>NZ_CAMKGL010000001.1 GCF_946227985.1 Serratia quinivorans
GTGCACCCGGGTGGCCGGAATTTGCTTTTTGTACGGCGTCCATGCTGAGTGCGCGGATGGCGTTGGCAAGCTCTTTACGAGAGGACATGTTTTACTCCAGTGTGATTACAGTTCGGCGGCCAGCATATCTTCCAGCTTCTGCTGGTCAACGGCGAACAGGCGGATACCTTCGGCCAGTTTTTCAACCGCCATGGCGTCCTGATTGTGCTGCCAACGGAATTCAGCCTCCGCCAGTGGGGCAGGCTGATGGAAACCTTCGGTGGATGGCGTCAATTTACGCTCGACCGGCTGCTGGCTTTGCTTGAGCTGTTCCAGCAGGTTTGGTGCGATGGTCAGGCGATCGCAACCGGTCAGGGCCAGAATTTGCTCTACCTTGCGGAAGCTGGCACCCATGATCACCGTCTGATAACGGTGCTGTTTGTAGTATTCATAAATGTTGCGCACTGATTTCACGCCAGGATCCTGCTCGGCATCGTAGTCAGCCGCAGGCTGTTTAGCCTGATACCAGTCATAGATACGGCCAACGAAGGGTGAAATCAGGAACACGCCGGCTTCGGCACAGGCGCGGGCCTGGGCGAAAGAGAACAGCAGCGTCAGGTTGGTATTGATGCCTTCTTTTTCAAGCTCCTCGGCGGCTTTGATGCCTTCCCAGGTAGAAGCCAACTTGATCAGAATGCGGGACTTATCAATACCCTGTTCCTGATACATGCCAATCAGCTTGCGCGCCTTGGCCACGCACATACCGCGGTCGAAGGACAGGCGGGCATCCACTTCGGTGGAAATGCGGCCCGGTACGCTTTTCAGGATTTCGACGCCGATGTTGACCGCCAGTTTGTCGCAGGCATTAATCAATTGGGTTTCTTTGCTGCCGCCTTGCTGGCGGGCATAGCTCAGGGCTTCGAGGATCAGTGGCTTATACTGAGGCAGTGCAGCGGCCTTCAGGATCAGTGAAGGGTTGGTGGTGGCGTCTTGCGGTTCGAACTGGCGGATAGATTCGATATCGCCGCTGTCGGCTACAACCGTTGTAAGCTGCTTGAGTGCATCGAGTTGATTCATTTATAAGCTCCTTGACCAAACGTCAATGTAGGGAAATGAGAACGTTTTCCATCGTAGGCTGCACACACTGCATCAGAAGCCTGCCGATTAAAATGCGCTTTTTCTGATTGTTGCAATGGATAAGAACGATGGAACCCCACAAAAACCAGGCGGGCCAGGGCTTTGCGGCCGCCGGACGGTGTTAAAAAAGCGGGGGGTTGATCAGAAAAACCAGGCTTATAGCGGAGACAGGCAATAAAAAAGGGTTCAGCACCCGGCTGAACCCTGCGGTATTCCCCTTCCTTATTATTTAGTCAAATTAACGTCAATTGCCTGATAGAAGGCATTGGCCGTATCTGCCACATCCCACACGGCGAGGATCACGTGCGAACCACTACGGTCTGCCGGTATGTTGCAGTGGTGGGTGACCTGCGCAGCAGGGATCGCGCCGCCGTCGTTCTGTTGGCAGAACGGCGTCAGGTCAAATGACGCACGGGTCAGCGGCTGGGAGGCATCCCAGTTCGGTTTGGTAATGAAATAACGCCAGCTGGTGGTGCTATGGCGAGCCGTGAGCGTCCAGGTGAAGGAGTTGGCACCGGTGTGCAGGTTGATTTTATTCCAGCGGGTCGGGGTTTGCTGATCCAGTTCGAAGAAGGTGGATTTGTCGGCGCTGGCGATATGCCCATCTGCCGGACCGGCCTGTGGGAAGCCTTTCAGCCCTTCAACGCTTTGCGGTTCGTATTGCACGCTGCCGCACTGGGTATTGAGTTGCAGCTTGCACTGGTAAGAACGACTGGCCGGTGTTTCGACATAGCCGTGGGCGGCAGCCTGTTGCGATACGCCGAACAATGCGGCGCTCAGCAGACCCAGGGACATGAGGGTACGGGAAGTATTGTTCATAAGTCACTCCTGACTGAAGTTGTATTGTAAGTTGGATTTATTTCACCGGTGAAATGAGAGGTTATTAACGAAATTAAAAACATCATTCTTGGCGGCTTGTTTTATTTTTACTCTTAGTCTTGGTCGTCAGGATGGAATGTTTTATAGGCTATTAACTAAAATTATTATGATGATTGCCTTTCGTTTCTTGGTTGAATTTATTTAAATACTGCTGTCTAAAAAAACGGCGTCATGATGAATTTTATTTAAAGGATTGATGAATGGTCTTTCAGATGGCGTTCTCCGATATGGAGTATATTGCTTGTGGTTTTACTTACTCTTGTGTGACTTGAACGACTTTTACGCGCCAACCACTTGGGAATTTAGTGTCAATTTTTTCTTATTTTATTTTAAAGAGGAATTTGTATGACTAGATTATCCCTGGATGCGATTAAAATAATCAGCACCATAAAAAGTACCGGCTCTTTCTCAATGGCGGCGGAGGCATTGCATAAAACGCCTTCGGCGATATCCTATCGGGTATCCAATATTGAAAGTAAACTCTGCGTGAAACTTTTTCATCGTAATGGCCCGATGATTACCCTGACAGATGAAGGGGAATTCTTGCTGCAGGAAGGCAGCTGGATTTTAAATGCGGTGCAGGATCTTGAGAGCAGGGTGAGAAACATCCCAAAACTCGATAATAATATTCGCATCGTCGTCGATAATTTCTTTCCACTGGAAACTATCACCCAGGATATCCGTGACTATATCCAACACAGCCCGAATGCCAACATTGCGGTACAGCGTGAAGCGCTGAATGGCACCTGGGATGCTTTAAAGAACAACCGGGCGGATTTGATTATCGCCATCGGCCAGATCCCGGACAGCGTGCAGGCCAAGACGCTGATGCTCGGCAAGTTGAACTTTGTGTTGTGCGTTTCACCTTCGCATCCCTTTGCGGCGCAGAAAAAACCGGTGGACAAAAACCAGCGGCTGAACGATATCGTGGTGGTGATAGCCGACAGCAGCCACGAGTTGCCCAAGCGCAATCACGGCACCATGCCGCTGCAGCGCCAATTGGTGGTGTGCGACGTCGAAAGCAAGCTGGCGCTCCTCAAGCGCGGCATTGGTCACGGCTTCCTGCCACCGGCGCTGATAGAAAAAGAGTTGGCGAGTGGTGAACTGGTGACGGTACCGGTCGATATGCAAAAAGGTGACGAAATGATTTGGCTGGCCTGGCACCCGGCCAGCAAAGGCGCCGGATTTAGCTGGTGGCACGAACGGCTGACGCGCAAGAGCGACGTCTTTAGCCTGATGGGGCGTGAGGTGATACGTGATGGGGGTTACCCTTGGTGTAACAACTGAGGGAATTGACCACGAAGGGATGCGCAGTAAAAACCCCGTTGCCATCGGCCCCGGGGTTTTTTAATGCGTCAACCTGCCGTTATGCCACGCGGCCCACTTTCAACCAGGCGCTGTCCGAGCCGGGTACGGAAGTGATGAAGCCCCATTTGGTCTGCCAGACGTAGCCAAGATAAGACACCAGCGCCCCCTGGTTATAGGTGGTACCGGCCACGTAGGCCGGGGCGCTCATGATTGGCAAATTACCGGGGCCAACGCCGGTATAACGCAGGCCGGTGCCCATATCCAGTTGACTGTCATCGTAGTCCGCCGCGTTGAAATAGCGGTCCAGCGACGCCAGCAGGTCACCGTTACGGTTATCCTGGCCCAGATGCCAGAACATCACGCCGCCCAGTTGCTGCTGCTTGATGTACTTCGCCTTGTACTTGAAGCTTTCGACGTCATCATAGGTAACGAACAGGCCATTGGCTGCGTGATACAGGTACGGCGTTTTGGTCTTGTCGTTCCACAGGCGCTGATAGCCGTAGTTGCCCAATAGCATTTGCTCGAGTTGGCGGTAGGAGGCGATGCGCGGATCCTTGTCGCGGACACATTCTTCGCAACCCACCAGCCAGTAGTCGGTGCCTGGGAACGGATCTTCCCCCGGCGTGCTGTGGCTGCTGTACTGGCCGCCGTTGCTGCTGCTGACGCCCTTGAACGCCCGGCCATAGAAGGGCACGCCCATGACGATCTTGTTGCTCGGCACGCCTTCCAGCATCAGATGCTGTTGCACCGCCGCATCTACCGTCAGGCTGAAGGGGCTTGGGAAGGCGCGGGTCAGTTCTTCCCAGCTCCAGCCCAGGTTGGCTTCACGCAGCGCGTTATAGAAGGTTGGCCCGGCGCTGTCGCCGAACAGTCCCGCCTGGTGATTGGTGATTTTCTCCCATGGGCCGGCCAGATCGTAGGTCATCAGGTTGATGTAATCGAGTGAGGCGACGATCTGCGGCAGTTTGCTGTAGTAACGCGACAGGAAGAAAGCGCCACCGGCACCGGCAATAGTCAGTTGGTAAGGCAATGCCTGGCGGCCGTCAGCCAGGGTTTGCTGGTTCAGCAGGGTGCGGATCTCCTGCAGCGCGGCGACAAAACCGTCCACTTCACTGCTCTGCGGATACTCCCAGTCAATATCCACGCCGTCAAAGCCGTAGTCTTTCATAATGCGGACGCAGGATTGCGCGAATTTGATACGCGCCGCCGGTGTTTTCACCGCGTTGACGTAGTTGGCATGGGAAACCCCCAGATCGTTGGAGTAATACCAGCCGCCGATGGAGAACATGATCCGCAGGCTGGGGTTGTGTGCCTTCAGCGCGGTTAACCGGCTGACCACGTCACGCGCTTTGGCGTCATTAGTGGCGGGATCCCAGGCACATTCCAGATTGGCGTTAATGTCGAGGAACGAGAAATTAATGTGGGTCAGCTGTTTGGCTTTGGCCGGTGTGATGTTGGATACCGGGAAGGGCACGATTGAAGTATCAGACTCGGTATAGTTATTAATTTGGTTGGTTGGAATGAAATAATAACCAATAACGGCTTTACGTTCGGACATGGTATTTCTCCAGGGTTGAGGTTTGTTGTTATTGAGAGCCATTCTCTCGCCGCTATTAATGTTTATTTTCCTGATAAAGAGAAGTCGAAATAAATCACAGTAAAGATGAATTTTTTATCGCTCGGCACCGTTATTTATCAGGGCTTGTTGTGCCATCGCTGAGCATGAATCAATTTGAACTTAGAGGCTGTATTTATTCATTTGCTTTGTTATAGCATCCTTAACTAGATTCTGAAGGTACCGATATCCCACCGGCCGTGATTGGCAGTTAATTAAAATAAAATAGGAGTTCAGCTATGTCCAGCTTAGAGCCAGACGCTGTTGGCTTAATTATCCAGCGAGCATGTGAATATCTACAGCCGGTGATGAATGCCATTTTGGCGGGCATCATGGCGTTATTGCACGGCGCTTACCGCAACGTAGGTATGCGGCGCCGACTGTTAAATGCCGGCATGTGCGCATTATTGGCCTGGACGGTACGCGATGCATTAGCGCTGACCGGGCTGGAATTAAAGTGGGCGAATCTTGCCAGCGTACTGATTGGCTTTCTTGGGGCCGATTATATCAGCGCATTAATTAAAAGAATCATTGGAAAAAAAACGGGGCTTAAAAATGATAAATGAAATTGAAGATATTCGGTTTACCGCGCGCAGTGAGGCGAATTTGGTGGGTGTTCATCCGGATCTGGTGCGGGTGATACGGCTGGCGTTGCAGTACTCGCTGGTGCCGTTTTCCATCACCGAGGGGCTGCGTACCATGGCGCGTCAACGCGATCTGGTGCGGGGTGGTCAAAGCCAGACGCTGAAAAGTCGCCATTTAACCGGTCACGCGGTGGACGTGGTGGCCATGCCGGCGGGCGTGGTGTCGTGGGAATGGGACTATTACGCGCAAATCGCGGTGGCGGTGCGCCGTGCGGCACGCGAATGTGCGGTTAACGTTGAGTGGGGGGGCGAATGGAAAACGCTGAAGGACGGGCCACACTTCCAGCTTTCCTTCAGGGATTACCCGGTATGAGCGCCTGGTTAAGCCGGTTGGCGCAGGGGGGATTGTTACTGCTGCTGTTGGCAGCCATCTGCCTGGCCGCTTATAGCTCGCTGTTGTCGCATCGGCTGGAACGGGTGCGACAGCAGGCGAGCGAACAGCAAAAGACCCTGGCGCAACAGGCGGGGTTGATTACCACGCTGCAAACCCAGGATGCCCAGAACCGGGCATTGATGGTGGCTCAACGGCAGCAGGAACAGCAGTTGCGTCAGCAAAGCGACGTTTACCAGAGGAAATACCGTGAAGCGATTAAAAATGACGCCTGTGCTGGGCAGCCTATGCCTGGCGCTGTTATTGAGCTCCTGCGCCCAACCCCCACAGGCAGCAGCGCCGGTGGTGCTGTTGCCCCCTGAGTCGGTGTTTACCCCGTGCGAGCAGCCGCAGTTGCTGGGTAACACCTGGGGCGATGCGCTGAGTTACACGCTGGCACTACAAACCTCGTTACAAATTTGCGCAGGCCGGGTGGCGACGCTCAATGCCTGGCGAGCCCAACTGCCGTCGCACTGACGGTATTCAGACTACTGATGATGCCCGATATTAGGGAGAGCGTGCCGAAGGGGTCGTAGCAGCCTTGGCTGCCGGAGCGCCCCTCGGTGCGCTAGGCCCGGGTATCTCGAGCTAAAAAACAACTTTGTTATCAAACTCACTATCAGTCGCACTGACGGCAGTGTTTTTCTTTTCCCTCCTGTGGTACTTCTTTTTTTACTTTTAAAAAACTATTTCGATCAAGGTTATGGCCCGCTTCAAAGTTTGTGACGTTTCTCTCACTATACTTAAAGGCTGTGCCCTGCCATTGTACGTGAGCGCCGCTGGCGGTCATTTGGACGCGCAGCAAGGCGCGGGTCGTGAGGTTTGGTGGGCCAAATAAGCGACTCGTAACACAGATGCGCGTTCAAATGGCCCCAGCCCTTCGGGTCGCGCCCCAAAAGCCCGTACTCCGCGTTGTCGGGTTTGAACATAGGCCCGCTATGCTCTGCTCCCTCTGCCTTGATTACGGGCTTTTGGGTCTGCGACGGCGCCACGGACAATGACAGGACGCAGCCTCATAGCCTTAAAGGTTTACAAGTCTTACCTCAACATAAAAGCAAAAAGCATAGGAACCCATAATGGACGAACAGCTCAAACAGAGTGCGCTTGATTTTCACCAGTATCCGACCCCAGGGAAGATCCAGGTATCTCCAACCAAACCGCTGGCTACGCAACGCGATCTGGCGCTGGCCTACTCGCCGGGTGTTGCAGCCCCTTGTCTGGAAATTGCTGCCGATCCTCTCGCGGCCTACAAATACACCGCACGCGGCAACCTGGTGGCGGTGATTTCCAACGGTACGGCGGTTTTAGGGCTGGGGAATATCGGTGCCTTGGCCGGTAAGCCTGTAATGGAAGGGAAAGGCGTGCTGTTCAAGAAGTTTTCCGGCATCGACGTTTTCGATATCGAAGTCGATGAGCTAAACCCTGACAAGCTGATCGACATCATCGCCGCGCTGGAGCCCACCTTTGGCGGTATCAACCTGGAAGACATCAAAGCGCCGGAGTGTTTCTACATCGAGCAGAAGCTGCGTGAGCGCATGAAGATCCCGGTATTCCATGACGATCAGCACGGCACCGCCATTATTACCACCGCTGCAGTGCTGAACGGTCTGCGGGTAGTGAAAAAGAATATTTCCGACGTGCGACTGGTGGTTTCCGGTGCCGGCGCGGCGTCGATCGCCTGTTTGAACCTGTTGGTGGCGCTGGGGCTGCGTCAGCAGAACATTACCGTCTGCGATTCCAAAGGGGTGATCTACAAAGGCCGCGACGCCAACATGGAACAGACCAAAGCGGCCTACGCCATCGAAGACAACGGCCAGCGTACGCTGGGGGATGCTATCCCGGATGCCGATATCTTCCTCGGCTGTTCCGGTCCGGGCGTGTTGACCCAGGATATGGTGAAAACCATGGCCAAAGATCCGTTGATCATGGCGCTGGCCAACCCGGAACCGGAGATCTTGCCACCGCTGGCGAAAGCCGTGCGTCCGGATGCCATTATCTGTACCGGTCGTTCCGACTATCCGAACCAGGTGAACAACGTCTTGTGCTTCCCGTTCATCTTCCGCGGCGCGCTCGACGTGGGCGCGACCACCATCAACGAAGAGATGAAGCTGGCCTGCGTGCATGCGATTGCCGATCTGGCACTGGCAGAGCAGAGCGACGTGGTGGCTTCGGCCTATGGCGATCAGGACCTGTCATTTGGTCCTGAATACATCATTCCAAAACCTTTCGATCCGCGCCTGATTGTTAAAATTGCCCCGGCGGTTGCCAAGGCGGCGATGGAGTCGGGCGTGGCGACACGTCCAATCGAAGACTTTGACGCCTACGTCGAAAAACTGTCCGAGTTCGTCTACAAAACCAACCTGTTCATGAAACCTATCTTCTCCCAGGCGAAAAAAGAGATGAAGCGCGTGGTGATGGCGGAAGGGGAAGAGGAAAGGGTACTGCATGCGACTCAGGAGCTGGTGTCGCAGGGGTTGGCCTATCCGATCCTGGTCGGTCGCCCGAGCGTGATTGAAATGCGGCTGAAAAAACTCGGCCTGCAACTGACGCCGGGTAAAGACTTTGAAGTGGTGAACAACGAGTCCGATCCGCGTTTCAACGAATACTGGGGCGAGTATTACCAGATCATGAAGCGTCGTGGCGTATCGCAGGAACAGGCGCGGCGTGCAGTCATTGGTAACCCGACGCTGATTGCGGCGATCATGCTGCATCGCGGCGAGGCGGATGCGATGATCTGCGGCACCATCGGCAGCTATCACGAGCATTACGACGTGGTCGAGAAAGTGTTTGGTTTCCGCGAAGGGGCACACGTCGCCGGGGCGATGAATGCGCTGCTGCTGCCAAGCGGCAACACCTTTATTGCCGACACCTATGTCAATGACGATCCGACGCCGGAGCAACTGGCAGAAATTACCCTGATGGCGGCGGAAACCGTGCGTCGTTTTGGGATTGAACCCAAGGTGGCGCTGCTGTCTCATTCCAGCTTTGGCTCTTCCGATAACCCGGCGGCCTGCAAGATGCGCAAAACGCTGGAGCTGGTGAACCAGATGGCACCGGAGCTGGAGATTGACGGTGAGATGCACGGTGACGCCGCGCTGGTGGAAAGCATCCGTAACGATCTGATGCCGGACAGCCCGCTGAAAGGGGCGGCCAACGTACTGATCATGCCGAATATGGAAGCGGCGCGAATCAGCTACAACCTGTTGCGCGTATCTTCTTCCGAAGGCGTTACCGTGGGGCCGGTGCTGATGGGGGTATCGAAACCGGTACACATCCTGACGCCAATCGCCTCGGTACGCCGCATCGTCAACATGGTGGCGCTGGCCGTGGTGGAAGCGCAGACCACGCCGTTATAAGCCTTGAGTGACAACCAGCCTCCTGCGTTTCGGCGCCGGAGGCTTTTTTTATTTTATGCTTTGCAGCGTGCGGCGATCTGGCGGATATCCTGCGGTGTCGTGCGGCAACAGCCGCCAATCAGCCGGGCACCGATGCGTTGCCATTCGCCAATTTGATCAATCAAACTGCCGTGTGTGCCACCACAGGCATGCCAGGTTTTACTTACCGCGTCGTAGTGTTCACCCGAGTTTGGATAGACCAGCAGCGGCTTGTCAGCCAGTGCGGCAAACTGCTGCAGTGCCGGAGCCACATTTTCCAGCGCAATGCAGTTAATGCCTATCGCCAGCACCTGTGGATTGGCGTGCAGCAGAGCCAAGACTTCGGTCAGCGGCGTCCCGTCGCTGAGGTGTTGACTGTCGCGCAGAGTGAAAGCGAACCAGGCACCCAGGGTTGGGAACGCTTCTAATAGCGTCAGCAACGCCTGCAGTTCACTCAATGACGGCAGGGTTTCACAGGCCAGTAAATCCACCCCAGCTTCAGCCAGTGCGCTGATACGCGGGCGATGGAAAGCCATCATTTCATCCTGCGGCAGCGAGTAATCACCGCGATATTCAGATCCGTCGGCCAGATAAGCGCCATAGGGGCCTACCGAGCCGGCAATCAGCAGCGGTGCAGCTTGCGGGTGCTGCATCAGATAGTCGTGGCGTGCCTGCTGCGCCAGCTGCACGCTTTTGGCAATCAGCGCCAGTGACTGCGCTTGACTCAGGCCCCGGCGTAAAAAGCCTTGTGGCGTGGCCTGATAGCTGGCGGTGATGGCGCACTGCGCCCCGGCGTTGAAATAGTCGAGATGCACCTGATAAATCAGCTCAGGGTTTTCAATCAGCACTTTCGCCGACCACAGCGGGTCGCTCAGGTCACAGCCGCGGGCTTCCAGTTCGGTGGCCAACGCGCCGTCTAAAATCAGCGTAGGGTGAGCGCTCAAGAGCGTGGCGACAGGGTTGTTAACCGACATGATTCTCTCCCAGAGACGTTTTTTGCCCGGCACGGCGGGTCAGGTAATAGGCGATGTAACACAGGGCGACAAAGGGCAGCCCGCAGTAAAGCGCAATGCGCTGCTCCGGGTCGAACGCCAGCCCGACGCAGGCCAGCAGACACAGGGTGAAACCGACGATCGGCGTTAGCGGGTAGCCCGGCGCACGGTATTTCAGGCCGGAAATGGGCTGGCCGCTGCGGACATAATGACGGCGGAAAGCGAAGTGCGAGGCACAGATGCTCAACCAGACCACCACCACCGCAAAGCCGGAAATCGCTGACAGCGCCACGAACACCGTGTCCGGGGCGATCACGCTGGTCAGCAATGCCAGTACGCCGCCGAGCATGCTGAAGGTCAGCGCGTTAATTGGGATACCCCGTTTATTCACGCGGGAGAAATAGGCCGGCAGGGTGCGCTGGTTGGCCAGCGACCACAGCATGCGCCCCGAGGCGTACAGGCCCGAGTTGGCCGCCGACAAAATGGCGGTCAGGATCACGAAATTAAAGATATCGGCGGCATAGGGCACCCCGATGCGTTCAAATACCAGCACAAACGGGCTTTTGACAATCCCGGCCTGATCCATCGGGATCAACGCCGCCAGAATAAATACCGTACCGATAAAGAACAGCATCAGGCGGATCACCGTGGTACGTATCGCCCAGGGCACCACCTTTTCCGGGTTCTCGGTTTCACCGGCGGCAATGCCGATAAGCTCAGTGCCAGAAAACGCGAAATTCACTGCCACCATGGTCATCAGGATCGGCAAGGTGCCGTTTGGCAGCCAGCCGGAGGCGGTCAGGTTATGCAGGAAGGGCGCTGGCGTGCCGTCTTTCATCGGCAGCAGGCCGAACATGGCCGCACCGCCGAGGATGATAAACGCCAGAATGGTGACGACCTTGATCAGCGAGAACCAGAATTCGCTCTCAGCAAAGAAGCGGGTCGTGACCACGTTAAGCAGGAAAATCGCCGCGCAGAAGATCAAACACCACAGCCACACCGGTGATTGCGGGAACCAATACTGCATGCAGAAACCGGCAGCGGTCAGGCTGGAGCCCAGAGCTACCGTCCAGGTCAGCCAGTACAGCCAGGCGACGGTGTAACCGGTGGCCGGGCCAAGATAGCGTGATGCATAGACGTGGAAAGCGCCGGTTTCCGGCATCGCCACCGACAGTTCACCCAGGCACAGCATCACCAGATAGACCACCAATGCGCCGATCAGATAGGCCAGCAGGGTGCCGAGAGCACCGGTAGTGGAAATGATATAGCCGGTGTTGAAGAACAGCCCGGTACCAATCACGCCGCCCAGTGACAGCATCACCAGATGCCGGGCCTTCATGGTGCGTTTGAACTGCCCTTCGGCAGGAACGGCTGAGTGCATAATATTCTATCCGTGTAGACGTCTAAACAGCTAAATGGCTATCGGTTATACCCGCAATACTTCACGAAATCAATGTGTGAGCGGAAACCATAAAGCAAAAACCGTTATCAGCGTCTCAGGAAAGGGGGTTCTCTATATGCAAATGATAATTATTATCTATAATGTCGCCACTTTTATTACAGGGGCAGCATGATGAGATTTTTGATTTTATTGGCCGCGCTGGCACTGGGTGCCTGTAGTCAGGCCCCGGTTTCCTCGCCGAAGAACAGCCTTGATAACCTGGGGGAAATTACTGATTTACGCAGCGGTGAAAGTTTGTCGCCGGCGCAATTACTGAGTCGATTGGCCGCTCAGCCACGGATCATCGTCGGGGAAAAACATGACAACCCGTACCACCACCGGATTGAACTGTGGCTGGTGGAAAACTTACCGCAACAGCGGCCGCAGGGCAGCGTACTGATGGAGATGATTACCCCGAGTCAACAAGCCAAAGTGAGTCAGGTGAAGCACTGGCTGCAGGGCAGTCCGGCGGTACGCGACAGCCGCGTGGCGGAGTTGATTGATTGGCAACCTGGCTGGAAATGGCCGCTGTACGGCGAACTGACGATGGCGGCGATGCGCGCACCGTATCCGCTATGGTCGGCCAACCTGGATCGCGATGAAATCATGGCATTCTATCAGCAGCCGGTTTTCCCGCCGGGCCAACTCTCCGTGCGTCCGGCGGTGCAGAAGGCGCTGGAAGAAACTATCCGGACTTCGCACGGTGGGAAAATTGAACCTCAACAGTTGCACGCCATGTTGGCGATCCAACAGCAGCGCGATCGACGTATGGCCGAACGTTTGCTGGCCGCGCCGACGCCGACGCTACTGATTGCCGGCGGCTATCATGCTTCAAAATCGGTGGGGGTGCCGCTGCACGTGCAGGATCTGCAGCCGGCAGCCTTGCCGATCGTATTGATGCTGGCTGAGCCCGGTGTACAGGTCGATATGCAGGTAGCGGATTACCTGTGGGTGACTCCAGCGGTTAAATGATTAGGTTAAGACGGAGAAAAGAACTATTAATACAAATTACAAATGATTATCATTAGCAAATGAGATCTAAAATCATTCGTAATTAAGTGTTCTAATATCCCTATGCTAAGTCAGTCTTTATCTTGTCCGCTCGCCTCAATGCCACAGCCGCGCTGGGCGCGCGGACTTTTATGTGCGCTAGCGGTACATCTGGCGTCGGTGCTGCTGTTTTATTGGCCGTCCAAATCGTTGCCGCCGATGCCGTTGGCACCACCGGCGGTGATGATGAGTTGGGCGGCGCAGATTGAAGCACCGGAAAGCCCCAGGCCGCTGCCGTTGGGCGTGCAACAGGCCGAGTCTTCTGAGGCACAACCGGCCGAGCCGCAGGATCAACCCGATTTGCCCAAGCTGGCGCGGGCCGAAAAGACCAGGATTAGCGTGGCTGAGAAAAAGCGGACTGAACGCCGACCACCGCAGAAAGCCCAGCCGCAGCCGGAACAGCAGGTAAAAGAGGTTAAGCGTGCTGCTGCCTCCAGCGCTGCGGCACCGAAAGCCTTGCACATGGCCCGGCAGACGGCCGCACCGCTGAACAGCGATTCCGCAAGCAACGAACAGGTCAAGCTGTCGTGGGAAAACCGGGTAAAGGGAATGCTAAACCGCATCAAACGTTATCCGCCGGATGCGCAGCGCCGCCGCCGTACCGGTATGCCACAGGTGTCTTTTTCTGTGGATGCACAGGGGCGGGTTTTCGATCTGGCCTTGCATGCCCCGTCGGGTACTGCTTCGCTGGATCGGGAAGCGCTGGCCGTGGTCATACGGGCACAGCCACTGCCGCCACCGCCGGTCGAAATGCTGCGGCAGGGCAAGATTCAGGTGACGATGCCCATCGATTTTAATCTGGCCGCAATGAACGCCGGCCAATAGTTTATTTTGTGAGCGGCGGTCTTTTACCTTTTTTGTTCACCTATGCAAAAGGGGGCTGCTGATGCCAAACCATCGTGAGGGATTATGAAACATCCACTTCTGTCGGGCCGCCAGCGTTGGCGTGCGGCCACCTATGCCGTGATTTCATTGAGTTTATTGGGCCAGACCGCCAGGGCGGAACCGCTGGCACCCAGCGCTGAGATTATCCCTCATCAATTGGTTACCCTGGGGGAAACCCGGGTGGATGATTATTATTGGCTGCGTGACGACAGCCGGCAGAATAAAAAGGTGCTGAATTATCTGACGGCGGAAAACCGGTATACCGAGCAGATGATGCAACCGTATAAAAAACTGCGCGATACGCTGTATCAGGAAATGCTGGGCCGTATCAGCCCGGAAGATCGCTCGGTGCCCTACCAACTTAATGGGTATCGCTATCAGGAAAGCTATGCGGCAGGCAAAGATTTTGCTCTGTATCAGCGCCAGGCCCTGACGGCCGATGCGCCGTGGCAAACCTTGCTGGACGCCAATCAGCGTGCGGCGGGGCAGGATTATTATCGTTTGGGCGGGATGGCGATAAGCCAGGATAACCAGCAGATGGCGATTGCTGAAGATCTGCAGGGGCGCAGGCAGTACCGTATTTCGCTGCGTGAGATAGACAGTGGAAAATGGGCGCTGGAAGTGATTGAAAACACCTCCGGTGATATGGCGTGGGCCAATGACGGCAAGACGCTATTTTATATTCGCAACCACCCGCAAACCCTGTTGCCCTATCAGGTTTACCGCCATCAGTCCGGCACGCCGGTTGCGGACGACAAACTGGTCTATCAGGAAAATGATGGCGGGTTCTATTTGAGCCTGGGTCGTTCTTCTTCGCGCGACTACGTCATTATTACCATCAGCGGCAATACCACTTCTGAGGCGCGGCTGATTGACGCTAATCAGCCTCTGAGCACACCGGTGCTATTCGCCGCACGCAAGAACGGCCTCGAGTATTATCTAGACCACTATCGCGGTGAGTTCTATCTACGCTCTAACCACCAAAGCCCGCATTTTGGCCTGTACCAGACCGCGGCAGTCGGCAAGCCATGGCAAACGCTAATAGCACCGCAGGAAAAGCGCGAGGTGGAGGGTTTCACGGTGTTTCGTGACTGGCTGGTCGTGAAGGAACGAGCTGATGGTCTGGTACAGCTACGGCAAATCAGTTGGGACGGTAAAACCCAGCGCAGTATTCCTTTCGATGACGCCAGCTATATGGCCTGGCTGGGCTATAACCCGGATCCGGACAACCAGCAGCTGCGCTACGGCTATTCGGCGATGACGACGCCGACCCGCACCTACCAATGGGATCTCAATAAAGGCGAGCGCACCCTGCTGAAACAGCAGGAGGTGAAGGGGGTGGATCCTGGCCAGTACCACAGCGAGCGAGTGTGGATTAACGCGCGTGACGGTGTGAAGGTACCGGTCTCGCTGGTCTACAACAAAGCCATGTTCAAACCGGGGCACAGCCCGCTGCTGGTGTACGGTTATGGTGCCTATGGCATGAGTATGGATCCGGCCTTTAGCGCCAACCGCATTAGTTTGTTGGATCGCGGTTTCGTTTATGCGCTAATCCACGTGCGCGGTGGCGGCGAGTTGGGGCAGAACTGGTACCAACAGGGCAAGTTGACTCATAAGCCAAACACCTTCAGTGACTTTATCGACGGCACCCAGGCATTAATCCAACAGGGTTATGGCCAGCCGGGCCGCATTTACGCCATGGGGGGCAGTGCAGGAGGGTTGCTGATGGGGGCGGTGATCAATCAGTCACCGCAGTTGTATAACGCGGTGGTGGCGCAGGTGCCTTTTGTTGATGTGCTGACCACCATGCTGGACGACAGCATCCCGCTGACGGTCGGTGAATACGAAGAGTGGGGCAATCCGAATCAGCCGCAGGCTTATGCGTTGATGAAGTCCTATAGCCCTTATGACAACGTAGGTAAACAGGCCTTTCCGAACCTGCTGGTCACCAGCGGCCTGTATGACTCGCAGGTGCAATATTGGGAACCGGCCAAATGGGTAGCCAAACTGCGTCGATTTAAACAGGGAGATTCAGTGTTGCTGCTGGCGACCGATATGACGGCCGGGCACGGCGGAAAATCGGGCCGCCTGACGCGGCTTGAAAATAGCGCGCTGGAATACAGCTTTATTATGGCGATGGATCAGAAAACACGGAAATAACCATTATCACCGTCGGGTAATAAGCCCGGCGGTTTATTAAAACTATAAAACACTCAACTTACCGTCGATTCCGGCGGGCTTTTTGCTGGGCATTGTCGGCCACCACATCTTTTGGCAATTTCTGGGGATATATGAAAATTAAATTAATAGTAAGCCTGTTCGGCGTGGGAATAACGCTGAGCGGGGTGGCGACGGCTGCGCAGAATGGGACAGAAGAGGGAAAGGGCAAGGTCGTTTTCAGCCCGTTAAATGTTTCGGCGGCAGACAGCAGTAACAGTAGCAGTGAAAAAGAAGCGCTGGAAAAGCCCGGCGCTTTCAGCTCGCGCGGGGAAAACAAGAATCTGGAGTCGGTGGACAGCATTCTGCGCAGCATGCCAGGCACCTACACCCAGATCGATCCTGGCCAGGGTTCGGTCAGCGTCAATATCCGTGGCATGAGTGGTTTTGGCCGCGTTAATACCATGGTTGATGGTATTACCCAGAACTATTACGGCAGTTCACCCAGCGACGCAGCGCATGGCGGTTTGCCAACCAGCCAGTTTGGTGCGCTGATCGACCCTAACTTTATCGTCGGCGTTGATGTGGCACGCGGTAATGCGACGGGATCCGCCGGTGTCAATGCGCTGGCGGGCAGCGCCAACTTCCGCACCATTGGCGTGGATGACGTGGTGTTTTCGGATAACCCTTTTGGCGTGCGCACCAAGTTTTCTGTAGGCAATAACGGTATTGGCCGCAGCGGTATGATCGCCGTGGGTGGGAAAACCGACGCATTCGGCGACGGCGGTAGTCTGGGAGCCATGGCGGCGATCAGCGGCAGTTCGATCACCTCTAATTATAAGAACGGTTCCGGGTTTGACAGTGAAGAATTTAATGTCGATAAAACGTATCGCCAGAATCCAAAATCTCAGTTATTTAAAGTGGATATTAAACCCGACGCTTTTAATAGTATTGAACTGTCGGCCAGAACTTATCAAAACAAGATCACCCGTCGCCATATCGACAGTAATGACTTCTATATTAAATATCATTACGCCCCGTTTTCAGAGCTGATTGATTTTAATCTGACTGCCAGTACCAGCCGGGGTGAGCAGAAGTTTATGTCCGATAATATGGCGGGATTCAGCGACAGCACCGCAAGGAATATCTCTGACGCACTGGACGTAAACAACACCAGTCGTTTCAGCCTGCAGGAGGTCGACTTTGCCTTCAGCTATGGTGGCAAGCTGATCCGCAACGAATACAAAAAGCACGCATCCGGGCTGGTGACCGATGATAATCAGGCGGAAAGTTCGCCGGTGGGTATTGCCGGCAAACAAAATATCGCCAGCCTTTACAGCGGGCTGCAGCTTAATTACGGCATCTGGCAGGGTAATTTTGACCTGAACTACAGCGCCTATGATATCTCCGGCTATAAACCGGCCTGTGATGAGCGCGTAGCCTGCTTCCCGCAGGGGGCCAGCAATATCAATTTGAAAGAGCACGGCTTTAATCCGGCGGTGATGTTGTCAGCGCAGGTGACGCCATGGCTGCAGCCGTTTGTCAGCTACAGCAAGTCGATGCGCGGGCCGAATATTCAGGAAGTGTTCTTCGCCAACAGCGGCGGGCAGTCGATGAACCCGTTCCTGAAGGGCGAAACGGCCGAAACCTATCAGGCGGGTTTTAACGCCAATGCGCATGACCTGCTGTTTAAACAGGACAGTTTCCAGCTCAAGGCGGTGTATTTTGAGTCGAAAATCAAAAATTACATTTCCAGCCAGAGCTACATGGTGTGCAGCAATCGCCAGAAATGTAATCGTGCCCAGACTAGCCAGGAGGAATGGGATAACGCCGATGTGAATGTCGCCATGACCATGTACAGCAACTCTTACGAGCCAGTCAGGTCGCGTGGGGTGGAAGTGGAGGCGATGTACGACGCCGGTTTCGCCTACACCAAACTGTCCCTGAGCAAGGATCACACCAGTCAGCCGACCAATCAGGCCAGCAATGTGTTTGGTGCCGGTGATATCAGCGAGTTACCGGAGTTGTACTTCACGCTGGATACGGGGGTGCGTTTGCTGGATGAGAAATTGACGCTGGGCGGGCTAGTGAAATACACCGGCAAGGCTGTGCGCCTTTCTCCCGATTCTAACGTCGATGAGAATGAGCAATTGCTGAAAGAGCCTGCGCCGCATATTCCGACCGTTATCGATCTGTACAGTACCTATCAATTCAACCGCAATCTGCTGTTGAAATTCAGCGTGCAGAACCTGATGGACAAAGACTATTCCGATGCGTTGAACAAGATGAATGCTATGCCGTCCCAGTCACAGGATTTCTCACCGACCAACACCGCCCGCGGCCGAACCTATATCTTTGGCGGCGAGGTGCGATTCTAAACGGGATGCGGGCGCAATTACTGCGCCCGTTTTGCTTGCTGCAACCACTTGTCCAGCTCATTGGCGAACTGCTGGCGATCGCGCTGGTTCAGCGTATTCGGCCCGCCGGTCTGGATGCCGCTGGAGCGCAGGGTATCCATAAAGTCACGCATGTTCAGGCGCTCACGAATGGTGTCCGGGGTGTAACGTTCACCGCGTGGGTTCAGCGCCACCGCCCCTTTTTCTATCACTTCCGCTGCCAGCGGGATATCAGCGGTGATCACCAGATCGCCTTTCTCGCAGCGGCGCACGATTTCGTTATCCGCCACGTCAAAACCGGCCGCCACCTGCAGGGTGTGGATGTGTTTTGACGGCGGCGTTCTCAACGGCTGGTTCGCTACCAGCGTCACCGACATTGCGGTACGCTCCGCCGCCCGAAACAGCACTTCCTTAATTACGTTCGGACAGGCGTCCGCATCAACCCAAATCTGCATCATTCCGGCTCCTTCAGCCAATCGCGTACCGGCAGGAAATCACGGTACAGCGCCGCTTCCGGGCTGTCTTCCGCCGGTTGATAATTGTATTCCCAACGCACCAGCGGCGGCATCGACATCAGGATGGATTCGGTACGGCCACCGGTTTGCAGGCCGAACAGCGTGCCCCGGTCCCAGACCAAATTGAATTCCACGTAGCGGCCGCGACGATACAGTTGGAACTGGCGCTCGTGATCGCCCCAGCTCAGCGTTTTGCGTTTCTCTACGATCGGCAGATAGGCCTCGAGGAAGCCTTCGCCCACCGCCTGGGTAAACGCGAAGCAGGTGGCGAAGTCCGGGGTGTTCAGGTCATCAAAGAACAGGCCGCCGATGCCGCGTGCCTCGTTACGGTGTTTGATAAAGAAATAGTCGTCGCACCATTTTTTGTATTTGGGGTAGACCTGTTCACCGAAGGGCGCACACAGCCGTTCGGCGGTGCGGTGCCAGTGAACGGCATCTTCTTCGAAGCCATAAAACGGCGTCAGGTCAAAGCCACCGCCAAACCACCACACCGGTTCTTCACCCGGTTTTTCCGCAATGAAAAAGCGCACGTTGGCGTGGCTGGTAGGAATGTAGGGGCTGCGCGGATGGATCACCAGCGACACGCCCATCGCCTGGAAGCTGCGTCCGGCCAGTTCGGGGCGATGCGCGGTAGCGGAAG
Source organism: Serratia quinivorans (assembly GCF_946227985.1). Classification (GTDB taxonomy): domain Bacteria; phylum Pseudomonadota; class Gammaproteobacteria; order Enterobacterales; family Enterobacteriaceae; genus Serratia; species Serratia quinivorans_A. The sequence continues at coordinate 19,383 of NZ_CAMKGL010000001.1, forward strand.
CGGGCAGGGTAGCGCCGGAGACGTGTGAAAAGTTGACGCCCGCCTGTTCGAACACCGCGCCGTCGGTCAACACCCGGCTGCGGCCACCGCCGCCTTCTTCACGCGTCCAGCGGTCTTCGTTGAAAACGGCGCTGCCGTCGGCCTGGGCCAACTGGCTGCAGATGCGGTCCTGCAGCGCCAGCAGGAAGGATTTTACTTCGGCGATGGTCGATAAACTCATACGGGATAATTCACAGCGTCTGACTGAACAAGGCGCAGAGTATACCTTTATTCACCGCGGCTGGCAGTATCAGCCGGGTTTTCGTTGGTGCGTATCGTAATAGCTGAAGAAACTGATCACGCCGTCGGCAATGGCGCGGGCGATTTTTTCGCGAAATGCGGTGGTGCCGAGCAGGCGCTCTTCTGCCGGGTTGGTAATGAATGAAGTTTCTACCAGCACTGACGGAATAGACGGGGATTTCAACACCGCAAATGCCGCCTGTTCCGTACTGTTGCTGTGCAGGTGGTGTACCGGCCGGATTTGGCCGAGCACGTGGCGACCGAGCGTCAGGCTGTTGTTGATGGTATCGGTCTGCACCAGATCAAACAGCACCTGTTGCAGATAGTTGTCCTGGTTTTTGTACTTGCCACCGGCCACGTCATCGGCGGCATTTTCACGGTTGGACAGGTAACGCGCCATGGCGCTGCTGGCCCCGCGATTGGACAGGGCAAACACCGAAGCGCCTGAGGCTTCCGGGCTGGTAAAGCCGTCGGCGTGAATCGAGATAAACAGATCGGCCTGATGCTGATGGGCAATCTCCACCCGTTGGAACAGCGGGATAAACTCGTCTTCTTCCCGCGTCAGACGGACTTCGACGTGTTCCTGTTCGTGCAGGATGCGACGGACGTGGTTGGCAATCTCCAACACGACGTGCTTTTCCTGTGAGCCTTCGCTGCCAACCGCGCCTGAGTCGATACCGCCATGGCCAGGGTCGATCATCACCAGCCTTTTGCTGCCGGACGGTTTAGCTGCCGGCTTGCTTGTCGGTTTGGGATGTTGGTTGCGCAGCATGCCACCGGACTCGGCTTCGGCGCTTTGGCTTTTGCTGCCAAGCAGCACCAACGCCAGGCCGGAGAGCAGTAATTGACGTCGCGTGGGGGAAACAGGGAGCGGCTTAAAATTGAGGAATTGTTTAACCTGCTTTTTCATAACGCTACGCTCCATCGACAAATTCTATTTTGCGACGTTATATCGTATTGATAATCATTAATCGACCTGATAACTATGTCCATTTATTACGCAGGTAACCGATCATTTCTGGATAATTGCTGGGGTAAATCGCAGTTTGATATTGCGTAAGTGAATAATCTCGCGATATACCCTGCGTACTTGAAGCTGCATCTGTGTTAGCTGCGCTTGCTCACCCGAATCACTGACTTAAGTCAGCTCGTCGGGCTTCATTCGCTTGCTGCCGTGATGCAACTCCAATAACTTTGGGTATAATCAGATAAACATCTTAATTAACAGCGGCGAACATCGATGGAAATTCGCGTATTTCGACAAGACGACTTTGAAGAGGTCATTACCCTGTGGGAGCGCTGCGATCTGCTGCGACCGTGGAACGATCCCGAGATGGATATCGAGCGCAAACTGAATCACGATCCAGGCCTGTTTCTGGTTGCCGAAGTGGGCGGAGAAGTCGTAGGGTCGGTGATGGGCGGTTACGATGGCCATCGCGGTTCGGCGTATTACCTGGGGGTACACCCGGATTATCGCGGGCGCGGTATTGCCAATGCGTTAATTAACCGTTTGGAGAAGAAGCTGATCGCGCGTGGGTGTCCGAAGATCCAACTGGTGGTGCGTGAGGACAACGACACGGTGATCGAGATGTACGAAAAACTCGGTTACGAGATCCAGAACGTGACCAACCTGGGTAAACGACTGATTGAAGATCAGGAATATTGAGTCGTCATTCGGGCGGTGAAACGTCACCGCCCGTTGCTGCGTGTTAAGGCAGTTTTTTGATGTTTTTCACATCCACTTCCACACTGCTCCAGTCTTTATCCACTTTCCCTTCCAACTGCACTTTATCTTTCGGGGTGATGGTCTGGCCGTTCCAGCGTTTTTTGTCGATCTCCACCGTCAGGGTGCCGCTGGCGTCGCGGAAGGTATAGGTGTCGTCACCGACGCGCTGCTCAATGTTGCCCTGCAGCATCACCCAGGTGTCATCGCTCATCGACTTCACCTTGTCTACCGTGGTCAGCGCCGCGCTTGGGCCGGAGAAGCCGCCCTGCTGGGTAGTTTGCGTTTGTGTCTGCGGCGCGGCAGGATCGAGGAACCCGCCTTGCTGTGCCATAACCGGTGCGCTGCACAGCGCGATTAATGCGGCCAGGGTATATTTTTTCATCTTAAGCTTCCTTATCTCAATCGAGAATCAAAGCCCTGCCAATCAGGACTGCTGGTTTGATGGGGTTAAGTAAAGCATGAAAATCTTAAGGGGTTCTTAAGCGAGCACATTGAAAACAATAAATCTGGCTCCCATTTGAAGGAGTAATAATAATGCAATTGGCAAGGAATTGATGTTGAAGCCACTCCCACACCGTTTTTCTCCCGACGATTACGATCATCATGGCGCGCTGCGTTTGCCGCTGTGGTTTTGGGGCGTGCTGGTTTTACAGGCCCGGACCTGGATTTTGTTCGTGATGGCCGGTGCTTCGCGCCAGCAGGGGGAAGGGCTGCTGCAGCTGTTTTACCCTGACACCCAAAGGTTCTGGTACGGCATCATGCTGGGGCTGCCGGCGGCGTTGGCATTTCTGTTGGCGCCACGGCGTCAGCAGTGGCCACGATTGTGGCGCGCCTGGCGTTGGGTGCTTTGTCTCTCGCTACTGGCGGCGCTGGGCGGTTCGGTGTTCAGCCTGTGGCAACAGGCCGACAATCAGCCACCGCTGGATGCTGTCCTGATACTGCTTGATGCGCTGGCCCTGACCTATCTGTTGCTGAACCAGCGGCTGAAAGCCTGCTTTACCGTACAGAACGACGCCGGGTAATTGCCGCCTGCGGCGGCACTTTTCCTATTTTCTGCACTCCAAGCTCGCAACCGATGGCGAAGCGTGGGCAGTTGTGAGAGGCTGGCACGCAGCAAAACGCCGGGCCCATGCCTTTGATGTTAAGGAGCTAGAGATGAATATTCGCCCACTACTGTTAGGGCTCCCGCTGTTACTGACCGGCTGTTCGACGATGTCGAACTTCTCCTGGTCGAGCCTGTCGCCGCTTAACTGGTTTGGCAGCAGCCTTGAGGTCAGCGCCAAGGGCGTTGGCGATTTGAACGCCGGCACCCCGATGTCGGAAAGCGCCATCAACGACGGGCTGAAAGGCGATTACCGCCTGCGCGGCGGCATGGCCACCAGCCAGGGCCAGATAGTTTCTTACTATCAGGCGATGGACGGCAATGATGTGAAACTGGTGATCACCGGTGAACCCAAGGGCCACGTGCAGCGGGTGGACGTGATGGACAGCAAGGTGGCGACCGAGTGGGGCAGCAAACTTGGCACGCCGTTCAGCGACCTGTACAGCAAGGCGTTCGGTGCCTGTAAGCCGGCCACCGGTGACGATGCCGGCAAGGTGGAATGTGTAGCGGAGCAGAGCAAATATGTGACTTATATTTTCAACGGCAAGTGGGCCGGCCCGCAGGACATCATCCCACCGGATGACACGCTGAAAAGCTGGACGGTCAGCAAGATTATCTGGCACGCCAAACCTCAGTAAGCCTTTCTTTTTGGGCGCCCAATCCGCGGCGCCAAACCCTCATAAATTTTTACCCTATGCATTTCAAGCCACAGCTAGGCGACCAACACGGGAGTCCCCACGAGCTTACTTTAGTAAGTGACTGGGGTGAGCGGGTGCAGTTAACAACGCTGTGGTTTGAAAGGCGACGGGTATCCTTATTTTCTTTGCGTTCGGGCAAGGCAATTACCCCTGCTTGCGGTATGATGCTGCGCATTCGTAACAGGCCACTGTTACCCGATTCTGCTATTGAGGATAACGACAATGACACAGGTTCAGAGCGGCATTTTGCTGGAACACTGCCGTTTCGCCATTTTTATGGAAGCCACGGTACAGGGCGAATTTGCCGAACTCCGTCAGGGCTGCAAGCAGTTTTGCCAGACGTTGACCGAGCTGCAACAGCAGTTCCCCGATGCGCATGTGGGCGCGGTGATTGCCTTTGGCTATGACGTTTGGCATGACCTGTCCAGCGGCCAGGGTGCCAAAGAGCTGAAGCCATTCACCCCGCTCGGCAAAGGGCTGGCACCGGCCACCCAGCGCGACCTGCTGATCCATATTCAATCCCTGCGTCATGATGTTAACTTCACGCTGGCCCAGGCTGCGCTGGCGGCGTTCGGCAACGCCATCAAAATTGAAGAGGAAACCCACGGTTTCCGCTGGGTGGAAGAGCGTGACCTGAGCGGCTTTATCGACGGCACGGAAAACCCGCAGGGCGACAAGCGACCGGAAGTGGCGGTGATTGCCGAAGGCGAAGAAGACGCAGGCGGCAGCTACGTGCTGGTGCAGCGTTACGAACACAACCTGCGTCAGTGGCAGCGTTTCACCACCGAACAGCAGGAGCAGATTATCGGCCGTACCAAACATGACAGCGAAGAACTGCCGCCGGAGCAGCGCCCGGACACCTCGCACGTCAGCCGCGTTGATCTGAAAGAAGAGGGCAAGGGGCTGAAGATCCTGCGCCAAAGCCTGCCTTACGGTACCGCCAGCGGCAAGCACGGGCTGTATTTCATCGCCTACTGCGCGCGCCTGCATAACATCGAAAAGCAGCTGCTGAGCATGTTCGGCGATCTGGATGGCAAACGCGACGCAATGCTGCGTTTCAGCCGCGCGGTGACCGGCAGTTATTACTTTGCGCCATCACTGACGCGCCTGCTGTCGCTGTAACACCTCTACCGGGGCTGGCGACGCCTGCTCCGGTTTTACTTCCCCCCTCTGCCATGCCGCTCCGTTCCTGCCTTATAGCGTTTGATGCTTGAAAATCACTAAACGGTATATAAAAGCGTTACAGCTCCGCACCTAGTTATAAATACACTGGTCAACATCAGGGCGAAAGCCCGACGGAATGACTCAGTAATAAGGTGCACAATGAAACAAACGCGGGTTAAAAATATCGTACTGAAAGGATGGTTGGCGGTGGCGCTGTTAGCCAGCGGCCCGCTGTCGGCAACTGAATTGCTGAACAGTTCCTATGACGTTTCCCGTGAATTGTTTACTGCGCTGAACCCAGGCTTTGAGCAGCAATGGAACCAACAGCACCCGGGCGACAAGCTGACCATCAAACAATCCCACGCCGGTTCCTCCAAGCAGGCGCTGGCGATCCTACAGGGTTTGCGCGCCGACGTCGTGACCTACAACCAGGTGACCGACGTGCAGATCCTGCACGATCGCGGGCAATTAATCCCGGCTGACTGGCAGTCCCGTTTACCGAACAACAGCTCCCCTTTCTATTCCACCATGGCTTTCCTGGTGCGTAAGGACAATCCAAAGGGCATCCATAACTGGAATGATTTGGTGCGTGATGACGTGAAGCTGGTGTTCCCGAACCCGAAAACCTCCGGTAACGGCCGTTATACCTATCTGGCCGCCTGGGGGGCCGCCAATCAGGCGGATGGCAATGATCAGGCCAAAACCCGCGCCTTTATGACCCGTTTCCTGAAAAACGTTCTGGTGTTTGACACCGGCGGTCGCGGCGCAACCACCACCTTCGTCGAACGCGGTCTGGGCGACGTGCTGATCAGCTTTGAGTCGGAAGTGAACAATATTCGCAAGCAGTATGGCGAAGACAAATACGAGGTGATCGTGCCGCCGGTCGATATTCTGGCGGAGTTCCCGGTGGCCAGGGTCGATAAAAATGTGGCAAGAAACGGCACCGAACAGGCGGCCAAAGACTATCTGAATTATCTCTACAGCCCGGCAGCGCAGCAGGTGATCACCAGCTACTACTACCGTGTTTACGACAAACAGGCGATGGCCGCGGCCAAAGGGCAGTTCCCGGAGACCAAGCTGTTCCGGGTGGAAGATCAGTTTGGTGGCTGGCCGCAGGTGATGAAAACGCATTTCTCCACCGGTGGTGAGTTGGATCAGCTGTTAGCCGCAGGGCATAAGTAATGTTGTCGTTGACCAGCAAGCGGGTGTTACCTGGGTTCGGCCTCAGTCTGGGGAGCAGCCTGTTTTACACCTGCCTGATCCTGCTGTTGCCGCTCAGCGCGTTGGTGATGCAGTTGGCGCAGATGAGCCTGGCACAGTATTGGGAAGTGATTTCCAACCCGCAAGTGGTGGCGGCTTATAAAGTCACGCTGTTGGCGGCGGGTGTTGCCAGTCTGTTTAACGCGGTGTTCGGCATGCTGATGGCCTGGATCCTGACCCGCTATCGTTTTCCCGGCCGCACGCTGCTGGACGGTCTGATCGATCTGCCGTTTGCACTGCCGACGGCGGTAGCCGGCCTGACGCTGGCGGGGCTGTTTTCCACCACTGGCTGGTATGGCCAATGGCTGGCGCATTTTGACATCAAGGTGACTTTTACCTGGCTCGGCATTGCCGTGGCGATGGCCTTTACCAGCTTGCCGTTCGTGGTGCGCACCGTACAACCGGTACTGGAAGAACTGGGGCCGGAATATGAAGAGGCGGCAGAAACCCTGGGCGCGACCCGCTGGCAGAGTTTCCGGCGCGTGGTGATACCTGAGCTGGCACCGGCGCTGTTGGCCGGTACGGCGATCTCCTTTACCCGCAGCCTGGGCGAGTTTGGCGCGGTGATCTTTATCGCCGGCAACATCGCCTGGAAGACCGAAGTAACCTCGCTGATGATTTTTGTTCGTTTGCAGGAATTTGATTATCCGGCGGCCAGTGCGATTGCTTCGGTGATCCTGGCGGCCTCGCTGCTGTTGCTGTTCAGCATTAACGTTCTGCAGAGCCGCTTTGGCCGACGTATCGGGGGGCACTGATGGCTGATATCTCTGAGTTTAACGGTGTCGAGCGGCCGCGCGTCAACTGGGGCAAGTGGACACTGATCGGTATCGGCGTGCTGTTTTCGGTATTGCTGCTGGTGGTGCCGATCGTTTCGATTTTTGCCGAGGCCTTTTCCAAAGGGATTGGTGTGATGTGGGGCAACCTGGTCGATCACGACATGTTGCACGCTATCTGGCTGACGGTGCTGATCGCTTTGATTACCGTGCCGTTCAACCTGATTTTCGGCACGCTGTTGGCCTGGCTGGTGACGCGTTTCACCTTCCCGGGGCGTCAGCTGTTGTTGACGCTGATCGACATCCCGTTCGCCGTTTCGCCGGTGGTCGCGGGGCTGATTTATCTGTTGTTCTACGGCAGCAATGGCCTGCTGGGCGGTTGGCTGGATGCGCATAACATCCAACTGATGTTCTCCTGGCCGGGCATGGTGCTGGTGACCATTTTCGTAACCTGTCCGTTCGTGGTACGTGAGCTGGTGCCGATGATGCTCAGCCAGGGCAGTCAGGAAGACGAGGCCGCCATTTTGCTGGGCGCTTCCGGTTGGCAGATGTTCCGCCGGGTGACCTTGCCCAACATTCGCTGGGCGCTGTTGTACGGCGTGGTATTGACCAACGCGCGCGCCATCGGTGAGTTCGGCGCGGTATCGGTAGTGTCCGGTTCTATTCGCGGTGAGACCTTCAGCCTGCCGCTGCAGGTTGAGTTGTTGCAGCAGGATTACAACACGGTCGGTTCCTTTACCGCCGCCGGTTTGCTGACCCTGATGGCGATAGTGACCCTATTTTTGAAGAGTGGCCTGCAATGGCGTCTGGAACGTCAGAATGCACGTCTCGAGCGGGAGGAAAATCATGAGCATTGAGATTAACGGTATCAATAAGTTTTTCGGTCGTACCAAGGTATTGAACGATATCTCGCTCGACATTGCCTCCGGTGAGATGGTGGCGCTGCTGGGGCCGTCCGGCTCCGGGAAAACCACGCTGCTGCGTATTATCGCCGGGCTGGAAAGCCAGAGCGGCGGCAAGCTGGGCTTCCACGGCACCGACGTCAGCCATGTGCATGCGCGCGATCGTCGAGTGGGCTTCGTGTTCCAGCATTACGCGCTGTTCCGCCACATGACGGTGTTCGATAACATCGCCTTTGGTCTGACCGTGCTGCCGCGCCGCGAGCGCCCGAATGCCGCGGCGATCAAACAAAAAGTGACCCAGCTGCTGGAAATGGTGCAGTTGGCCCATTTGGCTAACCGTTATCCGTCACAGCTTTCCGGTGGTCAGAAGCAGCGCGTGGCTCTGGCGCGTGCTCTGGCGGTCGAACCGCAAATTCTGTTGCTGGATGAACCCTTCGGCGCGCTGGATGCGCAGGTGCGTAAAGAACTGCGCCGTTGGCTGCGTCAGCTGCATGAAGAGCTGAAATTCACCAGCGTATTCGTCACCCACGATCAGGAAGAGGCGATGGAAGTCGCCGATCGTATCGTGGTGATGAGCCAGGGCAATATTGAGCAGGTCGGTTCGCCGGAAGAGATTGTGCGTGAACCGGCCAGCCGCTTCGTGCTGGAATTTATGGGCGAAGTGAACCGCCTGAGCGGCGAGATCCGCGGTTCGCAGCTGTTCGTCGGTGCGCACCAGTGGCCGCTGTCGTTCCAGCCAATGCATCAGGGCCGCGTGGACTTATTCCTGCGCCCGTGGGAAATGGAAGTCGGCACCGAGAGCAGCGACCGCTGCCCGCTGCCGGTGCAGGTGCTGGAAGTCAGCCCACGCGGCCATTTCTGGCAGATGACCGTGCAGCCGATTGGTTGGCATCAGGAACCGATCAGCGTGGTGTTGCCGGATGGCAATGAGCCCCCGGTACGCGGTGGCCGTTACTACGTTGGCAGCCTGAATGCGCGCCTGTACGCCGGTGATCAACTGCTACAACCTGTTGCGTTAGCTAAAAGCGCCTGATAGTTTTTACCCCCCGGCTTCATTTTAAAGGCAACCCCGAGGTTGCCTTTTTACATTACGTACTTCAACACAGGCCAAGATCGTGACAACGCTTGAACAATGCATCGGTAATACCCCGCTGGTAAAATTACAACGGCTGGCTGCAGGCCTGGGCAGCGAGGTTTGGCTCAAACTGGAAGGCAATAACCCGGCGGGTTCGGTAAAGGATCGCGCCGCGTTGGCGATGATCCAGCAGGCGGAACTGCGCGGTGAGATAAAGCCCGGCGATCGGTTGATCGAGGCCACCAGCGGCAACACCGGTATTGCACTGGCGATGATAGCGGCGCTCAAGGGCTATTCGATGACCCTGCTGATGCCGGAAAACATGAGCCAGGAACGTCAGGCGGCAATGCGCGCCTATGGCGCAGAGTTGATCCTGGTCAGCCGAGAAGTGGGGATGGAAGGCGCGCGCGATCTGGCGCTGGAAATGCAGAATCAGGGGCAGGGCAAGGTGCTGGATCAGTTCAATAATCTGGACAACCCTTACGCCCATTTCACTACCACCGGCCCGGAAATCTGGCAGCAGAGCCATCAACGGGTGACCCATTTTGTTTCCAGCATGGGTACCACCGGCACCATTACCGGCGTGGGCGGTTACCTGAAGAGCCAAAATCCGCAGGTGCAGATTATCGGCCTGCAACCGGCGGAAGGCAGCAGTATACCCGGCATTCGCCGCTGGGCACCGGCTTATATGCCGGGCATATTCCGTCCTGATCTGGTAGATCAGGTGCTGGACATTGAGCAAACCGACGCAGAACAGACCATGCGTCAATTGGCGCAGCGCGAAGGTATATTCTGCGGCGTCAGTTCCGGCGGGGCAGTAGCCGGTGCGCTACGGATTGCGGCGGCCAACCCGGGCAGCGTGATTGTGGCTATCATCTGCGATCGTGGCGATCGCTATCTCTCCACCGGTGTTTTTGCCTGAGCGTTATTTCCTTTCCAACGCGTATATCGAGCCCATCCCGGCGGCGTGTTTCGCCGGGAAGAAATCAAAATTCCCCTATCTCTTCTGCGACCCTCAGAGCGTTCTGCCGCTCTAAGTGGTTAATATCGGCTACCATTGCCCTTGAGGCTGTTAATCGCCTGGCGTCACGCCCAGGGCCTTTATCTGACCCGATTTTGGACCACCAGGGGACATAAAGGGAATTTCTTCGGCGTCTTGCGCCCTGAAGTAGAGAAATAAGGCGATAGCGCCCACAATAACGGTGGGCTTTCCTGGCATTAAAACGCGGCAAAAATCTGTTGGCACTAATTTAACGCGCCGTCGGCCGGGCTGCGGTTAACCGGCGTTCAGGAATATGTAAGGATTGAGTAAAACCGGCTGCGAAGCAGACAAATAGGCGTGAAAATGATGAAAATCCGCGAAGGAGCAAGGCATGAAAATTTTATTGGTCGATGATGACCTCGAACTCGGCACCATGCTGAGCGAATACCTGACCGGCGAAGGCTTTAACGCCACGCTGGTGCTGACCGGCAAGGCCGGGGTGGAAGGCGCGCTGTCGGGTGATTACACCGCGATGATCCTCGACATCATGCTGCCGGACATGAGCGGCATCGACGTGCTGCGCGATGTGCGTAAAAAGAGCCGCATGCCGATCATCATGCTGACGGCCAAGGGCGATAACATCGATCGGGTTATCGGTCTGGAAATGGGCGCCGACGACTATATGCCCAAACCGTGTTATCCCCGCGAACTGGTGGCGCGCCTGCGTGCGGTACTGCGCCGCTTCGACGAGCGGCCGGATGAGGTGGATGACGAGATTGCGATTAATTTCGGCGAGCTGACCCTGAACCCATCGACCCGCAGCAGCGAATGGCGCGGCAAGGCGTTTGATTTGACCGCTTCCGAATTCAATCTGTTGGAGCTGCTGTTACGCGCGCCGGAGCGGGTGGTATCAAAAGACGAGCTGTCAGAAAAAGGTTTGGGCCGCCCACGAGAAGCCTATGACCGCAGCGTCGACGTGCATATCAGCAATATCCGCCAGAAGCTGGGGGCGTTGACGGACAACGCGCTCAGCATTGAGACGGTGCGCAGCATCGGCTACCGCATCCGATAATGCCTATGCGTGGAAGACTGTTCTGGAAAATCCTGCTCGGCTTCTGGCTGACTTTTATCATCATGACTCAGGCGTTGTGGGTCGCTTTTTCCCTGTATGGCGATCGTTACGAGCCGCCGGAAAACGCCATGGCTCGGCGGGTGGTCACGCTGCAATTGACCTCTGTCGCCACTCAGCTGCGCCGCGGTGGAATGCCGGCGCTGGATGCCATGCTAAAAGACTGGTCGGATGATGATCGGCGTTTGTTGACCGTGACTCCATTGGATAAGCCGCCTGCACCGGTCGTTGAGGAACCGGTGTTTGAGAGCCGCCGGATACCGAAAGCAGTCACCGCCTGGGTAGAGGGCGAGGGCGGTAAGGGTTATTGGCTGAGTTATGACATGCGCAGCCTACGGGATGAGTATCGTCCGAGCAAACGCTCGCATTTTTTCAATATTCCCGCGCCGATGATTTGGGTGGGCGGGTTAGCCGGACTGTTGTTCAGCGCGGTGCTGGCCTGGAACCTCACCCGGCCGATGCGCAAGCTGCGTGATGGTTTTGATCGCGTAGCGCAGGGCGACTTGTCGGTGCGTCTGTTCCCGGCCATGCGCCGACGTCATGACGAGCTTTCCGAGGTGGCGCGTGACTTTGACAGCATGGCGGAAAGGCTGGAGTTGTTGGTCAGCGCCCGTGAGCAGTTGCTGCATGACGTTTCGCACGAACTGCGTTCGCCGCTGGCCCGCTTGCAATTGGCGATTGGCCTGGCGCGGCAGAATGCGGGTAACGTAGAGAATTCGCTGCAGCGCATTGAGCACGAAGCAGGGCGGCTGGATAAAATGATCGGTGAGCTGTTGGCGCTGTCACGTGCCGAGAACAATAGCCTGCCGGATGAAGAGTATTTCGACCTGTATGGGCTGGTGGACGCGGTGGTGAGCGATGCGCGCTACGAAGCACAGATCCCCGGCGTAGATATCGTGCTGCAGGCCAGTTCGGACGTGGATTACACCGTCAAGGGCAATGCCGAACTGATGCGGCGTGCAGTGGATAATATCGTGCGTAATGCGTTGCGTTTCTCCAGCCACGGGCAACGGGTGACGGTGGTGCTGACGCGTATCGATCAGCTGTTCCAGATTGAGGTCAGCGATCAGGGGCCGGGCGTGGAAGAGTCGAAACTTTCCAGTATTTTTGATCCGTTTGTCAGGGTGAAATCGGCAATGTCGGGCAAGGGCTACGGGCTGGGGCTGGCGATCACCCGCAAGGTGGTCCTGGCGCACGGTGGTCAGGTTGAGGCGCGTAACGGCGAACGGGAAGGGCTGGTGATTACCCTGCGAATTCCGCGCTGGAGTTAATTGCCGTTGCGATGGGCTTGAATGGCAGAGATAAAAAAAACGGCGCCGAGGGCGCCGTTCTTGCGTTCATTCGCTATTACTTCTTGATGCGGATGATCGGGGTCTCACCAACGGTGACGTTACCGGTCAGTTTGATCAGTTCTTTGATCTCGTCCATGTTGGAGATAACCACCGGCGTCAGGATAGACTTGGCTTTCTCTTCCAGCAGGGCCAGATTGAACTCGATAACCACATCACCTTTCTTGACGCGTTGGCCTTCTTCAGCGATGCGTTTGAAGCCTTCGCCTTTCAGTTCAACGGTGTCGATACCGAAGTGGACAAACAGCTCGATGCCGCTGTCGGATTCGATAGAGAAAGCATGGTTGGTTTCGAAAATTTTACCGATGGTGCCGTCAACCGGAGCAACCATTTTGTTGCCCGTTGGTTTGATGGCAATACCGTCGCCAACGATTTTTTCAGCGAATACTACGTCAGGTACATCTTCGATATTAACGATTTCGCCAGAAAGTGGAGCTACGATCTCGATAGTGCCCGTGTCTTTCTTGTCATCAGAAACCAGAGATTTCAATTTATCGAACAAACCCATGATCTTCTCCTAAGCATTAAATTGGGCGGCGTTCCAGTGTCGTGGAAGTTTAGCAGAGCGTCTTTTCTTCGATGAATTTATTCACGCAATTCATCAGATCTTGCGCCGTTGGCTGTGCCAAGGCTTGCGCTGCCAACGCCTTCACATCTTCGAAATTAGTATTACGTATAATTTTCTTGATGCGCGGGATTGAAATCGCACTCATGCTGAACTCATCCAGCCCCATGCCCAATAACAACAGTGTAGCACGCTCATCGCCAGCCAGTTCACCGCACATACCGGTCCACTTGCCTTCTGCATGAGATGCATCAATAACCTGTTTGATCAGGCCAAGCACTGATGGGGACATCGGGTTATAGAGATGAGAAATCAGCTCGTTGCCGCGATCTACCGCCAGAGTATACTGGGTTAGATCGTTTGTCCCAATACTAAAGAAGTCGACTTCTTTCGCCAGGTGATGAGCAATCACCGCCGCGGCCGGTGTTTCCACCATCACGCCCACTTCAATTGTTTCGTCAAACGCCTTGGCTTCTTCACGCAATTGCGCTTTCAGCGTCTCGATTTCGCCTTTCAGGTCGCGAACTTCTTCTACCGAAATGATCATCGGGAACATGATGCGCAATTTGCCGAACGCGGAGGCGCGCAGGATGGCACGCAGTTGGGCGTGCAGGATTTCTCTGCGATCCATGGCGATACGGATGGCGCGCCAGCCGAGGAACGGGTTCTCTTCTTTCGGCAGGTTCATGTACGGCAGGTCTTTGTCGCCGCCGATGTCCATGGTGCGTACGATGACTGCCTGTGAGCCCATGGCTTCCGCAACGGCTTTATAGGCCTGGAACTGCTCGTCTTCGGTTGGCAGTGAGTCGCGGTCCATGAACAGGAATTCGGTACGATACAGGCCGACACCTTCAGCGCCGTTGCGCTCTGCACCTGCGACGTCGCGCACGGTGCCGATGTTGGCACAAACTTCAACCTGATGACCGTCCAGCGTAATCGCCGGCAGGTCTTTCAACTTGGCCAGATCGTTTTTCTCGGTCACGTACTGGTTTTGTTCGGCTTTCAACTGATCGATAACGTCAGCGGTTGGGTTAACGTAAATTTTATTGTTAACCGCGTCCAGAATCAGATAGTCGTCGTTCTTCACCTGCTTGGTGACGTCGCTGGTGCCCACGATTGCCGGCAATTCCAGGGAACGCGCCATGATGGAGGTGTGTGAAGTACGGCCGCCGAGATCGGTGATGAAGCCCAGAACCTTGTCCAGGTTCAACTGCGCGGTCTCAGACGGGGTCAAATCGGTAGCAACCAGGATCACTTCGTCCTGAATTGAGCTCAGATCGACGATAGCCAGGCCCAGAATGTTCTGCAGCAGGCGTTTACCGATGTCACGTACGTCGGCCGCACGCTCTTTCAGGTACTCATCGTCGAGTTCTTCCAGCGCTTTCGCCTGGCCTTCGATGATGGTGTAGGCAGCCGCATCCGCAGAAGCCAGATCGTCTTTGATTAGGGCTATGATTTCCTGCTCAAGCTCTTCGTCTTCCAACAGCATGATATGGCCTTCGAAGATAGCTTCTTTCTCTTCGCCGAAGGTTTCGCCAGCTTTGGTCTTGATCGCTTCCAACTGCACGGATGCCTTGGCGCGGCCATCAAGAAAACGTTGGACTTCCTGCTCTACAGCGTCTGCAGAGATTTTCTTCCGGTTGATAACAATTTCATCTTCTTTCAGTAGGAGAGCCTTACCAAAAGCGATACCCGGTGATACTAAAATGCCTGAAATCATAACCCTACCTTACTCTTGACTGGTGTTAACTAAGAAGACGGGCTGATTACTCAAGCTCTGCCATCAGTTTTACCAAGTGTTCAACGGCTTTCTGCTCGTCTTCACCTTCAGCGGAGATGGTCACTACGGTCCCTTGAGTCAGCCCCAGAGTTTGCAGTTTGAACAGACTTTTGGCGCTGGCGCTTTTACCGTTGGAAGTCACGGTGATGTCAGACGTGAAGCCTTTGGCTTCTTTCACGAACTGAGCGGCAGGGCGAGTGTGCAGACCATTCGGAGCGGTAATAGTAACTTCTTGCTGGAACATTGATGTTTCCCCAACTTATTGGTGTGTTGTGGAGCTAAAGTTTAGCCCAAGGGCATGACTTTAGCTTGTCTGGTTAGCGCCTGACTATGGTACAGGGGCGAGCATTGATGCAACAGAAAACGACGAGTTTGGCACTTCAGATCAAAAAAACCGGCTTCTGCCGTCGTTTAAATCCGCTCTCCATTATGCCGTGTTTACCGCATCCGCGACAAACGAGTAAATCGATTCAGCCTAAACAACGAATGGAGGGTGATTAATTTCGCGCATCGAAATAATGCACCGTTAAATACTAAAGCTGGCGGGTAAAATCAATCTTCGACTGCTATAAACTTTGATCCAGTCCACAAAAAAGCACCCCGTAAGGTGCTTTTTTAGCGATTAGTGCGCGGCTGGCACTACTGTTGCAATTCTTGTTCGGTGAACAAATCGGCGAACAAGGCGGTGCTCAAATAGCGCTCGCCGGAGGAGGGTAATATCACCACGATGTTTTTGTCAGCGAACTCAGGTTCTTCAGCCAGTTTCACCGCTGCGGCCACGGCAGCACCGGAGGAAATGCCTGCCAGAATGCCTTCTTCGTCCATCAGACGGCGCGCCATGCTGATGGCTTCGTCATTGGTGATTTGCTCGACGCGATCAACCAGGTCGAGATCCAGGTTGCCGGGGATAAAGCCTGCGCCAATGCCCTGAATCTTGTGCGGGCCAGGTTTGATTTCTTCACCATTCAGCGCCTGGGTGATCACCGGTGAGTCGGTAGGTTCCACCGCTACGGTGGTAATCGCTTTGCCTTTGGTGTTCTTGATGTAGCGGCTGACACCGGTAAGCGTACCGCCGGTACCGACGCCAGAGATGAAAACGTCAACTTCGCCATCGGTATCTTCCCAGATTTCCGGGCCGGTGGTTTGTTCGTGGATAGCCGGGTTAGCCGGGTTGCTGAACTGCTGCAGGATAAGGTAGCGGTTGGGATCGGTGGCGACAATTTCTTCCGCCTTGGCGATCGCACCTTTCATGCCTTTAGCGCCTTCGGTCAGCACCAGGTTGGCGCCCAGCGCCTTGAGCAGTTTGCGGCGTTCGATGCTCATGGTTTCCGGCATGGTCAGCGTCAGCTTATAGCCGCGTGCGGCGGCGACGAACGCCAGTGCGATACCGGTGTTGCCGCTGGTTGGCTCCACCAGTTCTTTGCCGGCGACCAGGACACCGCGTTTTTCCGCGTCCCAAATCATATTGGCACCGATGCGGCATTTGACGCTAAAGCTCGGGTTGCGTGATTCAACCTTGGCCAGAATGCGTCCGTTGCCGATACGGTTCAGACGAACCAGCGGCGTATGGCCGATCGTTAATGAGTTGTCTTCATATATCTTGCTCATAGCCCGTCCTTTAACTCTATGAAAAATGTGGGGAACGTCGAAAGCATACGCTAACAGTACCGGCAGGGAAGTAAAGAATTGGTATATCTATATGTTATTAGGAAATAAGTTTTAAGCACAAGGATAAGGGCGCAAATTGCGCGCCCTGTCGAAGAATTAATCGTAATGTGGCCGATAAAACGGCTCAGGAACGAACGAATTGTGGGCGGTAACGATCAACCCACATCGCCGTGGCACCGCAAACCGCGACCGGCAGGATCACCAGATTGAGGATCGGGATCATGGTGAACAGGCTCACCATAGCGCCAAACTGCAGATTGTCGGTCTTATGCTGGCGCAGTGCGCGGCGCATATCGGCGAAGCTTACCTTGTGGTTATCGAACGGATAGTCGCAATACTGGATTGCCAACATCCAGGCGCTGAACAGGAACCACAGCACCGGTGCCACCGTCTGGCCAATGCCCGGAATGAAATAGAGTATCAGCAGCAGCAGTGCGCGCGGCAGGTAGTAGGCCAGCTTGCGCCATTCGCGTGCCATGATGCGCGGCAAATCTTTTACAATGCCAAAGATACCGGTGTCCGGCAGCGGTTTACCGGTCAGGCTGCCTTCCAACTGCTCGGCCAGCAGGCCGCAGAACGGGGCGGCAATCAGGTTGGTGAGGGTGCTGAACAGATAGCTGAACACCAGCAGTACGGAAATGACCGCCAGCGGCCACAGCAAATAGCTAAGCCACTGCAGCCAGGTGGGTACATGGCTCATCATGCTGGGGATCCAGTCGCCGAGCTGGCTGAACAGCCACCAGAAGGCGGACCCCATCAGCAATACGTTGACCAGTAACGGCAATACGACATAGCGTTTAATCCCCGGGCGTGAAATCAGGCGCCAGCCTTCGGCAAAATAATGCAGGCCGCTGGTGGTGTGAGAAGGTGACTGCGTATAGGACATATCTTAAGTTATCTCTTTGTCTGAACAGGCTTAGCTATCATATCGGGATGATTTTCTACTGGCTAGGGTGACATTGGCTGAAAAAACAGCAAAAAAAGGCAGTATAATCATCTTTATTGGCATAAAGTTCAGCACGGACTTGCACTTGTGTGCTCGGGCAAATAGAGTTAAAGAGTGAATGTTTGCCGCGGTGGCAATGTATTGGAACAACAGAGATAGCAATGATGCAGGATTTGCGTCTGATATTAATCGTTGTTGGCGCGATCGCCATAATAGCGTTGTTATTGCACGGTCTTTGGACCAGTCGTAAGGAACGCTCATCGCTTTTTCGCGATCGCCCAGCCAAACGTTCCAAAAAGGAACGTGAACAATCCCCGATCGACGAACTCGATGAAGGTGTGGGGGAGGTGCGTGTACGCTCCGCTCACCCGGAAGACGAGCCGTCCTTTGGTCATTTCGATGCCGCTCGCGAAGAACCCGTGGTTGCGCCCAAGCCCGCTCCGGCGGCTGAGCCAGCACCGCGTGCCGTTCAACCGGCTGCCCATCAGACTCCGCCACCGCTGTCTCAGCGGCCGGATTATGATGACATCCTGTTGGATAACTACGCGCAGGACGAAGACGACGAGCCGCAGCAGCCTGCGCCGCGCCGTGAACCGCGCGTTGACGATCTCCCGCCTGTGGCACCTGCAGCAGAGCCGGCGTTCCATGCCGAACCTGCTCATCAACCGCAGCCGGAAGTGAAACCAGCGGTGGCGCACGAGCCTCAGCCTGCTCCAGCTGCCATCAAACCGGCAAAACTGAAAGAAACCGTACTGGTGCTGCATGTTACCGCACATCAGGGGGGCGTGATCGGCGGCGAAATTCTGCTGCAGAGCGTGCTGCAGGCGGGCTTCCAGTTTGGCGAAATGGGCATCTTCCATCGCCATATCAGTCCTGCGGGCAGCGGTCCTGTGCTGTTCAGCCTGGCGAATATGGTTAAGCCAGGGTCCTTTGATCCTGAGATGATGTCCGATTTCTCTACGCCGGGCGTGTCGATGTTCATGATGGTGCCGTCTTATGGCGACGCTAATCAGAACTTCAAGCTGATGCTGCAGTCGGCACAGCGGATCGCCGACGATGTGGGCGGTGTGGTGCTGGACGATGAGCGCCGCATGATGACCCCGCAGAAGCTGGAAACCTACAAAGCGCGCCTTCGTGAAGTGTTGGAAAACAACGCCTGATCGACGGCCACGCGCACTGAACATCCGTAACAACAAAGCCCCCGCTTGCCGGGGGTTTTTTATCTTTGATGGTGAGCCATGGAATCGATAATCCAACAAATCAATCAACTACGAACCTCACTGCGCCATCACGAATATCAATACCATGTGCTGGACGCGCCGGAAGTGCCGGATGCGGAATACGATCGCCTGATGGCTGAATTGCGTGCCCTGGAAAACGCTCATCCGGAGTTGATCACCGCAGATTCACCGACCCAGCGTGTGGGCGCTGCCCCGCTGGCGGCGTTCGATCAGGTACGTCATGAAGTGCCGATGTTGTCATTGGACAACGTCTTCGACGAAGAAAGCTTCCTGGCATTCTACAAGCGAGTGCAGGATCGCCTGAAGAGCAGCGATCCGCTGATCTTTTGCTGCGAGCTGAAGCTGGACGGTCTGGCGGTCAGCCTGCTGTACGAAGATGGCGAACTGGTTCGCGCGGCAACGCGCGGCGACGGCACAACCGGTGAAAACATTACCTCTAACGTGCGCACCATCCGCGCCATTCCACTGCGACTGACGGGTGACAATATCCCGCGCCGGCTGGAAGTGCGCGGCGAAGTGTTTATGCCGCAGGCCGGTTTCGAGCAGATGAACGAAGAGGCGCGTCGCAAGGACGGCAAGATCTTCGCCAATCCGCGTAACGCCGCCGCCGGTTCGATTCGTCAGCTCGACCCGCGTATTACCGCCAAACGCCCACTGACCTTTTTCTGTTATGGCGTTGGCCTGCTGGAAGGCGGCGAATTGCCTCGCAGCCACTGGCAGCGCCTGATGCAGTTCAAAGACTGGGGGTTACCGGTCAGCGATCGCGCCAAACGTTGTACTGGCAGCGACGAAGTGCTGGCGTTCTACCGCCAGGTGGAGCAGGACCGCACGCAGCTCGGGTTTGATATCGACGGTGTGGTAGTGAAAATTGACGATATCGACCTGCAGGAAACGCTGGGCTTTGTGGCGCGTGCGCCGCGCTGGGCGACAGCATTCAAATTCCCGGCGCAGGAGCAGATTACCCAGGTGCGCGAGGTGGAGTTCCAGGTTGGCCGTACCGGTGCGATCACGCCGGTGGCAAGACTGGAACCCGTGCTGGTTGCCGGGGTGATCGTCAGCAACGCCACGTTGCATAACGCCGATGAAATTGAACGTTTGGGCCTGCGCATCGGCGATACGGTGATTGTGCGCCGCGCCGGCGACGTGATCCCGCAGGTGGTGGGAGTGATAGCCGATCGCCGTCCAGCGGACGCGCGTGAAATTTTGTTCCCGCAGCATTGTCCGGTATGCGGTTCCGACGTGGAGAGAGTGGAAGGCGAAGCGGTGGCACGTTGCACCGGTGGGCTTATCTGCGCTGCACAACGCAAAGAAGCGCTGAAGCACTTTGTTTCCCGTCGGGCGTTGGACGTCGACGGCATGGGCGACAAAATTATCGAGCAGTTGGTGGAAAAAGAGTACGTGAAGAATCCGGCCGATCTGTTCCGTCTGTCCGCCGGGATCCTGACCGGGCTGGATCGCATGGGGCCGAAATCGGCGCAGAATCTGGTCAATGCGCTGGAAAAATCCAAACAGACCACCTTTGCCCGTTTCCTGTATGCGCTTGGCATCCGTGAAGTCGGCGAAGCCACAGCGGCCAATCTGGCTGCACACTTCGGTACGCTGGATAAACTGTTAGCCGCTGATATCGAGGCGTTGAAAGAAGTGCCCGAGGTCGGTGAAATCGTGGCGAAGCACACGCGTCATTTCCTTGACGAAGAGCTCAACCAACAGGTTATCCAGGAACTGGTTAGTGACGAAATCGGCATTAACTGGCCGGCCCCGGTGGTGATAGTAGCGGAAGAGATCGACAGCCCGTTCGCCGGCAAAACCGTGGTGCTGACCGGCTCGTTGAGCCAGCTTTCACGCGATGAGGCCAAAGATCGCCTGACGGCACTGGGCGCCAAGGTCAGCGGCAGCGTATCGAAGAAAACCGATCTGGTGATTGCAGGTGAAGCCGCCGGTTCCAAACTGGTGAAGGCGCAGGAACTGGGCATTGAAGTGATTGATGAAGCGGAAATGATCCGCCTGCTGGGTGCCTGATGGAGAAAGAGAATCTGTTGGAGATTGCCAATACGGTAATGCCGTTCGGCAAGTATCAGGGGCGGGTGCTGATTGACCTGCCCGAAGAATACCTGCTGTGGTTTGCCCGCAAAGGGGAGTTCCCCCAGGGCAAGCTGGGTATGCTGATGGAAATGACGTTGGCGATTAAAATTGAAGGGCTCGACCACCTGGTCAAGCCGTTGAAGAAAAGTTGAGTTGCCGGGTGCGGTGTCTGCCGCACCCATTTATTTATTCCCGCACGGCTTGCGCGTTGGGCGCCGCCTGTTGTTCCTGCTGTTTTTTCTGATAGCGTCGTGCCAATACTGCGCAGGTCATCAATTGCACCTGATGGAACACCATCAGCGGCAGCACCATAATGCCCACGGTCGAGGCCGGAAACAGGATATTGGCCATCGGGATACCGTTCGCCAGGCTTTTCTTCGAGCCGCAGAACACGATGGTGATTTCGTCGGCTTTGCTAAAGCCCAGCCAGCGTGCCATATAAGTATTCACCACCAGCACAATCGTCAGCAGCACCAGGCTGCCCACCACAATAAATACCAGCGAACCGATGCCGACCTGATGCCAGATGCCATGCGTCACCGCCTCGCTAAAGGCGGCATACACCACCAGCAGAATTGAGGTCTGGTCGGTCTTGCCAATCAGTTTGCGGTTGCGTTCAATCCATTTGCCGATCAGCGGCCGTGACAGATGTCCGGCAACAAACGGTACCAGCAATTGCAGCACGATGGAGCCAACCTGTTGCAGACTGCCGGTTTCCCCGTGCACATTCATCAACAGCCCGACCAGCAGTGGCGAGACGAAAATCCCCAACAGGCTTGAAGCCGAAGCGCTGCATACCGCAGCGGCCACGTTGCCGCCCGCCAGCGAGGTAAAGGCAATGGCCGATTGCACGGTTGCGGGCAGAATACACAGGTAGATAAAGCCGGAATACAGTTCGGGGCTAACGTTGACCGGTGACCACCATTTAAACAGTACGCCGAGCGTCGGGAAAATAATAAAGGTGCTGAACATCACCCACAGGTGCAGCCGCCAGTTGTTGCTGCCGGCCAGAATGGCTTCGCGTGACAGCTTGGCACCGTGCATAAAGAACAGCAGGGCGATGGCGGCGATGGTCAGCGCGTTCAGCCAGCCGACGAACTCGCCGCGCGCCGGCAGGAACGAAGCCAGCAGCACGGTGGCGATCAGCGTCAGGGTAAAGCGATCGGGCAAAAATCTCATGGCGACGTACTCGAAGAAAAATCAATGCGCCCATTGTCGCGCGACCGGATATAATAATTAAATTGATTTATTTAATTCATATATGAATAAAAAACATGAATTACTCGCTTAAACAACTCAAAGTCTTTGTCGCTATTGCCCGGCACCGCAGTTTCAGCCGGGCCGGCGAGGCCATTGGCCTGACCCAGTCGGCGGTCAGCCACAGCGTGAAAGAGCTGGAGGCGGAGGTCGGCGTTCGCCTGCTCGATCGCACCACTCGTGAAGTGCTGCTGACCGACGCCGGGCAACGGTTGGCTAACCGGGTTGAACGTTTGCTGGATGAGTTGCAGTCGTCATTGTTGGATGCGCGCAGCTTTGGCGTACAACGCAGCGGCACGGTGCGGGTGGCATCGAGCCAGACCATCTCCGCGCACCTGATGCCGCAGTGCATTGCCGCCGGGGAAAAGCAATATCCGGATATCCGCATCATGCTGCGTGACCAGGCGCAGCAGCAGGTGTTGCACAGCATTCGTAATGCAGAGGTCGATTTTGGCATCGTGGTCGATCCGGTGCAGGCGTTGGATCTGGACTGCGAACCGATCCTGCACGAGCCTTTCCTGCTGTTGTGTCGTAACGATCATCCGTTTGCCGAATTGCCCGAGGTGCACTGGGCGACTCTCAGCGGTAGCCGTCTGGTGTTGCAGGATTATGCCTCCGGTAGTCGGCCACTGATTGACAGCGCGCTGCGCCAACAAGGGGTGGAGGCGACGGTGGTGCAGGAGATCGGCCATCCGGCCACGCTGTTTCCTATGGTAGCCGCGGGTATTGGCATCAGTATCTTTCCGGCGCTGGCGTTACCCTTGCCGGAAGGCGGCCAGTTGAAGGTTCGCCGACTGGTGCCGGAAATCAACCGTGCGCTGATGCTGGTGCGGCGTAAAAACCGCTCTCTGACCCCAGCGGCAGAGGTCATCTGGCAGGTGGTGGGGCAGCAGGCGGCCTTGCTGCAACAACAGCGTCAGCTGCAGGCGGATTACTGAGTCAAATATACACATCCACGGCATTAAGTGCGGTTGGGCGGTTGATGCCGTCGCCCTTGGTCGGCGCGATACTCTCGGCAGCTTTAGCCATTTGCTCTGCCTGCTGTTTTTCCATCTCTTCTTTCTGAATGCGCGCGATCTCGGCCTGCAGCATTTTGATCTGCGCCTGAATCAGCTGTTTCTGTTTTTCAATTTCTTTGGGATCGGCATCCGAGTCTTTCAGGTCTGCCAGTTTCTGTTGCAGCCCCTGGATTTGTTTGTTCAGCGACTTGATACGCGCTGAAGCGCTGCTGTCGGCCACTTTCACTTGTTCGTTACCGTCAGTTTCCCTGGCTTCTTTCATCTTGCCGCCTTCCGGCTGCTGGTTGACCGGCTTGGCCATCAGCAATTGGCCTTGGTTACCGGGGGCGCTAAAAACGTTGCTGATGCCGGGTACGGTGTTTTTCACCGGGACAATCATGGTAATGCTGGTCGACATAACACTCTCCCTGAGTTTTGATTCCGCTGCTCAGGGTATCGGCAGAATGGGATAAAACTTTACCCGCGGATTTGCCGCAGGCGCGGCCAGCGTTGTAACCAGCCTTTGTCGATCACCCGCTGTTCATAAGCGGCGAGGTCGCCGTTTTTGGCATTGAAGGTGATGGTGTCATCGAACAGCCCATCGAGGCCAAAGGGCGCGACCAGCTGTAGGTTGTCGTCCGCATTCAGTCGCACGCCCACCGCCGTTTCCAGCTCGGTCCAATAGCTGATGGCGTCTTCGCTGCTAAGGTAGGGCGCTCGACCACTGCGCAGGTGCATGCGCGCCTGATTTTTCACTGACCAGGGCTGTGGCAACCATTCTTGTAACCGTGTTTCCAGCATCAGGTCACGCTCCGCTTCCGGGCGCTGTGCGTCAAAATGGATCACGTCGATGTCGTTGAGTGGCGTTGGCATGGCGTAATCGTGCAGCCGATCCCATACCAGATTACGCACAAAGCCGGCACCCAGGCACCAGTCATTCAGACCGAGCCGACGGGCGGTGCGCAATATCGTCATTCTTTCACTATCTTGCTGTAACCATTGGATAATTTTTTGTTGCCGGGTCATTACCTCTCCTTTGTTGCGGCTACTGTAACCCGAAGCGGCCGTGGGTGAAACCGCAGGAGAATATATTCGCCGGTCGACTGACTACACTTGGTACAGGGTTTGCAACTTCAGGTAAGCATTCAGGCAGAACAGGGGACGCTATGTATCAGGCAACGCTTAGCCGGCGCAGCTATCGTTTCAGCGATTTACGTCAGTTGATGGCCAAGGCTTCACCGGCCCGTTCCGGCGACTATCTGGCGGAAGTGGCGGCGGACAGCGCAGAGGAGCGCATGGCTGCACGTATAGCGCTGGCGGAGGTGCCGCTGAAAACGTTCCTCCAGCAGTTGCTGGTGCCCTATGAACAAGACGAGGTCACTCGGCTGATTATCGATAGCCACGACGCATTGGCCTTTGCGCCAATTTCACACCTGACGGTGGGGGATTTTCGTGACTGGTTGCTGAGTGAACAGGCGGACAGCGCGATGCTGGCGCAGGTGGCGACCGGCATTACGCCGGAAATGGCGGCGGCGGTGAGTAAGCTGATGCGTAATCAGGATCTGATCCTGGTGGCCAAAAAATGCCGGGTGATTACGCGTTTTCGTAACACTATTGGCCTGCCGGGCCACCTGAGCGTGCGGCTGCAACCGAACCATCCAACCGACAGCTTACAGGGCATCGCGGCCAGCATGCTCGACGGCCTGCTGTACGGCAGCGGTGACGCGGTGGTGGGCATCAACCCGGCCAGTGACAGCCTGCCGCTGCTGGAAAAACTCAATTACATGCTGGACGACGTGATCCAGCGTTTCGCCATTCCTACCCAATCCTGCGTGCTGACGCACGTCACCAATACGCTGCGGCTAATAGAGCGCGGTGCACCGGTGGATTTGGTATTCCAGTCGATCGCCGGAACCGAGGCGGCCAACAGCGGTTTTGGCATTAATCTGGCGCTGCTGGCGGAGGCACAGCAGGCGGCGCTGAGCCTCAATCGCGGTACTCTGGGCAATAACGTCATGTATTTTGAAACCGGGCAGGGCAGCTGCCTATCGTCCAATGCGCACCACTGCGTCGATCAGCAAACCTGCGAAGCACGTGCTTACGCGGTGGCGCGACATTTCTCTCCGTTGCTGATCAACACCGTGGTCGGGTTTATCGGCCCTGAGTATTTGTATGATGGTAAGCAGATTATCCGTGCCGGGTTGGAGGATCACTTCTGCGGCAAGCTGCTAGGCCTGCCGCTGGGTTGCGACGTGTGTTACACCAACCACGCAGAGGCGGATCAGGACGACATGGACACCTTGTTGACGCTGCTGGCTACCGCCGGGCTGACCTTCCTGATAGGCGTACCGGGAGCAGATGACATCATGCTCAATTACCAAAGCACTTCATTCCATGACGCACTGTACATCCGCGAACTATTGGGGCTGAAGCACGCGCCGGAGTTCGCCGACTGGCTGACGAAAATGCATATCACCGACGAGCTGGGCCGACTGCGCGACACCGCGGCCAATCACCCGTTGTTGCTGGCGTTACAGGGAGAGCAACCATGAGCAAGCCGGTTCACGTTAACCGTTGGGATGCGCTGCGTGCCTTTACCGATGCGCGCATTGCGCTGGGGCGCACCGGCTCCAGTTTACCGACCCAGGAACTGCTTAAATTTGGCCTGGCGCATGCACAGGCGCGAGATGCGGTGCACCAGCCGTTTGACAGCGATACGTTGGGCGGGGCGTTGCAGGATCAGGGTTGGCAAACCTTGACGGTGCACAGTCAGGCCGTCGATCGTACCGCTTATCTCAGCCGGCCGGATCTGGGGCGTCGGTTGGCCGCGGACAGCCGTAGCCTGCTGCTGGGGTTGCCTGACAAGCCGGTGGATTTATTGCTGGTGGTGGCGGACGGATTGTCCTCCAAGGCGGTGCATCGGCAGGCACTGCCGTTGTTGCAGGCGCTGCGGCCTTATCTCGAATTATTGGGGCTTTCGCTGGCACCGCTGGTGCTGGCGCATCAGTCACGGGTGGCGTTGGGGGATGATATCGGCGAATGTTTAGGGGCCAGAGCGGTAGCGATGTTGATTGGTGAACGGCCGGGCCTGTCATCCCCGGACAGCCTGGGGATCTACCTCACCTGGGGGCCGAATACCGAGCGGCGTGAGTCGGAACGTAATTGCATTTCCAACGTCCGTCCGGAGGGGCTGGACTACCCGCAGGCGGCGTTCAAACTGGCGTGGCTGCTGGAACAGGCATTTCAGCGCCGACTGACTGGCATAGAATTGAAGGACGAAAGCGATAACCCGGCGTTGCAGGGGCGAATAACACCGCTTCATTCCCAGCTCGGTGGTTGACCGATACCTTGTTTGAGTAAGCTGATGAACAGATTCAAGCGGGCGGAAACCTTGGCCACCGGCCGCAGCAGATAAATACCCTGTTGGTCCTGGCGGGGATCTTCCAGTACCGGCAGCAACCGACCTGCCTGAATATCCGGCCCGACCACCCAATTGGGCAAAAAGGTGATCCCCATCCCCAGCAGTGCAGCTTCGCGCTGAGCGGTAAAATCATCGCAGCGCAGTACCAGGCTGCAGCGGTCCATCAAAGAGGCACTGAGGATCTGCGCCCAGCAGGCCGGCTGTTGCTTATGGTAGCGGGCAATCAGCCGATGTTGCGGCAAAGCGTTCAGATCGGCAGGCCTGCCGTAGCGAGCGAGATAATCAGGGCTGGCGCACATGACCCAACGTTGGGTGGCTATCCGGCTGGCGTACAGCCCACTGTCTTTCTGCTCGCCGATGCGAATGGCGGCATCCAACAGTTCCTGCGTCGGATCGGTCTGGCGCTCGGTTAAATCCAGTTCAACAAACAGTTGGGGATAGCGTTCGGCAAGCAGAGGCAACAGCGGCAGGATATAGGTTTTGCCAAAGGTCGGCAGGCAACTGATGCGCAAGGTACCTTGCGGTCTGTCGTTCAACGAAGTCAGTTCTGCGCGGATATCGCTGATGTCTGTCAGCAAGGTAGTGGCGCGCGCCTGCAACATTTCTCCGGCATCTGTCAGCATCAGGCCGCGCGTTGAGCGGATAAACAGCGTGGCGCCCAATGCATTTTCCAGCGCATCGACGTGGCGTACCAGGGACGAAGGCACCATGCCCAGCTTGCGGGCGGCGGCGGAGAAGCTGCCCAACAGGGCGACTTCGAGAAATATCGGCAGATGTTCAACATAGCGGGCGTCATTCATTTTTGCATTATATGCAAAAGCGTTTCTTATGAATACCAGGTTCTCCGGCTGACGCATTACGGCTACTCTTTTATGGGGCTTATGGCAGGAAAGGATATGCCATGAATTCCACCGCACAGAGAAAATGCATAAAGCACGCGGTTTTTAGAACTTTAGAACACTCGTTTTCCCCAGGCCTTGCTGTGTGCCTGCGGTATTAATAGCTGTTTCAACACCAGATTAACCGTTCAATTTGGCGTCCTGTTTAACAACAATGGTTAGTGAAACTAAACCGTTGTTGACATTGGGCGCCGCCGGCCTGCCGTGCCGGTTTTTTTGTCGCCGATGGCTGAATCGTTCCAACTGAACGGGTTGCCGGCGACATCTTTGCTCACCCTCTGGTGAGCATTTTGAACGCACGGGGCATTTCACTCCGTGCTGGTGGAGGAGTATGTTATGAACGAAGATCACGGGTGCGCCTGTGCACAGCATTTGGCGCAGGGTTTTGCCAGGCAGTCGCTGAGCGTTGGGGAGGGCGAGATCTACCAAATCTCGCTGATGAGCGCGTTAATCAGCGGCGTTTATGAAGGGGAGGTCACTATTGCCGAGTTGCTCAGGCACGGTAATTTTGGCCTGGGGACTTTCAACCACCTGGACGGCGAACTGATCGCCTTCGACAAGGAAATTCACCAGTTGCGTGCCGACGGTAGCGCGCGGCCGGCCAGTCTGCAGCAGAAAACCCCGTTTGCCGTCGTCACCTTTTTCCAACCCAGCGTCACCCAACATTTCGATCGTCCGATCACCAAGGCGCAGCTGCACCAATGTATTGATGAACAGGTGGCTTCGCCGAATCTGTTCTGCGCGGTGCGTGTCGACGGCGAGTTCAGCCATGTGGAAACCCGCACCGTACCCCGTCAGGAACGCCCCTATCGCCCAATGCTGGAAGCGATTGAAGAGCAGCCCACCTTTGCCTTCCATCACTGCCAGGGCACGCTGGTCGGTTTTCGCTCGCCTGACTATATGCAGGGCGTTGGCGTGGCCGGTTATCACGAGCATTTTGTCACCGAAGATCGCAACGGCGGTGGGCACGTGCTGGATTACCAGCTCGACCACGGCCGTCTGCAATTTGGTGTGATCACCCGTCTCAATCTTCAGTTGCCGCATGACGCGGATTTTCTGCGCGCCGACCTCTGTCCAGAGGATTTGGACCGCGCAATTCGTTCTGCCGAGGGTTAATTCCGCGACAGTCTTGGGTTAGTTTTCAGGAGGTATTCCATGAACAAGGCAAAAACAGACAATAACTGGGCATGCGGCGCAGATTTGGTGGTGAAAAATCTGGAGGCGCAGGGCGTCAAACACGTATTCGGTATTCCGGGAGCCAAGATTGACCGGGTATTTGATTCGCTGGAGGATGCGCCGTCGATTGAAACGGTGGTGGTGCGTCACGAAGCCAACGCGGCATTTATGGCTGCGGCGGTCGGGCGTTTGACCGGCAAGGCCGGGGTAGCGCTGGTGACCTCCGGGCCGGGCAGTTCCAACCTGATCACCGGGCTGGCGACCGCGACCTCGGAAGGGGATGCGGTAGTGGCTTTTGGCGGCGCGGTGAAACGTGCCGATAACCTGAAACAGACCCACCAGAGCATGGACACCGTCAGCATGTTCCGGCCGGTGACCAAGTATTGTGCCGAGGTGCATGCCGGTTCGGCGATTTCAGAGGTGGTTGCCAACGCCTTCCGCCACGCCGAGTTCGGCCGTCCGGGGGCCTCTTTCATCAGTCTGCCAATGGATATTGTCAATGAGCCGGTCAGTGCGCCGGTGCTGGCGGGTTGCCGACTGCCGCGTATGGGGGCGGCGGCTATCGAGGATATTCGCGCCGCGGTCGAATTGATTCAGCAGGCGAAATGCCCGGTGTTGCTGTTGGGCCTGCAGGCCAGCCGTCCGGAAAACAGCGAGTCGGTACGCCAGTTGCTGCATCGCACTCATATGCCGGTGGTGGGTACCTATCAGGCGGCAGGGGTGATCGACGTTAACCACTTTGCGCGCTTTGCCGGGCGCGTTGGCTTGTTCAATAACCAACCCGCCGACCAGCTATTGCAAAAGGCCGATCTGGTGGTCAGCGTCGGCTATGGCCCAATTGAATACGATCCCTGCATGTGGAACAGTCAGGGCCGATTGAAACTGGTGCATATTGACGTGCTGCCGGCGGATATCGACACCTGTTATCGCCCGGACATTGAGCTGGTGGGCAATATCAGCGCGACCCTCGACATGATGACCGAAGCCTTTAGCGGCGTGGTGAGCGTGCCGACAGAGGTGGAATTGATCCTCAGCGATCTGGGCCGTCAGCGCAATGAACTGGCGGAACGCGCCGCACGGCGCGGCGGCATGCCAATCCACCCGTTGCGTATCGTGAAAGAGTTGCAGGATATCGTCAGCGATGACGTGACGCTGTGCGTGGATATGGGCAGTTTCCACATCTGGATTGCACGTTATCTTTACAGCTTCCGGGCGCGCCAGCTGCTGATCTCCAACGGCCAACAGACCATGGGGGTGGCGTTGCCGTGGGCGATCGGTGCCGCTTTGGTGCGCCCGGGGGACAAAGTGGTCTCTATCTCCGGCGACGGCGGTTTTATGCAGTCGAGCATGGAGCTGGAAACCGCAGTACGCCTGAAAAATAACATCGTGCACGTCATTTGGGTGGATAACGCCTACAACATGGTAGAAATGCAGGAGGTGAACAAATACCGGCGTAAATCCGGGGTGGAATTCGGCCCGATTGATTTTAAAGCCTATGCCGAAGCCTGCGGCGCGGTCGGCTTTGCCGTGCAGTCGGTGGAAGACTTGCGGCCAATGCTGCGCAAGGCAATGGAAATTCAGGGGCCGGTGGTGGTGGCTATTCCGGTGGATTACGCCGACAACTACAAACTGATGGCGCAGATGAACTTCAGCCAGATGATTTAATTTCACCCAGCCGGGTAACCACGGGGAATGCCGCATGCGGCACTCCCCGTTTTTTATGCTCAGAATTTGTGCTTTACATCCCTAACTGCATGATTTATTGGTATCCCTCGAGTCTGTTTTCTACTCTGGGGATGGCACGATGAATAAAAAAGCAATAACAATGACGTTGGGACTATTGGCTCTGACGGTGATGGGCGGCGCACGCGCCAGCACGCTGGTTTATTGTTCCGAAAGCTCGCCGGAAGGGTTCAATCCGCAGTTGTTTACCTCCGGTCCCACGGTTGACGCCAGTTCGGCGACGATTTACAACCGGCTGGTGGACTTCAAAGTTGGTACCGTCGAGCTGCAACGGAGCCTGGCGGAAAGCTGGCAGGTAAGTGAAGACGGCAAGCAATACACCTTTCATCTGCGCA
This sequence comes from Serratia quinivorans, assembly GCF_946227985.1. Lineage (GTDB taxonomy): Bacteria > Pseudomonadota > Gammaproteobacteria > Enterobacterales > Enterobacteriaceae > Serratia > Serratia quinivorans_A. The sequence goes on from NZ_CAMKGL010000001.1 coordinate 49,933, forward strand.
AAGGGGTGAAATTCCAGAGCAATAAATACTTTACCCCCACCCGCGACTTCAACGCCGACGACGTTATCTTCTCCTTTATGCGGCAAAAAGACCCCAATAACCCCTATCACAAGGTCTCCAACGGCGCTTACACCAATTTTGAGTCGATGGAGTTTGGCACGCTGATCAACAACATTGTCAAAGTGGACGACAACACCGTGCGTTTTGAGCTTTCGCGTGCCGAAGCGCCGTTTGTAGCCGATCTCGGCATGTATTTCGCCACTATTCTCTCGGCCGAATATGCCGATGCGATGCTGAAGGCCGGTACGCCACAGCGAGTGGATAACGATCCGGTCGGCACCGGGCCGTTCCAACTGGTGCAGTACCAGAAGGATGCGAAGATCCTCTACAAGGCATTCGACCAGTATTGGGAGGGGAAACCGAAGATAGACCGGCTGGTGTTCTCGATCACCCCGGATGCGGCGGTCCGCTTTGCCAAACTGCAAAAGAATGAATGTCAGGTGATGCCGTTCCCCAACCCGGCGGATCTGACGCGCATGCGCGAGGACAAAAATATCCAGGTGATGGAGAAATCCGGGTTGAACATCGGTTTCCTGGCGTTCAATACCCAGAAAAAACCGCTGGATAACCTCAAGGTGCGGCAGGCGCTGGCGCTGGCGGTGAACAAGCCGGCGATCCTCGAGGCGGTATTCCACGGCGCAGGCCAGCCGGCGAAGAACCTGCTGCCGCCGACCCAGTGGGGCAGCAATGACCAGATTGAGGACTATCCGTACTCACCGGAAAAAGCCAAACGGTTATTGCAGGAGGCCGGGCTGGGGCAGGGGTTCGCCATCGATCTGTGGGCGATGCCGGTACAGCGGCCATATAACCCGAATGCCAAACGCATGGCGGAGATGATCCAGGCCGACTGGGCGAAGATCGGCGTGAAGGCCAAGATTGTCACCTTCGAGTGGGGCGAATATTTGCAGCGGATAAAAAACGGGGAGCATCAGGCTGCGTTGATGGGCTGGACCACCGCCAACGGCGATCCGGATAACTTCTTCGGCCCGCTGTTTACCTGCGTTACGGCCAACGGCGGTTCAAACTCGGCCAAATGGTGCTATCCGCCGTTCGACAAGCTGATCCAGCAGGCGCGTGAAGAGAACGATCTCGCCAAACGGGTGGCGATGTATCAGCAGGCGCAGGTGATGATGCATGACCAAATGCCGGCGATGATGATTGCCCACTCAACCATTTTTGAGCCGGTACGCAAGGAAGTGAAGGGCTACGAGATTGACCCGTTCGGCAAGCACATCTTCAAACAGGTTTCGTTGGAGAAATAAATAAACGGGGGCTGCATGGCAGCCCCTGAGGTCATTGGTAATCGGCTCTGCTTTTTAATGGTAGGGGCGCTGCATGCTGCGCCCAGTTGCATAAACACTGGGTTAAATCGGGTCGAACATGTTCGACCCCTACCGGTTTAGCCCCTTAGTGGGGGATTAGCAGTCTTGATTAAGCTGGTCGTTTAGAAATGGGTATTCACGCTCATATAGTAAGTCCGGCCCGGTTCGTTGTAGGTGGCAGCGCCCGCACCGGCGATATTAATTGCGCCGGTGGTCGGGTCACCCACGTTCTGCGAGTTACCCTCACGGAACTGGCGTTTGTCGAACAGGTTGTCGATACCGGCCGTCAGACTGACGTTCTTGGTCACATCATAGGTGGCGCTGGCGCCCACTACGGCGTAAGGGCTGACTTCCTTGGTTTCGGTTCCGCTAACCGGTTTGCCCTGATAATTGTACTTCTTCGGCTTCTGACGGCCGTACCAGGTCAGGGTCGACTGCATCGACAGCTCCTCTGTCGCCTGCCAGCTCAGGGTCGAGTTGATGGTGAACTCAGGAATAATCGACAGGTAATCACCGGTAGTCTTATTCTTGTTCTCAATCATATAGGTGGCGTTGTTGGTCCAGGATACGGTCTCGCTGACCGGCACGTTCAACGAGCCTTCCAATCCCTGCACGACCGCTTTAGGTACGTTTTCCCACTGGTAGATAGCGGTACCGGTGCTGCTGGTGCCGATGCGAGAGTTACCCGCTTCGATTTTGTTGTGGTAGTCGTTGCGGAAATAAGTCACGCCGGCCAGCCAGCCGTCGTTATGGAACTCCAGACCCACTTCTTTGTTGACGCTGGTTTCCGCCTTCAGATCGTCGTTACCGAGCAGATAACAGCCATTTTTGACATCGCTGGACGAGCAACCTTGCCCTTTGCTGTAGAGCAAATAGTTCGGGTTGGTCTGGTACAGGTTCGGTGCCTTATAAGCGCGGGCAATGCCCATCTTCAGCGTGAAGAAGTCGCCCAGTTCCTGCGACAGATTCAGCGACGGGCTCCAGTTGTTGCCGGCCTCGGAGTGCAGGTCGTAACGCAAGCCTGGCGTCAGCATGGTGCTGTCGGTCAGCTCCATGTTGTCTTCGGCAAACAGCGAGAAGATATGCGCGGAGGCATAAGGGCTGCGGGTACCGGCTGCCTGGCCAGGAATAGTGCCGCCCATCAGGGTTTGGCTGGTGGAGGAACCGTCTTTCATCTTCTGCTGGTTCCATTCGGTGCCCAGCGTCGCGGTTTGCGTCACGCCCAGTTCAAAGGGCACGCTGATTTCGCTGTGTGCCAGGAAATCGTCCAGCCTGGTGGTGCCGAAACCCTCGTTTTTGGTATCGAAGATGCCTTCGGTACCGCCGGCCAGGCCTTCGTTCAGACGGGTATTACGCGTGCGTTCGAACTGAATATAGTTGTTGGTACTGACGCCACTATCCCAGGCACCACGGTGGTTGAGGCCGAAGGTTTCGCGGTAGATACGGTTGGTTTCTTTGCCGTAGTTGCTTTGCACCAGCGGGTTGGAGTTGGTGTTTTGGGTATCCCCGGCATACAGGTTGCCCTGACGACCGTAGGCGTACTCAAACTCCAGTGACTGCAGGTGAGCAAAATCCCAATGCAGCATGGCATCGATGTTTTTGTCTTCCACGCCCTCACGCCCGGAAGGCGTGCTGTTGGCGTAAGCCGGTGCACGGTAAGATTTGTGCGCTTCGTTAATATCCCAGGCGTCGGCCTGAGTTTTGCTGTAACCACCGAACAGGCGGAAGCTTAATTCGTCGGTCAGCGGGCCTGACAGGCTGAAATCGGTGCGCTTGGTAGAACCTTCCTGCTTGTGCTGCGGCACGTTGAAATAGGCATTTAACGAGCCGTGCAGCTCTTTGGTGTTCTTTTTGGTAATGATATTGACCACGCCGCCGGCGGCACCGTTGCCGTAGCGGGCCGCTGCCGGGCCGCGCAGCACTTCGATGCGTTCAATCATCTCCGGGGGTACCCAGGCGGTATCGCCACGGGTATCACGTTCGCCACGCCAACCCTGACGTACTGAATTACGGCTGGTGGCCGGTTTTCCGTCGATCAGGATCAGGGTATTTTCCGGGCCCATGCCGCGAATATCGATCTGGCGGTTGTTGCCGCGCTGGCCGCTGGTGGAGTTACCGGTCAGGTTAACGCCCGGCATGGTGCGGATCAGTTCGCTAATATCGCGCGCCGGTGGGCGTTTTTTGATTTCGTCGGCGGTAATGGTCGAAACCCCGGGTGCCTGCAGGTTCTGCTTGGCGGCGGTGACGACAATGGTGTCCTCGGCGGCTTCGTTTTTGTTTTTGGCGACGGGGCCGGTTTCTGCGGTGGTTTCTGTTTGCTGTGCGGCGTGCGCAAAGGCGGACGCGCCTAATCCTAACCCGATGAGTGTGGCTAAGGAATAACGAGATAATGTGCGGTTCATGTGAGAGTTCCTACCTTGCTGCCTTTCCCGGAGCACCGAAAGCAGGCCTCCGGCAGTAGAGAAGGGCGGTTGTAGTTTTTGTGTTTTCGGAAATAAAAATCCAACCGGTCGAGATGCGACATTGGATTCAGCGCTATACCCTATAGCTTTCAAGTTGCAGCTAGGCGGCCAGCTTGCTCATCCCCAGGCGCTTACAAAAGTTAAGTAACTGGGGTGAGCAAGTGCAGGTAACAACGCTGCAACTTCAAAGATGACGGGTATAAAATTCGGTATCCGTCCCTGTTGAACATACCTGCCCGGTTTACGAGCCTACACACACTATTGCAAACGCAAATAATTATCAATAGTATTCGGTTTACCGTTTTCTTGGGCAGCGCCTCGCGCCGCGAATTTACCGGCTTTCCTGAAGCTGCCAGCTAAATAGTGAATAGGCGTTTTGAAAACAAAATCCGAGTCAGAAAGCAGCAGATTATTATCGAGCAAGCACGCCGGGCGCCATGGATGGTGGCTGAATATCGCCAAACGCGGCACGCCGCTGGTGGAGCTGCTGGGGGATGGGCGAGGGAAGGTCACATTTTTATGGCGCGATCCGCAGGGATGTGAACTCACTTCAGCCTACCAACGTGTCTGGATCCACATCAATTGTCTGACCGACCACCACCAGCCGTCACCGCCGCAGAGCCTGCAACGGCTGGAAGGGACCGACGTCTGGTACTGGCAAACCGAGCTGAGCGCCGACTGGCGTGGCAGCTACTGCTTTATCCCCTGTATGGACGACCGACCGCTGGAACACAGTGGCGACGATGCACACGCCAATATGCATTCGATCCGTCACTGGTGGCATCAGGTGTTTGCCGGTGCCACGCAGGATCTGCTTAATCCCCATCGTTCATGGACAGGTGTTGGCGGCAACGTGTTGTCCGGTTTGCATATGCCGGAAGCCCCCCCGCAACCGGCCTGGCAGGATTTTGATCGCTACGCTGTCGCCAGTGGGCGCTGTACGCCAGCACCGCCTGCGCGGCTACAGCGCCACAGTTGGCACAGTGAGCGGTTGGGGAATACCCGCGACGTCTGGGTTTACACCACCGGCGACAGCAACCCGGCGCAGCGACCCCTGGCGGTATTGCTGGACGGTCAGTTCTGGTCGAACAACATGCCGGTCTGGGATCCGCTGATGCAGTTGACGCGAGAAGGCCAATTACCGGAAGCGGTTTATCTGCTGATCGACATTATCAGTCTCAAGCACCGCAGTCAGGAGCTGGCCTGCAATGAGGATTTCTGGCTGGCGGTGCAAGAAGAGCTGCTGCCGCAGGTGGCCGAATGGGCACCTCACAGCCGTGATCCTGCCACGACGTTGGTATGCGGCCAGAGTTTTGGCGGCCTGTCGTCGCTGTATGCCGGGTTGCACTGGCCACAGTGCTTTGGCGGGGTGATCAGCCAGTCCGGTTCATTCTGGTGGCCGCGTCGCGATATGTATCTGCGTGAAGCAATACCGGCGGATGCCGGCTGGCTGCTGCATCAGGTTGAGCAGGGCGTCGGCAAAGGGCAACTGAAGGTGTTTATGGAAGCTGGCGTGCATGAAAAAGTGGCGCATCGGGTGAACGACCGGATGGTGGATTTGCTGCGTGACGCCGGGCATCGGGTGCAATACCGGACGGTGGCGGGTGGGCATGATTACCTGTGCTGGCGTGGCGGTCTGATCGACGGGCTGCAAGCGCTGTGGTCGGATAGTTTTCCTGCCTCTGCGGCCCAATTCACCTTCACTGTCCAGGGAGTCCGTGATGGAAACTCAGAACCCGTTCGATGACGAACAACAAATTTGCCTGATTGTGTGCAATGACCAACTGCAGTACAGCCTGTGGCCCGAGTTTAGCGCAGTACCGGCGGGGTGGACGCCGGTATTCGGCCCGGCGGCGCGGCCGCTGTGCGTGCTGTGGCTGGAACAACATTGGCAGGATATGCGGCCCGCATCACTGCGCAAGGCGTGATGGCAATAATACCGAGAACAGGAGTCAGTCCCTTGTCAGACAGCACTTTATTAACGTCCGAACAGCCACTCGCCACTGAGTTGCCGTTGGTCGCCGCGCAACCCGGGATCTGGGTTGCCGATCAAATTTCACCGCACGCCAATGCCTATGCGGTTTCCCACTATATCGAGCTCTGCGGGCCGTTGGACCAGGATTGCCTGCTGCAGGCGATCGCGCAGGGGCTGTTCGAAGTGGATACCTTGCAGTTCCGCTTTGAAGAGCGTGACGGGGTGCCGGTGCAGTGGCATGACCCGCAACGGGCGATCCTGCCGGTTGAGCTGATTGATCTGCGAGACTCCCCCGATGCAGCAGCGGCAGCGCGTGCCTTGATGCAACTGGATATGTCCGGTGACTTACGCATCGGCAGCGGTAATGCACTGTATCGTCATATGTTGATCCGTCTGTCGGATCAGCGTTGGTTCTGGTATCAGCGTTATCACCATATTCTGGTGGATGGCTTCAGTTTCACCGCCATTGCCCGCAGAATTTCCCATATTTACACCCGGATGTCGCGCAATGAGCAGCCGGACCCGACGCCGTTTAGTGCCTTCAGTGAAGTGGTTGAAGAATATCAACGCTATGCACAATCGGCGACTTGCCAGCGTGACGCGGCCTTTTGGCTGAACAAGGCAAAGCAGTTGCCTGCGCCAGCCACACTCTGTCCGCAACCACTGGCCGGCCAGACGCCGACCACCCGTATTCATCGGTTATCACAGCTGTGCGACCGTCAGGACTTTAGCCAACTGGTGAACGCCGGTCAGCAGCAGTTCAGCGTGGCAGATATGGCGTTGGCGCTGGTGGCGCTGTGGGTGTCTCGCCTGAGCGGCCACGCCAGCTTCAGTGCCGGTTTTATCTTTATGCGCCGTACTGGCTCGGCCGCGTTATGCGCCAACGGCCCGGTGATTAACGTACTGCCGATCGAAATGCACCTCGATCCTCAGGCGACGCTGAGCGAGGTTGCCGGCAATATCGGCCGTGAGCTGAAAAGCGTCCGTCGCCACCAGCGTTACGAGGCGGAACAGGTGCAGCGTGATCTGGGGCGGATTGGTGATGCCCAGCCGCTGTATGGCACCGTTTTCAACTTTAAGATGTTTGATTTCCAGTTGGACTTTGGCGATATCGAAGGCATTACCCATGAGCTGGCCTCCGGTCCGGTGCGTGACCTGGAGATAGCGCTGTATCTTGATGAGGCCGGCACGCTGAAGGTCGATCTGCTGGCCAATGCCGAGCGTTATCAGCGGGATGAGTTAGCGGCTCATCTGCGCCGCCTGCCGCTGTTGTTACGTCAGTTCGCCGCGCAGCCGCAAATGCCGATCGGTGACGCCGACTTGCTCACCGAGCAGGATCACCAATTATTGGCTCGGGTCAACGACACCGCTTATCCGGTGGCACCGCAAACCCTCAGCGGCCTGTTGGCGCAGCAGGCACAGGAAACCCCGGATGCTCCGGCGCTGGCCGATGCACAGTATCAATTTAACTACCGCGAGACCCGCGAACAGGTCTGCGCGTTGGCGCGCCAACTGGTCGCTCAGGGCGTGCAACCCGGCGATATCGTCGCCGTTGCCTTGCCGCGTTCGGTATTTCTGTCGCTGGCGTTAATGGCCATTGTCGAGGGGGGGGCGGCTTATTTACCGTTGGATACCGGTTACCCCGATGAGCGCCTCGGCATGATGCTGGAGGACGCTACGCCGCGTCTGATTATCACCGAACCTGGCCAGCAGGCGCGCTTTGTCGGCAAGGGTGACATTTTTCTGTATGACGCGCCGTTGGTCGCAGACAGCGCGGCGGAGGTGGAGCTCAGCGGACCCACGCCGCACCATCCGGCCTACATTATCTTTACCTCAGGTTCGACCGGGCGGCCGAAAGGCGTACTGGTGGGCCACCAGGCGATCGTCAACCGTTTGTTGTGGATGCAGCATCAGTATCCGATGATGGCAGGCGATGTGGTGTTGCAGAAAACCCCCTGCAGTTTTGACGTCTCGGTGTGGGAGTTCTTCTGGCCGTTGATGGTGGGGGCTCAACTGGTGATGGCACCGCCAGAAGCACACCGCGATCCTGATCAACTGTTGCAGTTGATTGAGCAATATCGGGTTACCACCCTGCATTTCGTGCCTTCGATGTTGGCGGCCTTTGTCGGTGCGCTGGACAGTCGGCAGGCGGTGGCGTGCTGCGCGCCATTACAACAGGTGTTCTGCAGCGGCGAAGCGCTGCCGGCCGAGCTGTGCCGCCTGTGGCAAAGCCGCACCGGGGTGCGACTGCACAACCTGTATGGCCCGACCGAAGCGGCGGTGGACGTTAGCTGGCACCCCGCCTGGGGTGAGGCGTTGGCCGCCGTCACCGGCGCTAACGTACCTATTGGTCTGCCGGTGTGGAATACCGGATTGCGTATTCTTGACGCGCGCTTGCGGCCGGTGCCGCCGGGTGTCGCCGGGGATTTGTATCTCACCGGAGTACAGCTTGCGCACGGCTATCTGGGGCGACCAGAACTGACCGCCAGCCGCTTTGTGGCTGACCCGGCAGGCGACGGTGGGCGGATGTATCGCACGGGCGACGTCGCGCGCTGGTTACCGGGCGGCGAAGTGGAATATCTCGGTCGCAGCGACGATCAGCTGAAAATTCGTGGACAACGCATCGAACTGAGTGAAATCGATCATGCGTTGCTGTCATTGCCGGGTATCAAGCAGGCGGTAACCCATGCGCTGGTGCTGGATCATACGCCGACAGATCCGGCCGGTGGTGATGCCCGCCAACTGGTGGGGTATCTGGTAGCGCAGCCGGGTGTACGCCTTGATCTGGAGGTGCTGCGAGCCGCGCTGGCCGATCGCCTGCCGCCACATATGGTGCCGGTAGCACTGGTCGAGATGGCGTCCCTGCCGTTGAGTGCCAATGGCAAGCTGGATCGCAAAGCGCTGCCGCAACCGCAAAGCGGGAGCAGGGCCACAGGGCGGGAGCCTGAAGCAGGACTGGAAACGGCGATCGCGGCGGTATTCGCCCGTTTGCTACAGCGTGAAACGGTGTTTGCCGATGATGATTTCTTTGCGCTTGGTGGCCATTCGCTGCTGGCGATGCGCCTGGCGGCAGAATTGCGTCGTGAACTGGGTAAGGCGGTTTCGGTCGGGCAGGTGATGGTGGCTTCCCGCGTGGAACAACTGGCGCAAATGCTGGCGGAAGATCGCACGCAGGAAGAGGCCGATCGGACCGGTTTCGACAGCGTACTGCCGTTACGGACCACCGAAGGCCCTACGCTGTTTTGCCTGCATCCGGCTTCCGGATTCTCCTGGCAGTTCAGCGTGCTACCGCGCTATATCGACCAGCATTGGTCGCTGGTGGGGATTCAGTCACCGCGCCCCGACGGCCCGCTGGCGCTGAGCGAGAATATGGATCAGGTCTGCGATGCACATCTGGAGCAGGTATTGCAGGTGCAGCCGCAAGGTCCGTATCACTTTATCGGTTACTCACTGGGTGGCACTCTGGCGCAGGGCATCGCCGCCAGATTGCAGGCGCGGGGTGAAGAGGTGGCCTTCCTTGGGCTGCTGGATACCTATCCGCCGGAAACCCAGAACTGGGATGTGATGCTCGACGATAACGTGCTCAAAGAAGTCCAGCGCGAGCGCGAGCAGTTCCTGGCGGTTTCCGAAGATGCGCTTGATCCTGCATTGGGCGAAACCCGGGTGGCGATGTTCGATAATATCGAAGCCAACTATGCCGATTCAGTGCGCCTGCTTTCAGCAACCCATACGGCGAACTTCAAAGGGCAGGCGACGCTGTTTGTCGCCCGTCAAACGTTGCAGGAGGGCATGGACGTGCAGCAGACCTGGTCGCAATACGTCGATGCCTTGCAGGTGCATGAGCTGGATTGCGCGCACGTAGATATCGTTTCACCAACGTCGTTCAAGGTGTTGGGACCGTTGCTGAACCGTATTCTAAGAGCGCTGTAATACCCAGTGGCGGGTAGGGGGCGAATAGATTCGCCCCGATTAACGCGGGCCCAGCATGCTGGGCCCCTACAATATTTATGACTTACCCAGTGGTACCACCAACGGCGTATGCGAGACCGGATCGTCAATGATCATGCAGCGCAGGCCGTACACCTCTTCGATCAGTTCCGCGGTCACAATATCCTTCGGCGCCCCTTCGGCCACCACTTTACCGTCGCGCATGGCAATCAGATGCGTGGCGTAGCGGCAGGCATGGTTGAGGTCGTGCAGCACCACCACCAGCGTATGGCCGTTTTCACGGTTTAGCTGACGCATCAGCTCCAGCAGATCGATCTGATGGGTGATGTCCAGCCAGGTGGTCGGCTCATCCAGCAGCAGCAGCGGGGTTTGCTGCGCCAGCACCATCGCAATCCACACGCGTTGCTTTTGCCCGCCGGAGAGGGTATCGACCGGCTGTTCGGCCAGTTCGAATACGCCGGTGGAGCGCATCGCCTGGTCCACTGCCTGCTGATCTTCTTCGCTCCAACGACTGAACAGGCGCTGGTGCGGATAGCGACCGCGGGCCACCAGATCAAACACGGTGATATCACCCGGCGCGGTGGAGCTTTGCGGCAGCAGCCCCAACTGGCGCGCCACCTCTTTGGTGGCGTATTCGCTGATGTGTTTGCCGTTCAGCCAGACAGCCCCGGCCTGCGGTTGCATCAGGCGGCTGAGGGTGCGCAGCAGGGTGGATTTGCCGCAGGCGTTTGGCCCGATAATCACCGTCAGTTCGCCGTGCGGGATAGCGACGGAAAGGTCGCTGGCGACAATCTTTTTGTCGTAGCCCAGCGTCAGGTGTTCGGCGCGCAACGGCGCGTGCTGCAGGGGTTCAGCATTCATTTTTTTCGTGACTCACGGATTAATAGCCAAATCAGATAAATGCCGCCCAGGCTGACGGTCAACACCCCGACCGGCAACTGATAAGGCATAAACAGGCGCTGCGCAGCGATATCGGCGAGCAACAGCAGCAGGGCGCCGATCAGGGCGGTCAGCAGCAGCACGCTGCGGTTGGCACACAGGCGTCGCGCAATCTGCGGGGCCACCAATGCAATAAAGGAGATTGGCCCTGCGACGGCGGTGGCTGCGGCCGTTAGCGTCACGCCGAGCAACAGGAGTATGACCCGCGAACGTTCCACCGGCACGCCCAGCGCGCAGGCGGTATCGTCACCCATCTCCAGCAGGCGCATGCGGCGGGTCAGGGTAAGCAGCAGCAGGCAGCACAGGGCAATCACCGCCAACACCGGCAGGCTTTTCGCCCAGCTGACGCCGTTGAGTGAACCGGCACTCCACAGCCCGGCGGTCATGGCGGATTCCAGCGAGGCGCTGATAATAAGCCAGGTATTGCCGGCCACCAGCAGGGCGCGTACCGCGATACCGACGATAATCAAACGGAATGACTCGACGCCGTTGCGCCATGCCAGCAGATAAATCAACGCAGCGGTTAACAGGCCGCCGGCCAGCGCCCCGGCGGTGATGCCGATAACGCCACCGTTAAACAGCACTATTGCCACCAATACGCCACTGTAGGCACCGGTATTAAAGCCAATCACGTCCGGGCTGCCGAGTGGGTTGCGCAGTATCGACTGGAAAATGGCCCCGCTGAGGCCCAGTGCCGCCCCCAGCAGCAGCGCCATTGTCACGCGTGGCAAGCGCCACTGGGTGACGATCACCGCCAGATTGGCCGGGCCTTCGCCGCGCAAGGCGTCGATCACCTGCGTAGCCGTCAGTGACAAGGCACCTGAACCCAGGGCGTAAATCGCCAGCGCCAGAGCAGCCAGCAACAGCAGCAGTGCTGTCAGCGCCGGGCGCGACAGAGCGCGCATTTTGTGAATGGCCATCAGACGGGCCGCGGACGTCGACATTAGCGCTGTCTCCTGAACATATGGCGTTGCCGCACCAGCATGATCAGCAGTGGGGCGCCAATCAGGGCGGTGACGATGGAAACGCGCAGTTCACCGGCCACCAGGAAGCGGCCGATCAGATCGGCGCTCAGCAGCAGGATAGGGGTCAGTACCAGCGTCCATGGCAGCATCCAATGCAGTTCGGAACCGCCCAGCCGCCGGGCGATGTGCGGCATCATCAGGCCGACAAAGGCTATCGGGCCGACGGCAGCGGTAGCCCCGCCACACAGCAGAGTAATCGCCAGCAGGCCCAGCAGCTGAGTACGGACAATGCCGGTTCCCAGCGCGGTGGCCAATTCATTACCCATGCTCAGGCTGTTGAGCGCCTTGCTCATCCACAGCGTTATCAGCGTACCCAGCAGGATCGGCAGGGCGACGGTGCGCACCACCTGCATATTTTGAATATCCAGCGAGCCGGCCTGCCAAAAACGGAGCTGGTCGAACACCAGTGGGTTCAACAGGGAAATCCCGGAGGTCATGCCTTCCAGCACCGCCGCCATCGCGACACCGGCCAGCGTCAGCCGCACCGGGTTGAGGCTGCTGCCGCCAAGAGCGCCGATCAGCGCCACCAGCAGTGCGGCAAACATCGCGCCGGCAAAGGCGAACCACAAATATTGGCTGACGTCGACGGCACCAAAAAAGGTGATCCCCAGCACCACGGCAAAGCCTGCACCGGCGTTAACCCCGAGAATGCCCGGATCGGCCAGTGGGTTGCGGGTGAGGGTTTGCATCAGCACGCCGGACAGGCCCAGCGCGATGCCTGCCAGAATGCCAACCAGCGTACGTGGCAACCGGGCGTTGGTGATAATGGTGCAGTCCGCACCGCTACACTGGCCTTTCAGCGCCAGGATAACCGTGTCGAAGGGAATAGATTTAGCGCCGAGTGACAGGCTGAGCAGCATAACGATCAGTAGCGCACCAACGGCAATCAGCAGGCCAAAAAGCCTGCGACGAAATGAACGGGAAGTGCCGCCAATCAGACGCTCCTGGGGAGCAGGGACGGGCTGTGTGCCTGGGCGTGTAATCCGTAACATGCCAATCCATTATTTAATTGAATATAAATGAGTTTTATTATCATTATTGATTGCTTTCATCTATGGTACCATGAGTCCCTTCGCTATTGCAGCATATACCCTTCATTCTTGAAGCTGCATCTGTGTTGGCCGCCTGCACTTACCCCAATCACGTACTTCCGGTACGTTCCTGGGGATGCGCTTAGTTGCCGCCTTGATTCAACTCCAATTATTTTGGCTATAGACGCTGCCCCTTTTTCTTTGGTTTTGGTGAGAAAGCTCATGAGTAAGCCCTCTATTTTGCTTGATTTTGGCCTGCTTAAGACCAATGGCGCTTTTCGCGCCGTTTTTTGCGCGCGCTTTATTTCCATTTTAGCGCTGGGGTTGATGGCCATTGCGATCCCGGTGCAGATCCAGGCCTTGACCGGGTCGACGTTGCTGGTCGGGTTATCCGTAACGCTGGCGGGTAGCGGCATGTTTGCCGGTTTGCTGATGGGGGGCGTGCTGGCCGACCGCTACGAACGCCGTCGGCTGATATTGTTCGCCCGCTCCACCTGCGGCATTGGCTTTGTCGGCCTGTGCCTGAACGCCGCACTGCCTGCGCCTTCATTAACGCTGATTTACCTGCTGGCAGTCTGGGACGGCTTTTTCGGTGCGGTTGGCGTCACGGCGCTGCTGGCGGCGACCCCGGCGTTGGTGGGGCGTGAAAATATTGTGCAGGCCGGGGCCATCAGCATGCTGACGGTGCGTTTTGGTTCGATCCTCTCTCCGGCGATTGGCGGGCTGGTGATTGCCAACGCCGGTGTGGCATGGAACTACGGTCTGGCCGCATTTGGCACCTTGCTGACGCTGATCCCGTTACTGCGTCTGCCACAGTTGCTGCCGCCCCCGCAGCCGCGTGAGCACCCGCTACGTGCGCTGGCCGGTGGCTTCGGTTTCCTGTTCCGCAACCGGGTGATTGGCATGGTGGCGCTGATCGGCGCGCTGTTGACCATGGCCAGTGCGGTGCGGGTGCTGTATCCGGCCATGTCCGGTATGTGGCAGGTCAGTGCGGCTCAGTTGGGCTTTATGTATTCCGCGGTGCCGCTGGGCGCAGCCATTGGCGCCTTTACCAGCGGCCGGGTGGCTCATGTCGCGCGTCCGGGCTGGATGATGCTGATGACGGCGATTGGCGCTTTTGTCGCTATCGGCCTGTTCGGTCTGATGCCGTGGTACGGTTTGGCATTGTTCTTCCTGGTGGTTTTCGGCTACCTGAGCGCGTTGAACTCACTGCTGCAATACGGCTTGATCCAGAATCTGACGCCGGATGCGTTCCTCGGCCGCATCAATGGCCTGTGGACGGCGCAAAACGTGGTGGGTGATGCACTGGGCGCGCTGCTGCTAGGGGCAATGGGGGCGTTTATGCTGCCGGCAATGACCTCCACCAGTTTTGGTTTTGGCGTGGCGCTGCTCGGCGTGGTGCTGGCTGTTGCGATGCGCGGTTTGCGTCAGGTGGGCAGTGGCGGGCAAGAAAGCGATCTCCAGCCCGCCGCGGATTCTACTGAGAAATAAACTCCTTTTCCAACAGCGTCAGCAGGTTGCTGGCGCTGTAGTAATCGAGTCGGAAGGTGTCGCTGCCCAATGCGTAAACCCGCTTGTGCTGCACCGCCGGCAGGTCCGCCAGGAAAGGATTGGCCATCAGCCGCTGGACATCGCTGTCATTGTTGGCGAACAGCAGTAGCGTCTGGCCATTCAGCCCTTCCGCCAGGTTCTCACCGGCCAGTTGAATAATGTCCTTGCGCATCCCCATGCTGCGGCTGTTTTTCAGCTTGGCCGGTAGCGTCGCCAGCGTAAAACCCAGCTGTTTGAGCATTTGCCCCTGGGAGGATGCGGCGGTCCACAGGTTGGCAGATTTACCGTCGGCGTTGAAGACCAGGGCAGAAACCGGTTGTTCCGGCAGTTTCATACGCTGCTTCAGCGATTGTTCACGCGCATTGAAATCACTGACGACTTTCTGTGCCTGGGCTTCATGGCCGGTAGCCTGGCCCAGTTCGAGTGCCAGTGCCTGCCAGCTTTTGTCGTCGTAATTGACCACCAGCACCGGGGCAATGGCGGAGAGCTGATCGTACAGACGCAGGGCGGAATCGGCACCGGTAGCCGAGATGATAATCAGATCGGGTGCCTCACCGGCAATGGTTTCTGCGTTGGGTTCGCCGATATACAGACGCTTAACGCCGCGCTGCGTCGCGATAGCGCTCCATTGATGGAAGAACCCTTGTGAGTCTGCAACCCGGTTGTTGGGAGTGGTTGCGCCACTGGCGACCACCGGGGCATCAATCGCCAGCAGGGTACCGGTAACGGTGACGCTGGTAGAAACGATGCGGGCAGGGGGGTGCGCGAGGGTCACGACGCCGTGTGAGGTTTCAATTTTACGCGGCCAACCGGCATCTGCGGCATGGGCCGTGCCAATCAGCATCAGCCCAAACAGCATCAGGTTGAAGACGGGGTTCTTCTTCATAACGCATTCCTTAGAAGTTAAATAGTAATACTTATCATTTATATAATGAAAACTGCTGATTTTATATCACGATTATGAATGGAATAACTGTTTACATTTATTGACATAGAATATTCACGAGGGTAATTTAACGCGATTCAATACAAATGATAATCATTATTATACGGGTTATTGTTCATGATACGAAAGGGAGCACCGATGAGCGTTACACTAAACAGTACCGGGCAAAAGAAGCCGCAGAGCAAGGATAGCGAACAACCTGCTGCAAATGTGTCGCCGACCTCCGGCTTTTTCTTTACCTCTCCTTTCCGTAGCCTGAGCACCCAAGGCTGTTTCGCCAAAATTACCCTGCCGGCTCAGGGAGGGGACCAGCTTAACGGCGAGTTCCAGCAGGCGGTACAACATGCTTTTGCCGAAGCCAGGCTGGCGGGGGTTAAAAACCCGGTACTGTGCGGCGCGATCCCGTTTGACACTCATCAGCCCTCCGCGCTGTTTATTCCCCAACACACCCAGTGGTTTGAGCGCGATGCCTTTCTGGCAGGCTTAACCTCTCCGCAAGACGCGCTGCCGGAAATTATCCGCCAAAATGAAGTGCCTGCCCAGCAGCCCTTTATGCAGATGGTGGCGGATGCGGTGGAAGCGACCCGCGGTGACCAGTTGGATAAAGTGGTGCTGTCGCGCTTGCTGGAGATTGAAACCCGTGAGCCGGTAGACCGCCAGGCGTTGATGGCGCGGATCATCGCCCAGAATCCCCATGGCTTCCACTTCCATGTCCCGCTGGAACAGGGGGCATTACTGGGAGCCAGCCCGGAATTGCTGTTACGCAAATCCGGCGCGCAGTTCTACTCCAACCCGCTGGCCGGTTCTGCCCGTCGTGATGCCGATCCGCAGCGGGATCTGGAGGTTAGTCAGCAGCTGTTGGTGTCAGAAAAAGATCGCTATGAGCACCAGTTTGTCACTGAAGGAATGCGCCAGGTGTTGGCCGATCGCTGCCGGTATCTGAATATTCCCACCGTTCCTGAATTATTGAGCACCACCACGCTGTGGCACCTGTCCACGCCTATCGACGGTGAAGCCGCCAGCCGCGCTGAAAATGCGCTGTCGCTGGCCTGCCTACTGCACCCGACACCGGCGCTGTGCGGTACGCCGACCGCGTTGGCGCATCAGGTGATCAAGCAGTTGGAGCCGTTCGATCGCGGCCTGTTTGGCGGCATCGTCGGCTGGTGTGACGCCGAAGGCAACGGTGAGTGGGTGGTGACCATCCGTTGTGGCACGGTGCAGGGCAATCAGGTGCGACTGTTTGCCGGTGCCGGCATTGTGCAAGACTCTTCGCCGGAATCCGAATGGCATGAAACCGGCACCAAACTCAGTACCATTTCGCGGGCGTTTGGCCTGAACCAAGGATAGACATTCCCATGACCATTGCTTTTACCCCCTGGCCTGAGGCGTTAGCCCATCGCTATCGCGAACGCGGCTATTGGATCGACCGGCCCCTGACCGACATCATCACTCGCCAGGAAAAAAATGACGCCATCGCGCTGATCGACCCGGAGCGCAGCCTGAGTTATCGGCGGCTTAATCAACTCTCCGATCGGTTGGCCGCTGCCCTGCAGCGCCGTGGCATTCAACGTGGAGATACTGCGCTGGTGCAGTTGGGCAACGTGGTCGAGTTCTATGTGACCTTCTTCGCGTTGTTGAAAATTGGCGTGGTGCCGGTGAACGCACTATTCAGCCATCAACGCAACGAACTGAACGCCTACGCCGTACAGATCAAACCGGCATTGCTGATTGCCGACCGCCAGCATGGCCTGTTTGGCAACGACGAGTTTCTGACGGCATTTCGCGCCGAGCATCCTTCACTGCGCGTGGTGGCACTGCGCAGTCAGGACGGGGGCGAGCAGTCGCTGGCGGCCTGGCTGGAAGAGGACTGCGGTGACTTTGTCGCGACGCCAAGCCCGGCCGACCAGGTGGCGTTTTTCCAGCTTTCCGGTGGCAGCACCGGCACGCCAAAGCTGATCCCGCGGACCCACAACGATTACTACTACAGCATTCGCCGCAGCGTGGAAATTTGCCATTTCGATGTCGATACCCGCTACCTGTGCGCGCTGCCGGTCGCCCACAACTATCCGATGAGTTCCCCGGGCATCCTGGGTGTGTTTTATGGCGCCGGGCTGGTGGTGTTTGCCAGCGATCCGGATGCCGGACAATGTTTCCGTTTGATCGAGCAGCATCAGATTAACGTGACGGCGCTGGTGCCGCCGGCGGTGACGCTGTGGCTGCAGGCGATTGAAGAGTGGGGCGGTTGCCAACAACTGGCCAGCCTTAAGCTGTTGCAGGTGGGCGGCGCCAAGCTGGGAGAAACCCTGGCAGCACGCATTCCGGCCGAGATCGGCTGCCAGTTGCAGCAGGTGTTCGGCATGGCGGAAGGCCTGGTGAATTACACCCGCCTGGACGATGACGACCAGCATATCCTGACGACCCAGGGCTGCCCGATGTCGCCGGATGACGAGCTGTGGGTGGCTGACGAAGACGGCAACCCGCTACCGGTGGGGGAAACCGGGCGTCTGATGACCCGTGGCCCTTATACCTTCCGTGGTTATTACCAAAGTCCGGAGCACAACGCCGCCGCCTTTGATAAGGACGGTTTCTACTGTTCCGGCGATTTGATCAGCCTGACCGAAGACGGCTATGTGAAGGTTGAAGGGCGACAGAAGGATCAGATTAACCGCGGTGGGGAAAAGATCGCTGCGGAAGAAATCGAAAACCTGTTATTGCGCCATCCGGAAGTGATCAATGCGGCGTTGGTGTCGATGCCGGACGAACTGATGGGTGAAAAAAGCTGCGCCTATATCATCGCGACCAGCGCGTTGAAGCCGGTGGTGTTGCGCCGCCATCTACGCGGCGAGGGCGTGGCCGAATTTAAATTACCCGATCGCTTTATACAGGTTGATACGCTGCCGCTCACCCCGGTTGGCAAAGTGGATAAAAAACTGTTGCGCCAACGCCTGGAGGCGCAACAACTGACTCTGGTCCAGGGAGAATAAGTCATGGCTATTCCAAAACTTAATGATTACGCGTTGCCGACTCAGGCTGAACTGCCGACCAACAAAGTGAGCTGGACGGTGGAACCGCAGCGCGCTGCACTGTTGATCCATGATATGCAGCAGTATTTCCTGAATTTCTGGGGTGAAGACAGCCCGTTGATCAAACAGGTGGTGGAGAATATCGCCAACCTGCGGCGTTACTGCAAATCACAGGGGATTCCGGTGTTTTATACCGCGCAGCCTAATCAGCAGAGCGATGAAGACCGTGCATTACTCAATGACATGTGGGGGCCGGGTCTGAATAAGCACCCGGAACAGCAGGCGGTGGTCGCCGCTCTGGCCCCGGAAGAAGACGATACGGTGCTGGTGAAATGGCGCTACAGTGCCTTCCACCGCTCACCACTACAGGAAATTCTGCAGGAGTCAGGGCGCGATCAGTTGATTATTTGTGGTGTCTACGCCCATATCGGCTGCATGACTACGGCGATTGACGCTTTCATGCGCAATATTCAGCCGTTTATGGTGGCTGACGGCCTGGCTGATTTCTCCCGCGAAGAGCATCTGATGGCGCTGCGTTATACCGCCGGTCGTTGTGGCCGCGTGGTGACCACCGCTGAACTGTTGCCGGGCATTGCCAGCAAGGCTGTGCTGCGCCAGCAAATCATGCCTTTCCTCGATGAAGACAGTGAAGAGATGGGCGACGATGAAAACCTGATCGACTACGGTCTGGATTCGGTTCGCATCATGGAGTTGGCGGCCCGCTGGCGTAAAATTCGTAGCGATATTGATTTTATCGCACTGGCCAAGAACCCGACCATCGATGGCTGGTGGACGCTGCTGTCGGAGGGAAAAGCCTGATGGAACAACGGGGCGATTTCGCCGGTAAGCAAGTCTGGGTCACTGGTGCCGGGGCCGGGATTGGCTTGGCAACGGCACTGGCGTTTGTGCAGGCCGGTGCCGAAGTGATTGGCTTCGATAAACATTTTGGCGAGCCGGAATACGCATTCCGCACCGAAGTGCTGGATATTGCCGACAGTGACGCGGTAGATCGGGTTTGTGGACGCTTGTTGGCGGAGCAGGGGGCGCTGGACGTGTTGGTCAACGGAGCCGGAATTCTGCGTATGGGGCTGGCAGATGAAACCAGCACCGCAGACTGGCTGGCTTGCCTGGCCGTCAATGCCGGTGGGGCATTTAATCTGTTCCGCCACGCTTTACCGGTATTCCGTCGCCAACGACGCGGTGCGATTGTCAGCGTGGCGTCTAACGCCGCGCATGTGCCGCGCGTCGGTATGGCGGCCTACTGTGCCTCCAAGGCGGCATTACGCAGCCTGTGCAACACCGTAGGGCTGGAAATGGCCCCTTATGGCGTACGATGCAACCTGGTTTCGCCAGGATCGACCAATACGCCCATGCAGCGCGGCATGTGGCAGGATGAAACCGGTGAGCAGAACACCATTAACGGTTTCCCGGAACAGTTCAAACTGGGCATTCCGTTGGGTAAAATTGCTCAGCCGCAGGAAATCGCCGATGCCATTTTGTTCCTGGCTTCCGATCGCGCCAGCCATATCACCATGCAGGATATTGTGATTGATGGTGGGGCGACGCTGGCGGCCTGATATACCCGTCATACTTCAAGCTGCAGGTGTGTTGACTGCAAGCGTTCACCCGAATCACTTACTTGAGTAAGCTCATCGGGATTCTCGCTTTTGTCGCCTTCCTGCAACTCGAATTATTTAGGGTATATGACTATTTGTTATTATGACCATAAGGCGCTGCTTGCAGTGCCTTTTTTATTGGTGTAGCAAGGGAGGGTTATAGGTGTTTTGAATTGTTCCGGACGACAGATGCGAAAAAAGCGCCCAAAGGCGCTTTTTTCTGTATTGGTGGGTCGTGCGGGATTCGAACCTGCGACCAATTGATTAAAAGTCAACTGCTCTACCAACTGAGCTAACGACCCGCAGAAGTGGTGGGTGATGACGGGCTCGAACCGCCGACCCCCTCCGTGTAAAGGAGATGCTCTACCAACTGAGCTAATCACCCACTTCAGAACTTCCGGGTACTGCCAAACAAGAGAATGAGTGGTGGGTGATGACGGGCTCGAACCGCCGACCCCCTCCGTGTAAAGGAGATGCTCTACCAACTGAGCTAATCACCCTCATTCTTCTCATTTCTTACTGCTTTACTGCTCAACAAGATGGTGGGCGATGACGGGCTCGAACCGCCGACCCCCTCCGTGTAAAGGAGATGCTCTACCAACTGAGCTAATCGCCCCGTCTTGTTGGAGTCGCATTATAGGGATAGTTGAAAGTGAGTCAACGGTTTTTAAAATGATTTCAATCGTTCGCCGCAAATTTAAACAGGATGCGATATTTATCGCCTGCAATGTCGAATCTTTGCACATTGTTATGCGTAAAGCGCCGCAGAGATGATGAAATCAGCCATGGCAATATCGTGTCAGCGTTGAGGAATTAGCGCGTGGTGGTACAATGTTGCCCACTTTTTTAAATTCCGAGCAATCGTCGGCAACCGCCGACACGCGTTGCGTAATAAGGCAGTGAACCCAATGAAAATCAAAACCCGTTTTGCACCGAGCCCAACCGGCTATCTTCACGTCGGTGGTGCCCGTACTGCGCTTTACTCCTGGTTGTTCAGCCGCCATGCGGGCGGTGAGTTCGTTCTGCGTATCGAAGATACCGACCTGGAACGCTCAACCCAGGACGCTATCGACGCAATTATGGATGGCATGAACTGGTTAAACCTGGATTGGAATGAAGGCCCGTACTTCCAGACCAAGCGTTTTGACCGCTATAACGCGGTGATTGACGACATGCTGGTGCAGGGTACCGCCTATAAATGCTATTGCTCGAAGGAACGTCTGGAAGCGCTGCGTGAAAAGCAGATGGAAAACGGCGAAAAACCGCGTTACGACGGCCACTGCCGCGACAGCCAGTGCAGCCATACCGATGACGAACCACACGTGGTGCGTTTCCGTAACCCGCAGGAAGGCTCGGTTATCTTCGATGACAAGATCCGCGGCCCGATCGAATTCAGCAACCAGGAGCTGGATGACCTGATCATCCGTCGCACCGACGGTTCACCAACTTATAACTTCTGCGTAGTAGTAGATGACTGGGATATGGAAATCAGTCATGTGATCCGCGGCGAAGACCACATCAATAACACCCCGCGCCAGATCAACATTCTGAAAGCGCTGGGTGCGCCGGTACCGGAATACGCCCACGTTTCGATGATCCTCGGTGACGACGGTAAAAAACTGTCTAAACGTCATGGTGCGGTAGGGGTGATGCAGTACCGTGACGACGGCTACCTGCCGCAGGCGCTGCTGAACTATCTGGTGCGTCTGGGCTGGTCTCATGGCGACCAGGAAATCTTCTCTATTGATGAGATGAAAGAGTTCTTTACCCTGGAAGCGATCAACAAATCCGCCAGTGCCTTCAATACCGAGAAGCTGCAGTGGCTGAACCACCATTACATTAACCATATGCCGGCCGAAGAAGTGGCAGTGCACCTGGCATGGCATGTTGAGCAACTGGGTATCGAAACTCGTAATGGCCCTGAACTGAAAGATATCGTTAAGCTGCTGGGCGAGCGCTGCAAAACGCTTAAGGAAATGGCCGAGTCTTGCCGTTACTTCTACGAAGACTTCAGCGAGTTCGACGCTGACGCGGCCAAGAAACACCTGCGTCCGGTTGCTCGTCAGCCACTGGAAGCGGTGCGCGCCAAACTGGCCGCTATCACCGCCTGGACGCCGGAAAACGTGCATGACGCCATTCAGGGCACGGCAGATGAGCTGGGCGTAGGTATGGGCAAGGTAGGAATGCCGCTGCGCGTGGCGGTTACCGGCGCCGGTCAGTCACCGGGTATGGATGTGACCGTTCATGCCATCGGTCAGGCCCGTTCTCTGCAGCGTATTGACCTGGCGCTGGCTTACATTGCCGGGCGTGAAGCTTAAGGCTGATAGTTTCCCTGCCTGTTAATAACAAAGCCCCGTGGAGCAATCCCGGGGCTTTTTTTATCGGTTGCTTGATGGCGAATTTCTGGTGCGTCGTGCCAGGGTCATAGTTTGGGTCATTATGCTCAATTTTTAGCAGCAAACGCGCTGATTTGGCGGCTTTTTCAGCGCTTGAAGCAGGAATGCAATTTAGCCGTTGACAGCTTAGAGTGGGTTTCATATTATGCGCCCCGTTCACAGGATTTTGTGATTGTGGATTGGGGCTATAGCTCAGCTGGGAGAGCGCTTGCATGGCATGCAAGAGGTCGACGGTTCGATCCCGTCTAGCTCCACCAACCTTTATCTCAGAAAGGTTGGGGAATACCGTAACGCCGGTTAAAGCGTACCACTTTTGTGGGGCTATAGCTCAGCTGGGAGAGCGCTTGCATGGCATGCAAGAGGTCGACGGTTCGATCCCGTCTAGCTCCACCACCATTTAAAAAGCCGACCTCAGGGTCGGCTTTTTGCTTTCTTTCCTTACTTCCTTCCTTCCTTCCTTCCTTCCTTCCTTCCTTCCTTTCTCCCTTTCCCGGGCACCGAATGACAGGCATTAAAAAAGGCCGCCGAAGCGACCTTTATCTTAGTGATATCTTACTGACGTTTCGGCTTAGCCCAGAACCAGGCCCGCGATGGACGCAGACAGGATGCTGACCAGCGTTGAACCGTAAACCAGCTTCAGGCCAAAGCGAGAAACCACGTTGCCCTGATGCTCGTTCAGCCCTTTAATCGCACCGGCAACGATGCCGATGGAAGAGAAGTTGGCGAAGGAAACCAGGAACACCGACAGAATACCCATGCTGCGAGGAGAGAGTTCAGCAGAGATTTTCTGCAGTTCCATCATCGCCACGAATTCGTTGGATACCAGTTTGGTTGCCATGATGCTACCCACCTGCAACGCTTCGTGCTTAGGAATACCCATAATCCAGGCGAATGGATAGAAGAAGTAGCCCAGAATTTCCTGGAAGCTCAGGCCAAAGATGGCGCTGAACAGGCCGTTGAGCGCGGCGATCAGGGCGATAAAGCCGATCAGCATCGCAGCAACGATAATAGCTACTTTAAAACCAGCCAGAATGTATTCACCCAACATTTCGAAGAAGCTCTGGCCTTCGTGCAGATTGCCCAGATGCAGTTCTTCTTCTTTACTGGTGTCATACGGGTTAACCAATGACAGCACGATAAAGGTGCTGAACATGTTCAGTACCAGTGCCGCTACCACAAACTTGGCGTCCAGCATGGTCATGTAAGCGCCGACGATGGACATGGAAACCGTAGACATCGCGGTCGCCGCCATGGTGTACATGCGCTTTTCAGACATCTTGCCCAGGATATCTTTATAGGCAATGAAGTTTTCAGACTGGCCCAGGATCAGCGAACTGACGGCATTGAACGATTCCAGCTTGCCCATACCGTTGACTTTTGACAGCACGGTACCAATGATGCGGATGACAAACGGCAGTACTTTAATGTATTGCAGAATACCGATCAGCGCGGAGATAAAGACGATTGGGCACAGTACCTTCAGGAAGAAGAAGGCCAAACCTTTATCACCCATACCGCCGAATACAAACTCAGTCCCTTGCCCAGCAAACCCGAGCAGCTTGTCAAACAGCGCTGCGAATCCTTTTACAAAGCCTAAACCCGCTTCCGAATGCAGGAAAAAATAGGCCAGCAGTACTTCAATAACCAACAGTTGAATAACGTAGCGAATGCGGATGCTTTTACGATCGCGGCATACTAAAAGTGCCAGGATCGTGACCACCACCAACGCTAACGCGAAGTGCGCAATATGGGACATGTTTGCTCCAAACTTGAGGCAGGCTGAATTTCGGATGTCATTTTATGTAACGCCACGTTTAAAAACGAGAGGTCTATAGCAAATATGGAAATTCATACTGGGAAACGTCTTAAACTAGTACGGTAAAGCATAAAAAATCAAGGGCTTAATGAAGTCATATGAAATTCCTATTCCTGGGTAAATTTGATGATAAGACGGATTGTGCTCTAAATCTGTCCCGGAAGAGTGCGGAAAATGTTCATCTAGCGGCTAAACCTTTCGTTAAACCCGTGGTTTTTATCTATTGCAGAGATAAGTATTACCACTACAAATGCACTTGATAATTATTATCATTTACATAAGATAACCCCAGGCTTAATAGAAGTAAGGGTTCAGAACATGCTGAACAGTCGCGTGGTTGAGACCACCCCACGTTCATCCAGGAAGATCAAACTTTCCCTGATGGGCCCCGCATTTATCGCGGCTATCGGCTACATTGACCCCGGTAATTTCGCCACCAATATCCAGTCCGGTGCCTCTTTTGGTTATACCCTGCTGTGGGTGGTGGTGTGGGCCAATGTCATGGCGATGCTGATCCAGCTGTTGTCCGCCAAACTGGGCATTGCCACTGGTAAAAATCTGGCGGAGCATATTCGCGATCGTTTCCCGCGTCCGGCGGTGTGGGCTTATTGGGTTCAGGCAGAAATCATTGCCATGGCCACAGATCTGGCCGAATTTATCGGCGCGGCTATCGGTTTCAAACTGCTGTTGGGCGTGACGTTGCTGGAGGGAGCGATCCTGACCGGCATCGCTACTTTTTTGATCCTGATGTTGCAACAACGTGGGCAAAAACCTTTGGAATGGGTGATTGGCAGCCTGCTGCTGTTTGTCGCTTTGGCTTATATGGTGGAACTGGCATTTTCCCAGCCACAGTTGGGCCCGCTGTTAAAAGGCATGGCGATGCCGGATTTACCGAACGGTGATGCGGTGTTTTTGGCCGCCGGGGTGCTTGGTGCCACCATTATGCCGCACGTGATTTATCTGCATTCGTCGTTAACTCAGGCGCCCGGGGAAAGCTCAAAGGCCGACAGGTATGCTGCCACCAAGGTCGATGTGGCCATTGCCATGACCATTGCCGGTTTTGTTAACCTGGCGATGATGGCTACCGCCGCTGCTGCCTTCCACTTTAATGGCCACAGCGGTATTACCGATCTCGACCAGGCTTATCTGACGCTGCAGCCCTTGTTGGGGCAGGCGGCAGCCACTATTTTCGGACTGAGCCTGGTGGCCGCCGGGTTATCTTCTACCGTGGTGGGTACGCTGGCCGGGCAGGTAGTGATGCAGGGGTTTGTGCGTTTTTACATTCCGCTGTGGGTGCGCCGTGTGGTCACCATGCTGCCATCGTTTATCGTCATTATGTTGGGGATGGACGCCACGCGAATTTTGGTACTGAGCCAGGTATTGCTGAGTTTCGGTATTGCACTGGCGTTGGTGCCGTTGCTGTCGTTCACCGGTAATCGTGAGCTGATGGGTGAGATGGTGAACAGTCGCACCATACAGACGATGGGCAAGTTGATCGTGGTGGTAGTGGTAGGGCTGAACGGTTATCTGCTGATCAGTAGCCTGCTGTGAGCGCCTATTAAATGAAAGGCCGGCGCAATGCCGGCCTTTTACGGTCAGTCGTCGTGGTCACCATGACCATGGTGGCGATGATCGCGGTCATCATGGCGTCGATCCTTCCAGTGGTGTTTATCATGGTGCTTGTAGTAGTGCTTATCGTATTTGCGATAGCGGCCTTCATGATAGTAATAATTTTTGCGCCAGTAATCGTTGTCGCGCCAGCGATAACCATCCCAGTTGTAGCCTCGACGGTTGCGGTCACCCAGGTAGCGCCCCTGATGGCCCTCCCACCAGTCACGGTCACGCCAGTCATAACCGTCCCAGTAACGGCCGCGGTTGTCTTGTTCACCGATGCGTAATGAAACGCCCGGCATCAGATCGATACTGAGGCCCTCAGCCTGGGCCTGCTGCATGGCAGGCAGTGTCGACGCCACCAACAGGGTGGCTAATAACAGAGGTTTAAACATGAATTCTCCTTTCCGCCGCAGCGGCTTGGCCGGCTTTATAAGTAATGAAGCGCGTTCATCAGTTTATAAAATGGCCTTATAGTTTTACCTGCAATAGCGGCATCTTAGCCTTTACGGATAGGGTTGAATCTTAGAGGGATTCTGAAAAACGGTCGGGGATGAGTGATTTAAGATTCGTCTGGCCTGAATAGGGTATCGCCGGTGTTGAAACCGGCGATAATTGTAATCGATTACACTAATATCTGTTCGATCTGAGCCATTTCGTCATCGCTGAAGCTACGGTTAGCCAACATGCCGACAGCATCTTCAATCTGACTGGTCTTGCTGGCACCGATCAGTACCGAAGTAACGCGGTCGCCACGTAATACCCAGGCCAGCGCCATTTGCGACAGCTTCTGCCCGCGCTGTTGCGCCAGCGCATCGAGCCGACGCACCTTATCTAACTTATCGTCGGTGAGTTGACCGGGCTGCAGGAATTGGCTGCTGCTGGCGGCGCGTGAATCTTGCGGTATCCCCTGCAGATAACGATCGGTCAGCAGGCCACCGGCCAGCGGTGAGAAGGCGATGGAGCCTACGCCGTGTTCTTCCAGCGTGTCCAGCAACTCGGGCTCAACCCAACGTTCGAACATTGAGTATTTCGGCTGGTGGATCACGCACGGCGTGCCGAGTTTTTGCAGGATAGCAAACGCTTGCCGCGCACGATCGGCCGGGTAATTGGATAGCCCGACGTACAGTGCCTTGCCCTGACGCACCAGCAGATCCAGCGCCGCCATGGTTTCTTCCAGCGGCGTATCCGGATCCGGGCGATGGTGGTAGAAGATGTCCACATAGTCCAGCCCCATGCGCTGCAGGCTTTGATCCAGGCTGGCGACCAGATATTTTTTCGATCCCCAGTCGCCATAAGGGCCTGGCCACATGGTGTAACCGGCTTTTGAAGCGATGATCAGCTCATCGCGCCAGGGCTTCAGGTCTGCGCTGAGAATACGGCCGAAGTTTTCCTCGGCGGAACCGGGCGGTGGGCCATAGTTGTTGGCCAAGTCAAAATGAGTGATTCCGCGGTCGAACGCGCAGTGGATCAGTTTACGCGCATTGTCATACAGCGTGGTGTCGCCAAAGTTATGCCATAGGCCAAGTGAAATGGCCGGCAGTTTCAGGCCGCTACGGCCGCAGCGGCGATATTCCATATTTTGGTAACGTGAAGAATCAGCCTGGTAGAGCATAGGAACCCTTTTCCGCAGAGGTGAAATGAATTTTAGTGTATGCGTTTTCACAAGGATTGTCAGAGTCCCCGATCACGCTTAATCGCCAAAGCGTTATCAATCTGACTAATGAAGTATTCCTCATGCCTGCCAATAGGGCACGGGTGTAACGCTGAGTTGCCAAGCGCTTTTTAGATATAAAGCTCGAAATTTATCCATCACCTTCGATACTTAATACTAACAATCTCCGGTGTTGGCAGGTGATGATCATGAATAAGACCTATAGAGTGGCTGATTACCTACTCGATCGTTTGGCTCAGATCGGCATCCGGCATTTCTTTGGCGTGCCCGGTGACTACAACCTGCAGTTTCTCGATCATGTCATCAGCCATCCGCAAATTACCTGGGTAGGCTGCGCGAATGAACTCAATGCCGCCTATGCCGCAGATGGTTACGCACGCTGTAAACCGGCCGCCGCTTTGCTGACCACCTTTGGCGTAGGCGAACTGAGCGCGCTCAACGGTATTGCCGGTAGCTACGCCGAATACCTGCCGGTGATCCACGTGGTGGGTGCCCCAACGTTACGCGCGCAGCGGGCCGGTGATTTGCTGCACCATTCGCTGGGGGACGGTGACTTTGGCCACTTTGCCCGTATGGCGAAAGAGGTGACCGTCGCGCAGGCCAGCCTTACCCCCGACAACGCCGAGGCGGAAATCGACCGCCTGCTGACCATCGCGCTGTTTGAACACCGTCCGGTCTATATAGTGTTACCCAGTGAGGTGGCGGAAGCCCCCTTAACCTCCCGGCCTGCGCAGCTGGTGCTACGCCAGGCGCACCTTTCCCAGACGTCGCTGCAAGCCTTTATCGCTGCCGCGCGAGCAATGCTGTTACCGGCCAGGCGGGTTTCCCTGCTGGCGGATTTTTTGGCGGAACGTTTCGGGGTGGAAAAAGTGCTGGAACAGTGGATGAATGAGGTTGATATACCGCATTCAACCATGCTGCTGGGCAAAAGCGTATTGGATGAAACCCATGCCTGCTTTACCGGCACCTACGCCGGTGCCGCCAGCGATCCACAGGTGAAGCAACTGATTGAGGGGGCCGATGTGGTGATTAACGTCGGCGTGCGCTTTACCGATACCATTACCGCCGGCTTCAGCCATCATCTGCCTGCAGAAAAATGCATAGATCTTCAGCCGTTTGAAGCACGGGTAGGGCAGCAGGTATTCAGCCAAATCCCGCTGCGTGATGCGGTACTAGCACTGCACCAGTTGACGTTGTCGTTGGCAAAACAATGGCCAGTACCGGCCATTCAGCGCCCGACATTGCCGGACTCGAACGGCAGTGGCCTGGATCAGCATGGATTTTGGCAACAGATACAGGACTTTCTGCGCCCCGGCGATATTTTGATCGCCGAACAGGGCACCGCCTGCTTTGGTGCGGCGGCGCTTGGCCTGCCGCATGGCTGCCGGTTTATCGTCCAGTCGCTGTGGGGCTCTATCGGTTACACCCTGCCGGCGGCATTCGGGGCACAGACGGCGGAGCCGGATCGGCGGGTGGTGTTGTTGATCGGCGATGGTTCGGCTCAGCTCACGGCGCAGGAACTGGGTTCGATGCTGCGTGATGGGCAAAAGCCGGTGATCTTCCTGCTCAATAATGAGGGTTATACCGTTGAACGGGCGATTCACGGCCCGCAACAGCGTTACAACGATATCGCCCAGTGGAACTGGACGCAGTTACCGCAGGCGCTGGCGGGCGAGCATCAGGTGAAAACGCTGCGGGTCGCCGATCCGCAGCAGTTGCGCCAGGCACTGAAAGAAGTGGGCGACAGCCCACAACTGGCCTTTGTGGAAGTGATGCTGCCGAAGATGGACATTCCCGAACTGCTCGATAGCGTTTCACGCGCCATTCACTCGCGTAACGCAGCCGCCTGATCCGCCGCGTTTTCCAGCAGGCGTTCCAGCAACCAATACCCCGCCGGCCCCGGCGGGGTCAGTTTCGACCATACCGCATCCACTGAAATCAGCTTCGGCCAGCCGCGGGGCTTGAGCTCGGTCAATTTGTCATGGCCGTATTGTTTTACCAACCAGTTCGGCAGTACGGCCCAGCCGAACCCTTGTTCCGCCATTTCCAGCAATAGCAGGTAGCTGGGGGCTGACCACACCAGACCGCCGGACCGGGCGGCTTCAGCGCCGCTATAGGTATTGAGGATGAGTTGGCGCGTGCTGGCCAGTTGCTCCTGCGTGGGGGCGGGCGTCTGCGCCAGCGGGTGCGAGTGGGTGACGAACAGCCCCATTTCCGTTTGTTCCGGCAGCCGCGCAAAACCGATGTCCGGCGGGTAACTGGCCTGAACCTCCACCATACCCAGATGCGCGCGGCCGCTTTGCAACAGGTCAAGCACGTCGCCGTCTTCGGCGATCATGCACTCCAGCTCAATATCCTGATAACGTTGTTCAAAGTGCTGCATCAGGCGATCGTGGTGGGTTGGCTGATAGGTATCGGAGAACACCAGGCTGAGGCGCGGCTCGATATTGTCCGCCAGCCGAATGCTCAGTGCGTCCAGCCGTTCGCTGGCGGCAAGGATCTCCTGCACATGGCCCAGCACTTTGTGGCCGGCGGCGGTCAACACCGGTTGGCGCGCCTGGCGATCGAACAGAATCAAGCCGAGATCGGCCTCCAGGTTGGCAATGGCGGTGCTGATGGTTGACTGACTTTTGCGTAGCTTACGGGCGGCGGCAGAGAACGAGCCGAGGGCGGCGGCTTCGACAAACGCCTGCAGGGCTTCGGGTGAATAGCGCATGATGTATCTACTTTATAGATGGAATCTATCTTTAACCTACCTAAAAATAAGATGATAATCACCTGACTTTAGCAAAAACAGTAAAAAAACAGGTGATGTATGCAACTGCAAAACAAGTCTTTCATTGAACGTATCGTCCACGCCGTCGGTTTTGAAGCCATCGCAGTGATGATCTGCGCCCCGCTGGGCGCGTGGTTGCTAAACCGTTCGATGGTACAGGTCGGTGCGTTGGCGGTGATGTTGTCCACCGTCGCCATGGTATGGAACATGGTTTATAACACCGTTTTTGACCGCCTGTGGCCAGTGGGCCGCGTGGTGCGTAATCTTAAGGTGCGGGTGTTTCATGCCCTGGGTTTTGAGGCCGGGTTTGTGTTGATCGGCGTACCGATTGCCGCCTGGATGCTGAGCATCTCTTTTGTGCAGGCGTTTATGCTGGAACTTGGTTTCTTCCTGTTCTTCCTGCCGTACACCATGCTCTATAACTGGGCGTACGATACCCTGCGTCAGCGCTGGTTCGAGGCGCGCCAGCCGGTCAATTCCTCGGCTAAATAAGGCGTCGTCATCACTTCGATTCTCAGGTAATGTCGGAACATTGCAGCAATGACGGAGGAGCAAACGATGAAAGTGCTGGGCCTGCTGGGCGGCATGAGTTGGGAATCAACCATACCTTATTACCGCATGATCAATGAACAGGTGAAAGAGCGCCTCGGTGGCCTGCATTCGGCCAAAATTGTGCTCTACAGCGTCGATTTTCACGAGGTCGAACGCTTGCAACATCAGGGCGACTGGGACGGTGCGGGGCGTTTGTTGGCTGCCGCTGCGGCCTCGCTGCGTGCCGCCGGTGCGCAGGCCATCGTCATTTGTACCAATACCATGCACAAGGTGGCGGATGCGGTTGAACAGGCCAGCGGCTTGCCGTTGATTCATATTGCCGACGCCACGGCATTGCAGGTGCGTCAACAGGACATTCGCCGCGTCGGGCTACTCGGCACGCGTTTTACCATGGAGCAGGAGTTTTACCGTGGACGCTTGCAGGAAAAATACGGCATCGAAGTGGTGACCCCGGTGGCGGCCGATCGCGACATTGTGCACCGTATTATTTATGAAGAGCTGTGCCTGGGGAAAATCCGCGATGCGTCGCGCGATGAGTACCGCCGTATCATCGGCAACCTGGAACAGCAGGGGGCGCAAGGCATAATTTTCGGCTGCACCGAGATTGGCCTGCTGGTCGGCGCGCAGGATGCGTCAGTGCCGGTCTTCGACACCACCGCCATCCATGCGCGCGCCGCAGCGGAATTCGCGCTCGCTTAATCGTCCTGTGCAGAGTGGCGCTTGCCCACCAGCATCAGCGGTTTGCCCGCCAGCACCAGCCAGGCGGGCAACATCACCACACAGAGTATGGGCAGCAGGTGCAGTTCCGGCACCACGGCAACGGCCATAAACAGGCTGAGCCAACCGTCACGCGTGACCACCAACACCAATCCCATAATGGCGCAGGAAACGGTAATCGCCGCCGGTACCGCCGGAACATGCTGATGCAGCATCAGGCCCAGCGCTACCCCGACAAACACCGCCGGGAAGATACGTCCGCCACGAAAGCCGCTGGCGGCAGCAATCACCAGAGCCGCCAGCTTGCTCAGTGTAATCAGCAGCAGCTCCGTGACAGAAAAATTCTCGCCCATCGCCAGCCGCTTCATTTCATCGAGCCCTTTAAACAGGGTGATGTCACCCCCGATTAACGCCAGCAACCCAAGCACAAAACCGCCCAATCCCAGCATCAGCACCGGATTTTTTATCGAGTGGAACAGACGGTGGACGTGCGGAAAGCTCCATAGCGCCACCATGCCCAGCGCGATGGCGATCAGGGCGACGATGGAACCACTGAAGATATCCGTCAGCCGGGTCACGGTGTAGGGATCAAGCTGCAGGGCAAAGTTCGGCGTGAAAAATAACTGTGTAGTGACCGCACCGGCCGCTGCCGCCATTAACGGGGCAAATAGCCGATCCCACAGCGGCACGTCATTATTGCCTGCCAGCGTTTGCGAAAAAATCAGCGCAGCGGCAACCGGAGTACCGAACAGTGCGCCGATGGTGCCGGCCGCAGCCAGAATAATCCAGTCCATGCGGGGGACTTTCGGTAGCAGGCGCGAACCTATTGCCACCACCAGCGCAATATTGATGGCGGTGATCGGGTTTTCCGGCCCCAGACTGACGCCACCCACCAGGCCAACGATCAGCGCCAGCGTAAGACCGGGCAGCGCCGAAAGCGGCAGCGGCATACCGATCAAAGATTCAGTGGCCGGATCGGGGCCTGCATGGCCAGGCATATAGCGGATTATCAGCCCAACGGCGACACCGGTCAGCGTCAGAAGGCCGATCAGCCACCAGGGCGAATGGGTATCGATATTCATAGCCGCAGGAATATTCACCCACAGCAGCCGCTGCAGTGCATCGGCGAACTTCATCACCAGAATGAGCACCAGGCTTGAGGCTGAACCGATAATGAGAGCGGGCAGAGCGAAAGCCAACATGGCATTGGCGCGCGGGTGCAGCATGCAGGGATCCCTTTTCAATGGCCCTGGATGGCAGGCCGAACGGGTGATGGTTGTGGCCACAGCTTGCCAGACAATCGACACTCTGGCACGCAATGATATTTCCGGCCGGGCGTGAAGGCCGCGGGGCCGGTTAATAGTGCCTTTCTGTCATGACGGTTAACAGTGACCATGGCGCGTTTTTTGCCGCAATTTGTTTCAGATGGGGCTGAAAAGGGTTGGCTGAAACGTTTTTTGTGATCCGGATCGCTAATGGATGGCCGCGCAGAGGATGGTGATTGTTGTTTTTGCAGCGGGATTTTACAGTGTGGGCAGCTTTCTATTATTCATTTCGCGGAGAAGATACTGATGACTTATGCCCTCGTAGGTGATGTAGGCGGCACCAATGCCCGCCTGGCGTTGTGCACTGTGGCGACGGGTGAAATTACCCAGGCGAAAACCTATTCCGGCCTGGAGTTTGACAGCCTGGAGGCGGTAATCCGCCAATACTTAAAAGGTCAGGATATCCAGGTGCAAGACGCCTGTATTGCCATTGCCTGTCCGGTCACTGAAGACTGGGTGGCGATGACCAATCATACCTGGGCGTTTTCGATTAAACAGATGAAGGCCAGTTTGGGGCTGAGCCATCTGGAAGTGATCAACGACTTTACCGCCGTTTCGATGGCGATCCCGATGCTGTCGCAAGAGGATGTATTGCAGTTCGGCGGTGGTAGCGCGCAGAAAGACAAACCTATTGCGGTGTATGGCGCCGGGACCGGTTTGGGGGTGGCGCATCTGGTGCACGTTAATCGTCGCTGGGTGAGCCTGCCGGGCGAGGGCGGCCACGTTGATTTCGCGCCGAACAGTGAAGAGGAAGATATCATTCTGGAGGTGTTACGCGCTGAAGTAGGCCATGTGTCTGCCGAGCGCGTGCTGTCCGGGCCGGGGCTGGTCAATCTTTACCGCGCGATCGTCAAGTCCGATAACCGTCTGCCGGAAAAGCTGGCGCCGAAGGACATTACCGAGCGCGCACTGGCTGACAGTTGTATCGACTGTCGCCGCGCCCTGTCGCTGTTCTGCGTTATTTTGGGGCGCTTCGGCGGCAACCTGGCGCTGAACCTGGGCACCTTTGGCGGCGTTTACATTGCCGGTGGCATCGTGCCGCGCTTTATGGAGTTCTTCAAAGCCTCCGGTTTCCGTGCGGCGTTCGAGGATAAAGGGCGTTTCAAGGATTACGTGCACGACATTCCGGTATTTATGATAACCCATGGACAACCCGGTTTGCTGGGTGCCGGCGCTCATCTGCGCCAGACGTTGGGTATGCATCTGTAACCATAACACCGGCAAAGCAGCATACCGCTGTTTTGCCGGGATGATTTATACCAAGATTATTGGGGGATGAATCGTGGCGGCAAGTTCAATTAATACAGACTGGAGATATACGTATTAACAGGCTCAGGCAATAAGTCTTGTGGATGATCACCTCCAAATGTTGCCCACTTGCTTTTTCCGCTAATAATTGTTGAAGCAACTCGAGTATTTGATTCTGCATTGTATATGGTGATTTTTACTTCTATTTTGTCAGGTATGCCGGACCATTCAGTAGCTCTGTCTTCCCAGTGTAATATCTGTGGGATGACGTAATACCCACGAATAATTGGGTGGTTATTCTTCAGGCAAGCAATGTCCTTGCAGTCTGCGAAAATACTCACATTATCTGAGTGTCTCGAGAAGGCTGCTTTAACGGCTGTTGCTGTACCATTGCCCGAACCTGCGTAACTATGAGTTTCATATACGCCATCAGCAGGTATTGCTATGACTATTGCGGTATCTTTAATTAAAAGCTCAGTGTTTTTTTGGATGTCATTTGTGTTGTATTTGGCTGAGCAACCAGTCAACAATAATATTGCAGAAGAAAACAGTAATAAACCTTTCACTTCACTATCCTCGAAATTAAAATTCGCTCATCATAACAATGTTTTACAAGTCCAGAGTAATAATTATTAATTTCTTTGCTAATTATTTTTTTGGTTATGCCAATTAAAATTATCTCGCTATCAATATCTCTACGATAAAAGGGGCGCAACCGTTAAGTTGCGCCCCTTTTATCGTTTTAGGCGTTAGGCTTTTGCCAGATGCGCCTGCGAGAAGTGTTCTTCTTCCAGCGCGACCGCTTTCGGTGCCTTGATGAACAGGGTGATTATCAGAGAAGCCACTGACAGCACGCCAATCACGATGAAGGTCGCATGGAAGCCGCCGAAGTATTTGGCGACAAACGAACCGGCCAGTGCGCCCAGACCGAAGCCCTGATAGATGATGCCGTAGTTTTTGCTGTGGTTTTTCAGGCCGAAGAAGTCACCGACAATCGCTGGGAATACGGTGATGTTGCCACCGAAGCAGAAGGCGACGGCGCCGACGCAGATGAAGAACAGGGTGTGGTTCAGAGTCAGGAAGCTCAGCGCCACAATCGCCAGTACGGTGATCAGCATGGTAAAGCTGATGACGCGCATGCGGCCCACTTTATCGGACAGCGTACCCAGAATAATACGGCCTGCGGTGTTAAAGATGGCGACGGCGGAAACGGTGTTGGCGGCGGTAGCCAGGTCCATCCCAGCCAGCTGTACGCCCATGTCTTTCACGATGCCAATCAGATACAGACCGCTCATACAAGCCGCGAAGAAGATGATGAACAGCAGGTAAGCTTCTTTGGTCGCCAGCATTTGGCGGACGCTGAAGTCATTGCCCAGGCCGCTGGTCCCTTGCTGTGCAGACTGGCTCACCAGTAGCGGCTCTTTCAACAGCAGGGAGCCCAGCACAATCAGCGCCATCACAATGGCACCCCAGTAGAAGAAGGCAGAGGACACACCAACGTCGGCAATCAACGCGGCGTTAACGTATTTGAACAGCAGGCTACCGCTACCGAAAGCCCCCACCGAGATACCGGAGATCAGCCCTTTGTTGGCCGGGAACCATTTGATCAGGTTAGACAGGGTAGAGATATAAGCGATACCTACCGCGAAACCGACCACGACCCCGGCCAGCAGATAAACCATATTCAGCGAGCTGACGTAGGCGCTGGCAATCAGGCCCAGTCCCACCAGGATGCCAGAGCACAGGGTCAGGTTACGGATCCCGAAGCGTTCCTGCAGTTTGCCGGCAAATAAAGTGGCGAAGGCCAGGAAGAAGCTGGTGATGGAGAAGGTGGTGGCGACGTCAGCGAGGCCCCAGTGGAACTTGTCGACCAACGGCTGGTTGAACAGACTCCAGGTATAGATAGTACCGAGACCCATCTGGCAGATGATGGTCCCCAGAACGATTAAGCTGCGATTTGCCGGTTTGGTGTTCATGGCCGGGCTCCTTCCTGTGTGTGCGTTGCCGGGCGTTAGCCGTTGGCTGAAATTTGCGGGCGCTGTCTTGAACCCCGCGGTATGGGCATATTATATGGCTGGTAGTACCAGCCGACGGCGGATCGGGAATGAGTTGCACAAGGGAAGGAATGAAATGCCTCTGACGGTGCATGAGCTGCCGTTTTAAGGCTTAAAAGGGGATGAAATGCAGCGGGTGGCACGTGATCTAAATCAAGAATGTTAACGATTTATCGCCAATGCTCCGCCGGAGATTGTGGTTGAATTGTGAAGGATGTGGGGGGAATGCGTAAATGGGCATTGTTCCTATAGAGCGGCGGTCGGCGCAGATCTATGTTATCTGCGAACGGACGGGTTCCGCTCTGCAGGAGTCGTTGAGATGAAAAAAATACTGTTGTTATTAGCTGCGTTGCTGTTATTGCCATGGGTGAGCCACGCGGACGTATCGATTGGCGTAAATGTACCGGGCCTTTCATTACACGTTGGTGACCGCGATGACCGGGGTCATTATTGGGACGGTGGTCGCTGGCGCGATCCGCGCTGGTGGTCCGAACACCGGGGCTATGAATACCGGGGTTATGAACGCCCGCGCGGTTATTACTATGGCCCGCCGCCACGGGTGATTTATTACGGCCCGCCACGACATGAATGGCGTGATCGCCCTCATTACCGCATGCCACCACCGCCACCACCGGGTTATTACTACCGCCCAGGGCCGCGCTGGTAACGGCCGGCGATTATAAACGCATCAGTTTGCGAAACTCTTTCACCTTGCTGCGGCTGACCGGCACTTCAAAATCCAGATCGCTCAGCCGCAGAATATAAGTGTTGTTGAACCAGGGCACGATCTCGCGGATTTTAGACAGATTGACGCAGTAGGAACGGTGACAGCGGAAGAAATGCTCTTCAGGCAGGCGACCGTAAAATTCGGTCAGGTTCATCGGCATCACAAACTCTTCGCGCCGGGTATAAACCCGCGTCACTTTCTCATCGGCGGCGGCATAGTAAATGTCGTTGATGTCGGTAACGATAATCCGCTCGTCTTTAATCAGGTTAATGCTGTGGCTGCTGCGATTCGGTGCGCTGGCCTGCTCCGGTAACGTGGCGGGGCGGTTATGCAGCGCCTCCAGCTTCTGCAGCATGGTGACGATACGCGCTTCGTGATAGGGCTTGAGGATATAGTCAAAGGCCTCGATTTCGAATGCCTCCACCGCATGCTCTTTATAGGCGGTGATAAACACAATCGAAGGACGATGCGCGAATTTGCTGATGTTCTGCGCCAGCAGTACCCCGTCCAGCGACGGGATATTGATATCGAGAAAAATGGCGTCAACCTGATGGGTTTGCAGGTATTTCAGCACGTCCAGCCCGTCCTCGAAGGTGGCTTCGATAACGATATTGCTGTGTTTTTTAATCAGGTAACTGAGTTCTTCCTGCGCGAGAAACTCGTCTTCAACGATGATGGCTTTCATGAGCGCTCCCCGACCGGCAGCATGTTGTTCTCTACCGGCAGTTTGCCGCCATTTTTGCTGATATAAAAGGCAATTTCGGTGCCGGGTTCCAGGCGACGGATGCGAAGCCCTTCGCCGTACAGCAGGGACACCCGGTGATGCACGTTCAGCAGACCGATATTGTGCCCTGGCATCTCGTTGCGGGCCACCCGTTCGATGACCTGTGGGTCGATGCCGTGGCCGGTATCTTTGACTGAAATCCTGACTCGGTCACCCTGATCTTTCACCGCAATCACCACCACGCCTTTGCCTTTACAAGGTTGGATACCGTGCACGATGGCATTTTCCACCAGTGGCTGGATCAGCAGGCTGGGGATGCGTACCGAAATATCGTCATCAATGTCATAAATCACCGTCAGCTTGGCGCCGAAGCGTGCCTGTTCGATGGCAATATAATCCTGGATTTGGTGCAACTCTTTGCGGATGTCGATTAACTCGTCATTCAGCTCCAGGTTATAGCGCAGGTAGCGTGACAGATTGATAATCAGTTGGCGCGCGGTATCCGGATTGGTGCGGATCGAGGACGAAATGGCGTTAAGCGCGTTGAAAAGGAAGTGCGGGTTGATCTTGCTTTGCAGGGCGCGCATTTCCGCTTTGTCCGCCATCTGACGCAGATGCTCAATGCGCGAGACTTCCATTTGGGTGGAGATAATCTGCGACAGGCCGACCGCCATCACCTTCAGCGTATTGGTGATCTGATGGGCGTGGCAGTAGTAAATTTTCAGCGCGCCGGTCACTTCGCCTTTCTCCCATAGCGGGATCACCAACTGCGAGTGGATCTGCGGCGTGGCCGGGTTTTCCAGATTGTTTTTGATAATGATCTTGCCGTGCCGGATGCTTTCACGGGTCACGCGACTCAGGCCTTCGCGGCCAATCGGGTAGGCTTCTTCCCCCACCCCGACGTAGGCCAGCACCTGATGGGTATCGGTGATGGCCACCGCATCGGCCTGAATGTCGTGGCGAATGATATCGCAGATGGTGGCCAGCGTTTCACTGTTGATATTGCGAAAATAAGGCAGCGTTTTGCGGGCAATATCCAGCGCCAGCTTGGCCTGGCGGGCAGCGATCACTTCCTTTTCGTCTTCCACGCTCTGCACCAGCAGCACGATCAGGCCAATACATACCGTGCCGAGGATCATCGGCAGGGCAATTTTGGAGACGATATCCAGCCCCAGCTCGGTCGGCTTGGCCCATAGCACGATCAGCAGCATGGTCAGGCATTCACACAGCATGCCGCCGATGATCCCGGCGCGCCAGCGCTGTTCTTTCTTCACCTTCAGGTTGATATACCCGGCACCGATCCCGGCAATGATACTGGTGATCAGGCAGGGAACCGAGGTAATGCCATCGATATCTATCAGGTAGCGATGCACCCCGGCAATGATACCGGTAATGATCCCCACCCAGGGGCCGAACAGAATGCCGCCGGCCATGATGGCGATCACCCGTACGTTGACCAGCGAACCTTCAACGTTAACGCCGGAATAGGTACTGAACAGGGCAAACAGCGAGAAGATGGCGGTGACCATGGCCAACTCCAGCGGCGTATGGTCTTCTTTTTGCAGCAACTGGCGGAACAACCGGGTGCGGGTGAGGAAAAACAGGCAGATCAACATCAACGCGGCGCGATCAAATACCGCTAACAGCATTTCAAAAAAGGGGTGCACGGCGGGCTCTCGCTGCGGCGGAAAGATACCGGGAGTATATCACAGCGAATTGTCCCCGTGACGGCCGGGCGGCGCGCCACGGGGCCGCGTATTATTTAATGCCCAACTGTTCCTTGCCGAGTGGTGTCAGCAGGTCAAGCGTGGCCCGGCCGACGAAGTCCACTTCGAAATCATCAGGGGCGAAATCCGGCGGGGTTTTGCCGGCGATAAAGCTGGGCAGCTGACGTTGCAGGTAGGCATCGTTTTTCTCACAGCCCGGCGCGGCAGCGATGTACATTACGTTGCTGTCGAATTCGCCGTTATGCTCATTTTCCACCGCGTGGATCACGTCGCAGTGCCAGAACACCGTGTCGCCCGGCTCTAAATCGGGAATAGGGGAAATCCCACTGATTAAAAGGGGATGCCATTTTTCGGAGATCGAAAGTGCCCGTCCTGGGGCGGCATCGCACAGGTCATCGTCGGCGACGTCATCCTGCAGCGCACGCAACAGCACGTAAGCCATGGCGTTGGCCACCGGCACCAGGTTCAGCGTGCCGGCATTGGTGCGCTGCGGCGTCAGCGCCGTCCAGCCCTGGAAGGTGCGGAACATCGAGCACACTGCCGGTGAAGCGATTTCACGCACTTCGGTGCGGCCGTCGGCGGCGAACGGATCATAATCCTGCCAGTTGCCGGAGAACACGTGGCGATAGACGTAACGGAAGTTCTCATCCAGCCAGCGCTCAATGGTGCCGCTGTCTACGTGTGGCGACAGGCCCAGCGAAGAGGAGTTCGGCGGACGACGACGGGTGCGGTCGGCGTAGGTGGCGACGCGCGTCGGGTCAAAATGCTGTTTTCCGTTGCTCTCGGTTTCCCACAGGCTGTTAAGGAACACCTGTACCGCGTGCATGCGGGCATCCTGGCGGGCTTCCACCTGCGGTTTTGACCAGTAAATGCCATAGATTTGTGGCTTGCTGGCGGCCAGTTTGCCGAAGTAATTGTCTTCGGCGGCCCCTTTCAGACGTTCGACGAAGTTGTTGCGGTCGAGGTAGTCGCCGATTTCCCGGTTCCAGGCCGTAGCGCTGTCACGGGGAAAAACGCCGCGAATGGCGCAGGCACCACGCTGTTTGATCAGCGCTTTTTGCTGCTCGCTGACGCGCTGTTGCAGGATATCTTCGGCATCGATTTGCGGCACCGGGTTTTGACCGGCGGCCAGCTCCTGGCGGATTTGTTCGACCTGCTGACGGATATTGTCTTCCAGCGCCAGGAAGGTCTCGCGGTAATTCGGTAATGCCTGGCGCAGTTGTTGTTTGACGGCTTTAATTGCGCCTGGAATATCGTCAATCTGTAAGGAAGCCATGGTGTTCTCCTCGCGCTGCGGGTGGGCAACGACGGACGGTTGTAGGGGAGCGGGTAAGGCGTTATGGTTTGTTGTTTTGACGTTAATGATTATCTGGATTTAATAGAGGAAAATAAAGGGATATCTTTCATTCGTAACTTCCTCATTTTCGTTTTTCGGAAATTCCCGTTTTTAGGAGACAGAAGCAATGAAGTTGGTCACTGAACGTTTGACCCTGGAGTCGTTGACGGCCGACGACTGGCCGCTGTTTTTAAGCCTGTATCAGGATCCTGAGGTGATCCGTTACATCTCCGACCCGTACAGCGATGAGGGCATCATCAGTCGTTTCGAGGCCCGTCTGCCAACCTGGGACAAGCATTTGGATCAATGGTTGTGCCTGGTGTTGCGCGAGAAAGAAAGCGGAGAAGTGGCTGGCATCACCGGTTTTCGTCCGATGTGGCAGCCTAATCAACAGGCGGAAGTGGGTTACGCCTTGCTGCCGTCCGCGCAAGGTAAGGGCTATGGCAAGGAATCATTGCGTGCGGTGCTGGATTTTGGTTTTAACGCCTGCGGTTTCCATAAGCTGACTGCGACGGTAACCGCAGGCAATATCGCCTCGCGTCGGTTGCTGGAGTCCTGTGGCTTTCTGCTGGAAGGTACGCTGCGTGATAACTATCGGCTGGCGGGGCAGTGGTGCGATGACTGGCAGTTCGGGCTGCTGGCGAGGGAATTTAAGGCCGGAAAATAAAAAAGTTGTGCCGGGTATCGACAAGCCTGCCGAGGCTGGGATATGTTCAATATCCGGTCAATCTTTAGGTTGGCCAGCGTCGCTCGGATGGTCCGGGCGCTAACGTCTCTTCGAGGTATCTATGGCTGATAAAAGTCCGCAACGCCGTTTCACGCGTATTGAACGTCTTCCTCCTTACGTATTCAACATCACCGCCGAACTCAAGATGGCTGCGCGCCGTCGTGGCGAGGATATCATCGATTTCAGCATGGGCAACCCCGACGGGCCAACCCCGCCGCATATTGTGGAAAAGCTCTGTACCGTTGCCCAGCGTGACGATACCCATGGCTACTCCACTTCGCGGGGTATCCCGCGTTTGCGCCGTGCCATTTCACGCTGGTATGCCGATCGCTACCAGGTGGAGATCGATCCCGAAAGCGAAGCCATTGTTACCATAGGTTCAAAAGAAGGGCTGGCACACCTGATGCTGGCGACGCTCGACCACGGTGATACCGTGTTGGTGCCGAATCCGAGCTATCCGATCCACATTTACGGTGCGGTGATTGCCGGTGCTCAGGTGCGTTCGGTACCGCTGGTGGAGGGAGTGGATTTCTTTGGTGAGCTGGAGCGCGCCATCCGTGAAACCATTCCGCGCCCGAAAATGATGATCCTCGGTTTCCCGTCAAACCCGACCGCCCAGTGCGTAGAATTGGACTTCTTTGAACGCGTGGTCGCGCTGGCCAAACAGTACGACGTGCTGGTAGTCCACGATCTGGCCTATGCCGATATC
This sequence comes from Serratia quinivorans, assembly GCF_946227985.1. GTDB lineage: Bacteria > Pseudomonadota > Gammaproteobacteria > Enterobacterales > Enterobacteriaceae > Serratia > Serratia quinivorans_A. The sequence goes on from NZ_CAMKGL010000001.1 coordinate 91,951, forward strand.
GTTTACGACGGCTGGAAAGCGCCCTCGATTATGCAGGTGCCGGGTGCCAAGGATATCGCGGTCGAGTTTTTCACCCTGTCGAAAAGCTACAATATGGCGGGCTGGCGTATCGGCTTTATGGTTGGTAACCCGGAGCTGGTCAATGCGCTGGCACGGATTAAGAGTTATCACGATTACGGTACCTTCACCCCGTTGCAGGTGGCTGCCATCGCCGCGTTGGAAGGCGATCAGCAGTGCGTGCGGGATATTGCGGAACAGTACCGTCAGCGGCGAAATGTGCTGGTAAAAGGGCTGCATGAAGCGGGCTGGATGGTGGAGAACCCGAAAGCGGCGATGTACGTCTGGGCCAAAATTCCCGAGCCTTATGCGCATCTCGGTTCACTGGAGTTTGCCAAACGTCTGTTGGCGGAAGCCAAGGTGTGCGTATCTCCGGGCATCGGCTTTGGTGACTACGGTGACACCCACGTGCGTTTCGCGCTGATAGAAAATCAGGATCGTATCCGTCAGGCAGTTCGCGGTATCAAAGCCATGTTCCGGGCTGATGGACTGATCAAACCGGCCAAGAGCAGCCCGGCAACAACCAAGTAATGACGTCAGGCCGGCGTATTCACGCCGGTTTTTTTCTTGCCTCCAAGGTTTTCTTCATTATTTACCCACTATTCTCTAATAAGATTTTCTTTATTTATCGGGGGAGTATATGGGGAACCGTTACGCGAAATCGCAAATCGTCTTGCACTGGCTGACGCTGTTGATGGTGATCCTGACTTACGCGGCGATGCTGCTGAAGGATTCGGTGCCGGATGACATGGCTCCATTGATAAAAAATCTGCATTTCAACTTTGGTGTGGCCGTCTTTTTACTGATGTTGGTTCGGTTGGGATTGCGTCGGCGGTATGGCACACCGGCTACCACTCCGCCGCTCGAAGAGTGGCAGGATGTGGGGGCCAAGATCTTTCATTGGCTGCTGTACGTGATATTCCTGACCTTGCCGGTATTGGGGATGCTGACTCTGGCCTACGGCGGGAAAACCTGGGTATTACTGGGCTGGCAGGTACCGCAGTGGATAACACCGGATCCGGTGATGCGGCGTTTGATCAAGACGACCCATGAAACGCTGGCCAACGTCGGCTATTTTATCATTGGCGCACATACGCTGGCGGCGCTCTACCATCATTATCTGCGCAAGGATGACACCTTGCGCCGCATGATGCCGGGGAAATAGCCCCATTCAGAAACAACAAAGGGGCGCTGGTGCGCCCCTTTATCTATATTCCCGAACTGTATTCCTGGCTATGCCTTGGTTATGCAACCATCAGCATAAAGGTGCCAATCCATGTAACCAACATGAATGAAACGCCAAATACGAAATATTTCACTGAACAACTCCCTTCTGGAGTCCCTCGCAAGCCAATGATCCCGATTGTTGTGCTGAGTATTTTGTGGATAGTCGATGGTGGAGAGGCGGATCCTTCAATAGGAAGAACAACGTCCTTGACCACAGATTATCCGGTTGTCGCGCTTCAAAGTCCGTGAGGTAAAACATGAACCACGACAGGATCGGCGTTAATGTACTCCCAATATCAGCCTGATTACAATACTGTGTTTTTGATCACACTTTTTGACTGCTTTTTAACCAGGCATGACTGTTTCTAAACGATTTTTATTTCTCTTCTCATTGAGTAAAAAGAGCAATAGCCCGCTTCAGCGGGCTTTATTATTGTGTTTGCTGTGATGTTATGAAAAGGGATCAGGCGACGGCGTTGGCACCGGTCAGCAGGATGGCCCAGAAGACAAGGCAAGACAGCAGAATTACGGCCCAGATATTGCGGCGGCTCCACTCCATTTTTAGCCTTCACTTTTTGCTCTTGATGATTCGGTAATGAACACATCGGCGAAAAATGGAGAAAATTTAGCCCCCGAATAAAATATTTTTCTTATTGCTGGCGGATCTCTGCTACCGAGATTTGTACCTCATACCCTAACAGGTAAAGAGCCTGTTCCAGTGCTTCTACCTTGGAGGCATAGGCCACATCCAACAGGCGGTCCATTTGGCCGGCGTTAAAGCCAAGTTTGCGCGCCAGGCCGGCTTTCGAGGTGGCACTGGCCAGCATAATGTTATGCAACTCGAGCTTGAGTTTTACCAGCACCGGCAGGTGGATCGCCAGCTCATCCGGCAGAGCACGAGAAGGGGCGGGTACCGGGCGGCCTTCTTCCATTTCCAGCGCGATGGCAATCAGCAGACTTTCCTGTGCTTCCAGCTCAATGTCCTCACGTTTATAGCAGGCGGCCTGCTGCTGAGGAAAATCACGAAACTGAATCTGCCAGGCGTCGCTGTCGTTATCAAAGGCATAGTGGGCGGGGTAGTGGCAAGACATGGTATTTCCTGTTTGGGCCGGGAGTGGTGCGGCATTGTGACCGCTTGACCCGCAGATAGCCAGTGCCGCGGCTGACGAGATGATAGCGATTCTCATTAACAACGGTTATAGAGTGCCGTGGGGACCGCTACTTACCCTAAGTCATTCGTTGTTTCTGTGCTTCTCATCACGTTTTTTAGAGTTTTGACTCTTGGCAGTGTGACCGGCGACATAATCCAGTTTGTTCGTACCTGACAATGGATTAACATAACCCACACCTATCACTGGCCTGGCTTATATGGATATCCGATGCGTCATTTAGTTGTTCTTCTCCCCCTGCTTACCTTACTTACTGCCTGTAGCAGCGGGCCGAAGTCGACCCCAGCCACGCCTCAGGACAACACCGTGAAAGGCGGTTTTCTGCTGACGCCAGCGCATTCCGGTCAGCCGCTGGGGGGCGATTTTGCCAACAACCCGAACACCGCCCGTTTTATCGATAAAATGGTGCAGGAACACGGTTTCGATCGTCAGCAGTTGCATGACGTGCTGGCCCAGGCCAAGCGGTTAGACTCCGTACTGAGACTGATGGATCGTCAGGCGCCGACGCCAACCACCCAGGCACCGTCCGGGCCTAATGGTTCCTGGCTGCGTTACCGCAATAAGTTTATTACGCCGGATAACGTGCAAAACGGCGTGCAGTTCTGGAATCAGTATCAGGACGCGCTGCAGCGTGCTTATCAGATCTACGGTGTGCCGCCGGAGATTATTGTCGGCATTATCGGCGTTGAAACCCGTTGGGGCCGTGTAATGGGTAAAACCCGCATTATCGATGCGCTGTCTACCCTGGCGTTCGACTATCCGCGCCGTGCCGATTACTTTGCCGGCGAGCTGGAAACCTTCTTGTTAATGTCACGTACCGAAGGGGATGATCCGCTGGAACTGCGGGGCTCCTTTGCCGGTGCTATGGGTTACGGTCAGTTTATGCCGTCCTCATTCAAGAGTTATGCGGTTGACTTCAACGGTGACGGCCACGTAAACCTGTGGGATCCGGTGGATGCCATCGGCAGCGTTGCCAACTACTTTAAAGCACACGGCTGGGCCAGGGGTGAACCTGTGGCCGTACCGGCCAGCGGCCAGGCACCGGGGTTGGAAAATGGCTTTAAAACCCGCTATTCGGTTGCCAGTTTGTCAGAGGCTGGGCTGACGCCGCAAGGGTCGCTTGGTGGCAATCAGGAGGCCAGCCTGCTGCGCCTGGATATGGGGACCAGCTACCAGTATTGGTACGGTTTACCCAACTTCTACACCATTACCCGCTACAACCACAGTACCCATTATGCGATGGCAGTGTGGCAGTTGGGCGAAGCGGTGGGCCGTTCGGCACGCGGCGGATTCTGATGTCGCCTCATTAATGGAAAAGGCCGCAGAAGCGGCCTTTTTTACGTCGGCAGCGATTAGAAGTCGTAACGCAGACGCACCAGCGTCATATCGCCGAGGTTGTCGGTGCTTGACGTCAGCACGTGTTCCACATCGACGCGGAAACCGTAATCAAACTGCACGGTCACACCCAGGCCGTTATCAATACGCTGATAGTCACGGCCACTGACGTACTGCAAACGGTCGCCCATAAAGTACGGCATGACGGATTTCACCGCATATTGCCCTACCGGCACGGTGTAACCGGCCAGATATTCAATACCCCAGGCGTCACCGGCGAAGTAGTCGTTAACGTTGGCTTTTTTGGTGGTCAGGAAGTTGTTGTACCAGCCGCCGCCAAAGGTCAGCGTCCAGTTATCCGGTTTCCAGCTCAGCGCGGTACCCAGGATGTTCTGATCATAATCTTTCGAAGCGTGGGTGGCAGGGTCACGCATTTCGGCGCGGGTATAGTTCCACGCGGTACCCCAGGTCAGGTCCGGCGTCAGGTGGTAATCCACACCCAATGAACCGCCGCCCTCGCGCCTGTAGCGCAGGCCATTACCCGGCAGGTACTCGTTATCGCTGAACAGGTAAGAGGCATACACATCCGCATCGCCGAAGGTATTTTTGTACTTCAGCATTTTACGTGAACGGTAAGATCCGTCGTAATCCCCGTTGATGCCGTTCCCCGGAGCCTGGGCCAGCATGTCGTAATCCCAGATATCGGTTTTGGCGCCAACCACGTCGTAGTACACGCTGTTTTGTTGGCCAAAGGTCAATTGTCCCCAGGTTTTGCTTTTCAAACCGGTGTACAACATGCGGCGGCTGGTGTTGTTGGCACCCTCTGCATAGTGGTTATCCCAGTTGAACAGCGCAGGGATATTCACCCCCAGTTCGTAGTAGCTGATCCAGCTAATGTCGTCGAACAGGTAGTAATCGGCGGCGAAGCGGAAGCGGGTTCCGCCGTCAAAACCGTTACGTTTGTAAGAGCCTTTATCACCATCGCCGGTCATATTGTTGAACTGCGGACGGATGCTGCCGCCGACGGTAAAATTAAGACGGCTCAGCGGATCGCCCGCCTGTGGATCCTGCTTTAGCAGGGTAATTTCAGCCTGGGCGGCGAAAGAAGCACTGCCAACTACCAGTCCCAGAGCAATTGCCTGGGTTAATGCGCGCAATTTGTATGTCATTTTTTATCCCTGTGTGTACTTGCCGACCTCACTGAACCTACTGGCATCAGTGATTTGCTCAGGAAATTTTCTGAGCGTTTTCATTGCTTTTAGCGTGGGTAAAGCGAAAGGCATATGTAACACAATGTGCGTCACAAAAAGTTACTTTTCCTGCTAATTATTGGTTTTTTCTGTAACTGTCAGCAGGGAAGTGCCGCGATGCCGCCAGGCGGTGTAAAAACTAAACTTAATGGCGCAGCAATGACGATGATGTTCGGATGAATTCAGCTAACACGAAGGTTTATATTTTTCACTTGTCAGTGAATGGCATATATCGTGTAATTTCATCACGCAGAGCGATATTTAAATAAGCGGATATAGCGTAATTAACCAGGGTGATATCTGCAAAATGGATAAGGCTAATAAAGATCATGGAGATGGCTATGAAAAAGTGTTTAATGCTGATTGTCGGTCTGTTGCCATTACCCTTGATGGCGGCCGAGTCGCACGTTTGTCAGTCGCAAGCTTATGATTATGCAAGTATTGGTAATCTTAGGCTGAGTGATGACACGGTTTTTACCTGTCGTGATATTGGTCGCCTCACCATCCCTGAGTTGGCCAATCGGGGCTGGAAGGTGACCCATGTGGCGCAACAAACGGAATATACCGGTGAAGTCGACAGTGATAATGAAGTCATTAAGATGTATCAGGAAATAGTGGTTTATAAAGACTAACCTTTTATATTTTTCTCAGATTTATCCATCACCTTTTTATTAGCGGTGAGGGATGGATGCGTTTTTATTTATGCGGTTTGAGGTGGTGTGATGAGTGCCAGAAACAACATAGACAGCAGGGCTGCCGCCGCCATGATGATGATATGCGCCATATGGGGGCTGCAGCAGGTGGCGATCAAGGCCGCCGAGCCGGACATTTCTGCCGTGCTGCAAATCGCCATTCGATCGGGCATTGCCGCCCTGGCGGTTTACCTCCTGGCGCGCTACCGAAGCGAAAAGTTCGTTTTCGATCGCCCCACGCTGTTAGCAGGCCTGTGCGTTGGGGGGCTGTTCGCGTTGGAGTTCTTTTTCGTCTCCGAAGGTTTGCGCCATACCAGCGCGTCGCACATGGCGGTATTTTTGTATACCGCACCTTTATTCTCCGCCATCGGGCTGCATTTTGTTATTCGGCATGAACGGCTTTCGTTGATACAGTGGCTCGGTATTGCCATCGCCTTCGGCGGTGTGGTGCTGGCCATTTCTGGCATGAGTGATAGTTCGGGCGCAGAAAGCCAACTGCGTGGTGATATTTACGGCCTGCTGGCGGGCATGTCCTGGGGCGGCTCGACCATCGTCATTCGCACCACCGGGCTGGCAAACTGCTCGTCAAAACAGACCCTGTTATTCCAGCTCTCGGGAGCCTGCATTTTGCTATCTCTGTTGGCGATAACTACGGAAAACGTTCATTTCACTTTGAGCACGCTGGCCTGGAGTAGCCTGATATTCCAAACGCTGGTGGTCTCTTTTATCAGCTATTTAATCTGGTTCTCTCTGCTGCGTCATTATCAGGCGTCCTCGTTGGGTATTCTGACCTTTATGACGCCCATTTTTGGGATATTAGCCGGCGTGGTGATATTGGGTGAGCCGCTGCAGATTGAGTTTGTATTGGGTTCTGTGCTGATCGTTTTAGGATTAATTGTCGTGAGCTGTTCTTATTTGTTTTATCTCAATAGAGGGATTGTACCTAAAATATAAATTATGGATGTAGATGTTAATACCTATCAAATAGTCTGTGAAAGTCAATTTACCATTACGATGCAAATATCGAAATATGCCTGGGGTTATCCTTTAATCACGCTCAGTGATAATGGCGATTTTTTTGTGGTGAAAAGCACTAAGCGCGGTCGGTTATCTAACCAGACGCCGGTCGAGATAATAAAGTTTTCCAATAACTATACTGTGGTATGGGATAACAGCCGCAAGCATATTTATTACTCAAAGGCCGGGCAGTTATACAGCTGCGCACTTGAATTTTCTTATACTCCCAAGACTTGGTAATCATTTTTAAACCACCGGCCAATGCCTCTGGCAATCAGACCAGAGGTTCTATTTTCATCATCCACTGTTTGAAGGCGATAATTTTCGGCCACTGACGTTCGGATATGGTCGACACAAAATAGCAGTGTTCGCAGGGCAGGGTCATGTTGGTAAAGGGGATAATCAGTTCACCGCTTTTGATCCAGTCTTGCACCAGATTAAGCCGGCCCATGGCGACGCCAAGGTGTTGAGTCGCCGCCAGCACCGCCAAATCTGAGCGATCGAACTCCATGCTTTTGCTGTCGGTATCCAGCCCTAAATCAAAATGTTGTGCCCAGGTCAGCCATTCGTCTTCACCCGAATTATACCGGTCATGCAACAGGGTACAGTGCGCCAGGTTTTCAGGAGCATTGTAGAGGTCATGCGTTTTGGCGTATTGCGCAGTGCAGATCGGCACCATGGACTCCGACATAAAGGTTTCGTCCAGCTGTTTACCTGACGGCAGAAGCCCAAAGTACAGTGCTAAATCAACGCCCCGGTTGGCCAGATTGATATTCTCCTGCCCGGTGAGAATGTTCAAATGAATGGTGGGATACTGGGCAATAAACTCGCCGATCCGCGGAATCAGCAAGCATTGGACGATGGAGGGGTGGGAATAAATGGTCAGGGTCCCCGTCAGCTCACGGTTTTTAATATCAAGAATTTCCTGAGTCAGTGCACCGAAGGAGTTGCTTAACGACCATTGCATCCGCTCACCTTCCGGTGTGAGCGTAATTCTGCGGTGAAAACGTTGAAATAAAAGAAAGCCCAGCTCTTTTTCAAGCAGGTTTATTCTGTGACTTACAGCGCTGGGAGTAATTGACAGTTCTTCCGCCGCCAATGAAAAGGAGAGATGACGGGCGACGCATTCAAAGGTATGCAACCGTGAAAATTGATAGCTGGTTAGCGGATTGGCCCGTTGTGAATATTTCTTGTTGGGGAACATGCTATTACTCCATTCGCGAGATAGAGTAATATTAACATTTTAATCAGTGGAACTAAAATTCGATTTATTCTTGGATGACTGTGAGAATCGGGGCTTTTGAGGTAAGGCAATGGTCACAGCCCATTGCCCTAAACTAATCTGCCGTGATATATGGCAGGTGCGTGATAGCAATACGTGCTTTTTCCCTACCACATCAAATCATCAGGAACAACAAAGTCGGCATAAGGATCTTCTTCGTCTTGTGCCTCCTGACTAAGCGCTGCATTTAACACAATGCTGCTCGCATCGCGTTGCGCAATTTTATCGGCCACGATCGCGGGTATAATCGCGTATTCGCTATCAACGCCATTCTCCGCAACCAGACGCGCAATGGCGAGACGACCATTAATTAGCTGAGTTTGAGTCGCTTTATCCACATTGATATTTTTAATTAAATTATTGTCTGTGAAGTTATAGCTGATATTTCCTTTTGAAATAACGATCCTGTTCATTTCAATTAACTGCTTTACCTGAGCCTTATACTCTTTAGACAGGGCAGCTTGCTTTTGTTGCTCACTCAGCTGTTTATCACGTTCGATTTGTGCCTTTTTATTGACTTCGACCGCCTCTCTGGCCTCACGAGCCTGAACGCGTGATTTTTTAGCGGTTTTTTGCACTTTCGCCAGTTTCTTGCTGTTGACCAATCCGGCTTTAAGCATCTGCTCTTGTAATGTGAGTTTTGTCATGTTCGTTTCTAAAATCGAGTAAATAGTATCTGCGATTATACCTTTAATCCTGGAAGCTGTGCCAGATTGTGGGCAGTGCTCACGCATCATGCTGATAACAGCGAAGTATTTAGACGACGAAAATGGCTTAAGGCCTTGTGTGGCGCGGTTTTTGCGGATTTCGATAGTGGGGGTCTCTAAGACAAACCGTAAGCATAAGATGCTTGCAGATGTGTACTGCACATGCAGCAATCCAGAGTGTGGTCACCGGTTTGTAGCTAATGTGACGTTTTCTCATACCTTATGTCCTAGTGCATTGGCGCACGGGCAGATGATACAGAGTTTGCTTAAGGGGATTACCCCGGATGAACGGGCTGACACTATTGGGTGGTTTAAAGCGGCCCAGGAGAAAGAAATACAAGAGGCAAAGGCCAGTGTGCCCAACCCCACAAAACCGATCGTTACGCGGCGTAGGAATGCCAATTACGTGGCGGGTCAATAATGGCATTACAGGCCAAGGCGTAGGAGGCATGTAGAGCGTTTGGTTTACCACCTTTTTCAGTTGGACTATTTTCTGCAATACCCGCAAAGCCGCGCCCTGCGTGGCTTTTGTGTTTTCTTTCTGTGTGCCGCTGGTTTTATTTTTTCCCTGCACTTTCGCGTAAAATAAAATAATTCAATTTAATCAATATCTTAATTCATCTCGAGGTAGTGTGTCTGGAGGCTGAAACTGAAAAATACTGAAATTTTTTTCAAACTTTTCAGTTGGGGATTTTTCTCAGAAGCCCAGGCGTGGCGCGTGTTGGCGTGTTGGCGTGTTGGTTTGTAGAAAAATAAAACTGAAAAAATTTTACGATCCAAAGTGTGCAGGCGGGTGCGGTGTAGTGCAATTTTGGTCACTTTAGATTTTTTAGAGAGTTATGTAGCAGCATTTTTTCTCTATCTGATATGTGTGAATTCAGCACCAGAAACTCACTTTTATTTTCCTCCCTGAGACGCTGCTGCAAACGCCGCAGAGTGACTGTCTTGCCGCTGCCAACTACACCACAAACGGCAATTAACCGGCCTTCGTGGATAGCACCGCGGATATCCTTGATAAGCTGCTTATGGTGAGCCGTCTCATAGTAACCGGCCTGATCGATTGGTTGCGCCAGTCCATAATGTTCCATTACCTCAACCCGCATGATCCTCTCCTGATTGGGTGTTGCGGAAATACTCCCTGACCCGGGCAAATACCTCGCTGCGGATCAGCGTGTCTGTCAGTACCTGGTCGATAAACGCCTTGTCTTCATCCGATAATTTCGCCAGCGGTGTGGCCAGATCAGCCACAATAGCCAGCTTCGCTGCCTCCGGGGTAGGAAAACAGTATTCAAACGCTGTGGACTCGAAGGGTTGATGTGGCAACACCCGCGAGCTCTGAACGCTATCGGCCACCAGTTTGAGGTCACAACCGGACAGGGCGCTGATAGGTAAGTTCAGTTGCCGAGCCAATGACTGGATACGGTCTGCCCGCCCCGCTGCTTTTCCGCGTTTGAATGCCCGATAGCGGTGCAGAGGTATCGGGCCGGAAACAGGAAAATAAGGCCCCCACTTTTCACCGTCAAACTCCACGAACATTTCGTCATCAAAGAGGCCCCACAGCAGGATAACGGTTTCACCCGCCATGTCGGGTTCGACTTCGTAAGCTGTCCCGTCAATCGTTATGCGGGCATCGATACCCACCTTGCGAGACTCCGGCTCCCGGGCAAAGCGACAGTACTGCTCCCAGGTGCACATGTCCTGCACTCCCTTTGGTGGCAAATGCATCAGCCAATCTTCCTCACGGGAATGCTTTTCGCTGCGATGTCGTTGTGCGTTATAGCGTATCAGGTAGTTCCAGAGCCATTCATTCGCCTGCTGTTCGGTCTCCGGCTTATGAAAATGATACAGCGTTTCGTGGGCTTCTTTGACGGAACGGGCGTTCTACCTTGCCTTTTGACCGGGTGGTGGTGCGGGTGCCATCCTTGCCTGCCGGCATATGTGTCTGCCAGTCAATCTGCAGTGCCTGCATCACATTCTGGAAAACATGGCTTTTCGCCACCGGGCCATTATCGAGGTACAGCATTTTCGGTCGCCCCTGGAGAGACATCTCCGGATGACTTTTAGGCGCCATGGCATTAAACAGAAAGCGCAGGGCAGACTCCGCATCTTCGCCATACACACAGCGGTATTCCTGGTAATTCACCCCGCTGCGATCGTCCACCACGCTGAATAACATCAGGGTAGGTTGTCCGCGGGCCGGATCAATCCACTCAGGGCATTCGATATATTTGAGATCAGAGGGCGACACATCGAACTGCCAGCAGTCATTACTGCACTCAGCCTGGAACCGCGCTGCCGGTGGCTCCCGTAACAGACGTGAGTGATCGAGTCGGAACAGGGACAAATAGCGGTTAACCGTTGGCCTGCGCAACAACCCTTTTGGAAGTTTAACCAGCCCCTGAGTCGTTTCCACACCATGCTCTTCGAGCAACTGAATGGCACGCGTCGTGGACAGATGACGACCGGCTTTATTGGTGGTACGTAATTTCAATGCAGCGATCAGTTCACAATAATATTCGAGTTCGGACGGCGGCAGTATCCGGGGTTTCCCGTGATCACGCCGGTGTGCAATGTGAGGTTTCTGGAAGGCGCGGAGTGTACGATAGACGGTGGTGACGGAAATGCCATAGAGTAGCGCCATCGCGGTGATCTGGGCCGCGCGTTCCGGACTTTTTGGTGGCAGACGGTAGCCGTTGCCGCAGTTGCAACAAAGAATCGGTGGGAATGGTTTTACGCTGGCTGCTCATCGCGGTCCAGCACACGATAGACCGAGGCTCGACCGATCCCCAGTTGGCGAGAAATCGCCGTTGCGCCCATTTTCTCTTCAACGTACAACCGACGGACCTCAACAGGATCGATGCGCGGTTTGCGCCCCTGATAAACCCCGCGGGCTTTTGCGGCAGCAATACCTTCCAACTGACGTTCACGGCGCAGGTTGGTTTCAAACTCAGCGAAGACACCCAGCATATCCAGAAACGCCTTACCTGCTGCGGTGCGCGTATCCACAGGTTGTTCTGTTGCCTTGAGGGTAATGCCCTGCTGGTTCAGGGCATACACGATATCCTGCAAATCTTTAATGCTACGGGCCAAGCGATCGACTCGCGTGACAATCAGCGTGTCTCCCTTCCGCAGAAAATCCAGCAACAGTTGCAGCTCAGTTCGTCCATCGCGGCGGGTCCCGCTCGCTTTTTCTGAACGGATGATTTCGCAGCCAGCGGCGCGAAGCGTCTGTATTTGCAAATCCAGATCCTGGTCGTTGGTTGAAACCCGGGCATAACCGTAAAAAGCCATTGTTATGAAAAATGTCTCGTTAGACTCTAGATGAGGAAAACGTAACATGCAGATGAGACAAAAACAATCCAAATGAGACAGAAAAACTGTCTCACCAAACTGTACGCTTTGGGTGTACCCAAAAAAGAAGCCCGGCGTTAAGCCGGGCTGAAAGAGTGAGACGTTATGGTGATCAGGCTTTCCTGAAACCTGGCTTGCCGTTTTTAGCGCGCCATTCCTTGATGATTTTAACTACAGCCTCGGGCCCTTGATTGCCCTTTTCAGGGTAATATAACAAATCCGATCCTGACGGATGCTCAGACAACCTCTCAAACTCCATAACAGCATCAATATGCGCTTCTTCTGATGGATAGGTGTCGTTATAAATTCCTTTTACGAATTCGAGGAATTCTTTTTCCGTATAATCAGATATCATCTTATTAGCCATGTTACTTCCCTCCCTTGCTTGAATGAATTTCAACATGTCGTTTCGGGGTTACGACACCAAGGTTATCTACATCATAGACAGCCCCGCCATCTTTTATCAGTTTTACATGATGTAATTCAGCTTTAACCCTTTTCCCTGCTCGTTCGGTCTTCCGAACATACGGAGCTCGCCCATTTTTCATGGTGGCTAAGCTACCGGGATCAAATTGCTTGCTTAATGCAGGATCTTTACTCACCTCCTGCCAGAATGCCTTGCGGAATGCATCAAAGTTCGCAAACTCCCGACCACGCAGCTTGTCCGCAATCTGACTGGGGACTGGCGCACCCAGCTCCTGAGCCGCTTTATTCAGCCAACCTTCACCCACTTTCTGTCCCTTGCCGCTCACTTTCCCCGGCATGTCTCGCGGGCTACTGAACACCACGTAAATCGGCTCAACGCCGGTACCCTTGGCATCAGGCTGCCAGTAGATAAAATCTTGCAGCCCGTCGGTCTCTGCGCCCGGTGACGTGGTCACCACGATATTTTCCACCGGCTTTACATCGGTGCCGGTATGCACCGGTGTTGCTGGTACCGGCGGAGCCTGATTACCGGTATTCGAGGGTGCAGACGGTGCTGCAGCCGGGTTAATCAAAACCGTCCGTGAAGGGGCTCCTGCTACCGCAGGCACGGTAATACGGTCCAGACCGGTTTTTTCGTCACGTACCGCCGTCAATACCTGGACGGTTTTCGGCACACCATCACCGGTTTTCAGCAGTTTCAGTGCCAATTGGCCGTTTGACATGACCAGTTGACCCCTTGCGGGCAAATCGACCGAACTCCCACCGGGTTTCAGCCCGTGATCTTTGGGCAGCATAATGCTGGCAGGATAGCTGAACAAGGCGGGAACATCGCGGCCTGGCACCTTGTCACTCCCTACACCCACCTTCGTGGAATGGAAGATAGCAGCCAGGGTAAACCCACGGGCAACACCGGTTGCCAGTGACAGTCCCCGGCCAATGGTGCCCGCGAGTGACTCCGGCAGCGTCCCGCCCATCATTACCGTTCCGCTGCCTGCCACGGCAAATTGAACCGCACCCGGAACACGGCTCAAAGCCAATGAGCCTGTATCCCCCATAGCGCCATTGGCTGCTTTCACCATTTCAGGGGTATATGCCGGGGCGGGATGCACCCCAACTTTAGCCAATTCTGCCGCAATTTTAGCTTTTGCTTCCGCCGCCGCTTTCGCCTCTGCCTCTGCGCGTGCTTTGGCCTCTGCTTCCGCTTTGGCTTTCGCCTCAGCCTCAGTCCGGGCCGCCGCTTCTGCCGCCGCTTTCACTCTGGTCTCTGCTTCTGCCTTGGCCCGCGCTTCAGCCTCAGCCTGGGTGCGAGCATCTGCTTCGGCTTTTCGCGCAGCTTCCAGGGTGATATCCGCCAGCCCTTTATCGACGTTAGCCTGATTAAGCGCTTGCTGTGCTGCATTTAATTCAGCCGTGGCGATATCAACCTGATTCTGGAGATTTTTCAGTTTTCCATCCTCCTCATCCAGTTGCCCCAGATAGGTCGGGTCAAGTTGATACATTTCCGTGAGCATCGAAACCAGCGTTTTTTTCTCGTCACGTGGAGGAATGGCTGAGGCCAGCTGTTGATTTTTTTGACGAATCTGTTCTGTGGCCTGATTAATGCGCTCCTGAGCTTCACGCACTTTATTTTCAGCCGCAGACACACCTATTTTTGAACCTTCCGCGGTCGCATTCGCTTTGGCTTCAGCTTCCGCTCTGGCTTTAAATTCGGCTTCGGCCTGTGCGCGGGCGCTGTCTTCAGCTTCTTTTCTCGCTGTCTCTTCCGCTTTTTGTTTGGCTTCCGCTGCTTCTCTTTCCCGCTTCAGCCGTTCTTGTTCTTCATGCCAGAGCTTTTGCAGATAGTCGCCGACTTCCCAGGAATCATATCCACTAATCGCATTTCCTAAATCCAGGCTAACTGAGCCGAATGGGTTAGCGGAACTAAACGGATTACTTCCCTTTCCGTCCCCGGCAGGAGTGACAGATAAAGTATTTCCATCCCACGCACCTGTTGTCGGCCACCCCCACTGCGCCCCATCCCACACCATACCTGGTTGGGGTGCGGTGCCATTGTTGTTATCACTCATAAGAACTCCTTTTTCTTAAACAAAAAGTTGAATTAACTGTGTATCCATACAGTAACCAAACTGTATATACAAAGTTCCCGTGCGTCAATGTAATGATAACCATTCTCAGTTGTACCATTAATGATACAACGTATGCCCGGAAGAGCGCGATGGTCACTGAGGGGTGTTTTTTGCGTGGTTTTCTGATTAAAAATAACAGGATGGGTGACTTTGTTGCCGGACTGTCGATATGACGAATTTCATTTGCAGTTATTGTGAGCCGAAGGAAATGGAATGCGAGCCGGAAAAGATAAACGCGAGCTCATTGTCACTTAATGTGAGCCCGGGAGGATTTTCATTGTCATTTAATCTGAGCCGAAAATTGCGCTGATTGCGAGCCCGGGGGATTTCGATTGCGAGCCGTTACAACTAGGGTTGATGCCATTGGCTAATTGATTTCGGGCCTCATCTCGCTTCAGTATTGGACGTTGTTAGATGGCGCGATGGATAAAATTATTGTTATAAAAGGATTTTATAGAATTCTTTGGACGTGCTGAGATGTGTTAATGGTGTCCCCGACTGGAATCGAACCAGTAACTAGCCCTTAGGAGGGGCTTGTTATATCCGTTTAACTACGGGGACGCTGCGGGCTGGCAACCTGAGGCTGCCGGGGCAGTATACCTTTTTTTACCCGCAGAATAAGCGCTTAGCGGTGCGTTTGCTCATTCCATCGCCAAAATGCGCTGATTTTCGCGTGCGTGCTGACCGCGATCACGGTTTTCTCGCCCTGGCGGTCTGTTTTTCTGCCTCCAGCCGCGCCGCTTTGTTTTTATCGCTCATATCATTGCGGATCTGCGCATGGCTGATTAACGCAAAGATAAAGGTGCCGCCGATAATGTTGCCGGCCAGCGTCGGAATGGCGAAGGGGTAGATAAAATCTTGCCAGGGGATCACGCCGCTAAACACCAGATAAAGGATCTCTACCGATCCGACCACGATATGGGTCAGGTCGCAGATCGCCACCAGATAGGTCATCAGGACGATTACCCAAATCTTGGCGGCCCCGGCGGAAGGGAACATCCACACCATGGTGGCGATGATCCAGCCTGCCAGAATACCGTTGGCAAACATTTCTGACGGTGAATTTTGCATCACTTCCTTCGAAAGGCTAACGAAGGCGCTGCGAGTGTTTTCATCAAAAATCGGCATGTGAATAAACGCCAGTGACACCAGCCCGGTGCCAATCAGGTTGCCGAGCAGCACCACGCCCCACAGGCGAAACAGGATGATGAAATTTCTCGGCGTCGGTTTGTGCATGATAGGTAGCACGGCGGTCACGGTGTTTTCGGTAAACAGCTGCTGGCGGGCCATAATCACGATAATAAAGCCAAAGGTGTAGCCAATATTCTCGATAAAGAAGCGGCTGGGGTCGTCCGGCAAACGGGCGTGAAAAATACCCTTGGCCATCAGGGAGGCCCCCATCGATAGCCCGGCGGCCACCGCCGACCACAGCAAGGCCAGCCAGTCACGCTCCAGCTCTTTCTCACCCTCCATGCGGATCTGCTCATGCACCGCCGCCGCGCGTGAGGGCAGGTTCTGTTCCTTTACCTCGATTTCGCTCTTGCCCTGTTCTTGCTCTTTGCTCTCCACCTGCAGAGGATCGTCGCTGTCCGTCTTCGGGCGCTGTTGTGAGTCGCTCATTATCTGCTCTCTCCTTAAACTGCTGCCGGGGTCACGGATTAAGCATAGCTGGCCCACCGGTAGGCCGAAAGCCAGGTCGCAAATTGCAGAAAAAAGTAACAAGAGTTTAACGCCGCCGGTTTTTTCTTCGCATTATTGATCTGGGGCGCAATATTACCCCTATTGGAGTAGCTGAGTGCCCTGCGGCGGGCTACGTGCCGCAGATGGCTTATGCTATGATCGCTATCCCAAAGAAAAATATGAGTTCTCCCGATGCTGGAAGCTAAAAATCTGAGTTGCGTCCGCGATGAACGCACCCTGTTTAGCGGGTTAAGCTTTACGGTGAAACCGGGCGATATTATTCAGGTGGAAGGGCCGAACGGCGCGGGCAAAACCAGCCTGCTGCGCATTTTGGCCGGCCTGGCGCGGCCGGAGGGCGGTGAAGTCCACTGGCATGGGCAAAATACGTTGCGCCATCGCGAACGTTACCATCAGGATTTGTTGTTCCTTGGCCATCAGCCGGGGATTAAAAGCCTGTTAACGCCCTTTGAGAACCTGCAGTTTTACCAGGCGGTGAGTAGCATTCCCGATCGTCAGGCCATTTGGCAGGCGCTGGAGCAGGTAGGGTTAGTGGGTTATGAGGATTTACCGGTAGCGCAGCTTTCCGCCGGACAGCAACGCCGGGTAGCCCTGGCGCGTTTGTGGCTCAGCGACAGCCCGTTGTGGATCCTGGATGAGCCGCTGACGGCCATCGACAAGCAGGGCGTGGCTGAATTAATTAGCCTTTTTGAGCAACATGCGCAGCAGGGCGGCATGGTATTGTTGACCACCCATCAGGATTTGGCCGGCGTAACGCAGGCGGTAGGTAAAATCAGCCTGACGGAAAATCGCATGGAGACTCTTTGATGTTTTTGACCGTATTGCGCCGCGAGCTGAAGATTGCCTTTCGCAAAGGGTCGGAAATCGTTAATCCGCTGTGGTTCTTTCTGATTGTTATCACCCTGTTTCCGTTAGGGATTGGGCCGGAGCCGCAGTTACTGGCGCGTATTTCGCCGGGAATTATTTGGGTCGCTGCGCTGCTGGCGGCGCTGTTGTCGCTGGAGCGCTTGTTTCGCGATGACTTTCTTGATGGCTCGCTGGAGCAACTGCTGTTGCTGCCGACGCCGCTGCCAATGACGGTGTTAGGCAAAGTATGTGCTCACTGGGTGGTAACAGGCCTACCCCTGCTAATCCTGTCGCCGCTGGTGGCGCTGCTGCTGTCGTTGGATATCAATACCTGGCTGGCGGTGGCGTTTACGCTGCTGCTGGGCACGCCGACGCTGAGCCTGATCGGCGCTATCGGCGTGGCACTGACCGTCGGGCTGCGCAAGGGCGGCGTGCTGCTTAGCCTGCTGGTGCTGCCGCTGTATATCCCGGTGTTGATATTTTCCACCGCAGCCATCGATGCCGCCTCTATGGGCATGCCCATAGAGGGGTATCTGGCGATCCTGGGCGCCATGTTGGCGGGCAGTATCACGTTGGCACCGTTCGCTACCGCAGCAGCGCTGCGAGTGAGCGTGCACTAGCTAACATATTGAAATGCGGGTTAACGCCATCAAGAGCGTATTGCACCGCACCAGAAATTTTCGTCGCCTTGGTCAACAGGGCGGCCACCGTATAAATTTACCGTGAGCAATGACGACAATGTGGAAATGGTTACATCAGTTTGCCCAGCCTGAACGGCTGTATCGTGTCTGCGGCCGCTTTATCCCCTGGCTGGGGCTGGCCGGCGCGGCCTGCCTGCTGTTGGGTTGGGTATGGGGTTTTGGCTTTGCGCCCAAGGATTATCAGCAGGGCGACAGCTTCCGTATCATGTATATCCATGTCCCGGCCGCCATGTGGTCGATGGGGATCTATGGCTCCATGGCGGTAGCGGCATTTATCGGCCTGGTGTGGCAGATGAAAATGTCCGATACGGTGGTGGCGGCGATGGCGCCGGTCGGCGCGGTATTTACCTTTATTGCTCTGGTCACCGGTTCTGCCTGGGGCAAGCCGATGTGGGGCACCTGGTGGGTGTGGGACGCGCGCCTGACCTCCGAGCTGGTGTTGCTGTTCTTGTATATCGGTATTATCGCGTTGTACAACGCCTTTGAGGATCGCCGCCTGGCGGGCCGCGCCGCCGGTATTTTGGTGCTGGTGGGAGTGGTAAACATCCCGATTATTCATTTCTCGGTCGAATGGTGGAACACGTTGCACCAGGGATCGACCAATATGCAACAGAGCATCGCGCCAAGCATGCGCACCCCGCTGCGCTGGGCGATCCTCGGCTACCTGCTGTTCTTTATTACCCTCACTTTAATGCGCCTGCGCAATTTGATTTTGTCTCAGGAAAGTCAGCGTCCGTGGGTCGCCGGGCTGGTCAATAAGGAGCGCCAACCATGAATGCCGCATTTACTTCCTGGCAGGCGTTTTTCGCCATGGGGGGCTATGCCTTCTACGTCTGGCTGGCGGTGGCCGTTACGCTGCTCTCGCTGTTGGGCCTGGTGGCGCATACTTTCTGGCAGCGCCGACAATTGCTCGATGAGATTGGCCGCCGTCAGGCGCGCGAACGGCGTATTCGCCAATCGCAGCAGTCGAAACAAAAATCCGCCAACCCGCGGGAGAAATCATTGTGAATCCACGTCGTAAAAGTCGCCTGTATCTGGCGATCGTAGTGCTGATCGGCGTTGCGCTTACCGCGACCCTGATGCTGTATGCGCTGCGTTCCAACATCGATCTGTTTTATACCCCGAGCGAAATTCTGCAGGGCAAGGGCGAAAATCATGAAAAGCCGGAAGTGGGCCAACGCCTGCGTATTGGCGGCATGGTGATGCCCGGCTCGGTGAAACGCGATCAGAAAACGCTGCAGGTCAGCTTCAAGGTTTACGATGCGCGCGGTGCCATCGACGTCACCTACACCGGTATTTTACCGGACTTGTTCCGTGAGGGGCAGGGCGTGGTGGCGCAGGGCGTATTGGGCGAAGGCAACGTGGTGAACGCGCGTGAAGTGCTGGCGAAACACGATGAAAAATACACTCCGCCGGAGGTGGCCGACGCCATGAAAGAAAACCATAAGGGGCCGGCTTCGGCTTACGCCACCCCGCAGAACGAGGGCGCTAAATCATGATGCCGGAAACGGGAAGTTTTCTGCTGTGTCTGGCGCTGGCGATTTCGCTGCTGCTGAGCATTTACCCGCAGTGGGGCGCAGCGCGTCAGGATCGCCGTATGATGGCGGTGGCGCGTCCACTGACCTACGGCATGTTTGCCGCTATCGCGCTGGCGTTCATCTGCCTGGTGTATGCCTTTGTGGCCAATGATTTTACCGTGGCTTATGTGGCCGCCAACTCCAACACGCAACTGCCGGTGTATTACCGCATCGCCGCCACCTGGGGGGCCCATGAAGGGTCGCTGCTGCTGTGGGTGCTGCTGCTGAGTTGCTGGTCACTGGCGGTGGCATTGTGCAGCCGTGCGATGCCGCAAGACGCTGTGGCACGCGTGCTGTCGGTGATGGGCATGATTACCGCAGGTTTCCTGCTGTTTATTATCATGACCTCCAACCCGTTCACCCGCACCTTGCCGAATTTCCCGATCGACGGCAGCGATCTCAACCCGCTGCTGCAGGATATCGGTCTGATTTTCCATCCGCCACTGCTGTACATGGGCTATGTCGGCTTCTCGGTGGCCTTTGCTTTTGCTATCGCCTCACTGATGGCCGGCCGGCTGGATACCGCCTGGGCGCGCTGGTCACGTCCCTGGACCACGGCGGCCTGGGTGTTTCTCACCATGGGTATCGTGCTGGGCTCTGCCTGGGCTTATTACGAACTGGGCTGGGGCGGCTGGTGGTTCTGGGATCCGGTAGAGAACGCTTCATTTATGCCGTGGCTGGCCGGTACGGCGCTGATGCACTCGCTGGCGGTGACTGAAAAACGCGGGACTTTCAAGGCCTGGACGGTATTGCTGGCGATTACCGCCTTCTCGCTGTGCTTGCTGGGTACCTTCCTGGTGCGCTCTGGCGTGCTGGTGTCGGTACACTCTTTTGCCTCCGATCCGGCGCGCGGCATGTTCATTCTCGCCTATTTGGTGATTGTGATCGGCGGTTCTTTGCTGTTGTACGCAGTTAAGGGCGGCCAGGTGCGCAGCCGGGTGCAGCATGAAACCTTCTCGCGTGAAACCTTCCTGTTGGGCAACAACGTACTGTTGATTGCCGCGATGCTGGTGGTGTTGCTGGGCACGCTGTTGCCGCTGGTGCATAAACAGCTTGGCCTGGGCAGCATTTCTATTGGCGAGCCATTCTTCAATACCATGTTTACCTGGCTGATGGCCCCGATGGCCTTGCTGATGGGCATCGGCCCGTTGGTGCGCTGGCGCCGTGATGAACCGACCAAGCTGTGGCGTCGCCTGAGCGTGGCGCTGGTGATTACGCTGGTGTTGTCGATCCTGCTGCCGTGGCTGCTGCAAGACAGCATCGCCGGTATGACTGTGGTGGGGCTGATTATGGCGGTCTGGGTGATTATCCTGACGCTGATGGAACTGCACGAACGCGCTACTCATCGCCACGGTTTTTGGCGTGGCCTGAGCCATCTTTCCCGCAGTCACTGGGGCATGGTGCTGGGTCACCTTGGTGTCGCGGTGACGGTAATCGGTATTGCCTTTAGCCAGAATTACAGCGTGGAACGCGATGTCCGCATGAAGGCTGGCGACAGCGTGGATATCCATAACTATCACTTTGTGTTCCGTGATGTGCACGATATCCGTGGGCCGAACTATACCGGCGGCGTCGGTATCATCGACGTCACGCGCAACGGCAAGCCGGAAGCGACGCTGCACGCGGAGAAACGCTACTACAGCGTGGCGCGCAGCATGATGACCGAAGCGGCCATCGACGGCGGCTTCAGCCGTGACCTGTATGCGGCACTGGGCGAAGAGCTGGACGACGGCTCCTGGGCCGTGCGGTTGTACTATAAACCCTTCGTGCGCTGGATCTGGTTCGGTGGGGTATTTATGGCGATCGGCGGCATCCTGTGTATTCTCGACCCGCGCTATCGGATGAGTAAAAAACTCAAGCGTGAAGGCAAGCTGGAGGAGCAGGCATGAACCGTAAGCTGCTGTTTATCCCGTTAATTCTGTTCCTGCTGCTGGTGGCGGCGTTTATGGTGCAATTGACGCGCAACGCCGGTGGTGAGGATCCGACCATGCTGGAGTCGGCGCTGATCGGCAAACCGGTACCGGCCTTCAAACTGGAATCGCTCGAAAGCCCCGGCAAGACTTACGATCAGGCAGTGCTGCGCAATGGCAAACCCATGCTGCTGAACGTCTGGGCCACCTGGTGCCCGACCTGCCGTGCCGAGCATCAATACCTCAATACGTTGGCCACGCGCGGTATCCGCGTGGTGGGGCTGAACTATAAAGACGATCGCAGCAAGGCGGTGACCTGGCTAAACTCGCTGGGTAACCCTTATGCGCTCAGCCTGTATGACGGCGACGGCATGCTGGGGCTGGATCTGGGCGTGTATGGCGCGCCGGAAACCTTCCTGATCGACGGACAGGGCATTATTCGCTATCGCCACGCCGGGGATATGAATGAGCGCGTCTGGCAGCAGGAAGTGTTGCCGCTGTACAAAAAATACGGGGGTGAGGCATGAGGCTGATGACCCTGGTCTTCGCTCTGCTGCTGAGTTGGAGCGCGGCTGCGGCTATTGATACCTATCAGTTCAAATCGGTGGAGCAGGAACAGCAATACCGTGAATTGACCGAGCAGCTGCGCTGCCCGAAATGCCAGAACAACAGCATTGCCGATTCTAACGCCATCATTGCGGCGGACATGCGCACCAAGGTGTATGAGCTGATGATGCAGGGGCAGAGTAAGCCGCAGATCATCGATTACATGGTGGCGCGCTACGGCAATTTCGTCACCTACGAGCCGCCGGTGACTCCGGCGACGCTGATCCTGTGGGTTGGCCCGTTGCTGTTTGTGCTGATCGGCGGGGCGGTAGTGATACTGCGCACTCGCCGTCGCCGCGCCGGTGCTGCTAACGCTAACGATGAATTCTCCGAGCAGGAGCAACAGCGTTTGGCAGCGCTGCTGAAAGAGACTGACAGGAAGAAACCCTAATGGCTTTTTGGCTGATTATTATTGTATTGCTGGTCGGCGCTGCGGCGTTACTGGTGGTGCCGGCGATGCGCCAAAGCGACAAAAACACTGCCGCTAGCCGCGATACGCTGAATAAAGCGTTTTATCAGGATCGTCTGCACGAACTGGAGCAGGACGAAGATCAGGGCGTGGTTGCCGAGCGTCCGGAGATGGTGAAGGAACTGCAGCAAAATCTGCTCAATGATATTCCCGGTCAGCAGGACGCGCAGGCGAAGCCGATCAACCGTTGGGCACTGGTGCCCGGCGTAGCGTTACTGGTGGTGGTCACCCTGGGGTTCTATCTGAAAACCGGTGGACTGGCGCAGGTGCTGGACTGGCAGCAGGTGGAAGCTCAAATGCCGGAGCTACGCGCTCGGGTTGCCAATGAACGTGCCCAACCGCTGAGCATGGAAGAGATTGCCCGTCTCGGCCTGGGGCTGCGTACTGCGTTGCAACAGGATGACCGCAATATCAACGACTGGATGATGTTGGGGCGGGTCGGCATGGCATTGAACAACGCTACCACCGCGACTCAGGCATTCGCCCATGCTTATCAACTCGATCCGAATAGTCTGGAAGTGCGCCTCGGCTACGCGGAAGTCTTGACGCGCTCTAACGATCCAGAGGATAACAAGCAGGCCACGCAGATGCTGCGCAAGATGATCGCCGAAGATCATACCAATCTGCGCGTGTTGAGCCTGTTGGCGTTTAATTCCTTTGAGCAGGGCGATTTCAAGCAGGCTATTGGTGCCTGGCAGGTCATGCTGAAACTGTTGCCGGCTAACGATCAACGCGCCGAAGTGATAAAGCGCAGTATTGAACAAGCAAAAACACAGGCAGGCGGAGAAACTGTTAAACTTGGCGTTAACGTGACGTTATCGCCGCAGGCGACTAACGCTTTGCCGCCGCAGGGGACGCTGGTAATCTCGGTGACCGATGGTGCCAATCCGGTGCCGGTGGCGGTAAAACAGCTGCCCTTAAGCCGTTTCCCGCTATCATTCTCTTTGGATGACAGCAATGCCATGATGCCTGAACGCCTGCTTTCGGCCCAGCATCAGGTCAAGGTGCGGGTGCGGATTTCTCAGGACGGTCTGGCCACGCCACAGGCGGGTGACTGGTTCGGTGAGAGTGCGCTGCAGAATTTCAGCGGTAAAGAGCAGATTGACGTTCAGATAAACAAACAGGTTCCCTGAATAAAAAGACCGAACGTGTTTTCATGGAGAAGAATATGAATTTTCGCCTGACTGGGCTGGCTTTCACAACGGTGTTATTGGTGGGCTGTGCCAGCACGCCACAAAATGAACCACAAGGGCGATCCGATCCTCTGGAAGGATTTAACCGGACGATGTTCAACTTTAACTATAACGTCCTGGATCCGTATGTCCTGCGCCCGGTGGCCGTGGCCTGGCGTGACTATCTGCCGATGCCGGCGCGTAATGGCATCAGCAACTTCACCTCCAACCTGGAAGAACCGGCCAGCATGGTCAACTCCTTCCTGAAGGGTGATCCGTACAAGGGAATGATCCACTTTAACCGTTTCTTCCTCAACACCCTGTTGGGGATGGGCGGCCTGATCGACGTGGCTGGCATGGCTAACCCGAAACTGGCGCGTGAAGAGCCGAACCGTTTCGGCAGCACTCTGGGGCACTACGGTGTGGGTTACGGCCCTTATGTGATGTTGCCGGGCTATGGCAGCTTCACCCTGCGTGAAGAGGGCGGTGACTGGGCGGATAGCCTCTATCCGGTGCTGAGCTACCTGACCTTCTGGATGTCGGCGGGTAAATGGGTGGTTGAGGGGATAGAAACCCGTGCCGAGCTGCTCGATTCCGACGGCCTGCTGCACAACTCTTCCGATCCATACCTGATGGTGCGTGAAGCCTACTTCCAGCGCAACGACTTCCTGGCGAACGGCGGCTCGCTGAAGCCGGAAGTTAACCCGAACGCCCAGGCAATTCAGGGCGATCTGGACGAGATAGACTCGCAATAACCTCGGTTGGTAGCGAAGATAAAGAACCCGCTTTGATGGCGGGTTTTTTATGCTTTGAGATTAGCGGGCAAAAAAAAGCGCCCCGCAGGGCGCTCTGACTTCATCATCGAAAGGATTAGAAGCGGTAGTTGAAGTTGGCGCCGTACAGCCAGGCCTTGCCCACTGAATCGAAGGTGTATGGACCTTCTTTGATGGTGACTTTCTGGCCGTGCATGTAGGAGATACCGACGTCAACCGAGGCGTCTTTGTTGAACGCATAGCTGGTACCGGCACTCAGCCACAGGCGGTCCTGATCCGGGATTGAGATCGAACGGTTTTGAGCAGGAACCGGGCTGTCATCGAAGGCGATACCGGTACGGAAGGTCCAGTTGTCGTCGTAGAAGTAGGTGGTACCCAATGCGATGCGGTAAGAATCTTTGAAGCCTTCATGCTTCTCGAACAGCGTCTGACCGTTGCTGCCGGTGGCTTTCAGCTCCTGGAACTGGCTCCAACTGGTGTAAGCCATGCTGTAGTGAACGGCCCACTGTGGCGCAACCTTGTTGTAGCCCGAGATTTCCCACATTTCTGGCAGGTTCAAGTCCAGAGAACCGGGAATGGTGCTGCCGTTGGTGCCCATAGGCAGGCCGAGAGCACCCAGGAGTGGATTATAGGCGGATGGCAGGCTGCTCTTGTAATCGCCGTCGAACTTGATTTTCACTTCGGAGCGGTAGGTGAAACCGTAACGGTTGTTTTCATCCACTTCATACAAAATACCGGCATTCCAACCGAAACCCCATTTGTCACCTTTCAGGTGAGATATCTGGGTATCGGCCGGGATCTGTGATACCGGGCCTGCCAATTGCGGAGGCAACTGACCAGAGCCTGCGATCAATTTCGGCAATTCACCGGCATAACGCTCAAGCTTGGCTTTGGCGTAAACCGCATCAAAGCCCAGGCCGAAGCTGAATTGTTTGTTCAGACGATAAGCACCGCTCAGATTGAGGTTTAGGGTGGTCAGGTCGGTTTTACCGCCATAAGCCCCTGCGGTGTAACCGTCGTTGAATTCGGTAGCCAGGCCGTAGTTACTGGTGACAGAGCCACCCACGGCAAACTGATCGTTAATTGGCTGTACATAATGCAGGTTCGGCACCCAGGCGGTAGGGGCGATGTTTTTTGCGTCCAGGCTGGCACCTGAAGGTGATTTGCCTGAAATGTCCACGTCCGGATCGATAAACACAGCGCCGAAAGACAGCTCTGGGCGAGTGTACATCATCAACAGGGCTGGGTTACGGCTGGCAGAAGCCGCAGTGTCTGCCATGGCACCTTCACCAGAATACGCACGTCCTAAACCAGCTGCTGAGAACTCGTTCAGCTGGAATCCGGCGGCAGACACGTTTGAAGAAATAATTGCCACTGCAGCTGCGAGAGCTGATTTAGTAAATAGGTTTTTCTGGCTCATGACCAAAACCTCATTTTATGTGTTTATTATTTAAACATGTTACATAAAGTAACAAGGAAGCGCGCGATTGTAGGGTCCGATCCCATTCAGACAAATCAGACCAGTGGCTGAATTATAGGTCCGACCTGTGAGAATGTTGCAACATTGTTTTTGAAATATTTCCAAATTGATATCAAAAGAGAGATCTGGCTAACAAAAAACCAGCGATAGATAACAAAATTCTTACCATTCCTTAGCAGACAACGATTTTCATTTGTGATTTCCATCACTTAAAACACCTATAAAAAGTAAGTGCTAGTGATCGGTTTCACCACAGAGTAAAATAGACACAGAATCTTGTATCTTTGCGCCAGCGTTTAAATGGCAATTTGGATGCGCGTAATGGCGGTCCCTGAGGAGAATTAACCATGTCAAATTCACTTAATAAATGTAGCGCCCAGGAAACTGCCGCTTGTTGCTGTGTAGACGTTGGCACCGTCATGGACAATACCGATTGCACCGCCTCCTACAGCCAGGTGTTTGCCAATCAGCAGGATGCAGAGAAAATGTTGGCCGCGTTGACTGAAAAAGCCCGGGGTGTGGAATCTGACCCTTGCGACATCAGCAGTAGCATTAAACCGGTTGACGGTGGTGTAGAACTGGTGGCTGATTTCACCTTTGCCTGCCAGGCAGAAACCTTTATTTTCCAGCTCGGCCTGCGTTAATTGCTGCTTTAAAAGGGTGCGGGGCTTACCCGCACCGTCTTCTGCCCCATAATCCCTCCCTGGAAAGTTGCTCCTGCTCTCAGTTTTCACTTCTGCCGGTTTGCCAAATATAAACATTTGGTTAACAATGACCCCATCAGGTCAGACCTCTTTTTAGCCGTTGCGCTGACGTTATTCTCTTCAGGAGCGTTTATGAGTAAGGCACTGCCGTTGGTGACCCGTCACGGTGACCGTATTGCGATTATAAATGGACTGCGCACCCCCTTTGCCAAACAGGCGACCGCTTATCACGGTATTCCGGCGGTGGATTTGGGTAAAACGGCGGTGAGTGAACTGTTGGCCCGCACTGGCATCGATCCGGCGTTGATCGAGCAACTGGTGTTCGGCCAGGTGGTGCAAATGCCTGAAGCGCCGAATATTGCGCGTGAAATTGTGCTCGGTACCGGTATGAGCGTGCATACCGATGCCTACAGCGTGTCGCGTGCCTGCGCCACCAGCTTCCAGGCGATTGCCAACGTGGCGGAAAGCATTATGGCCGGTAGCATCAGTATCGGCATTGCCGGCGGCGCTGACTCTTCTTCCGTTTTGCCTATCGGCGTCAGCAAAGCGCTGGCGCGCACGCTGGTGGACGTTAACAAGGCCCGTACCCTGTCACAGCGCCTCAAGCTGTTCAGCCGACTGAAATTCCGTGACCTGATGCCGGTCCCTCCGGCGGTGGCGGAATATTCTACCGGCCTGCGTATGGGGGATACTGCCGAGCAAATGGCGAAAAGCCACGGCATCACCCGGGAAGAGCAGGATGCGCTGGCGCACCGTTCACATCAGTTGGCGGCCAAAGCCTGGGAACAGGGGCTGTTGCACGATGAGGTGATGACCGCCTACGTGCCGCCGTATCGCACCCAAATTAGCGAAGACAACAACGTCCGCAAAGACTCCAGCCTGGCTTCCTACGCGAAGCTGAAACCGGCATTTGACCGTAAGCATGGCAGCGTTACTGCCGCCAACAGCACGCCGTTGACCGACGGTGCGGCGGCGGTACTGATGATGAGTGAATCGCGGGCGAAAGAGCTGGGCTTACAACCGCTGGGCTACCTGCGCAGCTTTGCCTTCTCTGCCATCGACGTGTGGGAAGATATGTTGCTCGGGCCGTCCTACGCAACACCGCTGGCGTTGGATCGCGCCGGTATCGGCCTGGCTGATCTGACGCTTATCGACATGCATGAAGCTTTCGCCGCACAAACCCTGGCCAACCTGAAGATGTTTGCCAGTGACGAGTTTGCCCAGCAAAAATTGGGTCGCAGCCGGGCGATTGGTGAAGTGGATATGGATAAATTCAACGTATTGGGCGGCTCGATCGCCTACGGCCACCCGTTTGCCGCTACCGGCGCACGCATGATCACCCAAACGCTGCACGAGCTGAAACGCCGTGGTGGTGGGCTGGGGTTGACCACCGCCTGTGCGGCCGGAGGGTTAGGGGCCGCAATGATCGTAGAGGTGGAATAATGAGTTTTGAAAACGCATTGCACGAACAGCGAGCCAAGCCCTCAGCCTTTCAGCTGACGATACGTCCGGACAACATTGGCGTGATCACCATTGATGTCCCCGGCGAGAAGGTGAATACGCTGAAGGCCGAATTTATCGAACAGGTCAACGACGTACTGATCCGCGCGCAGCAGCATCCAGCGCTGGAAGGGCTGGTGATCGTTTCCGGCAAGCCGGATTCGTTTATTGCCGGCGCAGACATCACCATGATTGCCGCCTGTACCACCGCCAAAGAAGTCGAAACGCTGGCGAAGAAAGGCCAAAGCACCCTGGCACAGATTGCGGCATTCCAGGTTCCGGTAGTGGCAGCCATTCACGGTGCCTGCCTGGGTGGCGGCCTGGAGCTGGTTTTGGCCTGCCACGGCCGCGTCTGCTCATTGGATGATAAAACTGCACTCGGCCTGCCGGAAGTTCAGTTGGGTTTGCTGCCGGGATCCGGCGGCACTCAGCGCTTGCCGCGGTTGATTGGTGCCAGCAAGGCGCTGGACATGATCCTGACCGGCAAACACATTCGGGCGCGTCAGGCGCTGCGTCTGGGGCTGGTGGACGACGCGGTGCCGCAATCGATCTTGCTGCAGACCGCCATCGAACGAGTCAAACAGGGTTGGCAAAGCCGACGTGAATTGCCGTGGCAGGAGCGTTTGCTCAACGGCCCGCTGGGTAAAAGCCTGCTGTTCAGCATTGTACGCAAGAAAACGCTGGCAAAAACGCACGGCAACTATCCGGCGGCGGAGCGCATTATTCAGGTGGTGCGTACCGGTCTGGATAATGGTAGCGCCAGCGGTTATGAAGCCGAGGCCAAGGCCTTCGGCGAGCTGGCGATGACGCCACAGTCAGCGGCGTTACGCAGCCTGTTCTTTGCCTCTACCGCGTTGAAGAAAGAGCGCGGCGGCAATGCACAACCTCATGCATTACATCGTATCGGGATCCTCGGTGGCGGCTTGATGGGCGGTGGGATTGCCTGCGTGACCGCTACGCGCGGCGGTCTGCCGGTACGAATTAAAGACGTTAACGAAACGGGCATTAACCACGCGTTAAAATACAGCTGGGATGTGCTCAGCAAACGGGTTCGCAGTAAACGCATGCGTCCGGCTGAGCGACAAAAACAGATGATGCTGATCTCCGGTTCGACCGATTACACCGGTTTTGATCGGGTGGACGTGGTGATTGAGGCGGTGTTTGAAGATCTGTCGCTCAAGCAGCAGATGGTGGCCGAGATCGAACAACACGCGGCCCCGCACACTATTTTTGCCTCCAATACTTCATCGCTGCCGATTGGCCAGATTGCTGCCGGCGCGCAGCGGCCGGAGCAGGTGATCGGCCTGCATTATTTCAGCCCGGTCGATAAAATGCCGCTGGTAGAGGTGATACCTCATGCCGGTACCAGCGAAGAAACCATTGCCACCACCGTGGCATTGGCGCAAAAACAGGGCAAGACGGCGATTGTGGTTGCCGATCGTGCCGGTTTCTACGTTAACCGCATTTTGGCTCCTTATATAAATGAAGCGGCGCGTTGTCTGTTGGAAGGTGAGCCGATCGAATCGCTGGACAAGGCGCTGGTCGACTTCGGCTTCCCGGTCGGGCCGATAACCCTGCTCGATGAAGTGGGCATTGACGTCGGCACCAAGATAAGTCCGGTGCTGGTGGAACAGTTGGGGCCGCGCTTTGCCGCCCCGGCGGCTTTCGATGCGGTGCTCAAAGACGGGCGTAAAGGGCGCAAAAACGGCCGTGGCTTTTATCTGTACCCGAGTGAAGGCCAGCAACGTCAGCGGCACAAACGTGCCGATACCTCGGTGTATGTTCTGCTTGGCATTACACCGAAGTCGCATTTGCAGCAGGCGGTTATTGCGCAGCGTTGCGTGATGATGATGCTGAACGAAGCGGCGCGCTGTCTGGATGAAGGCGTGATCCGCAGCGCCCGCGACGGTGACATCGGTGCCGTGTTCGGCATTGGCTTCCCACCGTTCCTTGGCGGGCCCTTCCGCTATATGGATCAGCTTGGCGCCGACAAGGTGGTTAAAACGCTGGAGTACCTGCAGCGCCAGCACGGGGAATATTTTGCGCCCTGTGAACGTTTGCAGCGCATGGCCCAGCAGGGCGAGCGCTTCTATCCGCAGGGGTCTTGAGCGGCGCGCTGACGTGAATTGTACTAGAGTAGGATCAAGGGGCTTTGTGATCGTTATCACTCCTTGCACTACCGGCAATCCCACCCACTGTACAGGGGGATAGGGACGAGGTAACGTAGCCCGATGGCGGTGTAAAACTGGCCGCCATCAATAAAATTCATGTTGAGAAGGTTAAAATTTAACCTGTTGAATTGGTTGTTATGTGAGCATTGAATGCGTATCGGAACGCTATTGATGTAAAAAACAGCGTTTTCTTTACGTGAACTTTCAGGCAAAATGCCCGGCCGCCATAAAGAGACGGCGCGTTATCGTTTCAAAGCTTTTGCTTTGGGGTTGTAAAACTCGGCGATACAGCACGCTCGGCGTTTCTGTATAGCGTTATTTTGTCAACAACAGCGGTGCAATATGCAAGTTTTGATTATGCGTCACGGAGAGGCGGCACTCGATGCGGCCAGCGATTCGGTAAGACCTCTTACTGTTTGTGGCCGTGATGAGTCACGTCAGATGGCGGCCTGGTTAAATACCAAGTCTGTGGATATTGAACGAGTGCTGGTCAGCCCCTATCTGCGGGCCGAACAGACGCTGGCCACGGTGCGCGAAGCCTTGACCTTGCCGGCGAGCGAAGAAGTGCTGCCTGAGTTGACGCCGGGCGGAGACGCCAGCCTGGTGGGCAGTTATTTGCAGGTGCTGGCACAGCAGGGGATCAGCTCGGTGCTGATTGTCTCCCACTTGCCGCTGGTGGGTTACCTGGTGGCTGAGCTTTGCCCGGGTGAATGTCCGCCGATGTTTGCCACCTCGGCAATCGCCAACGTTGATCTGGCGGCTGACGGCAGCTGCGGTAAATTTGAATGGCAGGTCAGTCCGTCGCAGGTGATGGCTAAAGTGTAGGGGCCGCAGGCCGGTTGCAAACAAAAGGGCGATGTTAAATATCGCCCTTTTGTCATTTCTGCCGTTTAGTCGGCCAGTTCGACCAGCAGCAAGATGGCCGCGGTACCGCCCCATTCCTTGGGGGCCTGGTGGAACACCAGTACGTCGGGATGCTGCGCCAGCCACAGCGGGGTTTGCTGTTTAAGGATATGCTTGCCGTGGCCGTGCATCACACAGGCGCAGTGTACGTGTTCGCGTCGGCAAGCGGCGATCAATGCGCCCAACTCCTGCTTGGCCTGCATTTGGGTCAGGCCGTGCAAATCGAGAAACAGCTCCGGTGAATAGTCACCGCGGCGCAGTTTTTTCAGTTCAAAAGCACTGTAACCGGGGCGCACATAGCGCGTCGGGCCTTCCTCTTCCAACTGCGGTTGGTATTCATCCGAGAAATAATAACTGGCGTCCACCTGTTCCTGCAGCAGGCGCTGCGGGGCAATTTGTTTGGTTTTTGGCTTGGGTTTACGGTGGACAATGGTGTCCTGACGCAGCTTTTTTGCGTCTACTACCGACTCTCTGAAGAGCTGCAATTCATCTTTGCTCAGAGGGTGCTTGTTCTTCATTTTTCATTCACCGGAAATCATTTATCGCGGTAGTTTACCGTGTCGCGGGTATCTGTCGACGCAAAATTCGCGCCAAAATGAAAAGCGCAAGGGGTTAGCGTGATTTGTCGCGGGCTTCATGGCAAACTATGCGGCTAAATCATGAATCACAGTGCCTGCCGGAGGGCAAATTGGACAAAATTTTCGTCGAGGAAGCAGTGAATGAACTGCACACCATTCAGGATATGCTGCGCTGGACGGTGAGCCGTTTTAACGCCGCGGATATCTACTATGGTCACGGAACCGACAATCCGTGGGACGAAGCGGTGCAATTGGTGCTGCCGAGCCTGTTCCTGCCGCTGGATATTCCAGAGGACATGCACACCGCACGTTTGACCTCCAGTGAGCGCCACCGCATCGTTGAACGCGTGATCCGCCGCGTCAACGAGCGCATTCCGGTCGCCTACCTGACCAACAAAGCCTGGTTCTGCGACCTGGAGTTTTATGTTGATGAGCGCGTGCTGGTACCGCGTTCCCCGATTGGCGAACTGATCAACGATCGCTTCAGCGCACTGATCCCTCATCCTCCGAGCCATATTCTCGACATGTGTACCGGCAGCGGCTGTATTGCCATTGCCTGCGGCTATGCTTTCCCGGATGCGGAAGTGGACGCGGTAGACATCTCCGCCGACGTGCTGGCGGTGACCGAGCGCAATATTCAGGCGTTGGGTGTTGAACAGCAGGTGACGCCGATCCGTTCCGATCTGTTCCGCGATCTTCCGGCGATCCAGTACGATTTGATTGTCACCAACCCACCGTACGTTGATGCAGAAGACATGTCAGATCTGCCGGAAGAGTTCCGCTTTGAACCTGAACTGGGTCTGGCGGCGGGTAGTGACGGCCTGAAGCTGGTACGTCGCATTCTGGCCTGTGCGCCGGATTACCTGAGCGACGACGGCGTGCTGATTTGTGAAGTGGGTAACAGCATGGTACATCTGATGGAACAGTATCCGGATATTCCGTTCAGCTGGTTGGAGTTCGAAAACGGCGGTGACGGGGTGTTCATGCTAACCAAACAGCAATTGGTAGATTGCAAAGAGCATTTCAGCATCTATCGCAGCTAAGCATTCTTCGGGCCTGCTCTGGCGGGCCCAACAGAGATAATAATTAAGGGTAAGGATCCGCGATGGCAGGAAACAGTATTGGGCAGATTTTCCGCGTCACCACTTTTGGTGAATCTCACGGTGTGGCGCTGGGCTGTATCGTAGACGGTGTGCCGCCGGGCATTCCGCTTACCGAAGCTGATTTGCAGCACGATCTGGACCGCCGTCGTCCAGGCACCTCGCGTTATACCACCCAACGCCGTGAGCCGGATCAGGTCCGTATTCTTTCCGGCGTGTTTGAAGGTGTGACTACCGGTACCAGCATCGGGCTGATAATCGAAAACACCGACCAGCGCTCGCAGGACTACGGTGCGATTAAAGACGTGTTCCGTCCGGGGCATGCAGATTACACCTACGAACAAAAATACGGCGTGCGCGACTACCGTGGCGGCGGCCGTTCTTCGGCACGTGAAACGGCCATGCGTGTTGCAGCAGGGGCGATTGCCAAGAAATACCTGCAGCAGAAATTTGGCGTACAGGTGCGTGGTTACCTGGCGCAGATCGGCGACGTGGTCTGTGAGCTGAAAGACTGGGAGCAGGTCGAACAGAACCCGTTCTTCTGTCCGGATCCGGACAAGCTGGAAGCCCTGGACGAGCTGATGCGCGCGCTGAAAAAAGAGGGCGACTCCATTGGCGCCAAGGTCAGCGTAGTGGCAGAAAACGTGCCGGTAGGCCTTGGCGAACCGGTGTTTGACCGCCTCGACGCGGATTTGGCGCATGCGTTGATGAGCATCAATGCGGTAAAAGGCGTGGAAATTGGCGACGGCTTTAGCGTTGTGACCAAGCGCGGCAGCGAAAACCGCGACGAAATCACCCCGGAAGGTTTCCAGAGCAACCATGCGGGCGGCATCCTTGGCGGTATCAGCAGCGGGCAGGCGGTGATCGCCCATCTGGCGCTGAAACCAACCTCCAGCATCATGGTGCCGGGCAAAACCATCAATCGCCAGGGCGAAGCCGTGGAAATGGTCACCCGTGGCCGCCATGACCCTTGCGTAGGCATCCGTGCGGTACCAATTGCCGAAGCGATGATGGCGATTGTGCTGATGGATCACCTGCTGCGCCAACGTGCGCAGAACGGTGATGTGGTTTCTAACGTTCCACGCTGGTAATCACCATGAAAAACTGGATGTTGGGCATTCTTGCCCTGATGGCTTCGGGTTCCGCCATGGCATTGACGCCGTGGCAGAAAATCGAGAACCCGGTGGCCGGTGCGCCGCAGGCGGTGGGGGGGTTTGCCAATGGTTGCATTATCGGTGCCCAGCCGCTGCCGTTGAACTCGCCGGATTATCAGGTGATGCGCCCCGATCAACGCCGCTACTTTGGCCACCCGGATCTGCTGGCGTTTATCCAGCGTCTGAGCAGCAAGGCAAGCCAAAAAAATCTCGGAACGGTACTGATCGGCGATATGGCGATGCCGGCCGGCGGGCGCTTCAGCAGCGGCCATGCCAGCCATCAGTCCGGGCTTGATGTCGATATCTGGCTACAGTTGCCGCGCCAACGCTGGAGTGCACAGCAACTGCTGAAGCCGCAACCGATCGATTTGGTTTCCAGCGACGGTAAGCAGGTGGTTGCGCGCCAGTGGCAACCGCAGATTGAAACTTTAATCAAAGCGGCGGCGCAGGATCGGGAAGTGACACGCATCTTCGTCAACCCGGCGATCAAGCAGCGTCTGTGCCTGGATGCCGGTGCCGATCGTGACTGGTTGCACAAGGTGCGGCCGTGGTTTGGCCATCGTGCGCACATGCATGTGCGCCTGCGTTGTCCGGCCGGTAGCCTGGAGTGTAAAGAACAGGATACCCCACCGCCGGGTGACGGCTGTGGTGCCGAACTGGCAAGTTGGTTCATTCCGCATCAGCCGAGTGCCAAGCCGGGTAAACCGGTACCGCCGCCATTACCGCCTACCTGTCAGGCATTGCTGAATAACCATTTTGCTGCGGAATAATATACCCAAAGTAATTGGAGTTGCATCAAGGCGGTAAGGGAATGAATCCCGATGAGCTTACATGAGTAAGTGATTCGGGTGAATGAGTGCAATCAACACAGATGCAGCTTCAAATAAGAGGGGTATAAATGGAGTGGTTCGTCGTTGGCCCCGAGATGCTCGGGGTTTTGTTTGTGGTGGCATTGCTGGCGGGCTTTATCGACTCCATTGCCGGTGGGGGTGGGTTGTTGACCGTACCGGCACTGCTGGCGGTGGGGGTGTCTCCAGCGCAGGCGCTGGCGACCAACAAACTGCAGTCGGTGGGGGGCTCCTTATCCGCCAGCCTGTATTTCATCCGCCGACGAGCCGTTGATCTCAACGATCAAAAGCTGACAATTCTGTTGGCGCTGATCGGTTCTGTTGCCGGAGCGATCCTGGTGCAGCACATGCGTGCCGATCTGCTACGGCAAATGTTGCCGTTATTGGTGATCGGCATCGGCCTGTACTTTCTGCTGACCCCGCGTCTGGGGGAGAGTGATCGACAGCGCCGTTTGAGCGCCTTGCCGTTCGGGCTGGTGGCCGGGGGCTGCGTGGGTTTTTATGACGGCTTCTTTGGCCCTGGTGCCGGCTCCTTCTACGCACTGGCCTATGTGACGCTGTGCGGTTTTAACCTGGCCAAATCCACCGCTCACGCCAAGGTGCTGAACTTTACTTCCAATTTTGGCAGCCTGGTGTTGTTTATTATCGGCGGCAAAGTGGTGTGGAGCATCGGTCTGGTGATGCTGGTAGGGCAGGTGCTGGGAGCACGGCTCGGGGCGCATATGGTGATGACCCGTGGGCAAAAGCTGATCCGCCCGATGATCGTCATCGTTTCTCTGGTGATGAGCTGCAAGCTGTTGTACGACAATCACGGTACGGAAATTCAGCAGTGGCTGGCGCTGCATTTTTAGCATGCCAAGCGAGCGGTAACATGAAATAATTACCGCTTTATTTTTGTGGTTATTGGATTTGTTTATGTCAGACACGCAGGCTACCCATCAATACGAACAGCTGATTGATATCTTTAATCAGTGCTTCAGTGATGATTACAACACCCGGCTGGTTAAAGGCGACGATGAGCCGATTTATTTGCCGGCCGACGACCAACTGCCATACCACCGCATTGTCTTTGCCCACGGCTATTACGCCAGCGGCATGCATGAGATTTCTCACTGGTGCATTGCCGGTGAACAGCGTCGCAAACTGGTCGATTTCGGTTACTGGTACTGCCCGGACGGGCGCGACGCACAGACGCAAAGCGAATTTGAAGCGGTGGAAATTAAACCGCAGTCGCTGGAGTGGATGTTCTGCGTGGCGGCCGGTTTCCCGTTCAACGTCAGCTGCGACAATCTGAACGGTGACTGCGAACCGGATCGCATCGCCTTCCAGCGTAAGGTACGCGAACGGGTACTGTTGCTGTTGGAACAGGGAATACCCACAAGACCTGCGCGCTTTATTCAGGCGTTACAATCGTTTTACAATACGCCACCGCTGACGGCTGAGCTTTTCCCCTATCCGGAAGATCTCAACTGACTATATTGTTTAAATGAAAAATATACCCAATAGCTTTCGAGCTGTAGCTAGGCGGCAAGCAAACGAATCCTCAGGAGCTTACCTTGGTAAGTGACTGGGGTGAGCGAGCGTAGCCAACAATGCTGCGGTTTGGAAGATGAAGGGTATTAGAGGAAATTTGATGATCGCAGAATTCGAAGCGCGCATTTTGGCGCTGATTGATGACATGGTAGAGCACGCCAGCGATGATGAACTGTTTGCCGGTGGCTACCTGCGCGGTCATCTGACGTTGGCGGTTGCCGAAGTGGAAGAGCTGGGTGAGCACAGCGCCGAAGCGCTGAAAACGCAGGTGGAAAGCAGCCTGCATAAAGCCATTGCTGCCGGTGAGCTGTCGCCGCCGGACCAGGTATTGGTGTATGGCATGTGGGAAAATCTGTATCAAACCGCACTGCCGACCGCCTGACTCGCTTTACGAGGCGCTGATAACAGCGCCTCGTAACACCGCGATTAAACCGCACGCCCCTTCAGCAGTTTTCTTACCCACATCCGGTTCGGATTCAATGCCGCCAACATTTCTGCGTCGCCCGGCAAGGGTTCGCCGAACAGCTGCGCCGCCAAAATTTCCGCCGCCAGCGGTGCCGAGCACAGTCCACGCGAACCTAGCGCGCCAATCACAAACAGATTGGGATAACCTGGCGCATTGGCGATAGCCTCGCCGCGTTGATGCTGGCGTTGCAGATGCTGATACTGCGTCAGCGTAACCTGATAGTCTGGTACCGCGCCAATCATCGGCAGATGATCGCGGGTGGCGCTGCGCACGCCGCAGCGGGCATGCTGACCGCTGACGTCCACCTGCAGCGGCCAGCTCTGATCCGGCAGGCAGCGCAGCAGGCGGGCACGGTTATCCTGCTGTTCTTCCTCGCGGTATTCGGTGGCGGTTTCACCGCGCTGGTAGCTGGCGCCGATACAGTGCTGTTGGTTGTTGGCATTGACCGGCGTCAGGTAGCCGTCGTAACACAGTACCTGTTTCAATTCGCTCAGCGCTGGAGTGGTGGGAATATGGGAGACTTGGCCGCGCACCGCATAAACCGGCAGCGCTTCGCTGGGCGCCAGTTCGCCAAGCCGGTGGCCGTTGGCCAGGATCACCGTCGCATGCTGTCGGATTTCACCCTGGTTGACACTGAGCTGCCAGCCGCTGTCGGTGGCGGTCAGGGCCTTGACGTCAGATTCATAGTGACAACTCAACCCCTGACGTTGCGCCAGGGCTATCGCATTGCGCGTCAGCTCGGCCGGACACAGCCAGCCACCCTGCGGGTAGTTAATGCCGCCAAAACCACTGTCGATACCGCACAGGGCGCTGAGCGTGGTGCGATCGGCCGCCACGGCCAGCTGCGGTGGCCATGCAACCGCCAACATGTTGGCAATCTTCCCGGCACTCTTTTCATCATAGGCCAATTGGCTGACGCCACACCACTGGTGGTCAAACGTCACGCCCTGTTTTACCAGCGTGTCGTACTGACGGCGGGCAAAAAGGAAAGCGGCGCTGAAGAAATTCTCCAGGGCATCGCCGCGGCCGTTCAGCAACGGATAAAGCGCTCCCTGACGGTTGCCCGATGCCCCTTCGGCCGCCTGAGGTTCGGCACAATACAGCGTGACCTTGGCACCACGGCGCAGCAAGGCGAGGGCAGTCAAGGCGCTGGCAACGCCGCCGCCAATGATAGCGATATCGTCGGTATTGTCGGCTGCCGGGCGCAGTAACCAGGGCGTGGGGTGGGCAACTGCCGGCGCATCGGCAGGCAACTCGCCAATCAGCATTTCACGTTTCTGGCCGAACCCTTTGCTTTTTATGACTTCAAATCCGGCCTGCTGCAGCCCGCGCCGCACAAAACCTGCGGCGGTGAAGGTGGCCAGGCTGCCCCCCGGCCGGGCAAAGCGCGCCATGGCGGCGAACAGCTGCTCGGTCCACATATCCGGATTTTTCGACGGGGCGAAGCCGTCGAGGAACCAGGCGTCGATTTGGCGGTGCATGCTGGCGTCGAAGTGCGGTAGCAATTCGTTCACGTCACCGAACCACAGATCCAGCGTAATGCGGCCTTCCGCCAGCAACAGCCGGTGGCAGCCCGGCAGCGGCAACGGCCATTGGGCGCGTAACTCGTCGGCATAGGAAGCCAGCTCTGGCCAACGCGCATGTGCCGCTGCGAGATCGGCCTGCAGCAGCGGGAATTTTTCAAAGCTGATAAAGTGCAGCCGCTGCAGCGTGGCCTCCGGCGTTGTGGCACGGAAGTCGGCAAAGGCTTGCCACAGGGTTAAAAAATTAAGTCCGGTGCCGAAGCCGGTTTCCGCCACGATAAACAGCGGGCGAGGGTGCTCGCCAAAACGTGGCGGCAGCCGATTGCCCTTGAGAAACACGTAGCGGGTTTCTTCCAGCCCATCCTGATTAGAAAAGTAGACGTCATCAAACTGTTTCGAAACAGGTGTACCCTGTTCATTCCAGGATAACGCTGCGGTTTGGATCGGGGCGTGGCTCACGGTTGGTTGCTCGTAACTCAAGGGGTGACGGGATTCTAACGGCGCTGGCGCTATGGCGCAAACTGGATAAGAATAAAGCTGAAAAACGCTGATCGGACTTGTTCGGCGTACATCTGTACGCTAAAGTGCGATGCAAAATCCCGAATGTAAAATTGTGGAAGAGGTACTGAATGAAACGTGCAGTGATTACTGGCCTGGGAATCGTCTCCAGCATTGGTAACAACCAGCAGGAGGTCCTGGCGAGCCTGCAGGAAGGACGTTCTGGGATCACTTTCTCCCAGGAGCTGAAAGATTCCGGCATGCGTAGTCACGTATGGGGCGATGTTAAACTGGACACTACCGGTCTGATCGACCGTAAAGTGATGCGCTTTATGAGCGATGCGTCCGTTTATGCCTATCTTTCCATGGAAGAAGCTATCAAAGACTCAGGTCTGGCTGCCGATCAGGTTTCCAACGATCGCACCGGTCTGGTCGTTGGCTCAGGTGGCGGCTCTCCGCGTAACCAGGTTGCCGGATCCGACGGCATGCGGGCCAAAGGCCTGCGCGGCGTTGGCCCGTACATGGTGACCAAAGCTATGGCTTCAGGCGTTTCCGCCTGCCTGGCAACCCCGTTCAAAATTCGTGGCGTCAACTATTCCATCAGCTCAGCCTGCGCAACCTCTGCACACTGCATTGGCCACGCGGTTGAACTGATTCAACTGGGCAAGCAGGACGTAGTCTTTGCCGGCGGTGGTGAAGAACTGTGCTGGGAAATGGCCTGTGAGTTCGATGCAATGGGCGCTCTGTCCACCAGCTACAACGACACCCCGGAAAAAGCTTCCCGTACCTATGACGCAGCGCGTGACGGTTTCGTCATCGCCGGCGGCGGCGGTATGGTGGTAGTAGAAGAGCTGGAACATGCTCTGGCACGTGGCGCGCACATCTACGCTGAGATCATCGGCTACGGGGCGACCTCCGACGGTGCCGATATGGTTGCGCCGTCAGGCGAAGGCGCAGTGCGTTGCATGAAGATGGCTATGCAGGGCGTTGACACCCCAATCGACTACATGAACGTGCACGGGACTTCTACGCCGGTTGGCGATGTGAAAGAACTGGGCGCTATCCGTGAAGTGTTTGGCGACAACACCCCGGCAATCTCCTCCACCAAGGCCATGACCGGTCACTCACTGGGCGCCGCCGGCGTGCAGGAAGCGATCTACAGCCTGTTGATGGTTGAGCACGGCTTTATTGCGCCGAGCATCAACATCGAAAATCTGGATGAGAAAGCTGCAGGCATGAACATCGTGACTCAGCCGACTCAACGCGAGCTGACTACCGTAATGTCCAACAGCTTCGGTTTCGGCGGCACCAACGCCACGCTGGTAATGCGTAAGCTGCAGAAGTAATACCGGCTCAAGGTTTTAGAATAAAGCCCGCGTTTTCGCGGGCTTTTTAATGCCTGTCGATCCTGCCGGTTGGCCGCTCGGAGTTATCTCAAATTACATCTTCTGACGGAACGTTAACGCTTCATTCAGCCTTTTGCGCATACAATGGCTCAATAGCGCGTATATCACTCGGCGTAGGATTTCAGAGTGATCGAACATTGAGGCAATAGAATGAAAAAGTTAATTGCAGTTGGGCTGCTGTCGGTATTTTTGGCTGGGTGCGCGACTGAATCACCTTGTGTTCCGGTTTATGACGATCAGGGGCGTTTGGTGCACACCAACACCTGTATGAAAGGCACCACTCAGGATAACTGGGAAACCGCAGGCGCTATCGCCGGTGGTGCAGCGGCGGTTGCCGGTCTGACGCTGGGTATTATCGCGTTAACCAAATAACCTTCCGTCGGTGAGTTTCCCCGTATAAAACCCAGCCTCCGCGCTGGGTTTTTGTTTGGCTGAGACGCCACCGGTTGATTGATATTAAAGTATTTTTATTTCCAGCCACCTGGCAAAGACGGCTTTGACAGCGGGTGTAAATTCCATTCTTGCGCAAGCACTTGGCCGATATAATCCGGCATTCCACACTCTGGAATCACCTGATGTCGGCTTTGGCGTCCATCTCTTTATCCACGCACCGTTTGCACTTCGCTAAAAAGCGGGCCTGTGCAGGGATGGCTATTGGTCGTCAGTTGGCTGTTGTTGAATACCCAATTGGCGTTGGCCAGCCATAATTGCAGCCTGCAGTTCAGCGGTGAAGCGCCAATGGACCAGCATACGATGCATATGCAAAACAGCCTGCCTTCGTCAGATCAGATGCAAACTCAGGGGCCACTGCTGTCGATGCTGGTGGTGCCGGCGGTGTATTTGTTGTTGCACCGTAAGGGATGATGGAACGGGGGCGCGGTATTCTGCGCCCCCGGATCACTGCGTCAGAAATTACTTCACCAGGAAGGCTTTAAACTGGGGGGTCATCACGGCACTGAACCCTTCGTCGGTCTTGCTGATCAGATAGACCGCCAGCCCTTTCTCCTGCGCCAGTTTCAGGGCTTTTTCTGTCCCCAGTACCATCAGTCCGGTATCCCAACCGTCGGCTTCCAGCGCGGTTGGGGCGATCACCGTGGCGGACACCAGACGGTGGGTTATCGGCCGGCCGGTGGTGGGATCGATCACGTGCGAATAGCGCTTACCGTCCTGTTCGAAATAGTTGCGGTAGCTACCGGCAGTACTGATGCCATAACCCTGTAAATCCACCAAAGCCTGTACCGCATTTTCGCGGTCGGTAGGCTTTTGGATCGCCACCCGCCAGGGTTTGCCCTGGCCGTTAACGCCGCGGGAAGAAACCGCACCGCCAACCGAGACCAGGTAGTTGGTGATGCCGTTGCGCGCCATCAACCCTACCAACTGGTCAACGCCATAGCCTTCACCCAGCGTTGAGAGATCGACATACATCTCCGGCAGATCTTTTTGCAACCATTCACCATGATCGTCAGCGATCAGTTTGAGGTGCTGCAGGCCAACATTTTTTTGCGCCGCCTCTATTTGCTGTTGGCTCGGTACCTTGACCACTCGCTTATCCGGCCCAAAGCCCCACAAATTGACCAGTGGGCCGACGGTAATATTCATCGCGCCCTGAGTATCGCGGCCGATGCGCTGGGCCATCAGAATAATGTCCGCCATGCCGCGTGGGATCTGCTGTGGATCTACGCTGCGGCTCTGATTAAAGCGCGACAGCACAGAATCATTGCGGTAGGTGGAGATATCGTCGTTGGCGCGTTCCAGCACGGCGTCGATCTGCTGCTGTAACTGTTGTTGATTGATGGCCACATCACCGCTGACCTTGACGCTGTAGAAGGTGCCCATGGTTTTGCCCTCAATATCAATCTGCGGGCGGGTATTCTGGTCATTGCAGGCGGTCAGCAAGCTGAGCGCCATGCTCAGCAACAGCCCTTTGGCGAAAACGTTAGCCATAAAAAATCCTTCAAATCTGGGAAAGGCGTTACAAATAAAGCAAAGTGCGGCGAATGAAAAGCGGATAAAGGTAAAAGAGCATTTTACTGGCGTTGCCGTCGCGCTTGGGCTAACTTCTGGCTCCTGATCCCCGGTTGTTTTTTTGAAGCGCTCAACATGAGTTCAAATATCGTTATCCGGCTGTTCCAGCCGTTCCTGAAAGATCGTTTTTTACATATTCTGCTGGTGGCCGGCGTGTTGATGGCGGTTGTTAATCCGCAACAACTGCCTGCACTCGGCGGTTTTATCGACTGGCGAACCATTATTACCCTGCTGGGACTGATGCTGTTGACCAAGGGGGTTGAGGTCAGCGGCTATTTTGACTTTATTGGCCGCAAGATAGTCAATACGCTGCACAGTGAGCGGCGGCTGGCGCTGTTTCTGGTGTTTGCTGCCGCACTTTTGTCGTCATTCCTGACCAACGACGTGGCGCTGTTTATCGTTATTCCGCTGACTATCACGCTAAAAAAACTGTCTTCGCTGCCAATTAGTCGGTTAATTATCTTCCAGGCGCTGGCGGTCAATGCCGGTTCGCTGCTGACACCGATTGGTAACCCGCAGAACATTTTGCTATGGAGCAAATCCTCGCTGTCGTTTCTGGCTTTTATTGCCCAGATGGCGCCCTTTGGTGCAGCGATGCTGGCCAGCCTGCTGCTGTTAACCTGGTTCAGTTTCCCGGCGCGGGAGATCGTTAAAGCCCCACATACCGAAGGCTACCCTTACCAGCGACGCCTGTTGCTGAGCTGCGTGGCACTGTACGTGATTTTTCTGCTGTGTCTGGATATCGACCTGCCACTGTATGGCCTGTTGGCGGTGTTCGCCGGTTTTTTACTGCTGGCACGCCGGGTGTTGTTGCAGATTGACTGGAGCCTGATTTTTGTCTTTATCGCCATGTTTATTGACGTGGGGTTATTCACCCGTCTTGAGGCCGTTCAGCCCTGGTTCGCGGACATTGCCAGGCTGGGCGAGGGGGGTATTTATGCCCTGGGGATCGGCCTGTCGCAGGTGATCAGCAACGTGCCGGCGACCATTTTACTGCTTAACTACGTGCCTTCCAGCCAACTGTTGGCCTATGCGGTCAACGCCGGTGGCTTTGGCTTGGCGATAGGCTCACTGGCTAACCTGATTGCACTGCGGATGGCGGGCGAGCGAAAAATCTGGCTGAAATTCCATTACTACTCGCTGCCACTGCTGGCATGGAGTGGTTTGCTCGGCTGGTTGCTGGCTTAAGAGCGATATTTCTACTTGAAATACCGCTCTCCTTTGGCGCATCTGTTAGCCGCGTGCGGCCAGCAAACAGATGCTGCGGGTGACCTGATAGGACTTCACAAAGGCGCTGACCGGCAGAAATTCAAAGCGCGAATGGAAATTGTGCGCACCGGTGAAGTAGTTGGGAGTCACCAGCCCGCGGCTGGATAACGCAGCACCGTCGGTACCACCGCGCATCGGGATCACCTTTGGCGGAATACCGTGGGCGGCGAGTGCGCCGAAAATCAGTTCGATGGCACGTTTATCTTCACCGATCGAGTTACTGATATTGCTGTAGATATCCGTGACGCTGCAGCTTACCCGGGCGCGCGGATAGTTTGCCGCCACCTGCTGCACCACTTCTTGAATGCGTTCTTTACGCGCATTGAAACTCGCCAGATCGAAATCACGGATCGACACTTTCAACGTGGCGAGGTTGGCATTGGCCGTCAGGTCGTTGAACCAGAAGTAGCCTTCACGTCCCTCGGTATGCTCCGGCGTATCCCGGCTGTCGAACTGATTGATGATGTCGTTGGCGATACGAATCGGGTTGATCAGCACATTTTTGGCCGACATCGGGTGAGCGGTCACCCCCTCAATACGGATTTCCGCTGCCGCGGCGTTGAAATTTTCATACACCACTTCGCCCAGTTCGCAGCAGTCGATGGTATAGGCGAAGTCTACGTCAAAGCGTGCCAGATCCAGTGCCTTGGCACCGCGCAGGCCAATCTCTTCATCCGGCACAAAAGCCACCAGGATATCGCCGTGACGGTCGGTAGCGCTCAGGTTAGCCAGCAGGGTCATCACTACCGTCACCGCCGCCTTGTTATCGGCGCCGAGTACGCTGGTACCGTCGCTGAAAATAATCTCTTCATTCGGGTAGGCCAGGATCTCCGGGTGCTCGGCGGTGCGCAACCAGATGTCATGCTCTGCGTTCAGGCACAGATCCTGGCCGCTAAAGCGCAGGCGCTGCGGGTGAATATTTGCCGACAGACCGACGTCAACGGTATCGATATGGGTAATAAAACCGATGCGCGGCGCACCGGGCTGGTTGCCGGGTTTACGTGCGGTAACGGTGGCGTGCTCATCAATTTGCACATCAGTCATCCCCAACTCGCGCAGTTCGGCTGCCAGCAGTTTGGCCATATCATGCTGACCCGGAGTGCTGGGCAGGGTTGTGGCGGTGGCATCGCTCTGGCTGGTTACCGCCAGATAGCGGAAGAAACGTTCGGTGAGCTGTTCGGCTATGGCGCTGGTCATGCGAGTTCCTCTCGGTAAGCGGTCTATCGGTTTTAATGCTAAATCAGCCGGTTGTCCAATGGTGCAATGCTTTCGCTAT
Organism: Serratia quinivorans; assembly: GCF_946227985.1. Taxonomy (GTDB): domain Bacteria; phylum Pseudomonadota; class Gammaproteobacteria; order Enterobacterales; family Enterobacteriaceae; genus Serratia; species Serratia quinivorans_A. The sequence goes on from NZ_CAMKGL010000001.1 coordinate 136,776, forward strand.
CGGAATGCGAGACGCCGCTCAAAATAAAAAAATAGCGGGGCAACTAGGAAATAGTCGCGGGTAACTGCGGCAAAATCGTTGTTAGCTCTGGGGTGCGGATGCCCCAACAAAAAAATCTGAACGCTAAAGGAGAATTCATGCGCTCACGTCACGCTTTGCTTATAACTTTGTTATCCCTGGGAATATCTCAGACTGCCTGGTCCTCTACCGACGGTGGTCATGCCAACAGCAACGCCAATAGCCGCGAAGTGGCCAGCGCGCTGGGCGGCCTGAAGAACAAAACCTATAGCCTGGATCAGGCTCCGAAGATCCGCGTAGCCAGCTTCAATATTGCCGCCGGTAAAGTCAGTGACATGACCGCCATCGCCAAGGCGATCAAGGCGATGAACGTCGACGTGGTGGCGCTGCAGGAAGTGGACAAGCTGACCGGCCGCAGCGGCAAGCTGGATCAGGCTGATGAACTGGCCAAGCTGACCGGTATGCACGTGGTCTTTGGCCGCGCGATTGACTTTGACGGCGGGGAATATGGCCTGGCGTTCCTGTCAAAATATCCGCTGCATGACAGCAAAATCTACCCGCTGCCCTCCGGCCAGCGAGAACAGCGCATTGCCTTCAGTGCCCAGACCGACGTGCCTGAGTTCCCGGCGCCGATTACGCTGATCAACACCCATCTGGACACCAAGGAAGATCCGGCCATGCGTCTGGAACAGGTGCGTGAATTGAACGATCGCACCATTGAGATGCGCGGTATCAAGCTGTTGTTTGGCGATATGAACGACGTTCCGGGCAGCGTCACCTGGAGCGAACTCAGCCGTTACTGGAACGACATCATGCCCACCGCGCAAGATGGCCGCAGTTGGCCGGCGGAAAATGCCGAAATCAAGGTCGACTACATCTTTAGCGGCAATGCCCAACGCTGGCATCTGGACAGCCTGACGGTGCCGAACGCCAGCGGCGACTGGAACGGTATTCACTGGCCGGCAGTCAGCGATCACCTGCCGGTGGTTGCCGAGCTGCGCTTGACCGAGCAGTAGTTTAATCAAAAGCAGTATTGTCAGCTTAAACGGGTGAGATCCGCGCCAGTCGTTCGATGGCGGCGCGGATTTCACCGGGTGTCAGGGCCGAAAAGCCTATTCACATCGAAGACGTTTCACATGGTAAAGGCCAAACCCAAACCTATTGGCATACTGTCTTGAAATCCGAATCTGGACATTTCCGCATCAATGAATAATAATTATCATTACCAACAAGAAAACAGGAAGTTACAATGAATAGTGACGCGTTAGTATGGAAAAAATTCGCGCAAATAGGGTTAATCGGCGTTGCGCCGTTAATTATTCTATTCACTTTTTTCAAACTATCTCCTGATAATTCGATTTTTATTTATTTTTCTGACCTGACTAAAGATTTTAGTGCAAACATTTCGACGACTAATTTGGCACTCACAAAACCTCTTGCATTTTATTGCAAAGTAGCACCTTTTTTTTCTCTGTACTTTGCAGCTAAACACATAAATCAAGTGAAGTCCAAACCAAATATAAAAAACATGGCTTCGATGGTTTTTTATTCAATCGGTTTTGTTGCTGTATACTTAATCATGTTTTATATTTTTGTGGTAGGCCAGTTTGACATGAATAATGGAAATCGCCTGTTGAAGGCTACTGCATCAAATGATTATACAATCATTCTCTATTATATTATTGTTTTTGCCGGGATGTACACGCTAACATTTATACTCTTGATGTTAGTGAGGCTTTTGTATTCCGAGTTTAGAAAATCCATAATATATAAATAGAGCCTTATGGGAAAAGGCTCTATTTATTTTACGTGACTGCCTATTAATGTGCTGTGCGGACAACTTCGTTGTTGAACTTTTCAACCAGCCCTGCATCAATATAAGATGCACCATATGCAATCAGCACTGAGGCAGAAATTGCCAAGGCTGAAGTAGCAAGCACTGATAATCCAAGCAGTGACAATACGCCGGTCACCATAGCCATTGCGACGGCACTGGCAACACCACTGAGTACCATGGCCTCGACTTCATATACCAACGGTCCCCAGTTACCGGTATTATAACCCTCTGTGGCTTTTTCACGGATCTTATCAATCTTCATGACAATATCTGTCACCTTGAAGAATTTACTAAACTGACCAAGCCGATTTGCCATATCTTGAGCATTAACATTTTTCATTGCATTAATAAGTGCTTGCTTATCTCCTTGTTTCACTTTCATTGAAGGATTTGACATCACTTTGTTAAATGACGCTATCGCATCATTATAACTTCGGATGTTTCTACCTTGAAAGTTCCGAATATTATTAGCAATTGCGTCAGCATAACTTTTATATTGTCGGCCAGCATGATTGCTAATTTTCTCACCTGCATCAGCGATAACTCCGCTAGCTTCCATGAGAAAATTCCTTTCATCTTTCACGTACGCAGTGACTTCCTTTTTGGCCGTATCTCTGCGAGATGCCCAGGAAGGATTATGGTAATTTTTGGGTGCGACGACTTCTTCAAGACCTGTAATACTATCATCTTTTTGGACGTAAACTAAAAAAACAGAATCCTTACCGACGCGAGCATAATACCGTCGAGGTTTCCTACTATCGATTTCTACTATTCCGTCATAAACAATATTTGGATGGCCAGGAATAGATTTCAGATATTTCTTTCCTGAGGAACTGCTATTATTTCCACCTTTGTTACCATCACCAGTATCGCCACCCCAATGAACTCCGCTACCAGAATCAAGAGCATGAACTCCCTCGAAGGTCATCGTCACACCGTTAATCGTGTCTGTTAGTGTTCCGCCGTGCCCCACGTTAGGACCACCGCTAAGGCCAGTAGAACCTCCCTTCACACCACCGGTTGGGCCACGACTATCTTTCCCGTCTCCACCACTCATATAAAGCTCCTTTTATATTCCTTAACGGTTATTAAGGTAGGGGCATTATTGGTTAGTTCGAATGTGGAATAAATCACTTCGCGTTGTTTTACGGCTGACACAACAGACTAATAAGTTTATGTCACTTATTGCGATGGTATTGGCTGCAACGGCTCCACCAAAGGGGCGTATAAACTGGCGCTACAAGGGTTTCGGGTGAAAGAGTTGATTGGCGGTTTGGACTTCTGGCTTCGCGATGGCCATCCATTGGCCACCGGTGAACAGCCGGGCTCGCTGCAGGGAAGTGCTATTGGCGAAGACTGCGGCTGCGCCTGAGGGATTAAAACACCAGCGCCAATACCAGAGCCAGCACCAGAATAAACAGGATAAACGCCACGGCCGGTTTGCTCAGCGCTTTTTGCAGCGGTTGGGGCAGGGCAGCAATCAGTGGGTTGAGCAACGGCTGCGGTTCGGCATGGCTGCCGGACTGCGGCTGTGCCGGACCGGTCTTTTCCAAACGGCGCGCAAACAGCTGGTTGATCAGGTCGCTCATCTGCGGATGGGTCAGCGGTGCGCCGGCATTGCAGTGAAAACGTGACTGACAGTAGTCATTCAACTGTTGCTGCTCCTGCGGATCCGCAGGATGCTTAAGTGCGGCTAACAGGTTGTTCAGCGTCGGTGCGGTTTGCGGGCTCAGCGCTACCTTCACCTGCAAAAACTGATTCAGCAGTTGGAAATGGCGAGCGGGCAGCGGATCGTTGGTTTTGACCCCGCTGAGATCAAACAGCGTCTGCCAAATTTTGACCGGCGATTCGCCGGTGGCGGCGCTCAGCTTGGTCACCTGCAGTTGCAGGCTTTGATGTTCTGCAGGCAGCAGCGGGCGATCGCTGGTGGTGGTTTGTTGCGGGAGCGGGATGGTCAGGCTGCCGGTCTGCAACAGGTTTAATACCTGCTGCAACTGCGGGTGGCTCAATTGACTCAGCACCGTATGGCCAAACTGCTGGCGAATAAAGTCGCTGACGGCCTGGCGGTTATTGCCCTGCGGCAGCAGATCGGTGAGTTGTTGCAACAATTGGCGGTTGGCATGGCTCTGCTGCACCTGCGCCAGGCGGTTTTGCAACAGTTGCTCGGCCGGTTGGAAATGGCGTGCCAGTAGCTCACTGTTATTGTCTGTTTGCAGATCATGACGCAGCGTGACCCAAATCTCTGCGGACTTGGCCGGGCTGAGCGCCATGATCTTGACGATCAGCTTCTCCAGCGTCGTGCGTTGTGCCGGGGAGAGCGGACTACCGTCAGTGGTTGTGGTTTTGTCCGGGCTAGGGGAACGATCGCTGGCGATCGGGGTGCCCGGTCCACTCAAAGGTTGCATATCACCTGTCCTTCGCTGTATATCCCCTGCTTACTTGGCGTTGCCACTATGTTGGCTGCGCAATCTCACCCGAATCACTTACCTGAGTAAGCTCATCGGAACTCGCTTGCTTGCCGCCTTGCCGCAACACCCATTACTTTGGGGAGAGAATAATCGTCGTACCCGGCGAAAAGCGCAGGATTGTGCGTATGATACCTGTAAACGGCCGCGACCAATACCGTCCTCAGACATTTCTTTACAGGCAAAACATTGCTAAAAGCGTCTGCGCCGCTAAGATAAGCGCAGACTTGGAATTGAGGACGGCATGGTTAGACAGCAGCGGATTGCGAAATGGTTTTTATACCTGGCTTGCCTGGTGGTGCTGACCTGCATGACTCAGCGCATGGCGAGCCTGCATGCGTTGCAGCAAGTAATGGGTCTGCCTGCCGCCAGCACTCTCACCTCTGCCACCGATGACGCCGCCGAACTGCAACCCACTCCCTGCGAACTGAGCGCCAAATCCTTGTTGGCCTCGCCGCCGGTAATGTTCGAAACCCTGCTGTTCGGCCTGGGTCTGTTACTGGTGCTGTTGGCACCTACCGTGGCCGCGCGTCTGCGCATTCCCCCTCCCAGAGTCATTTCCCCCACGACCCTCAGGGTACATCTGCGATTATGCGTGTTCCGTGAATGAGTTCATCACCCGTCTTTTTTGGTTGATTGATTCATTTATGGAGAAAAAACATGTTGAATATCATCAGGTCGGCATTAGCCTGCCTGTTACTGCTGTGGCTACCTGCTTTGCAGGCGGCGGACAGCGGCTGGCTACAAAGTCCGACTAACGATCACGCCAAGGTGCGGCTGCGCGCCGATACCTCGCACAGCGGGGAAACCCGTTTGCTGCTGGCCATAGAGCTGCAAAAAGGCTGGAAAACCTACTGGCGTTCGCCGGGGGAAGGCGGTATTGCGCCGACCATCGCCTGGCAGGGTAATCCGCCACCGGCGACCTGGTACTGGCCAACGCCGCAGCGTTTTGACGTTGCCGGCATTTCCACCCAGGGTTATCACGACCGGGTTGAGTTGCCGCTGGTGATGAAAGGCGAGCTACCACGCCAGTTGGCGGGTACGCTGACGCTGTCTACCTGCAGCAATGTCTGCATTTTGACCGACTACCCGTTTAGTCTGGATCTTGACGCGCCGTCCGACGCGCAGTTTACCCATGACTTTGCCCAGGCAATGGGGCAGGTACCTATTGCCGATGGGGTGGTGGAGAGTATTAAAGCCGGTTATCAGCGCGGAGAACTGCAGATCAGCGCCGAGCGTGCTGCCGGTTGGCAGCAGCCTGAGCTGTTCTTCGATACGCTGGAGGATGCCGATCTCGGCAAACCCAAGGTCAGCAGTGACGGCACCCGGATGTTCGCGCGGGTGCCGGTCAGCGACGGCTGGGGTGATAGCGCACCGGATCTGCGTGGCAAAACCCTGACGTTGGTTATCGGTGACGGCGGCGTGGCGCAGCAGGTGACGTTACCTATTGAAGGGCCACTGGCTTCACCGGTTGCGGCGAGTTTCTCGCTGTGGCAGGCGGTGCTGATGGCGCTGGCCGGTGGCTTGATCCTCAACCTGATGCCGTGCGTGTTGCCGGTATTGGGCATCAAACTGGGCTCGATTTTGCAGGTCGAACAGCGTGACCGGCACAGTATTCGGCTGCAGTTCCTGGCTTCGTCGTTCGGCATTGTGGCGTCGTTTATGGCGCTGGCTTTGCTGATGACGCTGCTGCGACTGAGCAACCAGGCGCTTGGCTGGGGCATTCAGTTCCAAAACCCGTGGTTTATCGGTTTTATGGTGCTGGTGACGCTGTTATTCAGCGCTAACCTGTTCGGCCTGTTCCATCTGCAGCTTTCCTCTTCGCTGAACACCAAACTGGCGACCCATAACGGTCGCGGCCTGAGTGGGCATTTCTGGCAGGGCGCTTTCGCTACCTTGCTGGCGACGCCATGTTCCGCACCTTTCCTGGGTACCGCGGTGGCCTTTGCTCTGGCAGCACCGTTGCCGGTGCTGTGGGGCATGTTTGTCGCGCTGGGCATCGGGATGAGCCTGCCCTGGCTGTTGATTGCCGCCTGGCCGGCGCTGGCGCTGCGTTTACCTCGTCCAGGACGTTGGATGAACAGCCTGCGACTGGTGATGGGGTTGCTGATGCTGGCTTCTTCGTTGTGGCTGCTAAGCCTGATGACCAACCATATCGGTGGCGTCCCTACGCTGGTGGTGGGTGTTCTCGCGCTGCTGGCCCTGTTGCTGGCGGTCGGCTGGCAACATGGGGTTCGCCTGGCGGCCAAGCTGGCAGCCGCTACCCTGGTGCTGGTTGGGGTGGTGCTATTGGCCGGTTCGCTGACCGCCGGGCTGTGGCGTCAGCCGTTGCATGACAATGTGGCCTGGCAACCGCTGAGCGAGGAGGCGATCACCCAGGCGCTGGCCCAGAACAAACGGGTGTTTGTCGACGTCACCGCTGACTGGTGTGTGACCTGTAAAGCCAATAAATTCAATGTACTGCTACGCGATGACGTGCAAAAAGCGCTGGGCGCCGAGGACGTTGTCGCCCTGCGGGGGGACTGGAGCCGTCCATCGGCCGAAATTAGCGCCTTCCTGCAACAGCGCGGCAGTGTCGCCGTGCCTTTTAACCAAATCTATGGCCCCGGCCGCCGCGACGGCGTGGTGTTGTCCCCGTTGTTGACCCGCGATGCCGTATTGCAAACCCTGTCCGCCGCCAAAGGAAATTCACAATGAAAAAATTAATGATTTTACTGATGCTGATCGCTACCCCTGTCTGGGCCGCAGCCCCATTTACCCCGGAACAGGAAGTCCGCATTAAAGAGCTGATCCGTGAAACGCTGGTGTCGAACCCCGATATTCTGGCGCAGGCGGTCGATGCCTGGCAGCAGCAAACCACCGGCCAGCAAATCAGCCAGGCGATCAAGCAAAACGCCAAAGCCCTGTATGAAGACCCGGCCAGCCCGCGTCTGGGGGCGGCCAACGCCAAACTGACGCTGGTGACCTTTACCGATTACAACTGTCCGTACTGCAAGCGTTTTGATCCGATGCTGGAGAAGATCGTCAAACAATACCCGGACGTCGCGTTGGTGGTGAAATTATTGCCATTCAAAGGCGAAAGCTCGGTCAGTTCGGCACGGGTGGCATTGACTGCCTGGCAACAGCATCCGGACCAGTTTTGGGCGTTGCACCAGCGGCTGATGGCGAAAAAAGGTTTCCATGACACCGCCAGCATTACCGCTGCCCAGCAGAAAACCGGGGTGAAAGAAGTGGCACCCAGTGAGCTGAGCATGACCACGTTGCGCACCAATATGGAGTTAGCAGAAAAATTGGGCGTGCAGGGGACGCCGGCGACGCTGATCGGCGATCAGATGTTGCCGGGGGCCGTGTCTTACGAGGAACTGGAGGCGATGGTGAAACAGCAATTGGCGAAGGTCAAAAATGGCTAGGCTGCGGCGTTGGGCGCGGGAACTGCTGATCCTGCTGTTGATTGTCCTGGTAGCGGCGTTCGGCATGGACTGGCTGCGTGCACCGCAGGCTCCGCCAGCCTTCGATTCGCAGGCCCTGACGACGCTGAGCGGTGAGCAGGTGTCACTGGCACAGCTCAGTCAGGATAAACCGTTGCTGGTCTATTTCTGGGCCAGCTGGTGCGGTGTTTGCCGCTTCACCACTCCCTATGTCGCCAGACTGGTCGGCGAGGGGGGCAACGTGTTGACCGTAGCGCTGCGCTCCGGTGACGATGCTCAGGTGGCGCAGTGGTTGGCTGCTAAAAGGGTGTCCTTGCCGGTGGTTAACGATCCGCGTGGCGAGCTGTCGGCGCAGTGGCAAATCGGCGTTACCCCAACGCTGGTGATCATCTCCAAAGGCCAGGTGGTGCAAAGCACCACCGGCTGGACCAGCTATTGGGGCATGAAGCTGCGGCTGTGGTGGGCCGGGCTGTAATCACCGGTTTATTCGACCGCTATCACCTGACGAATCGCCCGGCACAGCCGGGCGATACCTTCTTCTATCAGTGGCGGCGTGTTGGCGGCGAAATTCAACCGCAGGCCGTGCGCGCCACGCTGTTCTTCGGCATAAAAACACTCACCGCGTGCAAAAGTCACGCCTTCTCGCCAGGCTACCGGCATCAGTGCTTCGGTGCTGACGGCGGCGGGCAGCGTCAGCCAGATAAACAACCCGCCCTCCGGCGTTTCAAACCGGCAGCCTGGCGGCAGTTGTTGCTGTAATGCGGCGACCATCACATCCCGGTGCTGGCGATAGACTCGTCCGGCACGCCGCAGTTGCTTGTCGTAGCGACCGATGGTGACGAAGGCGTCCAGCGCGCGCTGGATCAGGTTGGAACTGGTAAAGCTGTCGACGTGTTTCAGTCTGGCGATACGTTGATAGTGTTCGCTGTCCGCCACCAGATAGCCGATGCGCATGCTGGGCAACAGCATTTTGGAAAATGTGCTGACATAAATCACCGCTCCCGGCTGCGCGAGTGCCCGCAGCGAGGGCAATTGCTTGCCGTTGTAGCGCAAATCACCGACAAAATCGTCCTCGAGGATCACCACCCCGGCATGTTGAGCCAGTGCCAACAGGCGACGCCGCCGGGTTTCACTCATGCAGCGCCCGGTAGGGTTATGGAAATTGGGGATGGTGTAAATCAGCTTCGGCCGGTGTTTTTCCAGCAGGGCGGGCAGTTGGTCAACCAGCATGCCGTGCCGATCGCTGGGAATAGTGACGATATTGATGCGGTGCAGGCGCAGCAGCCCCAGGGCTTCGGCGTAGGTCGGCTGTTCGACGATCACCGTATCGCCTGGCTCCAGCAGGCTTTGCACAATCAGGCTGATGGCGTGTTGTGAGCCGTTGGTGATCAGCAATTGTTCCGCATGGGTCGGAATGCCCTGCGCGGTGAGGATCCGCCCCAGCGTATCGCGCAGCGGGTAGTAGCCACAGTATTCACCATAGCTGAAGGCCTCTTCCGCATGGCGGCTGAGCACCGACAGCAAGATCTTGCGAAACTCTTCCTGCGGGAAAACTTTCGGACTGCCGACACCGGCAGCAAAGTTGATGATGCTGTCCGGCAGGGGGATATCGGGGTAGCCATCCAGTCGTGAGGTCAGGGTGGTAAAGCGCTCCGCCGGAAAAGGGACATCGGTTGCCGGTTTTGGCTGTGCGGGCAGTGGCAGCGGGGGCTGGACATAGGCACCGCTGCCACGCCGTTGGCGCAAAAAGCCTTTGGCCGCCAGTTCAGCATAGGCGTTGTCAACCGTCAGCCGGCTGACAGCCAGTTCGGTGGCCAACGTACGGGTTGAAGGCAGCTTATCACCATCGACAAACACGCCGCTCAGGATCGCCCGCCGCAGCGCCTCCTCAATTTGCAGATACAGCGGAACATCCTGCTGACGGTCTAATGGAATATGCATGCGAAATTGGCTCGGTTAACGGTGATGATTTTTACTATACCCCATAGCAACAGGCCTTCAAGCGGATAAAAGTGGCCTGCATAACATCGGGGGAAAGTGGCTCTGGCGGCAAAATCGCGCGGCGTTAGAATCTCTGCCTGAGTTTATTACCGCCGTTTTTTGAGGGTGTCATGTCATTACCATCGGGTGTTTCCGCCAGGCCGGTTTTCCCCGGCGCGGGTATTTTACAGGGCAGCAGTCAGGGTTATGTGATTGCCATTATCAGCGCCATGTTGCTGGCTTTTACCGCCATTATTATCCGCGTGCTGACGCAGTATTATCACCTGCCGACCTTTGTGCTGGCCTTTTGGCGAGCGGCATTGGTGGCGCTGGTTTTATTGCCGGCATTGCTGCTGTTTAAGCCCGAGTGGGCGCGTTTACGGCGTTCCCAGATCCCATTTTATGCCTGTTATGGCCTGCTGCTGGCGGTATTCAACAGCCTCTGGACGCTGTCGGTGGCGCTGAACGGCGCGTCGGTGGCGACCATCCTGACTTACTGCTCGGTGGGTTTTACCGTTTTCCTCGGTTGGATTATCTACAGCGAACGCCTGAACCTGCGCCAGTTGGTGGTGATTGTGGTCAGCCTGGGGGGCTGTTTTCTGGTCAGCAACGGTGACAGCATGGGCAACAGCCATTTTAACCTGCCGGGGTTGTTGGTCGGTATGCTGTCCGGCATCGGTTATACCCTCTACACGCTGGGCGGACGGGTGGCGACTGAACGCCATTATCCGGTGTGGAATACCATTTTGTACGTGTTTGGTTTTTCCGCCGTCTATCAGTGGCTGTTCAACATCGCGCTGACGTTATACCCACTGGCGGCTTTCCATGGCATGACCGGCTCCTTGTGGTTCCTTTCAGAGGGGGGGCAGGGCATCGAGTGGCGCGGTTGGCTGTTGCTGCTAACGCTGGCCGCAGGCCCGACGCTGTTGGGGTTCGGCCTGTACAACATCAGCCTGAAAACCTTGCCGCTGGCGGTGGCGAACCTGATTTTGTCGCTGGAGCTGGTGTTCACGGCGGTGATCGCCTATTTCCTGCTGGGGGAAAACATGAGCTCGTTACAACTGCTCGGCAGCGCCCTGGTGATGGGCGGGGTGCTGATGCTGAAGAACAAGACGGCTGAGGCGTGATTTGTTACCCTTGAGTCAATATGTGGAGGTAATAATGACCAATAACCCAAGATTAAAACGGGCGTTAATCGCTTAAAACGGCAGTGTTTTACGACCAAAAAACACTGCCACAGACATTTGGCTGTGGCTCTTGCAATGAATATAGAGAAAGCGCCATGACTGAAAAACACTGGTCAAAAACAGAACTGCTGCACCAAACGGTGACCAACCCCAATATTATCGTCAAAGGGACCCACAGCTATTACAGCGACTACCTGGATGACGGCTTTGAGCGCTCCGTGGTGCGTTATTTGCACGGAGACGAGGTCAGCCAACAGTGGCAGCCGCTAGGCGTGATAGACCAATTGCTGATCGGCGATTATGTCTGCATTGCCGCCGAGGCCGTGATCCTGATGGGGGGTAATCATACTCATCGTGCCGATTGGTTCTGCCTGTATCCGATGATGGAAAGCATTCTGGCTTCCTATCAGCCGAGGGGTGACACCCGGCTCGGAGACGGCTGTTGGATCGGGATGCGGGCGATGCTGATGCCGGGCGTGAACATTGGGGAAGGGGCGATAGTGGCTGCAGGCAGTATTGTGACCAAGGATGTTGAACCTTACGCTATGGTGGGGGGTAATCCGGCACGGCCGATCAAACTGCGGTTTAGCCCGCAGACTATCGCCCGGCTACTTGCTTTGCGCATTTATGATTTGTCGGCGGAAGACTTTTCGCGCGTGCAGCCTTTGCTGGCTAACGATGATATTGCGGCCCTTGAGCAGGCGGTAGCTGAAATTAAGCGCTAAATGAAAAGGGCGGGAATAACCCCGCCCGAGTTTGATTAAAGCCCGAGATACCCGGGCCTAGCGCACCGAGGGGCCATTATGGGACACGTCCATGTGTCCCACCCTACGGGCCGACTGGAAGTCGTTCCAATTTGCTCCCGGCAAATTGGTCGGCAGCTAAAGCTGCTACGACCCCTTCGGCACGCTCTCCCTAATAACTGGCTCTGTAGGTCGTTTGATGTGCAGAGTGATCCCGCCCTTTGACTTACTCGGCCTTGGCCGCTTCCGCCGTTTGGCGGCGTTTGCGCACTATGCGCAACACCAGCGGCAGTACCAGAACGGCCACCGCCAACACCAGCAAGGTTTGCGCGATGCTGCTGCTCCACAGAATGCCAAACTCCCCGTTGCTGATCGACAGTGCGCGGCGCAGGTTCTGCTCCAGCATCTCTCCCAATACGAAGCCCAGGATTAGCGGCGACATTGGGAAGTGCATTTTCCTCAGGATATAGCCAAACACCCCCAGTCCGACCATCAACAGCAGGTCAAAGGTGGTGCTGTGCACCGCATACACACCGACCGCCGACACTGCGGCAATGGCCGGTACCAGGAACCACAGGGGAATGGTCAGCATGCGGGTGAACAGGCCAACCAGCGGCAGGTTCATGATCAACAGAATGACGTTGGCAATCAGCAGTGCGGCGATCAGCCCCCAGACAATATCCGGCTGCTCGGTGAACATCGCCGGGCCGGGTGTGATGTTGTACAGCGTCAGTGCGCCCATCATCACCGCCGTGGTACCGGAACCCGGAACCCCCAGCGTCAGCATCGGAATGAACGAACCACAGGCCGATGCGTTATTGGCCGCCTCTGGAGCCGCCACGCCACGGATATCACCTTTACCGAAGGTGTCGCTGTTGCCGCTGATTTTCTTTTCGGTCATATAGGTCAGCGCACTGGCGATGGTGGCACCCGCGCCTGGCAAAATGCCGACGAAGAAACCCACCACCGAGGAACGCAGCGTTGGGCCAACGCACTGGGCGGCTTCCTTGCGGTTGAACAGCAGGCGGCCGGTTTTGCGCACCAGTTTTTGTCCGCCGCTGGTGCTTTCCAGCATCAACAGGATTTCACTGACCGAGAACAGGCCGATCACCACCACGATAAACTGTACGCCGTCGGAGAGATGAACGCTGTCGAAGGTGAAGCGATAAACGCCGGTGTTGGCATCGACCCCGACCGTCGCCAGCCCCAGGCCAATCAGCGCCGCCAGCAGCGACTTCAGCGGGTTCTGGCTCATCATGCTGCCCAGACAGGCGATGGCGAACACCATCAGGGCAAAATATTCCGCCGGGCCGAACGCCAGTGACCAGCGTGCCAGCAGTGGGGCGAACAGGATAATGCCACCGATAGCGATCATCGAGCCGGTAAACGAGCTGACCGCCGAGATTGACAGCGCCACACCGGCGCGCCCCTGCTGTGCCATCGGATAGCCGTCCAGTGCCGTCATGATCGCCGCCGCGTCACCCGGCACGTTGAGCAGGATTGAGGAGATACGACCGCCGTACTCGCAGCCGATATACACCGTCGCCAGCAGGATCAGCGCGGACTCGGCCGGCAGTTTGAGGGCGAACGCCAGTGGCAGCAAAATAGCCACGCCGTTGATCGGCCCCAACCCCGGCAGCAGGCCGACAATGGTGCCAACGAAGCAGCCGATCAGAGCGATAATCAGGTTTTGTGGCACTAACGCCACCTCAAACCCTTGAGACAAATACATCCAGGTTTCCATCTTCGCCCCCGTTAGCTCAGCCAAACGCCGAGTGGCAATGTCACATCAAGTAAGCGGTCAAAGGCGTAATACAGCGCTACACCCATCACTACGCCGGACACCAATGCCGCTTTCAGGCTGGCATGGAACAGCAGGCCAATGCTGAAGGTCAGTAATGTCGTTGCCAGCGGAAAACCCAGCCACTCGAAGCCCCAGGCGTACAGCACCAGCGTAATCACCAGCACCAGCAGGCGCTGCATTACCTTGTTATGCGGCCATTCAACCACCTGAGGCTTGTTCAGCAGCAACAACGCTGCGCACAGCGCCATCAGGCTGAGAATCGCCAGCGGGAAGGGACGGGGTCCCAGCGGTTCGTAGCTGTATTCGCTCTGAATACCCCAGCCGATAAACAGGCCGCCAATGCACAGCAGCAGCCAAAAACCGGCGAAAATGCGATCGCTCATGGTAGCCCCCGGTTACTTGGCCAGGCCGAAAACTTTGGCCTGTTCGCGGTACTGATTGACCTGGTTTTTCACGTAGGCATCCAGTTCCTTGCCGCTCAGGTTAAATTCAAACAGACCACGCAGATCGCGCTGTTTTTTGAACTCGTCGGTTGCCATCATTTTCTTGAAGGTGTCGAGCCACCACTGGTACTCCTCTTCGCTGACCTTTGGCCCAACGTAGAAACCGCGGATAATCGGCCATACCAGATTGAAGCCTTGCTCTTTGGCGGTCGGCACATTGGCCAGCTGGCCCGGCAGACGTTGATCTGCATATACCGCCAGCACGCGGATTTTGTCGCCCTGCAGGTAAGGCACCATTTCGCTCAGATCGCCGGAAACCGCCTGAATGTGGTTGCCGAGCAGCGCAGTAACCGGCTCGCCACCGCCTTCGAAGGCTACGTAACGCATTTTGTGAGGGTCTACCCCGACTTCACGGGCCAGCAGGGCGGTTTTCATCCAGTCCTGGCTGCCGATAGAGGCACCGGCACCGAATACCACGCTGTTTGGATCTTTCTTGAAGGCGTCCATCAGGTCTTTCAGGGTTTTGTATGGCGAGTCGGCGCGGACGGCAATCATGCCATAGTCGGTACCGACGGCGGCCAGCCATTTCACGTCGTCCACGTTATAGCGGCCGAATTTCCCTTGTGACAGGTTCAGCAACGAGCCGCCGGAGAAGGCGACTACCGTGCCGAACTCTGCCGGACGTTGGGCAACGATGGCGTTGTAGGCAACGGCGCCAACGCCGCCGGGCATGTAGGTAACGCGCATCGGTTTATCGATGGCTTTGGTTTCCTGCAGCGAGACCTGAATCAGCTTGCAGGTCAGATCAAACCCACCGCCGGGCTTGGCAGGGGCGATACATTCGGTGCGTTTTGGTGCTTCCACGGCAAAGGCCTGATTGGCTGCCAGCAGCAGGGCGGTAGCGGTCAGAGTGCGGGTGATTATTTTTTTCATTGCTTTCCCCAAGGTATTTTTCAGTCGGTGCGGATCCCCGCCGATACGGGTTGCTGGATTGTTAAATCAACAACCTTTCATTTACCTTTCAACCGGCGGAAAAGTTTCCGGGATGTGATACGCATCTCCTGTTAGTGCCAATAGCACCACGATAGCTGGCCCAATTGACCGCTGCGCTAACACATGCGGTGAGGTAATAACAGCCCATAAACCTTGCTTAAAGCTTGCGTAATGTCAGTTTTGCCGTCTCAGCCTTGAGATAAAATGGCGAAAATTAAAATTAGTGCAGGTGCAGGTTTATGTTTTCATTAGGGAAGTTATTTGGTGGCAGGGACAGCGAGAAAGTCAAAGCTATCAAAATGTTGCCGTCGGCATATGCCGACCTTTCCGGGGAGGAAGGTGAGTGCCGGCTGAAACGCCTGCGCCCGGACATCGGCGTTTTTGAACTGCATTTCGCCGATCCCAAAGGCGATAAATACGTTTGCCCTATGACGGCCTGTATTACCGGCATTGATATTATTTTTGCTGCCAATAATCGCTCGGTATTGGTTTCTCCTCCATTCACGCCAGCCAAATTGCAGCCGGTGTTGGATATCGCCCTGGCCGACAGAGAAAAGTAATAGCCTGCCCGCTGAATAGACGGCTGCGCCGACGGGCCAGAGTTTATTCAGTGTCACAATTGTGCCCCAGCTCCCAAAACTGGCCCGGTATAACACTTCTATACCCCCGTCTTCCGTGCCATCCTTCGGTTATCAAAATGTTAATTAACAACGGGCCGGATCTGGGCACCATCACGCAGTATTCGGTCTGCAGGCATAGATAAATCAATGGAATGGAAACATGCGTCTGTTATTGGTTGAAGACCATCCCGAGCTATCCCACTGGCTGCAAAAGGCGCTGACCGGCGTCGGTTTTGCCGTTGACGTTACGCCTGACGGGCTGGCGGCTGACCACCTGCTGTTAAACGAGACCTATGCGCTGGTGGTGTTGGATGTAGCGCTGCCGCGGCTTAATGGCCTGGAACTGCTGGCCCGGCTTCGTAAACGCGGGCAGGATTTGCCGGTGCTGTTGCTGACGGCCAGAACCGACGTTGCCGATCGCGTCAAAGGGCTGAATCTGGGGGCCGACGATTACCTGACCAAACCGTTTGAACTCGATGAATTGGAAGCGCGCATTCGGGCGTTGCTGCGCCGCAGCGTCGGCGTCACCCAGCAGGCGTTGCAGTATGGTGCGCTGACCTATCACGATGAAGGCTATTTCCAACTCGACGACAAACCGCTGCAGTTGACGCCCCGAGAATTGGCGGTGCTGACCGCTTTGATCCACCGGCGTGGCCGCCCGGTTGCCAAACAACAGCTGTTTGAACAGGTATTTACCCTGTCCGATGAAGCCAACCCGGAAAGCATCGAACTGTACGTTCATCGGCTGCGGAAAAAACTGCAGGGCAGTAATGTGGCGATCATCACCCTGCGTGGTCTGGGCTACAGCCTGGAGCTTTGCAATGAGGTGGTTTAACGCGCCACGCTCACTGTTTTATCAACTGTTGTTGTTCTTTGGCTTACCCTTGTTGGTGCTGGGCAGCATCTCGATATATACCCACTATTTCAGTGCGATGAATGCCGCCACGCTGGCCTATGATCGCACGCTGCTGGCGTCGGCACGTACCGTGGCGGAACGGCTGGTGGTGCGCAATGGCCGGCTGGAGGCGGACGTGCCCTATATAGTGCTCGACAGCTTCGAGCGCAACATGAACGATCAGCTTTATTACGAAGTGATCTCCCCGCAGGGCGACAGTATTTCAGGCTATAACGACCTGCCGCCGATGCCGCCCCATATCCTGCGTTCCAGTCTGTATCCGGCGTTGGTACATTTTTATGATGCCCAATATCGCGGTCGACCGATTCGCGTGGCCGCGTTGTACCAGCCGATTAACGAATCTGGCGTGATGGGCATGGCGACCATTCTGGTCGCGGAGACGCTGGAATCGCGCCGCTATCTGGCGCGGCAAATGATGCTTTCCGCCTTGCTCAGCCAGGGAACGGTGGTGGTTTTGACCATGATCCTGGCCTTCGCGCTACTCAAGCGGGTGCTGAAACCGATGCGCAAACTTTCCGGCATTATGCTGCGGCGCGATCCGGGTGAACTGACGCCGCTGCCGATGGTATTGCCCTGGTCGGAAATGCAGCCGCTATTGCTGGCATTCAACCGTTATATTGAACGACTGCGGCTGATGGTGGCGCGTCAGGAACGTTTCAGCGCCGACGCTTCACACCAGTTACGTACGCCGTTAACCGTACTGAAAACTCAGGTGGGGGTAGCACTGGCCAGCGATCAACCGCAGCAGTGGCGGGAAAGCCTGCTAGCGATGAGCACCACGCTGGATAATACCGTGGCACTGACCGATCGCCTGCTCTACCTTTCCAGGCTTAAAGCCCATGAGCACCATGCCGATCGCAAACTGCAGCCGGTCAATCTGGCGCAGGTGCTGCGCGATGCCTGTTTTTCACGGCTGCCGCAGGCACGCAGCAAACGCATCGATCTGGGGTATGAGGGGGAATCCGTCTGTTGGGTCGGCGGCGAGGCGTTGCTGCTGACCGAACTGTGCGCCAATCTGCTGGATAATGCGCTGAAATACACCCCGAATCAGGGCACGGTCACGGCGCGGTTAAGCATGGATAAGGTGGCTGGGGAATGCGTGCTGGAAATTGAAGACAGCGGCCCGGGCATTGCCGAACAGGATACGGCACAGGCGCTGCAGCCGTTTCATCGGCTGGATAACGTGGGCAATCAGCCCGGTGCCGGTTTGGGGCTGGCGCTGGTCAGCGACATCACCCGTTATCACGGCACCCGCCCGGAACTGCTGACCTCGGCCACCCTGGGAGGCCTGTTGGTGCGGGTGCGTTTTCAACTGTTGCCTTAGCTTTCACACTCTGCGGTTTGCTTGGCCTTACGGCCCAGCGGCGTGCGCAGACGCTGCGACAGGATCACACCCAACAAGGTAATGCCGCCGCCGATCAAGTGGTAGCTGTGCAGATGTTCATGCAGGAACACCACCGCAATGATGGCGGTAAATACCGGAGCCAGATTCATAAAGATCGATGCGGTATTGGCACCCAGACGCATCACGCCGTGGATCCACAGATATGGTGCGACGATCGAGGCCGGGATACCGGCGAACAGCACCAGCGGAATATTTTGGCGGGTCAAGGCAACGTCCTGCGCCATCAGGAAGTTAGGCAGCAGCAACACCACGCCGAACAGGATCTGCACATACAGGGACTGCCAGTTGGGCAACGCAATCGCCCAGCGCTTGGTCAGTACACCGTACAGCGCATAGGCGGCGGTGGCGGCAAACATCATCAACTCGCCTTTGCCGATGCCATGTTGCAATAACTCACCTGGATTACCGGCGCTCACCAGCCAGATCAAACCGGCCAGCGATAGCAGGCTGCCGATCGCGATACCCACCGTAGGGGCCACTCGCAACAGCACTATGCTGATCAGAATAGTCAGTAACGGGATCAGGGAAACAATAATGCCCATAAACAGCGCGCTGACGCTGTGCGCCGCGTAATAAGCCAGACTCTGATACAACACCATACCCAGCATGCCGAGAACCATTAATTTCCACCAGTTGGCGCGAATCGCCGCCCAGTGACGGATCACGCCGGGCAGCACGAAAGGCGTCAGCGTGATCAGTGCCAGTAACCAGCGATAGAAGGAGATGGCGGCCGGATCGATGGCGGTAGCGGAGAGCTTGCTGACCACGGCATTGATTGACCAAATCAACACTGCCAGCAGAGGGAACAGCATATTCATGATAATTATTCTCATTAACAACGGACATGCTGGCTAGTTTACCTGTGTCCGGTTTATTATATATAGTGATATTCAGACAAAATTTACCCTAAACAAGACAAGTCACGGGACGAAACCATGCCAGAAATCCGTCATTACCCCGAGGCACTGATCCCGGCGCCACGACCGGTGCAGTTCCGCTGTGAGGAGTTCAACGCCCGCACGGAGTTCCAGCCGCACCGGCACAGCTGGGGGCAATTGATGTGGGTCAAGGCCGGAGTTATGGTGCTGCGCATCGGCGGTCAACGTTTTCTGGCACCGCCTGAGTTTGTGCTGTGGGCGCCGGCGGAAATTGAACACTCTTGTTATAACCAGCGTCTGGCGCAGTGCCGCATGGTCGATATTGCGTTGCCGCTGTGTGCCGGGATGCCGGCCGATCCCTGTCTGGTCAGCGTGACGCCCATTTTCCGCGCCATTGCCGAAGATTTTTATGCACGCAAACAATATATCCCGCAGAGCAAACAGGACTTGCGCCTGTGCCGGGCGCTGATCGACCAACTGCTTCTGTCGCCGGTTCAACAAACCTACCTGCCGTCATCCGAAGACAAATTCCTGGCACCGGTGTTGGAGGCGCTGGAACATTGTCCTTCGGACAATACGTCGCTCGCCGCCTGGGCTGCCCGGGTCTATACCACCGAACGTACGCTGTCGCGCCGTTGCCAGCAGGATCTGGGCATGTCATTTAGCGAATGGCGCCAGCGTTTGCGTTTCCTGCATGCCGTGTCCCTGCTGGAACAGGGCAAAACCGTGCAGGAGGTGGCGCTGGAGGTAGGGTACAGCTCGGCCTCGGCGTTTATTGTCATGTTTCAGCAAATCGCCGGGACCACCCCCGAGCGCTTTCGCCGGGCATGATTCAGTGGCACACTATTTCCCAGATAACTCTTCATACTTGACGCCGCCTCTGTGTTGGCTGCGAGCACTCACCCCAGTCACTTACTTGAGTAAGCTCCTGGGGACCCCTGCTCTTACCGCCTTGATGCAGCGCCAATTATTTTGGGTATAAATAGCCGTAAACCGTCGGAGCAATAAGTGAAAATCCTGGTTGATGAAAATATGCCGTACGCGACTCAATTGTTCAGTCGTTTGGGAAATGTGCAGGCGGTGCCTGGCCGCCCGATCCCGAGTGATGCGCTGGCCGATGCCGATGCGCTGATGGTGCGTTCGGTGACTAAAGTGAATGAAGCCTTGCTGGCCGGTACCCGCATTGGTTTTGTCGGCACCGCGACCGCCGGTACCGACCACGTAGACGACGTTTGGCTGCAGCAGCAGGGCATAGGTTTTTCTGCCGCACCGGGTTGCAACGCCATTGCGGTAGTGGAATATGTGTTCTCCGCACTGATGCTGCTGGCCGAACGCGATGGTTTCCAACTGCGGGATAAAACCGTCGGTATTATCGGTGTTGGCAACGTAGGCTCACGCCTGGATGCCCGCCTGAAAGCCTTGGGTGTCCGAACCTTGTTATGCGATCCGCCGCGCGCTGAACGCGGTGATGCCGGTGAGTTTTGGCCGTTGGAAAAGCTGGTGGCGGAAGCCGACGTGCTCACTTTCCATACGCCATTGAATAAATCCGGCCCTTACAACTCGCTGCATCTGGTGGACGCGGAACTGCTGGCTGCATTGCCGGACCATCGCATTCTGATCAACGCCTGTCGCGGTGCGGTGGTGGATAATGCTGCCCTGTTGCAGGCACTGGAGAAAGGCAAAAAACTGAGTACCGTGCTGGACGTGTGGGAGCCGGAACCGGAGCTTTCGCTGCCGTTGCTGGCGCGGGTGGATATTGGCACCGCGCATATTGCCGGTTACACGCTGGAAGGCAAGGCACGTGGCACCACTCAGGTGTTTGAGGCCTTCAGCCGCCACCTGGGCCAACCACAACAGGTCGAGCTGGCCTCGCTGCTGCCGGTACCCGAATTCAGCCAGATCCAACTCAATGGGCCGCTGGATGAAGGCAAATTAAAACGATTGATGCACTTGGTGTATGATGTGCGCCGCGATGATGCGCCGCTGCGCAAAGTGGCCGGGCAACCGGGCGAGTTTGATCGTCTGCGCAAGCATTACCAGGAACGCCGCGAATGGTCTTCATTACGCGTCCAGTGCGATGACAGCGCCAGTGCGGAGCTGCTGCACAAGCTGGGTTTCCTGACGGCATAAGGCTTTCTTAAGCCACAGCGACTAATTTTGTTATCAGGGTGCGGTAATACCCTATGGCTTTCAAGTTGCGGCCAGGCGGCCAACTCGTGAGTCCCCAGGCGCTTACTTAAGTAAGTAACTGGGGGGAGCGAGTGCAGCCAACAACGCTGCGGCTTGAAAGACGACGGGTATATTAGCCGCCCATCTGCATTTGAATAAATACTCTGGAGAAACCCAATGTCTGACGGCTGGAATATCGCTCTGCTTGGCGCCACTGGCGCGGTAGGTGAAGCGTTGCTGGAATTATTACAGGAACGCCAGTTCCCGGTGGGCGAACTCTATCCATTGGCAAGTGAACGCAGCGCCGGTGCCACGGTGCGCTTCAACGGCAAATCGGTACTGGTGCAAAACGCGGAAGAATTTGACTGGTCACAGACGCAACTGGCGTTCTTCGTCGCCGGAACCGAGGCTTCGGCCCGCTATGCGGAAGAAGCCGGCAACATGGGGTGCCTGGTGATCGACACCAGCGGCCTGTTTGCGCTGGAACCGGACGTGCCGTTGGTGGTTCCTGGGGTGAACCCACAGGTACTGGCCGATTACCGTAACCGCAATATCGTTGCCGTGGCCGACAGCATGGTCAGCCAACTGCTGACCGCGATCAAACCGCTGACTGAGCAGGCCGGGCTTTCCCGTCTGCACGTCACCACCCTGATGTCGGTATCGGCACGCGGCAAAGTGGCGGTCGACGATCTGGCCGGTCAAAGTGCGCGCCTGCTGAACGGCATTCCGGCTGAAGCGGGCGTTTTCGCCAAGCAGTTGGCGTTCAACCTGCTGCCGTTGCTGGCCGACGAACAGGGCAGCGTGCGTGAAGAGCGTTTGATTGTCGATCAGGTGCGTAAAGTGCTGCAGGACGAAGGGCTGCCGATTTCCGTGAGCTGTGTGCAGTCGCCGGTATTCTACGGCCATGCCCAGGTGGTTCACCTGGAAGCGTTGCGCCCGATGTCTGCAGAAGAAGCGCGCAGCGAGCTGGAACAGCTGGATGATATCCAACTGAGCGAAGAAGACGACTACCCGACCCAGGTGACGGAAGCCTCTGGCAGCGATGCGTTGAGCGTCGGTTGTTTGCGTAATGACTATGGTATTCCGGAAATCCTGCAGTTCTGGTCGGTGGCCGACAACGTGCGTTTCGGCGGCGCGCTGATGGCGATCGAAACCGCAGAGCGTCTGGTGCAGGAGCAGATGTACTGATGTCTGAAGTTGCCTTGCCCACCCAGCCGACGTTGAAAATCGCGCTGGGGATTGAATATGACGGCAGCCAGTATTACGGCTGGCAGCGTCAGCAGGAAGTCGCCAGCGTGCAGGCCTGTCTGGAACAGGCGTTGAGCAAGGTAGCGGATGCGCCGATCAGCGTCTTGTGCGCCGGACGTACCGACGCCGGGGTGCATGCTACCGGTCAGGTGGTGCATTTCGAAACCACCGCGCAACGCAAGGACGCGGCCTGGACGATGGGCGTTAACACCCATCTGCCGCCGGATATCGCCGTGCGTTGGGTGACGGGCGTGAGTGAAGATTTTCATGCTCGTTTCAGCGCGACTGCGCGCCGTTACCGCTACATTATTTATAATCACCGCTACCGCCCGGCGGTATTGCAGCAGGGGATGACCCATTTTTATCACCCGCTGGATGCCGAACGGATGGAAAGGGCGGCGCAGGCGCTGCTGGGCGAGAACGACTTTACTTCGTTCCGCGCCGTGCAATGCCAGTCGCGCACGCCGTGGCGTAACGTAAAACACGTTAAAGTTACGCGCTACGGTGAGTATATTGTGGTAGATATCAAGGCGAATGCCTTTGTACATCATATGGTTCGCAATATTGTCGGTAGCCTGATGGAAATTGGCTGCGGCAATCAGGATGAGAATTGGATGGCCGAATTACTGGCGCTGAAGGATCGTAATCTGGCTGCGGCGACGGCGCGAGCCGACGGGTTATACCTGGTTAGCGTTGATTACCCTGAGCACTTTGCCATACCCCGGCCGCCAATGGGGCCGCTGTTTTTACCCGACAATTAAACGCCGGCGCGCCCGACGCGTTGTTCCCTTGTGTACCTGCCGGGTGGGTGAGACACCCGGTAAAAGAGAGAACCTATGGACATCATCAAGTTTGTAATTGATTTTATTCTGCATATTGACGTGCATCTGGCCGAGCTGGTAGCGCAATACGGTATGTGGGTGTACGCCATTTTGTTCCTGATCCTGTTTTGCGAAACCGGGCTGGTGGTGACACCTTTCCTGCCGGGCGATTCTCTGTTGTTTGTTGCCGGTGCGCTGGCGGCATTGCCGACCAACGATCTGAATGTACATGCCATGGTCGCGTTGATGATAGGCGCGGCGATACTGGGCGATGCGGTGAACTACACCATTGGCCGGCTGTTCGGGGAAAAGCTGTTCAGTAATCCGAATTCGAAAATTTTCCGCCGCAGCTACCTGGATAAAACCCACCAGTTTTATGAAAAACACGGTGGGAAAACGATTATTCTGGCGCGATTTGTGCCGATCGTGCGTACATTTGCGCCGTTCGTTGCTGGTATGGGGCATATGTCCTATCGCCATTTTGCCGCCTACAACGTGATTGGTGCACTGGTTTGGGTGCTGCTCTTCACTTATGCTGGCTACCTCTTCGGCGATCTGCCGATCGTGCAGGAAAACCTGAAACTGTTGATCGTGGGTATCATCATTGTTTCAATTCTGCCGGGTGTCATTGAAATTTGGCGCCATAAGCGTGCGGCTGCCCGCCAGCAAAAACAGTAAAAACATCGCTTAACCTGTCGGTTCGACCAGTTTTTTGTCCACAGAGTCGGGCCGATATGGTTTAATGAGCGACATTTATGGTCTGTTCCTGTTAACAACCTTGAAACCTGTGCCTTGCTCGCGCGCATGCCGCGTTTTGCTCAGGCATTTTTTCATTGGTGTTCTCGGGGGGATTGTTAAAGCATGAACAGCGGACTGGCGTCTGCCAGGTTCAAACAGAAAGGTCATCGATGAGCTGGATTGAACGAATTCTTAACAAGAGCAATATCACCCAAACCCGCAAGGCAAGTATTCCTGAAGGGGTCTGGACTAAATGCGATAGCTGCGGTCAGGTTCTCTACCGCGCCGAGCTGGAGCGTAATCTGGAAGTGTGCCCGAAATGCGACCACCACATGCGCATGACTGCGCGTATGCGTCTGCATACCCTGCTCGATGAAGGCAGTGAAGTGGAGCTGGGCAGCGAACTGGAGCCGAAAGACGTTCTGAAGTTCAAGGATTCCAAAAAGTATAAAGACCGCCTGGTTGCCGCACAGAAAGCGACCGGTGAAAAAGACGCGCTGGTAGTAATGAAAGGCACGCTGTACGGCATGCCGATTGTCGCTGCTTCGTTCGAATTCGCCTTTATCGGCGGTTCCATGTCGTCCGTGGTCGGCGCGCGCTTTGTGCGTGCGGTTGAGCAGGCGCTGGAAGACAACTGTCCGCTGGTGTGTTTCTCAGCCAGTGGCGGTGCCCGTATGCAGGAAGCGCTGATGTCGCTGATGCAGATGGCGAAAACCAGTGCCGCACTGGCGAAACTGCAGGAACGCGGTCTGCCGTACATTTCGGTACTGACCGACCCGACCATGGGTGGCGTTTCCGCCAGTCTGGCTATGCTGGGTGATATCAATATCGCCGAGCCGAAAGCGCTGATCGGCTTTGCCGGCCCACGCGTTATCGAGCAGACGGTGCGTGAAAAACTGCCGCCGGGCTTCCAGCGCAGTGAGTTCCTGATTGAAAAAGGCGCGATCGACATGATCGTACGCCGTCCGGAAATGCGCCAGACTCTGGCGAGTATCCTTTCCAAGCTGACCAACCAGCCGCAGCCGCATTTCGATGAAGCCGCGCCGTTGTCCGAGCAGGAAAATCAGGCCGACGCCTGAGAGCAATAAGTTCCCCGCGCCGGTATCCATCGGCGCGGGGTTCAGCCGCCATTTTGTGGCTAAATGACGGCTGATAACGGAGAGCATCGCCTTTACCGCGGTGAGGGTGGTGCCCTGATGGATTAATGAACCCAAGTTCAGTGACGGGACTCATGCAAAACCACCAAATTCCCCAAGCCACGTCGCCATTGAGCTCGTGGCTTTTCTATCTGGAACGTCTGCACAGCCAGGCGATCGAACTCGGCCTGGAACGCGTACAGCGCGTTGCGGCGCATCTTGATTTACTCACTCCTGCACCGACGGTATTTACCGTAGCCGGTACCAATGGCAAAGGCACCACCTGTCGCACCCTAGAAACCATCCTGATGGCGGCCGGTTTGCGCGTTGGCGTCTACAGCTCGCCGCACCTGGTGCGTTATACCGAGCGGGTACGTATTCAGGGCGATGAACTGAGCGAGGCCGAACACTGCCGCTCGTTCGCCGCCATTGAAGCGGGCCGGGGTGATACTTCACTGACCTACTTCGAATTCGGCACCCTGTCGGCGCTGCAACTGTTCAAACAGGCTAAGCTTGACGTGGTGATCCTGGAAGTCGGACTCGGCGGCCGTCTGGATGCGACCAATATCGTCGATCCGAGCGTGGCGGTGGTGACCAGCATCGCGTTGGATCATACCGACTGGCTGGGCAACGATCGCGAAAGCATTGGCCGTGAAAAGGCCGGGATCTTCCGCAGCGGCAGACCGGCGGTGGTGGGTGAACCGGATATGCCGGCCACCATTGGGCAGGTAGCAGAAACGCTGGGTGCCCAACTGTATCGCCGTGGCGATGCCTGGAGCTTCAGCGAGCAGGGCGAACGCTGGCAGTGGCAAGGCGGCGGTACCTTGCTGACCGATTTGCCGATGCCCAACGTGCCGTTAGCCAATGCGGCAACGGCACTGGCGGCGCTGCATTTTTCTGCGTTGGAAATTGATGAGCGGGCAATCTTTACCGGCTTGCAGCAGGCGACATTGCCTGGACGTTTCCAGATTGTGCGACGCGATCCGATGCTAATCCTCGACGTGGCGCATAACCCCCACGCGGCAGGTTACCTGGCCGGGCGTCTGGCGACCTTACCGCGCAATGGCGGCAAGGTACGTGCGGTGGTGGGGATGTTGTCGGATAAAGACATCGCCGGTACGCTGGCCTGTCTGAGTGAGCAGGTCGATGAGTGGTATTGCGCGCCGCTGGACGGACCGCGCGGGGCCAGCGTCGAACTGTTGGCGCAATATTTGACGGAACCGCGGCAGTTTGCCGATGTCGAAACTGCCTGGCGTCAGGCTATGCAGGACGCAGATATTCAGGATATTGTGATCGTCTGTGGATCGTTCCACACCGTTGCACAGGTTATGGCGGCGTTAGACGAGTGGGGAGTGTGAGTGGCAAGTAAATTTCAAAACCGATTGGTCGGTACCGTGATTTTGGTCGCGCTGGGGGTGATTATCCTGCCAGGGCTGCTGGACGGTAAAAAGAAACATTATGAGGACGAATTCGCCGCAATTCCATTGGTGCCGAAGGCCGGTGAT
Organism: Serratia quinivorans; assembly: GCF_946227985.1. Classification (GTDB taxonomy): domain Bacteria; phylum Pseudomonadota; class Gammaproteobacteria; order Enterobacterales; family Enterobacteriaceae; genus Serratia; species Serratia quinivorans_A. Next base: position 163,110 of record NZ_CAMKGL010000001.1, read on the forward strand.
GTGGAAGAAAACGACGTCGTGCCGCCGGTAAGCCAACCGCTGCCGGCACAGCCGCCGGAAGGGGCAGGCGCACTGGTAGAGCAGCAGGCGGCCAATGAGGCAGCAGCGCAGCAGGCTGTCCGCCAGCCGACGCAGCAGCCGACGTTGGTGAACCCGCCGGTCGAAACCCGTCCACAACCGACGCCGCAGCCGCAGGTGAAGCCTAAACCGGTAGAAACCAAACCGGTGGAAGTGAAGCCAAAACCGGTACCGCAACCCAAACCGGTGGAGACGAAGCCGGTGGTGAAACCTGAGCCAACGCCAGTACCCAAGCCTGAGCCTGCACCCGTGCAGAAACCGGCGGAAGAGAAAGCGCCGGCAGGGCAGGCTTATGTGGTGCAGCTCGGTGCGCTGAAGAACGCTGCCAAGGTGAACGAGGTGGTGGCATCGCTCAGGCTGTCCGGCTACCGCGCCTTTACCGTGCCATCAACGCCGGTACAGGGTCAGATCACCCGGATCTACGTCGGCCCGGATGCCTCAAAACAGAAGCTGCAGTCTTCGCTGTCCGCGTTGAACTCGATCAGTGGTTTGAGCGGTCAGGTGAAGCCGTACGGCGTACGTTAAGATTATGGGGCGCAGTATGCTGTGCCCCATAATCGATACATGCCGATATAATCATTAAAAATAATGTGCCTTTCGTAGCTGAAATGGCCTATGTAGGCGCGGCGATTGGGAATTTTGTTATCGCCGCTTTTTATTTGTAGCGGGGCAGGAAAACCCCTACGCAAACGTTTACGTTTTCTGTTAGAATTCGCCGCGAAATGGATGCAGGGGCGATTCATCATTGGAATAGTTCATGGTCTGGATTGATTACGTCATTATAGCGGTGATTGGATTTTCGGCTCTGGTGAGCCTGATCCGAGGGTTTGTTCGCGAAGCATTGTCACTTGTGACATGGGGATGTGCGTTTTTTGTTGCCAGCCATTTCTACTCTTACCTTGCAGTCTACTTCACTCGTTTTGAAGATGAACTGGTGCGAAACGGCATCGCGATTGCCATCTTGTTTATCGCGACCCTGATCGTAGGCGCTATTGTTAACTATGTGATTAGCTCACTGGTAGAGAAAACCGGGTTATCAGGTACCGACCGGGTGCTGGGCGTCTGTTTTGGCGCACTGCGCGGCGTGTTGATCGTTTCGGCGATACTGTTTTTCCTGGATACCTTTACCGGTTTCTCACAAAGTACCGACTGGAAACAGTCGCAGCTGATCCCCCAGTTCAGTTACATCATCAGGTGGTTCTTTGACTACCTGCAGAGCACGTCGAGTTTCTTGCCGACCCATTTACCGGGGCGGTAGCGCTGATGAGGAAAAGACAACATGTGCGGTATTGTCGGTATCGCCGGTTTTATGCCGGTAAACCAGTCGATTTATGATGCGTTGATGGTGCTTCAGCACCGTGGCCAGGATGCCGCAGGCATCGTCACCATAGATGCCCATAATGGGTTCCGTCTGCGTAAGGCAAACGGTCTGGTGAAGGATGTGTTTGAGGCACGCCATATGCAGCGCTTGCAGGGCAACATGGGGATTGGCCATGTGCGCTACCCGACGGCTGGCAGCTCCAGTGCCTCAGAGGCTCAACCCTTCTATGTAAACTCGCCGTTCGGCCTGACGCTGGCCCACAACGGCAACCTGACCAACGCCCATGAGCTGCGCCAAAAGCTGTTTGAAAGCGGCCGCCGCCATATCAACACCACCTCCGATTCCGAGATCCTGCTGAACGTACTGGCCAGTGAGCTGGATCGTTTCCAACATTATCCGCTGGAATCCGACAACATTTTCACCGCCGTTGCCGCCATGCATCAGCAACTGCGTGGCGCTTACGCCTGCGTAGCGATGATCATCGGTCACGGTCTGCTGGCATTCCGTGACCCTAACGGTATCCGCCCGCTGGTGATCGGCAAGCGTCAGCTTGAAGATGGCCGCAATGAATATATGGTGGCTTCCGAGAGCGTCGCACTCGATACGCTGGGCTTCGAGTTCTTGCGTGATGTGGCGCCGGGCGAAGCGGTGTATATCACCGAGAAGGGCCAACTGTTCACTCGTCAGTGCGCAGAGAACCCGAAAACCAACCCGTGCCTGTTCGAATACGTCTATTTCGCTCGTCCGGACTCCTTTATGGACAAGATTTCGGTCTACAGCGCACGCGTGCGCATGGGGCAGAAGTTGGGTGAGAAGATTGCCCGCGAGTGGGAAGATTTGGACATCGACGTGGTGATCCCAATCCCGGAAACGTCCTGTGATATCGCGTTGGAAATCGCGCGTATCCTGGATAAGCCGTACCGTCAGGGTTTTGTGAAGAACCGCTATGTCGGCCGCACCTTTATTATGCCGGGCCAACAGGCGCGCCGTAAGTCGGTACGTCGCAAGCTGAACGCCAACCGTGCCGAGTTCCGCGACAAGAATGTGCTGTTGGTGGATGATTCCATCGTGCGCGGCACCACTTCAGAGCAGATCGTGGAGATGGCGCGTGACGCCGGGGCGAAACGAGTTTACCTGGCTTCCGCTGCGCCGGAAATTCGCTTCCCTAACGTCTACGGCATCGACATGCCGAGTGCCAATGAACTGATTGCTCATGGCCGTGAAGTAGACGAAATCCGCCAGATCATCGGTGCCGATGGTCTGATCTTCCAGGACCTGGACGATCTGATTGAAGCGGTACGCGAAGAGAACCCGGACATCACCCAGTTCGAGTGCTCGGTATTCAACGGTATCTACGTCACCAAAGACGTCGACCAGAGCTACCTTGAGTATCTGGAATCGCTGCGTAATGACGACGCCAAAGAAATACGTGGTCAGACCGAAGCGGAGAATCTGGAAATGCACAACGAAGGTTAATTTCCCCCCCTTGACCAAAACAGTGCACCGCGGCGTTCTCTGCGGTGCATTATCCCTCCCTGACTTGCTTATGCAGCCCCATTGCGGCAAAGTCTGCCTGATCCTATTTTTTCCTTGGCAGAGGCCAGCTTTATGAAACGACTCATCATCGGTATTTCCGGCGCCAGCGGCGCAATCTATGGCGTGCGTCTGCTACAGGTATTGCGTGACGTCGCAGAGGTGGAAACCCATTTGGTGATGAGTAATGCGGCGCGACAGACGCTGTCGCTGGAAACCGATCTCAGCCTGCGTGAAGTGCAGGCGCTGGCCGATGTGGTGCATGACTCGCGCGATATTGGCGCCAGCATTTCTTCCGGTTCGTTCAAAACGGCCGGCATGGTGATTTTGCCCTGTTCAATCAAAACCTTATCCGGTATTGCCAATAGCTACAGTGACGGTCTGCTGACGCGTGCCGCCGACGTGGTGCTGAAAGAACGCCGCCGGTTGGTGCTGTGCGTACGCGAAACCCCGTTACATCTTGGCCATTTGCGTCTGATGACTCAGGCGGCGGAAATGGGCGCAGTGATTATGCCGCCGGTACCGGCGTTTTATCATCGTCCTGCCAGCGTAGAAGACATCATCGATCAAACGGTAAACCGGGTGGTCGATCAGTTTGACATTGAATTACCGCAAGATTTATTTGCCCGCTGGCAAGGTGCCAATTAACAAATTTCTCCCCAATTTGGCACATTTGTGCAACACCGCACTGAATTAGGGCGGCGCATGCACCATAATGATCCCACTTCATCACGCTCACTGTTTCAAGGCTCTGGTATTTATCCATTGCCCGTGGCGCGGCCAACACTGGCCGATTTAATTTTGCGGTTATCGTCCCAGGAAACAGTTTTGTGAAGGCCGGAGCCGTTCCCTCCGCCTACAGCAACAAATGTGGCACGATTACTGCAAATTGATTTGGTGGAAAAGTAATGCCCGCAGTGGCATCAAAAAATCAATTTGAGGGTGATTTATGAAAAAGCTGGTTAAGGTTCTTCCTTTAGTCTTGGCTTTAAGCGCGGCAAGCAGCGCATTTGCCGCAGTACCATCAACGCTGAAGATCGGCACCGATCCGACCTATGCACCCTTTGAATCCAAAAATGCCAAGGGCGAGTTGGTCGGTTTTGATATCGATCTGGCCAAAGAGCTGTGCAAACGCATAAATACTAAATGTACCTTTGTGGAAAGCGATTTTGACGCGCTGATCCCGTCCCTGAAGGCGAAGAAAATTGACGCCATCATCTCTTCTTTGTCGATCACCGAAAAACGCCAGCAGGAAATTGCCTTCACCGACAAGCTGTATGCCGCCAACGCCCGCCTGATCGCGCCGAAAGGTTCCAAGCTGTTGCCTACCGTAGATGCGCTGAAAGGCAAGAGCGTCGGCGTGCTGCAGGGGACCACCCAGGAAGCCTATGCCAACGCCATGTGGCAGCCTAAGGGCATCACTGTCGTGCCTTATCAGAACCAGGATCTGGTGTACGCCGACCTGGCATCCGGCCGTATCGATGCCGCCTTCCAGGATGAAGTGGCAGGCAGCGATGGCTTCCTGAAACAGCCTCCAGGCAAGGACTATGCTTTTGCCGGTGAATCGGTGAAGGATGACAAATTCTTCGGCGTGGGCACCGGAATGGGCCTGCGCAAGACCGATACCGAACTGAAGGCGGCGCTGGATAAAGCCTTTGCTGAAATGCGCAAAGACGGCACTTACGACAAGTATGCGAAGAAATATTTCGACTTTGACGTCTACGGCGGTTAATGCCGCATACCGTTCCATGTTGTGACTACGGGGCTGGCCCGCCGGCCCCGATGGTTCGGGATCCAATGACGACAGGGTGAAGTAAATGCTGCAAGGCTATTCCCAATTGATATTAGAGGGGGCTCTGGTGACGCTGGAGCTGGCCCTCAGTTCCGTACTGCTGGCGCTGGTCATCGGTTTGATCGGTGCCGGCGGCAAGCTTTCCCAAAATCGCCTGCTTTCTACCGTGTTTGGCGCTTATACCACGCTGATCCGTGGCGTACCCGATCTGGTGCTGATGCTGCTGATTTTCTACGGCCTGCAAATTGCGCTCAACAACCTCACCGAACTGCTTGGCTTCTCGCAAATCGATATTGATCCGCTCAGCGCGGGCATCATCACCCTCGGGTTTATTTACGGTGCCTATTTCACTGAAACCTTTCGCGGTGCCTATATGGCGGTGTCGAAGGGGCAGATCGAAGCGGCAACGGCCTACGGCTTCACCGGTTCACAAATTTTCCGCCGCATTCTGTTCCCTGCGATGATGCGCTTTGCCCTGCCGGGCATAGGCAACAACTGGCAGGTGATCCTGAAGGCCACGGCGCTGGTGTCTATTCTGGGCCTCAATGACGTGGTGAAAGCTACTCAATTGGCCGGTAAAGGCACCTATCAGCCGTTCTTCTTTGCGATCGTGGCCGGTGTGGTTTATCTGGTGTTCACTACCGTTTCCAACGGTGTGCTGCTGTGGCTTGAACGGCGTTATTCCCTGGGCGTCCGGAGGGCTGAGCTATGATCGAAATTTTACAACAGTATTGGCAATCGCTGCTGTGGAGCGACGGTTACCGTTTCACCGGGGTCGCCGTCACCCTGTGGCTGCTGATTTCCTCGGTGGTAATGGGCGGTTTGCTGGCGATCCCGATGGCGGTGGCACGCGTTTCCTCCATCACCTGGGTGCGTTTCCCCGTGTGGCTCTACACCTATATATTCCGTGGTACGCCACTGTACGTGCAGTTGCTGGTGTTTTACTCCGGTATGTACAGCCTGGAAATCGTGCGTGGGACAGACTTCCTCAACGCCTTCTTCCGCAGCGGGCTTAATTGCACCATTTTGGCGCTAACGCTGAACACCTGTGCCTACACCACCGAGATCTTCGCCGGGGCGATACGCTCGGTGTCGCACGGTGAAATCGAAGCGGCCAATGCTTACGGTTTCTCTCGCTTCAAAATGTACCGCTGTATCATTTTGCCTTCAGCACTGCGCACCGCGCTGCCGGCTTACAGCAATGAAGTGATCCTGATGCTGCACTCGACCGCGCTGGCGTTCACCGCCACCGTGCCTGACCTGCTGAAGATAGCGCGAGATATCAATGCGGCGACCTACCAGCCGTTCTATGCCTTTGGCATTGCAGCGGTGCTGTATCTGATCATCTCTTACGGATTAATCAGCCTGTTCCGCAAGGCGGAAAAGCGCTGGATGGCACACGTTAATCACTGATAATGACGGGAACCTACTATGTCTGAGAATAAATTAGCCGTCACCGAACTGCATAAACGCTATGGCGAGCACGAAGTGCTGAAAGGCGTCTCGCTGGCGGCCAACGCAGGGGATGTGATTAGCATCATCGGGTCTTCCGGCTCCGGTAAAAGTACCTTTTTGCGCTGCATTAACTTCCTGGAGAAGCCAAGTGAAGGCGCCATCAGCCTGAACAACGAAGATATTCGCATGGTGCGCGACAAGGACGGCCAGCTCAAGGTCTTCGATAAGAAACAACTGCAGTTACTGCGCACTCGCCTGACCATGGTGTTCCAGCATTTTAACCTGTGGAGCCACATGACGGTGCTGGAGAACGTGATGGAGGCACCGGTGCAGGTTCTGGGGCTAAGCAAGACCGAGGCGCGTGAGCGCGCGATACGTTATCTGGACAAGGTGGGGATCGACGAGCGTGCCCGTGGTAAATATCCGGTGCACCTGTCCGGCGGCCAGCAACAGCGCGTGTCGATCGCACGGGCGTTGGCGATGGAACCGGAGGTGTTGTTGTTTGACGAACCGACCTCGGCACTGGATCCGGAACTGGTGGGCGAAGTGCTGCGCATCATGCAGAAGCTGGCGGAAGAAGGCAAAACCATGGTGGTGGTGACGCACGAAATGGAGTTTGCACGCCATGTTTCCAGCCACGTGATCTTCCTGCACAAAGGGTTGATCGAAGAACAGGGGCCACCGGCTGAGCTGTTCGGCAATCCGAAAAGTCCTCGCCTGCAGCAGTTCCTTTCCGGCGCGTTAAAATAATGGGTTTTTGGGGCCAGAACTTTCTGGCCCCAATAGGCTCTTCAGCGGGCTGCGCCCCGCTGATTAATCACATCATCCAATGCCTGTTCCAACTCCAAAAAGCGGAAGCTGAAACCGGCTTCTTCCAGCCTTTTCGGTACCGCTCGTTGCCCACCCAGCACCAATACCGCCGCTTCACCCATCAATAAACGCATGGCAAAGGCCGGCACGCGTAAAAACGCAGGTCGGTCGAGCACGTTGGCGAACTGAGCGGCAAACTGTTCGTTGTGAACCGGGTAAGGGGCCACCATATTAAATGGCCCTTGCAGGGTGTGGTGATTCAGTAAATAGACGATGCCGTCGACCATGTCTTCCAGGTGGATCCACGGCAGATATTGGCGGCCGTCGCCTATGGGGCCGCCCAGTCCAAGGCGGAATGGCGGTAACATTTTAGCCAACGCGCCGCCTTTGGCTGCCAGCACCACGCCGGTACGAAGCAGACAGACGCGGGTAGCCTCGCTTTGCGCTTGCAGCGCCAGAGACTCCCAGCGTTGGCACAGCTGATGGGTGAACTCGTCATGCGGGGCTTCGTCTTCGGTGACTACCGCCTGGCCCTGATCGCCATAATAGCCGGTTGCGGAACCGGAAATCAGCACGCCGGGCGGTGTGCTAGCGGCGTTAATCAGCTTGGCCAATTGTTCGGTCAGATCCCAGCGGCTGTGGCACAGGCGTTCTTTCTGCGCTTTGCTCCAGCGCTTGTCGGCGATAGGCTCACCGGCCAGGTTGATGACGGCGTCAAAACCGTCCAGTGAGGGCTTGTCCTGCAGCGTTGACCAGTAGCTGACCTGCTCGCCAAAGCGCTCACGTGCGCGTTGCACGTTGCGGCTCAGCACCGTAATTTGATGAGAAAGGCCCAGCAGCCGTTGCGTCAGGCTGCTCCCTATCAATCCTGTGGCGCCGGTTATCAGGACTCGCATGGTCGATTCTCCCTGAAACGGTGGTTTTCAGGCCCGGCGATAGCTCATGGTCATCGAAACCGAGTCGGCGTAGCGCAGGGCCAATAGTTTATCTATCTCCACTTCAGCATAGGTTACCCAGGCGTGTTGTTTCACGATATCGAGCACATCCTGAGTTAATTTTTCCAGCAGGGCGAAGCGGTTATCTTCCACGTGACGAATGATGGCCTTGGTGATGGTGCGGTAGTTGAGCGCGTCGTCGATATTTTCACTGTCGCGCGCCTTATCCGCCGGGTAGTGGATCACCACGTTAATCAGGATGTCCTGACGGTTGTTGATTTCTTCTTCCTTGATACCGATGAATGTACGCAACCGCAGATTTTTTATACGAATAATGGCGTCGGGTTGACTGAATGACATCAGAGAATCTCCACAGGTCTGATTATTGGTGCTCAGAATACACGGAAAGCAGGGAAATGATAACGAGCCGGGGGAAACTCCCCGGAGGCCGGGGAGTCGGAAAATTAACCCTGCTCAGCCAGCTTGTAGGCACGCTCGGTTGCCGGGCGGTTGCTGATGCGTTCGAACCAGTTGCGTACCGCCGGATAATCCGCCAGATCGATGCGCTGACGCGGGTGTGACACTACCCAGGGATAAGTGGCGATATCGGCAATGCTGTAGTTGTCACCGCCCAGATAAGGGTGCTTTTGCAGCTCGGCTTCCAGTACCGCATACAGACGTTTGGTTTCCAGGTGATAACGTTCGATGGCATAGGGCACCGGCTGCGGCGCGTAGTGGTTGAAGTGGTGGTTTTGCCCCAGCATCGGCCCAAAGCCCGCCACCTGCCAGAACAGCCACTGTAGCGTGGCTGCACGCTCGCGTAGCCCTTTGCTCAGCAGCTTGCCGGTTTTCTCCGCCAGATACAGCAGAATTTCGCCGGATTCGAAAAGGCTGATTGGCGTACCGCCATCGACCGGCTGATGGTCGACGATCGCCGGAATTTTGTTGTTGGGTGAAATGCTCAGAAAATCCGACTTGAACTGATCGCCGGCGCTGATATTTACGCGGTGGATACGGTAGGGTAAGCCAACCTCCTCCAGAAACAGGGTAATTTTGTGACCATTGGGAGTAGGCGCGTAATACAGGTCAATCATGTTGCCTCCTGCGGTAAGGTGATCTGTAAGTCATTACACGTTGTTGCGGTCTTCGCCGCGCACAAAGGTATATCAGAGATCTTTATATAGGGTACCAACAATAGCAGCTAAGAATAGCAGGCTATGTGAGATTCGTCCGATGCTATCGCCACAAGATGCATTACAATTTTCTGCAGGCACATCTGTGGGTTGTCGCGCAGCGATGGCGCGCTAAAATAGGGCCTATTTGCTTATCAGGGACAAGGTTATGAAGCTGATATTTGCCTCGGATATACATGGTTCGCTTCCCGCCACCGAAAGCCTGTTGGCGCGTTTTGAACAAAGCGGCGCCGACTGGCTGATCCTGCTGGGTGATTTGCTGAATCATGGGCCGCGCAATGCACTGCCGCTGGGGTATCAGCCAGCGCAGGTTGCCGAACAATTGAATCGCTATAGCGACAAGATCATCGCCGTTCGCGGCAACTGCGACAGTGAAGTCGATCAGATGCTACTGTCTTTCCCTATCACTGCGTCTTGGCAGCAGGTGCTATTACAAAAAAGACGATTGTTTTTAACCCACGGTCACCTTTATCATCCCTCGGCACTGCCACCGTTATCTGCCGGTGATGTGCTGGTCTATGGACACAGCCATTTGCCGCAGGCGGAACGGCAGGGGGATATTTACTGCTTTAATCCAGGCTCGGTCAGCATTCCGAAAGGGGGCTTTCCTGCCAGCTATGGCATACTGGAGGACGGCGTTTTAAGTGTGGTCACTTTGCTCGGCGGCAAGGCTGTTGCAGAGGTGGCATTAACGCACTAATTTATACACACACAATAAAAATCTTTGAAAAACACTCATTGATTAACCAGTGCGCGGGATGCATCGCGCCAAAATAGAAGGTTTTAGAGGATGGCGGAACAGGATCAGGCTGCAGATACCGAGTGGGTTGATATCGTCAACGAGCAAAACGAAGTGATTGCTCAATCCAGTCGCCAACAGATGCGTGCCCAACGGCTGCGTCATCGTGCTACCTATATTGTGGTGCATGATGGAATGGGAAAAATTCTGGTGCAGCGTCGCACCGATATTAAAGATTTCTATCCGGGCTGGCTGGACGCCACTGCGGGTGGGGTAGTACAGAGCGGCGAGAACGTGCTGGATTCTGCCCGTCGCGAAGCGGAAGAGGAGCTGGGCATTGCCGGCGTGCCTTTCGCCGAACACGGCCTGTTCTACTTCGAAGAAGATCAGTGCCGGGTATGGGGCGCATTGTTCAGTTGCGTATCGCACGGCCCGTTTGCCCTGCAGGAAGAAGAAGTGGTTGAGGTGAGCTGGCTGACGCCGGAAGAAATCACCGCACGCTGCGACGAATTCACGCCGGATTCGCTAAAAGCGCTGTCGCTGTGGCTGACGCGCAACAACGAACAGGCTTATGGCAAGCCGCTACGCGATAGCGATGAAAATGCCTGATGTGTTCGCGCAAATAAAAAAACCGGTCAATTGACCGGTTTTTTTTATCTGATAATTCAGAAATTATCAGGCTTTGGCTGCTGCTGCATCAGCCTGGGAAGACTGGATGGCGGTCAGCGCCACGGTGTAAACGATATCGTCTACCAGTGCGCCACGCGACAGGTCGTTCACCGGCTTGCGCATGCCTTGCAGCATTGGCCCGATGGACACCAGATCAGCAGAACGCTGTACCGCTTTGTAGGTGGTGTTACCCGTGTTCAGATCCGGGAAGATGAACACGGTAGCCTGGCCTGCAACCGGCGAGTTAGGTGCCTTGGACTTGGCTACGTCAGCCATGATCGCGGCGTCATACTGCAACGGACCGTCGATGATCAGGTCAGGACGTTTTTCCTGCGCCAGGCGGGTTGCTTCACGCACTTTTTCAACGTCGCTGCCTGCACCTGAGTTACCGGTGGAGTAGGAGATCATCGCTACGCGTGGTTCGATGCCGAAGGCGGCAGCAGAGTCGGCTGACTGAATGGCGATCTCAGACAGCTGCTCGGCGGTTGGATCCGGGTTGATCGCACAGTCGCCGTACACCAGAACCTGGTCAGGCAGCAGCATGAAGAACACGGAGGACACCAGCGAGCTGCCCGGTGCGGTTTTGATCAGCTGCAGCGGTGGACGAATGGTGTTGGCGGTGGTGTGAACCGCGCCGGAAACCAGCCCGTCAACTTCGCCTTTCTCCAGCATCAGGGTGCCGAGAACCACGTTGTCTTCCAGTTGCTCACGCGCAACCACTTCGGTCATGCCCTTGCTCTTGCGCAGCTCAACCAGACGCGGCACATACTGTTCGCGGACGGCGACCGGATCAACAATCTCGATGCCTTTGCCCAGTTCAACGCCCTGAGCGGCAGCAACGCGCTGGATCTCTTCCGGATTACCCAACAGCACGCATTCTGCGATACCACGTTCGGCACAGATAGCCGCCGCTTTCACGGTACGTGGTTCGTCGCCTTCAGGCAGCACGATGCGTTTGCCGGCTTTACGTGCCAGTTCGGTCAGCTCGTAACGGAACGCTGGTGGTGACAGACGACGTGAACGCTCGGAGGTGGCGGTCAGAGACTCGATCCACTCGGCGTTGATGTGGCTGGCCACGTAGTTCTGCACTTTCTCGATGCGCTGGTGGTCATCCGCCGGCACTTCGAGGTTAAAGCTTTGCAGGCTGAGCGAGGTCTGCCAGGTGTTGGTTTCAACCATAAATACCGGCAGGCCGGTCTGGAAGGCACGTTCACACAGCTTTCTGATAGGTTCGTCGATGGCATAGCCACCGGTCAGCAGGATAGCGCCGATCTCTACGCCATTCATTGCTGCCAGACAGGCAGAAACCAGCACGTCAGGTCGGTCTGCCGAAGTTACCAGCAGTGAACCCGGACGGAAGTGTTCCAGCATGTGCGGGATGCTGCGCGCACAGAAAGTCACCGACTTCACGCGGCGGGTCATGATGTCGCCTTCATTGACCACAGAGGCCTTCAGGTGACGGGCCATGTCGATAGCGCGGGTGGCGATCAGATCGAAGCTCCACGGCACGCAACCCAGTACTGGCAGCGGGCTGTTGGCGAACAGCTGCGCCGGGTCAACGTTGGTCACGCTGGCCTTGGTGGAATCGTCGAAGATTTCGGACAGGTCAGGACGGGTGCGGCCCTGCTCGTCAACCGGGGCGTTCAGCTTGTTGATGATCACGCCGGTGATGTTTTTGTTTTTGCTGCCGCCGAAGCTGCTGCGCGCCAGTTCGATACGCTCTTTCAACTGTGCCGGGGAATCGTTGCCCAGCGCCAGCACGAAGACGATTTCCGCATTCAGCGTTTTGGCGATTTCATAGTTCAGCGCGTTGGCGAACTGGTGCTTACGGGTCGGCACCAGGCCTTCGATCAGCACCACTTCTGCGTCTTTGGTGTTCTCGTGGTAGCGAGCCACGATCTCTTCCATCAGCACGTCTTGCTGGTTGGAGCTCAATAGGCCCTCAACGTAGCTCATGCGCAGTGGTTCTGCCGCCGTGATGGTGGAGTTGCTGCTGCGGATGATGGTGGTGGTCTGGTCGAGCGAATCGCCGCCAGTACGTGGCTGTGCGATAGGTTTGAATACGCTCAGGCTAACGCCTTTTTGCTCCATGGAGCGAATGACACCCAGGCTGACGCTGGTCAGGCCGACGCTGGTGCCAGTGGGGATCAACATAATAGTACGTGACACAGAATAGTCCTCTTCACGATTTAACATGAGGCTATAGCCAAAATAATTGAAGTTGCAGCTAGGCGGCAAACGCATGAGGCCTGGGAGTTTAGATAACTAAATGACCAGGGTGAACGCGTGCAGTCAACGTGGCTGCGGCTTCAAGTATGAAGGCTAAAACAGCACCGTCAGCCTGGGCTGACGGTGTCGGAGTGCGTTACGCGGTCAGACGGGATGCGTCTTGCGCGATGACCAACTCTTCGTTGGTCGGGATAACCAGCGCCAGACGGCTACCGTCTTTGGTGATGGCACCGGATTTACCGAAGCGAGCAGCCATGTTGCGCTCGTGGTCAATCTCGAAGCCCAGCAGGCCCAGTTTGTTCAGGGTCAGCTCACGCACCATACCGGCGTTTTCACCGATACCGCCGGTGAAGATAACCGCGTCCAGACGGCCGTCCATCAGTGCGCTGTAGGCACCGATGTATTTGGCCAGGCGGTGGCAGAATACGTCCATCGCACGTTTGGCGTCGGCTTTGCTTTCGTAGTTGTCTTCAACATAACGGCAGTCGCTGGTGACTTCGGTCAGGCCCAGCAGACCGGACTCTTTGGTCAGCATTTTGTTGATTTGATCAACGCTCATGCCCAGGGAGTCGTGCAGGTGGAAGATGATGGCCGGATCGATGTCACCACTGCGGGTGCCCATGACCAGGCCTTCCAGTGGGGTCAGACCCATGGAGGTGTCAACGCATTTGCCGTTGCGCACTGCGGTAACGGAACCGCCGTTGCCCAGGTGGCAGGTGATCAGGTTGACTTCTTCAACCGGCTTGTTCAGGGCCTTGGCCGCTTCCTGAGTGACGTAGAAGTGGCTGGTGCCGTGTGCGCCATAGCGACGAACGCTGTGGTCGCGGTACAGGCTGTACGGCAGGGCGTACAGGTAGGATTCTTCCGGCATGGTCTGGTGGAATGCGGTGTCGAACACGGCAACGTTTTTATCCGCCAGTTTAGGGAAGGATTTCAATGCCTCGGCGATACCGATCAGGTGCGCCGGGTTATGCAGTGGTGCAAATGGCACCGAATCTTTGATACCCTGCAGAACTTCGTCGTTGATCACGGCAGAAGCGGTAAACTTCTCGCCGCCGTGCACAATACGGTGACCGATAGCGGTCAGCTGTGCAGAAAGCTCAGGTTTTTGTGCCAGAATAGTATTAACAATGTAGTTCAGTGCTTCGCTGTGCGCAGCGCCGGCACCCAAAGCCGCTTCGTGTTTGGCGCCGTCCATCTTCCATTTGAGGCGAGCCTCAGGCAGGTGGAAACATTCGGCCAGGCCGGAGAGGTGTTCTTCACCGTTGACAGCATCGATGATAGCGAACTTCAGGGAAGAACTGCCGCAGTTCAGGACCAGTACTAGCTTACTCGACATGGAAGTACCTACTTAAATAGTTCGTGTTGTTAAAGGAAAGACCAAAACACGTGGTGAATTAATCGTCAATCAGACAACAAGCGTAGCGCATAATGCCGTTGACATTTATGATTAACATCATGTGAATCGAACAAACCACATGACGATGAAAAAACCGATGATTTCTCTGCGGTTTAAATAATCTTGATTTTTATAGGGCTAAAAGTTGACAGAATTCTTGTCATCTTCTACCGGCCAAAAGGCCGGCTTAGGATACCGATAGCCTGAGGCAAACACAAAATAAATTTAAAGCTTCAACTTTTTTAGTATTGTGTTGGCTGTGTCCTTATTTTCTTTATGACGTTGAGGTACGCGATGACGAGCAAACCGTCCGGTTCCGTAAGCTGGTTTCAGGTCTTCCAGCGCGGGCAGCATTATATGAAAACCTGGCCGTCAGACAAACGTCTGGCTCCGGTCTTTCCGGAGAATCGCGTTGCGAGTGCCACCCGTTTTGCCGTCCGCTTTATGCCGCCGCTGGCGGTGTTTACCCTGACCTGGCAGATAGCCATGGGCGGCCAGCTTGGCCCGGCCATCGCCACTGCACTGTTCGCCTGCAGCATGCCGATGCAGGGGTTGTGGTGGTTGGGGCGCCGTTCGGTTACCCCGTTGCCGCCAACGCTGCTGCAATGGTTCCATGAAGTGCGTAACAAGCTGAAGGAAGCCGGCCAGGCAGTCGCGCCGGTAGAAGGCACGCCGACCTATCAGGCGTTGGCGGATCTGCTGAAACGCGCTTTCAAGCAGTTGGATAAAACCTTCCTGGATGATCTGTAACTTCAAAAATGGCCGCATTGATTGCGGCCTTGTTACCCGTTCCGGCCAATAACCCCGGTTTAAATCAAAGAACCGGCGAGTTGTGATTTCCTGCGATATTGCGCTGTGCGATGCTTCCGCCATAAGTAATTTATCGAGGAAATTATGATGGAAATGACCCACGCCCAACGGCTGATCCTGTCGAACCAATACAAGATGATGACCCTGCTGGACCCGGATAACGCCGAGCGTTATCGCCGTCTGCAAACTATTATCGAACGCGGTTTTGGCCTGCAAATGCGCGAGCTGGATCGTGACTTTGGCGAAATGAGCGAAGACGTGTGCCGCACCATTATCAACGTGATGGAAATGCACCATGCGCTGCAGGTTTCCTGGGACAACCTGAAAGAAAAACAGGGAATTGAGGCACGCCGCCTGGCGTTTCTCGGTTTTGATGCCGCGACTGAAGCGCGTCACCTGAGCTATGTGCGTTTCCTGGTGACCACGGAAGGGCGCTATACTCATTTCGATTCCGGCAGCCACGGCTTTAATGCCCAAACCAAAATGTGGGAAAAGTACCAGCGGATGCTGGCCATCTGGCTGTCATGCCCACGCCAGTATCATCTGAGCGCCGTAGAGATAGCGCAAATTATCAATGCCTGATTAAAAGAGGTTTCCTGTGGAGTGTAAGGGTTTTCTGTTCGATCTTGATGGGACGTTGGTTGATTCACTGCCGGCGGTAGAGCGCGCCTGGATTAACTGGGCCAAACGCCGCGGCATTAATCCGCAGGACGTACTGGATTTTATTCACGGTAAACAGGCCATTACTTCGTTGCGTCACTTTATGCCGGGTGAAAGTGAGGCGGCCATTCAGCAGGAATTTCTGCTGCTGGAGCAGGTGGAAGCGCAGGACACCGACGGCGTCACGGCATTACCGGGGGCCGCTGCCTTGCTCGAGTGCCTCAATCGCCTCGATATCCCATGGGCGATCGTTACCTCAGGGTCGATCCCGGTTGCCAGCGCCCGCCGTAACGCCGGTGGTTTGCCGCAGCCGGAGGTGTTCATTACCGCCGAGCAGGTGAAGCATGGCAAGCCGCAGCCGGATGCCTATTTACTGGGCGCCGAGCGCCTGGGGTTGGCACCACAGGATTGTGTGGTGGTGGAGGACGCCGCCGCAGGTATTCTTTCCGGGCTGGCCGCGGGCTGCCAGGTGATTGCGGTCAATGCGCCGGCCGATGCACCCAAGCTGGAGCAAGTCGATCTGTTACTGTCGTCGCTTGAACAGATTGCGGTAAGTAAAACCGAGCAGGGTGCGACGATTAGCCTGGTGGCATAACGGCCCTATCTTCACCCTAATTGATTAGACCCCGCATCGGCGGGGTTTTTTTATGCTAATTTTTAAGCCCTTGGATATCTCTGTCGGATGAGGCCGTTTTGAACAGCGAATTACTGTGGGTGCTGAGTTTACTGTTGATTGCCATCGTGCTGTTCACCACCAACAAACTGCGTATGGACGTAGTGGCGTTACTGGTGATCATCGCCTTTGTGCTGAGCGGCACGCTGACCCTGTCGGAGGCCACGGTGGGCTTCAGCGACCCCAACGTGATCCTGATCGCCGCGCTGTTCGTGATTGGTGAAGGGTTGGTGCGCACCGGCGTGGCTTACCAGGTGGGAGACTGGCTGGTGAAGGTGGCCGGCAGTAGCGAAACCAGGATGCTGATGTTGCTGATGGTCACCGTGGCCGGTCTCGGGGCTTTTATGAGTTCGACAGGCGTGGTGGCGATCTTTATCCCGGTGGTGCTCAGCGTGGCGGCGCGGATGAAAATTCCCCCCGGCAGGTTGATGATGCCGCTGAGTTTTGCCGGTTTAATTAGCGGCATGATGACGCTGGTGGCGACGCCGCCGAACATGGTGGTGAACAGTGAACTGGTGCGCGAGGGCATTGGCGGCTTTGGCTTCTTTGCCGTGACGCCGGTCGGCCTGGCGGTGCTGGTGCTGGGCGTGGGGTATATGCTGGTGGCGCGGCGCTGGCTGGGCAATGACGACGGTGATAAAACGCGTGAAACCTGGCAGCGCCGTACCTTCCGAGATCTGATCCGCGACTATAAGCTGACCGGCCGTGCCCGTCGGCTGGCGCTGCGCAGCGGCTCGCCGCTGGTAGGTCATTCGCTGGATGAGTTGCATCTGCGTGCCCGCTACGGTGCCAACGTGGTGGGGATTGAACGCTGGAAGCGCTTCCGGCGGGTGATGGTCAGCGCGTCCGGCAGCACCGAACTGCGTGAAGGGGATGTGCTGCTGCTCGACATGTCGGACAGCCAGGTCGATTTGCGCGAGTTCTGCAGCGAGCAGCAGCTGGAGCCGATGGTTCTGCGCGGCGATTATTTCTCTGAGCAGTCGCGTAACGTCGGCATGGCGGAAGTCTCGTTGATCCCCGATTCAACGTTGTTGGGCAAAAGCCTGCGCGAATCCACTTTCCGTAGCCGTTATGATTTGAACGTGGTCGGTATTCGCCGCAATGGCGAAACCCTGGCTGGCAAGCTGGTGGATGAGCCCCTGGCGTTGGGCGATATTCTGTTGGTGATCGGCGACTGGAAGGCGATCCGCCAGTTGCAGGCGAAAACCCATGATTTTATCGTGCTCCATCTGCCGGCCGAAGTGGACGAAGTGGCACCGGCCATCACCCAGGCGCCGCATGCCTTGTTCTGCCTGGCACTGATGGTGGCGATGATGCTGACCGATGAGATCCCCAACCCGATCGCCGCGCTGATTGCCTGTCTGCTGATGGGCAAGTTCCGCTGCATCGACATGGAAAGCGCCTATAAATCGATACACTGGCCGAGCATTATCTTGATTGTCGGTATGATGCCGTTTGCCCAGGCGTTGCAAAAAACCGGCGGGGTAGATTTGATCGTGCGTGGGTTAATGGACGTGGCCGGAGATGCCGGGCCGCGGGTGATGCTGGTGTGCCTGTTTGCGCTGTGCGCCACTATTGGCCTGTTTATCTCCAATACCGCCACTGCCGTACTGATGGCACCGATCGCCATTGCCGCTGCGCGCGAAATGGGCGTTTCGCCGTATCCCTTCGCCATGATTATTGCCATCGCTGCCTCGGCGGCGTTTATGACGCCGGTTTCTTCACCGGTGAACACGTTGGTGTTGGGGCCGGGGAATTATAAGTTTGGGGATTTCGTGCGTATCGGCGTGCCGTTCACGCTGTTGGTGATGTTGGTCAGCGTGATTATTGTGCCCTGGCTATATGCATTTTGATTAACGGCGCAGCGTGCTGCGCCATGAAAATTACAGGGAAGAGTCCAGGCTGATTTCATCCAGTGACAGGCTGAAGCTGGGGATAAACACCTTCATGAAATAATCCATCTCCGGGCTGCTGCGTTGTTGCAGGGTCTTTTCCAGCCGCGCTTTTGCCAGCTTGAATTCGTTATTGCCGGCAGATAACTCCTCCAGACATTTCAGGTAGGCGCACAGCGCATCGGCCTGTTTCACCACCAACTTTTCGTCTTCGGTATAATAGTGTTCATCGAGGATCGAGCGGAAGTCGTTACGCAATTCTTCCGGGATCATATCCAGCAGTTTCTGCTGGGCAATCTTTTCGATCTTCTTGTACTCGTGGGCGATCTGCGGATTGTAGTATTTGATTGGCGTCGGCATATCGCCGGTAATCACTTCGCTGGCATCGTGGTACATCGCCAGCAGGGCGACGCGATCGGCGCTCAGGTTGCCATTGAACTTGCGGTTTTTGATCACCGCCAGCGCATGGGCAACGAATGCCACCTGCAGGCTGTGCTCGGAAACGTTCTCGGTGCGGACATTGCGCATCAGCGGCCAGCGGTTAATCAGTTTCAAGCGTGACAGATGGGCAAAAAAGTGGCTCTGGCTCATGGTGCTCTCTTTTACAACGGCAAGTGAGGACTCCATTGTGAGCAGTGGCAGCAGGTTATGCAAATATCCTTCATGCTTCACGCTGCCTCTTTGTTGGCTGCCTTCACCCACCCCGGTCACATAGCTATCTATGCTCCCGGGGATGTGCTCAGTTGCCGCCTTGATGCAACGCGAAGCATTTCGGTTATTACGAGAGCGCGCTTAATTTTTACTGGTGATAGCCTTCCAGGAAACGACCCAGTTTGCCCACCGCCATTTCCAGTTCGTCCACACGCGGCAGCGTTACGATACGCACGTGGTCCGGGTATGGCCAGTTGAACGCGCTGCCCTGCACCAGCAGCACTTTTTCCTGCAGCAGCAGATCCAGCACCAATTTCTGGTCATCATGAATATTAAAGCGTTTGGCATCGATGCGCGGGAACATATACAACGCACCCTGAGGCTTCACGCAGGAAACGCCGGGGATCTGGTTCAACAGTTCCCAGGTGCGGTTACGCTGTTCATACAGACGGCCGCCGGGTTGAATAAATTCGTTGATACTCTGGTAACCGCCCAACGCCGTTTGGATCGCGTGCTGCATCGGCACGTTGGCGCACAGGCGCATCGACGCCAGCATTTCCAGCCCTTCGATATAGCCCTTGGCATGTTTCTTCGGCCCGTTCAGTACCATCCACCCCTGGCGGAAACCGGCTACGCGGTAAGTTTTGGACAGCCCGTTGAAGGTGACGGTCAGCAGATCCGGTGCCAGCGCTGCGATCGAATGGTGCTCGGCTTCGTCATACAGGATCTTGTCGTAGATCTCATCGGAGAAGATGATCAGGTTATGCTGACGGGCGATCTCAACAATCTGCTCCAGCAGTGCTTTGCTATAGACCGCGCCGGTCGGGTTATTCGGGTTGATGATCACAATGCCACGGGTGCGTGGGGTGATCTTGCTGATGATATCATCCAGATCCGGGAACCAGCCGGCTTCTTCATCACACAGGTAATGTACGGCTTTGCCGCCGGACAGCGAAACCGCCGCGGTCCACAGTGGATAATCCGGCGCCGGCACCAGCATTTCGTCACCGCTGTTGAGCAGCGCCTGCATGGATTGCACGATCAGCTCGGAAACCCCATTGCCGATGTAGATATCCTCAACGGTCACGTCACGTATGTTGCGCGCCTGGTAGTGCTGCATGATCGCTTTACGTGCCGAGAAGAGCCCTTTGGAGTCGGAATAGCCTTGCGCCGTGGGCAGATTGCGGATCACGTCGACCAGGATTTCGTCAGGGGCGTCAAAACCAAACGGGGCAGGGTTACCAATGTTCAGTTTGAGGACTTTATTGCCTTCTTCTTCAAGACGTTTAGCTTCTTTGAGCACCGGGCCGCGAATGTCATAACAGACGTTGTCCAGTTTGCTGGATTTCTCAATGGGGGACATAGAAAGTTGAGCCTTTTGCTGGGATGGGGGCGTTCCTACCGTGGAACACCGCAACCTGCCCAATGTACTCCTGGCGCTGACGCTTTTGAAGGGTTGTGCACGCCTTTGGTGCAAACGAAGGGCTCAGAGGTTGATTTCAGGGATGATAAACAATGTTAAAGTGTTTTATTGGTGTTTAATTCTTGTTTTTATTTGATTTGCAGTTATTTAAACTGATTCGATGGGGGTGCGCAGACGTATAAAGGCCCATGCCATCGGCGCTGAGCTAACGGAAGGGGCTTTACTGTTAAGCCACAGAGGGGATTTAACGGAGTTAAAATGTAAAGAAATGATAATGCCAGAGTCGTCTGATGGTCGCTTGCCCATCTGCGATCCAAACTGAATCATAATAAAATTCACATTAGCGCTATTTTAGTTTCTCTGTTAAGCCGCGTTTAAGTAGTTATTCCTTAGTTATTGACGGGATGAATGTTACTAATTGAATTTATTAATATCATTAAAAAATGTACCGGCTGTTACAACAGAAACTTCTTACTTTTTCGCGTATAGGAAGACGCTCAGGCCAGTCTGGCTGCGGAGGTTGAGCAGCACAATTGGTGTGGTAATCCCGCTATCTGAGTGAGTAAAATATAGTGTTCGGTAAAAATGAAACACTTACACCACTTATAACGTTAGTCGTTGTATAAGCATTCTCGATAGATCACATTTTAAAAGGCGATAGAGGTAACGAAATAAAAGTAATTTTTTTGCCCTCCACTAATGAGTGGGGTACTGTCATGTCTGACATCGTCCCTTTTAAACGATGTCTTAGAAACACACCAGGGTAGTTTGTAAATTAGAATTTAAAAAGTGAAGAAAACACTATGACAACTGCAAATCGTCCGATACTCAATCTCGACCTCGATCTGCTAAGAACCTTTGTAGCTGTTGCTGATTTGAATACTTTTGCGGCGGCGGCAGTCGCCGTTTGTCGTACTCAATCAGCCGTCAGCCAACAAATGCAGCGGTTAGAGCAACTGGTTGGCAAAGAGTTGTTTGCCCGTCATGGGCGCAATAAATTACTGACCGAACACGGTATTCAGCTTCTCGGTTACGCCAGGAAAATCCTGCGCTTCAACGACGAAGCCTGTACTTCACTGATGTACAACAATATTAAAGGTGTTCTGACTATTGGCGCTTCTGATGATACCGCCGATACCATCCTGCCTTTCCTGCTTAACCGCGTCACTTCGGTGTATCCAAAACTGGCGATTGATGTCCGGGTGAAACCCAGCTCGTTCATGATCGACATGCTGGAAAACGGTGAAGTCGATCTGGCGATCACCACTATGGCTACCGCAGATCGCCCGCACATTGTGCTGCGTACTTCGCCAACCCTGTGGTATTGCGCTGCGGATTACCATTTCCAGGCCGGTGAACCGATCCCGTTGGTGGTGATGGACGAACCCAGTCCGTTCCGCTCGATGGCTATCAAACATCTGGATGAGGCCGGGATCCCATGGCGTATTGCCTATGTGGCTTCGACGCTGTCCGCCGTTCGTGCCGCCTGCAAGGCCGGTTTGGGTATCACCGTTCGTCCGATCGAAATGATGAGCCCGGACCTGCGGGTGCTCGGTGCGATGGAAGGGCTGCCGTCACTGCCAGATACTCAATATAGCCTGTGCAAGGATACCCAGTGCGGCAATGAGCTGGCGATGGCGATTTTCAGCACCATGCAGAGCGGCAACGACAACTACAGCTTCAGTGGGCCGGGTACCTCGCTGCAAGATGACACCTGTCTGGTCGACGATGAGGAATAACGCCCAAAAGCGTTAAACCGGGTAAGAAAACCTCTGCTTCGGCGGAGGTTTTTTTTGCTCTGAATTTGATAAAAAGTCAGTTTATGAGAGCTTCGATTGATTTTCAAAGCGAAGTCACTATTTGTTTTACTCTAAGACGGCTAATGAGAACGGTTATCAGACGAAAAAATAGTCTTTCGGTTATTTTTTGAACAAATAATTATAAAGGTAAAGGCCTGGAATCAATATGGTTATTTTGGTAGTTTGTGGCGGGCCGATTTGACCGGCGGGATTGACAAAAATTATTAAAGGGCCACACTTTTTTTGAGGGTTTATGCTGAAAACGTGTCCTGGATCAAAAAAATACCCCTAGGTAGTGAGTGGAAGAACAGGAGATTCCTGAGACAATGGTATAGTAAAACTGAAATGAGCATGTTGGTTTATATCTATCTGTTTCTACACATCAATTAACTGACACGATTTAGCCTAAGCCGGTCGCATCAAATGTTAATTAAATGATGAGTATGTAAACTAGTGTGTAGATACTTTTGTCAAAGTTGACAAAAGGTTATAGAAAGGAGTAAAAAGCCCACAGTAAAACGCTGGCTAACTTGCTGTAATAGCAGTTTGTTTGTGTGGTTTATTTATCCTTCCCTTAAATCGATGTGGTGCACTAACTGCCAGAAACAAGAGCAGAGCGATCGACGCCACTTTTGATGAGTAAGCATAGAGTATGTCAACAACCACTGAAGTTATCGCTCATCACTGGGCGTTCGCCGTATTTTTTGTCGTGGCAATCGGGCTTTGCTGTTTAATGCTGATGGGCGCGTTCTTCTTGGGCGGGAGAGCCCGTGCGCGCGCCAAACATACCCCGTTTGAATCAGGTATCGACTCGGTCGGTACGGCGCGCATGCGTCTGTCCGCCAAGTTCTATCTGGTTGCCATGTTCTTCGTTATTTTCGATGTTGAAGCCTTGTATCTGTATGCCTGGTCGGTCTCCATACGTGAGAGCGGTTGGGTAGGCTTTATCGAAGCCGCCATTTTCATTTTGGTGTTATTGGCTGGGCTGGTTTATCTGGTGCGTATTGGCGCATTGGATTGGACTCCGGTGCGATCCAGACGCCAGAGCAAGCCAGGCACAATCAAAAACGCCACCAACAGTCATCCGCAGTAGTCGGTTAAAAACGAGGCATTAAGATGGACTATACGCTCACCCGCATAGACCCGAACGGTGAGAACGACCGTTACCCCCTGCAAAAACAGGAGGTCGTCGCCGATCCCCTGGATCAACAGGTTCACCGCACGGTTTACATGGGTAAACTCGAACATGCATTGCATGACATGGTGAACTGGGGGCGTAAAAACTCTATTTGGCCGTATAACTTCGGTCTTTCGTGCTGCTACGTGGAGATGGTGACGTCCTTTACCGCCGTTCACGACGTGGCCCGCTTTGGTGCTGAAGTTCTGCGTGCATCGCCACGTCAGGCTGACCTGATGGTGGTGGCCGGTACCTGCTTCACCAAAATGGCCCCGGTTATTCAACGTCTGTACGAACAGATGCTGGAGCCAAAATGGGTGATCTCCATGGGTGCCTGTGCCAACTCCGGCGGCATGTACGATATCTATTCCGTGGTACAGGGTGTGGACAAGTTCCTGCCGGTCGACGTGTACATTCCCGGCTGCCCACCGCGCCCGGAAGCTTACATGCAGGCACTGATGCTGTTGCAGGAATCTATTGGCAAAGAACGCCGCCCTCTGTCCTGGGTTGTCGGCGATCAGGGTGTTTACCGCGCCAACATGCAGTCTGAAAGAGAGCGTAAACACGGCGAGCGTATCGCGGTGACCAACCTTCGGACGCCTGACGAGATTTAAGACGTTCATTTAACGTCCATCTTAGTGCGCTATTGGTTAACACAGCGAAAAGTGAACTTGCGGCGAAATAACCCTTCAGTGTGGTGAAAAAAATTATGACAGATTCAACGACGCACGACGCATTGCCGGCCTGGCAAACCAGAGATCACCTTGACGACCCGGTGATTGGCGAACTGCGCAACCGTTTTGGGCCGGAAGCCTTTACTGTTCAGCCCACCCGTACCGGAATGCCCGTGGTATGGGTCAAACCTGACCAGTTACTGGAAGTAATGACGTTTTTGAGAAAACAGCCGAAGCCTTATGTCATGCTGTTCGATCTGCATGGCGTGGACGAGCGTCTTCGCACCCACCGCGACGGCTTGCCGGCTGCGGATTTTTCTGTTTTCTATCATCTGATTTCTATCGAACGCAACCGTGACATCATGCTGAAAGTGGCGCTGTCTGAAAAAGACCTGCACGTGCCCACAGCGACCAAGGTTTTCCCTAATGCCAACTGGTATGAGCGTGAAACCTGGGAAATGTTCGGTATTACCTTCGACGGCCACCCGCACCTGTCGCGCATCATGATGCCGCAAACCTGGGAAGGCCACCCGCTGCGTAAAGACTACCCGGCGCGCGCCACCGAGTTCGATCCCTTTGTGTTGACCAAACAGAAAGAAGATCTGGAAATGGAGGCGCTGACCTTCAAACCGGAAGACTGGGGTATGAAGCGCGGCACCGAGAACGAGGACTTCATGTTCCTTAACCTCGGTCCGAACCACCCGTCTGCGCACGGTGCATTCCGTATCATTCTTCAGTTGGATGGCGAAGAGATTGTCGACTGCGTACCGGATATCGGTTACCACCACCGTGGCGCCGAGAAGATGGGCGAGCGTCAGTCCTGGCACAGCTACATTCCGTACACCGACCGTATCGAGTACCTCGGCGGCTGCGTGAACGAAATGCCTTACGTGCTGGCGGTTGAGAAACTGGCCGGTATCAAGGTGCCGGATCGCGTTGACACCATCCGCGTGATGCTGTCCGAACTGTTCCGTATCAACAGCCACCTGCTGTACATCAGTACGTTCATTCAGGACGTCGGCGCGATGACCCCGGTGTTCTTCGCCTTTACCGACCGTCAGAAAATCTACGATCTGGTTGAAGCGATCACCGGTTTCCGTATGCACCCGGCCTGGTTCCGTATTGGCGGTGTCGCACACGACCTGCCGCGCGGTTGGGATCGCTTGCTGCGCGAGTTCCTTGAGTGGATGCCAAAACGTCTGGATTCCTACGTCAAGGCTGCGTTGAAGAACAGCATCCTGAAGGGCCGTTCCGTCGGCGTGGCATCCTACAATGCCAAAGAGGCGTTGGAGTGGGGCGTCACTGGCGCAGGTCTGCGTGCCACCGGTATCGAATTCGATGTGCGTAAATGGCGTCCGTATTCCGGCTATGAGAATTTCGACTTCGAAGTTCCGGTCGGTGACGGCAACAGCGACTGCTACACCCGCGTGATGCTGAAGGTGGAAGAGCTGCGTCAGAGCCTGCGCATTCTCGAACAGTGCCTGAACAATATGCCGGAAGGCCCGTTCAAGGCCGATCACCCGCTGACTACGCCGCCGCCGAAAGAGCGCACGCTGCAGCACATTGAAACGCTGATCACCCACTTCCTGCAGGTTTCCTGGGGCCCGGTGATGCCAGCCAACGAATCATTCCAGATGATTGAAGCCACTAAAGGGATCAACAGCTACTACCTGACCAGCGACGGCAGCACCATGAGCTACCGCACCCGGGTACGTACGCCAAGCTTTGCGCACCTGCAGCAAATCCCAGCGGTAATCCGTGGCAGCCTGGTCTCCGACCTGATCGTCTATCTGGGTAGTATCGATTTTGTAATGTCAGATGTGGACCGCTAACTATGCATGATCAAAAAGACAATCACGCGAATAACCAAGCGCTTGAACCTATCAATGCGGCCGCTCCCCAGAGCGGCGTTGATGCATTTGAGCTGAGTGCGGAAGAACGTGATGCGATCGAGCACGAAAAGCACCATTACGAGGATCCACGCGCCGCCTCCATTGAAGCACTGAAAATTGTGCAGAAGCAGCGCGGCTGGGTCCCGGATGGGGCAATTCATGCCATCGCGGAGCTGCTGGGCATTCCTGCCAGCGACGTAGAAGGCGTGGCCACGTTCTACAGCCAGATTTTCCGTCAGCCAGTAGGGCGCCACGTGATCCGTTATTGTGACAGCGTTGTTTGTCACATCACCGGTTACCAGGGCATTCAGGCCGCCATTGAGAAGAAGCTGAGCATCAAACCGGGTCAAACCACCTTTGATGGCCGCTTCACTCTGCTGCCAACCTGCTGCCTGGGCAACTGCGATAAAGGGCCAACCATGATGATTGATGAGGACACTCACAGTCAGCTGAAGCCTGAAGATATCGAGACGCTACTGGAGCAGTATCAATGATTAAAGACATTGTACGCACTCCCGAAATGCACCCGCTGACCTGGCGGCTGCGCGATGACAAACAGCCGGTCTGGCTGGATGAATACCGCAGCAAGAACGGCTATGCCGGTGCGGAAAAGGCCATCAAGGGCCTGGCCCCGGACGAGATCGTTACCCTGGTGAAAGACGCCGGGCTGAAAGGTCGCGGCGGTGCAGGTTTCTCCACCGGTTTGAAGTGGAGCCTGATGCCGAAAGACGAATCCATGAACATCCGTTACCTGCTGTGTAACGCCGATGAAATGGAGCCGGGTACCTATAAAGACCGCTTGCTGATGGAGCAACTGCCGCACCTGTTGGTGGAAGGCATGCTGATCTCGGCGTTCGCGCTGAAGGCCTATCGCGGCTATATCTTCCTGCGCGGTGAGTACATCGAAGCTGCGGTGCATTTGCGCCGTGCGATCGCCGAAGCTACCGAAGCCGGTTATTTGGGCAAGAACATCATGGGCAGCGGCTTCGACTTCGAACTGATTGTTCATACCGGTGCCGGTCGTTACATCTGTGGCGAAGAAACCGCCTTGATTAACTCGCTGGAAGGCCGCCGTGCCAACCCGCGTTCCAAGCCACCATTCCCGGCTTCCTCCGGCGTTTGGGGCAAACCGACCTGCGTCAATAACGTAGAAACCCTGTGCAACGTTCCGGCGATCCTGGCGAACGGCGTTGAGTGGTACAAGGGGATCTCCGCCGGCAAGAGTAACGATGCCGGTACCAAACTGATGGGCTTCTCCGGCCGGGTGAAAAACCCAGGCGTTTGGGAGCTGCCGTTTGGCACCACCGCACGTGAAATTCTGGAAGATTACGCCGGTGGCATGCGTGACGGCCTGCGTTTCAAAGCCTGGCAGCCAGGCGGCGCGGGCACCGACTTCCTGACCGCCGATCACCTGGATCTGCCGATGGACTTCGAGAGCATCGGTAAAGCCGGCAGCCGTCTCGGCACCGCGCTGGCGATGGCAGTAGACCACGAGATCGGCATGGTTCCGCTGGTGCGCAACCTGGAAGAGTTTTTCTCTCGCGAGTCCTGCGGCTGGTGTACGCCATGCCGTGACGGTCTGCCGTGGAGCGTCAAGATCCTGCGTGCGTTGGAAAACGGCGAAGGGCAGCCGGGGGATATCGAAACCCTTGAGCAGCTGTGCCGTTCTCTCGGCCCGGGCAAAACCTTTTGCGCCCACGCGCCAGGTGCCGTAGAGCCACTGCAAAGCGCAATTAAATATTTCCGTGAAGAGTTCGAAGCGGGCATCAAAGTGAAGCACTTCAGCAACGCGCATGCGATTGGCGGTATTCAGGCCAATAATCTGCTGAAACAACGCTGGTAAGCCGACTCGCCCCGACGACACGGCCAGAATTTTTGATTAACGCCTGCCGCAAGGCAGGCCACTTGGAAGCATGCTGACTATGGCTACGATTCATGTAGACGGCAAAGAATACGACGTAGATGGGGCCGACAACCTGCTGCAGGCTTGTCTCTCCCTCGGGCTCGATATTCCTTACTTTTGCTGGCATCCGGCGCTGGGAAGCGTCGGCGCTTGCCGCCAATGTGCGGTAAAGCAATACCAAAACGCGGAAGATACGCGTGGCCGTTTGGTGATGTCTTGTATGACACCGGCATCCGATGGAACCTTTATTTCCATCGACGATGGCGAAGCCAAACAGTTCCGTGAAAGCGTGGTTGAGTGGTTGATGACCAACCACCCGCACGACTGTCCGGTATGTGAAGAAGGCGGTAACTGTCACCTGCAGGATATGACAGTAATGACCGGCCACAGCTTCCGTAAATACCGTTTCAGTAAGCGTACTCACAACAACCAGGAGCTGGGGCCGTTTATCTCGCATGAGATGAACCGCTGTATCGCCTGTTACCGCTGTGTGCGCTACTACAAGGACTATGCGGACGGCACTGATTTCGGTGTTTACGGCGCGCACGACAACGTCTACTTCGGTCGTACCGAGAGCGGCACGCTGGAAAGCGAGTTCTCCGGTAACCTGGTGGAAGTGTGCCCGACCGGTGTGTTTACCGACAAAACCCACTCCGAGCGTTATAACCGTAAGTGGGACATGCAGTTTGCGCCAAGCATCTGCCAGCAGTGCAGCATCGGTTGTAACACCAGCCCGGGCGAGCGCTATGGCGAACTGCGTCGTATCGAAAACCGTTATAACGGCAGCGTGAACCATTACTTCCTGTGTGACCGCGGCCGCTTCGGTTATGGCTATGTGAACCAGAAAGATCGTCCGCGCCAGCCACAGCAACTGCGTGGCGACGACTGGATCACCCTGAACGCCGAGCAGGCGATGCAGGGCGCGGCGGACATCCTGCGTCAGGCGAAGAAAACCATCGGCATTGGCTCACCACGCGCCAGCCTGGAAAGTAACTTCGCACTGCGTGATTTGGTCGGTGCCGAGAACTTCTATACCGGTATCTCGCAGGCCGAACAGGGCCGTCTGGACCTGATGTTGAACGTGCTGCAAAACAGCGGCGTTCACACGCCTGCGCTGCGCGAAATCGAAGGTTACGATGCGGTGCTGGTATTGGGTGAAGACTTGACCCAGACCGGCGCTCGTATTGCCCTGTCGGTACGTCAGGCGGTGAAGGGCAAGGCTCGCGCCATGGCTGCGGCCCAACGCGTTGCCGACTGGCAGATTGCTGCGGTGCAGAACATCGGCCAGCACGCCAAACACCCGCTGTTTGTCACCAACGTGGATAACACCCGTTTGGACGACATCGCGGCATGGAACTACCGTGCACCGGTGGATGAGCAGGCGCGCTTCGGCTTCGCTATTGCCCATGCGCTGGATAACGCGGCACCGGCAGTCAACGATTTGGCTGACGGCCTGAACAAGAAAGTCGACATCATCGTGCAGGCGCTGACCGACGCGCGTAAACCGCTGATCATCACCGGCAGCAACGCCGGTAGCGAAGCCATCATCGAAGCGGCGGCCAACATCGCCAAGGCGCTGAAGGATCGCGGTTCTGACGTTGGCATCACCTTCGTAGCCAGCGCCGCCAACAGCATCGGTTTGTCGATGATCGGCGGCGGTTCGCTCGATCAGGCGCTGATCCAGTTGGAAAGCGGCGAAGCCGACACGGCCATCGTGATGGAAAACGATCTCTACCGGCATGCGCCGGCGGCGAAAGTGGACGCTGCACTGGCCAAGGTCAGTAACCTGATCGTGGTCGATCATCAGCGTACCGCCATCATGGATAAAGCTAATCTGATCCTGTCGGCGGCCAGCTTTGCGGAAAGCGACGGTACTCTGGTTAATCAGGAAGGCCGCGCCCAGCGTTTCTTCCAGGTTTACGATCCGGCGTACTACGACGACGCGAAGAAAGGCGTTTACACCGTGATGCTGGAAAGTTGGCGTTGGATGCACTCGCTGCATTCCACCTATACCAGCCGCCACGTGGATTGGACGCAGCTTGATCACGTTATCGAAGCCTGTGTTACCGCGTTGCCGCAGTTGCAGGGCATTGTGGACGCCGCACCGGACGCGAGTTTCCGTATCCGCGGTCAGAAACTGGCGCGTTCTCCGATTCGCTCCAGTGGCCGTACGGCGATGCGCGCCAATATCAGCGTGCACGAACCGCGTCAGCCGCAGGATAAAGACACCATGTTCGCCTTCTCAATGGAAGGGAACAACAGCCCGTTGGCCGACCGTCAACAGATCCCATTCGCCTGGGCACCAGGCTGGAACTCACCGCAGGCATGGAACAAGTTCCAGGCCGAAGTGGGCGGCAAGCTGCGTCATGGCGATCCGGGCGTGCGTTTGATAGAAGCGGGGGAGGGCAAGCTGGGTTACTTCGACCGCGTGCCTGCCGCCTTCGGTCAACAGCAAGGCTGGCGTGTTGCGCCGTATTACCACCTGTTCGGAAGTGATGAAATGTCACAGCGTTCCGGGGTGATTCAGCAGCGCATGCCGGAGGCCTATGTGATGGTCAATCCGACCGATGCTGCTGCGCTGGGCGTCAATGCCGGTGCGCTGGTGGAGTTCAGCTGTGCGGGCCAGACCTTGCGTCTGCCGGTGCGTCTGAGTGAAACCCTGACCCAGGGCCAGGTGGGCTTACCGCTCGGCTTGCCAGGGATCCCGCCGGTACTGGTGGGTGCAACGGTTGAAAATCTGCGGGAGGCGACACGATGAGCTGGTTTACCCCTGAGGTGATCGACATTCTGATCTCCATTGTTAAAGCGGTAGTGATCCTGCTGGTCGTCGTCACCTGTGGGGCATTCATGAGCTTCGGCGAACGCCGTTTGCTCGGTCTGTTCCAGAACCGTTATGGACCAAACCGTGTCGGCTGGGGTGGCTCGCTGCAGCTGGTCGCCGACATGATCAAAATGTTCTTCAAGGAAGACTGGGTACCGAAATTCTCCGACCGGGTGATCTTTACCCTGGCGCCGATGATCGCCTTTACTTCCCTGTTGCTGGCATTTGCCATCGTCCCGGTCAGCCCGACCTGGGCGGTGTCCGACCTCAACATCGGTATTTTGTTCTTCCTGATGATGGCCGGCCTGGCGGTATACGCCGTGCTGTTCGCCGGCTGGTCGAGCAACAACAAATACTCACTGTTGGGGGCAATGCGTGCTTCTGCGCAAACCCTGAGCTACGAAGTGTTCATCGGCCTGTCGCTGATGGGTGTGGTAGCGCAGGCGGACTCCTTCAACATGCAGGCGATCGTTGAATCTCAGGCGCATATGTGGAACGTCATCCCGCAATTCTTTGGTTTCATTACCTTTGCGATTGCCGGCGTGGCGGTGTGTCACCGTCACCCGTTTGACCAACCGGAAGCCGAGCAGGAACTGGCTGACGGTTACCACATTGAATATTCCGGCATGAAGTTCGGGCTGTTCTTTGTGGGTGAATACATAGGTATCGTCACCGTTTCTGCCCTGATTGTGACGTTGTTCTTCGGTGGCTGGCAGGGGCCTTTCCTACCGCCATTCATCTGGTTCGCGTTGAAAACGGCTTTCTTCATGATGATGTTCATTCTGATTCGTGCTGCTCTGCCACGTCCGCGCTATGACCAGGTGATGTCCTTCGGCTGGAAAGTCTGTCTGCCGTTGACGCTGCTGAACCTGCTGGCGACTGCCGCAGTCATTTTGTACAACGCTCAATAAGGGGTGAATAAACCATGACATTGAAAGAGTTATTGGTTGGTTTCGGCACCCAGGTGCGCAGCATTTGGATGATAGGCCTGCACGCCTTCGCCAAGCGCGAAACCCAGATGTATCCGGAAGAACCGGTTTACCTGCCGCCGCGCTACCGTGGCCGCATCGTGCTGACGCGCGATCCGGACGGCGAAGAGCGCTGCGTGGCTTGTAACCTGTGTGCGGTTGCCTGCCCGGTGGGCTGTATCTCGCTGCAAAAAGCAGAACAGAAAGATGGCCGTTGGTATCCGGAGTTCTTCCGCATCAACTTCTCGCGCTGCATTTTCTGCGGCCTGTGCGAAGAAGCTTGCCCAACTACCGCCATTCAGCTGACGCCGGATTTCGAAATGGGTGAGTTCAAGCGCCAGGATCTGGTGTACGAAAAAGAAGATCTGTTGATCTCGGGGCCGGGTAAATATCCGGAATATAACTTCTACCGGATGGCCGGTATGGCGATTGACGGCAAAGCCAAGGGCGAAGCCGAAAACGAAGCCAAACCGATCGACGTCAAAGGTCTGTTGCCTTAAGGAGCCAGCAAGCATGGAAATTGCCTTTTATCTGGCAGGTTTTATTGCGGTGATCGCGACAATTCGCGTGATCTCGCATACCAATCCTGTGCATGCGTTGCTGTATCTGATCGTTTCGTTACTGGCGATCTCTGCAGTCTTTTTCTCACTCGGCGCTTACTTCGCCGCGGCGCTGGAAATCATTGTCTACGCCGGTGCCATCATGGTGCTGTTCGTGTTCGTGGTGATGATGTTGAACCTCGGCAACGCGGTGCAGCAACAAGAGCGCGATTGGCTCAAACCGTCGGTGTGGATCGGCCCTGGCATCTTGTCGCTGGCGCTGTTGGTGGTGCTGATTGTCGCTATCCGCAGCGTGTCCGATCAGGGCATCAGCGGTGAGATGGTTGACGCTAAAGCGGTGGGGATCAGCCTGTTTGGTCCTTACGTTCTGGCGGTTGAGCTGGCTTCAATGCTGCTGTTGGCAGGTCTGGTTGTTGCCTTCCACATTGGCCGTGAGCACAAACCGGGTGAGGTGTTGAGCAACGCCCCGGCCAGTAGCGAAATGGCGAGAAGAAAATCGGAGGAGCAAGCATGATCCCTCTTCAACATGGCCTGATCCTGGCGGCAATTCTGTTCGTCCTGGGTCTGACCGGGTTGCTGGTGCGTCGCAATCTGCTGTTTATGCTGATCAGTCTGGAAGTGATGATCAACGCCGCGGCACTGGCATTTATCGTGGCGGGCAGCTATTGGGGCCAGCCGGACGGGCAGGTGATGTATATCCTGGCGATCAGCCTGGCAGCCGCCGAGGCCAGTATTGGTCTGGCACTGCTGCTGCAGCTTTACCGTCGTCGTCATACCCTGAATATTGATACTGTCAGTGAGATGCGCGGATGAACCTATTATATTTAACTATTCTGCTACCGCTGATCGGGTTCCTGCTGTTGGCCTTTTCCCGAGGCCGCTGGTCTGAGAACACCTCGGCAATCGTCGGCGTAGGCTCTATCGGCCTGGCTGCTTTGGTCACGGTTCACGTGGGTATGGACTTCTTCGCCCAGAAAGCCACCGGCGTGCAGCTGTTTGAGCAAAGCCTGTGGAACTGGATGAGCGTCGGTAACTTCAATATCGGTGTGACCCTGACGCTGGACGGCCTGTCGCTGACCATGCTGTCAGTGGTGACCGGCGTGGGCTTCTTCATCCACATGTTCGCTTCCTGGTACATGCGCGGTGAAGAGGGCTACTCACGCTTCTTCGCTTACACCAACCTGTTTATCGCCAGCATGGTGGTATTGGTACTGGCAGACAACCTGTTGCTGCTGTACCTGGGTTGGGAAGGCGTGGGCCTGTGCAGCTACCTGTTGATCGGTTTCTATTACAAGGATCCGGCCAACGGTGCGGCGGCGATGAAAGCCTTCATCGTGACTCGCGTCGGTGACGTGTTCCTGGCATTTGCGCTGTTCATCCTCTACAACGAGCTGGGCACGCTGAACATCCGCGAATTGATGATCCTGGCACCGCAAAAACTGGCGGTTGGCGATACGGCGATCACCTGGGCTACCCTGATGTTGCTGGGTGGTGCGGTCGGTAAATCGGCGCAGTTGCCGTTGCAGACCTGGCTGGCAGATGCGATGGCGGGTCCAACCCCGGTTTCTGCACTGATCCACGCAGCAACCATGGTGACCGCGGGCGTTTACCTGATTGCCCGTACTCACGGTCTGTTCCTGATGGCGCCGGAAGTGCTGCATCTGGTGGGCATTATCGGGGCAGTGACCCTGGTGCTGGCCGGCTTTGCCGCACTGGTGCAAACCGATATCAAGCGCGTGCTTGCCTACTCCACCATGAGCCAGATTGGCTACATGTTCCTGGCGTTGGGCGTGCAGGCGTGGGATGCGGCTATCTTCCACCTGATGACCCATGCGTTCTTCAAGGCGCTGCTGTTCCTTTCCTCCGGTTCGGTGATCCTGGCTTGCCATCACGAGCAGAACATCTTCAAGATGGGCGGCCTGCGCAAGAGCATTCCGCTGGTTTACGTCTGCTTCCTGGTGGGCGGCGCTGCGCTGTCGGCACTGCCGCTGATCACCGCAGGCTTCTTCAGTAAGGATGAGATCCTGGCCGGTGCGATGGCTAACGGTCACATCAACCTGATGATTGCCGGTCTGGTCGGTGCGTTCATGACCTCGCTGTACACCTTCCGTATGATTTTCATCGTGTTCCATGGCGAAGAGAAAATCAAAGCGCATGCAGGTTTTGGCATCACTCACCACCTGCCGCTGTTGGTTCTGCTGGTGCTGTCCACCTTCGTTGGCGCGATGATCGTTCCGCCACTGCAGGGCGTACTGCCAGACACCACCGAGCTGGCGCACGGTAGCGTACTGCAACTGGAGATTACCTCTGGCGTAGTGGCTATTGTCGGCATCCTGCTGGCGGCGGCGCTGTGGCTGGGCAAACGTAGCCTGGTGACCCGCATTGCCAATAGCGCACCGGGGCGTTTCTTCTCGACCTGGTGGTTCCATGCCTGGGGCTTCGACTGGCTGTACGACAAAGTATTCGTCAAGCCGTACCTGGGTATTGCGAAGTTGCTGCAGCGTGATCCGCTGAACTCGATGATGAATCTGCCGGCCATCTTCTCCCGCTGGGGGAACCGAGGTCTGACAGTGAGCGAGAACGGTCAGGTGCGTTGGTATATAGCGTCTATGGGTGTGGGTGCAGTGGTGGTGCTGGCTCTGTTGATTTTGGTTTAACAGAGAACGCAGACACAATTATCGGGCATAGCGCACGTTAACTTGGCGCTATGTACAATGTTTTTGCTTTATACCCAAGGATTTCAAGTTGGGGCTAGGCGGCAAGTGTGTGAATTCCCAGGAGCTTACTTAGGTAAGTGACTGGGATGAGCATACGTAGCCAACAACGCACCAGCTTGAAAGGCGAAGGGTAGAATAAGGGACACAAAACGCCATGCTATTACCTTGGCTAATTCTTATCCCCTTTATTGGCGGTCTGCTGTGCTGGCAGTTTGAGCGCTTCGGTACTAAGGTGCCGCGCTGGATTGCGTTGATCGCAATGGGGCTGACATTGGCGCTTTCTCTGTATCTGTGGATGCAGGGTGGCTACACATTGACTACGCCGAAAGGCATTCCGCAGTGGCAGTCTGAATTCCTGCTGCCGTGGATCCCACGCTTTGGTATTTCCATCCACCTGGCGCTGGACGGCCTGTCACTGCTGATGGTGGTGCTGACCGGCCTGCTGGGCGTGCTGGCGATCCTCTGTTCCTGGCGTGAAATCCAGAAATACCAGGGCTTCTTCCACCTGAACCTGCTGTGGATCCTGGGTGGGGTAATCGGCGTGTTCCTCGCCATCGACATGTTCCTGTTCTTCTTCTTCTGGGAAATGATGTTGGTGCCGATGTACTTCCTGATTGCACTCTGGGGTCACAAGGCGTCGGACGGGAAGACCCGTATCACTGCGGCTACCAAGTTCTTCATCTATACCCAGGCCAGTGGTCTGGTGATGTTGATCGCCATTATGGGCCTGGTGTTCGTGCACTATAACGCGACCGGCGTGTGGACCTTCGATTACGAAGACCTGCTGCAGACGCCAATGTCCCATAACGTGCAATACCTATTGATGCTGGGCTTCTTCATCGCCTTTGCGGTGAAAATGCCGGTGGTGCCATTGCATGGCTGGTTGCCTGATGCGCATAGCCAGGCGCCAACCGCAGGTTCTGTTGATCTCGCGGGGATCTTGCTGAAGACGGCGGCCTACGGCATGTTGCGTTTCAGCCTGCCGCTGTTCCCGGAAGCATCGCACGAGTTTGCGCCAATCGCCATGTGGCTGGGTGTGGTCGGTATCTTCTACGGCGCCTGGATGGCGTTTGCGCAGACCGATATCAAGCGTCTGATTGCTTACACCTCGGTTTCCCATATGGGCTTCGTGCTGATCGCTATCTACACCGGCAGCCAACTGGCTTACCAGGGTGCGGTGATCCAGATGATTGCGCACGGTCTGTCTGCGGCCGGTATGTTCATCATCTGTGGCCAGCTGTACGAACGTCTGCATACCCGTGACATGCGTGAAATGGGCGGCCTGTGGGGGCGTATCAAATACATTCCTGCGCTGTCGCTGTTCTTCGCAGTGGCGACCCTGGGGATGCCGGGTACCGGTAACTTCGTCGGTGAATTCATGATCCTGTTCGGCAGCTATCAGGTTGTGCCGGTGATCACCGTGATTTCTACCTTCGGTCTGGTGTTTGCTTCGGTTTACTCGTTGATCATGATGCAGCGCGCCTATTACGGCAAAGCCAAGTCTGACCAACCGTTGCCGGGCATGACCGCGCGTGAGCTTTTCATCATTCTGCTGCTGGTGGTGTTACTGGTTCTGCTGGGGGTTTACCCGCAGCCGATTCTGGATACTTCCAATGCGGCGATGAGCAACGTGCAACACTGGTTTGGTTCGTCAGTTTCAGCAATTTCAACAACAAGGCCGTAATTCGCCATGACAATAACTCCTCAACAACTGATCGCATTGTTACCACTGTTGATCGTCGGATTGACGGTGGTGGTTGTGATGCTAGGCATTGCGTGGCGACGCGACCACTTCATCAACGCCACCCTGACCGTGATCGGTCTAAACCTGGCGCTGCTTTCGCTGTACTTTGTCGGCCAGGCAGGCCCAATGGACGTCACCCCACTGTTGCGGGTTGACGGCTACTCGATGTTCTATACCGGGCTGGTGATACTGGCGAGTCTGGCGACCTGTACCTTTGCCTATCCTTGGCTGGTCGGTTACCCGGACAACCGCGAAGAGTTCTACCTGCTGGTGCTGATTGCTACCCTGGGTGGCATTCTGCTGGCGAGCGCCAACCATTTGGCGTCGCTGTTCCTCGGTATTGAACTGATCTCGCTGCCGCTGTTCGGTCTGGTGGGCTATGCCTACCGCCAGAAGCGTCCGCTGGAAGCGGCCATCAAGTACATGTTGCTGTCCGCTGCCGCGTCGTCATTCCTGCTGTTTGGTATGGCGCTGCTGTATGCCGAGTCCGGTGACCTGTCACTGGCCGGCCTGGGCAAAAGCCTGCAAGAAAACATGATGCACCAGCCGCTGATCCTGGCGGGTATGGGCATGATGATTGTTGGTCTGGGCTTCAAGCTGTCGCTGGTGCCGTTCCAACTGTGGACGCCGGATGTGTATCAGGGTGCGCCTGCGCCGGTTTCAACCTTCCTGGCGACCGCCAGCAAGATTGCAATCTTCGCCGTGGTGATGCGTTTGTTCCTGTATGCGCCGGCCGCCGACAACGAAGCGCTGCGCATGGTGTTGTCGATCATTGCCGTCTGCTCCATTTTGTTCGGCAACCTGATGGCCATCAGCCAGACCAACATCAAGCGTCTGCTGGGTTACTCGTCGATCGCCCACCTGGGTTACCTGCTGGTGGCGTTGATTGCGGTGCAAACCCATCAGCTGTCGTTGGAAACCGCCGGGGTTTACCTGGCCGGTTACCTGTTCAGCAGCCTGGGCGCGTTTGGCGTAGTCAGCCTGATGTCCAGCCCGTACCGTGGCCCGGACGCCGATTCACTGTTCTCCTACCGTGGTCTGTTCTGGCATAAGCCAATTCTGTCTGCCGTAATGACGGTGATGATGCTGTCACTGGCCGGTATCCCGATGACCCTGGGCTTTATCGGTAAGTTCTTTGTTATCGCGATGGGCGTCAGTGCTCACCTGTGGTGGTTGACCGGCGCAGTCGTGCTGGGCAGTGCCATTGGTTTGTACTATTACCTGCGTGTGACCGTCAGCCTGTTCCTCAATGCGCCGGAAGCGCTGCAGCGCGATACCCCGAACAACTGGGCGTTGACCGCAGGCGGTGTGGTCGTGTTGATCTCCGCCGCGTTGGTGTTGCTGCTGGGTGTTTATCCGCAGCCGCTGATTACGCTGGTGCAGATGGCACAGCCGATGTTCTGATTGGCATCAAGGCAATAAAAAAGGTCGCTTCGGCGACCTTTTTTTATGGCGCGGGTGAGATCAACCGGGATTGTTTTGAAACGAGGTTTCCAGCGCCTGCACTACGGCACGCACCCGCGCGGCACGCTGCAGATCGGGGTGCAGCACCAGCCAGATATCTACCCAGTCTTTATTCTCCGGGAAAATGCGTACCAGATCAGGATCCTTGTCCGCCAGGAAGGAGGACAGCAGGCCGATGCCCAATCCGTTACGCGTTGCCGAGCGTAACAGCAACTGTGAATTGCACTGCAAAACTACGTTGGGGTCGATCAGCGCTTCGCCACAAAAGTCGTTCCAGTGGCGCGGCACCAGCTCGCGTGGAAACATCAGCAGATCATGGCCGCGCAGGTGGTCGCCCTTGGTCGGCAGTCCGTGTTTGTCGAGATAGTCCTGCGTTGCATACAGCCCCATTTCGATGGTTGCCATACGTTTGATAATCAGCTCATCGGACTCAGGCCGTGCGCCACGGATCGCCAAATCCGCTCCTCGGTAGGAAATATCAGAGATATTCACCGCCGTCAGCAGGGTGACGGTGATTAACGGGTGTTGCTCCCGCAGCGCTTTCAAGGCTGGAATGACAAAGGCCTCGGCCATGGTGTCGGTGGTGGCGATGCGTACGTTACCGCACAGGCTGTCGTCGCCGCTGGTGGCTTTGCGGCCAATCGCCTGCACTGCATTTTCCATATTCATCACGTCTGCCAGCATTTCTTCTCCCAGAGGGCTGAGGGAGAATGATTTCGGCGTGCGGATAAACAGCTTGGACCCCAGGCTCTCTTCAAAAGCGGTAATGCGCCGTCCGACGGTGGCCTGGTCGACGTGTAGTTCATTGGCGGCCTTTCGTAAAGTGCCGCAGCGCGCTACTGCAAGGAAGAAGCGTGCATCATCCCAATTCATCATGCCATTTCCTTTATTCTGGCTTATCGGCCTTGTCGGTGTTCATTCTTGCGCAACCTTATGGGCACGGGTTTAGGCGACAGGTCAGGGCTGGTATCATAATTATTTATTATGTTTCAGGATATGAATAAATGCATTAACGTGAAGCAATTTTGCATCTTTATTTTTACCCGACAATCTTTATCCTTATCAACGTTTATGCTGTGATCTGGCGCACGTTTTGTGCCAATGTTACCTTAAACGCGAAAGCAGATGCGCATGAGAGCCTGTCTCTGTTGGCTAACAGCCTGGTGGGATCGACTCTGAATCAGGTTGGCCAACCACGACTGGACATTAAAAATGGAGTCTCACGCAGAGAAGTTATACACCCCCGTAGCACTGGCAACTGCGGACGGTGTCAGGGTTATTGCCACGCCCGGCACGAAAGCGGCGGAGCAAACAAACGCCGATGTGATTATCCAGGGTCTTGAAGCACGCGGCATTCAGCACATATTCCTGGTACCCGGCAAGCTGGTGTACCCACTGATTAAATCCATTGAACATTCGGCCATTAGCGGCATCGTCGGCGCTCATGAAACCGCCTGCGGCTTTATGGCCGACGGCTACGCCCGTGCCAGCCGCAAGTTTGGCGTTTGT
Organism: Serratia quinivorans; assembly: GCF_946227985.1. Classification (GTDB taxonomy): domain Bacteria; phylum Pseudomonadota; class Gammaproteobacteria; order Enterobacterales; family Enterobacteriaceae; genus Serratia; species Serratia quinivorans_A. Next base: position 202,600 of record NZ_CAMKGL010000001.1, read on the forward strand.
CTTGGCATCTCCGGCCCCGGCACCATGAATTTCCTGCCGGCGATGGCCGCGGCTCAGGCCGATAAAATCCCGGTGCTGTATCTGGCCGGCGGTATCGCCACTTATCACGAAGCGCAGGGCGCTTTCCAGGACGGCAGCAATAGCGGCATTGATGAGCTGACTATTGTCAAACCGCTGCTGTCCGCCGCGATAGAAGTGAAAAATAATCTTACGTTGCAGCACGAGCTGCGGCGCAGTTTGTCCTGCCTGAACACCCAGCGGAAAGGCCGTGCTTATTTAAGCGTGCCGGTCGATATGCAAAAGAAAGCGGTGGCCGGCAATTACGAAGCCACCCCACAGCGTACGCCACAGTGCCGTGAAGCGGCGATCGACCAACAGGCGCTGGATCAGGTGTTGGATGATTATCTGCTGCGCGGGCTGAACGTTGCCTGCCTGGTGGGTAACCGCATGAATAATCCGTTGGATGCCGCACTGCTGCTGCGCCTGGCGGAGAAATACCGCTTGCCGGTTGCCACTACGCTGTCCGGCAAGGGCGCTTTTCCCGAAGGGCACGAGCTGGCGTTGGGGCTGTATGGTTTCGCAGGTCATACCCGCGCGGTGGAAACCATCAATGGTGACGAGGTTGATGTGCTGCTGGTACTGGGCTGCGATCTCAGCCAGCGCGACAGCCTGAACTGGAATCCACGGCTGCATGGCACCAAAACGCTGGTGGTGATCGATGAGGATTTCGACAAGGTCAGTTCGCATTATCAGCCGGACATGCAGATTTTCTCCAGCCTGACCGGCACGCTGCAGCACCTGCTGGATGCGGTCAGCGATGAAGATGAGCATCTGGTCGCCATCAAGAGCCTGCGCAATGGCTGGCTTGAACAGGTGCGTCAACTGCCACTGGAGCAACAGCAGCCCGATTTGCAGGCGCGCCTGGCCCTGGGTGAAGCCAATATGTACCCCGGCGATGCCATCAAACGCATTCGCAGCCGGATGGGCCAGGACACCAACGTAGTGGTCGATTCCGGTGCGCACCGTATCTTTATGGCGCACCATTGGCTGGCCAGTGGGCGTGGTGATTACCATACCTCAAGTTCCCTGGCACCTATGGGCTGGGCGATTTGCGCCGGCATTGGCATCAAGCTGGCGGCACCACATCGCGACTGCGTGGTGGTCACCGGCGATGGATGCATGTTGATGCACGGTATGGAGATCCAGACCGCCGCCCGTTATCAGGTCAAAATGACCTTTGTGGTGATGAACAACTGTGCACACGGGGCGATGCATATCGACACCTTGCAGAACCGTGGCGTATCGGCGGACTACACGGCCTTGCCAAACCACGACTGGAAGGCCTTCGCCAACAGTCTGGGGGTTTCCTCCGCCACAGCGGCAACGCTGGAAGAGCTGGACGAGGCACTGGTCGCGGCGGCTGAGCACGAAGGCCCGTTCCTGATAGAAGTGTTGGTGGGAAATCATGTGGCGCCTAATCGCTACTATGCCGAGAGCATCGTAGAATACGAGCAGCGTATCAAAGGCTTGTAAGGACGTAGCCCTGTTATTGCGGGAGTCGTCATTATTATCCTTTGTATCACGCCATTCTATTTTACTTACAGTAGTCATGGAGCGATAACGATGTATAAACTGACACTTCTGGCATTAATGATGGCATTTCAGGGCTATGCACAGGCCGCTGACGATCACGGCGAAGGCATTACCAAGGAAACCCTGCTGAAAACCGAGACCTCGTGGGAGGGATCGCCGTACCAGCACTATCCGGCCGGTGCCCCGCAGATCACCATGTTGAAGGTCACGGTAGAGCCGAATAAGGTGCTCGCCTGGCATACCCATCCGTGCATTAGCGCGGTGTATATGACCGGTGGCAGCGTCTCACTGACGGTTAAGAAAACCGGCGTGAAGCACACCTTCAAGCAGGGCGACTCTTTTACCGACACGGTAGATATCGTGCATCAGGGCGTTTCCGGCGATAAAGGTGCCGAGATGCTGGTATTCTTTGCCTGCGCTGATAACAAGCCCTTGACGGTGAAAGCCGCCGAATAATACGTTCACGCTGCGGTGCTGTCGCCGTAGGGGGCGAATCAATTCGCCCCGTTTTATTTTGTCGCCCATTGGGGCGGCACTCCGAGGAAATCATGGTTGCTTTGTGGATGGTTGTCGCCAGCGGGTTCTTTGCGCTGATGGGGGCCAGCATCAAACTGGCTTCGGCCAAGGTCGGTTTTTTCGACATCATTTTTTACCGTTCTGTGATTAACGTACTGATCGTTGCCGCGTTAATTCAGGTTAAAAAACTCGGTTTTCGCACCCGGCATCTGGGCCTGCATATGAAGCGTGCCGCCATCGGCAATGCGGCGATGTACTGTGGCTTCTACTCGCTGATCCATCTGCCGATCGCCACCGCCACCACGCTGGGCTATACCAACCCAATCTTTCAGTCGGCGATCGCCTTTGTCACCTCCAAAGGCCAGTTGACCGGCAAACTGCTGTTCTCGGTACTGCTGGGGTTTATTGGCATTCTGGTATTGCTGCGGCCTGATACGCCGAACGGGGAGTATGCCGCCACGCTGATTGGCCTGCTTTCCGGCCTGCTGACTGCGCTGGCCTATTTTAACGTCGGCAAGCTGGTGCGCACGGGCGAGCCGGAGCTGCGGGTGGTGTTTTACTTCTCACTGGTGGGCACGGTCGTGGGCGCTGTGATGACCACGGTGGTGGGGTTCAGTACGCTTGATAGCGCCATGATACTGTGCGTCTGTGCTATCGGCGTGTTCGGCAGCCTGGGGCAAATCACCATGACCCGTGCCTATGGCAGCGGCAACGCGGTGATAGTCAGCATTCTGTCCTACAGCACCATCATTTTCTCCACGCTGCTCGGTTATCTGCTGTTTGGCGAGAAACTGTCTTATATTGCCGCAGGCGGCATGGCGTTGATTATTCTTTCCGGTGCGCTGGCTATTTTGAAACGCGCCCCAGCGAAGGTCACCAAGGCTGAGGCCGTGTAATTTTGCATTCAACAGAATGCATTAATGAATCACTATGATGCATTCTTGGCTATTTTGACGGTTATACCCGAAAGGTATGATAAACGCGTTTCCTGATGAGTTTGGTTTCAGGACTTAGCGTTTATCCAGATTGTTTCGGGAGAGAAAAATGTCTGAAGGTGTGGCTGTTGATGAAGCGGCTAAAGCGAATTCGGGCACGTCGCATTTTGCCATTCTGCTGTTTTTAGCGCTGGCATTAATGTCTGCACTGCTCAACAGCAGTGCGCCGACGCCGCTTTATCCGCTTTATCAACATGAGTTGGCGTTAAGCTCGGTCAGCCTGACGGTCATTTATGGCGCCTATGCCGCCGGCGTACTGATCTCACTGTTCGGCGTGGGCAACATGGCCGGTAAGGTCAAAGACTTGCGCAGCATGATTGTGCCGGCGTTGCTGGTGGTGCTGGCCGGGGCTTTGCTGTTCTCGATGGCCGATTCGTTTCTGATGATGTTTATGGCGCGTTTGCTGGCCGGGATCGGCACCGGGGCATTAACCGGTGCGGCCAATATTGCGTTGGTACGTTTTGGGCCGAAAGACGGCGGTAAAAATGCGGCGTTGATTGCCACGCTGTCGTTTACCACCGGTCTGGCGTTGGGGCCGATTTTCAGCGGTGTGGCGCTGCAAACCGGGTTCCATACCACTTCGCTGCCGTTCATTATCATTATGGCGGTGGCGGCTGTGGCTGCGCTGGGCGTGATGCTGAAATGGCCGGTTGAAGTTGTGGTCGCGCCGTTAAGTGGGGCGACGGCGGCTGATGGCGCAGCGGAAAAAAGTTCATTGGCTGACGGCCTGCGTGCGACCGGTGGTAAGTTCTACCTGTGTGCCGGTGCATTGTTTATCTGTTGGGCGGTGGCCGCCAGCATTTTGGCGATTGGCCCGAGCGTGTCGGAAAAGCTGTTGGGCATGCATAGCCGCGGCGTTTATGGTTACGTGATTGCGGTTTACCTGGTGATTGCCGGTATCAGCCAAATCCTGAGCCGTCGCGTTAATGCCCGTCATTCGCTGATGTTTGGCTGTCTGGCGCAGGCGTTGTCGGTAGTGGTGTTCGCCGAAGCGATTCAAATTCACTCGTTGGCCCTGGCCAGTGCCGGTATGGTGATTGCAGGGTACGCCTACGGGGCAATTTTTGTCGGCAGCGCCACGCTGGTGAACCTGATTTCGCCGAAGGCCAGCCATGCAAGACTGATTTCGCTGTTTTATGTTATTGCTTATATCGCCAACTGGGTACCCATTCTGTTGGGGGTAGTGATCGACCATGCCAGCCTGCATCTGGCGGTCAACCTGTTATTTATGGTCAGTGCCGTGGTGTGCTTGATTTTGAGCTTTATGGTGACCCGTGCGGGCTTCCCGCGCTGAAATATTCTTGCTCTTTTAAGCTGAGGTCGTGCTGACTGAAACTTGAAATTAATATGTTCTCGCTGCGCAATGTGGCGAACCGATTTCCCTGGTGTTGTTGTGTGTTATTTCCAGCGTGCTTGCCACGCTGGTTTTTTTTGTGACAAATTCCACATCTCTGTAATTTTCATGTTTCTCATTACATATTTTATGTGAAATGCATCACATAAAAATGCCGATTTTCGAGTAAACTGCGCGCTTTCTCTGCTGCGGGTCGGTTTATGAACGTTATTTTTGCCATTGCTGTGACAACCGGGATCCTCTCCGGCATTTGGGGCTGGGTGGCCGTCAGCCTGGGGTTGATTAGCTGGGCTGGTTTCCTCGGCTGTACGGCCTACTTCGCTTGCCCGCAGGGGGGGTTAAAAGGGTTATTGACCAGCGCGCTAACCTGTTGCAGTGGGGTATTTTGGGCAATGGTGATTATTCACGGCAGTGAGTTGGCCCCAGGCTTGAGCCTCCTCGGCTACCTGCTGACCGGCGCCGTGGCATTCCTGATGTGTATTCAGGCAAAGCAGCAGTGGTTGGCGTTTGTACCCGGTACCTTTATTGGCGCCTGTGCCACCTTCGCCGGTGGTGGCGACTGGCCGCTGGTGACCCTGTCTCTACTGGTGGGATTGGTGTTCGGCTACGCGATGAAAAACAGCGGTCTTTGGCTGGCAGCACGCAACGAGAAACCGAAACAAACGGGTGCTGTTACCGAGCATGTTAACCGCTGATTTAAATGGTGCCCCCGAGTGAAATGCGATAGTGCAGGTCAACGCGCTCGATGCATGGCACCCCTTTGATGCGTTTGAGTAAAATCTCTGTGGCGACTTTACCCATATCAAACCTTGGGGTGATCACGCTGGCGATGCCCGGCGTGGTGGCCTTGCCAATATCCAGACCGTGAAAACCTGACAGCGCAATGTCCTGTGGAACCTGCAATCCGAGCCGCAAACACGCCTGCAACACGCCAACCGCCAGATCGTCATTGGTACACAAGATGCCGTCCAGATCGGGGTAGAGCTGGCGGGCCATCGCCAGCATGTCGGAGCCGACCGAGACTGACGAGACCCGATGCGGCGTGATTTGCCGTGGCGTCAGTCCCTGATTTTCCATCGCCCGGCAGTAGCCCTGGAAACGTTTGGTGTCGCGTGCGTCGGACATGGCACCAAAGTAAACCACCTGGCGTTTCCCGCTGGCGAGCAGCGCTTCGGTCATGTCAAAACCCGCCTGATAGTTATCGAACCCCACGGCGATCCGACCCTCGGGCCCTTCAAGGCTCATCACCTGTGCCACCGGGGTTTTAGTCGCCGCCAGATATTTTTCCGCCCGCAGAGTGTGCTCGGAATCGGTGAGGATCAACCCGGCGATGGGGTAGGCCAGCAGCTGGATAATGTGTTCCTCTTCCCGCTGCCGGCTGTAGTCATAGTTAACCACCAGAGTTTGATAACCGTGCTCAAGCGTGATGGATTCGATGCCGGCCAACAGATCGGCAAAAATCTGGTTGTTGAAGGAGGGGATCAGCACGCCAATGCGCGGCTTTTGGGACGATCGCGCCTCATCGCTGTCGGTGAAGTTAACTTCTTTCATCACCTGGGCAATTTTCGCAGCGGTTTCGGCAGCCACCTTGTCCGGCGTGCGCAGATAGCGGCTGACGGTCATTTTGGTCACACCGGCGAGCAGTGCAATATCCTGCAGCGTGACGCGTTGGTTCTTCATTCAGTGGCCTTAACAGGGTGGGGCGGAAAGATCGTGAATTCTGCCATGTTAACAAATCGATCTGGTGATAACAATCGACGTTGTAAAGTATAAAAACCCTATTTTTCAATGAAATGAATTAATTATCGGTCACGCTGTGATGCGTGGCGTCACGTTAAAGGTAACAGCTTTTAGTAACACGATTTTAAGTGATCTTTATCACGTTTTTACCGGCGATGATCCGTTGAGATAGGCGTCAGTCCTATCCAAATGACATCGCCGGGGAACGTTATGAACAATTTATTTTCACTGGATAACAAAAAAATACTGATTACCGGCGCTTCTCGGGGCATTGGTTTTCTGTTGGCGCGGGGGTTGGCACAGTACGGCGCCCATATTTTGGTTAATGCTACTACCCAGGAGAATGCCCAGCGCGCCCTTGAAACACTGCGGCGAGAAGGTTTCCGCGCCGATGCTGCGGCTTTTGACGTCACCGATTCGCAGGCTATCCATGCCGCCATTGAACGGATTGAAGTGGAAAACGGCGGCATTGATGTGCTGATCAATAACGCCGGGATCCAGCGCCGCCATCCCTTTACCGCGTTCCCTGAAAAAGACTGGGATGACATTATCGCCGTTAACCAGAAGGCGGTATTTATAGTGTCGCAAACCGTAGCTCGCCATATGGTACAACGCCAAAGCGGCAAAATTATCAATATTGGCTCGATGCAGAGCGAACTGGGCCGCGACACTATCACCCCGTATGCCGCCTCCAAGGGCGCGGTAAAAATGCTGACGCGGGGCATGTGCGTTGAGCTGGCGCGTTACAACATTCAGGTCAATGGCATCGCGCCGGGCTACTTCAAAACCGAAATGACTCAGGTGCTGGCGGACAACCCGGAGTTTACCGCCTGGCTGACCAAGCGCACCCCGGCCGCCCGCTGGGGTGACCCGCAAGAGCTGATTGGTGCGGCGGTGTTCCTGTCGTCCCAAGCTTCCGATTTTGTTAATGGTCAGCTGCTGTTTGTCGATGGCGGCATGTCCGCTGCGGTATAGCCGCCTGCTCAGGAGAAAATCATGATGAAAATTCAAACCCAATCCTGCGTGGTGAACGGCAAATATGACGTGGCGGTGGTGGAGCAGGAAGTGGATTATCAGGGGGTCGGTACACTGGTGAAAATCACCCGTGGTGGTATCTGCGGTTCCGACCTGCATTATTACCAGGAAGGCAAGGTCGGCAGTTTCCAGGTGCGCCAGCCGATGGTGCTCGGCCATGAGGTGATCGGTGAAGTGGTGGCCAGTGACACTGTGCGACTGCCTGTGGGGCAGAAAGTGGCGTTAAACCCCAGCAAGCCCTGTGGCCAGTGCAAGTATTGTCTGGCAGATCAGCAAAATCAGTGTACTCAGATGCGTTTCTTCGGCAGCGCGATGTACTTCCCGCATGTTGACGGTGCTTTCACCCAGTACAAAGTGGTCGATAGCGCGCAATGTATTGCTTTTGACGCCGATCGTGATGAAAAGGTGATGGTGTTTGCCGAACCGCTGGCGGTGGCGATACATGCGGCGAAGCAGCCCGGCGCAGTGACAGGGAAAAAGGTGTTTGTCTCCGGTGTTGGTCCAATTGGCTGCCTGCTGGTGGCGGCATTGAAGGCGCTGGGTGCCGGCGAAATTGTCTGTGCCGATCTCAGCCCACGTTGCCTGGATATTGCCCAGAAAATGGGGGTAACCCGTTGTCTGCATGCCGGTAATGACGACTTTAGTTTCTATCAGCAGGAAAAGGGGTACTTTGATATCGCTTTTGAAGTCTCCGGCCATCCGTCGTCGTTGCAGCGCTGTCTGGAAGTCACCCGTGCCAGGGGCACTGTCGTGCAGGTCGGGATGGGGGGCAGTTTCCCGGATTTCCCGTTGATGTTGCTGATCGCCAAAGAGTTGAACTTGCTGGGCTCGTTCCGTTTTGTTGAAGAATTTGATTTGGCGGTGGCCTGGTTAGCGGAAGGGACAGTCAATCCACTGCCGCTGCTTTCGGCCGAGTTTGATAACCAGCAACTGGCGCAGGCGTTGGCCTTTGCCGCTGACAAGAGTCAGGCGGCCAAAGTGCAACTGGTGTTCTGATTTTAGTATTTGCCCCGTAAACCCTCGCCCCCTCGGGCGGGGATATAAGGGGAGCTAATCAGGTATTTTCTGCGATGGTACATAGGTTTTCAGTGTTTCGATTGTTGCGCTGTGGTGAGATAAAAACTCGTCCAGAATGGACAACACATTTGCTGCCCCAATGGCAATGGCGAAGATAACCGGTCAATTTATAGCGATGCACATTTTCTGGTCAAATGTTTCCTAAGGTCATACAGTACAAGCTTATTATATGTGAGCGTCCATGATGAAAAGAGCCACTAAAGTACGCCTGTACCCGACGACCGAACAGGAAGCATTCTTGAATGCTCAGTTTGGCGCGGTGCGTTTTGCGTACAACAAGGCTCTGCATATCAGCCGCCACAGGTACCAGCGGCACGGCATCTCTGTCAGTGTTAAGCGTGACCTGAAACCATTACTGGCTGTAGGAAAAAGGTCCCGCCGTTACCACTGGCTGAAAGACTATGACTCACTGGCGTTACAACAGGCGGTGATTAATCTTGATACCGCTTTTGGACACTTTTTCAAGCGACGAGCTCGTTTCCCCACCTTTAAGCGCAAACATGGCAAACAATCCAGCTATCACCCCAACGGCAAAGTGTTAATCGACGCGATCCAGTTGCCAAAAATGGCACCAATTAAAGCGGTTATTCATCGCGATATTATCGGGAAGGTGTCCAGCATTACCGTCAGCCGTGGTGCGACAGGAAAATATTACGCCGCAATACTTTGTGACGATGGGCTGGCCGCGCCAGCCAAACCCGTACTGATAACCCACGTAATCGGCTGTGATTTGGGCCTGTCCCATTACCTGATCCAGTCGAACGGCAAAAAAATAGCCAACCCACGGCCTCTGGTACGTGCCAGCCGTAATCTGCGGCGCAAACAAAAAGCGCTGTCACGAAAGATAAAAGGCAGTGCAAACCGGGCAAAAGCGCGTTTACTTGTGGCGAAATGCCACGAGCATGTGGCGAATTCCCGTGCTGACTTCCAGCATAAATTGTCTCGTACATTGGTTGACGAAAACCAAGCGGTCATTGTTGAGACACTGAAAGCAGCGAACATGATGAAAAATCACAAGCTGTCGCGGCACATTGCGGATGCGTCGTGGTTTGGGTTCGTGATGAAACTGGAATACAAAGCGGAGCAGGCCGGCAAACATCTGGTGAAAATTGATCAATGGTTTGCCAGCACTAAAACCTGTCATTGTTGCGGTTATAAAATGGCGGAAATGCCGCTGAATAAACGTATCTGGCCATGCCCGGCGTGTGGTGTTGAGCATGACCGCGATATTAACGCGGCCATCAACATCCAACGCAAGGGTATAACGGATTTACAGGCGGCGGGACTCGTCGTTTCTGCCCACGGAGGCCAGCGTAAATCTGTCATATCGACGGTTGCGGCCTGAGAAGTGGGAAGCCTCGCCGTTTACGGCGGTGAGCAGTCACCCAATAGTCTGATGGCGAAGAGCGGCGATCCTTGTCTATAGTTAAGGACCGTATCATTTTTAATCACGGAGAACTTAACATGGCGAGAAATACGGATAGGGATCAAACCACGCTCGATGACGATCTGAGAATGCTGAGCGACACGCTGGAAGAAGTGTTGAAGTACTCAGGCGATCGCGCCGATCAGGCCTATATCGACATCAAGTCACATGCCGAAGAGGCATTGAGCGAGGTCAAGTCGCGACTGGCTGATACTACCGAGTCCTACTATGCGCGAGCCAAGGACGCGGTTTGCCGCACCGACGGTTACGTGCGTGAAAACCCATGGCACAGCGTGGGTATTGGTGCGACGGTCGGTCTGGTGCTGGGCTTGCTGCTGTCACGTAAATAAGCGCCCTGGATGTTGGGCGCGGCCACTGCCGCGCCCCGATATTTATTGCCCCAGCGTCACCTCCACCTGATGGGTTTTGCCATCGTCTACCAGCGTTATCACCGCCTCCGGCTGTAATTCACCGTCGATAGTCACCTGTGCCGGTCCCTGACCCTGACGGACGGTCAATTGATACTCGCTGCCACCTTCCCGATAATTCAGTGTCACCTGCGGCCAGTCCGCCGGCAGACGGGTATTGAGGGTAAGTCGTCTGCCATGGCGTTTCAGCCCCAGCAGTGACTCGACGATCAGCCGGTACATCCAGCCGGCGGATCCGGTATACCAACTCCAGCCGCCACGGCCAACGTGAGGTGCCACCGCGTAAATATCGGCGGTAACCACGTAAGGCTCGACCTTGTAGCGTTCGGCGGCGGTGCTGTCCAGGCTGTGGTTGATCGGATTGATCAGCGCCATCAGCTCCCAGGCGCGTTCAATATTGCCCATCTCGGCAAAGGCCATCACTGCCCATACCGCGCCGTGGGTATACTGGCCGCCGTTCTCGCGCACGCCGGGCAGGTAGCCGCGGATATAGCCCGGATTCGGACCGTTGCCGTCAAACGGCGGCGTCAGCAGTTTGATCAGCCCGGCCTGGTCGTCGACCAGATGTTTATCCAGCGATTGCATCGCCTGCAGGCTGCGTGGCGCATCACCGGCTCCGGACAGCACCGACCAACTCTGGGCGATGGCATCGATACGGCACTCTGTCGATTCATGGGAACCCAGCGGTTCCCCACTGTCGAAATAGCCCCGGCGATACCACTCGCCATCCCAGGCGTGATTGCGCAGGTTTTCGCGCAGGGTGGTGGCCTGTTGGCTGCACTGCGCGGCCAAGCCGGTATCGTTGCGACGCTGTGCCAGTTCGCCGTAACGCTGCAGAATATGGAACAGGAAGAACCCCAGCCACACGCTCTCACCGCGGCCTTCCAGGCCGACCATATTCATGCCGTCGTTCCAGTCACCGGCCCCCATCAGCGGCAGGCCATGCTCACCAAAGGTTAACCCGTGTTTCAACGCCCGCACGCCATGTTGGTACAGCGTCTCCTGTATCGCACTGGGTGCCGGTTGTTCGTAAGAGGACTCCTCGCCCGGCGCCAGTTTGCGCGCCTCCAGATAGCCCACCTGTTCCTCCAGAATGGCGTGATCGTCGGTGGCGTCCAGGTAGTGGCAAATCGCCAGCGGCAACCACAGATAATCATCCGAACAGCGCGTGCGTACGCCATTACCCTGCGGCGGATGCCACCAGTGCTGTACGTCGCCTTCGATAAACTGGCGTGAGGCGCACAGCAGGATCTGTTCTCGCAGGCGTTCGGGGGCGGCGTGGGTCAGCGCCAGCGTATCCTGCAATTGATCGCGGAAGCCAAAGGCCCCGCCGGATTGATAGTAACCGCTGCGTGCCTGAATGCGGCACGAGAGGGTCTGGTACAGCAACCAGCCGTTGGCCAGCAGGTTGACGGCCGGCTGTGGCGTGGCTATTTGCACCTTGTTGAGAATTGCGTCCCAATGCGCTGCGACCTGCTGCAGTTCATCCTGCAGGCTGTCTTCCCGCAGGTATTTTTGCAGCAGCGCTTCGGCCTCATCGGCGTTTTGTCCAAGGCCCAGTGCGAAGACAAAGCTGCGCTGATCGCCGTCGATCAGGCTGATGGCTGACTGAACCGCACCGCAAGGATCCATGCCCGCGCCGGTCTTGCCGGACAGCCGCCGCAGCTTCAGCACCGCCGGACTGGTTAACGTTCCATTGCGGCCAATGAATTCACGCCGATCGCCACTGACAGAACAGTGCGCACCGGTCACGCCAAAGAAAGCCGTTCGTTCCGATCCGCTGCTGCCGTAGTGGTTGGTGGCCAGGATGCCGCAGCCGCTATCGAGCGTAGCCGCCTGGGTGACGATGTGCATGGCCGATTTTTGCCGCAGATCGCCGAGGATGAATTCCACATAGCCGGTGGCCGACAGCTTGCGCGTGCGTCCGGAGGTATTGGTCAGCGTCAGCAGGAACAGTTTGACCGGTGCCTCTTTGGCCACCAGCACCTTGAGCTGGCTGTCGATGCCGTTCTCGCGGTGATCGAACACGCTATAACCGAAACCGTGACGGGTCAGATAGTGGCCGCGGCCACGGGCAGGCAGCGGTGTCGGTGACCAGAAGTGACCGTTCTCTTCGTCACGTAAATAAAAGGCTTCCCCGCTGCGGTCACAGACAGGATCGTTATCCCAGGGTGTCAGTCGGTATTCGTGGGCATTTTCATACCAGGTGTAGGCCTGTCCGCTTTCCGAAATTACCGAGCCGAACATCGGGTTGGCTATCACGTTTGACCAGGGGGCCGGGGTGATCTTGCTTTCGTTCATCGCAATGACGTATTCACGGCCATCTTCCGAGAATCCACCAAGGCCGTTATAGAACTGCAGGGCGTCGATGGCGGGCAACTGCGGTGAATGCAGGTTACGCGGCAGATTATCCACCGTTGCCAGTTTCGACGAGGCGGTGACTGGCGACAGCGGTTGTTGCAGAACCTGCGGCAGTTGCAGGCGTTGGTTGAGCTGTTCGGTCAGTCCGCCGCGCCGATCGTCGAGATAAATTCGTGCCACGCTGAGCAGCAGCCGGTGATCTTCCGGTGACATATGCTCGCTGGTGCGTACGAAGATACCGCCGGGTTTGTCGGTTTGGGTGGATTCCATGCCGGCGGCGATCAGGCTCATGATTTGGTTCTGCAGTTCCTGGCGGTAGCCGCCGACGTCTTCGTTGAGGATCACCAAATCGACCTGCAGGCCTTTCAGGCGCCAGTAGTTGTGGGCCTGGATCAGCTGTTGCACCAGCTCGATATTTTCGCCGTCGGTGACGGTCAGCAACACAATGGGCAGATCGCCGGAGATCGAATGTCCCCACAGCCCTGACTGGCCGCGACGGTTCTGGATGATCTCGTTGCTGGCGGCGCGCATTTCCTGTGCCGGGAACACGACTGCGCTGGCCAGACGGTTGAACAGGTTGGCATCTTCCTCATTGGCGTTCAGTTGGCGCAGTACCACCTGGCTGTGTGACCAGGCCAGTTCAAACACGCGGTCCGCCAGATGACGGTCGCGGTATTTTTCCAGCATCGCCAGGCCACTGGCGCGGTCTTCACTGACGCCGTAGAAAATATCCAGCGTCAGCGGTACGTTCGGCTCCAGAACCACGCGCTGGCGGATAGCGATGATAGGGTCAATGACCGGCCCGGCGCTGTTGCTCAGCGGCGTGTTTTGATACAGCGCCTGTGGGTTGGCGGGGGTACGGCCACGGCCGATAAACCTGGCGCGATCGGTTTCAAACGACGTTTGGCTGGAACGCCCCTGTACCGTCATCATATGCAGTAACCACGGGCATTTTTCCTTGGGTTCACGCGGGCGGCGGTGGCATAAAATGGCGTCCTGATCCGGTAGCAGTTCGGTTTGTACAAACAGATTGCTGAACGCCGGATGAGCCAGATCGTTACCCGCCGGTGCCAGCACCACTTCCGCATAGCTGGTAATTTCGAGGGTACGCGGTTGTTTACCGCGATTGAGCAACGTCACCCGACGCAGCTCGATATCGTCTTCCGGCGAGACCACGATCTGCGTTTTGACCGACAGCGCCCCCTGCTGGCGCTGGAATTCGGCGCCGGCATCATTGAACACGGCGCTGTAGCCCTTGGCAGCCCCCCCGATCGGTTGCCAGGTGTTACTCCATACCTCGCCAGTTTGCGGATCGCGCAGGTAGCAGAATGCTCCCCAGTTGTCGCAGGTAGCATCTTCGCGCCAGCGGGTCAGCGCCAGGTTTTGCCAGCGGCTGTAGCTGCCGCCTGCCTGGGTCAACATCAGGTGATAATTGACGTTGGACAGTAGCTGCACTTCCGGGATCGGCGTGTCCACCCGGTTAAATTCGCGTGCGGCGAAGCTGGCCGGGGTAATGGTGCCTTCATGCGTTTCGAAATGGCGGCGGGCGCTGTACAGCTCAACCGCATCCGGCACCCGTTCCTGCAGCAGTAAACGTGCTGACTGGAACGCCGGATAGTCGGCAAAGCGCGAGACCATCGGCGCATCCAGCAGCAGGTGCGACAGGGCCAGAAAGCTCATTCCCTGATGGTGCGCCATATAAGAACGGATAATCACGTACAGTTGGCCACGGCTGAGGCGAGCGGTGGTGTAATCCAGCGCTTCGTAGAAACCGTAACGGCCTTTGGCGCCATTTTGTTCCAGCGTGACCAGGTTATTGCAGGCGGCTTCCGGGTCGACAATCAGCGCCATCATCGTAGCGTAAGGGGCGACCACCATATCGTCACCCAACCCGCGCCTCAGGCCCAGCCCCGGCACGCCAAAGGCGTGGTATTGATAGTTTTGATCGGCATCGAAGCCAAAATAGCCGGATTCGGAGATGCCCCAGGGCACGCCGCGCTCCTTGCCCCAGGCAATCTGTCGTTCCACTGCCGCCCGGCACATTTGCACCAGCAGCGAGTCAGGGTAGGCGGGCATCACCAACTGCGGCATCAGGTATTCAAACATCGACCCACTCCACGACATCAGCGCCGCTTTATGGTCGATCAGGGTGAACAGGCGGCCAAGCGCAAACCAACTGCGTTGGGGGACCTGGTTGGTAGCTATAGCGACATAGTTGGTCAGGCGGATTTCCGAGGCCAGCAAATCGTACTTACTGCCGTCCATGCGGTTTTGATCGCAGTTAAAGCCGACGGTCAGCAAATGGGTCGATTCGTCATACAGGAAGTGGAAGTCCATTTGCGCCATTTTTTCCAGCCGTTGCTGCAGGTCGTGTAACTGCGCCAGCCGTTCCTGTGCCAGTGCTGTCGCTGCGTCAAGCTTGCCCTGTTGATCGGCCGACAGGGCCAATGACGCCGGTGGATTAGCCAACCAGTGCAGACTGGGCACCTGCTCCAGCGCTGACTGCCCGTCGCTCAGCCAGTCAAACCACTGCGCCCATTCGCGACAAAGCTCGTTGAGCTGTTGATGCAGCGCACCGGCCCAACGCCGGGTTTCCTCATCGTGATTCAGCGCCGGTTCCTGCAGCCCATTGCTGTAATTGCGCATGGCATTCAGCTCCGCCAACAGCGCGACGGGATGACAGTGGTGCGCCTGCTCCCAATGGTTGCGCAGTTTCGGCAGGTTCTTCGGTGCGGCGTCACCCCAGTGTTGCTCCAGCAATTGCAGGCTGTCGCCCAGCCCGGCCAGTACCCGTTGCGGGTCAATGACCGGTTTTTGGGCCAGAGCCGGCAGGCCGGCGCTAAGCGTCAGCAGATGACCGGCCAGGTTGCCGCTGTCGACACTGGAGATATAACGCGGGTTCAGCGGCTCCAGCGTGCGTGTGTCGTACCAGTTGTACAAGTGGCCGCGATAATGTTCCATGCGGTCCAGAGTATTGAGCGTCAACTCGATGCGCCTTAGTGCTTCACTGAGCGTCAGATAGCCGAAGTCATAGGCGGTGAGATTGGCCAAGAGCGACAGTCCGATATTGGTCGGTGACGTCCGGTGCGCCACCACGGGTTCCGGTACCTCCTGATAGTTATCCGGCGGCAGCCAGTTCTCCTGTTGGTTGACGAAGGTATTGAAGAAGTCCCAGGTCTGGCGGCTGGTGTGGCGCAGGAAGCGCCGCTGTTCGTCATTAATCGCGGTTTGACTGCGCTGCGGTTCGTGGCTGAGGTAGTACAACAGCAAGGGGGCCAGGATCCACAGGGTGGCGAAGGGCAGTGTGATAAGCAGCGCCATCGGGTTATGCAGTACGGTGAAAAACAGTAACGCCAGGCCCGTCAATGGGTTAATCCACATGGCGCGGTAAAAGTTTTGCGGCGTGACCTGTTGACGGGTTTTGGATTGATCGTAGCTGGTCCACTCTTGCAGATTGCGTTTAGTGACCAGTAGTCGCCATAGGGTGACAATAATCGCTTTCAGGCTGTACAGCGCTTCATGCGGTAGCGTCGCCAACCGCAGCCCAACCTGTGCCAAGCGGTGCAACGAGCCGTTCAGCGCCAGCCGCAGATGCTGCAGGAAGGGTCTGCGCGGTGGTTTATGCACAATATCCTGAGCCAGCGCCAGCAGGGTGGGGAGCAGCAGAATAATGGCGAACACCGCCAGCCAATAACGGGTATTCGGTAGCCAGACGAAACCGCAAAACAGCAACAGCAGCAGGCTGGACGCCGTCAGGCTGCGGCGCAGGTTATCGAACAGTTTCCAGCGCGACAGGGTGCTCAGTGGGTTGGCGGTGCGGGTGCCGCCTTCTGTTTTCACCCGTGGCAGCAGCCAGTTGAGCAGTTGCCAGTCCCCACGGATCCAGCGGGTACGGCGTGCGACATCCACCAGATAGTTGCTGGGATACTGTTCGTACAGCAGGACGTCACTCAACAGGCCAGAGCGGGCGTAGCAACCTTCGAGCAGGTCGTGGCTCAGTACCAGGTTTGCCGGACAGGTCCCTTTCATGCTGTGTGAGAACACATCCACGTCGTAGATGCCCTTGCCAATAAACGAGCCTTCGCCAAATAAATCCTGATAGATATCCGAGGCCATCAAGGTATAGGGGTCATTGCCCGGCGTGCTGCTGCACAGTGCGGCATAGCGGCCTTGCCCATAGCTCGGGATCTCTTCGGCCATGCGCGGTTGCAGGATGGCGTAGCCTTCCACCACCCGCTGCAGACGGGCGTCATACTGCGGCTGATTGAGCGGGTGCGCCATGGCGGCAATTAGCTGGTGAGCGCTTTCCCGCGGCAGGACGGTATCGCTGTCCAGGGTGATGACGTATTTGACGTTTTTCAGCACCTCCAGCCCGTCGCCAATTTGAGTACAGAAGGCGTTGCCGCGGTTGCGCAGCCAGTCGTTCAGCGCGTTCAGTTTGCCGCGTTTACGCTCCAGCCCCATCCACACGCCCTGTTTTTCGTTCCATTCGCGGTTGCGGTGAAACAGGAAAAAGTGGCTTGGGCCTTCGCAGGGATAGCGTGCGTTCAGCGCCATCATCTGTTGGCTGGCATAATCGAGCAGCGCAACGTCATCGGCATGCTGCTGCTGAGGGGAATCGATAAAGTCGGTAAGCAGGGCAAAGTGCAGGTGTTTCATCGCGTTGCCCAGGTAACAAACCTCAAGGGCATTGATCAACTTATCGATGCCGCTTTTGCTGTCGATTAACGTCGGTATTGCCACCAGAGTACGGAATTCGGCGGGAATGCCGCAGGAGAAGTCGAGCCTGGGCAACGGCTGCGGCGTGCGGCTGCGGGTTGTGACCTCGCTGAGCAGGTTAAGCACGAATTGACTGATGACGATCGCCATGGGGAAAAACAACAGCGCCAGCCCCCAACTGATGCCGGTACTGTAAGCGTGACGCAGCAGTTCTGCACAGCAGGCGGTGGTGATCAGGCTTAGGCTACCAAGCCAGGAAAGCAGTGGTGCCTGATTCAACGCATGGCGCAGCCGGGTAATACGGCCCAGGCGTACGTCAAGCTGCTGCTCCAGTTCCGGGCGGCCATCGTCAATCAGGTAGTAACCGATGTGGTTGCAGCGGGGATCGCTGGACGGAATTTCTGCCGCCACGCGCGCCATATTCAGTACCTGTTGGGCGACCTGCACCTCATTATGCGGGCAGTGCCGCGCCAGCATCTCAATCACGTGGCGATAATTGTCGCGGGTGTTGAAGTGCATCAACGGGTAAACCCCGGCCGGATCCTCTCGCAGGGTTTGTTCGACCTGGCTCATGGTTTCGACAAACTCGGCCCAGTCCATTTCGCTCAGCTGGCGCAGGCCGGAAATACTGTTGCTGACCGACAATTGGCTGACGGCGAGCTGTTGGTTAAAACGGTGGATTAATTCATCTGATGTCAGGCTGACCTCTGCCAGACGTTGCTCGACCCAGGTGAGCGGCAGCGCCAGCATGGTGCCGTGGCCCTGCAGGCGACGAACCAGCTCGGCGACAAAGGCGCTGGTGCGTGGGGGATTGGAGCGCGCCATATCGGCAATCACCACGATCAGGTTGGCCGGATCGTTTTCCGCTGACTCCAGCATTTTAGTCACCCAGCTGTCGGCCAGGTTACGCTCCTGTTGGGCTTGAGCCACCTCAATGCTGACGCGCCGCAGGTTTTCGATCAACGCCAGGCGTAGCATGCCGGGCAGTGCCCAAAGCTCGCCCAGCGTTAAATTGACTTCTTTTTGATAGGCGGCGATATAGCGCGTAAGGCTTTCGGCGTCCCAGCGGCCATCTCCGTGTGCAATGGCTTCGGCGGCAATGTCATAGATGCGCGGGCAGTTATGTGGCGCGCCCAGTTGGGGCAGACCACGGCCGAAGGTTTTAGGCAGATGGTGGCGTACAACCCGGATTTGTTCTTCGATCAGGTAGTAGTTGTCCAGCAACCATTCGCCGGCCGGCGTCATGCTGGCTTTCTTGCCGTTGCTGAGCTGGTGACAGCTTTCCGCCAGAATACGTTCGTTATCGTCCAGCCGTTTCAGCAAATAGTAGGGAGTTTTGCGTGTCGCCAGCTTGTGTGAACGCGCCAGGCGGTGGCCATAACGCTCCATTTGGTCGACAGAAAACAGCTCGGCCTTGATGGTGCCACCTGTCGGTTCCGGCTCACCTTTGGCACGGCGGACAGGCAACGCATTTACTTTGGCTGTTTTGCGTTTCTTTTTTAACCAATTGATTAGTATTTCTTTCACACAAAGGCTCCTTACATCTGACCCAAAGGGCAGCCGGTGAAACCGCTGGGAGATCGTGAATATCCTGTTTTTTTGCGCCGGGTAGATCTGGCGTGGATTTTTAGCAGGCAGGAACATGCCTTTTCAGTATAGCCGCATAATGCTTTGCCGGGCGTTTTTTGAACTAATTGTTTAGATTTAATAAACTATTTGTTGCCAAGAGCGTTGATTAGCGACGCTATTTTTCCGCCGCTGTGCTTTGATTTACCGTATAATTCCCTACATTAAGCTTGGTTATTGAGGTGGTCGTGGAACAACTTTCGCCATTGCTGAGGCGGTTACGCCGGCAGCTTGAGCAACATTTGCCCTCTGAGGGGGGGGTCCACCAGATTTCACTTCCCGTTCCGGCATCGTTAGCCGCCAACGTGCTGGAATGGCTGGCGGTGCAACCGGCATTCCCACAATTTTACTGGCACCACCGCGATGGACATGAGGAGGCCGCCCTGTGCGGCGCGCTGCGGCAGTTTACCCAGCCGCAGCAGGCGCAAACCTTTCTCAGGGCGCATCAGGGCGCGCGGGTATGGGGGCTGAATGCTTTTGACGGCGCGGCGTATTTATTTTTACCGCGGCTGGAAATCCTGACCCGCGACGGTGAAACACAATTAACGCTTAATCTGTTTTCCGAAAGTTCGCTGCGCGACGATGCGGCGTTGGCCGACCGCTGGCTGGATCAACTGTCGACGGCCCAACCGATCGCGCCATTAAAGGCACAGGTGAGCCGGATGCAGCATCAGCCGGACCGCGCCGGCTGGGAAGCCATGCTGTGTGAGGCATTAAAGACCATCAGCGGTCGGCAGATGGAAAAAGTAGTGCTGGCGCGCAGTACCTTACTGACACTGGATGGCCCACTGTCTGCCCCGGCGATGATGGATGCCAGCCGCCGGATCAATCACCGTTGCTATCACTATATGCTGCGCTTTGATGCGCGCAGCGCCTTCCTCGGTTCCAGTCCGGAAAGACTGTATCTGCGAAATGACCGTCGTCTGCTGACCGAAGCGCTGGCGGGCACCGTCGCCAATCATCCCGATCGACAGCAAGCCCAGACACTGGCGCAATGGCTACTGCAGGACGGCAAGAATCAGCATGAGAATCTGCTGGTGGTGGATGATATCTGCCAGCGTTTGCAAGGCGGTGCCGACGCGGTGGATGTGTTGCCGCCCGAAGTAGTGCGTTTGCGTAAGGTGCAGCATTTGCGGCGGCGTATTGAAGGTCGGCTCAACGATAACGACGATGCCGATTGCCTGCAGCGGTTACAGCCCACGGCGGCGGTAGCCGGGTTGCCGCGTCACGCGGCGCGCGAGTTTATTCTGCAACATGAGCCTTTCCCCCGGGGTTGGTATGCCGGATCTGCCGGTTATCTTTCCTCCTCCCGCAGTGAGTTTTGCGTAGCGCTGCGCTGCGCGCAAATTGACGGCCAGGAATTACGACTCTATGCCGGTGCCGGCATTGTGGCCGGTTCTGACGCCGCGGCAGAGTGGCAGGAAATCGAAAACAAGGCCGCCGGGCTGCTGACTTTACTGCTGCCAGAGTCGTTGCGTTGAATTTCCCTGCTTATGATCCGGATTTATTGAGCGAATGACGCGGCGAGTGTAAACTGTTTGTGGTTTTTATGTTTATTTTTTGTTCTAAATCAATTAATTGTCTACCATAAAGTCACCGGGATATACGGCGTTTTTGCGCTGGCGCAAAAGTCGTAAAGATAACTACTCATATAATGCAGAACATCACTCTCGGCGCGCCATTAGCTGGTGGGCGCCAGAGGCAGATTCTGTTAACCGACTTGTGAGCGAATTATGTCGACAAGTGTTTTTAATCGTCGGTGGGCGGCGTTGCTGTTGGAAGCGCTGGCTCGCCATGGAGTACGGCATGTCTGTATCGCTCCGGGATCGCGTTCTACGCCGCTGACGCTGGCTGCGGCGGCTAACAAGTCTTTTATCTGCCATACCCATTTTGATGAGCGCGGGCTGGGCCATTTGGCGCTAGGCCTGGCAAAGGCATCGCGCGAACCGGTGGCGGTGATCGTCACTTCCGGCACCGCCGCCGCTAACCTTTACCCCTCGTTAATCGAAGCCGGGCTGACCGGTGAACGGCTGGTGTTTCTTACCGCCGACCGACCGCCAGAACTGATCGACTGTGGTGCCAATCAGGCGATCCGCCAAAACGGCCTGTATGCCAGTCACCCGACGTTGAGTATTGATCTGCCGCGGCCGACGACGGATATCCCCGCCAGTTGGCTGGTATCAACCGTCGACAGCGCAATGGCACGCCTGCAGCATGGGGCGTTGCATATTAACTGTCCTTTTGCCGAACCCTTGTACGGCGGTGATGAGCAACAGTATGCCGACTGGTCGGCGACGCTCGGCGACTGGTGGCAAGGCAGCCAACCCTGGCTGCGGGAAGAGAGCCGGCAGGGTGTGCTTAAGCAACCTGACTGGTTCTTCTGGCGGCAAAAGCGTGGCGTGGTGCTGGCGGGGCGCATGAGCGCGCAAGAGGGCGAACTCTTGGCGCAGTGGGCCGAGATGCTTGGCTGGCCGCTGATAGGCGACGTGCTGTCCCAGACCGGGCAGCCGCTGCCCTGCGCCGATTTATGGCTGGCCCAGCCGCAGGCGCACACACTGCTGGCCGAGGCACAATTGGTGGTGCAGTTCGGCAGCAGCCTGACCGGCAAGCGCCTGCTGCAGTGGCAGGAACAGTGCCGGCCGCAAGAGTATTGGCTAATCGATGAATTACCGGGACGGCTCGATCCTGCGCACCACCGCGGGCGCAGGATCCGTTCCAGCGTGGCGCAGTGGCTAGAACTGCATCCGGCTCAGCCGCGCTCCCCCTGGGCCGACGAATTGGCGTCGCTGGCGGACAACGCGCTGGATGCCGTTTCCGGCCATTTGGTTAACCGCTTTGGCGAGGCGCAGCTGGCGCATCGCCTGCCGGAACTGCTGCCGGAAAACGGCCAACTATTCCTCGGCAATAGCCTGATCGTACGGTTGATTGATGCGTTGACCCGCTTGCCTGCCGGTTATCCGGTATTCAGCAACCGCGGTGCCAGCGGCATCGACGGTCTGATTTCCACTGCCGCAGGCGTACAGCGGGCGACGGCCAAACCGACATTGGCGGTGGTGGGAGATTTATCGGCACTGTATGACCTGAACGCACTGGCGTTGCTACGCCAATGTTCAGCGCCGACGGTGTTGATTGTCGTTAATAATAACGGCGGCCAGATTTTCTCACTGTTGCCAACGCCGGAAGAAGACCGGCAACGGTTCTACTGCATGCCGCAGGACGTGGAGTTCAGCCATGCGGCAGCAATGTTCAAGCTGGCTTACGCTTGCCCGGAAAATTGGGGGCAGTTGCTGCAGGCGGTGGAACAGGGCTGGCGTCACAGCGGCGCCACGTTGATTGAGCTGCAGGTGCCGCCGAGTGATGGCGCACAAACGCTGCAGCATCTGGTGCAACAGATGGCGGAGCAATGATGCTGGCGACAAAAGTATTGCAACAGGGTGAGGCCGATCGGCCGTGGCTCATCTGGTTACACGGCCTGTTGGGCAACAACAATGAATGGCGAGTGATTGCTTCACGCTGTGCTGAATGGCCGTCGTTGGCGATTGACCTGCCCGGTCACGGTGATTCCGTTGCGGTCAGCTGCACCAACTTCGACGATATCAGTGCGCAGATCAGCGCGACATTGCAGATGCACGGTATCGAACGCTATTGGCTGGTGGGGTATTCGCTCGGCGGGCGGATTGCCATGTACCACGCCTGCTACGGTGAAATCCGTGGCCTGCAGGGGGTGATTGTTGAAGGCGGCAATCCGGGGTTGCCCGACGCAGCACTGCGCGCGCAGCGGTTGGCACATGATGTGGCCTGGGCCGAGCGTTTTCGCCGTGAACCCCTCGCCGAGGTACTGGCAGACTGGTATCAACAACCGGTGTTCGCCAACCTCAGCACGGTACACCGTGATGCGCTGATCGACGCCCGCTCCGACAACAGCGGCGCGGCCGTGGCGGACATGCTGGAAGCCACTTCGCTGGGCAGACAGCCCTGTCTTGCGCCGCGGTTACAACAACTGGCGGTGCCGCTGGTGGTGTTATGCGGCGCCGACGATCACAAATTTCAGCAGTTGGCGCGCGACGCCGGGTTGCCGTTACGCATCGTGCCGCAGGCCGGGCATAACGCGCACCTGGCCAATCCGCAGGCGTTTGTCGCCGAGCTGCGCAATTTTCTCGTTAACCCTGGTTAAAGGAACCGAACATGCTCTATCCAAATGAAGAACAACTGTATGCCGCCATCGAATGGCAAGATTGTTCCGGTGATTTCGAAGATATCCTGTATCACAAGTCCAGCGATGGCATCGCTAAAATCACCATTAACCGTCCACAGGTACGTAATGCCTTCCGCCCGCACACGGTAAAAGAGATGATTGAAGCGCTGTCCAATGCTCGTTACGACGACGGCATTGGCACCATTATCCTCACCGGCGCGGGTGACAAAGCCTTCTGCTCCGGCGGCGATCAGAAAGTCCGCGGCGACTACGGCGGCTATCAGGATGACAGCGGTGTACATCACCTGAACGTGCTCGACTTCCAGCGCCAGATCCGTACCTGTCCGAAGCCGATAGTGGCGATGGTGGCCGGCTATTCAATCGGTGGCGGCCACGTATTGCATATGATGTGCGACCTGACCATCGCGGCGGACAACGCCATTTTCGGCCAGACCGGCCCGAAAGTCGGCTCGTTTGACGGCGGTTGGGGCGCTTCTTACATGGCGCGCATCGTGGGCCAAAAGAAAGCGCGCGAAATCTGGTTCCTGTGCCGTCAGTATGATGCCGCTGCGGCCCTGGACATGGGCCTGGTCAATACCGTGGTGCCTTTGGCTGCGCTGGAGAAAGAAACCGTGCGCTGGTGCCGCGAAATGTTGCAGAACAGCCCGATGGCGCTGCGCTGTCTGAAAGCGGCCCTGAACGCCGACTGCGACGGTCAGGCCGGCCTGCAGGAATTGGCGGGCAATGCCACCATGCTGTTTTACATGACCGACGAAGGTCAGGAAGGGCGCAATGCGTTTAACGAAAAGCGCCAGCCGGACTTCAGCAAATTCAAGCGTAACCCGTAATGAACACAAGCCTCCGTAACGCGGCCCTTTACCGTTACAGCCTGCCTATGGACGCTGGCGTGGTGCTGCGTAATCAGCGCTTAAAAACTCGCGATGGTTTGCTGATCCATCTGCAGCAGGGCGAGCAAGAAGGCTGGGGCGAGATCGCGCCGCTGCCGGAGTTTAGCCAGGAAACGCTGGCGCAGGCCGAGCAGGCGGTGCTGAGCTGGCTGCAGAGCTGGCAACGTGGGGAATCACCTCCCGAAAGCCCGTTAGCTTCAGTGGCGTTCGGTTCCAGCTGCGCATTGGCGGAGTTGGAACAGCGGCTGCCGCAGCAGGCTGATTACCGTAAAGCGCCGCTGTGCACCGGTGACCCTGATGAGCTGTTCGAGATATTGGCCGCTTTGCCGGGTGAGAAGGTCGCCAAGGTGAAAGTTGGGCTGTATGAAGCGGTGCGTGACGGCATGATAGTCAACGTGCTGTTGGAAGCTCTGCCGGATCTCAGGCTACGGCTGGATGCCAACCGCAGTTGGACGCGCGCCAAAGCTGACGGGTTTGCCAAATACGTCAACCCGGCGCTGCGCGAACGCATTGCTTTCCTGGAAGAACCTTGTAAAACCCGTGATGAATCGCGGGATTTCGCTCAGGCGACGGGCATTGCCATAGCCTGGGACGAAAGCGTGCGTGAGGCGGATTTTGTGGTGCAGGCGGAACCGGGGGTGGCAGCGATAGTGATTAAGCCGACGCTGATCGGCAGCCTGACCCGCTGCCGCTCGTTGGTGGAGCAGGCTCATGCGGTGGGGTTGACGGCAGTGATCAGCTCCAGCATTGAATCCAGTCTGGGGTTGACGCAGTTGGCGCGCATTGCGCACTGGCTGACGCCGACCACCGTGCCTGGACTCGATACGCTGGATCTGATGCAGGCTCAATTGCTGCGGCGCTGGCCGGGCAGCAAGCTGCCATTGCTGAGTCAGCAAACGCTGGAGTGTTTATGGCGCAGTTGAATGACTGGCCGTGGCGACATTGGGCGCAGCGACGCCCGCAGGCGGCGGCGCTGATTGTCGGTCATCAGCCGGTGAGCTGGCTGGTGTTACGGCGTCAGGTGGACAAGCTGGCGGCGGATTTTCAGTACCAGGGTGTGGAGCCAGGCTGCGGCGTTGCGTTGTTCGGCAAGAACAGTTATCCATTGTTGCTGGCCTACCTGGCGCTATTGCAGTGCGGGGCGCGGCTGCTGCCGCTGAATCCGGCGTTACCCGTTTCTCAGTTGGCGACGCTGTTGCCCGAGCTGGATATCGATTTTGCCTTCAGCCCGGACCAACTGCCGACCCTGCCGGCCAGGATCATCCGTTTAAATCCCCCGTCTACCCAATCCCGCTGGCTGAATCCGCCGCGCTGGGACCCTCAGCGGTTGGCGACCCTGACCCTGACCTCCGGCTCCAGTGGCAGGCCGAAAGCGGCCGCGCACAGTCACGCCGGCCATTTGGCCAGTGCCAAAGGGGTACTGCAGTTGATGGATTTCCAGGCGCAGGATCGCTGGTTGCTGTCATTACCTTTATTTCACGTTTCCGGACAAGGCATTGTCTGGCGTTGGCTGCTTGCCGGGGCTACGCTGGTGGTGCGTGATATGCATTCATTGGCCGATGCTCTGGCGGGCTGTACTCATGCATCCTTGGTACCGACGCAGCTCTGGCGTCTGCTGGCGCAACCGCTGACGACCCTGACGCTGAAAAAAGTGCTGCTGGGTGGCGCGATGATCCCGGTAGAACTGACCAAACAGGCGGAGGCCGTTGGGATCCGCTGCTGGTGTGGCTATGGCCTGACTGAACTGGCTTCCACGGTGTGCGCCAAGCGTGCTGATGCACGGCCAGGCGTTGGGCTGCCGCTGGCTGGCCGGGAAATTGAATTGGTGAATGAAGAGGTATGGATCCGCGGGCAGAGTCTGGCGCTGGGATACTGGCTGCAGGGCCGATTGTTGCCGATTGTCGATGATCAGGGCTGGTTCCATACCCGCGATCGTGGCGTCATGGAGCAGGGTGAACTACGAATTATCGGCCGGTTGGACAACCTGTTTTTCAGCGGCGGAGAAGGCGTTCAGCCAGAGGATATTGAGCGCGTATTGGCAGCCCATCCGCAGATTTCACAAGTGGTGGTGGTGCCGGTCGATGACGCCGAGTTTGGCCAACGGCCGGTGGCGGTGATCGACAGTGAGGAGCCTCCCTCGCTGGAGGAACTGCTGGCCTGGTCGCAGGGGCGGCTGGTGAACTTCCAGCGGCCAATGGCGCTGTTGGCGATGCCGAATGAGTTGAAGGCTGGGGGGATCAAGATCTCGCGCCGTCAGTTGCAGCAATGGGCAGCGGAGCAGATCTCCATCGAATAGGCAGCATGGATCGAAACGTTATTTTCTGGCAGTGAGATAAAAAGGAAAAGCGGGGCCGATTGTTCCTGGCACCGCTTTTTTTCGGCCAAAACCGTCGCTCAGCGCTCGTGTTCCGCAGCGCTTTCCATCGGTGTGCAGGGTTCTGTCGCCGGATTTTTCGTCAGGACAATTAGCAACAGCACCATTGAATTCAGGGCAATCACGATCTCCCAGGCCACCCAGAAATCCAGTTGGTCGGCTATCAGGCTCAATCCCAGACTTAACACCGTGGACAGGCAAATGAACAACACTTCGTTGAAGGCGAGGATGCGTGCCAGTTCTTTGCTTTCTGCCTGGGTCATGATCAGTGTGTTTCTTCTCACCCGAATATGAGAATGACAGAAGGCGATCACAAAAAGACAGATATAAACGGCGGGGAGACTTTTGAAAAGCAAGGGTAAAAGCAGTCCGATAATAAAGCCGCTGCCAAAAATAATATACACGGATTTTAAGGTTGGCACCCAAGATTGCGTATTTAGCATACTGCCTATAATGGCACCCAGCCCATAGGGTACGACGAGAATAGCATATGCGCTGACGGGGGCCCCTATACGAGTAAATAGTGCCGGATATAATGCGTTCAAGAACACGACGCAAATGTAGGGGAATAATGAGAGCAGTTCAATAATTCGTTTTTTGTCACCGAGGAAAAAGACATAACCATTATGGTACATCGTCAGTTTTTTAGGCTTTGGTGTTGTTGACTCATCCACCTCATTGATAATGTCACGGGGGATATAGCGGTTGATAACTAATGAAAGAGAGAAACAGAACAGGGTAATCAAACAAACGTTTTGAATGGATTTATCCTGCAAGATCAAAAATGCAATTCCGCCGGAAAGAAAAGTTATCCCTTGCCTAACCATTTCCAACAGCCTGTTGGCGTGATACAGCTTATGTTCAGGCAAGACCTTTTTCATGTAGGTGGAACGGATCACTTGGTCAGATGCACGTATCAGCGTAAACACCGCTGTGGATAACAAAATGACGATAAATGAAAGTAATGAGTCGCGCGTGACTGGATTTATTATCAAAAAAACCAGCGCATTGAAGGCCCCCGCGACGTAAATAATATTGAGCATTTTTTTACATGTTGTTTTGTCTGTCAGGTGACCGATGTAGGGCAGGGCAAAAAAGGTGATGATATACCCTGACGACAGAACGACAGAAACCAGCAAGCTGGAATTGAACGTGCTCTCTATAAACCAGGCAATGGCAGTGAAGAATACTGCCATCGAAACGCCGGATGTGAATGCGGAGAGCAGAATGGGAAACATATCTTATATACCAAAGTAGTCGACTCGTTGACGAGGGATGTAGTTGCCTTCTTTTGAATAATACTCTTCAATTTCAAGACACTGAAGATCAATGGCATGTTTTATGTCATGTATGGCATTCAAAATGAAAGAGGTTTTTTCCAGGTCCCCGAGGCTAACCAGATGGCTATGTTCGTCGAGCAGGCGTGAATGGCCCAATTCGTAGTCTATTTGTGAATGTTGGAAGAATGGCTCAAGGGTACCTGGTTCAAGGTCATAGTGCTGTGTGATGTCCTCAATGGCTTTTGTGACTTCTGCCTGGTCAAAGTCATGAGACTCGATGACCTTGGCAATAAGGAATACGGTACTGGGGTGGGTTCTGAACAACGTGCTTATCATGCTGATTAAATTAAGCGTTGAGACCAAAGGAACCGAGCTTTCCACTTCGGCCTGTTTCATTCCCAGTTTCAGTAATGTCGATAATATAAAAGATTCATGCCCTGTTTCTTGCTGTTTGTATTCTGTTAAAACCATTTTTAGCTCGGGATTGTCTGTGTTATCAATCGCAGCGTTAATGATGGATGGGAATGCCTTTATATAATGGTAAGTTTCCATGAAAAAGCCGATAAGAACGTTTCGGTTGGTGTCGCCATACAGAAATTTATTAAATAAATGAGTTTCTTCGACCTGCTCCGCCCACATCTCACAGGCTTGGATAGCTTTGCCAAGAAAATCTTCATTGGCCGGTTTTGTCTCGTTCCTAACCATGCCTATTTCGTTAAGAGAAGCGACCATCTCTTCGATACGCTGAATAGGGATATCTGTTTTACTTGAAATTTCAGCCACGGTGTTATGACCGGTGCAATAGCTACGTATTTTATAAAAATCCCGGGCATCTTCCTTTTCCACTTCGTAAAGCCCTGCGGTAAAACGCAGATAATATTCGTCATCTTCATTAGTGGTCCACAGGTTGTGAACGAATTTTGGAGAAGTCTGGTAGTTTTTATCCATGGCATTTTCCTTTTATTCTGAAGGCAGGGCCGGTGCTTATGACTGGCCCTGCTTATTATGATCACCGGTTAGCCGCAGGTTGCGCCGCCCAGCTTCTTCGTGGATTTTTTGCTGATTTTTTTCAGTTTCATCACATTGATCCTTTTGTAGGGTTGGTCTGCCTGACATCAGGCACCAGCATATTTCTCAGATGTCAGTCGGAAGGGCAAAGGGAATGTGTTTTTTTGTACGAATCATTAGATGTCTATCACAATTCAACTAGCAAGGTTACTTTTTGTACTTTATATCCTTGCGTAATTGCATGCTGATATCTATGCACAGAGAGGTGGGCAGAACAATGAATCCCGCGCCAGGACTGGTTTTTTTCGCTATCCTCAGGTGTTTATGGTGTTTGGTTTGGCCTGGTGCTCGTTTTCGGTGCAGGCTAGATGGCTATAAAATACATTCATAACAATAATGGATGTCATTTGATGTAAAAGGTTTCAAAATCGGATGCCGAGTCTGATTTCAACGCCTTTATTTTCCGGTAAAAAAAGCACCGACGAGATAATCAATCGGTGCTTTATACCTATAGCGGCTTTCCGATTCAGTGAGCTTGCGTGCCTGGTATTAGCCGCAGGGGCAGTTTGTCTTCAGGACAGGTTTATTTCAGACCCAAAGCCTTGGCCACGCCGGCACCGTAATTCGGGTGCACTTTGGTAAACAATTCAACCTGACGGCGCTGGATTTGCTCCGGTACCTGCGACAGTTCACCGGCGATGCGGGTGAACATGCGTTGGTGTTCTTCGGCACTCAGCAGGTTGAACAACGCGCGCGGCTGGCTGTAGTAATCATCGTCTTCACGGTGATTCCAGTGATCAGCGGCACCTTCAATGCTCAGCGGTGGTTCGCTGAAGTCCGGTTGCTCCTGGAATAGGCCGAAGCTGTTCGGCTCGTAGGTTGCTCCGTTACCGCTGTTGCCATCCACTCGCATTGCACCGTCACGGTGATAGTTGTGGAACGGGCATTTCGGGCTGTTAACCGGGATCTGATGGTGGTTTACCCCAAGGCGGTAACGGTGCGCATCCCCGTAAGAGAACAGGCGCCCCTGCAGCATTTTGTCCGGCGAGAAGCTGATGCCAGGCACCACGTTGGCTGGGTTCACCGCCACCTGTTCCACTTCCGAGAAGTAGTTGTCCGGGTTGCGGTGCAGTTCGAAGAAGCCAACGTCGATCAGCGGATAGTCGCCATGCGGCCATACCTTGGTCAGATCGAACGGGTTATAGGGGGTCTGAGAGGCTTCGTGTTCCGGCATGATCTGAATTTGCAGTTTCCAGCGCGGGTAGTCACCCCGTTCGATGGCTTCATACAGATCGCGCTGCGAGCTCTCACGGTCTTTGGCGATAATCGCTTCTGCTTCGTCATCCATCAGGTTTTCAATGCCTTGCTCGCAGCGGAAGTGGAACTTCACCCAGAAGCGTTCGTTATTGGCATTGATAAAGCTGAAGGTGTGGCTGCCGAAGCCGTGCATATGGCGATAGGATTTAGGAATACCTCGGTCGCTGAAGTCGATGGTCAACTGATGCAGGCTTTCCGGCGACAGCGAGAAGAAATCCCACTTGTAGATTGGGTTACGCAGGTTGGTGCGAGGATCGCGTTTGACTACGTGGTTAAGGTCGGGGAATTTCAGCGGATCGCGCAGATAGAATACCGGCGTGTCGTTGCCCACCAGATCCCAATTGCCTTCCTCGGTATAAAACTTCATGGCGAAACCACGAATGTCACGCTCGGCGTCGGCAGCCCCCCGCTCACCGGCTACGGTGGAGAAGCGGATGAACATGTCAGTTTGCTTGCCGATTTCAGAAAAGATTTTTGCGCGGGTGTATTGGGTAATATCGTGGGTGACGGTGAAAGTACCGTAGGCACCGGACCCCTTGGCATGCATACGACGCTCGGGGATCACTTCACGGTCAAAGTGAGCCAGCTTTTCCAGAAACCAGACGTCCTGCAGCAGCATCGGACCGCGTTTGCCTGCGGTGATCACGTTATTATTATCGACAACCGGGGCACCGGCGGCGGTAGTTAATCCTTTCTTGCTCATCACTTGCTCCTTAGCGTATTGCAATCGAGTGAAGACTCGGGCGAATTAAGCGTTCATCATCATAATCTGGCAGGGTGCTGTTACCCTGACTTTGGTTAATACCAGTACTAGTTGTAGACCTATTGGACGCCTGCGGCAAATAGGTCTGAGTTATCGTTGTCATTACCTCAAGGGATGAGGCCTTTGCTTGCAGAACTTTACATTTCTTTGATTAATTAAGGATTTATCCCTTAAAGACCGGTTGTGCTTTGGTATAGACTTGTGACGGTATTATTACGGGTTAATTCATATCATTCGTAATGGATGAAGCAGCAAGAGGGATAGATGATGAAAAAGACTTTGGTCGCCTGCGCAGCAAGTATGCTGTTTGTGACCGGTGCAGCGAGCGCACTCAGCCTGTCGGGCGAGGCCGGGCAGCATTACACCAACCTTGGTTTCGGCCAGGATACCGGCAATTCCGGTTTGGGAATAACCGGCAACTGGGCGCGCAGCGATCATGACGGCAACGTCGGTAGCCTGGGGCTGAGTTTCGGTGTGCCGCTGGGGCCGTTGACCGCCACCGTGGGTGGCAAGGCGCTGTATCTAAGCCCGAAAGATGGCAGTGACGGCGGCGCATTGGCGTTGGGCGGCGGCCTGGACTGGGCTATCAGCCGTTACTTCAGCCTGCATGGCGAAGGTTATTTTGCCCCGGATTCGCTGACCAGCGGCGTGAAGGCGTATAACGAGGCCAGCGGCGGCCTGCGTTGGAATGTTTTCCGCCCGCTCAGCGTGGATGTGGGCTATCGCTACATGAAGATGGAAGGGAAGGACGGACGTCGTGACAACACCTTGGCCGATGGCCCGTATATTGGTGTCGGTCTGAGCTTCTGATGCAAATAAAAAAGGGGCCAAGCGGCCCCTTTGTTTTACCGATCAATTTATTATCCCACCGCCGGCAGAATGCCGCTGGCAATGCCCAACTGAATGGCAATCACCGTTATTCCGCAAACAAACACCAATGCCAGTGCCGGTGTGCCACCCCAGACGCGGTATTTTGCCTGATGCTGCTGACGTGTTTTCCACACCAATAATGATGGCAGCAACAGCGCCAGCACCGCCAACGCAATGGCGGCAAACCCCAGAGCCAACACAAAGCCACGCGGATAGAACAGGGCGAAAGCCAACGGTGGCAAGAAAGTGATAGCACCGGTCTGCAGACGACCGCGCACGTTGTCCTGGCGTTTAAACAGGTCGGCCAGAAAATCAAACAGCCCGAGCGCAACGCCAAGGAACGAGGTAGCCAACGCCAGATCGGCAAACAGATGCACCGCCAGTTCGACATGTGGGGACGCCACGACGTCGCGTACCGCCTGCAACAGACCGTTCAGGCCGGCTTGCTGCGCCAAAATGCCGACGAAAGTGGTGGAGCTGATGCTGCCTAGCGTCGCCAATTGCCAGAAAATATAGGCCACCAGCGGAATGGCGCTGCCGATAATGAACACCCAGCGCAGCTTGCGGATATTGCCGCCCATGTAGTTAACAATGCTGGGCACGCTGCCGTGGAAGCCAAACGAAGTGAAAATCACCGGAATGGCCGACAGCGCCAGCCCTTGCTCAAGCGGTAGGGTCATCAGGTTGGTTTGATGGATATTGGGCAACATCAAACCCAGCATGACAATCAGGAACACCACTTTGGCGCTGAACAGGATACGGTTAAACAGATCGACCGAATGGGTGCCGATGCAGACGACGCCACCCGCCACCAGCGTAAACAACAGCACGCCGAGCGTGGTGGGGAAATCCTGCGAGGTCCATTGGCTGATGCTGGCCGCCAGTAATTCGCCGGCACCGCTGATATAGGCGGCGGTCAGGGCATACATCAGGAACATCATGCTGAAACTGGTCAGCCATTGACCGCCGCCGCCAAGATAGCGTTTTGCCAGAGTACCAAGGCCGGTATCCGCCTGTTCATGCTGGTAAACCTCGACCAGCAGCAGCGCGGTATAACACATCAACAGCCACAGTCCGACCAACAGACCCAGCGTGACGCCAAAGCCAACACCGGCTGCGGCCAGCGGCATCGCCAACATCCCTGCGCCAATGGTGGTTCCAGCCACGATAAAAACACTGCCAAGCGTGCGATTCTTCACGTTTTTCTCTACCAGCCAAAGATTTTGGAAAATTATAGGTAACTCATTCTATGTGCGGCAGGATAGTTGATGGATTATTTCGTGTCAAACAGGCGTTACGGATGGTGTTAACTTATCTTTACGCCGTGATGGGGCGTGTGATATCGCAAAAAAGTGCCTTCGACAGAAATTAACCGGCAATGCGTAGTGAAAACTTATTTACAGGCTTCTATAGTGGAATGATCAGAAAATTAGGAGAGATCAATGTTAAGGGTGGAGATGCTTAGCACCGGTGATGAGGTGCTGCACGGGCAAATTATAGATACAAACGCCGCCTGGCTGGCAGACTATCTGTTCCAGCAGGGTATGCCGATGAGCGGTCGCGAAACGGTGGGGGACAGTCTCTCCTCTTTGATTGAAACATTACTGGAACGTAGTCACATCGCCGATGTGCTGATCGTGAACGGCGGGCTGGGGCCAACCAGTGACGATCTCAGCGCACTGGCGGCGGCTAGCGCTTGTGGTGTTGAGCTGGTGGAACATGCTGAATGGTTGGCGCGTATGGAGGCTTATTTTGCCGAACGTGGTCGACCGATGGCGGCTTCCAACCGTAAACAGGCGCAGATCCCGGCAAACGCCGAAATGCTCGATAACCCGGTGGGTACCGCCTGTGGTTTTGCGTTGAAGCTGAACCGGTGCACGATGTTTTTCACCCCCGGTGTCCCTTCTGAATTCAAAGTGATGGTCGAGCAGCAAATCGTACCGCGCCTGCGTGAGCGCTTTACCTTGCCGGCTGCGCCGCTGTGTTTGCGTTTAACCACCTTTGGTACCTCCGAAAGCGATCTGGCCGCCGAACTCGATGGCATGCCGCTGCCGCCGGATGTGGTACTCGGTTACCGCTCTTCCAGCCCGATCATTGAGCTGAAGCTGACCGGTCCGGTCAGCCAGCGTGCGGCTATGGAGCAGGCCTGGGAACGGGTACGCCAGGTGGCAGGTGACAACACCCTGTTTGAGGGCACAATTGGCTTGCCGGCAGCACTGACGCAACGCTTGAACCAGCAGGGGTTGAAGCTGGCGCTGAGCGAGCAGTTCAGCGCCGGATTGATCAATCTGCAGTTACAGACCGAAGGCGCACCGCTGGCCGGTGGCGAGCTGCTGCCGTCGCACTGTGTGGAAACGCTGGAAACCACCCTGGCCCGTGCGCGTTCACTGGCGGAACTGACCGGGGCACAACTGGCACTGGCGGTCAGTGCCATGAGCGGCAACCAGGTGAGCGTGGTGCTGCATACGCCAAAAGGTGGCATTGGGCAGACGGTACGTTATCAGGCTGCACGTCATGGCTTACGGCTGCGGCAAGAGTCGGTAGCAATGCTGGCATTGGACATGCTGCGGCGTTGGCTGAACGGTGGGCCCGTTTGTGGGAAAAACGGCTGGCTGGAGATCGTCGAGATTATCGAGTAGAGAATGCGTGATGGTAGTGATATATCCCTTATTAATCATGATATTATAAGGGGTTATCGCGTTGAAGACAGGCTGTTACAATCGCTGCGGGTGCTTGAGACTATTCGTCTTGGGCATTGTGTGGCAAGGCGGATAGATGAAAGCCCCAAACTGACTCTCAATCAGAATGGGGCTGCCCTAACGCCTAGACACCGTTATGGTAGCCCCTCACAGCAAGGAGGCAAGCCATGTATAAAAAGCATGCGCTATACGCGTTATCTGTTGTATGTATTACTATTTTGATATTCATACCCGTCGCCTTTCGAGCTGCAGCGTTGTTGACTGCAGGTGCGCACCCCAGTCACTTACCTAAGTAAGCTCCTGGGGATTTACACCCTGGCCGCCTAGCTGCAACTCGAAAGTCATAGGGTATATTTAGGTGATTGAAGAACACTCTTGAAAACTAGAGTTCCAGCTCGATATCGGTCAGTGGCATGCAGCAGCAAGGCAGGATTTCACCGTCGTTGATAAATGCCAGCGGTTGCTGATGGTAAATCACATCACCTTTCACCAACTTCAGACGGCAGGCACCGCAATAGCCGGAACGGCACTGATATTCCACTTCAACGTCGTGCAATTCCAGCACGTCCAGCAGACAGCCTTCACTTTTGGGGCAGGATAGCTGCGTGCCGGTGGCACGCAGCGTGACGATTGATGATGCCATCGCTTAGAGTTCGAAGTCGCTCAGGTCGTCGGCGTGCACTTCCGAGTCGATCTGGCCGACCAGGTAGGAGCTGACTTCTACTTCTTGCGGCGCCACCTGAACGTTGTCTGACACTAACCAGGCGTTGATCCACGGGATCGGGTTTGAGCGGGTGGCGAATGGCAGGCCGAGACCCACCGCCTGCATGCGGATATTGGTGATGTATTCCACATACTGGCACAGAATATCTTTGTTCAGGCCGATCATCGAGCCGTCACGGAACAGGTATTCCGCCCACTCTTTTTCCTGCTCGGCAGCCAGCACAAACAGGTCATAGCACTGCTGCTGACACTCAACGGCGATTTCCGCCATTTCCGGGTCATCTGCGCCGGAACGCATCAGGTTCAGCATATGCTGGGTGCCTGTCAGGTGCAGCGCTTCATCACGGGCAATCAGCTTGATGATTTTGGCATTGCCTTCCATCAGCTCACGTTCCGCAAAGGCAAATGAACAGGCAAAGCTGACGTAGAAGCGGATGGCTTCCAGTGCGTTAACGCTCATCAGGCACAGATAGAGCTGTTTCTTCAGGGCGCGCAGGGTAACGGTCACTGTCTTGCCGTTGACCTGATGGGTGCCTTCACCCAACAGATGATAGTAACCGGTCATCTCGATCAGATCGTCGTAGTAGCCGGAGATGTCTTTCGCGCGCTTGAGGATCTCTTCGTTGGTGACGATGTCGTCAAACACCAGCGCCGGATCGTTGACGATGTTACGGATAATATGGGTGTAAGAACGGGAGTGGATGGTCTCAGAGAAGGACCAGGTTTCTATCCAGGTTTCCAGCTCCGGGATCGAGATCAGCGGCAGCAGGGCGACGTTCGGGCTGCGGCCCTGGATCGAATCGAGCAGCGTCTGATATTTCAGGTTGCTGATGAAAATGTGTTTTTCATGTTCCGGCAGCGCCTGGTAGTCGATACGGTCGCGGGAAACGTCCACTTCTTCCGGACGCCAGAAGAAGGACAGTTGCTTCTCAATCAGCTTTTCGAAAATTTCATGTTTTTGCTGATCGAAACGTGCAACGTTAACCGACTGACCGAAGAACATCGGCTCCAGCAACTGGTTGTTTTTATTCTGAGAAAATGTGGTGTAAGCCATAAGCCTGAATCCATTAGTGCCGTGCTGAATTAGAAGGGGCCGGAAGAGTTCCGGCCCGCTGTGTCAAACTTTAAATCTTGCAGGCGCCGCTTTCGCAGTCATCATCGCCGCCCTTTGCCGGCAGCAAATCTTCCTGAATATCATCGGCACCGTCGCGGGTGTTCTGATAGTACAGCGTCTTGACACCAAATTTGTAGGTGGTGAGCAGGTCTTTCAACAGCTGCTTCATTGGTACCTTACCGCCCGGGAAACGGGTTGGGTCATAGTTGGTGTTGGCAGAGATCGACTGGTCGATAAACTTCTGCATCAGACCAACCAGTTGCAGGTAGCCGTCGTTATTCGGCATTTCCCACAGCAGTTCGTAGTCGTTTTTCAGACGCTCATACTCTGGCACCACCTGGCGCAGAATGCCGTCTTTCGACGCTTTGATACTGATGTGGCCGCGCGGTGGCTCAATGCCGTTGGTAGCATTGGAAATCTGCGAAGAGGTTTCCGAAGGCATCAGCGCCGACAGGGTAGAGTTGCGCAGACCGGTTTCCTTGATCTCTTTACGCAGGGTTTCCCAGTCGTAGTGCAGAGGCTCCTGGCAGATGACATCCAGATCTTTCTTGTAGGTGTCGATCGGCAGGATGCCCTGTGAATAAGTGGTTTCATTGAACCACGGGCAGGCACCCTGTTCCTGAGCCAGACGGTTCGAGGCTTTCAGCAGGTAATACTGAATGGCTTCGAAAGTCTTGTGGGTCAGGGCATTAGCGCTGCCATCGGAGTAGCGCACGCCGTTTTTCGCCAGGTAATAAGCGTAGTTGATTACGCCGATACCCAGGGTGCGGCGGCCCATGGCACCACGATGAGCGGCTTTGATTGGGTAGTCCTGGTAATCCAGCAGGGCATCCAGCGCACGTACCGCCAGGGTAGCCAGCTCTTCCAGATCGTCCAGGCTTTCGATGGCGCCGAGGTTAAAGGCGGACAGCGTACACAGGGCGATTTCGCCGTTTTCGTCGTTGACGTCATCCAATGGCTTGGTCGGCAGGGCGATTTCCAGGCACAGGTTGGACTGGCGTACCGGCGCGATCTGCGGATCAAACGGGCTGTGAGTATTACAGTGGTCAACGTTCTGAATATAGATACGGCCGGTAGAGGCGCGTTCCTGCATCATCAGTGAGAACAGCTCAACCGCTTTCACGCGTTTCTGGCGAATGCTGTCGTCTTGTTCGTACTGGGTATACAGACGTTCGAATTCGTCCTGATCGGCGAAGAACGCGTCATACAGGCCCGGGACGTCAGACGGGCTGAACAGGGTGATGTCCTGGCCCTTGATCAGGCGCTGGTACATCAGGCGGTTCAACTGCACGCCGTAGTCCATGTGGCGCACGCGGTTGCCTTCAACGCCGCGGTTGTTTTTCAACACCAGCAGGCTTTCAACTTCCAGATGCCACATTGGGTAGAACAGCGTGGCCGCACCGCCGCGCACGCCGCCCTGCGAACAGGACTTCACCGCGGTCTGGAAGTGTTTGTAGAACGGAATACAACCGGTATGGAAGGCTTCACCACCGCGGATCGGGCTGCCCAGCGCACGGATGCGGCCAGCGTTGATGCCGATGCCGGCGCGTTGCGAAACGTATTTCACAATGGCGCTGGAGGTGGCGTTGATTGAATCCAGGCTGTCACCGCACTCGATCAGCACGCAAGAGCTGAACTGGCGGGTTGGGGTGCGCACGCCGGACATGATTGGCGTAGGCAGGGAAATCTTGAAGGTGGAGATCGCGTCGTAGAAACGTTTAACGTAGTCCAGACGGGTATCACGCGGGTAGTTGGAAAACAGGCACGCGGCGACCAGGATATACAGGAACTGAGCGCTTTCGTAGATCTCGCCGCTAACGCGGTTCTGCACCAGATACTTCCCTTCCAGCTGTTTAACGGCCGCGTAGGAGAAGTTCATATCACGCCAGTGATCGATAAAGGAGTCCATCTGCTCGAACTCTTCAGAGCTGTAGTCTTCCAGCAGATGCTTATCGTACTTGCCCATTTCTACCATGCGCGTTACGTGAGCGAGCAACTTCGGTGGCTCGAATTGGTCGTAAGCTTTTTTACGCAGGTGGAAAATGGCCAGGCGTGCGGCCAGATACTGGTAGTCCGGCGCGTCGCGCGAGATCAGATCGGCTGCAGCTTTGATAATGGTTTCATGAATATCAGCAGTTTTGATGCCGTCATAAAACTGAATATGGGAACGCAACTCTACTTGAGAAACCGAGACGTTGTTTAACCCTTCCGCGGCCCAGTCGATGACACGGTGGATTTTGTCGAGGTTGATGCGCTCTTTACGGCCATCGCGTTTAGTTACAAGCAGACTTTGGTTCATGTGGTGTTTTACCTGTCCGTATGGTGCCCCTAAGCAGAAG
Source organism: Serratia quinivorans (assembly GCF_946227985.1). Lineage (GTDB taxonomy): Bacteria > Pseudomonadota > Gammaproteobacteria > Enterobacterales > Enterobacteriaceae > Serratia > Serratia quinivorans_A. The sequence goes on from NZ_CAMKGL010000001.1 coordinate 241,060, forward strand.
TGTAGTAGCTCTGCTCAGTATGTAAACACTATATATAGGGGTTGTATGTCGGTGAGGTAACAAGATAGTGAGAAAACAGGGCGTTTGCAAGTGAACAAAAGTGGCCTAATTTGTGGATAACTTGGGGGTGAAATGTGACTTGTCTTTCGCAGTGCGCGCTGTGACTGGCGCGACAAGCTTGTCAATAAGCGGGATAAGAATTTCCCTGAAATCAGAAAAACGTGATCGTTTGCCGCTTTATTAAACGTTAGAAAAAATCGGCATATTGATCTGATTTAATATTCTTAAAAACTGTTTACAACGGCGATTTTGATCGAAAGCGGAAAAATTAGGTATTTATCTTAATGTTATCGGCGTACCGGAACTGGCAAGCCAGTCCCGGCGCGGTTTGGCAGGCTCAGCCTTCGTGCTGGGTATATACCATATAGTTCACATCAACGTTGCGACCAAGCTTGAAATGGTCGGTGATTGGGTTGTAATGCAGGCCAATCATATGCTTTTCGCGCAGTGGCGTACCGTCAACCCAACCGATCAACTCAGAAGGGCGGATGAACTTCTTATGGTCATGGGTGCCCTGTGGCACCATCTTCAGAATATATTCCGCACCGACCACCGCCATCAGCCAGGCTTTGGTGTTGCGGTTAATGGTGGAGAAAAACACGTGGCCACCCGGTTTGACCAGGTGAGCGCAGGCGCGTACCACCGAGGCTGGATCGGGAACGTGTTCCAGCATTTCCATGCAGGTCACTACGTCATAGCGTTGCGGGTTGGCCTGTGCATGGCTTTCTACCGTTTCCTGGATGTAAGCCACATTCACACCGCTTTCCAGCGCGTGCAACCGGGCAACCTGCAGCGGTTCGGCACCCATGTCCAGCCCGGTGACCTGTGCGCCTTCGCGCGCCATGCTTTCCGCCAAAATACCGCCGCCACAGCCAACGTCGAGGACGGTTTTGTCAAAAATGCCGCCGGCACGCTGCAGGATGTAGTTCAGACGCAGCGGGTTGATACGGTGCAGCGGCTTGAATTCACCTTCCAAATCCCACCAGCGTGAGGCCACGGCCTCGAACTTGGCGATTTCATGATGGTCTACGTTTTGCGCTTGGCTGGATGATTCTGCATTCATGGGCGTATTTGGCTCCTGGTTCTCGTTGCGCGGATTATACATGTTCCGGCGCAGCACCGTCTGTGCCGATGCATTTTTACTGCACATATATGCACAATTTAAGTTAAACAGCGGCGGTTATTTTCCCGTAAAGCGTGCTTTGTGATATAGTTTTACACCTTTGCCACTATGGCAGCGGGCAGATGAATCATTAGTAGAGGGATAGCAGCTCCATGAGCGACCTTGCCAGAGAAATCACACCGGTAAACATCGAAGACGAGTTGAAAAACTCGTATCTGGACTACGCGATGTCCGTAATTGTCGGACGTGCGCTGCCAGATGTTCGTGATGGACTGAAGCCGGTTCACCGTCGCGTTTTGTTCGCGATGAGTGTATTGGGTAACGACTGGAATAAACCATACAAGAAATCGGCCCGTGTCGTTGGGGACGTAATCGGTAAATATCACCCACACGGTGACAGCGCGGTTTACGATACCATCGTGCGTATGGCTCAACCGTTTTCACTGCGCTATATGCTGGTGGACGGTCAGGGTAACTTCGGTTCTGTCGATGGCGACTCCGCCGCGGCGATGCGTTATACCGAAGTGCGCATGTCCAAAATTGCTCACGAACTGCTGGCGGATCTGGAAAAAGAAACCGTCGACTTCGTGCCTAACTACGATGGCACCGAGCAGATCCCAGCCGTCATGCCAACCAAGATCCCGAACCTGCTGGTAAACGGCGCGTCGGGCATCGCCGTGGGTATGGCCACCAACATTCCGCCGCATAACCTGTCAGAGGTTATCAACGGCTGCCTGGCCTATATCGATGATGAAAATATCAGCATCGAAGGCCTGATGGAACACATCCCGGGGCCGGACTTCCCGACTGCGGCGATCATCAACGGCCGTCGCGGCATCGAAGAAGCCTACCGCACCGGGCGCGGCAAAATCTACTTGCGCGCACGCGCTGAAGTAGAAGCCGATGCCAAAACCGGTCGCGAAACCATCATTGTTCACGAGATCCCGTATCAGGTGAACAAGGCGCGTCTGATCGAGAAGATCGCCGAGCTGGTTAAAGAAAAACGCGTGGAAGGCATCAGCGCGCTGCGTGACGAATCCGACAAAGACGGCATGCGCATCGTGATTGAAATCAAACGCGACGCGGTCGGCGAAGTGGTGCTGAACAACCTGTATTCGCTGACGCAGCTGCAGGTGACCTTCGGCATCAACATGGTGGCATTGCATCAGGGCCAGCCGAAACTGCTGAACCTGAAAGACATTCTGCAGGCGTTTGTTCGTCACCGCCGTGAAGTGGTGACCCGCCGTACCATCTTCGAACTGCGTAAAGCTCGCGATCGCGCCCATATCCTGGAAGCGCTGGCTATCGCACTGGCAAACATCGATCCGATTATCGAGATGATCCGCCGTGCGCCAACCCCTGCGGAAGCGAAAGCCGCGTTGGTGGCTCAAGCCTGGGATCTGGGGAATGTGGCTGCCATGCTGGAGCGCGCCGGTGACGACGCCGCTCGCCCTGAGTGGCTGGAGCCGGAGTTCGGTATCCGTGACGGTAAATACCATCTGACCGAGCAGCAGGCTCAGGCGATCCTGGATCTGCGTCTGCAGAAACTGACCGGCCTGGAGCATGAAAAGCTGTTGGACGAATATAAAGAGCTGCTGACGGCGATTGCCGCGCTGATCTTTATTCTGGAAAACCCAGACCGTCTGATGGAAGTGATCCGTGAAGAGCTGGTGGCAATCAAAGAGCAGTACAACGACGGCCGCCGCACCGAGATCACCGCCAATACTTCAGATATCAATATCGAAGACCTGATCAACCAGGAAGACGTGGTCGTTACGCTGTCGCACCAGGGCTATGTGAAGTATCAGCCTCTGAGCGACTATGAAGCGCAACGCCGCGGTGGTAAAGGCAAGTCAGCGGCACGTATTAAAGAAGAAGACTTTATCGATCGTCTGTTGGTGGCCAACACCCACGATACGATCCTGTGCTTCTCCAGCCGTGGTCGCCTGTACTGGATGAAGGTGTACCAACTGCCTGAAGCCAGCCGCGGTGCGCGCGGTCGTCCAATCGTCAACCTGCTGCCGCTGGAAGCCAATGAGCGTATTACCGCCATTCTGCCGGTGCGCGAGTATGAAGAAGGGCGTCACGTGTTTATGGCCACCGCCAGTGGCACCGTGAAGAAAACCGCATTGACCGATTTTAGCCGCCCACGCAGCGCCGGCATCATCGCCGTTAACCTCAACGAGGGTGACGAGCTGATTGGTGTTGACCTGACCGACGGCAGCAATGAAGTCATGCTGTTCTCTGCCAATGGTAAAGTGGTGCGCTTCCCGGAAACGCAGGTGCGTTCTATGGGTCGTACTGCCACCGGCGTACGCGGTATCAATCTGGGCGAAGGCGATAGCGTTATTTCCCTGATTGTGCCACGTGGTGAAGGCGATATTCTGACCGTCACCCAGAACGGCTACGGTAAACGTACCGCAGTCACCGAGTATCCGACCAAGTCGCGCGCTACCCAAGGGGTTATCTCCATTAAGGTGAGCGAACGCAATGGTCAGGTAGTGGGTGCCGTTCAGGTCGATACCACCGATCAGATCATGATGATTACCGATGCTGGCACGCTGGTGCGTACCCGCGTATCGGAAGTTAGCGTGGTGGGACGTAATACCCAGGGTGTTACACTGATCCGTACTGCGGAAGACGAGAACGTCGTCGGTCTGCAGCGCGTTGCCGAGCCGGTGGAAGACGAAGAGCTGGACAGCCTCGAACCGGGTGCGGAAGTGGCAGAAGAAGATGCTGCACCGCTGGACGAAGGCGATGATTCTGAAGCGCCAGACGACGCGGAAGAAGACAACGCCTAAGCCATAGGGGCTGGCACATGCCCCTATCGCACTGAGGTAACAAGGGCCTGGCAGCGATGCTAGGCCCTTTTTCAGTTCTATGGTTTAATTGCCTGACCCAAGCCAGAGCTCCCGGCTCTGATATGAACGCGCTGGTCGCCACTGATATTCGTATGGTATCCGATTGAAATATTTAGCTTCTTTTCGCACGACGTTAAAGATATCCCGCTATTTGTTCCGGGTGCTGGCGATCATGTTGTGGTCGTTGGGGGCGTTGCTCACCACCTTCTATATCCTGAATATCCTGCATCAGAAAGAGTCTGATATTCGGCAGGACTATAATCTGAACTTCGATCAGGCTCAGGGCTATATCCGCCATTCGGCCGATATCATGCGTGATATCAAATACATGGCGGAAAATCGCCTCAACGGTTCCGTCAGTAGCATGGACATGTTTAGCGGCATCTTTCCCGGCAAGAACAGTCCGCTGGAGTTTGTACCGCTGTATCCCGAGTCCAGTTGTTCACTTAACACCACCTACCGCAGCTCACTCAATTCTTTGAGCGGGTTGATCCAGTATTGGAAAGAGAACTTCGTCGCGGCCTACGATCTCAACCGGGTGTTTTTCATCGACGGCGATACGTTGTGCATGGCGGAGTTTGGCAGCGGCAGCAGCGGTGTAGCCAATCGAGCCGACGCGCTGAAAACGCTGCATGAGCGCATCCTTAAATACCGTAATGCCAAGAACCAGGACAAAGACAATAATCTGTACTGGATCAGCCCAAGCCAGCAGCGACCGGATGTCGGTTATCTGTATGTACTGACGCCTATTTATATTGGTAACAAGCTGGAGGCGTTGCTGGGTATTGAACAAACCATTCGCCTGGAGGACTTTGTCACTGCAGGCAGCTTGCCGACCGGCGTAACCCTGCTGGATGAGAATAACCAACCGATACTGCGGCTGGCAGATGACGAACGAGATGTACAAGCCCCCAACAGCTATCCGGACGAGCCGGCTTACTTTGGCTATGTTGATAATTACCGCGACCTGATCATGAAAAAAGCGCTGCCGCCGTCATCGCTCAGTATTGTTTATTCTGTGCCGGTGAAGACGGTGGTTGAACGCTTCAGAATGCTGATCCTAAATGCGGTGCTGTTGAATATGTTATCCGCCATTGTGTTGTTCAGCCTGGCCTGGCTGTTTGAGCGCAAAATGTTCCTGCCGGCAGAAGATAATGCCTTCCGGTTGGAGGAACATGAACAGTTCAACCGCAAGATTGTCGCCTCGGCACCGGTGGGTATTTGTATTCTGCGCATTAGCGACGGCACCAATATTCTGAGTAATGAATTGGCGCATAACTACATCAACCTGCTGACCCACGAAGACCGTGATCGCATTACGCGCATCATCTGCGAACAGCAGGTGAATTTTGTCGATGTGATGACCAGTAATAACAATAACCTGCAAATCAGCTTTGTTCATTCCCGTTACCGCAATGAGGATGTGGCGATCTGTGTGCTGGTGGACGTCAGCGCCCGCGTGAAAATGGAAGAGTCGCTGCAGGAGATGGCGGCAGCGGCGGAGCAGGCCAGCCAATCCAAATCGATGTTCCTGGCGACCGTCAGCCATGAGTTGCGTACCCCGCTGTACGGTATCATCGGTAACCTCGATTTGTTGCAAACCAAGGCGTTGCCGCAGGGTGTTGACCGACTGGTCAATGCGATGAACAACTCGTCCGGACTGTTGCTGAAGATCATTAGCGACATACTGGACTTCTCCAAAATCGAATCCGAGCAACTGAAGATTGAGCCGCGCGAGTTCTCCTGCCTGGAGGTGATCACCCACATCGCCGGCAACTATTTGCCGCTGGTGGTGAAGAAGCGACTGGGGTTGTACTGCTTTATCGAACAGAACGTACCCGAGCGCATTTCCGGCGATCCGGTACGGCTGCAGCAGGTACTGTCCAATTTGTTGAACAACGCGATTAAGTTTACCGATACCGGCTGCATCATTCTGCAGGTGTGTACGCGCGGCAGCTATTTGGAGTTTAGCATTCGTGATACTGGGGTTGGCATCCCGGAGAAAGAAATTACCCGCCTGTTTGATCCGTTCTTCCAGGTGGGCAGTGGCGTTCAACGCCATTTCCAGGGCACCGGGCTGGGGTTGGCGATTTGCGAAAAGCTGATCAACATGATGGATGGCGACATTGCCGTTGAGTCCGAGCCGGGATTAGGCAGCCTGTTCACCATCCGCATTCCGCTGTTTAACGCTCAGTTCCCGATCCCGCAGCCCAGTGATACCTGGCAAGGTAAAACTCTGTGGCTGGCTATCCGCAACCAGAGGTTGGAAAGTTATCTGATGGAGGTTCTTGGTGGCTATGGCGCGACGGTACTGCGTCATCAGGGGCAGGATACCGCGGCAGGGGATGTGATGCTCAGCGATCACCCGCTGATGATCAATACACCGCTGCTGGCGCAGATCCAGTTTTCTATTGAGCATATTGGCCCGTCGCAGGAAACCCGGCCGGGCTATTGGATGCACAGTACCTCGACGCCGCGTGAAACCCTGGTGCTGCTCAACCGCTTGTTTGGTACCCGTGATGAAAGCGGCAATACTCTGATGCAATTGCCGTTGCCGGCCAAGGCCAACAGGGTAGACAACGGGGATATTCATTTGCTGGTGGTGGATGACCACCCGATTAACCGCCGGTTGCTGTCCGACCAGCTTGGCTCACTGGGCTATCAGGTAGTGACTGCCAATGATGGGGTCGATGCGCTCGACGTGTTGAATCGCAATACCGTCGATATCGTGCTGACCGACGTCAACATGCCTAATATGGATGGTTACCGTTTGACCCAACGCCTGCGTCAGTTGCACTTTACCGCTCCGGTCATCGGCGTGACGGCGAACGCCCTGGCGGAAGAGAAACAGCGCTGTATTGAGGCCGGGATGGATAACTGCCTGTCTAAGCCGGTGACCCTGGAGACGTTGGAACAGACATTAGGGTATTACAGCCAACAGGTGCGCCGAATGCGCGCTGAGTCTGAAGACGCCTGAAAGCAAAAGGGCGCGGCATATTGCCACGCCCTCTGTTAACTACCGGGGATTTTATTCTTTGTCCAGCGGTGCCATGCTGACGGACGAGAGGTAGTTGAGCAATGCAATATCGTTCTCAACACCCAACTTCATCATTGCCGATTTTTTCTGGCTACTGATGGTTTTGATGCTGCGATTGAGCTTCTTGGCGATCTCGGTCACCAGGAAACCTTCGGCGAACAGGCGCAGTACTTCGCTCTCTTTTGGTGACAGACGCTTGTCACCGTAACCACTGGCGCTGATCCTCTCCAACAGTTTGGAGACGCTTTCCGGCGTGAACTTCTTGCCTTTCTGCAATGCGGCCAGCGCTTTCGGCAGGTCGGTCGGCGCACCCTGTTTCAACACGATGCCTTCGATATCCAGATCCAACACGGCGCTAAGAATGGCCGGGTTGTTGTTCATGGTCAGAACGATGATCGATAACTGCGGATAATGGCGTTTGATGTATTTGATCAGCGTAATGCCGTCGCCATACTTATCACCCGGCATCGAAAGGTCGGTGATCAGGACGTTTGCATCCAGTTTGGACAGATTGTTGATCAGTGCTGTTGAGTCTTCAAACTCCCCAACGACATTCACCCATTCAATTTGCTCAAGTGACTTCCGGATGCCAAACAGTACGATAGGATGGTCATCAGCAATAATTACGTTCAGGTTATTCATGTTGTTGGCTACCTTGCTGCAGCAGTCTGCTGACGAAAAAATCAATCTGACTGATGTTATTCTCGATCTTGAGCGCATCACCGTCTGCGATGTGCTGTTCTAACGATTCACACAGTTGCTTGCCGGGAAGCAGATTTAACATGGCAAACACGCCTTTCAGGCGGTGTGCTGTCTGTGACAGAGCATTGAAATCACTGCTGCCCGCCTCAGTATACAGTTTTTTGACATCGTCGGGTACTGTATCAATAAATAGGCCATAGTAATCACTTGATTTCAATTGTTTTTCATAGAGTTGGATGTCATCTGCGGTCAGTGATAATGCACTTTCCTGCTGTTCCAATGCGGCCATTTGCTGCTCAATCAGCATCAATATGGCGTCGATCATGGCTCCACCCAGGTTATAGTTTACCCGAATATACCGTTTCTCAAGCTGTTGCCAACCCGCTTCATCAGTGGTCAACAACAGCGTGTAATCATCCGCTCTTTGCGGGTTATCGGTCAACAAAACGTCGTAGTCGCGATTAATCTGACGTTCGTCAGCAACGATGCAACTCGCACCATAGGCATGCAGCAGGCGGGTGACAATGCTCCGTATTTCCTCAGAAGTAATGTCCAGCAATGCGGTCACACCGTCGAGCAGTTTTTCTTGCGCTTCCGTCTCTTTTTTCTCCATCTCCATAGGGACACGGATGGTGTAGCGGGTGCCGATGTCTATCTTGCTGCGGATATCCAGCTGGCCGTTAAGCTTTTTACACAGTTGATTGCACAGGAAGAAGGTGAGGCCGGAGCCATGATTAAAGCGGTCCACCAGCGTTTGGCTGAGGAACGGATAATTCAGGTTGCTGATTTCTTCGTTGGAAATGCCCGAACCGGTGTCATTGATATGGAATACCAGACGATCGGGGTGATCCGGTTCATGATCGACAACCAGCGAAATCTTGCCGCAGGCGGTAGTGATAATGGCGTAATGCACCAGCAGTGAGATCACCTTGCGCAGTGCGTTGGCATCGCCGATATATTGCTGTTCAACGTCAAGATGGAAATGGTTGAACAACGACAGGCCTTTTTGATTGATGGACGGCAGGGCTTCCTGCAGCAGTTCATCTATCAGGGCCGATGGGCTGAAAGGATGACGCGAAGGCTGCCAGTCCTGGGTTTCCAACCGGGTGAGCAGGGTGATATTTTCAATCAGCCCCAGCACCGTTGAGGATTGAACCGTCAGTTGCTTTTGCAGCGCTTGCTGTTGTTCCTCATCCGCTTGCGTGTGCAGGCGATCGACCAAATCATGCATTTGCCGGACCGGTTGGTTCAGCTCAATGCCCAGATTATGCAACATCAGTTTGCGTGCCTGCACGTTCTTGTCGTACTCGCGCTGCGCCTGCTGCAAACGTTTATTGACCATCACTTCCTTGTCCTGATCGTTGAGCAGGAACAGATAGGTTTCCGGCGACAGCTGGCTGCGGAAGATGCGGATCTCATACACTTCGTTGTTTACCGTCGCCTGAATCACACCGTGATGCTGTTCGGCCATATGGGCGATTTTTTGCAGGCTGAGATGTGGCAGCAGGTGCTGGGCGATCTTATTACTGGCGATTACCGTATTGCTGGCGAAGTTGTACACCAGCAGGCCTGATGGCAGGCTGGCGATGATTTCCTGATTCAGTGCCCGTTCGGCTTCCAGCTCAACCGCCATGTTTTCGCTCGGGCGGATATATTGGCGACGGATAAAGTAAATGCCCACCAATGACAGCGCCAACAGCAACAGATTGATGGCGATCAGCCAGATATTGTTCCGCAGCAGGTCAATCGCCAGGCTGATAGCAGAAACACGGTAAACCACTTTCAGTGGCGCGTTAGGCAGCGGGGCGCTGAACTCCACCCAACTGCCGCTCATCGAAATACCGGTGCTGGTGGCGGTATCCAACGGCAAAGTACCGTCGTCCATGCTGCTATCGTCAGGCAGCAGCATAAAGTTGGAGCGCGCCATATTAATGGGGATGATGTCGTTAATCGGCAGATCGAAGGCGATCACCGTGGCCAAATGCCCCGGTTGGTTAAAAGTGGTGCGGATAGAGAACGAATAGGTGTTCTGGAAGCGCTGTTTGCGCAAGGCAGAGAAGCTTTCACGCTCATCGAGCATATTGGCCTGTTGCAGCATTTCAGCCCGGCGGTCCTCTGCCGAGGTCGTCAGATAGCTTTCTTTGAAGCGTGAGGCCAGTTCTTTTAACGGCTGGGTAGTGATTAGGCTCAGGCTGTTATCCTGACCGTTAAGGTAATACATGGCGTAATTTTCAGTCTTGGCTCCCCAGCGGGTATCCAGATAGTCTGAAATATTGGCGATCATCGCCAGTGTGCCTTCTTCATGACTGCCAAAAATAATCGCATCGGTTTTTTTATGCGGCTTCTCCAGGTAGTAAACGTCCGGGCGCAGTCGGGTTTCCTGCAGGCTGGGATCGACATTCAGTGAAGGCGCATTACCGAACTTGTCGTAAATCTGGTAGGTGACGTAACGGTAGTTGTCGATGCGTTTTTGCAGGCCGTTGGCGATGCCGTTCAGGGCGTATTTCTTTTCAGCCAGCCAGGCGTTGGTATAGTTGTAGCCGTACAGGCCGATGGCAATCGTCAGCAGTACGGAAAATAGCAGGAAGCAGCGGGTAATATTGCTTGAGCTGATGGTCAGTTGTTTATTTTGCATAGTTGACTGCGCATTCCTGAATCAACGGGTTATCGCCCGGGCGCTGGCGGTAACCACCAGGAGTAAAACTGCAACGCAGGCAAAAGCTGCCGTCAGGCTGGAGAGCTGAGCGACAAAGCCAATCAGCGCCGGTCCGGCGAGGATGCCGGCGTAGCCTACGGTGGTCACTGAGGCGATGGCCAGATTGGCCGGCATATCATGCTGGTTGCCGGCAGCACTGAACAGGATCGGGACCACGTTGGAAGCGCCGAGGCCCACCAGCATAAAACCAATCAGTGAAACCATGGCGTTGTTGAAGATAATGGCCAGACTCAGGCCAATGGCCGCGCACAGGCTACCCAGCAGCAATACCTTATATCTTCCCAGCCGGTTTACCACCCAATCGCCGTTCAATCTGCCGATGGTCATGGTGATGGAGAACAGCGCATAGCCTAATCCGGCCTGGCTGTGGTCAACGCCTCGCAGGGTGGTGAGAAACAGGGCGCTCCAGTCGAGCATTGAGCCTTCTGCCAGGAACATGATGAAGCACAGGATGCCAATGAACATCACCCAACCGCGTGGCAGCACAAACATCGGGCCACCTTCGTCACCGCCGCTTTCACGCAGCAAATTGCGACTGGCCAGCATCAGCAATGCGGCAATGGTCAATACGGCGACCCATGTTGCCAGCAAAGGCGACAGTCCCAGCCACAGCATCAGACTAACACCGCCGGCACCGGCAATGCCGCCAACGCTGAAGAAACCGTGAAAACCGGACATCATTGCCTTGCCGCTGGCGCGTTCGACCACTACCGCCTGTATGTTCATCGCCACATCGATCATGCCGATTGCCGCGCCAAACAACAGCAGGGCCAGTGCCATACCGGTGGTGGTGTCCATCAGGACCAGCAGGGGTAAATCAATACACAGTGCCAGCCCGGCAAGCAGGATCACCGGGCGACAGCCCAACCTGCCGGTCAGGAAGCCGGTAAGCGGCATCGCCAACATCGAACCTGCGCCAATGCACAGCAGCAGCAGACCCAAGGAGCCGTCGTCTATGCCGATACGCGCTTTGGCGAAGGGAACCAGGGGAGCCCAGGCGGCCATGCCGAAGCCGGCGACAAAAAAGGCCAAACGCGTTGCGACCTGTGCCGGGACGCCGGGTTTCTGCTGTTCATTACACAAGGTGGATGTCATGTGGGCATCGGGATCTATTGTGGAAATGCGGGCTGAAAGTTATGGAGTGTTTTTATCACAATCCGCGATCCGGGTCGAAAGGATTTGCGCTCGCCCGCGGTTCTGGCCACAAGGTAATGGCTTGAGCAAGGTGGCTGGATATTTTTACAGACTATCAAAATAGAGGGGGCGACCAATATTGCTACACCGAACAGAATGTCGGCCCAGGTAGCAGTTACTTAAGCAATAAAATGCTTTTCTAATTAATGCGATTAATTCGTAGACTGATATAGGTTAATAAATTAGCAATTAGTGCGAAGGTAAATTGTCGAGATAATATCGTGACGTGATTATTTTTTGGCAAAAAGTGCGCATTATGGTGAATTGTGTGGAAGGTTTCAGGCAATAAAAAACCGGCCATAAGCCGGTCGAAGTGTACAAAAATTATCTTACAGATAATGAAGGTAATAATGAAAATAATGATGATAGCGGGATTATTATAACGTCAGTGTTATGAGAATATTTTGGCACAATGTGCTTATTGAGTGTGACTTTTGTATGGCTGTCTTTTTTTTCTTAAAGTTTTGTATAACTTCATGATTTTATATCTATAAATGTATTTTTTGTCATTGCGTGCTTTATTTTAACTGTCTGTAATGTTTTGTGGAAGTTCGCGCAAATTTACATTTTGAAACCTTTATTAATCATAGTGAAACACTATCGGATACTTGGTATCATTTTCTTTCTGGATTAATATAACCCTTGTTACCAGAATGGTAATGCACAGTCGTGCTAATAATGCTCAAAAGGGCAGTGGCCATAGCTCGACATAATTAATGAGGATAATAACGATGAAACTTCGAGTACTCTCTCTGATAGTACCCGCACTGCTGGTTGCAGGCACAGCAGGCGCGGCGGAAATCTACAACAAAGACGGTAATAAACTGGATTTGTTCGGTAAAATCGATGGTCTTCACTATTTCTCTGATGATAAAGGTTCTGATGGCGACCAGTCTTATATGCGTTTTGGCCTGCGTGGCGAAACACAAATCAGTGACCAACTGACCGGCTACGGTGAGTGGGAATATCAGGCAAACCTCAACCATGCGGAAAGCCAGGACAACAATAACTTCACTCGTGTTGGCTTTGCAGGTCTGAAATTCGGCGATTACGGTTCGTTGGATTATGGCCGTAACTACGGCGTGCTGTACGACATCGGCGCATGGACCGACGTACTGCCAGAGTTCGGTGGCGATACCTACGGTGCGGACAACTTCATGTTCCAGCGTACCAACGGCGTGCTGACTTACCGTAACTCAGACTTCTTTGGTCTGGTTGACGGCCTTAACTTTGCTCTGCAATACCAAGGCAAAAACGACAGCGCTACCGAATCCAACAACGGCCGTGACGTGTTGGCGCAGAACGGTGACGGTTACGGCATGTCCGCGTCTTACGATCTGGGCTATGGCATCAGCGCTGCAGCGGCATACTTCTCTTCCGACCGTACCAACGATCAGAACGGTAATAACAACGCCGGCATTCTGGGCCGTGGTGACAAGGCAGAGGCCTACAGCGGTGGTCTGAAATATGACGCCAACAACGTTTACCTGGCAGCGATGTATACCCAGTCTTACAACGCAACCCGTTTCGGCAGCAGCAACAGCAGCACTTACGGTTACGCCAACAAAGCGCAAAACATGGAAATCGTTGCCCAGTACCAGTTCGACTTCGGTCTGCGTCCTTCCGTGGCTTACCTGCAGTCTAAAGGCAAAGACATCGAACGCGGTTACGGCGATCAGGATCTGATGAAGTATGTTGACGTGGGCGCGACCTACTACTTCAACAAAAACATGTCTACCTACGTTGACTACAAAATCAACCTGCTGGATGAAAACGACTTCACCAAGTCTGCCGGTATCAACACCGACAACGTGGTTGCCTTGGGCCTGGTTTACCAGTTCTAAGCTAAGCAACAGAGTGTGAATGTGATTGCGCGGCCTTCGGGCCGCGTTTTTTTTGCCTGTAATTTGGCACAAATTGGCATTTTCGCGGCACGGATTGCCATTCTGATGTGCCGGGGGGTACCTACACTTTCGCCGTATAGAGAAATCAGGAGATGAATATGGAACTCAAGATAGAGCGGGTGATTGAAACGGTACTGTACGTGAAGGATATCGAGCGGGCCGCGGCTTTTTACCAGCAGGTATTAAAGCTGCCGGCGATGGTGGCCAATGAACGTTTTCGCGCCTATGACGTGGGCCGGGAAAGCGTCTTGCTGCTGTTTATTGAAGGTGACTCGGTCAAAGGAGCACATTACCCGGAAGGCTATATTCCCCCGCATGACGGCAACGGACCGCTGCATGTTGGGCTGGCCGTCACGAAAGAACAGCTGCCGCATTGGGAACAACATCTGGCGGCACATGGCATAGAGATAGAAGGGCGCATGAGCTGGGGTCAGGGTGGAGAGAGTATTTATTTCCGCGATCCCGATCATCATTTGCTCGAGCTGGTGACGCCGGGGATCTGGGCTAATTACTGATGCTTCCAGGCGGCAGCCAATGTCTTCAGCATTTCACTCAGCAGCAGCAGCGTATTCTGGGCTTGCTGCTCAATTTGCACCTTGACGATGGCTCCGTCGATCAGCATCGACAGCATCTCCGCTCGCTGTTCCCGCTCAGGGCTTGGGGGCAGATGGCTGGCAATGACTTCGGCCATCTGTACTTTATGCCGGCGGGCTATGTCCAAGTTTTCCGGCAGCATATCCGCTAATTCCACCGCCGTATTGATAAAAGCGCAGCCGCGGAATTGTGGACTGCAGAACCACTCCTCGAAACAAGGCACCAAAGCGAGCATCACATCCCCTGACTGTGCGACATGCTGATCCAGAGACCGGCTGAACCAGCTCAGCCACTGGTCATGACGGTAGGTGAGAAACGCCTCAATCAGCTCATTTTTGCTGGGGAAATGACGATAAAACGTGACCTTGGCTACGCCTGACTCGCTGATAATACGATCAATGCCGGTCGCGCGTACGCCATCGCGGTAAAACAAATCATGTGCTGTCAGCAGGATGCGCTGACGTGGTGGCAGAGTGCCGGGGGCAACAGTCATTAAAACATCTCCTGAAATATCGACTGGAATGATTGTAGACAGCTCTGTCTACATACGCTAGCTTAATTGGGTAGACAAGTCTGTCTACGTGATTGCAACCCAGCAGAGGTGAGCTATGAGCATTAAACCCCCGTTACCGCCGTTCACCCGTGAGTCGGCGATTGAGAAAGTCCGTCTGGCGGAAGATGCCTGGAACAGCCGCGATCCTGAGCGAGTCTCGCAGGTCTATTCCCTAGATACCCATTGGCGCAATCGGGCGGAGTTTGTTGATGGCCGCGAGGCCGTTTGCGCATTCTTGCAGCGTAAATGGGCGAAAGAGCTGGAGTATCGGTTGATTAAAGAGTTATGGGCGTTTGATGGGGCGCGTATCGCGGTGCGCTTTGCCTATGAATGGCGTGATGACTCGGGCAACTGGTACCGTAGTTTTGGCAATGAGAATTGGGAATTTAACCCGAACGGTCTGATGATAAACAGACACGCCTGCATCAACGATATGCCGATTCGCGAGCAGGATCGTCAATTCCATTGGCCGCTTGGCCGTCGTCCGGATGATATTGCGGCACTGAGTGAATTTGGCTTCTGATTGTCGTTACTGATAATAAGGCCGCAGTTCCGTATGAAGCGCGGAAATAAGACGCTTTTTCCACTCAACCTCTCCCTGCCGATAGTGCGAAAACAGATGGCCAATTGCCAGGTTGTCCATGATGGGCAGGGTGAATAACCCTCGTTTATCGGGTTGTGCACTGAACCAGGGCTGCGGAACCACCGCCATCAGCGGGGCCGCCCGCAACACTGGCGGCAACTGGGCATAATCGGCACAGCTGAGCTGGATCCTGCGTTGTAAACCCTGGCGTTCCAACTGACGATCCAGCTCATTTTCCGCCTGTGGCCAAGGGTGACAGTAATAGTGCGCATAGTTTGCCAGTTCGCTGAAGGCCAGACCGTTCTTGTGTTGCAATATCTGCTGCAAGGGGGCCCCAAATACTGCGACCAGGCGAGTGCTGCCAATCAGTGCATAACGCAGTGCGCTGGTACGCTGTTGATGATCGCCCACAGCGATCACCATATCGATGCTGCCTTCCAGCAGTTCGTTCCGCCATGAGCGCCGCTCAAAATTCTGACAACGGATATCCACATTGGCGAGTGTGCATTTCTGTGCCAGCAGCGGCAGCAATATAGGATGCAGTGCCGGCGGTGCAACCAGGTTGAAATGTCGTGGTGCGTCCTGCAAATGGCCGAACAGTTCATTGTCCAGCGAAGAGAACAATGGCGTTAGTTTCTCTTTAAGCGACAGGGCAAACAGCGTCGGTACCTGGCGATGCCCCTCCCGACGAAATAAAGGCTCATTCAGCACTTCACGCAGGCGGGCCAACGCATGGCTGACGGCCGAAGTACTGATGCCTAACTTGTCCGCCGTTTTCTGGCTGGAGCCGGTGCTGGTCAACAGGTAGAGCACTTTCAGCAGGTTCATGTCCATTTGCAGGATGTTCATTAATGGTCTTCTTAATTGAATACGTTTCAATATTGGGCTGAGTATACTTCAGCCCCGTTTACCTCCATAGAATTGGATCATGAAAAAAAACCTTGGTTATCTGACGGCTATGACGGTTGCACTGTGTTTCGGCGCTCAGGCGCAGCTTAATCCGGCACAGCCGTTATCCAGTGCGCCGCCCTATTCGCTTTTTGAACAGTGGGCGCAGCCGGTCGCGCCATTTCAGATGTTCCCGCATGTTTATTACGTGGGTACCCGCAACCTATCGTCCGTGCTGCTGAGCACGCCGGAAGGGCTGATTCTGATCGACGCCGCGCTGGACGCCAGCGCTCCGACGATAAGAGCGCACATAGAGGCTTTGGGTTTCAACATCAAGGATCTGCGCTATATCCTCAATAGCCACGCGCGTCTCGATCAGGCGGGCGGCATTGCGCGTCTGCAAGCCTGGAGCGGGGCAAAGGTTGTCGCCAGCGCTGCCAATGCCCAACAGTTGGCGCTAGGCGGCAAACAGGATTTTGCTCTGGGAGATGCGCTGGGCTTCCCGCAGGTGAAGGTCGATATTATCGTCGGGGAGGGGGACAGCATTACCTTGGGCGACCTGAAATTAACGGCATTGATGACGCCAGGCCATTTGCCGGGTGCCACCTCATGGCTGACCACGCTACATCAGGGAGGGCAAAGTTACCGACTGGTCTATGCCGACAGTCTGGCAACGCCGGACTACTATCTGATCGACAACAAAAACTACCCCAGTCTGGTGCAGGATATCCGTGGCAGTTTTGCTCGGTTGGCTCAGCAGCAGGCGGATATTTTTATCGCCAATAAGGGAACGCGCTTCGATCTGGATAATAAAATGAAACGCCTGCAGGCCGGCGATCTGGATGCCTTTGTTGATCGTCAGGGGTTACAGCAATATGTGCAACAGTCACAACAGACATTTGAAGCTCAGTTAACGCAGCAAAAGAATAATATTTAAACCAGGTCAGGGTTTATTTACAAGCGTAATAAATCCTGCCTAAAAAAATAAGGCATATAAATTAGAATTATTTAACCAAACGATAAAATAACGGCGGCGCACGAGTCTGATAAGGTGGGAAGAGGGGTAAGGCAATGGCGTAATAAATGATTGAAATAAGGGAGGGAGGGCGTTGTCTATCGGGTGTAGGGGCCACTGCCAGCAGGACGACCAGCGATGGGTTGTGGTGAAACAGGCTGCAGTAGCCACAGAAGTCAAAGCAGGCTCCGGCAGCCATATCTGCCATGTTGTGCCCTGCTGGCTGGCTCTCATCGGCACCATGGCTCATCATCGCCATAGGGCCGGCATGCTCCTCGCCCATGGGCATGCCTGTCACCATCTCATTGTTATCAAGGCTATTTTGCGAGAGGTGTGCGGAGATGGACGGCGCGATGAAAATCATCAGCATAGCGAACAGGGCCAACCAGGCCAGCATGCGCATATGTTGAATTGACAGTTTCACCAGCGGGCGTCTTCCAGAATCAGAGTGTAAAGGGATGATAATCTCTGCAATTGTAACATTAATGAAAATTAAGCTAAACAGAGAAGAGATTTGTTTGTTAAATGAATATAATTCGGGTAAGTTTCTCATTAATTCCATTTGACCACGGATGACTTATCATGTCTGAACGCATTTCTGCGTTGCCTGCTGCTGCGCAGAATATTAACCAACAGGTGACTACCCGTAGCTGGTTTATTCCGTTGATGATGCGGCTCCATTTTTATATTGGTCTGTTTGTCGGTCCGTTTTTACTTATTGCCGCCCTGAGTGGCATATTTTACGCGTTGACGCCGCAAATTGAATCCCGCCTCTATGCCCAACAGTTGTTTAACGACAGCACCGGGCCTACATTGCCGTTAAAACGGCAGATTCTTGCCGCGCAGGCGATTGCCCCGTTGCGGGCTTCTCTTTCTGCGGTGCGGCCGTCCGCAGCCGACGGTGAAAATACCCGGGTGCTGTTTAACATCGCTGGATTACAGGCTTCGGAACGTCTGGCGGTGTTTATCGATCCGGTTACGGCAAAAACTCACGGTGAGATGGTGGTTTATGGCACGAGCGGTGTGTTGCCGCTACGCACCTGGCTGGACCAATTTCACCGCAGTTTGTTACTGGGAGATATTGGGCGCAATTACAGCGAACTGGCGGCGTCCTGGCTATGGATTGCAGCGCTGGGCGGTTTAATCCTCTGGGCGGTTCGCAAGCGCAACAAGGCGAGCCGGACGCGTGGCAGTTTACGTTGGCTGCATGAGAAGAGCGGTGTGCTGTTGTTAATCGGCCTGTTGTTCTTTTCTGCTACCGGGCTGACCTGGTCACAATGGGCCGGGGAGAATATCAGCGTATTGCGTCAGCAGTTTGGCTGGGCGACCCCCTCGCTGTCGACGGCGTTAGGCAAACAGAGCGCACAGCCTGCTGACGAACATGCAGAACATCACGGCCACATGATGCCAATGGCCATGACGGAACCCTCGTTGGATGTCGCGATGTATGACAGCGCACTGGCGCGCGCGCGGCGGGCCGGCATTGATGCTGACAGGATTGAAATCAAGCAGCCGGCGGCGGCGGGACAGGCCTGGACGGTGACGGAGATCGATCGCCGTTGGCCGACGCAGGTTGATGCCGTGGCTATCGATCCCGCAACCATGGCGATTGTTGGTCGTGTTAGCTTCGAACAATATCCGCTGGCGGCAAAATTAACGCGCTGGGGTATCGATCTGCATATGGGCGTTTTGTTCGGCCTGGCCAATGAGTGGGTGCTGGTGGTATTTGCCGCCGGGTTGGTGGCGATGGTGGTGATGGGATACCTGATGTGGTGGCGTGGTCGCCCAACGCGGGTGGCGCGCAAGCCCGTGCGTTCCCCCTTTATGTTGCTGCGTAAAACCCCCAAAGGGCCGCTGTTGCTGATTGTCGGTCTTACGCTGTTGCTGGGGTATTGCCTGCCGGTGATGGGCATCAGCCTGCTGGTATTTTTACTGTGTGATGGGCTGTGGTGTCTGGCGGCACGGCAGCGTAAAGCGCACCTATCGACAAAGTGAAATTTGTAGAAAAGCCTTCTCTCTTCTAGACTTAGAAGACAATAAACGTACTCCAAGAGGACAAACCATGACGAATAAGCTGGTTTTAGCCATTTGCACTGCAGCGACTTTCACCCTTCTTGCCGGTTGTACGGCTTATGACAGGGCCGCCAGTTATGTTCAGGAGCCTGTGGTCAGTGATGTCAAAGTAGGGATGACCAAACAGCAGGTTCGTGCAATTGCCGGGCCACCGTCAACGACAGCTACTCTGGTTCATGCACAGGGTACCTGCGATACCTACGCGGTGGCGCCACGTGACGGAAAAGTACAAACCTATTTTGTCAGCTACAGCGATACAGGTCATGTGATGAACAAAGGGTATCAGACCTGTTCAGACTACGACTCTCAGCCTAAATAACGGCTATTATGCTGAGCTATCCGGCCCCGCTTCGGCGGGGTTTTTCATTTTTTGACCGCCAGTGGCATGAAGTTTAACCAAACACACTTTTTCCTGCTTTTTTTTGCATGAAACGATAGACATTTCATAACGGTAGCGCTAATATCTGCGCCCATTGGAAGGATGGCCGAGTGGTTTAAGGCAACGGTCTTGAAAACCGTCGAGTGTAACAGCTCCCAGAGTTCGAATCTCTGTCCTTCCGCCAAATTTAGCCGGCTTAGCTCAGTAGGTAGAGCAACTGACTTGTAATCAGTAGGTCACCAGTTCGACTCCGGTAGCCGGCACCATACAGTTGTACAGACGCTTAATACCGTCTATGAACCCCAGCAATCTTAATGATCGCTGGGGTTTTTCGTTTTCCGCCCGCGCCGAGCTGCCCTGAAAGGGCATTGTCAGGCGCAAGATGTTAATCTGCATAAATTGCAACCGGAGGTAGTTATGGGCAGCGGCTTCGAAGATTCAAAAGCTTTGTATATCGGCATATGTACAGTGATAGGCGATGCGGTTTTGGTGTTAATTAATGAAGAACGCGCCACGGAAAAGGCCGATATCATTGATGTGTTGAAAACGGCCATTACCAGAGAAGGCAGGGATGTCAGCCTGGATGAGGCTCGTATACTGGCCGTTGAATGGCTGGAGCGTTAAGCGCTAAAGGCCCATGCTCGCCAGAATTTTCACGAAAACTGACAGTTTGTTGAAAGACAGTGAGTCATGAATGAGATATAACCAGATAGCGAAAAGATAAGGAGTGTTGGATGAAAAGGGGATTGTTTCTTTTGGTTATTTTAACCCTATCTGGATGTACAGGCTCTTTGGGGTCAATATTGGGTGTTATTCCGCAAAGTTCCGACGTTTGCCCGCAGGGGAAAAACTCTATCACGGGTGAGTGCCGAGTTTAAATCATAAAAAAACCAACCGCTAAGGGTTGGTTTTTTTATGGGTATTTTTGGTCGGCATGAGAGGATTTGAACCTCCGACCCCCGACACCCCATGACGGTGCGCTACCAAGCTGCGCTACATGCCGACGCTATAGAAAATTATACTACCCGTTCTCAATTTCAAATCAAGAGCTCCGCCAACTGACTGATCGTATTTTAATCAGTTAGTTGGCGATAAAGCGTTTCACATCGGTCAGTACCTGCAACAGCAGGGCCAGCTGTGGCTTCTCGTCTTTGATCTCTTTGTCATTCTTATCGTACGCACGGTAGTTACCGCCGCTATCCAATACCAAAGTTTGCGTAGGAGTGGTGATCACTAACAGGCTGTTATCACCGGTAGCGACCCAGTTATTCCTGCGCTGGGCGGTAAACAGGTCTTCACCCTGTGAATAATCATTAGGGTTGGTTTTCACGTGTAGCAAACGTTGCATCAGCGTACGCATCACATCGTTATGGCCGGTTAGCTTACTGATGGTTTGCGCCGGTGTCCCCGGCCAGTGAATAACCAAGGGAACCTGCAGCTGTTGCTGGTTGAAACTGGTACCCGCACCCCAGTAACCCTTGCCGGTGTCATTAAATTCAACGCCGTGCTCTGCGGTTATCACCACTACGGTTTTATCCAGAACACCGCGTTCTTTCAGCGTGCCGAGCACCTGAGCAATTTGCGCATCCACATCCTGCGCACCTGCGCGGTAGCGCTGAATAAAATCGGCCGGGGCTGGGGTTTTCTCATTGGCCGCAGGTTCAGCGCCACGGAAATTGATATAGGAGAACCATGGACCGTTACTGTTTTGGTCAGCCAGCCAGCGTTGCCATTGTTGCGTGGTCGCCGCATCATTTTGCTGTTTTGCTGCCGGCAGCGTGAAATCGGTCAACAGCGCCTGGCGATACAGGCTGGCGTTAAAGCCGTCAGACGAGAATAAACCAAACTGATAACCCTGGGCGCTGAGAGCGCTGACCAGAGCAGAAGGTTTACGCGCGGCGAGAACGCTGTCCAGATAGGTAGGTGAAATGCCGTAGAACAGGCCAAACAGGCCGGTATCCGCATGATTACCGGAACTGTAGTGATCGCTGAAGCGAACATTTTCCTGTGCGAAACGGGTCAGGGCAGGCATGTCCTGTTTCATATCCTGCTCGCGAACGCCGTCCACCACGATCATCAGCAGGTTATAGCCGCTGCCTTTGTCGCTGTAGCTAAGATCGCTCAGCGGATATTCCACCGCAACGGCTTCCGGGTTTCCTTGCTGCACCAGGCGGCGTTCATATTCCTGCGAATCGAGCAGGCCGTGTTTTTCAAGGAATTTACGCGCAGTCATCGGGTACGACAATGGCAGGTTGGCCCGCTGCATGGTGATCGGGCGGTAGAAGTTGGCGTCAGCCCAGATATAAATGAGGTGCGAGGCGAAAAAGGCACTGATGAACAGTGCGGCCAGCGGCTTGCCGAACCGTTGACGATTCAGACTGCGCAGCTTTTGCCAGCTCCAGGTACCAAACAGCATCTCCACCAGGAAGATAACCGGCACGCAGATAAACATCAGCTGCCAGTCGCGCGCCAGTTCACTTTGATCCGGGTTGATCACCAGTTCCCACACCACCGGATTAAGGTGAAGGTGGAAATGCGTGAACACTTCGCTGTCTACCAGCAATAACGTTAGCCCGGCGGTAGCCAAAGCAGCGGAAATAAATCGCAATAACCGCTGTGACATCACCACAAAGGTGAGCGGGAAAATCACCAGCAGGTAGCCGGCGAAAACGATAAAGCTGAAATGCCCCAACAAACTGACCAGCGCATAAACCCGACCCAACAGGGAAGAGGGCCAGTCGGTGACAAACAGGTAGCGGCTACCCAGCCCGAGGGCAAGCAGGATATTGAATAAGGCGAACCAGTGCCCCCAGCTAATCATCTGGGAGACTTTTTCACGATAACGCTGACGGTTTGTCACCATAATTAATTATTAATGCGCTTTATCTTCACGAATAGAAGCTTGCAGAGCTTCTGCAAACGATTTTGCCAATGTTTTCCGCTGCGCGGGAGCCACACTGGTATTGATCAGATTAGTTACCATGTTGCCCAGCACCATCAGAGAAAGATCGGTGGGAGTATGGTGTTTTTCCAGAACATTAACCAGCTCGGAGAGCAGCTGTTCAACGTGTTCGTCACTGTAACGGGATGATTGTGGCATAAAAATTGCGCTCAAAGCCTGACAAAGTCCCATATCTTACCGTATAGGACAGTGATTTTCCGCTCTTTTATCGATTCCCTTTGTCTTTCAAACCGTAGCGTAGCGGGGTTCCCTTTACGGGGGCCGGGCAACTCTCGTCGTGTCTCCTGAAATCCCCCGGTTCTGTCAGCTATTTACGTATTGTATGGGGGCTGGAAATTTATAGATCTCTGATGATGTAAGCACAGCTTTAAAGTTGCAGGCTGGGGCCTTCAGTGATTGAATACGCGCTCAAAGAACAGGAGGATTTACCATGAGTCTGGATATCGACCAGATCGCTCTGCACCAGTTGGTCAAACGCGATGAGCAAACCTTGGACGTGGTGCTGCGCGATTCACTGCTGCCCACCAATGCCGCGGTGGAAGAGATGATGGAAGAGCTGCATCGTGTCTATAGTGCCAAGAGTAAGGCTTACGGCCTGTTCAATGAAGGCAGTGAGCTGGCGGATGCATTGCGTACCTGCCGTAAAGAAGATAAGGACTTCCTGGCCTTCAGCCGTGCGGCGACCGGTCGCCTGCGCGATGAGTTGGCCAAGTATCCCTTTGCCGAAGGCGGCGTGGTGCTGTTTGGTCAGTACCGCTACCTGGCGGTGGAGTATTTGCTGATTGCGGTGCTGAATAGCCGCAACAGTTCGCGTGTTAACGAAGAGCTGGATATCAACACCACCCATTATCTTGATATCAACCATGCCGACATCGTGGCGCGCATCGATCTGACCGAATGGGAAACCAATCCGGAGTCGACCCGGTATCTGACTTTCCTGAAAGGGCGGGTGGGCCGCAAGGTGTCCGATTTCTTTATGGATTTCCTGGCGGCGGCCGAAGGTCTGGATACCAAGGCGCAAAACCGGGGCTTGCTGCAGGCGGTTGACGATTACTGCGCCGACGCGCAGTTGGATAAGAATGAGCGCCAGTCGGTACGTCAGCAGGTTTACAGCTATTGCAACGAACAGTTGCAGGCCGGTGAAGAAATTGAACTGCAGGAATTGTCGAAAGAGCTCGCGCCCGTGGGCGAGAAAGATTTTCTGCAGTTTTCCAGCGAGCAGGGTTATCAACTGGAAGACAGCTTCCCGGCCGATCGTGGCACGCTGCGTCAGTTGACCAAATTTGCCGGCAGCGGCGGTGGCATCAGCATTAACTTTGATGCGATGCTGTTGGGGGAGCGAATTTTCTGGGATGCGGCTACCGATACGCTAACTATCAGAGGGACGCCACCGAACCTGCGCGACCAGTTACAACGTCGTTTGAACAGCGGCAATAAGTAATTTCACCGGATCTCAGACAATAAAAAACGCCGCAATTGCGGCGTTTTCTACTTCGGCGTCCCGAAAGGTTCGATTTCGTTGCGATTAAACGCGACGGAAGTCGATGTGAGCCAGTTTCGGCTTGAACGGGTGACGCTGTACAGCCTGAACTTTCACTTTGGTTTCTTTACCGTCGATAACCAGAGTTACTGCTTCGCTGTAGAATTCTGGTTTGGATTCCATGTTCTTAACAGAATCATGGTCCAGTTCGATGGAAACTGGAGCTTCTTCGCCACCGTAAACGATAGCTGGGAATTTGTTGGCAACACGCAGGCGGCGGCTCGCACCCTTACCCTGGTCTTTACGTACTTCTACATTGATAGTGAACATTGTTTTTTCTCTAAAAAGAAAATTTACCCTGCTACAGGCGACCCAGTAGCAAGTTCGATTTACCCGTCGCCTTCCAGACCGCAGCCTGTCTTGCGTAGGGTATAACCTGCTTTAGCACCGGGCGAACCCAGGCAAAGCGGGCGGCAGTTTAACGGAAAGCCGTCCGCAGGGCAATGGAAACCTGCCCGATTTGCCTGCTATCAGGATCAATACAGCTCGTTGGCACGGCGGAAGCGGCCTTGATAATCGAACACTTTTTCCCGTACCTGCCAGAACTGTCCGCGTTTGCGTGCCACTACAAAATCCGGATGGCGCAAGGCCGCTTGCTGGGCCAGCACGTCGCCAGCGGTTTGCCAGGCAAAAGGGACCCCTGGCGCACGCTGATGCGGGCGCAGGAACAGCATGTCGAAGGCTTTGCGCTGCGCCGGGGTCTGTAGCCGGAAACGTTCACTGGTGCTGGTGCCATCTTCGTCGTAATAAGTGGCTTTCAGCCACTCGCCTTTTTCATCACGGCCGCTTTGCAGCTCCATGCCGCCACAGCGCAATACCAAAGCGTCTTTCAACTTCAGCGCTGCCTTTAGCATATCGTCAGGGTCGACCAAGACTTCCTGACACTGATGACAGCGGCGGGCGGCAATGTCATTTTCAGCGCCGCAATGCGGGCAAATCTTGAAGCGGAAGCGGTAGTCGCATTGCTCGCGATGGCCTTCATCATCCTCCAGCCAGCCCTGGCAACGGCGACCGTAGTGTTCGATGATATCGCCGTTTTCGGTGCACTTGCCCCAAAACAGGTTGGCAAAGCCGCAGCCGGGGCAGAATACCTGTACCGGCTGACTGTCGCTGTGTGGCTTGCTGGCCCCGACCTCCGGGGTAAACAGGTCGTGCGGGTTACCGGCGTAGTCGAGGATCAGGCAATCTTCTTTGCCGGGGGCCAGCCGCAGCCCACGCCCGACGATTTGCTGATACAGGCTGACGGATTCGGTTGGGCGCAGAATGGCGATCAGATCGACATGCGGTGCATCAAAGCCGGTAGTCAGTACCGCCACGTTGACCAGGTAGCGCAATTGCTGTTGTTTGAAAGCCTCAATCAGCGCATCACGCTCGGCTGCGGGCGTTTCGGCGCTGACCAGCGCGGCTTCTCCGGGCGGCAGCAGGCCGTGAATTTCACGGGCGTGCTCAACGGTGGAGGCGAAAATCATCACTCCCTTACGCGTTTCGGCATATTCAACGATCTGGCTGATGATGTGCGGCGTAATACGATTTTGCCGTTTCAGTTCACGGTTCAGGTCGACTTCACTGAATAGGCCGTTGCTTCTGGCCTCCAGACGGCTGAAATCATACTGTACAATCGGCATATCCAGCCTTTCCGGCGGTACCAGAAAGCCGTTTTTGATCATATAGCGCAACGGCAGTTCATAAATACAGTCACGAAACAGACTGTTGGCATCGCCACGGGTAAAACCGTGATAGTGATACTGATAAATCCAGCCTTTACCCAGCCGGTAGGGCGTGGCGGTCAGGCCCAGCAGCCGCAGTTGCGGGTTGGTTTTTTGCAGATGCTGAATAATCTGCTGGTACTGGCTCTCGTCGTCATCGCTGATGCGATGGCATTCGTCGATAATCAACAGCGAAAACTTGCCGTCAAACAGTGGCAGGTTGCGCGCCACCGATTGAACGCTGCCAAATACCACCTTGCCGGCGCTGTCTTTTTGCTGCAGCCCGGCGGCAAAGATATCGGCTTCCAGCCCGTAGGCGCGGTATTTGGCGTGGTTTTGCGCCACCAGTTCTTTCACATGGGCGAGCACCAATACCCGGCCACGTGCGCGCTTCGCCAGCTCGGCGATCACCAGGCTTTTCCCGGCCCCGGTTGGCAGCACGATCAGCGCCGGTTGTGGGTGCTGACGGAAATGTTTGATGGTGGCTTCGACCGCTTCCAGTTGGTAGGGGCGTAGTGTAAAGGCCATAAATTAACGCCGTGGGTTGAGAAGGGACGCCGGAAACAGGTTTTGTAACATCTGTTCCCACAAAAACCGTGACATTTTACTCCCCTGATGGCTAAAAAATTTCTATTATTATGCCTTCTGAGCACCCATGGTGCGAGAAGCGCGGAAATTACCTCTGTCAGGGGGCCGTTTCCACCGCTATACTTGCGTGACAGTAATCGCTGTTTCCCCCTCTTCGAACCTGCCCTGTTGCACCTGGTGCAACGGTGGGTGTCATATTTTAGCAATACGATCAATGCGATCATAACAACGACAGGCAAAGCAGATTCAATGCGACTGGACAAGTTTTTATCTCAGCAGTTAGGTGTTAGCCGTGCGCTGGTAGCGCGTGAACTTCGGGCAAAACGCGTCACCGTAGACGGTGAAGTGGTGAAGAGCGGGGCACTGAAACTGACTCCGGAGCAGGAGGTGACGTTTGACGGTAACCCACTGCAACGCCAAAACGGCCCGCGCTATTTTATGCTCAACAAACCGCAGGGTTACGTTTGCTCCACGGACGATCCCGATCATCCGACGGTGCTGTATTTCCTCGATGAGCCGGTGGCCTACAAGCTGCATGCCGCCGGTCGCCTGGATATCGATACCACCGGCCTGGTGCTGATGACCGACGACGGGCAATGGTCGCACCGCATCACTTCACCCAAGCATCACTGTGAGAAAACCTATCTGGTGACGCTGGAGCATCCGCTGGCGGAAGATACCGCGCAGCAATTTGCCGAAGGCGTGCAGTTGCATAACGAAAAAGATCTGACCCGGCCTGCGCAACTGGAACAAATTGAAGACAAGCTGGTGCGCCTGACCATCAGCGAAGGGCGTTATCACCAGGTGAAACGCATGTTCGCAGCGGTTGGCAACCGGGTTCTCGAGCTGCATCGCGAACGTATTGGCGCCATCGTGATGGATGAGGATCTGGCAGAGGGCGAATATCGTCCGCTGACGGAAGAAGAAATCGCCAGCGTCGGTGCCCCGCACCTGCAAGATTAATTCATTACAAGATTACGGCTGATGAAGGAGTCGTCGAACGTGTTACAGAACCGGTCATCTCACCTCGGTTTGATTTTTATTCTGGGTCTGCTTTCCATGCTGATGCCGCTGGCGATCGACATGTACCTGCCCAGTATGCCGGTGATTGCCAAACAGTTCGGCGTCGAGTCGGGCAGCGTGCAGATGACGCTCAGCGCCTATATGCTCGGCTTTGCCCTGGGGCAGTTGTTCTACGGGCCGATGTCGGACAGCATTGGCCGCAAGCCGGTGATCCTGTGGGGTACGCTGATCTTCGCTATTGCCGGTGGTGCCTGCGCGATGGCGCAATCGATCGACCAATTGATCAATCTGCGTTTCCTGCATGGGCTGTCGGCGGCGGCGGCCAGCGTAGTGATTAATGCCCTGATGCGCGATATGTTCACCAAGGACGAGTTCTCACGCATGATGTCGTTTGTCATCCTGGTGATGACCATTGCCCCCTTGCTGGCGCCGATGATTGGTGGTGCGCTGCTGCTGTGGTTCAGTTGGCATGCGATTTTCTGGACCATGGGCGCCGCGGCGCTGATAGGTTCACTGCTGGTGGCGTTCTTTATTAAAGAGACGCTGCCGAAAGAGCGGCGGCAAAAATTCCATCTGCGTACCACGCTGGGTAACTTTGCTTCCCTGTTCCGCCATAAGCGCGTGCTGAGCTATATGCTGGCCAGTGCCTTCTCCTTCGCCGGTATGTTCTCGTTCCTTAGCGCCGGGCCGTTCGTGTATATCGAACTGAATCATGTTTCACCGCAGCACTTTGGTTACTATTTTGCGCTGAATATTGTTTTCCTGTTCCTGACAACGCTGGTTAACAGCCGTAATGTACGGCGGTTGGGCGCGATCAAAATGTTCCGTCTGGGGCTGTTTGTGCAGTTGGCGATGGGGTTATGGTTACTGGCGGTGAGCGCTATTGGCCTGGGGTTCTGGGCGTTGGTGCTGGGCGTGGCCGTTTATCTGGGATGTATCGCCATGATTTCCTCAAATGCCATGGCAGTGATCCTGGACGATTTCCCGCATATGGCAGGTACGGCGTCTTCACTGGCCGGCACCTTGCGATTCAGCATCGGTGCATTGGTGGGGGCGATACTGGCAATGGCACCCGGCAAGAGTGCCTGGCCGATGGTTTCCTCAATGGCGCTGTGTAGCATTGTTGCGGTGTTGTTCTATCTGTATGCCAGTCGGCCACGACAAAAATCCTTGTCTGATACCCCCTAGTCTTTTCTTCCCGATCCAGGCTCAGCGTTATGTGGGGCCTGGGTGAAATATCCCCTTCGGCCCAAGCCTGCTCTGAAATCCAATGGCAATGAAGACTTTGTTGCTAAACATAAGTGCGCTAATTAAATCCCCTGCGCGCTATCTGTATTCTTTTTGTTAAAAAAATGCGCTGCCTGCTCAGGAAAATAACCCGCCTATCCGTTATTTTACTGGGCTGATGCCAGTGAGTAATTTGTTTTAAGGTCATTTATAGTCAACGGGTTAGCTTGTTGGCTGCTGTTGTGGTGCGAGGCTGAATGTTTCCTCAATGTAAAATTATGACGAGCAATAAGTAACCGTATTGCAAGAAAAAAGAGTTGAGATCGCGGCGGGAAAGGGTTACATATAACGCAAAAATGCGAGCTGAGTCGCAAAATACTGTGAAATGACCCCAAAGGGCGTCACTAAAACCGCAGGACATCAGCGAGCGCAGGGAGCGAGTTAACCATTTGTGATGTATTTTACATTTAAATAACATTCATGAGGGGCAGAGTCGGGCGTCAACGGCTATAACTTAGTTACCCTGTCAGGTAAAAAGTGTTTCATTTTTCAAACTAGGGATTTCATGTGGAAAGTATCCAACTTTCGGTAGTGCATCGCTTGCCGCAAAGTTATCGTTGGCTATCAGGTTTTACCGGCGTCAAGGTTGAACCGATTCCGCTCAGCGGAATAGACGAAGATAACAACCTGATTGGTCTGAAACTGCTCAGCCATGAGGGGGCTGACGCCTGGCAGGTGATGCAACAGCTTAATCTGTCTTTGCAGGAGATCCAGGTCGACTGCGCCATCGTAGAGTGGGAAGGGGAACCTTGCCTGTTTGTGCATCGCTGCGATGAAAGCGCCACCATGTGTCGGCTTAAAAATGTGGGTGCCGCTATTGCCGAGCCGATGAGCGCTCAATATCCTTTCTGAATTCCGTCGCTAATCCGCCAGCTGTAACAACTGCTGCGTATAAGCGGCGGCCGGTGAGTTAAAGATCGTCTGGCAGTCACCTTGTTCAACCACTTCCCCCTGTCGCAGCACAATCACCTGATGACACAGTGAACGTACCACCTGCAAATCATGGCTGATAAACAGATAGGCCAGCCGGTGGCGTTGTTGCAGCGATTTCAGCAACGTCAGGATTTGTGCCTGTACCGATTTATCCAGTGACGAGGTTGGCTCATCGAGGATCAGCAACTGGGGTTGTAAAATCAGCGCACGTGCGATGGCGATGCGTTGGCGCTGACCACCGGAAAACTCGGTGGGATAACGGTGGCGCAGGGCGGGATCCAGCCCCACCTCCTGCAATACTTCGATCACCCGCTGCTCTCGCTGTTCAGCGCTCAGTTTCTGGTGTACCTCCAGCCCCTCGGCGATGATTTGCAGCACATTGAGCCGGGGATTAAGCGCGGAGTAGGGATCCTGGAACACAATCTGCATCTGGCTGCGGTACGGCAGCATCTGCTTCATGCTGAACTGGTGCAACGGCTGGCCTTTAAACCACATCGACCCCTTGGCGCTAAGCAAACGCAGTAACGCCAACCCGGTGGTACTCTTACCGGAGCCGGACTCGCCCACCAACCCGACGCTTTCCCCGGCCTTTAGCTCAAAGCTCAAATCTTTCAGTGCATAATGCTGACCCACAGTGCGCCGCAGTAAACCGCGCCTGATTGGGAAACTGACCTGCAGGTTTTCTACCTTCAGCAACGGGGTGGCGTCAGTCGGCAGCGGCAGCGGATCGCCCACGTTCTCTGCCGCCAGTAATTGTTGGGTATAGGGGTGTTGCGGCCGGCTAAACAGGTTGCTCCGGCTGCTTTGCTCAACGCATTGCCCCTGGCGCATGACCGCTACGTTATCCGCCAGGCGGCGGACAATATTCAGGTTATGGGTGATAAACAGCAGCCCCATGCCCATTTCTTGCTTCAGTTCTTTCAGCAACAGCAGAATTTGCGCCTGAATGGTGACATCGAGCGCGGTGGTGGGTTCATCGGCAATCAGTAGCTTGGGCTGGGTTAACACCGCCATGGCGATCATCACCCGCTGGCGCTCGCCGCCGGAGAGCTGATGCGGGTAGTCTTTCAACCGGCCTTTGGCATTGCGAATACCTACGCGATCCAGACATTGAATAATTTCACCGCGAGCGGCGTCACGCCGCATACCGCGATGCAGCGCCAGAACTTCCGCCAGCTGTTTCTCAATGGTATGCAAGGGATTGAGTGACACCATCGGCTCTTGGAAGATCATTGAAATCTGGTTGCCGCGCACCTTGCGCAGGTCGGCCTCAGGCGCATGCAGCAACGAACTGCCGTTGAACTGGATATCACCGCCGGTATAGACCACCGGTGGTGAAGGCAGCAGGCGCAACACCGACAGTGCGGTGACGCTTTTTCCCGAACCGGACTCGCCCACCAGTGCCAGCGTTTCTGCCTTTTCTATCTGCAGTGAAAGCCCACTGACGACCTGATTCAGTTGGTCACCCTGGCGGAAAGCAACGCCGAGATCCTGAATTGAAAGCAAAGGAGTGCTAGCCATATCAATGTGCCTTGCTGGGGTCAAAGGCGTCGCGTACTGCTTCGCCAATAAAAATAAGTAAAGACAGCAACACCGCCAACACCAGGAACGCGGTAATGCCAAGCCAGGGTGCCTGCAGGTTGTTTTTGCCCTGAAGCAGCAGCTCGCCGAGCGACGGAGAACCGATCGGCAGGCCAAACCCCAGAAAATCAAGGGAGGTCAGGGTGGTGATGGATCCGCACAGGATAAACGGTAAGAATGTCAGCGTCGCCACCATGGCATTGGGCAGCATATGCCGGTACATAATGACCCGATCCTGTACCCCCATGGCACGCGCGGCGCGGATGTAGTCGTAGTTACGGGTGCGCAGGAACTCGGCGCGCACTACGCTCACCAGGCTCATCCAGCCAAACAAAATGGTGATGCCGAGCAGCCACCAGAAATTGGGTTGTACGATACTCGACAGCAGAATAATTAAAAACAGCGTCGGCATACCTGACCACACTTCAATAAAGCGCTGACCCCACAAATCCACACGTCCGCCGTAGTAGCCCTGAATGGCACCGACACAGACGCCAATCACGCTGGAAAACAGCGTCAGTGTCAGCCCGAACAGCATCGAAATACGAAAGCCATACAGCACGCGGGCCAGCACGTCGCTGCCGTTACTGTCGGTGCCCAACAGGTTTTGGCGCGAAGGGGCCGAAGGGAAGGGCACCTCGGTGGCAAAGTTGATGGTGTCGTAACTGAAGCGAATCGGTGGCCAAACTGCCCAACCGTGGCTGTCGATCTGCTTTTTAACGAACGGATCCTGATAGTCGGTGGCGGTATTGAGCTCACCGCCGAAGGTGGTCTCGCTGTAGTCGATAATAAACGGCAGGTACAGCTTACCCTGGTAACGCACCAGTAGCGGCCTGTCGTTGGCGATCAGGTTGGCCCCCAGGCTGAGGATAAACAGCACCAGAAAAATCCACAGTGACCAATAGCCACGGCGGTTGCTGCAAAAACGTGCCCAACGTGCCTGATTGATCGGGCTTAAGCGATTCATTGGCGGGCCTCGAAATCAATGCGCGGATCGACCAGGGTATAGGTGATATCGCTAAGGATATTCAACAGCAGGCCAATCAGGGTGAAGATATACAGCGTGCCAAACATCACCGGGTAATCGCGCTGTAGAGTGGCGTCATAGCCCAGCAACCCCAGCCCGTTGAGCGAGAACATCACCTCGATCAGCAATGAGCCGGTGAAAAACATGCTGACAAAGGTTGCCGGGAAGCCGGCGATCACCAGCAGCATGGCGTTGCGGAACACGTGGCGGTAAAGGATCTTGTTCTCGTCCAGCCCTTTGGCGCGCGCGGTGACCACATATTGTTTGCGGATCTCATCGAGGAATGCGTTTTTGGTCAGCATGGTCAGGGTGGCGAAGCCACCAATCACCGTCGCCAGCACCGGCAGCGTGATATGCCACAGGTAATCGGTGATTTTGCCATACCACGGCAGGGTATCGAAATTGCTGGAAACCAGACCGCGCAACGGGAACCAGTCGAGGTAGCTGCCACCGGCGAACAGCACAATCATCAAAATAGCGAACAGGAAGGCCGGAATGGCATAGCCGATGATAATCAGGGTGCTGCTCCAGGTATCGAAGGCACTGCCGTTATGCACGGCTTTGCGGATCCCAAGCGGGATCGACACCAGGTAGATAATCAGCGTACTCCACAGCCCCAGCGTGACTGATACCGGCAGACTATGACCCACCAGCTGCATCACCGATGCGCCACGGAACAGACTGTCACCGAAGTCGAGGCGCATGTAGTTCCACAACATGGTGAAATAGCGCTCATGCAGCGGTTTGTCGAAGCCATAGCGCTTGGTGATCTCGGCGATCACCTCGGGATCCAGCCCGCGTGAACCACGGTATTGGCTATCTGTCGCGCTGCCGACACCAATACGTGCGTGCCCCAGACCTTCACCGGAACCGCCACCGCCGAAACCGCTGCTTTGGCCCATTTCGATAGTGGCAATAGCCTGATCGACCGGGCCACCGGGAGCGATCTGCACGATAAAAAAGTTAATGGTGATGATCGCCCACAGGGTGGGGATAATCAGCAACAGTCTGCGAATCAAATAAGCCGCCATCGCAGACCCCTTATTGTTGTTGAGTCGGCAAACGCGCCGCCTTGTTGACGTCAAACCACCAGTTATCGAAACCAATCACGTAGGCCGGACGAGTCGACGGCGTAGAGAATTTGTCCCAGTAGGCATAGCGGTCGTGATTGGAATACCACATCGGCAACATATACCTGTTCCAGGTCAATACCCGATCCAGGGCGCGCCCCAGCGGCAGCAGGGCTTTTTCGTCGCCCTGATGTGCGGCTATCTGCCTGACCAGGCTATCGACGGCGGGATCGGTGACGCCGGGAGTATTCCAGCTGGAATTAATGTATCTGGAGTCCCAGAGCGTCTCAAGACTTGAACCAGGGAACGGCATTGCCATATAAACCGTCGGCATCATATCGAAATCACCGTCGCGCATGCGTTTGGTGAATTGGGATATGTCGATTTCACGGATCTGCATATCAATGCCCAGTCGTTTCAGGTTGTGCTGAAACGGCAAGACGTACTGGAAGTTGCTGCCGCTCAGCAACATCAGTTCGAAGCTGAATGGCTGGCCGGTTTGACTGTTCACCAACTTTTGGTTTTTGACTTCCCAGCCGGCCTGTTTCAGCAACTGAGTCGCTTTCAGCAGATTTTGCCGATCGTTGCCGCTGCCGTCAGAAGACGGCGGCTGGTAGATACTGGTGAATACCTCCGCCGGCACCTTGCCCTTTAACGGCCCCAGCAGCGCCAGTTCGGCCGCATCCGGGTAGCCGCTGGCAGCGTAGGGGGTGTTCTGGAAATAGCTATTGGTTCGTTGGTAGGCGTTGTAATACAGTGCCTTATTCATCCAGTCGAAATCGAAAGCCAGCGTGAGCGCTTCGCGCACCCGAGGATCGGCGAACAGAGGTCGCCGCATATTGAAGGCCATCCAGCGGGTGTTTTGCGCCGACTGATTGGTTTCATCCTGTTTGATGATGTAATTGCGAGCGAAATTGCCGCCCTGGTACTGAGTTGCCCAGCTTTTGGGCGAGCCTTCTATGCGGAAGTCATAGGCACCGGCCTTGAAGGCCTCCAGTGCGACTTTGTCGTCCAGATAGTAGTCGTAGCGGATGCTGTCGAAGTTAAAGCGGCCGCGGTTGACCGGCAGGTTGGCGGCCCAATAATTGCGTACCCGTTGATAAGTGATGTATTGGCCGAGTCGATAACTGGCGATCTTATAGGGGCCACTGCTCAGCGGCGGGGTGCTCAGTGGCTCGTTCAGCTTGTGATCTTTCCAGAAGCTCTGCGGCAAAATGGGCAGGCTGAACAGCCCGAGCAACTTATCTTTATCCGGCTGTGGAAATTCAATGCGAACCGTCAGGCGTGAGATGGCCTTGACCGATATGCCCTTATACGCCACGCGAAACTGCGGTACGCCTTCGGTCATAAACTTGGTAAAGGTAAAGGCCACGTCGGCGGCGGTGATGGGCGTGCCATCGTGGAAGCGGGCGCGCGCATTAATATCTACTTCTACCCAGCGCATATCGGCCGGGAAGCGGGCAGATTCGGCTATCAGTGGATAGTAGCTGCCGATTTCATCGTCTGAAGTAGTGAACAGGCTGTCGTACAGCGCATCGGTACGCTCGCCGGGAACGCCACGTGGCGCATAGCGGTTAAAGTTGTCGTAGGTGCCAATGGCTGCCAGTCGCACGTCGCCACCCTTGGGTGCCGCCGGGTTGACGTAGTCATAATGGCTGAAATCGGTGGCGTATTTCGGCTCACCGAGCTGGGCGAAAGCGTAACTTTCATTGAGGGTTTCGGCCTGCAGGCCAAAACTCAGTGCTGAGAGCACCAGGGCAGCAAAAACGCGCACGGACATCTTGACGGTAAGCTCCTGCTGTTAAGTCGATTAAATCTGGGGCAGCATAACATTTACTGCCGTTCCGCAGAGTAAAGAAGTTAAAAGATTCAGTTCGTTAGCGCCTGATGGTCCATGACCGTATGGGCATTGCAGAAGGTAACAAAATTATCGATGCTCAGTGGCTTGCTGAAATAATATCCCTGCATAAAGTTAACGTCCTGTTCCTGCAGGAAGTGCAACTGCTCGGCGGTTTCCACGCCTTCGGCCACGGTTTGCATTTTCAGCTTCTTGGCCAGTGAAATGACGGCGTCCAGAACCGGGGCGGTGACCGTATCCCGGCCGATAGAGTTGACGAAGCCGCGGTCGATTTTCAGATAGTCCATGCTAAAGCGTTCCAGATAGATCAACGCGCTATGGCCGGTGCCGAAATCATCGATGGCAATTTCAATGCCTTGCTGATGCAGCCAGTCGAACTCGGCCAGAGCACTGCCTTCTTCTACCATCCCGCGCTCGGTAATTTCAAACACCAACGTGAAGTAGTTACCCGGCAATTGCGCCAGCAGTTCGTACACGTCGTGGTGGAAGGACGGGGCACTGAGATGGGAAGGGGAGATATTCAGGCCAAGTTTTGCTCCCTGTGGCAAGGCCGTTGCCAGTTTGGGGGCGTCTTCGGCAATCAGACGGAACAGGTGGCGCGTCAGCGGGACAATCAAGCCTTCGCTTTCGGCATAGGGAATAAACAGATCCGGCGGAATACGTCCTTCGATCGGGTGTTGCCAGCGGATCAGCGCTTCCAACCCGGCGATGGTGTCGGTTTTGGTATGAAATACCGGTTGATACTCGATAAAGAATTCGTTGCGTTTGATGCCACGCATCAGTGCGCGCTCTGGGCTTTGGCGCAGCAACAGCGTGTAGTAACACAACACGCCGATCATTAAGGACAGCACCAGACTACCCAGCAGAGTCAGGCGGATATCGTTGGGCGTCAGTTTTTGGTTATAAAAAATAATGATCATCGGGGTGCCGGCGATGGAAATGCGGTCGGCCTTTTCATCCGGCAACTGGTTTACCGGCATCAGGTTTGGACTAAAACTGGTCAGGGCGCGATCGCCCAGAACAATGGCGACGCCCTGGGTCCGATCGGTGCTGGTGCCAAACATCTGTTGGGGCATCAGGCCAATATCCAGGGTAGCCAGTATGCCGGTGTCTTCTTTGCCTTGCTGACGCAACCAAACGGCAACCGCCGGTTTTCCGGGAACCAGTGGGGTGCCCTGCTGCAGTTTGAGATCCAGCCGCTGCTGTTGGTCAATTTCCGGGTAGATATTTTTTAACGCCAGCATCATGTTGCCGGTAGCGGAAGAGCAATAGGCAAAGCCGTTTTTTACCAGCATAAAGGTGCGCACGCCGGAGTGAAATGCCGCCTGAAAGGTAAGTTCCGGCTGGCTGGTTGCGCAGGAGCGTTCGGTCAACGGCATCAACTGTTGCATGATTGCCGTCAGCCCATTAAAGGTCTCGAGGGTGAGTTTCTGCGTCCGTTGCTCTACCGCACGTTGATATTGCGTGCGCTGGTGGCTAATCAAAGAAAGCGTAATAGCCATAAAAAGGATAAAAAATACCAGGGCCACGATGCTGCTTTTAGCCAGGCTGCGTCGTCTGTGCGAGACGTGGCGTGCAAATGCCCTTTTCAAGCCCATAAACCTGCCCCCTGAGCACGGCGTATCAATTTTTTTTTGTTATAGAGTGACTGGCTAATATATCGCAATGACGGTGTTGCAGTCATTATTCATCGTTTATCTACTGGCTGATAATAGTTTAAATTCGGCATTACCGCTGTTTTCCCATTTGCCGATAATAGGTGTGTTTTTCATCGTTGGCATAGTTCACTCCAATAATCTTGTGAAATATAAAGTGGCAATGTTGAAAACATCGCGAGTTTATAATGGGAAGACTGGAGAGGGCAGCGCAAAAAAAAACGCTGCCCGGAGGCAGCGTTCTATCGCTCGTTTGGTCTTCAGGACAATCAAGGTTGCACCGTCAGCTGCTGGTTAGCACCCGGCGGGCTTCGCGATAACGTTTATTCCAGTAGTTATCGCTCAGTTTCGAAATCATCACGCCGCTGCTGGTAGAGGCATGAACGAATTGATCGTTACCTAAATAGATGCCGACGTGGCGTCCGGTAGAGCCGGCGCGGAACAGCACCAGATCGCCAGGACGCAGTTTGGTGCGCAAGATTTTCTTGCCGAGGTCTTCCTGTTCGTAGGTAGAACGAGGTAAGTCCATGCCAAACTGTTCGCGGAAAGTGCGCTGTACAAACGCCGAGCAATCGATGCCGCGTTTGGTTTCACCGCCTAAACGGTAGCGAACGCCTTTCCAGTCTGCATACTGATCCATAATTTTTGACTTAACGTCAACGTTACGGACCATGGCTTCGAATTCATCCTGAGAGGCTTGCAGTAAAAGACCATCTTTGTCATTAACTGCACGCATCTCAGTTTGTGCGTTATTCAAGTTCGAAGTGTGTGTCGTGCTACATGCGGAGAGCATTACCGCTGCGGCAATTGCAGGTACTACCCGCAAAAAATATCTCAGAAACGGTTGAGATTTGACCATTGTTATTGTTTTCCCTTGAAGTCCTTAACGACGTCAGTCGCTACCTGAAAAATGCCAAACGGAACGAGACTAATCTGCACCTGCTTTATCGACAATCAGATACCACTTAAAATGTGCTGGAACGCACATTTTTAGAGGATTTGATGCTGAGTCGAGTTAAACCAGGCACAAACGCATCCGAGATTACCGTAACGGATTGGGGATTGCGAGCCTTTTTCCACCCTTTTATATATGAATTTGTGATGTAACATAATGTAAATCTTCATATAAAAAACGCTGATAGTCTGTTGTGTTGGTTTTGCGTGAAATTAGGTGACAGAAGCGTTAACGCGGTGATGTGCAAATAAGCAGGAAGCGGTGGGGAAGTCATCAGGAGGCCGGCGGCCTCCTGCAGGTCATAACTGTGGGTTATGGCTATACTGGGCGATGCTTGCCGGGCAGCATACGGTTCAGACGCAGGATCAGCACATCGCTGAGCGGGGTCATCAGGCACCAACTGGCACCGACCAGAACCACCGATAGCGAACCTACGGCGATATCCGTAAACCAGTGGGCGCCAATCATCACTCGCGGCAATGAAAACACCACCGTAATCAGCAGCGCGACGGCAAACGCGCGGCGGTTAAAGTAGCGCAGCATAAAACAGGAGAAAATCATCAGCATCATGCCGTGATCGCCAGGAAAGCTGTCGCTGGAGGCGTCTTTGGTCGGAATACCGGTCAGTTCACTGACGCGGTTAACATTATCAAAACTCAGCGACGGGCTGGGGTGCTTGACCGGAAGCAGGTGCCCAAGCTGGTTCAGCACCACGCCGGTCAGCAGCATGATAACGCCGGTTACCAGCAAACGACGACGCCCGGCAGCATCCTGTTGCAGATAAAAGCACAGGTACAGCAGCCCCATGGCAACCAGTGAAATCACGTCAAACGCGCGGTTATTGGTGATAGCCACCAGATGCAGGAATCCGGGGTCCGTTGCCAGATGACGATTAAAAAAGAAGAAAATCGATGAGTCCAGAGTAAACCAATAGCCGTGGTTAACCGGCAGGTACCAGGACAGAAACAGCGCAATGCCCAGTAAATTGAAGAAGATGATGAAGGCTAAATTGCGGCGAGTCATGGCATAACCTGTTGTAAGTCTATAAATAAAAGGGTGCTAAAGGTAAAGATGTCAACTTAAACGAATGTTAAACAGCTTGGATTGCAGCGCGTTCCAGTCTGCGTTATCGCTGTGAATCAGTTCAATTCGGCTGTCCAGTGGTACGACAGGGCGCGTTTCGATGTTGAGGTCCTGCCCCTGGCGGTTGATCAACAGCGTGCCTTCAGCAATGCGTACCACGCCTTTGGCGCGTTCGACCGGTGCCAGCCGTATCCATTCCATAATGCCAACGGTATCGAACACCGTGTCGGCGTCAAAGATCCAGCCACAGCTGGTAAATCCCTGCCCTTGATTGAGCGCGCGCCGCCAGCGTGAGGTTTCCGGCAAGCGCAATGCGGCCAGGCCCGGTGTTTTACTGTGACTATGATGCTGCTGAGCATTCGGTAATTCTGTGCGATTCGTGCGAGGCAGGTCCAGCAAGGTGGCATCCGCCTGGCCCTGTTGAATGTGATAAAGCGGCCGCTGCAGGGGATCCTGCTCTGCCCATTGCTGCAGGGCCAGTAGATCCTGCGGCTGATAGGTGTCGCTTTTGCTGGCCAGAATAACGTCGGCCGCCGCCAGTTGATCGCGGAAATTTTCGTTTGCTAAATAGCGCGGTTCGCTGAGCTGGCGTGCATCCAACAGGCACAGGGTGGCCTGTAGATCGATCCAGCCGGCATAGCTGTCCTGCGTCAGCAATGACAGAATTTGTTTCGGGTGGCCCAGACCTGTGGGTTCGATCAACAATCGGTCGGGTTTACTCTGTTGCAGCAGCATATTCAGCCCGACCTGCATCGGCAAGCCGTTCACACAGCACATGCAACCGCCAGGGATCTCCTTTAACACCGCACCGCTGTCTGCCAGCAATGCGCCATCGATACCAATTTCACCAAACTCGTTCACCAGCACTGCCCAGCGCTCATGTTCTGGTTTGTTAGCCAGCAGGTGACGAATGGTGGTGGTTTTACCGCTGCCGAGGAAACCGGTGATCAGGTTAGTTTTGGTCATGAATTATTCCTGATGTTAATAATATTTGTTGAACGATAATTAAACTGCGCTATTCCAACCTGCGCCAGCTCACAAATTTGGCAGGTTAAGGTGCGATATTTAACCGGTTAAATTCACGATAAGTTGTCGGAAAATTCTTAGTAAAAACCATGAATTAGCCATGGATACTTATTGTTAGTAGCTTGTTTTTTCTTTGTTAATTGCCCGATTAGCTCTCAAATAATTCCTCTGACCTTGCGATTATTCTTAAGAAGATCCTCTATGGTTAAATTGGCTTAACAAAAAATGAGGTTGCCATGAATGTCTTTCGGTTATTTTTGATCGCAGGAATGTTGTTTTCATGGACGGCAGCAAGCTATGCAGGCACCACTGGCGGGGTTGTTCGTTTTGTTGGTTCTGTTGTGGAAAGTCCCTGCACGGTGAACATCGCTGATTCAACGGCCAATACGCAATGTTACCGCAATGGGCAGCACTATCAAGGCCAACAGACGCTGTCAAAATTTGATGCTACACGCAAAGAACTGCCACTGAATTTAGGTTCGACCGAGATGAAGTGGGTAGATCAGCAGAAACAACTTGCAGTAATGACGATAGTTTATCGTTAAGTCGTTAGGCCATGCCGGACAGTTTATCCGGCATGGCCATTTCCCCGTCGCCTTTCAAGTTACAGCGTTGTTACCTGCACTCGCTCACCCCAGTTACTTACTCAAGTAAGCGCCTGGGGATGAGCGAGCTTGGCACCTAGCTGTAATTTGAAATTCATAGGGGATATATTTTATCTTTTACATCATTGTCAGCGCTACGCCAGTTGAGTCGACACCCAGTTCTGCACCGTTTGTCGCGCCCCGCGATCGCGCAGGGACAGATAGGCACGGGTAACCGCCGCCACAAATTCCTCATTAGCCGGCAATTGTTCACCAAAAACGGCTTTCAAGCCTAACAGAGCTTTCACGCGTTGTT
The DNA here is from genome assembly GCF_946227985.1 of Serratia quinivorans. Taxonomy (GTDB): domain Bacteria; phylum Pseudomonadota; class Gammaproteobacteria; order Enterobacterales; family Enterobacteriaceae; genus Serratia; species Serratia quinivorans_A. The sequence continues at coordinate 281,936 of NZ_CAMKGL010000001.1, forward strand.
CATCGTCCGGCGTTGCGGCTACCGTCTGTTGCAGCGTTGTCAGCAGCGGATCGCGGATATCAATCGGCTGACCGGCATCATCCACGCCGCCGACATAGCGCATCCAGGCCGCCACGCCCAGCGCCAAACCGGCATAGCTGCCGCCATGCTGCAGATGCCAACGAACCGAATCCAGCATCCGCTGCGGCAATTTTTGTGTGCCATCCATGGCGATTTGCCAGGTGCGGTGTTGCAGCGCTGGATTGCTGTAGCGTTCAATCAACTGCGCGGCATAGGCGGCCAGATCGATACCGCTGACGCTGAGCGTCGGTGCCTGCTCGGCCAGCATCAGGTGGTGTGCCGCGCGGCGATAAGACTCGTCGGCCATACAGTCGTTTATATACTGATATCCCCCCAGATAACCCAGATAGGCCAGGAAGGAATGACTGCCGTTCAGCATGCGCAGCTTCATTTGTTCAAAAGGCAGTACATCCTTTACCAATTGTGCACCGGCCAGTTCCCAGGCTGGACGGCCTGCGACAAAATTATCCTCCACCACCCATTGGATAAACGGCTCGCACGCGATGGCGCACTCATCGCGTACGCCGCCCAGTGCGGCAGCCACTTCATCGAGCGTTTCCGGGGTGGCCGCAGGAACAATGCGGTCGACCATGGTACTGGGGAAGCTGACCTGGTGGGCAATCCAATCTGCCAGAGCGCCGTCACGCGCCTGTGCCAGGCCGATGATCGCGTTGCGAAGCACATGGCCGTTTTCGGGAATATTATCGCAAGAGAGCAGGGTAAAGGCGGGCAGGCCGCGTTCCAGGCGCAGGCGCAGGGCTTCTACCAGAATGCCGGGCACCGTGATGGGTTGAGCGGGGTTGGCAAGATCGGCGCGGATCCCCTGGTGTTGCAGATCCAGTTTCCCGCTGCCGGGTTCGATGCAGTAGCCTTTTTCGGTGATGGTCATTGAGACGATGGCGACCTGCGGCTCCGCCAGTTTTTCCAGCACTGCACCGATCCCCTCCAGTTTGCGGTGTACGCTTTCATGCACTGCACCAATCACCACTGCCTGATTCCCCGCAGCGCCTTTTTCCAGCACGCTATAAAGATGGTTTTGCTGACGCAGCGTCTGGAACAGAATATCGCCACCGAACAGGCTAATCTCACAAATCCCCCAGTCTCCCCCCTGGCGGTTCAATACCCGGTCGGTCAGCAGTGCCTGATGGGCGCGGTGAAAGGCCCCGAATCCAATGTGCACCATGCGACTTTGTAATGTGTTGCGGTCATAGCGCGGTTGCTGGACGGCGTCGGGAAGCGGTGAGTTGGCGATAGTCTTCATGCATGGCTCCAAGCTGGGTAAAGGGTGCTGGCCGGGAACTTTTAAAAAGTTATCAGACCAGTTTTGCGAATGGGAAACGGCGCGGCGCTTACCTTTTTCGCATGCGTTCTCTGCCGCCAGTGTAAGGCTGTAAAGGGGCTAATAACATTGTTCAGCCCAAAATAAGCCAGAACCGTGAAGTGGATCAACCAATCAGGGTTTCGCTTTTGACAGTCAGATGCGAAAGAGTAAGGTGAAAGTTAACCGATATCTATTTAATTTTGGTATAACAAGATTGTCAGAACGGTACAATCTTGACCACTACCACAATACTGGGCGATTTTTACAAGGATAAATAATGGAACAAACATGGCGTTGGTATGGGCCGAACGATCCTGTCTCTCTTGACGATGTGCGCCAGGCTGGCGCCACCGGCGTAGTCACCGCCTTGCACCATATCCCGAATGGCGAGGTGTGGCCGATCGACGAGATCAAGGCTCGTCAGGCGTTGTTGGCGGAGAAAGGATTGGTGTGGTCGGTGGTTGAAAGCATCCCGGTACATGAAGAGATCAAAACCCACAGCGGTAACTACCAGCAGCACATCGCCCATTACCAGCAATCGTTGCGTAACCTGGCGGCCTGCGGTATCGACACCGTGTGCTACAACTTTATGCCGATCCTCGACTGGACGCGTACCGATCTGGAGTATTTGCTGCCCGATGGGTCAAAGGCGTTACGTTTTGATCAAATTGCCTTTGCGGCTTTTGACTTGCATATTCTGCAACGTGTGGGGGCAGAGCAGGATTACACGCAGGAAGAGCAACAGCAGGCCGCCGCGCGCTTTGCTGGCATGAGCGAGGCGGATATCGCCAAATTGACCGGTAATATCATCGCCGGGCTACCGGGGGCTGAAGAAGGGTATACGCTCGATCAGTTCCGCGCCCGTCTGGCCGAGTACGACGCCATCGACAAGGCGCAGCTGCGTGAGAATATGGCGGTGTTCCTGCGCGCCATTGTGCCGGTAGCGGAAGAGGTCGGCGTGCGCCTGGCGGTACACCCGGACGATCCGCCACGGCCGATCCTGGGCCTGCCGCGCATTGTCTCGACCATTGAAGATATGCAGTGGTTCAAGCAGACGGTCGACAGCCTGTATAACGGTTTCACCATGTGTACCGGCTCCTATGGGGTGCGTGAGGATAACGATCTGGTGCGGATGATTGAAACCTTTGGCGACCGTATCCATTTCACCCATCTGCGCGCAACCTGCCGTGAAGATAACCCGAAAAGTTTCCATGAGGGCGCGCACCTGCAAGGCGACGTCGATATGGTGGCGGTGATTGAAGCGATCCTCAGTGAGGAACAGCGTCGTCATCAGGCGGGTGATACCCGGCCGATACCGATGCGTCCCGATCATGGGCATCAGATGCTGGATGACTTGAAGAAAAAAACCAATCCGGGTTATTCGGCAATTGGTCGTTTGAAAGGGCTAGCGGAACTGCGCGGTGTCGAGCTGGCGCTCAAACGCCGTTTCTTCCCTGAATTGCCGTTGTGAAGTGGGAATAAAGCCCAATGGATTTTACGCTGCAGCTAGGCGGCAAGAGCCCAAATCCCCAGGAGCTTACATCGGTAAGTGACTGGGGTGAGGGCTAGTAGCCAACAACGCTGCAGTGTGAAAGACGAAGGGCTAGTCTGCGCGGCTCATATAGCGGCGCTCCGCAATATGAATGCGGATTTTGTCACCGGCGCTGAGATATTCCGGTACCTGAATGGTCAGGCCGGTCGCCATGGTGGCCGGCTTGTTGCGGGCACTGGCTGAGGCACCTTTGATGCCCGGTGCGGTGTCGACAATTTCCATATCCACGGTCTGCGGCAGCTCCAGCGCCAGTACCTGGCCTTCCAGCGTCAGCACCTGCATACCCGGCAGGCCGGCTTCAGGAATGAACAGCAGTTCGTCTTCGATCTGCTCTTTCTTGAAGATGTAAGGGGTGTAATCCTCGTCATCCATAAACACGTATTCTTCGCCATCGATGTAAGAGAAGTTCACCTTACGGCGGGATAGGCTAATGGTGTCCAGAATATCGTCGCCCTTGAAACGCTCTTCTACCTTCAGCCCGGTACGGACGTCCGAGAAACGCATTTTGTATAAGGTGCTGGCACCGCGTGCGCTTGGGCTCTGCACATCAATGTCTCTCACCAGCAGCAGTTTGCCGTTGTAGCTGATCGCCATGCCACGCTTAATTTCGTTAGCCTTTGCCATATAAAATAACCTGCAATAAAGAGTTTTTGGGAAGTTGCGACAAGTTACTCGCGCCGATGATTTCAGGCAAGCAGATCAAGCAAAACAGTGGCGGAAAAAGGGGACGGCGAATGCCATCCCCCGCGGTATTACTTGAAGACCGGCAACAGACCCAGCAATGCCAGCACGTGTGCGACGGCGTTGATCACCCCGAACAGAATGATAAACAGGATCATCCCCCGGCCACCGGGAGCGCGATATTGCGCCTGGGCAAAGCGACGACGACTGGCGCGAGCCATCATGGCCGGTACGATCACCGCCCAAATGGTGGCCGCCAGCCCGGCGAAGCCGATGGCATACAGGAAGCCGTTCGGGAACAGCAGGGCGGCTATGGTCGGTGGTGCAAAGGTCACCAACGCGGTTTTACTGCGCCCGGCGGTGTCATCACTGAATTTGAAGAAGTCAGCCAGATAATCGAACAGGCCAAGAGAGACCCCAAGGAACGAACTGGCCAGTGCCATATAAGAGAAGGCGCTCAGCAGTTGGCCCACGGTCTGGCTGCTGGAGACGTTACCCATTTGTTTCAGCAGGCTGCCGATATTGCCGCCTTCGGCAATCACCTGCCGGAAGGCATCGCGGGCGATATTGCCCTGGATCACATACTGCCACAGGATATAGATCGCCAGCGCCAGCAGCGTGCCGTACACCAGGCTGCGCACCACGGCACCGCTGTCCTTGTGATAATACTTCACCAGTCCCGGCACATTGCCGTGATAGCCGAACGAGGTTAACAGATAAGGCAGCGCCGCCAGGGCGTAAGGCAGATAGCTGGCCTGGCTGTCGTCGCGGTTGAATAAGACTGCCGGTTGCACATGAGTGAACATATCGCCCACCGACATCACAAAAGTGATCACCATGCCGCCGATCAGAATGGTGCTCAGACGATCGACCGCGCGGGTGGACAACCAGACGATAAACGCCACCACGATGGCAAACACCAGCCCGGCGGTGGTCTGCCCGACGCCGACGATGCCTTCCAGCGTGTGGGCGATAATTGAGCCACCGGCGGAAATATAGGCATAAGTCAGGATGTACAACACAAAGGCGATGGAAATGCCGTTAATGGCGTTCCAGCTTTTACCCAGCAGATCCTTGACGATGGTATTGAAACTGGCACCGCTCGGGTAATGCAGTGCAGCCTCGAGGATCATCAGGCCAGAGATCAGCATGCAGGCCCAGGTATAAATCAGCAGCGCGACCGAGCCGCTGAACCACACGCCAGAAGTTACAATAGGAATGGAGAACATGCCAGCGCCGACGGCGGTGCCTGCAATGATCATCGCGCCGCCAAGGACCGAAGGGCGGGAAAGCTTCTGGATGGTGTCCGCGGACATTTTTGCTCCTGAGTGGCCATGGCGGCCGTAAGTTCTTTTGTACTAGCTCAATGGTACATGTGTGGTTGACGCATGTAAAGCCGTGAATATGCTTGTTTCATGCATTAATCGGTGTGGCCAGGGCGGTTTGAAGCGTGTTTTTGCCCGACATGAGTGCAACCCATTTGCGGTTAAAAGGGGGGGATGTAAAGATTGAGCGGCAAACCCGGATTCTGCTGGCGGCGGATGAGCGCGACTGATATTGTCGCGCTTCAATTCTGCCAGCCCACCGAGAGACTCGCTGATGGACTGCCGTGCCGACTGTGGCGCCTGTTGTATTGCGCCTTCAATATCCAGCCCGATCCCCGGCATGCCCAACGGCAAGCCCGCCAATACCCGCTGTATTCATCTTAGCGAGCAGTTACGCTGTGGCCTGTTTCACTCGCCGCTGCGGCCCAAAGTTTGTGGCAGCCTGCAGGCCAGCCGCGAAATGTGTCACGACCACCGTGACCAGGCGCTAATCTATTTGGCCAAGCTGGAAGTGGATACGGCTCCCTAAGCCTGCCTTACGCGTCTTTCAGCCTCCACAAGCAGAGCACTGCGCCGACAACCATCGCCAGTGCGGAATAAAACACCGCGTGATAACTCCAGACTTCCGCCACCAGGCCGGCAATGGAACCGGCTAAAATCCAACCCACGCGAGTGGTGTTGGTAAACAGGGTGGTTGCGGCACCTGCCTGCCCAGGCATCAAATCCTGAAAATAGAGCATGCCGATCCCCGCCAGTACGCCGATAAACGCCGCGTTAAGCAGTTGCAGGGCGATCAGCTGCCAGGTGCCGGTAATAAACAGCAGGCCAACATAAAACAGCAGGCCCGCCGCTACCGCACAGCGCATTAAGAAGCGTTTGCCGAAGCGTTTTGCCACCATGCCCGCAATCAGCATGGTCGGTATCTCCAGCCCGGCTGCCGTGCCCATCAACACCCCAGCCAGCCTTTCCGGCAACTGCAGCTCATGCACCATATACAGCGGCATATTGATCAGATACATGCTGTTGGCGGTCCACATAAAGGTGCAGGCCATAAACAGCAACAGCGTATCGCGACGGTTTTGTCGTGGGGCCTCCAGCGTGGTGCTGGTGGCCACCGGCGTTTTGCGCATCGAGGGCAGCATTTTCCACACCAGCACGCCACACAGGATAAATACCGCTGCGGCGGCCAGATACATCACTTTAAAACCGAAGCCCAGGGCCAGTGCAAAGGCGATGGGCGGCCCGATTACCCAGGCGAGGGAAACCTGCGCCCGCAGGATTGAACTGAACATCACGGCTTCGCGACCGGTGCGATCGGCGTGTTCGCGCGCCAGGGCGAACATCTGTGGGTTAGCGGTAGAGCCGAAACTGGTCAACATTACGCCGACCGCCAGCAGCAGGTAATAATTGCGGTTCCAGGCGAACAGCACGCAGCCCAGCGCACCCAGCATGCAGCAGAGGAAAATCAGTGTTTTACGGTCGCCCTTTTGATCCGAACGGCGGGCGAGAAACTGGCTGACCAAAATGCCAATCACCGCGCTGCCGGTGAAAAATAGCCCGACCATCGAAGGGCGCACCTTCACTTCCGTCGCCAGGAACAGGCTCAACGTCGGGGTCTGTAGCGCCCCGGCAATACCGGTGAGGAACGCCACCACTAAAAAAGCCAGTGAAGTGAGGTCGGGCGAGCGTCGCGTTGCCGTAGTTGATGTAGCCATAGAGGTCAGAAAATAGCCGTAAATGAAGGGGGCGCGCGCATAATACGCCTATACCCGTCATACTTGAAGCTGCATCTGTGTTGGCTGCGCCTGCGCGCCCCGGTCACATAGTTATCTATGCTTCCGGGGACTTACGGGCTTGCCGCCTTGATGCAACTCCAATTATTTAGGGTATATGTCTGTCATAATCGAAGTTGCCTCTGTATTGACTAGGGATCTGCCGTTACGCGCCGGCTGGCACGTCGTGCGCGGTGTTTTTCAGCACCTCACCCTGATACTTCTCGATCTGCAACTGAGCCATCTGCCCACAGTTACCCTGCGCCAGGCTGGAGGAGCCGACGTCGAAGGTCAGGCAGTTGACGTTGCCGTTTTTGCACAGCGAGCCCGGCTGTGAAGGATCGGCCGGATCGAACCAGGCCCCTTCACTGATCCGTACCACGCCAGGGCGCACGTCTTCACTGACTACTGCACCGACCAGGATCTGGCCGCGATCGTTAAAGGCGCGCACCAGATCACCGCTGGCGATGCCGCGAGACTTGGCGTCCTGCGGATGGATCACAATCGCTTCCCGGTCTGCCACCGCATACTTTTTACGCAGCGGCGTATTGTCGAGCTGTGAGTGCAGGCGGTTGATTGGGTGTGCGGTGTTCAGCGACAGAGGATATTTAACCGCCTCCGGCCCACGATACCACTCATGCGGCGGCATCCAGGTCGGGATGCCAGGGCAATCCTGATACTTCATTTTGGCAATGGCGTCGGAGTAGATCTCGATTTTACCGGATGGCGTACCCAACGGATTGAGCAGCGGGTTTTCGCGGTAGTCGGCGAAACGTACCCATTGGGTATTGGCCTCGGGCACCGGGAAACGTACATAGTTGTTGGATGCCCAGAACATGTCGAACGGCGGCAGGGCCACCCGGGCGGCGCGCGCCTGAGTTTTCATGTCGTCGTACATGCCTTTGAGCCACTGAGTTTCATCTTTGCCTTCGGTAAAGGCATCCTGCACACCCAACTTGGCCGCCATGGCCGCGAAGATATCGAAATCGCTGCGCGACTCATGCTGTGGCTCCACGCACTGATGCATTGGGAACACATACAGTTGCGAGTAGTCGCCGCCCATTTCCAGATCGTTACGTTCATAGCTGGTCGTGGCCGGCAGCACAATATCGGCATGTTTGGCGGTGGCGGTCCAGTAAGGTTCGTTCACCACGATGGTGTCCGGCCGTTGCCAGGCCTTGACCAGGTTGTTGGTGTCCTGGTGCTGGTGGAAGGTGTTGCCACCGGCCACGTACACCATTTTCACCTCGGGGTAGGTGACCTGTGTGCCGTTGAAATTAATGGTTTTTCCCGGATTGCTCAGGCATTCGGCGATGCGTGCTACCGGGATCGGTGCCGGTGAGTTTTTCGGCGCATTACCGGCTGAAATACCGGAAATGATGCCGCCTTTCGCCGTCGGGCTACCGCCGGAAGAGTAGTGATAGCTGAAGCCGAAGCCCCCGCCCGGCAGGCCGATTTGGCCGAGCATCGCCGCCACGGTGACCAACAGCCAGTGCTGCTGTTCGCCATGATGCTGACGTTGAATGCCCCAACCGCCCATGATCATGGTGCGATTTTTCGCCATGTCGCGTGCCAGTTGACGCAATACGTCGGCATCGACGCCGCAAACATCGGCGGCCCATTCGGCAGTTTTCGGTGTGCCATCGGTTTCGCCCAGCAGATAAGCCTGGAACTTGTCGAAGCCGGCGGTGTAGGTTTTCAGGAAGTCCGGGTTATGCAACTTCTCGGTCAGCAACGTGTGGGCGATGCCGATCAACATGGCGCCATCGGTATAAGGGCGTGGGGCGATCCACTGCGCATCGATAAATTTTGCGCTGTCGTTATGCACCGGGTCGATGCTGATCACGCGGGTGCCTTTCTTCTTCAGCGCCTCAAAGCCGGTCTGGCCGTAGTGGTCAGGCACGTTCCAGCTGTTTTTCAGCGTGATCATCGGGTTACAGCCCCACAATACGACCAGTTGGCTGTTTTCGATCACGTTTGGCCAGGCGGTTTGCTGTTCGTAAACCTCCATGGAGCCGACCACGTGCGACATGATCACCTGTGCGGCGCCGGTGGAATAGTCACCGGCATAACCGAGGAAGCCCCCGGTCAGGTTCATCAGGCGTTGCAGCAGCGTGCGGCTGTTGTGCAGCATGCCGACGCTCTTCCAGCCATAAGAACCCGCATAGATTGACTGTGGACCATGATCTTTTTGCAGACGGGTGATTTCGCCACACACCAGTTCAATCGCCTTGTCCCAGCTGACGCGTACCCATTCGTCGCGGCCGCGCAGTTCGGTATGGCTGCCGGGGCCGCCTTCCAGCCAGCTTTTACGCACCATCGGATATTTGATGCGGTTTTCGGCATGTACCTGGTAGGGCGCCATGGTGATCAGCTCGTTCGGGTAAGGATCGTCCTTGACCGGCTGCACGCCGACCATTTTGCCGTCCTGCACTATAGCTTCGAAGGCACCCCAGTGCGCGCCGGTCAGAATGCCTTTTTGTGCCTGACGCAGCACCACAAATTGCGGCAGCGCCTGGCTGATGGCCTGCGCCAGCGCTGACTTGGGCCACAGGCCTGCCAGCAACGGGGCGGCGGCCAGTGCGGTGGCGCCGGTCAGGAAGCGGCGGCGGCTCATTTTTAACGCTTGTTGTTGATATTTGCTCATTTCGCTTCTCCCTTAAAGCTTGGCAGGTTTGGCTGGCTGCATGTCACTGGCGTGTTTCTGCACGTACTGTGTCAGAACGCGCAGTTGTTCCTGCGTCAGCGAGGTGCGTGGAGCCATGCCTTTAATAACGCCGATCCACTGGTTGGCGTTGAAGCGATCGAGGGCGGTAAGGCCGTGACAGCCGGTACAGTTGGCCGACATCATATCCGCGGTGTAGCGCCAGATTTTTTGCTGATCGTCGATCAGTTGTTTACGCGGCAGCCAGACCTGCAGAGAAACCTGATGCCACACCAGGCCGGTTTCGGCATCGGTCATGGTGGTGCCGGTTTTCAGCAGTTTGCGAGCGTCTTCCCCCAGCAGCACGCTGAGGATACGCTTGCCCTGTGCGGCGTAGAACACTTCACTGACGCCGTCCTGTTGCCAGCCGGTGACGTTGGCCAGCACCTTGTCGCCTTCTTGTTTCACCACCTGAACTTCGGTGGAGGGCATCAGGTTGCCGGCGTTGTGGCTGTCGTCCGGTTTCAGGAAGAAAGGCTCGGTGGCAATGGTGTACAGCGTGGTGGCGGTCGGTGAGGTTTCAGCCGCGGCCTTCGCCAGTTCGGCAGCACCGGCCTGGGCGGCACCGCTCATGTCCGGCAGAATGTGCGCCACACCTTTATGGCAATCGATGCAGGTTTCACCCTGCTTGATAGCCACCGGATGCTGAATACGCGCTTCCGGCCGTTGAGCGGTGATATCCATGGCGTCAAAGCTGTGGCATGAACGGCAGGTGGCGGAATCGTTTTCTTTTAGCGTTTTCCATACCGACTGGGCCATGGCCAGCTTATGCGCCTCATATTTTTCTGGCGTATCAATAGTGCCCACCATCTCGCCATAAATATCTTTTACCGCGCGGATCTTGGTCCACAGGTAATCAAGCGGTTCGTGTGGGACGTGGCAGTCGGCGCATTCAGCGCGGATCCCCTTGGTATTCTGGAAATGGACGCTGCCCTGATACTCGGCCAGCGGTTGTTGCATGGTATGACAGGACACGCAGAAAGCGGTGTCGCTGGTTTTGTGGAATACGGTGGCGGTACCCGCTAATAATGCTGCCCCGAGGATAATCCCCAACAGCAGCAGCCACAGCCATCCCCAGCGGTGCTTTTTGATCAAGCCAGTGAGTTTATTGGTCATATTGAACCCGCTTATAATTATGAAATACCAAGGAAAACCTTGCCAAAAAAAGTGCCGGCCGAGCGCCGACATACCTGAGGAAGTATAGGTAACATTAGCAATGACATCTAATACTATAGGGTTATTTTTAGCAGGAAAATGCTCATTCGAGGGATTTTGCAGCGTTATATTCTGGTTTATATAACGTATTTTTTATGTGGTTTTATCAGTCCATGCGCAAGATCACGGACAGAGGAGAAAAAAACTGAATGAAAACGGCTACTTCATTGCCTGATAGGTTTGCCCTGTCAACCAGAGATGGATAGCGTTACGGCTGGCTTCGAAGTGGGGTTCCGGCAACTGATTCGGTAAGCACCAACGCCATTCTGCACATTTTTCGGGCTCTTTGAGTTCGGGGGTACCGCCGGGATGTTGCGTCAGCAAGCATATGGATACCGTATGTTTTCCCTCGGCGCGCCAGGTTTGCAGATTATTGCTGATACCGATAAAACTCGGTGGGGCGATCATCAGCCCGGTTTCTTCGGCGATCTCACGCTGAGCGCACTGTTCAAAGGTTTCACCGGCATCCAGATGCCCGCCGGGAATCGACCAGAAAGGGGCGTGCTGACCGCAGCGTTTCCCCAGCAATATTTCCCCTTGTGCATTTACGATGATCACCCCTACGCCCGCCACTACCGTCATGCTGTTCTCCGTCAGCCAAGTTTCAGCACAGTATGTCATTTTAGTGCCGCAACGGATAACCCTTCGGGAAAAGTGTGCGTAAGGTCAAAAATCTATCACATCAATTTTGAGAAAACTTGCTTTCAGCCGGTACAGCTCACACACTCCTTGAAACGTTTCAGCGTTATGGGCGCGATGATTCCGTACCGATAACGCTCCTTTTTCCCAACGAAGCTGAAACGATTCAATTCAGCAGGAGAGGAGAATCATGTTCCAGTTGTCACCGCAAGATATTCACCTGGGCGCGGCTGCCGGCAGCAAGCAGGAAGCCATCCAACAGGTTGCCGCCGCACTGACCGAGGCGGGCTGCGTCAGCGCCGCCTACGTGGACGGCATGTTGCAGCGTGAGCTGCAAACTTCCACTTACCTGGGCAACGGCATTGCCATTCCGCATGGCACCACCGACACCCGTGCGCTGGTACTGAACACCGGCGTGCAGGTATTTCAGTTCCCGCAGGGCATTGAATGGGGCGAAGGCCAAACCGCTTTTGTGGTTATCGGTATCGCCGCCCGTTCCGACGAACACCTGGCGCTGTTGCGCCAACTGACACACGTGCTGAGCGACGACAGCGTGGCCGAACAGTTGGCGAAAACCACCTCGTCAGAAGAGCTGCGCAGCCTGCTGATGGGCGAAAAGCTGACGGCAGAGTTCAAATTTGACGCTTCTCTGATCGCGCTCGATGTGGCCGCCGACAGCCTGATGACGCTGCAGGCGCTGAATGCCGGTCGTTTGCAGAAAATTGGCGCGGTCAACGCCCAGTTTGTCAGCGACGTCATTACCCGCAAGCCACTGAATCTGGGGCAGGGCATTTGGCTGAGCGACAGCACCGAAGGCAATCTGACCAGCGCGGCCACCCTGAGCCGTCCAGTGCAGGCGTTTGACGAAGACGGTGAGAAAGTCGCGCTGCTGCTGACGTTATCGGTGGCTGACCAGCAACCGCTGGCGGTGCTGAACTATCTGAGTGACCTGTTGCTGGCAAATAAAGCTGAACGCTTGCTGAACGCCGATGCCGTCACCCTGCTGGCATTGCTGACCAGTGAAGTAGAAGAAGAAAACACCACCCTGAGTGCCGAGTACGTCATTCGCAACGAACACGGCCTGCATGCCCGTCCGGGGACGGCACTGGTCAACGTAATCAAGAAGTTCGAGAGCGAAATTACCGTTACTAATCTGGATGGCAGTGGCAAACCGGCCAACGGACGCAGCCTGATGAAGGTTGTGGCGTTGGGCGTGAAGAAAGGGCATCACCTGCGCTTTACCGCCAAGGGTGAGGATGCTGAAACGGCGCTGAAGGCGATCGGTGAGGCCATTAACGAAGGACTGGGCGAGGGCGCAGCATGAGCAGAAGAGTAGCAACAATTACCCTGAATCCGGCTTACGATCTGGTGGGCTTCTGCCCGGAGATCGAGCGCGGTGAAGTTAATCTGGTCAAAACCGCTGGTCTGCACGCCGCCGGAAAAGGCATTAACGTCGCCAAGGTGCTGAAAGATTTGGGCATTGATGTCACTGTGGGCGGTTTCCTGGGCAAAGATAACCAGGATGGCTTCCAACTGCTGTTCAGCGATCTGGGCATTGCCAACCGCTTCCAGGTGGTGCCGGGCCGCACCCGCATTAACGTCAAGCTGACGGAAAAAGACGGTGAAGTGACAGATTTCAACTTCTCCGGCTTTGAGGTGAGTGGTCAGGATTGGGAACGTTTCGTGACCGACTCCCTGAGCTGGCTCGGTCAGTTCGATATGGTGGCCGTGAGCGGCAGCCTGCCGGCCGGGGTTGATCCCGATGCCTTTACCGACTGGATGGTCCGCCTGCGCGCTCAGTGCCCGTGCATTATTTTCGACAGCAGCCGTGAAGCCCTGGTTGCCGGCTTGAAAGCCGCGCCATGGTTGGTGAAACCCAACCGTCGCGAGCTGGAAATCTGGGCCGGTCGCCCATTGCCCCAGCTGGCTGACGTGGTTGAGGCCGCCCATGCGCTGCGCGATCAGGGCATTGCTCACGTGGTGATTTCCCTCGGTGCGGAAGGGGCGCTGTGGGTCAATGCTTCCGGCGCCTGGATCGCCAAGCCACCGGCCTGCGAAGTGGTCAGTACCGTCGGTGCCGGCGACTCGATGGTCGGCGGCCTGATTTATGGCCTGCTGATGCGCGAATCCAGTGAACATACTTTGCGTTTGGCTACCGCCGTAGCTGCACTGGCCGTCAGCCAGAGCAACGTTGGCGTGACCGACCGTCCACAGTTGGCCGCGATGATGGCGCGTGTCGACCTGAAACCTTTTAATCAATAGCGGGAGGCAGAATGAAAACACTGCTGATGATAGACAGTTCGCTGGGGCAGGCGCGTGGTCACCTGGCGAAACGCATGCTCGGCGCTGCTGCGGCGAAAGCCGGCCTGACGCTGGTGGAGTCCCCGGCCGAGGCTGAACTGGTGGTGGTGGCGGGGCAATCTGCGCCTGCTGACGCCCAGCTGAACGGCAAGCGGGTTTATGTGGGCGATGTGGAGCACGCGGTGCGTGAACCTGAAGCCTTCCTGACGCAGGCTGTCGCCGAAGCAAAAACCTGGCAGGCACCTGCGGTGGCAACGGGTGCGGCGGTTAAAGCAGCCGGTCAAAAACGCATTGTGGCAATCACCGCTTGCCCAACCGGTGTGGCGCACACCTTTATGGCGGCAGAGGCGATTGAGAGCGAAGCAAAAAAACGCGGCTGGTGGGTGAAGGTAGAAACCCGCGGTTCCGTGGGGGCCGGTAATGCCATTACGCCTGAAGAAGTGGCGGCGGCGGATCTGGTGATTGTGGCGGCCGACATCGAAGTGGATCTGGAGAAATTTGCCGGCAAGCCGATGTATCGCACCTCTACCGGACTGGCGCTCAAGAAAACTGCGCAGGAACTGGACAAGGCGCAGGCAGAAGCCGAGATTTTCCAGCCGCAAAAAAGCGGTGCTCCGGCCGCAGCCGGCAAGAAGAAAGAGAGTGCCGGGCCTTATCGTCACCTGTTGACCGGTGTGTCTTATATGCTGCCGATGGTAGTGGCGGGCGGCCTGTGTATTGCACTGTCATTCGTATTCGGTATCAAGGCGTTTGAAGTCAAAGGCACGCTGGCGGCTGCGCTGATGCAGATCGGTGGGGGTTCGGCCTTTGCACTGATGGTGCCGGTACTGGCTGGTTTTATCGCGTTCTCTATTGCTGACCGTCCGGGCCTGACGCCAGGGTTGATTGGCGGCATGCTGGCCGTGAGCACCGGAGCCGGTTTCCTCGGCGGTATCATTGCCGGTTTCCTGGCGGGTTATGTCGCCAAATTTATCAGCACCAAACTGCGTTTGCCGCAGAGTATGGAAGCGCTGAAGCCGATCCTGATCATTCCGCTGGTTGCCAGCCTGATCGTTGGTCTGATCATGATCTTCATCGTCGGCACGCCGGTGGCGAAAATCATGGAAGGTCTGACCCACTGGCTGCAGTCGCTGGGTACCGCGAATGCGGTGCTGCTGGGGGCGATACTCGGTGCCATGATGTGTACCGACATGGGCGGTCCGGTCAACAAGGCGGCCTATGCCTTTGGCGTGGCGTTGCTGAGTTCTTCGGTGTATGCACCGATGGCGGCGATTATGGCTGCCGGTATGGTGCCACCGCTGGCGATGGGGCTGGCAACGCTGCTGGCGCGTCGCAAATTCGACAAGTCACAACAGGAAGGCGGGAAAGCGGCGCTGGTGTTGGGCCTGTGCTTTATCTCTGAAGGCGCGATCCCGTTCGCAGCCCGTGACCCGATGCGTGTGCTGCCATGCTGCATCGCTGGTGGCGCGCTGACCGGTGCGTTGTCCATGGCGTTTGGTGCCAAACTGATGGCACCGCACGGCGGGCTGTTTGTATTGCTGATCCCTGGCGCTATCACCCCGGCACTGCTGTATCTGGTGGCGATTATCGCCGGTACGCTATTGGCTGGCGTGTCTTACGCGCTGCTGAAACGTGCTGATGTTCCGGCGGCCAGCGTGGCTTAAGATTAGCGTTGGTAATAAAAAACCATTTCAAGGGGCCCATTGGGTCCCTTGTTCATTTCTGCATCTTAAGATTGTGATAATAGTTTTGTGTGACTACAATGTGACTACAAACCCGAGGGGGGATTATGGAAACTTATGTACGTGCACGCATCGACACTGACCTTAAAGATGCCGCTACCGCTGTTTTGAAAGATTGCGGTCTTACTGTCAGTGCTGCTTTCAGAATCTTTCTGAGTGAAGTCGTTGCAACCAAGGCAATGCCAATAGAAATAAAGGCCCATACGCCTAACGCACGCCTTCGTGCGGCCATTGAAGAAGCTGATGCTTTAGCGGCAGGGAAGCCGGAGCACTTTAACAGTGTTGAATCCATGATGGAGAGCCTGAAAGTTGGTAAAAAAACCACTATCGAAAGCCAAGACCAAGGCAAAATCAGCGAGGGTGGCACGTCCAACGGGGATTAGGCCGCGAAAATTGGACTACACATCTCGTTTTGACAAAGATTGGGCCCGCTACGATAAAACTGGCCGCCATGACATGTCACTCATCCAAACCGTCAGTGCTCTCTTGGTCGCACGGCAAATGATACCTGCTGAATATCTTGATCACCCCTTGACGGGGGAATGGTCTGATAACAGGGAAATGCACCTGGGAGGGGATTTTCTGCTGGTCTATAAAATTTACGAGGAGAAGGATCTCATCATGCTGGTAGCTTTGGGCACACATGCTGAATTATTCAAATGAACCACCTCGTTAGTTGGATGGGCTAGAGTCCCCCCACCCAGTCAGCCTGAGGCTCACCGGGTAGGGTGTCACTGGCAACTACTGCTGGGCTTTCAGCCAGGCTATCTCTTCCGCCCAGATATCCGGGTTCACCGTTTCCAGGATCAGCGGGATATTGTCGAAGCGCGAGTCGCGCATGATGTAGCTGAACACCGTTTTACCGATGTTGCCCTCACCCAGGCTGTGGTGGCGGTCGACGCGGCTGTTGAATTCGCTTTTGGCGTCGTTCAGGTGCATACCGCGCAGATAGTTGAAGCCCACCACCTCACCGAGTTCCTTAAAGGTCTGTTCGCAGGTTTCCTCGGTACGCAGATCGTAACCGGCGGCAAAGGCGTGACAGGTGTCGATGCAGACACCGACACGGCTTTTGTCTTCCACGCCGTCGATAATCGCCGCCAAATGTTCAAATTTAAAGCCCAGATTACTGCCCTGACCGGCGGTATTTTCGATCACCGCCGTCACACCGCTGGTTTTATCCAGCACCAGGTTGATGGATTCGGCGATGCGTGCCAGGCATTTGTCTTCGTCAATTTGCATCAGATGGCTGCCAGGGTGGAAGTTCAGCAGCGTCAGCCCCAGCTGTTCACAGCGTTGCATTTCATCAAGAAAGGCTTCGCGGGATTTTTCCAATGCCTCGGTTACCGGGTGGCCGAGATTAATCAGATAGCTGTCGTGCGGCAGGATCTGACCTGGGCCGTAACCGTACTGCGCGCAGGCGCTTTTGAATTTATCAATCACATCGGCAGGCAACGGGGCGGCCTTCCATTGACGTTGATTTTTAGTGAACAGGGCGAATGCGGTCGCCTCTAATTCGTGCGCGCGGATAACCGCTTGATCCACGCCGCCTGACGCGCTGACATGTGCACCGACAAACTTCATTTTCATTCTCCTGTGTAATCGGCGTCATTATGGCATTGATAGCGGAAGGATTGAATGGCTGAAAAAGTTCAGGCCCGCGAGCGCGGGCCTGAGGTCGAGGAAACATTGCGGGGTGAATCAGAGGAAATGTTGCACCAGCAGATTAATCGCACCGCCGCCGACAATCAGCCAGATGAACAACAGGGTGGCCAGCAGAATCGGTTTTACCCCCGCCTGGCGCACTGCGCTGATGTGGGTGGTCAATCCCAGAGCCGCCATGGCCATCGCCAGCATCCAGGTGTCCGCAGTAATCAGATGTTTTACCAGCGTAGCCGGGATCAGGTTGAAAGAATTCAGCCCGGCGACGGCGATAAACAACACGGCAAACCAGGGAATGGTGATGGCAGATTTTTCTGCTTTCGCACCGCTGTTGCCAGCGCTACGGCTGCGGCTGATAAACCCTGAAAGTATGACCAGGAAGGGTGCCAGCATCATTACGCGGATCATTTTGGAGATCACCGCAGCGTTTTCGGCATCCGGCCCGATGGCATGCCCGGCGGCGACGACCTGAGCCACTTCATGGATGGTCGAACCGGTGAAGATACCGAAGCTTTCCTGATTAAACGGCAGCCACTGGAACTGTTCGTTCAGATGGTACAACCACGGATAGGCAAAGATCGCCAGCGTGCCGAACACCACCACGGTGCTCACGGCGACTGCCACCTTATTGGCATCGGCTTTCAGTACCGGTTCGGTAGCCATAACCGCTGCCGCACCGCAGATGCTGCTGCCGGCACCGATCAGCATGGTGGTATGAGTGTCGAGGCCAAACACTTTCTTGCCCAACCAGCAGGCGAGCAGGAAAGTGGTGGTTAGCGTTAACGCATCAATGATGATACCGGTGGTGCCCACGTCGGCAATTTGCTGAAACGTCAGGCGGAAGCCGTAAAGGATAATGCCCAACCGCAGCAGGCGCTGTTTGGCGAACTGAACGCCGCTGTGAGAGCTCGGCTGTAACCAGGGATACAACGTATTACCCACCACAATGCCGAGTAGAATCGCCAGCGTCAGGGCTCCCAACCCCAATCCGGCCACCCATGGAATATCACCAATCCAGACGGCTAACGCGGTGATAGCCCCGGTCAACAGCAGTCCAGGTATCAGGTGAGGTAAACCGAACAGGGCAAATTGCCGAGTGGGGAAATTATGTGTGGTATTGGTCGCCATAAGTCAGCCCTTTTAATCAAAATCTTAAGCACAGACTACGTTCTGGCTGTATAAAAGAGAAATTGATTATATGGTTATAACCTATCTGAATAAGTGGTTAACCGACCGCGGGCGGCTTTCATGCTGATTTCTGCAAACGTGGTACCATTAAGAGTATTCACCCTGTGCGTTGTTGCCGGTCAGCAGCGCAGATTTTGCATTAATTTCAGTGACTTTTTCGATGTCACCTTTGATTAAAACCGAGACGCTATGCATATCACCTTACGTCAATTGGAAGTGTTTACCGAAGTGCTTAAGAGCGGGTCGACCACGCAGGCCTCGGTAGTTCTGGCGTTATCACAGTCGGCGGTCAGCGCAGCGCTGGCCGATCTGGAAGGGCAATTGAGCGTGCAGCTGTTCGATCGCGTGGGCAAGCGTTTGGTCATTAATGAACACGGTCGGTTACTGTACCCGAAAGCGCTGGCGCTGCTGGAGCAGGCGGGGGAGATTGAACAGCTGTTTCGCCATGATGGCGGTGCGTTGCGCATCGGTGCCAGCAGCACCATTGGCAACTATATGCTGCCGGAGATGATCGCCCATTATCGGCATGATTTCCC
The DNA here is from genome assembly GCF_946227985.1 of Serratia quinivorans. Taxonomy (GTDB): domain Bacteria; phylum Pseudomonadota; class Gammaproteobacteria; order Enterobacterales; family Enterobacteriaceae; genus Serratia; species Serratia quinivorans_A. The sequence goes on from NZ_CAMKGL010000001.1 coordinate 300,631, forward strand.
CGCTTCGCCGCTGGAACTGAACGTCGGCAACAGCCAGGATGTGATCGGCGCTGTGGCGGATTTCCGTGTCGATCTGGGGCTGATTGAAGGCCCCTGCCACATGCCGGAGCTGATCACCCAGCCGTGGCTGGAAGATGAGTTGGTGGTATTTGCCGCGCCGGATAACCCGTTGGCCGGGCAACCGCTGACCCTGGAAATGCTGGCCACGGCCCCCTGGATCCTGCGTGAGGGGGGGTCGGGTACGCGCGAGGTACTGCATCATCTGTTGCTGGCGCACTTGCCGCACTTCCAACTGGTGATGGAACTGGGCAATTCAGAAGCGATTAAACATGCGGTTCGCCACGGTATGGGGATCAGTTGCCTGTCGCGGCGGGTGATTGGCGAGCAGTTGGCCAGCGGCGTGCTGGTGGAACTGAACATCCCGTTACCGCCGTTGATGCGCACCCTTTATCTGATCCATCACCGGCAAAAGCATCTCTCCAACGCGCTGCAGCGTTTTCTCGGCTACTGCGGGTTTCAGCCTCAATAACGTCTCCGAAAGGAGTAAAAAAGCATAAAAAGCTGCTCCCTGTCACATTAATGACAGTAAGTAAGGTATTCTGGCCTGCCGCTAATAATTAGCCCTGAATTATGAAGCTATCTTATATCAGTGGAATGTTACTAGTTCGCCGGCGGGTATTTGTTACAATCCGCCCTCGTTTTTTTTGACCAGCAGATAGGGTAAGAATGGCTCAGCAGGATATAAAAACAACATCGGGGCAAGCAGCACCCGGATTGCGCCGCGAGCTGAAAGCTCGGCACTTAACCATGATTGCTATTGGTGGCTCTATCGGTACCGGTCTGTTTGTCGCCTCTGGCGCTACGGTTTCTCAGGCCGGTCCGGGCGGGGCACTCCTGTCTTACGCGCTGATCGGACTGATGGTTTACTTCCTGATGACCAGCCTGGGCGAATTGGCAGCCTTTATGCCGGTGTCCGGCTCTTTCTCCACCTATGGTGCCAAATACGTAGAAGAAGGCTTTGGTTTCGCGCTGGGCTGGAACTACTGGTACAACTGGGCGGTGACCATCGCCGTTGACCTGGTGGCCTCGCAACTGGTGATGACCTATTGGTTCCCGGATACGCCGGGCTGGATCTGGAGCGCACTGTTCCTCTGCCTGATGTTCCTGTTGAACTACATCTCGGTTAAAGGCTTTGGTGAAGCGGAATACTGGTTCTCGCTGATCAAAGTGACCACCGTCATTATCTTTATCGGTATCGGCGTGTTGATGATCTTCGGCATCCTCAAGGGGGGCGAGCACGCGGGCTGGCAGAACTGGACTATTGGCGATGCGCCGTTTGCCGGAGGGTTCTCGGCGATGATAGGTGTGGCGATGATAGTCGGCTTCTCGTTCCAGGGTACCGAGCTTATCGGCATCGCGGCCGGTGAGTCGGAAAACCCGGGCAAAAACATCCCGCGCGCAGTGCGTCAGGTGTTCTGGCGTATCCTGTTGTTCTATATCTTTGCCATTCTGATTATCAGCCTGATCATTCCTTATACCGATCCGAGCCTGCTGCGTAACGATGTAAAAGACATCAGCGTCAGCCCGTTCACGCTGGTATTCCAGCACGCCGGTCTGCTGTCGGCTGCGGCGGTGATGAATGCGGTGATCCTGACGGCGGTGCTGTCCGCCGGTAACTCTGGGATGTACGCATCCACCCGTATGCTGTTCACCCTGGCATCGGAAGGCAAAGCACCGCGTATCTTCGCCAAGTTGTCGAAGGGGGGAGTGCCACGCAACGCACTCTATGCCACTACCGTGGTTGCGGGTCTGTGCTTCCTGAGTTCGATGTTCGGCAACCAGTCGGTTTATCTGTGGCTGCTGAACACCTCGGGGATGACCGGCTTTATCGCCTGGTTGGGGATTGCCATCAGTCATTACCGTTTCCGTCGCGGCTATATGATCCAGGGGCGTGATCTGAACGATTTACCTTACCGTTCCGGTTTCTTCCCGCTGGGCCCGATCTTTGCGTTTGTCCTGTGCCTGATTATCACGCTGGGGCAGAACTATCAGGCGTTCCTGCAAGACCGAATTGACTGGTATGGCGTGACCGCAACTTATATTGGGCTTCCGCTGTTCCTGATTATCTGGTTTGGCTACAAGCTGACGCGCGGCACCCGTGTCGTGAAGTACAGCGAAATGGAATTCCCGAAAATGGACGTGAAGTAATTCCTGTCTATACCCGTTAAATTTCAAGCTGCAGCTGACCCTTTGGCTGCAGCTTGAAACTAATCCTTTCCTTTTATCCCCAGCGCTTGCTGCGCCGCCGTCATCAGGCTTTCAACCGTTTTATAATCCTGGGTTAACGCCAGGACTCCGCTATTCAACCGCAACGTCACCTCACCGAATGCGCCAAAGTCGTAAGGCACCTCCAACGGCGGAACGATACGCGCCAAAAACTCGCCTTCGGAACCGTATGGCAGGCCGTGCACCAGGATCAGAAACTGACCACCGCTATAGCGGCAGACAAAATCGCTCGGGCGCACCAGCATTTTCAGGCGTTCGCCGATGGTACGCAACACGTCATCGCCGATCAGTACCCCGTGGCTCTGGTAGAGCGCCGCCAGGGGAGTAAATTCAATAATAAACAGGTGTGACAGGGGATGCTGCGTCGGGGAAGGGCGGCAAATATCCTGCATTACCGCTTCCCCGCCCGCACGGTTAAGAAAGCCGGTTAAATGGTCTTGATGGGCCGCTTGTTGTTTTTCTGTGGTTAAAGTGACCTGTTGCGCCACCTGATGATGGTAAAACGCGATCAGTCCATAAGCCAGCAGCAGCCACAGCGGGATGATATCCGCCAGTAAAAACAGATTTTGCACGCGTGATAACGGTGCGGCCAACAGATAGGGCAGCGTCAGCAGCATGACCTCCAGCAGGGCAAAGCGCGGGGCGGCGGCATGACGTTGCATCAGCCAGAATGCCAGCGCGGTGATCAACAGGCCGGCGGACAGGATCAGGACCATACGGCCTGAAAGCATCGCCAGCAGTGCAGTTGCGCCCACCAGTGAACACCACAGCAGTACCGTCACCAGCATGGCTGTTGGCCTGAGAGGAGGAGTGGCGCGCGCCAACCACCAGCGCCCGGCGGTCAGTAATGCCAGCAACGCCAGCAGTGCGGCCGCGATCGCCAGGTTGCACAGCCAGCCATACGCCAGCAGCAGCAGTGCCACCCCGGTGGCATTCAGCCAGGGAGTAGCGGGGGACGGCACCAGAGTCAGCCGCATTTGGCGCTGAAATTGGGCGTTATCAGCCTGATGTGGACTTTGTACCAGCCAATGCAGTAGCGCAGGTTTTTTAGGCGTTAACATTGGGGAGCGACTTCGCATTGCGACCTCTTTAGTAAATGCCCGCTAACGGGCCCTAAATGTCTGGCATAGGAGGGTGTTTGGCCCGCCCTTTGCCGGTCTGGCTTTGGATTCTATGTGGTTTTGTTGCAATTTGTCATAGTCGGGCGCGGGGCGGCCAAACTTTCGGAATTATTAACCCTGCGCGCCATTGGAAGCTTGTCGGACCTGTTTGGTTAATAGCCTTATAAAATAAAGCGTTACATATTAACATGACAGGTAATAGCTATTGGTATGATTGATAAGTATTATCGTTTGCTTTATTGTTATCGGCTGCTTATCCGCTTCCAGGCGGCCGTCTGGCACCCTGCCAGAGTCATCGTCGTAACAGGTATCCGAAATAATGAGCGTATCCACCGATCCTCTGTCTGCCACCAAGGGGCAACCCGACGTCAACGTTATGGGGCGTTATCACCATATTCTCCGCCACCGTTTATTGATGATGGGGGTATTGGCATTGGCGATTTTGGGTTCGCTGCTGCTGGATTTTACCCTGGGGCCATCCGGACTTTCGCTGTCCTCCCTGTGGCAAACGCTGATGGACCCTGCGGCGGCGGATGCCGGTACGCGGGTGATTGTCTGGGATATCCGTTTACCTTACGCCTTGATGGCCGTGGTGGTGGGTTTTGCGCTTGGCCTGGCCGGGGCAGAAATGCAAACTATCCTGAATAACCCGCTTGCCAGCCCCTTTACCCTCGGGGTGTCTTCTGCCGCCGCTTTCGGCGCGGCATTGGCCATTGTGCTGGGTATTGGTGTGCCGGGCATTCCTGACCAGTGGTTTATTTCCGCCAATGCGTTTATTTTCGCCTTGTTTGCCGCATTGATGCTGGACGGCATTACACGCTGGACAAGGGTTGCCACCTCAGGGGTGGTGCTGTTCGGGATTGCGCTGGTGTTCACCTTTAACGCGCTGGTCTCCATGATGCAGTTTATTGCCAGCGAAGACACGTTGCAGGGGCTGGTGTTCTGGACGATGGGTAGCCTGGCCCGCGCCTCCTGGGACAAACTGGGCATCCTGCTCGGCGTATTTGCCGTGCTGCTGCCGTTGTCGATGATGAGTTCGTGGAAGTTGACCGCGCTGCGTCTGGGTGAAGATCGGGCGGTGAGCTTCGGCATCGACGTGCGCCGCCTGCGCCTGACCACCTTGCTGCGTATCAGTATTCTTTCCGCATTAGCGGTGGCATTTGTTGGCCCTATTGGTTTTATCGGCCTGGTAGCGCCACATATTGCCCGTATGATTTTCGGTGAAGATCATCGTTTCTATCTGCCGGCCAGTGCGTTGATTGGCGCACTGGTGCTGTCGATGGCCTCAGTGGCCTCGAAAAACCTGATCCCGGGGATCATCATTCCGGTCGGCATCGTCACCTCGCTGGTGGGCGTGCCGTTCTTCCTGAGTATTATTCTGCGTCATCGGGGGAATGTATGAGCCAGGGATTGCGTATCGAGCATTTCTCCGCCGGTTATCCGAAGCGTCAGGTGATAAGCGATCTGGCGGTGCCAATGTTGCCACGTGGCCAAATCACCGTGCTGCTGGGGCCGAACGGCAGCGGCAAGTCGACGCTGCTGCGCTCGTTGGCCGGGCTGAACCCGGCGCAGGGGCAACTGTGGCTCGATGATATCGATCTGATGCAGATGCCTTTTGCCCGTCGGGCCGAGAAAGTGGTGTATTTGCCGCAATCGTTGCCTGCCGGAGTGCATTTGCACGTGTTGGAGTCGATCATCGTGGCGCAACGCGCCTCGGGCGGCCGCAGCAACGCCGGCAGCGAGTCGGAGGTGATGGCATTGCTCGAGCAGCTTGGCATCGCACATTTGGCGCTGAGCTACCTCGACCAGCTTTCCGGCGGCCAGAAACAGCTGGTTGGCCTGGCGCAATCACTGATCCGCCAGCCTTCGCTGCTGTTGCTGGATGAACCGCTGAGCGCGCTCGATCTCAACTACCAGTTCCACGTGATGGATTTGGTGCGCAAAGAGACGCGTAAACGCAATATCATCACAGTGGTGGTGGTGCATGACATCAATATAGCCCTGCGCCATGGTGACCATGTGCTGATGCTGCAGGACGGTGAGTTGATTGCCGACGGTACGCCGGAAGAGGTGATCACGCCGCAGAGTTTGGCGCGGGTGTATGGCGTTCGCGGGCGTATTGAGCGTTGTTCGCAGGGCACCCCGCAGGTGTTGATCGACGGGTTGGTGAACCAGCCGGTGGTTTGAAAAAAACTGAAAAATCATAAGGCCCCGATCTCGGGGCCTTTTTTATCGCATCAGAAGTTGTAGGTCATGCCGAGGGTGTAACGACGGCCATCCAACACGGTATTGTAGTTGTCGTAATCCACGGTTTTGTCGAGGATGTTGTAAACCCCGCCGGTGACCTGCAGGTTTTTGTTCGCCTGGTAGCTCAGGCCAGCGTCAACAAAGGTGTAAGACGGGGTGCTCTTGGCCATTGACGTGCGGCTGAGGTATTCCGATGTTTTGCTGCGGAAGTTAACGCGTGACCACAGGCTGACGTCCTCAGTTGCCTGCCAATCCAGCACGCTGTTAATCATATGTTTTGGCATCTTGTTCAGCGCCTGGCCCTGGAATTCCCCACTTTTCTGTTCAGATGAGGTATAGGTGTAGTTGGTATTCCACTTCCAGTCTTTGCTGATCTGCCAGCCAAAGGTGGTTTCTATGCCGCGCATATTGGCTTTATCAACGTTGGTACGGTCGCTGATAAAGTCATACTGTTCACCGCCAATGTTACAGTCCGGGGTCTCTTCACAGCGTCTGACTTCGGTGATCTTGTCTTTGAAATCGGTGTTAAACAGGGTCACGCCGGCGTTCAGGCCTTGCTGGTTATCCCACATAACGGCGATTTCTTCGCTCAGGCTTTTCTCTGGCTGCAGATCCGGGTTGCCGACAATAATCCCTTTACGTGAGCCACCGCCAGTTTCCTGGCCCCAGCCGGCGGAGGATTGGCGCAGATCCGGCGAGCGATAGCCGGCGGAAACGCCGCCTTTCAGCGTAAATTGTTCGGTCAGGTGCCAGACGCCGTACATGCGCGGTGTCCAGTGATTACCGTAGTTCTGGTCCTGATCCATACGGATACCGCTGGTCAGGCTGAAGTCGTTGGTCATCGCCCATTCGTCTTCGGCAAACAGCGCCCAACTCCAGCGAGTTAGCTGGTTCAGGCCTTGAGCCGCCTTAAGCTTGTTGCCGCTGTCGCTCAGTTTTTCGTAACGGTACTGGCCGCCCAGGTTCAGCATATGGGCGCCCAGTTCAAACTGGTTTTGGGTATTGAAGAGGGTGTTATACATCTTCATATTGCGGCCCGGGTTATTGGTTTCTTCACGCTGGATGTAGCTGGTGGTATTGCCAAAATCGTAATAACCGTTATGCGTCAGGGCATAGTTGGTGCGGGTATACTTGCTTTCGCTGACTTTGTTTGGGTTGCATTTTCCTTTGCTGCAACGCTCTGCAGCCACCGACATACCCGGCGTACTGTTACGGTCCTGCAGCGAGCGACCAACTTCAAAGTCGAATTCGTTTTTATCATCCGGTGTCAGGCTAAACACCGCGGTGCCGCTGCGCATGCGCTGTTCGTTGAAGCCGTTGACGATTTTATCCTCGGCGCGGCGCGACAGCAGGCCGTTGACCCGCAGGCCCAGCAGGCCGTCAATCAGCGGACCGGAAGCGTAGGCGTTGGTCTGGAACAGATCGCCGGAGTCGCTGCGTTCCTGGAAGGTGGCGTCACCATGCAGTGAGCCTTTCCATTCCGTTCTGGAAGTCTTGCGGGTGATGACGTTGATCACGCCGCCCATGGCATCGGAGCCGTACAGCGAAGACATCGGGCCGCGCACCACTTCGATGCGTTCAATGGCTTCCAGCGGTGGCAACCAACCTTGTTCAATGCCTGAGTTGTCGCTGTTCGGGCGGGTGCCACGGGTGTCTACGCGTTTGCCGTCGACCAGGATCAGCGTGTATTTGGAGGACATACCGCGGATGCTGATATCGCTGCTGCTGGCACCGCCGGTCACCACCACGCCCGGTACGTCTTTCAATGCATCGGTAATGTCGCGGTAGGCTTTGTCTTCAATTTGCTGACGTGGGATCACCGAGATAGAGGCGGCGGAATCCTGGATTTTTTGCTGGAAACCTGAGGCGGTCACCACCATGGTGTCCTGAGCGTCATTCTGTGGTGCGGCGAACGCGCCGGCGCTGCCGAGTGAGGCAATAATCAGTGCGGTGAGCGGGTTATAACGTGGCTTTTCCATGAGGCAAACCTTTCCTGGTCTGATGTAAATCGACAAAGTTTCGATTTAACGTTTTGAATAATAAGTAGAAACGGAGCCTCGTCGTTGCGAGGTTCATCGTTCCGTCAGTATTTCGTCAGGCCATTGTAAGGATTTCAAACAAAATGTAAACGCAAATGATAATTCGTATCATTTGTATGTCTATGGTGGGGAGGGGATTAACCGTATGAATTAAAGGGAAAACCGGTGCGACAGGACGTGCACCGGTGGAACCATCAGCGCTTCTGGATGTAGGTGATCGCCAACGCCAAAGCGAGCACCAGGCCTTTGATAATGTCCATGGCGTAGTAGGGGACCGAGAGCATAACCAGGCCGTTTTGCAGTACGCCGAGGATCACCGCACCGACCAGCGTGCCGAGCGCGTTGGGCTTGCCGGAGCCGGCCAGCGAAAAACCAATGTAGGCGGCGGCGACCGCATCCATCAGATAACCGCCGCCGGCGTTCACCTGCGAGGAACCGATACGTGACGCCAGCAGTATGCCGCCAAGCGAGGCCAGCAGCGCTGAAATGACATAGGCGGCAACCCTGTAACGTACGGTGCGAATGCCCGACAGGCGTGCCGCTTCCGGATTACCGCCGATGGCGTACATGCGGCGGCCATGCTTGGTCAACGACAGGAAAAGCTGCACCACCAGGGTGACCGCCAACATGATCAACACGATCACCGGTACCTGACCCAGAGACGAGAAGATGTCTGGGATCAGGCCTTCCGCCATGTCACCGCTCGGCAGCAGCATATTCTGGGTGATGGATCCGCCGTAGCTGTAGGTCATCGCCACCCCCTGGATCACGAACAGACTGGCCAGGGTTGCCAGCATATCGGGGATTTTCAGCACCACGATCAGGAAGGCGTTGAACAGGCCAACCAACGTACAAATCAGCAATGTCAGCACGATCGCACCGGTAGTCCCGAAGCCGTACCAGACAAACAGCGAAACCACCAGGGCGTTGGCCAGTGACGCGGTAGAACCGACGGAAAGGTCAAATCCGCCGACCGACAGTGAGATGGAGACCCCGATGGCGATTACCGTGACGATGGCTATCGAACGTAAGATATTGATGATGTTGTTAGGATCGAGAAAGTTGTCCGACGCCAGTCCGAACAGGGCAATCAGCGCGACAACGGTGAGTAACATCCCCCATTTGTAGAGAAACTCAAACAGCTGATGGCGCCTGGGCTGCGTATTCTGCAGGGATAATTCTTTACTCACGCTGGGGTTCCTCCGGTGGAATACAGTAATAGGGTTTCTTCATCAATCTCGGCGGCGTCAAGTTCCGCCACTATCCGGCCATCCCACAGCACGCAGATGCGATCGCATAAACCGACCAGCTCCGAAAATTCGCCGGAAGCATAGATAATGCCTTTACCCTCGCGTGCCAGACTGTCGATCTGGGTGAATAATTCCTGTTTGGCCTTGATATCCACGCCCTTGGTCGGCTCATCGAAAATCAGGACCTTAGCGTCGCCGCGTAACCATTTGCCAATGGCCACTTTTTGCTGGTTACCGCCGGAAAGCCTGGCCAGCCGCTGCTGTGGGCCGGAGGCGCGAATGTTCAGGCGTTGCATGATATCCAGAGCCCAACGCAGTTCCTGACGACGACTGAACAGGCTCCAGCGCGAGAAGCTGTCGTCGGCGCTGACGCTCAGGTTCATCGGAATGGCTTCATCGATAAAAATGCCTTCTTTGCGCCGCTCTTCCGGCACCAGTGCCAGCCCTTGTTCAACGCTGAGATGCGGCGCACGTGGGGCCCAGGATTGACCCAGCAGTTCGCCTTGTGCAACCCGTGCCGGCGTGGCGCCGAACAGCGCCTTGCACAGCTCGGTTTTGCCCGCCCCGGCCAGCCCGGCAATGCCGAGGATTTCCCCCTGATACAGCCGCAGGTTGACGTCGCGCAGCTTGTGACGATCGCTCAGGCCCTCCACCTGCAGCAGCGGGCGGGAACCGTGCGGTGGGCGTGGCGGCGGGAAGATATCATGCAATTGATGACCGAGCATTTTCTCGACTATCTGTTCACCGCTCAGCCCCTGCATGGCATCCTCGCTGACGTGGCGACCATCGCGCAGTACGGTCAGGCGGTCGCAGATCTCGCTCAGTTCATGAATGCGGTGTGAAATAAATACCACGCCGATGCCTTCGGACTTAAGGCGACGCACCACGCGGAACAGCCGTTCGCTTTCGGCGCGATCGAGCGGGGCGGTAGGTTCATCAAGCACCAGAAAGCGACAGCGATGGGAAAGCGCGCGCGCCAGCAGCACCTGCTGTTTTTCCGCCAGCGTGCACTCGGCCAAACGTTGGCGAAGGTTAATGGTGAGATCCAACTGGGCCAGTAACTGCGCCGCCTGGCGGTACAGTTGCGCCCAGTTCAGCAAATGCCCTGGCTCATTTAGCCAGTCGAGCATGATGTTTTCCGCCACCGACAGCGTGGGGATCAGCGCCACATCCACTTCCTGCTGCACCACGTGGATCCCATGCTGACGAGCCTGCAGCGGCGAATGAATTTCCACTTTTTGCCCGTCGATAAAGATCTCGCCACGGTAATGATGGTGCGCGCCGGAGAGGATCGCCATCAGCGTGGATTTGCCTGCGCCGTTAGCGCCGACCAGTGCATGGGTAGAGCCGCCCTGCAGGGTGAAGTCGACGTTTTGCAGTGCGTTGAAGCCGGCAAAAGCGATCGAGATATTGCGCATCTCTAAGCGCGAGGGCGTATGGGTTGGCATAGTGTGATTAAAAGACGTTTAGGTGTTTAGATGGCCAAGGTAACTCTTTTGTAACACAGATTGCGTTTTTCGCAACAAACTAAATGGCATAACCAGGAGGAAAATAATCTTTCGCCGATGAGGCGCCCGTTCGGAGGCGATGGCAAAACTGAACGGAAAGCCGCGGCAAGGGAATAGCTGCCAGCGCCATCCCCTTGTCGGTTTATCAGAAGGTCGTCGGGGTGTGGGCGCTGACAATGCGGCAGACGCGCGCCGAAGTATTGCTGAAACTGTGGGGAATGCCGGTGTTGATGGCATAACTCTGACCGGCGGTCAGGCAGTGAGTCTGACCGTTGATGGTCAGCATGATCTCGCCTTCCAGCAGGGTACCGATCTCCTCGCCCTGATGCTTGATTTTCTCGCCGGTGGTGGTGCCGGGCTGGTAGGTTTCCAGCATCATCGCCAGGTTGCGGGTTGGGTTACCGTTGTGCACCAGCTTCATCGAGACCCCCTGGCTGCCGATTTCGATCAGATCTTCGGCCTCGATCACCACTTTGGGTTCATTGGCGGCCTCTGGTTCGGCAAAGAATGCAGACAGCGACAGCCCATAGACCTTCAGCAACTTTTGCAGCGTACTGATGGCCGGACTGACCTTGTCCTGCTCGATGGTGCTGATTGCGCTGTGGGTTAACCCGGACAGTTCGGCGACCCGGCGCTGCGACAAACCCAATTGCAGACGGATCTGTGACAGGCGCTTACCCGGCGCCAAGCTGACTTCGCTCATAGTGGTACATCCTTCTGGTAGGGACAACAGGCAGAAATGAATATCGGTGTCAGGTGCCTGTCTGAGTGAGTTGGACACGGCATGATATCGGTAGTTGCGACCAATTTGGAAAATATATTGCCCATCACCACCCCCGTTCTGGCGGAAGAAATTCTGCACACAAAAAAGCAGTTAACGCCTTTTCGGTCAATATTTTATCAATTTAGCAGTCGGTGGCGAATAATCAAACAGGATTGTAACATTTGCAAACCATTTGTGTTAAGGCTATGTTTCATATTATGGATGTTATTTTGAGCGCCAGTTCTGGCGCAGTCTACAGAGAAATCAGACCATGTGTTGAACCTATCGGCAGGCGAACGCGAACGCGTTCTCAGAGCATAATGGCGGGTGATGTATGCAAACCAATATCGCAGCAGTTGAAAATTTTGCACAGCATAATGAAGAGAGGCGAAGTAGCGCGTTCCAACGTGAGGTTGCTCATTATTTGGAACGCCACCCCTCAACGCAGTATATCGATATCCTTCTCACTGACCTGAATGGTTCCTTCCGCGGTAAACGCATCCCTGTCTCCGGACTGAAAAAATTGGAAAAAGGCTGTTACTTCCCCGCCTCGGTATTCGCTATGGATATTTTGGGTAACGTGGTGGAAGAGGCGGGTCTGGGCCAGGAATTGGGTGAACCGGACCGTGTATGCATGCCAGTATCGGGTTCGTTAACCCCCTCAGCGGCGGACCCGGATAATATCGGTCAGGTATTACTGACCATGCTGGATGAAGATGGCACTCCCTTTGACGTTGAACCCCGTAATGTCCTGAATCGAGTGTGGCAGGCGTTGCGCCAGCGCGGCATGTTCCCGGTGGTAGCGGTAGAGTTGGAGTTCTATCTCATTGACAGACAGCGAGACGCTGAGGGGTATTTGCAACCCCCCTGTGCGCCCGGTACCCAGGAACGCAACATGCAGAGCCAGGTTTACTCGCTGGATAACCTGAATCATTTTGCCGAAGTGCTCAACGACATCGACACGCTGGCGCAGATGCAGGGCTTACCGGCGGACGGTGCGGTGGCGGAAGCGTCACCCGGCCAGTTCGAGGTGAATCTGCAGCATACCGATAACGTGTTGCTGGCCTGTGACCATGCGCTGGGGTTAAAGCGCCTGGTGCGCATGGTGGCGGAAAATCATCATTTGCACGCCACCTTTATGGCCAAACCTTATGAAGAATACGCCGGTAGCGGCATGCACGTGCATATCAGCATGCTGGACGGCAACGGCAACAACCTGTTCGCGCAAGCGGACGGCGAAGATTCCCCCTTGCTGCATCGCGCGCTGGCCGGGATGATCACCTTAATGCCGGCCTCCATGGCGCTGCTGGCACCCAATGTGAATGCTTTCCGCCGTTTCCAGCCGGGCATGTATGTGCCTACCCAGGCTTCCTGGGGACACAACAACCGTACCGTGGCACTGCGCATTCCCTGTGGCGAACCGGAAAATCATCGGGTGGAATACCGCGTTGCGGGTGCCGATGCCAACCCTTATCTGGTGGTGGCGGCGATACTGTCAGGCATTCTTTACGGCCTGGACAACGAGCTGCCCTTGCCTGAGCCGGTGACCGGCAACGGGCTGGAGCAGGAAGGGTTGCCGTTCCCGATCCGTCAAAGCGACGCCTTGTACGAGTTTGAGCATCAGCATGAACTGACGCAGTATCTGGGCGAACGTTTTGCCCACGTTTACCACGCCTGCAAGCTGGACGAACTGATGCAGTTTGAGCGGCTGGTGACGGAAACCGAGATCGACTGGATGTTGAAAAATGCCTGAAGGGGCGTAAAATGTGCCTCATTAACTTGATAGGCGATAAAACGATAGCGGATTAATTCACCTGTAAGGGTTGTTTTCCGAACGATCGCGAAAAGAATTTGTGTAACAGGCCTTCCTGAACTTGTCATCAGGAGGGTTTCTGGTGCAAAATATCCCTAATGCAGATAGCCGACGTTTTAACGCGTCGGTTATTTTTTTTGCATTTGTGTTTTACAAACTGTGCGTTTCATACACCAAGCGAGGCCGGACACCGATCCGGATAGATAAATAGTTTCGTGCGCGATCAAATAAAACTTTATGGTCGTGACTCATGAGGATAAGAAAGATGGGGCAATTTTTCACTTTAGCACCGGTGCCCGCCGGTTTCCGCTGCGGTCGCAGCGATTATGGAGCAGCCAAGGCCGCCTTGACTCGTTATCCAGCTTCCAATCCCCTTCTTTTTGAATTCAGTCGCAAGTTGCGAAGTTTCCCCGCAACCTTAAGTCTTGGTGTGTCTACGCTCCGCAAGACTGAAGGTAAGGGGGGGCTGCGTCATGTCCGATAACATCATCAATGCCGCTCCGGCTGAACGCGCACAGCTGCGTAAAACCCTGACTTTAGTTCCGGTAGTGATGATGGGGCTGGCTTATCTGCAGCCAATGACCATCTTCGATACCTTTGGCATCGTATCCGGCCTGACCGATGGTCACGTCGCGACTGCGTACGCCTTTGCTCTGCTGGCGGTCCTGTTCACCGCACTGAGCTACGGCAAACTGGTTCGTAAATTCCCGTCCGCCGGCTCTGCCTATACCTATGCCCAGAAAGCCATCAGCCCGCACGTCGGCTTTATGGTGGGCTGGTCGTCGCTGCTGGACTACCTGTTCATGCCGATGATCAACATCCTGTTGGCCAAAATTTACCTGGAAGCCATTTTCCCGGGCGTGCCTTCGTGGATCTTTGTGGCGGCACTGGTCGCGCTGATGACGCTGTTCAACCTGCGCGGCATCAAGCTGGTGGCGAACCTGAACTCCATTATCGTGGTGGTGCAGGTGGCGATCATGATCGTGTTCCTGTTCCTGGTAGTGAACGGCATTTCACATGGTGAAGGTGCCGGTACGCTGATCAGCAGCCGTCCGTTCTGGTCTGAGGGTGCGCACGTGGTGCCGATGATTACCGGCGCGACCATTCTGTGCTTCTCGTTCCTCGGTTTTGACGGCATCAGTTCGCTGTCTGAAGAAACCAAAGACGCAGAGAACGTGATCCCGAAAGCCATTTTCCTGACGGCGTTGATCGGCGGTATCATCTTTATCGTGGTGTCCTACTTTGTGCAGTTGTACTTCCCGGACATTTCACGCTTTAAAGATCCCGATGCGTCCCAGCCGGAAATCATGCTGTACGTGGCCGGCAAGTTCTTCCAGTCGGTGATCCTGGTGTTCTCCTGCGTGACCGTGCTGGCTTCTGGCATGGCATCGCACGCCGGTGTTTCGCGCCTGATGTATGTGATGGGCCGTGACGGCGTATTCCCGGAGCGTTTCTTCGGTTATGTGCACCCGAAATGGCGTACCCCGGCACTGAATGTGCTGCTGGTCGGCGTGATTGCGTTGTCTGCGGTTTCGTTTGATCTGGTTACCGCAACGGCGCTGATTAACTTCGGTGCGCTGGTGGCGTTTACCTTCGTGAACCTGTCGGTTATCTCGCAGTTCTATATCCGCGACAAGCTGAACCGTACCGTTAAAGACACCTTTAACTACCTGATCCTGCCAATTATGGGTGCGCTGACCGTGGGTGCGCTGTGGCTGAATCTGGAAGCCAGCTCAATGACGCTGGGCCTGGTGTGGGCGGCAATTGGCCTGATTTACCTGGCCTTTGTCACGCGCAGCTTCCGCCTGCCGGTACCACAGGCTAGCGAAGACGTGGCCTAAGCTTTATTCGGTAAGTATTAAGAAGGGCGCCTTGGGGCGCCCTTTGTTGTTTTTGTCAGCCGACCAACTCTTTGCCGTATTCAAACAGCGCTTTCAACAGCGCGGTCTTTTCTTGATCGCCTTCATGCAGGTTATACAGCGACTCCAGTTGCAGAACATAACTCTGCACCCGCTCGGCGCTCAACACCTCCTGACGATGCTGCAACCAGCGGCGTTGCTCGGTTTCATCGAGCGTATTGGGGTAGTTGCGGGCGCGGAAACGGAACAGCAGCGCTTTCAGACGGCTATCGCTGAAGGTCAAATCCAGCGCCGGCAGGTTCTGCGGCTTGGTTTGCTGGATAATTTTCATCGTTGCCTTGTCGGCATCGCTGAAGAAACCGTCGTACAGTCGCGCATCGACATCATCAGAGCCCTTGAAAGGCTCTGCATCGGCGAACAGGGCGACAACTTTTTCGCGCACTTGCGGATGCTGGCGCAGCAATTGCAAGTTTTGCAGGCAGGCCTGGCGATCGATACCCAGCCGTTCGGCGTTTTCCGGCAACAGGGTTTTCGCCGGTGCCAGCACCGGACATTTGTTGATATGGACCAGTTTGATCGGCACCGGCGCTTGCCCTGGGGCCAGATCCTCACGGCGGGTATACAGCCGTTCACGCAGCTCGTCGGCGCTCAGCGTCAGCAATGGCGTCATATCACCGGCCAAATCGCACATGATCACCGCGTTCTTGTTGTCCGGGTGCCAGGCCAGCGGCGATACCCAACTGGTGTTGCCACGTGCCGCGCCGAACATGCCGGAAACGTGTACCAACGGCGTCATTTCTGCGATGTCGATCAGCGCGTTCAGCTTATGTTTGTTGCGGTGCTGCAATAGGAAATCAAACAACCGTGGCTGTGCCTGCTTGACCAATTTGGCCATGGCAATGGTGGCATAAACGTCCGACATGGCGTCATGGGCATGTTCATGTTCGACGCCGTTGGCGCGGGTCAGGTGTTCCAGACGGAAGCTGGGGAAGCCATCTTCGTTCTCCGGCCAGACGATGCCGTCCGGGCGCAGTGCATAACAGGCACGCATAACGTCAAGCAGATCCCAGCGTGAGTTGCCATTTTGCCAACTGTAAGCATAGGGATCGTAGAAGTTGCGGTAGAAAATATTACGACTGACTTCGTCATCGAAGCGGATATTGTTGTAACCCAGAATACAGGTGCCGGGCACGCTGAATGCCTGATGAATTTGCCGTGTAAACTCGGCTTCGTTAACACCTTTGGCCAGCGCCAGTTGCGGAGTAATACCGGTGATCATCACCGCTTCGGGATCGGGCAGGTAGTCATCGGCCGGGGTGCAGTAGATGACCAGCGGCTCTTCGATAATATTGAAATCCATGTCGGTACGCACGCCGGCAAACTGCGCCGGGCGGTCCATCGATGGGCTTATGCCGAAGGTCTCGTAGTCGTGAAAGTAGAATGTGGCCGGTGCCTTGCTGCTCAAAATCGCATCTCTCGCGTGCGTAGGGAATATTCCTCTATTGTAACGGCGAGATGAACGATGCCAAGCGGTCGTTAGTGTTTATCACCGAAATGCGCTGTATTACGCACCGCGGTAGTAGTTCAGGCGTAAATGAAAGTAGGGGCGTAAATAATCGGGCAGCTGTTGTTCGGCGTTGCTGGCGTCATTGACGGTAATGCCATAGCGTTCGTTATAAATGACGCTGAGGGCCAGTAAATCGACTTCAATTTTTTCACGTTCTGCTTGCGGTAAGCTATCCAGCTTTCGACCCATATTATTCTCCCTGTGAATCAAAGGGCATCATAGGATCCTTCGCCGTGCTTGTCCCTACCCCATTCAGGGGGGAACCTCAAGAGGTGTGCGACTGTGCCCGGAGGCTCTGGCCTGGGGCCGCTGCACCCTGAACATGTTGCGAGTATCTGACCGTAAAATCCTGCTGATTTTGCAGTTCCGTCCGCTCTAAGGCCCTATGGGCCGAGAAAATACCGCCGATCACCGCCAGCCAGAAAACGCCGCACAGGACCAAGGCGCCCAACCAGACTTTTTGGTTATAGCTCATAAATACTCCTGATGAGAAAAGGTAATAACATTCACCAGGAAATTAAATCAGAGTTAATATCAATGCTATGTCAACGGACTCGTTTATCCTGAGGTATTCCCTATTAATGTTGTTACCAAACCCCATCACGATGTTTCAAGATATTCCTTAAGATAATATTAAGAAAAGATAAATAGGCACCACTGAGTTTTATTTAGTATTCGTTTAAATATCTCCACATACAATCAGCAACATTCAATACCAATGTGGATGCGTATTATGAAAACTCTGCTGTTAACCGGTGCTACCGGCTTTCTCGGTGGTGCAGTTCTCGAGAAATTAATTAAAGAAAATCAGTCTATTAACTATCTTCTGTTAGTGCGGGCTGAAAATGCACAGCAGGGACTGGAACGTATTCGACTGAATATGGAAAAGTTTAATATTGATGCTGGTTTATTTTCAAAGATCACGATAGAAAATATATTGTTGGGTGATTTAAGTGAGCCTGCTGACTTTTTGGCGGACACACGAATTAACAATGTAACGCACGTTATTAATTGTGCCGCAGTAGCCTCGTTTGGCAATAACCCTCTTATTTGGAAGGTGAACGTCGAAGGTACGCTGGCCTTTGCCGAGAGAATGGCGCAGGTGTCTGGATTAAAACGTTTCCTGCACGTAGGTACCGCAATGTCCTGTGCGCCGGAGCCGGGTTCTCTGGTGGCAGAGAGCGGTGAATTTGAAGAAACCGCCGAGCATTTGGTGGAATACACCCGCTCCAAATCGACCATCGAGCAGCTAATGCGTCAACGCTGTCCGCAACTGCCGCTGGTGATTGCCCGTCCTTCGATTGTGGTGGGACATACTCGTCTGGGTTGTCAGCCTTCCAGCAGTATTTTTTGGGTGTTCAGTATGGCGCTGATGCTGCGCAAGTTTATGTGTTCACTGCAGGACAACATCGACGTCATCCCGGTCGACTACTGTGCCGATGCGCTGGTGATGCTGCTGAACAGCGAAACGCTGGATAATGACGTGTACCATATCTCGGCCGGTGAAGAGAGCAGCGTCAGCTTTGCGGATATCGACCGTGCCATTGCCGCCGCGCTGGAAAAACCGCCGCTTGGCGATCATTACGCGCAGGTCAGCTACGAAGCGCTGCTGAAGATGCGTAAGCAACTGAAGGATATTTTCGGGCCTTGTAACGAACGACTGATGCTGAAGGCGATGCGTTTGTACGGATCCTTCGCCATGCTTAACGTGCGTTTCAGTAACGATAAAATTCTTAAGCTGGGCATGCCGAAACCACCGCGCTTTACCGACTACATTGACTGTTGCGTACAGTCGACCCGCGGTTTGTCTATCCAGCAGCAAATGGTGGTAGATTTCAAATAACAGCACGGCGCCGATTGGCGGCGCCTGACGGTATCCGGCTCATTACCAGGACGAAGACGACCAGAAAACGCGGCCCAGCACCACCAGTTGGTCTTTGCGCTGCGGGTAACTCAGGTGTTCGTCCTGGTACTCTTCCCGGTTCAGGGAGCGAATAGTGACACCGCCGTCGGGCTGTTCGATCAACACCTTTACCCGCAGCAGATTGCCATGCCGAATAGCGTAGGTTTTGCCTTCGCGAATACGGATGTCATCGGTATTAATCCCCACTACATCACCGTCTTGCAGGCGCGGTTCCATACTGGAGCCGGAAATGCGGATGATGCGTGCGGCGTTCACCGCCACCCCCATTTTGTGCAGATAGTAGCGACGGAAGATCAGCGAAAACTCTTCGCGATCGACGATTTCGTAACAACCGTCGCCAGCCGAGAAATTAATATCCAGCAGGGGAATTTCCACAAACTCTTCCTTGTCCTGTTCGGTATCTTCCCATACCACCGGCTTGAGGCGGGCAGGTTGAAAATCCGACTCTGCCGCTACGTTATCAAACGGCCGCACCAGCTCTTTTTCATGGAAAACGTCAAACCAGCCCTTGGGCAGGCTCAGCTTGGCTTCGATCCGTCTGGCGAGGTTATCCCCCAGATTACGCGAAGATTTTTCACCGCTGATTTGGCTCAGCGTCGGCGAAGAAGACTCTACCAGCAGCGCAAACTCGCTCTGGTTGACACCCTGTCGGGCGTAGCTGGCCATCAGCTCGCGCAAATTATTGCGTCTTATTTCTTTGGTTTCCATAATCGAATGATCGCACTCTTTAGCAAAAAGGTAAATATCGCTTTAGCTAAATATTCCTTGCTTTAACTTTAGCAATTAGCTAAACATTAACGGGTGGACAAGATCCACGATGGCATTGTAGGGTCGCTGCATGTTGCGGCCGCTTGAGCGGGACGGATCCTGCAATGATTTCCTGCAATGATTGTGGCACGCGAGTTTAACCAACAAGGAATCTATTATGTTCAGTATGGATTACAACAGCTACCGTTCAGTAGCCAGCTTTGGCCACCGGGTGCGTTTTCTGGTGATGCATTATACAGCGCAAAATTTCGCCGATTCGGTGCAGTCGCTGACCGGCAAGTCGGTCAGCGCCCATTATCTGGTGCCGGATCCTGAAGATCAAAGCTATCAAGCGGCCGGTTTCAACGGCGTGCGCATTTTTAATCTGGTTGATGAAGTGGAACGCGCCTGGCATGCCGGGGCCAGTCAGTGGGGCAATCGCAATAATCTCAACGATACGTCCATTGGCATTGAGATCGTCAATCTGGCCAGCGGCGATGGCGAAGACATTACCTTCCCGCCGTTTAACCCGCAGCAGATTGCGGCGGTCACTCAACTGGCGCAGAACATCCTGCAGCGCTATCCGGATATCACGCCAGTCAACGTGGTGGCGCATTCTGATATTGCTCCGGGCCGTAAAAGCGACCCTGGCCCGCAGTTCCCATGGCACCAGCTTTATCTGGCCGGCGTCGGGGCCTGGTATGACGAAGCGGTGAAGCAGCGTTATCAGCATGAGTACCAATGCCAGTGCGTACCAGCACAGAAGGATTTGCTGGCGCTGTTCGCTAAATACGGTTACGACACCTCGGCGGCGACCGATGCCGAAGGCTATCGCCAACTGGTGCGGGCCTTCCAGCTGCATTTCCGTCAACGACAGTATGACGGGGTGATGGATGTGGAAACCGCCGCCATTTTGCGTGCGCTGGTGGATAAATATGCCGCTTAACGTCTGACTGCGGATAGGGGACGCCTTATCCGCTTTTCTCTGCCTGCCTTCCTCCGCTAAACTGATGTTCTTTCTCGCCATCGATAACGGGATGCATTGTGCGCCTCGACAGAAAAATATCGTCGTTTGAACGTCTGACTTACCGCCATTACCGCATTGTGCATGGTGTGCGCATCGGGCTGGCGTTTATCCTGACCTTCCTGCTAATTCGCCTGCTTGAAGTGCCGGAAGGCACCTGGCCGTTGATTACGCTGGTGGTGGTGATGGGGCCGATTTCATTCTGGGGCAACGTGTTGCAAAGGGCGCTGCAGCGTATTGCCGGCACGGTGTTTGGTGCCGCCTCCGGTCTGATTGCCCTGTATCTTGAGCTCTATTCGCTACCGCTAATGCTGGCGTGGTGTGGCGTAGTGATGTTTTTCTGCGGCTATCTGACGCTGGGCAAACGGCCTTATATGGCATTGCTGGTGGGCATTACGCTGGCGGTGGTTTGTGGCGCGGGTGCCGGTGATATGCATACCGCGCTGTGGCGCAGCGGCGACGTGATTTTTGGCTCATTACTGGCGCTGTTGTTCACCAGCATTTACCCGCAGCGGGCCTACATTCTGTGGCGCATGCAGATGGCCGATTGCCTGCAAAGCGCGGGCAAGATCTACGGCGCTTATTTGTCCCCGAATATGATAGAAAGACCGCGGCTGGAGCCGCAGCTGAAAGACTTGCTGAATCAGGTGGTCAAATTGCGCGGGCTGATTGTGCCCAGCAGCAAAGAAACGCATATTCCCAAAGCGGTATTTGAAGCGGTGCAGACGCTGAGCCGCAATCTGGTCTGTACCCTGGAGCTGTTGGCCGACGCTTACTGGGCCTCGCGTGAAACCCACTTTATTATGCTGAATGCCAAAACCCTGCGCAGCGCGCAACTGTTGACGCTACGCTCATTGGAAGCGCTGGCGGAGACCATGCGTAACGGCCCACAGGCGCAGCAGGCGGTGGCGGCAGGGCAACTGAGCGAAATCGCTGCGGAACTGAAAACCCTGATGCAGGAGGCCAGCGTCAGCCAGCATGGTGAAGCGCCCATTTACGGCTACGTATGGTTAAGCATGGAACTGACGCAGCAGTTGGAAGAACTGGGTGACTTGCTCAAGGTGTGTACCGCCGGCGAGCGTGAATAGGGGGCCAGATCATGAAGCAGGCGCTTCGGGTTTTTGTCGCGGCGGTAAAGTGGGTAAGATAGGGCGATGAGTGTTGTGTCTGAGCGCCACAAACCTGTATCTTGGTCTCATTGTGGCCGTAAGCCAATGAATCTGTGTATTACTAAAGCAAGGGTATGAAGATGGAAAATGCAAATAAGCCGAGTTTCCAGGACGTTCTGGAGTTTGTGCGTATGTTCCGACGTAAAAATAAGCTGCAACGCGAAATTATCGACAACGAGAAGAAAGTCCGCGACAACCAAAAGCGCGTGCTGCTGCTCGATAACCTGAGTGAGTACATCAAGCCGGGCATGAGCATTGAAGATGTTCAGGGCATCATTGCCAACATGCGCAGCGACTATGAAGATCGCGTTGATGACTACATCATCAAAAATGCCGATCTGTCTAAAGAACGTCGCGAACTGTCCAAAAAGCTGAAGGCTATGGGCGAAGTGAAGTAACCGTTTTTATCGGGCCAGGCGCTCGCCTGGCCCTTTTAATCTGCCCCGCAGTTATTGCCCTTTACCGTACATATCAAAATTAAAGTATTTATCGTTCACCTTCTTATAGGTGCCGTTGGCGATAATGGCTTTCAGCGCCGCGTTGAAGGCATCAAGTAATGCGCGGTCCTCTTTACGCACGCCAATGCCATCGCCAATACCAAAGTATTTGCTGTCGCTCAGTTCCGCACCGGTAAAGGCAAAATTCTTGCCGCCTGGGGTTTTGAAAAATTCGCTGGCGCTGACGCTGGCCAGCAACGAAGCGTCCAACCGGCCGTTGGCCAAATCCTCATTCACTTCCTGTTGGCTCTGATAGGCAATCACGTTGACGCCGGCCTGGCGCCACATTGCGTTTGCGTAAGCTTCCTGGCTGGAGCCTTGTTGCACGCCAATCGATTTGCCTTTCAGCGAAGCCACCGTGGGCTGCAGGTTGCTACCCTTGCGGGCCACCAGGCGTGCCGGGGCGTTAGACACCTTGTTCGAGAAGGCGATCTGCTTTTCGCGCTGCGGCGTAATGGTCATTGACGAGGCGATGGCGTCAAACTTTTTTGCCTGCAACCCCGGGATCATCCCGTCCCAACTGCTTTCGACCCAAACGCACCTGGCCTGCATCTCATTGCACAGCGCCTGAGCGATATCCACACCGAACCCGGTCAGGGTTCCTTGCGCAGTTTTGTATTCCAGCGGCGGGAAGGTGGGGTCTATGCCCAACTTAATCACCTTGCCGCTAAATTCACCGCCAAGGGCGGCGAAACTGAACGCCAGTGGCAGCAATAAAACCAGGCTACTTTTTGTTTTCATTTTGTTTTCCTCAGCGTAGTGGTGTTCAAAAAGGGATTAAGCCAGGAAGCGTTCTGCCAGTTTGACCCAGTAAGTGGCGCCAATCGGCAAACACTCGTCGTTAAAATCGTAACCGGCGTTATGCAGCGAGTTACCGGGCGTGCTTTCCCCGTTGCCAATCGAGATATAACTGCCGGGGCATTTCTCCAGCATAAAAGCGAAGTCCTCACTGGCGGTAATCGGGCGCAGGTTGGCGATAACCCGGCTTTCACCGGCCCATTCCAGCGCGACCGAACGCGCCAACTCGGTTTCCGCAGCGTGGTTTACCAGCACCGGATAACCCTGTTGGTAATCAATCTCTGCCCGGGCACCAAAACTGACGGCCTGCGCTTCCACCAGTGCCGTAATGCGGTCTTCCAACCGTTGACGGACATCGGCATTCAGCGCACGCACGCTCAGCGTCATGGTGGCGGTAGACGGGATAACATTGCTTGCATGACCGGCTTGGATCGCACCCACGGTCACAATCGCCGTTTCCTGCGGATCGATATTTCTGGAGACGATGGTCTGCAGGCTCATCACGATGGCGGCGCAGACCACCACCGGATCGACGGTGTGCTGTGGTACCGCGCCATGGCCGCCGTGGCCATGCAGGGTGATGTTGACGGTATCGGCCGAGCACATGAAAGGGCCGCTGGCAAAGCCCAGTTGGCCGACCGGGAAGCCGGGCACGTTGTGCATGGCGAACACCGCATCGCAGGGAAAACGCTCGAACAACCCGTCTTCCATCATCACTCGGGCACCGCCACCGCCTTCTTCCGCCGGCTGAAATATCAGGTGCAATGTACCGGTAAAGTCAGAGTGGTGTGCCAGATAACGCGCCGCCGCCAGCAGCATGGTGGTGTGGCCATCATGACCGCAGGCGTGCATCACGCCGCTGTGAGTGCTGGCATAGGGCAGTCCGCTGGTTTCTTCAATCGGCAACGCGTCCATATCGGCCCGCAGGCCAAGCGTTTTCCCCACGCCGCGTTGCAGCGTGGCGACAACTCCGGTTTGTCCTATATGGCGCGTGACCTGATAACCCCATTCGGACAGCAGTTTTGCCACCAAATCGCTGGTGGCAAACTCGTTAAATCCCAGTTCGGGATGCGCATGAATATGGTGGCGAATGGCGACCATTTCGTGTTGAACGGCAGCTATTTCAGGTAAAACCAGCGAATGGGTCATCAGGGTTTCCAACTGGAGTATTCGGTTCCCGATGTAATCAATAACCGGGAACAAGGTACTTCGGAGACTAACAAACAACCTTTTGCCCGGGGAGCCGTCGTTCGGTTATGCTGACAACCTTTGATTGTCAGGGGGCGTGATGAAACTACATCAGTTACAGGCCTTGGTCACCAGTGCCGACGGTGGCAGCATCCGCGCCGCCGCACGCCAACTGGGGCTTTCACAGGCGGCGGTCACGCGCGCCCTGCGCGAGCTGGAACAGCAGCAGGAATTACCCTTGCTGATCCGCACGCCGGCCGGACTGGGTTTTACGCCTTACGGGAAAACGCTGTTGGTACATGCCCGGCTGGTGCTGAATCAACTGGAGCAGGCCAACAACGAAATGGCTGGCCTGCGCGGGCTGGCGCAAGAACAGGTGAAGGTAGCGATCACGCCCTGGCTGATGTTGACGGTGTTACCGGCGGCGGTGGTGGCTTTTCGCAAAAAGATGCCGAGGGTAAAACTGGAGCTGTTTGAAAGCCTGATGGCCAACGCCCAATCCCAACTGCGAGAGGGCACGATGGATTTTGCCATCACGCCGCTTCCAGCCTCGATGGCACCGCAGGAGTTTCATTGCGAACCCTTGCTGGATTACGAAACGGCGGTAATGGTGCGCCACGGGCATCCGTTGGGCCAAAGCACCTCAGTCCACCAATTGCTGGAGCAGGACTGGGTGCTGAACTCTACCCCAGAAAATTATGACGATTTAATCCAGCAACTGTTCAGCCGACATGGCGCTCAGCTTGATCCGAACCGCATTATTCATGCGCATTCCCTCGGCATGTTGCAGGCAATGGTAGAGTCGGCAGACATGTGCACCTGGTGCCCGGCACCGTTGCTCGGGCTACCGCAGTTTGCCGGCCGCCTGCAACCGCTGGCGCTGCAAGAAGGTTGCGACCTGGCGCGGCTGAATATCGTCACCCGGCGCAACAGCATACTCAGCACCGCTGCTCATGCGCTGATTGATAACCTGATCCGTACCCTGCGCCAGCACGCCCGCTCCGCGCGGCTCGAGGACCGACTGATTTATGATCGGGTGAAGTTGTTGATTTAGGGGGAGGGGACGGGGTTTCTGGGGGCTATTCTGGGGTCATCTTGAGCGTCTGCTTTGTGCCAGAAGCGGACCTCCTTTTATCGCCCGGATGCCCGTATTCTTCCGTCGGAAAACGTTTCGGTATGATTTGTTGTTATTGTCATACCGCACGAATTACTTATTCATCACTCTTTAGCCAACGAAAAGTTTACTATATGCTTTTATCTAGTGCGCTAGATAATCAACAGCTAGATAATGAGTTGGCATATGAACAAGCAGTCACGGCAAGAAATAGGGACACAACTTTCTTTTGCGTTATATGGTGCGGCGAGCCGAATGAACCGGTTACATAAGCCGTTCCTGGACCCGCTGGGACTTACCTTCCCACAGTATCTGGTCATGCTGGAGTTGTTTAATTGCACCCCGCGCACCGTGGGGGAAATCGGGAATAAGCTTGGCATGGATACCGGCACCATTACGCCCGTCCTCAAACGCCTTGAGGCTGCCGGACGCATAATCCGCACACGTGACCGCGCAGACGAAAGACGAGTTCTCATTACCCTTACGGATGAGGGGCTCGCTTTGCAAAGTGAGCTGTGGCTCGTAACCGAAAGAATCAAATCAGCCTGTCAGCTATCGGATGGAAAGCTCGAGGAGTTACGGGATACCCTGAATGGCTTTGCCCATCCCGCTGATAACTGATCATCCTCCACTCATACAAAAGGTACTGCTATGAAAATGGGCATTATTGGCGCCGGAAATATTGGTGCGACGCTGGCAAACAGGCTCTCTGTGCAGGGCCATGAAGTCAAACTGGCGAATTCAAGAGGACCGGAAAGCATTGCAGAGCTGGCGCGAAAAGTGGGTGCACTGGCGGTTGATCGCCAGGAGGCCGTACGAGAAGTGGACGTCATCATCCTCTCTATACCCTTTGATAAGCACACCGAACTTGCTGAGTTAATGCGCGACGTCCCTGAAAGCGTGATCGTCATTGATACGTCTAATTATTATCCTTTCCGTGACGGGGACATTATTGAGATCCGTGAAGGTAAGCCTGAAAGCGTGTACGCCAGTGAAACAGTTCAGCGCCATCTCATCAAAGCCTGGAATGCTGTTCTTGCCGAGACGCTTAAAGAGAAAGGGCAGGATGCAGGTTCTCCGTCCCGTATTGCTATTCCTGTTGCGGGCGACGACTCCGCAGCAAAGTCTGTTGTGATGGAGCTGGTCAGTCAGAGTGGTTTCGATGCATTTGACGCCGGTATGCTTAGCGAATCATGGCGGCAACAGCCCGGTACCCCAGCCTACTGCACTGAGCTTGACGCCGCAGAACTTAGAGCGGCCCTTCAGGCGGCGAATAAAGCCCGCGCACCACTGAACAGAGATGCGTTGATCAGGGAATTCATGTCCGCAGGCGATCATCTAACACATGATGTGATCGTCAAACGTAACCGTGCAGTAACGGCCTGAGTTAAAGAAGAGAGCTTATGACACATAGAGAAAAGTACCGGATTGCTGTCCTGGGAACTGGTCATATCGGTAAAACACTTGCCCGCAGTCTTGCAACTGCCGGTCATTTCGTAAAAGTCGCAAATTCACGCGGATCAGAAACAATAGACCCCGACGTGCTTGAAACGGGCGCTGAAGCATCTGATACAGCCAGTGCCGTGCAGGACGCGCAGGTAGTCATCCTGTCCATACCTATGGCGAAGCTTGCGGATATCGCGCCTCTGATACGCAATCTGCCTCAGGATGTTATCGTTGCTGATACCTCCAACTACTATCCACATCGTGATGGCATCATTGACAATTTCTCAGATGGTGAGGTTGAAAGTCAGTGGGCGGCACATCTCCTGAACCGTCCCCTGATCAAGGCATGGAATGCCATAGGTTCAGATTCTCTCGCCAGGAAAGGTACAACAGCGGGATCGCCAGTGCGTATTGCAATTCCGGTGGCAGGGAATATGGAAGAGCACAAGATAGTGATCGTTGATTTTGTCAATGATACGGGATTCGATGCCTTTGATGCGGGTAACCTTGAGGAGTCCTGGCGCCAACAGCCAGGTGCTCCGTGCTACTGCACGGACCTCACATATGGACAAATGAAATCCGCGCTGGCTTCAGCGGAAAAGGTACGATTACCCGTGCGCCGGGATATTGCAGTTCAGGCAATACAGGAGCGTATGGGTGATAAACGCACAAACCCTAATGCCGATTATATTGTTCGTTTACACAGAGCGCTTTTCATGTAATTTGAAAGTCGTGTTACTCCCTCCTCAAATGACTGCTCTGTTATATCGAGATTTTCGCTAAAACCATTTTTCATTTGCTGATGTATGAGCGAAAAGCAACTTCCGCTTCTCGCTCATGGGAGAGATTCGTCAGTCGAATTGCCAGTAAGGCTTGGAGCCATAAACCTCCAGAAAGTAATCAATAACCGCTCTGACATTCAGAGGGGGATGACGGACATTCGGATAAATCGCTGCAATATGTTGCGGCTCTGTTTTTATGGCGGCGTCAAGATTGGGCATAATTCTGACCAGTTCCCCTTTATGAATGCTGTCTCCTATCAGCCAGTCCGGGAAAAGCACCATCCCCATTCCACCTAAAGCGGCTGTAAGAAGCGTTTCCGCATTGTTAGAAATCAGCAATGCAGATATCGGGTAGTGAACCCAGTTGTCATTCTTTTCTCTGAATAGCCATCGATTAGGACCGGATGATCCCGCATAAACCAGACATTTATGCTGTGCTAAATCTGAAGGAATAACTGGCACTCCCCACTTTTGAACGTATTTAGGAGACGCAACCAGGTGGTAGCGCTGGGTGCAGAACACGCGTGCGTGAAATGATGAGTCGGTAAGAGTTCCAATGCGAAAAATAATATCTGAAGCATCGCGGTGGGGATCGATATAGTCATCTGTCTGCGCCAACTCGATCAACAGCTTAGGGTAGCGCTCGGAAAGGCCAGTTAACCAGGGCGCAATATGCCGCTGCCCAAAAAAAACCGGCGCATTGATTCTTATCAACCCTGAAGGCTCAAGTGATCTGTCCTGAAGTTCTTTTCTTGCCTCGCTGAGTTGCTCACTCATTATTCGGGCATATTCTACGAACAATCGTCCAGCTTCGGTCGGAATGACAGCGCGGGTATTACGATAGAACAGCTGCTGTCCGAGAGTATCCTCTAGCTGCAGAATCACTCGCGATACCATCGACGCAGATACTCCCTCTCGCCTGGCAACCTCAGAAAAACTCTGCGAGTCAAAAACTCCAATAAAAAACAATAGACTACGGAAGTTTATTGAACTGGCATTATACATTATCTCGATTCCTGCAAAGGTGTTTCACAGATTATACTGTTTTTCATTACTTTGAGCGTCTTTATCATCAGCCTCCTAAACCAAGTTGGAGACTGTTTTATGCAGCTTTTATTTATATTACTCGTCGTTGCTGGCGGGATGGGATTATCCGTTGAAGCTGGATTATTAGGGCCGTTGGGAAGTGAAGTGGGTGATTTATGGGCCACATTCAGTATTTTTGGTGTCGGTGCAGCGCTGACATTCATGCTGATGCTTTTCTTCAGTCCGCGTAATAGCCCCTCTTTTTTCTCGCAACCTGCATGGACATTAGTAGGCGGTATTCTTGGACCAGTATATGTGGTGATTCTCACCATAGCTGTTCCCATTATTGGTATTGCAATGACCATGATCGGCATTCTTGCAGGACAGGTATTTAAAAGTCTGGTGATTGACCACTACGGACTTTTTGGCACCGCCCAACGCAAAATTGACCAGAAAAGAGTCATTGCGCTTATTTTTATTGTTGCTGCACTGGCACTTGTGGCAAAAGGCTGAGGTGAAATTATGAATATTTTGATGATCATTCTTGCAGTGGTAGGTGGAGCGTTTCTGAGTATGCAGGCCGCAATAGGTGGAAAGTTGGGCAGCAATGTCGGCGTTTTCCGGAGTGCATTCCTGACCTTCTCTACCGGGGCATTGGTTACCGCTCTGCTGATCTTTTTCTTTGAACCAAAGCATGCCCTTACACTGCTTGATGTACCCAAATGGCAGTTACTGGGCGCGCTCTGTGGTGTGCCTTATATCGTTATCATGGTTATCGCAGTACAGCGAATCGGCTCAGCTGTAGCAACCGTTGCGGTTATTTTTGGGCAACTGGCAATGAGCATGCTGATCGATAACTTCGGTTGGTTAGGAAATGAAGCAATTCACTTCTCGTCAACACGACTGGGAGCAGTGATGTGTTTAGGTATTGCGCTATTCTTTATCTACTCGAGTAGTAAGTCCAAAGCAGCGCCGGTGGAGCAGTCAATGAAGAAAGCTATCGTACGAGACTGAGAAAACAGCAGCGAGTCAGGCACTATTGCATAACTCACATGACCGGATTGGCGGCTCAGGATGTATTGCTAATCCGGTTTATCAGATCAAATACAAACTCAAGGATATGAAGTAATGCCCAACGTTATGGCATTACGTCATCCCGTTGAAAAATACGCTTACGCTTTTCTCTTACTCTCATGGTTGTCTAATTGGCGGGTAAACTCTTCCGCTGAACAACATTGCTGTAATGCTTCCAGTAACAGCTGCTGTTGCGTTTTGGGTACCAGGCCACCCAGCGGTGGATCGGTATCCAGATTGGTCGGGAAGGAGTAGCCTTCACCGCTCGCCGCCACAATTGCCTGTAACTCTTCATCGCTCAGATGTTTACTCAGCAGGGTTGGATAAATCGCTTCCATCACTTTAACGTGATTCACTTTCTCCATGGTTTTGCCAAAAGCGGATGAGACCTGCAGCAGATTGGCCGTACGTACATGATCCTGCGTTACGTTATTGCCGGCGGCATGGAACAGGGCAGGATTGAAGAACAGCCCGTCACCTTTTTTCAGCGGCAACTGAATGGCATGCTGCTGGAAGAATTCAATAAAGCGCGGATCGCGCCATGCCAGATATCCCTCAGCATACTGCTGCGACCAGGGTAATAGTTGCGTCGGACCTGATTCAATCGGCATATCACTGTGAGCAACCGCCCCCTGTAGCGTCAGATATTGCGACAGAATCTGCAACGGCAGCGGGAAGCGAGCAACCACGTCATTTACCTGGAAACCGAGATGATAATCCCGATGCGGCTGCTGCGCTTTGCCGCCGGGACGCACCTGATTCACCTGAGCCGTAATTTCATATCCAGGTCCAACCCAGGCTTCACAAATCAGCGCCAGCAAAGGATTGCTGTAGTAATCAATAAAGGCATCCGCATCCCGCTCCGCCACTTTTTGCAGCGCATTCCAGATACGCCCATTGCCGCCCGCTTTGGCAAAGTGATCGCCACCGCCGCCATTTGCCGCTTCACTGGCAAGGATATCCTCAAAGACTTTACTGCTGCGATCAACGGCTGATACATCGCCATATAAGCCCTGAAACACCAGGACACCGGGCCCGCTGGACAATGCACGATGCAGTTCACCCAGCATGTTTTGACGGTCTGCTTTTGCTGCCGCCAGCAGGTCGTCACGATGATAAATCAGCACATTTTTATCAGCCGAACGTGCCAGCGGGAAATCGTCTTTACGCAGGGTTTGCGCGCAAATCGTGGCGAAATCATCGAGAGAAATGTGGCTGTCATTAATGTAGATATTCTTCATTTTTTTGCCTCACAGAGTCAGAGCATGTGATGGCTGGAAGCCACCGTTATCACCACAACCAACCACACTTTGATCGAAATCGATCACCGCACCCGTCATCATTCCTGATTCCTCAGAAAGGAGAAATGCTACGCCACGCGCGACTTCGGCTGGTTTCAGCAGGCGACCAAAAGGCTGCGCTTGCTCAGCTTTGCTAAGCCAGTTTTCATCAGCGTCATGATATTGCCGCTGGATGTCGTGCTCATGTGGCGTATCCATCCAGCCAATATTCAGACCGTTTACCCGAATGCGATTACGCATTGCGCTGAAGGCCACATTTTTGGTCAGCGTGACCAGTGCACCTTTGGATGCGGCGTATGCCGTTAAGAAGCTCTGGCCGCCATGTGAGGTCATGGTGATGATATTGACGATGCTGCCTTCAATGCCTTTGGCAATCATCAGTTTGATCGCTGCCTGCATCAGGAAAAAAGGCGCGCGAACGTTGACGGCCATAATCGCGTCAAATAATTCCGGAGAAGTGTTGAGGATAGTGCCGCGATCGGACATGCCTGCGCAGTTCACCAGCCCGTGCAGGGTTCCAAACGCGGTTTCTGCGGTCGCCACCACTTTTTCGCAGGCTTCTGGCGAACTGATATCCGCTTCAACAAATATCACTTCACAACCGGTTTGGCTGAGGGTATCCACCTGTTCGTGTCCGGCTTTAACGTTACGACCGCAAATTACAATGCCCCGGGCTCCGCGATTTGCCAGAAGACTGGCAACAGCTGCGCCTAATCCCTGGGTTCCGCCGGTCACGACGAACACTTTGTTTTTAAATCTGCTGCTTTCACTCAGGCTCATTCGTTGTCCTTTCTTATTTTGGGTGAGATAAGGTCTGTCCGCTTGCTCACAATGACCTTAGCAATTACATTCGATTAACAATACGGCGGCATAACCTCAAAAAGACCTCAATTTATGACAAGGTCATTCTCCATTAAGCAAATCGCGGCACAGTCTGGCGTCAGCAAAGCCACGGTTGACAGAGCATTGCATCAGCGCGGCAGCGTGAGTCCACGCACTGCCCGACGCATTGCTCAGGCAATCCGCGACCTGGAATTGCAGCAGCGCGCCAGCCTGGCAAGCGGTCGCACGTTACCGCTCGATCTGGTGATGCACGCGCCAGAGCGATTCAGTTCGCTGACGGTGGCGGCATTGCTCAGTCAGATTAAAAGCTTCGCGCCTTTCCGACTGACGCTGCGCTGCCACATTTTTGAAGAAATCTCCCCTGAAGAGCTGCAACGTGAGCTGCGCCGCTGTGCCAATGACAGTTATGGCGTGCTGCTCAAGGCAAGCGATCACCCTTTGCTGCAGAGTTCGATTGCGGAGCTGGCGGCGCTCAACGTGCCGGTGGTGACGCTCGTTACTGACTTGCCACGCAGCGAACGCATCCGCTATGTCGGGATGGATAACGAAGGTGCCGGTCGAACGGCGGCCTGGCTGATGTCGCGGTGGCTACCTGTTGAAGTGCAGACGGTCGCCATAGTGATTAGCAGTACTGGCTTTCGCGGAGAAGAGCAGCGAATGGAGGGCTTCATTCAGACGTTGAGTCAGCGGGCCCCTTACTTGCAGATTAAAGCGGTCAGTGAAGGTTACGGCATCGATACACTGACGTTTAAGCAGATGTGTACCGCGCTGGAGCAGGATCATTCGATTCATTCTGTTTACAGCGTGGGCGGAGGAAATAGTGCCGTTTTGCAGGCTTTTTCAGCGATGCAACGAGAGATAAATGTCTTTATTGGACACGACCTTGATGAAGAGAATCGCAAGCTACTGGCTGCTGAAGATATGGATGCGGTGATTGACCATGATCTGCAAGAGGATGCGCGAG
Organism: Serratia quinivorans; assembly: GCF_946227985.1. Lineage (GTDB taxonomy): Bacteria > Pseudomonadota > Gammaproteobacteria > Enterobacterales > Enterobacteriaceae > Serratia > Serratia quinivorans_A. Next base: position 332,981 of record NZ_CAMKGL010000001.1, read on the forward strand.
CTGCATTTGGCGCAATCCTGCGTTTTCATGGTTTTTTGCCAGAAGCAGAAGATGAAACGGCATCATCTCGGGTAATTGTTGTGACGCCGTTCAATATTTAAATCACTTGCGATTACGACTAAGTAAGACGAAATCATTGTTGCGAGTTTCGCTAAAAGTAATACGGCAAACGATACGGACATAAAAAATGGATCAACGTGGATATATTCATCATTAAAGTATTTTTTAACCTTCAATATATTACTCCCTGGATGTTTTCTCCCCAATTTCAATAGACCTGTCTTCAGCCTCATCGTAAGCGCGTCGTGAAGCTTCTATATCCTGCCATGTGTCGCGAATCCAGCGGGTAAAGCCCGCCAGCGGTTCCAACATGGATCGCCCTCGTTCGGTCAACTCATATTCGACGCGAGGCGGCAGTTCAGGATAGTAGAGGCACGAGACCAGACCATTCCTTTCAAGGTTGCGCAAGGTCAACGTCAGCATGCGTTGCGAGATGTCCGGGATACCCCGGCTTCAGCCTCGCGGAGAATACTGATGATCTGTTGGTCGGAAAAACGCTTCTTCATGGGGATGTCCTCATGTGGCTTATGAAGACATTACTAACATCGGGGTGTACTAATCAACGGGGAGCAGGTCATCCGCTGTTCGCTCATACCAGCCATCCACCAAACCAAAAGCAAAAAGCCCGCTCAGGTTTCCCTGAGCGGGCTTCTCTAATATGGCTCCTCTGACTGGACTCGAACCAGTGACATACGGATTAACAGTCCGCCGTTCTACCGACTGAACTACAGAGGAATCGTGTGAACGGGGCGAATAATAGCGGGGTGGTGTGGCTTTGTCAAAGCACTAAACTGCAAGAAAAGCGCGTTTGCTGATGGAATGAGCATGTTGCGTTGTTTTTCGGCACTCATCCTGCTTAAGCGCGCTGTTTATCGCCACAAAATCCCCGACTTCCTGGTTGCACCTGCCATTGCACGCTTCTGGTGCGCAAGGGGAGAGGGCCTTGGCGAACGGCAGAAAATTTTTGCCGTGAGTTTGCTACCAGATCCCCCCACAGCGCCTCCTCGCGGCAGTGAATCCCTGCGTTTTGCCACTGATATGTAGGATGAATGAACAGAAAATATGTATTGGCCGTCACAATGGCTGGATTTTTGCTTAGCTAAATTCGGGTAATGCGACTGCGCTCTCGCGCAAATTATTTTCCCCGTCTACACATAAAGTGACTGGTCCACGCCCCTGGGCGTTTCGCTATACCCGTCATACTTGAAGCCGTATCGGTGTTGGTTGCGAACACCCACTCCAGTCACTTACATGAGTAAGCATCCTGGGGATGGATGTTCTTGCCGCCTGGATACAGCTCCAATTATTTAGGGTCTAAAAACAGTGCTGAGGAATACAACAATGTCATCGAAATTGATTAAAAGTCCGCTCGCTGCTCTGCTTATCGGTTGTTTAGGTTCTGCTTTTTATGCTCAGGCGGATATTGTTATTGGCGTCGCCGGGCCGTTCTCCGGGCCGAATGCGACCTATGGCGATCAGTACTGGCGTGGTGCCTCACAGGCGGCAGCGGATATCAACGCCGCCGGTGGGATTAAAGGGGAAAAAATCAAACTGGTGCAGGGGGACGACGCCTGTGAACCCAAACAGGCGGTCGCGGTCGCCAACCGGTTAGTGGATCAGGACAAGGTCGCGGCGGTGGTCGGGCACTTCTGCTCCTCCTCCACCATGCCGGCCTCCGAGGTGTATGACGAAGCCGGCATTATCGCCATCACCCCCGGATCCACCAACCCGCAGATCACCGAGCGCGGCATGACCAACATGTTCCGCATGTGCGGCCGTGATGACCAGCAAGGGGTGATCGCCACCAACTACATGCTCAATACCCTGAAAGCCAAACGCATCGCGGTGATCCACGACAAAGACACCTACGGCCAGGGGCTGGCAGATGCCGCCAGGGCGGAAATGAACAAGCGCGGCGTGAAGGAAGTGCTGTATGAAGGGCTGTCACGCGGTGAAAAAGACTTCAACGCGCTGGTGACCAAAATCGCCTCGGTCAAACCTGACGTGGTCTACTTCGGTGGTTGCCATCCAGAGGCTGGGCCATTGGTGCGCCAGATGCGTGAGCAGGGCGTGACCGCCAAGTTCTTCTCCGGTGACTGCATCGTGACCGAAGAGCTGGTGACCGCTGCCGGTGGGCCGCAGTACACCAACGGCGTGCTGATGACCTTCGGCAACGATCCGCGCCAAATTCCGGAAGGTAAAGCGGTGATCGCCAAGTTCCGCGCCAGCGGTTTTGAGCCGGAAGGCTACACCCTCTACTCCTACGCCTCGATTCAGGCGATCGCCGACGCCTTCAGCGCTACCGGCGGCAAAGACAGCGCCAAGGCCAGCGAATGGCTGAAATCGCATGATGTGGATACCGTGATGGGCAAAAAGGCCTGGGACAAGAAAGGCGACCTGAAGGTATCGGATTACGTGGTCTATCAGTGGGACGACAAGGGTAAATACCACCAACTCTAATTTTCTCCTGCGTCTTTCAAGCGGCAGCGTTGTTGGCTGCACACGTTCACCCCAGTCACTTAGTGGGTCTAAGTTCCTGGGGACTCACGTGTTTGCCGCCTGGCTGCAACTTGAAATCCATTGGAGAAATACTGGTTACGGATCCGCGCATTGGGCGGATCCGTTCCGATACTTCCTTGGGCCGCGTCTGCACCAGCTTGCGGTCCCACCAGGCGAGACTGCTCATTATGGATGTTTTCTTTCTGCAACAGTTGATCAACGGCCTGACGCTCGGCGCGGTTTACGGCCTGATCGCCATCGGCTACACCATGGTTTACGGCATTATCGGCATGATTAACTTCGCCCACGGCGAGGTGTACATGATCTCCGCCTACCTGTGCGCCATCGGGTTGGCGTTGCTGTCGTTCTTCGGTCTGCAATCCTTCCCGCTGCTGATCCTCGGCACGCTGGTGTTCACCATCGTGGTCACCGGGGTGTATGGCTGGGTGATCGAGCGTATCGCCTACAAACCCTTGCGCAATTCCACGCGTCTGGCACCGCTGATCTCCGCCATCGGCATGTCGCTGATTTTGCAAAACTACGCGCAAATCAGCCAGGGGCCGCGCCAGCAAGGGATCCCGACGTTGCTGGACGGCGTGTTCCGCCTCAACTTCGACGGTGGGGTGATCCAAATCACCTACACCAAGGTGTTCATCCTGGTCGCCTCACTGCTGGGCATGGCCATCCTCACTTACATCATTCAGCACACCCGTCTGGGGCGCATCTGCCGCGCCACCCAGCAGGATCGCAAGATGGCGTCCATTCTGGGCATCAATACCGACCGGGTGATCTCCCTGGTGTTCGTGATTGGTGCCGCCATGGCCGGGCTGGCGGGGGTGTTGATCACCATGAACTACGGCACCTTTGATTTCTACGTCGGCTTTATTATCGGCATCAAAGCCTTTACCGCCGCGGTGCTGGGGGGCATAGGTTCGTTACCCGGCGCGATGCTGGGCGGGCTGCTGCTGGGCGTGGCGGAGGCGCAGTTCGCCGGCATGGTGAACTCGGATTACAAAGACGTGTTTTCCTTCGGTTTGCTGGTGGTGATCCTGATTTTCCGCCCCCAGGGCCTGCTCGGTCGGCCAATGGTCGCTAAGGTTTGAGGGGAAAACTATGTCGCAATCTAGGGTTCACCCAGGGCTGAACGTTAAACGCAGCCTGCTGGATGCGGTGCTGGCCGGGCTGATCGCGTTGATCGTGTTCGGGCCGATCGTCGGTATCGTCCTCAACGGATACAGTTTTAACTTTGAACCGCGCCGCCTGGCGTGGATTATCGCCGCGGTAATGGCCGGGCGGCTGTTGCTGAGCCTGTTCCTGCAAACCGCGCCGGGGCGCAAACTGTTGACGCGCTTTGACGGCGGCAATGACGGGGTCTATGTCCGGCCTATAGGGGCCAAAACCAGTCTGCGTTGGATTATTCCGTTAATGGCCGCGATCGCGCTGCTGTTCCCGTTTGTTGCCACCAAGTACCTGCTGACGGTGGCGATACTGGGGCTGATTTACGTGTTGCTTGGGCTGGGGCTGAACATTGTCGTCGGGCTGGCCGGGCTGCTGGATCTCGGTTATGTGGCGTTCTACGCCATTGGCGCTTATGGCCTGGCGCTGGGCTACCAGTATCTCGGGCTGGGGTTCTGGGCGATGCTGCCGCTGGGGGCGCTGATGGCGGCACTGGCCGGCGCGCTGCTGGGGTTCCCGGTGCTGCGCATGCACGGCGACTATCTGGCGATCGTCACGCTGGGGTTCGGGGAAATTATCCGCCTGGTGCTGAACAACTGGATGTCGCTGACCGGCGGTCCCAACGGCGTCTCGGTGCCTGCGCCGACGATTTTTGGCCTGGAGTTCGGCAGGCGGGCGAAGGACGGCGGCGTGCCGATCCACGAATTCCTCGGTATCGCCTACAACCCCAACCTGAAGTTTATCTTTATCTATGCGGTGCTGTTCCTGGTGGTGCTGCTGGTGCTGTACATCAAGCACCGGCTGACGCGCATGCCGATCGGCCGCGCCTGGGAGGCACTGCGTGAGGATGAAATCGCCTGTCGCTCACTCGGGCTGAACCACGTTCTGGTGAAGCTGTCGGCCTTTATGATGGGTGCTTCCACCGCTGGGCTGGCCGGGGTGTTTTTCGCCACCTATCAGGGCTTCGTCAACCCCACCTCATTCACCTTTTTTGAGTCGGCGCTGATCCTGGCGATCGTGGTGCTGGGCGGCATGGGGTCGACCATCGGCGTGGTGCTGGCGGCGTTTGTGCTCACGGTGGCACCTGAGCTGTTGCGCAGCTTCGCCGAGTACCGGGTGCTGCTGTTCGGCGTGTTGATGGTGGCGATGATGATCTGGCGGCCACGTGGGCTGGTGCGCATCAGTCGTTCCAGCTTTGCTCCGCGCAAGGGGGTAGAACCATGAGCGACGCTATCTTGCAGGTTGAGCATCTGATGATGCATTTTGGCGGCATCAAGGCGCTCAATGACGTGAATCTGGCGGTAGAGCGCGGTTCCATCACCGCGCTGATCGGCCCCAACGGTGCCGGGAAAACCACGGTATTCAACTGTCTGACCGGTTTTTATCGGGCCACCGGCGGCGCGATCCTGCTCAATACCCACAAGCGGCCGACCGACGTGATCCAGGTGCTGGGGCAGAAATTCCACGCCGGTGACTGGGTTAACCCCAAACGCCTGGGCTCGCGCGTTTACTACAAAATGTTTGGCGGCACCCATCTGGTCAATCGCGCCGGGCTGGCGCGCACCTTCCAGAACATCCGTTTGTTCCGCGAAATGTCGGTGGTGGAGAACCTGCTGGTGGCGCAGCACATGCTGAGCAACCGCAATCTGATCGCCGGCGTGCTCAATACGCCGGGTTACCGCCGGGCAGAAAACCAGGCGCTGGATCGCGCCTTTTACTGGCTGGAAGTGGTGGAACTGGTGGACTGCGCCAACCGGCTGGCGGGGGAGATGTCCTACGGCCAGCAGCGGCGGCTGGAGATTGCCCGGGCGATGTGTACCACGCCGGAGATGATCTGTCTCGATGAGCCCGCCGCCGGGCTGAACCCGGTAGAGACGGCGACGCTGAGCCGCATTATCCGTTTTCTGCGTCAGCACCACGGCATCACGGTGTTGTTGATTGAACACGATATGGGCATGGTGATGGAGATCTCCGATCGGGTGATTGTGCTCGATCACGGCGATGTGATCGCCGAAGGCACGCCGAAAGAAATTCAGCACAACGATACGGTGATCGCCGCTTACCTTGGCGCGGACGAAGAGGAACTGGCGGGATGAACAATGTGATGTTGGAGTTTCGCAACGTAGACGTGTTTTATGGCCCGATCCAGGCGTTGCAGCAGGTCTCGCTACAGGTGAATGAAGGGGAAACGGTGGCGCTGATTGGTGCCAACGGCGCGGGCAAGTCGACGCTGCTGATGTCCATCTTCGGTCAGCCGCGCATCAGCGGCGGGCAGATCCTGTTTCGTGGCGAAGATATCAGCCAGCGTTCCACCCATTACGTTGCCAGCAGCGGCATCGCTCAGGCTCCCGAGGGGCGGCGTATCTTCCCGGATATGAGCGTGGAGGAAAACCTGCTGATGGGCACCATTACCATTGGCAATCGCTATGTAGGGGAGGATTTATTACGCATGTTCGACCTGTTTCCACGCCTGAAGGAACGGCGCAACCAGCGGGCGATGACCATGTCCGGCGGCGAACAGCAGATGCTGGCGATTGCTCGGGCGCTAATGAGCAGGCCCAAACTGCTGTTGCTGGACGAGCCGAGCCTGGGGCTGGCGCCGATCATCGTCAAACAGATCTTCAGCATTTTACGGGAGCTGACCCGTGGCGGCATGACGTTGTTTCTGGTGGAGCAGAATGCCAACCACGCGCTCAAACTGTCCGATCGCGGCTATGTGATGGTTAACGGCCAGATCCGCCTGACCGGCAGTGGTTCGGAGTTGTTAAACGATCAGGAGGTGAGGAAAGCCTATCTGGGCGGGGCCTAGAACTGGCGCTGGATCCAGCGCACGTTCAGCCGCACCAGGGCAATAATGCCGTTGGACAACATCCGCAGCCCGGTGGGTAAGTCGCGGCGGCGGATATCCAGCAGCAACACGGTGCGCACCTGGTCGCTGTCGTTCCACACCTCGTGTTCGAAGGTATCGTCCCACAGCATAAATTCCCCCTCATTGAGCCGGTATTCCTGCCCGTCGACTTTCAATACGGCGGCGGGCAGACCATCGGCACCCTTAGGCATCGACAGCACCAGATAACCGCGCAGAATGCCACGGAACGGGCCACGGTGCGCCGGCACCTGTTTACCGGGGGCCAGGAAAGACAGCGAGGCGGAAAGCACATCCGGAGAGGAAGCGATCAGGCTGGCCAATAATGGGCAGCGTGCAAGGTTACGCGTTATCGGCTGGCCGTAGGCCTGCATGATAAACATACGCCAGTCACGCGCGTCATTGGCGGAGATCGACGCCTGTTCACTCATGATTTCGTGAAATCGCGGAATATTGTGCAGATCTTGCGTCAGGGTCAGTGCCTCATCACGGATCTGCGGCCACTGGGCGGTAAAACGCTGGGCGTCAGGGAACAGTTGGGCACTGTCGAGCACCGGCGCACTGTTGATGCGGCGATCGTAAATACGGCGTAATACCAACACTGACCAATCATAGATAGCTGACATATGACCTCAATTAGCCTTACCAAAGCTCTCGCCGTCCGTTGATATTATTATTGTTTAATATGCGACTGCCGGACGATTAATTCACCGTTATACAAACGTTGGCCGCCCGGTTCAAAAGCCTGCGTCAGGCAATGAATGCCATCGGCAATCAGCGACTGCATCGGCTGGCGATAGGTGGTCAGTTGATAACTGGGGGAGGCGGCCAGTTCAATGTCATCAAACCCCACCACGGCAATCGGCGCGCAGTCAGGCGTGGCGCGTATGGCGTCGATAACCCCCACGGCCAGAATATCGTTCTCACAAAAAATCGCCTCAACCCGTTGCTCCACCGGAGTGGTTGCCAGGTAGGCCGCGAAGGCTTCCATGCCGCACTGACGTTGATAATGCGGGGCCTGCAGCACCAGGCTGACGTCGCGTTGCTTTTCCGCCAGTGTAGCGCGGAAACCGTCAAGGCGGCGTAACTGGGTGGACTCGCTCACCGGCCCGGCCAGATAGCCCATGCGCTGATAATTTTGCGTCAGCAACAGTTCGCCAATTTCACGCCCGGCCTGATAGCCGTTGGTGGCCAACACCTGGATATAGGGGCTTTCGCTATAGCGATACAGCACCACCAGCGGAATATGGTGAATATCCTGTGCCAGCGTGATCAGCCTGTCGTTGAGCAGGGTGCCGAGAAACAGCAGGCCATCCACCTGCATTTGATCGGCCAGCGTCAGCACCGATTCATAGTCGTGTTCCGAGGTGATATTCAGCAGCAAGGCCATATAACCGCGGCTTTGCAACTGCCGGGTGACTTCGTCCAGCAGCGTGAAAATATGCGGGTTTTTTAGCTCGTCCGCCACCAGCCCGATGATGCGGGTGCTTTTTTTCGACAGGCTGCGCGCCAGCAGATTAGGGCGATAGCCCAATTCTCTTGCCGCGGTCTGAACGCGCAGCATCGCATGGGGCGAGATCGACGCCCCCTCGGTAAAGGCACGCGATACCGTCCATTTGGACACGCCGGCGCGGGCAGCCACATCACTGGCGGTCGCCTTGCGTGCAGTGGGCGCAGGGTGAGCGCCGGGTTTCTTCGTCATCATCTTTGCTCGTGATGAAAAAACGGTATGGGTTCAACAGATTAGCACAGCCTTGCCGGATGCGGGAGTTGCTGCAGTCAGCGGTGGGATCCCTGATGCAGGACAGGTCGCTATATTGATCCTTTGATCGGCAAATTGTGATCCTGAGCGGCAGATTTATCATGGCGTATTTGACTTATTTTTAACCCTCTCCAATAGTCCATCGCAAGTGGCATTTGTTTCGCGGTCAAGTTGCCACCCAATTTTGCACCCGGTTGCATTTAAAATTTGCACCCGGGTGCAGTACGGCGGAAAGATCAGAAACTTTGAGCTTCGGGAGCAACTATGTTGAATGGTGAAAGAAAAACGCCACGGCCTCTGCGTTGGGCGATGGTTGGCGGCGGGCGGTTGGGGCAGGTGGGTTATAAACACCGTTGCGGCGCATTGCGGGATAATACCGCCTTTGCGCTGGTGGCTGGGGCGTTTGATATTGTGCCGGCGCGCGGCCGCGAATTCGGCGTCAATCTGGGGGTGGCTGCCGAACGCTGCTATGACGATTACCGCACGCTGTTTGCTCAAGAGGCCGGGCGAGAGGACGGCATAGAAGTGGTCTCAGTGGCCACGCCAAACGGCACCCATTACGAAATAACCCGTGCGGCACTGCTGGCCGGGCTGCACGTGATTTGCGAGAAGCCGCTGTTTTTTACCAGCCGGGAAGCCTATGAAATCAAGGCGCTGGCAGCGGAAAAAAACCGCATCGTCGGCGTGACCTACGGTTTCTCCGGCCATCCGTTGCTGCTGCAGATGCGCGCGATGATTGCCAACGGGCAGATTGGCGAAGTGCGCATGGTAGATCTGCAATACACCCACGGTTTTAATGCCACCGACGAAGTCGATCGTCTCAGCGATGCGCAGAAATGGCGCATTGATCCCCAAATCTCAGGCCCGAGCTTTGTGCTGGGTGACATTTCCACCCACACCTATTACCTGTCCCAACTGGTGATGCCGCAGATGCAAATCAGCGAACTGCTTTGCGATCGGCAGAGCTTTATTCCCTCGCGTGCGCCGCTGGAAGACAACGCGCTGGTGATGATGCGCTATGCCAACGGTGCGGTGGGGCGCATGTGGGCCTCATCGGTCAATGCCGGTGCCATGAGCAGCCAGCGTATTCGCATCGTCGGCTCGAAGGCCAGCCTGGAATGGACCGACATCAACCCCAGCGAGCTGAGTTACCAGGTGCAGGGGCAACCCAATCAGACGCTGTATCGCGGCATGCCCTATCTGGACGAAACCTGCAACGCCTGGGAGCGGCTGGGGGCGCTGCATACCGAGGGGCTAACCGAGTCCTGGGCCAACATCTACCTGAAATTCGCCCTGGCGATTGATGCCTGCAACCGGGGCGATCGGCAGGCGCTGGATCAACTGGTGTATCCGGACATCGACGCCGGGATCGACGGTGTGCGCTGGATTGAAAACTGCGTGCGCTCGGCCGATCAGGGGGCTCGCTGGGTAGCCTTTGAATAAACCTTTTTGTGGAGACATAACATGAAGCTTTCTTTTTGTACCGATAGTCTGGGCCATCTGCCGTTTGAAGCCATGCTGGACAGGCTGGGCGAACTGGGGGTGTTTGGCGTGGAAATGACCACCGGTGGCTGGTCTTCGGCACCGCATCTGGATACCGTTGCGCTGTTGCAGGACGCCGGTAAGCGCCGACGGTTACTGGCGGCACTGGAAAGCCGTGGCATGAAGATTGCCGCGCTGAACGTTTCCGGTAACCCGCTTGAGCCGGGTGTTCTGGGTGAAAAGCATCGCCACGATACCGACAACACGCTGGCACTGGCCGCCGGCCTGGGGGTGAAGAAAATCGTCATGATGAGCGGATTGCCGCCCGCGGCCCCCGGCGACAGCATCCCCAACTGGATCACCTACACCGTCAGTTGGCCGCCGACGCTGAAAAACTGCCTGGACTATCAGTGGAATGAAGTGGCAATCCCCTACTGGCAACGGCTGGTGGATAAGGCGCAGGCGTTTGGCATCGAGAAGTTTGCACTGGAAAACTTCAGTTCGATGCTGGTGTGGAACCCGGACACCTTGTTCAGGCTGCGTGATGCGGTGGGGCCGATGGTCGGGCTGAATCTTGATCCCAGCCACCTGATTTGGATGGGGGCCGATCCGATAGCGGTGGCGCGTCGCCTGGGGACGCAATTCACCACGTACACGGCAAGGACGTAAGGCTGGAAAGGGGCATGGTGGCCGTCAACGGGCTGCTGGAAACCCGGCCGGTGGAGCAGGTGGCGGAGCGCGCCTGGAATTATGTGGCGGTCGGCTGCGGGCAGGATCTGCAGTGGTGGAAAGCGTTTTTCTCGGTGGTACGCATGATGGGCTATAACGACTGGGTGTCGCTGGAGATGGAGGATCTGACCATGTCGGTCGATGCCGGCATCAATACTTCGGTTGAGGCGTTAAAGCACTGTATCAGCCAGTAAAGGGCATCCGTTGTTGTCCAGGGTCTGCCGTTGTGCAGGCCGTGGATGGCAAAAGACTGGCGAAAAAAACAGGCTAATAAAAGTGTGACGCATATCGCATTTACCCGGCCAGTTGGTTAAAATATCGCTACTTCCCGCACCCGTCCGGATCCCGTTTAACATGGAACAAACTCAGGTCTCTCGCTCAACTGCCTGGTTGCGCGTGGTCATTCTTGCCGTTTCGGCCTTTATCTTCAATACCACCGAGTTCATTCCGGTCGGGTTGCTGAGTGATATCGCCCAAAGCTTCTCGATGCAGACCGAGCAGGTGGGGTTGATCATCACTATTTATGCCTGGATCGTCGCCGCCAGTTCGCTGGTGTGTATGCTGCTGACCAGCCGGATTGAGCGGCGCAAACTGCTGATCGGGGTATTCATCCTGTTTATTGCCAGCCATGTGCTGACCGCCGTGGCGTGGAACTTCACCACGCTGGTTATCTCGCGTGCCGGTGTGGCGCTGGCTCATGCGGTATTCTGGTCAATCACCGCTTCGCTGGCGATCCGGGTCGCTCCGGCGGGCAAGAAGGCGCAGGCATTGAGCCTGCTGGCGGGGGGGACCGCGCTGGCGATGGTGCTCGGCCTGCCGCTGGGCCGTATCGTGGGTCAAATCCTCGGCTGGCGCATGACCTTTATTGGTATCGCCGTCTGTGCCACGCTGGCGTTGGTGCTGCTGTGGCGCTTGCTGCCGGTGCTGAAAAGCGAGCATTCCGGCTCGCTGGCCAGCGTACCAATGCTGTTTAAGCGCCCGGCGTTGGTCAGCCTGTATATGCTGACCATCATTGTGGTGACGGCCAATTTTACCGCCTACAGCTATATCGAACCCTTTATTCAGACCGTGGCCGGGCTGTCGGAAAACTTCACCACCCTGATGCTGTTGCTGTTCGGTGCCGCCGGTATCATCGGCAGTCTGTTGTTCAGCCGTTTCAGCGAACGTTTCCCGTCGGGCTTTTTCATCGGCGCTATCGCCTTATTGATGCTGAGCCTGCTGCTGCTGTTACCGGCCTCCGGCGATGAAAATCACCTGACGGTGCTGTTTGCGGTATGGGGCATGGCGATTATGGCGATTGGCCTGTCGATGCAGGCCAGGGTCTTGAACCTGGCGCCGGACGCTACCGACGTGGCGATGTCGATCTATTCCGGGCTGTACAACTTTGGCATCGGCGCTGGCGCACTGCTGGGGAATCAGGTCAGCCAGTATCTGGGCATGGGTAACATCGGTTTTGTCGCTGCCCCGCTGGCGTTGATCGCCCTTGGCTGGTGCCTGCTGAACTTTTACCGCAGCGAACGCCTGCAACACCACCAAATCCGCTAACTTCCTGCCCTCTGATAGTGGGCCGCCGGCTCACTATCAGGCATCTCACCACGGCTTAAATTTTCTCTCAGCAAAACAGATTGCTGCAGTTTTTTATGCTTAATTACCTTTCATAGCCTGCTAATTAAATATTTAACTCCGACGCCGAGCCTATAGCATAGAAAAATAATAACTATGTTATGGCGAGGTTAATGGTGAGTGACTCTTTAGTTGCGGGAAGCGATGCGGTGGCCCAGTCACCGATCCATGAACGGGATTTGTCGGCAAGAATTGATGCGTTGCCGACCTCGGCCGGCCTGTGGAAGTTTATCGCTTTGCTGGCGTTGGGCGGTTTTTTTGAGCTTTATGATCTGTTTCAGACCGGCTATATCAGCACCGGTTTAATCGCCGAGGGGATATTTCATACCGGCGCGCAAGGCGTGTTCGGCGTCTCCGACCAGGCGGCGTTTGCCTCCGCCACCTTCCTTGGCCTGTTTATCGGCGCCAGCCTGCTCAGCCCCTATGCCGATCGCTTTGGCCGCCGCACCACCTTTATGTTTGCCCTGGCCTGGTATGGCGCGTTTTCGCTGTGCCTGGCTTTTCAGCATCAGGCAGAGTGGGTGATTTTCCTGCGCTTTCTGGTTGGCGTTGGGCTGGGGATTGAACTGGTCACCATTGATACCTATCTGACCGAGTGGGTGCCTGCGCCTCTGCGTACCCGTGCTTTCGCCTTTTCGTTTTTCATTCAATTTCTGTCGGTGCCAACGGTCGCGTTGATGTCGTGGTGGCTGGTACCGCAGACCATTCTGGGCCTGAGCGGTTGGCGTTATGTGGTGATCGCCGGTGCCGTGGCGTCGCTGGTGATTTGGCTGGTGCGTAAAGGCTTGCCGGAGTCTCCGCGTTGGCTGGCGCAGCAGCGACGTTACCCGGAAGTCAGGCAGGTGATGCTGGCGATGGAGCGCCGTTGCGGCGTGACCCAGGTGACGGAATTCCCATTGCGTGATGCTGAATCAGCGAGCGAAACGCCCGCGCAGGGAAGCTTTAAAGATATCTGGTCGCCGCGTTACCGGGGCCGCACCCTGATGCTGGTGGTGATGAATTTCTTCCAGGCGATTGGCTTCTTCGGCTTCGGTAACTGGCTGCCGGCCTTGCTGGCCGGAAAGGGCGCCTCAATCACCCACAGCCTGCTGTACGCCTTCTTTATCACCCTGGCTTACCCGCTGGGATCATTGTTGTGCAGTCGCTATGCCGACAAAATGGAAAACAAATGGCAGATTGTTCTTTCCTGCCTGGTGACGGTGATTTTCGGCTCGCTGTTTGCCATGCAGAATAATCCCCTGTGGCTGATTCTGTGCGGATTCTTCATCACCTGGTCCAATGCCTGGCTGACCTACAGTTACCACTCCTACCAGTCAGAGGTATTCCCAACTTATATCCGCGCCCGTGCGGTCGGATTCTGTTATTCATTCAGCCGACTGTCGACGGTATTCAGCAGCCTGATGATAGGCATGATTTTGCAATACGGCGGCTCGGTGGGAGTGATTGCGTTTATCGTTGCCAGCATGCTGATTGTGATGGTGGTGATCGGGGTGTTTGGCCCAAAAACGCGCGGTATCGATCTGGAAAATATCTGACCCCGCCACCCGGCGTTGTGCACTGAGGCAACGCCGGGATCTTCAGCAAAAAAACTCGCGATCATCCGAAAATAATTCCGTTATCACCGTTTCCTCTCCTGCCTTACTGTTAACCCGGAAGACCTACCCTTACCCCCACCGGGAGATAACCTATGAGCATCCTGACCACCCAAGATGGCACGCGTATTTTCTATAAGGATTGGGGCCGCGGGCAACCCATCCTTTTTTCTCACGGTTGGCCGCTATCCGCCGACGCCTGGGATAACCAAATGCTGTTCTTCGGCCAAAGCGGTTACCGCGTTATCGCGCACGATCGCCGCAGCCATGGTCGCTCCGACCAGACCTGGGACGGCAACAGCATGGACCGCTATGCGGACGATCTGGCGGAGTTGATCGAAGCGTTGGATCTGCGGGATCTGATCCTGGTGGGCCATTCAACCGGTGGTGGTGAGGTCGCGCACTATATTGGCCGTCACGGCAGCGCGCGGGTGGCAAAGGCGGTGCTGGTGGGCGCGGTGCCGCCGCTGATGCTCCAGAGTCCGGCCAATCCAGAGGGCTTGCCGATGTCGGCATTCGACGGCATTCGCAGCGGAACGGCAGAAAATCGCGCCCAGTTCTTCAAGGATCTGGCGGTGCCTTTCTACGGTTATAACCGGCACGGCGTGCAGGCCAATGCCGGGCTGACGGACAGTTTCTGGCTGATGGGCATGCAGGGCGGTGTGAAGGGGTTGTATGACTGCGTGCGTGAGTTTTCCGAGGTTGATTACACCGCGGATCTACTGGCCATCGACAAGCCGACGCTGCTGGTGCACGGCGACGACGACCAGATTGTGCCGATCGCCGCATCCGCGTTGAAAGCCGCTAAGCTTATCAGGCAGGTTGAATTGAAAGTCTATCCGGGCGCTTCGCACGGGCTGGCACAAACAGACCCTGAACGGTTTAATGCCGATCTGTTGGCGTTTATCCAGTCTTGACCCCTGTCCCCCCGGGCGGGGGGATTTTACCTGTGAACCGGAGCCGACCATGAACACTGCCGCTTTTATCTCTCGAGTCAGACAGACCGCTGATACGCCTTTCATCCGCGGGCTGATGCTACTGGCGATTTGCGCCGCCTATATCCAGGGTGGCCTGGTCAAGGCGTTGGATTTTAACGGTGCCATCGCGGAAATGACCCATTTTGGCCTACAGCCTGCAGCGCTGTTTGCCGGGCTGGTGGTGGTGCTGGAGCTGGGGGCATCGGCGCTGATCCTGACCGGTTTTTACCGCTGGCTGGGTGCGCTGGCGCTGGCCGGATTCACCCTGGCCGCCACGCTGATGGCTAACCGTTTTTGGGAAATGAGCCCGCCGGAGCGCTTTGCCGGCATGAACGGATTTTTTGAACATATTGGGCTGACCGGGGCACTGCTGCTGGTGGCGTTGTACGATTTAAAGGAGCAAAAAGATGGCTGAACCGGCTGAGAGCTCGGCTGCATCCGGCGGTTTCGCGCCGCTGAAGATCCCGGTATTCGCGGTGTTGTGGGGGGCCACGGTGCTGGGCAACGTCGGCAGCTTTATGCGGGACGTCGCCAGTTCCTGGTTGGTGACGGATTTGTCCTCTAACCCGTCGGCGGTGGCACTGATGCAGACCGCCGCCACGCTGCCGGTGTTTCTGTTGGCGATCCCTGCTGGGGTGCTGTCCGACATTCTTGACCGCCGTCGCTTTCTTATCTTTGTCCAGGTCCTGCTGGCCAGCGTCAGCGGCACTTTATTGCTGCTGTCGCAAAGCGGCGCGCTGACCGTCGAGTATTTGCTGGCGCTGACCTTTATCGGCGGCATCGGCGGGGCGCTGATGGGGCCGACCTGGCAATCTATCGTGCCCGAGCTGGTGCCGCGAGCCGATCTCAGAAATGCGGTGGCGCTGAACTCGCTGGGGATAAATATCGCCCGTGCCATCGGCCCGGCGGCGGGAGGATTGCTGTTGGCGAGCTTCGGTGCCGGTGCGGCCTACGGTGCCGACGTACTGAGTTATGTGTTCGTGGTGGCCGCCTTGCTGTGGTGGCGCAGGCCGAAGGTGGAGGACAACGGGCTTTCCGAGCATTTCTTTGGCGCTTTCCGCGCCGGTATTCGCTATGCCCGCGCCAGCCGTGAGTTGCATGTGGTGTTGCTGCGGGCGGCGGTGTTCTTCGTGTTTTCCAGCTCAGTCTGGGCGTTGCTGCCTTTGGTGGCGCGGCAGATGCTGGGCGGTACCGCCGGTTTCTATGGCATCCTGCTGGGCGCGGTGGGGGCCGGCGCGATCGGCGGTGCGGTACTGTTGCCAAGACTGCGTCAGCGGCTGAATGCCGATGGCCTGGTGTTATTGGCGGCAGTGATTACCGCCGTGGTGATGGCGTTGCTGTCGTTGGCCCCGCCGCAGTGGCTGGCGGTATTGCTGCTGCTGGCGCTGGGGGCCGGTTGGATTATCGCGCTGACCTCACTGAACGGCGCAGCGCAGGGCGTCTTGCCAAACTGGGTGCGCGGGCGCGGCCTGGCGATTTACTTGATGGTATTTAATGGCGCGATGGCTGCCGGTAGCCTGCTGTGGGGGTTGATTGCCCAGGAGATTGGCGTGGCCGCCACGCTGTTGGCGGGCGGTATCGGCTTATTGGTCATTTCGCTGCTGTTTCATCGCGTTCGCCTGCCGGAGGGCGAAGCCGACCTGCAACCGTCAAACCACTGGCCGGAGCCCTTACTCAATACCCCGGTTGAAAACGATCGCGGGCCGGTGATGATCCAGGTGGAATACCTTGTACGGTTGGAAGATCGCCCGCAGTTTCTGCGCACGCTGCAACGGCTTTCACGGGTGCGTCGCCGTGACGGTGCTTATGCCTGGGGGTTGACCGAACATACCGCCGATCCGCAGTGCGTGATGGAGTGGTTTATGGTGGAGTCCTGGGCCGAACACTTGCGCCAGCACCAGCGGGTTTCGCATGCCGATGCGGACTTGCAGCAAGAGGCGCTGCAGTTCCATATCGGCCCGGAGAAACCGGTGGTACACCACTTCCTGTCGCTTGACCTGCGGCACCTGGGGCGGCAAACGGCGAAAAAGTAAAACAGCTGCGGCGGGGCCGGTTACTCCGCCGCGCTATCGTGAGCATGCAAACGCCCCAATAGCCCAAATATCAGTAACGCGCAGGCGGCAGAGGCTATCGCCAGGATATACAGCAAGTTGCGGAAAGCCTGATCGTAGATCTGCAGCATTAACTGGCGTTGTCCGGGCAGCAGGGCGGCGGCACTGTTTAAATCACCCAGTGCCGCACGGTTGGCCGCCTCAACCCAATGTTGCGTGCCGCCATTGCCGGAGAGTGCTGCAAGCAGACCGCCCTGGATCAGCATGGCCAGTACCGCGCCGGCAATCGCAATGGCGATGCCGTCGGCCGAGACACGCACCGCGTTGAATATCCCGGTGGCCATGCCCGCCCGTTCTTTTTCCACCACGCTGACCGCCATGGCATCCATCAACCCCCAGGGCAGGCCGATACCGGTGCCGATCAGTAGCATCGGTGCTATCAGGCCGTGGCCGTTATGTGCTGTCAGTTCATGACCCAGCCAGGCCAGCCCGACGGCGACCAACAGCAACCCGATACCGGAGAGCACGCCAGAGGTAAAACGGTGTGCCAGCAGTGCCGCAAGAAAGGGCACGAACAGCAATGGAGCCGCCAGCGCAATCATGGTTTTACCGGCTTCGAGCGCGCTCTGCCCATCAATACCGATAAAACGCCCTGGCAGCATGACGATCAATACCACAAAAAAGAACGCTGGCGAGGCTGCCAGCACCTGAACCCCAATAAAGCGGGGGCTGCGAAACAGTGTCAGATCGAGCATTGGCCGTGCTACCCGCCGCTCAATCAGTACGAAGGCGATAAAAACCGCCAGCGACAGCAGTAAAGAACCGGCCACCGACAGGCTGCCCCAACCGTTTTCCGGCGCCAGCAGAATGGCGTAGGTGAACAACGCCAACGCGGCAGTAAAGCTAATGGCACCGGGCCAGTCCAACCCTGCCGCATGGGGATCGCGAGATTCCGTTGCGCTGAGCGCCACCAGTGCCAATCCCGCCAGGCCAATCAACGCGGTGGCGAAGAACACCCATGGCCAGCCTGCGGTCACCACCAGCCAGCCTGAGGCCAGCGGCCCAAAAGCCAGGCCAATACCGAATGTGGTGCCCAGCAGGCTAAAAACGCGGGTGCGAACCGGCCCGTGGAAACTCTGCGCCAGCGATGCCATCGCACCGGCAAAAGCCGCCGCACCGGCCAGCCCCTGCGCCAGCCGCAAAATATCTATTCCCACCACCGACGGGGCGAAGGGGATCATCATGGTCAGAATGGCGAACGCGCCCAGCCCGAACAACCAGACCCGTTTACGGCCATAAATGTCGGTCAGGCTACCGGCGGCCATCATGGCGCTGCCATAGGTAAGAATATAACCATTGACTACCCAACTCAGTTGTACGGCGCTGCCACCCAGCGAATGGCTGATGGAGGGCAAGACCACCGCCGGGCCGGTAAAGCTCAGTGGGATCAGGATACCGGTCAGGCAGGCGGCCAGTAATTGCAGCCATGCCCGGATTTCGATGCGGTCTGCGGTGGAGGTTATTTGCGTCATGGCGCTCATCTGTCTCTGGTGAAAAAAGCCCGCAAGCGGGTGCCGCGCAGCGCTAAGCGCCGGGTAATGGGCTGTCGACTGCGTTGCCATTAAGGTAATCCTTCCCTGAGTGGAGAAAAATAGGCTAAATTTCCATAGATATCGGACAAAAATGTCCGGAATAGAGGATCGCGCGTGATGGACAGTCTTAATGGCATTCTGGCGTTTGTGCAGGTTGCGGAAACACGCAGTTTCTCCGATGCTGCGCGGCAGTTAGGCGTTTCGTCTTCTGCGGTGGGTAAGAGCGTGGCGCGTATGGAACAGCGGCTGGCGGTGCGTTTATTTCACCGCAGCACTCGCAGTGTGACACTGACGGCAGAAGGAACGCTGTTTCTTGAGCGCTGCCGCCGCATTTTGGCGGAGGTCGCCGCCGCCGAACTTGAGCTGGTCGACAGCCGCGCCGCACCGCGTGGCAAGCTGCGCATTAGCCTGCCGCTGGTCAGTGGGTTGCTCATGCCGGTATTGACGGACTTTATGCATCAGTACCCGGATATCGAACTGGACGTGGATTTTTCCGATCGTATGGTCGACATCGTCGAAGAGGGGTTTGATGCGGTGGTGCGTACCGGTGAGCCGGCCGATTCGCGGTTGGTATCACGCCGGTTGGGCGGCTTTCAGCTGGTGCTGGTGGCGTCGCCGGATTATTTATCGCGGCGCGGTGTGCCAGAGAAACCGGCGGATTTGCTCAACCATGCCTGTTTACAGCATAAATTCCCTGCCACCGGGCGCTTTGAAACCTGGCCGCTGCTGGGAGAAGCCTTACCTGAACTGCCGGCGACCATGATCTGCAATACCACCGAGGCGCTGTTGCCCGTGGCGCAGGCCGGGTTAGGCATTGCTTGCCTGCCGGATTTTATGGTGAAGGCGGCGTTGCAGCGAGGTGAACTGCAAAAGGTGCTGGAGGCGTTTGTCGAGCACCAGGGCGCTTTTCGCGTTATCTGGCCATCCAGCAAATACCTGGCGCCCAAACTGCGCGTTTTTATCGATTTTCTTGGTGAACGGTTATTCCCGACCAGTGGGCCATAAAAAGCCCGCTTAAGTGACCTTAAGCGGGCTGGGTTACTGCCGTTCTCATTTAGGCCAGATCAAAACGATCGAGGTTCATCACCTTATTCCAGGCGGCGACAAAGTCGTATACAAAACTCGCCTGAGCATCCGAGCTGCCATAGACTTCCGCCAGCGCGCGCAGTTGGGAATGCGAACCGAAGATCAGATCGGCGCGGGTCGCCGTCCACTTGAGCGTGCCGGTTTGGCTGTCGTGGCCTTCGAACACGCCATCTTCGCCTGCCGCTTTCCAGGTCGTGCCCATATCAAGCAGATTAACGAAAAAGTCGTTGCTCAGTGTCTGCGGACGTTGGGTCAGCACGCCGTGCTGGCTCTGACCGACGTTGGCGTTTAACACCCGTAGCCCGCCCAGCAGTACCGTCATTTCCGGTGCCGTCAGCGTCAGCAATTGTGCTTTGTCGACCAGCAAGGCTTCGGCCGGAATGTTGAACTGGCGCTTCAGGTAGTTACGGAAACCATCGGCAACCGGCTCCATGGCTTCGAAGGAGTCGACGTCGGTCTGTTCCTGCGTGGCATCCATACGGCCCGGTGTGAAGGGCACGCTTACCGGATGACCGGCGTTGGCTGCAGCCTGTTCGACCGCTGCGGCACCGGCCAGCACGATCAAATCCGCCAGCGAGACGCGCTTGTTGCCCGCCTGGGCATTATTGAACGCCCGCTGGATTTCTTCCAGCTTGGCCAGCGTTTGCGCCAATTGCGCCGGTTGGTTGATTGCCCAGTCCTTCTGCGGCGCAAGACGAATGCGCGCACCGTTGGCACCGCCGCGCTTGTCAGACCCGCGGAAGGTGGAGGCTGAAGCCCAGGCGGTGGAGACCAGGACCGAGATCGGCAGGCCGGAACCCAGGATGCTGGTTTTGAGATCGGCGATATCCTGATCGTTAATCAACTGATGGTCGACGGCCGGGATCGGATCCTGCCAAATCAGCGCTTCGGCCGGCACTTCCGGGCCGAGATAGCGGGCGCGTGGCCCCATATCGCGGTGGGTCAGCTTGTACCAGGCGCGGGCGAAAGCATCGGCGAGCTGGTCAGGATGCTCATAGAAGCGACGTGAGATCTGCTCGTATGCCGGATCAAAGCGCAGCGACAGGTCAGTGGTTAACATGGTTGGGCGCTGTTTCTTTGCCGGATCGAACGCATCGGGAATGGTCTCGCCAACGTCTTTGGCCACCCACTGGTGGGCACCTGCCGGGCTCTGCGTCAGTTCCCACTCGTATTCGAACAGGTGTTTGAAGAAGTCGTGGTTCCACTGGGTCGGCGTGGTGGTCCAGGTGACTTCCAGGCCGCTGGTGATGGCATCCTTACCTTTACCGGTACCGAAGCTACTCTGCCAGCCGAGGCCCTGCAGCTCCAGGCCTGCGCTTTCCGGATCGTCGCCCACATGTGAGGCCGGGCCTGCGCCATGGGTTTTGCCGAAGGTGTGGCCGCCGGCGATCAGCGCCACGGTTTCTTCATCATTCATCGCCATTCGGGCAAAGGTCTCGCGAATGTCACGGGCGGCAGCGACCGGGTCCGGGTTGCCATCCGGACCTTCCGGGTTAACGTAAATCAGGCCCATTTGCACCGCTGCCAGCGGATCTTCCAAATCGCGATCGCCCGAATAGCGGCTGTTCTGACCACCGCTCAGTTCCAGCCAGATTTTTTCCGACCCCCAATAGACATCATCCGGCTCCCAGGTATCGGCACGACCGCCGGCATAGCCGAAGGTTTTAAAGCCCATGGATTCGAGCGCGACGTTACCGGTCAGGATAATCAGGTCAGCCCAGGAAATTTTGCGGCCGTATTTTTGTTTGATTGGCCACAGCAGGCGACGGGCCTTATCGAGGCTGACGTTGTCGGGCCAGCTGTTGAGCGGTGCAAAACGCTGCTGACCTTCACCTGCGCCGCCACGGCCATCGCCGATGCGGTAAGTCCCGGCGCTGTGCCAGGCCATACGGATAAACAGGCCGCCGTAGTGGCCGAAGTCTGCCGGCCACCAGTCTTGCGAGTCGGTCATCAGGGCGTGCAGATCCTGTTTAACGGCGGCCAGATCCAGACTGTTAAAGGCTTTGGCGTAATCGAAGTCGGGATCCATCGGGTCGGAAAGGGAAGAGTGCTGGTGCAGCGGTTTCAGGCTAAGTTGGTTGGGCCACCAGTCCTGATTCGAAGGGCCGCGGCGCGGCGTGTTCGGTTTACCGCCACCCGAAAATGGGCATTTGCTTTCAGTTGTCATGATGCGCTCTCTGCTTCTGTAGGTTCGCTCACCAGGCCCGGTCTGCCGGTACCTGGGGAGCCGTTAGCTTGACATCGCGGGTAACTGCCCGCGTCGGGTGTTGCGCTAATGGTTTTTCTAATCAACTGATTTTCAATAATAAGAGATGAGGTTTTCGCCAACCGCTGATGGGGCTCGCACTGACACTCAACTCTAAGCTTAGTCAGTGGATGCAGATAGATAAAATAGGAATGGTTGAATGTTGTAATAGTCTGTGACTATTGAATTGTTGTTGATTGATAGGGTTTTCTGGTGGGAAGGCCGGGCAGGTGTATCGAATAGTGATAAACAGGATGATCACCTGCCGGGTGATCTTTGTGACAATAAGCCTGTTATGGCCTGATTTTCGGATGCCAACTCCACTGATTAATCGGAAACTCAATCCTCATGGGCTTTCTGATTGAGAATACGGGAGCGGCAAACGTCCAGAATCTCATCTGCCAGCGCGGAGTCATCAGGGCAGGCACGAGACAGCACCAGAGCACCGACGAGATGTGCGATGGTATCGATCAGGTCAGCACGGGTGATGTCACTCTCGCCATTTTCATTGGCTAAAAGGGCCAACTGACGTTCAATGCCCGCAGCAAACGTCGCCTTAATGGATTCAGATTGGCGGGCCGTATCGGTGCCTAGTGCCGACATCACACAACCCTTGCCCCTATCATCACGATGCTGGCGGGAGAGATAGCTTTCAACAAATTTTTCCCGACTCACACCCGCGGTACTTTCTGCTGAGCGCGTAAAACCGCAGCTCATTGCCTCCGACATTAAATCAGCCTTGGAACCGAAGTGCTTATAGAACCCGCCGTGAGTTAAACCTGCCGCAGACATCAGTTCTGCTACGCCCACGCCGTCGTAACCCCGCTCACGAAACAACTCTGAGGCTGTTTCAACAATACGTATTCGGTTTGCACGAACCTGTTCTTTAGAAACCCTCATTGCTCTGCCTCATCTTCTAAAACGCATGTCGCAAGTATACATTGATGATGATCGTAATCAAACGGATTGACTTTTTAGATTATGATCATCATCATTGCGTTTGTTCCTTTTGTCGCCACTATCGCGGTTCTACAGACATCGCAGTTTGCGAATTTTATTTACGCATTAATAAACAAGGGCAATTTATGACTAAATCAACAGTTCTGATTACAGGCGCTTCCACAGGCATTGGTGCCGTATACGCTGAACGGTTCGCACGCCGGGGCCATGACCTGGTTCTGGTCGCCCGCGACAAGACAAAACTTGATGGCCTTGCCGAACGCTTGAGACAAGAAAGCGGTATTGCTGTCGACGTTCTGCCTGCGGATCTCACACAAGCGGATGATTTAGCGACTGTTGAAGCTCGTTTACGTGATGACACGCGGATAGGCATTCTTATCAATAACGCGGGTATCGCGCAGTCGGGCAGCTTTATAGAACAGACCTCTGATTCGATTGAGCGGCTTATCGCGCTTAATGTGACGGCTTTAACGCGACTGGCCGGTGCAGTGACGCCACGGTTTGTGCTGGCCGGCGAGGGCGCTATCGTCAACATCAGTTCCGTCGTCGGACTCGCCCCTGAATTTGCAATGTCGGTTTATGGCGCAACCAAAGCCTTTGTCCTGTTCCTGTCTCAGGGCATGAATATTGAGCTGTCACAGAAGGGGGTTTATGTTCAGGCGGTGCTCCCTGCCGGGACTTACACGGATATTTGGCAACGTGCAGGTATCGACACCAACACTTTGCCCCAAATGATGGAAGTGGGTGAATTGGTTGATGCGGCTCTGGTTGGTTTTGATCGCCGTGAACTCGTTACCATTCCACCTTTGCAGAATGCCGCACGCTGGGACAACCTCGATGCTGCCCGTCAGACTCTGCTATCGGATATCAAACAAGCTGAAGCCGCAGAGCGATATAAAGCCCTTTAGACAATAAAGGGTCCTGCTCAGAACAATCGTTCAGCTGCCTGCACGGCAGGGGGAAAAAAAATGAATAATAAGACGATGAAAGCCTTCACCTTTAAGCGCTACGGTAAATCTCCTGAATTAGGGTTTGATAACGTAGATTATCCTTCGCTCAAGGCTAATGAAGTCTTGGTTAAAGTTTACGCTGTGGGCCTAAATCCAATCGACAATATGATCCCAACCGGAATATTTAAGCCGGTTCTGCATTTTAAGCTTCCTGCAATATTGGGTAGCGATCTGTCTGGGGTTGTTATTGCCGTGGGAAGTCGCGTGACGCGTTTTGCCCCAGGCGACGAAATCTATGCCAGTATTTTCGATACGGGAACGGGCTCTCTTGCCGAATTTGCCGTGGTGCCCGAGAGCGCTGCGGCTATAAAGCCGGCAAATCTGGATTTTGTGCAGGCGGCTTCGCTCCCTATGGTTAGCCTCACGTCCTGGCAAGCTCTGACCGAGCGTGTCAGGCTACGGCCTGGTCAGAAGGTTTTCATCCCGGCAGGTTCTGGAGGGATAGGCACCTTTGCCATTCAACTGGCGAAGCAATTGGGCGCAACCGTGGGGACGACAACCAGTGCGGGCAATATCGAATGGGTGAGGCGTCTGGGGGCTGACGAAGTCGTTGACTATAAAAAAGAGGAGTTCGAAAAAGTATTGGTTGGCTATGATGTGGTACTGGGTACCCTCAGGGGGGATACGATTGAAAAATCCACCCAGATCCTTAAGCCAGGCGGCAATATTGTTTCTCTCATCGGGCCGCTGGATGTCAAGTTTGCGCGGGCTCGAGGGTTAAATTTCTTTCTGACTTTTATCTTCAGGCTTATGAGTCGCAATATTATGCGTCTTTCAAAAAAGCGAGGCTTAACCTATACGTTTCTTTTCGTTCGGCCAGAAGGCAGTCAGCTCAGCCAAATAGGTAAACTGGTGGAAACCGAACAAATCAAACCCGTGATCGACAAGGTATTCCCCTTTGCTCAAACAAAGGAGGCTCTTGCCTACCTTGCCCAGGGACATGCGAAGGGAAAAGTGGTTATCAAGATGCAGGATTAATTCCTTATTCTATTGATGCCGTGTTGCCGTTGTCGGATAAGTGGCTATCATCTTTCCTTTACCCCCTTGCCGCTGCTGAAAGGATTGCCTGCCACTATGCCCGTGAATTTTGATCTCAACGATCTTTACGCCTTCCGCGCGTTGGTTGAATACGGTAATTTTCGGCTTGCCGCGGAGTCAATCTGCCTTTCGCAGTCAGCATTGAGCCGCAGGATAGAGAAGCTGGAATCCGCGCTGGGCATTAAGCTGTTCGACAGAACCACCCGGCGCGTCACGCTAACCCTTTATGGACAGACCTTCGCCGAGCGTTCAGAGCAACTACTGATGAACGTTGAGTTGGTATTGGCAGATATCAATAAGGTCAGTCAGGACAGAACGGGCCTGGTCACCGTCGCCACGGTGCCTTCAGCGGCCTACTACTTCATGCCCGACGTGATTCGCCGCTTCCAGGCTCGCTATCCACGCGTCCGCGTTAAGCTCATCGATAGCAGTGCAGGCAATGTCATCGAAGCGGTTACCCGCGGCCAGGCCGACTTCGGCATCTGTTTTGCGAGAAATCTGCAACCCGACATCGAATTTGTGCCGTTGATTGGGGATGTTTATGTGGCCGCCTGCAGGCGCGATCACCCTCTGGCCACTAAAAAAAGCCTGACCTGGCGCGAGTTTTATCAGCAGGATTATGTCGGGCTGGATAAGACCTCCGGCAACCGCAATCTGCTCGACCAAATGCTGGCACACATTATCCCTGAGCGTCCCAGCCTCTGCGAAACCCGCCATGTGACAACCATGTTGGGCATGGTTGAGGCGGGTATCGGCATTGCCGCCGTACCCGCCATGTCTATGCCGGGTACGGACCATTCGGTGCTGACTCACCTGCCGCTGACCGACCCGGTTGTAAAGCGTACCGTTGGCCTGATCAGGCGCAGCGGACGTATGCAATCCTACCTTGCCGCCGAGTTGGAAAAACTGATCACTGAACAGTATCACTCTGCCTAGCCGGTTGTTCAGCCTTCACGGCTCTCATCCCGGTGGCGTGAATGGTTTTTTGCGCCTGCGGGGAGGACAGGAAATCCAGTAGCGCTTTGCCTTCCTGGCGGTGTTCGGCTTTGGCGGTGACCGCACCGGCAAAGCGGGTAATGTACTGGACATTGTCAGGCAGTTCGCCAATAAAGGTTACGCCCGGGACGGGAAGCAGTTCACTGACCTGCTGGAAGCCTACCGCATATTTCCCTTTCGCCACCTCGGATGCCACCGGAATGCGTTCAACCTTATGCGCCTTCTCCTTCACCTGGTCTTCAATACCCAGCTTTTGGAATAGCTGATTGCTGATATATCTGCCGCTGGCACTGTCAGAATAGGCAATGGATTTAGCCTGCAGCAGGGTATTACGCAGCTCTGCATCATTTTTGATATCGGGTATCGGGGCACCTTGTTTGACCACCATGCCAATCGGCGAATCGGCCAGTTCAACGCGCGAACCCGGCTGTATCCAGTTATCCTTTTCCAGCTTTTTTAGTGCATCACCCACCATAATCACCACGTCGGCATTTTCGCCGCGAGCCAGGCGTGCTGGAATCGCCTGGGGCGTATTACCCATCGAGGGGCCGGACACCAAAATAACGTTGTCGCCACTCTTTGCTTCAAACTGTGGGGCCAGTTTTTCCAGTGCGGCTTTAAAGCCCCCTGAAATCATGACGGTCACTTCTTTAGCTTGTACTCCCGTACTGACAGAGCAAACCACCAACGTGGCGAGGAATGAACGGTAGATTTTTTGCATGACGTAATCCCTGATTTAAGCTGCTGTTTGTAAAGATAATGGACTGCGACGGTACAGATAGAACGTCGCCAGTAATGCGCACAGTGCAGCAAAACTCATCCAGTAGCCGGGGGATGCCTTATCGCCGGTGTACTCAATCAGTGCGGTAGAAATGACCGGTGTAAATCCGCCAAAGACCGCGGTCGCCAGGCTGTAGGCCAGTGAGAAACCGGCAACCCGGACCTCCGTCGGCATGACCTCGGTTAACGCCGGGATCATGGCACCGTTGTAGAGGCCATAGATGAAGGAGAGCCATAACAGCACTGTGAGCATCATGGAGAAGCTGGGTGCCTCAGCAAGCAGGCCAAGTGCCGGATACGCAGTGGCCAGTGCCAGCAGAGCCATGGTAATCAGGACCGGTTTACGACCAAAACGGTCTGACAGGGCGCCCCCTACCGGCAACCAGAAGAAGTTGGATATCGCTACCAGCAAGGTCACCAGCAGGCTGTCAGAGGCGCTCAGCATCAGCACTTTTTTTCCGAACGTCGGTGCATACACGGTGATCAAATAAAACGCGGTGGTGGTCATGGCGACCATCAGCATGCCGGCAATAACCACCTGCCAGTTCGCCAGGAGGGTTTTAAACACCTCGCGCATCGCCAGGTGGTTACGACGGGCGTTAAACTCCTGGGTTTCTTCCAGTTTGCGGCGCAGGAAAAAGATGAAAGGGACAATCAGGCAGCCGAACAGGAAAGGCAGACGCCAGCCCCATTCGCGAATGGCGCTTTCTTCCATGACGGCATTCAGGGCGAAACCCATTGCCGCTGCCACCATAATGGCCACTTGCTGGCTGCCAGACTGCCAACTGGTGTAAAAGCCTTTGCGGCCTGGGGTGGCAATTTCGGCCAGGTAAACGGATACGCCGCCCAGTTCAGCACCGGCTGAGAAGCCTTGCAATAAACGACCGCCCAGCACCAGCAACGGCGCCCAGATCCCGATCGCCTGATAGGACGGGATAAGCACAATCAGGAAGGTCCCGGCGGCCATGATCGACAGGGTAACAATCAGCCCTTTACGTCTGCCGACTTTATCAATGTACGCACCCAACACGATGGCACCGATAGGACGCATCAAAAAGCCCGCGCCAAAGACAGCGAAGGTCATCATCAGCGAGGCAAATTCACTGCTGGCCGGAAAAAAGGTATGGGCGATGTAGGTGGCATAGAACCCGAACAGGAAAAAATCAAACTGCTCCAGAAAGTTACCGGAGGTAACTCGCAGTATCGCGCTGATTCTTGCCCGGTGGGTCATGGGGGCGTTAGAGGAATGCATCTTAATCTCCAGTTTGTCATTGACGCTTTTGCTGCGCCTGTTGCTGCAGACTGGATCAGGTCAATAAAGTAAATAAGCGCAATAAACGCATCAGCTGATGCGTTTGCCGCATGAATCAACGTTAACAATTCAATGCGATAAGCTGTAACGGGGCATTAACAATGATTGCCGTATTCTGACGTGTTCGCTGGACGCTAAAACTTCATGCGCGTTTTGTGACAAGCCTCATACAGGGAAAAGGGCGGTTCGCAGTCAGGATTCATCAAGTACGGCTGGGAAAAGAACATGACCGATTACATTAATGGCAGCATGGCGTATCTGGGTGTGGAGGATACGAGGATCGATTTTCTCTATAACACGATTGGCGTAGAGGAGGGGATTACCGACGGCGAGGCCCACTACCAAAAACTGTTCGCCGAAGCGCGTGAGGTTGTCAGTTCGCTGAGAGCAATCAGTGAAGCCTGAACGGTAACGCCTGGCTAAAATACCAAAAGCAGACTTCCGGAGAAGCCTGCTTTTCTAATTTTGTGAGGTTATTTAGCGGCGAGTTCTCTGCGGATGATCTCCGCGCCTGCGCTTAAAGCATTGAGCTTGCCCGTGGCTACCCGACGAGACAACGGAGCCATGCCGCAGTTGGTTGAAGGATAGAGCTTGTCGGCGTCAACAAACTGCAGTGCCTTGCGTAAAGTATTGGCGACTTCTTCCGGTGTTTCTATGGCATTGGTTGCCACGTCAATGGCACCGACCATCACTTTTTTACCGCGGATCAGCTCAAGCAAGTCCATTGGAACATGCGAGTTATGACATTCCAGTGAGATGATATCGATATTGGATGTCTGCAGTTTGGGGAAAGCTTCTTCATATTGCCGCCATTCTGACCCCAGCGTTTTTTTCCAATCGGTATTGGCTTTGATGCCATACCCGTAGCAGATATGCACAGCCGTTTCACATTTAAGCCCTTCGATGGCTCTTTCTAAAGCGGCGATGCCCCAATCATTCACTTCATCAAAGAAAACGTTAAATGCCGGCTCATCAAACTGGATAATATCGACACCGGCCGCCTCTAGCTCTCGGGCTTCCTGGTTGAGAATTTTAGCGAATTCCCAGGCCAGTTTTTCGCGGCTTTTATAGTGGTTATCATAAAGCGTATCTATCATCGTCATTGGGCCTGGCAGGGCCCATTTAATCGGCTGCTTGGTTAGCTGACGTAAAAAACGGGCGTCTTCAACAAACACCGGCTTTTGACGGGCCACCGCACCGACGACCGTCGGTACACTGGCATCATAGCGATTACGAATTCTAACCGTCTGCCGTTTTTCAAAATCAACGCCGCTCAGGTGCTCAATAAAGGTAGTGACAAAGTGTTGGCGCGTTTGCTCGCCATCACTGACAATATCAATGCCTGCTCGTTGTTGATCTTCCAGGGACAAACGCAGGGCATCTTGTTTACCCTCAATCAGTTCCTCATCCTGCAGTTTCCAGGGTGACCAAAGTGTCTCAGGTTGTGCCAGCCAGGAAGGCTTGGGTAAGCTGCCGGCAGTCGAAGTAGGTAATAATATTTTCATAATGAATGACCTTTTATTCTGGGTTAATCAAAGCGCGCAGTGAGCAGACCATTGCTCAAAAATAGTCTTATAGGGTTTGATAAAGTGTTCTTCAGTAAATTTCCCCTGCTCAATAGCCAACTGGCTACGCTCTTCACGGTCATAAACAATTTTTGTTAATGAATGATCCTGGTGATTCAGGGCCGGCTGATAGTATTGTCCGGCTGCAGAGTTTGCATTGTAAATCTCAGGGCGGTAAATCTTTTGGAACGTCTCCATCGTGCTGATGGTACTGATAAGTTCAAGATCGGTGTAATCACTGAGTAAATCACCAGAAAAATAAAATGCCAAAGGCGCAACGCTATTTTTCGGCATAAAATAGCGGACCTGCAGGCCCATCTTGCTGAAGTATTTTTCAGTCAAAGAAGAATCGTTTTGCTGGTATTCTATGCCCAATACAGGATGCTCATTTCCGGTCTGATAATAGGTGTCTTTACTCGAAACACTTAAGCATATTACCGGCGACTTGGTGAAATTATCCTTGTACTCATTTGAGTTGACGAAATATTTAAAGATGTTTCCGTGCAAGTTACCAAAGTCATCTGGAATGCTAAATCCGGGTTGGTTATTATTGTGCTCTAACAGCAACACACTGAAGTCATAATCTCGCACGTAAGAAGAGAAGTTATTCCCTACGATACCTTCCGTACGTTTGTTGGTTTTTTTATCAATAATGTTGGTTTTTAATATTTCAATGACGGGGAAGCTATTGTCATTGTCTTTAATGTTCATCTCAACAGAAATGATTTCAAGTTCGACAGAATAACGATCGCCTTTGGGGTTATCCCAATGCGCCAAACTGTTGAAACGGTTGTCAATCATCACCAGAGTATTGCGCAGGTTTTCCTGACGGTTCTTGCCTCTGGCCAAATTGGCAAAGTTGGTCGTGATGCGCGTATTTTCGGAAGGGTTATAGTTTTCATCGAAACTACTGCTCTTGATGGTAAATCTAAAATCTTTGTTCATCGTGATCTTGCACCCTGAGTTCTGGCATGAAAACTGAATCTACCTTTTTGATTTTCCAGAAACTACTGGGTTTCTCATTCATCAGTCTTCATGTTGTCAGTAAGTTAACATTGCATCTTTTATGCCAGAGCCACGGAATGAGTGAAAGCGACTTAATTTCATTACCACATGAGGTATCTTCATGATCTGGGGTGGAGAGGGGGGAAGTGTCGATAGTGGGGGCAGTGACGGGTCAAAAAGCGTTGAGAAACGCCCCCTACAAACGCAGTTGGTGTTTAGCGCTTCAACCCGGCCCCTCGCTTCCTGCTGCCAACAAAGGAACCAGGATGTCACTAATGGGGGTAGGAATACCCTGCGCATGACCATAACGCTGCACGACGCCGTTGCGTATCTCCCATTCCAGCGGGCGATTGGCCTGGCGATCGGCGAGAATGGAGGTACCCAAGTCCGCAGGCGCACGATGAAAACCGTCAACGATCTCCTGTGGAACGTTATCGCCAAGAACCGCACCTTCGGCACGTGCGACAGTCAGACATTCATGCAGATAAGCCAGTGCCAGTTTCGTGATATCCCCGCGTGAGAACATTCCCGCACGGCGGTTTGCAAGAACCATCAGGCCCGCGACCGCATTCTGCAATAGTTTGCGCCAGGCGATCGAGAGGAAATCGGATGACAACTCAACGCTGCAGCGGCTACCGCTGAGCGCATCAACGACCCGTTTTACCTGCGGCACATCCGGGAGTGTCAAACGCGGTTTAGCCCGCAGGCGGACAGAGGAATCTGGTTCGCGCTGTGCCGGGAACCATACGACCGAAGGCAGTACCGTTGCTCCGTTAACATAGGGTTCCAACAGAGTTTTCTGTTCGACGCCGTTTTGCAGCGCACACACGACAGTGTTTTCATTGCATAACGCGGCAAGCCAATGGGCGCTCTCAGCCACCTGGGTCGTTTTCACCGCCACAAAGACCAGATCGAAGGGTTGGGTGCTGGTCGGCGGCCTGCTCAATACCGGACCAGGAACCACCACTTCACCTTCATCGTAACGAAGAATTAATTGTGGGTGCGCGGTGCGCCCGCAAAGTAGTGGCGTGCGGCCGACTTCGTGCAATGCAGCAGCGATAGTGGTACCAATCGCACCGGGACCAATCAGAGCAATAGTAGGGGAGTCAGGCATTTCAAGTCCTCCAGTGATCGTCAATCCATCAACAGCGTGCCGGTAGCACTCACCGTGCTCGCCAGTATTTTGCTGAACGTGAGTATTTCACTGAGAAACAGATAACCCAGGACTGCGGCAAACAGCAAGCTGATTTCGTGTCGCACCGATAGCCAGAACGAGCATAAAAAAGCTCAAAGCGAGATTGTGTTCAAAGAGTTTTAACAGTCTGCTTTGTGCCAAAAGCGGACGTCAGGGCCGACAAATACAATCATCACAATGCCTTTGCGAAACAGACAGCTTCTTCTCTACCTATATATGGGCCATAATTCTCAATACGGACATATCCATTTTTTTCGTAAAAATTGACAGCCCGACGGTTGATATGTCGGGTTTCCAGTTTCAACTCGCGATATCCCATTTGTTTTGCGGAGGTTTCCAGAAAAGTAAGTAAAGCACTACCCACGCCTGGCAAGCTTTGGTCTGAAAACATTCTTTTAATCTCGGCTGTATTTTGAGTTAATGGCCGGATTGCGCCGCATCCTATCGCATCCCCATGGGCATTCTTTGCCAATACCCATAATGCTTTGTCATCATTCATTGCTTCAACGGTGAAGTTGGTTTTGCCATTATCGCCAGTTATAGCGGCAAGTTCAGCGGACAGCATTTCGATTAAGCGATGGGATTCTGAAGAAAATGGATCTGATTTCTCTACGGTTATCATGGTTATATCCTATAAAGGGAGTTTAACCAGCATAAAGTACCCTGCCTGAAAAATCATCATCTCAAAACGGGTAATGGGACAACGCTGCTCCCTGGCTTTATCGGGGATACAATGTCCGTTATTCGCTCGTAGAAGCCATCCACCAAAACAAAAGCAAAAAGCCCGCTTAAGTTTCCTTAAGCGGGCTTCTCTAATTTGGCTCCTCTGACTGGACTCGAACCAGTGACATACGGATTAACAGTCCGCCGTTCTACCGACTGAACTACAGAGGAATCGTTTGAACGGCCGGAATCATAACGGGGTGTTGGCAGCATGTCAAAGGTGGATTACGCATTCTGTGACTGTTTGCTTACAGAATGCGCAACCCGTTGAGCTTTTGGCAGATTTAGCTCCGTTCTGCGCGTTTTAGACGCAGTTGATAATGGTAATGGCTGCGGTTGAGCAGGTAGTCCTGATTAACGCTCGGGCTCCAGGAGTCGTCACCGCCCACCCCCATGTGGAAACCGTCCAGGCTGAGCCAGGTGCCGGCTTCCGGTTGTAGCAGGTGCTGGTGGCTGCATTCCATCAACTGGCGCAGGCCGTAGCGGCTGAGCGAGAAGTGGAACCGTCCGTCGATGTGCCAGCCACCGTACTGCAGGCTGCGGGTCTCGCAGCGCAGACCGTTCTCGCCGGGGAAGATATACGGCGTGTGCAACGCTTCCAACGGCTGCTGCCAACGCCCAAATTGCGCGGCGAGGCGGCGGTCCGGGTAGTTCTCATGCGGGCCCAGCCCCAACCATTGCGCCTGTGGATGAATTTCTTTCAATTGGCAGCTCAGGCCAATACGTGCCGGTGGCGGCAGGCTGGCGGCGATATCGACGTCGACGCTGATGTTGACGGCGCCCTCGCTGTCGAACAGCCACTGTTTGCGGCTGCGCAGCAGCGTTTGCCCCTCGGCTTCGAACAGGTGTTCACTCACCACCCGTACGCCGTCGCTCAATTGATCGGCCTGCAACAGCGTGCAGCGCTCCTCCAGCCGATACATTCCCGCCAGCTTCCAGCGTTCTACCCAGGCGTTGGGATCGATGCGCTCGACTTCGCTGATGCCGATGTCGTTATCCAGCGGCGCACGGATAAAGTTATCGCGCAGTGGCGTCAGCAGTTGAGGGTGGTCATGTTGCCACCATTGGCTCAGGCAGCCGTCGTGGCGTGTAAACTGCCAGCGTTGATGGCCATGGGTGATGTCGATAGTTTGCTCATTTTGGCTCAGCTGTGGCGCTGACCCGTCCGCTGTCGCTGGTGCAAAATGCAGCGTGCGTGGCACCAACCATTGGTCCCAGGCGCAGCGATGGTTGGCTTCGGACCAGTCGGTGGCCTGCGGTTGTACCACTTCGACATTCAGCCACAGTTCGCCGGGTTGATGGAGCATCGGCAAGCGCTCGAGCAGTGGGAAGCTGGCGCTACTCTGCGGTAGCAGGTTGAGATCGAAGCTGCCGCTGGCACGCTCCGTGCCATCGAGTTCCAGCCGCCAGTTCAGCCGTTCATTGTCGGTTTGGCGGAACAGATATTCGCTGGTGACGGTCAGCGTCAGCGTCTCGGCGTCGAAGGAAAACTGGAAAAATTGTTGGGCGCGTTGTGCTTCAAACAGCGCAGGGTGGGGTGTGCGGTCGGGGAATACCAGACCGTTAAGGCAGAATTGCCGATCGTTTGGCGTGTCGCCAAAGTCGCCACCGTAGGCCCAGTATGGGTTGCCGTTTTCATCACTGCGGGTCAGTGCCTGATCGACCCAGTCCCAGACGAAGCCACCCTGCAGGCGCGGATACTGACGGAAGGCCTGCCAGTAGCGGTCAAAACCCCCGAAGCTGTTGCCCATCGCATGCGCGTATTCGCACAGGATCAGCGGGCGATGCTCATCCGGCAGGCCGATCCACTTTTTGATTGACCACTTGGGCACGGCGGGGAATGGTTGATCCTGATCCACCCGCGCATACATCGGGCAGATAATATCGGTGGCGGCGCTATTGGCCCCCCCGCCTTCGTACTGCACCGGGCGGGTAGGATCCTGACTTTTCACCCAGCGATACAGTGCGTCGTGGTTGCAGCCGTGACCGGATTCGTTGCCCAGCGACCAGATAATAATACAAGGGTGGTTGCGGTCACGCTGCACCATGCGGGTTACGCGTTCGCTCATTGCCGGCAACCACAGCGGATCGTCAGACAACCGGTTCATCGGCTGCATGCCATGGGTTTCAATATTGGCTTCATCCACCACATACAGCCCGTAGCGATCGCATAACCGGTACCACAGTGGATGGTTCGGGTAGTGTGAGCAGCGCACCGCGTTGAAGTTGTGTTGCTTCATCAGCAGGATGTCATGGCGCATGGTGGCTTCGTCCATCACCTGACCGTGCTGCGGATGATGTTCGTGACGGTTGGTACCGCGGATCAACAACGGCTGGCCATTAAGTTTTAGCAGCCCATTGCTGATTTCCACCTGACGGAAGCCGACGTCATAGGCCTCCACCTCAATAATTTCCCCTTCCGGCGACAGCAGGGTGATTGTTGCGCGGTACAGCGCTGGCGTTTCCGCGCTCCACAGCAATGGTTGTTCCACCGGCAGGCGCAGGGTAGTGCGATCCTCATAGGCACCGCGTTCGTCGATAATTTCACTGCCGAATGTCTGAGTTTTTTCCCCAACCAACTGGCCATCACGCCATAGCTGCAACAGTACCCGGTGCTGTGCGGGCTGGTTGATGTGAACTTCCGCCACCAGTTCGCCACGGCGGAAACTGTCATACAGCGGGGTGGTGATGCGGATATCGCTCAGGTGCGCGGCGGGTTTATGCAGCAGGCTGACGTCGCGGAAAATACCGCTCATGCGCCACATATCCTGATCTTCCAGATAGCTGCCATCGCACCAGCGCAGCACCATCACCGCCAGGCGGTTCTCACCGGCCTGCAACCAGGGGCTGAGATCAAACTCGGCGGGCAGGCGACTGTCCTGTGAATAACCGACCCAGTGGCCGTTGCACCACAGATAAAACGCCGAGTTGACGCCGTCAAAAATGATGCGCGTCTGGCCTTCAGCCAGCCAGGCAGGGTCAACGGTAAACTGCCGCGAATAGCAGCCGGTCGGGTTATGTTCCGGCACCCGCGGCGGATCGACCGGGATCGGGTAGCGGACGTTGGTGTAGATCGGCGCGTCATAACCGGCAAGTTGCCAGTTGGACGGCACCGCGAGGGGATCGGCGTCGGCCAGATCCTGTTGCAGCCAACTGTCGGGCACCGACTGGGGCTTATCGAAATAGCTGAACTGCCAGTCGCCGTTCAATATTTGCCGACTCTCGCTGCTCTTATCATCACGTGCGGCATTCAGGCTGCGCCAGCTCGAGAAAGGCGGATGTGCGGCCAGCCGCTGATAATGGGTACAGGCCGGATTTTGCCAGTCCCGGCGGGCGAGGAGGTCTTTCAGGGAAGGAGGGGGCAGGCTACTCATCGGCGATCGTCCTGTCGGCAGATTATAGGGGAATCATGCCGAATAAGATGCTGATGAGTCCCCAAAAAGTAAAGCGGTTACATTCAACCTTGCAGGGCCGATCAAATAACCGCTTATTCTGGCAGGCTGGGGCGATAAATCCGCTGCGGACGGCCCACTTTGCCGTAAATGATTTCTGCACGCAGCTGCTGGGCGGCGGTGCAAAACTCCAGATAACGGCGTGCGGTGGTCCGGCTTAACCCCATCTTTTGCGCAACGCTTTCAGCGGTGTGGCTGGCGGAAGGGATCTCGAACAAGGCGCGGATTTTTACCAGCGTCAGTTCATCAATGCCCGCGGGTAGGGCCGCCTGCTGTTCACCGCGTGCATAGGTGTTGAACATCTGATCGATGCGCTGTTGGCTAAGTCGCGCTTTGTCTTTCAGCGCCTGACGCCGCTGGCTAAAGCGCAGCAGCGTGTGGGCCAGACGATCATAGGCCAGCGGTTTAATCAGGTAATCGAACACCCCGTAACGCAGCGCTTCGGCGACGGTGTCCATATCGCTGGCGGCGGTGATAAACACAATGCCGCCGGCATAACCATTCAGGGTCAGCTCACGCAGCAGCTCAATGCCCTGACCGTCGGGCAGGAAGTTATCCAGCAGAATAAGATCCGGTTTGAAGCGCTCGGTCATCATACGGGCTTGCGCCAGGTTGCCGGCCAGCCAGATTTGCCGGCAACCGCCATTCTGCCGGATAAATTCCGCATGCATCTCCGCCAGCGGCGTCTCATCTTCGACGATCAGTATGTTCAACCATTCCATAGTGAATCTCGTCTCCCCGACGTCTTTCAATATGCAATCAACATGCTAATAAAATGTAAGTTAATTGCCACTCAAAATAAAGATTATCTCAATAATAAACACCATAAAAATAATTAAGTAAATAAACAACATTAAATAACTTATTAACCGGGAGGGGTTTGTGAAATAGGTCAATAATTCGCTATTTTTTTATGATTATTATCGTTTCATTAAATTCAGTTGATGGTTTTAACGGTTTTATCTTTATGGTTTTTAAGGTTTTAATGACGCTTAAGAATGTTAATTGATGTTTCTTCCTTGTTTGTTTTGTTATTTATTAGTTAACCCAGAGAGTGTGCCATGTTGGGCGATGCCGTATTTGACCGAGTGAAAAGATCAGATCATAAAAGTATTGCGCAGATTAATGCCTTCCTGCGGAGTAACGATCTGAATATTGATACGACGGTTGAAATATTTATTACCGTTACACAGAACGATAAATTGGTCGCCTGCGGCGGTATTGCGGACAATATTATCAAATGCGTTGCCATCAGCCCACAAATGCGCGGCGAAGGCTTGGCACTGCAACTGGCGACCGAACTGGTGAATCTGGCTTATGAGCGCCACCACACCCAGCTATTTATTTACACCAAAATCCAAAATGAACCGCTGTTCCGCCAGTGTGGTTTTTATCCGATAGCCCAGGTACCGGGCATCGTGGTGCTGATGGAAAACAGCCCGTGCCGCCTGAAGCGCTATGCCGCCCAACTGGCGGGTCAGCGGCAGCCGGGCAAGCGCATTGGCAGCATTGTGATGAATGCCAACCCCTTTACCCGTGGTCACCAATATCTGGTGCGCCAGGCGGCCGAAAAGTGCGACTGGCTGCACCTGTTTTTGGTCAAGGAAAACACCTCGCGTTTCAGCTATGAAGACCGGCGGCGACTGGTGCTGGCAGGCACGGCAGACATTGCCAACCTGAGGGTGCATGAAGGCTCGCAATACGTCATTTCCCGCGCCACTTTCCCCTGTTACTTCATTAAAGATCAGGGTATTGCCGACGACTGCTACACCGAAATCGATCTGAAGATCTTTCGTCAGTATCTGGCACCCGCGCTGGGCATCACCCACCGTTTTGTCGGCAACGAGCCATTCTGCGCGGTCACCGCGAAGTACAACCGCGATATGCGTTATTGGCTGGAAACCCCGGCGTTATCCAGCCCGCCAATCGCGCTGGTAGAAATTGAGCGTTTGCAATATCAGGGCACGGCAATCTCCGCCTCCTGGGTGCGCAAGCTGTTGGCCGCGGGGGATTTTCACGCCGCCGCGCCGCTGGTGCCACCGGACACCCTGTATTACCTGCAAGATTTGCAAACGCAGCGCCGGACCAAACCGGCGGCCACCCCCTTTGAATCCGCACAATCAGGTGAAAGATGAAAATTATCCGAGAAGCAATGGCCGGCACGCTGGAATCCAGCGATGTCATGGTGCGCATCGCCCCCGCCGAGGGGCCGGAACACGACCTGCTGATCGCCAGCAGCGTGGAAAAACAGTTTGGCGAAGCCATCCGCCAGACGCTGTTGCAGGTGCTGCAGCACTACCAGGTGGAGCCTGTGCAGGTGATGGTGGACGACAAAGGGGCGCTCGACTGCGTACTGCGGGCCCGGCTGGAAACTGCGCTGATGCGTGCCAGCGACAATGGCCAACTGCCATGGGGAGTGCCTAATGAAAATGCTGAATAAACACCGCCTGCGTCGCAGCATGCTGTTCGTGCCCGGCGCCAATGCGGCGATGGTGAGCAACGCCTTTATCTATCAGGCCGATGCGCTGATGTTCGATCTGGAAGACTCGGTGATCCTGCGCGAAAAAGACGCGGCGCGGCGGCTGGTTTACCACGCGCTGCAACATCCGCTGTATCAGGAAGTGGAAACCATTGTGCGGGTTAACGCGCTGGATTCCGCGTACGGCCTGGCGGATCTGCAGGCGGTGGTGCGGGGTGGGGCGGACATTGTGCGCCTGCCGAAAACCGACAGCGCGCAGGACGTGGTGGATATGGATCGCGAGATTGCCGCCATCGAAGCCGACTGCGGACGCCCGGTCGGCAGCACCGGCCTGCTGGCGGCGATTGAGTCGGCGGCGGGTATTACTCAGGCGGTGGCGATTGCCCATGCCTCTCCACGGCTGATCGGCATTGCGCTGGGTGCGGAAGACTACGTGCGCAACCTGCGTACCGAGCGTTCCCCGGAAGGCATCGAACTGTTGTTCGCACGTTGTTCATTGCTGCAGGCGGCGCGGGCGGCAGGCATTCAGGCGTTCGACACGGTCTATTCCGACGCCAATAACGAAGCCGGTTTCCTGCAGGAAGCGGCGCTGATCAAACAGCTCGGCTTCGACGGCAAATCCCTGATTAACCCCCGGCAGATTGAACTGTTGCACAACCTGTATGCGCCCACCGCCAAAGAGGTGGCTCACGCTCAACGGGTGGTGGACGCCGCGGCGGCGGCGGAGCAGGAGGGGCGCGGCGTGGTGTCGCTCAACGGCAAGATGGTCGACAGCCCGGTGATTGAACGCGCACGGCTGGTGCTGCAGCGTGCAGCGCTTTCCGGCATCCGCGAAGCCTCGGTTCAGCATGGAGAGGAAGCATAATGAAACGCCAACAACGATTGATGACCCTGAACAACCTGGCGGAGTTGCGCTGCTATCAGGATTCCTCCAAGGCTAACCAGCAGGCGCGTAAACCCCGCGATATCAAACGCTGCGACACGCTGGAACAGGCGGTGCGCCGCAGCGGATTGCAGGACGGCATGACCATTTCTTTCCACCATGCGTTTCGCGGTGGCGATCTGGCGCTAAATCAGGTGATGGAAACGCTGGCGGCGATGGGGTTCCGCAACCTGACGCTGGCTTCCAGCTCGCTCAGCGAATGCCATGCGCCGCTGGTCGGCCATATCCGTAATGGGGTGGTAAGCCGCATTTATACCTCCGGCGTGCGCGGCCCGCTGGCGGACGCCATCTCACGCGGTCTGTTGGCCGAGCCGGTACAAATCCACTCCCACGGCGGTCGGGTCAATCTGATCGAGTCCGGCGAATTGAGTATCGACGTTGCCTTCCTCGGGGTACCGGCCTGCGATGAGTTCGGTAATGCCAATGGCTACAGCGGCGAAGCCTGCTGCGGCTCGCTGGGTTACGCCAAAGTGGATGCCGACGCGGCGGGCACCGTGGTGCTGCTGACCGAGGCGATTGTGCCTTATCCGCATCATCCGGCCAGCCTGGCGCAGGATCGGGTGGATCTGATTGTTCAACTTGAGCGCGTGGGCGACGCCGACAAGATTGGTGCCGATGCCACACGCATGACTTCCAACCCGCGTGAACTGCTGATTGCCCGCCGGGCCGCTGAAGTGATCGCCGGTTCCGGCTACTTTACCGAAGGTTTCTCGCTGCAAACCGGCACCGGTGGCGCTTCACTGGCGGTGACGCGTTTTCTGGAAGACAAAATGCGCGCGCGCGGCATTCGCGCCGGTTTCGCATTAGGCGGCATCACCTCGACCATGGTGGATTTGCATGAAAAAGGGCTGATCGCTCGCTTGCTGGACGTGCAGAGCTTTGACCGTGCGGCGGCGATGTCGCTGGCGCGTAACCCCAATCACATAGAGATCAGCGCCAATCAGTATGCCAACTTCAGCTCAAAGGGGGCTTCGGTCGACAGACTTGATGTGGTGGTTCTGAGCGCGCTGGAAATCGACACCGGTTTTAACGTTAACGTGCTGACCGGTTCCGACGGCCTGCTGCGTGGAGCTTCCGGTGGCCACTGCGACACCGCCGCGGCGGCGCGGTTGGCGATCATCGTGGCACCGCTGGTGCGCGGGCGTATCCCAACGCTGGTCGAGCAGGTCACCACCTGTGTCACGCCTGGCTCCAGCATCGACATTCTGGTTACCGATCATGGTATTGCCGTTAATCCCGCGCGGCCGGAGTTGGCGCAGCGGTTGCAAGAAGCCGGTTTACCGGTGGTCAGCATCGACTGGCTGCGTCAGCGCGCGCTGCTGCTGACCGGTGAACCGGCACCGATCGTCTTTACCGACAGGGTGGTGGCGGTAGTGCGCTATCGCGATGGTTCGGTGATCGACGTGGTGCATCAGGTGGCGGAGTAATCCTATGGCTAGCCTCCCTCCCGAACTGGCCGCCAACCGCGCAGTCAGCCTGCCGGAACTGTTGACCAGCCGCGAATGCCGCCAGGCACGCCAGCAGGCATGGCTGGCGCAGCATCAGTCCACCTTGCTGGTGCTGACGCTGGTGGTGCCCGGCGCGGTAAAAGACAGCGCGCTGACGCGCAATATCTTCAATCTGGGCTGGCAGGCGCTGCAGCAAATGTGGGCTGAACAGGGTTGGCACTGCCTGCAGGCTGAAACGCTGGCGCTATCGACCGGCTGCGAGGGTTTCGTGGCGCTGCAGGCCGACGCACAGCGGGTGAAAGACTGCGCCATCCAGTTGGAAGTGCAGCAGCCAATTGGCCGACTGTGGGATATCGACGTGCTGGACTCACAGGGGCGCATTTTGTCGCGCCGCGATCTGGGGTTGGCGGAGCGTCGCTGTCTGTTGTGCAGCCAACCGGCCAAACTCTGCGCCCGTCAACGGCAGCACAGCAGTGAACAGCTACTGCAGGAAATGGAAAGGATGCTCAATGATGCACTCGCTCCCCGCTGAACCCGTCAAGTTTGCCCCGCAAACGGAGGTCGGTGACTTCGCCCATGCCGCCTACCGCGCGCTGTTGGTGGAAGTGAATCTGACCCCAAAGCCGGGGCTGGTGGATCGCCACAACAACGGGGCTCATCGGGATATGAACCTCGGTCATTTTTACCGTAGCGCCCGCGCCATTGGTATCTGGCTGCCGCGGTTTATCCGCCAGGGCCGCGACGATGCCTTCCGTCCGGCCGCCGAACAGCTATTACGACTGCGGCCGCTGGGGCTGGCCTGTGAAACCCACATGTTCCAGGCCACCGGCGGCGTCAATACCCATAAAGGCAGCGTGTTTTCGCTCGGCCTGCTGTGTGCCGCCTTTGGCCGTCGTTACCAGCAACAACAGCCCATTGACGCCAAAACCCTATGCGCCGAGGTGGCAAGGCTATGTCACGGGCTGGTGGCGCGGGAGCTGCAGCAACACAACGCGTTGCAGACTGCCGGGCAGCGACTGTTCGCCGAGCATGGCCTGAGCGGCGCTCGCGGCGAAGCCGAGTCCGGCTTCGAGCGGGTGATTAACGGCGCGCTGCCGCTGTACCGACAACGGCTGATTGCCGGTTGCGATGAGCAGACGGCGCTGATGGACAGCCTGCTGTGGCTGATGGCGCACAACGACGACACCAACGTCGCGTCACGCGGCGGCATCGAAGGATTGCGCTGGTTGCAGCAACGTGCCGCAGAGTTGCTGGATCAGGGCGGGGCGCAGGGCGAGCAGGGCATCTTTCGCCTGCGCCAGTTCGACGCCGACTGCATCACGCGCAACCTCAGCCCCGGCGGTAGCGCCGACCTGTTAATCGTCACCTGGCTGCTGGCGCAGTTAGCGAA
The DNA here is from genome assembly GCF_946227985.1 of Serratia quinivorans. Lineage (GTDB taxonomy): Bacteria > Pseudomonadota > Gammaproteobacteria > Enterobacterales > Enterobacteriaceae > Serratia > Serratia quinivorans_A. The sequence goes on from NZ_CAMKGL010000001.1 coordinate 375,017, forward strand.
CTAAAAACAATATCCCGTCTCTGGAGAAACTTATGTCCGAAACCAAGGAAAAAATCTGGAAAGCGCTGACGCCGCTGCTGGTGCTGGCTATCCTGTTATGGATACCCACGCCGGACGGCATGCCGCCGCAGGCCTGGCGTTACTTTGCCATTTTTGTGGCGATGATAGTCGGCATGATCCTGGAGCCGATCCCGGCGACGGCGATCAGCTTTATCGCCGTGACCCTCAGCGTGCTGAGTGCCAACTGGGTGCTGTTCGGTGCGCAGGAACTGGCGGAACCGGGCTTTAAGGCCGGTAAGGAAGCGTTGAAATGGGGGCTGGCCGGGTTCTCCAGCACCACCGTCTGGTTGGTGTTCGGGGCCTTTATCTTCGCGCTCGGCTACGAGGCTACCGGGCTGGGGCGGCGTATCGCACTGTTCCTGGTGAAATTTATGGGTAAACGTACCCTGACGCTGGGCTATGCGGTGGTAATCATTGATATCCTGCTGGCGCCGTTTACCCCGTCCAATACCGCGCGTACCGGCGGTACCGTGTTCCCGGTGGTGAAAAACCTGCCGCCGCTGTTTGACTCGTTCCCCAATGATCCCTCCTCGCGCCGGATCGGCGGCTACCTGATGTGGATGATGGTAGTCGGCACCAGCATCAGTTCCTCGATGTTCGTCACCGGTGCCGCGCCCAACGTGCTGGGCATCGAATTCGTCAGCAAGATCGCCGGGGTGCATATCAGTTGGATGCAATGGTTCCTGGCCTTCCTGCCGGTCGGGTTGCTGTTGTTGATTATCGCGCCGTTGATCTCCTATTACCTGTACAAGCCGGGCGTGACCCACAGCCGCGAAGTAGCGACCTGGGCCAACACCGCGCTGGGCGAGATGGGCAAGCTGACGCGCAAGGAATACACGCTGATTGGCCTGGTGCTGCTCAGCCTGTGCCTGTGGGTATTTGGCGGCAAGCTGCTGGATGCCACCACGGTTTGCCTGCTGGCGGTCTCCCTGATGCTGGCGCTGCACGTGGTGTCATGGAAGGAGATCACCAAATATTCCAGTGCCTGGAACACGCTGGTTAACCTGGCGACGTTGGTGGTGATGGCCAATGGCCTGACGCGCTCAGGCTTTATCGACTGGTTCGCTCAGACAATGAGTACCCACCTGGACGGTTTTTCGCCGAATATGACGGTAGTGGCGTTGGTGCTGGTGTTCTATTTTGCTCATTACCTGTTCGCCAGCCTGTCGGCACACACCGCTACCATGCTGCCGGTGATCCTGGCGGTGGGCAAGGGGTTACCGGGGGTGCCGATGGAGGAACTCTCGATGTTATTGGTGCTGTCGATCGGCATCATGGGCGTGCTGACGCCTTACGCCACCGGCCCTGGGGTGATCATCTACGGTTGCGGCTACGTGAAGTCGAAAGATTACTGGCGCATGGGGGGGATTCTCGGCGTGGTGTATATCGCCGCGCTGCTGTTGATCGGTTGGCCAATCATGCGTTTGTGGTTGTAAGTTCTTGAGTTAACGGCGGCCATCTGCGGATGGTCGCTGGGCAGACCTCTCCTTGTGATACCCATCACACACTTTCCCCGTTAACCTCGCCATCATAACGACGCTAAAGCTAACACATTAAAAATAATCATATTCCTGGAGCCTCTGCGGATGAAAAGAAAAGCCTTATTGCTGTGTTTGCCGTTATTCATCACCGGGACTGCCCTGGCGGAAACCAACGACTATCAATTGGATCAGGTACTGGTGATGAGTCGCCATAACCTGCGTGCGCCGCTGGCCAATAACGGCAGCGTGCTGGCACAGTCCACCCCCAAGGCCTGGCCGGCCTGGGACACGCCGGGTGGCCTGCTGACCACCAAGGGCGGGGTGCTGGAAGTGTATATGGGCCACTATTTTAACGCCTGGCTCAAGCAAACCGGGGTTCTGCCGCAGGAAGGCTGCCCGACGGCCGGTAGCGTTTATGTTTATGCCAACAGCCTGCAGCGCACGGTGGCAACCGCGCAGTTCTTTACCAACGGCGCTTTCCCCGGCTGTGATATCAGGGTGCATCATCAGGACAAAATGGGGGAGATGGATCCGACCTTCAACCCGATCATCACCGACAACAGCGACGCTTTCAATCAGCAGGCGCTGGGGGCGATGAACCAAGAGCTGGCCTCGCTGAAGCTGGATGCGGCCTATAAACAGCTGGCGAAAATCATCGATTACAAAGACTCCAGCAGTTGTAAAACCGACAAGCACTGCGATCTGACCAAAGAAGCCAGCAAAATGAGCGCGGTGCCGGGCAAAGAGCCGGGTGTCGCCGGCCCGCTGCGGGTGGGGAACTCGCTGGTGGATGCCTTTATGCTGCAATATTACGAAGGTTTCCCGATGAAGGACGTGGCCTGGGGCAAAATTACCACGCCGCAGCAGTGGAAACAGTTGGCGCAGCTGAAAGACGGCTATCAGGACTCGCTGTTTACCTCGCCGGTAGTGGCGCAGAACGTGGCCAAGCCACTGCTGACCTACATCAACGGCGTATTGATTGGCGAGCGCAAGCCGGACTCACCGAAAGTGACGGTGCTGGTGGGCCACGATTCCAACATCGCTTCGCTGTTGTCGGCGATGGAGTTCCAGCCATATCAACTGCCGCATCAATATGAGAAAACGCCGATTGGCGGCAAGCTGGTGTTCCAACGCTGGCACGACAAGAAAAACGATCGCGACCTGCTGAAGATTGAGTACGTCTATCAATCCACTGACCAGTTGCGCAATGCCAGCCCGTTGACGCTGAAAACGCCGCCGCAGCGCGTGACGCTGGCGCTGAAAGGCTGCCCGGTCGATAAGCAAGGCTACTGCGCCTGGAGCGACTTCGAAAAAACCATGAAAGGCATTTTGTAATCCCGCCATTCCTCTTCCCCGACTGCGGGGGAGAGGATCCTGTTTGGATGATTACGCTTGAAACACCCCCGCCAATCACCTAGCATTTCAATAAGTCTCGCCTGGGAGGGTTAACCAATGCGGCCATCAATTGCACTTGCTGAAAAACGTCATGCTGTTCGTGAGGTGGTGGGGCTTTTTCATTCTGCCAATCCACGCGTTTTTGGTTCGGTACTTTATGGAACAGACAGTGACGGCAGCGATCTTGATCTGCTCGTTGATGCACTACCCGGCGCGACCCTGTTTGACTTGGGCGGCTTACAGGCTGAACTTGAGGCTTTGCTTGGTATTCAGGTTGACCTATTGACACCTGGCGATTTGCCAGTCAAATTCCGCGCTAAGGTTCTTGCCGAGGCGCAACCGGTATGAATGAAAATCGACTTAGCGATTATCTTGCCCATATGGTGCGGGCTGCGTCAGATGCATGCAGTTTTGTTGATGGTGTGTGCCAAGAAGATTTTCTTGACGATAAACGCACCCAGCAGGCTGTAATAATGAGCTTGATTATCATAGGTGAAGCCGCCACAAAAGTGATGGACAATAATGAGCTGTTTACTCAGCAGCATCCTGAAATACCTTGGCGTAGTATGCGAGGTATGCGTAACCGTATTGCACATGGTTATTTTGATATTAACCTCGATGTGGTTTGGGCGACGGTGCAAACGGCCTTACCGGAGTTATTGATCCAGCTCCATGCGTTGCGTCATGACGTTGATGACAAAAACTGAAGCTCCATCGCTACCACCCGACATGGACGACAAGTGTTCTCTTCCTTTATCCCCACTATTGAATGGCTGAACCTGGATGATTACCCAGGGCAGGTTGCCCGTTGCCGCTTTTCTTTGGCCGATTATCAGGACGGCTGTTTCGACGAAATCAGCATGACATTGCCCGATCATCTGGCCCGTGCCGTGCCAAAGCGGCGGGCGGAGTACCTGGCCGGGCGTTACCTGGCGCGGGAGTTGCTGGCGCCGCTGGGTTTCGCGGATTTCACTGTGTTACGCGGTGAGGACCGTGCGCCGCAATGGCCGCAGGGCATTGCAGGGGCAATCAGCCATAATGCGAATACCGCGCTCTGCGCCGTACACCGGGAGAGCGGGCGGGGTGGCGTGGGACTGGACGTTGAAACGTTAATCCCCGCGGCACGGGCGGAAGAGCTGTGGGGGGGCTATCGTCAGCGAGACGGAATACGAATACCTGCGCGCTCAACCTCAGGCATTTAACCGGCTGCTGACGCTGGTGTTTTCCGCCAAGGAAAGCCTGTTCAAAGCCTTGTACCCACAGGTACGTAGCTATTTTGATTTTCTCGATGCACGCCTGGTGGCGGTTGATGCACAGCAACAAACCTTTGCATTGGAACTGCTAAAACACCTCACGCCGGATTGCCATGTCGGCCGACGCTTTAGTGGCCGCTACTGGCATGAAAGTGACGATGTCACTACATTTATTTGTATGTAATCAATGTAATAAATGCGTTGCACTGTCACGTAGTTGATTTTATCCGCCGTCGGCGCAATAGATGACCAGCACCCTCCGATACCAGCAACAGCACCGCCAGCCAGATCGGAATATAGGTTAGCCATTCATCCCGGCCGATGCTTTCGCCAAGTAGCAGCGCCACTATCACCAACAGCACCGGTTCCACATAGCTCAACAGGCCGAACAGGCTGAACGGCAGCAGGCGACTGGCCAGGATATAGCACACCAGCGCGGCGGCGCTGATCACCCCCAGCAAGGGAATTTGCCAATAAAGCGCCGGGCTGATGCTCAGCGCCACCAGCGGCCCGTTGCCCCCGAAGGCGAACCAGGCTGCCACCGGTAACATCAAAGTCAATTCACACCACAGCCCGCCGAGGTTATCGGTGCCAAAACGGCGGCGCAAAATAAAGTAAAGCGGATAACCCAGCGCCACCACCAGCGTGGTCCAGGAGACGCCGCCTACCTGATACAGCTCATTACCCACGCCGATAATCGCGCAGCTGACCGCCAGTTTTTGCAGCAATGAAAGCCTGTCGCGGAAGATCAAACGACCCGCCAGCACCATGGTCAGCGGCAACAGGAAATAGCCCAGTGATACCTCCAGCGCTTTGCCGTGCAGCGGCGCCCACAGGAACAACCACAGCTGCACTCCCAACAGCGCCGAACTCAGCGGCAGAAACAGCAGGCGGTACGGCCGCTGTTTTATCCAGCGCAGCGTTTCGCTGACTTTGCCCCAGTCGGCGGAAATCACCATGAACAGGGTCAAAAACGGCACCGTCAGCAGGGTGCGCCAGCCAAACACTTGTTCACCGTCGAGCGGCGTCAGAGTGGAAGTGTAGTAATACATCACGCCGAACAATATCGAGGCGATAACGGAAAGCGCTATTCCTTTAATCACAGACTGTCCTGAAAAGTTATTGATTTTATTGCCGCCCACTCTAGTGAAGTTTGGTGCTGACAACAATGCCGCGTATCACACTGGACAATCGGCAGTGGCGAGTTAAAATAAATACTGTGTATTAATACAGGTGTTATGCGATGACCCTCGATCTTTTTGAAGACTCGGTGCCGCCGCCGTGGCGGGAGCAGATCGCCCCTGGCGCGGTGGTGATGCACGGCTTTGTACGCGATCACGGCCCGGAGTTGCTGGCGGCAGTGAATGGGGTGATCGCCCAGGTGCCGTGGCGGCATATGACCACGCCGGGCGGTCACGTGATGTCGGTGGCGATGAGCTGGTGCGGCAACGGCTGGAGCAGTGACAGCCGGGGTTACCGTTACTCCGAACGCGACTCGCGCAGCGGCAAACGCTGGCCGCCGATCCCGGCTATTTTGATGGCACTGGCGGATGAGGCGGCGCAGCAGGCGGGTTTTGCTCCTTTCGTGCCGGATTCCTGCCTGATGAACCGCTACGATCCGGGCAGCAAGCTATCGCTGCATCAGGATAAGGACGAGCATGATTTTGGCTCGCCGATCGTTTCCGTCTCGCTGGGATTACCGGCGGTGTTCCAGTTTGGCGGCATGCAGCGCAGCGATCGCGCCCAGCGCATACCCTTGGCACACGGTGACGTAGTGGTATGGGGCGGCCCGTCACGGCTGTGTTTTCACGGCATTATGCCGGTCAAAGAGGGCTATCATTCACTGGTGGGGCCGCACCGTATTAACATTACTCTACGTAAGGCGCTTTAGCTGAGGCTCTTTTGCCAAACAGGCAACCAGATAGTCGATAAACACCCGCAGCTTGGGCGGCAAGTGCTGGTTGGGGCCATACAGCAACCACAGCCCGCCGTGGTAGCTGCTGAGAAAGTCCCATTCCGGCAGCACCTGCACCACTTCACCGCTGTCCAGCGCCTGCCGGGCAGTAAAGTACGGCAGGCTGCCAATGCCAATGTGCTGTTTCACCGCATCCAGCCGCACGCCGGTATGATTGGCAGCATAACGCCCGTGCACGTTTACCGTCACCGATTTACCGTTTCGCCGGAATTTCCAGCGGGCGTCGTTGGGCGTTTCCCCCAGATAGATACAGCTGTGCTGCGCCAAATCCTGCGGGTGCTGCGGCGTACCCTGCTGCGTCAGATAACCGGGAGTGGCGCACAGCAGGTGTTCGATAGTCATCAATTGGCGGCCAATCAAGCCGGGAGAAGGGCGCTCGGTAATACGCAGCGCCAGATCGACCCGATCGTCAATCAGGTCCATATAGCGATCTTCCAGCCGCAGGCGAACGTCTACCTTGGGGTAACGGCGTAAAAACTCCGGTATGTGCGGATGCAACACAAAGCGGCCCACCGCCTTGGGGACGCTGACGCTGACCAGTCCTTCAGGTTCCACCGCCCCGCGCCCGCTGAACGCCATGACCGAGTTCGCCGCGTCCAACATGCTGCGACAGCGCAGAAACACCTCTTCACCTTGTTCACTCAGGCGCAGCTTACGCGTGGTGCGGTGCAACAGTTGCAGCGCCAACGCCTGTTCGAGTTTGGCCACGCTGCGGCTGGCAGCCGAAGGGGAAGTGCCCAGCCTACGGGCTGCGGCGGAAAAACTGCCGCTCTCCACGACTTGAACAAAAACGGCCATTTCGGCCAGCAGTGAATGAGAGAGATTTGTGCTCACAGCGCAAAGGTCCATTGTATCTTGGATGGATTATCCTTTGATTATGGCATGAATATAATGGAGCCACTAACCAGGAGAAAAACCATGACCGAACGGCTTTATTATTACAGCGATGACTTACAGGGCACAGCACAGGTGCTGGCCTGTACTCCGGTTGAAGAGGGGGGATACGCGATAGAGCTGAACGCCACGCTGTTCCACCCACAAGGTGGCGGGCAACCGGCCGACGGCGGCCTGCTCGGTACTGTCCCGGTGCTGCGCGTGGCGCAGCAGGGCGAAAAAGTGCTGCACTTTACCGCCGAACCGCTGCCAGAAGGGCCGGTGAGCGTGCAGGTGGATGGCGAACTGCGCCGCTTGCATACCCGTTGGCATTCCGCTGGACATGTGATTGGCTGGTTGGGTGAAACGCGCGGCTGGCAGCCGATAAAGGCGCACCACTGGCCGGGGGAAGGACGCATTACCTTCGTGCCGGGCGCTGAACCCCAAACCCTGGATCAGGATTTCCTGCATGCGGAGTTGGCGCGACTGATCGCGGCGGATTTCCCGCGCAAGCAACTGGCGGTTGACGGCCTGCGCCAGGTAGGGTTTGGCGAATTGCCTACCTATGGCTGCGGCGGTACCCATGTCCCTTCACTGAGCGAGCTGGGTGAGGTAAAGATTACTGGGTTAAAGATGAAAAAAGGGCAGTTGATTGTGCAGTATGAGCTGGGCTGAGGTTTGATCCGGACCGATTATTTCGCCGGCCCGGCCTGCCGCAGCAGGGTGCAGAAAGCACATTGGCATCCGGCCTGCGGCAGGGCCGTACAGGTGCCGATATTGACCGCTTGCGCGTCCAGCGCATGGAAGCCGTAAAACTTATTTTCAATGTTATTTTCCGCTGTACGTGCCCGTTCCGGCTGCGTCTCGGGCACTTTGGACTGAAACGCGGCGGCCTGTCCGGCCAATAGGCCAAGGAACAACAGCGAGAGCTGAATTTTCATTTTCGTCTTCCCGGTTTAATTTCTGATACGTTATAACAAAACACGCACTCTGCCAACCGCAGACGCCTTGTGCATTTTCCGCCATTGGTTAGCGAAATTAGTTCGTTCAACTCCCCGCCAATTTGGTTTGTTATCTAACCCATAACATTCCGAAATAAAGAAGGCGTGGCACTCTATGTTTAATTTCTCTTTCAATCGATTAACCAGTGGAATAACAGTGGCATTGGCATTGGGATTGGCGGCGGGGATAAGTCCGGCGCTGGCATCGGTGCAGGGCGGCACGCTTGTTTACCTGGAACAGCAGGCGCACACCAATCTTTATCCCCCGTCCGGCGGCTTTTACCCCAATGGCGGTATCCTTAATCAAATCACCGACAAGCTGACCTACCAGAATCCGCAAACGCTGGAGATTGAGCCGTGGATTGCCGAGTCCTGGAGCAGCAACGCCGACAAAACCGAATACACCTTCAAGCTGCGCTCTGGCGTGACTTTCTCCGACGGCACACCGCTGGATGCCAACGCGGTGGCGAAAAACTTCGATACTTATGGCCTGGGCAATAAAGAGAAACGCCTGCCGGTATCGGAGGTCATCAATAATTACGACCGCAGCGAAGTGATAGACCCGCTAACCGTCAAATTTTACTTCAAGCACTCGTCACCGGGTTTCCTGCAGGGTACCGCGACCATCGGATCGGGCCTGGTTTCGCTTGGCACTTTGAACCGCAGTTATGATGAGTTGGGCGACGCACGGCATATCATCGGCTCCGGCCCGTTTGTGGTCAGCGGCGAAACGCTGGGGCGAGAGGTCAGCCTGAGCGTTCGCAAAGACTATCACTGGGGGCCGACCAAACTGGCTCAGCAAGGGCGCGCCAATCTGGACGCTATCAAGGTGATTGTCACCGGGGAAGACAGTGTGCGTATCGGCGCATTGCAGGCTGGGCAGGCGGACTTTATTCGCCAGATCCAGGCCTACGACGAGAAGCAGACGCAGGAACAGGGCTTCACGATTTACGCGGCCCCCACGCGCGGTGTCAACGATAGCCTGGCCTTCCGGCCGGACAATCCACTGGTAAGCGACCTGCGTGTACGTCAGGCACTGCTGCACGCCACCGACAGCAAGCAGATTGTCGATACGCTGTTCTCGGTTAACTATCCGCAGGCCAAATCGGTCATTGCCTCTTCCGCCGCCGGTTTTGTCGACTTGTCCGCCAAGCTGAAGTTCGATCCCCAACTGGCCAACCGCCTGCTGGATGAGGCCGGGTGGAAAAAAGGCAGTGACGGTCTGCGCGAGAAGGACGGTAAAAAGCTGCTGCTGAATATCTACGAATCGCTGCCGCAACCGCAGAACAAGGCGGTGCTGCAACTGGTTTCGCAGCAGTGGGGCAAGGTTGGTGCCCGCTTGAACATTCTGGCGGGTGACGCCGGCAGCCGGGTGGCGGATAACCTCGATCCGCAGAAAACCCCGGCGGCGGTGGTGGAAGTGGGGCGGGCCGACCCGGACGTGATCAAAAGCCAGTTCTACCCGACTAACCGCGATGCGTTGTTGCAGCAGGGCGGGACGGGCAAAAACAGCGCATTCAAAGATGACAAGCTGAACGCGCTGCTGCTGGGCATCGCCTCTGAGGTGGACCCGCAAAAACGCCTGCAGATTGCCGGTGAGGCGCAAAATTACCTGCTCGATCAGGCGTACGTGATCCCGTTCTTCGAGGAGCCGCAGGTGTTTGCCGGTGCGCCTTATCTGAAGGGGGTGAGTTTCGAAGCGGTCGGTCGCCCGAGTTTTTACGGCGCCTGGTTAGAGAAACACTAAGGGGGCGATGATGAGCCGATATTTGGCGCGGCGCATTGGGCAGGCGCTGCTGGTGCTGTGGGCGACCTTTAGCCTGTCGTTTCTCCTGCTGCAGGTGCTGCCCGGCGATGCCATCCTGATTAAATTTCAAAATCCGGATATGGGGTTAAGTCCGGCGCAGATAGCCGATATGCGTGCCGCCTATGGTGCCGATGTGTCGCTGTGGCAGCAGTACCTGCATGCGCTGGGCAACGTGCTGCGTGGGGATCTGGGGTATTCCATTCAGGCTGGGGTGCCGGTGACCGAGCTGTTGGCCACCAACCTGCCCGCCACGCTGCAACTGGCGGTGCTGGGTTTCACGCTGGCGCTGCTGCTGGCGCTGGCGATTGCCTTTATCTCCAACCTGACCGGCTTTGGCTGGCTGAGAGCGGCGCTGCAGTCGCTGCCGTCGTTGTTTGTCTCGGTGCCGACCTTCTGGCTGGGGATTGTGCTGATCCAGGTGTTTTCGTTCCAACTCAAGCTGATCCCGGTGATCAACCCGGGTGAGTGGCAGGGGTTAATCCTGCCGATTGTGACATTGGCGGTACCGATCTCCGCTCCCTTGGCGCAGATCCTGATCCGCAGCATTGATCAGGTGCAAACTCAACCGTTTGTCGCCGTAGCTCGGGCTAAAGGTGCCAGCCGTAGCGGGGTGCTGTGGCGGCATGTGGCGCGTAACGCCATGCTGCCTGCGCTGACCATCGCCGGCATTCTGCTGGGTGAATTGATAGCCGGGGCATTGATTACCGAAACCGTATTTGGTCGTAGCGGGCTGGGCCAACTCACCTTACAGGCAGTTCTGAACCAGGATGTGGCGGTGCTGCAGGCGATTGTCGTCATTTCCGCCGCCGCTTTCGTCACTCTCAACCTGCTGGTTGATCTGCTGTTCCCGCTGTTGGACCCACGATTGAAAACCCATACAGGAGCCGCCGTATGAGCAGTATTTCCTTTGAAAAAACGGGCGTGCCTGAACGCGATCTGGGCGGTCTTGAAAGCGAAGGAACCTTATCCACCAGCCGTCCGCGCCGTCGTCGGGTACCGCTGACGTTGTTGCTGGCCTGGGGGGTGATCGCCATTGCGGTGCTATGGGCGTTGGCCCCTCAGTTATTCACCGCATACAGCGGCATTGAAGGCATTGCCGGAGCGCAGCGCCTGGCACCGGGTGGCGCACACTGGCTGGGTACGGATCAACTGGGTCGCGACCTGTACGCACGCATTGTCTATGGTGCCTCGCAGACGCTGTCCGCCGCGCTGGTGGCGGTGGCACTGGGGCTGCTGCTGGGCACTGCGCTGGGGCTGATTGCCGGTGCGCTGGGGGGCATCGCGGACGAGGCGGTGATGCGTTTTGTCGACGTGTTGCTGTCGATTCCTGGCCTGCTGCTGTCGCTGAGCATCATTATTTTGCTGGGGTTTGGCACGGTTAATGCCGCCATCGCCGTCGGTATTACTTCGGTCGCCAACTTTGCCCGCCTGGCACGTGCCGAGGTGGTGCGGGTGCGCCACAGTGATTACGTCGAGGCGGCCTATGGCAGCGGCGGCACCTTCTGGGCGGTGCTGTGGCGGCACATCCTGCCGAACTCGCTGACGTCGGTGATCGCCTTCTCGGCGCTGCAGTTTGGCAGCGCTATTTTGGCGATCGCTACCCTGAGTTTCCTGGGCTATGGCACTCCGCCGCCGACGCCGGAGTGGGGGCTGCTGATCGCCGAAGGGCGCAATTATATCTCCACCGCCTGGTGGCTGACCACCTTCCCGGGGTTGGTGGTAGTGGCGGTGGTGCTGGCGGCCAATCGCATCAGCCGTGCATTGGGGAGAACGCAACCATGAGTACCAGGGCGGTATTACAACAGGCGACGGCTACGCCGGTGCTGGAACTGGAGCAGGTGTCGATTGCCTATCAGGGGGCAACCGGCAGCCAGCGGGTAGTGCATCAGGTGTCGTTCGCCATTCAGCCTGGGGAAGTGGTGGCGCTGGTCGGTGAGTCCGGTTCAGGCAAAACGACTACCGCTCAGGCGATCATTGGCCTGCTGACGGAAAATGGCCGTCTGGAGCAGGGCGCTATCCGTCTCAACGGTACCGATATTAGCCATTGGTCGTCGCGACGTCTGGACGCGGTGCGTGGCGCGCAAATCAGTTTGATCCCGCAAGATCCTTCCAGCTCGCTCAATCCGGTGAAAACCATCGGCGAACAGGTAGCGGAAATCCTCAATATTCACCGTCGGTTACCACGCAAACAGGTGCAGCAGCGTGTCCTGGCATTACTGACCCGTGTTGGCCTGACACACCCGGAGCTGCGGACGCGTCAGTATCCGCATGAACTTTCCGGCGGTATGAAACAACGGGTATTGATCGCTATTGCTATCGCACTGCAGCCGGCGCTGATTATCGCCGATGAGCCGACCAGCGCGCTGGATGTCACGGTACAAAAGCGCATTCTTGATTTGATCGACGAGTTACGGCAGGAATTTGGTACCGCGGTACTGCTGGTGACCCACGACCTGGCGGTGGCGGCGGAACGTGCCGACCGGTTGCTGGTGTTTCGCCATGGCCGGGTGCAGGAGCAGGGCGTGACCGCCGAAGTGCTGCGTGCACCCGCCAGCGACTACACCCGGCGGCTGTTTGCCGACGTGCCGTCGCTGACCCGTACGGCGGCGGTGCAACCCCGTCACCGTTCGCCAGAGCTGGCAATCCAGGTCAATGGGCTGGTGAAAGATTTCCGCCTGGCCGGTGTGGGTGGCAAAACTTACCGTGCGCTGGATCAGGTGTCGTTCAGCGTGCCGCGTGGCACCACCCATGCGTTGGTGGGGGAGTCTGGCTCCGGCAAGACCACGCTGGCGCGTTGCCTGCTCGGTTTTCAACGGCCCGACGCCGGGCAAATCATGATCGACGGCGTTGATTTCACCCAACTGAAGGGCGACGCGCTGCGGCAGTTCCGTCGCCGCATTCAGTTGGTGTACCAGAACCCGTTCGGCTCGCTCGATCCGTCCCAGACGCTGTATCAGGTGATTGAAGAGCCGCTGCTGAACTTTGAGCCGCTGGGCAAAGCCGAGCGCTATCGCCGGGTACGTGAACTGTTTGAACGGGTGGCGCTGCCGAACGAGTTGCTGAGCCGTAAACCCCGCGAACTGTCTGGCGGCCAACGCCAACGGGTGGCGATTGCCCGTGCGCTGGTGCTGCAACCCCGGGTACTGGTGCTGGACGAAGCGACATCGGCCCTGGATGTCACGGTGCAGGCGCAGATCCTGCGGTTGTTGCAGGATTTGCAGCAGGAACTGGGGCTGAGCTATTTGTTTATCTCACACGATCTGGCCACCGTACGGCAGATTTCACACAGCGTTTCGGTATTGCACCGGGGGATACAGGTGGACAGCGGCGCGACCGGCGAGCTGTTCGCCATGCCGGGCAGCGATTATACCCGTCAGTTGATTGAGGCCATTCCCGGCCGTCAGTTTTATGCCGAACAGCCCAAGAGTGAGGACGTATTCTATGAGCAGTAAAAGACTGGGGTTTTTCACCCGCTTGCTGGATCAGGGCAGCGCGCAACAGCGCTACCGGTTGGCGACAGAGCAAATCCTGCATGCCGAACGGGTCGGGTTTGATAGTGCCTGGGTGGCGCAGCACCATTTTCATGAAGATGAAGGCGGTTTGCCCTCACCCTTGGTGTTCCTGGCGCAGGTGGCGGCACGAACTCGTCATATCCGACTGGGAACCGGGGTGATCACGCTACCGATGGAGTCAGCCATTCGTGTGGCGGAAGATACTGCAGTGCTGGATCTGCTGTCCGACGGCAGGCTGGAGGTGGGGATTGCCGCCGGGGGGACACCGTCCTCGTTCAGCGCCTTCGGTTTTGATGCTCAGCAGCGCCACGCGGTGTTTGCCGACAACTTCAACACCTTGTTACGCGCCTGGCGCGGTGAAGCATTGGGTGGCGAAGATAACCGGTTGTACCCGGCTGCGCCACAGTTGGCAGAGCGGGTGTGGCAGGCGACCTTTTCTGTCGAGGGGGGCGAACGCGCGGGGCGGGCCGGCGATGGCTTAATGCTGTCGCGCACGCAACCGCGCCCGGAGGATGCGCCAGATCTGCCGCTGGACGAATTGCAGAACCCGATTATTGACGCCTATCTGGCGGCGCTACCGCCCGGCATCGCGCCGCGCATTATGGGCTCACGCACCGCCTTGGTGACCGATAATAGCCAACAGGCGCGGGACTTTGCTGCACAGGGGCTGGGCCGTGGGCTTGAACGCCTGCGCGCCAGCGGCCACCGACCCTCTGACGAATCGCTCGATGGGCTGATCCGTGCTTTTGACGTGCATCTTGGCACGCCGGATCAGGTGATTGCTTCGTTGCAGAAAGACAGCGCGTTGGCGCGGGTGACCGATTTGGCCTTCCAGGTGCATTCCATCGATCCGCCACATACCCACATTCTGCGCTCTATCGAGTTACTCGCCCGCCACGTTGCCCCAGAGTTGGGCTGGCAACGTCGCACTCCCGTCTCTATCTCTTATGAACATCACGCTGAGGAAAAGGTATGACTGCAACATTGGATAATGACGACCTACTGGCCGTGCTGGCAGAGATCGCACCCGATTCCGAACTGGCGCAGGCCAGGGCGACACGGCAGGCGGCGACAGACGCGATTCAGGCCAGCTACCTGGCGCTGTTTGCTCCCGTTGATGCCAGCGATTTTCCCGTAGCGCAGCGGTTGCAAATTGCACAGCGCATCAGCGAATGGCATGCGGATAAACCCTTGGCGGCCCATTATGCGGCGTTGCTGCAACAGCAGGGCGGTGCAAAGGATAGCCCGCGTTTGCAGGCGGCGCTGGATCACGCCGAACGGCTGGCGTTCAAACCCGCCAGTGCTGACGCGCAGCATTTGCAGGCATTGCAGCAGGCCGGTTGGTCACTGGATGATATTGTCACCCTGTCGCAACTGATCGCTTTTGTCAGCTTCCAAAGCCGTTTGCTGACGGGCTATCGGCTGCTGGGTGGCAAGCCGGTCGAAAGGAGCAGTGCTTCTCCCGTCAGCGCCGGCAGTTGGCGTACCGAGTCCGCTACCCTGGGCGGCCGACATGCTCCGCCAAAGTTCACCCGTCAGGAGTTGGGTTGGGAGCCGTGGATCGCCGCCAAACCGCTAACGGAGTTTGATGCATCAGGCCAGGCGTTGTTAACGCGTTTCGGGCATGGTGACTCGGATTATTTCCGCTTGCTGGCGCGTAACCATCCGGTGCTGGAGCAGAGAACGTTGGCGGACCGGGCCATTTTCTATACGCAAGGCGGGCTGGAACGTAAGGATCGCGAACTGGCGGCGACGGTGGCCAGCAAGGTGAATGGCTGTATCTATTGCGCTTCGGTGCATGCACGCAAGGCGGCCCAGTTGTCCAAACAGACGGACGAGGTGCAACGTCTGCTGGATGTGGCTCCGGGGGACGTGTTGAGTGAGGGGCAAGGGGAGCCGTGGCGGGCACAGATAGACTTTGCCGCGGCGTTGTCCGCTACGCCGCCACAGGTTAATGCCGAACATCTGGCACTGCTGCGTGCGCAGGGGCTGGATGCGCTGGCGCTGCTGGACCTGGTGCAGTCGACGGCGTTCTTTGCCTGGGCTAACCGGCTGATGCTGACTCTGGGTGAACCCTTCGACGATCGGTAAGCCTTCCGCCGATAACTCCCGTGTAAACCGGGGCGAAAGTTTTCGCCCCCAAGCAATTTAAGATAATAATTACCTTTTAAGGCATATCTTTAACGTTATTAACAAAGCGACATAACTCTTGTCGGAATTATAACGAAGAACTCAAATTGCATAAATTGCTCGCCGTCATGAATGCTCCGATACTCGACCCATCAATGGATTTAATTAAGATCAGAAAATCTTTGTAGGTCTGAGGGTATTTTTGATGGGACATGGGCGCGATGGGAAGTTTTTTTAAGCAGATATACCGTTATTCACATTCTCGCCCCTACCGGCATAATGAAAATCTCTGGCCCTATGTAAAAATAGAACGTGCTGCCAGTGGAGAGGTTGTCGTACTTCATTATAAAAAGCAGATTGTTCCTATAGTCGGGTTGTCCGCGCTGAAAGACAGTTGCCAAGGGCCAATACTGTTGACGGCCACTGGGCCATCGGTGAACTCCATTTGCTTTGGCGATATTCCTGAAATGCCGGCTCTCGGGGTCAATGGCGCTTATTACTTAAGCTCGAAGGTGAGTTTTCGCTTTTATGTTATTGTCGATATGGGATTTATCGATCAACGACCTGACATTATTAAAGAGATCATTCTGGCAACGGGTTTAATCCTGTTCACTACGGTCCACGGCGTGGCGAAAATAATCGATCGCTTCACGCTGGCTGGCGTGAAGTGCCAGTTCGCCGTCATCGAAGATGCAGCTTTCAAGATTTATAGCCCAAGAATAAATCCTCTGGCGCTGTGGGATCATTACCGCCACGACTGTGATGTTCATTTTTCCTCTGTCTGTAAATCCATTGGCTTTAGTCATGATATTCGGCATGGCATTTGCGATGCCGGCACGGTGGTGTATTGGGCGTTTCAGATCATCGCCTTCCTGGGGTTTAAACAGATATTTATTGCCGGGCTGGATATGAACAATTTCCATTTACCACGTTTCTATGAAACGCCAGAAAACAAACTGCCGACATTTTTACCCGAAAAGGTTGAAGATATGATCATTCCAGCATTTAGCCACGCCGCTGAAAGAATGAGAATCAACAATATCGCCGTAAAGAATTTTTCATTGGCGAGCGCCATAGATACCCGTATTTTTGAAAAGGTTGATTGCAGTGATTTTTTCAAAAAAAACTGATGTCGCCAACCTGATTGCTGTTTACGCTTTTTTGGTCTTTTTATTTTTTAGCGCCATTTTTTGCGGTCATACCCGGGTGAATAATCTATTTCATATCTCGGCATTTTTTTTCCTGCTGACGCTGGCCACCCGACCGGAATTCCGTCAGGCCTGGCTTGGCAGGCGTGCTGCACTCATCGGTATAGCCTTGGCAGCGTATTTTTTGGCGTACTACTCCGCCAGTAATTTCTGGGGAGGCACACCGGAAGATGCGCTGTCTGCTCTGACGCATAGCGCTTATATTTTGATTTATCTCGGCCTGTGGGTCTCGGTGTTGGATAGCCCTCGCCGTAATCTGTTACTTTGTGCCGTGATTGCCGGTATCACCTTGCTTTGTCTGTATCTGACATGGGGGGATTACCACCAAATTTATACCCTCAGAGAAACGTCTGACGCCAATCCCGGCCCGCGTAATGTGATCGATCTTGCCGGTTATGCTGCATTGGGCATTATTTTGAGCCTGATGGTTTTTCGTGAAACCCAACAAAAAAAGGTCCTGCTGACGATCCCACTGTTTTTTGCCTTTATGGTGCTGACACAAAGTCGCGGGCCTTTGATTGCCTTAATGGCGGCGCTGGCGTTAACCACGCATTACCGTGCGCTGAATAAAAAGTTGGCCATGCGCATTGTGGCGATGACGATATTTACCGCAGGCATGGTGCTATGGTCATCCATCGGGGAAATACTGATTACGCGTTTTGCCGAGTTGTATCAGCAGAGCTTTGTGCGGATGAGCATCTGGCGACACAGCCTGGCGTTGATAGAACAGGCGCCGTTTTTCGGCTATGGATTTGATAAAGAACTGACGTTTACCAATTATACCGGCGAGTTTATTCATACGACTCACAGCCTGTATCTGGGGGCGTTGCTCAAAGGCGGGCTGGTGGGCTTTTGCCTGTTCATCACGTTGCTGACGTTTGGCGCGCGGCTTGCCGTGCGCCATCTCAGGGCCGGACGGCGGCTGGAGGCAGCGTTATACCTGTTTATGCTGATCTTCTACTGCTCACAGGGCATGTTTGTTATCGCGAATCCGGCCGAGTTTTGGTACCTGTTCTGGTTCCCCTTGGCTGTGGTGTTCGCCCAACCCACCTCAATGGCGCGTTAGGGCCAACGCGTTCGTCACTTTTTCAAATACCTGACTTTCACTGATGATGCTGAGGGGTTGGCGGCGTTGAGCCGTAGTGAGCGATTGGGCATCAACCGACACGTTCATTACCTGATGCAGTTCGCGATTTTGATAAGGGCCGGTGTGCTGCGGATTAGCCGTGACAAACAGGCTGATGGTCGGGGTTTTCAGGGCAACGGCCAGATGCAATGGGCCGGTGTCGCCAGTGACCAATACCTGCAGGTTTGACATCACCGCCAGCAGTTGCGGCAGGGTGGTTTTGCCGATATGGCTGACCACGCGTTGCCGTTCGGCCTCTGTCAGCCCCGCGATAAATTCTTGCTCTATAGACAGCTCTTTTGGCGAGCCGACTAATTCGATTTGATGGTGCGGCGACTGCGCCAGCAACAGTTTTGCCAGGCGAATAAACTGACCGACGGGCCAGCAACGCAGCGTTTCAGACGCGCCCATTTGAAAACCGATCGGGATTTTATCTGCGGTTTTATTCATCGTCGCAAACTCAACGGGTATAAACATTTCGCTGTTGTCGGTCTTGCAGCCCAACTGTGCCACTAAATCCAGCTTGCGCTGAATTAAATGGCCGCCGGTACTTTGGCTCACGCCGCTCAACCAGGGCTCCATGCCGGTGGCTTTGTTGCCGTAGGCGTCCTTGAACACATATTGGCAACCGGCAGTAATGGCGACAATCACGTCGTAAGGGGATTTGGAGTGCAGGATGATCGCCAGTTGCGGCTTATGTTTTCGCAACTGGTGAATAATGCTGAGCATGTCCTTGGCTTTATGATCCCAATAAATAACATCATTAAAGCAACGGCTGGTCGCGACCAGCTGTTTATTTTTATGGCTGGAAATCAGGGTGATGCTTGCCGTTGGATAGCGTTCACGCACCGCGCGAATGGCCGGCGTATTAAACATCAGGTCGCCAAGGGCGGTGGTGGAAAAAATAACGATGCGCTCAAAGGTCAGCTCCGGCTTAAAACTGGCTTTCTGCTGGAAGTTGCCGCCCAACCGGGTGTACATATGAAGACAGGCGTTGGCCGCTGTTATTTTCCACTGTTTCGACATCTTGTTTCGCTTTGAGTTAATTGGCGCGCCGGTCTGGCATCTGCATCATATGACGTTTGTCCTGGTGGGCCAATGGTCGGCAATAGTTTGCTACATATGCTTGCGCAACCTTGATAAAGGGGCAGCGAGCCACCCCATTTGCTGAGTCAATCTTGCCAAACCTGTGTGCTGCGCGGCGTATCCATCCGGTAATCAGAATAGTGACGCGTGAAAATTTCACGGCCCAGATCGCGGGCAGCCTGCAGCGGATTACGTGGATCACGGCTGACTTCTCCCCGATTGTTGCCCGCGCCCTGAACCACCCCGACGAACTCGCAATGCGAGTAACGGCTGAATTCCTGAATTTGATGCACGATCCCCATAGCTCCGCCGGGATAGGTTTCCTCCGAGGCCACCGTCAGCCCGATGCGTTTACCCCTCATGCGTTGATGCACCTGTTCGGCTTCAGGGTAGGCGTTGGAGTAATAGCTGAAAGAGCGATCGAAAAAGGCTTTGGTTTGCGCCGACATGCCGTACCAGTATAGCGGGGTGCAAAATACTGCCGCATCCGCCGGCAAGAAGTGCTCCAGAAACAGTTCGCCATAGCGATCGGCAGGTGGCGAGGTATGGCGTTCGTCCGTCAGAAAACCGCTGATGTAATCATCCAAAAAATGCAGGCTGGCTTCGGTGCCGACGTCGGCGGCTCCTGCCATCACGGCCTGCGCCAATGCTGCACTGTTGCCGTCACGACGTGGGCTGCCCACCAGGACGATAAGGCGTTTGGGTTGCTGAGATGAATTCATGTCACGCTCCGTTTTACTGACCATAGATATAAGGTAGCCAATTTACGGTGCTCAAAGAGTCAGTGACAAATGACGGCTATTCTTTCAGGATGAGTTAAATTCATCCGTATGGAGTTTGATCATGTTTGCCACGCTCCCGGTTACTGCATTGCGAACCTTTGAATCCGCTGCCCGCCTGCGCAGTTTTAAACAGGCTGCACTGGAACTGGCGGTAACCCCGACGGCGGTATCGCATCAGATCAAGGCGCTTGAGCAGCAGTTGGGCTTTGCCTTGTTCGATCGGGTGCCGCGCGGTGTGCGGCTAACGCAGAAGGGCGAGCGTTTGTTCGCCGGGGTGCATACCGCTTTGCTCGATGTGGCAACCACGCTGGATGCGATACGACCGGTTCCCAGTACCGGCTCACTGTGTGTTTCCGTCACCCATTCTTTCGCCGCATTGTGGCTGGTCCCGCGCCTGGGGCGCTTTTATCAGGCTTACCCGCACTATTTGGTACGCCTGGAGGCCTGCGGTGAAGTGATTGATCTACAGCAGGACGCCAGCGTGGACATTGCTATTCGCTACAGCAGTACCGACTACCCGAAGTTGCATCAGGCTGCGCGGCTGGAAGAGAGCTTTGGTGTCTACGGTGCCCCGGATTTGTGTTCAACGGGGCAACAAGCGCCCTCGCTGATCACCGTTCACTGGCATGACTCCACCCTGTATGAAACCGGCTGGCGCGAGTGGTGCCAGGCTGCGGGTGTCGACTGGTGGCAACGGCATACCGCGTTGCGGGCTTATGACGAAGAGCATTATGCTTTGCAGGCGGCGGTGGCCGGGCAGGGGCTGGTGCTGGCCAGTTCGGTGATGGTGTCGGACCTGGTGCGTAACGGGTTGCTGGTATCCTATCGGCCGGAGGTTTGCGTACCGGGTGCGGCTTATACCGCGCTGTGCGTACCTGGGCGCGAACGGCACCCGCCGGTACGGGCATTTCTGGATTGGCTGCACCAGGAGATTTCGCGCTGAGCCACCGCACAAAATAAAAGTTTTTCTGGCGTGAGGCATGGGAATATCAGATAACGTTGTTATTCCCTTCCCATGAGAGAGATGTCCATGAGCCAGCCAAGAGTTTCTGATTATCCCATTGATGCACAGTTTATTGAACGTTGGTCGCCGCGCGCGCTGGCCAATGATGCTATCGACGATGAGACCCTGCTGAGTTTTTTTGAAGCGGCCCGCTGGTCACCTTCGGCCTATAACATTCAGCCGTGGCGTTTTGCCTACAGCAAGCAGGGTTCGGCCAGCTGGGACAGCTATCTGGATTTCCTGATTGAATTCAATCGCGGTTGGGCGCAGCACGCTTCAGCGCTGGTGGTGATTATCTCCAAAACCACCAGTCTGAACGGTGACAAGGAAGTCAGTAACCCGAGCCATGCCTTTGATGCCGGGGCTGCCTGGGCCAACCTGGCGCTGCAGGCGCATCTGAAAGGTTGGCTGACCCACTGCATGGGCGGTGTTCATCACGACAAAATCAAGGCTGCGTTGAACTTGCCGGACAACTACCAGGTACACGGCATGGTGGCGATTGGCAAAGCGGGTGATAAATCCCTGCTGCCGGAGTTTCTGCAGCAAAAAGAGATCCCTTCAGGGCGCTTGCCGCTGGAGAAGACGGTGGTAGAAGGGCTGAACTTTACTCTTTAATCACCCGTGTTTTATGCTTATCGGCCCGCAGAGTTCCGCTCAGCGGGTTTTTTATGCGCTTGGATTACGAGGTAAAACTTTGTGAGTATGTCCAGTGGCGTGATAATCGTTATATAATTATTTACATAGCGATTATCAAAAGAGGGGGCGTCATGAACAATCACTTCGGTAAGGGGCTGCTGGCCGGTTTGGCTGCGAAGAATGCCGGCCCGGCTTCGGAGCTTTCCCGGTTTTGTTGTGACTACAAACGTGGCTTCGTGCTGGGCTATGCGCACCATTTGGCGGAAAGGCTGGGTGACGAAAACCAGGCCGCATTCGAAGCCGGGTTACTGTGCCGGGCGTACAGCCTCAATGGGGAAGTGATGAGCGAGTTCTTCTCTGGCGGCACTGATCGTCTGGCCGAAAAGTTTTTCTGCGCCGGATATCACCGCGAGCAGTAAAATCAGGCCTTATTTCACTCTGGGGTGAAAGCAGGCTTCAGGATAAGGCGGCGGCGACATTGCGTAGCTCCGGCAATATCCCCAAGTTTTTCTCCTGCACCAGGTCCTGGTAAATTTTCAGGATCACCGCTTTCACCACATCAGAACTCCGTGTCAGGTTCTGCTGTTCCATTATGCTGTTTAATTCAGCCAGTTGCTTTTGACTGACTTTCATCGACAAGCGCTTCGACGATTTGGCATTCGCCAACTCGCTGCCTAACAGCGTTTTTAGTTCTTGTTGTTGATAGCGGCCGGTGTTGAGCGCATGGAGGTAGTAAAGGATCAGCGTTTTATGAAAATTCTCATCCAGCGCATCATCTATTTTTTGCGTGGCAACGTTCAGAATATCGAGATAGTGCGCCGGAACCCGCACTTCCAGCGCTGATTTAGCCTGCTCAAACTCGCTTTTAATGCGCGGTGTGGACTGGGCCGGAACGCTAACCACCGCATCACACTGGTTGCAGACGGCGGCTAAAATATTCCTCACTGCGCCGCGGCGATCGCTGAAGTCCACATCACGTAAACGATAGGTTGCCATTGTTCGGCCGCAGTTTTGGCACAGAACGCTGCGCGTATCGCCTTCTTTAACAATTCTCATTGTGAGCTCCTTGCTGAATTATTGATGCACGCTGATAAAGATGATGTCGGGTTCTATAAAATAAAATTTCACGTACCAATAGCAACCTGACTGCCAGGGGCGAAGAATGTGGACATCAATCGTGGCGTCCTGGTGATGCGGGCAGCACTGATACGCATCTCCACCCGTTTTCCTGATAAGTTCAATCACCCCGTTTTCATCAACCTGGCCGGTAGCAAACAGATTTTTTACATCGATATTGCCACGTACCTCGTGGTCATACGCGCCTTGCTGAAGACAGCGTATGGCCAGTTGCTTTACATCCCTGAATCCCATCTTATCTCCCTATTTTGTACGATAATTTACGTACATGCAAGCTGTCTGAAGTATTTAATCGCAGCCAAGTGTACTGAGGGACGAGGCAGGGCAGCCAAGCAATGTGGGTGAATAACCGGAGAAAAAGATGAAAAGGCGGGATACCTCGCAGACTACTGTAACGGGCACCTTTCTGCATACCCAGCCTGACGGGCAACGACAGCCCAGTTCAAACATGAACTGGGCTTCAAACACTATCGGGCTTTAATAACTGATGGTTTCCTGGGAGACCGAATTGGCCTGGACATCATTGGCGCTGAGCCATGTACGTTTGTTTTTCAAATCACCGAACAATGACAGCTGATCGTCAAAATGTTTTGAGCGTTTCCCGTCTGGAGCAATAAAACCGGACTGGCCTGGAGGCGTCACCTCGACACCGGTGACACCTTTACGGGTAAAGACCACCATGTCATTTTCGGTTCCGCGGTTCATGGCAAGACGATTCTGAACGTGTTCGTCTGAGCCTGCTTGTGGAACGTTCAGGAAGTTTTTGGTTTGATAAGTGGTGTTTGACACCTTGGTCTGCCACGCAGTCATCTTCTCGCCTTGCGCTTTATTCAGATCGTTAACGGCGAGCTGCAGCGCTTCCATCATCAGGCCATCGACGTCTCTGCCTTTGAAGATATCAAAGCCCGAGGTCTTACTGCCGGCGGTCATGCCCTGATACAGAATTTTGGTCCCCACCGAGATATTCTGACTGCCCGTGGTGCTCTCTCCCGGCGTCATATAGCCGGGATCAAGGAACCACGAAGCCTGTTCCGCAGGCAATATTCCGCCCAGCGACAGAGTCAGCATATGTTGCAGCCAGGCACGGAAGATCGGTGTCGCCGGGGTATCGTAATAACCGTCGTTATTCAGATCCCGTTCCTCATAGTCCCATTTACCGAGAATAGCGGCAGCTTCGCGCAGTTTCGGGTTATCACTTTTGGCGGCGACCTTGACCAGGCGGGGCACAAAAAAGCGCGCGTTAGGATCTTCGAATGCCGCATCCATCATCAAATCCCATAACTGCGTGGGGGTAAAGCGCGGCTGACTATCAATGCGGGTGAATAACGACTGAATACGGTCGGCGGTATTCCAGGAATACCACCATTCATCCGGGTTGGGGAAACCTTCCGCAGGGCGGTTGTTCCAGTTGGCGATGTAACCCGTTTTGGGATTGTAGACCTGAGGATTGGTGGAAAATGGCATGAAACCTTGCCATTCGGAACTGCCGTCGCCTGGCATAGGTAGCCGGTTATCGTGCCCTTTAAGGCGTATTGGATAACGTCCGCCCAAGGCATAACCGATGTTGCCTTTATTATCGGCGTAGTACCAGTTGACGTTGATGGCGGAATGCTGGACCTGATCGAGCCATTGTTGATGGTTTTTCGCTTTGCCGACTTTATTCCAGGCCAGTAAAGTGGCGACTTCCTCGCCTTCCCAGCCACGACGTTTGGCATAGGCCAGACCCTGCTTGGGATTGTAGTCGATGACGGCACCTTGCACGCTACGGTACACCGTCAAACGCCGGGTTTCGCCATCCTTCACCGCGATGGTCTCAATGCGTTTTTCCAGAGGGCGGTATTTCCCCTGATAGAAGTACTCTTCAGGGTTTTTAGGGTTCAATTTCAACTGGTATATATCGACATTATCACCAGCCCCCCAGGTACTTCCCCAGCTGATGTCGCGGTTGTAGCCGAACTCTACCATCGGATAGCCGAAAGGACTGTTTCCCACCGCGTCATAACCCGCGCCATGTAACCCAACAGAATAGGTGTAAGCAGGCTGATAGAAACCGAACTGAGGCCCGTTTAACAGAATGCTTTCGGCACCTTCAGATTTACGGGAGCCCAGGACGATGATGTTACTGAAGGCTTTTTCCTTCGGTGGCTTCCAGCGGGGCGTTTGTTCGTTGGCCGCGGTCTCTGTCGGGAGCGTTGCATGGTTCAGGGCGGTTGTCGTCGGCGGAGCAGAAACGTAGGCGCCATCGCGTACCGAAGGCTGCCATTCCCCCTTGGGGACTGTGGTGGGTGCGCCGGGGTTGTTTTGTGAAAGCAATAGGTTAAATATCGCCTTGCCTTGCGTCTCGCCATCCTTTTTTATCAGCCCGGCGAGTAATTGCTGGTTTTCCAGCTCGGTGTTGTAGTCTCCGAATCGGTTGACCATGGAGCCGATGAACACCATGGCCACATCGAAGTCCGTCCAGGGAGCCGGTTTAAAATTATGGTCAATAAACTGTTTTGGCATCAATTGCTGCGGATTGGCATCGATTTTCTTCAGCCATGCATTAATGCCCTGGGCATAACCATCGAGAATATCGCGATCGCTTTGGGGCAGCGCGGCCAATTGAGCTTTTATTCTGGCAGGGGAATACTGTTGGCGAATGCCTATATCAAACGACAGATAGTCTTTGCCCAACACTTCGGCGACACGCCCCTCTGTACTACGCCGGGACATTTCCAACTGGTATAGACGGTCCTGAGCGATGGCATAACCATAGCCATAAAACAGTCCGTAAACGTCATTGGCGTAAATGTGAGGGGTGCCATAGGTGTCTCGTTTTATCGTCACATCGGCGGCAAAAGTTTGGGCTATCACCAGGTTGCAGCCCAACCCAAGGGCCAGTAGCAAAGCAGATCGCGTTTGAAATAACAATTTCATGCAGTTTCCTCGTCAACTCGCTGTTATCGCGGCGGTGGTTTGTTCACTCAGGGAGGGCGAGCCTGCCGTGAGCATTCAGTTAGCTTGCTACATAAAATCAACAAAGTGATACATAATTTTAACTTTTATAGCGTTTTGTGTGTCCAAAGTCACTGTTCAAGGAAGGCTCTATCTATGGGGCTGGTCATTAATATAATTATTAATTCACTAATTCATGTTGGGGTTTTGTGATGATTGGGAGTGATTTACAGTGGAAGGGATACTTGATTTTAATTTTTATCTTGAAGAGTAAATCATGAAATAAACATAGTTACTGAGGTGGCAATAGGATCAGCGGGATGGCTTGGTTTTTTCCGTGATATCGGCCATGTGAGGTATCTTGTAACCCTATATGGCCCGTCATCTGTTTTGCTGAGGGGGAACTTTGATCGTCTCTGGATCAACGTTGAATTGTGACTTAATTACCAAATGGTCACTCGTTGTCAATCAGGGCTCATTGAGCTAAGCTGGAAAAATGACTAAACATATAAATGAACATCCCCCCAGGGGACCCTCGGATCACAGCGTCCGCGATCAGGTCGTCGACGCTGCCACAGAGCATTTCGGGCATTTTGGCTATGAGAAAACCACCGTCTCGGAACTGGCTAAATCAATAGGTTTTTCAAAATCTTATATCTATAAATTTTTCGATTCCAAGCAGGCGATCGGCGAGGTTATCTGCGCCAATCGACTGGCGATGATCATGGCGATTGTCAATTCAGCGATTGCAGATGCACCGTCGGCCTCCGAAAAATTGCGGCGTTTATTCAGAGCACTGACCGAAGCCGGCAGTGATTTGTTTTTTCACGATCGTAAGCTTTATGACATTGCTGCGGTCGCTGCGCGTGACAAGTGGCCTTCGGCAGAGGCCCATGAGGGACGGCTGCGACAACTGATTGAGCAAATCATTGTAGAAGGGCGGCAGGCGGGGGAGTTTGAACGGAAAACGCCGCTGGATGAGGCTGCGCATGCGATATATCTGGTCATGCGGCCTTACATCAATCCGGTTCAGCTGCAATACAATCTGGAAACGGCATCGGCGGCTGCTGCGCTCCTGTCTTCACTGATACTGAGGAGTTTATCACCCTGAGTTGTGACTATTGACAATATTGGTCACTAGTCTGAGAATGCGGTTACTGTCCTGTCAAATTAATTAAGGGAACCCATGCTCAGGCTTAATCCGGCCACCTTTGCTGTTTGCCTGTTGCCGCTTGCCCTTGTGGCCTGCGGTGACTCTTCCAGCACCGAAGATCCCCGTACTCAGCCTCCTCTGGTAAGGTCTGCGACCGTGGTGAGTGCTGTCGATACTTCCCGCGCATTTACCGGCGTTGTTGTCGCCCGAACTCAAAGTGACCTCGGTTTTAGAGTGCAAGGCAAAATCCTTGAACGTCTGGTCGATACCGGCCAGACCGTTAAACGCGGCCAGCCATTGATGCGTCTGGATCCGGTTGACCTGAGCCTGCAGGCACAGGCTCAGCAACAGGCCGTCGCGGCTGCAAGGGCCCGTACAAGGCAAGCTGCTGATGACGAGGCGCGTTACCGCAGTCTGGTCACTACGGGGGCCGTGTCGGCATCGGCCTACGGTCAGATAAAGGCCGCAGCCGATACGGCCAAAGCTGAACTCCGTGCTGCACAGGCGCAGGCGAATGTGGCACAAAATGCGACAGGTTACGCCGCGCTGTTGGCCGACGCCGACGGCGTGGTCATGGATACACTGGCTGAACCCGGACAGGTTGTCAGTGCCGGGCAACCGGTAATCCGGCTGGCCAGAGCAGGGCAGCGCGAGGCCATCGTGCAGTTGCCTGAGACGCTACGCCCGGCTCCCGGAAGCGAGGCCGAGGCAAGGTTGTACGGTACCGATAAACAGTCACTCCCTGCGAAACTGCGGCTCCTTTCCGATGCGGCCGATCCGGTAACGCGCACCTTCGAGGCGAGATATGTGCTGGAGGGGGCACTGGCGAGCGCGCCTCTGGGATCCACCGTTACGCTGCATATTACTGACGATAAATTACCGGGCCAGATGATGCAGGTGCCTTTAGCGGCAATCTATGATCCGGGCAAAGGGCCAGGTGTCTGGGAGATTTCGGGTAAGCCGGCCAAAGTGTCATGGCGGCCTGTTCAACTGCTGGGGGTGGGTGACGATGTTGCAAGGGTGACCGGTCCCCTTAAGCTGGGAGAACGGGTGGTCGCTCTGGGGGCGCATCTGCTGCATGACGGTGAGGCGGTACGCCTGGCTGAACAGAGCGATACCCGCATCGCCGGGAGCCGGCCATGAGCGCGGGGCGATTCAATCTTTCAGCGCTTGCCGTTCGTGAGCGTTCGATCACACTGTTCCTTATTATCCTGATGACGGTCGCGGGTATTCTCTCGTTTTTCGAACTGGGGCGGGCTGAAGATCCCCCCTTTACCGTTAAGCAGATGACGATTATTTCTGCCTGGCCGGGTGCCACCGCGCAGGAGATGCAGGATCAGGTTGCCGAACCGCTTGAAAAGCGAATGCAGGAACTGAAGTGGTATGACCGTAGTGAGACCTACACGCGTCCCGGTCTGGCTTTTACCATGCTGTCACTGCAGGACCGCACTCCGCCTGCACAGGTGCAGGAAGAATTTTATCAGGCGCGCAAGAAGCTTGGTGATGAGGTTAAAAACCTGCCGGCAGGCGTGATAGGGCCGATGTTCAATGATGAATTTTCCGACGTAACCTTTGCCCTTTTTGCGCTGAAGGCAAAAGGGGAGCCACAGCGACTGCTGGTGCGCGATGCGGAATCTTTGCGCCAGCGTCTTTTACATGTGCCGGGGGTCAAGAAGGTCAATATCATCGGCGAACAGGCTGAACGTATCTTTGTCTCGTTCTCGCATGACCGGCTGGCCACGCTGGGCATTTCTCCTCAGGATATTTTCTCCGCCCTCAACAGCCAGAACGTATTGACGCCCGCCGGTTCGATTGATACCCAGGGGCCGCAGGTCTTTATCCGCCTTGATGGTGCCTTTGACGAACTGGAGAAAATCCGCAAAACACCCATCGTTGTCCAAGGCAGAACCCTACAGCTTTCTGACGTGGCAACGGTTGAACGTGGCTATGAAGATCCTGCAACCTTCCTGATCCGCAACCAGAGTGAACCGGCGCTGCTGCTGGGGATCGTTATGCGTGACGGCTGGAACGGCCTGGATCTGGGGAAGGCGCTGGATGCGGAAACCGCCAAAATTAATGAGAGCATGCCGCTCGGCATGAACCTGACCAAGATCAGCGATCAATCAGTCAACATCAGCTCCGCCGTTGACGAGTTTATGATCAAATTCTTTGTCGCGCTGCTGGTGGTGATGGTGGTGTGCTTCGTCAGTATGGGATGGCGGGTGGGCGTGGTGGTCGCCGCTGCCGTGCCCTTGACGCTGGCTATCGTTTTTGTGGTGATGGAGGCTTCCGGCAAAAACTTTGACCGCATTACCCTGGGGTCGCTGATCCTGGCGCTCGGGTTGCTGGTTGATGATGCCATCATCGCCATCGAAATGATGGTGGTGAAAATGGAAGAGGGTTACGATCGCATCAAAGCCTCAGCCTATGCCTGGAGTCACACGGCGGCTCCGATGCTGGCGGGCACGCTGGTCACCGCCGTCGGTTTCATGCCCAATGGTTTCGCACAGTCCACCGCCGGCGAGTACACCAGCAACATGTTTTGGATTGTGGGGATTGCCCTGATTGCTTCCTGGGTCGTGGCGGTGGTGTTTACGCCTTATCTGGGGGTGAAAATGCTACCGAAAATCAAAACGGTGGAGGGCGGGCATGCGGCGATTTACGACACCCGCCAGTACAACCGCTTTCGCCGGGTACTGACCCGCGTTATCGCGCGAAAATGGATAGTGGCCGCTACCGTTATTGCCGTCTTTATTGTCGCTATTCTCGGTATGGGGCTGGTGAAAAAACAGTTTTTCCCCACTTCCGATCGGCCTGAGGTATTGGTTGAAGTCCAGATGCCTTATGGCAGCGCCATTGAGCAGACCAGCGCCACCACGGCGAAAATTGAAGCCTGGCTGAAAAAACAGAAAGAGGCAAAAATCATTACGGCCTATATCGGGCAGGGGTCGCCGCGCTTTTATCTGGCCATGGCACCAGAGCTGCCCGATCCGTCGTTTGCGAAAATTGTCGTGCTGACGGACAGTCAGGAAGCGCGTGAGGCGCTCAAATTCAGACTGCGTGAAGCGGCGGCCAGCGGCCTGGCACCTGAAGCGCGTGTGCGCGTGACTCAACTGGTGTTTGGTCCGTATTCACCTTATCCGGTGGCTTACCGAGTCATGGGGCCGGATCCCACCAAACTGCGCGAAATTGCAGACAAGGTAGCAAGGGTGATGCAGGCCAGTCCGATGATGAGGACCGTCAACACCGACTGGGGACCGCGGGTGCCGGCACTGCATTTCACGCTCAATCAGGACCGCCTTCAGGCGGTAGGGTTGACATCGAATACGGTTGCACAGCAGCTTCAATTCCTGCTTTCAGGGGTTCCGATCACCTCTGTGCGTGAAGATATCCGTTCGGTGCAGGTCATGGGGCGCGCGGCGGGAGATATTCGGCTTGATCCGGCAAAAATAGCCGGTTTTACCTTAGTGGGCTCTTCCGGACAGCGTATTCCGCTATCTCAGATAGGCAAGGTTGAAGTGCAAATGGAAGATCCTGTTCTGCGTCGTCGCGATCGCACCCCGACGATTACCGTGCGGGGGGACATTGCCGAAAACCTGCAACCGCCGGATGTCTCTACAGCAATCATCAAGGCGTTGCAGCCGGTCATCAATCAACTTCCGACGGGTTACCGTATTGAACAGGCTGGTTCGATTGAAGAATCCGGCAAAGCGACCAAAGCAATGGCTCCGCTGTTCCCTATCATGATTGCCATGACGCTGTTGATTATTATTCTGCAGGTGCGGTCGATGTCGGCAATGGTAATGGTATTCCTCACCGCGCCACTGGGGCTGATTGGGGTGGTGCCAACGCTGCTGCTCTTCAACCAGCCGTTTGGCATCAATGCGCTGGTAGGATTAATCGCGCTGTCAGGCATCCTGATGCGTAATACCCTGATCCTGATAGGGCAGATTCATCACAACGAACAGGAAGGGCTGGCACCATTCCATGCGGTTGTGGAGGCGACGGTACAGCGAGCCAGGCCGGTGTTGCTCACGGCAATGGCCGCCATTCTGGCGTTTATCCCGCTGACGCACTCGGTGTTCTGGGGAACGCTGGCCTATACCCTGATTGGCGGCACCTTCGGTGGCACCATCATCACGCTGGTCTTTCTGCCGGCAATGTATGCCATCTGGTTCAGGATACGGCCTGACAATCAGCGGCAGAGTGAAAGGCCTGCATCCGGCTAGATCTGTTTCTGGCGAGAACAAATGAACCGCGTTTTTGTCACGTAGTCTCACCACAGACCATTGTCATTGGGTGATGGTCTGTGGTTTTTACAGTATCGACTGAGAAATTAAGGAACCGGATAATAAGGGGGCAGTTGCAACGGCAATCTGAAAAAGATGACCATTGTGTACTATTGAATCTGACTGACGGAGGAATTTGCAAAGCGGGATGGAAACAAGAAGTTGGCTCCTCTGACTGGGATCGCCTTTGCCAGTAACTGGCTAATAAGTAAGCTAAACCTTAATTCTTACTCTGTCAAGACCACCAAAATGACCACCAATCGACGCTGATGAGCGAATCAGGGGGCTGGGACGTCGTTACTTATTGTTGGAATTGGGGACATGCTGCTGCATCAATTCAACGATCCAATCAATAAAAACTCGCAGTTTGGCGTTGACATGGCGGTTCGGCGGAAATGCCAGGTACAAGGGCATTGAATTAATACGCCAATGTTCAAATAGCGGAATCAAGGAGCCACAAGCCTGATGTGCTGCCGCCATGTAGACTGGCAGTGCAATCACGCCTAACCCAGCCAGACCAGCTTCGAGGTAAGCATTGCCATCATCCACTGCAAGCACATAGCTGCTCTTGATTTCGATATGTTCACTCTCACAGTGCAGTACCAGAGAATCAATCTTGCCGGTACGTGAGGACAAGAATCCCACTATGCGATGGTCGGTGTCTTCCAGCTCTCGCGGGTGCGCAGGGGCGCCAAGGCGTTCCACATAACTGGGGGCGACGTAGACGCCGAATTGCAAATCGCCGACATGGCGTGCGATCAGGGACTGGTCGTTGATTTCGCCACCGCGCAGGACGCAATCCACATTGTCGCCGATCAGATCCACCACCCGGTCACTCACGCCCATGTCGAACTGGATATCAGGGTAGCGCGCGTGGAAAGCCGGTAGTGCCGGCACCAGCACAAGGCGGGCCAACGGACTGGGCACATCCACTCGTAGCCGTCCTCTGGGCGTAATCGCCGTACTTGACAGGCTGTTTTCAGCATCATCCATGTCCGCCAGGAGGCGAATGACGCGCTCGTAGTACGCCGCGCCATCAGGGGTGACACTAAGCTTGCGGGTGGTGCGATGGAGTAACCTGACGCGCAGCCGCGCTTCCAACTGTTGAATGAGTTGTGTCACCGTGGTTTTGCTCATATGAAGTGTTTGGGCAGCCTTTGTGAAGCTACCTGCTTCCACTACCCGAGCAAAGGCGCGCATCGCATCGAAACGATCCATTCCTTACCCTCTCTTTTCACCGATTGTTTGGATTTTACAAACAATGATGAACAAAGTCGCTTGTTTATCCACCCGATCTGGCACCTGTAAAGTGTCTTTATATTCATTGGGCAGATTTCGCCCCATTGCAAAGGTACAAACATGACAACACGCGAAGCAGTTTTTCCCTTTGGGCGACAGGCGCTCTATGAACGCAATCGGTATTCACCGGCCATCAAATCTAACGGCTTCTTGTTTGTTTCGGGGCAGGTGGGTAGCCGAGAGGATGGTTCGCCTGAACAGGATCTTAAAGAGCAGATCAGGCTGGCATTTGATAACCTTAATGCTGTTCTCACGGCTGCGGGCTGCACGTTCGGTGACGTGGTTGACGTTACCCTCTTTGTCGTCGATCCCGAGTCAAACCTCGACGCTATCTGGAGTATCCTGCCAGAATATTGGGGGGAAGCGCCTTACCCTACGTTGACCGGGATCGGCGTGACGTGGCTTTACGGATTCAAGTTTGAGATTAAGGTGATTGCCAGGCTGCCCTAAGCGTTATGGGTCTTTCCGTCCGTCGAAAATTCAACAGGGCAGCCCGTGCTGCCTGTAGAGGCAACAGAGAGATTTCTGACGTGCTATAGGCCGGATCGGGATGGTTTGCCAGACGGGGCCGCATTTACTGATAAGACAGAGGAAAATTTATGAAAGCAGCGGTTTATGATGTGGAAGGCGCTCCCGGCGTCCTGAAATATGTCGATATCCCAGATCCGGTCACAGGGCCTGACGACATCCTGATTTCTGTCGAGGCTATCTCGATTGAAGGTGGGGATCTGATCAACCGCCGTTCAACTCCGCCGCCTCATCCTTCATGGATCGTCGGCTACGCGGCCGCGGGCACAGTTATTGCAGTCGGATCGAAAGTCAGTAGCCGTAAGGTTGGGGACAGAGTCGCCGCTTTTAACATGCAGGGATCACATGCGGAACGTTGGGCTGTGCCTGCGGAACGAACCTGGCTTATACCCGATGGGGTGGATACGGCAGAAGCGGCGGTGTTACCGATTTCTTTTGGAACCGCGCATCATTGCCTTTTCACACGAGGCATGCTCCGGCACGGAGAAACCGTCCTCATTCAGGCAGCAGCGGGTGGCGTGGGGCTCGCAGCCGTTCAGCTTGCCTCACAAGCAGGCGCGACGGTCATCGCCGTGGCAAGCGGAACGCAGCGAAGAAGCCGGTTGCTTGAACTTGGTGCCGATCATGTTGTGGATCGTGCAGAGAATAACGTCGTGGACAGTGTCCGACAGTACACCCATGGAACTGGTGTTGACCTCGTCATCGATCCGGTGGGGACGACGTTGCCTGCTTCGCTTGCTGCACTCGCTCCGCAAGGACGTCTCGTCTTCGTCGGTAATGCGGGCGGTGGCAGCCTGACTGTCGACTTGTGGCCGCCAATGCAGTCTAACCAGACACTCATGGGGGTATTCATGGGACCCCTTTTTGAAAAGCCCGGAGTTTGGGCAAGTGTGGACGACATGTTGCAGGCTGTAGCCGCAGGGCGCATCAGGGGTGTCATTGACCGCATCTTCCCCCTGGCCAATGCTGCCGCGGCCCACGAATTCGCCGAGACAGCGAAACCGCTTGGCCGCATCGTTATGAGGCCATGAGGTGCGTTTGACCAGTATGAGTGCGCTGGGCTAATTACTGGGTTCTGGTATCAAGGCTAAGTTTAGATGTCAGGGGTAGGGCAAAGCTGAAATGTCCGCTTTGTGCCAGAGCAGACGTTCAAACCAAGGAGCTAACACAATCCAAACTAACGACAATAGAGTCACTGTATCATTTCAATTTGAAGAACATTAACGGCGATAAATTTACAGTCAATATCAGATGCACTTGTCGATTTACAAATTTTAAAGTGCAGATTTACTGCTGAACTACTAACAATATTCAACTGTACACCTCGTTCAAAAAGCACTTCCATCTCATGACTATTAGTACCCTCGTCTAGTGAAAACACAAATGCTTTCTTGTCTATATTTTTTATAGTGATTACCATAAGATCTATTCGGCCAGCATCATATGCCTTACCCCTCCAATCTCCATTATTTAAAGCGACTTTCGGGCAAAACGATGTTGATATAACGCGATTTGTCAGAAATGACTTCACCTGTCCCCCCATCTCGTCTAGAGGCCATATTCCTCCGTGAAATAGCACCTGACCTTCTGGAATCAGCATGCCATGCCTTGAAATCAAAGAATTTATAACTTCAAAATCTTTTGGAGGGTAATTTTCTTGATAATCAATTAGTTACCTTGGTGTTGGGTGAGGCATGCCTTTACGCCATTTTTTATATTCCATGTTTCTTTCAAGATAACTAATAACATGATGATCAATCCTATTCTCATCTTTGTTCCTTGCAATTAGCTTTGCTGCGTCATGTGCAGAATTTAATATTGAATCTATTTTCACCTTTATTTGGCAACATGGTCTCCACTCTCCTCTCGATAATAACTCATCGATTTCTACTTCTGTTGGCTCCCTTTTTTCCCAAATTTCCAATGGAGGTGAAAATGGATCAATTTTATTAAAGAAAGAATTGTCAAGCTCCAAAGGCATCACCATGTTTATCTCCTGATTTTTTTAATAATTTAAACAGTTGTGAGAACTATTGCAAAGTCCGGTTTTCGCTCATAACCGCCGTTCAAAAAACCAAAAAGCCCACTTAAGTTTCCCTAAGCGGGCTTATCTAATAGGGCTCCTCTGACCGGGAACGCCATTTCCATTAAGTGGCTAATAACTAAGAACCACCCCTCCTGTCAAGATCACCAAAATGGCCGCCATTGGCCTCGCGTCATCGTGAGGCCTGCGCCAGTCCAGCCGGTGACGCTGTGGTGTCTGATTCAGCCGATATCGACTTTCATGGCGATGTCCCAGCTGCCGGCGCCATTCTTGGCCAGGCCGATCATCATCAGGCCGAGCGACTCCAGTGTCTGGGCCATTTGCAGGCCCCCGACATCGAACGGACGCAACCCGAGGCTTTCGAGAAAGGTTGAGACGCGAGCCTTCGCCTGCGCATCGTCAGCTGCGATGAACGCGTCGAGGTGCCCACCCTTGGCAAGTACGCGACCGAACAGGGTGTTGAACGCCTTCACGACATGCGCGTTGGCGGGGAGGAGCCTGGCGGTCTCCTGCGCACCGGAACTGCCGTGGGGAGTGACGAGGCCCGAGAGGTCGGGGGCAAACGGGTTCGTGATGTCGATGATCACCTTGTTGTCGAGCGCTTCGCCAAAGTCGGCCACCACCGCTGCAACGCTGCTGTACGGCACGGCGAGAATGACGATATCGCCCGCCGGCACTGCGCCGTACGTCCCTGTGGTCGCGCCGGCTGCCAGCTGGTCGGCCAGCGCCTGGGCCTTGGAAGTGTCGCGGCCGATCACCTCAAGGGTATGTCCAGCCTTGGCGGTACGCTTGGCGATAGCCGTGGCCATGCCGCCTGATCCTATGATGCTGATAGTGCTCATATGCTGATTCCTCGTGAGTTGGGGGATTGCCCGTCATCGCTAAACGGGCCTCCCCGGTTGATATGTCGTGTACGTCGAGCCTCCCGCATCATCCCTGACGCCATCGCCGGGGCGGCAAAGTCTTTGCCCAAACGGGGCAGGGCATCGCGATATCGCCGTCTGTCAGGTTCGTTGCGACCCGAATCCCTGTCCCCGCTCAACTCAACTGGCTGGGAAGTAATGGCCGTTGTCCAAATCGGCGAGCAGCCCGGGCTGGGCGGGTTCCCAGCCGAGGGTCTGGCGGGTGATGAGGTTGGACGCCGGGAGGTTCAGCGTGGCCAGATTCGCGAGGAACCCAAAGTATCCCGGCAGCATGAGTGTATCGACGGGAATGCTCACCGCGGGCATGCCCAGACGGCTGCCAATGGCCTCGGCGATCTCGCGGAACGGGATACCCTCGCTTTCGAGTCCATGCCAGGTTTTGCCGGCCGGACCCTTCTCCAGCGCCAGGCGGAACAGCGAGGCGAGGTCGCGGGCATGCACGGCTGGCCACAGGTTTGCGCCGTCTCCCGGGTAGCCGATGACCCCCTTCTCCTTGGCGAGCCCAATCAGCAGCGGGAGGAACCCGGTATTGTCGGTCATGCTGTGCGCGATAGTCGGGATCCGCACGATCGAGGATCGCACGCCGCGCTCCGCAAGGCCGATTACCGCGAGTTCCACGACGTTACGAACCCGCAGGGAGCCCTTGTACGCATCGCCGCCGGGAAGGGCCGGGTCCTCTTCGGTCGCCGGTCGGTCGAGGAAGCTGGCCCCGGGCGCCGTCCAGCCCAGGTTCGTGGGCGAGCCAATGCTCCCCGAAACGACCAGCGGTTTTCCGGTTCCGGCCAATGCCTCGCCGTACGCGAGCATGATCTGGAGCTCTGCTGCGGCTACGGCGTCAATCCCGCCGACGGGAAGCAGGTCTTGCCTGTGCGCGACGTGGATGACGCCATCGGACTCCGCCGCAGCCGCCTTGAGCCCATCCAGATCGGAAATATCCCCGCGACGCACCTTGGCGCCGAGCGCGGACACCGCAGCGGCGGACTTATCCGACCTGGCCAGGCCAGTGACCTCGTGGCCGGCGGCAATAAGTTCGGGAATGATGTACGAGCCGATATGGCCGGTCCCGCCAGTGACTAAAACGTGCATGATATTTTCCTTTTAGGTGCGATATGAGTGGGGGTGTCGTGCGCTCAACCGAGAAGGCTGACGCCGATCGAGAAGTTGGTGTGCCTGACGGAGTGGGTCATGAGGCCCAGACACAGCATGCAGGCGTGCTCCAGCGTCCGCGCCATGAACAGCGGCCCGGTATCCAGCGGGCGCAGCCCGAGGCTCTCGATGAACGCCGAGACGCGTGCCTTTGCCTGCGCGTTGTCCCCGGCGATGAACACGTCCAGCCGGTGACCTTCGACTGAACCCACGGCCAGCACGGGGGAAAACTGGGTGTTGAATGCCTTGACGATATCCGCATCGGCAGGGGCGGCCCTGGCGATCTCCCGCGCGCCAAAACTGTCTTCAGGTGTCAGGAAGCCCGAGAAGTCGGGTTTGATGGGATTGGTGATGTCGATAAGAAGCTTGCCCGCCAGTTTTTCGCCGTACTGCTTCACCACGTCGAGAACGGCGGAGTAGGGAACTGCCAGGATGACAATGTCCCCGGCCGGGGTAGTACCGAAGGTTCCCGTCGTCGCACCGGCTCCGATCTTCCCGGCCAGCGCCCGCGCTTTGGCAGCGTCGCGGCTCATTACCTCGACAATGTGCCCGGCCCTGGCAGCGAGACCGCCGAACGCCGCCGCCATGCCGCCGGAGCCGATGATGCTGATAGTGCTCATGTGCAATTTCCTTACGGATAGGGGTTAATCATTCATGGATTGCAGGTGCGATCCCGCAACCGGACTCAACGTACAGGTCATGCTAGTCTTGTCACTTGCAATAAACAAGTAAAATAACTTGTAAAAAGCAAGTGAGAAAAAGAGAGGGGTTTGCTTGCGATAGACAAGCGATGTAAGATCTCGCCATGAAAACGACGAATAAAGAAATTCGGTCCCATTGCGCGGTAAATTACGGCGTGGAGATCTTTGGCGACCGGTGGTCGCTCTTGATCATTCGCGACATCGTTTTTACCGGTAAGAAGACCTATGGCGAGTTTATGAAATCGGAAGAGGGCATCGCGACCAATGTCCTGGCTTCCCGCCTTGCATTTCTCGAGCAGCAGGAGGTTCTTGCGAGGGCGCCCAGTCCCGACGACGGGCGCAAGGATTTATACACTCTGACCGAGAAGGGCCTCGACCTCATTCCTGTCATGCTTAACATCGTCCTTTGGAGCGCGAAGCACGATTCGAAGTCGTATGTGCTGCACCGCAAGGAGTGGGTTGAGCGACTAAGCCGAAACCCCGTGGAAGTGAGCGAAGAGGTGAAGGCGCTGGTTCGTAATGGCGGATGCATGTTTCCCGCTGGCAAGGAATAAGCAAGACGGCAAGCGTGCCCTGTCACGCGCAGAACGAACAACGTGAAAACGATGCCGGGTGCCTGCCATCAGACTTTCGAGCCGAAACGCCAAGCTGAAAAACATGTCACTTTCCCAAACGGAAAAGCAAGAAGCCCGCTCAGGTTTCCCTGAGCGGGCTTTTCTAATAATGCACTTCCGCCGCATGCCCGGTCTTGTCAGTCAGACCGGATAATATGGCCAATATCAGCGCAATAACTGAAAGCACCGCGCCAGCCCTGTTAGGCGATTGAAGACCAAAACTGGCGGTGATATCGCGTCAATAAAGTCTCTGCTTGCGGATCCCGAATATGATATATTGACAACCAGTTACCGATATGAAAACTTGTTGTCATTAGCGGAGGGTCTATGGCACATACTAAAGCTGACCAACTGACTCAGGTCATTCTCAATGTTTTCCGGCTTAATGGCGTTCTGACGGAGTGGGGTGACAGGTTTGTTCTGCCTGAGGGGCTGACCAGTACCCGCTGGCGGATGCTCGGTGCGGTGGTTCTGGCACAACGGCCCGTCACCGCGCCTCAAATTGCATTAACGATGGGGGTTACCCGGCAGGGGGCACAAAAGCAGCTGAATCTGCTGGTTGAGTCCGGCCTGATGAAAACGCAGGCGAATCCCATGCATAAACGCTCGCCTCTTTATGCCCTGACGGCTCAGGGGCAGTCGGTTTATGACACCGTTAACTTACGCTGGCAGCATCAGGCAACAGAAATGGCGGCCGGATTCGGCACTGCGGATCTGGAAACGGCAT
This sequence comes from Serratia quinivorans, assembly GCF_946227985.1. Classification (GTDB taxonomy): domain Bacteria; phylum Pseudomonadota; class Gammaproteobacteria; order Enterobacterales; family Enterobacteriaceae; genus Serratia; species Serratia quinivorans_A. The sequence continues at coordinate 413,840 of NZ_CAMKGL010000001.1, forward strand.
TCCATGTGCTGAAAAAACTGTCAGACATTCACGAAAAATCCCTGGTGGAGCACAAATCATGAAGCGTCAGATCCATGCCACCGCGTCGGTGCTTGCAGCCCTTTTTCTGGCAACCTTCTGGACTTCGACGCTGGTCACCGAACTGTTCCTGTCGGCCGCGGTGGTGACAGAAGTGAAACAGCTCATAGCCTATGCCCTGATGGTGTTCGTGCCCCTGATGGGGATCACTGCGGGAACCGGGTTTTCCATGGGAGGGAAGGGGCGCCATCCGCTTTTGGTTTCCAAACGCCGCCGGATGCCATTCATCGGTATTAACGGGCTGTTAATTCTTGTGCCTTCAGCCTTATTTTTGGCAGTTCGTGCAAAAGCGGGTCTGTTTGACGGCGTCTTTTACAGCGTCCAGGCGCTTGAGCTCATCGCCGGCGCAGTAAATCTGACGTTAATCGGATTAAACATACGCGATGGCTTTAAGCTCAGCCGCCTTCGCCACACGGGTCAAACGCTTCCTCAGAGTAAATCCATCACCTAAGGAGTCCCTATGCGTGCTGCCGTTGTTTCACGTTTTGATGTTCCCCCCTCGTATGGCGACTTTCCTGAACCGGTAGCCGGTGAAGGAGAAAGGGTGCTGCGCGTGATGGCCGCCCCGCTGAGCCCTATTGTGAAAAGCCTCGCCGCCGGGAGACACTATTCGGGCATCCGTGACGTAAATTTCGTGCCGGGTATTGACGGTGTGGGGATTGCCCCGGACGGCAAACGGGTCTACTTCCTGTTTCCCAAACCCCCGTTTGGCTCAATGGCCGCACAGGTTCTGGTGTCGGTTGATTTAACCGTGCCGGTCCCGGCGGGTGTCGATGATGCAAGGGCAGCTGCGGTCGTGACGGCGGGGCTTTCCTCCTGGGTCGCGCTGACGCAGAGGGCGAAATTTACACGCGGTGAATCGGTACTCATCAACGGCGCTACCGGATCTGCAGGCGGACTGGCCGTGCAGATAGCAGCCTGGCTTGGTGCGGGCAGGATCATCGCCACCGGACGCAACCGGGAGAAGCTGGCACAGTTGCCGCCGGATGTTGAAAAAATCGTGCTGGATGACTCTGCAGACGAGGCGCTGAAGCAGGCTTTTTCAGGGCAGGTTGACGTTGTTCTGGATTATCTCTGGAGAGAGCCGGCAAGCCGGATTATCAGACAGGCCACGGCGGATCGCGGTTCACGGCTTGGAGAGCCACGCCTGCGGTTCGTGCAGCTGGGTTCTGTTGCCGGGGAAACCATTAGCGTCTCTGCCGCCTCGCTTCGCAGCTCAGGTCTTGAAATTTTGGGTAGCGGCATCGGCAGCCTTTCCGTTCATGAGCTGATAGCCGGGGCAGGTCAGCTGCTGGCGGCGATCCCGGAAGGGGGATTCGATACGCCGGTAAGAACCTGCGCACTCTCAAATGTCAGCCAGATTTGGAATGAGGATACGGGGGAGGAGAGGGTAGTGGTGATCCCCTGACGTTTCAGGGCAGGAAAAGAGATATGTTTTTCCTGCTCACGAGCCGGTGAAAAATCGTTAAAACCCGATGGCAGCCTGTCAGGCTGCCATCGCCTTATTACCAGTTTTGCCGGGTGGGCGAAATAATCAGGTCATTGACCGTCACGTTTTGCGGCTGATTTAGCGCATACACCACAGCATTGGCCACATCCTGCGGGCTGATAGCAATTTTAGTCAGTTCCTGAGCGACCTTGCGGCCTTCAGGATCGCTTACCTTATCCGCCCAGCCCGTATTAATGACACCCGGGCTGATAGTGTTCACGCGAATACCTTTATTCACGCCTAAATCTTTGCGCATCGACTCGGTCATCGCATGCACAAAAAACTTGGTCGCGCTGTAAACACCCGCGCCTGCATCAACCTGATGGCCCGCCACGGACGCCATATTCAGGATTTGTCCGTCTTTTTTCTCCAGCATTCCCGGAAGCACGGCCGCAATGGCGTTCAGGTAACCCTTCACGTTGACGTCCACCATTTTGTTCCAGTCTTCCCACACCACATCGCTCCAGCTGGAGAAGAGCATCAGGCCGGCATTGTTGATCAGGATATCGACCGAACCGAAGGTCTCAGCGGCGTATTTTGCCAGCGCTTGTGTGTCTTCCAGACGAGTCACGTCGGTCACCAGGCCAACTGCCTCACCGCCTTCTGCTTTGATGCTCTTCACTAACCTGTCGAGGCCGTCCTGATCCAGCGCGGCCGCCACGATATTCACGCCGTGCCGTGCAAGCTCCAGCGCGGTTGCTGCGCCAATGCCCGATGACGCGCCGGTAATGACAGCCGTTTTTTTCTGCAGGTGATTCATTTTATTGTCCTTCTTTATCAGGTACAGGAGGCGGGGGGATCCCCGCCGGTTTGGTTTATCAGTAATTGCCTTCCGGCCAGTCGGTGTAGCCTTTAGCCCCGCCACCGTAATACGCCTCTTTCGGCGCAATCGTCAGTTCGGCACCGTAACGCAGACGTTTCACCAGGTCCGGGTTGGAAATAAACAGGCGACCAAAGGCAACGGCATCAATGATTCCTGCGTTCCGGCGGCTGATGGCCATCTCAAGGTCATAGTTGTTGTTGCCGATAAACGGCCCGTCGAACTGCGCGCTCAGCGCATCCATATCCACGTCGACAGGCACGTCGCGGGAAGTGGCTGTCGCCCCCTCAACAAAGTGCAGGTACGCCAGGTTAAACCGGTTCAGTTGCTGAATGAGGTAACCGTACATCGCCATAACGTTGCTGTCCGGCGGGGTATTACCGGCATCAGGGGTCACCGGCGAGAGGCGAATGCCCACTCTGTCATTGCCCCAGATGCCGATGATGGCTTCTGTCACTTCAAGCGTGAGGCGGGCCCGGTTTTCAATTGAGCCGCCATAGGCGTCAGTGCGGTGATTGGTGGAGTCACGTAGGAACTGATCGAGCAGGTAGCTGTTTGCTGAGTGCACTTCTACGCCATCAAAGCCGGCACGCAGGGCGTTTTCTGCCGCTCGTTTGTACTGCTCAATGATGCCGGGGATTTCCTCTGTTTCGAGCGCACGCGGGGTGGAAACCGGCACGAAACCGTTGACGGTATAGGTCTGCCCCTCTGCTTTGATTGCGGAAGGTGCCACCGGGCGTTCTCCGTTGGGCTGCAGCTCAACGCTTGAAAAACGGCCCACGTGCCAGAGCTGGCAGACGATTTTTCCGCCCTCAGCGTGGACGGCGTCAGTGACTTTTTTCCAGCCAGTCACCTGCTCTTCGCTCCAGATCCCCGGGGTGGCCGCATAGCCGCGGCCTTGCGCTGAGATGTTGGTGGCTTCTGAAATAATCAGGCCCGCGTCGGCGCGCTGTGCGTAATAGGTCGCATGCAGTTCATCAGGCACGCCGTCCTCGCCGTAACGGCTGCGGGTCACCGGGGCCATCACGATGCGGTTAGCCAGCTGAAGCGTCCCCATCGTAACGGGTGAAAATAAATCGGTACGGGTACTGTTGTCAGTCATATAAACTCCATAATAGTTGACCGGTCGTCTAGTTTTGGGGTAAAAAAATACGGCTACCCGAGCAGCCGCAGAGTGGCGTTCAACGCTTTATCAAACGCTTTATCAGGATCATGAATTTTTGCCATCAGGGAAGCACCAAGCCAGAGCTGATAGAGTTCTTCGGCGAGTTCCCCGGCATCCGCAACCGCCGGGAGAGAGCGGTCTTCCTGGCCCTCACGGATACACTGAGCAATTTTCTGCACGATATCGTGCGTCCCTTTTGCCAGAACGTGTCGCATGCTGTCGTACTGATCGCAGACTTCTGCGCCCAGCTTGACGACGAGGCATTTACTTTCGGGCAGGTCTGCGCCCTGGGTCGTTTTCCAGAAAGTGAAGTAGCGCAGCAGACGCTCACGGGCTGGCCCGCTGCCATTAAGCTGAATGTCTACCTCACCCAGATAGTGGCTGAAATAGTGCTCCAGCAGCGCTTCGGCAAAATCTTCTTTAGACTTAAAGTAATAATAAAACGAGCCTTTAGGGATGCCGGCGGCCTGGACAATCTCAGCAATTCCGACGGCGCTGTAACCTTTGTGCGTAATAATTGCCCTCGCCACATCAATGATGTGCTGGCGTATGTCTGTCGCGTGTTTTTTCATAGTCCGGGTACTCTAGTAAAAAACTGACCGGTCGTCTAGTTATGTTGTGTGGCATTTCGTGCGTTCAGGCATTCAGCGGCGGCAGCAGCCTGATGGCGTGCTGTCCGGTCAGCTTCAGGCTTTCGGGCGTGGCGCCGTCTTTCGCTTCAATTGACATCCCTTCAAGCAACGTATTCAGAACGGTAGCCAGGGCAGCGGTATTTGTTCCCGCAGGCAGCTGATTTTCCCGCACCGCTCTGCCCAGCCGTTTTTCAAACAGGTCTTTTCCCTCCTGCCGGAGAACGCTGACCGCCCTGATGACATCGGTCGAGTCCGCTGAGACATTAATCGCCGCAAGTACCACCATGCAGCCACAGGGTGCTGAGGGTGAGAGCAGTATCTCTGCCGCTTCGCTGAAGAATCGATCAATGGCCTGAGTGATGTCCGGCGTCTGTTCGAGCCGCTCCCAGGTCGCTTTCCAGTATACCCGCTCGTAGTAATTTACCGCCTCAAGGAACAGTTTTGCCTTATTGCCGAAGGCTGCATACAGGCTGGGCGGATTGATTTCCATTGCGGCACAGAGTTCGGCAACCGACGCCGGCTCAAAGCCTTTACGCCAGAACAGATCCAGAGCCTTGAGCAGCGCCTTGTCACGGTCAAAGCTGCGCGGCCTGCCTTTAGGTTTTTCCACGGCTTCGGGTACATCGCGATTTTTCATGCAGGGGGTCTCAATGATTCGCTTGACAGTTTACGTAGTGATCACTATACAATAATATCATTACATAGCGGTCACTACAAAATACAGGAAATTGATGGCGAACCTTATCTCATCTCTGAGTCTCTATCTTCAGGCTGCTGGCGGGGTGGGGGCGGTGCTGTTTTTCGCCGTTTTTGTCGCGGCCACGCTACTGTTTTTCCCGGCCTCATTACTGACTGCACTGTCGGGATGGCTGTTTGGTGCCACGGGCGGAACGCTGATAGCCCTGCTGGCCGGTATCACCTCTTCATTGCTGGCTTTTGGGCTGGCCAGGAGCCGCCTCTTTCCGCATGTTGCGAAGGTGGCCGCCAGGAGCACCAACCTGAGCAGGGTGCTTTCCCTGGCGCAGCACAATGGCATTGTGCTTGTTCTGTTGCTCCGTCTGAGCTCAGTGGTGCCGTTTGCGCCCCTGAACTATGGGCTGGGGGCGAGCGGCATGCATTTTAAAAAATATCTGGCTGCCACGATGCCCGGCCTTATTCCGGGAACCTTTATCTACGCCAGTGCGGGTGCCACCGTATCAGACATGGGGGTGCTTGCGCGGGGGGATTTTTCACCCCTGGAAATGATGCAGAACACCGGTGTGTTAACCGGTGCGGCGGTCGCCGCGCTGGGCCTGGTATTGCTTTATCTGCTGCAACGGTGCATCAGACGAAAAATGGGTATCTGAACGGATACCCGGTTTATTAAAACGGAGACATAAACATGAGCGACACAACCTACGTGCAGGAATATAACGCCATCGTAGACGTGCTTAATCAGTACAACGAAGGCGGTAAGCAGGCGAAGAGTGAACTGATGAAGCCCGCCTTTAGCGATAAGGCGACTATTTTCGGCGTTGACGGGAACGGCCATCTCAGCGGAGGTCCGATTCAGGGGCTGTTTGACACCATAGATACCGCCTTCCGTCCTTCACCCGAAGCCAAAGCGGCCATTGTGCGTGTAGATATCGTGGGGACGGCGGCCAGTGCCCGCATCGACACTGACGACATTTCGGGCTTTCGCTTCACTGACTTTTTCAACCTTCTGAAGGTGAACGGTCGCTGGACCGTGGTCAGCAAGATTTACCACACCCACGTCGCACCCTGATAACGGCCCGTTGACTGATGCAGCGTGCAGTTCCTGCATGCTGCCAATAAGAGGAAAGTAAGATGAGTAAAAATGTCAAAGCGGTACCCACTGCCGATTACCGGGCTGTCACGGAAACGGCTGAGAGATACGTTGACGGACTGCGCACCGGTGAAGCTGAAACGGTGGCGGAAGCCTTTCATAACGATGCGGTGATGTACGGCTTTACCAACGGCAGGCTGCTGGGCGGGCCGGTGGAGAACCTGTACGCCTTTGTTCGCGAGAACGGCAGCGCGCCGGATATCGTAACCCGCCTCGATGTGCTGGCTATCACGCCGACGACCGCAGTGGTGCGGGTTGATATGGAAAATGACGCTATAGGTGCGGACTATAACGATTATCTGACCCTGATTAAGATTGACGGACGCTGGCAGGTGATCGCCAAAGTGTATCATCAGTTTGAAGGTTGATAACGCGGCGATTACCGCCGCCTCATGACAGGGCAAGGAGAACCTAATGACCCGTGTTTTCATTATTGGTGGCGCAGGCCAGATAGGCAGGCGCCTGAGCAGGATCCTTTCGGATAACGGACATGATGTCCGGGCGCTGTGCCGCAAACCAGAGCAGGAAACGTTATTACGTCAGCAGGGGGCTGAGCCGGTCAGAGGAAGCCTGACCGAGCTGGATGAGGATGCGCTGGCTGCATACCTGACAGGCAGTGAGGTGGTGGTATTTACGGCCGGGGCCGGCGGCAAGGGCGGCCAGGAAATGACCAATGCGGTAGATGGCGAGGGGCTGAAAACCGCCGTTGCCGCTGCCCTGAAGGCCCGGGTGTCGCGCTTTCTGCTGGTTTCCGCATTCCCGGAGGCCGCACGGGGTCAGTCAGTGTCTGACACGTTCGAGAACTATATGCGCGTCAAAAAAATGGCCGACGTGGCGCTGGCGCAAAGCGCTCTCGACTGGGTGATATTACGACCTGGCACGCTGCGGGACCAGCCCGGCACGGGCCTTGTCCATGCGGGCCTCGCTATTCCTTATGGGGATGTTTCCCGTGATGATGTGGCGGCCACCCTGGCTGAAGTCATTGAACAGCCCGGCGTCAGTCGCATCATTATCGAGCTGACTGCCGGGGAGGTTCCGGTTCGGGAAGCCGTGCAGAAAATGGCGGGCCGGTAAGGTGAGTCGCCTGTTGCTGCTGGGTGCAACCGGGCTGGTGGGCGGCCATGTCCTTCGCCAGGCGCTGGCCAATCCCTCTGTCAGTGTCATTATCGCCCCCACGCGAAAGCCACTTCCTCCGTACGCTGCCGGCGGAAAAACGCTTATCAATCCCCAAATCAGTTTTGAGGATATGCGCACCTGCGTGCAGGAAGGAAGGGTGGACGCGGCGATCTGCGCACTTGGCACCACGATGCACAAAGCCGGAAGCAGGGACGCCTTCCGGCAGGTTGATTACGACTATCCGCTGGCATTTGCCCACCTGGCGCAGAGCCTGGGGGCCTCAACCTTTGCCCTGACCTCGGCTGCCGGGGCAGATCCGGATTCGCGCTTTTTTTATAACCGCGTAAAAGGAGAGCTTGAGCAGGCACTCTTGCAGGCGAATTTCCGTTCGCTGACCTTCGTCCGGCCCGGCGTTATCGGGGGGGCCAGGAAAGAGGTGCGCCCGGGGGAAATGGCGCTGAAACTCGCCCTTCAGGTTTTCGCACCGCTGTTACCGGGCCGGTGGCGTCTCAACCCGGCAGCAGAAATCGCCGCCCGCCTTATACAGTCTGCGCTGAATCCGCAGCCGGGCATTTACATCATTCGCGCGGCCGACATGGCCGGAAAACGCGCAACACAATAAAAGGCATCGCTATGTCAGTCGTAAAATTTAACGCCACCGTCGCCGCTGATGCGAACCGGGTATGGCAAACGCTCCGCCAGTTTGGCCGTATCAGTGAATGGCACCCGGCGATCCGCAGCAGTGAAATTGATGACCATCAGCCGGACGGGCTGCCGGGCTGCAAGCGCAGGCTGGTGCTGGAGAACGGGGACATTCTTCGTGAGCAACTGCTGATGGTTGATGAAACGCGTCAGGCTTTTTCTTATCGCTTTATCGAATCGCCGCTGCCTGTTGATGACTATGTGGCGACCGTCAGCCTTATTCCCCTGACCGGACGGGATGAAACGGTTATTGTCTGGCAGGCCAGTTTTGAGGCGCGCGCACGCGAGAAAGCGCCGGAGATGACGGCCATCGTCCAGGAACTGATTATGTCAGGGCACCGGAGCCTGGCTGACTTTATTGAAGGCCGTTAAAACTTCAGCGGAGCAGCAAGATGAATGAGTTTATAAAAGCGGTAGAGCCGGCAAAGGCATACCGCCTGATAAATCACGGCCCGGTCACCCTTGTGTCTGCCCGTCATGACGGCATCGAAGACGTCATGGCGGCATCCTGGGTGTGCGCGCTGGATTACCAACCTGCGCGTCTTACCGTCGTACTGGATAAGACGGCCTTTACCCGCGGCCTTATCGAGCAGAGCCGGTCATTTGTGATCCAGGTGCCGCTCGCGTCTCAGGCAGAAATGGTTTATCACCTTGGCTCACACACCCTGCACAGCGAAGCGGATAAGATCCCGCGGTCAGGCGCCTCTCTGTTTAACCTGCCCGGCACTGACGTGCCGTTGGTATCAGGATGCGCCGCATGGCTATACTGCGAGCTTATCCCCGAGGCCCATACTCAGCAAACCTACGATCTGTTTATTGGCGAGATAAAGGCGGCATGGGCTGACAGCCGCGTCTTCCGGGACGGCCACTGGCAGTTTGAGCAACTGCCGGCAGACTGGCGCAGCCTGCACTATATTGCTGGCGGTCACTTCTACACGACCGGAGATGCGATCAACATCGCCGGCGCGCCGGTGACAACCCCGGGCGCTCCGCAGGGCTGATCGTTAAAAGCAAGAACGTCCGTGACGGGATTTAACGGGGCTTGCGCAGGCTGTCCCGCCTTGCCTGCATGATAATCAGCTCAGAAATGCGCCTGACGTCATCGTCAAGGCGTTCAAGCGGCCGGTGAACCAGCCCCACATCCCGATAAAAAATGTTCTGCCCCAGACTGAGCGCCCTGACCGATGATGGCCAGCGGTGCCAGGCGGCAATCTGGGGCATAAGGGCGACGCCCACACCGTTACTGACCAGCTTAAGGATGGCCTCCAGTTCGTCGACTTCACAGATTTCAGTGACCGTTATGTCCATCTCTCTCAGAAAACGATCCACCAGGCGTCCGCCGAAGGAGGAACGATCGTAGCGAATAAATGGCTGTTCTCTGATTAGCCCCGCGATATCATCGCCCGCGACACCTTTCGGCACGATGAGATGAAAAGGCTCATGGGCCAGCGCGCTCCACTGCAGGCCCTGCGGCAGGGCGAAAGGCGGTTTCAGGACGGCGGCCATGTCTATTTCACCGGCGTCAACGAGATTAATGAGATCCATCGACAGCCCCGGTATCACGCGGGTGCGACACCCGGAGCTCTGCTTACTGAACAACGTCAGCGCGTCCGGAAGCAGGGTGCGCTGTACGGAAGCAATGGCGCCAATCGTCACGATTTTGCCGGGAATAGCCCGGGTCAGCCTCTCGCCCAGACCGTCATACAGCGTCAGCAATTCCTGCGCCTGGGTGACGAGCTGCAGCCCTTTCTGGTTGAGGCGTGCATTTCTCCCTGACCGGTCAAACAGCGGAAAGTTTAAGTCCGCTTCAAGACGCTGCATCTGGGCGCTGACAGCAGCCTGCGTGAGACCGATTTTATTCCCCGCCGCCGCGAAGGTTCCCTCTTTTGCCACCATCAAAAACGTCTTCAGTTCACGGATCATAAGCCACCCAATACACAAATATAATTTGTATTATACGATGATAAATATTGATTTTAATCAATGAAAATTATTTATAATCTCCTTTGTGACGGTAATGTTAATGTCACACCAGACGCCGTTCTGGCTCAGCGCGTTGCATTACTCAATATCAATCCGATTTTCAGCAGCCAGAAGGCCGCGACTTTCTTATGAGGATGTATTAATGAGCCTTTCTCCCTTTCATCTGGCAATTCCTGTGTATGACCTGAAGGCAACCCGCCATTTTTACGGTGAGGTGTTCGGACTGAGCGAGGGGCGTTCGAGCGAGCAGTGGGTAGACTTTGATTTTTATGGTCATCAGTTGGTGATCCATGAGCATCCTAAAACGGCGTCTCAGGAAAGCGTGCATTCAAATCCCGTTGACGGTCATGACGTGCCGGTGCCGCATTTTGGCATTGTGCTGAAGTGGGACGAATGGGAGGCGCTGGCTGAACGCCTTAAATCGTTCGACACCCAATTTGTTATTGAGCCCTACATCCGCTTTAAGGGGCTGGTCGGGGAACAGGCCACGATGTTCCTGTTTGACCCCTGCGGTAACGCGCTGGAATTTAAGGCGTTTAAAGATATCAGTCAGCTTTTCGCAAAATAATACTCTGAGCACGGCTTCAGGTCGTGCCACCTCTCTTTTCACCCGAATGTATCTCGCGTGACTTCTGCAGCTTTCTGGCAGAGGTTGCCCTGTTTAATCTGAGGGCTGGACATGAAAAAAATAACACTGGTTTGGCAGATAGTTATCGGCCTTTTACTGGGGATCGTGGTGGGATGGTATTTCAACACGCATCCCGAATATCAGCAGTGGGTCAGTCACGAAATTCTCAAGCCGCTCGGCGATATTTTTATCAAGATGATGAAAATGGTCGTGGTGCCAATTGTCTTCTGTTGCATGATCCTGGGTATTACCGGAAGTGGCGATAATAAATCCTTTGGCAGGATGGGCGTGAAATCGCTGGGATATTTCTTTACCGTCACCGGGATAGCAATCGTTTTCGGACTGGTGCTGGCCAACCTGATTGCACCGGGAGAAGGCACCAGTATACAGGGAATGGCACACGGTGAAGGGCATATGAAGATGGAGCCGGCACGCGGTGCGCTGGTGATCCTACAGAACATTGTTCCGGATAATCTGTTTGTTGCGCTCTCAGAGGGCAAACTGCTGTCGGTGCTGTTTTTTGCTGTTCTGTTTGGTCTTGCGCTCAATGGCCTTCCACGCGAGAAAACGGCCCCGATCCTCAGCGTCCTGCAAAGCGTATCAGACGGCATGTTTCGGGTGGTTGCTATCGTCATGGCCTACGCCCCGGTTGGCGTATTCGGCATGATTGGCGCTACCGTTTCGACTTTCGGCTTCGCCTCGCTTCTGCCGCTCCTCAAGCTTGTCGGCACGGTGTATCTGGGCCTGATATTATTTGCCCTGATCGTGCTGGGCGGTATCTGTGCTCTTATCGGTGAGAACGTCTTTAAACTGGCGAAACATTTCCGTCAGGAGCTGGTACTGGCCTTTTCAAGCGCCGCTTCAGCAGCCGTTATGCCTCAGCTGATGTATAAGCTGGAGCGCTACGGCGTGCCGGGCCGTATCGTCAGTTTTGTCGTGCCGGTTGGTTATGCCTTTAATCTGGACGGGGCATCGATATTTCTCGGTGTAGCAACCATATTTGTCGCGCAGCTTTACGGTATCGATCTGACGCTGATGCAGCAGATTATCCTGGTTGTCACCATGGTGCTGACCTCAAAGGGGGCCGCAGGCGTACCGGGTTTTGCCATCCTCATTCTTTCTGCCACTCTTGCCTCTGCAGGGCTTCCGCTTGATGCTGTTGCGCTGATAGCTGGTATTTTCCGCATTATCGACAGCGGAACCACAACGCTAAACGTGCTGGGAAATATTGTGGCCCCGCTGGTCATTAACCGGTGGGAAAAAGCAACCGAGCCGGTTACCGGCGCACACGCCGAATTAAACAAGCACTGATATGTCAGTAAAGGGAACGTTGTCTGTTCCCTTCAGCATTTAGAAGGCTTATATAGGTGTTTACTGGACCGTTATCTTTTTGCCGATGCTGTTAATATCAGCGCCGCCGGCCTGCATGAGCTGGGTTCACTGGATCGCGGCAAAAGTCGGCTGAATCGAGAAATGAAAGGGACGCTGGCAGTGAGTGGCATGGCGCAGGGAAGCGCGTTCCCGATGGCGGAGCAAATGGAAATGTACTGGTCGAGTTTCACCTGATAGATAAACCGGTACTGGAATGACCGTTTCAGGTTCCACTATTCGTTTCTGAACAGCGGGGACAAACCACATCAAACTTTTCCAACCGCAGACTCAAAGACAAAGAATCCACCAACACTAAGTCAACGTTACGATTTAATTTGTTTTGAGCAATGTGAGAAGGCCTGTTTAAAACATTATGTTAATATAAAAAGCAGAGCACTAAATGACCAGCTCTGCTTTTATTGTATTGGTCAATTACTGATATTCCTGATTAGGATATTTATCTTTTCTGCAATCCGTTCCATATATAAGGAGGCAGAAAAGCATCCCGGCATGCATCCAGATAATCTGACCACCACTGCATCATCGCGTTACGGGCATCAAGATATTCCGCTTTATGGATGAAGCTGCTCGAACGCTATTACGTTCCTGATGGCTCATCTGACGTTCCACGGCATCCTGCACCCACAGTCCTGATTCCATCAGAGCACTACAGGCAATCGCTCGAAATCCGTGGCCGCAGATTTCATTTTTCGTGTCATAGCCCATCAGACGCAACGCCTTGTTGACCGTGTTTTCACACATTGGTTTATACGGATTATGGTCACTTGGAAAAATCAGCTCCTGATGCCCGGATATTTCCCGTATTTGTTTAAGAATAGTGATGGACTGACGGGAGAGTGGAACGATATGTGGAGTGCGCATTTTTGCACCACGCCCAGAATAGCGGACACCAGGGATAGCTTCGCGTGTGGCTGGAATGGTCCAGATTTTGTTTCTGATATCGATCTAAGACCAACGTGCGAAACGCAGTTCGCTAGAGCGGATAAAAAGGTGCAGGGCGAGTGATACTGCCAGCCGGGTTAATTCGCGTCCCTGACGATAGCCATCAATTCGACTCAATAGTTCGGGTAGTCGTTCAAGGGGAAGGGCTGGGTAGTGTCGTTTAACTGGTGCTACGATGATACCTTCGAGATTCGACGCCGGATTGCTCTCAATCATTCCCTGATGCACGGCATGACGCATGATGTTGCACATATGCTGCCGGGTACGTGCTGCGACTTCCAGCAGACCTTTTTGCTCAATGCCTTTCAGCCGGTCGATAAAGTGACGAGGTTTCAGTTCAGCTACTGGCAAGTGTCCAATCACAGGAAATATATGATTGTTCATGCTGGCAAGCAGACGGGAGGCGTGGTTCTCTGACCATGTTCTGTTGCTTTTATGCCTGCTCAATGCAACGTGCTTAAATGTTTTTTCCGGTGAGCGGGCAGCTTTCTCTGCGATACGTTGCTGTGATGGATTGATATTCTGCGTCAGCAGCTTGCGTATGCCATCACGTTGCTGTCGGGCGTAAGCCAGAGAAACATCGGGATAGGCACCTAAGCCGAGGCGGGATTCTTTACCATTGAAACGATATTTGAGATACCAGAGACGTGAACCGCCTGGATTGACTAAAAGGTACAGGCCATGAGAATCGGAAACTTTGAAAGGTTTAGCGGATGGTTTTAAGCTGCGGATTTTAGTGTCGTTCAGAGACATATGGTGGTCACTCCATAATCGAACTGAAATGACCCCAAATCAGACCACCAATCTTGCCCGATGCGGAGGGGGAAATGAAAATGCATCGGGAAGGCTTTTCACACTAACTTGTTGAATCTAAATCGTATAAAGATTCGTGAAGATGCATGAAAACATAAATATGGCTCCTCTGACTGGACTCGAACCAGTGACATACGGATTAACAGTCCGCCGTTCTACCGACTGAACTACAGAGGAATCGTGTGAACGGGGCGAATAATAACGAGGTGGACCCGGCTTGTAAAGTCAGAAAAGGCCTTGATGTTTCGTTTGCTGCAAGATTATTCAACCTGCTGCTTTTTATGGCTTTTATTGCTGCACTGCTGCGCAGTGGTTCAGGCTTTGCCACTTATCCTCGCCGCCATGCTTTATGCTGGTGCAGGCTTTGGTGGTTTTCCGCCAGTGAGGGGAACGTCACTACCGACGCCAATATCATTTTTTCTTGTTTTTCCGTCAATTAGTTTCCGCTTTCTCTTATTCCGTCTGTCTGGCCCGGATCTTGCTGTGGTTTATCTTAACCCAGCCAAGTGGCATGACGGAGGCAGTATGAATTTCAGACGTCTTAAGTATTTCGTGAAAATCGTCGACATCGGCAGCCTGACCCAGGCGGCAGAAGTGCTGCATATCGCTCAACCGGCACTTAGCCAACAATTGGCGACGCTGGAAGGGGAACTGAAACAGCAGTTGCTTATCCGCACCAAGCGCGGGGTACAGCCTACCGAAGCCGGTAACATTCTTTATACCCATGCCCAGACTATTTTGCGCCAGTGCGAACAGGCGCAAAGTGCGGTCAATAGTGCCGGGCAGGCGATGAGCGGGCAGGTCTCTGTCGGGCTGGCGCCGGGCAGTCTGGCGTCACAATTGGCGTTGCCGCTGTTGCAGGCGGTACGCGATCGGCATCCGGGTATTTTGCTCAGTCTGAATGAGAATATTGGCTCGACGCTGGCCGGCCAGGTCGCTAACCAAAATCTGGATATGGCGGTGATCTACGGCGCTAAAATGCCCGCAGGTTTGCAGGCCACGGCGTTAATGCGCGAAGATCTCTATCTGGTGGCGACGCGTGCGGTGCCAAACCCTGGCAACAGCGTGGAGCTGCTGGACGTTGCGCGGCTGAATTTATTTTTGCCGCGTGAGGGCGACGTGGTACGCAGCCAGGTGGATGAAGCCATGGCGATACGCAAGTTAACGGCCAACGTGATTGGTGAAATTGAATCGCCTGGCACCTTGAGTGCGGCTATCGCCAGCGGTTTGGGGGCCACCATTTTGCCAGAGTCGGTGGCGCGCGCGATGATTGGCCCGGCCAAGGCATGGATGGCGCGTATCAATGCTCCGTCATTGAACGTGCCGCTTTCGCTGTGCATTTCCGGCCAGCAATCTCTGTCGGCCCCGGCGCTGGTGGTGAAGGAGATCCTGCTGTCAATTGCCGCCAGCCGCAGTCAGGAAAAACGCGTACTGGCGTTGGTGCAATAAATCAGGTCGAATTCGATTAGCTAAGTTGGTAACGGCTGTCCGGCTGGGTGGCGGCGGGTAAATCCGTCTCGTCATTCATTTCGCGCAGGTTGATCTCAATCGCATTACACATGGCATTGAGCGGCAGATCGTTGGCGGCGATGCCGAATGGATCTTCCAGCTCTTCTGCCAGGGAGTCCAGCGAGATAAAGGTGTAGGAAATAAATACCGAAACCAGCGGCGTCATGTAGTGCAGATCCGGCACCAGCGCGAAAGGCAGCAGGGTGCAGAACAGGTAGACGGTACGGTGAACGATCAGGCTGTAGGCAAAGGGGATCGGCGTATTGGCAATGCGTTCGCAGCCACCGAGGATCTCCGACAGCCGGTTGAGGTTCTGGTCAATGCTATGAAAAAGTACGTCTGACAACTGAGCCGATTGCCGTTTCTCACCGAGCCATTGGCCCATCATCAACAACAGCCGGTTGCAGGGGGAAGCGCTGTTTTTAATGGCGTGCAGGTCGGCATTGGGCAGCAGACGCTGCAGATCCTCGCTGCTATCGCTGCCGCGCAGCTGGTGTTTCAGGCAGTAGCTAAACGCCATCAGCAGGGCGGCAAACTCACGCGCGGCCTGATCTTGTTGCGGCAGCAGGCTTTTAATCTGCCGCAGCAGCGAGCGTTGAACAATTAACAACCCGCCCCACAGCAACCGCGCCTCGGTGAACCGCGCATAGCTGACGCTGTTGCGAAAGCCGAGAAAGATAGCAATCGCCACGCCCAGCAGGCTGAAGGGAGCCAGAGTGAGTTTAACACCCAGATGTTCGTACCACTGGAAGCACAGTACCGCGACGATCGACATCGCCACGTTAAGGCTAAGACGAAACAGAATTTTGGAGAGCACCGAACCGTGCCAAACGAAAAGTCGTCTGAACCAGTGTTGCTGAGGTCTGACAATCATAAGAGTGGTAATGACTGGGGGATAGAAGCCGCTGTTGTAACAGATTTACGGTGTGTTCATCAACGGTCTGTGCGTTAAAAGTTAAAAAGCCCGCAGCGCGGGCTTTAGTCATCTGCCGTTAACGGAACGGCGGCTCGTTAAAGGTGCGCAGCTTGCGGGAATGCAGCCGATCGCCTTCTGCGCGCAGCAGGTCGATAGCGCAAATGCCGATCTGCAGATGTTCCGAGATCGCGCCTTCATAAAAGCGGTTGGCCTGCCCAGGCAGTTTAATTTCGCCGTGCAGCGGTTTGTCGGACACGCACAGCAATGTGCCGTAAGGCACCCGGAACCGGTAACCCTGAGCCGCGATGGTGGCGCTTTCCATATCTACCGCCACTGCGCGGCTCAGGTTAAAGCGCAGCGCCGAGGCGGAATAGCGCAGTTCCCAGTTGCGATCGTCGGTGGTGACCACGGTCCCGGTACGCAGGCGTTGTTTAACCTCTTCGCCGGGCATGCCGCTGACCATTTTGGTGGCGTCATACAGCGCGCGCTGTACTTCGGCAATGCTGGGGATTGGGATGTCCGGCGGCAGTACCGAATCCAGCACGTGATCGTCGCGCAGGTAGGCGTGGGCCAGCACGTAGTCGCCAATCGACTGGCTTTCACGCAGGCCGCCGCAGTGGCCGATCATCAGCCAGGCACTGGGGCGCAACACCGCCAGATGGTCGCAGATGGTTTTGGCGTTGGACGGGCCGACGCCGATATTGATCAGAGTGATGCCCTGGCCGGTGCGAGAAATCAGGTGGTAGGCCGGCATCTGGTGGTTCTTCCAGGCCAGATCGGACACTGCCTGGTCCGGCGCGGTGGTTTCCGGGGTGATATAGATGCCACCGGCACTGGACAGCGCAATATAGGGGCTGGCCGGATCGGCTATCTCGGCGCAGGCCCAGCGGACAAACTCATCCACATAGCGGGTGTAGTTGGTGAACAGCACGAAGGGTTGAAAATGTTCTACCGGCGTGCCGGTGTAGTGCCGTAGCCGCGCCAGCGAAAAATCGGCCCGCAGTGCGTCAAAATGCGAAAGCGGAAAGGTACTGGTGGCGTGGAACAGGCCATCAGCGGTTTCATCGCCAATTTGCGCCAACTCGGTGGTGGGGAAATGCTGTGCCAGGCTGGCGCTCATGGAGCGATCCAGCATCAGGTTGGAGCCGTCAATCACGTAGGGGAAGGGAATTTCCTGTTGTGATGGCCGCACTTCGATATGCGCATTGTACTCATTCGCCAGCAGGGTCAATTGTTCGGTCAGATAGTGGCGAAACAGCTGCGGACGGGTAATGGTGGTGGTGTAGCAGCCGGTATGGGTGAAACGGCCGTAGGCGCGAGTTTTGGTTTGCCCGGGCGAGGCGCCGTCCCAACTGACGCGCAGTTCCGGGTAAACAAACAGCCCGCTGGCGCGAGCCTGCATGTCGGGCAGGCCGCTATGGCTGATAAAGTCGCCCACTGCCTGACGCAGTGCTTCAACCGAGGCGTCATACAGCGCTTCCAGTTTATCGATCGCCTGCGCGGGGGTAAGGCCGGTGCCGGATTGCTGACTGATCATACTTTCTCCTTGGTTCTCCCGGCTCTGTGGCGGGAGGCAGGCGGATGCCGAAATCAATTCACAGCAACAGGTTAGCTGAAGATGGGCGCAAAAGCTTTTGAGAAAGGGTAAGGGGCGAATAAATTCGCCCCTTAGGCCGTAGACAACGTGCTTCGTTGTTTCATGGTAGGGGCGCTGCCTGCTGCGCCCTGGAGCATAATCAATGGGTTAAATCGGGTCGAACATGTTCGACCCCTACAGGTTTAGCCCTTATCAGGTGATTATCAGGAGGCGGGGACGGCTTGTTCGACCTTCAGCGAGACCAGGCCAATACCCAGTTTTTTCGGCGTAAAGCCGCCGCTGGCCCCTTCCTGCGGCTCGGTCGGTGCCGGTGGCGTGATGCTGATGTTCTGCGCACCGCCAGGGTTATCAAAACGCAGCGTCACGGTGGTGTCCTGCTCGCTGAGCGTCACAAACTGCTCCTGGTCACCGACGCGTACCGAAATCGGTTCGCCGACGTTTTTGCCATAGGCGCGTGCGCGCAGCACCAGATCAAAGGCCGAAGGCAGTGGGTCGACATAGTCGATGTTCACCGTCGGTGCCAGATTGGCGTCCGACCAGCGGCCCCAGTCCTCGACGGCGGCAACACCGGTAATCGCCTTAACCTGTTCCGGCATACCCGGCAGCATAAAGGCGATGGCATCTGCGTGATATTTAACCGCTGAATCGTCCACTTTCAGCCGCTCGACGGCATTTTGATAAGCAGCCACGCTGTCCGCCTCTGGGCTGCTAAAGTTGACCTTGCCACGATAGTTGCCCCCTTTGGCCTGCACGATGTGCGGTGGGGCGGCCAGATTGCCTGAGGCAACGCAGGTCTCGGTGCTCAGCGCCAGTTCAGGCGCCCACACCCGGCCAATTTCATAGCACTTGTCGACCCAGACGAATTTTTCACCCGCCCCCAAACCGGCGAGCTGTTTTTTCAGCGGCGTGGACAGATAGACGTTAAACATCGGCTCAATTTTATTGTCCGTCACCTTCAGGATAAACGGCACCTTAAAGGTGATGCCAGAGAAGCTAAAACGGCTACCCTGGTTATCCAGGTTAAAGTTGCCGATGCTGTTCGGGAAGCCCCATTGCTTTACCACCGCCGGTTTCCAGGCGTTGATTTTCTCATCGATATTCAGGAACACCGTCGCTAGCGTCGGACTGGACAGGCTGCTGCGGCCAAGGCCAATGTAGTTATCACCGCCCATCACATCCAGCACCGTGGCACCGTTGTCCAGCGTGCTGCGCTTCTCGTTGTGCAGCGCGGTCTGCGGGTGAGTCCCGTCGATAATAAAGAACAGGTTGCGGCGTTTCTGTTTGGTCAAAATGTCATAGGCGGTGTTGTTCATCGCCAGGTGATCCGAAGACACCACGATAACGGTATTTTTGAAGTACTCGGACGCTTTGATTTTGTCGATCAGCGCCGCGATATGCTGCTGGCTGCAGGCCACCGCGCTTAGCGAGCGGTTTTCTTTGTTCTGCCAACTGAACGACTTTTTGCTGCAACTGGCGGAGATAAAACCGTCCGGGTGATGGGTGTCGACGGTCAGCGCAAACAGCGAGAACTTTTTATCCTGTTTCGACAGCTCGACAAACTTGTCGAACACCAGATCCAGCACGGTATCGTCGTACCAACCCCAGTCATTTTTGTAGCTCGGGTCGCTGACCTGCCCGCGCAATTCTTTAAAGCCGTAAGCATGGTCAAAGCCGTGCGATTTCAGGAAGGTATCTTTGCCCGCGAAGGCCAGCTCGGCACCCTGATAAAAATAGTTGTCGTAGCCGGCGGATTTCAGCACGTCGCCCAGGCAGACGTTTTCCGGATAAAAGGTGGAAACGGCGCTGGAGGCATTACCGTCAAAGGGGGCAAATAGCGGGATACCGCACTGCGAGGACACCATTCCGGCAATGGTATAGCCGGTGCCGGGCAACTGTTGAGTGTTGCTGAAATCGATACTGTTTGCACGGTGCTGGTTCAGTTCGTCGGCCAGGCTGGGGAAGAGATCCGCATCCAGATAGGTTCTTTCCAGGCTTTCGGCATAAATATACACCAGGTTCGGCGCTTTACCCTGCACGCTCTTTTTCGGCGCTTTGTAATAGGTATCAAAGTCGGCGGTATCACCGCTAATCTGACTTCTGACCAGCAGGGAAATATCCTGAAAGGCCGGGGTGGTGCCGACGGAAAACAGCGCCAGCAGCACGGCGAGCACGCTGTAAACCACGCTGCTGCTTTTTGCCTTGCGCCGCATCAGGCTCCAGGTCAACACGGCGAAGATCAGTGCCAGCACCGCCAGCAGGCCGATAAATGGCAGCAGGTATTTGCCGACGCCTGCGCCTTTCAGGCTGCTGGTCAGGGTGTAGAGCACGGCATCGGTAATGCCGTCGCCGGTAAAGTAGTTACTGGCGATCAGCACCACGTTAAGGATCAGATAGCTGCCCAGCAGCGTCAGCAGGGCGGCAAGCCACCAGCGGTTGGCAGCGGCCCGGGTCCGGTAGATAAGAATTGAGGCTAAAAAAAGTGCAAACGAAATTAATGCTGAAACCATCCACCGTACCCTGTCTGATTAAAAAGAGAATCTTAACTGCTCTGACAAACGCTATTGAGCCGCGCACAGCGCGAAAGAGGAAGGGTATAGCGCATTGAAAGCATCAGGGTCAATGCGTGTTTGCATTGCCCCGCCGCGGCAGAGTGTGATTGGCGTTTTTTTGTGACATTACTGTGACACTAATCACGTCTGTTACCCCTCACCCTGACCCTTTCCTTGGGGAAGAGGGCTGGGTGAGGGGAACAGGCCAACGCGCGCCCTTAATTCAGCTCCACCGCATACTGCTCTACCGGGGTGATTTTCTTGATCAGCTTATTGTCGAACAGGAACTGTTCATAGGCCTGATAGCGTGGCTTATCCAGCCTGGCCGGGTCACGGGCGAACAGCGGCAGACTGGCCTGCCAGGCCTGTTTGTTCAACTCGGTATTCAGTTCCGGGTGGGCCTTGGCGAACGCCAGCCAGCTTTCCTGTGGGTGGGCTTGCAGGTAATCGTTGCCTTTTTTCAGCGCCGTGAGGAATTTTTTGATTTTCGGCTCGCCTACCGCGTCGCGATTGGCGACGATAATCAGTTCGTCGTAGGCCGGAACGCCGTAGTCTTCCACGTTAAACACCACCGGATCCTTGCCCTGCAGCTTTAGCTCCAGCGCCTCGATATTACGATAGCCGCCAATCACCGCATCAACCTGACCTGCCAGCAGGGCGCTGGTCAGTTGGAAATTAACGTTAATCAACTTACCGTCGTCAGGGTTGAGGTGTTCATGCTTGAACATGGTTGCCAGCGTGGCCTGTTCGATGCCGCTGACCGAGTAACCGATTTTTTTGTCCTTCAGCCCCGCCGGGGTGGTGATGCTTTTATCCAGCGTGATCACGGTATTGAGCGGTGAATTAATCAGGGTACCCACGCGCATCAGCGGCAGGCCCTGATCGGCAAAGAAATGCAGCTGCGGCTGATAGGTGATGGCCAGATCGGCCTGTTTTGCCGCCACCAACCGTGGTGGTAGCGCCGGATCGGAAGGCGGCACAATCTTGACGTCCAGGCCTTCGGCCTTGAAGGCGCCTATCTGCTCGGCCACCATAATCGGCGCGTGATCGGGGTTGATATACCAGTCGAGCACCAGCGTCAGTTTTTCTGCGGCGGTGGCTTGCCCGGCCAGCGTGGCGCTGAGCATCAGTCCGCAGAGGGTGTTTTTAATCATTGTGGATCCCTTGTTATCAGTCATTTTCCGGCGCCCAGTCGATCAGGCGCAGCAGCAGCGCGTCCACCGTCACCCAAAGCAGGACGGTCATCAGCACCAGAATAAACAGCGCGGCAAAACAGACGTCGGTCTGCATGCGCGCGTTGGCGTTAAGCATCACGTAACCCAGGCCTTCCGCCGAGCCGACCCATTCACCGATGATCGCGCCGATCGGGGCGACGGCGGCGGCCATGCGCAGCCCGGAACCAAAGGCCGGCAGTGCCGCCATCAGTCGTACGTGCCGCAGTTGGGCCCAGGGTGAGGCGCGCAGGGTGCGGGCCAGATCGAGATAATCGTTATTGACCCGGCGCAGTCCGTCGAAGAAAGCGGAGGTGATCGGGAAGAAGATCACCAACACCGCCATCACCACCTTGGCGCTCATGCCAAAACCGAACCACAGCACCAACAGCGGGGCCAGTGCAAACACCGGGATTGCCTGACTGGTCAGCACCAGCGGCATGAGCCAGCGTTGCAGCCGCGGGGAATAAATCATGCACAGCGCCAGTAGGGTGCCGAGCAACACCCCGGCCAGCAGGCCGCAGGCAATTTCAGCGGCGGTGATCAGCGTGTGGTAACCGAGGTAAGCCCGGTCGTTCCACAGCGCTTGTGCTACCGCAGAGGGCGAGGGCAGCAGAAAAGCCGGAATATCACCCAGAGTGACCAGTCCCCACAGCAATAGCAGGCCGGCAAACACCGTCAGGCTGCGGCGCGTCCGCGACAGACGGCTTTCAATCTGTGGTTTCATCCGGCGGCCCTCACCAGTTGCAACAACAGCTCGCTCTGGCTTTTCAGCAGTTGAGGATCGTCCGGTGCGCGCGGCGGCAAACCTTCGATAACGTGGCTATCGTCAATACCGGCGGGATAGCGGGAAAGCACCAGCAGGCGATGACTAAGGCGGCAAGCCTCCATCGGGTCATGAGTAATCAGCAACACGGTGTGCTGCGCCAGCAGTTCCGCGGCCAGTTGCTGGATCATGGCGCGGGTGATGGTGTCCAGCGCCGAGAAAGGCTCATCCATCAGCACAATCGGCTGGCGTTCATACAGGGTACGGGCGATGGCGGCGCGCTGACGCATGCCACCGGACAGCGCAGCAGGCAAGGCATTGCCATAACCGCCCAGCCCCACGCGTTCCCGCAGATGCTCGGCCCAGGGCCGATCGACCTTCTCACCGCGCAGCCGCGCGCCGAGGCTGATGTTCTGGTCAATGGTCAGCCACGGATAGAGCAAATCCTTTTGCCCCATATAAGCGATGCGCCCGGCAATCGGCAGGCCATCGCTGCCGATGACCGAACCGGATGTGGGTTTTGCCAGCCCGGCAATAATCTTCAACAGGCTGGTTTTGCCCGCACCGCTGGCACCAAGCAGGGCGACAAAACTGCCGCCTGCGATATCGAAACTAAGCCGGTCGAGAATCACCCGTTGGCCAAAGCGCAGGGTTAAATCCCGCACCTGAATACCCGGCCGCATGCCATGGTGCTGAGCGTTGCCTATACTCATTGGGCATTCAGCCCCATTTGCCAGAAGGCGGATTCCAGCCGGGTGGCGGTGGTGAAAATCTCAGACAGTTCGCCCAGGCGGCTTTCTGCACCACGCTGGCGGCCGACGTTTTCCAGCAGACTGATAGCGGCCTGCACCCCGGTCAGGTAGCCCGGATCGCCATAGTTGCGGATCCACGAGGCATAAGGATTGCCCTCCATTACCGTGGCAGGGTCGCCCAGCAGCCGCAGGCCAATCTCGGCATAGCCGGCCACGCAGGGCAACAGCGCCGCCAGCAGGTCGAGAGCATCTCCGGCGTGGCCGATATCGAGCACATAGCGGGTGTAATTGAGGGTTTCTGCTGCTTCTGGCTCGGCGGCAATCTGCGGCTCGCTGAGGCCCCAGTCGGCGCAATAGGCCAGATGCAAAGGCAGCTCGGCCACAATCGCATTGAGCGAGGCGGTGGCCGTACGCATCTCCGGCAGGGTGCGCAGTTTGCTGACCAGCAGGGCGTAGGCGCGGGCAAAGTGGATCAGGAACAGATAGTCCTGGGTCAGATAGCGGCGAAAAGCAGGTTCGGGCAGCGTACCGGCGGCCAGTTGTTGAATAAAGGGATGAGCGACATAGTCCTGCCAGTGGCTACCGGCGCGCAGGCGCAGTTGTCCGTAGAGACCGTCGTTGAATTGGGGAGTAAACATGGGACCTCCAAAAGTGAGTGGAGATCCGGGCGCGCTGAGGTATGAACAGGCAATGACCGATAGCGTTATTGCCGACCCGTCCCTTCGCTGGCATGACCCAGATCAGGTTCAAAGGGTTCGGCTTGCGCCATCTCAGCCCATTACAGGACACCCCTCGGAGGAGCCTGTTATACGATATTTACTTTTTGATTACAATGCTTGGACGGGGGGAAGCCTGGAGGATTTTCTCTGCCAAAAACGGTTCGTTTAGTGCGGTCGAAGACAATTTTTCTGGCCTGATAGAGGGCATGTTTGTCACTGTAATCCGGTCATGATTGAACCTAAGGACACAACCCATGAAGAAGATTGGATTTCTCTCTTTTGGCCACTGGACGCCTTCGTCACAGTCCGGCACCCGCTCGGCTGGCGATGCACTGTTGCAATCCATCGATCTTGCCGTCGCGGCAGAAGAGCTGGGGGCGGACGGGGCCTATTTCCGCGTACACCACTTCGCGCGCCAACTTGGCTCGCCATTTCCGCTGTTGGCCGCCATCGGTGCCAAAACCCAGCGCATTGAAATCGGTACCGGCGTGATCGACATGCGTTATGAAAACCCGCTGTATATGGTTGAAGACGCCGGAGCCGCCGACCTGATTTCAGGCGGACGCCTGCAGCTTGGCATCAGCCGCGGTTCTCCCGAGCAGGTGATTGATGGCTGGCGTTACTTTGGTTACACGCCTGCCGACGGCGAAACCGAAGCCGATATGGCCCGCCGCCACACCGAAGTGCTGCTGGACGCACTGCGTGGCGAAGGTTTCGCCGAACCTAACCCGCAGCCAATGTTCCCTAATCCTCCCGGCCTGCTGCGCGTTGAACCCTTCTCCGCCGGCCTGCGGGATCGCATCTGGTGGGGGGCCAGCTCTGACGCCACGGCAGTGTGGGCCGCGAAGCTGGGGATGAACCTGCAAAGCTCGACGCTGAAAAACGACGAGACCGGCGAGCCGTTCCACGTGCAGCAGGCCAAACAGATCCGCGCTTACCGCGAGGCCTGGAAGCTGGCAGGGCATAAACGAGAGCCACGGGTATCGGTCAGCCGCAGCATCTTTGCGCTGATGGATCAGCGGGACCGCAACTATTTTGGCAATAGCGGGCAGGAAGGCGATCAGGTGGGCTATATCGGCGATCAGACTCGGGCGATATTCGGCCGCAGCTATGCCGCCGAGCCGGAGCTGTTGATCAAACAGCTGGCGCAGGACGAAGCCATTGCCGAAGCGGACACCTTGCTGTTGACCGTGCCGAACCAGTTGGGCGTTGAGTATAACGCCCATGTGATTGAGTCGATCCTGAAACATATTGCACCGGCGCTGGACTGGCGCTGAGAGAACGCAAGATGACGCGAGGCCAGGAAAATGTCGATGATAAATGATACACAGCAAAAGTCTGTTTAGGGATCCTGAAACGGGAGCGTTTAAATAAAACTTATCTGGTGGGTTCCGACTTCACCGATATCTCCTGCTATCAGGGGGAGCTCCATAATATCACTGTTGAACATTTTTCATTGAAATAGACAAAATGGCTATCACTGACGTGAAGAGTGATAGCCATTTCTTTATTTTTTGTTGATTTTTAGCCTGTTGTTTTCATCCTGTGATAGAGAAAAACGTGTAGCGAAAGTTCGCTCGCTATTAGTATCACTCTTTTCAAGGCTATAATACACAGTGTAGGTGTTTTCAGGTTCGAATTTAAATCCGAATATAGGGAGGCATTCTCCTTTTACAGCAATGGGTCTCGTCACTGGATCAGCAAATGTCTTAAAAAAACGTTGCCCTGATTCACTATAGAGTTGCACCGATGTGATATATTTCCAGTCATTTTGTGCCGTTGAAATGCAAATGTCACTACCTTTTATGGTTACTTGTGCAGGATGCTCAACGACCATTGGGTCTTGATGTGCGGGGCAACCAGTCAAAAGTAATGTGATTATGAATACTATGATTTTTTTCATAAATATTTATCTATGACGTGTAATTGTTTTTTTGTAAAGAGATGGAATGTCCCGCATGTCATTTATACCGCGATATTTTCCCAACCTGTTTGGATGCTGATAAAATCGCCATGTCTCAATTCCGTAGGTCAATAGCAACCAGTAGTCTGCAAGTATAGATGCTTGCTGTTCAAGAGAATAATCTACCAACCTCTCTTTATCCAGTCGGTATGTATAATTAGCCGCCCAGCTCAATGAACCCCGCAGCCTAACCCATTGCCCGCTTTGGTGCTGCCAAACATGGCCAAGTTCATGGATAAATACATATTTACTTTCAACGTTGACAGTCAGGGATGAGAAATCAGGTGCGTATCCTTCTTTTCTGAACCATATTTCACCATTCGGGCTCATTGCGAAGTTTGGCTTTTGAAGCTTGAAAGGGAGGTAACTATCACAATGTACCCAGACTCGACTATATACAATCGAATCTCCGTACACTCGATGAGCCATAGCTATCTCACCTTGGGTCATCAGACGTAATGTTCCTTCTTTTACCTGCATAGTGTTATCTGGCATCAACAAAATCCTTTTGTTAATAGTAAAGCTGGATTGTATAGGTTGTTTTTTGTGCAGTCCAATTCGCAGATCACGCTATCGAAAGGCAAGTATGGGAATGATATAAAAGAGCGCTATTGACTTATTTTGATCATTTTGTATTTTAAGGCCATGCACAACTTTCTGATTATCGTCCCCGAAGGGGGCATGTTATTTGAGTCGGCAGGCATCGCCGACATCCTGATGCAAGCCAACCGCTTGAGGCCCAACGACGCTCCACTCTACCGGATGTCGATCGTCACCACCCAATCTCACCGGGTGGTGCATGGGTCGTCCGGCTTGAATCTGTTGGCCGATCATCGTCTTTCGGATCTCGACCCTGAGCAGGAACGCGACACCATCATCGTGACCGGAAAAGGGGCGACCGAAGCAGAAAGTGCCTATGTTGTCGACTGGCTACGGCGTGCCGCACCCCAGGCGCGGCGTATTGCGTCGGTTTGCGGCGGGGCGTTGCTGCTGGCCGAAGCCGGTTTGCTGGATGGACGCCGGGCGACCACCCATTGGCGATTGCTGGAAACCTTGCAGGCTCGTTTCCCAAAAGTGCAGGTCGAAAATGGGCCGTTGTACGTGCAGGATGGTTGCGTCTGGACTTCCGGCGGGGTCAGTTCCGGTTTCGATCTCACCCTGGCGCTGGTGGAAGATGACTATGGTTTTGTGCAGGCACGCGAAGTGGCGCAAGATCTGGTGATGTTCCTGCGTCGGCCTGGCGGACAGGCGCAGTTCAGCCGTTATCCTTTAAATCAGGCTAAAACGCCGGGTCCAATCCGCGATCTTCAGTCGTGGATCCTGGAGAATCTGGCAGCGGACCTTTCCGTTGAGCAGTTGGCGGAACGGGTCGCCATGAGTCCGCGTAATTTTACCCGGGTGTTCACGCGAGAGACCGGGATCTCCCCCGCCAAATTTGTCGAAGAAGGGCGTTTATATCTTGCCCGGCAACGCCTGGAGCAGAGTGCTGAAGGTATTGAGCAAATCGCCATCAGCTGCGGGTTTGGCAATGGCCTCAATCTGCGGCGCGTTTTTGAGCGGCATTTGCAACTTTCACCTACCGAGTATCGCGAGCGTTTTCATTCCCGCATGTTGGCCTAAATTGATCTATAAACGTCATTTACGACACATCTCCCTCGGTTTAGATTGGTGACAGAGCCAATAATGAAGGAGTAGATCATGGTCAAAGTAGGCATTAATGGATTCGGCAGGATCGGCAGGAACGTGTTGCGTGCTGCATTGGGTCGCAGCGACTTTCAAGTGGTGGCAATCAATGATTTGACCGACAGCAAAACCCTGGCGCATCTGCTGAAATACGATTCGCTGTCGGGCACTCTGGCAGCCAGTGTCGAAGCCGGTGAGAACCAGTTGTTGCTCGATGGTCGGCCGATTCATGTTTTCTCCGAAAGAGATCCGGCTGCCATCCCATGGAGCAGCGTGGGTGTTGAGGTGGTGATTGAGGCGACGGGCTTCTTCACCGACAAAGCCAAGGCCGAAGTGCACATCACCAAAGGCGGCGCCAAGCGAGTCATTATCTCGGCACCGGGCAAGGACGATGACATTACGGTGGTGCTGGGGGTTAACCATCAGCAATACGATCCGGCCAAACATTTTGTGGTCAGCAACGGCAGCTGTACCACTAACGGCCTGGCCCCTGCCGCTCAGGTATTGCACCAGGCTTTCGGTATTGAATACGGCCTGATGAATACCACCCATGCCTACACCAACAGCCAGGCATTGCATGACCAGCCGGAAAAAGACCTGCGCGGTGCCCGTGCCGCAGCGGAGTCGATTGTGCCTTATTCCAGCGGCGCCGCTAAAGCGCTCGGCAAGGTGATCCCTGAACTGGACGGTCGCCTGACCGGTTACTCGCTGCGGGTGCCGGTACCGGTAGTGTCTATCGTGGACTTAACGGTGACGCTGAAACGTGAAGTGACGACCGAAGAGATCAACGCGGCTTTCCGCCAGGCCGCCGAATCCGGTCCTCTCAAGGATATTCTGGGTTACAGCGATGCGCCTTTGGTGTCCAGCGATTATAGAGGCGACCCGCGTTCGTCGGTGATTGATGGGCTTTCCACGCTGGTGATTGGTGGTAATTTGGTCAAGATCCTCGCCTGGTACGACAACGAGTGGGGGTTCTCTAACCGGCTGGTGGATCTGGCGGTTCTGATGGAAAAACGCGGTTTGTAGAAGAGTAGGGGCGCTGCATGCTGCGCCCTATAGCATAATCAATGGGTTAAATCGGGTCGAACATGTTCGACCCCTACTGGTTTAGCCCTTAAACAGATTTGCTAGCAGTCTGAATTACAGTTGCGCGATCTGCATTAAATCTTGTTTGGCCCCTGGCGCGACTGCCAGCACCGGTCCGCCGCGCAGCAGATGTTCCCCGGCGGTATTAAACGGATGGGTCCAGCCACCGGCTTCATTGACCAGGCAGTAACCCGCCAGACAATCCCATGCGTGCATATAAGGTTCGTAATAACCGACCAGTCTTCCTGCGGCGACCCAGGCCAGCATCATGGCACCAGAACCGTTACGGAAGAAATTGCCGCCCACGGCGACGATCGCGGCGGCTATTTCGCCAACGCGCTCGGGCGTGACATAGCTGTTAGCGCCAAATCCGGTAACGTGGTTTTGCATGGTGCGCTGTGGATCCACCCGCAGCGGTTTGCCATTAAGCGTGGCACCTGCACCGCGTGCCGCAACAAAGCACTCTTGCTGACAAGGGGCGACGATCACCCCGATCACCGGCTCACCCTGATGAATAACCGCAATCGACACACACCAGTTCGGCATACCGTTAACGAAAGGGCTGGTGCCGTCGATCGGATCTACCACCCAGGTGTAGCCAGAGTCACCCGGCTGCAGGCCAAATTCCTCCCCCAAAAAACCGTCGTTCGGGAACTGCTGGGCGATTTTCTCGCGGATCAGCAGTTCAACTTCGCGGTCGGCTATCGATACCACGTCCTGCGCATCGCGTTTGGTTTCAATCACCAGGCTTTCGCGGCGGTTGAAATAGTCCAGCGCTTTGTCGCCGGCCGCTCGCGCCGCCTGCTCGGCCAGCGTCAGGCGTTGTGAAATCAGCTCATTCATTTTAGCTCCTTAAGGTTTTGAGGCTCACTGGGCAATCAGCGCCAGCCCCTGAGATTTGAAATCAATGGCCACGCGGGTGGTCGGCGTCAGCTGGCGTTCCATCTGCACATCGACAATAAACAGCGCGCCGAGGTCGGTCTTCACTTCATATTCGATATGGTCGCCCAGCCAGGCGCTGTGGGTCACTTCGCCATTCAATGCCCCGGTCTGCTCTGGCTGCAGGGTAATAAACTGCGGCCGTACCGAAAGCTGTGCGGCACCGGGGCGGGCTTTAGCGCCCGGCACCCGATACTGCCGGCTGCCGAGGGTGATCAGCGCCTCGCCGTTATCTACCTGCTCAATGTCACAAGGCAGAATGTTGGCCTCGCCCATAAAGTCGGCGATAAACACCGACGCCGGCGAGTGATAGAGCTCCTGTGGCGCACCCTGCTGAGCAATATGCCCTTCTTTCATGACGATAATCTTATCGGAGACTGCCAAAGCCTCTTCCTGATCGTGAGTGACGTATACCGCAGTAAAGCCGAGGCGCTGCTGCAAGTCGCGGATCTCGGTGCGCACCCGGCGGCGCAGCCGTTCGTCAAGATTGGACAGGGGCTCGTCGAGCAGCAGCACCTGGGGTTCCAAAACCAGCGCACGCGACACGGCAATGCGCTGCTGCTGGCCACCAGAGAGTTCGGCGGGCAGACGTTGACCCATGTTTTCCAGGCCGACCAGTTTCAACCCCTCACGTGCCCGATCCTGCGCTTCTTTACGCGACAGGCCGCTGGCGAGCAGGCCGTACATCACGTTGTCCAGCGCACTCATGTGCGGGAACAGCGCGTAAGACTGGAACACCATGGCGACGTCGCGCTCATTGGCCGGCAGATGCGTGACGTCTTTACCGCCGATCAGAATACGCCCTGAAGTGGGGTGTTCCAGGCCGGCCAGCAGCCGCAGGGTGGTGGTTTTGCCGCAGCCCGAAGGGCCGAGCAGCGTCACCAGCGTGCCGGGTTCGACGGTGAGTGAAAGGCCGGGCAGGGCGGTGAAGTCGGCAAACTGTTTGGTGACATTCTCAAACACCACCGAACCGGAACGAATGGCAGTCATAGGGCATTCTCCTGATGTAAGGCCGCGGGTGGCGTCACCGGCGGGGTAGCAGTTATTGCGCGGCGCAGGCGACGTTCGCCCACCAGCAACTGGAAGCTGAGGATCACCGCCAGCATCACCACGATAAGCACCGAGGAGTAGGCGATAGCTACGCCGTATTCCCCATTTTCGACCAGCCCGACGATGTAGGAGGTGGCCATGTTGTACTGGGCGCTGACCAGGAAGATCACCGCGCTGATCGAGGTAATTGCCCGCACAAAGGCATAAACCAGTGCAGCGCTGATGGCGGGTTTCAGCAGCGGCAGGATCACTTTGCGCAGGGTGCGGAAACTGCTGGCGCGCAGCGTCAGCGAGGCTTCATCCAGGCTGCGATCCAGTTGGCTCATGGCGGCGATGCCACCGCGCACGCCGACCGGCATATTACGGAACACGAAACAGGCCACCAGGATCAGTGCGGTACCGGTGATCTCCAGCGGCGGCAGGTTATACGCCATGATGTAACTGACGCCGATCACCGTGCCGGGAATGGCAAAGCTGAGCATCAGCATAAACTCGAAGGTCTGGCGACCGGCAAACTTCTGCCGCACGATCAGCCAGGCGGTGAGCAGGCCAACAATGGCGGTCAGCGGCGCGGCGATCAGGGCGATCTCCAGCGTGGTCCAGAACGAGTTCCAGGCGACGCCGGTCCAGACTATCTGGCCACTGTTCCACTGGAAACCGAAGGCGCGGGCGTAATGCCCCAGCGTCAGGCTGTTATCCAGCCCCCAGGACTGCACAAAACCGCCGATCAGGATCATGCCGTAGACCACCAGCGTGAATAGCCCCCAGGGGATCACCAACGCATACACCCCATAGCGCAAGCCGCGTGGCAGCCCGCAGTGGGTACCGGAATCCCCTTTGCCGGTGACGGTGGCGAAGTTTTTCCCGGCCAGCCACAGACGCTGCAAAATAAAGGCGCTGAGGGTAAAGCACAGCAGGATGATCGCCAGTACGGCGGCGCGGCTTGGATCGTTTTGCGCACCCACCACCGAGAAGAAGATCTCGGTCGACAGCACGCCGTGGCTCCCCCCCAGCACCATCGGATTACCGAAGTCCGCCATGCTTTCGATAAAGCTAATCAGGAAGGCATTGGCCAGACCGGGGGCCATCAGCGGCAGTGAAACATAACGGAAGGTACGCCAGCGGTTGGCGCGCAGCGTTTGTGAGGCTTCTTCCAGCGAGGGGCTGACCCCTTCGACCACGCCAATCAGCACCAGAAAGGCTATCGGGGTGAAGGAGAGCACCTGCGCTATCCAGATGCCGGTCAAGCCATACAGCCAACGGCCTGGCTCGATGCCAAACAGGCTGGCGAGCAGTTCGGTAACCACGCCGGCGCGGCCAAACAGCAGCATCAGTGCCAGGCCAATCACAAACGGCGGTGTGATGATCGGCAGTACGGTCAGCAGGCGCAGCCCTTTCTTAAACGGCAGTGGCGTGCGGGTTGCGGCCAACGCAAAAGCCAGGCCGAGCAGTGTGGAACCGCCGGCGGTCATCAACGCCAGGGTCAGGGTGCGCCAGGCGGTACCGCAACTGCCGCCTTTCAGGCAACCCAGGCTCCAGATGGCCGGATCCTGCATATTGGCGATCAGGCCGTCGGGTTTAAACGAGCCGTCCACGTCCTGTACCGAGGAGACAAACATGCTCAGAACCGGGTAGAGCACGAAAGTGGTCACCAGCGCGACCAGCAGCACGATCGCCGCCACCACAAAGGCATCCCCCTTCAGCACGCCGCGTTCGGCCAGCGCGAAAGAGAACAGCACTAGAAAGGTGGTGACAAGTAAAACGGCGCCGGCGCCAAAGGCGGGTTGGCCGTCGCTGAGCGTGCCAAACAGCTGCTCGCTCCACTGCCAGTTCCAACCGCTGTAGCCGATGGCATGGCCTTCAAACAGCAGGAATACAATGCCGATGACGCTGGCGCACATCAACAGTTGCGAGCGCAGGCGACTCACCGGCAGCAGGCGTGCCGGCGCGCAAACCAGCAGCATCAGCAGGGCAATCAGCAGCCAGGGGCGTTGAAAGGTCAGTATTTGCCACAGCGCGGGCGCACTGGCCTGATCCCGCCACAGCGAACTCAGCCAGCCAAAGTCGAAGAACCCGGCTTCCTGGCTGTACCAGGGCAGTAACAATACGGCCAGTGCGCCCAGTACGAGGGCCCCGTCCAGGCGGCGGTTTTGAGCATTCATCGTAACCTCGAGAGTTCAAATTTCCGTTACTGCGCTGTTGCACGGACGAGGATTTCCTCGCCCGGTTTATTGCAGAGCGCTTCACATACGGCAGAAAAAGGAGGTGAATTATTGGGCGCTGGCGCCGATCTCTTTATCCCAGCGGCTGAGCAGTGCCTTGCGTTTTTCCGTCGCGCCGTAGGTTTTAAAGTCGTAATCGATCAGTTTGATGTTCTCAAAGCGTGGCGCGTACTCGGAAATCGCCGCGTTACGATTTGACGGCAACTGGAAGGATTTGGCGTCTTTCATGTGCGATTGTGCATCGGCGCTGAGCGCCCAGTCGTACCACACCTTGGCCTCATTGAGGTTGCGTGCGCCTTTGACTATCGACATCGAACCAATTTCAAAACCTGTGCCTTCGCACGGGGCTACCGCTTTGATCGGGAAGCCATCCACCTGCATCGCGACGGCATCATGCATAAACACGATACCGACGGTGGTTTCGCCGCGTGCCGCTGCCTTCACCGGTGCCGAGCCGGACTTGGTGTACTGTGAGATATTGGCGTTGAGCTTTTTCAGATAGTCGAAGGCCGGCTCTTCTCCCATGATCTGCACCAGCGTGGCGAGGGTGTTGTACGCAGTGCCGGACGAATTTGGGTTAGCCATCTGGATCTCGCCTTTGTAGGCCGGATCCAGCAGGTCGCTCCAGCAGGCAGGTACCTTGAGTTTTTTCTCTGCCAACAGTTTGGTGTTGTAACCCCAACCCAGCGCCCCGGCATAAACACCTACGGTGCGGTAGCCGGCGCTTTCCGCCTGTTTACGCGCCCAGTCGTGCTGTTGATCAAGCAACGGGGACTTATAAGGCTGGGTTAATCCCTCGTCGGCGGCCTGCATATGCGGATCGCCAGTGCCTGCCCACCAAATATCGGTGCGCGGGTTACGGGCTTCGGTACGAATTCGTGCGTAGGCTTCCCCGGCGGAGAGGCGCACCATACTGACTTTGATATCCGGATGCTGTTTCTCGAACAGGTTGGTCATCTGTTCGCAGACCACCACATCGGCGGAGCAGATCATGTTCAATTTCCCAGCGGCGAAAGCAGGTGAAGCAGAGAGTGCAGAGCCAGCGGCGAGGACCGCTATCAGAGTAACGCGATGCATGGTGTTCTCCTTGGTTGTGTAGGGTGGCGATACGTTGTCGCCTATTCTTTTTGCACGTGTGTGCAAATAACTAGAGGATAAAAATTGTGCTGTCAATCGTGCAATGAAACAATTCAACCTTCTCGTCACAAAAATGAAACATTCTTACCGATAAAAATTTGCACAGCTTTGCAAAGTGCGGCAAACTTTTCGCAGAGCAGAAAATGGATGGATATGAAGATGGCGGTGGACAAGGCGATGATCAGTGCGAAAGACGTGGCGGAATTGGCTGGGGTTTCCCGATCGGCGGTCTCGCGGACTTATACGTCTGGTGCCAGCGTGTCGGCGGCGACCCGCGAGAAGGTGATGCGGGCGGCTGAAGAACTCGGATACCACGTTAACCATTTGGCTCGGGGATTGGTACGTAACCGCAGCGGCATTGTTTGCCTGATCGTCTCAGAACTGGCGACCCCTTACCGGGCCAGCCTGGTGCGTTTGCTGACCCAGCATTTGCAGGATGCGGGAAAAATCGCCATGTTGATTAATACCGATCGCTCAGATGACAGCGTCTCTCAGGCGCTGCAACAGGCGATAAACTTTCGGGCGGATGCCTCCTTTGTGCTATCGGGCATGCCCGACAGTGCCATTGCCCGGCTGTGTCACCGGCACGGCCAGCGGTTGGTGCTGATTAACCGCGATGACACCTTGCCCGGCTCACTCAGCATCCGGTTGGATAACGAAGACGCGGCGGGCAGGGTGGTGATGGCGTTTGCCCGTGCGGGCTGCCAGCGCCTTGCTTTTGCCAACTCTTTGGCCGGTACGCCCAGCCTGATGGCGCGTGAACGGGGCTTTTTGCAGGCGGCGGAAGCGGCGGGGTTACCGGTGAGCGTCGAGCGCTTCGGTACCACCTCCTATGAGAGCGGTCAGATCCTGGCGCACCGTCTGTTGACCCGGCGCGAGCGGCCTGATGCGGTGTTTTGCGTCACGGATTTATTGGCCTGTGGCTTTATGGACGAGGCGCGCCATCGCTTTGGGTTGCGTATTCCTGAAGATCTTTGTATCGCAGGCTACGACGATATTCCGCAGGCGGCCTGGTCTTCTTACCATCTCACCACTTTTACCCAGCCGGTGGCGTTATTTGCTCAGGATTCGGTTGAATGGCTGGTGGCCGAAGAGAAGAAAGAAGAAAGCATGATGCCGGCGCTGGGGCAGGAGATGCCGGGAGAAACCCGGCTGTATCATGCCGATTTTGTCTGGCGCGGCACCCTTCGCGGTGCCTGAGTTTCCTTCATTTCAGATTGCGCATGGCGCGTTGGCAGATCCGGTGGGTGGGTGGCTTTGCAGCCCCTCCTGACGCAAACCCGTTAGCCATTCGGGCTTGTCTTTGGTGGCATCGGTCAGCCCGTTCGCAACCGAGTCTTAAACATAAAGGGACGGCTCGGCCCCCACTGACAACAGTTGTCCAGGTAGGTTTTTCTGTGTCTGATGACGGCCTCAGGCTTAGTAAAGTACTCTGTTCCCCGAGAGAGGATTTTGTGTCTAAATCATCTCTCGGAGAGACTGTTTTCATCCTTGTGCGCATAGGGACATGTTCAGAAATGCCATACCACGCCGGCATTCATACCGTTATCCTGATAATTCTGAGATAACAAACCGGTGTAGTTGAGGGAGACGGCAACCGATTTTGTGACGTTGATTTCAGCCCCCGCCTTCATCACCATGCCGTCGCGTGAGGCTGCGACCGTGGCGGTATTGAAGGTGGCGTCAGTGCCGGCAAAGCGCAAGCCGACTTCGCGCTCGGTTGCGTTGTACTGATGCTGCCAACCCAGTTCACCACGCAGGGTAACGGCGCTGTCTTTACCGGTACTCCAGCGTTTGTCCGCACGCATACCCAGGGTGGATAATGTTGCGCTGGTGCTCTGGCTGTCCGCTTTCAATGCGGCGGCACCGCCCTTTTCCGTCATATCATCACTGCGGTAATTCACCCACGCCAGGTTGGCGAACGGCTCCAGATTGAACCAGGTATTGTCCAGACGGTAACCCGCTTCTGCGAAGATTTGGCCTGTTCCCGCGTTATAGCGCGCCTTGGCGTTATCGGACTGGCCGTAATACCCGATACCCCGGGAGGTTTCAATCCGGTGCCAGGTATAGGCGCTACCCGCGCGCAGATTCAGGTTGTCATAGGTTTTGCCGGCATAGACGGCCAAATGATAGTTATCACTGTCGGCAGAAGCGCCGTCTCCGTGCAAGGAGGTGCGGGTGTAACCGGTGGCCAAGCCCAGACGCCAACGATCGGCCAGCTCATTATCCGCACCGAGCAATACCCCAAAGGTAGAGTCATGGAAGCCCGTGGCATTATCATTGCCGCTGGCATGCTCCCAGTTGCCCAGCAAACTGACCCATGCGCCGTCCTCGTCTTGCTTGATGTCGCTGCTGTCCGCTGCGCCCTGAGTCTGGCGCAAACGGCCGTTAAGCGTATCCCGAACATAACGGCTGTTATTCACCAGCGCGGAGGCGATATCTGCGTGTATCTGCCCGGACAATTGACGATAGGCTTGCCGCGCCAGTTCCGCAGAAGGGGCTATCAACAAGCTTTGATACACGGGGTTATCAGCCGGTAAGCGTTCAACTGCCGTCGCGAGGTTACGTTGATTGGCCGTGACGGCGACATCCGCAAAACGGGTGGCGTTACGGTGTAAGCCCAATGAGAGGCTAGTGGGCTGATAGGCCAGGTCGGGGGTTAAAAACAGCCCGGCGTCGGCAGAGCCAAATTGCCCCGTAATACCTTGTGCGGCAGTAAGCAGGGTATAACGCTGTGCCAGGATATTGCCGGCGGAGGAGGTTGAAGCCAGCAGGTTTTGCCCCGCTTGCGGCACCACGGCAATCTCGCCGCCGTTCAGTGTCGCCTGACCATTGACCTGCAGCAAATCGCTGCGGCCAGCCTCAATTTCAGCCAGATAACGGGAGCCATTCTCCAGCGTCAGGTCGTTATCAATCGTCAAGGTACCGATAGAATTGCCGGGCGCCACAGAGCCCCCTTGATTGGCCGTCAGCGTGCCGATATGCCCACTGCCGCCTACCAGCCCGCCGTCGCGCACCACAGTAGCACCGGCGGCTTTACCGTTGGCGATAAAGCGCCCGTCAGCCGCGACATCGCTGGTTAATGTGCCGGTGTTGGCCAGTTGCAACACAGCGCCTTTGGCAATCCGCGTCTGGCCGGTGTAGTCATTATTCCCGCTGAGCGTTTGGCTACCGCCCGCAATGGTCAGGCCGCCTTTATAGTGCGTTCCATCAGGATTACTGAGGTCAATGTCCGTGATACGGCCCGAGAAATTATCCTTCGCCTGGCTCAACACCAGCGTTCTGTCACCCAGCGTGACGACACCATTGCCGCTTAAGCTGCGCAGAGTGGCGTTGTTCATGCTGTCTGGAACGCCCCACAGCGGATTGAAATTACCGTGTTCAGTGATGTCAAACCAACCGTTATTTTCCAGTGATGCAGAGTGGGCGAGACTGCCGGGGCCAGTAAGGTATAACACCGCACCTTTATTCACCCGGGTTACGCCGGTATAGGTGTTCATGCCGGTCATGTTGACCACCACATCTGGCATGAGCGTTAAGTCGCCGGTGCCGGAGATGGCACCCGCCAACCCCAGATAACCTTTTCCTCCATGCGGATCGCCTGAGGGATCGCCGGCCGGGGCACTCATCAGATTTCCCATTTGCCGGGTTACGCGGTTAAGCTGCAATCCGCCGCCGTTGGCATCCGTAGAAAAATTATCGGCATTGACGACGAAAGGCGTAAACGCCGTGAGCTGATTTTGCAAATCATACATCACTGAATATTGAGTGAAAAAACCTATACCCATCGTGATGTTCCAGGTTTTTGTGTCACTGCTGTCGCGATCGATAATCAGGCGATCATCACTGCCTCCCTGCAGAGTGATCCCGTTGCCGACTTTCTGTCCATTGGCGTCGACAGGCTGAAGCGTCAGGGCGGTCACTGACGTTTTGTTTTCCCCATCCGTATCAAATTTCACGCCATGTTTTTCGAGGATGTCGCCGAATTTTTTGCTGTCTATCGTTGCGTGAGAAGCATTGCCGGTATCGAATAAAATTGCGCCGCTCAGCGCCTCTGCGGGAAGCTCAACGGTGCTCGACTGGCCATTGATATTGAGCGTGAAGGAATATTTGAAGCGGCCTTCATATTGAGATGACGCCGGTGCGCCAGAGTTGGGGAAATGGGTGATATCGCCTTCACTGCGCGTCGGTGCCCAGGGGACCAGGGTATCAAACTGTGCCCGCAGGCTGGGCGTCAAATTGAGGATGGCACAAGGCGCGCAACCCGGTGAGTTCGTGGTCCCATTTTCATTGTTATTGTCATTACCGGCGACGATGAAACCGGTTTTCGTGATGGTGCTAAAGGGGCTACCGCCGTTGGGATTGCCTTTTGCATCCGTAAAAAGAAAGTCCCCTACGCCAAAAGTACCGTAGAAGTGCTTTTCTTCGGTCGGTTTTCCCGAGGTAATGTTTTTTTCCGCAGCCAGATCAATATAGTATTCTTTCCCTCCAATCGTTTTAAAAGACTGTTGACCCGGCTGCTGTGGATGGTCGAGCAACAGATGTTCAACCTGACCCATAACGTAGCCTTTACTGTTGCTGCCAGGCGTCGCTACCGGTACCGGGGTGGCATCATCGGTGTAATAGGTCAGGTCTGTTATGTGCTTGCGCTGTAACCAATACCCTCCCCAGCTATCGTTGCCATAGAGATAGTCGTATGCCTGATTAACGTTAGGCAGATGCGAAGTGTCTTGTTTTCCCAGGACGGCATTGAACTGATCTGACCCCGTATCAAAGATATATTTTTGCGCCGGGCCGCCATTCACACCCACATTAATGGTTAGACGATCATCCAAATGCCCAAGGGGAATGTTGATGGGCGCCGGTGCTGCTAAAACATAAGGTGCCGGATGTAAAAGCAATAGCGGACTGACCACGAGTCTCAATGGTTTGATTTTTTTTATCATATCCATACCCCATATTTGCAATTGATTGAAAGTAAAAGGTAAGTGGGAAAATTATTTCAAGGTTTCTTGTAAAAGTGCAACCAATCATTCTGAAGATGAAAATTGGCTTGATTTTATTATTTTGGCGGTGGTGTTGTATGCTTGTGTTCATCGAATAACAATGGAATCGAAAAAACATTGCGCTAATTTGTCGGGAACATGAATGTCACGCGTCCATTTTAATACATTGTTTTTTTCTTCTGGCGATACATCACCGCCCCAAACATCGATAAATTTATTGTTTTTAAAGAATAGTACGCCAGGATCGGAGATGTCCGTTGCGGCAAAAATGGCAAGCCATTCGCTTTCGGCCAAAACCTGAGAGACTTCTACGGTGTTTGGTTTTATTTTTTGGGTAAGAGATTTTTGTACCAACTCTTGGTAGAAGCCCATATTGTCGGTATTGATGTCTTTCTTTAAAGACCCGCAATCTTGAGAGGGTATTGCCGCTTTCGCCATGAAAAATAATGACAGAGCTAATGTTAATGCGCTTTTATTCATCTGAATGTCTCTGGCTTAATGCAGGGTGAATATGATTATAGATTATGATGATTAATTGAGCCCATGCTTTGTAATTTATTGATTTTTATTAATAATATGTTTTTTTGTGGTATCTGCACCCGGTTTTTCCTGCGTTTCTGGGGCTGTGCTTGGATAAATTTATCGAAGTGTCAAAGGTGAAATGGCGTCGGCAGCGTATTCTGGACTGAGTTGCAGGCCGACGTTTCCAGCGGAGGCCTTAAAAAGGCGTGCTGCATTTGAATGCTCAATCCTGAATTTTGTTTGTAATTAATTTTCAATGAGTTATGCAATCCCATCCTCGGTTTTATCTGAAGTGAGCGCCTACGACAGCACATTCATAAATCATCTGCTAGGTTTAATGGAATTAAAAACCTCCATTTACCCTTGGATCTCAAGGGGGCTGTTTAGGTTGTTTACTCCAAGGCTCGTCTGGTGGGTTGCCAGCTATCTTATAATTAAAACTATGGGTAGAGGTGATAGGCATGGTTCAGTTGGTAATGATTTTACTGGGGGTTGATTATTTACGTAACCGCTGGCGTGGGTTGATGATTGCCGGTTGGTTAGGTGTGTTGGCTGGCTTAATCATCTTCATCGATGCGTTGGATAACGCGATTTATTTCCCCTTGCATCCCTTTGCTTTCCTGTTATTGGTCGAAGGCCTGGCAACCTTGATGGTTGCGCATACCGGCATCGGCGGGCAACGTACCTTGCGTTACGTAAAAGGAGGGGCATTTTCACTGGCAGCGTTATTGATTTTGAGCGGACATCATTATGGTCATTTTATTTTATCGATGATTTTTGGCATTTTGTTTTTGACCGACGGGTTATTGCAAATCGTCACCGCTGGGGTTGTACGCTATAAAAACTGGAAGTTTGTGGTGGCCGGCGGTGTAATAGAAATCATGTTAGCCATTTTCTTCTTTCAACCCTATCCGACCCATTATGTCGGCACCGTCCCTTATTGTTTAGGTCTGGGGTTGATCTTCGGCGGGTGGAATATGGTCATGCTGGCGATGCGCGTCAAAAAGCTGGAGGTCAACCCCGCGGTGTTGGGCAATACGGCCGCTGAGGAAGCCAGCAGTGCAGAAACGGCGCCGTTGGTCACTGAATGGGACGGCCCTCCGGCTGCCGATGAACCGGCACTGACCATACATGTCTGGACACCTGTAGGATCCTCGAAGAGTGCAGTAGTGCCTCATCCTGTCATTGATCGTTATATTGCTGCGGTGGATAAAAATGGGGTGATTTCCACCGGCCATGCTGCGTTGGAATCTCCGGAGGGCGTTTATATCAGCCTGTATCCGGCAGTCGATATTGACCGGTCGCCCGATCAATTTACCCGCTTGCTGCGGGCAACGGCAGATAATAATGTCGAAGGGCAGTTTCAACCGGATTATGTGACTGAATCCGAAAAATGGTGCCCTTCAACCATGCAGGTGCGGATCAGAAACTACGATGCTGAACGTTTAAAGCGGTTCTGGGAGGTCTACCAGGCAGACAATACCTATAACCTTACGCATCGTAACTGCTCCAGCAGTGTGGCGCGTGGGCTGGAAGCGGCACTGGAGGGCGTGGTGGGTAAGATATGGGGGCAGCGTGGCCACTGGAGGGCGTTGAGTAAAATTCTCACGACGCCGGAGTTATGGGTGGCGGTACAAATACGTAAGCGCGCAAAAACGATGGCCTGGACCCCAGGGCTGACGCTCGACTACGCGCGGGCATTAAGCATGTTGGCGGATCCCCGGCCGGCCGGCTGGATAGCCACCATACGCCGTGCCCTAAAGAAAATGTTTTCTTTGCGCAAACAGTGGCGCGATGAAAAAGCGCAGAGCACGATAGCGTCAGGTGCTAGCAGTGAAGCCTCAAATGACAAAGGCAACTAGCTATTATGGCCATGTTATCGTGGTTGACCTCACCAACGGCAAGCAACGAGCAAGACTGGGTGCTGGAATACGCCCGGTTACCGCAGGTGGAATGGGGGGAGCAGGGTAAAATTGTACTGCGCAATATTCGCAATTTCAGATATCAACCTACCCGCGACGACTATGTGCCCGATTGGTACGATGCAGATATCGATATTAGCCAGTTAAAAACGGTAGATGTGGTCTCCTCTTACTGGTCAGGCAAGGCTATTGCGCATCTGTTTTTGAGCTTCGGTTTCGAAGACGGTCGCCATTTGGCGGTCTCGATAGAAACGCGGCGTAGCCGCGACCAGCGGTATTCGACCTGGCGCGGCTTTTTTAAACATTACATGTTGACCTATGTGCTTGCCGATGAACGGGACTTGATTGGCGTCAGAACCGATGTTCGCAAAGAGCGGGTTTATCTTTATCCCCTTCAGATTTCGCCAGACACGGCCCAGGCAATTTTTCTGAGCTATCTGCAACGTATCGATCAACTGAGCCACCAACCCGAGTTTTATCACACGATATTTAATAATTGCACGAGCAATATTTTGCATCATGCTACTGCGGTTTCTGCCGACATTCGCTATAGCTGGAAAGTCTTGGTCAGTGGCTACGCCGATAAATACATCTATGAGCTTGGCTTATTGGATAATAGCCTGGCTTTTGAACGGTTGAAAAAACGATGCCTCATCAAGAGACCGGATAATGCCGTGATCAATGAGGATTTTTCGCGTTTGATTCGAGAGAGTATTGAGAGGGAAAGTTGAGTCGCTCACTTTCCCTGCTTGTGAGACTGAAGGCAGGATGATTCCTGCCGTTATTTTTTCTTTTTGGCCTCTCTGTCCATCATCTTTTGCTCATCCGCATCTTCACGTTCGTCTTGCCGCATCAGGCAATTGGCATAGGCATCGGTCCCTTTGGTAAAACCATAACCATCACAAACTTTTTTATGGTTTTCCAAGGTTATCGCATCAAGCTCATCACTGATCCCACAGCCTGATAAAAGTACCATTGAAACCGCAAGTAATACCGCTCGCATCATTTTTCTCCATTATTCAAGGCATCAAGCCAAATACCAGTTATTGACACTCAGGATCGCCCATATCGCACTTTTTTATTTTATTCAGAGCGTTTGTGCGTTCCGTTGTTCGCTCACTCAAACATAATGTGTTATTCATCGCGTTAATACTTCCGCCTGCAGAATTTGAACTCAAAAACGCACAATCCGCATCTCTAAATTTTAGCCAGGCGCGCTGCGCCTGAAGTAATGCCTTACTTTTTTCAGGGGATACTTTTAACGTGTCCATGACCTTTTTATAGGCTTTATTCATCTCTCCATCTGCATTTTTGTAAGTCTGAGCGGCACAATCATTCAGTTCAGCCTGATTTTGGGCTGTCTGCAA
This sequence comes from Serratia quinivorans, assembly GCF_946227985.1. Classification (GTDB taxonomy): domain Bacteria; phylum Pseudomonadota; class Gammaproteobacteria; order Enterobacterales; family Enterobacteriaceae; genus Serratia; species Serratia quinivorans_A. Next base: position 456,362 of record NZ_CAMKGL010000001.1, read on the forward strand.
ACAGTTGCTTTCCGGTTTATCCGCTGCCAGCGCGCTGGTTGAAAAAAAGGCTGAGAAAATTAAAGGAAGGGCGACAATACGCATTCGCATATTTTAATATCCTTAAGTTGGAGAAATTTTCATCTAATAATAGAAAAGCCTTTGGCGTTACGCCAACGGGATATCAGCTGATGCTCCTTAATGAAGGGAGAAGCGTGCATTTTAATCGTCAGCGTTTACCGCCGCACGCTGTTGTTCCAGTAAAGCGATAAAACGCAGAATGAGCGCATTCATACGCAGCAGGGCCACCGTTGGTTCTGCCGATGCAGGGGAGGGGTGTTCCAACTGTTGGCACAGATTGACCCCGCTTTGGTAGCCTGCCAGCGCAAAGCTGCCTTTCAACCGATGCAGCACCGCGGCGAATACGTCCGGTTGTGCGGTAGCGGCGAGCAGTTGTTGGCGGTCAGCGTCGCTGCTGTGTTGCAATTCGTCAATCAAGGTGGTCAGGACCTGCGGCTGCCCGGCGGCCATCAATTGGATTTCCCGCATGTCCACACGAATGGCCTGTTGCTCCGACACTAAGGTGCGCAAATCCTGCTGTGTCAGCGGTTTGATTAGCGCTGCGTCCATACCCGCCGCCAGACAGCGGTATTGCTCATCGTTAAACGCATTGGCGGTACAGCCGACGATCGGCAGATATCGACGGTGGCCCTGTTCTCGCTCTCTTTGCCATTGCGCCAGTTGATAACCGGTGAAAACCGGCATCTGACAATCGGTTAGCACCAAATCGAAAGTGGCTTGCTCCAGCCATTGCTGCGCCTGGCGACCATTGTCACAGGTGGTGACCTGATGTCCGAGCTTTTCCAGTTGAAGTTTCATCACCGTCAGGTTGGCGGGCAAATCATCCACGACCAGCACCTGCAGCGCGTGTTCAACGAGGGGGGCGGTGAGCGTCTCTTGCGCCTCATCGCCTGCGGTGGTACGGGGTAGCGTTAGCGTGAAAGAGAACCGCGAACCCTGTTGCAGCGCGGAGTCAATCCGTAACTCGCTGCCCATCAGTTGCACCAGTTGGGTACAAATCGCCAGCCCGAGCCCCGTACTGGCCGGCGCGTTGGCATCAACCTGCGCATAGGGCTGCAAAATCTTCTGTTGCAGGGGCGGTGCGATACCGATGCCGCTGTCACTGATACTGAACGTAAGATTGTCTTGATGAGGATCCTGTGGCTGTACACCGACCTGCAATGCTACAAAACCCTGTTCGGTATATTTGATAGCGTTGCTGAGCAAATTATTGAGAATTTGCGTCAGCTTGGCGCCATCCAGCAAATACTGATGCTGCCAGACGGCTTCGATATCGCTGTCCAGCCGCAGCGCTTTTTGCGCCGCCAGCGCGGCGTAGGTATCCAGCGCCTGCGTCAGCAAGGAATACAGTTCTGTGGGGTGAACCTGCAAGTGCATTTCGCCGGCTTCAATCTTGGAAATATCCAACACATCCCCGACAATTTGCAGCAACTGGCGCGAGGCCGCATAGGCTATCGGCAGTGACGTTCCGGCGGCTTCAGGGCGCTGGGTTTCCAACTCAAGAATGCCAAGGATGGCGTTCATCGGTGAGCGAATTTCATGACTCATGCGCGCCAGGAAATGACTTTTTTCGCGGCTGGCGTTGGTGGCCTGCTGCAAGGCATCGGCGAGATCGCGCGCCAGGCGTTTGCGCTCGCTGATGTCGTACCAACCGAGTAGCAGCCCTTGCGGCGTCATACGGCTGTCACTGTAAGCCGCCAGCCATTGGGCGATTTCCCGTTGCGCTCCCTGTATCACCATCGCACGGTCGGAAAACTGCGGCTGCATATTGCCGATGGCTGCTATGCGCTCTTGTTGACTGATGGCGGGAATAATTGGATTTCGCGCGGTAAATTGCTCGAGGGAATGTCCAATAACTTGCTGCTGCGTTAGCGTCAGTGACTTTAGCAAGGCCTGATTGCAATGGGTGATGTTACCGAGCGGATCACACACCAGCAGTGGCGTTGGGATACTGTTGAGCAGCGTTTGCCAGTATTTCAACGCATCGCGCAATCCGCGTTCGGCACGGCGGCGGCGGAAAATTTCAGTCGACAGAAAACCGATCAGGAACAGCGACAGCGCGGCGCTGACCGCCGTCAGCGGGTTGAACCAGCGATCGCCGGCGGTGCCGCTCGGTTGCATTCCACTTAGCGTTGAGTTCAACAGCCAGCGTTCATTGATCGATTGTGCAACGCCTGTCGGCAGGGCGTCGATGGCGTGATTAATACGCTGCAACAGTGCGTCCTGGCCGGGGGCCAGCCACAGTGGCTGGTTGCTGACGATCGCCGGCAGTGGCCGCACGCTCAGCCTGCCGGGGTAAAGATTGCTGGCTAACAGCGCCGCCTGTGTGGCATCGCAGACAATGCCCTGCGCGGCGCCGGCATTCAGTAGCCGGATCGCTTCATGCAATGACGCCGCCTCAACGAGCCCCACGCCGGGGTAAGCCGCCAGTAATCCCGCCTGCGCCGGGCTATGACGTAATATCAGCACCCGCTGATGACGCAGATCCAGCGACGCATCGTGCTGCAACGGCAATCGATCCTGGCGAACCACCAGCGCCCAGCGCTGTTGCAACAGCGGATGCGAAACCAGTATCCCCGGCGGTGGCGGTGAACTTTGCGGCGGCGGCAAGGCTACCTGGATACTTTGATCGTTCAACATCTGCGCCAATTGACTGTGGCTGGATGCGGCCTCTGTGGTGAAGTGCAACCCATTTTGAGCCGCAAGGGCGCTCAGCAAATCTGTCGCCGCACCCTGCAGTTGATGGTTCGCGTCAAAATCGCTGTAGGGCGGACGATCGTCGAGCAGACCGACGTGAATGTCCCCGGTTGCCCAGGCCCACGCAGGCAGCAGGGCGAGCAGTACCAGCCAAGGCCGCCTCATCTTCACAGCCCGGCTTCGCGCAAATAGGCGAACAAATCGACATCGGAGCTGACGCCAATCTTTAACATGGCGCTTTTCTTTTGTGCGCTGATGGTCTGTTTGGTTCGACTGAGCATGGCGGCGATATGGTTAACGCTGTGACCCTGGGCCAACAGGCGCACGACCTCTAACTCGCGTGGGCTCATCGCCACTGTGGGAGGCGATGAAACGGCGTTGCCCGGCGGTCGGCGTCCCTGCTGTAACGCTTTCAAACACGCGGTCAGCTCAGTGGTCAGACTCTGCTTATTGATCACCGCTAACACGCCGGTAGCCAGAATGGAGTTGACCAGCCCAGGATTGGTCATCACGGTAATGACGACAATCGGCAACTGCGGGTATTTGCGACGTAGCGTGCTAATCAGCCGCAGTCCGTCGGACTGCTGTTCACCCGGCATATTAAAATCAGTGAGCAGCACATCTGGCAATTTTTCCGCCAGTAAGGCCAGCAGTTGGTCCACCGTTTGCGCCTCACCGACGATCGTAAAATTATCGCCAAAGGCCGTGGTCACCACGGTTCGCAGACCAATCAGGAATACGGGGTGATCATCGGCTATTACCACGGTTTTTTGCACAAATGACTCCTCGGAGCAGGCAATGCAATCAGTATAGTGAATCCGCTTTCGCCAGTGCCAATACGCCGGCCACCCCTTGTTGCGGATGGTGCAACAAACGGCATTCGACATGATGATAATGTGCATCGGGCAGCAGTAGGCGTAATGAGCAATATTGCGGTGTATTCCGTGTTTCGCCTGCGGTGCGCAGCAATGTTTTCAGCACCTCGCGATCGTCAGGGTGAACATGCGCCAGCAGCAGCGTCAGATTGGCTAACTGACGTGGCGGCATGCCGAAAACGGCGTCGTGTGGCTGCCAATCCAACTGTTCAGCTTCCGCCGACAGGCGAAAAAAGGCTGGGTGGCGGGCTTGCAGCAACGCGTCCAGCAATAGCTGCTGTTGCTGCGTCTGTTGGCGCCTGGAACGATGTCGTTGTTCCCGCGTTGCCACTAACAAACCCAGTGAGATGATCATCAGCAAGTACAGCTGTGAAGCCTCGACCGCCTGCATGCCGGCCAACGCCGGGCGAAATGGGCCATAGCCATAGAGCGTCGCCAGACTAACCAGCAGCGTGAGCAGAATAAAGTACAGCGCCAGCGGCAGCAGGGGCAACAAAGCGGACAGCAACAGCGATAGCGCCAGCACGGAATACAATAAAGCGTTATTCAGCAGGTCGTTGCTTAACAGACTGGAAGGCAGGAAAAAAATGGCTATAGCTAACGGAAAAGTCCACGCTGCAATAAAGGCTTGCTGACGGGTGGGCCACTGCCACTGGCCATGATTCAAACGATGGATAATAAATAGCGGCGCGATCGCCAGGCAGCCGGTAGCATTGGAAATTCCCCAGCTGATGAAGTGTGAAACCCGCGTCGGATAGCCGAGAGCTTTAAGAATTAAATCACTGAACAGGCCACCTACGGCGCTGGCAAGGTACACGCCGGCCAGCAAAAGCAACGTTTCTCCCGGGTGCGACAAGCCGTTTGAATAGCGCTGCAGCCCGTTCCAGATTAACGCCAGCGGGCAAATGATCGCTAAATCGAGCAGGGCGAACGCCAGCGCAATATCCCAGGGGCGATCGTGCAGCAGGCTGACCGAAAAATGCAGTACGCCGGCGCTGATCGCCCACATCGGCCACTGTGCCGGGGAACGGGTGCATAATACGCCCAGCAACAGACCGGCCGGCAACCAAATGGTGCTGGACAGGCTCCAGGGATCGCGTGTTTCGAGACTGATGGTGGCGAGTAAGAAGTAAACCGCGACAAAGATCAGCCACCGTAACAAGCCGTAACGACGTGGAATACGCCCGGCACCCATGCTTATCTCCCTTGTCGTCTTTGCGATAAATATTAACAGCCACTCTATAGGTTTAGCGACGAATTGCTTTTCTGACTAGTCAGATATTCGTTGTTCCAATGCGTCTTTATACTTCACTCCACGTTACGGCATTGCGCCGAATCGTCAATTTGCACCACTCAATTACTGAGGTTTATCCGCTATGAAAAACATTCAATTGTTCGGTGGCATCGTATTGGTATTTGCAGCAGCTATGGTGCTGTTTTGTTCTTTAACTTCTGTAGGCCATAGCGCACGTATCGCCGAGCCGGTATTTGTGATGAAAGAGGGGACGGTGTTATTTTCCCTAAATGCCAGTATGCAGCAAAATCGTCAACTTGACGTTCAATATCAGCATGCCAGAGGGTTATTGCAGCAGGTCGGTGGTAAGTTGCTAAATGGCATGAAAAACACTGGCGTTGGACGTTACTTTTCATGAGTTGATTTAATTTATTAAGTCAATTCAACGTCGTTTTTCATAAAGCTCATATTGTTATAGGTTGCCAATCCATAATATTAATGGATTTGATTTTTCTAAGCGAAGTGAAAGCCCATTACAATTGTTATACGACGATTGCGTCACTTCAGAGATCGTTCCGTTGGCCATACCCAGTCGGTATGCATTACAGGATAGGTACTGTTGCTCTGCACGGAATTTACCAAACATCTTCCTGTGCTCAGGTGTTGCGGTGGGCACGTGCAGCAAGAACCCTGGTTTTTATGCCGTAATGAAGGAATGATTGAAGACGCGACGATGCAGGTGATTTCCGAGATCTACAGAGTGTTTGGTGCCCATAGTCATTCGTATACCGCTCGAAAGCTATATCGCTTCCTGGCTGAAAGCACTGACGCTATACCTTCAACACCGTTAACGCGGCATCGTTATGGATAAAATCTGATTCGGTCAGAGATTCAATAATACCAAACGGCAAAAGACCCGCCTAAGTCTCCTTAAGCGGGTCTTTCGAATTTGGCTCCTCTGACTGGACTCGAACCAGTGACATACGGATTAACAGTCCGCCGTTCTACCGACTGAACTACAGAGGAATTGTCTGAACGGGGCGCATCATATCCAGCCACCCAGAATGTGTCAACGCTAAATTCACCCATTCGGTGCGACTGCTCAGCATCTGAGCAATGCGGGCCGGGTTATGGGTATTCTGCGCCATTTTCGGCCTGAAGCCGCTGTAATCGTGCGAGAGGATCCTGCTTATAGAAACGACTAAAATGCTGGTACATCACCGGAAAACGGTTGGCCAGCAGTTCGGGCGCACTGAAAAAATACTCCGACAGGACCGCGAAACACTCGGCCGGATCAGTCGCAGCGTAGGCGTCCATACTGGCGGCTTCTTCGCCGACCATGTCGATCTCGTCCTGCAGGTTCTCCATCGCGGCGTGCAGGTCATGTTCCCAGGCGGCGATATCGCGTAGCGGGATCGGCGGAATACCGGTGGCACTGCCGCCGTTGCGCATGTCCAGCTTGTGTACCGCTTCGTGGATCACCAGGTTAAAGCCGGAAAGATCAAAAGAGTCCTGCACGTCCTGCCAGTTGAGCACGATGGGCCCCTGTTCCCAACTTTGGCCGGATTGCACCACCGGCCCGGAGTGCACCAGGCCGAAATCGTCCTGCCATTCATCCTCTACCACAAACGGCGTAGGGTAGAGCAGGATCTCATTGAAACCGTCAAGGCACTCGGCGCCCAGTTCCAGCACCGGCAAGGCGAACAACAGGGCAATACGCGCCTGCATTTGCGAGGTCAACACCAGCCCTTGCAACGGGACGATGCTTTTTTGCTGCAAGATCTGCCCGGCAACGGCGATCAGCCGTTGTTGTTCCCGCTCATCCAGCGGAGAGAGCAGGGGAATTGCCAGTGCGTCCTGCCACTGGGCAAGCGTCTCCGCCTGCGGTTGATGCGTTTTCCACGGCCATTTAATCATCACGTTGCTCGTAAAGTCGTCACTTGAACATTCGGCTGGAGGCTAACTCTGTAAAAATGCCGCAAAAAGGGGCATGATAGCAAGCACTTGAAGGAGAGATGCCGGAGCGGCTGAACGGACCAGTCTCGAAAACTGGAGTAGGGGCAACTCTACCGGGGGTTCAAATCCCCCTCTCTCCGCCATTATTCAATCACTTAGATAAAATTCTTTCAACGATCCCCGTCACACATAGTATTTCGCAGAATGATAGATTTTGCCTGACTCACGCCCTGCCAAAAGTTTTGTCCTTTTTCCCCTGAGTTCACTCACTGCCTTGCAGTATTTACCCGCTCGCCTAAGCTGATTTCAACCATCACTTTTTTAAGGGTAATCGCTATGTTAACTGTGTTACGCATTTCAACTTTGGGGGCTGCGGCCTTACTATTTCTTGTCGGCTGCCAGCAAACGGCACATAAGCCGCCAACGCCGCTGCAAACGCAGTTGGACAAGCTTTCTGCCATGTTGGCGAGCAGCCACTTCCTGCGGCAAAACTGTCACCGCCAGGACATCCCGGATGACGTCAAATTGCAACGTACCGCGATGCGAGTGGCGGAACATCGTGGCTGGGATACCCAGGCCACGGGTTATCAGCAGTTGCCGGCACTGGCTCAGGCTCGTTATCTGGCCATACTGGAGGATCGTCAATTACTGAGCGATAAGTGCGCTGCACTGAACAATCATACCAAGAACTTTATTGCCGCAGCCAAGTCCGATCAGGAAGACTATATGGAATAGCTCCTGCAATGCACGGGTGTGGCATGCTTCGCCCGTCATACCCCATCCGCACCTGCGGTTAAAATATTCTTTGCAGGATAAGCATCTGTCGCTCATTATTTGAAATGTTGTTTCACTTTTATCCCATGAGCCGATCTTGAATTTATATGCTGCCCTACGCCAGCGTGTGGAAAATACTCCCTGGTACCCCAAACGCAAAAGCTACCGCGTCCTGTTTTGGCGTGAGATCACGCCGCTGGCGGTGCCGATCTTCATGGAGAATGCCTGTGTCCTGCTGATGGGGGTGCTAAGCACTTTTCTGGTGAGCTGGATCGGTAAGGAGGCGATGGCCGGGGTCGGGCTGGCAGACAGCTTCAACATGGTGATTATCTCTTTCTTTGCCGCGGTGGATTTGGGCACCACGGTGGTGGTGGCCTTCAGCCTGGGCAAGCGGGATCGCAAAAGAGCCCGGGCAGCAGCGCGCCAGTCCCTGGTTTTAATGACCTTGGTGGCTTTGGTGTTGGCAGTGGGGATCCATCTGGCGGGCGAACAAATTATCGATGTGATCGCCGGTGCCGCCACGCCGCAGGTGAAAGCGCTGGCGCTTTCTTATCTGCAAACCACGGTCTGGAGCTATCCGGCGGCGGCCATTGCGCTGATTGGCAGCGGTGCGTTGCGCGGTGCCGGGAATACCAAGATCCCGCTGTTGATCAACGGCGGCATGAATATTCTGAATATCATCATCAGCAGCATCCTGATTTATGGCATGTTGGGCTGGCATGGGCTGGGTTTTGTCGGTGCCGGGCTGGGGCTGACCATTTCGCGCTATATCGGTGCGATAGCAATAATTTACGTGCTGATGATCGGTTTTAACCCGGCGCTGCATATCACGCTAAAGAGTTATTTTAGCCCGTTAAAACTGACGATTTTGTGGGAGGTGCTGGGCATCGGCATCCCCGCCAGCATCGAGTCGGTATTGTTCAACGGCGGTAAATTACTGACGCAAATGTTTGTCGCCGGTATGGGCACCAACGTCATCGCCGGCAATTTTATCGCTTTCTCTATCGCCTCACTGATTAACCTGCCGGGCAATGCCCTGGGATCTGCGTCGACCATTATTGTCGGAAAGCGCCTGGGGAAAGGGCAGATAGCCCAGGCGGAACGGCAGCTGCGCCACATATTCTGGCTGGCGACCCTTGGGCTGACGGTCATTGCCTGGGGTACAGCGCCGTTGGCAGGGGTATTCGCTTCGTTTTATAGCCAACAGGATGACGTGAAAGAGGTAGTAAAGGTGCTTATCTGGCTCAACGCCGCCTTTATGCCCATCTGGGCCGCTTCCTGGGTATTACCCGCCGGTTTGAAAGGCGCGCGTGACGCTCGTTTCGCCATGTGGGTGTCGATGCTGGGCATGTGGGGTTGCCGCGTGGTGGCCGGTTATACGCTGGGCATTATGTTGGGGATGGGGGTGGTCGGCGTTTGGCTGGGAATGTTTATGGATTGGGCGGTGCGCGGCGCACTGTTCTACTGGCGCATGGTCAGTGGGCGTTGGTTATGGAAGTACCCGCGGATAAAATCGAACGTCACTGAGGAAGAGACCGTGGTGAAGTGACCCTTAGCGGTCAGCTAACCCTGGCTGATTATTTTCCTGCCGCCATTGGGCCGGTGATACGCCGTGGACCTGTTTGAAGGCTTTGGAAAAGTGCAGTTGGTTTTCATAGCCGACCGAGATCCCCACCACTTTTATCGCTGTCCGGCTGTTGCGCAGCAGGCTGGTGGCGAGCGTCATGCGAAAGTTAAGCAAGTACTCCTTTGGCCCGATACCGTAAGCCCCCTTGAACAATCGGCACAGGTAACTGCGGTTGATATTGCAGTAGGCAGCCAGGCGCTCAATGGTCAGATGCTCGTGATAGCGGTTTTCAATCAGTTTGACCGCCTTGTGCAGATGTTGCGCCTTGTCGCTGGGGTGTTCGTCGCTGCCCTGTAGTGCATTGTCGATCAACGCAGAAAAAAACAGATAGCACAGGCCGAGAGTTTGCAGGCGGTGCTCGTCGTCATGAGTGACGATGCGGCGTAAGTAACGCAGGGCCTGGGGTGTCTCATCACTCCTGCGGGGGCGATAAATCGGGAACTGGCGGCTCAGGCGACACTCTTCGAAAATCTTGCCGGCCACCAGTCCGTCGACCTCCAGCCACATGTAATGCCAGGGATCTTTTTTATCGGCGCGATAGGTGGTTACGTCGTGCGGATGGATCAGAAAACCTTCTCCGGCAACCACCGGAAATGCACCGTATTCGCTGTGCAGCACGCCGGTTCCGCTTATCACATAATGAAATAGATAGTGCTGTCGAACCGCAGGGCCAAAGCTATGCCCTTTGTCGCAGTTCTCTTCACCATATTGGTAGAGATTCAGCTCAATATTGTCGGTGCGGCTCAGGGTAAAACTCTTATGCATCAGTCATTGTCCTGGTTTTCTTGTCCACGTTAACAGTGTAGCTGTCGTGCATTGAGTAGGTAAACGTCAAATCCAGACCTGGCTCACAGTTTTTACGCTGCGTCATTTTTCGCCATAATGAGGTCACATTCATCCATATCTGGATTCGAGGTCGCAGGGTAATTTCAGCCTATCGAAAACCAGTGCAGCGGAGAAATAGGATGATTAAAGTCACTTTTATGGGCGCAGGCAGTACTATCTTCGCCAAGAACGTACTCGGCGACATCATGGCAACGCCGGCATTGAAAGAGGTGGATATCGCGCTGTACGACATTGATAGCGCCCGTCTCAATGAATCTTTCGCCATGCTCAGCAATATCAACCGTAATATTAACGCCGGCAGGGCGAAGATTACTCCCTATCTTGGGGTGGAAAATCGCCGTTCGGCGTTGAAAAATGCCAATTATGTGGTTAACGCCATCCAGGTTGGCGGTTACGATCCTTGCACCATCACCGATTTCAACATCGCTAAAAAGTATGGTCTGCAGCAAACCATTGCCGATACCCTGGGGATAGGCGGCATATTCCGCGCACTGCGCACCATTCCGGTGATGTTTGATTTCGCCCGGGATATTGAGGCGGTATGTCCGGATGCCTGGTTGCTGAATTACACCAACCCGATGGCGGCCTTAACCGGTGCCATGCTGCGCCATACCGAAGTGAAAACGGTGGGGTTGTGTCACAGCGTTCAGGTCTGTGCAGAGACGCTGCTGAAAAGCGTGGATATGCCTACCGATGATGTCCAGTTCCACATCGCAGGCATTAACCATATGGCCTGGTTGCTGGACGTTCGCCGCCATGGCGAGGATCTGTACCCGGAAATCAAGCGTCGCGCCAATGCGCTGCAAGGCAAGCACGATGATATGGTGCGCCATGAAATCATGAAAACCTTTGGCTATTATGTTACCGAGTCATCGGAACATAACGCCGAGTACATGCCTTATTGGATCAAGCGCAACTATCCGCAATTGATTGAGCGCTTTAACATTCCGCTGGACGAGTACCCGCGCCGCTGTATTGAGCAGATTGAACAATGGCAGCAACGCAAGCTGGCGCTGACCAATGACGCCAACCTGACTCATACCCGCACTCATGAATATGCATCGTACATTATTGAAGCGATGGAAACCGATCGTCCGTACAAGATTGGTGGCAATGTGCTCAACACCGGTTTAATTACCAACCTGCCTGCCGAAGCCTGCGTTGAAGTGCCTTGTCTGGTGGATGGGCAGGGGATCTCACCCTGTTACGTGGGTCATTTACCGGAGCAACTGGCGGCGCTCAACCGCACCAATATCAATACCCAACTGCTGACTATCGAAGCGGCGGTAACCCATAAACGCGAGGCGATTTACCACGCGGCACTGCTGGATCCGCATACTTCAGCCGAGCTGTCGATAGATGATATTCGTAAACTCTGCGATGAACTGATTGAGGCCCACGGCAACTGGCTTCCCGCCTACCACTGATCGCTGAACTGACTGTATTACCTCCTCAAAACGCACAAGGCGCAGGGCTTCCTGCGCCGTCATAAATGGGATGGTGAGCCATGTTTTATTTAAAAAACAAGAACTTTTGGATCTTCGGTGCCTTCTGTTTTTTCTATTTCTTTATCATGGGGGCGGTGCTGCCGTTCTTCCCGATCTGGTTGCATGACGTCAACCAACTCGGCCAGCAACAAACCGGTCTGGTATTCGCCTGCATGGCGCTGTTTGCGTTGGTGTTCCAGCCGATTTTTGGTTTTGTCACCGACAAGTTTGGCCTGAAGAAACACCTGTTGTGGATGATCATTTTCCTGCTGCTGTTTCTGGCGCCGCTGTTTATTTATGTCTTCTCGCCGCTGCTGCAAACCCACTTTGTGCTCGGGGCACTATTGTGCGGGATTTACCTGGGGTTGGTGTGCAGTGGAGGCTCGCCGGCAATTGAAGCCTATATCGAGAAGGTGAGCCGCCGCAGCCAGTTTGAGTATGGTCGTGCCCGGCTGTTTGGCTGCATTGGCTGGGCGATTTGCGCGTCGATCGTCGGCTATATGTTTACCATTAATAACCAGTTTGCGTTTTGGCTGGCGTCGAGCTTTGCATTGGTGTTGGCTGGCCTGCTTTATATGTTTAAACCTGAGCAAAACAACACGTTGGCAGTGGCGGACGGGTTGGCGCTGAACCACAAACCGATCAAGTTGAAAGCGGCGTTGAGCCTGCTGAAAATGCGCAAATTTTGGTGCCTGGTGATGTATATCGTCGGGGTGGCCTGCGTGTACGACGTGTTCGATCAGCAGTTCGCCAACTTCTTCACTTCGTTTTTCAGCGACCGACATACCGGGACTCAGGCGTTTGGCTATGTCACCACGCTGGGTGAGTTCCTCAACGCTTTTATCATGTTCTTTGCGCCACTCATCATCAACCGCATTGGGGGCAAGAACGCGCTACTGATTGCTGGGGTGATTATGTCGGTGCGGATTATCGGTTCGTCTCAGGCGGACTCGGTGACTGCGGTGATTTTCCTCAAAACCCTGCATATGTTTGAGGTGCCGTTCCTGCTGGTGGGCATTTTCAAATACATTACCACCCAGTTTAACGTGAATCTTTCCGCCTCGATTTACCTGTGGGGTTTTTGCTTCTTCAAGCAGCTATCGGCCATCGGCATGTCCTATGCAGCGGGCCTGATGTACGTCAACTACGGCTTTAAAACCTCGTATCTGATCCTCGGCTGCATTGCCCTGCTGTTTACCCTGATATCGGCCTTTGCCCTGAGCGGCAAGGTCGCGGTGGTGAAACAGGAGGGCGTACTGCCGGTGGCGGCGAATTAATCAATACAATAACGTCATGAGGCTAAAGAACAGCAATGTCAGGGCAATGATAAACCCGGTTTGCAGCGTTTTGCGCAGCAGGCGGCCCTGGGCCCAGCGGGTCGCGCTCAGGCGGTTGTCGATCGCAAACAGCGCCGGCACCATCAGCAGCACATAAACCAGCATCAGCATGGCGGTCAGAGGTTGTTGGCTCATGCAAGACTCCCCGTACCGGTAGGGATGGGGAGGACGATAGCGATTTTTTGTCTGCTGCGGTGTTGAATCATATGTCTCCAAAGAGGGCCGCCCGAAAGCGGCCGCCAGTCTACTGCCTGTCATATTGAGATGATTGTCAGCCACTGCCGGGGCCAACGCAGTTATAATATTGCGAATGATAATCATTATCAACATGTGAGGTGAAATTTATTGTAGGGAAGGTTTTGCGGGAGTGTTTATCGTGAAAGAGCACGCCGGATGGCGTGCTCTGTGATAGGGCTAAACTCGACGATTATTTTTCATCTGGCAGTGCGTAAGCAACGATATAGTCGCCCAGCTTGGTGCCAAAGGAACCATGGCCGCCGGCAGAAATGACCACGTACTGTTTGCCGTTGACCTCATAGGTCATTGGCGTCGCCTGGCCACCGGCCGGCAACCGCGCTTCCCACAGTTTTTCACCGTTGGTCACGCTGAAGGCACGCAGATAGTTGTCCGCCGTTGCGCCAATAAAGAACACATTCCCGGCGGTTGAGACCGGTCCGCCCAACATCGGCATACCCATTTTGAACGGCAGCGGCAGCGGAGAGCTGTCGCGCACGGTACCAATGCGTTTTTTCCACACGATATCGTTGGTCTTCAGATCCACCGCAGAAATGTAACCCCAGGCAGGCTGTTTGCACGGCAGGCCAAGTGGCGACAGGAACGGGTTCAGGGTCACGCCGAACGGCACACCGTACTGCGGCTGGACGCCGGCCTCGGTACCGCTGCCGCCTTTATCGCCGACCGGCGGCTCGATTGGGTTGCCTGGGCCGCGTGGGATCAGTTTTGATACAAACGGCAGCGCGATAGGGTTGGCGATGGCCACCTGACGGTCAGTATCGACAGACAGGCCACCCCATTCGAACATGCCGAGGTTACCCGGGAATACCAAAGTGCCCTGTTCGGAAGGCGGGGTGAAGGTGCCCTCATAACGCAGGCTGTGGAACATCACCCGGCAAACCAGTTGGTCATAAATGGTGGCGCCCCACATATCTGCACCGGTCAGTTTTTTCTCAGGGCGGAAAGTCAGCTCAGAGAAAGGCTGAGTCGGTGACAGACGGTCGCCCTTGGCCGGGCCTTGCGGAACCGGTTTTTCCGGTGCAGGAACTACCAGCTCACCGTTGGTGCGGTTAAGAACGAAGATGTTACCGGTCTTGGTCGGCACATAAATCACCGGCACCTTGTTGCCGCTCTTGTCGGTGATATCCGCCAGCGTTGGCTGGGCCGGTACGTCCATATCCCACAGGTCGTGGTGCACCGTTTGATAGAACCACACCAGTTTACCGGTAGAAGCGTTCAATGCCAGCAGGCCGCTGGCGTAGCGCTCCATGTTCGGCGTGCGATCGCCGCCCCAGATATCCGGAGTGGTCACCCCCATTGGCAGGTAAACGATATCCAGCTTGGCATCATAGGCTGAAGGCGCCCAGGAGTTTGGCGAGTTCGGCGTGAAGTGGTGTTCATCCGCCGGGATGGCGTTGGGATCATCTGCACCCGGATCAAACGCCCACAGCAGTTTGCCGCTGTTGACATCAAAACCGCGGATCACGCCCGAAGGTTCGCGATTGGAGTAGTTATCGGTCACCGCACCGGCAATGACAATCACCTTGTCGGTGATCACCGGCGGTGAGGTCGGCTCATAATGGCCCGGAGTGGCATACGGCATATTGCTTTGCAGATTGAGTTCGCCGTTATTGGCGAAGTCGGCGCAAGGCTTGCCGGTCTCGGCATCCAAAGCAAACAGGCGGCCATCATTCACCGGCAGGATAATGCGGCGTGCGCACTGTGCCGGAGAGGCGTCGCTGGCGTTGCCTGCGGCGGCAGAGGTCTCATGATAAGAGACGCCACGGCAGGTAATGTGCTGGAAGGTAGGGTTGAACTTCAACTGAGGATCAAACTGCCACTTTTGCTTGCCGGTGGCCGCGTCCAGCGCGAACAGCTTCTGGTGCGGGGTGCACAGATAGAGCGTGTCGCGGATTTTAATCGGGGTCACTTCGTTGGTGATTTCCCCCGGATCGTTGGCGGTTTTCAGGTCGCCGGTCTGGAAGGTCCAGGCTTCCTTGAGCTGACCGACGTTCTTGTCATTGATCTGGCTCAGTGGGGAATAACGCGTGCCTTCCTGCGTACGGCCATAGGCCGGCCAATCGGCGTCTGATGCCTGAGGGGCAACCTTCACCTGGGCCGGTTCAAGGGTACCGTTGATCTCTTGCGGATCGTTAAACACCGCGTAGGCCAGTACTGCGACGGTAAACACCAGCGCGATACTCAGTGCGCTGTAGGCCAACTTGCCGCTGGCAATCAGCTTGTGATAGATAAACGGCAATACCAGCCACAGGCCGAAGAAGAAGGTGACGTCCAGACGTGGCGTCAGCGCCCAGAAGTCCGGGCCAACCTCCCACAGCGCCCAAATTGTGGTGCCGAGTAAAAATACGGCATACAGCAGCAGGGCAGTGGCGCGGCGGCGAGCCAACAGCCAGGCGGTAACCAGCAACACCAGGCCGGCAATGATGTAATACAGCGAACCGCCGAGTTTGGCCAGCCAGATGCCGCCTCCCAGCAGATAGAGCCCGCTCAGCGCGGCAAATAATGCCGTGATGATGATGAGCGGCGACAATGATGCTTTATTTTGCATAGTATTATCCTTACCAAAATGAAAAGTCCCCGATTTAGAGATTAAGCCATATCCAAAAAAACACGCGGTTTCTCCCTAAAAATCCATCCCGTACGTTTGGCAAACCCTCTCCAGCGCCAAGGCTAAAAGGCCGTGGCAGTTAACATGGGGAGGCGGGTTTTGGCTTATTGAAAAACTCTGTCATGGGGGACGAAGTAAAAAAGCACTGAATCCGGCGTAGCGTTTTGCCTCTTCATCGAGAGGTTGGCGACCGCTCCGCCTGAAGCGCGGCTAGGTTACTCTGATTGTTATTCTTTCGTTGCATACCTTGTGCTGTTTCGGCGATTTTTTGTTGGCTTTATCAATGGAAATTAGCGGTTCAGGCTTGCCGCGGATAGCGCAGCGCCTCGACAAACAGCGCAAAGGCGGTGGTGTGTTGCCTGCGGCTGGGATAATAGAGGTAATAGCCGGGAAACCGTGGGCACCACTCGTCGAGCACCTGGACCAAACGGCCGTCAGCCAGCTCATCGGTGACGCTGTCTTGCGGTACAAAGGCGATGCCGAAGCCCAGCCGCGCCGCGTCGATGCGTTGGCGCAGACTGTTAAAGGTTAGCTGGCCGTCGACCCGTACCTTAATTTCGCGCCCGTCTTTTTCGAACTCCCAGGCGTAGAGACCGCCCATAGTGGGTAAACGCATATTGATACAGCGATGGTTTTGCAGTTCCTGCGGGGTTGTTGGCGTGCCGTATTGTTCAAAATAGGCCGGGGAAGCAATCGGCACCATATGCATCTCGGGCGCAATGCGCACCGCAATCATGTCTTTGGCGACCTGTTCCCCCAGGCGGATACCGGCGTCAAAACGACCGGCGACAATGTCGGTCAGGGCATTATCCACGGTGATTTCGACATTGATATCCGGATAGTCCGCCAGAAAGGACCTCAACATTGGCCACAACACCGAGTCGACGGCATGTTCGCCGGCGGTGATGCGGATATTACCCGCTGGCCGTGCCCGCATTTCACTCAGGGCGTCCAGTTCACTTTCAATCTCGGCAAAACGCGGCCCGATGCTGTTGAGCAGCCTTTCGCCGACTTCGGTAGGTGCCACGTTGCGGGTGGTTCGGGTCAGTAAACGCAGCTCGAGTCGTTCTTCCAGCCCCCTGATGGCGTGGCTCAATGCCGATTGGGAGACGCCAAGTTTCGCCGCCGCTTTGGTGAAGCTGCGCTCACGGGCGACCATCAAAAACGAAATTAAGTCGTTAAAGTTCTCTTTTAACATCCCGGCCTCACAGCATGGGCAGAATTTATGGCGATATTCTAGCCGTTTGCCGACAGCGGCGACAATTAATGAATTCAGCTCATAGCTCCTTGCGGATTTAGCCCTCTAGTCCTGATGTGGGAGCGACGTTATCTTTTGTCTTTCACGCCACTCTTATCGGGAAATAAATGAATGAAATATTTTGCAGCCACAGCACTTTCTATGTCGATGGCGATTTCCGGCAGTGTCGGGGCAGAAACTCTGGAGTCGGAAGAGCGGGTTAAAAGTGTTTCACCGGCATTGGCCCAATTTCAGCGTGACACATTACAGGGCGATCTTTGGCAGCGTCCGGCGCTTTCGCCGCGCGACCGCAGCGTGATCACCATCGCAGCCGTAATCGCCCGTAACCAAAGCGCGTTGATGGCAGAGCAATTCAACCAGGCATTGGACAACGGCGTAAAAGCTACTGAATTGTCGGAGATTATCACCCATCTGGCTTTCTATACCGGCTGGGGTAATGCCATGGCGGCAGTGGCGGTTGCGCGTGAGGTTTTCCAACGGCGCGGCATTAATGTTGCCGAATTGCCGGCGGCGGATCCCCAACGGCTGCCGCTGGATGAAGCGGCGGAACAGCTGCGGGCCAGTGCGGTAGAAAACGCGGTCGGCAGTGAGCAATTTCCTGGGCTGGTTGCCTACACCTCGGGCGTGCTGTTTCACGATCTTTGGCTCCGGCCGGCACTGGCACCCCGCGATCGCAGTTTGGTTACGGTGAGCGCACTGGTGGCCAACGGGCAAGTGGCGCAAATGACCTTCCATCTCAACAGGGCAATGGACAACGGCCTGACCCAGCAACAGGCTGGCGAGGTTATTGCTCATCTGGCGTTCTACGTCGGTTGGCCCAACGCCATGTCCGCCGTCCCGGTTGCCAAAGAAGTGTTTGCCAGGCGTGCCTCTTCATCACCTGTTATCCCTTAGGATTTATCCGGTGAAATGACTCACAGCCTCTACAATTATTTTGTCTATATTAGCGTCGGCCGCGTTTGCCTAAACGGAGAAAACAGTGAAAATTCAACGCAGCGGTTCCCAACCCTCCCGTCCGGGCCCAGAAAACTATTTTACCGGTAAGGTGCGGATCGATGCGCCGTTTGCCGGCAGTGAGCCGGCCCGCGTAGGCGGTGCTACCGTGACCTTTGAGCCAGGTGCGCGCACTGCCTGGCACACCCATCCGCTCGGCCAGACGTTGATCGTCACCCAGGGGCGCGGTTGGATCCAGGTGTGGGGCGAGGAGATCCAGGAAATGAACCAGGGTGATATCGTCTGGATCCCGGAAGACGTCAAACACTGGCACGGCGCGACACCGGAGACGGCCATGACCCACATTGCCATCGCCGAATCATTAAACGGCAGCCCGGTGGGTTGGCTGGAGCAGGTCAGCGACGCGCAGTACCAAAAGTAATGACTACGCTGTTAGCGGCACACTGGCCCGCAGGGTGCGGGCCATGGGCTAGTTTCAGAGGGTTAACTCCCCAGCCCGCCGAGGCACAGGTACTTAATCTCAAGATAATCCTCGATACCGTATTTTGACCCCTCACGGCCCAGCCCGGAGTTTTTAACCCCGCCGAAGGGGGCGACTTCGGTGGAAATCAGCCCTTCATTAATGCCAACGATGCCGTATTCCAGCGCTTCGGCGACGCGCATTACCCGACCAATATCCCGGCTGTAGAAGTACGAGGCCAGGCCAAACGGCGTGTCATTGGCCAGCTCAATGGCTTCGGCTTCGCTATTAAAACGGATCAGCGGCGCTACCGGACCAAAGGTCTCTTCATGGAAGATTTTGGCCTGCCGTGATACCTCGGTCAGAATGGTCGGCGTAAAGAAGTTATTGCCCAGCGCATGGGGTTTGCCACCCAGCAGAACAGTGGCTCCCAGTTGCACTGCATCGGCGATATGCTCGCTGACTTTTTCCACGGCGGCCGGGTTAATCAACGGGCCGATAGTGACGCCGTCGTCCAGGCCGTTGCCCACTTTTAGCTTCTCTACCGCCGCTTTCAGCTTTTCTGCGAAGGCGTCGTAGATGCCATCCTGAACCAGAAAACGGTTGGTACACACGCAGGTCTGGCCGGCATTACGGTATTTGGAAGCCACGGCGCCTGTCACAGCGGCGTCCAGATCGGCATCGTCAAACACGATAAACGGCGCGTTGCCGCCCAGTTCCATACTGGTCTTTTTGATGGTCGGGGCACACTGTGCCAGCAGTTGCGCACCGACCTCGGTGCTGCCGGTGAAGGAGAGTTTGCGTACGTCCGGGTTGGCGGTCAATTCCGCCCCTATGGCCTGGCTCGGGCCGGTTATCACGTTGCAAACACCGGCCGGTAAACCCGCACGCTCGGCCAATACGGCGATAGCCAGTGCAGAGAAGGGGGTTTGGCTGGCGGGGCGGATCACCCCGGTACAGCCCGCGGCCCAGCCGGGGCCCGCTTTACGGGTGATCATCGCCGCCGGGAAATTCCACGGCGTAATGGCAGCGAATACCCCAATCGGCTCTTTCTGCACGATAATGCGGCGGCCAGCCTGGGGCTGCGGAATGGTGTCGCCGTAGACGCGTTTGCCTTCTTCGGCAAACCACTCGATAAAGGACGCCGCGTAGGCAATCTCACCCCGGCTTTCCGCCAGCGGCTTGCCCTGTTCTGCGGTCATGATCAGCGCTAAATCGTCCTGATTTTCCATCATCAACTCGAACAGGCGGCGCAGTTTGCCGGCCCGTTCTTTGGCGGTCAATGCGCGCCAGGCCGGCTGGGCCTTTTTCGCGGCGGCGATCGCCAGCGCGGTCTCTTTGGCCCCCAACGCCGGCACCTGACCGACCAGTTCGCCGGTGGCGGGATTGTGGATCTTGAGGCTCTGGTCGCCTTTGATCGGCAGCCATTGCCCGTCGATATAGTTGGCCTCGCGGAACAGCGCAGGATCTTTGAGGGTGGCAGAGAAGTGATTGCTCATCGGTTTTCTTCCTTTTTCAGAATTCAACACAGGGTGACCTACCCCAAACGGCACCCCTTTACCCTAGCAAACTTTTCCGCCTCTATTTGCCCGATCCGTGACAACTAATCAATTTGCCGTCAAGCGCACCTTCTGTACAAAAAACATCCGCCGTCAGGACGATACTGAAATCAGCAGGCATATGACCCTTTTCGATGTGATTAAAAGGAGTGTGCAAATGATGAAATCAGTGGACAGACATCTTTATGGCGGCGGAGAAATGGATTTTTTGGCTTCCAGCATTGCGCTGATGGAGTGGCAGGGGCGAGAGGTCGACGCCGGCAAAGTGGCCGGCAACATGTCGGAGTCGCAAAGCCGCTTGTTCTTTGAACGCCTGAGCTATTTCCGTCAGCTTTATCAGGCGGCCACAACGGTGGAACACAGCGTATAAACCTAATCTACTGACCCCGCCGACGCGGGGTTTTTTATTCCGACCACACCCCGGTATTGAGCGTTGCCGGGGAGAACTCAAGATTACGGCCGCGCCACGGCAGGGCCTGTGAAAAACGCCATGCGCGCTGTATATCGAAGCGCCAGTAGCGCTCCGCACCCGCCACACCCTGGCCCCTCTCTGCTTGCCAGAGGATCTGTGTTTCCCCCTGCAAATGTAAAACATCCCCGCGTTCAAAATCGATAAACAGCAACGCCGCCCGCGGTTGCGCCAACAGGTTACCCAGGGTATTCATATAGCGATTGCCACGAAAATCCGGTATCCACAGGGTGTTTCCCTCCAGATAGATAAACCCCGGTTTTCCGCCCCGGTGCGAAATATCCACGCCACCTTGCGCCAGCTGGGTATGGGCAGCACTGGCCACGAAACAGGTATCCGCGTTGCGGATCAACGCCTGTGCCGCCGCATCCAACGTAGTGAGATATTCGATTGGCGCAGGGTTGGCGGGGGCCGGATACAGCTCGCGCCGCTGAATATACTGCGGACAGTTGCCAAAGCTTTGCCTGACTTCGATCTCAATGCGGTTTTTGTCGGTACGTCCGATCACACCGTTGGCGCGGTTACGGCGTCGGTTGCTAAAATCCAGCCCCAGCGCTCCCACCGGCTGGCCGGGTTGCAATGCTGCCTGCGCCGGATCGTCGCTGCGGCGTGGGGTGCTGATACGCAGATGGGTGCTGTCCGGCGTGCGCAAAAAACCGGGCGGGCCGCTAAACAACGTAGCCACCGGCCAACCTTGCTGGTCCAGCGTGGCGACAAACAGGTAAGGCAGTGCCTCGAAAAACTTGCGGTGCTGGTCAGGCATGCTGGGGAAAATTCCGCCGCCCACCTGGTCAAATCCGGCCAGGGTCTGGGCACGTAGTTCATCGGGGTGGAACATCTGCGGGATCATCGGATTTACCTCTCGACGGGGTAAGGCAGCGACGGCATGGCAAAGAAGCCGGGCAATGCGGCAATGCGCGCTATCCAGCGCTGGATTGCCGGGTACGGGGCCAGCGAAATCCCCCCTTCCGGCGCTACCGCCACATAGCTGTAGCAGGCCAGATCGCCAATGGTGGCCTGTGCCGTCGCCAGAAACTGACGGTCGGTCAGATGCTGCTCCATTTGTGGCAGGAAGCGCGCGCTGACGGCCTGCGCGGCCTGATAATCCTCTGTTACCCCAAACTGGGCGATCAAACGGGCGGAAGCCGGGCCATAGCGAACTTCTCCCGCCGCTTTGGACAGCCATTCCTGCACCTGGGCCGCCGCCACGGGTTCTTCGGGTAACCAATGGCTATCCGGCGCATAACGCTTGGCCAGATACACCAAAATGGCATTGCTGTCGGCCAGTGCCAGCTCACCATCCACCAGTACCGGGATCTGGCCGAAAGGGTTCAGGCGCAGAAAGGCCTCGCTTTGGCGCACCGCTGCGGGGGCTTCGATAAATTCATACGACAGTTCGAGCATCCGCAACAGCAACTCCACGCGGTGGACGTGGCCGGAAAGCGGGGTACCGTACAGTTTTAGCTTTTGCATAATCACACTCCAGAGGGATTTTAATCAGCATACTCTTGCAGTCGGTGAGCGAAATCCGGCAATCTGGAAATTAATAATTTCAATTTATGGAATAGTCTATGGATCGGTTGGACGAACTGGCGATTTTTGTAGCGGTGATCCAGCACGGCAGCCTGGCCGCCGCCGGTCGCAAACTGCGACGTTCCGCCCCGGCGGTGACCCGGGCCATCGCCTCGCTGGAGCAGCGTTTTGGCGCCAGGCTGGTTGAACGCACCACCCGGCGGCTGGCCCCGACCGAGGCCGGGCTGCGGCTGGCGGAGCGGGCGCATTTATTGCTGCATGAATACCAGGCGGCGGTACTGGATACGGCGGATACCCAGCTCAGCGGGCTGTTGCGCATTACCTCACCGGTGCAGTTCGGGCGTAAGCACGTGGCACCGGTGGTGATGGCGTTTCTCGATCTTTACCCGCAGACGCAAATTGAAATGGTGCTCAACGATCGCAACCTGGATTTGATCGACGAGGGGCTGGACGTGGCGGTGCGCATCGGCCATTTGCAGGACTCTTCCCGCGTGGCGCGTCGGTTGGGGCAGGTATCCCGGGTGACGGTTGCCAGTCCGGCCTATCTGGCGCTACGCGGCGAGCCATTGGAACCGGCGCAGTTGGTCGATCATGACACTATCGTCGGCACCCAGCGGGCGTCGCTGCGCGAATGGCGGTTTGGCCCACAGGAAAACGGTGACAGAGTAAGGCTGACGCCGCGCTTGCTGCTCAATGACGTTGAAACCCAGTTGCTGGCGGCGCGAGCAGGCAAGGGCATCGCCCGCTTGCTGTCGTATCAGGTGGCAGACGACCTGGCGGCGGGGACGCTGGTGCGCCTGCTGCCGGCGTTTGAACCCTTGCCGATGCCGGTGCAACTGGTGGCGCAACATAGCCAACGCATGCCGCTAAAAGTGCGTACCTTCTGGGATTATGCCTGGCAGGAATTAAGTCAGTTGGCGCAAATTCAGCCGCCGTTAAAATAGCGATTCAGGCTCAATAAGTTTCACTGGTTAAACTTATTGAGCCGCAGAAAAGATTTATATTACCCTGCACGCATTGCTGTTGTTCCCTTCTTGACAATATTATTCCCGGTGCTAATAGTTAACGCATATCTTAAATAATAAACGAAGTTTAATATATGAAACTTTTGGCGGGCAGTTACGATAACGGTTCGACGGTGGACAATGAGGATGAAATTCTGACCTCATTCCAAACTCGCAGTCAGGCGGTTTATCAGCAAGTCCGTAGCGAACGTAATATTGCCTATGGGGATTCACCCCGGGAAGTTTTCGACTGGTTATATTCTGACAAGCCGCATCAGGGAACATTAATATTTATTCACGGAGGATATTGGCAATTTTGTTCCAGGGATGATTTTGCCTTTATTGCTACAGTGCCATTGGCGTTGGGCTTTGACGTGGTGCTGCTGGAATATACGCTGGCACCTCAGGCCTCGCTTGACGATATTTGCCGGCAAACCGGTGCGGCGCTGAACGCGATTCAACAACGCCTGGCGTCAAATAAACTGGCGCCGGTTTACCTGTGTGGTCATTCCGCCGGGGGGCATCTGGCCAGTTTCTGGCAGCATCATCCTATGGTCGACGCGGTATTACCGATCAGCGGTATTTTCGAGCTGGAGCCCCTGTTAACCACTTACGTTAACCGGCAGTTGCAGTTGACCCAGCAGCAAATTGCGCGGTTAAGCCCGGCGCGCAATATACCTGACCGCATTAAACCGATGACGCTATTTTACGGCGCTGCTGAACTGCCGGAACTGATTGGCCAGTCGCGACATTATTATGCTGCGCTGCAGGCAAAACAGCTGCCCGTCCGCCTGGTTGCGGTCGACGGCGCCAACCATTACAACGTGCTGGATTCACTGTTCGCCAGGGATGGGGCGTTGATCCGCCAGTTAACCACTACGGGGAAATAAACCATGCGTACCATTATCGATACCGGCTTGCCGGAGATTGGCCAACCCTTTTCCTGGGCGACTAAAGGCGGTGGCATGCTGTTCACCGCTCATGGCCCGGTCAGGCCCGACGGCAGTATTGAAACCGGCGAGCCGGAAAAACAAATTACCCTGACCTTTGATAATTTGGCCCGGACGTTAAAGGCGGCAGATAGCCACAGCGATAATGTTCTGCAGGTAATTATTTATCTCACCGATGTGAATGACGTTAAATTACTTGATGAAATTTATAAGCAATATTTCAATTATCCTTACCCTAATCGTTCAACGGTAATTGTTGACAAGCTGGTGGTGCCGGGAATGAAAATAGAAATAACCGTCACTGCTACCGCCTGAAGTTATATAACTATAATTCCCACCTGCAAATTCATTGAATAATGAATTAAGGAATCGCTATGTTTAATCACATTGGCCGCTCGGCGGCCGATCCTATTATGTCATTGATGGAAGCTTATTTACGGGATGAAAATACGCAGAAAGTTAATCTGGGTATTGGTCTTTATTACGACCGGCAAGGGCGGATCCCGCTGATGCAAGCGGTTGAGGCCGCCGAGCGGCAATTGCTTGATCAGCGTCGCCCGCATGGATATCCGCCAATCGAAGGCTCGGCGCTGTTTGCCCAGCAGGTGCAGACCTTGTTGTTCGGCGAAGCGGCATCAGCGTCGATAAGCACGGTACAAACCGTTGGCGGTTCAGGCGCTCTGAAGCTGGCGGCGGATTTTATCCATCATTACCTGCCCCGTCATGACATCTGGGTGTCAGATCCTACCTGGGCCAACCATTGGGCGATCTTCGAGGGCGCAGGACTGAAGGTACATACCTACCCGTATTTTGATGAGGCCAACGGCGGCCTGCGTTTTGACGCCATGCTCGATACGTTGGACAGCCTGCCGGAAGGCAGCGTGGTGTTGTTGCACCCTTGCTGTCATAACCCGACCGGCACCGATCTCAGCCCGGCGCAGTGGCGTGCCACGCTTGAGGTCGTACAGCGCCGCCGCCTGCTGCCGTTGTTCGATATTGCCTATCAGGGCTTTGGCGACGGGCTGGACGAGGACTGTTTCGCACTGCGTGAGGCGTTGAAAACCGACCTGGAATTTTTGGTCGCCAATTCGTTTTCGAAAAACGTCGCGCTGTATGGCCAACGGCTGGGGGGGCTTTCAGTCCGCTGCGCCAGCCCGGAGAGTGCGACCAACGTCAAGGGCGCATTGAAAACCTTGATCCGCCGCAGCTATTCCTGCCCGCCGACCCACGGCAGCCAGATTGTGGAAACCCTGTTGGCGGATGCCAATTTGCGCCAGCAGTGGGAAAGCGAACTGGCCGGTATGCGCCAACGTATCAAACAGATGCGCCAAACCCTGGCTAACGGGCTGGAGCAGGGCGGTTCGCAGTTGGACTATCGGCGCATTCGTGACCAAAAAGGCATGTTCAGTTACACCGGCTTGAACCCGCAGCAGCTCGAGCGGCTACGACAAGATTACGCCATCTACCTGGTGGCGCCCGGCCGCATGTGTTTGCCCGGCCTGAATCAAAACAATGTCGATTACGTTACTGCCGCCATTCTGGATGTCACCCGTACTGCGTGAATAAGGTAGGACTGCCATGAAACAGATGAAAGGTTTTGAAGAAATTGCGCGGCGGCAGGGCGGCTTGAAGAAACAGCTCACCGCCGGGCAGATGACCATGCTGGCGATAGGCGGAGCGATCGGCACCGGGCTGTTTCTCGGCAGTGCCTATGCCATTCAGATGGCGGGCCCCAGCGTCCTGTTGAGCTATTTTATTGGCGGCGTGGTGGCGTTGTTACTGATGGGATGCCTGGCGGAAATGACCTCTGAACACCCGACGCCGGGTTCTTTTGGTGACTATGCCGAGTTTTACATCAGCCCGCTGTTCGGTTTTCTGGTGCGTTATTCCTACTGGTCCTGCGTGGTATTGGCGGTGGGCACCGAGGTCACCGCTATCGGCATGTATATGCAGTTCTGGTTCCCGACCACGCCTATCTGGCCCTGGGTGCTGCTGTTTTCTGCGGCGGTGATCGTCATCAATGTGATTGGCGTCAAGTCCTTCGGCCAGGTGGAGTATGCGCTGTCGACCATCAAGGTGGTGGCCATTGCGGCCTTTATCGCCATTGGCATCGGCATTTTGGTGTTTTCCGCTAATCCGGCCTACGGTATTCACAACTTTACCGCCAATGGCGGCTTCTTCCCGTTTGGCGTAAAGGGCATGTGGTTCGCGGTGATCGTGTCGATTTTCAGCTATCTGAGCATTGAGATGATCGCGGTGGCCGCCGGTGAAGCCAAAAACCCGGTGATTGCGGTGAAAACTGCCTTCAAGGGCACCATTTTGCGGTTGTTTATTTTTTATATGCTGTCGATTGCGCTGATGCTGGCAATCGTTCCCTGGCGGCAGTCGGGAACCGGTGAAAGCCCGTTTCTGATGGCGATGAACGTGATCCATTTGCCTGCCGCCGCCGGTATCTTCAACTTTATCGTGCTGGTGGCCGCGCTGTCGGCGATGAACAGCCAGCTGTATATCACCACCCGCATGATGTTCTCGCTGTCGCGTGCGGGGCAGGCTCCGGCTGCGTTGGGGCGGGTCAGTAAACGCGGTATTCCGGTAAACGCGCTGGCGATGTCCTGCATTGGCATTGTGGTGTCGATCGTGCTGAGCCTGGTTTATCCGGAGAAATCCTTTGCCGCCATGATGTCTATTTCGGTGTACGGCGCTTGCTTTACCTGGCTGATGATTTTCGTCACCCACCTGTTTTTCCGCCGCCAGCATCGCCAAACCCACCTGAAATTCCGCATGTGGGGCTTCCCCTACACCACGCTGGCCGGTGCCGGTTTGATGACCGCACTGTTGATCTCGACGGCGTTCACCGAGTTTTTCAAGATGACGCTGTGGTTCGGCATTCCGTTCACTCTGCTGCTGGTGGCCATTTACTTCTTCTATAGTCGCCATCAGCCACTGCCCGCCGCGATGGAAACGCCGGAGGTAGAGTAAAGTGGTTTGCTGATAATGTCGTTATCTGGCTCTGGCAATAAGCCACTTTAACCGGAGAATAAGCGATCTTTCGCAGGTGTAGAGTGGTGTTGCCATGAGCAGTGAGACAGAAAAAATTCAGGTTGTCGGCCGAAGCGATCATTCGGCACAGGGATGGATCAACGGCTTTCTGGGGATGTTGATTTTTAGCGGTTCTTTGCCCGCCACGCGCCTGGCGGTGCAAGAGTTTGATCCCCTTTTCCTGACCGCGATGCGGGCGGTGCTGGCAGCCATCCTGGCGCTTGGCGCGCTGGGGCTAATGCGTCAACGTTGGCCCCGGCGACAGGATCTTGTGCCGCTGGTGATGGTGGCGATCGGGGTCGTGATCGGTTTCCCGTTGCTGACGGCGTTGGCCTTGCAGCACACCACTTCGGCGCATGCGCTGGTGTATATCGGGCTATTGCCACTGGCTACCGCCTGTTTTGGCGTACTGCGCGGGGGAGAACGCCCGAAAATCGCTTTCTGGCTGTTCTCGGTGTTGGGCAGCCTGCTGGTGGGGGCCTTTGCGCTAAGTCAGGGGGCGGGCGCTTCCTGGGCCGGTGACCTGCTGATGGTGGCGGCGATACTGCTTTGCGGCCTGGGCTACGCGGAAGGCGCGATGCTGACGCGCAGGCTCGGCGGCTGGCAGGTGATTTCCTGGGCGCTGGTGGTGGCTTTGCCGCTGACGGCCGGGGTTGCCGTTTGGGCCGCTCCGGCGAGTTGGCCGCAGGTCAGCGTCGGGGCGTGGCTCTCTCTGGGCTATATTTCGCTGTTCAGCATGTGGATTGGCTTTATCTTCTGGTATCGCGGTTTGGCGCTGGGCGGCATTGCCGCCGTGGGCCAGTTGCAACTGCTGCAGCCGTTCTTTGGGCTGGCGCTGGCCGCGTGGGTGCTGCATGAAACCATCCAGCCTTCGATGATTGCGGTTATGGCCGGGGTATTGGTTTGCGTGTACGGCGCGAAGCGGTTTTCCCGTTAAACCGGGCGAGATAATGCCTGAGACCCCTTCACTTAAACACGATATTAGGGGAAACCGGGGGATGGGGTTCCCGCAGGGACGCCCCACCCCCGGGTCGCCCCGGGTATCTCAATCTCGCCGCTTTACCCTACCTCGGCTAACGTCACCAGCACCTGATTCAGCCGTTGGGCGGCGCGGTGGATTTGCAGGTCATCGTAGCCGCCCAGTCCGAGTATCAAGCCGCTTTTCCCGCTGCCGACGCCATACATCGGCGAAAGTGCGCTTACCGCCACTCCAGCCTCGGCGGCATGGCGAGCGACCCGTTGGTCGTCCAGCCCCGCCTTCAACCACAGCACCAGATGCATGCCCTGGCTGCTGGGGTGCAGCGTCGCCAGCTCGGCAGCCACATGGGTATTGATGGCTGCGGTTAACACCCGCCGTTTTTCCGCATACACGCCGCGCATACGGCGGATATGACGATCCAGATGCCCCTGCGCCATAAAGCTGGCCAGCACGTGCTGATCGGCGCTGGGCGGGTGGCGATCCATCAGCACGCGCGCGCCGCAAAAGGCATCCACCAGTGGCCTGGGCACGATGGCGTAACCCAGCCGCAATGAAGGGAAAAGGATCTTGCTGAAGGTGCCAAGATAGATGACTCTGGCCGGATCCAACCCCTGCAATGACGGAAACGGATGGCCGGAATAGCGCATTTCACTGTCGTAATCATCCTCGACAATCCAGGCCCGGCTCTCTTTGGCCCAGGCCAGCAGCTCGAGCCGACGCGTCATGCTCATCGGCATGCACAGCGGGTATTGGTGAGAAGGGGTGACAAAGGCGGCTTTGGCCTGCGGCGCGATTTGGCTGCCTGCTGCCACGTCTATTCCTTCGGCATCCACCGGGACTCTGGCCATTCGCCGGTCTCTGAAGACGCTGTTAAAGATGGCGGTAATGCCGTGATAGGCCGGATCCTCCACCCAGGCGGTGTCACCGGCGTCCAACAGAATCTGCGTCGCCAGATACAGCCCTTGTTGAGTCCCTGAGGTAATAATCACCTGTTCCGGCGTACAGAGCACCGAACGGGATTTGCGGACGTATTCACAGACCGCCTTGCGCAACGGCAGTGCCCCCAGTGGTTCGCCATAACCGGCGGGGGCGCCAGGCCCACGGGCGCGGATGCGGTTGCCGAGACGACGCCAGACGTCATCGGGCGCGGTATCATTGATGGGCACCGAGACGGTGAAGGGGATAGGCGGTAGCGGCCGTAACTGCCCGGCAAACTGCGCCAATGCCTGCGCCTGGCTGGAAAGGGGAATGTCACAAATATCAGCCGGGCTGAGTGGTGCCGGGGGCTGGCGGTGAAGTGACAGGGCGACGCGGGTGCCCGAACCGGGCTGGGCTTCGAGAAAGCCCTCGGCGGTCAGCTGTTCGAAGGCCGCCAGCACCGTGCCTCTGGCCAACTGCAATGCGCCTGCCAGTACGCGGGTGGAGGGCAACAGATCGCCAGGTTTGAGTTCGCCTCTGTTGATGGCTGCCCGCAATGCCTGAGCAAGTTGCAGGCTAAGCTGCCCCGCCTGGCGATCAAGCTCGCCGATGGCGGGGACTTCAACCGTTTTGGCCGTTCTTGGCATCTATTCCGGTCCAGATGAAAAGGGTTAAACAGGGTATTTACTGTAAACCACTTTTTAACGAAATAGCGTATTTCGTGATGCTTAAAGCTGACTTTTTGGGATCAGGTGGTCGCCAAAACTTAAGCGCTGACGGCCAGGTTCGATTTCGCTCAGTGGGGTGACTTCTTGCAGGGAAGATTTACAGCGCAGTACCAAATCATGATATTCGCGCGTGCCGGCCACTTTCCACGCCAGTTCCTGTTCGGTCAGGTCACGCAATACCCGCGCCGGGCTACCGACCACCAGCTTGTTGGCTTCAATCACCGCGGCGGCCTTAACGAACGCCATGGCACCGACGATGCTGTTCTCACCGATCTCCGCGCCGTCCATAATCACCGCATTCATGCCGACCATGGCGTTACGGCGGATACGGCAGCCGTGCAAGATCGCGCCGTGGCCGATGTGCCCGTCCTGTTCCACCACGGTGTCCTGCTGCGGAAAGCCGTGCATCACGCAGTTGTCCTGGATATTGGCCCCGTCACCGACAACCAGGCGGCCAAAGTCGCCGCGCAGGCTGGCATTGGGGCCGATATATACCTGCTTGCCGACGATGACATCGCCAATCAATACCGCCGTCGGGTGCACATAACTGCTGGGGTCTACCACTGGCGTCAGGCCATCAATCTGATACACGGGCATAGTAAAATTTCCTTAAAATGAAGGATCGCGCGGCAGGCCGCCAAAGCGCCGGTAATAGCCGGCCGCCGGGGCGGGCAGGGTGCCGATAGTGGTCTCCGCCAGCGCGCTGACATACTCGGTCGCGGCGCGGTCCACCCGCTGATAAATATTGATACACAGGTTGCGGGCGATCTGCCCCTCCCACTGGACGGGCAATAGGGCGTCCGGCAGCAGCGGATCTTTGAGCACCACGCGGCGGAAGAAGTGGATCAATAATAGCTTAATCTGGAAACAGCGCTGGGGCGTCAGCAGGGCATCGTCGGTTTCGCGCAGCAACGCCATTAGCGGGCGGAAAGAGACGATAAACTCATGATAATCGGCGGCGACCTCGCCCAGCGCCCAGCAGTTCGCCACCAGTTGCTGCAGGGTTTGTTCGGAGCGGTTATAGGGGTAGTCGGCACGAAAATAGATAACTTGTTCGCTGGCATTAAGCTCGCCAAGCAGGGCGGTGACGTCGGTTTGTGCATGGGTGGGGGCCGCCATCAGGTTATTGGCTATCTGGCCAAAACCCAGCCAGCCCAGCTCTTTTTTCAGCCGTGCCCGTTCGCTTTTCTCCGCGCTTTCCAGCAACAGCAGATCCCATTTCCCGTCCCAGGCCGGTGGCTCGCTGAGGTAGATTTTAGACTCGGCGTGGCGGAACTGGCGCATACCCTGATCGGTTACCCGATAGAAGCTGCGGCGACCGATTTTTTCGACCTCCAGCCAGCCCTCTTTTTGCAGGCGAAATACCGAGGTGCGCACAAAGCGGTCGCCGAAACCCAGCGCCTCCAGCAGTGCGCTCAGGCTGCCGAGCCACACTTCGCCACCGCGATGACTCAGCGCATCGCCGTACAGGGAGATAATCAGTGAAGTGCCGCTGATCGGCTGGGCGTCTATAGCATGGCGGATAAACTCATCCAGTTTATGTTCCATATTTTTCCATGGGTTAGCCGACGATGAGACACAACATTACCACAAATTTTTGAGGCGTCATCCGTGACGCCACGAGAATCAACGGGGGCGCAGGTCGACCACCCGCTGGGCTTTGCCTTCCGATCGCGGAATATCGCCGCAGTTGGCAATGCTGACGTCGGTGCTGACGCCAATGATCGATTTAATATGGTGACGCAGCTGGTGGCAAATCTCGCAGCGCTGCTGATGGCTGAGGCTGAGCGCGGCCTCTTTCAGTTCAACGCGTACCGCCAGGGTATCCAGGTGCCCACTGCGACTGACCTGCAGCTGATAATGCGGCGACAGCTGTTCGAACTGCATAATTTGTTCTTCCACCTGCGACGGGAACACATTGACGCCACGGATGATCAGCATGTCGTCGGAGCGACCGGTGATTTTTCCCATCCGGCGCATCTGGCGTGCATCGCCCGGCAGCAGGCGGGTGAGATCGCGGGTGCGGTAGCGGATCACCGGCAGCGCCTCTTTGGTCAGGGTGGTGAACACCAGTTCGCCGTGCTCCCCATCCGGCAGGGCAATGCCGGTTTCCGGGCAGATGATCTCCGGCAGGAAGTGATCTTCCCAGATAGTCGGGCCACCGCCGCTTTCGGCGCACTCCATCGCCACCCCCGGCCCCATCACTTCGGACAGGCCATAAATATCCAGCGCCTTGATGCCCATGCGGCTTTCAATTTCGTGCCGCAGCGCTTCGGTCCAGGGCTCTGCGCCAAACACCCCGAGACGTAATGAACAGCCGCGGGCATCGCCGCCCATTTTGCGTTCCAGTTCGTCGATCAGCGTTAAACAGTAGGAGGGCGTCACCATGATCACGTCGGGTTTGAAGTCCAGGATCAGCTGCGCCTGCCGCTCTGTCTGCCCGCCGGACATCGGGATCACCGTGGCCCCCAGCCGCTCCGCGCCGTAGTGAGCGCCGAGCCCACCGGTGAACAGGCCATAACCATAGGCTACATGCACCTTGTCTTTGGCCGTGGCACCGGCGGCGCGCAGGCTGCGGGCGACGATATCGGCCCAGTTATCGATGTCCCGCTGGGTATAGCCGACCACGGTTGGTCGGCCGGTCGTGCCTGACGAGGCGTGAATACGCACCACCTGTTCCATGGGTACCGCGAAGGTATCGAACGGGTAGTTGTCGCGTAAGTCCTGTTTGGTGGTGTAGGGGAAACGCGCCAGATCGCTCAATTGCTTAAGATCGTCTGGATGCACGCCCGCCTGATCGAACTTGCGTTTATACATTGGCACATTGTTATAAGCGTGGTGCAGCGTCCATTTAAGACGCTCCAGCTGCAGCGCTTCAATTTCATCACGCGAGGCGAACTCAATGGCGTCGAGTGGCGGTGGGTTGGTCGTCATCATTATTAGCCTCGGGGTCAAACTCGCTCAATGATCATGGCGATACCTTGGCCGACGCCGATGCACATGGTGCAAAGCGCGTAGCGGCCGGAACGCCGTTCCAGTTCAAACAAGGCGGCCAGCGCCAGACGTGCACCGCTCATTCCCAGCGGGTGACCAAGGGCAATAGCGCCACCGTTGGGATTCACCTGGGGGGCGTCGTCCGGCAGACCAAGCTGGCGCAGCACCGCCAACGCCTGGGCGGCAAAGGCCTCATTCAGTTCGATCACGTCCATTTGCGCCAGGCTTAGCCCGGCTAATTCCAGTACCTTGCGGGTGGCCGGCAGCGGACCGATGCCCATCAAACCGGGTTCAACGCCGCAGGTGGCGGTGGCGACGATGCGCGCTCTTGGCGTCAAGCCCTGGCTGACGGCCATTGCCTCGGAGGCAACAATCAGCGCCGCTGCGCCGTCGTTTAGGCCAGAGGCGTTACCGGCGGTCACGGTACCGGGTTGGCGGAACGGCGTTTTCAGCGCCTGCAATTGTTCCAGCCGGGTGTCTGGGCGCGGGTGTTCGTCCTGGCTGAACAACGTCACCGCGCCTTTTCTACCGCTGAGGCTGACCGGCACTATCTCTTGCGCCAGTAAACCTGATTCTTGCGCCAGGGCGGCGCGTTGTTGGCTGCGCAGCGCGAAGGCGTCCTGATCGGCGCGGCTGATGTTGAACTGCGCCGCCACATTTTCGGCGGTTTCCGGCATTGAGTCGGTGCCGTACTGCGCCTGCATCAGCGGATTGATAAAGCGCCAGCCCAAAGTAGTGTCATACAGTTGCGCCTGACGGCTGAAAGCGCTGTCGGCTTTGCCCATCACCAGCGGGGCGCGGGTCATGGATTCTGCGCCGCCGGCCAGCACCAGTCCGGCTTCACCGGCCTTGATGCTGCGAGCCGCCATCGCCAGCGCGTCCAGCCCCGAACCGCACAGGCGATTGACGGTAGTGCCGGAAACGTTCACCGGCAGGCCCGCCAGCAATGCGGCCATACGGGCCAGATTGCGGTTGTCTTCCCCGGCCTGATTGGCGCAGCCGAGGATCACGTCATCGACCAATGACCAGTCCACCTGTGGGTGGCGAGCTAACAGGGCACGCAGCGGCAGCGCGGCCAAATCATCGGCGCGCACGTTGGCCAATGCGCCGCCGTAGCGGCCAATCGGCGTGCGAACGCCATCGCAGATAAACGCCTGATTCATGGATGCTCTCCTAAAATGGCATGGCCGAGGCGATGCGCCCGCCCGCGAAACCAGGCGACGGTCTTGCCCCGTTGGTTGACTATCTCGACGTCATACAGCCCGGTGGTTTTGCCCTGATGGCGTACCTCGGCGCTGGCGGTCAGGCGATCGCCGGCCAGCGCCGGGCGAATAAACTCGATATTGCAGCCAGAGGCCACCGCTGCCAGCCCCTGACTGTTGCAGGCATAGGCGAAGGCGGTGTCTGCCAGGCTGAACAGTTGGCCGCCGTGGCAGGTTTGGTGGCCATTGAGCATCTGCGGGCCGACGGTCATGCTGACCCGCGCGAAACCGGCATCAACCGCATCCACCCGCATCCCCATCGCCTGGGCGCAGGTATCCTGTTGAAACATCTGTTCGGCGCAGCGTTGCGCCAGTGCCTGTGGCGTATTGGCGTTCATTGTTGGGCTCCTGAAGCGAGGGACGCGTAATGACGCAGCAGCGGCATCGGGCGGTAACGTGGCTCACCATAGTAGAGTTGCAGGTTTTCCAGCGTGGTCAGGATGTGTCGCCAACCCAGGGCTGCCCCCCATTCCAGCGGGCCGCGGGGGTAGTTGACGCCGTAGCGCATGGCGCGGTCGGTATCTTCGGCACTGGCGACGCCCTTGTTGACCACGTCAAGCGCCTCATTGGCCAACATGGCGAGGGTGCGCATCACCAACAGGCCGGGATAGTCCGGCAAAGCGATCACCTTCTTGCCGAGAGATTGCAGCAGACGCACGATGGTGGCGTTGTGCCTGGCATCGTTTTGCGCCGCACAGCTGATAGCGACGGTGGTGGCCTGCGAGTAGTCGGCTGACAGATCAAACAGCACCACGGGGGTTGCGGTTTCATCGGCCACCTGGCTGGCTGTTTTACCATTGGTTAACATAAGTGTAACTTCATCGATCCGGGCATAGACGCTGGTCTGTCCAGATTGTTTGATCGACTGCGCATTTCCGCTCAGTAATTTGCTCAGTAGTGCGATACCGGCGGCATCGCCATGCAGTGTGATGCTGCGCGGCAATTCCGCCGTGGACGCCGGCAGTACGGCCGCCACCGGCAGTTGATGATCGCCATAGCGATAAAAACCACGGCCGCTTTTGCGGCCAAGACGCCCGGCCGCCACCCGTTCCTGTTGTAACAGTGACGGGGTAAAACGGGGATCCTGGAAGAAAGCCTGAAACACCGATTCGGTCACGGCGTAATTGATATCCTGACCAATCATGTCGGTCAGTTGCAGCGGCCCCATGGCGAAGCCACCCGCGTCGCGTATTACCGCATCCAGCGTGGCGGCGTCGGCGACCTGTTCTTCCAGCGCGCGCAGGGTCTCGGCATAAAACGGCCGTGCCACCCGGTTAACGATAAACCCCGGCGTGGAGCGGCACAGCACGCTTTGTTTGCCCCATTGCCGGGTTAGCCTTTGGAGTGTGTCGACGGTTTCGGCGCTGGTGTCCAGCCCGCTGACGATCTCCACCAGTTTCATCAGCGGCGCCGGGTTGAAGAAGTGCAGCCCGGCCAGACGCTGTGGATGTTGCAGCACACCGGCGATGGCGGTAATCGACAGCGATGAGGTGTTGCTGGCAAACAGCGTAGCGGGCGAGCACAAGGCTTCCAGCTCACGGAACAGGCTTTGTTTGATTGCCAGCTTTTCCGCCACCGCTTCTATCACCAGACCGCTGTCGGCCAGCGAGTTAAGCGACTCTGCCGGCTGAATGCGCGCCAGCAGAGCGTCGGTGGTGGTGGCATCGGCCTTGCCGGCCGCAACACGTTGACGCAGCCGTTGGGTGAGTACGTCGAGTGCCTGCCGGGCAGCATCGGCGGCGATATCAAACAGCTGCACCTGATGCCCGGCGGCGGCGGCCACCTGAGCAATACCAATGCCCATGGTACCGGCACCAATCACCGCCACCCTGAGGTTTAAGTTCGGCTGGTTCATGGTTATTTCCCGCTGAAGTTTGGCGCGCGTTTGGCGAAGAAGGCGCTGACGCCCTCGCGGTAGTCGTCGCTGCGACCGCCCAGACGCTGTAGATCGCGTTCCAGATCCAGCTGTTGGTCAAGGGTGTTGTTGGCCGAACTGTAGAGGGCCTTTTTAATCAGCCCCAGCCCATAGGTCGGTTGGGTGGCCAGATGTTGCGCCAGCGTTTGGCTGGTGGTGGCCAGTTCATCCGCAGCAACCACCTGCCAGATCATGCCCCAGGCCAGCGCCTGCTGGGCGCTGACTTTATCCCCGAGCATCGCCATACCCATGGCACGGGCATGGCCTGCCAAACGCGGCAGGAACCAACTGCCGCCAGAGTCCGGCACCAGTCCCAAACGGCAGAACGACTGGATAAAATTGGCGTTGTCGGCGGCGATGACGATATCGCAAGCCAGCGCCAAAGCGGCCCCGGCACCCGCGGCCACGCCGTTGACGGCGCACACCACCGGTTTTGGCAAGGCGGTCAGGCGGCGGATTAGCGGGTTGTAGAAACGTTCTACCGACAGGCCGAGATCCGGCGCCTGCTGCTCAACGCTGACGTTGCGATCGTTCAGATCCTGCCCGGCGCAAAAACCGCGTCCGGCACCGGTGATCAGCAGGCAGCGCACGGTTTCGTCGCGCTCGGCGAGGGTCAGCGCTTCGCTAAGCTGGCGGTGCATCTCGTCGTTAAAACTGTTGAGCCGGTCTGGCCGGTTAAGGGTCAGGGTCAACACCCCGGCTTCCAGATGGGTGAGAATCAATGCGTTATCCATAAATCAGCGCCCCTGATAGTTTGGCGTACGTTTTTCGAAGAAGGCGGCGATGCCTTCACGGCGATCGTCGGTGGCGGCCAGAGTGACAAACTGCTGGCGCTCGATGGCCAGCCCCTGGCTAAGGCCGGTTTCTTCAGCCTGTTTCAATGCCTGTTTGGCGGCGCGTAATGCCAGCGGCGCCTGCAGGCTGATGCGTTCGGCAACCTGTTGCGTGCGCTCCAGCGTCAGCGCATCGACACAGACTTCGCTGACCAGGCCGCTTTGCAGTGCGCAACTGGCGTTGATGGCTTCACCGGTCAGCACCATCTGGTTGGCGCGGGACTTGCCGACGCAGCGGATCAAACGCTGGGTGCCACCGGCCCCCGGCATCAGGCCGAGGGTGATTTCCGGCAGGCCAAAACGGGCGCTTTCACCGCAGATAACCATGTCGCAGGCCAATGCCAGTTCACAACCGGCACCCAGGGCATAGCCGTTGACCGCGGCCAGCAGCGGTTTGCTGAACTGGGCCAGTCGCTGCCACAACAGCGGACGGCGATCCGTCAACGCGGCGGGCAAGTCTTGTTTTTGCAACTCGTGCAGGTCGGCACCGGCAGCAAAGAAGCGGGGCGCACCGGTAATCACCACTACGCCAACGCTGGTATCGACGTCGGCCTGTTCCAGTAAATAAACCAACTGTTCCAGGCTCGGGGTGTTCAGGGCGTTGCGCGCCTCCGGGCGATGCAGTGTCAGTGTCACCACTCGCTGGTGTTGCTGTCGCAGGACAAAAGGGGTTTCCATCGGCGGCTCCTATACGTCAAAGTCCAACACCACGCCGTCGCCGCGCGGCCACGACTGGCAACTCAATACGTAACCCGCCGCCAGTTGATCCGGTTCCAGGCTGTAGTTAACCGCCATATCCACCTGACCGGCCTTTAACCGGCACTTGCAGGTGGCGCACACCCCGCCTTTGCAGGCGTAGGGCAGGTCAGCACCCTGACGCAGTGCCGCATCAAGAATGCTGTCATCCTGAGCGCCCACCTCGATATCCAACCGACGGCCATCGAGCAAAATCTCGACCCGGGTGGCATTGCGGTTGGCGTCATTGACCGGTCGGGCAACCATACCGCTGGTGTTAAAACGTTCGCTGTGAATGTGCCCGGCGGGCACGCCCGCCTGTTCAAGTACGCTCTGGGCGTCATCCATCATGCTTTCAGGCCCGCAGATAAAGGCGTGGTCATAGTCGCGGTAATTGAGTAATGCCCCGCCGATCGCCAGCAGATGCTCACGGTCGATGCGGCCGCTGAGCAGTGGGCTATCAAGATTTTCCTGGCTGAACAGGTACAGCGGCTGAAAGCGCTGTGGATAGCGGTTCTTCAGATCGGACAGCGCTTCTTTGAACATCACCGAGCGGCTGCTGCGGTTGCCATAAATCAGCGTGAAACTGCTGTTTGGCTCGAGTTGCAGCGTGGCCTTGATGATCGACAGCATCGGCGTAATGCCGGAACCGGCAGCAATCGCCAGATAGTTACCGCTGTTCTCCGCCTGCGGTTGATAGCCGAATCGCCCTTGCGGCACCATCACTTCCAGCGCGTCGCCGACCTTCAGCATCCGGTTAACGAACGAGGAGAAGCGGCCCTGATTAATGGCTTTAACGCCGATCTGCAGCAGCCCGTCCTGCGGTGAACTGCAAATGGAGTAGCAGCGGCGCAGTTCTTCTCCGTCGACCAGCGCCTTCAACGTCAGGTGCTGGCCGGGCGTATAGCAGTAGTGACTTTTCAGTTCTTCGGGCACCCGCAGAGTGATGGCTACGGCGTCCGGCGTTTCGCGCTCGATGGCAGCGACGTTCAGGCGATGGAAGACCGTCATGGTTATTCCTAAATGCATTTGAAGTAGTCGAAGGGTTCACGGCAATCGCAACAGCGGTACAGCGCCTTACAGGCGGTGGAGCCGAATTCGCTGATTTTCTCGCTGTGGGTGCTGCCGCATCGCGGGCAGGGCACCGGGCCGTGCGCCTGGGGTTTGTCGCAGGTATGGCCCTGTGGCGGCGCGATGCCATATTCCCGCAGCCGTTCACGCGCAGCCGCATTCATCCAGTCTGTAGTCCAGGCCGGACTAAGGCGGATATCCACCTTTACCGGGCTGAAGCCGGCCGCGGACAACTGCTGTTCGATCGCGTCGAGCAGGAACTCGGTGGCGGGGCAGCCGGAATAGGTCGGTGTAAAGGTAATGCGCCAGCCGCTGCCGTCGGCTGCGACGTCGCGCACCATGCCCAGATCGGTAATCGACAGCACCGGCAGTTCCGGATCGCTTATCTGTTGCAGGCAGTGCCAGATTTGCGGTATTTCGGCGGCTTGCAGCCGGGTAATGTTCATGACGGCCTCCTACCAGTTCGCGTTGGGATAGGCGCGTTGCAAAAACTGCATCTCCGCCAGCAGTGGACCGAGGTGCTCGCTGTGCCGTCCCTGTTTGCCACCGTGACGGAAGGCCTGTTCGCTCGGCAGTTGCAGGCCGGCCTGTTGCAGCGTGTCGCTCACCAGTGCCAGCCACGGGGCTTCAAGCCGGCGCGGATCGGCGGCGATGCCCTGTTCTGCCAGTTGCAGTTCCAGCTCATCGGCGTGGAACAACTCGGCGGTAAAGCGCCACAGGTTATCCAGTGACTGCTGAATTTTTTGCCGGCTGAGCGGGCTGCCGTCTCCCAGGCGAGTCATCCAGCCACGGCTGAAACGCAGGTGGTAATGGGCTTCTTTCAGTGATTTGGCGGCGATGGCGGCCAACTGTGCATCGCGGCTGTTGCTCAGCGCCTGATGGAGTTGCACGTGGTAGGCGTCTATCAGGAACTGGCGCACCAGGGTGTCGTTGAAACCGCCATTGGGTTGTTCCGCTAACAGCAGGTTATGAAACTCGCGTTCGTCACGGTTAAAGGCCAGGCTGTCTTCACTGCAATGCGGCCCGGCCAGCTCGGCGGCGTAGCCGAGGAAGTTGCGTGCCTGGCCGAGCAGGTCCAGGCCGATGTTCGCCAACGCCAGGTCAATTTCCAGCTCCGGCGCGTGGCCGCACCAGGCACACAGCCGCTGGGCGAGGATCAGTGGCGTATCGCCCTGACGCAGGACATAGGTGATTCGAGGATCGTTAAAGGTCATGGCCGCCTCTACATGTTCTTGATGCCGTCGGGAATGGTGTAGAACGTCGGATGACGGTAGATTTTGTCATCGGACGGATCGAAGAAGGCTTCACGATCTTCCGGCTGCGAGGCGATCAGATGGCTGGACTGCACCACCCAGATTGAGCAACCTTCGTTGCGGCGAGTATAGGCGTCGCGAGCGTTTTCCAGCGCCATCTGGTCATCGGCGGCATGCAGACTGCCGACGTGACGGTGCGCCAGCCCCTGTTTGCTGCGGATAAACACTTCATACAATGGCCATTCAACGTGTGTCATCATCGGTTCCTTTTATGCGGCGGATGAGGTGTTTTTGGCCGCGTGGGCCAGGGCGCCTTCACGCACCCAGGCACCTTCGTCCCAGGCGCGGCGTTTGGCCTGCAGCCGTTCGTGGTTGCATTGCCCGCGGCCTTTAATCACCTCGTGCAGTTCACTCCAGTCGATTTCGCCGAAGCGATAGTGGCCGCTGGCTTCATCCCAGGCTAAATCGGCATCCGGGGCGCTCATTCCCAGGGCTTCCAACTGCGGCACGGTATTGTCGACAAACTTCTGCCGCAGCTCGTCGTTGCTGTGGCGTTTGATCTTCCAGGCCATGCTTTGCGCGCTGTGGGGGGAATCGGTGTCGCTTGGGCCGAACATCATCAGCACCGGCCACCAAAAGCGATTAATCGCGTCCTGCAGCATGGCTTTTTGCTGTTCGCTGCCATTGGCCATCGCCATCACCGCCTCATATCCCTGGCGCTGGTGGAAGCTCTCTTCCTTGCAAATTTTCACCATCGCGCGCGCGTAGGGGCCATAAGAAGCACGGCACAGGGCTACCTGATTGACGATAGCCGCGCCGTCGACCAGCCAGCCGATCACCCCGATATCCGCCCAGTTGAGCGTCGGATAATTGAAGATCGAAGAGTATTTCATCTTGCCGTCGAGCATTTTCTGGTAGATGTCCTGGCGCGAGCAGCCCAGGGTTTCGGCGGCGCTGTACAGATACAGACCGTGACCGGCTTCGTCTTGCACCTTGGCCAGTAACACCGCCTTGCGGCGCAGCGTCGGCGCTCGCGTCAGCCAGTTGGCTTCCGGCAACATGCCCACCACTTCGGAATGGGCATGCTGGCCAATCTGACGGATCAGGTTTTGGCGGTAGGCATCCGGCATCCAGTCTTTGGCCTCAATGGAGGTATCCGCCGCAATCTTGTCGTCGAAGTGTTGTTGATATTGCGCGTCAGTTGTCATGCTTGCCTCTTGGTGATTCGTATTTTTCACATTAAATATAAAAATGTGAATCACGTTAACTTACCATAAGGCTACAAACTGATAACAAAAAGATCAAACGACATTTATGTGGTTTTGCGATGGCACTCACAGGTTGTGTTTATATGTAATTGTTATATATGGTCATTTAAAATCCATGGGTGGGGAGGAATAGCCCGTCTTTTGAGCTTTAGGGCCGTGATGTTTTGTTTTTGTTAAATATTGCCCAAGAGAAAACTGGACAATACCTGATACGTAATTAATCATTGTGGTGTAAATTTATGAATTCCGGAGGAGCAAATGCAGCAGTTACACAGTTACCTTTCTGGCGGCTGGGTGTTCGGCCAGGGCACCGCCCGCGAAATCCATCATGCCGTTACCGGCGAACCGCTGTATCAGGTTTGTTCCGACGGGCTGCCGC
Source organism: Serratia quinivorans (assembly GCF_946227985.1). Lineage (GTDB taxonomy): Bacteria > Pseudomonadota > Gammaproteobacteria > Enterobacterales > Enterobacteriaceae > Serratia > Serratia quinivorans_A. The sequence goes on from NZ_CAMKGL010000001.1 coordinate 497,679, forward strand.
TGGCTGCCAGCCTGGAGTATGCGCGCAGCCGGGGTGGCAAGGCGCTGGCGCAGATGACCTTCCAACAGCGCGCACAGATGATGAAAGCGGTGGCCAAACACCTGTTGGCACATAAAGAAGCGCTGTATGAAATTTCCTACCAAACCGGGGCAACCCGCAGTGACGGCTGGGTGGACATTGAGGGCGGCATAGCCACGCTGTTTGCCTATGCCGGTCTGGCAGGACGTGAATTGCCGGACGATACCCTGTGGCCGGAAGACGAACTGATCCCGCTGTCCAAGCAGTCGCAGTTTGCCGCCCGCCATGTGCTGACTTCACGTCCTGGCGTGGTTCTGCATATCAATGCCTTTAACTTCCCCTGCTGGGGGATGCTGGAAAAGCTGGCACCGACCTGGCTGGCGGGGATGCCGGCGATCATCAAACCGGCAACCGCCACCGCACAGTTGACGCAGGCAATGGTCAAATTGATTATCGACAGCGGTTTGGTGCCGGAGGGCGCGCTGCAACTGGTGTGTGGCGGTATCGGCGACATGTTTGAACACCTCGATTATCAGGATGCGGTGACCTTTACCGGCTCGGCGCAGACCGGTCAGCAGCTGCGGGCGCATCCGCGCCTGCTGGAAAAATCCATTGCCTTCACCATGGAGGCCGATTCGCTCAACTGCTGTGTGTTGGGGGAAGATGTGACACCGCAGATGCCGGAGTTTGCGCTGTTTATCAAAGAGGTGTGCCGCGAGATGACCGCCAAGGCCGGGCAAAAATGTACCGCCATCCGGCGGATTATCGTGCCGGCGAAGCGGGTGGCAGAAGTGCAGCAGGCGCTGTTGCAGCGTCTGGCCGGTGTCACGGTGGGCGATCCTAAACTGGAGCAGGTGCGCATGGGCGCGCTGGTCAGCCATGAGCAACGCAATGACGTACAGCAAAAGGTCGATTTTCTGCTGCATAACGGCTGTGAACCCTTGTGCGGTGCCGTGGCGGATAAACTGACCCCGATGGGGGAAAATGCGAATAACGGCGCATTTTACCCGGTCACCCTGTTGTACTGCGCCGATCCCTTTACCCATCAGGCGGTGCACGCTACCGAAGCTTTTGGTCCGGTGGCGACCTTGATGCCTTATCAGCACACTGAACAGGCGATCGAACTGGCGTTAATGGGCCAGGGCAGCCTGGCGGGATCGCTGGTGACCGCCGATGAAACTCTGGCAATGCGGTTTATCCGCGCGACGGCCTGCGCCCATGGTCGTATGCTGATTTTGGATCAACAGGCGGCGCTGGAGTCCACCGGCCACGGTTCCCCGTTACCGATGCTGGTGCACGGCGGGCCAGGGCGAGCGGGGGGCGGTGAGGAACTGGGCGGGTTACGGGCGGTGAAACACTATATGCAACGCACGGCGATCCAGGGCAGCCCGGCGATGCTGGCGGCGATTGGCCGTGAGTGGGTACTCGGGGCGACGGTGATTGAGGATCCGGTTCATCCGTTCCGTAAATACTTTGAACAGCTGCGGCTGGGCGAAAGCCTGCTCACCGCAAGGCGTACGGTGACCGAAGCCGACATCGTTAACTTTGCCTGCCTGAGCGGTGACCATTTCTATGCTCATATGGACAAGATTGGTGCCGCCGAATCCCTGTTTGGCGAGCGGGTCGCGCATGGCTACTTTGTGGTTTCTGCCGCTGCCGGCTTGTTTGTCGACCCGGGTGTGGGGCCGGTGATCGCCAACTACGGCATGGAAAACCTGCGTTTTATCGAGCCGGTGAAAATTGGCGATACCCTCCAGGTGCGGCTGACCTGCAAGAAGAAAATCCGCAAGCCGCAGAAAACCGCGGAAGATCGTCCGCATGGCGTGGTGGTGTGGGATGTGCAGGTGCTTAATCAACATCAGCAGGCGGTGGCGTTGTACAGCATTCTGACGCTGGTGGCACGCCAGCAAGGGGATTTTGAGGCGACAAGCTAAAGACGAAGGGGATGGCTGCTATGTTAAGATGCGCCATCCCCCTGACTAATAATTGTGCCTATGACGATCCAACAACTCCAGCTAAGTGGCTTCCGTTCTATCCGCAACCTGCAACTGCAATTGGGCCGCCTGAATGTGATCAGCGGCCCGAATGGCTGCGGCAAATCAAACCTGTATAAAGCGGTACGGTTGATCCACGAGGCGGCATGTGGGCGCTTGTCTACGGCGCTGGCCGAGGAGGGCGGCATTCAGAAGGCGATGTGGGCCGGAGGATTGCGCCCGGGCGATCGGCGGGGCGATCCGAAACGGATGTTGCTGTCTGCCACCCTTGAGGACTTCGATTATCAGTTGCAGCTGGGGTTCCCCGATCCTACCGACAGTCTGTTTCAACTCGATCCGCTGGTCAAAGAGGAATCGCTGTGGGTAGCCGGCCATGGCCGTCGCCCGTCGACGCGGGTGCTGGAGCGGCGCAATCAAAGCGCATTTCTGACGAATATTCAGGGCGAACGCACGACTTATCCCGCCAGTTTACATGCGGAGGAATCGGTGTTTGGTCAGCTTGCCGACCCCCACCTGTATCCCGAGGTGTCGCAGGTGCGGGAAAACCTGCGCCAGTGGCGCTTTTATCATGAGTTTGCCGTTTGGCCCGGTTCACCACTGCGTGCACCGCAGGTGGGCATCCGCGCGCCGGTACTGGCGCATGACGGCAGTAATCTGGCCGCCGCTTTTGAAACCGTTTGCGAGATAGGCAACGGGGAGTTGCTGCATGAGATCCTGGGGCAGGCCTTTCCGGACAGTCAGTTTGAAATACAGGCACCGCAGGGGCGTTTTCAGCTATTGATGCATCGGGCCGGGATTTTACGGCCTTTGGACAGTGCCGAGCTTTCGGACGGTACGCTGCGTTTTCTCTGCCTGGCCGTGGCGATGCTCAGCCCGCGCCCCCCGGCATTTATGGCCTTTAACGAACCGGAAAACAGCCTGCACCCGCAGTTGCTGCCGGCACTGGCAATGCTGATCGCCGAAGCCAGTCGATACAGCCAACTGTGGATCACCAGCCATTCACCACAATTGGCCGAACTGATTGGCCACCACAGCCTGGTCACGCATTATCAACTGGCGCAGCAACAGGGGGAAACCCTGCTGCTCACCTCGGATTAAATCAAGGGCTTGCGCAGCAGCGTTTCCAGCATTTTTAGCGGTGACTGCCGTGGGTTTTTCATCGCGCTGACTGGCAGCAGGAAGGTTTGTTCCAACATAAACTGGCCGGCCATCGCTGCATGCGGTGTTTGATCGGAAAAACAGATCCAGCTGCTGCCCGGTGGCAGGTCGAGTGCCAGTTGTGGGCCTTGCTGCTGGTAGTGTTGGTCGGCTTTCATTGCATCGTGCAGGTGCAGCATCAGGTGGTCGTAATGGCTGCGGCGGCGTTTGGTGATGCCGACCTTATGCTGTAGCCAACTGCTCAACGGCGAATAGCGCGGCAGGCGCGGTATAAAACGTTGTGCCAATTGGGGAAAGGGTTCACCGACGCGCCACTGGCGATGTTCTCCGTGCGGATTGATATTGGTAAAAATACGCAGGATGCGTTCACCCTGATTAGGGCGTGACGGGAAGGCATCAACGTGCAAACGACTGTCGTCCTTACGCCATGAGCTGGTCGCGCGCCAGGCCGAAACCGGGTGCAGGCGCAGGCTGTTAACCGGGGAATACAAGGTCTGCTGATAATGAGGCAGTAAACCGGCGATCAACTGTCGGCTGGCCTGATAATAACGTTCCAGCAGTGCCTGTACCTGCGGCTGTTGCGCCGCGATGGCTACGCCAGATAATTTTTGGCTTTCCGGCCAATAGCTGATGTTTTTACGTTTTATATCCACCAGTGCGGGATCCAATAACGTTAATTCAGCGGCTAACAATGGAAATTTTAATTCGGGCAAAAACAATACTTTTCCTTGCTCCAGCGCCTCAACGGCGGTGAGGGCAACGGGCAGGGGGGCGCTGTCCCACTGCCGTTGTGGCAATGTCATCAACGCCTGTTCCGGCATAAGGCTATCCATACGTATCCTATCTCCTTGCAAAGTAGGGTTCTTCTAATTGTTTTTATTTGAATGGAATTTATAACCCGAGGGAATTATTCCCGAATTGAATTAGTGGGTAATAAGCTGGGTTTAATAATGGTAGCACCATTAAAATTCACCAAACACTAAACAGAGATTAAACGATATGCTAATCGCACGAATGGGTAAAAATAGATTTAAGCGGAATTAATGTGTTTGTTATTGGAAATTAATCAAAAGCATCGATTAGGCATGATAATTCTATTAGGTGGCCTGGGTTTTTTATCTGGGACCGCCTTTTGTTAAAGGCGGCCCACCGGGTCAAGCGGAGTAAATGCGGTTTTTGCCCTGGGCCTTCGCTTGGTACAGTGCGCTGTCAGCCTGATTGATAAAGCTCATCGGCGTGTCGTTATACATATGCGGCACCTTGGCGTAGATCCCTATGCTGATGGTGATGACGCCATGTGGGTTGCCATCATGGGGTATTTTTAGCTCCCGCACCGCTTCAATGACGCGCTCGGCGAAAATCAGTGCGCCCTGAGCGTCGGTATCCGGCAAGATGATGGCCATTTCTTCGCCGCCGTAGCGGGCCATGATGTCGTTGCTGCGGCTGGCCATTCCCTTGAGCATTTGTCCGATTTGCTGCAGACACTGGTCGCCGGCCACGTGGCCATAGATGTCGTTATACTGCTTGAAATAGTCGATATCCAACATCAACAGCGCCACGCTGCGGTAGTTGCGTGAGGCGCGCATCAGCTCATTCTTTAAGGCGATATCAAACTGACGGCGGTTGGCCAGCCCGGTCAGACCGTCCAGCAAGGCCAGTTCCTCCAGGGTTCGGTTGATACTGGTGAGCTGATCGCGAGTGCGCATCAGCTCGGCTTCGGTGCGCACGCTGTGGTTTATCTGACGCATCAGCACCATCCCCATGGCCAACAGGATCGCCAGCAGGGTGGCGCCACCCAGGGCAAACAGGCCCGAATCGTTGCGCCAATCAGCCAGCACATCTTTTTTCGACAACCCGGCGGCAATCACCAGTGGGTAGCGGTTAACCCGTGAATAGCCGTAAATCCGTTCTACCTTGTCGTAGCGCGAGGTAATGGTGGCATTGCCGAATTCGGAGTGTGGCAATATTTCCCGGAACAGCACGCCATCGGAAATATTCTTGCCGATGGCCGCCAGAGAATAAGGACGGCGGTAGAGAATGGTGCCGTCCGCCAATAGCAGGTTGAGTGAAGCATCGCTGTTTAGCGCAAAGGTATCGTAAAACTGGCGGAAATAATTGATATACAATGTGGCCAGCACGACCCCGGCAAAGCTGCCGTCCGGGTGGTTGAAACGGCGTGATACCGGAATGATCAAATCGCCGGTAGAGCGGCTGCGCACCACCTTGCCGATATACACTGCGTTACTGTTGTGTTCGAGGTGATATTTAAAATATTCCCGGTCGGCATTATTGGCGTTTTGTACAAACCGGCCCGATGAAGTGACAACCCAATTACCTTGCGCATCGTAAACAAACAGCCCGTGCAGTTGCGGCAGGTTACCCACCTGTGTTTGCATCACTTTTTGCAATCGTAACAGCTGTGGGCGAGCCAGCCCGTCAACCTGAATGCGTTCACTCAGATCGGACAGCGTGCTGTCGGTCTGCATAAAGGTGTCATCGGCATGCTGCGCCAGCGCACGGGCCAAATTGGCTGATTCATACTCGGCACTTTGCACGTCGCGCTGATGGGCAGTCCAAATTTGCCAGGCGTTAAACAGGATCAGCGTAACGGCAACGATGACGACAAACACGCCGGCCTGGAATAATAACGGGGAGTTTTTACCGTTGCGAGGCCGTTCGGCATCCTGCAGTTGCTGCTGTGTCATGTCACCCTTGCTGTACAATCTTTAAATCGAGGTAAGAACAATCTTACATCTTATTCGTTAATCACCTGGACCACTACACCTTAAACGGTGAAAATGAATAAGTTGTTGAGGGTAGAGGAAGAATATATTGGCTCCGATTATACCCTCGCACTAAACCGGCGGAGATAATACAGGGATCGCGGGCATGTCTGACTACATCATTATTACTTTGCTGACGTTGGTGGTTTATTACCCGCTGACGCTGGGAGTGCTGGCGTTAACGATCCTGTTTGCCTGGCGGCAGCGTAAGTCACCGTACTGGCGTTTGGGATTGGTGCTGCTGACGGCGCTGTTTGTGCTGTTTGCCATGGCGGCCTATGACTGGTATCACTACAATTGATGGTGATGCCACGATGCCCGCTATCCGAGGCGGACACCGCTGCGGGATGACGAATTATTCAACGTTAATCATCCAATTGACGCCAAACTGGTCGGTCAGCATACCAAAACCTTTGGCCCAGAAGGTGGACTGATATGGCATGGTCACCTGGCCGCCTTGCGACAGTTTTGCAAACAGTTCACGGCCTTGATCCACGGTACTCGGGTTGAGCGACAGGGCAAATCCTTTGTGTGATGCGTCGGCACCCTCTTGCGGGCAGCCATCCGAGGCCATCAGCGCGGTTTCACCTATCAGCAGCCGGGCATGCATGATGGACTCCGGATCGACGTCCTGCGGGCTGCCCTGTTTGGCTTCCTCGGGCATTTCTTTGTAACGCATCATCATTTCAAGCGTGGCACCCAACTGCTGTACGTAGAAGTTCACCGCCTGTTCACAGTTACCGCTAAAGAATAAGTAGGGTTGAATCACCATGACATTGACCTCTGTAATGGCCCGTCTGGGCGTTTAGCGGCCTACGGCGGGCGGGAAACAATAGTTTCTTATTGCGACTATTGCCGTTGGAAACTTACAAGTGTAGTGCGATTTCCGCTGAATGCTCGGTTGCCGATCACGCTTTGGATATTTTTTGCACACCTGGACGTATTGACCGAAAAATCGGGATGGTTCATCCCGATTTGGACAGATTATCTGAGCGGTCACAGTTCCTATACTCGTTACAACCTTCACTAACGGAGTCACTGTAATGAGCAAGCAATCTTTGAATGGAAAAGTGGTATTGATCGCTGGCGGTGCGAAGAACCTGGGTGGTCTGGTAGCGCGCGATCTGGCGGCCAGCGGAGCAGCCGCGATAGTTGTGCATTACAACAGCGATGCAACCCGGGCGGCAGCGGAGGAAACGCTGAAGGCGGTTAACGCGGCGGGCGCCCAGGCGATAACGGTACAGGGCGATTTGACCCAGCCCGCTAACGTGGCGCAGCTGTTTGAGCAGGCTATCAAGGCATTCGGCAAAGTGGATATTGCCGTCAATACCGCCGGTCTGGTGATCAAAAAACCGATTGCCGAGGTGACCGAAGCGGATTACGACAGCAGTTTTGACATCAATTCCAAGGCAGCTTTCTTCTTTATCCAGCAGGCGGGCAAACATTTGGCTGACAACGGTCGCATTGTATCCATCGTCAGCTCACTGTTGGCGGCCTATACGCCGTTTTATGCCGTCTATCCGGGCAGCAAGGCACCGGTGGAGCATTTTACCCGTGCCGCGTCCAAAGAGTTTGGCGAGCGGGGCATCAGCGTGAATGCCATCGGCCCCGGTCCGATGGATACGCCGTTCTTCTACGGTCAGGAAAGCAAAGAGGCAGTGGAATATCACAGCAGCGCCGCGGCGCTGAGCAAATTCTCGAAAACCGGCCTGACCGACATTGAGGACATCGCGCCGATCGTCAAATTTCTGGTCACCGACGGCTGGTGGATCACCGGGCAGACGCTGTTTGCCAGCGGTGGCTATACTACCCGTTAATATCAATGTTGCTGCGGCCGGTGCCGCAGCCTGTTTAACAGGATGCACTGCCGGTGGATAAAATAGGGAGATTGCGAGTCTTTATCCAGGTGGCCGACGTGGGCAGTTTTATCCGCGCTTCGCAAATCCTGCTGATGCCAAAAACCACAGTGTCTGCCGCGATACAGCAATTGGAACATGAAATGGGCGCCCGCCTGTTTCATCGCACCACTCGTCGGGTACAACTGACCAGCGACGGTGAACTGTTGCTCGAAAAGGCACGCAGCCTGCTGTTTGACGTGCAGGCCTTGGAAAGTCTGTTTCAGCGACATAACGGCCCGATCGGGGGGCGCTTGACGGTCGATGTCCCCAGCCGTATCGCCCGGAGAATGATCGTGCCGGCGTTGCCGGACTTTTTCCTGCAGTATCCTGAAATTCAACTGTTTCTCAGCGCCAGCGACCGTTCCGTCGATTTGATCCAGGAAGGGATCGACTGCGTGGTGCGTGTCGGTAGCCTCAGTGACAGCAGTCTGGTCAGCCAGCCGCTGGGCCGCCTGAGTATGATCAACTGTGCCAGCCCGGATTATTTGCAGCGCTACGGGACCCCGGAGCATCCTGCTCAATTGGAGGAGCACTGGGTGGTGGGCTATGCGCAGCCGACCCTGGCAGGGGCGGATAGCTGGCAGTGGCAGCAGGATGGACAGCGTTTTGAGAAAACGTTGCCTAGCCGGGTGACGGTGAACAATGTGGAAAACTATATCGGTTGTTGCCTGGTGGGGTTGGGAATGATGCAGATACCGCGTTTTGATGTTCAACACTACCTGGATAGCGGCAAACTGTGCGAGATCTTGCCGCAGGCCCGGCCACCGGCAATGAGCATGGCGTTGCTTTATCCCCATCGTCGTCAGCGTTCGGCGCGCTTAACCGCATTTGCCGAATGGTTCAGCCAGTTAATCAAGCCGTTCTGCGAACCCTGAGGCCGGCTGGCCAATGGGATTTTTATCCAGGTGAAACCCTATTTCTTCTTGGCTTTCAGACAATTAAATTTCTGTAAAAACAAGAAACAATTAAAACCGCCAAAAAAGTGACAAAAGATGTGTAACATTACATCAACAGCAGGGCGGCTGAACCCTCCCAGGCGGCAGCCAGGGCATAAATTGCGGCCAGTATCAGCAGAAACGGCGTGTTGGTCATGGTCTGTCTCCGGCGTGAAGTCCCGTCGGTCGTTATAGCCTGTACAAATGACAGCGAGATGAATGCGGCTAATTTCCGTACAGGAAAATTCGGACGGACGGAAATGGGTAAACTGCTGATATTTGACTATAGTAGTTGTGTGAAGACGCGTGTTTATCGTGATTTACCCTGTATCGTTCTGCCGTTAAGGCAAGGGGCAGGTGTGAAAGTATCGAGCAGGCGCCGTCGTGGGTCTGGTGATAGGGTTTCTTAAGGCAAAAGGTAATAGGGAGAGTAAAAATGGGCATTATTTCCTGGATCATTTTTGGGTTAATCGCCGGTATCTTGGCTAAATGGATCATGCCGGGCAAAGACGGTGGTGGCTTTATCGTGACCGTTATTCTGGGGATTATCGGTGCAGTTGTCGGCGGCTATATCAGTACCTTCTTCGGTATGGGTCGCGTTGATGGCTTTAATCTGGGCAGCTTTGTTGTCGCAGTTATCGGTGCCCTGGTGGTGCTTTTTGTCTACAGAAAGATCAGAAACTAATCAGATGCTGATCAACAGGGTCGCTGCGGCGGCCCTTTTTTCGTTAAATCACAAGGGTCGAGCGGCCTGAGCCGACGGCTGGAAGGAGATTACCATGGGTCTTTTTGATAGCGTATTGGGCAATATTCTCGGCGGTGCCAACGGTGGTAAAGGCATCGATTACGTCGCCATTATGCAATGGGTTGAGCAACAGGGTGGCCTGCAGGCGATTCTGGACAAGTTCCGTCAGGGGCAATTCGGCGATGTAGTCGGTTCATGGCTGGGCAACGGTGAAAACCAGCAGATCAACGGCGATCACGTGCAGCAGGCTCTGGGCAGCGATGCCATCAATCAGCTGGCTGAAAAGCTGGGCGTCGATCCGGCTCAGGCATCCGCCACTATTGCGCAGTTCCTGCCAACGGTCGCTGACGCCGCATCGCCAAATGGCGAAGTGCAGCAGGACAGTAATGAACTGGGCGATATGGTCGGTAAACTGTTCAAATAATGTTTATGCCCCCGGCGCCTGTTCGGGGGCATGGTTTAACGTCATGCCTTCAATGTTCCCCAATGCCGTCAGCAAATACTCGACCCAGGCCCGCACTTTACCGGGAATAAAGCGCGCAGCAGGATAAACCGCATGCAGCGCCATCGGCGGATAACGCCAGGCCGGCAAAACGGGCACCAATGTGCCACTCGCCAATTGCCGACCGATCAACGGCCGCTGTGCGCCGCCAATACCCAGCCCCGACTCAATCGCCGCCAGCAGTGAAAAAGTATTGTTAGCACGGAATACCGGACGCAGCTCCACCATCTCGGGGCCATGCGGGCCGATTAATGTCAGTGCGTCAGCATCGCTCAGGCCGCTATAGCGGATGTGCGGATGAGTTGCCAGCTCTGTCAGGGTTTGCGGTTCACCCTGTGCTGCCAGGTAAGCCGGCGAGGCCACCAGAATGCGCTGTAACTCTCCCAGGCGTCGCGCCACCGTGCCAGGTGAACTCAGTTCGCCAAAGCGGATCGCGACATCGATGCCTTCACCGATCACATCCGCCCGACGATCGTCCAGCAACAGCTCGATGTTCAGTTGCGGATGCTGTTGCTGAAAGGCGATCGCCAGCGGCGTCAGGTGTTGTTGGCCGAAACCTGTTGGTGCATGGATGCGTAACGCCCCCTGCAGCAGCAGATTTTGGCCATGTAGCACTTCTTCCGCTTCACCCACCGCCGCCAGAATCGGTTTGATTTGCCGGTAATAGCTTGCACCGGCATCGGTCAGCGTGACGGCGCGGGTGCTGCGAAACAGCAGTTGTGCGCGCAGTTGTTGCTCCAGGCCGGCGATCTGTTGGCTGACCGCCGGTTGTGTCAGGCCCAGATCGCGAGCGGCGGCCGACAGGCTGCCCAACTCGGCTACCCGAACAAAAGTCTGCATGGCGTTTAGCTTGTCCATCGGCTCTCCATCTATAGATTTTACTTATAAGTGATAGTAATAAACCCCGTCTACCGCAAGTTTAACTAATCAATCACAGTGAAAGTCTCAATAGATACTGAAGCGGAGACACAATATGCATAACGACAAACTGGCACTGGTCGTCGGCGCTAACGGCGTTATTGGCGGCAAGCTGATTGACGAGCTGGAACAACAAGGTTGGCAGGTGATTGGCCTGTCGCGGCGCGGAGGTGTTGACCGGCCGCAGGTGCATTATCTGGCGGTCGATCTGTTGGATGCACAGGCTACGGGTGATGCCTTGCGACCGCTGACCCAGGTCAGCCACATTTTCTACGCGGCCTATCAGGATGCGCCGGACTGGGCGGGGCTGGTGGCGCCAAACCTGGCGATGCTAAGCAATGTAGTGGAGGCGTTGGAACCCGTAGCGCACGGGCTGGAGCACATTAGCCTGATGCAAGGCTATAAGGTGTATGGTGCCCATTTGGGGCCGTTCAAAACCCCGGCGCGTGAGAGTGATGCCGGGCACATGCCGCCGGAGTTCAATCTTGAGCAGCAAAGCTATCTTGAACAGCGCCAGCAGGGGAAAAACTGGCACTGGAGCGCCATTCGCCCCAGCGTCGTCGGCGGCTTCTCGCTTGGCAACCCGATGAATCTGGCGCTGACCCTGGCGGTTTATGCCTCGATCAGCAAGGCGCTGGGGCTGCCACTGCGTTTTCCCGGCAAACCTGGGGCTTACCACAGCCTGCTGGAAATGACCGATGCCGGGTTGCTGGCGCGGGCTACCTTATGGGCGGCGACGGAGCCGGCGGCGGCTAATCAGGCATTTAACATCAATAATGGTGACCTGTTTCGCTGGAGCGAACTGTGGCCGAAAATTGCCGGTTATTTTGATCTGGAAGTGGCACCGCCGTTGCCGATGCCGCTGGAGTCGGTGATGGCGGATAAAAGTGAGCTGTGGCAGGCGTTGGTGCAACAGCATGATTTGGTCGAAACGGATTACCGTGCGGTGGCGAGTTGGCGTTTTGCCGATTTTGTTTTTTCGTGGGATTACGACATGTTTGCCGATGGCAGTAAGGCACGCCGTTTTGGCTTCCATCAATTTGTTGAAACCGAAGCGATGCTGTTCGCGCTGTTTGATGAATTCCGCCGTCGCAAGATAATTCCTTAAGTCGGCTGGCGGGACGGGCGTTTTTTATGGCAATCTTTGGCTGCCGCAAGCAGCGGCAGTCAGGAGGCCGTCACCCCGACAGGCCCGGACCGATGATGAGGAAATAACCGTGACAGGGATAACCGCCATACTGACGCTTTTGCTGGCGCTGGTGACCATTGCGCCACTTTCAAAGCATGCAGCCTGGTGGATCCGGGTGTGGGATTTCCCCCGCCTGCAAATACTGGCGCTCTCGTTGCTGGTGTTATTGCTTAACCTGCTGTTTGTACCGCTGTCGCCCTGGGTGTGGGGCATGATGGCAATGAACCTGGCCTGTGCGGCTTATCAGGCCGCGTGGATTTACCCTTATACCCGGCTGAGCAAACCCCAGGTGCTGGATTTTACCGGCTACCAGAAGAAACCGCGTATCCGCATTTTGGTGTCCAACGTGTTAACGCCCAATCGCCAGGCGGAGAAACTGCTGGCGTTGGTAGCGACCGAACGGCCGGATGTGCTGGTGGCGGTAGAAACCGACGCCTGGTGGGAGCAGCAACTGTCGGCGCTGGAACAGGACTATCCTCACAGCTTGAAGTGCCCGCTGGATAACCTGTACGGCATGCATGTCTATTCGCGGCTGAAACTCAGCGATGCGCAAATACAATACCTGGTGGATGAGCAGATCCCATCAATGCACATGATGGTGCATTTACCGCAAGGGCAGCAGGTGCGCCTGCACTGTGTACACCCGATGCCGCCGAGCCCGACCGAGAATGAAGAGTCGGAAGATCGCGATGCCGAACTGGTGATGGTGGGCAAAAGCGCAGCCAAATCGGCGTTACCGGTGATTGTGACCGGCGATTTGAACGATGTGGCCTGGTCGACCACCACCCGGCTGTTCCTGAAAGTCAGCGGCCTGTTGGATCCGCGCCGTGGGCGTGGCATGTTCAGTACTTTCCATGCAGGTTATCCGTTCCTGCGTTGGCCGCTGGACCACGTGTTTCACAGCGATCATTTTGTGCTTGGCTCATTGCGCCGCTTAACCAGCGTTGGCTCGGATCACTTCCCGATCATGGTGGAACTGGTGTATTCGCCGAAGCAGGGGGCACAGCAGGAAAGCCTGGAGAAAGACAGCGAAGACGAAGCGCTGGCGCAAGAAAAATTAGCCAATACCGACTCCATGCCGGAGGAGGTACACACCCCAGGCAGTTGAAAAACGCCCCCGCAGCAATCGCGGCGGGGGCGTGTGACCTAGAGTGTCAGCATGATTTTACCGATATGCTGACTGGACTCCATCAGCGTATGGGCTTCGGCGGCCTGTTCCAACGGGAAGGTTTTGAAAATCTGCGGTTTTAATGCACCGCGCTCCAGCAGCGGCCACACCTTCTGGTGTAAATCAGCGGCAATTTGCGCTTTATCTTCCACGCTGCGTGCACGCAAGGTCGAGCCGGTATGGGTCAGGCGCTTGATCAACAGCGGCATCAGGTTCAGTTCTTTCACCACGCCGTTCTGGGTGCCGATTTGCACAATGCGGCCGTCCATCGCCGCCGCCTGATAGTTCTTCGCCACGTAGTCACCGGCAATCAGATCGACAATCACGTCGGCTCCCTTGCCGTTAGTCGCGCGCTGGGTCTGCTCAACAAAATCTTCGCTGCGGTAGTTAATCGCCACATCGGCACCCAATGCCAAACTGGCCTGGCGTTTTTCTTCGGAGCCGACGGTGGTGATCACCCGAGCGCAAAAGGCTTTCGCCAGCAGGGTGGCGACAGTGCCGATACCGGAGGTGCCGCCGTGGATCAACACGGTTTCACCGGCCTTTAGGCGTCCGCGTTGGAACACGTTAACCCAAACGGTAAAGAAGGTTTCCGGGATCGCCGCCGCTTCAATCAGGCTAAAGCCCTCGGGTACCGGCAGCGCATTGCTCTCATGTACTTTGCAGTATTCTGCGTAGCCGCCGCCGGCAATCAGGGCGCAAACAGCGTCGCCGATGGCGTAATTTTGTACCCCAATACCGGTAGCAACTACGGTACCGGCGATCTCCAGACCAGGAATATCCGATGCGCCTGCGGGCGGTGCGTATTGGCCGCGGCGTTGCATCATATCAGGGCGGTTAACTCCGGCGGCAGCGACCTTCACCAGTATTTCTCCCTGTTGCAGGGTTGGCAGCGGTCTTTGGCTGCTAATCAGAACCTCTGGTTCGCCAGGCTGGCTGATTTCGACGACTTTCATGGTGCTGGGCAGCGCTGGGTTGGCTGACATGGTGATTCTCCTCAGTTGGCGTTCAGGCGCAGTAACCAGTGTAGGTAACCGCCTGCTGTAATTCATGTTTTATCTTACATAAATGCCGAAGGGAGAATGTGGATCATAGGGCGGTCACAAGGGGAAAGTTGGGGTGCCGCCGCAGAGGCGGCATGGGATTAGTCATTGGGCGGGATGCGAAAACCTTTTAGCGAGACGATAAAATGTTCTTTCCCTTTGGAGATTTTGGCACCTCGATCACACCACAGGCTGGCGAGCTGGAAAAAGTCGTCGCTGTCGATGTCATAGGCCAGTTCGATTTTTTTTGCCGTGCCGTAGCGGATCAGCTTTTCGGCTTCCTGGTGATTGGTTGCTCTAATGGTGGTCATAACGAAATCCTTGGTATTGAGCCAGTGCGGATAATCGCCGACCATGATATGGCTATATTGTGACAATTTTGTGATAAAAAAATGACAGGGTGTGGTTCTGTGGTCAGGGGCAGGATGTTAATACCATACCCCTGTACGCTTGCATTAACGATCGTGCGGACGCAGTAGGGTGCTTTTCTTCTGTGATTTGAAGTGCTTATACAGCGCGAACCCTGCGATACTGGCTAATACGGCCAGCAAAAATAAGTATTCAGTCGCCATCTGACAACCCTCCGATAAAGCATGGCTAAGGAGGGGTTATTTGTGACAGCTATCACGTTACGCAGCAATGAGACCATTCTGTAAGTCGGCAGGTTATTGATATCCAGGCATAAAAAAAGCGCCTATAGGGAGGCGCATAAAATATTGCAACACAGCTTGTTGTGTTCAGCACCAGGAGGAGTGGTGAACAGAGTTTCATTGTATGAACACTGTGCTGCGGCCGATATAGGGATAACTCTTAAAGCCGCGTTACCACTGATAACCCATGCTCACATTATAATCAGGTTCCTGATCGGTGGAGTAGGGATCAGACTGACGACGGCGATCGGTTTTTTTCACCGGGCCGTTATTCGGACCGTAATTAAGCGATGAGTACGGCTTGGCGCGCGGGCGACTGCAACCGGGGTGATCACATTCCATATCAACGCGAAAACCGGTTTTGTCTTCTGTTTCCGACCACACCACCGGTGGCTTGGCCGATTTTTTTTCTGGGCCAAGGGCGGTTTGCGGTGCGGGTGCCGGTTTGATACTGGGGTCCGGTGCGGTATAGGACAGGTCCAGCGCCTGGGCGGGGGCGCTCAGTATCAACAGAGCAGTGCAGCAGGATGCTGCCAGCGTATGCCATCTCAGCATGGTCAATCTCCCTTTATAGTTACGCTGCGTAACTATAAAACAGCCAGACGAGAATTACTATCATTTGTGGCTGGTAATTAATAACAATATGAAGCATTGGCGGCACTCTTGTTCAGGTCTACTCTATGAATAACTTCTCTTTATAAGATATCGGGCTATGACCACTGACACTGCGGCGTTGAGCTTACGCCAGCGCAGTTATCAATTGTTGTTCGACAATCACTCCCGTCGCGGCCGCAGGATGGAGGCTTTTTGGGTCATTACCGCCTTACTCAGCGTGATACTGCTGTTTCTCGAGCCGGGCGGCAGCGCATTGTTCTCGCCTGGTCGCGAGGCTGTTTATCTTTTCCTCTGGGCCGAGGTGATTTTTACCGTCATTTTCACGCTTGAATACTTGCTACGGCTGTGGTGTACGCCTGCCGATCAACATTACGCCTTGAGCTTTTTCGGTGTGATTGATTTGCTGACGGTGTTGCCGCTGTACATCATCTGGCTGTATCCGCATATGACGGTGGAATTCGTGATGCTGCTGCGCGTTGTGCGGGTATTGCGGGTGCTACGGGTGCTGAAACTGCTGCGTTATATGAGTGAGATGGGCATGATCTGGCGCAGTATCAAGCTGGCACGCCACAAATTGGCGATGTTTTTTGGTTTTGTCGCCGTAGTGCTGTGCGTCTTTGGCGGTTTGATGTATGCGATTGAGGGGGGGAATGGCGGCTTTACCAGCCTGGCGGCCTCCGTCTATTGGGCGGTAGTGACGCTGACCACCGTGGGATACGGTGATATTGTTCCCCATACGCCGTTGGGGCGGTTACTGACTTCGGTACTTATTCTGCTGGGCTATTCAATTATCGCGGTACCGACCGGCATTCTGACGGCCTACATGTCGCAGGAGCTACAACGTAACCGTGAAAGGCGTAATTGTGAGCAATGTCAAAGAGGTGGCCACGAGACAGAGGCCATATTTTGTAAATATTGTGGCAGTGCCTTACCCCCGCTATCCGGTAAATACAGTCACAAATGACGATAAATTAAGCAATGCGGGTGAAATCCTGTGCGTTTGGCCTCGTTTCCACGGAGGGGATTATAAAAAGAGTTGCTATTAAAGTCCCATCGTGAGTTAATGCTTCTCGGCCTGTGGTACAGACCTATTTATGCACGACATTTTGAGTAAAGTAGTTCAAATTTAAAGCGTTATCCTAGATAGCTCTTCACTGACGAATTTCCTTTCTAGTGCCTCCATAAGTAACTGATGACCGGCTATTTCTTGCCCATGGTGGCGTAAATTTAATATTGTAGGAATTAAACATGTCTAACATGATCAAAGGTCAAGTGAAGTGGTTCAACGAGTCTAAAGGTTTCGGTTTCATCACTCCAGCAGACGGCAGCAAAGATGTGTTCGTACACTTCTCTGCTATCCAGGATCAAGGCTTCAAGACCCTGGCTGAAGGCCAGAACGTACAGTTCTCTATCGAGAACGGTGCTAAAGGTCCGTCAGCGGCTAACGTTACCGCTATCTAATCGGCCTCTCGCTGATTAATAAAAACCCGCCAAGGCGGGTTTTTTTGTGCCTGTTATTTGTCGAAGGCGAAAAAAAGCCCGCAAGTCTGCGGGCAAAAGTTCCTTGTTACTTCTTCATTTGTAGGTACTTCTCTGGGGGGAAGCACCAGAGAACAGACTATCCGTTGCGTGCTTAAGATTCTGCGGACAAAACGTTAAGAAAGTGAAAAAACCACGGCCCAGATGGCCTGCTACGCTTGTAGAAAGGTGTAAGCAGGTGAGCTGCGGATTTACTGCAGTGTACGGTATTTTTCTCACTTCATTTTGTAATACACTGACATCAATGATAAATGATGGGGTAGGGCATGAAAGCTAACGATCTGGTAACGGTAAAAACTGATGGTGAACAACGGCGTGAGGGGGTGATCCTGGCGGTAGAAGAGTTTAACGAAGGGGTAATGTATCTGGTCTCTTTGCCTGACTATCCTGCCGGTGTCTGGTTCTTTAACGAGATAGACAGTCGTGACGGCACCTTTGTTGAACTGCGACAGGCCGCTTCTCAGGCTCCAGGCTCCAAATAACCAGGTTTGTTAATTTGATTTGCAAGATTTACGGTGGGTGATTATTTTACAGCGCTAGGAATAATCGGTTTTTTGCTGCGGGAATACCCGCCGCGGCCGAAATTTCGTCGCGAGCAGGTATTTAGGTTATTTAAATGCGTGGCTTCCAGCACTCTGTGCTGAACAACATTTAAAACCAACGTTTGGCAGAGTACACAACAACGCTTTTGACCTAGCGGCTATTGACAAATATTCCGCTGGTTAACGTGTCGGTTAAACGAACAACATGGTAAATAATCTGTTTGTTGTGCGTTTTAATTTTTCTTTTGATATTACCCTTGTGGGAAGAGACAGTTTTGGCTTTAATTTGCATCTGGTCGGATATCTGGATGGTACCCTGACCCGACATCCACATGCGTAACATGTTCGATTCAGTTTGGCTGAGCGTAACCGGAGTCTGATCAAATGAGGTTTTTTCAGTGCGAGGCGCTTTTCTTTCCAGATAGTGACTAAGTAGTTGATTCATAGTCTCTGGTTTGATCGATTTTGACGAGATGATGACATTTTTACGAACATATAAATAATCGTCAAAATGTACGTTGGTGATGGCCATAAAGATGAAGAATAAGGTGTCAGGGTGCAGTGATATCACCCCTTTTATACGTTCCGTCGCGTTCGCTTCGTGTATAAAACAGTCTTCATTAATAAATACCAGGCTAGGCTTCAACTTGCTGCATTTCTCATGCAGATCGTCGATATCACCAATAGCATTAATCTGGCGTTTTTTTACTCCGTGCGTTGTCAGGTAGTCTGTCAAACCCAATCTGGTATAGCTGCATGAATCCATAATGATCGTTGGCATATCTCACCCCCCACTTAAATCCGTTTTACCGCGGTAACAAAAAAGAAAAAGCCTGAAGCCTAAAAGGCAAAAAAGAACAAAAAGAGTCACATCCAGGAATGTTCTATCAATAAATACGGTAGTACTCAACGATATTTTCTTTCTAAACTAATTAACATCATGAACCTATAAGTTTAGCTTAAGTCAGAATAATCTGCTGGCGTAAGGATTATGGGGCAGTAACGCCAATTTGTGCTTGAGCCGCGCGCTCGCTGGTATTTTTATCATTGAATCTGCCCATCATGTCACGAAACGAAATTTTAGATTGCTAGGAAAATTCTTAAAAAAAATTCATGTGTTGTTTTTTTAACATTTCTTAGCCTATTTATTCAGCAGGATAAATGCCGCCAGGTTTTAATGGTTTTATTTTTGATAATACTATCATGATGTTATATTGATTTTATGGGTTTTCGATAATGATAATTCTTCCGTTCTTTATCACTTGCGACAACCAATAGTCACACAAGGTTAACATTCCTTGATCTTTTTGTTACGAAAATTGGCGTTATAACAAAGGGTTGATGTGATTATTCGTGCTGTTACGACAAATGTGATAAATGTCAGCGAGTGATTAATTGGTTTTTCTGAACTATTTAGGCAGCATCCCAGGGTACCAATATCCATTGATCGGCAGGGGGTTACTGCTGCCGTAGAATAATCACCGGCAGCAATCAATAGCGTGGGGGTTACCTTGACTTGTCCTATCAGCCAGTTTCTGTCAGACAGTGACGTATCGATTCCAACGCCAGATGGATATCGCTTTCCTCGGTCATCCAATTGACCAACGCAGCACGGATCCCCGGTTGTCCGTTATAACGGGTAGGGGTACAGCGCACTACGCCGTGCCGATCGAGACGGGCTATGAAGCGATCGCGTGCAGCAGTAGCATCGCCTTCGGCATTTTTGAGCGCAAAGCACACTACGTTCAAATTGACTGGTGCCAGCAGGTGGAAACCCGCGCTGCTCGTCAGCTCTGCACCCAGCAACTGCGCCAGTCGAACATTGCGTTCAACCATATCTTGCATACCGCTGCGGCCATAAGCTTTCAGCGCCATCCACAACGGCAGAGCGCGAAAACGCCGCGAGTTTTCCGGAGTCAGGTGCAGGTAGTTGTCTGGCCGCTGCGTCGGCGCTTCCAGATAAGCCGAATGGTTCTGGAAGACCTGCATTTGCAATGCCAGATGGCGGCTAAATTGGATCGCGCTGTCGTAGGGCACGTTCAACCATTTATGCGCATCAACGGTAATGGAGTCAGCCTGCTCCCAACCGGCTAAGCGTGGCGCATAGTGCGGTGAGCAGGCCGCCACGCCGCCAAAGGCCGCATCAACGTGTAACCAGAACGGGTAGCGCTCGCGCAGCGCCAGCAGCTGCGGCAGGTCGTCGAAGACCACGGTATTCACCGTTCCGGCGCTGGCCAGCACCATCGTCGGTACACCGACGTTGGCGGCCAGATGCCGTTCCAACGCAGCAGGGTCGATAGCTTCGGAGTTCGGCAGGCTGTCGATAATTTTCAACGCGTCGCGACCCAGGCCGAGCATGCTGAGTGCTTTTTCGCTGCTGGAGTGCGCATTCGCTGACAAAACCTGTATGGATCCTAAGGCTGCCAGCCCCTGTTTCGCGACATTAATGCCGCGCTGCTGCCCCAGCCACTGGCGGCCGGTGGCCATGCCGACAAAGTTGGCCATGGTTGCCCCGCTAACAAAACTACCGTTGAATGCCTCCGGCAGACCCAACAAGTCTTTTAGCTGCACAATGGTCGCCAGTTCAATTGCCGCGGCCACGGTATCGTGGCTCAGCTGACTGTTCTGGTCTATAGCGCTAACCAGCCAGTCTGCTGCCAATGCGGCAGGGGTCGAGCCGCCGGTAACAAAGCCAAAATAACGTGGCCCGGCGCTGGCAGAAAGACCCTCGGCATAACGCAGCCAGAAATCGTCCAGTGCCGCCAGTGCGCCATCACCGCCGTTTGCCAGTAAATTGTCACCCGGCTGTAGCTGCTGAGCGGCCAGAGGAGGGCAAACGGGGCGCTGTTGCAAGCCCGTCAGGAAGCCTTCGGCCAACTGCCGGGTGCGGTCGAGTATCTGTGGAAATTGCTCAAGGTCCTGCTGTAAACGTGGGTGCATCGCTGACTCCAGATGTAAGGGGCATGTGCGACAGCCTAGAACATTTGCTTTGTGGCGAAAATCGATGAAAAATAGCCTTTTTGGATAGTATGGCTAACCAATGTTAAATGACGCGATCCCACTGCACATTCTGCCGACCTTTGTGATTGCCGCCCGGTTAGAGAATTTGCGCGCTACTGCCCTGCAAGTACATCTTACCCATGGTGCCGTCAGCCAGCAGATCCAACAGCTCGAACGGGCAATCGGCTGCCCGCTGTTTGAACGGCAGGGGCGCGGGCTGCGCCTGAATACCGCCGGGCGTGAGCTGTTGGCCGTTGCCGAACCGGCGCTGCAGGCATTGCAACAGGGCGTCAGTCGGGTCAGGAGGATTGCGCAAAGTCAGGCTCTGCGTATCAGCGTGCTGCCCTCTTTCGCGCATTACTGGTTAATGCCGCGTCTGCCATCTTTTCATACGGCCTGTGCCGATATTGCGCTGGATATCGACGCCTCGCTGGTGGTGCAGGATCTGGTGCGCAAAGGGTTTGATGCGGCCATTCGCCTCGGCAATGGTCAATGGGCAGAGATGCAGGCACAGTGGATTGCCTCCGGAGAGGTGGTGCCGGTGGCTACGCCGGCGCTGGCCGAGCGGTGGCAGGCAGCATTTGACCGCGGTGCGTCAGGCATACCCCTGCTGGAACATGATGTTACGCCGTGGCGTAGCTGGTTCACTGCGCATCAGCAGGTGGAGTCCGGCCGCCCCTTGGCATTATTCAATGATGCGGGATTGTTGATCCGCGCGGCTGAGCAAGGGTTTGGCATCGCGCTGGTGAAAAAACTGCTGGTGAGTGATGCGCTGGCAGAGGGCCGGTTGACCGCACTTGCACCGGCACGACATCTTGATCAGATAGACTTTTATCTGGTTTGGCCGCAGACCGCCGGGTTGACGCCGGCGGTCGAAGCATTATTGCACTGGCTGCAGCGGCAATTGGCCTGAGTTTAGCGGCGTAGCCATTGCGGCTGCGAACTGCCAAGGGTCGTCGCAGGCAATGCCCAGAGCAGCGCTGTGCCGTTCAACTGTAGCGGCGCGATAAGGCGTAGTGCCGCGCCCCAATGAGTCAGCTCGGTTTCCGGGTTTTCATCCGCAGCGGTGGCTGCAGCCAGCGGCGTTAACGGATGCTGTTGCGGGTAAGGATGTTCAAACAGCAGTTGTGCCGTCCGTGCCAGGGATAGTCGGGCGCTGAAGCCGGTACCCTGTAGCAGGCGTTGACGCATGCCGTGCAACACCGCCGTCGCCATCAGGTAGCCGGTTGCGTGATCGAGAGCCTGTACCGGCAGGGGAACAGGCATGGCGGCGTTTTTCCATTGCAAGCCGGATTCCGCCAGCCCACAGCTCATTTGCACCAGGCTGTCGAAACCGCGTCGTCCTCGCCACGGGCCACTCCAGCCATAGGCGTTGAGGCAAACGTCGATCAATCCCGGCGATAGTGTGCGGCGTTGTTCTGCACCATACCCCAGTTTTTCCAGCGCCCCGGCGCGATAACCATGAACCAGAACGTCGGCGTTTTTCAGTAAATGCTCGAAGGTGTGGCGATCGTGGGGGTTTTTCAGGTTCAGGCGTGCGCAGCGCTTACCGAGGATCACTTCATGTTCGACGCCTGGCTCATCCCAACCGTAGGGATCGATGCGTAATACGTCGGCGCCCAGACCGGCAAGAAAACGGGTGGCGACCGGCCCGGCGATAATCCGCGTCAAATCCAGCACCCGCACGCCGTGCAGTGGCCTGGCGGCAGGCAACGCCCAGCCGGGAGGCGGAGCTTCTGCTTGCTGACGTTGATGGCAAATTGGCTCCTGTGCAACGCTCTTGCCCTGAATATGTTGCCGCCACGCCTCGATCGAGCGCATTTCAGCTGCGCAGCCGCCGGCCTCGATCACTGCCAGCTCCAGCTCACCTTTTTTCCACGTCAGTACCTGTTGTGCTAGTGCGTTTTTATCCTGATGCGGGCCCAGCACTTGTTCTACGGCTTTGCGGTGATGAGGGGCATTGGTATGCAGGCGGATCCAGCCATCACTGGTGGCATAGTCACCCGCCAGCGCGTCCCAGGCGGCCGGCAATGACCAGCCCAGCGGCCGTAAGGTCCAGCCGAACCACAACGATGCCAGCCGGCTGTCGACAAACACCTGCGGTTCCCCGCCCTGATTTTGTTGCAGCAGTTGGGCGCAGGCCAGCCCGGCGGCCCCCAGGCTGGCGGTTGCCAGCTCGCTGACTGGGAATGCGCTGTTCAGGCTGCCTTGACCGCTGACCGTCAGCGGAATTGCTGGCGCGTTGTCGCTGTGGCTGAAACTTTGCCCGATCTCTGCGAGCAGTGTTTGAGTAAGGGTATCCATCATCAACTCCAGGTTGCCGATCGGGGGACTGTGCCTAGCCTAGTTCACCCCGACCGGAGTTGCTATGGCGTGATGTTCAGGATGCGACCGTCAGCCAATTTGGCTCGCAGACTATGGGCGGCAATGCCGTCGAAGGCTTGTTCGCCAAAGTTGGCCGTCAGGATTGAGCCGTCGCTGAAGGTGGTTTGCTGCACCCAGCCTGCTTGGTCAAGCCACTGGAAGTCGGTCAGTGCCTTATCCCACAGCGCCAAATGCAGCGGACGGAAGGCCGCATCTGCCTGTTTGATTTGCGGCAGGCGTGTCTGCAAGGTCGCGCGGCTGAGATGGAACATCGGCGCGGTGTTGTATAACAGGCTCAGTAGGCTGCGGGTGGTTTTGACATCGCTAAACTTCAGGTTGTCGTAATTCCAGTGGTGGCTGCTGATCACCGCATCGTGAAATACCGCCTGATACATGGGCAAGCGATAGCGCGGATCAAATTCCACCGTGCGATAAGGCTCTTTTACTTTGGCCGGGCTGAAGAAGAAAGCCGGCTGGGCATTGGGCCACCAGGCACCCAGATAATAAGGCGAGGATTTATCCTGATTCATCTGCTTATCCCCCCAGCCAAATCCCCAGGTTTCCATACCGTGGGCAAACATAATGTGGCGTGCGGTTACCGCGTTGCCATCCTCAGAGCCGAGGGGCAGCTTAAGGGTATTGCTGAACCAGGCCAGCCGCGCATTGCGGTCCTGTGCCATTTGCGCTGCACCGGTCGGGTGATCGGGCTGATAGTCGTCGGAAACCATCCCGGTACCGTCAACGTCCAAAAACAGGCTGTTTAGCCCGGCCAACTGCACCAGTTCGCGCATGCGCTGCTGAGAGTAAGGCAGCACGCAGCCCGGATTCAGGTAGTAACCCTGCTTACCGAAACCGGGTTTTTTACTGCCGTCCGCCCGGACTATGGCGCACTTTTCACGTAGCGCCGTCGGCAGTTGGGCGGTTAGCCAACTGTCATTGACTCCGCGAGGGATTGCGGTGTCGTAAGAGTCGTAGCTGGCAATCAGGTAACCCGATTTTTTGGCACTTTCTACCGCCTGCGGATGCAGGAACTCGGCGGTCCAGCTATCGGTACCCAGCCACAAACGGGGCAGGCCGGCCTGGTGCAGCGCCTCGACCAGCGGCTTCGCCAGCCCCTGGCCCCAGCTCTCTGCCGGTGCCAGGTAGGCCCCAAGTTGCCGTTGCGCCCATTCCCGGATGTCTACAGCTTGCTGGCGCTGTGCCTGCAGAAAATCCCTGTTATCCGGCGTGGTCTTCAGTGGCGTTAATGCCACCAACGCCTGATTAAGGGCATCAACCAAGGCTTGTTGCTGCCAGGGTTCCGGTATTTTCCCCGCCAGTT
Organism: Serratia quinivorans; assembly: GCF_946227985.1. GTDB lineage: Bacteria > Pseudomonadota > Gammaproteobacteria > Enterobacterales > Enterobacteriaceae > Serratia > Serratia quinivorans_A. The sequence goes on from NZ_CAMKGL010000001.1 coordinate 522,061, forward strand.
TCTGCACCGTTTTCTGGCTATCGGCGTCCATTTTCTGCCACAGCGTTTCGCCGGTGGGTGATGTCAGCCAGGCAAGCAGACCCGGCCAATTCTTCACGTCGGCCGGTGCCAACAGCTTGTCACCCCATAGATAAATGTGGGTGGCACCTATCAGTTTCTCCCCCTCCGGCGCGATACGGATTTTATCGTGCAGGCTGCTGAACTGTCCGCTTTGCTGTAGATACTCGCGGTATCGGCGAGCACCGGAAAGCGGGGAATCCCCCACATGCAGTAACACCTCGAATGCCTGTTGTTGATTAAAACGGTTGAACTGGTGGCTGCTGTGCATGGTGAGCCGGTTTTTGGCACTGGTGAAGCTGACCTGATTACTGAATGGAGTAAGCAGTAGCCAGCTATACACCTTGCCTTGCTGTTGTTGGCTCCACAGCGGCAGCTTCAGATCCCAGTTGGTATCCAGCGGCGTCATCTCTTTTAGCAGGTAGCGCTGCCAGACGGCATTATCCAGCGGGATACGGCTGCCTTCGCCAATCGGTAACAGCAAAGTGGTGGTCTGTGACGGCAGGGTGAACCAATCCAGCGTTTGCGCCCGACTGCTGCTGAAGCTTAGGCGCAAATCGCTGCCTTCCAGCCTGGCGGTGAGCTGCATGGCGCTGTTGGGCCACTGCCAACTCGCCTGGGCAGGCGTGCTTTGCAGCTCGGCCACGGTTTGCCCGGCCTGCGGCTGGTTGACCAGGATCTTGCCTGCGGTGATCTGCAGCGTGGCCGGATCGATTTCATATCGGGTATCACCCTGTTGCAAGAGCAGGGCCTGGGCGGGGAAGCCGGCAAGCAGGGCGAGGCTGATAGAGAGGCGAAGCATGTTCATCGAATAGTTGTCCTTGCTGATGATTGTCCTGCTGAACTTTCAGTTTATCGGGAATTAACGGGCTGCCCAACGGCAATTATCTATAATCGTGTGATGAGTCAAATATACAAAATTATTGGGTTTAGTTTTCGTTTAATAATTTGGCCTTTACATCATTACCCCACGTCACTATACTCTGCCAAAATTTCAGTGAGGAAACACAATTGGACAGTTTTAGTTGCGGTGATATAAACAAGGCAAGCTGACCAATCCTCTTCTGATTTGTTGCTTGCCGAAAACGGCGGGCAGCACCCCTCTCAAGTTATTCCGAGCTGTGCAAACCCGAATCTTATTGTTGTCCCTGTTGCCTAACGGCATCGGGTGAATTGATTTGGACGCTATTATGGCCACTTTCAGCCACAGCCTTTTCCCTCCAGGCATTCACGCGCTCAACCGCTGATTTATTATCGGCGAGATTTCGCGTGTGCTAAAAAGCACATGATTTTATCTCCTGCAGTTATTTAAGGGGAAAGTCATGGCTATGACTCCTTTTGTTTTAAATTTATTACTGGCGATGAGCCTGGGCGCGGTTATTGGCGCCGAGCGGCAGTGGCGCCAACGTATGGCCGGTCTGCGCACCAATGCATTGGTGGCAACCGGAGCTGCGGTCTTTATCCTCAGTTCCATGTCTACCGATCCTTCCAGCGCCGGGCGAGTTGCCGCACAAATTGTCTCCGGTATCGGCTTTTTGGGGGCCGGGGTGATCATGCGTGAAGGGCTGAACATCCGCGGTCTGAATACCGCCGCCACGCTGTGGTGTTCTGCGGCGATTGGCGTGCTGTGCGGCCTTGGGCAGTATTGGAATGCGGTACTGGCGACGCTGGTGATCCTGTGTGCGAATATCCTGCTGCGTGAAGCGGCACAGCGCATCAATCTGCAACCCCAGCAGCAGGCGACCGATCTGGAAGTGTGCTACCGCATTCAGGTCACCTGCGGCGAGCAGGATGAAATCCTGGTACGTACCCTGATATTGCAGGCGCTAAATGGTGTGGCATTAAGATTACAATCCCTGCGCAGCGCTGATATTGCCATTCCTGGTCAACTTGAGGTTTGTGCGGAAATAACCGCAAATCCCTCGGTGCAAAAAGAAATCGAGGGCATAGTTTGCCGTGTCAGTTTGGAGAAAAGCGTGAGCGCGGTGCGCTGGCGTATCGCGTCTGAATTGCCCGTTTAGTTATTGATTAATATTCACTGCATTCAGTGATAAGGAGGCGTCATGAACGGTGACCCCGCAAGTTTGATTATTCAGCGTTTCTGGCGTGGAAATAAACCGCGTTAATTACGTCAATTAAATAAATTCCACTCTGTGCTTATTCACCCATTAATTGGGCGGGGTAACCCTGTGCGCAGAGTAAAATAAGAGAATTGCGTTATGACCTATATTAATGAAAACGTACGCCGTCGTGATAAAAAAACGACGCCTTACGCCATCGCCCAAGAGGCGAAAAACAGCGTTGATCAGACGCTGGCCAATTTAAAATGTAATCGCAATGGCTTGACCCAGGACGATGCGGTTGAACGCCTGGAGCAGTATGGCGTCAATCAGGTGGCTCATGAGAAGGCACCCCATGCGCTGGTGCAACTATTCGCCGCGTTTAACAACCCGTTTATCTATGTGCTGATGGTGCTGGCCGCGATCAGTTTCTTTACCGATTACTGGCTGCCGGCCCGGCGCGGTGAAGAAACCGATCTTACCGGCGTGATCATCATACTGGTGATGGTTTCACTCAGCGGGTTACTGCGTTTTTGGCAGGAGTACCGCACCAACAAGGCGGCCGAGACGCTGAAGTCGATGGTGCGTACTACCGCCACGGTACTGCGCCGCAGCAGTTACAGCGCGCAGGCCTTGACGCTGGAAATACCGATCCGCGAACTGGTGCCGGGCGATATTATTAAGCTCTCTGCCGGCGATATGATACCGGCGGACGTGCGTCTGCTGACCTCACGCGATCTGTTTATCAGTCAGGCGATCCTGACTGGGGAAGCGATCCCGATCGAGAAATACGACGTAATGGGCAACGTCAGTCAAAAATCGAGCGAGGATGAAGTTTCCAGTGAACATGCGCTGCTGGAACTGTCGAATATCTGCCTGATGGGCACCAACGTCGCCAGCGGCAACGCCACGGCGGTGGTGGTCGCGACCGGCGGGCGCACCTATTTTGGTTCCTTGGCAAAGTCGATTGTCGGTTCCCGCTCGCAAACCGCGTTTGATCGCGGGGTGAACAGCGTCAGCTGGCTGCTGATCCGCTTTATGTTGGTGATGGTGCCGATCGTCTTGTTGATCAATGGCTTCACCAAAGGTGACTGGAGCGAAGCGGCGCTGTTTGCTTTGGCCGTGGCGGTCGGGCTGACGCCAGAGATGCTGCCGATGATCGTCAGTTCCAATCTGGCGAAGGGTGCCATTGCCATGTCACGGCGCAAAGTGGTGGTCAAACGTTTGAATGCCATCCAGAATTTTGGCGCGATGGACGTACTCTGCACCGACAAAACCGGTACCCTGACCCAGGATCGCATCATCCTCGAACATCACCTGAACGTCAGTGGCGTCAGAGACAATGAAGTGTTGCACCTGGCCTGGCTGAACAGCTTCCACCAGAGCGGGATGAAAAACCTGATGGATCAGGCGGTGATCCGCTTTGGGCGTGGCAAACCTGGCATTGAAGCACTGGGGCGTTTCAGCAAGGTTGATGAGCTGCCGTTCGATTTTGTGCGTCGTCGCCTGTCTATCGTCGTAGCGGATGAAAACCACCAACAGCGGCTGATCTGTAAAGGGGCCGTGGAGGAAATGCTGGAAATCGCTACTCATATCCGTGAAGGGCAGCAGATTTTACCGCTGGATCAGACGCGACGTGAGGCACTGCAGGCGCTGGCCGCCCAGTATAACGAGGATGGATTCCGCGTGCTGGTGCTGGCAACCCGAGAGTTGGGGGAACAGAAAAATGCCTTGCCGCTGAGCGTAAATGATGAACGCGATATGGTGATCCAGGGCGTCCTGACCTTCCTTGACCCACCGAAAGAGAGTGCGCAAGAAGCGATTGCGGCACTGCAGGAAAACGGCGTTGCGGTGAAAGTGTTAACCGGCGATAACCCGGTGATCACCTGCAAGATTTGCCGCGATGTTGGGCTGGAGCCTGGCGAACCGCTTTCCGGGCCGCAAATTGCCGAGATGGACGATGCCACATTGGCGCGTGAAGTAGAGCAGCGCACGGTATTTACCAAATTGACGCCGCTGCAAAAGTCGCGGGTGTTGAAAATGTTGCAGGCGAATGGTCATACCGTCGGTTTCCTGGGTGACGGCATTAATGATGCCCCGGCACTGCGCGATGCGGACGTAGGTATTTCGGTGGACACCGGCACTGATATTGCCAAGGAGTCGGCAGACATCATTCTGTTGGAGAAAAACCTGATGGTGCTGGAAGAGGGCGTGATCAAGGGGCGCGAGACCTTCGGTAATATCATCAAGTACCTGAACATGACCGCCAGCTCCAACTTCGGCAACGTGTTCTCCGTGCTGGTGGCCAGCGCATTTATTCCGTTCCTGCCGATGCTGGCGATCCACCTGCTGATCCAGAACCTGATGTACGATATTTCTCAGCTGTCGCTGCCGTGGGACAAGATGGACAAAGAGTTCCTGCGTAAACCGCGCAAGTGGGATGCGAAAAACATTGGCCGCTTTATGCTGTGGATTGGGCCGACCTCGTCTATCTTCGATATCACTACCTATGCGCTGATGTGGTTTGTCTTCGCTGCCAACAGCGTGGAGCATCAGGCCCTGTTCCAGTCCGGGTGGTTTATTGAGGGATTACTGTCGCAAACGCTGGTGGTGCATATGCTGCGTACCCAGAAAATTCCGTTTATTCAGAGCACCGCTGCATTGCCGGTTCTGTTGACCACGATACTGGTGATGGCGTTGGGGATTTATCTGCCGTTCTCACCGCTTGGTGCCCTGGTTGGGCTGCAGCCGCTGCCTTGGGAATACTTCCCATGGTTGGCTGGTACCTTGATCAGCTACTGCGTAGTCGCGCAGATGATGAAGCGGTTCTATATTCGCCGTTTCGGCGAGTGGTTGTAATTATTGCGGGCGCAGGCTACTGCGCCCCTACAGCAGTTTCTTCACCAGCAGACCCAGCATGATGGTCAGCGTAAAGGAAAATAGCGTACCGAGCAGCACATACTCGGTACGCATTTTGTCATCACTCTGGCGTAAATCACCAAAGCGAAAGATTGACTTGGCCGCCAGCAAAAAACCGATAGCCGGGATCTGCCCTATCAGCACAAAGGTCAGGATCAGCGTTCTTTCCAGATAACCAATTTGTTTGCCTGCGCGTAACAGCGAATCGTTATCCGCTTTGGCTGACGGCGGCATCTGTGGCGTCCAGCGCGCCAGCAATTGGCCCATCAGAATGCCCATCGGCATATAAATCAATAAATAAGCCAGTAGCACCAGCCCGGTTTGCCAGCGAGCCGCTGCGCTAGCCAGCGCGTTAATCAGGGCGAGGGCATTCGGCGTAAGCAACAGCCACAGCAAAACAATCGCCGCCAGGTGCAGGCCTTGATCGAGCAAAAAACCACGTGCCTGGCTGAGGCGGGTTAACAGGGTGACTTTCAGCAGGTCGGTCAGCCAGTGGCTGATGGCAATAACCAACAGGGCGAACAGCACTTGAGCGGAAGAGATCCCGCCATGCAACAGAGCAAAACCGGCCACGACCCAGGCGGCCAGCACGCCGTGCAGCAGGGCATGCAGCAGCAAGAAGCGAGAGCCTGCCCGATGACGTATTTTATCCTCAACCCAACTCCGCGGTTGCAGTGGGAAGTCGGCAAGCAAGTGGGCTATCAGCAACCAAATCAGCAGGGGCAGGTAGCTTAAATCCATATTCAGGTGATCCTGTTAATCGCGTGAATAAATCGCATGATTTCCTCGTAGGCTGCGCGTTTGAGCGTTGCGGAGACCGTAGAGGCGGCCTTTTGCAGTTTCTCAGCCACTTCCTGGTTGGAGGAGGCGAAGATACGCGCCTGGACTATCCGCGCTTCGGTCTGCGAAAGACGGCTAACCACATGATCTAACATTGGCAACAGATCGCTGACAATGGCATTGGTCTGATCGTTATCATTTTTCAGAGCCAGTCGGCAATTTTTCAGCAGGCCGTCCAGCGCCTGGCCCGAATTTACAAAGGCGCTGCCATAGCCGGCGTTCTGAGCCTGCTTTGTGCCCAGGCCGACAGCGATGCGGGCATCCCAGCGTTGGGCGTCCATGGCTTTGAGCGCGATGCGGATATATACCGCCAGCAGCAAACCAGACTGCGGTTCGCTCACTGCCTGAAAGGCATCGCCACGGAAAATCTCGAACTGCTGAATAAGCTTAGCCTGTTGCAGCTGGCTAAGCAGGTCATTTAAGCCGCTAAGGTAGTGAGTGGTGTCTGACTGTCGGGAATTGACCAGATCGCCGGTGATCACGCTGACTTGGGCTGGCATGTCTTCTTCTGCTCTGAAGCGGGGAGTTATCGGTTAATTTCGCATCTAAATACGAATATGTCAATAATTCGCCTCTGAATACGAATATGCAGGTTATTCGCCTCTCAATACGAAAAGTTGAGGTTCAATGCGGTTTGGCTTGAGTAGCTCAGGCTGCACGAAGATAAGTATCCCTGTGGTTTATTACCGAGAGGGACCTATTGGGATACGCAGCGTCGGTGAAAAACACTGCAGCCGTTCAGCCGGGAATACGCGGGCCAGGAGGCTCGCCACCGGCGAAGCGGGAGGTATAGCGGTTATGAGCGGGTTTTCAGAAGCTTTGTACCAACACTTCGCGCGGCTGTTCGCTGCCGTGCTTCAACAGATGGTCGAAAGATTTCTCGCTGCTTTTCAGTTGCTGCAAAAACTCCTGCGGGGACAGATCGTGTTTTTTGCCGCTCATATAAGCCAGCGCCAGTTCTTTTGCCTGATAACGTGAGAAATTGTACATATTAGTTAGCCCTCGAAACGGTGGATTTCAGTGCTAACGATTGTAACCAAAGAGCACATAATGAACAGACGCTTTGGCGTATGGATTCGATAGCTAAAACTTAACCTGACGTTTCGGCATACTTTTCAATGCATCACATCTTCTCAGACAGGAATTCGATAACGCTGCGGTTGAAGAGATCCGGGCAGGCAATATTGGAGATATGCGAAGCCGGCAAGCGTTGCAGCTCGGCATGGGGGGCGTTGGCGACCAGGAATTCGGCGTCCTCCACCGTAGTCACCGGATCCCGTTCCCCGGCAATCACCCGCATCGGTCGCGTCATGGAAACGACTTCCGTGCGGAGATCTGCCAGCGCCAGTGCATCACAGCAGGCGGCATAACCCTCGGCATTACCGGCCTCCAGCCCGGCGACCAGTGGGGCAACCCGTTCAGGATGCTGCTGTAAAAAAGCTTCGCTGAACCAGCGCACGGGAGAGGCCGCGGCGATCGGGGCCAGGCCTGAGTGGCGAACCTGCCGGGCACGTTGTTGCCAGCCTTCGGCACTGCCGATGCGGGCGGCAGTATTGGCGAGCACCAGTCGCCGGATGCGTTGCGGGTGGTAGCGGTTGAGCCATAACCCGGTCAGACCGCCCATCGAAATGCCGCAAAAATGGGCGCTTGGCGCATCCAGATGATCGAGCAGGGCGATCACATCCTGGCCCAGATCCTCAAGCCGTAGCGGAAGCGTTGGCAACGGCGTGGCACCGTGCCCGCGCTGGTTATAGCGCAAAACGTGAAAGCGCGCGCTCAGCGCCGGCAGTTGCGCCTGCCACATGTCGAAGGTGGTACCGAGCGAGTTTGACAGCACCAATAGTGGCGCTCCGGCGCGGCCATCAAGGCGATAGTCGATATCCATGCTGCTTCTCCGTCTCATACCCGTTCAATAATCAGCGCAATGCCCTGACCGACGCCAATACACATGGTGCACAAGCCATAGCGGCCGCGCGTCTTTTGCAATTGCCAGGCGGCGTTCATCACCAGTCTGCCACCGGAGGCACCCAGCGGATGACCGAGGGCGATCGCACCGCCATTGGGATTCACCTGTGCGGTGTCGTCACTCAGCCCCAATTCACGCGTCACCGCCAAGGCCTGCGCCGCAAAAGCTTCGTTAAGCTCAATCACGTCCATTTGGTCGAGGCTCAACCCGGCAATTTTTAATACCTTGTGCACCGCTTGAGCCGGGGCAAAGCCCATAATCGAAGGCTCAATACCGGTAACGGCGCTGGCAATAATGCGGGCCATGGGTTGCAGTCCGTGGCGAGTCATCCCGGTTTCGCTGGCCAGCAACAGCGCGCAGGCACCGTCGTTCAGTCCGGAAGCATTTCCGGCGGTAACCGTCCCCTGGGGGTTAACCACCGGTTTCAGCTTCGACAGGGCTTCCAGCGTGGTGGCGCGCGGGTGTTCGTCCTGAGTGAACAGTAACGGTTCACCTTTTTTCTGCGCAATGCTGACTTCAATCAACTGGTCGGTGAAAAAGCCGCTTTCCTGCGCGGCTCCGGTGCGCTGCTGGCTGCGCAGGGCAAAGGCGTCCTGATCCTGGCGGCTAATACCGAACTTGAGGGCAACGTTTTCGGCGGTTTGCGGCATCGACTCCACGCCATATGACGCCTGCATCTGCGGGTTGATAAACCGCCAACCCATGGTGGTGTCTTCCAGTTTCATCATTCGGCTGAAGGCGCTTTCCGCCTTACCCATCACGAACGGGGCTCGGGACATGCTTTCTACACCGCCGGCGATCATCAGTTCACTTTCGCCGGTTTTGATCGCGCGGGCCGCCATCGCTACGGCGTCCAGACTGGAGCCGCACAGGCGGTTGAGGGTACAACCGGGGATCTGTACCGGCAGCCCGGCCAGCAGCAACGCCATACGCGCCACGTTACGGTTATCCTCTCCGGCCTGATTAGCACAGCCAAGCAACACGTCGTCCACTGCCGTCCAGTCAAGCTGTGGGTGGCGTGCCTGCAGCGCCTTGAGCGGCAGGGCGGCCAGGTCGTCGGCGCGAACGCTGGCCAGGCTGCCGTTCAGTCGGCCAAAAGGCGTGCGGACGGCGTCACACAGGTAGGCGGGGATCATGCGGCAGTTCTCCATGCTGAAGGGCAAAGGTCAGTTCGACCGGGGTGACTGCTTGCAATTGCTGCGGGGTCAGCCCGCCGAATATTTCGCGCACCACCAGGCCTTGAGAAGTCACGTCCATCACCGCCAGATCGCTGTAGATGCGATCAATACAGCCGACGCCGGTCAGGGGATAAGTACAGTGGCGAACAATTTTGCATTCGCCCTTATTGGTCAGGTGTTCGGTCATCACAAACACCTGACGGGCGCCAATCGCCAGATCCATCGCACCGCCGACCGCCGGGATTGCCCCCGCTGCGCCGGTACTCCAGTTGGCCAGATCGCCGCGTTCGGAAACCTGATAAGCCCCGAGCACGCAGATATCCAGGTGACCGCCGCGCATCATGGCAAAAGAGTCGCCGTGGTGGAAAAAACAGCCGCCTTTCAGCAGGGTGACCGGCTGTTTACCGGCGTTGATCAGTTCGGGGTCTTCCTGACCGGCCGCCGGTGCCGGGCCCATGCCGAGAATGCCGTTTTCGCTGTGCAGGAAGATCTCTTTATCCGCCGGCAGGTAATTGGCTATCTGGGTTGGGATACCAATGCCCAGGTTGACGTAGGCACCTTCCGGGATATCGCGCGCAATACGTTCGGCCAACTGCTGATGTGTGAGTTTGGTCATGGGGGCCCTCCTTAGGCCGACGGTTGCGCAGAGTGAGCGGGCATAGTCACCAGGCGTTGCACGAAGATCCCCGGCGTAATGATATTTTCAGGATCCAACTCCCCCAGTGGCACCATGCGGTTGACCTCGGCAATGGTGCAGGCGGCCGCCATGGCCATAATCGGCCCGAAGTTGCGCCCGGTTTTGTTGTACAGCAGGTTACCCCAGCGATCGGCCTTATCGGCCTTGATCAGCGCGAAATCCGCCTTTAGCGGTAGCTCGAACACATAGTGTTTGCCGTCGATCTCGCGCGTTTCTTTACCTTGCGCCAATTCGGTGCCGTAGCCGGTCGGAGTGTAAAAACCCCCCAGCCCTGAACCTGCGGCCTGAATGCGTGCCGCCAGATTGCCCTGCGGCATCAGCTCCAGCTCCAGTTCGCCACGGCGGTACAAATCATCAAATACCCAGGAGTCCGACTGGCGCGGGAATGAACAGACAACCTTGCGCACACAACCGGCCTTTAACAGCGCCGCCAAACCAAAATCCCCGTTGCCCGCATTATTGCTGATAAGCGTAAGCCCGCGTGGCTGATGGCGAGTCAGGGCGTCCAGCAGCGCATAGGGCTGACCTGCCGGGCCAAAACCGCCGACCATAATGGTCGCGCCATCGGGGATATCGGCGACGGCGGCATCGATGGACGCCACGTATTTATCGATCATCTGCTCTCCTGATTGCGAAACGGTCATTTCTGCGTGACGCTTATGGGCCTGGATTTACCTTAAGGGATGAAAAAAACAGCGACAAGTGCGAATATCAGCGTATTGTGCGATTATCGAAACATTAATCCTTTGGTTATCAATTCTGTGATACGGATAACTATATTGAGTCGGAGGTCAGGATGAGTGATACGTCGGAGTCTGGTGCTGGAGAACTGCGTCGATTGCAGGAGATCGGGGAGTTAAGCAACGATCAATATAAGGGCGACCCCAATTTTATGGCGTCGTTGGCCAGAGGATTGGAGGTGCTACAGGCTTTCCAACCGCAGTATTCACAAATGTCGGTTTCTGAAATCAGCCAAATTACCGGCATTCCACGTGCGGCGGTGCGTCGCTGCTTGTACACCCTGCGTGCGTTGGGGTTTGTGCACTGTCCTGACGGCCGCCATTACCGGCTGCTGCCACGCGTGCTGACTATCGGGCACGCCTATCTTTCTTCTTCCGAGCTGGCGAAAGCGGCGCAGAACTCACTGGATTATCTCAGCAAGCTGCTGAATGAATCCTGCTCGGTGGCGACGCTGGACGGTGACAATATCCTGTATATCGCCCGCGCTTCCGTGAAGCGTATTATGACTATCGATCTGGGGCGCGGCAGTCGCCTGCCAGCCTACGCGACGTCGATGGGACTGGTTTTGCTCAGCGCACTGGATGATGAACAGTTAAACGATTATCTGTCGCGGGTGAGCTTTGAAGCGCTGACAGAGTTCACCGTGACCAACGCCGATCAACTGCGTGAACAGTTGGCTAAAGTGCGTCGGCAAGGCTACGCCATTAACGATCAGCAATTGGAAATTGGCCTGCGTTCTATCGCGGTGCCGATGCATTCCCGCAAGGGCGGCGTAGTGGCGGCGATGAACGTGGGGGTCAATGCTTCGCAAATCTCGGCGGCGGAGTTACGTGAGCGGGTGCTGCCACAGCTGCAACGCACGGCAATGGAGCTGGCGCTGCTGCTGTAACCGCCTGGGGGTTACAGCAGCAACGTGCACCGGCTGGCCAAGCGATTGAATATTAAAAAACGTGCCTTTTATAATATTCACTAATTTTTTTTCTCAAAAAAATCAAAGATTTTTAAGGAAAGGGTGACAAAAGCGTAAAAGGTGGCGAGAGTAATAACAAATGCGGATGCGCCAAAGGGGGCGGAGAAACCTAAAGCAGAAGTCTCGCCCCTGATACCGCTAAGAAAAGGGGCCGTGGCAATGATTGCCAAGAGGATAATTGCGGGTCTAATTATTTCCCTCATTTGTTTCACTCCATTAATTTATTCACCGTTAAAATCAACCGCCCACGCATACTCGCCTATGTGGGGCGGTTTTATCTATGCTTTTTTGAAAACCATGCAGATGACTTTATATATAAAAATAATAATGGCAAGTGAAAAGAACACGGCAACGATGAGTTTTGATATTTTTTCTGGCGCAGAGTAAAGATAATCAACGCCGATGCCTGCACCAGCTAATAAAACAGAGGATAAAATCATCCCAATTAAAACTGATATTGCCCAGTATGTTATTTTCATGCTGAAGACTTTGTAAAAAAATCGAATGCTTTAAAAAATAAAGAAATGAAAAAAGAGAAAGTGGCAATGATAATGACTAATTGAGACATGCCTGCCGGCGCGGCAAAGCCTGATCCAGGGTTAAGCACACCAACACCGCTAAGGAAAGGGCTGCTGGAAACTATAGCTAACAATACAAGTAACGATCTAATTGTCTTTGTCATATATAACGCGACTCTAATGTATAAGGCGGTAGTAATAAACTACCGCCTATGGTTTCTAGTTTAGATACGACATGAGCTACCAATTTCTGTTTCTGCCGCCATTATCCGTACGGTCACCACCGTTATTGCCACGGCCACCGGCGATCGAGTCTAGCAAAGCTATATCAATTGTTTTCATTATCAACTCCATTTGAATGTGTAATTTATTTTTATATGCACTTTTGAAAGGGACGGTTAACTTTTAGCTCACAACTATTTTTATATCAAGAGTTATTTTACTCGGATGGTGATAGGTTTTAATTAATTAGTGATTGCACTAAGTTGTATAGTTAAATGGTTTTATTAAACATGATCGATATAAATATTACATTTAAATCCGAGCGGCATTGCCGCCCGGGGGATAATCAACCGGCTAAATCAAATGGGTTGTCAATGGATTTGGCCGGTGGGGTAAACCAGCGTGCGCCTTCGCTTGTGACGTAAAAATGATCTTCAAGGCGGATACCAAACTCACCCGGCAGGCACAGCATGGGTTCGATGCTGGCGCACATGCCGATATCGAGCGGTTGCTGCTGTTTACGGATCAGATACGGAGCTTCATGAATATCCAGCCCGATACCGTGCCCGGTGCGATGCGGCAGCCCCGGCAGCTGATAGTCCGGCCCAAAGCCATAAGAGACCAGCACATCGCGCGCCGCATCATCCACTTTATGGCAGGGTACACCGGGCGCGATAACGGCAAAAGCGGCGGCCTGCGCCTCATGCTCCGCCTGCCAGGCGAAGCGTTGCCGTTCGTTGGCTTCGCCATACACATAGGTACGGGTGATATCGGATAGGTAACCCTTATAGCGACAACCAGTATCGAGCAGCACAATATCGTTGTTTTGCAGCGGGTGGGGTTGCTTCACACCATGGGGAAACGCGCTATCGGATCCGAACAGTGCAATACAGAAGTATGAGCCGCTGGTGCCCATTTTACGGTGGGCTTTATCGACAAAGTCGATCAGTTCGTTAGCGGTGATGCCAGGGCGCAATATACTGGCGGCTGCCTGCTGCACCCGCAGAGTAATATTATTGGCGGTTTGCATCAGCGCGATTTCCGTCGCCGATTTACGGCTGCGGCAGTGGCCGGTGATCGGCTGGGCACTGATTAGCTTGATATCGCCGGCATATTGTTGCAGGCCGAGGAACAGGGTGACCGAAGCCGTTTCGCAAATTGCCACCTGGCCCGCACCCGTCAGCCCGCGAGAGGCCAGTACCCCGAAGAACAACCGGTAGGGATCTTCTTCTTCATGCCAGCTAAAAATTTCTGCTTCTATCACCTGTGCGTCTTTTAAGGTGCCAATCTCAAACCAGGGGGCAATATACGCGATTTCGCCTTCGGCCGGGATCACCGCGCCGACCATGCGTTCGCTCGCCGACCATTGAGTACCGGTAAAATAGCGCAGGTTACTGCCGGCGTTGACATAGCAGGCGTTGATACCGTTTTCGCGCATCAGGCGCTGTGCATGCTGAATGCGTTGCCGATACTCATCGGCGGCGATTTCAGGCGGATGGTTCGTTAACGGTTGCAGCTGTTCCAGGGCCTGTTGCGCCGTGCAACCGCCAATGCCTATAGCCATGCTTTTCTCCTCGCGTAGTGTCAAATGTCAGGGCCGAGGCTCCTGCGTACTAAACCTTCATCATAGGTAAACCACAGCAACAAAACTTGGCTTTATTAGATAAGAAAGTTGTCGATTACGGCACAGTTTCTTGCTTTGGCATTCTAATGCGCCAGAGTGCCAACAAATTTTGCTGAAAATGGTGAGTTTAACGAAATAAAAATTATATTCGGTCATTATTTTATCGCTAACTGGCTATATTATCTAAATAATGCAATAACGCATCAATGTGATGCAAAAATGCTCTTGCTAATATCCATTAGCGTTGCTAATTCTTAATGCCCATCGTATTAAATAAATTTATAAACTTTGGGGGCATATTTAGCATGGCTAAATTTAATTTCGGGGGCGTGCTTTCACTCCCTCGGAACATTGTATGTAAATAATTAAATCATTATCTCTATTGTGCGCACTTAATCTAATAGGTGGGTGGATGTATTCTAACGAATATATTTAATTGCCTGGGTATAAGCGATATTTTAACGAGAGTCCTTATGGAAACAAATGCCGTTGAGTCTACATTCAGTTTTGGCTCCTATACCCGATTACTGTCCGGCCCCGGCCATGCTGCGCTTTCGTTGTTTGGTTTATTGCTGCGCTTTCCCGTGGCGATGCGATCTATCAGCTGCATTATGCTGCTTTCTGCCACGACCAATTCGCTGTGGATTGCAGGTACCGTCGCCGGAACCTTAATGATTACCCAGGCTTTGGCCAGCCCGATACTGGGGGGCTTTGCTGATCGAGTCAGCCAGCGAAAAGTGCTTGTTGTCACCAGTTGCTGTCACGTGATCGCCATCGCTTTGCTGATTGCCCTGGTGTTTTTTGATGCCCATTTATGGCTAATTATGGCCGCCGCTATTGGTATTGGGTGCTCATCCGTACCGGTTGATGGCTTTATTCGTACCCGATGGGCGGCAATGGTCACCGATGAGGCTTTGCGAACCGCCTATGCTTTAGAAACCGTACTCGACGAGATTATTTTCTTGTTGGGCCCGTTGGTCGCCATTGTGTTAGCCACGGTATTGCACCCCGCTGCGGGGTTGGTTTTATGTGCCGTATTCACCTTCAGTGGGTCGATGGCGCTGGTGCTGCATCGGCGTTCAGAGCCGGTTATTGTGCAGAAGGTCGACGAAAAAAACCGCAGGGCCATTAGCATGATTTGGGTACGTAGCCTGATGGTTTCCTATGCGGCGGTGGGGATATTCCTTGGCTCGATCGATGTAATGATGATCGCCTTTGCCAAAGAGGTGGGCAATCCCACTCTCGCCGGAGTGCTGTTGTCTATCTGTGCCGGGGGCAGCCTGGTCGGGGGGCTCTGCTATGGTGCGATGAACTGGTCTATACCGCAGCCACGGCTGCTGTTGCTTACTTCCGCCACGCTTTGCGCAGGTACCGTTCCCCTGGTTTTCACCAGTTCCCCACTGGTTATGGGTTTGTCTGCGTTTATCGCCGGTTTATCGGTAGCACCGTTATTAATCACCTGCAGCAACCTGCTGGAATCGTTAACGCCTAAAGGCTGTTTATCCGAAGGGTTTTCCTGGCTTTCAAGCGCCGGGTGGCTGGGTTTTTCCTTCGGTGTCTCGGTCGGCGGGCAACTTTCAGATCAAACAGGGGCTGCCCAGGTCGCCTGGATCGCTCTGGCCGCCGGCATGCTCGCCTTATTAGCCAGTCTGTTCAGCCAATCGCTACTCAGTAAGAAATCAATGCCAAGCCCCATTTAAGCGGGTTCTTTCACTCTTATTACCGAGACAGGAAAACGGCCATCGTGAACCAGTTAACCACGGGTATGCCCGTTCCACGTATTAGCTTTAATGAATTTGTCGCTATGGGAGTGGAGGCTATTTTCCGAGCCGACGTTCCTGTGATTATTACTGATTTACCGCTTGATACCAGCAATAGCGCTAATGACCTTATTGCTCAACGGTTAGGTGATGACAATGTCACCTTATTCCGGGAAGCGAGTAATAAGGAAAATACCGAGCGATGGCAGACCACGAAAATTCAACTTCGTGGCTTTTTGGAAAATGAAGAATACCAGCGAGACAACAGCACCTGGTACCGCGTGGTTTCCAATATTATGCACCGGCCAGAAGACATCAATACTCTTCTCGGCTTTGATGCGTTTTCGCTACTGGCTTCTCGTCGTGGTCTGAATGCGGCCAATTTATGGATAAGTTACCACGGTGTATTTACCCAAAGTCACTTCGATGAACTCGAGAACTTTAATATCGCCCTGCAGGGAAGAAAACGATTCATCCTTTACCCACCCGGCCGCCGCGATTATTACCCGCGCTCTATCCTAAAGGGATTTGGCGACAAATCGCAGGCCTTCGATTTTAACAATATTGACCCACAGCGTTTTCCGCGGCTGGCAGCGAAATCCCCGCAGCGCCGCGATTTTATTCTGGAGCCCGGTGAAATGCTGTATTTGCCGCTGGGCTGGTGGCATCAGGCCGAGTCGTTAGACGACCTGAATATCAACGTTAACTTTTGGCTGTGGGATCTGAAAATCCTGCGCAGGCCTTATGTTTTGTATTCCGCGCTCTACACGGCGGCCTACCGTAAGTTCAAAGGCATTTATAACTATCAACCCGAACCTGCCAAGAAGGAAGGAATTTGATGACCAGCCGCAAGAAGATCACGCCAACCAACCACTATCGCAACAACGACAAAGCTATCGGTATTGGTAATCCCTTCTGGGATATGTCAGAGCAGAACGGACTCGCAGGGATCGTCGCCGGGCTTGAAAACGATTTGCTGTCCACCCCGGGTGGCCATCAATTTGTCAATTTTAGCTGCTGTTCTTACCTGAATCTGGACTCCCATCCCAAGGTGATAGAAGGGGCTATCGACGCGGTACGTCGCTACGGCGTGCTGGATCACTGCATCGCCCGTAGCCGGGTCCAGCTCCCGGTGCTCAAAGAGCTGGAGGAATCGCTCGGTGAACTGTTCCAGGCCGATGTTCTCAGTGGCGTGTCAGCCAGCAGCATCAGTGGGGGGCTGCTGCCGCTGATCGCCTCCGGGCATTTGGGCAACGGTGTTCGGCCGTTAATGATTTTCGATAAACATGCTCATGTGTCGTTGGCGGCGGCAAAACCCGCCTGTGCCGATGAAACCGAGGTCGTCACCTGCAATTACCACGATCTGGAGTTCATCAAGGACTGCTGCAAGAAATACCAGCGGGTCTGCTACGTGGTTGACGGCAGCGACAGCCTGGGCGGCTATGCGCCGGTTAAAGAGTTGGCCGAACTGCAGGACAAATACGGCCTGATGGTGTTCTACGACGATTCACATTCTATTTCCGCCTATGGCGAACGTGGGATTGGTTACGTTCGCTCACACAGCCCGGCGCTGAATGAGAACACCGTTATGGTGGTCACGCTCAACAAGGCTTTCGGCACCAGCGGGGCGGCGATACTGCTCAACGGCTATTCACAGCCGATGTTGCGCCTGGTCGAGCGCTTTGGCGGTGGGCTTAACTATTCGCAAAATCTGAACACGGCGGCCATCGGTGCCAGCCTGGCCTCTGCCGACATTCACCGCACGGCAGAGTTACCGATGCTGCAAAAGAAGCTGTACGACAACATTGCGCTGTTCGATTCCCTGATCCCGACCGAGCAGAGCGGCAACGCCTACCCGATCCGATTGGTGCCAATGAGCGATGAGACGGTGATCAGCGAAGGGCGTCAGGTGATTGAAGCCGGTTTTTATGTCTCACCGGTGTTCTTCCCGATCGTCGCCAAAGGCACTGCCGGCCTGCGGGTCATGATGCGTGCCGGGCAAACAGAAGATCAAATTCGCCGTTTGTGCAAGATACTGGCTGAAGTAAGGGCTCCCCAATGACGGATAACACACGCGCCATTCCGCGCAGCATTCTGTATACGCCTGCCTTGTCGCTCAACCGGGTAGTCAAGGCGCTGACTTATGACGCTGATGTCCACCTGATCGATCTGGAAGACTCGGTTCCCGGTCCGTCGAAAGCAGAAGGGCGCATTATCTGCCGTACCGCGCTTGATAATGCCCCGCCGTCGGCAAATATTGCCGTGCGCATCAACGCGCTGGGTACGGTTGATGCGCTGCATGACCTGGTGATGCTTTGTGGCGGCACCGCGCCCGGGTTTATCGTCATGTCGATGGTCAGGTCACCTGCCGAGGTGGTTTTTCTGCGTGAGACTTTTGCTTCTGCGGGCAAGCACCCGGAGATTTACCTGACGATAGAGACCGTTGAAGCCATTACCGATCTCGATGATGTCGCGGCCGTAGCCGATGGCCTGATTTTTGGCTCTGCGGATTTGGCGGCCACGTTGGGCGTACCCATCACCTGGTCGGGGATGCTGGCGGCACGTCAGGCGATGGTTCTGGCCAGTGCCAGACACGGCATTGGTTGCATTGATACCGCCAACTATCGTCTTTCTGAACCCGAGGTGCTGGCTAACGAAATCCAGAACATCAGGGATCTGGGCTTCCACGGTAAAGCGACCGTTCACCCCAGTGAACTTGAGCCTATCAATTCAGCGTTACGGCCAAACGAAGACGCGTTATTGGCGGCGCGCCGCATCACCGAGGCGGTCAAGGCTGCGCAAGGGGGCATTGCCTTGCTCGATGGTCATATGGTGGGGCCACCTTTCGCCCGTATGGCCCATACCACCCTGGGATTAGGCCAGGCCTGGGCTGCGCGTTTTAACAGGAGCAACTCATGACGCTCTCCGTTGCGGTGATAGGGACCGGTGCCATAGGGATGGATCTGGTCAATAAAATATATCGCTCATCCTGGCTGCATTGTGGGCTGGTGGCAGGGCGCAACAAGGACTCCGCCGGTTTGGCTGCCGCCACTGAGCTGGGTTGCCCGATCAGTGCCGGCGGCATCGACGCAATTTTGGCTGCCCCCAAGCCATTCGATGTGGTGTTCGACGCCACCAACGCCATGTCACATGTCAAACACTGGGAACTGCTACGTCCGCTGGGTACGTTGCTGATCGACCTGACTCCCAGCCACCTGGGGAAAATGATCGTCCCCACGGTAACCGGTACCGAAGCCCTGACCGATCGCAATGTCAGTTTGATCAGTTGCGGTGGGCAGGCATCGATCCCGATCCTGCATGCCCTGAGCCGACATTTCCACATGAACGACATCGAGGTGGTGGCGACCGTAGCCAGCAATATTTTGGGGCGAGCGACCAGAGTCAACATCGATGAATACGTAGAAACCACCCAGATTGCGCTCAGCGCTTTCACTGGGGTGGCAAATACCAAGGCGATCCTCAATATCAGCCCGGCAACGCCGCCGGCCATGTTCAGGGTGACTATATTTGCCGATATTCCTGGCGTGACGGCAGAACAGATAACCCCGGTGGTCACTGCGGCGGCGGCGGCGGTGCGGGAGTTCTCGGCGGGCTATAGGCTAACGGCGCTCAAGGTGACCGAAGGGCGAGCGTCAATCTCGCTGGAGGTCACCGCCAGCAGCAAGGTCATGCCAGAATACGCGGGTAACCTGGACCTGATTAATTCCGCTGCCATTCTGGTCGCCGAACAGTATGCGCACTATCGAAATAAAGCGGAGGTGGCCAATGACTATTCTCATTAACGATTCAACCTTGCGCGATGGTCAGCATGCGGTGAAACACCAACTCACTGCGACGCAGTTGCGAAGCTACGCCACGGCGGCAGACAAAACCGGCGTTGCGATGGTTGAAGTTGGCCACGGTAACGGGCTGGGAGCTTCCTCCTATCAGGTGGGGCGTGCGGCATTGAGTGACGAAGAGATGCTGACCACCGTTCGCGAGTCTCTGCAAAACAGCAAGATGGCGGTGTTTATGTTGCCCGGTTGGGGCACCATCGCCGACTTGTCCAAAGCTCTGGCTTACGGCACGGATGTGGTGCGCATTGGTACCCATTGTACCGAGGCTACGCTGGCCGAACGCCATCTGGGTTGGCTGCGGGAACAGGGCGCGGAGGCTCATGCGGTACTGATGATGAGCCATATGGCCACCCCGGTCGAGCTGGCTGACCAGGCAGAGTTATTGGTAGGTTACGGCGCGCAGGCGGTCGGCATTATGGATTCGGCCGGCAGTCTTTTGCCGCAGGATGTCACCGCACGTATTGCGGCCATGCGCATGCAGGTCGAGGTGCCGCTGATTTTCCACGCGCATAACAACCTGGGCATGGCGGTGGCGAATTCGCTGGCTGCCGTTCAGGCAGGCGCCGGCATTATTGATGGCTGCGCCCGTGGGGTCGGTGCCGGGGCGGGCAACACCCAACTGGAAGTGCTGATCCCGGTATTGGAGCGCCTGGGTTTTAACACCGGCATCGATCTCTATCATTTTCTGGATGCCGCCGATCTTGCCGCCAGAGAGTTAATGGTGGTTCCGCCGATGATCGACTCTCTGGGCATCGTCAGCGGTCTGGCCGGCGTTTTTTCCGGTTTTAAAAGCCCGGTGCTAAACCATGCAGGCAACGCTGGAGTGGATGCGCGCGATGTCTTCTTCGAACTGGGGCGACGACAAATTATTGCCGGGCAGGAAGACTTGATCGTTGAGGTTGTCGCCGAGCTGAAGAGGGCGGCCTCATGACCCTGCCAATCATCGACGCCGCGGAAATGGCGGGGGCTGATCGTTTGCGACAGGTGATGTCGACCCTGAGTGACGTGTTCCTGGATTTACGCAGCGGTCAAGAACGCTCGCCGCCGCGCACCTTACTGGATCATGGCCGTTCTGAGATGCTGGTCAGCCCGGCCAGCTGGCTGAAACGCGGTGTCGCCAGCGTCAAAATCACCACGCTCACGCCGGGTAACTCCGCCCACGGACTGCCGCTGATCCACGGTGTGGTGGTGCTGACCGACATCAATACCGGTCAGATACTGGCACTACTTGATGGCGCAAGTTTAACGGCAGTACGCACCGGCGCAGTGGCCGGTTTGGCAACCGACCTGTGTGCGAATGCCGATGCCGGGAACCTGGCCATTTTGGGAGCCGGGGTACAGGCCCGGGCAGTGCTGCTGGCAATGCTTGCCGTTCGCCCAATCCGCAAGGTGCGAATTTTTTCCCGCACGCCGGCCAGAACCGATCTGTTCGTGCAGTGGGCGCGAACGGTGACGGCGGCAGAGATTGCCATTTGCCATAGCGTGTTCGAAGCCGTGCAGGAGGCGGATATCATCTGCACCACCACCTCAACCTCATCTTCACAACCCTTGATTGAGGCCGATTGGGTAACGCCGGGGGCGCATCTGAATATTATCGGCGGCACCCATGAAGAGGCTATTGAGGTGGATCCTGCCTTGCTGAAAACGGCGTTTGTGGTGGTGGAAACCGCCGCTGCCGCCAGGGAGGATGCAGGAGAGGTTCGAACCGCCCTCACGCAGGGTTACCTCCAGCCTGAAGATCTTAATGAACTCGGCGCCGTCATTCTTGGCGAGTCTGCTGCGGGCGAAGGGCAGACAAGCTTGTTCCGCAGTGTGGGGCTGGCGATTGAAGACACGGCCGCCGCGATCGCACTCTACCCATCCACAGAGAAGAGACCATGCTAAGACGCGTTGGCGAAAATGAGTACGTTGAAGAACACGGTGGCGACTACGAGGACTTCGAGCCTGGCATGACCATCAAACACTGGCCGGGGCGCACGCTTTCTGAAGCCGACAACACCTGGCTAACCTTGCTGACCATGAACCAGCACCCGTTGCATTTCGATAAGGCCTACGGCGCTCAGGTTGAATATGGCCGCGTATTGGTGAACAGCAGCATTACCCTGGCGTTGGTCAGCGGCATGACCGTGCAAGCCTTGTCCGCCAGAGCGGTGGCTAATCTGGGGTGGGAAAAAGTACGTTTGAAAGATCCGCTTTTTGTCGGCGATACGCTGTATGCCACCAGCAAAATCCTGGCAAAACGGCCTTCAAAATCCCAGCCGAATAAAGGCATCGTCACGGTAGAAACCCTGGGTATCAAATCCACCGGCGAGACGGTGATTACTTTTGAGCGGTCGTTTATGGTTCTGCGGCGGGAATATATTGCCGCCCAATCCTCATCCGCGCAGGATTAAATGCCTGGCTCCTCCCCGTTGCTCACCGCAGCGGGGAGGAGCAGAAAAAAACCATTGAAATGAAAGCGCTGTTACCCAGCCTGAGATCTGCGTGGCAACTCTGGTTGATAGTCCTTCAGGGCTGAGGGTTCTGTACTATGTTTTCTGTTTGCAGCACGCTACACGCCGCTTCCGGTCGTGAGCGCAGCGGAGAGAACAGATGAACAAACGGGAATTAGAAAGCGCGATTGTCACCGATTTTTCCAAACGCATGAGCTACGGCGACTATCTGTGCCTGGATCAACTGCTGGACTGCCAACATCCGTTGTCCAACCCGCAGCATCATGATGAGATGCTGTTTGTGGTGCAGCACCAGACCTCTGAACTGTGGATGAAGTTAATGCTGCATGAGCTGCAGGCCGCGCGGACGCTGGTGCAGCAGGACAAACTCAGCCACTGCTTCAAAATCCTGGCGCGGGTCAAACAGATCCAACGTTTGCTGTTTGAGCAGTGGGCGGTGCTGGAAACCCTGACACCGTCGGAATACGTTGAATTCCGCGACGTGTTGGGCAACTCATCGGGTTTCCAATCCCATCAGTATCGTTCGATTGAATTTTTGTTGGGAAACAAGAATGCCGCCATGCTGGCGGTGTTCAGCAACGATGCGGATAAACACGCCGCGCTGAAGGCGATCCTCGAGGCACCCAGCCTGTACGATGAATACCTGCTCTACCTGTCACGCCACGGCCTGCCTATTCCGCAGGAGTGCATCGAACGCGACTGGACCCAGCCTTACCAGCGCAACCCGGACCTGCTGCCGGCGTTTAAAGAGATCTACGACCACCCGCAAAAGTATTGGGAAGCCTATGAAATGGCCGAGAAGCTGGTGGATATTGAGGAGAGCTTCCACCTGTGGCGTTTCCGCCATATGAAAACGGTGGAGCGGATTATCGGCTTTAAAACCGGCACCGGCGGTTCCAGCGGCGTCAGCTTCCTGAAAAAGGCGCTGGAATTGACCTTCTTCCCGGAACTGCTGGATGTGCGAACCGAGATTGGTGCCTGAACGGTATCCCGTATTAGTGCGAGGAGAAGGCGATGACGGTAAGAATTGAAGATAAATCAGCGGAAAGCGTAGTAGGGGTACGAGTGGTCGGGCCTTATCCGCAAACCATCCCTCAGGGCTGCCAACGGCTGATGGCCTGGCAGCAGCAACACCAGGTGCCACTGGGGAAGTGGCTGGTGCTGTACTGGGACGATCCGGCTGAAGTGGCGCCCGAGCGACTGCGGGCCGATGTGGTGTTTACCGTGGCGGATGATTTCGTATTGCCGACGTCGGGCAGTGAGGGGGTTGCGTTACAAACCCTTCCCGCCGGGCAATATGCGATTTATAACGTGCGCGTCAGCGACGGGGATTTTGAGCGGGTATGGGGGGATTTCTATCAGCGGGAACTGCCGGCCAGCGGCTATCAGCCAGTAGAAGGGGTGAGCTATGAGCACTACCTTAATGACTGCGAGGCGGATGGCTACTTTGACCTGGATATATACCAGACGGTGAAAAAAGGCTGAGTTTGCGGTGCAGGGAAGGGGAAATGCTGAGACGTCAGGGAGAGAAAAGGGGCTGAACCCGGCGAATACCGGGCTCAGTTCCCTTATTGTCTTCTAGAAGGTACTGGCGATTTCATACATTAACTTCATATGCGCCTTTGAAATATCCGTCGTGCCGCTATCACTGATTACCGAGACATACTGCTGCTCACTGGTTAACAGGATTTTGGCTTGTAACGGCGCGGATCGTTCGTTCAGGGTGGTAAATAACAGCGTTTCAATGCGATCCAGATTCGGATCCGCTCTGCCCCTGGCCTGATCCGTATAACGCCTGCCCATATAGAGCTCGGCATTACTGCGGCATTTTTCTTCATCCTTGATAATTTTTATCCGCGTTTCGTTAACGAAATCAATCAGCTTGATCCTCGCCTTGGCCGTTCTTTTGGTTGCTTCGAGCAAGTCTTTATTGTCCGTCTGCTGACGCTCGGACAAGGTATTTCTGAGCATCAACAGGCCGGCACTGACGATACCGGTCGCGCCGATCGTCGTCATGGCATACCGGACATAGATATTGGTCATCAGCGTGTCTGCTGCCTGAGCGGCGGCAATCGCCGCATAGGTAGCCCCCGCGCCCGATAATGCGCCCACGGCACCTACTGCCTTGGCGGCATAATCATAGTTACTCTTTTGCCTATCGTTATAGACGTTGCCTCCATAGCCCCGCAGCGAGGTTTTATATTTTTGGAAGAAACCAGAGTTCTCTTGCAGAGTGGTATTGTTGCCATGATTTAATAGCCCCATTTCCATCTCGTTGGTGTTATCTCCTTCACCATTGCGCTGAGCATCACTGCTCTGGCGCAATCGTTCGAAACTGGACA
This sequence comes from Serratia quinivorans, assembly GCF_946227985.1. Classification (GTDB taxonomy): domain Bacteria; phylum Pseudomonadota; class Gammaproteobacteria; order Enterobacterales; family Enterobacteriaceae; genus Serratia; species Serratia quinivorans_A. The sequence continues at coordinate 546,265 of NZ_CAMKGL010000001.1, forward strand.
TGATTGCCCGTTCGGAGTCATTCTCATACTGGTTGAGCGCTGTATTATCCAGCTCATTAACAAAGGCGATAATTATCCGCAGCTCGTCAGCATTGTATACCGAGAGATCGTTGAGCAGATTGTCTATCGCCAGCGTTGGGTCTGCCATAGTGCTGCCCTCGTTTAAATCTCTTTATTCTGTTTAATATCCCAACCGGCTTTGGTTTCTGCACCTTTGGTGCCGCTGGCGCTTTGCTCCCAGTAATGCAGATTGACCTTGGAAGCCTGAAAACGATATTTAACCAGGATATTATCGGTGTGCCCAACACCGGTAAAGTCCGCCATACTGACCAGGACATCTTCCAGCACGATCCTGGTATATTCGACCTGGGTGCCCCCGGCCTTGCAGATAGAAAGTTCTACTTTGGTTACATGTTTACCGCTGGAGCAAAACTTCAGAATGGCCGGTGTGGATTTATCGATAAGTGCCTGCACCTCCAAATCCTTGAAGTTTACTTTCCCTGTCCCGCCACCACCGCCTACGGCCATATTGCCAGACTGGGTCGCCCCCCAGTTGAATGACAGAATATCAGTCCAATTTTTGTGATTCGAATCATTAGATTCACCAGTAACCCCGTCAACCTTCAGAAATGAGTCAATTGCCATTTTGATACCTATATGAAATTGATTAATTTGCATTGGCGAAGCGGATTTATATCCATCAAAGCCAATAAGTGAGGTGGTACTTCTGGGCGGTTACAGCATTTGCTAATACGCCCGGAATTAAACTTGAGCTAAATATTAATGGTGATTGCAACGGCTATAGGTGGGTATCTCTCCTTTGGTTTTTAGGGTGAGTTTTGTTGTGCAGCGCAGAGAAATAGCACTACCACAGGATTTTATATTTAGGGGTGAGTTTACGAACGATTTTTATAAAACAGTTATTGATGAGATAGAGTGGTTACCTATTCCTATAATGTGTTTAATATTAAGGAAAGAATAGGGTTTTACTTGGTTTTATTCGGTCCTGTTGATTATGTGCTTATATAATCTTTAATCGGTTAATTTATACGTGATTTTTTAAATGTTTCTATTTGAGCTATTCAAAATCAATAACCATGTGTGTGCCCTTTGTCTTCTTTATTACCTTTCCTATTATGTAAAGCTTCATGTCTTCTGTTAATTCTTCCGTGTCATGGGGTGGCTCCCACTGCTTCATGCTATCCTTATATGCAATAAATCCACCGACTACCATCTCTCCTGGTATTTTTATCACTCGTCCTTCTATTTCTATTTTTATATAAGAGCTTGTTCCGGTTATTTTCATTTCAACCCTCTATCGAAAATGACTTTTTCAGTTTGATTTAATGGATCCAGCGTGGTTATTTTAGTCACTTTAGGGTTGTTAATCAATCGTGGCATTTCAACATTTTCCCATATGTTACCAGGGCGTAACTCATGCCCCACCACAGCCCTAACTTCGCCAGAGACCTGTGCTGCATATTCAGCAGAAACGTTCTCCCATGCTTCTATCGATTTCGGATTATTGAAGTCCCATTCAGGCATTTCTATAGCTTTGTCTTTGATTGTTGATTCGAGCGTGACGCCACCTCTCGATTTAGCTATGTTCTCAGCAACTTCGGCCCCACCAACACCTTTGGTTCTGCCAGACCAAAAGAACGCCGTATCGGGCTCTGTGGCAAGTTTGGGTGATAGCGCCTTAATGTCGACGAGGCTGGCACTGGCTGTTTTAGATGAGCGGATAGCATCAAACTTGGCACCGCCTTTCCCACCGGCAAATCCGCCGACGAATCCTCCCCCCAGCATCGACCATTTCTGACCATCACTGCCTTCACCGAAGTAAGCGCCGCCAATTAAACTGCCTGCGAAACCTCCGCCCAATCCGCCCAGCGTACCCAATATGGCTATGGCAGGGGTGGCGAGTACGGCAGCGGCACCGGCACCTGCAGCAAGCAGCGTCCAGTTCACCCAGTCGGGGATCTCTGGTTCAATATCATCTGTTTGCTCTTTTTCTCCGCCAATAATGACGTTAGGTGAACCGGTGTGAATTTCGGCGCTGCATGCCAGCAAATCATTGATACGGGCCGCAGGGAAATCATTGATATAGACTTTGACCGAGCCTTGGGCAACGACCTTTTTGGCCGGGCCATCTTCACTGCATTCCCCTGTTGAGATATGCGCACGTATGGCAGCTCTACCATTGATATAGACATTCGGCGAGCCGTCGGCAAGTACTCCGGTGACATGGCGAGGTGCCCAGGACATGCTGCCCAGCACTTCACCAAGTCCGCCTCCGGCAGAAGCGCCCGCAACTACGGCGGCGACCGCGACCGCAGCCGTGCCACCAGTAACGGCGATTAGTGCGGCACCGACAATCGCGCCGCCAATCAATCCGGCGATCATCCAGCCTTCGGACGCAGTGTGGGCTATTTCATCCAACTCTCGCGCTGCACTAAGCTCACTCATGGGTTAAGGCTCCCTGGCGGTCCGAAGATACTCCGCAATTTGCTCGGGATTGCTTAGTTCTTGTGGCCCATTCACAAAACGGCAGAGCAACAGGATTGATGAAAGATGCTGGCTGTTTTTGACAGAGGATGTCCATAACGCATAACGAGTAAATTCCGCTGAGCTGTTGGTAGACACTGGCGCAATATGCAACGGCTCACCCAGTGAGTGGTAAAACAGGTAGCTGCCGTTTAATGCTCTTTTCAGGTCGATATGTTGATAAAGTTCGCTGATAGCCGTGAATACGGAAAGTTCTTTACTGTCGGTGTCAAATACAAAAAAATTACCAACGGAATCGGTTGCAAGCATGGCGGGCACATGAGTGTCACTTTCTTTTTTATTGAAAATGATACTGGAAATCATTCCTTTATACTGTCTGTTATAGTAATCATCGAAGCTATTTTGACAGGTACCAATAAAGCAAACGATCTTTCTGCCTTGTAACTCATCTTTCAGCAGAACGATATTTTGTTTCTGCCAGATAACGGCCTCTGCAGACTTGAAACGGTAAAAAATCTCTATGGATGGCTGTTGATCTATATCTCCATGAGATGACGATATCAACTCGAACCCTTGAACGGTGGTCTGAAGATCCTGAGTCAATCGCGCAGCAACTTTTTGCAGCGTATCCTCTACCGTTGCATTAGCGCGTGAAACAACAAAGGTAAATTCACTCGCGTTGTTTTCGCTGAGAGTGAAAATGTTCATCGTGCGGTCTTTAAATGCGTCGGGTAGCTCGAAGCTGGCTTCTTGCGTTAAATAATGGCTCATTCAATATCCCGTATTACTTTTCTTCCCGTGAGAAAAAACTGTCTATTTGACTTTGAATTGTTTTTTGATGTTCGTCGCCTGGCGCATCGGTTTTCTTCTGGCCACTCGAAGGATTGAGATTTAGCTTGCCGCTGGATGTGTTAATTTCGCCAGATTGGTCAACGGTAATATTAAAATTAATACCGGTAATATTAATGTTGCCATCTTTGGTCAGTTCCAACACACTTTTGCCACATTCAAGACGAATCGACGTACCAGAGCCAATAACCAATGCGCCGACAACGTTATCTGTACGCGTATGCTCAGTCAGCATGGTTGAGTGGCCTTTCACGCCAATAATCTGATCCTCGACAATTCTCTGTTCTTCTTTGGCACCAACAAAATGCGTATGGTTTTTATCGATGGTATGGCTCTCATCGTTCTTCACCTGGGTGTCCATGTTGCGTTCCGCCTGGATCCACACCTGTTCCGAACCGGCTTTATCCTCGAAGCGCAGGGCGTTGGCGTTGTCGGCGGTGCCATCCTTGGTGCGGCTCATAAAGCCCATCTGGGTTGCGGCGGCCGGCAGTGCCCAGGGCGGCATACTGGCGTCGTTATACACGCGACCGGTCACGATCGGCCGGTCCGGATCGCCATTGATAAAGTCCACCACCACTTCGTCGTTGACGCGCGGGATCTGTACACCGCCATAACCCTGGCCGGCCCAGGCGCTGGACACGCGCACCCAGCAGGAGCTGCCATCGTCTTTGGGCCCGAAGCGATCCCAGTGGAATTTCACCTTGATGCGGCCGTATTTGTCGGTCCAGATCGACTCACCGGCCGGACCGACCACTTTTGCCGTCTGCGGGCCGTGAGTTTTTGGCCAACTGGCCTGTTGCGCCGGGTGCCAGGGAATATCCGCCGGCAGCACGGTGAAATCGATACGGTGTTCGCTGTGCTGATCGTCGCCGCTGGCGTAGCGGTTTTCCTTCAGGTGATATTTGGCCTGCAGCGTCAGGTATTCCCGGTTATCGTCCGCATGCGGGGCGTTATACAGCGTGAAGGTGCTGCCGGGGGCGATGCCCAGTGCGGTAGCGGTGCCTTCAATCTGCTGATGCTCGGCCTGCCAGGCTTCCTGGCGGATACGGGCGTAGAATTCCCCCTGCTGATGCTCGGTATAGCGGCCCGGCCAGTCGTAAACGTCAATCTGGCCCGGCGTCGGTGAGGCGGGGTTCTGACGTGCCTGGAACAGCCAGGCATTGGGTTTGCGAAAGTCGTAATCGTCGAGGCTGTAAATACCCGGCGTGACGTGATCGGACAGGGTCCACTGGCTGATGCCTTCTTCGCTGGTACTGCCGCCAGACGGCGTCAGATGGTAAGGGATCATCTCATAGCCGGGATAGGGCTGATGATGGTGGGGCGCATCGCCCAGCACCAGGGTGTGCTTGCCCATCTCATGTTTGAAATAGTAATAGATACCCTCCAGCTCCATCAGTCTGCTGATGAAGTTGAAGCTGCTCTCGTTGTACTGCACGCAATAGCCCCACAGACGGTAGTCGCCCGTGAGCTGATCTTCCAACTGGACATTATGTTCGGTCAGCAGGGTTTTGACGATCTGCGGCACCGTCTGTTCCTGGAAGATGCGGAAGTTGCGGTCCTTGGTCATCGGCCACAGATCCGGCTGCACGTGCAGGTTATACACCGCATAACGGGTGCCGCTGATCTCTTCGCTGCTGACGGCGATCGACGTGATTTTGCCGTTCAGATAGCGGGGCGGGCCAAGAAAACCCTGGGTGGGGATCTCCAGCGTCAGGGGTTGGCCGAGCAAAGCCTTGCGGTCGAGGCGAGCATTTTTGCTCAGCAGTTCGATGGCGAAATCAAAGGGTGAGGAAAGGGCTTCAGTCCCTTCCAGCGAACGGAACAGCAATGACTCCTGGCCCAGTGGCGTATGCGCAATAATGCGGTCCAGCATGAGAACGTCCTCTGTGAATGACGCATGCGTCAATCTCATGAAAATACGGTGAAGGCCCGCGGTGACGGGCCGGAAAAGCGGAGGGTTAGCCTGCTGCAACCGGGTTGACCAGCCAGGTACCGGCGTTCTCGATGCTGAGCTGCTGACGGCGTAACTGGTCGTTATGGCGGATTTCCAGCTGATAGCTGCCCGGTGCCAAATTCAGGCGGGCAAAACCGTTGTCACCTGGGATCACCTGCTGGGGCTTGCCGTCCAGGCTGACCTGCTCACCGGGCTGCAGTTTGAAATACACCAGTGCCACCGGCGGTGGCGCCGGAGGGGGCGGGGTTACAGGTGGCTGTTCGGCCGTCTGCGGCGCGCTTTGTGGCGGCGTTATGGGTTTATCCACCGCTGCACTTGCTGGCGTATTGGCCGCTATCGGGGCAGGGGTACTGTCGCCACCGCTTAGCCAGGCGATGACGCCGATCACCAGCAAAGCCGCCACGCCTGCACCTGCCATCATCGGGCGTGTCAGCTTCATGCCGTGCGCGGTAACGGTGCTTGCCGCTGCGGCACCGGCGGCCGGATTGGTGGCCACCAGCAGGTTTTCCGGTGCGGCGGCCGGGGTGCTGATGATTTCGTTTTCATCGGCAATCGGCAGATGCAGCAGTTCGGCCATTTCGTCGATGGTTTGTGGCCGGTCCTCCGGTTTCAACGCCAGCGCATGATCGATAGTGCGCAGCAGTTCCAGTGAATAGCCCGCCGGGCGCCGCTCGGTCAGCGGTTGGTAGCTGTCTTCGATGCTACGCACCACGCTGACCGGCGGCGGTGAACCGACGATCAGCGTATGCAGCACGGCACCCAGAGCGTAAATGTCGGTCCAGGGGCCTTGTTCACCGTCGCTGTTCTCGGTGTATTGCTCAATCGGCGCGAAGCCCGGTTTGAGCATGATTTCTGTTTCGTCGGACAGGTTGCCGATCTCTTTGCGCGCTGAGCCGAAGTCCAGCAGCACCGGCAACTGGTTTTCCTGGATCTGAATGTTATCCAGCGAAATATCGCGGTGCAGGTAACCTTCCTGATGGATGGTGTTGATGGCGCTGAACAGCGGTGGCAACAGTCTGCGGATCCAGGCCTCGTCGATTTTCTCCGGCTGCTGCGCCTGCAGGTTCTTCAGGGTGGTGCCGCTGTAAAACTGGGTGCCCATGTAGGCGGTGCCGTTTTCTTCCCAAAAGCGCAGTACGTGCAACAGCCCTGGGTGTGAGAAACGCGCCAGCAGGCGGGCTTCCTGAATAAAGCTGTTTAATCCGGCCTGGAAGGTTTTGCTGAAACGCTCGCCGCGTAGCCCGATGCTCAGATCGTCATTGCGCATCGCCAGCGAGGTCGGCATGTACTCTTTGATGGCGATGGTGCGTTCCAGTTGATGATCGTAGGCGCGGTAGACGATGCCGAAACCGCCTTCGCCGATAGCTTCCTTGATCTCGAATTCATTGAACCTATAGCCGTTCGGCAGGCTGTTTGAATTCGGTTTGCTTACCCCGGTTCCCGACATAATGATGACTCTCTGTGAACAATGGCCGCCATACCGGCGGCCGCGGCGTTATGCCTGAAATTGACAAATAAATTCGTTTTGCTGCAGGGTGATATGCAGTTGGCGATAGCGCTGATCGTTGGCGCTGCCGGTCAGTAAGCTGTGGCTGATCTGCGGCAGCAGGGTGTTGGTCAAAATAGCGTCGACCATGCGGCCGCCGGACTCCACCTCGGTGCAGCGGCTGACAATTTGCTCAATCACCGCATCGTCGAAGGTACAGGCGATATCGTGGTTCTCCGCCAGTCGGCGCTGCACTCGGCCCAGTTGCAGGCGCACGATATTGCCCAGCGTGGCGTCGGTCAGCGGGTAGTAAGGCACCACCAGCAAGCGGCCGAGCAGCGCCGCCGGGAATACCGACAGCAGCGGTTCGCGCAGGGCACCGCTCAGTGCCTCCGGCTCTGGCATCAGGTCCGCATCGCTGCATAGCCCGGCGATCAGATCGGTGCCGACGTTAGAGGTCAGAATAATGATGGTGTTACGGAAATCGATGTGGCGGCCTTCGCCGTCCTCCATCCAGCCTTTGTCGAACACCTGGAAGAAGATCTCGTGCACGTCCGGGTGGGCTTTTTCTATTTCGTCCAGCAGCACCACGCTGTAAGGGCGACGGCGCACCGCTTCGGTCAGCACGCCTCCCTCGCCGTAACCCACATAGCCGGGAGGGGCACCTTTCAGGGTTGAAACGGTATGCGACTCCTGGAACTCGCTCATGTTGATGCTAATCACGTTCTGCTCGCCGCCGTACAGCGTTTCCGCCAGCGCCAGCGCGGTTTCGGTTTTCCCGACGCCGGAAGGGCCAGCCAAAAGGAAGACCCCGACCGGCTTGTTCGGATCGTCCAGCCGCGCGCGTGAGGTGCGTACCCGACGGGCGATCAAATCCAGTGCATGCCGCTGGCCGATAACCCGCTGGTTCAGCGTATCCGCCAATTGCAGTACCGCGTCGATTTCGTTTTTCACCATGCGACCCAGCGGGATGCCGGTCCAGTCGGACACCACCGCGGCCACCACGTTGGCATCGACGGCGGCGAAAATCAGCGGGGCCTCACCCTGCAGTTCGCCAAGCTGTTGCTGCAACTGCGCCAATTGCGCGCGCAGTTCATCGGCAGAGGGCGCGGGCTGTGGTTCCTCTGCAGCCTCGTCAGTCGGTTCAGCCTCAATATCTTCCCGATGCAACTGGGCGCGCAGGTCGATAATCTGCTGGATCAGCGCCAACTCATCCTGCCAGCGGGCAGTGAGCTGCTCCAATTGCTGTTGCAACAGCGCCAACTGAGCTTCGATATCCTGTGGGCGCTGCGGATTGCCGATGCCGACCTTGGCTTCGCGCCGGGCGATATCAAGTTCAATCTGCAATGCTTCAATGCGGTGTCGGCAGTCTTCCACCTGGGCCGGCTCGGCATGTTGGCTGACCGCCACGCGGGCGCAGGCGGTATCCAGCAGCGCCACGGCCTTGGCCGGCAACTGGCGAGCCGGGATGTAGCGATGCGACAGGCGCACGGCGGCGTCCACCGCCTCATCGAGCAGCAGCACGCGGTGGTGCTGCTCCAGCGGGCTGACGGTGCTGCGCAGCATCAGCAGCGCTTTGTCTTCGCTCGGTTCATGCACCTGCACCACCTGGAAACGGCGGGTCAGCGCCGGATCTTTCTCAATGTATTTTTTGTATTCCGACCAGGTTGTGGCCCCGACGGTACGTAATTGGCCGCGTGCCAGCGCCGGTTTCAACAGGTTGGCTGCGTCGCCGGTGCCCTGTGCGCCACCGGCACCAATCAGCGTATGGATCTCATCGATAAACAAAATGATTGGGGTGGGGCTGGATTGAACTTCGTCAATCACCGTTTGCAGGCGTTTTTCGAACTCGCCCTTCACCCCGGCCCCGGCCTGCAGCATGCCGATATCCAGCAGATACAGCTGGACGTCGCGCAGCTGTGGCGGGACATCACCGGCCACGATACGCAGCGCCAGGCCTTCGACCACGGCGGTTTTACCGACCCCGGCCTCACCGGTCAGCAGTGGGTTGTTCTGGCGGCGACGCATCAGAATATCGACAATCTGGCGGATTTCCTCGTCACGCCCGGTCACCGGGTCAATCTCGCCGTTACGCGCCTTGGCCGTCAGATCCTGAGCATATTGCGCCAGCACGCTGTCACCGGTCTGCGCTGCCGTCGGCGTGGTGTCGGCCTGGGCGCTCGGCGTCAGGCCGTTTTCCGCAGAGTGGGCGGTGATAGTGGCAAAGTGCTCCATCAGCAGATCGGCGTTGATGCGATCAAACTGGGGGGAGATGGCTTTCAGCAGGTGGCGCAGGCTGTAGGTTTTCAGGATACCGAGCAGCAGGTGGCCGCCGCGGATCTGCGCAGCACCGAATTTCAGCGAGCCGTAAACCCAGGCCCGCTCCACCGCGCTGTCGATATGTTCGGACAGATCGGAAATCGCGCTGGCACCGCGCGGCAGGCGATCGAGCGCCTCGACGATGTCACGCGCCAGTTGCCCCTCGTCCAGCGCAAAGTGGTGGATCACCTGTTGCAGGTCAGCCTCCGGTGCCTGCATCAGTTGATGCAGCCAGTGCGCCAGCTCAACGTAGGGGTTACCGCGCAGCTTGCAAAACGCCGTCGCACTTTCCAGTGAGGTGAATAACAGGCTATCGAGTTTGCCAAATAAGACCGAGCGGCTGATTTCAGACATGGTTTTCCTCAGGTCGTGGTGGAGCGCTGTGCGGCTCCGGCCAAAATAATAGTCAGAACGGGTTTTCCAGCGGTTCGGGGCTGAAGGTCAGATCGTCGAGGTCGCGTTGGTGACGGGCGTCTTCCAGCCAACTGCTTAATCCCAGGCGCTGGGCACCGCCGAGTTGGGTGCCGCTGAGCTGATCCTTCGCCAGGATCAGCCGCACTTCCCAGACAAACTCAATGCCCAGATACTGGCGCACCCAGTCGCGCAACTGCCGGCACAGTTCGGCTCCGGGCAGGAAACCTTCATAGTTTTGTTGCGACATCGGCCCCAGTTCGATGCGGAATTTATGCTGAATATCGCGCACAGCGATCCCAAGGAAAGAAGACTCACCGAGCCGGGGGGCGCCGCGACCGGCCTTGAGACGCGCCTGCTCACGGGGTTCTACCCGCAGCCAGTGCGGGACGTTTTCCACAATGCGCACCGGCACCTTGAAGTACTGCTGCAAGATTTTGCTCAGGCCTTCCGGGTCGCGGCTGTGGCGAATCAGATGACCGGCCATAAAATGCTTGGCATGGGCATTGATGCTGTCGCGCTGCTGCTGCGCCGGCTGGCCGATGCCAATCAGGCTGGAAAGGTATTGGTCGAAACGCCGGTTATCCTGACGATCCAGCGATACCGTGGGCTGTGCGTCGGCCCAGGCACGGTAAAACAGCAGCGTCAGCCGGTGGTGAAACAGGTTGGCAAAGGCCAGCAGGGTGGTGTCCTGGTGGTGATAGACCCGTTCACGCACGTATTCGGTCAGGTGCAGCGGCAGCGGCCCGTTGGGGCCAAACAGGCCAAAGCTGAAAATCGAAACGTCGTGCAGCGGGCTTTGCGGCCGTGGGCTGACCTGCGCCAGCGTCGACGGGGCGAACGACAGTGAGGGTTCTTGCCCCAGCCGCAGCATCTCATGGCGCGGCAGGGGGGCACGCCCCAGCAGGTAGGCCTGCCCGCCCTGGGCGTCGAGGCGGCGCAACAGCTGAAATAAATCGTGCTTATAAGGTGCATTGCCCAGCCGCAGCCAGAAATCCTCCGGCAGGCGGTGCAAGGCATTGATCTGTGGCGGTGCCGTCAGTTCCGCCTCGGCGTGGAGGGTGCTCAAATCAGCGTCCTTTTGCCCATGCGCGCCTGCCAGTGGGCAATCTCACCGCGCTGCTGGCTGGAAAGCGTCATTTCGGTAAAGGTATTCATCGCTACCAGCCGGGAGAACAAACGTTCCAGAACGCTACCCAGCAGGTAGGGGCTGCTGCCGGAGAATGACTGTTCATCGACGGTCAGGTCGATGGCGATACCGCGGGCAAACACGATCGGCCCCGGTTCGGGCACCCGGCGGTATACCGGGCGCAGGTTACAGTGGCGAACGCCCTGGATCTGCTTGGTGATCGCCGGCTCGCTCAGGTTACCGTACAGGCCGAGCAGCTGACGCAGGCTGGCAGCACCCTGTTCCGGGTCGCCGTCCATCATGCTGAGGTAGTTCAATTGCAGTTGGCTGATCAGCCGCCAGGTGATCATGCCTTCGGCCAGCGCCGGGCGCGGCGGCGTCGGGCCTTTTTTCAGAGACACCTGTTTGATCGGGATCGAGTCCGGCATCACGAAATTGCCCTGATCCTGCTGCAACAGCATTAGCGGCAGATCGCGACTGGTGCACAGCACGTCAGCGGTGAGGTATTTCAGGTCGCTGTGCCACGGGGACTGCCGTTCATCCACCAGCGAGACGAACACCTCAGAACCGACATAGCCGGTGCGGGTGCCGTAGCGACGGGCGTGTTCGGATAACGTGCGCTGCTCGCGCCGCAGTGAAAAGTAGGCGCCGTAGTTGCCGTCATCCGCGCTCAGGGTGCTGTAAAACGGTCGGAATTCCTGCTCATAGCGTTTTTCGCTGGCGCTGCCACCGAGCCGTTGCACCGAGAACACTTCATAATCAAGCGGACGAATGTTATCGACCACCAGATGATATTCATGGCTTTTTTCGCTGACCGTGATGCGTTCGGCGACTTTGGGGAACAGATTAATCACCGGCGTGCAGTGCAACGCCAAATGGGCGACGTCGATTACCCGCTCCAGTGCAGCATCCTGGCGGTCAAGCAGCACCAGGATTTCAAACTGTCGCAGCGTTTTTTTGCCTTCGCGTACGCTTTGCAACAGCGGGCGTATGCCATTGACGCTGAAGAACTGAAAGCGCGCCGGAAAGGCAAAATACTCCTGCAGCAGGCGATAGCCTTCAAAATTGCGCAGATCGTTCGGCAGCAGCGCCTGATCGGCGGCAAAGCCTTCCTGCCGCAACCCGTCCAGCGCCAGCACCCGCCGCTGCGGTTGCGCTTCCACCGTCTGGCAAATCAGCCCGACGCTGTGCTGCATCAGCAGTTCCAGCAGTTGCTGTGCCTGCAAGTCCGGGCCGGAGAGATAAAACATCAACTGGTCCAACTGCAGGTTGTTGAGTGTGACGCTGTCATAGCACTCCAGCCGAATGCGCAGCGCGCTGACGCAGCCACTGTGTTGCAACCCCAGGTCGGTCAGTGGAATATCGGCCGGAATGCCGCCCAGTTCGACGCTTTTCAGCCGCACCGGCTGTAGCGTGACGTCGTGCGCGGTGGTGTAGCTGCAGGTGATGCCACTCTTTTTCAGCGACTGGCTGTCCATCATGGTGCCGCGCGGCACGACAAAGCCGTTGCTGATGTCGCCCTTGTTGCTGTCGGGTTGCAGCTCGGCAATTGCCATTGATGGCGTTGGCGACAGATAGTTGGGGTAGATAATCTCCAGCAGACGCTGGGAGAAACGCGGAAACTCCGCGTCCATCTTCAGTTGTACGCGCGAGGTGAGAAAGGCGAAGCCTTCCATCAGACGCTCGATATAAGGATCCGCTACGTCGATACCGCGCATGCCAAGGCGGCCTGCCACTTTGGGATACTGCTCGGCGAACTCTGCGCCCATCTCACGCAGATAGGCCAGCTCGCGGTTGTAATAGTCTAAAAGTTTACTGTCCATCGGCTTACCCTATGTCTTTCAGATCGAAGTGACCGTTTTCCAGGTCCACGTCGGTACGGAACAGAAACTCCAGCGGATAGGGCACGCACCACAGGCGCCCCTTGATTTCAATCGACAATACGTTGTGCAGCTCCAGCGAGCCGGTGTCCGAAATACAGCGCACCCGCAGCCCTTCGGGCAGGATGCGCGGTTCGAAATTGAGAATGGATTCGGTCAGCGCCAACTGAATATCCTGCCATTCGATATCCGACATGCGTTTGCCGGCCAGCGAGGCGATGCCGTAGTTCAGGGTTGAACGCCGTACCTGTGGAAGATCGCCCAAATCGAGACTGGACTCGCTGTTCACGCAGTTAAACAGCCACTGCAGGTCGCGCAGCACCCGGCGGCGCAGTTCGCTGTGCGAGACCAGGTTGCGCACCTGAGTTTCTTTTTTTTTCTGCGGCTCGTCGTCGGTCAGCATGTCGAGCAGCACCGGCTGCATTTTGTCGCGTGAGGTCAGGCGTTCGCTGTCCTGGCGGGAGCGATAGCCCTGACGGCGCAGGTCACCATCATCATGTTGGGTTGGACGCTTGCTGTTCATCGTTAAGCGCTCGCGTTAAAACTCAGGTGGCGCAGGCTGTGTAGCGGAAACTCATCGTTCTCGCTCAGCCAGGTTTTCAGACCCTGTCCGGCGTAGTGCGGCCCTTCGCCCAGCGCTTGCCATTCGGTGCGTTTGCCGAGCAACAGCGCATCGTCACTGTCTGTGTTCAGAGGATAGCGGGCAGGCAGTTGGCAGACCTGCTCGCGACCGTCGTTCAGTCGCACCAGTGCATGGCTCCACACCAGATCAACGGCGCTTTGTGGGGCCTGGAACTGAATTTCCGCAATCTCGGCGAACGGCAGCCAGTAATAGGTGCCGTTCAATGCCAGTTCGCAAACCGGGCCGAGACGACCATCACCGTCGGTCAGCCAATCAAACGCCACGGGTTGCGGCTGTTCCGCCAGGGTCAGTTGCCCGGCACTGGCCGGTGCCGCTTCCAGCGCGCCGTCGCGCAATGCCTGCGCCTGTTCGGTTTCGCCCCGGGCATCGTGACGCAACGCCTGGATCATGGGTTGCAACCAGGGCTGGCTTTGTTGCAGCAGCGCGGGAGCTGCCTCGCCGGCGAACACCGTCTGACGCTGCAGTTCCGCGTTGACCGATTGCAATAACAGCAATGTGGTGGGTTGGGCGATGGGCTTCAATGCCTGCCAGGATTTCAGCTGCGCATTGGCGCGCTGCCAGTTGCCGGCCAAGCACAGCAGTTGCACCAGCGCGGCACGCAGGTCGGCATCCGCCGGTCGCGCTTTGATCTCATTTTCCACTGCGCCGATAGCGGCGCTGACCGAGCCGCCTTGCAACATGTTTGTTAATGATTTCACAGGGCTTTCCTTAATAATCAGTGAGTCGCGTTGTTAACCGACAGGTAGCTGCCACTGGCTGGGTCAAGGCGATCCTCGGCCAGCTTTTCCACCAGCTTGAAGTTCAGCGGGGTGGCCGGGCTGGCAAGCAGTGGCTGCCAGGCGCGTTGTGCCTGCTCAATACGTTGTTTGACTTTGGCGGTGTCTGCGGCTTCTTCACGCGGCATTTCGACGATCACTTCGCCGTTAAATGACCAGGCGTGAAGCTGCGGGGCGAAAGGTAACAGCGCGAAACTGCCTGGTGCCTGCGGGTTGGCACCGAGGACCAGTCGCTGCACGTTGGCGCTGACCACGCTCAAGGGGCGCTCACCCACGTTGATCTTCACCAGCGGATAGCCCTGATAGAACGACAATGCCGGCGAGGCGGTTTTGCCATCTTGCTGTAGCGTGACGCTGCTGCTGCCGTTTAACCAGCCGTCGTCACCACAACGCAGGGCGTCGCCACTCGGGATAAACAGCGCGCTGCCGTTGGCTTCTTCGCTCCAGTAGGTGCGGAAATGGCAGCCCTGCGGCAGGTCAAACTTGGGTACCGGTGCGCTGTCTGCCTGCGGCGAGGTGACCGCCACGGCGGCGGGGATCACCGGTGCTGGGGGGGCAGTCGGTTCGACGGCCTGCTGTTTGTGTACCGGCTTCCAGCCCCGTGCCTTGCTGGCTTCGCCGGAGGCCAGTTTTTCACCGCGTTTGTCGGTCAGTGTCCAAGGGAGTTGACTGGCCTTGGCACACTGCTTGGCCAACAGATTACCAACCCGTGGCAGGAAGTCGTCCAGCACTGCAGGGTCTTTGCTCTGCGCCGAAACGATGCGCAGCGGGATGCTTTTGCCGCACCAGCTTGCCGGTTGGCTGTTTTTGACGTCATCGATAAACACTTCCAGCTTCTGGCTGGGGGAGTAGACCACGCGATAATTCGCCGCCTGCGCGGCCGGTATCGCCATCAGGGCGATAAATCCGGGCATCCAGTATTTCATAGGTAACCTTGCTGTGAATTTGTGCCTGACTCAGTCGCGGGACAGAAACCGCTCCGCATCCGCCAGAGAATGCAGCAGGGTGGTTTCCTGCGGTGAGCCAATCCAGACGGCGATAGCGCTGTAGTTATCGCTGTTATTATTTTTCTTCCATGCCTGCTCCATCAGGGCAATCCACTCGCTGGGGGAGTTGACCATATGCAGCGATTGTTCCAGTTCAGACTGGGTAAAGCTGTGCCAAAAACCGTCGGTACACAGCAGGAAAACGTCGCCGTCTTCCAGTTGCAACACGTCGCTGTAGGTGGCGTCGCGCTCTTCATTCAGACCCAGGGCGAAATACAGCAGGTTGCTGTTGATGCCGCTGGTTTGGTAGCCGGCGTCCTGCATTTGCTGGATCAGGCTGTGGTCGGTGGTCACCGAATGCAGATAGCCGCGACGGAACAGGTACAAACGGCTGTCACCGGCGTGCGCCCAGTAAGCCAGTTGGTAATCGCGATCGATAAACAGGCTGACCAGCGTGGTGCCCATCTTGCCGTATTCGTTCGACTGCCGTTGCTGCTGATGGATGGCGGCATTGGCACTGGCAATGTGTTGTCGAATGCTCTGGGCATTCAGATGTTTTTCACCGTCGAAGTTCTGCAGGATGGTGTCGTGTGCCAGTTTGGCGGCAACGTCCCCGCCGGGAAAACCGGCGATGCCGTCACAGACCACGAAACAGGCTGCGCGGTCACCGACCACTTCACCGGTCTGATCCTGATTAGAGGCGCGGCCGCCCTGATTGGAGGTAGAGGCTATAGTGATATTCATTACGCGTCCGGTTGGGTCTGTGAGTCTTTATATTGATTCACTTCAACGTCATAGGCGTGCAGGAAGGCTTCGCCGAACAGGGTGTGAAAGTCGTCTTCGATTTCGCCGGAGGTCTGCTGATAGCTTTTCACGAAGTAATCCCACAGCGCCGCCTTGCGGCTGGCCGGCAGGGACAAACGAGGTGCCGCGCCTTCCTTGCGCGCCTCTTCTTCAAGACGATCCGGATTAAATGACTGCAACATGGCAGCGATGATGGCGCGAATACCGGCGATCATGCCTAACTGGTGCGCCTGCAGGTCGATCAGTGCGTCGCGCACCGCCTGTTCCGGCGGCATAAACCCCGGCATTTTGCTGCCGAACATCTGCATCAATACCGTTTTGCCCGAGGGCAGCAGTTTGAACGGGTTATTGGCCTCGTCGAGGATCATGGTCATCTCGGCCTTCACGCCGCGCTTAAGGATTGAGCGGGAAGAGAGCAGGGCGACGGTACCCTGAGAAAACAGGCTCAGCAGTCGACCGGCCTGGCGGAGCTGTTGCTCATCAAAGTGCGGCTGTGGTTGCAGGTCATCCAGGCCCACCCCCTGCAGTAATGCGGCTAATAATGGGCCTTCCAACCGCTCCCCCGTAGGCGCGCTACCGTTTTGGGCACGAGCATTCTGATAGGCAATCGGATCGATACCCAGGCGGTTGGCCGGGCGTGGACGCGGTTGCTGCGGGGGCGGTGAGGTTGAAGGCGAAAACTGTGGCTCAGGTTGCGGCATGGGCTCCGGCTGAGCGACCGGCTGCGGCTCGACTTTGGGTTGTGGTGCTTCCACCGGGGCGGCCATCACCGGTTGCTGTAAAGGGGGCGTCGGTGGTGGCATCGTAGCCGGGGGCTCTGGCTGTGCCAGGGGGACAGCACTGCCCATCAGCAGGCCGAGAGGATCGTTGCTGTTCAACGCGTCCGGCGATGTGGGGGCAGAAGAACCGCCAAACAGCGCCAGTGGGTCGAGTTCCTGCTCATTTTTTTCCACCTCGGCGGGTTTGACCGGCGCAGCTTGGCTGGTGGTCGGGCGTTGTTCGGCCAACAGTGCACTTGGGGTGGTATCGGCCAAAATAGGATCGCGTTCGAAGGTGGTGTCGGTGTTGAACAACATTGCCGGATCGGTTTGCTGCGACTGCAGTTGACGTAGTTCGACGTCGCCCGCCAATTGCGCCAGCGGATCGGCCGGGTTCATCTCGCGCTCCGGCGTTTCCAGCAGCGGATGGCTGTCCTGATTAGTGACCGGTGTCGGGGGGGATGTCACCGCCGCGGCTGGCGTGAACTCTTCTACCAGACTGTCCCAAATCTCATTCGGGATGGGGGCTGCCGCTTTCTCTTTGGCGGACGGCGAAGGTGCTGGCGCAGTGTCGGCGGTTTTCACTGCCGGCTGAGTCTGCGGCGCAGCCGCCTGCTTTAACGAGGTGACCTGGATCTGGTAATCGTCGATGCCGAGAATGTCACCATCCTGCAACTCCACCTGACGGCCGCGCTCCAGCGGGATATCGTTCAGCAACACGCGGGTGACGTTACCACGGTTGGTTACGCGGCATTCGCCATCAGCAGAAATATGTACGATCGCCTGCAACCGGGAGATGGCGCGCTCTTCGTCTGGCAGTACCAGGTTGTTGTCCACGCTACGGCCAATGGTGCCGCCGGGCGGCAGAAAGTCGCAGCTGCTCTGTGGCGGAACCTGGCCACTTTTATTCTTGACAATAGAAAATCGCATAAGGCATTCCTGCTGATTAGGAGATATTGCAGTTAATTATTATTTCGGTGTCTGGCTTAACAAAATTTGCGGTTATTTTGGTAAGCTGGTTAGTATGCGGTTTTTTTATTTTTTTGGCTGGATTTCTATTTTAATATTAATAGCGAGATGACTGCAGGCACGAATAGCCTGATTTACTAATGAGAGGGTATAAATAGCCCCCGGACGAAACCGGGGGGATACAGATTAAGCTTCGCGGTTTTCCTTGATATTCCAACCTGCGCTGCTTTCTGCGCCTTTACCACCTTTATCGCTCTGCTCCCAGTATTGCTGCTTCACTTTTGATGCCTGGAAGGAGTAGGTCACGCCCACGGTGTCTTCACCGCCGGCACCGGTGTACTGCACGGCAGTGACCAGCACGTCGTCCAGAGTGATTTTGACGTATTCAACCTGGCTGCCACCGGCTTTACAGACTGACAGTTCAATCTTGGTCAGGTGTTTACCGCTGGAGCAGTGTTTCAGCAGCGCCGGGGTTGATTTGTCGACCAGCGCGTTGACATGCAGATCGTTAAAGCAAACCTTACCGGCACCGCCACCACCACCCACGCTCATGTTGCCTGGTTGAGAAGCGCCCCAGGAGAAAGAAGTAATGTCGGTCCAGCCTTTGTGATTTGAATCTTTAGACTCACCGCTGGCACCTTCAACTTTCAGGAACATATCAATAGCCATAGTATTTTCACTCTTTATTAAGGGTTAACAGTAGTATTAACGTTACGTTGAAAAATTCAGGTAATAGCAGCAGGAATTGAAAGTTTGTTAATGCACTACCATTTAATATCCTTGTGCCATGCACCTCATTAAATACCGAATGCTATCGGTATTAATTACCGAGCCATCATTAAAAAACGACAATGGCCCAATGCTGATTACTGCGGGTTATCCTGATTCCACGAGTGATTAGGATCACCAACAATGACTTCACGAGATAATTTATCCAGCTCGGGGCTGTGATAAAGCCGCAGGCAGTTTAAGGTTACCCCTGTACTGCTGTTTTTAGTCTCGCTGTGAAACGCGTTCACTCTGGATTTGAACTTATCGATGAGAGTATTCACTTTCTCATCACCGGCTTCGATATCAAACGGCATCCATTCTCTCATCGCATTGGCGGTTCTGGCGGCATCAAGAGAGAAGGTTTTGTCTGATTCGGAAACCTGCGCCAGACAGCGAGTCAGTGCCAGCTCTTTAACCACCTGGAAATAAGGCATTTGTTTGATAAATGCTACTGGGTCTTGGGTATCCGTGGCTTGCGACTGCAATGAAACACTCAATAGCGTTGAAAGCAGACTGAATTTAATTAGCAAATTCATGGCAACTCCCAAAAGTTGGCTCGAGGAGTTGAGTAATTTGTGCCCGGCGCATTGAAATAGCAATGATCCGAACAACTGGAACCATTCCAGAACGTAGCATGCCCACCTGCGTTGTCCCATCCGGACACTTCAAAAAGGATTAGCCCTTTTTTATTGGCCAGTTGGGTCACGGGTAGTTGAGGGAAATTGACAATTAAATCTGGTTTTCCCCACGTTTTTGTCAAGTATGAGATCAGATCACGTACTCGGAAAAAGTACCATTTCTTATCTGCACCAGAGACCGTGAGTTGGCTTATTCTGGGGACCGGATGCCCTGTATAGTTAAGTACATAACTCATTCTCACAGCACAGCTATTTTCCCATCCTCCAGCATTCACGGGGATCTCGAAGTTGCGTTGCACTGCGCCACCAATGGTATTTTTCACTTTTCCCAAAGAGTCATTAGCGTCATAAATATTTTTGGCTGCGGTCCATGCAGCGAGAAATCGTGGTCTTGCTCCCATATCCTACCTCCATGTTATTTTTCAGGCCGTGTTTCCACGGCCTGACTTTCAGCACATCAGGATGCGTCGTTCTGCTTCAGTGAAGGCAGTTTCGATACCAGACGCAGGGAGACGGTCAAGCCTTCCAATTGATAGTGCGGGCGCAGGAAGAACTTGGCGCTGTAGTAGCCTGGGTTGTCTTCGATCTCTTCCACCTGTACTTCCGCAGCGGCCAGCGGTTTGCGTGACTTGGTTTCCTGCGAGGAGTTGGCCGGGTCGCCATCCACGTAGTTCATGATCCAGTCGTTTAACCAGCGCTCCATATCATCGCGCTCGCGGAAGGAACCGATCTTGTCGCGGACGATGCACTTCAGGTAGTGCGCGAAGCGGCAGCAGGCGAACAGATAAGGCAGACGGGCGGAAAGCTGAGCATTGGCAGACGCATCGGCGTCGTAGTATTCGGCTGGCTTTTGCAGCGACTGGGCACCGATAAAGGCGGCAAAGTCGGAGTTTTTCCGGTGCACCAACGGCATGAAGCCGTTCTTGGCCAACTCGGCCTCACGACGATCGCTGATGGCGATCTCGGTCGGGCACTTCATGTCCACGCCGCCGTCATCGCTCGGGAAGGTGTGGCACGGCAGGTTCTCCACCGCACCGCCTGACTCGACCCCACGGATCGCGGTACACCAGCCGAACTCTTTGAACGAGCGGTTGATGTTGGCGGCCATGGCGTAGGCAGCGTTGGTCCAGGTGTAGTTACCGTGGTTCGCGCCGTCGGTTTCTTCCTCGAAGTCGAACTCGTCAACCGGATTGGTACGGATGCCATACGGCAGGCGTGCCAGGAATCGCGGCATTACCAGGCCCAGATAGCGGGCATCTTCCGATTCACGCAGGCTGCGCCAGGCGGCGTATTCGGTATTTTGGAAGATCTTGGTCAAATCGCGTGGGTTGGACAGCTCCTGCCAGGATTCCATCTGCATCACGCTCGGTGCGGTACCGGCGATGAAGGGGCAGTGGGAGGCGGCACTGATTTTCGCCATCTCGCCCAGCAACTCTACGTCCTGTGGGCTGTGGTCGAAGTAGTAATCGCCCACCAGGCAACCGAAGGGTTCGCCGCCGAACTGGCCGTACTCTTCCTCGTACACTTTCTTGAAGATGGGGCTCTGGTCCCAGCCCACGCCTTTATGGCGCTTCAGCGTGCGGCCCAGCTCCTGCTTGGAAATGCTCATAAAGCGGATTTTCAGCATTTCGTCGGTTTCGGAGTTGTTGACCAGATAGTGCAGGCCATGCCAGGCACCTTCCAGCTTCTGGAATTCAGCGTGGTGGATAATCTGGTTAACCTGTTGCGACAGCTTTTCGTCGATTTCGGCGATCAGCGCCTGAATGGTGCGATAGGCGTCAGAGGAGACAGTCACGGTGTTTTCCAGCGCCTGTTGCGCCAGGGTTTTTACCGCATTTTCCACCGCTTCCTTGGCCTGATCGGTCTTGGGGCGAAACTCTTTGTTCAGCAGCGCGCTGAATTCATCGCTGGAGAAAGCTTCGCTGGTCTGCAGCGTTTTTTGTTGCTGAGGCGAGTTGCTCATCGATTAGTCCTCACGCTGATTGTTGTCGTCCGTGGCGGCCGGTTTCGGCGCATCGGTCAGGGATTGCAGTAAAGCCGGGTTTTGCAAGATTTTAGAGATCAGTTCTTCAGCGCCGTTTTTACCGTCCATATAAGACAACAGGTTGGAAAGCTGGGTGCGGGCGTCCAGCAGGTTATCCAGCGCGTCCACCTTGCGGGCAATTGCCGCAGGGGAGAAGTCTTCCATGCTTTCAAACGTCAGATCGATATTCAGCTTGCCTTCGCCGGTCAGGGTGTTGTCGACCTGATAGGCAACCCGTGGTTTCAACGATTTCATGCGCTCATCGAAGTTGTCGATGTCGATCTCCAGGAACTTGCGCTCATCAACGCTCGCCTGTGGATCAACCGATTTCCCCACCAGGTCCGCCATCACGCCCATGACGAACGGCAACTGGATTTTGCGCTCTGCGCCATAAATTTCGACATCGTATTCAATCTGTACGCGCGGTGCGCGGTTGCGGGCGATAAATTTCTGCCCGCTACGGGATTTCGAGTTTGGCATGATTTACTCCATCTAATGGCGATTGGGAACGCGCCTCTTCCGGCTTGGAGAGTCAGGTTCAAATGCGGTTATGAGTGTCGTTAAGAGAACAAAGGGATCGGCGGCTAGTTGTTCTCCTCGTTATCGGGGCGACCCAGAATGGTCTCCAGTTGGTTAAGACCATCGGGTGCCAAATCGCGGATTATTTGCATAAAGTCCAGTGCAATCAGCCGCTGTACCCGGTCGATCATCAGCGGTGCCGGATGGCTGGGCTCATGAAGACGGAAATAGTGTTTTACCTTGTCCAGCATCAGTTGGGCGTCGTCGCGTGACTGAATTTGCGCACTGCGCCAGTTGAGCGTGGCGGCCGGGGCCGCTGCGGCAGCGCTCGTCGGTGGTACGGCGGCGTCATCTGGCTGTTCGGCTGACTCGCCGACCGGGGCGCTGTCCTGGCCGAACTGAGCGACCAGGGTGAAAATTTTTGTCAGGTTGTGCATTTCCGGCAGGGCGCTTTCGCCTAAATGGCGAGTGACCGTAGTACGGATGGCACCGAGGGTGTCGGCAATACGCATCACCAATTGCGCTTCCGGGCGCTCCGGCTGGGACAGTTCATCCTGCAGGCGCGCACGGCCGCCAGGAAAGGTAGGGCACTCGAGCTTACTGCCGTCGAGCAATGCCCCGGCGTCGCGCAGCGAGATTTCACCGGTTGCCCCTTTCAGCAACGGCGCAGCGCGCACGCTGGTGGTCAGCGCGGCCTTGTCGCCGAGATCGGCCAGCACGTTGATGCGAAACAGCGGGTCAGCCTCGCCGTCGAACTCCAGCAGCGGCAGCAGCGAATCCCAGTAGCGCTCCAGTGCCTGGTGGATCAGCATCAGACCGTCGGCGTAGCCTTGCAATCCGCGCAGCTGCGTCCAGGCGCGGGTCAGGCACAGCATTACCCGTAAATCTTTGGTGCGTGTCAGCAGTGTGGTCGCGAGCCGCTCCACCTGCACCCAGTCCGGCGCTTCAGCCGGAATGATGGTGCTGCCGAACTGCTGCTCGCTTTTACCGGTCGCAGCCTGCTCCATCGCCAGAAAGTCGGTGTCATATTCCAGGTTTTCGCCGCAGGGCTTTTCTGCGTCAACCGGGGCTAACAGGGTGTCGATAGCCATAAAATGTCCTTTAGCAGGCGAGGTTAATCAAACATCTGCGGATATTGGCCGCCACGGCCGGGGCGCGCCCAGCCATTGGGCTCAAACAGCAGAGAGAACAGTTGCACGGTCAGGTTGCCACTGTGCACATGGGTATAGAGCGGATGCCCATCGGCCTGATTGGTCCACCAGAAACTGGTGTATTGCGCCGGGTCGAAACAGTCGGCCGCCTGTTGCCAGCCCAGACCGGGCACGTCCGGATGCTGGAAGCCGATAATCGACAGGATCTCGGAATCCGCCTCCGCCGGTGGGATCGGCAGCGCAGGAATTTCCAGCAGCGAACGGTCGAGCTGCTCGGTGGAAAAACCGTTGCGCACGCCATTGAGCAACCGGTGGCCGAGTTGGTTGTACCATTCCGCCGCCATGTTCAACTGCTGGGTTCGCCAGTCTTGCTGGCAGAACAGGCGCAGGGCGCAGATCGGGTAATGACGTCCCACCCGGTCACGCGCGGGCAGCAGGCAGCCCATCTGGACATACTGACTGCCAAGCGTGGCCGGAATGACGAAGTTCCACACAGGTGCATTGCTGAAAGGATTTCCGTTCAGGCCCGGTGCTGGTGGATTACGCTGCAGATTCACCAGGCCGTTATGAAACCAGTGGGCCCAATTGTTAACCACCATATCCGGCAGGCGACGCTGCAGGAAGTCACCGGCGGAAGGGATCTTGCCATACCAGCCAATGCTTGTGGTCGGGCTCAGGTCATTGCTCATCATCTTGTCCTTTCGGGGCTACGGGCAGGAGAATGCCGGTAACTGGAACGGATTGCGGATACTGTTGGGAGTAAACTCCAGCGTTACGCGGTGGCCATCCAGGTTAAAGGTGGCCTGACGGCCGAGGCTGCTACCGCCAGCAGAAGTCTGCGCCATATCCACCAAACGGTTCAGCGCCCAGGGGCCACTGGTGACCAGGCTGGCCGTGGAGCCGTTGGCCAGCGCCAGCTGCAGGTGCACCTGATTGGTATTGCGGGTACCCGGCCAACTGATCACCAGAGGCACCTGCGGCCCGTGGCTGTATTTGAACAGTTGCCCGTCGATATCCAGCGTCAGGTTGAGGATGTCGTTATCCATCCGTACCGGTCGAACGGTCACGCGGTAAGACGGTGTCGCGGTGCCGTTGGCAAAGAAGGCGTCACGAATGCGTTGCGCCTGCTGAAATGAACGCAGGATGCCTTCGCCGCCGGGCAGCGTTTTGCCGTCTACGCCGGGAGTGAAACGCCAGTTGGCGCGGGTGGTGTCGACCTTGCCCTGCAAATTGTCACGGAAGAAGCTGTCCATCAGCCCGCCGTTGGGGGCAAACATGCGTGCCAAATCGTCTGGCGTCACTTCCTGACGCGCCCGGGCGACCAGAGGATAACGTCCGGCAATCGCCTGGCGGCAGAAGCTGCCGACTTCGACGCTGATGCGTTTCTTGACGTTTTCCATCTCTTTGCGTTGCGTGTCGCTGCTGGCACCAATCGCCAGCGACAGCAACATCTGTTTGAAGGGGACCGGTAAACGACCGGACTCGGCCTGCAAGCGCGGGATGATATCGCTGGGCGGTGCCGACATGCCGCTGTTGGCCGCGCCCTGAACCGCGGTCAGATAGCTGTACAACTCATCAACCTGTTTTAGCACGCTGTCGAACGGGATCGCCTTGTTGCCTTCCCCCTGACTTTGCGCCAACGCCAATAATGCGGCGAAATGCGCCATCACCAGTTGTTCAGGCTGGGCAGAGACATCGCCGTCGGCGTTGGCCGGTCGATTGGTGAACAGGACTTCCAGTTGGTGGTTGGCACTCTGGCTCAGCCGGTCTTCCGTTTTATCCAGCAGCGAACGGGAGTCAGCGGTGCTTTTCTCGTCGCGCAGGGTGACATTCTTGCTGACGTTAATCAGCAGGTTACGCATCGGTGAAGGGGTGCCTGACAACAAGCGTGCGCTGCTGATGCGCTGGCTCAGGTTTCCGATATTGGCCAACTGAATATCACCCAGCAGTTCATCCCAGGCGCTGATAAAGTCTTGCATGTACAGTTGGCGAATGGTTTTGATCAACTCGGCGTTTTTCTGAGCCGGGGTTTTGCTGTTCAGCACCCAAACATCTTCCTGACGCAGGGTATCGGACACCGGATCAATATTGTCGTTGAAGGTTTTCCAATAGCCCCGAGAGGTAAACAGGCCCGGTACCCCGTCGGTCACCGGCTTGCCACTTTTACGCGAAAACGCCAGTTCGGTCTGCGGGCCGGCCAGGTCAACCAGGCTGACCGGTTTAATCTCGGTTTGCTTTAGCAGCAGGCGCTTCAGGCGGCCGTACACCCGCTGTGACAGGGGCGCACGGTTTAGCGCGGCCTGCGCCTGTTCCACCATAAGGTCATCTTTGGCGTAAGGCGAAGCCTGGATCTGCTCGTCGAGTAGTTGGCTCAGGTGCCATTCAATCTGCTGCAGCTGTTTCTGGGTGCTGCCCTGCGGCAGGTTGCGTTGCAGGTTGAGCATTACCCAGGCGTGCAGGAATTTGCCGTCGTACTGTTTCGGCAGATACAGCATCTGATAGGCCTTCAGCGCTTCATAGCTGAAATCGGCATCGCCGTGGTTGTCGTTGCGCAGCGTGGTGGCGATCTGCTGTGCCACCTGCGGCAGCAGCAATTCCTTCAGCGCTTTCTGATACAGCGAGTCGCTGGCATCACTGACCTGATCGCCACGATACAGCCCCATGCGATAGGTGAACGGGGGATCTTCCAGCGAGAAGTTCTGACTGTCCGGCAAATGCAGCACGCTGTTGAGGAACGGCAGCAGCGTAAGCATATCGCCGTTGCCCAACTGCGTCAGACCCAGCCCCTGCCGTTCTACGCCGGGCACCTTGGTGGCCACTTCAGCCAGATAAGCCTTGTTGTTGCTGTAGCTGGTGAACCAGAAAATCGCCAGGATCGCCAGGCAGGCCGCCAGCAGGATATAGCCCGCCCAATGCACCGCGCGGTTACGGTATTCCCACCAGCGGTTGCTGCCCGCCAACCCGGACTCCTGGAAAATCACCGATTCCAGCGTGTCTTTCAGAAAGAAGCTTTGGCCTTTGCCAGCCGGAATTGGCGCGGCCGGGTCCACATGGTTCCAGGCCGGGTTGGCGTGCGGTTGGCTGCTCGCCGTCGGCAATTGCAGATAACGGTTCAGTTCGCCCATCACCCGATCGAACGGCAGACCTTCCTGGGTACCGCTGGTGAAGTAAATACCGCGCGGGGTAAAGCGGGTTTCAAAACTGGAGGTGGCAAACACCTGTTCCAGATACTGGCCCAGCAACGGGCGCAGGGCCGCGAATTCCTGCGGGAACAGGTAGCTTTCAGCGCGCTGGCAGCCATCATGTTCAACCAGCAAGGTCTCGGGCAGCGCGGCATCCAGCCGCTGCTGCAGCAAACCATACTGTTGTTCGAAGGTGGCATTCAGATTGAAATCTGGCTGACGTGATGCCTCATAGGGGAAGGTGAACCCCCAGATTTGTTCGCGCTGCGCTTTATCAAAGCCGCTGAAATAGGCCATAAAGCCATTAAGCAGGTCGGTCTTGGTCACCAACACATAAACCGGGAAATGGATCCCCAACTGTTCATGCAGCTCAATCAGACGTTTACGCAGCGAGCTGGCCTGCGCGGCGCGGGCATCGGCACTTTCGCTCAAAAGATCGGCAATGCTGATGGTCACCATCACGCCGTTGATCGGCTGACGGGTACGGTATTTTTTCAGCAGGCCGACGAAGCTTTTCCATTCGTCGGCGTCTTCCTCACGCTGGCTTTCCTGCGTGGTATAACGACCGGCGGTATCAAGCAGTACGGCGTCATTGGTGAACCACCAATCACAGTTACGGGTACCACCCACACCGCGCAGGGCAGACTTGCCGAAGCGATCCGCCAGCGGAAAATGCAGGCCGGAGTTGACCAGCGCGGTGGTTTTACCGGCACCCGGCGCACCGATGATCACATACCACGGCAGCTGGTAGAGATATTGGCTGCTGAAGCGGGTCATCCAGCGGTGTTTGCTGTCCCCCTGGCCCGGTGCAAAGCGGGCTTTCTTCAACAATTGCGCCGCTTCATCAAAGCGCTGGGCCAGCTGTTCATCCTGTTTGGCCACCGGCTTGCCGTTTTCAGCCGGAACGTCTTCGGCGGCACGCAGGTTACTCAGCAGACGGCGGTTGAACCAGGCACTGTAGATACGTGGAATAATGCGGCACAGGAACCAGATCAGATAGATAGCGCCGATGGTTAACTGACGGTTGAGTTCTGGCTCCAGCGGCCGATAATCGCCGATAGCCACCAACGGGCCGATCATCCAGATGATGAACGCCAGCGCGGTAATGCCGGCAAAGCCCCATAACAGGCGGCTGGTGATGATGGAGAATAACGTACTGAGCATTACTTTCCGTTTCCTTGCGGCAAGCCGTTGATTTCCGCCTGGGTATTTTCTGGCGCAACCAACAGCGTAATTTCTACCCGGCGATTCAGCGCGCGGTTCACTTTGCTATTGTTCGGTGCGACCGGGTTACTTTCACCGCGGCCTTCCGCCTTCACCCGTTGCGGGTTGTCGAGGTGTTTCTGCAGTTGGGCGCTGACCGCGTCGGCGCGTGCCAGTGACAACTCCCAGTTGGAAGCAAAGCGCGCGCTGCGGATCGGCAGATTATCGCTGTAGCCGGTGACCAGGATCTTGCCGCTAACGCCGTTCATTGCTGCGGCAATACGGTCAATCACCGGGATATAGTTGCCGCGCACCGTCGTCGCGGCGGAGTCGAACAGGCCATCCCCTTTCAGGATCACCACGCTCTGCTGCGCTTCGTCACGCACCACCACCAGCCCTTCGGCAATTTCTTTCCGCAGGAAACTTTTCAGGCTCAGCGTCGGCGGTGCTGCCGGTGCCGGATTGCTGATGGCAACCTGTGGCAGGTTGGTTTGATAAATGGCTGCCAGCACCGGACTGGTGCTGTCGCCCAGCCGCCAGTTGAGGGCGATAAACAGCAATGACGCCAGAAAACCGGTCAGTGCCACGCAGGCCCACAATGGCACCAGGGGACGCCACAATTTTTGCTGTACCGGCAGATCCAGTGCGTTGGGGGACAGGGGCGGGGCGTAACCACCGCGTACCGAGCGGATCAATTGCAGCAGGCGTTGCTTCATGGTTTCCAACTGCGAGCGGCCATTCTCCATGACTCTATAGCGGCCTTCGAACCCCAGCAGCAGGCAGAAGTTAATCAGTTCCAACAGTTGGATGTGTTCACGCGGGCTTTGCGACAGCTTGGCCAGCAGTTGGAAGAATTTCTCTCCGCCCCAGGTTTCGTTATGGAAAGTGACCAACAGCCCGCTGCCGGACCAGACGCTGCTGCTGCCCCAGGGTGTGAGCGCGGCGGCTTCGTCCAGCGCGGTACACAGGCAATAACGTGCGCCGATAATCACTTCATACGGCAGATTGGCGCGCTGGCCCTGGAGTTCGAAATGGCGAACTTTATCGATCAGTTGCTGGCGCAACTGCGTCGGATTGGCGTGGGTGGCAGATTGGCGGATTTGCGAAATGGCGTTCAGCAAAGGGTTCGCGGCTTCTACCAACGGGTTGCCGGCCGGCGTCATGTTATTTTCCTGAGTCATAGGTTACCGGTCCGTATGGCTGCGAATCGCCCAGAATTCCATATCCAGACCCGGGAAGTCACCGGCCAGGTGCAGAGCGAAGGCGCTGGATTTTTCCATCTGCTTCCACAGGTCGCCGCCTTTTTCCAATTCGAAATAGGTATAACCCGCGTGATAGGGGATCTGGCGTGGTGCCGCCGGCATGGTGCGCAGCCCGATGCCTGGTAGTTGCAACTGCACCAGATCGCGAATACGCGTTACCGGGGCAATCTTCATTTGCGCCGGGAAGTGAGTCAGCAGCACTTCGGCGGCGACATCGGCACGTACCGCAAGCACGAAGCCGAAATCGCGCATCATTTTGGTGTCTTGTACGGTGGCAATGTTCAGACCATGCGAGCGTTCGACCAGCGTCAGTTGGATGGCGTTGTCTTCCAGCACCACCGACAGCCCCTGGCGCAGCAACAGCATCAACTTGCCGAAACACAGCGCCAGATTGTCATGGTCATACACCGGCAGCCGGGCTTCCGGTGTGCGCTGCGCCGAGAAACTGGCTAGCTCGGTGGCGAACTGTAGCCAGTCGGCGAACAGGCGTTCCGGGTGCAGGTGATCGAGATGGTAAGCGTGGCTCACCTGGCCGAGATGGCGGTTAATCAGCTGCAGCAGCATGAAATCGACCATCTCGGAACTGCCGCCGCGCCCCGGTTGCAGCAGGCGCTGACTCATCTGCTGGCTGCGCTGTTGCAGCAGGCCTTGCAGATCGTTGATAAAGGTTTTCAGCACCGGGCTTCCCTGACAGTTCAGCATCGGCGGAATTTGCACCTGATCGAGACGCAGGCTGGCGTCACCGCGTTTTTCCAGCACCCGGGTAACGCCGAGGGCGGTCCATTCGGCATTGAGTTCGCTTTCCAGCATCAGACGCAGACGCAACTGACCAAACTGCAATGCCGCGCTGCCGACCGAAACGGCGTTCAGATCGTCGACTTCTTTTTCATAGGCCATATAGCGCGCAAGCGCGTCCGGCGCTTCCTGAAAAATCACGTCTTCACGGCCCGCGCGGTAGGTTGGCAATGCCAGAACCACGTTTTCGCCGGTCTTGTTTTCGGCAATGGCCAGCGGGGCGGGTGCCTGTTGGGCACCGGAGAAACGAAACGGGGTACCGTCCGGCATGATGCCGCTGGCGGCGTTAAGTGCAATTTTGCCCTGACGCCGCAGGGTTTGATCCAAATCCAGATGGAGGAAGCCCCAGAAACAGCCTTGGTGAGCCTGGCCCCAATTACGCATGTAGCTTTCGAGATAGTTTTCCGCCTGCTGGAAATGATGGGGGCGTAAAAACATCCCTTCAGTCCAGACGACCTTATGAGCATCTTTCATGGTCACACCTATAGTTACTTCGCTTGGGCATTGCGGCGGGTCAGTCAGGATCTTTCATGGTGCGCAGGCCATTAATGCCTGCCACGATGTGGGCTTCCAGCTCATCCGGCGAGAATTGCCACACCTTGTAGAAATTGGTCTCGGTCGGTTCCGGCAGCGGCAGTGAAATTCGCCAGGCTTTGCCATCGAGGTTCTGGTATTCGGCGATGATGCCGATATAACGGGTCTCAAGCGTACTTTGGCCGCCGAGTTTTTTTCCTCTCTGGCCCGGCGTCAGGAAGAATTGATCGCTGTCCAGCAGGCTGGCGCCGAGCACGCTTTTGGCATCGCTCTGCAGGCTGAAGAAGTCGGCGTCCATAAATTCCGCATCGGAACGTAACAGCAGTACACGTATTTTTATTGGTGCTGGCCGTTGGCCTGCCGCGGCGTTTACCTGGCTATCGGCATCGAAGACCAGGCTATAACGCGAGGGCACGCTCTTGGCAGAGGACATGCAGCCGTTGAGCACCAATGCGCCCAATAGCAGGAACACTATCCCGCACCAGCGGGAGGTGGTGGGTATTGTTATCATGGTGAGTCTCGTCAACCAGGGGGAAACTACTGGAGTATCCAGGTGGCAGAGCCGCTGTCTTTACAGGCTTTGCTGTCACCGCCGACTTTCACGCAGTCCTGCCGGGGCGCGCGATTACGACGCGGTAAATCTTTACGCAGCGTCGATTTGTAGCGCGAAACTGGCACGCCGGCGTTGGTCTGGATGTAGCCCATCAGGTTTCCACCTTCGGCCTCGGCGATCGCCAGCCAATGATTTTCGACTTCCCCCAACACATAGAAAGCGGCGGCATTGTCCAAGCTGCCGACGGCGCTGCCGTTGTAACCCGGGCTACTCATGATGCTGGCCGCGTACAGAATGCGGTATTCCTTGCCGATCGGTTTGAACTGTTGCGGGGCCTTGATGGCTGCGCGGTGCTGAAGTTTGACGCCATCCACTTCGCTGCTGATCAGGGCGTTGATATTAAGAGCCGGTGGTGGTGGTGGGGTAGAACAACCGGCGAGCGTCAGGGCGGCTAGCAGCGTTAGGGCAATCCGTGTTTTCACAATATCCTCTTTGATCTTTTTATGGGCAGAAATGAAATGAAGGGCTGTGTAATAAAAACGTCTATTTCAGGGGGAAAACAGCAATATCTCTGACCGACTGGGCGTGGTGCATATGCCCAACGCAGTCGTGGCGTTTTGCAGATGGAGATTGGTTTTGAGAATGACGAGCTGAGGACGCCACTGTGTAAGCCGTAGCTCCTCGCTGGCGAGTTGCCGTAGTTCAGGCTCAGGGCGCAGACGCGGGGAGACCCCCATGTCGGTTAGCACCAAAATGGAGACATCCGGGTGATGTTGTTCCTGCCAGAGGCAAGAACGATAAGGTACGCTTGGACGCAATGTTTTTATGAGTTTCATTGTGTGTGTCAGGCTTCCTGTAGATATCAACGAACAGCTGGCTGTATCGCTCAAAAACAATCCCGTTTTTCGGTTTAATAGATATCAGGCTACTTCACAATCTTGATGTTTTGGCTGCTTGTACGTCGTGGTTTTGTCGAGGGGTGGACAGGTTTTCAAGGCTCAAAATCCCAGTAAATCTCCCCTCCCGAAAGCTTCTTAAACCGCGACTAAACAGGATGGGTGAAATTGAGAAATGATAAGATAATTCGTACTGTCCCTGGCTTTAGACATAGCTACCGCACGAGAGTTGACGCGCGTTCTCGATAGCGTATCTGTCACGATTTGAGACATGGGCTGACGAAAAATTTAACAAAGTTTACATATAAACAAAGAATTTGCAGTCTACAATAGCCCTGAAAATTTGCAAAATAACCTTCTGGATCAATTTTCAATTCGTTACCTCACGCGTATTTTATTTTTTATTCATATAAAACATTGTGTTATGAGTTGCATGCTTCCGTGGCGTGCTTTTTTGGAGTATTGGTAATACCATGAAATAAATATGTAACACTTAAGTTAATGTACTTAAATAACAACTATTTTCTAACGAAAAAAAAGTGACAGGCTGTTTTATGTGTTTACCATTTGCAGGGTAAATATGATTAAATATATAAATATTTGGAATGTAATTTAGGAGGATTCCTATTTGTCTGGACGCAAATCCACCTGCATCCTTCATGGCAGGTCGCGCAAGCTCTGGCCGGGGAACAGGTGGCGGTTGCGGAGGTGGTGGTACGTCAATGGGCTTGCGTGTTGGGTTTGCCCAACCAGCAGCTCATTCACGCGATTGAAGAGTTGCGCCCAAAGGGGGTTGTCTGCCTGGGACTGGCGGGGGGCGAGGAGAAATTTCGATTGAGCGGGTGGTCATCAACCTGATCGATGCCCGTATTCCTGATAATGCCGGTAAACAACCAATAGATATAGCGATGATGGAGGGCGGCCGGTGGGCTATTTTTTACGCTGCCGGTGAAGGCGATTGTGCGCCATTTACGTCAATCAGGCATTCCGGCTGGGGTGTCGCATACGGCGGGAACCTACAACTGCAACCAATGGGTTAAATCGGGTCGAACTCATGTTCGACCCCTGCCGGTTTTAGCGTTATTCGTCGCCGACGCGGATCACCAGCTTGCCGAAGTTCTTGCCTTGCAGCAGGCCGATGAACGCCTGTGGCGCATTCTCCAGTCCGTCGACCAGATCTTCACGGAATTTGATTTTTCCCTGCTCGATCCATTCACCCATCTGCTGCAGGAATTCGCCAAAGCCTTCTGCATAGTCATCAAAAATAATGAAACCCTGCATGCGGATGCGTTTACGCAGGATCAGCCCCTGCAGCATCGGCAGGCGATCCGGGCCGGCAGGCAAGTCGGTGGCGTTGTAGTGGGCGATAATGCCGCACACCGGAATACGCGCCTGGGTATTGAGCAGCGGGATCACCGCATCAAACACCGCGCCGCCAACGTTCTCGTAGTAAATGTCGATACCTTGCGGGCAGGCGGCGGCCAGCTGCTCGGCAAAATCAGGCGCCCGATGATCGACACAGGCGTCGAAACCCAGCTCTTCTATTACATAGCGGCATTTTTCTTTACCGCCGGCTACGCCAACCACGCGGCAACCCTTCAGTTTGGCGACCTGCCCGACGACTGAACCGACAGCGCCACTGGCGGCAGCGACCACCAGGGTTTCACCGGGTTTCGGCTGACCAATATCCAACAGGCCCATATAGGCGGTGAAGCCCGGCATGCCCAGCACGCCGAGCAGGCGGGAAGGGTGTTTCTGGTCCGGACCGAGGTTACGCAAGCCGCTGCCGTCAGATAAAGCATAATCCTGCCAGCCGTCGTAGCCTAACACCCAGTCACCGGGTTTGAAGTCGGGATGCTGTGACGCAACAACACGCGATACCGTGCCGCCAACCATCACTTCACCGATCTCTACCGGTGGCGCGTAAGAAGGGGCATCGCTCATCCGACCGCGCATGTAGGGATCCAGTGACAGATAGACGGTGCGTAACAGTACCTGGCCAGCAGCGGGTTGCGGCGTCGCCACTTTTTCCAGGCGGAAATTGTCTGCGGTAGGCTCACCATGCGGGCGTGAGGCGAGTAAAAAACGGCGGTTGTGTTGCATAGACTGGGACATCAGACATTCCTTATGCGGATGGAGTCCCAAGTCTAGTCAATCATTGGCCAGAGGAAATAGCCGAATGTGCTCAGCGTTAAAGAGGAATGATCAGTACGTCGATATGACTGGTATTGATAAAGCGTGCTGCAGAGCAGGAAACCTTGTTCATCATGCTGTCGCAATGATTGCCGCAAACCACCAGATCAAAAGGTTGCTGACGGCTGGCGTAGTTAAGGCTATCCCCCAACTCGCCGTGGACGATCAACGTATCGGCTATTGGATAATCAGCCCGCAGGCGTAATTCTTCCATAAACAGCCGTGTTTCTTCCTCCATTAACGCACGCAGATCGCCCAGCATCGGCCCGGCGAAGTTATTGTACATTTCTGGATTGGCGATCATGCTCAGCAGGGTGATTTTGCCATTGTAGGGGCGCACTATGGAGACGGCTTTTTCTACCAGGCGGTGGCTGTCTGCCGCCACGGCGACGGTAACCAAAACGTTTTGATATCCCATCTTCCACTCCTGTTTCCTGTTGTTAGGGTAAAGGGTAGAACCTGGCGAAACGAATAAATGTGTTTTGTATCACGCGCGTCATTAAATCATGGGACCTTGCCGTTATTTAGCAATAAATGATAAACAGGCACGCGCGTGTAATTAAAGAAAATTATAGCACCTGTGCCCACAGCGATTTGGGCACCTTGCCCAAATCGAACAGTTTTCCTGCAACCAGCTCTGCCCGGCGATGATCGGCAGCACGGTACATGTTGCTGATTTCAATGTCATTATCAATGGAGTAGTTAAGTTTGTCGTACACTTTCTCTACGCTGTCCAGGCTGGTGCATTTCCGGAATGTCATCAGGTAATCCAGGGTATCTGTCATGATTAAAATATAACCTGTTACTCGTTGTAGTGGGACGAAGAAACATCACCCTGTCATCGAGACAGTAGCAAAAGAGTGTGATGTAAGGCCTGAAAAATTAATTTCAAATAAATAAATTTCAATACGGTAATAGATAGCTGAGTGCAAGGTAACCCTGCATTGCGAATAATAATATGCCCGTGGATTGTCGGCAATGCCTGGCTGTCGATCGGCATGCAAAATAGGGAAAGTCCCAGGTCCCATCAATTCAGGTGCTCGAGGCCGGAAAGGCTCCCCCCAACCAATGCGTTCTGCGGCGTGCAGGCCCTGGATCCCGAGATCACGTCATGGGATCTTTCCATTGCGTAAGCGCGGATGTTGCATGCGCTATACCCGGCCCTGAGCGAAACAGATGGACTGACCGTCTGGCGGCAACTTCACATCCACGGGATATAAATGAAACGCGGGTATAAAATAAAACGAAACTGCATTTTGATTTATAAGAGTGATAGTGACCTCTATTGACTGATAAATATCAGCTGAGCTTTAAGTCATTTTTCAACTTTCGATAAAAAATCATTAAAGTTTAAATTAATATTGCCGATAAAACGTTTTGGAATACTTTTCACAAAAAAACATCGAAACCTGCCTTTTTTATCCCCTTAACCTGGAAATATATCGTTACGTCTGTTTTCTTGTTCACAACCTAATCGAGCTATTGTTAACTAAATAAGAACAATAGATGAAAATTAAAACAACCTATGACGCTGAATTTAAGTCAAATCCGAAACCTCATAACCTCATAGTTTACGTGCGTTACTTTTCAGGGTGGATAGTTTATAGCTTATTAAACGGTTACTTATACTGTCTTTATCGGCTACGAGCAGATTTTTGTTCTGTTATTTTAGTTTGGTAATGCTTTTGTTCGAATTGATCTAAAAAAGATATTTTTTTGGCTTATATGCATTGTTTTTAAGACGTTTTTTTACTTATGGTTGTTTTTTGGTCAAAAAAAAGATGATAAAACAGGCGGAGATTGAGATATTTGGCTTAATTATTTTTTATTTTTGTGACTTAGATCACATTGTATTTAAAATTGCCGCTCACTTACATTGTGTGTGCTAACGGTTCGGGGGTAGAGTTGCGCTGCATTAGGAATAATCTTATTAATTTTGTAAAAATAGTTTCACAGTGATTACACACTGCTGAAGCAAAATGCTGTACATCCATACACGTAGGTTAAACGTATCAAATACTGAATGACGGTTCGAAATTAGTGATGTTGATAAATTTATAACGGTCGTTATTCAGGGATTCATTTGCCAACTTAGGGAACAAACCCAGGTCACGGGCGATAAAAATTATCACCCAGCGTATGTTTTTAAACATAGTCTGTCGGGATGGGGAATATGGGTACGTCTGAATTACTTAAGCATATTTATGACATCAATTTGTCATATTTACTTTTAGCACAGCGTCTGATTAATGATGAGAAAGCATCGGCAATGTTCCGTCTGGGGATCGACGAGACCATGGCTGATGCGCTTGCTCAACTCACGTTGCCACAAATGGTTAAACTGGCTGAGACCAACCAGTTGGTCTGCCATTTCCGTTTTAACGATCACCAGACGATCGAGCGCCTGACGAAAGAATCGCGCGTGGACGATCTGCAGCAAATCCATACCGGCATTTTGCTATCAAGCCACTTACTGCAAGAACTATCGGCTAAAGACGGTAGTGCGACGAAGAAAAGAGCTTGAAGATGGCAGAGAAAAGTATTGTTCAGGAAGCCAAGGATATTCAGCTGGCAATGGAGCTGATAACGCTGGGCGCCCGTTTGCAGATGCTGGAAAGCGAAACTCAGCTCAGCCGCGGACGTTTGATCAAACTGTATAAAGAATTGCGCGGCAGTCCACCGCCGAAAGGGATGTTGCCGTTCTCGACCGACTGGTTTATGACCTGGGAACAGAACATCCATTCATCGATGTTTTATAACGCCTACAGTTTCCTGATGAAGAGTGGGCACTGCACTGGCGTTGAGGCGGTGATTAAAGCCTATCGTTTGTATCTGGAACAGTGTCCACACCAACCGGGTGAGGCGCCGTTATTGGCGCTGACCCGAGCCTGGACGCTGGTGCGTTTCGTCGATAGCGGCATGCTGCAGCTCTCTGCCTGCAACTGCTGCGGCGGCACTTTCATCACCCACGCGCACCAGCCGTTGAACAGTTTTGTATGCAGTTTATGCCAGCCCCCATCCCGCGCAGTAAAAAGACGTAAACTTTCGCCGCAACTGGCCGATATTATTCCTCAACTGCTGGACGAGCAGGTTAAACGCGCGATTTGAGCCGGCGACAGCGCCGGTTTATCCAGATTTAAATCGATTTGTGACACGCAAGGTTCGGCATACCGAACCCATCGACGCAGCCCAGACTGCTGCGTCGGTGCGTCTCAAACGCGCGCTTATCCCACCTTCCATCCACATTGTTAATTTAAGGAATGCGTGTGCTAGTTATTTTGGGTTATCTCGTGGTATTGGGTGCGGTCTTTGGGGGCTACCTGATTGTGGGGGGCCATCTGGGCGCGCTTTATCAGCCGGCAGAATTTTTGATTATCGGCGGCGCGGGTATCGGTGCTTTTATCGTCGGCAACAACGGTAAGGCGATAAAATCCACGCTGCGTGCCATCCCCAAGCTGATGCGTCGTTCGAAATACAGCAAAGATTTATACATGGACCTGATGGCGCTGCTCTTCCTGCTGCTGGCCAAATCTCGTCAGCAGGGCATGCTGTCCCTCGAATTCGATATTGATAATCCGCAAGAAAGTGAAATTTTCTCTAATTATCCGCGCATTCTTGCCGATAACACCCTCGTAGAGTTTATTACCGATTACTTACGGCTGATGGTGAGCGGCAACATGAATGCGTTTGAGATCGAAGCGTTGATGGACGAAGAGATCGAAACCTTTGAACAGGAAAGCGAGGTGCCTGCAGGCAGCCTGGCAATGGTCGGTGACTCGTTGCCGGCCTTCGGTATTGTGGCGGCGGTGATGGGGGTGGTGCATGCGCTGGCCTCGGCCGATCGCCCGGCGGCCGAGCTGGGGGCGTTGATCGCCAACGCCATGGTCGGCACCTTCCTCGGTATTTTACTGGCCTACGGTTTTATCTCGCCGTTGGCCACTCTGCTGCGTCAGAAAAGCGCCGAAAACGTCAAAATGATGCAGTGCATCAAGGTCACTTTACTGTCCAGCCTGAATGGCTATGCGCCGCAGATTGCCGTCGAATTCGGTCGTAAAACCTTGTACACCACCGAGCGTCCGTCCTTCGTCGAGCTGGAAGAACATGTGCGCCGGGTGAAAGCGCCGGCACAGCAGGCGACGGAAGAAGAACAGGCATGAAGCAGAATCACCCGGTTGTTTTGGTCAGAAAACGCAAGTCGCATCAGGCCAGCCATCACGGCGGCTCCTGGAAGATTGCTTACGCCGATTTTATGACGGCGATGATGGCTTTTTTCCTGGTGATGTGGCTGCTGGCTATCGCCAGCCCGCAGGAACTGACGCAAATTGCCGAATATTTCCGCACGCCGTTAAAAGTGGCGCTGACCAGCGGTGACAAGAGCAGTTCGGAAAGCAGCCCGATCCCCGGCGGGGGAGATGACCCCACTCAGCAGGATGGGCTGGTGAAAAGGCAGATTGATACGCTTGAGAAACGCGACGAGGAGCTGCGGTTGAACAAGCTGCGGGAAAAGCTCGATGAGCTGATTGAGTCCGATCCGCGACTGAAAGCGCTGCGCCCACATCTGCTGATCAACATGATGGATGAAGGTCTACGCATTCAGATCATCGATAGCCAGAACCGCCCGATGTTCAAAACCGGCAGTGCGCAGGTTGAAAGCTATATGCGTGACATCCTGCGGGCGATTGCCCCGATCCTCAATGATCTGCCGAATAAAATCAGCCTGTCCGGCCACACCGACGATATTCCTTACGCCACGGGGGAGCGGGGTTACAGCAACTGGGAGCTTTCGGCCGATCGCGCCAATGCTTCACGGCGTGAGCTGATTGCCGGTGGGCTGTCGGAAGGGAAGGTGCTGCGGGTGGTGGGCATGGCTGCCACCATGAGCCTGAAACAGCACGGCGCCGATGACGCCATCAACCGCCGCATCACCGTGCTGGTGCTGAACAAGCAAACCCAGCAGGGCATTGAACACGAAAATGGCGAAAGCAACGCAATGGATGTCGCTCAGCCGGTCGAGCTAAAGTCGCTGGCCCCAGCGGCGATGGCTCCGGCCACCCTCATTGCACCGGAGCAGCCGGCGGCTGACCCAGTACCGACTAACAGCGACTCACAGCAGAGGTGATCCCGTGAGCATGGATATTAGTGCGTTTTATCAGACCTTTTTTGATGAAGCAGACGAGTTGCTGGCCGATATGGAGCAACATCTGCTGGAGTTGGATCCGCTGGCGCCAGACATTGAGCCGCTGAACGCCATTTTCCGCGCAGCGCATTCCATCAAAGGGGGAGCGGCTACCTTTGGTTTTACGGTACTGCAGGAAACCACCCATTTGCTGGAGAACCTGCTCGATGGTGCGCGGCGTCAGGAAATGAGCCTGAGCACCGAGATTATCAACCTGTTTCTGGAAACCAAAGACATTATGCAGGAGCAACTGGACGCCTATAAGACGTCGCAAAAACCTGACGCCGACAGCTTTGAGTACATCTGCCAGGCATTGCGGCAGCTGGCATTGGACGCACAGCAACAGGATGCCCCCGCAGCGCATCCAGCCACGGAGCATGCCGTCGCGGTACCTGCGACGATCGACGGCGGGATGCGAATTTGCCTGAGTGGCCTCAAATCCAGCGAAGTCCCGCTGATGCTCGAAGAGCTGGGAAATCTGGGTGAGGTGAAAAACCCGCAGCAGACCGAAAACAGCCTGGAAGTGACGCTGCTGACCTCCGCCAGCGAAGATGACATCAGCGCGGTGCTCTGTTTTGTGCTGGAGCCGGAGCAAATCAGCTTCGCCACGCCGCCGCAGACTGAA
Organism: Serratia quinivorans; assembly: GCF_946227985.1. GTDB lineage: Bacteria > Pseudomonadota > Gammaproteobacteria > Enterobacterales > Enterobacteriaceae > Serratia > Serratia quinivorans_A. Next base: position 585,255 of record NZ_CAMKGL010000001.1, read on the forward strand.
GCCGTTCCAGCCGTCGCCGCAACATCAGTGCCTGCCGCCGCGACGGCACCGGAGGTCAAACCGACCCCTGCGGCTGTCGACGTTGCCAAACCCCGCGCCAAGGCCAGCGAATCCACCAGTATCCGCGTAGCGGTAGAGAAAGTGGACCAATTGATCAACCTGGTCGGTGAACTGGTGATCACCCAATCGATGCTGGCGCAGCGCTCGGGCAGCCTGGATCCGGTAAATCACGGTGACCTGCTCAACAGCATGAGCCAGTTGGAACGTAACGCGCGCGACCTGCAAGAGTCGGTGATGTCGATCCGCATGATGCCGATGGAGTACGTGTTCAGCCGCTTCCCGCGGTTGGTGCGCGATCTGGCCGGCAAGTTGAATAAACAGGTGGAGTTGCAGCTGCAGGGCAGTTCGACCGAACTGGACAAGAGCCTGATCGAACGCATCATCGACCCCTTGACCCACCTGGTGCGCAACAGCCTGGATCACGGCATTGAAGATCCTGATACGCGCGTCGCCGCCGGCAAATCGGCGGTGGGTAATCTGATCCTGTCGGCGGAGCATCAGGGTGGCAATATCTGCATCGAGGTGACCGACGACGGCGCCGGTCTGAATCGGGAGAAAATTCTCGCCAAAGCGGCCTCGCAGGGGCTGGCGGTCAGTGACAGCATGAGCGATGAAGATGTCGGCATGTTGATCTTTGCCCCGGGCTTCTCGACTGCCGAACAGGTCACCGATGTGTCCGGCCGCGGCGTCGGCATGGACGTGGTGAAGCGAAATATTCAGGAGATGGGTGGGCATGTAGAAATCCATTCTCAGGCAGGCAAGGGTACTGCGATCCGTATTTTGCTGCCATTGACGCTGGCAATTCTCGACGGGATGTCGGTCAAGGTGAACGACGAAGTGTTTATCCTGCCGCTCAACGCGGTGATGGAATCACTGCAGCCGCAGGCCGAAGACCTGCATCCATTGGCCGGTGGTGAGCGAGTGTTGCAGGTGCGCGGCGAATATCTGCCGCTGGTGGAACTGTTCCGGGTGTTCAACGTGGCAGGTGCCAAAACCGATGCCACTCAGGGCATTGTGGTGATCCTGCAAAGTGCCGGTCGTCGCTATGCGTTGCTGGTAGATCAATTGGTCGGTCAGCATCAGGTCGTGGTGAAGAATCTGGAAAGCAACTATCGCAAAGTGCCGGGTATTTCCGCCGCCACGATCCTCGGCGATGGCAGCGTGGCGCTGATTGTCGATGTCTCGGCGCTGCAAACGCTAAACCGTGAACAGCGTCAGACCGACGCGGCCGCATAATAATTAATCTATTGATTTAAAGGTGAATGACATGGCAGGACTGGCAACCGTCAGCAAACTGGCTGGCGAAACGGTAGGGCAAGAATTCCTGATTTTTACCTTGGGCAATGAGGAATATGGCATTGATATCCTCAAGGTGCAGGAGATACGTGGATACGATCAGGTTACTCGCATCGCCAACACTCCGGCCTTTATCAAAGGCGTCACCAACCTGCGCGGCGTGATTGTGCCGATTATCGACCTGCGGGTGAAGTTTGCTCAGCAGGACGTGTCTTACGATGAAAACACCGTGGTGATCGTGCTGAACTTTGGTCAACGGGTGGTGGGTATTGTGGTTGACGGCGTATCCGACGTGCTGTCGTTGACCACCGAGCAAATCCGCCCGGCACCGGAATTTGCCGTGACCCTGGCGACCGAATACCTGACGGGGCTGGGGTCGTTGGGTGACCGTATGTTGATCCTGGTGGATATCGAAAAGCTGCTGAGCAGCGAAGAGATGTCCCTGGTCGACAGCGTGGCGAAAAGCGCCTGATCTGTCGAACCCTCTGTAGGGGCGCTGCATGCCGCGCCCTGAAACCTACATAAAAATAGTTACCTCCCTGCATAAAGTTCTTCCCCGCCGCGCCGATAACTCTGTCAATCAACGTAATCAGGGCCTGTCCGCGCGGGCATTTATCAAGGGAAAACATGTTTAATCGTATGAAGGTGGTCACCAGCCTGTTACTGGTGCTGGTGTTATTTGGCGCCTTGCAGCTGGTTTCAGGCGGGCTCTTCTTCTCCTCACTGAAGAATGACAAAGAAAACTTCACCGTATTGCAGACCATTCGTCAGCAGCAGTCCGAGCTGAACGAAAGCTGGGTCAACCTGCTGCAGGCGCGCAACACGCTGAACCGTGCCGGTATCCGCCACATGATGGATACCAACAATATTGGCAGCGGTGCCACCGTCGCCGAACTGCTGGCGCGAGCCAAAAGCAACCTGGTGGTGGCGGAGCAACACTATGCCGCCTATGACAAAATTCCTCTCAATGCCCGCCAGGACGTGCAGTCGGCCGAAAAGCTCAAGCAGCAATACGGCATACTTCACGGTGCCTTGACCGAACTGACGGTGTTGCTGGGCGAGGGCAAAATCAACGCCTTCTTTGACCAGCCGACCCAAAGCTATCAGGACGCGTTCGAAGATATCTACAACACCTACCTGGCGCATAACGACAAGCTTTACCAGAGCGCAGTGGAAGACAGTAACAACTCCTTCAATTTCGCTATCTGGACGCTGGCGGTGGTGCTGTTGGCGGTACTGGCGGTGATTGTTCTGGTATGGAGCGGTATTCACCACATTCTGGTGCGTCCGCTGAACCGCATGATCGAACACATCAAAATGATTGCCGCCGGTGATTTGACCCAGCCGATCGCCGTGACCAGCCGCAATGAAATGGGCGTGCTGGCCGCCAGCCTCAAGCATATGCAAAACGAACTGATCGACACCGTTAGCGGCGTGCGTCAGGGGGCCGACGCTATTTATAGCGGTGCATCTGAAATTGCTGCCGGCAACAACGATCTCTCTTCACGTACCGAACAGCAGGCCGCCTCACTGGAAGAAACCGCTGCCAGCATGGAGCAACTGACCGCCACGGTGAAACAGAACGCCGAAAATGCCCGTCAGGCCAGCCAACTGGCGTTGAGCGCCTCCGAAACCGCGCAGAAAGGCGGCAAGGTGGTGGCCAATGTGGTGCAAACCATGCATGACATTGCCGGTAGTTCGCAGAAAATTGCCGACATTACCGGCGTGATCGACGGTATTGCCTTCCAGACCAACATCCTGGCATTGAATGCGGCGGTAGAAGCGGCACGCGCCGGTGAACAGGGCCGGGGTTTTGCGGTAGTCGCAGGCGAAGTGCGCAATCTGGCACAGCGCAGTGCCCAGGCGGCGAAGGAAATCAAAGGGTTGATCGAAGATTCCGTCAATCGCGTCGATATGGGCTCGGTACTGGTAGAAAGCGCCGGTGAAACCATGGGCGATATCGTCAATGCCGTCACCCGCGTTACCGACATCATGGGTGAGATCGCCTCGGCGTCCGACGAACAAAGCCGTGGTATCGATCAGGTCGGCCAGGCGGTAGCGGAAATGGATCGCGTCACCCAACAGAACGCCTCGTTGGTGGAAGAGTCCGCCTCTGCGGCCGCGGCGCTGGAAGAGCAGGCCAGCATGCTGACCCAGTCCGTGGCGGTATTCCGTCTGAAAGCGGCAGGCCAGGATGATTTCAAAATGCCCGCCAGCAGCAAGGCAACCGTGACTCCGGTACTCAATCATAAAAAAATGAACGCCAGCGATCCGCAGGATAACTGGGAAACGTTCTAACCGGCATTGGGTCTCCTTCCTGTCAGGGGGAGGCCGATTCCCCGTTGGCCGATTGGCACAAAGCAGGAGAAACCCCGTTTTCCCTGCTTGGCCAGAAATCTGAGCTGGCCACCGGCCGGCTGCAAGGAGGTTCACAGTGTTTAACCGAATCCGCGTCTCTACCAGTCTGTTTCTGTTGTTGATGACTTTTTGTGTTATGCAGTTGGCCACCAGCGGCTTGTCGTACACCGCTTTTCGTTCTGATAACCACAACCTGAATTTGATCACCCTCGGCAGCCAGCAGCGCGATGCCCTCAGCCTGAGCTGGGTCTCGCTGTTACAGGCTCGCAATACGCTCAACCGCGCCGGAACCCGTGCGGCGCTCAAGCTGCCGCAGGATCAGGTCAATGCGCTGATGGGCAACGCGCGCAGTTCGCTGCAAAAAGCCGACCTTTATTTCAACCAGTTCCTGGCGGTACCGCGTAACAGCGAACAGGAACAACAGCTAACCGCAACCACCAAGGCCAGCTATGACCGGCTGCGCAATACCCTGCGTGAGCTGATTGGTTTCCTGGAGAACGATAACCTGCAGGCGTTTATGGACCAGCCGACGCAGAAAACCCAGGACCTGTTTGAAGCCGACTTTGTCCAGTATCTGCAACTGGTGAGCGCCAACGTCAGCGAAGCCAATGCGGCAAATCAGCGCTCCTTCACCCTGTCTGGCTGGTTGGTGGCCGGTGCGGTACTGATGCTGATCGTGGTCACCGGCAGCGCCATGTGGTGGCTGCGTAACATGTTGGTACGGCCGCTGAATATCATGCGCAGTCATTTTGACCGCATTGCCGCCGGCGATCTGGCCACGCCGATCCAGGTGTATGGCCGTAATGAAATCAGCCAACTGTTCGCCAGCCTGCAGCGTATGCAGCAGTCGCTGATCGGCACCGTGGGCGCCGTACGCGACGGGGCGGAATCGATTCTGATCGGCCTGCAGGAAATTTCCGAGGGCAATAACGATCTCTCTTCCCGTACCGAGCAGCAGGCGGCCTCGCTGGAAGAAACCGCTGCCAGCATGGAGCAGTTGACTGCCACGGTGAAACAGAATGCCGATAACGCACGCCAGGCCTCACAATTGGCGCGTGACGCCTCGACCACGGCGGCCAAGGGCGGCGAGCTGGCGGGTGACGTTGTCACTACCATGCACGACATCGCCAACAGTTCGCAGAAGATTGGCGCCATTACCAGCGTGATCGACGGTATTGCCTTCCAAACCAATATCCTGGCGTTGAACGCGGCGGTTGAAGCGGCGCGTGCCGGTGAACAGGGAAGAGGTTTTGCGGTGGTGGCCGGAGAAGTACGCAACCTGGCGCAGCGCAGCGCGCAGGCGGCGAAAGAAATCAAAGGGTTGATCGACGAATCGGTCAGTCGCGTCAAGCAAGGGTCGGTGCTGGTGGAAAACTCCGGTGCCACCATGCAAGACATCGTGCGTTCGGTCACCCGGGTGACCGACATTATGGGGGAGATCGCCTCGGCGTCTGATGAGCAGAGCCGCGGCATCGAACAGGTGACACAGGCGGTCACCCAGATGGATCAGGTAACACAACAAAATGCCGCATTGGTGGAGGAAGCGGCCTCGGCGGCCGTCGCGCTGGAGGAACAGGCGATTACCCTGGCCGACGCGGTGTCGGTATTCCGCCTGGCGGACGATAACTTCACCGCCCCGGCCAACTCTCAAAACGCAGTTTCACCCGTGGTAAAGGAAGCCCCAGATTGTCAAACCGCATAAGCAGCCCGTTTTTATTGAGTGAGATGGTATGAAGCCGGCACCCTCGACCCCTAACCGAGACCCTGCGACCTTATTGACGCAGATGGTACAGCGTCTGCCGTTGCTGGATGTGCATTTCCGCCGTATCAGCCAGCTGATTTACCAGCGCGCAGGTATCGTGCTGGCAGAGCACAAACGCGAGATGGTTTACAACCGTTTGGTACGACGTCTGCGACTGTTGGGCCTGAACGATTTTGGTGACTATCTGGCGCTATTGGAAAGCGATCCGAACAGCGCCGAATGGCAGGCGTTTATCAATGCGCTGACCACCAACCTGACGGCTTTTTTCCGCGAAGCGCATCACTTCCCGATCCTGGCGGAGCATGCGCGTCAGCGGCCTAACGGTTATTGCGTGTGGAGCACTGCGGCATCGACCGGTGAAGAACCTTATTCGATCGCCATCACGCTCAGCGAAGTGCTGGGGCAACGCGCTACCGGTTGTCAGGTGTGGGCCAGCGACATCGATACCCAGGTTCTGGAAAAGGCCGAAGCGGGCGTTTATCGCCAGGAAGACTTGCGCACCCTGACGCCGACGCAGATGCAGCGTTATTTCCTGCGCGGCACCGGGCCGCATCAGGGGTTGGTGCGGGTGCGACCGGAACTGGCGGGGCGGGTGAATTTTCAGTCGCTCAATCTGTTGGCCCCTGAATGGGCACTGCCGGGGCAATTTGACGCCATTTTCTGCCGCAACGTGATGATCTATTTCGACAAGGCGACACAGGAGCGCATTCTGCGTCGCTTCGTGCCCTTGCTTAAACCGGGGGGGCTGATGTTTGCCGGTCACTCCGAGAACTTCAGCCAGATCAGCCGGGATTTCTACTTGCGTGGGCAGACCGTGTATGGCCTGACCAAGGAGAGGTAATGAACAAAATCAGAGTATTGTGCGTGGATGACTCGGCCCTGATGCGGCAGTTGATGACCGAAATCGTCAACAGTCACCCCGATATGGAGATGGTGGCGAGCGCGCCGGATCCGCTGGTCGCACGCGATCTGATCAAGAAATTTAACCCACAGGTGCTGACGCTGGACGTCGAAATGCCGCGTATGGATGGCCTCGATTTCCTTGAGAAACTGATGCGCCTGCGGCCGATGCCGGTGGTGATGGTGTCGTCACTGACGGGCAAGGGGTCAGAAATTACGCTGCGCGCGCTGGAGCTGGGGGCGGTCGATTTCGTCACCAAACCGCAGTTGGGGATTCGTGAAGGCATGCTGGCCTACAGCGAACTGATTGCCGAGAAAATCCGCACGGCGGCCAAGGCGCGGTTACCGCAGCGCTCCAGCAGCCCGGCCCCGGCGATCCTCAGTCATGCACCGCTGTTGAGCAGTGAAAAGCTGATCGCCATCGGCGCCTCTACCGGCGGTACTGAAGCTATCCGTCAGGTGTTGCAGCCGTTGCCGGCGACCAGCCCGGCATTATTGATCACCCAGCATATGCCGCCGGGCTTTACCCGTTCGTTTGCCGAACGGTTGAACAAGCTGTGCCAGATCACGGTGAAAGAGGCCGAAGACGGCGAGCGCGTGCTGCCGGGCCATGCCTATATCGCACCGGGCGATCGCCATCTGGAATTGTCACGCAGCGGGGCGAATTACCAGGTGAAACTGCACGATGGTCCACCGGTCAATCGCCACCGGCCTTCGGTGGACGTGCTGTTCCGCTCGGTCGCGCAGTACGCCGGACGCAATGCCGTGGGCGTGATCCTGACCGGTATGGGCAATGACGGCGCGATGGGCATGCTGGAAATGCATCGCGCCGGTGCTTATACCTTGGCGCAGAACGAAGCCAGTTGCGTGGTGTTCGGTATGCCGCGCGAGGCGATTGCTACCGGTGGCGTCAATGAAGTGGTGGAACTGGAGCGCATGAGCCAACGCATGCTGGCGCAAATTGCCGGGGGGCAGGCATTACGTATTTGATTTTGAGCCCTTAATTATACCCGTCGCCTTTCAAGCTGCAGCGTTGTTACCTGCACTCGCTCACCCCAGTCACTTACTTAAGTAAGCTCCTGAGGATGAACGAGCTGGGCGCCTAGCTGTGCTGTACAGGGATGTACGAATGCCGCGAGCGCATGGATGCGCTAGAGCGGCCAGCTCGAAATTCATAGGGTATATAGAGGAGTTATAGCGAACAGCTGCCGTCAGGCTGGCTGTTGTTTGGGATCGTTTAATGGGAGTGAAAATGGCAGATAAAAGCCTCAAGTTTCTGGTAGTTGATGATTTTTCCACTATGCGTCGCATCGTCAGAAACTTGCTGAAAGAGTTGGGATTCAACAACGTTGAAGAAGCCGAGGACGGCGCGGACGCACTGAACAAACTTCGTGCCGGTGATTTCGACTTTGTGGTCTCCGACTGGAACATGCCGAACATGGACGGTCTGGAGCTGTTGCAAACCATTCGTGCCGATGGCGCGTTGGCGAGCATGCCGGTACTGATGGTCACGGCGGAGGCCAAGAAAGAAAACATTATCGCGGCGGCACAGGCCGGTGCCAGCGGTTACGTGGTGAAACCTTTTACGGCGGCAACGCTGGAAGAAAAGCTCAACAAGATCTTTGAAAAACTGGGCATGTAAGGAGAGGGGCGATGAGAGACATTCCAATGCCTGCCAGCGATGCGGCAACCGCGGGGGAGATTATCTCCCGCATTGGCCAACTGACGCGCATGTTGCGCGACAGCATGCGAGAACTGGGGCTTGATCAGGCGATCGCCCAGGCGGCAGAGGCAATCCCGGATGCACGCGATCGTCTGGATTACGTGGTCACCATGACGGCGCAGGCAGCGGAACGGGCGTTGAACTGTGTGGAAGCCGCGCAGCCGCGTCAGGCGTCGCTGGAATCAGAGGCCAAGGCGTTAAAAGGCCGCTGGGACGATTGGTTCGCCGATCCGATCGAACTGGATGACGCGCGCGAACTGGTCACCGACACCCGTCAATATCTGGAGCAGGTGCCGGAGCATACGGCATTCACCAATGCCCAGTTACTGGAAATCATGATGGCGCAGGATTTCCAGGATCTGACCGGTCAGGTGATCAAACGCATGATGGACGTGGTGCAGGAGATTGAAAAACAGTTGCTGATGGTGCTGATGGAAAACATTCCTGAACAGCCGGCGAAAGAGAAAAAGCCGAACGACAGCCTGCTCAATGGCCCGCAGCTCGACCAGAACGGTGCCGGAGTGATCGCCAACCAGGCGCAGGTGGACGACCTGCTCGACAGCCTGGGTTTCTGATGTTCTCTGGGGCGCGGCTTAAGTCGTGCCCCGCACTGCGCAACGACTCGCATAACTCAAGGTATATAGCATTGCTATATACGCTGTGGTGGTTATAATTTAAGCCACACCACAGAGGAGAGTCGCTATGACATTAGGTTCTGTATTTACCAATAACCGCACCCAGGCCGTGCGTTTACCTGCTGAGGTCCGCTTTCCCGATTCCGTTTCAAAAGTCTCGGTACGGGTGGTCGGTAAAGAGCGCATCCTTTCGCCGGTAGAGAATACCTGGGACAGTTTTTTCTGCACAGACAATCACGTCAGCGATGATTTTCTCAGCGAGAGGGCCGACCAGTATCAGTCTGAAAGGGAAGAATTTTGATGTTCAGCCACATGCTGGATACCAACATTGTGATTTACGTGATCAAGCGTCGGCCACTGGAGGTGCTGCAAAGATTTAATCAGCATGCCGGCAAAAGGGTGATCTCGTCGGTCACTTATGCCGAGTTGATTCATGGAGTGGAAAAAAGTATGCGGCCTACAGAAAATGCCCGGGTGATTGACGACTTTGTCTCCCGTCTGGAGATACTGGATTACACGGCCAAAGCTGCCGCTCACTGCGGTAATATTCGTGCCTGCCTGGAACTGCGGGGTACGCCAATCGGCATCAACGATCTGCATATTGCCGGACATGCTCGCAGCGAAGGATTGGTGCTGGTGACCAATAACCTGCGTGAGTTTGAACGCGTTGACGGCCTGCGTCTGCAAAATTGGCTGTAGCCCAACTTGCTTCATTGAACCATCCCGCAAATAACCCGCCTTTTTCCCCGCTGTTCCATCAATGAAATCCGCGATTTTTTGGCATGCTGGCGGCAATTTTATTCCCTCCCGGCACAGGAAGCGCATCCGTGGCTGAAGACAGCGATCTGGAAAAGAGCGAGGCCCCCACACCCCACCGGGTGGAAAAGGCGCGCGAAGATGGCCAGATCCCGCGTTCGCGCGAGCTGACGTCGGTGTTGATGCTGGTGGCGGGCTTATCGATTATCTGGGTGGCCGGCGGCAATATGTCGCAGCAGTTGGCGATGATGTTGACGCAGGGCCTGAATTTCGATCACAGCATGGTCAGCAACGATAAACAGATGCTGCGCCAGTTGGGGATGCTGTTACGCCAGGCGGTATGGGCACTGTTGCCGGTAATGGCGGGGCTGACGCTGGTGGCCATCACCGCGCCGATGCTGCTCGGCGGCCTGCTGCTCAGCGGCAAATCGCTCAAGTTCGATTTAAAGCGCATGAATCCGCTGTCCGGTCTGAAACGGATCTTTTCCAGCCAGGTGCTGGCGGAGCTGCTGAAGGGCATCCTGAAGGCGACGCTGGTGGGCTGGGTCACGGGTTTATATCTGTGGCACAACTGGGCGGCGATGCTGCACCTGGTGACGCAACAGCCGCTCGATGCGCTCGCTAATGCGCTGCAGATGATCATTTTTTGCGGTTTGCTGGTGGTGCTGGCGCTCACGCCGATGGTGGCGTTTGACGTGTTTTATCAGCTGTGGAGTCACTTCAAAAAGTTGAAGATGACCAAGCAGGACATCCGCGACGAGTTCAAGGACCAGGAGGGCGATCCGCACGTCAAAGGGCGTATTCGCCAACAGCAGCGTGCCATAGCCAGGCGGCGCATGATGGCCGACGTGCCCAAGGCCGACGTTATCGTCACCAACCCAACCCATTACGCCGTCGCACTGCAATACAACGACAAAAAAATGAGCGCGCCGAAGGTGCTGGCCAAGGGCGCCGGCGAAATTGCGCTGCGTATCCGCGAACTGGGTATGGAACACCGTATCCCGATGTTGGAGGCACCGCCGCTGGCGCGTGCGCTGTATCGACACAGCGAGATCGGACAACACATTCCCGCCACCCTGTATGCCGCCGTGGCCGAAGTTCTGGCCTGGGTTTACCAGCTAAGACGCTGGCGGCGTGAAGGCGGGCTGATACCGAAAAAACCTGAACGTTTACCGGTGCCGGAAGCACTGGATTTTGCTGGAGAAAGTGACACTAATGGCTAATTTGGCCGCCTTGCTTCGTTTGCCGGGCAGTTTTAAAGATACGCAGTGGCAGGTATTGGCCGGCCCGATACTGATTCTGATGATCCTGTCGATGATGGTGCTGCCGTTGCCGGCATTTATCCTCGATCTGTTGTTCACCTTCAATATTGCCTTGTCGATCATGGTGCTGCTGGTGGCGATGTTTACCCAGCGCACGCTGGAATTTGCCGCATTCCCCACCATCTTGCTGTTCTCGACCTTACTGCGGCTGTCGCTCAACGTAGCCTCGACGCGCATCATCCTGATGGAAGGCCATACCGGCTCCGCCGCGGCCGGGCGTGTGGTGGAAGCCTTCGGCCACTTCCTGGTGGGCGGTAACTTCGCCATCGGTATTGTGGTGTTTATCATTCTGGTGCTGATCAACTTTATGGTTATCACCAAGGGGGCCGGACGTATCGCCGAAGTAGGCGCGCGTTTTGTCCTGGACGGCATGCCGGGTAAGCAAATGGCGATCGATGCCGATCTCAACGCCGGCTTGATCGGTGAAGAAGAGGCGAAAAAACGCCGTTCTGAAGTCACGCAGGAGGCCGACTTCTACGGCTCAATGGACGGTGCCAGTAAGTTCGTTCGCGGCGATGCGGTCGCCGGCCTGATGATCATGATACTTAACGTGGTCGGTGGTCTGTTGGTCGGGGTGATCCAGCACGGGATGGAAGTGGGTACGGCGGCGGAAACCTATACCTTGCTGACTATCGGTGACGGCCTGGTGGCGCAGATCCCGGCGTTGGTTATTTCGACCGCGGCCGGCGTTATCGTGACCCGCGTGGCGACCGATCAGGATGTCGGCGAGCAAATGGTCGGGCAACTGTTCAACAATCCGCGCGTCATGTTGCTCAGCGCCGCAGTACTCGGCCTGCTTGGTATGGTGCCGGGGATGCCGAACCTGGTCTTCCTGCTGTTTACCGCGGCTCTGTTAGGGTTGGCCTGGTGGCTGCGTGGGCGAGATCAGCAAGCCCCCAAAGAGCAGGAAGCGCCGATAACGCAGGACAATCCGCAGGCGCTGGAAGCCAGTTGGTCTGATGTACAGTTGGAAGATCCGCTGGGGATGGAGGTCGGTTACCGATTGATCCCGATGGTGGATTTCCAGCAGAACGGCGAACTGCTTGGCCGTATCCGCGGTATCCGTAAAAAGTTCGCGCAGGAGATGGGGTACCTGCCGCCGGTGGTGCATATTCGCGACAACCTGGAATTACCGCCAGCCAGTTACCGCATTCTGATGAAGGGGGTAGAAATCGGCAGCGGCGAAGCCCAACCGGGACGTTGGCTGGCGATTAATCCCGGCAACGCGGTGGGTGAATTGGCGGGGGATAAAACCACCGACCCGGCGTTTGGGCTGGAAGCGGTATGGATTGACAGCGCGCTGCGTGAGCAGGCGCAGATCCAGGGCTTTACCGTGGTAGAAGCCAGCACCGTGGTAGCAACCCACCTGAATCATCTGATTGGTCAATTCGCCAGCGAGCTGTTTGGTCGACAAGAAACGCAGCAGCTGTTGGATCGCGTCGCGCAGGACATGCCGAAACTGACCGAAGATTTCGTGCCGGGCGTGGTGACGCTGACCACCTTGCACAAGGTGTTGCAGAACCTGCTGACTGAACGGGTTTCGATCCGCGATATGCGCACCATTATCGAAACTCTGGCGGAGCATGCACCGACGCAAACCGACCCCTATGAACTGACGACCGTAGTGCGGGTTGCGTTGGGACGTGCCATCACCCAGCAGTGGTTCCCGGGCAACGGTGAGATTCAGGTGATTGGTCTGGACACTCAACTTGAGCGCCTGTTATTGCAGGCGTTGCAGGGCGGTGGCGGTCTGGAACCGGGGCTGGCGGATCGTCTGCTGGATCAGGCCAAACAGGCGTTGCAACGCCAGGAGATGCTCAGTGCGCCGCCGGTGCTGTTGGTGAACCATGCGCTGCGGGCCTTGCTGGCACGCTTCCTGCGCCGTAGCCTGCCGCAACTGGTGGTGTTGTCGAATCTGGAAATCAACGACGACCGTCAAATCCGCATGACCTCGACCATTGGGGCGGCATAATGAAATACAACATGGCGGTCATCTGCCTGTTGGCTCCGCTGAGCCTGCAGGCGGCGTCCGGTTCCTGGGTAGCCGACAGCGTGGGTGCCACGCTGGAGCATGGCGGGGAACGGGGGGAATCACCGGGACTGCGTGCACCCAACGAGTTACCGAATGCCAATGCACGTATCACCAGCGTCAGTTGGCATTACCGGTTGCTGGCCGCCGAACCGGCCGGTATGCAGGTACAGCTTTGTACTTTGACCCGCTGCATTACGCTGAGCGGTGGCAGTGGCAGCAGCACCGGGTTACAGGGCGAACCGGCGAACGCCGAGCTGCGTTTTGTTTACTACGTGCAGGCGCGCGGCAGTTTGAACCCGCCGCTGCGGGTGATCAGCAATCAGGTGATTGTCAATTACCAGTAACGGTCTAGGCGAGGATCGCCAGACCGTTACGGTCGACCAGCGAAAGTAGCTTCATGGCGGCGGAGTTGGGAACGGCTTCGCCGCGTTCCCAAGCTTCGACCATTTCATAATCGATATTCAGATAGGCGGAAAAGGTGTGCGAACTGACCTTTTCACGTTTGCGCAACCGTTTGATTTGATTAGGACTGTAGTGTTTAACTCTTTTCTTGCACAGCAGATCAAAGCCACCCATGGTTGCTTCGTCCAAAAAGCCGCCGTCGTACAGACTTTTCATTTCCTGATGAATTTCAGCGAGTATCTTGCTCATAATAAATCTTCCTTAATTCATTACATGGTAGATGTCCAATATCTGCACTCCCTGTGCACGCTATACCCACCTTGGGTAGATTTCAAGCGATTAACCATTGAGCGCAGTATGATTGGTGTTTTGCAGGCTGAGAAGCTGTGATTCTCAGGGCTGAGAGGAGACTCGCGTCAGGGTTTTGAGTTTTCGGCAAGGTGAAAAAAAATTGCGAGTCTGGCTGCAAAATGAAGGGGCTTTTTGCCCCGTTCAGCAGGATTTAAACGCCGATTTTTCGCCCCAGCAGGCTGGCATTACGCGACTGGCCATCCGGGCCGTACAGCGATTTGTTTTGCTTGCTCAGGATCGCCAGCGCCTGGGCGTTGTGATCGATCTGCTGATTGAGCAGCATGCCGTTATGCTGGTTTTTTTCCCGCAGCAGTTGGCTGAGCGACTGCACCCGTTGCCAGGCGTCTGCCAGACGCGGATGAGCGGAATAGGGGGCCTGTTGCCCCTGCGCACTTTCCAATTTCAGCCGCTGCTGTTCCAGGTAGTTTACCGTAGCCAGCAGTTGGCTCTTGGCGTCGGTGGCACGTTGCAGTGCCACGCCCGGCAATTGGCCGGAGCACAGCAAATGATGTTCTTCCGCCAGCACCGTATCCAGCGCTTGCAGGGTTTCCAGCAGCTTATTAATCAGTTGCGCCAGATTTTCCATTACGATAAATCACCTTTCAAAAAGTTCCGGATGTTTAACCTGGCGGTCAAACCTTTGGCGATGGGTTGCCATTCGACATCCACCGGGTATCGCCTTGCACATCCTGCAGCAGGGCATCGGCAATTTTACCGGCGTCCATTTTCAGCTCGCCGTTGCGGATCGCCTGTTTGATGGCGTCCACCCGGTTCATATCAATATCCTGCGTTCCCGGTTGCATCAGGCGCGCTTGCGCGTCGCTCAATTTTACCTGGGTACCGCTGACGGTGCTTTCCGTCTGGGCGGCTTTACGTGGCTGGAGTTGATTCTCCGCCGGCGTCTCACGCGGTTGCACCGTGGGAACGGGTTGCAGCCGCTGGGTGCGATCGATACTCATGGTCAATCTCCATCAATGCCGTCACCTGGCAGGCAATGGCTGATATTTTGTGGCCCTGGCGGCCAGTAAAATACTGCTTATGATTTTATTATCGGCAAGGTTTGATAAACCTTTACTGTTTTATAAGTTGATGCGAATAGCCCCGTCGTCACCAACAATACCGTTAACAATTTGCCCGGAGGCCATGCGCACGCGGACGCTATCTTCTGTGGCGGCGTTGTTCATCGCCTTGCCCGATCCGCTGATGTTAAATCCGTCCCCCTGTGCGGTCACCTGCACTGCCTGACCGGCCTTGACCGCCCAGGCGCGGCGCAGCATGGCCAGGGTCAGCGGCTGGCCGGGGCTGATATTGCGCAGGCTGACGGCACCCAAAGCCTTTCCGGCCTCAGACAGCGTACGGGGTGGCAGCGTATCGAGCCGGCCACTTTTCAACTTGATATCCGCCGCCGTCAGCTTGCTGCCGGCATTGATCGAGCGAGCCGACACCAGGTATTTGCCGATCACCTGAACCTGCGTCTGGATGAAACGCCGTTCCTGACCACAACGCGCCGAAATACTGATGTTGCCCCAACGGCGGGCATTGGAGGCGAGAGACAGCTGTGGAAATTCGCACGCTGGCCACAGGGCCGCAGGCGTGCGCACCAGCACGTTAACCTGTACCGGACTGCCGCTGAATTGGCTGGTGACGAAGCTTTCAATCTGCGCCGCCAGATCCCCGGCCCGTGCGTTCAGGCTGCACAGCAGCGCGGCCAACAGCAGCATTCTACCTTTCATCTTCGTTTCCACAACAACCATCAGGATACGCGTAAGTGTACCCGGACTGCGTTCAGGCTAAGCAGATAAATAGCGACGCATTTTGCTCTTATTCCCACGATAGGCTGGCGGAAGGGGCGTTTATGCTGTCGGCTCCAAATTCTAACCTCGCGGAGGGAGCATGATCGACAAACTGGACGCTGCTCTGCGCTTTGGTCAAGAGGCGCTGAACCTGCGCGCCCAGCGGCAGGAAATTTTGGCCGCCAACATCGCCAACGCAGACACCCCGGGCTATCAGGCGCGGGACATCGATTTCGCCGGCCAATTGAACAAGGTGCTGGAACAGGGCCGCGTCAGCGGCAGTGGCATTGCGCTGAACATGACGTCTGCGCGCCACATTCCGGCGCAGAACATGCAGCCGCCACAGCTCGACTTGCTGTTCCGCGTGCCGGATCAGCCGTCCATGGACGGCAATACGGTGGACATGGATCGCGAACGCACCAACTTCGCCGATAACAGCCTGAAATATCAGACCGACCTGACGCTGCTGGGCGGTCAGATCAAAGGGATGATGTCAGTGTTACAACAAGGATAAGGCGTATGTCGCTACTGAATATTTTTGATATCTCCGGCTCGGCGCTGTCCGCACAGTCGCAACGCCTGAACGTCAGTGCCAGCAACATGGCCAACGCCGATAGCGTCACCGGCCCGGACGGCCAGCCTTATCGCGCCAAACAGGTGGTGTTTGAAGTCGCCAGCGCGGCCGGGCAGCCAACCGGCGGCGTACGCGTAGCGCAGGTGGTCGATGACCCCGCTCCGGAGCGCCTGGTTTATCAGCCGGGCAACCCGCTGGCGGACGGCAAAGGCTATGTCCGTATGCCGAACGTGGATGTGGTGGGGGAAATGGTCAACACCATTTCCGCCTCCCGCAGCTATCAGGCCAACGTCGAGGTGCTCAACACCACCAAGTCGATGATGATGAAAACCCTGACGCTGGGTCAATAACCGGAGCTTGCCATGGCCATTGCCGCAACCACCACTGAATCGCTGGATAACAGCGTCATCGGTGCCAACGCCAAAAATAACACCAGCCAGGATCTGAACAACAGCTTCCTGACGCTGCTGGTGGCGCAGTTGAAGAATCAGGATCCGACTAACCCGATGCAGAACAATGAACTGACCAGCCAATTAGCGCAAATCAACACCGTTCAGGGCATCGAGAAACTCAATACCACGCTGGGCTCGATTTCCGGCCAGATCAACAGCAATCAGTCACTGCAGGCCAGCGCCCTGATCGGTCACGGCGTGATGGTCCCCGGCAGCAATATCCTGGCCGGCAGCAAAGACGGCAAGGTCAGCACCACGCCGTTTGGTCTGGAACTGGAGCGTGCGGCCGACTCGGTGACCGCCACCATTACCGACGCTACCGGTAAAGCGGTACGCACTATCGAACTCGGTGGTTTGACTGCCGGGGTGCATTCGTTTAGCTGGGACGGTTCGATGACGGACGGCACCGCCGCACCCGACGGAGCCTACAGCTTCACCATCAACGCCAAGGGCAACGGTGAGCAGTTGGTGGCGCGCAGCCTGCACTTTGGCATGGTCAACGGCGTTATCCGCGACGCGAACGGCGCGAAGCTGGATCTGGGTCTGGCGGGGAGCACCACGCTGGAAGAGGTCCGCCAAATTCTTTAATTCAAATACCCTTCATTTTTCAGGCTGCAGCGTTGTTGGCTGTGCGCACTCACCCCGGTCACTTACGTGAGTAAGCTCCTGGGGACTCCTGCGCTTGCCGCCTGGCTGCAACATGAAAGCTATTGGGTATATCAAAACACTATCAGGCGTTATCGAACGATAGCCTAAATATTATTCGGAGAATTAGATGGCCTTTTCTCAGGCAGTAAGCGGCTTGAATGCAGCAGCAACCAACCTCGACGTGATCGGTAACAACATCGCTAACTCCGCCACTTCCGGTTTTAAATCAGGCACCGTTTCCTTTGCCGACATGTTTGCCGGTTCGCAGGTCGGGCTGGGCGTCAAGGTTGCGGGCATCACCCAGAACTTTAAGGGCGGCACCACCACCGGGACCAGCCGTGCGCTGGACGTGGCGATTTCCGGCAACGGTTTTTTCCGCATGCAGGACCAGGACGGGGGCATTTTCTACAGCCGTAACGGCCAGTTCAAGCTGGATGAAAACCGCAACCTGACCAACATGCAGGGCCTGCAGTTGACCGGTTATCCGGCAGCGGGTACGCCGCCGACCATTCAGCAGGGCGCCAACCCGGTGCCGCTCAGCATTCCTGAAGGCATGATGAACGCCAAGGCGTCCACATCGGGCACCATGGTAGCCAACCTGAAGTCCACCCATAAGGTACCGGACAACAAGACCTTCGATCCGGCCAAGCAGGATTCTTATAACTACGTCAACACCATCACCGCCTACGACTCGTTGGGTAATGCGCATAACATCAATGCCTACTTCGTGAAGACCGACGAAAACAAGTGGCAGGTGTATACCCAGGATGGCTCGGCTGCACCGGTCGATGCCGGCACCATGACCTTCGATACCAGCGGCAACCTGACCGGCACCACCAGCAAACAAGGCACCGCCGCCGAGTTCAGCATGCTGATCCCGATGTCCGCCAAGGACGGTGCTCCGGCGCAGAATCTCAGCCTGAGTTTCGCCAAGAGCATGCAGCAGAGCGTCAGCGCCGACTCGGTCAGCAAGGTGTCGCAAGACGGCTATGGCGCCGGTGAGTACACCAATTTCCAGATTAACAACGACGGTACGGTCGTGGGCATCTATTCCAACCAGCAGACTCAGGTGCTGGGGCAGATTGTGATGGCCAACTTCTCCAACCCGGAAGGCCTGTCCTCGCAGGGCGATAACGTCTGGCAGGAAACCGGCGCATCGGGCCAGCCGCGTGTGGGTATTGCAGGTGGCGGTGGCTTTGGCAAGTTGACCAGCGGCGCGCTGGAAGCCTCCAACGTCGACCTGAGCCAGGAGTTGGTGAATATGATCGTCGCCCAGCGTAACTACCAGTCGAACGCCCAGACCATTAAAACGCAGGACTCTATCCTGCAAACGCTGGTCAGCCTGCGCTAATAGGATTGATTTATGGATCACGCGATTTATACCGCGATGGGCGCGGCACGGCAGACGCTGGAACAGCAATCGGTGACGGCCAACAACCTGGCTAATGCCTCGACGCCGGGTTTCCGCGCTCAGCTTTCGGCGCTGCGTGCGGTGCCGGTAGACGGGCCAAGCCTGCTGACGCGCACGCTGGTTACCGCGTCAACGCCGGGTGCCGACATGAGCCAGGGGGCGCTGAACTATACCGCGCGCCCGCTGGACGTGGCGTTGCAGCAGGACGGTTTTCTGGCGGTCAGCCTGCCGGACGGCACTGAAGCCTATACCCGCAACGGCAATCTTCAGATTTCCTCCACCGGGCAACTGACGGTGCAGGGCATGCCGGTCATGGGCGATGGCGGGCCGATTGAGGTGCCGCCGTCGGCAGAGATCACCATTGCCGCCGACGGAACCATTTCTGCACTGAATGCAGGCGATCCGCCGAATACCCTCGCACAGATTGGTCGGCTGAAACTGGTCAAGGCCGACGCGCACGAAGTGATGCGCGGTGATGACGGTCTGTTCCGTCTGACGCCGGAAACCCAGCAGCAGCGCGGCAATCAGTTACCTAACGATCCTTTGGTGCGGGTCATGCCGGGCGTGTTGGAAGGCAGTAACGTCAAACCGATGGAAACCATGGTTGACATGATCGCCAACGCCCGCCGGTTTGAAATGCAGATGAAAGTCATCCACAGCGTGGATGAAAATGAACAGCGCGCCAACTCGTTGTTATCACTGAGTTAAGCAGCAAGGAAATAACCCATGATCCCATCTTTATGGATTGCCAAAACCGGTCTGGATGCGCAGCAGACCAACATGGACGTGATTGCCAACAACCTGGCCAACGTCAGTACCAACGGCTTCAAACGCCAGCGCGCGGTATTTGAAGACCTGCTGTATCAGACCATGCGTCAACCGGGGGCGCAGTCCTCCGAGCAGACCACGCTGCCCTCCGGTTTGCAGATTGGTACCGGTGTGCGTCCGGTGGCGACCGAGCGCCTGCACAGTCAGGGCAATTTGTCGCAAACCAATAACAGCAAAGACATCGCCATCAAGGGGCAAGGCTTTTTCCAGGTGATGATGCCGGACGGCACCCTGGCTTACACCCGCGACGGTTCGTTCCAGAGAGATCAGAATGGCCAACTGGTGACGGCCAGCGGCTTCCAGGTGCAGCCGGCAATCATCATTCCGGCCAATGCCCTGAGCATCACCGTGGGTCGCGACGGCATTGTCAGCGTCACCCAGCAGGGCCAGACCGCGGCCCAACAGGTGGGCCAGCTGACGCTGACCACCTTTATCAACGACAGCGGCCTGGAAAGCATGGGCGAAAATCTGTACCAGGAGACCGAGAGCTCAGGCGCGCCGAACGAGAGTACGCCAGGGTTAAACGGGGCCGGCCTGCTGTATCAGGGCTATGTGGAAACCTCTAACGTCAACGTGGCGGAAGAGCTGGTCAATATGATCCAGACCCAGCGTGCTTATGAGATCAACAGCAAAGCGGTATCGACCTCCGATCAGATGCTGCAAAAACTGACGCAACTGTAATTGACGGGCGCCGCAGCGCCCGTAACTCTATTTTGTGAAACAAAGGCGATACCCGTGGTAACCACAACTCTGATGGCAAACGTGCCGCCGCAAGGCAAACGCTGGTTGGCGGCGATGGTGATGCTGACGCTGGGCGGCTGTGCTTATATTCCGCATAAACCTCTGGTGGATGGCACGACTACGGCGCAACCTGCTCCGGCGGGCGCACCGGTACCCAACGGCTCGATTTTCCAGACGGTACAACCGATGAACTACGGCTATCAGCCTCTGTTTGAAGACCGCCGCCCGCGTAACGTGGGTGACACTCTGACCATCGCACTGCAGGAAAACGTCAGCGCCAGCAAAAGTTCCTCCGCCAATGCCAGCCGCAATGGTGCCAGCAAGTTTGGCGTTGCCACTGCGCCGCGCTATCTCGATGGCCTGCTGGGCAATGCGCGTGCCGACATGGAGATGTCCGGCGACAGCACCTTCGGCGGCAAGGGCGGCGCCAATGCCAACAATACCTTTAACGGCACCATTACCGTCACGGTCAATCAGGTGTTGGTTAACGGCAACCTGCACGTGGTGGGCGAAAAACAGATCGCCATCAATCAGGGCACCGAGTTCATTCGTTTCTCCGGGGTAGTGAATCCGCGCACCATCAGCGGCAGTAACTCGGTCACTTCCACTCAGGTGGCCGATGCGCGCATTGAATACGTCGGCAACGGCTATATCAACGAGGCGCAGACCATGGGGTGGTTACAGCGCTTCTTCTTAAATGTCTCACCGTTTTGAGTACAGGCTATCTTACTTGTCATTTTGAGGTTGGGCAGTGCTCGGGGCAGTCACCTACTGCGTGTAGGCTCCATTCCCTGTGCGCCGCCCGCCCCAAAACTGCCTGCGACAATAACGCCTTGTGGGTAAGGCGAATGAGGTTCCAATGTTAAAGAAATTTCTAATAGCGCTGGTGATTAGTGCGCTGAGCCTGCCGGCCGCGGCGGAGCGCATTCGCGATCTGGTCACGGTGCAGGGCGTGCGTGATAACGCGCTGATCGGTTACGGGCTGGTGGTGGGGCTGGACGGTTCCGGTGACCAAACCATGCAGACACCGTTCACAACCCAGAGCCTGAGCAATATGCTGTCGCAGTTGGGGATCACCGTGCCGCCGGGCACCAATATGCAGCTGAAAAACGTGGCGGCGGTGATGGTGACCGCCAGGCTGCCGCCGTTTTCGCGTACCGGACAAAATATTGACGTGGTGGTGTCCTCAATGGGCAACGCCAAGAGCCTGCGCGGCGGTACCTTGCTGATGACGCCGCTGAAAGGCGTTGATAACCAGGTTTACGCACTGGCGCAGGGCAACGTGCTGGTGGGCGGTGCCGGTGCCTCGGCCGGCGGCAGCAGCGTGCAGGTCAACCAACTGGCCGGTGGCCGCATCAGTAACGGGGCCACTATCGAACGCGAATTGCCAACCACTTTCGGTGCCGGTGGCGTGATTAATCTGCAACTGAACGATGAGGATTTCACCCTGGCGCAGCAGATCAGCGATGCCATCAACCGCCAGCGCGGTGGTGGTACCGCCTCACCCTTGGACGCCCGCACTATTCAGGTACTGGTGCCGCAGGGCAACAGTTCACAGGTGCGTTTCCTGGCGGAGATCCAGAACATTAACGTCAGCGTCGGGGCAATGGATGCCAAAGTGATTATCAACTCACGTACCGGATCGGTGGTGATGAACCGCGACGTGATCCTGGATTCTTGTGCGGTGGCACAGGGCAATCTGTCGGTGGTGGTCGATAGACAAAATACCGTCAGCCAACCGACGACGCCGTTTGGCGGCGGGCAGACCGTGGTAACGCCGAATACCCAAATTTCGGTGCAGCAGCAGGGCGGTTCGCTGCAGAAGGTTAATGCCAGTGCCAATCTGAATAACGTGATCCGCGCGCTGAATGCCTTGGGGGCGACGCCGATCGATCTGATGTCAATCCTGCAGGCAATGCAAAGCGCCGGCTGTTTGCGCGCCAAGTTGGAAATCATCTGATGGCCGGTTCACTGATGGCGATGTCGGGTGCCGCGTATGATGCGCAGGCGCTAAACGGGCTTAAGCGTGACGCGGCGAGCGATCCGCAGGGCAATCTGAAACAGGTGGCGCAACAGGTTGAAGGCATGTTCGTGCAGATGATGCTGAAAAGTATGCGTGCCGCGCTACCCAAGGACGGGGTGCTGAGCAGCGAACAGTCGCGGCTCTATACCTCAATGTATGACCAGCAGATTGCCCAGCAGATGTCGCAAAAGGGGCTGGGGATGGCCGACATGATGGTCAGGCAAATGAGCAACGCCAACGCGGTGCCGAGTGAGACGGCGGGCATGTCGCCAATGGCGCTGGACCTTCTTTATCAGGACAAGGAGGTGCTGCAAACGCTGCCAAATCAGGCGCTGGAGCAAATGATCCGTCGTGCGGTACCGAAAGCGCCTGCCGCGTCGCCGCTGTCGCTCAATAACGGCAACTTTGTCGCCCGGCTGTCTGTTCCGGCACGCGTTGCCAGCCAGCAGAGCGGCATTCCGCATCAGTTGATTGTGGCGCAGGCCGCGCTGGAATCGGGCTGGGGTCAGCGCGAGATCCCGACCGCCAACGGTTCGCCGAGCTACAACCTGTTTGGTATCAAGGCCGGCAGCAGTTGGAACGGGCCGGTTACCGAGGTGACCACCACCGAGTTTGAACAGGGGGCCGCGAAGAAGATCAAGGCGCAGTTCCGGGTGTACGGCTCTTACGTTGAAGCCATTGCCGACTACGTCAAGCTGTTGACCAATAACCCACGCTACGCCGAAGTGGCCAATGCCGGCAGTCCTGAACAGGCGGCACATGCGTTGCAGAAGGCCGGTTACGCTACCGATCCGCAATACGCCAACAAGCTGGTCAGCGTGATCCAACAGATGAAAAACACCGGCGAGCAGGTGGTCAAGGCTTATACCCATGACCTGAAGGACCTGTTCTAAATCCCCGTCATTCTTGACGCTGCAACTGTGTTGGCAGCGTTATTTTGGGGTATGAAAAGCAGGTAACTGACAAAGCCCATTATTAGGGAGAGCGTGCCGAAGGGGTCGTAGCAGCTTTAGCTGCCGACCAATTTGCCGGGAGCAAATTGGAACGACTTCCAGTCGGCCCGTAGGGTGGGACACATGGATGTGTCCCATAATGGCACCCTCGGTGCGCTAGGCCCGGGTATCTCAGATGCAAGGGCGACTTTTTCATCTGAGTCTTAAGACGGTTTTTTCCCTCAAGTTTCCCCGCTTTTTGCCGATAACCAACCCAGGCTGAGCGAGTGGGTTCAGCAGATTCATTGACTTCTGTGGGCCAGCGGCGCCGCAGCAAAAGGAACTTCTATGTCCAATAGCTTAATCAATACCGCGATGAGCGGGCTGAATGCGGCTCAGGTGGCGCTCAGCACCGTCAGTAACAACATCTCCAATTACAACGTGGCGGGCTATAACCGCCAGACGGCGATTCTGGCGCAGAATGGCGGCATGAGCACCATGAACGGCTTTATTGGCAATGGCGTTACCGTGACCAGCGTCAACCGCGAATACAATCAGTTCATTACCAACCAGCTGCGCGGCGCGCAGAGCCAGGCCGGGGCGCAGAACGCCTATTTCGAGAAAATTTCGCAGATCGATAACCTGCTGGCCAGTAAAACCAATACCCTGTCGACCAACATGCAGGACTTCTTCAGTAACCTGGAAAATCTGGTCAGCAACGCCGGTGATGACGCTGCGCGTCAAACGGTGCTGGGTAAAGCCAATGGCCTGGTCAATCAGTTCAATAACACCGATAAATATCTGCGAGATATGGACAGCGGCGTGAATCAGCAGCTCAGCGACAGCGCGACGCAGATCAACAGTTACAGCCAGCAGATTGCCAAACTCAATGATGAAATCACCCGCCTGCGCGGCAGTGGCGGTGAGCCGAATGCCTTACTGGATCAGCGCGACCAGTTGGTCACTGAGCTAAACCAGGTGGTGGGGGTGCAGGTGACCCAGCAGGACGGCGATGCTTATACGGTCTCTTTCGCCAACGGCCTGACCCTGGTGCAGGGCAACAACGCCTACCAGGTTGAAGCCATCCCCTCCAGCGGCGATCCTGCCCGCCTGACGCTGGGTTATAACCGCGGCAACGGTGTCAGCGAAGTGCCTGAAGGGCAAATTACCAGCGGCAGCGTTAGCGGCGTACTGAAATTCCGCAGTGAATCGCTGGATGCCGCACGCAACCAACTGGGGCAACTGGCGCTGGTGATGGCCGACAGCTTTAACCAGCAACACCGTGCAGGGTTTGATCTCAACGGCGACGCCGGAGCCGATTTTTTCAACTTTGGCGGCGGGCGCGTGGTGGATAACAGCCGCAATACCGGCGATGCGGCGCTGTCGGTGTCCTACACCGATACCGGCAAGGTAAAAGCCAATGACTACCGGGTAGAGTTTGACGGCAGCAACTGGCAGGTGAGCCGTCTGCCGGACAACGTTAAGGTTAACGCCACCGCGGGTACCGATGCCGATGGCAAAGCGACGTTAAGTTTTGATGGCCTGAAGGTCGGTATCGAAGGTAACGCGCAAAAGAATGACAGCTTCACCGTGAAGCCGGTCAGCGACGTAGCGGGCAGCCTGAAGGTCGCCATCACCAACTCGTCAAACATCGCCGCTGCCGGTAAGGATGACAGCGGCCGCGGCGATAACGAAAACGCCAAAAAGCTGCTCGACCTGCAAACCAAGAAGCTGGTCGACGGCAAAGCCACCTTCAGCGGTGCCTACGCCAGCATGGTTAGCAGTGTCGGCAACCAAACGGCATCGGCCAAGGTTTCGGTGACTTCACAGAACAATATCGTCAAGCAGCTGACTATCCAACAGCAGTCGGTTTCCGGCGTTAACCTGGATGAAGAGTACGGTGAACTGCTGCGTTTCCAGCAGTATTACATGGCTAATGCGCAGGTGATCCAGACCGCCAGCTCGATGTTTGATGCGCTGCTGAATATCCGTTGATTTCCATTTTAACCGGGGCCGCATTGGCTCCGGTCACCGATTTTGAGGAGTCTGCACCATGCGCATGAGCACCAGCATGATGTACCAACAGAATATGTCCGGCATCACCGGCAATCAGTCACTGTTTATGAAGGCGGCAGAGCAGCTTTCCACCGGTAAAAAGGTCAGCAATCCGTCCGACGATCCGCTGGCGGCATCGCAGGCGGTGATGCTGGCCCAGTCCCAGTCGGAAAACACCCAGTATGCGCTGGCGCGGACCTTTGCCCGCCAAAGTGTGTCGATGGAAGAGACGGTGCTGGGCGGGGCAACCAGTACCATCGCCGATATGAAGGCGCTGATCGTCAATGCCGGTGGTACCGAAAGCGATAACGACCGCGATTCGCTGGCTACCCAACTGCAGGGTCTGAAAGACCAATTGCTCAACCAGGCCAACAGCACTGACGGCAATGGTCGCTACATGTTTGGCGGCTTCGTCAATGACAAGCCCCCGTTTGTCGATAACGGCGGTTCAGTCAGCTACGCCGGCGGTAACAAGGCCGTCGAGCAGAAAGTGGATGCCAACCGCACCATGACCATTGGCCATACCGGCGATACGGTGTTCATGTCATTAACCAGCAACCCGAAGCCGGAGCCGGATGGCAGTACACCGGTTTCTAACGTGTTTGAAAGCATTGATATCGCGCTGAAGGCGTTGAAAACCCCGTTGAAGGATGCCGACGACGCCACCAAACAACAGGTGAACGATGCGCTGGCCAAGGCTAACCGTGGCCTGGACAATTCCTACAACAAGGTGCTCAGTGTGCGTGCCGAACTGGGTAACCAACTGCAGGAAATGGATACGCTGGACAGCATCGGCAAAGATCGCGACATGATCAACCAAACGCAGATGAGTGCGCTGGTGGATATCGATCTGGCCGAGTCGATATCGAGCTACTTTATGCAGCAGGCGGCCTTGCAGGCGTCGTACAAAACCTTCGGTGATATGCAGGGTATGTCGCTGTTCCAGATGAACCGCTGATACCCGTCGTCTTTCAAGCTGCAGCGTTGTTACCTGCACTTGCTTACCCCAGTCACTTACTTAAGTAAGCTCCTGGGGATAAGCAAGCTTGGCGCCTAGCTGGAGCATGAAATCCATAGGGTATGTTAATGAAACATCTCCGTTAGTTAGGGCGCAGCATGCAGCGCCCCTACAGAATGAATGGCAATAATAAACATCCGTTGTGAAGCCACGGCGGGTCACTCTTTGGGTGTGCTTAGAAAACTCTATCTCTGTAGAGCATTCTTGAAACCGGGCGCACTTTTTTGGCACGTCACTCTTTCCCCCACCAAGGTTTGAGTGACGTGCTTTTTTTTCGCCTGATTTAACGGTGGGAAACGTTTAAATATTCAGGCGGGAAGGGGAATAACACCTGAGGCTATATTTTATTTATAGCATGGTTGTTATTTTTTCTTTTTCACCATGGTCCATTTTTCACCGTTCGGCGAAGAGGATAATGAAATTTGAATACGATTGGTTGCCCAGTGCGCCATGCCTAAGGCCCTGCGTGCTCTTCGGTTGGTTTTCGCTTTCATTTTTGTACTCCTGAGGGTAGTGGTAAAACTGCAGATAATAAATATACCTGTCCCGCCGGCTGACCCCGGTGAGAAAGTATTTTTATCTCTGCAGATGATGGATGTCAGAGTTTTTATTTAACTTCCCTGTGCGTTATTTAATATTTAAATTCACTCCTTTATTTTATTTTTGACGACTGTTTTTACTGATGGCTTTATATTTAACAAGGCCATTCTAAGGTGGGTATTTTATTATTCAAGGCAATAACAATAATTGAAGCCAAATCGTGTTAATTCGGTTTTTTCAACTTTTTATAGCGAGAAAAGGTTTTTACTGCCAGTTTGTCCGGCGAGGTGCGGCCGTTAAGCCGCACGAATGAGGGTAAGGCTAGGGGGTCATGCTGCCAATGACATCGGCCAGCCTGTCGAAGAACTCACCGAACAGGTGCTCACAAAACGGCGCCAGCATCGGCATCATCATGCCAATGGTCATAATGCCGATGGTCATGGTGACCGGGAAGCCGATGACGAATACCGACAGTTGTGGCGTCATGCGGTTGAGCAGGCCGAGCGCCATATTCAGCGTCAGTAACAGGCAAATCAGCGGCAGCGCCAACATCATGCCGTTGATGAAAATCAGCGAGCCGGCCTGGGTCAGTGCCAGAAAACCATTGCCGCTGAGCGGCTCGGCCTGGATAGGCAGGGTATGGAAGCTGTCGACCAGCAGGGAAATCAGCCACAGGTGGCCGTTAAAACTGAGGAACAACAGCATTGCCAGCAGGTTGAGCAGCCGCGCCAACACCGGGGTGTTCGGCCCGCCGCCGGGGTCAAAGAAGGTGGCGAACGACAGACCCATCTGCATGCCGATCACTTCGCCTGCCAGGCGTATTGCCGCGAAAGCGAACTGCATGGTCAGCCCCAGCGCCACGCCGATCAGGATTTGCTGGGCGGCCAGCCATAGCCCGGCGGCGGAGAAAATAGGGACGGTGCTGACGGGCAACCCTGGGGCGATCAGGATCACGATCAGTCCGCCCAGGCCAATCTTCACCTTCTTGCTGATTTGCTTTTCGCTGAACACCGGCGCGGTGCTGATCAGCGCCAGAATGCGCAGCAGCGGCCAGAAATATTGGCTAAGCCAGACGCCGAACTGCGCGCTGTCAAATGTGAGCATGGTTAACCAATCAGATTCGGCAGGTTGGTGAACAGCGTGCGCATATAGTCCAGCAGCAGGTTGAGCATCCAGGGGCCGGCAATCACGATGGTGGCGACCACCGCCAGAATTTTGGGGATAAACGACAGGGTCATTTCGTTGATCTGGGTGGCGGCTTGCAGCAGGCTGACCACCAGACCGCTGACCAGCGCGGCGAGCAGCATCGGGGCAGCCAGTGCCAGCGCCACCTTCATCGCTTCGGTGCCCAGCGCCATTACGGATTCAGGGGTCATCGGCGGCTCCGGTTATGAATAGAAACTTTGTGCCAGCGAGCCAAGCAGCAACTGCCAGCCATCCACCAACACAAACAACATCAGTTTGAACGGCAGCGAGATAGTTGCCGGGGGCACCATCATCATCCCCAACGCCATCAGCACGCTGGCGACCACCAGATCGATAATCAGGAACGGAATAAACACCGTGAAGCCAATTTGGAACGCGGTTTTCAGCTCGCTGGTGACGTAAGCCGGCAGCAGAATACGCATCGGCACCGCTTCCGGCCCGGCCAGTGGCGGCAGGTTGGCGAGCTTGGCATACAGGGCCAAATCGGTTTCACGCGTCTGGCGCAGCATAAATTCGCGCAGCGGCTGCGAACCTTTATCCATTGCCACGTCCAGGCTGATTTTGTCCTGGCTGAACGGCAGGTAGGCATCTTGATAGACCTTGTCGAACACCGGCGACATGATAAAAAATGTCAGGAACAGCGCCAGACCCAGCATCACCTGATTCGGTGGGGCAGACGGCGTTCCCAGCGCATTGCGCAGTAGCCCGAGCACGATGATGATGCGGGTGAAACTGGTCATCATCAGCAGCATCGCGGGCAGGAAACTGAGTGAGGTCAGCAGCACCAGCGTTTGCACCGGCAACGTCCAGCTTTGGCCGCCGCCCGCAAGTGGTTGGCTGATAAGTCCAGGCAACTGCGCGAAAGCCGCCGGGCTGATTAGCAGCAGGGCAACGGCAAAGAGGTATTTTCCCCTCACCCCGAGCCTCTCCCGACAGGAGAGGGGGAAGACGGCGACCTTCTGGCCATCCGCGCCGAGGGGGGCAATAGCCGGGAATGCTGATTGTTGAGTGTGAGTCATGCCGATTTTTCCGGACGTTTCAGAACTTTTTGCATCAGTTGGCGAAAATCAGCCGGTGTGGCGCTGTCGGTTGTGCGGCTATCTTGCGCTTGCGCAGGGACAGGCATGGTATGCAGCGGGGTGATTTGCTGGGCGGTGACGCCCAGTACCAGCAAGGTGTTGTCCACCTCGACCACCACCACGCGCTCACGCTGACCGACCTGGCAACTGGCCCGCAGGTTTAACAGTTTGCTGTTGCGTGCCTGTGGGGCGAACCCCAATCGGCGAAACAGCCAGCCCGCCAGCAGGATCAGCAGCAGGATCCCGCCAAGTGCGGTACTGACCTGTGTCAGCACCGAACCGGCCGGCAGTGCCGGGGTGGCGGGTTGCAAAGTGCCCTGGCCGGGCGCGGTGGCGTTTGGGTTCATCAGCGGCTCAGGCGGCGCATACGTTCGGATGGGGTAATGATGTCGGTGATGCGCACGCCGAACTTGTCGGCCACTACCACCACTTCGCCCTGGGCTATCAGATAACCGTTGATCATGATATCCAGGGGTTCACCCGCCAACCCGTCCAACGCCACGACAGATCCCTGCGACAGGCGCAGCAGCTCCTTGATGGTCATTTTGGTGCGGCCCAGTTCGACGGTCAGTTTGACCGGGATATCCAGGATCAGATCGATATCCTGCAGGCTACCGCCGGCCTCCTGTGGTTCCAGCGATTTGAATACCGCGTCGCTGGCAGAGGTTTTGTCGGTTGCTAGCTGTTCGTTAAACGCATCAGCCCACAGGTCGTCCACGGATTCCTTTCCTTCGCCAGACGGTTGCTTAGGATCACTCATTTGGGCTGTTCCTCACTCAGAGCATTCAAAATAGGGTTAATCAAATGTTCAACACGCAGGGCGTACTGCCCGTTTAACGTGCCGTATTGGCTGGTCAGTACCGGTACGCCGTCCACGTGGGCGATCAGGCGATCCGGTTTATCAATCGGTAATACGTCACCCGGCTGCAGCTTCAGGATTTTTGACAGCCGCATCGGGATATCGACGAAGTTGGCAATCAGCTCCAGTTCGGAATGCTGCACCTGTTTCACCAGCGTTTCGCGCCAGTGGCTGTCTTCCTGCCGTGAGTTTTCCAGCGGTGGGTTGGTCAGCAGTTCGCGCAGCGGCTCGATCATCGCGAACGGAATACAGATGTTGAATTCACCGCTCAGCGCACCGATTTCCACCTGGAACGGAGTGGTAACCACAATGTCGTTCGGCGAGGTGGTGATATTGGTGAATTTCACCTGCATTTCGGCGCGCACGTATTCCACGTTGATCTTGTAAATCGCGCTCCAGGCGTCGCCGTAAGCATCCAGCGCCAGACGCAGCATGCGCTTGATCACCCGCTGTTCGGTGGGGGTGAATTCGCGGCCTTCCACTTTGGTCGGAAAGCGGCCGTCGCCACCGAACAGGTTATCGACCGCGATAAACACCAGGCTCGGGGCGAACACGAACAGCGCGGTACCGCGCAGCGGGTTCAGGTGCACCAGGTTGAGATTGGTGGGCACCGGCAGGTTGCGGGCAAATTCGTGGTACGGCTGAATTTTGATCGGGCCGACGGTAATGTCCGGGCTGCGACGCAGCAGGTTGAATAACCCCATGCGGAACTGCCGGGCAAAACGTTCGTTGATGATTTCCAGCGCGTGCAGGCGCTCGCGCACCACGCGGCGCTGGGTGGTCGGATCGTACGGCTTGACCTCGCTCTCGTTGCTGGTGACCGCGACGGGTTCATCTCCCGCGCTGTCGCCGTTGAGCAAGGCGTCGATCTCTGCCTGTGAAAGAATGCTGTCGCCCATAGTGGTTACCGCAGTATGAAGGCGGTGAACAGCACGTCGCTGACCACCTGCTTCGGTTGTCCTTTAACCAGCGGCGGGCTAAGTACGTCCTTAATCTGCGCCACCAATTGCTGTTTCCCTTGTTCACTGCTCAACTGGCCCGCTTCCTGACGGGACAGCAGCATCAGCAGACGGCTACGCACCTCCGGCAGAAAATCGTTCAGTTGGCGGCGGGTGTTCTCGTCCGGCAAGCGTAATGTCAGGCCGATATACAACACGCGATCGGGGTTGTTATCCGGCGTCATCAGATTGACGGTAAAGGTGTCCAGCGGCATAAACACCGGCGCGGCCGGCGGTTGCGGCTTGTCTGCGGGTTGTGCGCCGCTCTGGTGCTGTTTGAGCTGCCACCAGCTGTAGCCGGCTGCGCCGCAGGCGACCAGGGTAATCAACACCAGCAGATAAGCCAGTAACGGACGTTTTTTTGAGGCTGTTGGAAGGGAGTTCTGAGACATTGCTAAGCCAAATTCCTGTTTTCTGCGTACATGAAAACCGCACGCATGACATGTAGCGCTATTATCCCGTCTATTCCGGCGTGCAATAGCCAGAATAGGCGGGGAAAAGCGTGCCAGCTTGGACGTTTGCGGTCAGTCAGGCGAAAATATCAACGCCGCTGACGGCCCGAGCCATCGCCTGCAATGCCTGTGGAGCACTGAGGGCCTCTGCGGGCGGTTCGCTGCCGACGTGGCTATCGCGATAACCTGGTTGGCCCTGTTGCCCGGCGTTCTGTTGTTGCGCCTGTTGCCCCTGTGGCATGGACTCACTGCCGACGCTGCTTTGTCCCAGGTTGATACCGTTCTCTGCCAGCGCATGGCGCAGTTGCGGCATGGCGGCTTCCACGGCGGCACGCACCTGACCGTGGGCGGAGGCAATGTGCAACTGCGCCTGGCTGTCATCGAGCTTGAGGGTGATCTGCAATGCCCCCAGCTCCTGCGGATGCAGGCGCAGTTCTGCGCTTTGTTGGCCGTTACGATGGAACATCAGTACCTGCTGATTCAACGCCTGTTGCCACTCGGGGCTGCCAAGCTGAGCATTTAGCTGCGGTGTCGGCGGGGCGGTGACCAGCGAAGACGCTGGAGCGGCTGCCACCGTCGGGCTGGAGACTGGCGGTGCCATCAGGTGATTGACCGGTGCCGGCGTATCGGCGCTGAATTTCAACGCGGTAGCATCCGGCTTATCGGTTGCCGCCGTCTGTTGCGGCGCGTCGCCGCGGCTTTCCATACTGAGAGGATCTTTACTCAGGGTCGCCGGGTTTTTCTTTGTGTCTGCTATCGGACTGCCAGATGCGTCCAAGGGTCGGTTCAGCGTGGCGCTCAGCATAGCTGCAGGCTGTGTCGTACCCGGTTCGCCTTCCATGCTCAGTTCTCCGGCGCCCGTCGCGGTGGCCGGTATCACCGGCGTTACGGCGTTCGGTAGCATGGCGAACAGCGCCTGTAAGGTGGCCGCGTCGATTTCACCGGCGGGGCGCAGGGCCGTATTTTCCGCCGTTTGATCTTTCAGCGGATCTTCACCCGGCGCGACGGCCGCCTGCTGACCGCTGCTTGATAGCGAAGGTGCCAAAAGCCCATCAGGTTCGCCGAAGGTGGCCAGTAGCTGGGTTAGCTGGTTGCGGCTCAGCGGCGCGGAGTTCTCGTCTGCGCTCAGTGTCATCGGCGACAGCTTGCCTGCAGCCTTATCGGCCGGAAGCACACGTGCACCGAGCAGTTGAGCAAAGGAGGATGAAAGGGAGGATTCATCCAGCGGCAACGGCGCGTCCGGCAGTAATCCGCTGTCGCCTGGGCTCGACATACCGGGCAATAGGTTGAGGTTCATGGGTGGATATTCCTTTGTGCACTGCGTTGAGCAAACTCATCCATCAGTTTTTGATCCCGTTTATTCTCCAACTGCAGCTGCGCACTTTGGGCACGGGTATGCAGGGTTTCGAAGGCATTCAGCCGTTGCTGTTTGTCCTGCCAGTGTTTCACCGCGCTCTCGACCTTTTGTCCCCACTGCGTCAGTTGCTGGCGATGCTGGGTGATGGCCTGCTCCAGCGTGCCGATAAACTGCTGATAGTTCTGCCAGTTGGACGATTCCATGCCGCCGCTCAGTTGATTATTCAGCTTCAGGCGGTACTCATCCTGATAATTGAGCAGCATGGAAAGCTGCTGCTCTGCCGCCTGCTGTGCCTTGCGCACCTGACCCAACTGCTGCGTCGCCTGTTCTACTGCGTCCTGCGCCAAATCGCGCAGGGTAATCAGGGGAGACTGTGATTTCATCGGATTTTCGCCTTTGGTGACGTTAAACGATCAACTGCTGTAACTGTTGGCAGGCGTCGTCATAACCGCTGCGTTCAAAAATGCCCTGTTGCAGATAGGCTTCCATTTGCGGGTACAGCGCCATCGCCTTGTCCAGCAAAGGATCGCTGCCTGAGACGTAGGCGCCGACGCTGATCAAATCGCGGTTGCGTTGATAGCTGGCCAGCATCTGTTTGAAGTTACGTACCCGGCGGTAATGTTCCTCATCGATCAGTGACGTCATGGCTCGGCTGATTGAGGCTTCAATGTCGATTGCCGGGTAGTGACCGGCTTCCGCCAGCCGTCGCGACAGCACCACGTGACCATCGAGGATGGCGCGCGCCGAGTCGGCAATCGGATCCTGCTGATCATCGCCTTCGGTCAGTACGGTATAGAAGGCGGTAATGGAACCGCCACCGCTGATGCCATTGCCCGCGCGTTCCACCAGCGCAGGTAACTTGGCGAACACTGACGGTGGATAGCCTTTGGTAGCCGGCGGTTCGCCGATGGCCAGGGCAATCTCACGCTGCGCCATGGCATAACGGGTCAGCGAGTCCATAATCAGCAGCACGTGCTGACCGCGATCGCGGAAGTCTTCGGCGATACGCGTGGCATAGGCTGCTCCCTGCATGCGCAGCAGCGGCGAGACGTCTGCCGGCGCGGCAATCACTACCGAGCGTGCCCGGCCTTCGGGGCCGAGGATATTTTCGATAAAGTCTTTGACCTCGCGACCGCGTTCGCCGATCAGTCCGACGACAATCACGTCGGCCTGGGTGTAACGCGCCATCATGCCCAGCAGCACGCTTTTACCGACGCCGGAGCCGGCGAACAGTCCCATGCGCTGGCCACGGCCGACGGTTAACAGACCATTAATGGTGCGGACGCCGACGTCCAGGACCTGTTCGATCGGCGTACGCTGCAACGGATTGAACGGGGCGGTGATTAGCGGCGCACGATAGCCGGTTTCCGGTGCGGGCAGGCCGTCGAGCGGTTTGGCGCTGCCGTCCAGCACCCGCCCCAGCAGTGCCGGGCCGAGCGGCAGCTGTTTGCTGGCGCTTTGCCCTTCCGGTGAGACGCGGGCATAAACCCGTGCGCCGGGCACAATGCCTTCCACTTCTTCCAGCGGCATCAGGAACAGTCGCTGGCCGTTAAAACCGACCACTTCGCTCTCGACTTCCTGCACTTCACCGCCGTCGTGACGTTCGATCAGGCAGGTCGCGCCGATCGGCAGTTGCAGCCCGGTGGCTTCCAGTACCAGCCCGGTAGCCCGCGTCAGGCGGCCGTAACGACGAACCGTCGGTGCGTGTGCGATGCGTTTTTCCAACGTATCCAGTGAGGTCAGCCAGCGGCCGAGTCGAAGCGTCATTACACTTCTCCCGGAGCCGCCAGGCGGCAGAGTTCGTGCCAGCGGGTCGCCAGACTGGCGTCGAGGTCGCCTTCATCGGCGCTGACCTTGCAACCGCCAGGGTGCAGTTGCCCATCGGCCAGCAGCCGCCAGCCGTGCAGGCCGAGTGTCGCCCCCAGCTGTTGTTCAATACGCTGATAATCATCCGGATGTACGCGCAACTGGAGTTTGCCGCTGAACATCGGCTCCTGCTGGATCAGCTGCTGTATCTGCGCCAGCAGGGCGGTGCCGTCACACACCGGTGGTTGACCGAGCACCTGTTTGGCGGCGGTCAATGCCAACTGCATCAGGCGTGAAGCGATCACGCTGTCCAGCGCGTCCAGCGTATGCTGGAATTCAGTCACCAGCTGTTGCCAATGGGCGGTCAGCGGTTGTTGTTGCTGTTGCGCCTCCAGCAAGCCCTGTTGACGGCCTTCTTCCATGCCGGCCTGGAACCCGGCTTCGTAACCTTTTTGCTGGCCGTCGGCATAGCCCAACTGTTGGCCTTGCTGCTCTGCCTGCAGGCGCAATTGGGCCAATTGCTGTTCTTGAACCACAGAGTCATCCAGTGGTGTGCCGAAAGATTCCACTGGCGGTAACGGCAGCGGCTCGACCACCGCTTTCGGCTCGGTCAGGTCTTTGAGGGACCATGGCTGCCAGGGCAGGGCGTTAATGCGATCAGACATAGGTGTCCTCGCCACCGCCGATAATCATTTCGCCGCTTTCCGCCAAACGACGGACGACCAGCAGGATGGCTTTCTGTTCGTTCTCTACCTGCGACATGCGTACCGGGCCACGGTTGGCCAGGTCGTCGCGCAGAATATCGGCGGCGCGTTGCGACATATTCTTGAGGAACTTCTCGCGCAGCGGCTGTTCCGCGCCTTTGAGCGCCACCAGCAAGGATTCGCCTTCCACTTCCTGCAACAGGCGCTGGATGCTGCGGTCGTCGACCTCCACCAGGTTTTCGAACAGGAACATTTCGTCGATGATCTTCTGTGCCAGCTCGCCGTCGTATTCGCGCATGGCGTCGATAACCGCTTCTTCCTGCTGAGTTTTCATCAGGTTGATTATCTCGGCTGCGGTGCGTACCCCGCCCATTTTGCTGCGCTTGAGGTTCTGGCCGTCGAGCAGGTTGTTCAGCACTTCGGTCAGTTCCGCCAGCGCTGCCGGTTGCACGCCGCCGAAGGTAGCGATACGCAGCATCACGTCGTTGCGCAGGCGTTCGTCGAACAGCGCCAAAATATCCGCCGCCTGGCCACGCTTCAGGTGGACCAGAATGGTGGCGATGATTTGCGGGTGTTCGTCGCGGATCAGATCGGCGGCGCTCATCGGCTCCATAAAGTTGAGCGTTTCCATGCCGGTGGTGGTCTCGCGGGATTCGAGAATATCCTCCAACAGGCTGGCGGCACGCTCTTCGCCCAGCGCCTTAACCAGCACCGAACGCAGATAGTCGCTGGCGTTGACGCTCAGTGCCGCATATTGTTCGGCGTCATCTTCAAATTCGCGCAGTATTTCATTCAGTTGTTTGTGCGATACCTGGCTCATGCTGGCCATGGTGCCGCTCAACTGCTGGACTTCGCGCGAGGAGAGGTGTTTGAACACCTCGGCGGCGCGATCTTCACCCAAGGTCATCAGCAGGATGGCGCTTTTTTCGGTTCCGGTCAGACTCATAATTCGTTGCTCATCCATTGGCGGATTACCAGAGCGACCACGCGTGGGTCTTTATCAGCCAGATCGCGGATCCGCTGGCTCTGGACTTCTGCACTGACGCGCTGTTGTGATTTACGGTGCTGCGCCAGCTCCTCATTACTCTGTTTATTGCTCTCTGCCGGTTTGGCCATTGGCGTATTGGCGGCGGCGATAGCGGCTTTTTGTGCTGCCTGACGGTTTTGCAACTGCGGACGGACCAGTTTGCGCCATAGCAACCAGCCGACCAGCAGAACCAACAGATAGCGACCGGCGTCGAACAGACGATCGATAAACGCCTGACTTTGCCAGAACGGCAACTCACCGCCGGTGACTTCGTTATCGGTAAACGGCGTGTTGACCACGTTGAGCGTGTCGCCGCGGGTGCTGGAGAAGCCCATGGACTCGCGCACCAGTGATTCGATCTGCGCCAGCTGCTCTTTACTCATCGGCAGCGGTTTGCCGTCTTTATCGGTACCGCGATAGTTAACCACCACCGCCACCGACAACCGCTGGACCGTCCCGGCTTTTTGCTGGGTATGGCGAATGGTGCGATCGACTTCGTAGTTG
The DNA here is from genome assembly GCF_946227985.1 of Serratia quinivorans. Taxonomy (GTDB): domain Bacteria; phylum Pseudomonadota; class Gammaproteobacteria; order Enterobacterales; family Enterobacteriaceae; genus Serratia; species Serratia quinivorans_A. The sequence goes on from NZ_CAMKGL010000001.1 coordinate 621,859, forward strand.
GTGGTTTCATCCAGGCGGGAATTTTGCGGCCCCGAGGCTGCGCTGCGGGTTGCCGCGGCATTGGACTGGGGGGCGTTGGCGTTGGCGTTGTTGCCGGTGGCCGCCGGTTTGGCGGTTTCAATGGGTGCGGTCGCCGGTGCGCTAGGCTGATTGGACAAGGCACCCGGTACGCCGCCGACCAGTGGCCCGCCAATTTGATCGCTTTGACTCATTTGTTTGGAGCGGACGGCGGCCTTATTCGGCAGTTGGTTCGGCTGGTATTCTTCGTCGGTTTGTTCGCGGGTGGCAAAATCAATCTGCGCGGTGACCTGGGCGCGCGCGTTACCGTTACCGACCATCGGTGCCAAAATCGCTTCGATGCGACGCTGGTAGCGGCTTTCCACTTCGTTGGCGTACTTGAGCTGTGCGGCGTTCAGATCGCGCCCGGCACCGTCAGACTGGGTCAGCAGGCGACCGGATTGATCGACCACGGTCACGTTGCCCGGCGGCAGGCCGGCGACGCTGCTCGAGACCATATAAACGATGGCATTGATCTGGCCGTCATCCAACGCGCGGCCAGGTTGCAGCGTCAGGGTTACCGAGGCGGAAGGGGATTTTTGCTCGCGCACGAACAGCGAGGGTTTTGGCAGCGCCAGATGCACCCGGGCGTTTTGTACCGGCCCCAGTGATTCGATGGTGCGCGACAATTCGCCTTCCAGCGCGCGCTGGTAGTTGATTTGCTCACTGAACTGGCTGATGCCGAATTTTTCCTGATCCAGCAGTTCGAAGCCAACGGCCCCCCCTTTCGGCAGGCCCAGCTGCGCCAGACGCAGGCGGGTTTCGTGCACTTTGTCTGCGGGGATCAGCAACGCCGCGCCATTTTCGGCAAAGCGGTAGGGGATGTTCATCTGCGTCAGTTGGGTGACGATGGCACCGCCGTCGCGATCGTTAATGTTGCTGTACAGCACCCGGTAATCAGGACTTTTTGCCCATAACAGCAGCGCGACCACAATGGCGATGGCGGCGGAAGCGGCGATCAGCAGTGGGATTTTCGGGTTGGCGCGCAGACGGTTCCACATGGCTTGCAGGCCATTATCGCGGCTTTCGGTGGCGGAGATTGAAGCACTCATCTTTGCCAGTGTCCTTCAATGACGCTCAGGATCCGGTTCGGGCCACGGCGTAGCTCCCTGCCAGGCTGATGAACGATGTGGTTAGCGTTGTGTGACAAAACAGACTCCCTGATACACATTTCTTCTAAATAGCGGCGCTCCCATTACTGGGCATGCCATTATTTCCCCTTACTCACTATTTCGATGGCCCGATAAGCCGGGTTTTTTGCAGTTAATTAGCCGCTTTAGGATAAAAACGCTGTGTTAGGGTGTGCAGCATCAAAGTAGTGCCTGATGCAACAACGTCCGGCCACAGCATTTTTATTGGGGTTACCATGGCAATTCAGGGTATTGAAGGGGTATTGCAGCAGCTACAAGCCACCGCGATTCAGGCCGGAGCGATGGGGCAAGGCACAGGCACTGCTGCGCAAGGCGTCAGTTTCGCCAGTGAGCTGAAAGCGGCTATTGGCAAGATCAGCGATACCCAGCAGGCTGCACGCAAGCAAGCGCAGGATTTTGAGGTCGGCGTACCGGGCATCAGCCTGAATGATGTGATGGTCGATCTGCAAAAGTCGTCAATCTCGCTGCAGATGGGCGTACAGGTGCGTAATAAGCTGGTTTCCGCTTATCAGGAAGTGATGAATATGGCAGTGTGATTGGGTCATGTTATTGAATTTATAGTAAAAACATACAGTTCAACTACAGCGTGGGGCATGTGTGGGGAAATGACCTGACTTGAAAAAACACCGGTGGCGGGCTTTTTGTTGGGTGCTGAACATGACCGACCTGTCGGTTCAGCCAGGTGGCATGTTCTCAACTATCTCGCCTTGTAAATAAATTGGCGTGGCCCTTATTTTATTTCGTCCTTGTTAATGTGCAAAGAACCTTTTTCGTCAGATAAAAGCGTGAAGCTGGCTGTTAGCTGATAGAATTTTCCTTCGCTAGCTTGAATGTCATAGTAGATCCTATAGTTATCTCCCAGCTTAAATTTATAGCTGAAAGTAGGCAGGCACTCTTTATCATCAGGGTATAGAGGATTATCGCTAAAGGTTTTAACCAAACGGCCTCCTTCCTCACTGTATATCTGTATCGCTGTGACTTTTTCGCCTTTTTGCCCATGGCTCCAAATGCAAACGTCGTTATCTTTAATGGCGACATTGGCGGGTATCTTTGCAACTATCTTATCCTGATAGCCGGGGCAAGCGGTCAAAAGAAAGACGAAATTTAAAAAAAATAACTTTTTCATTTTATTATCCCTCCCTGACCGATAACTATTTTCTGATAAAGCGCAGGAATATCACGCAATTTATCTGTTCCTCGGTATTTACCTATGCCCCCGGCAGCTTGATAGTTCCGCCAGGCAGAAATTCCGTAAACTAACAATAACCAGTAGTCGGCGATAATTGAAGCCTGCTGCTCGAGTGAATAGTCGGTAAGTTTTTGCTTATTGAGCCGGTAATAATAATTTGCGCCCCAGCTAAACATGCCCCTCAGCCGCACCCATTGCCCATGCTGGTGCTGCCAAACATGCCCCAATTCGTGGATAAATGTATGCTTATCGACCAGGGACATCGTTACACCTGAAAAGTCTGGCGAATACCCTTCTTTTCTGTACCAGAGCTCGCCGTTCGGAGCCATGGCATAACCTGGCTTTTGCATACCGAACGGAAAATAGCTGTCGCAATGGACCCAAACGCGGCTATAAGCAATGGCGTTACCGAACACCGTACGAGCCATGGCGATTTCGCCAAGGGTCATCTGCCGTAAAATTCCCTCTTTAACCTGAGCATTATTAGATTGCATTATCAAGATCCTTCTCATCATGCAGAAAGTTGCACTATAACGGCTATTTTTCGTGCGGTCCAGTCGCTGGGGCTGACTTCCCATGAACGTCATCGGTGATAGATAAAAGTAAACTCACTGGCGACATCCAATAGCCGATTGGTATCAGACGCACAATTAATCAGTAGAATTGGAGGGGGATGAAGGTGTTGTCTCCTGCATTAATTGGTTGAGCAGCGGATTATTATAACTGTTTCTGCAAGATGATAATTTGGGATGTGCAATGAGCAGCAAAAGTGAGAACAGATGGAGATTGTTCAGTGTGTTAACACTGATCGTTCTGGCGGTATTAATCGGTGTGTTAATTAAACAAAGCTAAAAAAACCGGGCCACTTTTGTGGCCTTGCCGATTTATTTTTCCGCCAGTATCCGCATGACGTCTTCCTCGTAGGCCAGGCCCAGCAGCCACATGCCGAGCAACAATATGGCCAGGGAAAACAGCAGTTTTTCGTTGAGCATGGTTCATCACCCCTGATTGAATTAATGCTCGCCGATGCTATCCCACCCGGCTGTTTTCCGCTAACCCGCACTGCATAAATGGGGCTCCCGTTGCTCAATGATTTAACTTATGGCAGTGGTTGTCATTCTTGTGCCTCCATCATGCTGAAATGATTGGGGCGAATAGCGCTGCTCTCCATTGCCCGTTGGTGGCCGCGAATGGCGGTGGGAGCAAAGCCAAAACGTTTGCGAAAACGTTCTGCAAACCGTGAGGAACTTTCATAACCGACGTGCTGGGCAATGGCGGAGATGGGCCAATCGGTGGATTGCAGCAATGCCAGTGCGCTGCTCATGCGTACGTCGATCATCAGGTTACGTAACGAGTTATTTTCTGCCGACAGCTTACGGCGAAGCATCACTTCACTCATCGACAGGGTGTCCGCTACCTCGGCCGCCGTCCAGATATTATGCGGATCGGTTGCCAGACAACGGCGCACCTGCTGGGTTAAATTTCTAGCCTCGTTATGAATGAAGCTGATATTGAATTGCTTCAGCCACAGCAGAATCTCCAGCATTTTGTGGCGCATGATGACCGCAGGGAAACGGTGTTTAAGTGCCAGCGCCAGGCTGGTAGTTTCAAAACTGTGTATTAGTGCGCAGGGCAGGTTGCGTAATGCCAGCACCGCGTCAAATGCTGTCGTGGGCTGGGTTTCGACCTGGGTCGGTGGTGCGGCGAACAGCAACGGATCGCAGGTCAACAACTGACAGCTGAACACCCCTTCCTCTGAGGGCTCATTAACAATATCTACGGTTTGCCCTCCGTCGATAATCAACAATTCCCCGCTATGAGCCACCACTTCACGCTGTTGCCAACGTACGCGTTTATGGCCTTGCTGTACCAAATACAGATGGGGTTGTTCAAAATAAACTGAAGGGAATAATAATTCAGTATGCTGAATGATATGCGCCGAGGCACCAATTCCAGGACAAAGATTAATTGTACGTTCCATCGATATTCATTTCGCAGCCAGTATCTGGGAATATCTTTACGCTTTGATCGGCGTTGGAGCAACATTTTTCCATGCGTTGTGAAACACAACGACGTGTTTTATCTATCAAAAATCAATTTCCTGCTGAACAGAAAACGTCCGTGTCGGCGTAATATTTATCCGTCTCTTAGGAGCGATGCATGCTGCGCCCGTGTAGGTCGGGGCGAATATAAACGTACCCTACCAGGGTGGGGTGAAAATATTATAGATGTATATAATTCAATTCCCATGGATTTATATCCTGACTTAACCGGAGAATAATAGTGCATAGTGCTATTTATTCTGCTTTTCCCGTTATTGTTATGAGCTCATCTGACTTGCGGCTCTCCCAACAGCAGGGCGCGGTCGTTAAACTGGCCATAGGTGCTGTTAACCACGTTCTGACGAGTTGACTGACCAATCAATTCTTTTAATTGGTCCATGCGTTGTTGCAGCAGGCGTTTGAGCTCGGTTTCGTTATCCAGGATCTGCCGCAGCTTGTTGCGCAGCAACTCCTGCAGTGCCATCGATGGGCCGGCCTGCCCGGTAAAGGCGGCAGTGCTTTCCACTGCGGTGACGTAGGCCAGTTCCAGTTCGACCAGATCCTCCCATCTTTCGGTTTGCGCCAGGGCGATCATCTGGCTGCTCAGGCTATATATTTGTTGATACGCGGCTAGCAGCTGCTGTTGACGTTCCATTATACGGCGTCCTGAGAGGGGTGATAATTGGGGCCGATCTGGCGCCAGGCGTCGGCAATATTTTCCAGCAGCTTGACCACTTCGGTGATCGCCGCCTCGTCATTATGCAGATTGGCCTGCATCAGGCGTCGTTTCATATAGTCATACAGCGCCGCCAGATTATCGGCCATTTCACCGCCCTGTTGGTGGTCGAGACCACTTTTCAGGCCGTTGTCGATAATGTTGATGGCCTTTGACAGTGCCAGTCCCTTGCCGGCGATATCGCCCTGGTTCATCAGAATGCGTGCGCGTAACAGGGCGCTAAGCGCCCCGTCGAAAAGCATCACGATTAACTGGTGCGGGCTGGCGCTCATTACGCCGCTTTCCAGACTGACCTGGGCGTAGGCTTGAGTTCCGCTTCGGTTATACATGTGATTTATTACCTGGTTAAAAAGTTCTTATTTGAACTGTTGGGTTAAATAATTACCTGTACTGCCCAACTTGGACATCATGGTATCCAGTTGAACGAATTGTTGTTTATAGCGATCTATGGTGTTTTGAATACTGGCGGTCACGGTGGTTATCTGGCTGTTCAGGCGGTCGAGGTTGGTATTGATGCTTTTGGTCGAGTTCTCGATGATGCCGCCGGCCTTGATGTAGTTCTGGATCTCGTTATGGATCTCGGTCGCCATGCCGGTGTCCTTGCCGTTGCCGGCGAAGAAGTTGGCCACCTGTGCCGGTTTTTCATCAATGGCTTTGTTCAGCTTGGTGCTGTCGATCTCCAGTTTATTGGTTTTTGGGTTGGTCGAGATGCCCAGGTTGCCCAGTCCTTTCAGTTCCGGGTTGTCCTGCGCGGCGCTGAGCGCGCTCTTAATCGATGACTGAATACCGCGCAGGGTGTTATCCCCCAGCAGCGCGCCATTCTTGGCATTCTGCGCTTCGCCGGTTTTGACCGGGGTAAATTTGCTCAGCGAGTTAAAGGTGTCCAGCAGCGAGTTATAGTTATCGACCCACTCTTTTACTTTATCGGCGGTACCGGCTTTATCGGTACTGACAACCAGGTTCTGTGGTGCGTCGGCTTTGGTGACGGCTTTTAGATCAATAGTCACGCCCTGCAACGCATCAACAATCGAGTTGGTACTGCGTTTGATCGGCGTGCCGTTGACCTCGATCTGGGCATCCTGACCGGCCACGGTTTGCTTCATCGAACCGCTTTTGGTCTTGTTGTCATAGTTGAGAATGGCCCCGAGCTTATCGTCATTATTGACCTGCACCGAGATGGTGCTTTTTTCCCCGGTGGTCGTGGAGCTGAGCGCCAGCTGGTAGTCATCATCCCCTACGCGCATGATGGTGGCATTGACGCCGGCCTTGGCGTTGTTGATCGCATCGCGCATTTCCACCAGTGAGGTTTGCTCATCGCTCAGTGGGATCTTCACGTCTTTTTGCGGATTGCCTGCGGTGATGGTAATTGAGCGGTCGTTGCTGCCTGCTGCGCCCAGTTTTTCGGTCTGATTGGCGATCGGGGCTTGGGTGGTCAGTGTTTGCGGCTGGGCCAGCGCATTCACCTTAACGATGTAGTTACCCGCCACGGCTTTATCGGTAGTGGTGACGGTGAACTGGTCGTGTGTGCTGGCGGTGGTGTTGTTGAAAAATGCCGGTTTCGCCAACTCTTTACTTAAGTTATCGAACTTTTCCAACGAACCTTTCAAGGTGCCGTAAGCCGTCAGTTGGGCGTTATAGCTGGTTTGCTGGGTGGTATAGGGCGTTAGTCGCTGCTGTTCCGCTTTGGTTAGCTTGTCCAGCAAGCCGTTGAGGTCAAGTCCTGAGCCGATGCCTAATGAGCTGATCGATGCCATTGGTAATTCTCCTTGATTATGACTTTATTCGCTTTACGCGTTATCGGCCCAGTGGAGAGAAAGTTTACCGAAAAAATAAAAAACTGATGATGCAATAGAAGAAGGAAAAAGCGCGTTATTTCTGCCATTGCCTGTAAGCGAAAAAAAAACAAAAAATTTCTAAAGGTTGCAGGGGGAGGGCCGATACCTGATGGGACGGTGGTTGACGCCGTGGGCAAAGCAGCCCGAACCATTTAAACCCTGTTGCGAAGATCGCAATTGACTCGTAAGGAAAGCATACAATGGCACAAGTAATTAACACCAACAGCCTGTCGCTGATGGCGCAGAACAACCTGAACAAATCACAGTCTTCTTTGGGTACTGCGATTGAGCGTCTGTCTTCTGGCCTGCGTATCAACAGCGCCAAGGATGACGCCGCGGGTCAGGCAATCTCTAACCGCTTCACCGCAAACATCAAGGGCCTGACTCAGGCTTCTCGTAACGCCAACGACGGTATCTCCCTGGCGCAGACCACTGAAGGCGCACTGAACGAAGTCAACGACAACCTGCAAAACATCCGTCGCCTGACCGTACAGTCTCAGAACGGTTCCAACTCTTCCAGCGACCTGCAGTCCATCCAGGACGAGATCACTCAGCGTCTGTCCGAGATCAACCGTATCTCTGAACAAACCGATTTCAACGGCGTAAAAGTGTTGAGCGGCGACCAGAAACTGACCATCCAGGTGGGTGCCAACGATAACGAAACCATCCAGATTGATCTGAAAAACATCAACTCTAAAACTCTGGGCCTGGACAAGTTCAGCGTGGCAGATCCAATCGATACCACTAAAGTGGGTACTGCAGCAGTAACAGCTACCGACAAAATGGGCGCGCCGACCATCGCGGCTGACTCCAACACCACGCCAAAAACCAGCGACGGCAAGCTGTACTCTGCTGACGACGGTACTGGTACTGTTAACTACTTCGTTAAAGACACCACTGGCGCTATCTATGACGCGACAGTAGATGCAACCGGTAAAGCAAGCTGGGACTCCACTGCGGCTGCGACCAAACCTACTGCAGGTCTGAAAGAAGCTTCTCAAGTTAAAGTGGGTACCAACACGGTGAGCGGCCTGAGCACCGGCGACGAACTGCGCACTTACACCGATGCAGCAGGTAAAGCCGGCTACGTGGTGAAAGGCAAAGACGCTGACGGCAACGACGCTTTCTTCAAGGCTTCTGTAGATTCCGCCGGTAAAGTGACCAAAGGCGTTCAGCAATCTACCGACCCTAAAACTGCTGACCCACTGGCAACTCTGGACAAGGCACTGTCTCAGGTTGACGGTCTGCGTTCTTCCCTGGGTGCGGTACAGAACCGTTTCGATTCTGTTATCAACAACCTGAACAGCACCGTGAACAACCTGTCTGCTTCCCAGTCTCGTATTCAAGATGCTGACTACGCGACCGAAGTGTCTAACATGAGCCGTGCCAACATCCTGCAACAGGCTGGCACCTCTGTTCTGGCACAGGCTAACCAGTCTACTCAGAACGTGTTGTCCCTGCTGCGTTAATCGACTCTCCCCGATTAACCTGTCGCAAAGAACCCCGCCTCGGCGGGGTTTTTTTATGGTCGCTTGCCACCGGGATAGTGCATGGCGCAAATAAGGCCTGTTTTGTACGACTGTTCAGTCGATTGGCATTTTGCCCCCTACGGATAATAGCGCTGACTCTCTTATCCGCAGGTTTTAGACATAGTGAGCGATTTGTATACCGCCGAAGGCGTGATGGACAAAAATTCTCTCTGGCTACGCTACGTTCCGTTAGTGCGCCACGAGGCGTTGCGCCTGCAGGTCAGGCTGCCCGCCAGCGTGGAGCTCGACGATCTGCTGCAGGCCGGAGGAATCGGCCTGTTGAACGCCGTTGAGCGTTATGACGCTATGCAGGGAACGGCCTTTACTACCTACGCGGTGCAACGTATCCGTGGTGCCATGCTTGATGAGCTGCGCAGCCGCGACTGGGTGCCGCGCAGTGTGCGTCGCCATGCGCGTGAAGTGGCGCAGGTCATGCGGCAATTGGAACAGCAACTGGGCCGCCCGGCCAGCGAAGTGGAAGTTGCGCAGACGCTGAATCTGTCACTGGATGAGTACCGTCAAATTCTGTTGGACACCAATAACAGCCAACTTTTCTCCTACGACGAATGGCGGGAAGAGCATGGCGAAAGCGCCGAACCGCTGCTGGAAGGGCACGAAGAGGCCAATCCGTTACATCATCTGCTGGAGGGCAATCTGCGCCAGCGGGTGATCGACGCCATCGAGGCGTTGCCGGAGCGCGAGAAAATGGTGCTGACGCTGTATTACCAGGAAGAGTTGAACCTGAAGGAGATCGGTGCCGTGCTGGACGTGGGGGAGTCGCGTGTCAGCCAACTGCACAGTCAGGCGATCAAGCGCCTGCGCGCCCGTTTGGCTAACGAGAACTGACATGCATTCAACTCGGAACCTTCACCCTTGCCACCATTGCGAAAACCGGACTGCCTAATGCCAGGAATATTGTTGAAAAAGCGGCCGTTGAGCCGTTATTTAAAAGATTACAAACACGGCCAGACTCATTGCTCCCAGTGCGGCAAGTTGTTGGATCGCATGGCGTTGGTGTTTCGTGGCAAAATCATCAATAAAGACGCCATCGCGCGTATGGATCAGCCGATTGACGATCACGTCTGGCTGAATGTGCAAAATGAGCTGACCGCACTGTGCCGGTTCTGCAGTGAAATTTCCTGCAACAGCCATCCGAGCTATTTCGACATCATGGCCTTCAAGCAGTATCTGTTTGAGCAAACCGAAATGAGCCACAGCACCATTCGCGAATACGTGGTGCGCTTGCGTCGACTGGACGAAATGCTGGTGGAACGCAACTACCCGGCCGACAAGTTTGCCAGCAGCGCCAGCCATCAGCGCATCATCGAAGACTTGCCTTCTGCGGCACACAACAATTACCGCATTGCCCTGCGTAAATACGACCAATATCTCGCCTGGCAGAAAAACTACTGATCTTGCCTCCCCGGCACGCCGGCCGGGGTTTTCACCGCGCTTCCATCACTAATAAAGAGTGATTATTAGGTTCACATCTGCTAAATCTATCCTTTAGCTATTGATACCTGATTCCCTGGGGGAAGTTGTGAATCTGCAACAAAAATTGGCGCAGTTCCCGCGTCTCGATTTAGTCGGCTCTGCCACACCGCTCGAAAAGCTGTCTCGCCTCTCAGACTACCTTGGCCGTGAAATTTACATCAAGCGTGACGACGTCACGCCGATGGCAATGGGCGGTAACAAACTGAGAAAGCTTGAGTTTTTGGCCGCCGATGCGCTGCGTCAGGGAGCCGATACGCTGGTCACCGCCGGTGCCATCCAATCCAACCATGTGCGCCAAACGGCGGCGGTGGCGGCCAAGTTGGGCCTGCACTGCGTGGCGTTGCTGGAAAATCCGATCGACACCCAGGAAGAAAATTACCTGACCAACGGCAACCGTCTGCTGCTCGGGCTGTTCAACGCGCAGGTGGAAATGTGCGAAGCGCTGCACGATCCGCAGCAGCAGTTGACCGATCTGGCTACACGCCTCGAAGCACAAGGCTTCCGACCTTATGTGGTGCCGGTAGGTGGCTCTAATGCGCTGGGTGCATTGGGTTACGTACAGTGTGCGCTGGAAATTGCCGAGCAGAGTCGAGGCAGCAATGTCGCTTTCAGTTCGGTAGTGGTGGCGTCGGGCAGTGCCGGGACCCATGCCGGGCTGGCGGTCGGTCTGCAGCAATTGCTGCCGGAGACTGAACTTGTCGGTGTGACCGTTTCACGCAAAGTTATCGACCAATTGCCCAAGGTGGAGCTGATCCAAAAAGCGCTGGCCAGCAGTTTGGCTATCGACAAACTGGCGCCCATCACACTGTGGGATGATTACTTCGCACCGCAGTACGGCATGCCAAATGAAGAAGGGCTGGCGGCTATCCAGCTGCTGGCGCAGCAGGAAGGGGTGTTACTGGATCCGGTGTATAGCGGCAAGGCAATGGCTGGTCTGATAGACGGTGTCGCCCAGCAGCGTTTCCGTGATGACGGCCCGATTCTGTTCATCCATACCGGTGGTGCTCCAGCGCTATTTGCCTACCATCCACAGGTGTGAGCGCACTTGGTTATTCCATTTTGAACTATATTTATAATGTTATATTCCTGCGTTCAAATGTTGTGGCTGTTAAAGTGCTGAAATCAAAAAAGATAAACAACAGATGGGGTGTTTATGATGTTTTCTAAAGTTCGTCGTCAATTGCTGCTGGGTGTAATGGGCGTGGCGCTGACCGCCGGTTTGAGCACGCAAACCTATGCCGCCGATAATCTGTTGGAGCAGGTGAAGCATCACGGGACCCTGGTCGTAGGGTTGGAAGGCACTTACCCGCCGTTCAGCTTCCAGGGGGAAGACGGCAAACTGACCGGCTTCGAAGTTGATTTCGCCAATGCGCTGGCACAGCATCTTGGCGTAAAAGCCAAGCTGAACCCGACCAAGTGGGACGGCATGCTGGCCTCGCTGGATTCAAAACGTATCGACGTGGTGATCAACCAGGTGACCATTTCGCCAGAGCGCCAGAAGAAATATGATTTCTCCACGCCTTATACCGTCTCCGGTATTCAGGCGCTGGTGAAGAAGGGCAATGAAGGCACCATCACCAAGCCGGACGATCTGAAAGGCAAGAAGGTCGGCGTCGGTCTGGGCACCAACTACGAACAGTGGCTGCGTGACAATGTGCAGGGCGTGGATGTGCGCACCTATGATGATGACCCGACCAAATACCAGGATCTGCGCGTAGGCCGTATCAATGCCATTCTGGTTGACCGTCTGGCGGCCCTGGATCTGGTGAAGAAAACCGGCAATACGCTGGCGGTAGCCGGCCCGGCGTTTTCCCGTCAGGAGTCTGGCGTAGCGGTCCGTAAAAACAACCCGGAACTGCTGGCCGCGATTAACCAGGCGATTGCCGACATGCAAAAAGACGGCACGCTGGCGAAGATCTCTGACAAATGGTTTGGCGCGGACGTAACTAAATAATGCACGAAAGTATTCAACTGGCGCTGGATTCAGCGCCATTTTTATTGAAGGGCGCGATACTCACTCTCCAGCTCAGTCTGGGGGGCATGGCGCTCGGTTTATTGCTCGGTTTTCTGCTGGCGCTGATGCGCCTTTCGCCGTTATGGCCGCTGTCCTGGCTGTCGCGTTTTTACGTGTCACTGTTCCGTGGCACGCCGCTGATTGCCCAGCTGTTCATGATTTACTATGGTCTGCCGCAGTTCGGCATCGAGTTTGATCCCTTCCCGGCGGCGCTGATTGGCCTGTCGCTGAATACCGCGGCTTATACCTCAGAAACCCTGCGTGCGGCAATTTCGTCGATCGAAAAAGGGCAGTGGGAAGCAGCAGCCAGCATAGGTATGACCCGCTGGCAGACGCTGCGCCGGGTGATCTTGCCGCAGGCGGCGCGTACCGCATTGCCCCCGCTGGGTAACAGCTTTATCGGCCTGGTGAAAGACACCTCGCTGGCGGCGACCATTCAGGTACCGGAACTGTTCCGTCAGGCGCAGTTGATTACCTCGCGCACACTGGAAGTGTTCACCATGTATCTGGCGGCCTCGCTGATTTACTGGGTGATGGCGACTCTGCTTTCTGCGCTGCAAAATCGTCTGGAAGCCCACGTCAACCGCCAGGATCAGGAGTAACGCATGAGTGCCATCGAAGTGAAACAGCTGATCAAGCAGTTCAAGGGTCAAACGGTGCTGCATGGGATTGATCTGGAGGTCAGGGCGGGCGAAGTGGTGGCGATTATCGGGCCCAGCGGCTCGGGTAAAACCACCTTGCTGCGCTGCATCAACCTGCTGGAAGTACCGGACTCCGGAACCATTCGCGTCGGCGATATTCAGATCGACAGTTCCAAATCGCTGAACAAACAGAAAAATTTGGTGCGGGCGTTACGCCAGCAAGTCGGGTTCGTGTTCCAGAGCTTCAATCTGTTCCCACACCGTTCGGTGCTGGAAAACATTATTGAAGGCCCGGTTATCGTTAAAGGCGAGTCAAAAGCCAGTGCCGAACAGCGGGCACGGACATTGTTGGCTAAAGTGGGCTTGAACGGTAAAGAGTCCGCCTATCCGCGTCGTCTTTCCGGCGGCCAACAGCAACGGGTGGCGATTGCCCGCGCGCTGGCGATGCAGCCGGAAGTGATCCTGTTTGATGAACCCACTTCTGCGCTAGATCCGGAACTGGTGGGCGAGGTGCTCAATACCATCCGTTCGCTGGCGGAAGAAAAACGCACCATGGTGATCGTGACACACGAGATGAGCTTTGCCCGTGACGTGGCCGACCGCGCCATCTTTATGGACCACGGCCGTATCGTCGAGCAGGGCCCGGCGAAAGAGCTGTTCGCTAATCCGCAACACCAGCGCACCCAACAATTCCTCGATAAGTTCCTGAATCAGTAACAAGGGGGGCATTTTGCCCCCTGACTCTCGATTAACCGGCGTTCAATAATTCATTACGGGCGGCTGCGGCCAAAAAGGCGCTGCGGCTGCCATAGCCCGGATGCTGCTGTACCATTGAATCGATGCGGTTCAGCAGGCGGTGCGGCAGGGTAATATTGATACGCTCAGCCCGACCGTCAAACTTATCCATATTGATGTCGACCAGCAGCCACTGTCCGCCGTTCAGCGTGTCGCTCTCCTGCGCCAGATGGAAGGAAACGGCCTGTGGGTGTGGGATGGACTGGTTATCTTCGCTCAGGAGCTCGAAATGCGCGTCCAGCGCGCTTTTCGCGTCTTCAAAGGCTTTATCGAGGGTATCGCCGGCAAAATAACAGCCTGGCACATCGGGAAAGAAACCGCTGGCGCTGCCGTCGTGTTCTGAATGTACATAAGCAGGGTAGAACATAATTTCTCCTGTTAATTCATGGCGCCAGGGGGTAACGCAGTCCAGCATCTTTCATAATTTGGCGCAGCGTTCCCGGTTTCAGATCCTTACGCGGGTGTGGAACGGTGATCACCAGGCGGGATCCCGGGTGTTTAAACTGATGGTGGCTTCCCTTTATCCGCTCTAAGACCCAACCATTCTTTTCTAATAGCCCGATCAGTTGTGAACTTTTCACACGCTTACCGTCCTTTTATTGTACACACTATACACACTTGATGGCAACGAGATTAATACGCTAACGTGCCGCTTTTGTGCAGACAATAAAAAACCCTGCACGAGTGCAGGGTTTGCGGGAAGGTACGCAGGCTGGATGATAAAAGGCGGTAATCCAGCGCTACGGATTAACCTATGGTCATCAGGCTGGCGTTACCGCCGGCGGCAGCGGTGTTGACACTCAGCGAGCGTTCGATCAGCAGACGTTCCAACAGGATATTGGTCTCGCCGTGGGCAAAGCCCTGTACCGAAACGATCGCGCCGCTGCGCTGGGCAATTTGCTCGCACAGGGTACGTAACTGATCGGCATCGCCGTGGTAAATGGCGGCGTCAAACTCGACCTTGTCCTGCTGCCAGTCCTTGCTGAAACTGATGCTGGCCTGAACCGCAGCCGGCAGGCGGCGATAAAGGGCACGTTGCAGCTCGGCTTCCGGCCACAGCACGCTGCTGCCCACTGCCAGTACCGCAGCCAACTGAGCCAGGGCATCGGCTTCGTTATCGGCCAGGCACAGGACCCGCTCACGCGGCAGCAGGGCGTAGGTATTGCGCTCGCCGGTCGGGCCTGGCAGAGGGCGCAGGGTGCCGCCCTGGCCCAGTTCGGCGTAGCGTTGTGCCAGCGTCACCAACTCAGATTGTTTTTCGGCAACGGCCCATTGCTCCAGTGCCTGATGGGCTTTGAGCAGTTGTGGCCGTGCGGTAGCCTCCAGCGGGCGTTCGTCATCCTGTCGCTTCAGGGTACGTAGCACCGCGTCATCCGGACGGTTGGCCAGCAAGCGGTACAGATACAGAGGACCACCGGCTTTCGGACCGGTGCCGGACAGGCCTTCGCCACCAAACGGTTGCACGCCGACCACGGCACCGACCATGTTGCGGTTAACGTACAGGTTACCGACCTTGGCGCGTTCGGTGACGCGGGCGATGGTCTCATCGATACGGGTGTGGATACCCAGCGTCAGACCATAGCCGGCGGCGTTAATCTGATCGACCAGCGATTCCATATTGGAGCGCTGGAAGCGCACCACGTGCAGTACCGGGCCGAAGATCTCTTTTTGCAGCTCGTCGAAGCTGTCCAGTTCGATCAGCGTTGGCTTGATAAAGGTACCGCGTGACCACTCTTTCTCATCCTGCGCATTGCCTTTCGCCGCCTGATAGACCTTGCGGCCCTTGGCGCGCATCGCCTGAATATGACGTTCGATACCGGTTTTGGCATCGGCGTCGATCACCGGGCCAATGTCGGTAGACAGGCGTTCCGGGTTACCCATGCGGCACTCGGCCATCGCGCCGCGCAGCATTTGCAGCGTATGATCCGCCACGTCTTCCTGAATGCACAGGATACGCAGGGCAGAACAACGCTGACCGGCACTGTCGAAGGCGGAGGCGACCACGTCGGTCACGACCTGTTCGGTCAGAGCCGAAGAGTCAACGATCATGGCGTTCAGACCACCGGTTTCGGCGATCAGCGGCGTTGGACGCCCTTGCGGATCCAGACGACCGGCGATATTGCGCTGCAGGATACCGGCAACGTCGGTAGAGCCGGTAAACATCACGCCACGCACGCGGGCATCATTGACCAACACTGAGCCGACGCTTTCACCCTGGCCTGGTAGCAGTTGCAGCACGCCTTGTGGAATGCCGGCTTCCAGCAGAATACGTACCGCCTGTGCGGCGATCAGCGGGGTTTGCTCGGCCGGTTTTGCCAGCACGCTGTTGCCTGCAGCCAGCGCCGCGGCAATCTGGCCGGTAAAGATCGCCAGCGGGAAGTTCCACGGGCTGATACAAACCACCGGGCCCAGTGGACGGTGGCTGTCATTGGCGAAGTCATCGCGTACCTGTCCGGCGTAGTAATGCAGGAAATCGACCGCTTCACGCACTTCGGCAATGGCGTTGTTAAAGGTTTTACCCGCTTCGCGTACCAGAATACCCAACAGGCTTTGCAACTGGCCTTCCATCAGTTCAGCGGCGCGTTCGAGAATGGCGGCGCGTTCGGACGGCGGGGTAGCGAACCAGATTGGGCCGGCAGCAGCAGCGGCATCGAGCGCCCGGCTGACTTCCCCTTCGGTGGCTTCGCGCACGTAACCGACGATATCGCCCGGTTCGGCAGGGTTAATCACCGGTTGTTCCACGCCCTGATCCAGTTCGGCATCGATAATGGGTTCTGCGCGCCATGGCTGCGTGGCACTGGTCAGCAATGCGCTGGACAGTGACGCCAAACGCTGTTCGTTGGACAGGTCCAGGCCGCTGGAGTTGGTGCGTTTCTCGCCATACAGCTCGCGCGGCAGCGGGATACGCGGGTGCGGCAGGCCAATTTGCCCTTCGCTGGCGGCCATGGCTTCAACTGCGCCGACCGGATCGGCCACCAGTTCGTCGAGCGGCAGAGTCGCGTCGGCGATACGGTTAACGAATGAGGTATTGGCACCGTTTTCCAGCAGGCGGCGCACCAGGTAAGCCAGCAGCGTTTCATGGGTACCGACCGGAGCATAGATGCGGCAAGGGCGGTTTAGCTTACCCTCAGCGACTTTCCCCACCACCTGTTCATACAGCGGTTCACCCATGCCGTGCAGACACTGGAACTCATACTGGCCTGGGTAGTAGTTGTTGCCTGCCATGTGGTAAATCGCGCTCAGGGTGTGGGCGTTATGGGTAGCAAACTGCGGATAAATCAGGTTTGGCACCGCCAGCAATTTGCGGGCGCAGGCCAGGTAGGAAACGTCGGTGTAAACCTTGCGGGTGTAAACTGGATAGCCTTCCAACCCGTCCATTTGGGCGCGTTTGATCTCGCTGTCCCAGTAGGCACCTTTCACCAGACGGATCATCAGGCGACGACGGCTGCGCTGCGCCATGTCGATCACGGCGTCGATGGCGAACGGGCAGCGCTTTTGATAGGCCTGGATCACGAAGCCGATACCGTTCCAGCCGGCCAACTGTGGTTCAAAGCACAGCTTCTCCAGCAGGTCGAGTGAGATCTCCAGGCGGTCGGCTTCTTCGGCGTCGATATTGATGCCGATATCATATTGGCGCGCTTGCAGGGTCAATGACAGCAGGCGAGGGTAAAGCTCTTCCATTACGCGTTCGTACTGCGCACGGCTGTAGCGCGGATGCAAGGCGGAAAGCTTGATCGAAATGCCCGGGCCTTCATAGATACCGCGGCCGTTAGAGGCCTTGCCGATGGCGTGGATCGCCTGCTGGTAAGACACCAGGTAGGCCTGCGCGTCGGCTTCGGTCAGCGCGGCTTCACCCAGCATGTCGTAGGAGTAGCGGAAACCTTTGTCTTCGAGCTTGCGGGCATTGGCCAGCGCTTCGGCGATGGTTTCGCCGGTCACGAACTGTTCGCCCATCAGGCGCATAGCCATGTCCACGCCTTTGCGGATCAGCGGTTCACCGCTCTTGCCGATAATACGGTTCAGTGAGCGCGACAGGTTGGCTTCGTTATGGGTCGCGACCAGTTTGCCGGTGAACAGCAGGCCCCAGGTGGCAGCGTTAACGAACAGCGACGGGCTGCGGCCAAGGTGAGAATGCCAGTTGCCGTTGCTGATTTTGTCGCGGATCAGCGCGTCACGGGTTGGTTTGTCAGGAATACGCAGCAGGGCTTCCGCCAGGCACATCAGTGCCACGCCTTCTTGTGAGGAAAGGGAGAACTCCTGCAACAGGCCCTGCACCATACCGGCGCGGCCGTTTGCACTCTTTTGGTTACGCAGCTTCTCGGCAATATCGTAAGCCATCTTATGGGTGGCTTTGGCGAGATCGGCAGGTAAACGCGCCTGTTCGAGCAACATCGGCACCGCTTCGGTCTCAGGACGGCGATAGGCTGCGGTAATCGCCGCGCGGTTGACCGACTGCGGCAGAATTTGTTCAGCAAATTCAAGGAATGGCTGGTGGGACTCTTCCTGCAGTTGCGGCATAATGTCGTCCGCTTCGGCCTGGCCGGCAGCGGCAATGGCAGGGATTTCAGGAATGTCGGAACCGTTCTCGAGACGCTCGAGATAATTAAAAATGGCCTGCTTGATCAGCCAGTGCGGCGTGCGATCGATACGCTGTGCTGCGCTTTTGATGCGATCGCGAGTTGCCTCGTCGAGCTTTACGCCCATGGTGGTAGTGCCCATGCCAATCCAACTCCTGTGTTTAAGAACCTATATAAAAACGGCGGGCCAGATAGGCTGCTGGGATAGGTTCGTGCGTTGTGTGCTGTGATGAATGCAGACAATATCCAGCATGTTGCAACTTTGTGCAACCGTGTTAAATCAGGCGGATGAACGAAGTGTGAGTTCCATCGATTTTTTAACATCAATAATCGGCATGGTTCTTGCGTGGCCTTTGGCGCGACAGGGTGGCGAGGGAGGCGGTGAGTAGGTTATCCCCAGTAATATCAGGGCTAACATGAGATTTTTATTAGGTGCAACTCTGTTTGGTGCTGTCAGGTGTAACCCTGAGAGCGGTTAAATGTGACGCAGGGTAAACTTTGTGTAACTTTGTTGTTAAATATCTTGTTGGATAATGAATGGGTCATCTAGGATAGCCGGCAGTCAGACAATTGCGGGCGGAAACTATTTTCACCTGCGGGGGCCCGCGATTTCGCCACGTTCCGGCGGATTGGCAAGCAGTAACTATACCCTATAGCTTTCAAGCTGCAGCTAGGCGAGCGCAGGTAACAACGCTGCAGCTTGAAAGATGACGGGGATATCGCAATACAGCGCGAAATAATAATGAGAGTGGAGAATTTCATGACAATGAGCACACCGATGCTGGTGACCTTCCTGGTGTATATCTTCGGGATGGTGTTAATCGGCCTACTTGCCTATCGGGCAACCAATAACTTTGACGACTACATTCTGGGCGGTCGTAGCCTGGGTAGCGTAGTGACCGCGCTTTCTGCCGGCGCATCAGACATGAGCGGCTGGCTGTTGATGGGCTTGCCGGGCGCCATCTTCCTGTCCGGCATCTCCGAAAGCTGGATTGCCATTGGCCTGACGATCGGTGCTTATTTCAACTGGAAGCTGGTGGCGGGGCGGCTGCGCGTGCATACCGAAGCCAACAATAATGCCCTGACGCTGCCGGATTACTTCACCAGCCGTTTCGAAGACAACAGCAAGCTGCTGCGGGTGATTTCCGCCATTGTTATCCTGGTGTTCTTCACTATTTACTGTGCTTCCGGCATCGTGGCCGGTGCGCGCCTGTTCGAAAGCACCTTCGGGATGAGCTACGAAACCGCGCTGTGGGCCGGTGCTGCGGCCACTATCCTTTATACCTTCATTGGCGGGTTCCTGGCGGTGAGTTGGACCGACACCGTGCAGGCCAGCCTGATGATTTTCGCGCTGATCCTGACGCCGGTGATTGTTATTTTCGCGGTTGGCGGTATTGATACCTCGATGATGGTGATTGAGGCCAAGAACCCGGCCAATATCGATATGCTGAAAGGCCTGAACTTTGTAGCGATCCTCTCCTTGCTGGGTTGGGGCCTGGGTTACTTCGGTCAGCCACATATTCTGGCGCGCTTTATGGCGGCAGACTCTCACCGTACCATTCGCAGCGCACGCCGCATCAGCATGACCTGGATGATCCTGTGTCTGGCCGGCACCATTGCCGTCGGTTTCTTCGGTATCGCCTACTTTGCCAACAACCCTTCGCTGGCGGGCAATGTGTCGCAGAACGGTGAGCGCGTGTTTATCGAATTGGCGATGATCCTGTTCAACCCGTGGGTAGCGGGCATTCTGTTGTCGGCAATTTTGGCAGCGGTAATGAGCACCCTGAGCTGTCAACTGTTGGTGTGTTCAAGCGCGATTACCGAAGACCTGTACAAAGCTTTCCTGCGTAAAGGTGCCAGCCAGCGTGAGCTGGTGTGGGTCGGGCGCTTCATGGTGCTGCTGGTGGCGCTGATTGCCATCGCGCTGGCGGCAAACCCGGAAAACCGCGTGCTGGGTCTGGTGAGCTACGCCTGGGCCGGCTTCGGTGCGGCCTTTGGTCCGGTGGTGTTGATCTCGGTAATGTGGTCACGCATGACCCGTAATGGCGCATTGGCCGGTATGCTGGTGGGTGCGGTAACGGTGATCGTCTGGAAACAGTTTGCCTGGTTGGATCTGTATGAAATTATCCCTGGCTTCCTGTTCGCTTGTATCGCCATCGTGGTGGTGAGCCTGATGGGGCGTCAGCCTTCGGCAACCATCACCGAACGTTTTGATCAGGCCGAAGCCGAGTTCAAAACCGTTTAATCCTCTTGCACCGCGAGTCTCAAAGGGCGCTTAATGCGCCCTTTGTCATTTTCTATTCCGTGGTTTTCTGTCATCTGCCTGAAACACCTGGCGACATTTGATTAGAAAAAATCACCCTTGTGGCTCTTGTATTTCTTCCAGCCAGAATGATAATCACTATCGTTGTGTTTTACTTTTCTTTACATTGGCGTTACCGCCATTTCTCGCGTGCGGACGCTTCGCAGCAGATGCCTTTTTAGGGGTTATTAATTATGTTTGTTCCCTTCCTTATCATGTTCCGTGAGGGGCTGGAGGCGGCGTTGATCGTCAGCCTGATTGCCAGTTACCTCAAACGCACGCAGCGCGGTCAATGGCTAGGCGTGGTATGGATAGGGGTGATTGTTGCCGCTGCCCTGTGCCTGGCGCTCGGTATTTTCATCAATGAAACCACCGGCGAATTCCCGCAGAAGCAACAAGAGCTGTTTGAAGGCATTGTTGCGGTGGTAGCGGTGCTGATCCTCACCTATATGGTGTTCTGGATGCGCAAAGTATCCAAGTCGGTCAAGGTGCATCTGGAAGGCGCTATCGATAACGCACTCAGCTCCGGTAAAGGCCAGGGCTGGGCGCTGGTGGCGATGGTGTTTTTTGCCGTGGCCCGCGAAGGCCTGGAGTCGGTGTTTTTCCTGTTGGCAGCCTTCCAGCAAGACGTTGGCATTGCGGCGCCTATCGGTGCGGTACTCGGCCTGGTGGCGGCCATCGTGCTGGGCATGGTTATCTACTGGGGCGGCGTAAAGTTGCATCTGGCCAAGTTCTTCAAGTGGACCAGCCTGTTTATCCTGTTCGTGGCCGCCGGCCTGGCTGCCGGGGCGATCCGCGCTTTCCATGAGGCCGGATTGTGGAACCACTTCCAGGATATCGCTTTCGACTTCAGTAACCATCTGTCGACCCATTCGCTGTTTGGCACCCTGCTCGAAGGTATCTTCGGCTATCAGGAAGCGCCAACGGTAAGCGAAGTAGCGGTCTATTTCCTGTATCTGATCCCAGCACTGATTTTCTTTTTCCTGCCGCAGCGTGCGGAACCGGCAGCGGTTTCGGCGCAACGTAAAATCAATCATTAATTTTAATAGGGAATTTGTATGTCTACTCCATTATTCCGCCGCAAGGCGTTGCACGCAGCATTACTGGCTTTGCCGGCGTTCGCGCTAAGCATCAACGCTCAGGCGGCGGACGTGCCGCAGGTGAAAATTACCGTTAACGACAAACAGTGTGAGCCGATGCAGTTGACGGTAGCGGCCGGTAAAACCCAGTTTGTGGTGCACAACACCAGCCAGAAAAACGTCGAATGGGAAATCCTCAAAGGGGTGATGGTGGTGGAAGAGCGTGAGAATATCGCGCCGGGCTTCACCCAGAAGATGACCGCCAACCTGGAGGCGGGTGAATACGACATGACCTGCGGACTGCTCAGCAACCCCAAGGGCAAGCTGACCGTGACCGCTGCCGCAGGCGCCGCCACCGACGGCAAACCGAATGCAATGGAGTTGGTCGGGCCGATTGCCGAATACAAGGTTTATGTGACCAAAGAAGTGGAAGGCCTGGTTAAGCAGACCAAGCTGTTCACCGACGCTATCAAAGCCGGCAACGTGGAACAGGCGCGTAAACTCTATGCGCCGACACGCCAGCACTACGAACGCATTGAACCTATCGCCGAACTGTTCTCCGACCTGGACGGCAGTATCGACGCCCGTGAAGACGATTACGAGAAGAAAGCGGAAGATCCGAAGTTCACCGGTTTCCACCGCCTGGAAAAAGCGCTGTTTGCCGATAACACCACCAAAGACATGAGCAAATACGCCGACCAACTGTATAACGACACCCTCGAGCTGCAAAAACGCGTCACCGATTTGACCTTCCCGCCAAGCAAAGTGGTGGGCGGGGCGGCCGGTCTGATCGAAGAAGTCGCGGCGAGCAAAATCAGCGGTGAAGAAGACCGTTACAGCCGTACCGACCTGTGGGATTTCCAGGCTAACGTCGACGGCGCGCAGAAAATCGTTAACCTGCTGCGTCCGCTGCTGGTCAAGGCCAATAAACCGTTGCTGGACAAGATCGACGCCAACTTTAAAACCGTTGATACCATTTTGGCGAAGTACAAAACCAAAGACGGCTATGAGTCTTACGAGAAGCTGACCAATGCCGATCGCAATGCCATGAAAGGGCCGATCACGACCCTGGCGGAAGATTTGTCACAACTGCGTGGCGTTCTGGGTCTGGATTGAGGCAAGCATAATGAGTAACAAGATCGGCCCGGAAAACGGGCCGCATCCACAGGGCGCGGCGTCACCGTCGCGCCGCCGTTTATTGCAGGGGTTGGGGCTGGGCGTGCTGGCGCTGGGCGGCAGCCGTCTGACCCAGGCGGCGGATAAAACCACCGATCCGCTGGCGGTACCGCAGGACGAACGTTGGCAGAAGCAGCCGTTCTATGGCGTGCATCAGGCCGGGATCCTCACGCCGCAGCAGGCCGCGATGATGCTGGTCGCGTTCGACGTGCTGGCGAGTAACAAGCAGGATTTGGAGCGTTTGTTCCGGTTGCTGACCACCCGCATTGCTTTCCTGACCACGGGTGGCAGGGCGCCGGAGGTGGATCCCAAGTTGCCACCGCTCGATTCGGGCATTATGGGGCCGGAGATTTATCCGGATAACCTGACGATCACCGTATCGGTCGGCACCTCGTTGTTTGACGAGCGTTTCGGTCTGCAGGCGCAAAAACCGCTGCGGCTGCAGAAAATGACGCGCTTCCCTAACGATTCGCTGGATGCCAGCCTGTGCCACGGGGATTTGGTGCTGCAGATTTGCGCCAATACCAATGAAACTGCTCTCCACGCGCTGCGCGACATTATCAAGCATTCGCCGGATCTGCTCAGCGTGCGCTGGAAGCGGGAAGGGTTTATTTCTGCCCACGCCGCACGTAGCAAAGGCAAGGAAACGCCAATTAACCTGCTGGGCTTTAAAGACGGCACCGCCAACCCGAAAACCAGCGACAAACCCTTGATGGATCAGGTGGTGTGGACTGCAGACAACGCCGGGGAACCGGCATGGGCGGTGGGTGGCAGCTACCAGGCCGCGCGTATTATCCGTTTCCACGTGGAATTCTGGGATCGCACACCGTTGCAGGAACAGCAAACCATCTTTGGCCGCGACAAGCACAGCGGTGCGCCACTGGGCATGAAGCATGAGCACGACGAGCCGGACTACGCGCAAGATCCCGAGGGGAAAATGATCCCGATGGACGCGCATATTCGCCTGGCCAACCCGCGCACGCCGCAAACCCAAAGCAACTTACTGTTGCGCCGTGGTTACAGCTATTCAATCGGCGTGTCCAATTCCGGTCAGTTGGAGATGGGGCTGCTGTTTGTTTGTTATCAGGCCGATCTGGAAAAAGGCTTCCTGACGGTGCAAAAGCGCCTGAACGGCGAAGCGCTGGAAGAGTATGCCAAACCGATCGGCGGCGGCTATTTCTTTGCGCTACCTGGGGTAAAAGACGCCAATGATTACCTGGGCAGCGGCCTGTTGAAAGCCTAAGCCACGTCTAAAAAGGCGGGGGATCCCCGCCTGATTGTTTCTGTCATTCACGACGAACCACCGTTAATTAAAATCAATAGTGACCTTGCGCAATTGGGGGACCGGGCTTTAATTAAGCTAACTATTTTCATTTTTTGTTAAAAGCATTAACATGCTGGCCATAACGTTCCAAATGGTTCATATAATTCGATCCCTTTAACGGCAATCCCCTGATGAAAAGCACTCATAAAAACCGGTTGGCAGTTTCAGCGCTGGTTATTCCAGCCCTACTGCCTGTTTCTGCCAGCTTTGCGCAGGACAAGGACAGCGAACAGACCATGGTGGTCACCGCCAAGCGCAGCGGTCTTTCTGAACTCTCAACCCCGGCTGCCGTCAGCGTGGTCACGGGCGATCAAATCCGTGAGGCACGGCCACAGATCAACCTGTCGGAAAGTCTGGGCAGCGTACCCGGTTTACAAATTCAGAACCGCCAGAACTATGCGCAGGATTTGCAGCTCTCGGTGCGTGGTTTCGGCGCGCGCTCAATGTATGGCGTGCGCGGCGTGCGTATCTATGTCGATGGCATTCCGGCCACCATGCCGGATGGGCAGGGGCAGACCTCGAACATTGATCTTAACTCGGTCGAGAAGGTGGAAGTGCTGCGCGGCCCGTTTTCCGCGCTCTACGGTAATGCTTCCGGCGGCATGGTGAATGTGGAAACCGAAACAGGCCAACAGCCGCCCCGCCTTGAGGCCAGTTCGTACTTCGGCAGCTACGGCACCTGGCGCTATGGCGTCAAGGCCACCGGAGCGACCGGTGACGGTACCCACGCAGGTGATGTCAACTACACCATTTCCGGCACCCGTTTCACCACTCAAGGGTTCCGTGACCACAGTGGCGCACGGAAAAATCTGGGTAATGCCAAACTGGGCGTTCGCATCGACGATGTCAGCACGCTCACGCTGCTGTTTAACAGTGTTGATATCAACGCCAATGATCCGGGCGGTCTGACCTCCGCCGAATGGCACGATAATCCGCGCCAGGCCCCGCGAGCCGATCAGTACAATACGCGCAAAACCACGTCACAAACGCAGGCCGGGTTGCACTATCAGCGTCAGATGGGCACTGATGACGACCTGAGCATCATGATGTATGCCGGTGAGCGTGAAACCACTCAGTACCAGTCGATCCCGGTCGCGGTACAGCAGCGCAGTGCGCAGCATCCGGGTGGGGTGATTGACCTGACGCGCCATTATCAGGGAATTGATACCCGCTGGACGCACCATGGCGAGCTGGGCGTGCCATATACCCTGACCGGCGGGCTGGATTATGAAACCATGACCGAGCAGCGCAAAGGGTATGAAAACTTTACCCAGGTCAACGGAGTTACTGAGCTGGGTACCGAGGGAGCGTTGCGCCGCAACGAACGCAACCTGATGTGGAATGTGGATCCTTACCTGCAAACCTCATGGCAGTTGACGCAACAGCTGACGCTGGATGTTGGTATGCGTTACAGCACCGTCAATTTCGACTCTAACGATCACTACGTCACCGGCGCTAATGGTGATGACAGCGGTAGTGCCAGTTACCATCAGTGGCTGCCTGCCGGCTCTCTTAACTATGCGGTGATGAGCGGCTGGAACCTGTATCTTTCCGCCGGTCGCGGTTTTGAGACGCCGACCATTAACGAACTGTCTTACCGTTCTGGCGATCAGGCCGGGCTGAACTTCGGGCTGAATCCCTCGACCAGCGACACGGTGGAGTTGGGCAGTAAAACCCGCATTGGCAATGGCCTGCTGACCGCTGCCGTTTTCCAGACTGACACTCGCAACGAAATCGTGGTGGATGAAAGCAGCAACGGCCGCACCAGCTACAAAAACGCCGGACAAACCCGCAGGCGTGGCCTGGAGCTGGCGCTGGATCAGCAATTCGCTTATGACTGGCGGGTGCAGTTGGCCTGGACGTTGCTGGATGCACGCTATCGTGATGATGTATGCGGCGACAGCCAGTGTTCGACGGCCAACAGGGTACCCAGTGGCAACCGCATGCCGGGCATTGCACGTAATATGGGGTATGCTTCGCTTGCCTGGTCACCGCCGGAAGGTTGGTATGCCGGTGCAGAGGTGCGCTATATGAGCGATATTGAAGTTAACGATGCCAACACGGAGCAGGCCCCGGCTTATACCACCGTTGGGTTGAATACTGGCTACCGTTATCCGCTGGGCAATTGGATGCTTAACGTTTTCGGTCGGGTAGATAATCTGTTTGACCGACAATATGTGGGCTCGGTGATCGTTAATGAAGGCAATGGCCGTTACTACGAACCGGCACCGGGCAGAAACTGGGGCGGCGGATTGAGCGTTTCTTATACCTTCGAGTAACTTGCGGACTCGCCTGTCGGCGTCATCATTCAGCATCAGGGCGGGAGCTTTCCCGCCTTTTTTATTTATAAATTTCGGGGGGATTGACAGGTTCTGGGTTGGGTGAAATTTAATCGGGAAACCAAAATGTCATCGACGTCATTTAATGGTAAGTGTTTGATATTATGTGTATTAAAAATTTTATTGAATGACGTAATCGGCGTGATATAGTGTTCGTGCGCTACGTGAAAACAAAAAAGATTAAATTTTTTTACATTTTAGTAACGCGGCAAGGTTGAATGTCATTATACTGTAATCATCTGGCGGTAGTTTTCACAAGGTGCACAGCTCGAAGCTGTAAATAACACTGCGGGGATCGCTAATGGTAAAGTCCTTGGTTGGGCTAGAAAGAAAAAATAACAGACCTTCCCTGATTTCTCGTTGTAACGAGGGCATTCTCTCCGACTCTCTTTTCCAGGCTACTCCACACGCTCGTCATCACAAATTCTTGTCACTTTTTAATCCGGTTTTAATTACGCAATCGCGTTATCCCGTGAAACATCGGTGTGCCGTCACGCCCGCCGTATATTCACTTTTTCAATTGGCTATTGTTGGCTCGAAAGGAAGCCGAAACCTAATCTGTGTGTGAAACATAATCGCGCGGCCTGGCCGTTGCGGTAGGTGAAACAAACTGTAAGGTGCCACTATGAGACAAAAAGCAGTGATCAAAGCACGTCGTGAAGCGAAACGCGTTATTCGTCGTGACGCTCGTAGTCATCGCCAGCTTGAAGAAGAGTCTGTAACCTCGCTGGTACAAATGGGTGGTGTTGAGTCTATCGGCATGGCACGTGACAAGCGCGATAGCTCTCCCATAGAGGCACGAACCGAAGCTCAGGGTCATTACTTAATCGCCATAGATAAGAAGCAGTTGATTTTTGCCACCGGTGAAGCCGGCTGCGGCAAAACTTTCATCAGCGCTGCGAAAGCGGCAGAAGCCCTTATACATAAAGAAGTGGATCGGATTATTGTTACTCGTCCGGTTCTGCAGGCGGATGAAGACCTCGGTTTCTTACCCGGGGATATCTCTGAGAAGTTCGCCCCTTATTTCCGCCCGGTGTATGACATTCTGGTGCGCCGTTTAGGATCGTCCTTTATGCAATACTGCCTGCGTCCGGAAATCGGCAAGGTAGAGATCGCGCCTTTCGCCTACATGCGCGGGCGTACCTTCGAAAATGCGGTCGTTATCCTGGATGAAGCCCAGAACGTGACCGCCAGCCAGATGAAGATGTTCCTGACCCGTTTGGGTGAGAACGTAACGGTAATCGTTAATGGTGACGTAACCCAATGCGACTTGCCACGCGGCGTGAAGTCCGGCCTCAGCGATGCGATGGAACGCTTCGAGGAGGATGAAATGATCGGCATCATCCGCTTTGACAAACAAGACTGCGTCCGCTCCGCCCTGTGCCAGCGTACGCTCAACGCCTACAGTTAAAACCTGCCCGCTAATTCAAGGCCGCCGCTTCGGCGGCCTTTTTGTTGTTTTGAATGTCATTAAGCCAGCGGACTTTCAACAGTGAATGGCTCAATTAAAAGTAAAAGCTGTCCATCAGCTGATAAGCGGAGGTTGGAATTTCTGACAAAAGAATTATTATTTTTCTCGTGGCTATCATTAATTAAAAACACGATGAGTTAATCATAAAGTGATTGTTGCGCACTGATCGACATCAAATTAATAATTTATAGTCTTGTGGCAACTTACCCGAATCGCTAATAACTAAAATGCAAAAATAAATTAACCCATGTTGATTTTGACGGTTTAACGCTGCCGGTCTGGCAGGGACGGATAATCTGCGTGCGTTGAGATTTTGTGTAAATTATTGTGGTTTTTTGTATAGATTTTAATTGGATTAGCGTTAATGATTAGTGGGGTTCCAGGCGGCGCAGGGGGCACCCGCCAAAAGGAAATAGTTGGGGAGTACGCCGGGCAGGCGTGCTGGACATTGGGATCTTCAAAGCGGTTCAATCATGAAATATATTATTTTATTGCTATTTATTTTGTGCGTTGTGTATGTCCATTACCGTGGCAGGGTGCGTTACACCTTCTGGCGGCAGCTTTCCGATCATTCGACCTTCACCGCGCCATTGAACGTTTTTATGTACTTATTCTCACGCGTGCCGACCACCCCTTATTTGCAGCCGGAGCAATTCCCTGAACTGCAGGTGCTGCGGGATAATTGGCAAACCATTCGTGATGAAGGGCAGCAGCTGATGGCTATTCAGCAGATCAAAGCCTCGGATCAATTTAACGACGCCGGATTCAATTCGTTTTTCAAAACCGGCTGGAAGCGCTTTTATTTAAAATGGTATGAAGACAGCCATCCGTCGGCGATGAGCCTGTGCCCGCAGACCACGGCTTTGTTACGCAGCCTGCCTTCGGTCAAGGCGGCGATGTTTGCCGAACTGCCGGACGGTAGCCGCCTGCCGCGTCACCGCGATCCTTACGCCGGTTCGCTGCGTTATCACCTGGGGCTGATTACCCCGAATGACGACCGCTGTTTTATCGAAGTGGACGGTGAGCGTTACAGCTGGCGCGATGGTGAGGGGGTGATGTTTGACGAGACCTATCTGCATTTTGCCGAAAACCAAAGTGGGCAAAACCGGCTGATTCTGTTTTGTGATATCGAAAGACCGATGCGTTTCCGCTGGGCGCAGGGTATCAACCACTGGTTGGGGCGGAACCTGATGAGCGCGGCTACTGCACCCAATGAAGAGGGCGATCGCACCGGTGGCGTCAACAAGCTGTTCAAGTACATTTATGCGGTGCGTAAAGTGGGGAAACGGCTGAAGGCGTGGAACCGTACCGGGTATTACATCATTAAATGGATTTTGTTTGGTGGTATTGCGGCGGGCATTTTCTTCGCAATTTAAACCTTCGCGGTATAAAGACGATGGGCGCCAATAGGGCGCCCATCGGTTAATCAGGCAAAGATAGTCATCATATAGGCGGCGAACAGCGCCAGATGAGCGGTCCCGTTCAGCACGTTGGTTCTGCCGGTGGAGAACGAAAGCTGGCACAGCAGCAACACCGTCAGCATCACCACAATATGCGGCGTCTGCAAACCGAAGATCAACGTCTGACCGGTCAGCGTGGCGATGACGGTGACCGCCGGTACCGTCAGGGAAATGGTCGCCAGCACCGAGCCGAAGAACAGGTTCATGGCGCGCTGTACCTGATTATTCAATACCGCACGCAGTGCCCCCAGACCTTCAGGCGACAGGATCAGCAGGGCGACCAGGAAGCCGGTAAATTGCGCTGGGGCATTCACCTTGGTCAACAAACCTTCCAGCGGATTGGCGTTAAACTTGGTCACCGCGATCACCGCAACCAGATGCACGATCAGCCAACCGGCATGCCAGGCACTGCTGTGTGAGGAAGGCTTGCCATGGTGCGGATCGCCATCGTCATCTTCGTGCTCATAGACGAACAGGCTCTGGTGAGTTTTGGTCTGGATCACCAGGAACACGCCGTACATGGCGGCAGAAATCACCGAAACCAGCAGTGCCTGACCGGTAGTGAAGTTACCGCCCGGCAGCGCACTCGGGAATACCAGCACAATCACCGCCAGTGGGAAAATCGCCATCAGGTACTGTTTGATGCCGCCCAGGTTTACGTACTGGGTAGCGAATTTACGTCCGCCAAGCAGCAGTGCAACACCTACCAACCCGGCGCTGACAATCATAATGATCGAGTAAAGCGTATCGCGCATTAGCGCCGGCGCAGCGTCGCCGGTGGCCATTAGCGCTGAAATAAGGCTGACTTCCAGGATCACCACCGACAGGCTGAGGATCAGCGAGCCGTAGGGTTCACCCAGGCGGTGAGCCAGGACGTCGGCGTGGCGTACTACGCTGAAGGCACTGCTGAGAATACCGATCAAGGCAATGATGTTAATACCGACGATCAGCGGAAAGTTGGTGGTACTGCCCCACAGATTAAGCACCACCAGCGCGGCGATGGGGAGTAGCAGGGAATACTCAGTGTGGCGGGATTTGGATCGGCCAGGATCGTTTTGCGACTTCATTTTGATGGTACTCCTTCTCAAACAGCGTGGTCCCGTCATCGCTGACTGCCGTTAAAGGCAACTCTGCGCATCCAGAATGTAATTATATTTAATAATAATAGGATACACCCGGTGGTGCGTGCCGGGGAATGATGTGATGTTGTTTCACTTGCAAAAGCAAAAGCTTGCAAACTGTGATTAGGTTAACAAAAAAACCGCACGGGGTGCGGTTTTCTTTACTTATTTTTACGCAGTGAGATTGATTTATTTCATCAATGGCACATAAATTGCAGTTTTTGTTTGTATTGCACCGTTAATAAAGGAAAAAATCCTCGTCAGTCATCAATATTGTCCATAATTTCATGCCGTTTATTATGATAACCCTCTTCGTTTAATCCCTCACGCCAGTAAGGCACAGCATAAAGCCGATTACGCTCACATTGGCGATCGCGGCGCAGGTAGCGGCGCAGTTCAACCACCAGACGATCTTCACCTGCCAGCCAGTATTGGGTCGCGGCCTGTGGCTGCGGCAAGGCGCAAAACTGGGTGATCAGCTCGGCGGTTTTCTCGGTGCCGCCAACGATCCAGCTCAACTCAAGGCCTGCCGGTTTTTTCAGCTCGATCACATCGGCCGCGCTATCTACGCGGATAAACGCATTGCCTTCGCTGTGTGCCGGTAGGCCTTCCAGCAAAGCCGCCAGTGCGGGTAAAGAAGAAGGATCACCGGCCAGGCAGTAGAAATCGGCCTCTGGCAGCATGGGTTTCGGGCCACCGGGGTTACTGATGCCAATTTTATCGCCGGCTTTTGCCGCGCGCGCAAAGTCAACCGCCGGGCCGCTGTGGTCATGAATGGCGAATTCAATGTCGACCTCCGCCAGCTCTGGACGCACCGCACGGATGGAATAGGTGCGAACAATGGGGCGTACCGCATCAGCCGCCCAGCGTGGGCCGTCTTCGGTCAGCGTTGGTAGATCCGGTTGTGTCTGGCCTGCAAGCGGCAGGAAAACCTTAATGTGTGCGGCGGCGGCGTTGGCCGGGTAATAGCGCAAGTCCGGCGCGGTGAAGGTGATACGACGCAGGTGCGGGGTAATATCGCGAATGGCACTGACTGCAATCAGGTAGGGTGCGCGTGAGCGTGGGGCTTCGGTAGTCACGGGGTTCTCCTTATGTTCGTTTGGCGCTGAGTATATCACGCCATTTGATAATGAGAATTGTTTGCTAATTGAGGAGAGAGGATGAGGCATCTAAGCTTAAAGTTCACTGACTATATACTGGAGGAAAGTGATGCCCTATAACAGCACAAATGCCTTGCCTGACAATGTGAGGAATGTATTGCCGGCGCATGCGCAAGAGATCTACAAGGAAGCATTCAACAGCGCCTGGCAACAATATCGCGATCCGGACGACCGACGCGGTGACGACAGCCGTGAGGAAACGGCACATAAGGTGGCTTGGGCCGCAGTCAAGCAAAGCTACCGCAAAGGCGATGATGATCACTGGCATAAAAAGTAACCTCTTCACCCGGCGCCTCGGTGCGCCGATAATTCCGGCGTTTTGAACCTACAGCTTGGCAATTAATATTATTGCTGCTGAGTACAAATACTTTTTCACTTTAAACCACGCTTGAAACTTGATTGCTCCCCGAGAAAAGAATAAGGTCATTATTATCGCGGGAAGGGTTATAGAATTAATAAAATTCCGCAGCTAATAAATATACCCTATAGCTTTCAAGTTGCAGCTAGGCGACCAGCTCGCTCATCCCCAGGCGCTTACTTAAGTCAGTAACTGGGGTGAGCGACAAATCTGTCGGGAACAGATTTGAACACTGCTTGCAGCGGCCCTGAAAGGGCAAGGACCATGGATGGTCCTTGTAAGCAGATAACAACGCTGCAACTTGAAAGATGACGGGTATAAGATGAACAGTGGCTAGGGAGTATGAGCAATCTTATTCCCGGGAGGTTGTTAAGGTGTTAACGCGAGATTTTCTGCAAAATGCGGATTGCAAAACAGCATTCGGCACCATTGAGGAGTCGTTGTTACTGACATCAGAGCAGCGTGCGGCCTCACTGGATTGTACTTTATCCCGCCGGCCGGATAACAGCCCGGTGTGGGTTTTTGGCTACGGTTCATTGATGTGGAACCCGGTGTTTGAATCCGAAGAGGTGCGGCCGGCCACCCTGCAAGGTTGGCACCGTGCCTTCTGTTTGCGGCTGACTGCCGGGCGTGGCACCTTGCTTCAGCCGGGGCGTATGCTGGCGCTGAAAGAGGGCGGCCATACCACCGGCCTGGCGTTCCGCCTGCCGGAGGCCAAGCTGCGCGAAGAGCTGGAACTGCTGTGGAAACGTGAAATGCTGACCGGCTGTTATTTACCGACCTGGTGTGACCTCACCCTGGCCGATGGCCAGGTGGTGACCGCGTTGGTGTTTGTCATGAACCCGCAGCACCCGCTGTTTGAAGAAGATACCAGCCACCAGGTGATCGCCCCGTTGATCGCCAGCGCCAGCGGGCCATTGGGCACCAACGCTCAGTATCTGTTCTCACTGGACACCGAGCTGAAAAACCACGGTATGAAGGACGACTGCATTGGCGATTTGGTCTGCTATGTGCAGCAGTGGTTGCAGCAAAATACCTCCGGCCCTGTCGGCCCAGAGGCGACGGCCTGATCTCCGCCCCCTGTTTTCGAGAGGCTCAGCATGCTGAGCCTTTTTCATTTCATATATCTAATACCTATATTTAATAACTTTATTCTGCATGAGTATTTAAGTCACACTTTAAAAGTGGTTATTTATCTCTTTAATTTTAAAGGAATTGGTTATTTACAAAATAAAAAACAGTTAATTCACAGCGTTGAAAAATTCACTTAGCATGAAAATGCATAACTAAAGGTTATTTCTTATTTGTCCCCTCACGGCAGACTCCGTATCACTGTGTTAACAATAATTGTTCGACCGGGGGAGTGGATGAACTTTCAACAATTAAAAATTATTCGGGAATCGGCGCGTTGCAACTACAACCTGACCGAGGTGGCCAACACTTTATTTACCTCACAATCTGGGGTCAGTCGTCATATTCGGGAACTGGAAGAAGAGCTGGGCATCGAGATATTTATTCGCCGCGGCAAGCGTTTATTAGGCATGACCGAGCCGGGCAAAGAGCTGCTGGTGGTAGCGGAGCGCATCCTGAATGATGCCAATAATATCCGCCGTCTGGCGGATGTATTCAGCAGTAACGATTCCGGCCAGTTGCACATCGCTACTACCCATACCCAGGCGCGTTATAGCCTGCCGGGGGTGATTAAAGAGTTCCGGGCGTTATACCCACGGGTGAGAGTGGTGTTGAATCAGGGTAGCCCCGAGGAAATTGTCGGCATGCTGGCTTCCGGCGAAGCCGATATCGGCATTGCCAGTGAAAGGCTGATGAGTGATGAATCTCTGGCAGCCTTTCCTTATTACCGCTGGCATCACACCATTCTGGTGCCGGAGGGGCATGAGTTGACCCGCCAGCCGCAGGTGACGCTGGAAATGCTCAGCACTTTGCCGCTGATCACCTACCGACAGGGGATTACCGGTCGTTCACGGTTGGATAGCGCTTTCAAAGCCGCCGGGCTAACGCCGGATATTGCCTTAAGCGCACAGGATTCAGATGTGATTAAGACCTATGTCGAACTGGGGTTGGGGGTGGGGGTGTTGGCGGATATGTCTTACGAGAAGGAACGCGACCATGGGTTGGTCAGCCTTAACGCCGAACATCTGTTCGAACCCAATACCGTTTGGTTAGGTTTGAAACGCAGCCAGTTACAACGTAACTATGCCTGGCGGTTTATCCAGCTGTGTAACCCAACGCTATCGCTAACCGAAATCAAAGACAAAGTATTTTCCTCACAGCTCGATACGGTGATCGACTACCAGATTTAGTTCAGACGCCGGCGAAAACGCGCCGGGCATAGCGCCCGGCGATAGATAAAGTTAAAGCTGTTTTCTCAACAGTTTTCTCACCATACGGCGTTTGCTTTTTTGCACTGGGCCAATGACTTCCAAAATGGGGATTTCTTCAGGAGGCAGTGGATTCGCCATTTGCCAGCGAAGATGTTGCTGCAAAATTTCGATCATGATTTCTTTTTCTTCTTGAATGGTTAGCGTTGGGTCGTTCAGGTCCCTGTCCTTCATGCCGCTCTCCTTTTTGAACGTTATTTGTACACACCATATCACGCAAGGACTTACCGCTGAATTTTTTTAAAGCGGCGTAGGTATTTTCTCAACGAGTTAAAATCCGTTGTGCAGTTCATGGTACCGGGTATCAGGGTGAATGATGCCTGGCGGGTATAAAGCTCGAGCAGATGATTGTTGAGAACGTTGCTGATCAATATGTTGGGCAGCGCTGCACTTATCAGATCTTTGCTGCTAAGGGACTGCACAAAACGTTGTTTTCTCTAATGCGCAGCGGTACGCAAAAGATGTCATTGGTACTCAGAATTGCCCCGACGATTACGCTACCACCCGCAAAATCCCGCCAGCTTAATAATCAAAATCGCAGCTATAGACATAAAAAGAATATCTATAGTTATTTAAGTACCTTCGCCTGCCGATGGCTCTCACATACACTCGCGAAATTACTATAAATTCCATCCGCTTGGAGAGTTTTGATGAAAGCGTTCGTCCCTTCTTTGGTGTTTTTGGCCGTGGCGGCCAGTTTCAGCACGCAGGCAGCAACTCCGGCCAATACTTTGGTGATCGCTCAATCAATTGATGACGTGGTCAGCTTTGATCCGGCACAGGGTTTTGAATTAACCACGGTGCAGTCGTTTAACAGCCTGTACCAACGGCTGATTCAATCCGATCCGCAAAACCCGATTGAGCTTAAACCGACGCTGGCCAGCGAATGGCAGGCGGGCAGCGATAACCGCAGCCTGACTTTTACCCTGCGCCCAGACGCCAAATTTGCCAGCGGCAATCCACTGCGCCCAGAGGATGTGATCTTCTCTTTGTCGCGGGTGGTGAAGCTGAATCTGGAGCCGTCGTTTATCCTCACCCAACTGGGCTGGAACGCTAAAAATGTCGACCAGTACCTGACCAAGGTCGATGACCATCGGGTAAAAATCAGCTGGAGTGAAAACGTCAGCCCGGCCTTTGTGCTTAGCCTGTTATCGGCCCCGGTGTCGTCCATTGTCGATGCCAAAGAAGCGCTGGCGCATCAGCAGGGTGATGACTTTGGTCATCAATGGTTGAACAGCCATTCTGCCGGTAGCGGCCCGTATAAAATCCGCACCTATGTGCCGCATGAAGTGGTGGTGCTTGACGCCAATCCTGGCTCGCCAGAGGGCGCACCCACGCTGAAAACCATCCTGATCAAGAACGTGCCGGATCCGGCCGCCCGCCGCCTGCTGATCGAGCAGGGAGACGCCGATATTGCGCGTAACCTGGGTGCAGACCAGATGGCGGCGCTGAAAGGCAAGCCGGGCGTCAAGCCGCTGGCGATCCCCTATGCCTCACTCTATTTCCTGCAGTTCAACGCCAAGGCGTCACCGGCACTGGGGAACCCGGCATTTTGGGAGGCGGCGCGCTGGCTGTTCGACTATAAAGGCATTGCCGACGACCTGCTGAAAGGGCAGTTCCAGAATCATCAGGCGTTCCTGCCGGAGGGTTATCTGGGGGCGTTGAAGGATAAGCCTTACAGCTTTAATCCGACCAAGGCCAAAGAAATTCTGGCCAAGGCCGGTCTGAAAAACGTCAGCTTTAAGCTGGAGGTCAACAACCAGCCGCCGTATCTGGATATCGCACAGGCATTACAGGCCAGTTTCGCGCAGGGCGGGGTGAAGGTGAGTCTGGTACCGGGACTCAGCGCGCAGGTCTCCACCAAGGTCAAATCCCTCAACTACGATGCGGTCCTGACCTCCTGGGGGCCGGACTATTTTGACCCAAATACCAACGCCGCCGCCTTCGCCTATAACCCGGAAGACGGCAGCAAAACGCTGGCCTGGCGTGCCAACTGGCAGATCCCTGCGTTAAACAAGCTGACGCTGGCGGCCACGGCGGAAAATGACACCGCCAAACGGGTGGCGGATTACCAACAGTTGCAGCAGGCGGTTCAGAAAAGCTCGCCGTTTGTGATAGGCCTGCAGGCACGCAGCCTGATTGCGGTGCGCGACAACCTGAAAGGCTACGAGCAGGGCATCAACCCTGACATGGTGTTCTACAGCAAGGTCAGCAAGTAATGATCAGCCGTTCCTCTTCGGCCGGGTTCACCCGGCACAGTTGGCGCTGGGGTCGCAGGCTGCTTACCGGTTTGCTGTCGCTGGCGTTGACGCTGTTTGGCCTGCTGTTGTTCACCTTTATGCTCTCACACCTGGCGCCGATCGATCCCGCGTTGCAGATAGCCGGCGATCACGCCAGCGAAGCGACCTATGCTCAGGTGCGCCACGATTTGGGGTTGGATCAGCCGTTGCCGGTGCAGTTCTGGCGTTATCTGGTGCATCTGGCGCACGGGGATCTGGGCATCTCGCGAATTACTTCGCAGCCGGTGCTGAGCGATTTACTTCGTACCTTCCCGGCAACGGTCGAGCTGGCGACCTGCGCGATCATTCTCGGTGCCGTTGGCGGCATTACGCTGGCATTTCTGGCGGTAATCAAACCGGGTGGCTGGCTGGATAATGCGGCACGCTTGCTGTCACTGATTGGCTATTCGGTCCCCATCTTCTGGCTGAGTCTGCTGGGGCTGCTGCTGTTTTATGCCACATTGCATTGGTCGGCGGGGCCGGGACGGCTGGATGATATCTATCTGTACAGCATGGAACCGCGCAGCGGATTTATCCTGATCGACAGTTGGCTGTCCGGCGATCGCGAAATGTTCTACAACGCCATCAGCCACCTATGGCTGCCGGTGGTGGCGCTGGCACTGCTGTCGATGGCGGGCATCACCCGTTTACTGCGCGCTGCGATGCTGGAAGAGTGCAATAAAGAGTACGTTACCCTGGCGCGTTCCAAAGGGGCCAGCCGCGCGCGCATTCTGGTGCGTCACGTATTCCCCAACGTGTTGGGCACGTTGATCACCGTACTGTCGCTGTCCTACGCCAGCCTGCTGGAGGGCGCGGTATTGACCGAAACGGTATTCGCCTGGCCTGGTGTTGGGCGTTATCTGACCACCGCGCTGTTTGCCGCCGATACGCCGGCCATCCTTGGTGCCACCTTGCTGATTGGCACCTGTTTTGTGGTGCTTAATGCGCTGGCTGACGCGCTGACCTATTTAGTGGACCCGCGAACTCGATGAGCCAATACCTTTCTGAACATGAACCCCAAAGTGAGCCAGCCGCCGCTTACCGCCCACGCGGCCGACTGACCACGCTAACGATTGGCGCAACGCTGGTGGTTATTTTAATCCTCACTGCGCTGCTGGCCCCCTGGCTGGCGCCGTTCGATCCCAACTTGCAGCACATAGAGCTGCGGCTGTTGCCGCCTTCTTCCGGCCATTGGCTGGGCACCGACGGCTTTGGCCGTGACCTGTTGTCGCGGGTGATTTACGGGGCTCGTCCAACGCTGATCCTGGTGTCATTGATCCTGCTGCTGACTATTCCGATTGGCCTGCTGGTGGGCATTAGCGCCGGTTATCTCGGTGGCTGGGTCGAACGTATTCTGATGCGCATAACCGATATTTTTCTGTCGTTGCCCAGCCTGGTGATCGCGCTGGCGTTTGTCGCGGTACTGGGGCCGGGGTTGATGAACGGCGCACTGGCGTTGGCGTTAACCAGTTGGCCATCTTTTGCCCGCCAGGCGCGGGCAGAGACCCTGGCGCTGCGCCGCAGTGATTATTTGGCAGCAGCGAGGATGCAGGGCATCGGTGGTCTGCGGCTGATGGCCGGGCACATTTTGCCGTTGTGCCTGCCGAGTGCGGTGGTGCGTGCGGCACTGAGTCTGGGCGGGATTATCCTGTCCGCTGCCGGTCTGGGCTTTCTCGGCATGGGCGTGCCACCGCCGACCGCCGAATGGGGCTCGATGGTGGCCGAGGGAAGCAAAGTGATTTTCGACCAATGGTGGGTCGCCGCGGTACCGGGTGGGGCGATCCTGTTCGCCAGCCTGGCCTTTAACCTGTTGGGCGACGGCCTGCGCGATAAAATGGATCCTCGACATGGACATTGATAACCCTTTATTGACCGTCGAACGGCTGTCGGTGGCGCTGCCTGCGTCACCGCCGTTAGTCAAAGAGATTTCTTTCAGCATGGGGCAGGAACGGTTGGCGCTGGTCGGCGAGTCCGGCTCCGGCAAATCCCTGACCGCACGGGCCTTGATGGGGCTGCTGCCGCCCCCGTTGCAGCTGCAGGCGCAGCGTTTAACCTTGGGTGGGGACGATCTGGCACGCCTGAGCGAGAGTCAGTGGAACCGTCTGCGCGGCAATAAAGTGGCGATGGTGATGCAGGATCCCAAGCATGCGCTGAACCCGACCCAGCCGATTGGCCGTCAGGTGGAGGAGCCGTTGCTGCTGCATACCCGCCTGGGCCGCGCCGAACGGCGGGAGAAGGTGCTGGATATGCTGGCGGCGGTTGGCTTGCCCGATCCCGCCGCGCTGCGTCAACGTTACCCGCACCAGCTGTCTGGCGGCATGGGACAGCGGGTGATGCTGGCAATCGCGTTGATTAACGATCCGCAATTACTGATTGCCGACGAACCCACGTCCGCTTTGGATCACCAGATGCGCGATCAGGTATTGCAACTGATCGAGAACCTGGTGGAGCAGCGCAATATGGGCCTGATTTTGATCAGCCACGATTTACAACAGGTGGCGCACTACTGCGAGCGGGTGCTGGTGATGTACAAGGGGGAACTGCTGGATCAGTTACCCGCCGATCGTTTGGCCTCAGCCACCCACCCCTATACCCGCACGCTGTGGTCGTGTCGACCAAGCCGGGACACCCGCGGAAAACCCTTGCCGGTATTGGATCGTGCGCTATTGGAGTCGCTGAAATGAGCCTGATCACTCTGGATAATCTCAGCGTTAGCCATCGGCAGGGCTATGACGTGCGTACCGTGGTGCATGAGGCCAACCTGCATATTGAAGCGGGCGAGTGTTTTGGTTTGGTCGGCCCCTCCGGCTGCGGAAAATCGTCGCTGTTGTGGGTATTGGCCGGGCTGAATGAAAACTGGAGCGGCGGTTTCCAGTTGTTGGGGCGCGATCTGCAGCCGGGACGTCCGTTCACCGGCACGCTGCGGCGTGAAGTACAGATGGTGTTCCAGGATCCCTATGCTTCGTTGCACCCCAAGCACCGGTTGCTGCGTACGCTGGCGGAGCCGCTGAAATTGCTCAAAGAGAGCGGTATCGAACAGAAGATTAGCGCCGGTTTTCGTCAGGTAGGATTGGATCCCCGGCTGTTGGACCGTTATCCGCACCAGCTTTCCGGCGGTCAACGTCAACGGGTGGCGATAGTGCGCGCACTGCTGTTAAAACCCAAACTGCTGTTGCTCGATGAGCCAACTTCGGCGCTGGATATGTCGGTGCAGGCGGAGATCCTCAACCTGCTCAACGAGCTGAAGCAGGCGGGTGACCTGACGATGATCCTGGTCAGTCACGACGCTGATGTGATCGACCACATGTGTGATCGCTCGGTGGCGATGGCGCACGGCCGTTTGGTGAACTGAATTCAGCCCGCCGTTAACCCGGCGGGTATTATTTGGCGTCAATAGACATCTGCGTAATAAATAAAGCAATTTATAGTCGTTCTTCTGCTAAGTCACTGCCCCTACACTCGAAAAATAACGCATCCGCGTGATCCTGGAGAGTGCATCGATGAAACGGTTAATCCCCACCTTATTGTTCAGTGCCCTGGCGGCGAGTTTTGGCGCGCAGGCAGTTACCCCGAAAGACACGCTGGTGGTAGTCAGCTCGCTGGAAGGCATTATCAGTCTGGATCCGGCGGAAAGTTTCGAAACTGTCAGCTCGGCCAACCTGGTCAATCTGTATCAGCGGTTACTGACACCGGATCGCAGCACGCCGGAAAAATTGGCCCCGGAACTGGCCAGTGGTTGGCAGGCGGGGGCGGACGGTCGCAGCCTGATTTTTACTTTGAAGGCTAATCAGCGCTTTGCTTCCGGTAATCCGGTGCGGCCGGAGGATGTGATTTTCTCACTGGTAAGAGCGGTGAAATTGAACAAGGCGCCGTCGTTCATTCTCGGCGAGTTCGGCTGGACGCCGGAAAACGTCGAGAGCCAGTTGAAAAAGCTGGGCGATAACCAGGTGCAGTTAAGCTGGTCGGCCAATATCGGCAGCGGGCTGGCGCTGCGGCTATTGACCGCGCCGGTGGCGTCGATCGTCGATGAAAAACTGCTGAGTGAGCACAGTCAACAAGGGGATTTCGGCAACGCCTGGCTGCGTTCGAATTCCGCTGGCGCTGGCCCTTATCGCGTCAGCAACTATGTACCGCATGAGGCACTGTTGTTTAGTCGTAACGACTATGCCCAGCCGCAGGCGAAGCTGAAAACGGTGCTGCTGAAGAATGTTAGCGATGCCGGGACCCGACGCCTGTTGCTGCTGAAAGGAGATGCCGACGTGGCTTACGATCTGGGTGCCGATCAGTTCAATTCGCTGCGTAAAGC
Organism: Serratia quinivorans; assembly: GCF_946227985.1. Classification (GTDB taxonomy): domain Bacteria; phylum Pseudomonadota; class Gammaproteobacteria; order Enterobacterales; family Enterobacteriaceae; genus Serratia; species Serratia quinivorans_A. The sequence continues at coordinate 662,693 of NZ_CAMKGL010000001.1, forward strand.
GCCGGGGGTCAGGATAGAGCAGCAGGACTCGTCCAAAGTCTATTATCTCGGCTTCAATACCGGCAGCAAGCAGACGCCGGCGTTGAGCAACCCGGCCCTGTGGCAGGCGGCGCGCTGGCTGGTGGACTATCAATCCATTGCCGACAACCTGTTGAAGGGGCAGTACCGCGTCCATCAGGCGTTTCTGCCGCTGGGGCTGGACGGCGCGATCGACAACCAACCGTTCAAGCTCGACGTGGCCAGGGCCAAACAGATTTTGCATGACGCCGGTATCGCCGAAGGCACGCGCATTGACCTGATCGTCATCAACCAGCCGCCGTATACCGATATTGCCCAGGCGCTGCAGGCCAGCTTTGCCAAGGCCGGTTTGCAACTGGATATCCATCCGGTGGTGGAAAGCGATCTGTGGGGCAAGATGCGTAGCCGTGATTTCCAGGCCATTTTCACCTACTGGGGCGCCGATTATCTGGATCCAAACACTAACGCCAGCGCCTTTGCTTACAACGTGCCCGGCGGGCCGAAAACCCTGGCATGGCGTACCCAGTGGAACATCCCGGCGCTGAGTGCGGAAACCCGCGCAGCGGCGGCGGAAGGTGACGGGGCAAAGCGCGCCGCCCACTACGCCAGCTTGCAGCGCGAATTACAGGCCAGTTCACCTTACGTGGTGGCATTGCAGGGGCAAACGCTGGTGGCGCTGCGCGATAACGTCAAAGACGCCAAAGTGGATATCGCCAACAGTATGCTGTATCTGGATCGCGTGAGTAAGTAACCCGCCACGGCACGGCTTTTGCAGGATCGGTTTATTTAGCGAATCGGGGATCCTGTCATGAGCCGCAATCACGTTTTCCCACCCAGCGCCGGCGACTTTTTGCTGGCCTCCAGGCGCTGTGAAATCACCGTGCTACAACAACTGTTGCAGATGGGGCTGCTGGTCGGCCGGGTCAGCCAGTTGATCCACGTGCTCCAACGGGAACGCGGTACCGTCAATATTTACCTGTGTTCACAGGGAGCATTGTTCGGTGAACGCTTGGCCGGAAGGGCGCAGGAAGTGGAACAGGCTGAACTGGCGGTGCAGCGCCAGTTGATGCAGTTGGATGACAACACCGCCCCCCTGGCCAGCGCCAGCCGTCTTTTCAGCCGCATTGCCTGCGCATTGCATAATCTTGCCGGCCTGCCCGCGTTGCGCTGCCAGGTGCAGCAACGTCAAATTTTGCAGCCTGCCGCCATGGGCATCTTTAATGAAGTTATTCATAGCCTGCTGGCGCTGGTGTTTGAAGCGGCGGATGCCTGCGCGGAACCCACCACGGCACGTGCGTTGATCGCCATGTTCAGCTTTATGCAGGGCAAGGAGCTGGCTGGGCAGGAACGGGCGATCGGTGCGGCCGGTTTTGCCTCCATGCATTTCGATGAGTCGGCGCACCAGCAGCTACTGGTGCTTATCGAAGGGCAAGAGCGCTGTTTTGCTACCTTCAGCGAGTTTGCCGATGAGCCTTCGCTGGCCCAATGGCGGCGAATACAGCAACAGGATGACCGCGAGTTTGAGCGCCTGCGCCGTATTGCCTGCACCCAATGGCAACTGAGTAATAAAGCCGACACCAGTCTGCGCTGGTTCGAGATCACCAGTGCGCGTATCGATCTGATGAAACAGATTGAGGATCGGCTGGAGGAGGCGCTGATGGTCAGTTGCCGCCACAATCTGACCCAGGCCCAGCACGCAATGGCGGAGGACTGCGCAGATTACGCGCCACAGCCTATGCGAGAAAGTTACGCGGTTTTCGTGGCTGCGCCTTTGGGGGATGCATCGCCGCTGGTGGGGGATGGTATCCATCCGCGTCTGGGGCGATCGATGCTGGAATTGATTCAGCAGCAGTCACAACGTCTGCATGCGCTGTCGGAGGAACTGGCCACGGCGCGTGCGACCTTGAGTGAACGCAAGCAGATCGAACGCGCCAAAGCGTTGCTGATTCAGCATCGCGGATTGACCGAGGCGGCGGCCCATCGGCTGTTGCTAAAGATGGCGATGAACAAGAACCAACGGCTGATTGATATCGCCAATGCCATGCTGGCGGTGGCGGATATTCTGCCGCCAGTGTCGGATACTCCCTAAGGGGTATATGCACACAGTCAGTGCAGTTACTGCCTTGCGATCGTGCAAAAGGGACGAATATATTTGCCCTGAATCATGCGGGCGCAGCATGCAGCGCCCCTACGGCCCGCATAACTATAACTTGGCATGTAAAATTAAAAATTGGCACGCAAGCTGCATTAATAAAACGTAGCCCGGCCAATGGCGGTCGGGTTGCCAACAAGATTATGGATAAAGGCGTCCTTTCAGCATGTTCACCCCAACGGTGGAATGTGCTGATGGGACGCCTTTTTTATTTTATCGCCTAATTGAAGGAATTGCCGATGACGCACACCAAACCCTCCGGACTTAGCCTGACGCGCCGCCGTTTTTTGGCCGGTAGTGCGGCGTTGGGCGGCAGCATGATTTTGCCCGGCCTGATGAACGCCGCCTGGGCGGCAGGCTCTGACGCCCCGGAGAAAAAAGAGATCCGCGTGGGCTTTATTCCACTTACCGATTGCGCTTCGGTGGTGATGGCGGCGGTGAAACAGTTCGATCAGAAGTACGGCATCAAAATTATCCCCAGCAAGGAGGCCAGTTGGGCGGCAGTACGCGACAAACTTTTGTCCGGTGAACTGGATGCGGCGCACGTGCTGTACGGCATGGTGTATGGCCTGCAGCTTGGCGTCGCCGGACCGCAGCAGGATATGGCGGTGTTGATGACGCTCAACAACAACGGTCAGGCGATTACGCTCTCCAACCAGTTAAAGCAGGCCGGTGTCATCGATGCTGCGAGCTTGAAAAAAACCGTCGATGCCAGCGCCAAAGGCACCTATACCTTCGCCCAAACCTTCCCGACCGGCACCCACGCCATGTGGCTGTATTACTGGCTGGCTAACGCCGGAATTCACCCGTTTGACGACGTGCGCAATGTGGTGGTGCCACCGCCGCAGATGGTGATGAACATGAAAATCGGCAACATGAGCGGTTTTTGCGTGGGTGAGCCGTGGAACCAACGCGCAATTGCGGAAGACATTGGTTTTACCGCCGTGACCAGCCAGGAGATTTGGCCCGATCACCCGGAAAAGGTGCTGGGTACCACCGGCAACTGGGTGACGGCCAACCCCAATAGCGCCCGCGCGTTGACCGCTGCGGTACTGGACGCCGCACGCTGGATCGACAGTTCGGACGCCAACCGACAGGAAACCGCTCAGGTGGTGGCGGGGCGCGCCTATATCAACACCAAGCCGGAAATCATTACCGGCCGCATGCTCGGCGAATACCAAAACGGTCTGGGCAAGTCGTGGCAGGACTCACATGCGATGCGTTTTTTCCACGATGGCGAGGTGAGCTACCCCTACCTGTCCGACGGCATGTGGTTCCTGACCCAGCATCGCCGCTGGGGCTTGTTGAATGCCGAACCGGACTATCTGGCCGTCGCGAAGAAAATCAACCGTATCGAAATCTATAAGCAGGCGGCCAGCGCGGTGGGTGGGGTAAACCTTCCCGGCAGCGATATGCGTACCAGCACGCTGTTAGACGGCAAGCGCTGGGACGGCAGCAATCCGGCGGAATACGCCAACAGTTTCACTTTAAAGCGTTGAGGTCACCAATGAAAAATCTTGCTGAACGGATCGATATTCCTGCGTCATCGCGGGCAGAAGTCAGTGCGGAAATCGTGCCGCTAAAGCGCCCGGTAATGCCACTGCCGCAGCGCAAAGCCCGCTGGGGTTTACTGTTACAGCAGGGTTTCCGCCGTGGCGTGCCCGCCGCGCTGGGATTGGTGCTGGCCCTGGTGGTCTGGCAGATTGCGGCGCTTAACAGCAAGGGTTTCCCTACGCCATGGGCCACCTGGCAGGCGGCACTGGTGCTGTTTGCCGACCCATTTTATTCCGCCGGGCCGAACGATCAGGGCATTGGCTGGAACGTACTGGCTTCGCTGCAGCGTGTGGCGACCGGTTTTGGGTTGGCGGCGCTGGTCGGTATTCCGGCCGGTTTTCTGCTGGGGCGCTTTGCGTTTCTGGCCAACATGCTCAACCCGATCATTTCACTGCTGCGCCCGGTCAGTCCGCTGGCCTGGTTGCCGATTGGTCTGCTGCTGTTCCAGCGGGCGGAGCCTGCTTCAACCTGGACCATTTTCATCTGTTCCATCTGGCCGATGATCCTCAACACCGCCGAGGGTGTCACGCGTATTCCGCAGGATTACCTCAACGTGGCGCGGGTGCTCAAGCTGTCGGAGTGGACGGTAATGCGCAAAATCCTGTTCCCGGCGGTGCTGCCTTATGTGCTGACCGGTGTTCGTCTGTCTATCGGTATCGCCTGGCTGGTGATTGTGGCGGCGGAAATGCTGACCGGCGGCATCGGCATTGGTTTTTGGATCTGGAATGAGTGGAACAACCTCAACGTCGAAAACATCATTATTGCCATCATCGTGATCGGTGTGGTCGGGCTGCTGCTCGAACAGGGACTGATGTTACTGGCAAAACGTTTTAGTTATCCGAACCGCTAGGAGTACGCCATGAAACCAATTATTCAGGTCCAGAACGTCAGCCAGCGTTTTGCCACCCCGCAGGGGGAGTTTATTGCGCTGGATCGGGTGAGTTTTGATATTCAGGCCGGGGAAACTCTCAGCCTGATCGGCCACTCCGGCTGCGGTAAATCAACGCTGCTGAATTTGATCGCCGGGCTGACCTTGCCCAGCGACGGCGTGTTGCTGTGTGACAACCGGCAAATCACCGGGCCTGGCCCGGAGCGCGGGGTGGTGTTCCAGAACCATTCGCTGCTGCCGTGGCTGACGACCTACGAGAATGTGGCGCTGGCGGTGCATCAGGTGTTTCGCCATGAGATGACGCGCAGCGAAATGCGCGACTGGATTGAACATAACCTGGCGCTGGTGCATATGAGCCATGCGCTGGACAAACGGCCGCATGAAATCTCCGGTGGTATGAAGCAGCGCGTTGGCATAGCTCGCGCACTGGCGATGAAACCCAAAGTGCTGTTGATGGATGAACCCTTTGGCGCACTGGATGCGTTAACTCGTGCACATCTGCAAGACGCGGTGATGGAAATTCAGCAGCGGCTGCACACCACCATAGTGCTGATTACCCACGACGTCGACGAAGCGGTGTTGCTGTCTGACCGGGTGTTAATGATGACCAACGGCCCGTCGGCCACCGTCGGCGAAATCCTGCCGGTGGCGCTACCACGCCCGCGTTCACGAGTCGCGCTGGCGGATGACCAGCAATATCACCATTACCGTCGGCAGGTGCTGAAATTCCTTTACGAGAAGCACGCGAAAGCGGCATGAGAGCCGGACGATGGACAAACCCAGACTGGTGGTGATTGGTAACGGCATGGCCGGTATGCGGCTGGTGGAAACCCTGTGTCGGCTGGCGCCAGAGCGTTATGTCATCACGGTGATTGGCGAAGAGCCGCGGGGCAACTACAACCGCATTCTGCTTTCGCCGGTGTTGGCAGGGGATAAGGCCTTCAGCGACACCCTGCTGCATGACTATGACTGGTATCGGCAGCAGGGAGTGCAACTGCTGGCCGGAGACCCGGTGCTGGCGGTGGATCGGCAGCAAAAGTGGGTGAGTACTGCCCGGCATCGGTTGCCTTATGACCTGCTGGTGTTGGCTACCGGTTCGCGCCCCTTGCTGCCACCGCTGCCGGGTGGGGCATTGAACGGTATTTATGGCTTCCGCACTCTGGATGATGTTGAAGCGATGATCGCTCGCTGTCGTTCAGGCCGACCGGCGCTGGTGATGGGCGGCGGCGTCTTGGGGATTGAGGCGGCGGCGGCACTGGCGCAGCGCGGCATGAGCGTCACCGTGGTTCACCGGGGCGAGCACCTGATGGAACGTCAGTTGGATGCCCGTGCGGGGCGGATGCTGCAACATAACCTGTTGCAGCGCGGGATCGAATGCCGGTTGAACTGCGAAGTCAGCCGGTTTCAGGGAGGCGAGCGGGTCAGTTCGGCCAGCCTGAGTAACGGCGAGATAGTGGCCTGCGAACTGGTGGTGATCGCCGTCGGGGTGCAGCCGGAAATTAGCCTGGCGCACTCCGCCGGACTGGTCTGCGGGCGCGGCATCGTGATCGACGACCAGATGCAAACGGACGATCCGGCGGTGTTCGCCATCGGCGAATGTGCTCAGTTTGGCGAGACCACTTTGGGCCTGGTAGCCCCCTGCTGGCAGCAGGCTGAACTGTTGGCGCGGCGGCTGAGTGGGGAGCTGGTGGCGGGCTACCGACCAACGCCGTTGCATACCCGCCTGAAGGTCAGTGGCGTCGAGGTGTTCAGTGCCGGTGAGATGGCCACAGGCGGGCTCACCGAAGTTCATCACGCCGAAGATCCGCAGGCACAGCATTACCGCCGCCTGCTGGTGCGCGACGGAAAATTACAGGGCGTGGTGTTGTATGGCGACGCTCAGGACAGCCCTTTTTATCTGCAGCAGCTTGGCCTGCCGGTGCAACACCCGGACTACTTGCTGTTTGGCAGCAGCGAACCCGTGACGCCTGCGGCGTCTGACGAGAGGATATCTGATATGCACAAGCCCGTTTTGGTGGTTGCCGGACACGGCATGGTCGGTCATCACTTCCTGGAACAACTGGTTACGCGCGAGCTGCATTTGCAGTACCACATTGTGGTGTTTGGCGAAGAGCCGGTGGTGGCTTACGACCGGGTACACCTGTCCGAGTTTTTCTCCGGCCGCAGTGCGGACTCGCTGTCGATGGTCGAGGCGGGTTTCTTCGAGCGTAGTGGCATAGAACTGCGGTTGGGGCAGGAGGTGTGCGCTATCGACAGACAACGCAAATGCGTGATTGATGCCGAGGGCCGTGAGACGGCCTATGACCGGTTGGTGCTGGCGACCGGCTCCTATCCGTTTGTACCGCCGATCCCCGGCAACGATCGCCCAGGCTGCCTGGTTTACCGCACGCTCGACGATCTGGCCGCGATCGCAGACTGCGCCAAAACCGCGCGCGTCGGGGTGGTGGTCGGTGGCGGCTTGCTGGGACTGGAGGCTGCCAATGCGTTGCGTCAGCTTGGGCTGAACACCCATGTCGTGGAGTTTGCGCCGCGCCTGATGGGGGTACAGTTGGATGACGGTGGTGCGACCATGCTGCGCAGCAAAATTGAGGCATTGGGCGTCAGTGTGCATACCGGCAAGCAAACTCAGGCGATTATTGAAGGCTCGTTACACCGTCACTGCATGAATTTTGCCGATGGTGAGCAGTTAGAGGCTGATTTAATTCTGTTTTCCGCCGGTATCCGTCCTCGTGATCAGCTTGCTCGAGCTGCCGAACTGGAGGTGGGGGCACGCGGCGGTATTGTGATTGATAGCCAGTGCCGCACCAGCGACGAGGCGATTTATGCCATCGGTGAATGCGCCTTGTGGAACGGACAAATTTTCGGCCTGGTGGCACCGGGCTACCAAATGGCGCGTATCCTGGCCGATCGACTGGCTGGAGGCGAAAACGTGTTTTGTGGCGCGGACATGAGCACCAAACTGAAACTGTTGGGTGTGGAAGTGGCGTCGATCGGTGATGCCCATGGTCACACTCCCGGCAGCCAGAGCTACACCTGGGTCGACGGCCCGCAGCAAGTGTATAAAAAAGTGGTGATTGACGCGGATGGCAAGCGATTGCTGGGGGCGGTGCTGGTGGGCGACAGTGCTGAATACAGCACGCTGCAACAGATGATGCTTAACTGTCTGCCGTTACCCACCACTCCGGAAAGCCTGATTTTACCCGCAACGGCGGGGGCTACTCCGAAAGCGCTGGGCGTTTCCGCCTTGCCGGCCACGGCGCAGATCTGTTCTTGCCATAACGTCAGCAAGGGCGATATCAGTGACGCGGTGGAGCAGGGTTGCGGTGATTTGGCGGCGGTAAAAGCCTGCACCAAAGCGGGCACCGGCTGTGGCGGCTGTTCGGCGCTGGTAAAACAGCTGATGGAGCACGAATTGCAGCAGCGTGGCGTGGTGGTGAAGAAAGACATTTGCGAGCATTTTGCTCATTCACGCCAGGAGCTGTATCACCTGGTCCGCGTTGGCAACATCCGCACCTTTGACGAGTTGCTGGCCCGACATGGTCATGGGTATGGCTGTGAGGTGTGCAAACCGCTGGCGGGGTCGATTCTGGCATCGTGCTGGAACGAATATCTGCTAAAGCCGCAGCACCTGCCGTTGCAGGATACCAACGATCGTTTTTTTGCCAATATCCAGAAAGATGGCACTTATTCGGTGGTACCGCGGGTACCGGCCGGGGAAATTACTCCGCAAGGATTGATCGCCATCGGCCAAATAGCTCTGTGCTATCAGCTCTACACCAAGATTACCGGCGGCCAGCGGGTTGACCTGTTCGGCGCCCGGCTGGAGCAATTGCCGGAGATTTGGCAGCAGCTGGTCGACGCCGGATTTGAAACCGGGCATGCCTACGGCAAGTCACTGCGCACGGTGAAATCTTGCGTCGGCTCCAGTTGGTGCCGCTATGGCGTGCAGGATTCCACCGCGCTGGCTATCGAGCTGGAGCATCGCTACAAGGGGTTGCGGTCGCCGCACAAAATCAAGATGGCGGTTTCCGGCTGCACGCGAGAGTGTGCGGAGGCGCAGAGCAAAGACGTCGGGGTCATTGCCACCGAGAAAGGCTGGAACCTGTACCTGTGCGGCAACGGCGGCATGAAACCGCGCCATGCAGATTTATTTGCCAGCGATCTTGATACCGCCACGCTGATCCGCACGGTCGACCGTTTCCTGATGTTCTACATTCGTACCGCCGATCGCCTGCAGCGCACCAGCACCTGGATGGACAACCTGGAAGGCGGGCTGGACTACCTGCGTGACGTGGTTTTGCAGGACAGCCTGGGGATCGGTAGCGAATTGGATGCCGAAATGGAAACTGTGGTCAGCCATTACCAATGTGAATGGCAAACCACGCTCGCCAGCCCGGATCGCCTCAAGCTGTTCCGTCCGTTTGTGAACAGCGAACAGCCGGATGAGGCCATAGTCTGGCAGGCGGAGCGCGGACAACGTCGCCCGGCGGCAGGAGTGGAACGCGGGCAGGTGATTGAGGTGCAACCGGCAGTGGCCGCCCGGGAACAGTGGCTGGATGTCTGTGCGCTGGCGGAAATCCCGGTCAACGCCGGCATTGCCGCCCGGCTGGGGCAGCGGCAGATTGCGCTATTCCATCTGGCGGACAAGGGCGTTTATGCGTTGGACAATCAGGAACCGGACAGTGACGCGAACGTGCTGGCACGCGGGCTGTTGGGGGACGTAGCCGGTGAGCCGGTGGTGATTTCTCCGCTATACAAACAGCGTTTTCGTTTGAGTGACGGTATCTGTGTAGATAATGCCGGGCGTGCCGTCACCGCCTGGCCGGTCCGGGTAGAGGCCGGCCGCGTGTGGGTAGGCAGTACGCCGCTGTCGATACAGGCCAAACTGCCAGAAACGGCAGAAGTGACGTCATGAGCGCCGTACATTGCACCACCTGCCCCTACTGTGGCGTGGGCTGCGGGGTCGCCATTGAACAGCACAGCAACGGTGAACTGACGGTCGGCGGCGACGTTACGCATCCGGCCAATCAGGGACGGCTGTGTGTCAAAGGCAGCGCGCTGGGCGAGACGCTGAGCCTGACGGGCCGCCTGTTACAGCCGCAGGTTGATGGCCTGCCGGTTAGCTGGGATCAGGCGCTTGAGCAGGTGGCACAGCGTTTTAGCCAGATTATTGAGCAATATGGCCCGCAGGCGGTGGCGTTTTATGCTTCCGGTCAGCTGCTGACCGAAGATTATTACGTGGCAAACAAACTGATGAAGGGATTTATTGGTGCGGCCAATATCGACACCAACTCCCGGCTGTGCATGGCGTCGGCGGTAGTCGGCTACAAGCGGGCATTCGGCGGGGATGTGGTGCCTTGTTGTTATGAAGATATCGAACAGGCGGATCTGGTGATATTGACCGGTTCCAACACCGCCTGGGCGCATCCGGTGGTCTATCAACGGTTGGTGAAGGCCCGTAAGTTGCGCCCGCAAATGCGGGTGGTGGTGATTGACCCGCGTGAGACGGCGACCTGCGATATTGCCGACTTGCATTTGCCGCTGCGGCCCGGCAGCGATGCGGCTTTGTTTACCGGAGGGCTGCACTGGCTGGCTGAACAGCAGGCTCTGGATACCGCCTTTTTGCAACGGCATGCCAGCGGCACAGAGGCTACGCTGGCAGCGGCGGCGGATTGGACACCCCAGCGGGTGGCCGATTTTTGCGAACTGCCACTGCGTGCCGTGCTGGCGTTTTTCCACCTGCTGACCGCGTCCCACAACTGGGTCACGCTCTATTCTATGGGCATCAACCAGTCTGCCAGTGGCGCGGATAAATGCAATGCGATTATCAATCTGCACCTGGCGGGAGGGCGCATTGGCCGCGCTGGCAGCGGCCCGTTTTCGATCACCGGTCAACCCAATGCCATGGGCGGACGGGAAGTCGGTGGATTAGCCAATCAGTTGGCGGCGCATATGACGTTCAACCCCGAAGACACCGACCGGGTACAGCGTTTTTGGCAGTCTCCACGCATCGCCCAACAACCGGGGCTGAATGCGGTGGATTTATTTCAGGCGATCGCCGCCGGGCAGGTAAAGGCGGTGTGGATTATGGGCACCAACCCGGTGGTTTCCCTGCCGGATGCCGATGCAGTCAGGCAGGCGCTAAAAAATTGCCCGCTGGTGGTGGTGTCCGAAGTGATGGCGATGACCGATACCGCCGAACTGGCACACATCCGCCTGCCGGCATTGGCCTGGGGAGAAAAGGAGGGCAGCGTGACCAATTCCGAACGCTGTATTTCACGCCAGCGTGCATTTTTGCCGGCGCCGGGGCAAGCCCGTGCCGACTGGTGGATCCTTAGCCAGGTTGCGCAGCGTATGGGGTATGGTACGGCCTTTGGCTATCAACATCCTTCGGAGATATTCAGTGAGCACGCGGCGCTGTCAGGATTTGAAAATAACGGCACGCGCGCGTTCGATATCAGTCAACTGGCGGGATGGGATCTACAGCAATGGCTACAGATGGCACCGGTACAGTGGCCGGTCGATACTCGGCATCCTGTGGGTTGTCGACGAATGTTTGACGACGGGCGTTTTTTCCATGCCGATGGCAAGGCGCGACTGCTGCCGGTGACGCCACGCTTGCCGCAGAATGCGCTATCACCCAGTTATCCACTGGTGCTGAACACCGGTCGCATCCGCGATCAGTGGCACACCATGACGCGCACCGGCAAGGCCGCGCGGCTGATGCGCCATTTGAGCGAACCCTTCTGTGAAATACACCCGCAGGATGCGGTCGAACTGGGAATTGCCGATAGCAGTCTGGTTCGCCTGAGCTCGCCCCACGGCTGGATGCTGGCGCGTGCACAGTACCATCCTGGGCAGCGGCGCGGTAGCCTGTTTGCGCCGATGCACTGGAACGGTCAATTCACCGCGCAGGGTCGGGTCGACAGCCTGATCCCACCGGTAGTGGATGCCGACTCCGGCCAGCCGGAAAGCAAGCATGCGCCAGTGCGGGTCAGCCATTGGCCCACGAGCTGGCAGGCGGAGATTTTTATTCGTGCCGACGTTGCCGCCCCCAAGGGCATCTACTGGAGCCGGGTCGCGCAGGACGGTTTGACTCACTACATTATGGCCGGCCAGCGGCCGGTTGAAGACTGGCAAGCCTGGTTACGGCGCCATTTCTCGCTGGAGGGCATGACGCTGCAAACGGCACAGTTGGCCCAGCGTGGTCTGCACCTGATTGGCTGGCGGCAGGGCGAGGTGCAATTGGCGTTTTATGTTCGCCAGCAGGCCCCTCAGCTGGATCGCCCGGCGATCCTCCGTGCCTTTGAACAGGCTCCCACCGCAGGGGCGGAACGGTTGGCACTGCTGGCGGGGCGTGGTGCGCCAGGCCAGTCAGCGGCTGGTGCCACGATTTGTAGCTGTTTCGGCGTGGGCGAGAATCGCGTCATTGCGGCCATCCAGGCAGGTTGCCACAGCGCAGAGGCATTGGGTGCCCGTCTGCAATGCGGCACCAACTGTGGCTCCTGCCTGCCGGAGCTAAAAAAACTGATTCAACAGCATGCATCCCAACGGGTGGCCTAACCGAGGTGGTGAGATGAGCGCGATTGAGAAACTGATGTTGGCCGGCGATCATCGCCAGCCGGTACGCAACGGTGAAGTGTGGCTGGTGGGCGCCGGGCCGGGGGATGCGGAGTTACTGACGTTAAAGGCATTACGGGTGATTCGGCAGGCGGACGTGGTGGTGTTCGATCGTCTGGTTTCCCCGGCGGTAATGGCCTTGCTGCCGCCGGAGGCGCTGCGCATTGACGTAGGTAAGTCCATGGGCTGCCACACGCTGTCGCAAAAGCAGATTGATCACCTGTTGGTCGAATTGGCCCTGTCCGGTAATCGGGTGGTACGCCTGAAGGGTGGGGATCCGTTTATTTTTGGTCGCGGCGGGGAAGAGATGGTTGAATTGCAGCGCCATGGCGTGGTCTGCCATGTGGTGCCGGGTATCACCGCCGCCAGCGGTTGTGCGGCGGCGAGTGGTATCCCGCTGACACACCGCGATTACGCGCAATCAGTGCGTTTTGTCACCGGCCATTGCCGTAACGGTGAGGCGAGTCTGGACTGGCACGGCCTGGTCTCTGCGGGGCAGACGCTGGTGTTTTATATGGGGCTGACATTAAGCGAAACCATTGCCACGCAACTGATGCGCCATGGCATGGCCGCACAGACGCCGTTGGCCATTATTGAACGCGGCACGCTACCGCAGCAGCGGGTATTGATCGGGACCTTGGCAGAATTACCGCTGCTAATTGCCCGTCAGCGGCCGGTGTCACCCGGCCTGCTGGTGATTGGTGAGGTGGTCAGCCTGTACCGCACGCCGGCTATTGTCGCCGAGATGCCGACAGAGGCGTTGACCGCCTGAGCCGCTATTGGCCGAAGCGACCGATAATCCCGGCACCGCCCTTGGCATGGCCCTGTAATTTCTCCAATAGCTGTTCACGGGTGAGCCCCGGGCCGAGCGCATGCGGCGGCAGATCGGTGGCGATCAACACAAAGGTATAGTGGTGAAACCCAGAGCCCGCCGGAGGACAGGGGCCATGATAAACCGCAGTGCCGGGCGAGTTTTTGCCACCGACAAAGCCTTTACCCTGAGTGAGATCGCCCTCGGCGAAACCGCTGACGTTGGCTGGAATGCCATAGGCCACCAAATGGCTGACTCCCAGACCTGCCCGGCCCTCGGGATCGGACAGCAGCAGGGCGAAGCTTTTGGTGTCTGCCGGTGGGGTGGCCCAGCTTAGCGGTGGCGAAACGTTGTCGCCGGTGCAGCTGGCGTTGCCCGGCGTGGCTCCTGCATATTTTTGTGCCAGCATGCCGCCATCCTGAAATGCCGATGAACTGAGGGTAAAGGTGCCGGCGGCCTGTGCCGCGAACGACAACGAACCGATGGCCAATGCCGCGCTGAACGCGAGTGCAGACAAACCACGACCTGACATACAACCTCCTGTGTTGGTTTGGGTAAACCCCGTTTTGCCTTGGGCAAAGCATAGTGCTGCAGGCGGGGCCGCGCCATAACAGCTACGCCAACAGTGGGCTATAACAGCGACAATACGGCCGGGCCAGTCTGGCATCAGGGGGAAATAAGGTGAAATGGTGTGATTTCTCCGCTGAAAGGTGAAGGGCCGATATCAGCGGTTGCCAGCAGGACCAGCCAGCCTGCAACCGCCAGATAAAGGCCAAACGGCAGCGCATCCTGCCTGCCGGCTTTGTGCAGTAAACAGGCTATCGCCGTAGCACACAGCCCGGCCGCTGCGGCACCGGTGACCAGCATCGGCAGGGCGGCCCAGCCGGTCCAGGCACCGAGTGCCGCCAACAGTTTAAAATCCCCCTGGCCGATACCGTCCGTTTTCCGCCTGCGCCGATAGGCCACATTGAGCAACCACAGCGAAAGATAACCGATGCAGGCCCCGGTCACCGCTTCGGTCAGCGAAACAAAATAGCCTTGCTGATTGGCCAACAGCCCGGCCCATAGCAGCGGTTGGGTCAGGCGATCCGGCAATAACCGGTGCTGCCAGTCAATAAGCGCCAACGCCAGTAATATCGCCGCTACCGGCAGCAGCAATAGCCGTTGCAGCAGTGGGGTAGTGAAAGGCAGGGCCGCCAGCCCGGCAGTAACGGCAATCAACATGACTGTACGTCCCCTCGGCGGCGGGTGTTGTAACAGACCTTGCGACAGGGAATTCATCAGCCGAAGGGCGATCGCTGCCGGCAGTAACATGGCCGGGATAAACAGGCCGCGATACCAGAGATCGAGTGGGAGGTTTTCGAACACGTTGCATCCTTGCCGAGCTGAAATTAGCGTTCAAAATAGCGGTAAAACGGGGTTCATGGGGAGCCAATGACTCACCGATTACCGATATTGCGCAGGGGGCCGCAAAGCGTTGTTTCATGCCAGATGAAATACACTGAAATTGCGAATTACTACGCATAATCAATTAATTAATTTTCGTATGAATGCTAACTTGCGGTTTTTTTCGGCAAAATATGCGATGAAATTAAGTGAATTTTAGCTATTCAGCGGCCAATAGTTCCCACTCCCCCTGGAGAGGGGGCGCCAACCGGAGCAATGTCATATATCTTTTGCAGTGTTTTGCCTATCCGACGGGTATTGTCCGGCCGCGAAAAATAGATATTCAGATAAAATTTGATATTTTGTGACATTGTAACTTTCTCAAATGAGGTTTATCTGATTGTTTCTGATGAGGAACCCACTAGACTTCAGGGTTCATGATGCAGTTTGGCTACCGGGCCCCGTTAGGGGGAAATACCGAATAGCAAATTGCTCAAAGTTTGGGTTGTCTGTCGTCTGGAGTGACGGCAGCAAGAAAAGGTTTATCTGCCAACCCTTCGGGATAAAGGGGCGGCGACGGTGTAATGACAGACGTTATCCATAAAGCGCGTTACCGATTGAGAAAAGTCGTTCAATTGTTCTTCTCACCCGCCAGCGGTTTACCGGCGGTCGGGCTGGCGTGGCTGGTTGGCGCATTACCCGCTTACGCCGAATCGCCACCCGCACCGGACTCTGTTACTCATCAACCGGCCAACGATTTGCCGGAATTGGGCGGCAGTGCGTCGAGTGACGCTGAGCGGGAGAAAGAGTGGGCTACCATGGCCAAACAGTTGGGTGAACGTAACTTGAATAACGTTTCCAGCCAACAGGTGCGCACCCGTGCCGAGAGCTATGCGGTCGGTCAGGCCAGCAGCGTGCTGCAACAGCAGGCCCAGGAGCTGCTTTCACCGCTGGGTACCGCCAAACTGTCACTGGTGATGTCCGACCAGGGGGATTTTACCGGTAGCAGCGGCCAGCTGTTCAGCCCGTTGTATGACGTTAACGGCCTGCTGACCTACAGCCAACTCGGCCTGTTGCAGCAAACCCAGGGTTCGTTGGGTAATTTGGGGCTCGGCCAGCGTTGGGTCGCCGGTGATTGGCTGTTGGGGTATAACACGGTGCTCGACAGCGACTTCGAACGCCATCATAACCGTGCCAGCCTGGGGGCCGAAGCCTGGGGGGATTTTCTGCGCTTTTCCGCCAACTATTACTATCCGCTGTCGGCGCTGGCACAACAGAAAGATAACGCCCAGTTCCTCAGCCGTCCTGCGAGCGGATATGACATCACCACTCAGGGTTATCTGCCGTTTTACCGCCAGATTGGCGGCTCGCTCAGCTATGAACAGTACTGGGGTGAGAACGTCGATTTGTTTGGCAGCGGCAAAAAGCAAAATGACCCGCGTGCCATGCAACTGGGGGTGAATTACACACCGGTTCCCCTGGTGACGGTGAAAGCGCTGCACAAGATGGGGGAAGGCGGGGTCAGTCAGGATCAGGTCGAGCTGGCGTTGAGTTATCGGCTTGGCGTACCGCTGGTGAAGCAGCTTTCGCCGGAATATGTCGCCCAGGCCAAGTCGCTGCGCGGCAGTCGTTATGACAATATTGAACGGAAAAGTGTGCCGGTGATGGCGTTTAAGCAACGCAAAACCCTGCAAGTGTTTTTGGCTACGCCGCCCTGGCGCCTGCAACCGGGGGAAACCTTGCCGCTGGTGCTGGAGATCAAAACCACCAACAAAATTACCCGGGTCAGTTGGCAGGGGGATACGCAGGCACTAAGCCTGACGCCGTCGCAAAACAGTAACGATCCGCACGGTTGGAGTCTGATTGTGCCGCAATGGGACGATTCACCGGATGCCACCAACCGCTACCGCCTGTCGGTGACGCTGGAGGACGACAAGCAGCAGTTGGTGACCTCTAACTGGATCCAACTGCAGGTGACGCCGCCGCTGACGGCCTCTTCTGAAGTTGAGCAGGGGCTGCCACCGGTGAAAATACTGCAACCACCCACTATCCCGGCGGAAACCGGGCCGTTGAACGGCGGTGATTAACCGTTCTTCCCCTGCAGCACCCAGACGGCGGCTTCAACGCGCGATTTCAGCTTCATTTTTTTCAACAGGTGTTTGACGTGTACCTTGACGGTGCTTTCGGTGATGGTCAGCTTGCGGGCGATCATTTTGTTCGGCAGACCCTGGGCGATCAGCTTGAGAATGTCACGCTCACGTGGCGTCAACTGCTGGATATCGCGTTCGGCGCTGGGGCGGTTCTCACGCAGGCTGGCCGCCAGGATAGGCGTCAACGCTTCGCTTAACACCATCTGACCGGCCGCAGCCTGATGCAGTGCTTTCAGCAGTGCTTCCGGCTCCATATCCTTCAGCAGATAGCCGTCGGCACCGCGTTTTAGCGCGCTGACTACGTCATCTTCGTGATTCGACACGCTAAACACCACAATGCGCCCAGAGAGCGCGGTCATGCGCAGGCGATCCAGCGTTTCCAGACCATTGATGCCCGGCATGTTCAGATCAAGCAGGATCAGGTCCGGATCATGCTCTTCGGCCAGCGAGACACCCTGTTCGCCGTTGCCGGCTTCAGCGATCACCTGCAGGCGCGAGTCCATGCCGATGAGCTGTTTTACGCCATTGCGCAGCATCGGGTGGTCATCAATCAGTAAAATGGTGGCGGCAGTTTCGGTGGTCATGGTTTCTCCCATTAGTCGATGGCGTGGTTGTCGGGTTTAAAGACCACCCGGACTTCAGTGCCGCCGCCGCTGCGGGGTAAAATCTCGCAGTGGCCGTGCAGGCTTTTGGCGCGATCGCGCATGATTATCAGGCCGTAGTGATCGGGGCGATCGGTATCTACCGGCAATCCGCAGCCGTTATCGCAGACGCTCAGGGTGACCTCGCCTCGTTGATTGACTACCTGAATACTCACCTGGCTGGCCTGAGCATGTTTGTTGATGTTGCTTAACGCCTCACGGGCAATCTGCAACAGGTGGATGGCCTGATAAGCGGGCACCGTACGCGGCGTTAACTGATAGTCCAGGTGGATGGCGATGCCGAGCCGTTGGTTAAACTCCTGCACCGTGGACTGCAAGGCTGCCAGCAGTCCCGGCTCCGTCAGCCGCAGGCGGAAAGTGGTCAAGAGCTCACGCAACTGGCGGTAGGCGATGTTTAACTCTTCGCGCATCTGTTGTACCAGCGCCAGGTTGGCGGGTGAAAGTTCGTCACCCTGCATTTGCAGGCAACTGGTTTGCATCTTCAGGCACGACAATGACTGGGCAATAGAGTCATGCAGCTCACGGGCTATCGCTGCGCGTTCTTCCATCAGCATCAACTGCTGTTGATGATCCACCTGACGTTCAATCGCCAGCACGCTGGTCAACTGTTCGACCAGAGTACTCATCAATTGCCTATGCTCGTCATTCAGCGGGCGCTGTGGCGTATGTTGCGCAACGATCACCCCATAATCCCCCAGCTTGTCACTCAGGCTCCAGCTTAGCGAAGGGTGATCGGCTCGCTGTTGATCGTCGTCGCTCAGGCAGGCGCTGCACACTGGATTATTGCAATATTCCGGCCGCAGCGGCTGGTTGCCGCACAGCTGTACAAACTGTTCCTGACTGTTGTTTTCGTACAGCCGCACCTGGATGGCACGCAGTGGCGTCAGGGTTTGCAACTGATTGAGGATCGGCGTCAGGCGGCTGCACAATGGCTCATTGGCGTGCAACTGACGGCTGGCGCGATACAAAAAGCTCAGCACCTGATTCTTTTGCTGCAGATCGGCGGTTTTTTCTGCCACCCGCTGCTCCAGCCCGTTGTACATGGTGGCCAATTCGTCGGACATGGTGTTTAACGCACCGCCGAGTGAGGCCATTTCATCCTGACGGCCACGCTGGGCAAAACGGCGGCTGAAATCGCCGCGACCTGCTGACAGCGCCATCGCCACCAACTGACGCCATGGATGCAGCAGACGGCGGCGCAGGTAACAGATAGTCCCCACCAGCAACAGCAGCGTTAGCGCGATAAACACCGCCTGCACCAGCGTCACCGTCAGCAGCCGACGTTCGGTGTGGTGGTCGATATCCGAGACCAGCGTATCGAGCAGGGAAACGAAATGTACCACCTGCGGGGTTGCATCCGCCGGTTGCCGGGCTGCCCGTAACCTTGGCAGCAGGGTTTCTTGCCAGTAATTATTCAGCGCCTGAAACTGTTTGGTCAGTTGCTCTTGCGTCACTGAACGCTGAAGATCGGGGCTGTTGGCATCCTGATCCAGCTCGCGGATCAGTGCTTCGCTGTGTGCATTCAACGGTACCTGAGCCAGCAGGCGATAACTTTGCATTCGCAGCGAACCGGCTTTGTTGATGGCATGTGCGTTGCCCTGAATGCTTTGCGACATCCAGGCTGAAATGCTCATACCGGCCACGCCCAGTACCCCCAGCAGCAACATCAGGACGGCCACCTGGTTCACGATGGAAAGCGGTGTTAACAGGCGTTTCATAGGTTATGGATCCCCCGACGGCAGAGCAAGATACGGCTGGTAACCAGAGGAAAAGCGCAGGTGGTATCAGCGGGTGTGGTAACGATTCAGCGTTATTTTTCATCATACCCGGCGATAACCCCATACCTCTAACGAAGTACCCACTAGTTTCCTGCCTGCCTTGCCCGCCGCTGCCAGTGGCGTTGAGCAATAGCCAATGGATTGATTTTCATGATGTTAAATCTATGCGGAGAGTTACTCATAAAGGGATGGCGGGGCTTTTCGGGCCGTTGGCTACCTGCATCCGGGTTGATTTACATCAACTTTGCCGTGGGGGGAGCCGCCTAGGGTGGGCGAAGTTATCATCCTGTGTCTGAGGTTTTTATGTCGCAATCTGCAACGTCATTATCAAAACAAACAGGCGCGGTTATTCAGGACTGGCAGCCTGAGGATGCCGCATTCTGGCAACAACGCGGCCAACGTATTGCCAACCGCAACCTGTGGATTTCCATTCCTTGCCTGCTATTGGCTTTCTGCGTCTGGATGCTGTTTAGCGCGGTCGCGGTCAATTTGAATAAGGTTGGCTTTAATTTCACCACCGATCAGCTGTTTATGCTCACCGCATTACCTTCCGTTTCTGGCGCTATCCTGCGCGTGCCTTATTCCTTTGTGATCCCGATGTTTGGCGGCCGTCGCTGGACGGCGATCAGCACCTGCCTGCTGCTGGTACCCTGCCTGTGGTTGGGGTTTGCGGTGCAGGACGCTAGCACACCCTATAGCGTGTTTGTGATTATCTCTTTACTGTGTGGTTTTGCCGGGGCCAACTTTGCCTCCAGCATGGCCAATATCAGCTTCTTCTTTC
This sequence comes from Serratia quinivorans, assembly GCF_946227985.1. Lineage (GTDB taxonomy): Bacteria > Pseudomonadota > Gammaproteobacteria > Enterobacterales > Enterobacteriaceae > Serratia > Serratia quinivorans_A. The sequence continues at coordinate 682,494 of NZ_CAMKGL010000001.1, forward strand.
CAAAGGCCAGACAGGGCGGTGCGTTGGGCCTGAATGGCGGCCTGGGCAACCTGGGTGTTAGCGTGATGCAGTTGGTGGCTCCACTGGCCATCTCTGTTGCCATTTTTGGTGCCTTTGGCGGTACCGGTCAGGTACAGGCTGATGGCAGCTCACTGTGGTTGGAGAACGCCGCCTGGATTTGGGTCCCTTTCCTGCTGGTCGGTACGCTGGCAGCCTGGTTTGGTATGAACGATCTGGCGGCCTCTAAAGCGTCGTTGCGTCAGCAACTGCCGGTACTGAAACGCGGTCACCTGTGGGTGTTGAGCCTGCTGTATCTCGCCACCTTTGGTTCCTTTATCGGTTTTTCCGCCGGTTTTGCCATGTTGTCCAAAACCCAGTTCCCGGACGTGGTGATTTTGCATTATGCCTTCTTCGGTCCGTTCCTCGGCGCTTTAGCACGGCCGGTGGGTGGGGCGCTGTCCGATCGCTTCGGCGGCATTCGCGTCACGCTGATTAACTTTGTGCTGATGGCCGTGTTTGCCGCCTTGCTGTTCCTGACTTTACCGGGGGCAGGGCATACGGGCTCGTTTATCGCATTTTATAGCGTCTTTATGCTGCTGTTCCTCACTGCTGGATTGGGCAGTGGCTCCACCTTCCAGATGATTGCCGTGATCTTCCGTAAAATTACCGTAGATCGGGTCAAGGCCAGCGGGGGCAGTGACGAAAGCGCTCAACGTGAAGCGGTTACCGATTCGGCGGCCGCCCTGGGCTTCATCTCGGCGATTGGGGCCGCAGGCGGCTTCTTTATTCCGAAAGCCTTTGGCACTTCCCTGGCGTTGACTGGCTCACCGGCAGGGGCGATGAAAATCTTCCTGGTGTTCTACGTGGTCTGTGTGCTGGTCACCTGGGTCGTCTATGGTCGTAAAAAATAGTTCGCATATCCCCAGTTCCTCCCCGGTAGGGGAGGCGCTATTTCCCTTCTTGGCCATGTGAAGTTTTACACCCTCGGTGAAATTCCTGTCGCTTTAGGTAATATTCTTATTACCGCACGCCATTTTTCCCTTTGTTTATAAGCGTCTCTCGCAAACTGTGCTTTTCACCTTAGATAGACGGATTCCTTCTGTTCGTTATTTTTCATTTTTCAGTCGAATTTCTTACGAAAATAAAACACTGTGTATGACACATAGCGTGGTAATAATTTTTCGTTTTTCGAGAATTATCCCATCAAGTTAACAATAGTCATTTGTATTTGGTGCTATATTTTAACCTGGTGTCCCGTGAAGGATTAAATCAGACAACTCTTATTCTGTTTTGACGGGCTTTTTGTAGTCTGTCTGGCAATCGGATTAGGTGGAAAAACAGGTGATATCCTTCATCGGAAAGATGAGATTTCACAATTTCACTTAAATAACAAACTGATAACATAGTTGTATTTTTATTTAAAAACAGCGTGTTGGCTGTATTTTATTGCCGGTAAACATGATAAGAAACCATGTTTCCAACAGGGAAATAATGACATTCAAAGAATCATAACCTCCATGTGAGGAGGTATGTAAAAAATGAAATCAGCAAATTTTTATAAAAATAAATATCTGATGAATGCAACCTGTTGAGTTTACATTTAATTTCTTGAACATTTTTTCATATTTCTATACAAAGTGTGCAGGACAGGCACGCTAAGGAAATTAAAAGTGAATCTTGATAAAAGAATAAAGATTAGGAATCTAGATGTTCTGACACCGTCCAGGGAAAAGTTTCGCCTACGTTGGAAGGAGTATCAGATACTTTCACTTCTTGTCGCCAGATCCCCAGAACTGGTTAGCCGTACGGAAATTATAGAAAACATATGGAAAGGAACTTATTGTTCAGATTCAACGATAAATCAAACAATTAAATCTATTCGCCAAAAAATAGGTGATGCTGAGCATACACTTATCAGAACTATTCCTCGCCTGGGTTATAAGGTGGAAAACAAGGCGGTTTTTCACTTTATTTCTGAAGAAGATGAGTACGTCGCCGATGAAATATGGAATATCGAAAGTGCTGCCAATAAAGATATTCAAGCGGAACTTTCTGAAAGTGACAATGAAGATGATGAAATTCTTGCTGAAGAAATAGAACGGCCGGAGGAGGTTGTTGCTCCGATTTCTTCTTCTGTCACGCCCGCAGCGCTTAAAAATACGGCAATAAGAAACAACGCTTCGGCTTCAGCGGGTTTTTTCTCAGTTCCTGCGATTCGCGTGGTGAAATACCTGTCGGTATTTGTATCATTGTTGGTTATTTCACATTTTTCATATGTACTGGGGAACCAAACTCGCCCGCCAATTATCAATGATATTCAAAACAATACCCGCGTGGTACTCACGCTGACGCTGAACAATCCTTTGGCCAAGGGGCCGCAAAGCTTGCTTTGTCTGTATCAGGGTGAAAACCTGGAGCAGGCGACCATTGAGTGCGTTGACCCTAAGCAGGGGAAGTTTAAACAGCCAGTGAAATACGATACTTCAGACGCACAGGGAGTAGGTAAGATTAATCTCATATTGCCGGGCAAAACCATGGAATATCAAGTTGCTTACGATGTTAAAAATTAGCACCAGATGATATTTCACCTTTATCGATAATTTTACATTCGGCTAATATTTTTATTTCATTATTTGTTATTTGAAAGCCCGGTCCGTTTTGTCCAGTCTGGTTTCCATGTTCTAACGCCAATTAGCGTCCTGCCTCATGGTGCGGTAGGGAATAATGGGAAACCGGATTGAGTGACAAATTATGGATAAGCGTAAAGTAGCTATCATCGGGGGTTCCGGCTTTATCGGGACGCGTTTGGTTAAGCGTCTGAGTGCGCGTAACGACCTGGTGTTGACCATCGTGGATAAAAAACCGAGTGAGCATTTTCCTGAACTCTACCAGTTTGGCGATGTAACCCAGCCCGAAACCCTGCGGCAGGTGCTGGCAGGATGTGACGCCGTGATTAATCTTGCGGCCGAGCACCAGGATAACGTCGATCCTGTCTCACTGTATTATCAGGTTAACGTTGATGGTGCGCGCAATGTTTGCATGACGGCCTCGGCGCTGAATATCCAACAAATTATCTTTACCTCCTCAGTGGCAGTATACGGCTTCGTGACTCAGGAAACCGGCGAGGAAGGGCTTTTTGAACCCTTTAACCATTATGGAAAATCCAAGCTGGAGGCCGAGTATGTTTACGAAGCCTGGCGCAAAGCCGATGGCAGCAACAAATTAACCATCATCCGCCCAACGGTGGTGTTTGGTGAAAATAATCGTGGCAACGTCTATAACCTGTTCCGGCAAATCGCCAGCGGCCGTTTTGTGATGATCGGCAGCGGTAATAATATGAAGTCTATGGCTTACGTGGAAAATATTGCCGCCAGACTGGAGCATGCGTTGGATCAGCAGGCAACCTACCAGGTCAGCAATTATGTTGATAAGCCCGACTTCACCATGAATCAACTGGTCGATGTTATTTCTTCTTCATTGGGGAAAAATAATAAGACTATTCGCATTCCCTATTTATTTGGTCTCTGTGGCGCAACGGTATTGGATGTGGTGAGCAAAATAAGTCACCGTAAATTCCCAATTAGCCGAGTGAGGGTGCAAAAATTCTGCGCCAGAACGCAATTTAAAAGCAATGTGCAAAATGATTTCGTGGCGCCGGTCGATCTTAATTTGGCGATCGAAAAAACGATTAAGCACGAGTTTTCCTAGAGATACCTTTATTCAACGCTAAGGGGTCTTATTCTTTTCTGCTGACAAGCGGATAAATCTGTATTTAACAGGATTAATTCATGCTGACTTATATCCTGGCAATATCAATATTGTTTTTGTTAATAGCGCATTGGGAGCTGTAACTCAAGGGCGGTAGCGTGCTTATTCGCTGGAGGAACCATGTTATATCAACTGAGTGTGATATTTATTTTGGCGCTGATGCTGGTAGTTATTGCCCGCCGGGCTGCGCTGGCGGTGGGGTTAGTGGATAAACCCAATGCCCGCAAGCGCCATCAGGGGCATGTACCGCTGGTCGGTGGCATTGCTATCTACCTGATCATGACGCTGGTGACTTTCTGGCAACCGGACTGGTTGCCGCACAGTACCACCTATCTGTTGTGCGTCACCGCATTAGTGATGTTGGGGGTGCTTGATGACCGTTTTGATCTGCCGGTGGCGCCGCGCGTCATTGTGCAGGGAGGGATCGCGCTGGCGATGATGCTGGCAGCAGGGATGCAACTCTCTTCATTGGGATTCCTGTGGGGCCACCAGGAGCTGTTGCTGGGTTATGCGGCCTTGCTGATCACCCCGTTGGCGGTATGGGGGGCGATCAATGCCTATAACATGGTTGACGGTATCGACGGTCAGCTTGGAGCACTGTCCTGTGTCACCTTTATGGCGTTGGCCATTTTGTTCGGGCTGGCCGGGCATGACGCTCAGGCCTTGTGGTGTCTGAGCCTGATAGCGGCCCTGGCGGCCTACCTGCTGTTCAACCTCAGCGTATTCGGTGCGCGTAACAAGATTTTCATGGGTGATGCCGGCAGCATGGTGATTGGTTTCAGCGTGCTGTGGTTGCTGATTGTCGCCACCCAGGGTGATGACGCAGTAATACGACCGGTGACCGCACTGTGGCTAATCGCCATCCCGCTGATGGATATGGTGACCGTGATGGTACGCCGTTTGCTGCGTCGCCAGAGCCCTTTCAAGGCCGGACGCGATCACCTGCATCATATTCTGATGCGCCGCGGCCTCAATGCGCGCCAGGCGCTGGGGATGAGCTGCATGTTGGCGGTCACGCTGGCCTGTGTCGGCATCTGTAGTGAAGTGCTGCAGACACCGGATCACCTGATGCTGCTGGCCTTTGTCTTTTGTTTCTTCGGTTATTTTGCCTTGTTGCACGAACCGCGCCAGGCAAGAATTTTTACTGATAATCCCACCGCCGATCGTTAATCCCCAACGGGCCGCAATGGTGGCCCGTTTTCTCACGGTACCGTTATGAACCTTCATTTGCCTCATTGGATGCCACTGGTGCTGTCCAGCGTTTTGCTCAGCGGTTGCACTGCCTTTCCGGGGTCGCACCTGCCGACCCAAGGTAAAGACGTCGTGACTCAGCAGGACGAAGACTTCGATTTGAACAAGCAGGTCCAGGTGTATCGCGTTACGCCGCTGCTACTGCAAAAAATGCGCCGGGTAGAGCCGGTGGCGCGGCCAAATCTGGCGCTGGACCAGCGTCTGCAAAGCTATCAGTACCGTATTGGTATCGGCGATGTGCTTAACGTTACCGTCTGGGATCATCCGGAACTGACCACCCCGGCGGGGCAGTATCGCAGCGCCAGCGACACCGGCAACTGGGTGCATGCCGACGGCTCGATCTTCTACCCCTACATCGGCCGGGTGAAGGTAGCAGGTAAAACCGTCAGCGAAGTGCGCAACCAGATCGCCGGACGGTTGGCGACCTATGTGGAAAGTCCGCAGGTCGACGTCAGCATTGCCGCATTCCGCTCGCAGAAAGTCTACGTGACCGGCGAAGTGAAAACCTCCGGCCAGCAGGCGGTAACCAACGTGCCGCTGACCATTCTTGATGCGATCAATGCCGCCGGTGGGCTGACCGATAACGCCGACTGGCGCAACGTGGTACTGACGCATCAGGGCAAAGAGCAGCCGATTTCCCTGCAGGCACTGATGCAGCGTGGCGATATCAGCCAGAACCATCTGCTGGAGCCGGGCGACATCCTGTATGTGCCGCGCAACGACGAACTGAAAGTCTTTGTGATGGGTGAGGTCGGCAAGCAGTCGACGCTGAAAATGGACCGCAGCGGTATGACGCTGACCGAGGCGTTGGGCAGTTCCGAAGGGATCAGCCAAACGGTGGCCGACGCGACCGGCGTGTTCGTGATCCGCCCGAACGGCGGCAAACAGCCACAGCGGCTGGCGTCGCTCTACCAGTTCGACCTGTCTGATGCCTCCGCGCTGGCGATGGGCACTGAATTCCAATTGGAACCTTACGACGTGGTGTATGTCACTGCGGCGCCGATCGCGCGCTGGAACCGTTTGATCAGCCAGTTGGTACCGACCATTTCCAGCTTTAACGACCTCAGCGAGGCCACGTTGCGGATCCGTAACTGGTAACCCCGTAACGGTGACTAAAGGAAAACCGATGATGAAGAACAATGCATTGCCGATTGTGATGGCTGAGCAGGACGACAAATTGGAGTGGGAACGCCTGATAGGCCCGCTGTGGGACAACCGCTGGCGCATTCTGCTGGTCACCGGCGTGGCCGGTATCCTGGGCTGTGCCTATGCGCTGATGGCGACGCCAATCTATCAGGCCACTGCCCTGGTGCAGGTGGAAAAACAGCTATCGGGTGACTCGCTGCTGCGTGAAACGCTGGACAGTTCGATTGGCGGATCCATCGGGCAGAACTCGGCGACTCAGGACGAGGTTTCGCTGGCGAAATCGCGCTACGTGATTGGCAAAACCGTCGACGATCTTGGCCTGACGGTGCGTATCAGCCCGGATTACTTCCCGCTGTTTGGCAAGGGCATTGCTCGCCTGAGCGGTGAAACGCCCCCGGTACTGAACATCTCCGGCATGAAGGTCCCGGCCGTCATGCAGGGCCAGGAATTGACCCTGACGGCGGAAGATCAACAGCGCTATAGCCTGAGCTATGACGGCAAAAAATTGTTCAGCGGCAGCGTGGGGCAAGCCCTGCAGCAGGGCGGGTGGGCACTCAATGTGACTGCGCTCGAAGCCTTGCCGGGGACCACCTTCAGCGTGGTTAACGTGCCGCGCCAGAAAGCGGTGGATGACCTGCGCAATATGCTTGACGTTGCCCCCGGCGGCAAGGAAAGCGGCATTATGACCTTCAGCCTGGCGGGGGAGGATCCGCAGCGTGCGGAGGCGGTGCTCAAAAGCATCACCGACAACTATTTGCAACAGAACGTGGATCGCAAAACCGAGGAGGCCCAGCGGATGCTGGCCTTCCTGCACGAGCAGTTACCGCGGACTCAGAGCTCGCTCAACAACGCCGAAAATCAGCTTAATCAGTTCCGTCAGCAAAACGACTCGGTGGATTTGTCACTTGAGGCCAAATCGGTGCTGGATACCCAGGTTCAGCTTGAAGGCCAGTTGAATGAGCTGACCTTCAAAGAGGCGGAAATCTCCAAGCTGTATACCCGCGTGCATCCGGCCTATCGGGCGCTGTTGGAAAAGCGCGCCACGCTGGAGGCGGAAAAAGCCCGCCTTGGCAAGCAGGTACAAAGCCTGCCGAAAACCCAGCAGGAAATTCTGCGCTTGACCCGCGACGTGCAGGTGGACCAGCAGGTCTATATGCAACTGATGAACAAACAGCAAGAGCTGAGCATCAGCAAGGCCGGCACGGTGGGTAACATCCGCATTATTGATGAGGCGGAAACCGGTCTGCGCCCGGTGCAACCGCAAAAAGCGATGATCGTTTTCTTCGCTCTGTTGGTGGGGGGCGTGCTGTCAGCCTCGGTGGTGGTGTTGCGCGCCGCGCTTCATCGCGGCATCGGTGACACCGATACGCTGGAAAAACGCGGCATCAGCGTGTACGCCACGGTGCCGCTGTCGCCATGGCAGCAAAAGCGTAATCGCACTCAGCAGCAGTTGTTGACCAAAAGCAGCAGCGGCAAGCTGCCAATCCTGGCGCAAGAACAACCGGAGGATTTATCCGTTGAGGCGATCCGCAGCCTGCGCACCAGCCTGCATTTCGCCATGATGGAGGCCAAAAACAATATTTTGATGGTTTCCGGCGCCAGCCCCGCCAGTGGCAAAAGCTTTACCAGCACCAACCTGGCGGTGGTGATCGCTCAGGCTGGGCAGCGAGTGTTGTTGATCGACGCCGACATGCGCAAAGGCTTCTTGCACCGCTGGTTGAACAACAGTGCCAAGGACGGGCTGTCAGACATGCTTTCCGGGCTGATCGCGCCAGACCAGGCGGTGAAGAAAACCGATATCGCCAATCTGGACTTTGTGCCGCGCGGCCAGGTGCCACCGAACCCGTCTGAACTGCTGATGCATCAGCGCTTTGCCGACTTCCTGCGCTGGGCAGGGCAAAACTACGATCTGGTGCTGATCGATACGCCGCCGGTACTGGCGGTGACCGACGCCGCGATTGTGGGTCATCATGCCGGTACGGCGCTGATGGTGGTGCGTTTTGAGGTCAACACCGTCAGACAGATTGAGACCAGTATCCGTCGTTTCGAGCAGAACGGCGTGACGATTAAAGGGGTGATCCTCAACGGCATGGTGAAAAAAACCGCCACCGATGCCGGTTACTATGCCTTTGCTTACCCCAGCCACCAGGAAAAGGTTCAGTAACCGCATGAAAGCGATGCTGATGAACTCCCTGTGGTTGATGTTGGAACGGATATCGCTGAGCCTGTCAGGCATTTTTGTTTCGGTGTATGTAGCGCGCTACCTGGGGCCTGCGCAGTACGGGCTGATTAACTACCTGCTGTCGGTGATCGCCATTGCCGTACCGCTGGTGCAATTGGGGGCCGACGCGGTGTTGTTTAACCGTGTCGCCCGCCGACGGCACAGCGGCATCCGCCTGATGCTGGCCTCGATGCGCCTGCGGCGGCAACTGTTTGCGTTGATCGCCATACCGCTGATGGCCTGGGCGCTGCTGACGCAGGATCGTACCAGTCAGATCATGATGGGGTTGATGCTGATCAGTGCCTATTTCTCGGTACAGGACGTTTATAAAATTTATTATGACGCCCTGCTGAAATCGAAATTGAATACGCTGATCAACAACCTGGCGCTGTTGCTGTCGATCGTTGTGCGGTTGGCGCTGGTGCATGCCAAGCTGCCGCTGGAGTGGTTTGCCGGGCCTTATGTGCTGAGCAGCCTGATCCCCTACGCGGTGCGATGGGTGCTGTTCCGCCGTGAGCAGGGGGGCATGCGGCCGATTGGCAGGCGTCATCAACGGCGTTACGGACGTTACCTGCTGAAAGTAGGGTTGCCACTGGCGGTTTCGGGCCTGTCGATAGTCATCTACACCCGTATCGATCAGATCATGATCGGTAACTATCTTGGCGAGCATAGCGTCGGGTTGTACAGCGCCGCCATCACCCTGAGTCAGGGCTGGATCTTCGTGCCGATTGCGCTGATCACCTCAATGATGCCAGGGGTGGCGAATGCCCGCACGCTGGACGAACAGGAAGGGCGCATCCGGCTGTTGTATCTGGTGGTGCTGCTGCTTTCGATGCCGGTGATTTTACTGCTTTCGTTGCTTCCCGGGCCAATAGTGGCGCTGATGTTTGGTGACAGCTACCGTGAAACCGCCACTATCCTGGCGTTGTGTTCGGTGACGTCGTTGTTCTCCGTGATGGGCACCGTGTCTTATCGGGCGATTGTGCTGTTTGGCGGGTACCGGTTTATCGCGATAAAAATGCCGCTGGCCGCCTTGGCCAATGTGTTGATGAATCTGGTGTTGATCCCGCGTTACGGCATTGCGGGTGCGGCGGTTGCAACGCTGATCACCGAGTTTATTTCATTTTTTGTACTTAATGGTTTTTTCAGAAAAGGACAAATTACCCGGCTGCAGGTGACCTGCTACCGTTGTTTACCTCAACTAATAGGGAAGGTGCGAGAACTTTATGCTAAATAATCTGGTGGAGGGTTTTTACCGTAATATACCCGATGCACTATATCATCAGTTAAAGTACGCATTATTTTTTCGCAAGATGCCGCACCTGGCCAAACCGGTGGGGTATAGCGAAAAACTGATGCGTAGAAAAGTCTATCCTCTGGCGATGTACACGCAATTGTCTGATAAGTATCAGGTGCGAGAATATATTAAAAAGCTGTGGGGGGAAGAATACCTGATTGAGCTTTATGCACAGGGTAAAGAACTGACTGAGGAAATGTATGAGGCATTGCCTGATGCATTTGTTATTAAGGCCAACCATGGCAGTGGCTATAACAAACTGGTATTTGATAAAAGCCAGACCAGTTTTAATGAGCTAAGAGTCCTGACCAACAGTTGGCTGCGGCAGAATTTTTATCAGGTTTACCGCGAGCGCCATTATAAGGATATTCCGCCCTGCGTGATGGTGGAAAAAATGTTGCTGGAGGACGGCAAGACGCCGAATGATATCAAGGTCCACTGTTTTAACCGCGGCGGTGAAGTGCGGTTTTTCATCCAGATTGATTATCAGCGCTTTATCGATCACCGGCGTGACTTTTTTGACGCCGACTGGAACCGTACCGAAATCCGCCTGGGCGTGCCCAACAGCGAGGTGCCGATGGATAAACCCTGTCGGCTGGAACAGATGCTGGCGCTGGCACACCGGGTCGCCGAGCAATTCTCTTATGTACGTGTCGATTTTTATCAGGTGCAGCAACGTATCTATTTTGGCGAGCTGACATTCACCCCGGGGGCCGGCCTGCAAAGGCTGACGCCAGAAACCATTGAACAGGAGTGGGGAGGTTATTTCCAGGAGTAGTTGAAAAACCGGTAGGCTGCGCGGATTTTACCCGCGTCAGGACGGGGGGTAATAACCGGACAAGGATATTCTGGGATAACAAACTATTCCGTTGGCAATGATATTTTTTGCCAAATGATAATATATTGTTGAGGTAATAAATGGACTTATCGATTGTCATGCCCGTTTTTAATAACTCAGCCAGTTTGGCCGCCACACTCGTCCGGATGACCAGTGCCTGCTCGGGGTTCGATTATGAAATTATCGTGGTTGATAATGCTTCCGATAAATCAGAACTGGATAATATGCGCGGCTTATTGGCCGCCAACCGTCGGGCACGATTACATGAAAATAAAGTTCGCAGTAACACGGCGGTTTCCTGTAATACCGGTTTTCGTCTGGCGCGTGCGGAAGTAGTTTTCTTTCTGGAACCAGAAGACTCCTTTAGTACCAATTATATTATCCGCCGTCTGGAACGCCATCAGGACACCCGGCTGGACATTATTTTTGGTAATTACGCCACGGTGAGTGACAAAAATATTCGCAGCTATCGATTTGATTACAAGGAGGGAGTGGCGGGGGCAGATTTTTTATTTCTCGACATGGGTGATATTCGCACCTCCACCATCAGCCTGCGTAAAAAAGAGGACCGACGGTTTTTATTCCCGGAATTCCTCTACAAGTACCAGGACTGGGGATTTTTGGTCAATGCCACCAATCTGGGTGCCAGAGTGGCCTTTGACGAAGGGCTCGGGGTGTTCATCCGCTGCGGTGATGCCGAGACGGATCGGTGCCGGATGAACCTCGACGCCAGCGAACAGTTTATTGATGCCTACCTGAACGCCAGTGGCCGTTATATCAGCGGGTTTGCCTGTAAACACCTGCTGGCCTCGTTGTACAGCGAGAACCTGCAGGCTTTCAACTATTACTCATCGCGGACACAAAGCCAGGCTTTGAGCAGCAAGTTCAGGGCGATCAAACTGTACGGCGACTGCCTGGCCAGACTGGGGCTGTTTCCATTGGGGGGGCGTCTGTTACGCAGCGCTCGTGAGGGATTTCGGAGATGACATGCAGCAACGAAAAGTAGCAATCGTAATTGAGAACATCGCCGAAAAAGGCGGTACCGAACGGGTCGCCAGCAGCCTGGCCAATGCGTTGGCCACGCGTTTGGGGCATCAGGTGGATCTGGTGTCGATCAGCGGTGACCGGGCATTTTACCCGCTGGACGCTGCGGTGGGTCTGCGCTTTATGCCCGGCAGAACGCTGCTGTGGCCCTGGCGATTGGCGTGGTTTCTGCGGCGCGGTCGTTATGACGTGATAGTCACCGTTTCGATGGGAAAACTCTCGACGCTGATGGTGCCCTACCTGCGTTTACTCTGCCCGCACAGCCGCCTGTTGCTGAGTGAGCACGTCAGCTTCCATCAATATGCCTGGCCGATGAAGTGGCTGAAGGTGCTGGTTTATCGGTTGGGCGACCGCACGGTACTGCTGACCAGGAAAGATCTGGCCACCATCAGCCGCTGGGTGCCGGAACGCAAATGTCAGGTGATCGAAAACGTTTCACCTTTCCCGGTGCAATCGCCGCAGCCGAAGTTGCAACAGCCGGTGGCGTTGGCGGTCGGTCGGCTGTGCCATCAAAAAGGTTTTGATCGTCTGATAGCCGCCTGGCAACGGGTGGCACGGCAAACGGCAGGTTGGCAACTGCATATCGTCGGTGACGGCCCGGATCGCGTCGCGCTACAGCAGCAGATTGACGCCGCCGGGTTGGCTGAACAGGTGAAGTTGCTGCCGGCGACCGCTGACATTGCCAGCCACTATCGACAGGCGGCAATGCTGTTGATGACCTCGCGTTACGAAGGGCTGCCGATGGTGTTGATTGAAGCCATGAGCTTCGGCCTGCCGCTGGTGGCGTTTGACTGCCTGACCGGGCCAGCCGAGCTGATCGATGACGCGAGGAACGGCTATCTGGTGGCGGAGGGCGATCTCGAGGCCTTCAGCCGCCGCACGCTGGCGCTGATCGACGACGGCGAGCTGCGTCAGCGCTTTTCGTTGCACTCGCTGGCGCGGGCACAACAGTTCATCCCTGAGCGGATTTATCCCCAATGGCAACAGCTTATCGCTGGAGGTTAAGATGGAAAAAGTTTCAGTTATCATGCCGGCTTACAACGCCGCAGGCTTTATCAAACAGTCGATCCTCGGGGTGCTGAACCAGACCTATCAGGATTATCACCTGTATGTGATCGATGATGCTTCCACCGACCGGACCGCCGAGGTGGTGAAACCCTTTATTCACGATCGTCTGACCTACATTCGCAACAATACCAACCAGGGCGTGGCCGAAACCCGCAATATCGCGATTGAAGCGGCGCGCGGCGATTATATTGCCTTCTGCGACAGCGATGATGTCTGGCACCCCAACAAGCTGGCACGCCAGGTTGGCATCCTGAAAACCGACCGCTATGACGTGGTGTGTTCGCACTATTACACCTTTGAAGATGACCCGGCGCGGGTGAAAAACTACCGGGGTTCCGGGGAGATCATCGCCTATCGGGACATGCTGAAAAGCAACTGGATCGGCAACCTGACCGGGATGTACAACCAGCGCCAGGTCGGCAAGGTGTACCAAAGCAAGGTCGGGCACGAGGACTACGTGATGTGGCTGTCGGTGCTGGAAAAAGCGCGTAACCACCTGGCGTATTGCATACCTGAGCCACTGGCCTTTTACCGTCTTTCTGCGCAGTCGTTATCCGGTAATAAAATTCAGGCGGCCGACTGGCAATGGCAGATTTATCGCCGTCATCTGGGGCTTTCCTACCAGAAGTCCTGCTATCTGTTCTTCTCTTATCTGTACAACGCGGTGATGAAAAGACAATGAAACTCAGCAAGCTAACCACCGCCTGCCTGTTGTTCTGTTCCGGGCTGGCCAATGCCGCTCCCTGCAGCAACAACCTGCTGCAGGATCCCGGATTCGAGCAGGGCGGCGCGGGCTGGTCACTGGCCTCGGCACAGGTGGTGACGGGGGGGCACGGTGGCCAGAGCAGCCTGTTCTATCAAAATCACAACCCCGCCAGCTACCACAACATGCTGCAGACGCTGTCGGTTAAACCGGGCCAGCAGCTGGCTTTTGGCAGCTGGGTACGCGGTGAGAACCTGAAGGGCAAGGGGGAGAATCAGGGAGCCGGAGTGTTTATCGAAAGTTATGACGGCCAGGGGCGCTTTTTGGCCGGCAGCTATCCGCAGGGCCTGCTGGGCACCAGCGGCTGGCAGCCGGTCACGGGAGATTTTCGGGTGCCACCGCGCGCGGTAAAGGTGGTACTGGGCGTCTATCTGCGCCGGGGTACCACCGGCAGCGCCTGGTTTGATGACGTCTACGCCTGTCAGCAGCCGGTCGCGCCGGAGCTATACCAGATGCGCAGCAGCCAGGGTACGGCATCGAGCCTGATCGAAGTGGTTGATCCGCAGCAGGTGCAGGTGGACAGCACGCTGGTCGACGACAAAAACGCCGCCGTGAAGCATGACAGCCGCCGCTACCGCATAAGCGGACAACAGCAGGTGGAGTTCCCGCTGCCTGCCGATCTTGCCGCCGGGGAATATCGCCTGCAGCAGCAGGTAACGGACGTGGCTTCACGGCAGAGCCAGCGAAGCGAAATGCCGATCAGCGTCGGTCGTGCGCAGCCTAAAGTGGCGTTGGATGCCCAGGGCTATACCCTGAAACAGGGCAAGCGCTTCTTCCCGCTCGGTATTTATATGTACGGCGAGATGGTGACGGATGAGCATCTGGCGCGCATCCGCGATGCCGGTTTCAACACCTTGCTCAATTACAACTACGGTACCGGCCGCGATCCCGATAACTATTTCCGCAAAACCCAGCAGTATGGTTTGCAGGTGATTTTCTCGCTTAAGGACATGTATGCCGGTACCCGGTTCGCGCCGGAAACCAAAATGAGTTATCCGCAGCTGACGGCGAGCTATGTGGAAAGGTTCAAACACCAGCCGAACCTGCTGGCCTGGTATATCAACGACGAGCTGGGGCCGGAATACGTGCCGCAGATTGAGCAAAAGCATCTGCAGGTAAAACGCCTGGATCCGGATCACCTGACGTTCCAGGTGCTGGACAAGACCGGCACGCTCAACGCCTATTTCAACAGTTCGGACGTGTTGGCCAGCGATCCTTACCCGGTCGGCAGAGACGCGGATCTGACGCGGACGCTGGAATACAGCCGCATTACCAGCCAGGTCGCGCGGCAGGTCAAAGGGGCCTGGCTGGTGATGCAGATTATGGATCACGCCGCGTATGCACCGGGCCGTAAACCGCGTCAACCCACGGAGGCGGAGATGCGTAATCAGGCCTGGCTGGGGCTGATTGGCGGCGCTAAAGGCATCCTGTTTTATTCCTATACCGACTTGTTCTACAAGCGCCAACGCGGTGGCTTTAGCCAGCAGGAGTTTGATGCTATCTGGCAGGGGGTGGCCAGCGTGGCGCAGCAGATTGTCAGCTTTAACCCTTACCTGCTTTCCGGCGAAAGCACCCTGCTGCAGGGCAACAATACCGCTATCCCGGCAAGGCTGTTTATCAACGGCCAGCAGGGCCTGGTGCTGATCGCCAACCCTTACTACCGGCCAATGTCGGCCCGTTTTGACTTGCCGACGGGTTGGCGGACGCAAGGAAAGCGGCAGATCGAGGTTGAATTGCCGTCGATGGGCAGCCGGGCGGTGTGGGTGCAACTTCAAAAAGAAAAGAAAGGATAACCGATCATGAATACCACTCTGAGCCTGATTATTCCGGTGTATAAGGTCGAGGCTTATATTGAGGCCTGCCTGTGCTCAGTGCTGCAACAGCTGCCGGACTGGGCAGAAGTGATCATCGTGGATGACGGCAGCCCGGATGGCGCCATCGGCATCGCCGAAGAGGTGCTGTGCCGCTATCCGCAGCACAAACTGCGGGTCAGCATACTGCGTCAGCAAAACCAGGGGCTGAGCGAGGCGCGTAACAGTGGCATTGCCCATGCGCAGGGCGGCTATGTTGGCTTTCTTGACTCCGATGATGTGCTGCTGGAAGGGTATTTCAGCATTTTGGGGCGTCTGCTGGCCGATAACCCGCTGGCAGACATCGTGGCTTTCAACGCCCAGCGCTTTTCGGCTTTCAACAACGGCAAGATCCGGCCGGAGGGCACCCTGGCTATCGTACCCGGCAATGCGGCCCCCCAGCAGCGTGATGCTCATATGGCGCTGCTGGCAGACAGCTTCAACCGCAGCCTGTGGTTCGCCTGGGCACGTATTTACCGCAAAACGTTGTTCGATCAGGTGCGCTTTCCGGCGGGACGCAATTTCGAAGATATTCAGCTTATCCCGCAGCTGTACCTGAAAGCGGAACGTATCGTGGTCTGCGACACACCGCTGGTGGGTTACCGCGCCAACCCCAATGGCATCACGCGTGCGCCCAAACGACGCGATCTGGATGACCTGGATTATGCGCTCGACGGCGCCGACACGAGACGGCGTGAGGGAGTGGGGCACGGGCTGTACTCCGTACTCTTCGTTACCACGCTGAAGGCGCGTTTGCTGGTGGGGCTGGACTTTTTCGGGCTGCGTGACGCGCTGCGCGAAACCCGCGAGCTGAAACGCCGCTACTCCGGCCTGCGGGCGGAAGAGCGCAAGCTGCTGAGCCGCAAGAACCGGCTGTTTTACCGCAGTCCGCTGGCTTACTACCTGATGGCCCGGCTGTATAACCTGCGCGGATAGCGGCACCGCTTTCGTCCCTATATCCATTGTGCAGGAGCGCTGCATGCTGCGCCTATGTCAATCGGGGTGAATTTATTCGCCCCCTACAGGCAGAATCAAACTATGAGTATTACCGTCAGCGTCATCATACCCACCTATGGCCGCAGTGAACTGTTGGCACGCGCCATTGACAGCGTGCTGGCGCAAACCCATCGCCCGCTGGAAATTATCGTGGTGGATGACAACCCGCAGGGCGATGCGCATCGCCTGGCGACCCGCGAACGCCTGGCCGGTTATATCGAGCAGGGGCAGATCATTTACTACCCACGTCGTCACAACGGCGGTGGCGCGCAGGCACGTAACAGCGGGATCCTGCGTTCGCGCGGTGAGTACATTACCTTTCTGGATGATGACGACTACTACCATCCGCAGAAAATCGCCCGGCAATTGGCGTTTATGCAGCAGGGCAACTTCGACGTCAGCCTGTGCGACATGGATATTCTCAAGGACGGGCAGATCAGCACCGAGCATTATTACCGGGCGCGTTGCGCAGGGCTGGAAGATTTTATGCTGGCCGGCGTGGCCTACACGCCCATGATTATGCTGCGGCGGCGCATGGCCATTGCGGTGCGTGGTTTCTTTAATACCCCACGCTATCAGGACCATATCTTCCTGTACCGGCTGTTGGCGGCTGGGGCGAACATCGGCACGCTGCATGAACGCCTGGCAGTGCACAACGACCATGACGGTGAACGCATCACCTCCAGCCCGAAAGGCATCCTGGGGTACCGCAATAAAATGCAGGTTGAAAAGCGATTGATGCCGCAGATATCGCCCCGGGCGCGTAACATCATGCGCCTGCGCCACACCTGTATTAACTCGCGCATCATTACCGACGGCAATAGCCGTCTGGCCGGGGTGTTATACGGGCTAAGGGGCATTGTCTACGTCAATAGCGGCCTGATGGCAGGGGTGTATATGAAAAATATCATCCGCAATGTGTTTTTCCGTGGCGTGCCTTTCTGACTCGCCGGTGACACAGATAAGAGAACAACCCTTTCCAGAGGATGATTATGCGCTTTGAACGTTCTACGTTGATTGGCAGCGTGCTGCTGCTGACGGTACCGCTGTTTGCCTTGCTGCACAGCATTGGCACGCTGCGGGCAGGAAGGAAAAACACGGTGGCCTATCTGCTGATTGCGCTGTGTTTTTTCTTTTTCTTTATCAAGATCCCACCATTGGCCGATCTCTACCGTCACTTTGCCAACTATGATGCGATTAACTCGGCCACCAGCCTGGGTGATGTCATTCAGGGCAAGGTGGACGTGGTGCTGTACGCCAACTTTTATATTTTCAAAAAGCTGGGTATTCCTTTTTACGTCATTCCGGGGCTGTACGTCGGCCTGTCGGTTTACTGTTATCTTGCCGCGCTGAATATTGTCATGCTGCACTCCGGCAAGGTGTTTTCAGCCAGGCAGTTTGTATTGCTGCATCTGGCGGTGTTGTTTCTGATCAACCCGTTTATCATCGGCATGGGGCTGCGTTTTGGCTTCTCGATGGCGGTGATGACGCTGGCGATGGTGTTGTTTTGCCATAAACAGAATCGGCCGCTGGCCGCCGGCCTGATGTTATTCGCCATGTTGACCCACTTTTCCAGCATGCTGCTGGTCGGGGTGTTTTTGTGCAGCCGGGTAATGCGACTAAACCGCCTGCTGACGGTGGTGTTTAGCGCCATTGCGTTGCTGACCGCCAAGTTCGCACTGCCGTTTATCCTTTCCCATATTACGATTTCGGGCATTAACAGTTACTCCGACGTCTATACCTCTGGCATGTATGCCAGCGATTACCTGACCTCCGGCAATGCCAATGGGATGATTAACTTCCTGATTGTGCTGTTCCCGGCGCTGTTTCTCGGGGTCTACATGCTGGCGAACCCGATGCGTAACCAGGCGGGGGACATCAAAAACACCGCGGCCTGGCTGGTGGTGTTTGTGTTCCTGTGTTCCAGTTCGCTGCAGGCGGCCAGCCGCTATGCCAGCGTGGCGTCGGTATTCCTGCTGTTTTACTACGTGGCGCATCAGGGCTCGTTCATTCGCGGCAGGTTTAACTACTTCTTCTTGTGTTTCATGCTGATGGCCACCGGCTATAACCTGATCGAAAACATCTATGTTCCGCGTCGGCCAATCATGCTGGGGCAGATGTGGCAGTCATTTTATAAAACGCCGTTGCTGAACCTGTTCTACGGTGAACAGGAGTATGAGCAGTATCTGCGGGTTATCAACCGTGACAGCGGCGAGTGGATCGGCCATGAGATGGATGCAGGTTAATCAGTTAGCAGACACACAAAGCCTGTTATTAGGGAGAGCGTGCCGTAGGGGTCGTAGCGGCTTGTCCGCCGACCAATTTGCCGGGAGAAAATTGGAACGACTTCCAGTCGGCCCGTAGGGTGGGACACATGGATGTGTCCCATAATAGCCCCTCGGTGCGCTAGGCCCGGGTATCTCAGACGCCCGCCCGCATCCTACCCCCAAATACCCCAACTCACTTCGCAGTACATCCCGCCGAATATCTAAATCATGATTTTTATACTATTTTCAATTAATTAACGCTACTGCCTGCCCTGATACTTTAGGGGTAGGCACGCCGTTGCCATCGTTATTCTCCCTCCGTTCTCTTGATCGCAATCAATTTGCCGCTGCAACCGCATTAGTAGGCTGGCGGCAGATTGAGCAATGCCGTTCCTTTAACGGTAAAAATATTAAAAGCTTTCAGGAGAACTCCGGATGAGCAAGTTTCTAGACCGATTCCGCTATTTTAAGCAGTTGGCGGAACCCTTTTCTGGCGAACATGGCCAGACGCTGAACACCAACCGCGACTGGGAAGACGGCTATCGCAGCCGCTGGCAGCACGACAAGATTGTGCGATCCACCCATGGGGTGAACTGCACCGGCTCCTGTAGCTGGAAGATCTATGTGAAAAACGGCCTGGTGACCTGGGAAACCCAGCAAACCGATTACCCGCGTACCCGTCCGGACTTGCCCAACCATGAGCCTCGCGGTTGCCCACGTGGCGCCAGCTACTCCTGGTATCTGTACAGCGCCAACCGCCTGAAATACCCCTTGATGCGCAAACGGCTGATCACACTGTGGCGTGAGGCCAAGGCGCTGCACAGCGATCCGGTCGATGCCTGGGGATCAATCGTTAGCGATCCTGAAAAATCCAAAAGCTACAAGGTCGCACGCGGACGCGGCGGCTTTGTTCGCTCCAGCTGGCAGGAAGTGAACGAACTGATCGCCGCTTCCAACGTCTATACCGCCAAAACCTTCGGCCCGGATCGCATCATCGGCTTCTCACCGATCCCGGCGATGTCGATGGTGTCTTACGCCGCCGGTGCACGCTATCTGTCACTGATTGGCGGCACCTGCCTGAGCTTCTACGACTGGTACTGCGATTTACCACCGGCCTCGCCAATGACCTGGGGCGAGCAGACCGACGTGCCGGAATCCGCCGACTGGTACAACTCCTCCTACATCATCGCCTGGGGCTCTAACGTGCCGCAGACGCGTACCCCGGACGCTCACTTCTTCACCGAAGTGCGCTACAAAGGCACCAAAACCGTAGCGGTGACGCCGGACTATGCCGAAGTCGCCAAACTGTGCGACCAGTGGCTCAATCCCAAGCAGGGCACCGACAGCGCCATGGCGCTGGCAATGGGCCACGTGATGCTCAAAGAGTTCCACCTGGATCGTGAGGTGGGCTACTTCCGTGACTACGTGCGTCGCTACACCGATATGCCGATGCTGGTGATGCTCGAGCCGCGCGAAGCAGGCTATTACGCCGCCGGTCGCCTGCTGCGTGCCGCCGATCTGGTGGATGGCCTGGGACAGGAAAACAACCCGGAGTGGAAAACCGTCGCCATCGATCAGCGCAACGGTGAGCTGGTGGCACCGCAGGGGTCGATTGGCTTCCGCTGGGGCGAGCAGGGCAAATGGAACCTGGAACAGCGCGCCGGTGAAGACGGGCAGGAAGTCGAGCTGCAACTCAGCCTGCTGGGCGCACATGACGAAGTGGCCGACGTCGGGTTCCCTTACTTTGGCAGTACCGAGAGCGAACATTTCAACAGCGTGGCGCTGGATGAGATCCTGCTGCACAAGCTGCCGGTCAAACGCCTGCGTCTGGCGGACGGCAGCGAAGCCCTGGTGACCAGCGTTTACGACTTGACCCTGGCCAACTACGGCCTCGATCGTGGCCTGGACGACGCCAACTGCGCCACCGACTATGACGACGTCAAAGCCTACACTCCGGCCTGGGCCGAGCAGATCACCGGCGTCTCACGCCACAACATCATCCGCATTGCCCGTGAGTTTGCAGGTAACGCCGAGAAAACCCATGGCCGTTCGATGATTATCGTCGGTGCCGGTGTTAACCACTGGTACCACATGGACATGACCTACCGCGGCCTGATCAATATGCTGATCTTCTGCGGCTGCGTTGGCCAAAGCGGCGGCGGCTGGGCGCACTACGTCGGCCAGGAAAAACTGCGGCCGCAGACCGGTTGGCTGCCGCTGGCGTTTGGCCTCGACTGGCAACGTCCGCCACGCCATATGAACAGCACCTCGTTCTTCTATAACCATTCCAGCCAGTGGCGTTATGAAACCGTAGGCACCGAAGAACTGCTGTCGCCGTTGGCTGACAAGACCCGCTTTGGCGGTAGCCTGATTGACCTTAACGTGCGCGCCGAGCGCATGGGCTGGCTGCCGTCGGCCCCCCAATTGGGCACCAACCCGCTGCATCTGGCGGCGCAGGCGAAAGCCGCCGGTCAGTCGCCGCTGGACTACACCGTCGAAGGATTGAAAAAAGGCAGCCTGAACTTTGCCGCCGAACAGCCGGACAACCCGCAGAACTTCCCGCGTAACCTGTTCGTTTGGCGTTCCAACCTGTTGGGCTCATCCGGCAAGGGCCACGAGTACATGCTCAAGTATTTACTGGGCACCGAAAACGGTATTCAGGGCAAGGATCTGGGCCAGCAGGGCGGCGCCAAGCCCGAGGAAGTGGAATGGCTGGATAACGGCGGCGAAGGCAAGCTGGATCTGGTGGTGACGCTTGATTTCCGCATGTCCAGCACCTGTCTTTACTCCGACATCGTGTTGCCGACCGCTACCTGGTACGAAAAAGACGACATGAATACCTCGGATATGCATCCGTTTATTCACCCGCTGTCGGCGGCGGTCGATCCGGCCTGGGATTCGAAAAGCGACTGGGAGATTTATAAGGGCATCGCCAAAGCCTTCTCCGAGGTGTGTGTCGGGCATTTGGGCCAGGAAACCGACGTGGTGACGCTGCCTATTCAGCATGACTCGGCAGCCGAGCTGGCGCAGCCTTATGGCGTCAAAGACTGGAAAAAAGGCGAGTGCGATCTGATCCCCGGTATTACCGCGCCGCACATCATGGTGGTAGAGCGCGATTACCCGGCCACCTACGAGCGTTTCACTTCGCTGGGGCCGTTGCTGGACAAGCTGGGCAACGGCGGCAAAGGGATTAGCTGGAATACCCAGACCGAGGTCGACTTCCTGAAAAAACTCAACTACGTGAAGGCGGATGGCCCGGCCGTTGGTCGGCCGAAGATTGAAACCGCTATCGATGCCGCCGAGGTGATCCTGGCGCTGGCACCGGAAACCAATGGACAGGTCGCGGTCAAGGCGTGGGACGCGTTGGGCAAGATGACCGGCCGCGATCACCGCCACCTGGCGCTGAACAAGGAAGATGAAAAAATCCGCTTCCGCGATATTCAGGCCCAGCCGCGCAAAATCATTTCCAGCCCGACCTGGTCAGGTTTGGAAGACGAACATGTGTCTTACAACGCCTGCTATACCAACGTGCATGAGCTGATCCCATGGCGCACCATCAGCGGCCGTCAGCAGCTGTATCAGGACCATGAGTGGATGCGTGCCTTTGGCGAGAGCCTGCTGGTTTATCGCCCGCCGATCGACACCCGTGCCGCACAGCCGTTGCTGAACCAGAAGCCGAACGGCAACAAAGAGAAGGCGCTGAACTTCCTGACGCCGCACCAGAAATGGGGCATTCACTCCACTTACAGCGACAACCTGCTGATGCTGACCCTGTCGCGCGGCGGGCCGATCGTCTGGATGAGTGAGGAAGATGCCAAAGATCTGGGGATTGAAGACAACGACTGGATCGAAGCCTTTAACGCCAACGGTGCGTTGACAGCGCGGGCGGTGGTCAGCCAGCGCGTCCCGGCCGGCATGACCATGATGTACCACGCGCAGGAACGTATCGTGAATATTCCCGGTTCGGAAATCACC
Organism: Serratia quinivorans; assembly: GCF_946227985.1. Classification (GTDB taxonomy): domain Bacteria; phylum Pseudomonadota; class Gammaproteobacteria; order Enterobacterales; family Enterobacteriaceae; genus Serratia; species Serratia quinivorans_A. Next base: position 704,978 of record NZ_CAMKGL010000001.1, read on the forward strand.
AGCCAGCGCGGCGGTATCCATAACTCGGTGACCCGCGTCTGCCCGAAACCGACCCATATGATCGGCGGTTACGCGCAGCTGGCCTACGGCTTTAACTATTACGGCACCGTCGGATCCAACCGCGATGAGTTTGTGGTGGTACGCAAGATGAACCGCATCGACTGGTTAGACGGTGAAGGCAACGACGACTCGCAGGGTAGCCAGCAGGAGAAAGCAAAATGAAAATTCGTTCGCAAGTTGGCATGGTGCTGAACCTGGACAAATGCATCGGTTGCCACACCTGTTCGGTAACCTGCAAAAACGTCTGGACCAGCCGCGAGGGCATGGAGTACGCCTGGTTCAATAACGTGGAAAGCAAGCCCGGCGTGGGCTATCCGCACGCCTGGGAAGATCAGGAAAAGTGGAAGGGCGGTTGGATCCGTAAAATCAACGGCAAGCTGGAGCCGCGCATGGGCGGCCGCGTCGGTCTGCTGTCGAAGATTTTCGCCAACCCGGACGTCCCGGCGCTGGACGACTATTACGAGCCGTTCGACTACGACTACCAGAACCTGCATACCGCGCCGCAGGGCAAGCATCAGCCGATCGCCCGTCCGCGCTCGCTGATCACCGGCCAGCGCATGAAGAAGATTGAAAATGGCCCGAACTGGGAAGAGATCCTCGGTGGTGAATTCTCCAAGCGTTCGAAGGACAAAAACTTCGACAATATGCAAAAGGAGATGTACGGCCAGTTTGAAAACACTTTCATGATGTACCTGCCGCGCCTGTGCGAACACTGCCTTAACCCGGCCTGTGTCGCGACCTGTCCGAGTGGCGCTATCTACAAGCGTGGCGAAGACGGCATTGTGCTGATCGATCAGGATAAATGTCGCGGCTGGCGCATGTGCCTGACCGGCTGCCCGTACAAAAAGATCTACTTCAACTGGAAAAGCGGCAAGTCCGAGAAGTGCATCTTCTGCTATCCGCGCATTGAATCCGGCCAGCCGACGGTGTGTTCGGAAACCTGTGTGGGGCGTATCCGTTATCTGGGCGTGCTGCTGTATGACGCCGACCGCATTGAGCAGGCGGCCGCGGTCGAAAACGATAAGGATTTATACCAGAGCCAACTGGATATCTTCCTCGACCCGCATGACCCGGCGGTGATTGCCCAGGCGTTGGCCGACGGCATTCCACAAGGGGTGATCGAATCTGCCCAGCAGTCGCCGGTATACAAAATGGCGATGGACTGGAAACTGGCGCTGCCTTTGCATCCGGAATACCGCACGCTGCCGATGGTGTGGTACGTGCCGCCATTGTCACCGATTCAATCCGCCGCCGATGCCGGTGAGCTGGCGCACAGCGGCGTACTGCCGGACGTGGAAAGCCTGCGTATCCCGGTGCAATACCTGGCCAACCTGCTGACCGCCGGGGATACCGCGCCGGTGCTGTTGGCGCTCAAGCGCATGCTGGCGATGCGTCATTACAAACGGGCAGAAACCGTTGACGGTGTGCTGGACACCAGCGCACTGGAACAGGTGGGGCTGACCGAAGCGCAGGCGCAGGAGATGTATCGCTATCTGGCGATCGCCAATTACGAAGACCGCTTTGTGATCCCGTCCAGCCATCGCGAACTGGCGCGTGTTGCCTTCCCGGAAAGCAAAGGCTGCGGCTTTAGCTTTGGCGACGGTTGCCACGGCAGCGACGGCAAGTTCAACCTGTTCAACAGCCGCCGCATTGACGCCATTGATGTGACGAAAAAAACGCCCCGCCAGGAGGATGCCTCATGATCAGCCTGAAAGTGATTGCCCGCCTGCTGGACTACCCGGAGCAGGCGCTGTTTGACCATCAGCAGGCGCTGGTGGAAGCGCTGGAACCGGCCAGCGAACTGGATTTGCACCATAGCGCACAGCTGATTCTGTTTATTCGCCGTTTTTGCGCCCGCCCGTTGCTGGATGTGCAGGCCGAATACTGCGAGCTGTTCGACCGGGGGCGTGCTACCTCACTGTTGTTGTTTGAGCATGTGCATGGCGAGTCGCGCGATCGCGGTCAGGCCATGGTCGATCTGATGGCGCAATACCGCGAAGCCGGGCTGGAGATTGACAGCCGCGAACTGCCGGATTTCCTGCCGCTGTATCTGGAGTATCTTGCCAGCCGCAGCAAGCAACAGGCCACCGGCGGGTTGCAGGACATCGCGCCGATCCTGGCGCTGTTGGGGGCGCGGCTACAACAGCGGGAAAGCCCGTATGCGGTGCTGTTTGATCTGCTGCTGGCGCTGTCTGGCAGTGAAGTACAGGCACAAACGCTGGCGTCCCAGGTAGCAAAAGAAGCCCGCGATGACACGCCGCAGGCGCTGGACGCGGTATGGGAAGAGGAACAGGTGCGATTTATTTCGCAGGGCAGTCTCGGTGAAGAGGGCTGCGCTTCGGCGCAGCAGGCGGCGCACCAACGGCGCTTTGCCGGCGCGGTGGCACCGCAATACCTGGACCTGACGGATGCGCTAACCGGAACCAAAGGACGCTAATCATGCAATTTTTAAATCAGTTCTTTTTCGATATTTACCCCTATCTGGCGGGCGCGATTTTCCTGATCGGCAGTTGGCTGCGTTACGATTACGGCCAATACACCTGGCGCGCCGGATCCAGCCAGATGCTGGATAAAAAGGGCATGCGACTGGCTTCCAACCTGTTCCACATTGGCATTCTGGGCATTTTCGCCGGGCACTTCCTCGGCATGCTGACGCCGCACTGGATGTATGAATCCTTCCTGCCGATTGATGTGAAGCAGAAGCTGGCGATGATCGCCGGCGGTGCCTGCGGTGTAATGACCTTGATCGGCGGTGCGCTGTTGCTGAAACGCCGTCTGACCAACCCGCGGGTGCGGGCGACCAGCAGCTTTGCCGATATCATGATCCTGACCTTGCTGGTGGTGCAGGTGTGCCTCGGTCTGCTGACCATTCCGTTCTCCGCCCAACATATGGACGGCAGCGAGATGATGAAGCTGGTGGGTTGGGCACAGGCGGTGGTGACCTTCCATGCTGGTGCGTCAGAACATCTGGTGGGGGTTGCGCCGATCTTTAAACTGCATATGGTGTTGGGCATGACGCTGTTCGTGCTGTTCCCGTTCTGCCGCCTGGTACATATCTGGAGCGTGCCGGTGGAATACCTGACCCGCCGTTACCAGCTGGTGCGTAACCGCCGCTAGTTTTTTCAACTGCGCGTCGGCCTGGCAGGCTGGCGCGCAGTTACGGAAGTGACACCTTGAGTAAAAAAGTAACATTTTCTTCTGTTTTTTCCCTCCTTCCAAAGATGTTTAAACCACCCAGAATTGGCCGCGGTACACAGCACGGTGTGCTGAATATTGCGATGCCCCAAATAGTCCTGAATCACCCGGGTATCGGCCAATGCATAGCCACAGGCATGGCGCAACATACTTGGCTGCAATAGGCTGGCTTTTCATATTTGCCAGTTCGATAAGGCATTTATTTCGCGCAAGCTGCTGAATTTGCGAAGCGTTACGCAGTTCGTTAATTGAACAATGATTGCTGATGAAGTAAGCTTTTCTCCACTAACTGACAGCCACAGGAGGTGGGGTATGCGTAGTTTGCCAATTCGGTTATCAAATAAAATTGACGACGATCTGAACGATATTGCCAAGCGGCATGGAATGGAGAAAACCGAGGTGATCAAGATCGCTTTTGCGCTAATTGCCATTGCTGATAAACAGTGGGTGAAACAGGATGGCTCATCTTTGGGTATCGTGCGAGGGAGCGGCCAGGATTTGGAGGCGGTGGGGCAGGTCGTGGGGATTTTTCCATGAAGACTGAAGAGACGAAAATACTGGCAGAAGCCAACGGACTTTATCAGGAGCAAGTGTTGGTGGTCGACGAAATGGAGCGATTGCGGCTAGCGCGTCAGGTATTGTGCGGTATTTTCGTTATCAGCGTGGGCGTTTTTATTGCCCACGCGTATTGGGATCAAAATGAATCCATCAGGCAGGTGTTTGAACTGTTGAAGATTGGCGCACTGCCGTTGATCACATTGGTGATCTCCTTTTACTTCCCTAACAGCCACGCCAGATAATTCCCGCCGATTTGCCCATTTTTGCTTCCTTGCCGTAAACTTGATATCTCAGTATTGTTACAATTATTCGTCGGCGGCCGCCGGCTATTTGCAGTGCATAACAACAATCAATAGCCCAGGTTTGTGGGCACTTTGGGATTTAAAACCGGGGATGATTCGGGGCTGTCACAGGATAGCGCCGGGAGATCGCTTTATGGATATGCAGGTTAGTTAACAATAATAATGACAACACAATCATGTTCACCCATGTTGCTGCCGTTGAAAGTCATCGCCACGGGGGCAGCGCTGCCACCCAACCGAGTCGACTCCTCCGCGCTGGATAGCCTGCTGTGCAAACCGACAGGCTACGTCGAGAAACGCTCCGGTATCAGCTACCGTTTTCACGCCACCGATGATGCCAGCCAGGCTGAACTGGCCGTCGCAGCATTGCAGGATGCCTTAATCCGTTGCCGCATCGATGCACAATCGATAGATTTGCTGATTTCCGCGTCCGCGATTTCAGTGCAGGCCCTGCCTTGCACCGCTGCGCACATTCTTAAAGTGGCCGGGCTGGCATCGGGCACCGCCGGTTTCGATATCAACAGCAGCTGCGTCAGCTTTATTTCCGCCATGCAGGTGGCCGCCGGGTTGCTGAATGCCGGTACCTACCGGCGCATTGCTATTGTTTCCGCCGATTTGGCTTCACGCGGTATTGACTGGCAGCATGAAGAATCTTCGCTGATTTTTGGCGACGGTGCGGCCTGTGCCATCGTCGAGCGTGGCGACGGCAGCAGCGGTATTTTGGCCAGCCTGGTGGAGACCTATCCCGAAGGCAGTGAGCTGTGCGAGATCCGTGCCGGAGGAACGCGGCGCAACCCGCGCGCCGGGATGAATAACAGCGATTTCCTGTTCCATATGCAGGGTAAACAGCTGTTCCGCCAGGCGTCGGCACTGATCGAAGATTATCTTGCTCGTTTGCTGGCAGCCAGTGGCCTGACATTGGCGCAGATCGCCACGGTGGTGCCGCATCAGGCGAGCCACCTGTCGCTTGAGCATATGCGTAAGCGGCTGCACGTTTCCCCTGAGGTACTGGTGGATATTTATCGCTATCACGGTAATCAGGTGGCGGCGTCTATCCCGACGGCGCTACATGCTGCCGTTACCGGCGGTCGTTTTAACCCTGGTAAGCCGGTGATGCTGATCGGCACCGCCGCCGGGTTGTCGCTGGCCGGCATGGTGTTGCTGCCATGAAGGTCTTGGTCACCGGGGCCACCAGCGGACTGGGGCGTAATGCGGCGCAGTGGTTGCTGGACGCGGGCCATCAGGTTCATGCCACCGGGCGTGATAGCCGCGCCGGGCAGGAACTGCGTGCGTTGGGGGCCGGGTTCAGCCCGCTGGACTTGACGCAGGCCACGGCGGAGCAGTGCCGTCAACTGATGACCGGCTGTGATTGGGTCTGGCACTGCGCGGCAAAATCTTCCCCCTGGGGCAGCCAGGCCGCGTTTTATCAGGCCAACGAGGTCGCGACCGAAAAGCTGGCGCAGGCGGCAGGGGACTGCGGTGTCCGACGTTTTGTTCACATCTCCACGCCGGCAATCTATTTCGATTTTCGGCCGCACCAGAATATTGATGAAGGGTATCGCGCCCGGCGTTTCGCCAATCATTACGCCGCCAGCAAATATGCCGCCGAGCAGCGGCTGCAGGCACTGGTGCCGCGTTACCCGCAAACTACCTATATTATTCTCAGGCCCAGAGGGCTGTTCGGCCCCTATGACCGGGTGATTGTACCGCGGGTGCTGCAACAGCTGGATCGCGATCGCGGGGTGCTGCGGTTACCTGGCGCGGGCAACGCGGTATTGGATCTGACCTTTGTACTGAATGTGGTGCATGCGATGGATCTGGCCAGCCGCCAGCACGGGTTGCCATCCGGCGCGGCCTACAACATCAGCAATCATCAGCCGCAGCGGCTGGCGGAGATGCTGGATTCGCTGCTGCGTCAACAATTGGGCTTGCGCTACCGGCTACAGGCCGTGCCCTATTCCTTGCTGTATGCGTTGGCGGGCGGGCTGGAATTGCTGGCCCATTTTACAGGCAAAGAACCTCAGCTGACGCGCTATAGCGTGGCGGCGGTGCATTTCGATATGACGCTGAGCCAAACCCTTGCTGTGGAACAGTTAGGTTATCGGCCACGTTATTCTATGGAAGAGGGGATCCTCATCACCGGCGAGTGGCTTAAACGGCAGGGAGATCAGCCCCATGGCTAAGGTGACGGCTTTTGAAGTGGGGTACTGTACCCATATCGGCTGCATGGCGCTGCGCGGTGCCGGTTTTCGGGTGTGTAAATTCCCTGCCCGTGCCTATTTACTGGAAGTGGGGGATCGTCGTTGGCTGTGGGATACCGGTTATGCGCACTATTTCCAGCAGCAGACGCAGTCCGGCATTTTCCGCATCTACCGCCACATGACGCCGGTGTATTTCGACCCCCGTGAGTCTCTGAGTCAGCAGCTACTGTCTGCCGGTTACGCGGCTAATGATATTCAGGCGCTGATTATCTCGCACTTTCACGCCGACCATATTGCCGGGCTGCGTGATTTCAAACACCTCGATTTCATCTGCTCTGGCGAAGGCTGGCGGCAAACTCGCACTTTACGCGGCTTCGCGGCCTTAAAACGCGCCTTTATCCCCGGCCTGATCCCAGAAGATTTCGAGAGTAATCTGCAGTTTATCGAGGGTTTCCCACAGGTCAGCCTGCCCGCGTTACTAGCCCCTTTCGAGCGCGGCTATGCGCTGCCGGGCAGTGAAGGGCAGATCCTGCTGGTTGATTTGCCGGGGCATGCGGCCGGGCACATTGGTGCCTTTATTCTCACCGACGGTGGTTGGACGCTGCTGGCCAGCGACGCGGCCTGGTCGCCGCTGAGTTATCAGCAATTGCGCGGGCCTTCGCGGTTGGCCAATCTGGTGATGGACGATGCCAGCGCCTATTACCGCACGCTGGAGCGCCTGAATCAGCTATGGGCGAGCGGCAACGCGAATATTTTACTGTGTCATGAGGGGGATTTATGATCCCGCTGATGACGCTGTGGCATTACTTTCGCAGCCGGCGCTTAACCTTTGGCGATCGCCAGTCGCTGGAGGCATACCAGGCCAAACGGCTCAGGCGTTTTGCGCGCCGTGTGCTGGCGAAGAGTCCTTATTTCAGCCGTTTTAAACAGCAAGCGATTACCGAATGGCCGCAAATGGACAAAGCGCTGATGATGGCGCAGTTTGACCAAATGAATACCGCCGGGCTGCAGCGCGATCAGCTGCTGGCCTGCGCGCGGCGCAGCGAGCAACAGCGGGATTTCAGCCCGAAAATCGGTAAATACAGCGTGGGCCTGTCATCGGGCACTTCCGGCCAGCGCGGTATTTTTGTCGTCAGCCCGCATGAACAAAGCCTTTGGGCCGGTGGCATGCTGGCGAAAATGCTGCCGGACGGGCTGTTTGCCGGTGAGCGCGTGGCGCTGTTTCTGCGGGCGGACAATAACCTGTATCACAGCGTCAACAACCGCTGGCTTAGCCTGGAGTTTTACGATCTCTTCGCCCCTTTTGCCGCGCAGTTGGCACGGTTGGAGCAACAGGCACCGACGATTATCGTCGCACCGGCGCAGGTGTTGCGTGCATTAGCGTTGGCGGTGTTGGACAGAAAAGTTCGGCTCGAGGTTAAAAAGGTGATTTCGGTGGCCGAGGTGCTGGAGGAGCAAGACCGGCGACTGCTGGCGCAGGTGTTTCCGGCGGTGGGTGAGGTCTATCAGGCCACCGAAGGCTTTCTGGCCGCCACCTGCGCGCACGGTACCCTGCACCTGAACGAAGAGTTTTTGCATATCGAACCTCAATGGATTGATGAGCAGCGCTTTACGCCGTTGATCACCGACTTCACCCGCAGCACCCAACCGATCGTTCGCTATCGGCTGGATGACGTGCTGGTCAGGCAGACCGAGCCTTGCCCCTGTGGGCAGTCGTCAATGGCGATTGCCCGCATCGAAGGACGGCGTGACGATCAACTGATGTTGCCGGATGCCCTTGGCCGGCCGCAGCGGGTGTTTGCCGATTTGTGCAGCCGTGCTATTGCCAATGCACTGCCGCTGACCAGCGATTACCGCCTAATTCAGAGCGGCGAGCGGCAGTTGCAACTGATTGCCGACTGTAGCGAAGCCGAACTGGCGCACTGCCAGTTGCAACTGTCTGCCTTGTTTGAACGCCATGGCATCGACAGCGCTGGGCTTGAATGGCAACTGAGCGTGCAGGCGGTGATGCCGCAGTTTGATCGCAAGAGAAGACGGATCACCCGACAGGTGGCGGCATGATGAAAACGCTGCCGTACCGGCTGTGGCAAATGCTGTTGGGCTGGGGATTCGTTGGGGTGATTTATCGCAGTACCGATCGCCTGCAGGGCGTGGGTACGCTGCTTCCCCCTTCGGCGATTGACCGTTGGATCCCGTTTAGTCCGACGGCCATTTGGCTGTACCTGTCTTTCTTTATCATTATTCCGCTGGGTTACTTGCTGGCCCCGATCCCGCGGGTTCGATGGTTGCGTGCCGCGATGCAACTGACGGCGTTGGGAGCCGGGGCGGTCTACCTGTTGTGGCCGACCACTATGGCTTATCCGTCAGACGGCGGAGTCGGCGTGAGTTCAACGCTGCTGGTGGCGCTGACCCAGGTGGATTCGCTGCAAAACTGCCTGCCGTCGTTACATATGGCGCTGACGGTGCAGGCGGTATGGGCACTGAGCGATCCGCAGCGTAAAGTGAGAACCGCGCTGTTGATGCTGTGGGCGCTGGCGATTGCCTTTTCCATTTTACAACTGCGCCGCCATCTGCTGGTCGATCTGGTTAGCGGGGCGTTGCTGGCATTTTTGGCCGGCTGGCTGGTTCAGCGCAAAGAAAGCTGGCGGCGAGACACCGCCAGAGGAGAGATAGAATGAGCGAACTGGCGATGCCTATCCTGTTCATGCTGTTTGTCGTGATTGGCGAGGCGCTGGTGCTGCAGTATGCACAGCGCCAGCAGGTCAACTGGCACGATCTGGTGTTCAATCTGAACTCCGGCCATATCATGCTGTGGTTGTTCCGCGGGCTGGAAATCACCTGCTACGGCTATGTGGCGGCGCACTTCAGCCTGGATCTGCTGAGCCGTTGGCCACCGGTGCTGATTTGGCTGTTTGCCCTGCTGGCGTGGGACTTCGGTTTTTACTGGTTGCATCGCTTGCATCATTATCTGCGCGTGTTGTGGGCGGTACATGTGGTGCATCATCAGGGTGAGCATTTCAATCTGTCGCTGGGGGTACGCAATTCCTGGTATTCGTCGCTGACCTCGATCCCGTTTTTTCTTCTGCTGGCCCTGTTGGGCGTGCCGCTATCGGTGTTTGTCACGGTCTCGATCCTGCACTACAGCATCCAGCTGTTTAACCATAATGCGCTCTCCCCCAAGCTCGGCTGGCTGGAGCATATTCTTGTTACGCCAGCGCACCATCGGGTGCATCACGTTAAAGATATGGCCTATTCGAACCAGAACTTCGGCGGCAGCTTTATTTTTTGGGACAAGCTGTTCGGCACTTTTTGCCCGGGCCTGCCGCAAGCGCCGTTTGTGTATGGGGTTAGCGGTGATAAGCCGTCTGCCAATCCGTTCTGGGCCAGCAATCTGCCATTCCTGCGCTATTTTCGCCTGCGCTGGCGGCCCAGGGCGAGCAACGGTCGTTTTCGCTACTCGGCGCTTAGCGTGTTCAGCGGGGCGATGCTGCTGTTTGCGCTGGTGATTGGCTATGTTGACCAGTACGGCTATGGCTACAGCGATATCAGCTGGCCGCAGATGGCGCTGTTGGTGTTGCTGGCATTGGGCTCGATGGCGCTGGGCGGCATGACCGAAGGGCATCGTTGGGCGATTGTCGTCTGGTTGATGATGACGCTGAGTCTCCCGCTGTTGTTTATCGGTTATCTGGGCTGGCCGCAGCTTTATTGGCATCTCGCGATGGCCTTGATCGCATTGCACGGTGTTTGTGTGGCGTTGGGCTGGGGCCGCGTACGCGCTCTTAAGCCGGTGGAGGAACCTCATGGCTGACACACTGGTTTCACTGAAGTTTCCCGCCGACGGTGAACAGCTGTTCCATCGTGCGCTTAAACGGGCGGCTCATGCCTATCTGGCCGGTGACCATCGCTATGCCGACGGTTGGCGGTTGGCAAAGGCGGCGCTGTTGTTGGCGCTGTGCGTGGGCTTTTACGCGCTAAGTCTAATGCAGCAGCAGGTTTGGGCCTTTTTTACCTGCTATTTTTTGTTCGTGATGATGGGCATGTTGCTCAACGTGAATGTTAACCACGATGCCTCGCATAATGCTTTTCTACGTGCCCCTTGGGCTAACCGACTGGCGGGGCGACTGGTGACGCTGCCGCTGGGGGTGGATCCGGATTATTGGCGGGTGCGCCATGTGGAATACCACCACCTTTACGCCAACGTCGAACATTACGATCTGGATACCGAAGAGAATGGTTTTTTCCGCCAGACGCCGTTCCAGCGCTGGCGCAAGCATATGCGTTATCAGCACCTCTACTGGCCGCTGATTGCCGCACTCTCCTTGCCGTATATCGCCTGGATATTTGACTGGTCAGATCGCCTGGGTAAAACCCCGCTGCATGAAAAGAACATTCTACCGGGCCGCAGCGGCTGGGCGGTGTTTATCCTGTGCAAGATTGGCCATTTGGTGCTGGTATTGGCGCTGCCGCTGGTGCTGTGCCAGCAGCACGGTATCGGCTGGCCGTGGGTGCTGCTGGCCTATGTCATCAGCCAGATGTGTGCCTCGTTGTTGGTGGTGTTTCTGCTGCTGGGTACCCATTGGGCGCAGGCCGAATTTTACCCGGCCCCGGAGGGCGAAAGCATGCCACATGGCTGGTATCGCCATAATTTCGCGACCGCCTGCGACTGGCAAACGTCGCCGCGTGGGTTGCAGCACCTGACCGGCGGGCTGAATTATCATCTGACCCATCATCTGTTTCCCGGCTGGAATCATCGCCATTATCCGGCGCTGGCCGCCATAGTGGCGCAGTTGGCGGAACAACACGGCATGGAATACCGCTGCATTGGTTACCGCGAACTGCTGGCGCAGCAACAGCATTTCTTACGGCGTATGGGACAGCCATGAAGCCACTGCGTCCGTTAGCTTTCAAGCCGGATGACACCGGGCTGCATCGTGCGCTGATGCAGGCCGCGCAGGGCTATCTGACTGAGCATCGCGACCATCGTTTTGCCGATGGCGGTATGCTGGCGAAAGTGCTTTTCCTGCTGGCGCTGTGCGCGCTTTGTTATGGGTTGAGCCTGCAGCAACAGAGCCTCTGGCTATTTTTTGCCTGCTACTTCGGTTTTATCTTCATCGGCATGTTCCTCACGGTCAACGTGGTGCACGACGCGTCGCACAACGCGTTTTTCCGGCAGCCCTGGGCCAACCGCTGGCTGAATTGCCTGGTGAGTATCCCGCTCGGCCTGGATCCCGATTGCTGGCGGGTACGGCACGTTATTTTTCACCACGCGCACAACAACATCGAGCATTACGATCCCGATATCGACGCCAATGGCGTGCTGCGGCAAACGCCGTTCCAGCGTTGGCGGCCCTTTATGCGCGCGCAGCGCTTTTACTGGCCGCTGGTGGCGGCGATGACCTTTCCGTATTACATCTGGCTGTTCGACTGGCTGGATCGGGCAGGGCGAACCCGGGTCAGGGCGCGGATGGCACAACAGGGCCTACACGGCTGGGGTATTTTTCTGGCGGGCAAAGCAGCGCACCTGATACTGGCGCTGGCGATCCCGTGCTATCTGCTGCCGCCGGCAATCGGCGTGGGGCAGATCCTGCTGGTTTATCTGCTCAGCCAGATGCTGTCTTCACTGCTGTTTGTGATGTTGATTATCGGCACCCACTGGGCCAAGGCGCAGTTTTATCAGGCGCCGGAGCAGGGGCCAGTAGCGCACGGCTGGTATCACCATGTGTTCGCGACGACCTTTGACTGGTTCACGCGCCCGCGCTGGCTGGGTTATTGGTTGGGCGGTGCTAATCTGCACCTGACCCACCATCTGTTCCCGCACTGGAGTCACCGGCATTACCCGGCATTAAGCCGTATCATTGCCGAGGTGGCACCGCGTTTTGGTATCGATTATCGCGTGTTGGAACTGGGGGAGTTACTGCGTCTGCAACAGCGCTTTCTCAGCGCGATGGGGCGTAAACCGGTTTAGTGATTAGCGTGGGCATTTTACTGCCCACGCTTGCCAGACAACGCCTGGATTAATGCGATCGCATGCCCGCGGCATTCATCAACAGGCGGAATATCGAAGCGACCGCGAACAGCCCCAGCACGCTGGCGCTCCAGATCACCACCAGCCAGCCAATGCGTTTCCACCAGGGGGCCGGTACCGGTGCGGTTTTATCCTGCATAGTTTTTTCCCTCCTCAATGATAACCATGTTCATGGCTGACCTTGCCGCGGAACACGTAGTAGCTCCAGAAGGTGTAAACCAAAATAATTGGAATGATAAACAGCGCGCCCACCAGCATAAAGCCCAGGCTTTGCGGCGGCGCAGCGGCTTGCCACAGGGTGATGGACGGTGGGATCAACAACGGCCAAATACTGATGCCCAGACCACTGAGGCCAAGGAACACCAGCAGTAGGGTGAGCAAGAATGGCGAGTAGTGCGCCGCATTTTTCACGCCATGCCCAATGCCCCAGGCGCTGAGCAGCACCAGGATCGGCACCGGCAGCAGCACAAACAGATTCGGCAGTGAGAACCAGCGGGTGGCGATCTCCGGGTGAGCAATCGGCGTCCAGATACTGACCACTGCCAACACCAGCAGCAGGGTAACCAGCAGCGGCGTAGCCAAACGGTACATGCGGGCCTGCAGGTCACCGGCGGTTTTCATCACCAGCCAGGTGCAGCCGAGCAACGCATAGGTCACCACCAGCCCCAATCCGCAAAACAGCGCGAATGGGGTCAGCCAGTCGAGAGCGCCACCGGCATAGGTGCGGCCGTTGACCGGGAAACCTTTGATGATGGCACCCACCACCACCCCCTGGCTGAAGGTGGCGAAGATAGAGCCCCAGATGAACGCCTTGTCCCAAATGTGGCGTTTTTCTGCCGTGGCCTTAAAGCGGAACTCAAAGGCCACGCCGCGGAAGATCAGACCAAACAACATCAGGGTCAGCGGAATGGCCAGCGCGTCGAGGATCACCGCGTAAGCCAATGGGAAGGCGCCAAACAGCGCCGCCCCCCCCAGAACCAGCCAGGTTTCATTGCCGTCCCACACCGGGGCGACGGTGTTCATCATTACATCACGGTCACCGCTGTCCTTAACCCAGGGGAACAGAATACCGATACCCAAATCAAAGCCGTCCATTACCACGTACATCATGGTGCTGAACACGATGATCACAAACCAAATCAGCGGAAGATCAATGCCCATGTTCAGCTCCTGTCATCCAGAGTTTCTTTCACCGCAGACAGCGGACGTGCCGGTCGGCCTTCGGTGTCATCTTCATGCCCTTCATGCTGCTGCGGCCCTTTACGGATCAGTCGCATCATGTAGGAGTAGCCCACGCCGAACACCGAACAGTAGACGATGATAAACGCCAGCAGGCTGATGCTCATGTGCAGGTCACCGTGTGCGGAGACCGCATCCTTGGTGCGCAGCAGGCCATAGACCACCCACGGCTGACGCCCAATCTCGGTCGTGAACCAACCCGCCAGCAGGGCCAGTAACCCGGAAGGCCCCATCCACAAAATGAAGTAGAGGAACGGCCGGGACTGATACAGGCCACCGCGCCAGCGCAGCCACAGGCTCCAGACCCCGGCGAGGATCATCAGCATGCCCAGCGCCACCATAATGCGGAACGACCAGAACACCACCGTGGAATTCGGCCGGTCCTCCGGTGGGAAGGACTTCAGCGCCGGTACCTGCTCGGTCAGGCTGTGGGTCAGGATCAGGCTGCCCAGGTAAGGCACTTCCAGCTTGAAGCGGGTTTCCTCGCGTTGCATATCCGGCCAGCCGAACAGGATCAGCGGGGTGGCTTCACCCGGCGGGTTTTCCCAGTGGCCTTCGATAGCCGCGATTTTTGCCGGCTGATATTTCAGCGTATTCAGGCCGTGGGCATCGCCGATCATCGCCTGTATCGGTGCGACAATCAGCGCCATCCACATTGCCATCGACAGCATTTTGCGCATCGCCGGAGTGTCACGCCCGCGCAGCAAATGCCAGGCGGCGGAGGCACTGACAAAGAACGCCGAGGACAGGAAAGCCGCGGTTGACATGTGCAACAGCCGGTACGGGAATGACGGGTTGAAAATCACTTTCAGCCAGTCGACCGGCACCACCTGGCCGTTAATGATTTCGTGGCCCTGTGGGGTCTGCATCCAGCTGTTGGAGGCCAGGATCCAGAAGGTGGAAATCAGCGTCCCCAGCGCCACCATGCAGGTCGCGAAGAAGTGCAGGCCAGGGCCGACACGGTTCCAGCCGAACAGCATTACCCCAAGGAAACCGGCCTCCAGGAAGAAGGCGGTCAGCACTTCGTAGGTCAGTAACGGGCCGGTGATACTGCCGGCAAACTCGGAGAAAAAGCTCCAGTTGGTGCCGAACTGATAGGCCATCACCAGGCCGGACACTACGCCCATGCCGAAGTTGACGGCGAAAATTTTTGACCAGAAATGATAGAGATCGCGGTAGGTTTCATTCCGCGTTTTCAGCCACAACCCTTCCAGCACCGCCAGATAACTGGCCAGGCCAATGGTAATTGCAGGGAAAATGATATGGAAAGAAACGGTGAAGGCGAACTGTATTCTGGCAAGTTCCAGTGCATCAAGACCCAGCATGGCGCCTCCTCGGGTTGTACATAAAATGGCCTCTTCAGTATAGCGGTAATTTTTCTATCGAAAGCTTGGCGTCAAGTTAAGCACGGAGTACATTAACTATAATAGTGACAGTTATTTCACTTTTTTATATAACAGTTAGGGCTTATGACCAGATACGAACAGCTTGCACAACAGATTCGTGAACAGATCCAGAACCGGGTATGGCGGGCGGGTGACAAGCTGCCGTCGCTGCGCGAGAGCGGTAAACGCGCCGGGCTGAGCCTGATGACGGTGGTGCAGTCGTATCAATTGCTGGAGAGCCAGGGCTGGATCGTCGCACGGCCACAATCCGGTTATTACGTGGCGGCGCGTCCGCAGCCGCTGCCGCAGCCGGCACACGGCGCAAAGCTGTTGCTGAGCGAGCAGGTGGATATCAACACCTTTATTTTTGATGTGCTGCAGGCGTGCCAGGATCCGGAGATTGTGCCCTTTGGTTCGGCGTTTCCCGACGCCACCTTATTTGCTCAACCCAAGCTGGCGCGGGCGCTGAGCAGCGTGGCACGCAAGTTTACGCCGCACAGCTCACTGGCCAATTTGCCGCCCGGCAATGAAGCACTGCGCCGCCACATCGCCCAGCGTTATGCGCTGAGCGGTATGCAGGTGGCACCGGACGAAATCGTGATTACCGCCGGGGCGATGGAATCATTGAGCCTCAGCCTGCAGGCGGTGACCCAGCCGGGGGACTACGTAGCGATTGAATCGCCGGCGTTTTATGGTGCGTTGCAGGCACTGGAGCGGCTGCGTCTGAAGGCGGTGGCGATTGCCACTCACCCGCAGGACGGTATAGATCTGGATGCGCTCGAGCAGGCGCTGGAGCAGTACCCGATCAAGGCCTGTTGGCTGATGACCCACTTCCAGAACCCGCTGGGGGCCAGCCTGTCGGACGACAACAAGCAGCGGCTGGTGAATTTGCTGCGAGAGCGGCAGATTTCCCTGATTGAGGACGACGTTTATGGCGAGCTGTATTTCAGCGCCGAGCGGCCACAGCCGGCCAAGGCGTGGGACAGCGGTGGGCAGGTTCTGCATTGTTCGTCGTTCTCCAAATGTCTGGCGCCGGGGTTCCGCGTCGGTTGGGTAGCGGCGGGGCGCTACGCGCAGCAGATCCAACGGTTGCAGTTGATGAGCACCGTCTCGACCAGCGTACCGACCCAGTTGGCGATTGCCGACTATCTGCTGCACGGCGGCTACGATACTCACCTGCGGCGCCTGCGCCGCCTGCTGGCGCAGCGCCAAAGCATGATGCGCCAGGCGATTGCCCATCATTTTCCGCCGACCGTCAAAGTCAGCCAACCCGACGGCGGCTACTTCCTGTGGCTGGAGCTGGATCCGGCGCTGTCGTCGATGGAACTCTACCAGCGGGCGCTGGCATTGGGAGTGAGTATCGCGCCGGGCCGCATGTTTACCACCGGCAACCATTTCAACCATTGTTTCCGCCTGAACGCCTCTTTTGACTGGAGCGACAAGCACGAGGCAGCAATCAAAACCTTAGCCAAACTTATCCGGCAGCTCGAACCCGCAGGCTGAGCCATGCGGATTGGCCGGATATCGCAATAGAAAAATTCATAATGCTTTTTTCGGCAATGGAATGCCGGTTTCGTTGTTAGACAGCCCTCCGGCCGCCCATTACTCTGCGATAAATTTTGTCACATTTTATCAACGGGTAACGAGGGGCAGTGGGTGAGAAAAATAAAAAATAATATAAACAGGCTGTTGCAAAAACGACTGGTGTCCCTGGCGCTGGCCGGTACGCTAGGCATTTCATGGGGTGGGCAGGCGCTGGCGGAAACGCTGACGGAAGGGATCACTCCGGCCACCGATGCCAGCCTGGTACCCAACGCCGCCACGCTGCGTAAAGACACCGTGGTGGCCGGTATTCTCGAACCACAGGGCAACTTTAACCCTTATCTGTTCACCAACGGCTGGGATGAGAACGTCACCGATGTGATTTTCACCCGGCTCATTGGCCTGGACAGTGCAGGTAAACCGGTGGCGCGATTGGCTGAATCCTGGCAGGTCAGCCCGGATAATCGGGTGTATACCATCAAGCTGCGCCCCAATCTGCTCTACAGCGACGGTTCACCCATCAAAGCCGAAGACATCGCTTTTACGCTGACGCTGCTGCATGACCCGGCCTATGACGGTGAAACCGACATTACCCCGGCGCATATTCAGGGCGGCGCGGAATATAAAAACGGCACCGCGCCCAGCGTCAGCGGACTGAAGGTGATTGACGATCGCACCCTGCAAATTACCACCACCCAGCCAGGCGCGACTACGCTGCAACTGATCGGCGGGCCGGTGTTGTCGAAAGCCTACTATGGCAAGGATTATCAACGCGGCAAGCTGGAAAGCGTGCGCGCGTTGAATGGTAAGCCGTTGGGCAACGGCCCCTATATTTACGACAAATACATTCCTGGGCAGGAGATCCGCTTCCACGCCAATCCGAATTTCTACCTTGGCCGGCCGGCGGTGGCGCGCTTTATTTACCGTGTAACCAACCCGGCTACCAACTTCCAGCTGTTCCAGACCGGTGAAACCGACTACGACGCCTTTACCGCCAAGCCCGATGATATTGAGCAGTTGAAGCTGTTGGGCTTTGCCAATATCAACCTGTACAGCTCAAGCGACTATAGCCGGGTGGATTTCAACCTCAAGCGCCCGGCACTGCAGGACGCGCGTGTCCGCCAGGCCCTGATCTATGGCCTGGATCGCCAAAAGCTGATCACCGTGGTGTATCAGGGATACGGTACGGTGGCCAATCAGCCAATTTCCCCCGTTTCCTGGGCCTATGATCCTAAGGGTATCAATCCATACGCCTATGACGTCAACAAAGCCAAACAACTGCTCGATCAGGCCGGGTGGAAACCGGGTGCAGACGGCATTCGCCAGAAAGACGGCAAGAAACTGGAACTGACGCTGCTGGTGACCAAAAAGCTGCTTAACGATGCGCTGGTGCCGATCGCCAAAGACAACTATCGGCAGATAGGCGTGCTGCTCAAACCGCAGGTGTTGGATTTCAATGCGTTGCTGGCACAGCGCAAGGCCGGGAATTATGACCTGGCGTCGCTCAGCACCAGCGGGTTGAATGACCCGCATGACGGGGTGCGCGATTTCATCAGTCAGTTGAGTGAAACCGGCTATCACAACCCGCAGGCAGACCAGCTGATTAGTCAGGCTAACGCCACGCTGGATATCGGGCAGCGCAAACCGCTGTATCACCAGCTGTATCAGGTGCTGGCGGAAGACCCACCGGTGATCCTGCTGGGTAACCGCAAGATCCTCAGTGCCAGCAGCGCTCGCGTCACCGGCTTTAAACCGGATGTCTACAATGGCCTGACCGGCAGCCTGCCGGACGTCAAACTGGCTCAGTAACGGCAAGGTACCGCCGCGCTCCTCCGCGCGGCGGTAATGGAAAACACCATGAGAAATTTTATCCTGCGCCGCCTGCTGCAAACCCTGCCGATGCTGCTGCTGGCATCACTGCTGATTTTCTTTATCTTCGCGCTGACGCCCGGCGATTTTATTGACGGCAACATTAACCTGACGCCGCAGCGCGCCGCCGAATTACGCGCGCTGTACGGGCTGGACCAACCGCTGCTGATCCGCTATTGGCACTGGCTCGGCCAGTTACTGCAAGGCAATCTCGGTTTTTCGCTGCAGTACCAGATCCCGGTCAGCACCTTGTTGAACCAGTACATCTGGAATTCGTTCCTGCTGGCTTCGGTCGCCCTGGTGTTGTACTGGGGCATTGCGCTGGCGGTTGGCGTGGCGTCGGCGATGAAACCCTATTCGCTGTTCGATCATCTGGTCACCGTAGCGGTGTTCGGCGCCATGTCATTTCCGACCTTTTTCCTTTGCCTGCTGCTGATCAAATGGTTTGCCGTCGATCTGCACTGGCTTCCCGCAGGCGGCATGCTGCGCACCGGCAGCGAAGCGACCGGGCTGGCCTGGGTGGCAGAGGTGGCGGCGCACCTGCTGTTGCCGGTGCTGGCGCTGGTGATGTTGCAGGCCGGTACCCTGACGCGCTATTTCCGCGCCAGCATGCTGGATGTGATCCGTATGGACTACATCCGCACCGCTCGCGCTAAAGGGCTGAAAGAGAAAACGGTGATCGTCAAACACGCGCTGCGTAATGCTTTGCTGCCGATCATTACGCTGCTGGGGTTTGAATTACCGGCGCTGTTTTCCGGCGCGCTGATCACCGAAAAAATCTTCAATTGGCCAGGGGCGGGGCACATCCACATCGACTCGCTGGCCGCCCGTGACTATCCGGTATTGATGGGGTTTACGCTGTTTCTGGCGGTGCTGACCATTTTGGGCAATCTGCTGGCGGACATTCTGTACGCCTATGCCGACCCACGAATTCGTTTGAGGTGAAGATGCTGGCAACGCTGTTTTTTGGACGCCGTCGCCGCTGGCGGCAGGCGCAACTTCCGGCGCTGGCGCAGCTGTCGCCACCCCCAACCGCTCAGGCCTGGCAACGACTGCGGCGCCACCGGCTGGCGATGGCCTCGCTGCTATTGCTGTTGATACTGACAGTGCTGTGCGTCTTTGGGCCGATGCTGTCGCCCTGGCAGGACGATGCCGGTGATGCGCTGAACATCAACCAGGCGCCCAATGTGGCACACTGGCTCGGCACCGATTTCCTCGGTCGCGATATTTATACGCGCCTGCTGCTGGCGGGGCGTATCTCTCTGACCATCGGCCTGGTGTCGATGCTGTTGTCCGTCACGCTCGGCTACCTGCTGGGCGCACTGTCCGGCTATTTGGGCGGCATGGTAGATAAGTTGATCATGCGCTTTGCCGATCTGCTGATGACCATCCCCAGCCTGCCGCTGCTGATCATTATGGGGGCGATGCTGTCCGAGCTGGACGTCTCGCCGGACTACCGTATCTACATGGTAATGATCATGCTCAGCCTGCTGGGCTGGCCTTCATTGGCGCGGCTGGTACGCGGCCAGATCCTGTCGCTGCGCGAACGCGATTTCATGTTGGCGACCGAAGTGCTCGGGCTGTCCACCCGGCGGCGTCTGTTTGGCCATCTGTTGCCGAACACTATTCCCATCCTGGTGGTAGTGGCGACCATGGGCGTTGCCAACGCCATTCTCAGTGAGTCGGCACTCAGCTATTTGGGGCTGGGCGTGGTACCGCCGACGCCGTCGTGGGGCAACATGATGGACGCTGCCAACAGCCTGATCGATTTTCAACGTCGTCCCTGGTTGTGGATGCCACCCGGCCTGGCGATTTTTATCACCGTGGTAGCGATTAATATTCTGGGTGACGGCCTGCGGGACGCGCTCGATCCGAAAATGAACGGAGCAAGACCATGAGCCGACCCCTGCTGGCTTTTAATCAACTGTCGGTGGCCTTCAATGGTGAGCAGGGCCGGGTGCAGGCGGTGCAGCAACTGAGTTTTGAACTGCATGCCGGACAGACGCTGGGGGTGGTCGGCGAATCCGGCTGTGGTAAAAGCGTCACCGCCATGGCACTGATGGGGCTGTTGCCGCAGCCGCTGGCGCAAATTGACGGCGGCGAAATCCATTTCGACGGGCAAGATTTATTGAAGCTGCGGCCGCAGCAGATGGCCGATCTGCGCGGTAACCGATTGGCGATGATTTTCCAGGAACCGATGAGCGCCCTGAACCCGGTGCTGACGATCGGCGAACAGCTGGTGGAACCGCTGATCCGGCATCGCGGTGCTTCGCCGAAGGCGGCCTGGCGCGAGGCGACGGCGCTGATTACCGAGGTGGGGTTGGCGCGTGCGGAGCCGTTGATGACCAGCTACCCGCACCAGCTTTCCGGCGGCATGCTGCAGCGCATTATGATCGCCATGGCCATCAGCTGCCGTCCGGCACTGTTGATTGCCGATGAGCCGACCACCGCGCTGGATGTTACCGTACAGGCGCAGATCTTGGCATTGCTGCGTGAACAGACCCGCAAAAATAATATGGCGATGATGCTGATCACCCACGACCTTGGCGTGATTGCCCAGATGGCCGACCGGCTGGTGGTGATGTACGCCGGACGGATAGTCGAGCAGGGGGCAACGCGTGAAGTGCTGGCTAACCCGCTGCACCCTTATACGCAGGGGCTGATGGCTTCGCGGCCGGTGGCCGGGCAGCGGCGACGCAGGCTGTATTCGATCCCCGGTCAGGTCCCTGATTTGGCTAAACTGCCCGAGCATTGCGCCTTCGCCGATCGTTGCGCTCAGGCCAGTACGCGCTGTCGCGACGGCATCCCGCCTTTGTATGGCCCATTGCAGCGCCAGTCGGCCTGTTTTCTGAATGCCGGAGGGCGCATTCATGTCGGCTGAGTGGTTAGTGGAGGTCAAAGGGTTGAAGAAGCATTTTCCGCTGCGAGAAGGCCTGTTCGGCCGGACTACCGGGCAGCTGCGAGCGGTGGATGACGTCAGTTTCGGCATTCGAAAAGGCACGATTTTCGGCCTGGTGGGCGAGTCCGGCAGTGGGAAAACCACCGTGGGCCGCACGCTGCTGGGGCTGCATGACAAAACCGCCGGTGAGGTGCTGTTCAAGGGACAGGCGCTGGATGCGCTCAGCCCGCGACGGCGGCGTGAGATGCGCCCGAAGATGCAGTTGGTGTTTCAGGATCCCTACAGTTCGCTGAACCCGAGGATGCGCATTGGCGATGCGATTGGTGAGGCCCTGTTGCAACATGGGCTGGCGCAGAGAAACGAGCTGCGCGATCGGGTGATCGACACCCTGGAGATCTGCGGGCTGTCGGCGCAGCACTACGGCCGTTTTCCGCATGAGTTTTCTGGTGGTCAGCGGCAGCGCATCGGCATTGCCCGCGCGCTGATCCTGCAGCCGGAATTTATCGTCGCCGACGAGCCGATTTCGGCGCTCGACGTCTCAATCCAGGCGCAGATCATCAACCTGTTTTCCGATCTTCAGGAGCAGCAGGGGGTGACCTTTCTGTTTATTTCGCACGATCTCGGGGTGGTGGAGCACCTGTGTCAGGACGTGGCGGTGATGTATCTCGGCCAGATTGTCGAGAGCGCAGACCGCGACAGCCTGTTCGGTCAACCGCGCCATCCCTATACCCAGGCGCTGCTGGCAGCGGTGCCCAGTCTGGATCCGCAACGCCAGCCGCAGGCGATGGCGCGGGGCGAACTGCCTAACCCCGCGCAACCGCCGCATGGCTGTCGTTTTCACCCCCGTTGTCCGCAGGCTACCGCGCAGTGCCGGGAACAGGCCCCAGTATTACGCACGGTGGCCGCAGGGCATCGGGTGGCTTGCCATTATGCCGAGTGACCTAGGCCAGATAATGCTTCAGCGCCCGTCCGGCCTGATGGATGGCGGAATGCACCGCCGGCACATGGGCGATAGGGTTTAGCAGGCCGTAATCGTGGATCAGCCCATTGTAGCGGGTGGATGTGACCTCTACTCCGGCGGCATTCAGCAGCCGGGCATAGGCTTCGCCCTCGTCACGCAGCACGTCCAGCTCGGCGGTCTGCACCAGTGCCGGTGGCAGGCCTTTTAGCTGCTCCAGCGTGGCATTGAGCGGTGAGGCGTAGATTTCTTTGCGCTGCGCTTTATCGGTAGTGTAGTTGTCCCAGAACCATTTCATCATGTTGCGGGTCAGAAAGTGGCCTTCGGCGAACTGGTGATAAGAGTCGGTATCAAAGCTGGCGTGCGTCACCGGCCACAGCAGGATCTGAGTGCGCAGCGCCGGGGTCCCTTTTTCTTTGGCCATTAGGCTGACCGCCGCCGCCATATTGCCGCCTACGCTGTTGCCGACCACTGCCAGCCGCGAGCCGTCAACGTTGATTTTCTCGCCGTATTCGGCCACCCATTCGGTGGCGGCATAGGCCTGATGGATGGCGGTCGGGTAATGGGCCTCCGGTGACGGGGTATAGTTGACGAACACCGCGGCCGCACCTGAGCTGTAAACCAAATCACGCACCAGCCGCTCATGGGTAGGGAAGTCACCCAGCACCCAACCGCCGCCGTGGAAGAACATAAACACCGGCAGTGCTTCCTTGACCTTGGCCGGTCGCACAATGTGCAGCAGGATATCCTGCCCCTCGACATGAATGGTTTTCTCGCTGATTTCGACCTCGTGCAGTGGCACTTCGACGCTACGCTGCGCGCCCTCCAGCACCTTGCGCGCCTCCTTCGGTTTCATTTCTTCCATCGGCTTGCCACCGCCGGCATTCAAGGCATCCAGAAAGGTGCGAATATCATGCTGTGCGGCCGGTTGGGTGGGATCTACAGTTTTCTTGGACATCATGGCTCCTCATGCGCTTTTCGGTCGAGATCACAGTGTAGTTGAATGGCTGCCGTTTGCTGGCCCGACAGCACGTTGAGAAAAGGCGTCCCGCGCCACGCTTTCGGCCGCCTGAGTTTGACTTTTCTACGGGGCGAAGATACTTTTTAAACACCAATGGAACACGTGTTCCATTGGTGCCGAACACCGGATAACCCGGTGCCTCTTTTGGGCGCTTAACGCCGTGCGGGAAACAAAACCCTATGATTGTGATTGCAAACTCTGAAGGACATCCGGGCATCGGTCTGTCGGCCGAACGGCTGCAGCAGGGGCATAACGGCCTGCGCGCCATCGTTGACGGCATCAAGCTGGTGGAGTTGGATCCGAGCGTGCGCACCGTGGGCTACGGCGGCTGGCCCAACGTGTTGGGTGAAATGGAACTGGATGCCTCGGTGATGGACGGCGACAGCTTGCGCACCGGCGCAGTAGGGGCATTGCAAGGGTACCTGCATCCGGTGGAGGTGGCGTACCGGGTGATGGAAGACCTTAACCACGAGATCCTGGTCGGTGCCGGGGCAGCACGTTTTGCTGCCGAAATTGGCGCACTGGCCGGTGACAATCTGATTGCCGACTCCAAACGCGTCTGGTGGGAAAAGCTGGAGCAGGCGATGAGTGCCGAACAGCGTCGTGACTGGCCGAATATTCCGCTGGCCGGGCTGTCGAACAACGCCACCGATCCGGAGCGAGTGCGCGATACCACGGTGTTTTTAGCGCAGGATGGCGGGGGCACCCTCAGTGCCGCTACCTCGACCTCGGGCTGGGCGTGGAAATACCCGGGAAGATTGGGAGACAGCCCGATCATTGGCAGCGGCTCCTATGCCGACAGCCGCTATGGCGCCTGCGCCTGTACTCACACCGGGGAAATGACCATCCGCTGCGGTACCAGCCGCGCCGTGGTGTTGTACATGAAGATGGGCATGGCGCTGGATCAGGCGGTGTATGAAGCGATAGAAGATTTGACCTACCTGAAGGACGGTTATACCGAAGGGGTGACGATCCATGCCGTCGATAAGCAGGGCAACCACAAGGTGGTCAGCCTCAATTGCCCCGGCCCAATCCAATACTGGCTGTGGCAAACCGGCATGGCAGCACCGGAATTACGCGATGCCGAGATGATCACTACCCGCTGAAAGGCAGGGTTAGCAGGAGGCTCGTACCACCAGTTCGGTGGGGATGGTCACCTGCTGCGGCGCGGCCTGCGGGCTGCTGCTGCGCAGTTCGATCAGTTGCACAATGGCGGCGATCATCGCACTGATATCCCGCCGTACCGAGGTCAGTTGGTAGCTTGGCCAGGCGGCCATCGGAATATCGTCAAAGCCGTAGACCGCGACGTCCTGCGGGATCTGCAGCGGCGTATGCAAACGAATATAATCCATCACCCCCATCGCCATGGAATCTGCGGTGCAGAAGATCGCCTGCGGGGCCGGCTGTGCCGCCAGCAGCTGCGGTGCCAGCTTGAAACCGCTCAGGTAGCTGTAATCCCCGCTGAGCTGGGCCACGATCTGCAATTGCTGCTGCGCCGCCTGGGCTAGAAAGGTCTGTTGGCGCAGCTGTTCCCCTTTGGCGCTGCTGCGCCCGCCCAGCACTGCCACCCGTTGTTGCCCCTTTTGCGCCATCAGCGCCGCCAATTGTTGCAGGCTGGGGGCCTCATCGGCGTTGAGCGCATCGCACAGGGCGTCGCCCGCCAGGCCGTTGAGCATAATTGGCGTGGCGACGCGAAACAGATCTTTCGCGGCGCGGGCGCTGATATGGTCGGCGAACACCACGGCAGAATCGACGTGATAGGAAATGGTTTGTTTCAGGTAACCGGCCGGATCTTCGATGCCCTCCAGCCGAATCATCACCGCCTGCCGGTTGCTGTTTTGCAACTGCTCAACCAGACGGTCGAAAAACTCCAGGTCGGACAGGTCATGAAAGTGGTTTACCACCACCGCGACAAAGCCGGTTTTGCCGGTGTGCAGGCTCTGGGCGATGGCGTCCGGGGCGTAGCCCAGTTGGCCGGCGACGCGCATCACCAGCTCACGGTTTTTCTGCGATACCCGGCCCTGATTGGAAAAGGCGCGGGAAACCACGGTGCGTGAAACGCCGGCAACGCGGGCGACATCGTGAGAGGTGACTTTTTTAATCGGCATGGTGCGCATACTCAACGGAAAACAGGGCGCTGCGGTAGGGTCGCGCAGCGGGCATAGGGTCTCACAGAACGCCGCTCGGTAACACCGTTTCCCCCTATGGTGCCATCCGTTCGCCGGTTTGCGAGTCAAAAAAGTGCAGCGCGCGGGTATCCAGCGTCACCGCCAGCGGTTGCCCTTGTGACTGCTGAAACTGAGAGTGCTGTTTCACGATGTATTGCGCACCGTTGTCGCCTTGCACGAACAGATTGCTTTCTGCCCCCAGATTTTCACTGTATACCAGCGTCCCGGTCAGATGCGGTTCTGCAAGTGGTTCGCTGATCCGGCAGGCCTCCGGACGGCAGCCCAGCGTCACCCATGCCCCCGGTTGCAGAGCCAACGCCGGGAAATCGGCGGTGGCCAGCGGCAGCACCAGGCCCGAATCGCCTTGTAGCATAATCTGCTCGCCCTGAACCTGGACCTGTACCTCAAACAGATTCATCTGCGGTGAACCGATAAACTCGGCGACAAAACGATTAACCGGACGGTGGTAGAGATCCAGCGGCGTGCCGATTTGCTGTACTTTGCCCTGGTTCATGATCACCACTTTGTCCGCCATGGTCATTGCCTCCACCTGATCGTGGGTGACGTAGATAATGGTGGCACCGATCGCCTTGTGCAGCGCCGACAGCTCCTGACGCATGCGGTTACGCAGTTTGGCATCGAGATTGGACAGCGGTTCATCGAACAGGAACACCTTCGGCCGCCGGACGATCGCCCGACCGAGCGCCACCCGTTGGCGTTGGCCACCGGAAAGCTGACCGGGTTTGACCTGTAGAAACTCACTCAGGTGCAGCATTTCGGCGACGGCGGCTATCTGGCCGGCGATCTCCGCTTTGGCCATGCCTTTGATTTTCAGCGACAGCGCCATGTTGTCGTACACCGTCATGTGCGGATACAGCGCATAGCTCTGGAACACCATGGCGATATCACGGTATTTAGGCAGCACTTCGTTCATGCGCTCGCCGTCGATGCGCAATTCGCCGGAGGACAGGGTTTCCAGCCCGGCGATCATTCGCAGGGTGGTGGACTTGCCGCAGCCCGATGGGCCGAGCAGCACCACAAACTCGCCTTTTTCCACCTGCAGATTCACGTTGCTGGCGGCCTGATAGCCGTTGTCATAACGTTTGTTGATATCGAGCAATTCTACGTAAGCCATCAGTGCTCCGTTTCGGCAAGCAGGGAACTCAGCCGTGCCAGCAGCAGCACGCCGAATGAGGACGCGCCGTTGGCATACAGCTTGCGGTGCGGCATATCGGTCGACATGGCGGCGATGTCCAGATGCGCCCAGCGTTGACCCGGTTGCACGAACTCGCTGATAAAGGTCGCCGCCACGCAAGGGCTGCCGTGCGGATCTTCACCGCCGTGGCGGTAGTCGGCAAATTCAGACTTCAGCACGCCGCGATACCAGCCGCCGTGCGGCATCGGCCACACCGGTTCTGCGCTGATCTTGCCCGCCTGGGTGACCTGCGCCAGAAACGCCGGGTCGTTGCCCATCATGGCGGCATATTCCTTGCCCAGCGCCACGCCGGCGCCGCCGGTCAGGGTGGCAATATCCAGCAGATAATCCGGCTGGAAGCGTTGTTGGGCATAGCTGATCACGTCCGCCAGCACCATGCGGCCCTCGGCATCGGTGGAAATGATCTCCACCGATTTGCCGTTGTGCATGGTGACAACGTCACCAGGTCGTTGGGCGCGGGAGGAGGGCATGTTTTCCACCAGCCCGCACAGGCCGATGACGCGGATGGGCAATTGCAGTGCGTCGATAATGCGCATGGCGCCCACCACCGCAGCGGCGCCGCCCATATCGAACTTCATGGTGCTCATGCGCGCCGCGCCTTTGATGCTGATGCCGCCGCTGTCGAAGGTGACGCCTTTGCCGACCAGTGCCAGCGTGTGGCGGGCGTTGGCCGGATGGTGATCGAGGATCAACAACTGCGAGGCACGGGCGCTGCCCTGGCCGACCCCGAGCAGGCCGCCAAAGCCCTGCGCCGCCATTTGTTCATCTCCCAATACCTCCTGGCGCAGGTGACGGAAGGGTAACTGCGCTACCGCTTCTACAAAGCTTTCCGGGTAGAGAATATTGGCCGGTTTGTTCATCAGCTCGCGGCCAATGATCACGCCCTCGGCATGCAGATTAGCCCAGTCGCACAGAGCCTGGGTAGTCGCATCCTGGCTGTTCAGTGGCAGGGTGGGATCGGCAAGCCGGGCGTTGGCGTGATGTTGATAATGATAAGCACCCAGGCGCAGACCGAACAGTATCCAGCGCCAGTTCTCGGCATCTGCCGGTAATTCCGGGGCCAGCGTCAGGCGGAGCTGTTGCAGCCCGTAGTCTTTTTGCCCGGCGGCGATCGCCGCACCGGCATCCTGCAGCGCGGCAGGGGTCGGCGGCGTGCCGATATTGAGTGCAAAGCGCCCGTCACCCAGTGGATAAAGCGTGCCGACCCTTGCCCGTTGCAGACCGGCATTTTGCAATGTGGCAGGCAGTTGGTCTTCTGCGGCAGCAAACAGGATCACTTGTTGACGCTCGCTCGCGCCGTTCGCGCGGTAAATATCGATTGATTGCATAAGTTACCCTTTAACCGCCCCACGGGTGAGGCTTTCCATCATTTGTTTGGACGAGAAGATAAAGGCGATCAGCAGCGGCACGATCGCCAGGAAACTGCCGGTCATCACCAGGTTCCAGGGGGTGGCAGTGGCACCGCTCAGGCTGCGCAGCACCAACTGGAGAATTTGTTTGTCCGGCGACTGCAACGCCACCAGCGGCAGCATAAAGTTGTTCCAGGTATCGACCACTACCACGATCGCTACCGTCAGCAGGGCCGGGCGCATCAGCGGCAGGCCGATACGCAGGAAGATTTGCAGTTCGTTCAGGCCATCCATGCGCGCACTGTCGAGAATTTCGCTGGGCAGTGAGGAACTGACGTACTGGCGCACCAGGAAAATGCCGAAGATGTTGACCCCGGCAGGTAGCCAGACGGCGGCGAACTGATCCAGCAGGCCGACGCTTTTGATAACGAAAAAATAGGGC
Source organism: Serratia quinivorans (assembly GCF_946227985.1). Taxonomy (GTDB): domain Bacteria; phylum Pseudomonadota; class Gammaproteobacteria; order Enterobacterales; family Enterobacteriaceae; genus Serratia; species Serratia quinivorans_A. The sequence continues at coordinate 733,407 of NZ_CAMKGL010000001.1, forward strand.
ACCAGATTGACTACGCTGGGCACCATCATGGTCAGCATCAGGCTGGTGAACAGCACCTTTTTACCTTTGAACTGATAAACGCTAAAGGCGTAGCCCGCAGCGGCGGAAACCAGCACGCTGGTCAGCGTCGCCATGGCGGTGACATACAGGGTATTGAGCAGCGCATGGGTGAAGGGGACTTGCTGTTCCAGCCCCTGGTAGTTTTCCAGCAGGTGGCTGCCAAAGCGCAGCGACATGCCCATGATGCTGCGGGTGTCCTGCGTCGCCAGCAAGGCCGACCAATAGAACGGGAACAATGACAGCGAAGCAAACAGTGAGACCAGCAGGTAAATCACCAGTTTGCCGGTATCAAAACGACGGCCGTTAGCGTTCATCGTTCAATCCTCCCCGCTTGCCAAAGCCCCAGAACACCAGGGCGCTGACCACGGCAATCAACAGGAACAGGATCCAGGAGATCGCCGAAGCGGTGCCCATATCCAAATAGGACCAACCGGTTTTGTACACGTACATCGATACCGTCAGGCCGCTGTTGTCGACCCCGCCGGTGCCTTGCGTCAGGATCATCGGTTCATTGAACAACTGCATATTGCCGATCAGCGTCATCAAGGTGGCGAAGAAGATAAAGGGTGCCAACAGCGGCAGGGCGATATAGCGAAATTTTTGCCAGCGGCCGGCGCCGTCCAGTTCAATCGCTTCGTACAGGTCCGGCGAGATCGACGCCAGGCCGGTCATGTAAATCACCGTATTGATGCCGGTAAACTTCCAGGTCACCTGATTGGCGATGGTGAAGCGGATCCAGTCACTGTCAAAGAAGTTGATCGGCAAGGCCGCCGCCAGCGTGCCGAGGTGTAGTCGGGTGGCTAACCCGCTGAGCAGTTCGTTAACCATGCCGACCGGGGAGAACAGGTTGAACACTATCAGGCTGACGGCGACGGAAGAGGTGATGTAGGGCAGGAAGATTGCCGCCTTCAGAAAACGCCTGCCGCGCACGATGATGTGCAGCAATGAGTAGGCCAGGGTGATGGCGAACAGGTGCTGGCACAGGCCGGACACCAGCGTGATTTTGATGGTGTTGACCAGCGACACCCAGAAGGCATCGTCGGTGAAGGCATAGTAAAAGTTGTCCAGCCCGACAAACTTCATCGAACTGAGGCCTTTGACCGGGTTCCACGACTGAAAGGACAAAAACGCCGAGAAGAAGATCGGGAAGGCGTTGAACACCGCGAACAGCAGCATAAACGGCAGCAGCAGCAGGTAGGCGGTGCGGTGATCGTGCAGCAGCCCTTTGAAAAATCGCTTACGCATAGATTCCCCGAACCGACGGAAACATAAAGTCGGCAGCCGACTGACCGCCGTATCTGATGATTACAAAGCGCGCATCCGCCGCTCGAGCAGCTTGTTGGCATCGCGCAGGGTGCTGTCGATGTCCTGATGCTGCACCAGGATTTTCTTCGCCGCTTCGTTAAGAATTTCGTTGGCGATGTTGTCTTCCGGCGATGAGGCGACCGGTTTCAGATCCGGTACCAGGCTGGCGTAGTAGCGCATCGAATGCTGACCGCCGAGAATGCTGCTCGGTGTGTCAAAGTAGGGCGCGTTATACACGTCGAGGCGGGCAGGTAAGGTACCGGCGGTTTTCGCCGCGTCGATCACCACATCACGCTGCATAAAGTATTGAATGAACTGCCAGGCCGCCTGGGCGTTTTTGCTCTGTTTCGGGATCACCAGCGTGGTGCCGCCGGCATTGACCTTGATATTGCCCGGCACGCCGGTCACGCGCCACAGCCCGGCCTTGGCACCGTCTGGATCCAACTCCTGCTCGATGCGGCCTTCGTCCCAGGGGCCGTCGATATCGGCAAACAGTTTCCCCTGGCGGTACAGTTTGATGTATTCCTGCGAATTGGTTGAGCCGTCGAGCGAGGCCGCCAGCCCTTTGTCATACAGCGTTTTAATCACCGTCATCAGCTGTTTGATTTGTGGCGAATCAAGATTGGGTTTGCCGTCTTTGGTGTAGACCGGCTTGCCCGGTTCACTGTTCATGCCGACCACCAGCGGGTTGATCAAACTGGTGGCGGCAGGGAGCAGGTAGGCGCCTTGCTCTTTTTTCAGCTTTTCTCCGAAGGCGATAAAGCTGTCCCAGCTTTGGGTGATGTCTTCAATCTTCGCGCCGGCTTTTTGCACCATGTCGTTACGGTAGATCATGACCACCGGGCCGGTGTCGTAGGGCACACCATAGATGTTGCCGTCGTTGCCCTTTGCCAGGCTGATCATCGAAGGATCAAACTGCCAGCCCTGGCTATCGATGCTGAATGGCGGGGCGCTCAGGTTGTTCAGGCCACCGGAGTTGGCAAAACTGCCCAGCTTGATGGTGCTGACGCTGAAAATATCGGCGGCACCCTGGCCGACGGCCAGCGCGGTCGTCAGCTTTTGATGGCAGTCGGCGAAGCCGCATTTGATCGACTGCACCTGGATGTCCGGATGTGCCGCCTCAAAGTCTTTAATCACCTTGTTGATGTAATCATTCGGCAAATAGTTGGCGAAGGTAATGCGGGTGTTGGCGCTGGCGGAAACGGGCAGGGCCAGCAGCACGGCCAGTGCGGCCCCGGTGATCCTATGGTTAGTACGCAAGCAGAAATGAGCCATGATAACCCCGATGCTGTGCAGTCGATGTCCGCCCGTCATTCTTCGAGACGCTGGTGTGTTGGCTGTCTTCACTCACCTGAATCACTTACCAAAGTAAGCTTATCGGGACTCGCTCAGTCGCCGCCTTCCTGCAACTCGAATTATTTAGGGCGTGGTGTGTTTTTTCATCATGGAACACGTGTTCCATTGAAATTAACCTATTATCGTGTCCCCAGGCTGTCAACAAATTGTTCGGTAAGTTAACAAATATGAGATCTGGCGCGGAAGTTGCCCACAGATGCGCCCGATGATGGTTCACACAGCGCCACGCAGAGCCTGATCTGACGCGGGTTTGCCCGTGTTTGGTGCGTTCTTTGCACCGATGTGGGGCGAAAGTGTGATCGGGCGCAGATCGGGCCGAATTATTTTTGCGAGCGCGATCAGAATTATTGAAGTTTTTTGTAATTGAATAGGATTTCGCGGCCAACGATGATTTTTGGCCTTATTTTTCCGATTATTCATTACCAATGCATATTTATTGAATAAGTATGCAGTGTAAGCCGTTGTTTTAGCGTAAAAAACCGCAAAATCCGCCAAAAATCCCTGTTTGGCACGATAGCTGCTCTACACTCTTTATCAAACGGCATGTATTTTAACTGCTCGTTAACATTTATTCCCCGTTCCACGACCCTATACCCGGCATAAATAGCGAAAAACGCGTTTGATGTAACAGATTTGTTTCTGAATAGACGGTGAAAGGCAGAGTTATCACCGGTCGAAAAGTAGAAGCCACAGCGCAGTTTTTGTTGTTTTGTTGCGGAACATCCGGGCTGGAGCGGCCCTTACAGTCAAAATTCAGTCTTTGCTGAAGTTATGAGGTCATTATGGAACAGCCAATCGCAGTTACCCGCCAGTCTTTCGACGACTGGATGGTCCCGGTTTACGCCCCCGCTGATTTTATTCTGGTACGGGGAGAAGGTTCGCAGGTCTGGGATCAACAGGGTAAGTCTTACATCGATTTTGCCGGCGGCATCGCGGTCAACGCGTTGGGCCATGCTCACCCGGTGGTGACGGCGGCGCTGGTGGAGCAGGCGGGCAAACTGTGGCATCTGGGCAACGGCTACACCAATGAGCCGGTACTGCGTTTGGCCAAACAGCTGATTGACGCCACCTTTGCCGACAAGGTGTTTTTCTGTAACTCCGGGGCGGAAGCCAATGAAGCGGCACTGAAGCTGGCACGTAAACGTGCGCTGGACCAGGGCAACAGCAGCAAGAATCAGATTGTGGCATTTAACAACGCCTTCCACGGCCGCACGCTGTTTACCGTTTCTGCCGGCGGCCAGCCGAAATACTCCAAAGATTTTGCTCCATTGCCGGGCGGTATCACCCACACGCCGTTTAACGATCTGGCGGCGGCTGCCGAAGTGATCAACGACCACACCTGCGCGGTGATCGTCGAGCCGATTCAGGGCGAAGGTGGCGTGTTGCCGGCCGATCCGGCATTCCTGCAGGGGCTGCGCGAGCTGTGCGACCGCCACGACGCGGTGCTGATTTTCGATGAAGTGCAAACCGGCATGGGCCGTACCGGCGAGCTGTACGCCTATACGCACTACGGCGTGGTGCCCGACGTGCTGACTACGGCGAAAGCGCTGGGTTGCGGCTTCCCAATCGGCGCGATGCTGACCACGGACGAACTGGCTAAAACCCTGGGCGTCGGTACCCACGGCACCACCTACGGCGGCAACCCGCTGGCGACGGCGGTAGCGGGGGCGGTGTTCTCAATCATCAACACGCCGGAAGTGCTGGAAGGGGTTAAACAACGCCACCAGTGGTTCCTTGATGGCCTGAACAAGATTAACCAGCAATACCCGATTTTCTCCGAAATCCGCGGTGGCGGCCTGTTGATTGGCTGTCAGTTGACCCAGGATTATGCCGGCAAAGCGAAACAGATCACCCAACTGGCCAACGAAGAGGGCGTAATTGCCCTGATCGCCGGCCCGGATGTGGTGCGTTTCACGCCTTCACTGATCATTCCTGAGCAGGATGTGAAAGAGGGGCTGGCGCGATTCGCGCGAGCCGTGGCGCGGATTTGCAGCTAACACACGGGCTGCGCTTTTACCGGCGCAGCCTGATTAAGAAGAGGTTCGCATTATGATGATTATTCGCCCTATAGAGCGCCGCGATTTGGCTGATTTACTGACGCTCGCCGGCAAGTCCGGCATCGGTCTCACTTCCCTGCCGCAAGACGAAGATACCTTGCTGGCACGCATTGAGCGGGCGTTAAAAACCTGGCAAGGCGAACTTCCGCGTGGTGACCAGTGTTATCTGTTTGTGCTGGAAGACACGGAGCGCCAACAGGCGGTCGGGGTTTGCGCCATTGAAGTGGCCGTGGGCCTGACCGAACCCTGGTATAGCTTCCGCGTTGGCACCCAGGTGCACGCCTCCAAGCAGTTGAATGTGTATAAATCGGTGCCGACGCTGTTCCTCAGCAACGATCACACCGGCCATTCCGAACTCTGTACGCTGTTCCTCGATCCGGACTACCGTCACGGCGAAAACGGCAAGCTGCTGTCGAAGGTGCGTTTCCTGTTTATCGCCGCTTTCCGTGAGCGTTTCTCTGAGCGTCTGATTGCTGAAATGCGTGGCTTCTCCGACGAAGACGGCCGTTCCCCATTCTGGGAGAGCGTTGGCAATCATTTCTTTTCCATCGAGTTCGCCAAGGCGGACTACCTGAGCGGCACCGGTCAGAAGGCATTTATCGCCGAACTGATGCCAAAGCACCCGCTGTATGTCGATTTCCTGGCCGAAGACGCGCAAAAAGTGATTGGTGAAGTGCACCCGCAGACGGTACCGGCGCGCCGGGTACTGGAGTCGGAAGGCCTGCGTTATCAGGGCTATGTCGATATTTTCGACGGTGGCCCGACGCTGGAAGCGGAAATCGACCATATCCGCGCGGTCAAGCAAAGCCGCCTGGTGAAAGTGGTACTGGATGAAACGCCGATGCGCGCCGATGCGCCGGTTCATCTGGTGGCTAACGATCATTATCAACATTACCGCGCACTGCTGGTCAATGCCGATCTGTATGACGATCGTCTGCACCTCAATGCGGCCACCGCTGCGGCGCTGGGCGTTGAGCAAGGCAGCCCGGTGCGGGTTATCCCCCTTATTGCACAGGAGAAAGCGTAATGTCACATCCTGCACTGTTTATTAATGGCACCTGGCAGCAGGGCCGTGGTGCTGAGTTCAGCAAAACCGATCCGGTCGACAATCAGCCGCTGTGGCAGGCTAACGCCGCCGACGGCAGCGATGTGGCCGCCGCTTGCGAAGCGGCTCGTGCCGCGTTTCCGGCCTGGGCGCGCACGCCGTTTGAACAACGTGAGCAGTTGGTAAAACGCTTTGCGGCCTTGCTGGAAGAACACAAGTCGCATTTGGCGGCCACCATCAGCCGTGAAACCAGCAAACCCCGCTGGGAGACACTGACCGAAGTCCAGGCGATGATCGGCAAAGTGGCAATTTCCCTGCAGGCTTATCAGGCGCGTACCGGCGTTAGCCAGACCGCGATGGCGGATGGCGCTTCGGTGCTGCGCCACCGGCCACACGGCGTGCTGGCGGTGTTTGGGCCTTATAACTTCCCCGGCCATTTACCTAATGGCCATATCGTACCGGCCCTGCTGGCGGGTAACACGGTGGTATTCAAGCCGAGCGAACTGACCCCCCAGACCGCCGAGGAAACCCTGAAGCTGTGGCAGCAGGCCGGTTTGCCTGCCGGGGTGATCAATATGGTGCAGGGCGGACGTGAAACCGGCGAGGCGTTGGCCGCCAGCACCGATATCGACGGCCTGCTGTTTACCGGCAGCGCCGGCACCGGTTATCACCTGCATCGTCAGTTGGCGGGGCAGCCTGAAAAAATTCTGGCGTTGGAAATGGGCGGTAACAACGCGCTGATTGTTGACCAGATTGATGATTGCGATGCGGCGGTCAACCTGGCGATCCAGTCGGCGTTTATTTCCGCCGGTCAGCGCTGCACCTGTTCACGCCGCATTCTGGTGAAACGCGGCAGTGAGGGCGATGCCTTTATCGAGCGTTTGGTGCAGGTGGCGAGTGCGTTGCGTATTGGGCGTTGGGATGCTGAACCTCAGCCGTTTATGGGCGGGGTTATCTCTTCCGCGGCGGCAGAAAAAATGCTGGCGGCACAGCATCACCTGCTGTCGCTGGGCGGCAAAGCCTTGCTGACCATGCAGCGGCTGGAAAGCGGTAGCGCATTGCTCAGCCCCGGCATTATTGACGTGACCGGCGTGCGCGGCGTACCGGACGAAGAGTATTTTGGCCCACTGACGACCATCATTCGCTATAACGACTTTGATGAAGCCGTGCGTATCGCCAACCAGACGCGCTATGGCCTGTCGGTCGGTCTGGTATCGCCGCAGCGTGAGCGCTTTGATCACCTGCTGCTGGAAGCGCGCGCCGGTATCGTCAACTGGAACAAGCCGTTGACCGGCGCTTCCAGTGCGGCACCGTTTGGCGGCGTGGGGGCTTCCGGCAACCATCGTCCAAGCGCCTACTACGCGGCGGATTATTGCGCCTGGCCAATGGCGTCGCTGGAAAGCGAAAGTCTGACGTTGCCGGCCAGTCTGTCGCCAGGACTGTCGTTTAATTAAGTTTTACCCGCCGCTTTTCAAGCCACAGCGTTGTTACTGTAGGGGGCGAATATATTCGCCCCGATTAACGCGGGCGCAGCATGCAGCGCCCCTACAAGATCAGGAGAACAGCATGTCAGGATATGAAGTCAATTTCGATGGTCTGGTGGGCCTGACGCATCACTACGCCGGACTGTCATTTGGTAATGAGGCTTCGACCCAGCACCAAAATAGCGTGTCGAACCCGAAGCTGGCGGCCAAGCAAGGGTTGCTGAAGATGAAGGCGTTGGCCGATCTCGGTTTCCAGCAGGGGGTTTTACCGCCGCAGGAGCGCCCGCATGTGCCGATGTTACGTAAACTGGGCTTCAGCGGCAGCGATGAAAGCGTGTTGGCGCAGGCGATGCAGCAATCCCCACGCCTGCTGTCCGCGCTCAGTTCCGCTTCCTGCATGTGGACCGCCAATGCGGCCACGGTATCGCCTTCCGCGGACAGTGCTGATGGCAAGGTGCATTTCACCGCCGCCAATCTGAACAATAAATTCCATCGCGCGATAGAAGCTGTAACCACCTCTGGCGTACTGCGGGCGATGTTTAACGATCCCCGCCATTTCGCCCATCATGAGGCGTTGCCGCAGGTGGCGCTGTTTGGCGACGAAGGTGCGGCTAACCACAACCGGCTGGGTGGCGACTACGCTAAACGCAGCGTGCAGATGTTTGTCTACGGCCGTCAGGAGTTTGGTGGCGAAATTGCCCCAACGCGTTATCCGGCGCGTCAGACGCGTGAAGCCGGGGAGGCGATTGCCCGCCTGCACCAGTTGGATGAGCAGCATACGGTTTTTGTGCAGCAGAATCCGGAGGTGATCGATCAGGGCGTGTTCCATAACGACGTGATTGCCGTCAGCAACCAGAACGTGCTGTTCCATCATCAGCAGGCTTTTTATCGGCAGCAACAGGCGCTGGATGAAGTGCGCCGCAAGATGGCGATGCTGGACAGCGAACTGGTGGCGATTGAGGTGCCGACGACGCGGGTTTCCGTGGCGGATGCGGTGGCAACCTATCTGTTTAACAGCCAGATCCTGACCAAGCCCAACGGCAAGATGATGATCGTGGTACCCGAAGAGTCGCGCCAGCACAGCGGCGTCTGGAGTTACCTGAGCGAGATGGTGGCCAGCGGCGGACCTATTGATGAAATCAAGGTATTCGATCTGCGCGAGAGTATGCGCAACGGCGGCGGGCCTGCCTGTTTGCGGCTGCGTGTGGCGCTGAATGAGCAGGAGCTGCGGGCGGTGAATCCGCGCGTAATGATGAACGATAGTCTGTTCGTCACGCTCAATGAATGGGTCGATCGTTATTACCGCGATCGCCTGACGCAAAATGACCTGGCCGATCCGCAGCTGCTGCGTGAAGGGCGTGAAGCGCTGGATTCCCTGACAACCATCCTCGGGTTGGGTTCGGTTTATCCTTTCCAACAATAGACGGAGCCACCATGTTTGATTTGTTGGCCCTGACGCTGGCGGGGCAGGTTCCCGCTGAGCAACAGGGCGAAAATGCGAATTTGCACTGGCGTTGGCTGACGGAAGGCCTGCTGGAAATCACCCCTAAGCCAGGTTACCGCCAGGCGGTAGTGCTTTCTGCAGGTATCCACGGCAATGAAACTGCCCCGATTGAGCTGTTGAATCAGTTGGTCAAAGACCTGCTCAACGGCGATCGCCCCCTGGCGGTTCGCCTGCTGGTGGTGCTGGGTAACCCGGCGGCGATGCGTGCCGGAAAGCGTTATCTGCACAGTGACATGAACCGGATGTTTGGCGGCCGCTATCGTGATTTTGACCCTAGCGGTGAAACCACGCGGGCGCAGCAGCTGGAGCAGGTTATCACGGAGTTTTTCGCCGATGAGGGCGCTGCACGTTTCCATTATGATTTGCATACGGCCATCCGTGACTCGCGCCTGCCGCGCTTTGGTATTCTGCCTTTCCAGACGCGACCTTACAGTGCAGAGATGCTGGCCTTGCTGGACGCCGCCGATCTGGATGCACTGGTGATCCACAGCGCGCCGGGCGGCACCTTCAGCCATTTCTCCAGTGAGCATGCCGGTGCTGCCAGCTGCACGCTGGAACTGGGCAAGGCGCGGCCGTTCGGCATGAACGATCTACAGCAGTTTGCCGCCATTAACCGTGCGTTGCAGGCGATGGTGAGCGGGGAGCCTTTGTCGTCGCGGTCGGCAAGTGAACTTCGGGTCTTCCGCGTTGAACGCTCGCTGATTAAACGTAGTGAAGAGTTCAGGCTGCATCTTAGTGAAGATACCGCCAATTTTACCGAGCTGAAGCAGGGGACGTTGCTGTGCGAGCAACCTGGCGAAGAGTACCGGGTTCAGCATGTCAGTGAGTGGATCTTGTTCCCTAACCCTGGGGTTGCGCTTGGGTTACGTGCCGGTATGGTACTGGTTGAGGCGCCGCGCAGCACGCTGTATTGAATGGACGTTTTATAGGGCGGTTTTATTCTTGCGACATTTAAGGTTGTAGCGATGTTGGCTGCAACCTCTAATCACATCGGCATATAATGCTGCTTATTTATCTTATTTCCTCCGGTTTGTATTCTGCGATTTATTTTTTCTTTTTTATCTTTACCTTTCTCCCATTGCGACTTTTGGTGATTTTAATCGAATTAATTAATCGAGTCGGTAAAAGCGCGTCTTAAAATCAGGGTGACAGCCCTAAATCAGCCCAATGACTTTACTCAGATAAAAATGTGAAATAAGTAACGTTATTCATAACCATGCTAAGTTTCATGGTATTTGTGAGTCGCATGGAAAGCATACAAAAAGAAACTAAATCGCACCAAAATGGTGCCTTGCACCAAATTGGTTATAAGTTATGTGATAAATTTCAATGATAATCAATGATTTGGTTTGATTGGTGATTGTAATATTTACTTACAAATAAACATGCTTTATCCACGGTGTTTTATGAACTTTTTTATTTGAAGTTGGGATTCATGATGCTAATGTCACATGGTCCCTTTATTAGGGGCGCTCATAAAACGCTAAATGATAAAGATCACAGCCCAAATCATAAATTGGGCGTGATGGGCAGAAATTAAAATTATAATATCTAGGAAAATAAATGATGAAACGCAGTGTATTAGCCTTAGCTATTGCCCTCGGGGCAATCACCTCCTTTGCCAACGCGGCTGAAATTTATAATAAAGATGGTAATAAACTCGACCTCTATGGTCGCGTATCGGCCAAACATGTTTTCAGCGATGATAAATCCGAAGACGGCGACAAGACTTATGTCCGTTTGGGTTTTAAAGGCGAAACGCAAATCAATGATCAACTGACCGGTTACGGCCAGTGGGAATACAACGTTCAGGCCAACCACGACGAAGCGCAGGGTACTGCGGGCACCAAAACCCGTCTGGGCTTTGCTGGCCTGAAATTTGCCGACTACGGTTCATTCGATTACGGCCGTAACTACGGTGTGGTGTACGACGCAGAAGCTTATACCGATATGCTGCCGGAATTCGGCGGTGACTCTTACAGCTATACCGATAACTACATGACCGCACGTTCCAACGGCCTGGCAACCTACCGTAACCGTGATTTCTTCGGCCTGGTTGAAGGTCTGAGTGTCGCGTTGCAGTACCAGGGTAAAAACGACGGTGATGGCCGTAGCGTGACCAAGCAAAACGGCGATGGTTACGGCATGTCCCTGGATTATCAAGACATCGGCGGTTCTGGCATCGGTGTAGCGGCGGCGTTCTCTGACTCCAACCGCACCAGTGCGCAAAAAGAACTGGCTTACGGCAAAGGCGACAGCGCCACTGCCTGGACCACGGCAATTAAGTATGATGCCAACCAGGTGTACCTGGCCGCCATGTACGCCGATACGCGTAACATGACGCCAATCAGCGGTAACGGCATTTCCGGCTTCGCCAACAAAACGCAAAACTTCGAAGTTGTGGCTCAGTATCAGTTTGAGAACGGTCTGCGTCCTTCCCTGGCCTACGTGCAGTCCAAAGGCAAGGATATCGAAGGGATTGGTGATGTCGATCTGGTGAAATACGTGGAAGTGGGGGCGACTTACTACTTCAACAAAAACATGTACACCTACGTTGACTACAAAATCAACCAGTTGAACGACGATAACAAGCTGAAACTGAGCACCGACGATGTTGTGGCAGTGAACCTGACTTATCGCTTCTAAGTTTCAAGACTATTACCTTCTTTCCTGTGTCGGGAACCAAAAGGTAAACAGGCAGAGCGTGAGCTCTGCCTTTTCTATTATTGGGCGGTTATCCTTTTGGGGCTTGCCCCATCACTTCAATTGCCGAGCGTAATGTGGCAAAGCGCTGCTGATTGGTCTCATGCTCAATCTCGTTAACCAGATGGGCCAAAATACTATTGCCGGAAATTTTTTTATTGAGATTGATCAGCTGGATCACCGCACCGCCCACTACCAGGCTGACGTCGCGTAACAGGGCTTCATAATGTTCGTTTGAGGGGGTAGATCCGGGCATGACGCCGTCTCCATATCGTTCGGGTGAAGCAATTTAGCAAACTGGCGGTATAAAGCATCGCCGGTATGGCACTTTTCCGGTGATTTCAGAAATTCCTCAAAGGAAAATAGCGGAAAAATTGTCCGAGATCTTACATCGGGGCATATTCGTTGGCAGGCAGCCAAAAACCATCAATAAAATCTTCAAACGGAAAACAACCGGCATGGCGCAGGTTCTGTTCTTTCATGCTGATCAGACACTGGCGTTCATCGCGCAGTACGTCAACCACGATATCGGCGCAGCCACCCTCCAGATAACAGACAAACATCACCAAGGCGTACATCGTGTCACATGTCCTTCACCCATCCTTCCATAACCCTATTGTAGGTATAGTCGGTGATTGTTTCATCTTGGGTTCGTTGCAACCGGGCAGATCGGCAGCCCAAGCGGGCACTTTCGGATTACTCTAACCGCTTAATACCTCAGGGCCAATGGAATATCCCTCTTGCAGTGCTAAGCTTAACTAGCCTTAAGTCAATGCAACATTGTAACCATCGAAAGGAGTGAATATGGGTTTGTTTAACTTCGTCAAAGAAGCGGGCGAAAAACTGTGGGACACAGTGACCGGCAATGCCACTGCTGAAGACCAAAGCGCCAAGCTGAAGGATCACCTCAATAAAACCGGCTTGCCGGGTATCGACAAAGTTGATGTGCAGGTGGTTGACGGTAAAGCGGTGGTGACTGGGGATGCAGTCAGCCAGGAGTTGAAAGAGAAGATCCTGGTGGCCGTAGGTAATGTGGCCGGCATCAGCGGTGTGGAAGACAAGGTGTCGGTTGAACAGGCTGCAGCAGAAAGCCGCTTCTATACCGTGAAAAAGGGCGACACCCTGAGCGCAGTTTCGAAAGAAGTGTATGGTAACGCCAATCTGTACAACAAGATTTTCGAAGCGAACAAGCCAATGTTGTCCAGCCCGGACAAAATCTATCCAGGGCAGGTTCTGCGTATTCCGCAGTAACGCTGGAGAATGATTGTCAGCCCGATCTTTGGTCGGGCTTTTTTACTTTATTTGGTATAAGTTAGGCTAATTATTTTTATTCGATAATAAGATTTTTGAATGCTAAGGGTTCTACGCTATCTCAGCCCTGGGTCAATGTTGACCCTCGACAGGAAAGTTGATAGCGTCTTGCCACTCTTGAGGTTTGAGCGGTATTGGCGCGGAATCTGACAAACCCGCAATAGCGGGCTTTTATCAATCACCCCTCACAAAAACGTTAACGCGTGATGAGTTAAGATAGATTCTGTGAAACAACAACGTAATACCTCACAAGATAAAAACTACCGTGAAACTTTGGGCGATGCGCAATTTGCTGTCATTGTGCTGGCGATAGCGTCTTGCTCCCTGATCATCTTTACGCTGTCAGTCACGCTGTGGCTAACATGACGTCTTTCAATACAGGGGATAAAATGGAGCACAATCTCCACGATGAAACCAAGCTGTTGGCCGTTATCGGCTTGCTGGTTTCCGTGTTGTTAGTGGTATCAATACTCTTTGGTGTGACTTACTTCTCCGATCTGAAGCATGCTCGCGAAGAAGTCGACATAAAGGGCTGCTATATCAAGTCGTCCTAGTGCCAGGGCCTCACAGGTTGCGTTCTGGATGCCGGCTCATGCTAAGCTGGCATCCAGCTACTCACTCACCTGTGTGACGTTCTGGAGGCGTTTTATCATGAGCAATTCCCGCCCAACTCATTCTTCATCTTCCCGTGATTGTCCCGTGGTTGACGGTGTCCGTCAGATCCAACGTATTGCCGTACGCAACGCCGAAGTCGGCGGCATAGGGATTAATCGTGCCTTGCCCACCCGTGAACGGCGCACCGTGGGAGCCTGGTGCTTTCTCGACCATGCCGGTCCTTCGGTATTCAGCGGTTCTTCGCAGGGGATGGATGTTGGCCCGCACCCGCATATTGGTCTGCAGACCTTTACCTGGATGATTGAAGGGGAAGTGCTGCACCGTGACAGCCTGGGCAGTGAGCAGATTATACGCCCCGGGCAGGTCAATCTAATGACCGCAGGGCGGGGTATCACGCATACCGAGCAATCAACGGGAGAACAGCGGCGTTTGCATGCCGCGCAATTATGGATCGCCTTGCCTGCCGAACATGCCGATATAGCACCGCGTTTTGATCATTATCCTGATTTACCCTGTTGGGTCGATGAAGGGGTCAAACAGACTTTGTTGGTGGGGGAGTTTGAACAGTATCACTCTCCGGTGTTTACTTTTTCACCATTAATCGCCATTGATCTGGAATGGCAGGCCGATAGTTATTTGCAGTTGCCTCTGCGAGAGGATTTTGAAATAGGCTTTTTGCCCCTTATTGGTGCATTTGAGCTTAATGATGAAAATTTTTCACCCAATGAGTTTGCCTATTTAGGTAAGAATCTTAACCGTATCGGGTTACATGCCAAGAAAGGAAGTCGGGGATTATTAATCGGCGGAGTCCCATTAAGCGAAGAGATTCTCATTTGGTGGAATTTTGTTGGGCACAACAAGCAGGAGATTGCCCGTGCGCAGCATGACTGGGAGCAGGGGAATAGGCGTTTTCCCGATGTTGTTGGCTATTGTGGCCCGCGCATGGCCGCGCCCCGCCTGCCCTGGAGCGATGTTTGATATCATCAGGCTATAACAAACTAATGGTTTTATTCATTTCGCTCTATTAACGTTAAATTAATGTGATCGAAATTCCATGTTTGGGCGTAAATATAGTTTATCTGGTAAATAGTGATCTGGCGCAAATAAAAGGTCGGAGCAGTGGATTAAGATTAATTCCAAGAAGTGATGTTGTCCACCGCTAGTCAGAAGCCTGTGAGGTCATTATGAGCCAAGTACTCTATCGTGCAAGATTATCCCATGTTGTTATTGCAACGGCGGCTTTTTGGATCTCGATCGCAGCGATGCTGGTTGTTGTGCTTAACTAACTCTGAATGATTATCCAATAAACCCGCCATGGCGGGTTTTTTTATGTCTGTATATTCGCAATATTCAGACTGTGGTTATACTTGTTAAACCTAATACCTGATTAACCCTGTAAAATAAAATGATAATTATTTCTAATATAATTGTACTGCTAATCGCCGCGATTCATCTGTATATCCTGATCCTTGAAATGTTCCTTTGGCAGCAACCCACCGGCAGACGAGTGTTCGCCACTACCGCCGAGTTTGCCGCGGCAACGCGGGTGTTGGCGGCTAATCAGGGGTTATATAACGGTTTTCTGGCGGCAGGACTGGCATGGGGCGTCTGGCGAGACGAACCTGCGGTGCAGCTATTTTTCCTTGGCTGTGTGCTGGTGGCGGGTGTGTTTGGCGGGCTGACGGCCAGCCGTAAAATTCTCAGGGTACAGGCGTTGCCCGCGTTGATTGGTCTGGTAGCGGTACTGTGGACGCATTAGCCCGCCGTTAGCGGCGGCGGGAAAGTCGGTCAGGCGGTCTTTTGATGAATGACGTGCAGCGGTGGGGCGATATGCAGATCCACGCTTAAATCCTGACGAAAATCATAAGGCGTGATATCGAAGCGCTTTCTGAACATATAAGTGAAATGTGACTGTGAGCCGAAACCAAAATCCAGGGCGATGTCGAAAATAGAGGCGTCACTGCTTCGCAACTGGTAAACCGCACCGGCCAGCCTGCGTTCGCGGATGTACTTGCCCAGCGAAATCCCGGTCGCTTCTTTGAACAACTTCTGCATGTGCCACAGAGAGTAGCCGGAATACTCGGCTAACTCTTCGAGATGGATCACTCTTCCAAGGTGAGTTTCGACCCATTTACTGAGGGCGCAGACTAATGAGAGGTGGTGTTCTTGTATCATCAGTGCGTCTGTGTGAGATCTACATAGGGCTGAAGTATACACAACTTGCCGCCCTGGACAAAAAAGCCGCCGACATCAGGGAGAAATTATTCGGAAAAACCATCGTCAGGTGGCTTGTCATTCGAAAGGAAAAACGGCTAATCTGGGATTGCCCGCTGCCGCTGATACCGAAGTGGGCCAGGTCGCAAAAAATAACAGCCTAAGCAGAGTCAGCCGTGACAATTCAGCGTTGATGGGGTGATCGCATGTTAATGACAGTGATTATTACTCTGGTTGTAATTGTAGGTGTAGCCGCTTTTATGGTGACACCGGTGATGAGAATGAATAATGCGGAAGGTGTGGGAGGTGAAGAGCCGTGAAATCAGGGCAGAATATGACCCCAAAAGGGGACTGACAGACTACCGAAAAAGCCTGGGCAATCAGTGACCCGGGCTTTTTATTGGTGAGCGTTTGCCGATCAGACGTTTTTCCGCTCCACGGTTTCTTCGCCCCAGTACAGCTGGTCGGCGCTGGTTTTGGCAAACGCCATTTGCAACGCTTCGTCACTACCTTCTTCCCAGATTTTTTGTGCCAGAACTTCGTCATTTTTCGCCAGTTCAAAAATAGCCTCGGCGATCTCAACCGAGGTCTCACGCACGGTAGCCCAGGATTTCACATTGTGGTTTGCCATAACTTTCTCCTGTTGGGGTGTGGCTGCGGGATACGCCGAAATGCGCGCCGCTCAAGCCCCAAGTATAGGTCAATTCAGTCGGGTGTTTTGACGGCCAATGCGCAATAACGTTGAAAATTCAGCGCCAAACGGCCAGGGGGCAGCAAAGCGTCAGTCGGCATGCTATTGTGTGCGGCGTCTGAATTAAGAAGGAAAGATATTATGTCCGACATGCTGAGCAACGATCAGGAATTGGCTTCCGACCTGGTTGCCTGCCAATTGGTGATCAAACAGATCCTGGATGTTATCGATGTAATCGCACCCACCGAGGTGCGGGACAAGATGGCCAGCCAGTTGAAAAGCATCGATTTTACCACTCACCCAGCCGGTGCCGATCCCGTGACCCGGCGGGCGATTGAAAAAGCGATCGCGCTGATTGAAATGAAGTTTACCCGCAACTGAGGGGAAACCGCCGCTGAGCGACGGTTTGGGCGGTGGTGATTAATCCACCACCGTTTCGACTTTCTTGAACAGCGGGCAGTCGGCAACGCCAATCAGGCCGTTGTCACCATGCAGATACTGGGCTATCACCAGGTTGCGTGCCGTCATGTACTTACACTGCAATCCCAACCCACCGACGTTTTTATTGCTGCCGACCAATACGCCATATCCCGAGAACAGAAACGCGCCGTAAACTACCGCCAGCAGAACCGCCCATTTAATCAGCTTACCCATTGTGACTCCTTGTTATTTATCTTCGTTGCGATATAGCCATGCGGAAGAACGGGCCGCAATGGTAACAATCTGAAAAGTGGTTCTGGCGCTGGTTTCTAAACGACAGGTTAAAGTTCGTTTAAGTTGGCTGTGATACATTCCGAATAAATTATCAAGATAACAATGAGGCTGCTAAATTTGTTGCGGAAAAAAATCCTCGTGATAATAGCCTTCCTTGCTGCCTGCCTGTTCTTTTATCTGTTGGCGCTGGATAGTTATTGCGATGCGGGGGGCACATTTGCGTTGGGCGTTTGCTCCGTCACCCGTTTCGTTCCCTGGTGAGTTGCGTAGCGGTACGTAACAATTTTCTATCAAGATGTTCGTGCCGGTGCCCGGAGTGCTAAGATGTCCGCCTGTTTTTAGCAGTAGATAGGGTTGTCCATGTACGATTTAGGTTTTGGTCAAAATAGCCTGGTGTCACTGGTTGTCGCCGTGTTGGCACTGCTGGTGGGATTATGGATCTGGTTCCTGGTGAATCGCGCCAGTGTGCGAGCCAATGAGCAGATTCGCCTGCTGCAGGAAATTGCCGAGCAGCAGCGTCAACAAACCGCATTATTGAAAAGCCTGGCGCAAAGCGCGCGCGGCGATAGCGTAACGGACGATGACGATCTCAGCCCGACGCTGGATTTCAAAGGTTTTATCCCCGAGCGTTAATCAAACTTTCTGCCGGGTGGCGTTGCCACCCGCGTTGTTCCGAAAAACATTAGTATAGATAATATGAAAAGCCATCCCATTGTCATAAATCTGTCGTATTGGCGTCGTAATGTAGCGCCAACTCTACGAAAGATGGATAAAGCCGATGATTAAATGGTATGAAGAAAGCGACGCCGAAGTGAACCGCAGCATTGCGCTGATCACCGGAGAAAATCCGGACAAGTGGTATCCTTACGGCGGCGTGAAAGGTAAAGATTATTGCAAGAACCCCTCCGATGCCTGGCCGATTATCTGCGCCAATAAAATCAGTCTGAATGCCGACACCCAAAGCGATAGCTCGCAGTGGCAGGCACGCATGAGCACCCAGCGTGGCGAGTGGCAGGCAGATTGCAGCAGCCCACTGCGCGCGGCAATGATCTGTTTCCTGCTGAGCCAGCAAACGAACGAAATGGTCCGTTGAAACACCAGAATTACTGATGACTTTCCCTTTTTATGACAACAGAACTTGTCTCTGGCGGAGCCTGTTTATGAAGCGCATTATTAAAGGTGATAAAAACTTGTCTCATCTGGTGGTTGCCCATGCGGCAATCGATCGTCATGCCGAAAGCTTTGGTCAGCGCCGACAGGGCTGGCCGTCAACCTATCTGATAAAATATCAAAACGATCGCGTGGCGGTCGAAGTGGTAACGCGACGTCAGTCCTACGTCGCAACGCTGATGATTGGCGCGCGCAATCTGACCAAGTTGTGCGGCCTGTCCGGCTAAAACCTCCTCTCTATAGGGTTATTCCCCGTATAAAATAGCACCCTGGTTGTTCTCGCCGGGGCGCTACTCCTTGATGCTCACGGGGTTAAGTGTTAAAAAGCCGCCCGCAGATACATTTATTGATTGGCGAAATCTTGCGCAAAAGCGGCAGGATTCCACGCCATATGAGGATAAGATGGGCGGTCAGCAGCAGGATACCCCGCTAAAACGCGGTTTAAAAAACAGACATATACAACTTATCGCCCTGGGCGGTGCCATTGGCACCGGCCTGTTTCTCGGCATTGCGCAGACCATTAAAATGGCTGGCCCTTCGGTGCTGCTGGGCTATGCCATCGGCGGTTTTATCGCTTTTCTGATCATGCGGCAATTGGGCGAGATGGTGGTTGAAGAACCGGTTGCCGGATCCTTCAGCCACTTTGCCTATAAATACTGGGGGGATTTTGCCGGTTTTCTTTCCGGCTGGAACTACTGGGCGATGTTCATTTTGGTCGGCATGGCCGAACTGACCGCGGTTGGCATCTATATTCAATATTGGTGGCCGGACATCCCTACCTGGGTTTCCGCCGCGGTATTCTTTGTCCTGATAAATCTGATCAACCTGGTTAATGTTCGGCTGTACGGCGAAACCGAGTTTTGGTTTGCCATTATCAAGGTAGTGGCGATTGTCGGCATGATTGTGTTCGGTGCCTGGCTATTGGCCAGCGGCAACGGGGGGCCGCAAGCCAGTATCAATAACCTGTGGGAGCAGGGCGGCTTTATGCCGCACGGCATCGAAGGGTTGGTGATGGCGATGGCGGTGATCATGTTCTCATTCGGTGGGTTGGAGATGGTGGGCATTACCGCCGCCGAAGCGGCCGATCCGCGCCGCAGTATTCCTAAAGCCACCAATCAGGTGGTGTACCGCATCCTGATTTTTTATATCGGTTCGTTGACGGTACTGCTTTCACTCTATCCTTGGCACAAAGTGGTTGAAGGCGGCAGCCCGTTCGTGATGATTTTCCATGCGTTGAACAGCAACCTGGTGGCGACCCTGCTGAACGTGGTGGTGCTGACTGCAGCGCTGTCGGTGTACAACAGTGGCGTCTATGCCAATAGCCGTATGCTGTTCGGGCTGGCGACACAGGGGAATGCTCCCAAGGCATTGACCCGGGTGAATAAGCGTGGTGTCCCGGTATTGTCGATCGCACTCTCGGCGCTGGTGACTTCCGTCGGCGTGCTGATCAACTATGTCATGCCCGGTAAGGCGTTTGAGCTGCTGATGGCGTTGGTGGTGTCTACCCTGGTGATTAACTGGGTGATGATTTGTCTGGCGCACCTGCGATTCCGCGCGGCGAAAAACCGCCAGGGCGTGATCCCAGTATTCAAGGCGTTGTGGTACCCCTTCGGCAACTATCTGTGCCTGGTGTTCTTGAGCCTGATTCTGGTGATCATGTATTTCAGCGAGGGGATCCGTATCTCGGTATTACTGATGCCGGTGTGGATCTTGCTGTTGTGGGTTGGTTTTATGCTGACGCGCCGCAAAGGCGCTAAAGTACGGCGGTAATTTTTAACGGAGGCGCAATCAGCGCCTCCGGTCCATCCATTAGCTGCGCGGCATAAAGGCATTGCCGGGGGTGGCACGGCCGAATCCCAACAGCTTCCTGCACAGCAGGAACAGGGTGGTGATGACATCGATAGCCACCACGCTTAGCATCAGCACGCCCAGCATGAAGAAACTCACCAGCGCACCCAGTAACAGCACCAGCGGTGCCGGTACGCGAACCCGGCGCAGTTTCATCGCGGCATACATTTTCCAATACTGCATCTGCGCCAGCATCGCGCTGCGGATACGGCCCAATCGAACACGTGACTTGCGTGATGTAGAACGGCTCATAACTTCTCCTTTTCTGAATGTCCTATAAGTAAATCACAAGGATCTTAAGAGATGCTTAACAGGCTCTAGTCGGCCCTGGCATTCTCACAAGGACTGTGACAACACAAAACCCGAAAAGGTCACTCAAGGGACACAGCCTAAGGTGAGCACGGTTCACAACGCACGCTGATCGAGTATCTTGTTATGGTATCCACCTGCCCGTGTTGGGTGTCCGCAGTGGTCGGGAGAGCAATTTGAAGATAACCAATCGTTACTATGATGCCGGCAAAACGCACCACACCCCGCAGGGGTTTCGTAACCCGGAGCCTTCGCAGCGTCGGGATGGGGATTTGAAACGCTGGCAGAACGAGCGTAAGCAGCAGGGGTTGCCCAAACCACCGCAGATGGGTTATCAGCAGTTTACCCAGCGCTGGTGGCAACGTGCCGACCTTGGCGGCAGCGATAACAGCATTTGGTGGCTGGGGCATGCCTCAATGCTGCTGCGCCTGGATGGCCGATATATCCTGATCGACCCGGTATTGTCTGAACGTGCATCGCCGCTGAGTTTCTATGGCCCGAAGCGCAAAACACCGCCACCGTTGACGGTGCAACAGTTGCCGGCAGTGGACGTGGTTTTAATCTCCCACAATCACTATGACCATCTCGATCGGCGCACTGTGCGGCAATTGGCACGGCGTTTTCCGCACGCGACCTTTATTGTGCCCTTGGGGCTGAAAAACTGGTTCCGACGTTACCGGCTGCAACGTGTAGAAGAGTTGGACTGGTGGGATAGCCTGCAATTGGGCGATTTGACCTTCCATTGTACGCCGGCGCGTCACTGGAGCATGCGTACCCTCTGGGACCGCAATCGCTCCCTCTGGTGCGGCTGGGTGATTCATCATCCGGCGCTGCGTTTCTATTTTTCCGGAGACAGCGGCTATTCGGATCGCCTGGCAGATATTGGAGCCCGTTTAGGACCGTTTGACGTGGCGGCATTACCGATTGGCGCCTACGCACCACGCTGGTTCATGCAGGAACAGCATATGGATCCGCAGCAGTCGGTGACGCTGTATCAACAATTAAATGCGCCGCGGGTCATTCCGATCCATTGGGGCGTTTTTGAGTTGGCCGATGAGTCATTGGATGAGCCGCCGCAGCAATTAAATTTGGCTCTGAGCGCTGCGGGAATAGAGCAGCACCAGTTTCGGCCTATCAAAATTGGCGAGCGCATTGCGCTTGAAGCTAACTCTTAAGCGTTATTCCTGGGCCTGTATGGCGGGGGCGGTTGTCGTCACCGTCTGCAGGCCAGTCCCGATGCGGGTTGTAGCCATTTGGTGATGCAAGGCCTTGCTTATCCCGCGTCTGACGTAACCTGTTGGCATGAATAGGGACAACGCGTAGGAAAAGATAAAATAAATACGTTCGCATGGCATTGTTATTGATGGCGTAAATACCTATGCGGATTTTAAGATTTAATTCAGCTATAGATTCCCACTATTCTCAAGGTTATTGCCGTTATTTAACCCCCGCAGACAGTAATGTATTTCTCTGCCGCCGCACGGCAATAGTGCGTAAATTCTGATTTTGCATGCTTATGCACTATAAAGTGGCACGTTATTTGATTTTTGTCGCGAGAACTCCGCTGCACAAATTGTGCTCACCCTCACTGAGGGCAATAATGATCTTCAGTATTATTTCGTTGTCACAAGCGGGTGAGGTCGCCGACGTGCGGCGATACCTGCGTTGGGCCGTCCGGATGGCGACCCATAGTCGGATCATCCGATATCAAATGTACCCGTTCATCGATATTCAAAAGTTTTATAAGAAATTCCATAAAGATTCAAATTTTTTAACGTTCTAAGCGTCGGTCAGGGGTTATATGTTGCAACATACATTGGTCAATCGGATGAAAGAATTGTTAAAATTCAGTCTGGGTGCGGAGTGTGGCGGGGTGACACTGTTAAGCAGAAAATAGCTAAGGCTTCAACATCTTTTAGTCTATTTAAGCTTATGTTGCTCTCGACCGTTTCAAATATGTGCGACAGCTCCACCAGTGATTAAAAATGGCTTGCCATCGAATACAGAGTATGTGATAACGCATCTGGGTAAAACGAGGTACAGTTCTGTATATGTGTGGCATTTTCAGTAAAGAAGTTCTGAGTAAAAACGTTAGCGTTGAATACCGCTTCTCTGCCGATCCTTATCTTAGTGCCTCAAGCAGTAACGACTCTAGTTTGTCTATGTAACGCCTCCGGGCGGTTTAAACAATCCAAAGGAAATACTCAAGATGGCAAAGATCAAAGGTCAAGTTAAGTGGTTCAACGAATCTAAAGGTTTCGGTTTCATCACTCCAGCTGACGGCAGCAAAGACGTGTTCGTACACTTCTCTGCAATCCAGGGTAACGGCTTCAAAACCCTGGCTGAAGGCCAGAACGTTGAGTTCGAAATCCAAGATGGCCAGAAAGGCCCATCTGCAGTAAACGTTACTGCAATCTAATCAGCGTCAGCTGTACAAAAAACCCGCCTTAGTGCGGGTTTTTTCGTTTCTGTTATCTGCCGGTAATAATAATCCCTGCGTACTGATTTCGACCGGTAATGCCCGGATGGGCAGGATCTTGCTCCCGTCGGTGACTGTTGCGACGGTAGCTGGTGTATTTAAATCGCTGTGGTTGGTGCTGGTCCGTATTGGGGGTGCATATGGTGCAGCTTCCGGCATGGTCAACGGCGGCAAAACCCAGTTCACGCAGTTTGGATTCGGCGATGGCGGCCAGGTCCAGGTGGCGATAGCGGGGGCTGATTAAGGACGCGGGCAGTGGCGGCTGTTGCTTGAAGCGGGTGACCAGCTCTTCGTTTACCTCGTAACAGCAGGGGCCGGCGGCAGGGCCGATGGAAGCCACCCAGTTAGCCGTTGAATCATCGCGGCGGATACGCGCCGCCAATTGCTCCAGTATGCCGTCCAGCAGGCCACGCCAACCGGCATGGACGGCAGCAATGGCAGAACCGTCGTTGCGGCTGAAAATCACCGGCAGGCAGTCCGCCGTTAACACACTCAGCAGAATGCCGGGCTGAGTGGTATAGAAACCATCGGCTTCGCCGCACTGTTGTGCCGCCTGCGTCACGTCAACAATGCGTGTGCCATGTACCTGTTTTTTTTCCGGCAGGGTGGCGCGGTAGGCCAACAGATGGCCTGGCAGCAGCGCACTTTTGTTGCCGAAACCATGCTGGATGGACGGGATGGCGTTGAGCAGTGGGGAAAAATCGGTCATGTCACGTATTTACCTGCGTCAGAAAAGTTAACGTCAGTGTAGCCAGTTTTTTTCCTCCCTGGCTAGGGGCTTGCGGCATCTGCCTTGCATCGTACAGAAGGCTTCTTTAGACTAGCCGCGCCGTATCTCTCTGGAATCCAAGCCATGTCTTATCAGTGCCCTCTGTGTCATCAGCCGCTTCATCTTTCTCATCTGCAATGGCGTTGCGACGCTAATCATCAGTTTGACTGTGCTAAAGAAGGCTATGTCAACCTGCTGCCAGTACAGCACAAGCGCTCAAAGCAGCCCGGAGACAGCGCGGAAATGATGCAGGCCCGGCGTGCGTTTCTTGATGCGGGTTTCTATCACCCCTTGCAGCAGCATGTGGCTGAGCTGTTGGATCAGGCGTTGGCGAGCGATGCGCAGGCGTTATTGGACATCGGCTGTGGCGAAGGTTACTACACGGCGGAAGTGGCCGCCAGGTTGACTCAGCAGCGTAATATCACCGTTTATGGCCTGGACGTCGCTAAGGTGGCGATCCGCTATGCGGCCAAGCGTTACCCGGCAGTCTCATTTTGCGTGGCGTCGAGCCATCGACTGCCGTTTGCTGACGCTTCTCTGGACGCCATACTGCGTATTTACGCCCCTTGCAAAGCTGAGGAACTGGCTCGAGTAGTAAAACCCGGTGGGGTGGTGGTAACGGTATCGCCTGGCCCACGTCACCTGTATCAATTGAAAGAACAGGTGTATCAGCAGGTGCAACTGCATGTCGAACAAGATGAACAGTTTGCCGGTTTTGACTGCGAACGGGTGGAATCATTGCCTTACCCGATGACGTTGCCGGGTGAGCAGGCAGCCAACCTGCTGCAAATGACGCCTTTCGCCTGGCGCGCTTCGCCTGAGGTTCAGCAGCGCCTGAGCGGTTGTGAAGCCTTTACCTGCGAAACCGATTTTGTCATAGCGCTGTACCGCCGCCAGCCTGATTCACACTGAGTGATGGGCCACAAACAAAAAAACCTGCCGTTGGCAGGTTTTTTTTGGGTTCAGCGCTATCAGGCCAGATAGCCCAAATGCTCCAGCAGGATGTTCACACCGATACCGATCAGTACCACGCCGCCGAGGATCTCCGCGCGTTTGCCGAGCAACGGCCCGATAAAGCGGCCTATCATCATGCCCAAGGTGGCCATAATCATGGTGGCGCAGCCAATAGCCATGGCGGTATGGACAATATTCACCTGGAGGAAGGCCAGGCCGACACCAATAGCCATGGCATCGAGGCTGGTAGCGATGGCGGTGGCGACCAATAACCAGAAGCCGTGACGCTTCACTTTTTCCACTTCGTCAGGCCGGTTCCTGACGCCTTCGACGATCATGCGCATACCGAGGATAAACAGCAGCGAGAAGGCGACCCAGTGATCCCATTCCATAATGTATTGGCTGGCGAATAAGCCGATGCCCCAACCGATAATCGGCGTAATGGCTTCTACCACGCCGAAAATAAGTCCGGTGCGTAGCGCTTCACGAAAACGGGGCTGATGCAGGCTGGCACCTTTGCCAATCGATGCGGCGAATGCATCCATAGACATGCCAAAAGCGAGAATGAGTGTAGCTGACAAGTTCATGTTAAATAACCTCGGCCGGGCGGCTCCATATACACGTAACCCACCCCCAACCATACGACGGAGTTACGTGTCTATGGTCTCGCCAACCCTACCTGGCTGCCCGCACCACGTTTTAATGTATAAAACGAGTATGTTGATACGGGCGTTTCTGGTGTTTTATTGCCCAGAAACCGGCTACTCCCCAATGACGGCGCAACCATAGCATATTAATTCCGTTACCAACAACTCTTATTACCCATGGGTATTGGTTTGAAATTGATAATTGTTTTCATTAATGAAATGTATAAGAAGGAATATAATGTAGACGAGTGCAACAATATTGCATAAATAATAATCAGGTAGCCATGTGCGCTGATGATTATTTATCCACATACAGCGCAAGGCGACACGAAGATGGGGTTGGTGTTGTTTTTAATCACTGATTTTCAACAAAAAAGTGATAAATCTTTTCCAGATCGTCTAATTGAATGACCTGAATCAATAACCGACGTTGTTCAAGATCTATCACCAGGATGCCATCCTCGGATAAATTCATGGCCTTAATCCGGTTATATTCAATAAAGGCATTGGCATAAAAGAAACCTTGCGCTTTAAACAACATCTTGGGCCAGCGGATATAAGAAATATAAATGGCGATCAGTGCTAAAGAAATAAGCAGATAGGTGGTTATTACCGCACCCTGGGTGGTGACATTTCGGTAGAGCAGAATGGCGATCAGGCCGACAAAAATCAGGCAATCAATTCGATTACGGCGCTTTAACTGCACCTTGAGCAAGGTTTTGCCCTTCAGCAGGTTCATGCCGAACTCGTCGTAAATCGCATACACCAGCATCAGCGCGGTGAAAATCAGTAATACGCCATCGGTCAGCGACATCTTTCAACTCCACAAATAAAAAACCGGGGGTTTCCCCCCGGTGGTTAAAACGCTTACAGACCCAGCAGACCTACCCAATAACCGAAGATACCGATGGCGAAGAAGCCGATGATGATCCACAACGCATTCACTTTCCTGCGCAGCAGCCACATGCAGCCGAAGGTCAGCAGCAGCGGCACCAGGCCCGGCATCAACTGGTCGAGGATGGTTTGCACCGTGGTCACCGTGGTATGCCCGGTCTGGTCGGTGATCTTCGACACCACCAGCGGGATATTCACGTGCGTCCACTTGTTAACCAAAGCCCCCATGACAAACAGGCCGAGAATGGACGCTCCTTCCGTCAGTTTTTGCAGGAAGCCGCCGCCCATATCATTAACGATATCCACGCCTTTGCGATAACCGTAGGCCACGCCGTAATAGCGGGTCAACAGGCGCACCAGGTTGAACAGGACGAAGAACAGAATCGGGCCCAGCAGGCTGCCACTCATGGCGATACCGGCGCCGAGCGCGGCGAATACCGGACGTACGGTACCCCAGAAAATCGGGTCGCCGACACCGGCCAAAGGCCCCATCAAACCGACTTTGATACCGTTGATGGCCGCATCGTCGATAGGCGCGCCGTTAGCACGCTGTTCTTCCATCGCCATGGTAACGCCAAGGACCGGCGCTGCCACGTAAGGGTGGGTGTTAAAGAACTCCAAATGGCGCTTGATCGCCTGTTTGCGCTCGTCGTTATTTTCCGGATACAGGCGACGGATCACCGGCACCATTGAGAAGCAAAAACCCAGCGCCTGCATACGCTCGAAGTTCCATGAACCCTGGAACAGATTCGAGCGCATAAACACACCGCGAATATCGGCCGGCGTGAGTTTCTTTTGAGCTGTTGTATCAACCATTTCTCTCACCTATTCCTAGTCGAGTTCGTTATCGAGGTCGTTGGCATTTGCCGGGCCAGCCTGGACTACCTGAGACTTGTTGTATTTCGGGCTGAGCTGGATATAAAGCACGGCCATCACCACGCCGATCACGCCGAGGGCGACCAGGTTAAAGTTGGTGAAGGCAGCGGTAACGAAGCCGAGGTAGAAGAATGGCATCAGGTAGCCGGCACGCATCATGTTGATCACCATGGCATAACCCACCACCACGATCATCCCGCCGGCGATGTTCAGGCCGCTGGTGACGACTTCCGGGATCGAGTTAAGCAGCGCGTGAACGCCAGAGGTCCCCACCGAGATAGCGACGATAACTGCCGGAATGGCAATACGCATCGCCTGCAGCAGCAGGGCAGAGATATGCAGCCAGGTGATGGCTCGCAAACTGCCGCGCTCCGCCGCGCTGTCCGCCGCGTGCTGGAAGGCCACGGTCAGGGTACGCACGATGATGGTCAGCACTTGCCCGGCCGCCGCCAGCGGAATGGCCAGGGCGATACCGGCACCGACGCTTTGTCCGCCGGCAATAACCAAAATGGTGGAAATGATTGACGCTAACGCCGCATCTGGCGCTACCGCCGCACCGATGTTCATCCAGCCCAGGGCGATCATCTCCAGCGTACCGCCGATGATGATACCGGTTTTCATGTCACCGAGAATAAAGCCGATCAGGGTACAGGCGACCAGCGGACGGTGGAACTGAAACTCGTCGAGGACGGAACCCATCCCGGCGATACAGGCAACGATAAATATCAGTACAATCTGAAGAGTGGTAATCTCCATTGCACTTCTCCTATGACCAAAGATCTCTGAGTAAAATAATTATTGGCTGTCCCCTTCATACTTGCAGCTGCATCTTTGTTGGCTGCATCCACTTACCCCAGTCACATAGTTCGCTATGCTCCTGGTGATTCGCAGACTTGCCGCCGCGATGCCACTCCAATTATCTTGGGAGATGTCGCCATTAATTGAGTTTGTTAATCAGGTCCATCATTTTTAACCGGCTGTCGGACGAGACTTTACGAACTTCCAATTCAATACCGCGCTCGTTTAATTTCTTAAACGCTTCGATATCTTTTTCGTCAACCGATACGGCATTGTTTACCTGGGTTTTGCCCTGACGGAATGCCATACCGCCGATATTCACCGATTTGATATCCACGCCGGCTTCCACCAAACGCCAGACATCGGTCGGATTGGTGAACAGCAGCATCACGCGATCGCCGGCATATTTCGGGTTATTCCACACCCGGATGGCTTTCGCCACGTCGACCACGTGTGCGGTGACGCCCGGTGGGGCAACCTGAGTCAACAAGGTTTTGCGAACGTGGTCGGCGGCGACTTCGTCACTGATCACGATGATACGGCTGACGTCAGTTTCCTTGGTCCAACGGGTCGCGACCTGGCCGTGGATCAAACGGTCATCGATACGGGCCAGGCCGATTTTCATATGGTCATTGGGACCCAGCGGCGCCTGAGGGGCGGCGGGTTTTGCGGTGGGAGCACTTTGTGGTGCCGCGGGCTTAACACTCTCTTCGGCCGGTTTTTTCAGCGCTTTCACGCCTTCACGGCCGGTTTCCAACGCCAGCGCGACCAGTTCGTCGAAGCCAGGGTTGTCGTCTCGTGCCATGAACGTTTCCACCAGCATCGGAATGTTAACCCCGGTGACGACCTCATAGTTCTCTTTATCGACGGCGATGCGGCTGGCCGCGTTGAACGGGCTGCCGCCCCAGGTATCCACCAGGAACAGGACGCCACCACGGGTGTCTAGTCCGCTGATTTTACCCTTGTATTTCTCGATTAACGTTTCGGCATTTTCACCGGGGACGAAATCTATAAAAGCGACGTTATCCTGTTCGCCCAATAGCATTTCCGTGGTCTTCAGCAATTGTTCTGCTGCGGTCCCGTGTGTGCCGATGATAATAGCTATTGCCACTCGCTACCTCCTCATTGAACTTCATGCACGGATGGTGTGTAGGTTCAGTTCATTTTATTGCTGGCGGTCACTTCCATGGTTCAGATACATTATGGTAGATATTTGGAAACCCGCCGTTAACATTTCTCGCGCAGTTTCAAAAGCCTGTGTGCGTTGATCCACGCCAGCGCCATTTATTTTAGTGAGTGAAAAAATAAATTTTGTGACATTGCTCTGCTATTGAACGCTCGGATTACTCCTAACCCGGTGTTTGCGGAATTAAACAACAGAGCTGTTACAAGACGATGCAGAAGGTAAAAAAGCTTCTTTGCCGGCCAAAAAATTCCTGCTAGAGTATTTCTTCTTTCATATTCAGGAGTGAAGGGCCTCAGCCCACCCTATGGACTGTCACCGAAGTTACTGTTTTTCAAGGTTCCACCCGCCACCTGCTGGCGTAGTACAAATCACACGGCCGCTCGGCCATTCCCCGGTACTGCAATCCCGATATCTTGCTATTTTTGTCCGCGCCCTTCGTGCGTCGGCATCGTCACGCCTGAGCATCGCTCGGCCATCCTGTCTTTTTTTCGGAGTCTGATATGGAATTTCTAATGGACCCCTCAATTTGGGCTGGGTTACTGACACTGGTGGTATTGGAAATCGTACTGGGTATCGACAACCTGGTGTTTATCGCCATTCTGGCCGATAAACTGCCGCCGAAACAGCGTGATAAAGCACGCATACTTGGCCTGTCGCTGGCGCTGTTTATGCGTTTGGGTCTGTTGTCGGTGATTTCCTGGATGGTGACGCTGACCACGCCGCTGTTTAGCGTCGGGGAGTTCAGCTTCTCCGGCCGTGACTTGATCCTGCTGTTTGGTGGTGTGTTCCTGTTGTTCAAAGCCACCATGGAGCTGCACGAACGACTGGAAGGGCAAACGCATCAGGATGGTGCCAACCGGGGCTACGCCAAATTTTGGGCGGTAGTGGTACAGATTGTGATCCTTGACGCCGTGTTCTCACTCGACGCGGTAATTACCGCGGTGGGCATGGTGAACGATCTGCCGGTCATGATGACCGCCGTTGTCATCGCCATGGTGGTGATGCTGGTGGCTTCTAAACCGCTGACCAACTTCGTTAATGCGCATCCTACTATTGTGGTGCTGTGCCTGAGCTTCCTGTTGATGATCGGCCTGAGCCTGATCGCCGAAGGCTTTGGTTTGCATATTCCTAAAGGTTACCTGTACGCCGCGATTGGTTTCTCGATTTTGATCGAGCTGTTTAACCAAATTGCCCGCCGTAACTTTATCAAACATCAGGCTCATCGCCCGATGCGTGAACGCACCGCAGAGGCGATCATGCGCCTGATGGGACAGCAGCGCGCGCAGCAGACGGACGAAGCGGCACCCCTGCCGGTGAATGAAACCTTCGCCGAGGAAGAACGTTATATGATCAGTGGCGTGTTGACGCTGGCCTCGCGTTCACTGCGCAGCGTGATGACGCCGCGAACCGATATTTCATGGGTGGATTGCGATCGTTCCCGTGAAGAGGTGCGCGAACAACTGCTGGATACGCCGCATAGCCTGTTCCCGGTCTGCCGCGACTCGCTGGATGAAATTATTGGCGTGGTACGTGCCAAGGACCTGCTGGTGGCAGTAGAGCGGGGCGAGGATATCGCCGAGTTTGCCGCGCGTACGCCACCGATTGTGGTGCCGGACACCATGGATGTGATTAACCTGCTGGCGGTATTGCGCCGTGCCAAGGGACGTCTGGTGGTGGTCACCAACGAGTTTGGTGTCGTGCAGGGGTTGGTTACGCCACTGGACGTGTTGGAGGCGATTGCCGGTGAATTCCCGGACGAGGATGAAACGCCGGATATCGTGGTGGAAGACGCCAGTTGGCTGGTGAAGGGTGGCGCCGATCTGCACTCACTGGAACAGGCGCTGAACTGCGACGATCTGGTCAGTCCGACGGCGGATTTCGCCACTCTGGCGGGGTTCTTGCTGTCCCACTACGGCCAAATGCCGGCAGTGGGTGAAACGGTGGAGCTTAACCGACTGCGTTTCGAGGTTGTTGCCGTGTCCGAGTACCGCATTGAACTGGTACGTATTACCAAAGTTGAACCTCACGACGAGGAGCATCAGTAACATACGGGCCGTAAGCCATCCATAGATGCAAACCGTCAGCCTGTCAGGCGCGGTGGGTAACAGAACCTGACAGGCACACATGAAAAACCTCCGGCTATGCCGGAGGCTATTTATTCCGC
Source organism: Serratia quinivorans (assembly GCF_946227985.1). Classification (GTDB taxonomy): domain Bacteria; phylum Pseudomonadota; class Gammaproteobacteria; order Enterobacterales; family Enterobacteriaceae; genus Serratia; species Serratia quinivorans_A. The sequence goes on from NZ_CAMKGL010000001.1 coordinate 764,560, forward strand.
TTTTTTGCCCATTGGCCTAGCGTATGGCGCATCATAGAAAAACGGTTCCCAGTTATGTCGCTACTATGAAGGGCACGTCCTGAAGAGATAGGGTTTCCACCATGGGCCGGGTTTACAGCGAGGCTTTGGCTGCTTTGCAGGGAACCACCAGGACAGCAATTGTGTATTCGCTGAGACTGGCTTAATCAAAAAGTGGGGGTTCGACTGGCTGGTCCTTATGCCCACGGAAGGGGCGGTTGTCGAGTCATCAAGCGGATAAATGGCGCTTAGCATGCTCAGAGCCGCAGGGGGCGACGCTTGTTCCGTACCGGCGATGGCTTTTCCATAAGCCGTGCTGACGCTGAAAATGGTGCAGGCAATCAACAGGTGTTTTTGCCATGGTTTTTTGATGCCCATTGGTCGGCTGTTTACAGGCAGGGCAGACGTCTGCGCTTTGTTCACATCCATCTTGTTAACATTCATAAAAATACCTCCATGTTTGGTTTTAGTCGTTCATCAAGAATGCGATGAACGATTAAAAGACTAGTACATTAATCAAGCAATACACAACTGGTATGGTAGGTTTTTATCCGATTATCATGAGATGGATTTTATATATCAATAAGATAGGATTAACTGGACAGATCAAACCCCCGCCTTGCTTTCCGGCTCTTGTGGTTGTTCATCTCTCAGGTTTGCCCCCCGTAAACGGGATTCATACTGCTGTAACCACAGTGGGAATACGTTGATCGGCATTGGCTTGGCGAAATAGAATCCCTGCAATGAATTGACCTCGCGCGAGCGCAGGTAATCTGCCTGTTCAGCGGTTTCTACCCCTTCAGCCACCAGTTTCAGCTTAAGCCGTTGTGCCAGGGTAATGATGGTATCGGTGACGGTGGCGTTAATCGCATCGGAACCTATGGCGGCGGTGAAACCCCGGTCGATTTTCAACACGTCAGGGCTGAGTTTTTTCAGGTAGCTGAGAGAACTGTGCCCGGTGCCAAAGTCATCAATCGCCAGCATGATGCCCATTTCCTTCAGCGTTTTGATTTGTTCATACTGAATTTCCGACAGGGCGGTACGTTCGGTCAATTCAAGCATCAGCGAAGGCATGGGATGGGCAGGAAGCCACAGACGGCGGATATCATCGATAATGGTTACCCCGTTGAAATGTTCAGCCGCGACGTTGATGCTGATATAAAACGACGGGCGTGGCGGGAATAACTGCAGGTTTTCCACCACGGTGCTCATCAGGTAACGGGTCAGGGCGATGATCAAGCCATGCTGTTCTGCCAGCGGGATAAACACGTCGGGGGAAATCCAGCCCTGACGCTTGTTTTTCCAGCGCAGCAGCATTTCAACCCCGACACAGCGGCCGGTTTCAGCATTGATGATTGGCTGACAGTAAACGCGGAATTCGCGGCGGGAAATGGCGTGGCCAATGTGGTACGACAGGCTCATGCGGTTTGCGGTGAGCAGATACACCACATAGGCCGCCAGCAGGCTGATCAACAACGACAGCGGGATATGGCGCGGTAGCGCCGCCAGTGCCAGCATGTTGGCCTGCGGGCCGAACAGTGAAATAGAGAACGGATACCGAGTGGATTTGGCGGTATAGCGCAGGTCAGTGGTCAGGATATCGCTGCGCAAGATTTCCCGGCGGCCATATTCCAGGCTGTAGTTGTCGACGTTCAGCACCACCCGCTGCGCGTAGGGTTCCTGAGGTTCCAGCAGGAAGTTCGCCAATAGCTCAATATTGAACACGTGCAGCACGCCGTTACTGTTGTTATCTGGCTGCGCGGGAGTCCACATGATCAGGGTCGGCACGCCTTTGGCGACAGAGAGTGAGGGGCGCAATGCCAGCTTGGCGCCATCGTTTGCTATGCTGGGCAAAATAGCGCTGAAAACGTACTTACGGGTGCCAAACAGGCTGGAACAGTAAATAACCCCGTCCTTAACCAGCAGCATTGCCCGCAGGGCCTGGTTTTGTGCGGCGCGAAAACGCAGCGTTGGCATCACCTCTTCACAGGTGGAGCTCAGCAGTGGCATGGAGCGCTCGGCCTGTTGTTTTGCCGGTGTCAGCAGATCGTTAATCTTGGCAACGGTGCGGGTGGCGAGCACCTGCCGGTTTTGTTCAATAGTGCCAATCTCTTGATAATAACGGGTGTAAAGCGATAACAGCAGAATAGCCAACCCGACCGCCCCGGCCAGTAGCCAACGGTAATAGCGGTATTTGGTCACGGCAAGTTGGGTCATCAACATCGCTAAATCCTTGTTCGGTAAGCCAGCCTTGAATCACCGTCAGGCCAAACTGTCCTGAATGATACTTGGCTAATTCTAGCCTGTCGTTATGCAAGAGTGATGTTAACCCAATAAATTATTTAAATTTGACGAAACAGAGGGCTAAATTGCCGGTTAACTGTGGGATAGGAGGACAGGGGTTTTGAATGTCAGGTGTGACATTGTCACTAAAGAGCCGCCATTGATTTGCCTGGCTCAGGATTGCAGAAAGAAAAACCCCGCCGGGAGGCGGGGTTAGAGGGTCAGTCACACTGCACTTTGATCGCCAGACCGCCGCGAGAAGTTTCGCGGTATTTGGCGTTCATGTCTTTGCCGGTTTCGTACATGGTTTCGATGACCTTATCCAGCGAGACACGTGGCTCACTGGTGCGACGCAATGCCATACGTGCCGAGTTGATCGCTTTCACGGATGCAATGGCGTTACGTTCAATGCAAGGAACCTGAACCTGGCCGGCAACCGGGTCACAGGTTAGCCCCAGGTTGTGCTCCATGCCGATCTCTGCCGCGATGCAAACCTGCTCCGGGCTGGCACCCAGCAGTTCGGCCAGGCCGGCTGCGGCCATTGAGCAGGCCACGCCTACTTCACCCTGGCAACCCACTTCGGCACCGGAGATAGAGGCGTTCATTTTGTACAATGCACCTACTGCGCCCGCTGCCATAAAGTAACGGATATAAATATCCGGGCTGACGGATTCAATAAAGTGGTCATAGTAAGCCAATACGGCAGGGACGATGCCACAGGCGCCGTTGGTCGGCGCGGTCACGACGCGGCCGCCGGCCGCGTTCTCTTCATTGACCGCCAATGCGAACATGTTGACCCAGTCAATCACGTTCATCGGATCGTTGGAGAGCTTGTCGGAAGACACCAGCATACGACGCAGCGCGGAGGCACGACGTGGCACACGCAGCGGCCCCGGCAGTACCCCCTCGGTGTTCAAACCGCGATCGATACAGGCGCGCATGGTCTGCCAAATGTTACCGAAATAGGTTTCGATATCCTGCTTGCTGTGCAGCGCCAATTCGTTCTGCATCACCAGGCCGGAAAAGGACAGTCCGGTTTCACGGCAGTGGGCGAGAATATCACGAGCAAAACTGAACGGGTAAGGGACGCTCAGCTCGTGCGCGTCGGCTTTACCGAAGTTCTCTTCGTCGACGATAAAACCGCCGCCGAGTGAGTAGTAAGTCTTGCTGTAAACTTGCTTATCCCCGGCGAAGGCGTGGATCTGCATGCCGTTCTCGTGCAGCGGCAAATTGTCGCTGCGGAAAACCATGCCGCCATCACGCGGGAAATCAACCTCATGCAAGCCGTTGGCCAGCATCAGGCGTTGACGTTGTTCTACATCGCGAATAAAACCCGGGATGCTATCGATATCAACGGTATCCGGCATATTACCCGCCAGGCCGAGGATGATAGCGATATCGGTATGGTGACCTTTACCGGTCAATGAGAGTGAGCCGTAAACATCTACGGCAACACGCGTGATAGAAGGCATCAGGCCTTGATTTACCAGATCGTCGACAAACTGTTTGCCGGCTTTCATCGGTCCAACCGTATGAGAGCTGGACGGGCCGATGCCGATCTTAAACATGTCGAAAACGCTAATCACGCTAAAACTCCTTAGAGGCATATTGTTATGGCTGCAGCGGTTAAAAACCGAGCAGGGAACAGCGATATTGTAAAAGGGCCGCACGGGTTTGGCTGCCTTTTTCGCATGAAATAAAATAATCCTTGGTGTTAGTTTTTTACTGATTGCCGCAGGCATTCGGCCGCTCGTGGAACATCCGTTGCCTAAACTCGGTTAATGGCAATCGCGCCAGCATCCGCTGCTGAACGCGGCCAGCTTAAACCCTGCTGAAATAGTGGTTTATGCCGGACTGCGGTATTTTACAGGTATTTCGTAAGGTTGAAGAGAGGGTTTACAGTTTTTTTAAAACTCTGATAGCCAGAAAGGTAGTTTAAAAAGCAAACCAATGAAGTGATGCCGATCGCTTTACCCACGCCTGTTGCGCAGGTAACCGTTTGGCTTGTGATGGATATCACATTATTGGCGTTAAATACTGACCTGCTGTGCCAGTCGTCGAATGATGGCGGCGGTCATTCCCCAGACAAATTGGCTCTGGTACCAGGACAGATAAATGCGGTGTGAATGACCGGCGCGGTGAATATCCAACGGATAATAGCGCGAAAGCGTTAGCGCTTCGTGCAGCGGCATTTCAAAAACCTCGGCCACTTCATCTTCATTGGCGAAAAATTGCACGTCGGGTGAGATCAAGCCAACCACCGGGGTCACCTGAAAACCGGTGCTGCTGTCGAGGGGGGCCAGTTGACCCAGAATGGTCACGGCCTGGGGGGGGATCGCCACTTCTTCCTGAGCCTCACGCAGGGCGGTGATAATCGCCGAGGCGTCTTCAGCATCGGTTTTACCGCCCGGAAATGCCACCTGGCCCGGATGCTTGCGCAGCGAATCGGCGCGGCGGGTCAGCAAGAGAGTAGGTTCGGGGCGGCAGATAATCGGGATCAATACTGCAGCCGGACGAACGTTATGTGAAATCTGCGATGCCTGTGGCAGTTGCAGCTGAAAACGGCTGATAAAGGCCGCCAGCGAGGCCGGATAAGTGGGTTGGTTCACGAAGCGATAAACTCCCCCAGTTGCGGCAGAATGCGGCCGACTTTATCAAAGGTTTCCTGATATTCAGCCTGTTCCTGGCTGTCGGCAACGATACCACCGCCTGCGGAACAGTAAATATGGCCGTTTTCGGTGATCAAAGTGCGGATAGTGATGTTGGTGTCCATGGTGCCGCAGGCGCTGATATACCCGATGCTGCCGCAGTAGGCGTTTCGTCGCTGTGGCTCCAGCTCTTCAATAATTTCCATCGCTCGTACCTTGGGTGCCCCGGTAATGGATCCTCCAGGGAAACAGGCGCGCAGCAGTTCGGTTGCCGGAGTGTGTTGCGGCAGGGTGGCGGTGATGGTGCTAACAAGATGGTGCACTGCCGGGAAGGGTTCGACCACAAACAGTTCGGGAACCTGTACGCTGCCTGGTTCGGCAACGCGGCCGATATCATTGCGGAGTAAATCGACAATCATCAGGTTCTCCGCGCGGTCTTTGGTGGAGTTTGCCAAGCGTTGTGCCTGTTGCGCATCCTGCCCGGCATCGGCCAGCCGCGGCAGAGTGCCTTTGATCGGGCGGGTTTGAATATGTTGATTTTCCAGCCACAAAAAGCGCTCGGGTGAAACGCTCAGCACGGTGTTATCCGGCAGGCGCAGGAAGGCAGAGAAGGGCGCGCGGTTGCTGGCGCTCAATTGCTGAAAGGCTTGCCATTCATCGCCCTGATAATCGGCTACAAAACGTTGTGCCAGATTGATTTGATAACAGTCCCCACTGCGCAGGTAATGCTGAATACGCTGAAACTTTTCCCCGTATTGCCGTCGCGTCATATTGGCCAGCCAGGGGCTGGTCAGGGCAAATGCCGACTCTGGCGCAGGCTGCTGATTGCGGAGCCACTGCCAGCGCTGTTCCTCATCACCATAGCTGAGTAACGTCAGCGTTTGTCGGTGGTGATCGGCTATCACCGCCCAGTCGTAAAGACCGACCGCCATATCCGGCAGCGTGATATCTGTCTGTGCCCACTGAGGCAGTTTTTCTACCCGACGACCCAAATCGTAACCGAACAACCCGAGGGCACCGCCCTGAAACGGCAAGCAGGCATCCACATCCGGGTGCAGGCTCAGCTGTTCCAACTGCTGCTGTATCAGGCTGAAAGGATCTTCCGGCGACGACCAATGCGCTTCACCGCGACGGATCTCGGTAATGGGGCCACGCGTGGTCAGGGTTGCACAGGGTTCCGCCACCAGAATATCGAAACGGCTATGTGAGTGTTCGGCAAAACCTGAATGTAGCAACATCGCCCAAGGCTGTGAGGCCAGTGGGGCAAACAGCTCCAGCAAGGCGGTGCGGGTGTAGGGTAAAGACTTAAGATTCGGTGCGGTTGCGCTCATGGGCCTCAATAAACCTGACTGACGGGACGGCAGTTTCTGATGGCTATTCTGCCATATTCAACCGGCTGACGCATGCTCTGGTATCAGGCGCGTATGCACACTTCATATAAACGATGATTAAACAATTTTGCAAATGAAGCATTTTTTGCGACTTTGGCGATATTCCAATATGTTAAAAATTACACCAGTGAACGGATGAGATAATTCTTGAATTGGATGATTTCAAATTCTAATTTCACCATTAGTTTCATTCGGTAATTGTTTTTGCTTGTTATCACTTGTCTGTAAAAGCGTAGATCTCAAAATATAAATGGTAACAAGACGCATTTGTGCCCCGGCAGAATCGAAGGGCCAGTGCCTTATTTAATTTAATTGCACCCTGATATTTTTTAAAAAATAGAAATATTCATTCGTTACTTTTTGCGAAGAGCTGCCTATGCCCATAATGCTGAGTGTCATTGTCCCGTTGCACAACGTGGGCGAACTGTTTGAGCCGTTTCTGGCATCACTGCTGGCCCAGAACGAACGTCGGTTGGAAGTGATCATCGTTAATGATGGTTCTACCGACGGCTCGGGCGATATCGCCCACCGTTATGCGCAACAACACACGCATATTACCGTGATTGATCAGCTTAATGCAGGGGTGTCCTGCGCGCGTAATGCCGGGTTGGCGGTTGCCAGGGGGAAATATGTGGCATTTCCCGATGCCGATGACTTACTGGCACCTGAAATGTATTCAACGCTGATTGAATTAGCCGAACAAAACCAATTGGATGTCATGCAGTGTAACGGTGAACGTTATTTCACCGACCAGGATGAACTGCAGCCGATTATTCCGCTAAAGCGATTGGGTGATACCAATGTTATTAGCGGCGTGCAATGGCTGGAGCGTGCGTTAAAATCAAGAAAATTTATTCATGTGGTCTGGCTTGCGGTATATCGCCTTGATTTTATTAAGCAGCACCGGTTGTATTTCGAACCGGGTTTGCACCATCAGGATATTCCCTGGACTACTGAAGTGATGTTTAATGCACAGCGGGTGAAATATCTTAGCAAAGCGCTGTATCGCCAGCGGGTGCACGGGCAGTCGATCAGTAACCGCCGCCGTACGGGCAAGGCAAACGTCGAGTATCAGCGCCATTACATGAAAATTGTCGCCATGCTGATGGCGTTGAATCGGCGTTATGCCGATAAAATTGCTATCCGCCCGGCTTTCCACTGGCAGATTACCCGTGAAGCCTTGGGCATTTGCCACAGCATTCGCCGTGAGCCAGAGTTGGCGGCCCAGTGTCGTATCACCGATGAGTTCTTTCAGCTTGGCATCGATCGGGCGATGGTTGATAACGCGCGCGGCCTCAAACAGGGATGGCACGTTATTCTCTGGCTTCACCGCCTGAAGCAGTGGCGACATGGCGATCCTTGTTCGCTGCAGGCTACTGAATAACAGGCGTTGGGATCCGTGGGTTTAAGGCGTATACTCAGCCTCCATTTTGCCGGAGAGAAACACATGCTTGCAGGTATGCCGTCACTGAGTCATCTAGAGCAGCAGGAAGCTGCAGATCGTATCCATCTGTTGATGGAACAAGGCATGAGCAGTGGTGAAGCCATCGCGCGCGTCGCGCAGGAAATCCGCGAAAAACATCAGGGTGACCAGGTTAGCGTCATGTTTGATGACGAAGACGACGATGAAGAGTATCAGGAACGGCCGGATGACCAGGCTGATGATGACTCGGAAGAAGACGAAAATTATTGATGTTGTCGGGGCCGGCAAACCGGCCCCAAAGCCTTAACCTTCAATCACCACCGCAGCTGCGGCCCGTTTGGCCGATTCCACCGCCAGCTCTATATTTTCTGCCGTAGCCAGCGCGACCCCCATCCGACGTTGACCGTTAATCTCCGGCTTGCCGAACAAACGCAGTTGATTGTGGCCGACCAGCGCACGATCCAGACCGCTGAAGCGTAGGTCACTGCTGATCAGCTGTGGCAGGATCACCGCCGACGCAGAAGGGCCAAACTGGCGAATGGCACCGATCGGCAGACCGAGGAAAGCGCGAACGTGTAGTGCAAATTCGGACAGGTCTTGTGAAATCAGAGTCACCATGCCGGTATCGTGCGGGCGCGGTGAAACCTCACTGAAGATGACTTCATCGCCACAGACAAACAATTCAACGCCGAACAGGCCAAAACCGCCCAGCGCCTTCACCACGTTTTCTGCAATCGCCTGCGCACGACTCAGCGCCAGGTCACTCATCTGCTGCGGTTGCCATGATTCGCGGTAATCGCCGTCCTCCTGACGATGGCCGATCGGCGCGCAGAAATGCACGCCATCGACAGCGCTGATGGTCAGCAGGGTGATTTCAAAATCAAATTTTACCAGCCCTTCAACAATCACCCGGCCACCACCGGCACGACCGCCTTGCTGGGCGTAGTCCCAGGCGGTTTTAAGCTGTTCCGGGTAGCGGATCAGACTTTGGCCTTTGCCGGAAGAACTCATTACCGGCTTGATGATGCACGGGTAGCCGATCTGCTCGACCGCCTGTCGGAAAGCCTGCTCGCCATCGGCAAAGCGATAGCTGGAGGTGGGCAACCCGAGGGTTTCGGCAGCCAGGCGGCGGATGCCTTCGCGGTTCATCGTCAGGCGCGTTGCCTCGGCACAGGGCACTACGTGGTGCCCTTGCTGTTCCAGTTCAACCAGCATACCGGTGGCGATGGCTTCGATCTCCGGCACGATATAGTCAGGACGTTCCTGCTCGATCACGGCTTTCAGCGCGTTGCCGTCCAGCATGTTAATCACGTGGCTGCGGTGTGCCACATGCATGGCCGGGGCATCGGCATAGCGATCGACGGCGATGACTTCGAGGCCCAAACGCTGGCATTCGATAGCAACTTCTTTACCCAGCTCACCGGAGCCGAGCAACATAACGCGGGTGGCGGACGGGCGCAGGGCGGTTCCAATAGTTAACATAGTCTCGTACCTGGATCTGTGGAGTGTAATGCGGTCGGATAATGGCCCAGCAGTATATACGAAAACGTTTGCGTATGCAGCCGGAGGCTATTGAACTGCCGATGTGTTGGCCAAAAGCCGCAGCTGGCGGCTTTTTTTATGCGTGAAATCCGTAATTCACCCTATCTCTGTTATCATCTGCGGCTGATTCGGCGTTGCCTTGAGCACGCCGCCATTCCATTTGCCATAAAGAGTTATCGCCGTGAGCACAGTATCTTTTTCTTCCCTGCCGCTGCCAGCCGAACAGTTGGCCAACCTCAACGAACTGGGGTATGCCGAAATGACACCGGTGCAGGCCGCCGCACTGCCCGCCATCCTGAATGGGCAGGACGTACGTGCCAAAGCAAAAACCGGCAGCGGTAAAACGGCGGCGTTCGGCATTGGTCTGCTGGACAAAATTAACGTAGCTCAGGTGGCTGCGCAGGCGCTGATCCTGTGCCCGACGCGTGAGTTGGCAGACCAGGTGAGTAAAGAATTGCGCCGGTTGGCGCGCTTCACCCAAAACATTAAGATTTTGACCCTGTGCGGCGGCCAGCCGATGGGGCCGCAGCTCGACTCGCTGGTACATGCCCCGCATATCGTGGTGGGGACTCCGGGGCGCATTCAGGAACACCTGCGTAAGAAAACGCTGGTACTGGATGAACTGAAAGTGCTGGTGCTGGACGAAGCTGACCGCATGTTGGACATGGGTTTCGCCGATGACATCGATGACGTGATCAGTTACACGCCGCCGCAGCGCCAAACGCTGCTGTTCTCGGCAACCTACCCGAGCGGTATTGAACGTATCAGCGCCCGCGTCCAGCGCAGCCCGTTAAATGTGGAAGTGGACGACGGTGAAGAACAAACCACCATCGAACAACGTTTCTATGAAACCACCCGCGATCAGCGTCCTGCGGTGCTGGTGTCGGCAATCCGCCATTACCAGCCTTCTTCCTGTGTGGTGTTCTGTAACACCAAGCGTGACTGTCAGAGCGTGTATGAAGCGCTGGAATCTCGCGGCATCAACGTGCTGGCGCTACATGGTGATTTGGAACAGCGCGATCGTGACCAGGTGCTGGTGCGTTTCGCCAACCGCAGCTGCCGGGTGCTGGTGGCAACCGACGTTGCCGCGCGCGGTCTGGATATCAAAGAGCTGGAGCTGGTAGTCAACTACGAGCTGGCATTTGATCCGGAAGTGCACGTACACCGCATTGGCCGTACCGGCCGTGCCGGTTTGAGCGGCAAGGCGATCAGCCTGTGTACACCGCAGGAAATGACGCGCGCACATGCCATTGAAGACTATTTGCAAACCAAGGTTAAGTGGGCGCCGGTGTCTGAGCTGAGCGGTGCGGGGAATACCACGCTGGAAGCCGAAATGGTCACCCTGTGCATCGACGGTGGGCGCAAGGCCAAAATCCGTCCCGGTGACATTCTCGGCGCATTGACCGGCGATGCCGGGCTGACGGCGGCGGAAGTGGGAAAAATCGACATGTTCCCGGTGCATGCCTATGTGGCGATCCGCAAGGAAAGCGCCCGCAAGGCACTGCAACAGCTTCAGCAGGGAAAAATCAAGGGTAAGAACTGCAAGGTGCGGTTGTTGAAATAAGTCGCGTCAGGGGTGCGCTTGCATCCCTGCGTAAAATCACCTTATACTGTATAAAAATACAGTATTCTAACCTTTGAGGAATGCACACATGGCTGTTGAAGTTAAATATGTGGTGGTGAGAAACGGTGAGGAAAAGATGACTTTCGCGACCAAGAAAGAAGCCGACGCTTACGACAAAATGCTGGATTTGGCAGATAGCCTCGGTGAATGGCTGCAGCAGTCACCCCTGACTCTGGATGATGAGCAGCGCGAAGGGCTCAGCTTCTTCCTGGCGGAGAATAAAGACGTGCTGGGGCAGATTCTGCGTGGCGCTGCGCCGACAGAAGCACCGAAAAAAACCGCCAAAGTGAAAACGGAAAAATCTGTCGCTACCACTAAAGAGGGATCTGCGTCAGAAAAGCAGGCAGCATAACGACTTATGTTGCGGCAATGTGATGAAAAAGGATCTAGAATGAGCCGTGGAATAACTTTCTTCAGTCGCTTTGAGCCAGACATTCTGGCCGGGCGCAAGACCATTACCATTCGGGATGCCAGTGAGTCTCACTTTCAACCCGGAGAGGTGTTGCGCGTCAGCCGCAATGAAGACAACGTATTTTTCTGCCAGATTGAAGTGCTGTCAGTCACTCCGGTGCGCCTGGACGGGTTAACCGAGCAGCATGCCCGGCAGGAAAATATGTCGCTCAGCGAACTGAAGCAGGTGATCAAGGAAATCTATCCGGGGCTGGATGAGCTGTTTGTCATCACCTTCGCCAAACGCTGATCTTTAGCCAGACCAGTTGTGAGCCAAGGGCCAGTGCCTGCGGATAGCGTTAATCACAACTGGAGGGAATATGAAAACAACGGGACTGAGTTTGGCGGTAGCACTGCTGGCCATGGCGGGGTTAACCACCGCGGTGCAGGCACAGGAGCAACGTAGCGCCAAAGTCGCACAATGCGCGGGTTTGCAACCGGCAGACGTTGCCGCTCAGGTAAAACGCGATTTTCTGCAAAACCGCATCACGCGCTGGGATGCGGATAAAAAGCTGCTGGGCACGGCCACGCCGATCGCCTGGGTCAGTCCGGAAGCCATTACCGGTAAAGATGCCGTCTGGCAGGTTCCTTTGACGGTTCGCGGCACCAAACAGGATAAAACCTATAACGTGATCCTTGACTGCAACGCCGGTAGAATCACCTACAGCGAACCGCAGTAATAGCGCAAGTTTCAGGCGGCGCTCGGTATGGGTTACCCGCCTGAAAAGACTCAGCCCGCCTTATCAGCGGGCTCAGACTGCTGACAAAGTCATTTGTAGCTAAAAGTACTGTTTTAGGTACTAATAAAAACAAAGAATTATGTCTTCTGGTTTATCCCAAACACCCGAAAACCACGTTTTTCGGGTGTTTGTCACCAAACTAAGCCCGCCTTATCAGCGGGCTTTTTGTTGCAAACTGGCTAGCCTTAGTCGGTGAACGGGATCACCAATTCGCCCGGTTTCACTTCCAGTCCTTTCGCCAGTTTCTTGGCCATCGCCTCGGTTTTACTGTTATCCGGGTTCAGCACGTAGGCCGGTTTTTGGTCGAAGTAGGATTTCAGCGACTGATTCAGGTAAGGCGTCAGCGCCTTCATCACCGTCTGCATTTTCTCTGGCTGAACGCTATAGTCGGTCAATTCCATGTCCTTCAGGAATACCGCGCCTTGCTCACGGTCATAGACCGGCTGTGCCTTCAGCGTCAGCTTCAGATCCGCAGTCTGCGGGCCGAGGATCGAGGTAATATTCACTTTCGCATCGCCGGAAAGGGTGACTTTGCCCGGTTCGCTACGGCCAATTTGGCTCTGTAACTGCGTCAGCACGATATTGGCGTCCAGTAATCCTGGCACGCCAATCTGCTTCTGGTAATCATTATGCTTTTGCAGGTAGTCGTTCACTTCCTGCTCGCTAAGTGTGTATTGGGTCAGTTGGTTGCAACCGACCAATGCGCCAACAAATGCCAGGGCTGCCACACCCATTAGGATCTTTTTCATAAGTACTCACGTGTTGGGGGCGCCGCTATCTGCCCCGATTGACATGGGCGCAGTATATATACCGCGCCTCTTCCGGAACATCGGATAATATTGATAATGCGCGGAAAACCCGTTACGACCTATCGGATAACGCCGAAACTGCTCAGCGGCGTAAACGCAATGCCAGCAACAATACTCCCCCCAGACAGGCTAACGCGCCCAAGGCCGGAAACAGCGGGATGCCCCATAGCCGCACCGAAGATTGCATCAGGTAGGGCGCCAGACCCAGCGTGAAGGCGGCGGTCACTATGGCAATGGCCAGGGTAACGGCAGCCCGCTCCAGCGCTTTGCTTAACTGGCTGATGTTCTTGAGATTGATGTCGGCACTGATTTGCCCGCGTTTTAGTCGGCGGATTAGCAGTCGCAGGGTTTGCGGAAGTTCTTCGCCTGCGTCCAGTGCTTCACCGCCCAGCGCCACCATCCGTCGACGCACAGCTTCAGGGGTGTAACGCTGCAGCATCACCTGTTGCAGCATGGGTTTCAGGGTGGTAATGATGTCGAAGTTGGGATCCAGCCGGTGCAACACGCCATCTGCGGTGATTAACGCCTTGAACAGCAACACCAGATCCGGTGGCAGTGCCAACTGATGTTCACGCGCCATCACCAGCAGATCGGTCAACGCCTTACCCAGCGTCAGGGTTGCCGACGCCTGCTTATCGAGAAAGTTTTGCGCCGCCAGTTCCAAATCCAGCAGATCCAAAGGATCGCTGTCCGACCAGGCGATCAAGGTATTGACGATACCGCCGGACTCCCGTTCGGCAATCGCCTGCAGCAACAGCAGTAACTGATTACGCCGCCGTTCGGAAAGTTGGCCGACCATACCGAAATCGATAAAGCCGACGCGGTTATCCGCCAGCGCCATCACGTTACCCGGGTGCGGATCGGCGTGATAAAGCCGGTGTTCCAGCACCATTTTCATAAAGGCCTGCGCGCCGCGCTGTGCCAGAAGCGGGCCATCAAAACCGGCGGTTGCCAATTGCTGCGGATTTTCTGGCGCGATGCCGGGCAGAAACTCCTGTACCAGCAGACGTTTTGACGACCATTGCCAGTAAATTTTCGCTATCACTACCTCGGGCTGTTGAGCAAATTGCTGAGCCACCCGTTCACAGTTATTGCCTTCGTGAGTCAGGTCCAGCTCGTGGTTAAGCGCGGTTGCCAGCGCTCGTACCATCTGGCGCGGACGGTAGCGGGCCAGTGCCGGGCTTTGCTGTTCCACGGTTTCTGCCAGGTAGGCCAGCAGGCGTAAATCGGCGTGAATGGTTTTCGCCAGCCCAGGGCGCAATACTTTGATCACTACGGCTTCACCGCTGTGCAAACGGGCGCGATAAATCTGTGCCATCGATGCGGCGGCCAGTGGGGATTCATCAAACTCGGCGAACAGGCTGTGTGGGTCACCCCCCAAGTCGGCGGTAATTTGCGGTGCCAGTTCGCGCCATGACAGGGTTGTCGCCTGGCTGTGCAGGCGATCCAGTTCGTCGGTCCAGCTTGAGTCCAACAGGTCTGAGCGGGTAGCCAGGATCTGGCCGAATTTGACGAAGGTCGGCCCCAGCGCTTCCAGTGCGGCGCGCAAGCGTTGTGGCAAGGTTTGGTTATCTTGTGGCTCACCGCCGCCTTCACCGCCGCTTAGCAGGGTGCTCAGGCCCAGCAGGCGAATGACATCCTGCAGGCCGTAACGGATCAGCACCGCGGAGATTTCTTTCAACCTCGCCCGATCGCGGGCGGTAACCAGCACCATTTTCAACATTTGCGCGCTATATCCTTATTGCGAGTGATCACTGTTCCATATCGAACAGCAGCGGAATATCACTGCGCTGCGCCATACGGTTACGATAGGCTTCGATGTTATCCGGCAGCGTAAGCCCGGCGACGATCGACAGCGAACGTAGCAGTGGGAACAGGTGAATATCGTCTTCCGACAGGGTACCGTTCACGGCATCAGGGGAGGCTATCAGCCCGGAAAGCACCTGGAGATCGGCTTCCAGTTGAGCGATCAGATCGGCGCTGTCGGCAAGGTGCGTGGAGAAGTCACCGATTGAAGCCTGCTTTTTGTCGGTAAAATACTGGCGGGCGCTGTCGGTGGCAAACTCTTCGAAGTCGGCGTTGGCAAAGCGCGGCAGCAGTAAATTGAGGCTGTAGCTCCCGACCCGTTGTAGCCATTCGGCGATCGCCGGGTTGGTTTTACCGGTCAGCAGGGGGTTACCGTCGAGTCGATCGACGTAATGCACGATATCCATGCTTTCCGGCAGGTAACTGCCGTCGTCTTTTTGCAGAATGGGTGCCATCTTTTTACCAATCATGCCGATCGGCGTGGCTTCATCATCGTTGAGCAGGGTGACCAGGCGGACGGGCAGATTTTTCAGGCCAAAAATCATGCGGGCTTTAACGCAGAATGGGCAATGATCGTAGATAAACAGTTTCATGCTTGCTCCGGTTGTCAGGTTTTAACAGCAATAGTTATCACAGCATACTGAGGCTGTCGCGAAGAGTTCTTGTTGGAAGGTGCGTTATCGTTGGATGACCCGCGCAAAATACGCGGGCCAAAGCAGGCGTTATTTTTGGGTTGGAACGGAATTGATCACTTCTATCAGGTGGATACGCGCCTCTTCCAGATCGATTTTATCCCGTTCGTTGCTGGCGTTGACGATCTGCAACTGTTTGATGATGTCGCTCTTCAGGTCGGCATTTCCAGCAATGATGTGGGCCAGCGCTTTTTCTACCAGGGTTGAACGCGCGTACAGCATGCGCAGGTTCAGTACCATGTGCTCCAGTAACTGCGGCAATTTTGATTCATCGGTCATCACCAACTTCTCCTGTTTATGTTTTTACTATCAGGATAGCAGCTATAGGAAATTCGGCTGATTTTCTGGCAACTTAGAGAAAAACCTTAGCCCCCGGGCGCAATTGCCGGTGCGCTGCTGCGCGGGTTGAACTGCCAGTAAAGTGCAAACAGGGTAATAAATCCCACGATACCCAGCAGTATCCACGGCAGCTCCGGCATGTTCATCGAGTGGCCGGTGTCGTACATCCAGCCACCGCCGGTATAACCCAGTGCGCCGCCCAATGCCAGCCCCAGGCGGCTGAATCCCATATAGCTGCCGCGTGCGCGGGGATCGGCCAGCGAGGCGCTGAGGGTTTCACGCGCAGGCTCGGCGATAATGGAACCGAGATAGAAACAGCAGATCAGAGTAAAGACGCCCTGCAGGCTGGTTGCCAGCCCAACCGGCATCAGGCTGAGGGTCATCAGCAGCAGGCCGGCCATCAACCGCTGTTCCAACCGAAAACGTTTTTCGCTCCAGCGAGCCAGTGGGTAAAGCAGTGACAGCGACAGCGCGGCTTCGATGGCATACATCCATTTTACCGCCGTGGGTGAACCGGCGATTTCATTGACCACGATCGGCAGCATCAGCATCACCTGTACTGACAGCATGTAGTAGCCGGTCAGCGTCAGCACGTAGGTCAGGAAACGGCGGTCGCGCAGTACGCGCATCATGCCTTCCTTCATTGGGGTGCGGACGGTAGAAATACGGTATGCCGGCAGCAGCCAGGCGTTCCAGCCCGCGGCCAATACGAAAATACCCGCGCCGACCCAGCAAACGAAGTGGAAATCATATTGCAGCAGCCAACTGCCGATCAGGGCGCCAATCACCGCCCCGGCACTGTCCTGCATCATTAACAGGGAGTAAAAACGGCCGCGCTCATGGGGACGGGTGAGCTTAATCACCAGCGCGGTGCGCGGTGGGTCAAACAAGGTGCCACCGAGGGCGGAAAGGGCGCAGGAGAACCACAGTAACCAGGGCTGATCGGCCATTGCCATGGTGGCGAAACCGGCAGCGCGCATCAGCATGCCGGTGACAATCATCGGTTTGGCACCAAATCGGTCGGCGATTGCTCCGCCAAAAATCCCTAATCCCTGTTGTATCAATTGCCTTAAACCCAGTGCTGCACCGACCACCACGGCCGCCCAGCCAAGCTGATCGACAAAGCGAATCGAAATAAGTGGAAAGACGACAAAAAAGCCTAAAACCACTAACAGGTTATCGAGTAATAGAAAATACTTACCCAAGCTCCGAGCTTGCGATACCAGAGACATGCTTCACCACGAGCAATTAAGGGGGAGAGGAGTGCGACCGCTCTAGTTTGTACCCATTCCCGGATTGCCGATAGGGGCGAGGAAGATAATATTTTTTTATCGTCAATACGTTACCTGCACGGCAAAACAGCACGAAAATAGCCGTAAAATGGCTAATCGCTTATTTACTGAGCTGTCGGGATTTTACCTCCGGGGCAGGCTACGGTTATATTAAATGAGGGTAAGTGCGGTTCTGCGCCGCTGTTTAAAAAATAATGGCCCAGGATAGGTTCGTCGCAGGATGAATATCCAGACATGCGCCCAATAAATACTTCTTATCGAACCGTTCTGACCGCGGGGGAAATGATGTTTGGCTACCGCTCTGCATCACCAAAAGTACGCCTCACCACCGATCGGCTGGTTGTCCGTTTAGTTCATGAACGCGATGCCTACCGGCTGGCGGAATACTATGCCGAAAACCGAGCCTTCCTTAAGCCCTGGGAACCTGTCCGGGATGAAAGCCATTGTTATCCTTCCGGCTGGCAGGCACGGCTGGGGATGATCACCGAAATGCAAAAGCAGGGCAGCGCCTACTATTTTATCCTGCTCGATCAGGAAGAGCATGAAGTGCTGGGCGTGGCGAACTTCAGCAATGTGCTGCGTGGTTCTTTCCATGCCTGTTTCCTCGGTTATTCACTGGCCGAAAAATGGCAGGGGCAAGGGCTGATGTATGAAGCGCTGCAGTCCGCTATCCGCTATATGCTGCGTCAGCAGCGAATGCACCGCATTATGGCCAACTATATGCCGCACAATCAGCGCAGCGGCGCGTTGTTGACCCGCCTGGGATTTGAACGTGAAGGTTATGCCAAGGACTATCTGCTGATTGATGGGCAGTGGCAGGATCACGTACTGACGGCATTAACCAATAAAGAATGGCTACCGCCACGCTGAGGCCAAATAATGAAATATGAATTAAGCGCTAAAGAAGCCAGGGTGATTGGCTGCCTGCTGGAAAAGCAGGTTACGACCCCGGACCAGTACCCTCTTTCCCTCAATGGTATCCAGCTTGCCTGCAACCAGAAAACCAACCGCGAGCCGGTGATGGAACTGACGGAAAGTGAAGTTCAGCAAATTCTCGACCTGTTGCTAAAGAAACATTTTCTGCGCACCCTCAGCGGCTTCGGCAATCGAGTGGTCAAATATGAGCACCGCTTCTGTAATTCGGAGTTTGGTCAGTTAAAACTGTCTGCGGCCGAGGTGGCGGTGGTTGCCACCTTGTTGTTACGTGGCGCGCAAACTCCCGGTGAACTGCGCACCCGCACTAACCGCATGCATGAGTTTAATGACGTGACTGAAGTAGAGCAGGTGCTGACGAATCTGAGCACCCGAGAGGATGGCCCCTTTGTGGTGCGTTTGGCGCGCGAGCCGGGCAAGCGTGAAAGCCGATTTATGCATTTGTTCTGCGGCCAGATTGACGAGGCACCGGCAGAAGCTGCACCGGAAAATAACACTGAATTGAGCCAGCGCGTGAGCATATTGGAAAACGAAGTGGCACAGTTAAAACAGCAATTGCAGGCATTTTTGCTGCGGGAGAGCGAATGACCAAATTACGCGTTGGCGTCGTGGGGTTGGGCGGCATTGCACAAAAAGCCTATTTACCGATCCTGAGTCAGGCGGCAGACTGGACGCTGGTCGGCGGCTTTTCCCCCAACCAGCAAAAGGCACAGCCGATTTGCGACAGCTATCGGATGGCCTGTTTTTCGGGGCTGGACACTTTGGCTCAGCAATGCGATGCCGTTTTTGTGCACAGCAGTACCGCCAGCCATTTTCAGGTGATTGGCGAATTACTGCGTTACGGCGTTCACGTCTATGTCGACAAGCCGCTGGCGGAGACGGTTGAACAAGGTGAGCAGCTGCTCGCCCTGGCTGAAAAACAGGGCAAAACGCTGATGGTGGGTTTTAACCGTCGTTTTACGCCGTTATATCGTCAGTTGAAGCAACAGATGCAGCAACCGGCATCGATTCGCATGGACAAACACCGTGCCGACAGCGTCGGACCAAACAGCCTGCGCTTTACCCTGCTGGACGATTATCTGCACGTGGTGGATACCGCGCTGTGGCTGGGCGGCGGTGAGGGGAAGTTACTCAGCGGTAGCCTGCGAGCCACGGAGGCCGGTGCGTTGATGTATGCCGAGCATCATTTTGAGTGCGGGGAAACTCTGGTGACCACCAGTATGCATCGCCGAGCCGGCAGCCAGCGCGAAAGCGTGCAGGCAGTCACCGACGGCGCGGTCTATCAGTTGAGCGATATGCGCCAGTGGCTGCGAGAAGATTCACAAGGCGTGCTGGAGCAACCGGCGCCAGGCTGGCAGACCACCCTGGCACAGCGCGGCTTTGACGGCGCAGTCCGCCATTTCATTATGTCTGTCAGCAACCAGACGGTGCCGGAAACCGCCGGAGAGCAGGCGATTGCTGCTCAAAGGGTGATTGAAAAAATGCTGCGTGATGTCGGTTTATAGGGTAACCCCATGTAACATATGACGGTAGCTATTCTGCCGCGGATGGGTACACTTAGCCGATAGTTTTACTGACGCCTGCTGATGCAGGCGTCGACATTTACAGGGCACATCAGAAAAACCACATGAACCTACTAAAATCGTTGGCCGCCGTCAGCTCTATGACGATGTTTTCGCGGGTGCTGGGCTTTGCCCGTGACGCTATCGTGGCGCGGGTATTTGGCGCCGGAATGGCAACAGATGCCTTCTTCGTGGCGTTCAAACTGCCCAACCTGCTGCGGCGTATTTTTGCCGAGGGCGCATTTTCTCAAGCCTTTGTGCCGATCCTGGCCGAATATAAAAGCCAGCAGGGTGAAGAGGCGACACGTACCTTTATCTCCTACGTTTCTGGTCTGCTGACGCTGATACTGGCGTTGGTCACGGTGTTGGGGATGTTGGCCGCCCCCTGGGTTATCTATATTACCGCACCGGGCTTTGTCGACTCGCCGGACAAATTTGCACTGACGTCGTCGCTGCTGCGCGTTACTTTCCCCTATATTTTGCTGATTTCGCTGGCCTCGCTGGTCGGCTCGATCCTCAATACCTGGAACCGTTTTTCGATCCCGGCGTTTGCGCCTACCTTGCTGAACGTCAGCATGATCGGTTTCGCGCTGTTTGCCGCGCCTTACTTCAATCCACCGGTGATGGCGCTGGCCTGGGCGGTGGTGGTCGGCGGGGTGCTGCAACTGGGTTATCAACTGCCGCATCTGAAGAAGATCGGCATGTTGGTACTGCCGCGTATCAAACTTGGTGATGCCGGCGTATGGCGTGTGATGCGTCAGATGGGGCCGGCGATTTTTGGCGTTTCGGTTAGCCAGATTTCACTGATCATCAATACCATTTTTGCCTCGTTCCTGGTCTCGGGATCGGTTTCCTGGATGTACTATGCCGACCGTCTGATGGAGTTTCCTTCCGGGGTGTTGGGCGTGGCATTGGGCACTATTTTGTTGCCGTCGCTGGCAAAAAGTTTCTCCAGCGGTAACCACGATGAATATTCCCGACTGATGGACTGGGGGCTGCGTCTGTGCTTCCTGCTGGCGTTGCCGAGTGCTATCGCGCTGGGGATCCTGGCCAAGCCGTTGACCGTTTCGTTGTTCCAGTACGGCAAGTTCAGTGCCTTTGATGCCGCTATGACTCAGCGTGCGCTGGTGGCCTATTCGGTCGGGCTGATGGGATTAATCGTGGTCAAGGTGCTGGCGCCGGGATTCTATTCGCGCCAAGACATTAAAACCCCGGTTAAAATCGCCATTATCACCCTGATATTGACCCAGGTGATGAACCTGATGTTTATCGGCCCACTGAAACATGCCGGGCTCTCGCTGTCGATTGGTCTCGGGGCTTGCCTTAACGCTTCGTTGTTGTACTGGCAGTTGCGTAAGCAGAAAATTTTCCACCCGCAGCCGGGTTGGGCGATGTTCCTGACCAAGCTGGTGATTGCGGTGATGGTGATGTCGGTGGTACTGGTCGGTGTAATGTGGCTAATGCCTGCCTGGGATCAGGGCAATATGCTGGAGCGCTTGCTGCGTCTGGCGGTAGTGGTGGTCACCGGCGTGGTGGCTTACTTTGGCGTATTGGCTGGATTGGGCTTCCGGCCACGCGACTTTGCACGCCGGGTGGCATAAACGAATATTGTCGTTGCCAAAGCATAAAAAAGGGTCGCCATGGCGACCCTTTTTCGTATTCAACCCGAGAGGTTACATGCGTTCGACGGTTTCGATACCCAGCGTATCCAGACCGGCTTTCAGCGTTTTGGCGGTCAGCAATGCCAGTTTCAGGCGGCTCTGACGCGCTTCTTCGCTATCCGCATTGAGGATCTGGCAGTGCTCATAGAAGCTGGAGAACAGGCCCGCGAGGTCATACAGGTAGCTACACATTACGTGTGGGGTGCCTTCGCGCGCTACTGTGGTGATCACTTCTTCAAACTGCAGCAGACGAGTTGCCAGCGTGATTTCACGCTCTTCGGTCATGACCAGTGGCAGGGTCAGATTGCTTTCATCGACACCGGCACGTTTGAACACCGAGGCAACGCGGGTATAGGCATACTGCATATAAGGTGCGGTATTGCCTTCAAACGCCAGCATGTTATCCCAGTCGAAGATGTAATCGGTAGTACGGCTTTTTGACAGGTCGGCGTATTTTACCGCACCGATGCCAACGGCATTGGCCAGGCTTTGCATTTCTTCTGCCGGCATGTCCGGGTTTTTCTCGGCGATCAGTTTGCCGGCGCGATCCACCGCTTCGTCCAGCAGATCGGACAGTTTCACCGTGCCGCCTGAACGGGTTTTGAACGGCTTGCCATCTTTACCCAGCATCATGCCGAACATGTGGTGTTCCAGCGACAGCGAGTCCGGTATATAACCGGCTTTACGCACGATGGTCCAGGCCTGCATCAGGTGCTGGTGCTGACGTGAGTCGATGTAATACAGCACACGATCGGCGCCCAGCGTTTCATAACGGTATTTGGCACAGGCGATATCGGTAGTGGTGTACAGGTAGCCGCCATCCTTTTTCTGGATGATGACGCCCATAGGCTCGCCGTCTTTATTCTTGTATTCATCGAGGAATACCACGGTGGCGCCTTCGCTTTCCACCGCCAGCCCCTTGGCCTTGAGATCGGCAACAATCCCCGGCAGCATCGAGTTGTACAGGCTTTCACCCATCACGTCGTCTTCGGTCAGGGTGACATTCAGACGGTTATAGGTCAGCTGATTTTGCGCCATGGTAATGTCGACCAGCTTGCGCCACATCTTCAGACAGTACTGATCGCCACCTTGCAACTTCACCACATAGGCGCGAGCGCGTTCGGCAAAATCGGTGTCTTCGTCATAGTGCTTTTTCGCTTCGCGGTAGAACTGTTCCAGGTCGGACAGACCCATATCGCTGGCGTTCTCGTTCTGCATTTTTTCCAGATAGGCGATTAACATGCCGAACTGGGTGCCCCAGTCGCCAACGTGGTTAGCGCGGATCACCTTATGGCCCAGGAACTCCTGGGTACGTGCGGCGGCGTCACCGATAATGGTAGAGCGCAGGTGGCCGACGTGCATTTCTTTCGCCACGTTGGGGGCAGAGTAGTCAATAACGATGGTTTGTTGCTTGACCGGCGCAATATCCAGTTTTGGCGCGCTCAGCACGCGATCGGCTTGCTGGGCAACCCATTCGCTGTTCAGGAAAATATTGATAAAGCCGGGGCCGGCGATTTCCACTTTGCTGGCGACGTCGCCGAGGTCAAGCAGTTGCACCACTTTTTCCGCCAACTGACGCGGCGGCATGCCGAGTTTTTTGGCGACGGACATCACGCCATTGGCCTGATAATCACCGAACTGTGCTTTTGCTGATTGACGGACCTGCGCTTCGCAATCGGCTGGCGCGCCTGCGGCAATCAACGCCTGGCTGACTTTATCTGAAAGAAGAACCTGAATATTCACCGGATTACCTTAATGACGAACGAGGGGCCGTATGCCATGCCCCTGCGGGATTCAAAGGTGGTTTCCTGGCTGCGCGTCAAGACGGCGGCCCACCACAAAACAGCCTGTAATTGTAACTGATTTGATGGGGTACGTCAGCAGTTGGCGCGGGAGGATTAGGTGAAAGTCCTGGTTTATTAATGACCGTCTACAATGAGTGACGGAGGCAGAGTGAACGGCATACGAGAAAAACATGGATGGGATAAAATGGAGTCAGCAGGACTAGTGCTTTTTGTTTCGGCGGCTGGCATCCAGCGTGTTATTACGACGTGATTTAAAATGACGATATATCGCATAGGCAGCAATAACTACCAACAGCAAAGAAACTATTAAGAGGAACATAAGTGATTATCTCTGACTCAATTTTCTCTAAAGTAGCTCAATTGATATTTTCAAGCAATTACCACACTCGTGTTTAGGAAGATTCTCATGCTTTATTTATTGCAAAGCCTTTAACTAACAAGGTGTTGATGCGTGTTTTTAAATGGTGTTTTATTCCTGATTGTTTTTTGCTACGTATGAATTAACTATTTTTTAAGCATTTATGAATGTTGGCAGTGGTGAAATGTTTGACTTAATAAGTTAGCAATATCTTCAGTGGTCTGTTCATAAGAAAAAGCTATAAACTTATGCGATAGTCTTTCTCAGAAATTAAAATCTGATAAAGTAAAATTAGCAGTGTAATAAAAAACGTGAAAATTATTCTTTTGTGCTTTTTATGTTCAGGGAATAACCCTGTTATCTTGTCGCGCTATTTGAGAGCAAAAAATATTAACTTGCCGCGTCAGCCGGGTGGCTAGCAGCGTCTCAGACGTGTAAATTACACCTCCTGAACACCGCTTTCCGCAGTATCGAGGACGCTATGAGCACTTTCCCGGCAATGGCCGAACTTAACGATTTAGCGCTGGATTTACCCCGCTTTGAACTATTGCTGTACCAGTTTGCCGATAAGCTGCATTTGGATTTGTCCCAGTTTACGGCGGATCATATTTCGGTACGTTGCCATCAAAATACCACGGCCGATCGCTGGCGGCAGGGCTTGCTACAGTGCGGCTCACTGCTGTCAGAGTCGATGATAAATGGTCGCCCTATTTGTTTGTTTGATCTCCAGCAACCGATCAACGTCGGACCATGGTTGATCGACTGCGTGGAACTGCCATATCCCGGCGATAAACGTTATCCGCACGAGGGCTGGGAACATGTGGAGCTGGTGCTGCGTGGCGAACCGGCCACCTTGTATGCGCGGGCGTTGAGTCATCTGCCTGATGAAGCGTTGCTGGCACCCGGGATTAAATTGAAACAGAGTTCACCGCAGGGCGAGGGCGAACGTTTACCTAACCCGACGCTGGCGATCACCGATGGGACTGTGACTATCAAATTTCATCCTTATTCCATCCGGGACATCGTCGCCAGCGAGCAAGCCTAATTCGACATCAGCGCCTGGGTAGCCAGCATCATGCGATCCAGCGCCTGAGTCAGCAGTTCGCGCCGACAACCGAAATTCAAACGGACGAAATGTCGGTTGCCAAAATCCAGCCCCGGACTTAACCCGACGCCAGCCTGTTCAAAAAAGGCGTGCGGGTTATCGACCCTCAGTTGGCTGCAATCGATCCAGGCCAGATAGGTCGCTTCGATAGGCTGCAACAGCAGGCCGGGCATGGCATTAATACGCTCGGTTACCAAATCACGGTTGGCGCGCAGATAAATCAACAGCGCGTCCAGCCAGTCTTGGCCATGCTGGTAGGCGGCCTGGGCGGCAATCAGCGCCAGTAGGTCCACCTCCGGCACAATGCCGCTGCGTGCACGGGTCAGCTTGTGACGTAACTGCGGGTTGGGAACAATCGCCATCGACGCACCCAGCCCGGCAATGTTGAAGGTTTTCGACGGCGACATCAGCGTGATGCTGCGCTGGGCAGCGTCTTCATTTAAGGTGGCAAAGGGGATGTGTTCGCAGCCGGGCTCCAGCAGCAGGTCGCAATGAATTTCGTCCGAACAGACTGTCAGCTCATGGGCCAGGGCAAACGCATGGTGCTGCAATAGTTCCGGCCGTCGATAAACCGTGCCGCCCGGATTTTGCGGGTTGCACAACAACAGTAATTTCTCTTTGCCACTGAGCTTCCCGGTGATGGCGCTGAAATCCAACAGCCAGCGACGGCCGTGCAGCGTCAACGGCACCGGTAACTGGGGGCGTCCGGCGAATTTCGCCGCTTTGCGAAACGGAGGATAAATTGGCGACGGTGCCAGTGTGCCTTCTCCTTCGGCGGTAAAGGCGCGCACGCATAAATTAAGACCACAAACCAGACCGGGCAGAAAAATCAGCCAGTCGGGGTTGATACGCCAGCCGTAGCGTTCCAGCATGCGGCGGGTAAAAACCTCAATAAGTTCAGGGGAGGGATGACTGTAACCGAATACCGCATGCGCTATGCGCTGCTGTAATGCGTCGATGATGGCCGGCGGTGACGGGAAGTCGGTATCGGCAACCCAGAGTGGAATAATGTCGCGGTCGCGATATTTATCCCACTTAACGCTGTCACTGTGACTACGGTCTACCCATTGATCAAAATTGAATGCCATAGTTACTACCCTGTATAGGTTGATACCTCTTTATCAGCCTAAGAGATAAATTGAAAAATTAACAATTGCCGTCGCAGGTTAGCCGTCATCTGGGGGTGACAATGATAAAACTGGAAGTTTGTTGCTATAGCGTCGATTGCGCGCTGACGGCTGAGCGGGCAGGTGCCGACCGCATAGAATTGTGCGCCAGCCCGAGCGAGGGCGGTTTGACACCCAGCTACGGCTCATTACGCCTGGCGCGCGACAGAGTCAGCGTGCCGGTGCATCCTATTGTTCGTCCGCGCGGTGGGGATTTTTGCTATGGGGCGGTCGATTTTGATGTGATCAAGCATGATATTGCGCAGATCCGCGATATGGGGTTTGCCGGTGTGGTGGTCGGCATGCTGGATGAAGAAGGGCATATCGATCTGCCGCGCATGCGCGAAGTGATGCGCTTGAGTGGCAATATGGCGGTGACCTTTCACCGCGCATTTGATATGTGCCAGAACCCGATGGTCGCGCTCAGTCAACTCACTCAGTTGGGCGTGGCGCGGATACTGACCTCGGGCCAACAGCAAAACGCAGAGTTGGGTTTACCCTTGCTGCGTGATCTGCTGCTGGCCAGTCAGGGGCCGGTAATTATGGCCGGTGCCGGCGTGCGCTTGAGCAATCTGCATAAATTTGTCGATATCGGCATTCAGGAGCTGCACAGCTCATCCGGTCATGCGGTGCCTTCGACCATGCGTTATCGCAAAGCCGGCGTGACCATGTGTTCAGACAGTGAGTTTGATGAATTCAGCCATTATTGCGTGGATGGCGAAATGGTCGAAGCAATGAAAAACTCGTTGGCGCTGGTCGATCCGCTGGTGCAAAGCGCCTAACGCAGATGGCCAAACCCTTTCCGGGCTGAAAGCCCCGTTGTTCGGTCGAAAATACCTGGCCCCGGCAAATTGCCGGGGCTTTTTTATGTTTATAAATCAATGCCATGTTTGCCTGAAGTATTGATATCAGTCTGTCAGCGCTGGCACAAACGGCTTTGTGTGACCGCCATATACCCGGCGCGGTAACCTCGGCGACAGGCCATGGTGAATGGCCGCCTTAATCAAAGGGACCTGCGTCGTTATGGAGGAGTCATGAAATTCTATTTTATTTGCCTGCTGGTGGCCTGCCTTCAATTATCCGGCTGTGTTGCAGCCTATTACCGCTAAGGAGAGCAGCATGCGTTATTTGGTTATTATCTATCTGGTTTGCAGTTTAACGGCCTGCGCAACGTTGTATTACAGGTGAGCGATGGGTTATTACGATACTGATGTTGACGGGCTGTGTGTCTGTCTATGGGCCGACAAAAACGGGGAATCAGCCAGCGGGAGGGAGTTCTTCTGCTGCTCCCCGTGTCGCTGAGACCGCCAATCCCACTTTAATCGGTAATAGGAAGCCCGCCGAACTGTTTGATCGGGTGGTTGTTGCACTGGGTGTAAAAGGGATAACCCTGACGCTGACAGACTCGCATTTGGGTGTTGTTGGGGTCACAGGCAGCGATGCCGAGTTGGCACAGCTCTATCTGGATTGTACCGATCAAGCAACCCCCACAAACTTGACTGAGGAGTACCGAATTCTGATACAGGTTTATTCTGCAGGGGAAGGGAGCCATGTGATAGTACAGGTTAACGGTGTGGCGGAACTGACAACGCCGGATGGCAATGACAAGGTAAAACCTTTTGAATGCAAATCCAGCGGCGTGTTGGAAAAGGATGTGCTGGAAGCCTTGCGAAAATAATAACAATCACGCCATCTCCTGAGAATAAGGGGGATGGCGCTGATTTTGTTTCTGTTTAAGGCTTCCGGGCCACCAGCACGGCACGCAGTGGGGCAGGGTAGCCTTCGATAGTTTTGCTCGGATCTTCAGGATCGAGGAACTCGGCCAGTGACTCGCTGGTCATCCAGTCGGTGCGGCGTTGCTCTTCAGTGCTGGTTACACACATGTCGGCGATTTTCACGTCGACGAAACCGCACTTCTCCAGCCAGCACTTCAGTGCTTCTGCCGACGGAATAAAATAGACGTTACGCATTTGCGCATAACGATCGCCAGGCACCAATACCTGATTGCGGTCGCCTTCTATCACCAGCGTTTCTAACACCAGTTCACCTTCGTTGACCAATTGGTTTTTCAACTGGTAGAGGTGATCCAACGGTGAGCGGCGGTGGTACAGCACGCCCATCGAAAATACCGTATCGAAGGCGGCCAATTCAGGCAGTTGCTCAATGCCGAGCGGCAACAGATGAGCGCGCTGATCGCCGCCCAGCAGTTTACGCACGGCTTCGAACTGACACAGGAACAGCTGCATCGGGTCAATGCCGACCGCCAACTGTGCGCCAGCGCCAAGCATGCGCCACAGGTGATAGCCGCTGCCGCAGCCAACGTCAAGAATGGTACGGCCGGCCAGCGGTGAAATGTGCGGTAAAACGCGATCCCATTTCCAGTCGGAATGCCATTCAGTGTCGATATTGATGCCATACAGCGAGAACGGCCCTTTACGCCACGGCATCATGGTACGCAGCATCTTTTCGATGCCCTCCAACTGACCTGGTGACAGAGGGGCGTCCATCTCGGCACGCACGCCGTCCAGTAAATCCAGACGGGTCGGCGTCAGTGTCGGCAGGTGTTCAACCGAATTAAACCACTGTTTGAACTTGCCGTGCAGCGACTCACGTTGCCAGGCGCTGAGCTGCGCGGGCAGGGTATCGAGCCAGTGGCTGAGGTTGCTTTTTGCGATGCGTTGATAAAAATCACCAAACTCAATCATGCTGCCGCCTCCGATTTCAGGGCGATCAGTGAACCGAAGTTAAAGCATTGGAACCAGACTTCGGCATGTTCAAAACCGGCCTGCTTCAAACGTGTCTTGTGGGCGGCTACGGAGTCAGTCAGCATGACGTTTTCCAGCATGCTGCGTTTCTGGCTGATTTCCAGTTCGCTGTAGCCGTTGGCGCGTTTAAAATCGTGATGCATGTTGAACAGCAGCTCGCCGACGTCGGCATCTTCAAAACTGAATTTCTCCGACAGCACCAGTGCACCGCCCGGACGCAGCCCACGATAAACCTGTTCCAGCAGGCGTAGTCGGTCAGCCGGCTCCAGGAATTGCAGGGTGAAGTTCAACACTACCATTGAGGCGTTTTCTATTTTGATATCGAGAATATCAGCCTCAATCACTTCTACCGGGGTGTCGGCGCGGAAGGCGTCAATATGGCGGCGGCAGCGTTCAACCATCGCCGGGGAATTGTCGACGGCAATGATGTTACAACCCGCCACCTTGATATTCCTTCGCATCGACAGCGTTGCTGCGCCCAGTGAACAGCCGAGGTCATACACCTGGCTGTCGGGCTGAACGAAACGTTCGGCCAGCATGCCAATCATTGAAATGATATTGGAATAGCCGGGAACGGAACGCTGGATCATGTCAGGGAACACTTCAGCGACGCGTTCGTCGAAGGTCCAGTCGCCCAGTTTGGCGATTGGGGCAGAAAAAAGAGTATCGCGGTTTGGCATGGCGGCAAATCAGTTCAGAATTCGAAGGCGCATATGCTAACAGAAAATGGCAAGAAAGAGCAGCGGAAGCAGGCGGCGTAACCGCCTGAGGTCGTGCGGGGATCAATGAAGGCTGAAAATAATATCCCACGGCAGATAGAAAATATTGGCCAGTACCATTAACACCAACGAAAGGTAGGTAGCAGTCATGCCGGAACGGCGCCAGCGGACTTCACGATTGCGTAAACCGTAATAATGCACCAGACGGCCGGCCATCAACATCAGGCCACAAATATGGATCATCCATACTTCAGCGCCGTTCATCTCCATGATCACCAGCAAAACGGCGGCGATAGGAATGTATTCTACGGCATTGCCGTGAACGCGGATGGCGGTTTGTAGCTCGTAAAACCCGCCGTCTCCGTAAGCGACACGGTATTGCATCCTTAGCCTAACCACGTCATAAGATAGCTTGATCAACAACATTGCGCCGAGCACGACATAAAGCGCGCTTACCATTTTTAACTCCATTCCCTAACCAAAACTGGCAGCCAGCATCATAGCCGCCATTGCATTCACTGTCGCGAGGAAAAATCTGATGTTATTGGTCAGATTAATAGGTCAAAACAGTGCATCCTGCTCGGGCCAGTCGGGTGGGGGCGGTAAATTCGGAATAGCCTGATAAAGCTGTTGCCAGATTTTCTGGGCCTGTTGCGGGGAATCGCCGTTATCCGGCGTATGGATAAACAAGAAGGGCTGATGTTGAGATTGCCAACTGGGCAGTTTCTGCTGCCAGGCGTCGAACCAGCGCAGGTTATCCTGCAACACATCGCCGCCGATAAAACGTACCAGTGGATTGTTGGCGGTGACCAGTGCGTGTACCGGCAGTTTGGGTTTTTTCTGCTGTGCATCGCGCACTGCCGCGCTGTTGGGCACGGCGTGATGCACTGGCCGGCTGTCGAGGATCACCCGGTTGATACCACGCTGATGCAACCCCTGATTCAGCCGTCGTTCTTCTTCACCCTTGCCAAAGAATGCCGGGTGGCGTACTTCCACCCCGTAGGTAAACTCTTTTGGCAAGGCGTCAAAAAATTGCCACATCGCCGGTAACTCCGCCGGGCCGAACGCGGCGGGCAGTTGTAGCCAAAGCTGGCCGATACGTTGATGAACCGGGCTCAGGCACTGGTAAAAGGCTTTTAACTCGGCGTCACAGTTGCGTAGTGCGGCCTGATGGCTGATGGTGGCGGGAAATTTGAAACAGAAGCGAAAATCGTCGGTGGTCATGTCGCGCCAACGCTGGACGATTTCAAGTTTAGGTAACGCGTAGAAGGTGGTATTGCCTTCCACGCAGTTAAAGTAGCGGCTGTAATCCGCCAGATCGCGTAGCCCAATACGGTTCCAGGCCGGGTGTTGCCACTGGGGGAGTCCGATATACATCAAGCTGGCATCTTCCTTAATTATCCCTGTCAGTCAAACGTGGGCGCAACATGCGGCGCCCCTACAAGTTAACGTTACTCGCCGAATGCGGCAAGAATTTCACGGGTGCTGCGAACGCGCGCCAGACGCGGGAAGATGTTGTTGAAAGCAAACTGGTGCATTTCAGCATTGGGTGCGCTGCACAGGTCTTCGGCGATCACCAATTCATAGCCGTGTTCCCAGGCGGCACGGGCGGTAGACTCCACGCCAATGTTGGTGGCAATGCCCCCCAGCACGATGGATTTAATACCGCGGCGACGCAGTTGCAGCTCAAGATCGGTGCCGTAAAATGCGCCCCATTGGCGTTTGGTCACCAGAATGTCGCTGTCGTTAACCGCCAGCGACGTGGGGAATTCCCACCAGTTGGCCGGCAACCCGCCTGCAGGCGCTGGGGAGGGGTGATCCACCGGCTGTTTCAGCGCTTCGGCAAAGGAATCTGACCAGCCAACGCGCACCAGGACAACTGGCGCACCCAGCGAACGAAAGTGTGCCGCCAACTGTGCACCATGGGCAACCACGCTCTCGGCGCTGTGTGGCCCACCGGCATAAGGCAGTATGCCGTTTTGTAAATCAATCAATACCAGGGCCGTGGTTTTAGCATCAAGTTTTAACATGGGAATATCTCGTTACGAGGTGGGTAAAATACGCGCAGGGGAGCCGGCGCGCTAAACAGGCGTCGATTCAGGCTACGTGAAAAAAGCGTCACGGGTTAATGGGAAATTTGTTAATCAATGTGTTGCTTCGAGCAAAAACACGTCATTTAGTGCTGCAACAAAGCTGTGTTCGCACTTATCTGGCGCATGAATTTCCTTTATAATGATCGCCTTTTTTCAACACACTTTACTCCGACGACCTATGCCGATTTATGAATATGCATGTGGTGCTTGCAGCCTTCGGTTAGAGAAACTGCAAAAATTTTCCGATGCGCCGCTGACAGATTGTCCGGCGTGTGGGCAGCCCGCGTTAACCAAGCTGATTTCGTCCACCGGTTTCCAGTTAAAGGGCACGGGTTGGTATGCAACAGACTTCAAACCGGGTAATAAGTAGAGTTCATCAGAAATCATCAGAAAACAGCCGCGTGGCAGGCGCTAAAGCCCGCGCGGCATCGGCTTAAGCCAAAAGGATAGCGTATGCGTACTGAATATTGCGGGCAGTTGAATCTGTCTCACGTGGGCCAGGAAGTCACTTTGTGTGGTTGGGTCAACCGTCGTCGCGATCTGGGCGGCCTGATCTTTATTGATATGCGCGACCGCGAAGGCATCGTGCAGGTGTTTTTCGATCCGGACCAGAAGGCCGCGTTCGATAAGGCGTACGACCTGCGCAATGAGTTCTGCATCCAGATCGTCGGCACCGTGCGTGCGCGTCCGGACAGCCAGATCAATAAAGATATGGCCACCGGCGAAGTGGAAGTGTTCGCCCACGCACTGGAGATCATCAACCGTTCCGAGCCTCTGCCACTGGACTCCAACCAGGTCAACAGTGAAGAAGCACGCCTGAAATACCGCTACCTGGATCTGCGTCGTCCGGAAATGGCCGACCGCCTGAAAACCCGCGCCAAAATCACCAGCTTTGTGCGTCGCTTTATGGACAGCCACGGCTTCCTCGATATCGAAACGCCGATGTTGACCAAAGCCACGCCGGAAGGTGCCCGCGACTACCTGGTACCGAGCCGGGTACATAAAGGCAAATTCTATGCGTTACCGCAGTCACCACAGCTGTTCAAACAGTTGCTGATGATGTCCGGTTTCGATCGCTACTATCAAATCGTTAAATGCTTCCGCGACGAAGACCTGCGTGCTGACCGTCAGCCTGAATTTACCCAAATCGACGTGGAAACCTCTTTCATGACCGCCGAACAGGTGCGTGAAGTGATGGAGAAACTTGCGCGTGAACTGTGGCTGGACGTGAAGAACGTAGATCTGGGTGATTTCCCGATCATGACCTTCGAAGAAGCGATGCGCCGTTACGGCTCGGACAAACCGGACCTGCGTAACCCACTGGAACTGGTGGACGTTGCCGACCTGGTGAAGGACGTCGAGTTCAAAGTGTTCTCCGGCCCGGCTAACGATGCCAAAGGCCGCGTAGCCGCGATTTGCGTTCCTGGCGGCGCGCAGCTGACGCGTAAACTGATCGACGAGTACGGCGCTTTCGTTAACATCTATGGCGCCAAAGGCCTGGCCTGGTTGAAGGTCAATGACCGTGCTGCCGGCATGGAAGGCGTACAGAGCCCGATCGCCAAATTCCTCAGCGCAGAAGTGCTGGAAGCGATCCTGGCGCGCACTAACGCGCAGTCCGGCGACATTCTGTTCTTCGGCGCCGACAGCTTCAAGATTGTGACCGATGCGATGGGCGCGCTGCGTCTGAAGCTGGGGCGCGACTTGCAACTGACCAAACTGGACAGCTGGGCACCGCTGTGGGTGATCGATTTCCCAATGTTCGAAGAGGACGGCGAGGGCGGCCTGGCGGCGATGCACCATCCGTTCACCGCACCGCGCGACATGAGCCCGGAAGCGCTGGCAACCACGCCAACCGCGGCCATTGCCAACGCTTACGACATGGTTATCAATGGCTATGAAGTGGGCGGCGGTTCAGTGCGTATTCACCGCAGCGAAATGCAGCAGACGGTATTTAGCATCCTCGGCATTAACGAGCACGAACAGCGCGAGAAGTTTGGCTTCCTGCTGGACGCGCTGAAGTACGGCACGCCGCCACACGCCGGCCTGGCTTTCGGCCTGGATCGTCTGGTGATGCTGCTGACCGGTACCGACAATATTCGTGACGTCATCGCCTTCCCGAAAACCACCGCAGCGGCCTGCTTGATGACCGAAGCGCCGAGCTTCGCCAACCCGGCGTCGCTGCAGGAGCTGGGAATTTGTGTGGTGAAAAAAGCCTCTGAACAAGAGAGCGAGTGATGAGCTACAAGCGACCCGAGTCTATTCTGGTAGTGATTTATGCCATCTCCAGTGGCCGGGTGCTGATGTTACAGCGGCGCGATGATACTGAATTCTGGCAGTCGGTGACCGGCAGCCTGGAGGAAGATGAGTCGCCGCCGCATGCCGCCCGGCGTGAGGTCATGGAAGAAGTCGGCATCGATATCGAAGCAGAGAATCTGCCGTTGTTCGATTGCCAGCGCTGTGTGGAGTTTGAACTCTTTGTCCATTTGCGACATCGCTATGCCCCGGGAACCACGCGCAATAAAGAGCATTGGTTCTGTCTGGCTTTGCCTGAAGAGCGCGATCCGGTGATTACCGAACATCACGCCTACCAGTGGCTTGAGGCGGCGCAGGCCGTGAAGTTGACCAAGTCCTGGAGCAATCAGCAGGCGATTGAAGAGTTTGTGATTAATTCAGTCCAGTAATTTTTTTCGGAGATTTTTTATGGCAGGTCATAGTAAGTGGGCCAACACCAAGCACCGCAAGGCAGCGCAGGATTCCAAGCGCGGTAAAATTTTCACCAAAATTATTCGCGAGCTGGTGACCGCCGCGAAACTGGGCGGTGGCGATCCGGGGGCTAACCCGCGTCTGCGTGCGGCGATCGACAAGGCGCTGTCCAACAACATGACGCGCGACACCCTGAACCGTGCCATCGCGCGCGGCGTGGGTGGTGATGATGATTCCAACATGGAAACCATCATTTATGAAGGCTACGGCCCGGGCGGTACTGCCGTCATGATTGAATGCCTGAGTGACAACCGTAACCGTACCGTGGCCGAAGTGCGTCATGCCTTCACCAAGTGTGGTGGTAACCTGGGTACCGATGGCTCGGTAGCTTACCTGTTCACCAAGAAGGGCGTAATCACTTACGCACCGGGCCTGGATGAAGACGTGGTGATGGAAGCGGCGCTGGAAGCCGGTGCTGAAGATATCGTTAGCTACGACGACGGTGTGATCGACGTATTCACCGCCTGGGAAAACCTCGGCGAAGTGAAAGATGCCCTGACCGCCGCCGGTTTCACTGCCGACTCGGCAGAAGTTTCCATGATCCCATCGACCAAGGCCGATATGGATGAGGAAACCGCGCCTAAGCTGTTGCGCCTGATCGACATGCTGGAAGACTGTGACGACGTGCAGGAGGTTTATCACAACGGTGAGATCTCCGACGAAGTCGCGGCAACGCTGTAATCGGCTTGAAGTACGGCGCTGCCTGGTGGCAGCGCCTGGCGAAGTTAATGCTTAACGCAAGGTGGGTGTAGGGATGACGATCATTCTCGGTATCGATCCCGGTTCGCGCGTCACCGGTTACGGCCTTATTCGCCAGCAGGGCCGCCAGTTGACCTATGTGGCCAGCGGCTGTATCCGCACCGTGGTGGATGACATGCCGACGCGTTTGAAGCTGATTTATGCGGGCGTCAGCGAAATCATCACCCAGTTTAAACCGGACTTTTTTGCCATCGAACAGGTGTTTATGGCGAAAAACCCGGATTCGGCGCTCAAGCTGGGGCAGGCGCGCGGTGTGGCCATTGTCGCCGCCGTGAACCAGGATTTGGACGTGTTCGAGTATGCGGCACGCCAGGTGAAACAAACGGTGGTGGGGACCGGCGCGGCAGAAAAAGCACAGGTGCAGCATATGGTGCGCTCCTTGCTGAAGCTGTCGGCCAATCCCCAGGCTGACGCCGCCGATGCGCTGGCCATCGCCATCACCCACTGCCATCTCAGCCAGAACGTGTTGCGGATGAGTGAAGGGCGATTGAACCTGGCGCGTGGGCGTTTAAAGTAGCGCTTGATCGGTGATACCCTAGGCTGGATATTCATCCAGCCTTTTTTATGTTATAAGCTTTACCAGCACGGCATGACAGCAGGTCATGCTCATGAATTCTGCAGGAGGGTAAATGATAGGTCGTCTCAGAGGAGTTATTCTGGAAAAGCAGCCGCCGCTGGTGTTACTGGAGGCAAACGGCGTGGGCTATGAAGTGCATATGCCGATGACCTGCTTTTATGAGCTGCCGGAACTGGGGCAAGAGGCTATCGTGTTTACCCAATTCGTGGTGCGCGAAGATGCACAGTTGCTGTATGGCTTTAATGATAAACAAGAGCGTGCGCTGTTCCGCGAGTTGATCAAAGTCAACGGCGTAGGGCCAAAGCTGGCGCTGGCTATTTTGTCCGGCATGTCCGCACAACAGTTCGTCAGTGCGGTAGAGCGTGAAGAGATTACTACGCTGGTGAAATTGCCGGGGGTTGGCAAGAAAACCGCTGAGCGCCTGGTGGTGGAAATGAAAGACCGCTTCAAAGGGCTTAATGGCGATCTGTTCAATAGCAGCAGTGAAATCACGCTGCCCACCGCAGCGCAAGCCGCTGAAATGGATGCCGAAGCCGAAGCTGCCTCGGCGCTGGTGGCATTGGGATACAAACCGCAGGAAGCCAGCCGTATGGTCAGCAAAATCGCCAAGCCTGGCGCCGATTGCGAAACCCTGATCCGCGACGCGTTGCGCGCCGCGCTGTAAGCGCCGA
Organism: Serratia quinivorans; assembly: GCF_946227985.1. Taxonomy (GTDB): domain Bacteria; phylum Pseudomonadota; class Gammaproteobacteria; order Enterobacterales; family Enterobacteriaceae; genus Serratia; species Serratia quinivorans_A. Next base: position 800,554 of record NZ_CAMKGL010000001.1, read on the forward strand.
TAAGGGATAGAGAATGATTGAAGCCGATCGCCTGATTTCTGCTGAACCGATCAATGAAGAAGAGATTCTTGATCGCGCCATCCGGCCGAAGCTGCTGACGGAGTACGTCGGTCAGCCACATGTCCGCGAGCAGATGGAAATCTTTATTCAGGCGGCCAAGCAGCGTGGCGACGCGCTGGACCACCTGTTGATTTTCGGTCCGCCGGGGCTGGGTAAAACCACGCTGGCCAATATCGTTGCCAATGAAATGGGCGTTAACCTGCGTACCACCTCCGGGCCGGTATTGGAGAAGGCGGGCGATCTGGCGGCGATGCTGACCAACCTCGAACCACACGACGTGCTGTTCATCGATGAAATCCACCGCCTCTCTCCGGTAGTAGAAGAAGTGCTGTATCCGGCGATGGAAGATTACCAACTGGATATCATGATCGGCGAAGGCCCGGCCGCTCGCTCGATCAAACTCGATTTGCCGCCGTTCACGCTGGTGGGCGCAACCACCCGTGCCGGTTCACTGACGTCACCATTGCGTGACCGTTTCGGTATTGTGCAGCGTCTGGAGTTTTATCAAGTTGCTGATTTGCAGCATATCGTTTCACGCAGCGCTAATTGCCTGGGACTGGATCTGTCGGAAGAGGGCGCCCATCAGGTAGCCCGTCGCGCGCGCGGCACTCCACGTATTGCCAACCGTTTACTGCGTCGGGTACGTGACTTTGCCGAAGTTCGCGCCAATGGCGTAATCAATGGCGAAGTGGCGATGCAGGCGCTGGATATGTTGAACGTCGACGCCGAAGGTTTTGACTATATGGACCGCAAGCTGTTACTGGCGATTATCGACAAGTTCACTGGCGGGCCAGTTGGCCTGGATAACCTGGCGGCGGCGATTGGTGAGGAGCGGGAAACTATCGAGGACGTTATTGAACCCTTCCTGATCCAGCAAGGCTTTATCCAGCGCACACCGCGTGGGCGCATGGCGACCAATCATGCCTATAAGCACTTTGGCATGGTGCGTGAAGAAGAGTAAGAGAACTGTTTGCATTAAAAAGGGCCGCAATTGAGTGAATTGCGGCCCTTTTGACATCGGTAGCTGCCGGGATCAGGCTTGCTGCTTCTTGGATAAGCTCAAAACAAACAGCACCGCGGCGCTCAAGACGACCGACGGACCGGCCGGGGTGTCGTAGAAGGCCGAAAAGGTTAGCCCGCCGGTTACGGCAAGCACACCAACCAGCACCGCGTATCCGGCCATTTGCTCCGGCGTGCGAGCGAAGCGACGTGCAGTCGCCGCAGGAATAATCAACAGTGAAGTGATGATCAGCGCACCGACGAATTTCATCGCCAGGCCGATGGTCAGGGCCGTCACCAGCATCAACACGGTGCGCGCACGCACCAGATTAACACCGTCGACATGCGCCAGTTCCGGGCTGACGGTCATCGACAGCAGGTTCCGCCACTGCCACCACAGGATCAGCAGCACGACAGTCACACCCATGCCAATCATCCAGATATCGGTAAGGGTGACCGACAGCAGGTCGCCAAACAGGTAGGCCATCAGATCGACCCGTACGTTCGACATCAGTGCCACCACGACCAGCCCCAATGAAAGTGCGCTGTGCGCCATAATGCCGAGCAGGGTATCAACGGAAAGCTGCGGGCGGCGTTCCAGCCACACCAGCACCAGAGCCAATACCAGCGTCACGGCAATTACCGCATAGAAGGGATTGATGTCCAGCAGCAGACCGAAAGCCACGCCAAGTAACGAGGCGTGCGCCAGGGTATCGCCGAAATAGGACATCCGTCGCCAGACCACAAAGGAGCCAAGCGGACCGGCTGCGCAGGCCAGCAGGACGCCGGCCAGCCAGCCGGGTAATAACAGTTCGATCATGCCTCACGGCCCCCGGTTTTCTTCAACACAATTCGTCCTTGCAGGTCGTGACGGTGGTTATGGTGGTGGCGATAGACCGCCAGTTGCTCCGCACCGCGGTTGCCGAACATGGCGATAAATTCAGGATGCATCGAAACCACTTCCGGCGCGCCGGAACAGCAGATGTGTTGGTTGAGGCACAGCACTTCATCGGTTTTGGCCATCACCAGGTGCAGGTCATGGGACACCATCAATACCGCGCAGCCCAACTCTTTACGCAGTTGGTCGATCAGGTCATACAGCGCCAGTTGGCCGTTGACGTCAACCCCTTGAGTCGGCTCATCCAGCACCAGCAGTTGTGGCTTGTTCAGCAGCGCCCGAGCCAGCAATACGCGCTGGTTTTCGCCCCCGGAAAGCTTTTGCATGGGTTGACTGAGTAGGTGGGCTGCCTGTACGCGCTTAAGCGCTGGCAGAATATCGGCCTTTTTGACACCGGGCTTCAGGCGCATAAAGCGGCTGACGGTCAGCGGCAGGGTGGCATCGAGGTGCAATTTTTGCGGCACATAGCCAATGCGCAGGCCAGGCTCGTGTTCCAGGGTTCCTTCGGTGGGCGCAATCAGCCCCAGCACCACTCGCACCAGCGTGGATTTGCCCGCGCCGTTTGGGCCGAGCAGCGTCAGAATACGGCCCGGCTGCAGGCTGAGCGAAATATTCGACAGCACCTTGCGGTTACCAAAGGAGACGGAGATATTTTTTAGCGTTGTCAGTGTGGACATCTCATGATTACATTTTGCAGAACTAACCGAATGTTATAATATCACGCCTCGCTGATGAAAACGACGGGATTACTGATAATGGCACAGAAAAATAAATGGCTGCAGCGCACGTTGCTGGCCAGCGCATTGATGATGGCCGGGCCGCTGAGCAGTGCGTCTGCGGCAGTGGTGACGTCTATACGGCCGGTGGGTTTTATCGCCGCGGCGATAGCCGATGGCGTGACGCCGACCGAAGTGCTGCTACCCGATGGCGCATCGCCGCACGATTTCGCGCTGCGGCCTTCCGATATCCAGCGCCTGCGTGCCGCCGATCTGGTGGTGTGGGTGGGGCCGGACATGGAAGCCTTTCTGGCCAAACCCTTAATCTCAATATCGGCTAACCGCCAGGTTGCCATCAGTGAATTGAGTGGGGTGAAACCTCTGCTGATGAAGGGTGAAGACGACGGTCACGACCATGAGCATGGCGATGATCATGCAGCCGATACGCATAATCATGCTGAAAATAATGAGGGGGATGGGCATCACCACGGCGAATATAATATGCACGTTTGGCTGTCCCCGGAAGTGGCAAAAGTGACCGCGATCGCGATTCACGACAGGTTATTGGAACTTATGCCGCAAAATAAGGACAAATTAGACGCAAACCTGCGCCAGTTCGAGAATCTGCTGACGCAAACTGACAAAAATGTTGGTAACATGCTCAAGCCTGTGCAAGGCAAGGGATATTTTGTTTTTCATGATGCTTACGGCTACTTTGAGAAGCATTTCGGTTTGAGCCCGCTGGGCCATTTTACCGTTAATCCCGAAATCCAGCCTGGAGCACAGCGCTTACACCAAATTCGAACACAGTTGGTTGAGCAGAAAGCAGTATGCGTTTTTGCTGAGCCACAATTCAGGCCCGCCGTAATCAATGCGGTTGCCAAGGGGACCAAAGTGCGTTCTGGAACGCTGGATCCGCTGGGCACCGGCATCGCACTGGGTAAAGACAGCTACGGGAAATTCCTGACTCAGCTGTCAAACCAGTACGTGAGCTGCCTGAAGTAAAGATTATGAGGATAAAATCGAGTGCAGCAGATAGTCAAAACTATCGCTCTGGCGTATAACAACCTGCCACGGCCCCACCGCGTTATGCTGGGGTCGTTGACAGTGGTTACATTGGCCGTTGCCGTCTGGCGGCCTTTTGTTTATCACCCAGAACATAACCCCATCGTTAAGAGTATCGAATTAGAATCCAGCCAGTTACGGTCCTTGCTGCCAGAAGCCAGTGAGCCGATCGATCTTGACCAAGCCACCCCCGATGATGACATCCCACAGGATGAGCTGGACCAGAAGGTCGCCGGCGAGGATGGAGTGCATGAATATGTGGTTTCCACTGGCGACACCCTGGGCAGTATCCTGACCCAATATGGCATTGATATGTCGGACGTCACCCTGCTGGCATCGCAGAACCGCGATCTGCGTAATCTGAAAATTGGTCAACAGCTGTCATGGACAGTGAACGAGGCTGGCGATCTGCAGCGTTTGACCTGGGAAGTGTCCCGCCGCGAGACCCGTACTTACGATCGTACGGGCAACAGCTTTAAAGAAAGCCAGGAATCTCAACAGGGTGAATGGCGTAATAATGTGATCAGCGGCCGACTCAACGGCAGCTTTGTCACCAGCGCCGCTAACGCCGGCCTTAGCCGTGCTGAAATCAATGCGGTGATCAAAGCGCTGCAGTGGCAGTTGGACTTCCGCAAACTGCGCAAGGGCGATCAATTCTCGGTATTAATGTCTCGCGAACACTTTGATGGCAAGAGTGCGCAGAGCCAGTTGCTGGGTGTGCGCATGCGCACCGGCGGTAAGGATTACTACGCTATTCGTGCCGAAGACGGTAAATTCTACGATCGTCAAGGTTCCGGTCTGGCGAAAGGCTTTATGCGTTTCCCGACCATGAAGCAATTCCGCATTTCCTCAAACTTCAACCCACGCCGGGTTAACCCGGTCACCGGGCGCATTGCGCCGCATAAAGGCGTCGACTTTGCGATGCCGGTTGGCACCCCGGTGCTGGCCGTGGGTGACGGCGAAGTACTGATCGCCAAACGCAGTGGCGCTGCGGGTAACTATGTGGCCATTCGTCATGGTCGCCAGTACACCACGCGTTATATGCATCTGAAAAAACTGTTGGTTAAGCCAGGTCAGAAAGTGAAGCGTGGCGATCGTATTGCGTTGTCCGGTAACACCGGCCGCTCTACCGGCCCACATCTGCACTTTGAAATGTGGACCAACCAACAGGCCGTGAACCCGTTGACGGCGAAGCTGCCGCGCTCTGAAGGGCTGACCGGTAAAGATCGCAGTGATTATCTGGCGCAGGTGAAGGAAGTCACCCCGCAGCTGCAGTTGGATTAATCCTTTGTTCGGGCGCTATGCGCCAGTGATACCATCGGCCTGATTTCGGGCCGATGTTGTTTTATATTGGCGCTTCGCCGTGGTTAATTGCAAAATCAACCTTTGCAATTATGATTAGCCGAACCGCTAAGTTAAGAGCTTGTGCATGCAAAACGAAAAAAAATCTAACTCAGAGTTCATCCCGCAATTTCAGAAAGCCTTTTACCACCCGCGCTACTGGGGCGTTTGGCTGGGAACCGGGCTGATGGCCGGTATTTCATTGGTGCCTGCGCGCTTGCGCGATCCGGTGCTGGGTGCCGTTGGCAAGCTGGCCGGCAAGGTGGCTAAAGGTGCCCGACGTCGTGCGCGCATCAACCTGCTGTATTGCTTGCCGGAAGTGCCGGAAAACGAGCGTGAGCACATCATTGATGAGATGTTTGCCACCGCGCCGCAGTCGATGATCCTGATGGCCGAACTGGCCTGCACCAAACCGGAAAAAGTGTTGAAGCGCGTTCGATGGCATGGCGAAGAGGTGCTGGATAAAATCCGTGAGGAAGGGCGTAACGTGATTTTCCTGGTGCCGCATGGCTGGGCTGTAGACGTACCGGCAATGCTGATGGCGGCTCGCGGCCAGCCGATGGCTGCCATGTTCCACAACCAGAGTAATCCATTAGTTGATTATCTGTGGAATACGGTGCGCCGTAAGTTCGGCGGCAGAATGCATGCGCGCAATGACGGCATCAAACCGTTTATCAGCTCAGTGCGCCAGGGGTACTGGGGTTACTATCTGCCTGACCAAGATCACGGTGCCGAACACAGTGAGTTCGTCGACTTCTTCGCCACCTATAAGGCGACGTTACCCGCGGTTGGACGTTTGATGAAGGTTTGCCGCGCGGCTATTGTGCCATTGTTCCCGGTCTATGACGGCAAAACCAGTATGCTGGATGTTTATATTCGCCCGCCGATGGACGATTTGGCCACTGCCGATGACCACACTATTGCGCGTCGGATGAATGAAGAGGTGGAGAATCTGGTGGGACCGAACCCGGAACAGTACACCTGGATCCTCAAACTGTTGAAAACGCGTAAAGAAGGTGAGATTGAACCTTATTCGCGCGATGATTTATACCGCTAAGCGACCGTTTTCCTGGCGTCAAGGGCCAGTCTTCTCAGGGTGACTGGCCCTTTGTGTTAGATATGCACCATGCAACCCTGAGCCATTAGCGGCCCCAGAACGGCGGGGATCTGGGCAAAGTTGTTCCAACGCAGGTCTAACCGTCGCAGACGGGTCAACGCCGCCATGCTGTCAGGTAAGGTACTCAGGCGGTTGGCACGCAGGTCTAACGTGCTCAGGGTCGTCAACTGGCCAAAGTCCGCCGGTAACTGCTGTAGCTGATTAGTCCGCAGGTTGAGGTGAGTCAGGTTGGCCAACTGGCAGAATGCCGCCGGTAGCCGATTGATAGCGTTGTTTTCCAGATCCAGCACGGCCAGTTCAGACAACTGAGCTATTTCATTCGGCAGCGTGGCCAGACGGTTTTTCATCAAGTGCAGTTCCTGCAGCGCGGTCAACTGGCCGATGGTGGCAGGTAACGCACTAATTTGATTGTTGTACAGCCGCAGTTCTTGCAGATTACTGAGCTGCACAACCGCTGGCGGCAGTTCACTGAGTTGGTTATCCGTCACGTTCAGATAGCGCAGCTGGTGCAGTTTGCCCAGCTCGATGGGTAGGTCGCGAAAGGCGTTGTCGCTCAAATACAAATAGGTCAGCTCACGCAGTTCACCAATACTTGCAGGGACGTTGGTGGCTTTATTGTGGCCGCAATCGAGCATGGCCAGCCGTTGAAGTTGACCAATTTCGCTCGGTAACGCATTGAGCTGGTTGCAGGAGATATTTAATACCTGCAGGTTGCGATGTTGCAAAATTTGCATCGGGAATTGGCGCAGTTGATTGTCGTACAGACTGATTTTCAGCAGAGAGTTGCCCCGCAGACTGACATCGTCCAGGTTTTCCAGCCCCTGGCCGTCAAGGTCCAGCGTTTGCGCATTGTGATTTTGCTGTGGGTGTTGATGAAGCATCGGTGGCTCTCCATTTGCCGTAACGGTGACTGGAGATGAGTTTATCAGGGGGAAGGGGGAAACGTAAAAAATGCCGACCGAGTTAACGGCCGGCAGCAGTATATTTTATTCGACGCGCAGGATACGGCTGGTGTTGGTGGTACCCACGGTTTCCATCACGTCGCCCTGGGTGACGATCACCAGGTCGCCGGAGACCAGGAAACCTTTATCACGCAGGCGGTTAACCGCGTCATTGGCCGCGATAACGCCGTCATTATGGCTGTCGAAGTACACTGGCGTAACGCCGCGGTACAGCGCAGTCAGGTTCAACGTGTGCTCATGGCGTGACATGGCGAAGATCGGCAGACCGGAGCTGATACGTGACATCATCAGCGCGGTGCGACCTGACTCGGTCATGGCGATCAGTGCGGTAACCCCTTTCAGGTGGTTAGCCGCGTACATTGAAGACATGGCAATGGCTTCTTCAATGTTGTCGAACTGCACGTCCAGACGGTGTTTGGAGACGTTGATGCTTGGAATTTTCTCTGCACCCAGACAAACACGCGCCATCGCCGCCACGGTTTCTGCCGGGTACTGACCGGCCGCGGTTTCAGCAGATAGCATTACGGCATCGGTACCATCCAGCACGGCGTTCGCAACGTCCATGACTTCGGCGCGGGTAGGCATCGGGTTGGTGATCATCGACTCCATCATCTGGGTTGCGGTAATCACGGCGCGGTTCAGCGTACGGGCACGGCGGATCAGTTTCTTCTGGATACCGACCAGTTCAGGATCGCCGATTTCGACGCCCAGATCGCCACGAGCTACCATCACCACGTCGGAGGCCAGGATGATGTCATCCATGGCTTCGTCGCTGCAAACGGCTTCGGCACGTTCAACCTTGGACACGATCTTGGCGTTGCAGCCTGCATCACGTGCCAGTCGACGTGCGTAGTTCAAATCTTCGCCGGTACGCGGGAAGGAAACCGCCAGGTAATCGACGCCGATTTTTGCCGCGGTGACGATATCGGCCTTGTCTTTCTCGGTCAGGGCTTCAGCGGACAGGCCGCCGCCCAGTTTGTTGATGCCCTTGTTGTTGGACAGTGGGCCGCCAACGGTGACTTCGGTAAACACTTTCATGCCCTGAACTTCGAGCACTTTCAGCTGTACGCGGCCGTCATCGAGCAGCAGTACGTCGCCGGGCACCACGTCGGCAGGCAGGCCTTTATAGTCGATACCGACTTTTTCTTTATCGCCTTCGCCCTTGGACATGTTGGCATCTAGCAGGAATTTATCACCGATGTTAAGGAAGATTTTACCTTCCTTAAAGGTGGAAACACGGATCTTCGGCCCTTGCAGGTCACCCAGAATAGCGACGTGGCGTCCCAGTTTGGCAGCAATTTCGCGCACTTTGTCAGCGCGGATCTGGTGGTCTTCTGCAGTGCCGTGGGAAAAGTTAAGCCGAACTACGTTAGCGCCGGCGGCAATGATCTTTTCCAGATTATTGTCGCGGTCAGTAGCCGGACCCAGGGTGGTAACAATTTTGGTTCTTCTGAGCCGTCTGGACATGTATTACTCCGTTGACTGGTGAAGCAAATTATTGGTGTTGCGATAACGTCGGATAACGAAACCAGGAATGAAATGTAATTTTACTACACTGATATTTCACCTGGGTTACCCGCATGAGCGTTTTACAGGGTACTGCCTCTAATGCTGCCGTTCAGATGACTTTGAACGACAGGTTTTTTCACATCGGTTACGAGTCGAAACTGTTGGGGATAACCACACCCTTATCAAAGCGCGATTCTTTCAACGCTTCCTTGACCCGCTTCAAGTTATCTCTGAATTTGGCCCCTCTACGCAAGGTAAATCCGGTGGCCAGCACGTCGATGAGCGTTAATTGCGCAATTCGCGATACCATCGGCATATAAACGTCGGTGTCTTCCGGAACATCGAGCAATAATGCCAACGTGGCTTCATGAGCCAGTGGGGTATCGCGAGAGGTAATAGCGATTACCGTGGCATCGTTTTCACGTGCCAGTTGCGCCATTTCCACCAGGTTCTTGGTACGACCGGTGTGGGAGATGAGTACCACCACATCCCCCTCGCTGGAGTTCATGCATCCCATGCGTTGCATGACGATGTCATCGAAATAGACCACCGGAATATTGAAGCGGAAAAATTTGTTCATCGCGTCGTGGGCCACTGCCGCCGAGGCACCCAAACCGAAGAAAGAGATTTTTTTTGCCTGGGTAAGCAAGTCAACCGCACGATTGATTGCTGCAATATCCAAATTTGCCTTTACTGTATCAAGGCTGGCCATCACGGATTCGAAAATTTTACCGGTATAGGAAGCAACGCTGTCATCTTCCTCCACGTTACGGTTTACGTACGGGGTGCCGTTGGCCAGGCTTTGGGCAAGATGCAGTTTAAAATCGGGAAAACCCTTGGTATCGAGACGGCGACAAAAGCGGTTGACGGTGGGCTCGCTAACGTCCGCCATTCTGGCCAGCGTCGCGATACTGGAGTGAATGGCGGTCTGCGGGGAGGCAAGGATCACCTCGGCGACTTTCCGTTCAGATTTGCTCAGCAGCTCCAGATGGCTCTGGATTTTTTCCAGCGTATTCATATAACGAGAGTCCACTCATAGGGTATGTCGATTTCAATCAAAGGAGAAATCAATGCCGGTTTAGTGAAAATATACTACGTGCTGGTAACCGTTGGCAGTGTCGACAGAGGGTATGCAGAGTTTTTTCATCAGAACATGACCTGTGTCTAACTTTCATAATGGTAAAAGAGCGTCAAAAAAGACAGAAAATTACAGTTTTTAGTTCAGTCAGCGGCATTTACTGTCGATAGCGCTTAACACTGCAATTTCTGGGGCTTTTTTTCTACTTTTGATCCGGGTTTACTGGCTGTAGTTAAAGAGAGTACATTAGTAATGTAAGAAAATTACAAATATCCTGCAACGAGGAGATGAACATGGCGGTAACCTCTACAGCCCAGGCGTGTGACCTGGTTATTTTCGGCGCGAAAGGCGATTTGGCGCGTCGTAAGCTGTTGCCTTCCCTGTACCAGTTAGAGAAAGCCGGTCATATCCACCCGGATACCCGTATTATCGGCGTCGGCCGTGCCGAGTGGGATAAAGATGCCTATATCAAGGTGGTCAAGGAAGCGCTTGGCACCTTTATGAAAGAAAAACTCGATGACGAACTGTGGGCCACGCTGAGTGCGCGTCTGGACTTCTGCAACCTGGATGTGAACGACAGCAAAAATTTTGCCAAATTGGGCAAAATGCTGGACCAGAAACATCGCACCACCATCAACTATTTTGCGATGCCACCCAGCACTTTCGGCGCGATCTGCAAAGGGTTGGGCGAAGCCAAGCTGAACCACGAGCCAGCCCGCGTAGTGATGGAAAAACCGCTCGGTACCGATCTGGCGTCTTCGCGCGTGATCAACGATCAGGTGGCGGAATATTTCAACGAGTCTCAGGTTTACCGTATTGACCACTATCTTGGCAAAGAGACGGTATTGAACCTGCTGGCACTGCGTTTTGCCAACTCACTGTTTGCCTCCAACTGGGACAATCGTACCATCGACTCGGTGCAAATTACCGTAGCGGAAGAGGTGGGGATTGAAGGTCGTTGGGGTTACTTTGACCAGGCCGGCCAGATGCGCGACATGATCCAGAACCACCTGTTGCAGATTCTGACCATGATCGCCATGTCACCTCCGGCGGATCTGACCACTGACCGTATTCGTGATGAGAAAGTGAAGGTGCTGCGCTCACTGCGTCGCATCAATCAGACCAATGTGCGCGAAACCACGGTGCGCGGCCAATATACTGCCGGTTTTGTGCAGGGCAAAAAGGTGCCTGGTTACCTGGAAGAGGAAGGGGCGAACAAAAGCAGCAACACCGAAACTTTCGTCTCTATCCGTGTCGATATCGACAACTGGCAGTGGGCCGGCGTGCCGTTTTACCTGCGAACCGGTAAGCGCTTGCCGACCAAGTGCTCTGAAGTGGTGGTCTACTTCAAGAACCCACCGCTGAACCTGTTCAGCGATTCTTACCAGCAACTGCCGCAGAACAAATTGACTATTCGTCTGCAGCCGGATGAAGGCATCGAGATCCAGGTGTTGAACAAGGTTCCTGGCCTGGATCACAAGCACCGTCTGCAAACCACCAAGCTGGATCTGAGTTTCTCAGAGACCTTCAATCAGGAGCACGTGGCAGACGCCTACGAGCGCCTGTTGCTGGAGACTATGCGTGGTATCCAGGCGCTGTTTGTGCGCCGTGACGAAGTGGAAGAAGCCTGGAAGTGGGTCGACTCCATCATGGACGCCTGGAAAGCGGATAACGAAGCGCCAAAACCGTATCAGTCTGGCACCTGGGGCCCGGTAGCCTCGGTGGCGATGATCACCCGTGATGGCCGTTCCTGGAACGAGTTCGAATAACGACCCGGCCGGCAGTTTATCTGCCGGCATTTTTTTGCCTGCACGACCGGGGCGCAACATCACTTGGGGTACGGCCGGACGCCTGCGAGACTCCGTGGGCCCCTGTGGCAGGGGCGTGCCATTGATAACCCGTAAGTAATGGAGAAGTAACGATGAAAAACTGGAAAACCAGCGCAGAACAGATCCTGACCGCCGGTCCGGTCGTTCCGGTGATTGTGATTAATAAGCTGGAACATGCGGTGCCGTTGGCCAGGGCGCTGGTCGCCGGTGGCGTGCGCGTACTGGAAGTCACTTTGCGCACCGCCTGCGCGATGGACGCGATCCGCGCTATCGCGGCAGAGGTGCCGGAGGCGATTATCGGTGCCGGTACGGTGCTTAACCCGCAGCAGTTGCAGGCGGTGACCGAAGCCGGTGCGCAATTTGCCATCAGTCCGGGTCTGACGGAGGCGCTGCTGAAAGCCGCTACCGCAGGCAGCATTCCATTGATTCCGGGTATCAGCACCGTTTCAGAACTGATGCTGGGTTTGGATCACGGTCTGCGTGAGTTCAAGTTCTTCCCGGCTGAAGCCAACGGCGGCGTTAAGGCATTACAGGCGATCGGCGGCCCATTCCCGCAGGTTCGTTTCTGCCCGACCGGTGGCATCACGCCAAACAACTACCGTGATTACCTGGCGCTGAAAAGCGTATTGTGTATCGGTGGTTCCTGGTTGGTACCGGCCGACGCGTTGGAAAATGACGACTACGCGCGCATCACTGAACTGGCGCGTACCGCAGTGAGTGGTGCCACGGCGTAACCCGCGCCGAGCCTGGCTTTGGCGATTATTTGCCCGAGGCAACCTAAATCAAGGTTCAACATCATGTTGAACCTTTTTTTATTTTTAAATTCTTTAACTTTCTTATTTATAGACTGTTTTTTTATAGTTTTTGTGAAAATGGCGGTTTGCTTTATAATTATTGCTATGGTACAACTATTGCAGTTAAAAATTTTACTTGATGAGGATATTGGGCAAATCGCACCCGTGTAACAAGATTATGTGCGGCTGAGAATAGAGAATACTTATGATGACAACTAATGGAATTACCCTCAGAACCTCTACTTGCCAGCTTTTCCTATCTGCCATCCTTGCCAGTGAGCATCACTGGTGCAGCGAGCTATAGCGTCTTTCTCCCTTAACCGGTGCTGGTGACAGGCTCAGTCCTCCGTCATTACGCGTAACCGGGCAAACATTTTTATTACGTTTGGGTCAGTTTATCCCCAGGGATCTCTGCGTCTTCAGCGCCTGTTTGCGCCTGTCTGACGAGATAAATCGGGATAAATATGCCTTAGCGTGCGTTATTCGCCGTTTGGGAGAGAAATTATGATTTATTGGATCTTTTTAGGCTTGGCCATCGCGACCGAAATTATCGGTACCCTGTCAATGAAATACGCCAGCGTCAGCGGCGGCATGACCGGCCATATAGTGATGTATGTCATGATCACCGCGTCGTATGTGATGCTGTCGATGGCGGTAAAACGAGTTGCTCTGGGCGTCGCTTATGCACTGTGGGAGGGTATCGGTATCCTGTTTATTACCCTGTTTAGCGTGCTGTGGTTTGATGAACCGATCTCGGCGTTGAAAGTGCTGGGTCTGGTGACGTTGATTGCCGGTATCATGCTGGTGAAGTCCGGCACCCGCAAACCACGAAAACAGGCAACTCCGCGAGGTGACAACCATGCAGCAGCTTGAGTTGTACCACATTGCCTTTCTGGGGTTGGCGATCGTACTGGAGATTATTGCTAACATTTTCCTGAAGATGTCGGACGGTTTCCGTAAAGTTTGGTTGGGTCTGCTGTCTCTGTTGTCGGTACTGGGGGCGTTCAGTGCGCTGGCGCAGGCGGTGAAGGGGATTGATCTTTCGGTTGCCTATGCGCTGTGGGGCGGTTTCGGTATCGCTGCGACAATCGCTGCCGGCTGGATCCTGTTTGGTCAACGGCTGAATGCCAAAGGCTGGATTGGTCTGGTGCTGTTACTGGCGGGGATGGTGATCATCAAACTGGCTTAATCGGCAGCAAATACGACAAAATAAAACCGCAGGCGTTATCGTCTGCGGTTTTTTTGCTTTACAGCGCGGCAATGATTTTGATTTCAACCTTGTACTTCGGATTCATCAATTTTGCCTGCACGGTACAGCGCACTGGGGCACTACCGGCAACCACCCAGGCATCCCAGGCAGCATTCATCCCGGCAAAGTCAGCGCCGTCGGCCAGAAAAATGGTGGCGTCCAGCACCCGACTTTTGTCGGAGCCCACCCGGGCCAGGATCACGTCAATCGCCGCCAGGGCGTTGGCCGTCTGTGCCGTCGCGTCATCATCCAGATTTTCCGGCACGCTGGTGTAATAAACGGTGTCGTTGTGAACCACGGCTTCAGACCAGCGATCGGCAGGGTCAATTCGTTCAATATTCATTCGGTTATCTCCATATCATCGTCGCGTGTAGGGTATCACAGCCATTGGCAGAAATACTCGACGTTAAAGTCGGTGGTAGCCACGCGGCAGGATTGGCATAATCAACGCTGAATAATACCGGCAGAGAGATAGCGTGACAGACGATTTCGCAACAGACGGCGCCCTGGCGCAGGCAATCAAGGGTTTCAAACCGCGTGAAGCTCAGCGGCAGATGGCGGAAGCGGTCACCGAAGCCATTAACTTCAAGCAGGAGTTGGTGGTCGAAGCGGGCACCGGCACCGGTAAAACCTTCGCCTACCTGGCACCGGCGCTGCGGGCCGATCGCAAAGTGATTATTTCCACCGGATCAAAAGCGCTGCAGGATCAGCTTTATGCACGGGATCTGCCCACCGTTGCCAAGGCGCTGAACTACAAAGGCAAGATGGCGTTGTTGAAAGGGCGCTCCAACTATTTGTGTCTGGAGCGTCTGGAGCAGCAGTCGATGGCCGGTGGCGAACTGGCCGGACAGGCGCTGATCGATCTTGTCCATCTGCGCAAATGGTCATCAATGACCAAAGAGGGTGACATCAGCAGCTGCAGCGACGTGGCGGAAGACAGCTTCGTCTGGCCGCTGGTGACCAGTACCAACGATAACTGCCTGGGCAGCGACTGTCCGCTGTATAAAGATTGCTTTGTGGTCAAGGCCCGTCGCCGCGCAATGGATGCGGACGTGGTGGTAGTGAACCACCATCTGTTCCTGGCGGACATGGTCGTGAAAGAGGGCGGCTTCGCCGAACTGATCCCCGAGGCGGATGTGATGATCTTCGATGAAGCGCATCAGATCCCGGACATCGCCAGCCAGTATTTTGGCAAACAGCTAACCAGCCGCCAATTACTGGATCTGGCCAAAGACATTTCCATTGCTTATCGCACTGAAGTGCGTGACGCGGCGCAGCTCCAAAAAAGCGCCGACCGTCTTAGCCAAAGTACGCAGGATTTCCGCTTAATGCTGGGAGAACCAGGCTTTCGCGGTAATCTGCGCGAGGTGCTAAGCCAGCCTAATGTGCAGCGCGCCTTGCTGTTGCTCGATGATGCGCTCGAACTCTGCTACGACGTAGTCAAGCTGTCCCTCGGTCGTTCAGCCTTGCTGGATGCCGCCTTCGAGCGTGCCACGCTGTATCGTGCGCGCCTTAAACGTTTGAAAGAGGTGACTGAACCGGGATTCAGTTACTGGTACGAGTGCAACTCGCGCCATTTTGTTTTGGCGCTGACGCCGTTGACGGTCGCCGATCGTTTCCGTGAGCTGCTCGATGAGAAACCGGGCAGTTGGATTTTCACCTCGGCAACGTTATCGGTTAATGAGCAAATGGGGCATTTTACCGATCGTCTGGGCCTGAATAAGGCCAAAACCTTGCTGCTGGCCAGCCCGTTCGACTATGCGAAACAGGCGTTGCTGTGCGTGCCGCGCTTTTTGCCGTCACCGAACCAGCCGGGCGGTGCTCGGCAATTGGCGCGTATGCTGCGGCCGTTGATTGAGGCCAATAACGGTCGCTGTTTCTTCCTCTGTACCTCGCACCAGATGATGCGTGAACTGGCGGAAGAATTCCGTGCAACCATGACCTTGCCGGTGCTGTTGCAGGGGGAAACCAGTAAGGGCCAACTATTGGCGCAATTTGTTGAGTCCGGTAATGCGCTGCTGGTGGCGACCAGCAGTTTCTGGGAAGGGGTCGACGTGCGCGGCGATGCATTGTCGTGCGTGATCATCGACAAGCTGCCGTTTACCTCGCCCGACGATCCCTTGTTGAAAGCGAGGATTGAAGATTGTCGACTGCGCGGTGGCGATCCTTTTAACGATGTGCAACTGCCGGATGCGGTCATCACTCTGAAACAGGGCGTTGGACGCTTGATCCGCGATACCGACGACCGCGGCGTGCTGGTGATCTGCGATAACCGCCTGGTGATGCGGCCGTATGGCGAAGTGTTCCTCAACAGCCTGCCGCCGACGCCCCGTACCCGCGATATCGCCCAGGCGATTGCCTTCCTGCAGGCGGAGCGCTAGCGGATAGGCGTGACCACAGGGCTGTGCTACAATGCGCGCCCTGTATGAAAAACCCTGTTTTTTTCCCGCCTGAGGTTGGCATGTCCACGCGAATTTTAGCGATCGATACGGCGACGGAAGCCTGTTCCGTTGCCATCTGGAATCAAGGCGAAATCCACGCCCTGTTTGAACTGTGCCCACGTGAGCATACGCAACGCATTTTACCTATGGTGCAGCAAGTGCTGGCGGAATCCGGCGTCACTCTGAATCAACTTGATGCTCTGGCCTTTGGCCGTGGGCCAGGGAGTTTTACCGGCGTGCGTATTGGTATCGGTATCGCGCAGGGCCTGGCGTTGGGCGCCGGCTTGCCGTTACTGGGTATTTCTACTTTGCAGACCATGGCACAGGGTGCCTGGCGCGTCGCCGGTGCCGAGCGGGTGCTGGCAGCGATAGATGCGCGCATGGGTGAAGTCTACTGGGGCCAGTTTGAGCGTCAGCAAGACGGCCATTGGCTGGAAAGCGAAGGTGAAGCGGTACTTTCACCCCCGCAGGCGCTGGCGCGTGCGCAAGGCTTGCACGGGCACTGGGCGCATGTTGGAACCGGCTGGCAAACCTATCCGGATCTGGTCACCGGTTCTTCGTTAAGCTTGAACGATGGTCAAATGCTGTTGCCGCAGGCGGAAGATATGCTGCCGTTGGCGTTGCATGCCTGGCAACAGGGGCAGGCCGTAGCGGTAGAAAATGCCGAACCGACCTACCTGCGTAACGAAGTCACCTGGAAAAAATTGCCGGGGCGTGAATAGCGCAACCTATTGTGCTTTGCTGGCGATCGGCATATGAATGAACTGCAACTTGCTCGGCGAACTGATGTCAAAGTTACAGCTATTTCAGGAGATTGCGACGATGCTAACCCGCACTGTAAGTAAAAAAATGGCGCTACTGGCTATTGCCGGTGGTGCGTTTGCGTTGTCGGGCTGTGTTACCGTGCCCGACGCCATTAAAGGCAGCACGGAAACGCCGGTGCAGCAGTTGTCCTCGGTGCAGAATGCACCGAATTTGTTCGTTGGGGCCGAGGCCCGATTTGGTGGCACCGTGGTGAATGTTGCCAATGAGCAGGGGCGTACGGTGCTGGAAATTGCCGCCGTTCCGCTCGACTCCGGTGCCCGGCCGATTTTGGGCGAGCCGTCACGGGGGCGTTTGCTGGCCACGGTTAACGGTTTCCTGGAGCCGGTTGATTTCAAAGGTCAGCTGGTTACCGTGGTGGGGCCAATTACCGGCGTCAGAGACGGCAAGATTGGCATGACGCCGTACAAGTTTGTCACCATGAATGCTACCGGCTATAAACGCTGGCACCTTAGCCAACAGGTGATGATGCCGCCGGCACCGATGGGGCCATGGGGCTGGCGTAGCGGTACCTGGGGCCCCGGTTGGGGCGTGGGCTACGGCTGGTACAATCCAGGTCCGGTGCAGGTGCAAACTATCGTTACCGAGTAGTGTTTGTTAGGTGTTAACAATTTTGATAGGGCGGCTCCGGCCGCCTTTTTCTTTTGGCGTAGGGAAACGGCGCCAATTAGTGACGTACATCGCAACCTTAATATTGTTTAAAACTCAAACTGGTCTGCTGAGTTAAAATATTGTTATGGTTTGGCTGCATGTTTAGGGGCTGCGATGATAATGAATAATGATTTCAGGAGTAATACCTTGGATAAGGTTTGGTTAAAACGTTACCCGGCAGATGTTCCGGCAGAGATCGACGCCGATCGTTATTCATCTTTGGTCGAAATGTTTGAAAATGCGGTTCAGCGTTACGCGGATCAACCCGCTTTCATGAACATGGGCGAGGTAATGACCTACCGCAAGCTGGAAGAGCGCAGTCGCGCTTTTGCCGCTTACCTGCAAAATGAACTGGGTCTGCAGAAGGGTGACCGCGTTGCCCTGATGATGCCGAATCTGTTGCAGTATCCGATAGCGTTGTTTGGCATTTTGCGAGCCGGTATGGTGGTGGTCAACGTTAACCCACTGTATACGCCGCGTGAACTGGAGCACCAATTGAACGACAGCGGTGCCAGTGCCATCGTGATCGTCTCCAACTTCGCCCATACGCTGGAAAAAGTGGTGTTCAACACCCAGGTAAAACACGTGATCCTGACGCGCATGGGCGACCAGCTCTCCGCCGCCAAAGGTACGCTGGTTAACTTTGTGGTGAAATACATTAAGCGGCTGGTGCCGAAATATCATCTGCCGGCCGCTATTTCTTTCCGCAGCGTACTGCAGCGCGGACGCCGGCTGCAGTACGTTAAGCCCGATATCATCAACTCTGATCTGGCGTTCCTGCAATATACCGGTGGCACCACCGGCGTAGCAAAAGGCGCGATGCTGACGCACCGTAACATGCAGGCCAACGTGGCGCAGGCCAAAGCCGCCTATGAGCCGCTGTTCCGCGACGGTCAGGAACTGATTGTTACCGCATTACCGCTCTACCATATCTTTGCGTTAACGGTTAACTGCCTGCTGTTCATTGAATTAGGCGGCCGCAATCTGTTGATTACCAACCCGCGTGATATTCCGGGGTTGGTGAAAGAGTTGGGGCGCTATCCGTTCACCGCGTTAAGTGGGGTGAATACCTTGTTTAATGCGCTGCTGAATAATGCCGACTTCCATCAGCTCGATTTCTCGACGCTGCGTTTCTCGGTCGGTGGCGGCATGTCGGTACAGAAGGCGGTGGCGGACAAGTGGGAGAAAACCACCGGTAAGCACCTGCTGGAAGGCTATGGTCTGACTGAATGCGCACCCTTGGTCACCTGTAACCCGCACGATTTGAAACACTACAGCGGCAGCATCGGTCTGCCGGTGCCTTCCACCGATATTCGGCTGGTGGATGATAACGGCCATGATGTGCCGGTCGGCGAGCCGGGCGAACTGTGGGTCAAAGGGCCGCAAGTTATGCTAGGCTACTGGCAGCGGCCGGATGCCACTGATGAAGTGTTGAAAGATGGCTGGCTCGCAACCGGCGATATAGTTACAGTGGATGAGATGGGCTTTGTGCGCGTCGTCGATCGCAAGAAAGACATGATCCTGGTTTCCGGGTTCAACGTATACCCGAATGAGATTGAAGACGTGGTCAGTCAGCACCCTAAAGTGTTGGAATGCGCGGCGATTGGCGTGCCAAGTGACGTCTCCGGTGAGGCGGTCAAGATCTGCGTGGTGAAGAAAGACGCCTCGCTGACCAAAGAAGAGCTGTTGACCCATTGTCGTCGGCAGCTTACCGGGTATAAAGTGCCTAAAATTGTTGAGTTCCGCGACGAGTTACCGAAGTCTAACGTCGGTAAAATTTTGCGGCGAGAACTGCGTGATGAGCAGAAAAAACCTGTGGCAGCCGATGCCGCCTAAGCTATCATCTACGCCTTACAGATCAACAACGCCGGTGAATGCCGGCGTTGTTGTGTTTGAATCATGAAAGCGACCAAGAGAATGACGTTTTGAACTATCAGTTGATCACTACCGATGCCGGATTGCAGCAGGTCTGCGAGCAGGCGAAAAAGCATGCCCAGATTGCGCTGGACACCGAATTTGTCAGAACGCGCACTTACTATCCGCAGTTAGGCCTGATTCAGTTATACGATGGTGAACAACTCTCCCTGATTGACCCCTTGCCAATCAAGCAGTGGCAGCCGTTTATCGAGCTGCTGAGCAACACCCAGGTGGTGAAATTCCTGCACGCTGGCAGTGAGGATCTGGAAGTGTTCCTCAACGCGTTCAAAACGCTACCGACGCCAATGGTGGATACCCAGATCCTGGCAGCCTTTACCGGTCGTCCGATGTCTTGTGGCTTCGCTACCCTGGTGGCGGAGTATATGCAGGTGGAGTTGGATAAAAGCGAAGCCCGGACCGACTGGCTGGCGCGTCCGCTGACGGAAAAACAGTGTGTCTACGCTGCTGCGGACGTGTTCTATCTGTTGCCAATGGCCAAACGGCTGGTGCAGGAGACGGAGGAGGCCGGTTGGACGGCGGCTGCCAGCAATGAATGCCTGCTGTTGTGTCAACGCCGTAGCGAGACGCTGGCGCCGGAATTGGCCTATCGCGAAATCACCAACGGCTGGCAATTACGTCCACGCCAGTTGGGTTGCTTGCAGAAACTGGCCGAATGGCGACTGCGTCAGGCGCGTGAGCGTGATCTGGCGGTGAACTTCGTGGTACGTGAGGAGAACCTCTGGCAGGTAGCGCGTCATATGCCGACCTCGCTGGGTGAACTGGACTCGCTGGGGCTGAGCGGCCCGGAAATTCGTTATCACGGTAAAACGTTGGTGGCGCTGGTGGCAGAGGCCGCCGAGCTTGAAGAGTCGGCATTGCCGGAGCCGTTACCGAACCTGATCGACCAGCCGGGTTATAAGAAAGTGTTTAAGGAAATCAAAGCGGCGATCGTCATTGCCAGTGAGCAAAGTGGGTTGAGCAGTGAATTGCTGGCATCGCGTCGGCAGATTAACCAGTTGCTGAACTGGCATTGGAAATTGAAGGTTGGCGACAACCTGCCAGAATTAGTCAGCGGATGGCGCGGTGATTTATTAGCGGCGCCACTTCAGGACATTTTGAAGGATTATTAATCGGGCTGTAAAACGTTGGGGTAGGGTAAGGAAACCCTGCTCTGATTATTTATTAGAAATAGTCGAAGTAAAAACTTTTATCGGCAGCATTTACTTTAAACAAGCGTGGCGCAAGATTAATTGAGATTAATCCCAAAGGATAAAAACGATTATTAAGCCTTTTTTATCTCAATAACTGGTTATGCATACAGTTACCCCCTGTATAAAATACACAGGGGGTAATTAATGCGTCACACTCATTTAGTTACTTCTTCCGATTCCGGTAATGTCACGTTGAGTTCAAGCACCGAAATATCGTCCCCTTTCTGCTCAAACTGCACGTGCAGCATTTCAGGGTCGATTTGAATGTATTTGCAAATTACCGCCAGAATATCGCGTTTCAAATCAGGCAGATACGGGGGCTCACTGTCCCCCCGACGACGCTCCGCGACGATAATCTGCAGCCGTTCCTTGGCTATATTGGCTGTCTGCTTTTTGCGGGACAGAAAGAAGTCTAGTAATGCCATGGTTTATCCCCCAAAAAGGCGTTTCAGGAAACCCTTCTTCTCTTCTTCAATGAAGCGGAAGGGGCGTTCTTCCCCTAACAAGCGGCTAACGGTATCGTCATAGGCCTTGCCGGCGTCTGATTCGGCATCAAGGATCACTGGCTCACCCTGGTTGGAGGCCCGCAGCACAGACTGGTCTTCCGGGATAACGCCGACCAGAGGAATGCGCAGAATTTCCAGTACGTCTTCCATGCTCAGCATGTCGCCACGGCTCACGCGGCCCGGGTTATAGCGAGTCAGCAGCAGGTGTTCCTTAATCGCCGATTCGCCTCTTTCAGCGCGACGGGATTTGGAAGACAAAATGCCCAGAATACGGTCGGAGTCGCGTACTGAGGAAACTTCCGGGTTGGTGGTGATGATGGCTTCATCCGCGAAGTACAGGGCCATCAGCGCGCCGGTTTCGATACCTGCCGGAGAGTCACAGACCACGAAGTCAAAATCCATCTCGCCCAAATCGTTGAGGATCTTTTCAACGCCTTCGCGGGTCAGCGCGTCTTTATCGCGCGTTTGCGAAGCTGGCAAGATAAACAGGTTATCGGTGCGTTTGTCTTTGATCAACGCCTGGTTCAGCGTGGCATCACCCTGAATGACGTTAACGAAATCGTAAACAACCCGGCGTTCACAGCCCATGATCAGGTCAAGATTCCGCAGACCGATATCAAAATCGATCACCACGGTTTTCTTACCTTTTTGGGCCAGGCCGGTAGCGATGGCCGCGCTTGAAGTGGTCTTGCCAACGCCCCCTTTACCCGATGTAACAACAATAATGCGTGCCATGAAATGGATTCCTTGTCAAAAGGGCTTAATTTAAAGGTTGTATGGTTAAAGCGTTATCCAACAGGCTGAGTCGTACTGCCTGCCCGACATAGTCGGACGGGATTTGGTCGCTCAACCAGTACTGCCCTGCGATAGAGACTAGCTCAGCACCCAGGTGCGTGCAAAAAATCTGGCACTGTGTATCACCTGAAGCACCAGCCAGCGCACGACCGCGCATCATGCCGTAAACGTGAATATTGCCATCGGCAATTAATTCAGCGCCGGCGCTGACGCTGCTGGTCACGATCAGATCGCTGTTGCGGGCATAAATCTGTTGGCCGGAACGAACAGGGGTACTGATGATGCGCGTCTTGGCGGGGGCGTTGGGATCCACCACCGGGGCTGGCGCGGGCGCCGGTTCCGGGGCGGCCATCTTCTGGCCTTTGCCTTCGTTCAATAACGGCAGCCCGGCACGGGCTATTGCACGTTTTTGCCGCTCATCTCTGCAACCGCTGATACCCACAACGCGCAGCCCTGCTGCCGTGACAGCCTGTTGAAGTTCTTTCCAGTTTGCGTCGCCGTTCAGCGTTGCAACGTTGATAACAACAGGGGCGTTTTTCAAAAAAGCGGGCGCTTGCTCGACTTTTTCTTGTAACGCCTGACGTATTACCTCGGGTTCCGAATTATACAAATGAACAACCGATAGGGTAAAACTGCTGCCTTTTAGCTCAATTGGCGATTGTGACATCTATCCTGACTCAGTCTCAGCAACTTTAAATCCCCGGAATACCAATCGGGGTGCGATATTCCGAAGTACTATAAGCATGTTATAGTCAGAGTTATATCCAGGCAAGACGCTGCCCCAATTAAATAGAGTTAAAAACATGCTTTGTGTGATCTATAGAAGCTCGAAACGCGATCAAACTTATCTTTATGTCGAAAAAAAAGACGATTTCTCCCGAGTGCCGGAAGATCTGATGAAAAGTTTCGGCACGCCGCAATTGGCAATGATGCTTTCTCTTGAAGGTCGGGAGAAATTAGCCTCGGCAGATATTGAGAAAGTGAAAGAGGCCCTGAAAGAAGAAGGGTTTTATCTGCAGGTGCCCCCGCCGTTGGAAAATTTATTAAAACTGCACCTGTCTGACGACAAAAAATAACCGTCGTTGGCGCGCAGGGGCTACGCTGGATCAGTAACCCCAAACTGACAAAGGAGCTGGGTGATGAGAGGGACAGCGAAGACAGCGATAGTGGCTCTGCTGGCACTGGGAACTGGCGTCTGTCCGCCACTGATGGCACAGGTTGCTTCACCGGTCGCAACTGCTGCGCCAGCGCAAAGCACGTTGGCTGAAACCGGTCGCGATCCGGCACAGTTCCCCGCCTATATTGAGCAACTGAAACGTCAGGCGCTGGCGCAGGGCATTAGCCCGGCTATCGTCGACAGCGCTTTTGCCAACGTGCATTTTGTCGACCGAGTGATCAAGGCAGACCGTAATCAGCCGGAGAAGAAAATCACGTTGGATGATTATCTAAAACGCGTATTGCCGCCGGCCAAGATTGCGCAGGGCCGTGCGCTTTACCGGCAATATCAACCCCAGTTGTCTCGTGTTACCGCTCACTCCGGTGTTCCTGGACGTTATGTGGTGGCGCTGTGGGGGATGGAAAGCGCCTTCGGCAAGATCCAGGGGCGTGAAGATGTGATATCTGCGCTGGCTACGCTGGCTTTTGAAGGTCGCCGTGAGGCTTTCTTCAGCCAACAGCTCATGGCCGCACTGCAAATCCTCGAACAGGGGCATGTCAGCCGCGAACAACTTAAAGGCTCCTGGGCCGGTGCGATGGGGCAGTGCCAGTTTATGCCGACCTCATTCCTGAATTATGCGGCGGATGGTGATGGCGATGGCCGTATTGATATCTGGAACAACGTTGACGATGTGTTTGCCTCTACGGCCCGTTATCTGTCGCGTGAAGGTTGGCAACCGGGCGTAGGTTGGGGCAGGGAAGTTAAACTGCCTGTCGGTTTCAGCCGTGACAGCCTGGGGCTGAAAGTCAGCAAGGCCCACAGCGTCAATGAATGGCAAAAGCGTGGCGTGCGCCGTGCGGATGGTTCAGCCTTGCCGCACTCAACCCTGCGCAGTTGGGTGATCACGCCGGATGACATGCAGGGCCGGGCGTTCATGGTTTATGACAATTTTCGCACGATCATGCACTGGAATCGCTCTTACTATTTTGCCATCGGTGTGGGTATGATGGCTGACGGTATCGGGCAATAAATTAGGGCCAGAGTACCTCCACCCAGGCGTGGAATAACGGGCTTAGCACGCTAAGCCCCTACATGATTGTAGGGAGATGCGGTATGTATCAACATAGAGACTGGCAGGGTTCATTACTTGATTTTCCGGTAAACAAAGTGGTTTGTGTAGGCAGTAACTACGCCGATCATATAAAGGAAATGGGTAGTGCAACCTCGGCAGAGCCGGTAGTGTTTATCAAGCCAGAAACGGCGCTGTGCGATATCCGCCAGCCGGTGGCGATCCCCAAAGAGTTCGGTTCGGTACATCATGAAGTGGAACTGGCGGTGTTGATCGGCACGCCGTTAAAACAAGCTAATGAAGATCGAGTGGCTCGAGCCATCGCCGGTTACGGTGTTGCGCTTGATTTGACGCTGCGTGATCTGCAGGCGGGTTTCAAGAAGGCGGGGCAGCCTTGGGAAAAAGCCAAGGGTTTTGACGGCTCCTGCCCGATTTCCGGTTTTATTCCGGTGGCAGAGTTTGGCGATCCGCAAAATGCCGAGCTGTCACTGACGGTCAATGACCAGGTGCGTCAGCAGGGCAATACTCGCGATATGATCACCCCGATCCTGCCGCTGATCAGCTATATGAGCCGCTTCTTCACGCTGCGCGCAGGTGACATTATTCTTACCGGTACTCCGCAAGGCGTTGGCCCGATGAGTTCAGGCGACATGCTGAAAATCACGCTCAACGGTAAGTTATTAACGACTCGCGTGATTTAAAACCAGGCAAGACGCACTAAAAAAGGCCCCATGGGGCCTTTTGTCTTTTTCTTCGGTTAGGGATGGGCAAAATGCTTATTTACGGCCCAGCAAGAAACCGAAAACAATCCCGACTGCAGCGGCGATAGCCACGCCGGCAAGTGGGTTGGATTCAACCTGAGTCCGCACCGTATCAGCCGCATCGCGAGCCGCGTAGCTGGCTTGAGAGGCATATTTGCGGGCTGCGCCTTTAACCTGATGATCCGGCGAGTCCGTGGCTTTACCAAAGGCTTCCTCTACGGCACCGGCAGCTTCATTGACCTTGTCTTCTGCTTTTCCAAACATACTTGGCTCCCTATCTCGGTTATCAAAGGCGAACATTAAACATAGCAGGATTTTGTCGTGTTTGGCGGCAAATCGTGCGTTATAAGATGAATCTTAGCGGTCAGTGGAAGCGTTGGTCGGCAATAATCCTGAGGTAAAACGAAAGGGTGATAGACCTGTGATTTGTTCGTATAATTAAGCGATACGAGCCATGTTGTTATCCGCCGGAAGCAAACAAGAATTGGCCGATGGTCATGGTGCTTAATGCTGAATGCCGTTGTTTTAAATAGCATTTTTTTTAAGCAAATATGCTGTTATCGCTATGATTATCTTGTGTTTTCAGCCTTTCTATTTGGCTGGTATATCTATATAGTGCACCCTCAAAACCTGTACGCAGGTTATCTATTCATTTACCTATACCGGACGCGAACATGTCACAAACCCCTTTTTGGCAACAAAAAACGCTGGCGGAAATGTCAGAACAAGAGTGGGAATCGCTGTGCGACGGTTGTGGGCAATGCTGTCTGAATAAGCTGATCGACGAAGATACCGACGAGATTTATTTCACCAACGTAGCCTGTGACCAGCTGAATATTAAATCGTGCCAGTGCCGCAACTATGAACGTCGCTTTGAGCTGGAAGAGGACTGCATCAAGTTGACGCGTGAGAACCTCACGACGTTTGACTGGCTGCCACCGACCTGTGCATATCGCCTGATTGGCGAAGGCAAACCCTTGTTTTCCTGGCACCCGCTGGTTAGCGGTTCCAAGGCGGCGATGCACGGTGAGCGCATCACGGTGCGGCATATTGCGGTACGTGAAAGTGAGGTGGTGGACTGGCAGGACCACATCATGAACAAGCCAAGCTGGGCGCGATAAACGAAAAAAGCCCCTGCAAAGAAGAGGGGCAAGACACACAACAACACCAGGGAAATCGTTAATACTAACTTGCGGAGACTATAAGGTTTTTTCGGCAAAACTTCATCAAAATATCGATGCAATAATGCATCACTATGATGAGTTTTTTTGTACAAGGCGAGCGAGAGCAAATAAATCGTTCGGGTATAGTACAATTTCAGACCGAAAACGTGAGATTGTCATCCTGCGAATAAGGCTTTTTCCCTCTCCAACTTAATGTTATGTAAATTACGTGCCAAATCTTGCCCGGATGCTTCTTTTTATACAGAAGGTTAGGTAGTTTGACCGCTCTCACGCTAAGTTCCGAGAGTAGAATAATGAAAATGATACGTCTGTTTGCCGTGGCTGGGGCGCTGATAGTGCTCGTTTATTACCTTACGCACACTTAATGTTACTTTACCTCTGAATAATATCCGCAAACCCATAAAAAACGGCGCCCTGAGGCGCCGTTTTTTATTCGGCCATGCTTAACGACCAAACAGGTCACGGCGACGCGGGCGAACAAACTGCGCAGCCAATACGATGATGGCGAACAGCAGGTAGGCCGTGAAAATACCTACCAGCCATTGCGGCATTTCCAGAGTCAGAAACTCCCATTGGCGCACTGAACAGTCACCTGACGCGTGAAACACCGCAGGCAGCCATTTATCCAGCGGCAGCCAGGATGGGAAGCTGACAAAGAAATCACAGGTATTAAACGGCGAAGGATGCAGTTGGATCATGGTGTGTTTCCATGCCAGTTGCAGGCCTTCCCAGGCGCTGTAAATCCACAGCAGGATAGCGGCATAACGCAGTGGCGTTTTCGGCGCGATGGCGCCGAGCAGCGAGGCGCCCAGAATGCCAAACAGCGCGCAGCGCTCGTAAATGCACATCACACAGGGTTGCAGCAGCATTACGTGCTGAAAGTAGAGAGCAACTAATTCCAGCACCAGCGCAGTCAGGGCCATCAACAGCCAAGCACCGCGCCCCTGCGAGCAGCGGTTAAAGAATTGCAACATATATTTATTCTTCCATGCAGTAAGCAATTGAACTGGCAGTGTAAACCAATTCAACTCTGCTGCCAGCTACCTGAGCCTGATTCAGCACAAAAATAGTCGCTGACAGCGGAGTGGGTTTACAGGATTAGTGTGCAGCGGCTTCAATCGATGGCAGCGTCAGCCAATGCCACTGGGTCAGCAGGTCAGTCACGGGTGCCAGCGTAAACTGGACGCACAGCAGACCCACCAGGGTTAATACCACAGTATAGGGTAAAGCCATCCATACCATTCGTCCGTAAGACAAACGCACCAGCGGTGCCAGCGCAGAGGTCAGCAGGAACAGGAAAGCCGCCTGGCCATTCGGTGTAGCGACCGACGGCAGATTGGTCCCGGTATTAATGGCAACCGCCAGCATTTCGAACTGCTTCAGGGAGATCGCGCCGTTTTCGAACGCGGCCCGTGCTTCATTGATGTATACCGTCCCGACGAACACGTTGTCAGATACCGAAGAGAGGAGGCCATTAAACAGATAAAACAGCGCCAGTTGTGAAGAGGGTTGCGCTTGCAGAACAAACTGAATAATCGGTGTAAACAGGTGTTGCTCAATAATCACCGCCACCACGGTGAAAAATACCGTCAGCAGCGCAGTAAAAGGCAGCGCTTCCTGGAATGCCTTACCGATGGCGTGTTCATCGGTGACGCCGCACAGAGATGTGGCGAGAATAATGACCGACAGACCAATCAGGCCCACTTCCGCCAGATGAAAGGCCAGTGCCACCACTAACCAAATGCCGATCAGCGCCTGAATGACCAATCTGACCTGTTCTTGTTTACTGCGTCCGGCGGTAGCCTGGTGGTCAAATTCGGTCAGCACCTCACGTACGCGCTCAGGCAGTTTTGCTCCATAGCCAAAGACGCCGAAGCGCTCGAGCAGTAAGCAAACCAGCAGGCCGCACGCAAACACCGGCAGGGTAACCGGCGCCATGCGCAAGAAGAAATCAACAAATCCCCAGTTGGCGCTTTTGGCGATAATCAGGTTTTGCGGTTCACCTACCATAGTCATCACGCCGCCCAGTGCGGTACCAACGCCGGCGTGCATCAACAGGCTGCGCAGGAAGGCACGGAACTGCTCAAGCGTCTGCTTATGATCGTCACTGACCAGGCCGCTGTCGTCACCGACGTCGACATTACCGTCAGAACGGTTTGAAGCCACGTTGTGGTAGATTGAATAAAACCCGGTTGCGACGCTGATAACCACGGCCACTACCGTCAGTGCATCGAGGAAGGCTGACAACAGCGCCGCCGCAAAGCAGAACGCCAAAGAAAGCAGCATTTTTGAGCGGATGTTGAGCAGTAGCTTGGTGAAGACGAACAGCAGCAACTGCTTCATAAAGTAGATGCCGGCCACCATAAAGATCAGCAACAGCAGCACTTCGAGATTATGGGCAATTTCTTCACCCACCCGATCGGGGCTGGTCATGCCAATCAGCACCGACTCAATGGCCAGCAGGCCACCCGGCAGCAGTGGGTAGCACTTCAGCGCCATTGCCAGGGTAAAGATAAATTCGACTACTAACAGCCAACCCGCAATGAACGGATCGACGAGGAAGAAAACCAGTGGGTTGACCACCAGGAAAACAAGAATGGCCAGTTTGTACCAGTCTGGTGATTGCCCGAGGAAGTTTTTCACCAGGGCACTGCGTAAGGTCGTTTCCATTATGCGTTACACGTCCTGAAAATAAGTTGTCTCATACTAGCCTAACAATGCCGCCGGGGCAGATGCAATAAGGGCTTGCTTTACGATGAGAAATTTCTCTAAGCGGTGTTTTTGCACGTTTTTTGCCACTTTATGCACAGTTTCGTTCAATGTTTTTCGCTCACGCTAGGTCATGCAATAGCGATCTGGTATGATCAGCCGACTACTATTACTGATTATCGTCGCTACGGAACGTCAAACACATGGTCATAAAGGCGCAGAGTCCTGCCGGTTTCGCGGAAGAATACATTATCGAGAGTATCTGGAATAATCGCTTCCCTCCTGGCACTATTTTGCCCGCGGAGCGTGAGCTTTCTGAACTGATTGGTGTCACGCGCACCACGTTACGTGAAGTTTTACAACGCCTGGCCCGTGATGGCTGGTTGACCATTCAGCATGGCAAACCGACCAAAGTTAATAATTTCTGGGAAACGTCCGGTCTCAATATTCTTGAGACGGTGGCACGCCTCGACCATCAGAGCGTTCCACAATTGATCGACAACCTGCTGTCTGTGCGCACCAATATCGCGGCAATCTTTATTCGCGCAGCGGTGCGTAACCATCCAGAGGCCGCTCAGGAAGTGTTGGCGAAAGCCACTCAAGTAGAAGATCAGGCGGATGCTTTCAACCTGTTGGACTACGAGATTTTCCGTGGTCTGGCGTTTGCCTCCGGCAACCCGATTTACGGTCTGATCTTCAACGGTCTGAAGGGCTTGTATACCCGCGTTGGCCGCTACTACTTCTCAAACCCGGAGTCTCGCAAGCTGGTGCTGACGTTCTATAGCAAGCTGTCGACACTCTGTCATGAGAAGTCCTACGATCAGGTAATGGACTGCGTGCGTAACTACGGTAAAGATAGCGGCGCCATTTGGCAAAGCATGCAAGGCACGATGCCAAGCGATTTGACCGAAGCCCGTCGCTAACGTCAACACCGCATTACGTAAAAGGGGCGCCATTTGGCGCCCCTTTAGTTATTGAAGAGTCT
Source organism: Serratia quinivorans (assembly GCF_946227985.1). Classification (GTDB taxonomy): domain Bacteria; phylum Pseudomonadota; class Gammaproteobacteria; order Enterobacterales; family Enterobacteriaceae; genus Serratia; species Serratia quinivorans_A. The sequence continues at coordinate 830,378 of NZ_CAMKGL010000001.1, forward strand.
TACAGCGGAGTCGGGCGCGGTGGACAACGTTCCAATAGCTCGACGCTGCCGTCTTCGTTCTGTTGCTCCAAAATAATGTCGAAGCCCCACAGACGGTGCAGGTGTTTCATCACCTCACGCCGGCTCTTGTCCAGCGGAGCGCGATCCTGCGGGATATACCGCAACGTTAATGAACGGTCGCCGCGCAAATCTACATTCCAAATCTGTATGTTCGGTTCGTGGTCGCTCAGATTATATTGCGCCGACAGCTCCTGACGGATTGCGCGGTAACCGGCTTCATCATGGATCGCGGCTATTTCCAGGTAGTTATTGCGATCGTCATCCAGCACGGTGAACAGCCGGAAATCACGCATGATCTTCGGCGACAGGAACTGACTGATAAAGCTTTCATCCTTGAAGTCACGCATGGCGAAGTGAAGTGTTTCCAGCCAGTCTTTACCGGCGATGTCCGGGAACCAATAACGATCTTCTTCCGTTGGCGACTGACAGATGCGCTTGATGTCCTGGAACATGGCAAAGCCCAGTGCATAAGGGTTAATGCCGTTGTAATAAGGACTGTTGTAAGGCGGTTGATACACCACGTTGGTATGGCTGTGCAAAAACTCCAGCATAAAACGTTCGGTGACCCGACCCTCGTCGTACAGATGATTGAGGATGGTGTAGTGCCAGAATGTCGCCCAGCCTTCGTTCATCACCTGGGTTTGTTTCTGCGGATAAAAATACTGGCTCACTTTGCGCACAATACGCAGGATCTCACGCTGCCAGGGTTCCAGTAGTGGCGCATTTTTTTCCATAAAGTAGAGGATGTTTTCCTGCGGTTCGCTTGGATAGCGGCGCGCCTGCTCAGGTGCCTCTTCACGTTCAACCCGTGGCAGGGTCTTCCACAGCGTGTTCACCTGGCTTTGCAGGTACTCTTCGCGGCTTTTTTGCCGGGCTGTTTCTTCGATCAGTGAAATTTTCTGTGGCCGTTTGTAACGGTCCACGCCGTAGTTCATCAACGCATGGCAAGAGTCGAGCAGCTTCTCTACTTCTTCAACGCCGTAGCGCTCTTCGCATTGGCTGATGTAGTGGCGGGCGAACAGCAGGTAATCGACGATCGAACTGGCGTCGGTCCAACTGCGGAACAGGTAGTTATTCTTGAAGAATGAATTGTGCCCATAGCAGGCGTGCGCCATAACCAAAGCCTGCATGGTGATGGTGTTTTCTTCCATCAGGTAGGCGATACAGGGATTGGAGTTGATCACAATCTCATAGGCCAGGCCCTGCTGCCCATGCTTATAGCGCTGCTCGGTCTCAATGAATTTTTTACCGAATGACCAATGGGTGTAGTTAATCGGCATGCCGACGCTGGAATAAGCATCCATCATCTGCTCTGAGGTAATGACCTCGATTTGATGCGGGTAGGTATCGAGCTTGTAATGTTTGGCTACGCGATCGATGTGCTCCAGATACACCTGCAGCAACTCGAACGTCCAGTCCGGTCCATCGCTCAGACGTTTATCTTCCTTGACCTTATCATGTGTTGAAGTAGTCATCAGCGCACCCTCGTTATTACGGACCTTGCTCGAACGGCAGACCCTGTATCAATCGTAGCTCAATCTACGCAGAGGTAATAATGATATAAAGCTTAAAAATTCAACGATCTGTCGCACGGAACCCACTTAGATAGCGGCCAGGGAGCTTTTACCCTAAGTTTTTTCTGCTGGAACAGAATCTCACTCCGGCAAAGTGTTATGTTATTAAAGTCGCTATTTTGTAGTTTATTGTTCTGTGGTAATGGTGCTGCTTCATTTTTATATTCTGTTAAATCCTTGTTGATTTCTTGGCTTTTACTTGATGCTATCAATGACTTCATTGACTGCATATCGGCCCGTGTTTCGCTCTGAAAACCGCCTTTCACCGCATCTTATCGCTATTTATAGGTAGCTATTGCAAAAGAGACGGCCATGAACGATAAATTAATTGTGAATGTTGTCACGTTTGATGACGAAGATGTTGGACGGATTTTTCCACTGAGTTAATTTCCTGTGAGCAGAAGATTATGCTTTGTGAAGCCTTAAGCTGGAGTCAGCGATGCGAGTGGTAATTTTAGGTAGTGGAGTGGTGGGTGTTGCCAGCGCCTGGTATTTGGCGAAAGCGGGGCATGAGGTGACGGTGATCGATCGTCAACCCGGCCCGGCGATGGAAACCAGCGCGGCGAATGCCGGTCAGATCTCACCGGGCTATGCGGCACCCTGGGCTGCACCTGGCGTGCCTTTGAAGGCGGTCAAATGGATGTTCCAGCGCCATGCGCCTTTGGCGGTTCGTCTGGACGGCAGCAGTTTCCAATTGAGCTGGATGTGGCAGATGCTCAAAAACTGCAATACCGAACACTACATGACCAATAAAGGGCGTATGGTGCGGCTGGCTGAATACAGCCGTGACTGTATCAAGGCGCTGCGCCAGGAAACCGGCATCCAATACGAAGGCCGTCAGGGCGGGACGCTGCAGCTGTTCCGCACCCAGCAACAGTTTGAAAGTGCGTCCAAAGATATTGCGGTGTTGGAAGATGCCGGCGTGCCTTACAAACTGCTGGAAGCCAGTCAGTTGGCCAGCGTTGAACCTGCGCTGGCGCAGGTGGCGCATAAGCTGACCGGTGGGCTGCAACTGCCTAACGATGAAACCGGCGACTGCCAACTCTTTACCCAACAGTTGGCTAAAATGGCGCAGCAGGCCGGAGTTACCTTCCTGTATAACCGCAGCGTCGATCGCCTGCTGGTGGAAGGGGACAAGATTAGCGGTGTGCAGTGTGGTGGGGAAATCTTCAAAGCCGACAGCTATGTGGTAGCCTTTGGTTCTTATTCCACCGCGCTGTTGCGCGATCTGGTGTCGATCCCTGTCTATCCGTTGAAAGGCTACTCGCTGACCATTCCTATTACCGATGAGTCTGCCGCACCATTCTCAACCGTGCTGGATGAAACCTACAAAATTGCCATTACCCGTTTTGACCAGCGCATCCGCGTGGGTGGCATGGCGGAAATCGTGGGATTCAATACGCAGCTTGAACAAAAGCGTAGAGAGACGTTGGAGATGGTGGTACGTGACCTTTATCCTAACGGTGGACGGGTTACCGATGCGACCTTCTGGACCGGTTTACGGCCGATGACGCCGGATGGCACGCCGATTGTCGGCAAGACCTCGCTGAAAAACCTGTTCCTGAATACCGGTCACGGTACCCTGGGCTGGACCATGGCCTGTGGTTCAGGGCAACTGCTTTCCGATTTGATTTCCGGTATCACTCCGGCCATTCCTTCAGACGATCTGGGAGTGGCACGTTACAGCGCCGGATTTCGCAGCCTCTACACCGGCCCCTTGAACGATGTGCATCCCGCGCGTTAAAAAACCTAATTTATAATGTTACTGTCACGGGCATTGGCCCGTGACCGCATTTGCTGGCCCGTAGGAGTGCCCATGCCTCGCCCGATTTCCGCCACGCTACACCTTGGCGCATTTGAAAATAACCTGCAGGTGGTTCGTCGTTTCGCCCCCAACGCCAAAGTCTGGTCGGTGGTCAAGGCCAATGCCTATGGTCACGGTATCAAACATGTCTGGCGCAGTCTGGCGCAGACCGACGGTTTTGCCTTGCTGGATCTGGCCGAAGCCATTTTGCTGCGTGAGTCCGGCTGGCAAGGACCGATTCTGCTGCTGGAAGGCTTTTTCAAACCACAGGATTTGGCCCTGCTGGACCGCTATCGTTTGACGACCTCGGTACACAGCGACTGGCAACTGGCGGCGATAGCCGAGGCCAAACTGTCGGCACCGCTGGATGTTTATCTGAAAGTGAACAGCGGCATGAATCGTCTGGGGTTTACGCCGGAACGTTTTCACGCTGTCTGGATGAAGGCCCAGGAGATCGGCAACATAGCCAGCCTGACGCTGATGAGTCATTTCGCCACCGCTGACGGCCCACAGGGCGTCGAGGCGCAAATGGCCGCCATTGAGCAGGCGGCGACGGGTATCACTTCACCGCGCTGTCTGGCCAACTCTGCCGCTACCTTGTGGCATCCGCAGACCCATGGTGGCTGGGTGCGGCCAGGCATCGTGCTCTATGGTGCTTCCCCTAGCGGTCAGTGGAGCGATATTGCCGACAGTGGTCTGCAACCTGCCATGACGCTGAGTAGCGAAATTATCGGTGTTCAGACGCTGAAATCCGGTGACCAGGTGGGTTATGGCTGGCGTTACCGCGCCGAGGGAGCACAACGCATCGGCGTGGTGGCCTGTGGTTATGCCGATGGCTATCCGCGTCATGCGCAAACCGGCACGCCAGTCTGGGTGGACGGTGTGCTGACACGAACGCTGGGCACGGTATCAATGGATATGCTGGTGGTCGATCTGACGCCTTGCCCGCATGCGGGTATTGGGACAGAAGTGGAGCTGTGGGGGCGACGCCTGCCGGTTGACGATGTCGCCGCCGCGGCAGGCACGCTGGGTTATGAACTACTGACGGCGTTGGCCGCCAGAGTGCCAATCATCACCGAGGCATAAGCCTCAGGCAATTTTCTTCAACTGACCTTTAATTTGCTTGCTGCGCTGGCGTGCGTGCAGCGCCAGCAGGCAACCCACCAGCATCACCAGCGCCAGTGACAGCTTGGGTGGCAACGGCAGCGCCATCGCCAACAAGCCCAGAGCGGCACCGCCGGCCATTTGCACAAAACCGACCAAGGCAGAAGCTACCCCGGCCTCATTGGAATACGGCTCCAGCGCGTAGCTGGTTGCCGGGCCCATCACAAAGGCCAGCCCAGCGCAGGCAAAAGCGACCGGCAGCATATAGGCCAACCAGTGAGTTTGCGCCGTACCAGACAGTAATGAGACGCCCAGCAGTAGCCCAATAGCCCCGACACCCATCAATATACCGCCGGTTGCCAGACAGACCGGGCGCCCGACCTTTTGAATGATGCGGTTGGCGAAAAAACTCACCAGCATGATCCAAAAGCCGTTGGCGCCAAACACCAACGAGAATTGCAACGGCGTCAGCCCGGCGGTTCCCATTAGCACGTTGGGGGCCAGTGAGACGTAGGTCAGCGCCATGCCCATCGCACCTGAGTTGACCACGGCGAAGGACAGAAAGCGGCGGTCGCGGGCGATGCGGGCATATTGTCGCACCGGCAATCCTTTGACGCGCACTGTGTCCGCCGGGCGAGTTTCCGGCAGGCGAAGGGCGATCAGTACCAGTACCGCCAGTGCGTAACACACCAGGAACCAGAATGGGGCGCGCCAGCCATAGGCTTCTGCCAGCAGTCCACCCAGCAAGGGGGCCAGGGCAGGAATAATATTCAGCGTACCGTTGAGAAAACCGAAGGCACGGGCCGCATCGTCGCCGTTCATCCGATCGCGCACGCCGCTGAATGCCACCACGGCGGTACAACAAACCGCCACACCCTGCAACAGGCGAGAGGCGACAAACATCGTTGGCGTGGTGGCCAGCGCCGCCATCGCCGCGCCAATCATGTAAATCACAATACCGGCCAGAGCCACCGGTTTACGGCCGTAGTTATCCACCAGCGGGCCGGCAATAACCTGCCCGAGGCCCAACACCAGAATGAACAGAGAAATAGTGGACTGAATCAGCGCTTCACTGCTGTTAAGGCCAACGGCGATGGCGGGGATAGTCGGCAGATAGAGATCGATACCCAGCGGGCCGAGCAGCACCAGGCTAAGAAGCAGAAACAGAAATTTTTGCATAACAAAAACAGCACATCCGAGTGACAAAGAGGGCTAGAGTAGAGATTCTGGCGCTAAATGGAAAGAGGCAAAGCATAGGCCGTCGCAGGTACGCCAGTCCTATTCTATTTATGACGCAGTGGCTTTGCGATAGTAAAGTGCCGATATTGTATCCGCCACGTAACGCGCCTGATGTTTGGCGTCATCCAAGGCCCGATGGGGCGTACCTTCAAATGCCCGCTCTTTCTTTGGGTTAAAGCCCAGCATTTCGGCCAGGGTGATCACCGTGCGCACATCTTGAGTATCCCAAAACTTCCACGGACAGGGCATGTCAAGCTGCTGGAAAGCATGTTCGAGGATGGCGCAATCGAACTCCTTGCCGTTGCCCCAGACCTTGACCTTATCGGTGCTGTTCATATGGATAAACCGGCTTAGGTTGGTCAGCGTGCGTTTAAGGCTTTCTGTGCCGCCGAAAGCCAGCTTGCGCGCTTCGTCGGACTGTTTCGCCCACCAGGCGACGGTATCCAGGCTGATGGTTCTGCCGGGCTGATCTTTTTGGGCGCTGACGGCGTTTTCAAATTCCGCACCGAGCTGCCCGCTTTGGGGATCGAAAAATACCGCGGCGACCACCAGGATCACCGCGCTGGGTTTTATATCCAGCGTTTCAATATCTAACATCAGATGGTGCATTGGGTCTCCCGGCCGGTTGAGGTACCGCATAATATTACTACAAACCGGGCCGGGATGCGCCGTCAGTCCCGACGGTTGCCGGCGGTATTGGCCAGCGTTACCGCGAGCACCGCCAGTAATATCAGGGCGATTGCCGGAGCCAGGACTCCCCATGGCGCCCGTTCGATATAGGGCATGCCTTCCGCCAGTACCAGCCCCCATTCTGCACTGGGTGGCTGCGGACCCAGACCAAGGAAACCCAGGGCGGCCAGCGCCAGTGCAATGCCCGGCAGGCGCAGCATGGCATGGCGCAGCAGTGGCCCCCATAACGCAGGCAGCAGATAATGCGTCAAGGTGCGCAGTCGACCAACCCCCAACACCGGCAACATGCGGATATAGGGCTGAGTGCGGGCTTCCGTCAGCAGCGAAGCGCAATGGGCCGCCAGCGGAGCCCAACTGACCAACATCACCGCGCAGGCGGCGCCGTAGGCCGAAGGGCCGCTAATGGCGACCACTAACAGGCCTGCGATAATCGGCGGTGTAGCATTGGCCAGCTCAATCATTCCACACATCAGACGCGGCATCAGCCCGAATACTAATCCGAGGAACAGCGAAGCGAAGCTGACCGCCAGTGCCAGCAGGCTGGTATTCAGCGCACCGTAAGCGACGCGCGCCAGAATGTCCCGACCGGTGGCATCCGCGCCGAAGGGCAGATCGAGGCTGGGTGGCTGGAGGCGAATATGCAGTGATGAGAGTGGATCGCGAATGATCCCGCTCAGCACCAACAAGCACAACAGCAGTGCGGCAAAGGCGGCGAAAAAGTTACTGCCTTTGCCGCTGTGCTGTGGCGGCGTCGAATTGGCCAGGCTCGGCGCTACCCGACCCAGCAACAGATAATGCGCCCCCTGCGTCAAAAAACCGGTGCTGAAGGCGATCAGCAACAAGATCAGAATGCCGCACTGCAACGTGGGCAGATCTTGCGCGATGGCGGCGCCTAATGTCGCTCTGCCCAAACCGGGAATGGCAAAGACTTTCTCGACGGCAATGGCGCCGCCGGTTAGCCCAACCAGTACCAAACCGATTTGCGGTAACAAGGCAGGTAGCGTGCGGCGTAACACCGCCAGCAGACAATGCCACCGGGAGATACCGGCCAGGCTCCAGGTGATTAACCAACGCTCGGATAAGGTCGCGGCCAGGCCGTCACTGAACAACAGGCCCAGCAGGCCGCCAGCAGGTAAACCCAATGCCAGCGCCGGCAGCACGACATGGCGCAAACTTTGCCAGCCGAAGGGGGGAAACCAGTTTAGCCAGACGGCGCCGAGGATCAGCAACAGCGCGGCCAGGAGAAACTCGGGCAGGGCGGTCAACGCCACCGCCAACACGCCTGCAGGGCGGCGATATTCGCCTTGCAAGCCGCGCCAAAGGGTTTGCAGTGCCAGCAACAATGCGACCAATAGCGCTATCGCCAGCGCGTAGCCCATCAACGTAAGAGAAACCCCGGTAGCCTGTAACAGCCCCTCCAGTACCGGACGACCGGAGATCCAGGAATGACCGGCGTCGCCATGCAATACCCCATTAAACCAGCGGCCAAGCAGCATCAGCGGCCCGTCGTCCAGACCAAAGCGTTGGCGAATGGCATTCAGGGCTTCGGGCGTCGCCTCTTGTTCGGCCGAGCGAGCTCGCAGCAGGCTAAGTGCCGGGTCGCGACCGGTTAGCCAGGGCATCAGACCGATCAGGGATATCATTGCCAACAGGGCAAACAGGCGCGAGGCCAGTGGCAATAGCCGTTGTGCTAGTCGCATCAGGGCTGTTCGCTGACTATCATGCTGCGCGGTGTCACCAGTTGGCGTTCTCGCGGATCGCGCTCTGCGTTCCTCATGCCTGCGGCTTCCCCCTGGATCACTCGTTCATGCAGTAGCGGGATCGCGGCATTAGTGGCCAGTATGCGGTTTTCCGCCGCCATGATCGCCTGACGCCGCTGTGCACCGGCCGCAATGGTGGCAGCCTGAGTTAAAGCCGCATCCACCTGCGGGTCGCACAATTGGGCAATATTGAACGAGCCCTGACAGGCGAAATCGCTGAACATATAAGCCAGTGGATCGCCGGAGTCCAACACCGTGGCTCGCGACAGAATAAATGCGTCGAATTTGCCCGCCAGCGCATCGGCTTCAATATGCGCATATTCCCGCACTTCCTGTTTCACCACAAAGCCAGCCGCGCCAAGCTGTTGCGCCAGGTAAACGGCGACCTCCGGTAGCTCGGCGCGATCGCTGAAGGTGGCCAGGGTGATGGTTTTATTCGTTACCGTCCTGGAGGGCAGCAAGGGTTGCGGCTGTCTCAATGGGGCGGCCCAGGGCAGAGCCGGGCCAAGCAGCCCGCTGGCGACATCGGCACGGCCTTCGTAGACATTGTCCACCAGAGGCTGGCGCTCAATAGCCGCTGCGGCGGCGGCACGCACCTGCGGATCGCGAAAGGCACCCACTCGGGTGTTCAGATACAGGGTGTTGGTGCGCGGCATCGGCACTTCATGGATCCGTTCTGCTGCAATCAGTAGCAACTGTGATACCGGCACGGCTTCAACCAGATCGGCACTGCCGGTGCGCAGTGCTGCGGCACGGGCGGGGCCGTCCGGTACAAAGCTGACATCGATGCCCGGCGCTGCGGCTTTTGGGCCCCAATAACCTTCAAAACGCTTTAGTCGCGCGCTGCTGGTCCCGTTGATTTCCGTCAGTACAAAAGCGCCGGTCCCGGCCCGCAATGGGTTAACCACGCCGTTGGCACCGTAAGCCCGTTCGGCAAGGATCGCCAGCTGTGGGCTGGACAGCCGCTGCGGAAGTAAAGGGTCGGGGACCGCGGTGGAGATAAGCACGGCGTGATCGCTTTCTGCGCTGACTGATAATTCAATGCCGTCAAGGATGCGCGGTTTTGGTGCTGTGTTGATAGCCGCCGAAAGTGAGCGCACGACGCTCTGTGCTGTCATTAAACTGCCGTCGTGGAAACTAACCCCCGGCCGCAACACAAAGCGCCAGCGGTGTTGATCTATCTGCTGCCATTCGGTGGCCAATGCCGGTTCGGCATCACCATTGGCGTTCAGCAGCACCAGCGTTTCGGTATTGCTCCAGCGTGAAAGTTTAAACGCATCGTCGCTGAGCGGCGTGAGCCCGGAACGAGGCGGTTGCAGCATGGCCAGCCGGATGCGTCGTTCTTCGCCGGCACCGGCTTTCGGTTCGGCAGGGTCAAAACAGCCGCCAAGCAGCAAGCTGCCGGCGAGCAGGCAGCCGGTTGGGCCAATAAAGCGCGGATTCAACATGAAAAAGTCCTCAGAATGTCAGGGCTGATAAAGGGCGGGTAACGATGGAATGGCAGCCAGCAGATCGCAGGTGGCGGTATGTCGCGGGCTGTGCAACAGTTCATCGGTTGGACGATCTTCCACGATGACGCCGCAGGCCATCACCAGCGTTCGTTGGCATAGGGCGGCGACCAGTGAAATATCATGGGAGACAAGCAGCATGCCCATATTTTGTTGACGAGTAATCTTGTCGAGCAGGCCGATGATCTGCTGACGCAGTGGCAGATCCAGACCGCTGACCGGTTCATCGGCGATTAAAAAACGGGGTTGTAACGCGATAGCACGCGCCAGCGCCACCCGTTGTGCCTGCCCACCGGAGAGCTGGCCGGGGCGGGCATGTAGCAGGTGCTCATCCAGTTCGACCTGCCGCAATGCCCGCTCAGCGGCAGTGCTCAAGTCCTGCCAGGGGGCCAGTTGACGCAGAGGTTCAATAATCAACTCGGCCACCCTGTGGCGCGGGTTAAGCGAGGCATGAGCATCCTGTGGAACGTATTGCACCAAACGTCGATACCAGCGTAATTGGCCCATGGAGGTTGGGCGGACGGCGTTACCCTGGCACAGAATATGGCCGGCATCCGCTGTTTCCAATGCCAGCAACAGCCTGAGCAGCGTCGATTTCCCTGCGCCAGAGCAGCCTACCAACCCGACACGCTCCCCTGGGTACAGATTCAGGTCGGTGGGTTTCAGTCCGTCAGACTGCGATGAATATCGGAGGCAGACTTGCTGCAGGCTGATGAAGGGCAGCGTTCCACGGATTGACATGTCATTCACTCCTTTAACCTGCCAGGCTCAACGGCGATGACCACTTGGAGGTTGGGCGCTGCGCGGTGGCAGCCAACTGCCGGGTATAGGGGTGAGCAGGGTGATGCAATAATTGTGCGAACGATCCCTGCTCGACTATTTTGCCATCGACCATGACGATGGCGCGCTGACACAGGTTGGCGGCAACGGTGAGATCGTGGGTAATAAACAGCAATGCCGGTGCGTGAGGTCGTTCGGTGTAACCTTTCAGGATCTCGATCAGTTGATGTTGGCTGACCATGTCTAACGCAGTGGTGGGCTCATCAGCGATTAGCAGGTTTTTCTCACCCACCAATGCCAGTGCTGCGCAGACTCGTTGGCATTGTCCGCCAGACAGTTGGCCCGGATAGCGTGACATGATGATCTCAGGCGGCAGGCCCAATACCGCCAGCAACTCGGCGGCACAGCGCTGTGCCGGTTGTTTTTTCATGTTGTTCTGACCGCGTAGTGCCAGGATTAGCTGCTGACCCACGCGGGTCAGGGGATTGAGACTGGTAAAGGGATCCTGAAAAATGGCTGCCAGCGCAGGGTGTTTGTGCTGTTGTAAACGTCGCCCAACGAGTTCTTGTCCTTGCAGCCGAATTGAGCCATCGACTGTTGCGCCAGTCGGCAGCGTCCCCAAAATGGCGGCGGCAGTCAGTGATTTACCTGAACCCGATGCGCCCAACAGGCACAGACGTTCGCCGGCATACAGCGTAAAATTCAAATCGTGGATTTTGACGTCCCCGTCAAACGACAACCTAAGGTGTTCTACGGTAAGTAACGGTGAGGTATGACTATCCATTGATGTATCTTTTTTGGGTTATATTGTTATGTGATAACATAACATTTGCGTACTCAAAATAACCAGCGGATTTATGAAATACTTTGAAATAGTCTAAAGCGGGGTAAGCAAGGTATGATGCTGAGGGTTTTGTTGTCAGGTTGGTCTTATCGGTGAGAACGCTTATTTTTATTCTGTGTATGGCGGGTTATCTGCTGGTGTTGAGTTACCTTGGTGTTTTCGTCACGGATAAAATATGTGAGAAATCCAATAACTACACCAAGGTGTGCCGCCTGGTCGATATCTCAGAGCCGCATATTCCAAAGTAAATTCGGCTGTCAGCTCAAATAGTCAGCGGTAATCAACGGCGTCAACAGCCCTGATAATGCCGCCAGCGTTGCCCACTGTCGCCACCCAAGTTGTGCCAACCAATCCTGGCGCAGTGGTGGTGTCGCAAGCTGACCCACCGCAACCGTGCCGGTCAGCAGCAGCGTCAGAAAAATGAAAACCAACCCACGGCTCCACGCATTGAACTCGATGTGCAGCACATTGGCGTAGTACAACCGCATCAGAATATAATAAGCCAGCATCACCCAGGCGAAATGGGTGCGTTTTTTCAGCACCTGGTAAAGTAAAAATGCGATGAAAATACTGTGGCACACGGAGATCAACGGGGCTTCAATTGGGTGCCTGACGCAGCCGTTATAGACCGCCAGATAGATATTAAAGACCAGCTGGGCATAGATAGTATAGATATACCAGCCATAGATAATTTTGAGCTTTTTGGGGGTTGGCGGGGTTGGGCAATAATCCGATATCATTGGAGCCTCCTGAGCTGACTAGCGTTATACCACCTAAAAACTAAATGAAAATTAAACGCCAAACAGGCTTTATTTTACCCCTAATCTGGAACTAAGCCGCATTCGCCAGGTCTGTTGAACACGGCAACATGCAAGGTGTTTCTATGTGGTTAATAACGGTAATTCATTGATATGAAAGATTATAAAAGCGATAGCTCCGCAATGTATCTGCTGATTATCACTCTGGGACTCTATTTTTTCCTGCCACCGGCCCTGGTTGCTTTCTTCTTTGATTGGTTAAATCTCAACCCCTTTGTCATTATTCGCTTCTGGCATTTTAATCCGTTTTCCGCCGATCGCGGCATTCCCCTCTATCAAACCTTTATATACATATTAAGTTTATGGGTTATAGCGAATATTCTGCTGGCACTTATTTTGCTGGTGGCTCGACGTTTTTATGCCCGGTTAGTCAGAGGAACTCGTTGAGCACTGGCACCAGATAGAACATATTGCTTCGAGCTTGTATGCCAGCCAAATGCTGGCATTTTTTATTGTTGATTTTCCATCTACATTCCCGCAATCAGCCCAGGGTTTTTGCCGACGGTAAGTGAGTTCGCCTGCTAATAAAAAGTATCCTCATGCTTGTAATCTCTTATCGATAAAGATAATAATTATCATTAATATTTCCTTTTCTTTACATACAGCACACCGATAGATTTTTTGCACTCTTGTCAGCCAGCGCTGCTGACGGGGGCGGGTCGGAGGTGACTTAATGATACTTACCGGGGATTACAAAAATGCAGATGATTTTTCCTGCCAAACGGTCGCGTGTTTTGTGTGCGCTCGCGATATTCCTGCCGCTGGCTTCGTTGGCTGAAGACACCCTGGTGGTTAGCGCCAGGCCCGCTGATACCGCCGATTCTGCGACTCAGGGTTACCAGGCGACCACCAGTCAGGGTGCGACCAAAACCGACCAGCCGCTGATCCTGACCGCGCAATCTGTTTCCGTGGTGACACGCCAACAAATGAGCGATCAGAATACCCAAACGGTTAACGATGCACTGAAATATACCCCGGGCGTTTTCACCAACTTCGCCGGCGGCGCGACACGCTATGACACCATTGCATTACGCGGTTTCCACGGTGGGGATGTCAATAACACCTTCCTCGACGGCCTGCGCCTGTTAAGTGACGGCGGCACCTATAATGCCTTGCAGGTAGATCCCTGGTTCCTGGAACGCATCGACGTCATCAAGGGGCCTTCTTCAGTGATGTATGGGCAAAGCATTCCGGGCGGGCTGGTGGCCTTGACCACCAAGCGCCCGCAGTTTGCAACGCAAGGGCAGGTTAATCTTTCGGCCGGTAATAACAGCACCCAGGGCGCGGCTTTCGATGTGACCGGCCCTTTGTCGGAGCAGTGGGCTTATCGGTTGACCGGAATGACGCGCAGCAGCGATACCATGTATGACCATCAGCGCGAAGAGCGCTATGCAATTTCGCCGTCATTGCTGTGGCAACCCGATGAAAATACCTCACTGTTACTGAAAGCCTACCTGCAAAAGGATCCCTCCGGCGGTTATCACAGTGCAGTACCGGCAGATGGCAGCCTCTATTCCAGTTCAGGCGACAAACTGGGGCGCGGATTTTTTGATGGTGAGAGTAGTCGTAACCTCTTCAAACGTTGGGAGCAGATCTACAGCTACGCCTTCTCACACAGCTTTAATGACGTTTGGTCATTCCGCCAGAATGCCAGCTATACCCATTCTAACGTTGAACTGCAGCAGGTTTATCAGATTGGCTGGGATCAGGATCACCAGTTGCTGAACCGCTATTACAGCGGCTCGGCAACTTCACTGGACGCATTCGCCGTCGACAACCAACTGGAAGCCGATTTTGCTACCGGGCCGCTGGATCACCGAGTGATGCTGGGCCTGGATTACCAGCGCTTTCGTAATAATCTGTGGGATGAGTCTGCCGGCGCCTCTCAATTGAACCCTTATACCGGTGTGTCGGGTGGCGCGGGATTGACCAATCTGACGCATACCGACTCCCGACGTCACTATGAACAAAGTGGCGTTTATCTGCAGGACGAAATCAGCCTGCAGAACTGGTATCTGAACCTGTCTGGCCGTTTTGACCGTATAGAGTCAAAAAATACGGTACTCAACACCGGCACCAGCGATGAACGTCGTGACGATAACTTTAGCGGCCGTGCCTCGTTGCTGTACCGCTTTGACAGCGGTTTCTCACCTTACGCCAGCTACAGCACGGCAGTGACGCCGGAAGCGCTGGCCGATCAAAACGGTCATATGCTGAAGCCGAGCACCAGCGAGCAGTACGAGGTGGGCCTGAAATATCAGCCTCCGGGCAGTTCATCAATCTACAGCATGGCCCTGTATGACCTGACGCAGAATGACGTCGCCAACCGCGTGGTACAGCAAAGTTATTATCTGCCTGCCGGGAAAGTACATTCTCAGGGGATTGAACTGGAGGCTCGCGGCAAGTTAACCGAACATCTCGATTTGATAGCAGGCTACACCTACAACAAGGTGAAGTTTAAAGATGCGATTGACGGCAACAGCGGCAATACGCCGTATCTGGCGCCGGAGCAAATGGCTTCTCTGTGGGGCAAATACGCCACCACCTACGGCGTAGATCTGGGGGCTGGGGTGCGTTATATCGGCAAGCAGTGGGCGGATAACGAAAATACGCTACGTATTCCTTCCGTGACGCTGGTGGATGCGTCGGTACGGATGAATCTGGATCGCGTTAATCCATCGTTGAAAGGGGCTTATGTGCAGTTAAACGTGAATAACCTGACTGACCGAAAATATGTCGCGGCCTGTTATGGCACCGGTTATTGCTATTGGGGGGCAGAACGCTCCGTGCTGGCGACGGTAGGGTACGATTTTTAAGGGAAGGCTCATCACTGCCCCGTCGGTCTTTGGCGGGGCGGTTTCTCAAGCGTTAGAACAAGGAGAACATCAACACTACCGGTAGGCTCAATGGCCAGGTCAGGCCAATGGTTAACGCACTGATAAAACGAATCTTAATGGTATCCCGGCTGACCAGATAGGTAAAAATCATAGAAACTAACAGGCCAATTAAATAAAAGTATTGTGTTGCTACCCACAGCGACGACATGAAACCAATCCCAGTTGTATTTTTAAGCCTCAAATTTTAAGGGCTCAATCCCACATAATCAACGCTTATTAATTCTTTCTTTTTTTAACGAAATATACCCACAAAATATGTAGATATATACCCATTTAACGGTTCTATTAGACTGCCTGGAGAGGGCGTAATTTGAAAATGTTAAGAATATGTAATATATTGGTGCCTTATAAAGCAAAATGAGGCGTTATTATGAGCTTTTGGAGAATTGTATTTACCATCATCTTGCCCCCTTTGGGTGTACTGCTGGATAAAGGGATCGGCGGGGCGTTTATCCTCAACATTATTCTGACCCTGCTTGGCTATTTCCCCGGTCTGATCCATGCATTCTGGATCCAGACCAAACAGTAATGTTTTTACGGGCATATCGCCCAGGGAAGCGGTCTGTTCAGCGTAACGCTATCAACCCTGGTATGGGCACATGCCGGGGTTTTTATCTTTGAAGAGGCTAATGAATATTGAGGCCGTAGACAAACAACCATGAAAAAAGCATCGCCAACAGGCCTGCGACACAAAGAATGGAGATCATTTCCTTCACTGAATAATTCCCTTTCGATTTCGTTGAAATTACTTCTCATTGTTTTTTAATATTATTTTAGATCGTAATGGGTAAAAATCCTAGTTTAAATGTGGTGATATGACCGTTCGTCGACCAAAATACAGCATTCGCATTGGAGGTTTGTCCCTTGGAAATCCCTGTTTTAAACAGCCGCCGGCTGGTATTGCGTCCGCTGCAGTCCGATGATGCCGAAGATATTCAGCGTATGTTTCCGCACTGGGAAATTGTGCGTCTGATGACCAGCCAAATTCCTTGGCCATATCCTGATGGCGCTGCACTTGAGTTTATAAATAATGTCGCGTTACCGGCGATGGCTGCGGGTAACGGGTGGTTTTGGTCTATCCGACGTTTGGAGGATCAACGACATTTGATAGGTGTGATTAACCTTAGCCTGAGTGGCAACAGCAATCGCGGTTTTTGGTTAGCACAGCAATGGCAACGTCAGGGATTGATGACTGAAGCCAGTCAAAGCGTTACGGATTTTTGGTTCAATGTGTTGGGGCAGGAGGTATTGAGGGTACCCAAGGCAAAAGACAATCTGGCATCACGCCGTATTTCTGAG
This sequence comes from Serratia quinivorans, assembly GCF_946227985.1. GTDB lineage: Bacteria > Pseudomonadota > Gammaproteobacteria > Enterobacterales > Enterobacteriaceae > Serratia > Serratia quinivorans_A. The sequence goes on from NZ_CAMKGL010000001.1 coordinate 846,755, forward strand.
CAAAACGGGATGCGCGTGATCGCCACTCAAGAAAATGACTATATCGGTGGACGCATGCTGACGGAAATCTGGCAGATCACCCGGGCCGAATGGAACGCCAGAAGGGATATGACGAAGGGTTAACTATTCGTAGCTATTGCTGAAAACCGCGGCAGTGAACTATATACAACAGGGCATATAAGGCGTTTTGGCTTGGTGCAGATGGCGCTTGGCCATGTTGATTATCGGGTCTGTCGTAACGCCTCCACGTGGTTAAAGAGGGAATTTGTAATGAATGCAAAACCTACGGTAGTCCTGGTTCATGGATTTTGGGGCGGTGCAGCGCACTGGAGTAAAGTCATTACCGAATTGTCGCATAAAGGTTATCACTCGATTCGCGCCGTAGAGATGCCGCTGACATCGCTGGCCGATGATGCAGAGCGCACGCGCAAGATGGTGGCACAGCAAGAAGGCCCAGTGCTATTGGTCGGGCACTCTTATGGCGGCGCGGTAATCAGCGAAATGGGCAACTTGCCTAACGTGGTCGGGCTGGTGTTTATCGCGGCCTTTGCACCAGATGCAGGGGAAAGCCCTGGCGGTATTACCCAGCAACATCCTCCGATTGCGGCGGCGAACCTGGCACCGGACAGTGATGGCTATTTATGGATTAAAGCCGATAAATTTCACGAAAGCTTCTGTCAGGATCTTTCCGCCGATGCAGCACTGGTAATGGCGGTAACGCAGAAGGCACCGCTGGCCAGCACCTTCGGCAACGTAGTCACCGAACCGGCCTGGAAACACAAACCTTCCTGGTATCAAATTTCCAGCAACGACCGAATGATTGCACCGGAAAATCAAAAGCATATGTCGGCACGCTTGAAAGCTAAGAAAGTCATTACGCTGGATGCCAGCCATGCCTCGCTGGCTTCTCATCCGCGAGAAGTCGCTACGCTGATTGACGATGCGGCTAACGCCTCGTAAGTCTGTCTGGCTCAGACCCCGCAAAAGCGGGGTTTTTTTATGCCCTGAGAAAGTTTTTTTAAATTATTTGTTCTGCACTGCATCCAAAAACATCTCCTCGTACGTATATCCGAATGTGAGGCAAAACTTTACCTCTCTTACCTTCGAGGAATTGGTCATGAAAAAGCTCATTACTGGCGTTATATGTGCATCGGTACTGTTTAGCGGCGTGTCAGCCGCTGCCATGATGTCTGAGCAAGTCATGGTGGGGGGGGGCGCCATGTACCCAAGTAAAAATATTGTCGAAAATGCCGTTAATTCTAAAGATCACTCTACTCTGGTGGCTGCGGTCAAGGCGGCGGGGCTGGTGGATACCCTACAAGGCAAGGGGCCGTTTACCGTCTTTGCGCCGACCAACGCGGCCTTTGCCAAATTACCGGCCGGCACCGTAGACAGCTTGTTGAAACCTGAAAATAAGGCTTTGTTGACCAGCGTGCTGACCTATCACGTGGTAGCTGGCAGATATGATATGAAGCAGTTGGAAAAGAAAATCCATGACGGCAAGGGTTCAGCTGAATTGAAAACGGTGAACGGACAGCCTTTGTGGATCATGAGTAACGGGCCACATAATATTCAGCTTAAAGACGGAAAGGGCAATATTGCCAATATAAGCACCTACGATGTATTCCAAAAAAATGGGGTGATTGATGTTATTGATACCGTCCTGATGCCTAAATAAATTAGGGCTATACTTGTTGCGGGTGTTCTGAGTGTCAGTCACCCGCGGTTTAATCAGGATGGGACATGACAGCACCCTTGCCAGAAGATGATGTGGCGATGATGAAGGCCGTTGGGCGTGGCGATCGCCAGGCGTTTGAACAGCTTTATCGCCAAACGTCACCGCGTTTGTATGCGGTTGCCATGCGCATACTCCGTAGGCCATCCTGGGCGGAAGAAGTGTTGCATGAGAGCTTTATCAGCGTATGGAACCGGGCAGCCAGCTACGATCCACAGCTCAGTTCCCCTCTGACCTGGTTGACCCACATTGTGCGCAACCGCGCCATTGACTGGCTACGCGGCGCTGGCGGTAGGGCGGCAGAACGCGAGGATGAGTGGGGGGATCTTGACGGCGCCAGCCTCATTGAACCGGTTGAAGAGTTACAGCGCGCGCAAGAGGGACAAAAGCTGACGGCGTGTTTAGAAAATTTGCCCGTCGATCAACGGCAAAGCATTGTGCTGGCTTACTATCAGGGTATGTCGCATGGCGAAGTTTCCATTTATCTGCAACAACCGCTTGGCACGGTTAAAAGCTGGATCCGCCGAGCTCTCGATCATCTAAAAGACTGCGTGGGATTATGAAAAACCGGGGGGAGTACGACTCAGCCCTGGCCGCGGAGTATGCACTAGGCACGCTGCGTGGCCCGGCGAGATTCAGGCTGGAACAGCGAATCCGTCATGAACCGGAGCTGGCCGCTATGGTGGCCCGATGGCAGGAGTTGTTGTCTCCTCTGGACAGTGCGTTGATGCCAATAACACCGCCTGAACGGGTGTGGAAAAAAATTCTGCTCAACCTGCCACCCGTATCCCACCAACGCCGCTGGCGTTGGGATTATCTCGGCTGGGCACTGGCAGCCGGTTTAGCTGCTGTAATATTGGTGCCACGTTTTATCACATCGCCGCAGGAGTTTAGCCCGGCGGTGGTGCTCACCAGCAGCCAAACCGGCAGCGGGCAGTGGATTGTGAGCCTGGACAAAACGGTAAGCCATCTGCAACTAACACCGGTTAATCCGCCGCCAATCGCTGTGGCAAACAGTTTGCAGCTCTGGGCAATACCTGCCGGTGGGAAGCCGGTGTCATTGGGGGTGATTGCGCCCCAACAGGTCACCAGATTGCCACTGGAGCAGATCCAGTTGTCCAGCGGTATGACCATCGCCATCAGCCTGGAACCGGCTGGCGGCTCGCCAACCGGGCAACCGACAGGGCCGGTGCTGTATAGCGGGCTGTTAGCTTCATTGTAAATTCATACCGGGTGATTATGGTTTACAAAAAAATCCCGCACAGCGGCGGGATTAAGGGATGATAGCGACAAACTGGATGTTGTTGTGATTATGCGGTGTTGTGTGTTTCCAGACCCCGACAGTAGCGCACCTGGATTTCGACGACAAGACGAAAAACTGCAATAGCGCAGGTATCAGAATATCCTCATAAGAATCTGAAATTGTTTACTAAATGGGTAACTCAATGGAAGGGGCATAGCCTGATAGCGATTATTGAACCACTTCCTTGTGGAGAGGCGTCCTAGCGTCGTTTCCGCTTGGTGTTGAAAGTAGTTCCCCTTCTTTGCCGCAAATACATGACAAAGGAAAATACGACAACTGCGATCAAAACGACGATGATTGCAAAGGGAAGGTATTCCATAGCACTCACCTGAGATGGCAATTCGGCACCCCATTAAATAGGACTTTTCCTAATTCATGCAATGAGCATTGCGTCAGGAAAGCGTAATTAGGAATTACCTTAGCTGTTGTCCCCTGGATCTGTGCAGGAGAAAAAACCTTTAAACGAACAGTAACTTACAGTTTTATCTAAGAGGCAGGGAAGGTGGGAAGTTGATTTGATTGACCGGGGCGTTAGGTAAACCTGAATTAAAACTTTCCTGTGGCAGTTTTCATTATTTTTGCAAAAGAAAACGGCCGATTAGTCTGATTAACCGGCCGTTGATAAAGATGTTAATTATGCGGTCTGCTTGTGGAAAAGCTCGCGGAACACCGGATAGATATCGTCCGGCTCGCGGATATGTTGCATGGCAAAATTATCGAATTTCGCCTGCAGGTCTTCATACTCACGCCACAGTGTTTGATGGGCACGGCGGGTGATTTCAATGTAGCTATAGTAACGCACCATCGGCAGCAGCTTCTTCGCCAGTAGTTCGTGACACAGCGGCGAGTCATCGGCCCAGTTGTCGCCATCCGATGCCTGTGCGGCATAGATATTCCATTGCGCCGGGTCGTAACGTTCTTCAACCACTTCATTCATCAGTTTCAGTGCGCTGGAAACTATGGTGCCGCCCGTTTCCTGTGAGTAGAAGAACTCCTGTTCGTCCACTTCCTTCGCCTGGGTATGGTGACGGATGTACACCACGTCGACGTTTTTATAGGTCCTGCTCAGGAACAGATAGAGCAGAATATAGAAACGTTTGGCCATGTCTTTGGTGGCCTGGTCCATCGAGCCAGAAACGTCCATCAGGCAGAACATCACCGCCTGGCTGGAGGGTTCGGGCCGCCGCTCATAGTTCTTGTAACGTAAATCGAAGGTGTCGATAAAGGGCACACTTTCGATTTTTTTGCGCAACTCGGCAATTTCCTTCCGCAGCCGCTCCTCTTCCAGCAGTTGCACCGGTTCGGTGTTTTCCATCTGGGTGAGTTCGTCTTCCAACTCATGCAAGGCGCGCCGTTTACCGGCGGTCATGGCGGTTCGTCTCGCCAGTGAATTTTGCAACGAACGCACTACGCTAATGTTAGCCGGCACGCCGTTGGCGGTGTAACCGGCCCTATGGGTTTTGTACTCGGTGAGCTGCTTGTACTGATTCTTTTTCAGGTTTGGCAGCGCCAGATCCTCAAACAGCAGGTCGAGGTATTCATCCTTGGAGATCTGGAAGACGAATTCGTCCTCGCCTTCGCCGTCCTGGCTGGCGTTACCCTGGCCGCCACCACCGCCGCCGCCACCCTGTGGGCGCTCAACGCGGTCATTCTGGACAAAGTGGTCATTACCGGGATGAACGCGGTGGCGTGTGCCACCGCGACCCTGATGAAACATCGGCTCGTTGATATCGCCAGTGGGGATCGAGACTGACTCCCCGCTGTCTACGTCGGTGACCGAACGCTTGTTGATGGCTTCGGCAATCGACTGTTTGATTTGCGACTTGTAACGACGCAAGAAGCGCTGGCGGTTCACCATGCTCTTGTTTTTGCCGTTCAGCCGTCGGTCAATAAAATACGCCATACTTCCCCCAAACGACGTTGCCAACTTTCTACGCCATCTCCATGACGCTAATTCTCATTAGACGTTATGAAGACTTTCTGACCCGCAGATACCATTCACACAGCAGGCGAACCTGCTTGCGGGTGTAGCCTTTCTCCATCATGCGATCGACGAAGTCGTCGTGTTTCTTCTGCTCGTCCGTTGAGGTTTTAGCGTTAAACGAAATGACCGGCAGCAACTCTTCGGTGTTCGAGAACATTTTCTTCTCGATCACGGTACGCAGCTTCTCATAGCTGGTCCAGTTAGGGTTGCGGCCACTGTTATTGGCCCGCGCGCGCAGCACGAAGTTGACTATTTCGTTGCGGAAATCTTTCGGGTTGCTGATGCCGGCCGGCTTCTCGATTTTTTCCAGTTCGGCGTTCAGAGATTCGCGATCGAACAGTTGGCCGGTGTCCGGATCACGGTACTCTTGATCCTGGATCCAGAAATCTGCATAGGTCACGTAGCGGTCAAAAATGTTCTGGCCGTATTCCGAGTAAGACTCCAGATAAGCCGTTTGGATCTCTTTGCCGATAAACTCGGCGTATTTCGGGATCAGATAGCCTTTCAGGTGCTCCAGGTATTTCTCAGACTGATCCTGAGGGAATTGCTCACGCTCGATCTGCTGTTCCAGCACGTAGAACAGGTGTACCGGGTTAGCGGCGACCTCTGCATGATCGAAGTTGAACACCCGCGACAGAATTTTAAACGCGAAACGGGTAGACAGGCCGTTCATGCCCTCATCAACCCCGGCATAGTCACGGTATTCCTGATACGACTTGGCCTTAGGATCGGTGTCCTTGAGGCTTTCACCATCATAGACGCGCATTTTCGAGTAAATGCTCGAGTTTTCCGGCTCTTTCATGCGCGAGAGCACGGTAAAGCGAGCCAGCGTTTCCAGCGTGCCAGGAGCACATGGCGCATGGGTCAGTTCACTGTGATCCAGCAGCTTGTCGTAGATTTTGATCTCTTCCGACACCCGCAGGCAGTAAGGCACCTTGACGATGTAAACACGGTCGAGGAAGGCCTCGTTGTTTTTGTTGTTACGGAAGGTCACCCATTCTGATTCGTTGGAGTGAGCCAGGATAATACCGCTGAACGGCAGGGCGGAAATCCCCTCGGTCCCGTTGTAGTTACCTTCCTGGGTGGCGGTCAGCAGAGGGTGCAGCACCTTGATCGGCGCTTTAAACATCTCTACGAACTCCATGATCCCCTGGTTGGCGCGGCACAGGGCACCGGAATAACCATAGGCATCCGGATCGTTTTGCGCGTGATTCTCCAGCTTGCGGATATCGACCTTACCGACCAGCGCAGAGATATCCTGGTTGTTCTCATCGCCCGGTTCGGTTTTGGCGATGGCAATCTGTTCCAGAATAGAAGGGCGTACTTTGACGACTTTGAATTTGGTGATGTCGCCGCCAAACTCATGCAGGCGCTTGGCCGCCCACGGCGACATGATGGTGCCGAGGTAGCGATTCGGGATGTTATATTCTTTTTCCAGAATATTGGCATCCTCCTGCGGGTTGAACAGGCACAGCGGGTGGTCGTTAACCGGGCTGCGTTCACCGTTGGCGCTCAGGGTGTAAATCGGCACCAGCTGCATCAGCGCTTTCAGGCGTTCTGCCAGCGATGATTTACCGCCGCCCACCGGCCCCAACAGGTAAAGGATTTGTTTCTTCTCTTCGAGGCCCTGGGCGGCGTGTTTCAGGTAGGAGACTATCTGCTCGATAGCTTCCTCCATGCCATAGAACTCTTCGAATGCCGGATAGCGTGCGATCACGCGGTTGGAGAACAGGCGAGACATGCGCGACTCAAGCGCAGTGTCGACCATTACTGGTTCACCGATAGCCATCAGCAGACGTTCGGCCGCATTGGCATATGCACTGCGATCTTGCCGGCAAATGGTAAGAAAGTCCTGCAGTGTGAACTCTTCGTCCTTGGCAGCTTCGTAGCGCTGGCGATAGTGGTCAAATATGTTCATGGCGATGCCCGTCCTTTCGTTATTAGCACAGGTTAAAGGGAGCTGGTGATAGTGTTTTGGCTCCCGAAAGAAGAAGTTATCCCTGAGTACAGCAACTCGTATGCCAACTTGGTGCGCTTATTATCGCGAGTTGCGCTGTATTGCCACTGGCTCAGGATTTATTCACCTTCTGATTTAAGCTTAGTTTGCATACCAGAAAATTTCCTGCGTGGTAAAAAGCTTTTTTTAAGTCATATCAATGACTCAGTTATTACAGGGATAGCCAAATGCCTTGTCTGGCGCGGCCTGCGGCAAAAAACGTCATGGTTCTGCCATGATTAATTCATATTTAGGTTCTAAGTTATTCGATCTTGGTCGTTTTCTATTGTAAAGATTCAGCGCGTCACGAAATTCTCACATAAACTAAGCACGCTATTAACTCTGTTATTTATGGAAAAAGAACCAGTGAAGATTTTTAAACTCAAAACGCTAGCAATTATCGCTTCCGCAATGGTTTGTGCGCAAAGTGCTCAGGCAGGAACTTGGTCACTCGGCGCTTCCGCGCTGGTTAGCCCGGACCCGTATCGTGGTTATCAGGACCGCGTGTATCCGGTACCCGTCATTAACTATGAAGGTGACGACTTCTACTTCCGTACGCTGACCGCCGGTTATTACCTGTGGAAAGATCAGCAAAACCAACTGAGTCTGATGGGCTACTTTTCACCGCTGGGCTATCGTCCGGGTGACAGCGACGATGACCGCATGAAGCAGTTGAACAAGCGTCGCGGTACGCTGATGGCCGGTCTGGCCTATTCGCATTTTGCCGAGTGGGGGATTCTGCGCACCACCTTTACCGGTGACACGCTGAACTACAGCAACGGTATGGTGGGGGATTTAGCCTATCTGTACAAATTTGATCTGGGCGATGTCACCCTGGTACCTGGTGTGGGCGTGGCGTGGAGCAGCAAGAACCAGAACAAATACTACTACGGTATTAGCGAAAATGAATCTCGCCGTAGCGGTCTGGACAGTTACACGCCAAGTGATAGCTGGGCGCCGTACGTTGAGCTGAGTGCCAACTATAAGATCAACAAAGACTGGGATGCCTTCTTTGTTGGGCGTTATGTCCAACTGTCCGATGAAGTTAAAGACAGCCCAATGGTGGATAAATCTTACACCGGACTGTTAATGACAGGCGTGAAATACAGCTTCTAATCGAAGCCTGCACTAATGTTGTGCAATGTATGCATCATAAAGGGGCGCTAGCGCCCCTTTCGCACATCTGTAGTGCGCTGTTACTGGGCGGCAGTGTTCACCGCCCTCAACGGGATCAGGCGTTGTTGCGAATGCGGAAGGTCACTGCCAGCCGGGCCGGTTGTTCACCGGCTGCCACCAGGGGTTTACTGACGCGGCCGGTTTCTACGCAAACCATGGTTTTATAACCGTCATTTGGCATATCTGCCATGCTGCAAGAAAGCTCCACGCCGGGGTTCCAGGCAATCACATCACTCATGTGATGGTGATGAACCTCAATGGTGCGCTGTAGTGATGCATCCTTTATCAGGCTGAAGGCGTCCGGTTGGGTATAAACCCGGTCGGTCTGACCGACAAAGGTCACGTCACCGACCTGACGAGCCTGTGCGCCGGCGGCCACTTTATCAATGTAAGGTTCGCCGAGACCGGCCACCTTGACCTGTGCAATATCACCAATCTGGAAGTAAGTATGCAGGGCTGCGGTCGCCTGATAGTCGCCGTGGGATTCCAGCTCTATTTCGCATTCCTCACCCAGTTTGAAACGGGCGATCAACGTAAAGGCATGTGGCCATAGGCTGCGGGTTTGCTCATTGTCTTTCAGCGTAAAGGTCAGAATAACGCCGTTGTCGTCTTCATCATGCGCCGTCAGAGTCCACGGCTGATTACGCGCGAAACCGTGCGAAGGTTTTGCTACCGGGCCAAACCAGGGCCAGCAGATAGGCACGCCACCACGGATGGCATTGCCCTTTTTAAAGGGGGTGTTGTTGCTTAGCCAAACAACCGGTTTTTCACCGCTAGGTTGCCAGGCCAACAGATGCGCGCCCTGAAGTGAAATAGCTGCGCGTACTTTCGGATGGGAAACCACTACGACGGGCAGTTCATCGAGCTGGCGTTGACTGATAAAAGGGGAAATTTGTTCGGTAACGGGTAGGGTGAAAATCTTTTCGTTCATCGGGTTGCCTTTTGTTCGCCGTAGAAACAAAAAAAGGGCGACAAAAATGTCACCCTCATCATCAGCTTAACATCAATCCATTATTTGGAGATGTGAGCGATCAGATCCAGAACCTTGTTGGAATAGCCAGTTTCGTTGTCGTACCAGGAAACCAGTTTCACGAAGGTGTCGCTCAGAGCGATACCAGCTTTGGCATCGAATACGGAAGTCAGAGTTTCGCCGTTGAAATCGGTAGAAACCACTTCGTCTTCGGTGTAGCCCAACACGCCTTTCAGCTCGCCTTCAGAAGCGGCTTTGATAGCAGCACAGATTTCTTTGTAAGAAGCTGGTTTTGCCAGGCGAGCAGTCAGGTCAACCACAGACACGTTCGGAGTTGGAACGCGGAACGCCATACCGGTCAGTTTGCCGTTCAGTTCTGGGATAACTTTACCTACTGCTTTCGCCGCACCGGTAGAAGAAGGGATGATGTTCTGGGATGCGCCGCGGCCGCCGCGCCAGTCTTTGTGAGACGGGCCATCAACAGTTTTCTGAGTTGCGGTAGTTGCATGCACAGTGGTCATCAGAGCTTCAACGATACCAAACTTGTCGTTGATAACTTTAGCCAGTGGTGCCAGGCAGTTGGTGGTACAAGACGCGTTAGAAACGATTTCCTGACCAGCGTAAGATTTGTGGTTAACACCCATAACGAACATTGGGGTGTCGTCTTTGGATGGGCCAGTCAGAACAACTTTCTTAGCGCCTGCAGCGATGTGTTTACGTGCAGTTTCGTCAGTCAGGAACAGGCCAGTTGCTTCAGCAACGACGTCAACGTTGACTTCGTTCCACTTCAGGTTAGCCGGATCTCTTTCTGAGGTACAACGGATGGTTTTGCCGTTAACAACCAGGTGGCCGTCTTTAACTTCTACAGTGCCGTTGAAGCGGCCGTGAGTAGAGTCATATTTCAGCATGTAAGCCATGTACTCTGCGTCTAACAGGTCGTTGATTGCAACGATTTCAATGTCAGAACGTTCTTGAGCAGCACGAAAAACAATGCGACCGATACGGCCAAAACCGTTGATACCTACTTTGATAGTCATATATTCCACCAGCTATTTGTTAGTGAATAAAAGGTTGCCTGTAAAATTACAAAAACCTTACCAAGCGTCAAGCGGAATCGTGTCAATCCTTGCTGCAAATCAAACCTGGAAGCCGGGTTTGAGTGCTTATTGCACATTCCGTTTGCGTTCGGCCTCATCCGTTATATGGGGTCAAACCGCTAAGTATAAAGTCAGCCCATGTAAGATATGTGATCGGCATCACAAATCATCATGGCGTGACCTTTATGGGCTACAGTTTAGGCCAAAAAGCGCTGCAGTGTTGTTAATTTTTTGTTATTATTACTCATTGTTTTCGTTGACATTATCCACATTCAGAGAAACGCACAAATGGCTAAAGAGACAACCCCTGACCATCCGGCCACGGAACTGAATGAAATCCAACGTTATGTGACTCAGGAACGTGGTACCGAAGCGCCGTATTCCGGCAAATTGCTGCACAACAAACGCGAGGGCGTGTACCATTGTCTGTGTTGCAACCATCCGCTGTTTTACTCCGACAGCAAGTATGACTCTGGCTGCGGCTGGCCGAGTTTCTATCAGCCGGTTTCCGACGATGCTATTCGTTATCTTGATGATAATACGCATAATATGCATCGCGTTGAGATCCGCTGTGGGCATTGCGACGCCCACCTGGGGCATGTCTTCCCCGATGGGCCACAGCCCACCGGCGAGCGTTTTTGCGTTAACTCGGCGTCGTTGAGCTTTACCGACGGTGAGAATGGCGAAAAAACAGCCGGCTGACGGATTATTCAGTGAGAAAAATCGATTCAGCTAATTATTCTTCCACGAGTGAGGAAATGCTCTGATGGACGTAAAAGATCTGATTGCCGCCATGACGCCGGAAATCTATCAGCGGCTGGTACTGGCCGTGGAGTTGGGCAAATGGCCGGACGGTGTGGCGCTGACGCCGGAACAGAAAGAAAACAGTCTGCAAGCGGTGATGCTGTGGCAGTCATTACACAACGCTGACCCGCAGCATATGAGTATTGGCACTGACGGGCAGATAGTGATGAAGAGTAAGCAGGAGCTGAAACAGCAGTTCATTGCTGAACCGCTGGTCAAGTTAAAGCCACAGTAAATCAAACTGCGCTGGGCGATGCTTGCATCGCCCGTTGAATTACCGTTTCCCGCTGTTAATCCCCAGTGATTCCGCCAGTTGATGCGCCAAGCGGTTATTGTCGTCTGCGCCATATTCCCAGAACATCGCGCCGCCCAATCCCTTGCTTTTGATGTAGTCAGCCTTGAGTTCAACCGAGCGTGGGTTCTCGTAGGAAATAGCGAACAGCGGCTTGCCCTCGGCGGATTTCATCGTCAGGTAAGGTACCTGGGCGTCACTGTCCCAATGGGCGGTGAAGCGCCGTTGTGGATCGTTTAGCAGCTTGTTGACGATATCGTTGTATTTGAAATAGCTGTCCTTGGTCAGATCCAGCCCCATAGCCTTGAACACGGCAGTTTCGCGTGCGGTGAAGTAGGGCTGGGTGACCGGGTTTTTGGCCGCGTCTGCTTTGTCCCAATCGATGCCCGGCTCGGTAGCCCGTTTTGGCACCCGTCCATAGAAACCAATCCCCAGGTTTAACTGAGCGGGCTTTAACCCGGCGGCCAGATAGTTATCCACCACAAAATTGGCGCTGTAACGATCGGCGGCGGCGACGGTTGGCCATTGTTTGGAGTCATACAGGTTGGAATTGAAGTATTGGGTGCCGTACGCCATGTCGTAAGTCATCAGGTTGATGTAATCGAGGTAGGGCGCAATACCTTTAACATCGACCCATTCCTGCGGGCTTTTCACGTTGGCCCCGACGGCGATGGTCAGCAACTTGCCTTTATCCAGCGCTTTATGCAGTTCCGCCAGTAACTGCGTGAAGTTGGCACGATCCGCCGGTTGGCTTTCGACCAGCCCCCAGGCACCGTTAACCGGGTATTCCCAGTCAAGATCGATGCCGTCCAAATGATATTGCTTGATGACCTGCTGCACCGAACGGATAAACACCGCCCGGCTTTCCGCCGTGGCGGCTGCGCCGGAGAATCCACGTGCGCCCCAGCCACCGACGGACAGCAAGACTTTCAGCTCCGGGTTCTGTTTACGCAGTACCGGCAACAGTTGTAAATCCGCCATCACCTTGGGTGACAGATAAATTTGGTGCAGGCGGGCCGGATCTTTTAGCGCCGGGTTGGTTTCCTGTTTCTCGTCGTTGTAGATCAGACCGAAAGAGTAATTGAGGTGGGTAATTTGTGTGACGTCGAGCTTGTTGATATCGCCGCCAGGGCCGGCGGTAACATCACCGCCGCCGTTGAAATAACCGACGGAAAGGTAAGAAGCGGCATGCGCCATGCCGGCACCAGCCATACCAAGCTGCACCGCTACCAGTAAAGGCAGCAGTTTACGGGTTAATACCATGACATCTCCTTTGGTCGGCAAGGCCGACCGAAACCGCCTGAGGCGGTAATATAAAGCCGGGCTCAATGGGCCCCGGATGCGTATAACTTACTGATGCCAATGCATCAGCGGTCATAACAGCAAAAGCGCTGCACGCGAACAAGATGTAATCACAGGAGAATGGTCGGAATGTGAGCGATGTCGAGGTTTGGGCCTGGGGAGGGAAAGGGCGCAAAAAGCGCCCAATAGTATCAGTGAGCGATAAATTGTGACAGGGTAACGAGTTTCGCCCCGGCCTGTTGCATCACCCGGAGGGCTTCCTGACTGTCGCCGGGCTGCAAATCAACCCCGCGGCAGCCGTCGGTAATCACCGTCGTTCTGTAGCCCAGTTCCAGCGCATCCAGCACGCTGAATTTTACGCAGTAGTCGGTCGCTAACCCCATAATCGCCAGATGGCTAACGTTCTGTGCTTTCAACCAGCTGTCCAACTCGGTGTGCGAGCGGTGACCGTTGTCGAAGAAGGCACTGTAGCTGTCGATAGCCGTATTTTGCCCTTTGCGGAACACCGCGATAATCTCCCGTTGGTGCAATTGCGGATGAAACTCAGCACCCTGGCTTTCCTGTACACAGTGCACCGGCCACCAAACCTGTGGCAAGCCCTCAAGTTCACCCAGGGTGCCCACCGGTGCGTTGGCGTTTACCGCAAAGCTGCGGTGATTGGCGGGGTGCCAGTCCTGGCAGGCAACCACCGGTTCACCGCGTGCGCGGCAGGCGGCGATGGCCTGATTGGCAACGCTAATGACGGCATCACCGTCGGTTACCGCCAATGCGCCGCCGGGGCAAAAGTCGTTTTGCAAATCGATAAGCAACAGCGCTGTTTTCATTGCGACTCCGTGGTGTATGGGTTAACCGCTAATGCTGAGTTCGCCACGCAGATCCAGTTGCATCTGGCTGCGGATTTGTTCCGGCGTCAGAGGTTGGCTCAGCAGGTAATGCAGCTTGGTCAATGCGGCCTCGACCGTCATGTCAAATCCACTGATGACGCCGGCATGGGCCAGCGCATTACCGGTGGCGTAGCCTTCCATATTGACCCGCCCGGAGATGCATTGCGTCAGGTTAACCACCACAATGCCGCGTTCAGAGGCATCGCGCAATTCATCCACCAGCTCTGCTTTTTGCGGGGCGTTGCCTACACCGTAAGAGCGCAGGATCAAGGCTTTCACCGGCTGTAGCAGGAAATTGCGCACTACCGCGCCGGAAATACCTGGGTAAATTGTCACCACGCCGATCGGCTGCGGCGTAATGTCATGCACCTTGAGTTCGCCATTGCAGACCGGGCTGTCGATGCCGTTCTGGCGACGAATATGAATACCGGCCTCCAGCAGCGGCGGCAGATTAGGTGAGGCAAAAGCGTCGAAACCGTCAGCATGCGCCTTGGTGGTACGGTTGCCACGGAACAGCTTGTTATTGAAGAACAGGCTGACTTCATTCACCGGATGGTTCGCCGCCAGATAAAGCGCGTTCAACAGGTTGGTCTGGCCATCAGAACGCAGTTCCGCCAGTGGGATCTGAGAACCGGTGACGATCACCGGCTTGGCCAGGTTTTCCAGCATGAACGACAGCGCCGAGGCGGTGAACGCCATAGTGTCGGTACCGTGCAGGATCACGAAGCCGTCATAGCGGTCATAATTGAGTTTGATATCGTCGGCGATATGCTGCCAGTCTTCCGGGGTCATGTCGGAGGAGTCGATCAGTGGCGCATATTCATGGATGGTGAAGTCCGGCATTTCCGGCCGGTGGAATTCCGGCATCAGGGCCAGTTGCCGCTGCAGGTGGCCGGAGACTGGAATATAGCCGTGCTCAGAACGCTGCATGCCGATGGTCCCGCCAGTGTAGGCGACGTAAATCGATTTCTTTTGCATAGTGATTGTTTTAACAGAAATAAGATGGGCTGAATTATAGGGGGATAAACGCAGAAAAAAAGCCCGGCGGGTGCCGGGCTGAGGATTAATTTGTTAGCGGACTTCTCCGCAGGTCAAACAGATGGCATAGCGGTTCTGCGGATCGTTCAGGTTATTGAACAAACCCGGTTGCTCTTTGACCGCCATGGCCACTGATGCCAAGGGCGCAGGCAGCATTGACTGGATGGCTGCCGGCAGCATGGCGTGAATGGAAACGCCAAATTGACTGAGAACCATATCCGTCAGGCTTGGCGTATCGACAAACCAGTTAAGCTGCCACTGTTTCAATTGCGCCAGTTCGGCGGCTTTCTTCACCGCGTCGTCGAAGTCACCCAACTGATCGACCAGACCATTGGTCTTGGCATCGCTGCCCAGCCACACGTGACCCTGAGCAATCTGATCAACCTGCTGTGGTGTCATTTTGCGCGACTTGGCAACCAGGTCGATAAAGTTTTGATAACCTTTCTCGATGTTCAACTGCATCATCTGCGAGAACTCAGGTGGCAGCGCCTTGGTGACCGCCAGATCCGCCAGCGGCGAGGTTGCCACGCCGTCGGTATGCACGCCGATGCTGTCCAGCGTCTGCTCGTAGGTGTTAATCACGCCAAAGATGCCAATGGAGCCGGTGAGGGTGCTTGGGCTGGCGATGATGTAGTCCGCCGGTGTAGAGACCCAATAGCCGCCCGAGGCTGCCATGCCCCCCATGGAAACCACCACAGGTTTGCCGGCGGCACGTACCGCAGCCAACTCGGAGCGAATCACTTCCGAGGCACTGACGCTGCCCCCCGGGCTGTTGACCCGGAAGATAACTGCCTTGATAGCCGGATCCAGTCGCGCCTGACGCAGTTCTGCGGCGGTGGTATCCCCGCCAACGGTGCCTGGTGTTTGCGGGCCGTCCATAATCGCGCCGTTAGCGAAGATCACGGCGATTTTACCGCCTTGATCCGGCGTCGGTTTCGGCTGGTAGTCGTAGATACTGGTCGCGTTGAAATCATTGGCCTGCTTGTCCCAACCGAAAGTCTTGATCAGTTGGTTTTCGATGACGGTTCGCGACGCCAATTCATCGACCAGTTTGTTATCCAGCGCATATTTCGCCGTATCCCCCCCGGCAGCCTGCATGCCGCTCAGCACGCCTGCGGCCCCTGGGAACAGCTGTTGCGCCGTGATCTGGCGGTTAGCCGCCACGGTATCCAGGTAGTTCTGCCACAATCCGCCGATCCAGCGGCTATCTGCCTCACGGGCGGCCGGTGACATATCGTCACGGATCAAGGGTTCCACGGCGGATTTATAGGTACCGACGCGGAAGATGTTGGTGGTGACCTTGAGTTTTTCCAACAACGATTTGTAGTAAAGATTGTTGGTGGCAAAACCGTGCAGGTCGACCGCACCCTGTGGCGACAGGTAAACCTTGTTGGCGTAGCTGGCCAGATAATATTGTGTCTGGTTATAGCTGTCGCCAATGGCAAAGATCGGTTTGCCACTGTCCCGGAATTCACGCAGCGCTTTGCCGATGTACTGCAGCGAAGGCTGATCGGCACCGGCAAAGTCATTCAACTGCAATACCATGCCGGTAATGTTTTTGTCGTCTTTAGCCTTGCGGATGCTGTCAACCACGTCAAACAGGGAATTTTCCTGCAGGCGGTTGCTGGAAGCGCCCAACAGTTCACGACCCCATTGGCGAACCTTATTGTTCATCGACGGTTGATCGACCACCACGCCGCTCAGGTCCACCAGTAACGCACCGCGGGTAGGGACGGCAGGGGTGGTGGCACTCTGGAATGAAAGATAGATGCCAACCCCAACCAGGATCAACAACACCAGGAACAAATTGAGGATCAGTTCCCTGATAAAGTTCAGCAGACGCCATGTCCACCTGAAAACGCCGGCAATGATTTGCCACAATGTGCGCATGTGCTCTCCAGCAAGAGTCGAGAATGTTCCGCTATCCTAATGAGCGGCCAAAGAAATGTCAGCTTTAAATCGTGGGTCACAGAGGCTAATGCCGAGGCTGTCACTCGCCGTGTAGCTATGTTAACGTGATTTGAATGAAAATTGTTATCAGGAGTTTACGATGGATGCACTGGATCTTTTACTGAATCGCCGCTCTGCGTCACGCCTCGCGGCCCCTGCGCCGACGGGTGAGACGCGTCAGAATATCATCAACGCGGGCCTGCGAGCGCCCGATCATGGCGCCTTGCAGCCATGGCGTTTTGTGATGATCGAAAACCAGGGTCTGGAGCGTTTTAGCCAATTGTTACAAGCTGCTGCAAAGCAGGACGAAATGGATGAAGCCGCGCTAGAAAAGGCGACAAAAGCGCCATTCCGCGCCCCGCTGATCATCACCGTGGTGGCCCATTGCACCGAAGAAACCAAGGTGCCGCGCTGGGAACAGGTGGTTTCTGCCGGTTGTGCGGTCCAGGCGATGCAGATGGCTGCACTGGCGCAGGGCTTCAACGGTATCTGGCGCACCGGTGCCTGGACCGAGCATCCCCTGGTTCGTGAAGCCTTTGGCTGTCGCGAACAGGACGAAATTGTTGGTTTCTTGTATTTGGGTACCCCACAGTTAAAAGCCTCCACCAAAGTGATCGCCCCAGACAGCACGCCTTTCGTCAGCTATTTCTGATCCCACTGGCGGGATTGCGGCAAAAATGTGCTAAATCCCGCCATTCTGTGTTGTTTATGAGCAGGCCGTTCGGTTATCGGCAGCCCGCTCTTACCAATCCCGTCGGCAAGCGCTACCCTATGATATCTTGAATGCCGTTAACCGAAGGGAGTGGTATATGACATCGCCAGCGATCCGTTTAACCCAGTACAGCCATGGCGCAGGCTGCGGTTGTAAAATCTCACCGAAAGTTCTCGAAACTATTCTGCACAGCGAGCGGGAGAAATTTGTCGATCCGCGCTTGCTGGTAGGTAATGAAACCCGTGACGATGCGGCGGTGTATGACATCGGCAACGGCGTGGGCATTATCAGCACCACCGACTTCTTTATGCCGATCGTCGATAACCCGTTCGATTTCGGTCGCATCGCCGCCACCAATGCCATCAGCGACGTGTATGCCATGGGCGGTAAACCGATCATGGCGATTGCCATTCTGGGCTGGCCGATTGCCACGCTGCCGGCGGAAGTGGCGCAACAGGTGATCGACGGCGGGCGTTATGCCTGTCAGCAGGCGGGCATCGCCCTGGCGGGGGGCCATTCTATCGATGCGCCGGAACCTATTTTTGGCCTGGCAGTGACCGGCATCGTCAATACCGAGCGGGTGAAGAAAAACAGCGCGGCGCAGGCCGGAGCCAAACTGTACTTGACCAAGCCGTTGGGCATTGGCGTGCTGACCACCGCCGAGAAAAAAAGCAAGCTGTTGCCAGAGCATGAAGGCCTGGCGACCGAAGTGATGTGTCAACTGAACAAACCGGGCACGGATTTTGCCGAAGTCGCAGGCGTGACGGCGATGACCGATGTCACCGGCTTCGGTCTGCTGGGCCATCTGAGCGAGGTTTGCCAGGGTTCAGGATTACAGGCGACGGTATGGTTTGATCAGGTGCCTAAACTGCCTGACATCGAGCGTTATATTGCCGAAGGCTGCGTACCCGGCGGTACCGGGCGCAACTTTGACAGTTACGGCCATCTGGTCGGCGAGATGACCGACCTGCAGCGCCAATTGTTGTGCGATCCGCAGACCTCCGGCGGCTTGCTGCTGGCGGTACTGCCTGAGGCGGAGCAGCGGGTGCAGGCGATTGCCGAGCGCCACGGCATTCAACTCCAGGCTATCGGTGAACTGCATGCGGTCGTGCCGGGCAAGCCGTTGATTGAGGTTGTCTAGTGTCAGCCACCAGGGAACGGGAAGACAGCCAGGACTATCGCCGTATTTTTTTGCAGGATATCCCGCTGATTGACGTGCGTGCGCCGGTTGAGTTTCAGCAGGGGGCTTTCGCCAATGCCATCAATCTGCCGCTGATGAATGACGATGAACGGCAGGCGGTTGGCACCTGTTACAAACAGCAGGGGCAGCAGGCAGCGATTGCACTGGGCCACAGCCTGGTTAATGGCAGGCTTCGAGAGCAACGTACGGCTGCCTGGCTGGCGCAATGTGCTCAATGGCCGGAAGGCTATATTTACTGCTTCCGCGGCGGTTTGCGTTCGCAACTGGTGCAACAGTGGCTGCGTGAGGCCGGCGTTACCTATCCGCGTATCACCGGCGGTTACAAGGCCCTGCGTAATTTTTTGCTTACCGCGCTGGAGCAGTGCGCCGAACTGCCGATGGTGCTGATCGGCGGCAATACCGGCAGCGGTAAAACGCTGTTGGTCAATGCGTTGAGCGACGGCGTTGATCTGGAAGGTGCGGCGCACCACCGCGGGTCATCTTTTGGTCGAACGCTGGTGAGTCAAAGCGGCCAGATTGATTTTGAGAATCGTCTGGCTGTGTTATTGCTGAAAAAACAGCATGGTGGCTGCCGCCGCTGGGTGCTGGAAGATGAAGGGCGCATTATCGGCAGCAACAATCTGCCATTACCGATCTTCAACCGCATGCAGCAGGCACCGGTGGCGGTGATAGACGATCCTTTTGAGGTGCGTCTGGCACGGCTGCAACAAGAATATATCGATCGGATGCGTATTGAGTTTGAACAGGCCTACGGCGCGCAGCTTGGCTGGCAGAAGTACGATGAATATCTGCATCAGGGCCTGTTTGCCATTCGCCGGCGTCTGGGCCTGGAGCGTTTCCAACTGCTGACGCAACACCTGGAACGGGCACTGCAGTATCAGCAGGCCAGTGGAAATAGTGACGCGCATCAGCAGTGGCTGGTGCCGTTGTTGCAGCACTACTACGATCCGATGTATCACTACCAATTGGAAAAGAAATCCCAGCGGATTGTGTTCCGCGGGAATTATGCTGAAGTAAGAGAATTCCTGATGACGTACAGCCAGAATAACGGTGAATAATGCGACTGTTTATTGCCGAGAAACCGAGTTTGGCGCGCGCCATTGCCGACGTACTTCCCAAGCCGCATCGCCGCGGCGACGGGTTTATCGCCTGCGGTAACAATGATGTGGTGACCTGGTGTGTGGGGCACTTGTTAGAACAGGCGCAGCCGGATGCCTACGACAGCCGTTATGCGCGCTGGTCGCTGGCGGACTTGCCGATCATCCCTGAAAAGTGGCAGTTGCAGCCACGGCCTTCGGTCAGCAAACAGCTTAATGCCATCAAAAAGCTGCTGCACGAGGCCGATGAGGTGGTGCATGCCGGTGACCCGGACAGGGAGGGGCAATTGTTGGTGGACGAGGTGCTGGACTATCTGGCGCTATCGCCGGAAAAACGCCACAGCGTCCGTCGTTGCCTGATCAACGATCTCAACCCGCAGGCGGTGGAACGCGCTATCGAAAGGCTGCGTGACAATCGCGACTTTATCCCACTTTGTGTCTCCGCCCTGGCGCGCTCCCGCGCCGACTGGCTGTATGGCATCAACATGACCCGTGCCTACACCATTTTGGGGCGTAATGCCGGTTATGATGGCGTGTTGTCGGTGGGACGGGTGCAAACGCCGGTATTGGGGTTGGTAGTTAGACGTGACGAAGATATTGAAAACTTTGTCTCGAAGGACTTCTTCGAGGTTAAAGCGCACATCGTAACGCCCAAAGACGAGCGTTTTGTCGCCCTGTGGCAACCGAGTGACTCCTGTGAACCTTATCAGGACGAAGAAGGGCGCTTGCTGCACCGTTCGTTGGCAGAACACGTGCTCAAGCGCATCGAGGGCCAGCCGGCGCTGGTCACGTCTTATAATGATAAACGGGAATCAGATACCGCACCCTTGCCGTTTTCACTGTCAACCTTACAGATTGAGGCTTCCAAGCGTTTTAACCTGAGCGCGCAGCAGGTGCTGGACGTGTGCCAGCGGTTGTATGAAACCCATAAATTGATTACTTATCCGCGTTCCGACTGCCGCTACCTGCCGGAAGAGCACTTTGCCGGCCGGCATTCGGTGTTGAACGCGATCAGCGTTCATCAGCCGGATCTCTATCCGCAGCCGGTGATCGACAGCGATCGTCGTAACCGGTGCTGGGACGACAAGAAGGTGGATGCTCACCACGCCATTATTCCTACCGCCCGCGCCAGTAAAGTCAGCCTCAGCCAGGATGAACTGAATGTTTATGGCTTGGTTGCACGGCAGTACCTGATGCAGTTCTGCCCGGATGCCATGTTCCGCAAATGCGTGATTGAGCTGGATATTGCCGGCGGAAAATTTATCGCCAAGGCGCGTTTTCTTGCTGAGGCAGGATGGCGAACGCTGCTTGGCAGTAAAGAGCGTGATGAAGAAAATGAAGGCGCTCCGTTGCCGGTCGTGGCGAAGGATGACGAGCTACTTTGTGAACGTGGTGAGGTGGTTGAACGCCAGACCCAACCGCCACGTCCGTTTACCGATGCCAGCCTGCTTTCCGCCATGACCGGGATTGCACGTTTCGTTCAGGATAAAGCGCTAAAGAAAATCCTGCGAGCGACCGATGGTTTAGGGACCGAGGCCACGCGCGCGGGCATCATTGAGTTGCTGTTCAAGCGGGCGTTTTTGTATAAGAAAGGGCGCTATATCCACTCCAGTGAAACCGGCCGGGCGTTGATCCATTCGCTGCCGGATATTGCCGCCCGTCCTGATATGACCGCCAATTGGGAGGCCACGCTGACGCAAATCAGTGAGAAATCCTGCCGCTATCAGGACTTTATGCAACCTCTGGTAGGCACTTTGCAGGAACTGATCTACCAGGCCAAGCAGAGCCGGGCGAGTATGGCATTTCGCGGGTTACCGCCATCGCCTTCTGGCGGGGCGAAAAAACGCAAGAAAAGCGCCGGTAAGGCGCGGGAGAAAAGCGAATGAATCACGGCTTACTGTTGCTGGCCGGTAGCGCACTGCTGATTTGCTCCACGGCGATGGCCAACCGTGGCGATGTCGATGTGGTGGTGCCCGTGTCGCCGGAGATCTGGGGGGCGGCAAAAAACGCCGCGGCTCAACCCGCGGCACAACCTTGCAGTCGCTGCTGCATCTATCAGGATCAAAACTATTCTGAAGGGGCGGTACTCAAGGTGGAAGGGGAAGCGTTGCAGTGCGTACGCGACCCCAACGTGGTGGGGACTAATCCGTTAATCTGGGTGCGCCTGAAGAAGTGACGCTGTAACTCAGGATTCTGCCTGCAGTGCGCTAATATAGGCGGTTAATAGCGGCACGTCCGCCGGAGCCAGGGGATAGTCAAATGCCTGTTCCGGCGCCAACCAGACAAAATCTGAATGACAGCGGTTTTGTAAATCGCCGCTGAAGGTTTCAACCTGCCAGGCATGGAGCCGGATGATGCGCTCACTTTGCTGCCACTGGTTGCTGGCGACATAGCGGCCAACATTGGCCACAATTCCCAACTCTTCGTCCAGTTCACGCGTCAGTGCCTGTGGCTGGCTCTCGCCTGCCTCAACCTTGCCGCCAGGAAACTCCCACAGCCCTGCCTGATCGCTGTCAGCATTACGCTGCGCCAAAAGAATTTTGCCATTTCTTTCAATGATGGCGGCGACGACATCGATAATTTTCATAGGTACCACATAGCGAAACCCCGGCAATGGCCGGGGTTGGGTCAATTACAGCGAGAATTCCGCCCAGACTGGCGCGTGATCCGACGGTTTTTCCATCCCGCGGATCTGATAATCGATGCCGGTGGCGGTGCAGCGTGCGGCCAATGGCGTGCTGGCCAGCAGCAGATCGATACGCAGACCCCGGTTTTCATCGAAACCGCGTGAACGGTAGTCGAACCACGAGAATTGATCGTTACGTTCCGGGTTAGCCTGGCGGTAGGTATCGACCAGGCCCCAGTTCATCAGGCGATCCATCCATTCGCGCTCCTCCGGCAGGAAGGAGCACTTACCGGTACGCAGCCAGCGTTTACGGCTTTCCTCGCCGATGCCGATATCGTAATCGCTTGGGCTGATATTCACGTCACCCATCACCAGTACCGGTGAGTCCACCGACATTTGCTGCTCCAGATAGTTTTGCAAATCCTGATAGAAGCGAGTCTTGGCGGGGAATTTGATCGGATGGTCACGGCTTTCACCCTGCGGGAAGTAGCCATTGATTACCGTCAGCGTGCCTTGCGGCGTAGCCAGATCGGCCATGATGATGCGCCGCTGTGCGTCTTCATCATCGGTAGGGAAACCACGGCGCACGGCAAGCGGCTTTTCTTTGGTTAGCAACGCCACGCCATAATGACCTTTTTGGCCGTGATAGAACACGTGATAGCCATGCTGGCTGACTTCTTCCAGCGGGAACATGTCATCGTGAACTTTTGTTTCCTGCAGGCCGATCACGTCGGGTTGGTGCTGTTCGATGATCGCGGCCAGTTGGTGCGGACGCGCACGCAGTCCATTGATATTAAAAGAGACAAACTTCATGAGCGGTGCCGTTTTTACAAGAAAAATGTGTTGAGATAGTAGCAGAGTTTGACCAGAAATGTAACGCAGGCCAGCGGCATCAGGCCGCCGGCGGCAAGCAGAATTATTTTGCCCAGCGGTCGTAAGTCTTGGGCTGATAGTCGTCAAATTGCTGCAGCAGGGTTTGCGCTGACTCACTGATGTGCATGGTGCCCAGATAGTCATGGCGCATAAAGCCCTGATCGGCCACGTGCTGCAGGAAACTGTTTAGCGGACGATAGAACCCGTTCACGTCCAGCAGGCCAACCGGTTTACTGTGATAGCCGATCTGGCCCCAGGTCCAGATTTCAAACAGTTCCTCCAGGGTACCTATGCCGCCGGGCAGGGCAATAAAACCGTCTGCGAGAGCTGCCATGCGCGCCTTACGGGTGTGCATGTCCGGAACCACTTCCAGTTCGGTCAGGCCACGGTGTGCGGTTTCTGCTTCTACCAGCCGTTCAGGAATAATGCCCACGGCCTCACCACCGGCGGCAAGCACGGCATCAGCCACAATGCCCATCAATCCTTTTTTGCCGCCGCCATAGATTAGGCGTCGGCCCTGAGCGGCAAGCGTTTGACCTAATTGCCGCGCATTCTCGGCATAAGCAGGATTAACGCCTTCGCTGGCACCACAAAAAACGCAGATATTGTTACGCATGCACTTTCTTCCTTACTGCATTAAAGAAGTCAGTGGTATAGCGAATTGTTGACCGGAGTTCAAGTTGAGGATGCGCTGAATGGTTAAGGGAATTGATAAATGATGAACGGAGAGAGTGATGGAATGCTGTCAGGTTTGATTTGATTCTGGGGAGTATATAAGGATGGTGGTGGGGGAAGGATTATTCGTCGCAGTGCGACTCACCCTTCGGGCCGCGCTGAAGCGCGTTGTCTCACTGGGTGAGACTCGAACCTTGTCGAAGCTTCTTATCCCTCCCCGTAAGGAGCGATATGGATGCTGTCAGGTTTGATTTGATTCTGGGGAGTAGATAAAGATGGTGGTGGGGGAAGGATTATTCGTCGCAATGCGACTCACCCTCCGGGCCGCGCTGAAGCGCGTTGTCTCACTGCGTGAGACTCGAACCTTGTCGAAGCTTCTTATCCCTCCCCGTAAGGAGCGATATGGATACTGTCAGGTTTGATTTGATTCTGGGGAATATATAAGGATGGTGGTGGGGGAAGGATTCGAACCTTCGAAGTCTGTGACGGCAGATTTACAGTCTGCTCCCTTTGGCCGCTCGGGAACCCCACCATGGTATTCATGGTTTTACTTATTTTTAACAGGAGATCGGCTAGATTCCTGTGGTGCTTCGTCTGAAGGATTACCGCGCTGAAGCGCGTTGTCTCGCTGCGCTCGGCTCGAACCTTATCGAAGCTTCTCATCCTCTCCCTCAGTGTTTTATGTAGCTTCAGCTTTCGCTGTGCTCTCATCAACAGAGAGAAGATGGTGGTGGGGGAAGGATTCGAACCTTCGAAGTCTGTGACGGCAGATTTACAGTCTGCTCCCTTTGGCCGCTCGGGAACCCCACCACTGGCCTTGCTTGCGAAACGTCTGTCTCGGTAAGCGGGGCGCATCATATCAAATGAAACGGGCGTGTAAAGCATTGAAATGCAGAAAATGAATCGTTTGCCGATTTTTTACTCGTGGCGGCGCATCCCTGAACGAAAGGCACCGCTTTCTTGAGCAATTACAGGATAACCGTCCGGTTGCCGTAGACAAATACCCGCTGCGCCAACACATGGTACAGTGCGCGGCTGAGCGCATTTTTCTCTACGTCTCGTCCGGCACGCATCATATCTTCAGCCGAATAGGTGTGATCAACATGAATCACGTCCTGCATGATGATTGGGCCTTCGTCCAGATTATCGTTAACGTAATGAGCAGTAGCGCCGATGATTTTTACCCCGCGCTCGTATGCCTGATGGTAAGGGCGTGCACCGATAAAGGCAGGCAGGAATGAGTGGTGGATATTGATCACCTGGTTTGGATAGTGCTGTACGAATGCTGGCGTTAGGACGCGCATGTATTTGGCCAGCACCACGTAATCTGGCTGATACTGATCGATCTGGGCCATCATTTTCTGATCGTGTTGATCGCGTGTCAGGCCTTCATGGCTGACGAGGTGGAACGGGATATCGAAACGCTCCACCAGCGTTTGCAGCGTATCGTGGTTACCGATAACCGCCGCAATCTCCACATCCAGACCGCCGTAAGCGCTTTTCATCAGCAAGTCGCCCAGGCAATGCGCTTCTTTGGTCACCAACACCACAATACGACGCCGGCCGGAGTTATGCAGTTCACGGACCGAACCCACCGGCAGTGCACTGTCGAGATCCGCCAGCAATGTAGTGTCGTTAAAAATGCCTTCCAGTTCGGTACGCATAAAGAAGCGGCCGGTGCGGTGATCAACGAACTCATTGTTCTGAACAATGTTGAGTTCATGTTTGTAGCAAATATTGGTGATCTTGGCGATCAGGCCTTTGGCATCCGGACAAATGGTGCGCAAAACTTTTCTTTGTACATTTTGGTGTGGCATGGGAGTGAGGATCCTGTCTGATACTGAACGTCCTGTCTTTGCAGGCGAGAGTTTTTATCATCTATATCTTCAAGCGGCGACTCGATGGTGAGCCGCTTGAAGTCTTTTGGTTACCTTGAGCCTCGGCTAGCGTCCGCAGCATTTTTTATATTTTTTCCCTGAGCCGCAGGGACAAATTGCATTTCTGCCGGGTTGGGGTTTGGTTCCGTCAATATAATACCAGCGTTGGTCAAGTTGAAGGAAGCGTGAACGCTCGTGCATCGCCTGGTGCTCACCGGTGTTGCCATCGACGAATCGGGCAATGAACTCGACAAACCCTTCCCCGGTCTCATGGCCCTGTTTTTCTTCAACCACCGTCAGACCCAGCCATTCGGTATTCTTGAAACTGTCGACGATCGCGTTGCGCCATTCCGATGCATGACAGTCGGGATGCCAGGTAGCAATCAGATAATCCACGTTGTGTTTTACGTACGCGCTAAAGCGCGAACGCATTAATTGTCCGGGTGTTGCCGGCGTTTGAGTGCCGTTGACGTAGGGTTCGCAGCATGCGCTATACTCCAGTCCGTTACCGCAGGGGCATAATTCGGGCAAGGTGACTCCTCAAATGGCCGGAACGAAATGAACGGGCCGATGCCGAAAGTGATTTAGCGCATATGTTACCTAACATCATTCAACCCTGACAATCTACGCTGACGTTAGGGGCGAAACAATTCAGCGAAAAAGGGCGATGACTATGCGAAAAATTAAGGTTGGATTGGCATTGGGCGCAGGGTCGGCTAAAGGCTGGGCACATATTGGCGTGATCAATGCACTAAAGAAGTTGGGTGTTGAAGTCGATATAGTAGCCGGTTGTTCGGTTGGCGCATTGGTAGGGGCTGCTTTTGCCAGTCACCGTCTGCCGGCCATGGAAACCTGGGTGCGTTCATTCAGCTATTGGGATGTGATCCGTTTGATGGATTTATCCTGGCAACGTGGTGGATTGTTGCGTGGTGAACGGGTGTTTAATGCGGTAGGGCAGTTGTTGAAGATCGATGATATCGCCGAGTGTTCATTGAAGTTTGGTGCCGTGGCGACCAATCTGAGTACCGGACGGGAACTGTGGCTGACCGAAGGTGACATTCATCAAGCGGTGCGCGCGTCATGCAGCATGCCTGGCCTGTTGGCGCCGGTGTGGTTTGACGGTTATTGGCTGGTGGACGGTGCAGTGGTGAATCCGGTACCTATCTCCTTGACCCGGGCGCTGGGGGCCGACATTGTTATCGCCGTTGACTTGCAACATGATGCCCATCTGATGCAGCAGGACTTGTTCTCGGTACGCAGTCCAGATATGGACGCGACAAAAGATCTCCCTGCCCGTAACTGGCGAGGACGATTAAGGGAACGCATCAGCAAAATGACCACCAGAAAACCTAATTTCACGCCAACGGCGATGGAAATTATGGGAACCTCTATTCAGGTGCTGGAAAATAGATTGAAACGCAACCGCATGGCGGGCGATCCGCCGGATGTGTTGATCCAACCCTATTGTCCGCAGATTTCAACGTTGGATTTCCATCGCGCCGAAGAGGCGATTGAAGCCGGCAGACTGGCGGTTGAAAAACAGCTGGATAAACTGTTGCCCTTGATAAAAAACAAATAATTTACGGTTCTTGACTACATAACCTGCGATGGGAGCAATTTCCGACAGGCATAAAAGGTCTTTTTGAGCCACTATTACACTATGAAAAGGGAAGAGGCTCGGCTGATGGCACTACCATTGACTCACAAGCGCATTTTGGTCGTTGAGGACGAGCTGGTTTTTCGTTCCGTGCTTGTTGGCTATTTGAAATCGCTGGGAGCGGAAACCAGCGAGGCTCCCAATGGTTTGCAGGCGTTGAGTCTGGTGGATGACGTTCATCCCGATTTAATCCTGTGCGATCTGGCGATGCCGGAAATGGATGGGATTGAGTTTGTCGAACATCTGCGGCTGCAAGGTGTGCAAACTCCGGTGTTGGTGATTTCGGCTACCGATAAAATGGCGGATATCGCCAAGATGTTGCGGTTAGGCGTTCAGGACGTGTTGTTAAAACCGGTGACCGACCTTAATCGTCTCCGTGAAGCGGTGTTGGGGTGTCTGTATCCCAATATGTTCACGTCGCCGGCCATTGAGGAAGTGGAACTGTTCCAGGACTGGGATGCGCTGAGTAAAAATCCTTCCGAAGCGGTGAAGTTGCTCAAGCAGTTACAACCACCGGTTCAGCAAACCGTGGCTCATTGCCGGATTAATTATCGGCAATTAACCACCAGCGAGAACCCGGGATTGGTGTTGGATATTGCGGCACTGTCGGATAAGGACCTGGCGTTCTATTGTCTGGATGTGACCCGCGCAGGAGATAATGGCGTATTGGCGGCACTGCTGCTGCGCGCATTATTTAATGGATTGTTGCAAGACCATTTAGCTAATCAGCGTCATCGGCTGCCGCAAATGAGCACATTGTTAAAGCAGGTTAATCAATTATTACGACAAGGCAAGCTGGAAGGGCAATTTCCACTGCTGGTCGGTTATTATCACACCGAATATAAAAACCTGATCCTGGTCTCCGCCGGCCTGCATGCCAATGTAAATACCGGTGATAATCAAATTCAACTGAGCAACGGTGTGCCACTGGGAACGTTAGGTGCGACGTACATGAATCAAATCAGCCAGCACTGTGCTGCCTGGCAATGTCAGGTTTGGGGCTCGGGTGGCAGGCTACGCTTGATGCTCAGTGCTGAATAATCCGCCCTGGTCAAAATAGTATTTGAAATTAATATATTTGAGATGCTTATTTTTACCTCGGTTAGTCCATTGGGTAATTTTCCTAAAGTTTTTCTATTTGTGCTGCGGTTAATGCCAGTCAGTCATAAGCTGGTATACTCCGAGGGTTTTTGTATGGCGGATGAAGCTCATAAACTGAGCGCTATTAAGAGAGGAAATAATGCCTGCTGTAAATCGTAAAGTCAGAAAGGCGGTGATCCCGGTTGCAGGCTTGGGAACACGGATGCTACCGGCGACAAAAGCCATTCCAAAAGAAATGCTGCCGCTGGTCGACAAACCCTTGATCCAATACGTTGTTAATGAGTGTATTGCGGCAGGGATTAACGAAATTGTGTTGGTTACCCATTCCTCCAAGAATTCGATCGAAAACCATTTCGATACCAGTTTTGAATTGGAAGCGATGCTGGAAAAGCGCGTTAAACGCCAGTTGCTCGATGAAGTGCAGTCTATCTGTCCCAAGGGCGTTACCGTAATGCAGGTGCGTCAGGGGGTGGCTAAAGGGCTGGGGCACGCGATCATGTGTGCTTATCCACTGGTGGGTGACGAACCGGTGGCGGTGATTTTGCCGGACGTGATCCTCGATGAGTACAGCGCCGATCTGAAAAAAGACAATCTGCACGAAATGCTGCAGCGCTTTGAACAAACCGGTATCAGCCAGATTATGGTTGAACCTGTGCCGCATAAAGATGTTGGCAACTATGGCGTGGCCGACTGCAAAGGGTATCAGCTGCAGCCGGGCGAAAGCGCCCCGATGGTCAGTGTGGTAGAGAAACCTTCGCCGGATGAAGCCCCTTCCAACCTGGCCATTGTTGGCCGTTATGTGCTCTCCGCCGATATCTGGCCGCTGCTGTCGAAAACCCCTCCGGGTGCGGGTGGTGAAATCCAGCTGACCGACAGCATTGAAATGCTGATGCAGCAAGAGGCGGTAGAGGCGTATCACCTGAAAGGGATCAGCCATGATTGCGGCAACAAGCTGGGTTATATGCAGGCATTTGTCGAATATGGCATGCGCCATGCTGGGCTGGGCCAAGAGTTCACTCAGTGGTTGAAGCAGTTATTGGCCGCTGATAAAAAATAATTTATTCATCTTTCGTCTTAATTTGAAAAACTAGGATTTTCCCATGAAAGTAACAGTTTTTGGTATTGGCTATGTTGGCCTGGTGCAGGCTGCGGTGTTGGCTGAAGTCGGCCACGACGTTATGTGTATTGATATAGACGAGCGTAAAGTCGAAAACCTGAAGAAAGGGAATATCCCTATTTTTGAGCCAGGCCTGACGCCGTTGGTACAGCAAAACTATGAAGCGGGTCGCCTGCAGTTCACCACCGACGCTAAAGCCGGGGTTGAACATGGTGCCATTCAGTTCATTGCCGTGGGGACGCCACCGGATGAAGACGGCTCTGCCGACCTGAAGTATGTGACTGCCGTGGCCCGTACCATTGCAGAACACATGACCGATCGTAAAGTGGTGATCGATAAATCTACCGTGCCGGTCGGCACCGCAGACAAAGTCCGTCAGGTTATGGAAGAAACGCTGCGTAAACGCGGCAGCCAGATTCCTTTCGATGTGGTTTCCAACCCCGAGTTCCTGAAGGAAGGCGCGGCTGTAGCAGACTGTATGCGTCCTGAACGCATCGTTATCGGTACCGATAACAAAGATGTGATTGAGCCTATTCGCGAGCTGTATGAGCCGTTCAACCGCAATCACGATCGCATGATCATGATGGATATTCGTAGTGCTGAACTGACCAAGTATGCTGCCAACTGTATGCTGGCGACCAAAATCAGCTTTATGAATGAAATGTCTAATCTGGCCGAAATGCTGGGTGCGGACATTGAGAAAGTGCGTCAGGGTATTGGTTCTGATTCTCGTATCGGCTATCACTTTATCTACCCAGGCTGCGGCTATGGTGGCTCCTGTTTCCCGAAAGACGTACAGGCTCTGATCCGCACGGCTGAGCATATCGGCTACCAGCCAAAACTGTTGCAAGCCGTAGAACAGGTTAACTATCAGCAAAAATATAAGTTGACCAAGTTTATCAAGCATCACTTTGGTGAAGATCTGAAAGGTAAAACCTTTGCGCTGTGGGGGCTGGCATTCAAGCCAAATACCGACGACATGCGTGAAGCGTCCAGCCGAGTGTTGATGGAGCAACTGTGGGAAGCGGGCGCTACGGTTCAGGCGTACGACCCTGAAGCCATGAACGAAGTGCAGCGCATCTACGGTCAGCGTGACGATCTTAAGCTGGTCGGTACCAAAGAAGCGGCGCTGCAGGGTGCTGACGCGCTGGTTATCTGTACCGAATGGCAGAATTTCCGCGCACCGGATTTCGACGTGATTAAAGGTTCGTTAAAGCAACCGGTGATCTTTGATGGTCGTAACCTGTTTGATCCTGAGCGCCTGGAAAGCCGTGGCTTTACCTATTATGCGATTGGTCGCGGTGCCTCCATTCAGCCGGTTATTTAAGGGATAAATATGAAATTCCTGGTTACAGGCGCGGCAGGGTTTATTGGTTACTACACCGCAGAGCGTCTGTTGGCCGCTGGGCATCAGGTTGTCGGTATTGACAACCTGAATGATTATTACGATGTGGGCCTGAAAATGGCTCGTCTCAATCTGCTGGCGGATAAACCTGCCTTCCAGTTTATTAAGCTGGATTTGGCCGACCGTGAGGGTATGGCGCAGCTGTTTGCCGAGCATAAGTTTCAACGGGTGATTCACCTTGGTGCACAAGCCGGGGTGCGTTATTCATTGGAAAACCCACTGGCGTATGCAGACTCGAATCTCATCGGGCATTTAAACGTGCTGGAAGGGTGCCGACATAATAAAGTTGAGCATTTGTTATATGCTTCTTCCAGTTCGGTATATGGCCTGAATCGTAAGCTACCCTTTGCGACCGAAGATTCTGTTGATCACCCGATATCTTTGTATGCGGCAACCAAAAAAGCCAATGAGCTGATGTCGCACAGCTACTCCCATTTATATGGTCTTCCTACCACCGGGCTGCGTTTCTTTACCGTTTATGGCCCGTGGGGGCGTCCGGATATGGCGCTGTTTAAATTTACCAAGGCCATATTGGCGGGTGAAAGCATCGATGTATATAACCACGGTGAGATGCACCGTGACTTTACTTACATCGACGATATCGCTGAGGCTATTGTTCGGTTGCAGGCGATTATTCCGCAGCCAAATGCAGCATGGACGGTTGAGCAGGGTTCTCCGGCAAGCAGCTCTGCGCCATACCATGTCTATAATATCGGCAACAGTAATCCGGTGAAGTTGATGGAATACATCAGCGCATTGGAGCAGGCTCTGGGGATTGAGGCGCGTAAGAATATGTTGCCGATGCAACCTGGCGACGTGTTGGATACCAGTGCCGATACTGCGGAGCTTTATCGTGTTATTGGCTTCAAGCCTGAAACCGGCGTTGAAGAAGGTGTGAAACGCTTTGTTGAATGGTATAAGTCTTTTTATAAAGTTCAGTAATTGAGCAGTGCGTAAATGCTATAAGGGGCCAAGGCCCCTTTTTTTATGCTTTGCTAAAGTCAGTAAAGGTCAGAAAGCCGAGAGGCAAGACCAATGAGGTAGAAGGTTACCTACATAGGATAATTACGCAAAGCCTGACTTGGATTCTACTACTTCTGAAAATAAGCATAACAAAAAGGCTCCCAAGGGAGCCTTTTTAACTTGCAGCGGAATGCTATTACAGCAGGAAATCGTCCAGAGATTTACCTTGCTCTTCGATAGCTTTCTTAATCACTGCTGGGGTACGGCCCTGGCCAGTCCAGGTTTTCAGTTCGCCGTTTTCGTCTTTATATTGGTATTTAGCCGGACGTGCTGCACGTTTAGCTTTACCTGCGGCTTTAGTTGCAGCCATAGTTTGCAGCAGTTCATTAGGATCAATACCGTCAGCAATCAGCATTTCACGATATTGCTGCAGTTTACGGGTGCGTTCTTCAACTTCTGCTTGAGCCTGGCTGTCTTCTTCGCGACGTTCGTTCACAACAACTTCCAGTTTTTCAAGCATTTCTTCCAGCGTTTCCAGGCTGCATTCTCTTGCCTGTGCGCGTAGAGTACGGATGTTGTTCAAAATCTTTAATGCTTCGCTCATTGTCCTAGTCTCAAATTATATTGGTGGGGGGCGTCTGGATAATAATAGAGTGCTCTTTTCTTTTCTGCAATAGCCAAATTGAAAAGGAAGGCTCAAATTTACCTTTTAAAACACTAAACCAGAACCCTCTGGCTAATATAGGCAGGGGAGATAAGTATTACAACCGTCATTTTTAAGTCAAATTTTCAACAGCGGCGGTATGTCTGCTATGCCGCAATAGCATTCATGGCTAAGTTATAATTGTGTTTTATATCAATATTACGTCGAATTCTGTGGGTTAAATCACGCGCCCAAGTATGCAAACACTGTAAACAATGGGGGTATACGCGTAAAGATAACGTCAAGAACTGTACCCAGGCTGTTTTATGTCATTAAATACTCTGGCATGGCGCTAAGTCGTGTTAATAGATTTAATTCCACCCCGGCTCGGGGCCGCTGGGGCTTTACTGTGTTGGCGCAATCATTCATAACCATTAATGCCGGACGCTAATCATTAGCAGTAATTAAATGTGATGCCAGACAGGAGTTACCCTGTAAATAGATGTAAAGGCACGTCGTGCAGAAAACGGAATGTTTCACTTGAAAGTTGGCATTCGTTTTGCGGGATGTTGATTAACCCAGAGGCGTGAGCAGGCTGGCAGGTTATGGTACACTTTGCCTCTGAATCAACCTTTGAATATTTCTTATACCATTGGAGTTGCAGGCCCATGGCTCAACTTTATTTTTATTACTCTGCTATGAACGCAGGGAAATCTACCGCGCTGTTGCAATCTTCATATAATTATCAAGAGCGTGGTATGCGTACGCTGGTGTTTACCGCCGAAATAGATCATCGTTTTGGTGTCGGTAAGGTCAGCTCGCGAATCGGGCTGTCGTCACAGGCGCAGCTCTATAATAATGAGTCGATGCTCTATGCGATGATTGCACAGGAACATCAACAGCAACCGGTACATTGCGTGTTGTTGGATGAAAGCCAGTTCCTGACGAAACAGCAGGTTGAGCAATTGTGCGAAGTCGTCGACCAGCTGGATATCCCTGTTCTGTGCTATGGCTTGCGCACCGACTTCCTGGGTGAACTGTTTATTGGCAGCCAATACTTGCTGGCCTGGGCAGACAAACTGGTAGAGTTGAAAACTATCTGCCATTGCGGCCGCAAGGCCAATATGGTGCTACGGCTGGATGAAAGCGGGCAGGCTATGCATGCCGGTGAGCAGGTAGTGATAGGGGGGAACGAGAGCTACGTCTCCGTTTGCCGCAAGCATTACAAGGAAGCCATACAGGCACTGGAGTAGCGTTTAGAACGCCGCAGGAAGCCTTGTGGCGTGTTTGAGCGCTATTGCGCACTCAGGTAGGTACTGGCCAACGTGACACATAAAAAAACCGCCTTTCGGCGGTTTCAGACTACTGGCAAAGCCCGTTATTAGGGAGAGCGTGCCGAAGGGGTCGTAGCGGCTTGCCCGCCGGAGTGCCCCTCGGTGCGCTAGGCCCGGGTATCTCGGATTCAAAGACAACTTTGTCATCAAACTCAAACCGCCTTTCGGCGGTTTTTTTATTGGTTCAATGAACCGTTATTTTTTGGACTTTTTTTCGGTTTTGGCCACCGCGGGAGCGACCAAAACCTCTTCATCTTCCGCTTCACTAAACTTACGGCCGTAGAAGGTATCCAGCATGATTTGCTTGAGTTCGGCAATCAGCGGATAACGCGGGTTGGCACCGGTACATTGGTCGTCAAAGGCGTCTTCAGACAGTTTGTCGACTTTCGCCAGGAAATCGGCTTCTGTCACACCGGCTTCACGGATTGATGCCGGGATGCCCAGTTCAGCTTTAATCTCGTCCAGCCAGGTCAGCAACTTCTCGATTTTCTGCGCGGTACGGTCACCCGGAGCGCCCAGACCGAGGTGGTCAGCGATTTCAGCGTAGCGGCGACGAGCCTGTGGGCGGTCGTACTGGCTGAAGGCCGTTTGCTTGGTTGGGTTGTCGTTCGCGTTATAGCGAATAACGTTGGAGATCAGCATGGCGTTGGCCAGGCCGTGCGGGATGTGGAACTCAGAACCCAGTTTGTGGGCCATTGAGTGGCAAACCCCCAGGAAGGCGTTGGCGAAAGCGATGCCGGCGATGGTCGCGGCATTGTGCACGCGCTCACGGGCGACCGGGTTCTTGGCACCTTCTTTATAGCTGGCTGGCAGATACTCTTTCAGCAGTTTCAACGCTTGCAGCGCCTGGCCATCAGAGTATTCGTTCGCCAGTACTGAAACGTAAGCTTCCAGTGCGTGAGTCACCGCATCCAGGCCGCCAAAGGCGCACAGGGATTTTGGCATGTTCATCACCAGGTTGGCGTCAACAATGGCCATATCCGGGGTCAGGGCGTAATCCGCCAGTGGATATTTCTGGCCGGTCACGTCGTCGGTCACTACCGCAAACGGTGTCACTTCTGAACCGGTACCTGAGGTGGTGGTCACGGCGATCATTTTCGCTTTGACGCCCATTTTCGGGAACTTGTAGATACGTTTACGGATATCCATAAAGCGCAGCGCCAGGTCTTCGAAATGGGTTTCAGGATGTTCGTACAGTACCCACATGATCTTCGCCGCATCCATCGGTGAACCACCGCCCAGCGCGATAATCACGTCGGGTTTGAAGGAGTTCATTTGCTCAGCGCCTTTACGCACGATGGACAGCGTTGGGTCTGCTTCAACTTCAAAGAACACTTCTGTTTCAATGCCGTGAGACTTCAGAACGGAGGTGATCTGGTCTGCATAACCGTTATTGAACAGGTAGCGGTCGGTCACAATGAAGGCGCGTTTTGCCCCGTCGGTCGCTACTTCTTCCAGCGCGATAGGCAGTGAGCCACGGCGGAAGTAGATTGATTTCGGAAGTTTATGCCACAACATGTTTTCTGCTCGCTTCGCTACAGTTTTCTTGTTGATCAGGTGTTTTGGACCGACGTTTTCAGAGATGGAGTTACCGCCCCAGGAACCGCAGCCCAGCGTCAGAGACGGAGCGAGTTTAAAGTTGTACAGGTCACCGATACCACCCTGAGACGCTGGGGTGTTGATCAGGATACGTGCGGTTTTCATCTTGTCGCCGAAGAAGGCAACGCGTTCCGGCTGGTTATCCTGGTCGGTGTACAGGCAAGAGGTGTGGCCGATACCGCCCATGGCAACCAGTTTTTCCGCTTTGCTGACGGCGTCTGCAAAGTCTTTGGCGCGATACATGGCCAGCGTAGGCGACAGTTTTTCGTGAGCGAAAGGCTCGGTTTCATCAACCAGTTTCACTTCACCGATCAGCACCTTGGTGCTTGCCGGCACTTTGATGCCCGCCATTTCAGCGATTTTCGGTGCAGACTGGCCAACGATAGCTGCGTTCAGGCCGCCGTTTTTCAGGATGATGTCCTGTACGGCTTTCAGTTCTTTACCCTGCAGCATGTAGCCGCCGTGGGTAGCAAAACGTTCGCGTACTGCATCATAGATGGAGTCAACCACGATGACCGACTGCTCAGAGGCACAAATTACGCCGCTGTCGAAGGTTTTAGACATCAGAATTGAGGCGACAACGCGTTTGATGTCCGCAGTTTCGTCAACCACAACCGGGGTGTTACCTGCGCCAACGCCGATTGCCGGTTTGCCGGAGCTGTAGGCAGCTTTCACCATGCCTGGGCCACCGGTCGCGAGGATCAGGTTGATGTCAGGGTGGTGCATTAACTGATTGGACAGTTCCACGGTAGGTTGGTCGATCCAGCCGACGATGTCTTTCGGTGCACCGGCGGCAATCGCGGCCTGCAACACAATATCCGCTGCCTTGTTGGTAGCGTTTTTCGCACGTGGGTGCGGAGAGAAGATAATGCCGTTACGGGTTTTCAGGCTGATTAATGCTTTGAAAATGGCCGTAGATGTCGGGTTGGTGGTAGGCACGATACCGCAAATCAGGCCAATAGGCTCTGCAATGGTGATGGTACCGAAAGTATGATCTTCGGCCAGGATGCCGCAGGTTTTTTCATCTTTATAAGCGTTGTAGATAAACTCTGATGCGAAGTGGTTCTTGATCACTTTATCTTCAACGATCCCCATACCTGACTCTTCAACGGCCAGTTTGGCCAGAGGAATACGGGCATCGGCAGCGGCGAGGGCAGCAGCGCGGAAAATCTTGTCAACTTGCTCTTGGGTGAAGTTGGCATATTCGCGCTGGGCTTTTTTGACACGTGCAACTAGCTCGTTCAGTTCAGCGACATTTGTTACAGCCATAATGCTCTCCTGATAATGTTAAACTCTTTCAGTAAATCAGCCGTGCGAGCAAGTAGTATAGACAGATCGGTGGAAAATGCTGTTTTAAAAACAAAGGCTTTCCGCCATTTTTTGCCGCATGCTGCTGATTTGCTTAAAGAGCTTTACCCGATGCTTCAGCAGGAGAAGACAGCGGGCCGAACAGAGATGCCACTTTTTCCTTAACCTGTTCTACTCCCTGACTACGACTAAGAGCTTAACTACTCTTGGTTAGTGATTTTGTGATTTAAATCATAAAAAGCGCAAGCTGACACCATTCAGCTTCGGTTTTTGAGAATCATTCTTGATAACTGCGATGTCAGGCACTTTTTCCAACATAAAAAATCATAAACCGTACATTGCTTTAACAATAGAGAATTATATTATCGATACGGATCTAAATAGAGATAAATCTCGCCCATGAGCAATGGATTACCCGTGGCAATTCTATTACATTAGCGCGCGAAGGCAGTGTCACTTTTAGAGCTATTAAAGCGGAGTCATTTGTGGGCCAATCTCTGTTGGATTTTTCCGGCTTCATTAAGTTTTTTGTCGGCCTGTTTGCGCTGGTAAACCCGGTGGGTATTTTGCCGGTGTTTATCAGCATGACCAGCTACCAGGCGGCGGCTGGACGTAATAAAACTAACCTGACCGCCAACCTGTCGGTTGCCATCATCCTGTGGACCTCGCTGTTTTTGGGGGAGGGGATTTTGCGCATGTTCGGTATCTCTATTGACTCGTTCCGTATTGCCGGCGGCATCCTGGTGGTGAGCATTGCCATGTCGATGATCAGCGGCAAGCTGGGTGAGGACAAGCAGAACAAACAGGAAAAATCAGAGAGTGCGATCCGTGAAAGCATAGGGGTCGTGCCATTGGCACTGCCGCTGATGGCAGGACCGGGCGCTATCAGTTCCACCATTGTCTGGAGCTCCCGTTACCATAGCTGGCAGAACCTGTTGGGTTTTAGCCTGGCTATCGCGTTGTTTGCCTTTTGCTGCTGGTTGTTGTTCCGGGCCGCGCCTTTACTGGTTCGCTTGTTGGGGCAAACCGGCATTAACGTCATTACCCGTATTATGGGGTTGCTGCTGATGGCGTTGGGTATCGAGTTTATCGTGACCGGCATAAAGGCGATATTCCCCGGCTTGTTGTAATCAGCCGAATGAGTCGCGAATAGGATGATTCGCGGCTCAAATTAATTTTAAAAATATAAACTATTATTAGCTCGCATTAATATAGTGCGAAATATGAATGAATTTTCTTCACTTGCACCATTATGTGGCATAAATCTCGGCTTGTTGCTCAATAAAAGCTCTAAGCGTTGTTTTTACCCCTTATCTTCCTCACTTCCTGCCCTTTTTCACCTCCCGAATATCAAATTTGTTGTTAATTTAATCACATCATTCTGTAGGGCTTGTCTCGCTTTCATCCAGGTGTTATTAGTGATTAACCGCACATAAGCAGGTGTTTGTTCTTTGAACGGCGCCTTTGTTAACTGAATGTTTCTTTATCTGGTGTGTGGGTTCGCTGCGTACGGCTTTGATGGTGGTGTTTTGATTTATAATGATTAAAATCAATAGTTTGAATCACGCCTTTGTTACCCCTCCGTCAGGGTGACAAAACCCGTCTGATGCAATAAAAGAGAATTGCTTAACATTTCTGTAAAAATTATTGGCTATGGAAATTGCCTTCTGCTAATTTCCGAGCAACTTTCTACGCGTAATTAACAGTATCGCGTCGACAAAGTGGGAATGATTTTTGCTGGTGTCTGTTTATTTAGAATTCTTATAAATACTTCACGAATATCGATAAGCAATGCTTGTTGGTGAAAAGGAGCCTCGACCATGCAGCAACCCCTAAAGCACACTCCATTGGCTATGTTGATTGCCGGTTTGCTGAGTATCAGTGCCGTTTATTCTGCTCAGGCGGCTGATGTTCCGGCCGGGGTGCAATTGGCAGAGCAGCAGAAGATTGTCATTAACAACGGCTCGGAAGTGGCTTCATTGGATCCGCACAAGGTTGAGGGCATACCGGAAAGCAATATCATTCTTAACCTGTTGGAAGGGCTGGTCAGCACCGACGCCAATGGGCACGTGGTCGCGGCGGCGGCGACAAATTGGGAGAACCAGGATTTTAAAGCCTGGACTTTTCATCTGCGTCCCGACGCGGTTTGGAGTGACGGTTCCCCAGTTACCGCGCAAGACTTTGTCTACAGTTGGCAGCGCCTGGCCGATCCAAAAATTGGCTCACCCTATGCTAGCTACCTGCAGTACGCCAAAGTTGAAAATATCGACGCCATTCTGACCGGCAAGAAAAGCCCGCAGACGCTCGGTATTAAAGCTATCGATGATAAAACTTTGCAGGTCACGCTAAGTGAGCCGGTGCCGTATTTTATCAGCATGCTGAGCCACACTTCGTTGAAACCGGTAAAACGCTCGGTGGTTGAGAAGTTTGGCGACAAGTGGACGCTGCCGGCAAATTATGTCGGTAATGGCGCGTATCGCTTGAAAGAGTGGGTAGTGAATGAGCGCATTGTGCTTGAACGCAGCCCGAGCTACTGGAACAACAAGAAAACGGTTATCAGCCAGGCAACCTTCTTGCCGATTTCCTCAGAGGTCAGTGACGTCAACCGCTTCCGCAGCGGTGAAATCGATATCACCAACAGCGCCATCCCGCCGAACCTGTTCGCGAAAATGAAAAGCGAGATCCCTGAGCAATTGCACGTTAACCCTTACCTGTGCACCTTTTATTACGAGATTAACAACCAGCGCGCGCCTTTTACCGATGCACGGGTGCGAGCCGCCGTGAAACTGACGTTGGATCGCGACATCATTGCCAACAAGATCATGGGTCAGGGGCAGATCCCGGCCTACAGCTTTACCCCGAGCTTTACCGAAGGTGCCAAATTTACGGCGCCGGAATGGGCAGGGTGGAGCCAGGAGCAACGCAATGCCGAGGCGAAAAAACTGTTGGCCGAGGCAGGCTTCAGCGCGGCTAAACCGCTGAAGTTCACGTTGCTGTACAACACGTCAGATCAAAATAAACAGCAGGCGATCGCTGCTGCGTCCATGTGGAAGAAAAACCTTGGCGCGGATGTCACGCTGCGCAATCAGGAGTGGAAGACCTCGCTGGAAAGCCGCCATCAGGGGCAGTACGACGTGGCACGGGCCACCTGGTGCGGAGACTATAACGAGCCTAGCGCTTTCCTGAATCTGGTTCTCTCCAATAGCAGTATCAATACCATTTTTTACAAGAGCCCGGTGTTTGACAGCCTGATGGCCAGCACGCTGAAAGCGCCGGACGAAGCTGCGCGTGCTGCTCTTTATCAGCAAGCGGAGGCTCAGTTGGACAAAGACTCGGCGTTAATCCCGGTGTATTACCGTGTCAGTGCGCGGCTGATCAGGCCGTCAGTGGGGGGCTTTACCGGTAAAGACCCACTGGATTACACCGATGTGAAAAACCTGTACATCATCAAGCAGTAACGAGGGGTATTACGCCACGCCAACCGGGGTGAGTAATACAAGGGAATCCGCCTGCCGTATTCGTTCAACGGCCGCCGGTATAACAAGGTCCGCTCACGGGCAACGCAGGTTCCACGACGAGCCTGTGATAATAAAAACTGGAGTATACACACATGACCAACATCACGAAAAAAACCATCCTTGCGGCCGGCATCATTGCCGCGCTGGGCATCACAGCAACCGGAAGTGCTTTTGCGGCCGTTGTGCCGGCGGGCGTACAACTGGCAGATAAGCAAGAGATAGTTAAAAACAACGGTTCGGAAGTACAGTCGCTGGATCCGCACAAAATTGAA
The DNA here is from genome assembly GCF_946227985.1 of Serratia quinivorans. Classification (GTDB taxonomy): domain Bacteria; phylum Pseudomonadota; class Gammaproteobacteria; order Enterobacterales; family Enterobacteriaceae; genus Serratia; species Serratia quinivorans_A. The sequence continues at coordinate 887,264 of NZ_CAMKGL010000001.1, forward strand.
GGCGTACCTGAAAACAACGTTACGCGCGATCTGATGGAAGGCCTGGCCAACAACGGTCCGGATGGCTCCATCGTTCCAGGCGTGGCCGAAAGCTGGGATAACAAGGATTTTAAAGTCTGGACCTTCCATCTGCGTAAAGACGCAAAGTGGTCGAATGGCAAGCCGGTAACGGCACAAGATTTCGTGTATAGCTGGCAGCGCGTGGTGGACCCTAAAACTGCATCCCCATACGCCAGCTATCTGCAATATGCTCACGTAGAAAACGTTGATGACGTTATCGCCGGCAAAAAAGACAAGTCTACCCTGGGCGTAAAAGCCATCGACGATCACACCTTCCAGGTCACCCTGACCGAGCCGGTGCCTTATCTGGTTGAAATGACGCCGCACTATGCGATGAAGCCAGTATTTAAAGATGCGGTCGAGAAGTTTGGCGAGAAATGGACCCTGCCGGCGAATTACGTCAGCAATGGTGCCTACAAGTTAAAAGACTGGGTAGTTAACGAACGTATCGTGCTGGAACGTAACCCGGAATATTGGGATAACGCGAAAACCATCATTAATAAAGTCACGTTCCTGCCAATTTCGTCGGAAGTGACCGACGTAAACCGCTACCGCACCGGTGAAATCGACATGACCTATAACAACATGCCGATTGAACTGTTCCAGAAGTTGAAAAAAGAGATCCCGAAAGAAGTTCACGTTGACCCGTATCTGTGTACTTATTACTACGAGATCAACAACCAGAAAGCGCCATTTACCGATCAGCGCGTACGTGAAGCGCTGAAGCTGGGTCTGGATCGCGACATTATCACCAATAAAGTGAAAAACCAGGGCGATCTGCCTGCCTACAGCTTCACCCCTCCTTATACCGATGGCGCCAAGTTGACGCCACCAGAGTGGTTCGGCTGGACACAGGAAAAACGCAACGAAGTAGCGAAAAAACTGCTGGCTGACGCGGGTTACGGCCCTGGCAAACCTCTGACTTTCTCACTGCTGTATAACACGTCTGATCTGCACAAAAAATTGGCGATCGCCGCGGCCTCTATCTGGAAGAAAAACCTGGGTGTGGACGTGAAGCTGGTGAATCAGGAGTGGAAAACCTTCCTGGACACCCGCCATCAGGGGACCTATGACGTAGCGCGTGCCGGCTGGTGTGCCGACTACAACGAACCAAGCTCGTTCCTGAACATGATGCTGTCTGACAGCAGCAGTAACACCCCGCACTATAAGAGCGCGGAGTTCGATAAGCTGATGGCGAATGTGCTGACGGCGAAAACCAAAGAAGAACGCGCAGATCTGTATCAGAAAGCTGAAGTGCAGCTGGATAAGGATTCGGCCATTGTTCCGGTTTATTACTATGTGAATGCCCGTCTGGTGAAACCTTATGTTGGCGGTTACACCGGTAAAGACCCACTTGATAACGTGTACGACAAAAACCTGTACATCATCAAGCATTGATACGGTAAGTGCCGGCGGTGTGAACCGCCGGCTCATGTTGAGAATAATAAGCCGTTATCAGGCTGCAGCACAGGGTTAGGGCAATGCTTAAATTTATATTTCGTCGCTTGTTAGAAGCGATCCCGACACTATTTATCCTTATTACCATCTCATTTTTTATGATGCGTCTGGCTCCCGGCAGTCCATTTACCGGTGAGCGCGCGTTGCCACCGGAAGTGATGGCCAACATCGAAGCCAAATATCATTTGAACGATCCGATCTGGAAGCAGTACGGCCATTATCTGGCGCAACTGTCGAAAGGCGATTTCGGCCCGTCGTTCAAATACAAGGATTACTCGGTTAACGATCTGGTCGCCGCTTCATTCCCGGTATCAGCCAAGCTTGGCCTTGCCGCATTCTTGTTGGCGGTAGTCTTGGGGGTTAGCGCCGGGGTAGTGGCTGCACTCAATCAAAATACCAAATGGGATTATACGGTGATGGGCTTTGCCATGACCGGGGTAGTCATACCCAGTTTCGTGGTGGCGCCGTTACTGGTGTTGATTTTCGCCATCACGTTGAAATGGCTGCCAGGCGGCGGTTGGAACGGTGGCGCGCCGAAGTTTATTATCTTGCCGATGGTGGCGTTGTCACTGGCCTATATCGCCAGTATCGCCCGTATTACGCGCGGCTCGATGATTGAAGTGCTGCACTCAAACTTTATCCGTACCGCCCGTGCCAAAGGGTTGCCGATGCGTCGCATCATTTTCCGCCATGCGCTCAAACCGGCGTTATTGCCCGTGCTTTCCTATATGGGCCCGGCGTTTGTCGGCATCATCACCGGTTCTATGGTGATCGAAACCATCTACGGCCTGCCGGGTATTGGCCAGCTGTTTGTTAATGGTGCGCTGAACCGCGATTATTCTTTGGTATTGAGCCTGACCATTCTGGTGGGTGGCCTGACCATTTTGTTTAATGCGATCGTGGACGTGCTGTACGCCGTTATCGATCCAAAAATTCGTTATTAAGCTGGAGCACGCAAATGATGTTGACGAAAAAGAACAGCGAGGCTCTGGAGAACTTCAGCGAAAAGCTTGAAGTGGAAGGGCGCAGCCTGTGGCAGGATGCCCGTCGCCGCTTTGTGCACAACCGTGCGGCAGTCAGCAGCCTGTTTGTGCTGGCGCTGATTACCCTGTTTGTGATTATAGCCCCCTGGCTGTCACAGTTTGCCTATGACGATACCGATTGGGCGATGATGTCGGCAGCACCGTCTTTAGACGCGGGGCACTACTTCGGTACCGATTCCTCTGGACGTGATTTGCTGGTACGTGTCGCAATTGGCGGGCGTATCTCGCTGATGGTTGGCGTTTCCGCCGCGCTGGTGGCGGTCATTGTCGGCACCCTTTATGGCGCAATGTCCGGTTATCTGGGCGGTAAAATTGACTCGGTAATGATGCGTTTGCTGGAGATCCTCAACTCCTTCCCGTTTATGTTCTTCGTGATCCTGCTGGTGACCTTCTTTGGTCAAAACATTCTGCTGATCTTTGTGGCGATCGGCATGGTGTCCTGGCTGGACATGGCGCGTATTGTGCGTGGACAGACCCTGAGCCTGAAACGCAAAGAGTTTATCGAAGCGGCGTTGGTATGCGGGGTTTCCAGCCGCAATATCGTACTGCGTCACATCGTGCCGAACGTGCTCGGCGTGGTGGTGGTATACGCTTCATTACTGGTGCCGAGCATGATCCTGTTCGAATCCTTCCTCAGTTTCCTGGGGTTGGGTACCCAGGAGCCGTTAAGCAGCTGGGGTGCATTGCTGAGCGATGGCGCCAACTCGATGGAAGTTTCACCGTGGTTGCTGCTGTTCCCGGCGGGTTTCCTGGTTGTCACTCTGTTTTGTTTCAACTTTATCGGCGATGGTCTGCGTGACGCCCTCGACCCGAAAGATCGTTAAGGAGTGCAATCATGAGCACCATTGAAAATCCGCAGTTGCAAACCAGCACCGCCGTTAAATCGTCGTTGTTGTTGGATGTCAAAGACCTGCGCGTGACCTTCGGCACTCCGGACGGTGATGTGACGGCCGTTAACGACCTGAACTTTGACCTGCGCGCTGGCGAAACGTTGGGGATAGTGGGTGAATCTGGCTCCGGTAAATCCCAGACCGCTTTCGCGCTGATGGGGCTGTTGGCCAGCAATGGCCGCATTGGCGGCTCGGCCAAATTTAATGGCCGTGAAATCCTCAACCTGCCGGAAAAACAGCTCAACAAGCTGCGGGCAGAAGAGATTTCGATGATCTTCCAGGACCCAATGACTTCGCTCAACCCTTATATGCGCGTTGGCGAGCAGTTGATGGAAGTGCTGATGCAACACAAGAAAATGGGTAAAAGCGAAGCCTTTGAAGAGTCGGTTCGCATGCTTGATGCGGTTAAAATGCCGGAAGCGCGTAAGCGCATGCGCATGTATCCGCATGAGTTTTCCGGCGGTATGCGCCAGCGTGTAATGATTGCCATGGCGCTGCTGTGCCGGCCCAAGCTGCTGATTGCCGACGAGCCGACCACCGCACTGGACGTGACGGTTCAGGCACAGATTATGACGTTGCTCAATGAACTTAAGCGCGAGTTCAATACGGCCATCATCATGATCACCCACGATCTGGGGGTTGTGGCCGGTATCTGTAACAAAGTGCTGGTGATGTACGCCGGGCGGACCATGGAATACGGTAGCGCGCGTGACGTGTTCTATCATCCGAGCCATCCTTATTCCATCGGTTTGCTCAATGCGGTACCGCGTCTGGACGCCGAAGGTGAGGCGCTGATGACCATTCCAGGTAACCCGCCGAACCTGTTGCGTCTGCCGAAAGGCTGCCCGTTCCAGCCACGTTGTGCGTACGCGATGCCGCAATGTTCGAGCGCTCCGCCATTGGAGCAGTTTGGTGAAGGGCGCTTGCGTGCCTGCTTTAAACCGGTGGAGGCGTTGGTATGAGTACGGTAACCGACAAGAAAGTTCTGCTTGAAGTGGCCGATTTGAAAGTGCACTTCGACATTCATGATGACAAACAGTGGTTCTGGCAGCCGCCGAAAACCCTGAAGGCCGTTGACGGCGTGACGCTGCGCCTGTTCGAAGGGGAAACTTTGGGTGTGGTGGGCGAGTCTGGTTGTGGTAAGTCAACCTTCGCCCGCGCCATTATCGGGTTGGTGAAGGCCACCAGCGGGCGCGTTGCCTGGCTGGGTAAAGACTTGCTCGGTATGAGTGACGTTGACTGGCGCAAAACCCGTAGCGATATCCAGATGATCTTCCAGGATCCGCTGGCTTCGCTGAACCCACGCATGACCATCGGTGAAATTATTGCCGAGCCACTGCGTACCTATTACCCAAAAATGCCGCGTCAGGAAGTGAAGGACAAGGTTAAAGCGATGATGCTGAAGGTTGGCCTGCTGCCAAACCTGATCAACCGCTATCCGCACGAGTTCTCCGGCGGCCAGTGTCAGCGCATCGGCATCGCCCGAGCCCTGATCCTGGAACCTAAACTGGTGATTTGCGATGAACCGGTTTCGGCGCTGGACGTGTCGATTCAGGCACAGGTGGTGAACCTGTTGCAGCAACTGCAGCGCGAAATGGGCCTGTCGCTGATATTTATCGCCCATGACCTGGCGGTGGTAAAGCACATCTCTGACCGTGTGCTGGTGATGTATTTGGGCCATGCGGTGGAGCTGGGCACCTATGACGAGGTGTATCACAACCCGCAGCACCCATATACCAAAGCGCTGATGTCAGCGGTGCCAATCCCGGATCCGGATAAGGAAAAGGACAAACAGATCCAACTGCTGGAAGGGGAACTGCCTTCGCCAATTAACCCGCCATCCGGCTGCGTATTCCGTACCCGTTGTCCGATTGCCGGGCCGGAATGCGCCAAAACGCGTCCGCTGCTGGAAGGCAGCTTCCGCCATGCGGTTTCTTGTCTGAAGGTCGATCCGCTGTAACCGGTCTCATCCACCAACAAAAAACCCGCCAATTTTTGGCGGGTTTTTTTATGCCTTACGGCCGCTTACTCTTTCCACAGAATGTGGCAAAGTTTATGGTCTTTCTCACGGCACAGCAGCACGCGGGCAAACACGTCGTTGATCGGTTCGCCATCGCTGTCTGCCAGGCCAATCACCACTTCGGCGAAAAAGTCAGGGTTCAGGTCAAAGTCCACATGTTCCGACCAGTCTTCCGCCGGGTCATACAGTTCGGCGCCACCGCGCTCCTCAAACTGCAGGTTGAACAGCAGAATATCCGCCGGATCCAGATTGTCGCCGGCCAACTCCAAAAAGATGTCGTAAGCCTGTTCCAGCGTTTCGTCTTCAGTAAGGCGGTTATTCAAATCCATAATTAAATCCCGATAACAAATGATTTGGCATTATTAGAACATGCCCGCTACGGCATTTATAGCAGCGGGCTGAAAAAGTAGAACAGGCGCTCAACAATACGGTGCCAGAACGGCCGTTTCTGCCACTCTGCGGCGTTCAGCAGTTGCGAACGAGCAATGTAGTCATCCTGCACGCAGGCCAGATCGCTACCGAAACCGTCATCGTCAATCACCAGGGTAATTTCAAAGTTCAACCACAGGCTGCGCATGTCCAGATTCACCGTGCCGACCAGGCTGAGCTGGCCATCAACCAGTACGCTTTTGGTATGCAGCAGGCCGTCTTCAAACTGATAGATGCGTACACCAGCCTCCAGAAGTTCGGAGAAGAAAGAGCGGCTGGCCCAACGGACCATTGTTGAATCGTTGTCGCGAGGGACAATGATGCTGACTTCAACCCCGCGCAGGGCGGCGGTGCAAATCGCATGCAGTAAATCGTCGCTGGGTACGAAGTAGGGGGTGGTCATGATCAACTGTTCACGTGCTGAATAAACCGCCGTCAGCAACGCCTGGTGGATCATTTCTTCCGGGAAACCTGGGCCTGAAGCGATAACCTGGATGGTATGGCCGCTTTCCTGTTCGAACGGCATGATATTGACGTCCGGCGGCGGCGGCAGGATCCGTTTACCGGTTTCAATTTCCCAGTCACAGGCATAAACGATGCCCATGGTACTGGCGACCGGGCCTTCCATACGGGCCATCAGATCGATCCACTGACCGACACCGGCGTCCTGTTTGAAATAGCGTGGGTCGACCATGTTCATACTGCCGGTGTAGGCAATATAGTTGTCAATCAGTACCACTTTACGGTGCTGACGCAAATCCATTCGGCGCAGGAATACGCGGAACAGGTTTACCTTGAGTGCTTCTACTACCTCAATGCCGGCATTGCGCATCATGCCAGGATAGGGACTGCGGAAGAACTGCAAACTACCGGCAGAGTCCAGCATCAGGCGGCAATGTACGCCGCGGCGTGCAGCGGCCATCAGCGATTCGGCCACCTGATCGACCAATCCGCCGGGCTGCCAGATGTAAAACACCATCTCAATATTATGGCGTGCCAATTCAATATCACGGATCAGCGCTTTCAGCGTTGCATCGGTAGTGGTGAGTAACTGGAGTTGGTTGCCCTTAACGCCATCGATGCCCTGACGGCGATCGCACAGTTGGAACAGGGGTCTGGCGACCTCGCTGTAATCGGTGGCGAAGATGCGCTGGCTCTCTTTTAATTCGCTCAGCCAGCGTGCGGTAGAAGGCCACATTGCCTTGGCGCGTTCGGCACGGCGTTTGCCCAGATGTAATTCACCAAAAGATAAATAAGCCACAATACCGAACAGCGGCAAAATATAGATCACCAGCAACCAGGCCATAGCGGAAGGCACGGCGCGGCGTTTCATCAGAATACGCAGTGTCACACCAGCGATAAGCAGCCAGTAACCAAACACCATGAGCCAACTGATTACGGTATAAAATGTTGTCATAAAGGCGAAAAATCCCGTTCGCAAACCACCAACGATGAGTGTACGCACAGAACGCTAAAGGGGAAACCTTTTCTCGGCGCTTATGTTGCAAAAATATGATTGGCTTAAGGCACTTGCTGTAAACAAAAAAACATTTTAGTTGGGAGAGAGCGTCTCCCCGTTGGAGTAAGATACGCTGAACTGTGGCTTGGATCCTGTAATGAAAGGACTATAATGCCCGCCGTTGGCATTTGACGAATGAGTGACAAAACGATGAGACGCAGTAGAAATGAGGTGGGCCGCTGGCGGATGCTGCGGCAGAGTCAGCGCCGGAGGCATCGCTGGTTGGAACGCCAGTCTTGCAGCAATCGGCATATTATTCGGGTGCGCCGTCGCCTGGATGACCAGCACCGGCGTTCATTGCTGTTTGTGGTGGCTTACGAGTGGTAAAACAAAAACAGTCCCCAAGGGGACTGTTTGAGTACTGAAAAGAAGGAAAATCGGGTTTTGGCTGCCGGGAATTATTTCCCCAGATAGGCGTTAAGCATCCAAACCTGTTTTTCCTGCTCTTTGATATAGTCACTCATCAGGGAAGCGGTGCCTTCATCCCCCGCATCGGCGGCCAGCGTCAACAGGTCACGCTGCTGTTGCAGCAGCACCGAATAGCCGTGCAGTAAACCACCCAGCGTACCTTTATCGTCGGTGACATTAGTGTCTTCCTTGATGTCAGACGTTTTCAGATAATCGCTGAAGGCATGACGCGGTTGCGACCCCAGAGTCAGAATACGTTCTGCCAGCTCATCAACCTTGGTTAACAGATCGTTATAGGTTTCTTCAAATTTGACGTGCAGTTCAAAGAAGTGCGGGCCGGAAATATTCCAGTGGTAGCCGCGCACGTTCATATACAGCACCTGATAATTTGCCAGCAGCGCATTCAACGCTTCCGATAGTTTTGCCGATTGTTTGCTGTCCAGGCCGATATGGTTTTTCGCTGCTTTCTTCGTCGTTGCCATAATAATCTTCTCCTGATTATTTGATTCGATGATTTACACAATATCCATAACAAACACAGTAACCAGATTCATCGCAGGGTTAAAGACGATCAAAAGTATCAATGAAATCGCTGAAACCAATAACGAAAAATCCGACAAGCAAATTGCCAATTCAGTTTAAGCAGAAAGCGTTAACAACAACAGCGCCTTGGTATCATTACTTGCGTAAGGCCATTTTTGCCACGCCGGCACTTAGCGCCATCAGTAATGCCGCCGCGATCAGCACCACGATAAATGCGCGATCGAAAGCCAAGCGGGCCAGTTGCCTCAGTTGTTCGGCTTGTTCGACAGCCAGATTGGCGGCCAGCCGCAGGGCTTCATCAATACTGTCGTAGGCGACGTCACCCACCGGCAGAGCGTCGGGTAACACCAGACTGTGGCTATAGACGGCGGTCATCAATCCCCCCAGCAAGGTGATACCGAGCACGCCACCCAGCTCATAGGACACGTCCTCGATCGAGGCAGCCATGCCGGATTTTTCTTCCGGGGCGTTGAGCATGATGGCGGTCGACGCGGCGGTAATGGCACCACCGATGCCAAAACCGGCGATAAACAGACAAACCAACTGTGATATCAGGCTGTTCTGGTAAAGCAGGGCCAGCCCGCCGATGCCGAGGCCGGTCAGGAACAATCCACCGAATATCATGTTGCGCTCGCCGTAGCGTGGCAGCAGTAAGCCGGCCAGTGGGCCTGCCAGTGCGGACGCCACCGGGATCGGCAGAATAAACAGCGCGGCCTGTAATGGACTCAACTCAAGCACCAATTGCAGGCGTTGTGTCAGTACCAGCTCCACACCGACTAGCGCAATCATCGACACCAGGGCCACGCCGACGCCGCCGGCAAACAGCCGATTCTGGAAAAGTGAGAAGTCGATCATCGGGTAGCGCGCCTGACGCTGTCGACGAACAAACAGCCAGAGCGACAAAACGCCGATGGCGGCGGCGATCGCCAGCGCAGAAATAGAGGGCGTTGCTTTGCTCAGTTCCTTCAGGGCATAGATGCTACCCACCAGACCGGCCATGATCTGCACTGAGCCGATGATATCGTAAGGGCGTTTATTTTCCCCACCGCAGTGCGGTATCAATCGCCAGGCCAGCGGCAGCACCACCATGACCACAGGGACGTTGATCAAAAATACCGATCCCCACCAGAAATACTCCAGCAAGACGCCACCGACCACCGGGCCGATAGCGGCGCCACCGGACGCGACCGCCGCCCAAATGCCAATCGCCAGGGCGCGTTCGCGCTCGTCAGTAAAAACGTGGCGGACAATGGACAATGTGGCCGGCATCATCATTGCCGCACCTACCGCAAGAAATACGCGGGCGGCGATCAGCCATTGGGCTGAAGGAGAAAAGGCCGCACAAAGGGAGGCGACGGCAAACACCGGCAGCCCGGCCATAAACAGCCGTTTATGACCAATGCGATCGCTCAGCATACCCGCACCGGGCAGTAAACCGGCGACCACTAGCGGGTAGGCATTCACAATCCATAATTTTTGTGACGCGCTGGCATCCAGCGCCTGGGTCAGCCGTGGCAATGCGGTGTATAGCACCGTCATATCGATAATGATCAAAAATAGCGCGCTGGAGATCATTGCCAGGATCAACCAGCGGTTGTTTGCGTGCATAATATTATTCCAAAAAAGCAGGCGACGCGGATGCGTTGCCATAAGGTCACCACCCGAACGTGCCGGATGGTATACTGGCGTAATATATATCCATACGTATGTATTGAAAAGAGGGTTTCTCAATGGGACGTCAACGGAGCATCGATCGCGACAGGGTGCTGGATATGGCGGAGGAGATTGTCGCCAGGCAGGGTGCTGCCGGTTTGACCATTGATTCTGTCGCCAAGGCGATGGGGATTTCCAAGGGCGGGGTGCAGTACTGCTTTGGTACTAAAGACGCGTTAATTGATGCCATGTTCGAACGTTGGGGTAAAGCCTATGACCGGGTATTCGATGCCATTGCCGGGGAAAGTCCCTCGGCCACAACGACAGTGCAGGCGCATATGCAGGCCACCCGAAGCTCCGATCAGGCATCCAGCGCCAAGGCCGCAGGGCTGATGGCGACCCTGATCCAAACGCCAGAGCACTTGGAAAGCACGCGCGAGTGGTACCACAGCCGAATTGCCGGTTTGGATTTAACCACCGAAGAAGGCAAGCGGGCACGATTGGCCTTTCTGGCTACCGAAGGGGCATTTATGTTGCGTTTCTTTGGCCTGATGGAAATAAATCAAGAGGAATGGGATGCCATGTTTACGGATATGCAGACGCTGATTCTGGCGAAAAAATAGTTCACCTATCACAGCGATAGCTGGCGGACAGGCAAGCGAAAAGAGTAAGTTTATCGGACAAGATATTCCCTCGAAGAACCCTTTAGCCAGCCACTCCGTGCTGGCTTTTTTTTTGCATAAAAAAACCGCGGTGTTTTGCGGCTTTATCAGCATCGAACCCTTTAGACTTGACGCATATAAACATCCGTAATGCGCAGGTCAAAGTTGCTTTTCATTTTTGTGGTATCAACCAGTAAGAACGCATGAGTCGCCCAATCTGGAGCCCTATCGACTGCCGGTACCTGGGTATCTGAACCCTGCATTTGGCCCGGAATAACCGCTGTTTTAAACTCTGATTCGCTGCCGCTGAAGTTATAAGTGTAAGTATGTCCCGTTGCCTGCATCAGGATCTTGGGCTCAATATCCTGAGCTGGACCGTATTCCAACAGCTTCGCCCAGATAATTTTCACCTGGCAACTTTGGCCATCGCCAGCATAGGTACCGACACGGAAATTGTGAATGACGCTACCGTAGCCTTTTAGGGCAATGGTTCCAAGTACTGCTTGGTAAACACCGTCACCTGCGGCGACATTACGACCAAGTGAGATTAATCCTGTCTGACGGATCATGCTGAAGTTGGTGCTGGTTGCGGTTCCCCAACCATAACGTGACTTGCGTACAGAGTTACTTCCTCCCGGCGCTAACACCCAGGTTTCTTCTGTCCATTTATCGTTCCCACCGCCACTGGTATAGGTTGTGCTATCGAGCCAGTTGTCCTGAACGCTGGGATCCGTGCGTACCTTCGTCAGCAAATATGGCCAGCTCAGCGGTAATTGCATATCCCTGAATGATACCGAGCCGGTACCATCAACCCAGCCGCTCACGCCAACATCACCTGCTTGTTGCAACTTGCCCAGGTTAACGGCCTGAAAAACTGCACGCGCCTGGTCACCAAAGTAGAACGGGTTGCAAATGGTGGCTTGGTTCACAAGAGAAGGATCGCCAGCCTTAAAGGTAAATAAACCACCAATAAAATTGACTTTGCATTTTTTGCTATCGGGTACGTTAACGATATAATTTCTAGGTCCGAAACCTTCAATGTGACAATCGCGGAAAATGTGTTGCCCACCTTCGATATGAATATATTTCCCCAGACTTGTCGCTGGATCTTTTGCGCCATTATCCCCGTAAATATAGTCGAACGAACAATTGAAGAAATAGCTGTAGCCTCCCTGCAAGTTAACGCCACAGTTACTTTGTGCAAAAACGCAGCTGTGGAAATTCATCTCTTCCCCTGAGTTGGTTGCGGTGTTGGGGAAGTAATAGCAAGTCTGGCAATGGTTAAACATAAAGCTGTACATGCGCAGGAAGTAAAAGTTGTTGTTACCGGTAATGCCGAAGGCAAAGCTTTCAAGACCACCGTCGATGAAGGTCAGTGAATTACGTGAATAACTCGTCTTAGCATCCTTAGCCGGCTGATTGTTGATAGGGGGGATGATATCGTTGCGGAAAGTCATGCCGTCGACAAATTTATCCGATCCAGGGCCAATCATGCGCAGATTTTTCGCGGTCATATTGCCCTGCGGATAACCATCAGTATTCATCCAATGGATCGCGGTTGCGTGTTCTGCCGCAGTACCACTAATAAAGTTGCGGAAATCCAATAATGCGCCAGAAAAGTCATAATCGACGGTTTTAGTATCAAATTTTAGCGTGTTCATACACTTAAATCGACCGTTGCCAAATACCAGGATGCCACTTTTCAATACTTGCTCAATGCTGGTATAAACAACACCATCAACTACGTATTGCTTGGTGGTGTGTTCATGCAGCGAACTGGCATAGTCATGCGCTTTTTGAATCGCATCGGTATCATCAGCAATACCATCGCCTTTAGCCCCGTACATATAGGGTGAAACTGTACCCGCTACTTCGAGTACACGTAGCCACACCCACGACGTATTAGGGCGAATAAACATGCCGCCATCGTCTGCCGGCGTCGCTTGCGCTTTGGCGACAAAAACACCGCCACCGGTTGGCTGACGATTACTGCTGCTCCAGTTTGCATCATAGGCGGTGACGGCGATCAACTCGCCGGCGGCGGTAGGAATTGTCGTTCTTAATGTTGCGATATCAGGGCAGGTGTTCATTATTGAGATCCTCATAGCTTTCAATGACTGTATGTGTGTACAGTTGTTTTAGTCTATGAGTACGTCGGCTAATTCACCACAGCATGTTGTTGTGCCATGGAACGCTAAACATGGCGTATATCGGCAAACACCCCACGGCGACAGAGGCCAATGGGGTGCAATTGAAATCAGAACACTTGCTTGAAGGGTTTGACCGTCACCGCAGCATAAACGCCGGCGGCGACGTAGGGGTCCTGTCCGGCCCAGGCTTGGGCGTCCGCCAGTGAAGCGAACTCTGCAATCACCGTAGAACCACTGAATCCTGCACTGCCTGGGTCGTTGCTGTCGATGGCTGGATTGGGGCCGGCGATGACCAGGCGGCCTTCATCACGCAGCGCCTGCAGGCGTGCCAGGTGGGCCGGGCGTACCGACAGGCGGTTTTCCAATGAATCAGGAACGTCTTGTGCGTAGATCAGATAAAGCATGTTTCACCTTTAAAATCATTGCTATAGAAGGGTAAATTTAAAGTAGCGCAAAAGGGGATACAAGGGAATGGCTGCCCGCTGGAATTTGCCTGCGGTTGGCGCTTATGCCTTGAAGCGACTAGCTTTTATTCGTATAGTGCGGCCGCGTGATTTAATGAGACAAGGATTGAGAGGTGAGGAAATGACGGAACTGGTTAGAGATAAACTCGACTTGCCTGAGGGCAAAAGCAAATTGCTGTTGCACTCTTGCTGTGCGCCCTGTTCCGGTGAGGTGATGGAAGCTATTCAGGCTTCTGGCATCGAATACGCCATTTTCTTCTATAACCCGAACATTCATCCGCAAAAAGAATATCTGCTGCGCAAGGAGGAGAACATCCGTTTTGCCGAACAGCACGGGGTGCCGATTATCGATGCCGATTACGATACCGATAACTGGTTTGCCCGTGCCAAAGGGATGGAGCACGAACCCGAGCGTGGGATCCGTTGTACCATGTGCTTCGACATGCGTTTTGAACGCACCGCGCTGTACGCGCATGAGCATGGCTACGACACCATATCCAGTTCGCTGGGAATTTCCCGCTGGAAGAATATGCAGCAAATCACCGACTGCGGCGTGCGCGCAGCGGAAAAATACCCCGATCTGGAGTATTGGGATTACAACTGGCGCAAAAAAGGCGGTGCGTCGCGGATGATTGAGATCAGCAAGCGTGAACGCTTTTATCAGCAGGAGTACTGTGGCTGCGTCTATTCGCTGCGTGACACCAATTTGCATCGTAAGGCGCAGGGCCGGCCGTTGATCAAACTGGGCGTGTTGTATTACGGCGATGAAGAATAATGCTGCCTTGGTTAAAGGTAACCCGCTACGGCGGGTTTTTTTCGTTTTGGCCAGGTAAATCAGGTTAATGAAGCGTGTGAAAGCCTCAGTGAAAAGGCAAACGAAAGGTTAATATCCTCATGAGTTTGCAGGTTTTAGCGATGAATAATGACGATTAGAGCGATAGTTTGCCATTCGTTATTGAATATGATTGCTATTTGCATTTAAACTTGGCGAACCAGAGGAAACAGAATCATTATGCCGCTAAAAAAGATGTTCCTTAATCGCCGTTTGTCCGTGCCAATTATCCTGTCTGTTGGCTTACATAGCGCCCTGGTGGCGGGTCTGCTCTATGCTTCTGTCAAGGAAGTGATGGAGTTGCCGAAACCTGAAGATGCGCCGATCAGTGTCATGATGGTTAATACCGCCGCGATGGCAGAGCCGCCTCCGCCTGCACCGGCCGAACCCGAGCCAGAGCCGCAGGTCGAGCCTGAACCCGAGCCGGAACCGGAACCGCTCCCAGAGCCACCGCCGAAGGCGATACTGAAGCCGGAGCCGGTAAAACCCAAGCCGAAGCCAAAACCTAAGCCAAAAGTCGAAAAAACCGTTAAGCGTGAGCCGCAGAAAACCGAGCCGCGTGAGCCGTCGCCGTTTGAAAATAACCAGCCGGCCAAGCCTGTCGATAGGGCTCCAGTGAAGCAGGCGCCGTCAGCGCCGGTTGCGGGCAATTCGCGTGATGTGGCACCGAGAGCCCTCAGCCGTCCCGACCCGATTTATCCGCCGCGTGCCAGGGCATTGCAGATTGAAGGCAATGTGCGGGTGAAGTTTGATGTCGACAGCGATGGTCGTGTGAGTAATGTGCGTATCCTGTTTGCAGAACCACGCAATATGTTCGAGCGAGAAGTGAAGCAAGCAATGCGTAAGTGGCGTTATGAAGCGAAGGAAGGGAAGGATCTCACCATGAGTATCCGCTTTAAAATTAACGGCACCACTGAAATGAACTGATTGAAATCAGAGCCAATAAAAAAGGGTCGCCATTCACCAGGCGACCCTTTTTGCTTTTTGCATTCCGGCTTATTCTTCGAAGCCCACGCGGAAGTTCATCTTGCCATCGGGCAGGGCGCGTGAATTACCTTCGTCGTCTACTGCAACATAGGTAAACACCGCTTCGGTCGCTCGGTAGCGCTGGCCGATAGGGGCGGAAGATACTTTTTTGACCCACACTTCGATATTGATGGTGATCGAGCTGCGTCCGGTGCGGATACAGTGCGCATAGCAACATACCACATCACCCACCGCGACCGGTTTCAGGAAGGTCATACCATCCACTCGCACGGTGACGACGCGGCCTTCGGCAATTTCTTTCGCCTGAATAGCGCCGCCAATATCCATCTGCGACATCAGCCAGCCGCCAAAAATATCGCCGTTGGCGTTGGTATCTGCCGGCATCGCCAGCGTTCGCAGCACCATTTCGCCACTGGGTAAAGGTCGTTGTTGAGTCATAGCTGTCTGCTTATCAAAGAAGGGATTTCACTATACTGCCCGTAGCAAAGGCTACGGGCATTAACAATTTTGTAACTATTTTTTCTGTTCTTCCGGCATATGCCGATAAATATAAACGCCGCTGAGCAGGGTAAATACCAGCGTCAGCGCGGTCAGCCCGAAGACTTTAAAGTTAACCCAAACGCTCTGGGGCAACCAGAAGGCAACGTAAATATTCGCCAGGCCACAGGCCAGGAAAAAGACCGCCCAGGCCAGGTTGAGATTATTCCAGACCTTATCCGGCAGCGTCAGCTCTTTACCCAGCATGCGTTGAACCAGGGGCTTTTTCAGCACCAGTTGGCTAATCAGCAGCGCCAGCGCGAACAGGCAGTAAATGATCGTCACTTTCCATTTGATAAACAAATCGTTATGGAACACCAACGTCAAAGTGCCGAACACCAGCACCATCAGGAAGGTGATCAATGTCATCTTCTCAATTTTGCGGTATTTGAACCAGGTGAACACCAGCGCCAGGGCGGTAGCAACAATCAATGCGCCAGAGGCAACATAGATATCGTAGAGCTTATAAAAAGCGAAAAAGACAATTAACGGGAGGAAATCAAGAAACTGCTTCATAAATCAATCCATCATCTGTTCATCGGCCGACTATACCGGATTTGGCGGGCTCTGTGTACCGCTGGCAACTGCTGATTATCGGCGTTTGGCCGCCGGATTTCCGCCATGAAAGCAGGAATTTGCATAAACTTACGATTGAGGTCGCGAGTTCGCGGCGGGCAGATTGCCAGCACGGCATTGGCATCGCATGATACGCGCAATAATAGCCGGATAATTTATAACGGAAAACAGTTTATGCAGTGGAAATCTCTCCAGGCGCTTACGCCCGGTTTGACGCATTTATTAGGATATCAACGCAGTTGGCTCAAACCGGACATCCGCGCCGGGCTTTCCGTCGCCGCTGTGGCATTGCCGGTAGCGATTGCCTACGCCGAATTGGCCGGAGTCAGTCCGATAGTGGGGTTATATTCCTGTATTTTGCCGATGGTAGCCTACGCATTTTTTGGCTCATCACGCCAACTGATTGTGGGGCCGGATGCGGCGACCTGCGCGGTCATTGCCGCCGTCGTGACCCCGTTGGCGGCGGGTAATATGGAACGCCACTGGCAATTGACCATCATGATGACGGCGATAATGGGTGCCTGGTGTCTGCTGGCCAGCCGCTTCAAGCTGGGCGCATTAGCCGATTTACTTTCACGGCCGATACTCAGCGGTTTGCTGAACGGCGTGGCGATTACCATCATGGTCGATCAGATTGGCAAGGTGTTCGGATTTGGCGTGCATCAGGCGCAGTTGATCGAGCGTATTTATGCGCTGCCAGGCAACCTGATGCACAGTGATTGGCTGACCATGGCGGTTTCGTTACTGGCTTTAGTTACGCTGATCGGGTTTAAAAAATGGCGGCCCAACTGGCCCGCACCTTTATTTGCCATTGTTCTGGTCACGTTTGTTACCTGGGCAGGTGGGTTGCAACAGCATGGTGTGGTGACGGTCGGCGGTTTTAGTGATGTCTTGCCGATAGTGCAGTGGCCGGATTTTCAACCGGGTTTGCTACGTGACATGGTGATCCCGGCGCTTAACCTGGCCGTGGTCAGCTTTGTCAGCATGATGCTGACCGCACGAAGCTTTGCGGCGAAAAACGGCTATGAGGTGAATGCGGATGCCGAATTTCGTGCGCTTGGCTTGGTGAATATCGTCTCGGCGCTGTCGCAGGGGTTCGCCATCAGCGGGGCAGATTCGCGCACTGCGGTTAACGATGCCAACGGCGGCAAGAGCCAACTGGTATCGATCATTGCGGCGGCGGTGATTGCCTTCGTGCTGTTGTTCCTGATGGCACCGCTACAGTTTATTCCGGTCGCGGGGTTGGGCGTGGTGCTGATGTACGCCGCCTGGTCGCTGTTGGATATTCGTGGCATCTGGATCATGCGGCGTCGCAATGCCCAGGCCTTCCGGCTGGCGATGTTTACCTTCCTTAGCGTATTGCTGGTGGGGGTGATCAGCGGTATTGGCCTGGCAGTTTTACTGGGTCTGATGCAGTTCCTGCGTACGGTATTTCGCCCGACGGAACAGCTGCTGGGCGTTAATGACGAAGGCATGATCCATTCGATGGGCAACAATAACGGCATTAAAGCGGTGCCCGGTGTGATGATGTATCGCTTCAATTCGCCGCTGACCTATTTCAATGTGGCGTATTTCAAACGGCGGATCCTGAACCTGGTGGACAGCACACCGTTCCAGCCGCGTTGGGTGGTGGTGGATGCCGTTGCCAGCTTTACCCATGCCGATATCAGCGTACTGGCGGCCATCGACGAATTGAAACGTGATTTGTTACAGCGTAACGTGAAGTTGGTATTGGCAGGACGGCGAACCGAGCTGACGCGCTGGTTCCGCATCAATAGGTTGGGGCGCGATCGAGAGTTGATACTGGTGCCGGACTTGTACCTGGCGCTGAAGCTGATTCAAAGTAAGGAGCAGGCGGAACCCGCTGTGGCTCAATAAACAAAAGGCACGCCGAAGCGTGCCTTCAGACTACTGACAAAGCCCGTTATTAGGGAGAGCGTGCCGAAGGGGTCGTAGCGGCTTGCCCGCCGGAGTGCCCCTCGGTGCGCTAGGCCCGGGTATCTCGGATTCAAAGACAACTTTGTCATCAAACTCAAGGCACGCCGAAGCGTGCCTTTTGGATTTCTAACGGAAGATTAGCTGCGCAGCAGCATATACAGACGGAACAGGTAAATCAGCAACAGGGCCGAAACCAGGTTGCTCAGGGCGGTCAGCACCACGCTGGCGACGTTCGGGGTCAGCACTGAAAGGTGGCTCACCATAAACAGCACCAGCAGCTTGGCTGCCAGCCACAACATCATTGCCGGAACAATCACCCGCGCATTGGCGAAGGCCAACTTGCAGCTCAGTTTAATCGAGGCGAATACGCCTTTCTTGTCGGTAGCGGTAATCACCGGAGCCAGCGAGAAGGCGATCGCCATGATCACGCCCGGCACCACAAACAGCGTCAGGCCCAGCTGGATCAACAGCGTGCAGATAAACAACAGCAGCAGTAAACGCGGCAGTTCCGGCGCGGAAGCTCCGATAGCGCGCAGCGCGCTGATGCGTTGCCCCTGAGAAACCAGACGAATCAATGTCAGCATCCCGCCAACCAGCAACACGTTGCCCACTAATGCGGAAAAAGTGGCGGCGGCTGAAACCTTCAATAACACCATTTGTTGCTCAGGCGTCATTTGTTGAATGATTTCCTGGATCCCCATACCGGCGGATGCAGCAAAGTCACCTTCCGTTGCGCTCAGGATCTTCAACTGTTCGATGTCAGGGCTGAAAGCCTGATTGAGCAGCACAGAAATGAACGCGGTCAACAGCGCCAGCATCAGGATACTGGTCAGTTGGTTACGGAAAAAATTAAAACTGTCACGGTACAACGTGTTGGCCGTGATAGGCATGCAGACTCCTTGGCATCGAGAAACAGAGATAAGTCAAAATCAGTGGGCGATTGTACCCTGTTCCAGGCCGCTGTGGCACCCCGCGAAGTGCACTGTGACGATTTCTTCTGCAATCTGCTTTATCGCTAACCTTTGCCACCTTTCAAGCTGCGTTCCTGCGTCTTAACATGCAGATAATTTGCAACAAAAGGCATTTTTTGATTCAGATCAATCCTTGATTTATTAGCCTCTTAGGTAACCTTGTTTTTAGTAGGAATTAAAACTTTTACACATAAGATGTGATCTCGATGGGATCATAAATACCCGTAAGTAGGTATATTCCCCTGGATGATAACCACACAAATGGAATGGATAATGAAAAAGACAACTCTGGTGGTATTGGCGGCAATGATGGCCCCTATGTTGGCAAGTGCGCATCAGGCAGGCGATTTTCTGTTCCGCGCAGGCGCTGCTACTGTGCGACCAAATGCCGGATCGGACGACGTGTTGGGGCAAGGCTCATTCAGTGCCGACAATAATACCCAGCTTGGTCTGACCTTCGGCTATATGGTAACGGACAATATTGGCGTCGAACTGCTGGCCGCAACGCCGTTTCGTCACAAGGTAGGGCTGAACGGTTCTGCGGTGAACGGGGATATCGCAACGGTACGCGACCTGCCGCCGAGCCTGATGGCGCAATACTATTTCGGCGACAAGCAGGACAAACTGCGTCCGTACCTGGGGCTGGGCGTTAACTACACCACCTTCTTCGATGAGAAATTCAACGATAACGGTAAAAGCGCAGGGCTGAGCAACCTGAGTTTGAAAGACTCCTGGGGCGTAGCCGCGCAGGCGGGCCTGGATTACAACCTGGATGAGCACTGGATGCTGAATATGTCAGTGTGGTGGATGAACATCGAAACCAAAACTCGCTTTGACGATGCGGACGGTAATCATCACAGCATTGATACACGTTTGGATCCGTGGGTGTTTATGTTCGGGGCAGGGTATCGCTTCTGACAGGGATGAAACAGGGAGGCGCACGCAGCGCCTCCGTTTTATTTTTACTACTTGATATTCATGACGTTTTCAACGGATTTCACACCCGCTACGCCACGAGTCACCTGCACCGCGCGGTTGGCATCGGCGCTTGAACTGACAAAGCCGCTCAGTTGCACACGACCTTTAAAGGTCTCGACACTGATTTCGGTGGACTTGATGGTTTTATCCGCCAGCAGCGCTGACTTCACCTTGGTCGTCACTACCGTATCGTCAATATAACCGCCAGTCCCTTCAGATTTCGCTGTTGGCGCGCAGGCACTCACTGCGAATGCCACAACGGCTGCCATGCATAAGACCGAAAGGGTTTTAAATAGCTTCATAAATTACTCTCCATGCAATGTTATTGTTGAAACTACATTCGGGTTTTCACCTGAAAACGTAGCGCATTTCCCCAAATAAAGAAATGCCCGACGCGCAGGGTTAATTGTGAGACAAGAATCAGGTTTGTTCAAATCCAAGGTGTAAAAAAAATAGCACAACTTTGAAGAGAAACAATATGTTAACAACGGGCATAGGTTATCTACGCCCGTTGCTGGTCAATTATGCCCGGGTTGCAGCTTTCATTTCACTGACGAAGGTCGACAATTGCGCCAGCATTTCGGCCGGTTGCGTATGGTTTTGCTCGATAATCTTGACGATCGCCGAACCGGATATCGCCCCAGCAGCCCCGGCCTGCAGCGCATCACGCACCTGGGCCGGCTCAGAGATACCAAAGCCCTGCAGCGGTGGTGCAGCATGGTATTCACGCAGTTTGTTCACCAGATGATGCAGTGGCAACTGGGCGCGGCTTTCGGTTCCGGTTACGCCTGCACGTGACAGCAGGTAAGTGTAGCCCCGGCCATGTGAGGAGATTTCACGCAGTAAATCGTCGTCAGCATTTGGCGGGCAGATAAAGATTGGCGCAATACCATGACGGATAGCGGCGGCACGGAAAGGCGCGGACTCTTCATACGGCACGTCGGCAATCAGCACCGAGTCTACGCCCACTTCGGCACAGCGTTGGTAAAACGCATCGATCCCCTTATGGAACACCAGGTTGGCGTACATCAGCAGGCCGATAGGAATACTGGGATGTTTCTGGCGGATGGCCGCCAGCATGTCGAAACACTGAGTCGGCGTAACGCCAGAGGCGAATGCACGCAGCGCCGCACTTTGAATGGTTGGGCCGTCAGCCAGTGGGTCAGAGAACGGGATTCCCAATTCCAACGCGTCGGCACCGGCTTCAACCAGGGTGTCGATGATTTGCAATGACAGTGCCGGGTCAGGATCGCCGAGGGTCACGAACGGGACGAAGGCGCCTTCCTTGTTGCTTGCCAGGCGGTTGAACAGTTGCTGGTAACGTTCCATCAGATTTCTCCCCGTGCTTTCAGAATGTCGTGAACGGTAAATATGTCTTTGTCGCCGCGGCCGGACAGGTTAACCACCAGGATCTGTTCCTTTTGCGGTGTTTCACGGATCATTTTCAGCGCATGCGCCAGAGCGTGGGAAGACTCCAGCGCCGGGATAATCCCTTCACTACGCGACAGTGCTTTGAATGCGTCCAGCGCTTCGTCATCGGTAATCGATACGTACTCGGCGCGACCGATACTGTTCAGATAGGCGTGCTGCGGCCCAACGGAAGGGAAGTCCAGCCCGGCAGAAATGGAATAGGACTCTTCAATCTGGCCTTCGGAAGTCTGCATCATCGGCGCTTTCATGCCGAAATAGATACCGACGTGGCCGTGTTTCAACGGCGCGCCGTGTTGGCCGGTTTCGATACCCAGGCCGGCAGGCTCAACGCCGATCAGCCCCACGCTGGTATCATCGATAAAGTCGGCAAACATGCCGATAGCGTTGGAGCCGCCACCCACGCAGGCCAGCACCGCATCCGGCAGGCGGCCTTCACGTTCCAGCATTTGCGCCTTGGTTTCTTCACCGATCATACGTTGGAACTCACGCACGATAGTAGGGTACGGGTGTGGGCCAGCAGCGGTGCCTAACATATAGTGGGCGGTTTCGTAGCTGCCGGACCAGTCGCGCAGCGCTTCGTTACAGGCGTCTTTCAGCGTAGAAGAACCGCTGTGTACCGGGATCACTTCCGCACCCATCAGGCGCATGCGGAATACGTTAGGTGACTGGCGTTCAATATCTTTGGCACCCATATAGATGCGGCATTTCAGACCGAGCAAGGCACAGGCCAGGGCCGAGGCCACGCCATGTTGACCGGCACCGGTTTCGGCGATGATTTCGGTTTTACCCATGCGTTTGGCCAACAATGCCTGACCCAACACCTGGTTGGTTTTGTGCGCACCGCCGTGCAGCAAGTCTTCACGCTTCAGGTACAGCTTGGTTTTGGTACCGGCAGTGAGGTTTCTGCACAGCGTCAGCGCCGTTGGGCGACCGGCGTAATTTTTTAGCAGGTCGATAAATTCAGCCTGAAACTCTGGATCGCGCTGGGCGCTGACAAAGGCTTCTTCCAGTTGTTTTAAGGCCGGCATCAGAATCTGCGGCACATATTGGCCACCAAATTCGCCGAAGTAGGGGTTAAGCAGCGTCATTATAGTTCCCGTTATTATCCGTTAATGATCTTCAGTAAGCGCGCAGGGTCTGGAACACCGCCGCCAGGCGGGCAGGATCCTTAATGCCGGGCTGGCTCTCAACGCCGGAGTTAAAGTCCAGACCGGCACAGCCGAGTTTGGCCGCGTCAACACAGTTGTCCGCGCCCAGGCCACCGGCCAGCATCACGTTTTCAAGGTTTTCGCCGTGCAGTACCGACCAGTCGAAACGCTGCCCGGTACCGCCCGCGCCGTTGTCCAGCAGATAGCGGTCAACGTACTGCAAATCGCGCTTTGGCAAATGGTCTTTTACGCTCAGCGCCTTCCAAATTTGGCAGTCGGTCGGCAGTTCGGCACGCAAGGCGGTGATATAAGCTTGATCTTCAGCGCCGTGCAGTTGCACCGCTTTCAGGCCCAGGCGCTCGACGCTTTGTACTACCGTTTCTACCTGTGCGTCACAGAACACGCCGACGTATTTTAGCGGTGCGCCGGAAATGACTTCACGGGCACGATTGATATCAACATAGCGCGGCGAGCGCCCGACAAAAATCAAACCACCGTAGACGGCACCGGCCTGATAAGCCGCGGCAGCATCCTGCGGGCGGGTCAATCCGCAGACTTTATTGTCGCCCAGTATCACCCGACGCACGGCGGCGCGCAGGTCTGTTTCTGACATTAATGCGCTGCCAATCAGGAAACCGTTGGCAAAGTGGCTCAATTCGCGGATCTGACCGTAATTGTTGATGCCGGACTCGCTGATCACCGTCACGCCGTGTGGCACACGTGGCGCCAACTGACGGGTGCGATCCAGGTCGATACTCAGGTCGCGCAGGTCACGGTTATTGATGCCCACCACGCGCGCTTCCAGAGCAATGGCCCGTTGCAGTTCTTCTTCACTGATCACTTCGGTTAGCACGCCCATGTTCAGGCTATGGGCCACTGCGGCTAGCTGGCGGTATTGTTCGTCGTTAACCACCGACAGCATCAGCAGGATGGCATCGGCCTGGTAGAAACGTGCCAGATAGATCTGATACGGATCGATAATGAAATCTTTGCACAGCACCGGCTGTGTCACAGTTTTGCTGACCAGCGGCAGAAAATCGAAACTGCCCTGGAAGTATTTTTCGTCGGTCAACACCGAGATTGCCGAGGCAAAATCTTTGTAGACCGACGCTATTTCTACCGGATCGAAGTTTTCGCGGATCAACCCTTTGGAAGGGGATGCCTTTTTACATTCAAGAATAAACGCCGTTCTGGCTCCCTCTAACGCGTGGTAAAAACCGCGTTCACTTGGGACGATTTCATTTTGAAAACTGGCCAATGGCTGTTGTTGCTGTCGTGCTGCGACCCATTGCGCTTTGTCACGAACAATCTTGTTGAGCACGGTTTCCTGCATCATTTATCCTCTTGCTGCCAGTGCGGTGACACGCTCGTAAGCTTGCCCGCTGTGAATCATGTCCATTGCCTGCTGCGCATTTTGGCGCAGGTCTTCATGCCCGAATAACTTCAACAGCAGCGCCACATTAGCGGCTACCGCAGCGGCGTGCGCCGGGTCACCTTTACCTTGTAACAACCTTGCCAGAATGTCACGATTTTCTTCCGGCGTACCGCCCAGCAGGGCTTCCAGCGGATAGCTTTGCAGCCCGAAGGACTGTGGCGTTAACTGATAGCTTTCAATTTCACCGTTGTTCAGTTCGGCCACGTGGGTAGTTGCATGGATCGCGACTTCGTCCATACCGCCGCCGTGCACCACGGCCGCCCGTTGATAACCGAGCACGCGCAGGGTTTCGGCAATCGGCAGCACCAGTTCCGGGCTGTAAACGCCGATAAGCGCCAGAGGTGGACGTGCCGGGTTGATCAACGGGCCGAGCACGTTGAACACCGTGCGGGTTTTCAACTGCTGGCGTACCGGCATCGCATGGCGGAATCCGGTGTGGTACTGCGGGGCGAACAGGAAGCACACGCCCAGTTCGTCCAGCGCCTTACGCGCTTCGTCTGCCGGTAAATCCAGACGAATGCCAAATGCTGCCAGTAGATCCGATGAACCCGACCGGCTGGAAACGCTACGGTTGCCGTGTTTGGCCACTTTGGCGCCGCATGCCGCCGCCACAAAGGCGCTGGCGGTGGAGATATTAATGCTGTTGGTGCCGTCACCCCCGGTGCCGACGATATCGGCAAACGGGTAGTCCGGGCGCGGGAACGGCAGGGCATCGGCCAGCAATGCCTTGGCTGCACCGGCGATCTCTTCCGGGTGTTCGCCGCGAATCTTCATGCTGATCAGCGCGGCGGCCAGTTGGCTTGGCTCCAGTTCACCGCGCACAATGGCGCTGAATAATTGCTGGCTTTCCTGCTGGTTCATCGACTCTGAACGGTACAGCTTTTCAAGAATAGTTTGCATCGTCGTTTCCCCTCGTTATTTCGCCAGCGCCCAGGCCAGAGTCTGCTCAAGCAAACGTGCGCCGTGGGTGGTCAGGATCGATTCCGGATGGAACTGGAAACCGCATACGCGATGCTGGTCATTACGGACTGCCATCACCATTTCGCCAAACTGGGCGTTAACGGTGAGTTCGGTCGGAATATTGCTGCCAACCAGTGAGTGGTAGCGTGCCACCGGCAAGGGATTCACCATACCGGCAAACATGCCTTCACCATCGTGGCTGATTGCCGAGGCCTTGCCATGCAAGATCTCGCCGGCCTGGCCGACGTGGCCGCCGTAGGCTTCGACAATCGCCTGATGCCCCAGACAGATGCCGATAATCGGCAACTGGCCACGCAGGCGCTGCAACAACTCCGGCATACAGCCGGCCTCGGACGGCGTACCCGGACCCGGTGACAGCATCAGCACCGGCTTTTCAAACTGCTGCAGGCGTTCGATAATCACGTCGGCAGAAATCTGGTTACGGTAAATCACTACCTGATGACCGCTGGCGCGCAGTTGATCGACCAGGTTGTAGGTAAAGGAATCGACGTTATCGAGCAGCAAGATATCGGCCATCAGAACACCTCCTTGGCATGGTGCGCGCTGGCAATGGCACGCAGCACGGCACGTGCCTTATTACGGGTTTCATCGGCTTCCGCCTGAGGAACAGAATCCAGCACCACGCCGGCGCCGGCTTGCACGGTAGCAATGCCGTCTTCAACATACGCGGAGCGGATGACAATACAGGTATCCAAATCGCCGGTGGCGGTGAAATAACCGACTGCGCCGCCGTAGCTGCCGCGACGGGTGCCTTCAGAGGCGGCGATTAACTGCATGGCGCGTACTTTGGGGGCGCCGCTCAGGGTGCCCATGTTCATACAGGCCTGGTAGGCATGCAGCACGTCGAGGTCGGCGCGCAGGGTGCCGATCACCCGGGATACCAGGTGCATCACGAAAGAGTAGCGGTCTACTTTGGTCAGGTCGGCCACGTAGCGGCTGCCGGCCTGACAGATGCGTGCCAGATCGTTACGCGCCAGATCGACCAGCATCAGATGCTCGGCCAATTCTTTATGGTCGGTTCGCATTTCCAGTTCGATACGGCTGTCGAGATCCAGATCCAGCGAACCGTCGGCGCGGCGACCACGCGGGCGGGTACCGGCAATCGGGTAGATCTCGATCTGGCGGTTACCGGCGTCGTATTTCAGCGCGCTTTCCGGCGAAGCACCGAACAGGGTGAATTCGTCATCCTGCATATAGAACATGTAGGGGCTTGGGTTGTTGTCCTTCAGCGTCTGGTAAGCGGCCAACGGAGCCGGACACGGCAGTGAGAAACGGCGTGATGGTACCACCTGGAAGATTTCGCCCTGACGGATGGCCTGTTGCAATTCGCTGACAACCGCACCGTATTCTTCATCGGTCTGGTTACAGCTCAGTTGCATGTTTTCCAGCTTCTGGTGAGGGATAGGCTGCGGTGTCTGTTTCAATTGTACCTGCAACTGTTCCAGGCGCTGTTGCAAGCGCTGTTCTTCCGCCGTATCGGCCGTGAAAACGCTGGCCTGCAGACGGGCAACGCCGCGCTGATGATCCAGCACCAACAAGGTTTCCGCCAGATAGAAGCAGAAGTCCGGGCAGCGGCTTTCCTGACGCAGCGCCGGCAGGTCTTCGAATCCGGCGACCAGATCGTAGGCAAACAGCCCGCCGAGCATCACCGCTTCACGTTCGTCAGCCGGGGAGTCAACCAGCGTCAGTAGGGTGCGCAGTGCATCAAACACCGACAGTGAACGCAGGCGGGCATCTTCATCCTGAATGGCATCAATCACCGGGAAGGTCAGTTCACGCCCATTAGGACGCACCTGGATCTGGACTTCTGCCGGCAGGGCCTCATCCAGCAGCGGCAGCATCGCCGCGCCGTTGGCGGTCAACGCCTGCAGCGTCACGGTGTGGCCCAGTGCGGTGATGCGCAGAGCGCTGTCGACAACCAACAGGCTTTGCAGATTTTGCTTGCTGTTGATCTCAGCCGATTCCAGCAGCAGGGTGGCCGGGCGAGCGCCGCACAGCTGGTGGAAAATAGTGGTCGGATCGCCCCGGTAACTGGCCTCCGCCTTCAGTAATTTGAGTTGTGGTTTGATGTTCATCATTGGTGGTTCCAGTTAAAATTTGTCCATAAAAAAGCCCGCGTTACCAGCGGGCTTAGGGAATCTGCAGTGTCAGATGACAGGTATGCGTGATTACTCCGCCCGAAAAAGGGAGTGACGCCACCAACGAAGAAGAGAAGTTTGCTTATTCATTTCTGTGCTCTCTTGTTTATCATCCAACCAGGGAACTGCCCTGAACTTGTGTACTAGTTAACTGGTTCGCAGGGATAAAGTCAACCCTCTTTTCGCACAATGTTTTAGCACCAAGAATGAATTGTTTTCATCAAGGGGAAGAGGGGCGGCCCAGAATAGATTTCCGTCCGGCGGGCGATAGCGGGTATGATAGAAACCCAAGCCATTGCCGGATATTCCTTTTGACAGACAGCAGCCCCCAGCCCTCCGCCTTTACTCTCTACGACTTACACAGCCACACCACTGCCTCTGATGGCTACTTGACGCCGACGCAGTTGGTGCAGCGAGCGGTTGAAATGCGCGTGGGCGTACTGGCGATTACCGATCATGACACCACCTCCGGCCTGGCCGCTGCGGCCGCCAGCATTGCTGAATTGTCGCTGCCGTTGCAGCTGGTTAACGGGGTCGAGATCTCCACGCTGTGGGAAAATCACGAGATTCATATCGTGGGCCTGGGGATAGAGACCGAGCACCCGGCGATGGTGCAACTGTTGGCCGAACAGACCGAACGCCGTAACCGGCGCGCTCAGGAAATAGGCGTACGGCTGGCTAAAGCGCGTATCGACGGCGCCTTTGAAGGTGCGCAAAAGCTGGCGGACGGTGGTGCGGTGACCCGTGGCCACTTTGCCCGTTATCTGGTGCAGATCGGCATGGCCGATAATATGGCTCAGGTGTTCAAGAAATACCTGGCCAAAGGCAAAACCGGTTACGTTCCGCCACAGTGGTGTACAATAGAACAAGCCATTGATGTGATTCATCAATCCGGCGGCCAGGCGGTGATAGCTCACCCGGGTCGTTACGACCTGACGGCCAAATGGCTGAAGCGGTTGCTGGCGCACTTTGCGGAACATGGCGGTGATGCCATGGAAGTTGCGCAGTGTCAGCAGGCGCCGCATGAGCGCTCGCAACTGGCAAAGTATGCGCAGGAATATCAATTACTGGCATCGCAGGGGTCTGATTTCCATCAGCCCTGCTCGTGGATCGAACTGGGTCGCAAACTGTGGTTACCCGGCGGTGTTGAACCCGTGTGGCGTGACTGGCCGCAGCCACAACTGGCCAAGGTCGATTGATTTAACGTGGGCGACGCCGCCCACGTGCATCATTTTTAGGAGCAAGTCATGAGTCAGCTTTTTTATATTCATCCAGACAATCCACAACCGCGGCTGATCAATCAGGCGGTGGATGTACTGCGTAAGGGCGGGGTGATCGTTTATCCCACCGATTCCGGTTACGCGCTGGGTTGCAAGCTGGAAGAGAAGTCGGCAATGGAACGTATCTGCCGCATCCGTCAATTGGACGGCAATCATAACTTTACGTTGATGTGTCGCGACCTGTCCGAGCTGTCGACTTACGCTTATGTCGACAATACCGCGTTCCGACTGATCAAGAACAACACCCCCGGCAACTACACTTTCATTCTGAAAGCGACCAAGGAAGTGCCGCGTCGTTTGATGAACGACAAACGCAAAACCATAGGTTTGCGCGTGCCGTCGAACCCGATTGCGTTGGCGTTATTGGAAGTATTAAACGAGCCGATGATGTCGACCACGTTAATGCTGCCGGGCAATGATTTTGCCGAATCCGATCCGGAAGAGATCAGCGACCATCTGGGTAAGCAGGTGGATCTGGTGATCCACGGCGGTTTCCTGGGCCAGCAGCCAACCACGGTCATCGATCTGACCGAATCCGCGCCGGAAGTCGTGCGCGAGGGCGCAGGCGACCCCGCGCCTTTCCGCTGATTCAATGCCAGAATTTTTGCTCATTTTCTGAAAAGTGGCTGAGACAGCGTTATTTAGGGTTAAAGCCGCTATTCTACAGTATCAAAAATTGATAATCAGGCAGGATGCACAGCGATGATTAAGCGGGTTTCTCTTTTAGCGGCCATATTATTTTCCTCTGCGGCCAGTGCAGGTTTTTATTCTGGCAGCGCCTTGCTGTCTGAGACCAGCGGCTATGTGAAAAATAAAGACGGGGCAGCCACCGTTGCCGAAGCGCTCGATGGCGGCTTGTTTATGGGCTATGTGGCAGGGGTGTTCGATACCTTTTCGATGCAAGGCAACCGCAATATTTGCCCGGATGCCGGTATGAGCGTGGGGATGGCATCAGATGCGGTCATGCAGTATTTAAATGAACACCCGGAACAACTGCACTATTCAGCACCTTCGGTGATTATGCTGGCGTTAACCGCCGCTTACCCTTGCGAACGGCATTAACGCCGTTACCGATTTAGTCGGGTACTGTCGCGCGCCGCTCAACCAGTCGCACTAAGGAATAAAGGCAGTTTGTCACTGGGGTTGCCGTTGCGCTACGTGCGGCATATGCAACCACCGCACCGGCTATAAGATCGTTTTCGGTTCGGCTCCCACTTTCCAAATCCTGCAGCATGGACGGTTTATGATCGCCGTGAGAAGCACATGCCTGTGCAATCGCGGCATTGATCCGCGCCTTGTTCAGATGCAACCCGTGCGCTTGCGCCACGGCGGTTACTTCGTCCACGACCTCACCAACCAGCGCCACGGCCCGGTTATCGGCCGTCAAGGCTCCGACGGGCAGGCCCGTTACGGCACAGATTGAATTCAACGCCACGTTAAAGGCGAGTTTCTCCCAAATGGCCTCTTGGACATGCGGATCCGCGATACAGCTTAGCCCGGCGTTATCGAACATCGTTGCTATTTCGGCGACAGCCGATGAAGCCTGGCCCTGATGGCACCAGATCCGTACATGGCCATGGCCTGCGCTATGCACCAACCCAGGCGCGCGCAAATCAGCAGGGAAATTCGTTACGCCCACAATGATGCGATCCGGCTGTACGACTCCGGCGATGGCCTCGATATTCCCTAAACCATTTTGCACCGACATCACCCAGGTCAGAGGCGAGAGCAAATGCCGAACGCCGGCGATGGCCGCTGCGGTATGGAATCCCTTGGTAAATATCAACAGCAGGTCAAAGGGATCGGTATAGGCGCTGGCCTGGTCGATAATTGGCCATAGCCTGATGTTTTCCGTTGGCGTGACGAGCCTTAACCCCTGGCTCCGAATAGCCTGGAGGGTAGTTTCCGAGACGTCGATGAACGAAACATCTTGGCCAGCCTGCAGCAGACGGGCCCCGAAAAAACCGCCCATGGCGCCTGCACCCACAATGCCTATGCGCATGTTGCTCACCCACCGAGGTAGACGCGAGGCGTCAATTGAACGCTGATCCAATGATCGCGCGTGAAGGTGTCGATGGCCCACTCGCCGTTGAAACGCCCGAGCCCGGAGTTTTTCTCGCCGCCAAACGGGGCATGGGCTTCATCGTTAACGGGAATATCGTTCACGTGCGTCATGCCGGTGTTGATCTTCCGCGCAAAACGAACCCCCCGCTCGAGGTCACCGGTGAACACCGAGCTGGACAGACCAAATTCACTGTCATTAGCCAGCGCCAGGGAATGCTCTGCGTCACGCGCGCGCAGAATGCCAACCAGTGGGCCGAAGATCTCTTCACGTGCGATAGCCATGTCCGCCGTGACATCCGTGAAAACGTGAGGGGGCAGCAGTAGGCCGTGGGGCTGGCCCTCTACCAGGGCTGTTGCCCCCTGTTTTTTGGCGAGAGATATTTTTTCCAGCAGCGCCTCAAGCTGCTTTTGATTGATGATCGGGCCAATAACGGTGTCCACCGCGTTGGGATCGCCTATTTTTAACCGCTTTACCTGTTCCACATAACGTGCGACGAAGCGGTCATAGAGGGCCTCTTCGACGATAATGCGGTTGATCGCCATGCAGATTTGCCCCTGATGCAAAAATTTGCCCATTATGGCGGCAGCGACCGCTTGTTCAAGATCGGCATCGGCCAACACCACGAACGGGCTGTTCCCCCCCAGTTCCAGGGCAATATGCTTGAGATGCTTTCCGCCATAGGCTGTGCGACCAATATTCATGCCAACCGAAGTTGAACCGGTAAATGAGATAAATTTAGGGATCGGATGGTCAACAAAAGCATCGCCAATTTGCTTTCCGGCGCCTACCAGCACGCTTATCACGCCAGCGGGCAGGCCCGCTTCTTCGAAAATCCGCGCCACCAACAGGCCGCCGGTGACCGGCGTGTCGCTGGCGGGTTTGATCACCACGGCATTACCCAGGGCCAGCGCCGGTGCGACGGAACGTAGCGTCAGGTGAAAAGGGAAGTTCCACGGGCTAATCACGCCGATAACCCCCAACGGCTCACGGTAGACGCGATTCTCCTTCCCCGGGATATTCGAAGGCAGAATGCGCCCATGAACTCGGGTTGGGAAGGAAGCCGATTCTAGCGTAATGCTGCGGGCGGCCGCCCATTCGATCCGGGCCTTGATCCTGGTACTGCCAGATTCCCTAATCAGCCATTCGACGATCTCATCCTGGCGTTCGTCGAATATTTGCACTGCCCGTAGCAGCACGGCAGTGCGTTGGGCTGGCCCGGTGCTTGCCCACTGAACCTGAGCTTGGCTGGCGCCCTGATAGGACTGATCCAGATCCTGTTGGTCAGCCTGAACAATTTCCAGCAGCACTTCAGCATTGTAGGGATTGGCGACCTGCATTGATTGGCCGGAACTGCCGTTACGCCACTCGCCGGCAATCGGCATCAGGTGCAAATTGGCATAGGGCGCAGCTTGGGTTGAGTTCATTCTACTATCTCCTAATTATTCAGGTTCTCTGCGCTTAACCATTGCCACCGCGAATATGGCGATCAGCGCAGGCAGGGAGCAGAAAATGAAATTGAGTTGGAAAGATAAATTCAGGCTCAGCATCAGGCCGCCTAAAGCCGGGCCGGCCACGCCACCAAAGCGGCCGATCGCCGAGCACCAGCCGACGGCGGTGGACCGGATTTCACTTGGATAATATTGGGCGGCAAAGGCGTGGATTACCGCCAGGGTGCCAATGGTGGTTGCACCGGCTATCAACAGCATGGCGTTGAGCAGCACTGGCCCCGGTTTAGTGCCCAGGGCGCTAAGCGAGAGCGCCGCCAGCACAAAGAACAACACCAGCGTGGATTTACTGCCAAAGCGGTCGGCCAGCCAGCCGCCGCCCAGGGCACCCAGAGTGGCGCCAACGTTCAGGGTGACTAAAAACATCAGGCTCGATCCCAAGGGATAACCGCCGTTGACCATGATTTTAGGCAGCCAGGTGTTCAGCCCATAAACCAGCAGCATACACATGCCGAAACCCAGCCAGATAAACAGGGTGCCTGCGCCGCGACCGTCTTTGAACAACAGTGCGAATGCGGGAGATGACTCGGCGGTAGATTGCTTTTCAAAGAGGATGTTTGCGGTATCTTCCTGTGGGGCGATGCGTTTTAACAGCCGTACCGCTGCACCGTTGTCCCGGCCAACCAGGAAGGGCAAGGATTCGGGCAAATAACGGTACATCGAGGGCAGAAAAAGCAGCAGCAGCCCGCCAATCAGAAACAGCGTGTGCCAACCCAGGGCGGGAATGACCACTATCGCCATCAGCGCCGAGAGCATTGCACCGATGGAGTAACAACTTAGCATGATAGTGATTAGCCGGTTACGGCGCGCGCGTGGGGCAAGCTCGCTCATTAGCGAGACGATGTTGGGTACCGCGCCCCCCAGCCCGACCCCGGTCATGAAGCGTAAAAAGGTGAAGCTCAGTGGCTCGCCGGCGAAGGCATTGGCAAAGACACTCAGGCTGGTCAGCGTCATGGCACCCAGGATGACTTTGCGACGGCCAACCCGATCGGCAAGCGGCGCAATGGCCACGGCGCCAAACATCATGCCGAATAACGCTGCGCTGCCCATCCAGCCAGCCTGGATGTGCGTCAGCGACCATTGCTCCATCAACAGGGGGATCACCGAGCCGTAAACGACTAAATCGTACCCATCAAACAGCATGATAAGTGAGCACCAAAACAACAGTCCGTAATGAAAACGTCCGATCGGAACGGCAACCGAGATCTCTACTGCGTGCAGCTTTGTCATGGCAATGCCTCTTATTGTTATTTAATTTTCTTTCTTCCTTGACGTCGTCGCCCCATTGGCGGAGGTGGGTATGCCTGAGTGGTTTAACTGTTCGCCGGAATTCAAACGGGTTCGATGGTGGTTGTCGGTACTTCGATGAGCACTGGTTCGTTTGAATCCAGCGCGGCAATGAAAGCGGCTTCGAAGGCTGAGCGGCTATCGGCATGGATGGCGTTCACGCCATAACCCCTGGCGATGGCGCAGAAATCAATCCCGCCAATATCCAGCCCCGGCACCTCACCGGTGCCCAATACCCCGGTAAACCACCGCAGCGCGCCGTAGGTGCCATTTTTGAGAATGATGAATATCACGGGAATGCGGTAGCGGGCCGCGGTCCACAGCGCGGTGATGCCGTAATTGGCCGAACCGTCACCGATCAACGCAATGACCCTGCGGGAAGGTTGGGCGAGCTGTACGCCGATGGCAGCAGGGAGGCCGAATCCAAGTCCGCCCGCCGCTGGAAAATAGTAGCTACCGGGGTGACGCAGAGTGATCCGGTGCCAAAAGGCCTGGGTGGTGGAGGTGGACTCCTTCACATAGATGGCATCTGCCGGAGCCAGGGCGTCGATGGTATCAAACAGTGATTCAGGCTGCAGTTGATGCGGTTGGTCGGTGGAGACGTCGGCTGGCGGCAATCGAACTGGATAAACATGATGACGCTGGCTGACGCCAGAGGCTAACAGCTTGAGGATCTCTGCCAGATTTCCCACCAGTGCATTCCCCATAGGGGCCCGGGCTGCCTCTTGGGGATCGGAAGTGATATGCAGCAAGCTGGCACCGGCCGGCAGATATTCGCCCGGTACGAACTGATGGTAACGGAATACCGGAGCGCCGACGACCAGGATGAGATCGTGCCCTGACAATGTCTGGCTCACCCCTGCGATGGCCGCAGGCAATACCCCTTGAAAACAAGGATGATTGGTGGGGAAAGGGCTGCGGGAAGGCGATGGGGCGAGCCATACCGGCAAACGCAGCCGTTCGGCTAATGCCACCGCAGAGGCGTTTGCCCCTGTGGCGTCTACATCCGGCCCCAATACCAGCACCGGGTTAATCGCCTCGTTGAGCTGCCTGATTAGCGCCGCCAGCTGATCGACGCTTGGCGTACCGGCGGTTTGCACCTGGCGCGCGAACAGGTGCCGAACCTCCTGGCCGGCCGGCTTATCCCAATCGTCATAGGGGATCGACAGATAAACCGGGGCCTTCGGTTCGCTATTGGCGAGGTGAATTGCCTGGCTGAACGCCCGTGGGACATCCGCTGCGGTTGCTGGCTCGTAGCTCCATTTGACCAGGGGTTTGGGAAGCTGGGCCGCGTCGACGTTGGTCAGCATGGGTTCAATGCCAATCATCTGGCGCACCTGCTGGCCCGCAGTTATGACCAACGGGCTGTGCGAATAGCAGGAGTTGGTCAGTGCACCCATGCTATTGCCGGTACCGGCAGCCGCATGCAGGTTAACCAAACCCACTTTACCGCTGGCCTGTGCATAGCCATCTGCCATGCCGACCACGGCGCCTTCATGCAAGCCCAGGATGTATTGAAAATCTTCCGGGAAGCCGGTTAAAAAGGGTAATTCATTAGAGCCGGGGTTGCCGAACAGCGTGGTGATACCATGTTGGCGTAGCAGGGCGTAAGTAGCTGAGCGGATGGATTCCATCGTAATATTTCCGTCGCATGGAAGAATAACCCCACTGTAAAAATTATTGCAAAATCGATCAAATCACTATTTTATGGGCTTCACATAGATACAATCTATTTTCTGAGGTGTGTGAGATGACCCATTTTGATTTAAACCTCATCACCACCTTTGTCACCCTCTACGAAACGCAAAGCGTGACCCTCACTGCCGAAAGGCTTTTCGTCACTCAGCCCTCTGTTAGCTACGCGTTGGGCAAGCTCAGAGTGCAGTTTGATGATGCATTATTTGTGCGTAACAGCCGTGGCATGCAGCCGACCAGGCTGGCGGTGCAGCTGTATTCTGGCTTCAAAGAGGCCTCCCGCTGTATCGATCTGACGGTTTCGGAGGCGCGAAAATTCGATGCCAAACATTCATCGCGGCATTTTCGGCTCGCGCTGTCGGATTTGGGGGAAATGGCGCTGTTGCCTCGCCTACTGGAAAGGCTAAATGAATCAGCACCAGGTATAGCGTTGGAGATAGTTCCGCTGGAGATTGACCAGGCAGGGATTTGGCTGACCGACGGCCATATCGATGCGGCCATCTGCAGCCGTGCGCTTGATCTTACCGGCATTGGCCAAAATACCCTGATTAACGAGCATTACGTGTGCCTGCTGGACGCCGCGCACCCGCGAATAGGCTCGTCGATGAGCATGGATCAATTTCTAGCTGAATCACACGTAGTGGTGACGAGAACCTCAGGCCATGGCATGGCAGAAGACGTGCTGCAAAAGTTGGTGGTCAAGCGCAGAATTCGTCTGCGATTACCGCATTTTTCGGTGTTGCCTAAAATTATTCCCGGCTCTGAGCTGCTGGTGATCCTCCCTTCGCAAATTGCAAAACATTTTTGTGAGATGCGCCTGCAACGGCCGCTGAAAATGCTGGCGCTGCCCTTCGAGGTTCCGGCCTTCGACGTCACGCTGCACTGGCATGCGCGCAGCCTGAAATCAACTGCGATAAGCTGGTTCCTTGAGCAGACGCAGCAGGCATTAGGCGGGGTTCAGCCATAGGGCGCGGTGGATTAATCCTGAGGTAAAGTTTAATTGCGGCCGTTGCAGTGGAGAGGGCAGATTTATTAGAATCTATCGGCGTAAAATTCGTGTAATATATGTGACCCCTGAGCGTTTACTGCGGTGTTTTTGGCCGTAGTTGGTCGCAAAAGTTTTACAATCCGGCGAGTTACTGTGTTTTTAGCGTAACTGGTTGATAAAGCTATTATATCCGACGCCTGTGAAGGCGACACTAGAGGTTGCTCAATGAGCGAGAAGTTACAGAAAGTTTTAGCGCGCGCTGGCCATGGCTCGCGTCGTGAAATCGAAACCATTATTGAAGCCGGCCGCGTTAGCGTCGACGGTAAAGTCGCCAAACTGGGTGATCGTGTTGAAGTGACCGCTTCAATGAAAATCCGTTTGGATGGCCACGTTGTTTCGATTAAAGAATCCGAGGAAGAAGTTTGCCGTGTGCTGGCGTATTACAAGCCGGAAGGTGAACTCTGCACCCGTAGCGATCCTGAAGGCCGCCCGACGGTGTTTGATCGCCTGCCTAAGCTGCGTGGCTCACGCTGGGTGGCGGTAGGGCGTCTGGATGTCAATACCTCCGGCTTGCTGCTGTTCACCACCGACGGTGAGCTGGCGAACCGCCTGATGCACCCAAGCCGTGAAGTCGAACGTGAATATGCGGTGCGCGTATTTGGTCAGATTGATGACGAAAAAATCAAGCAACTGAGCAAGGGCGTTCAGTTGGAAGACGGTCCGGCCGCTTTCCGCACTATCAGCTTCCAGGGTGGCGAAGGTATCAATCAGTGGTACAACGTAACCCTGACCGAAGGGCGAAACCGCGAGGTTCGTCGTCTTTGGGAAGCGGTTGGCGTTCAGGTTAGTCGCCTGATCCGCGTACGCTACGGCGATATCGATCTGCCGAAAGGCCTGCCGCGTGGTGGCTGGACTGAACTGGATTTGCCGGCGATTAACTATCTGCGTGAACTGGTTGAGTTGAAGCCGGAAACCGTTAGCAAGATGCCGATTGAGCGCGAACGTCGCCGCGTGAAAGCCAATCAGATCCGCCGCGCCGTCAAGCGCCATACTCAGGTTGCCGGCAGCGGTCGCCGCAGCACTGCAGGCAGCAAGCCTGGCAACAAGCCAGGCAACAAACCCAGCAAGCGCAGTTAATCATCACGCCGCAGCTTCTTCGGGCTGCGGCGTTTTCTTTCTGTTACCAGTCAATTCCCTGTTGTGCCTTGATACCTGCGTCAAACGCATGTTTCACCGGCCGCATTTCCGTGACCGTGTCCGCCATTTCCAACAGATCCCGATGGCATCCCCGTCCGGTGATAATCACCGTTTGGTGCGCGGGACGTTGTTGTAACGCCTCCAGCAGTTCCTCCAACGCAAGATAGCCGTAGCTGACCATATAGGTCAGTTCGTCCAGCAGCACCAGATCCAGGCTGCTGTCGGCCAGCATACGCTTGCCGTGTTGCCATACGGCCTGGCAAGCAGCGGTATCGCTGGCTTTATCCTGGGTTTCCCAGGTAAAACCGGTAGCCATCACCTGAAATTCAACGCCATGTTGCTGTAACAGGTTTTTTTCCCCGTTCGGCCATTCACCCTTAATGAACTGAATAACGGCGGCTTTCATGCCATGGCCGACTGCGCGGGTAACGGTGCCAAATGCTGCGGTGGTTTTCCCTTTGCCGTTACCGGTAAATACCAGCAGCAAACCCCGGGCGTCCTGGGCGGCAGCGATACGGGCATCGACCTGTTCTTTCAGGCGTTGCTGACGTTGTTGGTGGCGATCTTCAGCCATGGTAAAGCCCCTTTTATTCGGCGGCGCCGGGTTTACGGTTTGGCTGGGCGTCGAAGCTCATGCCGGTTTTACGGCGGCTGTCATCACCCATCAGATAGAGGTAAAGCGGCATAATATCAGCCGGGGTTTTCAGTTTATTCTTGTCTTCGTGCGGGAAGGCGGTTGCGCGCATTTGAGTGCGTGTTCCACCAGGATTGATGCAATTTACCCGAAGATTGCGACTTTTATATTCATCGGCCAACACCTGCATCATGCCTTCAGTGGCGAATTTTGACACCGCATAGGCACCCCAGTTAGCCCGCCCGCTACGGCCGACGCTGGAGCTGGTAAATACCAGCGAGCCTGCATTGGATTTCAATAGCAGTGGCAACAGTGCCTGGGTGAGCATAAAAGTCGCGTTGACGTTTACCTGCATTACCTCGTTCCACATCTCCATCGACAGCTCGGCCATTGGGGCGATATCGCCCAGTAGCCCGGCATTATGCAGCACACCGTCGAGACGCGGGACATGGGTAGCCAATTCATCGGCCACCTGTTGGCATTGTTCCTGAGTGGTATGCAGCAGATCCAGCGTGATGATGTAGGTTGGCGCACTGCTGAGTCTGGCGATTTCGGCTTGCACCGCCTGCAGTTTACTTTCGGTTCGGCCTAACAGCACCAGTTGCGCGCCGAATTTGGCGTAAGTGAGTGCCGCTTCGCGACCGATGCCATCACCGGCGCCGGTGACCAAAATAATACGTTTTTCCAGCAAATCTTGTTTAGGTTGGTAATGCACAATAATTCCTCGCGCCTTGGTGGCTGGTCTCCCGCTTGCATCGGGGAGAGGAGTGGGTTGAGAGGCCATGACAGGAGCTAAGGCTCGACCGCATGCAGGCCCGACAGCGAATTGGGCTCATCATGTTGATGAATAATCCGTGTTATATGCCTTAAATGGATCGTATTTTCAATGATTAGGCAGCAGAATCGGCATTCTTTTGTAACAAAAATGGAACAGCAGTGGCTTGGTTAAGCCCCTGTGCGCCCACATAGTAAAGAGGTATCACAAGGAATTTTTATTTAGCCGCGACAGCCACCGCGTCGGTTGGCTAGAATGAATGAGATCATACTAACAACCTGTTAATAAAGGCGGAATCTGTGGAGTTTATATCTGTTTATGGCCTGTTTTTGGCCAAAGTCGCGACGGTAGTCATTGCCATCGCCGCGCTGGCGTTGCTGGCGGTCAGCCTGGGGCAACGTAAGAACCGCCAGAAAGGGGAACTGCAGCTGACTGACCTCGGTGAACAATATCGCGACATGCAACGTGATATGCGCCTGGCGCGCATGGGGGATGCGGAACAAAAGGCCTGGAACAAGCAGTTTAAAAAACAGACCAAGGCAGACGATAAACTGAAGAAACAGCGTGCTAAAGCCGGTGCGGTTGAAGCTACCAAACCTTGCCTGTACGTGCTGGATTTTAAAGGCAGCATGGATGCCCATGAGGTGACCTCACTGCGTGAAGAAATCTCGGCGGTACTGGCGGTGGCGACGCCGCAAGACGAAGTGTTGCTGCGGTTGGAAAGTCCGGGTGGGGTGGTACACGGTTACGGCCTGGCATCATCGCAACTGGCACGCTTGCGCACCGGCGGTATTCGCCTGACGGTAGCGGTAGACAAGGTGGCGGCCAGCGGGGGCTATATGATGGCCTGCGTGGCGGATCGCATTGTTGCGGCTCCCTTTGCCATCATCGGCTCAATCGGTGTCGTGGCGCAAATCCCCAACTTCCACCGCCTGCTGAAAAAGAATGATATTGATGTAGAGCTACACACCGCCGGCGAGTTCAAACGCACGTTGACGCTGTTTGGTGAAAATACCGAGCAGGGACGTGAGAAATTCCGTGAAGATCTGAACGACACGCATGAGCTGTTTAAACAGTTTGTGCATCAGCAACGTCCATCGCTGGATATCGACAGCGTGGCGACCGGTGAACATTGGTTCGGTACTCAGGCGAAAGAGAAAGGGCTGATTGACGCTATTGGCACCAGTGACGACTTACTGATCGCTGAAATGGAGAATCACGAGGTGGTCGGGGTGCGCTATGCGCGTCGTAAACGCATGATGGACCGTTTTACCGGCAGTGCGGCAGAAAGTGTCGATCGTCTGCTGTTACGCTGGTGGCAGCGTGGTGAAAAGCCACTGCTTTAAACCGGACGATTAAACATCAAGGGGGCCAAGGCCCCCTTTTTAATGCTTAGTCGACTAAATGATATTTCTCAGAAAACACGTGGGCCAAGTGTTTAAACATATTAAATACTGCGGTAGTTTTTATTGTTGGCAATCCATCCGGATCCAAAAAGAATTCGCCGCGGAAAACTAAAACGCTGCCTTTTTGTTCAACATCGGTGGCAACCATACCTTGCAGATAATCATCATGCTGGCGAATTAGATTATTTGCTTCTTCCAGCAGGGCTTCACGGGCAATAGGTGAGGTTTCAGTGCGCATTTATTACACTCCAATGAAAAAATCTGCACATATTCTAACGCCAGTTCGCATTTATCCGCAAACAGACTAAGGTTTATTTGCCGTCTGGATGGCCAGCACTAACTGCCGATTGGCGAAATCTGCCTTTCCGTGCTAATTAGGTTGCGTGACGCTTTTTATCAGGTACAGTGTGGGATTTTGCGGCGTCGGGTGGAAGGTTTTGTTTACGCCATAAATGAGTTTCACACAGCCATACTTCTGGGGCATGGGTGAATAGCGGCCAGGATCAACAACTTGTGTTCAGGTTGAGCAGTTAAGCAGCCAATAGAAAAAAACATGTTGATCTCTTGCCAGAGTGCCGCAATATAAAAAAGAGATACGAATCGCTGCGGCAAGGCGAGATAAAAGACTTCTTTTTAGAAGAAATAAAATTAGGTAAAGGTAAATATGGGTAAAGCTCTCGTAATAGTTGAGTCCCCGGCAAAAGCCAAAACTATTAATAAATATTTAGGTAATGACTACGTGGTGAAGTCCAGCGTCGGTCATATCCGTGATTTGCCGACAAGTGGCTCAGCCAGCAAAAAGAGCGCTGACTCAACCGAAGACAAAGCCAAGAAGAAAGTTAAAAAAGATCCAACGACGGCGCTGGTAAATCGTATGGGCGTCGATCCTTACCATGGCTGGAAAGCGCATTACGAAATCCTGCCGGGTAAAGAAAAAGTGGTTGCCGAGTTAAAGTCGTTAGCGGAAAACGCCGACCACATTTATCTCGCAACCGACCTTGACCGCGAAGGGGAAGCCATTGCCTGGCACCTGCGGGAAGTTAT
The DNA here is from genome assembly GCF_946227985.1 of Serratia quinivorans. Lineage (GTDB taxonomy): Bacteria > Pseudomonadota > Gammaproteobacteria > Enterobacterales > Enterobacteriaceae > Serratia > Serratia quinivorans_A. Next base: position 928,391 of record NZ_CAMKGL010000001.1, read on the forward strand.
CGGTGGTGACGACAAACGCTTTAGCCGCGTGGTGTTTAACGAAATTACCAAGAACGCGATCCAAAATGCGTTCAAACAGCCCGGCGAGTTGAACATCGACCGTGTCAACGCACAGCAGGCGCGTCGTTTTATGGACCGCGTCGTGGGTTACATGGTTTCGCCACTGCTGTGGAAAAAAATTGCCCGTGGCTTGTCCGCTGGGCGAGTGCAATCCGTTGCGGTTCGACTGGTGGTGGAGCGTGAGCGCGACATTAAAGCCTTCGTGCCGGAAGAATACTGGGAGTTGCACGCCGATCTGCTGGCGAAGGGTGATACCGCGCTGCAGATGGAAGTAACTCATGCCCACGACAAACCCTTCAAACCGGTTAACCGTGAGCAGACGCACGCCGCACTCAACGTGCTGGAAAAAGCCCGTTATACGGTACTGGATCGCGAAGACAAGCCGACCAGCAGCAAGCCGGGTGCACCTTATATTACTTCTACGTTGCAGCAGGCGGCCAGCACACGTCTGAGCTTTGGCGTAAAGAAAACCATGATGATGGCTCAGCGCCTGTATGAAGCCGGTCACATCACCTATATGCGTACCGACTCCACCAACCTGAGCCAGGATGCGCTCGAGATGGTGCGTGGTTACATCGGTGACAACTTCGGCGACAAGTACCTGCCGAAAGCGCCGAACCAGTACAGCAGCAAAGAAAACTCGCAGGAAGCACACGAAGCCATCCGTCCGTCGGATGTCAACGTGCTGGCCGAGCAGTTGAAAGATATGGAAGCGGATGCGCAAAAACTGTATCAGCTGATTTGGCGCCAGTTTGTGGCCTGTCAGATGACACCGGCGCAGTACGATTCCACCACGCTGTCGGTGAAAGCCGCTGATTACCAGCTGCGCGCAAAAGGCCGTACGCTGCGTTTCGATGGCTGGACCAAAGTGATGCCTGCTCTGCGTAAGGGTGATGAAGACCGCACCTTGCCGTATGTTGAAGTAGGTAGCGATCTGGAACTGCAGAAGCTGATCCCAAGCCAGCACTTTACCAAGCCGCCAGCGCGTTATAGCGAAGCGTCATTGGTAAAAGAGTTGGAAAAACGGGGTATCGGGCGTCCTTCAACCTACGCTTCGATCATTTCCACCATTCAGGATCGTGGTTATGTACGCGTCGAAAGCCGCCGCTTCTACGCTGAGAAAATGGGTGAGATAGTTACCGATCGTCTGGAAGAAAACTTCCGCGAGCTGATGAACTATGACTTCACCGCACGCATGGAAAACGGTCTGGACCAGGTAGCCAACAACCAGGCCGAGTGGAAAGCGGTGCTGGATGAGTTCTTTGCCGAGTTCAGCGAACAGCTGGAAACGGCGGAGAAAGAGCCGGAAGAAGGCGGAATGCGCCCGAATCAGATGGTGATGACCAGTATCGATTGCCCAACCTGCGGTCGCAAGATGGGTATCCGTACTGCCAGCACCGGCGTTTTCCTGGGTTGCTCCGGCTATGCATTGCCGCCGAAGGAACGTTGTAAAACCACCATTAACCTGGTGCCGGAAACGGAAGTGCTCAACATTCTCGAAGGGGATGACGCGGAAACCAACGCGTTGCGTGCCCGCCGTCGCTGCCAGAAATGCGGCACGGCAATGGACAGCTATCTGATCGATAATCAGCGCAAGCTGCACGTATGCGGTAATAACCCAGCGTGTGACGGCTATGAGATCGAAGAGGGTGAGTTCCGCCTGAAAGGGTACGACGGCCCTGTGGTTGAGTGCGATAAGTGTGGTTCTGAAATGCACCTGAAAATGGGGCGCTTCGGTAAGTACATGGGTTGCACCAATGAGAGTTGCAAAAATACCCGTAAGATCCTGCGCAATGGTGATGTTGCACCACCGAAGGAAGATCCGGTTCCATTGCCGGAACTGCCATGCGAAAAGTCGGACGCTTACTTTGTTCTGCGTGACGGCGCTGCCGGTGTGTTCCTGGCGGCCAATACCTTCCCTAAATCGCGCGAAACCCGTGCGCCGCTGGTGGAAGAGTTGGCTCGCTTTAAGGACCGTCTGCCTGAGAAACTGCGTTATCTGGCGGATGCGCCAGTGGCAGATGCGGAAGGCAACAAAACGCTGGTGCGTTTCAGCCGCAAGACCAAGCAGCAGTACGTCTCTGCAGAGAAAGACGGCAAAGCCACTGGCTGGTCCGCTTTCTACATTGATGGCAAATGGGTTGAAGGCAAAAAGTAAATTTGCAGCCTGAATGCAAGATTAAAAACCAGCCCATGTGGCTGGTTTTTTATTGGTCAAAGAGGGCTAACGGATCTATCCTTGACTGTTTTTTCCCTCCTGGGGCCAGGGTTTCGCCTTGATAGCAATGCAAAATAATCGTTACCACAGTGTGACGTGGATCTATACTTGAAGCTGTAGCGTGATATAGTGGTTATATAAAAAGTTTTTTTATGATTAAAGCTTATTAACAACGGCGGTTTCTTCAGCGTCTGGGTGAAACACGGTGTTTATGGCTTGTTACTTTTCAGCATACCGGGGCGACACCGATATACCTGGCTGCGGCTCAACGCAGTGTTTAACCTAGGATGGTATAAGATATGAAATTGCAGCAGCTTCGTTACATCGTGGAAGTGGTTAACCACAACCTGAATGTCTCCTCGACGGCAGAAGGGCTTTACACTTCACAACCCGGTATCAGCAAGCAGGTGCGGATGCTGGAAGATGAACTGGGCATCCAGATTTTTGCCCGTAGCGGTAAGCACCTGACTCAGGTGACTCCGGCAGGCCTGGAAATTATCCGGATCGCCCGTGAAGTCCTGTCCAAAGTAGATGCCATCAAAGCCGTCGCCGGCGAGCATACCTACCCGGACAAAGGCTCACTCTATGTAGCCACTACCCACACCCAGGCACGTTACGCGCTGCCTAACGTTATTAAAGGTTTCATTGAGCGTTATCCGCGTGTTTCGCTGCATATGCATCAGGGGTCGCCGACGCAAATCGCCGAAGCCGTATCCAAAGGCACCGCAGACTTTGCCATCGCCACTGAAGCGTTGCACCTCTACGACGATTTGATCATGCTGCCGTGCTACCACTGGAATCGCGCGGTGGTAGTAAAGCCCGATCACCCATTAGCCGGTAAAAGCCACATCACCATCGAAGAGTTGGCGGCTTACCCGATTGTTACCTATACCTTCGGTTTCACGGGGCGTTCCGAGTTGGATACCGCGTTTAACCGCGCCGGACTGACGCCACGCATTGTGTTCACTGCGACCGACGCCGACGTGATTAAAACTTACGTGCGCCTGGGTCTTGGCGTAGGGGTGATTGCCAGCATGGCTGTGGATCCGGTTCAGGATCCCGACCTGGTGACGGTGGATGCACGTGATATCTTCACTTACAGCACCACTAAAATCGGTTTCCGCCGCAGCACCTTCCTACGCAGTTATATGTACGATTTCATCCAGCGCTTCGCTCCGCATCTGACGCGCGACGTGGTCGATAGCGCCGTTGCGCTGCGTTCCAACGAAGAGATTGAAGCAATGTTTAAAGACATCAAGCTGCCGGAAAAGTAAGCCGTCAGGTTAATGGCTGATAACAGGAGGGGAACCTACCCCTCCCTGTTTTATCTTTTTCAGGTTTGTTCACTTCTGATATCCCCCTTGAACGCCCTCAGAACAATGCCAGTACAGGCTTCTATTCGTTAGCCTCCACTCGTTGCCAGTTTCTGCTGCACGGCAAGCAGAGTGCGGCGTCTTATCCAACCGCTGGCCGGGCGAATGGCTCCCCAATAGCAGGCGAAACGCGCTTTTACCTGGGGCGTAGGGCACCAGACAAAGGTTTCCGTACTGAGCATTGCCCATCCGGTACTGTCCTGCGTGACGTTAAAGCGCAACACCAGTTTAGCCGCATTGGGATCGTTGTAATGGTCAAACTCTTCCGCATTGGCCAGATTTGCCACCCCCATGGTCGGGCGCCAGAAACGACCGGCCAATCCAAGAGAAATCTCATTCGTGTTTTGATGCAGCAGGGTAAAAGTGTCGAAACCAAATGCAGCGGCCGGCGTAGTGTTTTTGGTGTTGGTGAACCATTGGCGCAGCTTCATGGGTAACTGACGCAGCATCAGTAACCGACTGATGATCGGGTCCTCGGCCATATCCAGCGCAAGCACCGCCTGAATAATGGCTTCAGGTGTGGCATTAATGGGAGCTGACTGATGTTTTTCATGAAAGCTGAAGGCGGGAATATAGGGCGGAGCGTCTTCCCAGCGCCGACACTCACGTTCACTGACGAATCCCAAAAATGTCACTGTTCTCTCCTGAGTTAAAAGATTATTCCGTCACCATCAACAAATATCTGCCGATAGTAGCTTAAATTGTCCAAACATCGGCACTATCGATATGTAGAACCATACTCCCCCGGACAAATAGGCCGCCCTACGGATAGTGAGGGCGGCCTGCATATCAAACTTCTTTACCCAGAGCGGCTAATTCCGCCACTTTCAATCCTGAGCCGTTAGCACCACTGAATGTACACATCCATCCTGGTGACTGGTTTGCTAACGCCTCTCGTTTTAGAATCACAGTACCCCTCTGAATGAGGCCGCTGACTTCGGCATAGCTGTTATCAACATAAATAATGGCCGGAGAAGTTTTGCCGATGCTGATGTTATTGCCAGTGGCCGCAATGGATTCTTGCCCGATCACCACGTTATGCACTGCGCTGCAGTTGGCGCCTGGTAGCGTCAGATCGCCAAAAATATGGCACCCTGCAATGCTGACTCGCTGCGCTGTCGCTCCTGCGACCAAGCTACCGGTAATCTGACTGTTGCTAATCTTAAGCCCGCCGGCAGACCCCAATGGCGCGCCAGCCGCAGCTGCGACCGTGACATCACCATTAATCCTGCTATTGGTGACCAAAGTTGAACCCGACATCACCACTGTTCTCAGGTAATTCAGTACGCTGTTGCTGATCTGATAATCCCCCTGAATATTACCTGATATATACAGGCCACTGCAGATGGTGTTATCGAGTTTGATACGGCCATTACCCATGGTGGTGGTATCGTAAGGGTAAATATCGCCTGAAAGGCGGTTACAGCCGTTGATCACCATTTGGGCGTATGGGCCATATGAAATCGCCCGCGTGAAATTGCTAATGCCGCATTCGGTTAACCAAACTTCGCCTCCTACCTTGATAAAGGTCCCTAATGGCCAATGGCCTTCAGCCAGACTACCGCCAGGACGCTCCGCATGGATGCGCGTAAAGTGCATTTGGATGCCACCACGAACTTCAACAAATGGTGTAACGTTGTTAAGCTCGAAAGAACCGTCAAAAAAGCGATTAAAATTACTTTGATCGCCAGGGCGGGTACTCATGATCAATAACGGTGGGTAAGCGGTCGCATCCGGATTAGCGACGTCCTCAAGATTGGTATAGCTGTAACCGTCCTTCATGCGGCCAGAGGCAAAAACGGAAACGCGGTTGAAGTTGTTATCGAAAGCATTGTCGAGGTACAGCGCCGATCCTCGAAAATTTTGTATAGCAACATCTTCCCACAGGGTGGCAGTGGTGCGGCAATAAACACCGTGGCAGTACGCTCGACCTTTTTCATCTTGTGCAGGGTCAACGATACTGGTACCAATCCCTTGAACCATCAGGCTACGTAGAGTGAGTTGCTGGAATCCGAAGGGTTCGCCCCAGCAATGAATCGCCCCATAGTCGCCGTAACCGGCGCTGCGAGGAATATTAAAATCAAGTACGGTACCTGAAGCGCCGTGCCCACCTTGTCCCTCCAAAAACCAGTCTTTTTTGTAATCCAGCACGATTGGTTTTTTAAAATTCAGTGTCCCACGCGGAAACACGATTTTGGCTACGTTCCCACTGAATGTCGAAGCATGGCTGAGCAATGCATCCATCGCATTGTCCCAGTTGTTATTCGTGGTCTTAAACCAGGCAAGTTGAAGCGTATTACCGTCTCTTACCAGGCACCAGTGTTTACCTGTATTGGTGACTACCACTAGCGTGCCGTCATCAGGCCTGTTGTCATCTGCTTTATGAACATAAAAAAGCACACGATCGGCAGTACCGCGCAACAGAATTACCTGCCCCTCTGATTCGGGTTCTGTTTCCCTCAATGCTTTCACGTTGGCAAGGGTGTTGATCTTGGTTTCGGCCATGTTTTTCTTCCCAGGTAGTGAGTTGTTGATATGCATGCGAGGGCATCCTGATGGTTGCTCCGATGCATGACTTTGCCTGTGAAGCGTAACTCCGGAGGAAAGGAGGGGCACTTTGTTCACGCCCTGTCAGGTTTCACTAAACATGCATACTTAACTTATTGAGCTATCACCAGTTCTTTCATTTGATTACTTCTGCCTATCGTTATGATCAAAACGTGTTGTTATCAAAACGTTACATCATCTTTGTGTTATCTTTAAGTAAGACCTCAGTGATTACCCTGTTTTATGCATAATAAGAAATGGAGGAGCTATGTCGTCCGATCTTCGTGAAACGAGTATGGATAAGCTGGTTGCACTCAATAGTGAGTATCGCTATTACAGTCTGCCACTGGCCGCGAGACAGCTGGGTGATATCGACCGGCTGCCAAAATCAATGAAAGTGCTGTTGGAAAACCTGTTACGCCATGTGGATGGCGACACCGTGCAGGTTGACGATCTGAAAGCTATCGTTGGCTGGTTACAGACCGGCCATGCTGACCGCGAGATTGCCTACCGCCCGGCCCGTGTACTGATGCAGGACTTTACCGGCGTGCCTGCGGTGGTGGACCTGGCTGCGATGCGTGAAGCGGTGCAGCGATTGGGCGGCAATGTTGACCAGGTCAACCCGCTGTCACCGGTCGATCTGGTGATTGACCACTCGGTCACCGTTGATGAGTTCGGCGATGACGAAGCGTTTGAAGAAAACGTGCGTATCGAAATGGAGCGCAACCACGAGCGCTATACTTTCCTGCGCTGGGGGCAGAAAGCCTTCAACCGCTTCCGCGTAGTGCCGCCGGGCACCGGGATCTGTCACCAGGTTAACCTGGAGTATCTTGGTCAAACCGTGTGGCACACCGACGAAAGCGGTCAGCGTATTGCCTATCCGGACACGCTGGTGGGCACCGATTCCCACACCACCATGATTAACGGCCTGGGCATTCTTGGTTGGGGCGTGGGCGGTATCGAAGCCGAAGCGGCGATGCTCGGTCAGCCGGTATCGATGCTGATCCCGGACGTGGTGGGCTTTAAACTCACCGGTAAGCTCAGTGAGGGCATTACCGCTACCGACCTGGTGTTGACCGTCACCCAGATGCTGCGTAAGCACGGAGTCGTGGGCAAATTTGTTGAGTTCTACGGTGACGGCCTGGCGGATCTACCGCTGGCTGACCGAGCGACCATTGCCAACATGTCACCGGAGTTTGGTGCGACCTGTGGCTTCTTCCCGGTGGACGAAGTGACGCTGGGGTATATGAAGCTGAGTGGCCGCAGCGATGAGCAAATCGCGCTGGTGGAAGCCTATGCCAAAGTACAGGGCATGTGGCGTAACCCTGGCGACGAACCGGTGTTTACCAGCACTCTGGCACTGGATATGTCGACGGTGGTCGCCAGCCTGGCCGGGCCGAAGCGCCCGCAGGACCGTGTGGCGTTGCCAGAGGTGCCCAAGGCTTTCAATGCCGCTACCGAGCTGGAGATCGGCAACCAGCAACGAAAATCCGAATTCAAGCCTTTCACCCTTAATGGGCAGCAGCACGACCTGCATAACGGCGCGGTGGTGATCGCCGCCATTACCTCCTGTACCAACACTTCCAACCCCAGCGTCATGATGGCGGCCGGTCTGCTGGCAAAAAATGCGGTGGAGAAAGGGTTGCGAACCAAACCCTGGGTGAAAACCTCGTTGGCACCGGGATCAAAAGTGGTGACCGACTATTTCGACAGCGCCAAGCTGACGTCCTACCTTGAAGAGCTCGGATTTAACCTGGTGGGTTACGGGTGCACCACCTGTATCGGTAACTCCGGGCCGTTACCTGAGCCTATTGAGCAGGCGATTAAAGAGGGCGATCTGACTGTAGGTGCGGTGTTGTCAGGTAACCGTAACTTCGAGGGCCGTATTCATCCGCTGGTGAAGACCAACTGGCTGGCCTCGCCACCGTTGGTGGTTGCCTATGCACTGGCCGGCAGTATGAAGATTGATCTGACCAACGAGCCGCTGGGTGAAGGTCGTGACGGCCAGCCGGTTTATCTGAAGGATATTTGGCCGAGCAGCCAGGACATTGCCCTGGCGGTCGAGGAAGTGCGTACCGAGATGTTCCATAAGGAATACGGTGCGGTATTTGACGGTGACGCCAACTGGCAGTCGATTCAGATTGCCGGTTCGGCCACCTATCCATGGCAGGCGGACTCCACCTATATTCGCCATCCGCCGTTCTTCAGCAGCATGAAAGTGCAGCCGGATCCGGTGCAGGACATCAAGGACGCCCGCATCCTGGCAATCCTGGCCGACTCGGTGACCACCGACCATATCTCACCGGCAGGGAACATCAAACGCGACAGCCCGGCAGGCCGCTATCTGAGCGATCACGGCGTTGCGGCGCTGGACTTCAACTCTTACGGTTCGCGCCGTGGTAACCATGAAGTCATGATGCGTGGCACCTTTGCCAACATCCGCATCCGTAATGAAATGGTGCCGGGGGTTGAAGGGGGCTATACCCGCCATATCCCGTCACAGAATCAGTTATCGATCTACGATGCTGCGATGCAGTATCAGCAGGAGCAGGTACCGCTGGCGGTGATCGCCGGTAAAGAATACGGTTCTGGTTCCAGCCGTGACTGGGCTGCGAAGGGGCCACGACTGTTGGGGGTTCGCGTGGTCATTGCCGAGTCCTTTGAGCGTATTCACCGTTCCAACCTGATTGGTATGGGCATTTTGCCGCTCGAGTTCCCGGCAGGTGTGACGCGCAAAACGCTGGGGCTGAGTGGTGATGAGCAGATCAGCGTCAGCGGGTTACAAACGCTCAAACCAGGGCAAGTGGTGCCGGTGCTGATCACTTATGCCGATGGGCGTAAGGAAGTGGTGAATACCCGTTGCCGTATCGATACCGGCAATGAGCTGACCTACTATGAAAACGACGGCATCCTGCACTACGTGATCAGGAAAATGCTGTAATAAAAAGGGCGCCTTTCATGGCGCCCTGATTTTTCCCGCGAGGAAATTACTCTTGGTCCAGCAAATGGCCCATTTTTGCGGCCTTGGTGGCCAGATAACGCTCGTTCTTCGGGTTACGACCGACGATCAGTGGCACACGCTCGGTAATGTTGATACCGGCTTCGGTCAGGATCTCGACCTTTTTCGGGTTGTTGGTCAGTAAACGCACCGCATCCACGCCCAACAGTTTGAACATGTCCGCACACAGGGTGAAATCACGCTCATCCGCAGCAAAACCCAACTGGTGGTTGGCTTCTACCGTATCAGCGCCCTTGTCCTGCAGGGCATAAGCGCGGATCTTGTTCAGCAAACCGATATTACGACCTTCCTGGCGATGGTAAAGCAGAATGCCGCGACCTTCTTCCGCAATATGCTCCAGTGCGGCTTCCAGCTGAAAACCGCAGTCGCAGCGCAGGCTGAATAAGGCATCACCGGTAAGACACTCAGAATGTACGCGTGAGAGTACCGGTGTTGCGCCAGAAATATCCCCGAACACCAGCGCCAGATGATCGTGCCCGGTCGCCAGTTCTTCGAATCCTACCATCAGGAAATCGCCCCAAGGTGTTGGCAATTTGGCCTCTGCCACCCGTTTAAGCTGCATGTTGCTCTCCACAAATACTTCCGATTCAATCATGGTTGCGCATCCTACTTCCGGGTCAGTTGGCTGACCAGTATTAAATACACAACGACGATCGGCATTTCATTAATTATCGGCTATTTTGCCATAACTTCTTGCCCTGAGGTGCTCAGCAAATCAGCATCTGACGCTTTCAGCCAACTATTATTGCGATAGCCCGTTTATCTGTTTAATTTTTCGAGTGTTATCAATATTGCAAGATTGTTACACTGCAAATTGGCTTATGCAAAGGACGATGGGAATGTTTGAGATTGCAAAACGTACGGCGGCAGGTGCAATAGTGCTGTTGCTGATGCCGTTGGCAGTATGGATTTCCGGCTGGCACTGGCAACCGGGTGGCGACGGCAGGTTGTTGAAAGGCCTGTACTGGCTGACTGAAACTGTCACTTCGCCCTGGGGGATCCTCACCAGTATTATTCTTGGCGCCTGGTTTCTGTGGTGCCTGCGTTTTCGTATCAGACCGGCCATTGGATTATTGCTACTGCTCAGCGCGTCGATTCTGATCGGACAGGGCGTCAAGTCCTTGATCAAGGATCGCGTACAGGAACCGCGGCCATTTGTGTTGTGGCTGGAGTCTACCCACCAGATTGATGAAAAGTACTTTTACTCACTCAAGCGTAAAGAGCGGGGCGCGTTGGTGAAAGAGCAACTGCAGAATCAAACATTGGTACCGGTGTGGCTGCGTGAGCACTGGCAGTTTGAGACCGGCTTTGCGTTCCCTTCGGGCCACACGATGTTTGCCGCCAGTTGGGCGCTACTGGGCGTAGGGCTGTTGTGGCCACGACGGCACTACAAGACCGTAGCGGTCCTGATGGTGTGGGCAATAGGTGTCATGGGCAGCCGTTTAATGCTGGGCATGCATTGGCCACAGGACCTGGCTGTGGCGACCTTGATCAGTTGGCTGTTGGTGACGATAGCTTGCTGGCTGGCTCAACGCTGGTTTGGCCCTTTAACGCCACCGCCGCAAGAGCAGCAGGAAATTGAGGAAAGAAGCTCGGCAGATAAAACCAGGTGACGCTGTCACTTAATGCGGTGCCGCTAGGGTACCGCATTAACCGCTTACATTTCCCGTCATTGCAATTATTATTAATGCCCCCACATCCTTATTAATCTATTATTTTGAGAAGCTTTCTCATTAATTTACTCGGGAGCGTCGTTTACTGTCGAATATGCCAGCAGATATGTGGTTTTATCGTGCCGCAGGGTTTCCCTGCCACGATGGGAAATGCTAACTTAAAGGTTAGGGAAGCCACATATAGGCATATACCCGTCATCTTTCAAGTCGCAGCGTTGTTATCTGCACTCGCTCACCCCAGTTACTTACTTGAGTAGGCGTCTGGAGATGAGTGAGTTGGCCGCCTAGCGGCCAACTTGAAAGCTATAGGGTAAAGTTCATCCGATTAACTCGGCATCGCGGGAAAGAATGTGAAATATTTGCTGATTTTTTTGTTGGTTCTGGTGATTTTCGTGATTTCTGTCACGTTGGGCGCGCATAACGATCAGGTTGTGAGTTTTAACTATCTGGTTGCGCAGGGCGACTATCGCGTATCGACCCTGTTGGCGGCGTTGTTTGGCGCCGGTTTTGTTCTCGGCTGGGTCATTTGTGGCCTGTTTTATCTGCGTACCCGCATTGCGTTGGGGCGAGCTGAACGCAAAATCAAAAGGCTGGAACTGCAGCTTGAACAACCTGCTGAATCGGCAGTTCCGTCCGTTGTCAGCAAGGAATAACCTTCTATGTTAGAGCTGCTGTTTCTGTTGTTGCCCGTGGCTGCCGCGTACGGCTGGTACATGGGGCGCAGAAGTGCTCAACAGGACAAACAACAGGAAGCCAACCGTCTGTCGCGTGAGTATGTGGCCGGGGTTAACTTCCTGCTTTCCAACCAGCAGGATAAAGCGGTCGATCTGTTCCTTGATATGTTGAAAGAGGACAGCAATACCGTAGAAGCCCACCTGACGCTGGGTAACCTGTTCCGTTCGCGCGGCGAAGTAGACCGTGCAATCCGCATCCATCAGGCACTGATGGAAAGCGCTTCCCTGACCTTCGAACAACGTCTGCTGGCGGTGCAACAGCTGGGGCGCGATTATATGGCCGCCGGTATGTACGATCGCGCCGAAGATATGTTTGGCCAGTTAATCGGCGAAGAAGACTTCCGCATTTCCGCGTTGCAGCAACTGTTGGTGATCCACCAGGCAACCAGCGACTGGCAAAAAGCCATCGACGTGGCGGAAAAACTGGTCAAGTTGGGTAAAGATAAACAACGTATCGAGATCGCCCATTTCTACTGCGAACTGGCTTTGCAGGCGATGGGCAGTGACGATCTCGATAAGGCGATGGGCTTGCTGAAACGAGCGGCCTCGGCAGATAAACAGTGCGCCCGGGTATCGATAATGGTGGGCCGAATTTATATGGCGCAGGGCGAATACGCCAAGGCGGTTGAATCGCTCACACGCGTGTTGAACCAGGATAAAGAGCTGGTGAGCGAAACCTTGCCGATGCTGCATGAGTGTTACCAGCATCTGGAACAGCAACAGGATTGGGCAGAGTTCCTCAAACGTTGTGTCGAAGAAAATACCGGTGCCACCGCTGAGCTGATGCTGGCGGAAATTATTGAGCAGAATGAAGGGCGCGACGTGGTGCAGGTGTATATCAACCGCCAGCTCCAGCGCCACCCGACTATGCGGGTATTCTATCGCCTGATGGATTATCACCTGGCAGATGCGGAAGACGGCCGTGCGAAAGAAAGCCTGTTGTTACTGCGTGATATGGTCGGCGAACAAATACGTACCAAGCCGCGTTATCGCTGCCATAAATGCGGATTTACCGCACACTCGCTGTATTGGCATTGCCCGTCATGCCGGGCCTGGTCATCGGTTAAACCGATCCGCGGGCTGGATGGACAATAAACTGCAATAAAAACGGGGCTAAAATAGCCCCGTTTTTTATGATGTTAGCGATTTATTTTTTCTTGCCGGTTTTGACACCGCCTTTCAGCAGTTGACGCAGCTTCTTCAATTCTTTCTGGTTCAGCGGCTGCTCGATTTCCTCTTCAATCCCCTGATTGTCAATTTCACCGTGATGTAACTCCGCCGATTTTTTGGTGGTTTTGTCCGCCTTGGCCGGTAAGTCGAAGCTATTTTCAAGGCGTTGACAGACCTCGGCGCTCAGAGAAAGTTGGTTATCGGCGGCAATGGCACGAATTTTTTCTTTGAGTTCCAGAGGGATTTTAATCGTTAGTGTGGATATCTCGCTCATTTTGAAGCCTTTCTGCGGGAAGATTGCCTTCAAGCTAAGCCAGTCGCGAGTGAGAGTCTAGTGTGTAATAAAAATTTAATATTTCTGTAACATTGAGCGAGGGAATAATGAACGATAAGGCGGGAGTATTGAGGTAGAGCCCGGCGTGCCGGGCTCTATACCAGAGTGCTTATTTGTAGATGACGGCGGTGCCACTTAGCATGTTATTACCACCGGCAGAGATAATGCGGTAGCTGCTGGCGCCCTGGGCTTCGGCTTTGGCGGCCAGTTTGGCTTCCAGGCCACTCAGCGTCGTGGCATGGCCTGCAGAGACGACGCCGGATGCGGTCAGGCTGGTGGCCTGCTGCAGGTCTACCGGCTCAGCGGCAAAGGTAGCAAAAGAGGTCATGGCGATAGCGGCTGCTGCTGCAAAATATTTGATGCTTTTCATAAGAAACTCCAGTCTGTTTATTTGGGTTGGAAGCCGTTCGCTTCCGATGTGTTGAATAATAAAGCATCCAGGAAGATTTAAAATCTGATAATGCTGAGCATCTTGTTCAAATTATTTGATTTATAATTTACGCATCTTTACGGCGCTTTACGCAGTCTGAGCTAATGGAATCCGGGTTATATTGACGCTTGATGACGAACCAGGGGCTAACATTACTTAACTGCAGGGTGCGCTGCGGCTGGGATTTCTGTCGGCTGGCATGTAGAATGCGGCGGTCAGTTTGGCGGGTTGTTACCTGGTTATGTCCATTTTACAGAAGGTAGAAGAAATGAAGTCTGAAAATAACACTAATAACAATGACTTAAAATCATCTCCGATCATCGTTGCGCTTGATTACGCAGATATTGACGCAGCGTTGGCATTTGCCGATCGTATCAGTCCGCAGGACTGCCGGCTAAAAGTGGGCAAGGAAATGTTCACCCTGTTTGGACCGCAACTGGTGCGCGACTTGCACGCCCGTGGGTTCGACGTATTCCTGGATTTGAAATTCCACGATATTCCCAACACCACCGCCCGAGCGGTAGCGGCGGCGGCTGAGCTGGGCGTGTGGATGGTTAACGTCCACGCCAGCGGCGGTGCGCGTATGATGACCGCAGCCAAAGAGGTGTTGCTGCCCTATGGCGCGCAGGCGCCGTTGTTGATTGCCGTGACCGTGCTTACCAGCATGGAGGCGGAGGATCTGCAGGCTATCGGTATTGACCTGTCTCCGGCCGAGCAGGCGGAACGACTGGCGCGTCTGACCCGCGATTGTGGACTGGACGGCGTGGTCTGTTCTGCGCATGAGGCCGAGCGTCTGAAAGCGGCCTGTGGCCAACAGTTCCAGCTGGTTACGCCGGGTATCCGTCCTGAAGGCAGCGATGCCGGCGATCAGCGCCGCATCATGACGCCGGTGCAGGCACAGGCGGCGGGTGTTGACTACATGGTGATTGGGCGCCCGATCACCCAATCTGCCGATCCTGCCGCTACGCTGAGCGCCATTCGCGCTTCATTGGCCTGAGGAGATACTGATGAAGGACGATAACAGCCGTCTGGTTTATTCCACCGACAGCGGGCGCATCAAGCAGGAAGAAGTTAAACCACAACGCGACAAGGGCGACGGCATCGTGCGCATTCAACGCCAGACCAGCGGGCGCAAGGGGAAGGGCGTTTGCCTGATCTCTGGTGTTGATCTGGATGACGCGGCGCTGGAAAAACTGGCGGCTGAGCTGAAGAAGAAGTGTGGCTGTGGTGGCTCGCTCAAGGATGGCGTGATTGAGATCCAGGGTGATAAACGCGATTTGCTAAAACAGTTGCTGGAAGCCAAAGGGATGAAGGTCAAACTGGCGGGCGGTTAATCGCTGGGGGAATTGCCATGCCGCGGTGCAATGCTGCGGCATGGCAGTGGGTGATGCTGCCGGGCGTTAACCCGTTAATGGCAATGATGCCATTGACTAAAAGTAAAACAGACCTGAAATATTCTTTATTATGGTTAATACGTCAAAGCGTAAACGCTTTTGCCAGCCTGTCGGCTAGGGGTCGGTCGGGTTATTTGCCTACCTGATGACCGATGATGCCCCCAACGGCGGCTCCGCCGAGCGTACCCAGTGCGCTACCATCGGTCAACACTGCGCCGCCTACAGCCCCTGCACCGGCACCAATAGCGGTGTTACGGTCACGTTTGGACATGTTGGAACAAGCGCTGAGTGAAAACGCCAGCGTAAGCGCCAGAGCGGCGGTGGCGAAACGTTTATTGATAATCATCATAGTGACTTCTCCTTAGCATTGGCTTATGGGAGTGCCCTATAAGTATAGGCATGAACCCTGAATTCGGCCTGCTATTGGCTCCCAAAGCGTATCGATATAAAAAATGGCATTTTTTGTCAAAGGCAGAACAATTGAAAAGCTAAAGGCGCTCTCTCTGCCAATATCCACTATAAGCCTCTGCCTGACGATAAACAGGTAAATAGTCCTAAAGTCCATTTTCCCGCCTTTGGCAGGCAATTTCCTCTGCGCCCCACAGTTCTCGGTTTCCAGCAGAAGGCTACGCGGTCTTTAGCGATTTACGCCATACCCTCTCAGGGGCAGCCTGCCGACAATATTCCCAACAGGCTTAACCGGGAAAGACAAATGCTTAACGATCTCAAGCAGCAGGTATTAGAGGCCAACCTGGCCTTGCCACGCCATCATCTGGTGACGTTCACCTGGGGTAATGTCAGTGCTGTCGATCGCCGTGAGGGGTTGATGGTAATCAAGCCGTCGGGGGTAGAGTATGCATTGATGACCCGTGACGATATGGTGGTGGTGGAGCTGGAAAGCGGCAAAGTGGTGGAGGGGAATAAAAAGCCGTCATCGGACAGCGATACCCATCGGGTGTTGTACCTGGAGTTTGTCGCTGCCGGAGGGATTGTTCACACTCATTCACGGCATGCCACTATCTGGGCGCAGGCGGGGCTGGATATCCCTGCCTGGGGCACCACCCACGCTGATTATTTTTATGGCGACATCCCCTGTACCCGCCAGATGCACAATGAGGAAATCGATGGCCGCTACGAGTGGGAAACCGGCCGGGTGATCGTCGAAACCTTTGCAGAACGCCAGTTGGATCCGGCGGCGATACCGGCGGTGCTGGTGCACTCACACGGTCCCTTTACCTGGGGAAAGGATGCGGAAAACGCAGTGCACAATGCGGTGGTACTGGAAGAGATTGCCTACATGGGGATCTTTTCGAGCCAACTGACACCGGGGCTGGCGAACATGCAGCAGAGGCTGTTGGACAAACATTACCTGCGCAAGCACGGCAAAAATGCTTATTACGGTCAGTAACCCTCAGGTAGGCCGTCGTGTGACGGCCAGCCTTTTCCGTCTGGTGCCTAGTCGTTCACTATATCCAACTGAATTCCCTGGCGTTTTAACTGATGTTGATAGTCCAGTGACAGCCGGGAATCGGTGATCACCCGATGCACTTTTCCTTGCTGAGTCAGGGGATTGGGCTGGATTTGTCCAAACTTGGACGAGTCGGTCAGGACAATATTTTCTACGCCCTTCGCCAGCACGGCATTAACCACATCGGCGCGCATCATATCGCGACCGGTAAAGCCGGTGTCCGTATGGTAGCCGTCAATGCCGATAAACGCCTTGCTGAAATGCACCTGCTGAATGCATTGTCGCGTCAACGGTCCGACCACGGTTTCGCTTTTTTTCTGATAGATGCCGCCCAGTACGATCACCTCGCAGTCGGTCTCTTTCAGCAGGTTGGCGATATAGTGGCTAACGGTGATCAGCGTGATGCGCTTGCGTTCTGCGATGTAGCGAGCCAACAGCGCGTTGGCACTGCCGCTTTCGATAAAGATGGTTTCATCGTCGTTAACCAGCGATGCGGCATATTGCGCCAGCTTTTGCTTGAGGGTGAAATTGGACATCATGCGGGCATCGACGTCGTCACTTTCCAGCGCCAGCGCGGAACCATGCACCCGCTTCAAGTAACTGCGTTTCTCCAGCAGGTTCAAATCCTGACGGATTGTCACCTCAGAAACGCCGGTAGCGGCAGCTAAATCGCTGACGCTGATGCGCCGCCGATCGTTAACCAATTGCAATATTGTCTGTTGTCTTGAATTCATATCAACCTGATGTGCGGCCATCAAGGTGCGGCCGCTAATATTTGTTGTTTAAATAGTATGTTCTGTTCGCGCAATAATATCATCCTGCGCGTCAGGGGATAATGCGGTAAAGAACGCGGAATATCCAGCAACGCGAACCACTAAATCACGATACTGGTCAGGATGTTGCTTCGCTTCCAGCAGGGTTTCCCGCGACACAATGTTGTACTGTACGTGCCAGCCCTGGTAGGCCTCAAAGAAGGTACGCAGCATCAACATCAGCTTTTCACGATCGGCTGGGTTTTCCAGCGTGGCCGGGTTGAGTTTCTGGTTCAGCAGCACGCCACCGAGGATTGAAGCGGTAGGCAACTTGGACAGTGAATTGAACACGGCAGTCGGCCCGAGATGGTCGGTACCTGATGCCGGGCTGGCACCTTCCGCCAGCGGCGTATGCGCTTTGCGCCCATCCGGTGTTGCCAGGGTAGCCGCGCCAAAGGGCACGTTAGCCGAAATGGACGAAGTACCGGCGTAGTAAGTGCCGCCAATCGGGCCACGACCAAAGCGGGTATTGTGGTAGTGCCCGAGTTCATCAATGTAGGTTTGATAAGCGCGCACCAGCAATTGGTCGACCTCATCCACGTCATTGCCGTATTTGGGCGCGGCGTTGAGCAGCCGCTGACGTAACTGCTCGCCGCTCAGCCCGTCAAAGTCATTGGCCAGCGCTGCCGCCAACTGCTGCTGGCCGACAGCAGCCTGTTCAAACACCAGTTTACGCACTGCCGCCAGACTGTTGCTCAGGTTGGCGATACCGACCTGCAGGCCCGAAACCCAGTCGTATTTTGCACCGCCTTGCTTAATGCTTTTACCCCGCTCGATGCAATCGTCCACCAATGCTGAGCACAGAATGTCGTGAGCATTTTCTTCCAGCACGCTATCGACCACGCACTCAATTTCAATCGACTTGCGGGTGTAGTAGCGGATCTGGCTGTCCCAGGCACCCAGCACCTGGTCGAAATGGCTGAAGTTGCCCCGCGACAACGCCAACTCCTGGGGCAGGAAGACTTTGCCGGAGGTGGCATCACGCCCTTGCTCGAGTGCCGCCAGCAATACTCGGGCGAAGTTGATAAAACTCATGCCGGTGCAGCGATAACCCCATTTTCCGCCGACGGCGGTTTCGATGCAGCCGATCGCCGCATAATCATAGGCATCCTGAGGTTCCACGCCCAGCCTGATAAACGCCGGAATCACTATCTCATCGTTGTTGAAGGCCGGCATGCCAAACCCACAGCGGATCACCTGCACGCAGGCATCGAGAAAGTCGCTGCTCATCCCGGCATGGTAACGTACGCTGAGGTTGGGTTGGGTCGAGCGCAGACGGCCACAGGATTCCAGAATGGTATAGGACAACGGATTCACCGCGTCGCAAGGTGTGCCGTCGATCAGCCGTTGTCCGCCGATAGTGACGTTCTGATACAGCGGGCTGCCTGCCGAGGCTTTGGAGTGCGAACCAGAACGGATCTTGTTGATCTCCAGAAGTTTGAGCCAGCAGCTGTGCAGCATTTCAATCGCGCGCTCACGCGGCAGAGTCTGCTCCAGCTCGACATCGCGGCGATACCAGGGGTACAGATATTGGTCGAGACGGCCAAAGGACACCGAATGGCCGTTAGACTCAATTTGTAGCGTTAACTGAATGAAGTAACACAGTTGCAGCGCCTGCCAGAAGGTCTGCGGTGGGCGGTGAGCGATCAACTCGCAGTTTTCCGCGATGGCCAGCAGCTCTTCACTTCGCCAGTGGCGACTTTCCGCCTGTGCCATGCTGCGTGCCAGTTCAGCAAAGCGCAGGATATGGGCGCTCAGCGCCGCCAGGGTCAGGTCGATAGCCTTCAGGAATTGCTCCTGCTGTAACTCTTGCCAGTCGGTGAGGCGAATGCGGCTGCGGCGCTCGTCCACCTTGTCGCGTAGGCCGTCGAGGCCTTTTTCCAGCAGCAGTGGGAAATTCACCGCCAGGTGGGCATCTCCCGACGTCATATTGCCTTCGGCCTTGATGATGCCGGTGGCCAGCAGCGCCTGTTGTTCATCGGTGAACATGCCGTAGCAGCGGTCTTGTACCGTCTGGCCGCGCCACCACGGGCATATCCGGTGCAGGATGGCCTTATTTTCTTCACTAATGGAAAAACCAGCGCCTGGACGGTCGGCCAACTGGTCAATCTCGTCTTCTATCCAACTGACGGTATATTCCGGGAAGATCGGCGCGGCGCGCAATTCGCTGGCCTGGTTGCCGATAATCAGCTCATCGTTGTCGATTCTCAGGGTGCGTTTGGCCAGATGATTAGCTAATGCCAGCGCCCGACGCACCGGCAAGGGTTTGTCCAGGTGCTGCTGATAGGCTTCGGTATAGTGCTGTGCGCGTTCGGTGCAAACCGACGGTTTGACGATATGGATCAGCGCGTTCTTGTGGGCCAGGGTGCGTGCGGTCAGGGTGGTCAAGTCCAGCGTGGTCATGATGTTATCCTCGCAAAATAGCGGCCAGCCCTTTGGTTTTGGCGTACTGCTCGGCATAGGCCAGCAGTTCGGGCGCATCCAGTGGGGTACGGGCAGCGTGATAGGGTTCGCCGAGCAAGTGGTATTTGTTGATGCCCAGTGTGTGATACGGCAAAAAATGAATCTCTTTGGCACCGGCTTCATCGGCGGCGAAATCGACAATCGCGCGGACAGAATCGCGATCGGCGTTAAACTCCGGGATCAGCGGCACGCGCACAATAGTTTGGGTACCGTGCTCAGCCAATCGACGAAAATTGTCCATCACCCGTTTGGCGGATCCGCCGGTCCACTGTTTGAAGCGCCGTTCATCGACGTGTTTCAGATCTGCCAGCATCAGGTCAAGCCAGGGCAGTGAGGGGGTGATGTATGACCAGGGGGTATGCAGACAAGACTCCACCGCGGTATGAATACCGGCCTCACGACTGCGGCGCAGCAGTTCTGCCGCTACGGTCGATTGCATAAAGGGTTCACCGCCGGACAGCGTCAGTCCACCGCCGGTCCTTAGATAAAAGGGTCGGTCGCGCAGGACCTCGGCCATGATAGCGTCGATATTTATCGCGCTGCCGCACAGGCTGAGCGCGCCGGTTGGGCAATGGGCCGCCAATGCGGCATAATCCTCATGGCTGAGTAAATCGCGCTGGATCACCAGGTTATCCTCTATCCGCCGGACAGCCTGCGGATCCACTTCGCTGCACAGCGTGCAGCCGCCAAGACACAGGCGTGGGTCGAACAACAGGTCTGCCTTTCGCGCCCGGCTTTCCGGGTTCTGGCACCAGCGGCAGCTGAGCGAGCAGCCTTTCAGAAACACTACGCTGCGAATGCCTGGGCCATCATGGGTGGAATAGCGCTGCAGATTGAAAATCACGAGTCACCTGTCATTCGGTTGCTTTTCTGTTTTCATTAAAGTTGTTTCGAATGAAAGTTGATTTGATTTCGATCAAATATAAACGTATTGCATGTCCTACTATGATCAGAGTTTGAATTCGCCCACAGAAGATTCAGGAGTCCGTAATGGAGCTTTATCTCGATACCGCTGATGTGAACGCCGTGAAACGCCTGTCGCGCATCCTTCCGTTGCATGGTGTGACCACCAATCCAAGTATTGTTGCCAAAGAAGGCAAGCCAATTTGGGAGGTGCTACCGGCGCTGCGCGATGCGCTGGGGGGCACCGGTAAGCTGTTTGCTCAGGTGATGGCCAACGATGCCGAACGTATGGTGGCAGAAGCGGCGCTGCTTCATCAGCGAGTACCAGGCCTGGTGGTGAAGGTGCCGGCGACCGCTGAAGGGCTGGCAGCAATTAAGAAACTGAAAGCGATGTCGATCCCTACGCTGGGGACGGCGGTCTACGGCGCGGGTCAGGGATTGCTGGCGGCGCTGGCCGGGGCAGAGTATGTCGCCCCTTACATTAACCGTTTGGATGCGCAGGGCGGTGACGGCATTAAGATGGTGCAGGAGCTGCAACAGTTGCTGACGCTGCACGCACCAGGAGCCAGAGTGCTGGCCGCCAGTTTTAAAACGCCGCGTCAGGCACTGGAGTGTTTACTGGCAGGTTGCCAGGCCATCACCTTGCCGGTCGACGTTGCCGAGCAGTTCCTTGCCGCACCTGCGGTACAGGCGGCGGTAGAGAAGTTTGAGGAAGATTGGCAGGGGGCCTTTGGGACTAACTTATTGAACTGAAATGAGCTGTAAACAAAGAACCGGGCACTGTTCAAGTGCCCGGTTGCTTAAATGTAGGGGCGCTGCATGCCGCGCCCAATCGCAGGTTTAGCCATTCTCACGCAGGACGATCGGCGACTCCTGCGCCGTAGGCTGGCTGGAGTTCAGCGCACGGCGGATCACAAAGAAGGCGGAAACCAGCATGGTTACGGCTACCAGCATAAAGAAGGCACAGAGCGCGGCGTTAATCTGGTTGCTGAACACGATGGTTTCCATATCTTTTAACGACTTGGCCGGTGCGATTAACGTACCTTGCTCAATACCGGTAGAGAATTTCTTCGCCTGAGCCAGGAAGCCGATACTCGGTTTTTCATGGAAGATCTTCTGCCAGCCGGCGGTCATTGAGGTGATAAACAACCAGACGGTGGGCAGGATAGTCACCCAGGCGTAACGCTGTTTTTTCATTTTGAACAGCACCACGGTACCGAGGATCAGCGCCATTGACGCCAGCATCTGGTTACCGATACCGAATAGCGGCCACAAGGTGTTGATGCCGCCGAGCGGATCGACCACCCCTTGATAGACAAAGAAACCCCAGCCGGCGACCGCTACCGTCGTCCCCGCCAGATTACCGAACCACGAACGGTTGTTGGCCAGCCTTGGGATCGCCACGCCAACCAAATCCTGCACCATAAAGCGACAGGCGCGGGTCCCGGCATCGACGGCGGTCAGAATAAACAGGGCCTCGAACAAAATGGCGAAGTGATACCAAAACGCCATCATCGCGCGGCTGTTAAATACCTCGGTAATGATGTGCGCCATACCTACCGCAAAGGTCGGTGCGCCACCGGCACGGGACAGAATCGAGTGCTCCCCGACGTCTTTGGCAATCATCGTCAGGGTTTCCGGGGTGATCATAAAGCCCCAGCTGTTAATCACCTGCGAGGCATTTTCCACCGTGGTGCCGATCAGCGCCGCCGGTGAGTTCATGGCGAAGTAAACGCCCGGATCGATGACCGAGGCGCAGATCAGCGCCATGATGGCCACGAAGGACTCCATCAACATGGCACCGTAGCCGATAAAGCGGATATGGCTTTCACGCTCCACCAGTTTCGGTGTTGTACCGCTGGACACCAGCGCATGGAAGCCGGAAATCGAGCCGCAGGCGATGGTAATAAACAGGAACGGGAACAGCGATCCGGCGAACACCGGGCCACTACCGTCGATAAAGCGCGACACCGCCGGCATTTTCATTTCCGGCATGGCGAAGACGATGCCAATCGCCAGCCCGATAATGACGCCAATCTTCATAAAGGTGGACAGATAGTCACGCGGTGCCAACAGTAGCCACACCGGCAGCACCGAGGCGATAAAGCCATAGACGACCAGCACCCAGGTTAGCGTAGTACCGTGCAGCGTGAAGAACGGGCCCCAGTAGGGATCTTGTGCCACATTGCCGCCGTAAATAATCGCCAGCAGCATCAGGGCAAAACCCACCACCGAAATTTCGGCGATTTTACCCGGCCGGATAAAACGCATATATACGCCCATAAACAGCGCGATAGGAATGGTGGCGGCGATGGTGAACAGGCCCCATGGACTATCGGCCAACGCTTTTACCACCACCAGCGCCAGCGCAGACAGAATGATAATCATCACCCCCAGCGCACCCAGCATGGTGATCACCCCGGCGAAGGCACCCAGTTCCTGCTTGGCCATTTCACCCAGCGAACGGCCGTCGCGGCGAGTGGAGATAAACAGGATCAGGAAGTCCTGCACGGCACCGGCCAACATCACCCCAACCAGGATCCAGATGGTGCCGGGCAGAAAGCCCATTTGCGCTGCCAGGATCGGGCCAACCAACGGCCCGGCACCGGCAATAGCGGCAAAGTGGTGACCAAACAGCACCCATTTGTTGGTGGGCACGTAGTCCAGCCCGTCGTTGCGACGTTCTGCCGGTGTCATGCGGCGATCGTCGAGCTCAAAGACTTTCTTGGCAATAAACAGGCTGTAGAAGCGGTAAGCGATGCTGTAACAGGCAACTGCCGCTACCACTAGCCAAACCGCATTGACATGTTCCCCGCGGCTTAGCGCCAGCATGGCGAAGGCAAATGCGCCCACCAACGCCACCGCCAGCCAGACGATCCCGGACTTGACGTTTTTCATGTTCAACAACTCCTTGGTGCGCAGAAATAAAAAAGAGAAGCTCTTATTGGAGAATGGATACAAATTAAAAGTAGGAGTTTTGTGCGTGAAGAACAGCAGGTCGGATGAGAAATGTGAAGCTGGTTGAGTAATGACGTTAAAACAATGTGATGCTGTGGTGGCGGCCTCTCATTTATGACGCAATGACATCGGCGTCGTTATTCAAGCGATGAAAAAAAACACCGGAGGTTGGCCCGTCCGGTGTTTGTCTGACCTGAGTTTCATCTCGCGAGATTAGGCTGCCGGTCTGGCGATCACGCTGCGGGTTTCCATACGCACTTCGGCGATGGTGACCTGCAGGTTATCCCCCTGGCGATAAACGACTTCACCTTTGATCTGAACGGTGCCGGTATCCTGGCTGCAGACCATTTCATCACGCACCGCGTGAATGAAGGGTGCCGGGATAAAGGCCACTGCGCCGTTGTCCAGCAGGCGTACACGCAGGCCGCCGCGGGTCACGTCGATGATCTCGGCATTGAAGCGCTCATCGGTGCCGGCTTTATCTTTCAGGTAGCGGGCATACAACCAGTCGCCCACGTCGCGCTCTGCCATGCGGTTCAGACGACGGCGCTCTGCCAACTGGACGGTGACTTCGTCCTGAGGTTTTTCGGCGGATTGCTCGGCGATAATGGCTTTCAGCAGACGGTGGTTAACCATATCGCCATATTTACGGATCGGTGAGGTCCAGGTGGCGTAGGCTTCCAGCCCCAGGCCGTAATGCGGGCCCGGTGTGGTGCTTATCTCGGCATAGGTCTGGGAACGACGGATGCGGCTGTCGAGGAACTGGGTCGGCTGTGAATCCAGGTGACGGCGCAGTTCGCAGAACCCCTCCAGCGTCAGCAGTTTCTCGGCATCGGCTTCCACGCCGTTGGCCTGCAGCACGGTAACCGCCTGTTCAACCAGCAGCGGATCGAAACCGGTATGCACGTTGTAAATGCCGAAGCCGAGACGGTCACGCAGCACGATAGCGGCGCAAACGTTGGAAGCAATCATGCACTCTTCAACGATCCGGTTGGCCGTGCGGCGCTGCTCGGTGACGATCTCCAGCACTTCACCTTTTTCGCCCAGAACAAAGCGGTAGTCAGGGCGATCCTTGAATACCAGAGCGTGCTGGTGGCGCCAGGAGTTACGCACATCGCACACGCGCTTGAGCAGGGTGATTTGCTGTGCAATATCGTCACTTGGCGGTTGCCAGCCGGCAATGCCTTCCAGCCAGTCGGACACTTCGTCATAAACCAGTTTGGCTTTTGACTCGATCTCGGCGGCGAAGAAGCGAATGTCGTCAGCCAGGGCGCCGTCGGCACCGATGGTCACGCGGCAGGCCAATACCGGACGGCGTTGGTTCGGGCGCAGTGAGCACAGGTTGTCTGACAGATCGCGTGGCAACATAGGGATGTTGAAGCCTGGCAGGTAGTTGGTGAAGGCGCGCTTGCGGGCGATTTCATCCAATGGGCTGCCTTGCTCGACGTAGGCGGTCGGATCGGCAATGGCGATGGTCAATTGCAGTGAGCCGTCACCGTTGTCCTGTACGAACAACGCATCGTCCATATCTTCGGTGCTGGCACTGTCAATGGTGACAAAATTCAGCGCAGTCAGGTCTTCACGCGGCAGTGAAGCATCCGGTTCGCTGATGGCGATCATCTCCGGCGCTTCTTTTTCCAGATTATGACGGGCCAGCGTGACCCACCATGGCGCCAGGTGATCTTCACCATCGGTAATGAATTGGGTCAGATCGGCATTGAAACCGCGGTCGCCTTTCAGCGGGTGGCGGCACATTTCTGCCACCGCCCAGTCACCGGCCTGGAAATTGTGGTTCAGGCCACGCACAGGACGACACTGAATCGCGTCTTTCAGCAACGGATGGTCGGGCACGATCGACAAGCGGTCATCGCGCTTTTGCACTCGGCCAACAAAGCGCGACAGGAATGGCTCGATCAGAGTTTCCGGCTCGGCGATTTCGCGCTCTTTCTCGGTATGCAGAGTCGCGCTCACCCGGTCGCCGTGCATGACTTTCTTCATGTACGGTGGCGGAATGAAATAGCTTTTTTGACCGTCTACTTCAAGAAAGCCAAAGCCTTTCTCAGTCCCTTTAACTACGCCTTCAACACGCGGGGTCTGAGAGTGAAGTTGCTGTTTAAGCTGCGCCAGCAGCGGGTTATCTTGAAACATATCGTCCAGTGAATGGGTTGTGAGTGGCAAGATTTGCGGCTGACAGTTTTACGCGAATCACCCGCTGCGGGCAAGCCTAACGTCACGGTTTTACCGCGTTAGCACGTGAATTTAGGGAATATTCAACAAACAAAAGTCGTCACAGAGAAAAGCAGCACGAAAGGCGATTGAAATATTAGCGCGCCCGGCGTAGACCGGGCGCTGCAGGTCAGGCGATACGCAGCGTTGGCTGCACGACGCAACGGCGGATCTCTACCGGTATCGATTTTGAGGTCGGCGTGCCGGTGCCGTCACCAAAGCTGGCCAGCGGCACCAGTGGGTTGGTTTCGGGATAATAAGCCGCCAGATTGCCGCGCGGGATATCGTAACTCACCAGTTTGAAACCGCTCACCTTGCGGGTGATGCCGTCATTCCACAGGGTTTCGATCTCCACCAATTCGCCGTCCTGCATATCCAGAACGGCCAGATCTTCCGGGTTAATAAACAGCACTTCTCGTTGACCATACACGCCACGATAGCGGTCATCCAGCCCGTAGATAGTGGTGTTGTACTGATCGTGCGAGCGCAGGGTCTGCAGTGTGAAGGGCGCCTGGCGACCATCCAACTGCGGGAACAGGCTGTCCGGCAACGGGGCTGCGCCGAATTCCGCCTTGCCGCTCGGCGTATTGAAGCGCAGTTCGGCGGCGGCATTACCCAGATAGAAACCACCCGGTTGGTCGCAGCGTTGGTTAAAATCTTCGAAGCCCGGAATGGTGGCGGCGATATGATTGCGGATCAACGAATAGTCATCCGCCAACTCCAGCCAGTTGAGCTGTTGGTTGCCCAGTACCGCATCGGCGATACCGCAGACAATGGCGGTTTCCGAGCGCTGGGTTTCCGCCAGCGGCTTGCCGACGCCTTCGGACGCATGCACCATGCTGAAGGAATCTTCAACCGTGATGTACTGAGGGCCGCTGGCCTGCAAGTCCTGTTCGGTCCGGCCCAACGTCGGCAGGATCAGTGCGTCCTTGCCGGTCACCAGATGGCTACGGTTAAGCTTGGTACTGATATGCACCGTCAGGTCGCAGCGGCGCAGGGCGCGGGCGGTGCGCTCGGTGTCCGGTGCGGCGGCGGCCAGGTTCCCCCCCAGCGCCAGCAACACCTTCACTTCGCCCCGCAGCATGGCTTCTATCGCCTCTACGGTGTTATGGCCCGGCTCCCGTCGCGGCGAGAAGTTAAAATGTTGTTCCAGGTTGTCGAGCAGCGCCTTGGGCGACTTCTCATCGATCCCCATGGTGCGGTTGCCTTGCACATTGCTGTGACCGCGTACCGGGCACAGACCGGCCCCCGGCTTGCCTAACTGACCGAACAGCAATTGCAGATTGGTGATTTCACGCACCGTTGGCACCGAGTGTTTATGCTGGGTCACACCCATTGCCCAGGTGCAGATCACGCGCTCGGCACCCTGATAAATGGCCGCCGCCTGGCGTA
The DNA here is from genome assembly GCF_946227985.1 of Serratia quinivorans. Taxonomy (GTDB): domain Bacteria; phylum Pseudomonadota; class Gammaproteobacteria; order Enterobacterales; family Enterobacteriaceae; genus Serratia; species Serratia quinivorans_A. The sequence continues at coordinate 955,565 of NZ_CAMKGL010000001.1, forward strand.
ATTGCACCTCACTGAGGCCAGACTGCTGGGTGATTTGCTCCCATGAGGTGGCATCCACCTGGGCCAAATAGCGCTCCACGCCGACGCTGTGCTGCTCAATAAAGGCAAGGTCGAACAGGCCGGGCTCACCGGTAGCCAAGCTCTGACGGTGGCCTTCCAGCAGAGCCTTCACCATGCCGCGTACCGCGGCCATATCTCCGCCGAGGTTGGGTTGGAAATAAGACGAACTGATCGGTGATGACTTGGGCGTCAGCATTTGAATCGGGCTTTGCGGATCGGCAAAGCGCTCCAGCCCACGTTCGCGCAGGGTGTTAAAGCTGACGATGCGCGCACCACGGCCGGCCGCGTTTTTCAGGCCGTGCAACATGCGCGGGTGGTTGGTGCCGGGGTTCTGACCAAACACGAAGATGGCGTCGGCCTTTTCAAAGTCATCCATACGGATGGTGCCTTTACCCACGCCGATACTTTGTTTCAGCCCGACGCCGCTTGCTTCGTGGCACATGTTGGAGCAGTCAGGGAAGTTACTGGTACCGAGCATGCGACCAAACAGTTGATACAGATAGGAGGCTTCGTTACTGGCGCGCCCCGAGGTATACAACTCGATCTGGTTCGGGTTATCCATTTGTTTGATGTGCCGGGCAATCAACGCCAGCGCGTCTGGCCAACCGATCGGCTCATAATGGTCGGTTTCGGCGTTATAGCGCATTGGGTGGGTGAGGCGGCCCTGATATTCAAGAAAGTAATCGCTTTGCTGCTGCAGAGTGCTGACGCTGTGGGCGGCAAAAAACTCCGGTTCGACCGCATTACGCGTGGCTTCCCAACTGACCGCCTTGGCGCCGTTTTCGCAGAAGCTGAAGGTGCTGTGATTATCATCGCCCCAGGCACAGCCTGGGCAGTCGAAGCCGCGCGCCTTATTTACGCGCATCAGGTTACGCAGGTTTTTCAGCGTCTGTTTGCTGTCGAGCACATAACGAGTGGTGGCTTCGAGTGAACCCCAGCCGCCCGCCGCGCCGGTATAAGGCTTTATTGACGGTTTAAATTTCATCTTGGTCTTCGCAGGTGGTTGTAGCTAAAAAGTGAACGCTTTTTTAAGCGCTTTCAGTGTTTATGTCACAAGTTTAGGAGGGCGCGGCTTCAGCGTCTAATCGAATGGGACTATGGCGGCATAGAGCCGGTTTATCGCATGCCCGGAGCGGGCAAACAAATGGTTGCATAATGACATGTGCTGAAAAAGAGTAATGATTCCGCTTTCTCCACAATTAATGCAGTCTATGCCTCGGATTATATTGGTATTTTACTTTGCCCCTGGGGCCTGAGGAACAGCAATTGAAGCGTTCAGTATTGGTGGTGATAACCGGAATTTTACTGCCTTTGGCGGTACAGGCGGCAGATGCGCCACTCAACTTTCCCCTTTTGACACCGCCGGCGATAGACGCCGCCTCTTACGTGCTGATGGATTACACCACCGGCCAGGTACTGGCACAGGAAAATGCCGATCAGCGGCGTAATCCGGCCAGCCTGACCAAACTGATGACTGGGTTGGTGATTGATCACGCGCTCGATCAACACAAGATGGGTCTGGATGACGTGGTACCTGTGGGTAAAGATGCCTGGGCGCAGGGCAATCCGGTGTTCAAAGGCTCATCGTTGATGTTTTTAAAACCCGGTGACAGGGTCACGGTTCGCGATCTCAGCCGCGGCATTATCATTGACTCCGGCAACGATGCCTGCGTCGCCATGGCCGACTACGTGGCGGGCAGTCAGACAGCATTCGTCAAACTGATGAATGAAAAGAGCGCTCAGCTTGGCCTGCAAAATACCCATTTTGAAACCGTCCACGGTCTGGATGCTCCAGGACAATTCACCACGGCGGGCGATCTGGCGGTGATAGCCCGCGCCATCATCATGAGCGAGCCGGCGGAATACCATATGTATGGCGAGAAATCGCTGACCTGGAATGGCATCACCCAGCAGAACCGCAACGGGCTGCTGTGGGACAAAAACCTGCGGGTGGACGGCCTGAAAACCGGCCATACCGCATCGGCCGGCTTTAACATTATTGCCTCCGCGACCGAAGGCGACCGTCGGCTGATTGCGGTGGTGATGGGCGGCAAAAGTTCGAAAGGGCGCGAAGAACAGGCGCGTAAATTGCTGACCTGGGGCCTGCGTGATTTCGTTACCCTGCATTTGTTTAGCGCTGGGCAAAGCCTGGGGCAGGAGAAAGTGTGGTACGGCGATCGTCATGAGGTTGCGGTGGGCAGCCGGCAGGATCAATATCTCAGCCTGCCGAAAAGTGAAGCGGACAAGCTGAAGGCGCAATATGTGATCAATACGCCGCGTCTTGATGCTCCACTGACTCAGGGGCAGCCGGTCGGCGAAATTCGTATCAGTGACAACGGCAAAGTACTGAAAACCTTGCCGCTGGTGGTGTTGCAGCCGGTCAAACAGGGCGGCATGTTCTCGCGCCTGATGGACTATGTGAAGTTGAAAATCTGACCCTCGGGGCGCAGTGCTCTGCGCCCGAAACCCTGCAGCGATGATATACTCAGGCCAGTGATGACTTGTTGAGCCGTTTTATGGATATTAAACAACTGATTTACCTGTGTAATCTCGAGCGTGAACGCCACTTTGGCCGTGCGGCGCAAGTCAGCTTCGTCAGTCAGCCGACGTTATCCATGCGGCTGAAAAATCTGGAAAAAGAGCTGGGCGTTTCGTTGATCAACCGCGGCAACAACTTTGAAGGGTTTACTGCCGAAGGTGAACGGGTGCTGTCGTGGGCGCGTGAGATTGTCTCGGTTTATCAGGGGTTGAAGCTGGAGGTGGAGTCACTTAAGCACGGCCTTAACGGCACGCTGCGCATCGGTGCCGTTCCTCAATGCAGCATTTCGCTGGCACAAATGTTAAAGGCGGTCAGCGAGCGTTTTCCTCAGTTGGACTACCGGGTCTCCGTGTTGAGCGCCGATCAGTTGCTGGAGGCGCTGACGGCGCATACCGTGGATATCGGCATCGGCTTCTTTGAGCTTTCCACACTGCAGGAGCTGCACTTCCAGTCACAGCCGCTGGCGGACGCCGGCGTTGAGCTGGTGTTCCACCCTGAGTACTTCCCCGAACTGACAGGGGACGCGCCAATGTCGCTGGAGGAGGTGGCTGCACTGCCGCTGTGCCTGGCGGAACCGACACGCTACTTCCGCCGCTACCTTGATCAAAACTTCCGTGAAGCCGGTTTGACGCTGCATGTACGCATGGAAACTACCTCGATATTCCAATTGCTGCAGGGCATCTTTGTTGGCCTGGGCTGCGGATTGTTTCCGCCAGGCAACCTGTTGCCGACCATGATGCCGGAGCTGCAACACCGGCCGATTGCCATCGCAGCCATGTCACGCCATGCGGCGGTGGTAACCGCCGAACCGGGGCGTGCATCGCCATTGGCGCAGCACTTTTTTGATGCCGCGCGCGGTTGGCTGTTGCGGTAACTATTCCGCCTGGTTTTCGCTGAAGTGCTGTGTGTCACCCAGGGTTTGGCGTAAGCGGTTCTCCCAGGCATAGAGTGCCCCGGTGAGGATCACGTCCAGCGCCTGTGCCTGAGTCATCCCACTGTTAAACAACGGCTGCACGCTACGCGGAGTGAATTTTTCCGGCGTGCGGGTCAGGTCTGCAGCCACGCGGATCACCGCCTGGTAAACCGGGTTATCGGTGCTCTCCAGCCCATGATCAATATTGTCGAACAGGGCACTGACCAATAAGTCATGCTCAATATCCTGCGCCACGGTGGAGGCACAGTAGCGGCTGCCGTTAATGCGGGAAACCGCCAGCGTCGCCAGTGCCTTCAGTCGCGCCGACAGGCCGTAGCCGTCGGCATTAATGCTGTTAAATACGCCGTTGCGCTCACGTAGCGCGGGGGCATCGTGGGCCAGCAGCAGATAATAAGACTCGCTGCGGGCGTCGGGGTGGCTTTGATCCAGCACGTCAAGCTGTTCAGCGCATGCTTCCTCAAGCACCACCGATGGCAGCCGTGCTTGCCATGTCTGTTCTTCTGTCGTGAAGGCCACACTTTCAGCATCCGCTATGTTCGGGAAACCGGGCACCACTCCCGTTGGCCGCCCGGCTAATGCGGCCACGCCGGCCACCACCCGCGCCTGATAGCTGACAAAGCCGATAATCTGCGAAAACGCCACAATATCCGCCGGGCTGAGCCCGACGTCGCTGAGCTGCTGCAATGCTTTCGGGCAAATCAGCGTCGGCTGACCGGCAAGCTGGCGGGCATATTGGGTGATTTGCGCCAGGCGAATATTGCTTTCACGCGAGGCATCAGGGCTGTACAGCGGGGCGAGGCGGGCAGCGTAATGGCTACAGAGGGATTGCACGCCGGTCACCTGAGCCACCGTCAGCGCAGTGCTGAGGCGGTCATAAGGTGACAATGTCACTGATCGCGTTAATTCGACCCGATCCGGGAACAGTACGTGGTAACTGGCCAGCGAGGCGTTAAATACCCCGGCGCGTGCGGTCAGTGCTGTGTTCAGCGCTTCGTCGGCAAAAGCGCCCAGCCCCAGCAGGAAGCGATCGCGGATACCTGCCGCCTGGGGTTCCAGCGGCTGGTCACCGCGTACGCTGCTTTGGGTTTCGTGATACCACTGGGCATTATGTTGTCGACGTAGTAGTTCCATAGGGGATAGTCCTTAATCAAGCACAACGGCCACCGCTGCAAGAGGCAACGGCGGCAAGATAAAAAGGCAACCTGCCCGCAGAGGGGCACGGAATGGCAGGATCAACGCTGACCGTCGCAACACAGTGCGTGGCCATAAACAGAGAAACCTGCGGCTAAAGCGAGCAAAAACTGCGCGAGTTGGCGATGGCGAGGGTTGTTCATCAGTGCGATATCCTGTCGTTTAAGAAGCTCAACGTAGGGGATATCCTCACCGATTCGATTGACGAGATAAAATAATGTTAAGTGCTAATCAATAACTGAATGGAATAAAATATAATGAGATATAACAAAAATGTAATTTGTATTTGAGGATATTGGCTAAGCCAGTGCCGGGTAGATCAACAAGTCTGTCCGGCATGGCTTAAGCGGACGTCACCCTCTCCAGGGGGAGAGGGCCGGGGTGAGGGGCTCATGCATCTCAGGACCGAAAGATCAGAACCTGCCGCCGTCGCGCCGCCAGGCGTCCGCGGTGAGGGCTTCACCGAAATGACTGGCGATCAGGCGTTTGGTCAGTTCGTGCAGCGGGGAAGCCAGTACTTCTGCAGTACTACCGCGTTCGACGATTTCCCCTTCGTGCATCACCATCACCTGATCGCTGATATGCTTCATCATGCCCAAATGCTGGGTCACGTAGATATAGGAGATGCCGTGTTTCTCCTGCAGCTCCAGCATCAGGTTGATAATCTGCGAGCGCATCGACATATCCAGCGAGGCCAGCGCCTCATCGGCAACAATCACCTTGGGTTGCAGGATCAGCGCGCGGGCCAATGCCACTCGCTGTTTCTGGCCTGAGGCCAGCATGTGCGGGTAATAATTGGCGTGGTCCGGCAACATGCCTACCTGGCGTAGCGTCTGGTTGATGTGCTGCTCGCGCTCCGGGGCGGCCATTTCGGTATTCAGCCGCAGCGGAGCGTCCAGCAGTTGGCCAATACGCTGGCGAGGATTGAGTGAAGTGCTCGGATCCTGAAATATCATGCGAATGCGCTGGCTACGATAGCGATAGTCACCATAGTCAAGCCGATGATCGTCGATCAGCAGTTCGCCGGATGAAGGCTCCACCATGCCGGACAGCATCTTGGCCAGCGTCGACTTACCGGAACCGTTCTCGCCGATGATAGCCAGCGTTTGTCGTTCACGCAGGGTAAAGCTGACCGATTTCACCGCCTCAACGTGCTGGCGGCGAAACAGCCCGGTGCGGTAGCGGTAAGTTTTGCTCAGATTACGCACTTCCAACAGCGTTTCCATGTTATTGCTCCTCCATGTTCAGCGGGAAGTGGCAGGCGAACAGGTGGTTTTTCACCGGGCGCAGGCGTGGTGTCTCAATACACTTTTTCTGTGCGTAAGGGCAACGCGGTCCCAGGCGGCAACCGATAGGTAAGTGCTCCAGGGACGGAATGGCACCCGGCAGGGTGTTGAGCCGGCTTTTATGCGGCAAGGCACGGCCGAAGTCCGGCATTGAGCGGATCAGCGCCTGGGTGTAAGGATGGTGCGGTGCGGCCAGCAGATCTTCGCACTGGGCGCTTTCCACCGTTTGGCCGCAGTACAGCACGTTGACCCGATCCGCCCATTTACTCATCATTTGCAAATCGTGGCTGATCAGCAAAATGGTGGTGTTGTTGTTTTGGTTCAGGCGCGCCAGCAGGCGGAAAATCTGCGCCTGAGTGGTCGGCTCCATGGCGTTGGTGGGTTCGTCGGCAATCAGCAGGCGCGGCTGATTGGCCAGGGCGATGGCGATCATCACTTTCTGGCATTCGCCGTCGGTCAGCTCATAGGGGAAGCTGCCCATGATGTCCTTGTGATCCTTGATACCTACGCGGTGCAGTAACTCAATCGCGCGGCGTTTGCGCCAGTTAAAACGTTGCCACCAACGGCCCTTATAGGTCCAGCCAGGGATCGCCTGCGCCAACTGGCGGCCAATGCTTTCGGAGGGATCCAGACAAGACTGCGGCTCCTGGAAAATCATCGAGACGTTATGCCCGACCAGTTTTCGCCGTTCACGCGGGGTCAGTTGCAGCAGGTCGATATCGTCAAAACGAAAACGGTCGGCGGTAACGCGCCAGTTGTCTTTGGTGACGCCGCAAATTGCCTTGGCAATCAAACTTTTGCCCGAACCGGATTCGCCCACCAAACCACGGACTTCACCTTCGCTCAACGTCATGCTGACACGGTCAACCGCCTTGACCGGCCCTTCGGCCGTCATAAATTCAATCGTCAGGTTGCGGATATCAAGTAATGGCATTATTCCACCCCCGTATTGATTGCGCGGCGCATACCGTCGCCCAACAGGTTAACCAGCAGCACGCTGATCAGGATCGCGGCACCGGGCAGCATCACCGTCCAGGGGGCGACATACACCAGTTCCAGTGAATCGCCGAGCATGGCTCCCCATTCCGGAGACGGGAGTTGTGCACCGAGATCGAGGAAGCCGAGCGCGGCAATATCCAGGATCGCCATCGACAGCGCGCGGGTGAATTCAGTCACCAGCACCGCCACAATATTGGGCATCACGGCATACCACAGGATCTGCAGCGTAGAGGCACCGTCCAGACGCACCGCGACCACGTATTCTTTTTCCAGCTCGTCGTGTACTGCGCTGTAGATAGTGCGCACCATGCGTGGCAATAACGCCAGCCACACGGCCAGCATGGCGTGTTCGAGCTTGGGCCCGAGGAACGCCACCACCACAATCGCCAGCAGCAGCGAAGGGATGGAGAGCAGGGTGTCGAGAATATGATTGAGCACCGCAGAGCGAAAACCACGGGTGACGCCGGCAAATACCCCCAGGATCACCCCGACAACGGATGCGGCCACGGTGACCAGCAGTGCGGCACCGTAAGTGGCGGCGGTACCGGCCAGCAGACGGCTGAGAATATCGCGGCCGAGGTCGTCAGTGCCCAGGAAGAAGGAAACGTTGCCGTAACGGGACCAGGAAGGTGGCAACAACTGATAGCCCAGGAACTGTTGATCGAGCGCATAAGGCGCCAGCAGGCTGCCGAACAGAGAAAGCAGCAGCAGCGCTATCACGCCGTAGAAACCAATCATCGCCAGCGCATCACCGTAAAAAATCCGCCAGGTGTAAAGCAGCGGACTCGGCATTTTCTTTTCGCGGTATACGTTATCTAAGGGCATACCATTCCTTATGTTTCAGTGGGTTGGTGGCAGCGCCCAAGATATCGGCCAGCACGTTAATGGTGATCACCAGCGTGCCCACCACCATGACGCCGGCGGAGATCGCCGCGTAATCCTGCTGGCGGATGGCGTTAATCATCCAGCGCCCGAGGCCCGGCCAGCTGAACACCACTTCGGTGATCATCGCCAGCGTCAGCATGGTGGAGAACTGCAGGCCCAGTTTGGGCACGATCGGCGGCAGTGCATTGTGCAGCACGTGGCGGCGGATGATGGTGAACCGGGACAGCCCACGGGTCGCGGCGGCTTTAATGTAGTTCTGGTTGAGCACGTCGTCGGTGCTGATACGCATCAGTCGCACCACCTCGGTGGTGGGGGCTACCGCCAGTGCGGCAATCGGCAGAATCATATGGCGTAACGCGCTGCCAATCATTTCGCTGCGATAGGGCGAGTCAGACAGCCAGGCGTCAATCAGGGCAAAGCCGGTGATAGGTTTAACCTGATACAGCAGATCGAAACGGCCGGAAACCGGCAGCCAACCGAGGTGCAGTGAGAAAAACAGCATCAGCAGCAGCGCCAGCCAGAACACCGGCATCGAGAAACCGAGCAGCGCAAAGGTACTGATGGCGGTGTCCTGCCATTTGCCACGCATCACGCCGGCAATGATTCCCAGGGGAATACCGATAAATAACGCCAGGGTGAAAGCCAGAATGCACAGCTCCATGGTCGCCGGGAACACTTCACGAAGTTGTTCGCTGATGGCCTGGCCGTTAATGCTGGAGACGCCAAAGTCCCAGTGCAACAGGCTGACAAAGTAAAACTGGTAGGCATCCAGCAAGGCGGCACCGTTCAGCGGGGCACGCGGTGTGAAATAGCTCAGGCTAAAGCTGACCAGCGTCAGGAAGAACAGCGTGATCAGCAGCAGCAGGCAACGGCGTAAGGTAAAGATAATCACTTTTTCGGCCCCTCCGCAGATTCACGGAACACGCCGGCAAATGACGCATTGCCGAACGGGCTCAGAACCAGTCCTTTGATGTCGTAACGATAGGCCTGCAGGCGCAATGAAGACGCCAGCGGCAACACCGGCAGTTGTTGTTCGAGAATTTTCTGCGCCTTCTGATAGCTTTCGATTCGCTGCGCCAACTGTTGTGACAGCAGGGCATTTTGCAGCACTTCGTCAAACCCCGGGTCACACCAGTGAGCATAGTTGGTTTGTGAGCGGATTGCCGCGCAGCTCAGCAGCGGCCGGAAGAAACTGTCCGGGTCGTTACTGTCGGTGGCCCAGCCGGTCAGAGTCAGGTCGTGATTCATCTCCATCAGCCGGGCTTCCTGGAAGCGACCCTCAACCGGCACGATGGTGACTTTGATCCCCACCTGGGCCAAATCGGCCTGGATCAGCTCGGCGGTTTTCAGCGGGCTGGGGTTGTAGGATTGCGACGCGGTAGGCACCCACAAGCGCAGGTTTAGTGACTCAATGCCTGCCTGTTTCAGCATTTCGCGTGATTTGGCCGGGTCAAACTCGGTGACGTGCGCATCATTGTCGTACGCCCACGAAGCGCGCGGCAAAATCGAAGCGGCAGTTTCTGCCGTGCCGTAGTAAATCGACTGCATCAGACGCTGGTTATTGATTGCCAACGAAATAGCCTGACGGACTTTCAGGTTGTCCAGCGGCGGTTTGCGGGTGTTGAACGCCAGATAGGCGATGTTCATCCCCGGACGTAGCGTCAGGCGCAGACGCGGATCATCGCGCAGAATAGAAAGTTGGCTGGCGGCCGGATAGGCCAACACATCACACTCGCCGGTCAGCAGCTTCGACAACCGACCGGTGCCACCGGCACCCAGATCGATCACCACCTGCGGCATACGCGGTTTACCTTTCCAGTACAAATCGTTGCGTGCCAGACGAATGTATTGCCCGGAGCGGTATTCGTTCAGCAGGAAGGGCCCACTACCGACAGGTTCACGGTCGATCATCTCCTGGCGGCCCTCACGCGTCAGGTTGTCAGCGTATTCCGCCGACAGCACCGGCGCATAGTGGGTCGCGATATGCCACAGGAAGGAGGCGTCCGGCGCTTGCAGGCGGATCTCGACCGTGTACTCGTCGAGCTTCTTCACGCTTTGTACCGAATCGCCAAACTGCAGGCTGTCGAAGTACGGATACTCGCCGCCGTTGACGTCATGGTATGGGTGCTTCTGGTTAAACACGCGCTCAAAGCTGAATACCACGTCGTCGGCGTTCAGTTTACGGGTCGGCGTGAACCAGGCGGTGGTCTGAAAGGGCACATCCTTACGCAGATGGAATCGGTAGGTCGCACCGTTATCCAGCACTTCCCAGCTTTGCGCTAGTTCGGGGATCAGCCGATAAGTATAGGGGTCAACATCCAGCAGACGGTCGTACAGCTGTGCGGCCAGGGTATCGACCGTCAGGCCGCTGCTGGCCATCTGCGGGTTAAAGGTGTTCAGTATGCCGCTGACACAATAGACAAAGCCGCTTTGGCGGATGTCCGGTAGCGGGGAGGCCGCGGCGGGCGCAGGAGGTGTTGAGGCCAGGGCGGTGCTCGCCAGGCAACTCAGCGACAAAATCCAAAGGGGTAAACCACGCATAGAGGCTTCATGGGTTAATAAGCAATAGCCTTAGTGTATCGCACTCTGACGAACAGCCCAATCCATTGAGCAAAATGGCTGAGTTTTCTGCTACTTGATTGCACAATTCGCCGGCATTGGCAAAAAAGCCTAAATTGATATGTTATAACATAACAAAATAATGTTACCTTTCTCTGGCAATGTATCAATAATCGCAAGGGGATGTATGAGCAAGGTTGAACTTCCACCAACCCAGCCGTTGCCGGATGCACAGGCCTGGCAGGGGGCAATGAGTGATGTCGGACTCGATTGGGTAGGGATGCAAGGGATCGCACTGCCGCTGGAGTTGGCGGGCAAACCGCTGATGGCAAAAGTGAATGCCGGGATCAATCTGCGTGCCAGTCACCATGGCGTGCGTGGAATACATATGTCGCGCCTGTACCTAACGCTGGATGAACTGACTCAGGGCGAACTGACGCCGCAACGTATTGCTGACTCGCTGCGGGCTTTTCTGGCGTCGCAGCCGGAACACAGTGACAGTGCCAGCCTGAGTATCAGCGGCGAGCTGCTGTTGTCGCGCCCGGCGCTGCTGTCGGCACATCGCGGCTGGAAAGCTTATCCACTGAAAATTGACGCCAGGCTCACCACCGGGTTAACCCTGTCGCTGACGGTGGGCGTGCCCTATTCCTCGACCTGTCCGAGTTCGGCAGCGCTAAGCCGCCAGCTGGCGCAGCAGCAGTTTCAATTTGATTTCGAACAGTCGCCGGACAACGTCAATCAACAGCAGGTTATTGACTGGCTGGGTGAACAGGGCATGCCTGGCACGCCGCATAGCCAGCGCAGTTGGGCCTGGGTGACGGTCACGCTCAATGCGGGCGAAGCCGAATTGCCGGTGGTCAATTTAATCGATCGCATCGAGCATGCGCTGGGCACACCGCTGCAGACGTTGGTGAAACGTCAGGACGAGCAGGCATTTGCCCTGGCAAATGGCCAGAACCTGATGTTCTGTGAGGATGCTGCACGCCGCTTGTATCGGATGCTGCGCAGTCAGTGCCACCACCGCGCTTTTTCATTGCGTGTGGAGCATCAGGAAAGCCTGCATGCCCACAATGCGGTGGCGGAATTAAGCTGGCAGGAGGCTGAAAATGCTGCGTAAGAACCCCAGTGGTCATCTGCCACAGGTTTCACCGAAAGCCTACATCGATCCTACCGCCATTATTTGCGGCCGGGTGATTATCGAAGATTTTGTCTACGTCGGCCCCTATGCCGTGATCCGCGCGGACGAACTGAATGCGACCGGGGACATGGAGCCGATCATTATCGGTTCCCATTCCAATATTCAGGACGGCGTGGTGATCCACTCGAAAAGCGGCGCAGCGGTCACCATCGGCCGCTTCAGCTCCATTGCCCATCGAGCCATTGTCCACGGCCCGTGCCGCATTGAAGATCGGGTGTTTATCGGTTTTAACAGCGTGCTGTTCAACTGTCATATCGGTTCCGGCTGTGTGGTGCGCTACAACGCGGTGGTGGACGGCGTGACGTTGCCGGAAAACCTGTATATCCCGTCAACCGAGCGCGTCGGTGCCGACAGCGATCTGTCGCTTTACCCGCAGGTCGATCGCGGCGCACTGCAATTTTCTGAAGAAGTGGCCGCCACCAACGTTGAACTGGTGCGTGGTTACCAGGCATTACGCAATGAGTTTTGAGTGAGGAACCCCATGAATCCATTACCCGTAACCGTGCTTTCCGGCTTTCTCGGCGCCGGTAAAACCACGGTGCTGAACCATATTCTGAATAATCGCCAGGGCATGCGCGTGGCGGTGATCGTCAACGACATGAGTGAAGTGAACATCGACGCCGCGCTGGTCGAGAACGAAGTCCAGCTCGACCGCCAGCAGGAAAAGCTGGTGGAGATGAGCAATGGCTGCATTTGCTGCACGCTGCGTGAAGACCTGCTGATTTCGGTGCGCGAGTTGGCGCAGGCCGGCCGGTTTGATTATCTGCTGATCGAGTCCAGCGGTATCTCCGAACCCTTACCGGTGGCAGAAACCTTCACCTTTGAGGACGAGCAGGGCGAAAGCCTGTCGCACTTCGCCCGTCTGGATACCCTGGTCACCGTGGTGGATGGGGTCAACTTTATCCAGCAATACCAGCAGGCGCAGTCGCTGCAGGAGGCGGGGCAAAGCCTGGGCGAGGATGATTTGCGTAGCGTGGCCGATCTGCTGATCGAACAGATTGAGTTCTGTGACGTGTTGTTAGTGAGTAAAACCGACTTGCTGACCCCGGAACAACAGGGCGAAGTGATGGCGCTGCTCGCCAGCCTGAACCCGGATGCCAAAATCATCGCTATCTCTCCCGGCAAACTGCCGCTGGAGGCGGTCTTAAACACCGGCAGCTTCAGCTTTGACAAAGCGCAGCAGGCTCCGGGCTGGCTTAAGGAGCTGCGCGGTGAACACCTGCCAGAAACGGAGAACTATGGTATCAGCAGCTTTGTTTATCGGGCGCGTCGACCTTTTGCACCGGATAAGTTCTATCGGGTGATCAACGGCGACTGGGGCGGTGGCAAACTGTTGCGTTCCAAAGGGTTTTACTGGTTGGCGACGCGTCCGCGTCAGGCCGGACAGTGGAGCCAGGCCGGTGGCATCGCCCATTATGGGTTGGCGGGGACTTTCTGGCGCGCTATCGCACAAGAAAACTGGCCGCAGGATGAAGCGACCCAGGCACAGATTATGGATAAGTGGGTGGAGCCTTTTGGCGATATGCGTCAGGAACTGGTGTTTATCGGGCAGAACCTGAAGCAGGCCGAAATAACCCGTTTGCTGGATGCCTGCCTGCTGAACGACGAGGAAATGGCGGCGGGTGTCGACTACTGGCATGCGATGGCCGATCCCTTCCCTGAGTGGTAATTGCACAATGACAGTGTGGTAATGAGAAAAATTCTCAACAAAGTGCTTTACAGGTGATACTGATAACTATTATCATCGCCTAGCAGTTCACGGAAGGCCACAGCTTGTGGCTCTGCTGTGAAAGGCACGACATTGCTCACATTGCTTCCAGTGTTTTTTAAGCCAGCTCGGGTGCTGGCTTTTTTTTTGCCTGTTATTCTTCCTCTGCCTCGCCATTTTGCAACAGCGCGTGCTTTTTCAGCATGCCGCGCAACTGGTGATAGGTCAGCCCCAGCAGCTCCGCCGCCTTACGCTGATTAAATCTTCCCTGTTGCAGTGCGGCTTCGATAAGCGATTTTTCCTGCACCAACTGCCAGGCTTTCAAATCCAGCGGCAGCGCTGGTCGCTCAGCAGGCGTTTCGCGTTCCATGGGCAATGGCATGGTTTCCCGTTGGGCGAAGGGGTTGATGACTATCTGATCCAACGCGCTGTCACTGGTACCGTGCCGATACACCGAACGTTCCACTACGTTTTTCAGTTCACGCACGTTGCCCGGCCAGTGATAGCCGAGCAGGGTGTCCCTGGCCCGTTCAGTAAAGCCGGGGAACAACGGCAACGACAGCTCACGACACATCTGAATCGCAAAGTGCTCGGCCAGCAACATGATGTCTTGCTGCCGCTGGCGCAGCGGCGGTAACTGCACTACGTCGAATGCCAGCCGATCCAGCAGGTCGGCGCGGAATTTGCCCGCCGCCGCCAGTGCAGGCAGATCGTCGTTGGTGGCACACACCAACCGCACATCAACCTGTAACGGCTGGCTGCCGCCGACGCGCTCCAGGTGGCCGTATTCAATTACCCGCAGCAGTTTTTCCTGCACCAGCATCGGGGCAGTGGCCAGCTCGTCGAGAAACAGCGTGCCTCCGTCGGCACGTTCAAAGCGGCCCAGATGGCGTTTTTGTGCGCCGGTAAAGGCACCGGCCTCGTGACCAAACAGCTCGGAATCCAGCAGGTTTTCATTCAGAGCCGCACAGTTAAGTGAGATAAATGGCCCCTGCCAACGGTTGGACAGGTAATGCAAGCGGTGGGCAATCAGCTCTTTACCGGTGCCGCGCTCACCGATCACTAACACCGGTTTATTCAACTTTGCCAGTTGCGAGACTTGCTCCAATACTTCGACAAAGGCATTCGCTTCGCCCAACAGGTTTTCTAGCTGTTCGCTCATGATGAAATTCGCCAATGTTTGGTGAAAATAATCACTCTACAGTATGCTCACAGAGAGTCAAAAATATATAATCGTTATTATTCAATGAAATAAAAGTTGGCACGGGTTTTGATTAGGTATTAGGGAAATCTGTATGACCCAACGCGGCGCTTCAGACGCCATCAGAACCAAGAGGAAGTGAATTATGGGTATTTTTTCTCGTTTTGCCGACATCGTGAACGCCAACATCAATACGCTGCTGGATAAGGCGGAAGATCCGCAAAAGCTGGTGCGTTTGATGATCCAGGAAATGGAAGACACGCTGGTTGAAGTCCGCTCCACCTCAGCGCGTGCGCTGGCGGAGAAAAAACAGTTACTGCGTCGTATTGAGCAGGGTGAAAACCAGCTTAGCGATTGGCAGGACAAAGCCGAACTGGCACTGCGTAAAGAGAAAGAAGATCTGGCCCGTGCGGCATTGATCGAAAAACAAAAAGTGGCCGACCTGATCACTACGCTGACCCATGAAGTGTCCACCGTGGAAGAAACGCTGGCGCGTATGAAAAGCGAAATCGGCGAGCTGGAAAACAAGCTGACCGAAACCCGCGCTCGCCAGCAGGCGTTGACCTTGCGTCATCAGGCGGCATCTTCTTCCCGCGACGTGCGCCGTCAGCTCGACAGCGGCAAACTGGACGAGGCGATGGCACGCTTCGAACAGTTCGAACGCCGTATCGACCATATGGAAGCCGAGGCGGAAAGCGTCATCATCGGTAAAAAGAAGTCTCTGGATCAAGAGTTTGCCGAGCTGAAAGCCGACGACGCCATCAGTGAGCAACTGGCAGCGCTGAAAGCCAAAATGAACCGTTCTGAGTAAGGCGACAGCGGCCACGGTGTGTGGCCGCCCACCAAGACGCATTAAGAAGGAAAAGAAATGAGTGCTCTATTACTTGCCATTCCGTTGACAATCTTTGTGTTGTTTGTCGCACCGATTTGGCTTTGGCTGCATTACAGCAATCGGCAACAAAACGGCATTCAACTGAGCCATCAGGAGATGCAGCGTCTGGCGCAGTTGGCTGACGATGCCAAGCGCATGCGCGAACGCATTCAGGCGCTGGAAGAGATCCTTGATGCAGAACACCCGAACTGGAGACAGTCTTGATGAACAACACTCTGGGCAGTAAAAAGCTTTATCGCGTTCCTGAAGAAGGCATGCTGAAGGGCGTCTGCGCCGGTCTGGCCCATTATTTTGACGTGCCGGTACGCCTGATCCGAGTGATCGTGGTGTTGTCGATGTTCTTCGGACTGTTCTTCTTCACCCTGATCGCTTATTTCGCGCTGGTATTCGTGCTGGACGAAGCACCGGCCAGCCGTTTTGAGGGTGAGCAGCAAAAAACACCGCGCCAGTTGCTCGACCAATTAGAGTACGAACTGGGCAGCGGTGAACAGCAACTGCGACAGGTTGAGCGTTATGTTACGTCGGACACCTTCGGCGTACAGAGTCGCTTTCGCAAGTTATAACCCCGCCTTTGCGCGCAATGGCCTGCGCATGGCGCAGGTCAGGCACCTCACCTGACATCATCCTTTTGAACCAAACCGTGCCGGAGGGCATTGCTAATGAAAAAAACCTATGCCGTAAATGCCGTTAAATCCGGTGGATTTAAACAAGGAGCAGGTGCAATGTTGAAGACATTGTCTAAAGTCATCATCATAGCGTTACTCAATTACGGCCCGGCAGGGGCGGCCGGCTGGCTGCTGCGCACCGTAGGTCGCAAACCGATTCGCTTTGTGCTGGCGCTGGTGCTGGAGCCGCTGTTCCGCAAAGGGCTGAACAAGGTATTTGGGCGTTATGCCAAGGAGAACAATGAAACGACTGCAAAATGAGTTAACGTCGCTGGTCAACCGCGGGATGGATCGCCATCTGCGTCTGGCGGTGACCGGCCTGAGCCGCAGCGGCAAAACCGCCTTTATCACCGCTTTCGTCAATCAATTGCTGCATGTTCACAGCGGTGCCCGCATGCCGCTATTCTCGCCGGTGCGTGAAGAGCGTCTGCTGGGCGTGAAGCGTATTCCGCAGCGCGATCTCGGCATTCAGCGTTTTACCTATGATGAAGGGCTGGCGCAGCTTTATGGCACTCCGCCGAGCTGGCCGACCCCGACACGTGGCGTCAGTGAAATTCGCCTGGCGTTGCGTTATCGTTCCAACGATTCACTGCTGCGTCATTTCAAAGACACTTCAACGCTGTATCTGGAGATTGTCGATTACCCCGGCGAATGGTTGTTGGACTTGCCGATGCTGGAACAGGACTATCTGGCCTGGTCGCGGCAAATGGCCGGTTTGCTGCAGGGCGATCGCGCCGAGTGGGCCAGGCCCTGGCTGGAACTGTGCAAAAGCTGCGATCCGCTGGCACCTGCCGATGAAAACAAGCTGGCGGCCATCGCCCAGGCTTATACCGATTACCTGCTGCGCTGCAAAAGTGAAGGGCTGCATTTTATTCAGCCGGGCCGCTTTGTGTTGCCGGGAGATCTGGCCGGTGCGCCGGCATTGCAATTCTTCCCATGGCCAAACGTCGACAGCCTTGGCGAGTCGAAGCTGGCGCAGGCGGATAAACACAGCAACATCGGCATGCTGCGTGCGCGATTCAACTATTACTGTCAGACCATCGTCAAAAACTTTTATAAAGAACACTTTGTCCGTTTCGATCGCCAGATTGTGCTGGTGGATTGCCTGCAGCCGCTTAACAGTGGCCCGCAGGCGTTCAACGATATGCGGTTGGCGCTGACCCAGTTGATGCAGAGTTTCCACTATGGGAAGCGCACGCTGATGCGCCGCTTATTTTCACCAACCATCGATAAACTGATGTTTGCCGCCACCAAGGCCGATCACATCACCGCCGATCAGCATGCTAATTTAGTGTCGTTGCTGCAGCAACTGGTGCAGGAAGCCTGGCAAAACGCGGCGTTTGAGGGCATCAGTATGGACTGCGTCGGGCTGGCCTCGGTACAGGCGACCGAGAGCGGTATCGTCGACCATCAGGGGCAGCGCATCCCGGCGTTGAAAGGCAATCGTTTGAACGATGGCGCACCGCTAACGGTGTTCCCCGGCGAAGTGCCGGCACGTTTGCCGGGGCCGGCGTTCTGGCAAAATCAGGGCTTCCATTTTGATGAGTTCCGTCCACGCGCGATGAGTGTGGATAGTCCATTACCGCATATCCGTCTGGACGCGGTGATGGAGTTTTTACTGGGAGATAAATTGCGATGAGCGAGCCGATAAAACCGCGTATCGATTTCGAACAACCGTTGGAGCCGCCGCAGGAGCCGGTGTTGCGTGCCAACGTTGCTTTCGACGAACAGCAGGCGGAACACTTTTTTCCGGCGGCGCCGGAGCTGCAGCAGGAAGAGGAAGAGGGGCGTGCCGAAGGTATTATTAACGCAGCCTTGAAACCCAAACGCAGCCTGTGGCGCAAAATGGTTACTGCCGGGCTGACGCTGTTCGGCGTCAGCGTAGTGGCGCAGGGCGTGCAGTGGGTGCATACCGCCTGGGTACAGCAGGATTGGATAGCCATGGGCGGTGGCGTGGCAGGTGGGTTGATTGTCTTCGCCGGGGTAGGTTCGGTAGTGACCGAATGGCGTCGACTCTACCGTTTGCGCCAGCGTGCAGAAGAACGCGATGTGGCACGTGAGCTGTTGCACAGCCATGGATTGGGCAAAGGGCGTGAATTCTGCGAAAAACTGGCGCGTCAGGCTGGCCTGGATCAGGGGCATCCGGCGTTGCAACGCTGGCAGGCTTCGCTGCATGAAACTCAGAACGATCGTGAAGTGGTAGCGCTGTACGCCAAACTGGTGCAGCCGGTGCTGGATAATCAGGCGCGGCGTGAAATCAGCCGTTCGGCGGCGGAATCCACCCTAATGATCGCCGTCAGCCCGTTGGCGGTGGTGGATATGGCGTTTATCGCCTGGCGTAATATTCGGCTGATCAACCGTATCGCCGCGCTGTATGGTATCGAACTGGGTTATTTCAGTCGTCTGCGCTTGTTCCGTCTGGTGCTGTTGAATATCGCCTTTGCCGGAGCGTCTGAACTGGTACGCGAAGTGGGGATGGACTGGATGTCGCAAGACCTGGCCGCCCGATTGTCCGCCCGAGCGGCGCAGGGCATAGGTGCCGGTTTGCTTACTGCCAGACTCGGTATCAAGGCGATGGAGCTGTGCCGTCCGCTGCCCTGGCTGGAAGGGGAAAAACCGAAGCTGGGTGATTTCCGCAGCCAACTGATTGGCCAGTTGAAAGACACCATGAAAAAGAGTGACAGCAAGGCCAAATAATCTGCCCGCGGCGTCTATTCAGGCGCCGTGGTTATTTTTACCGCAATGATCCCCCCGCCAACACCAATACGTAACCCGCACTTGACGAAAGACGATCCCCCTGTAAATACATTATATTTATCTGCAAATTTACTGACGGTTGTGATAACTCTCTACTTATAAGCTAAAATGACGCCGATGGTGTTATTCACTTGCGTTTAAAATCATCAACAACAGCGATAAATCAGAGTTCTGTCAACTTTTGCTGACAGATTGCTTCTACCGCTCGGGGTGAGAGAGTATCATCATCTTCAGTCATCCCCGCACCTGCAGAGATAAGGCCAATACTGATGCGTTTGGAAGTTTTTTGCGAAGACCGGATCGGTCTGACTCGAGAGTTACTCGATCTTTTGGTATTGCGCAGCATAGATTTACGTGGCATCGAAATCGATCCCATCGGCCGCATTTACCTCAATTTTTCCCAACTGGATTTTGACACCTTCCGCGCGCTGATGGTAGAGATCCGCCGCATTGCCGGCGTGACCGATGTGCGCACCGTGAATTTCATGCCTTCTGAACGCGAACACCGCGCACTGCGCGCGCTGTTGGAGTCGATGCCTGAGCCGGTGTTCTCGATCGATATGAAGGGCAAAGTTGAACTGGCCAACCCGGCAGCGCAGGCGCTGTTCGGGCTTAGCGAAGACAAAATCCGCAACCAGACGGCCACCGCATTGATTGGCGGTTATAACTTCAACCGTTGGTTGGAGAGCGAACAGACGGCGCCACAATCTGAGCGGGTGGTGATCCGCAGTCAGGACTTCCTGATGGATATCACGCCAATTTACCTGGAAGACGAAAACCAGCAGAATGCTGCCGTAGGCGCGGTCGTGATGCTGAAGTCCACGGCCCGTATGGGGCGTCAGCTACAAAATCTGTCGGTGAACGACGATACCGAGTTTGACCATATCGTTGCCGCCAGTCCGAAAATGCGCCATGTGCTGGAGCAGGCGCGCAAATTGGCGATGCTGGATGCGCCACTGTTGATTGTGGGCGACACCGGCACCGGTAAAGATATTCTGGCCCGGGCCTGCCATTTGCGCAGCCCGCGTGGCAAACAGCCGTTCCTGGCGCTGAACTGCGCCGCATTGCCTGATGATGTCGCGGAAAGTGAGCTGTTCGGCCATGCGCCGGGAGCTTACCCGAATGCGCTGGAAGGCAAGAAGGGCTTCTTCGAACAGGCGCACGGTGGTTCGGTGCTGCTGGATGAAATCGGTGAGATGTCGCCGCGCATGCAGACCAAACTGCTGCGTTTCATTAACGATGGCACTTTCCGCCGCGTAGGTGAAGAACACGAAGTCCATGTGGATGTGCGGGTGATTTGCGCGACGCAGAAAAACCTGACCGAACTGGTACAGCGTGGTGAGTTCCGCGAGGATCTCTATTATCGACTTAACGTGTTGACCATCACTATTCCACCACTGCGTGAGCGTCCGCAGGACATCATGCCGCTGACCGAACTGTTTGTGGCGCGTTTTGCCGATGAGCAGGGCGTAGCACGGCCGAAGCTGGCCAATGATCTGGGCAGTTTCCTCAGCAAATATGGTTGGCCTGGCAACGTGCGACAGTTAAAAAACGCCATTTACCGGGCGTTGACGCAAACCGAAGGTTTCGAACTTCGTCCGCAGGACATCGTACTGCCGGAGTTTGAGGTGGAAATGTCGCTGGGCGATGAGGTGATGGATGGCTCGCTTGACGATATCAGCAAGCGTTTCGAACGTTCGGTGCTGACCCGTTTGTACCGTACTTACCCGAGTACCAGAAAACTGGCGAAACGCCTGGGGGTTTCTCATACCGCGATCGCCAATAAGTTGCGCGAATATGGGCTCAGTAGCCGTAAGCCTTCCGGGGAAAACGAAGAATAAAAAAACGGGCGCCACAAGCGCCCGTTTCAACGTTTAGAGGCCGGCATTCGTCGGCCTCCTGGCATTACTTCAGCGCAGCCAGCGCCGCATCGTAGTTTGGCTCGGTGGTGATTTCATTTACCAGTTCGCTGTACAGCACGTTGTCCTGACCATCCAATACCACAACCGCGCGTGCGGTCAGGCCTGCCAGTGGACCTTCAGCAATTTCAACGCCGTAAGCCTGTTTGAATTCAGCGCCACGCAGGGTGGACAGGGTGACTACGTTGTTCAGGCCTTCTGCACCGCAGAAACGTGACTGGGCGAACGGCAGGTCGGCCGAGATGCACAGCACTACGGTGTTATCCAGGCCGCTGGCCAACTGGTTGAATGTACGCACCGAAGTCGCGCAAACGCCGGTATCAATACTTGGGAAAATGTTCAAAACTTTGCGTTGACCCGCGAAGCTGCTCAGCGCCACGTCTGACAAGTCTTTGGCAACCAGTGAGAAGGCTTTGGCTTGTTCGCCGGTCTGTGGCAGATGGCCTGCAACGCTAACCGGGTTGCCTTGAAAATGTACTGTCTGAGTCATTAGCTTGATTCCTTTTACAGGTGTTATACAAAGGGCATGAGCCTAATAAAAGGGCCTTTTGGCCGCTTTAACATTAGGTTCACACTCTGGCATCAGTTTATGTCAACAATTGTGGGTTGGATAGATAAAGTTTGCTAAATAGTTGTATATATTAGAGTGTGTCCAAAAAAGCACCCACGCGTTCGCCCGATTTTATGCGCAATTTCCGTTCAGGAGCCATTATGAGAAGCATGCGTTTTTACCCAGAAGCCTGGCCGCTGCATACCGCCTTTGTTATCGCCCGCGGCAGCCGCACCGAAGCCAAAGTCGTGGTGGTCGACATTGAGCAACAGGGCGTGCGGGGTATTGGTGAATGCACACCCTATCCGCGTTATGGTGAAAGTGAGACTTCGGTGATGGAACAGCTGGCCGAAGTGGTTACGGCTGTCGAACGGGGCGTGACGCGCGAGCAACTGCAGCAGCTAATGCCGGCCGGCGCGGCACGTAATGCGGTAGATTCCGCCCTGTGGGATTTGGAGTGTCAACTGAGCGGTCAGAGCCGCTGGCAACGCAGCGCTGTTGCCGAGCCGGAACGCATTCTGATGGCGCAAACCGTCAGCATAGGTTCGCCGGAAGCCATGGCCTTCGCCGCGCGTGAACTTGAGCAGCAAGGGGCCAGCTTGCTGAAAATCAAACTGGATAACCATCTGATCAGCGAACGGCTGGTGGCGATCCGTGCGGCGGTGCCGGATGCCACGTTGATTGTCGATGCCAATGAGTCCTGGCAGGCGGAGGGGCTGGCGGCGCGCTGCCAACTGTTGGCGGATCTGGGCGTGGCGATGCTGGAGCAACCGCTGCCGGCGACGGATGACAGCGCACTGGAAAACTTTATTCACCCGTTGCCAATTTGCGCCGATGAAAGCTGCCACACCCGCGGTGATTTATCCAAGCTGGTCGGTCGTTATCAGATGGTCAATATCAAGCTGGATAAAACGGGCGGCCTGACCGAAGGATTAGCGCTGGCGCAGGAAGCGCGGCAACAAGGGTTTGCTATTATGCTCGGCTGCATGTTGTGCACTTCGCGGGCGATCAATGCCGCATTGCCGCTGGCACCGGGCGCGCGATTCGTCGATTTGGACGGCCCGACCTGGCTGGCAAATGACGTTGAACCGGGACTGGATTTTGAATGTGGGGCGATTAATCTCGCCCCATAGCCGGTTTAGCCCGGATAAGTTAGCAATTCTACCATCGCGTTGAGGTAGTTTTCGCTGGCGGCATCGGCCGAGATCGGTGGGAACTCTGCGGTAATGCAAGGCAGTGACAAATCGGCGCACCAACTGCCGAATGACCCCGGCGTCTCGTAACCGACGCTGGTGACCAGCGGCAGGGCAAACTTATGCGAAAGCCAGACGCCGAGCTGTGAACTGGCCGGGTCTTCAATACAGGCTAATGGCTCGTGGAACGACACCACCCAGTGCGGTTTCAACCGATGGATCAGATGACACAGCCCTTGGGTTTCCGGTTCGGAGCCTGGGCGGCCACCGGTTGAGAGTTTTACATCCCGCGCTTCCGCCGCGCTGTTCCAACGATAAACCGTATCCCCGGATCGCCAATTGGCCGCCGGGAAGTTACGGTTCAAATCCACCCCGTTAGCGTTGGCGCGCAGCCCGAGTTGGCAACCGTCGGGATTGACCGCCAGTACCACATGGTGGCGCAGTTGGTTTGGCGCAATGCTGCGCAGCGCGCAGGATAGGGTGACGATAGCGGCGCTCTCATCGCCGTGGGTACCGGCAATAATCAGCCCGGTTTCCGGACCGCTAACGGCCGCCGGGAAATAGAGTAGTGGTGCCCCCAACAGCGAACTGCCGTAATTCTCTCCTGCAACGGCCAATTGGCCACGTTCACTGCGCGGTCGATGCTGGATCATGATGTAGTCCCTGATTTAAAGGTCGAGAGTGATTATCATTTTATTCAGTGTATTACGCTTTCGCTTAACTTTCCCAGAGCAATTTCTCACCCAGTGACAAAATTGATTGTCATAAATTTCTGAACAGTGATTCCGATTATTGACGGCTGGCGGACGATCTTGGGTTCGCTACACTGACTCCTATTATGAACAGATAAACTGGAGTTCTTCATGAAAGCCATTGCAGTCAAACAACTCGGTGCTGCGCCAGAGCAGGTAGAGATCGCCAAACCTTCGCTACAACCCGGCCAGATCCTGGTCAAAATGGCCGCTGCCGGGCTAAACCCGGTTGACTGGCGGATAGCCGACGGCATGCTGCAGGGGAAATTGCCACACGTTTTCCCTTTGGTGATCGGTATTGACGGCGCAGGCGTGGTGGAGGCGGTCGCCGATGATGTCAGCGGATTCAGCGTCAATGAACGGGTGGCCGGCAAGTTTATGTTCGGCGTTGTCGGTGCCGGTAGCTACGCCCAATATGCGGCGATCGACCAACATGCGGTGTTGGCAAAGGTGCCTGATGAGGTGAGTTTGACCAAGGCGGCGGCCATGCCGATTGCGGCCGGTACCGCGCTGAAACTGGTTGAGAAACTGCAACTGAGCGCGGGTGCGACGCTGCTGGTGGTGGGCGCGACGGGCGGCGTTGGGCGTTTCGTTATCCAATTGGCCAAACGGCAGGGGCTGAAAGTGATCGCCACCGGCGGTGCTGATACAGAGACAGCATTGCGCGAGTTGGGGGCGGAGAAGGTGATTGACCATCACCGGGCACCCGTGCTGCAGCAGGTTCAACAACAGTATCCGCAGGGTATTGACGGAATGATCGACCTGGTCAGCAATGCCGAGGCATTCAGCGCCTTACTGGTGATTCTGCATCAGGGCGGCGTGGCGCTGAGCACCATTTGGTCGGCAGCCCCGGAGCAGATGCAGCAACAAGGCCTGCGTGGCGGCAATATTGAGGCGCAAATCAGTGCGGATGAGCTGGCGCAACTGTTACAGAGCGTAGCGCGCGGTGAGCTGCAGGTGCCGGTGGAACGTCTGGTATCGATTAAACAGGCACCGGAAATGCTGGCGCAGAACAAAGCCGGTGGCTCACGCGGCAAAACCGTGCTGAACATTGATTGGTGAAGCCAATAAAACCACGCCATCTATTTCGCTGTTGTTATACTATCGGCAAAGCTAACCAAACAGGGGATTTAACATGCCAGTAGCCAGAATAGTTGCCAGCTATAGCGAAAATGAGAAGGATACCATCACGCTGCTGTGCGGCGTGGACGAGGAAAACCAGATCCGTCAGGGGGAATGGTTTGGCGTGGTGAAAAACGACGACGGGCGTGGCGATGAGTCCAACTATCCGTTTACCCTGCACGTCGATTACCAGAAAAACAGCTTCTATCTCGACTATGGTTTTGACGATGCCGAGTCGCGCCAGATGCAGAAAACCGATATTCATGCCAAGCCATTGGCAGAGAAAGGCTTCTTCACCATTTTTGATGAAGAAGAGGGTGAAGAATTCAGCTACCGCATCAATAGTATTCACCTTTACGACTAATAAAGCCGACTAACAGAAAATGCCCGTATCGACACCGTCGTGCGGGCATTTTTATTGCCTGGCCCCCAGTTTTTACATCTTGTCCGCCGGGAACTCTAGGTGAGACTAATCTTGTGCTATAAGATAAAAAATTCAGATGGTTAACGGGGGATAAATCAGAATGACGAGAAAAAAAATTCAACAGGGTTTTCGTTTGGCGCTGTGTGCCGTGGCGATTGGCGCAGGGTTGAGCAGCGCCATGGCGGCTCAGGTTCCCCCAGGTACCACGCTGGCGGAGAAACAGGAAATAGTTCGCCATATCAAAGATGAGCCGGCCTCACTCGATCCCATTAAAGCGGTTGGCCTGCCGGAAGCGCAATTGGCGCGCGATCTGTTTGAAGGGCTGGTGAACCAGGATGCCAACGGCAAGGTGATCCCCGGCGTCGCCACCCGCTGGCAAACCACCGATAACCAAACCTATATTTTCACCCTGCGTAAAGATGCGCGCTGGTCTAACGGTGACCCTGTCACGGCGAAAGACTTCGTTTACAGTTGGCAGCGGCTGGTTGAACCAAAGAACTTGTCACCTTTTGCCTGGTTTGCCCAGTTGGCCGGCATCCAAAACGCCGATGAGATCATTACCGGCAAGCTGCCTGCCGATAAGCTGGGCGTCACCGCGCTGGATGATTACACTTTCAAAGTGCAGTTGAACAAACCGGTGCCGTATTTTGTCAGCCTGACGGCCAACTTCAGCCTGTTCCCGGTCAACAAGGCGGTGGTAGAGAAATTTGGCAACGACTGGACCAAGGTCGGCAACCTGGTCGGTAACGGCGCGTTTAAACTGCAGGAACGGGTCGTTAACGAGAAACTGGTACTGACACCAAACGATCACTATTGGGATCATGCGCACACGGTGCTGACCAAAGTGACCTTTGTGCCGATTAATCAGGAATCCAACGCCACCAAGCGTTATCTGGCCGGCGATATCGATATCACCGAGTCCTTCCCGAAAAACATGTACCAAAAGCTGCTGAAAGACATTCCAAAGCAGGTCTATACCCCGGATCAGCTCGGCACCTATTATTATGCTTTTAACACCCAACGCGCGCCGACTAACGATGTGCGGGTGCGCAAGGCATTGTCTTACGCTATCGATCGCAAGATTATCGCCGAAAAAGTGTTGGGGACCGGTGAAAAACCGGCTTACCACTTCACACCGGATGTCACCGCCGGGTTTAAACCGGAAGTGAGCCTGTTGCAACAGCAACCCCAGGCCGAACTGGACGCCCAGGCCAAGGCGTTGATGCAGGCTGCAGGTTATGGTCCGAACAATCCGCTGAAACTGACGCTGTTGTACAACACGTCGGAAAGCCATCAGAAAATTGCGATTGCCGTGGCTTCAATGTGGAAGAAAACGCTCGGTATTGACGTCAAGCTGCAAAATCAGGAATGGAAAACCTATATCGATAGCCGTAACACCGGCAATTTCGACGTGGTGCGTGCTTCCTGGGTCGGCGATTACAATGAAGCCTCGACCTTCCTGTCGCTGTTAAGCTCCACCCACAGCGGTAATATCGCCAAATTCAACAGTGCGGATTACGACAAACTGCTCGCGCAGGCCAGCCGAGAAACCAGTCCGGCAGCCTTGACCACTGATTACAACAAACTTGAGCAGATCATCGCCGAACAGGCACCGATCGCGCCAATTTATCAGTATACCAATGGCCGACTGATCAAACCCTGGGTGAAAGGCTACCCGATCACCAATCCGGAAGACGTGGCTTACAGCCAGACGATGTATATAACCAAACACTGATAATATTTAATCCGGCTCCGTCAATCGGGGTCGGATTATGTTTACTTGTCGAATGATGAAATAATTTTCCTGGAATTTATGTTAACAATGGCAATGACTCCTTTAAAAGCAAACAGGCGATATCTTTATTTGGGTAATTAATAGTTGTACGGCGCTTGGCGTTATTTATAGGTTATAAGCTGTCTCGCATGGCGTCGACCAGTACGCGACCTGTCATATCTGTTTGGGTAATGCGATAGCTGGTTGGATAGGAGCGACGAGTACTCAGATGGTCATGGACTGAGACGTTGCCAACCTGTGCCCCATAGGCATTCTTGACGATAAACTCACTGATTTCTTCTTGGCCCTGATTTTGGAAACGGACACTGCGGATTTTTTCCAGCGTATCGCTGTCATCTAATTTTAAATGGTCACGTAACATAACTACCTCCTCGTAGTTAGGGTAGTATATGCCTCTGAAATTTGAGCTGGAACAGCTTTGTGTTAATTTTTTATTGTTAATTTGAATTAAAATTGCTGTTGATATGTTAAGTCATAATAATGATATCTTAGCCAGCGCTTTATTCACTATATCCGCTTGGATTGGAACTGCTTTTATTTCATCACGGTTATTATTAGTCTGCATTTTGCTTAAATAATGCCTTGCGACCAAGAGAAGATGGAAACACGCAGGCCACATCATGTGCACAACCAGGAATAATCAGCAAATCACGCTTGGCGTGCGGGGCAATAAATCGCCGATCGTAAGCGGCATAGGCAATACCGCGTTGTAGTCGATAGAGGCCTTGGGCCTCTGCCGCGCAGGACTTGTCGAGTATTTTGTAGAATGTACCTGGCGCATTGCCGGTATCCTTCTCGCCCTCCATATAGATGATCTCCGCTGCTGCATAGCGGTGACGCACGGACTCAGGGTTTTGATCGAGAAAGGGGGGCGTAGAATCAATACCGTATTTCCACCTATTGACGTTCGGGCAGGTGTCCGTATTACCTTCAACCCAATCAAAGCTACAGTGTCCTTTTTGGTTACAGTCGCGCCAGTTGGCAGGGTGTGCGTTTTTAATCGGTTGCGGTCGATGACTATCAAAATAGAGCCAACTGCCCGGATCGGATATGACATAACGCAGGGTCACGCCGGCAGGTGGTTTGGCGAACCCAACATAGTGCTGCACAAACTGCGCACCGGCAGAAAACCCAGCGACGGTGACCGATTGTATTTGCGGCCATTTTATTTTCAGTTCGGTAACCAGACGATCTAGTGCGGCAAATGAGTTGGTTTGACCGAGAGAGTCCAGGCCACCCTCAATCCAGGAACTGCAGCTCCACAGCGCATCACCTGCCTGTGCTGGGGGGACACCCGGTGAATGGCAGTGTGCGGCCTGGCTGTCGCTGACGGGGAACAGTGGGGCGACCAGCAGCGTGTCATCAGTTCTGGCAGACAGTTGGGCGGCCTTAATTGCGGCCTGTAGGGTTTTACCGGCATCTCGCGGGTGGCCATGAATGACGACCAAAGCCGAGTGTGGTGAGCTAGCCTGCGGTTTAGCCACAAAATACGGCAGTTGGCCTGACCCCGCCAGTTGTAGTTGGTAAGTGTCGGTATAGTGGTTCAGGGTTGGGCTGGCGTGCAGGCAGAAAGCGCACAAGAGCCCAATCAGGCTCAGCGGACGGTAGAGTAACGTAATTGCTTTCATTGTCATCATCCTGCCGCGGTACCTAAAAATTCGCGTAATTGCTTCAGCAACTCACGGGCCCTACTTGCTTCCAGCGCTTGTTGATAATAGCGAAAGAAGCGCGTTTCGGCACCGGTGTCACCGGCTTGCGACAGCTGCTTGAACGTCATGTATAACAACCATCCCATGGTCATAAGGAATAATAAGACCGGGAAGAGCAATTGCCCGTAGTTGGCTATTTTTGCACCTGGCAAGAATGAAACCGATGATGGCGTAATGGTCACGCCCAACTGTTGCATACCTAACTGTGCCAGAGCGGGTAACAAGACCAACAGGCTAACGAAAAATAGATACTGCACGAAATACCGGCATGACAGCAAAAAACGTTTAAAGCCATTATCTGCCCGCGCGCTCAACATGAAACCATTGGGTGTCACCCGCAGTATCTGTTGTTGAGAGTGGGTAAAGCGATAAAGTTCCAGCGCCCGAATAGCATCTGGCAGCGCCAGCAGTTGTTGAAGTTCAAGCAGGCTGGCGTTTTTGCTACGCATATAATCCCTGAACAGCAGCAGTTGGATACGTTCACCTTTGTTAGATTCCACCGACTCGAGCAAGGCCCGTAATTTGCCGTGGTTTTCTTGCCTGATGCGAAACGGCGTTTTGACGATGGTGATGAACAGGGTAATGAGAGGGAGAAATACCCCCTTCAAAATATCCGCGGCACTAATATCAAACATGATTTTCTCCTGTTGGGCATTCAATCACTCCTTGGCATGCACAAGTATAGTGAGTTCGGGGCCGAGCGAGAAATCAACCCTTACAGCTTGGTCTTTGATCTGCATACTAATAACGCTAGACTCTGGAATAACTGAACAGCAGAGGGGATGAGGAATGGAAGTCATTGAGGGGCGCGAGTTACAGGTTCCCGACGCAGTGTATGCCTACCAGCTCGATGGCAAGGGCGGTGTAACATCGATTGATTACGATGACAAAGTCACCTGCGATGAGCCTTGCTGGCTGCATCTCGATTATGCTCACCCTGCCAGCGCCGAATGGCTGGCCACCACGCCGCTGCTGCCGGATGCGGTCAGAGAGGCGCTGTCTGGAGAGAGTTCGCGGCCACGCGTCAGTAAGGTGGGCGATGGCACCATGATTACACTGCGGAGCATTAACTTTAACGCCAATTCGCGGCCGGATCAGTTGGTGACCGTTCGCGTCTATATGACGGACAAACTGATCGTTTCCACCCGCCATCGCAAGGTCTACTCCATCGACCAGGTGGTGAACGATCTGCAAAGCGGCAGCGGGCCGACCAACAGCGGCAACTGGCTGGTGGAAATATCGGATGCGCTGACCGATCACGCCAGCGAGTTTATCGAGGATCTGCATGACAAGATCATCGATCTGGAAGATTCGCTGTTGGAGCAGCAGGTACCTGAACGCGGGCAACTGGCGCTGATCCGCAAACAGCTGATCGTACTGCGCCGCTATATGGCACCGCAGCGTGATGTATTTTCCCGGCTGGCCAGCGATCGTCTGCCATGGATGAATGATGACGACCGTCGCCGCATGCAGGATATTGCCGATCGGTTAGGGCGCGGGCTGGATGATTTGGACGGCAGTATTGCCCGTACTGCGATCCTTTCTGACGAAATCACCACCGTGATGGCCGATGCCATGAACCGCCGCACCTACACTATGTCATTATTGGCGATGGTATTTTTGCCGACGACCTTTTTGACCGGGTTGTTCGGCGTCAACCTGGGCGGCATTCCAGGCGGCGGCAACCCTTTTGGTTTTGCTACATTTTGCCTGACGCTGACCGGATTGGTGTTCGGCCTGGGCTGGTGGCTGAAGCGACGCCGCTGGCTGTAGCCAAAAAACGCTGATAACCCGGTTAACATTGAGCGATATCAACTTTTGCCGGGGGGAAATGGGGCATGATCTATCTCGCAGGTGAATGCAACGTCAAGCGATGGGCGTTGTGCTCCATAATTGTCTTACTTTCTTATATTTAGAATTACTGCATAGCACATTGATTCATACGATGCCGGTTTAATCACCGGCATTTTTTTGTCTGCAATTTGCCCCGTCAGGCCGCACTCTCATCCCAGAAACTGGCCTCGATCTTATGTCCGTCCAGATCCCGAACAAAGCAGCCATAATAGGCTTCGCCATAGTGTGGCCGCGAACCGGGGGCCCCTTCATCTGTCGCACCGGCCTGCAGCGCCTGACGGTAAAAATCATCGACCTGCTGTTTGCTGGTGGCGAAAAAACCCACGTGCAGGCCATTGCCGGTAGTGGCCGGTTTACCGTCGATCGGCACCTGCAACCAGAACTCCGGATAGTCACGTCCATAGCCAATGGCGCCAGGGTGTTCCAACACCCGTCGGCAACCTAGTGCGGCAAGGGTTCGGTCGTAAAAGTCGGCTGCGGCGTCAAAATGATTGCTGCCGAGAGAAACGTGAGACAAGCAAGGGGTGATGTTCATCGGTAATCTCCAGTGACTGTATAAAAACACAGTATAGGATAAAAACGGCACTGTCTGATGAATTCTGCTGAAATTGCGAGCGGGATCGAAAACTGATGAAGGGAAATTTCCGCCCACAGCGTGCGGGCGGAATAACGACTTACTTGATTTCGAGTACGTCTAAACGCACCGGGGCGGTGTCATCCGCATCTTCCGGTTGCCAGCCGATCGGTTGCATTGGAATATCTTCACGGTCAAAGGCCAGATCGCCACCGTCAACCACTTCGCTGCCGTGGTGAATCCCTTTGAAATCAAAAAGGTTGTAGTCACTCAGGTGCGAAGGTACTACGTTTTGCATCGCGCTGAACATGGTTTCCAGACGGCCAGGGTAACGTTTATCCCAGTCGCGCAGCATATCGCCAATCACCTGGCGTTGCAGATTAGGCTGCGAGCCGCACAGGTTGCACGGGATAATCGGGAAGCCTTTGGCAACCGAGAAACGCTCAATGTCTTTTTCACGGCAATAAGCCAGCGGGCGAATAACCACGTGTTTGCCATCGTCGCTCATCAGCTTGGGTGGCATGCCTTTCAGCTTGCCGCCGTAGAACATGTTGAGGAACAGCGTCTGCAGAATGTCGTCACGGTGGTGACCAAGGGCAATTTTGGTGGCCCCCAGCTCGGTAGCGGTGCGGTAAAGGATACCGCGGCGCAGGCGTGAACACAGTGAGCAGGTGGTTTTACCCTCAGGGATTTTGTCCTTGACGATGCTGTAGGTGTTTTCCTCAACAATCTGGTATTCCACCCCCAGGCTTTCCAGATAGGCCGGCAGAATATGCTCGGGGAAACCGGGTTGTTTCTGATCGAGGTTGACCGCAACCAGTGAGAAATTGACCGGGGCGTTTTGCTGCAGGTTGCGCAAAATCTCCAGCATGGTGTAGCTGTCTTTGCCGCCGGACAGGCAAACCATGATGCGGTCGCCTTCCTCAATCATGTTGAAATCGGCGATCGCCTGGCCCACGTTACGACGCAGGCGCTTTTGCAATTTGTTCAGATTGTACTGCTCTTTTTGACTAACTGTTTGTTGTTCTGACATTTAAATCGTGCTCGTTCTCAATTGGGGGCACTATGGGCATAAAGTTTTAGGCAGCGAGTTTAGCATTCTATGGGCTGCTTGGGTATTTCATCCATACACCCGAGGCAGCAAAGGCGGTTTGCTTGCTTCAGTACACGCGGGCACGCGGTAAATCGGCCACCCGCGTGGTGTAAGCGGGAGAGAGAAACTCACGTTTCATCGACCATGTCTGTTGGTTTCCTTGCCCGGCAAACCAGATCCCGGCATGCCCGGACTGATTGATTTTATCCAACGCGGCCATTAAACGTGCGCTGTTAGGCCGTGGCTGATACTCATCGAACAGGTCCAACTGAGCGACACCTTGCGAGTAAAAGTCTTGTAGCATAACGCCGGCTTTTAGATAGCGGTGACCGGGCTGCCATATCTTATCAAGGCATCGAATCGCAGCGGCGATGATGTCGCGCGTATCTTGCGTCGGGGTACTGAGCCTGATGCTCGCGGTGTTGCCGTAATACTTTTCATTAGCCGAGAAGGGGCTGGTTTTAACCCATGCATTGATATTCCGGCAATATTGGTGTTCTGCACGCAGTTTCTCTGCCGCACGGGAAGCGTGCATACAGATCGCCTGATGCATATCCTGGTATTCAGTGACGCGTTCACCAAATGATCTGCTGCAAATGATCTGTTGTTTGGTTGGGGCAAACTCTTCGAGTGACAAGCAGGGCTCACCGCGCAGTTCACGCACCGTGCGTTCAACCACCACGCTGAAATGCTTGCGGATCATCGTGGTGCTGGCATCCGCCAGCTGCAGTGCGGTTTCGATCCCCATAGTCTGCAGCTCTTTGGTGATGCGGCGTCCGATACCCCAGACTTCTGCCGCCGGTACTCTCTCCATTAATTTTCGCTGTCGCTCCTGGTTGGAAAGGTCAACCACGCCTTGGGTCTGACTCCATTTTTTCGCCGCGTAGTTCGCCAGCTTTGCCAGCGTCTTGGTCTGGGCAATACCGACGCCGACGGTGAGGCCGGTGCATTGCAAAACGCGGGCGCGAACCTGGCGCCCGAACGTGGCCAAATCGACACAGTTTTGTACCCCGGCAAGCTCAAGGAAGCTTTCGTCGATAGAGTAAATTTCGGTCCGCGGCGCCATTTCTTCGAGCACGGCCATCACTCGCATCGACATATCGGCGTACAGCTCGTAGTTGCTGCTGAATGCGATCCCCCCGGCACGCTCAAAATCATGTTTTATTTTGAAATAGGGCGCGCCTGTTTTCAGGCCCAGGGCCTTTGCCTCTTTGCTCTGTGCCACCACACAGCCGTCGTTGTTCGACAGCACAACGATCGGTCGGCCACGCAGATCCGGACGCCACAGCGTTTCACAACTCGCATAGAAGTTGTTTACATCGGCCAGGGCGTACATTATTTCAGCCTGGTGATGGTTGAAACCACCACGCCGACGATGTTCTGATCGTCGCTGTCCTCGCGCAGCGGTATTGGCCGAAAGTTTGGATTCATCGGCTCAAGCTGTTTGACAGGATGCAGGCACAGGCGTTTAACCGTGAACTCGCCTGCGATGCTGGCGATCACGATATCGCCGTGACAGGCACCAATACTGCGATCGACCACCAGCATGGATCCGTCGGTGATCCCGGCTTCGATCATGCTTTCTCCTGAAGCGATCAGAAAATAAGTCGCCGAAGGATGACTAATGCAGTACTCGTTGAGGTCGATCCGCGCGTGTATATAGTCTTGCGCGGGGCTGGGAAAGCCCGCCGGGACGTTATCGGCGTAAAGCGGAATGAACTGTTTCTCTGGGGTTGGCGTGGGGGAAAAGTGTTTCATGGTGCATTTCTCTATACTGTTTTTATATACAGTATAAGCAAGTTTTAGCCATTACAACCATAAAGAAAGTCAGGGGCGAGAGGATCCACAGCTATCCACTTGTTGGGCAAGATGATCCTCTCGGAAAGTTTTTAGGATGTGGCTTGCAGAGCCGAATGTAGCGGTGTTTTTACGCCCGGAAACGTTTTTTATCTGTCGGGAAACACAAAACCGGGCAGGATAATCTCAATCACCTCTGATCATAATGGGGAGCCCGTTTGATGATACGCATCTGCCTGCAGGCAGGCCTCTTGTTTTGCCTGACCCCGCTGGCCGCCAGCGCCACTGAATGCTGTATTTTCTTGCAGCAGCCGCAGCTGTTACAGGTAAAAGCACAGACTCAAGGGGATGCCAACTACCAACGACTGATGCATGACGCCGACAGCGCGCTGCAAAAGCCGTTGCTCAGCGTCACGGATAAAGGTTTGACGCCGCCGAGCGGCGATAAGCATGACTATCTGAGCCTCGGGGCTTATTGGTGGCCGGATGCGAGTAAAGCCAACGGGCTGCCCTGGATCCGCCGCGATGGACAGGTCAATCCGGCCAGTAAGAATGAACAAAGCGACGGCGTGCGTTTGGCGGAGTTCACCCAGCGGGTTCAGACGCTGGCGCTGGCGGGGTATTTCTCCGGTCAACGGCGCTATAGCGATCGGGCGATAGCGTTGCTGCGCACCTGGTTTATCACCCCATCAACGCGGATGAATCCTAACCTCAACTACGCTCAGGGCATTCCGGGGCGCGACAACGGCCGGGGGAACGGTATTCTGGACGGACGTTATTTTGCCACCCGCATTGTCGACAGCCTGTTATTGCTGCAGCAGACACCGGGCTGGACGGCGCAAGATGAAAGCCAGCTGCGGCAATGGTTTGGCCGTTATCTGGATTGGCTATTGCACAGTCCGGCCGGCAAGCAGGAGGCTGCCGCAAAGAATAATCACGGCAGTTGGTATGCGGTACAGGTGGCGGGCATCGCCAGCTGGCTCGGGCGTGATCAGGTCGTGCGCGATATGGCGACGCTGACGCAGCAAAAGCTGGACTTGCAGCTTGCCGTCAATGGTTCGCAGCCGCAGGAGTTGCTGCGCACCCGGTCGTTCCACTACAGCTATTTTAACTTGCAAGCCTTGGTGCTGATGGCTGGTTTGGCACAACGGCAGGGGATTGATCTCTGGCACTACCGAACCGAACAAGGCAGTTCATTGTTGGCGGCACTGGATTTCATGGCACCCTATGTAGATGTGGCACATCCATGGCCTTACCCGAGTCTGGATCGGGTGGGGGTTCGTATCGTTCCACTGCTGATCCAGGCCGACAGCATGCTGAAAGCCACGCGTTATCAAGCGGTGATTGAAAAGGCGCAATTTGATGCCACGCAATGGCAGGGAAAGGTGAGCTACGTACGGGGGGCGGTGAAAGAGGCACAGCGGCAAAGCTGGCTGGAAGCGGGGCGCGAACCGGTCGCACCCCGATGACTTACTCGGCGGAAGATTTTTCCCCTTTGCCGGCCAGCAGGCTGAGGAAGTCGTACTTCTCCTTCAGCTCTTTCTCTGCGGCCTGATACAGCGCGCTGGCCACCTCCGGCTGCTGTGAGTTCAGGCGGCGGAAGCGCTGTTCTTTCAGCAGCGTTTCGGTCAGGTTGCTGTTTGGTGGCCGGGAGTCCAGTACCAGCGCAGCTTTGCCCTCATCGGCACGGCGCGGATCGAAGCGGTACAGCGGCCAGAAACCGGTGGCGGTCAACTGCTTCATCTGGTCGTGGCTGAGCGCCAGATCGTAACCGTGCTCTTCGCAGGGGCTGTAGGCGATAATCAGTGATGGGCCGGGATAGGCCTCGGCTTCCTGAATCGCTTTCACCGTCTGGTTGAGCTGCGCACCCAGCGAGATTTGCGCCACATACACATGGCCATACATCATCATGCTGACGCCCAGATCCTTACGCGCCTTGCGCTTGCCGTGCTCACCGAACTTGGTGACTGCGCCCAGCGGGGTAGCTTTCGACTGTTGGCCACCGGTGTTGGAATAACATTGGGTATCCAGCACCAGTACGTTGACGTTTTCGGTCAGGCTGAGGACGTGATCCAACCCACCGAACCCGATGTCGTAAGCCCAGCCATCGCCGCCAATCAGCCAGATGGACTTATCCACCAGATAATCGGCGTCGGTTGCCAGTTGGCGTGCATCGTTACCTTCGATTTTCGCCAACAGGCCGCGCAGTTCAGCAATCTGCCGGCGGCGCGGTTCCGGTGCGATATCCTCCATCTGCAGGGCATTAACCAATTGTGTCGGCAACTGCGGTGCCAGCGTGTTCAACAGGCGCAATACGCGGCTGCGGTGTTGGTCGACAGTCAGGCGGAAGCCCAGACCGAATTCGGCGTTGTCCTCAAACAGCGAGTTGGCCCAGGCCGGGCCACGCCCTTCGGCATTGGTGGTGTAAGGCGTGGTGGGCAGGTTGCCGCCGTAAATGGATGAGCAGCCGGTGGCATTGGCAATCAGCAATCGGTCGCCATAAAGCTGGGTCAACAGCTTGATGTACGGCGTTTCACCGCAGCCGGAACAGGCGCCGGAGTATTCGAACAACGGCGAAATCAGCTGTGAGGTACGAATATCGATCCGTTCGAGCTGCGCCGGGTCGATCTCCGGCAGTTGCAGGAAGAAGTCGTAGTGTTCTTTTTCCACGGCCAGATGCTCCAGCCGTGGCGCCATGTTGATGGCCTTGATATCAGGATCCTGGCGGTCTTTCGCCGGGCAAACTTCAACGCACAGGTTGCAACCGGTACAGTCTTCCGGTGCCACCTGCAGCACGTATTTCTGGCCGCGCATATCTCGCGCTTTTACATCCAGCGACTGCAGCGAGGCAGGGGCATGTTCCATGGCCTCCGGCTGAACCACTTTGGCGCGAATGGCGGAGTGCGGACAGGCGGCAACGCAGTGGTTGCACTGGGTGCACAGATCCGGCTTCCAGATGGGGATCGCCTCGGCGATGTTGCGTTTTTCCCACTGTGTGGTGCCCACTGGCCAGGTGCCGTCCGGCGGGAAGGCGGACACTGGCAGTGCATCGCCCAATCCGGCCAGCATCGCGGCGGTGACGGTTTTGACAAAGTCAGGCGCGGCGTCGGACACCACCGGCGGTCGCATTGGGCTGCTGTCGTCTATCGGCTGCAGTGGGATCTCAATCAGTGCATCGAACGTAGCGGCCAGTGCCTGCCAGTTGCGTTCAACAATATCCTGGCCTTTGCTGCTGTAGCTGCGGGCAATGGCGTCGCGCAATTGCTGCAATGCCACATCGCCCGGCAGGATCTGGGCCAGGTGGAAAAACGCCATCTGCATCACGGTATTGATGCGCGCGCCAAGTCGGCATTCCCGCGCCAGTTTGGCGGCGTTAATGATGTAAAATCGCGCCTGGCGCTGTTGCAGCACCGCCTGCACTTCCTGAGGCAGCCGCGACCAGGCTTCTTCCGCACCGTACGGGGTATTGAGCAGGAAAATGCCGCCGGGTTTCAGGCGTTCCGCCATCTGGTAGGTATCGATAAACTGCAATTGGTGACAGCCGACAAAGTCGGCGCGGCTGACCAGATAGGCCGAGTTAATCGGCTGCTCACTGACGCGCAGATGCGATACCGTCAGGCCTCCGGCCTTTTTCGAGTCGTAGACAAAATAGCCCTGTGCGTACAGCGGCGTGCTGTTGCCGATGATTTTGATGTTGTTTTTGGTGGCGGAAACCGACCCGTCGCTACCCAGGCCGTAGAATAACGCCTCCAGTGAGGCACGCTGTGGCAGGGTTTCTTCACTGAGGGGCAGGGAAAGGCCGGTCACATCGTCAAAAATACCGACGGTAAAACGCGGGCGCGGTTTGTCGAGCGTCAGTTCTTTAAATACCGCCAACGCGCAGTCCGGCCCGAACTCTTTCGAGGACAACCCATAACGGCCACCGATCACCGTCGGCATGTTGGCGCGTTCACCCCGGCTGAAGGCTTCGGCCAGCGCGGTCATTACGTCCAGATACAGCGGTTCCGCCAGCGCGCCTGGCTCTTTGGTGCGATCCAGTACGGCGATTTTCGTTGCGCTTTCCGGCAGCACGCTGAGCAGGTATTGCGCGGAAAAGGGTCGGAACAGCCGTACTTTCAGTACGCCGACTTTTTCTCCGCGCGTCAGCAGGGCGTCGATCGCCTCTTCGCAGGTACCGATAGCAGACCCCATCAGGATCACTACGCGTTCGGCTTGCGGATGGCCGTAATATTCAAAAGGCTGATATGCCCGGCCAGTGATCTGGGCAAACTTGTCCATCGCATCAATCACGTGCTGGCCGGCACCGTCGTACCAGGGGTTGGTGGCCTCACGGGACTGGAAATAGGTATCCGGGTTGGCGGAGGTACCGCGCACCACGGGATGGTCCGGCGACAGCGCGCGGCTGCGGTGCGCATCAATTGCCTCCTGCGGCAGCATCTGGCGCAGGGCATCGTCGCTCAACGGGACGATCTTGTTGATTTCATGCGAGGTGCGGAAACCATCAAAAAAGTGAATAAACGGCAGGCGACTGTTGAGGCTCGCCGTTTGAGAAATCAACGCAAAGTCCTGTGCTTCCTGCACGTTACTGGCACACAGCATGGCGCAGCCGGTCTGGCGTACCGCCATCACGTCGGAATGGTCGCCGAAAATCGACAGCGCGTGCGTGGCGATAGTGCGTGCGGCGACGTGCAGGACAAACGGCGTCAGTTCACCGGCCAGTTTGTACAGCGTCGGGATCATCAGCAGCAGGCCCTGCGACGAGGTAAATGAGGTCGACAGTGCGCCGGTTTGCAATGCACCGTGGACCGTGGCGATTGCACCGCCTTCCGACTGCATTTCCACCACTCGCGGTACGTCGCCCCAGATATTCTGACGGCCGTCGCCGGACCAGGCATCGGCCTGTTCCGCCATGGTCGAACTGGGGGTAATCGGGTAGATGGCAATCACTTCGCTGGTGCGATAGGCGACGGAAGCGACTGCGTTATTACCATCTGTAGTAATCATCGACTTTACCTTTCATTGCTCAAAAAGCCGCAAAAGTCACCTCTTGCAGTAATTAACAAAGTCTAGCAGAGGGATATATTGGCCCTTTATCGCATTTGTGTGGCGGTGGGAAAATCGACGAGAGTTACTGTAAGTTGATATTTCCTGCATTAAAATTACGTCGTAAAGACGAATTGTCATGGTTGTTTAACGACAATTTATTTCCAGCACGTCATACTGTCAAACAGGTGAACTTACGGAAGAAAAAACGATGAGCGGATTTATGTATTTAGCCATGGCGATTGTGGCGGAAGTGGTCGCCACCACTATGTTGAAAGCCTCTGAGGGCTTTACCCGTCTATGGCCGTCGCTGGTGGTGGTGGTCGGTTACGCGGTCGCTTTTTGGGGGCTGTCAATGGTGGTTAAAACCATGCCTCTGGGCATTGTCTACGCTATCTGGTCAGGTATGGGCATTGTTCTGGTATCAATTGCAGCGGTATTTGTTTATCAGCAAAAACTGGATTTACCGGCAGTTCTCGGGATGGGCTTAATTATTGCCGGTGTGTTGGTGATTAATTTGTTGTCGAAAACGGCAGCGCATTAATTGTTATTTTAAAGTAAAAATAGCCAGCGTGACATTCAGTGACGCTGGCTGAAATCCTCAGTGATAATAACTGAAAATAATGAATCAGTTATATTCATCCAGTAACAAAACCAACGCTGTTTTTTTACTATTGTCTGACAATTCCCAGTCTGCCCATTGTTCCCAACCCCCACCTTCAAACCTGTCATCGCTCTTGTCGCCCAGACTGCACGGTGGCTGCTCTGTGAGGTGCGTGAAAGCCGCGATGACCACAAGAATGATCGCAATGTTCAAATAAACGCCAAATAATCGCAGGAATATATTTTCATTATTTATATATCAGGCTAGATTAAATAGGTTTGCATCAAAGATAACGAAACGTGTCCGTATAAAGTGATGCGAGTTATCAGCAATGGCGATTTTACACAGCGTAGTTCCGGGTTCAGGAGTGGAATAATGACAACATCAAAATGGTTGCTGGCCGGTGCCGTATTGCTTTTGGCCGCATGCAGCAGCAAAAATGAAGAGCCAGTACAGCAGGGCAACAGTGCCAGAATCAATACCTTACAGACCAGCGCGAACTGCGCCAGCGTGGGCGGAACCACTACCGTGACGCACAATTTAAACGGCGAGGCGGTAAGAATGTGCCAGATGCCGAATGGTAAGCAATGTGAAGAATGGACCCTGGGTCAGGGAGCCTGCTCAACCGCCGGTTAAACCGGAAAGAACACCAGGCCGCCAGGGCCTGGTGAACAGGGGGGGGTTACTGCACCCAGTCTCGCTGGGTATAGACCAGGACGTGGCCGCTGCCGCTCAGTGTCAATTTCTGAGCGCTGAGGGTGACTTTTGCCCCTTTGCCCAGCACGTCGCCAATCACCCAATCCCACTGGTTGAGCTGCGGGTCTGAGCAGGCCATGCGGGTCGAAGCCAGCCCTGGCACCGTCAACACGCCATCTTGCAATTGGCCGCTACCAAAGAAGTGGTTACACATGGCGCCGGAAACGTGCAGTTTCTCACCGAACTCAAGGTTGGGGCCGTTACCGCGGCGTGATTTCACCGCCACGCCATCGACGCTTTGCAGCGCAAAATTGTGATGCAGCAGATCGCTTTCTGTCACCGTTTTACCGTTCTGGCTCATTCCACACCCCGCTAACAGCAGCGCCGTTAACGCCACTGAGATGGACTTTTTCATCGACTTTCCTTGTTAAAGATATCAGGCATTGAGCTGATTAGGGCAGTTCTCGCCCTGTTCCAATTGGTGAATATTTTTCAGCGTGGTTTCCGATATGCTGGTCAGCGCCTCTTCGGTCAGGAAAGCCTGATGGCCGGTAAACAACACGTTGTGACAGGCTGACAGGCGGCGGAAGATATCGTCCTGGATCACGTCATTGGATTTGTCTTCAAAGAACAGATCGCGTTCATTCTCATACACATCCATTCCCAGTGCGCCGATTTTCTGCTGTTTCAAGGCATCAATCGCCGCCGAGGAGTCAATCAGTGCGCCACGGCTGGTGTTGATAATCATCACGCCGTTTTTCATCAGGGTGAAAGCATCACTGTCCAGCAGATGGTGGTTTTCCGGCGTCAACGGGCAGTGCAGGGTGATCACGTCGGACTGTGCGTACAGCGTTTTCAGATCGACATATTCGGCCCCCATCTCCAGCGCTTGTTCGCTTGGGTAGGGATCATAAGCCAATAGTTTCATGCCAAACCCTTTCAGGATCCGCATGGTGGCGATGCCAATTTTACCGGTACCAATCACCCCGGCGGTGCGATTATGCATATTGAAGCCGATCAACCCCTCGAGCGAAAAGTTGGCATCGCGGGTGCGCTGATAGGCGCGGTGAATACGACGATTCAGGCACATCATCATACCCACGGCGTGTTCAGCGACCGCTTCCGGCGAATAGGCTGGTACGCGTACCACTTTGATGCCCAATTCTTTGGCGGCGTCCAGATCCACGTTATTGAAACCGGCACAGCGCAGAGCCAGAATTTCAACCCCCAGCGCCGCCAGTTCTTCAAGGACTTCACGGCTGCCGTCGTCGTTAACGAAGATGCAGATGGCTTTGCAACCGGCGGCGTTTTTGGCAGTTCTTTTACTGAGCAGGAAGTCGAAAAACTCCAGCTCGTAGCCAAACTGCTGATTCACCAGTTCGAGATATTTACGGTCATACTGTTTAGTGCTGTATATCGCCAATTTCATCGTGGTTTCTCCAGCGTGATTTTTGTGATCAAATTAACAGATTTTAGTAAATTCTACAATTGGTTAGCCGGTTTCGGTAACGCTAAAAAGGGGTAACTGTCATCGCCTGGGGCGGTATCAATTAAGGGTAGCTGGCGACGCCGGAACATGGCGAATATTCGTGGTAGATGACGGGGGCAGGCTCTCGGCCGGAGCAAAAAAAATCCCCACGGGGGGTGGGGAATGGCTTCTCTAGTATAGTTAGCTAATTGCTGACTTTTGTTAGAATGCTTGCAAGACTATTAATGATCAAATGTAACGACAATAACAAAAGTCTGAAACAGGTCATATTCATGTGATGAATATGTAACTAAAGCTTACAGTATCCGCAGCAATGGCTATAAAAGCCCCGGTGCAAGGCATCTTCTTCGGTCTCGGCTTCACCCTATGTCAAATTCATGCCATCATTATTGCCAATTCAGGCATAGACTTAGCCTAAATGGCCTTTGGCCCGGCTAAAGGGCGCCTAACTCAGGAATGAAGCAATCATTTAATGACTAAGCGATTGAAAGTATTCATAGGGATTGTGGTGAGTGTGCTGATCCTGCTAATGGCGCTGTGGCAAACTCTGCCGCGCTGGCTACCGCGTGTGCTCTCGCACTGGTTACCACAGGGCAGCCAGTTGGTTTTGTCGGGCAAATTACAATGGCGGCAGGGCGCTTTGCAATTGGATGGTGCCCGCTTTTTAGCGCAAGACTGCCTGCTTGCCAGCGCCGGCCCAACCCGATTGGCTTATCAGCAAGGGCGTTGGCAACTGATCGGCGACAAGCTGCATGTCGATACGGCCTGCCTATCAAAATTGCCTGCCGGTGAGGCTAACAGTGCCCCGTTGGCGCTCGACCAACTGCAAAAGCAACTGCCGCTGCTGGATATCACCATCAAGGACCTCTCGGTGCTGCCGTGGCAATTCTATGCCGGTAAACTGCAAATACACGCCACGCCAGAAGGCCAGAGCCTGCAATATCAAGGCCCCAACATCAGCGTTGACGCGCTGCTGGATCAACATCAGCAACTGACGCTGAACAGCCTGACGCTCACTGCGCCCAACAGCCCGCAGCCGCTGCATCTGACCGGCAAAATTAGCATTCCGCTGGATTTGGACAGCATGCCAACGCAAGGCGCACTGCAGGGTGAACTGCAGACGGCTTATCTGGAAAAACCTTTGCTGGTGGATATGCGCTGGCAACAGCAGCAGGGCGTGATGACGCTGACGGAAAAGGGGGCAGAGAAACCCCTGGCCACCTTGCCGTGGGAGATCAATCCACAGCAGGTCAGTATCAAGCAGGGCGAGTGGCGCTGGCC
This sequence comes from Serratia quinivorans, assembly GCF_946227985.1. Classification (GTDB taxonomy): domain Bacteria; phylum Pseudomonadota; class Gammaproteobacteria; order Enterobacterales; family Enterobacteriaceae; genus Serratia; species Serratia quinivorans_A. The sequence continues at coordinate 998,334 of NZ_CAMKGL010000001.1, forward strand.
GTACAGTCAGCAACCGCTTAACGGCGGGTTGAGCATCGCGCTGCATGACTGGAGCAAAGGCTTTGATGAGGCTCAGATCAGCGCCCGTTTAAATGTGATCACCGACGGCCATAACGGCAAAGGCAACGCGGTGTTGACGCTGGGGCCGGGTAAGGTCGGGCTAATCGACAGCGACTTACGCTTCCAACTGACCGGTCAGGCGAATATGGCCGACTTTTCCATGACCGCTTCCATCCCTGGCATCATCAGCGGCACTATTCTTAACCCGACGCTGCTGTTGCAGTCTGGGTCTCTGCTGCGTTTGTGGGGCAATGCCACGCCGGAAATGAAACTGGAAGAGGCGCGGTTGCCGCTGGCCGGCGTGAAGGTCACCGCGGGCGGCATCACCGGCCGCCTGCAGGCGATCATTAATGCCAGCGACAGCTACTGGGGCCGTTTTAAACTGCATCTGGACGGCAAGGCCCAGGATTTTTGGCCGGATCACGGTAACTGGCAATGGCGCTATTGGGGTAACGGCCAATTGCCGCCGCTACAGGCTGCCTGGGACGTCGCCGGCAGCGGCAGTTGGCAGGACAGCACGTTGGTGCTCGATCGCCTTTCTACCGGCTTTGATCGGTTGAAGTACAGCATGGTGACGGTAGACGCACCGCGCCTCAGCCTTAGCCAACCGCTGCGATGGCAGCGTGACCAGCAGGCCCCGGCATTCAATGGTGAACTGCAGCTGGTTTCCGGCAAGGTGAGCTTCACCAACGGGGGTTATCTGCCGGCCCCGGTGCTGGCGCTGCAGCTCAAGGGCAAGGCACCGGACAACGTCCAGCTACAGGGTAAACTGCAGGCGGAACAGATTGGGCCGATAGCGCTGCGGGGCCGCTGGGACGGCGAGCGCTTGCGCGGAGAAGGCTGGTGGCCAAAACAGTCGCTGAAAGTGTTCCAACCCTTGATCTCCCCCGATCTGAACATCAAACTGCGCGACGGCGAGTTTTATGCCCAGTCGGCTTTCTCTGCGGCCCGGGTACAGGGCTTTGAGGCCGGTGGCCACTGGGTGGTGAAAAACGGCGGCATGTGGCTGAAAGACGGCGAGATGAGCGGCCTGGACTTTGTTATGTCCTACCGGCTGAAAAACCATCTCTGGCAGTTGGGGGCCAAAAAGCCGGTGATGTTACGCATCAGGTCGTTCAGCAACCTGTTTGAAATGCAGAATATTACCGCCGATCTGCAGGGGACTTACCCTTACGGTGAACAGACACCGCTGACACTGAGCAACGTTGGAATGGATGCATTAAACGGCCATATCAGCCTGTCGGCGCTGCGTATGCCGCAGCATGACGCCGCTGTGTTGAAACTGGATAAAGTTGATCTCAGCGCCTTGTTTACCGCGCTGAAGCCTAAACAGTTTGCCATGTCCGGGCGCGTGGATGGCGAACTGCCGCTGTATCTGAATCATCCAAAATGGCTGGTGCACAACGGTTGGATCGCCAACTCGGGCATGCTGACGCTGCGGCTGGACAAGGATATGGCCGATGCTATCGGCAGTAATAATCTGGCGACCGGCGCGGCGATCGACTGGCTGCGCTATATGGAGATTAACCGCTCGAAAGCCAAGGTTGATCTCGACAACCTCGGTGAGCTGACGCTGAAGGCGCGCATTGACGGGGTTAATCCGCAAAAAAGTGCCAAACGAGAAGTTATCCTGAATTATAGCCATCAGGAAAACGTGTTTCAGCTGTGGCGCAGTCTGCGCTTTGGCGACAATTTACAGGAGTGGCTGGAACAGGCCCTCTCAAAACCTGGGGAACAACCATGAAAATCATCAGCGGACCATTGCTGGTCGCCGTGCTGGGCACGTTTTTGCTGAGCGGCTGCGTGCCGCGCATCGAGGTCGCGACGCCTAAAGATCCGATCACCATCAACATGAACGTGAAGATCGAGCATGAGATCCACATCAAGGTGGATAAGGACGTCGATAATCTGCTGAAAACCCAAAGCGGCCTGTTCTAGGAGCCAACATGAAAAAACGTTATGTAGGTTTGATGGCCGCCGGTTGGATGTTCAGCAGCATGGCGATGGCGCTGACGCTTGATGAGGCCAAACAGCAGGGCCGCGTGGGGGAAACGCTCAGCGGTTATATCGCGCCGGTGAAGCAGGATGCCGAAACGTTGACGCTGGTGAAAAACATTAATGCCGGACGTACCGAAAAATACCAGCAAGTGGCAGACAGCAATCATATCGCCATCGACGAGGTAGCACGCATGGCGGGGCAGAAGCTGGTAACGCGAGCCCTGGCTGGGGAATACGTGCGTGGTATTAACGGCCAGTGGCTGAAGAAATAAAAAAAAGCGCGCCGTTGGGCGCGCAATAAAATACAGCATTGGATTTTTATGAGGGTAGTGCAGGTGTGACAGGACTTTAGTCATTCGGTGGTGGCTTCGCGGGGGCATTACGCCCCCGCGAGGGACATCAGGCGGCAACTACCTGAGTCAGTAAGGCCTTGGCGTCGGCCTGCGCTTTGGTCGCAACGTCCGGACCGTAGGCAATGCCTTCCGCGAACACGAACTCAACGTCGGTGATACCGATAAAGCCCAGGAACAGACGCAGGTAAGGTTCTACCAGGTCAGTTGGGGTGCCTTTATGAATGCCGCCGCGGCTGGTCAGGATGATGGCGCGTTTGCCTTTCACCAGGCCTTCAGGGCCGTTTTCGGTGTAGCGGAAGGTTACGCCGGCACGGGCAATCAGGTCGAAATAGTTTTTCAACTGGGTTGGGATGTTGAAGTTGTACATCGGTGCCGCCATAACGATGGTGTCATTGGCCTGCAGTTCAGCGATCAGTTCATCGGACAAGGCCAGCGCTTCGGTCTGACGTGGGGTCAGCGGCGTATCGGAAGGGCGCAGTGCGCCAACCAGCTCACCGTCCAGTACCGGAACTGGCTGTGCAGCCAGGTCACGCACGGTAATGGTGTCGTTGCCATGCGCGTTTGCCCATTGCTCAACGAAGAAATCGGCCAGTTGGTTAGACTGAGAGTAGCCCGCCAGGATGCTTGATTTAAGAACCAATACTTTGCTCATCGGTAATTCCTTAGGTTAAGAGGACGGTGCGTCCCTTGCATGCACACTGTATTCACATTTTTCCAGCAGTGATAGCGCAATATTTCGAGACCTTTGTTCGATTTTATTGAATAACCTTTTGGGCCTTAAGCGGCGGGATTATGGGGAAAAAGCGGCTTGTGATATTCTTCGCGTCCAAAGCTAAAAACGGGCTAACCCATTATTAAACCGTTGCTAACGCTTGATACAGCAGCGATGAAACAAGGAATATCGAACGTGAAATCTCCGCTCGCGGCATTGTCTGCCCAACTGGGCGAGCTGATGCTCCGTGATCAACAGCGCCTGCAACGTCGGCTGCAGGGCGCACGAAAAATCAAAAATCCCGATGCTCAATTGGCGGCTGCCGTTGAAATCGAAAGTGACATGACGCTGGCGTTGCGCAAGGTGCAATCCCGCGCTGCGACCTGCCCGAAAATAACCTATCCGGAAAACCTGCCGGTCAGTCAGAAAAAGCAGGATATTCTGCAGGCGATCCGTGACCATCAGGTGGTGATTGTTGCCGGTGAAACCGGCTCGGGGAAAACCACTCAGCTACCGAAGATCTGCCTGGAATTGGGGCGTGGGGTCAAAGGGCTGATCGGCCACACCCAGCCCCGGCGTCTGGCAGCGCGCACCGTGGCCAACCGCATTGCCGACGAGCTGGAAACCCCACTGGGCGGCAGCGTGGGTTATAAGGTGCGTTTTAACGATCAGGTCGGGGAAAATACCCTGGTCAAGCTGATGACCGACGGCATTCTGCTGGCTGAAATCCAGCAGGATCGGCTGTTGATGCAGTACGATACGCTGATCATCGATGAAGCGCATGAACGCAGCCTGAATATCGACTTTATCCTCGGCTACCTGCGTGAACTGTTACCGAAGCGCCCGGATCTGAAAGTCATCATCACCTCGGCAACTATAGATCCGCAGCGGTTTTCGCGTCACTTCAATAACGCGCCGATTATTGAAGTTTCCGGCCGGACTTATCCGGTGGAAGTCCGTTACCGTCCGGTGGTGGACGACGCCGACGATACCGATCGCGATCAACTGCAGGCGATTTTCGATGCGGTGGACGAACTTGGCCGCGAAGGGCCGGGGGATATCCTGATCTTTATGAGCGGTGAGCGCGAAATCCGTGATACCGCCGATGCATTGAATCGCCTCAATCTGCCACATACCGAAGTCTTGCCGCTGTATGCCCGGCTGTCCAATAGCGAACAGAACCGGGTATTCCAGTCGCACCACGGGCGGCGCATTGTGCTGGCCACCAACGTGGCGGAAACCTCACTGACCGTACCGGGCATCAAGTATGTGATTGATCCGGGGACGGCGCGCATCAGCCGCTACAGCTTCCGTACCAAGGTACAGCGCCTGCCGATCGAGCCGGTGTCTCAGGCCTCGGCCAATCAGCGTAAGGGCCGCTGCGGCCGTGTGTCGGACGGTATTTGTATTCGCCTGTATGCGGAACAGGATTTCCTGTCGCGACCGGAGTTTACCGATCCGGAGATCCTGCGCACCAACCTGGCGTCGGTGATTTTGCAGATGACCTCGCTGGGGCTGGGGGATATCGCCGCTTTCCCGTTTGTGGAGGCGCCGGACAAGCGCAATATTCTGGATGGCGTGCGCCTGCTGGAAGAGTTGGGCGCGATTAAAACGGCAGAGAATGGGCATTACCAACTCACCGCCCAGGGCCGTCAATTGGCACAGTTGCCGATCGACCCACGCCTGGCGCGCATGGTGCTGGAAGCGCAGAAGAGCGGTAGCGTGCGCGAGGTGATGATTATCACCGCGGCGTTGTCGATTCAGGATCCGCGTGAACGGCCAATGGACAAACAGCAGGCGTCGGATGAAAAACACCGTCGCTTTGCGGACAAAGACTCGGACTTCCTGGCCTACGTGAACCTGTGGGACTGGCTGAAAGAGCAGCAAAAAGAGCATTCCTCCAGCCAGTTCCGTCGGCTGTGTCGCAATGATTTTCTGAACTACCTGCGGGTGCGCGAATGGCAGGATATTTACACCCAACTGCGCCAGGTGGTGAAAGAGCTGGGGCTGCCGGTTAACAGCGAACCCTCTGATTACCGCAGCGTGCATACTGCGCTGCTGACCGGCTTGCTGTCGCACATCGGCCAGAAAGATGCCGACAAGCAGGAATTCACCGGTGCCCGCAACGCGCGTTTCTCCATTTTCCCGGGCTCTGGCCTGTTCAAGAAGCCGCCGAAGTGGACCATGGTGGCCGAACTGGTGGAAACCAGCCGCCTGTGGGGGCGTATTGCCGCACGTATCGAGCCGGAGTGGATAGAACCCTTGGCTCAGCATTTGGTGAAGCACAGCTACAGTGAACCCCACTGGTCCAAATCCCAGGGGGCGGTGATGGCCAGCGAAAAAGTAACGCTGTTCGGGTTGCCGATTGTTGCCGCGCGGTTGGTCAATTACAGCACCATTGATCCGCTGCTGTGCCGTGAGCTGTTTATCCGCCATGCGTTGGTGGAAGGTGACTGGCAGACGCGACATGCGTTCTTTGCCGCTAACCTGAAACTGCGTGCCGAAGTGGAAGAGCTGGAACATAAATCGCGTCGTCGTGACATTCTGGTGGACGACGAAACCCTGTTCGCTTTCTACGATCAGCGCATTCCGAACGATGTGGTGTCCGGACGCCATTTCGATAACTGGTGGAAAAACGCCGGTAAGCAAAATTCAGACCTGCTCAGCTTTGAAAAAGAAATGCTGATCAAAGACGGTGCCAATCAGGTCAGTGCGCTGGACTACCCAAACACCTGGTACCAGGGCAATCTCAAGCTGCGCCTGACTTACCAGTTTGAACCGGGCACCGACGCCGATGGTGTTACGGTACACATTCCGCTGCCTATTCTTAATCAGGTCGAGCAACAGGGCTTCGAATGGCAGATCCCGGGCATTCGGCGGGAACTGATCATTGCCCTGATCAAGTCCTTGCCAAAGCCGGTTCGCCGCAACTTTGTGCCGGCACCGAACTACGCCGAAGCTTTCCTGGGGCGGGCGACGCCGCTGGAAATGCCGCTGCTGGATTCGCTGGAGCGCGAGCTGCGTCGCATGACTGGCGTGACAGTGTCACGTGAAGACTGGCAATGGGATCAGGTGCCCGATCACCTCAAGATGACATTCCGGGTGGTGGGTGAAAAACACAAAACCCTGCGTGAAGGCAAAGATCTGACGGCACTGAAGCTCAAGCTGAAGGATAAGGTGCAGGAAACGCTGTCGGCGGTGGCGGACGATGGGCTGGAACAAAGCAATCTGCATATCTGGAGCTTCGGCAAGCTGCCGGAGTTTTATGAGCAGAAACGCGGTGGCTACTCGATGAAGGCTTATCCGGCGCTGGTGGATGAAAAAGACAGCGTGGCGATCCGCCTGTTCGACAGCGAGCAAGAGCAGCGACAGGCGATGTGGCAGGGCACGCGTCGCCTGCTGCTGTTGAATATTCCTTCGCCTATCAAATATCTGCATGAAAAGCTGCCGAACAAGGCCAAACTGGGGCTGTACTTTAACCCTTACGGCAGAGTGCTGGATCTGATCGACGATTGTATCTCGTGCGGCATCGACAAACTGATCGCAGAGCACGGCGGGCCGGTGTGGCAGGAGGAAAACTTTGCCCGTCTGCAGGAGCTGGTGCGCGGCGAACTGAATGAAACGGTGGTGGGCGTCGCCAAACAGGTCGAGCAAATTCTGACGGCGGTGTTTAACATCAATAAGCGCTTGAAAGGCCGGGTTGATATCTCGTTGGCGTTGGCGCTGTCGGATATTAAAACTCAGCTCGGCGCTCTGGTTTATCGTGGGTTTGTGACTAACAACGGCTGGAAGCGCCTGCCGGATACGCTACGTTATCTGCAGGCGATTGAACGACGGCTGGAGAAGCTGGCCATCGATCCGCACCGTGACCGCGCGCAAATGCTACGAGTGGAGCAGGTGCAGCAGGCCTGGCAGCAGTGGCTGAACAAGCTGCCGCCGAAGCGCCTGCAGGATGACGAGGTGAAAGAGGTGCGCTGGATGATCGAAGAGCTGCGCGTCAGTTTGTTCGCCCAACAACTGGGCACGCCTTATCCGATCTCGGACAAGCGTATTCTGCAGACTATCGAGCAGCTTTCAGTGTAAATAATCGGGGGCAATAAGTTGCCCCCGGGTTTTATTTTCCCGCAGCCAGCGCGTCCAGCGCATCGCGAATGCCGGTCACTGCCAGCGCGCGGTTATCGGCGCGGTAACGATCTTTGGCTGCCGGTGCAGAACTTTGAATGGCAATCAGCCGCCAGCCGTCGGCAGTTTTCAGCAGTAACGGCGAACCGCTATCGCCGGGCAGGGTATCGCACTGGTGCGACAGGACGCCTTGTTGCGCCCAGCCGGTCACTTTGCAATTCTGGTGGCTGTAGAGATCGTCCAGATGATCTTCCGGATATCCCGCCTGGGTAATCAGCCGTTTGGCTTGTTTCATTGCCTGGGTCAGCGCCTTGCTGTCGCCTTGCCACAACGGCAACGGCTTAATCGGCAAGGTTTTTTTATCCTTCAGACGGATCAGGGCAAAGTCATAGGCCGCCGCCGCAGGCGGTACAATCCAACCTTCACCGTCAGGTTTGAGTTTTTTGCCCAGTTTGCGATCAACCAGCGTCTCAAGATTGTCGGTCTGGTATTTCCAGGTCTTATTGCCGGCCACAAAACGTAGCGCAATGGCTTTGTCCAGTTGGCCCGGTGGTGCCAGCACGCAGTGGCCTGCGGTGAGCGCCAGATGCGGAGAGATCAGCGTAGCGGTGCACAAGTTACCGCTGGCGGTTTCCACTTGCCCAATAGCCTGCCACGGCCAACCGTCGGTTTCCGTCACTTTTATGCGTTCATCTTTGCCAAAAAATAAGCGGGTTTGCTCAGCGGTCGACGCATCGGAAGGGCGGTCGGCCCGTGCTGAGAGGGAGAGTGCGAGCGGGAATGAGCACAGCAACAGCAAAACGGTTATGCGCATAGGTTTCTTGCCTGGAAAATACGGATCATCCATAAACACACTGAATGGTAACTATAGACTGATTTAGTCGCCGTGTGGATGGGCAGTGATTGATTTTTCAATAATTTTCAATCCAGAGGGCTGTGCGGCTACAGATAAAAAAAGGCGGCAATCAGTCCGCAGAGGATTAGCGTGGTCAAAATTATTTCAAATAAGTAGCGGCGCAGCATGATGAGAACCCCCGATGAAAAAACACCCGGCGAACCGGGTGTTGGATAACTCAAGCCTGAACTGGTGAGGGGAGCCTCACATTAGTTGCTGTTACGCCGCTTATTTATGGCTGGCTTTTTTGTGGTGTTTTTTAGCTGCCTGGGCTTTTTGAGCCGGTGCTTTTTTGTGGTGTTTTTTGGCTGCCTGAGCTTTTTGAACCGGCGCTTTCTTCGCGTGATGTTTTTTCACGTGAGTGGTCTTGGCTGGTGCAGCCGTGGTGGTGGTCGCCGTCGCCGCAGGTGCGGTAGTGGTGGTAGTGGCAGCGTCAGCAGCGAAGGCAACAGAAGACAGACCCATTGCAGCGGCAACAACCAGAGCTAATACTTTTTTCATTGTTGATTCCTCACATTACTCATCATGTATCAAGCCCACTGCGGGGCCGGTGATAAGATAGTAGGCAAACTGCGGAATGCTTTCCGTAAGTGATTGGTTTCGGCGTGTAACCTAATGTACATCTCGAAAACCGATCGCCTGACTAACCGGGTTCATCGTTCTTTTTGATCGTTTTTAGTTACAACATACATGCAGTGAGTGACCAACCGGTACTCTGCGGCCAAGGTGTCTTGGATAGGAACCGTGCGCTATGGAATACTCATGGCAAAGCAGGGGGAAAAAGGCACGGGGTTAGCCGTGCCTGGGGATCTTACAGGTAACGGCTTTCCAGATGCTGACGGAAATAGTCTGGGTTCAGGCTCTCACCGGTCGCATTGGCGATCAGAGTATTGGTAGGGAAACGGCTGCCGTGACGCCATATATTCTGTTTCAGCCAATGGAACAACGGGGCCAGGTTGCCTTCGGCAATGTCAGCGTCCAGCGTTGGCAAGGCTTTGCGTACGCTGTGGAACAGTTGTGCGGCATACATGGCACCCAGGGTGTAAGTCGGGAAGTAACCGAAGGCGCCATCAGTCCAGTGAATATCCTGCATACAGCCGTTACGGTAGTTACCGATGGTATCGAGACCCAGGTAGCCGTGCATTTTCTCGCCCCACAGCGCCGGGATATCTTCAACCTCTATCTCGCCTTCGACCAGTGCCTTCTCGATTTCATAGCGCAGGATCACGTGCGCCGGATAGCTGACTTCGTCAGCGTCTACGCGAATCAGGCCTGGCTTCACGCGTTGATTTAGTCGAATGAAGTTACTTTCTTCCAGCGCCGGTTGCTCGCCGAATTGTTTGACCACCAGTGGGCGCAGGATCTTCAGGAAATCGCTGCCGCGTGCCAGTTGCATTTCAAACAGCAGGCTTTGTGACTCATGGATAGCGGTAGAACGTGCCTGGGCTACCGGCTGACCCAACCATTCGCGTGGCAGATTTTGTTCGTAACGAGCGTGGCCGGTCTCATGCACGATGCCGAGCAATGCGGTCAGAAATTCTTTGTCGTTGTAGCGGGTGGTAATACGAACATCTTCCGGTACGCCGCCGCAGAATGGGTGGGCGCTGACGTCCACGCGACCACCGTCGAAGTTAAAACCGAGCAGCTTCATTACGCTCAGGCTCAGTTGACGTTGAGTTTCCACATTGAACGGCCCCTGCGGAATCAGGCAAGGTTCCTGGGCCTGTTTAGCCACCACCTTCTGCAGCAGGTCGGGCAGCCAGGTTTTCAAATCGCCAAAAATGCGATCGATATCGCTGCTGCGCATCCCCGGTTCATAGAGGTTCAACAGGGCATCATAGCGACTGCTACCTGCCGCTTCGGCACGGATTTGCGCTTCCTGGCGGCTCAGCTTGACCACTTCGCGCAGATTTTCCGCGAAGCCTTCCCAGTCGTTGGCGGGGCGTTGGGAACGCCAGGCGTGTTCACAACGTGCGCCGGCCAAGGATTTAGACTCGACCAATGATTCGGGTACCAGCACCGCATTGTCATACTGGCGGCGCATTTCCAGCAAATTCGCCTGGTCTACGTCGTCCAGCGTTTCTTGCTGTGCGCGTTCAAACAGACGACCGGTGTTATCCGACGTTAAAATCTGGTGTTGCAATACGCTTAGCTCGGCCAGTGCCTCGGAGCGCGCTTTACTGCCGCCCGGTGGCATCATGGTTTGCATATCCCACCCGGCAATGGCGGAGAGATGGCCGAAACGTGACAGTCGGGTGAAAATGGCACGCAACTCGTCGTAAGAAGAAGGGGAATGTGCAGATGTCATTGTTTAGCTCCATTTTTTGTAAACCGGATAACTGTTACGCGTTTTTATGCTGCCACGTAAACGGGGTTACACCGGGTCTGCTTTTAAATTGAAAGTGGGCTTTAGTGGCCAACAGAAGCGGAAGCTGGCACCGCCAAGAGGACTGGCGTCGACGTAGACCTGGCCCTGATAGGCCACGGCAATCGAATGAACAATCGCCAGACCCAATCCACAGCCGCCGGTAGCGCGATCGCGGCTGGGATCCAGACGTACAAAGGGCTCGAATACTCGCTCACGCTCTTCCGGTGGAATACCTGGCCCATCGTCTTCTACCTGTAGGCAGGCGTTGTCGCCGTCAAACCACAGGCCGATGCGCAAGCGTTGCTCACTATAACGCAGCGCATTGTTCACCAGATTATCCAGCACCCGCTCCATTAGCCGTAAATCGACGCCGCCAAAATCGCCGACGTGCGGGATGTTCAATTCGATTTCACGTTCCGGGTGGATCAGACGCAGGTCGTCAGCCTTGTCTTCCAGCCATTTGGGTAAATCCAGCGGTTCTATATTGAGTGCGACCTGCGGACGGTCCAATCGCGCATAGGTCAGCAGTTCGTCAATCAGTGACTCCAACTGACCGATATCGCGATTCAGGGCCTGCTGTTCGCTGTCAGAAAGGTTATCGCTCATCGCCAGGCGGTAACGTAGCCGTACCAGCGGGGTGCGCAGTTCATGGGCAATACCGTCTATCAGCTGTTTCTTGCTGGCGATCAGCGTATTGACGTTATCCGCCATCTGGTTAAAGGCTACGCCAAGTCGATTCAGGCTGGAGGTAGGGTCGAAATGGGTTCGTTCATCCAGATGCCCGGCCCCCAGACGTTGAGCCGCGTTTTCCAACTTCAGCAAGTCCTGCCAGTGCGGACGCATCCACAGAAATACGGGCAATGCCAATGACATGCCGATAAACACCAGCAGCGCCAAATCCAACAGCCGCATTTGGTGCAGGTAGAACAGATAAGGGATCGGGCCGACCACCAGTACGTAGTGACTACGTGGGATGCGTTGCATAAAGGTGTATTGGTCGTCGAGCGCGATGATCTCCCCCAGGCGCAGCCGTTTTTTCAAATCTTCACTCAAGTCCTGTTTACCGAGCGGCTCGATGTGCAGCTTAAACGACAGGTTCAAGTCCAGCGTGGCGATGGTCTTGTTCCAGTCTTTCAGCGGAATTTCCCGTAGTTCGCTGCGCATCAGGTACAGCGAGCTTTTCATCAGGTCGTCCATCGACTGGCGGCCGGCGCGTTCGGCGGTGACTTTGTACACCAGGCCCACCAGCATCGCCATCACCAGGAAACACACGAAAAGCAGCAGGAAGAACTGCACAAAGAGCTTTCTCATTGCTGCACGAACTCCCAGGCATTCGGAGCGAACAGGTAGCCTTTATTACGGACGGTTTTGACGCGGAAGGGTTCCAGGGCATTATCGTACAGCTTGCGGCGCAGGCGGGAAATCGCCACGTCGATACTGCGATCCAGGCCGTCATAACTCACGCCACGCAGGTTTTGCAGCAGGGCTTCTCGATCCATTATTTGGCCGGCGTGGGTGGCCAGCTCCCACAGCAGATCAAAATCTGAGGTGGAAAGGGTGATGACCTCTTCACCCAGCGTCACCTGTCGGTTAACTGGGTCAATGCAGAGCAAGCCAAAGTGCAGGGCGTTGTGTTGAGTGAGCGGCTGCGTCGACTCTTCCTTTGGCTGGCTGCCATGCTGACGCAGGTGCAAACGTAGTCGCGCCAGTAACACTGCCGGTGGCGTGGTTTTAAGGATGTAATCGTTAGCGCCCATTTCCAGCGACAGAATATGGTTCATATCGCTGTCGAGTGAAGTGAGCAGCACGATCGGGCCAGGGAAGGTTGGGCGCAAGTCACGGCACAGCGTCATGCCGTCCTTGCCGGGCAACATAATATCGAGCAGCACCAGATCCGGTTGCTCCAGCTCGATGCGTGCCTGTGCGCTGTCACCGCGTGGCTCAATCAACACTTCAATGTCGTGCTTACCCAGATAGGCGGCAATCAGTTTGCCGACTTCAGGATCGTCTTCTACAAAAACAATTTTATGCATATTCAGCGGTTTTATCAGAATAACGAAATTCAGCATAACGCGGGGCTCCGCGATACGCCATGCAGATCTTTGCGTTAGCGCAGCGGACGTCCGCCGTCGACACCATGGGTACGGCCGGTGACATAGCGGCTGTCCAGCAGATAGTTCACCAGATTGACCACTTCGCTCTCGCCTGGGGCGATTTTCATCAGTGATTTTGCCAACGCCTGTTGCCGATAATGCTCGTCGTCGCCCGGATTGAAAATAATCAGCGCCGGTGCGATGGCATTGACTTTAACTTCGGGTGCCAGCTTGCGAGCAAATGAGCGGGTCATATTGTCCAACGCAGCCTTACTGGCGGCATAGGCAATGTGTTTGTCGCTGCCTTTCTCCACCACATAGTCGGTCAGATGGATGATATCCGCGCCGGCTTGCCCCTGGCCCAATAGACAAGATTCCAGCAGTTGATTGAGCAGATAAGGCGTATAAACGTGAATTTGTAGCATGGCCGCCATCACTTGCTCCGGCGGCACTTCCGGTGATTCGGCCTGCCAGGCGCTGGCGTTGTGGATCACCGCGCGCAGTTTGGGCGCAGTCTGACGGACCTGCTCGGCGAAGCGATAGATGCCGTCGTGCGTTGAGAAATCGCCCTGAATGCAGATTGCTCCCAGTCTTTTCAGTTCGCCCAGCGCCGGATAGTCGCTGCGATAGGCAATGATCACGGGAATATCGCGTTGCAAGAATGACCTGGCCAACGCCAGCCCAATCCGACGAGCGCCACCGGTAATCAGCACTGGTGCAGAGTTGTGAAGTTCCATTGATTAAAGCTCCTGGACAGACTGGCAAACAATAGGGGAATTATGCCATTATACGGCGGAAATTCGTTAAAGCTTCGCATCGATTATCCATTTCAGGATGTAATACACGGCAATGAGAGGAAGGGATGAACAGCAGTCACCTTGCACCCGTCGCCCGCAGTGAGAAAATCTGTTTTGATTACATGGATTTTCTGTCCGCATCGTGCAAGAAGCACTGGCGCTTTGTGGATGCAATTTATGGCGTGATGCCATTTTTTGGCATGGTATTGAAATCACAGGCTTCCGCTTCGCAAACGCGGAAAGAGCAGTTGAAAGCGTTGGCGCTGCAGGTGGTTTCCACCCAGGTCAGCGACGAAACCAACATCGTGCGCCTGATCGACCTGGCCCAGCAGCAGGGGCTGGCAGTATTCGACATTAAGCTGCCTTACGCTCTGGACACGCAGCAGTTGGCGACCATTCAACAAGAGTGCGTTGAGGGAGTGATTATCTCTCAGGTTGGGGAACGCATGACCATCAGCCTGCGCACATCTCAAAGTAACTGACCGGGTGATCCCACCCGGTCATTCTTCACTTACTGCAGCATAAACCAGCCGGCCGGAGCCGTGGCCATCAACAACAGAAAAATACTGCTTTTTTCCAGCCGATTCAGCAATTTGACGTCATTATGTCCGCTTCGGGCATAGATAAACACCAGTAGCCCCGGTGCATACAGCAACACCGACATCAGCAGATGCATTAACCCAGAAGCGTAGAGCAGCCAAATACCGTACAGGCAGGCACCTGTGGCGGCGAACATCAACCTTTTGTCCTGACGACGGATCGCCACCTTAAACAGGAAGGCACCGACCAGGAAATAAGGCACCAGGATCATTTCCGAGGCGATGGTCAGCAGAGAATTATAATTGCTGCTGGTCAGCCAGATCAGCACCAGTGCGAACTGCACGGCAATATTGGTCAGCCAAAGTGAAGCCGAAGGCGCGTGATTCTTGTTCTGCTTGCAGAAAATCTTTGGGAAGGCGCCGTGTTGTGCCGCCAGCAGCGGGACTTCGGCGGCCATAATCGTCCAGCTCAGATAGGCCCCGCAGACCGAAACAATCAGCCCGGCAGCGATAATCACGTCACCCCAGGGGCCAATCAGGTCGACCATCAGCACCGCCATTGAAGGATTGCGCATTTCGGCCAATTCGCTGCGTGGCACCACCCCCAGGGACAACAAAGTCACCAGCAGGTAAACCGCCAGTGCGGAGATCACCGCCAGCATGGTGGCACGGCCGACATCCTTTTTATGACGCGCCCGTGCTGAAACCACGACTGCGCCTTCCACCCCGATAAATACCCACAGGGTAATCAGCATGGTGTTTTTTACCTGTTCCCACACTGGTTTACCGAGAGCGACGCCGTGGAAATCCAGCGTAAAGACGTCCATGTTGAACGCCATCGCCGCCAATACCGCAAACATCCCCAGCGGCAACAGTTTGGCCAGGGTCGCCACCAGATTGATGCTGGCTGCGGTTTGCACGCCGCGCAACACCAGCGCGTGGACGATCCATAACAATACGGACTCTGCCAGCAGTGCCTGCCAGGTATTGCCATCGCCCAGAATGACGTTTCCGCCGCGATCGGTGAATAAACTCAGCGCGGCGAACACGATCACCAGGTAAGAGACATTGGCGATCACCGCGCACAGCCAGTAACCCCAGGCGGAGCAGAACCCCACCAGCTCGCCGAAGCCTTCTTTCGCATAGGTAAAGATGCCGCCGTCCAGATCGGGACGCAGGCGGGTAAGCAACAGCATGGCAAAAGCCAGAAACAGAATGCCGACGCCGGTGATCGCCCAACCCAGTAGCAAAGCTGCCGGGCTGGCAACCTGCGCCATGTTTTGTGGCAGGCTGAAAACCCCGGCGCCCAGCATTGAGCTCAGCACCAATGCGGTTAACGCGGTAAGACCTAGTTTTTTTTCCAATGACGGATCCTGAGCGCAGAATAAACAACTGGAAGGGAACTGCTTGGCAGTAATAACCTAATGACAATTACTGAACGAGTAGACAATAGCCCTAAAAATTGGCGCAAATTCTACGGCTGGATGCGTGTTGATGCAATGATTAAGTATGCGTGATTTACAAAAAACTATTCAACTGGCAGGACGATGAGCGACAAAAAAAACGGGCAGCTCAATGGCTGCCCGATGGTAAACCGCAAATTGAAACTTATTTGAACAGATCAGCGCTGACGGTCAGGTTGCCGCCGCTCTTGTTCTGCCACTGGCGGGTCACGTGATAGTATTTGGCGCCTTTCTCGGCAGCACGTTTAGCAACTTCAGTAGAAACGTCAGTCATGCTGTTGAAGTGGCCAGTGAAGGTCACGGAATCAAACGGCACCATCTGTGCTGCAGTCACATTGTTCACTTCCTGAATCTGGGTACCGTTCGGTAAAGTGACAGTATAACGTTTGCCGGTAGACGACTGGGTTTCGAAGAAACGGCCTACGTCGCGGCTTGGTGAGCCAGAAGAGGCTACGCCCGGAATTTCAACCTTGGCAGCAGCAGCGCCACCGGCAGCCAGCGCGGCCTTGCCGGCTTCAGAGTCGGCCGGGATGGCATCCGGACTCTGAACGACACGTTTAGGGGCATCGGCTTTATAGATATAGGCGGTAATGAACTGGTTACCCCCCTGGTTGGCATCAACCTGACGCACGATAAAGAAGGAGGCTGCGCCTTTCTTTTTCGCTTCTTTAGTGATGGCATCGTTGATGTCTGGCTGGCTGCGGAAGAAACCGCTGACGCTCACCGTGTCGTACGGCTCCAGCAGGAAAGCCTGTTCCTTCGGCAGCTCGGTAACCCCGTTAATCACGCGGTATTTCGGCTCTTTGCTCACTTCCGGCGCATCTTTATGATAAAGATCTGCGGTGACGCGCCAGTTGCCGCCATTGTTACTGTTGTTGCTGTCCTGGATATAGAAGGAGTCTGCACCCAGTTTGTCTGCACGGCGGGATACGGCATCAACGGCTTCATTGATGGCATTAAAGCGGCCGGTAATCGTGATGCGATCAAACGGCTTCAGCGCCGCTGCTTTTTCAGGAGTTAACTCTTGTGCCGCCTGAGCAGACAGCGCAGTGAGTGATAACAAGGCTGATGCGATGATCGTGTTCTTCAGCTTCATAAAAAATCCTTTCGCCTAGCGCATTAACGTTTATAACGTGCTGAACTGTTTAGGTGTAATTCAGCCGCCGATTATTACATGTAATCTCGACCAGTGTCTCAGCATTTTATGTCATCCCGTGAGACAAACCCCCAGAAGGATTGTGCCCGATATTTTGCGCAGAATCGCCATAAGTTTCAATAATAAAGCCTTTGATGTCATAAGTGTTAATTATTCACAATTTTATAACTTTTATGCGTTTTGGCCGTGTGTCACTGGAAAGCCGCCACCCCCAGCCAGCCACAATATGTCCGCAAAAACGGCATTCCACCGGGGTTTTTAACTTTAATTTGCGATTTATCATGTCACTGTCTGAGTTTTTATGTAAAAACAGACCTGAATGCGTAAGCAATTATGGATCATCGATCATATTTTCAGTAGGTTATAGATGGCGCCTTAATTCGTTGCCGACAAGGTTAATAAAAACCTGTCAGCCGGGGCCATCGCTATGGGTAGGAAGATAATAAACATCATCATAGACAGGTGAGAAGGGAACATTATGCGTATTGGTGTACCAAGAGAACGGTTGGCCAATGAAGCCCGGGTCGCAGCAACGCCGAAAACGGTGGAACAACTGCTGAAGCTGGGCTTTACCGTCGCGATTGAAAGCGGGGCGGGTAAACTGGCAAGTTTTGACGATAGCGCTTATGAAGCCGCTGGGGCAACAATCACCGACACCGCTGATGTCTGGCAGTCGGATCTGATTTTAAAAGTAAACGCACCGCTTGAGGACGAGATCGCGTTAATGCGCGAGGGCAGCACTCTGGTCAGCTTTATCTGGCCGGCGCAAAACCCGGAGCTGATCGCGCAGCTGGCCGCTCGCAACGTCACTGCGATGGCAATGGACTCTGTACCGCGTATCTCACGCGCACAATCCATGGACGCACTGAGCTCAATGGCCAATATCGCCGGTTACCGTGCGATTGTTGAGGCCGCGCATGAGTTTGGCCGCTTCTTCACCGGGCAAATCACCGCTGCCGGCAAGGTTCCACCCGCCAAGGTCATGATCATCGGTGCCGGCGTAGCGGGCCTGGCGGCCATCGGTGCCGCAGGCAGCCTGGGGGCGATTGTTCGCGCCTTCGACACCCGCCCGGAAGTCAAAGAGCAAGTGCAGAGCATGGGCGCAGAATTCCTTGAGCTGGACTTTGAGGAAGAAGCGGGCAGCGGCGATGGCTATGCCAAAGTGATGTCCGAAGCCTTTATCAAGGCCGAGATGGCGCTGTTCGCCGCCCAGGCGGCCGAGGTCGACATTATTGTCACCACCGCGTTGATCCCGGGCAAGCCGGCACCGAAGCTTATCACCAAAGAGATGGTGGCCTCGATGAAACCGGGTAGCGTGATCGTCGATCTGGCGGCGCAAAACGGTGGCAACTGTGAACTGACCGTGGCCGACCGCGTGACCGTGACCGACAACGGCGTGAAAATCATTGGCTATACCGATTTGCCAAGCCGCCTGCCGACTCAATCCTCACAGCTTTACGGTACCAATCTGGTTAACCTGCTGAAACTGCTATCGAAAGAGAAAAACGGCGAAATTGACGTTGATTTTGAAGATACCGTCATCCGCGGCGTTACCGTGGTGCGCAGTGGCGAAGTCACCTGGCCGGCACCGCCAATCCAGGTATCTGCCCAGCCTAAGCAGGCACAGGCCGCAGCACCGGTTGCCAAACCGGCAGCAAAACCGGTTTCACCCTGGCTGAAATATGGCCTGATGGCGCTGGCCATCATCCTGTTTGGCTGGTTGGCCAACGCCGCACCGAAAGAGTTCCTGTCTCACTTTACCGTGTTTGCGCTGGCCTGCGTGGTGGGTTACTACGTGGTATGGAACGTCAGCCATGCATTGCATACCCCGTTGATGTCGGTCACCAATGCGATCTCAGGGATTATCGTGGTCGGTGCGTTATTGCAGATTGGTCATGGCGGCTGGGTGAGTTTCCTCTCCTTTATCGCCGTGCTGATCGCCAGCATCAACATTTTTGGTGGATTCACCGTCACTCAGCGCATGCTGAAGATGTTCCGCAAGAACTAAGGGGTAGCATATGTCTGGAGGATTAGTTACAGCTGCATACATTGTTGCCGCTATCCTGTTCATCTGTAGTCTGGCCGGCCTGTCGCGCCATGAAACGTCCAAGCGGGGCAATCTGTTTGGCGTTGCCGGGATGGCCATTGCGCTGATCGCCACCATCCTCGGGCCGGATTCCGGCAACGTAGGCTGGATCATCATCGCGATGATTATCGGGGGTTCCATCGGGGTTTATCTGGCGAAAAAGGTCGAAATGACCGAAATGCCAGAGTTGGTGGCGGTGCTGCACAGCTTTGTTGGCCTGGCGGCGGTTCTGGTGGGGTTAAACAGCTACCTGGATCACGGCGCGCCAATGGAGCCGGTGATGGAGAATATCCATCTGACTGAAGTGTTTCTCGGCATCTTTATCGGTGCGGTCACCTTCACCGGTTCGATTGTCGCGTTTGGCAAGCTGCGTGGCATCATCTCTTCCAAACCGCTGGCACTGCCAAATCGGCACAAAATGAACCTGGCGGCACTGGTGATCTCCTTCCTGCTGTTGGTGGTGTTTGTTCGCGCCGACAGTGTGGGTTGGCAGGCAGTGGCGCTGGTGCTGATGACCGCTATCGCGCTGGCGTTTGGTTGGCATCTGGTGGCCTCAATCGGCGGTGCCGATATGCCGGTAGTGGTGTCGATGCTCAACTCCTATTCGGGTTGGGCGGCAGCGGCAGCAGGCTTTATGTTGAGCAACGATTTGCTGATCGTGACCGGTGCGTTGGTGGGCTCTTCGGGGGCCATCCTGTCTTACATCATGTGTAAGGCGATGAACCGTTCGTTTATCAGCGTGATCGCCGGCGGCTTCGGTACCGATGGCTCTTCGACCGGTAATGCGGAAGAAATGGGTGAGTATCGCGAAACCACCGCGGAAGACGTTGCCGAGCAGTTGAAGAACTCCACTTCGGTGATCATCACCCCAGGCTACGGCATGGCGGTAGCGCAGGCGCAGTATCCGGTGGCAGAAATCACCGAGAAACTGCGCGCTCGTGGCATCAAGGTGCGTTTCGGCATTCATCCGGTTGCCGGGCGTTTACCGGGTCACATGAACGTGCTGCTGGCCGAAGCCAAGGTGCCCTACGATGTGGTGTTGGAGATGGACGAAATCAATGACGATTTCGCGGATACCGACACCGTACTGGTGATTGGTGCCAACGATACGGTGAACCCGGCCGCACTGGAAGATCCGCGCAGCCCAATCGCCGGTATGCCAGTGCTGGAAGTGTGGAAAGCGCAGAACGTGATTGCCTTTAAGCGCTCGATGAACACCGGCTATGCCGGCGTGCAGAACCCGCTGTTCTTTAAAGAGAATACCCAGATGCTGTTTGGCGATGCCAAAGAGAGTGTGGAAGCGATACTGCGTGCGCTGCAGGCGTAACGCAAACAAATAAAAACGGGCCTTTTCGGCCCGTTTTTTTATGCGTCAAACATCAATCCTCGTCGTCATGCTCATCGTCTTCGTCAGCTTCGATCGGGCAATTGAAGTTTTCCGGCTTAATCACCAGCAGGTCACATTTCAGATGGTCGATCACATGTTCTGCCGTGTTACCGATAAACGCCGCCGAAATGCCGGTACGGCCAAGTGTTCCCAATACCACCACACCCGCCTGCAAGTGCTCGGCCAAATCGGGGATCACTTCTTCCGGCAGGCCTTTTTCAACGTGGGTAAATTCTTCTTTAATGCAGAATTTCTGCCTTAACGCCTTCATGGCGATCAGGTGCTGCCCGCGAATGGCGTCATTGTAGACGCTGGGGTCAAAGTCAGGCAGTTCGATAGCAATATTGATGGGGGTAACGGGGTAGGCGCCAACCAGGTGAACTTCGGTTTGATTGACGTTTTGCGCCAGTTCAACGGTTTCCTGTACCAGCTTGATGTTCAATGGGTCATGGTAGGGTTCTTCACTGGCCAAATTGACCGCCACCACCGCTTTGCTGCCTTCCTGCCAGGGTTGGTCTTTGACCATCCACACCGGGCAAGGGCATTTTCGTAACAGATGCCAGTCGGTTGGGGTGAAAATAACGGATTCGAGGCGGTCGTGTTGATGCGCCATTTTTAGCAACAGATCGTGCTTGCCGGCGATCACTTCCTGAATAATCGCTTCATAAGGGCGGTTATGCCAGACCACTTTGATTTCAATAGGAACGCCTTCGTCGAGGTAAAAACGGCATTGCTCGTTGATCCATGCGGCACGTTGGCTGATAACGCCTTGGCGCATCGCCGTCCTTTCGTCTGGGGAGAGCAAGGTCGTCATCTCGTAAGAGAAGTCGTAAATAGGCAGGAAGGCCTTAATGCGCCCGCCATTTCGTTTAATCAGGTATACCGCCCGGCGCAGCGCCGGCTGGTCATCCTGATTGGGGTCAATAGCCACCAGAAGATTCTGATACTTCGCCATAGGGCCTCCTTACAGCTGAAAATCAACAGTCTGTCAATTTACAGAGTAACCCAACATTGAAAAACAGAACAGCAGCAGAGATGTGCCGGGTCAATAATTCTGTTGAATTACTAACCCAGCTTGGGATCAGGCGTTTACGGTCACGTTAATGCGTGGCGTTCCGGCCAGCACCGACAGGGCGTCGACGTTTTCGATAGTGATATATTTACCTTTAACGCTGAGGATTTCGCTTTTTTGGAAGCGGCCCAGCAGACGGCTGATGGTTTCTACCGTCAGGCCAAGGTAGTTGCCGATGTCGCCACGGGTCATGGTCAGGCGGAACTCACGTGGTGAGAAGCCTCGTTCAGCAAAGCGGCGCGACAGGTTATAGACGAAGGCGGCCAGGCGCTCTTCGGCATTTTTCTTCGACAACAGCAGGATCATGTCCTGATCGCCCTTAATCTCGCCGCTCATCAGGCGCATGATTTGCTGGCGCAGGTTAGGCATTTTACCGGACAGGTCATCCAGGGTTTCGAACGGGATCTCACACACCATGGACGTTTCCAGTGCCTGAGCGAAGCTTGGGTGCTTCAGGCCGCCAATGGCGTCGAAACCGACCAGATCGCCCGCCAGGTGAAAACCGGTGATCTGCTCATCGCCTTGCTCGGTAATGGTATAACTTTTGATGGTCCCGGAGCGGATAGCGTACAGCGATTTCAGTTCATCGCCGGCCTTGAACAGGGTCTGGCCCTTCTGGATAGGCTTTTTCCTTTCGATAATGTTGTCGAGCTGGTCCAGCTCATGAGCATTAAGAGTAAAAGGAATACACAGCTGACTGATACTGCAATCCTGACAATGGATCGCACAACCACCAGACTGGATACGACGAATCACGCGTTTTTCCGGGATCATAGATTACGCTCATTCAATAATTGATATGCGTCAATTTTAACATCTTTTCCGGCAGGTGATAAGGGTAGCATTAATAACAGCGGGGGCATTCTGTGCGAAATTTGCGCTGCAATGCCGCAGATTGTCCTGTAGTTAATTGAAATGTTTTGATTTCTTTGCCACTTACATCAATACGTAACGCTTACCGCAGCCGGGGTATCTTGCGATGTTCCGGCTGCGGTGGGATTAAAGCAGATCGTTTTGCAAATACCCTTCGTGCTTGAGCAGCCACTGCTTGCGCTGAACGCCGCCGGCATAGCCGGTCAAGGCGCCTTGTGAGCCAATCACCCGGTGGCAGGGCACCACGATGCTGATGGGGT
This sequence comes from Serratia quinivorans, assembly GCF_946227985.1. GTDB lineage: Bacteria > Pseudomonadota > Gammaproteobacteria > Enterobacterales > Enterobacteriaceae > Serratia > Serratia quinivorans_A. The sequence goes on from NZ_CAMKGL010000001.1 coordinate 1,020,568, forward strand.
TGGAGCCGTTGGCCATACCAACCGCGCGAGAGGCTGTCGGGCGACCTATGCGTTTGGCCAGTTCGCCATAGGTAATGATCTCACCACAGGGGATCTGACGCAGTTGCTGCCACACGCTACGCTGGAATTCGGTACCGGCGGTCATAACCGGCAATTGGTCAATAACATCCAGTTCACCCGAAAAGTAGCGCTGCATGGCATCGGTCAGCCCGCCAGGGTTGGATTTGTCTACCAGTTGGAAGCGATCGGCACGGTAGTGGGTATTCAGCAGCTTCATCAGACGCGCTTCATGCTCTGTCCAGTCAATGGCGCGTAACCGGTCCTGCTCATCGGCAATCAGCACCAGTTCACCCACTGGCGTCGCCATACGGTCAATAAAAAAAGTCTGCATATGATTACTCCTCTCGTTTGATGAGGGGATTATTACACGAAATGCGGGGGAGCGATGGCGGATTCCGGACATGAAGATGGGGCGATAAGAGAGTTCGCCCATCTCAAGATATGCTCCGTTCAGTTCGGGTTAAGAACTATTAATGAATGTGCGGTTCTATAAAATAATAATGTATTGCTTCTTTTTTATTTTAATGCATGTCATCTGAATTCAAGAATGTAATTTCGTGGTTAATTATAACTGACGGTCACTCTCTGAAGAGACAAGTTATTATTAACGAGTTCGGTAGTTGCGGAGGAAACTAATTCTGATGACATCATCTCTATGGGCATTGTGATAAAGCCAAAGGTTTTATCACTGATTTCACGGTAACAGGATGATATAAGTCTACCCTTATTGTGGCTTATTTCACAGGTGGGGGCGGCTATCTTCCCGGTAAAGTGGACTTTTCCGCCCTGTGCTGCTTGCAAAGCAGCCGGAAGGAGAGCCAGCAACACCAATGCCATGATAGAGCTCTTCATTATTAATTCCTTTTTAAAATGAACTTATAAAATAAGAAATTCCAATTAAACAAAGTTTAAACAGATATGGTTTACTTCATCCGTAAACAAAGACTTTCGATTCTCCTTCTTTAATGTTTTATATACTATTCTTAATTTTTATTGCCGTTGGATTTGATAATAGGGAGGGAGGAGGGAAAAACTATGATTTAGATCATGGTGAAGGTGGCTTAATGAATAGCAGGCGAGTATAGCGGATGTATTGTGAAGTACGTCACGTTAAAAAAATGGTTATGGCCGCAGTTGAGTCTGAAACGGCGGCCAGATCCGGTGCTTTATTCTGAATTACAGCATGCCACTGCTGCCGCAGATGCGGATTTTCTCGGCTACCACCTCTTTCATTGCCAGTTTTCCGGGTACGATATACTTGCGCGGATCGTTAGCGTCTGGGTGCTGGGAGAAATAGCTTTTTACCGCATCGGCAAAGGCGATTTTCAGCTCGGTAGCCACGTTGACCTTGCAGACGCCCAGTGAAATGGCGCGTTTGACCATGGCTTCAGGAATGCCGGAAGCACCGTGCAATACCAGCGGGATATCGACCTGTTCGCGGATCAGCGCCAGACGATCAAAATCCAGTTTGGGTTCGCCGTGGTACAGCCCGTGGGCGGAACCAATCGCCACCGCCAGTGAATCGATACCGGTCGCGGTAACAAATTCGCGTGCGGCGGCTGGGTCGGTAAAGAAGCTGTCGGTAGCATCGACAATCAGGTCATCCTCCTGGCCGCCGAGCCGGCCCAGTTCCGCCTCCACGCTGGCACCGTAACGGTGGCACAGCGCCACGGCCTCGGCCACCTTGGCAATATTTTGTGCGAATGGCAGGTGTGAACCGTCGATCATCACCGAGCGGATACCGCTTTTGACTTTATATTCGATGTCATCCATTTCTTCGTGGTGATCCAGGTGCAGCGCCAATGGCAGATCGTAACGATGTGCGGCAGCCTGGCAGATGCCGATCAAATAGTCGGTGCCGGCGTAGCTAAAGGTGCCGGGCGTACCGGCCATGATCACCGGTGAGCCCAGTTCGGCGGCGGTTTCTGCCACTACCTGTACGGTTTCCAGATTATGGACGTTGAACGCCGGCACGGCATAACCCTGGCGCTGCGCTTTTAACAACATTTCGCGGTTGGATATCAGGTACATAGCGATTCCTTACGCCACAGAAGACGGGTAACGGTAAATGGTGACGCCTTTCACCACCCGGTTAACTTCACCGGTCGGGCACGGATTATCCGGCGTCAGGCCAAGTGCCAGCGAACTTTCAAATGCCAGCATCTGGGTGAATAACAGATAAGGGAACAGCAACCAGACGTCATCTTCGGCGTGGTGCAGGTTCAGCATTTGTTCACACAGCGCCTGAGTACTGCCGGTCAGGCCGACCATCTGCATTGCCAGGCCGTCGCGTTGCAGCTCGTTCCACAGATCGCGATCGTACTGGCGGGCATAGTCGCCGCTGGAGAACATCAGCAGTACCAGCGTTTGGTTGTCGACCATAAATTTTGGCCCATGACGCAGGCCGAGCGGCGAGTCGTAGCGGGTGACAATCTGCCCGGCCGTCAGCTCCAGCATCTTCAGCGAAGCCTCTTCCGCCAGCCCGGTAAAACAGCTGCCGCCCAGCGTGATATAACGGCGGAAACCGCTGGCCGCCAACGCCTTGACCTGAGGCTGCAGGCCGTCACGCAGCTCGCGGCAGCGCGCTACCATCGCCGCCAATGGCCGTTGGGCCTCGGCAAGGGAATAGGGGCCGAGCAACAACGCGGCGGACAACATCATGCAGCTGAAGCTGGAGGTCATGGCGAAGCTTTGATCGTTGGATCCCTGCGGCATCACCAGCGAACAAACGTTATCGCGTTGATGGGCATATTGCGCCAACTGGCTGTCCGGGTTGCATACCAGCATCAGGTGATAGCTTTCCGGCAGCAGTTGATCGGCCAGTTCCACCGTGGCCACGCTTTCCGGGCTGTTGCCGGATCGCGCGAAAGACACCAGCAACGTAGGGCGAGTCAGGTCGAGATATTGGTGCGGGTTGGCGACAATATCGGTGGTGCCGTAGGCCACCACGTCACGGCCGGTTTTCTCGCGCAGCCAGGGAGCCAATGCACGGCCGGCGAAGGCAGAGCTACCTGCGCCGCACAGCACAATCTGCAGGCGCGGGTTAGCCAGCAATGGGGCAAGGAAAGGCTGCCACAGCGTCTGCTGCTCCTGCAACTGCCGGTGCAGGGCGGCCCATAAGTCCGGCTGCTGCCAGATCTCACGTGCGGTATGCAGCGCATGTCGTTGTTCCAGCCAGCCCGCATCGTAAGCAAAATAACCGTTCATGTTGAAACTCCTTAAAAACCTCGGTTAACGGTCGGCGATAATCACGTCGATCCCTAAATGGTTCAGCGCATGCAGGTAGCTTTCCGGGATGCGGCTGTCGGTGACCAAACGCTGGATTTGGCCGATTTCACGGATCATGCAAAAGCTGGTGCGGCCAAACTTGCTGGCATCCGCCACGGCGATCACTTCACGCGCTACGTCGCACATGGCGCGGTTGAGCTGTGCTTCACCGGGATCCGGCGTGGTGATGCCGCTTTGCAAATCAAAACCGTCGACGCCGAGAAACAGCTTGTCGAAACGGAACTGACGCATGTGCTGCTCGGCGGCCGGGCCATACAGTGACCAGGATTTACGTCGTACGCTGCCGCCGACCACCATCAGATCAACCTGTTCGTTATTGGCCAGTTCGAAAGCGATATTCAGCGCATTGGTCATCACCACCAGATCCTTTTTACCGACCAGCTGCTGCGCCATTTGGCTGGTGGTCGAGCCGGAGTCGAGAATGATGGCATCGCCGTCGTTGACCAATCCCGCTGCGGCGCAGGCAATGGCATATTTCACGTCGCGATTGAGGCGCCCCTTGTCCTGCAGCGGACGATCGAAGGCGAACTGCTTATTGAGCATTGCGCCGCCATAGGCCCGGACCGCACAGCCGCTTTTTTCCAGTTGGCGCAGGTCACTGCGGATAGTGACGCTGGAAACCGAAAACTGGGCGCTGAGTTGCTCGACGCGCACTGAGCCTTCGCGACAAAGCTGGTCGATAATTAATTCCCGTCTTTTTAGGGTATTGATCATTAACGCGTGACTCCTGATTTAGCTGTAGCCATACCCGGCCGCGGCGCAATGCGTCGCAGTTAATCTGGCAGGAGTGCTTTCAGTTGTTCGTGGCGAATTACAGCAAACGAAACAGTGAAATGCAATCGGTTATTTTATAAAAAACCATATGTATCAGTTGTTTATATTTAAAAAGCCTTTCGGTTGACCCTCAACCGAAAGCCGTCGGGAAATAAAGTGAAAAGCCGTAATCCGTTATTTATCAGGCGGCAACTTGCCGCCTGGGTTAATTTGCCAAAAGCAGGATGAAAGCTGCGGCACTGGTTTTTTCCTGGTGGTCTTTTCACTATTTTTTATTGCCAGCTTTGGCGTAATAACGCGGCTCCTCGTACACCGCTGCTGTCGCCATGCACCGGCGGGTAGATTGCCGCGGGTTCGGTACCGGGCAACAGCCAATGGCTCATGGCCGGGGGCAGCAGCGAATACAGCTCGCCAACGTTGGACAGCCCGCCACCCAGCACGAAAGCATCTACATCCAACAACAGTTGCAGGCTGGCCAGTGCGCTGGCCAGAATATCGACGTACATGGCCATCAGTCGCCGCGCCAGTGGGTCGCCCTGTCGATAACTGGCGATCAACGCCGGTACGTGGTCGGCGTGGTGGCCGAAATGACGGCTTAATGCCAGCAGACCGCTGCCGGAAACGTAACGCTCAAAGCAGCCAGTCAGTCCGCAATTGCAGGTGAATAGCGGCAAGTCGTAGCGCTGCGCCAACTGGGCGGAGATCGGCGTGTGGCCCCATTCTCCGGCCAGCCCATTGCGGCCCTTATGCAACTGCTTGTTCATTACCAGGCCACCGCCGGCCCCGGTACCGATAATGGCGCCGAACACCAACGCCAGGTGCTCGGTTTGCGGCGTGCTGGCCTCGGAAAGGGCAAAGCAGCGGCAGTCGTTTTCAATTTCAACCGGCCGCGCCAACTCTTGTGCCAAATCGTCTGCCAGGCAATGTCCGGTCAGGCAGGGGACGTTAACCGCCAGTTGTCGGCGGCTGCGTGGATCCGTCACGCCCGGTAAACCGATGCCGATACTGCCCTGGGTGTGCAGTTGGCTGTCGGCACTGTCGACCAATTGATGGATACAGGACAAGAACTCGCGGTAATCGCCGGTGGGAGTCGTGACTCGCTGGCACAGGACCTGCCTGAGCTGCCGGTCGTAGGCCGCCATCTCGATCTTGGTGCCGCCGATGTCGAAACCGTAACGCATCTGAGATATTTCCACGTTTTCAGGCTCCACTCAGGGTGATCACCGCAGATTCGCGGCGTGCGCGTTCCGCTGCAAACACCATCAGGTGGCTTTCCAGCGTTTCTGCCGGTCCGGACAGCACCTGTGAAGGATCGTTGGTGCGAATGGCGTCGATAAAATGCTGCATCAGGTAGTAATCGCCACCGCCGTGACCGGACATGGCGTGCAGATCTTCGGCCTCATCGACGTCGTAGACCTTTTCACTGTCATCGACGAACGAGGTAATGCGGATGTAGCGTCCGTCTCCCTCGAGACAGCCATGACTGCCGAAAATGCGGGTTTGGCGATCTTCCAGCCGGGTAAAGGCGGTCATGGTGAACGAAGCGGTGCGACCACCGGCAAATTGCATGTTGACCACCTGATGATCGACCACGTTATTGTCGCAGCGATAGACACAGCGGCCGTACTGACCGTCGCGCAGCGCCGCCTGCAGATGCGGCTGGCTGACTTCTGGGGTTAACACCCGCAGGAAGCCCGGTGTCGCCTTGTGGTCGTCACCCAGGTAGATGCGTTTGGCGGAATAGGGGCAACTGGCTTCCACCGCGCAGTCCAGGCAGTTATCTGCTGCCCCGGCAGGTTGATTTTCCTGGCGAAAATGGCGCAGGCCGCCGAAGGAACTGATCTGCTCGCAAGGCAACTCCATGATGTAGCGGATCCAGTCGATGTCGTGACAGGACTTCTGCAGCAGCATAAAGGCGGCTTCGCCGTCGTTACGCCAGTTACCGCGCACGAAGGAGTGGGCCTGGTGCCAGTAGCCTACCGGTTCCAGATGCTGCAGGCTGACGATGTCGCCAATCACGTTATCGCGCAGCAGTTGTTTCAGCTTTTGGGTGTAGCGCGTATAGCGCAGTACGTGGCCGACAGAGAAAATCAGCTTCTGGCGCACCACTTCCTCGACAATAGTGCGGCATTCACTGGCGTCCGGGGACAGCGGTTTTTCCAACAGCATGGCATAACCCTGTTTGGCAAAGGCCAATGCCGGTTCGAGGTGCAGAGTATCCTGGGTGCAGATCAGCACGGCATCGGCCAATTTTCCTGCGTCGGCGGCCTGCCGCCAGTCGGTGAACACCTTATCCGCCGCGATGGCATGTTGTTCGACAAATTGCTGACGGTAGACATCACGCGGTTCGGCCACGGCCACCACCTGCATTAAATCCGGGTGTGCCAACGCGTAGCGCGAATAAATTTCTCCACGCGCCCCGGCACCAATCACCAGAACCCGAACCGGGCGACCGGCAAAACCATTTTGTTGAGCTGACGACATTGCACATTCTCCGATCTAATTATTTGAGGTTTTGGCCGCTGATCTGGTCGAACAGGTGAGCGCGGGACAGGTCGAAAGCCAGGTGGATCTGTTCTCCCAGGCGTGGCTCCCAGTCAGGCTGCGACGCCATGCGCAAAACAAAGCGCAGTCCGGCCAGTTCGCAGTGCAGCAACTCTTCATTGCCCATGCGTTCGATGGTGACAATTTTGGCCGGAAAGCAATGACTGCTGCCGGGCGCGCACAGCCGCAGTGACTCAGGGCGAATGCCAAGGCACACGCGTGGGTGCGGGTAATTTTCCAATTGCTCTTGCAGCGTCGCCGGCAGTTCAAGCGCATGTTCGTTGCCAATGCGCAGCCCGATACCCTGCGCGCTGCGGGTAATCGCCATATCGTGCAGATTCATCGACGGGCTGCCGATAAACTCGGCAACAAAGCGATTGGCCGGTTGGTGGTAGAGATTGATCGGTTTATCCACCTGCATAATCGCCCCCCGGTTCATCACGCAGATGCGATCGCCCATGGTCATTGCCTCTACCTGGTCGTGGGTGACGTAGACCATGGTAGCGGCAGCACCTTCCTGCTTGAGCTGATTGTGCAGTTCGATCAGTTGAACGCGCATTGAGACCCGCAGCTTGGCATCGAGGTTGGACAAGGGTTCATCGAACAGAAACACCTTGGGCTTGCGCACAATGGCGCGGCCGACCGCTACGCGCTGGCACTGGCCGCCGGATAACTGGCCCGGTTTGCGCTGCAGCAGATTGGTGATTTCCAGTTTTTCGGCTGCATCTCGCACCCGGCGGTCAATTTCGGCCTTGCTTTCCTTGCCGATCAAACCAAACGCCATGTTTTTGTAGACCGTCATGTGCGGATACAGCGCATAGTTCTGGAACACCATGGCGATGCCGCGATCTTTCGGCATGGTGTCGTTGACGCAGCGATCGTGGATTAATATCTGGCCTTCGCTGACGCTCTCCAGCCCGGCAATCATCCGCAGCAGGGTCGATTTGGCGCAGCCGGAGGGCCCGACAAACACCATAAACTCGCCATCTTTAATATCCAGATCGATCCCGTGCAATGCATTGAACCCGTTGGGATAAACCTTCTTCACACTGTTTAACTGTATACCGGCCATATTATTTACCTTGTGTACGCGGTTAGCCTTTTACCCCAGCGCTGGCGATGCCCTGGATGAAGTAGCGTTGGAAAAGAATGAACAGCATCAGCATCGGAATAACCGCCATCAGTGCACCGGCCATCAGCAGCGGGTATTCCACCCCGGCACGGCTCGACAGCGATGCCAGCCCGACCGGCAGCGTCAGTTTCTCGGTGGTGGTGTTGACGATCAACGGCCACATCAGGTTGTTCCAGCTCCACAGGCCGTTGATGATGATGCAGGCGATAATGCCGGGACGGATCAGCGGCAGCATGATGCGCCAGAAGATAGCGAAGTAGCTGTAGCCGTCGATCAGCGCCGCTTCTTCCATCTCTTTCGGTACCGCCAGGAAGAACTGACGCAGCAGGAAGGTGGCGTAAATACTGAAAATACCCGGCAATACCAGCCCGGTGATGCTGTTCACTAACCCCAGTTTCTGCACCACCAAAAACTGGGGGATCAAAAAGGCCTGTCCAGGCACCATCAGGATCGAGATACACACCAGGAACACCGCATCACGGCCGCGAAAGTGCAAGCGTGAGAAACCGTAGGCGGCCATGGTGGCGATCACCATTTGTAGCGTGACGGTAAAAAAGGTCGCCAGCAGCGAGTTCACATAAAAGTCGGTGAACGGAATTTCATGCATGATCTTGCCGTAGGCCTGCAGGCTGGGGTGAGTCGGCAGCAGCGTCAGCGGGATCTGGATGCTCTCGGCCTGGGTTTTCAGCGAGGTCACCAGCATCCAGATAAAAGGCACTACTGAAGCCAGCGCCGCCAACACCATAAACAGATACACCAGCGTTCTTTTACTTATGCTCATCGTCGTGGCTCCTCAGCTGACTTTCAGGCGTTTGCCAATCATCATTTGAATCAGGGTGATTAGCAGGGTGACGGCGAACAGCACCACGGTGATGGCAGAGGCGTAACCTTTCTCCTGCAGGTAAAAGGCATACTTGTAAAACAGGTTGGTAACGGTCATCACGTCGCTTTCCACCAGTGCGCGGTCGAACATCAGGAACACCACGTCGAATATTTGCAGGATCTCGATAAAGCTCATCACCGAAACGAAGAACAGCGTTGGCACCATCATCGGCAGGGTGATGCAAAAGAAGCGGCGCAGGGTGCTGATACCGTCGATATCGGCGGCCTCATACAGTTGACGTGGAATGCTTTGTAGCCCGGCGAGCAAAATGATGATTTTCAACGCCAGCGACGACCAGATGATGATGATGGAAACGCTGATGCGCACCACGTCCGGATCGGACAGCCAGGCTACCGGCGAAATTCCCAGCAGGCCAATTGCCTGGTTGATCAGCCCGAAGTCTTTGTTGAACAGCCATTGCCAGACCATCGCCACTGCGGCAGGCATGGTGACAGCCGGCAAGAACAGCAGGGTGCGCAGCAGCGCCTTGCCGCGGATGTTCTGGTTCAGGCCAATCGCCAGCAGCAGCGACAGGCTCAGGCTGATGGGGACACACACCACCACATAGAACAGCGTGTTCCCGGCGGCGGTGTAAAAGTCGTCATCCTCAAACAGATTGACGTAGTTATCGACGCTGAGAGTGCTCCAGCGCATAAATTGGTTAAGATCGGTAAAGCTGTAAAAGATGTTCTGCAAAAATGGGATCAGGTAAAACACCGTCAAACCAATCAGCAGCGGTAAAATCATTACCCAACCCCAGAAACGTTCGGCGCGCTCCAGGCGGCTGAGTGCCGGACGCGGGACACTTTTTTGTTGTAGGGGGACCCTGGTTGTTTCTGCCAGCGACATGTTGCCATTCCTCACCGGTAACTGCTCTGCGGTATTCCGCAGCCGGTGCGCCTTCGGGCAGGCGCTACCGGCTCGGGGTGATTACTGCTCCATCACGCGTTCGATCTTCTTGACCGATTTGTCCATCTCGGCTTTGGCGTCCGCGCCCATAAAGATTTTCTTCAGGCTGGCAATCCACATGTTTTGCCATTTCGGCGTATTGGTACCGGCAGTGGGGTAGGCTTCGGTCACGTTGAGGGTGTCAATATAAGGCGTGACATCGACTTTTTTGATCTCCGCCGCCCAGGCTTTGGCCGCCAGTTTGTTGGCCGGGATCACCGCTTTTGCCAACTCGGTTTGCGAGGCTTCGGAGCTCATAAATTCGATGTATTTCCAGGCTTCCTGCTTGTGGGCGCTGTTGGCGGACATGGCAAAGGCCAGGCTGTGTGCCACGCCGGACTGGCGCTCGATTTTCGGCATCATGACCACGCCGATATGGTCGTTGATCAGCGGATTGTTGGCGAAGGGAGCCGCTAACCATGAACCGGCATACACCATCGCCGCGCGGTTGGACTGGAAGATGTTTTCGGTTTTGACTTCGCTCATCTGTTGGGCGCTGGGCATCAAGCCATCTTTCATCATGGATTGCAGCTGTTGATAGACCCAGATGGATTTATCATTAGCGATGTCGGTGGGTTGACCGTCTTTCGGTACGATGTGGTTGCCGTTCTGGAACAGCAGGTTCATATAGCTGTCCTGACCGTCAATGCTCAGATCCATCACCAGTGGGAAGGCACTGCCTTTCAAGCCGGTTTTCAGCGCGGTGGCTTTGTTTTTCAGATCATCCCAGCTCCAGTCGTTGGTCGGGTAGCTGACGCCGGCCTGATCGAACAATTTTTTGTTGTACCACACGGCGATCGAGTCAACGTCGCGGGGGATGGCCATTTGCTGTCCATCATACTGATAGGCTTTAACCGAACTGGCGACGATATTATTTAATTGCACGCTGCTGCCGGTAATATACGGCGTTAAGGGTTGCATGATGCCATTTCTGGCGTATTGCACGAAATAAGGCATGTTTATCCAGAATATATCTGGCGTGACGCCTCCTGCGGCGGCGGAATCCAATTTAACGAAGTATTGTGCCGACGGCGTTAATTCTATGGCGATTTTAATGTTGGGGTTTTCTTTTTCAAATCGCTTGGCAATCTCCTGCTCGGCAGGCAATTGATTTCTGTCCCATACGGCATAACGCAAAGTTATTTGATCGGCGGCATATAACATGGTCGGCAATAATAATGCAACCGCAATGGCAGAGTGCGCCAGAAGACGGCCGGTATTTTTTATCGGTGACATTGCTTTCCCCTTGGTGAACGACGAATAAATATTTTCGTAACGTGAATTCTTTCTATCCCTTAACTTTCAATGTGTCAATACACCCCGATCTGCCCAAAAATGGGGCGCGAATGTTTCATTGTTGTTAAGATCGAAAGGCTTGAGGCCCAAAACGAAAGCGTCATTTGTTCACAACCTGTTAACCTTTCAGGCCGGTTTTGGCCCTGCCGCACAGTAATTCCGGGCTGCTGGGGTCATAGGAATAAATGATAACCCTTGCACCATGATGGGGATTAAAAACATTTTTATTGTGCATGCCGGGTTATCTTTCATTTTTGTGATGCAAATAAACAAAAAAATCGTATAGGGCAGCCTCCGCCACGGGGTGTTGTCGATTTTTTAATGGCTACTATTGTTTGCAGCGATAAAAGGGTTTAGCCTGAAAATCACTCATCGGTATTTCCAAATAAAAGAGAGCTCACCGTTATGCGCCTTTCGTTGACCTTTACCCATTGCCTGGAAAAGACATTTCATAGCCATAATTCGCCGCAGATTATGCAGGTAAATAAACTCAGTGGACTTAATAATGAAACTATTTCCTGGCAAGGGGTTTATTGCCTGCAACGGACCGGGAACGAAACGCGCCGTGAATTAGGCTATCGTATTGAGGGGCCATTGGCGGAGTATATCAGCGTGCGTCAGGTGCATTCGGTGCCCAGCCACTTCCCTTGTTATGCCGAGACCGATGAGAACTATCTGCGCACCGAACCGGGGCTATTTCCCGATCCGCTGATACCCTTGGTCGATCGGCGTTTCTTTGCCGCCTGCAATTATTACGGCAGCCTGTGGTTGACCTTAACCCCGCCGGCGATACCGGTGGCGGGTGGGGATTACCCCCTGACGCTGACGCTGTTTGATGTGATCAGTGATGAAGTGCTGGCCAGTGCTGCGTTGACGCTGCATATCGTCCCGGCCGCGCTGCCACCGCAAACCCTGCTGCACACCGAATGGCTGCATTCCGACTGCCTGGCGGATTATTACCAGTTGGCGGTGTTCAGCCCGGAGTACTGGCTGGCGGTACGCAACTTTGTCCGTACAGCGGTTAACAGCGGGGTAAACATGCTGTTAACGCCGATCTTCACGCCACCGCTGGATACCGCCATCGGCGGCGAGCGCACCACCGTGCAGCTGGTGGGCGTGCAGCGGTGTGCGCAGGGTTACCGGTTTGATTTCCAACGTCTGGCACAATGGGTGGCAATGGCGCAGGAAGAGGGCATTGAACACTTTGAGATTGCGCCGCTGTTTACCCAGTGGGGGGCGGCACACGCGCCGAAAATCATGGTGGAGATAGATGGTGCGCTCAGTCCGCTGTTCGGCTGGCATACCGATGCCCACGGCGAAGAGTATCAACAGTTTCTGCAGGCACTGTTGCCTGCATTGACCGACTGGTTCCGCGAGCGTCAGTTGCAACGGCGGGTTTGGTTCCATATTTCTGACGAGCCGACGTTGGACAATATCGACGTTTACCAGTGTGCCAGCGCCATCTTGCGCCCGTTGTTGGCCGGGTTTCGTACTTTTGATGCGCTATCTGATTATGCATTTTACCAACAGGGGCTGGTGGAAACGCCGGTGGCTGCCACCGATCATATCGAGCCATTTATTGAGAACCGGGTGCCAGACCTGTGGGCCTACTACTGCTGCGTACAAAAAACCGAGGTGGCCAACCGCTTCTTTGCCCAACCTTCGGCGCGCAACCGCATTTTGGGGATCCAGCTATACCGCTACAACATCACCGGTTTTTTGCATTGGGGTTTCAACTTCTATAACAGCGGTCATTCACGGGAGCAACTCAACCCCTACGCGGTGACGGATTGCCGCAATGCCTTTCCCTCCGGCGATGCCTTCGTGGTCTATCCCGGTGAGAACCTGACGCCGGTGGAGTCCCTGCGATTGCGGGTACTGCACCAGGGCCTGCAGGACATGCGTGCTTTACAGTTGCTGGAAAGCCTGACTGACCGGGCGACGGTGGAGGCTTTGATTGAGCAACAGTTGGGGATGGTCATCACTTTTAAACGTTATCCACATCAGGCGGAGCCGCTGTTGCGGTTGCGGGAAGTGGTGAATCAGCGCATCGAAACCTTAATTTCGGTGGCATAAAATGCGGCTTTGGTGGCGACAGGCCTCTCTGCGCCACCGAGTTTTCAATAATTTGCTATACCTGATAGGTCGAGGGATTTCATTTTTTTGTCATGTTACTGACATGTTAGGGTCATAGCGCTGGCTTAAGTTTGCAGCGACTAAGCCAGGAGATAACGCGATGTTTAGCTTGGACTCTCTGTTGCATGATGCATTTCCACACCGCAAGACCCCTGCCTGGCAGCGTAGCCTGCTGAGAACTTTACTCTTCGAAAAAGAATTCAAACAGTTTGCCGCCGACTATCCACACCTGAAAGGGCTGGATTTGATAGAGCAGGTGGTGGACTACTTTAACCTCAGCTGTGAGTTGGTCGATGGTGACCTGGAAAATATTCCGAGCCAGGGGCCGGTGGTGCTGGTGGCCAACCACCCGATTGGCTCGCTGGACGGACTGGTGCTGTTGCGTGCGGTGGCGGCAGTGCGCCCGGATGTTAAGGTGGTCGCCAGTCAGCTGTTGACCTATATAGAACCGCTGCGCAATCTGTTTGTGCCGGTGGACAACGTCGGCAACAAGACCAACCGCAAGCAAATTGAAGGCATGCAGGCCCAGTTGGATAAGCAGGGCGCCCTGATCCTGTTTCCTGCCGGAGAGGTGTCGCGCATGAGCCCGAAAGGCATTCGTGACGGCCACTGGCATACCGGCTTCTTGCGGCTGGCGGCCAAGGCCCGAGCGCCAATTGTGCCGATCCACATCAGCGCGCGTAACAGCAACCTGTTCTATTTCACCTCACTGGTTTACCGACCGCTGTCCACACTCTTGCTGGTACGAGAAATGTTCCAGCAGCAGGGCGGACGCATCAAAATTCGCGTGGGCGGCCGTATTCCGTTTAGCAGCTGGCATGATGGTCACACTAGCGCCAAAGATTTGGCCGAGCGTTTCCGCCGTCATGTCTACCGTCTGGGCCAGGGCAAAGAAGGACTGTTTGCCAGTGAGTCACCTATCGCCTTGCCAGAAGATCGGTTGGAGTTGAAGAAGGCGCTGGCAAACTGTGAGCGTCTTGGGGTGACGCCGGACGGGAAAATTATTTTCCTGTATCGCCGGCAGGGTGAGGCGCGTGCGCCTATCCTGCGTGAACTCGGTCGGCTGCGTGAGATTGCTTTTCGCGCGGTGGGCGAAGGTTCCGGCCGCCGTCGGGATTTGGACAGTTACGACGACGACTATTACCACCTGGTACTGTGGGATGCGGACGAGCTGGAGATTGTGGGTGCCTACCGCTTTATTCCTACGGCCGAGCAGTTGGAACAGAAAGGCCTGGAAAGCATCTACAGCAACAGCCTGTTCCATTATGACTGCGATATGGCACCGATTCTGGCGCAGGGTATCGAACTGGGCCGCAGTTTTATTCAGCCGGCCTATTGGGGCAAACGTGGGCTGGATTACCTGTGGCTGGGGATTGGCGCTTACCTGGCAAAATATCCGCAGTACCGTTATCTGTTTGGCCCGGTTTCCATTTCTGGCGGCATGCCGGTGACGGCGCGTGACCTGTTGATTGCCTTCTACCGACTGTACTTCTCGCCTAATCATGCCCTGGCGCAGTCCCGTCAGCCTTATCCTGCTTCGTTGCCGCAGGTATTGGCGCAGTTTGCCGGCAATAACTATCAGGAAGATCTGATCAGGCTGAAAAGCCTGCTGAGCAACATCGGCTGTTCGATACCTACGCTGTATAAACAATATACCGAGCTGTGTGAACCCGGCGGGGTGCAGTTTATTGATTTCGGCACCGATCCGGCCTTCAACAACTGCATTGACGGTCTGGTACTGGTCGACCTTTCCCGGCTTAAACCGGCGCGGTTCCAGCGTTATATAGCGGTGCATCAGCCACAAGACGCCTGCATAGAGTAATTGGCATGCGCTTCATGCCTTTTTGATCTAACCCGAAGCTTGGCAACGGTGGTGGGGTATAGCCTAAGATAAGGCTTTGTTCCGCCACCGGAGTTGTTCATGCCGCAATCGTTCGTCTCGACTTTGTTATCCCCTGAAGATCCCGCCGCCGTGGCGATTGAAACGCCCAGGGGGACCGCGCCTTTTCTATTACTCTGCGATCACGCCGGCCAGGCGATACCTCAGCAGTTGGGCGATCTCGGCCTGCCGCCGGGAGAAATCGACCGTCACATCGGCTGGGACATCGGCGCATTAAAGGTTTCACGGCATCTTGGCCGCCAGTTGGACAGCACCTTGATTCATCAGCGTTACTCCCGTTTGGTGATTGACTGTAACCGCACGCCCGGTATTACCAGTTCTATCCCGCCGCTGTCGGAATTGACACCGATTCCCGGAAATATTGATATTGATGGAAATCATGCCCAGGAACGCGAGCACGCCATTTTCAGGCCTTATCATCAGGCGATAACCGACCATCTGGATGAACGGCAGCGCAGCGGGTTGCCAACGGCGATTATCGCCATGCACAGCTTCACGCCGGTATTTAAAGGCCAGCAGCGGCCGTGGCAGGTGGGGTTGCTGTTTAACCGTCAGCCGGAGTTTGCATTGCTGCTGGCAGAGCTGCTGCGGGAAGAAGGGGATTTGCAGGTCGGTGTCAATGAGCCTTATGCCATGACCGACGCTACCGATTACACTCTGCCGGTGCATGCGGAACGCCGCCAACTGCCTTACGTCGGCATTGAGATCCGCCAGGATTTAATCGCCGACCAACAGGGTCAACAAGCCTGGGCAAAACGCTTCGCCAGGCTGCTGCCACAGGCCTGGCAACGCTGGCAAATTTGACTTTAGGAATATTCCCAGTGATGATAACTGTAAGGAACGTGTAAGCGTCATTGGGAAGAGTCAGGAGCGACGAGTGGAGCAGAATGATAACGGTTTGTTTATCAAGCAGGAGCGTTTCGAAGTACTGGCGATACTGCGTGAAATTTGTAAACAGCGCACGCCACTGAAAGTGGTCAATGAACAGCAGCAGTTTCAAAGTCTGCTGTTGAGCGTCGGACCGGATAAGATTGTTTTCAGCGGCGATGAGGCGGACACGAAGCTCGACGGCGAATGTACCATTGTGATTGAAAGTCACGACGCGAAGATCGAGTTCTCAGTAGGTCAAGCCGAGTTTACTGACCATCAAGGGGTTAACGCCTGTTCAACCCGGTTGCCGAAAGAACTGGTTTACATCCAGCGTCGCCGTCAATTTCGTGTCACGACCCCCCACTGGCGTGAGTTTCTCTGCAGCGGCGAATATGCCGATGGCAGTGAGTACCGGTTGAGGATCCACGACCTGTCTGCCGGGGGCGTTGGTTTACGAGTTGACGGCCCATTGCCGGAAAACCTCCAGCCCGGTTTTCAGTTTAAAAAGGCCTTGTTGGATCTCGGCAGCTACGGCAGTTTCAAGGTCAATATGGAACTGGTGGTGATCAATGAAGATCACGAACTCGATGACGACGACAACATGGTGCACTTCTCGCGCCTGTCGTGCCGTTTTATGAAACTGGGCCTGGCAATGGAAAGAAAAATTCAGAGCGCAGTGTTTGCTTTCGAATTGGATTTCAATAAAAAGAAAAAACGCTAAATAGAGAACCAGTGGGGCAGCAGGCTGCCCCGTCACTACGTTCTATTTCAAGGCACGCAGGCTGCCGATTTCCTCCAAACCGAAATGCTCCGCTTCAGTCAGCACATCGCAGACCTCACTGCTGGCGGTCAGGATTGCACTATTGAGATTTTTGCCGTGCAACAAATGGCTGACCAGCAATGCGGCGAACATGTCACCGGTGCCTTTTACCTTCGACTGAATCTTGGGGTGGGTATAGCTTTGCACCTTGTCGTGGCTGACCAACAGTAAGCCAATCTGATCGTCATTTTCCGCCACGCCTGGCGCACTGGTCACCAGTACCCACTCGGTAGTGTCATTCAATAACGCCTGTGCGGCATGCTGCGTTTGTTTTCGGCTGGTTAACGGATGCCCGCAAAGCTGCTCCAGTTCGAAACCGTTGGGGGTGAGGCCATTAGCCAGTTGCAAAAACGGCGAGCGATAACAACTGACGATACGCTCATCCACGTAAACGCCTTCACCGTAATCGCCCATCACCGGGTCGATATAAATTTTTATCTGCGGATTGATAGCGCGCACGCGCTGTAGCCAGGTGTGTAGAAAATGACATTGGCCAACGTCGCCCAGATAACCGATGATCACCGCGCGGGTGCGTTTCATTACGCCGCGGGTCAGTAAATCCTCGAGAAAGCCGCTGAACCACTCGGCCGGAATTACGCCACCGCTGGGCGCGCCATAATAGGGTGGGCAGCCGAACAGCACGCTGGGCACTTGTAGCGCTTCCAGCCCCTTTTTCAACAGGGTGCGATAGGCTATACCGTTGCCGACGCTGCCGTACACGACCTGCGATTGAATACTGATCACATCAATCTGCGGCGGTTGTAATTGAGAAACCTGTTGCATCTATAACTTCCTTGATTCGATTTTGTCCAGCCACCGCGCAAACACCTGACGGGCGCGCTGTTCTAATTCTGTACCGTAGCGAGCGGCCTGTTGGCGCAAACGCTGTGGCAGAATACCGGCCAACTCAAGCTCGCAGGCATGGCCCACCAGCCAGCGTTCCAGATCCTGATGATCGGCCTCCAGATGGAACTGTAGCCCAAGAGCGAAATCCTGATACTCAAATGCCTGATTAGGACAAACTTCGGTACCGGCCAGGCAGGTCGCGCCCTCTGGGATCATAAACATATCGCCGTGCCAATGCAGCACGGGTGTTGTTCCCAGGGGCGTCAACACTGAGTCTTCATGCTCTACGAGCGTTAACGGCTCGAAGCCGATCTCTTTTACGCCGAGCGAAACCACCTTGGCTCCCAGTGCCTGAGCCATCACCTGTGCGCCAAGACAGACACCCAGCGTAGGCCGTTTTTGCTCCAGCCGCTGTGTTACCAGTGCTAATTCATCATTGAGAAACGCATAGTGCTGCTGGCCGGCAAAATGTTGCGCCGCGCTGATCGGCCCGCCAAGCACTACCAACAGGTCGGTTTCCTCATTATTGATGGCGCGTATATCGTCACGGCCCGCATCGTAATAATCAATCTGATAGCCCCGTAGTGAAAGCAGTGAACCCAGGATACCGAGGTTTTCAAAATTCACATGTCTGATAGCAACAACTTTCTTCATGGCTGCACCTCCGTGCCAAGGGGATAAGGTTCCAGTTCCAGCGTATCGCCCAGGATGGTGATACCGCCAATGCCGCTTTGATAAACTATCCGACGCTCCTTGACCTGGCTGATATGCAACCGGTAGCCCTGTTCCGACGGAAACAGCGCCTGGGCCTGCTGCAATTGGTCGCCGGCCCAGGGGGTGAACATCTGCAAGCGGGCGAAAGCTTTGCCATCGTGTTGAATATCGAGTACGTAATGTTTTTCCATCTTTACCCCTTAACTTTTCCGTTCCAAACAGGTAATCTGTTTTGAACTAATACAAAAAGGTTTTATGTATGGGTTCATTGTATGCAAAAGGCGGCAGCGCTGTCCAGATTGCTGAACAGATCAGCACGCAGATCAAGCAGGGGGATTTACAGCCGGGTGACCTGTTGCCGCCGGTGCGTCAACTGGCCGGCGAGTTGGGAGTCAACCCCAATACCGTTGCCAGCGCCTATGCCAAACTACGCGATGCCGGGTTGGTCGCTACCCGCGGGCGGGCCGGTACTCAGGTACTACCGCAACCCCTGATGGCGGTACGCAGTGTTCGGCTGGTACCCGAAGGCATGCGTGATTTGGCCAGCGGCAATCTGGATGGAACCTTGCTACCGGCACTGTCGCTGAATGCGACCGACGTCTTCCCACAGCAGAGTGGCTATGACATCAGCGGTGATTTACCGGCGCTATGCCAGCTTGCCGGTGACTGGTTGAGCCAACAGGGGGCGGAACTGGGTGAGACGGCGGTGTTCTCCGGGGCGCTGGATGCCATCGAAAAGGCGCTGCGCAGCCATGCGGCACCGGGGGCCTCGGTGTGGGTGGAAGATCCCTGCTGGCCACCGTTATTGACGCTGCTGCGGCATCTGCGTCTCAAACCCTTGCCGTTGCTGGTGGATGAACAAGGTTGTCGTCTGCCGGAAAAGGATGCGGGTATGCAGGGGTGTGCAGTGATCCTGACGCCACGCGCACAGAACCCCACCGGTATGTCGCTTAGCGCTACTCGTGCCAATGACTGGCGTGAGTTTCTGACCCAAAATCCGGGTTGTCTGGCGATTGTCGATGACTTCTGGGGGCCGCTATCGCAGCAGCCACTGAATTTGCCGTTTTCTGCAGACAAGGGTTTGTATGTGCTGTCACTGAGTAAGTTTCTCAGTCCGGATCTGCGCATAGCGCTGGCCTGCGGCAAGCCGCAACTGTTGCAGGCAATGCGTGCAGATCAATACATCCGCGAACGCTGGGTCAGTCATATTTTGCAGCAAATTGCCGCCAAACTATGGATGCAGGCGCAGCGTGATGGTTTGCTGGCGCGGGCGCAGCAAACTTACCAGCAACGACGAGACGGGTTGACAGAGCGGGTGCAAGAATTGACCGGCTCGCGGTTACCGCCGGGTGAAGGGATACATATCTGGCTGCCGGTGCGTTCAGAAGCCGCCGCCAGCCAAATCATGGCACAGCGCGGCTGGTTGGTGCAGGGCGGTGAACCCTTCCGCCTGAAAAGCGGCCCGGCGATCCGTGTCAGCCTGGCCAACCTTGGGTCGGAGCAGTTAGAAGCAGTGGCTCAGGATCTGGCCGTGGCGATCGGCGCTGGTGCCGTGGTGAACTGATTGGGCAGGCTCAGGCCTGCGCCAACAGTTGCAAAGAGGTCAAACGAGCGATTGGCTCGCTGATCGGCGTGTCTATCACAAACTCTTCCACGCCATATTGCTGCTGCAATTGATCTAACTGACTCCGTACCTGCTGGGCAGTGCCGAGCAGGATGTGGCTTTCGCGCGGTTCAATACGGTAATCGGTAGCTCCGGCCTGCTGAACATAACTCTCTGCCTGCTCAATACTGCCGACCGTCACGCTTTGTCCGCCGGTCACATGCACCCGGTATTGCTGGATCCCGGCGGCCAACGCCTGAGCCTGATCGGGGGTATCGGCGACGATGACCGCGACGGCCAGCAGGGCTTTGCGCCCGCCGCTTTGCTCGGCGTAATGAGCCAGTGCGCGCTGAATATCGTCCGGGTTACCATTGAGCTGCGCGGCAAAAACAAAGGCCCAGCCGTGTTCTGCAGCCAGTTGGGCACTTTCTTTGCTGGCCCCCAGCAGGAAGCGTTGTGCTGGCTGCGACGGTTGCGGTGTGGCACTCAGGCCGGGTTGCGCGTCATCATTAAGGTAGGCGTTGAGCTGGGCAAGCTGCTGCGGAAAGTCCGGTTTATTCTGCTGATCGTGGGCGGCCTGCAGCGCCTGAGTAGAGAGCGGCAGCCCGCCGGGCGCTTTACCCACCCCCAAATCGACCCGCCCCGGTGCCAGTGTCGCCAGCAAATTGAAGTTTTCCGCCACCTTATAGGCGCTGTAATGTTGCAGCATGACCCCGCCGGACCCAATGCGGATGCGGGAAGTTTGCCCGAGTAAATAAGCGATCAGCACTTCGGGGGAAGGGCAAGCAAGCTGCGCGGTATTGTGATGCTCGGCCAGCCAAAAACGACGGTAACCCCAAATTTCCGCCTGCTGCGCCAAATGCAGCGTGCGCGTCAGCGCCTGGGCGGCGCTCTCTCCTTCGGCAATCGGACTTTTTTCCAACACGCTCAGGGCATAAGCCATTTTCCTGCTCCTTTATCATCATTTATTGATGACAAATACCATGCTCAGTCCCACAGGCTTAATATTGATTTGAGATAGGATATTCCATTGATAAAAAACGGATTTAGATATGCTCAGAGCGGTAAAGAGGCGCGTGATTAACGCGCCTGAAACAGATCAGGATTCCAGCCAGGCTTTCAGGCGCATGGCGTCTTTATAGTGGCCGTAGCGCTGCTTCGAGCCGAGCAGGATGATCACCACCGGCTGCCCTTTAATCAGGGTACGCATCACCAGACAGTGTCCGGCTTCGTCGGTGAAACCGGTCTTTTGCAACTGGATTTTCCAGGCGGGATTGTTGATCAGTCCATTGGAGCTACGGTAGACCAATTGACCGCGGCCAGGACGCACGATTTGCTGTTTGTCGGTACTGAAACGGCGAATGGTCTGATAACGATAGGCGTGATTAACCATTTTCAGCAGGTCATTGGCACTGGCAACATTGCGCGGTGTCAGTCCGGTTGGATCGTAGAAGCGGGCGTGTTTCATGCCAATGGTGCGCGCTTTCTGATTCATTTTCGCCACGAAGGCTTTACGCCCCCCGGGATAGTGGCGACTCAGCGCCGAAGCGGCGCGATTTTCCGACGACATCAATGCGATGTGCAGCATGTCACGGCGGCTGAGAGTTGAGCCGATTGTCAGGCGCGAGTGGGTTTTCTTCAACAAATCACGGTCGGCGGCGGTGACCATCATCCTGTTGCCCAGCGGACGCTTGCTGTCCAGCGCGACCATGGCAGTCATCAATTTGGTTAGCGAGGCGATAGGCTGCACCCGGTTGGCTTGTTTCTGATACAGGATTTTCCCGGTACGTTGATTGACCACCAATACCGATTTCGAGTACAGCGCCAGCGGTGCCGCGGCTTGTGCTGCGGGCAGAATGAACAGCAGGGTAAGAATCAAAATGGCGCCAAAGCGGCGTGCGGGAAAACGGATGAGGGAATTAAATAAAGACATGGCAGAGGTGACTATGATCCTGACAGGTGAATGAATATTGCCAAGAGTCTGCACAGCAAATGTGGAGAAAATAGGGTGGCGTTGTAACGGGATGAGAATCCGACAGGGGTCAGGGAGGCGTTTTACTGCCTCCCTGGATAAATCAATACACTTCAGGCACCACCATATTATCGGGCACCGGGTGGCGGTTGTAATCCGGGCTGCGTTTACGCGGCGGTAGGGTGATGACATTGCTTTCCGCCTCTTCGTACGGCAGTTGCTCAAGCAGATGGCGGATACAGTTCAGGCGTGCCTTTTTCTTGTCGACGCCCTGGACCACCCACCATGGCGCTTCAGGAATGTTAGTCCGCGCTAACATGACTTCTTTGGCCTCGGTGTAGTCTTCCCAACGGCGACGGCTCTCCAAATCCATCGGGCTAAGCTTCCATTGCTTTAGCGGATCGTGGATGCGGCTGAGAAAGCGCAGTTCCTGCTCATCGTCAGTGATAGAAAACCAGTATTTGACGATTTGAATGCCGCTGCGCGTCAGCATTTTCTCGAACTCCGGCACGCTACGGAAAAATTCTTCATATTCCTCGTCGTCGCAAAAGCCCATCACTTTCTCTACTCCGGCGCGGTTGTACCAGCTACGATCGAACAGCACCATCTCGCCTGCCGCCGGCAGGTGGGCAATAAAGCGTTGGAAATACCATTGGGTGCGTTCGCGATCGTTTGGTGCCGGCAGCGCGGCAACGCGGCAAGTGCGCGGATTCAGGCGCTGGGTGATACGTTTAATCACGCCCCCCTTACCGGCGGCGTCGCGGCCTTCAAAAATGATCACCAGCCGGTGGCCAGTGCGCATCACCCAGTCCTGCAGTTTGACCAGTTCCCCCTGCAGGCGCAGCAGTTCGCGGAAATACTGTTTACGCCAGGCTTTCTTCTGGTCACTGTCCACTTCGCTATCGTCAAAGCGCAGGTCGTCCAGTTCCATCTCCAGCTCTTCGTCGTAACTGTCGTAAAACTCTTGCAACAGGCGTTGGTTAAAACTTTCGTCGCGGTCAAATTCATGCATGGCCATAATTAATTCTCCGTGTTAGCCCGGTTTTAGAAATGGGTGAAAATCCAGTACAGCCCGGCAGAAAGCAGCACCGAGGCCGGCAGCGTCAGCACCCAGGCCATCAGCAGATTGCGCAGGGTGGACATTTGCAGGCCGGAGCGGTTGGCCGCCATGGTACCGGCAATGCCGGATGACAGAACGTGGGTGGTGGAGACCGGCAATCCAAAGATGTCCGCCGCACCGATAGTGGTCATCGCCACCAGTTCGGCACTGGCCCCCTGGGCATAGGTCAGATGGCTTTTGCCGATCTTCTCGCCAACGGTGACCACGATGCGCCGCCAGCCGACCATGGTGCCCAACCCCAGAGCTATAGCGACCACCACCTTGACCCAGAACGGAATAAAGCGGGTGGCGCTGTCCAGGTCGCTTTTTAGTGCGTCCAGATTGCGCTGCGAGTCAGCGGATATTTGCAGCTGTTTTTCCGACTTCAGGTGTTTAATCACCTCCGATGCCAGATACATATCATTACGGGTGTTGGAAACCGCCTGCGCAGGAATTTTGTCGACCGAACCGTACTGGCGTATTTGATCGCCAATGGCCCCGGTCAGCTGTGCCAGCGCAGGGACCACTTCTGCGGTCAGTTCACTGGTACGCACATAGCCGGTCAGCACATCGCGCGGCGGTGTCTGGCTGACCGGCGGGAATTGGCTCAGCAGTTGGTTTTTGGTGACCTCCGCCAGTGCCGCGACGCGTGGAATCTGCTCGGGCGGCATTGAGCGGTTCAGCGCGTAAGCGATCGGCATGGTCCCGACCAGGATCAGCATGATCAGACCCATGCCTTTTTGCCCGTCGTTGGAGCCATGGGCAAAGGAAACCCCGGTACAGGTGAGGATCAGCAAACCGCGGATCCACAGCGGCGGCGGCGAGTCATTCTTGGGGGCGGTATACAACTGACGATTCTTGACGAAGACTTTCAGCGCCAGCAGCAGCAGGGCGGCAAACACAAAACCGATCACTGGTGAAAGCAACAAGGCGTAGCCCACCTTGATCGCCTGGCCCCAGTCGACACCGCTGGTGCCGGTGCGGCCGTGGATTAGCGCATTGGCTACCCCAACGCCGATGATTGAACCAATCAGGGTATGAGACGAGGAGGCCGGCAGCCCGAGCCACCAGGTGCCGAGGTTCCAGATAATTGCCGAGAACAGCAGGGCGTAAACCATGGCAAAGCCATTGCCGGTACCGGCCTGCAAGATCAACTCAACCGGCAGCAGCGAAATGATGCCGAACGCCACCACCCCGCTGGAGAGCAACACGCCGAGAAAGTTAAAGAACCCTGACCAAACCACGGCCACCATGGGCGACAATGAATGGGTATAAATAACGGTGGCTACCGCATTGGCGGTATCATGAAAACCATTAACAAATTCAAAGCCCAGCGCAATCAGCAACGCTAACCCCAATAAAAGGAACGGGAGGTAGCTGGTATATACCGCACCGGCATCGCTAACGTCGTTAAATAAATTCACTCCGGCAAAAGCTATCCCCAGTACTAATAAAAAAACAAAAAAAAGAACAGTGAGTCGACTGTTCTTTTGGTAGATTTTTGGCAGGCTGGACGCGGTTGGTACACCTGCCTGAACGGCGCTGTTATCGCTCATAAAGGACCTTCCCGATAGACTTCATTAGAATACTGACGATGTTGTACAGTGCTGCCATCAAAGTATTGGGAAATAATGTGACTTTTTTATGACGCTAATATTAATCATCGGGAAAAGTGAAAATAATTAACGTTGTCATTTAAAGATTGATATAAAGACGAAAGCCAATTAATTAATCAGTGCGGTTATTCAGGATAAAGGTTTATGGCTCAAACGGTTGCGGAAAAGCTACACAAACTTGATTTTGATGATGAGGTTACCGGGCTGATTTACGGTCACGTGTTCCGTACGGCAGAGCCGCCGCAGCCTGTGTCTTCGCAGCAGGCTTGCCAGGCGTACCAGGCGTTGTTACCGGGGGAGGGATTCATCTGGTTACATCTCAACCTGAACCATGCGGCAGCGGAAAAATGGCTAAAAAACCACTTTGCCATTTCCGAATTTTTCTTTGACGAAATTCGTCACGGCTCCCATACCACACGCATTGAGCGCCAGGGCGATGATCTGTTTGCGGTGCTCAACGACGTCATTTTTCACCCCAAAGAGAACAATCCAGAGATTGCCACGCTGTGGCTGTACTGCCGTAGCGGGCTGGTGGTCACGGCAAGGCACAAACCGCTGCGTCTGATTGAGCGGTTGCTGGGCCGTCTGGGGCCGCTGCAACTGGCATCCTCTACCGAGCTGTTGGCGCACCTGCTGGAAGAACAGGAAGAGGTGCTGGAGCAGGTGGTTCGTCAGGCCAACCTGTATGTCGACACCATTGAAGATCGCCTGTTGAGCAATCATGTGAAGCGTAACCGTACCGAACTGGGGCGCATGCGTCGCATGTTGTTGCGTTTTCAACGCCTGTTGGCACCGGAGCCGGCGGCGCTGTTTCGTTTACTGAATCGGCCGCCGACCTGGCTGAGCCGCGACGTGGTGCAGGATTTACGTCAGTTCACCGAAGAGTTCACCGTGGTATTGAACGACCTTGCCAGTCTGACCGAGCGAATTCGTCTGTTACAAGAGGAGATTGGCGCCAAGCAGATGGAGCAGAACAACCGCACGCTGTACACCCTGACGGTGATCACCGTATTGGCGTTGCCGATCAATATCGTTGCCGGTTTCTTCGGTATGAATGTGGGCGGGATCCCGCTGGCCAGCAATCACCACGGTTTTATCCTGTTGGTGTTGCTGGTCGGCGGCTTTACGCTGGTGACCGGCTATCTGGCATTCAGACGCCGGGATGAAGGGTGATTAGAGTCTGGCCCGGTACTCTTCTTCCAGCCTGGCGTGGGTACTCCAGAAGGGTTGGGGTTGCCGGTCGTGCAGACGGTCGACCAGAATATCCAGATGGGTGTGCCAGCCGCCGGCCACGCTGAGCATTTCGTCACGGTTAGCCAGACGACGGTGGGTCACTGTCAACAGTACCGCGTTACCCTGTTCGGTCAATTCGAAGGTCACTTCGGAAGGGCGGTTCTGCCCCTGTTCCGCCCAGGTAAAGCTCAGCAGCCGCGGCGGGAACAGGCAGGTGATATGGCCGACGTTGCTGACGCTGCAACCGAGGTTTTTATATTTGGCCGGCGTTTGTTCATGCTCACCGGTCAAGTCGGAATTGCGGAACACCAGCTCAACCTGGGCACCGTTTTCCAGCTTCATATCGCCGGCGGCCAGCCAGGTGGCGCGTTTGTCGGATTCCGTCAGATAGGCCCAGACCCGTTCGATTGGGCCGGGCAGCAGCCGCTGAATGCGCAGCGTGCCGGTTTCAATAATCATGCCGTAGTCGTTCATAGTTCACTCCTTGGGAGGATTCGGTTCGGGCTGCAGCAGCGCTATTTCCAGCGCGTCCAGCCGCTCTGTCCAGAAATGCTCGTAGGTTTTCAGCCATTGCATGGCCTGCGCCATTGGCTCGGGTTCAAGCCGGCAGATATGGTTTCTTCCCTGCACGGTACGCTGCACCAGCCCAGCAAGCTCCAGTGCTTTGATATGCTTGGATGCGCCGGCAAACGACATCTGCAGCGGCGCGGCCAGTTCACCAATGCTGTGCTCACCGCCGGCCAACGCACGCAGTATGGCGCGCCGCGTTGGGTCGGAAAGTGCACGAAAAATGGCGTCCAGCTGTGAGGAAGATAATTTAACCATATGGTTGAATATAGAACAGGCGGGCTAATATTCAACCAGTTTGTTGAATATTTTTTTTCCAGACCCCGGTAGAACCACCGGGGCCGCGGGGTCAGGCGCGGGTTTGCGCCAGCAGCGCGTTAAGCAGCACGTTGGCACCGGCGGTCGCCCACGCAGGCGAAATGTTTTCCAGTTCGTTGTGGCTGATACCGTCCACGCAGGGAATAAAAATCATCGCCGTGGGGGCCACCTGACTCAGGTAGCAGGCGTCGTGACCGGCACCGGAAACCATATCGCGGTGTGAATATCCCAGCGCTTGCGCCGCCTGGCGGACGCTGTCGATACAGCCTTGATCAAAACGTATCGGTTGATACTGGAAGATACGCTCGGCACTGGCGTTCAGCCCCTGGGTGCCGACCTCGGCCACCGCTGCCAACAGCTGTTGTTCCATCTGTTCCAGTACCGCCTCCTGCGGGTGACGAAACTCAACGCTAAAGAACACCTTGCCAGGCACCACGTTGCGAGAATTGGGGGTAATTTGTGCCATACCTACAGTGGCGCGTGCATCCGGCATGAAATTGTTGCCGATGGTGTTGACTGCCGTAACCAGGGTGGCGAAACCAAGCAGGGCGTCACGGCGGCGATCCATCGGTGTGGTACCGGCATGGGCACTAAAACCGGTGATTTCCAGCTCATACCAGCGTTGACCTTGCGCGGTGGTCACTACGCCAATCTCAACGTTTTCCGCTTCGAGGATAGGGCCTTGCTCAATATGCAGCTCAAAGGCGGCGTGGATCGGCATATTACCCACGGTGTGTTCACCAGCGTAACCAATCTGCTGTAACGCCTCTCCGATACTGATGCCTTGTGCATCGCTGCGTGACAGGCCGTAAGCCAGGTCGAACACCCCGGCAAACACCCCGGAGGAAATCATCGCCGGGGCGAAACGTGCGCCTTCTTCGTTGGTCCAGTTGACCACTTCCAGCGCTCGCTCGGTGGCAATCTGGCGATCGTTAAGGGTGCGGATCGCTTCCAGACCGGCCAACACGCCATAAATACCGTCAAAACGGCCGCCGTTGGGCTGGGAGTCAACGTGTGAACCGGTGATCACCGGTGCCAACTCCGGGCGGGTACCCTCGCGACGCAAGAACATATTACCCATCCGATCGACCCGTACACTGCAACCGGCTGCCTGCGCCCAGTCACGCAATTGGTCGCGTGCCTGACGGTCCTCTTCGCTGAGCGCCAGGCGGGTGACGCCGTTTTTCGGGATTGCACCGAACTGTGCCATGTCGAGCAGGCTCTGCCACAGGCGTTCGCCATTCACCTGATGCGTCATTCTTTCTCTCCCTGCGATTTGGCGGTGTAGCGGAAATCGCAGCAGGACGCGCCGGACATAATGGTCTGGGTGCGCTGCAGTTCGACATCCGGCGCATAGCCGACGATAAACTGACTGTCGCGGGCGCAGGACAGCAGGTGGCCGATTTCACCTAGCCCCATCTGGTGGTACATCTCGGCATAACGGCAGCGGGTGACGTTATAGTCGAAATGCTGCGGGTCCTGGTTGATCACCTTCACCTGCAGCGCATCGTCTTTTTCCCACAGGTATTGCAAGGCGGCGAAACTCTGCAAATCAGCGCCATTCGGTTCCTGTGCGGCAAAGTTTTTACCGGCCTCAATGGCCGCGTTCTCGATGGCTTCACCAATCACCGCTTGCGCTCGCTCTTTACCGATCTCACGCACCAGGATTTGGTAGATTGGCTTGATGATTTCCGCCTCTATCCGGCGCCGGGCCAGAATACCCAATTCGTTTTTTGCTTCGCTCATTGCCTTGCTCCTCACTGCTTTGCAGATCGTTATTGTGCTTTGGCGCCGCCCAGTACGCTTTGCGGCTGCCATTTGCCGTCAACCACCCGGTAAAGGGTGAAGCTCGGCTGCTGCAGGTTGCCCTGTGCATCGAATGCAATGACGCCCGTGACGCCCTGATAATGGATGGCGCGCAGCTTCGGCAGATAATCGGCCGGATCGGCAGACCCCGCCTGCTCGATGGCGGCAATCAATACCCGGGTAGCGTCGTAGGCGAACGGCGCATGCAGTTCGATATGGGTTTTGTAGCGGTCACGGTAGGCCTGCTCAAAGGCTTTGCCGCCGGGCATCTGTTCCAGCGGCAGGCCCGGTTCAAGTGCCACCACGCCTTCACCTTCTTTCTGCGCCAGCGTCAGGAAAGTCTGGCTGACAAAACCACCCGCGCCCATCAGTTGGGTGTTCATCCCCAGCTGTTTGATGCGACGGGCCAGCGGGGCGGCCTGCGAGTCCACGCCGCCGAAGAAGATCAAATCGGCGTTTTTGCTGCGCACGGTGGTCAGTACCGCACTGAAATCAACGGTCTTGTCGTCGACATACTCCCGCGCTACCGGTTGTACGCCCTGAGCCGCCAGCGACTTGATAAACTCATCTGCCAGCCCCTGGCCGAACGCGGTGCGATCGTCGATGACCGCAATACGCTTGGCCTTAAGCACCTTCACCGCATAGTCGCCGGCATAATGACCGCCGTCATCGTCATGGCCCATTACGCGGAAGCTGGTATCGAACCCTTGTTGAGTATAGCCGTGGCCAGTGGCGACCGGTGCGACCTGAGCAATACCGGCGTCGTGGTAAATGCGTGCCGCGGGGATGCTGGTGCCGGTGTTCCAATGGCCGACTACGCCGGCGACACCTTCGTCCACCAGGCGCTGGGCTACCGCAACGGCGGTGCGTGGGTCTGACTGATCGTCCTCGGACAGCAGTTTAAAGGTGACCGGCTTGCCTTTCAGCGTCGGTTTCTGGGCGTTGGCATCGGCGATTGCCAACTGTGCGCCATTTTCCAAATCCTTGCCAATACGGGCAGAAGGGCCGGTCAGCGGACCGGCCAGCCCGATCAGAATAGTTTCATCGGCCTGAGCCGGCGATGTCGCGCCCAGGCTGACCAGAACGGCGGCGGCCAGCGCCAACGGCTTGAAGCGAGTTATCTTGCTCATCTAAAACTCCCGGTGTGGTTAAACGTAAAAAGGGTTACTCGCCCAAATAGGCTTGTTTGATTTTTTCATCATCCAGCAGGTCGGCGGAGCGACCACAGTGGCTCAGGCTGCCGCTGTCCAGCACATAGGCGCGGTCAGTGGATGCCAGGGCCAGTCTGGCATTCTGTTCCACCAAAAGCAGCGTGACACCGTCACCTGAAAGGCTTTTGATGACCTCAAAAATGGCTTCAACCACGATGGGCGCCAACCCCATTGAGGGCTCATCCAGCACCAACAGGCGCGGACGACTGAGTAATGCCCGGCCGATGGCCACCATCTGCTGTTCACCACCGGAAAGCAGCCCGGCCTGCTGTTGCAACCGTTCACGCAGACGCGGGAAAATAGAGCAAACCCGTTCCAGATCCTGGCGCACCGCCGGTTTGTCACGGCGTGAATAGGCACCCAGCTGCAGGTTTTCCAGCACCGTCATTCGGGCGAAAATACCGCGGCCTTCCGGAACCATCACCAGGCCCTGTTGCAATAAGCGATGGGGTGGCGTACCGCGAATGGAACGGCCATCGAACAGGATTTCCCCTTCGAAGGGTTGCAGGCCGGTCAGCGCCCGCAGGCTGGAGGTTTTACCTGCGCCGTTAGCACCGATTAAAGTCACCTGTTCGCCGCTGTTTACCGTAAAATCGATGCCTTTAACTGCATGAATGCCGCCATAAGATACTTTTAACTGTTTGACCATCAATAAGGGTTCAGACATCGGCAGCGCCTCCCAGATAAGCGCGGATCACCGCCGGTTCACGTCGTACCTGTGCCGGTTTGCCTTCGGCGATCACTCTGCCGTAATCAAGCACCGTCAGGCGATCGCACAGCCCCATCACCAGCTTGACGTCGTGCTCGATCAACAACAGGGTTTTTCCACTTTCGCGGATACGCTGCAGTAGCTCGCGCAGCGCCACTTTTTCGGCGGCGTTCATACCGGCTGCCGGCTCATCCAGCGCCAGTAATTTCGGCTCGGTGGCCAGCGCTCGGGCGATTTCCAACCGACGCTGGTGACCATAGGAAAGATCGCCGGCGCGGTAGTGGGCGAACTGACTGATGCCGACATACTCCAGCAGCGCGTGGGATTTCTCTCGCGTGGCGTGTTCTTCTTCTCGGGCACGCCGATGGTGTGAGATCGCCGCCCATAAACCGTTGCGGGTACGCAGATGGCAACCGACCATCACGTTCTCCAGCACGCTCATCTCATTGAACAGGCGCAGGTTCTGGAAGGTGCGGGCGATACCGGCCTGCGCCACCTTGTCGATGGCCTGCGGCTTGTAGCGGCGGTCCTGCAGGCGAAACTCGCCGCTGTCGGCGCGGTACAGGCCAGTGATCAGGTTGAAACAGGTGGTTTTCCCCGCCCCGTTCGGCCCGATTAACCCGTAAATCTCGCCCTGGTGAATGTTGAGGCTGACGTCATCCACCGCGGTCAGCCCGCCAAAGCGTTTACTGACGTGACTGAGTGTGAGAAGTGGCGTCATGAAGCGGCCCCCGGTTGGTGACGTGCCGGCCACAGGCCTGCCGGGCGATACAGCATCACCAGAATCAGCGCCAATCCATAGAACAGTTGGCGAATAATCTCGGGATCTATCCATACCTGGCCCAACAGAGCTTGTTGCAGTGGCCCCATGGTGCTGCGCAGCAGTTCTGGCAGGGCGGCCAGCAGCAATGCGCCGAGGATCACGCCGGGTATGTGGCCCATGCCGCCCAGCACCACCATGGCCAATACGGCAATCGATTCTTGCAAAGTGAAGGACTCCGGTGAGACAAAACCCTGGAACGCGGCAAAAAGTGCGCCGGCGACACCGCCAAAGGTCGCTCCGATGGCGAAAGCCAGCAGCTTGAAGTTGCGTGTGTTGATGCCCATCGCCCGCGCCGCGTCCTCATCTTCGCGAATGGCGGTCCAGGCGCGGCCAACCCGCGAATGCTGCAGGCGCAGGCAGGCAAACAGGATCAGCAAAAGCAGGGCGGCGAACAGGTAGTAATAGAGATACAGGGATGAAAAACGGATGCCAAACCACGAGTGCATACCGGAAAATTTCAGGCCGAACAGCGTGACTGGATCGATAGCGGAAATCCCTTTAGGGCCATTGGTGATATTGAGTGGCCGGTCAAGATTGCGCATCAAAATACGCACTATCTCACCGAAACCCAGCGTGACGATTGCCAGATAGTCTCCACGCAACCGCAGCGTGGGTGCTCCCAGCAGAATGCCGCACAGCGCTGCCAGCACTGCTGCCAGTGGGATCAACAACAGAATCGACAGATGCAGTCCTTCGGGGAACCACTGCAACAGCAGCGGAAATTGTTGAGTGAGGTGCGGTGATGAGAGCAGTGCTGTCAGATAGGCGCCGACGGCGTAAAAAGCGATAAATCCCATGTCCAGCAGGCCGGTGAGGCCGACCACGATGTTCAGACCCAGTGCCAGCATCAAATACAGCAGCGCGAAGTCGACAACCCGCACCCAATAGTTACCGCCGACGGATCCGGCCACCCAGGGGGCCAGCAGCAGACCGAGCATAAACAGAGCCACACCAAGTCTGGCACGGTGCGGGGAAGCGGTGTGTAGCGTAGCGGTCAGAATAGTCATCTTGTGTCCTCAGGCGCGGGTGGCGACGCGTTCGCCCAACAGCCCGGATGGGCGCAATACCAGTACGGCAATCAATATCAGGAAGGCAAACACGTCCTGATAGTTACTGCCGAAGGTGCCGCCGGTCAGTTCGCCGAGATAACCGGTGCCCAGCGACTCGAACAGCCCCAGCAATAATCCGCCGAGCATGGCACCGCGCAGGTTGCCGATACCGCCCAGCACGGCAGCAGTAAAAGCCTTGATACCGGGCAGGAAGCCCATGGAGAAACCGGCATTGCCATAATTGCTGGCCATCATGATGCCCGCTATGGCGGCCAGCGCGCCGCCGAGGGCGAAGGTCAGTATGATGATGCGGTTGGGATCGATGCCCATCAGGCCGGCGACCTGCGGATTTTCCGCCGTGGCGCGCATGGCGCGGCCAAAGCGCGAGTGCTCGACCAGCAGCAGCAACCCGACCATCATCAGCACGGCGACCCCCAGCGTGGCGATACCGGTAACGGTGATCACCGCGGGTGCGTGTTCGGCGCTACCCTGGGTCAGGGCGATAGGCGACATGGGCAGCAGTTGCGGGAACATTAACGGATTGCGCGACCAGATAAGCATCGCCAGCGTTTGCAGCAGCAGCGATACGCCAATCCCGCTGATCAGCGGTGCCAGACGTGGGGCATTACGCAGGCGACGGTAGGCCAGCCGTTCAATACTCATCGACACCAACGCGCAGACCGCCATGGCAACCAGCGCCGCCAGCAACAGCATGACGTAAGGTGACAGGCCAGGGAAATGATGCTGCAACACGCCAAGGGTAGACAGGGCGCTCAGTGCGCCAACCATCAGTACATCGCCGTGGGCAAAATTGATGATGCGCAGAATGCCGTACACCATGGTGTAACCCAGGGCGATCAACGCATAAATGCTGCCGAGCATCAGGCCGTTAACGGTCTGCTGTACCAGCGTATCCATAGGGGGAGTCCCGAAAAATTATGATTCAGGAAGCTCAGAGTAGAGAGTTAGAGAAAATTGTAAAATACGGAAATATAATTTCTTATACAGAAAATGTGTGTTTTTAATTTATTGATTTATTTGTATATTAATTTTAAATCGTCGCCGATGTTTAACCGAAATAGTCAACATATGAAAAAAACAGAACAATGCGTCACAGCGTTACCAAACGATCCGCCGCTGCGCGCGGTGCGGGCGTTTGAGGCTATCGCCCGCCTGGGTAGCATCACCGCCGCGGCGAAAGAACTTGCGATATCCCCTTCGGCAGTCAGTCATCAACTCAAAACGCTGGAGGCCTTTCTGCAAATGCCGCTGACCGAGCGGCAGGGACGAACC
Source organism: Serratia quinivorans (assembly GCF_946227985.1). Classification (GTDB taxonomy): domain Bacteria; phylum Pseudomonadota; class Gammaproteobacteria; order Enterobacterales; family Enterobacteriaceae; genus Serratia; species Serratia quinivorans_A. The sequence continues at coordinate 1,054,078 of NZ_CAMKGL010000001.1, forward strand.
CTGATCCTGCGCAGTGAAGGGCGGGATTATTACCGCTCGATCCGCTCGGCGTTTAACGTATTACGCCAGGCGACCGAGCAGGTGCGTGAGCAATCGGCTTCCCGGCAGGTCGCCATCAGTCTGATCCCGCTGTTCGGCATGGGCTGGTTTATTCCGCGTTTGCGTGGGTTTCTGCGCGAAAACCCTGATATCGACATCAATGTGGTGTACGCCAACCACCGTAATTACCTCAGTGACGCTGCCGATATCTCGATTCGTTTTGGCACCGGGCAATGGAGCGGTTATCGCAGTGAAAAACTGATGTCCGGCAAAATGGTGCCGGTGTGCAGTCGGGGGTTTATCAAGGTGCACGGACTGTTGGACACGCCGGATCAACTTTCACCCCTGCCGCTGCTGCATGACGAAGAACGCACCACCTGGATGCAATGGTTTCAGTTGGCCGGAGTCCGTCGGCCGTTACGCAGTACCGGTCCGATGTTTGAAGATGGCTTGCTGACGCTGGCGGCGGTGCAGGCGGGTTTGGGTTGCGCCCTGATGCGAGAGCCGTTGATCGCGCCTTATCTCAGCAGCGGCGAACTGGTTAAGCTGTTTGACCTGGCGATTGATGACGGCCGTGATTACTACCTGTGCGTAAGGCAAAACACCGAACTGTCGCCGGAAGGGCTGAATTTGCAACGCTGGTTGCTCAAAGAGGCCGGGGCCTGAGTGCAATAGGCCAATAAAGAACTCACGTTAACTGTCTGAATTGACTATTCTGATGATATCCAAAATGGCGTAGTCGGGAGCCCACAATGACGACAGGGAACGAACCGGAACAGACGCCCAAAATGAGTCTGCCGCTGCTGGCCGGCGGGGCATTGGGGGTGGTGTTCGGTGATATCGGCACCAGCCCGCTGTATACCCTGAAAACCGTGCTGTTTCTCTCCGGTGATGCGCCTTCGCCACCGGTGATCCTTGGCCTGCTGTCGCTGATTTTCTGGACGCTGGTGATTGTGACCTCACTGAAATACGCCATGTTTGCCATGCGTATCGATAACCGTGGCGAAGGCGGCATCATGGCGCTGATGTCCCTGTTGGTCAGTAAGAAAAAGATCCGACCGATGGTGGTGTTTGCCGGCCTGTTTGGTGCGGCGCTGATCTATGGCGATGGTGCTATCACCCCGGCGATTTCGGTATTGTCGGCGCTGGAGGGGCTGAATATTGTCCTGCCCGAGTCTCAACCCTATATCTTGCCGGCGGCGGTGGTGATCCTGGTCAGCCTGTTCGCCATTCAACCCTTGGGCACCGCGCGCATCGGCAAAGTTTTCGGGCCGATTATGGCGCTGTGGTTCTTTTCCATCGCCGCGCTGGGCATTTGGGGAATTATCCAGCATCCTGCGGTACTGATGGCATTAAACCCGCTGTATGGCATTGATTTTCTGTTTTCCAATGGGCTGACCAGTTTCCTGGTGCTGGGCGGCGTTTTCCTCTGTGTCACCGGGGCGGAAGCGCTATACGCCGACATGGGGCACTTTGGCAAAAAACCGATCTGGCTCGCCTGGTTTGGCATTGTTTTCCCCAGCCTGTTGCTGAACTATGCCGGGCAGGCCGCACTGATCCTTTCCGGTGCGGACGTCACCCAGAATATCTTTTTCCGCCTGTGTCCGCCGGTGTTACAAGTTCCGCTGGTGATTTTGGCGACCCTGGCCACCATTATCGCCAGTCAGGCGATCATCAGCGGGGCCTTTTCCATGACCCGCCAGGCGATCCAGCTTGGCTGGCTGCCGCGATTGCGCGTCAAACAGACCACCGAAGAAAGTTATGGGCAAATTTACATCGGCGCCATTAACTGGCTGCTGATGGCGGTGACGGTATTTTTGACGGTGTTCTTCAAGTCTTCCGATAATTTGGCCGCCGCCTACGGTATCGCCGTGTCGCTCACCATGATCATGACTACCGGACTGCTGTTTGTGGCCATGCGCGAGGTGTGGCGCTGGGGAACGATCGCCAGCCTGTTGGTGGCCGGCGGCTTCTTTATCGTCGATCTCAGCTTCCTGTTGGCCAACCTCAGCAAGGTGATGCAGGGCGGCTACGTACCACTGCTGCTGGCCACCCTGGTGTATGGCGTGATGTTAATCTGGCATCGCGGAGTGATCGCGGCTTCCCGCACATTAGGGGAGAAAAGCGTGCCGCTGGCAGATTTTCTGGCCCATCTCGAGGCAGAAAAGATCCCTCGGGTTCCGGGCACGGCAATCTTTCTTACCCGTACCCTGAGCGGCACGCCGCCGGTAATGAAATGGCACGTAAAACGTAACGGGTCGCTGCACGCCAATGTGTTGGCGCTGCATATCATGATCGTTAATGAACCCCGGGTAGCAAATGCTGAACGGCTGGTGATGCGGCAGCAGTCGCCGGGGTTTTGGTGTGGCGTGGCGAGCTATGGATTTATGGAACGACCCAATATTCCCCGCTTGCTGCAGCATGCCGAGGCTCAAAAAACCGGGTTGAACTTTGGCGACGCCACTTATTATTTAGGGCATGAAAGTGTGGTGCGCCGCGAAGCCAAGGACCGATTGCCTGCCTGGCAACGCAACATTTTTGCGCTGATGGTGCGTAACGGTATGCACGTGACGGATTACTATTATTTGCCGAGCGACCAGGTCGTCGAAATCAGCCGTCGGGTGCCGGTGTGAGCCGTTTGGCTATAGGTTAAAATCAATGGGTATTTAGCTATCGGCGAGTGAGAGGGTAAATTGCCGTGGCAGCGATGGTGCTGCTAACGGACGAAGCCCCTATGTCATTATTCGATCTTGCTGCGCTGGCCAGCGATTTACCGGAAGCGTGGCGTTCCAGCGTATTGGGCCGTGTCGGCCCGGCCAATGTCAAAGTATTGCGGATGGATCAGCGGGAAATTGCCGATGAGGTTCATGACTATCATGAGGGATTACTGGTGATCTCCGGGCAGTTGCGGATTGAAGTGCAGGGCGAACAGATTTGGGTTAACGCCGGGCAACTGTATCAGGCCGCTGCCGGCGTGCCTCACCGGGTACTGGCGGGTAGCCACGGCACTCTGGTGATATTTGATTTACCGGAGTGATCAATCCAGCGCCGAAAGCGCAACCTTGACCGCGGCCTCTAACCGTGCCCGGCTGACGCCATCGCGCGCCTGCACCGACAAACCGTGCAGGAAGGCGGCAAAATAGTCGCCGAGGGCGTCAGCATCAGTTTCTGGTGGCAGTTCCCCCGTCGCAACGGCGGTTCGCAGCCGGTCAATCATGCCCTGGGTGCGCTGCAGACGGTGTTCTGCCAGCCAGTCTTTGATACCGCTGTTTTCGTCACTGACGCTGGCGGCGGAAGAGACCACCATGCAACCTTGCGGCAGGTCAATGCGGCTGTAGACTGCCACCGCGTCGTCCAGCAGGCGTTTTATTGCCACGCGCACGTCGTTTTCTTCGCTGAAAGCGCGATCGGCAAAGCCACCTTCATGGTTTTCGTAACAGGCAATGGCTTCGCGGAACAGCAACTCTTTCGATCCGAACGCTTTATAAATACGCGCAGAGGCAATGCCCAACTCGGCGACCAAATCCGACATGGAGGTGCCTTCATACCCTTGACGCCAGAAGAGATCCCGGGCTTTCAATAATGCCTGTTCACGGTCAAATTCGCGCGGTCTGCCTGCCATTCATCTGTTCCTGTTTACCTGTTGCTCTGCGCAACAGGATCGCTTAAATCCACTGTAATACCAACGATTTTTTAAAATTCACTTGCTGAGGAATTGATTTAAGCCTATTGTTTGTCAATCGACAACCAATTGGAGTTTAGGATGAAAACCTTAAAAGGCCCAAGCCTGCATCTGGCACAGTTCAGTGACGATGCCGCCCCCTTTAACAGCCTGCCGGCTATCGCCCAGTGGGCGGCGCAAACCGGCTTTAAAGCTTTGCAAATCCCGGCATGGGATAGCCGCCTGTTTGATTTGGCCACCGCCGCAGAAAGCCAAACCTATTGTGACGAGCTGGTCGGCATGTTGGCAGAGCATGGTCTGGTGGTCAGTGAACTTACTACCCATATTTTTGGCCAGTTGATGGCGGTGCACCCGGCCTATGACGCATTGTGCGACAGCTTTGCGCCAGCGGAACTGCATGGTAACCCACAGGCGCGCGGTGAATGGGCACACCGGCAGTTGCTGTTGGCGGCCAAAGCCTCTGCGCGGCTGGGACTCAGTGAGATGGGCACTTTCTCCGGTTCCCTGGCCTGGCCGTATTTGTTCCCGTTCCCGCAGCGTCCGGCGGGGTTGATCGAAACGGCGTTCGATGAACTGGCCAAACGCTGGTTGCCGGTGCTCAATGCCTGCGACGAGCAGGGGGTGAACCTGTGTTATGAAATCCACCCGAGCGAAGATCTGCACGACGGCGTGACCTTCGAAATGTTCCATCAGCGCGTTGGGGCCCATCCGCGCTGCCAGATCCTGTTCGACCCGAGTCACTTCGTGCTGCAACAGCTGAACTATCTGGATTACATCGATATTTACAAGGACTTCATCCGCATGTTCCACGTCAAGGACGCCGAGTTCAACCCGACCGGACGGCAGGGCATCTACGGCGGTTATCAGTCATGGACCGATCGCGCCGGGCGTTTCCGCTCATTGGGTGACGGCCAGGTGGATTTCAAAGGCATTTTCTCGCGCCTGACCCAGCATGGCTACGCCGGTTGGGCGACGCTGGAGTGGGAGTGTTGCCTGAAACATCCACAGGATGGCGCTCGCGAAGGCGCGGCCTTTATTCGTGACCACATCATCAACGTCACCGACAAGGTGTTTGATGATTTTGCCGGTGCGCCGGTTGACCAACAGCAAATCAATGCCTTGCTTGGCTTGCGCTGAGCCACGCTATCCCCACCACGGAGAACACCGATGACACTGCAAAATAACGGGTCCATGTTGAATGGATCTGAACCCGAACACGTCTATACGCGGATAAACGGCAACCGAATCCACTGTGTGACGCTTGGCGAAGGACGGCCGGTACTGCTGATCCCGGGTTGGCCGCAAACCTGGTACACCTGGCGTCATGTGATGCGGGCCCTGGCGACGGCAGGCTTTAAGGCGATAGCGGTCGACCCGCCGGGCATTGGCGACTCGGACAAGCCGAACGGCGGCTATGACACCGGCAGCGTGGCCGCCACCTTGCATCAGACCATGCTGCAACTGGGACATCCGCGTTATCAGTTGGTTGGTCATGACATTGGCATGTGGGTGGGTTATGCCATGGCGAGCGACTTCCCGCAGGCGGTGACGGGGCTGGTACTGACGGAGGCGGTGATCCCAGGGTTGGCACCCGCGCCACCGATTTTTGTACCGGCAGAACAAAACATTTTCCTGTGGCACTTCATGTTCAACCAACTGGCGGATTTGCCTGAAGCCTTGACGCTGGGTCGTGAGAGAGAATATCTCAGCTATATCTTTAACCGCTGGTCCTATCGCCGCGATCGGGTGGCGGCGGAAACTTACATTGCCGCCTATTCTGCACCTGGCAGCCTGCGGGCCGGTTTTGATTATTATCGCGCCATTCCGGAAACCATCCGGCAAAATCAGCGTCGGGCCGAGACACCGCTCAGCATGCCGGTGATGACCATTGGTGCCGAGCACGCCACTGGCGATGCGCCCTATGTCACGTTGCAGGGCAACGCCGTTAACCTGCGTGGCGAAACGGTCGCTGACTGCGGTCATTTCATCACCGAAGAGTGCCCGGAGGCGTTTATCGCTCTGGTAGTGCCATTCTTGTCAGGGAGTCTGGCCGATGCCGCTTGACTCACAGATTGCCCGTTTTCTGGCGGAAACGGCGGCGGTTGCCGCACCGGCCTCCCTGTTTGAGATGCGCGCAGCCGCAGAGGCCGGGCTGCTGGCATTACAAGGTGAGAGCGAACCCAGTGGCGGCGTCAGGGATGGGCGGATCATCGCCAACGACGGGCGCCAGATCGCCATTCGGGCTTACTGGCCATCGGGCGTGCCAAGAGGTAAACCTATGCCGGCGATGCTGTACGCCCATGGCGGCGGCTGGTGCCTGGGCTCGCTGGCGCTGTATGACCGGCCTTGCCAGGCGTTGGCCAATGCTACCGGGCGGCTGATCTTGTCGGTTGATTATCGTCTGGCTCCGGAGCATCCGTTTCCAGCGCCACTGGAAGACCTGTATCTGGCGCTGTGCGGGGTCGTTGAACGCGCCGATGAATGGGGAATTGATGCCTCGCGGATCGCGGTGGGAGGGGACAGCGCCGGTGGCAATTTGGCAGCCGCCGTTGCGCTGTTGGCCCGTGACCGCAATGGCCCACGGATTGAACATCAGCTATTGCTGTATCCGGCGTTGAGTCGCGCTATGGATACGGCGAGTTACCAGGCTTATGCACAGGGTTACTACCTGACCAGGGAGGTCATGGCGTTTTGCTGGGGGCAGTATCTGGGGGACGAAGCCCAGGGGCATGACCCTTATGCAGAACCGCTGCATGCCGCGACGTTGCGGCAGTTGCCACCGGCGATCATTCTGAGCTGTGAGTACGATCCGTTGCGCGATGAGGCCGAGCATTATGCCCAGCGGTTGCGTGACGATGGGGTAGCGGTACGCTGTGAACGGCTACCGGGCATGGTACACGCCTGCATTCATATGCTGGGCTTGACCCCGGCGGCACGAATGTTGTTTGAAAAGGTTGGCTGAACGAGGTCGCGGTAATGTTTACGCTGAAGCCTGAGTGAGGATCGCCCTCTCCAGGGGGAGAGGGCCGGGGTGAGGGGAAACAGGCAGAACCCTCTCCCAAGGGAGAGGGACTGTTAATTAGCGCCCGGCAACGGTGACAAAGCGGGTTTCCAGATAGGACTCTATGGCTTCGCTGCCGCCTTCGGTACCGTGACCGGAGTCTTTCACCCCGCCAAACGGCGTTTCCGGCAGGCCGAAACCGATATGGTTGATGCTGAGCATGCCGCTTTCCACATCACGCCCCAAGGCCGTCACCGTAGCGATGCTGCGGCTGTAGGCATAGGCCGCCAGACCGTAAGGCAGGCGATTGGCTTCGGCGATGGCTTCCTCGTAGCTGGCGAACGGGCGCAGCAGGGCGACCGGGCCAAAGGGTTCTTCAGACATCGCTCGCGCACTCAGTGGCACGTCGCGCAATACCGTCGGTTCGAAGAAATTGCCGGGGCCTGCCACGCGCTTGCCGCCGGTAGTCGCTTTGGCACCCTCGGCGATGGCATCCTTCACGAAGGCCTCAATGGCGTCCACGCTGCGTTGCAGCACCATCGGCCCCATAGTCACACCGTCCTGCAACCCATTGCCCATTTTGATTTCACGCACCGCAGCGGTGAACTTCTCGATAAAGGCCTCATAAACGCCCTGCTGGATCAGGAAGCGGGTTGGGGCGATGCACACCTGGCCGGCATTACGGAACTTGGCCTGCGCCAGTTCTTTGGCGGCCGCATCAAGATCGGCATCGTCAAAAATCAGCACCGGTGCATGACCGCCCAGCTCCATGGTGGCTTTTTTCATATGCTGCCCGGCCAGCGCCGCCAAATGCTTGCCCACACGGGTTGAGCCGGTGAACGAGATTTTGCGAATGGTCGGATGCGGGATCAGGTACTCCGAGATTTCTGCCGGGGTGCCGTACACCAGTGCGATCACACCGGCAGGAATACCCGCGTCGGCAAAGGCTCTGATCAGTTCGGCCGGGGACGCCGGGGTTTCTTCCGGGCCTTTAATGATGATGGAACAACCCGCGGCCAACGCGGCAGACAGTTTGCGAACAATCTGGTTAATCGGGAAGTTCCACGGGGTAAACGCGGCAACCGGCCCCACCGGCAGCTTCAGGGTTTGCTGCTGAACGTCCTGGCTGCGGGACGGGATTATCTGGCCGTAGGTGCGGCTGGCTTCGCCGGCAAACCAGTCAATCACGTCCGCCGAGTTAAGAATTTCGACCTTGGCCTGCGCCACAGGTTTGCCTTGTTCCTGGCTCATGATCGCGGCAATTTTATCTGCACGCTCACGAAACAGTGCAGCGGCTTTACGCATCAGATTGGCCCGCTGGTAAGCGGAGGTTTCGCGCCAGACTTTAAAACCGCGTTCGGTTGCGGCCAGCGCCAGATCGAGATCGGCTGTGGTGGCGTGTGCCACGCTGCCAATCACCTCATCGGTCGCGGGGTTGGTGACCGGCGTGGTTTTACCGGCGACTGCGTTGCGCCATTGTCCGTCGATATAGAGTTGAGTATCTGGATACATTGTTGCCTCTTACTTTCAGGGGGTTAAAGACAGCTTTCCCACTCTGCGGCGGGATAATCACGGCGTCGACGCTGACTGACAGGCGTTGAGCACCGGATAAAATACCCTACGCGCAATGAACCGCAGCGTCCAGCGCACCGCGTGCGCCACTACTCAAACCACGCCGCTTTGACTATCATACAGCCACCAACGGCATTGAAGCAGGGCGGTACGGTGCAGGGTGTTCCAGAGCAGTTTCCCTTTGAAAAAGACAGTGCGCAGTTCCGGCAGTTAGTGCAGATGCCGGGCGTAGAGCTTTATCACGCCCATATAGAGCGTTATGCCTTTGAACCCCACACCCATAATGCTTTTGCCATCGGTACCGTCGATTTTGGAGCCGAGCGTTTCCGCTATCGTGGCGCGCAGCATCGGGCTGCACCGGGGTCATTAGTGTTGATGAACCCGGACGAGCTGCACACCGGTGAGGCCGAAACCCCTGGTGGCTGGAACTACCGCATGCTTTATCTGGAACCGGATACGCTGGAGTTGCTGTCTGGTGAACAGGGATTCTGGTTCACCGATGCGGTGCGCCAGGACGTGCAGGCGGCACAGCAATTGTCCGCCACGTTGGCCGCACTCTGGCAGGCCAGCGATCCGCTGACCATTGACCATTTGCTGGCGCAGGTGGTCGATATCTTCCGCCCGCATATTCAAGTGGCTCGCCCGTTAAAAGCCGAAGCGGCGCACCGGTTTGATATCGTCAAAAGTTACCTGCAGGATAACTTCTCCGCCGTGATTACTCTGGATCAACTGGCGGCACTGGTTTCTCTCAGCCCTTATCACTTTCTGCGTAAGTTCAAAGCCCAATACCATGTTTCTCCGCAGCAAATGCTGATGGCGATCCGCCTGTCGCAGGCCAAGCAGATGCTGGGGCGCGGTATGCCTGCGGCACAGGTCGCGGCGGCGGTAGGGTTAACCGACCAGGCGCATTTGACCCGTGCCTTTGCTAATCGTTACGGTGTCACGCCGGTGCGTTATCAAAAACAGGTTACGACCCGGTGAAAAAACAGACGTTCCGTTGCCTGTCCAGGAGAGAGGGGCTGTTTCTGGCCCTCTTAAATTAATTTGAGCATGTGAATGCCGACTTCCTACCTTTTAATTTAAAGCGGCACCGCCTATTTTTCTGATTAAGACATGGGTTTGTGCTGCATTTTCCCATCCATCTGGTAATTAATGCTAAAGGGGTCGGCGAGCTCGAATTCTTTATTCCAAACGTAAAGGGGGGTTGCGATTGTAGTTGATATGAATCTTAATAAAAACTATTATCATTTGCGTGTTTTTGACGAAAAAGAAATAAACAATAATTTAGAATAACCCCACTCCTGAGGACCTCCATTTTATGGGCGCTCGAAATTTTAGAACCTTTATGCTGTTCGCCATTTTTTTAATTATGCCTGGCATCACCAGTGCGGCCACTACCACATTAACCGATGTTCTGGGGCGGAAAATTACGCTTGATACCCCGGTAAAAAGGGCGGTTTTAGGTTTTTACTTTGAAGACTACATGGCCGTAGGGGGGGGAAGCGGCATACGAGCGTGTCATCGGCATTTCTCGTGAAGCCTGGCGGGGAAAGGTTCCGGCAAATTGGAATATGTATGTTAAACACCAGCCCTCACTGGCTCGTATCGCCGATATTGGCGAGGTGGATCTCCATAATATCTCGCTTGAAAATATAATATCATTGAAGCCGGACGTCATTATTTTGGCTGAATGGCAATATGTTGCTTTGAAACATGAGGTCTCACGCCTGGAAGAATTAAAAATCCCAGTAGTCGTGGTAGACTACAATGCACAAACTGTCGAAAGACATGTCAGCTCTACAAAAATATTCGGCATACTCACGGGGCAAGAAAAACGCGCTCAGGAATTATCGGCGCTTTACGCTAATAACATTGCTGACGTGCAGCGTAGAGTCAATGCGTCAGGATTAAAGAAACCCAAGGTTTATATTGAGTTTGGGAATAAAGGGCCTGGCGATTATTCGTTCACCTACGGTAAGAATATGTGGGGGGCGATGCTGAAGCTTGCAGGCGCAGACAATATTGCCGAACCCTTTTTTGAGTGGTGGGGTGTGATTAACCCAGAACAACTTCTGTTTGCCAAGCCTGATGCTATTTTCATCTCCGGTAGAGAAAACAATAAGGTTTCGTCAGCGCTATCAATGGGGGTGGGGGTTGATAAAAGCACGGCTGTTCAACAGCTTATAGCTTTTTCCACGCGTAATGGCTGGAACTCATTGCCGGCGATAAAAAACAAGCAATTATTCGGCGTGTACCAGGGGGCATCAAGAACGCTTTCCGACTTCGCCATGATTCAGTTTATTGCCAAATCACTTTACCCAGAACAGTTTAAAGATGTTGACCCGGTAAAGAACTACCTGGATTACTACGAAAAATATTTACCGGTTAAACCGGAGGGGACATTTGCTGTTACCGCATGGGAATAAAGTCACCGCGACCCCATGATGAGATACGACCCGCAAACATTCAGTTCGGTTTGCGAAGTGTTTACCCGACCGGCTAAAACAGCAATTTGCTACAATATTCCTCTGCACGAGTAGGTTAGGCTGGCGCCAGAATTAATTCATGGGGCCAGCCTGCTGCGCCTGGTCGTTGATGGAGTCACTATGTTTGTTGGCGTGTTATTTGCCCTGTCCGCAGGGTTGATGTGGGGATTGATTTTTGTTGGTCCGGTTATGATCCCTGAATATCCGGCGGCGTTGCTGTCTACCGGGCGTTATTTGGCCTTTGGATTGATCGCTTTACCGCTGGCATGGTTTGATCGTCAGCGGTTGAAAAAGTTACATCGTAACGATTGGCTGGAGGCGCTAAAACTGACGGCGATCGGTAACCTGCTGTATTACCTGTGCCTGGCCAGTGCCATTCAGCGCACCGGGGCGCCCGTTTCCACCATGATTATCGGTACGCTGCCGGTGGTTATCTCGGTGACCGCCAACCTGTTTTACAGCCGGCATGACGGGCGACTTTCGTGGCGTAAACTGACACCGGCGTTGGCATTGATCGCCTGCGGATTGGCGCTGGTTAACCTTGCCGAATTGCGGGGTAATACGGCACCGATTGATGTCTGGCGTTACACCAGTGGGCTTGGGCTGGCCTTGCTGGCGGTGGCTTGCTGGACCTGGTTCCCGCTGCGCAATGCCCGCTGGCTGCGAGACAATCCGAGCCAAAGGCCTGCCACCTGGGCGACCGCGCAAGGATTGGTTACCTTACCGCTGGCGTTGGTGGGCTATCTGTTGGTTTGCGGGCAATTGGCTTTAACCCAGCCGACGTTTGCGCTACCGTTTGGGCCAAGGCCGGAAGTGTTTGTTCCCTTGATGATCGCCATTGGCATGCTGTGCTCGTGGATTGGCGCGCTGTGCTGGAATGAAGCGAGTCAACGCTTGCCGACGGTGTTGGTGGGGCCGCTGATCGTCTTCGAAATACTGGCCGGACTGGCTTACACCTTTATGCTGCGTCAGGCCTGGCCACCGCTGTTGACGCTGGGCGGGATTAGCTGCCTGATTATCGGCGTGATTTATGCGATGCGGATCAAGCCGCAGCCGGTGGTGGTGGCTCTGGCCACAAAAGAGTGAAGCCTGCCGCTGGCGGCGGCAGGCAGTCAACTCAAGATTTCCGGTGATGAATGATCTCTTCGGCCACGTTGCGCGGTGCTTCTGCGTAGTGGCTGAATTCCATGGTGTAGGTGGCGCGCCCCTGTGACATGGAACGCAGTGTGGTTGAATAGCCGAACATTTCGGATAACGGCACCTTGGCGTGGATCTCCTTACCGCCGCCGCCGGGAATGTCCTCCATGCCTTGTACCAGACCGCGCCGCGATGACAGGTCGCCCATGACGCTACCGGCGTAATCCTCGGGCGTTTCCACTTCTACCGACATGATCGGCTCGAGAATAACCGGGTCGGCCTGGCGACAGGCTTCTTTAAAGCCGAAAATCGCCGCCATGCGGAAAGCCTGTTCCGAAGAGTCGACGTCGTGGTAGGAGCCGAAGGTCAGGTGAACCTTGACATCCACTACCTGATAACCGGCCAGTACGCCGGTATTCAGCGCCTCCAGCACGCCCTTTTTCACCGCCGGGATAAACTCGCCCGGGATCACGCCGCCCTTGATCTCATCGAAAAACTCGAAGCCTTTGCCAGGCTCATTGGGTTCCACGGTAAACACCACGTGGCCGTACTGGCCTTTACCCCCGGATTGGCGCACGAACTTGCCTTCCACGTCGGCCACGCGCTTGCGAATGGTTTCGCGGTAAGACACCTGCGGTTTGCCGGTGGTGGTTGCCACGCCAAACTCACGGCGCATACGATCGACGATGATTTCCAGGTGCAGTTCACCCATGCCGTAAATAATGGTCTGGCCGGAGTCTTCATCTGTACGAACGCGGAACGACGGATCTTCCGAAGAAAGGCGCTGCAGGGCAATCCCCATCCTTTCCTGATCGGCCTTGGTTTTAGGCTCAATCGCCTGGGCGATCACCGGTTCAGGGAATACCATTTTTTCCAGCGTGATAATGGCGTTAGGGTCGCACAGCGTGTCGCCGGTGGTGACGTCTTTTAGCCCCACGCAGGCGGCGATATCCCCGGCATGCAGTTCTTCGACATCTTTACGGTCATTGGCGTGCATTTGTACGATGCGGCCAATGCGTTCTTTCTTGTCTTTCACCGGGTTATAGACGCTGCTGCCTTTGGTCAGCACGCCGGAATAGACCCGCACGAAGGTCAGTTGGCCGACGAAGGGGTCGGTCATCAGCTTGAAGGCCAGCGCCGAGAATTTTTCGTCGTCGGCAGCCCGGCGAATGACAATGTTATCTCGCTCGTCATGGCCTTCCATCGGTGGAACATCCAGCGGTGAAGGCATCAGTTCAATCACCGCATCGAGCATGCGCTGCACGCCCTTGTTACGGAAGGCCGAGCCGCACAGCATCGGCTGAATTTCGCCGGCCACGGTGCGCAGACGCAGACCACGGACGATTTCTTCTTCGCTCAATGGCACCTGATTGAGGTATTTGTCCATCAGCTCTTCCGAGCCTTCGGCGGCGGCTTCTATCATTTTATCCCGCCATTCCTGCGCGGAGTCGCGCAGTTCTGCCGGGATCTCTTCAAAGCTGAAGCTCATGCCTTGCGTAGCCTCGTCCCACAGGATGGCTTTCATGCGCACCAAATCCACCACGCCGGTGAAATGGTCTTCGGCACCAATCGGGATGACGATCGGCACCGGGTTGGCTTTCAGCCGTTCGATCATCATTTTGCGTACGCGGAAGAAGTCGGCCCCCACTCGGTCCATTTTATTGACGAATGCCAGCCGCGGAACCTTGTATTTATTGGCCTGACGCCAGACGGTCTCCGATTGCGGCTGTACGCCACCCACCGAGTCATAGACCATTACCGCGCCGTCCAATACCCGCATTGAACGTTCGACCTCAATGGTGAAATCCACGTGTCCTGGGGTGTCGATAATATTGATGCGGTGCTGCGGATAATTATGCTGCATGCCGTTCCAGAAACAGGTAGTCGCCGCCGAAGTAATGGTGATGCCGCGTTCCTGCTCCTGTGCCATCCAGTCCATGGTGGCGGCGCCGTCGTGCACTTCGCCCAGCTTGTGACTGACCCCGGTGTAAAACAGAATCCGCTCGGTGGTAGTGGTTTTGCCGGCATCGATGTGCGCCGAGATGCCGATATTGCGGTAGCGTTCAAGGGGGGTAGTACGTGCCATAATTAACCTTTCTTAGCCGCGTTAAACCGCTGCGGCTCAAACAGTATGAATAATTATGATAATCCTCTGTGGGTTATCTCCGGACGGGTGAATGTTTACACCGGTCACAGACTAATCGTAGTTGATGAAGGGGGTTTTGGTATTCGATGGCTGCGATAGGTTTTTTCGTTCGGGCGTGTCGGCACAAGATTAAGGAATAAGGGGCGGTAAGCCCCCTTGAGGGTCTACTCGGCAAAGATATGCGCCTGGCCGATGATATTCAGATTGACGTGAGAACCGGTACGGAGACCTTCGCGGCTGATGGTTTTAATCTCGATCGCCATATTACTGCCGGTCATGTGCAGGTTTAAGGTCGAGACAAAACCGGCAAAATCAATACCGGTTACCACCGCCTGGCTCTGTTGCTGTGGCTCGGACTGGCTAATCTGGATCTGCTCAGGACGGAGCATGATGCGAGCGGGGCCACGGCGCTGACGATCGTCAACGGCAATCCGTCCTAATGCGCAATCCGCCCAGCCCTGTTCCAGTTCTGCGGAAAGTACCAGCGTTTCGCCCAAAAAGGTGGCGGTCGGTTCGTCCACCGGCCTTAAGTAAAGATCTTGCGGCGGCCCGACCTGCGCCAAGCGGCCATTGCGCATTACCGCTACCTGATCGGCAAACGACAAGGCTTCAGTTTGATCGTGGGTCACCAGAATCGACGCGACGTTGGCTTCGGCCAGCAGTTCCGCCACCGCTTTGCGGGTCGCGGCACGCAGGCCGGTATCCAGCGCGGAGAAGGGTTCGTCCAACAGCATCAACTTGGGTTGCTGAGACAGCGCACGGGCCAACGCCACCCGTTGTTGCTGACCACCGGAAAGCTCATGCGGCCACAGTGCCCCCAGGCGACGATCCAGCGCCACCATCTCCATCAGTGCATCAATACGCAGTTGCTTGTCACGCTTGCTGCCCTTCAGGCCGAAACCAATATTGCCGGCTACGGTAAAGTGCGGGAATAACGCACCGTCCTGGGGGACAAAACCGATGCCACGCAGGTGTGCCGGTACCCAGCCGCCGCCGTTGGCCATCGCTTGCCCTTGCAGCATCACCTGGCCGCTGTCCGGTATTTCAAAACCGGCAATAATGCGCAACAGGGTGGTTTTCCCCGAGCCGGAAGGGCCGACTATCGCCGTACGGCTGCCCTGTGCCACGTTCAAATCAACATGCTCCAGCACCTTGACTGAGTTATAGGATTTACCGATGCCTTGCAGTTCAAGCGTGCTCATAATCCCGCCGTACGTTTGGATTGAGAATAAAGAAGCCAGGTCAGTGGCAATGACAACACCACCATAATCAGGGCGTAGGGTGCGGCCGCCACGTAGTCTATCTCACTGGTCAGCGCCCAGAACCCGGTGGCCAGCGTGCGGGTGCCGTTGGGGGCCAGCAGCAGCGTGGCGGTCAGCTCATTGGCGATCGCCAGAAACACCAATGCGGCACCGGCGGCGGCACCGGGGGCCGCCAGACGCAGCGTGGTGCTCCATAATGCTGCCGCCGGCGAACGACCGAGGCTACGTGCAACGTTTTCCAGCTCGACCGGTGCCTGGGCAATACCCGCGCGCAGGTTGATCAACGCCCGTGGCATAAACATCAATAAGTAGGCCAGCAGCAGGGTGATTTCAGTCTGATAAATCGGTCGGAAGCTGTGAATGGTGATGGTCACCAGCGCCAGTGCCAACACAATGCCGGGCAGTGAACTGGTGATGTAATTACAACCCTCCAATACCCGATATAGCCGCGCCGGATAGCGTACCGACAGCCAGGCCATAGGGATAGCGCACAGCGTGATCAGCAGCGCGCCACTGGCGGCCAGTGACAGTGTTTGCAGCAAGGCGGGCAGCAATTCGCTGTTGCGCCACACCTCAACGCCGCCCAGGGTCAACCAGCGGGCCAATGTGATAAAAGGCACGCCCAGCGCCAGCGCGGTGAGGCTCAGGGGCAGTAGCAGGCAGAACAGGGTGGTGATGGGCCCAAGGCGATAAGCCGTTTGACTGCGCGCACTGCCGGAACCGACGCGGGCATAACGCGCTCGCCCGCGGCTGACGGCTTCCAGCATTAATAATCCCAGGCAGCACAGCACCAGCACCCCGGCCAGCATATTGGCCGCCGGGCCGTTAAAGGTCGACTGGAACTGATCGAAAATGGCGGTAGTGAAGGTGTCAAAGCGGATCATCGCATACAGGCCGTACTCGGCCAGCAGGTGCAGCGCGATCAGCAGCGAGCCGCCCCAAACTGCCAGTTTTAGCTGTGGCAGCACCACGCGGAAAAACACCGCCAGCGGGCGTGTTCCGAGCGAAGTGGCAACGTCTTCAATACCGGGATCCAACCGGCGTAATACCGCAGCGGTTGGCAGATAAATAAAGGGGAAGTAGGCGATGACCGAGATAAACACCCCGGCCCCCAACCCATGCATCGAAGGCACCAGGCTGATCCAGGCGTAGCTTTGCACGAAAGCCGGCACCGCCAACGGCGCGGTAGCCAATAACGACCAAATGCGACGGCCCGGCAGCGTAGTGCGTTCGGTTAGCCAGGCCAGCGCTACCCCCAGAATGGCGCAAATCGGCAGTGTAAACACCACCAACAGCAGGGTGTTCAGCAGCAGTTCGGCCACCCGGGGGCGGAATACCAGCGCTTTTACCGTTGGCCAACCGGTTTCAAACGCCACGCTAATGACAAACCCCAGCGGCAGTAGCGCCAGCAGGGAGAGTAAAATGGCGACCGCCACGATAAACAACCCGGGCCGTTGATGGCGACGGGCCGAAGTATACCGTGGCTTTGAGCCGGCGGCGTTGAAACCTGTATTCGACATAGGGCTAAAAACTCTCTGTACTAATCAACCGGCTTACATCAGCCCGGCTTGAGTCATCAGTTCGACCACTTTTTTACCGTTCAATGCAGAAGCGTCAACCTTTGGTGCGTCCAGTTCTTTCAGCGGTACCAGTTTCGGATTAGAAGCCGCATTGACGCCAACGGCATATTCGAAGGCGTTATTGGTGCGCAGGATCTCCTGGCCGTTTTTACCGGTGATCCACTTAACGAATTCTTGCGCCTGTTTTTGGTGTTTGCTGGAAGCCAGCACGCCACCGCCTGAGATGCTGACGAACGCGCCCGGATCCTGATGTTTGAAGTAATACAGTTTGATATTTTTACTGTTCTCGCCGGTCTTGGCGCCGTCGACGAACGGATAATAATGGTAGATCACGCCGCTGTCGATTTGGCCGGCATTGACCGCTTTCATGACGGTGCTGTTGCCTTTATAAGCGGTGAAGTTGGTTTTCATCGCCTTCAGCCATTCCAGCGTGACTTTTTCGCCTTTCAGCTCCAGCAGTGCGCTGACAATGGCCTGGAAATCAGCCCCTGAAGGTGAGGCGGCCCAGCGGCCTTTCCATTCTGGCTTGGCCAGATCCAGCAGTGACTTGGGCAACTGTGCCTCGGTCAGCTTCGCCGGGTTATAGACGAACACCGTTGAGCGGGCGGCAATGCCAATCCAGCGGCCGTGTTGCGGACGGTACTGTGGTTCAACCTGGGCCAGCGTCGCGGCATCCAGCGGGGCAAACAGCTTGGCGTTATCTACCAGTACCATCGACGGGGAGTTTTCCGTTAAAAAAACGTCGGCGGGGGATGCGCTGCCTTCTTGCACCAGTTGGTTGCCCAACTCGCTGTCGCCGCCGTTACGCAGGGTCACTTTAATGCCGGTGTCTTTGGTAAAACCGTCCACCCAGGACTTCACCAGGTTTTCGTGTTGGGCGTTATAAACAACAATGCCTTCATCCTGGGATGCCGCATTGGCCGAGAAGGCCAGCATCATGGACGATGCCAACAGGGCAATCGGGCCGAGAGAAGTGAAACGCAGCTTCATACAGTCATCCTTATTTAAAGAGTGCAGAGAAGAAATGCCAGTTGTGCCAAACGGACGTTGGAAGCCCTGATTGTATATAAGAACATTAATAATGATAGTGAAAACGATTCGTATTAATTTATTTTTAGTTTTAGCTCAATAATTATCTCACCCTAAGGAAAAATTAAGTTTCAGCATAAGTAGTCGGCCCTGACACCTGATATTCATCAGTATTTATTATGTTTAAACCTCACTCATGCCATTCCCTAAGTCAGTGCTAAGTCTCGGTTGCGATACTGGTTCCTGTATTTCTCATTCACAGGAGTTGGATATGTCCTTAGCCACTGAAAGACCAGCCATTAATTGGCTGAACAAAGTGCCGGAAGTCACGTTGTTTTTCTGGCTGATCAAAATGATGTCTACCACCGTGGGGGAAACCGCGGCGGATTACCTCAATATGGATCTCAACGTCGGTTTGACCAATACTTCACTGATTACGGGGGGGTTGTTACTGGTGGCGTTGTTTTTCCAAATTCGCGCCAGACGCTATGTCCCGGTGTTGTACTGGATTGCCGTGGTACTGATCAGCGTCTTTGGTACATTGATTACCGATAACCTTACCGATCACTTCGGTATTTCGTTGGCATTCTCCACCGCCTTGTTCAGCGTGATGTTGGTCGCCACCTTTATGGTTTGGTACAACGCCGAACATACGCTGTCGATTCATGCCATTGATACGCCGAAACGGGAGCTGTTTTACTGGGCGGCCATCCTGTTTACCTTTGCTCTTGGCACCGCTGCCGGTGACTGGGTTGCGGAAGGATTGCAACTGGGATATGGCTATTCGACTCTGTTGTTCGGTGCCCTGATTGGTATCACTGCCATCGCGCATTACCTGTTTAAAGCCAATAGCGTGTTGTGCTTTTGGATTGCTTACGTGTTAACGCGGCCTTTGGGAGCCTCCTGCGGGGATTTGTTGTCGCAACCTGCCGGCAATGGCGGTATGGGGTTGGGAGCTGCGGGTACCAGCGGTTTATTTCTGGTGGCGATCGTCAGTCTGGTCACTTACCTGACGCTGATGCAAAAGCGGTTACAGGATTAATACGCAAAAATGTGGAGCCTGCATGAGGGTGTTACTGGTTGAAGACGACGGCATGATCGGCGAAGCCATTCAGGATGCGTTGAAAGATGCCGCTTATGCCGTTGATTGGGTGTGTGATGGGCGGGCCGCACTCACTTCCCTGGCCTGCCAGCATTACGATGTGCTGCTGCTGGATCTCGGCCTGCCCGATAAGG
Organism: Serratia quinivorans; assembly: GCF_946227985.1. Classification (GTDB taxonomy): domain Bacteria; phylum Pseudomonadota; class Gammaproteobacteria; order Enterobacterales; family Enterobacteriaceae; genus Serratia; species Serratia quinivorans_A. The sequence goes on from NZ_CAMKGL010000001.1 coordinate 1,073,248, forward strand.
ATGGCTTCAGCGTACTGACTGCGTTGCGCGGCAAAGGTAACACGCTGCCGGTACTGATTATCACCGCCAGGGATGCGCTGGGAGATCGGTTAAAAGGTTTGGACAGTGGTGCCGATGACTATCTGCTCAAACCTTTCGACATTTCAGAGTTGCTGGCGCGGATACGTGCAGTATTGCGCCGTAAAGGCGGTAGTGCCGCACCCGTTCTCACCAATGGGCTGCTTTCGCTGGATCCGGCTTCACATGAGGCCAGCTTGAAGAGCGGCGGCCTGTGCTGCAGTTTATCCAGCCGTGAGTTTGCTTTACTGCATGCCCTGATGTTGCGCCCAGGCAGTATACTTTCGCGTAGTGAGCTGGAAGAGAAAATTTACGGTTGGGGAGAAGAGGTGGAAAGCAATGCGGTGGAATACCTCATCCATGCGCTGCGTAAGAAATTGGGTACCGAAGTGATAAAAAACATCAGGGGCGTGGGATGGATGGTTGCAAAAAACGGCTAACGGATTCCCTGCAGTTCAAGCTTTCTCTGGGCCTGAGTTGCGCGATTATCGTTGTCGCCCTGGCTGCGGGGCTCTTTTCTTTTTATGCTTCTTTTGAGGAGGCCAACGAGCTGCAAGACACTACGCTGGCACAGATTGCCGGATTGATCCGCAGTGATGAGAGTTCCAGCCTGCGACAACATAATGCGCCAATGCGCAGTGCTGATGAGGCGGCGGTGATTGTGCAATTGATCCCTGCGTCGGGGACGTTAACCCAGGCCCATTTTTTACCCAATGTTCCCCTGACGGAAGGCTTCCAGACCCTGTCGATTGACGGCGTCTCGTTTCGAGTGCTGATACGTACTCTCTCGCCAGAAACTCGAGTAGCGGTGGCACAGCGCACCTCAGAGCGTGATGAGATAGCCATGGAAAGTGCCTGGCGAACACTGATCCCCTTGCTGGTTTTAATTCCCATTTTGCTGCTGGTGGTGGCTGATTTGATCAAAAAAAGCATGCAACCCATTCGCCTTCTGGCTCGCGATTTGGAACTGCGAGGAGAGCAGGATTTGACACCTTTACCGGTCAGTGAACTTCCCAGAGAAATCGCGCCCTTTATTGCGTCGATAAACCGTTTGTTTGGCAAAGTCGCCGCCAGTGTAGAAACTCAACGTCGCTTTGTCGCTGATGCGGCCCATGAATTGCGCTCTCCGCTAACGGCACTGTCCTTACAGGCTGAACGTCTGGGGAGCGCAGAAATGCCGGAAGTGGCGCAGCAACGGCTACAGCGTATGCAGCAGGGTATAAAACGTACCAGACACCTGCTGGAACAGCTACTGTCATTGGCGCGGGTGCAACAGCATTCGCAACGCCCGATGACGCAGGTCTCGGTAGCGTCAGTATTTCGCACGGTGATTGAAGATTTGTTACCGCTGGCGGAGGCCAAAAGCATTGATCTCGGGGTATGGCAGCCGACGGAGGTGAGGTTAATGCTTAACGAGGCCGACCTGTTTACCCTGGTGAGGAACCTGGTGGAAAATGCGATACGTTACACCCCCTCAGGTGGCGTCGTCGATTTACAGGTCTGTGTTGAGAAGGACAAGGCGATTGTCATTGTCGAGGACAGCGGGCCAGGCATTGCTGCTGAACATCGTCAGCGGGTACTCGATGCGTTTTATCGCATTGAGGGAAGTGGCCAGAGTGGTGCGGGGTTGGGGCTATCAATAGTTAATGCCGCTCTGGCTCATATGGGGGGAACCATGAAGTTGGAGGATAGCCAACGCCACGCCAGCGGATTAAAGGTCAGCATTATTTTGCCGTACCGCGGATAGTCGTTTTCTGGCGGGAGTCGTGGTTAACGCCGCCGAGGTACCGGCAGGAACGCCACTGGCGGCGACGCAGGAGCTGGTACGGGCCAATGGCTATGAGCCTGCAACGCTGGTCCGAATTCCTACGGCAGCTATCTGGCATCCGCCTACGTGCTAAATGCGGCGGAGATTAACGCCGGCAGTAAACCACCGACAGAACTGGGCGTCGACGACACTTATCCTAGTGGATATCGCAACTGGTATATAATCGCCTGCCCCCAGACTTGTGGGGACAGACGATCAGTAAAGCGAAAATTCATGTTAAGCAATATCTTCTATAACAAAGTTCGTTGAGCTTTAGTCTTGTGTTTTTTGGAACTTTAGCAGCTATTTTAATTTCTTTGATCTTTTGTCAGTTAAATAATTGTTCTTTCTATTGGTTGCTGTTATGAGTTAATGTTTCCCATACCATAAAATAACTGGCTTGCGTGGGCCGTTTGTTATCAAGATAGGTAGAGGTTTGAGGCAATGATATAGCACGACGGTTAACAAGATCATTATAAAGAACCTCTCCGGTCCCGACCGAGCTTCCTTGGTTAATACTACCTCTGCATAACCAGGGTGGCGTTATTTCCTTATTGTTGATATATGTCGAATTAAATTCGATACCATTTGCAATTCGCAATGAGTTTGTTGTTCCCAGAGTGATTTCAGATAGGAGGTCAACCCCCTGTAGTCGGGCTGTTTCTGCTCCATTCGCAAGAGCCGACAGCCCCCAGGAAACATGCCCCAAATCCCGACATGTTTCCTGGCTAAGACCATTAACCAGAGGTGTTTGTTTATACCAGAAACCTTTCAAATTATCTGTTGAAATTTGTTTTGCAGACCAGTTGAGAGGTGGCACAGGATTAGGGCCATCCTGCACCTGATAGATATATGCTGGAAGTGTTGCTCGCCACATAGAAATTCCTCGCAAGAATACCTCCGCATTATCATTAAAAACACCTATATTAATTGATGCAGCCGCACTAGATGAATTCAAATTACCGCCATAGAAGCCATAAGGCCTTCCCTGAGTAACTAATGGAATGTATTGTTGAGCAAGCATAAGCTTGAACTTATCGATTGATATAGTATCCCATTTACTTGAATTGTTATTGTTTAAATAAGTATAACGAATTATTTCTGCAGCTCTGGGCCAGACATCACCTGTCCACGAGGCCAGATTTATGTAGTTACTGCCTGAGAAACCACCAGTGAATTTTTCCGACCAAGCATTCATTATACGGATAGCATTATCAGCATAAGATGTATCTTTTGTTATATACCACAACAGCGCCTGAGTATAAGCAGCGTTTGCATCATTAATAATTGCATTGCTTTGTTTTGAGTCATCAGCATTCACGGAAGCCAACGGTGATGGCACATATTCTTTTTTTCCAAGTAGACTGTTCTTTGCGTTTGTTAGCGCTGCTGTCCATGGGGAACTTCCTGAATTAGCATTTTTTTCAAGATGGTCCATCTGATTTTTACTAAGGAATACACCAGGGTGAACAAATACGATATCATTTTTAACCTCAAGTTTTGCTGAGGTACTTACCATCCCACTCCCATTAATGGTCAGAGAATAATTTCCGGCACTGGTTTCTTTAGTTGTATTGATGGTTAATTTTGATATTCCCCAATTTGATGAAACCGATTCTGGTGAAAAAGAAGCAGTAGCACCTGGAGGCAATCCATCAACTTTTAGAACAACGTCAGAAGGTGTACCTTGCTGCGAGATAATTATTGTATTTATCGAATCTCCTCCAGCCAAAAGTGAAATGGTACCAGGTGCCATTCTGATATCTGCTGAAGCAAAGGTTGATATTGTTATAAGCAATAGTAAAAAATGTGTTTTCTTGTAAGACATAATATCTCCGTATACATTTAAGATTAATATCATATTAAAATAGTATTAATATTTTATTTAAGAATTGACACGATCATTTGTATAGTGAATGAGTCTGAATGCGGTATACCTGAAAATAGCTATACTCTGTTGCCTCAGCCGTTTCCCGGATACTTGGTTTTTTAACCTTTTATAGGTGCGGAGGCAAATTCTTTCGCTGTCGGAAAGAGAATTATTACTGGCATTGCCAGACGATGAGTTAACGCTGACCCGAATGGCGTATTTCAGTGAGCATGATCTGGCGCTTATCAATGCTCACCGTAAACCCGCCAGCCGTTTTGGTTTTGCAGTCCTTCTTTGCTATCTGAAAATGTCGGCTTTGCCCCGGATAAAAAAATCCCACCCTCTGACGTGCTGCTGAAGCATATCGCCAGCAAGCTAAAGCTCACCGGAGATCTCTGGCCTGCTATTCACCAGAACCGGTTGCTGAAACTGGCGCGGGAAGGCCGAAAGATGATTTCCAACAGGCCGAAGAGCTGCTGGCGATAGATACCCCGGTGTCTCCGGTTTATTACGAAGCCAACGCTACGCTGGTCAAAACCTATGTAAAGGGCATCGACTTTACCCGGCAGGGGCCGCTGTACGATAAAAATGTGTATATCATTGCGCATTGATAATTTAATAATGCGGATTGGGATGAATCTGGTCTGATTTAATGGTTTTTTCTAAATGTTTCATAAACGGTCAGTCAGATTTTTACCCAAAAATAAAAAAGCGCGCCTATACTGCCCCCCGTAGTTTATATGCAGTATCTCGTTTGGCGAGGCTCCTATACAAACACAGGTTACTGATCTGACGACATCGAGAGATGCCCAAGGTTAAGACAGGCTTTATCGGATTAAGGTTCAGCCCAAGGTAACTTCTGATGAATACATCAGATACGTTGTATAGTGCTAAAACCTGGACGCGGAGATAGGCTTTCTGCACTCCCTCTGTGGTTAACGCCCCTATGCGATTCGCTGTTGAAGTTCAAACAGAAATAGGGACTAACATAATGAAGTCACATCACAACACACTATCCCCGGCGCTGGCCACAGCTGAAACTCTTGATGAGTCTTCGGTGGCGGGCTATATGAACGCCGATTTCATTACCATTCCAGGTAATATGACGGTCAATAAGGCAAAGGAATATTTTCTTTCGCAACTTAAAACCGACGAAATTCCGACTCAACTGTTTGTTACCGCCGACGATTATCATTTGCGCGGTACGCTTTCGGTTAAAAAATTACTGCAATGTGAAGATAACGATAAACCCGTTGGGGTCATGATCAACCACAGCTATTTTCAGGTTTCACCCGATGATGATCGTAATGATGTCGCGCATTTATTGGGTAAGGGCGGCCTGGACGTGGTGCCGGTGGTGGTAAATAAAACCCTGGTGGGCGTGTTGGGTGAAAAAGAAATTGCCCGATTGATTGAAGACGAAAACACCGAGGATGCACAGCGCCAGGGCGCCAGCCTGCCGCTGGATAAACCTTATCTGGAAACCAGCCCCTGGGCGTTATGGCGCAAGCGTTCGGTGTGGTTACTGATGTTGTTTGTCGCGGAAGCCTACACCGGCAACGTGCTCAAGGCATTTGAAGAGCAGTTGGAAGCGGCGATCGCGCTGGCGTTCTTCATCCCGTTACTGATCGGTACCGGCGGCAACAGCGGCACCCAAATCACCTCCACGCTGGTTCGTGCCATGGCGCTTGGCGAAGTCAGCTTGCGTAACCTGGGTGCAGTGATCCGCAAAGAGGTGTCTACTTCGCTGCTGATAGCTGCCACCATTGGTATAGCCGCCTGGGCGCGGGCCTGGATCATGGGGGTGGGGATGGACGTAACAATGGTGGTCAGCCTGTCGCTGGTGGCGATCACCGTCTGGAGCGCCATTGTCTCCTCGATTATCCCGATGTTGCTCAAGCGGGTGGGGATTGACCCGGCGGTGGTGTCGGCACCCTTTATCGCCACCTTTATTGATGGCACCGGTCTGATTATTTACTTCAAAATCGCCCAGTATATTCTGGGGATTTAAACCGCCATCCGCTCCGTGTCGTAGCCGGAGCGGGTATTCTATCTCACTGAAAAGGAGGATCGTAAATACCTATGAGCAATGACAATCCCCGCTTATTAATTAAAGGGGCTTCTATCGATAATAGTTAACCGAGGACAATATAATGGGAAACATGACAATTTTTGTAGGATTCCTGAGCATTATCAGCTCGCTGGGTCTGTTAGCGGCCTATATGAGCACTAAATGGGATGATTAATGAACTCTAAAGATCCGCCTGGATGCATCCTCCCCGAAGGTTTTATTTACTATGGGGAGGATGCGATTAAACTCTGACCGCCCAATGGGGACTTTGGGAGTATTACCATCATGATCCTTCTTATTCTTGGCTTACTTTATGCCATTTTTATGATTGCCGTCGGTGTGAATGAGATTTATTTTTATTCAACCGGAAAATCAGAATTCCTTTCTAGTTTAATGCTGACATTCTCGGGTACTATGCTGCTGGTTGCTTTTGTCTGGCATTGGTCTACTAAAATAAAAAAATGAATTACCCATTTGAATGTGAGCCGTAATATGCAAAATGAAAAACAATCCGTTGCCAGAAATTCCATGATAGCCAGTGGGCTATTGGCAACCGGTAAATTTATTGCCGGCATTTTTACCGGCAGTATTGGCCTTATTTCCGAAGGGATCCACTCTTTCACCGATTTTATCGCCACCAGCATTACCTGGCTGGCGGTGCGTATCAGCGACAAACCGGCTGATGATGACCACCATTTTGGCCATGGTAAAGTGGAAAACCTGGCGGCGCTGTTTGAAGTGCTGCTGCTGTTGGGCGCGGCGGGGTGGATTGTTTATGAGGCCGGCAAAAGCCTGTTGGGGGAGGCCCATGAAATTGTCGCGGCTCCGGTGGTGATTGCCGTGCTGTTGATCTCGATTGTGGTCGACTTTTTCCGCGTCAGGGCGCTCAATCGCGTGGCGAAGGCTACCGACAGTGCGGCGCTGGAAGCTGACGCACTGCATTTCTTCTCCGATATGCTTGCCTCCGCCGTGGTGCTGTTAGGCATGGTCTTTGTGATGCTGGGCTTCACCCGCGCAGATGCCATCGCCGCGCTAATCGTCGCTTGTTTTATCGTAGTGGCAGCGGTGAAATTGGGTAAGCGCTCGTTTGATTCGCTGATGGACATGGCACCGGCCGGTGCCAAGGAAGAGATCGGTGTCTTGCTGGAATCCTTCCCGGCGATCCTGGCCACGGAAAATATCCGCATTCGCAACGCCGGTGCCATCTTGTTTATTGAGGTCACCGTCGCGGTCTGTCGCACTTTACCGCTGGAACGCATCAACGCGTTGAAGCAATCAATAGCCGAACGGCTGGAGCAGCAATATGCCCATGCCGAGGCCACGGTTATAGCTAACCCACAAACCCGCAGTGACGAAGACATGGCTACGCGCATCCGGGTGATTGCCGCCAACCACGGTGCGGTAGTGCAAAATCTGGCGTTGCAGCAACTGCCGGAACGTATGTCGATCAGCATGGATTTGGCCGTGCCGGCCAGTGCCAACGTGGCGCAGGCGCATGAAATTGCCAGTGAGATTGAAACGCTGCTGCGGCAGGCGATTGGTGAAGACACGGAGATCGAAACTCATCTGGAACCCCAGACGAATCACTGGATCGCCAGTGTGGATGTAGCGCCGGAGCAACTGGCGAGCATTCGCCAAATATTGGAAACCACGGTGGAAAAAGGCGAGATGGTGCAGGACGTTCATAACATCCGCGCACGTAGAACCGCTGGCGGCATTATCGTCAATTTCCATTGTCGGGTTTCCCCGGCGGCTTCCATCGCGTCGGCACATGCGGCGGTAGACAGCATAGAGCGCCAGTTACGTGCGCTTTACCCGAGCATCTCTCGGGCGGTAGGGCATGTGGAACCGATCAAGCCCAAATCGGTCGTCTGAGTCCGGCACCGGAACCTTGTGGAAAGGCCGCCCGTGGGCGGCCGGTAAAGGTTAGTCCAGATTCAGCCGTGCGGTGAGGGTGGAAATTTCACTGCGCCATTGTTGCTGCAACTGCGTTTTTTGATGTTTTGGCTTGCGCGCCAAATCCTCCTGTAGTTTGCTTTCCAGTTCAAACAGCGCGGCCAACAGCCGTTCCTCGTCATCGTGCTTCAACGGATGAATGACGGCATCCCGGCCCGGTGCAGTTATGGTGACGGTGTCACGTTCCTCGGCCAGGCGGGCGTAAACGGGCTCCAGATCCTGCCATTCTTCCAGACGCTGATGGTCAATCAACCAGAAACGGTTGCAGCTATTTTCGATCAGCATTCGGTCATGAGTGACCAATATGACTGCGCCGTCAAACTGGCGCAGAGTCTCCGCCAACTCCTCCTTACCTTCCATATCCAGATGGTTGGTGGGTTCGTCGAGCAACAACAGCGAATGCTTGGCCAGCGTCAGGCCGACAAATAGCAGGCGTGAACGCTCGCCACCGCTCAGGGTGCTGATGCGTTGTTGATGACGCAAATAGGGGAAACCGGCACCAATCAACGCCATCTTCCGCTGATCTTCGGTCAACGCTGCGAAGTGGGTTAATGCTTCACTCAGCGTGTCATCATCGTGCAGTTGCTGCAGGCTTTGATCGTAATACCCGATGCGTACCCGGGGATGGAAAACCGTTTCCCGTAGGGTCACGTCCTGATACTCCCGCCATAGATGATGCAGCAGAGAAGATTTCCCACAACCGTTGCGTCCGATGATGGCGATGCGATCGCCGCTTTTGACCCGCAGTGGGCTGAGATGGAACAGCACCGGCGCGTCGAATGCCGGGCGAACTTCCATTGATGGCAGGGCCAGCAGGCGATCGGCATCCAGCGCCTCTCCCTTCAGCCTGAGCCGCCATTGGCTGCCCGCGCTCAGCGTGGTTTGCTCCTCCTTCAGGCGGTCAACGCGTTTCTCCATTTGCTTGGCCTTGCGGGCCAGATCTTCGTTGTCGTAAACCTTGCCCCAAATGGCCAGCCGATGGGCGCTTTTCGCCACCCGGTCGATCTCTTTTTGCTCCGCCTGACGGCGATGGGCATCCGCCGCATCCTGTTCCTCCAGCGCCTGGCGCGCAGCAGTGCAGGGTAAGCGGAAGAATTGCAGGGTCTTGCCGCGCAAAATCCAGGTGCAGTTCGTGACCTGATCCAGCAGATAGCGATCGTGGGACACCAGCACAAAGCTGCCGGACCAGCTTTGCAGGAACCGCTCCAGCCACAGCAAAGTAGGAATATCCAGATGGTTGCTGGGCTCATCCAGCAGTAGCAAGTCCGGTTGGCGGATTAATGCTCGTGCCAGCAGCAGACGCGTGTGCTGACCGCCACTCAGGGTTCCGGCGGTTAGCGTCCATGACGGTGGCGCAAAACCCAGGCTGGAGAGCAGCACTTCGCCCTGCCAACCTTCACTGACGCGCTGATTTTCAGGCAGCCGGGGCAATACCGCATCCAGCAGGGTGCAGTTGTGCAGAGCTTCAGGCAGATGCTGCTCTACCCGCGCCATCAGGCACTGATGGGAAAGGGTGACGCTGCCGGTACCGGCAGGCAGATCGCCGCTGAGGATTTTAAGCAGGGTGCTTTTGCCACAGCCGTTGTGGCCGATTAAACCGATGCGGTCACCTTTCTTTAGGCTGAAGGAAACTTCAACCAGCAGAGGGCCGAAATTGTTGTCGTAACCGACAGATTGTGCAGATAGTAATGTGGTCATTGCTTACTCAAGAGTTACAGGCATGCAGATGCCTATCGTCAAACATCGCTGACGACAACCCGGTAAGCCGGAGGGAAGGAACTTCAGATTTTAATCAGCTTCGCTCAAGCCTGGGTTATCGCAGCACGATACCGGTAATGCTTGAGCAGCAGCGATTACTATAGAAGTGTGAGTAAAAAAACAATTCACACATCGGCATAGTAATCCTCCTTTTATTTCGTTGGTTAATGAATGAACTGAGTATAGGGCGCTTTGACCGGTTGCGCCACTGTGAATATCTCTAGTTATCAGTGCAGTACACGGAAAGCTCTGTCGGGATTATGCAGAGAGAGGCGTCGGTGCGGATAATCGTGCTGAATGGGAGTAATACTGATATTTAAGCGCAGATTAAGCAGTTATCATAATCACAGTTTATGATTAGCCAAGCGGGTCGGTAAATACCGGCCCGCTTGTTTCGTCTGTCTATCATGCAAACGCTGAGCACCGAATTTATGTTAAAGCCCCGTCAGATTATTCTTTTCCTGTTCCTGCTATTTGGCTTGCAGTTGGCGCCGCTGACCAGCGTCGCCGCACAGGATGATGATGTTCCTGTTGTTGAAGCCCCGGTAGACCCTGCGGTTGCGCTGAAGAACTACCAAAAGCAGTTGGACAGCATCAAGCAGCAGGTTTCCAAAGCCGATAACGATAACCAGCTTAGCAAACTGAAGCTGACTACCGACGATCTGGCCGCCGGGTTGGATAAACTGGCAACCGATCTACAACCGGCGCAGGAGAAACTGCAGGGGCAACTTGATGTATTAGGCCCGCAGCCGGCCGCCGGGGCGATGGCTGAAACCGCCGCCGTGGTGCAGCAACGTAATACATTGAACAACAGTAAAAAACAACTGGACGATGCGGTGAAGCGCGCACAGGCCATGCGGGCCGGTGCGATTGATCTGGGCCAGCAAATCAGTGACTTGCGTCGTGTGGCGTTCAAAACCCAGTTGGCATTGAACACCGGTAGCGTACTCGGCAGCAAATTTTGGTCGCCGGTGGTGCAGCCTGCCGCCAGTGACATGCAGCGATTGGACGAGTTTAATACGGCCATGAAACAGGCCTGGGACACCAGCTGGCAGGAAGAGTGGCGCTACGGTACCCTCACTCTTTTGGTATTGGCGGTGATTATCTGGTCATGGGGACGTTATTTTTCCGAACGCTTTCTGGCCTGGGTGAGTATTCGTTTTCTGCCGGATGGCCGTTTACGCCGCAGCTTTATGGCGATAATGACCGTCACCGTTACGGTTATCACCACCGGTATTGCGCTGAATCTGCTGTATCTCACTTTTACCCGCGTGCAGCCGCTGCCGGGGATGCTGGAAGATTTTGCCGAAGGCTTTTATCGGTTGGGGATTTTCTGCGCACTGATTGCCGGTTTGGGCCGGGCGACGCTGTCTCTTAACCGCCCGTCTTGGCGTCTGGGCACCATGGATGACGCGGTGGCCGCCGGTTTACGCTATTTCTCGCCGCTGCTGGCCGGGTTAGCCTTGGCATTTGGCTCGATTGAGCTTATCAACAACGTGGTGAGTGCCAGTTTGGGCACCACCATTTTCGGCAACGGCCTGGTTGCCGGATTAATCGGTATGGTGCTGTTGGCGATGCCGCTGCGTTCCCAGCGCATTCGCCGCCGGCTGGAGCAGCAGGGGGAGCACGTAGAGAAACGCTCTACCCTCAGTGGCCTGTTGCACATGAGCACCCTGGTGTGTTCGGTGATAATCCTGTTTTCACTGCTGGTGGGGTATATCGCCTTCGCCCGCTTCCTGACCTATCAGGTGATCTGGGTCGCGCTGGTGCTGATGGCGTTTTATTTTCTGCTGATGTTCGCCACCGATCTGTGCGGTGCGATATTTTCTTCGCAGACCGCCAGCGGCAAGATGCTTAAAAAGTCCTTCAACTTCAAAGACCGTCACCTGGAGCAAATGGCGATTATCTTCACCGCCATAGCCAAGTGTTCTCTGTTGTTATTAATGATTGTCTCGCTGTTTAACGGCTCGTTCGGCACCACCACGCCCAACTCGTTGCTGGACAAGATCATTGCCATTCTGAGCGGCGAAGGGCTGCAACGGCTGAATATTGTGCCGGGCAACCTGATTAACGCGGTTATTTGTCTGGCGATCGGTATCTATATTCTACGGGTGACCCAGCGCTGGCTCAGCCAGGAACTGTTGCCGAAAACCATTTCAGACATCGGTATTCGTGCCTCACTGGTCACGTTGTTCAGCAATGTGGGTTATGTGCTGCTGATCCTGATCACCCTGGCGGCGCTGGGTATCCAGTGGAACAATCTGGCGTGGATCGTCAGTGCGTTGTCGGTGGGTATCGGTTTTGGTCTGCAGGAGATTGTGAAGAACTTCATTTCCGGCTTGATCCTGCTGACCGAACGGCCGGTAAAAGTGGGGGATATGATCGGTATTGGCGGTGTGGAAGGGGATGTGCGCCGTATTAACGTGCGTGCTACAGAGATCCAACTCAGTGACCGTTCGACCATGATCGTACCCAACTCGCAGCTCATCTCGCAAAACGTGCGTAATGCTACCATGGGCAATGCACAGGGCGTGGTGACCATCGCGCTGACCTTCCCGACGGATATTGACCCGGAGCAGGTGCGCAATATCTTGCTGAGCGCTTACCAGGAGTATGAAGCCATTCAGGAAACGCCTGCGCCTTATGTTCGTTTTAGCCAGCTCGGCCCGGACGGCATTATTCTTAGCGTGACCGGTTATGTAGCCAGCCCGCGCATGGTGGGTTCCACCAAGAGTGAATTGCTGTTCAATATCCTCAAGCTGCTGCGCGCGGAGCGGGTCAATATGTCCAGTCCACAGGAAGTGGTATTTATGAAGCAACAGGCGAAAAACCTGACCAACGACGAAGAACAATCTTCGTAATTAGCGCATTGCAATGGCTCGCCTCGGGCGAGCCATAAGGCAAACTCAGTGCATCGCCGGTACCACGGACTGCGAGCAATCGCTGTTGGCACTGGCGGACGTGTTATTGCAGGTTTGTGGATCGTTATGTACGGGCGGTGGCGGGACATCCTGTGGGCCGCCTCTGCCCATACAGCCGGAAAGCATCAGCATCAACAGCACAGGGAGCATTGTTTTCATCGCAGTTATCTCCATCCTGAACACTCCCTTAAGTATAGCCATGTATCAGCGGCGATAATCTTGCCAGATGCTCCTCCTCAGGAGTTTCCCCGGATTTGTGAAGACGTGGGACCACGGAATGCCCGGCGCCATTCGCTTGGACTGACGCTGAATTTCGCCTTAAAACTCTGGCGGAAAGAAATTGGCGACTGAAACCCGGCCATGTCAGACACGCTTTCAATACTGCTGTCCGTCGTTTCCAGCAGCTCCTGACTTCTCTGAAGACGTTCAGCGTTTAACCAATCCCCCAGCGTTGTCCCGGTTGCCTTAAAAAAATGGCGGGTAAGTGTCCGCCTGCTCATGCTGACAAACCCCGCCAGTGAGTCGAGATCGTGCGGCTTATCAAGGTTTCGCCGCAAATATTCAATCAGTTCGTTTATTTTATTATCCCGTGTTGATACCGGAACCGGACGTTCAATAAACTGTGCCTGGCCGCCTTCCCGATAAGGAGGAACCACCATTCTTCTTGCTACACGGTTAGCAACCGCTGAACCGTAATGATCCCGGATAATATTCAGACAGCAGTCAATACCGGCGGCGGTGCCGGCAGAGGTAATAAGGCGTTCATCGCTGGTATACAGCGAGTTGCTGTCCAGACGAACGGCGGGAAATCGTTCAACGAAGTCCTGTTCGAACTCCCAGTGTGTTGCGGCCCGGTGCTGATCCAGTAAACCGGAATAGGCCAGCACGTATGCACCGAGACAAAGCCCAACCACTTCTGCGCCGCGCTGCCATGCGCTTATCAGCTTATCAAGCAACGCCTGAGAAGGTCGCTCTTCCGGATGATTCCAGTAGGGAACGATAACAATGTCTGCGACGTCAAGTAGCTCAAGGCCATGCTCCACGTTGATGGACAGGCCAATATCAGACAGGACGACACCCAATTTTTCAGCACAGATTTCCACGCGGAATAAATCCGGCTGCGGCATAGACTGTCCGAAAATAATGCAGGGTACTGAAAAGTGAAACGGGCTGAATCCGGCCGTGGCAATCACGGCGACCGTCAATGCAGACATAACGTTAACCTTGCAGTAAAGGAGAGCCGCCGGACCACCGGCGGCAAAATTTCAACTGTTCAAAGGATAACAGGTGACCTGTCGGAATAGCATTCTTCCCCTGAATCAATCTTAATGGCTTATCAGAAAGCCATTGTTTCACCGTCTGCAGGAATAAGAACCTTATCTTCAATGCCGTGTTCAAGTGAGAACTCGCGTAACTCCGCGCGAGTAAGGAGGCAATGATTGATCGATTCCATATGAGACGCCACGACGGTCGCCGTCGGCAACATCTTAAGCGTGCGCAACGTATCTTCTTTACCCATGATGATCGGACCGTAAAGGTCGTTGACCGCATAACCTGTATTGAGTACCACAATCTCCGGTTTGAAGCGCTGCAGGCTTCTCGCATAAGGCTTGACCCAGACGGTATCCCCGGCGATATAAAGCGTTTTTTCATCATGATGAGTGAAGACCAGACCGCATGCATCACCCAGTAGTTCACCCCATTTGGCATCGGCGTACAGTTCGTTACTGCCGTGCTGGCCGTCTGTTTTATAAATCGTCAGTCCGTCAACAAAATGATTTTCCTCTTTCAGAACGCGGATGTTAAGAAAGCCCTGAGAACGGATCAGCGCCGCGTCGCTCTCATCCTGTGTATAAATAAGCATGTCTTTGGGTACAGCCTGCTGCGCTGCTTCATCCCAGTGGTCGGTATGCGTATGGGTCAGGATAACGGCATCAACAGCCAGTAGATCTTCCACAGACACGGGCAAGGCGACCATGGGATTACGCAGGTGCGGGCGAGCATTCCCGGCAAATCCATCCCAGGCTTCCTTTTCTGCCAGCATCGGGTCGATAAGGAATTTTTTACCGGCATATTCCAGCACGAGAGTGGCATTGCGAATTTGCGTTAATTTCATTGATTGCTCCAGTGATTCATCAGATTTTGAGGCTCAGCCACGGCCTTTGGTATTATTGGGCAGGGTGGCTGCGAGTGGCTTTACTATAAGAGGAGGAAGGGATAAGCCGTGACATGCTCACAGGTCATTAGTCGATGAAATCAGGTCAATCGCAGTGGTTAAGTTTTTTTACTGTCCTTTCTCCGCGGCTAAAAGGCCTGTTCAAAAGTAATAGAAGAAAGGACAGTAAAGGGAACGACCAGCATCGTTACCCCTCCCATTACAACAGAGGGCGGATCGGCTCCAGGTGCTGCTGCATTAATCTTTGCATTTGCACCAGGTGAGGGGCATCCGCTTTTTCGCGCATCAGGTAAATGCCGACGGTACAGCGTTGGCCTGGCTGAGTCAGTTGCAATGGCTCGATGCCGTAATTGGCAAAATAGCCCGCCATGCAGGCAGGATAGGCCAGCAGCACCGCGTCGGAATCGTTGATCATATCCACTGCCGACATCATCGAGTTGGTCGAACAGATCACCCGTTCCGCCAGGTGCAGGCGGTTACGCGCCAGCTTTTTCGGCTGCATATCCTCCACCATATGATGGTAGCGGCTTTCATCCGGCGTCAGCTCGACGCAGGGATAGTCCAGTAAAGCGTCCGGCGCGACCGGTTGGCCCAGTAATGGATGCCCGCGTCGCACGAACATGGTGTCGCTGGTGCCGAACAGCGGCAGAAAACTGATGCCTGCCTTGGGGTTCAACCCCTGAATTTCATGACCGATAAACAAATCGATATCGCCGCCCAACAGTAAATCCATCAGGCGCAGATGGTTACCCAGATCGATATGGATGTTTACCGATGGATGCAGCTTGCGGTAGGCGTTGAAACTGTCGCGCACAAACATATACCACCAGGCATGACCGGTGCCCATGCGTAGGCTCTGTTCCTGACGCGCCTTGATAAAGGCCAGTTTGATCAGCGTATTGTCATAAATTCGCTGCATCATCTGTGCCTGCTCCAGCAGCAGGTCACCGTATTCGGTGGTTTTCACCCCGGTTGAGGTACGTTCCAGCAGTTGCACCCCCAGATTTTCTTCCAGTTTCTTCATGTTGTGGGTCAGCGTTGGCTGGCTCAGGCAAAGCTTGTTTGCTGCATGACTCACATTTTTGAACATCGCTACTTCGATAAACTGCCGCAGAATTTTGTCCACGATCATATTTTCCACTGGTGGTATAGAAAGTTTCTATATCGTAGCGATGAAAAACGATTTCCGCCAATGACCCGCCTTCGATAGCTTGCTCCTATGCCGGTATTCCCAGCCGCCACCCCAGAGGATGCAATGAGAAGATTGATATCGAGTATGGTTGCTGCCGCACTGGCGTTGACAGCGGGTCAGGCGCAGGCCGACACGCTGCGCATGCAATGCGCACCCAGCAAAGAGGGGCGACAGTATTGCAATGAAATTAAGCAGCGCTTCGAAGCCCAGACGGGGCATAGCCTGGAGTTTATCGATCTGCCTCCCGCTTCTGATGAAAAGCTGTCGCTGTTCCAGCAACTGTTTGCGGCCAAAGACGCCAGCGCCATCGATCTGTTCCAGGCCGATACCGTGTGGATCGGCGTACTGAACAAGCACCTGCTTGATTTGACCGACAGCGTGAGCGACATCAAACCGGATTTTTTCCCTGCCGCCTGGCAAAACAATGTGGTGAACGGCCGGGTCAAAGCGGTACCGGCCTATCTGGACAGCGGTGCGCTCTACTACCGTAAGGATTTGCTGGAAAAATACGGCGAACAGCCGCCGGTAACCTGGGCCGATCTGACCCGCATCGCCACCCGCATTCAGCAGGGGGAACGTGCCGCCGGCCATAAAAATTTCTGGGGACTGGTGTTCCAGGGTAAATCCTATGAAGGGCTAACCTGCAACGCGCTGGAGTGGGTGTCTTCGCAGAACGGCGGCAGTTTTATCGACGCCCAGGGCAATATCACCATCAACAACTCACAGGCGGCGCAGGCGCTGAATATGGCCGCCGGCTGGATAGGCAAAATTACGCCGAAGGGCACGCTTGGCTACATGGAGGAGGAGTCGCGGGCGGTATTCCAGAACGGCGATGCCCTGTTTATGCGCAACTGGCCATACGCCTACGTGCTGGCACAGGACAACAGCAGTGCGATCCGCGGCAAGGTGGGCGTGATGCCGCTGCCAAAAGGTGCCGATGGCCGTTCAGTCAGTGCGTTGGGCGGTTGGCAGTGGGCGATAAACGGGTATACCAAAAACCCTCAGGCGGCGATCGCGCTGCTGAAAATCGTCAGCGATGCCGAATCACAAAAAAGGGCGCTGGCACTGCTGGGCCAGGCGCCTTCCCGCACGGCGTTATACGACGATCCGCAGGTACTGGCACAGGCGCCTTATCTGGCTGACTTTAAGGGCATTTTCGCTCAGGCGATGCCGCGCCCGGCAACCCAAACCAAAAGACAGTATGCGCAGGTCTCCCGGGCTATCTACAACGCCACCTTTAACGTGCTGCGCGGCGATAGTGACGGTGTCACGGCAGTGGCGGATCTACAGCAACGGCTGGAACGAATTAAAGCCAGAGGATGGCGTTAAAAGCAGGGTCATTATCCATTAACCGCCGGAGTCTGATGCATGAAACGCGATACTCACGCTTTATCCCTGACGGCCACGCCGGCGCCTGCCCATGCGCGGGCGTTCAGGCGCAGCAAGCTTAATCACCAACAGCGTCGCAGTCGCATCGCCTGGTTACTGGTGGCACCGGCCATGCTGTTGCTGGCGACGGTGGCGGGTTGGCCACTGCTGCGCACCCTGTTTTACAGCTTCACCGACGCCATGCTGGACGCGCCGGACGACTATCGCTTTGTCGGTTTCGCCAACTACCTTGACCTGACTACGGACGGCCAGCATTACGGGGTGCTGGCGGATCCGCTGTGGTGGCTGGCGGTGGGCAATACCTTGCGCTTTAGCCTGTTATCCGTCTCGCTGGAGCTGGTGTTTGGCATGCTGCTGGCGTTGCTGATGAATCAGAAATTCCGTGGGCAGGGGCTGGTCCGTACCGCCATTTTGGTGCCCTGGGCCATCCCGACTATTGTTTCCGCCAAAATGTGGGGCTGGATGTTTCATGACCAGTATGGGGTGGTCAACGACCTGCCGCTCAAAAGCGGCATCATCGCCACGCCGTTGGCCTGGGTGGCGGAGCCGGGGTTGTCGATGTGGGCAGTGGTGATTGCCGACGTCTGGAAAACCACGCCGTTTATGGCCTTGATGTTGCTGGCTGCGCTGCAACTGATCCCTGGCGATTTGTATGAGGCCGCGCGGGTCGATGGTGCCAACGCCTGGCAGCGCTTTCGCCGCATTACCTTGCCGTTGATTATGCCGGCGATGATTGTCGCGCTGATTTTCCGGGTGATGGATGCGTTGCGGGTGTTTGATCTGATCTACGTGCTGACCTCGAATAGCGAGGCCACGGTGTCGGTATCCGGTTATGCCCGCGACCGCATGGTCAGCTATCAGGAAATGGGCTCTGGCTCGGCCGCTTCGGTGCTGGTGTTTATGATGGTGGCGGGTATCGCCGCCAGTTTCCTCACGCTGGGTCGCCTGAATGATAAGGAAAAACGCGCATGAAACTGAGCCGCCTACAGCAAAAGTACGGCCACAAGGCGCTGATATTTGCCGCCGCCGCGTTGGCCAGCCTGATTTGCCTGTTTCCTTTCTATTACGCGCTGATCACCTCATTGCGTTCGGGGCAGGATTTGTTCCAGGTCGCCTATCTGCCGAGCAACCTGCACTGGGGCAATTACCTGACGGCACTGATGGAAAACGGCATCGCCCGCAGCCTGCTCAATTCCATCGTCGTGGCGACGCTGACGGTAGGCATCTGTCTGCTGGTGTCAATTACCGCCGCATTCGCCCTGGCGCGCATCCGTTTTCGCGGCCGCAAGTATCTGCTGTTCACCATTCTTTGCGTGTCGATGTTCCCGCAGGTGGCGGTGCTGTCCGGCATGTTCGAACTGGTGCGCTTTATGGGGCTGTATGACTCTCTGGGTGCGCTGGTGTTGTCCTATACCACGTTCTCACTGCCGTTTACCGTCTGGGTGTTGACCACCTTTATGAAGGCGATCCCGGCGGAACTGGAGGAGGCGGCGATCGTCGACGGTGCCGGTACCTGGACCATCATCAGCCGTATTTTTGCGCCGATTATGGGCCCGTCGCTGGTGACTACCGGGCTGCTGGCATTTATCGGTGCCTGGAATGAATTCATGTTCGCGCTGACCTTTGTCATCTCCAGTGGCAAACGCACCGTGCCGGTAGCGATTGGCATGCTGCAGGGCGCTTCTCAGTTCGAACTTCCCTGGGGCGCCATCATGGCGGCCTCGGTCAGCGTCACACTGCCGATCATCGCACTGGTTCTGATTTTCCAGCGCCGTATCGTCAGCGGATTAACCAACGGTGCAGTAAAAGGCTGATTTTCGATTAACCCTAAGCAGGAGCAAACCAATGGCTACAAAAATCGTTTTAGTGGGTGCGGGCAGCGCGCAATTCGGCTACGGCACGCTGGGGGACATCTTCCAGAGCAAGACGTTGTACGGCAGCGAAATTGTGCTGCACGACATCAACCCGGCCGCTCTGGCGGTGACAGAGAAAACCGCCCGGGACTTTTTGGCGGCGGAAGATCTGCCGTTTACCCTCAGCGCCACCACCGATCGTAAAACCGCGCTGCGCGGGGCGGAGTTTGTGATTATCTCCATTGAGGTGGGTGACCGTTTTGCGCTGTGGGATCTGGACTGGCAAATCCCGCAGCAATACGGTATCCAACAGGTCTATGGTGAAAACGGCGGCCCCGGTGGCCTGTTCCACTCGCTGCGTATCATTCCGCCGATCCTCGACATCTGCGCCGACGTCGCTGACATTTGCCCAGATGCCTGGATATTTAACTATTCCAACCCGATGAGCCGCATTTGCACCACGGTGCATCGACGCTTCCCGCAGCTCAATTTTGTCGGCATGTGCCACGAAATTGCCTCGTTGGAGCGCTATCTACCGGAGATGCTCGACACTTCGTTTGAAAACCTCAACCTGCGGGCCGCCGGGCTTAACCACTTCAGCGTGTTGCTGGAAGCCCGCTACAAAGACAGCGGTAAAGACGCTTATGCCGATGTGCGTGCCAAGGCACCGGATTATTTTTCCCGCCTGCCGGGCTACAGCGACATTCTGGCTTACACCCGTACCCACGGCAAACTGGTACAGACCGAAGGCAGCACCGAGCGTGATGCACTGGGCGGCAAAGACAGTGCCTATCCCTGGGCCGACCGCACGCTGTTTAAAGAGATCCTGGAAAAATTCCACCACTTGCCGATCACTGGCGACAGTCACTTTGGTGAGTATATCCGTTGGGCCAGTGAGGTCAGCGATCATCGCGGCATCCTCGATTTCTACACCTTCTATCGCAATTACCTCGGCCATGTGCAGCCGAAAATCGAACTGAAGCTGAAAGAGCGCGTGGTGCCGATCATGGAAGGAATACTGACCGATTCCGGCTATGAAGAGTCGGCGGTCAATATCCCTAACCTGGGGTTTATCAAACAATTGCCGGAGTTTATTGCGGTTGAAGTGCCGGCCATTATCGATCGCAAAGGCGTGCATGGCATCAAGGTCAACATGCCGGCCGGCATCGGTGGCTTGCTCAGCAATCAGATTGCCATTCACGACCTGACCGCTGACGCGGTCATTGAAGGCTCGCGTGACCTGGTGATCCAGGCGCTGTTGGTGGATTCGGTCAACGACAAGTGCCGGGCGATCCCCGAGCTGGTGGACGTGATGATTTCGCGTCAGGGGCCGTGGCTCGATTACCTTAAATAAGCCGGATGGCGGGGCGCTTGTTGTCGGCGTCCCGCTCAATGCCAACTGGGTGTGAGAACGGGAGGAATATGGCGCAATTAACGCTGGAAAAACTGCAAAAACGCTACGGGGCTAACGCCGAGGTGATCAAATCGCTGGATCTGCAGATCAATAGCGGCGAGTTTGTGGTGATCGTCGGGCCTTCCGGCTGTGGCAAATCTACCCTGTTGCGGATGATCGCCGGGCTGGAGGAGATCAGCAGCGGTGGCATGTATATCGATGGCAACTACGTCAACGACGATACGCCCGCCGAACGCGGTATCGGCATGGTGTTTCAGTCTTACGCACTTTACCCGCACATGAGCGTGTATAAAAACATGGCGTTTGCGCTGGAGTTGGCGGGGCATTCGGCGGCGGAGATCGACAGTCGGGTGCGTGAGAGTGCGCGAATCTTGCAGCTTGAACCATTGCTGGAACGTCGGCCGAAGGATCTTTCCGGTGGTCAGCGGCAACGGGTGGCGATTGGCCGCGCCATCGTGCGCGAACCCAAGCTGTTTCTATTCGATGAACCACTGTCCAATCTCGACGCGTCGCTGCGGGTACAGATGCGTATGGAGGTGGCATCGCTGCATAAGCGGCTGAGGTCGACCATTATTTATGTCACCCACGATCAGGTGGAAGCAATGACGCTGGCCGATCGCATTGTGGTGCTCAACCAGGGACATGTTGAACAGGTGGGGACGCCGCTGGAACTGTATGACCAGCCGGCCAATGAGTTTGTCGCGCAGTTTATCGGTTCGCCAAAAATGAACCTGATCCCGGCAATTTTACGGCGTGTCGGTGAACGCCAAAGCGTGGTGGAACTGGACAACGGCAAGGCGCTGGTGCTGCCGATCGCCACGCCAGCCGGCGCGGAAGGCCAGAGCGTTAACGTCGGCATTCGGCCGGAGCATATTCGCGGCGGTGAACGGGCCCAGTGCGAGTTTCAGGGGGAGGTGATGTTCGTTGAACACATGGGCAATGAAACCTATCTCTATCTGGATAATGGCAACGCTTGCGAGCCCTGGGTACTGCGTAACCCCGAGCGTTCGACCATTCAGGCCGGTGATACGGTGGGTGTGCGTCTGCCGGTGGAATGCTGTTATCTGTTTGACTCTCAGGGCCAGGCGTTCCAGCGTATTTTGACGTCGGCACAGGCACATTAATAGATAAAAGGAAAATGACATGAGTGGTGGGCAAAGGGTGCGCTGGTGGAAACAGGCGGTGGTTTATCAGATCTATCCGCGCAGCTTTATGGATTCCAACGGCGATGGCATTGGCGATCTGAATGGCATCACCGACAAGCTGGACTATTTGCAGTGGCTGGGCATTGACGTGATTTGGATCTGCCCGATGTATCGCTCGCCAAACGACGACAATGGTTACGATATCAGTGATTATCAGGCCATTATGACGGAGTTCGGCACCATGGCGGACTTTGACCGTTTGTTGGCCGAAGTGCATGCCCGCGGCATGCGTTTGATACTGGATTTGGTGGTCAACCATACTTCGGATGAACATCCGTGGTTTATTGAATCCCGGTCATCTCAATCGAGTGCCAAACGTGACTGGTATATCTGGCGAGACGGCAAAAACGGCGCGGAGCCCAACAACTGGGAAAGCATCTTCAACGGTTCCGCCTGGAAATATGACCCCGGCAGCGAACAATACTTTCTGCACCTGTTCTCGGAACGTCAGCCTGACCTGAACTGGGAGAATCCGCAGGTGCGTGCGGCGCTGTATGACATGATGCGCTGGTGGCTGGACAAGGGCATTGACGGTTTCCGCATCGATGCCATCTGCCATATGAAAAAACAGCCGGGGCTGACCGACATGCCCAACCCACAGGGGTTGCGTTACGTGCCGTCGTTCGAACGGCATCTTAACTACGACGGCCTGTTGGACTATGTCGATGACCTGTGCGAGCAGGTATTTAACCGCTACGACATCATGACGGTGGGCGAAATGAACGGCGCTTCGGCGCAGCAGGGTGAGGACTGGGTGGGGGAACAGCACGACCGCCTGAATATGATCTTCCAGTTTGAACACGTCAAACTGTGGGAAACCAGCCATCAGCAGTCACCGGACGCTGGGCTCGATGTGATGGGTCTGAAAGATATCTTTACCCGCTGGCAGACATTGCTGGAAGGTAAAGGTTGGAACGCGTTGTACGTCGAAAATCACGATATTCCGCGCGTAGTCTCGAAATGGGGTGACGATAAGCAGTATTGGCGTGAAAGCGCCACCGCCATCGCCGCCATGTATTTCCTGATGCAGGGAACACCGTTTATCTATCAGGGCCAGGAACTGGGGATGACCAATACCGTCTTCAAGAGTCTGGCCGACTTTAACGATATTGCCGCCAGAAACCGCTTTGCCAGGCTGCGGGAACAGGGCATGGATGAAGCGCAGATCCTGGCGTTCCTCAGTCGTAGTGGGCGCGATAATTCACGAACCCCAATGCAGTGGGACGACGGGCCTCACGCTGGTTTCAGCACGGTGACGCCGTGGTTCGCATTGAATGCCAACTTTGAGCAGATTAACGTGGCGCGTCAGCGTAACGAACCGGATTCGGTACTGAGTTTTTACCGGGCCTTGATCCGCCTACGCAAGCAGGATCCGATGTGGGTCTATGGCCGCTACCAATTACAACTGGCGGCGCATCCTAATATTTACGCCTACAGCCGTAGCCTGGATGAACGGCAAGGGTGGGTATTGTGCAACCTGAGTGGTGAATCACAACAAATTGACTCTCAACTCTTGCCGTTGGGAAAAAGATCATTGTTGTTGAGTAATTATTCCCACCAGGGTGAACGACAAATGCTTCGCCCTTATGAGGCACGAATCTATCAATAGGGGAAATATTGCAATGGATTGAACCAGGCCCTAAATTAGTTTCTATGGGAAAGTTATTTAAAATCGTCAACTTTCCCAGTTAATGACTTCCCAGAACAATTGCAAAAATACGGTTTGTTCTACTTTAAAGCGTATGGGATGGCTTAAATGACCAGAAACCCTACAGACTTTTGTTTGATTCCTCCCCCCGCAGCCACGACATTCTTTAATATGTTGATATTTAAATGATTTTATTTCGTTCATTTTGAGGGGAGAGCATTTTACGGGCTGTGCCCCAACAGTAACACCCCCTAAACCAAGGTGAAATTTTATGATTTTTTACGATTTCACTTTTAATTTCACATTAACAACGCGTGTATTGGCCCTAATGTTATTTTTTTTCACATGCCAGCGTGCAACTTTAGCGCTACTCTGACCAGGCTGTGTCTAATTAAGGAAGATGCCATGTGGAATAGGCAAACTAACATAGGGATATGTTATGAATTCCTCTGTTACCCCATTGAATTTCATTTCCTCGAGATTCTTTCCCAAAGCACACCTTTTTCATGACTCTGCGATAATACTCATGGCTTAGGAATTAATTGGTATTTATCTTAAATTGTCAGGGTAACAATAATAATATCATATCGTGATTATTATTTAATTGTTCTTTTTCAATCGGATGAATTTCTTAGCCAGTCTATTTATTCACTCAGGAGCACACTAATGAACCCGTGTTTGGACTTTATCGGTATTGGCATCGGTCCGTCCAACCTCAGTATTGCTGCGCTTGGCAGCGAAATCGAAGGTTTTAATTGCAAATTCCTTGAGCGCAAAACGCAGTTTTCCTGGCATCCAGGCATGATCCTGGCGGAATGTAGTATGCAAACCAGCTTTTTGAAGGATCTGGTGACCGCCGTCTCGCCAACCAACCCTTATAGCTTCCTCAACTATCTGGTGAAAAGGAAAAAATTCTACCGTTTCCTGACAACGGAACAACGCACAGTGTCACGTGAAGAGTTTGCCGATTATCTCAACTGGGCTGCCACGGGCCTGGATTCGCTGGTTTTCAACCAGGACGTTCAGCGCGTGGAGTTTGATAGCCAACAGCGGCAGTATGTTGTCACCACCCAGAATGAGGTGTTTTACGCTAAACACGTCTGCGTGGGTATTGGCAAGAAGGTTAAACTGCCGGACTGCGTGACCGAACAAAATGATCAATGTTTTCACGCCAGCGAAATGATGTTTCGTCAGCCAAACCTTAGCGGAAAACGCGTGGCCATTGTGGGCGGAGGTCAAAGCGGAGCCGACCTGTTCCTTAATATTTTTCAGGGCGAGTGGGGCCGGCCAGAGCAACTGAGTTGGATCTCCCGACGTAACAACTACAACGCTCTTGATGAAGCGGCATTTGCTAACGAGTATTTTACGCCCGATTACGTCGACGACTTCTACACGCTCAGTGACACGGCCAAACAACAGATGCTGCGCGAACAAAAAATGACCTCCGATGGCATCACCAGCGAGTCTCTTTTGGCTATTTATCGCGCCATGTATCACCGTTTCGATGTCCTGCAAGAAAAACGCTGGGTACGCCTGCTCCCCAGCCGCTCCGTGACCGCCCTTAATAGCCAGGATAATTTTTATCGGTTGGAAACACAGCATCATCTTGATCGTGGGCGTGAGACCCTGGATGCCGATGTGGTTATCTTTGCTACCGGTTATGAACAGGCTCAACCGGCTTTTCTTGCCTCCCTGGCGGATCGGGTGTTGACCGATGCCGATGGGCAATATCGTATTGCCGCTGATTTTACCCTTGAGCGCGAGGCGGGGCATGAGAATGCTTTGTTTGCCGTCAATGCCAGCATGCACCACCACGGTATTGCCGATCCTCAGCTCAGTCTGGTGGCCTGGCGATCGGCCCGCATCCTCAATCGGGTACTGGGCGAGAATAAATTTGATCTGAGTACCGCCCCGGCGATGATCCAATGGCGCAGTGAGCAATAACAGCCAATAGCAATAAACCTCCTTTGGTTCCTGTCAGGAGCCGTTTTAATACTTTGTTCAAGTTATGAGACAGGTTGTATGAAAAAGAATATTAATAAATTTATCATGAACCAATTGGCTACATTCACACCGACTTTTAAAACCAAATTAATATATAAAAAAGCGTTCGGGAAGAGATTAAATCTTAACCCACCAGTGACCTGGAACGAAAAGATAAATTATCTGAAACTTAACGGTTACAGCAACAATGCGCTGGTTACGCAATGTGCGGATAAATACGCAGTCAGGGAGTATTTGAAAGCGAAAGGCTGTGAAGAAATTCTCAATGAGCTTTACTTCGTTTGCGATTCAGTCGATGAGATCCCTTGGGGGTCTTTGCCCGATAAGTTTGTGATTAAGGGCAACCATGGTTCAGGTTACAACCTGATTTGCCAGGATAAAAAGTCACTGGACGTTACCAAAGCCGCTAAAACCATTGATAACTGGATGAAAGAGGACTACTGGAAAGTCTATGCAGAGTTGAACTATAAGCGGATAAATAAAAAAATAATAGGTGAGAAATTTATAGAGTCATCCAGTGGTCATGGCCCTGATGATTATAAAATATACTGTTTCCATGGTGTTCCTTACTGCACCTTACTTTGTGTTGGCAGAGAAACCGGCACGCCGAAATATTACTTTTTTGATAAAGACTTCAAGTTTCTTTGTTACAGCCAGGATTGCCTGGCGCTTAGCCAACAGGAGATAGATGCCTTTGTTAAACCCGAGGGTTATGATGCTCTCTTCGAGTACGCCAGGACATTATCTGCGCCCTTTGAGTTTGTCCGTGTTGATTTCTATATTGCCAACGGCAAACCCATTTTCGGCGAATTAACCTTTACGCCCTCCGCCGGTATTGATACGGACATGCTCGAATCAACCGATATTTTACTTGGGAAGATGCTAAAGCTGAAATAACAGCAAATAATCCCCGGGTAGGGTGCAGTGGTACCCGGGGCTTTCAATCAAAAATCTACCGTTGCCTGCAGGCTCAGGCTGCGCGGTTCTCCCTCAATCACCCGCAGGTTGCCTGCGCTGGACGCATAGTACTCGCGGTTGAACAGGTTTTTGACGTTCAGTTTAATTTGAGTGTGTTTGCCGACAAGCTTGCTGTCCCAGGCGATAAACGCATCTGCCACGGTGTAAGCCGGCATGGTAAAGCTGTTTTCCGGATCGCCGGCACGACGACCGACATAACGCCCCCCACCGCCAAGACGCACATCACCAGGAACCATCGGCAGCGTTATGCGATGGCTCAGGTACAGGCTGCCCATGTTGGTAGGGGCGTTTACCAGCCGGTTGCCGACGTTATCCGGGTTGAGGTTGTCTTCCACAATCTCGGTTTTGTCGTAGCTGTAATTGGCGGTCAGATCCCAGTTACGGGCGACTTCGCCGTTCAGCTCCAGTTCAACACCGGTAGAGCGTGCCTTGGGAATACTGCGAGTCACACCGTTAATAAAGATCGACATATTGTTTTCATCAATGCGATACAGCGCCAATGTGGCATCCAACGCCGGATTTACCTGCCATTTGCCACCCACTTCATAGGTGGTGCCGGTTTCTGGTGTCGCGACGTTGCCATTGTCATCCACCGCCGTTGACGGGGTGAAGGATCGGCTGTAGTTGGCATATAAAGAAACGGCCGGCGTCAGTTTATACACCACACCCGCCTGCGGCAGGAATTTGTCATCTTTGTCGTTCAGCGTATTTTTCGGGTTCTGGAAGCCGTTACTGTTGTTCTGATAATAAGACTGGTAGCGAGCGCCCAGTACCGCTATCCACTGGTCAGTCAAATGGATGCTGTCTTTGACATAGGCCGAGCGGCTGTACAAGGTAGTACGCAAATTACTCAGAGCATCATTGTAGGTGCTGCTGTTGGTTACCGGCGTTTCGCCATACGCCGGGTCATACATATTGAAGCTTTGCGAGACCTTGCCGCGATAGGAATAGGCCTTATAGGTTTGATTTTTCTCATAGTCGACGCCAATCAGCAGGTCATGTTGCATGCCCAGTGCAACCGGCGAACCATTCAGATCCCAGGAGTAATAGTCGGTCTGATGGTTGAAGCCGCGGTTGGCGTCCGCACGGCGTGAAACGATGCCGGTGGTGGTGTTGACTGCGGTGGCACGCACTTCATTACTGTCGTAGCGGCGTTGCATCCAGGCATAGTTAAAGCGGGTGGTCCAGGTGCTGTCCAGCGCATACTCATAGTGCGTGTTCAGACGTTTGTTCTTGCCCCAGGCGTGGTTGGCGTAGTCATCCAGCCTGCGGTTATAGGGGACATCGACCGGTTTGCCATTGATAAAGGCGGTACCCCGATCATAAGGGATATCGTACTTGTACTCGCTGTAGGCGATGTTAAAGGCAGCCTTGTCGCCAAACCAACTGAGCGAGGGGGCGAGCAACGTATGTTCGTCGGTGCCGAAATTGCGCCAGTAATCCTGGTGTTGGCGTTCGGCAATAAAGCGGAAAGCAAAGCCGTTCCCCAATGGCCCGGTGACATCAACGGAACCACTGCCGCCACCAAAGTTGTTGGTGGCGCCGCTGATACGGGTATTCCAGTCGTACTGCGGTTTTTTGCTAATCAGATTGATGATGCCGCCGGGGCTGAGAATGCCATACAGCAGCGAAGCCGAGCCTTTGAGAACCTCAACACGATCGGTGGTGGCATCCATGCTCAATCCCTGATTGCTGCGGATGCCATCGATAAATACCGAACCATCCGAGTTGACGCCAAAGCCACGTTTGACGAAGCCATCTTCGGTGCCGCCAAGGGTATTGCCCTGAGTCACGCCGCTGACGAATTTCATGGCGTCGTTGACGCTTTTGACTTGAAAGTCGTTGATCACCTCGGGGGTTACGACACTAACGGATTGGGGCACCTCGTTGAGCGGGGTGTTGGTTTTGCTGCCGGTTGATGCGGTATCTGTGCTGTAACCCTCGGCAGATAAAGCGTTGGTGGTCACAGTGAGTGAATCATCCTCGGCCAGTACGGCGGTGATGGGCAGCGCGGGCAAGACGCTAACGAGGAGGGGAAGCGAACGAAGAGCCTGACGTTTTTTGGTTTTTTTAAGACGATGATTTTCTACCTGGTGCATACCATTCCATATCAAAGTAATAAATAATAACGATTATCATTTTTATTATAATTCGCATATGTACGATTTGGATAGTTAATGTTTGTCCTGCGGATGCAGAAGGAAGTCCATCTTGGGTACAATGTTTTGATACTGGGCTTGGGGTCTCTCACTGACCCCGGCTGGGTTAAGGAACTTCACCAATAGCCTCATTCCTCTGATTTTCCCCTCACCAGAACTTAGCCAAAGCCCAACGCTACAGATTGAAACATAATAGTATTTTTATATTTTCAATTAACGGATGCCAGACCCGCGAAAACTGGCAATAATGTCGGTGGGCTGTTCACCAAGTAGGCATTGGCAGGCCGGGTGAGCAGGCTAATGGCCGCCATCATGCAGGCCGAATTTTATTCGTATTCTTCGCAAGCTTCTGGAAGCAAGATGAACACCACTGAGTTACCTGGCGCCCAAAAGTTACGCCACGCGCTAATCGTTTTTTTGCTGGTGTTCTGCACCTGCATCTTTGGTATCGAAAGCCGTCCCATCGGTTTGTTAGCGCTATTTTGGCCCACCAATGCGGTACTGTTGGCCGTGCTGGTACGTTACCCGGCCATGGCCAGTCCTGTTGGCTGGTTGATGGCGATGTCAGGCTATTTGGCGGCAGATCTGATCACCGGTAGCCCACTGGGCAAAGCCATCTTGCTCAATGGTGCCAATATTACCGGCGTGGCGGTCGGGTTTTATCTGTTTATGCATTTATCGCCGCAGGTCAGAACGCTGGAACGCGCCTCCTCGAGCATTTACCTGTTCGCCATCTGCCTGGCGAGCGCGACGGCTACGGCGTTACTCGGCGCCGGGGCTTCGGTGCTGTTGTTTGGCCGCCAGTATCTGCCTTCATTGGCATTGTGGCTGTCTTCGGAATTTACCAACTACACCACGCTGATGCCGTTTATCCTGGCTTTTCCGCGGGACTGGAAAGGTTATCTGCGCAGCATTTTCCAGGCCGTAACCCTACGCAGCCAGTGGCCCAATACGGTCAGAAAAATCGCGGTATTACTCCTGCTGCTGTTGGCCTGCTTCGGTAGCATCCTGATTGGTGGCCCCGGAGCGGTGATTTTCCCGATGCCTATCCTGCTATGGCTGGCGATGTCATTCTCGCTGTTCAGCACAATGATCGCGGTGTTGGTCTATGTGTTGTGGTGCCATCTGGCGATCGATCTGGGCCTGATTACTACTAACCTCGATATGAAAATGCTGCAAAATACGGTGTCGATGCGACTCGGCGTGGCGTTGCTGGCGCTGGGGCCGATTGCCGTTGCCAGCATGAATTTTGCGCGTAATGCGCTGCTGCAAAGGCTTGAGCACGTGGCGAATCATGATGCGCTGACCCACGTATTGACCCGCAGTGCTTTTATGCAGCGCGGAACGCGGCTGGTCAGCCAAAAAGGGGAGCAGGTCTGCATTATGATGCTGGATATCGATTATTTTAAATCGATCAATGACCGCTTTGGGCACGCCGGCGGCGATGCGGCGCTGCTGTCCTTTACCCGCGCCATTACTGGCGATCTGCGCGATAACGATTTGTTTGGCCGCATGGGGGGTGAAGAGTTTGCGATCGTCGCCCCCATTGCGCAACAGCAGGATGCGCTGTCGTTGGCCGAACGTCTGCGCCGTCGAATTGAAATTGAATCTATCACCATGCCTGCAGGCGCTTCTTTGCAGATCACCGTCAGCATCGGCATGGTCACCTGTATGGGCGGTTCCGGACAGGATCTGGATAACCTGCTAAAAATCGCCGATCTGGCGGTCTATAAAGCCAAAAATAGCGGCCGTAACCGGGTCGCCACGCCAGAATTCCTGCCGCACCATTCCCCCGAGATCTCAAACCCGGCTGGCTCCGTCAATGGTTGACCCCGCTAATGGGGTCTAAAATGGAAGAGGGCGCAGGCAGTTCCGCCGGTGCCAACCCGACTGTCTAATCGACAAGAGGAAACTCCGATGAAATATGTTGATGGTTTTGTAGTGGCGGTGCCGGCCGCCAATAAGGAGGCGTATCAAAAACTGGCCGCCGCGGCTGCACCGCTGTTTAAAGAATTTGGGGCTACGCGGATCGTCGAATGCTGGGGCAATGATGTTCCCGACGGAAAACTCACCGATTTTCGCGGTGCGGTTAAGGCTGAGGCCGACGAAGTGGTGGTGTTCAGTTGGATCGAATATCCGTCAAAAGAGGTTCGCGATGAAGCCAACCAGAAAATGATGGCCGACCCGCGCATGAAAACGCTCGGCGATCAAATGCCGTTTGACGGCAAACGTATGATCTACGGCGGCTTCGAGCCTATCCTGGACCAGTAGCGGAGGGGCGATTGTGAAAATAACCCAACATTTGTGGTTTGAGAAGGATATGGAAGCGGCGCTGCGTTGCTATATCGCCTTGATCCCCGGCTCCTCTCTGACCTGGCAATCCACCTTGCCGGCCGATACTCCCAGCGGCCCGGCCGGCAGCGTAAAACTGGCGTCTTTTACCCTTGGCGATCAGCGCTATGCAGCGATTGAGGCCGGCCCGTTGGATCCCTTCAATCACAGTTTTTCGATTATGGTCGAATGCGCCGATCAGGCAGAAGTAGACCGACTTTGGCAAGCGCTGAGTGACGGTGGCCAGGTTGAGCAGTGCGGTTGGCTGCGCGATCGCTGGGGCCTGAGCTGGCAGATAGTTCCCAAACGCTTGGCCGAGCTGATGAGTGATCCCGACAGTGCGAAGGTGCGCAGGGTCACCGAAGCGATGCTGCAGATGGTCAAACTGGATATCGCCGGGTTGGAGGCGGCGGCGCGCGGATAAGATTACGCGGGTTGATGCCCCGTAGCATCCAGGGTTACGGGGCGTTTAGGGTGATTCAGTATCACTCAAACCGTCAGTACGGCTGATAAATTGACGGACATCATCTTTTTGCATCAATTCTGCTCACGCAAGGCTAAAATTTTATCATTTGTCAGCCTGGGAAAATCGCTGCACCCTAGGGCATAACTTTATGCAGCGCAGAGAACAACCATGGAAAAGACACAGATTCAGCAGTTGGTTAAGCAATTCCCGCTGGTGCAGGAACTGATCGCACTAAACCCGGTGACCTGGTTCAACCCACGAGCGACCACTTTACAGGACGGACTGCCGTTTGTTGGGCTGGACGCCACCGACGTGAGCGATGCAGAACAACGTCTGGCGCGTTTCGCCCCTTATCTGAGTGCCGCCTTCCCGGAAACCCGGGCTGCAAATGGCGTGATTGAATCCGCAGTGGTGGCGCTTCCCGCAATGCAAACTGCGCTCGACCAACGTTACGGCTTGCCGCTAGCCGGCCGGTTGCTGTTGAAAAAGGACAGCCATCTGCCGATTTCCGGCTCTATCAAGGCGCGTGGCGGTATCTACGAGGTGCTGGCGCATGCGGAAAAACTGGCTCTGGCAGCAGGGCTGCTGCAACTGACTGACGATTACGCCAGGCTGTTCTCGGCGGAATTTCGCGAATTCTTTGGCGGTTACCGCATTGCCGTCGGCTCGACCGGTAATCTGGGCATGTCGATTGGCATCATCAGCGCTCGGTTGGGGTTTAGCGTCAGCGTGCATATGTCGGCAGATGCTCGCGAATGGAAAAAACAGAAGCTGCGTGACAATGGCGTCAACGTGGTGGAGTACGAACAGGATTATGGCGTTGCCGTTGAACAGGGGCGTTTGCAGGCGGCGAGCGATCCGCGCTGTTTCTTTATCGATGACGAGAACTCACAGACGCTGTTTCTGGGCTATGCCGTGGCCGGTGGCCGCCTGAAACGTCAGTTTGCCGAAAGTGGTATCCAGGTTGATGCTCAGCACCCGTTGTTTGTTTATTTGCCTTGTGGCGTTGGCGGCGGGCCAGGCGGGGTGGCCTTTGGGCTGAAACTGGCTTTCGGCGACCACGTACACTGCATCTTTGCCGAACCGACGCATTCACCTTGCATGCTGCTTGGTGTGCATACCGGCCTGCACGATAGTATCGCGGTACAGGATCTGGGCATTGATAACCAGACCGCGGCGGACGGGCTGGCGGTAGGGCGCGCATCCGGCTTTGTCGGCCGCGCTATGGAGCGCCTGCTCTCCGGCTTCTACACCCTCAGCGACCGCGAGATGTTTGCACTGCTGGGGCTGTTGGACAGCCATGAAGATATTCAGCTTGAGCCTTCTGCATTGGCGGGTATGCCGGGGCCGTGGCGCGTAACGGCTAACACTGAGTGGTTGGCGAGCCAGGGGCTGAATGCACTACAAATGAAAAATGCCACCCACCTGGTGTGGGCGACCGGTGGCGGCATGGTACCGGAGGCGGAGATGACCAAGTACCTGGCCAGCGCGCGCCAGTCGATTTAATGGCTTAGCAGAGAAAGCTCCTGCGCGCCTTCGAGCAGGATCGGCAGGATGCGTTCGGTCAGTTCGCTTAGTGGGACATGGCCGGCCTGCACCCCGACGTTTAACGCGGCAGTGACGCCGCCGTTGACCGAGGTAATCGGTACCGCGATGGATCGCAGACCGATTTCCAACTCCTGATCGTTAATCGCGTAACCCTGAGTGCGCACCTTATCCAGTTCATCACGCAGTTTATCAATCGAACCCAGGGTGTATTGCGTGTAGCGCGTCAGGATGATGCGTTGCAGGTAATCCTCACGCTTATCACTCGGCAAATGGCTCAACAACACCCGACCCATCGAGGTGGCGAAGGCCGGCAGGCGGCTGCCGATGTTCAGATCTATGGTCATGATGCGTTCGGCAGAGGCACGGGCGATATACAAAATATTGTCGCCGTCCAGCGTGGCGATAGAACAGGACTCATTCAACAACTGGCTAATGTGTTTCAGCACTGGCTGGGTGGCTTTCGCCAGCGGCGTGGCACCGAGATAGGCATGGGCCAGCGTCAGGATCCGTGGGCGCAGCTCAAAGTTTTTGCCGTCCTGCGCGTAGACAAACCCCAGCTTGTTCAAGGTATACAGACAACGACGCACCGCAGCGCGCGGAATGCCGGTTTTCTGGCTGATTTGTGAAATCGACATCAGACGACGCTGTGGAGTAAAAGCCTGGATCACCTCAAGGCCGCGGGCCAGCGAGGCCATAAAATTGGGGTCGCCCTTAAAGGGATCGCCGCTGGCGGCGGACGCTAAACTATCAGGCGCGGTAATTTCTTCGCCGACGGTGATTTTGGTCATCACAATCTCCCAGG
The DNA here is from genome assembly GCF_946227985.1 of Serratia quinivorans. Lineage (GTDB taxonomy): Bacteria > Pseudomonadota > Gammaproteobacteria > Enterobacterales > Enterobacteriaceae > Serratia > Serratia quinivorans_A. Next base: position 1,106,853 of record NZ_CAMKGL010000001.1, read on the forward strand.
GGGCAGTGCTTACAGCGCCAGATAGCGCAGGGTGGCCACCACGGCCAACTGACGGATATGACGAACCTGATCTTCCGGCGGTTGATGGCTTTCAAACAGGGTATTAAAGGTGTATTGGTTGGCAACGTAGTGGAAACACAGGCTGCTGATCAAGCGATGCACATCGGCTGCGCTGGCGTCCGGCGTGAACACTTTTTCCTGCTTGCCGCGCTGCAATATATCTTCCAGCAGGGTCAAGGCACTTTGATTTAACGCCTTGATGCGTGAAGACTGGCGGATATACTGGCCGCGCATCATGTTTTCCATGCAGATAACCCGGATGAAGTCGGGGTGCTCCGCATGGTAATTAAAGCTTTCCTCTACCAAACGAGTCATGGCGGCAACGGGCGCCAGGGTTTGCAGATCCAACCCGGTTTCGTGCGCACGGATATGCTGATACACGTGTTCCAGCACCTCCAGGTACAGTGATTCCTTGGTCTTGAAATGATAAACCACCATGCGTTTGGTGGTGGCCGCGTGCTCGGCAATGTTTTCCATGCGGGCACCTTTCAGACCGGCCTCGGCGAACTCGGCCAGCGCCGCAGCGAAAATACGCTGTTTCAGCCCAACAGGGTCGTTTTTGCGTTTAGTCGCGGGGATATCATCATTGTTCAAAACATCAGTCACTTATCTTGGAGGAACACCGGTTAAGAGTAACTGGGGTGACCCGGTAATACAATCCGCTGCCGCTGAGCTTTTGTGAACGACGTCATATTGCTCACATGTAAACCCTGGCGGCAATAGCCGCAGGGTTGGGACGTTCCCTCTCACAATTTGACAACATTATTTTCCGCGTGGCCAGAGTGTATTTCCGGGCAGTAAATGGAATTTTTGGTTCTATCGCAGCGTATTGTCTTGCCAGTGAGCGTTGCCGTGGTTTTTTTTGATGGTTAGCGAACGTACCATTGGGTTCAATGAGCGCCGGGTTATCAATAATCTCCGTTGCCGAGCCGCACGGGAGTTCTTACAGTAGACGCCAGAATATTTTATTTCGGTTCGATTATCGAACATTTGCATTATTGGCGTCTGTACCAAGGAAAAATTGTGGCTTCAAACGAAATTGATGTGCGAACGCTGATCAACGATCGTCCGATATGCGGTTTTCAAAAACTGATTATTCTGCTGGGGTTTATCGTTGTTGCTCTGGATGGCTTCGATATTACCCTGATGGGGTTTATTGCCCCTGAGCTGAAAAGCCAGTGGGGCGTCAGCAACCAGCAACTTGGCATGGTGATTAGCGCCGCGCTGGTCGGCCTGACGATCGGTGCGCTGCTGGCCGGCCCGCTGGCAGACTGGCTGGGGCGTAAGGTGATCATTATCAACAGCGTGTTCTTTTTTGGCATCTGGACGCTGGTCACTGCGTTTTCGCACAATATTGATCAAATGATATTTTTCCGTTTTATGACCGGGTTGGGGCTGGGGGCGGCAATGCCGAACGTCGGCACTTTAATCTCCGAATATGCGCCAGAGAGAAAACGATCCTTCATTATCACCGTGGTGTTTTGCGGCTTTACCTTCGGTGCCGCGCTGGGCGGGTTTGCGGCGTCATGGATCATTCCACAAATGGGGTGGCATGTGCTGCTGTTGCTCGGTGGCATATTGCCGCTGCTGAGCGTTCCGCTGTTGATAGCCAAACTGCCTGAATCGGTGAGGTTTTTGGTTACCCGGCGAGCCAGCAATCAACGCATTGGCAAAATTGTGGAAAAGCTGGCGCCGGGCAGTACCCATGCCGACACCCGTTATACGCTGCCGCCACTGGTGGCACCTGGCAAGGGAGCCATGCAGATTGTGATCTCGCGGCAGTACCGATTTGGCAGCCTGATGCTGTGGCTGGGCTATTTCATGGCGCTGTTTCTGGTTTATCTACTGGGCAGTTGGTTGCCGACGCTGGTGAAAGGCATCGGCATGAGCGTGGCGCAGGCGGCGGTGATCACCGCGCTGTATCAGGCCGGTGGTACTTTCGGCTCGCTGTTTGCCGGCTGGCTGATGGATAGGGTGGATCCACACCGGGCGCTGGGCATGATTTACCTGCTGGGTGCAGGGTTGACACTGTTGATTGGCCTGGCGTCTCACAGCAGTCTGATGCTTGGGGTGTTGGCACTGGCCTGTGGTTTTTGCCTGAACGGTGCCAATACCGGCATGAACGCGCTATCGGCGCATTATTACCCGACCGAGGCACGCGCCACCGGGTCTAGCTGGATGCACGGCGTTGGGCGTATTGGTGCCATCCTGAGCGCTTTCGCCGGTGCGCAAATGCTGGCGCTGGGCTGGGGGTTCGACCGCATTTTTGCCATTATCGCCATTCCGGCGTTGATCACTGCCTGTGCCATCTTTATCAAAGGTGCCAGGGGGTATAACCGTCAGGCGCAGTTGGCCACTCAGGAAACGGCCAAAGGCCTTTGAGCTCAATGGCTGAGGCGTTGCAATTGGACTTGATCGGCCTGCCGCGCCTGCTCTGCCAGTGAGGAAAACTGTGCCGGGCGATAGAAAGTTTTGGGTGCCGGCAGGCGGCGCATATCGCTGCCTTTATGAATTTGCAGTTCGCCCAGATGGCTTAAGGTCAACCCGGCTATTTTCACCGGCATGGCCAAGCGATACGGCGGCGCTTTTTCGAAAGGCACAGCGGTAGGAATTCGGTTTTCGCCAAGCGAGTAATTGCGTTTCAGGACTAAAAATTTATCAGGCACCCGACGTTTGCTGTTCCACCAGTCGCCATCGACCTCACGGAATTGGCGTGCTGTTTCAGCCTCATTGACCGCCTCAAGGCCAATTAAAGCTTGCCTAAGCGCCTTATCCATCGCCAGATTGTAGTTCTCCACAGAGCCGGCATGCCCCTGCAAAATCACGTTTACCGCCAGCCTCGCTCCCAGCAAATTAGCGTAAAGGTCTTCCGGTGAAAAAGCAGAAATTTCCTCAGAAAATCCGGCCACCGACTGGAAGCCGTACCACTGGGCAATCTCATGCCACTGCGCCAGTTGAAACGCCACATGCCCGGCCAGCCATGCCGCCAGATTATACCTGTCGGTCATCGATGCCGGAGGGGTAAACGCGTAAAATTGAGCGCGTCTGAGCCCTAACTCCTCACTGTAAAACAAGCGCCATTCCTGCCCCAGTTTCGGATACAGACGGGTGAACAGATAAAAGGTGTTATCGGCGGTATCGCGAACATGGGCGATATCAATAAACCCGCCGCGTCGCGTATAGATAAGCCCGTTGGCTTCGTCACTCAGACCAACGATATTTTTCACCGCGCCCAGCGCACTGTCATTGTAGTGATGATGGCCTAGCGTACTGAGTGAGAGCAGGTTGCCAATTTGATAAACGGGGATCGGGATGCCGGCCGCGCGCACCTGAAGGTTATAGCCAAATGCACAGCAAGGGCGAAGTGCTTCCGGTGGCGAAAGGTTTTGCGCGACGGGCCAAACGCGTCTTGCCTGCTCAAAGGGTAAAACGTCGCTCTTGCCAGGTTGCGCACCTGCCATACCGGCGACAACCAGCAACAGTGCGAGAAAAAAAACACGCATTAAAAGGCCTCCGCGACCTGAAAATAAAATCCTGCGCTCTCGCGTCCCACGCCGAGATCGAGTCGCAGATTCATATTAGGTTTGATTTCAAAACGATACCCTGCACCCAGGGTCGGCAGAATAGGGTGTTGTCCCATTTTATCCAGGCTGTCACCCAGTGAGCCCGCGCCTAGCCAGAGCACGTAACCATGACGCCAGTTTAATTTTTTGCGGTATTCGATTTGGCTGCTCACGACATCTTTGTCACGGTAACGCCCCTGATAGTAGCCGCGTAATCGGCGGTCATCACCGGCCTGCGAAAGACGATCCCATGGCACATCTCCGCGGGCAAAACGTCCCCAGGCATCGAATGCCAGCACGTCACTCTCGTTAAGCGGAAAATAGTAATTGTATTGCAACTGCAGGGCAGTGAAATGGCTATCCGAGCCCAGCGACGGATCAAACAGACTGTAGCTCGCGCTGGCATACTGCCCTTTTTTCGGCTGCGTGATGGCGTCGCGGGTGTCGTAATTGAGGGCGAAAGTGGCGCCAGAACTCAGTGGCGTGGTGGAGTCCGTATAGCGAGAGAAGGTATCACCAGGCTGGGGATCATCAACTTTGGCATTCAGCGTGGAAAAATCCCAGCCCACACCGGCATAAAGATTCTCGACCAGCCGATAAAAAACCTGCGGATGCACGCTAAACGAATCCTGAGTATATTTCTGGCTCGATCCCTGCGCCGCATCGTAACCTACGCCCCAGAATTTCGTCGGGATCTTGGCAACCGAACCGACAACAAAGAGACGCCACTGATCGTCACTAAAAAATGTGTAATTATTCAAACCCAGGCCCAACGCGCCGCTGGTGCTGACAAAACCGGTAAATGAGATGGAGGAGTTTTGCGTCACCTTATCCTGTGGATCGACCCGATAAAGTCCGGCCGCGGCCGCCCCCAGACCCAGTTTTAACTCAGGGGTATAAAAAGGGCCGGGCAACACCGTCCAGTTCACGCCTTTAGCCTGGTCGTATTGGTCGTCGGCCCCCATGGTGCCGAGAAACGCATCAATGGACTCACGCGTAAGCAGCTCCGCATGAATCGGGGCAACCAACAGGCTCAGTAGTCCACTCAGTAACCGCACGGCTATCTTCATTAGAATCGATATTCACCCGCCAGGAAAAAACTGTTCCGCTCATTGAAACCGACTTCGGCCAGGACGTTGAAGTTCTGTGTGAGTTCGTACTGCGCCCCAATCAGCGTATTCCACGGTGAGGAGAGATGCTGTTTAACATCAAAGCGCCCGGCGTTGTCCTTATTCACCGTGTCAATCAGCGGCTGAAGCTCTGCCGGCATATGCAGGTCCGAAATGTTGCCTTTAAACTCCTGGTCCACATCCTGATACATGCTGCCAATCCAAAGGCTCAGGTGGGAAGGGCCAGAGATGGCAGGCATATCAAAGCGATAGCCTACACGCGGCGAAACCGTAATGGCTGAAATTTTGCCATCCAGAATGTCAAATTCCGTGCGGGTATAGTTGGTATCAACCAGTGCAAACCATTTCTCATAGCCCCCCGCCAGGGTAAACCCGGTGCCCCAGGTGGTGCCTTTAAAGTCGAGTGCAAAATCAATATCCTGGAGATCGCCACTTTGATTAAGGCGATGTACCGCAGAGGCGATGATACGGTCGATGCCGGTGTATTGCGACGGATCGGCATCAACAGAAACCTGGGATAAAGAGGAGCCTCTGGTGTGCCCGACCAAACCATAGATGTTTAAAAAGGGGAACACCCACATATCCAGCCGAAGGTTCTCACTTTTGCTGCGCTGGCGTGTCTTCCCGACGTCAATATTGAACAGATCGCTGGGGATCGGGTGATCGCCGAGTTTCAGACCGGAAAAGGTAATGCTATCGACATCAATATTCTGGCGTATATTCATGTAACTGAGATTGACGCCAAACGGCAGCGGAATGCTATAGCCGCGAGCGCGGGCTTCTTCCCCCCAGATAGGAAAGGTGCTGTCGTTTTGGGGTGGGGTATTGGTTGCCGCACCAAAGGCGGCACCCGACCACAGCAACAGGGGAAGAATCATTCGTTTTGCGTACTGGAGCGGGAGGTGATTGCCGCTACTTTGGCAATGCCACTGTATTGTCATTATTTGATTCTCCACGTCAGACAAGGTGAGAGAAGGCCGGTATCCACCGACTTACAGCCCAGATCCGACATTGAAATAAAGCGCCCGATCGCTATTGCTAAAGGCGACATCAATCCCGGTATGTAATCCAAATTTGCGCGCGATCAGGTAGCGAAATCCGCCGCCCCACGCCACTTCGGTTTTATCGAAAAGCGTTTGAGCATCGCGGCTGGCGCTACCGGCACCGACAAAGCCCTGCACCACCCAGCGCGGTGTTACCTGCCACTCCAATTGAGTTTGCCCAACGGCGACGTAATCCCCCTGATAGCGGTAGCTTGGGATGCCACGCAGTTTGATATAGGGGCGCGCCAGCGGGGTTAGATGGTTTTCATAATTCGATAATGACTGGTAGTTACCGGCTATCGCCAGGGTGAAATTTCGGCCAAGCGGATGGAAATATTTCCCGTCCAGGGTCAGCATGTCGTAGCGATAATCGCCGCCGAGGAAACCGGTATAAAACTGATATTCAGCGGAGGCCGATAGTCCATTACGTGGGTAAAAGAAGTTGTCCGTGGTGTCATATTCCATCACCAGACCCAGGCCGGAACTGCTGCTGGACTCCCCCAGTACCCGTTGCAGAGCCTGGCTGATGACGGGGTTGTCAGCGGAAATTTCCGTCTTGGCATAAAACTGCGAACCGCCGACAAAGAAAGGCGTATCGGCAAGGCGGAACAGCAGTTTTTGCGTTCCGCCATAGCCTTTTGTTTGGGTGCTGACCCCATGACCACCGCCGAACCCGGCAATATCACCGCTGTAAATATCCAGGTTGATATCCGCATAACCGACCGCCACCAGATAGCGAATAGCGTCGTTATTCCAGGTATGCCGATGTCCGCCACCGACAAACCAGGTGCCGTTTTGTGTCGCACCGCCGCCAAAGGCGCTGATTGCCGGTGGCGCGCTGTTTCTTCCTGAACGAGGTGTGGCATTGGGTTGGCCGGTATCGTGCAAAAAAAGCCCAAATAAACCCCCGCCATAACCCACGGCAGGTTCGGTGATCACCACCGGGACCGGCAAAAAACCGTAGCGGTTGTCGCTCATGTATTCGCCCATATCCAGCATGCCGTCTTCCGCGCCGCGCATTCCCGCCGCCTGAACGGCTGGGGGGAAGGCAAGGCAGGAGGCCAGCATCAGCATGGCATTCCATTTTGTCATGAGGGTTTATCCGGTTGCACGGCAGGCGCGGTGTACCAATTCTCTCGAGCGACCATCACCGCATTTTCGGGCTGAAGCACGAAGTTAGGCGACATAATCTGGACGTTAAATTCATTGAACACATCCTGAATATGGCTATGTAATTCGCTTTTAACGCTTGCCAGCGCTTCGCCGGCACCCAGCTTGACCTGTAATTCATAGGCGATGTACCAGTCCATTAAACTGAGCTGACGAACAAGGGGAGGAACCCGGTTGTCGATACCCCTGGTGCGATTGGCAGCAAGTTCCAGCATCGCGTGTACCTGACGCCATGGGGTGTCGTAGCCAATAGTCACGCTGGTGGTCAGATTCACCCCATCACCGGGTTTAAGCGCGCTGAGGTTGGTGATTTTCCCGCTGACAACAACGGCATTGGGTACTGTTACAATGTAACTTTCGCGGGTGAGGATTTTGGTGGCCAGCATCCCGACTTCGCTGACCATGCCTTCATTGTCACCGATCCTGATAACGTCGCCTTTGCGCAGCGCGCGCGAATAAGTCAGTACCAATCCGCTCATGGCATGATTCATCAACCCGGCCGAGCCGAGGGTAAGCATCAGCCCAAAGAAAACGCTGATGCCTTTAAATGCCAGAGAGTCGGCACCCGGTAAAAAAGGATAAGCGGCCGACAACGCAAACAGCCACACCATTACCGAAATCAGTTTGCGTGTGGCGCCCACCGTTTCGGGATGCAAACCTGGCACCACCAGCTTTCCACTCTCGACGCGTTTTAACAGCACTTTGAGCAGCTTGAGAATAAAACCGGTCAGCAAAAAGATAATGGCGACAATCGCCAGGCCAGGAAAAGCAGACACAATGGATAGGGCGACTTGCTGTATCACGCTGATAGACCAGTTACCCAGTGAGTCGCCCCAAATGCGCGTCCACGGAAATAACCGAAATACCCAGCTCAACCAGAGATAAAAAGCGCCGATGCTCAGCAAAACCATCAGCAGCGCATACAGGCGAGCTTCAAAAGCCCCGAGCACCATACGCCAGCTTTGCGGGATCCATCCTCGTTTGAGCGCAATTCGGGTGGCATAAAACTTTTTAACTCGCTGCCAGGATTTGAATGCTGCGTAAAGTACCAACCCCAGTACCAGGGTTCCGGCTGCGCTTTTCGCCACCGCAATGGCCAGATAAGCAGAGGAGTATTGTTCCAGCAACGCCGTGCGTTGGGCATTGAATCTTGCGAGTACTCGCTGGGAAGCCTGATCAAGAGTCAGATCATCTCCTTCATCAAGATCTCCCTGCGTTAATAACATAAATGGCTTGCCGTTAATGGTAAACAGCCGTCCCTGCTGGTTATAGCGCTTTATTACATGAACCTGTACCGGCTGGCGGATATCTTCTTCGGTGAGAGAGCGCAGGGTGTTGCGGATGCGCAGAACGCGTTGTTCCGGGGTGGTAAAACCAAACTTTGCCTGCAACATGACTATCGGTTGATGAAAGACATACAGCGTGCGGGCTTTTTCCTGATCGGTAGCGAGTTGGCGCGGTTCCGCACCAAAACACAGGGAAGACATTAGAAATAACAGACAGCAAACAACGCCATTCACCTTTTTGCTCATGGTTACCTGCCCAGTCAGTAATTTATTTTTTATTGTTTTGTGCTCTTCAATTTCAGCTTAGCCCAGACGCTTGGGCTTTCAAGTCACTCAATCAAGCTCAGTTTTAGCGACGAGCAATGAAACCTGCCGGTCGAGACAGACTGAATCCCAAACCCCGGCAGCGGCTGGGTAAATAACAATGGAGCAGGATCAGGAATGGTTTCATCAATGTTAATCAGCTCACAGAACCCGTACGCCATCTTTTGGCGTAAAAATAAAGCATCCAACTGATAATAAAAGCCTTCCTGTAACGTCGTCCTTTTCTCGTTCGGTTATCGCACGCTAATTAATTTAACAATATTGAAACTTATTATTGGCGATGCTTTGATAGAAAGGCGATTAACGAACCAAGTTTCGATAATCGCACAAATGCGACTTTGCCAGGGATATGCCTGGCCGTTACCGCCGGGGCTATTGAGCCTGGCCAACCCAGGAAGCGCACTATGTCCCAGCCATATACCATAGAAATTCAGTCATTTATCAATAACAGTCCATTCTCCCGCTATCAGTGGCTGATCCTGCTCCTGTGTTTTCTTACCGTGGCGCTGGACGGCTTCGATACCGCGATTATCGGTTTTATTGCCACCTCGCTGGTGCAGGACTGGGGGATAGAGAAAACCTCACTGGGGCCGGTGATGAGCGCGGCGCTGGTGGGGCTAGCCGTGGGGGCGCTCACCGCAGGCCCCCTGGCGGACCGCATTGGCCGCAAGAAGGTGTTGGTGCTGTCGCTGGTGCTGTTCGGTGGTTTTAGTCTGTTGACGGCGTTCGCCACCACCTTGCCAATGCTGACATTGTTGCGCTTTTTAACCGGGCTGGGGCTGGGTGCGGCAATGCCGAACGCGGCCACCCTGATGTCGGAATATGCGCCGGAGCGTAAGCGCGCCCTGTTGGTCAACCTGATGTTCTGCGGCTTCCCGCTCGGGTCCTCGATGGGCGGTTTCGTTTCCGCCTGGCTGATCCCGCATTTCGGTTGGCAGAGCGTGATGGTGCTGGGCGGCGTGATGCCACTGCTGCTGGCGGTGGTGCTGATGGTTGCATTGCCGGAGTCCGCCCGTTTTATGGTGGTACGGTGTTACCCGGCGCAGCGTATTGCCGCGGTGCTCAAGCGCATTGCGCCGCTCAATTTAACCGAACCGCTGCGCTTTAGCCTGACTGAAGAAGGCCAGGTGAAAGCCAAATCGGCGCTGGGGGTGATTTTTTCCCCGCGTTATCTGTTGGGCACCCTGATGCTGTGCCTGACCTACTTTATGGGCCTGATGATCTTCTATCTGTTGACCAGTTGGCTACCGCTGTTGATCCGTGAAACCGGGGCGTCTATTCGCCAGGCGTCGTTGATTACCGCGCTGTTTCCTTTGGGCGGAGGCATTGGCGTGCTGATCATCGGTTGGCTGATGGATCGCATCAATCCGCACAAGGTGGTGGCGGTGGGCTATCTGTTGACCGGAGTGTTCGTCTGCGCCATTGGCTACGTTTACACCGATCCGATACTGATGGCGGTGACGGTATTTATCGCCGGTACCTGCATGAACGGCGCACAGTCCTCAATGCCGGCGCTGGCCGCCGGTTTTTACCCCACCCAGGGACGGGCGACCGGTGTTGCCTGGATGCTGGGGCTGGGGCGTTTCGGCGGCATTCTTGGCGCGATGAGCGGCGGGGTGCTGATGCAAATGCAGCTGTCATTCAGCACCATTTTCACCCTGCTGGCGATCCCGGCGCTGGTGGCCGCGCTGGCGCTGATAATCAAACACTTTTCTGCCAAGGCGACGGCATTGTCCGGTTCGCTCAACAAAGCCCTATAAGGAGATAACCATGCGCACACAAATCGCGATTATTGGTGCCGGCCCGGCCGGATTGATGCTGTCGCACCTGCTGCATCTGCAGGGTATTGAGTCGGTGGTATTGGAAACGCGCGGCCAGCAGGCGGTGGAGTCGACCATTCGCGCCGGGGTGCTGGAGCAGGGAACGGTCGATTTACTCAATCAGACCGGGTTGGGTGAACGTATGCGCGCAGAAGGGGCGCAGCACCATGGTATTCGGTTGGCGTTCGGTGGCCAACAACACCGGATTGACCTGACAGAACTGACCAACCGGGCGATCACCGTCTACGCCCAGCATGAAGTACTGAAAGATTTGATTGCCGCGCGGCAGGCGGCGAACGGACAGCTCCATTTTGAGGTGGAGCAGGTGGAACTCAAGGCGCTGGACAGTGAGCGGCCGCAGGTGCATTACCGGCATCAGGGCGAGCAACGGCGAATTGACTGTGATTTTGTCATTGGCTGCGACGGTTTTCACGGCATTAGCCGGGCGGCGATGCCCGGCGGACTGCGTCAGGATTATACCCGGATTTATCCCTTTGGCTGGTTCGGTATTTTGGTGGAGGCACCGCCGTCCAGCGATGAGCTAATCTACGCCTGCCACCCGCGAGGCTTCGCGCTGATCAGCACCCGTTCGCCTGGCGTTCAGCGGATGTATTTCCAGTGCGATCCGGCGGAAAATGTCGACCAATGGTCGGACGATCGCATCTGGAGCGAACTGGAGAGCCGGGTAGAAAATCACGACGGCTGGTCGCTGAAAAAGGGCCGTATATTCCAGAAAAACGTGGTCGGCATGCGCAGCTTTGTGACCGAACCCATGCGCTGTAAACGCCTGCTGCTGGCGGGTGATTCGGCGCATATTGTGCCGCCGACCGGGGCGAAGGGGCTGAATCTGGCGATGGCGGATGTCTGTCTGCTGTCTCAGGCGTTGGAGGCGTTTTACCGTCACAAAAACTGGCGGCGTCTGGACAGCTACAGTGACGACGCGCTGCAACGTGTCTGGCGTGCGGAACATTTCTCCTGGTGGATGACCAACATGTTGCACACCCGCCATGACGACAGTGCATTCCAGCAACGCCTACAGTTATCGGAGCTGCAATATACCGTGAAGTCGCGCAGCGCCATGACGGTGCTGGCGGAAAACTACGTCGGCTCACCGTTTCAGATGATGTGATCCGGGCGATATCACAAAAACCAATAAATTCGCTCTATGTACCGATAATCGCCCAAAGAAGCGTTTATCGTTCTTGACGCTGCTGACCGCGCCGCGCCATCATCGGGAAATAGCTTTTTTGCCCGGAGGAACTATGGAATTACTGACGCCGCTGCTGCGGTCTTCAGCGGTGACCCCTTGCTTTAGCGATACCGCTACGCTGCAGGGTATGCTGGATTTCGAAGCGGCGCTGGCCAACGCTCAGGCGGAGCTGGGCATTATTCCTGCCGAGGCTGCACGGCACATTAGCCAGGCTTGCCACAGCCATTTATTCGATGCGGCCGATCTGGCACAGGCAGCCGCGCAGGCGGGCAATCTGGCGATCCCATTGGTGAAACAGCTAACCACCCGGGTAGCGGAGCAAAATGCCGAGGCCGCACGCTACGTTCACTGGGGCGCAACCAGTCAGGACGCTATTGATACCGGGTTGATACTGCAACTGCGGCAAGCCATCGAACTGACGCACAGCGATTTAAACCGGCTGATCGCGGCGTTGGTATCACAAATAACTCGCCATCAGGATTGCGTGCTGGTTGGCCGCACCTGGATGCAGCACGCTTTGCCCACCACATTGGGGTTAAAGCTGGCCGGCACGCTGGATGCCTTGTTGCGCTATCAACAGCGGCTGGATGAAATGCGGCCACGCGTATTGGCACTCCAGTTAGGCGGTGCCGCCGGTACTCTGGCTTCGCTGGGTGAGCAGGGAGAGACACTGGTGACCGCGCTGGCAGCCAGATTGCAACTGACCGTCGCAGATACCCCCCTGGCACAGTCAACGCGACCGCCTGCTGGAGATCGCCGGTTGGTATGCCGGATTAAGCGGCTCGCTGGGCAAACTGGCCCGCGATATCTCGTTGCTGACGCAAACCGAAGTGGCCGAGGTGGCAGAACCGGTGGCCGCTGGGCGCGGTGGCTCTTCGACCATGCCGCACAAACGTAATCCGGTAGCCTGCGCGGTAATCCTCTCTGCGGCCAATCGGGTACCTGCGTTGGTCGGCGGGCTGTATGCCGCTATGGTGCAGGAGCATGAACGCGGCCTGGGCGGCTGGCATGCCGAATGGGAAAGCCTGCCGGAATTGGTGATGTTAACGGCGGGCGCCCTGCACACCGCCGGGGACCTGATTGACGGGCTACAGGTATTTCCAGCACAGATGGAACATAACCTGAAGTTAACCCACGGCCTGATCATGGCAGAGGCGGTCACCATGGCGTTGGGTGAAGCCATTGGCCGCCAGCAAGCGCACCAGCACATCGAAAAACAGTGCCATCAGGCGCTGGCACAACGGCTGACTCTGCTTGAGGTGTTGCTGGACGATCCGCTGGTGATGGCTCATTTATCCGCTCAGCGGCTGACCGAGCTGTTGGATCCCCAGCGATATCTTGGCAGTGCCGGCGCCTTTACCCGGCGGGTGCTGGAACAGGCGGCCGCCGCAACTTCAGGAGCGAATAAACATGAATGATGAACAACGGTATCAGCAGGGTATTGAGGTGCGCAGGGCGGTACTGGGTGACAGTCATGTAGACCGTAGCCTCAGCCAACTCACCCCGTTAAACGAAGAGTTTCAGGACTTTATCAGCCGCTATGCCTGGGGTGAGGTCTGGACCCGACCGGGACTGGCGCGCCATACCCGCAGCCTGATCACCATAGCGATGCTGATTGCCCTTAATCGCGAAGGCGAACTGCGCATGCATTTGAAAGCGGCGGTAAACAACGGAGTGACTCGCGAGGAGATTAAAGAAGTGCTGATGCAAAGTGCGCTGTACTGCGGCCTGCCGGCGGCCAACTCGGCGTTTCATCTGGCGGCAGAAGTCTTTGCCGAGCAGGATCGGGAAGCCGACTAAGCGGAACGTGCCGCGCCAGCGATACCGCGCACCGTGGCGATAAATGCCAGCACGGCGTCGCTTAATTCCCCGTCGTTACGGGTCAGAATACCCACCGCTTCTTCCATTCCCTGGGTCGGCAGCGGCAGTGGGATCAACTGACCGGCGGCAATATCGGCTTTCACCGCGCTGGAGGGCACAAACCACAGATAGTCAAATTGCAGCGTCATCTGACGGGCCAGCGAAGCGGACAGCGTTTCTATATATTGGCCGGGCAGGCTGAAACCCTGGGTCGACAGCAGATTCTCGGTATTGTGGCGCGGCACTGTGCCCTTTGGCGAGATAATGGCAGGATAATGCAGTGCGCGCTCCAGAGTGATGGTTTCGCTTAACAGTGGATGGTCCGGACGCGTCACCATCAGCAAGGATTCCAACAACAACAGTTCAAAAGCCAGCCCACTCATCATTTCCGGATCGGCCATGCGGCCAATCGCCACGTCAATCTCACCCGCTTTTAGCTGCGCCAGCAACTCGGCATTTTTGCCGGTAATCACCTGAATGCGTGAATGAGGATGGGCCTGCTGATACTGGCCGATGGACTGCGGTAGCATACCCAGTGCGGTGGTCGGCAGCGCCCCGATGCGCAATACCCGCGCCGGGGCATCGTCGAGCCGGTCAAGCGCGTGCCCGGCGGCGGTCAACGCTTCCAGCACCCGCGTGGCATAGCCGAGGAACTGCTCCCCTTGTTCGGTCAGCAGGGTTCCCTGGCGGTTACGCACCAGCAGGCGGTTGCCGGTCAAGGCTTCCAGCTCGCTCAGCGTCTTGGACAGTGCCGGTTGGCTCAGGCTCAGCTTATCGGCCGCGCGGCTTAGCGAGCGTTCCTGCGCCACGGCAACAAAGCCGTTGATGTGGCGTAAACGCATGCGTTGGATGAATAAATTTGCTTTTTTCATCCCCCAGTGTAGGGAGTTTTTCCCATCGCTAACAAGTGACGGCGGCCGCATTTTTGCACAGACGTACGATTTTTTGCGGCCGCAGACTGGCGGCGTTTACAGGTCGAAGAACACCGTTTCGCCTTCGCCCTGGATCACGATATCAAAACGATAGACCCACTCTTCACCCCGGCGTTCTGGCTGGGCAATCAGCGTTTTGCGCCGTATCTCGAGTTCGATCAGGTTCAGTACCGGATCCTGCTGATTAGCGGCATCCTCGTCGGCAAAATACAGCCGGGTGTGCAGGCCAATATTGATACCGCGCGCGACGATCCACAGGTTAATGTGCGGTGCCATCATCCGGCCGTCCCGGCCACAGACGGCACCCGGCTTGATGGTTTCAAAGCGGTAGAGGCCGGTTTCAAAGTCGCTGCAGCTGCGCCCCCAGCCCCGAAACGCGGCATCCAGCGGTTTGTTATGTTGCTGGTCGCCGGGGTGGCTATAGCGGCCGTGGCTGTTGGCCTGCCAGATTTCCAGCAGTACGTCGCGGATAAGGCTGCCGCTGCCATCGAATACCCGGCCTTCCAGGGTAATGCGCTGGCCCTGAGTTTCCGGCTGGGTCAGTACCTGGCCGAAATTATTTTCAAAAATCTCAAAACCCGCGGCCAGAGGCGCGAGGCCAATGTGTACATAAGGCCCGGCGGTTTGCGACGGGGTTTCCGGTAGGTAGTTTTGCGGCATCATGCTTTCCCCTGCAGACGGTTTTCAAACAAGGTGGCGCGGTGGCCGCGTAACACCAGATCGAAACGATAGGCCAGGCTGTCCAGCTGTACCGCGGCGGTTTTGTCCAGCCCGGCGATCAGCGAGCGCACCGCATCGTCATTTTTGATGGCGCGCACGATGGGGCAACTGGCAATCAACGGGTCGCCCTCAAAGTACATTTGAGTGATCAGCCGTTGGGCGAAAGCGCTGCCGGACAGCGAGAAGTGGATATGCGCGGGGCGCCAGTCATTGACCCGGTTGCGCCAGGGATAAGGGCCGGGCTTGATGGTGCGGAAAAAGTAATAGCCATTTTCATCGGTCAAAACCCGGCCGCAGCCGCCAAAATTGGGATCTATCGGTGCCAGATACTGATCCTTCTTGTGGCGGTAACGCCCACCGGCATTGGCTTGCCATACCTCGACCAGCGCATTGCGCATCGGCAAACCGTTTTCATCACGAACGTAGCCGTGCACGATAATTCGCTCGCCGATCGGCAAGCCTTGTTTGGCGTAGTTGAGGATCAGGTCGTTATCCAGCGCGCCGAGTTCGTGTTGGCCAAATACCGGGCCGGTGATCTCGGACAGTGAGTTTTGCAGGGATATCAGCGCATTTTTCGGTGAGCGCAGCACGCTGGTTTTATATTCCGGTGCCAGCACCGGCGGATGGCGATCGTAGTTACGTTGGTAGAGTTCATCTATCTGGCTCATGCGGAAATCCTCATGGCGTAGGCAGGGTGCAGAGGGCTGATCTGTTTTGGTTTAATGTCAGCACGAAGGGGAGAATAGCTTTCCCTATCCCGAGTCTCGCAAGCCAGAGTGTTACGATAAAGTGAAATTTAGCGGTGTTTTGCATAACCTGAGGTTATATAAAGAAAGCACGTAAACACCATGCACCACGGAGATATCAAGAGGCAAAGGATCTCGGACGTCGGTCACGGTTGTTTACTTAACGTGTTGACATTGCATTTGAGGTCGCTGATATTCCAATTTCGATAATTATTATCATGGTGGTGTATTTTAATCGCAAAGGGATTTCATTGGATGAGTAAGCGCGAAGATATTCTGGATATATCCAGATTTGGTTCGGAAAAAGGAATTCGTCATGGACTTATTTATTCGGAAATATTGGGCTGGATTGACATGGGGCATGCTCGTGGTGATGACGTGCGTGCGCTTATGGCCAGTTTTTCCACTGGTGAATCAAATGGTAAACCCTATTACCAAGTGCGTTATGAACAAACAATGGCGTTCGGCCGGTTTGCAACTGGGCGTTTTAACGTTTGGAAGATAAAAAAAGGCAGAACACCAGCTGAAAGACGAAGTATAGCTTTGGCTATGATGATGAGCACTGCTGTTGCATTTGAAAACTGGCAATCAATGCCTTTTTTTAGCTGGTATACTGACAGCGGGTTCAGCGGTGAAGATCTTATTTCTGATTTATTCGGTTTCTACCGGGTTAATTTTCCTTGTGTATATTGGGGAGGATTGAAGATTGTCTGCAAAGAATCCGCGCTTCGCCGATGGGATCACTACGGCCCTATTGGGCGCTATAAAAACAGTGGTTTTTCACCACTTTTATTCCCTGATCCTGCGGAAAAATTCACCTGCCACAGACCTTATAAAGGGCAACTCCCTAGATTTATGATGCAAGTTACCCCATATAAATTCAGCCAAAATGAAGACATTGTTATTCGTAGCAGCAATAAAAGCGGAGTAATAAATGCTATTACGTAATAATAATGCCAATAAACTGAAGGGAATGTTATTTGGCTTTCTGGTCATTGTTATCATTTTTTTTCTATTCGACTTTAGTATGCAGAAAGTAGCGGAGGAAAAAGATGGGTATACAAAATCAAATGTATGGGCATATTATCTATATACAGAGAAAGATATCAGGTCTGCGCCAAAAGGGGATGTGTATTATTATTTTACATTTATAGCCCAGGATGGTGGTCAATCAAGAGAAAGTAGTATTGTCTACAGTGATGATGCAGTTTTGCCAGAGGTCAAAAAATACCTAATCACTTTAGGATACAAGGTGTCAGCACATGATGGGTTGTCTGAAAAATGGACGAAAAAAGATGAAGTTTTACCTTATTTCT
This sequence comes from Serratia quinivorans, assembly GCF_946227985.1. Classification (GTDB taxonomy): domain Bacteria; phylum Pseudomonadota; class Gammaproteobacteria; order Enterobacterales; family Enterobacteriaceae; genus Serratia; species Serratia quinivorans_A. Next base: position 1,124,033 of record NZ_CAMKGL010000001.1, read on the forward strand.
ATATATCCATAGATAAGGACAATCATACACTGATTTTAAGTAAAGTCAGTTTTAGATGATTATTCAGGGGCGAAGGCTATCTGTATATTTTAAAGCCCCCCTGAAAAAGGGACAACTAGCTAAGCATAACTCCAATAAAACTGAGCCACAGGGATGTGGCTCATAATGGATTATTGGGCAGATGATTAAAGCTGTTCGCCGTTGCTGGCGATCACGCGGCGGTACCAGTCGAAGCTCTTTTTGCGTGAACGCTCAAGGGTGCCGGTGCCGTCGTCGTGTTTATCGACGTAGATAAAGCCGTAGCGCTTGCCGTATTCACCGGTAGTGAAGGAAACGCAGTCAATACAGCCCCACGGGGTGTAACCAATCAGATCCACGCCGTCTTCGATCACCGCTTTTTTCATCTGTTCGATATGCGCACTCAGATAATCGATGCGGTAGTCATCGTTGATTTGACCGTCGGCCTCGACCTTGTCGAAGGCACCAAAGCCGTTCTCAACGATAAACAGCGGCTTCTGATAGCGCTCGTACAGCACATTCAGTGAATAACGCAGGCCAACCGGGTCAATCTGCCAGCCCCAGTCGGAGGCTTTAACATGCGGGTTAGGCACATTGCCGGGGAAACCGAACATCGGGTCGCTGCTGCTCACCGCATCTGCCTGCAGGGCGTTGCTCATGTAGTAGCTGAAACCGATGTAATCCGCGCAGCCTTCACGCAGGGTTTGTTCGTCCTGCGGCTGCATTTCGATCTGGAAGCCTTTGCGCTGCCAGTCACGCAGCAGGTATGACGGATAGTAACCGCGCACCTGAACGTCGGTGAACAAATAACGCTGGTGCATGGCTTCAACGCTGTACATCACGTCATCCGGCTTGCAGGAGAACGGGTAGAAGGGCACGCAGGCCAGCATGCAGCCGATTTTGAACTCCGGGTTAATCTGGTGGCCCAGTTTCACCACCTGGGCGCTGGCGACGAACTGATGGTGCAACACCTGATACAGCGTCTGTTCCGGGTTTTGTTCTTCGCTGTACACCACGCCGGAGCAGCAGTAGCCGAATAGCGGATACTGGTAGTTGCTCTGGTTGTTGATCTCGTTAAAGGTCATCCAGTATTTAACTTTGTGCTGGTAGCGACGCATTACCACTTCACTGAAACGCACAAAGAAATCGACCACCTGACGGTTTTTCCAGCCGCCATACTCTTTCACCAGGTGATAAGGCATTTCGAAGTGGGACAGGGTGATCACCGGCTGGATATTGTATTTCAGCAGTTCATCGAACAGATCGTCGTAGAATTGCAGACCGGCTTCGTTTGGCTCAAGTTCGTCACCCTGCGGGAAAATGCGCGTCCAGGCGATTGAGGTGCGGAAGCATTTGAAACCCATCTCGGCGAACAGCGCGATATCCTGCTTGTAGCGGCCGTAGAAATCCACGGCCTCGTGGTTAGGATAACGGTAACCTTCCAGTACGCCGTCGGTCATTACGCGATCCACACCGTGCGCGCCGCCTGACAGTACGTCAGCAATGCTTGGGCCTTTACCGCCCTGATCCCAGCCGCCTTCAACCTGGTGTGCGGCAACCGCGCCACCCCACAGAAAATCTTTCGGTAACTGTTGCTGTTTCATCGTTGGTTTCTCATTCGCTTATTAATGAAAGGTAATGAGAAGATATTAGCAAGCTGGAAGTGAATGTCACGATATAACAAAACAGCGTTCGGGTAACGTGTCACATTAAAAAAACAGGCTGTTTTATTTGGCAGCGTTAATATGGCCCAGCCGCTTGCCGATGGTTTCGATAATGTAAATGACTGGGATCTGGGTGGTGATATTATGTTGTCCGGCGATCAGCTGTGGGGGAACGTGATAGGAGAGGTTGAAGTCCGCCATGCGCGCCAGCGACGAGGTTTCGTTGTTGGTGATGCTGACGATCTTGCAGTGGTGCAGGCTGAACTGGCTGGCGAGGCGCAGGATCTCTTCGGTCTCACCAGAGACGGAAAGCATAATCGCTACCGCGCTTTTATACATGTCGCTATTGATCGGATAATAAGGGTCATCAATATGGGTGCTGAATTTCCCCACGTTGGAAAAGAAACGCGCACCATATTTACCCAAGGTGCCAGAAGTGCTGACACCGACAAAAATAATGCGTTCGGCGGAGGCAATATGTTGCACCGCCTGGTCAATCAGCTGATTAAATTCGTCGTTGTTAATGCTCTTAAAGAAACTGATTATTTCGCTGGTGCCAAAGTCTACCGGCGGCGCTTCATTTTGCTCAAGATATAACTTAAAGCGAATACGGAATTCGGAATAACCCGCGCAGCCCATTTTCTTGCAAAAACGCAGCACGGTGGTGGTAGACACCCCGGCGGCCTCGGCCAGCTCGCGGATGGTCATATACATCACCGCGTTTTTGTTTTTGATGACGTAGTTATAAATCATCAACTCCAGCGTATTGAGTTCGGCAATGGCTTTATGGGTAAACATAGACCTATCCGGCGAGTAACAACAGACCTTAATCAGAGCGGGCTAACATAGCAAATTTTGCCGTTGCCCGCTCGTGGTTTTCGTTGTTATTCAGGCGCGTTTGGCCTTATCCAACAGCGAGTCATGCGCCGGCTCACTGCTGGTCAGGTCGCATTCTTTCGGCAGGCGCCAGGCGATGATACCGGCAATGATCAGCGATACCGCTAATGCACAAACTGCGACGTTTTGGCCGTACAGGTAGATCATCACCCCCACCAGATAGGGCCCGCAGAAACCGCCCAGGTTACCCAGGCCGTTAATCACACCGCGCGCGCCACCGGCCACCTCCGCCGAAGCGATACGCCCGGGCATTGACCAAAACGGGCTGGTTGCCGCCTTCAGGAAGAAACCGCAAACCACCAATGCGATATAGGCCGCCACCACGTTATGGCGGAGCACCACCGAGGCCAACAGGGCAGCGGCGAAGCAGAACAGGGAAACCATGACCCACAGGCGTCGCTTGCCGGTTTTATCGGTCAGCACCGAAATCAGGTAAATCCCCAGCAGGGTGGCGACGAACGGCAAAATGGCCAGGAAACCGACCGAGGCCATATTGCCACCGGTCAGGTTTTTCAGAATGGTCGGCAACCACAGGGTGTAACCATAGTCACCGGTCTGGTAGAAAAAGTTCAGCAGTACCAGCTTCATCAACCCTTTGTTACGGAACACGTCTCTCAAAGGTGCATTGCTGACCGGCTGGGTTCTGCTGCGAGCCTGGCGTTCGCGTGTCAGTTCTGTTATCAGATACTCGCGCTCACGGGCCGGTAACCAGCGCGCCTCCTGCGGCCGATCGCTGATCAACAGCCACCAGACGGCCAACACCACCAGTGACAGCAAACCTTCGAGGATAAACAGCCAGCGCCAGTCGAGCTGGTTGATGATGGCACCAGAAATGGGGGCGGTCAGCATGCCACCCAGCGGAGCGAACATCATGACGAAGGCGTTGGCACGGCCCAGTTCTTTTTCCGGGAACCAGTTACTGATCATGGTCAGCACCACCGGCAGCATACCCCCTTCGGAAATACCCAACACAAAGCGCAAGATCAGCAGTTGATAGTGGTTAGTAACAAAACCGGTAGCCACCGAAACCACCGCCCAGGCACACAGCGACCAGGCGATAAAACGTTTGCCGCTGCCGTTAACCGCAATGCGCCCACCGGGAACCTGCAGAAACAGATAGCCGATAAAGAAGATGCCGCTGGCCAAACCGGCCATCTGGCTGGTGATGCCCAAATCACTTTCCATACCGCCGGGCAGGGCAAAACTGATATTGACCCGGTCCATAAAGGAAATAATGCAGGCGATCAGGATCGGGGCAATAACCCGCAGCCAGCGGGTGTTGGGTATTTTATTATCCATGGCGATCTCTCTTTATAAGGCGCAGGGAGAACCTCTCAATTCAATAAAGAGGTTCTGTGGTACGGCGATAATAAATTCGAAAGAAAAGGCTTAATTACTCAATGGCGTGGGGCAACGGCGCCTGGTTGAAAAAGGCGTCAACGTTGGTAAATACGATGTCGCTCATTTTTTGCCGGGTTTCCTGAGTGGCACTGGCGATATGCGGCTGCAGCACGACATTATCCATGGCGATCAGCTCGGCAGGCACCTGTGGCTCGTGGGCATAGACGTCCAGCCCGGCACCGGCAATGTCACCGTTTTGCAACGCGGCGATCAGGTCCTTTTCGTTGACAATGCTGCCACGGGCAATGTTGACCAGCAGCGCATGCGTCGGCAAGGCATCAAATAGAGTTTTATCCACCAGGCCTGCGCTGTCCTTGCCACCGGAGATGGCGATCACCAGGAAATCGCTTTCCCGTGCCAGCGCCAGTAAATCCGGGTAATAAGCATAGGGCAGCGTGGTGTCCTGCCGATGACTGGCATATTGGATACGCATGTTGAAACCGGCTGCGCGCTGGGCGATGGCGCGGCCGATATTGCCCATGCCAAAAATACCCAGTCGCTTACCGCTGACCTGCACCGACAAGCCCGGTGCCTGTTGCAGCCAGTGTCCGTCACGGACAAAACGGTCATTGAGGCAAAGCTGGCGGGCGGTCGCCAGCAGCAATCCCAGCGCCATATCCGCCACGTCTTCGGTCAATGCGCCGGAGGTGATGGTCACCGCGATGTTGCGTTGCCGGGTGTAGCTCAGCTCAATGGCGTCGGTACCCACGCCGAATACCGCTATCAGGCCCAGTTGGGGCAGTTGTTCAAGAATCGGCGTGGCGACCCCGACATCTCCACGGGTGATGATCGCGCGGAAGGTCTCACCTTTGGCGGCCAGAAAAGCGACCGGGTCAGCCTGCTCATACAGCCGATGTACCACAAAGTTGGCTTCCAGTCGGGCCTGCAGGTTTTCCATCACTGGGGCAATTAACAGCACTTCATTGGGGGTTGCGGTCGTCATGGTGTCACCTGTTTAAATAGCGTTAATGCGTTATGGCTATCAAAGCGGTTTTCCGCAGGCGGTTTTGCGACAGATATCACGCTGAATGATGTTAAAAAAGGGTGTTACCCGGAATGTGATCGACGGGGGAAAAGTAGTAACAGCAAGCCGTAACATACCAGAGCGAAGGGTATAACTTTCGAATTCGGATGGTTGAGGAGCCTGTCCGCTATTTTTAGCTCGAACACTGGCCCCCATGAATATGATTACGGACATCTATCAGAATTTAATAATAAATACCCACTTTTCGGTAAAGCAATTTGCGCTACATCACCTTAACATTGCTAATGTCTTTCAATGATTATAATTAGCAGGCTGTGAATTATTCATCACAGTGATATTAGGGAGCAATCCCTTTGGTTAAGGATATATTTCACCATGGAAATCAACATAAACGGCCGGATGGTCGCCCTTGACGACGTCTCGCCCGAAACGCCTTTACTCTACGTGTTACGCAACGATCTTGGCCTAAACGGCCCCAAATACGGCTGTGGTTTGGGGGAGTGCGGTGCCTGTACCGTGCTGATCGAGGGCGTTGCTGCTCGTTCTTGTTCCATCCCTCTGAGCGGTGCGCTCAATAAATCCATTACCACGCTGGAAGGCCTCAGCGAAGCGGGGCAACTGCATCCGGTTCAACAGGGCTTTATCGATGAGCAGGCAGCGCAGTGCGGGTATTGCACCAACGGTATGATCATGACCCTGGTGGCGCTGTTTGAGCGCAACCCGCAGGCCGATGAGCAACAAATCAAAAACGAACTGGCCTATAACCTGTGTCGCTGCGGCACCCACATTGAAATCTTGCGCGCCGCCGCCAAAGCCCGACAGCTGCTGGCTGAAAGGGGGCAGGCATGAACCGCCTGGAAATAACCCGCCGCCATCTGTTACAGGCCGGCGGCGTGGTGATGGTCAGCAGCCTGTTGCCGGTTTCACTTAATACCCTTGCCGCCGCGCCTGCCACCCTGGGCAACCTGCCGCTGGATCGCGTGGACAGCTTTATCGGTCTGACCGCCGACGGCCGGGTCACCGCCTTTAACGGCCATGTGGATCTCGGTACCGGCATTCGCACGGCGTTGGCGCAGATTGTTGCCGATGAAATCTGCGTCCCTTTTGATCATGTTACGGTCATTCTGGGGGATACCCAGCGCACGCCGGATCAGGGTCCCACCATCGCCAGTGCCACCATTCAGGTGACCTCAATACCGCTGCGTCAGGCGGCGGCGCAGGTGCGGCAATTGCTGCTGGGGTTGGCCGCGCGCGCTTTCGCATTGCCGGTGGACAGGCTGCGTGCAGAAAATGGCCGGGTGTTTGCGGTGGATAAACCCCATGTCAGCCTGAGTTATGGCGATCTGGCCAGCGGGCAAAACTTACAGGTGGCACTGGATAAAACGGTCAAGCTGAAGAGCGTGACGGAGAGTCGTTACGTCGGTATGGCGGTGCCACGGGTGGATATCCCGGCCAAGGTTACCGGCCAGCTGACCTATGTGCACGATCTGCGCCTGCCGGGCATGCTGCACGGCAGAGTGGTGCGGCCGCCTTATACCGGGGCGGACAGCAGTGCGCCCCTGGGCAGCGGGCTGCTGTCGGTGGACAGAGCTTCTATCTCTCATTTGCCAGGCATCGTAAAACTGGTGGTGATTAACGATTTTATCGGCATCGTGGCCGAGCGTGAAGAGCAGGCGATCGACGCCATGCGCCAATTGAAAACCGTATGGCGCCCGTGGTCCGGGCTGCCGGATCTCTCGGCGGATGGCCTGCATGCGGCGTTGGTGGCTAACCCGAAAACCGATCGCGTACTGCGTGACGATGTCGGCGTCGATGCCGCGTTGGGGTCGCTGCATACCGAGGTTAATGCCGATTACGTTTGGCCCTATCATCAGCATGCCTCCATCGGACCTTCCTGTGCGGTGGCCGATGTCACCAGTGAACATGCAGAAATCTGGTCGGGCACGCAAAACCCTCATGACCTGCGTAAAGACATTGCCCATTTGCTCGACCGGCAACCGGAGCAGGTGCACATCAACCGCATGGAGGCCTCCGGTTGCTATGGCCGCAACTGCGCCGATGACGTGTCGGCAGATGCCGCGCTGTTATCACAGGCCACCGGCAAACCGGTCAGGGTACAGTTGATGCGCGAGCAAGAGTCGGGCTGGGAGCCCAAGGGCACCGGGCAGCTGATACGGGTGCGCGGCGGGCTGGATCAGCACCGGCAGGTGGCGGCCTATGAGTTGAAAACCAGTTATCCCTCCAACAATGCAGTGACGTTGTCACTGGTATTGACCGGCAAGGTGGCCAATCGGGCCGACGTACAGCAGATGGGCGACAGAACCGCCATTCCGCAGTATGAATATCCGAATATGCAGGTGATCTGCCAGGATGCTGCGCCGATCGTGCGGGCTTCCTGGATGCGCGGGGTTTCGGCGCTGCCCAACGTGTTCGCCCACGAGTCGTGGATTGATGAACTGGCATGGCATGCCGGGCAGGATCCGATCGCTTTCCGTCTGCAATATCTGAAAGACCCGCGTGCGGTCGCGTTGATCAATGCGCTGAAGAAACAGGCTAACTGGCAGGATGGCCCGTCGCATCGCAACCCGGCACCGGATACGCAGGCGTGGGTCAGTGGGCGTGGCTTTGCCTATGCGCGTTACTTCCACAGCAAATTCCCCGGTTTCGGCGCCGCCTGGGCGGCCTGGGTGTGCGACCTTAGCGTCAATCGCCACAGCGGCCAGATCAAGCTCGATAAAATCTTCGTTGCTCATGACTGCGGTCGCATCATCAATCCGGCCGGAGTGCGCCATCAGGTACATGGCAATATTCTTCAGTCCGCCAGCCGGGTGCTGAAAGAGTTTGTCACCTTTGACGCCTCGGCGGTGACGTCGCTGGACTGGGGCGGCTACCCGATCCTGCGTTTTGATGAATTGCCGCAGGTGGATGTTCAACTGCTGGACTATCCGGATGAGCCGCCGATGGGGGCAGGAGAATCGGCTTCGGTGCCGAGTGCGGCCGCCATCGCCAATGCGTTATTTGATGCGTTGGGAGTACGTCTGAGGGAAGTGCCGTTTACTCCCGAGCAGGTGCTGAAAGCGTTAAAACAGCAGGCTTCCGCCAACGCAGCAACCAGGGATAAGTCATTATGAGCAAATTAAAGAAAGCCGCTGGATGGGGCAGCCTGGCCGTCATCGCCGTAGCGGTCGCCGGTGCTACTATCAGCTGGCAGCCGGAAATTGCGCCGCGTGATGCAAACGAGACCCAGGTTTTTAGTCAGCAACAGATTGCCCGTGGCAAAATGCTGGCCGATCTCGGCGACTGTTCGGTTTGCCATACCCGGCCGGGCGGTAAACGCAATACCGGCGGACTGGCGATGGAGATCCCCTTCGGCACCATTTACACCACCAACATTACCCCGGATAACGAAACCGGCATTGGCAAATGGTCGTATTCTGCTTTTGAACGAGCAATGCGCCACGGGGTCGATCGCCAGGGGCGCTATCTCTATCCTGCTTTCCCCTATACCGCCTTTACCCGTACCAGCGATGAAGATCTGCAGGCGCTATACGCCTATCTGATGTCACAACCGGCGGTGAGCTACCAGCCACCCGTTACCGCACTGAGTTTTCCGTTTAACATTCGCCAGGGCATAGTGGCCTGGAACTGGCTGTTCCTGACGCCGGGCGCGATGAAAACCGACCCTGAACAAAGCGCCGAATGGAACCGGGGAGCCTATTTTACCGAGGGGCTGGGTCACTGCAGTGCCTGTCATTCACCGCGCAATCTGATGTTTGGCGAAAAAGGCGGCAGTGCGCACTTGACCGGCGGCGTGGCGGAGGCCTGGACGGCACCGTCACTTACCGGCAGTTCGGTGGCACCGCTGGATTGGGCCCGGCAGGATTTACTCAACTTTATGCGCAGCGGATATTCGGCGAATCACGGCGTAGCGGCAGGGCCGATGGCACCGGTAATCGAAGAGGGGCTTTCACGCCTGCCGGAGCAGGACCTGCAGGCCATCGCTACCTATCTTCGCAGCTATCACCCGCAGCAACCCAGGGGCGCAGAGGCTCAACGGCTGAATGGTAGGGCAGAGTTAAAAACGGAACCCTTGACCACCGACGGGGCGCGTATTTTCTCCGGTGCCTGTATGGCTTGCCATGCTCAGGAAAAGGGGGCGCAAATGGCCGGTGTCAGGCCTTCACTGGCGCTCAATACCAACCTGTTTGCCGATACGCCAGACAATGCGATTCGGGTGGTGTTGGACGGTATCCAGCGCCCGGCCAATATCAATCTGGGATATATGCCGGCATTCCGCCATAACCTGAACGATGGACAGATTGCGGCCTTGCTTGATTTCCTGCGGCAAAGTTACGCCGGGAAAGCGCCGTGGCCTGACCTGCAGGCGCAAGTCAGCCGCGTACGCAGCGAAACTGAAGATAGATAGGATTGGATTACTAAATTGGCGGGGGCCATTGCAGGCCCCCCGATTTAGTGAATCACGCACAGCTCATTCCAGTAGCTGAAACGGACGCGCTGTTTCAGTCGGTTATTCCACAAATAAAGCGTCATCGTTTGTTCCTCCGCCATGTCTGTCTCAATAAATAACAGCTATTACCAAACGGGGCGAATGCCTTATTTTGCTGAACTTTTGATATTTTTGGGATAACCCTGCCTGATGTGTATCGGTGATAAAAACGGGTTTTAAGGTGTTGGGCTCTCGTCCGCCAGACAGGGCTTTTTCTTCGCCCGCATCAGTCGCCAACCAAAATTCATACCCGCCGCCGCCAGCAAGATGGCCGCAGCGCCCAACAGTTGCATCAGGCTCAGGCGGTGACCGAACACCGACCAGTCGACGATAATCGCCACCAATGGATAGATAAACGACAAGGCACCCACTAGGCTGGTCGGGATTTTCTGGATCGCGCTGTACAACAGCGAGGACATCAACCCGGTATGCACCAGGCCAAGGGTCGCCAGCAGCAGCCAGGCATTTGCCGTTGATGGCAGAACGCCCAGCCCGGCGAAGGGGGCCAACAGCACCACGCCAACGGTGAGCTGAATCAACACAATCAGATGCGGTGGCACCCCTTTCAACTGTTTGACAATCGCTGCCGCGACCGCATACATAAAAGCCGCACCCAGCGCCAGCATCACCCCGGTGAAGTAATGGGAGCCGGGCGCGTCACCGTCATGTTTGCCGGTAATAATCAGCAACATGCCGCCAAAGGCCAGCAGCAGCCAGCCGATTTTACTCGCGTTCAGTTTTTCACCAAAAAACAACAGCCCCAGTCCGACCAACATAAAGGGCTGCACGTGGTAAGTGACCGTTGCCACGGCAATAGAGGCGTAGGAATAGGCAGCAAATAGCAGCGTCCAGTTCAACACCAGCGCGATCCCACCCAGTACCGCAATTGCGGCCTGTCGCCAGGTTAACCGGCCCCTTTTCAGCAGGCCGAGCAGGGCGCAGGCAACCAGCATCGCCAGCGCGCCAAAGGCACAGCGCCAGAAGACCACCGTGGTTGCCGGTTGCCCCAGCATCACCACCGGCCAGCCTACGGTGCCGGAAATTATCATGGCGAGCGTCATCTGCCATACGCCGCTGGTTTTCACTTTCATTCCCCTTCACCCCGTTTGCGCTCAGTGCTTGCCGATATCGGCAGCTACCATTAAAATGAACAACTGAACATTATGATGAACAGGTCGCAAGTGTTCGTCAAGTCGAACAAATGGATGATATGGTGAACAATGAGCGCTAATACCGACAGTAATCTCACTCCTATTGGCCTGCTTTCTAGCGCTATTCGCCGCGAACGCGAGCGGCTGGGGCTGTCGGTTACCGAGTTGGCCCGGCGGGCGGGTATAGCAAAATCGACGCTTTCGCAGCTGGAAACCGGCAACGGTAACCCCAGTCTGGAAACGCTGTGGGCGTTGGCGATGGCGCTGGATGTGCCGGTCAGCCGGTTAATCTCCCAGCCGCGTCAGCACGTGCAGGTGATCCGCGCCAATGAAGGGGTGACCACCGTTTCCGAACAGGCCAATTACGCCGCGACCTTGTTGGCAACCTGTCCGCCGGGCGCGCAGCGCGATATTTACCGCCTGAGCGTTCAACCGGGCGAGGCACGTATTTCGCGCCCGCATATGCCGGGCACCATTGAGCACGTGATTATCAGTAGCGGCAGGGCGCTAGTCGGGCCGAAGGACCAGGCGGTGGCATTGAGTCCGGGGGATTACATCAGCTACTCCGCCGATCGGGAGCACATTTTCGAAGCCCTGGCCGCGGATACCACGGCGGTGATGCTGATAGAGCAAGGCTAGTCCCGTTGGGTCACTCAAGCAGGGGGGCGGTGTAAAAGGTCATTTTTTCATAATGGTCGTTGAGCAGATTGACCTCCGCCGTCACGTTGAACCCCAGCGCTTGATACATTCTGCCCAGATAGGGTTTACTCTTGTCGGCCAGCAAGCCGACCTTGTGGAAACCCTGTTTTCTGGCCTCAAGCGTCACCTGATTAACCAAACGTTTTGCTATACCCTTACCCCGGCATTCCGGTAAAACCGCCAGTGAATCAATATAGATTTCATCCGGTTCAGACTCATTTTCCATATCGGGCAGATGTTCGGTGATGGACTGAAAGCCGGATTCATCTTCACCGCGAAAGTAGAGAATACACCCCAGGATCCCGCTGTGGTTTCTGGCGACAAAGATGTTTCTGTAACTGAAGTAGATATCATCACGACTGAAATTTATTTCATACTGATGGAGGGCATCGTTAATATCATCCTTACCGGAAAGCGCCAATACGGCATCTTTATCTGCCAGGGAGGTGAGCCTTACAATTTCTGCAGCATCGGTTTTTTTCGCTTTTTCGATAATGATATTTTCCATAAATAGCCTTCCTTTTAAAACGTGGCCTTTGTACTTTGAAACTTGCTGCCCCGAATGATACCTCGGATCCTGTCCGGGAATCGGTATTTTATTGAAAACGCTTCTCATTTATACTAATGTGCCCGTAGTTGCGACGGTGACCCACGCCTGATTAAGACCACCGTCATGGTTTAAAAACCTTCAAGGATTGAAGATGAAAATTGTTGTTCCCTCGATACTTTTGCTTGCCGGTCTGACGGCGGCGCAACCGGTAACGCTGCTGGCCGCAGAGGCCACGACGGCGACCGCACAGGAAAACGCTGCCCGTAATGATTTTAGCTTTGTGCGTTACCGCGCCGATTATCAAGTGCGAGCCAATGCCAGCAATGTGAAAACCGAGAGCTACGAAGTCCTGCTCAAAACCAAAGCCGCAGTCGAAAAATTCAGCCAAATCCGCCTGAGTTACAGCGAGAAAATGGAAACGCTGGAGGTGCTTTCCGCCTATACGCTGACCGCCGATGGTCTGCGCCATGATGTGGCACCCGATCGCATCTATACCCAGGAAAGTTATTCCAGCGCCTCGGCACCCTTGTATGCCGATCGCAAGGTGCGGGTTATCGTTTTCTCCAATCTGGCACCGGGTTCGCGCGTGGTGTATGAACTGCGTCGCACCCAAAAAACGCCGTATTTCCCAGACTACTTCGGCCTGTGGGAAACCTTCAGCGTATTCGATCAATTTGATGACGCGGAAGTTAACCTGCATGCGCCGGCAGATTTGCCGATGCATGTGTTTACCCGCGGCGTGGAAGGTGGCAATGCGCCGCAGGTGCGCGATGGCCAGGCACACTGGCGCTGGCGTTATCAGCGCAGCGATCCGCTGAAGGCCCAGAACTGGTCGGCGAACAGCTGGACGTTCAGTCCAACCATCATGGCCAGCACCTACCGTGAATGGCCGCAGTTGGCCAAAGCCTATCAGTTGAAAGCCAGCCAGGCGGCGAAAGTCACCCCGGCAGTGCAAAGCCTGGCGGATAAGATCACCCGCGATATCAGCGATCGTCGCGAGCAGACGGCGGCGATCTACCGCTGGGTGGCGCAGAATATTCGCTACGTTGCCGTGTATTTGGGCAACGGCGGGCTGGAGCCAAATCCGGCACAGAGCATCCTTGATAACCATTACGGCGACTGCAAGGATCACGTGGTGCTGCTGGAGGCATTGTTGGCCGCCAAGGGCATCGTCAGTTCGCCGGTACTGATCGGTATGGATGAAGGGCCAACTCTGCCAACGGTGCCGCTGTTGGGGCGCTTCAACCACGCGATTACCTACGTGCCGGAATTCAATCTGTATCTGGATTCCACCAATCCCTGGGCGCGTTTTGGTCAACTGCCAGAAGCCGATCTCGGGGCGCCGGTATTGCTCACGCGCGAAGCGAAATTAGCGCGCACCCCAGACAATGACGAACTGCGCAATAACACATCACTCAGCGTGGATTTTGTCTTCGATAAAGCGGGCAATATGCGTGGGCAGACGGAGCGTAAGCTGGGCGAGGTGGATGAGATTGATCTGAGAGGCTATTTTTCCCAACTCAATCAGCAAAACCAGGCGCGGGTGGAAGAAACCATCATGGCGTCCTCCGGTATTGATGGCCGCGGGGAAATTGCGTTGCACGGCGATCCTTTCGATCTCAAAAAGCAGTTTGGTTACAGCTATCGTTTCAAGGCCGAGGACTATGTCGATTTTGGCGTAGTAGGAGGAATGACGGTGCCAACACCGCCCGGTGGAAAATCTTTCCGTACGCTTTACTCGACGACGTCGGCACCGACCAACGAAACGCCGTTCTATTGCAACGCACAACGCTATGATGAGACCTATCGTCTGAATTTGCCCGCCGGCGTGCCGATTATTGCGGTTCCAAAGAACCAGCAGTTCAATAATGCCGCCGGTGAATACCGGGTGACATGGCAGTTGGAGGGGCGGCAGGTGGTGGTTAACCATTGGCTGCAGATGAATGCCATTCGCGGCAAGGATGCACTTTGTCAGCCGCAGGATTACCCGGCATTCCGTGAGCTGTTCCAGCAGGTACGTCGCGGTTTCCGTGGGCAGGTGGTCTATGGTGAATTGACTCAAGGGGCCGTTAACGCGGCTACTGCTGCGAGGTAATAAAGCCAACCGGGCGGGCTTACTGTGAAGCCGCCCGGTTTTTATCGTTACTTTTTCACCACCAACCCCACGCCGCGGCCACGAGGATCAGAGGCCGTCTCTGGCGTATCGCCTTTGACGCGGATCGCCTGAATATCCCCCATATACCAGCCCTGATCTTCCAGCTTATAGCCCATGGCTTTCAGTTGTTCCGCTACTTTGCCGGTCAGTGGGGCAAAGCTGTCGAAGAAGATGGTGTCCTTGGGTAGCAGTTGGTGATGAACGCGCTGGGCGGCCACGGCTTTGTCCAATGGCAGTTGGTAATCATAGATGTTGTTTATCACCTGGAAAATCGAGGTGAAAATACGCGAGCCGCCGGGGGTACCAATCACCAGACTGACGTTACCGTCACGGGTGATAATGGTCGGGCTCATGGATGAAAGCATGCGTTTACCCGGTTCAATGGCATTGGCATCGCTGCCGACCACGCCAAAAGCGTTGGCTACACCCGGTTTGGCGCTGAAGTCATCCATCTCGTCATTCAGCAGGAAGCCGGCACCTTTCACCACCACGCCACTGCCAAAGTCCCAGTTCAAGGTATAGGTGTTGCTGACCGCATTGCCCTGGGCGTCAACAATCGAGAAATGGGTCGTCTGGTGTGGTTCTAAGCCAGGACGCACTTTTTCGGTTGGCGAAATGGCGGTGGGGTTGATCTCCGCTGCACGTTTTTGCAGATAGTCCGGCGCGACCAGTTGAGCTACCGGCACCTTGGCGAAGTCCGGGTCGCCAAGGTAATCGGCGCGATCGGCAAACACGCGTTTCTCAATTTCGGACAGCAAGTGGATATAACGTGCGGAGTTAAGCTCTACGCCTTTGAAATCGGCGGCGCGGTCTTCTTTGATCCCCAGTAACTGCGCCAGCGCAATGCCGCCAGAGCTGGGCAGCGGGGCGGTGTAAAGGGTGTTGCCGCGCCAGGAAATTTGCATTGGGTCACGCCATTTCACCCGGTAGTCAGTCAGATCTGCCTGGGTAATCAGGCCGCCATCGTGCTGCATCTGGGCCACCAGCAATTTGGCCGTTTCCCCCTGATAGAAGTCTTCAGCGCCCTTATTGGCGATACGCTCCAGCGTTTTGGCCAGCTCCGGTTGTTTAAACACCGCACCGGGTTTCATACTGCCAAAATAATCGCCAAAGTTGGTTTTTCCGGCGAACAGCTTGTTGGCGTCTTCACGGTACTGATATTGCTGATCGGCGACCTTAAAACCCTGCTGCGCGTAACCGATGGCCGGGGTCAACAACTCTGCCCAAGGCAATTTACCAAAGCGTTTATGCGCCTCCCACAGCCCCAGTACCGTGCCGGGCACACCGGCGGCCTTGGTTCCTACCAAACTGAGGTTTTCAATCACTTCGCCTTTTTCGTTCAGGTACATGGTTTTGGTGGCGGCTTTGGGGGCGATTTCACGGTAGTCGAGGAAATAGGGTTTGCCGTCGACGTACAGCGTCATAAAGCCGCCGCCGCCAATGTTACCGGCTTCCGGATAGGTCACAGCCAGGGTAAACGCGGTGGCGACTGCCGCATCGACCGCGTTACCCCCGGCCTGCAAAATTTGTGCGGCCACTTTGGCACCGTATTGATCCGGTGCCGCTACGGCGGCGGCATTCAGATTTGCGGCCAACACCGAGGGGCTAAGCGTGGCGAGTGCTACGCTGAGTGCTAAGGTTTTCAATAAGCCAGAATGCATAGCGGTTCCTTTTCGAATTGAATGATGGCAGGTGACTTCAATCTCAACAATTACTTAGCGCCATTCTGTGCAGGTTTTCGGGCGCCTGATTGAAGGTAGCATCGCTCAATCCGCCATGCTTTATCCGCTGCATGGATCCGTGAACTGGAACATTAAACGGTGGACGGTAATTGTGTTAGCAACCACTCACAAAACTGCCGGGTATGCGGGCTATGTTCGCTGTCGCGGTGGACAAGCCAGGCCCAGTTTGGGCCGCGTACGCTTTGTTCCGTCAGGGGGTGCAACACGCCTTTTGCCTGTGCCTGCCGTGCCAGCAATTGGCTGACCAGCGCGATACCCAGGCCATCGCAGGCGGCATCCAGTAACAGGCCAGGATCTGAGAAATTCAGCCCATGGCTGCTTTGCCCCACATTGACGCCGCCCTGAACGGTCCAATGGCTCCAGTCCATCTCTCGTTCCCCGTGCAGGGTGGTACGTTGTTCAAGCTCCAGTTTCAGCAGGTCAGGATGGCAAGCCGGATAGAGTCTGTCCTGATGTAATGCCCGGAGGTTGCATTCGGCTTGTGCGCTGAGATCGTCACGGATCGCCAGATCGACGGTTTCCGTCGCCATATCCGGTGGGTCGAAGGTGGTGAACAGCCAAAGGTCGATATCCGGGTGCTGCCGATGAAAGCTTTTCAGGTTCGGCACCAGCCAGTGGCGGGCAAACGCCGGAGTGGTATTGACGATCAGTTGGTTGGGTTTGCGGTATTGATCCAGACGGCGGATGCCGACCGCCAGTTGTTGCAGCATCACCTGGGCGGTGCTGTAGAGATCGTGCCCGGCGTCGGTCAGGCTGACGCTGCGGCCACTGCGGAAAAACAACGGTTGTTCCAGATAGGCTTCCAGGCTGCGTATTTGCTGACTGATCGCCGACTGGGTGAGGTGCAGCTCATCGGCGGCCTGGTGGAAACTGCCCAGGCGGGCAGCGGCTTCAAAACCGCGTAACGCGTTCATCGGGGGCCAGTGTTTAAGCATTATTGATAAGCCTATCTAATCAGGTGTCTGCTAAATGTATCCTTTGTTATGGCAGTGATGGAAGCCTTAACATGTATTACATCGAAATCACGCCGTCTTTCACTGAACAGAATATCTTATTTCAACGACGGCAATACAGGAGCAAACCATGTCAACGCGTCGTGAATTTATTAAGCAGGCATCCCTGATTGCCGGCATGAGCCTGACGGCATCCATGGGGCTGACGTTACCTGCCCATGCCGTACCAGCCGTGCGGGGGGAAAGTTGGCGCATGCCTGATGAAGGCGAAGAGCAGCAACGCGCTTTTATCGCCTTCGGGGCGCAGCGGGCCATTTGGGCTGATTACACTGCGGGGGTGCAGGATGCTTTGGGGCGCATTGCACGGGCGATCGCGCAATATCAACCGCTAACGGTATTTTGCCGTGAGAGTGAACGTCGGCTGGCGGAAGAGAAATGCGGCAGCCACAATGTGACCTTCATTGTCACCGAGCTTGATGATATTTGGATGCGTGACATTGGCGCCAATTTTGTCGTCAATCAGGCGGGCAAACTGGGGGCGGTGGACTTTAACTTTAACGGCTGGGGCAACAAACAGCAGCACACCTATGATGCGCGTCTGGCGGCGTTTGAAGCCAGTCATTACGGCGTCGCCAATATAGGGCGCAGCGGCCTGGTGGGGGAAGGTGGCGGCATCGAAGTGGATGGCCACGGCACCGGTATCATGACCGAGAGCAGTTGGGTCAACAAGAACCGTAACCCAGGCTGGAGTCGTGATCGGGTGGAGCAAGAGTTGAAGGAGATGCTCGGCCTGCGCAAAATTATCTGGCTGCCGGGAATTAAAGGTAAGGATATTACCGACACCCACGTCGATTTCTACGCCCGTTTTGCCCGCCCGGGAGTGGTGGTGGCCAATCTGGACACCGATCCCGACTCTTACGACCATAAAGTGACCCAGGCGCATTTGGCCATTCTCAAACAGGCGACCGATGCCGATGGCCGCAAGTTGCAGGTGCACACCATGTCGCCGCCGATGGATCCGCGCCGTAGCCGTTTCAGCAAAGGGAACCCGGATTTTGCTGCGGGATACATCAATTACTTTGTGATCAACGGTGCGGTCATCGCCCCCGAATTTGGCGATCCGGAAGCAGATGGCGAAGCGTTGCGATTATTAACCGAGCTTTATCCCGATCGTGAAGTGGTGCAGTTGAATATTGACGCCATTGCCGCGGGCGGCGGCGGTATTCACTGCGTGACCAATCAACTGCCGGCGGTTTAAGTCGGGTAACCGTGCCGGGCCGGCTCTGGCTCTGCGATCACACTTGCGGCCCCAGGCCGTGGGTCAGCAGCGTAATGGCATGGCGGGCGATGACATCGGCGCTCAATGGGTTGCTGTCATCACGCTGCCATTTGGGCGCGGTGGCCAACGGCAGCAACGTCATGCCAAACAGGGTGATAAACAATAACGAGGGTTCCAGCCCGGCATGCAGTTTCCCTTCGGCCTGCCAACGGATGATCGATTGCAGTGCAGATTTACGCTGGGTATCACCAAAACGCGCGTTCATGCGCTGCTTCAATACGCCGTTATCACTCATTACCTCACGCAGCCACAGCGGAGGGAACCACGGATGTTCGCTGGAAATATCGATAAACCGCTGCGCCAGTTGGGTAATGGCAGCCACAGGATCGTCCGCATTGGCGTCAAAAACGCTGCTGGCAGCGAGCCTCACCGGCAGGAAACGTTCGTCGATCAACACATCCAGTAACTGTTCACGGTTGTGAAAGTAGTAGTGCAGCATGGCTGGAGTGACACCGGCCTCACGGGCGATGGCGTTCAACGAAGTATCGGCAATGCCTTGACGGGCAAACATATTTAGCGCCGTGTTGAGCAGGTGCTCGCGTTTTTCTGCGCCATTGGCGCTGCCGCTGGGGCGACCGGGGCGGCGAGGTTTTTGAACGTTTTGTGCTGTCATCGCGGTGAGATCCATTGACCGGAGAAAAGAATAACTCATATATTAATTACTCGATTAATTAATTACAAGCAGGCTCAGCTAAATGGGTATTGATAACCTGGCAGGCACCGAAGAAAACGGCAGGGCGTCCGAGCAGGCACCCTCGATCCGTTTGCTGTTCTCCGCGCTGCTGCTGGTGATGCTGCTGGCAGCGCTCGATCAGACCATTGTCTCCACCGCGCTGCCAACCATCGTTGGCGAATTCGGTGGCCTGGAAAATCTGTCGTGGGTCGTGACCGCCTATCTGTTGGCGTCGACCATTGTGGTGCCGCTGTATGGCAAGTTTGGCGATCTGTTCGGTCGCAAGATCGTGCTGCAGATAGCCATTGTGGTGTTCCTGCTCGGTTCGGTGCTGTGTGGGCTGGCGCAGAATATGACGGAACTTATCCTGATGCGTGCGCTGCAAGGGCTGGGCGGCGGCGGTTTGTTGGTGGTGACCATGGCGGTGGTCGGCGATGTGATCCCACCGGCCGATCGTGGACGCTATCAGGGGCTGTTTGGCGGGGTATTTGGTCTGGCAACGGTGGTCGGCCCGCTGATCGGCGGATTGCTGGTGCAGCATTTCTCCTGGCGTTGGATTTTCTATATCAACCTGCCGCTGGGGATTTTCGCGCTGTTGGTAATTGGCGCGGTGTTCCAGTCTAAGGTCAATCGGGTTAAACATGAGATAGATTTTCTCGGGGCCAGTTACCTCGCAGCGGCGCTGACCTGCATCATCCTGTTTACCAGCCAGGGCGGTACGGTGATGGCCTGGTCGGACGGTCAACTGTGGTGCATTCTGGCCTTTGGCCTGGTGTCGATAGGTGGGTTTATCTACGAAGAGCGACTGGCGAGCGAACCGATCATTCCGCTCGACCTGTTCCGTAATCGCACCTTTGTGCTCTGCGCATTGATAGGTTTTATCGTCGGTATGTCGCTGTTTGGATCGGTGACTTTCCTGCCGCTGTATCTGCAGGTCGTGAAGGATTCCACGCCGACCCAGGCCGGGATGCAGCTGCTGCCGCTGATGGGCGGGATAATGCTCAGTTCGATCATCAGCGGTCGGTTGATCAGCAAGCGCGGCAAATACCGTATCTTCCCGATTATTGGCACCCTGTGTGCCCTGGCAGGCATGGTGTTGCTGGGGACGTTGAAAAACTCGACCCCGGTGCATTTGCTGTACCTCTACATCAGCCTGTTGGGGTTGGGGCTGGGTATGGTGATGCAGGTGATGATCCTGGCGGCGCAAAACAGCGTAGAACCAAAGCATATGGGGGTCGCGACCTCCAGCGCCACGCTGTTCCGCTCTATTGGCGGCTCTATCGGCGTGGCGGTGTTTGGCGCGATTTTTACCAATGTGCTGCACAGCCGGCTGACCACCTTGCTGCCGGAGGGGGCAGAGCTGCCGCGTTCACTGGGGGCTGATGCCGTGCACCATTTGCCGGCGCAATTGCAAAACGACTACCTGCAGGCCTTCGGCGGTGCGATCCACTCGGTTTACCAGATTGCGGCAGGGGTGATGGTGCTGGCCTTTGCCTTGACCTGGCTGTTGAAAGACGTGCCTCTGCGCAAGAAATAACCCCTGAGCCGGTGCGTGAAATACCTGTGTACCGGCTTGCCACACGCTCTGCGATGTACTTTTACTGAATCCTTACGTAACCCTGTCAGACTAAAAACGTCGCTTTCTATATATTGAGAATAAACGTTCTCAATAGGATGGAAAGTCGATGCAAAGGAAAAAGGTTTTACTGGTCAGCCTGTCGCTGTTGTTGTCTGCCTGTGATGGTCAGTCCGCCAGTACACCGGCCGGTGTACCTGAGGTTGGCGTGGCGACATTGCACAGCCAGCCGGTCACGCTGAGCAGTGACCTGACGGGCCGGGTCAATGCCACCATGACCTCGGATGTTCGTCCGCAGGTGGAAGGCATTATAAAGGCACGTCTGTTTACCGAAGGGGCGGAAGTCAAAGCCGGGCAGGTGCTGTATCAAATCGATCCCGCGACCTATCAGGCCAGTTACGATCAGGCCGCCGCGCAGTTGAAAAGTGCCCAGGCCACGGTGAAGTCCAGCCGTTTGAAGGCGCAGCGCTATGCCGCACTGGTGAAGGAGAATGGCGTCTCCAAACAGGATGCGGATGATGCGATGGCAACCTATCTGGAGGCCGTAGCCGCCGTCGCGCAGTATCAGGCGGCGCTGGAAACCACCAAAATCAATCTTGCTTATACCCAGGTACGCGCGCCCATTTCCGGCCGTATCGGTATTTCTTCGGTTACGCCGGGTGCGCTGGTGACCGCCAGCCAAACCGATGCACTGGCAACCATTCGCGCACTTGATCCTGTCTATGTCGATCTCACCCAGTCCAGCAGTCAACTGCTTAAATTGCGCAGGCAGCAGGCTTCACTGCAACGTGACAATGTCACGCCGGTAGCGATCAAACTTGAAGACGGCACGCCCTACAGCCACCCCGGCAAGCTGGAACTGACCGAAGTGTCGGTGGATGAATCTACCGGTTCTGTCACCCTGCGTGCCGTGTTCCCTAACCCCGAGCACGAATTGCTGCCGGGCATGTATGTCCATGCCACCCTGGACAACGGGGTCGATCCCAACGACATTTTGGCACCGCAACAGGGCATTACCCGCAATGCCAGGGGCGAGGCGACCGCGTTGGTGGTTAACGCGCAAAACAAAGTGGAACAACGCACCCTCACCACCGGACAGGTTATCGGCAGCAGTTGGCTGGTCAGCAAAGGGTTGGATGCAGGCGACCGACTGATTGTCGAAGGCACGAATAAGGTGGCCATCGGCGTAGAGGTCAAGGCCGTTGAAGTGCAACAGCAGGCGAATACGGCTGCGACTAACGGCGGGGATCAATAACCATGGCGCAGTTCTTTATTCGGCGGCCGGTGTTTGCCTGGGTGATTGCGATCATCATTATGCTGTGTGGCCTGATGTCGATCAATTCGCTCCCCATCTCGCAATACCCGGACGTCTCCCCACCACAAATTTCCATTTCCGCCACCTACCCGGGGGCCGATGCGGAAACGCTGGAAAACAGCGTTACCCAGGTGATTGAGCAACAGCTGACGGGGCTTGATGGGCTACTTTATTTTTCAGCGACCAGCAGCTCCGACGGTTCGGTGAGCATTAACGTGACCTTTGATCAGGGCACCGATCCGGATATCGCCCAGGTGCAGGTACAGAACAAGGTGCAGCAGGCGGAAAGCCGTTTACCGGCCGAAGTGACGGCCCAAGGGGTAACGGTCAAAAAATCACAGAGCAGCTTCCTGCTGATCGTCGGGTTGTATGACGAAACCGACAAGGCCAGCATGGCGGACATATCCGACTATCTGGTCAGTAATATTCAGGATCCGCTGTCGCGCATAGACGGGGTCGGTGACGTGCAGGTATTTGGGTCAGAATACGCGATGCGCATCTGGCTGAACCCGACCCGGCTGGCGTCCTATTCACTGATGCCGTCCGATGTGGAAACGGCGATTGAAGCGCAAAATACCCAGGTTTCTGCCGGTAAAGTCGGCGATTTGCCTTCCGGTGCCGATCAGCAACTGACCGCCACGGTGAAGGCGCAGTCGCGGCTGCAAACGCCGGAGCAGTTTCGCAATATTATCCTGAAAAGTGATAGCAGCGGGGCGTTGGTGCGCCTGGGCGATGTGGCGCGGGTTGAGCTGGGCAACGAGGATTACTCCTCCAGCGCCCGCTTGAATGGCCACCCGGCCTCGGGGATTGCCGTCAAGCTGGCCGCCGGGGCCAATGCGCTCAATACCGCCAAACGGGTCAAGGCCAAGGTGGCGGAATACCAAACTTCGATGCCCAATGGCTACAAGGTGGCCTACCCGAAAGACAGCACCGACTTTATTAATATCTCGATCGAAGAAGTGGTGAAAACCCTGATCGAGGCGGTGGTGTTGGTGGTGATCGTGATGTTTGTCTTCCTGCAGAACTTGCGAACCACGCTGATCCCGACCATTACCGTGCCGGTGGTGCTGTTGGGCACCTTCGGCGTGCTCGCCGCCTTCGGCTATTCAATCAACACCCTGACGCTGTTTGGCATGGTGCTGGCTATCGGGCTATTGGTGGATGACGCCATCGTGGTGGTGGAGAACGTCGAGCGCGTGATGCGGGAAGAGAAACTGCCACCGCGCGAGGCAACCGAAAAATCGATGAAGGAAATCACCGGCGCGCTGGTTGGCATTGCCATGGTGCTGTCGGCGGTCTTCCTGCCGATGGCGTTTTTCGGCGGTTCCACCGGGGTGATCTACCGCCAGTTCTCGGTCACTATTGTGGCTTCCATGGTGTTGTCGGTGATCCTGGCGTTAACCCTGGCCCCGGCACTGTGCGCCACCTTGCTGAAACCTGCACATGAGGATCTGACCAACAAGGGCCTGCTGGGCAAATTCAATCGCGGCTATAACCGCCTGCAGGAGAAATATGCCGATAAGGTCGGCCGGGTGATCCACAGCCCAATGCGCTATCTGTTGCTGTACGGCCTGTTGTTGATTGCCGCTGCCGTGATGTATATGCGTTTGCCGACCGGCTTCTTGCCCAATGAAGATCAGGGGGTGGTGATGGTGCAGTACACGCTGCCGGCCGGGGCCACCAATGCCCGGACCTCTGCGGTCAGCGACGAGGTAAAGGATTATTTTCTCAACGATGAGAAGGCCAACGTCAGCACCATTTTCACCATTAACGGTTTTGGCTTCAGCGGCAGCGGACAAAACGCCGGAATGGCCTTCGTCAGCCTGAAAGACTGGAGTTTACGCTCTGGCAGTGCCAATACCGCCGATGCGATTGCCAAGCGTGCGATGGCGCACTTCGCCAAGATCCGTGACGCACAGGTGTTCTCGATGAGCCCTCCGGCGATTGACGGTTTTGGCCAGTCTGACGGTTTCACCTTCGAACTGCAGGCCAAAGGCGCAACGACCCGCGCAGAATTGCAGGTGATGCGCGATCAGATAGTTGCGGCGGCGGCGAAAACCCCCAGCCTGAGCGCGGTACGCGCCAACACCTTGCCGGATACCCCACAGCTGCAGGTGGAGATCGACAATGACAAACTGCAGGCATTGGGGCTGAGTAATGGCGACGTCAACAGCACGCTTACCAGCGCCTTCGGCAGCACCTATGTCAACGACTTTATCGACCGCAACCGGGTGAAAAAAGTCTATATGCAGGGTGATGTCGAGTACCGTTCAAAACCGGAAGATCTCGACAAATGGTTTGTGCGTGGGACTTCCAGCAGCGGAGCCACCAGCATGACGCCGTTCTCGGCCTTCGCCGCGTCACACTGGATCTACGGGCCGGAAAACCTGTCTCGCTATAACGGCCTGTCGTCGTTTGAGATCACCGGTGAAGGCGCGCCCGGTACCAGTTCCGGTACTGCGATGGATGAGATGGAAAAACTGGCGGCGAAATTCTCCTCCGCCAGCAGCTTTTCCTGGAGCGGCCTTTCTTATCAGGAGCGCTTGACCAGCGGGCAGGCAGCCTCGCTGTATGCCATTTCACTGGTGGTGGTGTTCCTGTGCCTCGCGGCCCTGTACGAAAGCTGGTCAATTCCGTTTGCGGTGATGATGGTGGTGCCGATGGGCGTGGTCGGCTCGCTGTTGGCGATCACCCTGCGTGGCCTGGAAAACGATATTTACTTCCAGGTGGCGCTGTTAACCATCATTGGGCTGTCGGCCAAGAACGCCATTCTTATCGTCGAGTTCGCCGAAGAGAAATACCTGCGGGGCGAAACCCTGATCGCCGCGGCAGTCGAGGCTTCCCGTATGCGTTTGCGCCCGATTCTGATGACCTCCCTGGCGTTTACCGCCGGCGTGTTGCCGCTGGCCGTGTCCAGCGGTGCCGGCGCCAACAGCCGTATCGCCATCGGTACCGGGATTATTGGTGGCACCATCACGGCAACGATACTGGCGATCTTCTTTGTTCCGTTGTTCTACGTTTTGGTACGCCGGATGTTTTCACGCAAAACCACCGTCGCCAAACCGCTGGAAAACACTGCGCCGCAGGCAGGAGAATAATGTGTTGCAACGTTTAATCATTCTGACATTCCCGCTGTTACTGGCGGGGTGTATCTCGCTGGATCCGAACTACCAGCGCCCACAGGCACCGGTACCGACCACCATGCCACAGGGGGCGGCTTATACTGCGCCTTCCGGTAAATTATCACTGAGCTACCCGGACATTCCGTGGCGTGACTATGTGGTCGACGCCAAACTGCGTCAGGTGGTAGAGATGGGGCTGAGCAGCAGTCGAGATCTGCGTGAAGCCATTGCCAATATTGAATCGGCGCGGGCGCTCTACGGCGAGCAGCGCTCCGATTTGTTCCCAACCATTAACGCCGGTGTGGACGGCAGCCGTGGGCGGGCACTGACCGGTAACGGTAACGCCACCGCGATCAGCCAGAGCTACGAAGCCACGGCCGGCACCAGTGCATTTGAGCTGGATTTGTTCGGCAAGAACCGTAGCCTGTCACGATCGACCTTTGAAACCTATCTGGCGGAATCGGAAGCGGCCAAAAGCACTCGCCTGACGTTGATCGCCGATATCGTCACCGACTGGGTAAACCTTGCGGCGGAACGCAGCAACCTGGCTGCGGCCAAAAGCACCATGGAAAGCGCCAAGTTGTCACTGGCCGTGACGCGCAAAAACCAGCAAAACGGCATTCTGTCGATGGTTGATGTCGCTACGGCGGACACGGTGTATCAGCAGGCTCGCTCGGACGTCGCCAGCTACACCACCAGCGCCGCGCAGGCGAAAAATGCGCTGGATCTGGTGGTGGGGCAAAGCGTACCTGAGAGCCTGTTGCCCACGGATATCGCAGCATTGTCCGGCATCATGAAAGACCTGCCGGCGAATCTGTCATCCCAGGTGCTGCTGAACCGCCCGGATGTGCTGGAGGCTGAGCATAACCTGAAGGCGGCCAACGCCAATATCGGCTCTGCCCGCGCGGCGTTTTTCCCGTCTATCAGTCTGACGGCCAGCGGTGGCATAAGCAGCGGGGAATTGTCATCACTGTTTAGCAAGGGGGCTGGCGTCTGGTCATTTGCACCGAGTATCAGCCTGCCGATCTTCACCGGCGGCTATAATACCGCCCAGTTGAATTACACCAAGGCGCAGAAAGACCTGTACGTTGCCACCTACGAGAAAGCGGTGCAGACGGCATTCCAGGAGACCGCCGATGCCCTGGCGCGTAAAGGCACTATTGAGGAACAGTTAGCGGCGCAAACCGGCTATGTGGCGGCTTCTCAGGAATATTATCGCCTGGCAGAGCTGCGTTATCGCCACGGGGTGGATACCTATCTGACGATGCTTGACGCGCAGCGTACCTTATATAGCGCCCGTCAGTCGTTGATTACCACTCAGCAAACCGAATACCAAAATCTGATCACGCTGTATAAAGTACTGGGCGGTGGTATTAGCGCAGAGAAGCAGGGCGATGGTGTTATTGCCAATAATGGCTCCCTGACCCAATAAGATTTACTGCAGGCAACGCTGCTAATACGCAGGATGGCGACAACATTCTGCGTATTTTTATATTCACTCTGTGGTGAAAGTGTAAAGAAAAGGAAAATTACTTTGCCATGCAGAACTCGCCACATGAAGAAAGGTCAGAATATTATCGCATCATTCTCGCGGCCAAATAGTTTGAGGTTGAAATGGAAAGTGATATTCAGCAGCAGGTCATTTCAGTGGTCGACCGCTATAACGCGCCGGGCCTGTTCAAAAGAGGCATAGACGTGACTCTCAATACCGAAATAAACAAAGAGCTGAACCTGTCTTTGCCGATGTCGGAGACGCTGATGCATGGCTACTTCGACGCTTTCCGAATAGACAGCAGTAATTACAATCATGAGCTGTATTTTCGTCAGGTGTCTAAATCATTGTCATTCATTTCCCCATCATCCCGACGTGGTCATCATTGGGATCTTGAGATGGAAAGGATCCGGCCCTTGTATGTTTATATGCTGGTGCGTTCCGCCCGGGCAAAACGTTGGCTCTATGACATTCACTTTCTGATTGAACAATTAAAATAACCCTGGGTTGTTGGCGAAAGAATTAACCCACGAACAGTCAAAGTAAAATATTGGCCCGCAGCTGTGTTGCGGGCCTTTTCATTGCGTTATTCCGCCAGCAGTTCGGCAAATTTCGCCAACCATTGTGGATGTGCCGGCCAGGCCGGGGCGGTCACCAGGTTGCCATCAACATGGGCCTGATCGATGCCGATATCGGCAAAGTGTCCGCCAGCCAACTGCACTTCTGGCGCGCAGGCCGGGTAGGCGCTGCAGGTTCTGCCTTTCAACACGCCGGCGGCGGCCAGCAGCTGCGGACCATGGCAAACGGCGGCGATGGGCTTGCGTGCGGCGTCAAAAGCCTGCACCAGTTTGATGACCTGCGGATTCAGTCGCAGATACTCTGGCGCTCGACCTCCGGGGATCAACAGGGCGTCGTAGTCTGCTTCTTTGGCTGCCGAAAAATCGGCGTTCAGGGTGAAACGATGACCCGGTTTTTCACTGTAGGTTTGTGCGCCGTCAAAATCATGGATCGCCGTCATGATGTAGTCGCCTATGGCCTTATCGGGGCACACGGCATCCACCTGATGACCTATCATTTGTAACGCCTGAAACGGCACCATAGTCTCATAATCTTCAGCGTAATCGCCGACCAGCATCAGGATCTTTTTCTTGCTCATCAGGGGCTCTCCGTGGGGTAAACGATCCCTAACATATAGTCTATCAGGCAGCGGAGCGCGAACCTTTACACTGGTGCGACCTCTTCTATACTCATTTTTGCCGTGGTCATTTTTCACCGCAGGCTGTTCAGGGAGAGCAACCTCAGCGAGGTCGCGCAGTATCTCAGTCGATGACTCACCGGGCATGCCCGGTCTCTGCATTCGAGAAAACCTCATGCTAAATTTGGCTACATTGCTTGAAGAGAGTGCGCGTTCATTTGCAGATCGCCTGGCGCTGGTGCAGGAGGATGTTCAGTTTAGCTACGCCACGTTGAATCAACGTGCCAATCAGGTCGCTAATTTGTTGATTGCCCGGGGAGTGCAGCCGGGTGAAAGGGTGGCGCTGGCTTGCCCGAACCGTTGGGAGTTTCCCGCTGTTTACTATGGCATCCTCAAAGCCGGTGCGGTGGTCGTCCCTTTGAACACCTTATTAAAAGCGGGGGAGTTTGAATATTACCTGCAAGACTCGCAGGCGGTGAGTTTCTTCTGTTTTGAGGGCGACGCTGGATTGACGCTGGGGGAAGAGGCGCGACGTGCGTTTGAATCCACAGAGCAATGCCGTGATTTTATTATTATCGGCGACAGCCTGCCGCTGGCAGGTGACCGTTTCAGTCAGGTTATCAGCAGCCAGCCCACCGATTTTGACAGCGCCACCACGCTGGAATCCGACACCGCTGTGATCCTTTACACCAGCGGGACCACCGGCCGTGCCAAGGGAGCCGAGCTGACCCATTCCAATCTGGTGCTGAACGCGCTGGGTTCGGTACAGCTGTTCAATAGTTCGTTAGAACATCCCGATCGCCATTTGGTGACGCTGCCGCTATTTCATACTTTTGGGTCCACCGTACAGATGAATGCCGGTTTTGCTTTGGCGGCAACGCTGGTTATGGTGCCGCGTTTTGATGCGAAGCAGGTCATTGCGCTGATGCAACAGCACGCCATCACCTTTTTTGCCGGTGTCCCCACCATGTACTGGGCATTGTTGAACGCGCTGGATGATACGGCGGATCTTGCCCTGTTACGTAAAAACCTGCGCATGGCGGTCTCCGGCGGTGCCAGCTTGCCCGTACAAATCATCGAGGACTTCGCCCGGCGCTTCGGCGTTAATATTCTGGAAGGCTATGGTTTATCGGAAACCAGCCCGGTTGCCACCTTTAACCATCCGGGGCGGATCAATAAAGTCGGTTCTATTGGCCAGCCCATCTGGGGCGTGGAAGTCCGGTTAGTCGATGTCACCGGTAAAACGGTAGAGGGTATAGATCAGGTTGGCGAGATTGCGGTGCGTGGCCACAACGTGATGAAGGGCTACCTTAACCGCCCGGAAGCCACGGCCGAGGTGCTGGAAAAGGGCTGGTTCAGAACCGGTGACCTGGCACGCCGCGATGCCGATGGCTTCTATTTTATCGTTGACCGGTCGAAAGATGTGATTATTCGCGGCGGATTTAACGTCTATCCGCGAGAAATTGAAGAACTGATGATCCGCCATCCGGCCGTGTCATTGGTGGCCGTGATTGGCGTACCGCACCAGTCACTCGGCGAAGAGATTAAAGCGGTGGTGGTGCTGAAGGATTTGGACGAACCGGTGAGTGAAGAACAGCTGATCGCCTGGACCCAAGAGCGGCTGGCGGCGTTTAAATACCCACGCGTCGTTGAGTTTGTCGAACGGTTACCGATGACCAGTACCGGCAAGGTGATGAAACGATTGCTGCGTTGAAGGGATCGCTTGGAAATAATCCCGGCCTGCAGAGCAAGCCGGGAGAGATAACGCATTAACCTGGGTAAATGCCACGCTCTTTACGTGCGGTCAGGATACGCTCACAGGCGACGATATACGCCGCAGTGCGCAGGCTGCACTCTTTCTCTTCGGACTTGTTCCAAACGTGAATCATGGCGTCGGTCATGATTTTGTCCATACGCTCGTTGATTTCGCTTTCGCTCCAGAAGTAGCTGGCCATGTCCTGCACCCATTCGAAGTAGCTGACTGTTACGCCGCCGGCGTTACAGATAACGTCAGGTACCACGGTGATGTTGCGTGAACGCAGCACGTCGTCCGCGTCTGGGTAGGTTGGGCCGTTAGCGCCTTCCAGAACCAGTTTGGCGCTGAGGATTTCTGCACGTTGACGGGTAATCTGACCTTCCAGGGCGGCAGGGATCAGGATATCCATGTCTACGGACCAGAAAGCTTCGCTTTCGATTTCGCTGGCGCCAGGGAAACCGGCAATTTGCTTGTTCTTGGCCTGCCATTCAGTCAGTGCAGTCAAATCGATGCCGTTGGCGTTGAACAGGGTAGCGGAGTGGTCTTGAATCACCACTACACGCGCACCGATACCCACAAACAGGCGGGCGGCTTCGCTGCCCACGTTACCAAAGCCCTGAACCGCAACCTTGGCACCTTCGATTTGCACGCCCAGACGTTTCGCTACTTCACAGCCGGTAACGAATACACCGCGACCGGTGGCTTTCTCACGACCCAGGGAGCCGCCCAGGTGAATAGGTTTGCCGGTAACCACGCCGGTGATGGTCGTGCCGTGGTTCATGGAATAGGTATCCATCATCCAGGCCATAACTTTGGAGTTGGTGCCGACGTCCGGTGCCGGGATATCTTTCTGTGGCCCGATGATAAAACCGATTTCGCTGGTGTAGCGACGGGTCAATCTTTCCAGCTCGCCTTCAGACAGTTTGAAAGGATCGACGCGGATCCCCCCTTTGGCGCCACCGTAAGGCAGGTTGACTGCCGCACATTTGATGGTCATCCAGGCTGACAGCGCCATGACTTCATCGAGATCAACGTCCGGGTGATAACGGATGCCGCCTTTACCCGGGCCGCGCGACAGGTTGTGCTGAACGCGGAAGCCTTCGAAATGGCGGATTGAACCGTCGTCCATCTGCAGTGGGATATCAACGATCAGCGCGCGCTTCGGGTGACGCAGGGTATCAACCCAACGCGACAGATCACCCAGGTAAGGCGCAACGCGGTCGATTTGTTGCAGATAGGTGGCCCAGGCCGTTGTGCTACTTTCTGAAGCGTAGGATAGCTTTTCCATAACCAACCTTTTTTATATAGAGGTGTTTATTTTGTTTAACCGTGGTTTACCAAGTGCATAACACTTTTGCGACGCCAAATTTACCACTAAAAGCACGGCTTGTTAGCCCCCCCCTGGCGGGCTGCGGGCCGGTTTCCAGCGGGTTTTTCGACGCAAAAATGAATAGTTAATTACTTTTTCAGGAAGGGTCAGCTGACTACGCATACTTTATGCATAAAAAATGCATAAAACCCGTTTTTATCTATTTTTCAGAACCTTGAATGTGATCAAAAAGTTTCATTTTATTTAAGTGTCGTGTTGACAATGCCGTTTCCTGACGCCAGAGTTAAATTCATGTTAAATCTGCGGTGGTCGCATTTTTTTCTTAAACGGGAATGATAATAACCCACTGATATAAAGCCTTTTATCCTCCAAGCCCATGCTTCGCATGCTAAATGTGGGCTGGCACTCAGTTCGAACAGCCGTTTTCTGAGACGTACAGATATTTACTTCCCTTTAACAAAAGGGCAGGCAGCGTTTGGCCTGAATTTCTTTTTTGCCGGTAGAACGCCAACGGCGTTTCACTCCTGCTGCAGCGGTGAAAGCTGCTTAATCGCCTTAATGACGGACAGGTAACACCATGACAAAAAGTAAACAACATCGGTTGAATACCCTTTCAACCGAGGGGCACGACTGCGCCCAAACATTGCAACGAGGTCTGAGCGAACGCCATATTCAGCTTATTTCCATCGGCGGTGCCATTGGCACCGGGTTGTTTATGGGGTCGGGCAAAACCATTGCGCTTTCCGGCACTTCTATTGTTTTGACCTACGTCATTGTCGGCTTCTTTATGTTTATGGTGATGCGGGCGATGGGCGAATTATTGCTGACCAAGCTCGACTATCGCTCGTTTGCCGATTTCGTCTCCGAATACCTGGGACCCAAAGCCAGTTTTTTTCTCGGTTGGTCTTACTGGTTGAGTTGGGTGGTGACCTGCATTGCCGATGTTGTGGTGTGCGGGGGATACGTGCAGTACTGGTACCCGGAAGTTTCGCCCTGGCTGCCGGCCTTGCTGACTCTGGGGTTGCTGTGCCTGTTCAATATGCTGTCGGTGAAGATGTTTGGTGAAGCAGAGTTCTGGTTTGCCATCATTAAAGTGATTGCCATTATCGCGCTGATCCTGACCGGGGCCTGGATGGTCTTTATTGGCTGGACCTCGCCGGACGGGGTTAAAGCCTCGGTGAGTAATATCACCGACCCCAATATCTTTATGCCGCACGGCATATTCGGCTTTTTTGCCGGCTTCCAGATTGCCATATTCTCCTGCACCGGCATTGAGCTGCTGGGCACCATGTCGGCCGAGACCAAGGATCCGCAGAAAGTGTTGCCCAAGGCGATCAACGTGATTCCAGTGCGGATCATCATTTTCTATGTGTTTTCAATGTTGGCGATTATCGCCGTGACCTCATGGAGCCACGTTTCGCCGGACAGCAGCCCGTTCGTTATGTTGTTCGACCAGGCCGGTTTGCCTGCGGCAGCCGCGGTGATTAACTTTGTCGCCTTGACCTCCGCCATGTCTTCGGCCAACAGCGGGGTTTATTCCAGCACCCGTATGCTGTATGGCCTGTCGATGGAGAAACACGCGCACGGGCAGTTCAAAATACTGTCACGTACCACCGCTATTCCGATCCGCAGCCTGATGTTTTCCTGCTTCTGTATGGTGGTGGGCACCATGCTGTTGATCCTGATGCCGAACGTGATGACGCTGTTTACCATTGTTTCTACCGTGGCGGCGATACTGGTGGTTTACAGCTGGGGCATGATCCTGGTGGCCTATCTGGTTTATCGCAAACAACGGCCCGAACTGCATGAACGTTCTACCTTCAAGATGCCGGGCGGGGTGATCATGACCTGGCTGACCTTGGCGTTTTTCGCTTTCACGCTGGTGCTGATGGTCTTTGACCGGGATACGCTGATAGCGCTGTGCAGTATGCCGCTGTGGTTTATCGCCCTGGCGATAGTTTGGCGCTTCAGAATCAAAAATAGCCTGGCCCGGGAAGATTACGTCTATTACCAACCAGGCCAAGAAACCGAGTAGGCATTTAGCGTAAAAAAAGGCGAGGGCGCCCCCTAAGAAGGGGGCCGTTTGGATATGGAGTAAAACCGACATTCTTCAAATGGGTTACCGCATAAGGGGATACCCTGACACCATAACGAAAGTGTGATGGCACACGATGATGACATAACCTATATACGATAGGATAAATGCAACACCCTAAAATTAGGAATGCTCACCCAACTCCATTATATATATGATTAAAAATCAGTTTTTAAGTTTATTCAAACAAGGAAAAATCATGAAGGATCAACAACCAGATCGGCTACGTCGATTATTAGTTAAAACACCTTTTCTGGCCCCGTTATTAACCACATTACCGGTGACAGCAAAAGAGAAACTGTTATATTCCCTTACTGAAGATAAGGCGACAAATTCTATCCCGTCTCAGAGCAAGACGCTGCTGTTGAAAAATGCAAATATGGTCGTGACCATGGATAAAGACAAGCGCGAAATTAAAAAAGGCTGCGTCTTTATCAAAGGCAATACAATTGTTGCCGTGGGAACCGAAAGCGAAATGCCGCAAACGGCAGACAGAATTATCGATCTAAAAGGTCATATCGTTATTCCCGGTCTGATTAACACTCACCACCATATGTATCAGAGCCTGACCCGCGTAGTACCTGCGGCTCAGGACGGAGAACTCTTTACCTGGCTGACCACGCTGTATCCTATCTGGGAAAAGCTGACCCCTGAAATGATGAAAGTGGCTACCAAAACCGCAATGGCAGAGCTAATGCTTTCAGGCTGTACCACTTCCAGCGATCACCAGTACGTTTACCCGAACGGCATCAAGCTCGATCACAGCATCGAAGCGGCACAGGAAATGGGGATGCGTTTCCATGCCTGTCGCGGCAGCATGAGCGTAGGCAAAAAACAGGGAGGTCTGCCACCGGACTCTATCGTTGAAGATGAAAAGTTCATCCTCAACGATACTCAGCGCGTGATTGAGCAGTTCCACGATGCTGAACGCGGTGCGATGATCCGCATAGTGGTTGCACCTTGCTCGCCGTTCTCGGTCAGCGAAGGGCTGATGCGCGATTCCGCCAAACTTGCCCGGGCGCACGGTGTTTCCCTGCATACGCACCTCGCGGAAAACGTCAGCGATATTGAATACAGCAAAAAGACTTTCAACAAAACGCCTGCGCAGTATGTGGAAGATCTGGAGTGGGTCGGTCGCGACGTATGGCATGCGCACTGCGTGAAGCTTGATGATTACGGCATGAAACTGTTTGCCCGCACCGGTACCGGTGTTGCGCACTGCCCTTGCTCCAACATGCGTCTGGGTTCTGGTATTGCGCCAGTGCGCCATATGCTGGATGCAGGCATGCACGTGGGCCTGGGTGTGGACGGTTCTGCCTCAAACGACAGCGCCGATATGATTGGCGAAGTGCGTCAGGCGCTGCTGCTGCAACGTGTTGGTTTTGGCCCGGAAGCGCTGACCGCACGTGAAGCGCTGGAAATCGCCACCCTTGGCGGTGCGAAAAACCTCAATCGCGACGACATTGGTGCGCTGGCACCGGGCATGATGGCAGATATTGCGGTGTTTAACCTGGAAGGTGTTGGCCTTGCTGGCGCACAGCACGATCCGGTTTCCGCCCTGGTGTTCTGTAACCCAGGTAAGGTTGCTTACAACATCATCAATGGTCGCGTGGTGGTGGATAACGGTAAAGTGACTACCGTAGATGTACCGGTGATCATTGAAAAACACAATCGCCTGGCTCATCAACTGATGGAAGGCTAACCCCTCTGACGCTGCGCAGCCTCCTTAGCCAACGCTAAGGCGTCTAAGCTGTCTAAGGAAAACCCTCGCCAACAGCGGGTTACCCCGCCCGGGACAAGGCTTTGATAAAGCCCATTTGTGGACTTTCAAAGGGCTGGATGCGGCCCGGCATCTGTATGAAAGCGTCGGTTTCACGCTGGCAGAAGAGCAGCCGGGCACACAATGGGGTCAATTGATGACCGAGCAGCTATTCATTCGCCCCCAAGTTGCCCGAGGTTGACGTACTTGGTTTCGAGATACTCATCAAGCCCGATAGCGGCACCTTCACGACCCAGCCCGGACTCTTTGACGCCGCCAAAGGGGGCGACCTCGGTCGAAATAATACCTTCGTTGATGCCAACCATGCCGCTTTCGAGCTGACGCGTCACGCGAAATGCGCGCGCCAAATCGCGGGTATACAGGTAAGCCGCCAGTCCAAAGGGCGTGTCATTGGCACGGCGGATCGCCTCATCTTCATCGTGGAAGCGGAAACAGGCGGCCAGCGGGCCGAACGTTTCCTCATGCGCCAACTGCATCCGTTCATCGGCATCGGCCAACACCGTTGGCTGGAAGAAGGAGCCACCCAGCGGGTGGCGTTCTCCACCACACATCAGTCGCGCCCCCTGGTTTATAGCGTCCCGCAGATGAGCCTCTACTTTTTCTACCGCTTTCAGGTGGATTAACGGGCCTTGCTGGGCGCCTGGCGTCATGCCGGGAGCGACTTTCAATGTCCGCGCGGCATCGGTCAGCCGCTGGACAAAGCGGTCGTAAATGCCGTCCTGAATGTAGAAGCGATTGACGCACACGCAGGTTTGGCCGCTGTTACGGAATTTGGCCGCCATTGCGCCCGCCACCGCAGCATCCAGGTCGGCATCGTCAAACACGATAAACGGCGCATTGCCGCCCAACTCCAGCGACAGTTTTTTAACCGTATCCGCCGCCTGGCGCATCAGCAGTTTTCCGACCGGCGTGGAGCCGGTAAAAGACACTTTACGCACCCGCGCGCTGGCCATCAGTGCAGCACCAATAGCCGGGGTATCACCGGATACGGCATTAATCACCCCTGGCGGCACTCCGGCAAGTTCGGCCAGTACGATCAACGCGAAGGCGGAAAGCGGCGTCTCGTTAGCGGGTTTGATCACGGCGGTGCAACCGGCCGCCAGCGCAGGGCCTAATTTGCGCGTCAGCATCGCCAGTGGGAAATTCCATGGCGTGATGGCCGCAATCACGCCGACCGACTCTTTAAAGGTGATAATTTGGTTACCGGCTTTGGTCGCCGGAATGGTCTGCCCATAAGCGCGCTTGGCTTCTTCGGCAAACCATTCGATAAAGCTGGCGGCGTAGGCGACTTCGCCCTGGGCTTCGCTCAATACCTTGCCTTGCTCGGTAACCATCAGCTCAGCCAAAGCTGCCTGATTTTTCATGATCAGTTGGAACCAGCGTTGCAGGATTTGTGCTCGTGCCTTGGCGGGCAAGGCACGCCAAGCCGGCAGGGCAGCGGCAGCCGCGGCAATGGCCTCGTCGGTTTCTGCGCTGCCGACTGAAGCGACCTCCGCCACCGATTCACCGGTGGCGGGATTGCTGACCTGATAGTGTTGGGTACTGGTGCGCCATTGGCCACCACAGTACCAACCGTTGCGCAGTAAAGAAGAATAGTCAGTCATGCAATGTTCCTTGTGTCGGTATTGTCCATGGCAAATAGCCCGTTCGCCGGGCGGCTCTCACGCGTTATACGCTTACCGGCGGTGTAATCATTGATGACATCGCATGGGGTATAGTGGCGTTCCAGTTCGTAACGCTCATCCTCACTGAGCGGGGTAGACAAGGCACTGACGGCGCTGTCTATTTGCTGCACCGTATCGGCCCCGACCAGCATGCAGTCGACCCCCGGGTGGCTGAGCACCCAGGCCTGGGCAACCTGTGCTGGAGGGATACCCCGTAGCGACGCCACCAGACTGACCGATTGGGCAACGTTGCGTGAGGTGGCGTCGGCGTACATTTCCTGAGTGAAGAAATCCGTCTGGTTACGCACCGAGTTGAAATCGCAGCTTAATAAACCGCGCGCCAGCGGGCTGAATACCGATACGCCCAGTCCCTGATCGCGGCACAAGGGGATCATCTCCCGTTCTTCCTCGCGATAGGCGCAGTTGAGTTGCAACTGCATGTTGATGGGTTTGACGAAGCCGTGGCGCTCACAAATCCACAGAATTTTGGCCAACTGCCAGGCATACATGGTCGATACGCCGACATATCGGGCTTTGCCGGAGCGGACGATATCGTTCATCGCCGACCAGGTTTCTTCAATCGGCGTATTCACGTCGAAATAGTGCAGCATGTAAATATCGATATAATCGGTACCCAGGCGGCGCAGGCTGGCGTCAATGCTGGCCATAATGTGCTTGCGTGAATGCCCCTGATTATTAGCGCCGCCACCAATCGGGTAGCCGACTTTGGTAGCCAGTACCAGTTCGTCGCGCTGGGCCAAACGCCCAATGATATTGCCTACGACTTCTTCACCCGCACCGCTGGAGTAGAAATCCGCCAGATCAATAAAGTTGATGCCACACTCCAGCGCATGACGGATCAGCGGCTCACTTTGTTGTTCGTCGAAGATCCAGGGTTTCCACTGTTTGCTACCCATGTTCATGGTACCAAGACACAAACGGGAAACGTTCAGCCCACAGTGGCCAAGATTAATGTATTCCATGGGGTTTTCCTCAGACACGCGGCGTATAGAAGGGGTTAGACAATTGCGGCAGGGCGTCGGCAAGCTGGCTGCGGTTGGGTAAGCGATTCATCGCGGCGTGGATGGCCTGACGGCAGGCGCGATAGTTATTGCGATACACCTCGTCAAGATTGTCGCAGGCTGGGTTGACCCAGTTCGCCGTCACGATACACCACTGGTCTTCGGCCTCCGGCGGCAGAATAGCTTCCAGCAAGGCTTCGGCCACCGCTTTGGCGATCGCCGCCTGAGAGGCTCCCCAGGTAGCGTTGCCATGCAGTTCGCTGCTGATTTCAGCCTTGTTGACATACAGGGTCATCGGCTTGGTCGGCACATTGGGTTTCACCACCACCATAAACGGGCAGTGCCCCTGGCTGGGGGACGCCAGGCTGGAAGAAAATGCCTGACCCACCACGCCATGACGCGGTCCAATCATAATATTGATGTGCGAGGCGTTTACGCCATTACCTTCAAAGCCTTCACCGATATACATTTCCACGTTATTACTCCTGTTTTCAATAAGATGGTGTTATTTAGCTGATGTCAGCAACGCATTTTCTGCGCGCTGTGCTGGATCCTGGCTGGCATCAACCAGGGTTAATCCTTTGGTTTCCGGCGCCCAGGCAATGGAGACCCATGCGCCAATAATTAAAATCACCGCCAGAATGCCGGTGGTGGCGGGCATGCCATAGTGGACAATCGCCAACGGCAACAGACCGGTGCCGATAGCCGATCCCAAACGGCTCATTGAGGTGGCGAAGCCGACGCCCATCGATCGCACTTCCGTCGGGAAGCTTTCCGCCGGGAAAACGCCGACCAGGTTGCTGACCGCCGACATAATCAGGGTGAAGGCGGCAAACAGGGCAATCAGCCAGGCCGTTTGGCTGGCGGGAATGAGGCTCAGCAGCATCAGACAGGCGGCCAGGAACACGAAGGCGCCAATCAGGAAACCCCGTCGTGAGCAGAACATCGTCAGCACAATGCCAAGCAGCGCACCGACGATCAGCAGACCGTTGAGCAACAGGTCGGTCGAGAAGTTTTGGTCCAGGCCCATTACCTGCAAAATGGACGGCAAGAAGGTATAAATTGCGAAATACGGGATCACCAGACAGACAAAGAACAGGCTGTTGAACGCGGTTCGACGACGATAAAGGGGGCCAAACAGCGACAAAAATCGCGGTTTACTGAGGGTCGGCGCTTCACCGACCAGCATCACATTCGGGCCGAAATAGCGGTGAACAATCGCCATGGCCTGTTCACGACGGCCTTTGCCCAGCAGCCAGCGGGGGGATTCCGGCGTGCCGATACGCATGATCAGAATGATGAATGCCGGCACTGCAGAGGACGAGAGTAGCCAACGCCAGGCATCCGGGCCCATCGCCGTCAGAAAGTGACCGGCAAATCCGGCCGCAACATAGCCGAAGGTCCAAATCACGCTGAAGGATCCCAGCAGCACGCCACGGTGTTTACGCGGGGAGAATTCGGCAAGCATGGTATGCCCGACAGAAAAGTCACCGCCGAGCCCAATGCCCACCATGACCCGTAACAGGAACAGTTGCTCCGGCGTAGTGGCAAAGAACTGCAGCGCCGAGGCGAGGGTGATCACCACAAAGCTGAAGCAGAATATCTTTTGCCGTCCAATATGATCGGCGATCCAGCCGAGGGCCAGACTACCGATAAACAACCCGATCAACGCTGAGCTGCCGAGCATGCCTTCCCAAAAGGCGGAGATCCCCATTTGTGGTTTGATTTGTGCCAGGGCGAAACCAATGACGCCCAGTACGTATCCGTCGGTAAAGTGGGCACCAAACGTCAGTCCGGCGATTTTGAGATGGAATCGGTTTAAAGGGACGTCATCCATACGAATTTGTTGCGATGTCAGATTTTGCATTGACCAGTCCTCCGGTAGGAGCGGTGTAGGGTTGTTGTTAGAGTTTTGTTTTGAATGCGTGAACAATGTGGCAGCAGTTCGGGGTCGTCGGCGAGTGCGTTTTAGTCATACCCTCAGGTAGAAAATGCATGTGATCGGCTTCTGGTTTTACAGAAATAAGCGCCACGGAGGCTGGCGAATAACTGCAAATTAGCAACATATGATTAACAGGTGGGTTGCTGAACAGAGGCGCTGTGGATCGTGAGAAAACTTCCATCACTCAGTATGTTGCGTGTATTCGAAGAAACCTGCCGGACGCTGAGTTTCAGCAAGGCGGCAGAGGCATTGTTTATTACTCAAAGCGCGGCCAGCCGTCAGATAAAACAGCTGGAGGAGTTTCTGGGGAAATTGCTGTTTATCCGTAGCCACAGCGGCCTGGCGCTAACCCAGGATGCAATTTTGCTGTTGCCGCGGGTACGGCAGTCATTGGATATCCTCGAGGAGGGGATCCAACAGGTGCAGTTGCACAATCCGTTGCAGCATCTGCGGCTACAGGTAGCGCCGACCTTCGCGACCCGCTGGCTGGCACCGCGACTGGTGGCGTTACGTCGCCGTAACAGCCAGTTGCAGATCGCTTTGATCAGCGAGACCCGGCAAAAATATTGCGACTTTGACTGTGCCATTCGTTTTGGCGAACCGGCCGATTGTGCCGTCAATGGGGAATGGTTATGTCATGAACGCCTGGTGCTGGTCGGCAGCCCTTTATTGATGGTCAATGAGGCCTTCCCGCCGTTGCATACCCAGCCGCAGTTGCACATTCTTAACGGTGATATCCGGCTGGATAACTGGGTATGCTGGCTGGCGGCGGCGGGTCAAGTGATTGCCGGTCAGCAGAGCGGGCTGGAATTCAGTACCCAGGATCAGGTGATTAACGCCTGCATTACCGGTGCCGGCTATGCGGTACTGGATCGATTGATGATCCGTAATGAACTGCAAACTGGACTGTTGGTGTTACTGTCACCGCTGGAGTTGAAAAGTCGCAACGGCTACTGGCTGGAAATTCCGGCCGGCAAGCGCGATTTACCTCGGGTAGGTTACTTTCATGACTGGCTGCAGGAAGAAATTGTGCAGCTATCACAGCTGCTTGAACCGATGTCGGGCATGATGGCGGCGGTATGAGCAGACGTGGCGATACCGGGATGTGTGGGTGTGTTACCTTATTGTTAATGAACATTGCTCGTTCCCCATCCGGACGGGCCTGACTGGGGAAAAACGTGTCTTCAATTGTTGAGTTGTTAAAACTGCATCCGGTGATTGCCGCAGTAAAAGATAATGAAAGCCTGCAAGCAGCGGTAAAGTCGGATTGCCGGATTATTTCGGTGCTCTACGGCAACATCTGTAATATCGGGCGCATCGTGCAGCAGATTAAAGAAGCCGGGAAATACGCCTTTGTTCACGTTGACCTGCTGGAAGGCAGTTCCAACAAAGAAATCGTGATTAACTTTTTGAAGATCGTGACGGCCGCCGACGGCATCATCAGCACCAAAACCTCAATGGTGAAAGCCGCGCGTCAGCAGGGGTTCTATGCCATTCACCGGTTGTTTATCCTCGACTCCATCTCCTTTAATAACGTCGATAAACAGGTGGCGCAGTCCACGCCGGACTGTATTGAGATCCTGCCGGGCTGCATGCCGAAAGTGTTGGGATGGGTGGCAGACAAGATTGATCTGCCGATCATTGCTGGTGGTTTGGTCTGTGATGAAGACGACGCCCAGACGGCATTAAAAGCCGGGGCTATAGCCGTCTCCACCACCAACCATGACGTGTGGAAATTAAAGCGTTAACTCATCCACCAGGGGACTGAGCGCTCGTAACAGGGGATCGAGATGGGTGCTCACCCGCTGATAAACCTGCTGATTGAGTTGTTGGTAAAAGCGGTGGTTGTGGGCGTCCGGCGTAAAGCTTTCACCTACTTTCACCAGGGTGTCGGTTGCCTGCTGATAACTGTCGAATACACCTACCGCCATACCGGCGTTGATGGCGCAACCCACCGCAGCAGAACCACTCATCAAATTACGCCTGGTCGGGATACCAAACACATCGGCAAAAATCTGCATAAACAGGTCGCTGTTGGCCCCGCCGCCGGAAATGATTAGGCTGTGGAACGGCGTATTCAGTTCCTGCGCCATCTTGTCCATGTGGTTTTTCATGGTGAAGGCAATGCCTTCCAGAATGGAACGATACATATGCGCCCGGGTGTGACGCCCGTCGAAACCGATCATCGCGCCTTTGCGGAATTCCGCTTCAGGAGGGGGTGCCCAGTCATGCACGGTGATTAACCCTTCACACCCGGCAGGCACGCGTTCTGCCTCTTGGTTTAGCAGATCTTCGATGCTCACCCCGGCGTCATGGGCAGCAGACAGCGCTGCGGCACCAAATTGGTCGCGAAACCAGCTGACTGTCCACATGCCACGTCGAACGCCCATGCATTCATACAAATAGCGGCCGGGGATCGAGGCCTGAAACGGCCAGAAATTCTGCGCATTTTTCACATTGGTATGGCCATGCACCATGGCACCGATATAGGTGCCCAGCGAGACTAACGCAACCCCCTCATCCAGCGAACCGGCCCCCAGGGCTTCTACCGCCTTATCGTGTGCGGTCGCCACGACGGGAATACCGGCAGGCAAGCCGATGTGTTGCGCCGCACGTTCGCTGAGATGACCGAGGATTTCCCCCGGCTTCACCACATCAAAAACCTGATCGCGCGTCAGGTTGCAGCTTTGCCAAACTTGCGGATCGGTGCTCCAGTCCAGTGTGTCATTGTCCATCGGCCACCAGCCGATATAGTTGGCGCAGGTATCTTTAAACTCACCGGTCAACCTGTGCGTGATATAGCCGGAGGTGGTGGTGACATAGCGCACGCCCCGGTAAGCCTCGATATATTCATAGGGCTTATTCAGGCGTTTATCCATCCAGTTGATGACCGGGTAGGCCAGTTCGCCGCTTTCTTTCAGTAACGCCCGGCAACAGCGAATGATGCAGACGCCCATCGCCACAATGTCCTGCGGTTGACCGCCACGGTCGGCAAAATGCTGCATCACGCGGCGAAACGCTACTTTTAAAGCATGCCACAGGTCGTCATCAGGGTGTTCCGCCAACAGCGGTGCGGGGATATCCAGTTTGCGCAGCTGCTGTTTACCTTCGCAAATGACCTTGCCGTCCAAATCAAAAATAACCACTTTTGCGCTTTGGGTGCCAACGTCCACCCCCATCAGATACTTCTTCTTCATGCGATCGCTCCTTAAGAAAAATGCCTTACCCGACGGCCGGCTTTGTGGTTATGGTTTTAGCGTCGGTAGTTTTGATCTTGTTGAACAACAGATAAGTAAACACCACCACCAAACCGGTGGCGACCAGGCCCATCAGCCACATATTGCGGTAGGCCTCGGCGGCGGGCAGGGTGTCTTGCCAGTGTCCGACCAGCGGATAAACAAACACGTCCGGCAGGAAACCAATCACCGAGCAGATGCCGACGGTCGTCCCCATAATGAATTTTGGCGTGCGGGCTTCACCTATGCAGGCGAAATACAGCCCGCGTGAGGCGTAGCAGGCAAAAGCCAACAGCAGAATCAAAGCGATACCGACGGCGACCGACGCGGGTTGCCGATTGGTAAGTAACAGGGCCACCAGCGTGAACAAACTGACCACCGCCAGCAACTGGATCACCCGGGTGGGGGATTTCAGCCGGCTATGGCTGGTGATCAAGCCGCCGAGCGGGCCGCACATGGCGCGGAAAATTTTATTGATGACAATACCCATATAACTGGCGGCCACCAGCGTCATGCCATACATTTCGGTCAGATAATTGGTGGAGTAACTCAGGATGGCATAGATGGTGTAAACACCGAAAATGATCATGCTGCAATACCAGGTGGTACTGACCTTCAACACACTGAGGATATCGCCGAGGCTAAAGCGTCGCGAAGGCTCTGTATTGTCCGCCACCTGGGTTGAACCCTCGCTGACAAAGAACCAGCACAACACGCCGAGCAGAATATACACGCCGCTGTAAATCAGG
Source organism: Serratia quinivorans (assembly GCF_946227985.1). Classification (GTDB taxonomy): domain Bacteria; phylum Pseudomonadota; class Gammaproteobacteria; order Enterobacterales; family Enterobacteriaceae; genus Serratia; species Serratia quinivorans_A. Next base: position 1,167,041 of record NZ_CAMKGL010000001.1, read on the forward strand.
ATCACCGCTTTGAGGCTGTTGGGATCCTCGGACGCAAACAGCGAGAATATCCACATGGTGAATACCGCCAGTGCCATAACGCCGACGCCGCGCAGCCCCTCCATCCAACCCATGATTTTGCCTTGTTCCGTATGATCGCCCAGCAGCGACGCCGCCTTGATGGAAACGGACCACAACAGCAGAATAGTGGTAATGGCGAACGCAACCTGGATCAGGATCATCATCCAGAAAGGGGGGTAGAGTGCCATCAGCCCGCCCAGTAGTCCGGTGGCGATCATGGCGAAGGTCATTATTTTACGATGGGAGAATTTATCGGCGATAATACCGCTGGGGGCATAAAGGATAATAGCGGCGATGCCAAAGGTGCTCATTATTAACCCTATTTCGGTATTGGAAAAACCCATAAATTTCGCCATGGGTATCTGATATATATAACGTAAATAGGCCAAATCAAAACTCACGCCGCCGCTAATGCTTATTATCGCCAGCGTTAACCAGCGGTGAAAATTTGTTTTTTTCATGCGGCACCCCCGTAAAAATGTCAAACAAAAAAAGAGAAAAGCAAGCTCCCCGCATTGCGGGAAGTTACTTTTCTCTTCGGCTCATTCAGTAACTGCATTAACAAATAGCATGGCGATGATAATTATAACAGTGACTACCATCACAAAAGGTTAAAATAAAAACCGCAAGAGATGAGGCGGGGTAATTGTTCATAATAATCTCGAATACGGTAATTTTAGGGATGAAATGCTTTTTGTGAATCAAATCACAGAATGGCGTTAATGCCTTATGTTAGCTTGCTCCTCAGTTACTAGAGCCGATGAGAAAAGTAACTTCTCTGCCCCCCGCAGAGGAGCTTACTTTTCTCATTTTTTTTGCATTTTTTTCAAGCTAAGGAGTCAGCATATGTCACTAGATGCATTGAATGCGTTCTCACTGGATTTCTTTTCATTGAAGGGCAAGACGGCCATTGTCACCGGTGGCAACAGCGGGCTGGGACAGGCGTTTGCCGTTGCCCTGGCCAAAGCCGGTGCCAACCTGTTCATTCCCAGCGTTGCGATGGATCGCGGCCAAACCCGTGAAATCATTGAGCAGCAGGGCGTTCGCGTTGAGTTTATGCAGGTGGATATCACCGAAAAAGGGGCACCGGCAAGGGTCATCGCGCAATGTATGGCGGACTTCGGCAGCGTGGATATCCTGGTGAACAACGCAGGGATCTGCAAACTGAACAAGGTGCTGGATTTTGGCCGGGCGGACTGGGATCCGATGATTGACATCAATCTGACCGCCGCTTTTGAAATGAGTTACGAAGCCGCCAAGGTGATGATCCCCAATCAACAGGGCAAGATCATTAATATCTGTTCTCTGTTTTCTTATCTCGGCGGGCAATGGTCCCCGGCCTATTCCGCGACTAAACATGCGTTGGCGGGTTTTACCAAAGCGTATTGTGATGAACTTGGCCAATATAACATTCAGGTCAATGGCATTGCGCCGGGTTATTATGCCACCGATATTACCGCCGAGACTCGCAGTAATCCGGAAACCAATCGCCGCGTGCTGGAACATATTCCCGCCAACCGTTGGGGCGATACCCAGGATTTAATGGGGGCGATGGTATTCTTGGCCAGTAAGGCATCAAATTATGTTAATGGCCATTTGTTGGTGGTCGATGGTGGTTATCTGGTTCGTTAAATAGACGGGAGAGCTCGTTTTATCTCAGGCAGCAAGTTTTATATTCTTATTATCAGGAAGGAATAATCATGTCTCTGTCTCGTGAAGCTATTGTCACTCATTTAAAAGAAATCGTTGGCCCGGCACGGGTTATTACTGATGAAGAAGTGCTGAAAAAAAACAGCGTCGATCGTTTCCGTAAATATGCCGATATCCACGGGGTATTCACCCAGCCGTTACCTGCGGCGGTCGTCAAGCTGGAGAATACCCAACAGGTGGCTGACGTACTGAAGTTTATGAACGAAAATCGTATCAACTGCGTGCCCCGTACCGGCGCGTCTGCCACCGAAGGGGGGTTGGAGACGGTGGTAAAAAACTCGGTGGTGCTGGATGGTTCGGGATTGAACCAGGTGGTCAGCATCGATATCCGCAATATGCAGGCCACGGCCCAGTGCGGTGTACCACTGGAAGTGCTGGAGAATCAATTGCGGGCTCAGGGTTATACCACCGGGCATTCGCCACAGTCCAAGCCGTTGGCGCAAATGGGTGGGCTGGTGGCAACCCGCAGCATCGGTCAACTGTCTACGCTATACGGGGCGATTGAAGACATGGTGGTCGGGCTGGAGGCGGTGTTCCCCAACGGCACCATTACCCGGATCAAAAATGTGCCGCGCCGTGCGGCCGGGCCAGATATTCGCCATGTGATTATCGGCAACGAAGGGGCGTTGTGCTATATCACTGAAGTGACAGTCAAAATTTTCAAATACACGCCGGAGAACAACCTGTTTTATGGCTATACCCTCGACAATATGCAAACCGGTTTCGACATCCTGCGTGAAGTGATGGTCGATGGCTACCGTCCATCCATCGCCAGACTCTATGATGCGGAAGACGGCACTCAGCACTTTACTCATTTTGCCAAAGGGAAATGCGTGCTGATCTTTATGGCTGAAGGAGCCAAAGGCATCGCGCAGGCGACTGGCGCCGGTATTGAGGCGATCGTACAGCGCCATGCCGAGTGCCATAAGGTGGACAGTAAACTGATCGAACAGTGGTTCAATAATCTGAACTGGGGGCCGGAGAAGGTAGAGGCCGAACGCGTACAGATCATGAAAACCAATAATATGGGGTTCACCACCGAGGTTTCTGGTGACTGGGCGAGTATCAACACCATTTATGAAAACGTGATCCACCGGATACGTGCCGAATTCCCCCACGTCGCGGACATCACCATGCTGGGCGGGCACTCTTCCCATAGCTATATCAATGGCACCAATATGTACTTCGTTTACGATTACAACGTGGTGGGCTGCAAGCCAGAGGAGGAGATCGACAAATACCACAATCCGTTGAACAAGATCATCGTTGAGGAAACGCTGAAGCAGGGCGGATCTATGGTGCATCACCATGGTATCGGCAAGCATCGTACGCACTGGACCAAGGACGAGCATGGCAGCGCCTATTACATCCTGAAGGCATTGAAAGAGGTCTACGACCCCAACGGCATTATGAACACCGGCACCATTTATCCGCTAGAAAAGTAATCTTGCAACTGGCCCGGTTCAGCGGGCCTCCTGCACACAGGTGAATAAAAATGATTTGCCGGGTGATGATAATCACCACCCGGCTCCGTTTAGTTAGAAGGTGACATTGACCTTGGCCCAGAGGGTGCGCCCTGGCTCATTGACCGAAGTATTAGAGGAGTAACCGAAGGTGCTGTTGCCTGCCAGATTGAGATGCTCGCTGTAGGTTTTGTTGAGGATGTTATCCAGGCCGGTACTGAGTTTGACCTGCGGGTGCACCTTGTAGGCCACATTGGCGGAAAGCACGCCAAAGCCCGGACTGTCGGCAAAGTCTTTGCCCACTACGTTACCCTGATTGATCGCCACACGGTGCTGGCTACTGACCAGACGCCAAAGGCCGGTGCTGCTCCAGTCACCACGTTCGTAGGTTAAACCCAGGCGCGCTTCCAGTGGTGGAATTTGCGGCAGTGGCTGGTGGTCAGTGGTATTTTTACCCCAGGCATAGGCCAGGCTGGCATCGGTTTTCCAGTGCTCGGCAAGTTGATAACCCATGCCCATTTCACCGCCCATAATGGTTGCGTTTACGTTATCGGCCTGACTGATACGAGCATGATGCGGATCGTATTTGAACAGGATAAAGTCATTCACATGACCCAAGTACGCGGACACCCAACTGTTAAAGCGTTTATCGGTGTATTGAGCGCCGATATCGATCTGCGTGGTCTTTTCACTCTTCACGCTATCAAACGGGTTTTTACTGCCGTTCGGCCCCAGAGTCGGGGAGAACAGTTCCCAGTAGTCAGGGAAACGTTCGGTATAGCCAATCCCGGCGTAAACCATCAGCGGCATATCGGCAAGCGTATGCTCAATGCGCGTAAAACCGCTGGGCAAGGTATCGGAACGTTCACGCTTATTAACCGATTTATAGTTATCCACCAGGCTGCGATCAAGGCGCGCACCGCTGATAACCTTGCTTTGTTCGGTCGCGGTCCAGGTCAGTTCGCCAAAAGCGCCGTAGTTATGAAATTGCGCATCCTTCTGCCAACCGTCGCCTTGTTTATTGCGGTGAGTGTTGGTTTGGGTATCCATACCACTTTCCAACTTGAAATCTTGCCATAGCCAGGTACCCATGACGCGGCCGCCGACGGTGCGGCGATCCAGTTGCATCGTCATCCCCATATTCATCATATGCCCCATGCCCATGTGTCCCATCGCCATGCCGCCCTGACCGGGGGAGCGAAGGGTGACGTTATCCATAATATGGTTGGCGTAGTTGTAATAAACCTGGGCTTCGAGTTTATCCAGCACCTCGCCAATGTTGGATTTTTCAAACCGCATGCCCAGACTTTCACGCTTGAACTGTGAACCGTCCATGCTACGCCCGGCATAACGTGCTTCACCATTACCCCGGCCCATGGTCACCTCCAACAGCGTATCGCTGTCTGGCGTCCAGCCCAGCGCCAAGTCACCATTCCATTTATCCCAGCGCGATGGTACGCGGTCGCCATTGCCATCCTGATAGTCATTGGAACGCGATTTGTTGCCCATCAGGCGCAAATAGCCTTGTTCGCCCCCCAGACTGGCGTCGATATTTTCATCCCAACGACCATTAGAACCGGCCAATACGCTGGCATTGCCCTTGATGCCTGGCTTGTCAAAGCGCGGACGTTCACGCTCAAAACGTACCGTTCCCGCTGAGGAACCTGGTCCCCAGAGCACCGTCTGCGGGCCTTTGGTGATGGTCAGCAGGTCATAGCTTTCCGGTGAGATATAGGAAGTCGGGGCATCCATTCTTGCCGGGCAGGCACCCAACATTTCGCCGCCGTCGGTCAGAATTTTTAGTCGTGAGCCAAACATGCCGCGAAACACCGGATCGCCATTGGTACCGCCGTTACGGATCTGCGAGAAGCCCGGAATGGTTTTCAGGTAGTCCGATCCATCGCTGGCCGGCACCGGCTGACGGGGTGTTTTAGGTGATGTCACTATGGTCATCGGTGAATAGAGTGGCGCAGTCACGGTAATGACGTCACCGTCGTTGGTTTTGACGGCCACATCATGCTGATGCTGTTCAGCGGCATGGCTGTTGAAGGCCACCAGTGCAAACAACGGCATCGCCGCAGCAATATGCAGTGACAGAGGGTGTTTTTTATAATTCTTGATTTTACCGAACATCATCGTTCCTTAATGTAAATTTTGACGCTAAACGTATTTTCACATCTCGACCGGTTATTATTTAGGCGCAGTAATGCCCGGAACATCATGTCGCCGTAAATATGGGGTCGTCCTCGCCATAGCGGATTAATAACGCCAGTCGAGTTGCGATAAATAATGATCTGCAGCAGTAAATCTGACGGGCGTGCGTCAACCTCCTGATTGAATTATCTCAACAGGAATAATTTGGCTGCAGTCTATTAATTTTTATATCAGAGGAAGTGATGCTGGTGGGGCGCGAGGTTGTGACTTGGAGTAGGCCACATGGGCAAATAGCGGGAAGATGTAATGCGCTGGTGGAGCGTGGGACAGCAACGAACCGGACCAGAACAACGGCGAATAGACCAGGTCCAACAGCGGCACATGGATCAGCAGCACGCAGTAACCGCAGGCGCTGTCATCCATCATCATCGCCATATTGTGGCTGCCGGTCTGCATGGCCATTGGCATATCAGGCATGCTGGCCTTACCGCTCGGTGCTGACGGTGGCGGATGATGCATATGCGCCGACATATCCATACCGCAGTCAGCCATGCTGGCGGTTTCAGACTGCCCGACGCGCGCATGCTCCAGCGATCGGGAGATCACCGGGGCAATGAACAACATCAGGATCGCAAAAATCCCCAGACAGGCTGGGAGACGGCTTCGCGATGTGGCAGTCCTAATTAACGACACATATATCCTAAATTAGTGCGAAATTAACGGACGGAATTGTACTGTTTTATCTGGCAAATGTTAAAACATTTTATCCGGGGTTAGTCTATTGATAAAGTGAATTGCCGTTTTTCTCACATTCTCAACCAATTTAACTATTAAGATATATCTTGGTTCCGACGGTAAATAATACTGGCAGTGAAGAAGTGGTTATATCTTGAACATCGCATTCCTATCGGAAATATCATCCTCGACAACAAAGACGATTAAGTGATATTACCTGCCCACATCCGCACTTCCGTGAGAGACGGCTGCTTACGCAGGGCGTTCCCCCAGAGCTTTTAACCAAGCAATGAAGGCGTCAATCTTCGGCCACTGGCGGTCGGAAAGTGTCGATACATAGTAATGCTGGTCACATTTCAGCTCCATTTTCGGGAAGGGTGCCACCAGTTCACCGGAGTTAAGTCGTTTGTGGATCAACCGTTTGCGGCCCATAGCCACGCCAACATGATTGATGGCGGCCGTAACGGCCAGATCGGAACGATCAAAACCTATACCCGGAGGGGTATCCAGATTGACACCGAAATGCTGAGCCCAACTGTGCCACTCATCGGTACCGGAATCATAGTTCCAGGCTTGTCGATCGTGGAGCAGGGTGCAGTGGGAGAGGTTGCCGGGAAAGTCGGCCAGCTCAAATTGACTGGCGTACTCCGGGCTGCATACCGGGATGATCGCTTCATCCATCAGGTATTGATAATGAAGCTGCGATGACGGCGTGGCGTCAAAGTAAACCGCCAGATCAATGCCGGCGCGTTGGAAGTTCACATATTCGTTGCCGGTCAGAATGGTCAGGTTAATGGCGGGGTATCGCCGGGAGAAATCCGCCAACGCCGGCACAATCCAGCACTGAGCAATGGAGGGGCGGGAGTAAATCGTTAATGAACCTGATAGCGCCTGATTCTTGATATCCAGAATTTCCTGGTTCAGGGTGCCAAGTGAAGATTTTAGCGCCCAAAAAACCCGTTTGCCTTCGGTCGTGAGTTCTACCTTACGGTGAGAGCGGACAAACAGCTGGATACCCAGATTGGCCTCAAGCTGGTTAATATTATGGCTGACGGCGCTGGGGCTGACAGAAAGCTCATCGGCCGCCATGGCGAAAGACTCATGCCGCGCAGCCACTTCAAAGGTAAATAACCGTGATAACTGCCAGCCATTCAGTGACCGATGTGGCCCCGTTAGATTTACCGTCATAATCCCCCCTGAAAATTTAAAAATATCTGCGATTTACTCACCAGCTTGGTGAGTAAAGTTGACTCATGTCGCTAAATTGCACCATTTTTTGGCGTAAGTCACTTGTTTGATTCTGTTTTACTCATGTGAGAGCGGATTTTTATCGTTTGTCACCGATCGTCGTTTTCCTGTCCAATGACAGTCAGTTTATGACGGGGGTATGGGCTATGGATTCGCAAGTTTGGGTTGCCGGCACGTTGATCGCCAGTATCGCGATCATCATTTTGACCATCGTGAAGTTTAAGTTTCACCCTTTTTTGGCGTTGCTGTTAGCAAGCTTCTTTGTCGGCAGCATGATGGGTATGGGCCCGATTGATATGGTCAATGCCATCGAAAACGGCATCGGCAGTACGCTGGGTTTTTTGGCTGCGGTCATTGGGCTGGGGACCATTCTGGGCAAGATGATGGAGGTCTCCGGCGCGGCGGAGCGTATTGGTATTGCGTTGCAGCGCTGCCGCTGGTTGTCTGTCGACGTGATTATGGTGTTGGTCGGCTTGGTTTGCGGTATTACGCTATTTGTTGAAGTGGGCGTAGTGCTATTGATCCCATTGGCATTCTCCATCGCCAGAAAAACCGGGACTTCATTACTCAAGCTGGCCATTCCTTTGTGTACCGCATTGATGGCGGTGCACTGTGTGGTTCCCCCTCATCCGGCTGCGTTATTTGTTACCAACAAGCTGGGCGCCGATGTGGGTACGGTGATTGTTTATGGCCTTTTCGTCGGGCTGACGGCATCACTGGTAGGTGGTCCGCTGTTCCTGAAATTGCTGGGTAAACGCTTGCCGTTTAAGGCGGTACCGCCTGAGTTCTCCAACCTGGCCGTGCGAGAGGAACATTCACTGCCATCACTGGGAGCAACGCTGTTTACGGTTTTGCTGCCCATAGTACTGATGCTGGTCAAAACGGTTGCCGAGCTGAATCTGGATAAAGAAGGGCGCTTGTTTGCCGCTATGGAGTTTATCGGTAACCCGATCATTGCCATGTTTATTGCTGTATTTGTGGCTTACTACGTTCTTGGGATTCGTCGTCATATGGGGATGAGCGCGCTGTTGAGTCATACGGAGTCCGGTTTCTCCTCCATTGCCAATATCTTGTTGATCATCGGTGCCGGCGGAGCATTTAACAGTATTTTGAAGACCAGTGGCCTGGCCGACACCCTGGCGCTGATGCTGTCAAACCTGCATATGCATCCTATTCTATTAGCCTGGCTGGTTGCGCTTATTCTGCATGCTGCCGTGGGTTCCGCTACCGTAGCCATGATGGGTGCCACGGCGATAGTCGCGCCGATGTTGTCGCTTTATCCCAATGTTAGCCCGGAGATCGTGACCATTGCCATCGGTTCTGGTGCTATTGGCTGCACCATAGTGACGGATTCACTGTTCTGGTTGGTGAAGCAATATTGTGGAGCTACACTGAATGAAACCTTCAAGTATTACACTACGGCCACCTTTATCGCTTCGGTATTGGCGCTGGGCATGACCTTTCTGCTTTCATACATTATTTGAGTATGCCGGTACCGGTATCTTCATCGGTAATCGTCGCCAGGTGCAGTCCTGCGACGATTGCCGTTATTAAGGTTGTTTTGGGTCAGAAATGTATAGGGATGGAATAAAGTGCGATCGCGACCAGCCTCCAGGCTTTTGATTACTGAACCTTCAGGACAGGTTTTGTTGTTTAAATTCACGCACAGTTCTGGTGCGTTGGCGGGACAATCATATTGGGCAACACCAGGTGGCGGCGTTGAACAAGGTGAGTCCTATAAGCAAGCGGCTGTTAGAGAGCTACAGGAAGAAACGGGCATTGTGTGCAATGACGTCGGCCAGTGTGTGGCGCAAAGAAACGTTGAGATGATGTTGCCGAATGGCGAGATGGTTGAAGCGCAGGAAAATTTTTACGTTGTGCGAGTGAGACATCGCGAGATCAACACTGACCGTTGGAGCGGTGAAGAAAAGCGTGTCATCAGTGAGCATCACTGGTGGAGTATCGAAGAGTTAAGAACAACGGATGAGATTGTCTATCCACAAAACATAACTGAGATACTCGAGTCGATTTAGCCGTGGACATTCATCAGGTGGGCTGGCGGCAAACCGACGTAGAGATATCTTGAAAGGCCATGATAAAACCCAGAAGCTCAGATTCTACGTACAGTTACCTTGGTGCGCATAATGTATATTATGTTAAATTGCATTTATATCTGCGCACCGGACTGTCCAACCTGGCCATAGCTCACCTCGCCTTTCTCTTTACCGCTTCTTTCAGCAGCTAATGCCTGTTCATTGGTGACTGTTTGGTTTTGGCCCAACATCGCCTGCGTCAACAATTCGTCGGCGTGCCCTGATGAAAACGCATCTGCCATCGACCGCCATTGTCATTTGCAGATAACAACCAGATCGACGATCGCAATGTACATCGAGTAACGCCACCATCTTCACCTTGTTGAAAACTACGGTACGTCAGCAACACTGCGCCTTCGGTAATGATGGTCAGCTTAAACCCTTCGGAAAAGATCGGTGTCTGACCACTTTCGATTTGAAGTGCCGCCAGGGTTTGCTGTTTATCATAGTTATGACCTGAACGCCCAATCTCTTCAAAGTCGTCATGCAGCAACTCGCTGACCACAGCGACGTTGTTCCTCGTTACCGGCAGATGCAGCTTAACTTCCAGGGATTGGATTAATGCCAATAGCTGTGTCGAGTCGGTCAAAACGCCCTCCTTTTTTTGATCGCGCTACGTGAAATCTGAAAACAATTGGCACTAATCCCCCTGCAGATGTCGTCAAAATGCACCATTAAAGACCCCCATAATGAACAGCCAACAAAACCGTTGTCGAACCCTGCAATAACATGATCCATTCACTTTGCTGCTGGCAATACCAGAAATCTGGTGGGCTCAACTGTCCTGTAGAAATGATGCGTTCAATTTTCACATTAGGTTATGATAGCAATGTGTCGAAGGTTTCAGCTTCTGTCTGAAGTGCGGTTTCGGGAAAGTATTTGAATATATTTGTCATCATCTGAACTGACTCCATTGAGCTTACCGAGCTCCATCACACCGCTCAGTGTATTAATGTCCCCCGAATGCTGCCAGATTTAGGACAAGGTGGTTTTTAAATAAATTAAAAAGGAAAGGAGATTAAGGATGAGTAAAAGAAATGATATTATTGATGGTCGGCAAAGTCATCTTACCTTATATATACCGAAGTCCTTGGATGGATTGATCTCGGCCATGCTCAGGGTACTGATATAAGAACGCTGTTGAGAAGTTTTGATTCTGGAGAATCTTCAGGCAAGGAACGCTACGACGTTACCTATTCGCAGTCTATGATTGATCCGACCAGAACCATGAAAATGGGCAAATTTATTACCTGGCGTATCAAACGCGGTCGTTCGTATTTCGAACGCAGAAGCATTGCGCTGGCAATGATGATGTCCCTGGCCCAGAAATTTGAAGGATTGCAGGCATCATTCCCCATCAATTGCGTTACAGACAGTGGCTTCAGCGGAGAAGATCTCGTGTCAGATTTGCTGGGTTTTTACCGTGTTGTCAACCTGCCTAATCCCTTTGAACTTCTGCGTCCGGTCAGCAAAGCAGAGGCGCTAAAAAGATGGGATTATTACGGCAAGATCGGCTCCTGGAAAAACGATTCCTTTTTGCCACTTTTATTCCCCGACCCTGAAAAATTCCCCAATGCGAGGCCTCGAAGAGGTTTTCTGCCGAATTTTATGACGACAGTCAGACCCTGGAGTGACTTCCATTCGTGGAGAGTTAGTATCACCAGCGCTGATGGTTCATATATAGACAAAGCTAAAGGGGGGACATTACCCTATGCGTAAGTCACTTAAGGTATTCGGTGGTGCAACTATCATTATTACTGTTGCTCTCACCTATGCCTGGCCATGGGTTAAAATGGAGTTCACCGGTAGCGCTCACTATACCGAGCAGGATAAACGAGAGTATGATTTTTATACTCCTGAAATACTAAGAAAAATGCCGCGAATTTCCACCCGTTATTCCTTTGATTTTGCAAACATCACAGGACCTGCGGCGCATGTGTATGCAGTGAAATTCTACGATACGCAAGATACCAGTAAAATAGAAGATTATCTGATGTCCATAGGATACAAACGGGCTGAATGTGACTTTGAGTCAGCGTGTTGGCGCAGAACTGATCCTCAGGAATCTGTTTATGTCGGCACTTTGAATGGTGAGAAAACCGTAATTGTGCAGGTTGTCTACAACTTCACATAACCATTTTCTACTCTATCAGGGGGTTGAGATACTTTGCCGCACTCAATCAGAACTCCCCGCTCAGTAACGGGGAATTCCACCAGATAAGCCAATGTGAGCGCTAACCTGGCTTATCTGTAGACCGCCCTAGCGGGCCAGTTCCACGCCATCGAGTTCAGAAATCGCCAGACAGAAAACTTCGGTGATGGCATCCACCGTATAGGCGGTTTTAGCCGGGATCATCAACATCTCATGAGCCTGTAGAGTCTGATCGCCAATTTTCAGCTCACCAGACAGGACCATCAGTTTGACCCAGCCCGGATGCATTCTGGCTGACTGATGACTGCCAGCATCAAGTTTCAACAGCGCCGTGTGCCCCTGCGCCTCACGTTTCAAGATATGGTAATAGACCCCATCGTAAGGCATTTTCTCGTAGTGCAGTGTCGCCAGTGTTCTTTTATGCATGATAGCTTCCTAGTAATCAGTGATTAGTTGGATCAAGTAACACTATTCCCTAACGGCCTATAGGCCTATTAATAAATATATAGGACGTATGCCTCATACGCAAAAACTCACTTTTGCGAACTCAATCAGCCAGATCGCTTAAGAATTTTCGCGCAGGAACAAAGAAGTTAACGCCGGCAACGGCAGTAGAGAAATCAAGGATGCGGTCATGCAAAGGGGCCGGATTGCCAATGAACATGCGCTCAAGCATTTTCTCAATCACCCATAGATGGCGTGAATAGCCGATAAAATAGGTGCCGTATTCACCGCGCCCCGGTGAGGCAAAGGGCATATTATCGCGCAAAATGTCATGTTCACCCTGCTCATCTTCAATGGTGCACAGAGTCTTATGTGATTTTTGTCCCTCTGTTGCATCCGGTAACTCGACGTTATCAAACTTGGTGCGGCCGATAATGGCTTCCTGAGTTTCCACCTTCTGCGCACGCCAGGCGGCCATATTGTGCAAGTATTTTTGTATCACCACATAGCTGCCACCCGCGTAGTCAGGATCCTCATCACCCACGATTGTCGCCTGTGGTAGAGCCAGACCCACCGGGTTCGCGGTACCATCGACAAACTCCAGCAGGTCGCGTCCGTCGAAATAACGGAATCCCGCAACTTCATCGACGACAGTGATCGAATCCCCAAAGGCTTCCAACAGAATTTTCTCGAACTCAATGATTAAATCTGTCGCACCTGCGCGGACGTGGTACAGCAAATCGCCGGAGGTGGCCACGGCCGTATGCTTGGCGCCTTTGATTTCCTTAAACGGCGTCAGCTCTTTGGGCGCGGGTTTTCCGCTAAGGCTCTCCCAGACACGATGCGAAATGCCGACGTTACAGGTGAAGCTGACATCAATGGATCGTATCTGGACATTTTTAATCAGATCTTCGGTGCTGGCGATCACGGCTCGGGCGGTGGCGAGTGATGCACTATCGTCTTTGACCTTGAGGATAAGAAAGGCGGCAGCGGCCGTCATAGGCGCATCAATGTATTGGGGTTCGGTCTCAAGCGCGCGTTGCGCCAACGACAGTGGTGAAGTTGATTCTTGGCTCACGAAAATCTCCCCTAATGGGTGAGTAATCAAGGGTATTTATCTTAGCGTCGATGACGCCGCATAGCCAAGCTATATCCCTGCATATACCATTGACATTGAGTAACAAACTGCTTGGCTGGAATAGCAGAAATGCACGCAAAATGCGGGCGATATCCAGTACATTCGTACCCTATCATCCCTTTTTAGACTGCCGCTCACCGGCAAACAACCCCCGCTCTCTGGCCCAGACAATGGCTTCGCTGCGGCTGTGTACGTCAAGTTTGGAATACACCATCGCCACATGATTGCGCACCGTATTGGGGGCAAGATTGAGTCGCGTGGCGATTTTCTTGTCCGGAAGCCCCTCGCAGATTAACCCCAACACATCGCGCTCACGGGCGGTAAGATCGGTGAAGGAAAATCCGGACAGGTTGGGCTTATTGATGCTTTTCACATTGGCCAGTTTCTCGAGCAGCGTCTGACTGAACCAGGAAGCGTCCTGCATCACTTCCTCGATGGCGGAGACCAACTCCAGTTCCGAACGTTTGCGCTCGGTAATGTCCATCATGACCAACAGGTAACAGGGAGCGTCATGAATACTGACGGCATCGGCAGATACCACACAGTCGATCACTTCGTTGCCCTTCTTGCGGAGTTTAAGATCCTGGCTTTCTACATTGCCGGTTTTTCCCAGTAAGGCAAACAAGCGCCGGCATTCCCCTTGCCCATCGATAAAATTGATATCCTCGACTCTCTTGCCGATCAACTCCTCAGCGACATAGCCGGTGGTCTTCATAAAGGCTTCGTTAATATCCAGCACCTGCTGCTTGTCTGCCGTGCACACCAGCGTGGGGACCGGGCTCAAACGAAAGGACTTGGCGAACCGTTCTTCACTCTCGCGCAGCGCCGACTCGGCCTTACGGCGGGGCTCAAGGTCGGTGAAAGTGAACAGCATGCAATCGACTTCATTAATATCCAGCGGTTGGCCGGCGACGATCACCAGTTTGGTTCCTCCGGCAGGCAGCTTTAACTCGGCCTGCATCTGCGGAATGGTTGCCCCTTCGCTCAAACGCTGCACCGCCAGATCCTTATGCTCCGCTTGCTCCAGCACATCCAGCGCGTAGACCGAGTTACCCATTACCTGTTCGCGACTATAGCCGGTCATATCGAGGAACCCCTGATTAACCTTAATGTAACGCAGGTCGCTCAGGCTACAGATCACCGCGGGCGCTGGATTGGCATTGAAGGTTTTTTCAAAGCGCTCTTCGGCGCTGGCCCATTCGGTGGCGTCACTCAGGATCAATACCAGCAGCTCGGGCTGCCCTTTGGCGTCAGTGATAATCAGGCTGCGTAAACGGTGAACCCAGAGAAAATCCGCCTCGTCAGCGGGCCGTACCTCGACCAGCACGTCGCTGAACTCCTCGCCGGCAGCCACCCGGTTAAGCGGATATTGCTCTGAGCTCAAAGGATGATTATTGCGATAACGCAAGGCAAAGCGCTCTTCATACTCCTGGGCATTGGCACCCAACTCACTCAGCCTGGTCAACCCATGCATGCTCAGTGCGGCCTCATTGGCCCACAGAATGGTCCGGTCGACTTCAGTCAGGATCACCCCTTCGGTCAGTCCTGAGATGATCTGTTGTAGTTGGCTACGGTTGGTTTCGCTGGCAAGAACGGACTGGCTCATTATTTCTCCATAAGACAAAAGGTCTCAGGCCACCGGGCGGCGATCGGCGCTCCTGACAATGACACGACTTCCCAACCAGCATAGTGCTTAAGTAGTTCATTCGCGGGGTGTGAATGCACTAGCTCCATGGGTGCAAATGAACCGGGACGTTGAGTGGTGGACAGCGGCAGACTGATTCTGTCGGCGCAGCGGAGTGCTGCGCGTACAACCACTTGTCCAGTAAATATAAGGAATAACAATGACCACTGTCTATGAATCCAATCGCCTGGCGTTTAACGTTTCATGGGGCTCAATATTGGCCGGGAGTGCCATGGCGCTGGTGACCTATCTGATATTGAGTGTACTGGGTACTGCTGTCGGCGCATCGGCCGTGGATCCGTTGCACGCAGGCAATCCCCTGAGTGGCTTCGGCGTGGGGACCGGCATCTGGCTGTTCGTCACCACGTTGCTTTCCCTGGCCGCAGGAGCCTTTGTCGCCGGCCGCACGGCCCCCAACCGCGGTGGCTTGCATGGCCTGTTGAGCTGGGCGGTCACTACCTTGCTGACCACCTGGCTGGTTATTTCCTTGGCGAGCGGCGTAGTCGGTCTGGCCGGCAGTGCGGTTGGCAAGGGGCTGTCTCTGGCGGGCAACGGTGTGGCGGCGGCAGCGCCGGGTATTGGTGACAGCGTTAAACAGCAACTTGATAAAAAAGGCATCAGCCTGGATTGGGATGACCTGCAAAATCAGCTGGCTACAACGCTCAAGCAAACCGGAAAAACTGAATTAGACCCGTCCACACTGCAACAGAAAACCGAGCAGGCCGGTGCAGACGGCAAGCAGTCGGCGACCGATGCGGCGAGCGACCCGGCACAGGCGGCCACGGAGCTTAAGCAATGGTTCGAGCGCGTTAAGCAATCCGGCGAACCTACCCTGAACGCGGCGGATAAAGACGCGCTGGTGAACATCGTCGCCGCACGTACCGGCAAGAGCCACGCAGAGGCGACCCAAATTGTCGACAATTACGCCCAGGCCTATCAGCAGGCGGTGCAAAAAGTGGAGCAACTCAAGGCTCAGGCCGAGCAGAAAGCGCGTGAAGCGGCTGACGTTGCGGCCAAACAGGTATCCCGTGCCGCCTGGGGCTCCTTGCTGATGCTGCTGTTGGGTGCTGGCCTGAGTTTTGCTATCGGACGGATTGCGCTGTCAACGCGTCGTACCCTGGTTGTGAGCGAATGAAGATGGACCTTTCCACAAAGCGGGAGCTGTCATCTATCTCATTAAACTATCGTAAAGTCGTGGGGGCTTCAGTGCCGGTGCTTACCCTCGATTTTTACAATGAAAAAAACGAGCGCTATACCCTGCGTTATAACTTGCCGCCGGATACCCCGGAACGGACGGAGCGACGGGTGTCTTTACTGCTGCATCTGCTGAGCAAGCAGAAACCGCTGGAGATTAATGACGCGACAACTTAATTCACATTAAGCGACCCGCCAGGCCCGAGCCGGATACACCACCGGACTCGGGCCATTTAATGACATCACCCGGTCACTTGACCACAATCCCCCACTTTTTCATGCGCGACAGCAGCGTAGTGCGTTTGAGCCCCAGACGCTGCGCAGCGCCACGTGGGCCGGCCACCACGCCGTTGGTTTCTTTCAGTACGCGGATAATCCGCTGGCGTTCGTCTTCTCCCGCCTGGGCAGGCTCTGCCGTGGGCATGGGTAAAGCCATCGAGGGCACCGGATAGCGCAGTTCCGGCAACTCCAGGTTAAGCACCGTGCCACGCGTCAGCAAGACTGCCCGTTCGATGACATTCTCCAGCTCACGCACATTGCCCGGCCAGGGCATCTGGCTCAGCAAGCGCAGGGTCTCCGCCGGAATGCTGTCGATGGTGCGCTTCATCCTGCGTGCAATTTTGTAGGTGAGAAACTTCACCAATTGCGGGATGTCTTCCGGCCGTTCACGCAATGGCGGGATGACGATCGGGAACACGTTCAGCCGGTAAAAAAGGTCACTGCGAAACTCCCGGTCGGCCACCATTTGCTGCAGGTCACGGTTGGTGGCGGCAATCAGGCGCACATCCACCGAAATCACCTTGTTGCCGCCTACCCGTTCAAACTCCCTTTCCTGCAGCACTCGTAGCAGTTTAGGCTGCAGTTCCACCGGGATTTCGCCCACCTCATCCAGAAACAGCGTTCCTTTATCCGCCAGCTCAAAGCGCCCCATCCGCTGGTTGGTGGCGCCGGTGAAAGCGCCTTTTTCATGACCAAACAGATCGCTTTCCAACAGCCCGGTCGGCATCACCGCACAGTTCATTTTCACCATGCGCTGGTCACGTCGTTCGCTCAGGTTGTGGATAGCGCGGGCAATCAACTCTTTCCCAGTGCCGGTTTCGCCGAGGATCAGCACCGAACAGTCGCTTTTCGCTACCATTTCAACCTGTTTGAGCACCGCAGACATCACCACGCTGCGCCCGACAATCTCGCCAAAGTCCGGATTGTTGCCGTTGATTTGCTCGGTCAGATAGAGGTTTTCATGCACCAGGCTCTCTTTGAGTCGGCTGATTTCCTGGTAGGCCAACGCGTTGTCCACCGCAATGGCGATACGCTCGGCGATCTGCTGCAACACCCGCAAATTGGCGGCGTTGAAGTTGTCCGGCTGACATTGCGCCAGCTTTAATACGCCCAGGGTCTTGTTGCCAAACACCAGCGGCAAGAGGCACAGCGTTTGAATTTGATCATGCCAAAGGTCAAACAGCTGACGCTCATAAGCCGCCAGGCGATCGGAATGCTTCAGATTGAGCAGCAGCATTTCCCCGCTCTGCATCACCTGTTCGGATAAAGTGCCGGCCAGTGCCACGCTGTACTGCTGACGTTCAACCACGTCGTCTTGCAAATAATGGGTGGAATAGATGGTCACCCGATCGGTTTTATCGACGCATAGCACCATGCTGATGGCATCGATCTTGAAAAAACGGTGGATCTCAGTAGATATTTCGCCAATCAAATCATCCAGATCGAGTTTCGATAACACGGCGTTGGTGACGTCAACCAAAACGCGGTAATCGTCACGCTCATGGCATAACTGACGTTGGCGGTTTTCCGCCTGCTCGCGTAACCTGATCTGCTCCACCGCCAGCGCAACCAATTCCATCAGGGTCTGCAACTGCACCAGACTGGCATCACTGAAGGGGTGCGGGCTACTGCGTAACAGTTCACAACCGCCGATCAGGCTACCGCCAGCGTGCAGCGGCATCAGGCAATATTGGTTAAACGGCAGATACAGCGCCAGTGCGTTGATTTGCGGGTAACGTGCATGCAGATCTTCGCTCTGCCAGCGCTGCGGCAACGGGCTTTGTCGCAGTCGGCTCACTGGCCCATTGGCCAGCAAAGTCTCATCCTGATAGATGACCGGCTGCCGCTGCGCATCCAGCCCATGAAAGCTGACCCGCTCACTGTGCAAATCAAACAGTACCAGCGCCACATGGTCTGCCAGTTGCTGACGTTGGAGCACCTGGCGCAGTTGCCGTAACAAATCGGCGAAGCTGTGCTGACTGAGCAGCGTGCGGGTCGTTTCCAGTAATTCTTGTTTTTCTAATTGAGCATTCGACATTGTTTATCACTTGCCTGCGTCGCGATGATGATTTTAGTGAGTCACGTCACAAAGTGTAACGCTGGACGACAGGGTTCTCCCCCGACAGGATCAACAAATGCGCGGCAAAGGCTCGGCATGCGGCAAATCCAGCAGGCGGCTGATGCCATAAGCGCCCTGCAGTCTCACTTGTCGCCCGGCAGTCACCCGGCCAATCAATGCCGCGGCCTTGCCCAGCGGATGCGCCTGTAACGCAGCCAGTACCGCCTGTTCAGCTTCCGGCGCGGCCACCATCACCAGTTTGCCCTCGTTGGCAAAGTTGATGGCATCCAGCCCCAGCAACTCGCAAATCCCTCGCACTGCCGGTGCTATCGGTAACAAGTTTTCTTCAACTTCAATCCCCACGCCCGCCGCACGAGCAAACTCATGCAAAATGGCGTTCACGCCGCCACGGGTAGCATCGCGTAATGCCCGCACGCCGTTAATGGCACGCAGTGGCGCGATTAACGGTGCCAGCACCGCGCAATCACTGATCACATCCAGCGACATGCCCAGCTTTTCCCGCAGGTTGAGGATAGTCGCGCCGTGATCGCCGAGCGTACCGCTGACAATCACCGCATCACCGGCGCGGATATTTTGCGCTGCCCAATCCAGTTCCGCAGGGATCACCCCAATACCGGCAGTATTGATAAACACCTTGTCGGCGGCACCGCGCTGCACCACCTTGGTATCCCCGGTCACAATGCGAATACCGGCCTGCTGCGCGGTAGCGGCCATCGATGTCACTACCCGCTGTAAATCGGCCAACGGCAAGCCTTCTTCGAGGATAAACCCGCAGGAAAGATAGCGTGGTAACGCGCCGCTGACCGCCAGATCGTTAGCCGTACCGCAGACCGCCAGTTTGCCTATATCACCGCCCGGAAAGAAAAGCGGATCAATCACGTAACTGTCGGTGGTAAAGGCCAGCCGATCGCCCAATTGGGTTAACTCGGCCAAATTCAACCGGGCCTGGTCTTCACGCTGATCCAGCAGCGGATTGGCAAAGGCCGGTAAGAAAACCTCATCCAGCAGTTGCTGCATCGCGGTGCCTCCGCTGCCGTGAGCCATAGTAATTACGTTATTCATGCCGGGGTTTCCTCTGTTTCACGACGGTATTGGTACCAGGCGGCGCAGGCACCTTCCGAAGACACCATCAGCGCGCCAAAAGCGTTTTGTGGCGTACAGCCCCCCCCCAATAGCGGGCAGTCACGCGGTTTGCAACGCCCGGTCAGCACCTCCCCACAGCGGGCACGAGGATCGTCTGCCACCTGCCGGTGCTGCGGGCGGAAACGTCGTTCCGCATCAAAGGGGCCATAGGCCGGGGTTAAGGCAATGCCAGAGTCAGCAATAGTGCCAAGGCCGCGCCATTCGCTGCCGCCGCCTAGCACAAACACGTCGCGCATCGCCTGCTGTGCCAGCAGGTTGCCCTGTTCAGGTACCACCCGGCGGTATTGGTTTTCGGTGTGGCTCCGCTGCCCCACAAACTGCTCAACCAGCATCATCACCCCCTGCAGGATATCCAGCGGTTCAAAACCGGTTACTACCAGGGGTTTGCGATATTGCCGGCTGATAAAGTCATAGGGCTCGGTACCGATCACCATGCTGACATGGCCGGGCGCCAGAAAGCCGTCGATGCGCACGTCCGGCTGCTGCAACAGGCTGCGCAAGGTGGGGATCAGGCTGATGTGCTGACAAAACACGCTGAAGTTATTCACCCCTTCCAGCCGGGCCTGTTGCAGGGTAATGGCGGTGACCGGCATGGTTGTTTCAAACCCCAGGGCAAAGAACACCACCTGCCGCTGCGGGTTTTGCCGCGCCAGCATCAACGCATCCAACGGCGAGTAAATCACCCGCACATCAGCGCCGCGCTCGCGCGCCTGCAGTAAAGAGCCTTGTTTGCCCGGTACCCGCAACGCATCGCCGAAGGTGCAAAAAATCACCTCCGGGTGAGCGGCGATTTCACAGCAGGCATCAATACGCCCCATGGGCAACACACAAACCGGGCAGCCCGGCCCATGAATAAACTCAATCTGCGGCGGCAGCAGTTTATCCAGGCCAAAGCGGAAAATGGCATGGGTATGGCCGCCACAGACCTCCATGATTTGCAACGGCCGCTCGGCGGTAAACGGCAGCTGTGCGGCACGCCGCCGAATATGCTGCAACAGGGTTTTTACCCGCTGCGGATCGCGGAACTCATCAACGTAATGCATGGTTACCTTCTCCCGCCAAGAACAGCGCCACGTCCTGCTCCACTTCCCCCATCGCCTGCAGCGCCGAAAGCATCTCCTCGGCCTCTTGCCTATCGAGCCGGCTCATGGCGAAGCCCACGTGGATCAGCACCCAGCAGCCGATCATCGCTTCCCTGGGCTCACCGTCCTGACGCACCAGCGCAATATTCACTTCCCGTTGCACACCACAGACTTCGGCCCAGGCATGCTGGGGCTGCTTTTCATCCAGCGCCACGATCTGCCCTGGAACGCCTATGCACATAACTGTGTCTCCAGCCAGGAAAGCCACAGATCCATGCCTTCACCGCTGGTCGCCGAAAGGGTAATCACCTCAATCGTCGGGTTCACCTTGCGGGCATTGTCGATGCAGGCTGCCAGATCAAAGTTCAAATACGGCAGCAGATCGATTTTGTTCAGCAGCATCACCCGTGCGGCGGCAAACATATGCGGGTACTTGAGCGGCTTGTCTTCCCCCTCGGTAACCGACAGCACCGCCACCTTGTGGCGCTCCCCCAGATCAAAGCTGGCCGGGCAAACCAGATTGCCGACGTTCTCGATAAACAGCAGGCTGTGGGGTTTGAGTTCCAGACGCCGGGCGGCCTCGTGAACCATTTGCGCATCCAGATGGCAGCCTTTACCGGTATTGACCTGAATCGCCGGCACACCGGTGGCGCGGATCCGTTCCGCGTCATTGGTGGTTTGCTGATCGCCTTCCACCACCGCGCACGGGTGCTGACCACGCAGCCGCAGCAGCGTTTCCGTCAGCAACGTGGTTTTGCCGGAGCCGGGGCTGGAAACCAGATTCAGCGCCAGAATATGTTGTTCAGCGAAATACTGACGATTACCCTCCGCCAGGCGATCGTTCTTATCCAGCACCCGGGTTTCAATTTCCAGCATCCGGCGCTGGCTGATACCCGGTGCATGGGTGCCCGCCAGCCCCAAACCGTAATGCAGATCGCCCTGCACGTTGCGTTGCGGACGGAATGGCACCTTCACATCCCCTTCAATGGTCAATTCACCCTGGGCACAACCGCAGGTACTGCACATATTCATTCCCCTCTGTTATTCAATTTCCAGGCGTTTTATTTGCAAGCCATCGTCGGCCTGTACCCGCAGATTTCGTCCGGTACAGCGCGGACAGACCAGCACCTGGGGTATCAGCAGCTCGACATCGCTCTGGCAGTCATGGCACCAACACCGCGCTTTCTGTTCCGCCAGATGCAGTTCGCAACCTTCGGCCAGCGTGTCGCGGCACACCATGTCAAAACAGAACCGCAGCGATTCGGCCTCGACGCAGGAAAACGCGCCAATCTCGAACCACACCGCGGTGATCCGTTTCGCATTATTTTGGCGAGCCTGTTGCTGCATTATTTCCATTGCATGTTGGCATAAGGTTATTTCGTGCATCCGGCCTCCGTTAATGGCGATAAACGCGTTATTCCCCTCACGTTGCAAATATGATGCCAAGCCGCCAATGACATATTTGTCGAAGCGGCTGACATCGTCAGTCATTAAATCAGCCCCCCTAACGGATTGGCGGGTTAATTTAACTCTGATGGTTGAATTAAAAGGAAATAATGTAATTCGCCGGAATCTGGCACGCTTTATGCTTTAACTCGCTGACCCGGAGCTATTTCGACAACGACCATCAATTTTGAGTGAGGACAATGAGTACAATCAGTGAAGTAACCAGTCAGGCCGATTATATCGCCAACAAAAGCAATCGTCTGATGGCGCAGTGGCAGACCTACCACAGCACCCTGGTCAAAGCGGTCACCACCACCAAAAAGAAGATTAATCATCAGTTTACCTACGGACAGGAAAACGATCTGCGCTTTGTGCTGTTTAACCACTTTACGGTCAGCATCCAATTGAGCGAGGGGTTTTACAGCCAGGATATTTGCTACCGGATTAATCTGGCCACGGCCCATGAGCCGGAAAACTTTGCTCCTTTTGCCCATGCCACGCTGGATGAAAACGGCAATATCGACGGAGTAATAAACAACCGCGATATGCAGGCGGTATTTGAACATTACCTGGATAAGATCGCCGTTATTTATCAATGCCTGTTTGATTCCTTGCATGATGGCCACGCCATTCATGACGCACTGAAAAAAATAACCTTACCCGTCTGACCGTCGGCGTTAATCACCGACAGAAAACTGTCGAAGCGTCATTTTTTACTGACGATTTCGTCATAAATGACGAAGCAAGGAGTGTGCATGAACCGCTTTATTATTGCGGACCCTAAATTGTGTATTGGCTGCAATACCTGTATGGCGAGCTGTTCTGCGGAACATCGGCAATATGGATTGCAGGCATTACCCCGTCTGCAGGTGATTCGCAACGCCCGCGACTCTGCGCCGGCGATGTGCCACCAGTGTGAAGATGCCCCCTGCGCGCAGGTGTGTCCGGTCAACGCTATTCGTCATCAGGATGACGCCATCGTACTGAACGAAAGCCTGTGCATCAGTTGCAAGCTGTGCGGCATTGCCTGCCCGTTCGGTGCCATTGGTTTCGGTGGCAGCACCCCACTGGCGATCCCTGCGGACTGCAACACTTCACTGGCATTACCTGCGCCCAAAGCACCGCGCCCGATCGGCCCCTTTCTGGATTGTGTGCCCGGTGTCCGAGCCGTGGCGGTGAAGTGCGATCTCTGCGACTTCAGCCCCGAAGGCCCCGCCTGTATCCGCACCTGTCCGACCCAGGCGATCCGGCTGGTGACCGACCGAGACGTGCGCAACGCCAGCGAACAGAAAAGGCGCAACGCGATGCAGGCGCTCAGCGCCGAGCTGCCGTTTGCGGCCGTCCCTGGATCCCACAAGGAGCCAAATTGATGATATATGCCCTTTTGCCCGCCCCGTTGTTGCTGCTGACATCGGCCCTGGTCGGGTATTTACTCTGCGCCCTGTTGGGCTGGTTACTGGCCCCCTGGTCGCGTGTCAGCACTCTGCTGAGCGGCGGCAGTCTGCTCTGTGCTGTCGCTTCGCTGTTGGCCGCGGTGCAAATGCTGTTTGCGCCGCTGCACAGCGCCCGCTTGCCGTGGCTGCATTACGCGGTGGAAATCAGTGGCATCAACGCCCTGTTGCTGCTGGTGATGGCTCTCTGCGGAGTCTTTGCCGCGCTGTATCACGCAGGCAGCTTATCCAGGCTGAAGCCGCGTGCTCGTGGCCGGTTGGCTGGGTTAACCAATCTGATGCTGGCGGCATTAAGCGCCGCGGTAATGGCCGATAACGCCCTGGCTTTGCTGTTGCTGCTGGAGTTGGCGGCGCTTTGCGGCTATTTCCTGATCGTCCATGCCCCGAGCGCTAAAAGCCTGCGCGCCGGGCATAGCCAATTTTTGCTGATGCGCTTAGGTACCCTGCTGTTGGTCGCCGCCTTCGCGCTGATCTATTGCCATAGCCACAGCCTGCAGTTCAGCGTGATCCGCGCTACGCCATTGCCCGAGACATTGCGTAACGCGGTCTTTCTGCTGGCGCTGGCCGGGTTTGGCATTGTTGCCGGGCTGATGCCGTTACATGCCTGGGTGCCACAGTCACACAGCAGTGCGCCCGCTTCCGCTGCCATGTTGTTTTCCAGCGCGCTGATGAAAGTCGGCCTGCTGGGCATCCTGAAGATAGGACTGGATCTGCTGGGCACGCCGCCGCTGTGGTGGGGATTACTGGTCTTGTTGCTGGCTGCCGGTACGGCTTTTTTCGGCGGGCTGTATGCGCTCATGGAGCACGACCTGCGCCGCTTGCTGGCTTATCACACGCTGGAGAATATCGGCATCATCCTGCTGGGCATCGGAGGGGGGATGGTCGGCATGGCGCTACAACAACCGCTATTAACCGCGTTCGCCCTGATCGGCGGTCTGTTCCATCTGTTAAACCACAGCCTGTTTAAAAGCGCATTGCTGCTGGCAGCCGGCGCGATTGAACAACAGACCGGGCTGAAAGACATGGAAAAGATGGGCGGTTTGGCGCGGCTGATGCCCTGGACTGCCATTTCTCTGCTGATTGGCCTGGTGGCGATGGCCGCATTGCCGCCGTTGAACGGTTTTGCCAGTGAATGGTTGATCTACCAGGGACTGTTCCGCTTTAGCGCAGCACCCGGCTTTATTGGCCATCTGTTCGGCCCGCTGCTGGCCGTGGTTTTGGCCCTGACCGGTGCGCTGGCGGTAATGTGCGTCAGCAAGGTCTTTGGCGTTGCCTGTCTGGGTGCACCACGCTGCGCCGCTGCGGCAAATGCCGTACAGGCCAATGTCTGGCTGACGCTGAGCCATGCGCTGCCCGCCTTGCTGTGTCTGATTTGCGGCCTCGGGGCCCCCTGGGCCATTCCGCTGTTTGCCCGCCTGATTGGCATCACGCCAGAACATTCCCTTTCTGTCGGCGGTTCACTGGTTTCTACCCCACTGCTCGCCATTTTATTGCTGGCAATGCCACTGCTACCGCTGTTGATCGCGGCGCGTTATCAAACACATCGCCAGCCTTATCGGGTGCAAGGCAGCGCCTGGGCCTGCGGTTATGGGCATGAAGACGCGATGGTGATCACCGCCACCGGCTTTGCCCAACCGCTGCGGGTGATGTTTGCCCCGCTGTACCAACTGCGCCGCTGGCTGCCTGCAAGGGTCAGTGATGGGTTACACCGTAACGCATTCGTTGCCTTCTGCCGCGGTCTGGCCGCCGTAGAGTTGGCGGTGCTGCTGGTCGTGGCTTTTGCCTGAGGAGATAACGATGACCTACCCCTATGTGTTACTCGGTTTGGCGCAGGCCCTGCTGTTACTGGCTGTTGCCCCGCTGTTTGCCGGCATCAGCCGGGTGTTGCGTGCCCGCATCCATACCCGACGCGGCCCCGGCGTATTACAGGAATACCGTGATATCGCCAAACTGCTGAAACGCCAAAGCGTGGCACCAGGCGCTTCCGGCCTGGCCTTTCGCGCCATGCCTTACTTGCTGACCGGCACCTTGCTGGCCATCGCCTGCGCGCTACCGATGCTGACCACCGCCTCACCGCTGCCCGCGATTGGTGATGTGATCACGCTGATCTACCTGTTCGCCGTGGTGCGCTTTGTGTTCGCCATTGCCGGGCTGGATACCGGCAGCCCCTTCACCGCTATCGGCGCCAGCCGCGAAGCGGTGCTGGGCATTTTGGTTGAACCCATTCTGTTGCTCGGTTTGTGGGTAACGGCTCTGGTCGCCGGTTCTACCCAACTGAGCGCCATGGTGCAAAGCCTGCTGGATTTGCCGCATCACGCCTGGCTGCCACTGCTGTTGGCCGGTTTGGCCTGCGCGTTCGCCACCTATATCGAGATGGGCAAGCTGCCGTTCGACATGGCGGAGGCCGAACAAGAGCTGCAGGAAGGCCCGCTGACGGAATACTCCGGCGCCGAACTCGGCGTGATCAAATGGGGCATCAGCCTCAAACAACTGGTGGTGTTGCAGCTGTTCCTCGGCGTGTTCCTGCCCTGGGGCCAGGCGGCACAGCTCACTGCCCCGCAGTTGTTGACGGGACTGGTGCTGGCGTTGTTCAAGCTGCTGTGTGCGGTAGTGCTGATCGCGGTTCTCGAAAACAGCGTGGCACGTTTGCGCTTCCTCAAGACGGGCAGAACCACCTGGGCCGGTTTTGGGCTGGCTTTTCTGGCGCTGGTTTCCTGGCTGGTCGTCGGCTGAATAATGATTAAGGCAATCAATAATGACTAACGAACATCAAGGCCAGCACTACCTGGCGGCATTACAGCAACAATTCCCCGCTGCCATGCTGGCGGCAGAATGGCAAACGGCCGACCAACTGACGGTGACCGTCAAACTCAACGCGCTGCCGGAAGTGGTGGAATGGCTGTATTACCAACAGGGCGGCTGGCTGTCGGTGCTGTTTGGTAACGACGAACGCACGCTGTGCGGTAATTACGCGCTGTATTACGTGCTGTCGATGGAGCAAGGTACCAAATGCTGGATCACGGTGCGGGCCGAGGTTGACGCCCAAACGCTGGAGTTCCCTTCCGTGACGCCACGGGTGCCCGCAGCCGTCTGGGGTGAGCGTGAAGTGCGCGACATGTATGGCCTGCGCCCGGTTGGCCTGCCGGATGAGCGCCGACTGGTGCTGCCGGACGACTGGCCGGACGATCTCCACCCGCTGCGTAAAGACGCCATGGATTATCGCCAACGGCCCGCGCCAACCACCGATGTGGAAACCTATCCTTTCCAGAGCCTGGCCGGTAGCAAAGCCAACGTGGTGCCGATCGGCCCGTTGCATATCACCTCGGATGAGCCCGGGCATTTCCGCCTGTTCGTCGACGGCGAAGACATCATTGATGCGGACTACCGGCTGTTCTATGTGCACCGTGGCATGGAGAAACTGGCCGAAACCCGCATGGGTTACAACGAAGTGACCTTCCTGTCGGACCGGGTGTGCGGCATTTGCGGGTTTACCCACAGCGTGGCGTACACCAGTTCGGTGGAGAACGCGATGGGCATTCAGGTGCCGGAACGCGCCCAGATGATCCGCTCAGTGCTGTTGGAAGTGGAACGCCTGCACAGCCACCTGCTGAATCTGGGGCTGGCCTGCCATTTCGTCGGTTTTGACTCCGGTTTTATGCAGTTCTTCCGGGTGCGTGAACAGTCGATGAAAATGGCGGAGATCCTGACCGGCGCGCGTAAAACCTATGGTTTGAACCTGATTGGCGGCATCCGCCGCGACATTCTGAAAGACGACATGCTGCAAACCCTGCGGCTGGCGGCGCAAATGCGCAGTGAGTTGGTGGATCTGGTCGATATCTTGCTCAGCACGCCGAATACCGAACAGCGCAGCGTCGGGATCGGCCGTCTCGATCCGCAGGTGGCTCGCGA
This sequence comes from Serratia quinivorans, assembly GCF_946227985.1. Lineage (GTDB taxonomy): Bacteria > Pseudomonadota > Gammaproteobacteria > Enterobacterales > Enterobacteriaceae > Serratia > Serratia quinivorans_A. The sequence continues at coordinate 1,194,506 of NZ_CAMKGL010000001.1, forward strand.
CTACAGCAACGTCGGCCCGATGATCCGCGGTAGCGGCCACCGCCGCGATACCCGTCTCGATCACCCCTTTGCCGGTTACGCCAAACTGCCGGTGGAACTCTGTGTGGAAGACGGCTGCGACGTCTACTCCCGGCTTAAAGTGCGCATTCACGAAGTGTTCAACTCGCTCGGCATCATCGAGTTCGGCCTGCAAAGCCTGCCGAGCGGGCCGCTGGCGGTGGACGGTTTCACCTATATCCCGCACCGCTTTGCCCTGGGCTTTGCCGAAGCCCCACGCGGTGATGATATTCACTGGAGCATGACCGGCGACAACCAAAAACTGTTCCGCTGGCGCTGCCGGGCCGCGACCTACGCCAATTGGCCAACCCTGCGTTACATGCTGCGTGGCAATACGGTTTCCGACGCCCCGCTGATCATCGGCAGTCTGGATCCCTGCTACTCCTGTACCGACAGGATGACCATCGTCGACGTACGCAAGCGCCAGTCCATCATCGTGCCGTACAAAGAGATTGAGCGTTATGGCATCGAACGGAAAAACAAACCGTTCTAACCGGAGCCCATCATGCTGAAACTGATTAAAAAAGTGCTGAAAACCGGGCCGGCCACCGTCGCCTATCCGGCCCAGCCGTTGGTTGTCGACCCGAACTTTCGCGGCAAACCCGAATACAACCCGCAGCAATGTATTGCCTGCGGGGCCTGTGCCAACGCCTGCCCGTCCAATGCGTTGAGTATGACGACTGACCTGACCGGCGGCACGGTGCGCTGGCAGCTGTTTCTCGGGCGCTGCATCTTCTGCGCCCGCTGCGAAGAGGTTTGCCCTACCGCCGCCATCCGGCTTTCGCAGCAGTTTGAGCTGGCAGTGTGGCGCAAAGAGGATTTGTACGAGCAAGCCGACTTTGCCCTCTGCCATTGCCGCCAATGTGGCAAAGCCTATGCGTCGCAGAAGGAAATTGACTATGCCATGGCGCTGCTTGGGCTAAGCAGTACAGAAACCGCCGCGCGCCGCACGCAGTTTGAAACCTGCCCGGCCTGCAAACAGCAGCAAAACCTGACCCAGGCCGATCGCATTGACGTTGGCCGCCATTTGACCCGGGAGGTCATCTCATGAATCCGCCCCTGATTGGCCCGCGCGACGAGAATGGCCTGCCGGTGCCAATCACCCTCGACGACAGTATCGCCAAGCTGAAAACCACCCTGCTGAAGGATATCCGCCGCTCGGCCTATGTTTACCGGGTGGACTGCGGCGGTTGCAACGGCTGTGAAATTGAAATTTTCGCCGCCATTTCCCCGCTGTTCGACGCCGAACGCTTCGGTATCAAAGTGGTTCCCTCACCCCGCCACGCCGATATTTTGCTGTTTACCGGGGCGGTTACCCGCGCCATGCGTATCCCGGCGATCCGCGCCTGGCAGGCCTCGCCCGATCCGAAAATCAGCATTTCTTACGGCGCCTGCGGCAACAGCGGCGGCATTTTCCACGATCTCTACTGCGTATGGGGCGGCACCGATCGCATCGTCCCGGTTGATGTCTATATTCCCGGTTGCCCGCCGACCCCGGCTGCCACCATTTATGGTTTTGCCATGGCACTCGGCCTGTTGGATCAGAAAATCAAAGGCCGTCAGCATGACGAAACCCAGGGTGAGGCCACCCGCCTGTTGCACCCGGCATTGCCCCAGCCGCTGCGGGTGTTGCTGGATCGCGAAGCACGACGAATGGCCGGTTATCGCTATGGCCGTCAGATCGCCGACCAGTTTATGCAACTGTTGGCCGCAGACAGCCCACTGCCGGTTGAACAGCGCATTAGCGCTTACCTGCAACAGCAGGACGATATGCGTCTGAGCGAGATTGTCGGCAACTTGCAGGGGATCTATCAACGGGTACTGCGGGGGGAGCTGCGACTATGAACCACGCCCATGCGCAGGTGGTGTTCTACTCCCTGAGCCGCAAATTCGTGCAAGAGAAAAAGGCCCCACCCAAAGCCCAGGAGGTGATCTATTACAGCCTGGCGATTGGCCACCATCTGGGGGTGATCGACTGCCTGGAAGCCAAACTCAGTTGCCCGCTGGCCGGGTTCCGCGCCTGGGTAGCCCAGCTGCCCGCAGGCAGCACCGCCCGGCGCAAGCTGGAAGGGGTCGATCGCTTCGGTGAAATTTGTATCGACAGTAGCCATACCCACCTGCTGGCCACTGCGTTAAGCACCGCCGCCCCGCAAATGAACCCCCAACAGGAAGACTGGAGCCAACAGTTGATCGCCCTGCTGCAGTCGATTGAAAACGAACCCGCCATTTACCTGATGGTCCGGAGGCATGATGACTGACGTTTTATTGTGTGTAGGCAATTGCATGATGGGCGATGACGGTGCCGGGCCGCTGTTGGCAGAGCTCTGTGCCGGCACCCCCCCCGCCGGCTGGACGGTGATTGACGGCGGGGCCGCACCGGAAAACGACATTGGCCATATCCGCGAGCTGCGCCCTGCGAGGTTGGTGATTGTCGATGCCACCGACATGGGGCTGGCCGCGGGTGAAACCCGGGTGATCGATGAAAAAGACATTGCCGACATGTTCATCATGACCACCCATAACCTGCCGCTCAATTTCCTGATCGACCAACTGCGCGAAACGGTGCCGGATATTACCTTTATCGGCATTCAACCTGAGGTGGTGGCGTTTTACTACCCGATCGGCCCGGCGGTACGCCGTGCGGTGACCACCCTGCACCAACGGCTGCATGACTGGCCGATTAACGGCGGTTACCCGCCACTGGTGGTGACGAATGTCTGACGCGGCATCGTCATTTTTGCCGACGTGGCGTCGGTCACTTCGTCACCATCGGGCTAACCCTCTGCTTTTACTTGATTTTCAGGGTTGGCACGCTTTATGCCTAACTCAGGACACAATCTTTCCATAGTCATACCCGGATGAAGGGTAACCCAGGAGTTATTGATGAACCGGTTTATCATCGCCGATCCTAAAAAGTGCATCGGTTGCCGTACCTGTGAAATTGCCTGCGTGATGGCACACAGCGAAAGCCAGGATATATCAGCGCTCAACGCCGCCAGCTTCGCCCCACGGCTGCATGTGATCAAAGGCGTTAACGTCAGCACTGCCGTGCTGTGCCGCCAGTGTGAGGACGCGCCTTGTTCTAACGTTTGCCCCAATGGCGCGATTAGCCGCACCAACGGCATGGTACTGGTGATGCAGGAGCGCTGCATCGGCTGCAAAACCTGCGTGGTGGCCTGTCCTTACGGCGCGATGGAAGTGATCACCCGCCCGGTTATCCGCCAGAACGGTGCCATGATGAGCGCCACCACCGAGAAAGCCGAAGCCCATAAATGCGATTTGTGCATCGGCCGTGATAGCGGCCCGGCCTGTATGCAAACCTGCCCGACCAATGCGCTGCACTGCGTGGACCGCAACATGCTGCAGGAAATGAACGCCGAGAAACGTCGTCGCGCTGCGCTCGACACCCTGTCGTCACTGTTTTAGGAGCTGAACCGATGAAAAAAATCACAACCGTCTGCCCTTACTGCGGTGCAGGCTGCAAAATGAAACTGGTGGTCGACAACGGTAAAATCATCCGCGCCGAGGCGGCTGACGGCGTGACCAATCAGGGCGAGCTGTGCCTGAAAGGCTATTACGGCTGGGACTTTCTCAACGATACCAAACTGCTGACCCCGCGTCTGAGCCAGCCGCTGATCCGCCGTGAGAAAGGCGGCAAGTTTGAGGCCGTCAGTTGGGACGAAGCCATTAGCTATACCGCGCAGCGGCTACAGCAGATCAAGGATAAGCACGGTGCCAGCGCCATCATGCATACCGGTTCTTCACGCGGCACCGGCAATGAAACCAACTACGTGATGCAGAAGTTTGCCCGCGCGGTGATCGGGACCAACAACGTCGACTGCTGCGCCCGCGTCTGCCACGGTCCGTCAGTGGCGGGTTTGCAGGCCACGCTGGGCAACGGCGCGATGAGCAACTCGATTGGTGATATCGAAAACTCCAAATGCCTGCTGGTCATCGGTTACAACTGTGCCGATTCGCACCCTATCGTGGCTCGCCGGGTGCTGAAGGCCAAGGAGAAAGGTGCGCAAATTATCGTCTGCGACCCGCGCCGTATCGAAACCGCGCGCATTGCCGACCAGCATTTGCAAATCAAAAACGGCTGTAACATGGCACTGGTCAATGCCTTCGCCTATACGCTGATTGAAGAAAACCTGTATGACCGCGATTACGTGGCGAAATACACCGAAGGTTTCGAGGCTTACCGCCAGCAGTTAGCGGATTACGCCCCGGAAGCGGTAGAACAGCTGACCGGCGTCAGCGCCCAGCAAATTCGCCAGGCGATGCGCACCTACGCCAGCGCCCCTTCTGCCACCATCATGTGGGGCATGGGGGTCACCCAGTTTGGTCAGGCGGTCGACGTGGTCAAAGGGTTGGCCAGCCTGGCCTTGCTGACCGGTAATCTGGGCCGGGCCAACGTGGGGGTTGGGCCGGTACGTGGGCAGAACAACGTTCAGGGTGCCTGTGACATGGGCGTACTGCCCAATGAGTTCCCGGGTTATCAGGCCGTCACCGACGCCGCGGTACGCGCCAAGTTCGCCGCTGCCTGGGGCATCGATGCCGCCAAAATGGACCCGGAAGTCGGTTACCGCATCACCGAAATTCCGCATTTGGTGCACGAGGGTAAAGTGAAGGCCTACTACATCATGGGGGAAGATCCGTTACAGACCGAAGCCGATCTGAGCCTGGTGCGCGGCGCGTTCGAAGCGCTGGAATTTGTGGTGGTGCAAGACATCTTTATGACCAAAACCGCTGAACAGGCCGATGTGATCCTGCCAGCCACCTCCTGGGGTGAGCATGGCGGCGTGTTCTCCTGCGCCGATCGCGGGTTCCAGCGTTTCGAGAAGGCCATTGAACCGCAGTACAACGTCAAACGCGACTGGGAGATCATCAGCCTGCTGGCCACCGAGATGGGTTATCCGATGCATTACGACGATAACCAGCAAATCTGGGATGAAATGCGTGAGCTTTGCCCGCTGTTCTATGGTGCCACCTACGAAAAAATGGGTGAACTGGGGCATGTGCAATGGCCATGTACCACGCTTGAAAGCCAGGGCACCCCTTACCTGTATCAGGGCAACCAGTTCACCACCCCGACCGGCAAAGGCCAGCTGTTCGCTACCACCTGGCGTGCCCCGGCGGAAGTGCCGGATGCAGATTATCCGCTGGTGCTCTGTACCGTGCGTGAAGTCGGCCACTACTCCTGTCGTTCGATGACCGGCAACTGCGCCGCGCTGCAAACCCTGGCGGATGAACCCGGCTTTGTGCAGGTCAACCCACAGGATGCCGAAGCGCTGGGTATTGCCGATCAGCAGCTGGTGTGGGTCAGCTCGCGCCGTGGCAAGGTGATCAGCCGTGCCAACTATAACGAGCGTATTAACCTGGGCGCGGTGTATATGACCTACCAGTGGTGGATCGGTGCCTGTAACGAACTCACCCAGGAGAATTTGGACCCGATCTCCAAAACGCCGGAAACCAAATACTGCGCGGTAAAACTGGCGGCCATCGCCGATCAGAACTGGGCGGAAAACTATGCCCAGCAAAGCTATAGCGAGATGAAGGCCCGCCTGCGTCGCGCGGCTGAAGACGTGATGTAAATCCCCGTCATACTTGAAGCTGCATCTGTGTTGGCTGCAAGCGCTCCCCCCAGTCACTTACTTAAGTAAGCTCCTGGGGATTCACGCTCTTGCCGCCTTGACGCAACTCCAATTATTTAGGGGGTAAATTGTCAGGGGGATATAGCGCATGGCTGTGCCTCCTGATGACCAATTTGTTGGGATTCAGCGGACTAAAAAACCGCAGAAGGTAATTAACTATGTCCCATTCAGGATTACTGCTGCGCATCAGCGGCAAAGTACAGGGCGTCGGCTTCCGGCCTTTTGTCTGGCAACTGGCCGAACAGCTCAACCTGCGTGGTGAAGTCTGGAATGACAGCGCCGGGGTGGAAATTCGCCTGGTGCAACCCGTCGATCTTGAGATATTCCTGCACGTGTTACACCACCAGGCACCGCCGTTGGCGCAAATCGACCGTATTCAGCAGCGTTCGTTTACCTGGCTGCAAGCCCCCAGCGATTTCAGTATCCGCCCCAGCCAGAATGGCTCCATGGCAACCCAGATCGTGCCGGATGCCGCGACCTGCCCACAATGTCTGCAGGAAATGAACGATCCGCAGGATCGGCGCTACCGTTATCCCTTTATCAACTGCACCCATTGCGGGCCCCGCTTTACCCTTATTCGCGCCATGCCCTACGATCGTCCGGCAACCAGCATGGCGCCCTTTACCCTCTGTCCACGCTGCGCCTGGGAATACCATGCTGCGCGGGATCGACGTTTTCATGCCCAACCGGTGGCCTGCAGCGACTGTGGCCCTCAGTTGTTTAGCTGTCTGGCACAAGGGCTGCCCCAGCATCAGGGAGATCATGCGCTACAACAGGCGGTTGCGGCGTTGGCCGCCGGGCAGATTGTGGCGATCAAAGGCCTGGGCGGTTTTCACCTGGCTTGCGACGCCACCAACACCCAGGCCATCGAGCGTCTGCGCCGGCGTAAACGGCGGCCGGGTAAACCGCTGGCGGTGATGCTGCCGGATGCCGACTGGCTGGTACGCTGCGCCAACGGCGTTGACCAGACGCAATTACAGGAAGTGTTAACTTCGTCCGCCGCACCTGTGGTACTGGTCCCCCAATCCCCTTACTCACCGCTGTCTGCCGCCGTGGCTCCGGGGTTGGATGAGGTCGGCCTGATGTTGCCTGCCAACCCGATTCAACATTTACTGATGCAGGCGATACAGCGCCCCCTGGTGATGACCTCAGGTAATGCCAGCGGCCGTGCCCCGGCGTTAACCAATGAGCAGGCTTTGGCTGATTTGGTCGACATTGCCGATTTGTGGCTGATGCACGATCGCGAGATCCTGCAACGCGCTGACGACTCGCTGGTGCGTTTGCTCCCCGAGGGTCATGAAATGCTGCGCCGGGCACGCGGATTCGTTCCCGACGCCCTGCCGCTGCCGCCCGGCTTCCCTGCCCAGCAGGCCCTGCTGGCGGTGGGCGGCGATCGCAAAAATACCTTTTGTCTGGTTCAGGGAAATCAGGCCCTGCTCGGCGCGCATTTTGGCGATTTAGAGCAAGAGGATATTCAGCAGCAGTGGCAACAGGCCATCAGGCACTTCACCGGTTTGTACCATTGCCAACCGCAACGGCTGGCCAGCGATGCCCATCCCGGTTATGTCAGCCACCAGTGGGCAGCCCGGCAGTCACTGCCGGTGACCCCGGTGCTGCATCATCATGCACATCTGGCCGCTTGCCTGGCCGAGCATCGTTGGCCACTGGAGGGCGGTACCGTGATCGGCCTGGCGCTGGATGGTCTCGGCTACGGTCAGGGCGGTGCCCTTTGGGGCGGTGAGTGTCTGCTGGTCGATTACCGCCGTTGCCGCCATCTGGGGGGATTGCCCGCCGTGGCGCTACCCGGCGGCGATCTTGCGGCACAACAGCCCTGGCGTAACCAGTTGGCACATTTCGCGCGCTTCGTCCCGGACTGGCAAAGCTACCCTCAGGCCGAACGGCTGTTGGCTTACCCATGGCGACCGCTGCTGCAAGCGATTAATGCCGGTATTAATGCCCCGTTGGCCTCCTCCTGTGGCCGTTTGTTTGACGCCGCCGCCGCCGCCCTGGGCTGTGCCCCGGCACAACAAAGTTGGGAAGGCGAAGCGGCCAGCCGGTTTGAAGCACTGGCGCACCAAGGTGGGCCTTGCCCACATCCGGTGACATTGTCACTGATAGGCGTGCAATTTGATCTTGCCACGTTCTGGCAACGATGGCTGGCCTGGCAAGCGCCCGCCCCGCAACAGGCCTGGGCCTTTCACGATGCGCTGGCGCAGGGTTTTGCCAGGCTGGCCAAGCATTTTGCCCTGCAGTATGGCATTGAGCATGTGGCGTTGAGCGGCGGCGTGCTGCATAACCGCCTGCTGCGTCAACGCCTGCAGCACCATCTGGCCCCTTTACAGTTACTGCTGCCACAGCAACTGCCTGCGGGTGATGGTGGGCTGGCGCTGGGTCAGGCGCTGGTCGCCTGCGCCCAACACTCTCCGGCTTCCTCTTCTACCTTTGACAGGACCTGACATGTTAAACCGCGAGTTTTTCCACACTCATCCCCGCGCCTTTTGGTTATTACTGGCGCTGGTGGCGCTAAATCTGTTGGCCTGGGGAGCGGCTTTTGCCGCATTCCATCGCTACCCGGCGTTAATCGCTGCCGCTTTGCTGGCTTATGGCTACGGACTGCGTCATGCGGTGGATGCCGATCATATCGCCGCTATTGATAACGTCACCCGCAAGTTGATGCAGCAAGGCCAGCGTCCGGTTTCCGTCGGCGCATTCTTCTCTTTGGGCCACTCCAGCATCGTGATCCTGGCCTGCATTGCCATTGCCGCCACTTCATTGGCATTTGGCGATCGCATTGGCTGGCTGCATCAGTACGGTGCGACACTGGGCACGCTGATCTCCTCGCTGTTTCTGTTGGCCATGGCACTGCTGAACGGGTTGATTTTCCGCGATGTGTATCGCCTTTTCCGGCAGGTGAAACGCGGGGAAAAACGGGGGGAGCAAGATGTTGCCCTGCTGGTTAACGGCACCGGCGGCGTGATGACGCGCCTGTATCGCTTTGCTTTTAATCTGGTGAATAAAAGCTGGCATATGTATCTGGTCGGCTTTTTGTTTGGCCTGGGGTTCGATACCGCCACCGAAGTCGGCCTGTTGGGCATCTCCGCGGCGGGTGCCACCTCCGGCCTGTCGGTCTGGTCGATTATGCTGTTCCCCTTGCTGTTCGCCAGCGGTATGGCGCTGATTGACTCGCTGGATAATTTTGTGATGGTCGGCGCTTATGGCTGGGCCTTCAATAAACCGATCCGCAAGCTGTATTACAATATGACCATTACCGCCACCAGCGTGGCTATTGCTCTGGTGATCGGCGGCCTGGAGGGTTTGGGGTTGTTGGTCGACAAATTGGGGTTACAAGGCGGACTGTGGCACGGCGTTGAAGTCCTCAATGACCACATGGGCAGCGTCGGTTACGCCGCTATCGCGTTATTTGTGGCGTTGTGGGCGTTGTCCGCGCTGAATTACCGTCGCAAAAACTATGATTCGCTGCCCCTCTAATCCCCCTGACGGCAGCCCAGCAGGCTGCCGCCCCCTTAAGATAATATGGGTTCGGCGTGCGTCACAGAAGCGGCACGAAGTGTGCGTAAACCAATAAGTACCACCACCACCATGACAAGCCCCGCAATAATAGGGATACCGAAGCCTGCGCGTGCGCCGTAGGCATCAACCACCAGGCCCGCCAGCGCAGCACCCAGCGCCACGCCGATACTGATGCCGGTCGTCATCCACGTCAGTCCTTCGGTGATCCTGGACGGGGGCACCAGGATAGTGCCGAGATTCATGACGATCACCATGGTCGGCGCAAAGGACATACCGGCCACAAAGATCGTTCCCATCATGATATAGACATCCGCAGAAAGAATCGGCAATACGGCCGTGGCTGCGGTTAGCAGTATGCCGACAAGGAATTGACGCTCGATGGGTAAAGTTAGCCTGACGGCGCCGAATGCCAGCCCCGCCACCATCGAGCCAAGTGCGTAAGCGGCCAGAATCAAACTGGCGGCCGTTGGCCAACCCTGTACATTGGCGAAAGCCACTACAGCCACATCAATTGAACCGCCTATCACCCCCATCGCCAAAAGAGCCAAGACAATGGTACTCATACCGGGGATACGCAAGGCTGAACCTGTATGCTCACCCGTATTTTTGACCACCTTAGGTTCCGTCTGTCGTTGCAGAAGAAAAATGGTTACGCCAATCACCATTAGCAGAACAGCCACCAGCGGACCTGCTGCGGCGAAAAGACTGGTGCTGAGGCCAATCGATAAAGGCGGACCGATAACGAAGGTCAGTTCTGCCAGCACGGTATCAAGGGAGAACGCGGTGTGGAGTTGGGGTTTACCACGAAAAAGCAGTGTCCATCGCGCTCTGATCATCGCAGGCATGCTCGGCATTGTGCCTGCCAGTGCGGCAAAAATAAAAAGCACCGGGATTGGGGCTTGCCGATGTGCTGCTGTCATCAACGCCAGCAGCATGGCAATACTGAAAGCGGTAACCCAGGGAAGCACCCGCCGCTGCCCTTGCCGATCAACCAGTTTGGAAATCCGCGGGCCAATCAGTGCGTTTGCCAGCGTAAATATGCCGGCCACTGACCCAGCCAACCAATAAAGGCTGCTCTGTTGTACCAGCATGGTAATGATACCGATACCGATCATCGCCTGTGGCAAACGGGCGATAGAACTCGCGAACACTAACCCCTTTACGCCCGGGGTTGTCAGCAGTTCGCGATACGGGTTGGCCATACTTTTCTCCAGACTGTCGTTTCAGTCGGACCATATTGGTTGAAAAAAAAGGGAAGTAAAGGCCGTAATGCTGGTCAGAGAAGCGCTAATGTCCCCTCTGTCGGAGGACACTCACTGGGAGTAATGTCATACACGCCGATTAACGGATGTAATAGGTCCCTTTCCCGGCGGATTTGGCCCGATACATGGCATCGTCCGCTTTGGTCAGCAGAGCTTCTGCCGTCATGTTGCCGCCTGAGGATATGGCTGCGCCGATACTGGCGGAGAGCGTCACTTTTTGATTACCAACCTGTTGCGTCGCCGCCAGCCTGGCCAATATGCTCTCGCAAAACGCACTGACCTGCAGCTGTGGATGCGCCAAAGGCCAGAGGATGACAGTAAACTCATCACCGGCGAGGCGCGAAACGCTGTGATGAGGCCCGGCGCAGACACTGAGCAACTCGGCGAAGGTTTTCAGGATAAGATCGCCGAAATCATGGCCAAAGCTGTCGTTAAGCATTTTGAAACCATCGAGGTCGATAAACAATAAAGCCATCTGCTGCTGTGGGCAACAAGCCTGCAGCGTTGCGCCTAACCGAAGCAGGAAAGCTCGCCGATTGGTGAGCCCGGTCAGCATGTCATGAGACACGTCGTACTCTAACCGCCGCTGCAAACGTTTAAGCTCGGTAATATCCATGGAAAGAATATAGAAGCCCTGGGTTTCACTGGGTACCAGGGTGTTATGAATGATCGCCGTCCCCTGGCGCGTTTGCAGTTCATTCTCAAAACTGACGGTTTCCCCCTGTAACGCCCGTTCAATCATGGGCTTGGCTGCGGCATAAGCCTCGTCGCCCATAAATGCCTGTACGGTCATCGCATTGAGCTGAGATTCATCCAGGTCAAACCAGCTTTTGTAAGCGCTGTTGGCGAACAGAAAACGTTCATTGGCGTCAATCTGACTGATCAAGGCCGGCATATTATCGGTAATGGCCCGCAGACGTTCTTTTTCACTACTCAATTGCAGCTCGGTGAGCGCCCGATTGGCAATCTCCAGATTGAGTTTATTGACGGCAAAATTCAACTCACGGGTACGTGTCACTACCCTGTCTTCCAGCTCATGTTGCAGCGCATAAAGGTCAGCTTCTGCCGCTTTGCGCTCGCTGATATCGACAATGACCGAGATAAAGTGATGAGGCTCGCCATTAGGCATACGATTGAGCGACACCGTCAGTTGGACCCAAATTGTTGTACCATCAGCGCGCATATAGCGCTTTTCCATCGAATAGGTGTCTATTTCATTGGCCAATAACTGTTGCAACAGTCCGAGGTCGTTGTGCAGGTCTTCGCGATAGGTAATGTCCTGGAAGGTACGCTCCAACAGTGCCCGCTCAGAGTACTGCAACATTTCACAGAGCCGCGGATTCACCCGTAACCAATATCCCTCCAATGAGACCAGGGCCATGCCCACTGCGGCCTGTGAAAAGGTCTGCTCAAACAGGGCTTCGGTACGTTGCAGGTTGGATTTCAGATCCTCGGTATAGATATCACGCTCAATGCTGTGCAAATACTCTTCGATAACGGCGGCAAAATCGCGTAAATCATGCACCATCTCAGAAGAAAACGCCTGGGGATGACCGTCGATAATGCATAAGGTGCCCAACGGCAGACCATCCAGTGACAACAAGGGGTGCCCGGCATAAAAACCGATCTTTGGCCCGCCGGTGACCAAGGGGTTGTCAAAGAAACGCGGGTCAACCGCGGTATCCGGCACCACCAACGCGTCATGCTGCAAAATGGCGTGACCGCAAAACGAAATATTGCGTGGCGTTTCCCGTGCCTCCAAACCCGAGCGAGAAAGGAACCATTGGCGCTCACGGTCGATTAACGAAATCAGGGCAATACTGACGCCAAAATATTTGGCGGCCAGGCGCGTGACCCGGTCTAATTTCTCTACCGAATTCGTGTCCAGTATGTTCAGTGAGTGCAGGACCGATAGCCGTTCGGTTTCATTTTCTGGAAAACAGGGTTCGTACATAGATTGCTCCGGCTTATCCTTTCTGGGCGATGCTGATTCACAACCTGCATGGGCTAGCCGTTACCCTTAATGGCTTAACACCGCACCGTAAATGACTTATTTCATTCAGCTTAGACGGTTCTGCTGGTTTTACTGACCCTTGGGAGGAATTAATCATGCAGACAAAACGTCAATAAAACCCTCAATATTTTAGGTTTAACGACAGAAAACCCTTCTTTTAATCAGGTTATGCCGGTCTAAATTCGCTTAATTTCTAAGCAGCGATTTATTTATAATAAGTTATTGCTTAAAAAACACCCACGCGTAAACCCGGACACGATCAGAAAATTGTCAGCAAAATAAGTGCATTGGGTTAGTACCTCTACTTTTACTGAGGGAACTTTCCGTGCCTTGTCAACTCTCCCGTTACGCGCATACGGCAGCATTATTGGCCAACAAACCACCAATTTATTGTTTTTAATAGAAAAAATATTAAATACCCCCCGGCTAAATAACTATTGAGCCGGGGGGTAAAAAGCCATATATTGGGCGCGTTTTTTCACGGTAGTGACTCATTCAATTTAATAATTCAACTAGGGCGTTACTGATACCCCCAGTTGTAGGAGAGATATGATGACGGATAAAGTCCGTATTGATAATTTCGGTGTGAATTTAGAAAATGTAAACAACGAAACATATTTGGCGAGACAAGCCGAATTTGAATCGAATGTCAGGAGTTACCCCCGTAAATTGCCGTTGGCAATTGCGAAAGCCCAAGGCGTGTGGATCACCGATGTTGAGAATAATCAATATCTTGATTGCCTGGCTGGTGCGGGTACGCTGGCTCTGGGTCATAACCATCCTGACATCCTCCAAAGCATCCAAAATGTCATTACCAGCGGCTTGCCGTTACATACCCTCGATCTTACAACGCCGTTGAAAGATCAGTTCTCAGCTTATTTGCTCTCTTTATTGCCAGGACAAGGTCAGGAATACTGCCTGCAGTTCTGTGGCCCTTCAGGCGCAGATGCGGTTGAAGCCGCACTGAAACTGGCGAAAAAGCACACCGGCCGTTCTGGCGTGATCAGCTTCTCCGGCGGTTACCATGGCATGACCCATGGCGCGCTGGCGGTCACAGGCAACCTGTCACCGAAAGAAGCGATTAACGGCATGATGCCGGAAGTTCAGTTTATGCCTTACCCGCATGAGTACCGCTGCCCGCTGGGTATCGGCGGCGAAGCCGGCGTTAAAGCACTGACCTACTATTTTGAAAACCTGATTAATGATGTCGAAAGCGGCGTGCGCAAACCTGCAGCGGTCATCCTGGAAGCGGTTCAGGGTGAAGGCGGCGTCAACCCGGCTCCGGTCGAATGGTTGCAGCGCATTCGCAAAGTGACTCAGGAACACGGCATTCTGCTGATTATCGACGAAGTTCAGGCCGGCTTTGCCCGTACGGGTAAACTGTTCGCCTTCGAACACGCCGGAATTGAGCCGGACATCATCGTGATGTCCAAAGCGGTAGGCGGCGGCTTGCCGTTGGCCGTTCTGGGTATCAAGAAAGAATTTGACGCCTGGGAACCTGGTCACCATACCGGCACCTTCCGCGGTAACCAACTGGCGATGGCCACCGGCCTGACTACCCTGCAACATCTTAAAGATAACAACGTGGCCGCTAAGGTCGCTGCACAAGGCGAATGGCTGAAAGCCAAGCTGGCCGAGCTGCAAAAACGTTATCCGGCCATTGGCCACGTGCGTGGCCTGGGTTTGATGATTGGCATGGAAATCGTTAAACCGGATGAAGCCCAGGATCATATGGGTTGTTACCCGGCAGATCCTCAGTTGTCTGCCCTGCTGCAGAAGAAATGTTTCGAAGCCGGGTTGATCCTCGAGCGTGGCGGCCGTAACGGCAACGTACTACGCCTGCTGCCTTCGCTGTTGATCACCAACGACGAACTGGGCATTTTCCTGGATAAATTTGAACAGGCCCTGTTAGCCGCCGGCGTCAAACCTGTAGGTATGGAGTGAATTCGATGTCCCGGTTAAACCCGATTCTGGCCGCTTCGGCGCAAAGCACCGAAGCCTACCAGCAAGCGATCGAGCAAAGCAGTCAGGCGGTGGTGCAGTGGCTGCAACAACCCGAGATGTATCAGGGGAAAACCGTTGCCGAACTGCGTGAACGCATTACGCTTGATTTTAATCCTCAGGGCCTGGGCAACCAGGCGGCGATCGAACGCGCGATTGAGTACTTTTTAAAAGACAGCCTGTCGGTGCATCACCCACAGTGTGTCGCGCATTTGCATTGCCCAAGCCTGGTGATTAGCCAGGCCGCGGAAGTGCTGATCAACGCCACCAACCAGAGCATGGACTCCTGGGATCAAAGCCCTTCTGCCACCATCATCGAGATGAAGCTGATTGAGTGGTTGCGTACCCAGGTCGGATATCAGCCTGGCGATGCCGGCGTGTTTACCAGCGGCGGTACCCAGAGCAATCTGATGGGGCTGATGCTGGCACGCGATGCCTTCTTCGCCAAGCAGGGCCACTCTGTGCAACAGGATGGACTTGTCGGTAACCTGCGCAAGATTAAAGTCTTATGCTCTGAAAACGCCCATTTCTCGGTGCAAAAGAACATGGCGTTGCTCGGCCTGGGTTATCAATCCGTTACTCTGGTGAAAACCGATCAATTCGCACGGATGGATGTGAACGACCTGGCCGAAAAAGTGGCGCAAGCCCAGGCCAATGGCGAACAGATCCTCGCGATTGTTGCCACCGCAGGTACCACCGATGCCGGTGCTATCGACCCGCTGCGTGCGATTGCGCAGTTGGCGGCAGAACACCAGATCTGGGTGCATGTTGATGCGGCATGGGGTGGCGCGCTGCTGCTTTCCGAGAAGTACCGTGACTATCTGGACGGCATTGAATTAGTGGATTCCATTACCCTGGACTTCCATAAACAATTCTTCCAGACCATCAGTTGCGGTGCCTTCCTGCTGAAAGAGGCCCGTCACTATGAGCTGATGCGCTATCAGGCGGCCTACCTGAACTCCGAATTCGACGAAGCCCAGGGCGTGCCTAACCTGGTGTCCAAATCCTTGCAGACCACCCGCCGTTTTGACGCTTTAAAACTGTGGATGGGGCTGGAGGCATTAGGGCAACAGCAATACGCCGCGATCATCGATCACGGCGTAACACTGGCGCAACAGGTTGCCCACTATATTGGCGACCAACCGGCGCTGGAACTGGTGATGCAGCCACAGTTGGCCAGCGTGCTGTTCCGCTACCGTCCGCAGTCATTAGCCGCCAGCGGCGATGCCGCTGTGGCACTGTTGAACCAGCGAATTGGTGATGCCTTGCTGGAGTCAGGTCGTGCCAACGTCGGGGTGACCGAATTTAATGGTGTAACCTGCCTGAAAATGACGCTGTTAAACCCAACGGTCAGCCTGGACGATATCAAAGTCCTGTTGGCACTGGTGGAAAAAACCGCGCAGCAGTTGCCTGCCGCCTAATCCACCTGCCCTGACCAAGCGAAAAGCCGATAACCTTTGCGGGTTATCGGCTTTTTATTTATTGATGAACACCCACTGTGAAATCAATGATGCCTATCAGTGAATTATTCTACGCCTAAATGTTCAACCAGCCATTAATCAGCGTGCAACTCTGCCCGCCAATCCATGCCTCATCGTGAATAAAATGAACGCTAACCCGGCCTTCTCTATGTAGTTGGGTACCTTGTCGAACCTGATACCCCTGTGCTGTCTGGCCACCGTCGGGGAAGTTGGTCGCCTTCAACAAACGGGCCAGGCACGCATTAGCACTGCCAGTCACTGGATCTTCTACCAACTTATCCCATTCAACCAGAAACGCTCGCATTTCGTAATCGGCTGGACTACCAGATGAATAGGCACCATAAATCACTACGCCATCAACATGGCAATCAATTTGCAGCTTTTTAATCATGGCTTGATCCGGCGTCATTGTCAGGCAGGATTGAGCGTTTGGCATACGTACCATAAGCCAGCGAATGCCCATATCGGCAATCACCGGTATCAGGTCTGTATCAATAACCGCAAGCTGAAAAGCCGCTATTAGCCGTTCCTTTTCTTCAATAGCCAGCGTTCGAAACGTGACTTCAGGTGCGGCAAACGCCAGTGTTCCTTCAGGGAAGATATTAATCGCAACCAGTCCAATTCCGCACTCTTGCATAATAACCCCCGGCTGTTTGGTCACCAGGCCAGCTTCCAATAATGCATGAGCCGTACCCAATGTCGGATGTCCGGCAAAGGGCAACTCTTTTACGGGGGTAAAAATACGCACTTGATAATCTGCAGCCGGATTAACCGGCTTGAAAACAAACGTCGTTTCTGAAAGGTTGGTCCAGCGAGCTAATGAAAGCATCTGCATTTCATTCAACCCATCCGCCTCCAGGATCACCGCCAAGGGATTTCCCTGCAAGGGTGAAGTGGTAAATACATCCACCTGTTTGTAGGCCCGTGGTATCACATCATCTCTTCTGAGCATTTGCCATAATCCGTTATATATAATGCTTGATGATAGCTCTACCAAATGGCATACATCAATTTATGAATCTGCGGTTTTTGACCCGCACTTGCCGGCGAAAGATAGCTCAGGATGCCCGATGACAGACCCCGATCTCAATTTACTGATTGCTCTCGATGCCCTACTTACCCTGGGTAGCGTCGCGGGTGCTGCCCGCCGTCTTAAATTAAGCGCCTCTGCGATGAGCCGCACGCTTAGCCGCCTGCGAACGGTCACCGGCGATCCTTTACTGGTGCGTGCCGGCCGCAATATGGTGTTGACGCCCTATGCCGAAGAGATACGTGAGCGAACAAAAAACGCGGTGTTCGAAGCCCGCGCGGTGCTGCGTCCTGCGGTATCAGATCTGAGTTTATCAAGCCTGGAAAGAACCTTTACCCTGCGTGCCAACGAAGGGTTTGTCGAAGCCTTTGGCGCCGTGCTGATCGCAGCGGCCGCAAAGGAAGCTCCTTTGGTACGCCTGTGTTTTGCCCCCAAGCCAGAGAAAAGCTCCACCCATTTGCGCGAAGGTCTGGTCGATCTTGAGATTGGCGTGCTGGGGGTAATGGGGCCGGAAATTCGATTGCAGGCCCTGTTCCGTGACCGATTTGTTGCGGTAGTCCGCAAAGGCCACCCATTTGAACAACAGCCCGAGATTACGGCCCAACAATATGCCGCCTGTGGTCATGTGGTTGCCTCACGCCGTGGGCTATTAACCGGGCCGGTAGACCAGGCGCTGACCGAACTGGGGCTGGAACGCAAGGTCGCCGCCGTAGTACCGAGCTTTCCCGCCGCGCTGGCGGTGGCTCAGGCCTCTGATTTAGTGGCGCTGGTGCCCGCCTCTTTTCTGATCAATCACCCGGTGGGCAATGACGGTACCGCTACACTCTTTGCTTTTGAACTGCCGGTAAAAACTCAGGGCATTACCGTGTCGCAAATGTGGCATCCACGTTTGGAAGCCGATGTGGCTCATCGCTGGCTGCGACAGTTAGTCTTGCGCGTGGTTAAACAGCGTTTTGAAATTCGGGAGTTTTAAGGGGACGATGTCGGGCGCATTAATGCCGGAGGGAACGTTGGGCTTATTGGCTAACAATGGGCAATGGAAAAATACGTATTAAACCTACCCCAAGATTTTTCATCTTTCGCTTTAAAGGGCTCTGAATCGGGTTAGCGTCCACTATGCAGTGCAGGTAAAACGATGACGCCCAATCAATCGAAACACTGCACAGTGGAACGCGAATGTTAACGTAATGAATTAAATTCCTTAACCTTATGTAACTAAAAAAACCGAAAAGGTTGCGGTTAATTAATTTGTAATGACAAGCCCCAAAAATATAAGCACAAAATAGGCTATTCCCTGCTCATGAAAGTTAGCACCCCTTATTATCCCTGGCCACATCAGGGTTTAATAGATAATCAACAACCTCATCATCCACACATTGATTAACGTCGTAAAGCGCAATGGCATGCCCATCCCCTTTTTACCGTCATCTGTTATATCCACCACGCCGTCCAAAACCATAACCCTGATATTATTAGGGAATCGTTCGCATACATTTGTGATACCTGGGTGCCATAGGAATTACCAATACTCTTTAATTTGTCGTCACCCCGAGTATTTCTGAGTACCTCAAGGTCATTAACTGTCTCATCGGTACCTCTATGTTTCAGCACCTTAAGTCAGGTATTAAACAGACTTTCAAAACACTCATGGCGCAACTTCAGCTAAAGTAAACAGGAACACCTATCCCCAAGGGGCCTATTCTGTCTGCAAATATTCAAGCTTTGGTCAACGGGATCGTTTTACTGCTACCTCATGGCACGGAGGTCGTCAACGTGCCCTTACGGCACGCCAGGCTAACAATTACCGCCAAAAAGCAACATATCCTTAACTCGCTAACGAATCAAATGGTACAATATATTCATTCCGTCGCGTGATCCCCGCGTTGCAATTCCGTTTTGATTGGGCGGACGCAAAATCGCGATCACTCGAGGTAAACATGAAGAAAAACACTATCTTGGAGTCTGTCAGCCATGCCTGAATCAAATACCCGTCCGGGTATAAAATGTAAACTATGGTGTTGTTTATTGGGGATAATCCTGACCGTAGTCGGCTTATTCTTTGCCATTGCCGGTGGCAAGCTGGTCTCGTTGGGGGGCAGCAGCTACTTCCTGATTGCCGGTATCGTCACCCTACTTGCCGCAGTGCAATTCTTCCGCCGTAAATCTTCGGCGGTAGTGCTGTTCCTGCTGGTGTTTATCGGCACGCTGATTTGGTCGGTGTACGATGCCGGTTTCGATTTCTGGCCACTGGTTTCACGCTTAATGGTCCCTACCGGTTTGATGCTACTGGCCTTGCTGGGCTGGCCGACACTGCGTAAATCGGAAGGCAAGGCGCCGCTGGCGAAGCTGTCCTACCTGCTCAGCGCGGTACTGGCGGTTGGCATGGTTGGCACCTTTGTGCAGATGTTCCAGCCACACCCTACCGTTGCTTTCAACGGAAAACCCTTGCCGTTGATCCCGGTGGATAAAGCCAAACAGCAAAAAGACTGGGACAACTACGGCAACACCCCTGGCGGCAGCCGCTTCGTGGCGTTGGACCAAATCACCCGCGACAACGTGAAAGAGCTGAAAGTCGCCTGGACCTTCCACACTGGCGATACGCCGTTAAGCCCGGACGGCAACGGTGCGGAAGATCAGCAAACGCCGCTGCAAATCGGTAATCGCGTCTTCCTGTGTACGCCGCATAATAATGTCATCGCCGTCGATGCCGACAGCGGTAAAGAGATTTGGAAGCGTGAAATCAACGCGAAATCTCAAGTCTGGAACCGTTGTCGCGGCCTGGCCTACTTTGATGTTACCAAGCCAATACCGGCGCCGACGGTGCCGGGTTCAACGCCTGCCATACCTGCTACTTTGGCGGCCGGTGACAGTTGCCAGCGCCGTATTCTGATGAACACCATCGATGCACGCCTGGTGGCGATCAATGCCGATAACGGCGAGTTCTGTCAGAACTTTGGCAACCAGGGTGTAGTCGATCTTAAGGCCGGTCTGGGGGATGCTGCAGATCCCAAATACCAACTGACCTCTGCCCCTACTCTGGCCGGTACCACCATCGTGGTCGGCGGCCGCGTGGCCGATAACGTGCAAACCGATATGCCGGGCGGCGTACTGCGTGGTTTCGACGTGATCACCGGTGAAATGCGCTGGGCGTTCGACCCGGGTAATCAAGATCCGAATTCGGCATTGAAACCGGGGCAGACCTTCGTGCGCAGTACGCCGAACTCCTGGGCGCCGATGTCCTACGACCCGGCGATGAATACCGTGTTCCTGCCCATGGGCAGCTCTTCTGTTGACCTGTGGGGCGCTAACCGCAACGCACTGGATCACAAATACGGTGCCTCTATCCTGGCGTTGGATGCCACCACCGGTAAAGAAAAATGGGTGTATCAAACCGTTCATAACGACCTGTGGGACTTCGATCTGCCCATGCAGCCGAGCCTGATCGACTTCCCAATGAAGGATGGCACCAGCAAACCGGCGCTGGTGATTGGTGCCAAAACCGGGCAGCTCTTCGTGCTGGATCGCCATACCGGTAAACCTTTGACCGAAGTGAAAGAGCTGCCGGTGAAAACCCGCACCATCCCTGGCGAGCAGTACTCGGCCACTCAACCCTTCTCTGTCGGCATGCCGCAGATCGGCAATCAAAAACTCACCGAATCCGACATGTGGGGAGCAACGCCGTTCGATCAACTGATGTGCCGCATCAGCTTTAAATCGATGCGTTATGACGGGCTGTTCACCGCACCAGACACCGATATCTCGCTCAGCTTCCCCGGTTCGCTGGGTGGCATGAACTGGGGCGGTTTGTCGACCGATCCAAACAACCACTATATCTTTGCCAATGATATGCGTCTGGGCCTGTGGGTACAGATGATCCCGCAGAAAACCGATGCAAACGCGCCAGCCAGCAACGGCGGTGAGTCGGTCAACGCCGGGATGGGGGCCGTGCCGCTGAAAGGGACCCCTTACGGCGTGAACAAGAACCGCTTTATGTCACCGCTGGGCATTCCATGCCAGAAACCGCCTTTCGGCACCCTCTCCGCCATCGATCTGAAAACGCAGAAAGTCGTGTGGCAAGTCCCGGCCGGCACGGTGCAGGATACCGGGCCATTCGGCATCAAAATGCGCGCACCTATGCCGGTTGGCATGCCAACGCTGGGCGGCACACTAGCCACTCAGGGTGGCCTGGTGTTCATTGCAGGCACTCAGGATTATTACCTGCGAGCATTTGATTCTTCCACCGGTGAAGAAGTCTGGAAGGCACGTTTGCCTGTCGGCAGCGGCGGCACGCCAATGAGCTATGTTTCGCCGGTCACCGGCAAACAATACATTGTGATCTCCGCCGGCGGCGCACGCCAATCGCCAGACCGTGGCGACTACGTCATTGCTTATGCGCTTGATAAATAAATTCTCCCATAAGCTATAATTACACCAGCCCCCGCTTAATCACGGGGGCTTTTTTATATCTGTCGATATAAGGGTTAATGATAGTTAACAGTGAAAACAGCCGGAGAAAATTGGATGAGTCAAAAAATATAAATACGAGAGTATTCCTAATGTGTTGACCGGGATTATCTCTCATTCTCTCTGGTGGTTTTTTATTGCACAGGCCAGGCTATATGATGATTTCCGCTGGCAAAAAATATTATTGGTGTGAATGCCGAGCGGTTTTCAGAGGAAATGACAAATGAGTGTTTTACCCGAGCGCAGTGATGGCAGTCATCCTGTTGATATGGCTAATGAAATATTTAACGGTTTGCCGAATCTCATTGGCGTAGGTAATAGCCTCGGGGGACATTTCAATACGTTGTGGTGTGAATATACCGGCCTTGCTTCATTTGATAACCAAGACGCCTGCTGGTTGAAAGTCCTGCATCCGGATGACTATGCGCACATCAACTCGTTGTGGCAACAGTCGATAACCGCCATCACCTCGTTCGTTTATCAGGCCCGTCTGCGCCATTGCAGCGGTGAGTATCGTTGGTTTTTACTGTCGTGCGGCGTAAAAAAAGACCCGAACTCCGCTCAATGTCGTTGGTTTCTCAGCTGTACCGATATCCATCAGCAAATGCTGGAAAAACAAATCATTGCCGAGACGTTGGCGGCACAGAAAAATATGCTGGATGCCAGCGTCGACTGTATCAAAGTGATTAATAATGATGGTTCATTGCTGCATATGAACAAAGCGGGCAGCATCGCTTTGGGCGTAGATGAGAACCGGCAGCAGTTTGGCATGCCCTGGTTGGGTTTGCTGCAGCAAGAAGTTCGCCAGCGTGGCAAAAAAGCGCTACGCAAGGTGTTAAGCGGGAAAAATGCCAGATTCGCCGGCCTTAGCGCCACCCCGGATGGCAGATTGCAGCATTGGGATAATATCCTCACTCCGGTGATCGACAAGGACTCCCGGATACAAAATATATTGTGCGTTTCACGCGATGTCACCTCTCAGCGGATAGCTGAAAAACGCTTACTGATCGCCAGTGAATATGACGAACTGACCGGTCTGCCCAACCGGCGGTTATTCAAGAAAAGATTAAGACAGGAAATGAAACGCTCGCTGGCCACGAATAAATCGCTTGGGCTGATTTTGCTGGATCTCGACCACTTTAAGCTGGTCAACGATACCCTGGGACACGATGCCGGCGATCATCTGTTACGCGTATTGGCCCGGCGACTCAAGGCTGATTTGAACGCTAACTCATTTGTCTCACGATTGGGTGGCGATGAGTTTGCGGTAGTGATCAGCGACGTTGAAAACGAGCAGGATATTTTCAAAATCGCCAATAACTTTCTGCTGCAACTTGAAGCACCGGTCACGCATGGCGGTAAAGCGCTTAATTGTGGCATGAGTATTGGCGGAGCCCTCTACCCGCAGGATGCCCGTGACGCGTCAGAATTGATGAAATGTGCCGATACCGCCCTGTACGAACTCAAAGACGGCGGCCGTGGCGGCGTTTATATGTTTAATCCGCAGATGATGGATAAAGCCAGGGAACGTGCGACACAGCTTAATCACGCCCGTCAGATTGTGCGTAACAAGCAGATCCGCCCCAGCTATCAGCCCAAGGTTAATCTGGCAACCGGCGCCATTGTCGGCTTTGAAGCCCTGCTGCGCTGGTATTGTCCGCAAAACGGCATCCAGATGCCGGATAGCGTCTGCGAAGCGTTTAACGATTACGAACTGGCAACCAAAATCGGCGAAACCATGCAGATGAAAGTGTTTACCGATATCTCGACCTGGCTTGCTTCTGGTGCCGAAGTTTTGCCAGTGTCACTGAACGCTTCCCCTATCGAATTTTTACGCGATAGCTACGCCGAAACATTCCTGCAGCGCGTGCAGATGTTTAACATCCCTCACCACCTGATTGAGCTGGAAGTGACCGAACACGCCTTCAACAAGCACGGTTCGAAGTATGTGCTGCGCGCTTTGCAAATGCTCAAGGAAATGGGGATACGGATTGCGCTCGATGATTTTGGCACCGGGCACTCTTCCTTAACCCACCTGATGAACTACCCGCTGGACTGCATAAAACTGGATCGCGACTTTATCCGCCGCATGAACCACGAAGCGGCTATTTTAGGCATCGTGGAAAGTATGGGTATTCTGGGGCAAAAGTTATCCATCGATATCATTGCCGAAGGGATTGAAACCGAACAGCAGCGGCAAACGCTG
Organism: Serratia quinivorans; assembly: GCF_946227985.1. Taxonomy (GTDB): domain Bacteria; phylum Pseudomonadota; class Gammaproteobacteria; order Enterobacterales; family Enterobacteriaceae; genus Serratia; species Serratia quinivorans_A. The sequence goes on from NZ_CAMKGL010000001.1 coordinate 1,218,206, forward strand.
TGCAATTCCGGATATCATTTGGGCCAGGGTTTTCTGTTTAGCCAGGCCGTTGAGGCGCCCCGCGCGCTCAGTATGTTGTTAAAGAGACCGGCCCCTAAAATAACCGCTTGACCTTCCCGTGGTGGGAAGCTTTAAGCTTTCCACCAACAGACAGCATAAAGGGACAGCTCAATGACTTCCATTTCTCTCAAACCCGCCTCCCCCCCGGCAATGTCTCAGGTCAGCCGACTGAGCCTGCCGGTCGATGGCATGACCTGCGCTTCGTGCGTAGGCCGTGTCGAACGTGCTCTGAAGGCCGTACCCGGAGTAGATAGCGCTTCGGTCAATCTGGCCACCGAACGCGCCGATCTGACCTTCAGCGGCGCGGCTGACCCGCAGGCGGCGGTTCGCGCCATTGAGAACGCCGGATATAACGTGCGTGAAGAGACCACGGAGCTGGTCATCGAGGAGATGACCTGTGCGTCCTGCGTCGGCCGGGTAGAAAAGGCACTGAACCAAATACCCGGCGTGCTTGAGGCCAATGTCAATCTGGCAACCGAACGTGCGCGGGTGCGTCACCTTGCCGGTGTCGTCTCTATTACAGACCTTGAGGCCGCCGTTGAAAAAGCAGGCTACCGACCACGACGCCTGTCCACCGCCACTGCCAGCACAGAGGATCAGGATACCGAGCGACGTGAGCATGAGGCCCGTGGATTACGGCGCTCGTTGCTTATTGCCGCCATCCTCACCTTGCCGGTGTTCATTCTCGAGATGGGATCGCACCTGATCCCCGCCATGCATCACTGGGTGCTGGGCGTGCTGGGTGAACAAACCAGCTGGTATCTGCAATTTGTTCTCACCACCCTGGTGTTGTTTGGACCGGGGCTGCGTTTCTTCCGCAAAGGGATCCCGGCGCTATTGCGCGGCGCACCCGACATGAACTCGCTGGTGTCGGTCGGCACAGTGGCGGCGTACGGCTATTCGGTGGTGACAACTTTCATTCCCGAGGTGCTGCCACAGGGGACCGCCAACGTCTATTACGAAGCCGCTGCGGTCATCGTCACCCTGATCCTGCTTGGTCGGACTTTAGAGGCTCGCGCCAAGGGGCGTACCTCACAGGCCATCAAGCGGCTGGTCGGCCTGCAGGCCAAGACTGCACGCGTCGAGCGTAATGGCGAAACCGTCGAAATCCCGCTCGATCAGGTGGCCCTCGGTGACATCGTGCTGGTTCGTCCGGGCGAAAAGGTGCCGGTTGACGGCGAAGTCGTCGAAGGAACCTCTTACGTAGACGAGAGCATGATCACCGGTGAGCCGGTGCCGGTACAAAAAGGCGTGGGCGCCGCTGTTGTCGGTGGCACCATCAACAAAACCGGGGCTTTCAGTTTCCGCGTCACCAAAATCGGTGCCAATACGGTGCTTGCGCAGATTATTCGTCTGGTCGAGGAAGCTCAGGGCTCCAAACTGCCGATCCAGGCGCTGGTCGACAAGGTCACCATGTGGTTCGTGCCGGCAGTGATGGCCGCCGCCGCGCTGACGTTCCTGGTTTGGCTGGTGTTCGGCCCGACCCCGGCCCTGACCTTTGCGCTGATTAATGCGGTAGCCGTGCTGATTATCGCCTGCCCTTGTGCCATGGGATTGGCCACGCCAACCTCAATCATGGTAGGGACCGGTCGCGCCGCCGAGCTTGGCGTGTTATTCCGTAAGGGCGAGGCCTTGCAGGCGCTGCGCGATGTCAGCGTTATTGCGCTCGACAAGACCGGCACCCTGACCAAAGGTCGCCCTGAACTGACTGATTTGGTGCCCGCAGAAGGCTTTGAATACGATGAGGTTCTGGCCCTGGTGGCGGCCGTGGAAACGCGTTCCGAACACCCGATTGCCGAAGCGATTGTGGCGGCAGCCAGGCAGCAGAACATGACGCTCGCCGCGATAGAAAGCTTTGATGCCACACCGGGCTTCGGCGTCTCTGCCAGCGTCGCCGGACGCACCGTCGCCGTCGGTGCAGACCGCTTTATGACCCAGCTCGGCCTTGATGCAAGCAGCTTCCAACAGGCCGCGCAGCGCCTCGGTGAACAGGGTAAAAGCCCACTTTATGCGGCCATCGACGGCCGTCTGGCGGCGGTGATCGCGGTCGCTGACCCGATCAAGGAAAGTACGCCAGAGGCCATCAAGGCGCTGCATGCGCTTGGCCTTAAGGTGGCGATGATCACCGGCGACAACGCGGCCACCGCTGCGGCGATTGCCAAACAGTTGGGTATTGATGAAGTTGCCGCCGAGGTTCTGCCCGACGGCAAGGTCGCGGCGCTGAAGAAATTCCGCAGCGGCGGTGCCCGGGTGGCCTTTGTGGGCGATGGTATCAACGACGCACCGGCACTTGCCGAAGCCGACGTTGGCCTGGCCATCGGCACCGGAACCGATGTGGCCATTGAGGCCGCTGACGTGGTGCTGATGTCGGGCGACCTGCGCGGCGTCCCCAATGCCATTGCACTCAGCCAGGCGACAATCCGTAACATCAAGCAGAACCTGTTCTGGGCCTTCGCCTACAACGCGGTGCTGATCCCGGTTGCGGCCGGCGCACTCTACCCGCTGAACGGCACATTGCTTTCACCGATCTTCGCCGCGGCGGCGATGGCGCTCTCCAGCGTCTTCGTACTCGGCAACGCGCTGCGGCTCAAGGGCTTTCAGGCCCCAATGGCGGTTGAAGAAAAGATAAGCGCTGACACGCACTAATCCCCCATAACCGACCGCCCGGCGATGCTGCCGGCGGTCGGTTTTTTTATTGCAGCATTATTTCCTCTTCAAACACTCAATGACCTGCCCCCGCCAAGCCATCCTGCAACCTGACATTTCTAAAATTAGTTAGCCAATTTTGTTCGTTCACAGATTTAGCGGCATAAAGGATAGTGAGTCGACCGCCCCAACCACCTAATAATGCAGGTAATAATAATGATGTATAGCGCAAAACTCACCGCAGCGGCGGCACTCCTGGGGATTTCTGCCCTGGCCCATGCCGCACCGGGCATTGACCTGGTTGCCAACGAAACACCGATCCATACGCAAAAAAGCCCTGAGGCGGCGGCCAGGATCCCGGCCGGATTTAAATTTGTCGAGCCGGGCACGCTAACCGTGGCCGTGTCGATACTGGGCAGTGGCCCACCTTTTGGGCTGTACGCCCGTGATAATAAAACGGTGATTGGCAGTGAGTCGGATATTGCCCGCTTGGTGGCCGATGGCCTGGGGCTGAAGCTCAAGCTGGTACCGACCTCGTGGGAGGACTGGCCGCTGGGCGTCACTTCCGGCAAATACGACGCGGCGATTTATAACATTACCGTGACTCAGGAGCGGAAAACCAAATTCGACTTCGCCACTTATCGCCAGGATACGCTGGGGTTCTACGTCAAGACCGGCAGCAAAATCACCTCGATAAAATCGGCCCCGGGTATTGCCGGCAAGAAGATTATCGTCGATTCCGGCACCAATCAGGAAGCGGTGTTGCTGGCCTGGGATAAAGAGAATCAGGCCAAAGGGCTACCCGCCCTCCAGCCGATTTACGTGACCGACAAGGCGGCCGCCACGCTGGCTATTCAGTCAGGCCGGGCTGACGCAACCTTTGGGCCAAACGTCTCCGGTGCTTATCAGGCAAAATTGAACGGTAAAACCACCTTGGTGGGCATCGTACCGGGCGGCTGGCCACGCAGCGCCAACATTGCCGTTACGGTGAAAAAAGGCAATGGCCTGGTGGATGCGGTGCAGGCTTCGCTCAATAGCGCTATCGCCAATGGCAGCTACCTGAAGGTGTTGGATCGTTGGGCGGAAAGCGACGAGAAAATCGAACATTCTGAAATTAACCCACTGGGATTGGGCGACAAATAACCCTCAGGCCAAGGCCCCGAAAGGGGCCTTGGCTATTGGGCAGTCATTCTACTGCCCGCCCACGGTGTTTCTCCATCCTGCGATAAAGCGTACTGCGTGAAACCCCCAGCCGTTTCGCCGCCAGGCTGATATTGCCATTAGCGTGGCGGATAGCGTCCAGCATCTCCTGCGGCGCGGCGCGGGAATCTGGAGGCAACGATAAGGCCTCAAACTGTTCCGGCAGTGCGTCAGGCGCAATCAGCTCGCCATCATCCGCCAGGGCCAACAGCACCTTCAGCGTGCTCAACAACTGCCGAACGTTGCCGGGCCACGGATAGCGAGCCAGCACCGCGACGGTCTCCGCGGCCAGCCGGATACCCCGAGACTCGGCCCCCAGCTCACGCCACAGATTAAGGATAAAACCCTCGACGTGCGCGCGCTGACGAAGCGGTAAAATGCGCAGGTTAAACTCCTGGATCCGGTACATCAAATCCTCACGGAACGCCCCCGCCGCCACCTGCTGCGCCAAATCTTGGTGGGTAGCGCAGATCAGCGAAAAGTCGACGGCATAGCTGATACGGCTGCCAAGCGGCGTAACCGTTTTTTCCTGCAAAACCCGTAGCAGTCGGGTCTGTAGGCTCAATGGCATATCGCCGATTTCATCCAGGAATAACACGCCACCATCGGCCTCTCTGATCTTGCCAAGGTACCCTTTTGGGTTGGCACCGGTAAAAGCACCGGGCGCATAGCCAAAAAGCTCGGATTCGATCAGGTTCTCAGGCAATGCAGCGCAGTTGATCGCCACGAAATTGCCCTGCCGCCGGTGACTTTCCTCAAACAACCGCTGGCTAAAGTACTCTTTGCCGCAGCCGGTTTCTCCGCTAATGCACAGCGCCAGCCCGGCATTCAAAATACGTAATGCTTTTTGTCTGTCGGCACCGTCACGATCAACGGCAGACAGCAGCGGCCGGATCGCCTGCGAATGACGTTTCGGCATCTGCAACTGCGAATAATAGTGACGATTATTGACTGCCAGCGTTTGACGTGGCGAGTTCAGCGTTTGACGCTGCATTTGCGGAAACAGGGTGGCGAAATTCAGAGTGCCAAAACAGGCTGCGGTAAGATTGAACTCTTGCATTGCCAGCCGGTTGGCGGCGGTGAGGATCTCATCGCGAAACACCAGTATCAGCTCATGGGCGCTGCCGAGCACCCGCGCATCACTGTGCAAGCGCAACGTCCAGTGTTGAGCGGTGACACACCCCATCACCCATTGGTGCTCTATGTGCCTGACAGCCTGCAAAATCAAGGATCGTGCGTTATCGAAAGGGCGTTGCGCCGGCGTAGAAATGTCCAGTACGCCGGCAATCAGGCCGTCGGGTCGGTAAATTGGCGCTGCCGCGCAATAAAGCCCCGTGTTCTGATTAAGAAAATGCTCGTCGCCATTAACCTCGCACAGCGCACCCAGCGCCAGCGCGGTACCTATAGCGTTGGTGCCACGTTCCTGCTCACCCCATAAATTGCCCGGAGCCAGCGAGATACGCGACGCCTTACGCAAAAAATGGCTATTGCCGCAGGTTTCCAGCACCAGCCCCTTGGCATCAGAGATCACCACTATTGAGGGTTGTCGGTTAATTTCGCCGCCCAGACGCTCGAGCAGCGGCTGCGCCAGTTGCGCCACCCAGCCATTTTGCCCACGCACTTCATTGAGCAAAGTCGGTCGGATAAAAGGAACCAAATCGTCGGCCCGGTTAAGGCCATAACCCCGGCTGCGTAGCCAGGATTCTGACAGTGAGCCGGATGCAGACAGGTTATCGCTCTCAGAGGCAAACCCGGCTTGGGTGGTCTGGTCTTTATGCAACATCCCCAACTCCCGCCAATAAAGTGTTGCATTTTTGTATCATAAATGTGCCCCATGCGTTGCGACATGGGACACAAAAAATAATAGAAATGAATAATAAGCCCGCGGTTTTATTGCTGTAGAAAGGGTTTTTGTTTATTCAATTGTTTGATATTAATGTTTTTTTGTTTTTACACCTTTGTCATTGACGCAATGTGGCACAGGCAATGCTTAGGGGTAGAGTGATGGCGCCACTCAGTCAGGCGTCAACCCTACACAGTCTGTTCCCATAAGAGGTGTTTACATGAAATACGTTCATCCCGGTTTACCTGGCTCGCTGGTTTCATTCAAGCAACGTTATGGCAATTATATTGGTGGCAAATTTGTCGAACCCGTTTCAGGCAACTACTTCACCGATACCTCCCCTATGACCGGCCAGACGGTGGCCGAGTTTCCACGCTCCGACGCAAAAGACATCGAACTGGCATTGGATGCCGCCCATGCCGCCGCCGAGTCCTGGGGTAAAGCCAGCGTGCAGGAGCGCTCCAACGTGTTACTGGCTATCGCCGACCGTATGGAGTCAAAGCTGGAGTTACTGGCGCTGACTGAAAGCTGGGACAACGGTAAGCCGATCCGCGAAACGCTGAACGCGGATATCCCACTGGCGATTGACCATTTCCGCTACTTCGCCGGATGCCTGCGTGCGCAGGAAGGCACCGCTGCCGAGATCGACCAAAACACCGTTGCCTACCATATTTACGAGCCGCTGGGCGTGGTTGGGCAGATTATCCCCTGGAACTTCCCGCTGCTGATGGCGGCCTGGAAACTGGCTCCGGCGCTGGCAGCCGGTAACTGCGTGGTGCTTAAACCGGCGGAACAAACCCCGCTCAGCATCTGTGTGTTGCTGGAAATGATTGGCGACCTGCTGCCGGCCGGGGTACTCAATGTAGTGCAGGGCTTTGGTAAAGAAGCCGGTGAGGCACTGGCGACCAGCAAGCGCATTGATAAAATTGCCTTTACCGGCTCCACCCCGGTAGGCCGACATATTCTTGCCTGTGCAGCGGAAAATATCATTCCCAGCACCGTCGAGCTGGGCGGCAAGTCACCGAATATCTTCTTTGAAGACATCATGCAGGCCGAACCGGAGTTTATCGACAAGGCAGTTGAAGGCCTGATCCTCGGCTTCTTCAACCAGGGTGAAGTCTGTACCTGCCCTTCACGCGCTCTGATCCAGGAATCTATCTACCCGCAATTTATGGAAAAAGTGCTGGCGCGCATCACCACCATTCGCCAGGGCGACCCCTTTGACACCGACACCATGATTGGCGCACAGGCTTCTCAGCAGCAGTTCGACAAGATCCTGTCTTATATCGAGATCGCCAAGAACGAAGGCGGGAAAATTATCGCCGGCGGCGAGCGTGCCAGCCATCAGCAAACGTTGCAGAGCGGTTTCTATCTCCAGCCTACGCTGATCACCGGTAATAACAGCATGCGCTTCTTCCGCGAAGAGATCTTCGGGCCAGTGATTGGCGTCACCACCTTCAAAGACGAAGCTGAAGCGCTGGCATTGGCTAATGACAGCGAGTTCGGGCTGGGTGCCGGTCTGTGGACCCGCGACGTCAACCGCGCTTACCGCATGGGGCGCGCCATCAAGGCCGGGCGCGTGTGGACCAACTGTTATCACCTCTACCCGGCGCATGCCGCCTTCGGCGGTTATAAAAACTCCGGCGTCGGCCGCGAAACCCACAAGGTGGCACTGTCGCATTACCAGCAGGTGAAAAACCTGTTGGTCAGCTACGATGCCAAACCGCTCGGGCTGTTCTGATTTGGTGGCCTTCAGATGGCTGACAAACCCGCGAAAGGGCTAAATCGGTAAGGGTCGAACATGCTCGGCCCGATTTAACCCATTAATTATGCAAAGGGGCGCAGCATGCAGCGCCCCTACCATTAAACAACAGCGTTCTTGGTCAACGGCCTCAAGGCCCCCCCGCGGTGGCCTTGGTTTTGGCAGGATTAAGAGTGGGTCAGATCGATAACCATACGGCCACGGATGCTGCCTGACTTCATCTCTTCAAAGATGGCATTGATATCCCCCAGCGGTCTTTTGGTCACTTTCGGCGTCACTTTGCCTTCAGCGGCAAACTGGAAGGCTTCTTTCAGATCTTCCCGAGTCCCCACCAACGACCCCACGACCTGAATACCGTCCAGTACCAGGCGCGGAATGCTCAGATCCATGCTCTCTGGCGGCAGACCCACGGCCACCACCTTGCCCCCGGCGCGAACCGCATTTACCGCAGAGTTAAAGGCCGAACGTGCTACCGCAGTGACCACGGCGGCATGAGCGCCCCCGACTTTCTGCTGGATAATTTCTTCGGCGTTCTCAGTTTTGGAATTGATGACCAGATCCGCACCAATTTCTTTGGCAAAATCCAGTTGGCCCTGATTAACGTCAATGGCGATCACTTTGGCGTTGAACACGTTCTTGGCATACTGCAGCGCCAGGTTGCCCAATCCGCCCAGGCCATAAATCGCGATCCACTGCCCCGGTTTGATGTCGGAAATTTTTACCGCTTTATAGGTGGTCACCCCGGCGCAGGTAATGCTGCTGGCGGCGAAAGGATCCAGGCCATCAGGCACCTTGACCGCATAGTCCGCCACCACAATGCACTCTTCGGCCATGCCGCCGTCAACACTGAAACCGGCATTTTTGACCGAGCGACACAGGGTTTCGTTACCGTTGACGCAGTATTCACAATGGCCACAGCCCTGATAGAACCAGGCGACGCTGGCACGGTCCCCGACTTTTAACGAGGTCACCCCCTCGCCAATGGCAGTCACAACGCCGACCCCTTCATGGCCCAGGGTGATGCCGGGAACCTCGCCGAAATCGCCATTTTTGACGTGAAGATCGGTATGACAAACGCCACAACACTCCATCTTGAGCGCCGCTTCGCCATATTTCAGTGGGCGAAGCTGCTTTTCCTGAATATCTACGCTGTGGTTTTTGGTGACTACGGCAGCTTTCATAGGATGTCTCTCCTCAGGTGAGTTGAAGTACAGTTGTTAATGTAGTTACTGTCTCCCCTGAGGGCAAGCCATCTGACGTTTACTTTAAAAACATAAAGTTAATAATTATTTCTTGCGAAATAGTTAAACGAAATTCTTCAGCCGGAATAATGATTAACGCTTGGTTTTAGTGATTTTTGTTGCCTTGGCGGGGTTACCGGCAACAAATTCCAGAGTGGGCGAGTAGTAAAACGGCAACCAGGCGTGGAAACTGCTTTCCCACTCCCACTTGACCGGGCAAGGCCACAAAATATCTTCGTGCAGAATATAGTAGACCCATCGCCCATGCGGACGGCGGGGTTTGGCTGTGCGCATAGACCCTGACTTCTTTGGCACAGGTAGCCGTTGTTCCATATGAAATTCTCTTTGTCATCAGGGGCTACGGAGTGGCAAAGGTCAAATTTAACATGGACGGCGGTCGGCAAGCCATCTTTCCCGCAGGGACATCCGTCCGCTACGACATACAACTGTCATTAATTATTCATACCAGATAAATACGCGCCAGCTAGGGTGAGCAGAACTCGCCAATTCAAGAAGCGCCATGAGCTATTTATCACTTTGTAACATCAAGAAAACCTGGGGCGATAAATCCGCGCTGGATGACGTCAGTTTTGACGTAAAAGAAGGTGATTTTGTTGCGCTGCTGGGGCCTTCCGGCTGCGGTAAGTCTACCCTGCTACGCACCCTGGCCGGGCTGGAGTCCGCTGACAGTGGCACAATTGAGATCCAGCAACGTGACGTGACCGCCCTGCCGCCATCGCAACGTAAGTTATCGATGGTATTCCAGTCGTACGCGCTATTCCCCCACCTCAGCGTGCGTGAAAATCTGTTGTTTGGCCTGCGCGCCAGAGGGGAAGACAAGCAACACTTTGCAGCCCGGTTAGCCGATATCAGCAAGCTAATGGAACTGGAGCCGCTGTTGGATCGCTTGCCGGCGCAGCTTTCCGGCGGGCAGCAACAGCGTGTGGCGCTGGGCCGGGCGGTGATCGCCCAGAACAAACTGTGCCTGATGGATGAGCCCTTATCCAACCTGGACGCCAAGCTGCGCCAGAGCATGCGTCGGGAAATCCGTGCGCTACAGCGTAAGCTGGGATTGACCATGCTGTATGTCACCCACGATCAAACCGAAGCCATGAGCATGGCAGACAAAATCATTCTGCTGAACGATGGCCGCATTGAGCAGCACGACACCCCAGACAACTTATATAACGACCCTGCCAGCATTTTCGTCGCGCAATTTATCGGAGCGCCACCGATGAACATCATCCCGTTAACGCGCAAAAGTGATGGGTTTCATATTGGTAACGCCCCGCTACCGGTCGTCTTTGGTAGCCAGGAAATGGCGCTGAGCCTGGGGATCCGCGCCGAAGAGATTAGCCTGTGTGCTCCGGGCAGCGGCAATCTTACCTGCCAGGTGCTCAGCTATGAATATATGGGTGCCGATACCCTCGTCGTTTGCCATCTGCCGGCGGTTCAGGGGCAAATCACGGTCAAAACTCCCGGCATGCAACACTTTACCGAAGGCAGCCTGGTCGGTCTGCAATGGGCCGGGCACGCGCAGTACCTGTTTTCCTCCGGTGGTGAGCGTTGTCACGCCATGGAGCAGGCTTTTCAGCCAGTGACTCATCAATACGCCGTTCAATAATCAAAAAACATCATTTTATTTCAGGGGAATACCATGTCCGTCTCGATCCGTTTATCCAGGTTAAGCGCTGTCATCCTGTTACTGGCCGGTGTGACGCTTTCTGCCCAGGCGGCAGATGCCGTAAAACTGCAAATGTACTATCCGATCGCGGTCGGCGGCAAAATCAGCCATACCGTTGAAGGCCTGGTGGCAGATTTCGAAAAATTGCACCCGGATATTAGTATTCAGCCGGTCTATACCGGTGACTATGCCACTACGGTGACCAAGGCATTAACCGCATTCCGTGGCGGTAACGCACCGCAAATCGCCGTAATTGGCGATATTGAAGCCTATTCGCTGATCGACGCCGGAGCCATTTTACCGGTCAGCGATCTGGCCAACGATCAGGCAGGCAAGGCCTGGATCGATGGCTTCTATCCGGCATTTATTCGCAAAATCCAGGGTAAGGTCTGGGGCATTCCGTTCCAGCGTTCTACCGTGGTGCTGTACTGGAATAAACAGGCGTTCCAGCAAGCCGGGCTTGATGGCGAGATCCCACCGGCCAACTGGCAGCAGGTGGTCGATTTTGGTCAGAAACTGGTCGTTCGCAACGGCAACGAAGTTAAACAATGGGGAATCGAGATCCCTTCAACCCCGATTGGCTATTGGACTTTCCAGGGCATTGCCGCCACCAATGGCAGCCATTTGGATAACGGCAAGGGTACGGCGGTGACCTTCAACACCCCGGCCAACGTTGAGGCATTGACCTGGCTGAGCGATTTGGCGCAGAAATATCAAGTCTCGCCAAAAGGTGCCATTACCTGGAGCACCACGCCGCAGGACTTTATCGACGGAAAAACCGCCATGATGGTGACCACCACCGGTAACCTGACTACGGTACGTGAAAACGCCAGGTTCCCGTTTGGCGTCGCCATGCTGCCGGAGAAAACCCAACGCGGCAGCCCCACCGGCGGCGGCAACCTGTACCTGTTCAAAGGCACTAACCCGGCTCAACAACAAGCCGCCGTGACCTTTATGCGCTGGCTCTCTGCGCCGGAACAAGCCGCCCGCTGGAGCATCGCCACCGGCTATGTAGCCACCTCACCGGCCGCCTGGGAAACCGACACCATGAAAGAATATGCCGTCAACGTGCCGCAGGCGACCGTGGCGCGAGAACAGTTGAAATATTCACAACCCGAGCTTTCAACCTATAACAGCGTGCAAATTCAGGAGTTGCTCAACCGCGCGGTGGAAGCCGCAGTGACACAGGGTAAAACTCCGGCGCAGGCGCTGGAAAGTGCACAAAAACAAGCCGACCGCCTGCTGCAACGCTACCAATAACCGGAGCCGGCATGACCCAAGCACATTCTGCCGCACCCGCCGCTGCCCATAAGCGCTTTTCTTTGCAGCTTTATGGTTATCTGCTGGTCCTGCCGGCGTTGGTTTTTCTGATCACCTTTACCCATTACCCGGCTTTGGCCACGGTGTGGGAAAGCCTGTTCAGCGCGGCGTACAATAACCGACCGGCCCACTTCGTTGGGCTGGAAAACTACCGTGCCTTGCTGGACGACGAAACCTTCATGCTGGCGCTGCGTAATAACCTGTTATATGCGGCCATCACCATTCCTCTGGCGGTAGGATTGGCACTGCTGATGGCGCTGGCGGTAAACCGGCGCATGCGCGGCACGGCTTTTGCCCGCGCCGCCTTCTTCATTCCTTCGCTGCTGCCGATGGTGGCCATCGCCAATCTGTGGCTGTTTTTTTATACCCCGCAGGTAGGGTTGCTGAATCAGTTGTTGGCCATGTTTTCGCTGCCTGCGGTCAACTGGCTGGGGGATCCCCAATCCGCGTTGTATTGCCTGATGGCGGTATCGGTATGGCGCGAGGCCGGTTTCTTTATGATCTTTTATCTGGCTGCCCTACAGCAGATTGATCCCAAACTGGCCGAGGCTGCCGAGATAGAGGGGGCCTCACGCAGCTACTTCTTTCGCCGCATCCAGTGGCCGCTGCTGATGCCGACCACGCTATTTATTCTGATCAATGCTTCGATGAATGCTTTCCGCATTGTCGATCAGGTGATTGCCATGACCAACGGCGGGCCGGACAACAGCACCAGCCTGCTGCTGTTTTACATCTACCGCACGGCATTCAGCTATTGGGATTTGCCCTACGCCTCGGCGATGACCGTGGTGCTGTTGGTCATTTTAGCCAGCATCGCGTTAATTAAATTCAATCTGCTGGATAAGCGAGCCCACTACCAATGAGCCTTTCCATCACGTCCTCGCCGCCGCGCAGTATTTCGCTACGCCGCCTTTGTTGGTGGCTGCTTACCTGGGGGGCCGCAATTTTGTGGGTGTTCCCGATCCTGGTTGCCACCTGGGTGGCTATTCATCCCGCGGCCGATCAGGGCGGTTTTTCATTGTTTTCGCCGTTAACTGCCCAGAACTTTATCAATGCCTGGCATGCCGCGCCTTTCGGCCGCTATTTCCTCAACACCATCATGCTGGTGCTGCTGATTGTGTTCTGCCAACTGATATTGGCCACCATGGCCGCCTACGCTCTGGTGCGATTCAGGCTTAAGGGGGCGGGCCTGTTGTTTGCTTTGGTGCTGCTGCAGTTGATGATCAGCCCCGATGTGTTGATCCTGAATAACTACCAGACCATTGGCGCGCTGGGGCTACGCGATACGCTTCTGGGGATCGCCCTGCCTTACTTTGCCTCGGCATTTGCCATTTTCCTGCTGCGACAGACCTTCAAAAGTATCCCGCTGGTGCTGGAGGAAGCGGCCATTGTCGAAGGTGCCAGCCGGTTTTACATCCTGCGCCGCATCTATATCCCGCTGGCGAAACCGGTGTATGTCGCTTTTGCGCTGGTCTCAGTCAGTTTCCACTGGAATGATTTTCTCTGGCCGTTGGTGATCACAGACTCGGTTAACGTACGGCCGCTGACCGTCGGGCTGCAGCTATTTTCAGCGCCAGAGCAAGGTGTGCAATGGGCGTTGATCGGTGCGGCGACGCTGATGACCTCCCTACCTTTGCTGGTGCTGTTTCTGGTGTTTCAGCGTCAGTTCGTTCAATCCTTTATGCGCGCCGGCATTCGCTAGCGCTGAGTGGGTAACCCATGACTTCAAATCTCACCGCAGCACAGTCTCTGGCCCTGGGCCAGGTCAGTTCGCTTTACCAGCACCCAGCACTTTCCGGGCAATCACAACCGCCAGGGCCCCTTCGCTTTGGGCTAATTGCCGATCCGCAATATGCTGATGCCGATCCCAATCTGGAATATAACCGTTACTACCGTAACAGCCTGAGTAAGCTGAGCCAGGCGATTACCGAACTGAATGATTTGCCGCTGGCCTTTGTTGCCACGCTCGGGGATTTGGTTGACGATAACTGGAGCAGTTACGCCGAGTTATTGCCGGTATACGGGCAGTTGCTTCATCCCCATGCGGTGGTGTTGGGCAACCATGACGCCGACGTCATTTCCCGTCACCTGGCGGCTCATTCCCCTGCGCTGGCGTTGCCCAAGCACTATTATCAATTCAGCCTTAACGGCTACCGTTTTATCGTGATTGACGGTAACGATCTGAGTCTGTATTGCAATCAGGCAAACGGTGACGAGCGCGCGCAGGCGCAGCAGCTGCTGGCCCGCATCCGTGCCGAGCATCAACCACAAGCACAAAGCTGGAACGGCGCCGTTGGCGATGAACAACTACGTTGGCTGGAATGCAGCCTGGCGGATGCACAAAGCAAAGGCGAAACCGTTGTGGTGTTCGGCCACTATCAGCTGGCACCGGCCAATGAACACAACCTGTGGAACTGCGATGCGCTGGTGGCCCTGCTGTGCCGTTATCAGGTTCGCGCCTACTTTGCCGGCCACTATCATTTGGGGGATTATGTGCGGGTGGAAAACACCGACTTTATCACCTTAAAGGGCATGGTCGATGGTGACGATTTGCTGCCGTTCGCTATGGTTGAACTGGCAGGCGAGACACTTTCGGTCACCGGCTATGGCCCGGAAATCAGCCGGGTGCTGGTGCGTTAGATTTTTGCTGCCGGTCGCAATCAGGACGCCAGCCCGCCGCCGCCTGCGTAAGGGGTTTTACCGGCAATCTTCATCACCTCGGCCCCCAGGGTGACAAAAGGCGTCTGGCGGCCGGCATAAATCAGTCCACCCGCTTTAGCGCGCACTGCTTTTACCGTATCGGTGATCGGGTCAACAATTTCAGCTACCGCCTCATCCGCTTCCACCCACTCCCCCGGCTGGCGTAGCAACAACAGAATGCCGCTGGCGGGTGCGGTAACAATCTCCCCGGCAGCAAACGGCAACATGGCGACCTCAAGCTGCGGTATCGCCGGGGAAGCACCGGCAACGGCACCGCGGTGCTGTAAGTATCGATAGAGTCGCTCGGCGTCACCGCTGGCCAACGGATGGCTGATATCCCGCTGGCCGCGTAACTCCAGCGTGACCGCCATACAACCTGGTGTCATCCCCTCAAGGGCGGGATGCTCTGCGGCCAGCCGGTGCCAAGGCAGGCCGCAGGCTTCATCGAAGGAGCCACCACCGCTGTCTTGCGAAAGCAGCACCGCGCCCATATCCATAAAGCGGGCCAATGTTTCCGCCTGTTCGCTCCAGGCCGGGTCGGCGTACATATGCAGGATCGCCCGGTCGTCGCAGTGCAGATCCAGCACCACATCCGCATCACAGGCCAATAGCAACAGTTGCCTGCGCAGCGCCGTGACTTCGCTGGTGTCTGGCACCGCCTGTAAAACATGGCGCATAGCGGCACGCACCTGCGGATGCGCGGGTTCTGTGGTATTGAAATCCTGCTGCTGCAACAAGCGGGCTAAATCAGGAAAATCACGGTTAAAATTGCGGCCACTGACCAGATCAAAGCGCCCTACACCCGCGTTGAGCAGCACCTGCGCCAGCCCTGGCGGGTTGGCTACCGGGACAAGAATTATTTCACTTTGCAGTTCACCACGCCGTTCCGCCTGGCTGAGCAATCTTTTAAGATAGTGCAGCACCAGCATGCCGGGCAGTTCATCGGCATGCAGACCGGCCTGCAGGTAAATTTTTTCGCCTTTACCCGGCTGGCCGAAATGAAAACTGGTGAATTGGCGCTGCCCACCCAGGGCATGTTCAGGTAACTTATGCTGTTTACTTTTCATTGGACGCCCTATCTGTGGAAAAGAAAGCCCGGCTTGATCGCATCGACAAAAAAATCCTTGAAATACTGTGCCGGGATGGCCGCATTTCGTATCAAAAACTGTCCGAACAGGTCAATCTGACCGCCCGCCCTTGCCTGGAGCGAGTTCGCGGGCTGGAGCGCGACGGCATTATTCGTGGCTACAGCGCCATTATCGAATTGCCGGAGCCGGAACATGCGTTTGTGATCCAGGCGCAGATCGCGTTGGCCGACCACGGCCACTCCCAACCGGCGTTCGAGCAGGAAATGCGCAATACCCCTGAGGTGCTGGACTGCTGGCTGGTCAGCGGCAACTTCGATTTTCTGGTGCGTATCGGCTGCCGCAGCATGGAAAACTATCGGCTGCTGGCCGATACCTGGCTGACCAGCAAAAAGTTTCGGGTGGATAAAATCGTCACCCTGACCGAGCTGCAGTCGATCAAACGCTCCTGAACGGCATCAATCGCGGCGGATAAAGGCCAGCCAGCGACGCTCCGCCCGTGAAAACATGAAGATCAGCAGGAAAGTACACAGCAGGTAGAGCGCTGCCGCCATCAGGAACGGAATAAAGGGTGAATAGGTGGCGGCATAAAAGGCCCGAGCCACGCCGGTGATATCCAGCAGCGTGACGGTGCTGGCCAGCGAGGTGGCATGCAGCAGGAAGACCATCTCGTTATTCAGCGCCGGAATGCCGCGGCGCAGCGTTGCCGGCAGCACCAGGCGGCGGATGATCTGCCATTGGCTCATGCCATAAGCCTCACCGGCAATCCACTCCTGACGCGGGAAGGTCTCCATCATGCCTGCCAACAGCTGGGCAACGTAAGCGCTGGTGTTGAGTACCAACGCCAGCGTGGCGCAGAAAGTGGCGTCGCGAAACAGCAGCCAGAAAGGCTGGTCGTTCTGCCAGCCCAACTGCACCACGTCGAACTGTGACAGGCCGTAGTAAATCAGCATCAACTGCAGGTAAAGCGGCGTACTGCGGAAAAAGTAAGTCACGCTGCGGATAATCCACGACAGCGGGCGCGGGCCATAGACCTGGCCGACAGCCATTAGCGCCGCCAGCAGCAATCCCGGCACCACCGATAACAAGAACAGTTTGGCGGTCATCGCCAGCCCGGTCACGTCGGAACCGTCGCTCCACAGAAAGCTCGGTGCCGCATCCAGCATATTTTGCAGATTCATCAGCGTGCTCCTGCCGAATGTGAGGAAGCCAACGCGTAACGCCGTGCCAGTCGGCTAAAGCCCCAACTGGAGACGGCGGTAATCGCCATATAAATCAACGCCACCAGGAAATAGAACAGGAAAGGCTTTTGCGTGGCTCGCCCGGCCTGCTCTGCCAGCCAAACCATGTCCTCCAGCCCGAGGATCGACACCAGCGCCGAGGCTTTCATCAGCCCAAGCCAGTTGTTGTTGATGCCGGGAATGGCAAAGCTCAGCATCTGCGGCAACAGTACGCGGCGAAAAACCTGGCCCGGCCGCATGCCATAGGCCATTGCCGCCTCAAGCTGGCCACGTTCCACGGTAAGAAAGGCGCCGCGAAAGGTTTCGGTGTAGTAAGCGCCAAACACAAAGCCAATGGCCAGCACGCCAGAGATGAAGGTGTTAAAACGCAGCGGCCCCAACCCCACCAGGCCAAGCAAGCCGTTGACCAGCATTTCGCCGCCAAAGAACAGCAACAGCATGATCACCAACTCGGGAATGCCGCGCACCAGCGTGGTGTAGCCCGTCGATACCCAGCGCAACCAGCGCGGACCAAAGAGTTTGATCAGCGCATTGATCATGCCGAGCGTCAACGCCACCGCCAGTGAAACCAGCATCACGCACAGCGACAGCAACGCGCCATGTGCCAGCAACGGTAAATACTCTGCGACCATTCATGGCCTCCCCTGGGTGACTGGATCCGAGCCGGTTTAGTTGCCGTAAATGTCGAAGCTAAAATACTTTTTCTGGATCGCCTGATAAGTCCCGTCGGCGCGGATCGCCTTGATAGCCCCGTTTAGCGCATCGCGCAGCGCCGGATTGTCTTTCCCCACCGCAATGCCGACGTCGGAAGAAATGCTGCTGTCTTCAATGACCGGCCCGGCGAAGGCAAACTTCTGCCCGCGTGGGGTATCGATAAAGCTGCTGGCGGCCTGAGTGTTGTCCTGCAGTGACGCATTAATGCGCCCGGACATCAGATCCAGATAAACATTATCCTGGTTGGCGTAAGAGACAATTTTCACCCCTTTCCCGCCCCAGTGCTGTTTGGCATAGGCCTCATGAATTGAACCGGTCTGCACGCCAACGGTTTTGCCTTTCAGGCTGGCGACGTCCGGCAGCAACGCGCTACCTTTACGTGCCACCAACTGGGCAGAACTGCGGTAATAGCGGTCGGTAAAATCGACCTCTTTCTTGCGTTCATCGGTAATGGTTAACGACGCGATAATGGCATCAAATTTATGGGCGTTAAGCGCCGCAATCATGCTTTCAAAGGGTTGTTTGACGAACACGCATTTGGCATGCAGCTGGCTACACAACGCATTGGCGATATCGATATCGAAACCGGTGATCTCACCGCTGGGTGCCAGCACGTCGAACGGTGGATAACCGCCGTCAACGCCAAAGCTGATGGTGTCGAAGGCCTGAGCCGCGGCTGGGCCGCCCAATGCCAGACTGGTCAGTAAAACTGCTAATGTTTTTTTCATGGCTGAGATCCCCGGTAAAAGAAAGTGTCAGAAACGCAGTGACAGACAGGTCAGGCCGCCGTCCATTTTTTTAAATTCGCTGGTGTCGAGTTGCACGATGGGCATGCCCAGCTTTTCGATTTGCGCCAGCGTTTGCGGGTAACCTTGCGGGGTGATCAGCGTATCGTTGATCCACAGCGTATTACCGGCGTAGGACTCCGCTTCCGCAATGACGATGCGGTTAAAGCCGCTAAAGGCAGCATGGTGCTGGTAGTCTTCCGTCAGCAACAGAGTGTTGCGACCCACGTAATTGACGATCGATTTCAGGTGCAGCCCGGCGCTCACCTCAATGGCCGTGACCCGATAGCCATAGGGTTCTACCGCCGCGGCAAATTCGCCAATACCGGCCTCATCGGTGCGAGACGTCAGGCCGACAAAAAACTGGCGACCGACCAGCAGCACGTCCCCACCATCAAGATGGCCGCGTTGGCTCATCCGCACCACCGGGCGTTCCCCTTCGAACAGTGGTGCAATGGTGGCCACTTCGCCCTGGCGGCTTGGCGCACCCGGATGGGTGATCACCGCCAGCTCCGGCATCACCACCGCCGTGTCTTCAACAAAGTGGGCGTCAGGAAATGCCGGAGCCGCCGGTAACACTGTCACTTTTAACCCCAGGCGGAGCAAAGTGTCCACATAGGCCAAAAACTGGCGACCGGTGACGGCAATATCCGGCGCCCCCAATTGGGCGGTGGTCTGGCCGCTGGCGCAGCTATCGGCAGGGAGTCGGGCAATGGCTTGAGTAAAGTGCATGGGCGATTCTCTCTGTTGAAAAGGACGGTCACTGTTGTTTCGATTATCAAACAGATAGCCTTGTCAAACAGGCTGAATCCGCCCATTGGCACTCTGGATTTGCGCTGTTTATTATCCCAGCGACGACCTATTCTGCTGCGCTCAGTGCAAAACCGGCCCTTTCACCGCAGGGGCGCATGTGCACCGCTGATGCGTGGCATCACTTCTTTCATCAGCTCAAGAAACTTACGCAAGCGCGCCGGATAATAACTGGCGTACGGGTAAAGCAGATAGATTGGTAAAGGTGCAGCGCGCCATTCCGGCATCAACGGCGTCAGCCGCCCTTGTTCCAGATCCTGTGTGACTACCCAGGATGACAGCATCGCCACCCCCACGCCGTTCAATGCCGCTTTGCGTATCGCATAGAGACTATCGGTGCTCAACCTGGGCGCAATGTCAAAACGGCAGCTTTCGCCACTGACACTGTGGGTCAAGGTGACCTCGTTGCGATAAAAACTGTTTAGCGCCAGCCAGGGCAGCCGCGCCAAATCCCCGATCGTCCCCAACGGCGCATGCGTTGCCAACAGCTCTGGGGCTGCCACCACAATACGCGGTACCTCCGCCAGCAGCACCGCAACCACGGAAGGATCGGTCACCGCCCCGACGTGGATAGCGCAGTCGACCCCTTCAGGAATAAAATCGGGGGAATGATCGTTGAGCGTCCACTCCACGCTGGTCTGGCTATAGCGTTGCAGGTAATCCCCCAGTGGCCCAATCAACTGATCCTGACCAAAGGCATGGGGTGCCCTTACCCGCAAGACACCGACCGGCTCATCGCGCGATCCGCGCAGTTCATCTTCCATGATTTGCCATTGCTCAATCAGCTTGCGTGCGTGCTGATAGCACCGTTCGCCATCATCCGTCAGCTTCATGCTGTGGGTGGTACGCTGGATTAATTTAACGCCCAGCAGTTGTTCCAGCACCTGCAAGCGCCGACTGACGGTGGGTTGTGATGTGTGCATTTGCGCTGCCGCCCCCGAGAGGCTGCCGCTGTCAACGATGCGCACCAGGGTTTGCAGCATGGCTATGCGGTCACCGTTAGGAAATAGGTTCTTATTCATACCTATTACGTATAACAGTTTTACCTGCGCAGGGGCTACAGTTTATGGCGAATACTGGCAAAAATAGCCGCACTTAACCACGATTGGAATAACCACCATGAGCCAGACTTCGCCCGTCCAACACACCACCTTTCCGGCCAGTGCGCTTTCAGCCAAAGTTGTCTTTCTGCTGGCTACCGGCGCCGGTCTGAGCGTAGCGTCAATTTACTACAGCCAGCCGATGCTCGGTATTATGGGCAATGAATTCCACGCCCGAGTGAGTGACGCCGGCATGGTGCCTACGCTGACCCAGGTAGGTTACGCGGTGGGGATCCTGCTGCTGGCCCCGCTGGGCGATCGCCACGATCGTCGCCAGATCATCCGCATTAAAGGCGTGCTGCTGGCGCTCACGCTGCTGCTTTGCAGTTTTTCTTCATCCTTCCCGTTGCTGTTGCTCAGTAGCCTGGCGATTGGCCTGGCCGCTACCGTGGCGCAGGACATTATCCCTGCAGCCGCCACGCTGGCTTCTGATGCTAACCGGGGCAAAACGGTGGGCACGGTGATGACCGGTCTGCTGGCCGGCATTTTACTGTCGCGGGTGTTCAGCGGCGTGGTGGCGGAATATTTCGGCTGGCGCAGCGTTTACCTGCTGGCGGCACTGGGCGTACTGGCGATCACCCTGGCGATCGGGGCGGTACTGCCACGCTTTAAACCCAATACCACACTGAGCTACCCGGCACTGCTGCGTTCTTTAGGCAAATTGTGGGCAGACTACCCGGAACTGCGGCGCGCGGCGCTGGCGCAAGGATTGCTGTCGGTGGCGTTCAGTGCTTTCTGGTCGACACTGGCGGTGATGCTGGCGGAGCGCTATCAACTGGGCAGCGCCGTCGCCGGGGCTTTTGGTCTGGCAGGCGCTGCCGGTGCCCTGGCTGCTCCCTTAGCAGGGATGCTGGCCGATCGTCACGGGCCGAACTACGTCACTAAAATCGGGGCCGCCATGGTGGTAGTTTCATTCGCCCTGATGTTTCTGCTGCCGTTACTGCCGATCCCCGCCCAGTTGACGTTGATTGCACTGAGCGCGGTAGGTTTTGACCTCGGTATTCAGGCTACGCTGGTGGCGCATCAGACCATTATTTACGCCATCAACCCGGCGGCACGCAGCCGTCTCAACGCCATCATGTTTACCCTGGTGTTTGTCGGTATGGCCAGCGGCGCGGCTCTGGGCAGCAAGATCCTCGAAACTGCCGGTTGGCCGGGCGTGGTGGCACTGGCTACTCTGGCGGCCGCAGGCGGGCTGGTACTGAGAATGTTGGCCAAGCCTGCTACACCCGCCACAGCCTGAGTCATAAAGCCGCAGTGAAAACTGCGGCTTTATGGGGTTGCCACGCTTATTTCGAGTTGGCCGCCATAAATTGGGCCAGATTATCCCGGGTGATAATTTTATAAGGCACCCAGTTGTACGGCTCGGTTTTTTGCTTTTCCAGCAGCGCTCTGGTCACCTGCACCGCCCCGGTGGCTTGCCCCTTGGCGTCCTGGAAGATGGTCAGCGTCATACCGCCATTTTTGACAAACTGCTGACCGTCCGGGGTACCGTCAATGCCCGCCACCAAAATGTTTTTATTTTTGGCCTGATTCAACGCCATGATGGCACCAATCGCCATTTCGTCATTGTTGGCGGCGATGGCGTCAATCGGGCGGCCGTTCAACAACCAGCCGGACACCACATCCACCGCCTCATTGCGCTGCCATTTGGCGGTCTGTTTCTCCAGCACCTTCATGTCTTTATACTTGGCGATCACCGCTTCCACCGCCCGCGTGCGTTCGCGAGCCTCTTCGTTGGACAGTGCCCCCATCAGGATCGCCACGTTACCGCGGTAGTTCATCTGTTTCGCCAGGGCTTCCATCTGCATCTCACCGCCCGCCGCCGAGTCGGACCCAACGTAGGCCATCGCTTTGCCCAGTTTCACCTCTGGCTTGCGGTTGACGAAAATCAGTGGAATGTTGGCGCGTTCGGCCGCATCCATCATCGGCTTCACGCCCTGGGTATCGACCGGATTAAGAATAATCGCGTCCACCCCGAGGTTGATAAGGTCATCCACCTGCTGCACCTGCAGCGCCACGTCCCCTTTGGCATCGACAAACTGCCCGTCCATATTCAACTGCTTGAGTTCACTGACCATCTGCGAGCGCAAAATAGAGACAAAGTTAAGATCGAAATTGGCCAGCGCTACGCCGACCTTATAGGTTTTCGCCTGGGCGCTGAAGGCCATGAGCATGCTCAGCAATATCAACAACACGGTTTTGGTTTTCATGGTGACATCCTGTAGGTTGAGGTATGTTTTTTTATTTACATCAAGGGATCACTGCTTATCCCGGGCAACAGGCCAATACCCGGTTTGCTTCGGTTTATAGGGTGAAATGGTCGCGGAACTGTTGCAGCGCCTCGGTGCTGTCACCGGATGCCCAGCCTTCCATCGCCACCACCCCCTGATAGCCCATTTCATCCAACGCGCAGGCGATGGCTCGGTAGTTAATTTCGCCGGTACCGGGTTGTTTTCGCCCCGGCACGTCAGCCACCTGGATTTCACCGATTGCCGGACCACAGCGACGGATCAGCTCAATCAGGTTGCCCTCGCCAATTTGCGCATGGTAAAGATCGAGGTTCATCTTCAGCCCCGGTCGATTAACCGCCTCCACCAAAGCCAAAGTGTCGTCGGCTTTGGCAAAAGGCGTGCCCGGGTGATCCAACGGCAGGTTGAGGTTTTCCAGCGTGAAAACTTTACCGGCCTGCTCCCCCATTTGTGCCAATCGGTTTAACGTATTGGCCGCCTTCAGCCACATCGCGCCCGTCACCACTGCCACCGGTTTCACCGGCAGCCCTTGCGAGTCCAGACCGGTACCGTGCAGATTCAGGCTCGGGCAGTTCAAGCGTTGCGCCACCGCCAGCGACTGCTCGGCGCTTTGCAACAGTTGAGCGATGTCCTCTTCGTCGGTCAGATTGCCGCTGAGATAGCCGGTCATCGAAGTAAAGTGCGCTCCGGTAGCCACCAAAGCATCAAGGTCTTTGTTGGCCCAGTTCCAGATTTCAACGCCGAAACCCAGCGCATCAATACGCGTCACTCGTTCTACAAACGGCAGGTCGAGAAACACCATTTCGGCACAAACGGACAGCTGAAAACGCGCCATTATTGATCTCCCAACGTGATCGGTTTGCCCTGCTGCACCGACGCAATACAGGCCAGTGCGATTTCCAGCGCATTGCGCGCGTCCTGACCCGTCGCCCGAGGCGTTTGTCCTTGCTGAATGCATTGGGCGAATTCAGTCAATTCCGCCACATAGGCGTCGTGCAGCAGATCGGTATCCTGGCGCGAAGTCTCAATGGCGATGCCACCGGCGTGATAACGCACGCAGTTATTCAAATTGATATTGCCCGCCTGCAACATGCCTTTACTGCCAAACACTTCACCGCGTACGTCATAGCCGTAAACCGCCTGGAAATTAGCCTCGGCCGTCGCGATAGCGCCGTTCTCAAAGCGAATAGTGACTACTGCAGTATCCAGCAACCCCTTGTCCTTGAAGTCCGGACGCACCAGCGCATCCGCCAGGGCATAAACCTCTACCGGTCTGGCACCGGGGTTGAAGTGCAGCAAGGTGTCAAAATCATGGATCAGGGTTTCCAGAAAGAGGGTCCACGCCGGGATCGCCGCCGGATCGCGCAACTGCGGGTCACGGGTGACCGATCGGGACAACTGGGTGGTACCATTTTCGCCCGATTTGACGGCGGCAATGGCCGCAGCAAAACCGGTGACAAAACGGCGATTAAAACCCACCTGCAGCACCACACCGGCCTGATTGGCGGCGGCAATGGCGCAATCTGCCTCCTCCAGCGTGACGGCCATCGGTTTTTCACAGAAGACGTGTTTACCTGCCCCGGCCGCCGCTATCACCCACTGTGCATGGGTACGTGCCGGAGAAGCGATAACGACGGCATCAATGGCCGGGTCATCCAGCAGCGCCTGCAAATCGCTATAGGCTTTAACGCCAAGACGTTCCGCCAGCCGCTGTGCCGCCCCTGGTAATGGATCGGCTACCGCGGCCAGTACCGCGCCCGGCACACGCCGCGCCAGAGACTCTGCATGGAAACTGCCCATTCTTCCGGCACCAATCAGACCAACGCGCAGGGTTTGGGGTAAATGGCTCATCGTGATTCCTTATGTGGGTAACGCCCTTGCGGGCAACAAGTTCACGGAGGGTATTGCAAAGGGGATGCCAGCTTAAAACGCGGGGAATTTGTGAGGCGTTGCACAGATAGCCATAACAAAGTGACAACTAAATTGACATGTCAATTTCACATGTCAATAAAATGGACATTACATTCCAAATCGGAGTTGCCCATGCATACCGCCGCCGGCCTGCTGCCAATCAAAGATGAGAGCGATCCGATCTTCAGCCTGCCGGACGGGCCGGAGGCCGGTGAATGGGACAGCCTGTTTTGGCAAGGCTGGCAAGCATTTAACGAAGGAGGTCAGCCGGGCTGGATACGCAAATCAATCCTGCAATCATGGCGGCGCTCGCGCGAGTACGGTATTGACCCCGATGAGTTCGTCTATCACTCACCGCCGGCAGAACAGCTAAAGGCCATCCTGTTGCACAACGCCGGGCTGATTAGCGTGGCGCGCAGCATCATGGAAAATCTGTTGGCCTACAACCCCGACGGCCACATCAACCTGACCGATGCCCACGGCGTCACCCTTCACTACTGCGGTGCGGACATAACGCCGGTCGGCAGTATTCTGCGTGAAGAGGTTCAGGGCACCAACTGCACCGCGCGCTGCCTGCTGGAACAGCGCCTGGTGTATGTGTTAAGCGGTGAAAACTGGAAGATGGGGCTGCGCCAACGCCATCGTCAGTGCGCAGCGGCACCGGTACGTAACGCCGAGGGAGCGATGATAGGCGTGCTGACGCTCACCGCTACGCCGGATAATTTCAATGCCCACACGCTGGGCACCGTGCAGGCGGCGGCGGAGGCCGTCGGTCAACAGCTCAGGCTGCAGCAGCTTCTGGCAGAACAGCAGTCCATTCTGGAAACCCTGAATGAAGGCGTGATGGTTTGCGATCGCCAGGGCCGCCTGAAAACCGTCAATCGCTATGCCCGCCAGATTTTTGACGGTCTGGAGCCGGGCAACGAATCGATCGATGATCTGCTGCGCCCACAGTCCGGCTCGCTGCTGACCATGCCATTTTGTAACGATCGTGAAATGGTGTTTATGCCAGCCGGTAAACCGGCGCTCTCCTGCGTGATTTCATTGATGCCTGCGCCGGATGACGGTCGGGTGCTTTCAGTACGTGAGAATCAGCGTATCCGTGCCATTACCCGCCGCGTAATGGGGGTTAGCGCCAGCTATACCTTTGAGATGATATATGGCCACTCCAACCGTATGCGCGAAGCCATCATGCAGGCGCGTACCTGCAGTCGCAGTGACAGCACGGTACTGTTGACCGGAGAAAGCGGCACCGGCAAGGAACTGTTCGCGCAGGCGATCCACAACGCTGGCGGGCGTTGCAACGAACCCTTTGTCGCCGTCAACTGCGGTGCCTTACCGCGTGACTTGGTACAGAGCGAACTCTTTGGTTATGTGGACGGTGCTTTTACCGGTTCGCGCCGAGGGGGAGCCGCCGGCAAGTTCGAACTGGCGGACGGGGGCACCCTGCTGCTCGATGAAATTGGCGAAATGCCGTTGGAAGCGCAAACCAGCCTGCTGCGCGTGCTGCAGGAAAGCGAAGTGTTGCGCATTGGTGCGGCGCAGCCGGTAAAAGTGAATGTGCGTATCATTGCCGCCACCCATTGCGACCTGGTGCAGGCGGTAGAGACGGGCGCGTTTCGCCGCGATCTGTATTACCGTTTGAACGTGCTCTCAATCCCGGTTCCGCCGCTGCGTGAGCGCCGGGACGACATCGCCGGTCTGGTTAACGGTTTTATTCACAAGCTTAGTGTGCGGATGAAAAAAGTCCCGCCGCAGGTTTCACCACAGGCGATGGCCTGCCTCAACGCCTGGCATTGGCCGGGCAACGTGCGCGAGCTGGAAAACCTGGTGGAGCGAATGGTAAACCTGTGTGAAGGATTACTGATTGACGTAGGCGACCTGCCCGAGGATATCCGCCGCATTGCCCCTGAGCCGGCCCCGCGCCCCTCCAGCCGGCTGGAAGAGCATGAGCGCAGACATATCATTCAGGTGATTGAAGCCAATGGCGGCAATTTGAGGCAGGCAGCCCAGATGCTCGGGCTGTCGCGCACTACGCTGTACAATAAAATCAATAAGTGGCAGATCGATCTGACGCTTTTGCGCCCCTGAGTGCTGTAAAAACAGGCAACTTCGCACTCAGGTACCCAACCCGGTTATATTTTTGTCTGATTAACGCGTGCGGACAACGCCTGATGGCTTTCCTTCCGCTCGCTGTATCTGTCTGCAAGATAGTCAGTCTGTCCCTTCAGCAGCAGGGTTATTTTGAACAACTCCTCGGTGACATCGACGATGCGATCGTACCAGGAAGAGGGTTTCATCCGCCCGTTATCATCAAACTCCTGCCAGGCTTTCGCCACTGAGGATTGATTGGGAATAGTGAACATCCGCATCCATCGGCCAAGAATGCGCATCTGATTCACCGCATTGAATGACTGCGAACCGCCGCACACCTGCATCACTGCCAGGGTTTTGCCCTGAGATGGGCGAACAGCACCTTCGCTTAACGGGATCCAGTCAATCTGGGCTTTCATTACTGAACTCATCGCACCATGTCTCTCTGGAGAACTCCAGACCATACCCTCACACCACCTGACCAGTTCACGCAGCTCAGCAACTTTCGGATGTGTTTCTGGCGCATCGTCAGGCAGCGGCAGACCCGATGGGTTAAAGGTTTTGACTTCGGCGCCCAACGCGGTCAGCAGGCGCCCTGCCTCCTCAGCAGCAAAGCGGCTGTATGAACGTTCTCTTACCGAACCATACAGGATCAGGATCCGTGGTGGCTCTTGCCGATGCAGACGCTCGGCAATTTGCTTATCAAAGCACTCTTCGTTCAGGGCGGGAAATTGCTCCACTTTTTTGTTCCTCATTATTTACACGCGGTGATTTTAAATCTGATACATATGAATTATCATATGTGTAATTTAAACGTATTGAGGTCCAAAATGCTACAGCCCGTTCAACTTTTCAAAATTTTGTCGGATGAAACACGACTGGCCATCATTATGCTTCTCAGAGAGTCGGGGGAGTTATGCGTTTGTGATATCTGCGGGGCCACGTCAGAGTCACAGCCTAAAATATCCCGCCATATGGCAATATTACGCAACGCAGGGCTGGTCATTGATCGTCGTGAAGGGAAATGGATCCACTATCGACTCTCGCCACATATCCCTGCCTGGGCGGCAGAGACCATCACGGCATCCTGGCAGTGCCTGCGTGAAGATGTTCGCGGATGGCTGGCGCAATCAGCGACATCCTCCTGTTAAGCCTACGGAACACATTGCTTTAATCATATATAACGGAGTCTGACATGTTACTGGCAGGGAGTCTCTTTTTACTGACGCTGGTTTTGGTCATCTGGCAGCCCAGAGGGCTTGGCATTGGCTGGAGTGCGAGTATTGGCGCCGTGCTGGCGTTGTTCTGCGGCGTCATCCACCTTAATGACATTCCTGTCGTCTGGAATATCGTCTGGAACGCCACAGCGACGTTTATCGCGGTGATCATCATCAGCCTGCTGCTCGACGAGTCGGGCTTCTTTGAATGGGCCGCACTGCATGTTTCCCGCTGGGGCAATGGGCGAGGACGTTTGCTTTTCACCTGGATTATATTGCTGGGGGCGACGGTCGCAGCGTTGTTTGCCAACGATGGTGCAGCGCTTATCCTGACGCCAATCGTCATTGCCATGTTGCTCGCGCTGGGGTTCAGCCAAGGAACAACGCTGGCCTTCGTTATGGCAGCCGGGTTTATTGCGGATACGGCCAGTTTGCCGCTTATCGTTTCAAACCTGGTGAATATTGTCTCTGCTGACTTTTTTCAGCTCGGTTTTACGGAATATGCGTCGGTCATGATCCCCGTGGATATTGCCGCTATTGCCGCTACGGTGGTCATGCTGCATCTCTTTTTCCGCAAGGACATCCCGGCGACCTACGACATAGCGCGACTGAAAACACCTGCCAGCGCCATTAAAGACCCGGCAACCTTTAAAGCCGGCTGGATTGTCCTGGTACTGCTGCTGGCGGGATTTTTCGCGCTTGAGCCATTAGGCATTCCCGTTAGTGCGATTGCCGCAGCTGGCGCTGTCGTCCTGTTTGCCGTGGCGAAAAGAGGTCATGCCATTAATACCGGAAAAGTGTTGCGAGGGGCACCCTGGCAGATCGTTGTCTTCTCTCTGGGGATGTACCTGGTGGTCTACGGGCTGCGAAATGCGGGGCTGACGGAATATCTTTCCAGTGTTCTGAATGTGCTGGCAAATGAAGGACTATGGGCTGCAACATTGGGTACCGGTTTCCTGACGGCATTGCTGTCGTCAGTTATGAATAATATGCCTACCGTGCTGATTGGCGCATTGTCGATTGACAGCAGCACGGCTTCCGGCGTCATCAAAGAAGCAATGGTTTATGCCAACATCATAGGCTGCGATTTAGGTCCAAAAATCACCCCTATTGGCAGCCTTGCCACACTGCTGTGGCTCCATGTACTTTCACAAAAAAATATGACGATCACCTGGGGATATTACTTCCGCACCGGCATCATCATGACCCTGCCCGTTCTGTTTGTCACTCTGGCCGCGCTGGCGTTGCGGCTCTCCGTTACTTTCTAATGAGATATTGATATGAGCAACATTGTCATCTATCACAACCCGGCCTGTGGCACCTCACGTAACACGCTGGCGATGATCCGCAACAGCGGTAACGAACCGACGATTATTTATTATCTCGACACACCACCTTCACATAATGAACTGGTTAAACTTATTGCGGATATGGGAATTACCGTCCGTGCGTTGCTGCGCAAAAACGTTGAACCCTATGAGCAGCTTGGCCTGGATAATGGATTATTGACTGACGCGCAGCTGATTGAATTTATGCTTCAGTATCCGATCCTGATCAATCGTCCCATCGTCGTCACCCCCATGGGTACCCGATTGTGCCGCCCTTCCGAAGTGGTGTTGGATATCCTCCCAGAACCGCAACAGGCCGCATTCACAAAAGAAGACGGTGAAAAGGTGACCGACCAGGCGGGCAATAGAATCAAGCCGGAGTAAAGGCCTTAAAAACGGTGGGCTTAGCCCACCGTGACTGATTTAAACAATAAAGTCGGTGGCCGTATTCGCTTGCCCGACAATATTAACCAGGAAGTCCGGGTTCGCCTGGCCATTTATATTTAGCGCCAACTCACTTAAATTACTTTGTGAGTCATAGGTTAGCAATGCCTCCCCCGCCTGCCCGCTAAAAGCGTCGACGAAGTGAATAACGTCTGCGCCTTTATCGCCATGATTAAAGAAGGACAAATCAATTTTGTCGATGCCGGTTTCAAAGTCCAGGATTTTATCCGGTGATTTGAACGGTGAATCACTCACCGCAGAGAAAACAAAGATATCTTTGCCGCTGCCACCGAATAACTGATCTTGCCCGCCGCCACCGTAGATAACGTCATTACCCGCACCACCATGGATAATATTGGCCGCATCATTGCCGACAATCACATCATTACCTGAACCACCAATGGCATTTTCAATCACAGCGCCTATGGCGATGGAAACGTTGCCCTTCAACCCGCCGACGTCAGAGAAAGAGCCTTCCGTCAGATTGATACGCTGGTTCTGCGCATAGCCCGAGAAATCAAGCGTATCGTTGCCACCGGCATCCCAGACTGAGAACACCAGCTTCTGGTTGCTGTCCGTCAACGAGTAGAAATCCCGCCCGGTATTGGAATTGAACCCGTACACCGTGTCCCCAGTGCGCGTAGTGGTATTGGCACCATAGAGATACTGAATAGCGGCAATATCGTCAACCAGCGGCGCGGCGGCAAAGTGACCGCCGTTATCACCACCGGTAAGGGAGTCATCCCAATAGCTCATTACGCTGAATTGGCGCGTATCCTCGGCGTAATTCGCCATGCTGTAGTTGGGTGGATTATTTTCATCAGCATTATATTTTCCTGGATGATCCAGACCCAACGTATGCCCCAGTTCATGGGTGATACTCAAACGGCCATAGTTACCCAACTCAGGGTGCAGATTAGCGTAAACCCCATCCCGGGGATCCGCGTAATCGTAATTGATGTTGAACCAGCTTTGACCATCGGTATTATGCCCTCGATAGTCGTTAC
This sequence comes from Serratia quinivorans, assembly GCF_946227985.1. Classification (GTDB taxonomy): domain Bacteria; phylum Pseudomonadota; class Gammaproteobacteria; order Enterobacterales; family Enterobacteriaceae; genus Serratia; species Serratia quinivorans_A. Next base: position 1,248,650 of record NZ_CAMKGL010000001.1, read on the forward strand.
CCGCCCCGCTGAATGGCTTAATTGCATAAGCCTGGCCAGAACCCTCATAATTTCCGAAGGTAATATTCGACTTTTGATCCGGGGCAACTTCAACAAACTTAAGGTTAGCTACATCAGCCCAGGATTGCAGCGAAAGCTTGGCCTGGGCTTTTTGCTCTGCGGTAAAGGCGCTAAGGCCGGTATCTTGATTATTGGAGCCAAATCGGAAATTTAAATTACTCTGATTATAATCCCAGTCAGGGAACGAGTAAGTGACGGTAGCGCCTTTGCCGGTGACATGAATGCCATTCCAGGTCTGCTCACTACGCGCTATTTGCTTGCCAGCCTCTTCCACACCAAAAGAAGGCTTATTATTGATGATTAAATTATTCCCTCTATTATGATAATTCAGCAAATCATTAACATCATCCCAACCGCTGGCCTTTCCATTTATAAAATTATCCATGTCCATCTCCAGTAGGTTAATTCACTTCCGTTATATAGAAATAAAATTTCGATATATAGAATTACTGCAACATCATACTAGCATTTAAATGCTAGTATGATTTCCAGATACCTCAATATATATTTGATGAAATAATTTATGGCGGAGTAATCATCTTTTAAATATCTAATTATCGGGGCGAATAACCCAATGGCACCGACCAGTGATAATCCAGGGAGAGGCCACCCTTAATCGAGCGACCGCCACTTGCCATTGGCCGGGCCTGTTGCGCTATACTGTGGCCCACTTTTTGTAACGAACTCAAATGACTATGGAACGCTTTCTAGAAAATGCCATGTACGCCTCTCGCTGGCTACTTGCCCCGGTTTACTTCGGCCTGTCGCTGGCTTTGCTGGCGCTGTCGATAAAATTCTTCCAGGAGATCATCCATGTTCTGCCGAACATTTTCGCCATAGCCGAGGCGGATTTGGTTCTGACGCTGCTGTCATTGATCGATATGGCGCTGGTAGGCGGACTTCTGGTGATGGTGATGTTCTCAGGCTATGAGAACTTTGTTTCGCAGCTGGATATCAGCGACGACAAAGAAAAGCTGAGCTGGTTGGGCAAAATGGACTCCACTTCGCTAAAGAGCAAAGTGGCCGCGTCAATTGTTGCTATTTCCTCCATTCACCTGCTGCGGGTGTTTATGGATGCCAAGAATGTGCCGGACAATAAGCTGATGTGGTATGTGATCATCCACCTCACCTTTGTACTTTCCGCCTTTGTGATGGGCTATCTCGATAAGCTGACACGCGACAAAAAATGATCCCCCGTTAGCCGTCATCCTCCGTTGGCGGCTAACCACCCTCCCGTTAAAACCTAATATTAATCAATACATTGATTCGAATTTTAAGCCTTTCTTTTTGGTGACGTTGTCACTAATAAAGCTTTATCCGCTTATATGCCTAATTTCACTTGGTGCATACAATGATAATAACATTATAATGTTATTATACTTCGACAGGCACAGACGCCGGCACAAGCTGAGCGTTGTCCCGCTGACAGGACCCTAACCAATCATGCCGCTCAATGGTAAACCACTACAGTTTCAGGATGTTCAATCTATCCTGCCGCATCGCTTCCCCTGTCTGCTGGTTGACCGCATTCTGCCTGACGGCACAGCCGTTGCCGAAGGCCGCTTGAGCGCCATCAAAAATATCACTGCCAACGAACCGACCTTCTGGACTGGCCACCACCAGACCACGGTATTTCCCGGCATATTAATGGTGGAGGCACTGGCGCAGACCACTGGCCTGTTGGCGCATTATTTTCTCAGCCCGCTATTACCCGGCGAACATTACTATTTTGCCGCCATTCACCACGCTCGTTTTTATCGATCGGCACGCCCTGGCGACCAACTTCGTATGGATGTCGCCTTTGTCCGGCAGCGTTCCGGCCTTGCCCGCTTTACCGGTCGTGCCACGGTAAATGGCCGCCGTATCTGTACCGCCGAGTTTATGTGCGCTCGTAAGTAGCACCGCCGTTTTTTGCTGGAGGCTTAAAGAAATGACTATGTCTATGGTTGATAAATTGCTAAATAGCCTGGATTTTTCTCCTCGTGGCCAGGTGATTGCTCGCGAGCAAGACCACTGCGGTGAAATTATTGTCTCTGACCACAAGGGCTACCGAACCCTGCGTTTTGACGGCATTTGCGAACAGAGCAAAATGTGCATCGATGCGCCACAGGTACCGGTTCACAACTACATCAAAACCATGCTGATGGCCGTGGCCTGGCAACCGCCTTCGGCAGCGCTGATCCTGGGGTTGGGCGGCGGCGGTCTGGTACGGGCACTACATGCCTATGACCCCAATATGCTGCTGGAAGTGGTGGAACTGCGCGAGGCGGTGGTCTCTGTCGCGCAAAGTTATTTCACCTTACCCACCGACGACAGGGTTGTCTTGTGCGTTGCCGATGCGGGCGATTTTTTACGAGCCCCGGTAACTCGGATGTATGATCTGATTTTTTCCGATCTCTACAGCGCCTTCAGCATGGATCCGCAACAGGGTACGCAAAGCTTTCTTCAGCGGTGTGCCGGACGGCTTTCACCGCAAGGTTGGCTGGTGCTGAACTACCATGAAGTGCCCGATGAAGATTCACTGCTGTACCACAGTTTGCACCGGGTGTTTAACAGCGTGTTGTACTGCGTTGCGCCCAGCGGCAACGTGATTATCTATGCCACATTGGCTGAAATCGAGACGCCGCTAAACCTGCTACGCCGCCTTAGTGCCGAAGTCGGGCCGAGTTTTAACTGTGACCTCGGCTACCTGTCACGCAAGATTGAACGTTTGCACTTTAGCTGAGCCGGTACTGTCATTTTACTATTATCATTTGATTATTATTCTCTGGAGTCACCATCATGGAAAAGAAAACGGCGCGCCTGACCGTACTCATTGATCCTGACAAGAAAAAAGCGTTGGAAGAGCTGTGTTTGCAACAGGACGTCACCCCCTCCCAGGTGATCCGCCAGCTGATACGCGACTATCTGCACAAACACCAGGTGGAATATCCCAGCCAGCCGACCCATTCCAATCCGCGCGTGGATAACGCCTGAAGTCAGATAGCGTACCCGCACGCCCTCTGATCTCAGGCCCGCTTAACACACTCACTGTGCCAGACGTTGAGCCAACTGGCGCAGTTGTTCGGCGATTTGCTTCAAATCCTTGTCATTGTGCTCGCGTGGCCCGGTGGAATTACGGATCACCAACTTGGCCGACAGAATGGACGAGGAACGTGAGACTTCACTCTCGCTGGTGTTAAGCACCTTCCTGACGGCTTCTTTGCCCTGCAAGTCAAGATCCAGCGAGACGGTGGTCAGCGCCGGAAAGAAGAAGGCGCTTTCATAAGCGTCATCATAACCAATGACCGATTTTTGCCCCGGAACCGGCAATTGGTTCTGATGGAAGGCGCTGAGCAGACCGAGTGCCATTTGATCGTTTCCCACCAGCACCGCCGAAAAATGCGGAGTTTCACGCAGCATCTGCAATGCACCTGCATAGCCACTTTGCGCATCCCAATTGCCGTGCAGCACGGTAACCGGCGTCAGGCCGTAATCCTGCAGCGCTTCCTGCCAGTTTTTCAGCCGTAAATTGGCGGATATCGAGTACTGCGGACCAGCCAGCAAGGCAATGTCGCGATGCCCAAGTTCATAAAGATACTTAACGCTGGCACGGGTACCGTCCGCCGGATTGAAGGAAACGTTAAATACCGAGCTGTAAGGATCGACGTCGAGAAACAGACAGGTGATGTCGTCGTTGTCCGCTGCAATTTTTTCCGCCACCGCCGTTTCCAGCGGTACGTTAATGATCACCTTCTCTACCCGCTGCGATTTTAGATCGTTGATCGAGTCTTGTATGCCATGATTGACGTTCTCATCAATCATGGATATCAGCACCTGATAACCTTCCGCATTAGCGTAACGCTTCACCGCCGCCGCCACCTGGGAAGGGGCGTGCAGTGCCAGTGAAATAGTCACCAACCCCACAGTGCGGCTCTGCTTGCCGACCAGTTGTTGTGCCAGGCGATTTGGCACGTAGCGAAGCAGTTCAATAGATTGCTCCACCTTGCGGCGCGTGCCCTCAGATACATTGGCGGACTTGTTCAACACCCGCGAAACTGTCTGATAAGACACACCGGCATGGCGGGCAACATCCTCTAAAGTGGTACTTTTCGACTTCATAACCCATTCCCTGTGATTGCTCTGTACGGATTGTAGCAGGCGTGTCCGTTACAACACAGTTAACCGGGTCACACCCAATGAATTTCCACAAAAGTTATTCGTTCACATTCCATGCATTCGTGATCCTCTTCACTAACCGTTACAAATCCCGCTGTTTTATTTGCACTAAATCACAATAAATCAATAACGCGATTGTTTGTTGTCATGATTAACCATTCTATTGCTGCGTGGATGTGAACGTAATACAAAAAACATAATGAGGCATACATGAAAACAAGACTACGCACATTGTCTGTCGCTTTGGCGATGGCGCTTTCCTCACCGGTCGCCTTTGCCGTCGAGACCCCAGGGATCGATTTCCATGGCTACCTGCGTTCCGGGGTCGGCGTATCTCAGGACGGTGGATTAGAAGAATGGCAGAAAAACAAAATTGGCCGTCTGGGTAACGAGTCCGATACCTACGGTGAAATCGAACTGGGCAGTGAAGTCTACAAAAAGAACGACGTCAGCTTCTATCTCGACACTATGGTCAGCATGGTATCGGACGGCTCGAACGACAGCGAAACCACCCTGGGAGATGACGCCGAATTCGGGTTGCGTCAGCTTAATCTGCAAATCAAGGGACTGATCCCGGGCGACCCGAACGCGGTGATTTGGGGCGGCAAACGTTACTATCAACGCCATGACCTGCACATCATCGATACCAAGTATTGGAATATTTCCGGTGCCGGTGCTGGCGTGGAGAACTACACCCTCGGCCCAGGCACGATTTCGGTAGCCTGGATCCGCGGCGACGGCAACGACGTAGACTATCGCGTCGACAACACTAACGACCTCAATATCAACTATCTCGACCTGCGCTATGCCGGTTGGAAGCCGTGGACCGGCGCCTGGACCGAGTTCGGTATCGACTATGCGATGCCAAACCCGACCAACAAGCAAAAAGAGTACGGGGGTCTGTACGACGCTGAAAACGGCGTGATGCTGACTGGCGAGATAAGTCAGGACATGCTGGGCGGCTATAATAAAATGGTGTTGCAGTACGCCACCAAAGGTCTGGCGCAGAACATGGTGTCCCAGGGCGGCGGTTGGTATGACGTCTGGAACAACACCCGCGATGCCACCGGTTATCGGGTGATCAATACCGGCCTGATCCCGATTACCGATAAGTTCTCTCTCAACCATGTGTTGACCTGGGGTTCAGCCAGCGATCTCAGCGATACGATCGACAAAAGTAACCTGATCTCCCTGGTGGGCCGGGCGCAGTACCAATTCACACAGTACGTGCGCGGCATTGGCGAAGCGGGCGCTTTCTACCAGAAAGATGACCACAAGGACGGCAGCCACTACAAGCAAGGCGGCGAGAAATACACGCTGGCGTTGGGGCTGGCGGATGGGCCAGAGTTCATGTCCCGCCCTGAATTGCGCGTATATGCTTCCTACCTCAATGATTCTGAGCAAGGCAATTCATTCAAGGACGGCACCGCCAGCAATACCTGGAACTTTGGCGTACAGGTTGAAGCCTGGTGGTAAGCGGTATAATTCAGGATAAATAACGGCTTTCGATTTATTGGCAGTAGCTTAATTCTCTCATCATTATCTTCTGTGTCTTTGACGATGCTCTCCGGTTGCTGTCGTCCATTGGTAACCACCCTTGGGTGGTTACCAATTATTTTTATTTCTGCTGATTAACTGAAAAACGCTCAGCCAGTAATTTACGCAAATTATCTGATTGCTTGCCAAATATCGCGTGAACTTCCTGGCCAATAATAATGACACCCAAAGCGCCCGACTGCTGCAATCCTTCCGTATCGACTTTGGCTAAATCCGTCACCGTCACGCGCAAGCGAGTAATACAGGCATCGACATGCTGGATATTTTCTCGCCCTCCCAGATAGCGCATCAGCGTTTCTAAAAAAGACATGTCGACACTATTATCTTTCACCGCTAATTTCGGGTGCGAGAAATAATGCGTAAAGGCTTTCAAACTGATCATGGTTATTTCCTCATAAGATACAGGCGTAAAAAAACGCCCGTTCGGATGAACGGGCGCAAGGGGAAGAAACTATGCCAGCTTGCGGGTCAATATGCGGCAGCCCCAGGGGGCCAGAGCCATTTCGCCCTGTAGCGTCGCAGCAGTTGTCATATCGACATACTCCGCTGGCAGCGCCACATCTTTCACCTTGTCGCTGTAGTTTTGCACGATAATAAACTCGGAGTCTCCGTCGGTGCGCCGCTGTGCGGTCACGCCGGGCGGCAATGCGGTGTCCAGCGCACGCGGCAACGCCAGCTGTTGCGCTATCGCCATCAAGAAATCACTCTGGAAAGCGGCGTCGTTGCGCGAAGCAACGTACCACGCCTTGCCTTCGCCAAAGCGATTGACCGTCAACGCCGGGCGACCGGCATAGAAATCGCCGCCGTAGACCGCCTGTACGGTGGCCCCCTCCAGGTTGATTAACTCACACAGATGGCGCGCCTGATAGCTGCCCTGCAAGCCCAACTCATTGCCCGGCACACCACGAATGCTGTTGGCTTCGTCATCCGTCAGGCTGTCGATCTCTTCCGCCCAGATCCCAAGCAGCGGGCGCAGTGGCCCAGGGAAACCGCCCAGATGGCACAGATCGCTCTCATTGACGATGCCGCTCCAATAGCTGGCGACAAACTGCCCGCCCTGCCGGACAAAGGCTTCCGCCCGCGCGGCAAAGCCTTCGCGCACCATATACAGCATTGGCGCAACCACCAGCTTATAGCCGGAAAGATCGCAATCGGCGTTGATGATATCCACCGCAATGCCCTGTTCCCAAAACGGACGATAATGATCCACCACCGTCTGCTCGTAATGCAGCCCGGCGTTGCGCGGCCCCTGGGCATCGTCCATTGCCCAGCGGCTTTCCCAGTCAAAGATAATCGCCACCCGCGCCTCGACCCGGCTACCGGCGACCGGTGCCATGGCGGCCAGCAGGCGGCCGAGTTCGCTTACCTCCTTGCCGACCCGGGTATCCAGCCGCCCGGAATGGTCAATCACTGCACCGTGGAATTTCTCCACCGAGCCGCGGCTTTTGCGCCACTGGAAGTACTGCACCGAATCCGCACCATGCGCAACCGCCTGCAATGAGGACAGAATATGCATGCCCGGCTTCTTCAGCTTGCTGATCGGCTGCCAGTTGGTCACGCTTGGTGTCGACTCCATCAGCACAAAAGGTTTACCCTGCTTCAGAGTTCGCATCAGGTCGTGGAACATGGCGGTATAACAGGCCAGACCGGTTTCATCCTGCCGGTTATGCCACATCGGGTAGCTGTCCCAGGAGATGAAATCGATGACCTTCGACATCTGCCAGTAATCGTAATCGTAGAAGTATTCCATAAAGTTGGTGGTGGCCGGCAAGTTTGGATTGGCCGCCTTCAGCGGCGCAATTTCCTGTGCGCAGAAATCGGTCGCCTGAGTGCTGCAAAAACGCCGCCAGTCCAGGTTCAAACCGTGAATCGACACTTCCCCCTGCGGCGCGGGCGACTCAATCTGCGACCAGTCGCTGTAGGTATGGCTCCAAAAATCGCTCCACCAGGCCTCATTCAACTGATCCAGCGTCTCATAACGCTTCTGCAACCAAGCGCGGAAATCGCTTTGGCAACGGCGGCAATGGCATTCTCCGCTGTATTCGTTAGAAATGTGCCAACCGATCACCGCCGGGTGGTGCGCATAGCGCTGCGCCAATTGCCGGTTGATCTCACTCACCTTGCGGCGATACGTCGGGGATGACAGGCAGTGGTTATGTCGACCGCCGTGCAGCGCCTGAACCCGATTGCGCCCCACGCGCAATACCTCCGGATATTTCTGCGACAACCACGCCGGGCGTGCGCCGCTTGGGGTAGCCAAAAATACGTGAATGCCTTGTGCATATAATTTATTCAACACCTCGTCCAGCCAGGTGAATTGATACTTCCCCTCTTCTGGCTCAATCTTCGACCAACTGAATATCCCCACTGACATAATATTGCAGTTAGCCTGCTTCATCAGCTCTATATCTTTCTCCACCATGCCCGGATAATTACCCCATTGTTCCGGGTTATAGTCAGCCCCATGCAATAAGCCAGGCACCTTTGCACTCAAAGGAGGAAATTTATTCATCATAATTCCTTAGAAAATAATTACTGAAATTCTTTATTAATGACGGCAAAATTAATTAAATGACTTTAATGAAGGCAACACTTTCCCCCGGCAATCGAATAACGCCTGATTTTCCCGCGCGTTGCCATCCTTGCCAGATTCGCCGATATATTTCATCCCGGCAGGCGTAGCCCAACCGGCGCCCGGCACGGCGATCCAGGTCGGCTCCCAATAAAACACACCTTTGCCACGCTGATCCGGCACGTTAATAATGCTCTGCATCAGATCGCGAATAAAATCGGCCTGCCCCTGCACGGTGCCCGGATATCCCCCATCCTGCGCTTCTTTGGCGGAGAAACTGTTGTCGGTATCGTCGCAATTTTCCAGGCCGTAGCCGTAAGCGGCCTCTACCACAATCACGTCTTTGTTATACCGCTTGCTGATGTCGTCCATATTGGTTTGCAGCTTTGAGATGGGGCCGTCCCAATAGGTGTACATCGACAAACCTATGACATCGAACGGCACATTGCGCCGGGTTATCTCGTCAAACCACCAACGGAAAGTGTCATTCTTGGTGCCCTCGGCCAAATGCAGCATGATTTTCACCTGTGCAGGCGAATCGAGGTTTTCCCGCAGTCCGGCGATCGCCGCGTTCAGCAACCCGGCCAGGCGATCGAACTCTCCGCCGCCCTGGCCCCAGCTTTTGCCTTCCGGCCACAGAATGCCGCCATTAATCTCATTACCGATCTGCACCATATCCGGCAAAACGCCTTGCTGCTTGAAGCTGGCAATGGTGTCGCGGGTATAGTCATGGATCGTCGTTTTCAGTTGGTCATAGCTCATGTTGTCCCAGGCCTTAGGCTTGAACTGCTTGCCGGGATCGGTCCAGAAGTCGCTGTAATGGAAATCCAGCAGCAGCTTCATCCCTTGCGCCTTGACGCGCTTGGCCAGCGCCAGCGTGGTGGCGAGATTATTGTTGCCGGCACCATAAGGTTGGCCTGCGCTGTCCTGCGGATCGACCCACAGGCGCAGGCGCACATAGTTCACGCCGTTGTGTTTGAGGATCACCAGCGGATCCTGCTGAACGTCGTTCTGGTCGTAGAACTTGCCGCCGTGCTGCTCCACGTCCGCCAGGGTAGAAATATCGACGCCCTTGATAAAGCCGGCCGGAACATTGCTCAGCGGTTTAATGATGACGCTATCCGCCGCAAACGCCGTGGCGGACAGCAGCCCGGCCGCCAGACACAGGCTTAATAAAGCCGGTTTGAATTTTTGCATCGCATTATCCTTTTGTGCTGCCAGAGGTCAGGCCGGAAACAAAGTACTTTTGCAGGGCCAGGTATAAGATGGCGACCGGCAGCGCGATCAACACCGCCCCCGCCGCGTAGGTGGTGTAGCTGGCGCCCATCTTTTGCGACACCAGGTTATACAGGCCGATGGGCAGCGTATATTGGTCCGGGGTACGCAAAATGGTGCTGGAGAGAATGAAATCCCCCAGCGGGCCGGTAAACGAGAACAGCGCCACCACGGCGATAATCGGTTTGGAGAGCGGCATGATGATCTCGATGAAAATCCGGAAGTTACCGGCGCCGTCCATGCGGGCAGATTCGTCCAAATCCTTCGGAATCGCATCCAGATAGCCCTTCATCAGATAGGTGTTCATCGGGATCATCCCCGCCACGTAGATCAACACCAGCGCCATATGGCTGTTGATCAGCCCCAGCAGCTGCGACAGCACAAAAATGGCAATCAGCGCGGAGAACTGCGGGATCATCTGCAACAGCAGGAACAACATCAGGCCGTTCTGCCGCCCCTTGAAGCGAAAGCGTGAAAACGAATAGGCGGTAAAACTGACGCTGATCAGCGTCAGCACCATGGTCAGGAAGCTGATTTTCATCGAGTTCCAATACCAGGTCAGGTAATTGACCTTGCCGTTGAACAAGTCGGCATAGTGCTGAAACGACAGATTTTCCGGGATGATCGAGCTGCTCAGCAGGCTGTTGCCGGCATTGAGCGACGCGCCGAGGGTCCACACCAGCGGGTAGATGATGATGACGGACACCAGAATGATCACCAGCCAGGACAGCGATAAACGCACCCACTTCTCTTTCTTGATGCTCTTTGACATTGCTCTCCCCTTAGGCCGCGTCATCGTTCTTGAACGAATTGGTGGCGCGGAACTGCCACAGCGCGATGCCCACCACGAAAATCGACAACAGAATGGTGATGGTGGCGGCGATGGCGTATTGCGAAGACGACATCGTCAGCTTGTAGATCCAGGACACCAGAATATCCGTCCCTCCGGCGTTGGAACCGGCCACCGCCGGGCCGCCGTTATTGAACAGGTAGATGATATTGAAATTGTTAAAATTGAAGGTGTATTGCGTGATGATGATCGGCGCAATCGAATAAAGCACCAGCGGCAGCGTAATGGTACGCAGCTTGGTCCAGGTGCTCGCCCCGTCCATGGTCGCGGCTTCGTACAGGTCATCCGGGATCGCCTGCAGCACGCCGGTGGTCATGGCGAACACAAACGGGAAACCCAGCCAGGTCTGCATCAGGATCAGCGCTGTTTTGGTCCAGAACGGATCGGTCATCCAGGCTTTCGGCGCAATGCCGAAAAACGCCAGAATGGCATTGTTGATCACCCCGAACGAGTCGTTGAACATACCGGCGAACACCAAAATTGTAACGAAGCCCGGTACTGCCCAAGGCAAAATGAAAATGGTGCGGATCAGCGGTTTGAAACGTAAATCCTTCTGATTGACCAGGATCGCCAACATCACCCCTACCGTGCATTGCAGCGTGGTGGCCAGCAGCGTCCAGACCACGGTCCATTGCAGCACGTCAAAGAAGGTGGAGCGCCAGATCGACAGGGTGAAGATATTGATAAAGTTCTTGAACCCGACCCAGTCAACCAGCTTGGCCGGTGGCGTGTGATACAGGTTGTAGTTGGTGAAAGCGATAGAGAAGCCAAACAAAATGGGGAAGATCACCACGAACACCAACAGGATAAACCCCGGCGTGATCATCAGATAAGGGAAGCCTTCGCTCAGCAGCATCTGGTATTGCTTGCGTACGCTGTTCAGCGCCACACCGGCATCGCGCTTTCTGCCATTCACCCAGGCGTCGCGTATCGACAGGCCGTAAACCGCCAGGCCAAAGCCAATCACCAGTACGCTGAGGATCCCCTCCGCCAACAGGAAAATGGAGTTATCGCGTGGCACTTCACTGCCGAGCGTATACAGCCCCCACAGCCCTTCGGTGAGGAACTGCCAGGTCACCCCGACAAAGCTGCTGAGCAGCACCAGAAAGATCAGCCCTTTCGCCCATTGGCGATGATAGAACTGACCAAACCCGGGGATCAGCGCCAATATCAGCGCCCCCACGGAATGGCTGTATCGGCCCCGGTCGGCGGACAACTTTTCACTTGGAGTGACAATCACACATTGCTCCTTCTTGAAAACGGGAGGAGACCTCCCGTTGCTCGGTTACTGGTTGCTGGCCTGCATCGCTTCGATCTGCATTTTGATTTGTTTGACGGCATCGTCCAGCGCCGCTTTTGGCGGCTGTTTGCCGGTCATGCTCAGTTCCAGCGCCGCGTTGGCCGGCCCCCAGACTTCCTGCATTTCCGGAATGCCCGGCATGGCGGTCGCGTGGCTGGCCTGAATGGCTACCGCACTGGCCCTTTCGTCGTTCTTGATCAGCGGATCCTCAATCATCGCCACCAGCGGAGGGATCTCTTTGGTCACCTGATAGCGCGTTTTCACGTAGGCCGGCTGATTGATAAATTCGAGAAACTTCTGCGCCAACGCCTTATCCTTGCTCCAGGTGGAGACCACGTAGCCTTTCACCCCCAGGAAAGAGTTCATGGGTTTGCCGTTCGGCAAGGTCGGCAATGGCGCTACGCCATAGTTGATGCCCGCGTCGGCATAAGGCTGGAAGGCCCACGGTCCGTTGATCACCGCAGCGGCTTTCTTCTCGGTGAACAGGGAATCGATAGCGTTCAATCCGCCATCGCCGATGATGCCCGTCGGGAACAGACCATCGGCGTAGAATTTTTTCAGATAGGTCACGGCGTCAACGGCGCCGGGCGTGTTCAGGCCGATATCCAGCGGATTCAGCCCGCCTTTACCGTCGTTGCCGAAGATATAACCGCCCATGCCGGCGATCGCGCCGCGGCTGTAATAAATCTGGTCAAACTTGGCCAGCAGGCCGTATTTTCCCGCCGCACGCTGCCGTTTGGAAAAGTCGTAATAGGCTTCCAGATTAGCCAGCGGCTGCGGCAGCAGATCCTTGTTGTAAATCAGCACCAGCGTTTCTACCGCTTTCGGCACGCCGTACAGCGTTTGATTCATGGTGAACGCGCCGATGGACGGCTTGGTGAACGCGTCGGCTGCGGCCTGATCCAGCTTTATCGGCGATAACAAACCTTGCACCACCGCTGCACCCACCTGATCGTTAGGGATCACCAGCACATCGGGGCCGATACCGGCCGGGCCGTCCAGCCGCAGCTTTTCAATCTGCTGCGCGAACGGCATTTCCAACACGTTAACCTTTACGTTGTTCTGTTTTTCGAAATCGGCGATGGCACCCTTGATGCCGTCGGACTTCTTGATGTCTTCCCAGACGGTAAGCTGTTGGCCTGCCGCTGCGAGGGCGAAACCGGAATATTGACTGGCCGCCAATGTGGCCAGTACCAGAGCAGTGATTGTTTTGGTTTTCATTACCCACCTCATGTGAAGGTATTACATTTCTTGTTTTATCACTTTGGAATTAGATGCTTTAGACCAGTCACAATGTTCGGTATTACAACGCTTAATGCGATAACCTTGCCATTGTCTCGGTTTGTTATACGCTACGCTGAGAACCGCACCAACTCTATACAATTATCACCATTGTGTGATCGTTATTGCAGAAATGAAAACCGATGATATGGCTTGAAATCCAGCGCAGTTATAGTCTTTTCAAGACTTTCTGGCCGTTATGACAATGAGAAAATAACTGTTATACGTATTACATAAAGACGAGAAAACAGCCAGAAGACACCCTGACAGGGTTTGCCTATCGATAACTTCCGAGGATCAACAAGATGTCCAGCATAAGACTGCGGAATGTCACCAAGCGTTTTGGTAAAGCGGTGACGTTGCACAATATCAACCTTGAGATTAAAGGCGGCGAATTCGCCGTGTTCGTGGGGCCGTCAGGCTGCGGTAAATCTACGCTGTTGCGCATGATTGCCGGGCTGGAGGAGATAAGCGACGGGGATATCCTGATTGGCGAAGAACGGGTTAACGATGTGGCCCCCTCTCACCGGGGCGTAGCCATGGTGTTTCAGTCCTACGCGCTCTACCCGCATATGACCGTCGCCGAAAACATGGGTTATGGGTTAAAGGTGAACGGAACGCCAAAAGAAGAGATCCGCCATCAGATCGAGATGGTGGCAAAAACCTTGCAGCTTACCCACCTGCTGGACAGAAAACCCAAACAGCTTTCCGGTGGCCAACGCCAACGTACCGCTATCGGGCGTGCCATCGTGCGCAATCCCAAAGTCTTTATGTTCGATGAACCGCTTTCCAACCTGGATGCCGAGCTGCGGGTCGATATGCGCCTGCATATCGCCAAGCTGCACCAGGAGCTGAAGACCACCATGGTGTATGTCACCCACGATCAGGTTGAAGCGATGACGCTGGCCGACAAGATTGTGGTCATGAATTACGGCAAGGTGGAACAGATGGGCGCGCCGATGGCGCTGTATTACAACCCGATCAACAAATTCGTCGCCGGGTTTATCGGCTCGCCGAAGATGAACTTTTTACCGGCCACCGTAGTGAGCTGGACGCCAGAACGCCTGACTGTATCCATCGGCGCAGACAAAACCCTGGAACTCACCCTCGCCACCCTGCAGATCGCTGCCGGCGAGCCGGTGACGCTGGGTATTCGCCCCGAGCACCTGACGACCCACTCCGACTCACCGTTACGCCTTGATTTCCACTGTGAGGTGGTTGAACGGCTCGGCAACAATACCTACCTGTTTGGCCAATGCCACGGTCACGATGGTTTTAAAATGCTGCTGCCCGGCGATGCGAACTTCCGGCCCTATCAAAAATTGCAACCGGGATTCCAGGCACAGCAATGCCTGGTGTTTGACGCCGACGGCGCGCGTATCAGCGCCGATATCGTCATTCCGCAATCCTGATATCACGAGATCATGGGGGTTCCGTGGAAGGCGGCCAACCTGGCGATGCCCCCCTCAGCAGACTGCGCAGAAACAGCATAATCAACCGGCCCGAGGGATCGGCCCCCCCATGGGTACGTTGCAAAGCCAACCCGTGCGCCATCGCCATAAAAGCCGCCGCCAGCTCATGGGGTTCTGCGGGCGGCGTTTTACCCAGCTGCTGAAACAGCGAGGCTATCACCGCGCCAATTTTTGCCTGATGGGTATCCCAGACCCTTTGATACTCGATGGCGAAGGCCGGGCTGCGCTGCGCATGCAGTTGCAGCTCTATCGACAGCATGCACCAGTCCACCTCCAGATTCAGGGTCGCCGACCAGGCCTCCAGCGCCGCAACGATCTGCTCTGGACTGCCCATATCACGCTGGGTCAGGCGGGTAAGCTGGGCCGCCTCTGTTTCCATATGCCGCTGCAACAGTTGCAACAGCAGATCCTCCTTGGAGGCGAAATTGGAATAGAACGCCCCCTGTGAATAGCCAGCCTCGCTGGCAATATCGCGGATCGACGTGCCGCCATAACCGCCGACAATAAACAATTGGCGAGCGGTTTCAATCAGCCGTTCTCTGGTCTGATGTTGGCTCTCCTCACGGGTTAATCGTTTTTTTATCGTTTTCATCTGTATCAACTTTACGCGGATTGTCACTACTTTATAAGCATTCAAGATATCACTTGATATTTTAAACCTCTACCACTAGATTTGGATATCACTTGAACTTTGAAATTCACTTAAGATTTTAATCATGATGAAAATAGAAACGGCATTTGTCACCGGCGCGACCGGTTTGCTCGGTAATAATCTGGTGCGTGGGTTGATCTCTCGAGGTGCCAGAGTCAAAGCGCTGGTTCGTTCCATGGAAAAAGGTCGCCGGCAGTTCGGGGAGATCGAAGGCGTTGAATTGATCAACGGCGATATGACTGACGTCGCCGCCTTTGCTGAACACCTGCAAGGCTGCGACATCTTGTTCCATACCGCGGCCTACTTCCGTGATAATTACAAGGGCGGTAGCCATTGGCCGAAGCTGAAAGCCATCAACGTCGAGGGCACCAAACATCTGCTGGAACAGGCTTACCATGCAGGGTTACGTCATTTTATCCATACCTCATCTATCGCCGTGCTCAACGGTGAGCCGGGCCAGTCGGTCGACGAAACCTGTCTACGGCGGCCCGAAGATGCCGATGATTACTACCGCAGCAAAATCATGGCAGATGAAGCGGTTTTGGCCTTTCTGAGTCAGTATCCGGCAATGAACGGCAGCCTGGTCTTGCCGGGCTGGATGTGGGGGCCGGGCGATCTCGGCCCCACCTCTTCCGGTCAGTTGGCCAATGACGTGATGCAGGGCAAATTACCGGGGCTGGTGACGGGCAGTTTTTCAGTGGTTGACGCACGAGATGTGGCACTGGCCATGATACTGGCGGCAGAGCGAGGCCAACGAGGTGAACGTTATTTGGCCGCAGGGCAACACATGACCATGCACCAGTTGGTACCCATGCTGGGGGACATAGCCGGTGTCAAAACCCCCACCCGCACGCTGCCACTGCCATTTCTCTACCTGTTGGCGACACTACAGGAAGCCTACGCCCGCCTCAGTGGCAAACCGGTGTTGCTCAGTCTGGCCACGGTACGCCTGATGGTAAAAGAGGCCAATCGTTCTCATTTCAATCACGCCAAAAGTGAACGTGACCTGGGGCTGACATTCCGACCGTTGGAACAAACGCTTCAGGATACGGTGGCCTGGTTACGCAATCACCACAAGCCCGGCTGAGCCGCCAGACGTTGTCCATTAAGACGTGATGTATCGCGTTAGTCGGCTCAGTCCGCCGACTAAATCACTCCCTGCTGTAATCCGCATTCGGCTTAATCGTGGCATGGTTTTTGATGGTCATTACCAGCGCGATGGCCGCCAACACGCCAGCCGTCAGGTAACTCACCCGCATGCCATTGGATATCGCCTCTGCCGTCGCCAACTTGATATCGTCGGTGTTCGCCGCCAGCATAAACAACGCGCCCATGGCAGAGGCACCGGTGATCAGGCCAAGATTACGTGCAAGGTTAACCATGCCGGAGATCACTCCGCGCTGCTCAGGCGCCGCATGCTTCATCAGCGCGGTATTATTGGCGACCTGAAATAGCGAATAACCCAGGGTAATCAGGCAAAGTGGGGCCACGTAGCCGGAAACCCCCTGCCTTAACGACATCATCGACATCACGCCCGCCCCCAGGGTCATGACCGCCAGCCCCACGGCAGTGATTTTTTTTGCCCCCAGGCAATCTACCAATCGGCCGGCAGGCACACCGCACAAAGCGGCTACCAGCGGCCCGGCTGACATCGCCAGCCCGGCATGTCCCACCGTCAAGCCCAAACCGCGCGTCAGGTAAAACGGCCCCACTACCAGCGACGTCATCATTACCGTCATCACCAGTGCGCTCATCATTAACCCACTGCTCATTCCTGGCTGGCGGAACAGCGCCAGCTGTATCAAAGGCGATGCCGTGCTGTTTTCCAGCCGTATGAACAGCCCGGTCCCCACCCCGGCGCACAGCAACAACAGCACATTGATGGCACCGAAATCACCCCGCCCCAACGTCATCGACAGCGCGTAGCTGGCCAACGTCAGACCGAGCAGCAGGGTACCAGGCAGGTCAAACCTGCCGTTGTCCTTTCGCCACTGCGGCGTGTTCCCTGGCAGATAACGATAAACCAATATAAAGGCCAGCAGCCCCAGCGGAAAACTCACCAGGAACATCGCCCGCCAGCCAAAGCCAAAGATCAATGCTCCGCCAAGCGAAGGGCCAAGCGCAGTGCCAATCGCCGACATGCTGCCAAGCAGCCCCATGGCACGGCCGGTATTTTCTTTTCCCAACGTCTCACCGACCAGCGCCATGGTCATCGCCATCATCACTGCCGCCCCCAGCCCTTGCGCAATGCGGGCGGAGAGCAGCAGCCAAATATCAGGTGCCATGGCACAGAGTGCGGAAGCGACGCTGAACAAGCCAATCCCCAGCAGCAACAGGCGACGTCGGCCAATTCGGTCTCCCAGACGCCCGACCGCGATGATGGAAGTGGTAATGGTCAGCAGATAGACGATCATCACCCACTGCACTGCCTGAAATGAGGTGTTAAACGCCAGCGCCAACGTGGGCAAACCGATGTTGGCAATGCTGGCGCCCAGTGAGGAAACCAGCATCGACAAGGAAAGGCTGGCGAGGATCCCACCAATATGGGGGCTGGGGGCGGTATGCTGTGTCATTGGCTTCATAGTCTGACTCCTGAAAGAACCTGTCAGTAGCCTATGCCGGCCAATAACCTGGCGGAAGACGCCGCATATGCAGTTTATTAGTGCATGCGACGCCCTGTTATGGCCGCTATCGGCCAGCATTAAGCAGCAAACATTCAATCCGCTTCAGGCAGATGATGAGGAACCACTCAAGGAGACAAAATGAAAATCGACCTGCTGTTTGATGACCTGTCAGTACGCGCAGTGCAATACAATGCCCGCAACTCGGTAGAAGATTTTGACGCCTGTATGGCGCAATATGCGGCGTTGGCCAGCCAGGCCAAGGCGCAAACGCCGGGAATTTATAACATCCACTACGGCATGGGCGTTGCCGAACGTCTGGATCTGTTCCCGGCCGCCAACCAGCCTGCGCCACTGTTGGTCTTTATTCACGGTGGATATTGGCACTCCCAACGCAAGGAGGAAGCCTGCTCGATGGCCGCCAGTTTTACCCGTCATGGCGTAGCGGTGGCCACGCTGGAATATACCCTGCAGCCGGAAGCCACACTGGCGGAGATTGTCCGCGAAGTGCGCAGCGCAATAGCCTGGCTTTACCATCATGCCGCTCAATACGGCATCGATCCCGAGCGTATTTTTGTCAGTGGCAGCTCAGCCGGTGGTCACCTGAGCGGAATGTTGATTGCCGATGACTGGCAGCATCTGTATCAATTGCCGATCAATGTGATTAAAGGGGCGCTGGCGCTCAGTGGCTTATACGATATTCGCCCGCTGTGCGATATCTACGTGAATGACTGGATGCGTCTGACGTCAGAACAGGCGGCAACGCTCAGCCCGCTGTTTATGCTGCCGGAAAAGGCCAATGCGCCGCAGATCCTGCTCGACGTAGGTGCCAAAGAAACCCAGGGCTTTAAAAACCAGACGCTGGCTTATTACGCCGCCTGTCGCGAAAAAGGGCTTAATGTCACGCTGCTGGAAGACCGACACTGCAACCATTTCACCCTGGTAAACGAATTGGCCAATCCTGACAGCGCCATGTTCAAGCACGTCATGGCGATGATTATGTGACGCCACCGCCCACTCAAACGGCAGAATAGTGCCCGGCTATTCTGCCTGGGTCATTTTATTAAGATCAATTGCGCCTTTGCTATGCACAAAATTGACTAAGGTGGATGCAACGCCGTCATTCTGCGCTCTCTCTGGGCTACCTGTTCTTTTTTATATTCCATTTGGCAATATGAAAGTTCCGTTCGTTCTTTCGGCTCTCGTAAAATCACCACACAATGAAATCTGAATTGCTGACCAGCGCATAACCGCATAAAAAATCAGGTTTTATATCTTGTCATCGCTCATAACCGTTCAATTTGCCCGTCTGGTGCTGGATAGCCGGCCCGAAGCCTCCGCCCTGTTGGCCGCCCGTGTTGGGCTGATGGATTACTTCGCCTGCGCATTGCCTATTGCCCAGGGCGCACTCACCGACAGCGGGCTGGCGGCGGTAAAAACGGTATTCCCCCCTGTCGGGTCAGAGAACCGGGCGCTGTATTTTGGCTATGTCAGCCACTCGCTGGATTTTGATGATTATCACCCCGCGCTGCGCGGTCACCCGACCACGGTAGTGCTGTCTGCACTGCTGGCGCTGACCGACAATAAACCTGACGTTAATGCGCTGCTGAGCGCCTATGCGATTGGCGTAGAAGCCGCCGGGAGGCTGGGGTTGGCTGCGGGAACCCAGCACTATCAGTTGGGTTTTCACAGCACCGCGACCCTGGGGGCAGTGGCCGCCAGTGCGGCTGCGGCACGCTATTTACAACTGACGCCACAACAAACCCAGATCGCACTCGGGCTGGCCGCCACCCAGGCCGCCGGGTTGCGCAGCCAGTTTGGTTCGGCCGCCAAACCGCTGCATGCGGGGTTGGCGGCACGCGCCGCAGTAAATGCGGTGCTGTTGGCTCAGGCGGGTTTTGTCGGCCAGTCGGAAGGCGTGATAGACAGCCTGCTGCACTCGCACGGTGACGGACGGCAGCGGCCGGAGCTGCTGACCGCCGACTGGGGCGCACCCTGGCGCATTCTGCAACCGGGCCTGGAGTTTAAACGCTACCCGACCTGCGGCGGTACCCACAGCGCTGCCGAAGCGGCATTCAACCTGCGTGAGCGCCTGCTTGAACAAGGCATTACCGCCGCCGATATCCCTGCGGCAATCCGTCATATTCAGGTCAGTTTCCCACCCGGTGCCGATACCGCGCCTTATATTCGTCGCCCGTCAAACGGGGTCGAGGCGCGTTTCAGCCTGGAATATGTCATCGCCGATGCCCTGTACACCGGCAGCGTGCCGCTGATGCACTACGGCGAAAACCCGGTTGATCCGCTGATTGCTGCTCTGGCGGCACAGGTCGAGCGCCACGCCGATCTGACGGCGCCACCGGATGAGCTGGATGCAGAGTTACGCTTCCACCGCGTAACGCTGACCCTGCACGACGGTCGACAATTCAGTGACGTTGTCACTAGAAAGCAAACGGCCGCCCGCCAAACCGACGTCAATGCCAAGCTGCGCAGCATTCTGCACCTGTTGCCGCACCTGGACAGTGACCGGGTGATCGGCGACTGTGCGCTGGCACAGCCTGACGCCTTGACCCGTTTAATAAAATTACTAAACCAATAATAAATATAGGAATAATTATGAGTACTTTATCTTCAACACCATCGCGTCAATTACGTCTCGGTCTGTTTGTTCAGGCGCTGGGCCACCACGTCGGCGGTTGGCGTGCCGCCGGTGCCAGTGGTTCTCCGACGGACATTGACTGGTTCACCTGGATCGCTCAAAAAGCCGAAGAAGGCACCTTTGACATGTTCTTCGTCGGCGATGCGCTGGCAACCAGCGTACACCGTTTACCGTCCACCATGTCGCGCCTGGAGCCGCTGACGCTGTTGGCTGCGCTGGCGGTGAATACCCGTCATATCGGGCTGGCGGCTACCGCCTCCACCACCTTCGATCAACCCTTCCATCTGGCACGCGCCATGGCTTCCATCGACCATATCAGTCACGGCCGTGCCGCCTGGAACGTCGTGACCTCATTCTCCAGCGATGCCGCTCGCAACTTCAGCCGTGACGATCTGCCCTCACACGCCGAGCGCTATGAAGTAGCACGCGAGTTCCTGGAGGCCAGCTACAAACTGTGGGACGGCTGGGAGGAAAACGCCATCGTGCGTGACAAAGAAAACGGTGTGTACGCCATCGACGAAAAAATTCATGCCGCCAACCACAAAGGCAAACATTTCTCGGTACAGGGGCCGTTGAATATTTCACGCTCCCCGCAGGGCCGTCCGGTGATTATCGAAGCCGGCTCCTCACCGGCCGGGCAACAGTTGGCGGCAGAAACCGCCGAGGTGGTGTTTACCGCCGCCGCCACGCTGGAAGAAGGCCAGGCTTTCTACCGCAGCCAGAAGAAATTTGTCGCCGATGCCGGTCGCAACCCGGATCACTTGCTGATCCTGCCGGGCGTGATGCCGATCATCGGCCGTACCAAAGCCGAGGCGCAGGAAACCTGGTATCAACTCAATCAGTTGGTGGATATCGATAACGGTATTGAACAGCTTTCTGCCCGTTTTGGCTTCGATTTGAGCGGCTTGCCACTTGACGGTCCGGTACCGGACGTGGGCGCGACCGAAGGCGGCCAAAGCCGGGTGAAACTGCTGACCGATCTGGCGGCGCGTGAAAACCTGACGTTACGTGAACTGGCCGCCGTGGCCGCCGGCTCACGCGGGCATCGCGTGCTGGTGGGTACCGCCGAAGAGATCGCCGATGACTTCCAACTGTGGCTGGAACAGCAAGGCGCCGACGGCTTTAACATTATGCCTGCGGTACTGCCGAACCAACTGGAGCTGTTCGTCGAACTGGTGATCCCGGAACTGCGCCGCCGTGGTCTGTTCCGCGAGGAGTATCAATACTCAACCCTGCGTGAAAACCTGGGCCTGCCGCAACCGGCAATCAACTTCGCCAACGTTAAATCGGCTTAATTCGCAGGGGAACATCATGAAAATCACCATTAAACGTACCGCACTGTCCCTGCTGCTGGCCTCTGCCGTGCTGACACCGCTGGCCAGCGGCTTCGCCGCCGAAGGCGATGTGCCCTTCCGTGCCGCAGTGAAAGCCAGCGCCGATCCGGCTTTACACAACAGCCTGCCTGAAGCCATCAAAAAGGCCGGTTACATCGTGGCAGGCACCAACCCGAATACCCCACCGACCACCTTCTATGAAGCGGATAACAAAACGCTGGCCGGTCGTGAAATTGATGTGATGAGCGCGATTGCCGATCGTCTTGGCGTGGCCATTCACTGGAAAGACACTGGTGGTTTCGACAATATCATTCCTGGCCTGAAATCCGGCCGCTATGATGTGGCGCTGGCCAATATCGACGCCAACAAAAAACGCTTCCAGCAGGTTGATTTCGTCGGCTATTACAACGCGTCCAAACTGGCACTGATTGCCCGTAAAGATGCGGCACTGGGGCCTTATACCGATCTGGCACAGCTTTGTGGCCAGACCGTCGGTG
This sequence comes from Serratia quinivorans, assembly GCF_946227985.1. Taxonomy (GTDB): domain Bacteria; phylum Pseudomonadota; class Gammaproteobacteria; order Enterobacterales; family Enterobacteriaceae; genus Serratia; species Serratia quinivorans_A. The sequence goes on from NZ_CAMKGL010000001.1 coordinate 1,270,935, forward strand.
CGGGTGCTGGCACTTCGCAGATCACCCGTTTGCAGCAGGCCAGCGAACAATGCGTCAGCGCCGGCAAACCGGCGATTGTCATTCCGATCTTCCCGGACCGTCCAGCCGGGGTTCAGGCAGTGATCAGCGGCCGGGTGCCGATGTTCTTCGGCCCTTATGAAGGCTTGCGTTACCAGGCGACCCACGTTAAGCCGCTGGCGCTGGCCGGTGATATCAACATTGAAGGCACCACGGTAGCCATCGCCCTGCCGAAAGACTCCGAGCTGGTAAAACCGGTACAGGCGGCGCTGAACTCGCTGATTGCCGATGGCAGCTATCAAAAAATCCTCGACGGTTGGGATATCGGTTTTGGCGCGGTGAAAATCGCCGGTATTAATGAAGAGATCGCAAAATGAGTGGGCAATACCCTACCGACGATGCCGAGCTGCGCATCGTCGGTCATCGGCATTACGGCCGCTGGTTCAGCGCACTGCTGGTGCTGCTGATCGTTGGCATTATCGCCAATTCGATGCTGCATAACCCGCGTTTCGAATGGGCCGTGGTGGCTGAAAACTTCACCGAAGAGTCGATTATCAACGGCGTGATCATGACGCTGAAGCTGACGGTGATTTCGGTGATCTTCGGCTTTGCCGGTGGCGTGCTGCTGGCGCTGATGCGCCTGTCGGCCAACCCGGTGCTGGTGGCAGTGAGCTGGTTCTATACCTGGTTCTTTCGCGCGGTGCCCATGCTGGTGCAGCTTTTCCTGTGGTACAACATCGCTGCGCTCTATCCGCGCATCAGCCTGTGGATCCCGTTCCTGGGTGACGTCGCCAGCGCGCCAACCAACACCATTATCAGCACCTTCAGCGCGGCGGTGATCGCCCTGGTGATGCATCAGTCGGCTTACGCAGCAGAGATTGTCCGTGCCGGTATCCAAAGCGTCGGCAGCGGTCAATTGGAAGCCGCCAAGGCCTTGGGCTATCGTCGGGGGCAAATCCTCTGGCGGGTAGTTTTGCCGCAGGCGATGCGCACTATTTTGCCACCGGCCGGTAATGAGGTGATCGGGCAGCTTAAAACCACCGCGGTGGTGTCGGTGATTGCTCTGCAGGACGTGTTGTATTCGGCGCAGATCATCTACCAGCGCACCTACGAAGTCATCCCGCTGCTGCTGGTGGCCACGCTGTGGTATCTGGTGATGACCTCAATTTTGTCGATCGGCCAGTACTACGTTGAGCGCTACTTTGGTCGAGGTAGCCAGGCCAGCCGCAGCAACTGGCTGTTTCGCCGCCGCAAGGCTCCGGTTAGCCAGCCACAGGGAGCAGAGTCATGAGCGCCGCCATTCAAATCAATCAGGTTCGCAAGTCCTTCTCCGGCACTGAAGTGTTGAAGAATATCAGCCTGCAGATCCCGGCCGGCTCGGTCACGGTGATCCTTGGCCCTTCCGGCTCGGGTAAATCGACCTTGCTACGCTGCATCAACCACCTGGAGAAACTCGATGGCGGCACCATTCGCGTAGGCGAACAGCTCATCGGCTATCGCCAGAAAGGCAATCACCTGTACGAACTGAAGGAGCGTGAAGTCGCCGAACAGCGTAAAAGCATCGGCATGGTGTTCCAGCAGTTCAACCTGTTCCCCCACCGGACGGTGCTGGAAAATGTTTCTGAGGCGCCATTACTGGTAAAAAAAGAAAGGAAAGCCGTAGTTCTGGAGCGCGCAAAAGCATTGCTGACCCGCGTCGGGCTGGAGCATCGCATTCATGCCTGGCCGCGCGAGCTTTCCGGTGGCCAACAACAGCGAGTGGCGATTGCCCGTGCGCTGGCGATGAACCCAGAGGTACTGTTATTCGATGAGCCCACCTCTGCACTCGATCCCGAGCTGGTTGGCGAAGTGCTGCAGGTGATGAAAGGCCTGACACATTCCGGCATGACCATGGTGGTAGTGACGCACGAAATCGGCTTTGCGCGCGAAGTGGCGGATCAAATCATCTTTATGGATCAGGGGAAAGTGGTAGAAACGGGGACTGCACAACAGGTGCTGGATGCGCCACAGCACCAAAGAACGCGTGATTTCCTGGCAACGGTACTCTAAAACTGCATCGGGGGCATTGCGCCCCCGATCATTAAATTCAGTCTTTTTTTCGGCCAATGGCAGAGAAAAGATTACACAGCTCACCCAGACCATAAATCGAGCCCAGCAGTACGGCTATCATTACCGGCACCAGGATCACCACGGTTGCCAAACTCTCAATCATTTCTAACATCGTCGTTTCCTGGTTTTAAACAGAGAACCCTCTTCCGAAGCCGAGGATTTCCCCTTATTTATCTTGAGGTTATTTTTGGGTTGGCTCCAATCTGTGATGCAGATCACAACCAACATCGCTAATGTAACTTACACAGTTGCATTACCACAATACAAAAAAATGCTCTGTTCCAGTGCTCATGGAAGTCTCCCTGCCGCGCTCATACGACGCCTTCTGCAGACTGGCGATCGCCTCCCTGTTTGATAGCGGTCAGTTATCAACTTTTAAACAAGCCGAGTGTTAGTTGTCCTCTACTCAGTCCTTTGCTTTCCAGAAGCATCGCACTGCGTTGGTAAGTCGTGAGAGCGACTAGCCGGCGTAGCGGCAGCGGCATACCCGTGATAGGTCGCTCATCTTGGTCAGGCAGAAAAACGGGTTGTTTTATCTCCAATCCAGAACATGGCAGCGGTGAAATAAAATCTGGCCGCTCAAAATTAAGAATATTTACCTATTCTAATTTCTTGCGCAGGAATACATTCATCTCAACTTTTACCGGCACAATTAACCCATGCTTTCTTTGTCGGTTAATTAGGCAATTTACCAGGAAACTCTTATGAACTTTAAACGTGCCGCAGGTGCGATGCTTGTTGTTATGGCAACCCTTTCTGTAACTGCATGTGGGAATATGTCTCACCGCGATCGCAACACCGCGATCGGTGCAGGCGTAGGGGCATTGGGTGGTGCAGTCTTGACCGACGGCAGTACGCTGGGGACCTTGGGCGGCGCAGCGTTGGGCGGCATCATCGGTCACCAGACCAGTCGCTGATCCCAGTAGAAAAAATATCCATCTCAGAACGGTTATTATCCCTTTAATAATAACCGTTCTGAAATTCACACCATTCTATTATTTTTATTATCTGAGATAAAAGCTTAATACCTCCCACATCATTTCATCCCAATAAAATAAAACCCACTTATAATAGCAACGCTGGTACTACCGCCACTCACTCTCGCTTCCCAACGACGCCACAACGGATGTTGCTGCTGTTCTTACCCGGCTATTTTTTATTTCTTGACTTACACAGCTTCAGGATTATAGTTTCAAAATAAAATGTGAAACAAAGTTTCGTATTTGAAACTTTACCAAACTTAAAATAATAAACACTTAACTAAAACTTGTCTCATATATAAAACTTCACGAGAAATTCCATTATTTCATGGCGGAATAGACTCGCTTTTTTAAACGTCAGTTTTCATCAGGGGAAAGTCATGCGCAAAGTCTTTATCGCATTTTTATTATTTTCACCAATGAGTTACGCCAGCACCCTCACACCAGCCAGTGAGAGTTCCACCACGAAACCTGAGGTAAAAAAGAGTAGTTCTGCATTCCCCCATCTGCATTGGCAAAATGAGGACAATAATAAAAACATTGATATCGGTGGTGCATTACGCGCCAACTATCGTTATGAAGACTGGGGCAGCAGTAATTACCGCAACCCACCCCACTTGCGCTTTGATGCTTTTCGCATCGATGCCAGTGGCAATTATAATGACGCCTTCTTTGATTCCGGCTTTTGGTTTCAGGATCGCCGAAAATACGCCATCGACCGTGCCTATGTCGGCTATCACCTGAGCGGGAATGCTGACCTGCAGTTGGGCGCACCTTTCAAACCCTTTGGTTTGCAGCCTTATCCCCAGTTCGGCTGGTCCTACGGCATCCCGTTTTATCTCGGTTTCGGGGTCAATAACGGGCTAGGTGCCAAATACCAATTCCATGACCATGGCTGGACGCTGGATGCCGCCTATTTCCCCCGCATGATGCCGGCAGGCGTGCGCTATGCACCGGAAGTCGGCAATTTCGCCGATCTGAAAAATACCAACTACGCTTCGCAACATTTACAGGCCAACGAGAAGCGCGATCAGGTGAACCTGCGCCTGGCACGTGAATTCCATCAGGACGGCTGGAACAACGAACTCGGTGGGTCGCTGGCGGTTTCCCGGCTCTATAATCATGACACCGGGGATAATGGCACCTACTGGGCGACAGGTCTGCATGCTTTGGTGAACCACGATCCGTGGCATCTGTCGACACAAGTAATCCGTTATTCTTATGACGCCAAGGGACCTGAGGGAGCCAACAACTCGGTAATATTAATGGGTGGTAACGGCCTGACGCCGGCCTATTTAATTCCGGCGCAGGCCACCACGGCGTCAATCAACCTGGCGCGTGATGTCGAGGTGCCCTGGGGGCCGGTGAAAAAACTGCGTTTTTATAACGACTACAGTGTGTTGTGGAAGGATAAGGACGGCGGTTCCGACTCTAAAATGAATACCCTTGGGGTGCAGGTCTTTGCCCTGCCGGTGATGGTGTGGGTTGATCTGACCTGGGCGCAAAACGCCAACCCCTGGGGCGGTGCCGAAAACGCCACCGGCTGGACCAGTACTCAGTCTTCCGGCAGCAATAAATGGTATTTCCGCACTAACCTGAACATCGGCTATTACTTCTGATCCGTTTCCCCCTCACCGAGGGGGAAACATTGTGTTAGCCCTTAACCTGAGACACCACGTTCAACGGCTGAGCATCAGGCAGGATGTTCATATGTTCCAGCACCTGAGCCATGATTTTGCCAAACACCGGGCCGGCCACCGAGCCGCCGAAGTGTTTGCCGGCCTTCGGGTTATTAACCATCACTACCAGCGCTACCTGCGGATCGCTGGCCGGGGCAACACCGGCGGTGTAGTTGATGTAACCGCCGTCGTATTTGCCATTGGGCCCCATCTTCTCTGCGGTACCGGTTTTAATCGCCAACCGGTACCCCGGCACCGCGGCACTGAGCCCGCTGCCGCCCGGTAAAGCATCGCTTTCCATCATATGCACCACGGTTTTTACCGTATCCTCCGGCAGGATACGCTGCCCCATCACCGGTGGCGTGACCCTGGTTATCGACAAGGGTCGATAAACCCCATAGGAACCGATAGTCGCATATTCACGCGCCATCTGTAGCGGCGTTACCCGCAGGCCATAACCGAAGGAGAAGGTCGCCCGTTCGATATCTGCCCAGCGCTCACGGTGCTGCGGCAAGTAGCCGCTGCTCTCGTTACCAATCCCCAGGTCGGTCGGCAGCCCCAGGCCAAAGCTTTTGTAAACCGCCGGCAACACGGTGGCAGGCAGTGCCAGCGCGATATGTGAAACGGCGATGTCACTGGATTTTTGCAGTACTCCGGTAATGGTCAGTTTCGACCAGTGGCCCACGTCCTTGATTAAGTGCCCGTTAACCCGGTAAGGCGTGGTATCCAGCACGGTATCCGGCCTGATTAAGTGGTGCTCCAGCCCGACCATCACCACCACGGGTTTTACCGTGGAGCCTGGCTCAAAACTGTCGCTGCTGCATACGTTGCGAATATCTTTTGAGGGCGTATCCGCATAGTTGTTTGGGTTAAATGACGGGTAGCTGGCCATCCCCAGCACCTCGCCGGTATTCACCTTCACCAGCACCGCACAACCGGAGTCGGCCTGGTTGGCGACCACGCCATCACGGATCTGCGCATACAGCACGTACTGGATAAATTTGTCGATGCTCAAAGTGACGTTCGGCGGCGGCACAGGATCGACGTTCTTGATCACGCCAATCACCGCCCCGCTGCCATCCTTCTGGTAAACGCGCAATCCGTTCTTGCCTTGCAGCAGGTGGTTAAAGCCCAGCTCGATACCTTCCAGCCCCTGATTATCCTGTCCGACAATACCGATCAGCCCGGCGGCATCCTGACTCATCGGATAAAAGCGGCTGAAGTCCTGCTCGGTGCTGACGCCAGTCAAATGCAGCTTGCTGATATAGTTGGCATTATCATCTTCAACCTTGCGTGCCAGATAGACAAAACGCTTATGCGCATTAGTCTGAATCAGTTTCTGCACCTCGGTCAGCGGCATTTTCAGCACGTTGGCCAGGCTCTGCCAACGTTCATTGGTGATATCCGTATGGCTATCGAGAATATGTTTGGGATCCAGCACGATATCGCGTGAAGACACGCTCACGGCCAGAGCTTCACCATTGCGGTCGGTGATCATTCCCCGGTTGGTCGGCAACACCTGGGTGCGGATCGAACGCTGATCCGCCTGGTCGGTCAGTTGTTGATGCTCCAACAGTTGTAAATAGCCCACTCGAAACGCCAGCAGGAAAAAGCAAACCAGTATCCCGGCGCAGATCCAGCCAAAGCGAAGGGTTGAATAATTTTTACCGCTTTTTTTTATTAATGGCGCCACTGTTAACCCTGCGTTTTTATTAAAGTTATGTAATGATTTCAGTCTAACCTGACGAAAATCTTTAGAAGATTGCAGTTTGTAAGAAAGTAAAAACAAACGCGTTTACTGTTGTACATCCGCGCTGTCGTTTAACTCCGGTTTAACTTTCTGCCCTTGCTCAGGCTGCGGGGCGTTGGCCGGGTCAAAAATATGGTCGAGGATCGCCCGCGCAGTCGGCCCTGCCACCACCCCATCTCCGCCACCATTTTCCAAAATCAGCGCCATCGCGACCCGTGGGTTTTTATAGGGGGCAAACAGCGTATAGAAGATATGGTCACGCAGCCGTACCGGGATCATTTTGGCGTTATAGGTCTGATTTTCTTTCAGCCCGAACACCTGCGAAGTCCCGGATTTGGCGGCAATTTGGTACGGCGCGGTGTGGAACAGCTTATAGCCGGTACCGTTTGGCAGGTTGGCCATGCCATACATGCCGTTGCGCACAATGCCCCAATACGGCGATTTGGCATCACCAATCTGTACGGCCTGCTTCGGCGGTTGATAGAGGCTCACCTGGCGCCCCTGGCGCATGGAATACAGCAAGTGCGGGGTTTTCACCTTGCCGTTATTAACCAGCGTAGTGAGTGCCTTCACCATCTGGATTGGCGTGGCGACCCAATACCCCTGGCCGATGCCCACCGAGATGGTATCCCCCTGGTACCAGGTTTTTTTATGCACCCGCTGCTTCCATTCGCGGCTTGGCAGCACGCCACGATATTCTTCATTAAGATCAATTCCGGTCGCCTGACCGTAACCAAACTTGCTCAGCCAGCTATGAATGCGGTCAATGCCCATTTCATAGGCCACCTGATAGAAGAAGGTATCGGCAGACTCCTCAATCGCCTTGGTCACGTTCAGCATCCCATGGCCGCTTTTCAACCAGTCACGATAGCGGCGCTGGGTACCCGGCAACGTCCAGGTCGGTGCGCCAAAGAAGGTGGTATTGGGGGTGATCACCCCGGCGAACAGTGCAGAAGTCGCCATGTAGGGTTTCACGGTGGATGCCGGTGGGTACAGCCCCTGAGTTACGCGGTTTATCAGCGGCAAATCGGGGTTGGCCAACAGCGATTTATAGGCGGAGTAACTGATCCCCTTCACGAATGGATTGGGATCGTAGCTGGGGCTGGAAACCATCGCCAGAATACCGCCGTCACGCGGATCCTCAACCACCACCGCCGCTCGCTGCCCTTTCAGCACCGACTCGATATACTGCTGCAGCGACAGGTCGAGCGTCAGATAGATATTCTTGCCCGCCTGCGGCGGCTGCTCTTTCAGCAGGCGGATTACCCGGCCGTGGTTATCCACCTCCACTTCCTGATAGCCGGTGGTGCCGTGCAGCTCAGACTCATAATAAGCCTCAATGCCCTGCTTACCGATATTGTGGTCGGCAGCATAGTTCTCACTCAGGCCGGCTTTATCCAGCCGCTTCAGGTCACCGTCATTGATTTTCGATACGTAGCCCACCACATGAGCCAACTCGGCACCGTACGGATATTCCCGTTGCTGGTAGGTATCGATGGTGACCCCATCAAAGCGGTACTGATTGACCGCAAAGCGCGCCACCTCGGTCTCGGTCAGCCCGCTTTTCAGCGTCACCGGCTTGTAACGACCGTTGTGATGCATATCATCGCGGAATGCCGTGATATCTTCCGGGGTCAGATCGACAATCGGCGTCAGCGCCTGCAGTAACGCCGTCATATTGTCGATTTTGCTGGGAATGATCTGGATTTGGTACAGCGTGATGTTACGTACCAGCGGGATGCCATTGCGGTCGAAGATCAGCCCGCGACTGGGAGCAATCGGCACCATTTTAATGTCGTTCTGATTGGATCGCGTTTGGTAAAACCCATGCTGTTTGACCTGTAATCGATACAGGTTGGCAACCAGCACGCCAAAACAGGCGACGACCAGCACCATTGCCACGCTTGCACGGCGAATAAACAGCATTTCCTCTGCGGAATGGTCACGAATTTTATCTTTTAATAGGGCCATGCGTGGCGAGTTACCTGTCAGACGTCACAATTTCCCAAGATAAATCAGGGCAGTGAAAAGTCGGCAAGCATAGCCTTATTGGCAAAGGCTCCCCATTAAAAGGTTGCTAATGAAATGGCATAAATGTTTCAGCATGTTGGAATGTTACCAAATGCCGATTTTTCTGCCGGTCAGGGATTGAGCCGTGATTTATGCCAGTGCTACAATGTGACGCAGATCACACTAATTCATTTTTGCCCGCATCGCCCCCGCCGGTTGCGGCTTTTTCCAAGGACCCTGTTCGATGAGTGCCATTGCCACCGGTTTTATCATGATGCGCTGGGAGTTACTGAGCGCCGTTATGATGTTTATGTCCAGCCAGCTAAACGTCGTTTGCCGTAAGACCAGCCGCAACGGCATGGCATTTATGTTCAGCAGCCTGGGGCTGTTCACCACCTGCTGGTTTGTCATGGGCCTGATGGGCATCAGTTTCAGCCAGGAAGGCTTTACGCAATTCTGGTCCCACGCCTGGGACATGTATGTTGACGTTGTCAGCAACACCCCCACCGACTGGCCACTGCCGTAAATGCCTCGGGCCGGGCGGTCGAACTAAGCCACCCGACCCGAAAAAGACTTTCTCTAAGCCACCTTATGGCAACGCACTGCGGTTCCCCCCAGATTGACCCGCAAATTTTGCGGCAGTTGGCAGCCTTCTCCGGCATATGGACATCGCTCACGAAAGAAACACCCCTGCGGCAACTGGCGGTTGCCCGGCAGTTCGCCCTTGCGGTCTTCAATAGCGTTATCGCTCAGTGAGCGCCCTGCGCGGGGCACCGAATCCAGCAGCAACCGGGTATAGGGATGCTGAGGCTGGCGCAGCACCTGCGCGGTCGGCCCCAGTTCCACAATTTGCCCCAGATACATCACCGCGACCCGATCGCTCATGTGCTGAACCACAGAAACATTATGTGAGATCAGTACGTAAGTCAGATTGCGTTGGCGCTGCAATTCCACCAATAAATTGAGGATCTGCGCCTGTACCGAGATATCCAGCGCCGAGGTGGGTTCATCGAGCACGATAATATCCGGTTGTGAAGATAGCGCGCGAGCAATGGAGATACGCTGCCGCTGTCCGCCGGAAAACTCGTGTGGCAACCGGTCAATCGCCTCCGGCCGCAGACCGACCTGTTGCACCAGTTCCGCCGCCTGTGCCCGCCGCTGCGCCACGCGGGTATGCTGCTGCACATATACCGGCTCGGTGATAATGCGCCACACCGGCAGGCGGGGATCGAGCGACGACTGCGGATCCTGAAACACCATCTGCATACCGCTGCCAAACCAGGAGCCATCGTTGCGCGCCCGCAGCAGCTCACCGCTACTCGGTTTCAACAATCCCATCAGCAGCTGTGCCAGCGTACTCTTGCCGCAGCCGGATTCGCCAACGATACCCAGGGTTTCCCCGCGCATGATGTTGAGATCCAACCCGTTGAGCGCGTGGACATACTCACGCGGCTTGCCACGCCAGTTATAGCTGGCAGGAAAGCGTAGCCGCACGTCGCGCAGTTCCAGCAGCGCTTCAAGGTTCAATTCGCACCTCCAAATCAATAGATTGCGGATGCCAGCAGGCCACCCGCTGGGCCGGTTCTGCGGCTAAGGGCATTAGCGGCGGTGTTTGTCGGCACTGGCCGTCGGCGTGGCTGCAACGATTGCTGAAGGCGCAGCCCGGCGGCAGCGCACTCAGATTGGGCACCGTGCCGGGAATGGCCCGCAGCAGGCTGCGCGGCGCGGCGCGTTCCGGTGCCGCCAACAACAACCCAATGGAATACGGATGGCTTGGGTGTTCGATTACCCGTTCTGTACTACCACTTTCAATCACGTGCCCGGCATACATCACATACACCCGGTCGCAAAGCTGCGATACCACCGCCATATCATGGGTGATAAACAGCACCGCCGTACCGCTGGCGCGCGCTTTTTGTTGCAGCAAACGCAATACTTGCCGCTGCACTGTAACGTCCAAAGCGGTGGTCGGTTCATCGGCGATGATCAGTTCCGGCTCGCAAGAAAATGCCATGGCGATCAACACCCGCTGGCGCATACCACCGGACAACTCAAACGGGTAGCGTTCCATCACGCGTTCCGCATCGGCAATCTGCATTTCACGCAGCAGGTGGATCGCCTTGTCGCGTGCCGCCCGAGCCGATAGCCGCTGATGCAGGCGGATCACTTCACACATTTGGCGACCAATCTTGCGCGTCGGATTCAGTGCGCTCATCGGTTCCTGGAAAATCATCGATACCCGCGCACCACGCAGCTGACGCATTTGCCGCTCACTGGCATTGAGGACGTCGGTGCCCAGTATCTGCAACGAACCGCCGGTCACGCTGTAGCCGTCCTCCGCCAGCAGCCGCAGGGTCATCATCGCCGTCACCGACTTGCCTGAACCTGACTCACCGACCACGCCGACAATTTCGCCGGCCTTGACCTGCAATGAGACGCGGTTGAGCGCTTTGATGCTGCCGCCGTAAACCGGGAACTCCAACTGCAATTCATCGATAGATAACACCGTGGTTTCACTCATTAACGCCCCCGGGATTTAGGATCCAGCAGGTCACGCAGACCGTCGCCGAACAGGTTAAAGCCGGTGGCGGTGATCAGGATCGCCGTACCGGGAAAGGCCGAATACCACCACTGATCGAGCACATAGTTGCGCCCGTTGGCTACCATCGCGCCCCACTCGGCGGTCGGCTGCTGCGCGCCCAGGCCGATGAACCCAAGCGTGGCCGCCATCAGGATCGCAGTACCAATATCCAGCGACGCCTGTACTACCAACGGTGGCATCACGTTACGCAGTACGTGCCAACCGATCAGGTGCCAACGCGAGGCGCCAAAGGTGCGCGCCGCTTGCATATAGGCCTGGTGGCGTAGCGTCAAGGTTTGGCCTCGCGCCAGCCGCACATAAAACGGAATACGCACCACCGCGATAGCCAACATGGCATTGAACAGGCTGGGGCCGAGCGCTGCCGCCAGCGCCATGGTCAGCACCAGCGAGGGCACCGACAGCATAATGTCCATGCAGCGCATAATCAGCGCATCTACCGTGCCGCCCATCACGCCGGAGAAACAGCCAAGCAGCGAGCCAATGCCCCCTGCCAGCACCACCACCGCCAGCCCGGCGGCCACCGACTGACGGCTGCCAACCAGCACCCGGCTGAACAAATCACGGCCTACTTCATCGGTCCCGAACCAGTGTTCTGCCGAAGGCGGCAGCAGGCGTGCGGTAAGGTCAATCGCATCCGGGTTGTGCGGTACCAGCCACGGCGAGAACAGCATCAGGAACAGTACGGCAATCATGATAGCGGCACCCAGCAACGTCAGCGGGCTACGCCGTACCCGATACCAGGCACGGCGCAGGCTGACAAAGCGCAAGGTCGGTTGCGCTGCCGACGGTTGTTCGATTTGAGTCATTGTCATTACCCCTCGCGCCCCATTCGCGGGTCGATCCACAGATAAAGTAGATCGACGATCAAATTAACCATGACGTAGGCGAAGGACACCACCACGGCAAACCCCATAACCGCCGGGAAGTCCAGCGCCTGAATGGAATCCACCACATAGGCCCCCATGCCCGGCCAGGCGAATACCGTTTCGGTCAGTACCGCGCCATACAGCAAATCCCCCAGCGCCAACCCCAACACCGTCACTGACGGGATCAGGGCGTTGGGCAGCGCATGCCCTAGCACCACTCGCCATTGCGAAAGGCCGTTGGCGCGCGCCGTGCGGATATAGTCTTCCCCCAACTGTTCCAGCATCGCCGATCGAATTTGCCGCGCCACCACCCCGAGGTGAACAAAGGCCAGGGTCAGCGCTGGCAAAATCAGGTGCTGCAGGCTGTTCCAGAAGGCTTCGCCGTTGCCGGTCAACAGGGAATCGAGCAGGTAGAAGCCGGTGATATGGGTCGGCGGATCCAGCCAGTCGTCCAGCCTGCCACCGCCGGGTAACAGATTGAGTTGGCCGTAAAAAAGGATAATGACGCCCAGCCCCAGCCAGAATGCCGGAGTGGAGATACCGGTCACCGAGAGTAACCGCACCAGATGATCGGGCCATTTATTGCGATAAACCGCTGATACCACGCCGAGCGGCACTCCCAGCGCTATTGCCAACAGTAACGCGCAAAATGCCAGCTCTAATGTGGCGGGGAAAAAGGCCCGCAAATCCTCTAACACCGGTCGACCGGTGCGAATCGACGTTCCCAGATCGCCATGCAACAGATCCAGCACGTAGCGGCCAAATTGCACATATAACGGCTGATCCAACCCCAACTGCTGGCGAATATGCTGGACAATTTCTTCGCTGGCGCGGTCACCGGCCAGCAACCGCGCCGGATCGCCGGGGATCAGGTGAGAGATGGTAAAGGTGATAACGCACACCCCGAACATCACCAGCACCAACCCCCAGCAACGCTGACGGATAAGGCTCCAAACGTTCATAGCGATTTCCCATGGTGCAGGGGCAGCCAAACGGCTGCCCGAAGAAGATTACTTGCTCATCTGCCCAACGTTGAATACCTGCTCCAGCATCGGGTTATATACAAAGCCCTTCACCTCTTTGTTCATCGCCACCTGATAGTTTTTCTGGAACAAATAAACATAGGCCGCCTGGTCGATGACAATTTTCTGAGCCGCTTGGTAATCGGCGGTACGCATCTGCTGATCGGACACCGATACCGCTTTCTTCAGCAGCGCATCCACCTGCGGATCGCTGTAGAACGAACGGTTGCCCGGCAATCCTTTCTTGTCGGATTCGAACCAGTAGTTCATGAACATGTAGGGGTCGGCGAAGTCCGGGCTCCAGTTGCCGATGGCGATGTCGTAGTTACCCTGGCCGATACGGTCGCGCATGGTGGCATTGGCCAGTTTCTCCAGTTTGACGTTGATGCCCACCGTCGCCAGGCTGGCCTGTACCGACAGCGCTATCGCCTCCCAGTTGGGGTCGCTTACCGAATACAGGAAATTGAGCGAAGCCGGTTTGTCCTTCACCGCCGCCAGCGCCGCCTTCGCCTTGTCAGCATTCTGGCTGTACTGCTGCGCAGTGGCGTCGTATCCCCACATGCCCTCCGGGATCGGGCCACGCATCTGTTTGCCGTTACCGCCGAGAATGCCCTTCACCATGCCCTGATAATCCACCGCGTAAGAAATGGCGCGGCGCAGGTCAACCTGATTCAGCGGTGCCTTGCCGTTGTTGAGATATAAATAGGTCACCCGCAGCGACGGGTACTCATTGACCGCCACCTTGTTTTCACTCTTCAGTGCCGTCAACTGATCGATCGGCAAGGATTCGGCAATATCCAGATCACCACGGGTCAGTTGCAAACGTCGGGTCGCGCTTTCCCCGATAATTTTCACCGTTACCCGCTTAAATGCTGGTTTGGTGCCGCTGTAATGCGGATTCGGTACCAGCACCAGCTGCTGGCCTTTTTGCCAACGATCCAATTTGTACGGGCCGGAACCGGCGCTGTGGTTCGCCAGCCAGGCTTTACCTTCATCAGCCGGATTAGCCTTGGCGATGGCCGGGTTAACGATACCGGCGCCGTCGTTGGCCAGGGTGTACAGGAAGGGTGCAAACGGGGTTTTCAAGGTAAAACGCACCGTCAGTGGGTCCACCGCCGTCACCTGCAAGTCTTTCGGGAAGGCTTCGGACGGCCCCTGACCAATTTTCATCAGGCGCTCGAACGACCACTTCACCGCCTCGGCATTAACATCCGAACCATCATCAAACTTGTTGCCGGGTTTGAGTTTAAAGGTCCACACCAGCTGATCGTCGGAAGCCGTCCAACTCTCGGCCAGTTCGCCTTCCACCTGCGTCGAGCCTTTACCGCCCTCGGTTTTGTACTGCACCAGTCGTTGGTAGGCCGGATAGGTCACCGTCCAGTCGTTGTTATCAATGGTCACCGCCGGATCCAGCGTTTGCGGGTCAGCCGCCTTGCCAATCACCAGCATGTCTTTGGGTACCGCCGCCTGCGCCTGACCCATTACTACCATGCCCAACGTCACTGCCGCCGCCAAAGCGGCATATTTGATCTGATTCATAAACAAAGCTCCCGATGTGTTGAAGGTGTGTTGTTTTAATCGTAAGAAAAACAGCCGAAGCGATCGGCCAGCAGCGGATACTCCCCAGTGTTGGGCAGCTCGAAATGCCACCATTCGCTGGCGATACCGCGAAAACCTCCGGCGGCCATCACCGCATTCAGCAGCAGCCGATTGCGCTGCACCTCCGGAGGGAAATCAGGGTAAAACGGGTGGGATCTTTCGCTCATCTCATCAAAAGCGGTGCCCATATCCAGTGCCACACCGTCGGCATCCAGCAGCGTCACGTCGATCGCCACGCCCCGGCTGTGGTGCGAGCCGGTTAACGTGCTGGTGACATATTGCGGATCCGGACACGCCTGCCACAGCAATGCCTGCGCCTGCTGAGGCCGATAAGCGTCGAACACCAGCAGGGAAAAACCGGCCAGCCGCGCCGCCAGCAAACAGCGCCCTAGTCCCTGCACCGCGTCGGGATGCATCAGGCAACGGCTCTCAAGATAAATCGCCCGGCCGGTCAGGTTGTCGGCGCCGGCGTATTTCAAGTCGATAGGCAACTCGGGAAAGGCTTCGGCCAAATCGACTAACGTTACATTGTCACTCATTGCATTTTCCCATAGTGATTAAGATTCAAATTGCCCCAGCTCTTTTTGTAGCATGCGGTTATTGGCCAGCCGTTGTTCCACCGCCGCGCCGCCCTGTTCCAGCACCGAAGACAGCAACAGATTGAACAGACAACTGAATGGCGCTAGAGAATCCCAAAACTGGCCGGTGTCGGTTTTCACCTGCAGCAGGTCAATCGGGTAATCCCGCGCCCACGGGCAGTAAATATCGGTGATCAGCGCCAATCTCAGCCCCCGGGCACAGGCGGCCTGGCAGTATTTTTGAGCAATAGTGGAATAGGCGCGGGTGTCGGTCAGCACCAAATAAGGCGCGCTGAATTCCGAATTGAGTGATTCCACGTAGGTGCCGGACAACCCGTCGGCGTAATAGACCTTGGGCCGCAGATATTCCAGATGGCTGTAGAAGGCGTTGGCGATGCCGCGCGTGGATTGAATACCAACCACAAACACCGCTTCCGCCTGCGCCAACTGTCGGCTGACCTGGGCAAAGGCATCACCGCCGGCCAATTGGTAAACATGCTCGATAGCCTCCAGCTCCAGCGTTAACGACTGGCGCAGCTTTTGCGGCTGTGGCTGTTCGCGCCGTTGGCGATAAGCGCCCAGACGGTCGGTCACGCCCCAGGGCTGATACAGCGCCGTCCCCTGTTCACGCAGCGTGCGTTTCAAATCGTCAAGATTGCGATACCCCAGGCTACGCAGGTACCGTCCCACGGAGATGCCACTGGTGGCGGTGCTGCGGGCGATGCTGTCGGCCGTTTCAAACGGCACCTGCGCCAAGTTGGCCAGCAGATAGCCGGCAATACGTTTCCCGGTCGGGGTCTGTACCGCAAATGACGCTTCTATTTGTGCGATCACATCTGGATGCTCAGCCATAGTTCGCCCGTTGTTGTTGAGTTGTCATCACGCCACCCTCTGTTACTCAGGTAACAAAGACTGATGATGACAATGCATGGCCCGTGCCAATGGCGAACTGCTGGGGAAAAATTATCGCGTGGCGGCGTATGGCGCTGCAGGAGCGGCAGCGCCTGCGGTTACAACATAGTCATCAGTTGATAACTATTGCACAACAATTGGGCAATGCATCTGGCAATGCACCGCCGTGACCCCTTAATTTCAATTTTATGACCAGGCTTGCGAAACCAGTGCAAAAGTCTGTGCAAGATGGCAATCCGGTCTATGAGGTGTACCACGAACCATGATGGTGGGCGTATCAATACAGGGTAAACCCCGCCCAATCAGCCATTCGCCAAGACCGGTGTCCAGCGGTGTATCCACCCGCACGAACTGACCGCTGCAAGGCTGGCACAAGGCATCAATCAGGATAACCGCGTCGGCAAGCTCAGGGGCAACCACCGGGCCAATCATGCTGCCATAACCAAAATGACGCCGCGAAGCAAAGCCAACGGCCACGCCCCGCCGTTCCAGCACCAACGCCTGCTCGGCAGTTGCCAATAATGCGGCCAACAGTGGCTGACGCTGCAGGCCACTGGCGGCAAAATCCAGCTCACTCAGCAAGGTAATATCCGCTGGCAATGCCGGGCGCAGGCGTAAACCCTCCGGCAAAGGCTGGGCGTTACGCATTGGCAACGCCCGGCATTGATGCTGTGCCAACGCCCCTTGTTCGACAAACCCCAATTGTTGATACAGCGGTTTACCCTGTTCACTCGCCACCAAATGCAGCTGATAATCGGCCAGCGGTGCCATCAGCCGCTGCATCATCGCCCTGGCGATACCTTGCCCACGGTGCTGCTCGGCAACAATCACCAACCCCAGCGTGGCGCGCTGTATCCCCCACAACCAACGCAGCGCACAGCCCACCACCTTCCCTTCGGCCTCGGCTATCACACCGGCCCCCAACGACCACGCCTGCTGCCAATCTTCCAGCCGGTGGGGCCACTGCGCCTGCTGCGACAGTTCGAACGTGGCCGGAAGATCCGTTTCGATCATTGAGCGCAGAATAATGCTCGGTTTTTCCTGGGGCACCTTGACCTCCTGATTCATTTAGCGGCGAAATTCGCTCTGCCACAAAGTAGCAGATTCGCTTCTTTCCGGCGCATTGCTTATGGTCTGAATATGGACTAAATTTGACACATTCGACCTGCGAGGACACCTGTATGAAAGTTGAAACTATAAGCTACGTAAAGAAACACGCCGCCGCACTCGATTTATCTGAGCCCATTCTGGTGACGCAAAATGGCACACCGGCTTATGTGATCGAGTCTTATGCAGAGCGCAAGCAACGGGATGATGCTATTGCCCTGCTTAAATTGCTAACGCTGTCTGAAAAAGACAAAAAAGAAGGCAAAGTTTATTCCCGCGACCAGTTACTGGCTGATATAGATGACTAATGCGGTAAAAGGAGATGTCATATGAAGGAACAGCCTGGTATTGAGTATACCGCAACGGCAAAAGGCACCCTGGTCGAGATTATTCGTCATCTTAAAGCTAATAATGTCCCTCCGATGCCTGTCGTGGATGACATCATCAACGCGTTTGAAGCCAGGGTCAGTCAGTTCTCAGCCGGTTGTCAGATTTGCCCTGAACTTTTAAAGATTGGCTGCGATAAATACCGTGAATGTAATACGCCAAACGGCTACCGCGTCATCTATTCACTCGAAGATTCTCTGATTACCGTGCACGCTTTTCTTGCACAAAAGCAGGATATCCAGCAGCTGTTGTTTAATCGACTGATAGCCCCTTAACCCCACCGCCCGACACCTTTTACGTTTGTTCACGGATTTCGCCCAGCAGCCTCTGATAACCGGTGTTATTATTACTCTGCTCAATAAATCCCTCCCAATTCAAAGTGGTACGACAAGCTGATGGAAGCGTGGAAACTCAATCTGATCTCGGTCTGGCTCGGCTGTTTCTTTACCGGGCTGGCGATGAGCCAAATCCTGCCTTTTCTACCGCTGTACGTCGAACAGCTCGGCGTCAGTGGTCATCAGTCGCTGAGTATCTGGTCCGGACTGGTGTTCAGCGGCACTTTTTTGGTCTCGGCGCTGGTATCACCGCTGTGGGGCAGCCTGGCAGACCGCAAGGGCCGCAAACTCATGCTGCTGCGGGCTTCGTTGGGAATGGCCGTTGTGATTGCGCTGCAGGGTATGGTCACCAACGTTTATCAGCTGTTTGCACTGCGCGCACTGATGGGGCTGACCTCCGGCTATATCCCCAATGCCATGGCGTTGGTCGCTTCGCAGGTACCGCGAGATAAAAGTGGCTGGGCTTTGGGTACTTTGTCTACCGGCCCGGTGACAGGAGTGATCGTTGGCCCACTGTTGGGTGGCCTGATGGCCGACCATCTGGGGCTACGCGTGGTGTTTTTCGTCACCGCCGTGCTGATGTTTGTCAGTTTCCTGATTACCCTGTTCCTGATAAAAGAGCGCCATATCGAGGTAAAAAAAGCCGATCGATTAAGCGGTAAAGCGGTTTTCCGTTCGCTGCCCTATCCGGCGTTGATTGTGACCCTGTTTGTCAGCACTCTGATGATCCAATTGGCCAACTCATCGATCAGTCCGATACTGACGCTGTTTATCAAGGATTTGTCCGGTGATAGCGGCAACCTGGCCTTTATTAGCGGCATGATCGCCGCCGTTCCTGGCGTTGCCGCGTTGATGTCCGCCCCGCGCCTCGGCCGGCTTGGCGACCGTATCGGCACCGCACGTATTTTGTTGGCCGCATTGGGATTGACTACGGTGTTATTTGCCATCATGGCCTGGGTGGAAACGCCACTCCAGTTGGGGATCCTGCGTTTTCTGTTGGGGTTTGCCGATGGTGCCTTGATGCCTGCCGTGCAGACATTGCTGCTGAAGTACTCTTCCGATCAGGTCACCGGGCGCATCTTCGGCTATAACCAGTCGTTTATGTATCTCGGTAACGTGGTGGGTCCGCTAATAGGCTCTGGCGTTTCGGCGCTGATGGGCTTCCGCTGGGTGTTTGTGGTCACGGCGGTGCTGGTGCTGATTAACTGCCTGCAACTGCGCAGCCAGTTTAACAAGGTCGAAGCGAAGTCCTCTCCCTCCGGCTGAGAGGGAGAGCCTTGATTAACGGTTAATCTCGTAACCAGGGGGTAAAGGTCACGCCGATCAACAGTCCTTCCGGGCTGAGCAAGCGGGTGACGCTCTGGCCCCAGGGTTCTTCGCGGTTGGCTATCAGCAAACGATAACCGCGATCAATCAATCCCTGCGTTGCCAGCGCCATATCGGCAACGTCAAATTCCATCCAGGCCTGTGGCACCGGCAAATCGGCCGGCCATTGCTCACTGCCGAAGCAGGACTGTGCGGCCTGCGCCAACGGCCACAGGGCGAAGTGTTTAACCCCCTCCAGTACGCCATGCTCGGTCAGCAAATAATCGGCATTGCCGTCCATCGGCTTAAGCGGCAGCCCCAGCGCGTCAGCGTAGAACGCCTTGCTTTGTTCCGTTTGCCGGGTAATTGGCCCAAATCCGGCGATAAACAACACGCCTAGTCCTGCGAACTGCTGTTCCATGTTCTCTCCTGTTGGCTATCAACGCCCTGACGCATTTGCGTTGGTGAAAATCCATAGGCCGCCTTGAAGCGGTTACTGAAATGGCTGGAGGAGCTAAAACCGCACTCCAGCGCAATCTGTGTCAGTGGCAGCAGGCTGTGACGCAGCAGTTTTTCTGCCTGCTGCAGCCGCGCGCGCATCACAAACTGGTGTGGTGCCAGGCCGGTGTCATGTTTAAACATCCGGGCAAAGTGGAACTCACTCAGCTCTGCCTGCGCCGCCAGGTCTGCCAGCAACAACGGCTGGTCAAGATGGTGCTCAATATACTCTTTCACCCGTCTGGCGACCGCCGGGGCCAGGCCGCCGCGGACCAGCGGTAACGCCCAGTTGAGCTGGCTGTAGCCTTGGATCAGGCGCGACATCAACAACGTTGTGGCGCTGCTGAGTGCCAGTTGGTTGCTGCGTTCTTGCCAGTTGCAGTTGAGTAAGAACTGGCGATACAGCAGTGTGATCTGCGGATCCTCGCCAAAAGCGCAGGGTTCGAGGTTAATCGCCGCCGGGCTGCGATCCCAGGTTTGCTCTGCCACCTGACGCAGGTGACGATCGGTGCAGTAAAGGTGCACAAAAGACAAATCGCTGCGCACGTCCCAGGTAGATTCATACTGACGCGGCATAATGCAGAAGCGATCCGGCCCGCCGCCGTTCTTCCAGCCACCGGGGACTTTTTGATAGCACTCATAACCGTCGGCAATATACAGACTCAGAGTATGGTGATCGGCGCTTTCCTGGGTAATACGGTCATTACAGTTGGACCAGGCGGCCAGTTCCACGCCAGAACCCAGCCGCACGCTGTTGTGCAACCGCGCTTTATGTTCCCGCAGTGTTTCAAACGCCTTGTAGCCGGACATCGCCGCCCCCCTTTTCACCCATCCATCCAGTGTAGAGAGTGGCGCAGCGCCACACCAGCCGTCAGCCCGCGCTTTTGCCAAAAAAAGCGCAAGAATATGCAATTGCCAGCAAAGCGCGGAAAGCACGACGGCGTGCAGCGGCGGATACTGCCTCTCTCTATTTTTGCCGGAGTTTATTATGAACACGCTGTTGTACCTTGCCGTCGTGCTGATTTGGGGCACCACCTGGATTGCGATTACCCTGCAACAGGAAGGACCGGTGGCTATTCCCCTGTCCATCAGTTACCGCTTTGTGGTCGCCGCGCTGGTGATGTTGGTCATTCTGCTACTGGCACGTCGCCTGCGCCGCATTGCTCTGGGCGACCATCTGTTTTGCCTCCTGCAAGGTTGCTGCGTGTTTGGGCTTAACTTCTACTGTTTCTACCATGCCGCAGCCTATATCAGCAGCGGGCTGGAATCAGTGATTTTCTCAATGGCAGTGCTGTTCAACGCGGTCAACGGGTGGATTTTCTTCCGGCAACGTCCCAGCCCGAACCTGCTGCCGGCGGCGGTGCTGGGTATCACCGGGATCGTCGCCCTGTTCTGGCAAGATTTGGTCGCCACCCAACTGGCGCCGGAACTGTTGAAAGGCATTGGGTTGAGCGCACTCGGCACTTTCGGTTTTTCTCTGGGCAATATGATCAGCTCCCGTCACCAGCGGCGCGGGCTGGATATTCTGTCCACCAATACCTATGCCATGAGCTACGGCGCGGTCCTGATGGCGCTGATCGCCCTGGCCCAGGGTGCGTCGTTCCAGATTGAGTTCAGTACCCGCTATATCGGTTCACTGCTGTACCTGGCGATATTCGGTTCGGTGATTGCCTTTGCCGCCTATTTCAGCCTGCTGGGCCGTATCGGTGCCGGTGCAGCGGCGTACAGCACCCTGCTGTTCCCCCTGGTGGCGCTGAGTATTTCGACAATTTATGAAGGCTACCAGTGGCACTTCAATGCGGTGATTGGCCTGTGCCTGATCCTGCTGGGTAATCTGGTGATGTTCGCTAAACCGGACCGGTTCACTGGGTTATGGCGACGCCGGGCGGTGTAGGTAAACGTGCCTTCTGAACGTCGTGAGTAAAGACCACAAAATAAGCCCACGCCCGCCAGGTACACGGACTTTCTTGCGGTTCAACAGAGAACGTCTGAGAATTTGGAAATCGGATGCTTTGTACAGCGTAATGCAGCCCCATGATACACCGCTACCGTCAGTATTAAGCGGATGAAGCCTGAAGCTTCCACGGTTAACACCATTAACGAAAACGTGATCGCTCATCGTCGTATTGCTATAAAGGCCGAACCACTCAGCATGGCGATTCTTGTGTTGAGTGTCCCGTACTCGTAGAAAAATCTGTCCTATACTCAGACTCTTGCCGATTTTTCATAAGGAGATCAGTATGCTGAGATTTTCCCGCCTCTGGCTGCTATCCGCCGCCCTCACCGCCTTTACGGCAAACGCGGCAGCCGAAACGCCGAAGTACGGCCAGGAACTGCAGGGCTTTCACTACCCTTACCCCCTGCAGCAGTTTAGCTTCACCTCTCAGGGGCAGCAGTTAAGCATGGGGTATATGGACGTCCCGCCAGAGGGTGAAGCCAACGGTCACACTGCGGTGCTGATGCATGGCAAAAACTTCTGTGCTGCCACTTGGCAGGACACTATCAAAGCGCTGAGCAAAGCCGGTTACCGGGTGATCGCACCGGATCAAATCGGCTTTTGCAGTTCGACCAAACCGCAACATTACCAATACAGTTTCCAGCAGTTGGCGCAAAACACCCACGCGTTGCTCAATAACCTGAAAATCAGTAAAGCGACGATCGTCGGCCACTCCACCGGCGGCATGCTGGCGACGCGTTACAGCCTGATGTATCCGCAAGCGGTTGAGCGACTGGTGATGGTGAACCCGATTGGGCTGGAAGACTGGAAAGCCAAGGGTGTGCCCTGGCGCAGCGTCGATCAATGGTTCGAGCGTGAGCTGAAAACTTCCGCGGCAGGTATCAGGCAATATGAGTTGAATACCTACTACGTCGGCCGCTGGAAACCAGAATATGACCGCTGGGTCGATATGCTCGCCGGGCTCAATAACGGGCCGGGCCATCGTCTGGTAGCCTGGAATTCAGCCTTGATTTACGACATGATTTTCACCCAACCGGTGTACTACGAGTTTAAGGATCTGCAAATGCCAACCACGCTGATGATTGGTACCGCCGACACCACCGCCATCGGCAGTGACATTGCTCCGCCGGCGGTCAAGGCCAAGCTCGGTGATTACAATCTGCTGGGCAAACAGGTGGCAAAATTGATCCCGCACGCCCGTCTGATCGAGTTTCCGGGGCTGGGCCATGCGCCGCAAATGGAAGAACCCGCACAGTTTAATCAGGCGCTGATTAAGGCATTGCGACCCTAACGATCTCGCTACAGGACAGGAAACCATCCATGCTTGATATTACCATTCGCCGGCTCCAGGCAGAAAACGCAGAGGATTTTCGGGCTATCCGGCTTGCCGCCTTAAAAAAATCCCCCGAAATGTTCGGCTCCCTTTACGCACTTGAGGCTGAGAAACCGCTACAATTTTTTGCAGACAGACTCACCAACTGTGCCGTATTCGGCGCCTATTCAAACGGCAGGATCGTTGGGGTCATGGTATTCAAGCAGGCCGAGGGCATTAAAGATGCGCATAAGGCCTCGCTGACCGGGGTATTTGTTGAACCCGAATTCAGAGGTCAGGGGATTGCCAATGCATTACTAAAAGCGGTGATTGACCATGGTTCTAACCAGGTTGAGCAAATCTTGCTTACCGTTGTCGCAGACAACGATGCCGCAATCAGTCTCTATAAGCGGTTCGGTTTCGAACCTTATGGCGTGGAGCCTCGTGCGTTGAAGACCGAGCAGGGCTATCTCGACGAAATGCTGATGGTGCTTATTTTCCGCCGGTGAAGTGATCGTTGTGCAACCAGCAGGCCTTGTCGTCGACATCGGTTGTCAAACAAAGATCAACGTCGGCGGCGAACCCGCGTTCAATCAACTCACAGGCTGAACTGCACTGGCGTAATGCAGTTGCAGGTAACGCCTGAAAAGTCGCTGCTGCAGCTTGTGCCTCCGGTGACGAATTTCGCTTTGGCAGGCGGGAAATTATCGCGCCCGCCGTTAGCCAGTCCTCAAGTGCTGGCCGCAGGCTGCCATCCGGCCATTTTTCGCCACAGGGAACCACCAAAATTCGTCGATATACTGCGCAGGCGTTAACAGTCGCCTCAAGGTTTCTCAAACTGCCACAGAACACAGCACATCCGGAGTCCCTGGCCTTAAAAGCCAACGCTGAGCCATTGGGCGACGGAAGTACCAGTTTGGTTTCAGGAGGGATAGCAACCAGCGAAACCGGTGAAAGTGAGTATCCCTCGCCCTCAAAACGACGGGTAGTATTGGCTGTAATAGCCCCTAAGTTATTACCGTATACTGTCGCGGTATCATCTTTCCAAGGGTAAGGATAAACCCTGGCCCCTCGCCCAACGGCAACGCTTACGCAGGTTGAAAAAGACATCACATCAACGATAATCACACAGTCAACATCACCAGCCATTTGCTCGATGGCGTGTATCCCCCATTCAAGGCGGATATCGAACTGAGATTGCGAGAAATAACCCATCTACGACTCCATTGAAAAGAAAGGACCCAATGGCCTTTTGAGGCTGTTAACCACCCGCTCTGTTGTTTATGGTAGGGGCGCTGCATGCCGCGTCTAATCTCCTTACCAACAGATAAAATCCGGTTGAACATGGGAACAAATCGGTCATATAGGTAACCCTTTTAACCCATCACGAAAGTTCAGTATAAACGAGCATTAAAACCCCTTGCCCTTCGCTCACCCAGAACCTGGGATCGTGCTATGGTATTAACGGATTTCAGTAAGGAGTGGCCGATGCCGAGATTTCTCTCTATGCGCGCATTACGGCGCGTTGCCCTGACAGGAGTTGTTATGAGCATGATGTTAAGCAGCACGACCTTTGCCAGTTCACTGCCCCTGCTGGCCCCCTCTGCGCTGAAAGGGCACTGGCAGTTGAACGACGCCGAAGGCAAAGCTGCCGCCTGCGAGGTTGAGTTAAGCGATGAATTGATCGAAGGCACCAACGCCTACCGTTTTACCGCCTCTGCACAATGTCTGCAGCCGTTGGCCCTCGCCGAACTGCCGGTCGCCTGGCGCCCTACGCCGGACGGCATGACGCTGACCAACGCCGACGGCAGCATGGTCGCGTTCCTGGCGCTGACGGCCCCCAAACGCTACGAAGTGGTAAACCATAACGGCAAGCCGCGCTTCACGCTGACGCCACGCCAATAACCGTCTTTTCTGGCATGACGGCAGCGTAAAAACCTGTCGTCACGCCACCAACAATCCCATTAACGCACCACCCGCCAAAACCCACAGCGGATGAATGCGCTTGCTCATGCTCACGACCGTGGCCAGCAAAATAATCACCGCCAGCGGCCAACTTGGCGCGGAAGCTTCGGCAATCAGCACCCCACTCGCCGCCACCAAACCGACGGTAACCGGCACCAGGCCGCTCTGCACTCTGCGCCGCCAGGGTTTATCCTTGAAGCGTCGCCAGGCCCCCATCACCAGCAGGGTGACGATCGACGACGGACCGAACTTGGCGACCGAAGAGACCAACAACCCGGCCCAACCGGCCACGTGCCAGCCAATCAGCGGTACGATCATCATATTCGGCCCCGGGGCAGCCTGCGCCATGGCGAACAGCGCGCTGAATTCCTGCGCGCTCATCCATTGATGAACCTCCACCACCTGACGCTGCATCTCCGGCAGAATGGTCATGCCGCCACCGAACGCCAGCAGCGACAACTCGGTGAAAATCAATGCCAGTGAAATCAAGATGGCGATCAAGATGGGTTCCTCCACCACAGCAGCAGAATGCTCAGCGGTGCCAGCACCAGCATGGTCGGTAATAACGGCAGACGCAGCCAGGCAATGGTTATCAGACTGAGCGCCACAATTGCCAGCGCCAGCCATTTACCGCGCAGCGGTAACAGCATTTTCACCCCGGTGGACAACAACAAACCGGCCGCCGCCGCCGCCAGCCCGGCAAACACGTGTTGCACATGCGCATCGTTCTGAAAACGGGCGTAGACCATACCCAACCCGACCACAATCGCCGTTGGCGCGCTGATCAGCCCCAGCAGCGCGCACAAGGCACCGCGTACTCCGCGAAACTCCATACCCACCGCCACGGAAAGGTTGATCACGTTGCCGCCCGGCAAAAACTGACACAGGCCCAGCAGCTCGGTGAACTGTTCACCGCTCAGCCAGCGACGGTCTTCCACCAGCATGTTACGTGCCAGCGGCAGCACGCCGCCAAAGCCGATCAACCCCAGCATCAGAAAGCCCAAAAATAGCTCACCGTTACCCGGTGGAGCCGCGAGTTGGCTGTTTTTTACTGCATCAGATTCAGACATTGCCAGTTCCACATTGCTTCTTATGATGGCTGGTATGATGCGCGCCGCCATGTCATGCTGTCTAATGCATTTCATAAGCAACAAAGATACCTCTGAGGTATGGTTATGATCGAACTTCGTCGCCTGCGGGCGTTCGTTACCGTAGTAGAAGAAGGCAATATCACCCGCGCCGCCGAACGGCTGTTTATTCAGCAGCCGCCGTTAACCCGCCTGTTGCAGGGGCTGGAAGATGAGCTGGGAGTAAAACTGTTGCAACGTTTGCCACGCGGCGTGCGCGTCACCGAAGCCGGCAATGTGCTGTTCAATGAAGCCCGTGCTCTGTTGGCACGGGCAGAACATCTGACCGAAGCGGTGCACCGTGCCGCACGGGGTGAACAAGGGCATATTGCCATCGGCTTCACCAGTTCGGCCGCTCTGCACCCGTTTGTGCCCAATCTGCTGCGCCGCTACCGCGAGATCCTGCCGGGCATTACCACCCAGTTGGAAGAGGCCGGCAGCGGTGAGCTATTGGAGGCATTGGTGGATGAGCGCCTTGACGTGGCCTTTGTCCGCTCACCGGTGGGCGGCATTCCCGGGTTGACGATTGAACCGGTGCTGCGTGAATCGATGTTGGTCGCCCTGCCTGTCGGGCACCCGCTGGCCGTCAACAGTGAGCAACCCTTGCCGCTGGAGGCATTAAGCCATGAAGCCTTTATCCTTTATCGTCGGCCTGCGGGGCAGGGTTTATATGACGCCATTCTGGCGGCCTGCCACCGTGCCGGTTTCAGCCCACGCGTGGTTCAGGAAGCCCCGCGCCTGCCCGCGACCCTCAGTTTGGTCGGTGCCGGTTTGGGGCTGTCCATCGTGCCGGCCTCGATGCGGCGTTTGGGGGGCGACGGCATTGTCTACCGGGCGATTGGCGATCGGGCGCAGCTCAGCGCGCCGCTTTATCTGGCGCTGCGCAACAACCGAACATCGGCCATCATCGCCGGCTTTCGCGATTTGGTGGCCGAAGCGGTCAGTGAGCAAGCGCCCGGCTAATCTTCCTTGTCGGCGATGCGCGTCAGGTGGATCACCAGATACAGCAGCTCATCGTTCGACATTTCCATTTGCAGCAGATTTTTCACGTAGTCGCGGATCAGCAGCGCACCGCGGTAGGCGTGCGGATACTCTTTGGTTACCTGAGCAAAGATAAAATCGTCTTTCGACGTCATCTGTTGCCCCTCGACCATACGCTGAATAAAAAACTGCATATGCACCAGAAAACGCGAGTAATTGAGCGAGTCGGTGTCGATATTGATGCGAAAATGGTATTTGATGATATTGAAAATATCTTTCAACATTTTCACCGCCAGCAGCGTGTGCTCCATGTTTTGCACATCGGTCTGGCCATTAACCAGATGGAAAGCGATGTTGCCCGCCTCTTCTTCCGGCAGGCTAATGTTCAACCGCCGGTTGATGTGCGCCAGCGCCTGCGTCGCCACCGCGAATTCCTGCGGATAAAAACGCTTCACCTCAAACAGCAGGCGGTTCTGGATAGCAATCCCTTTGTGGTAGCGCTCAATGGCGAAGCTGATATGGTCCGCCAACGTGAAGAAAATCTGCTCGTTAATCCGCCCTTTGAGCTGGCGGTTAGCCTCAGCCAGGATCATCTGCACGATCTCAATGTGCTCTTCCGGCGTGGTTTCTATCAGCCGCAGGTAATCACGGCCCTTTTGGCTGTTTTGCACCACATACACTTTCTCTATCGTGGCCGGGTCGAGAACGTCACCCACCTTGCTGTTAAAGCCAATACCCTTGCCCATCACGATAACTTCATTGTTATCGCCGTCAGTCGATAGCACCAGGCTATTATTGAGTACCTTAATGACTTTCATCGTCGCGGCCATCACCCTTTATTTTTTAGCGTTGCCGGCCATCGGAGGCAATCAGCCGTTGATACCAGTCAAAACTGCGTTTTTTAATTCTCCGCAGATCTTTCAGATCCTGCTCACCCCGGTTGACATAGACAAACCCGTAACGCTTGGCATAGCCCTGATGAGTACTGACCACGTCTATCGCCGCCCACGGACAATAGCCGATCAGTTCTACCCCGTCGTTAATCGCCAACTGCATCTGTTCGACGTGCTGACGCATAAATTCAATGCGGTAATCGTCGTTAATTGTACCATCGGCCTGTAACTCATCCGGGGCACCGATGCCGTTTTCAGTAATTAATATTGGCAAATGGTAGCGTTCAGCGGTTTTGCGCAGCGTTAGCCGTAATCCGACCGGGTCGATCACCCAGCCGTAGCGGGTTTTACCGACGAACGGATTCTCCGCTGCGCGGTAAACTCCCGGTTCCCCCAGCATGATTTGCTGATCGCCTGCGCGCGCGCTGATGTCGGAGGCGTCGCCACGGCTGGCGGCAATGGTGGCGGTAGAATAGTAGTTTATCGCCACATAGTCCGGTTTGCCTTGCAACAACAGCGCCGCATCGCCCGGCTCCATCTGCGGAGCCAGTTCGCGGTCCAGCAAATAACGCCAGGCCAGCGGGTTATAGCGGCCATGCACCGCCACATCGAGGAAACTCCAGCAACGCAGCGTCTCCCAGTTATGGGCGGCGATAGCATCCAGCGGATGGCAGGTTTCCTGATACATCGAGGTGGTATTAATCGCCGGGCCAATCTTCCCTGCGGGGCAGCGCTGATGACACAGCGCCATCACCCGTGCCTGAGCCACCAGCATATGGTGGTTTTGCTGATACAGCACCCGTTTGGACGGCAGTACGCCGCCCTTTGGTGTGCCAATGGCCCCTGGGTGCAGGATCATGGTGTTTTGCTCGTTGATAGTCAGCCAGTACTTCACCCGGTCGCCAAAGGCGTCGAACAGCACCCCGGCATAATCGACAAAGGCATCGATGGTAACGCGATTAGACCAGCCACCCTGCTGCTCAAGCACATAGGGAAGATCGAAATGATACAGCGTCACCACCGGCTCGATGCCATGGCTCAGCAGTTCATCAATCAACTGGCGGTAGAAATCCAGCCCGGCAGCGTTGACCTCGCCGGTGCCATTGGGCAGCACCCGCGTCCAGGCAATAGAAAAGCGATAGGCCTTCAGCCCCAACTCGGCAAACAGTTTCACGTCCTCGCGAAAGCGATGATAGTGATCGCTGGCCACCTTAAAGTCGGCGGTGCCTGGCGGATGATCGAGCATATCTACAATCGACGGGCTTTTGCCCTCTTCGTCCCAGGCGCCTTCCACCTGATAGGCGGAAGTGGAAGCCCCCCACAGAAAATCTGCGGGGAAATCGTTCAGTCGTTGATAAATCATGCCGGCTCCTGCTGCGTATGATTAAGGTTGATGATCGGTTCGCCAAAGTCGACCCGGCCCGGCTGACGACAACTCAACTGCGGAAAGGCTTCACTGTTGACCACCAGTACCGGCGTGGTGAGGTCGTAACCCAGCGCAGCAATAGCCGCCAGATCAAAGCGCACCAGTTCATCCCCCACCTTGACCCGGTCGCCAATTTTCAGGTTGGCGCTAAAATGCTGCCCCGCCAAATTAACCGTGTCGATACCGATGTGCACCAGCAGTTCAACGCCGTTATCTCCCTTGATACCCACCGCATGCATTGAGGGCAGGAAGGTCACCACCTCACCGTCCAGCGGCGCACGCAGCAGCCCTTCCTGTGGCCGTATCGCTACGCCCTGGCCCAATAACCCCTGGGAAAAGACATCGTCGTTTACCTGATCCAGTGCCACCAGTTGACCGAACAGCGGGCTGAAAATCTGCTGTTCAGCGTCGCTGTGAGATCCCGTCTTCGGCGTCTCCTGCTCTTCGACCGGATCGTCAAAACCCAGGATCCAGGTCAACGCAAAGGTCACTACGATAGCGATGGCACAGGTGACCAGCGCATGGACGATATTCATCGGGTTTTCACCGATAAACGCAGGCAACGCTGCCAGCCCAGGCGAGACAAAGGCATAGCGTACCAGCCCGCTCAACCCGGCATAGATACCGGCGCAGCCACCGCCGATCATCGCGGCAATCAGGGGTCTGCGCAGCTTGAGCGTCACGCCGTACAGCGAAGGCTCGGTGATACCCAGCAGCGCGGTGAAACCGGCAGAGGACGCCAGTTGGCGCAGGTTTTTGTTTTTGGTACGGAAGGCCACGCACAGGGTGGCCGCGCCCTGTGCAATGTTGGAGGCCAACATGCCCGGCCCGTTAATCATTTCGA
Source organism: Serratia quinivorans (assembly GCF_946227985.1). GTDB lineage: Bacteria > Pseudomonadota > Gammaproteobacteria > Enterobacterales > Enterobacteriaceae > Serratia > Serratia quinivorans_A. Next base: position 1,301,197 of record NZ_CAMKGL010000001.1, read on the forward strand.
AGCCGTTTTTGCTCAACTGACCGGTCGCGATCGGCGTCATCGCCCAGGCGGTGCCGGTGATCACCAGGAAGGGTTGTAGCCCGCCCATCAGCATCGGGATCAGCCAACTGGCCTTACCGTCGACGATCGCCGCGCCGGCGGCAACCAGATCGTTAAGGAAAATACCGAACGGGCCTACCACCACTAACGCCAGCGGTGCGGTAACCAACAGAATAATCATTGGCTTGGTGAAGAATTTGATCATCGTCGGCGAAACTTTTTCGGCAAAGCGCTCGATATAAGACATCAGCCAAACGGTGAAAATAATCGGCAGCACCGAACCGGCATAGTCGGCCATTCGCACCGGAATGCCGATAAAGTCAATCGGCGTCCCCGCCGCCAGCATCTGCGCCAGATTGGGGTGCAACAACACCCCGGCGATGGTCATGGCCAGTATCGGGTTACACTCGAACTTGATTGCTGCACCATAGGCCAGCAACACCGGCAGGAAGAAGAAAGCCGCGTCGGCAATGGTGTCCAGCAGATGATAGGTCGGACTGGCGGCGTCTATCGCCCCGGTCAGCTTGAGGATCGCCAGCAGCGCCTTAATCATCCCCGCGCCGGTGATCGCCGGGATCACCGGGGTAAAGGTGGTAGAGATCACGCTGATAATCTGTGAAACCACCCCGCCGCGGGCCTGTGATTTCTTATCGCTCTGCCGCCCCTCGAGAGCGCCGATTTCTTTTTGTAGCGTGCGGAAGGTTTGCTGCACGTTGTTGCCGACCACGATCTGGAACTGACCGCCGCGGTCCACCACGCTGATCACCCCCGGCAAGGCCTCGATGGCTTTCGCCTCTACCTTGCTGTCATCATTAAACTCCATGCGCAGACGAGTCGCGCAGTGCGTCAGTTTGCTGACGTTGCCCTTGCCCCCTACCCGCGCCAGTATTTCCAGGCCTAGCTGTTTGTAATCCATCGAATTTCCCCGGTAAAAAAACAAAAAAAAAGACCAAAATCAAAATGCGCCTCATCGCATGGAGAGGTGCATTCCTATTTTGGTCTTGCCTGCCTGAGCAGTAACACGCCGTAATAAAAATGTCTGGCGATCGTTAGGATCGCGGCGAAAGTATCGTCATAGTTGTGATTTTTCGGCAATAGCCTGCGTTAAGCTTTGTGATTAACATCACTAATTTTCGAAAATGCACTGCAATGTTGTCCGTCATGCCCCACTTTGGCGCATCGGTTAAATTAACCGATTAAAATAACACTGACAAAAAAACAGCCGCCTAAATAAATTAACTCTGTTTATTATTTATTGAACAAAAAACAGGGTTTAATTGATACCGGAGAATTATTATTTAAAAGTAAAAGAAATAATTACAGCCTCACTCAATTGGTAACACAAACAAATAAATTATTCGCGGTGAATGCAGCTTAACCCACTATGATTTAAACCGTCGCCGAGCATTTTCAATGCGGCAATAACACACCTGTAGCCAATAAAACCAACAGATAAATCCTGCCGATCTTTCGGCAGGCATTCTATATATTGGAGAAAGTTATATGTTATCGCGTCGTGATATATTAAAAGCCTCTGCGGTCAGCGCAGCAGCAGCCAGCGTAATGGGCGGTATGATTAAATCCGCCAGCGCCGACGAACATCGCAATATTGTCCCGCCCAGTACTTTCCAACCCGCCGCCGATGCACAAAACCTTTATAAATATGTCTTTGCCAACAGCAAAAAACGCAGTCTGCCCAGCGGCTGGGCCAGAGAGGCCACCGTCGAACAATTCCCGATTTCTGAAGGCGTTGCCGGGGTAGATATGACGCTGGAGCCGGGCGGCGTACGCGAGCTGCACTGGCACGCCATTGCCGCCGAATGGGCATTTATGCTGGAAGGTCATGCCCGTATCACCATCATCGACCCGGAGGGAAAGTGCGAAGTGGCGGACTTTGGCGCAGGGGATGTCTGGTATTTCCCCAAAGGCTATGGGCACTCGATCCAGGCGCTGGCGGACGGCGCACACTTTGTATTGACCTTTGATAACGGCCATTTTTCCGAGTTTGGTACTTTCAGCATTACTGACTGGGTGGCGCACATGCCCAAAGAGGTGTTGGAAAAAAGCGTCAATATGCCGGCATCGGTATTTTCCAAAGCCAAACAGGGTGAAGCCTATATTGTCGCCGGTGCGGTGCCCCCGGCTCTGCCCCTGCCCAGCAGCGACGGCGGTTTGAATAATGCCCCGCTGGCTCACCGTTATGAATTAATGAAGCAAAAACCTTTCTTTGAAAATGATGCAGGCAGCGTTCATTTGGTGTCTTCAAAAGAATTCCCCATATCAACCACCATGACCGGCATTATCGAGATCGTCAAACCCGGAGCCATACGTGAATTACATTGGCACCCCAACGCCAATGAGTGGCAATACTATATTTCCGGCAAGGGACGTATGACGGTATTTGGTTCACACGGCCATGCGCAGACATCAGAATATGCGCCGACAGACGTCGGTTATGTCCCGCAGGGGTTTGGCCATTACATTGAGAATATGGGCGATGAGGATCTCAAGGTGTTAATCGTACTGGATAACGGCATTTATCAGGATATTTCGCTATCGGACTGGCTGGCGAAAACCCCGGCCTATCTGCTGGCAGATAACTTCAATAATCAGATTGCCGACTGGCAAGATCGCCCCAGGGACAAACTGGTAATGTCCCGCCGTAAAAGCTGATGGGTAGCGAGGGGGCGTTACCCCCCCTCGCCAAGGGTTACTGCTTACGCTGCTCCGCCACCTGTTTGGCGGTCACCTTGCCCTGTTTTTCACCAAACTGGCCCACCACGTAGTTGGCTACCGCAGCCACTTCTTCGTCCGAGTATTGGCTACCAAAGTCCGGCATAAACTCGTGCTGCTCACCAATGCTGATGCGCGTACCTTTGAGGATCGCCTGCACCACGCTACGGCCCTGCGGATCGTTAACCGCGGTGCTGCCAACCAACGAAGCATATTTGCTCTGGCGGCCGGTACCGTTCCACTGGTGACACCCGCTACAGTCCCCGGCGAACAGCCTGCGGCCGAGAGAATCTTCCTGCCCACCCGGCAATACCGCGCTGGAAGAGGTTGCGCCCTTTGGCTGCAGATTCACCGCGCTGGCACTGTCGGTGGCGATCGGCTCGATATTGCGCAGATATTTCACCAGGGCCTGGTTATCCTCCGGCGTCAGGTATTGCAGGCTATTTTCCACCGCTTCCGCCATCGGGCCGGAAGCGCTGCTGCGCCCTTCCGCATGGCCGGTGGCCAGATATTGCGACAGTTGCTGCTCGCTCCAGCCGCCAATACCGGTATGCGAGTCCGGGGTAATATTGCCGGCGAACCAGCCCTGGATCACCTCGCCGCTGAGGTTTTTGCTCTGATTAATGCCAAAACCCAGATTGCGCGGGGTATGGCATTCGCTGCAGTGGCCCAGCGCAGTCGCCAGATAGGCCCCGCGATTCCATTGCTCATCCTGATTGAGGTTCGGCTCGAAGCGTTTTTCGTTGAAGAACGCCAAATTCCAGAACTTCATGCCCCAGCGCTGGTTGAACGGGAACGACAGACCGTTTTCCGGATTGGCCTGCTTCACCGGCGGCAGGCTGAACAGGTAGGCTTTGATCGCCAGTACGTCGTCACGGCTTAAGCCAGTGTAGGAAGTATAAGGCATTGCCGGATACAGATTCCCCTGTGGACCGACGCCTTCACGCACCGCACTCACAAACTGATCGTCACTCCAGCCACCGATCCCGGTTTCCGGGTCGGCAGTAATGTTGGTGCCATAAATGGTTCCGAATGGCAGTTTAAAGGCAAAACCCCCGGCGAAGGGTTTACCGCCAGGTGCGGTGTGGCAGGCCACGCAGTCGGCGGCACGGGTCAGATATTCACCGCGGGCCAGTTTATCGCTAATGCTCGCCGGGGCCCCGGCGATAGGGGCCGCCGGCTCGGGGCCGACCGGGCGTAACAGGGTATAAAGCGCGTAGCCTCCCGCTAACACCACGATTGCGACAATCAGCCATAACAGCCATCTCAGGGCGTTGCTCATGGGTTTCTCCCTTAATCCAACGCCTTGGCGGCCTGGTGAATGGCGGCGCGAATGCGCACGTAGGTAGCGCAGCGGCAAACGTTGCCACTCATCGCCGCGTCAATATCTGCATCGCTCGGGTTCTTGCTTTGGGCCAACAGTGCGCTGGCGCTCATGATCTGGCCGGACTGGCAGTAGCCGCATTGCACCACGTCCAGATTGACCCAGGCCGCCTGCACCGCTTTGCCCGCCGGCGTCTCGCCAATCGCTTCGATGGTGGTAATTTTCTTGCCCTCGGCGGCAGAGACCGGCGTCATGCAAGAACGTACCGGCACGCCGTCCAGATGGACGGTACAAGCGCCGCACATCGCAATGCCGCAGCCAAATTTGGTGCCGGTCAGCCCGGCTTCATCACGCAGGAACCACAGCAGCGGCATATGCGGGTCGCCATCAAACGTCAGCGGTTGGTCGTTCACGGTTAAAGTTATCATGCTGTTCTCCTTGTCAGACGCTGGCGTCACTGTTGGGACGGTGTAAAGGCAGGCTCAGTGAACTGCGGGGCCGCCCGAGCAGCGCCAGAGCATTCCCGACCGCCGGGGCTATGGTCGGCACACCCAGTTCACCCACGCCGGTCGGGGCCTCGGTGGACGGCACGATAATCACCTCTATTTCCGGCATTTCATCGATACGCAGCGGACGGAAATTGTTGAAGTTGGACTGCTCAACCACCCCGTCTTTTAGCGTAATGTTGCCGTACAGTGCGATGCTCAGGCCATAGCCGATGCCGCCTTCAATCTGCGCGCGGATCACATCCGGATTGACCGCGACGCCACAGTCCACCGCACACCACACCTTGTGCACCCGTGGAATGCCGCCTTCGCCGATCGATACCTCGGCAATCTGCGCCACCCGGGTATTAAACGCCTTGGCGACGCCAACTCCTCGCGCCCGGCCATCCACCACCTTCGCGCCCTGCCAGTTAGCGGCTTTTGCCACCGCCCGTAATACGCCGGCCTCACGCGGCGCATCCCCCATCAGTGCCAGTCGCCCCTCTACCGGATCCTGCCCGGTTTCCTGCAACAGTTGGTCGATAAAGCTTTCCACCGCATGGCCGGTGTGGGTACTGGCTACCGATCTCAGTGAGGTGGTAGGCACCTTGCCCGGCACGATATGGGCGTCACAACGGAAGCTCTCAAAGGTATAAGGGACTTCGCTGGCACCTTCTATCATCATCTGATCGACACCCTTGACCACCAGTGCCGTCATCGCACTGTTGAGCGTCCAGGAATGGCCGACGACGGTATCGCTCCAGCCCACCACCTTGCCGCCGCGGATCGCCCCGCGCAGCCGGTGCAGGATCATCGGGCGGTACCAGCCGTTGCGGATATCGTCTTCACGCGTCCACACCACCTTCACCCCGTGCCCGGGGCCAATGGCCTTGGCGGCCGCCGCCATGTCTGCGGCCAGATCCGGCCCCAGCTTCGGGTTGCCCAGATCGATACGGCGACCAAAGCTGCCGCCGGCTAAAATAGTTTCAATTTCTACCTTCTCCGGTGGCAATTGGAACAGGTCGCACAGTTGCTGGTGATCGAGGGTTTGGATCTGACAGCCATAGCGCGCCTTGACGCTTTCACCGTCCCAGAACAGATAGCCGTCCAACGGTTCCATCGGCGCATGGGCCACATACGGAAAGGTGTATTCCGCTTCGATCACTTTGTCGGCTTTATCAAAAACCTCGTCCGGCTGGCCGTGACTTTTCGCCACCGCACCGGGCTTTTGCGCCACCTGGCGGAACTCAGCGAAAATCTGCTCGGTGTTGCGCCGCTCGGCCTGCGAGTCGTCCCACTCCACCTGTAATTTTTCACGCCCCTGGATCGCCGCCCAGGTATTTTTGGCATAGACCGCCACGCCGGTATCGGTCTGCTTCACCGCCACCACGCCCGGCACCGTCAGCGCACGGCTGGCGTCAAACGAGGCCACCTTGCCGCCAAAACGCGGCGGCTTTTTGATGGTCACGGTCAGCATATCCGGTTCATGAATGTCCTGGGTAAATTGCGCCGAGCCGTTGGTCTTGGCCAGTGAATCCACCCGGTGCAAGCCGCTGGCCTTACCGATCAGCGTAAAATTGGCGGGATCTTTCAGCGTCAGGGTCGCGGGATCGGGTGGCGGCAACTGGCTGGCCAATACGGCAAACTCACCGAAGCCCGCTTCACGCCCACTGGCCGCGTGGCGGATCTTGCCCGCCTGCACGGTAATTTCCTGCGCCGAGGTTTTCCAGCTTTGTGCGGCGGCCTGAACCAGCATCGCACGCGCCATGGCCCCCATGCGGCGCATCTGCTCATAGGCATTGGCCACCGAACTGGAACCACCGGTGCCCTGGAAACCAAACGACAGGTTTTTATAGACGTTGGTATCAACCGGCGCGGCAACCACCCGCACCTGCGACCAATCGGCGTCCAGCTCTTCGGCGACCAAGGTCGCCATGCCGGTATACACCCCCTGGCCCACCTCGGTATGTTTACTGATAACCGTCACAATGCCTTCCTGGTCAATCTGCACAAAAGCATTGGCTGCATGAGGATTGTTTTCAGGCGCAGTGGCGGAGTTTGCGCGGGCCAGCGCACCGGTGGACGGCAGATAGGCACCGATCACCAGCGCACTGGCACCGACGATAAAACGCCGCCGGGTAAGCGGGACTTCGGGTAGATTCATTGCTCATCGCTCCAAAATGCCGATCAACCTTAATCAATGCGGCGAAATCATTCTTTTTATGCGCGCCGTCTGCATACACCAGCGCGACGGGCTAATAGTTAGCGTAGTCCATTATTTTGTCTGTCTGGCATTCAGGCGGGGTTTTCTGTGGTGGATTTGTGCTGTGTACTGCGCGGGTATTTCGGCCCTCATGCTATAAATTAACTATCTCTTCATTATCTCCACGAGGGTGAAAGCCATGCCGCAACCCAATAACAAATTTCGTTTTTATCGCCCGCTAAAGAGCTTAACCCATACTTTTGGTGACCAATGGTTTGCACTGAAGGCAGAAGCCTTTGCCCGCTTTTTTGGCACACCGACGTTTTTGGTGGGGCAAACGGTGGTGGTGGCCGTCTGGATCTATCTCAATTTAGCAGGCCATACCAAGTTTGACCCTTACCCTTTTATTCTGTTGAACCTGGCTTTCAGCTTGCAGGCCGCCTACGCCGCCCCACTGATCCTGCTGGCGCAAACCCATCAGGCCGAACGTGACCAGGCGCACGCACTGGCCGATGCTCAGCATCGCGAGGATTTGGATGAGGCAATGGCGCAACGGCAAACCCTTGCCGCGCAGCAATCTGAACAATTGCTGGCGCTGTTGAAACAGAACACTGAATTAACCAACCTGACCAAACAGATGGCAGAGCGCATTGAAAGCCTGGCAATCCAGTTGGCAAACCGGGATCGCAGCTGAATTTGCTTCGTCACGGGTCATGGATTGCACCAAATTGCATCAATCGACGGCCTGATACCGCATCAGCGGCCGGTTTGCGGGCTGGTATGGAAATTGCTTCTCCCGATCGTGGCTATAAGGGAGAAGCAGATGAAAGCAATTGTCATTGGTGGCGGCATCGGCGGTCTGTGTACCGCCATCGCATTACAGCGTGTCGGTATCGACACTGCGGTTTTTGAAGCGGTCAAAGAAATCAAACCGGTCGGGGCCGCCATTTCCATCTGGCCCAACGGCGTAAAATGCCTTAATTACCTGGGGATGAAAGAACCGCTGCGTGCGCTCGGCGGCCCAATGCACTACATGGCCTATCAGGAATACCTGCACGGCCAGACCCTGACTCGCTTTAGCCTGGATCCGCTGATCGCCAGCGTCGGTGAACGGCCGTACCCGGTGGCCCGTGCCGAGCTACAGGCGATGTTGCTGGACACCTATGGCCGAGACCGCGTGCATTTTGGCAAACGCGTCAGCGGCATTGAAGAAACCGCACAAGGCGTGACCGCCTGGTTTACAGACGGCAGCCAGGCCAGCGGTGATTTTCTGATCGCCGCCGACGGCACGCATTCCGCCATTCGCCCTTATGTGCTGGGCCACGGGGTGGATCGTCGCTATGCCGGTTACGTCAACTGGAACGGGCTGGTAGCCATTGATGAGTCTATCGCCCCCGCCGACCAGTGGACGACCTTCGTGGGGGAAGGCAAGCGGGTGTCGCTGATGCCCGTCTCCGACCACCGCTTCTACTATTTCTTCGACGTACCTCTGCCCACCGGGCTGGCGGAAGACCGCAGCAGCGCACGAGCCGATCTGCAGCGCTACTTTGCCGGCTGGGCCGAACCGGTGCAAAAACTGATTGCGGTGCTCGACCCCGACACCGTCAACCGCATTGAGATCCATGATATCGAACCTTTCGAACAGCTGGTGCGCGGGCGCGTGGCATTACTGGGCGACGCCGGACACAGCACCACGCCGGATATCGGCCAGGGCGGCTGTGCGGCGATGGAGGACGCGGTGGTACTGGCGCTTGCCTTACAAACCAACTCGCTGGGCATTGAAGACGCGCTGTTGCGCTATCAGGAAAAACGCAGCCACCGGGTGAAGGATTTGGTGCTGAAGGCGCGAAAGCGCTCTGATGTCACCCACGGTAAAGAAATGGCGATCACCCATGGCTGGTACGAAGAGCTGAAAAGCGAAACCGGCGAGCGAATTCTCTCCGGCATGAAAGAAACCATTATGGGCGGGCCGCTGGCCTGACTCTGCCCTTCCTCGGCGGCAAGGCAAGGCGTTGCCGTCAAACGCTCAACGTGCGGATGCGCCCCGCCGCCAGTTCGATCACCCGGTCCGCCGTGGCGATGGTTTCCGGCCGGTGGGCGATCAGCAAAATGGGTAACCCAAGCTGGCGCAAGGTTTGGCCAATCCGCGTTTCGTTATTCACATCCAAATGGCTGGTGGCTTCATCGAGGATCAGCAGCTGTGGCTGCTTGTACAACGCCCGCGCCAACAGTAAACGCTGTTTTTGCCCGGCGGACAGGGTTCCACCCATTTCACCGATTAACGTCTGGTAGCCCATCGGCAGCTTTTCGATATCCTGTTCCAACTGCGCCAGACGCGCGCACTCACCAAGCTTTTGCTTATCGACCCGGGGGGAGAAAAACGTCATGTTATCGGCAATCGAACCGCGAAACAGTTGGTCCTCCTGCAACACCACGCCGATATGCTGGCGAACCTGTTGATAATCCCCCTGCCGGTGCTCAATGCCCAAGGTGCGGATCACCCCGGCGGTCGGCGGATACAGGCCCAGAACCAGCTTGGCCAGCGTGGTTTTTCCGCAACCAGAGGCGCCGACCAGCGCCACCACCTCACCGGGCATGATCTGCAACGAGACCTGCGAGAGGATCTCACGTTCGGTTCCGGCGTATTTAAAACTGACCTGCTCAAGGCTCAACGCAGGGCGATCGCTCGGCCAGACGCAGGCCGCTGATGGCCCATTTGCACCACCTGCCGCCTGCGACGCCGCATCTTCACGCGCCGCGAGCACAATATCCGCCAGCCGTTGGTTATAAACATCCAGCATTCGGTAAGCGACCAGTTTGTCGATCAAACCGTTGATGCTGGACGAGAAGCGCCCCTGAAAGGACATATAAGCCACCAACATGCCCACAGAAAACTGACCGGCCAGCACCGCGCTGGCCCCCAGCCACAGCACCGCCGCCCCCACCACGCTGCCAATAACGGTTTGCATAATGCCGTACACCATCATCAGTTTGCTTTCGCGCAGTTGAGCATTGCGACGGGCAACATTCAGATTACGCCAGACTGACTCTCTCGGCGTCAGCGCACCATTGACCCGCAGGCTCAGCACCCCGCGCAGGCTCTCCAGAAAGTGGCTGGATTCCTGGGTACCGGCGACCCAGCTGTCATCTGCCGCTTTACGCAGAGCACTGAACCAGAACAGCCGCAGCAGGCCATAAACCAGAGCGGCGGCCAATGCGACCAGGGTTAATTTGGCACTGTAGAAAAACATCATGGTCAGCGTGCCCACCACCAGTAACACATCCAGAAAGGCTTCGAGCAGCGTGGTGGTCAGCGTGTCCTGAATGGTGTCGACGGCGTCGAATTTGGCGCTGATATCCCCCATATTGCGCGCCTCAAACCAGCTAATCGGCAGCCGCAGCAGGTGGTGAAACACGTTCGCCGTCCACTGCATGTTGAAGTTGACCGCCATGGTGAGGGTCGCCCATTGCCGGGCCAACTCCAGTAACGTCTGGGTAGCGGCCATCAACAACATGGCAATAACCACCAGCGTCAGCAGGCTGGCGTCCAGCGCCACCAACACTTCATCAATCACCAGTTGGTTGATAAGTGGGCCAATCAGCGCAAACACCTCGAGTACCAGAGCGAAGCAGAAGATCCTGCCCAGCGCGGCCTTCAAGCCCTGGGTTTTACCAATAAGATCGAACAGGCGGATTTTTTTTCGCTGGTCTTTGGCCGCAAACTGGTGAGTGGGCGTCAGTTCCATGGCGACGCCGGTAAAGTGACGGTTCGCTTCCCGCAGGCTCATGGTTACTGCACCGCGAGCCGGATCGTGCAATTCCAGCCTTTGCCCTCGCACCCGTTTGAGTACCGTAAAGTGATTCATGTCCCAGTACAAAATGCAGGGCACCGACAGCAGGTGCAATTCTTCAAGCTCCAATTGCACGGCACGGCCGCTTAAGTGCAGCTGTTCGGCACAGCTCATCAACTGCGAAAATGTCATACCGAGCTGCGAAACGTTAAATCGTGCTCGCAGCGTGGGCAGATCAACCCGATACCCATGCCAGCCGGCAATCATCGCCAGACAGGCCACGCCACACTCCGCCGATTCTGTCTGGCGAATCAACGGCAGGCGCTTGCGCCATCCCCAGTTAATCACTTCGGTAACGTCCATGTTCAGATCCTCCCTTGCAGACTCCATAACGGCTTCAGCAGCCACTCGTACAGGCGGCGGCTGTCCAATTCTACATCCGCGGAAACGGTCATACCGACGCGCAATGGCTCCTGTCGCCCATAGGCCGTAATGGTGGGTTTATCCAAGGCGACTATAACGCGGTAATGCCCTTCGTTTTCCTTCCACACCATGGGGTTTTGCAGCATTGCTTCGCTGGCGCTGAGGCTGGTATCGGTAATGGCGCGGGTAGCGCCGTACTGTACGCCAAACTTTTCATAGGGGAATGAGGCAAAGCGTAGCCCCACCCGTTGTTGGGGCTTGATAAACCCCACCGCTTTACTCGGGGCAAAGAGTTCGACCTGCAATTGCGCGCCGTCGGCAACCATCATCAGTAAAGGATCGTTTTGTTTTACCGTCTGCCCGGCCCGGGCCAATACCACGGCGATATGACCATCCACCGGCGCGGTCAACGTATGATTGCGCTGGGCGGCAAGCTCGCGCTGTAGCCGTACCTGCGCCTGCCGCTGGAGCTCAACCTTTTCCTGCGCCTTCGCCAGCGCCATTTGCTGCTGCTGGAATTCAAGTTCTGAGACATAGCCTTTGGCGATCAGCTTGCGGTAACGCCCCATCAGCGACTGTGCCAGTTGCGCCTGCTGCTGAACCAGCGTCATTGCCGCCTCTGTGCTGGCCAACTCCTGATTGAGCTGCGCGATACGCTGGTGCACGCCGGTTTGCTGCAGGACTCGGGTCGCCAGCTCTTGCGTTCGCTGATGTTCCAGCATGCGATATTGGCGATGTAGCGAGTCCGACACCGAAGCCAGGGTGCCAACACCTTGCCCATTGAAATACTCGCCGCTGAGCCGATACAGCGCCTGGCCGGCCTTGACCGCCTCCCCCTCTGCTACCAGCCGCTCGGTGACCTGCCCGGCGCTACGGGCCACCACCTTGATCAACCCGCTGGACGGCATCACCACCCCTTCCAGCCGCGCTTTGCGGGTATATTCACCCAGTATCAGAAACAGCATGATGGCCAGCACCAGCAGGATACTGACCCAGGCATAGGCGGTTAAACTGAGGCTGGCGGGGATAATTACTTCACCCTCGGCTCTGGTGGCCTGAGCGGCAAAATAACCCTCGCGGTAAAGCTGGGGAGGACGTCCTGTCATTGGGGTTACACCTTTATCGGCATCAGAGGTCGATAATCAGCTTACTGACCGCGACGCTTCCATTTATGGACAAATCTTCGCGCCGAGATATATATTATTTTCATCAGCGGCATTGTCCCTAACAGGACAAAGAAATAAATCATCCACTTGGCCACTTCACAAGGGATATTGAACCTGAGCAGACCGCAATATTGGCTAAGGCCCACAATAAAAAACAAATTATGGGATAGCGTAACACTAATGATGCCAATAAAAACCGACCAAAACGTCTTCATATAAAAGACACCAGTTTAACATCAATGTTCAACCATATCATAAAACTACGTGCCATTACTGTGCCGAATTAAATTTACGAAACCCATATTTAAACCACATCTTTCAAACGCGTAATGCAGACATAGATATAAACGCCAACCAGAATTATGTCAATATATAAAACCATTATTGCTAATATAACAAATACAACTAAATAGAATATTTTAAACGAGGGAGTTAATTGAACAGTTAGCATGATTGCGATATTTTATCACCACCACTTAGTTTATTCATATTTTAAGTGGCGCCAAATTTAATATTCAATTCACAAGGCCAATAAATCATTAAATAAACGGCGGCGCAAAAGCGCCGCTATCAAGTAGAGATTAGTGGCTGCCCGGATTGGCACGCAGTCTGGCTACCTGCGCTTCTACATCGCGCCAGGCCGGTTTATCACCGGCATAATGCTGACGCAGATAGTTCACCAGATCTGCCACCTGCCGATCGGAGAAGCTGTCCTTAAAGCCCGGCATAAAGCCCAAATCGGCGGTGGCCGGTTTGGCAATGCCCTGCAGGATCACGTTGATCAGGTTATCCGGTCGCTCACTGAAAATATTGGTGTTATTGGCCAGATCCGGGCTGACGCCAAACAGCTGCGGCCCCCCGGCAGCGGCGCTGTGGCAGGCCTGGCAGGCGCCCTGAAACAGCCGTTCACCGGCCTGTTGCCCCAGGGCAGGTTGCAGACGGCTGGCCAGTTTGACCTGCGGCTCTACATTTAATTGAGCCGGACTGCTCAGGGATATCAGATAGTTGGCCATCGCCCGCACGTCAGACTCCGGCAAGCTGGCCAATTCGCTGACCACGGGCCCCATTGGTCCTGCCGCAACGCCGTGCTCGGCGGAATGACCGCTGCTCAGGTACTGGAACAGTTGTTCTTCATTCCAGGGTTTCTCCGCCGTAGCCAGTTGGTTCAGCGCCGGTGCCTCCCAGCCGTCCACCATCGCCCCGGCCAGGAAGCTGCCGCCGCCCTTTTCCGCACCCATCAAATTACGCGGCGAATGGCAGGCCGCGCAGTGCCCCAACCCATTAACCAGATAAGAGCCCCGGTTCCACTGGGCCGTTTGCGCAGGGTCCGGCTGAAACTCGCCCTGACGCAGAAACAGTGCATTCCAACCGGCCATCAACGGACGGATATTGAACGGAAAGCGCATCTGGTTAACCGGATTGCTCTGCGCGACCGCCGGCTGCGACATCATATAGGCATACAACGCCTGCATATCGCCGTCGGTCATCTTGCTGAACGAAGTATAAGGAAATGCCGGATACAGATTACGCCCGTCGCGGCTGATGCCCTGACGCATCGCCCGGTCAAAAGCGCTAAATGACCAGTTGCCGATACCGGTCTCCACATCCGGCGTGATATTGGTGCTGTACAGGGTGCCGAACGGCGTTGCCATCGCCAGTCCGCCGGCGTTGGTTGCCCCTTCGGACGTGGTATGGCACACCGCACAATCCCCAACGGCGGCCAGTTGACGACCGCGCTCCAGGGTGGCTGCCGACCAGGTACCTGCTCCCGGAGTAGCCACCGGGGCAATCTCGGCACGCCACGGCAGCGCCGTAGCCGCTACGCCCAACAGCGCGCCGAAAATACCGGCTGCACCGCCAAACCACCATTTACTGCGCCTGGGTTTAGCCGCGGGTGCGGCTTCCTGCCGGGCGCTATCCGGGCCGTTGAGCGCCTCGCGCAGTCGGTCGGAAGTGATCGGCAACTCGCGGAAACGGATGCCGGTGGCGTCGAACACCGCATTGGCAATGGCCGCGGCACTGGGCACCGAAGCAGACTCCCCGGCACCGAGCGGTGGATCGTAGGGCCGTGGCATCATCACCACGTCCACCTCCGGCACCTCCGGGAAGGTCAGGATCGGGTAAGCCCCCCATTCCTTGCTGGAAAGGGTCGATTCCTCGAAGGTCACCCGCTCTTTCAGCACCCGGCTGGTCGACTGGATCACGTTGCCGTGGATCTGGTGACGCACGCCGTCCGGGTTGACCATCATGCCGGCGTCATGCCCGACCACAATACGCGTGACCGCCACCTCGCCACTGGCCTTGTCAATCGCCACATCGGCGACCCAGGCCGCCCAGGCGGCACCAAAACCGGGGAATTTACTGTGAATGTAGCGCGCATAGGCAAAACCGCGCCCGCGCAGCACACCGTCTTCCGCCGGAGTTTGCATCGGTTCGGTATGCGGGGTCCAGCCAGCACGCTCGGCGGTGCTGAGCATCAGTTCAGTGGCCCGTTGATCCTTGATATAACGCAGCCGATACTCGAGCGGATCCACACCGGCAGCCATGGCCAGCTCATCAATATAGGACTCGTGCGCGAAGGTATTCGGCAGTGCCGACACGCCGCGCATCCAGGAGGCACGAACGATGGGTGCCATATCCTCAATGCTGACGCGCAGTTCCGGGTATTCGTATGGCGGCACCGAGGTGCGGTCTCCCATCTCATAGGCCACCGGCACCGGTTCAACCATTCCGGTCAGCAACAGCGCCAGCGTGGGTGCGCCGTTGGACGGGTAATAGGTACGAAAATCATAGGCCACCGGGTGACCGGCGGCGTCCAGCCCACCGTCAACCTCCATCAACTGTGCCGTGCCCTTGGGTTCCCACAGGTGTTCCTGCTCGCGGGTGAGCTGCACCCGCACCGGACGGCCTACCGCACGTGACAATAACGCCGCATCGGCGCAGACATCATCGGCACAGTTGCGGCCATAACAGCCCGCCGCCTCCATGCGAATAATGTCGATCTGCTCTTCCGGATATTCCAGCAGCCAGGCGAGATCGGCACGTAACAGATGTGGGTTCTGGCTACCTGACCACACCCGTAACTGCTGCGGCTGGTAGTCCGCCAATGCGCAGGAGGGGCCGATCGAAGCATGCAGTTGGTACGGCCACAGGTAGCTGCGGGTAAAGCGACGATCGGCTGCGGCCAATGCCGCATCGACGTTGCCGGTATCATGCACCACCCGTGTCGAATGCGGGTTATCACGCAGCGCCTGCGCCACGTCGGTCATCTGCGGCAGGTTACGCCGCCAGTCCTTCCAACTGACCTGCAGCGCCTCTGCTGCCTTGATAGCCTGTTCTTCGCGCTCGGCGACGATGCCGATAAAATCTTCGATCACCACCAGTTTGACGATGCCGGGAATATGGGCAATGGACTGTTCGTCCACCGCCAGCAGGCTGGTGCCGACAAACTCACCGCTGTCATAGCCGGCATAGGGCGGCCGTACCACCCGGCCATGCAGCATATTTGGCAGGCGCATGTCGTGCGCATAGGTGGATTCGCCGGTGGCCTTGGCCGGGATATCAACGCGCGCGGTGCTGGTGCCGACCAGGCGATATTCGGCCTGCGGCTTGAGCGGCGCATCGCCGGAGACAGGCAGTTCTACATACACGCCGGTGACCAGTTCGCCGTAGCTCACCGTTAGCCCCTGCGGACTGACAATCAGGCCGTCGTTCAACGTCAGTTGCTCAACCGCAACGCTAAAATGCTGCGCCGCCTGTTGCAGCAGCCAGCGACGCGCCTCGGCGGCGGCATTACGCAGCGGCACGGCAGAAATTTGCAGCGTAGCGCTGGCGATGGTCGCGCCCTGATTCGGCGTGCTCTCAGTATCGCCCAGCACCATGCGCACCTGTTCCATACGCAGGTAGAGTTCTTCGGCGACGATTTGCCCCAGCGCGGTGCGCACACCGGTGCCGAGATCAACATGGCCGTTGAAGGCGTAGACCTCACCGCTGTCGCAAATGGCAATAAACAGCCCCTGCTCTTTGGGTTTCAGGATCGGCGTCTGGCCTTTCGGCACCAGCCCCGGCGGCGGTTGGATCTGATCGATAATCAGCAGCGTGCCATGACGCTGCAATAGTTCGGCCTGGCTCGGTAATGAGGAATGGGTGTCAGTCATGGGGCGAGGTTTCCTCACTGCGGCAGAGAATGATGGCGCGCTGAACCGCACGCAGGATTTCAATATGGGTGCCGCAGCGGCACAGATTACCGGACAGCGCCTGACGGATTTCGCAGTCGCTGGGCGACGGATTGCGATCCAACAGGGCTTTGGTAGTCATGATCATGCCATTGAGGCAGTAACCGCACTGCGCAGCCTGTTCCTCAATAAAGGCACGCTGCACCGGGTGCAGATGGTCGCGATCGCCCAAACCTTCCAGCGTGGTCACCGCGCGGCCGGTCATGCCCAGCGCCGGGATCACACAAGAGCGTGCGGCAATGCCGTCGACCAATACGGTGCAGGCGCCACATTCACCCAGGCCACAGCCGTATTTCGGGCCGTTGAGCGCCAGATCGTTACGTAACACCAATAGCAGAGGGGTATCCGCCATGACCCGGGTATGAATATTTTCGCCGTTGACTGACAGCATCAGCGGATGCTCCGTCAGTATTTTTACCGCGCCTTCCCTGGGCAATTGCACTTCAGCTATCGCCATTGTCGCGTCTCCGCCTGCGCTCTGGTTATACCCGTCATCTTTCAAGCCGCCGTTGGGCGCTCAGCTTGAAAGCGATGGGGTATGTCTTGTGGGCCGTGACCTCGCCGCCACCGCACTCACCAGACAACCGCAGTTGCGGGCGGCGAATCAGCCGGGCGGCTGGTCTTCCAGCATTTTATTGAGCAGGAACATCAGTGCTATACGTTCGGCCGGATTCAGCGTACCGAAAGTTAATTCTGTGATCGTCGCCGCATGCGGCACCGTTTCCGCCAGCAGCGCGGCACCGGTATCGGTCAGCCCAACCACCACTTTGCGCCGGTCGACAGGATCCGGCATCACGGTAATCAGCTCGCGCGCTTTGAGCCGCTCGATAATGCCGCGAATGGTGGCCTGATCGACAGCCGTCACCTGTACCAGCTCGGTCAACGAACTTGGGCCCATGTCACGCACCGCGCACAGGGTAATAAACTGCACGGCGGTCAGTTGCGAATCCCCAACGTTTTGCTGGAAAATCGCCACATGGCGCTGATAAACCTTACGCAGCAGGTGCCCAACCTGTTCGGTAAAATGATAACTTTCGGTCTTGCCGCTCTCTGCAGCCGGGTATTCGGGGGGCGTCATTGCGTTACTCTCACCATCTATGGAAACCACCGAGAATAGTACAAACCCCCGCGTTTGGCAGCAAGTTAACCCTGGCTGACCCGCGATGCCGCCGGGGCCACCACTTCACCCTCCGCCACCACCGTCTTGCCGTCCAGACTGATGTCGCAATGACGTAGCGCTATATCCATATGGCACGGGGTTTTGCGCGTGCCGCCGACTTCGGTATTCGGCCCGGTGGAAAACAGGAAATTGCCATAGAAAGCGCGGGCATCCATACACATACCGTCGTTTTTATCGTGCAGCCCCATCGCCGTCCACTGCGCACGCGGCTGCAAGCCCCAGCCGATATGCGAAATGCCATACACCTCAGGATCGTTGAAATACTTCATGTACTCCCGCAGATATTCCGCCTCGAAGCCACCGTGAATGCGCGTCACAAAACCTTTGTCGATCTCCAGCGTTATGCGTTCACGCGCGTAGCTCTTGAACGGCAGCAGGATATCGCCCACCTCCAGTACCAGCACCCCTTCTGCCTGTTCTTCATTTGGCCAGGTGAACAGGAAACCGCTCGGCCAGTGATCCCAGCGCCCCGGTTCGTCGGCAAAGCCGTATTCGGTCACCGTTGGGTACTGCCCCAGTGGCGCACGGAAGTCACTGCCGGCGGCTGACTTGACCTGCATCAGCCTGGCCTGCTCCAGCACTTCGGCGGCGGCCAGCACCCGCGCTTTATCTTCGGCATTAGGCAACATCCGCGCCAACACCTCCGGCGGCTCGACGGCCAGCAGAATGCGCGTGCCGGTTTTCAGGATCTGCTCCTGTTCCGGCGAATGCAGCAACATCATGGTGTCGACGATCAGATCGGCCGCCTCCAATGCACGTTGTGCCGCTGGGTTACCGGTCAGTGCCGTATCGCCACAGTAAGCCGTCATGTCATTGCCCATGGCGCGCGGATGGTTGAACGACGGCAGTTCTACCGCGTAAACCTTGGCACCCAGGCGCAGTGCTGCATCGGTGGCGGCGCGCACCGTCCGCGCATCGGAATAGTGACTTTTCAGGATTGCCACGCTTTGCGAAGCATCAACCTTCGACAGCGTAAGCACCTGTTCGAACAGTTGAGCCAACTGACTATCATTGACCGCCATGGTGTATCTCCTGTCTCGCTAAGGGGGGTCGACGCACCTGGCATCGATGAGGTTATTTTGCACAAATTAAAGTGATCACACTCTTTTAAACATCTAGACCAAAATCAATCGGGAAGCAAGCCCCCGTTTCCAGCCATAAGAAAACCCTATTTAAAGCCCTGTGCATCCTGCTGTTAACATGAGTTTAACAGTAATCGCCGCTAAATTAGCGTGAGCAAGATCTAAATTAACACTTGTGCAACTTTGCGTTATTTAGCGTATACACTATAAATCAATCATCCGGCATCACTACAGATGCCAGGTAAAAAACCAACAGTCAGGGGAAAAATGATGAGCAAACAACAACGCATTGCCGTGGTCGGTGCCGGTCTGGGTGGCGCCGCCGCCGCCGGTCTGCTGCAAAAAGCCGGCTTTATCGTCGACCTGTACGAACAGAGCCCGGTGTTTTCCCGCCTGGGGGCCGGCATCCATATGGGGCCAAACGTCCTGAAGATTTTCCGCCGTCTCGGCATCGAGCAACCGCTGGAACAAATGGCCTCGCATCCGGACTTCTGGTTCAGCCGCGACGCACAAAGCGGTGATTATCTGTCGCGCATTGAACTGGGGGCCTTTGCCCGCAAAGAGTACGGCGCGGCTTACGTGACGGTGCACCGGGGCGATTTACAGGCGTTGCAGATGGCGGCCTTGCAACCGGGCACCGTGCATTTTGGCAAGTGCCTGAGCAAAATTGAGGAACGTGACAATGAGGTGGTGCTGAGCTTTGCCGATGGCACCCAGGCCAGCGCCGATATCGTGATTGGTGCCGACGGTATCAACTCACGTATTCGTGAACATCTGCTGGGGGCAGAAGCACCCACCTACAGCGGCTGGGTTGCCCACCGCGCGTTGATCCGCGGTGAGAAGCTGGCCAAATACAATCTGAGCTTTGAAGACTGCGTGAAGTGGTGGTCGGCTGATCGTCACCTGATGGTCTATTACACCACCCAAAAACGCGACGAATATTACTACGTCAGCGGTGTGCCGCACCCTGCATGGGATTTTCAGGGCAGCTTTATCGACAGCAGCCGCGAAGAAATGTATGAGACCTTCGCCGGTTATCACCCGATTGTGCAAGCGCTGATCGAATCCAGTGAACAGGTCACCAAATGGCCGCTGTTGAACCGTAAACCCTTACCGCTGTGGAGCGAAGGCCGCATGGTGTTGCTTGGCGACGCCTGCCACCCAATGAAACCGCACATGGCGCAAGGCGCGGCGATGGCGATCGAAGACGCCGCCATGCTGGCACGCTGTCTGCAGGAAACCGGCCTGAGCGACTACCGCACCGCTTTCCAACTGTATGAAGCCAACCGTAAGGAACGCGCCTCCCGCGTGCAGGCCGTCTCCAATGCCAACACCTTCCTGCGCACTCAGGAAGATCCGGCCTGGGTCTACGGTTATGACCTATACGCGCAAGCACTGAAGTCGGAGAACGCCGCATGAGCCACTTTCTGTATGGTGCCAACGTGCAGGCCAACGGTATTCGCCAGCACTACCTGCGCTACGGTGGCCAGGGTCCGGTACTGATCCTGATCCCTGGCATCACCAGCCCGGCGATCACCTGGGGCTTTGTTGCCGAACGACTGGCCGAGCGCTATGACACCTACGTGCTGGACGTGCGGGGTCGCGGCCTGTCCGCCAGCGGCCCGGATCTGGCCTATGACGCCGAAACCTGCGCCGAGGACATCAACGCCTTCGCCGCCGCATTAAAACTGGAAAACTACGCCCTGCTTGGCCATTCAATGGGAGCGCGCTTTGCCCTGCGCGCCGCAGTCCTGCAACCGGATGGCGTACGGCGATTGGTCTTGGTGGATCCGCCTGTTTCCGGCCCGGGTCGCCGTGAATACCCAGGGAAATGGCCCTGGTACGTGGATTCGATTCGACAGTCGCTGGTGGGAATGGACGCCGAACAGATGCGTGCCTACTGCCCGAGCTGGAGCGAACAACAGCGCCAACTGCGTGCCGAATGGCTGCACACCTGTTATGAACCGGCGATTCAGCGCGCCTATGAAGATTTTCATCAGGTCGATAGCCATCGCGATTACCCCGCACTGCGCATGCCAAGCTTGCTGATGGTGGCGGGCCTGGGTGGCGTGATCCAGCCGGAAGATGAGGTGGAGATCCGCCAACTGCAGCCGGAAATCACCCTGGTTCACGTTGAAAATGCCGGCCATATGATCCCGTGGGACGATTTCGACGGTTTCTTCCGCGCCCTGGGCGATTTTCTCGATTAATCAAGGAGCCTTTGTCATGAGCAAAAATTACCGTATCGGCCAGATAGTGCCCAGTTCCAACACCACGATGGAAACCGAGATCCCGGCGATGCTGACCGCACGCCAGTTGATCCGTCCGGAACGCTTTACCTTTCACTCCAGCCGCATGCGCATGAAGCACGTCAGCAAGGCGGAACTGGCGGCGATGGACGCCGAATCAGACCGCTGCGCACTGGAGCTTTCCGACGCGCAGGTCGACGTACTGGGCTATGCCTGCCTGGTGGCAATTATGTCGATGGGCCTGGGCTATCACCGTGAATCCCAGACCCGACTGGCGCAGGTTACCCGGGACAACAACGCCGCGGCCCCGGTGATCAGCAGCGCCGGTGCGTTGGTCAACGGCCTGAAGGTGCTGGGTGCCAAACGCATTGCGCTGGTGGCCCCCTACATGAAGCCGCTGACCCAAATGGTGGTGGACTATATCGAGCACGAAGGCATTGAGGTCAAGGTCTGGCGCGCGCTTGAGATCGCCGACAATCTGGCGGTAGGTCGCCATGATCCGGCCAATCTGCCGGGCATTGTCGCCGAGATGGATCTGAGCGATGTCGACGCTATCGTGCTGTCCGCCTGCGTACAAATGCCGTCCTTACCGGCAGTCGCCACCGTGGAGGCACAAACCGGCAAGCCCGTGCTGACCGCCGCCATCGCCACCACCTACGCCATGCTGACCGCACTGGAGCTGGAACCGATCGTTCCCGGTGCCGGGGCTCTGCTTTCCGGCGCTTATTAAGGACGCAAAATGGCAGCCGATAATTCACTTACCGATAACTACCAGGGCGTTTGGGGCAACCGCATCGGTTTTGGCCAACGTCCGGCCCTGTTGATGGTCGACTTTATGCAGGGTTACACCACCGAGGGTGCGCCGTTGTTCGCTCCCGGCGTGGTCAGCGCGGTCGAGGAATGCGTAGCCCTGCTGGCAACCGCACGCCAGGCAGGAGTTCCGGTGATCCACACCAATATCCGCTATCATGCAGGGCATTTTGCCGATGGCGGTATCTGGGTAAAAAAAGCACCGGTTATGAAGGACATGGTGGAAGGTAATCCGCTGGCGGCGTTCTGCCCGCAGGTGGCCCCGCTGACCACGGAGGTGGTGCTGACCAAGCAGTACGCCAGCGCCTTTTTTGGCACCTCGCTGGCCCCGATGCTGGTGGCGCTCGGCATCGATACCCTGCTGCTGGCCGGCTGTTCCACCAGTGGTTGTATCCGCGCCAGCGCGGTAGACGCGGTGCAACACGGGTTTCGCACCATCGTGGTACGTGAATGTGTCGGCGATCGCCATCCTGGCCCACATGAAGCCAACCTGTTCGACATCGACAGTAAATACGGCGACGTCGTGACCAAACAGGAGACTATCGCCTATCTGAAACGGTTGTAATCCAGAGCTTCACCTGCACGGAGTGCTGAAAAATCAAGAAGGTGCGACAAGCGCCTCAGGTGACCGCCCGAGACAGGGCGGCTTCCAAGCAAACACACAACGCTCCTCCTCCGGAGGCCACTATGCACCACCTGGAGACATCATCATGGCCATTGTTGAAACCCCGTTAGCCGGGAAAGCGGGCGCAGAATCGCTTCTGTACCGCAAAATCACCTGGAAGCTGATCCCATTCCTCTGTCTGTGATATTTGGCCGCCTACCTCGACCGCATCAATGTCGGGCTGGCCAAGCTGCAGATGGCCGACCAACTGCAACTGAGTGAAGCGGCCTTCGGTCTGGGGGCCGGGCTATTTTTTGTCGGCTATATCCTGTTTGAGGTGCCGAGCAACCTGATCCTGCAACGGGTCGGTGCCAAGGTGTGGATTGCCCGCATCATGATCACCTGGGGCCTGCTTTCCGCCTGCACCATGTTCGTCACCACCCCCAATCAGTTTTACGTCATCCGCTTTCTGCTCGGCGTGGCGGAGGCCGGTTTTCTGCCCGGCGTGCTGTATTACCTGACGCTGTGGTTCCCGACTTACCGTCGCGGCCGCATTATTGCGTTATTCATGATTGGCCTGCCGCTGTCGAGCGTGCTCGGTGGCCCGATTTCCGGCTGGATCATGGGGCATTTTGATATGCGCCACGGGCTGCACGGCTGGCAATGGCTGTTCCTGCTGGAAGGTATCCCCAGCGTGCTGTTGGGTATATTGACGTTCTGGGTGTTACCGAACCATTTCCGGCAGGCCAAATGGTTATCCGAGGAAGAAAAACAGCGTATTGCCGAGGATTTGGCTAGAGACGACGCCGAAGCCAGCCACAGTAAACACAGCTTCCGCGACGGCTTTTTTAACCTCAAGGTCTGGATGCTCGGCGGCATTGACTTCTCGATCCTGCTCAGTGCCTATGCGATGGGATTCTGGATGCCGACCTTTATCAAAACCGCCGGGGTAACCGACATTACCACCATCGGTATGCTGACCGCGCTACCGAGCGTCGCCGCCCTGTTGGGGATGCTGGCGATCGGCACCAGCTCGGATCGGATGCGTGAGCGGCGCTGGCATATCATAGTGCCGTTTATTGTCGGCGCGATGGCGATGGCCGCCAGCACCTTCTTCACGCATAGCGTGATCGCCACGGTGTTGTTGTTCTCTGTCGCCCAGGCCGCGATCATCGGTGCGGTGCCGGTGTTCTTCAGCCTGCCCGCCACCTTCCTGCGGGGTACCGCAGCGGCGACCGGCTTCGCGCTGGCCTGCTCGTTAGCCAATATTGCCGGGTTGGTGAGTAATTCGCTGATGGGTCTGGCGCTGGATCTGACCGGCAAAAGCGGTGGCGCACTCTGGGCGTTCGCCGGTTGCCTGCTGTTAAGTTCGTTACTGGTGGTCGCTCTGCCGGCCAAGGTGGTTAACCGCTGAGGTGTTGGGCTCCGTTCGCGGAGCCCGGCTTATTGGCAGGTGAAATGCCCGTCCGCCGCTTCGCCCATACGCTGCAGCAGGCGATGACCAATATTGTTGCTCCAGTTGAAGCTGTTTTGCAGCACCACTACCGCCGTTTTATGGCGCAGATCCAGCCCGATGTAACTGGAATAGCCGCCGATAAATCCCACCTGATAGGTAATTTGCTGGCTACCTACGTCGTCGACCACCCAGGCGATGGCAGCCGCCTCTTTACTGCGTGCAAAATGCACGGTCAGCGAGTCTTTCAGCGCCTGATCCAATGCCGCAGAACCGGTCGGGACAAAATGCGCCTGCGCATAGCGCAACAAATCGTCGGCGTCGGTATACAGCCCGGCGGCACCTATCATGTAGGACGAAAACTGCCAATCGGGCACCGGTTGCCCACGCCGAATAAACTTGGGCTGATCGCCGGCATGGCCAATAGCCCGCTGCGCGTAGCCCGGTAACTGCTGTGCATCGTAACTGGTGTGGGTCAGCCCCAATGGCTGGAGGATGTTTTCCGTCGTCAGGCGATCGACGGTTTTGCCGGTGCGTCGTTGCAGAATGTAATCGAGCAGCGCATAGCCCAGATTGGAATAGCGCGGCGCTTGCTCCGCCGGAGCTTTAAAAAAGGCCAGGTCATCGAGGACTTTTGGCGTATCCAGCGAGCCATAAAAATTATCGCCGGTAAACAGGTAGCGGACAAAGGCACCCAGCATTTCCGGCGTCATCATCTGACGTGGCAGACCCGAGGTATGGGTCACCAACTGCAGCAAGGTGATGTTGGCCGCATCCTTGCTGAGCAAGGTACCCGGCGGCAGTAAGGTTGCAAGCGTATCGTCCCAATGCAGCACGCCCTTGTTGACCAACACCACCGTGACTTCGGCAATAAATCCCTTGCTGACCGACCCCACGGCAAACAGCGTGTTGCCGTTGACCGGATAGCGCTGCTGCGCATCGGTCACGCCGTAACCATAGGTGCGCGCTTGCCCGTCCGCCGTCAATACGCCCACCACCAATCCCGGCGTCTGCCCGCTGTCGACTATCGGCCATGCCAGGCTATCGACCTCGGCCTGCAGGTCCGCACTGCACGCCAAACGCCGGCTTTCCAACGGTGATGTGTCGGTTGGCATGCGTGACAGCGTGCCACAGGCTGAAAGCAGCAATGGCATAATCAAAGCAAAACAGCGCGTTAGGAGGATTCTTATCTTCATTGCTCACGGGCCAAAAAATAATCGGCGCATGATAAACCATCACTCCGGCTATGTCCCCATGGAATAAAAAAAGGACGCAAGCAAACTTGCGTCCTTAATTTGATGACAAAGTTGTTTTTGAACCCGAGATACCCGGGCCTAGCGCACCGAGGGGCCATTATGGGACACGTCCATGTGTCCCACCCTACGGGCCGACTGGAAGTCGTTCCAATTTGCTCCCGGCAAATTGGTCGGCAGCTAAAGCTGCTACGACCCCTTCGCTACGCTCTCCCTCATAACGAACTTGGTTAAACGTCTGACAACGGGTAGAGCATCAAACAGCCTCAGCACCCAACGTAGCCTATTACTGGTCTTTCAGGCCCCGGTTAATCAGCATCGGCTCAATGCTTGGCGCTTTGCCGCGCCAGTCGATGTAGAGTTTTTCCAGATCCTGGCTGTTGCCGCGCGACAGGATCATATTGCGGAAACGCTGGCCGTTCTCTGCGGTCAGGCCGCCATGTTCGGTGAACCACTGGAAGGCGTCATCCGCCAGCATTTCGGTCCACAGATAGGCGTAATAGCCGGCAGCATAGCCGTTACCCCAAATGTGCTTGAAGTAGCTGGAGCGATAGCGCGGCGGCACATAACTGAGATCGATTTTGTCTTTCATCAGCGATTCGGCCTCGAACTTGTCCACGTCCTGCTGCGGCTGATCGGCGCTCAACATATGCCAGTGCATGTCCAGCAGTGCCGCAGACAGCAGCTCGGTCATGTCATAACCTTTGTTGAACTTGTCGGCCTTTTTGATTTTGTCGACCAGTTCCTGCGGCATGGCTTCACCGGTTTTGTAATGCTTGGCGAAGTGGGCAAAGACTTTCGGATCGCTGGCCCAGTGCTCGTTAAACTGCGATGGGAACTCAACGAAGTCACGGGCAGTGTTGGTGCCGGACAGGCTTGGATACTCCTGATCGGCAAACATGCCGTGCAGCGCATGACCAAATTCGTGGAACATGGTGATCACATCATCGTACGACAACAACGCAGGCTGGCCCGGCGCCGGTTTGGTGAAGTTGGCGACGTTGTAAATCACCGGTTTGGTGCCTTTCAGCTTCGATTGTTCGACAAAGTTGCTCATCCAGGCGCCACCGCCCTTGTTGTCGCGTTTAAAGAAGTCGGTATAGAACAGCGCCAACGATTTGCCGTCTTTATCGAACACCTCATAAACCCGCACGTCCGGCTGATAAACCGGGATGTCCTTGCGCTCTTTAAAGCTGATGCCGTACAGCAGGTTGGCGGCATAAAACACGCCGTTGTTCAGCACGTTATTCAGCTCAAAGTAAGGTTTGATCTGCGACTCATCCAAATCGTATTTGGCTTTGCGCACCTGTTCAGCGTAGAACTGCCAGTCCCAGGCCTCGACCTTGAAATTGCCTTTCTGCTGGTCGATGACCGCCTGAATATCTTTGGCTTCACGTTCGGCGCGCGCGGTCGCCGCCGGAACGATATTGCGCATAAAGCTCAGCGCCGCATCTGGGGTCTTGGCCATCTGGTTTTGCAGCTTCCAGGCCGCATAGTTCGGGAAGCCCAGCAGTTTGGCCTGCTCGGCACGAACTTTAGCCAGACGAGCAAGGGTCTGGCGGGTGTCGTTAGCATCGCCCTTTTCCGCACGGTTCCACGAAGCATCAAACAGGGCCTTGCGGGTCTCGCGGTTTTTCAGGCTCTGCAATTCCGGCTGTTGGGTGGTGTTTTGCAACACCAGCAGCCACTGTTTATCCAGCTTGCGTTCGCCGGCCGCCTGGGCCGCCGCCGCCAGTTCGCTTTCCGACAGGCCGTCCAGCTTGCCTTTGTCAGCGATCGCCAATGCGCCATCTTTGGTCGCCGCCAACAGTTTGTTGGAGAACTGCGTGCTCAGCGTTGCCGCTTCCTGGTTCAGCGCCTTAAGTTTGGTTTTATCGGCGTCGGACAGATTGGCCCCCGCCAGCTCAAAGTTCTTATAGGTCACTTCTACCAGTCGGCGCGATTCCGCATCCAGTTTTAACGCGTCGCGCTGTTGATAAACCGCCTTGATGCGGGCAAACAGCTTGCTGTTGAGCATGATGGCGTCATCCAGCGCCGCCAGCTTCGGCGAGCTTTGCTCATCGAGTTTTTGCAACCCGTCGCTGGTGTTGGCCGAGGTCATGGCGCCAAAAACGTTCATCACTCGCGACAGCAGCGCGCCACTTTGTTCCATTGCCACAAAGGTATTTTTAAAATCAGGCTTGGCCGGGTTATTGGCAATCTTCTCAATCTCTTCCAGCTTCTGCTTGATGCCCGCATCAATCGCCGGGGCATAATCGCTTTCTTTGATTAGATTGAACGGCGGCGCCTGGAATGGCAGACGGCTTTGATAGAAGAACGGGTTTTGGTTCTTTTTGTTGTCGTGTTGGTTAGCTTCACCGGTCACGTTAGCCTCCTTCGCCTGGCCACTTGGCAACGCGCTATGGTCCGCGTGCGGGTTGGTTTCTGCTGCCTGTGCCTGCGTGCCCAGCGCCATGCCGATCGCCAACACCAATGTCGATAAACGCATCAAATCGAAACTCCTCCATGTCCACAGAATAATGTCGCGGAGAGCTCATCTCCCCTTGAGTCACATCCTAGCTTAGGCGCAGTTGGCAGATTGAGCAAAAACAAGTGATTAGCCAGACTTAACGCAACTCATAAAGAAGGTTAACCGCCATAGCAGGCAATGATCTCTCCGGCCACTGCGACTGCAATCTCGGCCGGTAGTTTGCCTTTAACGTCCGGTAATCCCAGCGGGCAGCGCATGCCGGCGATCGCCGCTTCGCTGATGCCGCGCTGGCCGAGTTTATATTCGAAGCGTTTGCGTTTGGTCAGCGAGCCGATCAGGCCGAAGTAACCGGCATCGCCACGGCGTAAAATCCGTTCCGCCAGCGCCAGATCCAGCGCGTGGTCGTGGGTCATGACGATGAAATAACTGCCCGGCGGCATGGCGTCGACGATTTCCAGCGGTTCTTCGCAAACGTCTTGTTGTACCCCGACCGGGATAAACGCCGGGAACTCCGCCGCACGGCCATCAATCCAGCGTACCCGGCACGGCAGTGTGGCGAGGATATTGACCAGAGCGCGTCCGACATGCCCGGCGCCAAACAGCGCAATTTGCGGGCGTGGCGGGATCAAGGGTTCGAACAGCACGCTGGTGGTACCGCCACAGCACTGTCCAAGGCGTGCCGCCAGCGGAAAACGTTCCAGCCGCAGCGTGGCCGCCCCTTGCTGTAGCATTTCGCGGGCAATCGCCAGCGCCTGGAACTCCAGGTGCCCGCCGCCAATGGTGTTAACCGCCCGTTCGGCCGCAACCAACATTTTGGTCCCGCGATTGCGCGGTGTGGAACCCAGTTCATCCACCAGCGTCACCAGTACGCAGGGCTCTCCGCGCCGTCGCAGGTCGGCCAGTGCCTCAATCCACTCATCCATCGCCGTTCTCTCCCGCTAATTCAGTGACAATGTCACTTGACAGCATCTGCTGTACGCCCCACAGCACCCGTTCCGGCGTGGCCGGCGCGTCGATATTGGGCTGCAGACGGTAGTCCGCCAGACTGGCCACCGCGTCCTTGATGGCGCACCAAACCGAGATCCCCAGCATAAACGGCGGTTCGCCCACCGCTTTGGAATGAAATACCGTGTCCTCGGGGTTTTTGCGGTTCTCCAGCAGCGTGACGCGCAGATCCGCAGGTACATCACCCATCGCCGGAATTTTGTAGCTGGCCGGGCCATGGGTCAGCAGCCTGCCTTGATCGTCCCACACCAGTTCTTCGCTGGTCAGCCACCCCATGCCCTGCACAAAACCGCCCTCCACCTGACCGATGTCGATGGCCGGGTTCAGCGAGTCACCCACGTCATGCAGAATGTCGGCACGCAGCAGTTTGTATTCGCCGGTCAGGGTATCGATCAACACCTCTGCGCAAGCCGCGCCGTAGGCGAAGTAATAGAAAGGATGACCGCTAGCCTTATCGCGATCGTAAAAGATCTTCGGCGTAAGGTAGTAACCGGTACTGGCAAGTGAGATTTGGTTGAAATAGGCCTGTTCAACCACCTGTTCGAAGCTGAAATAGCGCTCACCCACCCTGACCTGTCCATTGTTGAAAACGATCTGCTCAGCGTTAACCTGATGCTGCCTGGCCAGCATGTCTATCAGCCGTTGTTTGATGATCAGAGCGGCATTCTCCGCCGCCTTGCCGTTCAGGTCGCTGCCGGAGGATGCCGCCGTCGGCGAGGTGTTCGGCACTTTGCCGGTATCGGTGGCGGTGATCTGGATACGCTCTATTTCCACCTGGAACACTTCGGCGACAATCTGCGCCACCTTGGTGTTCAATCCCTGGCCCATTTCGGTACCGCCGTGGTTGAGCTGAATGCTGCCGTCGGTGTAAATCAGCACCAACGCCCCCGCCTGATTGAGGAAACCGGCGGTAAAGGAGATACCGAATTTGACCGGCGTCAGCGCCAGCCCTTTCTTGAGGATTGGGTTTTGTGCGTTGAACTGCCGAATAGCCAGCCGCCGCGCCTGATAATCCGCACTGTGCTCCAGTTCGGCGGTGATTTCTTGCAGCAGATTCTGTTCCACCGGCTGATGGTAATGAGTAATGTTGCGCTGATCTTTACCGTAGTAATTGGTTTTACGCACCGCCAGCGGATCGAGCGCCAGATAGCGCGCAATGTGGTCCATAATTTGCTCAATCGCCATCATGCCCTGTGGCCCGCCAAAGCCGCGATAAGCCGTATTGGAGGCGATATGGGTTTTACAGCGGTGGCCGGTTATCAGCACATCCTGCAGAAAATAGGCGTTATCCGCATGGAACATGGCGCGATCGACAATCGAACCGGACAGATCGAGCGAGTAACCGCAGTTACCGGCCAGGCTGATTTTCACCCCATTCAACAGACCGCTGTCGTCAAAACCGACGTCATACTGAATATAAAACGGGTGGCGCTTGCCGGTGATCAGCATGTCATCGCGACGGTTAAGCCGCATTTTTACCGGCCGTCCTGTCAGGTGTGCCACCACCGCACACAGACACGCCGGGCCGGCGGCCTGAGTCTCTTTGCCGCCAAAGCCGCCGCCCATGCGCCGCGTGTCGATAGTCACCTTGTGCATCGGTAAATTAAGCACCGAGGCCACCAGCTTTTGGATTTCGGTGGGGTTCTGGGTCGATGAATACACCAGCATGCCGCCGTCTTCGGCCGGCAGCACCGAGGCTACCTGGGTTTCCAGATAAAAATGTTCCTGGCCACCGACGTGCAGCTCGCCCTGAATGCGGTGCAGCGCCTTCGCCAGTGCGCCGTCGGCGTCGCCGCGTCGATGGTGGTGTGCTTCCTGCACCACGAAGCCTTCCCGGAGCGATTGAGTGACGTCCAGCTGTGCAGGCAGCTCCTGATAGCTGACGTTAATGGCCTGAGCGGCCCGCCAGGCGACCTCCGGATCCTCCGCCGCCACCACCGCAATCACCTGCCCGACGTATTCCACCACATCCTTCGCCAGCAGCGGGTCGCCGTGGGTTAACGGGGCAATGTCCAGTTCGCCTGGCACGTCCTGCCAGGTGATCACCCGTATCACGCCAGGCAAATCGTAGCAGGCGGACAGATCCAGTTTTACGATGCGCGCATGCGCTTTCTCACTCAGCTTTGCCGCCAGATGCAACTGGTTGGGAAACTCCAGCCGGTCGTCAATGTATTGCGCTTCACCGCTGACGTGCTTATCGGCGCTTTCGTGTTTGCGACTGCGCCCCACGCCGCTGGTCAGCTGCTGACGGAAACGTTCGGCCAACTGCTGTTGGGTATATTCGGGACGTTTGCCATTACTCATGCGTGGTCGCCTCGATCGCCAGCTGTGGCTCGGTCAGCGCAATGAAATAGCGACGCAACAGATTCTGCGCCACCAACAGGCGATAAGCGCTGCTGGCACGGAAATCGCTCAGCGGCGTAAAGTCCTGCGCCAACGCCTGAGCCGCAAGCGCCACGGTCGCCCGCCGCCACGGCTGCCCTACCAGTTGCTGTTCGCACAGCTTCGCGCGTTTAGGCGTCGCGGCCATGCCGCCAAAAGCCAAGCGGGCATCGCGGATCATCCCGTGTTCGATGCGCAGGTGGAAGGCACCGCACACCGCCGAAATATCATCCTCCAGCCGCTTGGACACTTTCCAGGCGCGGAAATCCGCCGGTGCCTGGGCCGGCAGCACGATGCTTTCAATAAACTCCCCCGGCTGCAGCGCGGTCTGACGATAACCCAGGAAGAAGTCGCTTAGCGGCAGTTCACGCCGCACGGCACCACAACGCAATATCAGGTGCGCATCCAACGCCAGCAACAGCGGCGCGGCGTCGCCAATCGGCGAGGCATTGGCGATATTGCCCCCCAACGTGCCCTGATTGCGGATCTGCTGCGAAGCAAAACGCGCCAGCAGCTCGCCAAAGGCCGGGTGGTAATCGGCCAGCAGCGGGTAAAGGTCGCTCAATGTGACACCGGCCCCGAGGATCAGACGATCGCCCTGCCGGCTCACCTGCTTTAATGCCTCAATCTGGCCAATGGCGATCATCAAGGGTAAATCCTGATGGCGCTGTGTGACTTCCAGTGCCAAATCGGTACCGCCGGCCAACAGCCTGGCCTGCGGATGCTGTTGATACAGCGTCGCCAGTTCCTCCAGGGTCTGTGGCAATAAACAGCGTTTACCCGCCGCCGCTAACGGCGTGGCCGCAGGTATCGCCAGCAGGCGTTGCAGCGTTTGTTGCTGATGGCCGTCGAAACTGTCTGACGTTTTGCTGCCACACGCCTGCTGCGCCGCGGCCAAGATCGGCCGATAACCGGTACAGCGGCACAGATTACCGGCCAGTGCCTGCTTTGCCTGTTCGCGATGATAACTTTCACCGTTCTTTTGCAGGCAAAACATCGACATCACGAAACCCGGAGTACAAAAGCCGCACTGCGAGCCGTGGCAGTCGACCATCGCCTGCTGGACGCTGTGCAGTTCCCCCTGCTGTTTCAGGTCCTCTACGGTGATCAACTGCTTGCCATGCAGCGCGCTGACAAACGTCAGGCAGGCATTTACGCTGCGGTAGCGCAACTGGTCGCCGTCCGGCTCCGCCAGCACCACGGTGCAGGCACCACAGTCACCGGAAGCGCAGCCTTCTTTGGTGCCACAGCGGCCGAGATCGCGGCGCAGGTAGTTCAGCACCGTGGTATTGGGATCGATCGCGCTCTCATTCTTCAGCGTTTGATTAAGCAGAAACTGGATCATGCGGCCTCCTGCTGCGTAGCCGGTCGGTACACCACTTTGCCGTCGACGTAGGTTCGGTAAACGTTGCGGTCGTCGCCCAGCGTCATCAGCACAAACAGTTGCTCCGCCAGCCCACGGCTGTTTTCATGGCGCAGTTTCTGTAACGGCGATACCGCCGGATCCAGCACCACAAAATCCGCCTCTTTGCCGACCGCGAAATTACCGATTTTGTCATCGAGCGACAGCGCCCGCGCCCCACCCAATGTGGCGTGGTAGAAGGCTTCGCAGGCCGAGAGCTGATAGCGTTGCAGTTGAGCGACCTTGTAGGCTTCACCCAGCGTTTGCAGCATATTAAAGGTGGTACCGGCGCCCACGTCGGTGCCGATGCCCAGCCTGACCTGCTTGTGCCAGGCCTTTTGCAGATTGAACAGGCCGCTACCGAGGAACAGGTTGGAGGTCGGGCAAAAAGCGATGGCCGAACCGGTGTGACACAGGTAATCCCATTCTTGCTCTTCCAGATGCAGGCAGTGGGCAAACACGCTTTTCTCTCCGGTCAACCCGTACTGGTGATAGACATCCAGGTAACTGCGGCTGTCCGGGAACAGTTCTTTCACCCAGGCAACTTCTTCCAGGTTCTCGCTCAGGTGAGTGTGCAGATAGGTATCCGGAAACTCTTCACGCAACCTTTGTACCTGAGCCAACAGCGCCGGGGTACAGGTGGGCGCAAAGCGCGGCGTGATGGCATAGCTGAGCCGTTGCTTACCGTGCCAGCGCTCGATCAGTTCGCGGGTCTGGCGGTAGCTCTGCTCCGGGGTTTCCAGCAGTTCATCCGGCGCATGGCGGTCCATCATCACCTTGCCGGCGATCAGTCGCATATTCAGCGCCGCCGCCTGACTGAACAGCGCTTCAACCGACTGCGGATGTACGGTGCCGAACACCAGCGCCGTGGTGGTGCCGTTGCTTAACAGTTGCTGTAAAAAGAACGCCGACATCTTGCCGGAGTGCTGTTCGCAGCAGAATTGGCTTTCCGTCGGGAAGGTGTAATGCTTCAGCCATGCCAGTAGCCGATCGCCATAGGCCCCGATCATTTCGGTTTGCGGATAATGAATATGGGTGTCGATAAAGCCCGGCACGATCAGTTTGTCCTGATAATGAGTGACCTCAAAACCCGGTGGCAACAGCGTTTCACCCTGCTGCCAGGGGCCAAACCAGACAATGCGGCCTTCATCGAGCAGCAGCAATCCGTCAGGAATATGTCGCAATTGCTGCTCCAACTGCTGTGGTTGATCGACACAGGCAGCAATATCGAAAAAATGGCCACGGATCGCCGTGGTGAATGACAGGCTCATTTTACTTTCCTTCTCTACCGGCCAGCGCACAGCCCCCGGCTGAGTTAATTCAGCCCGAGGTGCCATGGCGGTCTTTTATCGTTTGCATGTGTTGATTTAAGGATAGCAAGCAGCGTGCCAGTTGGTTTTTTATTGGTGATTTTCTTTTTAAAACAAAAAGATAAAAACAAATCTCACAATAATCTGATTCAATAAAAATAAACAGCAAGTAAGCAAACGGTTGCCTTTAAATAGCAACCGTTTGCTTATATTGAGTTAATTGTGAGGCTGCACCAATAACGGGCAAGAATACAAATAAGGGGAATGAAATTTATTACTTCAATAACACTTCATAACGCGGGTTAAATTCATCAAACAGCGGTAACGCGGCCGCGCCTAATGCGGCGGTATCCGCACCGGTAGTCCCCAATCGAACCCGCAGGCCGTCGAGAAATTTGCTGCGCACCGACCGGTGCAGTGGCGCCAGACGCTTGATCAGCTGTTCTACGATACTTTCCGGCATCAGCCCGCCAATAATCACGGCCTCGGCATCGAACATACACTCGATGATGTTGATCGCCTGACGCAACGCCGGTACCGCCGTATCCAGCCAGGCGTCGATCTGTGACTGCGGTAACGCCAGCAGGTCTTGCGGCATGGCGCGCATCGGATCCAGCCCGCAGCTCTCGTAAGCCGCCTGCAACGAAACATAACGCTCCAGACACCCCAGGTTGCCGCAGTAACAGGCTCGCCCGCCCGGTTGCACAATCATGTGGCCGACTTCACCAGCATTGTGCGCATGGCCGGTATAAATTCGGCCATCGGTGAAAATCCCAGCCCCAAGTCCGGTACCGAGATACAAATAAATAAAGGAATTAAGCTGCCTGGCCACACCGTGCAAACGTTCGCCAATAGCGGCCACGGTGGCATCGTTCTCCAGCGTGACCGGCAGGCTGCTTTGCGCGTTAAGCTCAGCCACCACATCAATATCTTCCCAACCGTTAAGCGTGGTCGGCCCGACCGACGAGATCCCTTCCACGCCAAACGGCCCCGGCATCACTACGCCGATGCCCAGCATTTTTCTCCAGTTCAGATCCGGCTGCTGGCGCATTTCTTGCAGTACATCACAAATCAGTTTCAAGGTGGCAGCAGGTTGCGGCTTTTGCACCATAATCAGCCGGTGGAAACGAACGCTGCCTGAAAGATCAACCACGATGATCAGCAGTGACTGGTGATCCAGATGGATGCCGATGGAATACGCGCTATCTGGATTCAGGGTCAACGGCGTGGCCGGTTGACCTCGCCCGCCGGCACGACGCGGCAGGTGCGAGGAGAGAATACCGGCCTGTTCCAGTTCTGTTGCAATGTTTGAAACGGTTTGCGGCGTCAGTGAGGTCAGCCGGGCAATTTCGGCACGGGTCAGTTCACCGTGCAGACGGATAGCCTCTATCACTACGCGCCGGTTGTGTGCACGAGCATGTTCAAGGTTAGTGCCGGAAGTCGTCATAACTGCCTATGCAGAAAGGGAAATCGTCTTTGCAGTATGGTGCCCTCCAATAAAGCAATCAAATTGATTTAAGAATCTTTTTAACACCGGAGAACGCACAATGAAAAGCCACACCCTTGCCGCTACGGCAGTCTGTACCCTCTCGCTCCTGGCGCTTAGCCTGTCATCTGCCCATGCCGCCCCGACGCAAATCAACGCGTTATTTATGACCCAGGCGGCGTACAGCGAAAATGATATCCGTGCCATGACCGCCGATTTTAGCAAACAGCACCCGGACATCACCGTTAACCTGGAGTTCGTCCCTTACGAAGCGCTGCACGATAAAATCGTCGCCGCGCGCGGCGCCGGGAGCAACGGCTACGATGTGGTGCTGTTCGACGCCATCTGGCCGGCGGAATTCACCAAATTCGGTCTGTTGCAAGACGTGACTTCGCGCATCAGCGCCGACGACAGCGCCAAAATCTTTGCCGGTGCCATGACCACCGTCACCTATAAGGACAAGCGCTGGGGCATGCCGTGGATCCTCGACACCAAATACCTGTATTACAACAAAGCCATGCTGGCCAAGGCCGGGATTGCCGCTCCGCCGAAAACCTGGCAGGAACTGGCGCAGCAGGCAGAAATTCTCAAGCAGAAGAACCTGGTCAAATATCCGCTGGTGTGGAGCTGGTCACAGGCCGAAGCGCTGGTTTGCGACTACACCACCCTGGTGTCCGCCTATAAGGGGCAGTTTATCCAGCAGGGGAAAATCACTTTCTCCAGCCCCGGTTCACTGCAGGCCGTCGACTATATGAAAGCCTCACTGGATAAGGGGCTGACCAATCCGAACTCCCGCGAGTATCTGGAAGAGGACGTGCGTAAGGCGTTTTCCAACGGTGACGCGGCCTTCGCCCTTAACTGGACCTACATGTACAACATGGCCAACGATCCCAAGCAAAGCAAAGTGGCCGGTGACGTCGGGATCGTGCCAGCTCCGGGATCGGTGGCGGGTCAGGTCTCTGCGGTTAACGGTTCGATGGGGCTGGGCATCGCCAAGGCCAGCGCCCATCCCGATCAGGCCTGGCAATACATCAGCTACATGACCTCACAGCCGGTTCAGGACAAATACGCCAAACTGAGCCTGCCGATCTGGAAGTCGTCTTACGACGATCCGGCGGTGCAGAAGGGTCAGGAGCCGTTAATCGCCGCCGCCAAACAGTCTTTGAACGTGATGCTGTCGCGCCCTGAAACCGCCGATTACTCTCGTTTGTCCAACGGCTTGCAACAGGACTTGCAGCAAATTCTGCAGGGCAAGGTGACGCCGCAGGCCGGGCTGGATGCGGCAACACAAAGCGCTGCGCGGCTGCGTTAAACGATGACAATGCTCACTTTACCTCAACGTGAGCGGCGTCAGGCATGGGTGCTGCTGGCACCCATGCTGCTGATGATGCTGCTGTTAACCGCCTGGCCGCTGGCCCGCACCCTGTGGCTGAGCTTTACCGATGCGGCGCTGGTGGGCGACGGCGTAACCCCGGCCTGGGTCGGTGCGGATAACTTTTTCTACGCTCTGACCGATCCGGACTTCCAGGCCGCGCTGTGGCGCACGCTGTATTTCACCGTGATTTCGGTGGCATTCGAAGGGGTGATCGGCGTGCTGGTGGCGCTGCTGCTCAACCAGAAATTCCACGGCCGTAATGTTCTGCGGGTACTGGTTATTTTGCCCTGGGCGCTTCCCACCATCGTCAACGCCACGATGTGGCGGCTGAACTTCAACCCGGATTACGGCAGCATCAACGCGCTGTTAACCCAACTCGGGGTGATTGACCACTACCGCAGCTGGCTGGGTGACCCGGCCTCGGCGCTCAACGCGGTGATGCTGGCGGACATCTGGAAGAACTACCCGCTGATTACCCTGCTGACGCTGGCGGCGTTGCAATCAATCCCGGACGATTTGTACGAAGCGGCGCGACTGGACGGTGCCTCAGCCTGGCGACGCTTCCGGGCCATCACCCTGCCCGCCATTCTGGCCCCGCTGGCGGTGGCGCTGGTGCTGCGAACCATTGATGCCTTCAAGGTGTTCGACATCATTTACGTGATGACGCGCGGTGGCCCCATGGACAGCACCAAGACCCTCAGCTTCTTCGTTTATCAGGAGTCGTTCAGCTATCTGCGGGCCGGCAGCGGTGCAGCCTATGCGGTATTGATGACCTTGCTATGCGGCCTGCTGATCGCGTTGTACATGCTGATGCTGTTCCGCCAACGCAGAAGGAGCCTCGCCGATGAAGCGTAAAATCCGCCTGGTATTGGGCTACGGTGCTGCGTTACTGCTGGCGTTGTCGATCCTGGCGCCGATGCTGTGGCTGTTTCTGATGAGCGTCAGTTCCTCGGCCGATCTGACCCGCATACCGCTGGAATGGCTGCCGCGCCACTGGGACTTTTCGCGCTATGGCCGCCTACTTTCATTACAGCCCGGCCAACCGGGTGCCCTGTTCCTGCATGCGCTGTTCAACAGCCTGCTGGTGGCCTGCGGCGCTACGCTGATTTCGCTGTTGCTGGCGATCCCGGCGGCGTTCAGCTTCTCGCGTTATCCGGGACGCGACGGTTGGCTGTTCGCCAGCCTGGCCATTTATATGGTGCCACCGGTGGCCTTTGTGCTGCCGCTGTACTTTATTTTGCAGCAGTTGGCGCTGCTGAACACCCATATCGGCCTGGTGCTGGTCTACTGCTCGCTGATCCTGCCGTTCCTCACCTGGATGCTGAAAAACCAGTTCGACGCCCTGCCGATAGACATTGAACAGGCGGCGCGGCTGGACGGACTGCGTCAGTGGCAGGTGCTGCTGCGCATTACACTGCCCTTGGCCAAACCGGCGCTGGGTGCTTCTGCGCTGTTTGGCTGGCTGCTGGCCTGGGACGAATTTTTCTATGCGCTGCTGTTCACCAGCAATATTCAGGCACAGACGCTGCCGGTGACCATCGCCGGTTTCACCGCCGGGCGCGCCACCGATGACGGGTTGATCGCCGCCGTCGGCATTCTGGCCGCCATTCCACCACTTTTCATTGCCATCTGGCTGCAAAAAACGCTGGTTAGCGGCTTAACCAGCGGTGGCAGCAAAGGCTAATTTATTCAGGGAAATTAACATGATGAGCACCAACACCCGGCCCACGCTGTACGTGGTGGGCAATATCAACGTCGATGTGATCATGAGCACCTTGCAGCAGTGGCCGCAAAAAGGCACCGAGGCAATGTTGGATCACAGCGAACTGCGCCCCGGCGGTTCGGCCGGTAACTGCGCACTGGCGCTGGCGGCGCTGGAAACCCCTTACCGGCTGGTGGCCAATCAGGGCAACGACTATTTCAGCCCGTGGCTGGCACAGCTGTTCCCGGAAAGCTCGCTGTACTGGCCGACCTACAGCTGTGAAACCTCGCTGACCTTCGGTGTCACCCATCCCGACAACGAGCGTACCTTTTTCAGCAATCAGGGCCATATTACCCGCCTGAGTCAGGACGATGTGTTGCATCAAGTCCCACTGTTTGCCGGTAATGGTGACACCATTTTGCTGTGCGGCACCTTCCTGTGTACCACCCTGTTGGCAGAATATCCGGCACTGCTGCAAACCCTGCGCCAGCGCGGCTATCGCATTGCGGTTGATACCGGCTGGCCGCCGCAGGGCTGGAGCGATGAGCTGCGCGGGCAGATCGCCGACTGGCTGCCGTTCTGCGACATCCTGTTGCTCAATGAAGTGGAAACCTGTGGCATGGCGGGTCATGAAGATGTGTACACCGCCGCCCGTACTCTGAACCGGCAACAACCGGCAGATGCCGCCTGCGTGGTGAAATGCGGCCCGGACGGCGCACGCATGTGGTGCGGCGAACGGCAGTTGCAGGCAGCGGCACACCCGATCAAGGTGGTCGACACCATTGGAGCCGGTGACAGTTTTAACGCTGGTTTCCTGACCGCTTGCCTGCACGGTCATTCGGCTGCGGTAGCGCTGCGCTGGGGCATCCGCGCCGCCAGCCATGCTATCAGCAGTTCGCCACGCCAGTATCTGGACTGGAACACGCTGAAAACCTGCGCCGGAGAAATGGTCTGATGGCAAGTGTCGAACTGGTAAAAGTCGCCAAATACTATGGCAAGCAGCGGGTGCTGAATCCGTTGGATCTGACTATCCCCGACGGCAGCTTTACCGTGCTGGTTGGCCCGTCCGGCTGCGGCAAGTCCACCCTGCTGCGGCTGCTGGCCGGGCTCGATACGCTGACCGAGGGGGCGATCCTGCTGGATAAGCAAAAGATTAACGATCTGGATCCGGCCGATCGCGATATTGCCATGGTGTTCCAAAGTTATGCGCTCTACCCACACCTGACGGTAGCGGAAAACATGGCGTTCCACATGCAGGTGATGAAGGTCGCCAAAAGCGAACAACAGGCCAAGGTCCTGCAAGCAGCGCGCATTTTGGCAATCGACCCTCTTTTACAACGCTATCCGAGAGAACTGTCCGGTGGCCAACGCCAGCGAGTGGCGATGGGCCGTGCCATGGTGCGGAACCCGAAAGTCTTTTTATTCGATGAACCGCTGTCCAACCTCGACGCCCAGTTGCGGATGGAGCTGCGTGCCGAGATTAAATCACTGCATCAGCAGTTCAAAACCACCACGGTGTATGTCACCCACGACCAGATCGAAGCGATGACGCTGGCCGACCAAATCGTGGTGATGAAAGACGGCAATATCGTGCAGCAAGGCAAGCCGCTGGAGATCTACGATGCGCCCGCCAACACCTTTGTGGCGCGTTTTATCGGCTCACCGCCAATGAACCTGTTGGCAGGCATAGTCACCCCACGTGACGATCGGCCCGGTGTGGCCTGCGGTGAATTGTGGCTACCGCTGCCGGCCAAGTGGCGATTGGCGACGCCCGGCAGCCAGGTGATCCTCGGGCTGCGTCCGCATGATTTCCGTTTAGTGGAAACCAGCCAGCAGCCTGCCGCCACCTTGCGCCTGATGGAGATCACTGGCGATGTCAGCCTGCTGCACCTTACCTGGGGCGGTTATCGGCTGCATGTCCAATTCA
This sequence comes from Serratia quinivorans, assembly GCF_946227985.1. GTDB lineage: Bacteria > Pseudomonadota > Gammaproteobacteria > Enterobacterales > Enterobacteriaceae > Serratia > Serratia quinivorans_A. The sequence goes on from NZ_CAMKGL010000001.1 coordinate 1,341,286, forward strand.
GCGGGCGGGTCAACGCCGAAAGCGGTCAACCGCTTTGGCTGATGCCCAATACCGAGGCGATCCACCTGTTCGACGCCGCGACGGGGTTACGATTGAGTGAAAATTGAGTCGCGGATAATGCGCGAAATCTAAACCGGCAAACAACGCTGCGGGCGCTATTGCTGCGCCCGCTAATTATCACCCGATTAACCTCTTTTTAACCTCTGTGTGATGCGCTATGCTCCAAAACTCTGCCAGCGTTAACATTTTTGAAACGAGGTTTCTGTCATGCCTGCATGCTGTTTTTGCACCGCCCGGCGCACTCAGCCATGAGTTTTTTTTCACGCGCCAGCGCGCTGCCGCTGCTGGTGGCGGGCGCCTTCTTTATGGAAAACCTCGACGGCACGGTGATTGTCACGGCCATGCCGCAGATGGCGGCGGCCTTCGGCGTAAGGCCGGTGGACATGAACATTGGTATTTCGGCTTACATTCTGACGCTGACGGTGTTTATTCCTGCCAGTGGCTGGATCGCCAACCGCTTCGGCGCTCGCAATGTCTTTGCCGCCGCGGTGCTGATTTTTACCCTGGCATCGGTGCTGTGCGCCGCCAGCGTTAACCTGCCCACCTTCACCGCCGCCCGTATTCTGCAAGGCTTCGGGGGAGCGCTGATGGTGCCGGTGGGTCGCCTGGTGGTGCTACGTAACACTGCCAAACCGGATCTGATCAAGGCCATTGCCACCATTACCTGGCCGGGTCTGGTGGCACCGATCCTCGGCCCGCCGGTCGGCGGTTTTATTACCACCTACGCCTCGTGGCACTGGATCTTTATTCTTAATGTGCCGCTGGGTATCGCCGCGCTGTGGTTGGCCTGGCGGCTGATCCCGCAAGAAGCATCACAGAAAGGCGTGCCCTTTGACGCGCTCGGCTTCGTGTTGACCGGTATTGCCTGCTTCGGTCTGATGTTCGGTCTGGATTTGATCAACCACCCGCAACTTTCCTGGGTGGTGCCTGCGCTGTGTATTATCGGCAGCCTGGTATTAGGCGCACTGGCGGTTCGTCACGCCAAACGCATCGAGCACCCGCTGATCAATCTGTGGGCGATGCGCATAAAAAGTTACGCCGTCACCATTTGGGGTGGTACGCTGTTCCGCATCGCTATTGGTGCCGTGCCCTTCCTGTTGCCGTTGCTGTTCCAGATCGGTTTTGGCCTGAATGCCTTCGACGCCGGGCTGCTGGTGCTGGCGGTATTTGCCGGGAATCTGGTGATGAAGCCGTTTACCTCGGCGGTGCTGTATCGTTTTCGCTTTCGCACCACGCTGGTGGTCAATGGTTTGTTGAACGCGGCCACTATTTTCGCCTGTGCGCTGTTGACGCCGCAGACCCCGATCTGGCTGATTCTGGCGCTGCTGTTCGTCAGCGGGCTGACGCGATCCATGCAGTTCACCGCGCTCAATACGCTGGCGTTTTCCGAAGTGCCGCAGCCACAGATGAATGGCGCCAACACGCTGTTCAATGTGTCGCAGCAAATGGGCAGCGGGCTGGGTATTGCCATCGGCGCACTGGCCCTGCGGCTGGCAGAGATGCTGATGCCGCAATCAGGCGAGCGCATCCCCTTGGTCGATTTTCAGTGGGCGTTTGTGGTCATCGGCGTGATTGCCCTGCTGGCCGTGGTTGACTGCTTTACCCTAAACGCCAACGCCGGCAGCGAGGTTCGCCAGAGAAAACCCGCCGCCACGGTGCCAAACTCACCTCAACGATTGCAAAAATAAGTCGCATCTGCCACCAATCAACGTAATATCGATGATCCGCCCCGTTTCACCGGTGCGGATTTTTTGCCGTTTTGGCCTGAAAAGCGAGGTAATAATAATGATTCACAGTGACCTTTCTCAGTGCCGCGTTAACACCGATCGGTTGTTGATTGCCCCATTTACCGCAGCAGACGCCGACGATGTCTACCAGGCGATCACCCCTACCTTGACGCGCTATATGAACTTTGAGCCAGAGGCGTCGCCGGAAGCCTTTGCCAACGTTTGGCAAACCTGGCTGCCGCTGATCCGCGAAGGCGAGGAAATGATTTACATCGCCCGCCTGCGCGATACCAAACAGTTTGTCGGCATGGGCGGCGTGCACGATCTTTACAACACCACGCCTGAACTGGGCATCTGGGTGAAAGAGAACCTGCACGGCAAAGGCTATGGCCGCGAAATCGTTCACGCCATGGCGGTATGGGCAAGCGAACGTTACCACCCGCGCCACTTTATCTACCCGGTGGCCGAACAGAATACGCCAAGCCGGCGTATCGCCGAATCTCTGGGCGGCGTAGTGGCCGGCCGCCGTGAAAACACCAAATACGACTGCGTGGTCTATCACATACCACCGCAGCTTTAACTGTTATCTCCAGGGCCGGATCGAGCGGCCCAGGGTTCGCCATCACCTCTGTTAACTGTTGAAAAAACCGCCCGTCTGGCAACAGCGATGGCGGTTTTTCAGCGTGGATGCCGATAACCACTGCCACTTGAAGTTGGATTATGCTAATGCTAGTAGCATTCAGGTTAAAAACAGTTGAGGAACAGCAACATGATCATTTTTGTTACGGGTGCCACATCCGGATTTGGTGAGGCCATTACACGGCGTTTTATCCGCGAAGGCCATCAGGTGATTGCCTCTGGCCGTCGTATCGAACGTCTGGAAGAGTTGAAAGACGAGCTGGGTGAAGCATTGCATATCGTCCGTCTCGACGTGCGTAATCGTGCGGCCATTCAGCAGGTGATTGATGACCTGCCCACGGCGCTGCGCCACATTGACATACTGGTGAACAATGCCGGGCTGGCGCTGGGTCTGGAGCCGGCACACAAGGCCAATGCCGACGACTGGGAAACCATGATCGACACCAACACCAAAGGCCTGGTCAATATGACCCGCGCCCTGCTACCGGACATGGTCGAACGCAACATTGGCCACGTAATCAACATCGGCTCGGTCGCAGCCAACTGGCCGTATGCCGGTGGCAACGTGTATGGCGCAACCAAAGCCTTCGTCAAACAGTTCAGCCTCGGTCTGCGTGCCGATCTGCACGGTACCCGCATCCGTGTGACCGATATTGAGCCGGGCCTGGTGGGCGGCACCGAATTTTCCAACGTGCGCTTCAAAGGCGACGACGGCAAGGTGGATAAGGTCTATGACGGCGCCAATGCGCTGACGCCGGAGGATATCGCCGAGTCAGTGTTCTGGGTCGCAACCCTGCCGGCCCACGTCAACATTAACTCGCTGGAAATCATGCCGGTCAGCCAATCCTTTGCCGGGTTGAATATCCACCGCGAGTCTTAATCCTGAGCGGCAGGGCCTGCCCCTGCCGTCGTTTCTCAGGCCGCACGCCAGCCGGAAACGATGATCAGCATGCCCGCCAGGGCCACTCCGGCCCCCAGCCAGTCCAGCGCCGATAATTTCACTCCGTCCACGACCCGCAGCCACAGTAACGCCGTCGCCACATAGACCCCACCATAGGCCGCGTAAACCCGCCCACTGGCCGCCGGGTGCAGCGTCAACAACCAGACAAACAGCATCAGACTGGCCGCTGCCGGCAACAGTAACCAGGCACTGGCGCTTTTTTTCAGCCACAAATAGGGCAAGAAACAGCCGATGATCTCGGCCAGTGCGGTGGCAAAAAATAACAGGGTGGTCTTTAACATGGGGAAACTTTCTCTCTGTAAACTAAACAAGGCCGTGCTTGACTGGTGCAGTCCGACAGCGCGATGGTATATTTATCAACACGCCTGCGGGCGCGGCAAAGCCAGTGTTGCCGTTATCAGGCAACACTAACTCATAAGGATGAAACGATGAAAACACTTTCGACTCAACGACTGCTGCGCGGGATGCTGCCGGTCGCCATGCTGATGCTGATGGGTGCCTGGCAGGCTCCGGCGCTGGCCGCCAGCTGCACTCAGGGCAGCACCTGCGTTACCGTCGATGGCAGCAACAGCGGCGCCATGAGTACCGAAGCAGCCCGTCAGAGCAAACAGCAGTTTAACGATACCAAATCCCTGCGCAACAAGGTTAACACCCGCGTGGAGAAAGAGTTCGACAAGGTAGACAAGGCAATTGACAGCGAAGAGCGCTGCGATGATAGCCTGAACGTTAACGCTTACTGGGAACCCAACACCCGTAAATGTCTGGATCGCCAGACCGGCCGTCAGATTAATCCTTAATCTGGTCGTAGCAAGGCGGTGGCCGTTACCCTACGCCACCGTAGCTGCTATCCTGACAAAGGAAGCTCATTTTCAAATAAGGACGAATGGATGAAAAAAGCACTTATCTTGGGTGCGCTGCTGATGGCCGCTGCGCCGTTGGCCGCCCTGGCCTCATGCGAAAGCGTGAAGGCCGACATTTCGCAGAAAATCGTCAAAAACGGCGTGCCTGAATCTGGTTTCAAACTGGATATCGTACCGAACGATCAGGCCCAACAGGCCGGTGGCCTGGTCGTTGGCCACTGCGAAAATGACACGCAGAAGATTGTTTATACTCGCCTTGGCAACGGCGATGACAACGGTGATGCGGCTCAGACCGGCACCAGCCAGGATACAAAAACCTCGCAATAGTTACCGTCCAGGGCGCTCTGTGCGCCCTTTCCTTGTTATTTATGCCTGTTCCGCCTCTTCTCCCTCACCCTGTGGCCGATGCCGCGCGGGGATCAGCATCGCCGCCGCCAGTGCCAGCAATGACAACAGTGCAGAAACCAAAAACACCCAATGCAACGAAGCGGCAACCTGCTGCGTCATGCCCGCCAGTAGTTCCGGCGTCATTGCACTACGCGCAGCCGGTTCCATCAGTTGTTGTACCGGATCGGTCGTTTGCGGCAGACGAATCTGCAAGTTGATGTTCAGCGTCGCACCCAAGATAGCGGTACCAATGGCCGACCCCATCATCCGGGTAAACACCGTGCAGGCGGTGGCAATGCCGCGGATGCTGTGGTGAGCGGCGTTCTGCACCGAAACCAGAAACGTGGTGTTGCACAACCCCATACCGGCACCGACCATAAACGCCGCTACCCGTCCCCACAATAAACCGCCTGTCGGCTGCAGCAACAACAAAATCAGGCCACCGGCCAGTAATAACAACGCCCCCAGTAGCGCCGTGGTGCGATAAGATGTCATCAGCATCAGTCGGCCGCTGAAGGTACTGGCCAGCGGCCAGCCAATCGACATTAGCGCCAGCGTGGTACCGGCCTCCAAAGGTGTTCCGCCCATCACGCCCTGAATAAAGGTCGGCAGAAAGGCGCTGATGCCCATCATCGCCGCGCCAATCACCAGACCGCCAATATTGCCGGCGACGATCACCCGGCTTTGCCATAACGCCAGCGGAAATAGTGGCTCCGGCGCTCGTCGTTCCTGGCGGATTAGCAACATCAGCGAGACCGCCGCCAACGCCAACAACGGCAGCACCCACCAACCGAGATTTTCTGCCTGTAGCAGTGACAGCAGCAGCGCGGTAACAAACAGCGTCAACCAGGCGGTCCCCGCCAGATCCAGCGCGTGTTTACGCACCGGCTGGCGAGAAGGCAGATAACGAGCCAGGAGAAACATCGCCAGCAGACCAATCGGCAAGTTGACCCAGAATACTAACGCCCAGGGCAAGTGCTGGACGATAAACGCCCCCAGCAACGGCCCAATAATCGCCGACACGCCCCAAACGCTGGAAATATAGCCCATCACCTTCGGCCGCTCGGTAGGGCTGTAGATATCACCAATAATGGTGGTCGCTGTTGGCATAATCGCCCCGGCCCCCAGCCCCTGCAACAGTCGAAAGCCGATCAGCCAGTACATGTTAGGCGAGAAACCGCACAGTACCGAACCCAGTAAAAACAGCGATGCACCAAAGAAAAATACCCGTTTGCGCCCCAGCAGATCCGCCAGCCGACCATAAATGGGAATGGTGATGGCCTGCGCCAACAGATAGACCGCGAATACCCAACCAAGCAGGGAAAAACCGCCAAGATCGCCGATGATGGTTGGCATCGCCGTGGCGACAATGGTCGCTTCTATGGCCGACATGAACATCGCCAACATGCAGGCGATCAGAATTAGGGGACGATGAGCAAGTGGAGCAGGTGTGTCGTTATTTGTCATAGCGTTATTACAAACCATGGATTCTTCTTTGCCTTAAATTATACCAGCCGGAATAGAGGTTGCCGTTACCGGTGTCTACTTCCCTGTTTTTACTGGCTATAAACGCACCATTTGAACAAAATGTGACACCGTAACAAAAACGCCACTCATGGCTCGCCGTAACGAATAAACCGCGAGCCTGTCTGCGGATCTGTAAAGATTCTCTGGCCTTCGGCCGGGCCGGCAAGCACAATGCTCAGCTGAACCTTTCATTTTTCTCACGATTTTACTGACGCATGAAACGATTGGTCCACCTGCACCACTATCGCGCCCTGCTGCGCCGCCTGTTTATCGCCATCTTTCTTGGTATTGCCGCTGCGTTGGTGGTCTGGCTGTTTCACCGTGCGATGCTCGGGCTGGAATGGTTACTGCTCGATCATGGAGAAGGTAGCCTGGTGGCCGCCGCCGCCGCGTTGCCGGGCTGGCGCAGAGCGCTAACCCCGGCGTTGGGCGGGCTGGCGGCAGGCCTGCTGTTGTGGGTTTATCAGCGCTATCAGCACCAGCGGCAGGTTGCCCCCACTGACTATATGGAAGCAATTGAAACCGGTGATGGCCGCCTGGACGTCAGCGCCAGCCTGGTGAAATGTCTGGCCTCACTGCTGGTGGTCTCCAGTGGCAGCGCTATCGGCCGCGAAGGCGCGATGATCCTGTTGGCGGCACTGGTCGGTTCGGTCTTTGCCCAGCGCTTCACCCATGAGAAAGAGTGGAAACTGTGGGTGGCCTGCGGAGCCGCAGCCGGTATGGCCAGCGCTTATCATGCCCCACTGGCCGGCAGTCTGTTTATCGCCGAAATTCTGTTTGGCACACTGATGCTGGCCTCGCTGGGGCCGGTGGTGATTGCCGCCGTCAGCGCCCTGCTGGTAACCAATTTGCTCAACGGCGGTCAGGCACCGCTGTATCTGGTAGAACCGCTACCTGCGCCCTGGCCGGTACAATATCTGTTGATGGCGCTACTCGGCGTTTTGGCTGGTGTCTGCGGCCCGTTGTTCCTGTGGGCGATGTCTTCTTCCGGTCGCGCATTCCGTTCGCTACGGCTAAAACCGCCGCTGCAATTGGCGCTGGGTGGGTTGATTGTCGGGCTGCTGTCGCTGCTGTTTCCTGAGGTGTGGGGCAATGGCTACAGTGTGGTGCAGTCGTTGCTCAGTGCGCCGCCCGGCGTATTGCTGGTTGGTGCCATTCTGATCTGCAAGTTGCTGGCGGTGCTCGCCAGCAGTGGCTCCGGGGCGCCTGGCGGTGTGTTCACGCCAACGCTGTTTGTCGGGGCGGCGCTCGGCTCGGTGGTTGGGCAATTCTGCGCCATCTGGCCGGAGCTGGGCAGTGCGGTGCCGATTTTGATGGCGTTAACCGGCATGGCAACGCTGTTGGCGGCCACCACCCACGCGCCCATTATGGCTGCGCTGATGGTGTTCGAAATGACCGGTGAATATACCCTGCTACCGGGTATTCTGTTGGCCTGTGTGATCGCCACCACCGTCTCACGCGGTTTACGTTCGGTATCGGTCTATCACAATGCCTAACGGTTTAGCAGTGGCGATATATCCAGATAACGCGCCAGTTCACGCTGTTCGGCGCGTGGCAGATAAGGAATTTCACCCAGCAGCGGCGCAGGAATGCGTTGCTGCATCGCATCGATAGTTTCGGCGTAGTGTGCCAGCCCAGGATTGATGCGGTTCGCGACCCAACCCAGCAGCGGCAAGCCGTCATTGATGATCGCCTGCGCCGTTAATAAAGCGTGGCTGACGCAGCCCAGTTTGATCCCCACCACCAAAACCACCGGCAGTTGTTCCTGAATGACCCATTCGGCGTAAGGCCGCATATCGTTCATCAACACGCGCCAGCCGCCACTCCCTTCTACCACCACGGTATCGGCTTTGGTGGACAAATGTTGTAGCCCACTGCTCATCACGCCGTAGTTGATATCCTTGGTAGGCTGCGCGTGAAAGACTTCTTCCAGACAGGTAATGGGATTAATTTCCTGGTACGACAGCGGCAGGGTCGAAGATGCCTGCAACACCAAAGCGTCTTTATTGCGAAGGCCTTCGCTGGTTTCCTGACAGCGCGCAGCGACAGGTTTGTAGCCGGCCACTGAACGGCCCTGCGCAGCAAGCGCCTGTAATAATGCGCGGGAAACCACGGTTTTACCGACATCGGTATCCGTACCTGTAACAAATAAACGCGTTAACATGAATTAATTGCCCCGAGATGCAGCGTTAACCAAAAAAGTCGCCAAGAATGTGGCGAAAACGACGAACGGGAAAAGTCTAGAGGATGCCGGGGGGACGGGGCTTGAGGTAGCTCAACCTTTTGTCGTTAAACGATAAGAATTACTGATTGATGTCAGCCTTGCAGCAACTGCACCAGTAGCGAACCGTTGTATAACGCTTCTTTCACCAGTGCCGCGCCAGGCATGGTGCCTTTATTGAAAAACTGAGTGGACTCCACCTGAACCTGCTCACTGTAGGCCGGGAGCGACTGCTGACGAATACAGGAGGCAATGGCCGGATGCAGAATTTCTGCCGCCCGGTTCAGCGGGGAACCGACCAGGATTTTTTCCGGATTGAACAGATTAACCATGATCGCCAGAATGCGGCCCACGCTGTGTCCCACTCCAAGGATAATGTCTTTCGCCAGCTGGTCGCCCGCCAGCGCCGCATCGCATAAAGACTCGACCGTCAGCGGTGCATCGTGCAGGCTGGAACTCATTGAACTGCCGAGACGCGCACGGGCAATTTCCAGCATATTCTCGATGCTGGCGACGGTTTCCAGGCAACCATGATTGCCGCAGTAACAGCGTTTGCCGTAAGGATCGACCTGAGTATGGCCAATCTCGACCACGCTGCGGCTACCGGCATGCAGCACCCTGCCACCGGTGATCACCCCAGCGCCAACGTTGTGGTCGATCACCACCTGAATCACGTTTTGGCTGCCGCGCGATGCACCGTATAAGGCTTCGGCCATGGTCCAGGCGCTGATGTCGTGCTGCAAATAGACCGGCAGACCGGTACGCGTTTCCAGCGCCGGGCCTAACGGCATATCTTCGACGTCGTAAAACGGCATGCGGTGCACCACGCCGGAAATTGCGTCAACCATGCCCGGCAGCGTAATGGCGATCGCCGTCAGCCGTTCAAGCTTGCTTTGATGACGGATAAAGAACTGGTCAACCTCAGCAAGAATGCGTTTTAACAGTGGGTCGGGGTGTTCAGCGGCCAGTGGCAACAACTCTTCCACCACCAGTTTGCTGCTGATATCGCGCAGCGCCAGGGTAATGGTGCCACGGCTGATGCGGGCGGAAAGGTAGTGCCAGGCTTCGGTGTCCAGCACCAGCCCAACCGCCGGACGGCCACGGCTGCCGACTTCCTGGAACTCGGTTTCTTTAACCAGATGGGCTTCCAGCAGTTCGCGTACGATTTTGGTGATACTGGCGGGGGCGAGCTGCGCCCGTTTTGACAGTTCGATGCGCGAAATTGGGCCCAGTTGATCGATTAACCGATAAACTGCCCCTGCATTTGTTTGCTTGATTTGATCGATATGCCCAGGCTGCCCAACCGCAATCACAAACCTGCTCCTACTATTTTTCGCGCTTCTAAATAAAGACTATCGGCTATGGTGGGGCTTTTGTAATACAGCGTCAACTATTTGATTCGTTATGTGATTTGCTGCACAAATTCACCCCGCTTTCACTGCGGATTGCGTTTTATTTGCCCAGTTGGCTTTCAGGGCAACAGCAACGCCATCAGGGATTTGGCCGCTGCCGTCAGGGGGCGTTGACGATGATGCACCAACCAAACTTCGGTCATCGCCTCAGGTTCCGCCAGCGGTAAATATTGCACGCCGTCGATTTTAACCCGCGCGAAAGACGCCGGCAGAATCGAGATGCCCAATCCGGAGGAGACCAGGCCGATAATGGTCATCGCCTCGCCGACTTCCTGGGTGATATAAGGGGTGATCCCCGCTTTGGCCAGCAGCGCCAAGATCTCGTCATGCAGCGCGGTTCCCACTTCACGCGAGAAAAAAACAAAGGGTTCTTCCGCCAGATGTTGGAAGCGCAGCGTACCGGGTGCCACATGGGTTAACGGGTGCCCTTCCGGCACCACCGCCACCAAGGGTTCACACAGTAAAAGCTGATGCTTTAACACGTCCGGTAAGCGCGTGTTGCGCATCACGCCCAGATCCAGCTCGCCATTAAGTAAGGGTTCGATCTGCTGCTTGGTGTTCACTTCGCGCATCTTGATGTGCACCTGTGAGTGCTGCTGACGAAAAGCTCGCAGGCTGCGCGATACCACGCTGATAAAGGGGGCCGAAGAGGTGAAACCTATGGTCAATTCGCCCAGTTCACCGCGTTCCAACCGCGCCGCTTTCTCGGCAGCGCGACTCACCTGATCGAGCACCTGATAGGCCTCTTTCAGAAACATTTCGCCCGCCTGCGTCAGGCTGACATTGCGGTTATTGCGCGCCAGCAGGCGTGCGCCGACCATGTCCTCCAGCGCCTGGATCTGCTGGCTGAGCGGTGGCTGGGAGATGCGCAGACGTTCTGCGGCACGACCAAAATGCAACTCTTCCGCCACGGCGACAAAATAACGCAGATGCCTCAATTCAATATTCATACTTTAAACATCTCAATTTTAATTATTAATATATTAGACAAAAAACTGCCCTCTCCCTATGATTTTGTTAACCAAAGATGTGCTTGTTTAACCCCATGTTCGGTAAGGAAAGACTGTGACAACCCCTGTGCGTTCTGCGGCCGGTATGCCGTCGACGCTGGCCGCCAACGACGATGCGGCTGCTGCGCCAAAAACCCGACGCTCCACCCTTAACAAACTTCCCTACATCGAACGCGGAACGCCGCAGTTTATGCGCGTCACTTTGGCGTTGTTTTCCGCCGGTCTGGCTACTTTCGCCTTGCTGTATTGCGTGCAACCGATCCTGCCGGTTCTGTCTCAGGACTTCGGCATCTCCCCGGCGGAAAGCAGCCTGTCGCTGTCGGTTTCCACCGGGCTATTGGCGATCGGTCTGATGTTTACCGGCCCGCTGTCCGACGCCATCGGCCGTAAATCAGTGATGGTGGTGGCGCTGCTGCTGGCGGCTATTTGCACCCTGATTTGTGCCTTTATGACCAGTTGGCATGGCATTCTGCTGATGCGCGCGCTGATAGGCCTTTCACTCAGTGGCGTCGCCGCCGTTGGCATGACCTACCTGAGTGAAGAAATCCATCCCAGCTTTGTCGCCTTTTCGATGGGGCTGTATATCAGCGGTAACTCCATCGGCGGCATGAGCGGCCGCCTGGTGACGGGGGTACTGACCGACTTCTTCTCCTGGCGGGTATCGCTGGCGGTGATTGGCCTGTTCGCGCTGGGCGCTGCCTGCATGTTTTGGCGTATATTGCCCGAATCAAAACATTTTCGTGCCAGTTCGTTGCGCCCGCGCACCCTGCTGATTAACTTCCGCCTGCATTGGCATGACAAAGGCTTACCACTGCTGTTTGCCGAAGGTTTTCTGCTGATGGGCAGCTTTGTCACCATGTTCAACTATATCGGCTACCGCTTGCTGTCGGATCCTTATCACCTCAGCCAGGCGATAGTCGGTCTGCTGTCGGTGGTATACCTGACCGGTTCCTACAGCTCCCCCAAGGCCGGTGCCATGACCTCCCGTTTTGGTCGTGGGCCGGTACTGTTGGCGTCGACCCTGATTATGCTGATCGGGATCCTGATTACCGCCCTGGCACCGGTAGCGGTTATTTTTATCGGCATGATGCTGTTCACCGCCGGTTTCTTTGCTGCCCATTCGGTTGCCAGCAGTTGGATTGGTCGCCGCGCGCGCCGCGCCAAGGGCCAGGCATCTTCACTTTACCTGTTCTGTTATTACGTGGGTTCCAGCGTCGCCGGTACCCTCGGCGGCGTGTTCTGGCACAGTTTCGGCTGGAATGGCGTGGTGGCCTTTATCAGCATGATGCTGTTGTTGGCCCTGTTGGTCGTGCATTACCTGAAGAAACTGCCGGAAGCGGCCCGCGTTTAACCCCTGCTTACCGCCTGCCTCTTGTGCAGGCGTAAAACCTCTGCCAGGCTGGACCACGCGGTATTCCTGCTCACACCGCTGCTGATGTTGCCCTTTCGTTTGCGCCTCTCTTATTGTATGTTGTAACTAAAATAGGAGTGTGTGATGGATAAATACGGTTTAATAGGTAGGATGAATGCTTGCTTCAGCGAACTGGAACAGGCACTGACGGGCCTCCACCAGCAGATCCAGCCATTGCGCCTGCTGGCAGGACGGGTGTTTAGCCTGCCCGAAATCGAGAAAGGCAAGGAGCATGACGCGGTGGCACAGATTGCCGTCGAACAGCATGTTGGCCTGGCCGCACGCGATTTGGCGCTGGAGCACTATCAGCGGCTGTTTATCCATCACAACAAGCACAACGTCAGTAGCAAAGCGGCAGTGCGCCTGCCCGGTGTGATTTGCCTGGCGGTGGAACAGCCAGAATACCTGGCGCTGCAACAGCAAATTGCCCTGATTAACCGGCTGAAGGCCGAGCTGGAGCAAATTATCACCGTCGACTCCGGCCTGGCACCAGAGCAACGCTTTGACTTTGTCCACACTCACCTGCATGGCTTAATCACCCTTAGCGCCTATCGTACCCTCACCCTTGTAACCAATCCGGATTCGGTGCGTTTTGGCTGGGCCAACAAGCATATTATCAAGAACGTGAAACGCGACGATATTCTGGCTCAATTGGAAAAAAGCCTGAAGGCAGGACGCGCGGTACCACCACATAATCGCGAGCAGTGGGCCGAACTGGTCAGCCGAGAGATCGACGACGTCAACCGCCTGCCACAGCAGGCAGTGCTGAAAATCAAACGGCCGGTAAAAGTGCAACCCATCGCCCGGGTGTGGTATCAGCCGCAGCAAAAACAGGTGCAACACCCCTGCCCACTGCCACTGATTGCCCTGTGCCAGGTAGAAAACGGCGCTCAGGTGCCAAAAATTGGCGAATTGCTCAATTACGACGCCGCGGCGGTCAAACATAAATACAAACCCGATGCCAGACCGCTGCGGCTGCTGGTCAAACGGCTGCATTTATATACCGACGTTCCTACTCGCTGAGGCTGTACACCCGCAGACGATGAACATCCGGCTCCAGGCATTTCTCTCAATAAAAAAGGCTTACCTCAAGTAAGCCCTTTGCTACCGGTGCTATCAATTACTTCTTCATGCTGCCGACCATATCTTCCGGGCGCACCCACAGGTCGAATTCCTCTTCGGTCAGGTAGCCCAGCTTCAGCGCCGAGGCTTTCAGCGTCAGGCCTTCCTTGTGCGCTTTCTTGGCGATTTCTGCCGCTTTGTCATAACCAATATGGGTATTGAGCGCGGTCACCAGCATCAGTGACTCATTCAGCAACTGGCTGATACGGTCACGGTTAGGTTCGATGCCCACCGCACAGTGCTCATTAAAGCCCTGCATACCGTCGGCCAGCAGGCGAATGGACTGTAAATAGTTGTGGATCACCATCGGTCGGAACACGTTTAACTCAAAGTTGCCGGAAGCGCCGCCGATATTCACCGCGACGTCGTTGCCCAGCACCTGCGCGCACAGCATGGTCATCGCTTCGCACTGGGTTGGGTTGACCTTGCCCGGCATGATGGAACTGCCCGGTTCATTTTCCGGAATAGAAATTTCCCCAATGCCGCAACGCGGGCCGGAGGATAACCAGCGTACATCGTTGGCAATTTTCATCAGCGAAGCCGCCAGCCCTTTCAGCGCGCCGTGGCCGTGCACCAACGCGTCGCAGGTGGCCAACGCTTCAAATTTATTGGGGGCGGTAACAAACGGCTGCCCGGTCAGGTCGGCCAGCGCTTTGGCAACGCGAACCGCGTATTCCGGATGGGTATTCAGCCCAGTCCCCACGGCGGTACCGCCCAACGCCAGTTCGCAGATATGCGGGATGCTGGCTTCAATGTGCTGCAGGTTATGCGCCAGCATGGCTGCCCAACCGGAAATCTCCTGGCCGAGGGTCAGCGGGGTTGCGTCCTGCAAATGGGTGCGTCCAATTTTGACGATATCGCGGTAGGCCTCTGCCTTGTCGCTCAGGGTTTTATGCAGCACTTTCAGTTCGGGGATCAGATGCTCACGCACCGCGATCACCGCGGCTACATGCATCGCGGTCGGGAACACGTCGTTTGAACTCTGGCTCTTGTTGACGTCGTCGTTCGGGTGCACCCGACGTTCTTCGCCACGCACCCCGCCCAACAGCTCACTGGCGCGGTTGGCCAGCACTTCATTCATGTTCATGTTGGTCTGGGTACCGGAACCGGTTTGCCAAATCGACAAGGGGAATTCATTGGCATGCTGATCCGCCAGCACTTCATCGGCGGCGCTGATAATGGCATTGGCACGCTCGGCAGGCAGTAAACCCAGGTCCATATTCACGCTGGCCGCCGCGCGTTTGGTCAACGCCAGCGCATGGAGCAAGGCGGTCGGCATCTTTTCAGAAGAGATGCGGAAGTGCTCCAGAGAACGCTGAGTTTGCGCTCCCCATAGCCGATCGGCCGGCACTTCAATCGGTCCCATAGAGTCTTTTTCAATACGAACGACTGCCATCACGATCTCCTTAGTACAATTCCTAAAAATGTACGATTACGCCAACGCGCTCATGCCCGCCGGCACACCCCAACCAGTATAGTGACATAATAACTATTCGCATTAAGAGAGTTGGCTCACAGCACTTTTTCTCCATATGTCCCGTTTATTGTACGGCCATTATTGGCGGGTGAATTTTCTCGCTCCTCAAGATGAAAACAGGTAATAAAAAAACGCCGCATGGCGCTCTGATTATTTATTTTCAGTCAGAAGATTAATGGTGATGTTGATTATAGGCATTAATTCTCTGGTCCTGCAGATGATTGATTTCATCATAAGCGTCCTGACGTTCATTGTGGCGATAGACACCCGCCCCCACGGCACCGACAGCAGCGGCAACCGGGTGAGCAACCGGTGTTGCCACCACCGGCGCAGAATACACCGCGACGGGCACCGGCGTGACTACCACAGGTCGCGGTACTACCACCACCGGACGTGGAGCTACTACCACCGGTCTTGGCACCACCACTGGTCGGGCCCCCCTATACCCATAGGCATGGGTGACCACCACGGCCGCATTGGCACCGGAAGTACAGATAAGCAGGGCCAGTAACAATTTTTTCATCATCGCCTCAACATTAATAATATTTAAATGGGTATATAGGCGAGCAACTGTATAGCGACATTTCCTATTAAATTTAGCTAGCCGTGTGGTTGCCAACAGAAACGAAATAATTATGATGAGAAAAATATTCAACCGGTAATAATTCAATGCGAAAAACACAGTTTGAAATATACGGCAGTGATATTGAACAAAATATTCAGACCTGCACTTTCCGCCAGAAGATATATTCAACGGCAAACTCACTGGCGTTTTTTTAAACGCTGTTTCGCCGGTAGTCGCCAAAGGCGCAATTGTGACGCAGGTTGCTATCACGTTATACTTTGCCGGCCTTGGGCCACTTGTTTGATCGCACCCCGCTTCTACGCCACCGTTCGCGTGTAGGATAAGGCGCACAAGGTTTTTAACAGTCAGCTACTACCGCCCCTGGCGGCGAACGCAAAGGATGTTTATCAAGATGCAAAAAATGACCAACGCAGTGCAAAACTATGCATGGGGCAGCCACGACGCGTTAACCCGGCTTTATGGCATCACCAACCCACAAGGGCAGCCGATGGCGGAACTGTGGATGGGTGCTCATCCAAAAAGCAGCTCCCGCGTGGCCGGAGCCGACGGCAATTTGCGCGCGTTGCGCGACGTGATTGATGAAGATCAGCCCAAACAGCTGGGTGCCGATGTTGCCCGCCGCTTTGGTGAGTTGCCGTTCTTGTTCAAGGTGCTGTGCGCCGACCAGCCGCTGTCGATTCAGGTTCACCCAAGCAAATCGGCAGCAGAAACCGGTTTTGCCAAAGAAAACGCCGCCGGTATTCCACTGGACGCGGCTGAACGCAACTATAAAGATCCTAACCACAAGCCGGAACTGGTGTTCGCCCTGACGCCTTTCCTGGCGATGAATGGCTTCCGCGAGCTGTCCGACATTGTTTCCCTGCTGCAGCCGATCGCCGGTGCCCATCATGATATCGCCGCCTTCCTGCAACAGCCGGATGTCAGCCATCTGTCTTCCCTGTTTGCCAGCCTGCTGGCGATGAGCGGCGAACAGAAATCGCTGGCGCTGGGCGTGCTGAAAGCCGCGCTGAATAACCAACAGGGCGAAACCTGGGACACCATTCGCTTTATCGCCGGTTTTTATCCAGACGACAGCGGCCTGTTCTCACCGCTGTTGCTGAACGTGGTACAGCTCCAACCGGGTGAAGCGATGTTCCTGTATGCCGAAACGCCGCATGCCTACCTGCAGGGCGTGGCGCTGGAAGTGATGGCCAACTCGGACAACGTGCTGCGTGCCGGTCTGACACCTAAATTCATCGATATTCCAGAACTGTTAGCCAACCTGCAGTTCCGCCCACAGCCGGCATCCGGCCTGCTGACCCAGCCGCAAAAGCGCGGTGACGAACTGTTCTTCCCGATCCCGGTTGAAGACTTCGCCTTCTCATTGCATGACCTTTCCCCCGCCCCACAGGCGCTGGCGCAAAATAGCGCGGCCATTGTGTTCTGCGTTGAGGGTGAAGCGGTATTAACCAAACAGGATCAGCAACTGGTGCTCAAGCCGGGTGAATCCTGCTTTATCGGCGCGTTCGAATCGCCGGTCAACGTCAGTGGCAGCGGCCGAATCGCCCGTGTTTATAACCTGTTGTCGTAAACACTCGGTAAATTTCCGCAAATTAGTTGCTGAAAGAGTGGCTTACCTTCACAATTAAACGCCTGCGGGCGTTTTTATTGGCCCAAATTTGCCCATCCATCTGTTTGAAACAGATGGCTTAATAAGGATGAACAGAACTATGAAAAAATCGTTAGTCGCTGTTAGCGTCATTGTGGTTCTTGGCGCAGCATGGACCGGGGCTTCCTGGTACACCGGCAAACTGATCGAACAACGGATGGGTGAAGTGGTTGATAACGCCAACAGCCAGCTGAAAGCCTATCTGCCGAAAGCCGGTGTCAAACTGGGTTATGAAAATTACCAACGCGGTATTTTCAGCAGTAAAATTCGCTATGTCCTGCGCGCCGACGGCAGCGTCACCACCGACGATGCTCCGCTGAAAGCCGGTGAAGAAGTGGCGTTTATCGAAACCATCGACCATGGTCCATTCCCGTTTGCCCAGTTGAAAAAATTCAACCTGCTGCCAAGCATGGCGTCGGTGCATACCGAGCTGGAAAATACCCCGGCCACCAAAGGCCTGTTTGACATAACCAAGGGCAAATCGCTGTTCACCGCCGATTCCCGTATCTCCTACAGTGGCGATACCTCGTCTGCCATTGACGTGATCCCGCTGGAATACCAGAAAGACAAGTCCTCGCTGAAATTTAGCGGTGCGACCATCAATGCCGACGTGTCCCGCGACATGAAAGCCATCACTCTGGACGCCAGCAGCGACAATGCCGTGATCAGCGGCCCAAACCAGTTTGGTCAAACCGAGCAGGTTCAGTTGCAGGGCTTCTCGCTGAAAAGCCAGACCCATGCCGGGCAGTTCGATCTCAGCCTGGGCAACCAGAACATGGAGGTAAAACAGGTCAAGGTTGCCGTTGACGGTAAAGAGACCCTGACGCTGGACGGCTTCAAGCTGGCGAGCCAATTCGGTGAGAAAGACACTAACCTGAACGGCCAGATTGATTACACCATGGACGCGCTGAAGATCCAGAACAGCGACTTCGGCTCCGGCAAGCTGTCGCTGAAAGTCGACAAACTGGATGCCAAATCGCTGAAAGAGTTTGCCGACCGTTACAACCAGCAGGCTATGCAGATGCTGCAACAGGCGCAGACCATGGATCCGGTTGCCTATCAGCAACAAACCACCGATATCCTGCTGCAGAACCTGCCGCTGCTGTTGAAGGGTAACCCGAGCATCAGCGTTGCCCCACTAAGCTGGAAAAACAGCAAAGGTGAAAGTACCTTTACCCTGAATCTGGACCTGACCGATCCTGCGCAAGCCGGTTCCCCGGCAGAGTCACCGGATCAGCTGATTGCCCGTTCAGTGAAAAAACTGGACGCTAATCTGAGCATTCCAGTGGCGATGGCGACCGAAACCACCTCGCAAACCGCGTTACTGCAAGGCTATAGCGCCGAAGAGGCGCAGAAACTGGCGCAGCAGCAGGTGCAGGGGCTGGCGGCTATGGGTCAGATGTTCAAACTGACTACCCTGAAAGACGGGGTGATCGGCAGCAGCTTCCATTACGCTGACAACCAGGTTGATCTGAACGGTAACAAGATGTCGCTGCAAGAATTCATCGGCACCTTCGGCCTGTTGGGTGCACCTGGCCCGGTCGAAACGCCGGCACCGGCTCCGGACGCAGTCCCTGCTCCGGCACCCGCCCAGTAATATTTCCCCTCGGGGCCCGCTTGCCGGGCCCCCTGTTTTATCCCTGAACGCCGTACACCGCATCGCGTATCTGCTGCGGATACAACCCGCTCATGCCTTCAAACGCCGTATTGGTCAGCGCCACCACGCTTAATGCCGCCTGCGGATCATAAAACCAACTGTGTCCATAAACGCCCCCCCACTGCAGGGTGCCATTGTGCTGTGGCGTCGCCGCCAATTGAGCATCTACCAGCACAGCACCGCCGAAACCAAAGCCCCAGCCCGGCCCCTGAATTTCAGCTTCGGCCCCAACATGCGCCTGCCGCATCAGCTCAACGCTAGCCGGTTGCAAAATACCCTCTCCACCATTGCGCAACGTTTCGACCAGTCGCAGCACGTCATCGGCATCACCGACCATACCGGCCCCGCCGGAGGCATAGGCATGAGGGTCAAATGCACGCGATGGGGATAATGCTATGTCGAAACCAAAACCTTCAGGGAGCTTCAATTGCATACCGTCAAAAATCGGTTCCGGCCGGGCGGTGATATCTTGATAAGCCGTCGCCATGTTTTCGCTGTCGGTGGTGTAAAAGCCGGTATTACCCAACCTCAACGGCTGTGCCACCCAACGATCGAACAACTGCGGCAAGGGTTCACCCGCTACTGCCTCCAGCACCGCACCCAGCACGTCAATCGCCAGTGAATAATGAAACTCTCTGCCCGGTTCCACGAGCAGGTCCGCCTGTGCCAGCAGACGCAAATTCTGTTCCAGCGTCAACGACGACGATGTCATCCCGTCTTGAATCCCTAACCGCTGATACGGCCCATCCTCAGGCTGGGTAAAGCGATAATCCAGCCCGGCAGTGTGACTCAGCAAGTGGCGGATTTTAATTTCTGGCTGGCGGCCGTCGGCCAGTGCCGGGGTAAACCAGGGGAGCCAGCGACTGACCACATCATCCAGCCCCAGCTTGTGCTGTTCGACCATGCGCATCGCCGCCAGTGTGATATAGGGTTTAGAGACCGATGAAAGCCGGAACTGCGTCTCACGCCGCATCGGCCGCAGTTGCTCACGGTCGGCGTAGCCACTGGCCTCAGCGTAAACTACCTTGCCGTGCTGAGCCACCAGCACCACGCTGCCGACGATGCGTTCCTCGCTAATCGCCTGCCGGCTGACCGCCTGTACTCTTTTTGCCAATGACTGATTCAGTGTCGTCATGCTTTGATGCTCTCTAAGGGGGTATCAAAACACTTTAAAGCGATTATTATAAAATTAAATACCCGATAACTTAACGAATCATTAAGCAGGGATTACTGATAGATGAGTTCACTATTACAGTTACTGCCGTTTTTCGAAGCCGTCGCCCGGCTGGGCAGTTTTACCCAAGCGGCAAATCAGCTGGGCGTCACCCCTCCTGCGGTGTCGCAAAACATTCAGGCATTGGAAACCCGGTTGGGTGTACGGCTGTTCAACCGTACCAGCCGATCGGTGCGATTGAGCGATGAAGGCCGCCTCTTTTTCCAGCAGGTAGCGCCGGCGATGGGCCAGATTGAGGTGGCCGCAGACGACGTTCGCGCCCTGCGCGGTCGCCCTTCCGGCCTGTTGCGCATCACCCTGCCGCAGTTAGCGGCTTCGCTGCTGGTGATGCCTTATCTGGCTGAATTTCAGGCAATGTACCCCGATGTACAACTTGAGTTGTTTACCGACGACCATTTTTCCGATCTGGTGTTGGACAGTTTCGATGCCGGTATTCGCATGCGTGCCATGGTGCAAAAAGACATGGTTGCGGTGCCGCTCGACAACGACCAGCAGCGGGTGATTATCGCTACTCCCGCCTATCTGGCTCAGCACGGCACGCCATTAACGCCACAGGCGCTGAGCGCGCATAACTGCCTGCGCTATCGTTTCCCCGGCAGCGGTAAGTTTGAACCCTGGTATTTTCGGCAGGAAGGCGGGCAACTCACACTGGAAGTCAGCGGTAACCTGATATTTAACGAAGACAGGCTGATTAAAGATGCGGCGTTGATGGGGCTGGGGATCACCCAACGTTTTGTCAGCACGGTACAACGCGAGCTTGACGCTGGGCAACTGGTGGAAATACTGGCGGATTATCGCTGTCATTTTCCCGGTTTTTTCATCTATTTCCCGGCCAGCCGACATATGCCGCTTAAACTGCGGGTATTTATTGATTTTATACGGGAAAAGCGGGCGCTACAGTCATCGTCTCAGGACGCCATTACAGCGTCCTGAGAGGCCATTAATTAACGTTTATCCAACGCCTGTATCAACTGGTAGGTGGCCGCAACCCGGTCATCGTTCGGGAACCATTTGTTGGCCAGCATCACCACGGCGATTTTCTTCGATGGGATGAATACTGCGTAGGTGGAGAACCCACCGGTCGAGCCGGTTTTATTGTACCAGGCAGCGCGTTGATCCTGCTGCGGCGGCGTGATGGCGGTAGCCGGAGTGCCATTCATGATCATCCCGGCGTTGTTGCCTTCCGTCAGCTTGGGCAATGCTACCGGATACGCGTAGCTTTCCCACATCAGATCCTGGGTGAACACCCCGGCCCGGTAATAACCGGTATGGGTAGCTGCCAGTGCCTTGCGCCACTTATCCCCCACCTTGGCCACCTGCATGTTGGCTTCAAGGTAACGGATCAGATCCTCGGCATTGGATTTGATGCCGTAGGATTCTGCGTCCAACGGGCCAGGTGTGACTCGTACCGGTTGGTCTTTTTTGTTGTAGCCCTGCGCGTAATTATCCCTCTGCGCAGCCGGAACATTAACGTAGCTGTGGTTCATGCCCAAAGCCGGCAACAGCTGTTTTTCCATCGCCTGCGCAAAGGGTTGGTTCAGGCTTTTGGCGGTGATCATCCCCAGCATGCCAATACCCAGGTTGGAATAAACCCGATAACTCCCCACGGCATGTGGCGGCTGCCAGTTTTTGTAATACGCCATCAATTGCGCGTCATTGGTCACATCATCAGGGACAAACAGCGGCAAGCCGGAGGTGTGTGTCGCCAGGTTCAGCAAGCTGACACGGTCAAAGGCGCTGCCGCGCAGCTCAGGCAGGTAATGGCTGGCCGGTTTGGCGAACGACAGTTTGCCCTCATTTTGCGCGTAGGCCGCCAGCGTGGCGGTGAAGGTTTTGCTCAATGAGCCCACTTCAAACAAGGTCTGGTTGGTGATCGGCTTGCCGGTCTGTTTGGACGCCACACCATAATCATAAAACTGCTGTTTCCCGTCCACCGACACGGCGATAGCCATGCCCGGCACGCCATATTTTTGCATCAGCGGCTGAATAATGGCGTCAATATCGGCTTTGTCGGCGGCATGGCCTGCCGGCAGGATCATTGCGGCCAACAACGCGGCCGCCAGGCGATTTATTTTGGTCATGTGAAAGCTCTTGGGTTGCAGGGTATCGGCCGATGGCAAAAGATTTTATTGCCTGTCGACGCGAAGATATCCTTGGATGATGGTGTTATTCCTTTTCTGACTGCGTTAATTCCGCACCAGCAGGCTAAATATCAGGGTTTATCCTTGGGTTGACAAGCGATAAGAATTTCAGCCAGCATAAAGAAAAACTTATGGGTAACGTTATGCGTAACCGACTTCCCCTCAATGCCCTGCGGGCGTTTGAATCCTCCGCCCGTCACCTGAACTTTACCCGCGCCGGGCTGGAACTGAGCGTCACCCAGGCTGCCGTCAGCCAGCAGGTGCGTATGCTGGAACAGCAGCTGGGTATTCAGCTGTTCCGCCGTCTGCCGCGTGGGTTGGATTTGACTGAAGAAGGACAGGCGCTGTTGCCGATATTGACCGACGCTTTCGACCGTATTGAATCGGTGTTGCAACAGTTTGAGGGCGGGCATTTCCATGAGGTACTGACGGTAGCCGTGGTCGGTACCTTTGCCGTCGGCTGGCTGATGCCCCGTCTGGCAGCATTCAGAGAGTCGCATCCGTTTATCGATCTGCGGGTGTTAACCAACAATAACCTGGTTAATTTGTCCGCCGACGGAATGGACTTCGCTATCCGTTTTGGCGAAGGCCGTTGGCCGGCGACCCACAACCTCAAATTGTTTGATGCCCCGCTGACGGTGCTGTGCCCGCCCGAAGTTGCCGCCCGCCTCCGCAGTCCGCAGGATTTACAACACGAGCGGCTGATGCGCAGCTACCGCAAAGACGAATGGGAACGCTGGTTTGCCGCCGCGCAGATAGCCCCATGGCGCATCAACGGCCCGGTGTTCGACTCTTCCCGACTGATGGTGGAAGGGGCGATCCACAGCGGCGGCGTAGCGCTGGCCCCGGCGCGCATGTTTGCTCGGGAGCTGCGTGAAGGTCTGTTACAGCGCCCTTTCAGCGCCGAAGCGGATCTCGGCGGCTACTGGCTGACCCACCTGAAATCACGCGATATGACCCCGGCAATGAAAGTGTTTGTCAGTTGGATCCAGCAACAGGTCACAGATGAACAACAATGAGCTCAGGCCGAGCCACGCTTGATCAGCAATGGCGGCAGGATCACGTTTTGCGGCGGTAAGTCGGCGTCGACTATACGTTGCAGCAAGCGTGAGGCGGCGCTGCGCCCCACTTCTCGCGCGGAACTGGAGACCAGCGTCAGCGGCGGTTCGGTCAGTTCGGCCTCAGGCACGTCGCCGAAACCAATCAGCGCCACCTGCTGCCCGTAATAGGTATCCACACCCTCAGAACCGATGCTGCGCCCACTGCGCACAATGCCAAAGTAGGCCCCCAGCGCCACCGATGCCTTGTGGCAAACCAGCGCGCTGATATTGGGATGTTGCCGCAGCAGGTTTTCCGCCGCCTCCGCCGCGGCCCGTTGATGGCAGTCACATTCGACAATCCAGTCGGAGCGGAAAGGCAGGCCATATTGCACCAGCGTGGCACAAAATCCCCCCAGCCGTTCGGCGCGGGTTAACGAACTGCCTTGTCCGCCCAGATAGGCGATTTGGCTGTGGCCGCGTTTGATCAGAAATTCGGTGGCCATTTTAGCCGCCTGCATATTGTCCGGCCGCACCACATCGACCCCTTCCACCCCATTAGAGCGCGCGGCACACACCAATGGCACCCCCTGTTCGGCGGCTTTTTCCTTCAGGCCCTCGGCCGAGCGTACGCCGCCCGCCAACACCATGCCGTCGACCCCGTGTTCCAGCAGCGTATCAAAACAGCGCATCAGCCCTTTGCCTTCACGCCCGCTTTGGGTCAGAAACAGCACTTTGCCGTGCGCCTCCAGCACCTCGCTCAGGCCCGCGGTCATTTCCGCATAAAACGGCTCGCAAATATCACGCAGGATCAGACCAATCACGCCCGACGCCCCGCCGCGCAACGTTGCCGCCTGACGGTTACGGACGTAGCCAAGGCACTCAATCGCCTGGTTCACCCGCGCCACGGTGGTGGGTGAAATACGCCCTTTGCCGCTCAGTACCAGCGAAACGGTCGTGACGGAGACGCCGGCCTGCTGTGCGACATCGGTGATGGTGATCTTTTTGATGGTCATAACCTCTGCTAGCCCGATCCTGGGCATTGGGCATCTTGCAGCAAATGGTATACCGAATCGGTTTGACCAGTAAAACGTTTTACTGGCATCAGCATTGTCGCCGCAAAGTGCACACTGGAATTGTGATTAGCGGCGCATTTTTGCTAGGTAAAACGTTTTATCTTATTTTTACCTAACAGGGATACACACCATTTTCGCACGTTTTTTCGCCAGGAGCCGCCGGTTATGCCAGCACCTAAAAAACAAAAAATCACGCTTTGGGAGTTTTTCCAGAGCCTGGGCAAAACATTCATGCTGCCCGTCGCCTTGTTGTCGTTCTGCGGCATCATGCTGGGCATCGGCAGTTCGCTTAGCAGCCGTGATGTCATCACCCTGCTGCCGATTATCGGCCATCCTGTCTTCCAGTTACTGTTCACCTGGATGAGTAAGATCGGTTCCTTTGCCTTCAGCTTCCTGCCGGTGATGTTCGCCATCGCCATTCCGCTCGGCATGGCGCGTGAAAACAAAGGGGTCGCCGCGTTCTCCGGCTTTGTCGGTTTTGCCGTGCTGAATCTGGCCACCAACTTCTATCTGACCACTACCGGCATTTTACCCACCACCGATCCGCTGGTACTGAAAGCCAACAACATCCAAAACATTCTCGGGATCCAGTCGATTGATACCGGTATCCTGGGTGCGGTGATCGTCGGGATTATCGTTTATAAATTGCATGAGCGTTTCCACACCATTCGCCTGCCGGATGCGCTGGCATTTTTCGGCGGCACCCGCTTTGTGCCGATCGTCACCACCGTGGTACTGGGTCTGTGTGGTCTGGTGATCCCGCTGATCTGGCCGTGGTTCGCCGCCGGCATTACCGGGCTGGGCTGGGTAATCAACAGCGCCGGCGCCTTTGGCCCGATGCTGTTTGGCACCGGTGAACGTCTGCTGTTGCCCTTCGGTTTACAGCATATTCTGGTGGCCCTGATCCGCTTTACCGAAGCGGGCGGCACGCTGGACGTTTGCGGCCATAACGTGAGCGGCGCGCTGACCATTTTCCAGGCGCAACTCTCTTGCCCTACCACCACCGGCTTTGCCGAAAGCGCCACCCGCTTCCTGTCCCAGGGCAAGATGCCGGCCTTCCTCGGTGGCCTGCCTGGGGCGGCGCTGGCGATGTACCACTGCGCCAAGCCGGAAAACCGCCATAAGATTAAGGGCCTGCTGATCTCCGGCGTAGTGGCCTGCGTGGTCGGTGGCACCACCGAACCCATCGAGTTCCTGTTCCTGTTTGTCGCGCCTTTCCTCTACCTCATTCACGCCGTCCTGACCGGGCTGGGCTTCACCGTGATGGCGCTGCTGGGCGTGACCATCGGCAATACCGACGGTAATATCATCGACTTCGTGGTGTTCGGCATCCTGCACGGCACCGCCACCAAGTGGTACCTGGTGCCCGTTGTCGCGGCCATTTGGTTCGCCGCTTACTACGCCATTTTCCGTTTCTCCATTCAGCGCTTTAATATCAAAACGCCGGGCCGTGAAAGCGAAACTGCCGCCAGCCAGAGCGCATCGGCAGGCCCGGTCGGCAAATCCGGCTATAACGTACCGGCCATTTTGGCGGCGCTGGGCGGCAGTGAGAATATTGTTTCGCTGGATAACTGCATTACCCGTCTGCGCCTGTCGGTCGACGACATGAGCAAGGTGGATGACGCCGCGCTGAAGGCCAATCGCGCCATCGGCGTGGTACACCTCAACGAGCACAATCTGCAGGTGGTGATCGGCCCGCAGGTGCAATCGGTGAAAGATGAATTAGACTCACTGATAGCGGCAGCATCTCCTGCTGCGGCCCTGCAGGGAGCGTCAAATGTTTGATTTTTCCACCCCGGTCGATCGGCACGGCACCTGGTGCACGCAATGGGATTATATCGCTGACCGCTTCGGCAGCGATGACCTGCTGCCGTTCACCATTTCCGATATGGATTTCGCCACCGCCCCCTGCATTCTCGAGGCGCTGCAACAGCGCCTGCAGCACGGTGTGCTGGGTTACAGCCGCTGGCAACATGAGGATTTCCTCGGCGCGGTGCGCCACTGGTATCAACAGCGCTTTAATAGCCCCATCGACACCCAAATGGCGGTGTATGGCCCGTCGGTAATTTACATGGTGGCGCAGTTAATCCGCCTGTGGTCGGCACCGGGGGAATACGTGGTCACCCACACCCCGGCCTATGACGCTTTTTATAAGGTGATCCTCGGTAATCAGCGCCAACTGCTGGCCTGCCCGTTGCAGAAAGACGGTAACGAGTGGCAGTGTGATATGGCCCATCTGGAGGCATTACTGGCACGGCCGCAGACCAAAATTCTGTTGCTGTGCAGCCCGCACAACCCGACCGGCAAGGTGTGGCGCACCGAGGAATTACAGCACATGGCCGAGCTGTGTGAACGCCACGAGGTGCGGGTGATCAGCGATGAGATCCATATGGATATGGTGTGGGGGGAACGGCAGCATACGCCGTGGAGCCAGGTGGCTACCACCTCCTGGGCACTGCTGACCTCCGGTTCCAAAACCTTCAATATCCCGGCGCTGACCGGGGCCTACGGCTTTATCAGCGATGATGCCACGCGCGACGCCTACAGCCAGCAGCTCAAGGCCCGCGACGGACTGTCCTCCCCGGCGGTGTTGGCGGTTGTGGCGCATATTGCCGCTTATCGCCACGGTGAACCCTGGCTGGACGCGCTGCGCGATTACCTGCAGGACAACCTGACCTACGTCGCCGAAAGGCTCCATCAGGCGTTCCCGCAGCTGGCCTGGCAACCGCCGCAATCCACCTATCTGGCCTGGATCGATCTGCGCCCGTTGGGCATTGACGACCAACAGTTACAACAGGTGCTGATCGAGCGTGAGAAGGTCGCCATTATGCCGGGCTTCACCTACGGCGAAGAAGGCCGTGGCTTCCTGCGGCTGAACGTTGGTTGTCCGCGCAGCAAGGTAGAGGCCGGTATGGATAAGCTGATTAACGGACTGAAATTTGTGCTGAATTCAGCGTAACCTCTAGCGCCGCCGGCTCCAACCGCTGCAAATTAGCGGCGATATCGCCCTGGCGCAAAGCAGTATTGGCGAACGCTCAACCGATGCCACGCTGACCGCCCCCCTGGAACAGGCCGGGTTGACGGTGATAAAGGCTTGAGCCGCCCCTTTATTAAATGACTTAATAAATACGCGGTTATTAATCCTGGCCGCGTATTTATTACGGCTAATCTCCGCGTATCGGATAAAAATGCGAGAGCAATCACACTTCATTAAACTTATTTTTTCCCGAAGAATCATTTCCCCCTTGGCAAATACCTTTATAACGGTTCGGATGTAACATGATGATTATTAATAAATAGTATTTAAAACCCCGTTATGCCCCCCAAATAAAAACGAGATCTATCTCTCAAAAACATTACCACCCAGCAGCATGTCAAGGTCATTCACGAAAATATTTGTGATTGTTTTGTGATATCGCCTGCAAATTTTAGCGATGTCAAAAAAGACAATGAGCTCCACGGAACAGATTGGGAGCAGGCATATGAAAATCGGTGTGGTAATAAGCGGCGGCGACGTCAGCGGCATCAATAACTTTATTTTCCAGGTTGCCAGGCTGGCGCAGGCCGATATCATTCTGTTCAACGGCGGAATACCCGGACTATTGGCTAATCAGCACCGGGCCATCAGCCAACGTGACCTGGTTGATTACGCAATTTCACCAATGCCAATAATGTCTTCCGGCCGCACGGCCAAAAAACTGGTCGCCAATGAATATGAAACCATCAGCAAACAGCTAAAGGCTTTGCACATTGACGTGCTTATTATGGCCGGTGGCGACGGTTCGCTGCAGTTTTTAAATACCCTCAGCGAATTTGGCATTAACTGTTTTGGCGTGGGTATGACCATCGACAATGATGTTTTTGGCAGCCTTTACAGCATTGGTTTTTCCACCGCCTGCGAACAGGTGATCAAAGAGGTTTCGAAACTGCGTAACACCGGGCGCGCCCTGCCCGGACGCGTGTTTATGATTGAACTGCTGGGCGGTTACTGCGGGGAACTTACGCTGCAGGCGGCGATCAAATCCAATGCGGATTTTGCCCTGATCCCGGAATGCCAATATGCCTTAAGCCAACTGGCGGAGAAAATAAGCCAGCGACTGGAACAACAAAACAGCGTTATTATTTTATGTTCAGAAGGTTATACCAAAGAATATTCACCGGGTTTTCAGGGTGCCATCGACACCATGATTAAACAGCTTGAGCCAAAAATTGGCGTACGTATTCGTAAAACTATTATGGGGTATGGCCTGCGCAATGGCGACCCTACCTGTGAAGAGATTTATCAGGGCACTATTATGGCCAACGAAGTGGTTCGCTGCATTAACTCCGGCATGAAAAACAAGGCGGTCATTATTAATTCCGCCAACCAACCCATCCCTATTGATTTAATCAGCATGCAAAAACGTTTGGTTGATACCGAAGGACACCATTATAAACTCGCCAGGCAATTAAATATAATCTGAGGAGAGACTCATGCTTAAAATACTGTGCGTATGTGGCTGTGGCCTCGGCTCCAGCTTTGCAATCGAAATGAGCGCAAGAGCGGTGCTGAAAAAATTAGAGATTGAGGCAGATATTGATCACACCACTATCTCTGAGGCCAGTGCCTTTAAATCAGATATTATTCTCACCCAAAAAACCTTCGCCGACATTTTAAATGCCGACGCCAGCGAAGAGGAAAAGAAACGGGTGATTATTCTCCACCGGCTCACCGATAAGGCGGAAATTGAGCAAAAGATTGTGGCCTTTTTGAAAGAACGCGATATGAAGGAAACCCACCATGAATAGCCTGATTGACTTTATCGTCAAGGACCTGCTCGGTCAGGCTTCGATCCTGATCGCCTTTATCGCCATGCTGGGGCTGATACTGCAGAAAAAATCCACCGGAAAAGTGGCCGAGGGGACCTTTAAAACCCTGTTGGGCTTCCTGATCATGATGGCGGGTATCAACATTATTGTCGGTGCCCTGACCTATTTAAACAGCATATTCACCCACGGCTTCGGCATGACCGGCTACATCACCGACGTCGCCGCCATTGCCGGCCTGGCCAACCGCGAACTCGGCTCGGAAGTGGCGATGACGCTGATGGTGATCTTCGCGGTGAATATCATTATTGCGCGTATCACCCCGTTCAAATACATCTTCCTGACCGGGCAGGCGTTGCTGTGGATGGCCACCATTGGGGCGGTGATCGGCTATAAAGCGGGGCTAACCGGCCTGCCGCTGATCCTGACCGGCGGCATATTTGGCGGCGTGATGGCGGTGTTAATGCCGGCGTTGGCGCAGCCGGTGGTCCGCAAGATTACCGGTTCGGATGACGTTGCCCTGGGACATTTCTGCACTATCGGTTATCTGGTACAGGCTGCGGTCGCCAAGGTGGTCGGTAAAGGCTCCCGCTCAACCGAAGATCTGGAGCTGCCCGACAACTTCAAGTTCCTGCAGGACACCTACCTGTCGATGGCGGTGGTGATGATCCCGATGTATCTGATCCCCGCACTGGCAGCCGGCCCGCAGTACATCGCCCAGTATGCCGGCGGCATGAATTATCTGATGTACTCCTTTATGCAGGCCATCCAGTTTGTTGCCGGGGTCTTTATCCTCTACAGCGGCGTGCGTCTGCTGCTCAATGAGTTGGTCCCTGCCTTTCGTGGTATCGCCATGCGCATCGTGCCGGATGCCAAACCGGCACTGGACTGCCCGGTCCTGTTCCCCTACGCCCCTAACGCGGTGATCGTTGGCTTCCTGGCTACCACCCTGGGTTCCATCATCGGCATGATCGTTTTCCCAATGTTCGGACTGGCAATGATCCTGCCCGGTCTGCTGACCAACTTCTTCGCCGGAGGAACCGCAGGCATCTTCGGCAACGCGCTTGGCGGCCGACGCGGTGCCATGATCGGCGGCGTGGTCCACGGCCTGTTTATCACCTTCCTACCCGCCATTCTGGTGCCAATGCTGGAAAGCTACGGTTTTGTCGGCGTGACCTTCAGCGACTCCGACGTCATCAGTAGCGGCCTGGTGATGGGTCATGCCTTCCAGGGCAACTGGCTGTTCATCGCTCTGTTCATCATCTTCGTCACGCTGATTGCGTGGTTTGTTAACGGTAAATCAACCAAGCACCATGAGGAAAAAGTCCATGAAACTCTATAACTTCAACGAGCTGTTGTCCGTAGCCAAAGCCCGTAATTTCAAAGCAATAGGCTCATTCAACCTCCACTGTCTGGAGATGCTGCCGGCCTTTTTCAAAGCGGCCAAGGACACCCACAGCCCGCTGATGATCCAGATATCAACCGGCACCGCCGAGTATCTGGGCTACAAACTGCTGGTTGATTCGGTACGCTCACTGGCAGAGAGTGAAGATGTGCCAACCTGCCTGCATCTGGATCACTGCTCGGATATCGCCTCCATCGTGACCGCGATCGACGCCGGTTTCAGTTCGGTGATGTACGACGGTTCGCACCTGGAAATGGACGAAAACATCGCCAATACCCGCAAGGTGATCGACATTGCACGCCAGCGCAACGTTTCGGTTGAGGCCGAATTGGGCGCTATCGGCGGCTCGGAGGACGGCAAGGCGGTGGCGGAAGAAGATATCACCTTTACCACGGTGGAGGACGCCAAACGCTTTGTCGATGAAACCGGGGTCGACATGTTAGCCGTCTCGGTCGGCACCGTTCACGGCATGTACACCGGTAAGGCACATATCCAGCATCAGCGGCTGGCGGAAATCACCGCGGCCACCCGTACCCCACTGGTCCTGCATGGCGGTACCGGAGTCAGCGATGAAGACATGCGACGAGCAGTGGCGGGCGGCATTGAAAAGGTCAATGTGGGCACAGAGATGAACGTGCAGTGGGTCGGCCGCTGCATGCAAACATTTGAAAAGGGCAAGGTGAATGACAGCGTGCGCAAATTTCTGATTCCGGCCAATAATGCCGTCACCCAGGTATTAACGGAAAAAATCGGCCTGTTTAGATAATTACCAGCCCAGTTTCATTTTAATATAACCCCACAACCCTGGTGCCCCGGCACCCGTCGGGGCTGGAGAATACTATGCTTAATTTTATGAAATTACAGCGAAATAAAAAGGCCGCACCTGATGCGCAAAACGATGCTGAAGCCAATGATATATCAGCCGAAATAACATTATTGGAGCAGCAATTGGCAGCAACACCGGCAAACGGCGAAATTCATAAAACATTAATGCTGGCCTATAATCGGGCATTAAAGATTTATGCCAAAAATAAAAATCACCGCCAGGAAATCGATGTGGTTTTTATCAAAATAGACGCGCTGCGCAATATTATCAGGAAGTCTCTTTGAGGGAACATGATGACCATTAAACAACTGTTGATCGAGGCCGGAGCAATACAGGTCGGCGTGCAGGAAACGGACTGGAAAAAGGTGATTGAGTTGGCGGCACAGCCTTTGGTCGAGAACGGTTATATTCACCCTTCCTATCACCAGGCGGTGATCAGTAATACGCTGGCCCATGGCGCTTATTATGTGTTTGATGAAGGGATTGCCATCCCTCATGCCCGACCCGAGTGTGGCGTGATCAAAAATTGCTTCAGCATGGTGCTGCTGGACCAGGCCATCGCCTTTCAAGGCAGTGAAAAGGCCGATATCGTCATCCTGTTCGGCGCGACGGACAGCAACCGGCATATTGAAGAAGGCATCCGGGCGATTGTCGAGTTACTGGACAACAAACAGCGGCTCGATAAACTGCGCGCCGCCAAACTGTGGCAAGAGGTGGTAGAAATCTTATGACTGCGCTAACTGACAGCGGCGACAAAACCGTTATTTTGGTCAATGGCATTCCGGCTTCTGGCAAGAGCACCCTCGCCCGTGCGCTGGCGCAGCACTTTGGCCTGCCTTATTTGAGCCTCGACGGCATCAAGGAACCCTTTATGGCGCAGCTGGACAACGTGGATCGCGAGCTTAACCGTCGGCTGGGTTACGCCGCCTATCGGGCAATTTGGTCTATGGTGGCACAGGCACCGCAGCGCTGTATCTATGTGATTGACGCCTGGTACGGTTTTCAACCCAGAGAGTTGCTGCGCCAATATCTGCGCGAGGCGGGTGTAACTCAGGTTTTGGAAGTGTGGAATCAGATCTCCGCAAAATTGGCGGCCGAACGCTATGCTGCCCGCCTCGGCCAGCGATCGGCAGGCCACCCCGGCGCAGAATATTTGCCGGAGTTGCGGGCGCTGGCCGAACGTGCCATGCCGATGGCCATCGGTCCGGTGATCCGCGTTGATCAAGCGCTACCGCTGGAGATCGGAAAAATTACGGATTGGCTGGCGCTGCATGGCGTCGCCGAAAACAACGATGAAAATATCACTAAACTGAAGGTCGGCTGATGGGGCAGCCCGCCGTTTGCCTGCCGGGTCGCGGGGGCGATTCTTCTCCCGCCTTCGCCTGAAAATGCGCTACCACCCGTCATTAATGTGACTTCAATCACTTTTTTATGTAACGACATGGCAATTTTCATCATTTTGTTTTTATACTGATCTGCACTTTACCTACAATAAAATAGCGAGTGCACCTTATGATTGACTCCCGCCTTCCGCTGACCGACATCCACCGTCACCTCGACGGCAACATCCGTGCGCAAACCATCCTCGACCTGGGCCGTCAGTTTAACCTTGCCCTGCCAGCCGACGAATTGGAATCCCTGCGTCCACACGTGCAAATTACCCATGCCGAACCGGATCTGGTCAGCTTTTTGCAAAAGCTCGACTGGGGTGTGGCGGTGCTGGGCGATTTGGAAGCCTGCCGCCGGGTCGCTTACGAAAACGTTGAGGATGCCGCCAACGCCGGTCTGCACTATGCCGAACTGCGTTTCTCGCCGTTTTACATGGCGATGAAGCACCAGCTGCCGGTAGCGGGAGTGGTAGAAGCGGTCATTGATGGCATTCGTTCCGGCTCCCGCGATTTGGGCATTGATGTGCGCCTGATCGGCATCATGAGCCGTACCTTCGGCGAGGCCGCCTGTTTGCAAGAGCTGGAAGGCCTGCTGGCACACCGTGACGGTATTACCGCGCTGGATCTGGCCGGTGACGAACTCGGCTTCCCAGGCGGCCTGTTCCTCAACCACTTTAACCGCGCCCGTGATGCCGGTTTGCGCATCACCGTACACGCCGGTGAAGCCGCCGGCCCGGAAAGCATCTGGCAGGCGATCCGCGAGCTGGGTGCCGAGCGCATCGGTCACGGGGTGAAAGCCGTTGAAGATCCGGCATTGATGGACTTCCTGGCGGAACACGGCATTGGTATCGAGTCTTGCCTGACCTCCAACATTCAGACCAGCACCGTGCCGTCACTGGCGCAACATCCACTGGCGAAGTTCCTGCGTCACGGCGTCATGGCGTCGATCAACACCGACGATCCGGCGGTTCAGGGCATCGAAATTGAGCACGAATATCGGGTAGCGGCACCACAGGCCGGGCTGACGCCGGCGGAGATCCGCACCGCTCAGGAAAACGGCCTGAAAATGGCATTCCTCAGCGAGCAGGAAAAGCAGGCGCTACGCGATAAAGTCCGCGGCTGATTGAACAATGAGTTAATAAACGCATAGGGCCAGTCAGTCATACCTGATTGGCCTTTTTTATCTGCTTCCCATGTGTTGCTGAAAATCCTCAGACATGAAAATGCCCAACAATCTTCCGACTATTGGGCGTTGTATATCCATTACAGAAAACTATTACCACTTATCTCGGTAATTGAATGCCAAAAAATAATCAAATTTTTCGCTGGATATTTGATTTTTGAAATAGGGTTGAATAAGTGGCACCCAACCTTTTGCAACAGCAAATTCACCGTTGTTCATTGTGTCATCTTCAGGGAGCCCCAAACGCCCGATGAGCGTATCATCATCCCCAAAATCTTTTGAATACTCTTCGCCAATAAACTCATCGTTTTTTTTGTCAAACCATGTAAGCCGCAGTTTTAATCCCATGACACTTATCTCCGCTATAAATATTTTTTAATATTACGTTTAGGATTTGGACCTTCTAACTGTTTGCCAGTTTTTGGATCAAAGGCACCCAGGTGTTCACCGTCACTGGCACGATATCCTTCCAGCTCACCATGCCGTGAGTCCCACTCATAAATTTTACGGCCTTTATCCCCATACCAACGTGCCCGAAGTCCCCCTCCTGACTGCTTGGGTGTTTTTGGTCTACCCGGTTTAAGCTCTCCCAACCCCTTAATTTCATCCGTCTTTGGTGTTGGGTGATATTCATGCCCACGTTCTGCGGTTCCTTGCCGAGGTTTGACAAACACGGGTTTGTCATCCTTTCCGGCCTTCTTGCGTGGTTTGTTGAACATGACATAAATCGGATCAAGGCCACTTTCTACCGGCGGTACAAGAATATAGTCATGAATTTTCTGAACATCTACTAACGGTAATGTAACTCGCGCTCCTTTGCTCGAAACATCGACATGTCCACCGCGATACAGTTTTCCAGGTTGGGAGCCAAGCGGTGTGACAATAATCTGATAACCGCTAACATCTTTATCACTGGCAGGACGCCAGGTGAGAGTGATGGCTCCATCATCGCTAGTAAAACTAGACTCTCGTTTGACTGCGTTCCAGGTCATTGCCCTCAAGGGAACCGCACCAACCAAATTCTTATCATCGGGACGAACGACGTCAATATGGATCCTTTCATCACCATCGCCATCTAGCCCCGTACGCCGCGAAACCAATCGGTAAGGCATTTGAACAGCACCATAACCTCCAAGTGCATTTCGTGTATCATCT
Organism: Serratia quinivorans; assembly: GCF_946227985.1. GTDB lineage: Bacteria > Pseudomonadota > Gammaproteobacteria > Enterobacterales > Enterobacteriaceae > Serratia > Serratia quinivorans_A. The sequence goes on from NZ_CAMKGL010000001.1 coordinate 1,376,242, forward strand.
CTGCTCAGTCCGAAATTACTGACATCCAGTGACGATACTATGGTCAAAGCTGAGACATCCAGATCTTCATAGAATACAAATGAGAACTGAGCTAATTCAGATGCCATAACTTGGTCATTCTCATAAAGCTTGTTAGGCGCTACGCTGGCAAGCGGTGTCGACACTGAAGAGAAAGCGCGACGAATTCCATTCACTAGAGTGTCATTTGCGGCAATCGCATCATAGTTAGCCAGAGAAAATCCGTCTCCTTTCCAAAAATACGCTTGGTTCTCCATGTACAATGGACTGGGTTTGGTCCCCATGACAGGCCCATATTTAGGTAAATCTGTTGACGTAACCGACAATACAAATTCCTTTCTTGCCTGGGTCTGCCAGAAAGCAGATTGCTGTGCAGGTGTCCAAGTGGCAATGACCGGATCAGTTCGTTCTCTATCTGGTCTTTCTTTTTTCCAGTTTTCTTTACCAAGACGGGCAAACTCAGCCCTCTGAGCCACTATATCTTTTTCTTTTTCTCGCAAATTGAACAGTGCATCATTCAAGGCCGAAACGGTTTTATTCGTTCTGTCCATTTCTCGGTGGTACTGCTCTGCAAGCGCTGGTTGATGGCGAGACTTTGCATTTGTCTCCTGAACTGATTGCCGTTTGGCAGTCACCTGGCTAAAGGCTATTTCAGCCTGTGTTTCTTCTATCTGCCGTTGAGTAATAGTCAACTCTGGCAGTAACGTCTGATAACTTGTTATTTTTCTTTGCTCATCAGTTTGGACAAATTCGCGACGCTGCCGAGCATCCTGATAAGTCTGAAGCGCTTTGCGCTCAATTTCGCGAGCATTAGCCTCATTCACTGGCATGACTTCCACCACGGCAATATAAACTGGTGGGAGGTTGCTAGCAGTGGGAAACACCACAATCCCATCATGCGTATTGCCGCCAGTAGCAGATGCCGGCAACTGTTTGGCAGGAGCATCTTTGACCTCACTAACCCCATCCGCAGGTTTTGGAGCCGTTGGTGGCGCTGGCGCATTGACACGGATATGGATGTCAGGCATGCCCGGAACAATCCCGGCGGTAAATACATCAGGCCGTTTTGTGGGTTTGGCCTGAACCACCGGAACACTCATCGGCATTGACGGTGAACGTATGACAGCCACTTTCTGCTGACCTTCGTCGACAACATCAGAAAGACGGGCATCAACCACTGTAGCAGGCTGCGTGGGGAGTTGCCCCAGAGGCGTTTTAGTCACCAAATCCGCTGGCAATGTGGTCGTAATGTGCCGAACCATTGACATATCGTCGGGGGCAATTTTTGTTGGTGTAATACCTTCTACCACCAGTCCCCATAGGCTGCCGCGCCACAGCGTGCCTACTGTTGGTACACCCAACGTTTTCACTTTGGCCAGTGCTTCTGTGATAACTGATTGCACGGTTTTGGATTTAAGAAGGCTAAATCCCCACAGGCCATCGACTAGAGAAATGTTGGTCGGTGTACCTAGAGCAATCGATGCCTGCGCTTCAGGGAACAGGCTCAGGTTGACCTTACCACTCCCAGTTGGGTGGTCTCTGTCGCCGCCATTATTACCACCGCCAGTGTTGCCACCAGTATTCTTACCCCCCCACGGATCGTTCTCCGAGCTCCAACCGGAGTGATCCGATGCATCAACTCCACCCCCCTTGTTTCCGTTGCCGCCGAGCCCTGTCGGGCCACCGTTTACACCGCCGCCAGGGCCACGGCTGTCTTTACCATCTCCACCACTCATAGTGTTTCTCCTTTGTGAAATAAAACAACTGTATGTGCAACCAGTAATTTAAAGGGAGGTTAAAAGATGATCAAGCCATCCGCACAATCACTTGTTGTGTGGTGGCGCAAACATAACGAGGGGCCTATTAGAAATAGCATTATGGGAGTTGAGGTTAACAATGGGCGTATAGATGCCCCCATACAGACAGATGACAAACCTGTGTCAGGGCTAAACCGGTTGGGGGCTAGCAGGTTCGCCGCAATTTAACCCATTGATTATACTATTTGGCGCAGCATGCAGCTGCCCTTACCATGAAACAACGGATCATTTCGTCAACGAACCCATTTTTTACTTCGCCGTCAGCACTTCTGCCCGCTGTTTGGCGGTTTTGCGCGCATAGCGCTGGGCCAGCACGGCGCACACCATCAACTGTACCTGATGGAAAATCATCAGCGGCAACACCATTGCACCCACCGCCGCCGCCGGGAACAGCACGTTAGCCATCGGGATACCGTTCGCCAGGCTCTTTTTCGAACCGCAGAACACTATGGTTATCTCGTCGGCGGTATTGAATCCCAGCCAACGCGCGGCATAGGTGTTGATAACCAGCACCACCGTCAGCAGCACCAAAGACATCACCAGGATGGTCAGCAACGACCAGCCGTCAATCTTGTGCCAAATGCCCTCTACCACCGCGGCGCTAAAGGCGGTATACACCACCAGCAGAATCGATGACCGGTCAGTGAGATTAATCAGCTTGCGGTGGCGATCGACCCATTTGCCGATCAGCGGCCGTGCCAGATGGCCGACCACAAAGGGCACCATCAGTTTCAAAATGATCGAACCGATGGCGTGCAATACGTCAGTATCACCGCCCTGGGTGTGCATCAGTGCGCCCACCAGCAATGGCGAGAGGAAAACGCCGAGGATACTGGATGCCGAAGCGCTGCAGACCGCCGCCGCCACGTTACCGCCCGCCGCCGAGGTGAAAGCAATAGCCGATTGCACCGTAGCCGGCAGCGCACACAGGTAAAGGAAGCCCATATAGACCGTCGGGGTCATCAGCCCCGGCACCATCAAATTCATCGCCAACCCCAGCAGTGGGAACAGCGCAAAGGTGCTGAGGAACACCACCAGATGCAGCTTCCAGTGGCCCATACCGGCGATAATCGCCTCACGCGACAGCTTGGCGCCATGCATAAAAAACAGCAGCGCGATGGCGGCGGTGGTCAGGCGATCAAAGAAGGTTTTCCATATCCCTTCGCAGGGGAAAACCGAGGCGACGATCACCACCAGAATCAAAACCAGCAAAAATTTATCAATGCGCAAACGTTGCAACCAGGACATGGAACCGGACCTTTCGAGGAGTAAGGCGGGTTCGGTCAGCCGAACCCGAATAAGAAAGCGCGGCGGTTAAGCTACCGGCAGCGCTCTTTGCTGTTTTGCCGATTCCAGGCCCAGCTCGATCAATTCCATTACCTGGATGGCATCCGCGGCCGGTACCGGGTTTTCCCCTACACCGTTTATCGCATCACGCACGGCCGCGTAATAGGCTGGATAGTTGCCCGGAATGCTCAGCAGCGGTTTTTCCGCCAGCACGCCATCGCGTGACAACGTCACCACGCCGTCACGCATGTCATAACCCCAGTCTGCCTGCGGCAGGCGCTCACCGGCTTTCAACCGGTCTTCCTGCGGATCCAGGCCAAACTTGATAAAGCTGCCCTGGGTGCCATGCACGATATAACGGGCGGATTCCGCCGCCGCCAGCATCGTAGCGTGCAGGACCACCCGACGTTTGCCGTAATTGAGCACCGCGTGGAAATAGTCCACCGACTGCGCGCCTGGACGCAGTTCGGCCAAATCAACAAACAGCGTTTCCGGCTTGCCGAACAGTTGCAGCGCCTGATCGATCAGATGCGGCCCCAAATCGTACCAAATGCCGCTACCTGCGCCGCCCAACTCACGCCAGCGCTGACGCACTTCTGGCCGGAAGCGATCGAAATGAGATTCGAAATAAACCACCTCGCCGAGCGCGCCTTCTTTCAGCAGCGTCTTAAGCGTCAGAAAATCACTGTCCCAGCGACGGTTGTGGAATACCGACAACAGCTTGCCGCTCTGCTCCGCCTGCTGTTTTAGCTCCTGAGCCTGTGACAACGTCACGGTAAACGGTTTGTCTACCACCACGTGCTTGCCGGCGGCCATGGCCTGCTGCGCCAGCGGGAAGTGGGTATCATTGGGGGTAGGAATGACGATCAGATCGATAGAAGGGTCGTTAAACAGCGCCTGCGGATCGCTGACTACCGTCATCGACGGCCAGTCCGCATGCACTTTACCGGCATCGCTGCTGGACACGGCAGCCAGCTCTACGCCGGGCGTGCCGACGATCAGGGGCGCATGAAAGGTTTTGCTGGCATAGCCGTAACCGACCAGCCCAACCCGAATTTTTTCTGCCATGGTGTTTCCTCTTACTGGCTCGCAATAGACCCATCAGATTTGACACCATGATGCAGGCAGGAACAAGAAGTAAATTTAATGTTAATTCGTGCCCATAGCGAAAGGCTGTTCACGCTGATTTCTGGCCGGATAGTTTATCTCCAGGCTGCGGCGGCGGAAATCGCTCGGGCTAACGCCCACCCGCTTGCGGAATACCCGGGAAAAGTACAGCTGATCGTCATAGCCCACCACCCGACCTATAGTGGCGATCGACTCCTGGGTAGTCTGCAACAGCAGTTTGGCGCGGATCACCCGCTGATCTTCGCGCCAGCGCAGAATATTGATGCCCACCTGCTCGCGGAACAGATGCGCCAACCGCGATGGCGACAGGCAGACATGCCGCGCCACCTCGTCAATCCGCAGCTCGCCAGCCAGGTTGCCGGTGATAAACTGGCAGGCTTCGATCACCCGCGGATCCATAATTTTCTGCGGGCTGAGCGGGTCTTCTTCCATCGCGCGCAACAGCAGGCGCTCCAGCAGGTTCATCCCCAGCTCTTCGGCAAAGCGGCGACCGGAACGCTGAGTCTGTTCGATATTGGCGAATAGCCGATCGAACTCCAACAGCAGGTTATTGTTCGGCAAGGTCAGCCGCCCCACCTCATGGGTTTTGCTGTGCCATTCCAGCCAGTCGGCCCAGTAGGCGCGCGGCCGGAAATACACCCAGCGGTGATACCAGCAGTCGCTGTCCGGCGAACGGCCATAGTAATGCGCCGCCTTGGGCGGGAACAGCAGCAGATCGCCAGGATTACAGTAAAGGGTATCTTCGCCGTCAAACACCTTGCCCTGGCCCTTGATGGTCAGGTTGAGGATATAGCCCTTCATGCCACCGGGGCGGTCGATAAAGAAATCCAGCGGGCCGTCCGCCATAATTGGCGTTAGCCCCGCCACCAGATAGGCGTTAAAGGTGTAACCCGGTAACAGCGGGTTGGGCTGCGGTTCCTGCGCCATGCGATGATACATCTGTCCTCCCGGAACGGCTTTGGTAACAATACTCTAGCTTAGCGGCCCGGCGGATAACTGCCCGGGCCGATAACAGAACTGTGAACAGGGTTGGCAATTTAAACGCTGCGCTTGGCCTGCTGTTTGTAACGGTCGAAAATCACCGCTGCCAGCAGGATCACGCCGCGCACCACATACTGCGAGAACGGCGAGATATTCAGCAGGTTCATGGCATTCTCCACCGTGCCCAGGATCAGAATACCGGCGATAACGTAGGAAATTTTACCGATGCCGCCTTTCAGTGACACGCCACCCAGCACGCAGGCGGAGATCACGATCAGCTCATAGCCAATTGAGGTCATGGGCTGGCCACTGGTCATGCGCGACGCCAGAATGATGCCGGCGGCGGCGGACACCAGTCCGGACAGCATGAAGATCACGATTTTGGTGCGTACGACCGGCACCCCGGCCAGCCGTGCGGCCTCTTCGTTACCACCAATCGCCAGCGTATTGCGGCCAAAGGTGGTCTTGTTGAGCAGGAAGCCAAACAGGATCAGACAGGCGACGGTGATCCAGATCGGTGCCGGCAGGCCCAGCCAGTTGGCGTAACCCAGGGCGAAGAAGCGTTCGTCCTCAATGCCCACCGCTTTACCGTCGGAGATAATGTAGGCCAGCCCGCGGAAAATCTGCATGGTAGCCAGGGTGGTGATCAGCGCGTTGATTTTCAGCCGGGCGATAACGAAACCGTTAATCAGCCCGGAAACCATGCCCAATAACAGACCGGCGGCCACGCCAATCCACAGGCTTTCGGTCATGTTGATCACCACCGCGGTGGTGACCCCGGCGCAGGCAATCACCGAAGCGACCGACAGGTCAAAGTCACCGGAGGCCAGACAGAACAGCATGCCGCAGGCCACCATGCCGGACATCGAAATCGCCAGCCCCAGCCCTTTCATATTGATAAAGGAACCAAAGTTGGGCACAAACAGCGCACAGGCTAAAAATAACACCGCAAACACCACCAGCATGCCGTAGCTGTCCCAAATCCGCGCCAGCCCCAGGCCGTTGCGTTTTTTCACCGAATGGGTCGTTATGGTCGACATCTCTTTCTCCTTCACAATCAGGCCACCGCCGCAGCGGCATCAGGGGCTATATCGGGGGTGCGCAGCATCGCCAGGCTGAGGGCTTTTTCCTCACTGGCCTCGTCATGCAGTAATTCGCCGGACAGCGCGCCTTCACGCATCACCAGGATACGGTCAGCCAGCCCCAGCACCTCTGGCAGGTCACTGGAGGCAAACAGCACCGCAATGCCGCGCTGCGCCAGTTGGTAAATGACGTGGTAGATTTCATGCTTGGCACCGACGTCGATGCCGCGTGTGGGTTCATCGAGCAAAATCACTTTCATCTCCTCCGACAGCCAGCGGCCCAGGATGGCCTTTTGCTGATTGCCGCCGGACAAATTCATAATCAACTGCTCAGGGCCAGGCGTTTTGATATTCAATGCACGAATATGATGATCGGCATTGCTGGCCTCCCACCCTGTGTTGATCAGGCAACCGGCGCGAAGACTGTTGCGTCGTGCGCTGATGTTGATGTTGTCACGCACCGAGTGCACCGGGATGATGCCGTCCGCCTTGCGATCCTCCGGGCACAGCATGATCCCGGCGCGGATCGCGTCAATCGGTGAACGAATGGCGATCGCCTGTCCATCCAGCATCAATTGGCCGGCACTGACCTGCGTGGCACCAAAAATCCCCTTCATCAGTTCACTGCGCCCGGCACCCACCAGGCCGAACAGCCCGACGATTTCCCCGGCCCGCACGTTCAGGTCGATCGCCGTTTTGACGCCCGGCGCTTTCAGCCCCTTGAGCGCCAGCCGCACCGGCCCCAGCTCGCGTGGCTGGTAGCCATAGACGTCGCCCAAATCGCGCCCGACCATCGCCTGCACCAACTGCGCGTTATCCACCTGCTGCATATCGTCAAAGGTGCGCACGTAGCGTCCATCCTTAAACACGGTAATGGCGTCGCTGAGGGCAAAAATTTCTTCCATACGGTGCGAGACGTACAGGATCACCCGCCCTTCGGCACGTAATTCCCGGATCACCCGGAACAGTTGCTCAATTTCTCTGGCCGACAGCGAACTGGTGGGTTCGTCAAAGGCGATCACCTTGGCGTTGCGCGCCAGCGCCTTGGCGATTTCCACCATTTGCCACTGGCCGATCGACAGATATTTCAGCGGCGTATCCGGATCAATATCCAAACCAAGGTGTTCCAGCTGCAAGCGGGATTCGTAGCGCAGCAGTTTTCTGTCCACCAGCCCACGCTTGGTCGGCAACTGGCCGAGATAAATGTTCTCCGCCACCGTCATTTCCGGCACCAGATGCAATTCCTGATAGATAATCGCCACCCCGGCATTTAACGCATCGGTGGTGTTGGCGAACTGCACCGACCGCCCCTGTAACTGAATTTCCCCCTGGCATGGCGCGTAATTGCCACTGAGAATTTTCAGCAGCGTGGATTTCCCGGCGCCGTTTTCCCCCATCAACGCGTGGATCTGTCCGGCCTGACAGCTAAAGCTGATGTCATCCAGCGCCTTCACGCCCGGGAAGGTTTTACCTATGCCTTTAAACGTCAAATACGGCAATGCGGCGGTCATGGTGTGCTCCTCCTGCAGTGAAAAATGCCGCCCGACAGAGTGCCGTGGGCGGCTCGCTTATTACATCAGGCCTTTTTTCTGCAGTTCGGTTTTAAAGTTGTCGCGGGTGATCAGCACCACGTCGGTCACTTCGGTGAACTTTTGCGGCTCGACGCCCTTTTCGACCCAGTCATGCAGCATCTGGATACTCTTGTAACCATGGATATCCGGGCTTGGCAGCAGCGAACCGTAGAAACCGGTGGCCTGTGCCTTGGACAGTTCGCTGACCGCATCCACCCCGTTGATGCCGATGCCGATCACGTTCGGCGCTTTGAAGCCCTGGCCTTCGGTGGCACGTACGCCGCCGAGGACGGTGTTGTCGTTCATGCCGACAATCAGCCAGTTTTTCACTTCAGGATGCTGCACCAACATTGAGTTGGCGGCGTCAAACGCCCCTGGGATATCGTTGGATTTGGTCGGCACGCGATAAATTTGTTTCTCCGGGAAGCCGGCCGCCTTCAGTGCGGCGATCGAGCCACCGGTGCGACGACGTGCGGTGTCCAGCTCATCGGCGGTGATCGCCATTACCGCGGTGTCCGCTAATTTCCAGCCGCGCTTATTCTGCTCTTTCCACAATTCCTGCCCCTGACGCTCACCAATTTTGGTGGCGGCCATCATCACTAACGGCACGCTGTCCATAGGTTTGCCCTTGGCGGTGACAAACTGGTCATCCACCGCAATCACTTTCAGATTGTAACTGCGTGCCTTGGCGACAATCGCCGAGCCGAGTTTCGGATCTGGCGTACAGATAACAAAGCCCTTGGCCCCGCTGGCCGCCAGGCTGTCAATGGCATTGAGGGTTTTCTCCCCGTCCGGCACGGCGATTTTTATCACTTCAAAACCGAGGTCTTTACCGGCCTTGTCGGCAAACTTCCATTCGGTCTGGAACCAGGGTTCCTCCGGCTGCTTGACCAAAAAACCCAGCTTCATGGTCTCGGCGATAGCTGAATGTGACATAACGGCCGCCAGACTCAGTGTCACCAGCGCCTTAGTGAATTTATGCATGATGCTCTCCGCTATTTTGTTCTCTGTGGCGACGAAAGCCGCTCGCCGTGAAAACGTTATCATTAGGGTATCTGCTGTCGGCACATCGCTTATCTCGCGACATTCACCCACAACAGGAGTAAGACGGCTTAAGTTTTAGCGGGTATTTGTTACTGAAATGTAGAGCGCTATCACATCCGTGGAATACAGCAGATATGTGCATATATTTAGCGAATTTCGCCAAGCAATAACTTATGACAGCCGTCACAAAACCACTGCGGGAAGCAGAAAAGTGCATACTTCCAGCTAACGGCTCCTCACCTGCCCAGCGCTTCGGCTCCTATGGTTGTCACAGCGTATTAACACATCAGGAGTCAACATCATGACGGCAGGTGCTATTGCCCTGGGATTGGACTTCGGCAGCGACTCGGTGCGGGTGCTGGCGGTCGACTGCCATAACGGCGCGGAACTGGATACCGAAGTGGTTTATTACCCCCGCTGGCAGCGCGGCGAATTCTGCAACGCGGCGGAGAACCGTTTTCGCCACCATCCGCTCGACTATATAGAAGCCATGGAACAGGCGATTGTCACTCTGGTGCAGCGTCTGTCCCCGCAACAGCGGCTGCAGGTGATTGGCATTGGCGTTGACTCCACCGGTTCCACACCGGCACCGATCGACAGTCAGGGGCAGGTGCTGGCACTGCGTCCGGAGTTTGCCGATAACCCCAACGCCATGTTTGTTTTGTGGAAAGATCACACCGCCATTGAAGAGGCTGACGCCATCAACCGGCTGTGCCGCAGCGGCGAGTTTCCCGATTATTCCCGCTATATCGGCGGCGTTTATTCCTCTGAGTGGTTCTGGGCCAAGATCCTGCATGTCACGCGCCAGGACGCAGAGGTACGCCAGGCCGCCGCCTCCTGGGTTGAACTGTGCGACTGGGTTCCGGCGCTGTTGTCCGCTACCACCGCGCCACATCAGTTAAAACGCGGGCGCTGTAGCGTCGGCCACAAAACGCTGTGGCACCCGGACTGGGGTGGCCTGCCGCCGAAGGCGTTCTTTGCCGCACTCGATCCTCTGCTGGTTGAACACCTGCCCTGGCCGCTGTTTGAAGATTGCCATACCGCCGACCTGCCGGTAGGCACCCTGAGCGCCGAATGGGCGGCACGCCTCGGGCTCCCCACCACGGTGGTGCTTTCCGGTGGGGCCTTCGACTGCCATATGGGGGCCGTCGGTGCCGGTGCCCAGCCTTATACCCTGGTGAAGGTGATCGGCACCTCCACCTGCGACATTCTGATTGCCGATCGTCAGCGAGTCGACGGCCGCGCCATCGAGGGAATTTGCGGTCAGGTCGACGGCAGCGTAGTGCCGGGAATGATTGGCATGGAAGCCGGGCAGTCAGCCTTTGGCGATATGTACGCCTGGTTCAGCCGCCTGCTGAGCTGGCCGCTGCATGCAGCGGCAAAAAACCAGCCTGAACTGCAGCCGCAGCTACAAAAGATTGAAGCCGGTCTGCTGGCGGCACTGACCAATGCCTGGGTGGAAAAACCGTCACTGGATCATTTGCCGGTGGTGCTGGACTGGTTTAACGGTCGCCGGACCCCCTACGCCAACCAGCGGCTGAAAGGCGTGATCGCCGATCTGAACCTCGGCACCGATGCTCCGACGCTGTTCGGCGGTTTTATCGCCGCCACCGCCTTTGGCGCTCGCGCCATTATGGAATGTTTTGAACAGCAGGATATTCCGGTCGATAACGTGCTGGCCCTGGGCGGCATTGCGCGTAAATCGCCGGCGATTATGCAGGCCTGCGCCGACGTAATGAATCGACCGCTGCAAATTGTTGCCTCCGATCAGTGCTGCGCGCTGGGTGCTGCCATCTTCGCCGCCGTGGCCGCCGGCCGTTTCACCAGCGTGCCCGAAGCCCAGCGCCAGATGGCCTGCGGCATCGAACTTACCCTACAGCCCGATCCGCAGCGCGTCGCTCGCTACCAACAACTTTATCAACGCTATCAACAATGGTGCCAGGCCGCCGAGCCGCGCTACGCCCCGACCTCCGGTTCAGCAAATTAAGCCTATACCCAATACAGAGGAGTCTTTTTTAATGAATGCATTCAAGCAGCGCGAAGTCTGGTTCGCCATCGGCAGCCAACATCTGTACGGCCCGCAAACCCTGCAACAGGTCAAGGCACACGCCGAACAGGTGGTGGAAAGTCTCAACCGCGAAGCCGGCCTACCGGTAAAACTGGTGCTGAAACCGCTGGTCACCACGCCGGATGAAATCACCGCCCTGTGTCGTGACGCCAACTATCAACCCCAGTGTATTGGCATCCTGGCCTGGCTACACACCTTCTCACCGGCCAAAATGTGGATCGCAGGGCTGTCGGTGCTGCATAAGCCGCTGTTGCAGTTCCATACCCAGTTCAACGCCCAGGTGCCCTGGGACAGTATGGATATGGACTTTATGAACCTCAACCAAACCGCCCACGGCGGCCGTGAATTCGGCTTTATCGGTGCCCGTATGCGCCAGCAGCACAGCGTGATTGCCGGTCACTGGCAGGATCCCGAAGCACACCGGCGCATTGGCCAGTGGATGCGGGTCGCCAGCGCCAAACAGGCCGGCCAGCAGCTGAAAGTGGCGCGTTTTGGCGACAACATGCGTGAGGTGGCGGTGACCGATGGCGACAAGGTCGGCGCACAGATCCAGTTTGGTTACTCGGTCAATGCCTATGGCATTGGCGATTTGGTCAGCGTCATTAACGACGTCAGCCGTGGCGATGTAGATGCGCTGATTGAAGAGTATGAGGCCAGCTATGTGCTGAGCGATGCGGCCAAACTCAACGGCGCAAAACGCGAGAACCTGACCGACGCGGCGCGCATCGAGCTGGGCATGAAGCGTTTCCTCGAACAGGGCAACTTCCAGGCTTTCACTACCAACTTTGAAGACTTGCACGGCATGAAACAGCTGCCGGGGCTGGCGGTACAGCGCCTGATGCAACAAGGCTACGGCTTTGGCGGCGAAGGCGACTGGAAAACCGCCGCGCTGCTGCGCATCCTGAAAGTGATGGCCGATGGGTTGCACGGCGGCACCTCGTTTATGGAGGATTACACCTATCACTTCCAGCCGGGGAACGATTTGGTGGTCGGCTCGCACATGCTGGAGGTCTGCCCGTCTATCGCCAAAGAACCCAAACCGCTGTTGGATATCCAGCCGCTCGGTATCGGCGGCAAGGCAGATCCGGCGCGGCTGATTTTTTCGACTCCGGCCGGCCCAGCGGTCAACGCCAGCCTGATCGACATGGGCGATCGCTTCCGCCTGCTGGTCAATCAGGTGGACACCGTGGAACAACCGCACCCGCTGCCCAAGCTGCCGGTGGCGCGCGCCATCTGGCGGGCCCAACCCACGCTGGCGACCGCCGCCGAAGCCTGGATCCTGGCGGGGGGCGCCCACCACACGGTGTTCTCCCAGGCGCTGGACGCCGATATGCTGCGGCTGTATGCCGAAATGCATAACATCGAGTTCTTGCTGATTGACCAGGACACCACCCTACCGGCGTTCAAAAACGAGCTGCGCTGGAACGAAGCCTACTATCAACTTAACCGCCGTTAATCGTCCGGCTACCGGTGGCAAAATCGCCTGCCGGTAGCCAAACGTGCTGCCACGCCGCCTTGCTCCCGACCATCCGCTTGATATTGATGACGAAGCCCGCATTACCCGCTAAGCTATGCGGCTGTCACATTGGATCATGTCTTACCCAGGAAGCCGTTTATGTCTCAAGCTGATTACACCCGTATCGGCGGTTGGTTGCTGGCCCCGATGGCCTATCTGATTGTCACCCTGCTTAGCGCCAGTCTGATGCTGCTCCTGTATGGCATGGCGATTTTCGTGCCGGAATCGCGCGAATATCTGCTCACCAACGCCCAAGCGTTTAGCATGCAGTGGTATTTCTCCGTGCTGACCACCCTATTGATGTGGTGCTTTACCCTGTGGCTGCTGTGGCTGTTCTGCCACCGTTCGCAGCGGTTCCCCAAATTGTTCCTGCTGTGGCTGCTGATTACCGTATTGCTGGCGGTGAAAGCCTTTGCCTTTGCACCGGTGCCGGATGAATTGGCAGTACGCAGTCTGGGCTGGCCACTGTTGATGGCCGCGTTGCTGGTGCCCTACATGAAGCGTTCCAAGCGAGTCAAAGGTACATTTACCGAGAACTAAATCACGTTGTACATAAATATGGCCCGTCGCCTTTCAAACCGCAGCGTTGTTACCTGCACTCGCTCACCCCAGTTACTTACTTAAGTAAGCGCCTGGGGATGAGCGAGCTGGGCGCCTAGCTGCGATTTGAAATTCATAGGGCTTGATTGTGTAAATATTCAACAAAAATGGGCAAAAAGTGGCAAAAAGGGCAATAACCCTGCTATCCCTATGTTGTGGTCAGGCCGCCAATTCCCGATAATAGGCGGCTTTTATTTTTTTAGGCATCGCAATGACCGAATACCTGCTCCTGTTTGTCGGCACCGTACTGGTGAATAACTTCGTCCTGGTGAAGTTTCTTGGCCTGTGCCCGTTCCTCGGCGTTTCCAAAAAGCTGGAAAGTGCCATTGGTATGGGAATGGCCACCACTTTTGTTATGACGATGGCCTCGGTCAGCGCCTGGGTGATCAATACCTTTATTCTGGTTCCGTTGGATCTGGTGTATCTGCGCACGCTGTCGTTTATTCTGGTGATCGCCGTGGTGGTGCAATTTACCGAGATGGTGGTACGCAAAACCAGCCCGGCGCTGTATCGCCTGCTGGGCATTTTCCTGCCGCTGATCACCACCAACTGCGCGGTTCTCGGTGTCGCACTGCTGAATGTCAACCTCGGCTACAATTTCCTGCAGTCTGCGGTGTACGGCTTCAGCGCCGCCGCGGGCTTCTCCCTGGTGATGGTGCTGTTTGCCGCCATTCGTGAACGTCTGGCGGTTGCCGATGTGCCTGCGCCCTTCCGGGGCTCTTCCATCGCGTTGATCACCGCCGGGTTGATGTCGCTGGCCTTTATGGGCTTTACCGGGCTGGTGAAATTCTAATGACCGCGTTATGGATTGCGATTGCTGCGTTAAGCGCCCTTGGCCTGCTGTTCGGTCTGGTGCTGGGCTATGCCGCGCGCCGTTTTGAGGTGGAAGAAGATCCGGTCGCCGAACAGGTCGATGAGATTTTGCCACAAAGCCAGTGTGGCCAATGCGGTTACCCCGGCTGTCGTCCTTATGCCGAAGCCGTCGCCAACGGTGAGATGATTAACAAATGCGCGCCGGGTGGCGAGCAGGTGATGCTGAAGTTGGCTGAATTGCTCAACGTCGAACCGCAGCCGCTCGGCAGCGAAGCCGCCGCCGAACCTGTGCGCCAGGTGGCCTACATTGACGAAGCCAACTGCATCGGCTGCACCAAGTGCATTCAGGCCTGCCCGGTGGACGCCATCGTCGGCGCTACCCGCGCCATGCATACCGTCATTACCGATCTTTGTACCGGCTGCGACCTGTGCGTTGCGCCGTGCCCTACCGACTGTATTGAAATGAGACCGGTCGCCACCACTACCGCCAACTGGAAGTGGGACATGAAGACGATACCGGTGCAAGTGATCCACGTGGAGCAACATGCTTAATCTGTTCGCCGCCTTCAAAAAAGACCGGATTTGGGATTTCGATGGCGGGATCCATCCACCGGAAATGAAGACCCAGTCCAGCGGTGTACCGCTGCGTACCGCCCCGCTGCCGGATAAGTTTATTATCCCGTTGCAACAACATCTGGGGCCGGAAGGTGAACTGTGCGTCAAGGTCGGCGACACCGTGCTGAAAGGCCAGCCGCTGACCGTCGGCCGGGGCCGTACCGTACCGGTGCACGCGCCGACCTCCGGCACCGTCAGCGCCATCACACCTCATATCACCGCTCACCCTTCAGGGCTGGCAGAACTGTGCGTGATTATTCAGCCTGACGGCGAAGACCGCTGGGGCGAGCGTGCGCCGGTAGCCGGCTACCGTCAACTGACCGCCAGCGAGTTGATCCAACGTATTCATCAGGCCGGCATCGCCGGGCTGGGCGGCGCCGGTTTCCCGACCGCCAGCAAGCTGCAGGGCGGGATGAACGGGGTAGAAACCCTGATCCTCAACGCCGCAGAGTGCGAACCTTATATCACTGCCGACGACCGCTTGATGCAGGAACATGCCGACCAGGTGATTGAAGGCACGCAGATCCTGCGCCACCTGCTGCAACCCAAGGTCACGCTGATTGGCATCGAGGACAATAAGCCCGAAGCGATTGCCGCGTTGAAACTGGCGCTGCGCGGTCAGCCAGGTATTGCCCTGCGGGTGATCCCAACCAAATACCCTTCTGGCGGCGCCAAACAGCTCACCAAGATCCTGATTGGCAAGGAGGTGCCGCACGGCAAGCACTCTTCCGCGATTGGCGTGCTGATGCAGAACGTCGGTACTGCCTTTGCCATTAAACGTGCGATTGTCGACGGCGAGCCGCTGATCGAACGCGTGGTGACCCTGACCGGTGAGGCCCTCAGCCAACCGGGCAACCTGTGGGCGCGCATAGGCACACCGGTACAGCACCTGTTGAAATTTGCCGGTTTCCAGCCTCAGGCTCAGCAAATGGTCGTGATGGGCGGCCCGCTGATGGGCTTTACCCTGCCCGCGCTCCACGTCCCCATCGTCAAGATCAGCAACTGTATTCTGGCACCCTCGGTCAATGAAATGGCACCGCAGGAACCGGAGCAATCCTGTATTCGCTGCGGCCTGTGCGTTGACGCCTGCCCGGCGGGCCTGTTACCGCAGCAGCTTTACTGGTTCAGCCGCGGCGAAGAACACGAAAAAGCCCGCAATCATAATCTGTTCGACTGCATTGAATGCGGTGCCTGCGCCTTTGTCTGCCCGAGCAATATCCCGCTGGTGCAGTACTACCGCCAGGAAAAGGCCGAGATCAAAGCTATCGATCAGGAAGCGGCACGCACGGCTGAAGCCAAGGCGCGTTACGAAGCCAAATTGGCGCGTCTGGAACGTGAAAAACTGGCGCGCGAAGCACGCCATAAGAAAGCGGCAGTCAAACTGACCGATGGCGACCAGGATGCGGTTCAGGCGGCCCTGGCGCGAGTTCGCAGTAAAAATGCTGCTCCGGCGACAGGCACCATCAGCGGTGACGCACCGGACAACAGTGAAATGATCGCTGCCCGCGAGGCTCGTAAAGCGCAGGCTCGTGAACGCCGCGCCCACCAGGAAACAGCTATAGCACCGGTAGCAGCATCGGCTAGCGAAGATGAAGATCCGCGCAAGGCGGCGGTTGCCGCTGCACTGGCACGAGTCAAAGCCAAGAAAGCGGCGCAGCAGACCGCAGCGGTGGAAACGCCGACCGAACAGCCAGCCGTAGTGACGGAAGAAGACCCGCGCAAGGCCGCGGTTGCCGCCGCACTGGCACGAGTCAAAGCCAAGAAAGCGGCGCAGCAGACCGCAGCGGTGGAAACGCCGACCGAACAGCCAGCCGCAGTGACGGAAGAAGACCCGCGCAAGGCCGCGGTTGCCGCCGCCATTGCCCGCGCCAAAGCCAAGAAAGCGGCACAGCAGGCCGCAGCGGTGGAAACGCCGGTCGAGCCGACAGTGACGGTGACGGAAGAAGATCCACGCAAGGCCGCGGTTGCCGCCGCCATTGCCCGCGCCAAAGCCAAAAAAGCCGCACAGCTGGCGCCGGTGGAGACAAATAAAGAGTAACGGATAAAAGCGCCTTGCAGAACGCAAGGCGCTTTTTAATCGATAGAAATCAGATAGGTATAATCAACGTCAATCTGACGCATCTTCGAGTCCTGAGTCCTTTCCTTGGTTTGAATAATTTCCATCTCCACGCTGCCCTTCACCTCGTGGCGCAACCCTGGCATCACGTGGGTAATCAGATAAGCGAAGAATTTTGTACACTCCATGGCGCTTCCCTGATGGTTGATAGAGATATATTCGCGCCCGGCAATAGGAATATTGTCTATCTGGTAGCCTGACAGAATATCCTTTTTGTTTTCAGGCTCCACCGCCATGATATGAGTAGCCGAACACTCGCTCTCCCCCCGATTACGAACGGAATGGATGCTGTACACCCGATGACAGTCCACACTCAGGCCACGGAAGAAGTCGGTAAAAATTTCATCCTTCATCGCCATACAGGACGAATGTTCGATGCCGTTTTCTCCAGCGAAATCCAGCTGGCGCGAGTACCCCACAAGCTGCATATCCGGCAATGTCAGGCGCTTCACTTCTGGATAAAAGTCGGCCGCAAAGTTGGCATCAAAACTGAAACGTGGCATCAGGTTCTTCACATCCCAGCGTTCCATCGTTCGGTAACGATTGGGCGTGGTTTCGAAGCGCTGTTTGAACATGCGGGTAAAGGTTTGCTGCGAATCGAAGCCCAGCTCGTCTGATATATCGATAATAGAGCGATGGGTAATACGTAAGGCCACTGCGGCACGCGTCAGAATGCGTGAGCGGATATAGGTGGCAAGCTGAATACCGGTGATGCGTTTGAACTTGCGTTGCAGGTGCCATTTGGAGTAGCCGGAAATGCGCGCGACTTCGTCCAGGTTTGGCCGTTTCTCCAGATGTATCTCAACCCACTCAATTAGCTCTTCAATAAAAAATACATCTTCATTTGTCATTAATTTACATTCACTAACTTAATAATACTCGGGATAATAACCCACATAGATTATGTAAAAGTTGTTATTTTGTGCGAAAAAACGAACCAAAAACACCATGCCAATCCAGAGGTTATCGCCTGTCGCCGGCCATTAATGCCGGCAATTTCGTTCTTGCACCACCAATCTAGCCCGATTATATAACCAACAAAAATCCGATCGCGCCATAGGTCGGATAAAATCAGGAGTACATCCAGTGCTAAAAGGCTAATAGCCCTACAATTAACACGTATTACCCTCTGGGTGATTCAGGTAGAATGCAGCGCTATAATTTTTCCTGCGTCTCCGCTGAGAGGCGCGTTGAACCTGCCGATATCCGGCAAAGATAGGTGTAGTTCTCTATGAAGTTCAGGCCGGTACAACCCTCAGCCACCAAAGGCTTGCACATTGCCAGCTCCCCCTTCACCCATAACCAGCAAAGCACCAGCCGTATCATGCTGTGGGTGATGTTGGCCTGCATTCCCGGTATCGCTGCGCAGGTATGGTTTTTTGGCTATGGCACGCTGGTTCAAACCGTACTGGCGATGATCGTCGCCCTGCTGGCGGAAGGGGTCATCCTTTCCCTGCGCAAATTGCCGGTGCGCACCCGGCTGGCCGATAACTCGGCCCTGCTGACGGCCCTGTTGCTGGGCATCAGTCTACCGCCATTGGCCCCCTGGTGGATGATTGTCATCGGCACCTTCTTCGCCATCGTGATTGCCAAACAGCTGTATGGCGGCCTCGGGCAGAACCCGTTCAATCCGGCCATGGTCGGTTATGTGGTGTTGCTGATCGCCTTCCCGGTTCAGATGACCAGTTGGTTACCGCCGGATGAACTGCGGGCTACCGCGCTGTCGTTCCAGGATACCCTGTTGGCTATTTTCAGCGGCCACACGACGCAGGGCGCCACCATTCATGAACTGCAAATGGGTATTGACGGCATCAGCCAGGCCACTCCTCTGGACGGTTTCAAAACCGGCCTGCGCAGCGGTCATAGCGTTGAGCAGGTGCTGCAACAGCCGCTGTTCGGTGGCGCACTGGCCGGTATCGGCTGGCAATGGGTTAATCTCGGTTTTCTGGCCGGTGGCCTGTTTATGCTGGGGCGTCGCCTGATCCACTGGCAGATCCCCTTCAGCATGCTGGCGGCCATCGCCCTGTGTTCCGGTTTGGCCTGGTGGCTTGATCCGGCGCAGCAAGCCTCGCCGCTGATCCACCTATTCTCCGGTGCCAGCATGCTGGGCGCGTTCTTTATTGCTACCGATCCGGTCAGTGCTTCTACCACGCCGAAAGGCCGCCTGATTTACGGCGCATTGGTGGGCGTACTGGTGTGGCTCATTCGCGTTTACGGCGGTTATCCGGACGGCGTCGCCTTTGCGGTGTTGCTGGCCAACATTACCGTCCCGCTGATCGACCACTACACGCAGCCTCGCGTGTACGGCCATCGCTAAGGAGCCATGATGCTAAATTCAATGAGAAAGCATGGCACCACGCTGGCGGTGTTTGCCGCAGTGACCACCGGCCTGACTGCGGTGGTTCATACCCTGACGCAGAGCACCATCGCCCATCAGGCAGCACTGCAGCAAAAGGCGCTGCTTGATCAGGTAGTGCCGCCAGAACATTACGACAACAATATGCAGACCGAGTGTTTCCTGGTCAGCAACCCGGCGTTGGGCAACGATGCACCCCATCGCCTGTATCTGGCGCGTAAAAATGGCCAACCCACCGCCGCAGCATTGGAAACCACCGCGCCGGACGGCTATTCCGGCGCCATTCAACTGCTGGTCGGTGCCGATTTCAACGGTACCGTGCTGGGCACCCGGGTGGTGGCGCACCATGAAACCCCTGGCCTCGGCGATAAAATCGAACTGCGAATTTCAAACTGGATTTCGTTTTTCAGCGGCAAAAAAATCGACGGTCCTGACGATAAACGTTGGGCGGTGAAGAAAGACGGCGGTATGTTCGATCAGTTCACCGGCGCCACCATCACACCGCGTGCGGTGGTCAATGCCGTTCGACGCACGGCGTTGTATATGGAAACGCTGCCGCCTAAACTTGATAGCTTACCTGCCTGTGGAGCCAGCGAATGAGTGAAGCCAAAGATCTGATTGTCCAGGGGCTGTGGAAGAACAACTCCGCACTGGTGCAATTGCTGGGGATGTGCCCGTTGCTGGCCGTGACCTCTACCGTCACCAACGCCCTCGGGCTGGGGCTGGCGACCACGCTGGTGCTGATACTGACCAACACCTCGATATCCGCAGTGCGCCGCTGGGTGCCGAATGAAGTCCGTATCCCGATTTACGTCATGATCATCGCGGCGGCGGTGAGCATTGTACAAATGCTGATCAACGCCTATGCCTTCGGCCTCTACCAGTCGTTGGGGATCTTTATCCCGCTGATCGTCACCAACTGTATCGTGGTCGGCCGCGCCGAAGCGGTAGCCTCTAAAAAACCGGTCGGTCTGTCCGCACTGGACGGGCTGGCGATTGGCCTGGGGGCTACCGGCGTGATGGTGACGCTGGGTGCGATGCGTGAGCTGCTGGGTAACGGTACCTTGTTCGACGGTGCCGATATGCTGCTGGGCAGTTGGGCCAAGGTACTGCGGATTGAGGTGGTTCACTTCGACAGCCCGTTCCTGCTGGCGATGCTGCCACCGGGTGCCTTTATTGGTCTGGGCCTGCTGTTGGCGGTAAAATACCTGATTGATGAAAGAATGAAGGCGCGCACGGCCAGGGCATTATTGACCGAACCGGCGCAGGGACAAGGACAGGCAGAAAAAGCGTAATGAATAAGCAGAAACGGCTGGAAATTCTTACCCGACTACGCGACAACGATCCACACCCGACCACCGAACTGGTGTACACCACGCCGTTTGAGCTGCTGATTGCCGTGCTGCTGTCCGCTCAGGCGACCGACGTCAGCGTTAACAAGGCCACCGCCAAGCTTTATCCGGTTGCCAATACGCCGGCCGCCATGCTGGCTCTGGGCGTCGACGGCGTTAAAGGCTATATCAAGACCATCGGCCTGTTTAACAGCAAGGCCGAAAACGTGATCAAAACCTGCCGCATGCTGCTGGAGTTGCACGCGGGTGAGGTGCCGGAAGACCGTGCGGCGCTGGAGGCCCTGCCCGGCGTCGGCCGCAAAACTGCCAACGTGGTGCTCAATACCGCCTTTGGCTGGCCGACCATTGCGGTCGATACCCATATCTTCCGCGTCTGTAACCGTACTAATTTCGCACCGGGCAAAAATGTCGATCTGGTTGAGGAGAAGCTGCTAAAGGTGGTGCCGGCCGAATTCAAGGTTGATTGCCACCACTGGTTGATCCTGCACGGGCGCTATACCTGCATCGCACGCAAACCCCGCTGCGGCTCCTGCATGATTGAAGACCTGTGCGAGTTTAAAGAGAAAGTTTATCCCGACGCCTGATGATTGGGGCGTAACCTGACGCCCCTCCCTCAGCCCCGCCACTGACCTATTTTTTATCGGAAATGTGATATCAAGCAGCAGTAACCTTGGTGTTTCCGCGGATTTTAGTGAAAAACTCACTTCCCGCTTATTTTCAAGCGGAAAATTAGTCAAAAATTGCGGCAAGTCTCACGTTTTCACGATCACATTGTCGTCACAACCGCCAGTGCCGTTTTCTGAAATTTCTAAAATCTTACAAAACTCACCATATGCACAACATTCCAATGGATTATTCACCCCACCCATTGATATGAACCATCAAAAGCCAATGCAGCAGAATATATCACTGTTTAAATTCCGTATAGCTTTTAATCAAAACAAAAACTCGGCAAAATAAAAAAAGTCGAAAGTTAATGCTGCATAACATTTGTAACATGGTCGTTTCACTTCACGAGCGTTATATGTAACAGGATATGACAAACACCTTGCCTCGTTGACAAAGATAGTGAACATTAACCGCCGTCATCCCATCCTATAACAACGCAGAAGGATGCAGTCCTGCATCACCTTTTGCAATTTCCCGTCTTTCTGAGTCGGGGCAGTGAAAAATCAGAGGTACCAGTGTCAACTGCAAACAACAACAGCGAACATCCTGAAAGCGTGAGTCTCAACGCTTTCAAACAGCCTAAAGCGTTTTACCTGATCTTCTCCATTGAACTCTGGGAACGTTTTGGTTATTACGGCCTGCAAGGCATCATGGCGGTGTATCTGGTCAAGATGCTGGGGCTGAGTGAAGCCGACTCGATTACCCTGTTCTCCTCCTTCAGTGCGCTGGTCTATGGCTTCGTTGCCATCGGCGGCTGGCTTGGGGACAAAGTGCTGGGCTCCAAGCGCGTGATCGTGCTGGGTGCGCTGGTGCTGGCCGTCGGCTATGCCATGGTGGCCTACTCCGGCCATGATATTTTCTGGGTGTACCTGGGTATGGCGACCATCGCCGTAGGTAGCGGCCTGTTCAAAGCCAACCCATCCTCCCTGCTGTCAACCTGCTACGAGAAAGACGATCCGCGTTTGGACGGTGCATTCACCATGTACTATATGTCCGTCAATATCGGTTCTTTCCTGTCCATGCTGGCCACCCCGTGGCTGGCAGTGAAATATGGCTGGAGCGTCGCGTTCTCACTGAGCGTGGTGGGTATGCTGATCACCCTGGTTAACTTTATGGTGTGTCACAAGTGGGTGAAGAATCAGGGTTCCAAACCTGACTTCAAACCACTGCACATGCAGAAACTGCTGATGGTGCTGGTTGGCGTGGTGGCACTGGTCGCCATTTCAAGCTGGCTGCTGCACAACCAGGTGGTTGCTCGCTGGGCGCTGGCGCTGATCTCCATCGGTATCGTGATCGTATTCGCTAAAGAAGCCTTTGCCCTGCACGGTGCCGCACGCCGCAAGATGATCGTTGCCTTCCTGCTGATGCTGGAAGCGGTGGTGTTCTTCGTGCTGTACGCTCAGATGCCTACCTCGTTGAACTTCTTCGCTATCCATAACGTTGAGCACAATATCCTCGGCCTGGCGTTTGAACCTGAGCAGTACCAGGCGTTGAACCCATTCTGGATCATGCTGGCCAGTCCGATTCTGGCGGCACTGTATAACAAGATGGGCGACCGTCTGCCGATGCCGCACAAGTTCGCCTTCGGTATGATCCTGTGTTCCGGTGCCTTCCTGGTGTTGCCGTGGGGTGCCAGCTTCGCCAATGAACAGGGTATCGTTTCGGTTAACTGGCTGATCCTGAGCTATGCGCTGCAGAGTATCGGCGAACTGATGATCTCCGGCCTGGGCCTGGCCATGGTTGCGCAACTGGTACCACAACGCCTGATGGGCTTTATCATGGGCTCCTGGTTCCTGACCACCGCCGCTGCTGCGCTGATTGCCGGTAAGGTCGCAGGCCTGACTGCCGTGCCTGCCAACATCAACGATGCGCACGCTTCTCTGGCTATCTACAGCCACGTGTTTATGCAAATCGGTATCGCCACCGCCGTCATCGCCATTCTGATGATGCTGACCGCGCCGAAGCTGTATCGCATGACGCTGGATACCGCAGAAGATACCGAGAAGAAAGCTCAGGCGGCCGCTATCACCAACTGATTGCTGACAAGGGTTTCAGACTGGTAAAAAAAGCCGGGGCATTAATTTGCCCCGGCTTTTTTATGTCATCGGGCTGTAGATTTAGCGCTCAGATTAACCCACATAAACTCACTGACCAGTGCGCCGTGGAATGCGGCCTGTTTCTTGTCCGCCGCGGCACTGTGCCCGCCTTCGGTATTCTCATAGAAGTAGGCCTGCGGATAACCCATCTGCTGCATGCGTGCCGCCATTTTACGGGCGTGCGACGGGTTGACCCGATCGTCACTGGTGGCGGTGTAAAACAGCACCGGCGGGTAGGACACACCGGCTTTGATATTGTGATACGGCGAGAAGGTTTTGATGTAGGCCCATTCTTCCGCCTTGCTCGGGTCGCCATATTCGGCAATCCAGGAGGCACCAGCGGAAAGCTGGGTATAGCGCTGCATATCCAGCAACGGCACTTCACAGACGATGCAGCCGAACAGCTGCGGATACAGCGTCAGCATGTTGCCCACCAGCAACCCGCCGTTACTGCCACCCCGCGCTCCCAGATGTTGTGACGATGTCACTTTCCGTGCGATCAAATCTTCAGCTACTGCGGCAAAGTCCTCGTAGGCGCGATGCCGGTTTTGCTTTAACGCCGCCTGGTGCCAGGCCGGGCCATACTCGCCGCCGCCACGAATATTCGCCACCACATACACCCCACCGCGTTCCAGCCAGGCCGGTGCTTTAGCCCCCATGTACCCCGGCAATAGCGACACTTCGAACCCGCCATAGCCATACAGCAAGGTTGGGTTACTGCCGTCCAGCTTGATGCCTTTGGCTGAAATTTGGAAATACGGCACGCGCGTGCCGTCTTTAGACAAGGTGAAATGCTGGCTGACCTGATAGCCGCTGGCGTCAAAGTCCTGTGGCCCCTGCTTGAGCAATTCTGCCTCACCGCCGTCGAGATTGCCCAGATACAGTGAAGTCGGTTGCAGGAATCCGCTGATGGTCAGGAAATAGTCGTTGCTTTCGTCATCGACGCCACCGGCGGAAATAGTGCTGATTGCCCCCGGTTTGCCCAGCGGCTTGCGCTGCCAGGTTTTGCCCTGCGGTGTCAGGACTTCCAGCCGGTTGACCACGTTGTCCATGATGCTGAGGATTAGGTGGTCGCGAGTACCACTGTAACCGCTCAGCGCCACCTGCGCGGTCGGGGCAAATAACACCGTCAGCTCACGCTTACCCGCCAGATAATCGTCGAAATGGGCCGCCAACAGCGAACCCGAAGGATAACGCGATCCGCCCACTTCCCAGTCGCTGCTCGGTTTAATCAATATCCACTCGCGGTGCGTACTGAACTCGGCGTCGGCGGGAATGTCGATTTTGATCTGTTGGTCTTGCTCATTGAGCAGATAGGTTTCACGGCGGTAGAAGTCCAGACTGCGGCCCACGTAGTTCCGTTCAAACCCCGGCGTCTGGTCGTGATAAGCAAACACCGTCATATCCTGCGGTTGGGCTTCATACAAGGTCTGGGCGGCGCTCAGTGGCGTCCCCCGCCGCCAGCGTTTGGCAATGCGCGCATAGCCGGACTGAGTCATCGAGCCTGCACCGAAATCAGTGGCGATAAACAGTGTGTCTTTATCAATCCACGAGGCCTGGCTTTTCGCTACCGGCAGCACAAAGCCATCTTTGACAAACTGCTTGCTGACCAGATCAAACTCACGGATTTCGGTGGCATCACCGCCGTCCGGCGACAGTTCCAGCAGGCAATAACGGTATTCCGGTGCCAGCGACTGCGAGCCGTGGAATACCCAGTCTTGGCCCTCCGCCTTGCCCAGAGCGTCAATATCCAGCACCGTTTCCCAAACCGGCTTGGCTTTACGGTATTCCTGCAGGGTAGTGCGTCGCCATAAGCCACGCGGATTGGTTTGATCCTGCCAGAAGTTGTAATAGTAATCGCCGCGCTTGGCGACCCACGGAATTTGGCTCTCTTTATTCAGAATATCCAGCACCTGTTTTTCCACCCGTTGGAAGCCTTCGCCCTGGGCGAAACGCGCGGTGGTACGCTGGTTTTCCTGTTTGATCCACGCCTGTACGGCCTTGCCCTGCAGCTGTTCCAGCCATAAAAATTCATCGGCGGTGCCGGCGCCATTTTCTGCCGCCATCGCCAGGCGGATACTGCTCGGTAATGAAGTCATCGCGAATACGGCTCCTGCAGTTTGTGCGCCGAGTTTAAGAAACTGGCGGCGGTTACTGTGGGTGATAGGCAAAATCAAGCTCCTTTTGACAGTTAATACGAATCATTTTCAATAAAGTAGGCGTTTGGCAAGGCCGAGTCAAAGCCTGCCCCCTGCCATTGAGTCAAAACTTAGGGTAGTGGATCAAATCGTGAATGCGCACAGTCTGTTGACTGTTATTACGGTAGGCATGGGGCCTGTCGGCCTGAAAGCGCATCGCCTCACCGCTGGCCAGATGGTGCCACTGGCCGTCAACCGCCAGTTCCAGTTCACCGCTGATGACAATCACGTGCTCAATTACTCCGGCCTCATGGGCCGAAGACTCGCTGAGCGCGCCTGGCGCCAGATCGATAACGAACATGTCAAAACCCAGTTGACGATCAAACGGAAACAGCGGCACCACCCGCATATCGGCGTTGTATTGATTAAACACCGGAGCATCGCCGTAGCGATGTAACGTGGCTTGCTGTTGCAGCGGCGAGATCTCCAGAAAGGCGGAAAAAGCCACGTTAAAACCGGTAGCGATTTTCCACAAGGTAGCCACCGTCGGGCTGGATTCTCCCCGTTCGATCTGCCCCAGCATCGCCTTGCTGACACCGGTATTTTCAGCCGCCTGCGCCAGACTCCAACCGCGCTGCATACGCAGCGAACGAAGCGTTTGTGCCAGATGACCAGACAGTTCCTGCATGTTTTTCTCCCCTGAGATTGCGGCTGATTATAGCCACTTGTGCGCTATAACGCACGGTGCTATGCTCGCCGCTTATCGTGCGTTATAACGCACAATCGTTGCCGGAGTGTGCCATGCGCCCAGCCATCTCTCTGCGTCATCTGTCTCTGCCTGCCGTAATGGCCGGGTTTGTTGCGGTATTGGTCGGGTACACCAGTTCGGCTGCCATTATCTTCCAGGCGGCTGCAGCTGCCGGAGCTACCCCCTTGCAGATTGGCGGCTGGCTGAGCATGTTGGGGCTGGGGATGGGCATTACCTCGCTTGGGCTTTCGCTGTATTACCGCACGCCGATTCTGACCGCCTGGTCGACCCCCGGCGCAGCGCTGCTGGTCACCAGCCTGCCCGGTACGCCGATTAACGAAGCGATTGGCGTATTTATCTTTGCCTCGGGGCTGATCCTGCTGTGCGGTGTCACCGGGCTGTTCGCCCGGCTGATGGATTATATTCCGCAGGCTATTTCGGCGGCGATGTTGGCGGGGATCTTGCTGCGCTTTGGCCTGGATGCGTTTGCCTCACTACAGGTCAATTTCGCACTCAGCGCCGCAATGGGACTGGTGTATCTGGTGACGCGGCGTTATCTGGCGCGTTATGCCATTGTGCTGACGCTGCTGACCGGGCTGGCGATTGCGGCGCTGCAGGGCAACATTCATCTTTGGCAACAGCCGCTGGCGTTCGCCATGCCGGAATTTATTACGCCGCATTTTAGCTGGTCGACACTGCTGGGGATTGGCGTGCCGTTCTTCGTGGTCACCATGGCGTCACAAAACGCCCCCGGTATTGCCACGCTAAAGGCCTCCGGCTACAGCGTGCCAACTTCGCCGCTGATTAGCTGGACGGCACTGACCGCACTGCTGCTGGCTCCCTTCGGTGGATTCTCGGTGTGTATTGCCGCCATTACTGCCGCCATTTGTATGGGGCCGGACGTACACCCCAATCCACAGCGCCGCTATATGGCCGCCGTCGCCGCCGGGGTGTTTTATCTGCTGGCCGGCCTGTTTGGCGGCGTTATCAGTATGTTGTTCAGCGCCTTGCCCGTGGCCCTGATCCATACCATTGCCGGGCTGGCCCTGCTGGGCACTATCGCCGGCAGTTTGCAACGCGCACTGCAGGATGAAAAGCAACGCGATGCCGCACTGATCGCCTTTTTGATCACCGCGTCCGGCGTGACGCTGCTCGGCGTTGGCTCTGCATTTTGGGGGATTATTGGCGGCGCAATTGCCCATATCATCCTGTCGCTACCGCAACGGCCAGCTAAGTCAACAGATTGAGTTTAGCCGTCAACTTACGCACGGTTTTCTTCTCACCGGCCAACGCGATGCCCAATAGACGCCATTCGGAACTTGGTCGGTTGGCGACGCTGGCGCGGAATTGGGCATAATTGGTGGTTTGCTGGCCATCAACCGGGAACAGGATCCGATCCACTTCCGCTGCACGCGGCTGTTGCAACAGAGCGCCTAGTTGCTCCTCACTGGCAGCCAGCACGCTGATGCCAATGGGGATTAACCCCGGCCAACATTGCCCCAGACTATCGGCCAATACCTCGCCCACCAGCATCGGATGGCGTTGTCCCAGCGTTAGCGCCAGTACCGCGGCCGCATTGGCAATATTACCCAGCGGTAAATCCTGATTAATCACAATCACACAGCGCTCGGCGCTAATCATTCCTGGGGAGAACTCTTCCATCATTGGGCTTCCTGTCGATAAGTATGTCTGCAGGATACCCAGCCGCGACGGCTTAATCTGGAAGGTTTGTGCACAGTTTACGGTAATGCGCCGGGGTCAGGCGATAGGCACGCTGGAACCAGCGGCCCAGATGACTTTGATCGGCAAACCCCAGCTGTGCTGCCACGTCAATGGGCTTTGCCCCTGTGGCTAACAGCCGTCGCGCCTGCGCCAAACGAAGTTGAACCAAATACGCATGGGGTGGCAAACCATAAGTTTGGCGGAACAAGCGGGTCAAACGGAACCGATCCAGCCCGGTTAACGCCGTTAACGTTTCCATACGAATATCCTGATGGCTATTGGCATGCAAATAATCACGGATACGCCGCGCCTGATAGCCGGAGGTTTCATTCGGCAACGATCGCCGCCAATGCACGTGCCGGGTCAGGCCACACAACAGGTTATCCAACGCAAATTGACGTTGTAATTCTCCTTCGGCCTGTTGCTGTAACTGCGAGAAAGCCCGCATCGTCACCTGCGCCAGTAGTCGATCATTAGACAGCGTGGCAGCAAAACTGAGGCAAAAGCTGTCAGGAACCTCGGCAAATAACTGGCGTAGCTGTAGATCCAGCCATTGCGGATTGAGGTACAGCATCTGGTAGGTGAAACCGTCTTCTGCCGGCGCATCACCGTCATGCAACTCCCCAGGCTCCAGCAAAAACACCTGTCCCGGCGTACTGCGATGGCGTTGACTTCGGCAATGGAACTGCTGCACGCCCTGCTCGGTGACACCCACCAGGTAATCATCATGCCAGTGGGGATCATAGGCATGCGCATGCCCGCCAAAATGGGCGCGAATCAACTCTATGCCGGTCGGCCGGTCTTTCTTTAATTCGATCCAGCTGCTCATCTCCGCCCTATTTTCGTTAAGCCCCCCTTTCATATAGCAGATGTCTCCCCAGGCGTCTGGAACAAATGTGCGCGTCGGATAGGCCAGCGCCATTTTCCCCTTTGGCGATCTTCTGCTTAACTGAGTGAGGGGCGAACGTTGCCTTCCAGGGATCGTTAAGGGAGTTTCTATGCCATCTTCTGCGCAGATTGACCTGATTCAACAGATAGACGCCGCGTACCGCCACTGGACAGGTGACGGATTGCCCGGCCCACAGGCCGCAGTCGGCGAACGATTGTCCTGGCTGCATCAACAAGCGCCCTACAGCCTGCTGGCCCACACCGGCGGCGGCGATCCGGTGTTTATTTATGCCAACCAATGCGCACAGCAGTGCTTTGGTTATTCATTCGATGAGTTTATCGCGCTGCCTTCCCGCTTAAGTGCATCCCCTGCGGATCGCGCAGAGCGCCAGCAATTGCTGGATAAGGTCACTGAGCAAGGTATTGCACAGGGATATCGTGGCCTGCGTGTCGACAAATTCGGCGACACCTTCACCATTTATGACTGCGAGGTGTGGCAGATCCCAGACGGAGGCCAGGCCGCACTGTTCTGGCCACAGCCCAAACGCCGACCAGGTTGGTATGGCCATCAGGAACAGGTGAACAATGCAAGACGATAACCGCTGGGCCCGTGTTGACGCTTATATCGTCGACAAACTGGTCATTCAAGATGAAGCATTATTACAGACGCTGAACGCCAACTCTGCGGCAGGCTTGCCTGAACACGACGTGGCACCGAATCAGGGAAAACTGCTGCACCTGTTTGCCCGTATGGTAAATGCCAAGCGCATTCTGGAGATCGGGACGTTAGGCGGTTACAGCACCATTTGGCTGGCCCGTGCGTTACCATCTGAAGGTTCGTTGGTCACTCTGGAAGCCGATGAACGCCACGCTGACATAGCCCGGCAAAATATTGCTCGTGCCGGACTGAGTGAGCAGGTTGAGTTGCGGGTTGGCCCAGCCCTCACCAGCCTGCCACAATTACCGCAAGATGCGCCTTTCGATCTGATATTCATTGATGCCGACAAGCCTAATAATCCGGCGTATCTGCGCTGGGCTCTGGCGTTGTCACGCACCGGTACAGTGATCATCGGCGACAACGTGGTGCGCGATGGTGCGGTCACCGATACCGCCAGCACTGACGATCGGGTTCAGGGCGTACGACGTTTTTTTGACATGATGGCGAATGAACCGCGTCTCAGCGCTACTGCCTTACAAACCGTAGGCAGCAAAGGTTGGGATGGTTTTTCCATCGCCATCGTTAACGATTAAGTGACAATGTCACGAGGATGGACATGAATAACCCTGCCACGCTGTTAGCCCAGCGCCTGATCCGTAATTTCGAACAGGTTGAAAAAATACACGACTCCCGTCCACCGCTGTATGACAGCCTTGGTGCCCGTTTGGGTACCGGCACCGCCGCCGGCAAGCTGGGTGCGTCTATCGATATAGTGGCGCCGGGCATGCGTTCCTGCCCTTATCACTTCCACTATGCGCAGGAAGAAATGTTTATCGTGCTGGAGGGGACCGGTACCTTACGGGTTGCCGGAGAACAACTGCCGATCAAAAGCGGCGACGTAATTTTTATCCCGCCGGGGCCGGAATACCCGCATCAGATCATCAATACGTCAGAAGCGCCGTTGAAATACCTTTCCATCAGTACCCGCGAACAGCCCGAACTGGTGGAATATCCAGACTCCGGCAAGTTTCAGGCGACAGCGCTGCATGAGGGTAAAGCGGTGCATTATGTGCAACGCCCTTCAGCTTCGCTCGATTATTGGCAGGATGAACCCTGAATCCCCTTCCGGTAGCGAAAGCCCCAACGCACGGGCGGCCTGCTCCGCGACGCGAAAATCGATATCCGCCGCCTCGCCGTCTTCCATAAACCAGGCCGCGGACAATCCGGCCCAGGCGAGGATCCACCGCAGCAGCCGCTGGCGATCCAGTCCGGCCAACCGGCAGACCTGTTCGACCCGGCAAAGGAAAATATCAGGATCGGTGGCGATACCGTAGTTGGGGTTGCAGAAGATATTGGCGTAATCGAAAGCACGCTCGCCATACAGACGTTTGGGATCGATCGCCAACCAGCCACGCTCAGCGAAGTCCAACACGTTGTCATGGTGAATATCGCCGTGCAGCACCCTCTGTTCGCGTGGGCTGGTCAGTAGCTCAGCCGCGACGGTGGCACTGAGTCGCAACATACCGCCATGCGCCTGTGCCGCCGGCCACAGTGAGTTGAACCACTGATCCAGGGGAATAAGTTCCGGCAAAGGCTCGGCGCGCGGCGCATGCAGACGGGCAACTACCTGACACAAAATCGCCGTAGCCTGTCGATCTTCGCCATCGCGTACCATCTGCGCCAGCGAAAGGTGGCCTTGGGCACGCTCCAACAAAATGCCGTCTTGGTGCCAGGCCAGCACTCGCGCCGCGCCCTCACCCTGCCACCAGCACATCAATAACCCACCGAACTTTTCTTCCTGTTCGCGGGCAATTTTCAACATGGCGGCGGCCCCCTGATAGCGTACCGGCATCAGAAGACTGCTGTGAGTTTCAAATGCCTGACCGTCGGGCTGCAACTGCCAGCGTTGCATATAGGGAATTAAAGCCTGATTCATTACCCTGAAGCATCCTTCACAGTTAGAAATGAATGTTAGTGATATTATTAGAAAACAATAAATCTCAGCGTACTTCCGATGTTCATCGCTCCATCCTAGCCAAGTTTGTTTACTTTTTTAATTAATCTTTCGGGGTTTTTACCATGACATCATTAAAACGCATTAATTATCCACAGTTGCCCACACCGGGTGGGCCCTATGTCCATGCCGTGTGTCATGGTGATACGCTGTACATTTCCGGCCTGACGGCATTTGCCACCGAGGCGCAAGGGCAAACCACGCAACAACAGACGCAGGCCATTCTTGACCAGTTGGCGACCATCACCGCCGACGAGGGAACAAATTTAAAGGCGCTGATTAAAATCACGGTATTTTTAACCGATATCGGCGATCTAGCGGCCATACGGCCGGTATTGTTTGATTATTTTGATGGGGCGCTGCCGGCCTGTTCCCTGGTTGCGGTCAGCGCACTGTTCTCGCCGCTGGTCAGCGTGGAGATCGAGGCTGTAGTGGCGTTATAAGATTGACGGCTAAATGCTCCCTATAAAAACCGACATGGCGCACGTTTGTCTTTACCACCATCGGGAAACTTCTGCTAATTTACCCCTAAGAAATTTATTACCGACGAGACGTTATGCAGCAAAAGCCGGTTATGCACGAAGCCAGACAGTTAAAGCGCCTCAACGCCGCCACGCGACGACAATCCCATATGTACAAATGGATTGCCTTTATCGCGGCGACGGACGCAGTGCTGGTGTATTTTTATGACCGGGATATGCGCAACATCACCTTTTCAGGCGCCGTCGCGCTGGTATGTGGCTATTTGTGGATCCGCGATCGCAACAAGGCTCGCGGTTACCGACGGGAATACGATCGCAAATTTGGCAAACACAGCGGCCTTTAGCCCTGCATGGCCTCCAGCACTTTTGCACTGTCAACGATTTGCACAAACTTGATGATTTTCCCGGCGCGCAGCTGATAAATATGCGCAAAGGATGCGGTAAATGATTTGCCGGTCGCGCCATAGGTACCATGGTAGAAGCCCTGGGCAATCACGTTTTCACCGGCATCATAAAAGTGGTCGACATCGGCGCGATAGCCCTGCCATTCCGTTCCCAGACGTTGATGAACATTGTTAAATATCGCCTGCGGACCAATATAGGTTCCGGCATAGGGAAAGCCTGCGGCTTCGGTCCACTCTGCGTCGGGCGCTAGTGCCGCCAACAGGTTACGGCCATTCTCTTCGGCACTGCCGCCTTCATAGGTAGCGCGTACAATTTCAAGATTCGTTGGCATGGGGTTTCTCCGGTAGCATGAACGGGATATTCCAGCCATACCCCGCAGACACAGGCTTACACCAAGCGGGGATGACCGGAATGCGACCATTGTAAGTTGCTTATTCCGGCACAAAAACCGTGATTATGGCAATAGTCTGTTGCAGTACAGTAAACAATTTTTTTACCGATCTGTCATAACGGCCTCATCGACGGCTGTTATGGTTTTAGGTTTCCCACCTATAAGGAGCATAGCGTGCATTTTTCAACCCTGGCGCAGGAATTGCTGCAGCCGTTTTCACCGCATCAGGAATTGGCCCAGGCACTGTTGCCACTGACTCTCGACTCCGATGATGGCTCACATGACGTGGCGCATTTACACCGGGTGTGGAAAAATACTCACACTATCAGCCAGCAAGAAGGCGGTAACCGCCGCGTGCTCTGTGCGGCCGTGCTGTTACATGATTGTGTGGCGGTGGAAAAGAACTCGCCACAGCGCCATCTGGCTTCGCGCATGGCGGCGGAAAAAGCCACTCTGATGTTGACGCAACTGGGCTGGGAGCCACAGGAAATCGCCAAAACCGCCCATGCTATCGAGGCCCACAGTTTCTCCGCCGCCATTACCCCGGAAACGCTGGAAGCCAAAATACTTCAGGACGCCGACCGCCTGGACGCCATCGGGATGATTGGCGTGGCGCGCTGTTTCTATATTGGCGGGCGCATGCGCAGCGCGCTGTACGATGCCGCCGACCCATTGGCGCAGCAACGACAATATGACGACAAGCGTTTTTGTCTGGATCACTTCGAAACCAAACTGTTCAAACTGCAGGAAGGCTTTCAAACCGCTACCGGCAAGAAAATGGCGCTGGAACGCACCGAGCGCATGCGGCGTTTTCTCAGCGAGCTGCAGGAAGAAATGTGACAGGCTGGCTCACCCTACCCGGTATTTAGGTTACGGCAGCGGCATCTTCGGCCAGCGAATTGCGGTACACTGGCAAACATCTTCATTGACCAGGCTATAACGATGAAAAAACTGACGCTGAAAGACATGACGGAAAGCGAGCAACGTGAAGTAAAAACCGAGCTGGACAAGGCACGCAAAAACCTCGGCAGAGCCTTGACCAACGCCGAAAATAACAAGATCAAGGACGAAGTAGTGGCGCGGATCACCGCCGCCCGTGCGAAAATTGAAAAAGCCACCCGGGCCGAGCGTAAAGCCAACCGCATTCAACCCACTGGCGAAACCTTCAACTGGACCGCCTCGATCAACAGCACCCGCCGTCCGCGTTAACCCCAGAAAACCCTGCCAAGGCGGGGTTTTTAATTCCCCCATTTTATTAGCCAAACTCATCCGTGCTGCTTAATCATGATTAACCCTGTTATCAAGCGGTTGTAAATTGACAGCCTCATGCAGAATATTCATTATCAGCGCATCGTCTCCTCGCTTGTTTTCTTATCTGGCTTCTTATTGCTCGCACTGAAGGAACTTACTATGGCCTCATTTTCCGGTATTTGGGTGGCGCTGGTTACCCCATTTAATCATCATGCTGTCGACCTGCCGGCCACCCAAAGGCTGGCTCAGCATCTTATTGCCTCCGGCGTCGATGGGTTGGTGGTCTGCGGCACTACCGGTGAGGCAGCCGCGTTAAGCCAGGACGAACAGTTGGCGGTGCTCGACGCGGTGCTGGCCGTCACCCCGGCTCATCAGGTGGTCATGGGCCTGTCCGGCAATAACATGGTCGACACCTTGCAAATGCAGCAAGCCATACAGCTGCGTGATATTGCCGGCGTATTGATCCCGGCCCCCTATTATATTCGCCCGTCACAATGTGGCCTGGTGGACTACTTTACCCAGCTTGCCGATGCCTCGAGCGTGCCGGTGATCCTGTATAACATTCCGCAACGCACCGGTATCACTATCGAACTGGCTACCCTGCGTCAGATCGCGCGTCATCCGCGGATAAAAGCAATAAAGGAGTGCAGCGGTAATCCTGACACCATGATGGCACTGATTAATGACGGTGAAATCGACGTGCTGACCGGTGAGGATAACCTGATCCTGACTACGCTGTGCCTGGGTGGCACCGGTGCAATCTCGGCTTCTGCACACATTCATCCACAGCGCTTTGTACAACTGGTGCAACAGGTCGCAGAAGGCGATTTGATTGCCGCCCGCGCCAACTTCTATGCCCTGCTGCCGATGATCCACCAGATGTTCAGCTTCCCTAACCCGGCGCCGGTAAAAGCCGCACTCGCGCAGCAAGGGCTGATCCGCAACGAACTACGCTCACCAATGCAAGCCGTGCCGCAAGCGTTGCAGCAGCAAATTGCCGACACCCTGGCGCAGTTGCAACCGCAAGCCGCACTGATAAGTTAAATTTGTCGATTAAGGCGCTGTAATTTTGACGTTATAGGACTAGGATCAGAGGTTAAGCATGCCTGTCACTTATCACTATCAAGGAGCTTTCGATGAAACTGTTCTATAAAGCCGGCGCCTGTTCTCTGTCCCCCCATATTGTATTGCGCGAAGCAGGCCTGGACTTCACCGCAGAAAAGGTCGATCTGGCGCTGAAAAAGACCGAAAGCGGTGCGGACTATCTGACCATCAATCCGAAAGGACAGGTCCCGGCGCTGCTGCTGGATGATGGCAGTCTGCTGACCGAAGGCGTGGCAATTGTGCAATATCTGGCGGATCGCGTGCCGGATCGCGGTCTGATCCCCGCTGCGGGTACGCTGTCGCGTTATCATGCAATTGAATGGCTGAACTATATTGCCACTGAGTTGCACAAGGGATTCAGTCCGCTGTTTAACTCGAAAACGCCTGAAGAATATAAAACCATCGCGCGGGAAAAACTGGACAAGCAGTTCGACTATCTGGATTCGGTGCTGGCGAAGCAGCATTTCCTGTTGGGCAACAAGTTCAGCGTGGCGGATGCCTATTTGTTCACCATTCTGCGCTGGGCCATCGCCCTGCAGTTTGATATCAAAAAGCGCAGTCAGCTTTCGGCCTATTTTGATCGCGTGGCCGCACGACCTGCGGTGGACGCGACGTTGAATGCGGAAGGCTTGAAATAATACCTGCGCCCCGGCGGTGAGAATAGCCGGGGCGCTCTGTCGTCAGCGTTACAGTTTTACCGCTTTAAACTCGCAGCCCGGCTGCACAATACGCTCCTGAGCCGCCACCACCTGCAACTCATATTCACCCATTGCCTGGGTCGTCAGCATCACTTCATACACCGCCGCCGTGACGTGCTCGAGTGCTTTGTCCAACGCTACCCCTTTGAGCAAATTAACCAGCAACAGACCACTGGTCAGGTCGCCTACGCCCACCGGTTGACGCTCGCCGAAGTCCACCAGCGGACGGCTGATGTGCCAGGCTTGGCTAGCCGTGACCAGCAGCATTTCGAAACAGTCGATATTATAACCGGCACGGCTCAGATGCTTGACCAGCACCAGCTTCGGCCCTTTGGCAATCAGCTCGCGTGCGGCGCTTACCGCCTGCTCTACGTTGGTCAGGGTACGCCGACTCAGTAATTCCAGTTCCAGCAGGTTGGGCGCAATCATGTCGCTGCACGGCAACGCCTGCTGACAATGAAATTCCGCCACGCCCGGTGCCACAATGCAGCCCTTTTCCGGATGCCCCATTACCGGATCGCAGAAGTACCAGGCGTTGGGATTGGCCTGCTTAACCTGACGCACAATCTCCAGTATATGGCTGCCCTGCTCCGGCGAACCGATATAACCACTCAGCACCGCATCGCAGTGCTTGAGTTGATCTATATCCGCAATGCCCTGGGCAATTTCCGTCAGATGGCTGGCCGGCATCACGCAACCGGTCCACTTGCCGTACTGAGTATGATTGGAAAATTGCACGGTGTTCAGCGACCAGACGTTAACGCCCATGCGGCGCATCGGAAACTCTGCCGCGCTGTTGCCCGCATGACCAAAAACCACATGAGATTGAATAGATAGAATGTTTTTCATCAAAAACCTGCTCTGAGGCCCTAAAAATAAAGGGGCCGCTGAGGGCCCCTTTGCTGCAACTTTGTTTACTGCCAATCGACCAGGCAGTAATGCTTTTTGCCACGACGCAGCAACGTGTAGCGACCAAACAGGCGATCGGCATCGCTGAAACTGTATTCGGCGTTGGACTGTTTTTCACCGTTGATGGTCACCGCATTGGAACCGATCATGGTGCGCGCCTGGCCGCGTGAAGGCACCAGTTCGGCGTTAACCAACGCCTGTTGCAGATCGGCATCACCATCGAGCTTGATGGTCGGCATGCCGTCCTGCGCCAATTGAGCGAAGTCTGCCTCGGTCATTTCGTGCAGCGCGCCGGAGAACAGGCTCTGGGTGATACGCTTGGCGGCAGCCAAACCTTCCGCGCCATGCACCATACCGGTCACCTCTTCCGCCAGCACATACTGGGCACGAGGAGCCTTGCCGCTGTTCTTGTCTTCTTCTTCCAGCGCATTGATCTCGGCCAGATCCATAAAGGTGAAGAACTTCAGGAAGCGGTACACGTCGGCATCGGCGGTATTGATCCAGAACTGGTAGAACTTGTACGGGCTGGTTTTTTCTGGTGCCAGCCAGACTGCACCGCCTTCGGTCTTGCCAAATTTGGTGCCATCAGCCTTGGTGATCAATGGCACTGTCAGGCCGAATACCTGTTGCTGGTGCATGCGGCGGGTCAGATCGATACCAGAGGTGATATTGCCCCACTGGTCGGAACCCCCAATCTGCAGTTCAACCTGATGACGGTTGTACAGCTCGGAGAAGTCGAAGCCCTGCAACAGGTTGTAGGAGAACTCGGTGAAAGAAATACCGGAGTCGTCACGGTTCAGACGCTGCTTCACCGCTTCCTTGTTGATCATCTGGTTGACGGAGAAATGCTTGCCGATGTCACGCAGGAAGGTCAGCACGTTCATGCCGCCAAACCAGTCATAGTTGTTAGCGGCAATCGCGCTATTGCTGCCGCAGTTGAAATCGAGGAACGGAGAAACCTGTTTGCGGATTTTATCCACCCACTCGTTCACCGTTTCGGTGGTATTCAGCTTGCGCTCAGCCGCTTTGAAGCTCGGGTCACCGATAAGCCCGGTGGCACCGCCTACCAAGGCTACCGGCTTGTGGCCTGCGAGCTGGAAGCGCTTCAGGCACAACAGAGGAACCAGATGGCCCAAATGCAAGCTGTCAGCGGTCGGATCGAAACCGCAATACAGTGCAATTGGCCCTTGCGCCAGTCGCTCTGCTAACGCTTCTTCATCCGTAACCTGGGCAACGAGGCCCCGCTCTTGCAGTTGTTTAATCAAGTTGCTGCTTGCCATCAATGACTCCATGTATAAACGAATGCACCTTTGTCGGTACACGACCTTTCGCCCACTGGCGAAATATTAAATTCAGAATGACGACTATACCCAAAATAATTGGGGTTGCATCAAGGCGGCCAGGCCGTAAATCCCCAGGAGCTTAGTCAACTAAGTGACTGGGGGTGCGCGGACGCCGCCAACACAGATGCAGCTTCAAGTATGAAGGGGATATAGAATAAAGCGCCAGCGGCATCAGTACCAGCGCTTAAGGGGGATTTTCACCGATCAGGGTGCCAGTCGGTCAATTTTCCAGTCATTCCCGTCCCGTTGATACAGGAAACGGTCATGCAGACGGTTGGCCCCGCCCTGCCAGAACTCGACGGAGTCGAAATTAACCCGGAATCCTCCCCAGAAACTCGGCAATGGCACCTCGCCCTGTTGGAATTTTTGCTTCAGCTCGAGGAATTTGCTCTCCAGCACGCCGCGCGCAGAAATACGCGATGACTGCTGCGATACCCAGGCACCGATCTGGCTGTCTTTCGGCCGGCTGGCGAAGTACTTCATGACGTCGAACGTGGACAGGCGCTCCGCCTTGCCGAGAAAAATCACCTGACGGTCGAGCATGTGCCACGGAAACAGTAGACTGATGTGCGGGTTATTCGCCAGCTGTTGCGCCTTGCGGCTGCCCAGATTGGTGTAGAACACCAGTCCTTGATCATCAAAATGTTTGAGCAACACAATGCGCTGGTAGGGCTGGCCGTTTTCGTCCACCGTGGCCACACACATGGCGGTCGGATCCGCCAGGCGGGCGTCACAGGCCTGTTTCAGCCAATGTTCGAACAGTTCCAGCGGATTGGCCGTCAGATCGTTACGGCGCAGACCACCACGGGTATATTCGCGGCGCAGGTCCGCAACATCAAATTCATTATTTTCAATCATTCGGTTATCAACCAACTGAAAAATCGTGATTCTATTCTGCGCCAGCGGCGCCAGGATCTCAATCGCTCTGACGCCGCAACTGTCGGATCAATTCGTCAGCGTACAGTCGCTCATAATCACTTTGCCATTACGCTCAAGGTAGGCGTTTTGGCCCTTCGACCAAAAGGTGTACTTATCATCGCTGTATTTTGCACCGGACATGGCCAGTACCTGTTTCAGCTTCAGTTGCTCACCGTCCATCAGCAGGCTGACGGTGCTTTCCTTACCGTCCAGTGACACCGTCAACGGCGTGGTGCCGCACTGGTAATGCAAGGTTTGGCTGTTTTGCGGCAGAACATAACTGCAGCCGGCCAGCACCAATGTGCCGACGGCAATAATGATTTTTTTCATGCTGTTGCTCCTTAGGGAAATCTATCGATTTCTATCCTAACAGAGCTAACGGCTCCCCAAAGGCAAAACCGGATAAATCCCACCCAGCAGGGTTTCACAGCTGGCACCGGTCACCGAAGGCAGATTGCCGGGCTGCCCGGACAAGGTGCGAAACGCCAGCCAGGCAAAGGCCAGCGCCTCCATATCGTCGCCGCTAATGCCGAAATCGTCCGTCAGACAAACCTCGGTTCCTGGCAACAACGCAGACATCCGTGCCATCAGCAACATATTCCGCGCCCCACCGCCGCAGACCAGCAGACGTTCACAGCCACCCGCCAACTGAACCTGTTCGCAAATGGTGACCGCCGTCAGTTCCGTCAACGTGGTTTGCACATCAACCGGGCTGACTGCCGCCAGACCCGCGAGCTGACGCTCCAGCCAGGCCGCGTTAAAATATTCACGCCCGGTGCTTTTCGGTGCAGGTAGCGAGAAATAAGGATCGGCCAGCATCTGTTGCAACAGCGGCAAGCAAACGCGCCCCGCCATCGCCCAGCTACCATCCTTATCGTAAGGCTGTGATTGATGACGCCATATCCAGGCATCCATCAGCATATTGCCCGGCCCGGTATCAAAGCCACGCACCGCCGCCCCCGGCAACAGCATCGACAGATTGGCTATGCCGCCGATATTCAGCACCATACGGCGCTCTACCGGGTGCGACAGCAGTGCCTGATGGAAGGCAGGTACCAACGGAGCTCCCTGACCGCCGTAGGCCATATCACGTCGGCGAAAATCGCCAACGGTGGTGATATTGGTCAGTGCGGCAATGCGATTATTGTCGCCCAACTGCATAGAAAAACGCGCATCCCCCTCGGGTTCATGCCAAACCGTCTGACCATGGCAACCGATGGCGGTGATGTCGTGCGCCGCCACGCCGGTTTGCTTCAGCAAGCCAAGTACCGCCTCGCCAAACAACGTACCAAGCTGTGCATCCAACCGCCCGACCGCAGAAAGCGTGGTCTGCTGGCCCTGGCACATACCGAGAATATCCTGCTTCAGTTGGAGCGGCATCGGATGGCTGTAACTGGCCTGTTGCGCCACCATACGTCCGTCAATCGCAGCAAGCACCACATCGACCCCATCCAGACTGGTGCCAGACATAACACCTATATAGCGGCCTGACTTCATAGCTACATCCTTTACCCTATACGGGGAAGCAAAATTTTGACCTGACAAATAAACCAGAATTGCCACATTAACGCCATGAAATATGTTGTATTTTTTCACCTCTGTGACCAATGTGCCTGTTTTTAGTCAACACCGAATATTGATAAGTACGGCTAAACAGCGCTTCAACACGCAATGGAATTTCTTCCCGTGCTGTTATAAAGCTAAACCACCGTTTATTATTGGTTGAACAGGGCAAAGTTAAGCTGCGTGCAGTAACGAGTCATGGTGATATACGTGCGTTTAAGCCATACTTTGTCTATCATTTTTACTGAATCTGGCCTGGCAAGGTTCCCCAGGTTATGGACTACTACCAACAGGAGTTTTATATGATCAAGCGTCTTCTCGTCGTTGCCATCGCCGCAGTTACGCTGGCAGGGTGCGCCAATGATTCCATGTCCGGCGATGTTTATTCCGCCTCGCAGGCCAAACAGGTGCAAACCGTGACTTACGGCACGCTGGTTTCTGTGCGCCCGGTCAAGATCCAGGGTAGTGAAACATCGAACACCATTGGCGCCATCGGCGGTGCCGTGCTGGGTGGTTTCCTCGGTAACACCGTCGGCGGCGGCACAGGCCGTAGCCTGGCGACTGCAGCCGGCGCTGTAGCAGGTGGCGTAGCCGGTAACAGCATCGGTGAAGCTGCCGGCCGTACTTCAGGCTATGAGCTGGAAATCAAGACCGACCAGAAAGAGAACATCGTGGTGGTTCAGAAGGCGGGCAATACCAAGTTCAGCCCGGGGCAACGCGTTCGTATGGCTCGCACTGGCGACACCATCACCGTATCCCCACTGTAAGCTGAACTTAGCAGGTAAAACCGGAGGCTTTAGGCCTCCGGTTTCATTTCCGATGCTGTGAAATCTAATCGTATAAAAAAGAAGTTCTTATTGTTTATTTTGCAGTTCAGTAATGTTTTGTTCCAACTTGCCAATCAGACCTACCAACAATTGCACTTCGTCAGTGGTAATCCCACTTAAAATTTCACCCCGCGTCGAACTGATCACACTGTCCACCTCCCGGATAATGGGATCGGCAGCTTCAGTCAGCTTGATACGCTTCGCACGCCGGTCGTTGGCGCAGGTGTGGCGAGTAATCAGCCCCTTTTCTTCTAACTGGTCCAGAGTGCGAACCAATGACGGTTGCTCAATACCGATCGCCTTGGCCAGCTGGATCTGCGACTGCTCCGGCGGTAAGCGATTGATACTGTGCAGGGTTACCCAATGTGTTTGCGTCAGCGCCAGCGGCTTGAGCCGATGATCGATCAGCGCGCGCCAAACACGAACTAATCGTGCTAAATCGGAACCTAATGTTGACTCCACTTACCCCTCCTTATAATTAGCATGCTAACATACCCTCCCAGAGCTTAGACTATTTTGAGTAACTAACATTAAAAACACAAATGTATATAATGTATATTGTGGAAATAGCCACCATTTGGCCAGTTATTGTTTATTCTCTATGCAAAGACTCAACATATTCACTCATCGGGATTGTTAATGTGAATACTTCATGGCTTCATGCCTCGTCCCCGCTACCCGATTTGGTGCTGGGCGCCTCGCTTTATTTTCCGCCGATATTTAAGGCTGTGTTGCTTGGCCTGGTTTTATGGCTACTGGTACACCACCTGCTGCGAGACTGGATTTATTCCGGCGAAATTTGGCATCCCATGCTGATGGATTTGTCTATTTTCGTCATTGCAGTCAGCGGCTCCCTGTGGATTTTAGCGAGTTGGTAACCGATGACACATAAAACATTAAAATATTTTTCTACGGTAATCGTCTGCGCCATTGCCATCTGCGCCGGTTGGTGGTTGTGGAATTATTATATGCAATCCCCGTGGACCCGTGATGGAAAGGTACGCGCCGAACTCGTCAATATCACACCAGAAGTTTCTGGAAGATTAGAGAAAATAACCGTTCATGACAATCAGTTCATACCTGCGGGAAGTCTGATTTTTGCGATCGACCCCGTGCCATACCAGATTGCGCTCGACAATGCTGAGGCCGCGCTGGCAAAAGCGCAGTCCGATATGGCCAAGACCGACCATGAAGCGGCTCGCCGTCGCAGCCTGCCAAAAAATGTTATTTCTGCAGAAGACATGGATGAGTCAAATTTAGCGGCCCAGGCAATGAAAGCTGCTTATAAAGCCGCTCAAGCCAATCTGGAACAGGCCAAGTGGAATTTAAGTAAAACTAAAATTTATGCCCCTACCGATGGCTATATCACCAATTTACAAGCCCGGGTTGGAAACTATGCCAGCGTCGGTACGCCACTGGTCGCACTGGTTGACGTACACTCTTTTTATGTCCTCGGCTATTTTGAAGAAACCAAGCTAAGGCATATAAAAGAAGGCAATAAAGCGGATATCGTTTTATATAATGGCAACACTCAGCTCCGGGGCGAAGTAGAAAGCATTGGCCGTGCCATTTACGATCAGAGCGTTGAAAGCAGCAGTGATTTATTAATGGACGTGAAGCCCAACGTGCCTTGGGTACGGCTGGCACAGCGCGTACCGGTGCGGATAAAACTGCTGAATGTGCCCGCTGATTTACCCTTGGTGGCCGGCACCACCTGCACCATTTCCATTCATCAGTAAGGCTAACCAGTGAACCTGCCTTTTTTGGAATGGAGCCGTACGCCCTGGGGGAAAGCCAGCGGTGGGCAATGGCGTTATGCGCTGCGTAATTCGCTGGCGATGTGCCTTTCGTTATGGGTAGCGTTCGTCCTCAATCTTGACGAGCCTTACTGGGCGCTCACCTCTGCGGCGGTGGTTAGTTTCCCCACCGTCGGTGGCGTGATCAGTAAAAGCATCGGGCGCGTTTTCGGTAGCCTGGTCGGTGCTGCCGCGTCAATGGCCATTGCCGGTCATTGCCTCAACGATCCCTGGCTGTTCACGCTGTTCATTGCCGCCTGGATCGGCCTGTGCACTTACATTTCCAATCATTATCAAAACAACGTCTCGTACGCCTTTGCGTTGGCGGGCTATACCGCTGCCATCATCGCCTTTAGTACGGTCAACGTCACCGACACCCAGCAAATTTTTGATATCGCCCAGGCGCGCGTGTGCGAGGTGATTACCGGTATTCTGTGCGGCGGGCTGATGATGATGATCCTGCCCAGCACTTCGGACGGTGAAGCGCTGTTGACCTCCCTGCGGCGCATGCACCTGCGGTTGCTGGAGCACGCCGCGATGCTGTGGCAACCAGAGATTACCGTACAGATGCGCACGTCACATGAAGGGGTCATCGGCCAGATCCTGACCATGAACCTGTTGCGTATTCAAGCCTTCTGGAGCCACTACCGGCTGCGTCGGCAGAATAACCTGCTCAACTATATGCTGCATCAGCAACTGCGCATTACCAGCGTAATCTCCAGCCTGCGCCGCATGCTGCTGAACTGGCCGGAACGTCCGGCCAACCTGGCGACCGTTTTGGATCAACTGCTGAACGAACTGCGCAATCCCGATACCGATAAATACCGGCTGGCCCGCATCCTGCAGCAGATCGCCCCACAGGATCCTGCCGATTACCGCCACCGCGCCTTTTGGCTACGCCTACGCCATTTCTGTTGGTTGTACCTTAACTGCAGCCGCTGGTTGCAACGGCTGGAGAACGCCACCCCGATCAGCGAAATACAACCGCCGCGGGTGACGTCTCTGGCACGTCATACCGACAGTTACGAGGCCGCCTATAACGGCCTGCGCACTTTTCTGTGCATTATCCTCGGCTGTGCTTACTGGATTAACACCCAGTGGGATGCCGGCAGTTCGGCCCTGACGCTGGTTGCCATCAGCTGTGTGCTCTATTCCTCCACCG
Source organism: Serratia quinivorans (assembly GCF_946227985.1). Taxonomy (GTDB): domain Bacteria; phylum Pseudomonadota; class Gammaproteobacteria; order Enterobacterales; family Enterobacteriaceae; genus Serratia; species Serratia quinivorans_A. Next base: position 1,420,388 of record NZ_CAMKGL010000001.1, read on the forward strand.
CGTCCCCTATCAACAGCATCACCACCCTGCTGAAGGCAGTGACACTGCTTTCGATCGTCTGTTTCTTGGTGAAGTTTGGGCTGATGATTCAGATAGATGATTTGTGGTTGTTTTGTGCCTTCCTGTTCCCAGTGCTGGTCACCATGCAGATGCTCAAGCTGCAGAATCCCTCCTATGCTGCACTCTGGGGGCAACTGATCGTGTTTATGGGCTCGTTTTTGTCCGTCACCAACCCGCCGAGCTACGATTATCAGTCGTTTATCAATGACAGTATCGGCAAAATTGTCGGCGTGCTGTTGGCCGGTCTGGCGTTCCAGATCTTGCGGCCGAGCTCAGACAAGCGCAAAAGCCGGCGCATTATCCGCGCTCTGCGGCGAGACTTTATCGATCAATTGAGTAAAAAACCGCAGCAAAGTGAGAGCCAGTTTGAATCGCTGATTTATCATCGCATCAGCCAATTGAATCAAAGCCAGGATCAAGAGGCACGCAGTTGGTTATTACGCTGGGGAGTCGTGCTACTCAACTGTAGCCATATCGTCTGGCAACTGCGTGACTGGCAGACCCGCTCCGACCCGCTCTCGGCGGTGCGTGACGTCTGTATTCACTGTTTGCGGGGCATTATGACGGAAAAAGGCGTACAGCACAGTTCGCTGGACGCCAGCTTGCAAGAGCTGCAACGCATGAGTAATGCACTGGCGCACCACCCAGAACAGGCAGCGCGCGATCTTGCCGGTTTAATTTGGCGGCTGTATTGTTCGTTGCAACAATTACAACAGGCTATCACCCCGCCTGACAGTGCAGCGGCAACCGCAGGCTAAGCGTCTTTATCACTTAATGACGCCACAGGCGAAACGCTCTCCACCCCCCCCCAGAGGTTTCGGATGATCGGAGTGGTTATCGCCACCAGCATGTACCATCAGCGCCCTGCCGGTTATTTCACTGATTTTTTTCAGCCTTGGAGCCAATACTGGATCGCTGGCCATGCCATCGCCCGTAACGTAAATCGCCGGCAGGTCACCCAAATGGCCATCGGCATAGGGACCAAGGTGTTTACCGGTTTTTTGCGGATCAAAATGCCCACCCGCCGCCAGTGCAGCAACCGCTTTGCCCTCTTTCATCCCCGGCTCGCAACTGCCGTTCTCATGAACGTGAAAACCGTGCACGCCAGCCGGTAACGCTTTGAGTTGTGGGGTAAACAACAGGCCATAAGGCGTTTCGCTGATCGTCACTTTACCTATTTCCTGACCAATTCCCTGTCCGGTCACCAGATTCATGTCAACATCCACCGTCGCAGCCTGAGCGGCTCCGCAAGCCATCAGACCGAAGGCCGCATACCAATAATGTTTCATCAATCAATCTCCTTGGAATACCTGTGAATGTTCAAGTATAGGGGAATCTGTGACGCAACCGTCCATAATGCGCACAATTTTGCCGATCAAATTCGCATTCTGAATAATTCATACTAATAATAATTCTACCAACATCGGTCCTCTGACCAGTAGTCGTTCGGTATATCCTCTCTACCAGCACAAGCTGCAATAGCTATTCAAAGATCACCCCGGCACTGCAGCTAATTCATAAGGAACTGATATGGGAATCTTTAATTATCAAGAGCTCGACGAGGTTAAATCCAAGGTGTTATTCACTGACGCCCTGGCGATTTCTACCTACGCCTATCACAATATCGACAATGGCTTTGATGAGGGCTACCACAATACCGGTTTTGGATTGGGTTTACCCTTAACCCTGGTGACGGCGTTAATTGGCAGCACACAATCACAGGGTGGGTTACCCGGTATTCCCTGGAACCCCGACTCTGAAAAAGCGGCGCTGGAAGCGGTAAATAACGCCGGGTGGTCAGTGATCGGTGCCGACCAATTGGGTTATAGCGGCAAAACCGATGCGCGTGGTACCTATTACGGTGAAACACCGGGTTACACCACCGCACAGGCCGAAGTCTTGGGGAAATATGACAGCGAAGGTAATCTCACCTCCATTGGTATTGCTTTTCGTGGCACCAGCGGCCCGCGAGAATCCCTAATTACCGATAGCATTGGAGATTTGATTAATGACTTGCTGGCGGGTTTTGGCCCTGCCGGTTATGCCGACAATTACAGCCTGAAGGCCTTCGGAACCCTGTTGGGGGATGTCGCCAAATTCGCCCAGGCACACGGCCTGAGCGGTGATGATGTGACCATCAGCGGCCACAGTCTGGGTGGGCTGGCGGTAAATAGCATGGCGGCACTCAGCGACGATAATTGGGGTGGCTTCTACGCGCCATCGAACTATGTGGCGTTCGCCTCGCCAACGCAATATGAGACTGGCGGCAAGGTGATTAATATCGGTTATGAAAATGACCCGGTTTTCCGCGCACTGGACGGCACCAACCTGACATTATCCTCATTGGGCGTCCATGACAGTCCACAGGACTCCGCCACCAATAATATCGTTAATTTCAACGATCATTATGCTTCTGACGCCTGGAATATTCTGCCCTTCTCAATCCTGAATATTCCAACCTGGCTATCCCATCTGCCATTCTTTTATCAGGACGGCTTGATGAGGGTACTAAATTCAGAGTTTTATTCACTGACCGGCAAAGACTCGACGGTGATTGTTTCCAACCTCTCGGATATCACCCGTGGTACTACCTGGGTTGAGGATCTCAATCGCAACGCTGAAAAACACAGCGGCCCGACCTTTATTGTTGGCAGTGACAGCAATGATTTAATCAAGGGCGGCGCAGGGAACGATTATCTTGAGGGCCGCGCCGGTAATGACACTTTCCGCGACAACGGTGGTTTTAATATTATTTCCGGCGGCGAAGGCAATAACACTCTGGATCTGCAGCATGCATTGAAAAATAGCGAGGTCGCCTACGACGGCAATACGCTCTACCTGCGTGATGCCAAAGGCGGCATCACCCTGGCCGAGGATATTGGCACGCTGCGCACTAAAGAAACTTCTTGGGTCATATTCAACAAAGAGCTGGATCATCAGGTTACCCGCGCCGGATTAAAATCGAGCGAAGGGCTAAAAGCCTATGCTTCGTCGCTCAACGGCGGTGCCGGCGATGACAGCTTACAGGCGCGCGCCAATGATAAATGGCTGTTCGGTAACGATGGCAACGACACCCTGCTCGGCCATGCCGGCGGCAATTTAACCTTCGTCGGCGGCACCGGTAACGACGTCATACACAGTCAGGGCGGCAGCAACACCTTCCTGTTCAGTGGTGACTTTGGTCAGGACCAGATTTACGGCTATCAGACGCAGGACAAACTGGTCTTTATGGGGACCGATGGCAGCAGCGCGGGCGGTAACTTCCGCGATTTTGTTTCTGAAGTGAACGACAATCTGGTGTTTAACTTTGGCGGCAATACGGTCACGCTGGTCGGACTGGGGCTTAACAGCCTATCGGACGGCCAGGTGGTACTGGCCTGATGCCCTGAAGAATCAAAAAGTAAAACCGGGCAACCACGGTTGCCCGGCTTCTTATGACGATGGTGATTTAAGGTACGTCGTAACCCAGGGCCGCCTTGCGAATACGGAACCACTGCTGACGACTCAACGTCAACTGCTGTGCCTGCAGCGCCGAACGCACGCGCTCAATCTTGCCGGAGCCAATAATTGGCAAAGGTGACGATGGCAACCGCATCACCCAGGCATAGACCACCTGTTCGATAGTCTCGGCGCCAATCTCCTGTGCCACCGCCTGCAGCTCATCACGCAGCGGCTGGAATTCGGCATCGCTGAACAGACGGCCGCCGCCCAAACAAGACCAGGCCATCGGCTTGATGCGCAATTGCTGGCACTGATCCAGGGTGCCATCCAGAATAGCCGGCTGATGGATCGGTGAAATTTCCAGTTGATTGGTCACCAGTGAGAACGGCAGACGCGACTGCAGCAGTGTGAACTGCGTCGTGGTGAAGTTGGATACGCCGAAATGGCGTACCTTGCCACTTTTATGCAGCGCCACAAAGGCTTCGGCCACCTCATCGGCATCCATTAACGGATCCGGACGGTGGATCAGCAGCAGGTCAAGATAATCGGTATGCAAATGCGCCAGCGAACGTTCCGCACTGTAAACGATATGCTCACGGTCAGTAATGTAGTGGCCAATCGGGTTACCCGGCTTGGCGGTGGTGGCGATGCCGCATTTGGACACCAGTTCCATCGACTGGCGCAGTGAAGGCTTCAGGCGCATCGCTTCACCAAAGGCTTGTTCGCAGGCATAGCCGCCGTAAATGTCCGCATGGTCAGCGGTAGTGACACCCAGCTCAATATGCTGCTCAATAAACGCCAGCAACTGCTGCGGTGACATGCCCCACTCCATCAAACGCCAGTATCCGCAAATCATGCGGGAAAATTCAGGCCCCTGCGGCGCGAGTTGTACACGGTTTACCATTGTTGAAACCTCATGACATTGTTTAATGCCAGCATACACAAGCGGATAACTCGGTGGGAAGCGGAAAGCCGCGCTTACGTGCGGCAGATCAGAAATGACTTAGAACAGCGAAGGTTGTTCCGGCAAAGGCTCATCCGGTTGTTTACTGGCTCGCTGCAGGCGCAGCAAGCGTTGGTGGCACAGACGCAGCACGTCGCGTTTTTGTGCATCGCTCATTTGCATCCAGCCAAAGCGTTCCTCGCGGCTACGCAGGCAACCACGGCAAAAGCCGCGATCGTCGGCCTGACAAATGCCGCGACACGGGCTGGGGATATCAAAAAACTCGAGCTGCTGCGCCACACGTCCTCCTGCGTTCTCTTGCTAATTGAAGACGCCATCGGCGCCGCTGGCAAGTGACTTTTCGGCATGTCGGTGAAAATAGTCACGTAAATAACGCAGTGCCTGACGATTTTTCTCCGGCATTGCCCGTTCTAGCGTCAGCGCGTGCAGCCGCAGCGGGGCCGGTCGCCATTCAGGCATCAGTTGGATCAGTTCACCGCGTTGCAATTCATCTTCTATTTCATACAGCGGTTGAATCGAGATCCCCAGGCCGCTGCGGGTGAAGGCACGCATCACGTTCATGCTGTCGCTGACGATCTGCCCTTCCGCCAGACGCAATTTTAGCTGTTGCCCACCCTGATGATGCAAATCCAGATGAGCGCCGCTGAAAGCGCCGGAGATCCAGCGATGCTGCACCAGGTCCTGCGGCATCTCGGGTACCCCGTGCTGGCTAAGGTAGCGCGGAGCGGCACACAGCACCATCGGCCATTCCGCCAGCGGGTGGGCAATCATATTGGCATCCGCCAGTTGACGATTGACCCGCAGTGCAATGTCGATCCGTTGTTCGATCATGTCGACGATTCGATCGTCCGCCAACACCCGCAATGTCAGTTTGGGATGCGCCTGTAGCAGCGGTGCCAACGCCTCTGCGAGCGGACGGCCACCGATGCCAATGGTAGTAGCGATACGCAGCTCCCCCACCAGAGTGTCACGCAACTCGGCCAGCCGTTGTTCAGCCTGCTGCGCCTGAAACAGCATTGCCTCGCAGCCGGGGTGAAATGCTGCCCCTGCTTCGGTAAGCGCCAGCCGTCGTGTAGAACGATGTAACAACGGCACACCGAGCGCTTTTTCCAACGAACGCATATGCTGGCTGACCGCCGATGGCGTCATGCCCAGCCGCCGGGCCGCACCGGCAAAGGATCCTTCCGCCACCACGGTAGCGAAAACCGCCATTCGATTCAGTTTATCCACGATTATGAAGTTTTACTTACTCAAGAAAGCATGAATATGGCACTAATCAACCCTATTGTTAAGTACTACATTGTAGATACGCGCTCAGGTGAGTCTGAGCTGATAAACGACAGGAGCAAACAGATGAAAGTAGCCATTATTGGAGCAACGGGTTTTGTTGGCCGCCGCGTGGTGGATGAAGCACTGACTCGCGGTTTGCAGGTCACGGCGATTGCACGTCAGCAAAAAGACTTGCCCGACAACGCAAACCTGACCATCGCATTGGGCGACGTCGCCGACACCGAATGGCTGGCGAAACAGCTAGCCGGCCAGGACGCGGTAATCAGCGCCTTTAACCCTGGTTGGGCGGAAGAAAATCTGTACGAGAAAACCACCAGGGGCTCACAACAGATCCTGGACGCGGTGAAAAAATCCGGCGTCAAACGCCTGTTGGTGGTTGGCGGTGCCGGCAGCCTGGAAGTGGCTCCGGGCGTTGAACTGGTCGATACCCCGCAGTTCCCGGAAAACATCCGCCCGGGTGCTCAGGCCGTGCGTGATTTACGCAACAAACTGCGCAATGACTCCCAACTCGACTGGACCTATTTGTCTCCAGCGGCACTGCTGGAACCCGGCAAGCGTACCGGTCAGTTCCGCCTGGGGACCACCAAACTGCTGATGAACGGCCAGGCACCGGCGGGTATCTCGGTGGAAGACCTGGCGGTAGCGATTATCGATGAGATCGAAAAACCGCAGTTTATCAAAGCGCAATTTACCGCCGCCTATTAATCATTCTTGCCTTCATCCCCCTCGCCAGACCGCCCGGTCTGGCGTCTCTCAAGCTAAACCAAAAGTAAACGCCCACGTAACCATGACAAATCTCTAAGGTTTTCTTAAGTTTCATCCTGTAAATTTCAGCGCATTACTCAATATCAGGATTCAGATTTGGCAATGTCGTTACGTCAACGCTTACAGTGCAACAGCCTGGGTTTTATCCTCACCAGCGCCTTATTCTTCACTCTGTTCCAGAATGCGTTATTCCTTCATAAGGCCTGGTCGTATATCACCTTCGATAACGTCCATAGCGTGATTTTCGCCGCTACTATGCCAGTGGTGATTTTCTGTGCGCTGAATATTATCTTCAGCGTGCTGACCGTGCCGTTTTTACGTAAGCCACTGATGATTTTCTTCCTGCTCGGCAGCGCGGCCGCCAACTACTTTATGTTCAGTTACGGCGTGGTGATCGACGGCAATATGATGCAGAACGCCTTCGAAACCAATCCCCAGGAAGCAACGGCGTTGCTGACGCCACGCATGGGCCTGTGGCTGTTGCTGCTGGGTATTCTACCGGCGGTATTGGTTTGCTTTATCGAAATCCGTAAAACTCGCCCGTGGTGGTACATGGTCGGGCTGCGTGCCGCTAACGTGATGCTCTCGGTAGTGGTGATCCTGATTATCGCCGCCCTGTTTTATAAAGATTACGCCTCGCTGATCCGTAATAACAAAAGCGTGGTGAAAATGCTGACGCCGTCGAACTTCGTTTCCGGCACCATCAAATTTACCCAGCAACGTTACTTCACCCGCAATTTGCCGCTGGTGAAAATCGGTGAAGATGCACGTAAAGGGCCAGCGATCACTGCACAGCAAAAGAAAACTCTGGTGATCCTGGTGGTCGGGGAAACGGCGCGTGCCGAGAACTTCTCATTAGGCGGCTACGGGCGTGAAACCAACCCACGTCTGAAGCAGGACAACGTGGTGTATTTTAAAAACGCCAGTTCCTGCGGTACCGAAACGGCGATCTCCGTGCCTTGCATGTTCTCCAACATGCCACGCAAGGATTATGACGCCACCCAGGCTACCCATCAGGAAGGCATGCTTGACGTACTGGCGCATGCCGGTGTCAATGTGTTGTGGCGTGAAAACGACGGCGGGTGCAAAGGCGCTTGCGATCGCGTGCCGCATATTGACATGACCAAGTTGAAACTGCCGCAGGATTGCGACGGTGACGTCTGTATGGATAACGTGCTGCTGTATAAACTGAACGACTACATCAACAGCCTGAAAGACGACGGCGTGATAGTGTTGCACCAGATGGGCAGCCACGGGCCGGCCTATTACCGCCGCAGCACGCCAGAGTTCCAGACGTTCTCGCCCACCTGCAACAGCAATCAAATCCAGGATTGCAGCCACGAGCAGTTGGTGAATACCTATGACAACTCACTGCTGTATACCGACGCCATGCTGGACGACACCATCAAACTGTTGCAACAGCACAGCGACAAGTTCAACACCGCGCTGGTATATCTCTCTGACCACGGTGAATCACTGGGCGAAAACGGCATGTATCTGCACGGTACACCTTATGTGTTTGCCCCAAGCCAGCAGACCCATGTCCCCTTCCTGATGTGGGTGTCTGCGGACTATGAGCGCAATTTCAAGGTTGATCGTCAGTGCCTGAGTACCATGGCAGAAAAGGATGATATCTCGCAAGATAACCTGTTCCACACCATGCTCGGCATGCTGAACGTGCAAACCCGTGAATATCAACCGCAGCTCGATATTCTGCAGCGCTGCCGGGGAGCCGCCTAAGGGCTTAACTTCCGCGCTTTATTCAGGCAAAGTATCACTCATCGTAACCGGCATTTTTATGCCGGTTTTTTTATTGTTATTGACCTAGACCAATCGGTCTATTATGCTGACCCCCATTATGACTAAACATGCGCACTGCCCTACAGATACCCGTGAACATTTGCTCGCTACCGGCGAGACCCTCAGCCTGCGCCTCGGTTTTACCGGCATGGGACTGAGCGAGCTGCTGAGCACGGCGGGCGTGCCAAAAGGCTCGTTCTACCACTACTTCCGATCGAAGGAAGTGTTTGGCGAAGCGATGCTGCAGCGTTATTTCGAACACTATGATGCGGCAATGCAGCAGCTGTTTGCCGACGATAAAGGCGATGCACGCCACCAATTGTTAAGCTATTACGCTCAGGCGATCAGCTACCACTGCCGCAGCGAATGCCATAACGCCTGCCTGGCGGTGAAATTGTCTGCCGAGGTGAGCGACCTGTCAGAGCCTATGCGTCATGCGCTGGAAACCGGCAGTGCCCGGGTGATTGGTCACCTGCAGGATGCGATTGAACGCGGGATCCGCGAAGGTTCATTGTCGCTGGCCATGAGCCCGGCGGCCACGGCGGAAACGCTGTATTCCCTGTGGCTTGGCGCTTCTTTGCGCGCCAAAATCCGCCACTCGGTCGCCCCGCTGACCAGCGCACTGGAAAGTATTGAACTGTTGTTGCGTCCGGCGCAGCGCTAAAAAAATGCCCTGATTTATCATGAATTACCGCCTTAGGCGGTTTTACATTCGTTACTAGTCGACCGGTCTATTAATATAGGATGCACTATGAAGATTGAAAAGTTGTTCTCCCCGCTGAAGGTTGGCGCTGTAACCCTGCCGAACCGCGTGTTTATGGCCCCGCTGACGCGCCTGCGCAGCATTGAGCCTGGTGATATCCCGACGCCGCTGATGGGGGAATATTATGCCCAACGCGCCAGCGCGGGTCTGATTGTCACCGAAGCCACCCAGATTTCTTTCCAGGCGAAAGGCTATGCCGGCGCGCCGGGGCTGCATACCCCAGAGCAGATCGCCGCGTGGAAAAAGATCACCCAGGCGGTGCATGACAAAAACGGCCATATCGCCGTTCAGCTGTGGCACGTGGGCCGTATTTCCCATAACAGCCTGCAGCCAGGCCAACAGGCTCCGGTCGCCCCTTCTGCGATCAATGCCGACACCCGCACTACCGTGCGTGACGAAACCGGTGCCTGGGTGCGAGTACCTACCTCTACCCCACGCGCCCTGGAAACTGAAGAGATCCCGGGCATCATTAACGATTTCCGCCAGGCGACTGCCAATGCACGTGAGGCCGGTTTCGACTTTATCGAACTGCATGCGGCGCACGGCTATCTGCTGCACCAGTTTATGGCTCCGGCATCTAACCAGCGTACCGATCAGTATGGCGGCAGCATCGAAAACCGCACGCGCCTGACACTGGAAGTGGTTGACGCCAGCATCGCTGAATGGGGTTCAGAGCACATTGGTATCCGTATTTCACCGTTGGGTCCGTTCAACGGCCTGGACAACGGTGAAGATCAGGAAGATGCAGCCCTGTATCTGGTGGAAGAGCTGAACAAGCGTAACATCGCTTATCTGCACATTTCCGAGCCTGACTGGGCGGGTGGCAAGCCTTATTCCGACGCCTTCCGTGACTCGGTACGCGCCCACTTTAAAGGGGTGATTGTCGGGGCCGGCGCCTATACCGCCGAGAAAGCAGAAGAGCTGATCAATAAAGGCTTTATCGATGCCGTGGCCTTTGGCCGTAGCTATATCGCCAACCCGGACCTGGTTGAGCGCTTCAAACTGAGCGCGGAACTGAACGAACCTAAACCGGAAACTTTCTACGGTGGTGGTGCTGAAGGCTACACCGACTACCCGACACTGTAAGTAAAACAGAAAAGCCCGCCGGCATTGACCTACCGGCGGGCTTTTTGCCCTTTAAGGGGAAATCTGTCAGTTAACTCGCAGCCAACCTCGCCCAACGTTCCATTTCATTGGTTCCAAGATCCTTCATTATTGTAAGAAACCAAACGGTAAACTTTTCAGGATTGCGCGTTGTTTCATCCGTTAATTGCTGAATATCAGTCCACGACCAGCTATGGGCCTCTTCAGGTGCCCCCTGCGGCTTGCCGTCAAATAAACCGACGTAGATATGATCGAATTCGTGCTCAATTAAATCGCCGGGTACCGCAGCCTGATAGGTAAAGCTGGAAACTTGTTGTAGCTCAGTGCTGAACCCCATCTCTTCCTGCAGGCGGCGCTGAGCCGCGGCCAGCGTTGGCTCACCCCAGCGCGGGTGGCCACAGCAACTGTTGGTCCATAGCCCGGCCGAGTGATACTTACTGAATGCCCGCTGTTGCAACAGCAGGCGGCCCTGGCTATCAAAGATAAAAATTGAAAATGCCCGGTGCAGTAACCCCTGTTGGTGTACCCGCGTTTTGCTTTGGGAGCCAATCGGATTATCATCAGCATCAACCAGAATTAGCATTTCATCCATTAAGTGGCTCCCTCGGCAAACGCGATGTTGCTGTTATGAAAATATAAACCGTCATTATTAATCCGATCCAAATTTATAAATTAGCCCCGTCCAATCCGGGCCCTACACCATTATCGTGACGCGCTGTTCCTTGCAGCGGTTATAGTACCTATTTCCATGTTATGCACGGCGACAAAGTGTGCGGTTGTGTTACCCTGCCTAACTACCGAGTGACAACGTCACTGATGTCGTAGTGCTCCCTGCCATGGCATACATTGAAATCCCTTATGCGGCAACGCTATACTGGATTCGCTTCAATCCATCCGCCATTGGCAACGGCACATCCAATCAGAGGAATTATGCGCTTACTCCATACCATGATCCGCGTCGGTGACCTGCAACGCGCCATCGACTTCTATACCAAGGTATTAGGCATGCGCTTGCTGCGTACCAGCGAGAACCCGGAATACAAGTACTCACTGGCGTTTGTAGGCTATACCGATGAAAGCGAAGGTGCGGTGATTGAACTGACCTATAACTGGGGCACCGACAGCTACGAAATGGGCACCGCATTCGGCCACCTGGCACTGGGTGTGGACGATGTCGCCGCAACCTGTGACAGCATTCGTAATGCCGGCGGCAAAGTCACCCGCGAAGCCGGCCCGGTCAAGGGCGGCACCACGGTTATTGCCTTTGTTGAGGATCCGGACGGTTATAAAATCGAACTGATCGAGAACAAACATGCCGGCCATGGCCTCGGCCACTGAGGTCAACCAGGGGCGCTTTCTGCGCCCTTATTTTTTTCCGCGTGATAACCGCCTGCAACCGGGCGCAAAATTTGCCATAATGCGCGCTGCATTCGATGAAGATAAGAAACTGATGGCCGAAAAAAGTGATCTTAACGCCCTGAGTGGCCGTTTTCGTGGGTTTTACCCCGTAGTGATAGATATAGAAACTGCCGGATTTAATGCCAAAACTGACGCGCTGCTGGAGATTGCCGCCGTTACGTTAAAAATGGATGAAGACGGCTGGTTGCAGCAGGACGAAACCCTGCACTTTCACGTGGAGCCTTTTGAAGGCGCCAACCTGCAACCCGAAGCGCTGGCTTTTAACGGCATAGATCCGAGTAATCCCCTGCGCGGTGCGGTCAGTGAATACGATGCACTGCACGCTATTTTTAAAGCGGTGCGCAAGGGCATTAAGGATCGCGGTTGTAACCGGGCGATAATTGTGGCGCATAACGCCAATTTTGATCACAGCTTCCTGATGGCGGCCGCCGAGCGCGCCAGCCTGAAACGCAATCCTTTCCATCCTTTCGCCACCTTTGACACCGCGGCGTTAAGCGGACTGGTGTTGGGACAAACGGTACTGGCCAAAGCCTGCATTGCCGCCGATATTCCCTTCGATAGTGCCCAGGCCCATTCAGCGCTGTATGACACCGAGCAAACCGCTCAGCTGTTCTGCGAGCTGGTTAACCGCTGGAAACGCCTTGGCGGTTGGCCGCTGGCGGTCACGAATACCGACTAAGACAAAAAATCGGGCGGCCCAGTATTAGCTGGCACCGCCCGATGACTTACAACAATAAAACCGAGCCGATTATGGCTGCTGGTCTTCCTGCTGTTTGTACTTCTCTGCCGTTTCTTTGATCAGCTGCTGCAATTCGCCGCGCTGATACATTTCCATGATGATATCACAGCCGCCGACCAGCTCACCGTCAACCCACAGCTGTGGGAAGGTCGGCCAGTTGGCGTATTTCGGCAACTCGGAACGGATGTCCGGGTTCTGCAGAATATCAACGTAAGCAAAGCGTTCGCCACAGGCAGACAGTGCCTGCACGGCTTGCGCCGAGAAACCGCAGTTTGGCAATTTCGGTGAACCTTTCATGTACAGCAGAATTGGGTTCTCAGTGATCTGGTGCTGAATTTTTTCAATCGTCGTCGTCATTATATTGCTTCCTCAAGCCAAATTTCATGGCTACAACATGCATCACACTGGCTATTGTAGCGGCTGGAACAGTTGCAAGAAAACGCCATCTTTTGCAAGGGCATTCCCCCGTTGTCAGTCGCGTCTCACCGGCAGGGCCTTTCCGGTCAAAACATATGCGCAGAATAACATTTTTAATCCGGCCATTTCACTAATATATTTCTTGTCAAAAAACGCCACTTAATAAGTTTCCTGGCGGTCTCTGTTGGTTTTTTATACATCAACAGTTTGATTTTTCGGCAAAAAAAATGCTATTAACGTTTTCTCACAATATGGATTATCATTTATGAGTTCTTCGCTGTTTTATATGGCGAAATTCGGGAATACTGTCACTCATTCGATATCTGTTCCGGGGCCAAGGTTGGTAACGTCGACATGCGTTTAATTCTTACGCTTTTTGTGCTGTTGTTTACACAGCTATTCTTTAATCTGGCGCACGCAGCGCCACAGGCACGTGTTGCCGCTGAGCAGCGCAAGAGCCACGTAAACGAAGCCCGGCCGGATGACCGCAAGAAAAAGAAAGCGGTTAAGGCCAGCAGCAAAAAAGTGAAAGTCACCACTCCGCAGAAAACAGCCAAGGTCTCCAAAGCCAAAACAGAAAAAACCGCTAAAAAGATCGTCAGCGCAAAATCGAAAAACAAAACGCATAAAATAGCCAAAATTAAAGTGACCCCGCCGAAGAAGGGCTATAAAAAAGGCTATGGGCGCCATCGCGAAAGCGGTATGGCAACCGCCAAATTGGTGGGTGATGAAAAGCCACTGAAGCTCAGCCCGGCGCACAAAAAACGCTACCAGCATGCCAAGCAAACCGCGATGGCCAAGCTGATGGACCAAATGGGCAAACCTTATCGCTGGGGTGGCACCTCGCCAAGAACCGGCTTTGACTGCAGCGGTCTTATTTATTACGCCTATAAAGACATCGTTAAAATTAAAATGCCGCGTACTGCCAACGAGATGTACCACCTGCGTGACGCAGCGCCGATCAAGAAAAGTGAACTGGAAAGCGGCGACCTGGTGTTCTTCCGCATTAACAACCGCGGCGTGGCAGACCATGTGGGGGTTTATTTGGGTAACGGTAAATTCATTCAGTCACCGCGTACCGGCGAAGAAATCCGCATCAGCCAACTCGACAATGACTACTGGCAAAACCACTACATCGGCGCACGCCGGGTAGTTACGCCAAAAACCATTCGATAATCTTCTTTGCGGCTGGCGCTGCCAGCCGCTCTCCCCTGATAGTTCCCGCATCCCTCATTGTTGTACTCAATCCCTTGCCCGTTCCCCCTGTATTTCATCGCGAAAATTGTTAAGCTAAATACCCACAATAAAAACAGGTCAACCTATCGCCCATGATTACGTCGGTGGACTGGCACTGTACAAGGAGAAAGCAATGTCGTTTGAACTTCCTGCATTACCTTATGAAAAAAACGCCCTCGAGCCGCACATTTCCGCAGAAACCCTGGAATACCATTATGGCAAGCATCACAACGCCTACGTGGTGAACCTGAACAATCTGCTGAAAGGCAGCAAGTTTGAAGGATCGTCACTGGAGGAGATCGTTAAGGCATCTGACGGCGGTATCTTCAACAATGCGGCTCAGGTATGGAACCACACTTTCTATTGGCACTGTCTGTCGCCACAGGGCGGCGGTGAGCCAGAAGGTAAACTGGCTGAGATGATTAATCAGGCATTTGGTTCTTTCGCCGCCTTTAAGCAGCAATTTAGCGACGCCGCAGTGAAAAACTTTGGCGCAGGCTGGACCTGGTTGGTGCAAAAACCAGAGGGTTCGCTGGCCATTGTTAACACTTCGAACGCGGCGACACCGCTGACCGGTGATGATAAACCGCTGCTGACCGTCGACGTTTGGGAACACGCCTACTATATCGATTACCGCAATGCGCGACCTGCCTACCTGGAAAACTTCTGGGCACTGGTTAACTGGGCATTTGTGGAAAAGAACCTGGCGTAACGCGGGGAAAAACAATCAGGCGCAGCGGGCTGCGCCTGTTTTACTTGAGGGGATCAGTTCAAAGCAGCGGTGAAGCTGAAAGCAATAATCACGGCCAGCGCACAAACGGTGGTGAACAGTGACATTTTCAGATCGGTATCCATTACAACTCCTTTTCAGATTGGGTTTCCCAAGGGTAAAAGGCACACAATTAATGCGTCAAACCATTTTCACACAGTTGAACAATAAAATCTTGTTATCATTTCCCGGTTTATTATACCGATTACCTCTTCCACTTTGGCTCAATATGGGACAAAATTCGCAGTTCACAACTGTGTACCGGCAAAATGCCCCTCCTGACCAAGCGCTGACGACTTCAACACACTAAAAACTCAGTTTTCGCTTCTTTGGAGATGGATCTACGCAGGCAAACGATTAACATCACACTTACATACTGCAACATGTGAGTTCAGGAGTCATTCTTTACATGGCAACGATTAAAGATGTGGCCAAACGCGCTGGCGTTTCCACCACCACCGTTTCGCACGTCATCAATAAGACTCGTTTCGTCGCCGAAGAGACTAAAGCGGCCGTTGGCGCTGCGATTAAAGAGCTGCATTATTCACCCAGCGCCGTAGCGCGCAGCCTGAAGGTCAATCACACCAAATCGATTGGCCTGCTGGCCACCTCCAGCGAAGCTCCCTACTTTGCCGAAGTGATCGAGGCGGTAGAAAACAGCTGCTACAGCAAAGGCTATACGCTGATTTTGTGCAACTCGCACAACAATCTGGACAAACAGCGGGCCTATTTGGCAATGCTGGCGCAAAAGCGTGTCGATGGCCTGTTGGTGATGTGTTCGGAATACCCAGACCAATTGCTGGGAATGCTTGAAGACTATCGCAACATCCCCATGGTCGTGATGGACTGGGGCGCAGCCCGCGGTGACTTTACCGATAGCATCATTGATAACGCCTTCGCTGGCGGCTATCTGGCCGGGCGCTATCTGATTGAACGCGGCCACCGCGATATCGGTGCCATTCCAGGCCAACTATCGCGCAATACCGGTGGCGGCCGCCATCAAGGCTTTTTAAAAGCCTTGGAAGAAGCCAATATCGAAGTACGCGACGAGTGGATTGTTCAGGGTGACTTTGAGCCGGAATCCGGCTACAAGGCCATGCACCAGATTTTGTCGCAAAAACATCGCCCGACCGCGGTATTCTGTGGCGGCGACATCATGGCGATGGGCGCGATCTGCGCTGCCGACGAACTTGGGCTGCGGGTGCCGCAAGATATTTCGGTGATTGGCTACGATAACGTGCGTAACGCCCGCTATTTCACCCCGGCCCTGACTACCATTCATCAACCCAAAGAGCGTTTGGGTGAGATGGCGTTCACCATGTTGCTGGACCGTATTATCAGCAAGCGCGAAGAGTCGCAGGTGATTGAAGTGCATCCGAAGCTGATTGAGCGCCGTTCGGTCGCTGACGGCCCATTTATCGATTACCGCCGCTAATGGCTAACGCCGGAAGCCGCTGTGGTTTCCGGCACCACTTCACTTAGCCATTCCTGATTCAGCGTTTCACTGTCCCCCAGGTAGTCCAACAGCCAGGCCATCGCCGGTGATGGCGTATTTTGCTGCCAGGTCAGGCAACAGGGGCTGGCCGGAAACGGCTGCTGCAACTGCAACGCTACCAGTTCCCCACGCAGTACCAATGGCAATGCCTGATGCGCCGGCATCATGCCAACACACAGGCCGGCACACAGACAATCCAGCGCCGAGGCCCAGTCCGGCACCACCAACCGCCGTTGGTTATCCAGCGTCCAGGTGACCCGCTTGGGCAGGTTGCGCGAGGTATCTTCCAGACACAGCGACGGGAAAGGCCGCAGTTGCTCATCATTCAACAGGCCATCCAGCGCCACCAGCGGATGCTGTGGACTGACCACGCACAACCAGCGCATGTCGCCCATATCACGAAAGGCAAACCCGCCGCCGACCGGCACCGCACGCGTCGCCCCAATCGCCATATCAGCACGTCCGTCCACCAGCGCATCCCATACGCCGTTAAACACCTCAGGTTGAACCAAGAGTTCTACGTCAGGGAAATGGCGATAAAAATCCAGCACCAGTTGGCGACAACGCTGGGGTTTAACAATGATGTCCACCGCAATTTTCAGTTGGCCACGCCAGCCATTAGCCACCTGCTGACACTGGCGGCGGGTGTCGAGCATTTTTTTGATGACACTGCGCGCTTCCTGCACAAACACCACGCCGGCCGGGGTCAGTTCCACGTCACGATGACGCCGTTCAAACAGCGGAACCGCCAGCCATTGTTCCAATTGTCGCACGGTATAACTGACCGCCGAGGGCACTCGGTGCAGCTCCTGCGCCGCTGCGCTGAAGCTGCCGGTGCGGGCGACCGCGTCTACCACATCGAGAGAATATTCAGACCACATAACCTTGCCTTCAATTTTTTTAACAGCACCTCGCAAATATTACCGTTTCACAAGCAGAGATCCAGCCGGATACACTTGCCGGCGCTAAAAACCTGCGACATTAAAATATTAACGAGAAATACCATGCGAAATTCCTTTGGTTTTATGTTCTACCTTGCCGGCCTGAGTATGCTGGGTTACCTGGCCACCGACATGTACCTGCCCGCCTTTGGTGTGATGCAGCAGGACCTGCAAATTTCCGCCGGGGCGATCAGTGCCAGCCTCAGTATCTTCCTGGCCGGCTTTGCCTTTGCTCAACTGCTCTGGGGGCCGCTTTCCGACCGTCTCGGCCGTAAACCGGTGTTGCTGATTGGCCTGGCGCTGTTTGCTCTGGGATGCCTGGGTATGCTGTGGGTACAAAATGCCGTTCAACTGTGGTCACTGCGGTTTATCCAGGCAATTGGCGTCTGTTCCGCCGCCGTCACCTGGCAGGCACTGGTTATCGACCGCTACCGCGAAGGCAAGGCAAACCGCGTATTCGCCACCATTATGCCACTGGTAGCCCTCTCACCGGCGCTGGCGCCACTGGTCGGCGCCTGGTTGCTGAACCACATGGGCTGGCGTGCCATTTTCGCCGTGCTGCTGGGCATTACCCTGGTTCTCCTGCTGCCGACTCTGCTGTTGAAAGAAAATGCCAAAACGCTGCCTTCCGCGGAAAATAAAAACGGCCTGACCTTCTGGCAACTGCTGAAATCGCCAGTGTTCAGCGGCAGCGTTACCATCTTTGCCGCCTGCTCCGCCGGCTTCTTCGCCTGGCTGACCGGTTCACCCTTTATACTTGGCGATATGGGGTACAGCCCAAATGATATCGGCCTGAGCTATGTGCCACAGACCCTGGCCTTCCTGTTAGGGGGTTATGGCTGCCGCACCGCGTTAAATCGCATTAATGGCAACACCTTACTGCCGTGGCTGCTGGTAGCTTATGGCATCAGCATGGTGGCGTTATACCTGGTTGCCACGCTGACCGAGCCCACGCTCACCACGCTGCTGATCCCATTCTGCGTGATGGCGCTGGTCAACGGTGCCACCTACCCCATCGTGGTGGCAAATGCGTTAACCCCGTTCCCGGAAGGCACAGGCAAAGCCGCAGCGCTGCAAAATACCCTGCAGTTGGGCCTGTGTTTTGTCGCCAGCATGCTGGTATCAGCCTTTATCAGCCAGCCGCTGTTGGCAACGGTGACGGTGATGGTTTCTACGGTAGTATTAGCTGCATTGGGCTATGTGCTGCAACGGGGAAAAGTAATAGATTTACAACGGCCAACGCGGCAGGAACATGCTAACTCAGCGTCATAATTATATGTATTAATAATCACTTAAAGAATATTTTTGCCGAGTGCGATTTGCAGTTGAGTAAGCGCCTCGGCAAGCCTATACTCAAAACGACCTTTGAAAATAACACTTTTATAATTTCTTTATCACTAATTGCTGTTGTGTACGCGTATGGCGTCACACTTTTTTAAGGATTGTCTTTCCCGCGTTTCTTGCGCAGGAACCTTCTTAAAATTTTCCTCTGTTCATAGTCGGATATCAGACGCCACGGGACTTTTTACCGTAGGTAAACGTATGCACCCGCAGAATTTGTCTAAGCTATTTTTTGGCGGGTCATAAGTCAGAAGAAGGTGATGGAGAAGCTATGAGTTCATCGTGTATAGAAGATGTGAGCATCCAGGACAACCAATGGTACCGTATCGCTCATGAAATGCTCAGCATGGCCGGTATTGAAATAAACGGCTCACGCCCTTTCGATATTCAGGTTAAAAATCCCAATTTTTTTAAACGCGTTCTGCAAGAAGGCTCTCTTGGCCTGGGTGAAAGCTATATGGACGGCTGGTGGGAATGTGAACGGCTGGATATATTCTTTCAACACGTGGTCCGTGCCGGTCTGGAAAAGAAACTCCCCCGCCACCTTAAAGATACTTTGCGTATTGCCGCCGCGCGACTCACCAATTTGCAATCGAAGAAACGCGCCTGGATAGTCGGTAAAGAACATTACGATCTGGGGAACGATCTGTTTACGCTGATGCTCGATCCGCATATGCAATATTCCTGCGCCTACTGGAAAGAAGCCACTACGCTAGAGGAAGCGCAAGAAGCCAAGCTGCGGATGATTTGCGAAAAGCTGCAGCTGCAGCCGGGTATGAACCTGCTGGATATTGGCTGCGGCTGGGGCGGACTTTCCGCCTATGCGGCGAAAAACTATGGTGTTTCAGTGGTGGGAGTAACCATTTCCGCCGAACAGCAAAAACTGGCACAGGAGCACTGTGCCGGGCTGGACGTCGAAATCCGCTTGCAAGACTACCGCGATTTACATCTGCAGTTTGACCGTATTGTTTCTGTCGGCATGTTCGAACACGTCGGTCCGAAAAATTACCACACCTATTTTAAAGTGGTGGAACGTAATTTAAAACCGGACGGCCTGTTCCTGCTGCACACCATTGGCTCGAATCGGACAGATATGAATGTTGACCCGTGGATCAACAAATATATCTTCCCGAATGGCTGTTTGCCGTCGGTCTCGCATATTGCCGAGGCCAGTGAGGGGCATTTCGTGATGGAAGATTGGCATAATATTGGCGCCGATTATGATCGCACCCTAATGGCCTGGTACGAACGCTTCAAACAGGCGTGGCCACAGCTTGCCCAGCGTTATTCCGATCGTTTCGAACGCATGTTCAGCTATTATCTGAACGCCTGCGCCGGCGCCTTCCGCGCACGTGATATTCAACTGTGGCAAGTGGTATTCAGCCCGAAAGGGGTTGAAGGCGGTATTCGCGTCACGCGATAATCGCGACACCACGCAATAAAAGAACCCCGGCTAGCTTGCACTGACCGGGGTTCTTTTTATGTATTGACCAGCGCGGGTATATCAGCCGCAATACACCCGGATGATCTTATCATCGCTATCGCCGAGGAAGTTCAGCCGGCGCAGGTTAAAGTCCATCGTGACCGCAGAGTTATACGGTATAGCGCGCACTTGCGACTCAATCTGCACGCCTTCCAGCGCTGACATCGGTTTGCCGACATAGTTCTGATATTGCGCCGCGCCGCAGGTATCGTTCTCTGCATCCGCCGCCGTGTTGGCGGTATCCTGTTCCGGTGAGCTGCTACAAGCACTCAGCGCCAACAGCGCCGTTAACATCAACGTTTTCCCATAAAACTTCACGCGATAGCTCCTCTCTGGTTTGTCGTTCGTCAGATTTTCTGCGCCAGCGCACTCGCCGCCGCCATTGCCGCTTCACGGCTCGCCAACACCCGCTCGACAGTGTCAACCACCGCCTGCGTTTGTGGATCGATCTCAATATTCACCTTATCACCCAGGCGTTTTTTGCCCAGCGTGGTGCGATCCAGGGTTTCCGGGATCAAATGTACGCAAAAACGGTTATTCACGACCTCACCGATAGTCAGACTAATACCATCGATGCCAATGAAGCCTTTGTGCAGAACGTATTTCATCAGTTCCGCGTCCGGCATGCGCAGCCATATCTGACGATTATTCTCAGAGGTATAAATCTTGGCAACCTCTGCCGTGCAGATAATATGGCCGGACATCAGGTGACCGCCAATTTCATCATTAAATTTGGCCGCTCTTTCGATGTTGACCACGTCACCCAATGCCAACTCACCGAGATTGGTCAGGCGCAGCGTTTCTTTGATCAAATCAAAACTGACGCGGTTGCCCTCTACCGCAGTGACGGTCAGACAGCAACCGTTATGAGACACCGACGCGCCAAGCTCCAGCCCGGGCAGCAGTTCAGTGGGCATCTCGATGACGTGAGTACGGAAGTTGGATTTTTCATCAATGGCGACCAGCGGCGCGGTGCCTTGTACGATACCGGTAAACATGTGGGCCTCTTCTTTCTAAAAATGTTTAAAGCGCTTGGGGCAGTTTGCCCCAGTTGACGAGGAAAACCAAACCCGAGGCGACAAAAAATCTGCAGCTGCGCATTTAATAACTATTTCATCACAGCATTTGCTTAACCACGCCGAGCGGGTACAATCTTTTTGAGAAAATTCCGCTATTTTTAATTGTTGTCCTTTCACGACGACCCTTCCCTCCAACATAAATAAATAGAAAAGGTGTATGCGTGCAGAAGTACTTAATTGAAGCGCGTAGCTTATTGGCCCTCGCTATCCCGGTGATCATCGCGCAAATATCACAAACCGCAATGGGCGTGGTTGATACCATTATGGCCGGTGCCTACAGCGCCACAGATATGGCGGCGGTTGCCGTGGGTACCTCAATCTGGCTACCGGCCATCCTGTTCGGCCACGGCCTGCTGCTGGCGCTAACGCCGGTGATTGCACAGCTGAACGGCGCCGGCCGACGCGATCGCATCGCTCATCAGGTGCGTCAGGGCTTTTGGCTGGCAGCCGCCGTCTCACTGCTGGTGATTATCGTGCTGTATAACAGCAAATTTGTCATCGACATGATGCACAACATCGACCCGCAGTTGGCGGATAAAGCGGTGGGCTATCTGCATGCCATCATGTGGGGCGCACCGGGTTATCTGTTCTTCCAGGTGCTGCGTGGCCAATGCGAAGGCCTGTCGAAAACCAAACCGGGCATGGTGATTGGTTTTCTCGGCCTGCTGGTGAATATCCCGATTAACTATATTTTCATCTACGGTAAATTCGGCATGCCGGAGCTGGGCGGCGTCGGCTGCGGCGTGGCAACCGGCAGCGTCTACTGGTTTATGTTCCTGGCGATGCGCTGGTACGTGAAACGCGCGCCTTCACAGCGTGACATTCTGCCGCACGAAGGCAGCAGCATGCGGCCGGACTGGTCGGCGATGAAACGCCTGTTCGGCATTGGTCTGCCGGTAGCGCTGGCGCTGTTCTTTGAGGTCACGCTGTTCGCTATCGTCGCCCTGCTGGTGTCGCCGCTGGGTATTGTTTCCGTGGCCGGGCACCAGATTGCACTTAACTTCAGCGCACTGATGTTTGTGTTGCCATTGTCACTGGGGGTCAGTGCGACTATCCGCGTCGGCTATCGGTTGGGTGAAGGCTCGGTTGAAGGTGCGCGAATTGCCGCCTACGCGGCTATTGCCGTAGGTATCGCCATGGCCTGCTGTACCGCGCTGTTTACCGCAACCTTCCGTGAGCAAATTGCCCTGCTGTATAACGACAGTCCGGCGGTGGTTGCCATGGCCTCGCACCTGATGCTGCTGGCGGCCATTTACCAGATTTCCGACTCTATTCAGGTGATCGGCAGCGGCATTCTGCGTGGCTATAAAGATACCCGTTCAATCTTCTTCATCACCTTTATAGCCTATTGGATCCTGGGGCTGCCGAGCGGTTATGTGCTGGCGCTGACCGATATCCTGGTACCGGCAATGGGGCCAAGCGGATTCTGGATTGGCTTTATCATTGGCTTGACCTTCGCCGCCATCATGATGGCCATGCGTATGCGCTGGCTGCAAAAACAACCGGCGGCGCTGATCCTGCAGCGCTCCACCCGCTAAGGGTCGCTGTCGGCCGGCAAGTGAAACCGGTCGACAGCTTCTCCCCCTGGTTTGCGGAAAAAATCACCGCACTGCACACAAGCGCAGCAATCGCGTGAAATACCGGATAAAATTACGCTTTTCTCCTTGCCAGCACGCAGGTTGCTCGTTAATATTCGTCCCCGCTGTCAGCCATGACAGACAGGAAAAGATGCGTCCGTAGCTCAGTTGGTTAGAGCACCACCTTGACATGGTGGGGGTCGGTGGTTCGAGTCCACTCGGACGCACCAAATTCCTAAAAACAGTACAGTGCGTCCGTAGCTCAGTTGGTTAGAGCACCACCTTGACATGGTGGGGGTCGGTGGTTCGAGTCCACTCGGACGCACCAAATATCTAAAAGCAGTGCAGTGCGTCCGTAGCTCAGTTGGTTAGAGCACCACCTTGACATGGTGGGGGTCGGTGGTTCGAGTCCACTCGGACGCACCAAATCATTGTTTCCTCAGTTCCACCCTATCGACTCGCGCTTCCTCTACCGTCACTCGCCAGTACGATCCCGTAGCTTTGCTCCTGTCACCGCAAGCCGTATCAGGTATCATCAAGGCGAATACCTTATCAGGACCGAATCCATGCTGACATTTACCGCCCAGACCCCGTTCGAGAAACTCGACAACGGCCTCATCCGCCGACAAGGCATCATGAGCAACGGCGCCCGTGCCACCGAAGTGAAATTCGACGCTGGTACCTTTGGCCAGTTGCAAAAGCGCGATTTTTCTCTGCAAACGCAGGTGGTTTCCGGTGAGTTTGAATTTACCCTGGGTAATGACATTCAGGTGGTGGTAGCCGGTGAAAGCATCATTATTCCTGCCAACACCGCCAGCGGCTGTTTCTGTCTGACGGCAGGTACCCTGTGGGAAATCACCACCACAGGCTGATCGACAATACTCACACCAATGCAGTGGTTATTTGCGCAACAAACACCGGCTAAGGGTTTGCATTTGCGCCATATTTACTGCTGATTTGACGGAACCGAGGTTTTGCATCGGTTTTTTATTTTGTTTCCCGCCGCTTAGCCTTTATAATGCGCAACGTCTTTCAGTTGAATGGTTTCAGCCCTTGATCTGCGAAAACGCAATAACAACACATTTTCATCTCATCACGTTGCGCAGCATCCCCGCATCCCGGCGCGGGCTGAATTTTTCCGCCCCATTTCGACTCTGGTCACCTATCCTTAACTGTGTTTTGCACCACCAGGCACGACTCAAATCCCTTATCAGTGGCCTGACCGCTGGTTTTATTCGTTTTATTATCCATCACAACTTGTAGAAAACTCCGTCATGAAAAAGACCAAAATTGTTTGTACCATCGGTCCAAAAACCGAATCGGAAGAAATGCTGACCAACCTGCTTAATGCAGGCATGAACGTAATGCGCCTTAACTTCTCCCACGGCGATTATGAAGAGCACGGCAACCGCATCAAGAACATGCGTGCCGTGATGGCGAAAACCGGTCAGAACGCCGGCATCCTGTTGGATACCAAAGGCCCGGAAATTCGCACCATGAAACTGGAAGGCGGCAAAGACGCGGCGCTGGTTGCCGGCCAGACCTTCACTTTCACTACCGATCAGAGCGTTATCGGCAACAACGAACGCGTTGCGGTCACCTACGCCGGCTTTAGCGCTGACCTGAAAATCGGCAACACCGTATTGGTGGATGACGGCCTGATCGGCATGGAAGTCACCAACGTGACCGAAAGCGAAGTTGTCTGTAAGGTGCTCAACAGCGGCGATCTGGGCGAAAACAAAGGCGTTAACCTGCCGGGCGTTTCCATCCAACTGCCTGCACTGGCCGAAAAAGACAAACGCGACCTGATTTTCGGCTGCGAACAGGGCGTGGACTTTGTTGCCGCGTCCTTCATCCGCAAGCGTTCTGACGTGCTGGAAATTCGTGAGCACCTGAAAGCGCACGGCGGCTCGCAGATCCAAATCATCTCCAAAATCGAAAACCAGGAAGGCTTGAACAACTTCGACGAAATCCTCGAAGCTTCTGACGGCATCATGGTTGCTCGTGGCGATCTGGGCGTTGAAATCCCGGTAGAAGAAGTTATCTTCGCTCAGAAGATGATGATCGAAAAATGTAACCGTGCACGTAAAGTGGTGATCACCGCCACCCAAATGCTCGATTCCATGATCAAGAACCCGCGCCCTACCCGCGCTGAAGCCGGCGACGTTGCTAACGCCATTCTGGACGGTACCGACGCCGTGATGCTGTCTGGCGAGAGCGCCAAGGGCAAGTACCCGCTGGAAGCCGTTACCATCATGGCGACCATCTGTGAGCGCACCGATCGCGTGATGCCAAGCCGTATCGACAGCCTGCATGACAACCGCAAGCTGCGCATCACCGAAGCCGTATGCCGCGGCGCCGTTGAAACCGCAGAGAAACTGGATGCACCACTGATCGTGGTTGCCACCAGCGGCGGTAAATCAGCCAAGTCCGTGCGTAAATACTTCCCTAACGCCGTGATCCTGGCGCTGACCACCAACGAAACCACCGCTCATCAGCTTATTCTGACCAAGGGCGTGATCCCACAGATGGTCAAGGAAATCGCCTCTACCGACGACTTCTATCGCATCGGTAAAGAAGCGGCACTGGCCAGCGGTTTGGCACAGAAAGGCGACGTTGTGGTGATGGTTTCTGGTGCTCTGGTACCAAGCGGCACTACCAATACTGCCTCGGTTCACGTGCTTTAATATAAAACGTGACATAATTATTTTGACAAAAACGCCGCTTAGCGGCGTTTTTTTTAGCACTGGTAAACCCTTTTCTCAAAAACGCAACCGTGGATTGCTCATTATTTAGCTAATTATAAATCGGAGTTGTCCCATGGAATCCAGCTGTTTTCCCTACATTTTTTAACTATTTTTCAAAAGAAGATGCAAGTTTGAGCGAACGATCAAAATAAAGCACTCCAATCCAAAAAAATTATTCTCTTTCGAAAAAAGTTTGTGTAATACTTGTAACGCTACATGGAGATTAACTCAATCTAGAGGGTGTTATAATGAATCGTACTAAACTGGTACTGGGCGCGGTAATCCTGGCTTCCACTATGCTGGCTGGCTGTTCAAGCAATGCTAAAATCGATCAACTGTCTTCTGACGTTCAGACTCTGAACGCTAAAGTTGACCAGCTGAGCAACGACGTGAACGCAATCCGTTCTGACGTTCAAGCAGCTAAAGACGACGCAGCACGTGCTAACCAGCGTCTGGACAACCAAGCACACGCTTACAAAAAGTAAGATAGCTTCGGTTATTGAAAACGGCGCACAATGTGCGCCGTTTTTTTGTCTGCAAGTTCCTCCTCTGTCCCCCCTGCCACCAAGCGCAAAAAAAGGGCTCAGCACGCTGAACCCCTCGGAAATACCCATTAAGACCGCGTTTTAATTCACCGAACTGATGGGTGCGCTCTTGAATAGGCCTTTATTCGCTTCCTGTGAGGCTACAGGCGTTAAACTGACCTCGGATGGGCTCTGCCCCAGGTTAACCAGTACCGGCATGCCAGAGCGGCGTACAACCGCGCTGTCGAACACCGCCTTATCGGTCTGCGCATCCCCGACAAAAGCTTTCTCGGTTTTCGACAATGTGATCGGCATGGTCTGCGGATCATCGCTTTCAACTCTCGACAGTGGCTGATGCACTTCTACGTAGCGTTTACCGTCGGGCTCAACGGAGATTTTCACCGGATCGTTGATTACCTGCACGCGTGTGCCACGCGGAACCATATTAAACAATGCTTCGATATCCGTTGGGCGCAGGCGGATACAGCCGGAGCTGACGCGCATGCCGATACCAAAATTGGCGTTGGTACCGTGGATCAGGTATTCACCGTGTCCCATTGCCAGACGCATGGCAAACAGACCCATTGGGTTTTCAGGCCCAGCCGGCACCACTCCTGGCAGTTTCACCCCTTTTTCCAGGTAGCGTTTACGGATATTGGCCGTTGGCGTCCAGGTCGGGTTCGGGATTTTTTGGCTGACAGAGGTCACCTGCAGCGGCGTATGCATCCCCGTCTGGCCAATACCGATAGGATAAACAATCACTTTGTTCTCACCTTTCGGGTAGTAGTACAGACGCAGTTCGGCCAGGTTGACCACGATCCCCTCTCGTTTGGTATCCGGCAGCAGCATCTGGGTCGGGATAGTTAATACCGAACCCGGCTTGGGCAGGAAGGGATCGGTGCCCGGATTGGCCTCCAGCATACCCAGCAAACCAATTTTATAGTCAGCGGCAATCGCCTCCAACGGGCGGCCATCATTGGGTACGGTATAGGTGGTGTTCTCGCCAATCAGACGGCTGTCCGGCGGCGGCAGCGGATATTCGCTCGCACTGGCGGCCTGGGTGCCAGTCAGTACGGTGGCAAATAGCATGCCCATTAAACTCAACGCACGTTTCATTATCATCCCTATTATGCTTATTACGGTTCGGCCACAAGGCTAACGGGCACTTGGCGGCGGGTAAATCAGACAAGACCTGATTAATACTAGCAATGCTGCAGTTAAAGGCAATAAGTCCTCTAAAAATCAACATGTTATAACGTAATCGCTTTATGGATTTGTCAATGTAACGTCAAGGGGTAAGCTGCTGATATGTCACTGTTTTGCGGGGCGAACGAACGGAGTGTTTGGGGTTTGTAAAGACTCATTGACACACGAAACACCAGTAACGCATCAATGAGTCTCACCGCTATGTCAGAATTTGGCAGCCTGACTGCGGATAGCGCGGATCATCGCCTCTAACCCTTGCGAGCGTGACGGCGTCAGGTGCTGGCTCAATGCCAATTCGGCGAAGAAGGGGCGAACATCCAGTTCGACAATCTGCTGCGGCGTCATTTGGTGATAAAGAATAAACACTACGGCCAACAACCCTTTGACGATGGCCGCATCACTGTCACCATGGAATTCAACACGCCCTTGATCATCAAGCTGCATCACAATCCATACCTGGCTCTGACAGCCGGAAATCAGATTGCCCGCCTGACGTTCAGTATCGTCAAGTGCCGGCAGCTTGGCGCCCAGCTCAATGACATACAGGTACTTATCTTCCCAATTCAGGCAGCGGGAGAAATTACGCACTAACTTATCTTTGTCCGGCAAGTTCGCCATGAGGATCCTTTCAATCATTCAGGGGCCGGCATGCCGACCCCATGTCACTGACTACAGACATTGATTCATCCGGAGGGATTAAGCTCCGGTCTGTCCTATCCCAGCAGTTTTTGGATACGCTGTAACCCAGCCACCAGCCGGTCTACTTCATCGCGCGTATTATATAACGCCAACGAAGCGCGGCACATGCTCGGCACATTATAGAACGCCATCAGCGGCATCGCGCAGTGGTGTCCGGTACGAATGGCAATGCCGTACTGGTCCAGGAAGCTGCCGACATCATAGGCGTGGTGCTCACCCAGGTTAAAGGCGATCACTCCGGCACGCTCTGCCGGGCCGTAGATTTTAAGCCGGGGTACCTGTTGCAGGGCCTCCAGCGCGTAATGCATCAGTGACTGCTCGTAGTCACCAATCGCCTCCAGCCCCAGCGCATTCACATAATCAATCGCCGCACCTAACCCCATCATGCCGGCGGTGTTGGGTGAACCGGCCTCAAAGCGCCACGGTGGCTCGGCGTAGGTGGTCCCTTCCGTCAGGCTGACCTGTTGGATCATCGACCCGCCCCCTTCCCAGGGTGGCATTTGCTGCAACAGCGCCTGACGACCGTAAAGAATACCGATGCCGGAAGGCCCATACAGCTTATGCCCGGAGAACACGTAGAAATCGCAATCCAGCGCCTGAACATCCACCCGCTGGTGCATCACTGCCTGCGCACCGTCAATCAGTACCTTCAGGCCCGCAGCCTTCGCCTGAGCCGTAATTTCCTGTACCGGGTTCACCGTGCCCAACACGTTAGACACCTGGGTCAATGCCAGCAGTTTGGTGGTAGCGTCGATCAACCCCGGCAACAGAGCCAAATCCAGGGTACCATCTGGCTGTAGCGGCCAGACGCGCAGGTTCAATCCGCGTTCCTGCGCCAGCATCTGCCAGGGTACGATGTTGGCGTGGTGCTCCATCTCGGTGATAATAATGCTGTCACCGGGCTGCAAAAAGTGGCGACCAAAGCTGTTGGCTACCAGATTGATGCCTTCGGTAGTGCCCTTGACGAATACAATCTCTTCCGCCGAGCCGGCATTGATAAACGCCGCCACCTTGTCACGCACCGCTTCCATTTCCTGCGTCGCTTCGGCGCTTAACGTGTGGATGCCCCGGTGTACTGCCGCGTAGCCATGACGGTAAAAATCCAGCTCGCGATCGATCACTACCTGCGGTTTCTGCGCGCTGGCGGCGCTGTCGAGGTAAGCCAGCGGCTGACCATTGACCTCGCGCGCCAACAGGGGAAATTCACTGCGTACCCGTTCAATAGGAAAACTCATGCAACCTCCCCCGGCAGGCGCTGCGCAATCCGCGCCAGCACCGATTCACGGAGGGTGTCGTTGCCAATCCCCTCGGTCAGCTCCGCAGCAAAGGCAAAGATGATCATCTGCTGCGCCGCATGCTTGTCGATACCGCGTGATTGCAGATAAAACAGCTGCTCTTCATCGATGCGCCCAACGGTAGCACCGTGACTGCACTTTACGTCGTCTGCGTAGATTTCCAGTTGCGGCTTGGTATCCACCTCCGCCACCTTGCCCAGCAGCAGGTTGTGGTTGGTCATCTGACCATCGGTTTTAATCGCGTGTTTAGCCACTTTGATCATGCCGTTAAACACCGCTTTGGCACGATCGCTGACCACTATTTTGTGCAGTTGGCGACTCTCGCAATACCCCTTGTTATGCTCCAGGTAAGTACGGGTATCGCAGACCTCTTTACCGACCGGCAGCACCAGGCTGTTGATCGCCAGGTGGGAGCCTTCACCGTTGAGCTGTGCGCTGGTGTTATGCCGCGTCAGCCCCGCCCCAAGCAGGAAACTGTCGCTCTTCACCCGCGCGTCGCGGCCAATCACCAGATCGTTATGGGCGAAGTGGTAGCTCGGCTGGCTTTCAAATGCCAGTTTGCAGTGCTGCAGTTGAGCATTGTCACCCACGTTAGCGGTCAGGCGTGCGCCGGTGAAATGCGCGGCGTCGTTAAGGCTGACGTAATGCTCGATCACCTCAGCCTGCGCATTACGCGCAATCTCAAGATGATGGCGGTGATGGACGGTATTCACTTCACCTTCAGCGCCGCGTCCGCTGCTGATATGCAGCAGATATAACGGCCGCTTTGCAATTTTGCCGGCCGCCACGCGGACAATGCTGGTTTCCTGCGCCAGACTTTCGGTCAGATGCAGGAATATTTCGGCCTGGATCGGCTCCGGCAACGCCTGTAGCGTCCCGTAGGGGGCCACGTCAAACTGGTAATCGCCCAGTTCGCTGTCACTCAATGCCGCGCTGAAACGCCCGTCGATAAACACCAGGCGGTAGGCGTCGATATCCAGCGCCAGTGCATCCCGCTGAGCGGCGGTGACCGGCTCGAGCGGCGGTTCCAGAAACTGTTGCTCCAGCAAACCTTCAAGCGGGGTATATTTCCAGTTTTCGTGCTTGCGGGTCGGCCAACCCAGGCGCAAAGCCTGTTGCCAGTGTGCCAAAGCATGGGCGGAATGCTCGCCGCCACGGGCTTCAAACAGACTGTAGAGTTGCTGCAGCGCGCGCGAATTATTGTTCGTCGGTAAGCCAGCCATAGCCCTGCTCCTCCAACTGTTTCACCAGGGTGAAATCGCCGGATTTGACGATGCGCCCCTGGGAAAGAACATGAACGTAATCCGGTTTGATGTAGTCCAGAATGCGCTGGTAATGCGTGACGATAATGAACGAACGCTTGCCGTCCCGCAGTGAGTTAACGCCGTTGGCGACAATTTTCAGCGCATCGATATCCAAACCGGAGTCGGTTTCATCCAAAATGCACAGATCCGGTTCCAGCGCTGCCATCTGCAGGATGTCATTGCGCTTTTTCTCGCCGCCGGAGAAGCCAACGTTAACCGAACGCGTCAGCAGATCGGGCGGCATATTCAACAGCTCAATTTTTTCTTCGATAAAATCAGCGAAATCGAAGCGATCGAGCGGTTCCTGATCGCGATATTTACGCACCGCATTAACCGAGGTTTGCAGGAAGAAATGGTTGCTGACGCCGGGGATCTCCACCGGATACTGGAACGCCAGGAACACCCCTTCACCGGCACGGTCTTCCGGTGCCAGTTCAAGCAGATCCTTGCCTTTGAAGGTCACTTCACCCGCGGTCACTTCGTACTCTTCGCGCCCGGCCAGGGTCGCAGAAAGCGTGCTTTTGCCCGAGCCGTTCGGCCCCATGATGGCATGCACTTCACCCGGTTTGATTTCCAGATCCAAGCCCTTGAGGATCTCGTTGCCTTCCGCGCTGACTTTTAAATTCTTGATACTTAACATGCAGTGTCCTTAGGTCGCGCTTTCGCGCTGTAAATCCGGCGGTTAGCCCACGCTGTGTTCCAGGCTGATGGCCAATAGCTTCTGTGCCTCAACGGCGAACTCCAGCGGCAGCTCAGAGAACACGTCCTTACAGAACCCGTTGACGATCATCGAAATGGCATTGTCTTCGCTGATGCCACGCTGCAGACAATAGAACAGCTGGTCATCACCAATTTTTGAGGTCGTCGCCTCGTGTTCCAGCTGCGCACTGTTGTTGCGTGCTTCAACATACGGGAAGGTATGAGCGCCGCTATCCGGCCCGATCAGCATCGAGTCACACTGGGTAAAGTTACGCGCGTTTTCTGCCCCCGGCAGGATCTTCACCAGCCCGCGGTAGGTATTCTCGCTGTGCCCGGCGGAGATGCCTTTGGCGATGATTGTCGAACGGGTGTTCTTGCCGATGTGGATCATCTTGGTGCCGGTGTCCGCCTGCTGATGGCCGCTGGTCAGCGCCACCGAGAAAAATTCACCGATAGAGTTATCCCCCTGCAGGATCACACTTGGGTATTTCCAGGTGATTGCCGAACCGGTTTCCGACTGGGTCCACGACATTTTCGAACCCGCGCCCTCACACAGCGCACGCTTGGTCACAAAGTTGAGGATGCCGCCCTTGCTGTCACCTCCAGAGAACCAGTTCTGCACCGTCGAATATTTCACTTCCGCGTCTTTGTGCAGGATCACTTCCACTACTGCCGCATGCAGCTGGTAGCTGTCGCGCACCGGGGCCGAACAGCCTTCGATGTAGCTGACATAGCTACCTTCATCGGCGATCAGGATGGTGCGTTCGAACTGGCCGGTTTTGGCGGCATTGATACGGAAATAGGTCGACAGCTCCATCGGACAACGCACGCCCTTCGGCACGTAGACAAAGGTACCGTCGGAGGCCACCGCCGCATTCAAGGCGGCAAAGAAGTTATCGTTGGAAGGCACTACGCGACCGAGATATTTGCGCACCAGATCCGGGTATTCATGGATGGCTTCACCGAACGAGCAAAAAATCACCCCGCTCTCCGCCAACTTTTCACGATAGGTGGTCGAAACCGAAACTGAATCGAAGATAGCATCCACCGCCACTTCGCTGCCTTCACGCACTGGCACGCCAAGCTGGTTAAACGCCAGTTCAACCTCGCTGGTCAGGTAATTGTTGTCCGTCGGCGCGCCAGGTTGCTGCTCCGCGCCGGGCTGCGAGCCACAGGCATCATCACAGCTGCCGCAGGACGGTGCCGAGTAATAGCTGTAATCCTGATAGTTCAGGCGCTCGTAGTTCGCTTTCAGCCAGTGCGGCTCTTCCATTTGCAGCCAGGCACGGTAGGCTTCCAGGCGGAACTCCAGCATCCACTCAGGTTCGTTACGCTTGGCCGAGATCGCGCGCACCACGTCTTCGTTGATGCCCATCGCCAACTCATCGGTGGCCAACTGGGTAAAAAAACCTTCTTTGTAGCGACCTTCGCTGACCCAAGCCTGCACTTCATTAGGCATTTCTACATTGCTTCGTGTCATGTTGATTGCATCGCTCAAACGCCAAAACTCTCGCCGCACCCGCAGGCATGCTGAGCTTTAGGGTTATTAAATTTGAATATCTGATTCAGCCCTTCACGGACAAAATCTACCGTGGTGCCATCGATAAACGGCATGGCTTTCAACGGCACATACAGCTTGGCGCCATCACGCTCAAACAGCAGGTCGTCGTCAGCAGGAGCACGGGTGAGATCCAGCACATAGGCAAACCCGGCGCAGCCTGACTGCTTCACCCCGAGTTGCAGCCCCTTCACCTGCGAGTCCTGCTGCATTAGTTTTGTAATTTGTTGTACGGCATTGTCACTGAGCAAAATGCCTTGCCAGACATTTTCGTCCAGAGAAAAAGTGCCGACATTTTCCGTTTGCATATGGCCTACCTCACACTCGTGTTTTACCACAGCCAATCTGGGTTGCTACTATGTTAGTGATAACGATTATCACTTCAACCGTTTGTTTTACAGGGGTATCCGCTAAAAGCCCGGATTTTCACTTCGGCATGCGGCAAGCGCGCGGGACAGTCAGTGCACCAGGCGCTGCCGGTCAGAAATGGAATCATTTTATCCTTATGAATTTACTGCACATCCTGTATCACCATGGCGCTTGCCCATTGGCTCGAACGCTTTACAGGGCCGGGCTTTTTATGTCGATTTAAACATTCATAGAAAATACCTATTTCTGAATTTTGTCTGTCTTAAAAATGCGTTTATCGACAATAAGGCGCATTTTACGCCATTCCACTCACCCAACTTAGCCAGCAGAAGCGGCAACCTCTGATTAAAGTTTAGTCGTTACTGGCTATATTGGGTTGCGGCTGCCCCTATGCATCCCCTGTTGACGATAAATATTTCAACAGAATGATTGATCACCAACGCGCCAGTAAATATGATAATGATTATCATTCAATTTGAATTGGGCGTGGGCACATGAATATCTCGATGAGTGCGTGGCTGTTGGGTAAAATTGATGACTACAAATTCAGCGTGCGCGACGCCACGGTTGATTTCTATATGGCGGAGGCGTCACTTCGGCGGCCTGAGTGCAACATCAACCACCTGAAACGCTATAACAACGTCAGTCTTAACATGGCGAATCTGTGTCTGGAGAATGGCGATGATGAAAGCTACCTGCATGCGTTGAGCAAACTGCATAATCGGCTGATCGTGGAAATCAATAATCCGCAGCGCTGTCAGCTGTTCCGGGTTCAGAGCTATCATTTTGCCCGTCATACCCTGACCCTGATCTGCCAGAAGTATTCGATGGAAGGCACCTGGGAGAAGGCTAACGCCTTCCAGAAGGATTTCGTCAAGCGGGTCCCCTTCCAGCTGTAAACCGGCTGAACGAAGAAATACCCGCAGACAGGGCTGCCTGCGGGGTAAAACGCTTAATCTATAACTGCGGTAGTCAGACGCGAGGTGCAGCACAGGCGATCGCGCGAATCGAAGATTTCGATTTGCCACACCTGATGACGACGGCCAACGTGCAGCGCACGGCACACGCCGCGGACTTCGCCTTCAAATGCTGCACGCAAATGGTTGGCGTTGATTTCCAACCCCACCACCTTCTGCTCGCCTTCGCAGCACAGGTAACCGGCCATCGACCCCATCGACTCTGCCAGCACGACCGATGCCCCGCCGTGCAACAGGCCAAACGGCTGCCGGGTGCGCTGGTCTACCGGCATGGTGGCCTCGAGGTAGTCCTCCTCCAGCCGGGTAAACCGGATGCCGACATGACTGACCATGCAGCCTTCACCAGCATGGTTTAGTTGTTCCAGCGTCGTTTCTCTTTTCCACAGTTTCACTCAATCATCTCCAGAAGTGCCTGTAATGGGTGTCGTACCGCGTTACCCTCAATGCGTTTGACCTGGCTGCGGCAGGAATAGCCGGTCGCCAGGCAACGCTGCCGTGGCAAACGTTGCAGCGCCTGGTGCCATGATAGCTCATAAATGCCGAGTGAATTCTGCAAGTTATTGACTTCATGTCCGTAGGTACCCGCCATACCACAACAGCCAACGCTGACATTTTCCAGCCTGGCGCCAAAGCGCGCAAAAATCGACGTCCAATGTTGGCCACTGGTCGGCAATGCCGTGGTCTCGGTGCAGTGGCCGAACAGATACCAGGCTTCACCGGTTGCAGGCTGCTCGGCACGCTCGGCCAGCAACTGTTGCAGCCAT
The DNA here is from genome assembly GCF_946227985.1 of Serratia quinivorans. Lineage (GTDB taxonomy): Bacteria > Pseudomonadota > Gammaproteobacteria > Enterobacterales > Enterobacteriaceae > Serratia > Serratia quinivorans_A. The sequence goes on from NZ_CAMKGL010000001.1 coordinate 1,455,213, forward strand.
TCGTGCACCAATTGCACCCGGAAGTCACCACGAGCTTCCCCAAGGATCTCGTTATATTCGTCGCGGTAACACAGCACCAACGCCGGATCGACCCCTACCAGCGGCATGCCGAGCTTTGCCACCCGGTTGAGAAAATCGGCGGTCTTGCGCGCGGTACGGGCGAAGCGCATCAGGAAGCCTTTGATATGCTGCGCCTTGCCATTGGGTGAGAACGGCAACAGCACCGGCCGATAGCCGAGTTTTTCCACCAGCCGCACAAAATCGGCCACCACTTTGGCATCGTAATAACTGGTAAACGGATCCTGCACGATCAATACGTGCTGTTCGCGTTGTTGCGGATTCAGCGCTTCAAGCTGTTCCAGCGTCATGGTGAGCGCGCCGTGGCCGGAGAGCTGTTGGCGGAGCGTCGGGCTGGAAAGCAGCGGCAAATCAACCATGCCGATACTGTTGCGGCTCAGCTCACGCACCCAAGGCTGCCTGAAGAAGAAGTTGAACACTTTTGGCGCTTTCGCCATCAGCGGGGTGTAACTTTCTACTCCGGCGACCATATAGTCACGCGCCGGTCGCAGATAGCGGGTGTGATAAAGCTGCAGGAAACGTGAACGGAAGCCGGGTACGTCAATTTTGATCGGACACTGCGTTGAACAGGCCTTACAGGCCAGACAGCCGGACATCGCCTCTTTCACCTCATGCGAGAAATCGTACTCCCCTTTGCCGGCGTACCAACTGTTGCGGGTTTTCTCGATCAGGGCCCTGAAGCTGACACGTTGCTGCGGCAGTTGCTTTTCCAGTGCCAGCGGGTCGACGCCCTGTTCGGACAGCAGACGCAGCCATTCACGCACCAGCGCCGCCCGCCCTTTTGGCGAGTGAATGCGGCTGCCGGTGATCTTCATCGACGGACACATTGGGCTGCGGACGTCAAAATTGAAACATAAACCGTTGCCATTACACTCCATGGCACCACGGAACGAGGTGCGAACCTCGACCGGAATGCGACGATCGAGGGTACCGCGTTTGGCGGCGTCCACTTTCATCATCGGCGCATCGACGCCCAACGGCGGACAGATTTTGCCGGGGTTTAGCCGGTTGTCCGGGTCGAAAGCGGCCTTGATTCGGCGCAGCTCCAGATACAGTTCGTCGCCAAAGAACGCCGGGCTGTATTCGGCGCGGAACCCTTTGCCATGTTCGCCCCACAGCAAGCCGCCATACTTGGCGGTCAACACCACCACCTGGTCGGAAAGCTGCTTCATCAGCACTTCCTGCTGAGGGTCGCACATGTCGAGAGCCGGACGCACATGCAACACACCGGCATCCACATGACCAAACATGCCGTAGCTCAGATTATGACTATCGAGCAACTGACGGAATTCAACGATGTAGTCTGCCAGATGCTGCGGCGGCACACAGGTATCCTCGGCAAACGGGATTGGTTTGGCACGCCCTTTGGCATTGCCCAATAGCCCAACCGCCTTTTTACGCATGTTGTAAATGCGCTCGATACCGTCCAGATCGCCACAGATCTGATAGCCAATCACTCCGCCCTGCCGCTCGGCGATTAGCTCATCCAGCCGCAGGCACAAAGCCTCCATTTGCCGGTCGATCAGTGCCTTGTCATCGCCGGCAAACTCAACGATGTTCAGACCCAGCATCTCTTTATCCGGCACGTTGGTGATTAGCTCATTGACCGAATGCCAAACAATATCTTCGCGTGCCAGGTTCAGCACCTTGGAGTCGATAGTCTCGACCGACAGCGCCTTGGCTTCCACCATAAAGGGCGCGTTGCGCAGTGCGGAATCAAAGGAGTCGTATTTAACATTCACCAACCGGCGCACCTTCGGCAGCGGCGTAATATCCAGCCGCGCCTCGGTGATAAACGCCAGCGTCCCTTCGGCACCGGTCAGAATGCGCGTCAGATCGAAGGTTTGCAGATCATCGCTGAACACATGGCGCAGATCGTAACCGGTCAGAAAGCGGTTAAGCTTGGGGAACTTTTCCAGGATCAACGCCCGTTGAGCGCGGCAGCTGTTGAGCACCCGGTCATAAATGCGGCCTTCAACCGTATCTTCGTTGGCAATCGTTTCCGCCAACGGCGTCGGCATGGCTCGGGTGTCAATCATATCGCCACCCAGGAGTACCGCCCGCAAGCCCAATACGTGGTCGGAAGTTTTTCCGTAAACCAGCGATCCCTGACCGGAGGCGTCAGTGTTAATCATGCCGCCGAGCGTGGCGCGATTACTGGTGGAAAGCTCCGGTGAGAAGAAATAACCGAACGGCCGCAGATACTGGTTGAGTTGATCCTTGATAACCCCGGCCTCAACCTTGACCCAGCCCTGCTCGACGTTGATTTCAAGAATGCGGTTCATGTGGCGCGACATATCCACCACAATACCGCTGTTGAGCGACTGCCCGTTGGTGCCGGTCCCGCCACCTCGTGGGCTGAAGGTCAGCGCAGTGAAGCGCTCTTCGGCCGCCAGACGTGCAATAAGTGCCACATCCGCAGTGGAACGGGGAAACACTACCGCATCTGGCAGCAACTGATAGATACTGTTATCGGTCGCCATCGTTAGCCGGTCGGCATAGCTGGTAGCGATATCGCCGTTAAACCCGTTTTGCTTCAACGCTTCCAAAAAATCGAGCACCCGTTGAACGAGGCCGGGCGCCTGAGAAATCTGTGGGATCATTCGCTTTTTGACCCTGTCTGTCTAATTTTTATGCGTCATTATGCACGCTGAATCAGGCCTTTATTCAGACCCACCCTGTTTTTTATTAGAGATACAAACTATGTATTGAAATGGATGTATGTGATTAATAAGCAATTTATATCCATTTCAATGCGTTGCATCCCTATCGTTTTACCACTACCACCTGAGATCTACAAATTTCGTGCCCCTTTCTCTGCCCTTTCCGACGGAGAATGCCCCTGGAATGCCCCTTAGAATGCACCTATTTTTCACTCAAAATGATGAATAAAAATGCACGTTATTCACATAAAATACAAACCAAAAAGGTTAGTAAATGAAATCAACAATCTTTACGGTATGCCTCATCATGGCTGGTGTTTTTGTCCTTGTACACCCCATTTTTAGCACCCCATTTTTTATTACCGCATACCTACTCGCTGGAAAAGGCCGCATGGATTTGGACAGTAACACCAGCATAATTTTGGGCATTATTGGCGTCTTTGTTTTGCTGTTTATATTTGCTGCTGGCAGGCAACTGATGAAATAAAGCCCGCTTACGCGGGCCGCACAAATCACTTATTGAAATATGGATTCACCCTTTCAACAGCCTGCTGTACCAGCTTATTGCGCTGGGCCATAAAGCGATCAATCCTCTCCCTCTTCTGCTCTGCCGTCAGAATACGATCAATGCGCACCAGCTCAATCCGGTTATTCAACTGGCGGAGTTCTGTCTGCGTTGCCGTTAACCCCTTCCGCTGTGACAACTTATCCCTGTTTTCCGCCCGCAGCTCTTGGGCATCTTCAATTCTCCCTTGCTTCCGGTAAGAATTGATAGTGCTGTTGATCTGGTTCACCTGCGTCATCATTCGGTAGAAGTCCTCGCTGAACTGAGTAGACTTCGCCGGATCATCACCATAGCCGCGCAGCAGTGATTTAATAACCGGCATTTCGTCCAATCGCATAGACGCGGTTTCGCCATTATCCTGCATGCAACGCATCAGAATATTGGTCGCGCCCATAACATAGGCTCCCAAGCTGCCGGTATACCCCTGAATGATGTGATCCAGCATCTTCGGGGACAGGTTAGTAGCCTCCCCGACTTCACGCATCAGCAGGCTGGTTTGGTCGTTATATCTGGCGCCGGCAATCAAATTGCTGTCCGCCATGTTTTCGATCGGGCCACCTTTGAAGAAGTCGTAATTCACATACGCCTCAGCGATCGGCATTGCTACCTGCGGGATTGGGTTAAAGGCCATTGTCTCCATGAAGTTGTGGGCCACCAGCTTGCCAAATTTACCAGCGGAATCTTGACCACCCATGGTGCGTACAAAACGCTCAGGCAATGTCCCAAACATCAGGCCGATTTCGAACGGCTTCGGCAAACGGATGTGAATACCGCCGGGCAGCCAGGCATGCCAATAGGTGTCTTTATCCCAGTCTGGCAATTCCTCATAGCGTTTGTCGTCCCAGTTAAGCGCCAGCAGTGCTAAAGAGGCAGCGGTAATCATGCCGCCTCGCTTGAGAACCGATTTCGGATCTTCTTTAATCGCCCTGCCCAACTTACTCAGTCCCTGCATACGGGCGTTAAAGAACGGCAACATGTCACTAAGGTTAATCATGATCTTGCTGGCACCCATCATGCTGAAGTCCATCAGATCACGCGATTCAAACGCAGCCTGCGCCTTACCCTTACCTGATTTAATTGCCGCCTCATATGTGGCCAGTCGGTTGGCATTCTCTGCCGCTTCACTGAGGTGACGGTACTTCTCAAGCCCGGATCCCAATTTATCCATGACATCCTTGCCACTTTTAACGATGGACGACTCGAATTCTTTGATCTGGCTGTCTGTATACCCTTTTCGGCGCAGCACGCCACGGATTGAACGCGCAGTCGATGCCGGATCATAAACGTTGGAGTGCCCACCGCCAAACGTGGCGCCGGCGAACATCATGTCGATTAGGCTGTCATCAGTTTTAAGGGCTTTTTTAAACCCCGCGAAGGAATCAATACCGGCCTTAAACCCGTCTTTATTGATAGCCCACGAATGGAGCGAGTCACGTAGGAAGTTGCGGATGATGAAGTCCGGCATGCTGGTTGTACCGATCGTCAGCACCTTTTTTGCCTGCCGGGCTGATTTCATAAATGCGGAGTTACTGCGCTCCAGGTCGATCATGGTAAATGCACGGTAAAGCTCCGGGTCATTGACCTGTACCAGTTGCTCTTTGCCATCGGTAAAAACTTTCACCACATCCTTGCCGATCCGCTCGAAGTCCATTTTATTCGGTGAGTCGATCACCTCTAACATGCCAGTGTCAGCCAGGTTAACCACGGCACGACGCATCGCCTCGTTCTTCATCGAGGCATCCACTGACTTGGCCACGTAATTGAACAGATTCTCAATCGGATCCTTGATCGTCAGGTCGCTACCTTTAAGTTTGCGGACAGTACTGCTTTGGTTGGCGATGCCACGCGTACTCCATGGCCCTTTCACATCACCATTTTCCGCTTCACGGTAATAAGGCAAATACCAGGCGCTTTCCCAGTTAGCTCGACTGTCCGGATCAATAAGGCCCATATCCTGCTGCAGATCCAAAATCGACTTAATGAAGGCGTCGTATTTCTTCTTCTGGGCGTCGAACAGTGCTTCATTGCCCTTGTTCAAACCTTTCATGTAGGCGATCTCATCAACCGTAAAGTTGTTTTCTTTCCCTTGAGCCATCAGGCGTTCTGAACGGTGACCGGCAATCCACTTGAGGAAGTTTTCGCGATGATTACCCAGGGCATCCAGAATGCCCATCAGCGCATCCTCTTTACCCGTTCCCGCCTGCCGCTCTACAACACCATCGGCTTTATTATATTTGGGCAGGCCGTGCTCCAGAGTGGCCGCAGTGACTGAGCCAGCACCGGCAGCCATACGCGCCCCAATGTATGCCGATGATCGGGCATCTGATTTACCAGCAGCGTCTTCCGCATACTTTAACGGTGCCATACCGTCGAAGGTCTTGGTGTTTAATTTGCGGCCCATCTCCTGCAGCCAGCTTTTCAGCTCCGTTCTGTCCTTCGATTTCACCATGCCGTAAAAGTCTTTGGCCTTTTCGACCTTCCCTTTTTCGACATTGAACCCCATTTTTCTGTTGGTGATTTCATCCATGGTGGCTTCACCAGTACGGGAGTAAAGCGCGGTGTTCTTGCGGATATCATCGGGAGAGAGTATATTTTTACTTGAGCCGCTAAGGGTGTTCGCCTCGGGCAATTGGAGCCCGACTGCATGAAGCCACTTAGCGGCTTTTCCTTTGTTCAGATACAGCAAATTATTATCAAGCTGGCTCTGAAGGGCTGCGCTGTTATCCTTCCCGTATACACTCGCAATCTTGTTGATCTCGGCAAAACCAGCCCCTTTCCCGTTCAGGTGAATTGCCGCAATGACTGGGTTGCCATAAACATCCTTAGCCTCCACCAAAGCAACAAGTGCGTCCCCTTCCGTGGCTGAGCGCATTACCGCAACAGGATCTGCAATCAGTTCCGGCAACCGCTGCATGTCTTCCAGCCGCACCTGATGCGCACGCACTGTCGGGTCGGTCGCTTTATGTACGACAGATGCAGGCATGACCATTTCCAGATTGCGTGCACCGAGCGCGCGGTACACCGCAGGAGTATCGCCAAGGCGAACCATGCCGCGCGGTGCCTTATCCATTCCGGCAATGTTATCGACCTCATCCGCAAAGCTCTTGGCGTCATAGCTGTCTGGCTTAAACGGATCCTTCCGACCAGATGCTGAGTAAAGCGCATCAGTGCGGCTAAACGTATCGTCAAACTCCCTGCTGCCAGGCTGCTCCCCTTCATACATCGCGGTGCGTTTAAACCTGCCAGCAATGGAGCGCAAGATATTGCGAATTTCCGCCGGCGTTATATCACTCGGGTTGAAGAAGTTGGCTTTGCGTAGCGCGTTGGTGATGATGGAGACGAACCGATCCCAAACAGCACCCAATCCAGTAAGTTCAGACCGTTCGGCCATGTGGGCCAGAAACTCATTCGCCTGCACTTCTGGCGACTCATTACCGTAAGCCTTTTGCACCTGACGCCATACCGACTGAATCTCCGGGTTCTTGCTATCACGTGTCTGGTGAAGCACACGGATAATACGGTCATATTCCACATCACCGATCACTGAAGCCAAGCCATGGTGTGCCAAAACTTCGTGGCGTAGCTTGGCACGAAGCTGCTTTCCGTCCGCAATATTATCGGCAACCACAATCACGCGGCTGAGCTCTGGTTGATAAATGGCGTGTACGGTACCGAACTCTTTAGGAATGCCATTCGGCATCATAGCCGCGGCGTCGGACTGAGACTGAACAACCTGAACTTTGATTTTTGCTGCGCCATTGAAGCGACGAACCCACTGGTCAGCGATGTGCTGAGCCTGCTTGTCCCCCATTCCTTTCTCCGGCCTCACCCCGGACGTATCAAAATCCCCCTCAGAAAGAATATTACCACCACCATTATCGAGGCCATCTTTGGAGTAAAAGGCCACACCGCGATCCGTAGGTTTAGTTTTCAGCGTTTTGAACAGGGTGTCGAAAGCATCGCGAACGCCATTATTCAGCTCCGCCTCTGTTGGATAGGCATAGGTAGCAGGGTTACCATGTTCGTCCGCTTTTTTGATGTTGACCAAGTAGTCATTACTGATGCCTTTGGCTTCGGCCCGATCGAGGATATAGCGCTCATACGAACGAGCAGCCATTTCAACATTGGTTGCCCAATAGGGTTTGCTGCGCAGCTCGTCCAGCTTCTGTGCGCGGGCCACCATGCCGCTATCGCCGACGGCTTTCATCACCCCTTTCCATGCATTCCAGACTTCTTGGCGCACAGGGAAATCAGCCGGTACCATCTTCCCGTCCTGGAACTTCATGGTCTGCCGGCGGCGTGTTGTCGCATAATTAATGCCACGACCACCGCCTACATCAGCTTGGCCGAAATAGTTGTCTAACGCATGGAACCACTCATGAGCCAGCGAACCGGCACCTTTATTTTTCGTCAGGTTGATCACAACTTCACCCGGCTCGTAATGCGCCTTAACTGCATTCGCGCCGCCGCGACCGCGCGCGCCGAACGCAAGACCGAGCTCTCCATTAAGAGAAATGGCTTTTGCCGGAACACCGATGATGTCAGCCATGTCCTGCAGGCTGTCAAAAGCATCGTTCAATTCCGCCTGGCGGCGGCCCGACTCCACATAGTTTCCGAACTGCACCCCACGGAAACCAAACTCCTTATCGAACTGCGCAGTGGTAACATCGGCGGATCGTCGTGCAGCACCTGCACGCTGGGCGTTGGTATCCCGGCGTTGTTCGGCGCGCGCCTGATCACGCTGCCGGGAGATTTTGCTTTCCAGTTCAGGACGGTTCTCATTAAGGTAATCGCGGGCCGCGCGAGGATCCTTGAACCCTTCCTTTACCCTGGCTACCCCGCTAGCACCTTTGTAGCCGATGAAAATATCACGGGTTTGGCGATCAACATGAATAGTGAAATTGGTTTGTTTCGATGCTGGAGCGCCACCACTTTGTTGATCAATGAAGGCCCGCGCCTTATCCATAAAGTTAGCTTTATCCGTATCAGCAACTCCGCTGATCGCCATCCCATTGGCTCTTTCCAGCTCGTAGACCGATTTTCCCGGATCCGGGTATTGCTTGCCCTCATACATAGAGTAATGCGAATGACGCACGCGATACTTTGATGCTGCAGCCATTTGCTCTGGCGGCAATGAGGAAATCAGATCGTGCGTATCCAACATGCCACGCAAATTCTTGCTATTGAGAATCTTTTCACGAACATCAGCGACACTGACTTTTCCATTAAGCAGATCAGCAGAAAGCCCCTTCATCGTCTGGGCAGATTCAACCCAGCGCGACAGTAAACGTTTCGGTTTAGTCGATGGGATTTGAGCCCGTAGCATTGAGATTAACGCCAGCTTATCGTGGCCCACGCCGCCATCAGACATTTTGCTGTAATCAGGTTGAGGGAACAGTTTGGACAAGGGTTCAGTTCGATAATGCTCATCCGTAGCATCGCGCTCCATTGCCTCCGAGAACTTGCCCCACTTATGCTTCGCTGCCCCTTCCAGCTTTTGGCCGAAATCGTCAATCTGGTCTTCATGACGAGTAGAACCATGGTCATTCCCCGTATCATCAAACTCTGAGTTTCCGCGCCAGTGTGGCCTTTTGGCGCGATGTTCGTTGAGAACTGGACGATATTGAGCACCATACATTCTCCGTTCCTCAGGCGTGCCATGGGCAGCCCTGAAGATGCTCATCACATGGCCGCCGGCACTATCATCAGCAAGCATCTGCTGTATCAGCTCTGCAGACTCGTCCTTTGTCAGCCCATTTTCTGTGGCCACTGCCTGTGGTACTGCAACCTGCGCTTTTTCTACCGGCATGCGTATCGCATACCCACCCTCAACAGCCTCGATCTTGGCTCCGGGTGTTTTACCCGAGCGAGATGCCTGAGCCATACGTAATGTGGCGAAAGGTTTATCTCCAAAGAACCGGAGTTCCCCGACTGGCTCGCCCTTGGCATAGGCCTCAGTCTGTGCATCAATGGGAACACCACCAGCGCGCTGCCGATTGTCTGGCAATCCTTGAGGCTGGTTATTGGCACCTATGCCCTGGGAGTATTCACGCAGGTTACGCTGATCGCGCGTTTCGCCACGGGTGAATGCTGGCGCTGACCCGGCCTGCACATCGTCAGCATTGGGTACTGGCCCATCGGCGAAAATGATGTTTTTGTCCGTGATCGCATTGCCTGGAACTGTCTCGCCGTCATAGGTCTGAGATGCTCGGCCAACTTCATTCGCACGCGGTTCCGCATCGCGCGGTATGAATTGCTGTCCCCGTACCGGCTCCCCGGCGCGGAACTGTGGTCCAGCGCCAACCTGCGGATCGTCGGCATTCACATTAGCCACTTCACCCGGCATGGCGATAACTGACGTTTTACCCGGAGGCGGCAACCGCGGCATAAGCGCTTCACGGATTTGATCTGCCCGTTCCTGCGCAGCCAACTCCTCTGGTGAATAACCCTGATCACCCGATTCCATTTGCTGCTGGATTAGTTCGTCCGGCGTCGGTGATGGCTGCTGTTCGGCCAAAGCACGCTGCACGTCGTTATCTTCGGCAAAGCCCTGAATGCGCGGATCTTGGCGCAAATACGCTGGGGTGTCTCTGAACTCATCGGCCCGCGTTGGCGCGGCGCCAGCAACCTCTTCAGCGGCAAACTGCCCAGGAGCTGCTGGTGCCGGTTGTGCTGGCATTGCATCTGGATTATTGCCGCTGACCGGCTGCTGCTCATCAGTGGTATTTTCTCCGTTAACTGGTTGATTTTGTTGTTCACTACCCTGCTGCTCAGGTGCTGACCGGCTACCACGAAAACCACCGACCGCACCAATAGAGCCACCAAGACCAGCACCAAGAACCGCATTGCTTGCACCGGTGGTCACCACATCCTTCATAGGGTCGATTTTTTGCCCGGCAGTATCAATAAGCTGCTGGTTCTGAACATATCGCTGCCCAGCTCCCTGAGCAAATTCAGTAGTCCCTTCAGCAGTACCCCCCGTCAATGCACCGGAAAGCACACCGGACGCGGCACCTTTCTTTGTGAGTAAACTGAGTAGTGTGTGATCGCCCAGCGTTGATGCGGCGATATTGATAGCCAGCATTTTAGGATCGGCAGTTACTGCGCTCGCGGCTTGATCTGCAACCTGATTCCTTGCCAGGGTGAGTTTTTCAGTATCAGAAAGAGTTGAGTTTACTTGGTTTAAATCGACATCATCGAAGGCTTTTTGAAAGGATGTACTTTTCATCAAGTCAGTAAAAGACAAGGCATTAATCTGGTCACGCATGTCAGCACCACCGCCACCTTGAGCGGTAGCTACCATGGTACCAACAAAAGCAGTTTTACCCGCAACTGAAGCAGCTCTTTCAGCAGTTTCTTTCGCAACCTGACGTGCCGCTTCCTCCGGGAGCTTTTTGCTAAGCTTATTAAAAATTGAGTTTTCGACAGCGTTTCTTGTCGCGACTGCGCCGAGCTTTGATACTGCCCCGCCAGCAAGTAATTGCGACACCGTAGGGATCGCATTCATCATCCAAGCATCTTTGTCAAAAAAGCCAGATCCTAAGCGATAATTCCCTTTTTCATCTTGCTCAATGAAAGGCATCGCGGCGGCTTGTTTTGCACCCTCACTATACCCACCAGTAATTGCATCAGACATCGAACCCGCAAGTTTTCCAGCGGAATTTATCGCTGCAGAACCAGCATCAGATAATGGATTTCCCTCATTATCACGCATCACTTTTAGCATTGCAGGGTCAATGCCTAAATCAATCAGCGGTTTGCTCTCTCCAGAACGATATCCGGTGGCTTTACGGTCAAGCATTTCATTGCCTGCATCAAAAATCTGAGCACCAGACCGAACCATATCTAAAGGTGCTGAAGCAGCAGAGCGAGCAATATCACCGAGGCCAATACCCGGATCGGGAACTACCGATTTTCGGCCGGCGGCCTCGCGCGCCTTACGAACCTGCTCCCAGTCGAAACCAGTGCTACCACTTTCACTTGGCTGCCGGATGTTCAGCGATTCACGATTTTTGTTTAATGATTGCTCTTCAGGTCGCTGTTGTTGCGGATCATAGGCCATTTGAGGCTCCAGAATTTAGGCATAAAAAAAGCCCCGCTGGTTAGAGCGAGGCTTGGCATCATTGGGGATATTAGCGCATAATATTTACGAACAAAAGGCTAATGATTAGTATGCTTGCGAAGCTACTAATAAACATCTAAATATAATAGTTACTCTGGGTGACATATGGATACTCCTGAAAAAATAGAAGCAAAACTCTACCGCTCAATAATGAATAAAAAATATCAATTTGAGTTCACTGAGAATGAAGGTCATGCAATTAAATGTGCCCATTGCATGAGAACTTTAGCGAATGCAGATTGGGGGAATAGCCTAAAAGAAGAAACAATAGAATCGATTAATGATCGGAAGCATCCAGAGTGGGAACCAGAGTGGATTCGATATTCATATACTCTCCCTTATAAATGTGTTGCTTGCAAAGGAACAACATATTCGATTGGTGAAGCAGAACATTATTATCACTCCTATTACGACGAAGAAACTGGAGATCATGAACATGATGAAGGTGACTTATATCGACCTAAGTATTTTACTCCTACTTTATCTATTTTTGAAATGCCGTTCAATTGTCCACCAGAAATAAAGAAAGGGTTGATGAAGTCATTCCAGCTAGCCTATTGTGATATATCTGCCGCAGCTAACAGAATAAGGGCCACGCTAGAAATTCTAATAAGGTTGCATTTTACAGAAGCTGAGATAGGTGAACGAAAACTTCATGACCAAATTCCACTTCTAACCAATAGATTCACAGAAATTGGTGACCTATCCCTTGCAATCAAATGGATAGGAAATGAAGGAAGCCATGGCGACGGTGAAGTACAAGAGTTTGCGTTGGCATTTGCCTACGAAGCTTTTGCAAAGATATTAAATATAATTTATGGAAGAAAAGAGGCAACTTTAGAAGAGGTTGCTTCTTTAATTGTTAAAGTCAAAGGAAAGCTCTAAATCTTTCAACTAATATAGGTAAGGCCATAGCAATATGACCTTACCTAAGACTAACAAAAAATAAATAATTTCATTCTTGCTGAAAATCATAACAAATTTCCAATTTTCTGCCCCTTGAAGATATTACCTACTATGAGATAGGTGCTGATTTTTGATCTTCACTTCTTTCAGTAGCCTCCACCCAAGCAAGGCGGTCGTCTGCACGGTTTCAATTTTGGTATCCTCATCACAGTGTGTCAGTAACTCCAACAGTGCCGCCACGCTGGCTAAAATATCCTCATCGCCCAGTGTCACGAAATTCTCCCCAGCGGAAACCCGAACATATCAACATGATTTAAAATAGTTTTTATTAAATAACTGTATGTATACACAGTAATGTTTTATTACCTCCCTGTCAACGAAGGCACTGAGCCTTGTGTTGTGCTGGCAATAGCCAATAACCTGTATTATGGATGATGCATTAATCACCGGTTAAATTTATTGCAGTAAAACAATCTGATAGATTCAAATAAATCAACGGGGTGCAATAGCGCAATGGCTGATTGCGCTTTTGCATTACTCGCCGTTTACTGTTGTTGCCGCTGTGCCTGCTGACGCATCTCTCTCAGATACCCTGCAGCATACGAGTTATCTGGCAGTTGTGACGGTGCCTGGCCTTGCGAGGTTGTGGAAGCTGGTGCCGACGGCGGAGAACCGCCTTGCCTTTGTGATTTCCATTGTTGGTAGAACTGAGTGTCTTGTGCATTCTTAGGATCCGGTGGCACGCCATTTTCCTTTTGGTACTCAACCGCGAAATCCTCAAAGGAGTCGGCAGGCTTACCGGGCTGTCCATAGGTTTGCAGTACCTGGTTTTGTAACTGATCATATTGAGAATTGATTTCAGCCATTGCATCTTTATCCGTCGCACCAGCCAATGCCTTGGCGCGGACCTTACCCACATCGAGCAGGTCACGGCGTAATCCTTTGGCCTCTTCACGGCTAGCAGTCTTATCAGGCGGATTAACCATGTTGTTGAGAAAGGCGGTGCGATCCGGCTGGTTAAGCTGGCCGACCATCTGACCGTAGCCGCGGATCTTGTCCATAACGTTGGCTATAGGGATATGGGCAAGCTGGTTATCACGCTCATCTGAAGAGCCATGCTCGGTCATTGGTTTTAGGGCGGTGGTTCCATCATCATATTTTACCGTGATGCCTGGGATGATAAATTTTCCATCTTCGCTAACGCCAATGTGGCCCAGTTCTTTACTGACAATTTTCTTACCCGTTTGCGGATCGACTTCACCTTCTCCTCGTTTGATGTCAGGCGACAGCACCGTATTCATCAGCTTGATGACCTTCGGATCGTTGTAGTTCATCTCGCCGGAAAGCACCTTCGGCATGGCGCGGTTCACTTCCATAACGTTGTTGATGGCTTCCTGCCCAAAGAAACGCCCAGGGTTAAGCGGGTTGTCTTTCGAAATCTGCGAGTACAGTTGCGGATCAAATTTTCCAGTCTCTTCCATCTGCTTATACAGGGTCTGAACAACCGGCATTTCGTTCTGTAGTCGCTGGCTGCGCTCTTCCTGAGCCATGCGGTAGTTGTATTCCTTCTGCCGCATGCCCAGCTCCTGCGCGCGCATACCAAGGCCGGCGCGACTGATACCTACCTGCTGCTCATCAAGTGCGTGGCGTAAGCCCCATTGCTTATCACCCACCTGGTCGCGTTCTTTTTGATAACCAAAATTGCGCTGATCGCGATCTTTGCCGTAATTAAAATCGGCCTCACGCAAGCTGTAATTGCGATCGGAATCCTTCACTTGCTGCTGCAGGGCCGCATCGCGCTGCTGCATTTCTTTGTTACGCGTAATAGCAGCATCGGCAGTATTGAAGCCTGCCAGAAAGCCATCCGCTAAACCTTGAACACCCATGATTTACTCCTTAGAAAAGTTGGCTTGCCAGCAGACCGACCGCCGCGCCGATCCCCATACCGATTGGGCCACCCCATGCACCGACTGTCGCACCCGTTGCAGCCGCAGTACCTGCGCCGGCGGCTACACCGGTTGCTGTTCCTGCGGCAGCTGCGCCACCTGCAGCTGCTGCCGTTCCTGCTGCTGCGGTACCAGCGGCGGCAGTACCTGCGGCTGCTGTTCCGGCTGCCGCGCCTGCAGCTCCAGCCCCTGCGGCTCCCGCAGCACCGGCACCAGCCGCTGAACCTGCAGCAGTACCCGCACCACCGCCAAGCAAAGAACTACCGGATCCCATCGCCAGCCCCATGCCTGCGCCAGTACCCGTCATCTGCATTTTCATTTGCTTCTCAGCATCCTTCAGTTGCTGATTTGCCACCTCTCGCTGAGTTTCACGCGATGATGCTTCACCAAAGCCCTGAAGCGCTTGCTGGCGCGTCTGGTTCGCGATATCCACTAACCCGTATCCCATTAGCTGCTACTCCCGCCGCCGATGTTCATTTGCTGGCGAAGGCTGGCGCTCCCCCCCGTCAGAATATTCATTTGCCGATCCGCTTCACCTTCGCGGATCCCGTTTTTGGCCCCGGCAGTTGCCAACGCGGAGCGGAGCCCAAGACTGTTGTCTCCGGCTGTAGGCGCTTGCGCCACCCCATAGCGCGCCATCTGGTTCTGCTGCCCTACCTGTGCCGTGTTCAGCGTCTGCTGAGTATTGGCATCAGCGCGCGCGAGCTGGTCGTTCATCAACTGGCCGCTGGTCGCTAAACCCATCAACTCTTTCTGTTTCGGATAAAATCGGTTTTGCCAGTCCGCGTACTGCTCCCGGATCAATCGGGCATATGTGTCTGCCGCCTGTCCCATAATTGGCCCCTGTTAGTTAAAGGTCGATTTACCGAATGGCGTATTGGACACGCCGTATTGACCGCCGCTGTTACTCCCGCCGAATACACCAGTTGAACCGGCGTTTGAGGCCGGAGCCGCTGCATCCTGTAACCCATAGGTGCGCACAGCAGCGCCTCCCAATGCTCCAGCCACTCCCGCCGTCGCCTGTCGGTTGCTCATCGAGCGCTGCGCATCAGACTGTGCTTTCTGCATGCTGGTATTGGCGATGCTATTGAACCCTGACAGGGCATCAGCTTTCTGGCCCGCCCCCATAGCAACGACATCCTGCAGTCCACCAACGTACTTATCAGCCTGCGTACTCTGTGCACGGTTAGTCGTGTCAATCTGGCCGGCAACCTGATCTGACGTGATATTGTCGAGCGTTCCCTGAAATTTGCCGCTACTTGGATCCACGCCGCTGGCCGCCAACTGCGTAGCGGTATCCTGCCGCGCCTTGCCGAACTCAGCCTGGTAGCCAAGATTGGTATCATTGGCAATGTCGGCATACTTCTGTTCGTTGTTCAGCGCATCGACCTTATCCATGAACAAGTTCTCATAGGGCCGGAGCTCGTTCTGATAGAGATCCCATTGCTGCGAAGCTACTTGCGCTGCTGCTTTCTCGTTCTCTGTTTCTTTGATTTCGTTACTGCCGCCTTTGCCCATACCACCCTCACACCGGGATCCGGAATTTCATTAATCCATCTTCATCAGGCAGGCGCACAAAACCGAGCCGCCTGGCTACCCTGATGAACCCTTTTCTGTCTGTGTAAAACTCGGCCCATCTGCCGCCTATCATTCGCGTCAGCTCTTTAACCCGTGGGGTATATCGAACCAAGCCATCGTTCGCGGTGCTCACCCCGAGCCAGACCACCACATACGGAACACCGTTTTGCATACGGGGCCGCAGGACGATCCGCGCATCATCAGCACCAAAGCAAAACGCCTGCTTTTCACGGCAGGCGTCTTGGATATCTGTTATCAAGTTTTTGTCGGCGCTTCGCCTGGCAAGGGCATTCACCTTTTCTTCAAGCGTCATCATTGCGGGCCGCTCGTGGCTATCTGGCGCCCTGATTTGTAAACACCAATTACCGGCTTCGCTCTCACTTCAGGACTACCGGTACTGCCGCCGCCACTGATCACTGGGGTTGTAATTGCCACTGTGCTACCCCGGTTCTCTCCAATTCGGATGATTAATTGTTGCTGTTTATCACGCCCGACAGCGGGGAGCTTAATGCCCTCGAGCAAATAACTTAACGATCCGTTTTCCCCGTTATTTCCTGTGTCCTTGTATGTGATTTGGATATCATCATGACCCGGGCTTCGCAAAATAACCGTGAAGTACTGCCTATCAGCGCTTGCTGCCACAATAGTGACGTTCGTGTCCATTACACGCTCGAAATCCTCACCCACGATATTCCAAATGACATGCTCTCCAGCCTGACTCGACCACGTAAAACCATAGCGCACACCCTGGGTAATGGGTGGCAGATAGATCCCACCAGACTGCGCGTTATACACGTCGCCAACGAGCTTATTGGCGTAGATAGTGCCCCGAACATCGCAGTCTTCCAGTATCTGACAGTTCCTGAATGTGGCCCGCTCGGCGTACACGTCATAGAACCAGCCGCCATTGGCTGTCATGAAGTTCATGCTGGCGTTGATGGCCGTCATATTGCCATTCTCATCAACCGTGAACCGACCGTTCTCAATTCGAGCAGAACGCAACAGCGGAGTGATCATCTCAATACCGGCAATAACACGATCAGCGATAAGGTTCTGTGCTGCATCCGGATCCGTTTTCGCAAACGTGCCGGCGGTGTCATTGAATGGGCCCGGCACTCCGTTGGCATTAACGTGACGGATCCAGTAATAAGCGCCGGGTGTACCGGTGTTTTGCGGATCGCTGAAGACTCCGGCGGCTTCTGTGCCCACGATAACCGCGTCCGCCAGATTATCCTCGCTGTTACGATAGACTTCCGTTAGTGAGTGACCGCCGTACTTCGGCATATCCCACACCAAAGCAATAAACGAGAATGCGCCATAGGCAGTGAAGCCCGTTGGTTTAGTCGGGAACTGCGTCGGCTTATTTGCTCCCGGCCCACCCCAGTCCGGCGGCGGCGTCCATCCGGGTATCAAAGACACGCCACCGTTACCCGCTTTCTTGGTCGAGAAGCCAAGTCGAGCCAAATCACGCACTGTGACCGCGCGGTCAAGCCCATCGCCGCGTTGCCCTGTCAGTGTCTGAATGTTTTCTGCCACCGTCGGCAGATCCGTACCTGCACGGAATTTTCCTTTGTTGCTCACGCGGGCATCTCCATCATTGAGGTGGATAGCGTGATCCGGTCAACCTGTCCCCGCCCCCACGTTTCGATCATCCACTTTCGGCCTGAGATTGGCGGCAACTTAAGCATGTTTTCCCGCATCGTACCCGGCGGCAAAGTGATCACCTGCGCGCCATCGACAATGATGTTGATACCGACGAAGAACAACTGATCGCTCATGACGCGCAAGCAGGAAAAGGAGGTGTCATAGGGCGCCAGAAACGGTTTCGAGCGCCAGCGCATGCTAACCGGCATATCTCCCCCCTGCAGGGTATAGAGCTGGGCACCTTTAACGATGTAAAGCGTGTCGCTCTTCTCATCGTTAAAACCGGCATCGAACGAAGTTGTTATGTGCCTGATGTCCATCATTTGAGGATTGAAGATAAAACCTGCGGTGCCATCGGCCGTGTCGTATAGCGCCAGATATTCGTTCTCAACCCGCCAGGCGCGGATCGATGAAGGGTTAAACACCCTCCGCCACTGCTTTTGTTCAATAATTTTCTCAGTGGCCACCAGCGCATTACCTGATGCGTCCACAGTAACAATGCCGTTAGGCGAGGCGTAAATAGCAAACCCATCCATCGCCACCATTGAGCGGCGTGAGACGCAGGCAAGTGTGATGTTCGGCTCTGTGCTACTGATGTTTGATGGCGTGATACCGCTGAACAAATATGGGTCGCCCTCAGTACCGACCACCAGCGAAGTACCGACTGGTGCGATGGCGACAATCTTGCTCATGGTAGTCTGCCGGTTAGTCGCCTTCCAGGCATACGGCAGATAGGCTTCAGAGAACATTACCTCGTTGCCTTTAAACCCGGCGCAAATACCGTTCTTCATGGCACATAAACCGATCATCCCTTCCGGCGGCATCATGTAGTCGTAGGTTTCAAGCGTCGCGCTTAGCTCTGCACCAGACAATGAATCATCAAAGGAACCAATGGCAATCCCCAGCTCGACCACCAACAGAAAATCAGCCGTGCTGTCGCTGGTTGCCGAGCGATAAATACGGCGCCGCGTGATATTGCTGTTCTGGGTACCTGGCGGCTGGAGTTGCAATGCAACCGTGCTACCGGGGTAAACAATAGTGACCTCTGCAGATGCAGGGCCCGGCGGCCCCTCTTCGCCGTATTCAGTCACATAGGTTTCAACATAGAAACGCGATTCATCGTCAGTGGGGTCATCTTCTCCCGGGTCTGCCGGCGGCGTTACGCCACCAATTGCAATGGCATGTTCTGGTGCAGGAATGCCCAACCGAAAGTAAGCCGCTGGATAATTCCCCTGGCCTTGCGTTGCAATGCGGTTGCTGGTCACTTTCGGATAGGTACCGTCGGTAAAATACACCCGGTCATAGTCGTCGTTGGCAACCGGACTGCGGATAGCGTCAACAATACCGTTCCACGCAAACCAGACATCATCGTGATAGTTGAAGATAGTCCCCGGCGAGATGCTGAACACTTTGCTTTGCTTGGCATCAACGTTATTCGGAGTGATCACGCCGTGGCGAAAGTGGCAGTTCTTAGCGATCGTCGCAGAGGATTGCGGCAACAGGTGTGCGACCATGCGCGGCATCTCGCCGCCCATAGTTGTGATGTCGATATCAGGCATATGGGGTCACAAATTGAGGGAATAAAAAAACCGACCTTGCTGTTAAGCATAGATCGGCATCTTTGGGGAATTTAGCGCGTATATATGTATAAAGCAATAATCTCAATATTAATCTGGCTCTTGTGAGTCGCAGAAAAAAATTAATGAACCGAGGCGGAAAGCTACCATGATGAAGCAAAAAGAAAATCAATGCCGGGAGTTGTGCCCCGGTATGACCAATGCCTGACTCAAAGAGGAAGGTGGAGCGACCGTAGAATTGCCCCTGTGATGGCGTAACCACCGGTTTCAGGATCAGGATGCAAGCCGTCGCCAACCATCCATGGTCGGGCGCTTCCAAACGCGTAGTCACTTGGTTTTTCGCCAAATGATTGCTGCAGGTTCAGGAATGCAACATCCTGCTCAAGCGCCAAATCGTACATCTGCCGCGCATAGTTCGACATTGCAATGGTATTACCACCTGGCCTGTTATTTTCTGCAGGGCAAATCAGCAGGATATCCGCCGTGGGCGTTGCCAATCTGACGCGATTGATCATCGTCAGTATGTTTGCCTTAAACGTCGCAGGAGTCAAGTTGGCGCCCTGGTCATTGGTTCCCAGCATGATTGTGACCAGGTTTGCTTTCAGTGTCGTGAACGCCGTTTGCCAGCGAGTAGCATTAGCGTTGACCCACTGCATCGAATACGAACCTGAACCGCCAAGTTTATGCACCACAACACCGGATTGTGAGGCATTCATGACGTTCACGCCGTACAAAACCGCAGTGCCAGAGACTAGCGTTATCGTGACTGTTCCGCTGCCACTGATTGGTATTGATGACAAGGGTATCATTTGCATGCCAGCAGCATACGTCGTTAAATCTATCTGTACCGGAGCGGGCATTCCGGGTGCGTTGTAACTGACTATGCCACCCCCGCCCTCAACATAAAGCGTGTATTCAAACCCCAAAGCGAGGTTGTCAGTCCACGTCAATGTCGATCCGACGGTTGAGCTTGCTACAGACGAGATATCTAGCCCATTGCCAGTATTATAAGAGCAGATAAACCCGGTCTGTGTTATCGGTGTGCCTACAATATCCGTATTGTCACTGCTGCTATCATAACCAAAAGAACGATAGCCAAACCCGATCGGTGGTACCGTCGCAGTCACCCCAGCACCATTGTAAAGGTGCCATAATTTTTGCGCACATTTCAGCGCATAACGTTCCTGCCAGCGTGTATAGCTGTCCCCGATCATCGCCCACGAGAATTGCACACTCCCGCCATATGAAAGCTTATTAAGGCACATATGCGTTTCTCGCAGACGTTCAAGCCCATAAGAATCGGGTATAATGCCATAATTTTGGGATGTACCTCCGTTCACTGGCGTGCCGTCAGGTAACTCTGATATCAGCGAATAAGCGAAAGACTCAAACCCCGTTGATGTGGTGCCCGCTTCAACCTGCAGATCAGTGCTACGCGCGGTCTGTATCGTGACCCTGATATAAAAACAATCACTATCGGCTATGATCGATACGATGTTATTAAATGAGTCGGCGATGGTTCTTATAAACGCCTTATTTTTGGCGTAAAGAGTGACGAACCGTGCACCGAGGTTTAATGAGTAAACATTGCCAGGTGTTACGGGTATGAAGTCGGAATATTTATACGTCGTTCCGCCTGGGTGAATAACACCACTTTCATCAATATAACCTGACTGAATAGTGTTAATGTTGTATAAGTTTTTCCCTGATACAAGCAGTCCCTGCTGCACGAAATCAAGGGATAGGCTGTCCGTCAGAATAATATCACCAGGCACGCGTACAGGCGTTGCATCAGGAAGCGTGGGTGCAATCACGTGCGTGTAATCCTGCCGTGTTGGTAAATACGCCCCGCGTACAAGCTGCAAATTATTAACGAACCCCTGAGAAACTGTAACTCGCATAAATGCAGCGCCAGCAGGCACAACAAACGACGTAGTGACGTTCGTTATTGCGCTGATGAACGATTTACTTGCGCCATAGAACGCAACGAATCGTAGCGTATTACCTGCTCTTAGGGTGTCCCCTGGAGTGACAGGAATATAATCGGAGTAATTATAGTCCGTACTACTCGGGCCCTGTATCGGGAACACAGAGCCATATTCGTTGATGTATCCATATTTAACTGTATTTTTGTTAAACAGGTTTTCACCCGACACGAACAGCCCCGAATTTTCAATCCCTACAGGTACATCACCAAACTGCACTGCCGACCCATTTGCCACATCCGGAGATTCCAGAGTGAAAGGCTCAAATTCTGTCGCTACAGTCACTCCCTGCTCAATTTGAGTCGTCGGGACTACAGCAGTTGGTAATTCAACTCGCAGATAGGCAGCCGTTGGCGGGACCACAATAACGATAATCGCCTTTGTGGCAAAATCCGTATCGCGCTGGCGGCTAATGAATGCACCACTGGCATCGTAGTACGCAAAACACTGCCATTGCTGGTTGCACGCATACGATTTGCTCGGATCAATAGCGATATAATCCGAAACGGACAGTGTGGTAGTTGCGTCAGAGAAAATCGTACCCACTGACGAAAGATGTACGCCATTAACGACTGCGTCAGGGTCAAAAAGGTTTTTCCCTGCGGCAAATCCTATCGCAGGATAAAGATTAACCCCTGGTTTAATGACGTCCTGATAGTTCTCATAGTCCGAGTAGCCTATGCCTAGGGACAACTGGTAGGCATCCAGATCTGTAAGCAGAATAGATACGCGTACAAAAGCCGTGCCATCAGGCGCAATGAAATTATCAACGGAACTGATATCGCTCAAATAGCCGTGATTTTCATCATAGAATGTAGTTACACGGGCCGGTGAAGTCGGTAACTGCGGAGGGGTGGAGCTATAGACACTACCGGCAATAACGGGAATAAAATCTGAGTAGCAATAGTTAGAGTTAGTGGTCGGTTTACCGGTTCCCTCGTAGAGGTAGTAACCACGAGCAACCTGATTTTTGTCAAATTTATTCTTTCCAGAGCTGACAATATCTAACATTGCTCCAGGAATAGGTCTTTTAAAATAATCAGCGCCTGGCGATTCGCTGATCTCCAACGC
This sequence comes from Serratia quinivorans, assembly GCF_946227985.1. Classification (GTDB taxonomy): domain Bacteria; phylum Pseudomonadota; class Gammaproteobacteria; order Enterobacterales; family Enterobacteriaceae; genus Serratia; species Serratia quinivorans_A. The sequence goes on from NZ_CAMKGL010000001.1 coordinate 1,477,348, forward strand.
CACTCCGTTGTTATTAACATAATATTTGAATCCCTGACCAGCCCCCAACCCAACTCGAAATGACTTCCCGTTCGGTGTGCCAGAAATTCCTGCTATAGTCCCATCTGGATCTGATGGTGTGATGTGATAAGTGTTGGCATCTGCAATATTCTGAACATACTTTGCATCAGCCTTTGCAGAGTCACTTGCTAATATAGCCTCATCTCTAGCAACTATTGTTATATCCTTTGAGGATGTGGTTATCTCTACTGCTTCGTCAATTTTACTAAAACTAGTAAATAGTATCCCCGTCTGCGCTTGAAAATATGACCAGTAGTCCACAGGGATTTCTGCCAGCATTGCATCCTGCAATATAAGCGCATTCAGAGACTTTGGCATGGTAACGTCAGTGACTGTAACCATCCCTGAAAACCAATTATTACCCCCTTTGGATACTGCCACGGCGAAATTCCCATTATTCAGAGTGAAAGAATAACGCCCGTCAGGATCGGTCTGTGCTGACATCGGTGTGCCGCTGAGAACGACTAAGTTCGTGGATATGGAAGTAAGCACAATGTCAGCATTGCCGATAATATCTCCAGCAGGTGATAGCAAAGTACCTTCAACGAGGATACTCATAGTTGGGTGCTCCCATTATATTGTTCGCGTTTTCTATTACCTACAGCCATCTCTGCCTGAGTTTTAACACCCAACTGATCGTTAAAGGCCTGGTAATGTTGTTGGGCTAACTGAGCGTTGGAACCATTCTGGGAGTCTTTGGAAAAGCAGCGATAAAGCATCCATTCAATGATCGGGTTGGTATAGAGCTCATCCAGTGAAACAGGCGCTCCGCCATCAAGCTGCTGAATAGTGACAGCCTCAGGGATCCGCGATACCACCGTGTCCAGTTGCACACCCGTCCCGGCTCCGGGAAACACATAGAAGGTTCTTGGTGTTTGCTCGTCGTAGCAATAACCCTCAATGGCGCCAGTACTGAAATGCCAGTCAGGGAATTGCGTATCCAGAGCCTCACGAGGTACTGGACGGATTACGTGGCCACCAGCCACCCGGGTGATGTCCAACAACCGATTGGCACCCTCAGGTAATTGCTGCTTGGTGCCGGCAACACAGGTCAGGATCTCTGAACTCTCCCCCGCATCGGGCCGAACAATAATCACAGCGCGGATCGCGTCGTTGTAATAATCAAGGAGCTCCGCCTTGGGCCAGCGCATCCATGCGACATCAACGAGCTGCGTGTTTACGCGCCCGATAATCTCAGCAACTTTTTGCATCAGTAAAACTCATGCTTACGAATAGGGTTATAAAAGGAGGTGATCGGCGAATTATCCAGGGCATCGCGGAATGCACGGCGGTACCCCTCGACAAATTGAGCATTGAAATACCCTGCTCGCTGTGGATCCGACCACGGCTTACCAGGCATCATGAACAGGTCGTTCAATGCGCCGGCGGCAATAACATCCAGATAGTCGTCGGCGAGTGCATCAGGAACATCCGTAACACTTCGGCGCGGCTCAATAGCGAACAGAACTGCGACCTTTTCGAACGGACGAACAAAGGCGATATGGTTCGCAGACATGACGTTAAAGTCGATCCCCGCCACCAAGACTGGAGCTGGTGCATCAGCCCGCCGTAATTGCTCAGAAAGGTCGGTAACACGTAAACGCTTAACGCATTTCACCAGTGAGCTATCGGTCAGTGCATACGTCGCTCCCGGCGCAACGTTGGTCAATGTCAGCTCTTCGCGGCAGAACATGGACTCGCGGCAAAAGGCAATTGCCGCCTCGAGTACCGACTGCCGCATCATGATTTCCAGCGGCCCGCTGATGTGGCGGCGGATCGCAGGTAGAAATACGTCAAGCGCTGCCATTACTCGCCGTCTCCGCCAGCCTGCTTACCGTTGATTGCATCACGAACACGGACGCGGAAATCACCAACCTTTTCCTGCGGATCCTGTTTCAGTTCCAGCTCTTCGGCTTCAACCAGTGTTGCTAACTGCACGGCGGTAAGCTTGGCGAGATCAACCTCATCGTTACCGATTTTCACGACAAAGCTATTTTCTGCTGCCAATGCGGCCAAGCGCTCATGTTCCAAGCGTTCAGCTTCAGCCTGTTCTGATGCCGAATCCGCATTTGCTTTCAACACGCTTTCAAGCCGATCCGCTTTTATGAATACCGTCGGGTAATCAAGCAACCGATGTGCAATAGCTGACTCGACATCAACAGGGGCAAAACGCGGGAACACCAGACGGCTGCCGGTGATCGTGTCGCGCTTTTTGTCTTTTGGGCCAATATAGGCAACTGCGATAGTTTGGGTCATTGGAGTACTCCAATAAAAAAGGCCCGCACTTGGCGAGCCTCTTGGGGTTACGGGGATTAGCGGATCAGTAACCAGTCGCTACATATTTAACATTGACCACCAGGCGGCCAGCGGCATCACCGCCAGCAAGCGTTGCGATAATCTTCTCGCCACTAGCAACCGTGCTGTACGGCACAATCGGTACCACTTTCGCTACTGCAGCAGCGTGACTGCCTGCAGCTACCAGCGTGGTGGTGCCGGACTTAATCGCCACAGTTACACCGGCCCCCAAAGCTTCACTGACGATATCGAGTGAATAGATGCGCATGCCGATTGGCATTTCCAGCAGTTCTACAACATCACCTGATTTTGCTGCCGACAAAATGATCTGGCCTTCTGCAATAGACAGGTTACCTTGCGGGCCCTGATACACCGCGTCTCGCATAGATGGTGCGATAATCGTTGCCATAGTTTTATTCTCCACAAATAAGCAGGCAGAAGCCTGCTTGTTGAATTAACGGCCCAGCGTGATCGCCGAGTCCACTACCATGATGCCGTGGTCGTTTACACGCCCGTCTTTCTGTTGGAAACGGATTTTCTTCAAACCGTTAATCCAGCCCACTGAGATTTCAGCACCATTGCCATGGTCAACTTTCTCTTCGTGATAACCGAAGTGGCCGCCACCTTCACCCGCACCGTAGGCATTACCCAGCGCCTGGCCGCCCAGCAACAGTGCGCGGTCAATGGTGGTACCGGCAGTTTTGTTGGAAACGCTAGCCACGTTGTCGTTGTTTGATACAGCGACGGTCGAACCTGTGTTAAAGCGGATCGGCATACCGGAGTATTTGCGGATCAGGATGTTGCGCCACATCGCGCACTCACCTTTAAACAGCGGATGATCGAAGCCCTTCGAGCGGTTCACCGCGCGCACCATCATTGCCTGCCAGTCCTTGCCAGATGTCGAGGTATACCAGTCGTTCCACTGACGCGGGGTGACGTAGAGAACAAAGTAAGGATCTTCGTCCTTCAATTCGTCTTTGGACATTTTGACCGGTTGCAGCGGGTGCGCCATTTCGTCCAGGAACAACGCGATGTTATCGACGGTGCCCAGGCTGAACAGATCGGCGGCATCCAGTTGCTCAAATGACGTCGCATCCCCGGCATAGAAATGACGGTCATACGTCGGTGGCATCACGTCATTGATCATGATCTTGCCGAACTCGCCATGCCCTGCCAGTGGCAGAATGGTGTCATCAGCAATGAAATCGCCGCGAGCACCAGCCAGATGGACAGTTGCGCACTGATCCTGCAGGTCATTGAAGTAGGTACCCAGCAAGACACGCGCAGTTTTGTTCAGGTTGTGCTTGAAACGCTGCTGCGACATCTTGCCGCCAGCATCGACCAGGTGACGCCCTTGGTTAATCTTCAATGAGAAGTCAGCGAACCCGAGGTTTTCACCACGGCCTGCCAGCTTTTCATCGCCCATGGTCGGGCGCTTGCTCAGCTTGTGGACGATCTGCATATCAACTTCATCACCTTTCTGCTTCTGCAGATCGGTAATGCGGACGACGGGTGCAGTAAAACTGGTCTGCATGGTGCCTTTTTTGTCCGGGTTAACGGCCTTCGGCGCTTCCTGCTGTTCAGTCAGCACGTTTACGAATGAGCGGTTGCGGTTCGCTGCAGTAAACAGCGCGACCTGCTGGAGCTTATTCGCCTGGGCAGAGGTAATAGTGGTCATGGATAACTCCCAAAAGAAAAACCCGCACGAGGCGGGCTATAGATAAATGATATTGACTGTCAGATCAGAGCGACTGTTCTAATAGCGCGTCGATTTGCGCTTCACTCATGCCGGAGAACATTGCCGTCAACTGCTGATGATCAGCACCAGCGGCTTGCTCCAATAGCGTGGGTTGATGCGTACTCGGCGAACCCAGATCAGACGGTGATGTCGGGATTGCGACAGAAGCTTTAGCCGCGGCTAACTTGTCATCTGCCAATTTTTGGAGCTCTTCAGCGGTAGGCTGAGCGGTTTGTGCAGCGACAGGAGGTTGAGGCGCCTCAACACTCTCGCCGTAAGCCGCTTTGGTGCGCTTAACCACCTCGTTGAATCGCTCAGTTAACGGCTTATCTTTCCATGCAGGGTCGGCTTGCAGCTTCTCATCGAGATGAACCGCCAGACTAAAACGATCCGGATCCGCAGATTGCCACCCTTCAAGCTCTGGAGTAGCTTTCAACGCATCGGTGACCGGATTGCCTGTTGACTCAACCGGAGCAGGCTGCGTGCTTGGATTCGCCTTTTGCAGATAATCGATTTTCTGCACCAAAGTTTCGAACACACCGGATAGATCCGGGAATTCATCACGAATTTTAGCCAGTTGCTCGGGAGTGATTTGTGATTCTTCAGGTAATTTCGCTGGGGTCAATCCTGCCTGGTTAACCTGCTGCGTAAGCATCTGAAGCTGGCGCTTGGTTTGCTCCAGTTCAATACTCGCGCGTTGCTGGCTTTCAGCATTCCGACGGCTTTCGGCCCGCGCAGCTTCCAATACGGCATAGGGGATGACATGCTTGCCGTCCTGAGTAACGACACCTTTCGGCTGCTCTTCAGTTGCAGCACCACCTGTAGTGCTGGTTCCGGTCTGTTCAACAGTTACACCCGGCGGCGGTGTGACTCCAGTATCGCCCGTCTTAATCTGATCAACTGCCGCGGCAACTTGTACCACTGGCTTTTCAGTAACGACAGGAACCACAGTCGCGTCTGAAATCTCCACCTCACCCATACTTTCCAGCAGGGCTTCAATTTCCTCTGCTGTCTCATTACCCGTTAAATTATCAATATCCACGTCCCTACTCCTGCATGTCTATTTGTCGGATAGATCCGAAATGGAAAGGCGTATCGCTGCCCGTGCGAATAAGCGCTCTGTTGCCAAAGTGCTTAGCGGCACAAACAAAAATGCCCGCACGAGGCGGGCAAATACTCAAAAGAAAATCACAACAACACTGACCTTGACCGAGGGAAATAAAAAAGCCCCGCTTTTTAGGGCGAGGCTTGATATCATTCCGAAATCTAGCGCGTATTAATTCTTTGTTCAAGAGAAAGATAGAGGCTCATGATGAATAAATTAAGATTCACATTATTCAACTTAACACTATTACTTGTTACAGCAGTTACGCGTCCAAATAAAACATCAGTTAGGCTGGCTATGCTTGGCTGCTCTATAGCAGCAGCAATCGCTGGGCACTTTTTGTTAACGCTCGGGTCATCATGGAGAGAAATCCTCGCCTATATGTTGTCAGGCGAAATGAGCATTATACAAATCACTGTAATGTCACTCATTGTGTTCCAGATTCTTTTCATCAAACTATACTTTGTCTTCGCTGGGTATATGCTGACGATTGTGCGCAAAGAACGATTTGGTATCTGGCCACCGCTTTCGAGCCTTTTTGGTGTTAAGTCATAGCGGTAAAGCATCAATTTCCCCCTGAATGGTCTGCAACATCTGATCATTCAGGGCGTTGATTTCCGCTGATACATTCTCCATCTGTTGCAGGATTTGCCCTGTCTGGGCTTGAGTATGGGCATCATTGAAGCGCTGCCCATTAGCTAATGCGTCATCCCGCTTCGCCTGTGCAGCAATGCGTTGGCTTTCCGCTTCAAGTTTGGCAACCTTCCCTGCAATCTCCCGCATCGCGAGCTCTTGCTGGGCCTGTTGCATCTGTTGCTCTTGCTGGGCGGCCTGCTGCTCTTCTGGCGTCATTTCGTCCGGTGCTTTCGGCGTGCCAAGTGCGCTGCGGATCCGCTCAATAAACTCCTGCTTGTTCGGCACATCCAGCAGTTCCACCCACATATCCAGCACCGTCGCCTGCACCTCTGGCGGCAAGCCGGTGATCACTTGAGACATGCGTTCTGCCAGTTGCGATTTATAAGCCGGCGTCTGCTGAATAGGTGCCAGGGCAATATGCGCACGCAGGCGGGAGACATCGTTATTCATCGGGCCTTGTTCTTCTTCGGCATTCAGCATGACCTCTTTGCGACGACGCTTATCATCGCGGTTGATGACCACTTTGTAATTGCGCCGGCGGCTCAAGTCCTCCAAAAGGTACGATAACAACAGTTGCCCGACCTGCTGACAGGCAAATTGGTAGTTGTCGTTGATTTCTGCCAGCGTAGTGGCACCTTGCTCTACCAGATTGCTTATAGCGATGCCGCTCGATGCGCTTGAATCCTGACCGAGGAATGCTGAGTACACGCCCATGCCATCTTGGATCAGCTTCATCGATTCCTGCATGACTGTAAACTGCTGCTGAGCCACCTGGAAATCCTGTTGCACCGTCAGCGCTTCCGCTATGGTCTTTTTGTTCTTGCGATCCGGGTTAAGGTTAACCACACCGTCTGGCCGTTCGAGCTCTTCCGCCAGTTGCTTATCCGTCATGTTGGTAGCGTCGGCATCTTTAATCACACGCTTGGCCTGTAACAGCCAAGTGAGCTTAATACGACGGAAATTTACTTCATCCTGTGCCGGAATAGCACGACAGGCCAGCCCATAGGGCGCGCCGGTTTTGTCTTTGCGGTAACCCCAGAATGGGATTAGCGGGAACATACCCTGCGGCGCGGAGCATGGACGGTCAGTGATGAAGTGCGGGCCAACAAACCACGCTTCACGGATCCGGCTGACGCGGGCCATAGTGACCGATACGCGGCCGGTGGCCAGCGCCACAGCGTGCATAACGTTGTTCTTGTCGTATTCGATAACACGCCCGTTGGATAGCTCCATCACCGGCATCTGTTGATAGGTGCGGTAATAGATAACCTGCAGCATAACTCGCTTGCGGTTTGAGGTGATCCACTCGGCCTGGTCGCGGCTATACGAGTTATATTCCTCATAACCGTTAATCAGGTTGGACTCATCACCTTCGGCCAGATCGGTTTCAACAAAACCTTTCCATTCACGCACTGAATAATCGATAACATCAGCATGCCCGGGGAACGAGCCTTTCACCTCGTCAACATCCAGCCAGCGCTTACGCATCAGCCAACGGCAATCACTCAGATCAGCTTCTCGGCTGAACCAATCCCAGAAGACTTCATTGCGGTGCACGGTACCGGCTTTGTACTTATTGCCAAACGGATCGCTATTGCGACGCACTTCAACCCAGCTTAGTCCGGCCTTGATTTGCTCAGCGTATGCATCGGAACGTGCCTTGTTCAGATTGCTTAGCCGGCAGGCGTCGGAGTATTCAGCGTTGACCGCTTCCGCCATCTGCTCCATCTCTTCGCTTGGGTCATCAGCAATGACCATCAGATCGGTACGTGTCTTGGCCTCCATCCCGAGCACACCGTCGATAGTCGGAGCGATCAGGTTGTGCATGGTTAATGGCTGCCCACGCTCTTTTAGCTTGGAAACAACCTCCGGAGGTAGCTGATCGCCATCGTAATAGGCACAGGCCGTATTGGCTGTGGTTCGCCACTCAGGCTGAGAATCAATGTCAGCAGAGATATTCAGCAGTTGTTGCAGCGTAAAGCGGTCGCGGTTGTCAGGCTGAGACTGCGCGTCTTCAGCGTCAAGCATGGCTGTATTCATCAGTGAGACATCCAGTGTGTGGGTTTAGATCTGTCGATAGGTGTGACCTTCGGACGGGCTGGCATACGGGCACGCATCTCTTGGGCAATGGCATAACTCATCACCTGGTCGTCGTAACAACCGGATTGCGCCCCCATGGCCCCCTTAGGGTCATACACGTAGGTGTTCGCTTCATTGACGGTGCCAATCCAGCGGATACCGCTGACACCGTTGCGTAGTAGGGTCTTCAGACCTTCAGTGATAACTGGCTTGCTTTGCTTGGTTGTCAGCCAGCCGAGCTTTGGCGTCTCGTCGTCATCCTCGCGATCGAGATACTGCTCAGCGTAGATAGCGCGTAGCGGGTAGATATCACGAAGCTTTTGCAGCACCGCGTGACCGTGGTTGTTACGCTCTGGCCCGATATAGGCGGTGTTGTACCATTTTCCGACGTGTGCCAGCAGTTGCGCGAATAGTTCTGCATCGAGGTAGCCGAACCAATGCCCCACTTGCTCGCCGCTGCTCTTCTTGATGACGTCAAACGATGATCGGTCGCCGTTTTCTAACCCTTCCGCGATATCAGCGCCGATTGCATAGTCTTCTTCCGGATCTGGAAGCTCCCAGACCAGCAGATGATTTAACAAGGTGCGGACAAGCTCTTTTGTTTCACCGCTTCGCAACCCCTGAGCTTTGGTCTTAGTGCCGGTTACCGGATCCATGTCGTACACCAGCAATGGCGGCTTACAATGGCCTTGCGCTTTCATCGTGCTAATAGCATCGAATACCCGGCGGCCAGAAGTCAGGAACGCCTCCAGCGGTGTGCTGGGGAACTCCTGCTTCATTTCATCGCGCTGCTCGATTTCTTTGTTGATGTACCACTGCCGTTGCTCAGCACTGAGCGTGATCTGCATCGCCAGTTCAACCCCAGCAAAATATTCCCTGTGGTATTTACTGAGACGTAGGCCAGCAGCCGGAACCTGCGCCACATACTTCGGATCCTGCCACCAGGCGAAGAAATGGAACTTCCAATCCTGCGTGGTCAGCTCGATGCCAGACTGCCCCAGCTCCATTGAGCGGGTACTCATTTCGTGAAAGTCGCCGCCGACGCCCTCTGCCGTGCTTTCGATGAAGGCGATACAGCCATCGTGAATGGCGTTTAGCGTACCGGTTCGCACCTCTTTAGCCTTGGCTGGATACTTGGCGCAGATCTTCCCATGCTCGGAAATATGCAGGCGCTGGACGGTACCGGATCGGAATGAAGTCGCCACCTGAATACTGCTGCCATTGGAAAACAAAATGTAACCGCCATTCGCCCCGCTGCGCCGCTCAGTGATTTTGAAGTCCGCCCTCAACCACCCAGGCAGGTTGTCGAAAGGTATCGCTATCTTGGTACGGAAAATTTCGCCGGCCGCTGACTTGTCCTGCGCAATGATCCCGCACTTCAGGTTCTTGTTGAACAACGCCTGATCCAGCAGGTAAATGTCGATTGCGGTTGAGAAGCCGAGCTGTCGTGCCTTCAGGATAATGTTGCGGTAATGCATCGATTCGAACAACGCGCGCTGCGCCGGCCGTAAACGGAACGTGACCAACTCGCCCTTTTCATTCTCGATCTTGTAGAGGTTGTTTAACCGCCACCATGGATTTGAGAGCTTGGTTACGATGAACAGGCGCTGCTGCGCCGCTGTCATTCCGCTCATCTCATCGTCAACATTTGCCGAATCGTAGTGTGACGCCGTCATTTGGACATCAACCCGTTATCGGTCATACCCTGAATATCAGAGACGATGCCAGACAGTGGCGTGGTGACGTCTTTGTTTTCGGCAGTCAGCTTTTGCGTCTCAGCTTTCAACTTGGCAGTGGCCGCAATAATGCGCAGAGTGTCTTCACTTAGCCGCGGGATGTTGACGGCATTCAATTGCAGGCCGCTGAGCGTGCGTTCAATGGACTCAATGCGTCCGATATTCCTGTCGAGCCCCTGTTCAGCCTTGAGAAACTTGTCATATAGCTCAATACGCGTTTCAACACACTCGGCCTTCTGCAAATCCTCCATGATCTGCTTCATTGTCTTGGTTACAGACAACGCACGAGCGCGGGTGAATATCAGCTCGTCGCGCAGATCGGAATCAGCAACAGCATCGAACAGCTCATCAGCATCCAGATACTTCGAATAAGCGGAGTGTTTTCGCGCTGCCTGATTGCGGTGCTTGTACATTGTGACCGGCGCAGAATTGCCACGGTTGCCAGCAGCGCTTCTGTTGCCAGCAGTAAATCTGCCGCCGCCATCGCGCCCGGAGTTTGGTTTCGCATCAGGATCCGGAGCTGAATCAGTCTCTTCACTTGCGTCTGCTGATACATGTTCATCGTCATCTACTGAATCATCACTACCTGCGCAGTTTTGCGCATTCTCATTGCGCTGCGCACTGTGCGCAGTATTGCGCTGTTTGTTTTGCTCAGATTGCGCAGCACGAGGTTTGATGTAGCGCCGGGCCGACTGGTAGTTCAACCCACGGTTCTCACACCACTGCTGAGCTGTTATCCCTGTAGCTGCATTGTCCCTGAGGAATTCAGCCTGCAGCGCTTTCCAGTCATGCTTTGCCATGTGATGTGTTTACTGCTCTCTTCCATTGACCATTAGAAAGCCCACCCTGGTGGATGAGCTGTGTGATGGCTTATGCAACGGGCTGTGTTGAGTTGGTGTAAGTGGCGACTGTCTTGCCAGCCGCGTTCGTCACATAGACGTCGTCGCCGGGCAACAGGTGAAACTTCTCATCGCCGTCGTTACCGCTAACTACGAGGGTTTTACTTCCGCCATTCCAAAAGACTTCATTACCGCCGATTAAGCGCTCTTGCTTGGTGGCGTACTTCAACTTGATGGTGAACATATTGTTTCTCCTGCCTCTGTTAGTAAAAAGCCCCGGTAATTACCGAGGCTCTGTTGGTTGTTGGTGTGGGAGGCTTCGAATACTCGCGCGATCGTTGTTCGCCCTGTCCAGCAAGGTGAGTAACGGGTCAATCCAAAGAACCGCCTGGCGGTATGTCAGTCTGCCGGCGGTAGCGGAATCAATAGCGGCTCCGTCAGGTTTGCCGGTATCACGCATTGCGATGGCACGTAGACCGTTCGTGTACGTGTGCAGGCGCTGAGCAGTAGCGTCAGGGATATAGCGATCAGCGCATTCCTCAGTTTTAAGGTCGTTGCGGTTTTCATTTTGCCGTTCCTCACTCTTGGCTGAGATGGTGACGTTGTACTTACCGGCGGCGGCTGAAATCTCATTGGCGCGCTGGAACTGGAATGCTTGCTGGGCATTCGTCGCGGTGGCCACATCCAGATCGCTTCTCGCCTGGCTCAACTCACCATTCTTCGCAACGGATACGCCGTAGAAATGGAATGCCATCCAGCCAAGTGCAAGGATCACCGCCAGCAATACACCGGCAATGGTGAGCAGTATTTTGTTGGTCATATCAGGATCCGGGCTTAACGCCGTTTGCTATGAAAAATGTGCGGGCAACGACAATCACCGTGATTTTAGATTTCACGTAGCGTTACCGATTCGGGGGTATTCAGGCTGATATCGGCCAGAATCGGCCTGTTTTCAGTGAGCCAGACAGAGTGCCTTCTCTTTGTCGCGTCGAATCACCAGCCCCTTAAGGGCCGTTTTCCCGGAATAAATCCATCGCGGCAACTGCTCACAGGCTGCGATTGTTTTGCCGGCCAGCAGATAGCGATACATGGTGGAGCTGGTGAACTGACCGCAGCCGACATTAAAAATAAAACTCCCGACTCCATCGAATACACCCTGGGGGAGTTGTTTCCCCAGCTTGCGTTCGACATTCACTTCTATGCAGTTCTGCGCGTCCAGTTGGTCTTCGGCAAACCACTGGGCGATCTGCTGGTCATTAGCTTTACTGACAGCGGCGACGCCTTTACCGGTATGGCCGATGCCCTGTGTTGTGATTTTGGCGGGGCATAGATACGGATCCCGGCGGCAACTCTCAGCATTCCCCATAACCTCCATCGCCGCTTTGGAGAATCGGAGGGGATTACCATTTACTGATTTGAAATCACCTGCCTGGTTCAATACCAGCCCGATAATCACGGACACAGAGCAAACGACAGCGGTAACCTTCTTTTTTATCGTCATTTGGCACGCCCCGGATTGATAATTGTGGCACCGGCGCGTGAGGCGCGTTCAATAGCTCGTGTCTGACGATTCTGGAAATAAAGGTTTGCGGCAAACGTCGCGATACCGATGATGATACCGATGACAATCGCCCAATCGTTCAGCGTCAGATCGTTAAGTAATTTCCCCACCTTCCCCACCAGCACAAGAAACCCCGAAGAGAGGTAGGCCGCGAGGCTTGCTTTCTCCTGCATTTTCATACTCCACCTCCCCTGCTTGGGGGAATAAAAAAAGCCTGCTGGGCGAACCATGCAGGCTTAGGACTGACCAATAAAAAAGCCGAAGTAGCTTTAAGCATACTCCGGCATCTTTCGGAAATTTAGCGCGTTTTTTTGGCTCGGTCAATCAATCTAGTGTTTCATTTCTAGACGGTTGGATATTGATGTTCGGTAAGGTGATTTCTCCGCGATATGCAGCCTCTATGACCTTGGCAAAGAATAATTTCTTTCTGAAATCAAACTCACCTTCTTCCCGCATTTTTACGATACATTCATTTTCTGGAATATCTTTTAATAGATGCGGATATTTTAACCCAAACCAACTCCAATAAATCACCGTCTCCACGGCCCATTCTTTTTTCAGCGAATTATATATACATATTGCATCTAAAATAGCAAAATCATTAGTATCTACATTGAACTCATGCAGTTCTTTTAGATCCTTATCGGCGTGTTTGAAAAAATTCCGTGAAGCAAAAACTGCAGTAATCCATTGTTTTTGATACTCTGGGTAAATTCTATCCAGATCTCGTACCAACCCTTTAATACCCTCTTTTTTTCCAATATCAGCGAATACTTGACCTGCAGCCTCTGCCAGCGTTCGAATAGAAACGGGATCCTCTTCGCGAAAAAACAGCCTAATAGCTTGCTTAAGCTGGCGTTCTGCAACATCTATCTTTGAGAGAATCAACACTTCATTACGATTCGTATTCATTGAAATTTCTTAAACTCCCTTCTCATTTACCATTCTCTCGGCCAGAAGAATAGACGCGTTGGATTCCTCGACATACAGCCAGTCCATGCACCGCTTAACCAGATCCGAATACTGGCATACCCAGTCACCCGGCTCAACCGCAGCCCCTATGATACGCATCGATTTACGCAGATGCTCCATATTGGCGGGTATCTTACCTTTACCGCCACACTCTTCACACTCTACCGGGTGCGGCCTAACAGTGCGTCCTGTACCGGAACAACGTGGGCAAATATTGGTTGTGGTTGCGTGGCGCTCAGACCAGGCGCGCAATGCTGCACGTTCCCGCTCAATCCGCGTATTTAAATCGGCAATTTCTAACCCAGCCTCAACGTAAACAGCATCGCTGATCTGCGCCTGGCTACGTTGCTTGTCCAAAACCTTTATCTCGGCCTGCAGCGCCTCAATATTCTTGCGAGATTGAGCAGTTCGTGGCCCATATCTGCGGAATAATGATGCGAGGTGCGCCACCTGTGCCGGCAGGTTACGCTCAAGCACAATACTGAGGGCTAACTGACATGCTGGAGCCGCGCGGTCGGGATGCGGGCGCTGATGTACCCATTCATTAATCGCTGCTCGTAGCCGCTGCTCTGCCTTGAAGTCCTTGCGGTACTTCGCCATCAGCAGATCAAAGCCAACGGAATGCTGGTGTTGCGCGGATGCGAATGCTCCGAGAATTTGCTCCCTGGTCAGGGAAGCGCGTCCACGGCCTACATTCATTGACTCCGCGCTTACACAGCGTGGATCGTGCATTTTTATGAGTTGTTCTATTGCGTTGGTCATTTTGGTCAGTCCTGATATTATGATGCATAGTCGATTGTATAGTTCATTGCACTAAACGCAATATCTACCCGATGCATTGCTATAAATGAAACAACGACTCTTCTATTAAAAAATCAAGGGCTGTTAAATGGAATCGATTAGCAGTGAAATATTTGACATATTGAAGTTTTTACTTCCTGGATTTCTTACTGCTTGGATTTTTCATGCCCTCACATCGCACCCTAAGCAAGCACAGTTTGAACGAATAGTTCAAGCCTTAATATTTACTGTAATAGCCCAAGGTTTATCAACTTTTGTTAAACCTGTTTTACTGTGGTTGGGTAAATTTCATTCCTTTGGCATATGGACAAATACAACCCAGCTAGTATGGTCTTATATTGCAGCCATCATAGTTGGCCTTGTTTTCAGTGCATTTGCTAACAATGATTTACTTCATAAACTATTTCGACTTCTCAGAATAACAAAAGAAACATCTTATCCAAGCGAATGGTTTGGAACATTTCACTGCAATGAATGGTTTGTAATAGTTCATTTGAATGATGAACGCAGAGTATTTGGTTGGCCTCACGAATGGTCATCTGACCCAACCAAGGGGCATGTAGTCCTAATGAACCCTAGCTGGGTTACTGAGGATGGATATGTTGACATGAATACAGTTGGGCTTATGCTACTCAACGTCACTGACATTAAATGGGTTGAATTCTTACAAGAGACTCCTGGAGTAGATTATGTCGAGGAAAGCACCGACACCACCACCTTACCAACAAATTGATAAGGGCAAAAATCCTTTACCTCCACAGCAAAGAAGGCCGCCACCGCCGCCTATGCCACCGCCACCCAAAAAACCTATTGAGGAATAGATAATGGCGAATACCCCTTCAAAACCAACACTCATTACCCCCTCAAGGGATGGATTACCCAATGGTGGTCGAAACCCATCGCCACCCCCATCAAAAATCAGACCTACACCACCACCGCCTCCTCCGGCAAAAAAATAATAAAGGTGACTCAATGACGGTTGAAAAACATACTTTTGTTGTTCCAAATAACGTCAAAAGTGACATTTTTGGAATAAACCCACCGCCTCCATCTAATCAGGCACGACCAGCGCCGCCACCGCCACCACCAAAAAAACAAGGTAACTAATCCCCGTTATCGAGAGGTAAAGTGTGTCCAATAACAAATCAAGACCAGACTGGCAAACCAACGGTCGGAATCCACCGCCACCAACAAATCAGGCAAAACCGGCCCCACCACCACCTCCTCCATCTCCAAGAGATAAAAAATAAAGAGGTTGCTATGTCTAATAACTCAGAATCGAATATCAAGCCACATCAGTCAATACCATTAAACGAGGGGAGAAATCCACCTCCTCCATCTAACCAGGCACGTCCAGCCCCTCCTCCACCACCTCCATCTTCAACGAAGAAAAGCTGAGTCAGAATATTGTTAAAATTTATGAGGTCAATTATGTCTAAAAAAACAGATCCTTTTTTAAATCAAATTATTGGCGCTGAAGGCAGAAATCCCCCGCCACCTATTAAGGCAAAGAAACCAGCACCGCCGCCACCACCGCCATCAAAAGACAAAAAATAATCATGGTTTAACTTGGAGGTAAATATGTCTGATAAAGAAAAGCCAACTAATAACGGATTGGCATATGATGGGAAAAATCCGCAACCACCATCTAACTACACCAGACCGAAGCCACCACCACCACCTCCAAAAAAAGGCTGAGAACTTGGGCCCAGCTATGCTGGGCTTTCATTTTCCCATATATTTCATAACGCTATCTTTTGCCATGCCAAAGCTGCGTGACAAAAAAACTGAGTAACCCTCGTTTTTTAATTTCCTCATCCAATCAATTTGTTCCGATGTAGCGATGCCTGTTATCGATTTCATCTCAATCCAAAGCCCAGCATATCCATTGCGTGGCAGAGCCAAAAACAGATCAGGCACTCCAGCCCTCAACCCAAGCCGTTTCGCATCCTTTGCCGCCTTCGGCCCACGCTTCCCTTCATTGGGAATATGGATCAGGTAATCCCCGATCCGTATGCCATCAATAACCGTTTTATCCGCCCATTCGATCAGCGCCGCCTGTTCTTCCAGTTCAGGCTGCCGCCGCGCTTTCTTAACCTTCCCGCCGCGGACCTTCAGCTTCGCCTTCGTGCCAATAGCGGACATCGCATCGATACCATTAAGCACTACCTTTACCTTTCATTACCTTACCGGCAAAATCCGCAAGTATATTTGCGCCATCCAGCATTGAGGGTATGTTATCTCCAGATGATTGAATCGGACTAAATATCAGAGCTTCAAATCCTTTTAATACCTCTGATGAGTCTTTGTTATCACTCCTATACGTCACGTAATCCTGGATAAACTCGCACAAACTTAGCCTTAAGTCGATTTGTAACAACTGCGCCTGCACAGAATTACCTTCCACATAGAATAACCTTAGCAAGTAAATAAATATTAATTCCAATGTGGCAAATGGCAACAAATGTACAAGGTTAAACCAACCAATGACTGGCGATTTATAATTTATTACCAATGCCACCACGGGTAATAAAACTAGAGCACCTACCATCCATAGAAAACTCCTTCTCGAGTTTTTATAATCGGACTTCTTTTTATCTCGCATGTTACTAAAAGCTTTGCTCAAACCAACAAAATTAAATTCTGTTTTATAGGTATCTAGCGTTCCCTTCAGTACATTTATTTCAGATATAATCTTTTTCTGTTCCGCTATTTTTAAGTCCAAAACACTAGCTCCAGCCTCAAATTCATTAAGCTTTTCAAATGCCTTGCTAGTTTTAACATCGTCAAAAACCCTGCGGGTAAAATAAACAATCGCACCATTATTTAAGTACCCAAACCTTGGCCCAGTCACTCCATTCTTATTTAAAAAATCCTCGACATCCTTAGCTCTGAATTTTATACACTCAAATGCCTCCAAGTATTTAGATTGATTACTATTAGCAGGAAATGATAAACGTCCATTAAACAACTCAATCTCTATCAATATCATGCAAATGAAGTATATAAACATATGATAGTTTGAGCTTGCCATATCACGATTCAAAATAATATTACTTTTCGCAAGATCAGAAAGAGTGTAATTGGCACTGCTAAATATCAATCCATTCCCCATTCTTATTTGTTGATAAAAAACGCGCCAACTGTACAACATGTAAACATCAACAAAATCGGATGACTCTACAGTCTCTTCTCCAAGCATTATAAGTGACAGATCCATTTCATATATGTTACCTAACTTTGTATTGGCACCATTTTCAATAAGTTCATTGCAAAGATCCATTTCTTTATAAAAACTTTCTTGGTTGTTTGTCATGTGACTTCCTATCTAGCCTTTAATAACCCCATCAAGAAACCAGATGGATAACGTTCGGTGCAATGCATAATATAGTATTTCCTCTTTTTCTCCTTGCTGCCACACAAAATGTGTTCGCCCATCAATCACATCGTGACAACCTGAGCAGCCGAACACAGCCCAGTAGTCATCGCTCTTGTACCCCATGCCATGGGTGATGCTCGGCAAGTGACAAAGCACTGTCGTTTCCGGGTTTCCATTGCAAATGCCGGGGATCTGCAGCGTACAGCATTGTCCCCGCGCCGAATCGCGCAGGGCCTTACTCCTAAATGCTGGTGACTTTCTCACTCAATACTCCATCAGCCGATTAACGGCCTGTTCCATCTCATGCTCATCGGCAAAATGTTGCTGTAGCGTCTCGTTCCAGATGACGCCAGCGACACCGCTATAAACCTTGTCGAACTTCTCCTGGCTCATGTTGACGAAAGCGATACTCCAACGCTGCTTCAACGTTCCGCCGTCCGGATTGGCGGCCAGGTCATAGAAACCGGCCTTCACCATGACGTGATTGAGATAAGCCTCCGTCGTTTTCACGGCTTCGGCGTCAAAGCGGCGCTGGCGCTGAGCCGCTACGCGCTGTAGAACACTGTCGGCAATCAGCTTGGTGATATTGTCATAAAGCAGCGGATCGCCAGCCTGCGCCGCCAGCGTCTTCGCCACCTCATGCGCAATCCACTTCTCCGGATCGCTAACGAACGTCCAATCTGGCTGCCAATACGAAAAACCCAACTCCAGCAGCTTCCAGAATTTGCGGTGATGCTTTAGGTTCCGGCGGTCGCCGATAGGTCGCATGGCGATAGGAGTGCCCGTAGGCACCCCTTTCATCGTATCCCTGTCGTGATCTGTCGCGTACTTGATGCCTCCACCTGGTAGCAGCACACCCAACGCTTCCGTCTTATGCTTTCTCGGGGATTTAGTTCGCGGCGCGGCTGTCATGCGGCCTCCTCTTCACGAGCTACGCATAATTCGGGGAGGTTTGCGCGCACCAGCGCTTCTGCGAACGGAGGTGGTACCGCGTTACCACAGCGGGCTACCTGTTGTGCTTTCGAATATTTCTTGCCTCGATAGTCGCGGTCGATGATGTACCAATCAGGGAATCCCTGCGCCCGGTAGAGTTCACGTGGCTCAAGCATACGCATGCAGATATCGACGATGATGTAATCACCTACGGGCAAATATTGCAGGCGCGGGGCCGGAAATAAATGGCTGTTGTCCGGCACGTCGCTGAACTTATCCATCATGCGAGCACACCACCAAGCACCATAGCGTTGTTCATCCGTCAACGGCTCCAGCTCACACTGCGCTTCTGTGAGAGCCAGGCGATCTTTGGTTGTGACTGCTGGGGCTGGCCCATCAACACTAATGGCGGATGCCGTGCCGTAATACTTCGTCAGGAATGCCTGTACATGACCAATGTGATTACCACTGGCCGTGAGAGTGGGTGCCGGTGTGCGAGTCGGCTTACCATCCCGGCAGGTGCCGCGTAATTGCACCAAATGTGACGTGCAAATTGCAGTATGTGACTCTGTAGGTACAGTGATCATCGGTTCGTTTACTGGCCGTGGTTTGCCTGAATATGTAGGGCCACCAGCCCCCACAAGTAACGCGCTCGCTAATTGTATCTTTCCACCACCGCCAGGCATTACGGTACCAACGACTTCATCAGCGCGCTGCCCTGTACTTTTCCCAAATTGGCGCACAACTATCGGTGCAGCGATGGTAAACCCGTGAGTCCGGGTCACTGTTTGCAACGGATCACGTCCAAAGTGTCCACGGAAGCAATCGTACTTACTCAGATTTGAGGTGTGGTTGCACTTAACGACAAACGGCTCAATCAGCAGGTGCTCAGCCTTGCTTGTGACCGTCGTCAACGGATCTAGGGTGGAATACTGTCTCCCATCGCCGCCGAAACCGGTTTGCCCTATTTGAACGATGAACGGATCTGCGCAGTCCAGAACGAAACGATGAATACCCTTCACGATTCGGCGCAATGTATTGTCAGCCAAATCTTTCTTGCGCCCGAAGATACTACGGGTTGAAATCGACCAGTCTATGCAATCAGCCGTTGTTGGCTCGGACTTTAGCTGACCTTTCCGCACTGCTTCTGATTTCCGATGATCATGCGTCTGCGCCGGCCAGCGAATGGGTTGCCCATCGCGTCGAATCACCATGAAGAAGCGCTTTCTGATCGTCGGCGTGCCGATAAGGTTCGCCCGGAGCTCACGGTAATCTACGTTGTACCCTAACCCCGCCACCAGGCGACGCCTGTCATCACTACCTTCCGGAATCCCAAGAACCTCGCAGCATTCTCCCAGTGCAGGGTGATCGGCGCTGATGCCGGTGGATAGCATCTCGACAAACGCCTTGAACGTTTCCCCCTTGCGCGCTGTGCATGGGTACCCTTTGCCTTCTGCATCGATAATCAGCGGGCCCCACGTCTTAAACTCCTCCACATTCTCCAGCATGCCGCAGCGAAAACCGGTGCGTAGCGCCCAACGAATGACAATCCAGGCCAAGCCCCGGATCTCTTTTTTCACGGGGGTGCCGCCCTTCGCTTTGCTGAAGTGACGGCAGTCAGGGCTGAACCAAGCTAAATCGACCGGACGCCCTACGGTGGCCGTAACGGGGTCAATGTCGAAGACAGACTCGCAATAGTGCAGCGTGTCTGGGTGGTTGGTCGTATGCATAGCGATAGCGTTTTCGTCATGGTTAATCGCAATATCAACGCTGCGCCCTGTCGCCATCTCAATTCCGGTACTCGCGCCACCACCACCTGCAAAATTATCTACAATCAGTCCCTTGATCATGCCATTGCTCCCATAGCTGTGGTTAACGTAGTCGCAGTCTGGATAATTGCGGCGTCCGGCATGCCTTCCAGCTTCAGACGGTTAATGTGGTTGCACAGTTTGTTCTGCAGGTGATCAGGCAATTTGCTTGCAGCCTGAACCTGCCCAAACAAAAAGCGCACTTCTGCCGGCCATACGGTCACCGACGACTCGGGAATTTTTTCAGGATTAATTTGTGGCTGGAATTGTGGCACCAGGCGCTCAGCTTCCCTGCGAATTTGAACCATGAAAGCCTCGCCTTGTGCTGTTAACTGGTCGCGGCTGATATAACTGGAAACTGGGCCACGCCATGTTTTATCGAACACCGCGATAGCCGCGCCGAAACCTGCACTACTGGCTTCTTGTTTTTCATCCGCCGGCCGGTACCAAAGCGGCACGTCAAAGCCGATGCGGCCGCGAATAAACGCAACGTGATCCGCATCCTCCGGCCACCATACTTCCGCTGTCGCTGACTTGATGAGAAACACGTAACGCCCACCGAGCTCCCGCATTTCCTTGGTATGGCGCATGATGCGCCGCATGCCGGTGATGTATTCGCCTTCATGCTGCTTCGCTGTGCTGTATGGCGGATTGGCAAACGCGGCGCCGTTCAGACCGCCCAGACGGATAGACCAGTCCTGAACCAACGCATTATCTTCTGCCGTGTAATACGCCGCGCATTTGCTGTTTTCTCCATCACTGAAGAGATCCAGCACCAGAGGGCCAAACATCGCATTGATCCCCCAAAAGAGCGGATCCGGTGTACGCCACTGGTCACCGATTTCTTTCAGAATATGTGAAGGGGCCAGTTTTTGAGCCGTCAACGCCTGAACATATGGCGTGTTTGAAAAATCAATCACAGGCGCACCTCCGAATGTGAAGGCACGAGGCGATAGAACCAGGTGGTTTTCCCTGATTCGTCGTTACGGACAGTACTAACCTGCTTAACCAAGCCGTGCATAATTGGCGAAATTTCACGGAGACGTGCGCTGATCGCCGTCTGGGTATCACCCTCATCAGGGAACATCTGCGCCAGCAGGTTTTCCAGATCGCGCAGTGAATGCCAGTCTGCACCGCTGGCTGCCGTGATAACCCGGTTCATTTGAGTATTTGCTTCATCGAATCGGCCCGCCTTACGCAACTTGCGGATCCCCTCGTTGATGCAACTACGCTCCTTTTCGGAGGCTTGAGGTTTCTGCATCATTGCTCGGCCCCTATGGTCAGCACTGTCCGCGAGCCATCGACACCGGGCGCAGACAGCACACCACCAGCCTCCATCTGCTCTATCAGCCGCGCAGCGCGGTTATAGCCGATACGGAATTGACGCTGCAGGCCTGAAATCGAAGCGTGGCCTTTGGCCTGCACAAACTGCACAGCTTCGGGATAGCGCTCATCACTTAGACTTTCGTCATCATCGGCAGCCGTTGAAGCATTGTTCCCAGGGACTACGTTCGATTCGCCGCCGAGCGCTGCGATAAGGTTGGCAATCAACGCCGACAGCTCGCCGGTCAGCAGAATGAAATCCGCATCAAAACGCTGAGCGTAATCTTCCCGATCGATATCGTCGTTCTGTTCCAGCAGCACATCGCTAAACTTCAGTTTCTTCAGCGTGCCGTCATCGCTCAACACGAAGTCGATCCGATCCTGCCAGCCCAGCGCTAGCTTCGTGACCAGCTTACCCGCCTGCAGGTTTGTCGCGATTTCGTCACCGACCAGATCCTGCTTCTTGCAACGGATGATCCCGCCCTCTTCCAGCACGGCTTTCAACTCGGCCTCATCCTGCAGAACAAAGCCTGCCGGTGCCTGGCCGGAGCGAACCCATTCAGTCACGGTCAGCTCGATCGGGCTTTCCATGGTCAGCGGCACCACCGGCAGCGAGCCCAGACTTTTGCGCAGCAGCGCCAGCGCATCTTCGGCACGTTTGGCGCTGGCGGCATCAACGACAATTAACCCAGCCCCTTCGTTAATCCAGATCTGTGTTTTATGGTGTTTGCTGAAAGCACGCGGCAACAGGCTGTGCAGCACTTCGTCTTTGAGCGCGTCTTTCTCTGACTTTTTCAGTTTCCGATGCTGTTCGGCTTCAAGTTTGGCGACTTTCCCGTTCAGCTCGGTTTGAATGACTTCACGCGGGAGCAGTTTCTCTTCGCGCAGAACCACCAGCAGATGCTGGCCGTTGGCGGTGTGCACAAGCGTTTCGCCTATCGGCGCTACCCATCCAGTTTTAGCCATGTCCTGGCTACCGCATGGCGTGAACGCAAAAGCGGCCAGCTTTTCTTCCATCCCGGTCAGATCCACACCTCGTGAAAGGCGGTAAACCAGTGCATTTTTGAAGCTAATAGTCATTGGTCAGTCCTTATTCATTTTTGCTTGCGCCACCCTCAGCCGAATTGACTGAAGCATTGCCGCGCCTTTTTGCTCTGTATCGGGGGTGGTCAATCCCCGCTGTTTTCCAACACCTATCGGTATTTCGGTATGTCCCAGCCTGACGACTGGTTCCGGTATTCGTTCTCCGTCCTGTAGTCTTTTCTCCCACTGCCTGAGCAGCCTCTCTGCCACTTTTCGCAGCTCAGCAACACCATGGTTGTACTGCTGCATCGCCTTGCGCATATCGGTGACAATCCAGTACAGGATCGGCGCTTTCCATCGGAACGCTTCAGGGCTGTCGAAATAGCCCCGCCTTGCGCTGTACCGGTCAAACTCCTCCATCACGATATCCACTGTCGGTAGTCTCGCGTCGATCAGCTCTTTCGCCATGGCCAGCCAGTCCGGTGGTGCAGGGAACGGATAAAACTTTCTTCCCGGCGCTGCCCTGATGGCGTAGTTCAGTTGTTCAGGGTTGATCGTCTCCTGTAGCAATACCCGCGTCAGCTCCGAACCAAACGCCTCCATGAGCGCCGTCGTGTTCATTCGGCTGACCCATGCCGGCCAGTGGATCGGGTACATGGGCAAAATCACCGTCAAGACAATCCCCTGTATCGCTTCCCGCTCCGCCGCCGTAGCCGTATTTTTCTTGTACGGCCTGAATTGCGGCGAGTCCCTGCTTGAAGCTATCTGCTGCATTGCCGCCGCCGTTACCGGCTTCGGCCCGTTGCGGTCGCTCATAGCGCCGTCCTCGCAATTGCTCGTGTTTTAGTGAGCTGATAAATTTTTGCTGCCACTGGGAGTGGTAATAAACCCGGCCTGTCGGCGTCCAGAAGATCCGGAATTCGTTCAGTAGCTCAGGAGTGAATTCCGCCGCGGTCAAACCGGAAAGGTGCGCGATTTGCGCAAAGTCGTCACCAGGTACCCAGTCGAGCGACATCGGGAACATACCGAATTGCGGTGCAGGTTGCGGCGCCGGTGGGCGGTTGTTCAGAATGGCATTCAGGTGTGGGTTTGTTGGTGGCACATCACCGGTTGAATTTTTAGCGTCGCCTAAGAGAGAGAGATCAGTATTTACTAAAGATCCGTCTTTACTAATGCCCTGAATTTCAGGATACGGATTTTCAGGATACGGTGATTCGTCCGTTTCCTGATTTTCAGGATTCGGATCCAAGCCTTGCGGCGCTTGGGGCTCATCCACTTCCTGAATTTCAGGATGCGGTTGCGGCGTGTCGAAGACGAAATAGTCGAAACCGTCGGTCACTCCCTTGGCGTCACGCAGTTGGAAACGGTGAATAAAACCGACCTGGATCAGTTCGTTCAGCAGTTTGTAAACAGCGTCACGCCCACAGCCGCGAACGCCCTTCTTCTCCTGCCACAGGTGTGACGGATTGACTGACCAGCCATCAGGCTTGGACAGCAGATAATGCAGCATTCCTTCAGCCGCCCAGCTCAGCGTTTTATTGCCGATAGCCGCATTGTCGATCATCGTGAATCCACGCTGGCGGTTGGTTCTTACGATAGCCATTACTCAGACCTCGAAGCAGAGGCCCCATGTTTGTCACTTTCCCGCGAATAAAACGCCTGCGTTATCCCTGACAGAGTCCCTGTGATAGCCAAACGCCGGGCTTCATGTCCAGCGATGCCCAGCTTCTTACCAATGAGGCTGGATATCAGTTCTACGGATTGCGTGGTTGATTGCTGGCTCATAGTGGCAGCTCCTTTGTTGTTGGAAGTGGTGGAAGCCATTCGGGAACCGGCAGGCCGGCAGCCTTCAGTTCGTTATGGACGTGCGCCAGCATTTCGGGAGCTTCGGCAAACATAGCCAAAAAGCCCCGGATCGCGGCGACGTTGGTTTCGACTGCAGGGTTGGACGCCATGGCATCAGCGGCGCTTTTGATCGTTACCGCTTCGCTCTCAGTCCAACGGGTTTTGATCTGGTCCTCACGTACGGCAGCGAAAGGCAGGCCGTTCTTGCCTACCTTCTTGCGTGACAGCAGTTCCCGGCGAACGCCAGAGGCTATCGCAGCCCCTGCCGTTCCATTGCCTGGCTGGTAAATTGTGGTCATTGGTCAGTCCTTACTTCAGTGCTAGCAGGCTGGTTTGGTCAGAACCAGGCTTAAATTTTCAGGGTTGCGGCCGTAGTCCGCTGGGTTGTAGGTATATGGGATTTTTGGTGACAAATGGCACAGCAAGGCGATGTCTTCAGGTACTCCCTGGGCCCTCCATTTACCCACAGCTTGCCCAGTTCTTGCCTTGCCTTTGGATGGGAATAGACGCCCAATTTCTGCGTTACTACCAATTTGTTCTTTCAGAATTTCGTAAAGTATCATTGTTACCTCCACGGCAAGCGTAACTAAAGTGTCGAAACCAATCAATAGCACAACGAAAACAAAGTTTCCAAGGTTAGTGTTACTTTGGTGTCCGATTTCAGGTTTGGAGCAAAAGATGACCAGGAGCCTTGGTGAGCGAGTCAGTAAACGGCGAGCTGATTTGCAAATGTCTCAAGAAGAATTAGCCAAGAAAGCTGGCGTATCACGCGTTGCGATAAGCAAGGCTGAACTCGGCCTGACCAAAAATTTCAATGGCGACACCCTTTTCAATGTTGCGCGGGCTCTGCGATGCGATCCGGAGTGGCTTCAAACTGGTAAGGGAAATATCGAGGGACGTACCTCTAATATTGATCCTGAGCCACAATACACGCCCTATAAACTCCCAGTATTAAATTGGCAATCAGTATTGGAGCAGATTGAGGAGGGCAATAAAAAAGCCGAACAATGGCTGGAAACAACCCTGAACGTAGGTAAAGATGCATTTTGGCTGAAAGTAGAAACCGATGCCATGACCTCCCCTATAGGGCTAACAATTCCTGAAGGGATGATGATACTCGTTAATCCTACTGATAATTTAACTTCTGGTAATTTAGTTATATTTAAGAAGTCTGGGACTCACGAAATATTTTTCAGGAAGTATGTTGAAGAGGCTGGTGATCGATACCTCAGACCGCTAAACCAAAACTACTCAATGATTAAGATGGATGGGCAGTACATGCCTGTTGGGGTGGTTGTTGATGCGAAATGGATTCTGTGAGAGGACAATAAATAAATGTATTGCAATAAATGCGGTGCCACAGTCGAAGTTGGCGACAAATTCTGTAGAGCATGTGGAACATCTGCCTTCTCGACAAAAAAGATTGGTGAGCAAAATCCATGGACAGCTTCAAACCCAACCCCCTCACCACCTGAGAAGCAATTCAAAGCAGCTTTGATAGAAGCGCCAGAAGAAAATTCAGTTATCAAATTTATTAAAAAATGGGGGTATAGAATAATAATCCTCGTGGTTGCTGGAATGGCAGCTGTGATTGCAAAACCTTTAGGGCAGATGCTATCTGATAAATCTCAAACATCAAAAGTTTGGGAAGATGCCCCTATAGAACTTGAGAAAGTCAAAAAATCAATGGGGTTACCAAAAAGACTGGATGAATATACCACTTTAAGCAATATGTTCATAACCGGACATGAACTCCACTATGAATATGTTGTAAATGACATTCTGATTGATAAAAGTACAAAGCCTGAAATCGCCATAATTGCCAAGGACGCATTCAACAAAGCTTTATGTCAAAATGTGTTAATCACAAAGTTTGGTGGCATTTCTGTTTATACGTATAAATTTCCTAACGATGACATAACGTATAAGTTTACGAAATCTGACTGCAGGCCCTAAGCCACCACGCAACCTCACATGTCAAAACCGGCGTCAGTCGGTTTTTTTAAAACTCAATCCGAAACCAAAGTATCAAAATGAACTTGACGCAACCCGAAACCAAAGTTACATTGAAGCCATCCCAACCGGGATTGCTCTTTAACAAACAGGTAGCGACAGCAACACAGGGTATCCAGCACCCGTCGCGGCGCAACTCAGTCGGATGATGCCCACTGATCGCTAAGCTTGTAGTGTTTTTACCCTGCCGCTGCCATTTCAGGGCGGCAGGACTAAGACCACTGAATGAGAAAAACAGATGAACGATAAGCGACCGAAACCGACAGAAGACGAAGTGCAACAGTTAAAGGAACTGCTGGAAAAGCATCCTACATTTGTCTTCCAGCAGCTAAATAAGTGGATGAATCAGGATGGTTTTATGCTCTCAATTCGTACCATTGAGGAAGGCAATATTACTCAAGGGCACTGATATAGCGATGATTAATGCGATTCCCAGTTGTTAGAACCTCGAATGAGATTTCAAGTATCTGCCCTGCTGGTGCGGACGCAACAAGTTGCGAATAAATCGCCCTACGCTCCGGCGGCAAATCTCTAACCTGTTTCTCCGCCCGAGTACTGATTTCGTAACGACCACAATCGTCGCATAAGTAAGCTTTGTAGTTATCTTTATCAGTGAATATAAAGCTTCCCAGGCTGGTACATAACGGACATTCCGCTTCAAATCTCTCTTTCATACCAAAATCCTTACTTGTTGTGGTGACAGCAAGGATAGCACGGCTGGGCGTGCCTAAATATCCCAGCAAAACCAACAATAAGGACTGACCAATGACCATGATTACAGCAAAAGCAAAATCAGCAAAACTCCGCCGCGCTCGTGAACTTCAAGAGCGTATCCAACGCAGCAGCGACCGTATCGAAAAAACAACGTTGGTGATCACCCGCTGTAAAACGATGCCGGATATGCCAGCCCCACCGAAGCCGCGCAAGCGCCGCACTGCTGAGAGCGAGCTTCTGGCGCCAGGGCAAGTCAGCGCCGCCGGTCGCCAGAAAATGCGCGGTTGTAGCCGGATCCCCCGCGGCGTCATCTAAGCCCCTTTCCTAACACAAAGAGCCGTAGCTAACGCTGCGGCTTTTTTTTCAACCTAATCTCCCAACCTCAGGACATCTAATGTGAAATCACATAAAAAAGCCCTGCTTATGCAGGGCTTTACATTTGGTGTGGGTTAGGAGGTTACTCCCGGCGACTGTTATAAACTTACGGCAGTTTAAATACTTTAGGCTATATCGATTACTGATGATGTTCCCACAGCGCCGCACCGCACACAGCAATAATGAACAATGATGTTCCAATATTTCTTTTCATATTTGCATCCTCGATATTGAAAAAGTTAACGATCATGAGGTTAAGCCACAAAAAAACCGTTACTAAGGATGAAAACACACCAAGAACGAGCGCCCAAGTACCTTCTACTGGTGATCCGTAAGTTTCTAACTCTTTTGGATAAATCCATGCTGAAAATTTACCAGACCAAGAAGAAAAACTCAACTTGGCTGTTTATCAACTCTTTTCTGGAAAAGTTATAGATCCGAATTTGTTATACAAAAGTCAAGCGAGAAAATCACGTCACTCTGAAATTGAATCCTAATGCAACATCCCGCCCCGTTCATCGGGGCTTTTTTTTACCCAAAACCAACCGAAGGAAACCACCATGACCAACAATATCAATCTGCTACCTGTTAACTCTTCCCAGATCCACAGTATCGGCCACGATGCGGCAACCAATACACTGGCAATCCTCTTCAAGTCCCGCGGCGAGCCGGCGGCGCTGTACCACTACAGCAACGTATCAGCTGATGACTTCACCGCATTCAAAGATGCGGAATCCGTCGGTTCCCACTTCTACAAGCATATCAAAGCGGATACCGAGCGCTTCCCTTTCCAACGCATCAATGAAAAGAAGGATGACGAATAACAGCGTGCTTTCACCATGCGCCAGATTGCTGGCGCATGAGTAAGTTCACTGATTGGAGGTGTGCATGAGCGAATACAACTATCAGCGGATGGTTGAAGAGACACTGGAACAGTATGACCGCACGCTAGCGGCGGATCCTGATGAAAAAACGCTGCTTGATGCGCGTATTGAGGGAATGCGGAAAACCCTGCGGGTATCAGTGTTTCAAAAACTGATTGCGGAACGCTGTCACATCGCTGGATTAGACAAGCGCCCTCTTGTTGCGCTGACGGAATCGCCTGGTATGGAGGAATACCTTTACACGGTGCAAACCGAAATTCTCACCCGGATCGCGAAAGCCGAACGAGCGATGGAGTTGGAATCCGCGCGCGATCCGGAACTGTACGAAATTCACTAGCCCCATAAACGAGAAAAGCCCCGCAAGCGGGGCTATCCCGAAATGCGGCGACCAAACCGCAAATCTTAAGGACTGGCCAATGGCCAAGGCCACCAGCTAGCTGACCGGGGAACCACCCCCGATCAACACGGAGAATACCATGCCCCATAACCCTATCCAACAGATCCAGTACCAACACCGGATCGGCAGCCACAATATTCACCAATTCAAGCACCGCCGCCATCCGCTGAAAGCCTGCGCCGCCGTGCTCAGCGTTTTCCGCTTATCTATCCGTAATTCCGTGAGAGCCGACCAATGAGCAACATGGTAACAACCGGCACTTTGCCGCAATCAGTCGCCGCCATGGGGATCGATGAGCCCACCTGGAACGCGCTGAAAAACTCCATCTACCCCGGGGCGCGGGATGACTCTGTTGTGATGGCTGTCAGTTATTGCGTTGCCCGACAGTTAGATCCGCTGATGAAGCCGGTTCACTTGGTACCGATGAGCGTCAAGGATGCCCAGTCAGGCAAAAACGAATGGCGCGACGTAGTGATGCCCGGCATTGGCCTTTACCGTATTCAGGCAGACCGCTCCGGTAGCTATGCGGGGGCAAATGAGCCTGAATTTGGTGACGACATTACAAAAACGTTAAACGGCGTCGAGATTACTTTCCCCGCCTGGTGCAAGTACACCGTCAGCAAGAGCATGCCCGACGGAAAGATCGTCGAGTTCAGCGCCAAAGAATACTGGATGGAGAATTACGCGACAGCCGGCCGTGATAATCCGGCACCAAATGCTATGTGGAAAAAGCGCCCTTACGGACAATTAGCCAAGTGCGCCGAGGCGCAGGCTCTGCGAAAAGCGTGGCCCGAAATAGGCCAGCAACCAACGGCGGAAGAAATGGAAGGTAAATCACTGGATATCAACGACGCCAAGGATGTGACGCCCCACAAAGAAACCCAGGCGCCGCTGACGCTGCCACATTACCCGGCGGACAAGTTCAGTGCAAACCTTCCCGGCTGGCAAAGGATGATCGAGACCGGCAGCAAAAAAGCTGAGGCAGTGATCGCCACCGTCAGCACCAAATTCACCCTTTCAGAAGCTCAAACCGAAGCTATCCGTAAATTGGAGCCTATCGATGCAAATCATTAACGTACAGCAGGGATCACCTGAGTGGCACTCGCTGCGTGCCAAACACTTCACCGCCAACGAAGCGCCAGTGATGATGGCCGCGTCCAGTAAAATGCGCCGCGACGAATTGCTGAGCATGAAAGCCACCGGCACGGAACGCGAGATCAGCGATTGGGTGCAAACCAACCTTTTCGACAAGGGCCACCAGCAAGAGGCAACCGCGCGTGTCATCGTCGAGAGCATGATCGGCGACGAACTTTATCCGGCGACCGCTGTTGATGACTATTTATTAGCCTCGTTCGATGGCATGACCATGATGGAAGACACGCTGTTCGAACACAAAATGTGGAATGCCAGCCTAGCAGAAGCCGTTCGGCAGCAGGAGTTGCCGCCGGAATATTACTGGCAGTTGGAACAGCAACTGTTAGTGAGTGGCGCAGACCGCGTAATTTTCGTTTGTTCCGATGGCACCGAAGAAAACTTTGTCTCGATGGAATACACCCCAGTACCGGGGCGTGTTGAAGCGTTGGTCGCAGGTTGGCAGCAGTTCAGGCAGGATCTGGAAAACTTCGAGCCCAATACCGCGAAGGAAGTACCACAAGGCAAAGCCATCATGCGCCTACCGGCACTGATGGTAGAGATTGAAGGCGCGGTTAAGCAGTCAAATCTGACTGTTTACCAAGGGAAGGCACTGGCATTCATCGAGTCAATCAATACGAACCTCGTCACGGATCAGGACTTCGCCGACGCGGAAGAAACAGTGAAGTTTTGCGACAAGGCAGAGAACGAGCTCGATCTCATTAAGAAGCAAGCACTGTCGCAAACCGTGCCGATTGACGAACTATTCCGCACGATCGACACCCTGCGTGAAGCGATGCGCGCCAAACGCTTGGAACTCACAAGGCTGGTGAAGTCGCGTAAAGATGAGCTCCGCGCTGAAATCGTTAGCAAGGCAAAAACGGCACTGAATGAGCACATCAGCGCGTTAAACGTCCAGCTCGGCGTTGTACGTCTGCCGGCCATAGTAGCGGACTTTGTTACCACCATTAAGGGAAAGAAAACCCTGACATCATTGCAAGGGGCCGCCAACGATGAGTTAGCACGCGCTAAGATCGAGGCCAATCAGATCAGTGATAAATACCAGGCGAATCTAAAGCTGTTCGATGCGATTGAGCCAGCCTTTAAATCCCTGTTTGCCGATATCAACCAGCTCGTCGGAAACGACAGCGAACACCTTAAACTGCTGATTGAACAGCGTATCAGCAACCAGAAGAAACTTGATGACGAGCGTATTGAGCGGGAACGGCAGGCGGCCGCAGCAGCGCAGGCGGCAAAGGCGGCTCCCGTTGCGAAACCGGAACCAGTTGCTCATGCCCCGCTTCACTCCGCTGCAGCGTTCAATTATCCCGACACATTGGGCGGCGCTCCGGCGGTGGCCACTGAAGAGTTAGAGCCAGCAGGTATGAGCATCACTGAGATCATCAATGATGTTAAAGCCGATCTGACCGCCGAAGGCATCAAAATCAGCGCTGCAGCGTTAAACCAACTCATCCCTGCAATCATCGCCGGTCGCATTCGCCACATCTCCGCCAACGTTTAATCGAAGCAACCTGCGCCAGCAGGCCCGCATAAGGAACATCCATGAGTACCACACTAACAACCGTTGCCAGCGTGTTGGAATCAGCCCTGCGCCCCGTTCGGGCGCAGCTCGACTTTGCTACCGAACAGACCACAGGGACTGCGCAGCGCTCCGTTGAGAGCGCTGGCGTTTTGCTAAACCAAGCACAGTCCCTGTGTATCGAGCAGCACAATACCGATGTCGATGAATTTAACGAACTACTCGACAAGCTTGATGCGCTACAAGCCGACATCACCACGAAGCAACTGCAGATCACCAGCCTGCAGGATCAACTGGATGAACAGAACGTTATCGCCAAAGAGGCCAATGCCAACTCAGAGATAGCGCGCGCCAGAGTGAAGCAGCTCACCAGTGATAACAGCCTGCTCGCCAAAGACAATAACGCCCTCAAATCTCTCAACCCGCAGGCACTGCAAAAACAGATCGCCCGGCTGAAAGAAGATCTGAAATTCAAGGTGCAATTGCTCGACCAACAAAAAGCAGAAATGCGGAAAGCCCGCGGCGAAGCGGCAGATCTAAAAACGTCGCTTGCTCATGCCGCGCACCGCAATTCAGTGCTGGAAGATACCGTTGGGGAATTGCAGTCACGCCTGCAAAACATCGATGGCGACGTGGCGCCAGTCTGGTATCGCGCCAGCGACGGCAGCGGCATCCACTTTTACTTTTACACCTTCGGTTGGCGCTTGTCGTTCGGCTCCGATGACCGAGATGTCCAGTTGCAGATCCTGCAGGATATCGACTGGCACATTGAAGTACGCACCAACACCGGGATCGGCGTCATCGTCTCAGTGACCGAATGGTGCCGCCCACGTTACCCAACGCTGAACGTTTTCAAGCAGGCTTGGCCGGAAGAACTTGGTTCCGCGATTTGTACCCGGATCAGCGAACTGCTGGAACGTAGCCACCCTCACCTTATCCACCGCGCTGAATGGGCTGAAGGTATCCCGCTTAGCTCGTTGCCTCAGTTAAAACCCCAGTGGCTGGATTTGCTTAATGCCTCCGGCATGCACTCGCTGTATGCCGTCGCCAGCCTTACCCCGGAAGAGCTCTCCGAAACTGTTAAAGGCTTTGGCATCACCACCGCGCGCCAGGTGCACGCCGCGTGCATCAAAACGGTGAAAGAGTGGGAAACCGAAGATAAGCAGAAGGCGGCCTGAGATGGATGAAGAGCTGAACTACGGCAAAATCTACAAGCCCGAGGACGATAAGTGCTGCTATATCGCAGTGATCATCTGGCGAATGCGCGCCCGCGCCGCGATCCGCAGCGGCATGCCATACCAACATGAGCCCAAGCCCATATATCAGGGTAACGGCCTGCCGCCGGCCAAGCGCAAACTGGACTCGGTGAATATCGGCGAACGCCAGCGCTATTCATCAACGGTCATGCTGGCTGTTTACCAGTTCCACCGCTCGGGACACAACGAGCACACGATATCCGGTGATACCGGCATCCCAGTGCCAGATATCCGAAAAATGCTGGAGCACAAAACGCAGACACAGCGCAAAGCGTGGATGCTAGCCCACCAGATCCGGATCCCGTCGAAGCAAGAGATCCTGAGCCGCCTTTCTCGCGAAGTTTAACCACCATTAAGGACTGACCAATGACCGATGTAAAAAATGACCAACAACCTGAATTAACCCTTTCAGCTTTGCTCACTCAACGCTGCGTGAATTTTGCCGCCAGCGACAAGGCCGTGGAAATGATCGACCAGGGAATCGAAAAGATGTTCAAAGACCTGGTTGGTGAAACATTCAAGTCATACGGCGATTTCGGCAAGCTGCTGAGCGATGCATTCAAGGCGGCACTACCCACTAATATTTCCGCCGTTGTTGATCTGCCAAGCTACAACACGCTCGTTATCAACTCTATGCGCGAGGCTTGGACAAACTCCGGTGTTCACACCGATATGCAACAGCGCGTGCTGGAACTAACGAAGGAATTTACCTCTGATGAGGCAATCCCGAAATTTATCCTGGCTTCCGAGTTGTGGGCAGCGTTTGTCGAAGATAACAAAGAGCGCGCCTATGAAGAACAATGGGAACGCCCTCAGGTCATCACTTCCGATCCAGACAATGGCTACATCAGTGTCGGACTGGAACCGAATGATGATAGCGGAAGCCGTTACTCACGTTCAAAAACATCCCCATACGAATGCACAGTTCATTTGGCGCTGTCGCCGCAATTTAATCGCGATGGACGGACGAAAGAAGCACTTTTGCACGACGGGCATCAGGTTTACGAGCTGTATTCCGGGTCGTTGGACGGCAGCGTGCTGGGCAAGAAGGTAATCAGCGCCTACAGCCGTTTCGATAAAATGATCATGGCGCTGTACTACGGCGGCAGTCTCTTGGCGTGGGATGAAGCGCCTGACGCCGACGAGATGACTTACCCGCACCACGAATACTAACGGGAGGGCCGCATGTCTCAGGTGCTCGCCTTGAAGTTCAGCAGTGCAGACCCAGAACAGTTGCTGGGCATACTCTCCACTGAAGAAGTGCTCGAAGTGATCAAGGCTCGCGTGCGCCAAGAGTTGGAGCCGGAAATCCGCGACGAGTATGAGGGGCGGATTAGCGATGCTGAGGACGAGATGAGCGACGCTGAGGGCCGCGCTGACGGATGGGAGTGCGATGCTGTCGGCCTATATCGCGGCATCGAGAAAGCCCTAACCCAAGACTGGGAAGACGCGAAGCTCACCCTGCAAAGAGCGATGAAGGACTATGGTCAGGAAATAGACTAACTCATGAAAATCGAAAAAGGCCGCGCGGCGGTATGGGAGCATGCCGCCGAAGCTGACTTGCAGGATGCTATCAAAAAAGTGGCTGCCATTTTCGATATCGATGACATCGCCATTTTCACTCCCGGCAAACTGACCTACCTCAAGAACAAACCTGTCAAATACACCCGCATTTGCCCACTACAAAGTGATGTGGTGATCAACCCTATTACAGGCGCTATTAGCGCCAAGGAAAATTGATGCAATGAGCAGCAAATACCGTAAAGGCGTGCTTTATATCCGCCATATTCAGATCGGCGATAAGTGCGATAGCTTCATGTCTGCCGTCGGCCTGGCCGCCGCTACGATGATGGTAGAACACGGCAAACATAGCAGCGTGTACGTACTGGTGCGCCACGGCTTCCCTAATGATGTCCTTACCCATGGGTATTCTAAGCGCGCCGTGCAGAAAAACATGCTGTTCAGTGGCGGCAAAGGGAAATCCTTCAAGGTCAATGCTCGTACTTGGCGTGACAAAAGCGTAAAGGCACCAAGGAAGCAGTCCTAATGTGGATCGTCGCACTCATCATCTACCTTATCGGCGTACCGGTTGCTTTCGTGATCGGCTGCATGCTTCGTCGCTCAGCAGACGTAAAAAAGGACAGCGCTGGCTTTGTCGCCTGCGAGGCGATTATGTGGCCACTGCTGCTGCTTGCACTCTACGTTGCGATCCCAATCTGCGAACTGATCTGTCTGGCTTATGATCGCTTGGTCTGGGGGCGACGCAAATAGCTCCCCACCTGACATGGAGGATTCATGCAAAAATTCCCTAAGTGGCAAGAATGCGAGATAAAAATACTTCGACAATACGCCACCAGCCTTACGGCTGAAGATATTGGTTTGCTGATCGGACGAACAAAAGAAGCTGTTATCAGCAGAGCCAGCAAGCTTCATATCAGCCTGCAAAAGCGTGGCGATTGCCATCACAGTGCAAAGTACTCCCAAGAAGATATTGAGCTTGCCAGACAGCTTTACTCTGCGGGCGTTCGTCCATGTCACATCGCTGAAAAACTCGGTATCAACCCCATATCCATCGGAAATTACATTTACTAATTCCCCTCACGCCGCATACCAGCGCGGCTAAGGATCCCTATGTACGGACTTTTTTTCCTGCTCTGCCTGAGCGGGCAGCCTGAGTGTTACCGATTTGATGGGTATATCTACCCCGACGAAGTGAACTGCAATCTTGATATCGAAGATCGGAAGCTACCGGCGGCAGATTATACCTGCCAGCCGGTTGATGCTGTCGCTCTGATGTCGGAGGCAAAATGAAAGAGCGCCTAGTGATAACAGCAAATGAACTGAAGCCAAAAGAGCCGATGGTTGTTAGCGCCTCGTTTGGCAAGTCGTCGGCATTCATGTGCGACTTCCTGATGCAGAATTATTCCGACAAATATGAGTTTTATTTTGTCTTCGCAAATACCGGACTAGAGCATGAAGAGACGCTGATTTTCGGTGATAAGTGCGACAAGCATTTCGGGCTGAACGTTGTCTGGCTGGAGGGAGTTACCAGTTCCACGCCTAGTGTGGGCATGCGCCACAAGATAGTTAATTTCGAAACCGCAGCGCGGAACGGCGAACCGTTTGAGCAATTTATAAGTGTCGAGGGGATTCCCAACGTATCCCGGCAGAAGTGCAGCGACTATCTGAAAACCCAGACGATTCGCTCATGGATGCGCGAAGTTGGCTTGGCGCGTCGGGGCTGGTCGGCAAAGACGGCCATCGGTATGCGTGCTGATGAGCCTCAACGTGCCGATATGGATAAGGCATCAACGAAACGCTACAACCTCGTTTATCCGCTCTGCCACTGGGGCGCCTTCGATAAGCAGGATGTAAACGATTTCTGGGACGCCATGCCGTTCAATCTGAATATTCCCGCCCATTATGGGAACTGTAAAACCTGCTTCAAAAAGAGCGACGCCAAGCTGTACCTGATCGCCCACGAACACCCGGAGTGGTTCGCGTGGAATCGCGAGATGGAGCAGAAGTACGGCATGGTGAAGGCCATCAGCGGCCATACGTGGTGGCGGCGTAAACGCGATACAAATCAGCTCATGGCAGACGCCCAGATTGAAGACCAGCAGCGACTCATCTATCTGACCAAATCCAATCCCGACGACGGCGACGGCTGCGCGTCATCATGTGAACCGTTCCAGTTTATCGAGGAGGCCCAGCATGGCTAAGCGTAAGAGCAACAGAGCGGCCCCACACGTCGATCCAAACTGGCCCAAGTGCCACTTCAAAACAATGACGCTACACGAATCTGATTCCGATATGAGCGCCAAAAAATACTGCTACCGATATGTGGACGGCAACGACAACCAAGGCCGCCCGATCGTCATGCTGTGGGAGCGCGTTATTCTGCGCGAGACTGAAAAGACGTTCTGGCACTGCCATGATTACCCGCGAATGACGCTGGAGGAGCTGCGGAAATATCACAAAAGACCGAGCAACCGAGAAGTTAAACGATGCCTTAAAGGCGCTCACCGCTCGAAATATCACTACACCAAAGAGGAAGCCTTGCGCGCGTTCATATTTCGCAAAGTGCACCAGCTTGATCGCATCAGCCTGACTGCTGAAACCGTTCGCATGTGCCTGCAAGGGCTTGTTGATTCCGGCTTCATTGAGCGCTCAATAGACGGTGGTGCTAACCAGCGCAGTAAGGTTTTGAATGCGCCGGATTGTGAATTCCGCGCTGCCGAAGAGCCTGGCCCTATAGCGTCAACTTTTAGCTGGGGTGGATATTGATAATACTTATTATTGACTAATGCCTGCAGTTGAGTTACCGATAACCCTATTAACTTAACAACAATGGAGGTTTCATGGAAAGACGTATTTTGAAGGCGCTGGAAGATATCCAAAAAGACGTTGAATCACAAACTGGAGCGGGGAAATTATCCAATCTTGAGATAACACTCAGCCAAGTACTTCGAAAAATGGGTATAGATACCACCGGTCAAATTCCATATCCATTCTATTCAGCTCTAGAGAAATTGGAAAATCAAGGACTTATATATGACTTTAGTTATACAAATGCTGGTTTTGGCCGAACTCGGGGAACCGATGGTGAAATAGGATACAGTATAGGTACTAAAATCAGTCTAGCTTAAGTTTACCTCCCCCAAACTCTAGCTATGCGGATTTAATTTCGATGCACCAAAGCTGTGAGTTTGGGTCTTCACAATATGCACCGCATGCTTCCCAAAAGCTTCTAGCCTGCTCTGTACTCCTCACTGGTATGTCTATAATTGCAGCATTTCTCTCTTTGTAAATCAGCTTTAACGCCTCAATCATGGTTCTGCCATGCCCTTTCTTTCTGAAATCAGGCGCAACGTAAAATTGAAGGATTTTGGTAGAAGTAAAGAGAGCATAGCCGCATACGTTATCGTCATCATCCAGTAGAGCACCAATTTCATACCCATCTACAGGATGCGTCATCATTCCGAGTACGTTGGCAAGGGGCTCGCTGAAAACATTAAATGGCGCTTTGGCATCGGAACCCAACATGGCGCAGATCTCCTCCACCAGGTCGGGTTCTTGCTGCCAATTGAAGATTTTGAACATTAAAAGCCCCCTGCATTCACTCCCCCGAATCAGGGAGAACCTTAAACTAAAATTTTTCCGAGAGGATCATTATACCCAACAAAGGGATAGCTTTAGATTGTTCTATCCCTTGCTTTCTTAATGGTTGTAATGCCTAAAACCAGTTTATACTGTATATAAAAACAGTATAGAGAAATGCACCATGAAACACTTTTTTCCAACACCAACACCCGAGAAACAGTTCACTCCGCTTTACTCCGACACAGTCCCAGCAGGTTTTCCCAGCCCCGCGCAGGACTACGTACACGCACGAATCGACCTCAACGAGTACTGCATTAGCCACCCGTCAGCGACCTACTTTTTGATTGCATCCGGGGAAAGCATGATCGAAGCCGGGATCACTGACGGATCTATGCTCGTTGTCGATCGCAGTATCGGTGCATGCCACGGTGACATAGTGATCGCAAGCATCGCGGGTGAGTTTACCGTCAAGCGCCTCAGTCTACACCCTATCGCGCAGCTTGAGCCCATGAACCCGAAATTCAAACCGATCCCCTTGCCCGATGGCGGCGATGATCTGGATATCGTCGGCGTTGTCGTTTCAACGATCACGAGGCTGAAATAATGTATGCCCTGGCAGATGTGAATTCGTTTTACGCATCGTGCGAAACACTGTGGCGTCCGGATCTACGTGGACGTCCAGTGGTTGTTCTATCGAATAATGACGGCTGTGTAGTGGCTCGGAGTAAAGAAGCCAAGTTGTTGGGGCTCAAAATGGGAGAACCCTATTTCAAAATTAAGCGGGACTTTGAGCGCGCCGGCGGCATAGCGTTCAGCAGTAATTACGAGTTGTACGCCGATATGTCGATGCGAGTAATGGCGGTGCTGGAAGAGATGGCGCCACGCGTCGAAATTTATTCAATTGACGAAAGTTTTCTCGATCTGACCGGCGTTCGTAACTGCATTGATCTTGATAAGTTCGGTCGGCAGGTTCGTGCCAAAGTGTTGCGCGACACGGGGCTCACCGTGGGCGTGGGCATTGCCCAAACCAAGACACTCGCAAAACTGGCAAATTACGCTGCGAAAAAATGGGATAAGACCGGCGGCGTGGTTGACCTTTCCAATCTGGAACGGCAGCGAAAATTGATGGCGCTAGTTCCTGTAGCAGAGATCTGGGGCATTGGCCGAAGAATATCGAAAAAACTGCAGGTCATCGGGATAGAAACCGCACTTCAGTTGGCTGACGCAAGCACCACGATGATCAGAAAGCATTTCAGTGTCGTGATTGAACGCACTGTGCGGGAACTGCGTGGTGAACCCTGTTTGTCGCTCGAGGAATTTGCACCGACGAAGCAGCAGATTATCTGCAGCCGCAGCTTCGGTGACCGCGTCACAGAGTATGACCAAATGCACCAGGCGATCTGCATGTACGCCTCCCGCGCTGCGGAGAAACTCCGTGAAGAGCATCAATATTGCCGGTATATCAATGCCTGGGTTAAGACCAGTCCCTTCTCTATCAACGAGGAATATTACGGCAACACGGCAAGCATCAAGCTCAGTACGCCCACGCAGGATACGCGAGATATCATCGCTGCGGCTATTCGATGTCTGGATGCCATCTGGCAGACAGGACACCGATATCAAAAAGCCGGGGTCATGCTGCAGGATTTCTACTCGCAGGGCGTCGCCCAACTGAATCTTTTCGATGAGTATCAACCACGGCAGAACAGTGGACAACTAATGGCAGTTTTAGACCACATCAACAAGTCTGGCCGCGCGAAAGTATGGTTTGCCGGCCAGGGTAACCAACAAGCATGGTCAATGAAGCGGGAATTGCTTTCGCCAGCATACACAACGCGGGTGGCAGACCTTCCGCGCGCCCGCGTGTATTGACATCACAGCAGTGGATTATCGATTGGCTTGATGAGATCCGCACTGTCGTTCCTAATACTGCCAACGGCCTTTGAAACAGGATGCCACGAAAATTTATCGGCAGGTGTAGCTCCGCTCGTGGCGAGCTCTTCAGCACGCGCAGAAGAGGTATCGGGATTTAGCCATTCGCGGGCCGTCGCCGGTGGCAAAACTACCGGTCGCCGATCATGGATATCTAGTAAGCCGGAGTCGCTGGCAGCCGTGACAATGACAAAGCCGTCATCGTGCTGCTCGGCCTCTTTGGTGTGAAATCGACTGATAGCCGCAAAGAAAATCGGCTCATCGGCATGGATAAAATACGGCTGTTTCTTCTTCGGATCATCTGGTGACTTCTTCCATTCGTACCAGCCATCGGCGGCAACCAGCATGCGGCCATGCTCCCACAGCGGTTTAAACATCCGGCTACTTGCAGCAGTTTCGACACGGGCATTGATTACCGGTTGTCGCTTCATTTCAAGCCACCAATCAGGGCCATATCCCCATAGAATCGGATCCATATGGAGCTGGGTATCGCGCTGATTGATGAGCAGTACATGGGTGCCAGGCGCTACGTTATAGCGGCCAATAGGTACAGTATCCAGAGCATCAGCATACTCGAGCTCTGAAGCTAAATAATCGAGATAGTCAGCCCTTGTTTGTACTTGAGCAAATCGACCACACATACAATCACCCTATTTCTGATAGCAAGAAATAAAGTATAGCTTCCCTCATTAACTCAAACCGCCATCTGGCGGTTTTTTCACACCCATCCCCCACCGCCCTTATAACTGAGGGCCTTACTATGAGAGTGCCGCCATGTTAAAAGAACAGTTAGTTTATAATCATGAATGGGTTGTTGAAGATGCGCTAAAAGATAAAACAGGTCTAGATGCACGCCAAATTGAAAGATATCGCCAAGGATGCTGGATTGAAGGCATTCATTTTAAACGCGTATCGCCTTCAGGGGAAAAAACTTTGCGGGGGATAATTTGGTATAACCACCCTGAAATAAACCGACTCATACGGGACTCATAACAGTGACAAAATTACCAACAGGTGTAGAGATAAGAAATGGCCACATTTGCATCTGGTTTATTTTCCGAGGGGCCAGAAGAAGAGAGGTACTAAAAGGATGGGGTAATACCCCATCCAATATAAAAAAAGCAGGCAATTTACGCGCGGTGATAACTGGCGAGATTAATTTAGGCACATTTGACTATCAGTTCCGATTCCCAACATCAAAAAACGCAAAAAAATTCTGTGGTAAGCTTAGGATATCTTCTTTCAAAGAGCTAACAACCGAATGGCTTAAGAACAAAAAATCAGAGATTAGCGCGGATACATTTCAAAAAACATGCTCTAAAATCAAAACACTAGAAAGCATCATAGGCGAAGACACCCTGATCAGCTCCCTAAGCCTAAGTGATATCTTGGATTGCAGGAATGAACTACTGCATGGGGAAACAAAGTACATCCTTAAAAAGAGGAAAAATAGGAAAGGAAGAAGTCCAAAGACAGTAGACAACTATATTTCCACTCTATGTAGCATGTTGAAATATGCATACCTAGCCAAGCACATCACAGAAAAACCATTTGAAGGAGTGCGCAAGCTAAAAAAATCCCGTACAAAACCAGACCCATTATCAAAAAATGAAGCACTTAAATTACTAGATACTTTAACTGGGCAAAAAAAACACCTATGGAAAACCGCACTCTATACGGGATTGCGTCATGGGGAATTATGCGCTCTGTCTTGGGATGATATCGACTTCAAAAAAGGCACATTACACGTTCGCCGAAACTTAACAAGCATTGGTAACTTTGGGCCGCCAAAAACAAATGCTGGCATAAGGATAATAACACTGCTTAACCCTGCGTTAGATGCATTGAAAGAGCAGTACAAACTTACCGGA
Source organism: Serratia quinivorans (assembly GCF_946227985.1). Lineage (GTDB taxonomy): Bacteria > Pseudomonadota > Gammaproteobacteria > Enterobacterales > Enterobacteriaceae > Serratia > Serratia quinivorans_A. Next base: position 1,518,697 of record NZ_CAMKGL010000001.1, read on the forward strand.
TCATTTGATAAGCGAGAAATAACTTACCATTATAGGGAGTTCGGAAAAACAGAAAAACAGAATAGGAATTTTGTTTTTGTGCCGCAGAATGCACACCGTAGGGATAAATTCTACTATTCAACTGCTTGTATCGGGCAGATTTGGAATAAAGCGATTTCAGCCGCTGAGATTAAAATTAGAAACCCCTATCAGAGCCGCCACACCTACGCATGTTGGCTGTTGACTGCGGGGGCGAACCCTTCCTTCATCGCCAGCCAGATGGGCCATGAAAATGCACAGATGGTTTATGAGGTCTACGGTGCTTGGATGGAAGAAATGAATAAAGACCAGATTGGTCTACTTAACGCAAAACTTGCGTCGTGATAACCTTCTGCCCTCGTGGTGCCCCTATGTATTATAATTGTAATTTTTTATTTAATATTTTCAATAAGTTATGGAATCCGCTTAGTATCAGAGATAAAAACTAACATACTCGTTTAGTGAAGGCATGCAGATTATTGCAATTGTCCTGCCGCAGAATCGCTCGCAACAAAAGGTGCGCCGTGCTGTCGTTTTTCATCAACGTGCACCATGATTAAACGATCCCAAGGAGTTAACTGACCAGAATGAGAACCCATTCATGACAATCCCGAAATCCCGCTATGATTTGCCACGGATTATTTTTGGCGTGCTGTTTATCGCCATAATGATCGTCGCCTGTTTTTGGGTCATTCAACCTTTTATTCTCGGTTTTGCCTGGGCCGGCATGGTGGTCATCGCCACCTGGCCATTGTTGATTAAGCTGCAAAAAATACTTTGGGGGCGACGTTCACTGGCGGTGCTGGTGATGACGATACTGCTGATCCTGCTGTTTATTCTGCCAATCTCTCTGCTGGTCAGCAGCGTGGTGGACAACAGCGCGCCAATCGTGGCCTGGGCCAGTACGCCGGGCAAACTGCATATTCCCGATCTGGCCTGGCTGCAATCGATCCCGATGATCGGCGATAAGGTCTATCACAGTTATCACACCCTGGTGAACGCCGGAGGCAGTGCGCTGGTGGCGAAGGTGCAGCCTTATTTCGGCCAGACCGCCACCTGGTTTGTGGCGCAGGCCGCGCATATTGGCCGCCTGCTGCTGCATTGCACATTGATGCTGCTGTTTAGCGTGTTGCTGTATGCTCGCGGCGAGCAAGTGGCTCTGGGCATTCGCCACTTCGCAACGCGTTTGGGTGCCGAAAGAGGCGATGCCGCCGTGGTGCTGGGTGGTCAGGCAATCCGTGCGGTGGCGCTGGGCGTGGTGGTGACGGCGCTGGTGCAGTCGGTACTGGGCGGTATTGGTCTGGCAGTGACCGGCATACCTGCCGCTACCCTGCTGACGGTACTGATCTTTATCTGCTGTGTGGCGCAATTGGGACCGTTATTGGTGCTGGTACCGGCAATTATCTGGTTGTACTGGAGTGGCGATACCACCTGGGGCACCGTACTGTTGGTATGGAGCTGCGTGGTCGCCACGCTGGATAACGTGCTGCGGCCAGTGCTAATCCGCATGGGCGCAGATCTGCCGATGATCCTGATCCTGTCCGGCGTTATCGGCGGCTTACTGGCTTTCGGCATGATTGGCCTGTTTATCGGCCCGGTGGTGTTGGCGGTATCTTACCGTTTACTCACGGCCTGGATGAATGAAGCACCGGAACCGACTGCCGACCTGGAAGACGTTGCCAAAGATCTGGAACAGATGTAACCCTGCTTCTGCCCGGGTCACCGGGCAGAATTCCCCTTTTCCCCTCGCCTGCTTCCAGAATAACTCATCCGCAATAATAAAATTCGCCGCTGTTATTCAGCTGATGAACATTATTTAAACATACCGAATAAATACATCTTTTTGTCTAAGACAAAAAATGACCACCGGCAAAAATAAATTCTAATCCGCTTGTTGATTAAGACGATTCTTAATGACTAATGACGTTTAAATATCTAGTATTATTGCCATCTATTGCTTCAAATACCTGATTTAAAGCAAGATTTCCAAACAATGTAATGCCATACATGTGAATTGCTGTGTGTAGTCTTTGCCCGTCTTCTATGATGGGCTTTTTTTTATTCTTTTTTTGACCGTCTTTATTCACTGCGCCTTTTTATTTACATTCAGAAATAAAAAAGCCGTAACCTGAGCTACGGCCTTAGCCTTGAACATTATTCCCTATTGCGAAAATTATGTTCTCTTCGACAGATTAACCCAGGTTTGCACCACGGTATCCGGATTGAGCGACAAACTGTCAATCCCCTGATCCATCAACCATTCGGCAAAGTCTTCATGGTCAGACGGGCCCTGGCCGCAAATACCGACGTATTTACCCTGACGCTTGGCCGCCTGAATCGCCATCGACAGCAGAATTTTCACCGCTTCGTTACGTTCGTCAAACAGCTCAGACACCACGCCCGAGTCACGATCCAGCCCCAGGGTTAACTGAGTCATGTCGTTAGAGCCAATGGAGAAGCCATCAAAGTGTTGCAGGAACTGATCCGCCAACAGCGCATTGGAAGGGATCTCGCACATCATGATCACTTTCAGGCCGTTCTCACCGCGCTTCAGGCCCTGGCGTGCCAATTCGGCCACCACCGCTTCAGCCTGTTCCACCGTGCGAACAAACGGCACCATGATTTCAACGTTGGTCAGGCCCATCTCGTTACGCACGCGTTTTACCGCGTCACATTCCATCGCGAAACAGTCACGGAAACTGTCGGACACGTAACGACCCGCACCGCGGAAGCCCAACATTGGGTTCTCTTCGTGCGGTTCATACTTCTCGCCGCCGACCAGGTTGGCGTACTCATTGGATTTAAAGTCGGACAGGCGCACGATCACTCGCTTCGGCCAGAACGCGGCCCCCAGCGTTGCGATCCCTTCCGTCAAACGACCGACATAGAACTCGGCCGGATGGTCGTAGCCCTGCATCAGCGTCCTGATTTCCGCTTGCAGCTCCGGAGTCTGCTGGTCAAACTCCAGCAACGCCTTTGGATGCACGCCAATCATACGGTTGATGATAAATTCCAGACGGGCCAGACCCACACCTTCATTCGGCAAACGCGCGAAGTCGAAGGCACGGTCCGGGTTGCCGACGTTCATCATGATTTTTAGCGGCAGCTCCGGCAGTTCGGTCACTTCGGAACTCTGCACGTTAAAATCAAGGATATCGCTGTAGACAAAGCCGGTATCGCCTTCTGCACAAGAAACGGTGACCTGTTGACCTTCTTTGAGCAGATCGGTCGCGTTGCCGCAGCCAACCACCGCCGGAATGCCCAGTTCACGCGCAATGATCGCCGCGTGGCAGGTACGACCGCCACGGTTGGTGACGATGGCGGCGGCTTTCTTCATGATCGGTTCCCAATCCGGGTCGGTCATGTCTGTCACCAGTACGTCGCCTGGCTCAATGCGGTCCATCTCACTGATGTTATGGATGACCTTCACCGGGCCTGCGCCAATGCGGTGACCGATAGCGCGCCCTTCCACCAGCACCGGGCTGGTCGCGTTAAGCTGATAACGCTCCATCGTTTGCTCGTTAGAGCGTACGGTTTCCGGACGGGCCTGCACGATCAGCAATTTGCCGGTATGACCGTCTTTGGCCCACTCGATGTCCATCGGGCGGCCGTAGTGCTTTTCGATCAGGAGTGCCTGATGTGCCAGCCCCTGTACTTCTTCGTCGGTCAGAGAGAAACGATTGCGTTGCTGCTCTGGCACGTCTTCAATTTGTACCTGCTTGCCGTGATCCTGTGATGGCGCATACACCATACGGATTTTCTTCGAGCCGAGATTACGGCGCACGATAGCCGGGTTACCTCTCAGCAGCGTCGGCTTGTGGACATAGAACTCGTCCGGGTTAACCGCGCCCTGCACCACCATTTCGCCCAGGCCAAAGGCAGAGGTGATAAACACCACCTGATCAAAACCGGATTCGGTATCGATGGTGAACATGACGCCGGAAGACGCCAGATCAGAACGCACCATGCGCTGTACGCCGGCCGACAAGGCCACGCCGCGATGGTCATAACCCTGATGCACCCGGTAGGAAATGGCACGGTCGTTAAACAGGGAGGCGTATACGTGCTTAATCGCCACCATGACGGCGTCGATACCTTGCACGTTGAGGAAGGTTTCCTGCTGGCCGGCGAAAGAGGCATCCGGCATGTCCTCTGCGGTAGCTGAAGAACGCACGGCAAATGACGCTTCCGGCTCGCCGTCGGCCAGTTGCTGGTAAGCCAGGTTAATCTCACGTTCGAATTCTGCATGGAACGGCGTGTCGATAATCCATTGACGGATTTGTGCGCCCGCCTTGGTCAACTGAGCAATATCGTCAACGTCAGTTTGATCCAGTAACTGATAGATGCGCTGGTTAACACCGCTTTGCTCGAGGAAATCGTTAAACGCCTGCGCGGTGGTGGCAAAACCGTTTGGCACGGCAACGCCCAAATCGGAAAGATTGGTGATCATTTCAGCGAGGGAGGCATTTTTGCCGCCGACACGGTCAACGTCGTGCATGCCGAGCTGGTTGTACCAAAGCACATTACGCAAGTCTGGGCCATTGTTGGACATCGAGACAATCCTTATTGCTATCAGTAGGGTATAGACGGATTTAATTCGCTTGCTTTCTCAGCGCCGCTAAAACGGTGCCGAGCCAGACTAGCACAATGATCCATAGGAAATGGAAAGGTGAATCGATCAACCCGGTGAAGAAAGTGGATTTTAGGAAAACTTCCTGAAACGCAAAACCGGCCTGGAATCGTTCCCTGTCGCACTAATAGCTTAAATCTCAACAAATTAAGTATTTTTTAAACTTCAGTTTTAAAAACCCTGTTATTTACGCAGTCTTTGATGAAAATAGCATCAGAATGACCAATAATTCCTCATGGGAAATAAACTCCCGCTTTTCATAAAATTTAAAATAGTGTTTTATCCCCGTGTTTTTATCGCCATCGTTTATTCCCTGACCAACCTGTTTATTCAACGACTCTGCCCGCATTATCACAATTTTTCTGCCCGCCCCTTTCCGTGGAATCATCTGCAGCCCATGATAAGAGCAAGCAGGCGTGATAATGACGTCACTATTTAAGGTAAGGAGCCCAGGGTGGAGAGAAGCGTTTTTTATATTTCGGACGGTACGGCGATCACCGCAGAGGTTTTGGGCCACGCGGTGTTGTCGCAATTTCCTGTGAAGGCCACCACCTTTACGCTGCCGTTTGTGGAAACCGAAGCGCGGGCTCGTGGGGTCTGCCAGCAGATTAACGATATCTATCGTGATACCGGCGTGCGGCCGTTAGTGTTTTACTCGATCATTTCGCCGGAAGTGCGCAAAGTCATTACCCAGAGCGAAGGTTTCTGCCAGGACATCGTGCAGGCGCTGGTTGGCCCGTTGCAGGGTGAACTGGAAGTAGAACCTACCCCGGTGCCAAACCGCACCCACGGGTTGACCGCCAGCAACCTCGGCAAATATGACGCCCGTATCGCGGCAATTGACTACACGTTAGCCCATGATGACGGCATTTCATTGCGTAACCTCGATCAGGCTCAGGTGATTTTGCTCGGCGTTTCGCGCTGCGGTAAAACCCCCACCAGCCTGTATCTGGCGATGCAGTTCGGTATCCGCGCGGCCAACTATCCGTTTACCGCCGACGATATGGACAACTTGCACCTCCCCGCCGCGCTGAAGCCGTTTCAGCACAAGCTTTTCGGCCTGACGATCGATCCGGAGCGGTTAGCCGCCATCCGTGAAGAACGGCGTGAAAACAGCCGTTATGCTTCCATTCGCCAGTGCCGGATGGAGCTAGCGGAAGTCGAAGCGCTGTTTCGTAAAAACCAGATCCGTTATCTGAACACCACCAATTATTCGGTGGAAGAGATCTCGACCAAAATCCTGGATATTCTGGGCATGAGCCGCCGCATGTTCTAGCCTTAACGCGGCGGGCCTGTCTCCTGCCGCGTGTTGTTTATTTCCCCACCGGCCACGTTTTTTGTGCTTTTTTTAGCGATTTTGATCAACAGAACACAGTTTCTCCGGTTGAATTCATCGGTTTTTACGTTATTGTGATCGCCATCACTTCCCGGCACTCCTGCCGCAGAGAAGAAAAATCTTTAGAGAAAATCATGCACAAAACAGATGAACTGCGGACCGCGCGCATCGACAGCCTCGTCACGCCGCAACAGTTGGCGGAGAAGTTGCCGATCTCGGCGGAAATCGCGGACAACGTGACGGCCTCACGGCAGCGAATTGAAAAAATCCTGACCGGCGAAGATCGTCGCCTGCTGGTGGTGATCGGCCCTTGCTCCATTCACGATCTTGACGCCGCCCTCGACTATGCCGGTCGATTGAATGCGCTGCGCATCCGTTACCAGGACCGCCTCGAAATCGTGATGCGCACCTATTTTGAAAAACCGCGCACCGTGGTGGGCTGGAAAGGCCTGATCTCCGATCCGGCCCTGGACGGCACCTTCCAGGTCAATCGCGGTATCGAAATGGCACGCAGACTGTTGCTGGAAGTTAACCAGCTCGGCCTGCCCACCGCCACCGAGTTCCTGGACATGGTGGTCGGCCAATACATTGCTGATTTGATCAGTTGGGGCGCGATTGGCGCACGGACCACCGAAAGCCAGATCCACCGTGAAATGGCCTCGGCACTGTCCTGCCCGGTGGGCTTTAAAAACGGCACCGACGGTAACACCCGTATCGCGATTGACGCCATTCGTGCGGCCCGCGCCGGCCATATGTTCCTGTCACCGGACAAGCACGGTCAGATGACTATCTATCAGACCAGCGGCAATCCTTATGGCCATATCATCATGCGTGGCGGCAAAACGCCGAACTACCATGCAACCGATGTGGTCGCCGCCTGCGACAGCCTGCGCGAATTCGATCTGCCGGAGCAACTGGTAATCGATTTTAGCCACGGCAACTGCCAGAAATTGCATCGTCGCCAACTGGAAGTGGCCGAAAACGTCTGCCAGCAGATCCGCGCCGGTTCCGTCGCCGTCGCCGGCGTAATGGCAGAAAGCTTCCTGGTGGAAGGCACCCAGAAAATCGTTGCCGGTCAGCCACTGACCTATGGGCAATCGATCACCGACCCTTGCCTGAGCTGGTCCGACAGCGAACAGCTGCTGGCCATGCTGGCCGATGCGGTAGACACCCGCTTCTGATCCCAAGACCGGGGCGCCCGCCCCGGCTTTTCCGCCCACCACTCACTCATCTATACTGGTAGCAATTCTCTCAGTTCCCCATGGAAAGGATTTGGAGTTCCGGCATGATCCACTCACTGTTATCCATCCCCTGCGTCACCCTGCAAGGGGAGCACAAAACTCTGGGCGACTTCCCTGCCCGGGCTTATCTGGTGGTCAACACCGCCAGCAAATGCGGATTTACGCCTCAATATCACGGGCTGGAAAACCTGTGGCAGTACTACCGCGAACGCGGCCTGATGGTGCTGGGCTTTCCCTGCAATCAGTTCGGCGCGCAGGAACCCGGCGATCCGCTGGAGATTGCCAACTTTTGCACGCTGAACTATGGCGTCAGCTTCCCGCTGTTCAGCAAGATTGAAGTGAATGGCCCAGGCGCGCATCCGTTGTTCAACGAATTAAAACGCCTGGCACCAGGCGTGCTGGGTACTCAACGCATCAAATGGAACTTCACCAAGTTCCTGCTGACCGCCGACGGCCAGCGGGTGAAACGCTACGCGCCGATCACCAAACCCGAGCGCCTGTTTGAGCGCATTGAAACCCTGCTGAAATAACCCTGAATTTTACGGGCTGAGCCACCTCAGCCCGTGCCACATCCCCTTCCTGCAAAAAGGTTCCATTGGTAAGAAAATTTTCCTTGATGTAACCTTTCGTTCACATGATAATGATTCTCACTTTGATATTAATTACTATTTAACGGTCTGTTTTATAAACACATGACGATGGATAATCACCACCACGACACGCCCGCCCAGGCTGCTTACACCGCTGAAAGTGGCCTGGCCACGCCGCCTTGCTACGACAGTGCACAACTGCTCGATGCCGATGGCGTGGCAATCATCATCCATCAGGGCCAGCGTTATCAGTTACGACAGACCAAAGCCGGGAAATTGATCCTGACCAAATAATTCCATCCCTTAACGCCAGCCACCCAGATCCTTTTTGATCCAGGCAGCCAGCAAATCTATTGATATGTTTAAAACATACGGAGAGTTGCGACATGCCTCTGATCTATTCCACCCGGCTGCGTTTATCCGCATTGAGTCTGGCGATTGCCTGTACTCTGCCGACGGTGACTTTTGCACAAACCAGCGAAACCCCTTCTTCTTCCACGGCGACTGCACCGGTCAAAAAGGACAAAGCCAGCGACGAAACCATGACGGTAGCCGCCACCGGCAATGCACGCAGCAGCTTTGAAGCGCCGATGATGGTCACGGTGATTGAGGCCGATACGCCGCAAAGCCAAACCGCTACCAGCGCCGGCGATATGCTGCGCCGTGTGCCGGGCATTACCGTCAATGGCACCGGTCGCAGTAATGGCCAGGACGTTTTCATGCGTGGCTATGGTAAAAATGGCGTGCTGACATTGGTGGATGGCATCCGTCAGGGCACCGATACCGGCCACCTTGGCGCCACCTTCCTCGATCCGGCACTGGTGAAACGCATTGAAGTGGTGCGCGGCCCTTCCGCCCTGCTGTATGGCAGCGGCGCTCTGGGCGGCGTTATCGCTTATGAAACCGTAGATGCCGCCGACCTGCTGTTACCCGGCCATAATAGCGGCTACCGGGTATATGGCACCGCCGGCAGCGGCGATCACAGTCTGGGTATGGGGGCCAGCACCTATGGCAGAACCGACAGTCTCGACGGCCTGCTGTCATTTGGCACCCGCGACGTCGGCAATCTGCGTCAGGGCAACGGCTTTGATGCACCCAATGATGAAACCATCAGCAATCTGCTGGCCAAGGGGACCTGGACGCTCGATGAGAATCAGTCATTGAGCGGCGACCTGCGCTATTACAACAACCGGGCGCAAGAGCCGAAAAACCCACAGGAATCGGCCAGCAGCAGCGGTAACCAGATGACCGACCGCTCAACCATTCAACGCGATGGCCAGCTTGGCTACAAGCTAAAACCTGTGGGTCAGGATTGGCTCGACGCCGAAGCCAAAATCTATTACTCCGAAGTGGAAATCAACGCCCACACCAACGGCAGTGAAGATGAAACGCGCAAGCAAACCACTCGCGGTGCCAAACTCGAAAATCGCAGTCGTTTGTTTGCCGACACCTTTGCCTCTCACCTGTTGACCTATGGCAGCGAGGCTTACAAGCAGGAACAGACCCCGGGTGGCGCGACAGAAAGCTTCCCACAGGCGAAAATCAACTTTGCCTCCGGCTGGTTGCAGGACGAAATTACCCTGCGCGACCTGCCGGTCACCCTGCTTGCCGGGACGCGTTACGATAACTACAAGGGTTCCAGTGACGGTTACGCCGATGTGGACGCCGACAAGTGGTCATCGCGCGGTGCCGTTACAGTGACGCCAACCGACTGGCTAATGCTGTTCGGTTCTTATTCACAGGCTTTCCGCGCCCCGACCATGGGAGAGATGTACAACGATTCCAAGCATTTCTCCATCCCCATGGGGCCCACCACCATTACCAACAACTGGGTGCCTAACCCGAACCTGAAGCCGGAAACCAATGCCACCCAGGAATACGGCTTCGGGCTACGCTTTGACGATTTGCTACTGGCTGATGACAGCCTGCAATTCAAAGCCAGCTATTTTGATACCAAAGCCCGCGACTACATCACCACGGATGTCACCATGGAGCTGGGCCGTGGCCCTCGTGGCCCTTATTGCATCAGCTGCACCACTTTCTCGACCAATATCGACCGTGCAAAAATTTGGGGCTGGGACGCAACGCTGAGCTATAAAACCGCCATTTTTGGCTGGGACCTGGCGTACAACCGGACTCGCGGCAAAAACCAAAGCAGCGGCGAATGGCTAAACAGCATCAATCCGGACACTGTCACCAGCACGCTGGATGTTCCACTCGGTGAAACCGGCCTGTCGACCGGTTGGGTGGCCACGGTGGCCCAACGAGCCACCCGAGTAGAAACCGGTACCGCAGAACAAGGCGGCTACGGCGTCAACGATTTCTACCTGAGCTATAAAGGCCGCGATCGCCTGCAGGGCGTGACCACCACGGTGGTGCTGGGCAACGCCTTTGATAAAGAATATTACTCGCCACAGGGCATACCGCAGGACGGGCGCAATGCCAAACTGCTGGTCAGCTATCAGTGGTAACGTTTTGAATCCGGCGGGCATAAAGATTGCCCGCCGCTTGACTCTCACACAGGAGAACCCACAATGAGCAATACTCTATATGCACGCTATCAGCAGGCAAAAATTGATAATCCAGGCAAATATGCGCGTGACCTGGCTGAAATTCTTGGCGTCAGCGAAGCGGAGTTGACCCATGCCCGCGTCGGTCAGGACACCCGTCGTCTGCAGGCGGATGCCCGTACCTTGCTGACCGAACTCGAACAGGTTGGCGTCACCAAATCCATTACCCGCAACAGCTACGCGGTGCATGAACAAATGGGGCGTTATCGCAACCAGCACCTGAACGGTCACGCCGGGCTGATCCTCAATCCGCGTGAGTTGGACCTGCGCCTGTTCCTCAACCAGTGGGCCAGCGCCTTCGCCATGAGCGAAACCAACAAGCGCGGCGTACGTCACAGCATTCAGTTCTTCGATCATCAGGGCGACGCACTGCATAAGGTTTACACCACCGATGAAACCGATCTGCCGGCCTGGATGGCGCTGGTTGAACGCCACCTGAATGCAGAAAACCCGACGCTGGAACTGCAACCGGCAGACGCCACGGTCGGTAACGCCTCACCAGATGCCGACAAAATTGACCAGGAATGGCGTGCAATGACTGACGTTCACCAGTTCTTCCAGTTATTGAGCCGCAACAAACTGACCCGCCAGCAAGCCTTCAGCGCCGTCGGTAACGATTTGGCCTATCGGGTCGATAACAGCGCCCTGAGCCAATTGCTTAACGCCGCGATGGGCCTGCAGAACGAAATCATGATTTTTGTCGGCAACCGTGGCTGCGTGCAGATCTTTACCGGTCAGATTGAGCGCCTGATGCCGCAGGAAGGCTGGATTAACGTGTTCAACCGCCGCTTCACCCTGCACCTGATCGAAGATGCGATCGCCGAAAGCTGGATCACCCGCAAGCCCACCAAAGACGGCTTCGTCACCAGTCTGGAACTGTTTTCCGCCGACGGCACGCAGATAGCTCAACTTTACGGCCAGCGCACCGAAGGCCAACCGGAGCAAACTCAGTGGCGTGAGCAGGTTGCCGCGCTTGAATCCAAGGACATTGCCGCATGAAACCTTCATTGACCCGTCGCCTGGCGCTGTGCATTGCGCTGGCGTTGCCGTTCACCGCTGCGGCGGCGGAACGTATTGTCTCGATAGGCGGTGACGTCACCGAAATTGCCTTCGCCCTGGGCGCGGGCGATGAAGTGATAGCGCGGGACAGCACCAGCCTGCAGCCGGAAGCGGTTAAAAAACTGCCGGACGTCGGTTATATGCGCCAGCTCAATGCCGAAGGTATTTTGGCACTGAAACCCACGCTGGTACTGACCACCGAATTAGCCGAGCCGGCGCTGGTGCTCAAACAGCTGGAAGAGAGTGGCGTTAAAGTCGTGCGCATTCCCGGCGATACCACCTTGCAAAGCGTGCCGGAAAAAATCGGTGTGATTGCCAGTGCACTACAGCGCACCGAGCAGGGCACGCAGTTGAGCACCCGTTACCAGCAGCAATTGGCGGCAGTGAAAACCGATGCGTTGCCGGTCAGGGTCTTGTTCGTCATGAGCCACGGCGGTATTACGCCAATGGCCGCCGGGCAACACACGGCCGCCGACGCAATCATCACCGCTGCAGGTCTGAAGAACGCCATGCAGGGATTCAGCCGCTATCGTCCGCTGTCGCAGGAAGGCGTGATAGCCAGCGCGCCGGATTTGCTGCTGGTTACCACTGACGGCATAAAAACGCTTGGCGGCGAACACCAGCTGTGGAAATTGCCAGGCATAGCTCTCACCCCGGCGGGTAAACAACATCGCGTATTGGTGGTTGACGATATGGCGCTGCTGGGCTTTGGGCTGGAAACCCCCGCCGCGCTGGCCAAGCTGCGTCAAGCGGCGGAGCAAAAGTAATGCGCTGTCGCACCTCCCCCCGCCTGGCGGTGACCAGCCTGCTGGTACTGTTGGCAGTATTGGCTTTGGGCGCTGCCAATATGGGCGCGCTGACGCTGTCATTCCGCACCCTGTGGCAACAGCCTTTCAGCGACACGTCCTGGCATATCTGGCTGAATATCCGTTTGCCGCGCGTGCTGCTGGCGGCAGTGATAGGTTGCGCGCTGGCGGTGTCCGGAGCCGTAATGCAGGGGTTGTTCCGGAACCCCTTGGCCGATCCCAGCCTGTTGGGTATCAGTAGCGGCGGCGCGCTGTTTGTTGCGCTGATTATCGTTATGCCGCTGGCCCTGCCGCCGGTGATTGCCCTGTATGGCCACATGCTGGCGGCATTTCTCGGCAGCATGCTGGTGTCGCTGTTGATTTACGGCATCAGCCGCAGCGGCCACGGCAGCCTGTCGCGCCTGTTGCTGGCGGGTATCGCCATCAATGCCCTGTGCATGGCAGCGATTGGCGTGTTGTCTTACCTCAGTAGCGACCAGCAATTGCGCCAGTTTTCACTGTGGATGATGGGCAGTCTGAGCCAGTCACAATGGCCAACGTTGACCGTTTCCGCCTCGCTGATCCTGCCGACCACCCTGCTGACACTATTACAGGCGCGCCGCCTGAATCTGCTGCAACTGGGGGATGAAGAAGCGCATTATCTCGGTGTGAATGTTCAACGTGCCAAGCTACAGCTGCTGCTGTTGAGCGCATTGCTGATAGGTGCAGCGGTAGCGATGAGTGGCGTGATTGGCTTTATCGGCCTGGTGGTGCCGCATCTGGTGCGCATGCGCCTCGGCGGCGACCATCGTTGGCTACTGCCCTGTTCCGCACTGGGAGGTGCCTGCCTGCTGTTGGTCAGCGATACGCTGGCGCGCACGCTGGTGGCTCCGGCAGAAATGCCGGTCGGTTTGATGACCAGCCTGATCGGCGGGCCTTATTTCTTATGGCTGGTCATGCGCCAGCGGGAGCGCGTGGGTGGATAACACAGCAAGTCTGAAGGCACAACAGTTACGTTACAGCCTGGGTTCGCGGCGGCTGATCAACGATGTCTCGCTCAGCATCAATAGCGGCGAAATGGTGGCGATTATTGGGCCGAACGGCGCCGGTAAGTCGACGTTACTGCGTCTGTTAACCGGTTATCTGACCCCAGGCTGTGGCGAATGTCAGTTGCTCGGCTGGCCGCTGGAACAGTGGCAGCCACAGCAGTTGGCGAAAGTACGCGCGGTCATGCGTCAACATAGCGATCTGGCCTTCCCCTTTACCGTAGAGGAAGTGGTCAGTATGGGCCGCGCGCCCCACGGCAAACGCGACGCGCAACGGGCGGTACAACAGGTGATGGCGCAAACCGACTGTCTCGGATTGGCCCAGCGCGATTATCGTCAGCTTTCCGGCGGTGAGCAGCAACGAGTACAACTCGCCCGCGTGCTGGCCCAGCTCTGGCAACCGCAGCCAACACCGGCCTGGCTGTTTCTGGACGAACCGACCTCGGCGCTGGATCTCTACCACCAGCAACATACGCTCAGACTGCTGCGCACGCTGACGCGGCAACAGCCGATGGCGGTGTGCTGTGTATTGCACGATCTCAATCTCGCGGCATTGTATGCAGATCGTATTTTATTGATGCATCAGGGCCAATTGGTCGCGACGGGCACGCCGCAGGAAGTGTTGCAGACAGATATTCTGACCCGTTGGTATCAGGCAGATCTGGGCGTGGTTCATCATCCGGAAGTGGCGTTGCCACAGGTATATTTACGTCAGTAGTATCTTTACCGGGCGCACTATGCCGCGCCCGGCATATTTCTTCGTCAATCAACTAGAGCAAGAGATCTCCAGATGTTTGCCCCAATCCGGCGGCAACGCGGCGAGATCGTCATACTCCGGCAGGTCGGCAAACGGCGTCAGCAAAGCCCGATGCAGACGCGCCAGCTTACTGACATCATCCCGTTCGGCACTTTCAATGGCCTGTTGCGCCAGATAGTTGCGTAAGATTAGCTTCGGATTCACTGCCTTCATCGCCTGCTGGCGCTCAGCGTCACTCACCTGTTCTTGCTGCAGGCGCTGGCGGTACTGCTGATACCAGCTATCGAACGCGGCGCGATCGATAAATTCGTCTCGCAGCGGCGACTGCGCCTGCTGTTGCTGTGTCTGGCTCAGCAAGCGGAATGTCCGACTATAGTCCCGCCCCTCTTGCGCCATCAGACTCAGCAATCCGGTCAACAAATCGTTATCCTGCTGCGACTGGGTGAAGAAGCCGAGTTTAGCTCTCATCTGTTCCCCATAGGCACGCATCAGGGCCGGTTCATAGGCTGCCAGCGCATTTTGCAACTGCTCGGTGCTCATCAGCCCGGAAAGGGTTTGCGCCAAGCGGTGAAGATTCCACAGCGCCACCGCCGGCTGGTTATCATAGGCATAACGCCCCTGATGATCGGAATGGTTACAGATATAGTCGGGCTTATAATCGTCAAGGAAGCCATACGGCCCATAGTCGATGGTGATACCCAAAATCGACATGTTATCGGTGTTCATCACGCCGTGAGCAAAACCGACGGTTTGCCAATGGGCGATAAGCCGGGCGGTGCGTTCGACCACATCGGTAAACCACAGCAGATAGCCATCGCTCTGATCTTTAAACTGCGGCCAGTGGCGGGCAATCACAAAATCAGCCAACTGCTGCACCTGTTCTGGCTGCTTACGGTAATAAAAATGTTCGAAATGACCGAAACGCACGTGGCTTTCCGCTACGCGTAACAGCATCGCCCCACGCTCAGCCTGTTCGCGATAGACCGGCTGCTCGCTGGTCACAATGGTCAACGCGCGCGTCGTTGGAATACCCAGATGATGCAACGCCTCGGAGGCCAGGAACTCACGGATCACCGAGCGCAGCACCGCACGGCCGTCGCCCATACGTGAATACGGCGTCATACCGGCCCCTTTCAGATGCCAGTCCATGCTGCGGCCGTCCGCCAGCCGCTGTTCGCCCAGCAAAATGCCACGACCATCACCCAACTGCCCGGCCCAGACGCCGAACTGATGACCGCTGTACACCTGTGCCAGCGGTTGCATACCCGGCAGCAGCGTTTCTCCCGCCCAAATCGGGGTTTTATCCTGGGTAAACCAACTTTCGTCCAGCCCCAGCTCACGCGCCAGTGGCTCGCTGTGATACAGCAGGTGAGTCCCCTTTAACGGCGTGGGGTTCAATTCGGTATAAAAACCGGCTAATTGTTGTTGGTAAGCATTTTCAAACTGCGGCATAGGCCCTCCGTTCCACCTAGTGTAGAGCCTGGGCGTGGGGATTAACACGGAAGAAATGCAGGGAGAACGCATCTGCCTGATACCAGGACAGATGCGAGGGGATTGGCCTTTATGCATGCCGATATGGCTTAAAAGCCTTTTTGCGCTGATAAATAAAATACTTTATCAGCGAGAGAATGATAATGAATAACAGTACAGGGATCACAACCAAGCTCATCCCGTCCATTATTGGAACCATTGTGTGCGCAGTACTCTCAATTATTGTTATTGAACTCATCGGGCGTTACCCGTAACGCCGCCAAATTATCCACACCAACGCTGGGCCATAAAAAACCTTGCAGGCCAAAAATGCCGGCGTGTCTGAGCTTATTAAAATATTCCTTCCTCTCAATTCCTTCTACGATGACTCCCTTGCACAGCAGATTGATATTCTTTAATAGCGAGTCAATGACCACGTCATAACCCTGGTGGGTAAACAGCTGCCAGTAAAATCGCTTATCGATTTTCACGTAGTCGAATAGACCATCATACAATGCGGTCAGAGTTGCCTGACCAGAACCAAAGTCGTCCAGCCACAGTGAGAATGTCTCACTAAGCCGACGGATTTTTTCATTGTTTTTCCCGGCCGAGAGATTCGGAAAACCCTCGCTGATTTCAAAGGCGATAAATGACCATTGTCTGATCCGTTCGCACAATTGACCGTCAGCAAGAATCAAGTCGACCAGGATTTCTTCGACATTAAGCGTCACCAATACATCGTTTTCAACAAACCAGGCGGCATTCTGCTCCGCCAAACTCAATTGCTCATTAAATAACTCAATCCTTTGCTCGGTGGACAATAAATTAATCCCAATGTCAGCCGGCATCGCCAAATCACCGTCCAGACTATTAAAACGGTTCAAGATTTCCACCGCCAACAGCCTGCCCTCCATTGAGTAAACAGGTTGAAAAACATAGCTACTAATAAAGTCAGCTTCGAGTTGGATTTTCATTTCAATGCCATAGGCTGAATGGCGAACATCTCATCGTATATCAATATATTTTATCGATCAATCCCTGTGAGATTAATCGGAAATATCAATGCAGTCAGTCATAACTTATCATTTAATTGATAGATTAAAGCTATATCGGACGAGTGTAACGCAGATATGAAAACAATTTGGCTTAAGGCAAGAACCGCATCCCAGGCATAAATTGGTGACATATTTAGCTTAGGGGATAGGGTAATTCTGAAAATTTGACTTATCGTCATTGTTTTAATTAAAGAAATTCCCATCCTGCATTAAATATCAAATCCGTATCTCTTCCCTATGTACAGCGAAGTGAACTTAACTGATTAAATTTAATAACGCATCAATTCCTGGCGTTATTCCTTGCATTGATTCAGCAAAAAAATGCCCACCTTGATTTTTAGGGGAATTATGCTACCTCAATGTTTTGACTGTATTTTTTGCAAAAAAGTATAACAACAGGAAAGAGAGACAAAGCTGTGACATAAAAAAGGGATGAGTAGCCTCATCCCGGAGCATTCATAAACCGAACGTTATTTGATCGTTTCAAGCAACCATTGACGCAGTTCGGCTAATTCTGCGGCCTGTTCTGGGTATTGCAAAATCAAAGCATCGCAGCAATCAGCCAACGCCTCGCTGCGATAGGTGCAGCCCACCAGTATCTCGGCCAACCGTTGCAACGGTGCCGGGTTGAGGCTGTCGGTAAAAATCTGCGCCCGGCAGATAGCTCCTTTTTCCACGTCAAAGAAGATATCTACCCCACCCCAAACAAACCGCTCATTGAGCAGGTGGCTGAATGCCGGAGCCTTGCCGAAATTCCATTCCCAACTGCTTTGTTTGGCAAACTGCGCGGCAAAATCCGGCAAATCGGGATAAACGTCAGGAGAAATGATTTCTGCTTTCGCAGTCTCACCATAATGGTCAAAGAACGCCTGAGTTATCGCATCGCACACCTGCTGGTGGCTGATATCGGCTTTAAACTCCGCCAGATTGGCAACGCGAGAACGTACCGAGGTGATACCTTTGGCCTGTAGTTTTTTAGGGTCAGGATTAAGGTAATCGGCCAGGCGATTGAGATCCGCATTCAGCAACAAGGTGCCATGATGGAACCCGCGATCCTGAGTTTCCCGATAGGCCGAGCCGGAGATTTTACGCACGCCCTCTGCGGTATCAATCACCAGATCATTACGTCCCGACGCGGTGGCCGTAATGCCCAACTGAGCCAGAGCTTGCAGAATAATGCCGGTAGAGACGGTTTTATCGTAACCGGGTTTGCCCGCCATAAAGGTAAAACAGCTATTGCCCAAATCGTGGAATACCGCACCACCGCCGCTGCTGCGGCGTGCCAGACGAATACCATCCTGCTCCATGCGGCGGGTGTTGCACTCTTTCCAGGGGTTTTGTGACTGGCCAATGACCACGGTTTCGGCATTGCGCCACAGGAACAGAATTTTCTGCGTAGTCATTTCGCGGAAGATGCACTCTTCCACAGCCAGATTGAACCAAGGGTCGTAGGAATCGGAAATCAGTAGGCGTAAATTACTCATGGCGGTCACCGTTAACAATGTGATACCGCCATGATACACCAAATCAAGAGGTTAAGACTAAATGCGCCGCGCCTGCCAGTAGACCTTCTTCCAGTACACGTTGTTCAGCGAAGAACGGATCACGCCACGGCTGGTTGAGGCATGGATAAACTGATCGTTGGTGTCATAAATGCCAACGTGCAAACCATTCTCTCCACCACCGGTTTTGAAAAACACCAGATCGCCGGGCATCAGCTCATCGCGCGAGACTTTGGTTCCCAGTGAAGTTTGCTCTTCAGTAGAGCGTGGCAATTGCATATCGAAACGATCGCTGAAAGTGCGATAAACAAACCCGGAGCAGTCAACGCCACCGCGGTCTAACCCGCCATAGCGATAGGGGGCGCCGTACCATTGACGCAGCTGCTCGTTTAACTGAGCGACAACCACAATCGAATCGGCCAATTTGCCGCTCGGCGGCGGCGCATGGCTGCTACAACCGGCAAGAATTAAACTGGCTAATAAAAACCAAATACGCATCCGCATAATATCCCTTCATTGAACAGATTGCCGCTTTATGCCACCCGCTAAAGCATACCGCCTGCGAGGCAAAGCCGACACCAGCTAAGGAAAGCGCTATTTTGGGCTAATTTATCCCCCCGGGGGGGAAAAAGGCAAGCATGGTGAAGGAGATAATCGAATTGACGCCGATTTTCGCGCTATTGGGGCGCTTTTACCTTGGTCTGACTGTTAATCAGCCACACGCCAAACAGGATAAACAGCGTGCCCAAGGTTTTCAGCAGCGTAGCCGATTCATTAAACCAGGGCAGGATCACCGCCGCCAGATAGACCAGCGCATAGCTTACACTCAACAGTGGGTAAGCACGGTTGAGTGGCAAATGGTGCAACGCGAAGAACCAGCACAGCATTGACAGCGCATAGCCGAAAATGCCGCCGCTGACCGTCAGTAACGGCAACCAATACTGAATAAACAGGTTCAGTGTAACGTCGGCAAATGACATCAGTGGGATCTGCGCCATGCCCCACTTCATCAGCAACTGTGCCAGCGTGACTAACAGCACGCTGGCCGCGCCCCAGGCATAACCTCTCATGGATTGATACTCATCAGCAGGATCCCCAGCATGATTGAAGCCACTCCGTACCAATGGCGTGCGGTAGTGGGCTCATTAAACAACCAGCGGGCGGCCAGCGTCACCAGAACAAAATTCAGGCTGAGCGTCGGATATGCCAGGCTGAGCGGCAAACGTTGCAACACGTTAAGCCACACCGCCATGCCCAGTCCCAACAGCAAAACGGCCAGCGCCAGCCAGCGCAGCGTTACCCCCCGCCTGACGTCGGGAGGTAACTGCCAGCTCAAAGCCGCTTGCTTCTGGCACAGCTGCCCACCACAGGTGAGCAGGCTGACCACGACCACCAACAAATAGCCGACTATCATGGCTGCTTTTGGTACCAGAACAACGCCAGGCGGTTCATCACCTCGACCTTATCTGCTTTCGGCAGGTTTTGCTGATCAATGCTTTCGCCACGCGACAACTGCAACACCAGTGAGACATCCCCCTGCTTGCGCGCCTGCGCCAACCACTGCGGGAAATCGCCGTCGCTGATGAAATGGCTGCGCGCATCCGGATACTCCAAACCATAAGAAATCTCTCCCTTCTGGTTAAACATCAATATATCGCTGCGCTTCAACTCCCAGGCCAAACCTGCGGCTACGCCAACGCTGTCGGTCAGCACGTAGCGGCTATGGCCTAATTCAGCCATATTCACCCGAATAAAGTTTTGCGGCAGCTTGGAGTCAGTCACCTGTTGCGGAATGGCGTAACCAATCAACAAACACAGCAACAATGGGCAAGCCGCTGCCCAACTCCAGCGCTGCGCATTATTACGCACCGACACTACGGCAAACAGCAACCAACCGGCAAAGGCGATAATGCCGATAACAATCTTCGGCCACTCTTGCGCGGTAAACAAATGCACTTTGGGTAACAGTCCGGAGCCCAGAACCACCAGCGCCAGGATGCCGATTAAGCCAAACAATCCGTTTAATACGGCGTTAACCTTGAATACCTTGCTGCGCAATGCCGCCACGCAATCTTCGGCATAGGCCGCCATCAGCAATGCCAAGGGCGCCATGCACGGAAGAATATAGGTCGGCAGCTTGCCCTTGGCGATGCTGAAGAAGATCAACGGCATCATTACCCAGCTAAGCAGGAAGAACAGTTCCGGACGTTGAACGCGTTCTCGCCAGCCCTTGAGCAAGGATCCTGGCAGTAGTGCCAACCAGGGCAACACGGCCGCCATCAAAATCGGGACGTAATACCAGAACGGGGCTTTATGTTGCGCGTTGTCCTCGGCGAAACGTTGAATATGCTCCACCCAGAAGAAGTAGTTCCAGAAATCCGGCTCACGCTGTGCGATGGCCAGCGCCCAAGGCAAGCTCAGCAGCACCGCCACCACAATAGCCACTGGGCCGTAGATCAGCAGGTCTTTAATTCGCCGTTGTTGAATGACAATCGGGATCACCGCGATCACCGGCACCGCCAGTGCCAGGAAGCCCTTGGTCATAAAGCCCATACCGCAGGCCAGCCCCAACAGCACGTAGCCGCCCAGCTTGCCTTTGGCCGTGGTCGCTTTCAGCGTCAGATAATAACTGACCATCGCGGCGGCCAGCCACAAGGAAATCATTGGGTCCAACACGCTGTAGGTACCAATACTGAATACCAGAACCATCGACAGGAAAATCAACGTCGCCAGGCTGGCACGGCGCGCATTGCGCCACATTAACATCGCCAGTGCAAATACCAGCAGCGCCGTCATGCCGGTACTGAATACCGAACCGAAACGTACCGCAAAGTTGGTATCACCAAACAACCATTGGCTGATGTTATTGAACCAGTAGCCGGCCACCGGTTTTTCAAAATAACGCAGGCCAAGCAAATGCGGCACTACCCAGTCGCCGCGTTGCAGCATTTCGCGGCTAATCTCGGCGTAACGGGTTTCATCCGGTTGCCATAGCAGGCGACCGTTGAGCGGAATCAGGTAAACCAGAGCAAAAAAAATGGCCAACAAAATGGCCCATGATCCTTTTAGCGCCTTCATGAATCGTCCTTCACATCGGTTTGACAACCCAGCCAACCTTCACGGCCAGGGAAAGGAGCACGCTCGACGCGGCCCAATGGCAATGACGCCAAATCTTGAGGCAACAGTGCGCTTAACGGACAGAATTCTATGCCCTGCCGTTGCGCCCGCTGCAGTAACTGCTCAAACATTGCGGCCTGTGACATGCCCTCCACCTCGGTATGAATGGTATACACCGGCACACCGCGATCGTTTTCAATTGCCCGCAGAATGTAATCGTTGAAGTCGCTCATACTCACTTCGCTGCCAATCACCTCATCAAAGGTGGGCAACGTGACCGGGATCTGTACGGTTCCCAGGCGACCATCGCTTAACACCGGACGGAAGGGATGGGTGCCACGACAGTCGCTGTTGTAGTGAAAACCAAAGCGCTGTTTCACTTCCAGCACCCGCGTATCGGCACGCCAACCGGCAACCGCTGAACATTTGACAGGCTGACCGGTACTGTTGGCCAGCGCATCTACACCGAGCTGAACCTGCTGCATCAGCTGCGCTTCTGACCAACGGCCAACTTTGGCCTGCCAACCCTGATGATCCCAGGCGTGCAGCCCCACTTCATGTCCAGCCTGTGCAGTCAGTTTCATCAACGGCCCCAGGGCACGGGCAATATTACGCCCCGGCCAGGCAGTGCCTGCCAGCAAAATATCCCAGCCGTAGAGTGACGCGGCATTAGAGCGCAGCATTTTCCACAGGAATTTCGGACGCAAAAGGCGCCACAGATGGCGCCCCATATTGTCCGGTCCAACGCTGAAGAAGAAACTGGCCTGAATATTGTACTTGTCGAACAGCTCCAGCAACTGCGGCACCCCTTCCCGGGTGCCGCTGAAGGTATCTACGTCAACTCGCAGACCGACTTTCTTCATGCACCGTCACCTTCCTGAACGGTCGTACGCAGGAAGTAATCCAACGTATCAGCAACGGTTTGCTGCATGGCGATGGTTGGCTGCCAATCCAGCAAGCGGCGGGCATTCTTGATGCTCGGCGTGCGGTGCTCAACGTCCTGATAGCCTTTACCGTAATAGCTGCTGCTTTCAACGTCCTTGAAGCCGGCAAACGGTGGGAAACGGTCACGCAACGGATGGTTATTGAAGCTTTCGAGCAGCATTTCTGCCAATTCGCGGATGCTGGCTTCGTTGGTCGGGTTACCGATGTTGACGATTTGGCCATCGCACAGGCCATCACGGTTTTCGATAATGCGGAACAGCGCTTCGATACCGTCATTGATGTCGGTGAAGCAACGTTTTTGTGCCCCGCCGTCCATCAATTTAATTGGCGAGCCTTCCACCAGGTTGAGGATCAGCTGGGTAATGGCACGGGAAGAGCCGATACGTGCGGCATCCAGGTTATCCAGACGTGGGCCCATCCAGTTAAACGGACGGAACAGGGTAAACTTCAAGCCTTCTTTGGCACCGTAGGCCCAGATTACCCGGTCCAGCAACTGCTTGGATACCGAGTAAATCCAGCGCTGTTTGTTGATCGGACCGACAATCAGGCGTGAATGGTCTTCGTCAAATTCCTTGTCGTCACACATGCCGTACACCTCGGAGGTGGACGGGAAGATAATGCGCTTGTTGTATTTCACGCAGTCGCGGACGATTTTCAGGTTTTCTTCGAAATCCAACTCGAATACGCGCAGTGGGTTGCGGGTGTATTCAATCGGCGTGGCAATCGCCACCAGCGGCAGGATCACGTCACATTTCTTGATGTGGTACTCGATCCACTCGGAGTGGATGCTGATATCACCTTCCACAAAGTGGAAGCGCGGGTTATCCAGGAAACGGCTGATGGCGTCAGAACCGATATCCAGACCGTAGATATCGTAGCGGTCATCACGCAGCAGGCGTTCGGTCAGGTGGTTACCGATAAAGCCGTTAACGCCGAGGATCAACACGCGGGTTCTGCGTTTCATCACTGCGTTTGGCTTGGCGGCCAGGCGCACATCGGTGACGATACCCATTTCCTGCGCCAGACGGCTGCCTTGCACATACAAACCGACATCGTTTTGGCCGGCCACAATTTCCAACGCGCCTTCACCGCAGGCAATGATCAGCGGAGAGGTACTGAGCACGGTCCCCGGTTGCTTGTCATGCTGGGTATCCAGTACGCGGGCACGCCAGACAATCAGTTTACGCTGACCAAGGTAGCTGAAAGCACCAGGGTAAGGTTCGGTCACGGCGCGGACCAGGTTGTTGATTTCCTGCGCTGATTTATGCCACAGAATTTCACCGTCTGCCGCAGTGCGGCGACCAAAATAGCTGGCTTCAGCTTCATTTTGCGCGGTGAATGAGGCCGTCCCGTTTTTCAGCTTCGGCAGTTGCTCTTTCAGCAACGCCTGCGCCGCTTCAAGCACTTTTTTGTGCAGCGTCAGCGCGGTATCTTCAGCGGCAA
Organism: Serratia quinivorans; assembly: GCF_946227985.1. Lineage (GTDB taxonomy): Bacteria > Pseudomonadota > Gammaproteobacteria > Enterobacterales > Enterobacteriaceae > Serratia > Serratia quinivorans_A. Next base: position 1,542,261 of record NZ_CAMKGL010000001.1, read on the forward strand.
TCGCCACTTTATGCTGGCCAACAATGTCACCGGCATCCGGACGCTTAACCATTTTGTGCAGCGTGGCGCCGGTTTCGGTTTCACCATTTACCAGTGCCCAGTTTACCGGTGCGCGACCACGGTAATGCGGCAGCAGTGAGCCATGCAGATTGAAGCCGCCTTTTGGCGCCAGTGACAGCAGCTCTTCGCTCAGCATATTGCGGTAATAGAATGAGAAAATAATCTCAGGCTGCATCTCGCGGATACGTTCGATCCACAGCGGGTGGTTAACGTCTTCCGGCGCATAAACCGGCAACTCCAATTCGGCACCCACACGGGCAACGGAGGAGAAAAAGTTGTTCTCACCAGGATCGTCGGTATGGGTGAATACCGCCTGAATATCATAGCCCGCGTCAGTCAGCGCTTTCAGACCCGCGCAGCCAATATCATGGTAAGCAAATACGATAGCTTTCATTATTCTTCTTCCTGAGTATTGTGGTTCGGCTGCTCACCGACCACTTTCTGAACAAAATAACGGGGACGAGCACGAACGTCGGTATAAATGCGACCGATGTACTCTCCCAACAGGCCCATGCCGACAAATTGGGCGCCGATAAAGGTAAACAACACGGCAAACAGGGTGAACACCCCGCCGCCCGACCATTCAGGCCCCATAATCAAACGCAGGGCGATCAACAGCACCGCCAGCACAAAACCTGACAGCGCCACCACACTGCCCACCACGCTGAGCAAACGCAGCGGAGTCGTGGTCAGGCAGGTGATCAGGTCATACATCAGGTTAATCAACTTCATCAGGCTGTATTTGGAATCGCCAAACTCGCGTTCCGCATGCAGCACGTCAATTTCAGTGGTGCGGCGGGCAAAGGTATTCGCCAGAATGGGGATAAAGGTACTGCGCTCATGACAGTTCAACATCGCCTCGATAATATGGCGGCGATAGGCGCGCAGCATGCAGCCGTAATCCCCCATCGATTTACCGGTGGCACGTTGGATCATCATATTGATGATGCGCGAAGCGCTTTTGCGGAACCAGGAGTCCTGACGGTTGGCACGCACGGTGCCCACCACGTCGTAACCTTCTTCCGCCACTTTCACCAGACGTGGGATCTCTTCCGGCGGGTTTTGCAAATCGGCATCCAGCGTAATCACCAGATCGCCACTTACCTGATTGAAACCGGCCATGATCGCCGAATGTTGGCCATAGTTACGGTTGAGCAACACGGCAATCACACAGCTGCCAGGCTGTTCGGCCGCGGCAGTCAGCATATCGGCAGAATTGTCGCTGCTGCCGTCATCGACCAGGATAATTTCATAAGGTTGGGTCAGTTGTTTACAGGCGGCGGTGGTACGTTCGAGCAAGGCTGGTAAACTTTCCTGCTCGTTATATACCGGGATCACCACCGACACTTTTTTTATCGGTTCAACGCGAGACACGTAACGACTCCACAACAGAAGACAAGGCTTTAACCACGCGATCAACATCGGCGTCGGTCATATCAGGGAATAACGGCAAGGTGCACAGACGTGCCGAGTTCCATTCGGTATTGGGCAAGGAAAGCTGCGGATAGCGATCACGATAAAACTTCTGGGTATGGGCAGCGCGGAAATGCAGGCCAGTACCGATACCCACTTCTTTCAGGCGTTCCATCAACTGGTCGCGATCGATACCGCAGCGTTCAGCGTCAACGCGCACCATAAACAGATGCCAGGCATGGTCGTGCGGATAATCAGGTAATCCCAACGGCAGGAAAGGCGACCCTTCCAGAGCGGTGAGGTAACGCTGCGCCAGCGCCTTGCGGCGAGCATTAAGCTGCGGCAAGCGAGCCAACTGCACTACGGCGATAGCCGCGTGGATATCGGAAAGATTGTATTTGTAACCAGGCTCGACCACTTCAGCCTGCGGCTTGCGCCCCAATTGTTGGCGGTCAAAAGCATCAACGGCCAGGCCGTGGAACTTCAGACAGCGCAGGCGATCTGCCAGTTGGTCGTCGTCGGTAGCGATCAGGCCGCCTTCGGCACAGGTCAGGTTTTTAATTGCATGGAATGAGAAAATGGCCGTGCCGCGAGCCCCCACCCACTCACCGTTGTAACGGGCGCCCACCGCGTGCGCGGCGTCTTCAATCAGGGGGAGATTGTGGCGTTTGGCCACCTCACGCAATGCATCCATCTGCAGCGGTGCGCCGGCGTAATGTACCGGGACAATGGCTTTGGTTTTCGTCGTAATGGCAGCTTCAACATCACTGGCGCTGACCATCAGCGTATCGCGGTCAACGTCAATCATCACCGGCGTCGCACCGAGCAATTCAATCATGTTGAGGGTAGAAACCCAGGTCTGGGACGGAGTGATAACTTCGTCACCCGGGCCAATGTTCAACGCCATCAGGGTGATATGCATACCTGCAGTAGCGGAACAGACGGCGATGGCGTGTTTACAGCCGAAGGTGGCACAGAACTCACTTTCCAACTGCTGATTTTGCGGCCCGGTGGTGATCCAGCCTGAGCGCAATACCTTTTCTACCGCCGCGATCTCTTCATCGCCAATCGCCGGGCGTGAGAAAGGTAAAAATTGATCCATAGTTAACCCCAAACGTATCAAACTGCTTTAATGACACTGTAGATCTCTTTTATTTAACGAATATTAAACGCCAGAGAGAATCGTTCCTGGTGGATTAACTGCCAATGTACGGCCGCAAGCTTAACTAAACCTTAAGATGCGATTTATTATCAGTTAACTATCTGATCTGCGGGGGCCATCATCATTAAATTAAATTGATTTAAAAATCAATTAGTTATAGTTATATGTAATTATTTAATTATTCTGTTTGAACTTACTCATCGTAGCACGTCAGCGACGGTTTTCAAGATTGATGAGGTATTTTATGGAACAAAGGGGAAATAAAGCCGGTCGTTACCCGGCTATTTATATCAGGTCCGTTTATTTTTCGTTTAAGTCGCATTTTCAATGCACTAACGCCTTATGCCGTCCTGGTCATAATCCAGCGCTGATCGCCTACCGCCTGCAGGTGAAAATCCACGTCATAGATCTGTGAAAGCAGTACCGGCTCCATCACTTCCCGCGTGGTTCCCTGTGCGACAAGACGCCCGGCATGCAGCAACCAGACCCGATCGGCCTGCTGCAAGGTATGATTAAGGTCGTGCGCGCAAACCAACGCGCTACGTCCACTCTGACAAAACTCACGCAGTAACCGATCCAGCGCTACTTTTTGCGCCACGTCCAGGCTATTGGTCGGTTCATCCAGTAGCAGCAGTTGGCTATGAGGATTGACCGTCGGCCAAACCTGTAACAATACCGCGGCCAACCGCACCCGCTGCCATTCACCGCCGGACAACTGAGTCAGCATGCGCGGCAGCTTGTCCATCAGTTTTAAACGCTGGCACAGATAAACAATGGTGCTCTCCAGCGCCTGCTCCGTGCTACCTGCAGGCCGGTGCAGTTCCAGATACTGAAATACCGGCATCAGCGCCACTGGCGGCTGTTGCTGGCTTAAGTAGGCGCGACGCAGGGCCAATTCATTGCCCTGATAACACGCCAGCGGCTGGTCTGCCAGCCGGATCTCGCCCGTGCCGGGCAGTATGCCCGCCAGGCAAGCCAGCAGTGTACTTTTGCCGGCACCGTTCGGACCAATAAGGTGAAACTGCAACCCAGCATCGACCTGTGCTGTAAATGGGGCCAGACGCCCTTCTACCCCAACCTGACTGAGTTGCAGCATTATGAATTATCGCTCCTTCTTTATATTACTCGGCCAACGCCTGTTTGACGGCGGCCACCAAAGCAGGATCTTCCGGTGTCATGTCCGGAGAGAAACGTTGGATCACCTTGCCATCACGTCCGATCAGGAATTTCTCAAAATTCCACAGAATGTCCCCGGTTTGCTTCGGTGCCCGACCTTTACTGCTCATACGTTCCAGGAATTCACTGCCCTGCGGCGCCACGGCTTGCGGTTCAGCGGCAATCAGTGCCTGGTACAGCGGATGGCGGTTTTCGCTGTTCACTTCAAGCTTGGCGAACATCGGGAACTCAACCCCAAAGGTGCCACGGCAAAACGCCAGGATCTCTTCGTTGCTGCCAGGCTCCTGCCCGAGGAACTCGTTGGATGGGAAGCCCAATACCTCAAAACCTTGGTCACGGTAGGTTCCGTATAGGGCTTCCAGCCCGGCATATTGCTTGGTCAGGCCGCATTCCGAAGCCACATTAACCACCAGCAACACGCGGCCTTTATATTTGCCCAGCGTGGTGGATTGATTCTCGATAGTGTTCAGCGGAATGTCATAAATCGCTTGAGTCATGAAGCTTATCCTCTTGTTTTACTTGCAGGTGAACAGAGAAACTACCTTAAGCTTTTTACCCGGGTCAGTAACCAGATAAATAGCGGTGCCCCCAGCGTGGCGGTCACCACGCCGATGGGTAATTCAGCCGACAGCAACGTAATACGCGCCACCACATCGGCCGCCAGTAACACACCGGCGCCGGCCAGTGCGCAGCCCGGCAATAAATATCGCTGATTGGTCAGGCCACTGAGACGCAGCATATGCGGTATGACCAGTCCGACAAAGCCAATCACCCCGGCTAAAGCCACACTGACGCCCACCAGCCAGCCGATGGCGAGCACCAATAGATTACGCCACAGATGCAGGGAAAGCCCAAGTTGACGCGCCTGTACTTCGCCCAGCGCCATAAAGTTTAGCGCCTTGCCCTGGCAACACAGCCAAAGCAGCACCGGTAACAATGCCAGCACCAGCCATTTTTGCCGCCAGTCTACACCGCCAAAACCGCCCATCATCCAGTACATCAGCTGGCGCAGATCCAGGCTGGAACTAAAATACACCGCCCAGGTCATCACCGCGCTACACACAATGCCCAAGGCAACCCCCACCAGCAGTAAACGCGCATTGGTCAGACGTTTTCGACGGGCAAAGCTCAGCAGCAAGAAGGTCATGATCAGCGCGCCGGCAATGGCGCTCAGGCTCATAAACGCTACCGGCAGCAGGCCGTTGCCCAGCAGCACCGTGAGCACCAGTGCCACCCCAGCCCCGTTGGCGACGCCCAGCAAACCCGGCTCAGCCAGTGGATTTTCAAACAGCGACTGCATTACGGCCCCGGCCACCGCCAGGCTGGCCCCCACCAACATCACTGCCAGCGCACGCGGCAGGCGTAATTGCCAGACAAACAGCTGCGCGGCTTCACCCGACCACTGTGAGGGCCAAAGCCAAACGTCACCCGCACTGAGGCTGAAAACAAAGGCCACGGCAACACCCAGCGTTAGCAGCAGCAGCTGGCGTTTATCGCGATGGCGTTGTTTGTGCAGCAATAAGGTAAAGGTCTGGCTGGCTGACATAGGCGTGGCGATTCCCTGCGGGCCGCCAAGGCGGCCGAATAATTGACGTCTGGGTCAAATATTAGGGGGTTAGTGCCCGAAGGGAAAGCATTGCATCAGGAGAATCACAGGAAAACAGCAGCTAATCCTGCCAGTCACCCGTAAGTGATGGCAAAATCAGCCGCCGTTGAATCAATTAGCGACGCGGGTCGTTATCGTTTTGCGGGTAAGGTTTGCCATGGCCATTGTCATTACCACGGTCATTGTCACGACCGCCGTTATCATGATGGTTACCATTGTCATGGTGGTCACCGTCGTTACGATTATCGCGTTCACCGTGGAACGGGTTACCATCCCGATCGGGGCCACGATGATCGTAGCCACGCGGCGGCGAGGATTGCCAGCGGCCACCATCCCAATACATACCCCGATTGTTGCGTTCCCCCATGCCACGCCCCTGGTGCTCATGCCACCATTGCGGTGGACGCCAGTCATAGCCATCCCAATAGTAGCCACGACGGTCCTGATCCCCCAGATGCACCGCAACCCCCGGCACGTTGATATCGATAGAGACATCCGCCTGCGCAGCCACCGGCAGCAATAGCGGTAAACACACCAGCAACAGGATCTTTTTCATTGTACGCTCCGACTTTATTTTTCTTGCTGAGGGGGTTATATCAGTGTGCTTATTTTACGCCTATCTCACCAATGCCTATTTTCGGATCGTTTTCATCTCCCTTACACATTCCATACATTTTATTTTTTGAATAAAACAGCCGCTAACAACATTTAACGAATAGCTGACACACCGAATGCCGCACGCTATTTATAATAAGAGCGACACCTACCAGAGAAATAATATTATGATTAAACGCATTGGACTGCTATTGACCGTTGCAGTACTGAGCACGGCGCTAAGCGCCTGCTGCTTCGGGCCTCACGGTGGTGGCCATCGTGGCGGTGGCGGACCGGGCCACTACTACAATCACTATTAACCTCCAGGGGCTTAGGCCCCTGATTTATTTCCACTCCCCATCAGAATATAAAATAAATATAAGAATAATCCGCAAACAATAAATTATTTAAATGTAAAGGGCTGACGTCAAGTTGATTGGATAGGCGTATTTATTTTCTATAGTCTAAGAATAAACCGAAAATTTCCTCTAAAAAGAAAAAGGCCGCAAAAGCGGCCTTTTTTGGTTTCACGCAACTTACTCTTTCGGGCTTGCGTTCTCTACCCGACTTTTCAGCTTTTGCCCTGGACGGAAAGTGACCACGCGACGCGCCGTAATCGGAATGTCTTCGCCGGTCTTCGGGTTACGCCCCGGACGTTGGTTCTTGTCACGCAAATCAAAATTGCCAAAACCTGACAGTTTAACCTGCTCACCGTTTTCCAGAGCACGACGAACCTCTTCGAAAAACAGTTCTACCAGGTCTTTGGCATCCCGTTTGCTAAGCCCAAGCTTTTCAAACAGGTGTTCTGACATTTCAGCTTTAGTAAGCGCCATAGGTTCAATCCCTCAAGGATGCTTGGAATCGCTGTTTTAGAGCCTCTACACATTTTGCAACGGTAACGGCTATCTCCTCTTCTTCCAGTGTACGAGCGGTATCCTGCAATACCAGACTGATAGCCAGGCTCTTATAACCCTCTGCCACGCCCTTGCCACGGTACACATCAAACAAGTTTACGCCAACTACCTGATTTGCGCCAACTTTCTTACACTCTGCCAAAATATCTTCTGCGGGGACATTTTCAGCCACCACAACGGCGATATCACGACGGTTTGCCGGGAAGCGAGAAATCTCCCGCGCCTGAGGTACGGCGCGGCTTGCGACCTTGTCCCACTCCAGTTCAAACACCACTGTGCGGCCGTTAAGATCCAGTTTACGTTCAAGTTCCGGATGAACTACACCGATGAAACCTACACGTTCACCCTGGAAATAAATCGCTGCGCTTTGCCCTGGATGCAAGGCCGGATTAGCCTCTGCCTTGAACTGAATTTCGGATAATTTACCGGTCAGCTCCAGGACAGACTCCAGATCCCCTTTTAAATCATAGAAGTCGACTGGCTTACGCGCCAGATCCCAATGCTCTTCATGCGTATGGCCCGCAATCACCCCTGCCAGCATGACATCCTGACGGATACCCAGATTTGCCGCAGTATCAGGGACAAAGCGCAGGCCACTTTCAAACAGGCGCAGGCGCGTCTGCTGGCGATTCTGGTTATAAACCACCGCAGACAACAAGCCGGTCCACAGCGACAAACGCATGGCGGACATTTCTACCGAGATTGGGCTTGGCAGGATCAGCACTTCTTCGCCCGGGTGCAACAAGGCCTGCACTTTAGGATCAACGAAGCTGTAGGTGATTGCTTCCTGATAACCGTGATCGACCAGCATGGTCTTCACGCGTTTCAGCGTCAGATCTGCTTCGCGATGCTTGGTCATGATCAGGTCAGCGCGCACCGGTACATCAGGAATGTTGTTGTAGCCGTAAACGCGCGCCACTTCTTCCACCAGGTCTTCTTCGATTTCCATATCGAAACGCCAGCTCGGCGCAACTGCCAGCCAGTTATCGCCCTGCTCGGTCACCTGGCAACCCAGACGACGCAAAATGTCACTGACCTGCTCGCTTGGCACCACATGGCCAATCAGGCGATCCAGTTTTTCACGACGTAAGCTAATGGTAGCGCGCTTCGGCAACTCACTTTCGGTGGTTACATCGATAACCGGACCGGCCTGGCCGCCGCAGATATCAATCAGGAGGCGAGTCGCACGCTCCATCGCTTTGTACTGCAGCGCCGGATCAACACCGCGCTCGTAACGATGAGAAGCATCAGTGTGCAGACCCTGACGACGTGCGCGGCCGGTTATGGCCAGCGGGTTGAAGAATGCACATTCCAGCAGTACGTCCTGGGTGGATTCATTTACCCCTGAGTGTTCACCACCGAAGATGCCGCCCATCGCCAGGGCTTTCTGGTGATCGGCAATCACTAAGGTATCGGTATTCAATTTGGCTTCGGTACCGTCCAGCAACGTCAGAGGCTCTCCAACGTTGGCCATACGCACCACAATACCGCCTTCGATGCGGCTCAGGTCGAAGGCATGCATTGGCTGCCCCAGTTCCAACAGCACGTAGTTGGTGACGTCTACCACCGCATCTATAGAACGAATGCCGCAGCGACGCAGCTTCTCGCGCATCCACAACGGGCTGGCAGCCTTGACGTCGATACCTTTCACTACGCGGCCAAGGTAACGCGGGCATGCCTGTGGCGCCTCTACGCGGATCGGCAGCGTATCGTTAATGGTGGCAGCAACCGGGCTCATGTCCGGTTCAGTCAGGGCAACCTGGTTCAATACACCAACATCGCGCGCCACGCCAATAATACCCAGGCAGTCGGCGCGGTTCGGCGTTACACTGATTTCGATCGCGTTGTCATCCAGCTTCAGATATTCACGGATATCGGTGCCAATCGGCGCGTCTTCCGGTAACTCAATGATACCGTCGTGATCGTCAGTAATACCCAGCTCGGAGAACGAGCAAAGCATCCCTTCCGATGGTTCACCGCGCAGTTTGGCGGCTTTGATTTTGAAATCGCCTGGCAACACCGCGCCCACAGTAGCAACCGCGACCTTCAGGCCTGTGCGGCAGTTTGGTGCACCACAGACGATATCCAGTAAGCGATCGCCGCCCACGTTGATTTTGGTCACGCGCAGTTTGTCGGCGTTCGGATGCTGACCGCACTCAACGACATGGCCCACGACGACGCCATTAAAGGCACCAGCTACTGGTTCCACACCGTCCACTTCCAGGCCGGCCATGGTGATTTGATCGGATAATGCTTCGCTGCTGATGGCCGGGTTTACCCACTCGCGCAACCAGAGTTCACTGAATTTCATGTAATATTCCCGCCTTACTTAAACTGTTTGAGGAAGCGCAGATCGTTTTCGAAGAACGCACGCAGGTCGGTAACGCCGTAACGCAGCATCGTCAGACGCTCCATACCCATACCGAAAGCGAAGCCGGAGTAAACTTCCGGATCGATACCCACGTTGCGCAGCACGTTCGGGTGAACCATGCCGCAGCCCAGAACTTCCAGCCACTTGCCGTTTTTGCCCATCACATCCACTTCAGCGGAAGGTTCGGTAAACGGGAAGTAAGACGGACGGAAACGAACCTGCAAATCTTCTTCAAAGAAGTTATTCAGGAAATCATGCAGCGTGCCCTTCAGGTTGGTGAAGCTGATGTCCTTGTCGACAATCAGGCCTTCCATCTGATGGAACATCGGAGTATGCGTCTGATCGTAGTCATTACGGTAAACACGACCCGGCGCAATAATGCGGATTGGCGGCTGCTGCTCCTTCATGGTGCGGATCTGCACGCCAGAAGTTTGAGTACGCAGTAAACGCGTAGCATCGAACCAGAAGGTATCGTGATCGGCGCGTGCCGGGTGGTGCCCCGGAATATTCAACGCGTCGAAGTTATGATAGTCGTCTTCAATCTCAGGCCCAGTTTCTACGGAGAAACCCAGTTCGCCGAAGAAGGCTTCAATTCGGTCGATGGTGCGGGTCACCGGATGCAGCCCACCGTTTTCCATACGACGGCCCGGCAGAGAAACGTCGATGGTTTCTGCCGCCAGGCGCTCATTCAACGCAGCAGACTCCAGCGCATTCTTACGCGCGTTCAGCGCTTCCTGTACCGCCTGCTTTGCCTGGTTGATCACCGCCCCGGCCGCCGGGCGATCTTCTGCCGGCACGTCACGCAGCGATTGCATCTGTAAGGTAAAATGGCCTTTCTTGCCTAAATATTCGACGCGTACCAAATCTAACGCGGCAACATCCTGGGCATCTTCTACGGCTGCCTTGGCATTGGCAACCAGCTCTGCGAGATGTGGCATTGCTTTCCTCTTCCTCTGGCCGATATGGCTCTAAGTAATTGTTATCTATTATTCGAACACGCCTTTGGCTCAACTCCAAAGCATTTTAAGTTATAGCCCGGCAAATGACTGGAGATGGCCAAAAACAAAAAAGCCTCCACAGGGGAGGCTTAGGCGCTACTTTTCGTTTATTCTCTTACGCGCAAAGCCTCCTGAAATCAGGCGCTAAAGTAAAAAAAGAAACGAAAAATAACAGAGTTCATGATTGCGTTACCTTGTCGATGATTGTCCACCAGAGATACGGCGGCGGTCAATAAAAGTCAGTATTTGTAGCTGAAAAACAAAGATTAAAGAGGGAGCAAGCTCCCTCTTTAATAACTGACTTACGCCAGTGCTGCTTTCGCTTTCTCGACCAGTGCGCCAAAGGCCACTTTGTCGAAGACTGCGATGTCAGCCAGGATCTTACGGTCAATTTCAATAGAAGCTTTTTTCAAGCCGTTAATGAATTTGCTGTAAGACAGGCCGTTCACACGAGCAGCTGCGTTGATACGTGCAATCCACAGCTGACGGAACTGACGCTTACGTTGACGACGGTCACGGTAAGCATACTGACCTGCTTTGATTACTGCCTGGAAGGCAACACGATAAACGCGCGAACGGGCACCGTAGTAACCTTTCGCTTGTTTTAAAATTTTCTTGTGACGTGCGCGTGCAATTACACCACGTTTTACGCGAGCCATATGCTCTCTCCTAAAGTCTTATTCTAGATTCAAAAAAAATGGCTTATGCGTACGGCAGGCACGCGGTAACCAGGACCAGATCGTTTTTAGACACCATGCCTTTCGGACGCAGGTGACGTTTACGCTTGGTTGCTTTTTTGGTCAGAATATGACGCAGGTTAGCATGCTTGCGCTTAAAACCACCGCTGCCGGTTTTTTTGAAGCGTTTGGCTGCACCACGTACAGTTTTAATCTTTGGCATTTTAATTAAATCCACTTCGCATTGTTAAACAACGAATCAGTTAGGCGAATAAAACCCACACAACGCAAGCGCTGCGTGGGTTTTATTACTTGGAGGCCTTACTGCCTCTTCTTCGGTGCGAGCACCATGATCATCTGACGGCCTTCGATCCTCGTAGGGAAGGATTCGACAATGGCCAAATCAGAATCTTCACACAGGTCTTTACGGACGCGGTTAAGCACTTCCATACCGATCTGTTGGTGCGCCATCTCACGCCCACGGAAACGCAGGGTGATTTTGGCTTTATCGCCATCTTCAAGAAAGCGAATCAGGTTGCGTAGTTTTACCTGATAGTCGCCATCATCGGTACCAGGACGGAATTTGATTTCCTTGACCTGAATAACTTTTTGCTTCTTCTTCTGTTCTTTTGTCGACTTGCTCTTCTCGTAGAGGAATTTGCCGTAATCCATGATTCGACAAACTGGCGGTTCGGCATTTGGGCTGATTTCTACTAAATCAACGCCCGCTTCCTCAGCTTTTTCAAGAGCTTCATTCAGACTGACAATACCAATCTGCTCGCCATCGACGCCGGTTAGGCGAACTTCTTGCGCGCGAATTTCTCTGTTAATGCGATTAGGACGCGCCGGTTGAACTCGTTTTCCGCCTTTAATACTTTATTCCTCCAGTTGATGAAGACTACGGCTGCGAATCTCTTTTAGCAGCTTGTCTACGACTTCATTTACGTCCAGGCTTCCCAAGTCTTTGCCACGGCGGGTACGAACGGCAACTTTGCCTGATTCGACCTCTTTATCACCGCACACCAACATGTAAGGAACCCGTCGTAAAGTATGTTCGCGAATTTTAAAGCCAATCTTCTCATTTCTCAAGTCCGCTTTAACGCGAATACCTGCTTCCTGCAATTTTTTGGTCAATTGCTGGACATAATCAGACTGGCTGTCGGTGATATTCATCACCACCACCTGTACCGGAGCAATCCAGGTTGGGTAGAACCCTGCGTATTCTTCGGTAAGGATACCGATGAAACGCTCCATGGAGCCCAAAATAGCACGGTGAATCATTACCGGGACCACGCGATCGTTGTTTTCGCCAACATACGATGCGCCTAAACGGCCCGGTAAGAAGAAATCGAGCTGCACGGTACCACATTGCCATGCACGATCCAAACAATCATGCAGAGTAAATTCAATTTTAGGTCCGTAGAAGGCACCCTCACCCGGCTGATATTCAAACGGAATCCCGTTTTCAGTCAGCGCAGCGGCCAGATCCTCTTCCGCGCGAGTCCACATATCGTCAGTACCAATGCGCTTCTCAGGACGGGTAGACAGTTTTACCGCAATCTTGTCGAAGCCAAAGGTGCCGTAAACATCGTAGACCATTCTGATGCATTCGTTTACTTCGGCACGCACCTGCTCTTCAGTACAGAAGATATGGGCGTCATCCTGAGTAAAACCACGCACGCGCATCAGGCCATGCAGCGAACCTGAAGGTTCGTTACGGTGGCAGCTGCCGAACTCGCCCATACGCAGCGGCAAATCACGGTATGACTTCAGGCCCTGGTTAAAGATCTGCACGTGACCCGGGCAGTTCATCGGCTTGATGCAATACTCGCGGTTCTCCGACGAGGTGGTGAACATAGCGTCTTTATAGTTTTCCCAGTGGCCGGTTTTTTCCCACAGCACACGGTCCATCATAAATGGCCCTTTCACTTCCTGATACTGGTATTCCTTGAGCTTCATGCGCACAAAAGCTTCCAGCTCGCGGAAAATAGTCCAGCCATCGTTGTGCCAGAACACCATGCCCGGCGCTTCTTCCTGCATATGGTACAGGTCGAGCTGCTTGCCGATCTTGCGGTGGTCACGCTTGGCGGCTTCTTCCAGACGCTGCAGGTAGGCATTCAGCTGTTTCTTGTCTGCCCAGGCAGTACCGTAGATGCGTTGCAGCATTTTATTTTTGCTGTCGCCACGCCAGTAAGCGCCTGAAGTTTTCTGCAGTTTGAAATGATGACAGAAACGCATGTTCGGCACGTGCGGCCCACGGCACATGTCGACATATTCTTCATGGTGATACAGGCCAGGACGGTCGTCATGGCTGATGTTCTCATCCAGAATTGCCACTTTGTAGTCTTCACCACGCGCAGCAAAGGTATCGCGAGCTTCTTGCCAACTAACCTTTTTCTTGATGACGTCATAATCTTTGTCGGCCAACTCATGCATCCGCTTTTCCAGCAGATCCAGGTCTTCCTGTGTCAGGGTACGGTCAATATCAACGTCATAATAGAAACCATTGTCGATCACTGGGCCGATCGCCATTTTGGTGTCTGGCCACAGTTGTTTGATCGCATGGCCCAACAGGTGCGCACAGGAGTGGCGCATGATTTCCAGACCTTCGGCGTCCTTGATGGTGATGATCGCCAGTTGCGCATCTGATTCGATCAGATCGCCGGCATCGACCAACTCACCGTTTACACGGCCGGCAATACAGGCTTTCGCCAGGCCAGGGCCGATATCAAGGGCAACATCCAGAGGGGAAACAGGGTTTGCGAAATGACGCTGACTGCCGTCAGGAAGAGTAATAACAGGCATTAATAATTCCTTATCTACAGTGGTGACCCACACGACAGATCACATGCAGTACGAAAATTGGGTTGGGATTTAGTCAGTTAGGTTTCAGATCTCGCCCACAATTGCCAGATTGATGCCTAACCGGGTACACAGAATGGAAAGCATACCTTCACAGCCATATTTGGCTAAGTGGATACTATCACTAAAATTGTTTCGGATAAATAAACTGCAATTCAGATCCCGTCATCGAATAGCCACAGTTCGCGACGATAAATAGCCTTTCAGGTAACCGAGGGTAGCAATCAGGCACAGGGAATACCCCAAGACTTCACAGCCTTCTTCTACCATATTCTTCACCACCCGGTTGTAACCATCGAGCATCAATGTCTGCCACAGTAAACTGATGCCGAACAGCCGTGAAAATACCAAGATACACAGCAAACCAGCGCACATCATGCCGTAGCTCGGATGCGTTACAAAATGCACCAGCCCCTGCAATGTGGCCGCGACGTGACGTGATGCATACCCCAAACAAATCAGTGCAACCGCCAGAGCAAACCAAAGCCAGGCCCCATGCCAAAGCCTATCAAAAGCAAAATCCATCTCTCGAATCAACATGCACAGAAAGAAACCCCCGATCAACATCCATGCTGGCCGATAAACAGCATCCCTGTATGCCGCAATGAAAAAACTGGATGCGATAGCGGCAAGGATCAATTCCTGAGCGACTTCAGTTAACGAGGTTTCAAAAACAAAATTATGCAGCCAATGCACGTCGATAAACATCAGGCCCACCAAGCCAGCCACTAGCAGGCTGCAAAGCAGAAAGTGGCTTACTTTTCCCAGTAAAATTTGCAGATTATGTTTCATAGTCACTCTCGTTATTATTTAAAGCGTGCCTATGGTATTCGTCGGTACCTGGGGATCGTGGCAATTAATGCGAAATGGAACCAACTCGGGACCAACTCGCGGTGAAAGGGCCATAAAAAACAAAAACAACCCGCAAAACACCCTATGACAGTGCCGAAAATCACCGTATCGGAGCACGATAGAAAGAGCATCGCTGTTTTTCCCACTGACAAATCAGCTATGGCGAACATGCCCCGCTCCCGCTATTCTGATGCCACTAACGGCAGAGTTGAGACAGCATCCCGCATCATGAATCGGTTATTGAAGTTACTCGTTGGCGTCTGCATCCTGCTGGTGGCTATTTTTGCATTGTTACACCTGGGGGCAGACCGCCACCCAAGAGCCATTGCGGTTAACGAGCCGCCCATCGAGTGTGAAGATACGCAGGAGATAACCAGCGATTGTGTGAATGATGATGATGCCAACACTGACGTGCTTCCCGAGTTGACCCCCTCCAGCACTCAGGGATAATGAGCTGCAAACGCCATTCCTCTCTATTTACAGGTCGCTTTCCTCTCGTTGCCGCTGAACACGCGGCAGGTTAGGGTAAGACTTTTATGCGGCGTCACAACAATCATTGAAACAGGAAGTCTACCCATGACGAGTATTCTGCAGTTATTCCAGGCCATTGGACTGGGTTTGGTGCTACTGCTGCCGCTGGCCAATCCACTCACCACGGTCGCGCTGTTGCTCGGTCTTTCGGGCAATATGACGCGTGAAGAGCGCAACCAGCAATCGCTGATGGCTTCGGTCTACGTGTTCTTTATTATGACGGTGGCGTTCTATGCCGGCCAGTTGGTCATGAACACCTTCGGTATCTCTATTCCCGGCTTGCGGATCGCCGGTGGGCTGATTGTGGCCTTTATTGGCTTTCGCATGCTGTTCCCACAGCAAAGTGCGGATGAGGCCCCAGAGGTTGAAAGCAAAAGCATTGAGCTGCGCAAAAAAACCTCGACCAATATCGCCTTTGTGCCGCTGGCAATGCCCAGCACCGCCGGTCCGGGAACCATTGCGATGATCATCAGCTCGGCATCGAGCGTCAAAGAGAACACCCTGGGGTTTGCGCACTGGGTGCTGCTGGTCGCGCCAGTGGCCATCTTTCTGACGGTAGCCCTGATTTTATGGGCTTGCCTGCGCAGCTCTGGCGCCATCATGAAGCTGGTGGGTCAAAGCGGCATCGAGGCGATCTCACGCCTGATGGGATTCCTGCTGGTGTGTATGGGCGTGCAATTTATTATCAACGGCATATTGGAGATCATCTCCACCTATACCCCAGCCGTTGCCTGACCCATGAATACGGGCGCTACCCGCGCCCGCTTCACTTACTTACCTGCCGGCGCCTGCGCGCCTAAAATGCCCTTACCTTCCGGCACTTCGGTAAAACGACTGAGGATCTCGCTGTAGGTTTTCGCCGGATCCAAATCCTGGAACTGGTTCGGGTAGATAAACTTCGCCAAATACTCCAGCCCAACGATATTGTACGGGTGGTTGTAGAAATTGTGATAGATGCCGTAGAAGCGGCCGTCTTTTACCGCCGAAAGCTGAGCAAAGCCTGGGCGCTGTTTCATTCTGTTGAATGCAGCATCCACCTGCTGTTGCGTCACACCATAGCCAAAAGGCACCGCGGCGTTGGTTTTACTCGCCCACTGGGAGCCTGAGACAATATAGGCATCCGGCTTCATGCTGATCACTTTTTCAAGCGATACGTCGCCCGTCGCGCCCGGTAACAGTTCCGACCCCAGGTTGCGTGCGCCTACCGCCTCAATCATCCCACCCCAGCCAACATGGGCATGGGTGAAACAGCAAGACTCCAGCCCGTTTAGGCCTGCTTTGGCCTCAATAAACACCAGCGGCTTTGGCTCCACCGTTTTGGTTTTATCGAGGATGCTCTGATAGTGCTGCTGATAAAAGTCAGTGTACTGTTTCGCTTCACCTTCACGGTTTAGAGTTTCCCCCAGCAAGGTAATGCTTTTCGGGGTGTTCTCCACCGGTTTCAGCATGGTATCGATAAACAACACCGGGATATTCAGCGCTTGCAACTTGTCGAGTACGCCAGTCTGGCTCAGAGAAGGTTTGGAGCGTAGCTGCGCCACCATCAGATCAGGGTGTTGGGCGATAACGCTTTCCAGGTTAATCTCACCCTTGTCGCTAAACCCCATATCGATAATGTTCTTGGCTTCTGGCCACTTGCTTTGCAGAATTTTCCAGGTCTCGCCATCGCTCTTCTTTAGCAGGTTGTTCCACGCCACCAGTCGGGTAAAGGGATCGGCACGGTCCAGCAAGGCCAACGTCAGAATATCGCGCCCATCCTGCACCACAATGCGTTTCGGCTCTTGTTTAATCGTCAAGGTTTGACCGGCAGTATCAGTCAGGGTGAGTGGATAAGTGGTCGCCATCACCTGAGTAGAAAAGGCGCAGGCGAAAGCCAACAGGGTCATTCGACGGTACACGTGACACTCCTTAGCGTGGGAAATTAATCCGGAAATAATAATGAGAATGGCTCACATTATCAAAGAGAACGCCGGGAGTGTTTTCGGTTAATTGAAAAGAGATGTGAACAGCAACAAGGGGGTGCGCCGGAACCGGCGCACCCGTCAGGTTAAATCAGGCCGTAAATCAGCGCCGACAGCGCAATCAGCCCCATCACCAGCACAAATACATTGCTCAGCGCGCGGTAACGACGCATGGCGGGTACCCTACGCACCGCATACATCGGCAAAATAAACAGGATTGCCGCGATCAGCGGGCCGCTGATGGTTTCAATAATATGCAACGCACTCGGATTCCAGACCGTCGCTGCCCAGGTCAACAGGAATAACAACACGCCAGAAATACGGTGCGTTATGCGCGAGCTTAGCGGTTTGCCGACTGCGCGCGTCAGGCCGTCAATCAAACTGGTCGCCCCTTCGGTCACCCCCAGTGAGGTACCCAGATAGGACTTGGCCATCGCCAGCATCGCCATCATCGGCCCCAAATACGCGATCAACGGGTTGGAAAATTTGTTCGCCAGCGTGGTCAGCACGGTAATGTTTTGATCTTTCGCCTGCTGCATATCCTCGTGGGACAGGCTCAGCACGCAGCTGAAGACAAAGAACAACACGGTGACGCAGATCAGCACGTAACTGTAGCGCATGATTCGCGCGCAGCGGCGTTCAGCCAGTTCGCCATACAGGCTCTTTTGGGTTGAGGCAAAGGACGAAATAATCGGCGCATGACTAAAGGAAAACACCATGACCGGTACCGCCAGCCACAACGAATGCCACAGATCCGGGCTACTGAACTGAGTGTTCGCCAGCCCACTGACAAAGTTGGCGGTTTGCCAGGTCGGCATCAGGTACAGCGAAATGCCCATCAAAAATACCAGCAATGGAAAGACCAGTATGCCCATCGCCGATACGATGCCGTCTTTACCGCGCAGCAGCACCAGGTTCAGCACCACTACCACCGCCAGGCTCAGCCAGATACGTGGGGGTGACGTCAGGTGAAATTGATGAGTCAGGAAGCTGTCCAGCGCGTTGGTAATCGAAATGCTGTACACCAGCACGATCGGGAAGAACGCCATCAGGTACAGCACCATGATGATTTTACCGGCCAGCACGCCAAAGTGCTCGACCACCACATCATGGATATTGCCGTCACGGCTGGAGCCGGAAAGCACAAAGCGGCTCAGTGCGCGATGCGGTAAATAAGTCAGTGGAAAGGCAAACACGGCCATCAGCAACAGCACCAGTGGGCCATTTAAGCCGGCATTAATCGGCAGAAACAACGTACCAGCCCCCACCGCAGTGGCGTAGAGACCAAACATCCAGACGGTGTCCGTCTTGTTCCATTTGCCCGGCTGGGCGGAAGCCAGCGTGCCTGAATCAGGAGAAATCGTACTCATAGGAAAGCTTACCTTAATCTGCAGCGACAACGATTGCGCCTAACGGGATATCCTTCTCCGCGAATTTTTAATAATAATCAGTTAGTTAACTCAGAATTTCATTCTTATGCCTGGTAAAAGGACGGCAAAGGATAATTAAAAACGTTGCCCAGGTCTATCTTTCACTGGTTGAGTGGCTGTTTCGCGAACAATAATCGCTGTGAAAATCGACTGAGAAGCACAAAAAACCGGGGCCTCGAACGAGGCCCCGGGAGGATGACTTACTTGTTGGCGTCCGGATGTTCCGGTACGGCGGCGCTCCCCATCTCCTTCTGGTCTTTACGCACGCTGGCCACGTCTGAGGCGCTGACCGGCTTGGCGCTGTTACCCCAGCTTGAGCGAATGAAGTTAACCACTTCCGCTACCTGCTGGTCGTTCAGGCGCCAGCCAAACGGTGGCATGGTGATGTTGGAAACCGCCCCCTTCACCGCCGGCGTGGTGTTACCGGTCAGCACGATGTGGATCAGCGAGGTCGCATCTTCGGTCTGTACCACCGGGTTGCCCTTCAGCGCCGGGAAGGCACGCTTGTAACCCACACCATCGGTACGGTGGCAGGCGGCACAGTTATCGACGTACAGCGCCGCGCCGGGCTTGCTGTCGTCACCGCGCCACAGATCCTTGGCTACGCTGTCTTCTACCGGTGCGGCCTGTTGTTTGCCGTCTTTCGGCGGCAGCGTTTTCAGGTAGCGCGAAATCGCCGTCAGATCTTCATCGCTGAGATACTGCAGGCTATGCTCAACCACGTCGCTCATGCCGCCAAACACGATGGACTTATCGTTACGACCGGTTTTCAGGAACTCGGTCAGTTCGGCCTCGCTCCAGGTTCCCAGCCCATCCTTATTGTCACCGCGCAGGCTGGATGCCACCCAACCGTCGATCGGCGCATTGCTGCCGGACAGGTAGTTGTCACCGTCGTTATTGCTCAGCGCTTTTTCCTGCATGGTAATGCTACGTGGCGTATGGCAGGCACCGCAGTGGCCCAACCCTTCCACCAGATAGCGACCCCGCTCAATCACCGGATCGGCCTTGGTGTCCGCCACAAAGTCCGCCGGTGATGGCGCAAACATGCCGCGCCAGATACTCAGCGGCCAACGCATTGACAGCGGCCAGGGGATGTCGGAATCCTTGTTGGCCTGTTCTACCGCCGGTACGCCGTGCATGAAGTAGGCATACATGGCGCGCATGTCATCCTCTTTCACCAGCGCAAACGACGGATACGGCATCGCCGGGTACAGGGTGCTGCCGTTTTTGGCGACGCCCTTGCGTACCGCATTATCGAAGTCTTCGAAGCTGTAATCGCCGATGCCGGTTTTCTTGTCCGGTGAGATATTGGTGGAGTAAATGGTGCCGATCGGCGTTTCCATCGCCAGCCCACCGGCAAACTCTTTACCGCTTTTGCCGTTGGTATGGCAGGCTACGCAGTCACCGGCACGCGCCAAATACTCGCCGCGTTTGATCAACTCGCTGCTGACCGTGGCGTCCTGCGCCCAGACGGAAAAACTCAGTGCACTGAGAACCAGTGCGGGAACAAATGCTTTCATCAATCGCGTCCTTATGCCTGCACCAAAGGGCCTGGGTTTTTCAGATACTGCTCGCGAATAGCACGTGCAGACCAGTAAGCCAACGCGGCCACGGTGCCGGTCGGGTTGTAACCCAGCCCCTGCGGGAAAGCCGACGCGCCGATCGAGAACACGTTATGGACGTCCCAGCTTTGCAAATAGCGGTTCACCGCGCTGGTCTTCGGATCTTCGCCCATCACCGCACCGCCGTTCATATGGGTGGTTTGGTAGCTGGTGGTATCGAAATGACTGTTGGCATTTTTCGGGCTGCCAGAAATCAATTTCGGGTTCATGGCCTTGGCGATCGGGGCCATTTTGTCGTACATAAATTGCGCCATCTTGATGTCGTTTTCCTGCCAGTCGAACGTCATGCGCAGCAGCGGCTGGCCGAACACGTTCTTGTAGGTAGGATCGAGATCCAGATAGTTGCTGCGATAAGACTGGTGCGCGCCATGGGCATCCATCGAGACATGATGGGTATAGGCATCGGCCACTGCCGCTTTCCACTTACTGCCCCAGGCCGGGGTGCCCGGAGGGGTTGGCAAGCCGGAGATCGGTTTGGTGCCAGCCTGGTTGACCCAGAACGGCGAACCGCCAACGAAGCCAGCCTCGGCATGGTCAAAGTTGTCGGCATTGAAGTCGTCTACGCCCACACCATTACCACCGGCACCGATGAACGGGTTGGTAAACACGTCCTTGTCGAAAAACGCCTTGATGGTGGTCAGATTTTGGTACGCGAAGTTGCGCCCAACCACACCTTCACCGGTCACCGGATCGTAAGGTTTACCAATGCCGGACAGCAGCATCAGGTGAACATTGTGGAACTGGAAGGCACCCAGGATCACCAGTTCGGCCGGCTGTTCGACTTCACGGCCCTGCGCATCGATATAATTCACACCGGTTGCGCGAGATTTATCGTCGGTCAGGTTCACCTTCAACACGTTGGCGTTGGTGCGCAACTCGAAGCGTTTCTCCATGCGCAACGCCGGCAGAATATTGACGTTCGGCGAGGCCTTGGAATACATATAGCAGGCGTAACCACTGCAGAAACCACAGAAGTTGCACGGCCCCATCTGCGCGCCATACGGATTGGTGTAGGAATCCGAAGTGTTGGCAGAAGGCAGGTTATAAGGGTGGTAGCCCACGTCACGCGCAGCTTTCTCGAACATTTGCGCCGAGAAAGTATTCTTCTGCGCCGGCAACGGGAAGTTGTCGGAACGGTCTGCCGCGAAGGGATTACCGCCCTTAGGTGCCATTTTCTGGCCCTTGACGGTCCAGGCGGTGCCGGAGGTGCCGAACACTTTCTCCGCCTTGTCGAAGAAGGGTTCCAGCTCGTCATAGGTGACACCGAAGTCCTGGATGGTCATGTCCTTCGGGATGAAGCTTTTGCCATAACGTTCTTCATAGTGGCTACGCATGCGCAGCTCGATAGGATCGATGCGGAAATGCACGCCAGACCAGTGCAGGCCTGCACCACCCACGCCGGTACCCGGCAGGAACGCCGCCAACTGGCGGTAAGGCACCGCCGTCTGGCTGGTATTGTGACGAATGGTCACGGTGCTTTTTGACAAATCCTGGAACAGCTTGCGGCGAATGTTATAGGTCAGTTCGTCGATCACCTGCGGGTAGGAGCCGTCCGGATAGGTATCGCGCATCGGGCCGCGTTCCAACGCCACCACGTTGAGGCCAGCCTCGGTCAGTTCTTTGGCCATAATAGCGCCCACCCAACCGAAGCCGACGATCACCGCGTCTACTTTTTTCATTACCGTTGCCATTGTTACCCCCTCTCCCCACGAATTGATACCGGGGGTAAGGGATAACGTTCCCCTCGCTCAACCCAGTCCATAAAGTCGGCGCGCGCGCCCGGAAAATTAATCAGCTTCCAACCGACCATGTCTTTATTGCCGCCATGGATCGGATCGCTGAAGAAACCTTCGCGGGTGTTTTGCAACAAATAGGAGAAGAACAGCTTGGCAGGCAACTGCGAAAACTCAGCTTCGCCTGACTCAAATTTCTGCAACAGCGCGTCCTGCTGTGCGGCATCCAGATCGGCAAAAGCTTTACCGGCGGTTTTCTTGCAGTAGGCATCGGCATCGGCGATACCCAGGTTGTAGATCTGTTTCGGCACCAGTGGCAGTTGGTAACCCATTTCCTTCGGTACATCCGGGTTAAACGGCCCCTGCATATACCAGATGGATCCGGTCGCGTACGGGGTATTCATCTGACGATCGATAAACTCCGGCACGCCGGCTTCCAGCGCACCTGGGCCACGATCGTCGGCCGGAATCAGGCGTGCCACCGCCGCCTTGACAAAGGCCCACTCTTCCGGGGTAAAGAAGGTAGGCTGGTAGTCGCTTGTTTTTGGGGTGTCTGTTGCCGCGACCGCCGGTATTGAGGCTGTCAGCGCGCTTACGCCACTGCCGCCAATCACCGCTGCGGGAATTAAAGTCATCGATTTCAGCAGGAAATCGCGCCGTGAATTGTTAGTTTTATCGTCCGACATATCACATTCCATCCAAAGATAATCACAACTATTTAACCTCAACCTTGCGGTCGATGCGGGTTTTAAACATAAATTGTTACTTATTTGTATATTTATTGAAGGCCATAAAGTGACCAGATGCCACAATGTTACCGGTAACTTATTGAATGAACGTAAAGATTTGCGGGTTAATGTAAAATTAACTATTCGTGCGGTTTTTCAGGTAACAGGATGGGAAATAACGAAAAATGAGAAGTGCATCGCGATTTTACCGCGCGCCAATAAAAAAAACCGGCCCCATTAAGGGGCCGATTTAGCAAAGAAATCTGAACTAGGGCGACATTGCCTGGTAGGCGGTGGTCACCTTCCATAAATAACGTGGCGCCTGCGGGGCCGGATGCTTTTTCTGGATATGCTGATAGAACTCATCCGGGCTCATCTGATTGATACGATTCACCGCTACGCGCTTGTCCGATGAGAAGGTCCGTAGCATGGCGCCCGCCCCATTCACATAAGAAACAATGGTGGCGTAACGTAACGTCTGTGGATCGTTGATCCCGGCTAGCTGCTGGCTTTGAAGAATATTGATATAGGCCGTTCCCAGATCAATATTAACCGCCGGATCCTTCAACTCACGCGAGCTTGGCTGCCCGCTTCTTCCTTTCAGACGATAGGCGTCACGCCCGGCGGTTGAAGGTTTCAGCTGCATTAATCCCACTGCGTTCGAGGTACTGACTGCATTCGGGTTAAACCCGGACTCCACCTGAATAATCGCTTTAATCAACGTTTCGTCAACACCATAGCTGTTAGCGGCCTGACGAATGTAATCGTTATAGGCTATCGGTGTCCCTGTACGGTTAACCGGCGCCTGCGGGGGGGTCTTTAACCAACCGCCACGCGATGTGCCACTGCCTGAAATATTGGTTGCTGTTTGTGGGTCTTTGGCACAACCCGACAAAAGCAAAATTGCCGTCAGGCAACCTATTTTTGTTTTCACAGAATCCCTCACTCCTTTCAATGAGTTGCGTAGCATATACAACTTGTAAGGACGCCTGTACGCTTTTTTTGGTCTAATCTCAAGCTACTCGTATACCAAGAGGTGATTTATGAGTCAATCTGCAACAACGTGTTTTGTGGTGACTTTTCGCTACCCGGAAGAAGGATTAGCTGATTTGGCCAAGCTGACAGGACAATTAACCCTTCAGGGATTTGTCACGTCGGTGGCAGACGAAAATGGGGTTCCGCATGAGCTGGGCAGCAACAGTTTTGCGCTGATAACCCCACTGGATCAACAGGATGTGCAACTGCTGGCACAGAAGCTTGGGCAGGTCGCATTGGGTAAGACTCCTGAGGTCGATATTGTCACCTACGATAGCTATGCTAAGCGGTTACATACTGATACATAAAATGCTATAACTCACCGGGCGGTATTATTTTCCTCAATGAGTAAATAACCGGCAGTCTGCCGGCAGGTGATGCTTGACTTTGCTCTAATTGATATTGATAATCATTTTCATTTGAGCCAGGAGATGTCACCATGTTTATGAAACAACGCGCTTTTCCCCGCCTATCCCTTATTGAGATCAAGGGCTTTTTCCGCCCTGGCGCCCTACTGTGCATGTTACTGACCGTCGGCCTTGCCAGCCAGGCGGCATTGGCAGAAAAAAAACTGCGGGTGGTAACCACCTTTACCATCATTCAGGACATTGCCCAGAACGTGGCCGGTGACGCCGCCGTGGTAGAGTCGATCACCAAACCGGGCGCAGAAATCCACGATTACCAGCCGACGCCGCGCGATATCGTCAAGGCGCAGCATGCCGACCTGATCCTGTGGAACGGCATGAATCTGGAACGCTGGTTCCAGCGCTTCTTCGAGAACATCAGGCAGGTGCCTGCCGCGGTAGTCACCGAAGGCATCACCCCACTGCCGATCCGCGAAGGGCCTTATAACGGTAACCCGAATCCGCACGCCTGGATGTCTGCCAGCAACGCGCTGGTGTACATCGAAAATATCCGTAAGGCACTGGTACAACACGACCCGGCCAATGTCGAAACCTATAACCGTAACGCCAAAGCCTATGCCGCCAAAATTGCCGCCTTGGACGCACCGCTGCGCGAACGCCTGGCACGCATCCCAGCGGCCCAGCGTTGGTTGGTGACCAGTGAAGGTGCCTTCAGCTATCTGGCGAAAGACTATCAGTTGAAAGAAGTGTATCTGTGGCCAATCAACGCCGATGAGCAAGGCTCACCGCAGCAGGTTCGCCGGGTGATTGACACCGTGCGCGCCAACCACATCCCGGTGGTATTCAGCGAAAGTACCATTTCCGACAAACCAGCCAAACAGGTCGCCAAAGAGACCGGCGCAAAATACGGTGGCGTACTCTATGTCGATTCGCTGTCTGCGCAGGGTGGTCCGGTGCCGACTTATATCGACCTACTCAATGTCACCGTACAAACCATTGCCAAAGGATTTGATCAATGACCACCGAGGTTTTTGTCCGCCCTGAATTGAGCGTGGACGACGTTACCGTCACCTACAACAACGGCCATACCGCGATCCACAACGCCAGTTTCACCCTGAGTGGTGGCGCCATCTGCGCGCTGGTTGGCGTCAACGGCAGCGGTAAGTCGACCCTGTTCAAAAGCATTATGGGGCTGGTCAGGCCCACCAGCGGTCGCGTACAGCTCAACGAGCAACCGGTCGCGCAGGCGCTGAAGAAAAACGTGATTGCCTACGTCCCGCAAACCGAAGAGGTTGACTGGAATTTCCCGGTATTGGTGGAAGACGTAGTGATGATGGGCCGCTACGGCAAGATGAACTTCCTGCGCATCCCTTCCAAGGAGGACCGCCTGCGGGTCGATAAGGCGCTGGAGCGCGTTGGCCTGAGCGAACTGCGCACCCGCCAGATCGGCGAACTTTCCGGCGGGCAGAAAAAACGCGTCTTTCTGGCGCGGGCACTGGCTCAGCAAGGCACCGTTCTGCTGCTGGACGAGCCCTTTACCGGCGTCGACGTCAAAACCGAGAATGCCATTATTGATCTGCTGCGCGCGTTGCGCGATGAAGGCCACCTGATCCTGGTTTCCACCCATAACCTGGGTAGCGTGCCGGAGTTTTGCGACCGGGTGATCCTGATTAACCGTACGGTGCTGGCCGCGGGGCCGACTGAAACTACCTTTACCCAGAGCAACCTGGAACAGGCATTCGGCGGCGTACTGCGGCATATCAACCTGTCCGGCCCGGACCTGCACGACGACAACGATCCGCGCACCCTGACGGTGTTGACCGATGACGAGCGCCCGGCGGTGTTCTACGGCCACACCAAGAGTGACCCGCCTGCGCAGAGCCAGCCAAAGGAGAAACAACCCTGATGCTGGAACTACTGCTGCAACCCTTCAGTTACAACTACATGGTCAAAGCCATCTGGGTCAGCGCCATCGTCGGCGCCGCCTGTGCGTTCCTGTCGGCATACCTGATGCTGAAAGGCTGGTCGCTGATGGGCGACGCGTTGTCGCACTCGGTGGTGCCTGGTGTCGCGGGTGCCTATGCGCTGGGTTTGCCCTACGCCGCCGGTGCCTTCTTTACCGGCATGCTGGCCGCGCTGGCCATGACGCTGGTACGCCACGTCACTCGCCTGCGTGAAGACGCGATTATCGGCTTTATCTTTTCCACCTTCTTCGCCGTCGGCCTGCTGATCGTTTCGCTCAATCCAACCTCGGTTAACGTGCAATCGATTATCTTCGGCAATATTCTCGGCATCGCCGACGAAGACGTGTTGCAGGTCGAGATTATCATCGGCGTATCACTGCTGATCCTGTGCCTGGTGTGGAAAGATCTGTTGGCGGTGTTCTTTGACGAAAACCACGCGGTGTCGATCGGCCTGTCGCCGCTGCGGCTGAAGATCCTGTTCTTCACCCTGCTCAGCGCCTGCACCGTAGCGGCATTACAAACCGTCGGCGCAATTTTGGTGATCGCCATGGTCATCACACCGGGCGCGACCGCCTATCTGCTGACCGACCGTTTCAGTCGGTTGGTGATCATCGCCATCGTGATCGGTGCATTGACCAGCGGCTTCGGGGCTTACCTGAGCTTCTTCCTCGACGGCGCGACCGGTGGGGTGATTGTAACCCTGCAGACGTTGGTGTTCCTGGCCGCCTTTTTCTTCGCCCCCAAGCACGGCCTGTTGGCATCCAAACGCCGCGTAGCGCGTGAACAGACCGGAGGCCACTGATGGAAACCTTGTATCAACTGCTCAGCGAACCCTTCGCCTACCCGTTTATGCAGCGGGCGATCCTGGCCGCTATTTTCACCGGCGTAGTCTGTGCGGTGCTGTCCTGTTATCTGGTGCTCAAGGGCTGGTCGCTGATGGGCGATGCCATTTCGCATGCGGTGCTGCCCGGCATCGTGTTGGCGTTCGTGCTCGGTATCCCGGTGGTGATCGGCGCGTTTTTCTCCGGTATTTTCTGCGCGGTCGCCACCGGTTACCTGAAAGAAAACAGCCGGGTGAAAGAGGATACGGTGATGGGTATCGTGTTCTCTGGCATGTTCGCCTTCGGTCTGGTGTTGTTTTCACGCGTCGATACCGATCAGCATCTGAGCCACATTCTGTTCGGCAATATGCTGGGCATTACCGATGCCGAACTGAAGCAGACGCTGCTGATGGCCGGTATTACCCTGTTGGTGGTGTTGCTCAAACGCAAAGATCTGATGCTCTACTGTTTCGATCCCAACCATGCCAGGGTAATTGGCCTGCCGGTGAAGCTGTTGCACTACGGGTTACTGTGCCTGCTGGCGCTGACCATTGTCGCTTCGCTGCAGGCGGTGGGGGTGATTCTGGTGATTGCGATGCTGATCGCTCCAGGGATTATTGCCTTTATGCTGTGCCGCAGCTTCGATCGCATGTTGATGGTCGCCACGGTGGTTTCGGTGTTCTCCTGCGTGCTCGGCACCTTGATCAGCTTTCACATCGACGGAGCCACCGGCCCCTGCATTGTGATCGTTCAGGCGATTGTGTTTGTGATCGCCCTGCTCTACAGCAAGTTCAGACCGTTACAACGTCACGAAGAAAGCTTAATCAACGTCAAACCTTAAAACAGTCGGCGGTGCACAATAGCACCGCCGACTGATGTTACTGCTGCTGGTAGATATCCGGCCGGACAATATGCCAGACAAAATCCTCACGATTCACCGCTTCATAACCCACTTTCTGATACAGCCACGGCGCAGTGCCGGTCACCAGCATAATTCGTCGCAGCCGTTGCAGCACGGGGTGTTCCAACGTGCAATCCATTAGCCAACGCGCTAACCCCTGCCCCTGGTAATCCGGAGAGACAAACACATCACACAGATAGCCAAAAGTGGCGTAATCCGTAACCAGACGGGCAAAGCCAATCTGTTGTTGCTGATGATACAAACCAAAACACAGGCTGTTATCGATGGACAACTGCACCGTCGCCAGCGAAATGCCACTCGCCCAGGTCGAGGTGGTCAAAAAAGCGTGGGTAAAGGCGATATTTAATTCACTTTTATCACTGTTGATTCGGTATTCACCGCGTTGCCACTGCTGATTTTGCTCCATTAATTTCTCATCCCATTGATAGTGAAGGACTTCAAAAAAACACCCCTTGTCTCAGCCGCAGCTGGCCTGATAAACATCGCTCTCACGCCGACAAGTTGCAATATGCGACGTACTTAAATTAATCAATAGCGTATATACTTTGAGCAAACGCGGGTGGCGAGAAAATCGCCAGTTGTTGGTGCCAGCTGTGCGCCAGGTCGTGTTTTCTTCAGGCTAAAGACGCTAACCTAATGAATTCGCAGGCAACACAGAGGGGGTGTACCATGTGGCAAGCCGTTAGCCGTCTGTTGAGTGAACATCTTGGCAGCGCAGAAATCCGCGAAAGAACCGAACTGCCCGGGGGCGATATACATCCGGCATGGCGTGTGAGTTACGGTGACCACCAGGTGTTTGTCAAATGCGATGCCCGGGAACTGTTGCCCATCTTTACCGCCGAGGCCGACCAGTTGGAGTTACTTGCCCGCAGTAAAACTGTGCGGGTCCCGCAGGTGTACGGCGTCGGCAGCGATCGCGACTACAGCTTCCTGCTGCTGGAATACCAACCCCTGAAACCCTTTGATGCCCACGGCGCCTACTGTCTTGGCCAACAACTGGCTCATCTGCACAAATGGAGCGAACAGCCGCAGTTCGGTCTCGATTTCGACAACGATTTGTCCACCACCCCGCAACCCAACGCCTGGCAGCGCCGCTGGTCTGAATTTTTTGCCGAGCAGCGTATTGGCTGGCAGTTGCAGATGGCGGCAGAGAAAGGCATGACCTTCGGGGATATTGACGAGATTGTTGACGCGGTGTATCTCCGCCTACAGCACCATCAGCCGCAGCCTTCACTGTTGCATGGCGATTTATGGCCGGCCAACTGCGCTTTAACCGCCAACGGCCCCCTGCTGTTTGATCCGGCCTGCTATTGGGGAGACAGAGAGTGCGATTTGGCGATGCTGCCGCTGTATCCGGAGTTGCCGCCGCAGATTTACGACGGTTACCAGAGTGTCTGGCCTTTGGAGAATGGATTTATCGAACGTCAGCCGCTGTATCAACTGTATTACCTGCTCAACCGCAGCAATCTGTTTGGTGGCCAGCATCTGGTCAAAGCCCAGCGCGCGGTGGAAACACTACTGCATTCCTAGCCGCAATAAAATGAGGCGCTGAACCCAGCGCCTCAACCTCATCTCACCTTAAGCCGCGCTGGCCAGTTGGCCGAGCAGCTTGATGACAAACCAGGCGATTACCGCAATCACCACCGGCAAAATGTACAGCGGGAAGTATTGCAGCAAAATGGTGTGGTGCGGCAACGTTATACGTTCTTCCAACTGCGCACGGGTGTGCCCCTCACTGCCCTTGGCCTGCTCGAGGATCATCTGGTCCTCCAGGCCCTCGCGAATAAACTTCACCTGACGCGACATGCGCGCACCTGAAGCCTGCAAAGCCAGTCCGACAAAAATCAGAATATAAATCACGATAAACATGAAATTAGCACCGCTGAACAGGCTTTTTTCTACGTCAGGAACCGGCGAGTTATACCAGAAGATATTCAGGAACGGCGTATTGAAGCGCACCATATCGACCATCACGTGGACAAAATCCAGCATTACCGCATTGATGCCTTTAGTCTTTTCGCTGTGCTGATAAACAAACATCAACATTGAGATCAGCGTCGACAGCAACGCCGGGATAAAAACCACCCAGCCAAGAATACGTTTGATAATGGCGATACGCCCAGCCTGTTGATACGTCATGTATTCCCCTTGTAAGCGACGTAACCGTAATTGGCTAAGTCTACCTGTAGTTACTGAAACTCGCCCACCGTTTTCTTCACCGTTACTGTGCTACAAGCGTAGCCGGGATTATCCGAAATCAACAGCTTAACGACATCCGCGCGTTACCATTAAATAGTTATATAGTTAAATCAATCCGTTTAGACAGGAGCCACCATGATTCGGCTGATTATCTTATTGCTGGGTGCAGAGGCGCTGCACGGCCAGCGCCGCCTGCTGATGCTGTTCGGCTGGTTATGGATCTGCGTGGGCGCACTGATGCTGTTTGATGTGTTACAAGACGGTCGTTCGGTGCTGGCGTTAGATGCTTTGGCCGTCATGCTGGCCCTGGAGGGGCTGGTGGCGATTTCCGCCGCGCTGGTGATAGGTTCTTCCGCCAGCCGACCGGTGCTGCTGAAAGGCCTGGGGTTTATCTTTATGGCCTTTACGATTTTTGACGTGCCCGCAGACGATAACATCGTCGCTACGCTGGTATTTGGCAGTGCGCTGTTGCTTGACGGCGCGGTACGTATCGCCTCCTCGACGGTGATTCAACACAGCCGATGGAAACCGGTCGCGATCGCTGGCAGCGGTGAAATTCTGCTTTCACTGATGATTTTTATCGGCTGGCCGGCACCACACCGCATGACGGTGCCCTTTTGCCTCGGCGTAATGATCCTGCTTTCCGGTTGGGCGCTGCTGCGTATTGCACGGCGACTGGAAAGCTTTTCGCTGAATCAAAATAGGGATCAGTCAGGACTGCAATGGACGCACGATTCCATCCCGCTCAGCCTGTACGTCTGGACGCCAATAGGTTCGGCAAAAGACGCGCGCCGACGTTACATCGTCGACCGCTACATCGCTGCAGTAGACGGCGGCGGTAATATCTCAACCGGTCATGCCGCTCTGGCGCTCGATCCGGATCTGTATATTAGCCACTATCCGCTTAACGATATCAGCCACTCCGCACAGGATTTCCGCCAGTTGCTGCATTCCGGCGAGCAAAACAACGTCGACGGGCGTTTTCTGCCGAGCCTGCAACAAGAGGTGGCGGCCTGGTGCCCACCGGACAAAAAAATCCAGTTTCATCGCTATAACCCGACGGCGCTGCGCACTTTCTGGCAACGCTATCAGCAGGACGCCACCTACAACCTGACCCGTCGCAACTGTTCCACCACGGTGATTCGGGCACTCGACAGCGCGCTGGAGGGCGTACTGGGCGATAAGCATTTGTGGCGCCGTTTTCTGTTGCTGGTGCTCGATCCCAATCTGTGGATGCTGGCGATGCTGCGCAGCCGTGGCGAAAGCATGACCTGGACGCCAGGATTGGTGCTGGACTATGCGCGCATGCTACAACAGGTCACCGAGCGCCAACATCAGCGTTGGTGGTTAAAACTGCGGGAAGTGTGGCGTATCCTGCGCTTTGGCCGGGCTCAGCCCAGCAGGCAAAAGTTTTAGTCTCGCCGTCAGCGATGATAAAGTGTTGGCCACATTCACCGGCGCCGGCAAGGAGTTAACCGCTAATGGCCTATTCGCAACGCATTGAAACCGCTATTTTTGATATGGATGGTTTATTGATCGATTCAGAACCGCTGTGGCTACAGGCGGAACTGGATATCTTTGGCGCACTGGGGCTGGATTTGTCCGACCGCCACAAGCTGCCGGATACCCTGGGTCTGCGTATCGATCTGGTGGTGAAAATGTGGTACCAGGCCATGCCGTGGCAAGGGGTTTCGCAGGAGGAGGTCTCAGCGCGGATCATCGAACGCGCCATAGACCTGGTACGCGAAAAACAGCCGCTGTTGCCGGGCGTGCATCAGGCACTGGAGCTGTGCCGCAGTCTGGACCTGAATATCGGCCTGGCCTCGGCTTCGCCGCTGCATATGCAGCAGCAGGTGCTGCAGATGTTTGACCTTGAAGGCTACTTTGACCAATTGGTTTCCGCCGAGTATCTGCCTTACAGCAAGCCACACCCCGAAGTGTATCTGATTGCCGCCGAACGTCTCGGCAGTGATCCACTGCGCTGTATCACTTTAGAAGATTCATTCAACGGCATGATTGCCACCAAGGCCGCCAGAATGCGTTCGATTGTTATCCCGGCGCACGAGTATCGCGACGATCCGCGCTGGGCATTGGCCGACCATAAGCTCGAAACGCTGGAACAGCTGACGCCTGATCACCTGACGTAACCTTCACGGCATCGGTCTGCTCCCGGTGCCGTTATTCATACCCTTTAAGCCCCATCACCGCTTAATTTCAAAAAAAGCGCGCTGCATCATAAAATAAATAAAACGTTATTTCATTTATATTGAGTTAGCCTGCCGCTCTCTTTATGCTAGGGCAATAAGAAAGCGCCGGGCGATCGGTACAGGCTGTTACTGCCACGCAACCTGCTCCTGCCGCCCGGAGTTTTCTTCCTCCATTAGCCTTGCCAGATTAAAAACGCATACTCCTTTAGCACTGACCATAACAAGCCGTTGTAAAACCGCATAAAATAAACAATTGGTTACAGGGTAACTGCTTCCACTACTGGGAATTTTCCCATATACTGGATAAATTAACAGTTTATCAGCCGGAACTGCAGTATGACCGCGGAAGGACATCTTATTTTCTCTGTCGCTTGCGCGATTTTCGCCAAGAAGGCCGAGGTGACACCATCGCTTGCTACCGGCGACTGGTGGCATATTATCCCCGCCGCTCTGCTGACATCGTTGTTGCCCGATATCGATCACCCCAAATCGGTGTTAGGCCAGCGCCTGCGCTGGATCGCCATTCCAATCTCGCGTGCCTTCGGCCATCGCGGGTTTACACATAGCCTGCTGGCGATCGCCGGCGGCATGGCACTGTTCCAGCTTGACGTACCTCGCAGTTGGCCGATCCCGCCCGATGTCCTGCATGCGATGATAATCGGTTACTTCAGCCACCTGTTGGCTGATATGCTCACCCCCGCTGGCGTGCCCTTGCTTTGGCCCTGCCGCTGGCGTTTTCGCCTGCCGCTGCTAAATTCTCAGAAAGGCAACCAACTTGAGCGCGCCCTGTGCCTGTGTCTGGTAGCTTTCGCGATCTACTGGCAAGGCGGTTGCACCATTCCTGTGCAGTCCTATTTTGAACAAATAAAAAATATCAGACTGTGATCACAAAAAAATGGCCATTTAATACCCGCAAAGATTATTAATTAAACAAAATCACCAACAAAGTTATATCAAATTCCATTTGGATATAAGTGAGCCGTTACGCAAACTGTTACGATATTTAGTATCGCTACGCCTTGGTGCATAGCCATTTTTATATAAGAAAAAAATAATTGGAGACATTGGGGATGAATCTTCCGCTGGTTATTAACGTGGTGATTTTTGTCGCCCTCCTTTTGCTGTTGGCGCAAACCCGCCATAAGCAATGGAGCCTGGCGAAAAAGGTATTGGTCGGTCTGGCTATGGGCGTGGTGTTCGGTCTGGCACTGCAACTGGTTTACGGCTCCGATAACCCGGTACTGAAAGAATCCATCAGCTGGTTCAACATTGTCGGCAACGGCTATGTGCAACTGCTGCAAATGATTGTGATGCCGCTGGTGTTCGCCTCGATCCTGAGCGCGGTCGCCAAGCTGCATAACGCCTCTTCCTTGGGGAAAATCAGCTTCCTGACGATTGGCACCCTGCTGTTCACCACGCTGATTGCCGCACTGGTGGGTGTGCTGGTAACCAACCTGTTCGGTCTGACCGCAGAAGGCTTGGTGCAGGGCACGCAGGAAAGCGCGCGCATGGCGGCTATTCAGAGCAACTACGTCGGTAAGGTCGCTGACCTGACCGTACCGCAACTGGTGCTGTCGTTCGTGCCGAAAAACCCGTTTGCCGATCTGACCGGCGCCAGCCCTACCTCGATCATTAGCGTGGTGATCTTCGCCGCCTTCCTGGGTGTGGCTTCGCTACAGTTGCTGAAAGACGATAAAGAGAAAGGCCAACGCGTACTGGTCGCTATCGACACCCTGCAAGCCTGGGTGATGAAGCTGGTGCGTCTGGTCATGAAACTGACCCCGTACGGCGTCCTGGCGTTAATGACCAAAGTGGTGGCCGGTTCCAACATCCACGATATTGTCAAACTCGGCAGCTTCGTGGTGGCCTCTTACCTCGGTCTGGCCATCATGTTTGGCGTGCACGCGGTGCTGCTGGCCTTCACCGGCGTTAATCCGGCGAAGTTCTTCCGCAAAGTTTGGCCGGTGATCACCTTTGCCTTCACCAGCCGCTCCAGCGCCGCCAGCATTCCGCTGAATGTGGAAGCACAAACCCGTCGTCTGGGCATACCTGAATCCATCGCCAGCTTCTCGGCGTCGTTCGGCGCGACTATCGGCCAGAACGGTTGTGCCGGTCTCTACCCGGCCATGCTGGCGGTGATGGTTGCCCCTACCGTCGGCATCAACCCACTGGATCCAGTGTGGATCGCCACACTGGTGGGTATCGTTACCATCAGCTCCGCCGGCGTTGCCGGTGTCGGTGGCGGCGCAACCTTCGCCGCGCTGATTGTGCTGCCGGCACTGGGCCTGCCGGTCACGTTGGTTGCCCTGCTGATTTCGGTTGAACCGCTGATCGACATGGGCCGTACTGCGCTGAACGTTAGCGGTTCCATGACCGCCGGTACCGTCACCAGCCAGCTGATGAAACAGACTGACAAGTCCATTATGGACAGCGAAGACGAAGTGGAACTGGCTCACCAGTAAATTTCGTCGGCATTAAAAAACCGGGGCTGAAGCAGGCCCCGGTTTTTTTACGTCTGAAAAAAACGCTAAATTCAAAATAAAAAAAGCGCTGCCCATAACTGGCAACGCCATGAATTATTCGAACCCACGGGATCAGAATGGGTAGTCGTGATAGCCCATTTGCTCGGAAATATTGCGAGCGGCGGTATGCAGACGTTTGATGTAATCGGCTTTGGCATCTTCCGAGTAACGAATGGACGGGAACGAGATGCTAAGGCCGGCGGTTACCACGCCAAAGCGGTCAAACACCGGCACCGCAATGCAGCGCAACCCTTCTTCCTGCTCTTCTATGTCTTCACCAACCCCCTGCTCACGCACCTGATCCAGCAGCGACATCAAGGCCGAGGCATCGGTCAGGGTGTTTGGGGTGCTGCGGGTAAACTCAATTTTTGACAGGATTTGCGCCACTTCAGCCCGGTCACGCCAGGCCAACAGCACTTTACCGATCGCCGTGCTGTGCAGCGGGTTGCGACGGCCAATACGCGAATACATACGCAGGTTATACATGGCGTCGATTTTATGGATATAGACAATACTGTCCTCATCCAGCGCCCCGAGGTGAATAGCTTCGCGGGTGTGGCTCGACAGTTCGCGCATTTGGATATCCGCGCTGCGGATCAGATCGACACTTTGCAGCGACTTGGCTCCCAGTTCAAACAGCTTCAGAGTGAGTGCGTATTTTTCCGACTCGCCCTCCTGCGAAACATAGCCCAATGACTTCATGGTTTGCAGAAAACGGTAGACGGTGCTCTTGGACATCATCACCCGCTGGGAAAGCTCGGTTATGCCAATCTCACGTTCTTCGCCCAGCGCCTGCAAGATACCAAATACCTTCAGCACGGATGAAACCGCATCCGGTTGTTTATCTGAGTCTGCGTTAACCATAGTCAATATCCTACCCGGCATTTTCTGTTTTAAGAAATTTGAACACGGGTTTCAGTATACGCGGTACCCCGGAAAGCACGCAATCTGCCCTGGGGATAAATGCCTGAGAAGGAAAGAATTGAGCGCTCAGCCCTCATCGGTTATTACAATTGAGCGGGAATCTGTGGATGCAATCGCAGACGAATATGATTAGCATGGTAATACTCCCCCGAATTAATACCTTCGAGATCAACATGCGTTCTTGTACTGACGGCCTCCCCGTCCCACAACGCTATGGGGCCATCCTCGCCATTGCCCTGGGCATCACCGTTTCGGTGCTGGATGGCGCGATTGCCAACGTGGCGCTACCGACCATCGCGCGCGATCTGAATGCCAGCCCGGCCAGTTCCATCTGGGTGGTTAACGCCTACCAGTTGGCGATCACCATTTCGCTACTGTCGCTGGCCTCGCTCGGTGACCTGATTGGCTATCGTCGCATCTATCAGGCCGGTCTGTTGGTGTTTAGCATTACCTCGCTGTTCTGCGCCCTGTCCGACTCGCTGACGACGCTGACCATTGCCCGCGTGCTGCAGGGCTTTGGTGCCGCCGCTATCATGAGCGTCAACACGGCGTTAATACGCATTATCTATCCGCAGCGGTTTCTCGGCCGCGGTATGGGTATCAATTCACTGATTGTCGCCTTTTCCTCGGCAGCCGGGCCTACGGTGGCGGCGGCGATCCTGTCGGTGGCCTCCTGGCAATGGCTGTTCGCGATTAACCTGCCGATTGGTATCGTCGCGTTGCTGCTGGGGATGAAATACCTGCCCGGCAATAGCCAAAAAAGTACTAACCAGCGCTTTGATCCGACCAGTGCGGTGATGAATGCCCTGACCTTCGGGCTGCTGATCACCGCCATCAGCGGCTTTGCTCAGGGCCAAAGCCTGACGCTGATATTCAGCGAAATCGCCGCGCTGCTGGTGATTGGCTACTTCTTTGTTCGTCGCCAACTGCGTCAGGCGTTCCCACTGCTGCCGGTGGACTTGCTGCGCATTCCGATTTTCGCGCTGTCGATGGGCACTTCGATTTGTTCATTCGCCGCCCAGATGTTGGCTATGGTCTCGTTGCCGTTCTTCCTGCAAAGCACGTTGGGCCGCGACGAGGTTGCCACCGGATTGCTGCTGACGCCATGGCCTTTGGCGATTATCGTCATGGCTCCGCTTGCAGGACGCCTGGTTGAGCGCATTCATGCCGGGTTGTTAGGCTGTATCGGTCTGGCGGTGTTTGCACTGGGCCTGTTTTTGTTGGCGCTGCTGCCGCAAAACCCATCAGACCTGGATATCATCTGGCGCATGGTGCTGTGCGGTGCCGGTTTTGGGCTGTTTCAGTCACCGAATAACCACACCATTATATCCGCCGCCCCGCGCAACCGCAGCGGGGGTGCCAGTGGTATGCTGGGCACCGCCCGGCTGT
The DNA here is from genome assembly GCF_946227985.1 of Serratia quinivorans. Classification (GTDB taxonomy): domain Bacteria; phylum Pseudomonadota; class Gammaproteobacteria; order Enterobacterales; family Enterobacteriaceae; genus Serratia; species Serratia quinivorans_A. Next base: position 1,579,299 of record NZ_CAMKGL010000001.1, read on the forward strand.
TGGGACAGACCTCGGGAGCCGCGCTGGTGGCGTTAATGTTCAACCTGTTCCCCACCTCCGGCACTCATGCCTCGTTGATTCTGGCCGGTACCTTCGCTACATTGGCGGCAGCGGTCAGCAGCCTGCGCATTACCCAACCGCGAGCGCAGGCGGAGCCAAGCAGTCAGCAAGCCAAATAGCGGACATAAAAAAACCCCGGTAAACCGGGGTTTTTAACGTTCTCAGGGTTACTTCAGATACTGACCTGAACGCAGCGCCTCGATACGTTTATCAAGCGGCGGGTGCGACATGAACAGTTCGCTGAACGACTTGGACTTGCCGTTGATGCAGAACGCCATCATGTTGCCCGCTTCCTGCGGCTCATAGCTGGTTTTCAGCCGTTGCAATGCGGCGATCATCTTCTCGCGGCCCACCAGTTTGGCAGAGCCTGCATCGGCATAGAACTCACGATGACGCGAGAACCACATGGTGATAATGCTGGCCAGGATGCCGAAGACCAGCTCCAGAACCATCGACACGCCGAAATAGATCATCGGGTTGCCGTTGCCTTCCCCTTCGCCGTCACGGTTGCCCAGGAAGCCGGCGGCGGCCTGTGCGATCAGACGTGAGATAAAGATCACGAAGGTGTTCACGATGCCCTGAATCAACGTCATGGTGACCATATCGCCATTGGCAACGTGGCTGATTTCGTGGGCAATAACCGCTTCCGCTTCATCACGGCTCATGCTTTGCAGCAGGCCGGTGCTGACGGCGACCAGTGACGCATTACGGCGCGCACCGGTGGCGAAGGCGTTAATGTCCGGCGCGTGATAAATAGCCACCTGCGGCATGGCAATGCCTGCCTGCTGCGACTGTCGGCGTACCGTTTCCAGCAGCCAGTTTTCGGTCTCGTTACGCGGCTGTTCAATCACTTCCCCGCCGACGGAGCGCAGCGCCATCCATTTGGACATCAGCAGTGAGACAAACGAGCCGCCGAAGCCGAACAGACCGGCCATAATCATCAGACCCTGAACGCTACTGGATTGGATTCCTGTCAGGCTGAGCACCAGCCCGAAAACCAACATCACCGCCAGGTTGGTGAGCAGGAACAGAGCTATACGCATCATAAAATGTTTACTTCCTCATAAATGTTAACAAAACGCTGCCTCGGATACCCTAGATGGTATGGGCATTCGTCACAGTTTCAAGAGTGGCACGCCATTAACCTACTAAAAATACGAAACTTTACAAAAACGGCGTTCAAGCAATACTTTTCAAATTGTAAACGATTGTTGCGCAAAACGGTGGCTTTTTTGATGCAAAATCAGCGCCGTGGGTTATTCAAACGCCCAAGGTGAGTATAGGCAAACCCTTCGGCATATTTCAGCCCGTAACCCAGCGTGCGATCAAAACCGATATGAGCGCACCAAATCAACGCTGCCATCAGCCAGCCTGCTTGCTGGAACCCCAAAAAGGCAAGGCCACACAGCGCCGGTCCTATGTATGAATGGGCAATGTTATAGCCTATGGCCCCGGCCTTTTTACCCAACGCATAGGCCAGGAAAGAGATATCGGGTAACAGGAAGCAGGCAGCGAAAAGCCCCCAGCCATAGTGCTGGCTGTGATAGACCACTACCGACAGCATCAGGGCCAGCAGTGCTTCCAGCCGCAACAGTATCCCCATCGGGCGGGTTAAATCGCTCATCATGACCTCACAGTATGTTGACTGCCAACCCGCGCCCTCAGGCGCGCCCATTAAAAAACGCACCCGAAGGTGCGTTTTTCATTTACTGATACTCGGCTGCGTTATTTCGCCGCCGCCGGCTGCGCCTGATCAAGGTGCGCCAGATCCAGTGCGATGTGCACGGTTTCATCCAGATATGGGTCAGGTTCCTGGTAATCCTTCGGCAAATCTTCCAGGGCCTTCAGCGGCTTTTTACCGGCGCGCTGCAGGCGATCATTAACACGTTGCAGACGGGTAGCGTCATCATCGTGGTTCTCTTTCTCGCGCTGAACCAGGTTGAGTGAGACGATGTTACGCTTGTCCTTCAGCGCCTTGTAATGAGTGATATCCTGCGCGATGTACTGGAACTCAGGATCCTTGGCAATACGCTGCTCATGATCCTTCAGCAGTTCAGGCTCAAACGGCTTCATATCACCGGTTTTGGTGTAGGTCGCCGCATTGATACTGTCCCACGGCATGGCGTTATCTTCAAACGCTTCACCGGTTTCCGCCGGATCGACGCCGCTCGGCATCAGGATATCCGGGGTAACGCCCTTGCGTTGGGTACTGCCGCCGTTAACGCGGTAGAACTTCTGAATGGTGTATTGCACCGAACCCAACGCTGGCCACTCCGGACGCAACATCTGATCGTAAATGCGGTTCAGCGAGCGATACTGTTGTACGGTACCTTTACCGAAGGTCGGTTCACCGACGATCAGCGCGCGACCGTAGTCCTGCATTGCCGCGGCAAAGATCTCGGAAGCCGAGGCGCTGAAACGGTCAACCAGTACCACCAGCGGCCCCTTGTAATAGGTCACGCCGTCGGTATCCGCGTCTTCACGCACCTTACCGTTGTTGTCACGCACCTGCACTACCGGGCCGCTCGGAATGAACAAGCCGGACAGCGATACCGCTTCGGTCAGTGCGCCGCCGCCGTTAGTGCGCAGGTCGATGATCAGGCTCTTAACGTTCTGCTTGGCCATCTTCTGCAACTGAACTTTCACATCATCGGTCAGGCCCACGTAGAAGCCCGGGATATCCATCACCGCGACTTTCTCTTTGCCGACGGTCTTGATGGTCATTTTCACCGCGCGGTCTTCCAGACGGATACGCTCACGGGTCAAGGTGACCACTCGGGTTTTGGTGCCCTTGCCGGCCGGCAGGATTTCCAGGCGCACCTTACTGCCCTTCGGCCCTTTAATCAGGGAAACCACGTCGTCCAGACGCCAGCCGATCACATCGACCACAGGCTTGCCCGCCTGGCCAACGCCGACAATACGGTCACCCACGGTGATCGCCTTGCTTTTTGCCGCCGGGCCACCTGGCACCATGGAGTTGATCAGGGTGTAATCGTCATCCATCTGCAACACCGCACCGATACCTTCCAGGGACAGGCTCATCTCGGTATTGAACTGTTCGGTATTGCGTGGGGAAAGATAGTTGGTGTGCGGGTCGATTTCATGCGCAAAGGCATTCATCACCAGTTGGAAAACGTCTTCGCTGTTGCTTTGCGTCAGGCGCTTGATAGCAAACTGATAGCGCTTGGTCAGCGTTTCACGAATTTCCTTGTCGGTCTTACCGGTCAGCTTGAGGTTCAGCTCGTCATATTTGACTTTCGCATTCCACAGGCTGTCCAGTTCGGCCTTGTCTTTCGGCCACGGCGCTTTGCTGCGGTCGAGATCGATAGTGTCGTTGCCGGTGAAGCTCATTGGCTTTTCCAGCAGCGACAATGCATAGGTGTAACGCTCAAAACGGCGTTTCTGCGCCAGATTGTACAACGCGTATGGCGTATCCAGCTTACCGCTTTTCAGCTCTTCGCCCAGCTGATTACGCTTGCTGGCGAATTGCGCCACGTCGGAGGCCAGCAGCACGTTATGGCTGTAGTCCAGCATATTCAGGTAACGATCGAAGATCTTGCCTGAAAAGTCCGCGTCGAGGGTAAACTGACGGTAATGAGAGCGAGTGAAGCGCGAAGTTACGCGCTCACTCACCGTTGCATGTTGCGGTTCCTGCTGCAGCTGAGGCAGTTGATCGATGCGGATGTTGGCTGGTTCCGCTCCGTAACTGACACCCGCCCACAACAGACCCGCGACTGCTGTTAATCTGACAAATTTGTTCATGCCTTGGTTGGCCTCCGTATCAGAACTGCAAGTGTTCTGCGCGCACAATCATCGCCAGACCGGAAGAGAGCTGCACACGTACGCCATCTTTGGCGATTTCAAGTACGGTTGCATCCATCGCACTCTGGCCTGCTCTGACTTTGATTTCCTGGCCAATTTGCAGTTTAGAGATATCCGTGACTGGCACACGACGCTGCTGGCTTTCCTCTTTGACTTCACGAGGTTGGCGAGCGGGCTGTGGGCGAGTTTGTGGGCGCGGCTTGCGGTTCTCCGGTGCGGCTCCGCCTTCGCGACGTGCAGCAGGTTTTTTACCGGCTGGACGTGGACGACGAGGCTCCGCAGCGGCTGATTCACCGGCAGCTTCACGTTTTTTGGCGTTTTGCTCGGCACGCTGTGCCTGAACTCGCGCTTTTGCTTCTTCAAGCTGTTGACGGGCATGATCGACATGCTGCTGTTCCAGCTCACCGCACGGGTTGCCGTCCAAATCAACGCGCTGTGCGCCAACTTTGACGCCGTACAGGTAACGCCAGCTTGAGGTGTACAGGCGCAGTGCAGAACGCAATTGCGTTTTGCTTAGGTTCTCTTCCCCCTGAACACGCTCGACCAGATCCTGAAAAATACCGATTTTCAACGGGCGAGCTTCGCCCTCGGCGCTAAAGCAGAGCGGAAAACGCTCGGCAAGAAAAGCAATGACTTCTTTACTAGAGTTCAACTTAGGTTGATTTTCCATGAAATTTCCTGATTACAACGGGTTTGCCAACCAGCGCAGGCATGAACAGGCGTCATTATAATGACGCCATCGGTAAATGCCACGTTAACCGTAGATCAACTTGCCGTTACAGTGACATATTTCGCACTATCACACTGCTCCAGCTGCGCGCAAAGCCCCGCCACCACTGCTTCCAGGCCCCTTTCGTCCTGTTCGTCGAAACGTTGATAAACTGTGCTGTCGATATCGAGAACGCCGATAATCTGACCGCCAACCCTGAGCGGCAGCACAATTTCTGCATTACTGGCCGCGTCACAGGCGATATGACCCGGGAACTCATGGACGTCGCCAACGCGCTGCACGCGATTTTCCGCCACCGCACTGCCACACACACCTTTTCCAACCGGAATGCGCACACAGGCGATTTTCCCCTGGAATGGACCCAGCACCAGTTGAGCGCCGTCCATCAGGTAAAATCCGGCCCAGTTAACGTCATCAAGACGCTCATTGATCAGCGCACTGGCGTTGGATAACGCGGCGATAAAGTTGGTTTCCCCGTCGAGCAGCGCGCACAAATCACGTTTTAATTCCGCGTAGAATTGTTCTTTTGTCATGTGTTAACCATTAGTACAGTGAAGAAGGCCACTAGCCCAAGTCTTAAGCCCTATAAAATAAGCATTAAATGCGTATAGCCACAAGGTTAATCATCTGTTGCTTCACAAAACCCTACCGGGCAAGGTATGTTTGCCGCTCAGAAACCCTGTTTTGCCGCCCGGTGCTTGGCCCTATAAGGCACGGACAGATTTATTTTTCAGCTACGCTAATCGATACGGCGAGCTCTGGGGCAGTTTTTTGTCATGATGAAAATACACGCGATCACCGGCCCGCTATCCAAAACACGCCACCAACGCTGTTGCGAATGCGACCTGCTGTTTGTGTTGCCGCCATTGAGCGGCAAACAGGCGGCCTACTGCCCGCGCTGCGATGCCAAGGTGGTCAGTGGCCGTGACTGGTCGATGACCCGACTGACCGCCATGGCGGTCACCATGCTGCTGTTGATGCCCTTTGCTTTCAGCCAGCCGCTGATCAGCATCCGCCTGCTGGGGGTGCGCATTGACGCCAGCCTGCTGGAAGGCATCTGGCAGATGAGCCACCAGGGGGATCCTCTCACTGCCAGTATGGTGGCGTTTTGCACTATTGGCGCCCCGCTCACGCTGGCGTTGTCGCTGCTGTACCTGCGTTTCGGCCACGCACTGGGCATGAATCTGCGCCCGGTGCTGCTGATGCTCGATCGTTTGAAAGAGTGGGTGATGCTCGATATCTACCTGATCGGCATGGCGGTGGCGACAATCAAAGTGAAAGAATACGCCGATATTCAGGCCGGCAGTGCGCTGATCGCTTACCTGGCGCTCACCCTGCTCAGCATCCTGACGCTGATCCACGTCAATCTGGAACAGCTGTGGGAACGCTATTATCCGCAGGAACAACCGAAAGGCCTGCCAACGGCACTGCATATCTGCCTGTCCTGCCATTTCACCGGCTATCCAGACCAACGTGGGCGTTGTCCACGATGCCACATTCCTATGTGCCATCGGCAGCCCTACAGCCTGCAAAAAACCTGGGCGGCGCTGATTGCGGCGATAATTTTACTGATCCCGGCCAACCTGATGCCGATTTCCATCATCTACGCCAATGGCGCGCGAATGGAGGACACCATCTTCTCCGGAGTGGTCTCGTTGGCAACTTCCGGCAATGTGCCGATCGCCGCCATCGTGTTCATTGCCAGCGTACTGGTGCCCTTTACCAAGGTCATTGTGCTGATCACCTTGCTGTTGAGCATTCATTTCAAGACCTCGCACAGCCTGAGAACGCGTATTCGCCTGCTGCGCCTGGTCACCTGGATCGGCCGTTGGTCGATGCTCGATCTGTTTGTTATTTCGTTAATGATGTCGCTGGTGAATCGCGACCAATTGTTATCTTTTACTATGGGGCCGGCAGCCTTTTATTTTGGGTCTGCGGTTATTTTAACTATTCTTGCCGTAGAGTGGCTGGATAGCCGATTGATTTGGGATGCACATGCAACAGGAAACGCCGAATACACCGACTGAAGCGCGGGTCAAAAACAAGCGCCGTATTTCGCCATTCTGGTTACTGCCGTTTATTGCCCTGCTGATCGCGGGGTGGCTGGTCTATAACAATTTCCAGGAACGCGGTACCACAGTGACCATTGATTTCCAGTCCGCGGCGGGCATTGTCGCCGGGCGTACTCCGGTACGTTATCAGGGTGTAGAAGTGGGCACCGTACAGAGCATCAGCCTGAGCAAGGATTTGCACAGCATCGTGGTCGAAGTCAGCATCAAAAGCGACCTGGAAGACTCCTTGCGCGACGGCACCCAGTTTTGGCTGGTAACGCCCAAAGCCTCGCTGGCGGGCGTGTCTGGCCTGGATGCCCTGGTGGGTGGCAACTATATCGGCATGATGCCGGGCAGCGGGCAGCCAAAGACTCACTTCACCGCGCTTGATACCCAGCCCAAATACCGACTCAACACCGGTGAGCTGATGATTCATTTGCACGCTGACGATCTCGGCTCGCTCAACACCGGTTCACTGGTGTACTACCGCAAGATCCCCGTCGGTAAGGTATATGACTACACCATCGCCGAAGGCAATAAGGGCGTCACTATCGACGTACTGATCGACCGCCGTTTTGCCAATCTGGTGAAGGGCAGCAGCCGTTTTTGGAACGTCTCGGGCTTCAAGGGTGATTTCAGCCTGGCGGGAGCCTCGGTGCAGATGGAAAGCCTGGCTGCTCTGGTCAACGGCGCCATTGCCTTTGACTCGCCGCCTGACGGTCAGCAGGCCAAGGCCGATCAAAGCTATACCCTGTATCCGGATCTGGCACACAGCCAGCGCGGCGTGAACATCACCCTGGATCTGCCGAGCGGCAATAACCTGAGTGAAAACCGCACGCCGCTGATTTATCAGGGATTACAGGTGGGCACCCTGACCAAGCTGACACTGCAACAGGACAGTAAGGTCACCGGTGAACTGACCATCGACCCGTCGGTGGTGGATTTAATGCGCAGCGGCACGCGGATTGTCATGCGCAGCCCGCGCCTGAGCCTTAACGACGCCAAACTCAGCCAGTTGCTGACCGGCAATACGCTGGAACTGGTACCGGGCGAGGGTGAACCACAGCAGCATTTCAACGTGCTGGACAGCAGCGAAACCCTGCTGCAACAACCGGGCGTACTGACCGTAACGCTGAACGCACCGCAAAGCTACGGAATCGACGTTGGCCAGCCACTGGTGGTGCACGGCGTTAAGGTCGGTCAGGTAATGAGTCGTGCCCTGACGGACAACGGCGTGGTATTTACTGCCGCCATCGATGCCCAATATCGCCGCCTGCTGCACAAAGACAGCAAGTTCGTGGTCAACAGCCGCGTCGACGTCAAACTGGGCCTGGACGGCATGGAAGTGCTGGGGGCCAGCGCGCAAGAGTGGCTGGACGGCGGCGTGCGTATCATTCCCGGCAGCAAGGGCGAACCTGTCGGGCAGTATCCGCTGTATGGCAATAGTGAAAAGGCCGAGGCCGGTATTATCGGCAACAGCCCTGCGCCAACCCTGACGCTGACCGCCGTCAGCCTGCCGGACGTGCAGGCCGGATCGGTGGTGCTGTACCGTAAATTCCAGGTGGGCGAGATTGTTAACGTGCGTCCCAAGGCCAACGAGTTTGAAGTTGATGTTTATATCAGCCCGGAATACCGCAAGCTGCTGACCAACGAAAGCATTTTCTGGGCCGAAGGCGGGGCCAAGGTGCAATTGAACGGCAGCGGCCTGACGGTGCAGGCTTCACCGCTCAACCGGGCGCTGAAGGGGGCCATCAGCTTCGATAATTTGCAGGGCGTGACGCTGAGCAAAGGCGCCAAACGCATGCTGTACGCCACGGAAACCGCCGCCCGCGCGGTGGGCAGCCAGATAATCCTGAAAACCTACGACGCCAGCAAGCTGTCGCCAGGCATGCCACTGCGTTATCTCGGTATCGATATCGGCCAGGTAGATTCGCTAAAATTGGCGCCAGAGCGTAATGAAGTGTTGGTCAAGGCGGTGCTGTACCCGGAATACGTGCAGACCTTCGCCCGTCTTGGCAGCCGATTCTCTATCGTATCGCCGGAGATTTCCGCCGCCGGGGTCAGCAACCTCGACACCCTGCTGCAGCCCTACATTAATGTGGAACCGGGCCGTGGGCGCGAGCTGCGCAGCTTTGAACTGCAAGAAGCCACTATTACCGACTCGCGCTACCAGGACGGCCTGAGCGTGATCCTCGACGCCGCCGAAACCGGCTCGCTGCAGATTGGCACCCCGGTGCTGTTCCGCGGTGTGGAAGTGGGAACCGTCACAGGCTTCTATCTGGGCGCCATGTCCGATCGCATCCACGTCGCGCTGCGTATCAGCAAGAAGTACCAGTATCTGGTGCGTAACAACAGCGTGTTCTGGTTGGCTTCCGGCTACAACCTGCAGTTCGGCCTGACCGGCGGCGTGATCAAGAGCGGAACCTTCCAGCAGTTTATTCGCGGCGGCATCGCCTTCGCTACTCCGCCGAGTATTCCGCTGGCACCGAAAGCGACGCCGCACAAACACTTTATGCTGAATGCAGAAGAGCCAAAAGACTGGCGTGAATGGGGTACCGCCATCCCTAAAGAGTAAATTCCTCACCCTCTCAGGGGCTCGGCAATGCCGGGCCCCTACTTTTTTCGGTTTATGGTAAACTCCTGCCCTTATTTATTTTGATTGCTGCCAGAGAGCTCACCCCGTGGCCAAACCTGCCTGCGTTTTTTTGCCGCCCGCCTTTCTTGACGCGACGCGCGCCATCATGCCCGCCGACCTGTCGATGGACGATTTCATTGCCGCCTGCCAACGCCCACTGCGCCGCAGCCTGCGGGTTAATACCCTGAAGATCAGCGTTGCTGATTTTCAAACGCTGGTGCAGGACTATGACTGGCAGCTGGAACCCATCCCCTGGTGTGCGGAAGGCTTTTGGATCGAACGCAAGGACGAAGAACTGCGGCTGGGCAGCGCGGCAGAACACCTGAGCGGCCTGTTTTACATTCAGGAAGCCAGCTCAATGCTACCGGTCAGTGCGCTGTTCGCCGGGGCCGAAGCGCCACGCCGGGTGCTGGACGTCGCCGCGGCACCGGGTTCCAAAACCACCCAGATTGCGGCGTTGATGAACAACCGGGGTGGGATTGTCGCCAATGAATACTCTGCCAGTCGGGTCAAGGTGTTGCATGCCAATATCAGCCGCTGCGGCGTGAAGAATGTGGCCCTGACCCACTTTGACGGCCGGGTGTTCGGTGCGGCGTTGCCGGAGAGCTTCGACGCCATTTTGCTGGATGCGCCCTGTTCCGGTGAAGGCGTGGTGCGTAAAGATCCGGACGCCATGAGCAACTGGTCACCGGCCAGCGTCGCCGCCATCGCCGACACCCAGCGTGAACTGATCGACAGTGCCTTCCATGCTCTGGCCCCAGGCGGCGTACTGGTCTACTCCACCTGCACGCTCAACGCGCAGGAAAACCAGCAGATCGTCAACGGACTGCTGGCGACCTACGGCGATGCGGTCAGCATTGAACCGCTGGGTGAACTGTTCCCTGGCGCAGAGCGGGCGTTAACCGCCGAAGGTTTCCTGCACGTGTTCCCGCAAATTTACGACAGCGAAGGCTTCTTTGTGGCAAGGTTGCGTAAGCACCACTCCGTCACCGCGTTGGCAAAGCCAAGCTACAAATTGGGCAAATTCCCGTTCACTCCGCTATCGGGCAAGGATTCGGCCGAGATCGCTCAGGCCGCAGCGGCCTCCGGCCTGACCTGGGATGAAACCAGCCGTCTGTGGGCTCGCGATAAAGAAATCTGGCTGTTCCCAGCCGAGCTGGAAACGCTGGTTAATAAAATACGCTTCTCGCGTATCGGGCTGAAACTGGCCGAGCGTTTCACCAAAGGTTACCGCTGGCAGCATGAAGCGGTTATCGCACTGGCGGTTGCCGATGGCAAACAGCGTTTTGAACTGGATGCCACGCTGGCGCAAGAGTGGTTCCACGGCCGGGATCTGTACCCGGAGCCGCCGCCGCAGACCGATGAATGTATTGTTACCTACCAGCAACAACCGCTGGGCATCGCCAAACGCATCGGCAGCCGGATCAAAAACAACCTGCCGCGCGAACTGGTTCGTGACGGCGTGTTGGATTTCCATCAGTAACCCCCTGTAACTGGCCGGAAAACTCCGGCCAGTTAATACCGCTAATAATATTCCGACAGAAGCATATTATTATTCTGATCATTTTACGCTCCGGATATTCTCGTCCTTTCCATTGAGAAGATAACGACTTCCTTAAAAATAAAGAAAATTTTCAGCCTTTCACCAAGACATTTCCGACTTCTTATTCTATTAATTAAACTGTAAATAAATTAATGCGTTTATCCTTTTCTGGATGGCGTCTTTTGGGGCTCACCTTTAACACGGCAAGGAAAAAGACATGAAAAAAATTCTGATGGCACTGACCTCGGCAGCCACCTTGCTGTGCGCAAGCGGCGCAGCCAATGCAGCAGGCACTATTCAGGGTAACCTCGGGGTAACCTTAACCATCGGCGCGGGTTGCGTGGTCGGCGGCGGGAACAGCGCGGGGAGCGCCAACGACTTTGGTGCCATTAGCTTCGGTACCTATTCTTCCCTGTCCAACATTATCGACGCCAGCGCAACCGGTTCCGGCGGTGCAGGGACTTTGTCGCTGACCTGTACCACAGGTACCGCCTACACCGTGGCGTTAGACAACGGTCTGCACGTAGGCGCCGGTAACCAGCGCCAAATGGCCAGTACGGCAGGTGCCTTGATCAAGTACAACCTCTACCAGGATCAGACCCGCGCTACCGCCTGGGGCATAGGTTCCAATGCCCTGACCGGTAGCGGTACCGGCGCAGCGGTCCCATTGATTGTCTATGGACGTGTCCCGGCGGCTGCCACCACGCCCGATCCTGATACTTACAACGATACGGTGACCATGACGGTAACCTGGTAACAGTGCGGCAGGTTGTTTTGGGCTGTGGATTGCTGGCGTTAAGCCTGGCGGCGAATGCCGATAGCAAAACCGCCACCATTGGCGTCAGCGCCACCTTGTTGAAGGCATGCGAAGCCGGCAGCAGTTCAGGTGGCAATGTCAGCTTTGGTTCACTGGACTTCGGTACGGTCTATTTTCTCACGACCAGTGTCAGCGTAGCCGGCCAGCAAAACGCCGGGGCCATTCGCGTCAAGTGCAACAATGGCACCAGCTACAATGTCCTGCTTAACGGTGGGCAAAGCGGCAACACCGCTGCCCGCTATCTGAAAAGTGCCGCCGGCCAGCAGGTGAACTACAACCTGTATACCAACAGTTCGCACAGCATCATCTGGGATAACCTGACCGGGGTGTCGCAAACCGCCAACGGTCAGGATAACTGGTTACCGGTGTATGGCATGATCCCGGTGCAATCCACCCCGCAGATCGGCAGCTACACCGATACCGTGCAGGTCACCATCAATTGGTAACGGCAATGCGTATTTTAAGCGGTGGTTTACTGCTCTGGATGATAACGCCGCCAGTACTGGGCGACACCGGCGTCAACGATCAGCAAAAGACCCAGGCAATGACCGTCAATGCGACGGTGGTAAAAGGCTGCATCCTGGGTAGCGGCAGCAGCGACGTCACCACTTTTGGCAACCTCAGCTTTGGTCAGGTCTCTTCGTTAGCCAGCAATATCAGCATCGTTTCCAGCTCCGGAGCCGGTTCCGTACTGTTTCGCTGTAATCCAGGCCTGAGCGTCACGCTGGCGCTTGGCATCGGCAACAACGTCACCGGCTCCCTCTCCGCCGGACGCAAACTAAAAAACACCCTGACCCCAGAAACCCTGATTTATCAACTCTATCAGGACAGTAACTATTCCACCATTTGGGGCGATGGCACCAACGGCGGCAGCACTGAGATCGTTGCTGCCACCGGTAGCACCCAGGAAATAAAAGTTTATGCCCGTTTGTTCTCGACCAGTACCCTGCCCACCAGTGGCACTTACAGCGATACGGTCTTACTGACGGTCACTTATTAGTATTTTGAAATAAGGATTTAGCCATGCGTATACCCTTCCGACTGCCATTGACGGCAGCGCTGCTGATTGTCGGCCAACAACAGGCGCTTGCCGCCGCCTCGATCCTGATTTGGCCCATTGATCCGGTAATTGAAGATCAACAGCCCGCAACGGCGCTGTGGCTGGAAAACCGCGACTCAAAACCCGTCTATATGCAAGTTCGCGTACTCGGCTGGAAGCAAACCGCCGGCAAAGACGATTACAGCAACCAGAGCGAAGTGATCGCCAGCCCGCCGGTTGCCTCTATTGCCCCTGGCAAACGCCAACTGATCCGGCTGGTTAAGCAAACCCCGCCGCCTGCCGGCCAGGAGCGTGCATACCGTATTCTGATTGATGAAGTCCCGGTGAAAGATTCTGGCAACCCATCCGCACCCGATGGTGCACAAATGGGATTGAAATTCCAGATGCGCTATTCGGTACCGCTGTTTGTCAGCGGCAAGGGTGTCTGGACCAAGCAGGATTCAGAGAAGCCGCGCGATTATGCCACCGCCAGCCAACCACAACTCAGCTACCGCCTGTTGCAGCAAAGCAGCCAGCGCTGGCTGGAGGTACGCAACCAGGGCATCGTCCACGCGCGCATATCCAAAGTGACGATGCAAGGGAAGACGCTCAATGCCGGCCTGATGGGTTACGTGTTGCCCGGATCGCAGATGCGCTTTGCCGTACCGGCCTCTGGCAGCTTCAGCAGCGGTCAACTGCAGGCCACGGTCAACGACAATAAACGGCCAATAACCCTGCCTGCTTACTGAGTGTCAGGTGCCGTTAACCAGGATACCCTCACCCAGGCGTAACGGGTTCGGGCTGAAGCCGTTAGCCTTCGCCGTACTCTGCGCAGTGGCCACGCCGTGGCCACCGTACGCCTGCGCCGATGATTTACCGCCCCCGCCCAGCGCCATCAGCATGCCGGATACCACCTTGTATCTGGAGCCGGTGGTCAATGGTCGTCAGACCGGAAAGGTGGTACCGGTCAACTACCGAGGCGGCCACTATTACCTCACGCCGCAACAATTGCTCGATGCAGGCCTGCCGGTCGCGGATAAACAGGCGAAAGAAATTGCGGTCGACCAATTGGAGAAGGTTGACGTCACCTACAGCGGCGACACCCAGCAGTTGATGATCAACGTCCCCAACGACTGGTTACCCAATCAGAAATTCAACGCTCAAAACCCGTTGGATCGGCTGCCGGCACAAAGCAGCCTCGGTCTATTGTTCAATTATGATATTTATGCCAGTCAAAGCAGCGCTAGCGGCCAGCCAGGCTACCTTTCCGCCTGGAGTGAACAGCGGATGTTCGACGGCTTTGGCGTGGTATCCAACACCGGCATTTTCCGCGGCAGCTTTAACAACGGTGCCAACACCAGTGATCAGGGCAACCGCTATATCCGCTACGACAGCCAGTGGCGCTATAACGATGATGAACGTCTGCTCAGCTATACCGCCGGCGACCTCGCCACCGGTGCCCTGACCTGGAGCAGCTCGGTGCGTATCGGCGGCGTCCAGCTGGCACGTAATTTTGCCTCACGCCCGGATCTGATTACCTATCCGCTGCCGCAGTTTTCCGGCCAGGCAGCGCTGCCCAGCAGCGTCGATCTGTATATCAACAGCTATAAAAACAGCAGCACCAGCGTTAACCCTGGCCCTTTCACCCTCAATACCGTGCCCTACATTAACGGCGCCGGGCAGGCCACGGTAGTGACTACCGATGCGCTGGGCCGACAAGTCAGCACCGTGGTGCCATTTTATGTCGCCAGTAATCTGTTGCAGGCCGGCATGAGCGATTTCAGCCTGTCCAGCGGAGCGCTACGGCGCAATTATGGTATTAATTCAGCCGATTATGGACAATGGGTGGCCAGTGGCAGTGGGCGTTACGGCGTCACGGATTGGTTAACTTTGGAAGGTCGCGCCGAAGGTGCCGCAGAGTTGGCAGTGGGCGGCGCAGGGGCCAATATTCGGGTTGGTCAGTGGGGGGTATTTAATGCCTCTTACAGCTACAGTCAGGCCGGCGACAATGCCTTTAACGATTATCAACCTTCGCAGCAGCGCAACTACTACGATCCGCTGACCGGTCAACCCATCCCTCAGCCCGACACGCAGCCGGTCTATCAATACAGCACCAACCATGGCGATCAGAGCAGCATCGGCTACACCTACAGCAATCGCTATTACAGCCTGAATGCCCAGCGCATCCTGCGCAGTGCGGGTTTTGGCGATATTTCGGTGTATAAAAGCGACTATCGCCTGAGCCGCCGTACCGATCAACTGACCGGCAGTATTGGTCTGAACCGATTCGGTAGCATCGGTGCCGGCTATTTCGATGTACGCGATGCCATTGGCCTGCGTACTCGCCTGGTTAACTTCTCTTACAGCATTTCACTGTGGCGCAATACCAGCCTGTATGCGTCAGTGAACCGCGAAATCGGCAGCAGCGGCTACAGCGCCCAGCTGCAACTGTCTATCCCCTTCGACAGTTGGGGTACCGCCAGCGTCAGCGCCTCACGTGACAATGAAAACCGCTGGAACCAACGCGTCAGCTACAGCCGCGCCGCGCCGACCGATGGCGGTTTGGGCTGGAACCTGGCCTATGCCGATGGACAAAGCAGCGAAAGCTATACCCAGGCCGACATCACCTGGCGCACCCGCCTGCTCGAAGCCCGCGGGGGGATGTACGGCAACAGCGATGATTACACCCGCTGGGGCGAAGTGAGCGGTTCACTGGTGGCGATGCAAGGCGATCTGTACGCCACCAACACCATCAACGATGCTTTTGCTCTGATCTCTACCGACGGCTACCCGGACATTCCGGTACGCTATGAAAATCAGTTAATTGGCGTGACCAACGCCAAAGGCTATTTGCTGGTGCCGACCGTCACCTCCTATTACCACGCCAAATTCCAGATCGATCCGCTCAATCTGCCGGCAGACGTGGCGGTTCCCAGCGTGGAGAAAACCGTGGCTGTCCGCGATCACAGCGGTTTCCTGGTCGATTTTCCTGTCCAGCAAATCTCCGCCGCCGACATAAAACTGGTCGACACACAAGGGAAACCGCTGGCCAACGGCAGCGAAGTCGCGGTTATAGGTACCAACCAGCAAAGCTATGTCGGCTGGGATGGCATGGTCTATGTGGATCCGGTGCAACAGCAAAACCGCCTGAGCGTCATTCCGGCCGACGGCAGCGCCCCCTGTCAGGCGCAGTTTAGCCTGACCAAAACCCAGGGGATCCAAAGCATCGGGCCCATTGTTTGCCAGTAATTCATGATGGAGAAGAATATGATTAGTGGTTCCAAAGCGTTATTACTGGCGCTGCTGCTGCTCATCGGCCGACAAGCGCTGGCCGACTGCACCACCGCCAACGGCAGCGTCACCTTGCCAGGCAGCAGTACTTTCGCGGTTTATAATGGCTCGCTCAGCGCGCAGGGCACTGCCGGACTCAACTGCAGCGGCCTTGGCCTGTCATTGCTGACGCAAAATACCGTGACGGTGAAGATTAACTCCACCACGCACAATATGGCGCTGGCTAATACCGACGGTTCCGGCGATACCATTCCCTATCTGATTTACCCCGATGCGAATTACCAATATCCCTATAGCGTCGGCCAAACCATCGATTACAGTTCATTGAACCTGTTGACGCTGATCCTTATCTCCCCAAACGTCAACTTTCCGCTGTATATCAAGACCACCGCCGGGGCTAACGTCCGCTCCGGTACCTATACCGATACCGTCAATCTGGTATGGAACTACCATATTTGCGGCCTGGGCTTGATTGGGCTGTGCATCTGGTGGGATGGCACCAATAAACCCAGTACCGTGACAATTAGCCTGACGCTCACCAAAGACTGCCTGTTTGGCACCGCGCAAAACGTCAACTTTGGCAGCATGGCGCTGGTCGGGCAGTTTAACCCGGTGAACCAGAGCATCACCCTCACCTGCACCAAAACCGAGGGTTACAACACCTACTTTACCGACGGCAATAACCCGGTGACCGGCTGGCGACGCATGAAAAGCGGCACCAGTAACTATATGCAGTACCAAATTTACCTGCCCAACAGCACCACGGTGTGGAACAGCACCAACAAGCAAGCCGGGTCTGGTACCGGGTTAGCACAAAGCATTCCTTACCTGGCGCAAATCAACGCTGCGCAAACCGAAGTACCGGTAGGTACCTATCAGGACAACATCAGTTTTGTGGTGGAGTATTAAGCCCGGCCGGTAGCCACGGATCGTTAATGTTGCCAGCCTGTATTTTTTATGTGGCATTTTTTGCTCATTTGACTATGCTGATGAAGACGGCCTCAACTGGTCACACCTCATACCAGCAGATCAAACAAGGAGTTCCAATGGGCAAAAACGTGGTAAAAATAGGCAGTTTCGAGGTCGACGATGCGCATTTGTCCTCCTCGCCCGAGCAGGCCAGTACGCTGGCGATCCCTTGCAAGTCGGATCCCGATCTGTGCATGCAGTTAGACGGTTGGGATGAGCACACCAGCATCCCGGCGATACTCGATGGCAAGCAATCGCTGCTGTATAAACAACATTACGATCGGCAAAGCGATGCCTGGGTGATGCGATTGGAATGAACGACGACAAACTGAAGAACGCGCGGTGTCCCCTCAGGAGCACGGCGCGTTTTTTTATGTGATAGCAATACCACGGCCGGCGAAGAATCGACCAAAGCTGCTCAGCGGCAAAGTTACCTGTTGGCGCGTAGCCGGGCTGTCACCGGAAGGATTGTGAAAAGTCACACCGTCCCCCTCAACCGCGGTAACCAGCACCAGATGGCCGCCCCGCTGCGGTGGCGTTTGCTCGGGCCGGCGAATGCCGGGATGTACCGAGGCGATAAAATAACGCCGTTGCGCCAGTAACTGTGGCAACGTTGCTACCTCAACACCGACCCGCACCTCGGCCTCCAGGGCAAATTGCTCACGCACATAGTCGACAAATGGCGCGTAGATCAGCCCCTTGATACGCTCACCTTCCCGCACGTAAGCGCCGTACGGCAGACTGCGGCGAGCCAGTTCCAGCAGCGACGGCGCATCCCCATCGCGATGGGTCAGCACCATTTTCAGGCAGGCCATGCCACAGACGTGATTGGCCCACTCGATATATTCCGCCCGATCGCGTGCGCCACTGAGCGCCCAGTTGACATCGTCCGCCAGCGTCGCTCGACCGGCAATCAGCGCAGCGGCCAGTTCGGGCGTCGCCCATTGACAGACGTAAGGGACAGAGGAGGTCAAATCAGAAAGTCTCTGCCACTTTGAAATTCATCAGTACCAGCGTCATATCCGGTGAGAACAGCTCATATTCTTCAAAGAAGCTTTGCAGCTCTTTACGCCAGTAGGCCAGGGAACGGTCACCCTCACCTTCGGCAAAAGCATGGGCCTCATCAACCTGATCGTAGGTTTTCATTTCAACCGACGTCAGCTCTACCGCACACACCGGCTCGCCTTTACCATCAACCACCACAAATACATCACCGGCCAGCGGGATGCCTTCACCGTCAAGATTGGCGCAGGTGGCCGTCTTGGTACCGTTGAGGATCAGTTTGACTACCTCATCGGCCTGTTGCTCGGTGTTGCCAAACGCCCAACGTTCGGTGTTTTCGTATTTCTTCGGAATTTCGTTCGCCATTGCCATACCTTTATTGAATGAATCATTGTGCAGACAGAATAGTACAACGTATTCCCCGCTGCCTGCACCTGCCGAATTCACCCTCAATCTTCTAATCCCACAGCTTTACAGGCTATTTACGGTAAATCCCTGTGCCTGCACCTGGACAACAGGCATACTGTGGACGCAATTCACTCCATGGCTATCGACCAGGTGGCAAAATGAAGCATGACGACCAAAATTCCGATGACACTTTCAGCGCATTGTTAAAGGTGCTGGCAGTAGTGGTAATTGCTATCTTTATTATCGCCGTCTGGTATTTCAGCTGATCGGCAAAACAGGAGGCCACATTGGCAACCAAACGCATGCGTACCAAGCACTGGAAGATGTTTTTGATACTGTTGCTGATCTGTCTCGCTCTGCTGTTATTGCGCTGGGCGGCGATAGTCTTTGGCTAATGGCAGGGAGCAAAACAGATGGCAAAACGAAACGGCAACGGGGTACAGATCGCCTTACTGCTGCTGGCGCTGGTGATTTTGGTCTGCGGTATATTGATGATCACCACCGAGCTGGGTCATCAGGTACTCGAAGAGATAGACGATATTCTCGAGTAATGCCAGTGCGGCCGGACACTGGCTCACACCACCTTATCCACGTTCCCGTGCCGCGGGTTGTTTGCTTTCCGGCTCCAACAGCTCGCGCAAATAGGCAATCCGCGCCTCCCCTTGCGGCAACCACAGGCGAAACAGCCAATGTGGCACTTCTGCCGGCTGGCTCCGGCGGTGGTACACAGCCAGTTGTTCAATCAGTTTCATCATTCACCCTCCACAGTATCGACACTGTCAGTATTGGGTGAAAAAACCAGAAGAAATACTGATGGCTTATTTTTTATGCTTCCTGATTTAACATTGTGCGATCGGTACGGTGGCGAACCCCAGGCTCAACTGTTACATTGACCAAAAATCACCCAGCCGAGGTAAACGATGATGTTCTCGGAGCAGGAGATAAAACCCGTGTGGGATGAAGTGGCTCGCTTGATCGGCGACAGCGTGATGCAGTTACGCCATCGTGGCGAGGTTTTATCAGTAGAAACGTTGGCGAAACACCTGGCACAGCAACTGGCCGATTGTCACGATATTGAACGCCGGATCCTGATTGGTGCCGCGATCAACATGCTGAAAGATGGAAAATGAATCGCCAACCTAAAAGGTTGGCGATTCAGCAGAAGCCCGAGGTATGCAAGCCCGGCCTTCTGTACGTAATTATGTCAGGCTAACATGACGGAATTAATAGGAATTGTCGGGTTTTCCTCAAAATACCGAATTTTTATTGCTATCTGGCCTCAGGCCAGCACGAAATCACTGGTTTCCAGCGGCTGACCCACCACTTTCACCAGAAAATCGCTAGCGTCAAACCCACCGCCCAGATTGATGGCTAAATCGCTGACGTGCGCCTGCGCGTCGTAGCTCAGCATTGCCTCACCCGCCTTGCCGCTGAACTGACTGACAAATTCGATGCCATTATTGCTGCCGGTGTTAAACAGCGACAGATCAATTTTATCCTCACCACTGACAAAATCGACGATCCAGTCCGGCGCATCAGCGCGTGACTCGTTGGCAGCGAAATAAACGAAGGTGTCTTTGCCCCCATTCCCAAACAGATGATCCGACTCGCCGCCACCGTACAATATGTCGTCCCCGGCGCCGCCCAGCAAAATGTTATTGGTGTGGTTACCGATCAGCACATCGTTTCCGGCACCGCCAAACGCGTTTTCGATAGTCACGCCGGCAGCAATAGAAACGTTGCCCTTCAGCCCCCCCACGTCGGAGAAAGATTGCTCGTTGAGGTTAATACGCTGATTTTGGCTAAAGCCGGAGAAATCGAAGGTATCGGTGCCACCGGCATCCCAGGCGCTAAACACGATTTTGTCCTGAGCGCCGGTGGCGGTGAGGAAATCGCGATCGGTGTTGGAGTTAAAACCGTAGGTCGTATCCCCGCTGCGGGTGGTCATGTTGGCGCCATAGAAATGCTGGATGGCCGTAATGTCATTTAACAAGGGAGCGGAAGAGTAAGCGCCCTGAAAATCCTGGCCCGTGCTGTTTTCGCTGAAATAGCTCATCACGCTGTGGGCGCGACTGTCCTCAAAGTAGGTCGCGTCCTTGTTGTAAGTGATACTTACCCCCGGGGCGGCATTGTAATCCCCAGGGTGCTGCAACCCCAGCGCATGACCAATTTCATGGGTTAACGTCTGACGGCCATATTCGTTTTCGTTAATCAGGTTATTGGCGAACACATTACTTTTGGCGTTATACCAGGTCTGCCCCGCCACCGAGGCAGAAGTATCCGGGTTATAAGCGAAAGCATAAGAACCACGCGAGCTAACATCGAACAGGCCAAATTTAATATTGGCGCTTTGGGTATCGCTGGTTTCGGTAAAGGTGAGATTGGCAACATCTGACCAGGATTGCAGTGAGAGTTTCGCCTGCTCGCGCTGCTGCTGATTAAAGCTGCTGAACCCACTAATCGCCATGCTCGACATATTGCCCGGTGCCTGTTCCCAAAAGCTGTAACTCAGGTTAACCGCGGTGTCAGTCACGCCTTTGTCGTGCCAGCTCCGGTCGCCGCGGATCAGTTCCAGCCCGGCATTCTCAAAGCTTTTTGAGGGATGAATCACATTCAGCAACGGATCGCTATCGGGTTTATAAGCGCCCTGCAGGGCCAATACGCTGATAGCTTCAGCGGAGGCGTTAGCCGATTGATTACTTGATGACATACCTGTATCTCCATATTTGTCATTTCAGTGTGCCGAAGGCGTCACTGACGGATGGCCTTAACGGCCGTGGTCCGGTGCTGGATAAATACGGGGATATCGGTAATGCGGCTGGCGCCCTCCATGAGCACTCTTAATGAGAACGATAATCCCTTAAATAAAAGAATAGCCACTTTTGATTAAAATACAGAATTATCTGATAAAAAATAATCTCGTCGATTTCAAACCTGTTTGAGTGCTTATTATTAGTCAGTAGCAAAATAAAAAACCGGGGCCATTCGCCCCGGTATCCATAATTTAATCTGGCCTCAGATTAACCAACCCAACAATAGCGTGGCACCAATCACGGTGGAGGCACCGCCGATGCGCGTGGCGATTTGCGCGAACGGCATCAAGCCCATACGGTTGGACGCGGAAAGGATCGCCACGTCACCGGTCCCGCCTAACCCACTGTGGCAACAGGTGACGATGGCCGCTTCAACCGGGTACATTTTCAGGTAAGGTGCAATCAGGAAGCTCACCAGCCCCATCGACAGCACCACCGAACCGCAGACCACCACATAGCCTACCGAGAACACCGCCACCACGCTTTCCAGCGGTACGTACAGCATGCCCAGGCCAATCATCAGCGGCCACACCAGCGCGGTTGAAACAAACTTATAAAAACTGTGCGCACCGGTTTCCATTGAGGTTGGGATCACCCGGCAATATTTGCACAGTACCGCAAACAGAATCATCAGCACCGGGCCGGGAATATGGACGATGTGTTCAAACAACCCGCCGACAATAAAGAAGGCGCAAATCACCAGCAGCCCGCCGCCCATCAGCTGGAAATCAACGTTGCCAGTGCTTTCCTTGATGGCAAACACCGCGTTGTCCTGCGCCGACCGGATCAACATACCGTCACCGCTCAGTGCCTTGCGCTTCATCCCCAGGCGGGCCAATACGCCAGCCGCCACAATGGCGAAGATATTGCCCAGCACCGCCGCCGGTGCCAGCTGCGCTACGTACACATCCGGCGTAGAACCAAGGATCGCTGAATAGGCCAGCGACAGCGGCAGTATGCCCTCGCCGATACCGCCACCGATAATCGGCACAATGATAAAGAAGAAGGTGTGATAGAAGGTGAAACCAAACAGCTTGCCCACCAGCAACCCGGTCACCACCGCCGTTACCGTGCCGACCACCAAAGGCACGAACATGCGGATCATGCCCTGGATCAGGATAACCCGGTTCATGCCGAGAATGCTGCCGACCACCAGGCTGGCGATAACAAAATACAGCAGGTTGGCGTCTTTCATCAGCAGATGGACGGTACCCATCACGTTCGGCTGGAAGAAATTAAAATAGACCAGCACCGAAGGCACCATCAGACACAGGATGGCCGGGCCACCGATATCACGCAGCACCGGAATGCTTTTGCCCAAATGCGCCAATGCGAAACCCAGCGTCATAATTACCGCCAGGCCACCAATCATATTCTTGGGTAAAAAATTGGCATAAGCCGACACGGTGACAATGGCACAAATAGTGATAAACAACGCCACCGGCACGGCACCGATATTCATTTGTCGGATTTGATTAATCACCCCTGATGAATCAGGCGACAACGCCTCTTTATCACAGGCCATTTCTGCATTTATCTGTTTCATTGTTCACCCTGCTGACAAGTGTTCAGTATGGAGCGGATCATCCAATAATTTATGAAATCATTTAAACGGTTAAAGATTTCACCATCATAAATACGGTTGGATATTTTATTATTGATATTAAATGAAAATAGTAGACAGCCATGACGATATGATAAAAAATAAAAACACCAAACTAAATTCCGCCTTATTAATCCAATATTGTGAGCTCCCGCCGATGTTGGCTTTAATTAATTATCGTCAGCGTTTTGTAATTAAAATAATCAGGTTTGAATTCACTGCTATGCTATAGATGGAAGTAAAAATCCGTGCGTTTATTAATGAGAACCGGAACGGTAATTAGCTGAATCCGGTCAGCTGTACCCGAACCTGCTTCTGTACGCGGCACCGTGCAGAAAACAGGCAATAATATATGCCCCATGGCTTTCAGATTGTCGCCGCCAGCGCGACAGGCCGAAAGTCTGCAGGCATAGAACTAATAAGGAAGTAGGATATGTCTTCAATCGCGATTACCCCACAAACACTGGCCCGTTACGGCATCCATCAGGCTACCGACATCGTCCATAACCCAAGCTACGAGCAACTGTTTACCGAGGAAACCCGTGCCGACCTGCCGGCACTGGAACGCGGTACGCTGACCCGCCTGGGTGCGGTCAACGTCGATACCGGTGAATTCACCGGCCGTTCACCGAAAGATAAATACATCGTGCGTGACGACACCACGCGCGATACCGTCTGGTGGTCCGATAACGGCACCGGTAAAAACGACAACCAACCGCTATCGCCAGAAGTCTGGCAGCATCTGAAAACGCTGGTGGGTAACCAACTTTCCGGCAAGCGTCTGTTTGTGGTGGACGCCTTCTGCGGTGCCAATGCCGACACCCGCCTGAAGGTGCGTTTCATCACCGAGGTGGCCTGGCAGGCGCACTTTGTCAAAAACATGTTTATCCGCCCGACGGATGAAGAATTGCAGAATTTCGAACCGGACTTCGTGGTGATGAACGGGGCCAAATGCACCAACCCGGACTGGCAACAGCAAGGGTTGCATTCAGAGAATTTCGTTGCCTTTAACCTCACCGAGCGTATTCAGCTGATCGGCGGCACCTGGTACGGCGGCGAAATGAAGAAAGGCCTGTTCTCGATCATGAACTACCTGCTGCCGTTACAGGGTATCGCTTCGATGCACTGTTCGGCCAACGTCGGCGAACAGGGTGATGTGGCGGTGTTCTTTGGCCTGTCCGGTACCGGTAAAACCACCCTGTCCACCGATCCCAAGCGTCAGTTGATCGGCGATGACGAACACGGCTGGGACCATGACGGCGTGTTCAACTTTGAAGGCGGCTGCTACGCCAAAACCATCAAGCTGTCGCCACAGGCCGAACCTGAGATCTATCAGGCTATCCGTCGCAATGCACTGTTAGAAAACGTGCAGGTGCTGGCCGATGGCAGCATCGATTTCGATGACGCCGGCAAGACTGAAAACACCCGTGTTTCCTACCCGATTGAGCATATCGATAACATCGTCAAGCCCGTGTCAAAAGCAGGCCATGCGAAGAAAATCATCTTCCTGACCGCCGATGCTTTCGGGGTGCTGCCACCGGTATCACGCCTGACGCCAGAACAGACTCAGTACCACTTCCTGTCTGGCTTTACCGCCAAGCTGGCCGGTACCGAGCGCGGTATCACCACGCCAACCCCAACCTTCTCCGCCTGTTTCGGCGCCGCGTTCCTGACGCTGCACCCGACGCAGTACGCCGAAGTGCTGGTGAAACGTATGGAAGCCGCCGGCGCGCAAGCCTATCTGGTGAATACCGGCTGGAACGGCAGCGGCAAACGTATTTCCATTAAGGACACGCGCGGCATCATCGACGCTATTTTGAACGGTGAGATTGAACACGCCGAGACCTTCACCCTGCCGATCTTTGGCCTGGAAGTCCCGACCGCGCTGCCGGGAGTTGACCCTTCCATTCTCGACCCACGTAAAACTTACGCGGACGAATCGCTGTGGCAAGAGAAAGCCCAGGATCTGGCGCAGCGCTTTATCGATAACTTTGCCAAATACACCGTGACGCCCGCCGGCGAAAAGCTGGTCAGCGCCGGTCCCAAGCTTTAAGGCTGCAAAGGCACAATGGTATCTTTAGACGTCTGACAAAGCTTGTTATTAGGGAGAGCGTGCCGGAGGGGTCGTAGCAGCCTTGGCTGCCGGAGCGCCCCTCGGTGCGCTAGGCCCGAGTATCTCGTTCTAAAAGACAATTTAGCCATCAACCTCAAGGGGCCCGTCGGCCCCTTTTTTACGCCAGTTGCTGATCCAGATTGATCAGCGCCTGCGCCAGCACCCTGGCTCCGTCGGCCAACTGCTGTTCGGTAATCGACTCCTCTGGGCAATGGCTACGCCCGTTCAGACAGGGAATAAACACCATCCCCACCGGCCCGGTGGGCGCCATATACACCGCGTCATGCCCGGCACCGCTCGGTAGCCGACGGCTGGCCAACCCAAGCGATTGCGCCGCAGCGTCGATCGCCTGCATCACCCTTTCCGCGCAGGCCGTGGGCCGTGCCCGGCTGACATGCTGCAACTGCGCCTGTAACCCCAGACTCTGCAAACGTGGCAAACAGGTTTCCAGCAGCAATTCGGGGAAGCTGTCCAGTACCTGCTGGCTGTCGCTGCGCACCTCAAGCATCAATTCCACCCGGCCCGGTACCGCGTTGGGCACATTGGGCGTCATGGCAATCCGCCCCACGGTCGCCACCACATAATGCGGATTACCACTCTGCTGCGACGCTGCCGCATACGCCTGTTCGATCACCTGCGCCGCCCCCACCAGTGCATCGCGACGAATATCCATTGGCGTGGTGCCGGAGTGATCCGGCTGGCCAATCACCGTCACCAGCACCCGACGAATGCCGACAATGTGCGTCACCACGCCAATCGGCAATTGCTGACGCTCCAGCACCGGCCCCTGTTCGATATGCAACTCAACGTAAGCGGCGGTGCCGCCGGGCAAGCGCAGTGGCTGGTTCAGTTTTTCCGGCTGGGCGCCAATTCGCGTCATCGCCTGCGCCAGCGTTTCACCCTGCGAGTTCTTCGCCGCCAGCATGCCACTGTCCAACTCCCCACTCAGTGCCCGGCTGCCAACACAGGAAATACCGTAATCGCTGGGTTCCTCGGACAGAAAATCGATCACCTCAAACGGATGCTGCAAACTGATCGCCTGCTGATGCAGGCCATGGGCGATCTCGATGCCCGCCAGCACGCCGATAATGCCGTCATAGCGGCCGCCGCCGACCACGGTATCGCAATGCGAACCGGTAACAATAGGTGCCAAATCCTGGCGCAGCCCGGCGCGACGGCCGATCAGATTGCCCCCCTCGTCCAGCGTTACCGTCAGCCCGGCCTGCTTCATTTGCTCTGCCAGCCACAGACGCGCTTCGCTGAATAACGGCGTAAACGCACGACGCGTCCAGGGCACCTCCGGCAGTGTCATCTGCGCCAGATGATTAACCCTGGCCCACAAACGCTCACTATTGATTAATTCGGTCATTGGCCTTCCCCTTGAGCGGCATGCGGGCGCAAAAACTGGCCGGCACCCGGCGAATTAACAATCTGGCCGTTGGCGAATACCGCCTGGCCGCGACAATAGGTGGTTTCCACCCGTACGCTGAATTCCATCCCCTCAAAGGCGCTCCACTTCACCGCCGACAGGCTATTGGCCGGATCAAAGCGGTAATGTTCAGGCTTCAAAATAACGAAGTCGGCATCCATGCCGATATCAAAGCCCCCCTTGCGATCGTCGAGCAAAAAATGACGTGCCGGATTGCGGCACAGCAGTTGCACCACGGTGGTCGGTGCGATGCCATGCTGCTCGCACCCGGTCCACAGGGCCGGTAACAATGTCTCCAGCCCCGGTCCGCCGGAGGCATTTTTAAACACGTTGGCGTCCCCTTTGCGTTCCAGCCCCCAGCTGACGTGGTCGGAAGAAACAAAAGTGCAGTTACCCTGCGCAATATGACTCCACAACAATTCGGTTTCCGCTTTCGGGCGGATCGGTGGGTAATGCTTGGTCTTGGCACCAAACTGGTACGTGTGCTGTTCGTGGTTCAGCATCAGATACTGCACGCAGGTCTCAATGCTGACCGGATAGCCGGCTTGCTGATACATGCGGTACAACTCAAAACCGCGCGAGGTGGAAACGTGAACCGCATGGGCACGCGCACCGCTTTCTGCCCCCATCTCATAGATCAGCGCCGTTGCCAGATTCTCGATCAACGGCGTGTGGGCCCGCATAAAGGCGTCCCAACCGGTGTCACCTGCTTCGGTCATCCGTTGGATATTCTTGCGCGTCAGTTCCTGCATCTGGTTGTGTACCGCGCAGGCCAGCCCGGTCGGGGCGATCAACTGAAAAGCGTGCATCAGGTCGTCTTCATCTACCCGCGGGAAACGGCCGGGCGTCGCTTCAAAGGTAGAAAACTTGAAGGCGCAGACCCCGCCCTCGATCAAACCCGCCGCGGCATCAAAGCCGTAGGTCGAATTCAGGGTGCCGAACAACGCCACGTCAACATGGCAGTCACGCTCTACCTCGGCGATTTTGGCCTCCAGCAGGGCGCGGCAAGCCACCGGCTGCGGATCGTCATATGGCATATCGACCATTACCGTAATGCCGCCCGCCGCTGCCGCACGCGATGCCCAGCCCAGACCTTCCTGATTAGCCTGGCTACCCGAATGCACCTGCCCATCAATCACCCCCGGCAGGATCCACTTGCCATCGGCATCGAGCACCTGTGCCGCCTCGGGTGCCGGTCCGCTGCCGCTGCCAATGATTTTGCCGCCGGCGATCGCCAGCCAGCCGTCAGGGGTCACCCGCTCGGCATCCACCAGGTTGCCCTTGACCACCAGCTCTGGCCGTTGACTCAAATTCATAACGCCTCCCCTCTTTTTAATTCGTCCGACAATTGCATAAACATGCACGCTTCTCAGCTTTTCAATCGGCCGATTGTGCCGATACCAGGGCCAGTGTAGGGTGAGGCTGTCTATTCTGTCTTATGCTTGTTTATCACTCATGCATAACAAAATGTTAACCATGTGGAGGGCGCGTGCGTTTAAACCTCAAGCAAATCGAAGTGTTCCGAGCCATCATGCTGACCGGTTCCATCAGCGGCGCCGCCAAACTGCTGCATGTGTCGCAGCCCGCGGTATCAAGGTTGATCGCCTATACCGAGCAACGGTTAGGCCTGACCCTGTTTGAACGTATCAAGGGGCGGCTGTACCCAACGCCCGAGGCCCGCCATCTGTTTGTCGAGGTCAACTCGGTGTATCAGGGAGTACAGCGGGTTAACGAAGTGGCAGAAGATTTGATCCAAAACCGTATGGGCCACCTGCGCATCGCCTGCAGTCCAAGCCTGGGCCAGGGCCTGATCCCGAGCGCCATCGCCAGGTTCCACGCACAGTTGCCCGAGGCGCGGGTGATTTTGCACACCATGATCCCGGACGTGTTGCTGCAGGCGGTACTGACGCAGCAGGTCGAGCTGGGCGTGGCCTTTCTGCATGAAGGCCATCCGAATGTGCATTCGCGCCAGCTATACGAAAACCGGTTGGTGGTGGCGCTGCCTGCCACTCACCCGCTGACCGCCAAAAACGTGATTAGCATCGAAGATTTGATCGACCAGCCCTTTATTGGCTATGGCTCCGAGATCCCGATTGGCCAATTGGTGCGCAAGCTGCTGGATGACGCCGATATGATCCTGCGCCCTACCGTCGAGGTACAGCAGATCCACGTAGCCTGTGCGCTGGTGCAGGCCGGTGTGGGCATCGCGCTGATCGACGAAATCACCGCCAACGGGCCGGTATGGACCAACGTGGTTTTCCGGCCGATAGAACCCACCGCCAAAACCCCCATCAGCATCGTGCATGGTATGTACGAGCCCCTGTCACGCCTGGCCCAGGCGTTTATCGCCACCCTGGAGTCGGTGCAGATCCACTGGTCGCGCTAAGCGGTTTTGCCCCTCTCAATGACGCGGCTATCCAGCGTGATGGCGGTTGAATTCAATCCCCCACCAAATTGGTTAACATTTTGTTATACGTAGGTGATAAAAAGTAATGCGACATTTTGCCTGACCGCCCCCTAGTATCGAATTCCGGTAGCGCTGCCATTCACAGATTATTCATTTAAGCGCAATCTCACCGATACTTTCAGGAGCACAGACCATGGGGCGTGTTTTAACACTTAATGATGTGGAGGCCGCGGTAAAAGGCGGTTCGGTATTTGCCTGCGGCGGGGGCGGTTGGGTAGCCCACGGCCTGGAGCTGGGACAATTGGCGGTCACCATCGGCCGCCCGGAGCTGGTCAGCCTCGACGAATTGGCCGATGACGCCTGGGTAGCCACCGCGGCGGCGATTGGTGCCCCCGGCGGTTTGACCGACTGGCAGATGCTCGGCGTCGACTACGTCAAGGCGGTGCAACTGGTGCAGCAACAGCTGGGCGCCCCAATAGCCGGGCTGATGATCGGCCAGAACGGTATGTCCAGCACCCTCAACGGCTGGCTGCCTGCCGCCGTGCTCGGTTGTAAGGTGATTGATGCGGTCGGCGATCTGCGCGCCCATCCGACCGGCGATATGGGCTCCATCGGCCTGGCCTCCAGCCCGCAGCCGATGATCCAGGCCGCCGTCGGCGGCAACCGAGCCAATAATGCCTATATCGAGCTGGTGGTGAAAGGCGCCACGGCCAAAGTGTCACCGGTGCTGCGCAAGGCGGCCGACATGTCCGGCGGCTTTATCGCCAGTTGCCGCAACCCGATCCCGGCCGCTTATGTGCGCCAACACGCGGCTCTGGGGGGCATCAGCCAGGCGATCTCATTGGGCGAAAGTATTCTGGCCGCGCGGGGCAACGGCGTGGTTGATGCCATCTGCCGTCATACCGGTGGCCAGATTATTGGCAGTGGCGTAGTCACAACCAACAGCCTGCGTTATACCGAGGAGGCGTTTGACGTCGGCATCGTGACCCTCGGTCGGGGTAATGACCTGCGTCGTATCCACATCATGAACGAACACATGGCGGTAGAAGATGCGCACGGTGAGCGTATCGCCAGCTACCCGGACGTGATCACCACGCTCGACAGCGCCGGTAACCCAATCAGCGCCGGGCAATTGAAGCCAGGCCTGGAAGTGATGATTTTCCATATGCATCACTCTCAGTTCCCCCTCTCGTCGTCGGTCACCGATCCGGCAGTCTATCCCCCGGTGGAGAAAACCCTGGGTATCGATTTGCGCAGTTACCTGCCAGCAGGAGATGCCGCATGAAAAAAACCTTTGAGGTGACCTCTGGCAACACGCTGCGCTGCCTTGGCTGGCGCCAAGAGGCGCTGCTGCGCCTGCTGGAAAACGTGCTGGCGGTCGGTGAAAATCCGGATGATCTGGTGGTGTACGCCGCGTTGGGCCGTGCAGCGCGCGACTGGCCGTCACACGATGCCATCGTTCACGCGTTAAAAACCATGCGTGAAGACCAGACCCTGCTGGTGCAGTCCGGCAAGCCGATTGGCCTGCTGCAAACCCACGCCAACGCCCCGCTGGTGATCATGGCCAACTGCAATATGGTCGGCCATTGGGCGAAGGCGGAAAACTTCTACCGCTGGGAAAAAGAGAACCTGATCTGCTGGGGCGGTCTGACCGCCGGAGACTGGCAATATATCGGTTCACAGGGGGTGATCCAGGGCACTTATGAAATCTTCTCGCGCATTGCCGAACGGTATTTCGACAACGAACTGCGCGGGCGTTTTATTCTTACCGCCGGTCTGGGTGGTATGGGTGGCGCTCAGCCGCTGGCAGGCACCCTGGCCAACGCGGCAATTCTGACCATCGAGGTCAATCAGGCCAGCATCGACAAACGGCTGAAAAACGGATTTTTGCAGCACCAGGCGGCCAATCTCGACCAGGCACTGATGATGATAGCCGGCGCGCAACAGCGTAAAGAAGCCCTTTCGGTCGCGTTGCTGGGTAACGCCGCCGAAGTCTACCCGGCCATCCTGGCGCGCGGCGTGATCCCGGACATCGTGACCGACCAGACCGCGGCGCATGACCTGGTGTACGGCTATGTCCCCGCCGGTTACAGCCCGGAACAGGTGGCCAAACAGCGCGAGGAAGATATCCATGCGCTGATGGACGCCAGCCGTCGCTCCATCGTTCAGCATGTACAGGCGATGATCGGCTTTATGGACCACGGGGCAGTGGTGTTCGACAACGGCAATCTGATCCGCACCCACGCCCATCAGGGTAGCGTTGAGCGCGCCTTCGAGATCCCGATTTTCACCGAAGCCTTTCTGCGGCCGCTGTTCTGCCGCGCCATCGGCCCGTTCCGCTGGATCGCCCTGTCCAACAACAGCAACGATATTGGCGTCATCGATGACTACTTGCTCGAGCGCTTTGCCGACAACCGTATCGTCAGCAACTGGATCACCCTGGCGCGTCAGCATGTGCCCTTTGAAGGCTTACCGGCGCGCATCGCCTGGCTCGGCCACGGTGAACGCACCGAGCTGGCGCTGGAAGTCAACCGCATGGTGGCGGACGGCCGCCTGTCCGGCCCGATAGCCTTTACCCGCGATCACCTCGACGCCGGGGCGATGACCCACCCGAATATCATGACCGAAAAAATGAAAGACGGCTCCGATGCGATCGCCGACTGGCCGCTGCTCAACGCGCTGGTCAACTGCGCCTCAATGGCCGACCTGGTGGCGATCCACTCCGGCGGCGGCGGTTACAGCGGCTATATGACCAGCTCCGGCGTCACGACCATCGCCGATGGCAGTGACGCTGCAGCACAACGTCTGCAACTGTCGATGACCAATGACACCACCACCGGCGTGATGCGTTACGCCGATGCCGGTTATCAGGAATCACTGGATGAGATCGCTGACAAATCCTTGCCGTATATCTCACTGCCCCGCGGAGAATAATAATGATCAATAAAAGCACGCTTCCGCCCATCGCCCCCCTGCTGGTCGCCGATGCCGCCACACCGCGTAAAAACAGCGGCCGCAAGGCGATTGCCGCAGCCTCCATCGGCAACGCGCTGGAATGGTATGACTTCTCGGTGTACGCCTTCTTCGCGGTGTATATCGCGCAGAACTTCTTCCATCAGAACGATGCGGGCACCCAGCTGTTTGAAGCCTTCCTGGCCTTCGGTCTCAGTTTTGTTATTCGTCCGCTTGGCGCATTGGTGATCGGCGCTTACGGTGACCGGGTCGGCCGCAAGGCGGCTCTGACGTTGACCATCATGACCATGGCAGTCGGCACTGCAATCATTGCCTTTGCACCGCCGTACAGTGCCATCGGCATCGGTGCGCCGCTGCTGATCCTGTGTGGCCGGGTGTTGCAGGGCTTTTCCGCCGGTGGCGAAGTGGGCGGCGCGGCCGCATTTTTGATCGAGCACGCCCCCGCCCATCAAAAAGGCCAATACGCTTCATGGCTGCAGGCCAGCATGGGGATATCCAATATCCTCGGCGCGCTGGTGGCAACCGCGGTTACGCTGACGCTCAGCCACGAACAAATCGGTGACTGGGGCTGGCGTATTCCGTTCATCATCGGCCTGTCGATCGCACCGATTGGCCTGTGGATGCGGAAAACGCTGGAAGAAACGCCGCTGTTTGCCGAAGAGCAGGCGCGCCAGCAGCGGGAACCCCGCGTGCCGGAAATGCCGCTGCGCTTGCTGTTCCGTACCCATCGCCGCGCGGTGCTGCTCGGTACCGGGCTGTCGATTCTGTGGGCGGTAAGCATCTATGCACTGATCATCTATATGCCGATTTATGTTCAGCGAGTGAT
Source organism: Serratia quinivorans (assembly GCF_946227985.1). Classification (GTDB taxonomy): domain Bacteria; phylum Pseudomonadota; class Gammaproteobacteria; order Enterobacterales; family Enterobacteriaceae; genus Serratia; species Serratia quinivorans_A. Next base: position 1,611,830 of record NZ_CAMKGL010000001.1, read on the forward strand.
GCACTTTGAAAGCCACCAGGCGTTTCTGGCGGCGCTGATCGGCAACTGCTTTATGGTGGTGTGCTGCGTGGCGGCCGGGGCCTGGTCTGACCGTATTGGCACCCTGAAAATCCTGCAGGTCGGGGCACTGCTGTTACTGGTGGCCAGCTACCCGCTGTTGTTGTTGCTCGATGCCTACCACACCACCGCAATGCTGATCCTGGTGCAGACACTGTTTTGCATCCTGGTGTCACTGTTCGTCGGCGTGGCACCGGCGGCACTGTCCGATCTGTTCCCTACCCAGGTGCGGGCCAGCGGCATGTCGGTGTCCTACAACCTGGCGGTGACGGTGTTCGGCGGCTTTGCCCCGGCGATCCTCACCTGGCTGACCCAGAATACCGGCACCCGTTTTGCCCCTGCCTGGTACGTGATGATCGCCAGCCTGCTGGCCTTGGTCACCCTGTATTTGATCGCCCGTCACCCGGTGCGGCAGCCCTGAACACAACACAATAACGACATCATAATAATCAATAAAAAGGGTTCACTTATCATGCCAGGAAAACTCGCCTTATCGCTGCTGGCCGCGCTGACGCTCGGTTACAGCCAGCTTGGATTGGCCACCGTCACGCTCGACGGCCACTCCATTACCCCGCAGATGATCGCCAACGTCGCCGATGGCGAAGCGGTGGCCGTCGCCCCTGCCGCCATCAAGCGCGTGACATTGTCACATAAGGTGCTGATCGAGGCGGCACAGAACGGTTTGAAAATTTATGGACTGACGGTCGGCGTCGGGTTGAACAAGGATCGGCCCATGGTCGACGTGCATGGCAAGCTGACGCAGGAAGTGATCGACGCATCGAAAAAATTTAACGTCGGTCTGCTGCATGCCCATTCCGGCGGCATCGGTGAACCCATGAGCATCCGCGTGGCACGGGCCACCCTGGTCACCCGGCTTAATGGTCTGCTAAACGGGGGCGGGGGCGTTCAACCGGCGATTGTCGACACCTATGTCGCCTTTCTCAACAAAGGGATTACCCCGGTGATCCCGGCGGACGGTTCGGTGGGTGAAGGCGATATCACGGTGATCAGCCACATCGGGCTGGCGATGCTCGGCGAGGGCGAGGTCTATTATCAGGGCAGCAAAGTGGCCGCCAGTGCGGCGCTGCAGAGCAGCCAAACGCCGGCTATTACGCCCTATGCCAAGGACGCACTGGCGATCCTCAGTTCCAATGCCTATTCCGCCGCCAGTGGCGCACTGGCGCTGGATTCACTGGCCCATCTGATGCAGGTCAATACCCTGACCTATGCCCTGAGTTTGCAGGCGCTAAACGGCAACGTATCGCCGTTTCTGGCCAATACCCTGGCGCTACGTCCCTATCCGGAAGTGGCGGCGATGGGCAAAAACCTGCGTGAACTGTTGGCCGGTTCCAGCCTGTGGCAGCACGACGACAGCCGCCCGCTGCAGGATCCGCTCAGCTTCCGCTCCGGCGTCTATCTGCTGGCGGAACTTCAGCGTAGCTACCGGCAGGCCTACGATCAATTACTGGTGCAGTTAAACAGTTCCGACGACAACCCGGGGGTGGCGCTGAACGTCACGGCACCGTCACAGCGTCCGCAGGAGGCGGTCGGCTACGTGAGTGAAGGCAACCTGCAGGGCGCAGTGCTGCCAAGCGCTAACTTTGAGCCACTGCCGTGGGTGCTGGCCTTCGAACAGTTGGGACTGGCACTGGCGCACAACTCGCTGGCCAGCGCCCAACAGGTGGTCAAACTGAATAACCCGGCGTTTACCGGCCTGAGCCGCTTCCTTGGCACCGCACGCACCGTGCATGCCTTTGGCGCGATGGAAAAGCCGGTGATGATGCTGGCAATGCGCAATAAAGAGCTGGCGATGCCGGTGTCGCTCGATTACTTCCCGGTGGCCGGCGATATCGAAGACATTGCCACTAACGCCCCGTCGGTGGTTGAGCGCGTTCAACAGCAGGTGGATAACGCCTATCAACTGCTGGGGATCCTGCTGGTGCACGACGCCCAGGCGGTGAGCCTGCGCCAGCAGCGGCACAACGGTTTTACGCTCTCCGCGCCGACAGCGGCACTTTACACGGCGCTACGCCAACGGGTGCCGTTTATCGAAATCGATCGCCCACTGGCACCCGACTTCGCCGCCGCAGAGCAGGTGCTGCGCCAATACGGCAGGTAATCCCCAACTTTTTATCTCCCTTCCTGAACTCAGGGTGCCCCATGGCACCCTGTTTTTTTATCCAAATAAACAAAACTCATACCTCGTTAATCATTTTCCGGCAGACACCGGCAGCCACAGTCCCTAACGTGGTAACTGAGTCGTCAGCCAGGAATCACACAATTAGCTGTTTTTTATAAAATAAATGATATAAATATTCTGACAATGCCCACTGGCGCTCATTCAATACGTTTCCGGCCTGCAACCAAAGTTTTAATCCGATCACATATTAATAAAAAAAACAGAGAGCGTACCCGATGAGCAACCGCAACATTGTCGACGTCAAAGCGTGGATTGATTCCCGCCCTATTTCCGGCTATCAGTGGCTGGTATTGATTCTGTGTTTCGTGATCATTATGTTTGATGGTTATGACGCCGCGGTGATGGGTTTTATCGCCCCCGCACTGATTGAAGACTGGGGGATTTCGCGCGCCGAAATGGGCCCGATCCTCGGTGCTGCGATGTTTGGTGTCGCTTTGGGAGCGCTGATCGCCGGCCCCTATTCCGATCGTTTTGGCCGCAAGAAGATACTGCTGCTGTCAATCCTGTGCTTTGCGTTGTTCAGCCTGCTGAGCACCTTTGCCCGCACCCCGCTGGAAATGGCCTTGCTGCGTTTTCTTACCGGCCTGGGCCTGGGCGCGGTGATGCCCAACTGCGTCACGCTGGTGTCAGAGTATATGCCCGAACGCCGCCGCGGCCTGATGATCACCCTGATGTACAGCGGCTTTAATATTGGTTCCGGTGCCGGCGGGTTTATCGCCGCCGGTATGCTGCCGCACTACGGCTGGAAAGCGGTGCTGTTTTTCGGCGGCATCATGCCGCTGGTGCTGTTGCCGCTGCTGGTTTGGATCCTGCCGGAATCGACGCTGTATATGGTGGTACGCAACCACCACAAGGACAAGATTGCCCAAATTCTGCGCCGCGCCGGCGGGGTGTTCAGCGCCGGCACCACGTTCATACTGAAAACCCCGGTGATCCCAAAGAAAGCCCGCGTACTCCAACTGTTCAGTAATGGTTACGCCAGGGGCACAGTGGTGCTGTGGCTGACCTATTTTATGGGGCTGTTCGTCATCTACCTGCTCAACGGCTGGCTGCCGACCATCGTGCGCGGCGCCGGTTTCTCGCTGGAGCGCGCGGCGATAATCGCCGGTCTGTTCCAACTGGGCGGCACCCTGGGTGGCCTGCTGGTCGGTTACCTGATGGACCGCTTCGTCGCCAAACGGGTGATCGGACTGTTTTATCTGCTGGGCATGTTCTGCCTGCTGTCACAGGGTATCTGGGGCTTTGGCCCCACGCCGCTGGCGGTGTTGGTCTTTGTCAGCGGCATCTGTATCAACGGAGCGCAAACCGGTCTGCAGGCATTCTCACCGGCATTCTACCCCACAGAAATGCGGGCCACCGGCGTCAGCTGGATGCACGGCATTGGCCGCAGCGGCGCCATTATCAGCTCGTCAATGGGCGGCGTATTGCTGGGTATTTTCCCCGGAGCCACCAGCATTTTCATCATCCTGGCGATCCCGGCGTTACTGGCGGCGATCACTATCATTAATCATCAAAAGGCACATCCGGCTGAAATGGTTAAAGGCATCGATATTACCGACCTGCCTGCGTTGTCACGCACCATGAATAACCGGTAATTCTTATTAATACAGAGGTAGACGATGGCTAAGATCATTGGCGGACTGGCGGTGTCACACACCCCAACCATCGGTTTTGCAGTAGATCACAACAAGCAGAACGAAACGGCCTGGGCACCGATTTTTGACGGTTTCGCCCCGATGCAGCAATGGCTCGAAGAGAAAAAACCGGACGTGTTGCTGTATGTCTTCAACGATCACGTGACCTCGTTTTTCTTCGATCACTATTCGGCATTCGTGCTCGGCATTGACGACAGCTACGCGGTGGCCGACGAAGGCGGCGGCCCACGTGATTTGCCGCCGATTCGAGGCCATGCGGCGCTGTCGCAACATATCGGTGCCAGCCTGATGGCCGACGAGTTTGATATGTCGTTCTTCCAGGATAAACCTCTCGACCATGGGCTATTCTCCCCCCTTTCCGCCCTGCTGCCGTGGCAGAACGGCTGGCCAATGCAGGTGGTGCCGCTGCAGGTCGGGGTGCTGCAGTTCCCGATCCCTTCAGCCCGCCGCTGCTACAAGCTCGGTCAGGCTCTGCGCCGGGCGATCGAAAGCTTCCCGGAAGACTTGCGCGTCGCGGTGGTCGCCACCGGTGGCGTCTCGCATCAGGTACATGGAGAACGTTGCGGTTTTAATAACCCGCAGTGGGATGAGCAATTTGTCGACTTGCTGGTTAACGATCCGCAGCGCCTGACCGAAATCACGCTGGCGGAGTACGCCACCCTGGGTGGGCTGGAGGGCGCGGAGGTGATCATGTGGCTGATTATGCGCGGTGCCCTGTCGGCCAATGTCGAAAAGTTTCATCAGGCCTATTATCTGCCCTCAATGACCGGCATCGCCACGCTGATCCTGGAAAACCAGGCGCGCGAGGCACCGGTAGATGTCCATCAGCGCCAGCGCGACAAGATCAACCTGCAACTGGCGGGTGTTGAGAAACTGCCGGGTACCTATCCCTTTACCCATGCGCGCAGCCTGAAAGCCATCCGTATCAACCGTTTCCTGCACCGGCTGATCCAGCCGGCCTGGCGCGATCGCTTCAATAACGCCCAGCAGGCGCTGTTCGACGAAGCGCAGCTGACCCTTGAGGAACAGCAACTGTTGCGCGAACTCGACTGGCGCGGACTGATCCATTATGGCGTCAGTTTCTTCCTGTTGGAAAAGCTCGGGGCTGTGGTCGGGGTATCCAACCTGCATATCTACTCGGCGATGCGTGGCCAGACGCTGGAAGAATTCCAGCAAACACGCAATCAGCAGGTGTTGTATTCCGTTGCGGGGAAAGCGCCAAAATGACTATTTTTGACCAGCCGAAAATTGACTGTCACCACCATATTTTCGACCCAAAGCGCTTTCCCTATGCGTCAGACAGTGGTTACAACCCACAAGGTCACGAACTGGCAACCCTGGAACATTATCGCGCGGTGATGCAGGCCTACGGTATTCGCCACTCGTTGATTGTCGGCCCGACGTCGGCTTACAACACCGATAACCGCTACCTGCTGGCGGCACTGGCCGCTGGCGAAGGCCGTCACAAAGGTATTGCCGTGGTGCCGCGTGATGTGGACAGCCAAACGCTTGCCGGATTGCAGTCACAGGGCGTGGTCGGCATCGCGCTTAACGTGGCGATGCTCGGGGTCGAACCTTTCTTGCAGTTGGATCGGCTAATGGGGCAACTGGCAGAACTGGAAATGTTCGCGCAAATCCAGGTGCAGGACGACCAGTTACCGGCGCTAATGCCGCTGCTGGCACGCACCCGCACCCGGCTGCTGTTCGACCATTCGGGTCGGCCGGACGTCAGCGCAGGTCTTCAACAACCGGCTTTTCAGGCCCTGTTGTCGTTGGCACAGCGTGAGCACACTTACGTCAAGCTTTCCGGTCTGGCCAAGTTTTCACGCCGGCACTACCCGTTCAGCGACGCTCAGCCTTACCTGTTGGCGCTGTTGGCGGCCTACAGCGGTGAGAAATGCATGTGGGGATCGGACTGGCCTTTCCTGCGTGCCACCGAACGCATGGACATGGGCACGCTGTTGATGCTGGCCGAACAGATGTTCCCCGACGCACAAACGCGCCGGCAAATTTTATGGCAGACGCCGCAGCGGCTGTTTGGTTTTAGCGAATGATCGGAGTAAAGATGAAAACCATTTACGTGCTCAATGGCCCGAACCTTAACCTGTTAGGCACCCGCGAGCCTGAGACCTACGGCACCGACACGCTGGCGACCATCGAACAGCTGTGTCGCAGCACTGCGGCCGAACTGGAATGCCGGCTGGAATTTCGCCAAACCAACCATGAAGGTGAAATGATTGACTGGATCCAACAAACGCGCGGCAAGGCAGATGCACTGGTGATCAATCCGGCAGCCTGGACGCACACTTCGGTGGCAATACGTGACGCTGTCACGGCAGTAGCCCTGCCCCTGTTCGAGGTGCACATCACCAACGTGCACAAGCGCGAACCGTTTCGCCATCATTCCTACCTGTCCGACGTGGCCAACGGCGTGATTTGCGGCTTTGGCATTCAGGGATACCGTTATGCGCTGATGCAAGCGGCGCAGCTTTAGTCCCTACAGACCTCGCGCAAGCAGGCGATCAGTGCTTGCGCCGCCGGGGAATGAAGGCTGCCCGTACGGCAGATCAGGCCAATGGCGCGTCCGGTATCAGGCAGCGCCATTGACAGCTGAACCAGTTCGCCGGAAGCCAGTTCATATTCCAACTGGTGGGCGGATACCGCCGCCAGCATGTCTGAATTCAGCAGCAAGCCTCTCACCAACGCCAGATCACCGGTTTCCACCACCGGGCTGGGCGCCGGGATATTCATCGCCATGAAGCAGCCGTCCAGCAAGCGCCGCGCCGGAGTGGCCGAACGTGGCAATACCCAGCGCGCCGCTCTCAACTGTTCTGGCCTTACCCCCGGGACCGACAGCGGATGGCCACGACGTGCCAGTAGAACCATGTCTTCGGTAAACAGCGTTTCACTGTACACATCGGCGGCATAATCGCTGGCGCGCAGGGCACCAAAAATAAAATCAATATCCCCGGAACGCAGCTCGCTAACCAGGGCCTCAAAGGCACTTTCGTTGGTCACCACGCTGACACCCGGATAGCGGGAGGTCAGTTGAATGATGGCCTGTGGCAACAGCCGGGTACGTCCCAACGGTAACGCCCCCACCCGCACTCGCCCCTCCAGCACCCCGCGGCGGGCTGCGATATCAGCGGGAATATGTTGCAGTTCATTCAGCGCACGGCGAATGTTAGCCTCGATTTCACGGCCGGCCAGCGACGGTACCATCCCCTGTGGGGTGCGCTCCAGCAACGGCACCCCGGCACCGTTTTCCAACACCTTGAGCGCGGCACTGATCGCCGGCTGGCTTAGTCCGAGCAGCGTGGCGACGGTTTGCATATGCCGGGTTTCACACAGGCAGACAAAAATCTGCAGTCGTCGCACATTGAACAGGTACAAGGGTTCGGGATCGCCGCGCGTCTGCCCCCCTTTGCCCTGTAAGCGCTTTAGCAGCGCCGGTATCTGGTGCAATTCATCAATCGCCCGCCGGGCGCGCGGCAGCACGCATTTACCAAAGTCGGTCAGCAGCATGCCGCTGGCATGGCGTTCAAACAAGGGTGCCGCCAGTTGCTGCTCCAAATCGCGGATTGAGCGGGTGACAGCTGACTGGGTTCGGAATAGTTCATCGGCTGCGCGTGAGACGCTTCCCTGGGTCACTACCTGACTAAACGCCCTGATTTGCATCAGGTTTGTCAGCAGATTCTCATCATAGTCCATCGCATCATCTCCTTTACCCGTGGCTGGCAATATAAATAAAACGCATACCTGCTGCAATCAAATGAATTATCCGTCCTCCGTCAGAACTGACAGCATGAAGTCATTACACCGACCCAAGGAATCCGATGATGAACTCAGTATCTTCAAACAAAACCGCCCTGGTAGTCAGCGCCCATTCTGCCGATTTTGTCTGGCGTGCCGGCGGCGCGATTGCCCTGCATACCCAACTTGGCTATCAGGTCCACGTGGTTTGCCTGTCGTTTGGCGAGCGAGGAGAATCCGCCAAGCTGTGGCGTAAAGGCCAGATGACCGAGGACAAAGTGAAAGCCTCCCGTCGCGAGGAGGCCCACGCCGCCGCCGAGATCCTGGGCGCCAGCATCGAATTCTTTGATATGGGTGACTATCCGCTACGGGCCGATAAAGAGGCGCTGTTCCGTCTGGCCGACGTATTCCGAAAAGTACAGCCGCACTTTGTGCTGACCCATTCGCAAAAAGATCCGTACAACTACGATCACCCGCTGGCCAGCCACCTGACGCAGGAAGCCCGCATTATCGCTCAGGCAGAAGGCTATCGCCCAGGTGAAACCATCGTCGGTGCACCACCGGTGTACCTGTTCGAACCGCATCAGCCGGAACAATGCGAATGGAAGCCGGACGTGCTGCTGGATATCACCGACGTCTGGGACAAAAAATACCAGGCGATCCAGTGTATGGCCGGTCAGGAGCACCTGTGGGAATACTACACCCGCGTCGCCCAGCAGCGCGGCGTGCAGGCCAAACGCAACGTCGGCATCACCAGTAGCAAAAATATCGTTTACGGCGAAGGCTACCAAAGCATCTTCCCGCGCGTGACGGGAGAACTGGCATGAGCCCGATCGGTAAAAAAGGCGTGGTGATCCGCAATATCCCACGGGCAAACGCCCACACTCTGGATGCCCTGGCCGAATTTGGCGTAGCCACGGTGCATGAAGCACAAGGCCGCAAAGGCCTGCTGGACCCGGCAATTCGCCCCATTCAGCAGGATCGCGGAATTGCCGGCAGCGCGGTGACGGTGTTGGTCGCCCCCGGTGATAACTGGATGTTTCACGTGGCGGTGGAGCAATGTCGCCCCGGCGACATTCTGGTAGTCGCCCCCACGTCCCCGTGCGGTGACGGCTACTTCGGCGATTTGCTGGCCACTTCACTGCAAGCGCGCGGCGTGCGCGGCCTGATCGCCGACCTCGGCGTGCGTGATACTCGCACCCTGCGGGAAATGGGCTTTCCGGTCTGGTCACGGGCGGTGTATGCCCAGGGCACGGTGAAAGAGACGTTGGGTTCAGTCAACGTCCCGTTGATTTGCGCCGGACAACTGATTTATCCCGGCGATGTGATGATCGCCGATGACGACGGCGTGGTGGCGGTGCGACAAACCGAGGCAGAACAGGTGCTGGCAGCCAGCCGTCAGCGTGCCGAGCTGGAAGAGAGCAAACGTCTGCGCATGGCCGGAGGCGAACTGGGGCTGGATATCTATCAAATGCGCCCACGGCTGGCGGAAAAAGGCCTGAAATATTACGACTCACTGGATCTGCTGGAGGATTAACATGCGCCAACGCCGGATCCCCTGTTTACTGATGCGCGGTGGTACCTCCAAAGGAGCCTTCTTTCTCGCCGGGGAGTTGCCCGCCGACCCGAACCAACGCGATCGAGTCCTGCTGGCGGTGATGGGTTCCCCCGACCTGCGGCAGATTGACGGCCTCGGCGGCGCCGATCCGCTGACCAGCAAGGTGGCGATCGTTAACCGCTCACAGCGTGACGACGCCGATGTCGACTACCTGTTCGCCCAGGTCAGCGTTGACCAACCGCAGGTGGACTACGGCCAGAACTGCGGCAATATCCTGGCGGCGGTGGCTCCGTTCGCCATCGAACGCGGGCTGGTCAAGCCCGGCCCCACGTCGACCGACGTCCGGATCTTCATGCAGAACACCGGGCAGATTGCTCTGGCCCGCATCGCCACCCCCGGGGGCGAAGTGCAATACGACGGGGACCTGGCCATTGATGGCGTACCGGGCCGCGCAGCGGAAATCGTGCTGACCTTCAGCGATATTGCCGGTTCCAGCTGCGGTTCGCTGCTGCCGACAGGCAATCCGCAGGACAGCTTTGACGGCGTGGCGGTGACCTGCATCGACAACGGTATGCCGGTGGTGGTGCTGCGTGCGGCGGAGGTCGGCCGCAGTGGCTATGAAACCCGCGAACAACTGGATGCCGATCAAGAGCTGAAAGCCCGTCTGGAGAGCATCCGCCTGCAGGCCGGGCCAAAAATGAACCTCGGTGATGTCAGCCGGCGCACGGTCCCCAAAATGACCCTGATTGCCGAAGCGCGTCACGGTGGCACCCTCAGCAGCCGTACCTTCATTCCGCACCGCTGCCATGCCTCTATCGGCGTTCTGGGCGCGGTCAGCGTTGCCACCGCCTGCCTGATCCCCGGCAGCGTCACCCAGGGGCTGGCCCAGGTCAGCGATGGCGCAGAACTGCGTCTGAGCGTTGAACACCCCAGCGGCGAGTTCAGCGTGTTGCTCCAACGCGATCCAACCCAAAGCGGCGCGGCCTCGCTACTCGGTGCCGGTTTACTGCGCAGCGCACGACTGATTTTTAGCGGTGAAGTCTGTATTCCCGGCGCGGTATGGCCTCAATAATCAAGGAGCATCCTTGACTGCTCCCCGCCCTAAAGGGCGAGGATTCCCACTTCACTGAGTCGAACCTAAGCCGCTTGATGCGATTCAGGATTTACAGACTCTCCGTGGGCTAACGCTGCCAGCCCGGCAGCTTTTATATTCCGTGCCGCATTAATGTCACGGTCATGGCTTGTCTGGCATTCCGGACAATTCCATTTACGAACATCAAGAGGCAATTTTTTCATGGTGAAGCCGCAACAACTACAACGCTTTGAGGACGGGAAAAACGGGGCAATTGCGACCAGTGAACGCCCGCCCCATTCAGCCTTGTATGCGAGCTGGCGCACAAACTCGCCCCAACTTGCATCGGCTATCGCTTTCGACAGCTTAGGGTTGCGGATCATGTTCTTTACTTTCAGGGATTCAACGCAAACAACTTGGTTATCGTTAATCAGTTTGCGGGACAACTTGTGCAAGTTATCCATGCGGCAATCGGCAATTTTCGCGTGGAGTCGGGTCACCTTCAAGCGGGCTTTAGCGCGGTTTTTCGAACCTTTCGCTTTTTTGCTTAAACGGCGCTGAAGTAGCGCCAGGCGAGCCGCGTATTTAGCGGTATGGCGGGGATTGCCTTGTTTAAATCCAGCGTCAGTAACGAACAAATCCTTTAAGCCCACATCAATGCCCACGGTTTTAGCGGAAATGGGCAGTGATACGGGTTCAAACTCGCACAGACAGGAAACGAAATATCGTCCGGCTGCATCTTTGGAAATAGTGACGGTTGACGGCACGGATGGGAGTTCACGGCTCCAGCGCACGTCCAATGGGGCTTTGCTCTTAGTCATATGCAGCTTGCCATCACGATATTTAAACGCGCTGGCGGTCAATTCAGCGACCTGTTTGTGGCGTTTGCTTTTGAATGCTGGATATTTAGCCTGACCTGCAAAAAAGTGAGAAAAGGCCGTCTGTTGGTGGCGTAGCGATTGTTGCAAGGGGACACAGGAAACGTCATTGAGCCATGCGCATTCAGGCTCTTTTTTAAGCGCGGTTAACCGCGCATTAGCTTGCAGATAGCCGATCTTCTCCTGGCGCTCATAGTAAGCATCAGTACGCCAGCGAAGGATTGAATTATAGACAAAACGCACACAGCCGAACGTTTGAGCCAAAAGCTCAATCTGATCGGCTGTTGGATAGAATCGGTATTTGTATGCGCGTTTCATATGTACAAAATTACAGGAGCCATCGTGAAAAGACAAAAAGAAGTTAGCTCGAAAACCGCCTCCTTTCCTCCCCGGCCTGAAGGCCTAGGTTTCCCGGAGGCACTCTGATGAGCTTAGCTCTCCCCTCGGTAGCGTTAATCGGCTTTGGTGAAGTCGGCGGCATTCTGGCGCAGGAACTGCGCGCGCAAAACATTACCGTCAGTGTTTTTGACCCACAAGCCTCACTGGCAATGACAGAGAAAGCGGCGGCCTGCGGGGCTCACTTCACCGCGACGCTGCCACAGGCGCTGGACGGTGCAACGCTGGTGTTTTCCGCCGTCACCGCCGCCAATACGCTAAGGGTTGCGCAGCAGTGCGCGCCGTTGCTGCACCCGGGCCAAACTTTTCTCGATCTCAACTCTGCGGCCCCCAATACCAAACGCGCCGCCGCCGAGGCAATCAGCGCCAGCGGCGCGGTCTACGTGGAAGTCGCGGTGATGGCCCCGGTTCCACCCAAGCGTTTGAAAACGCCCCTGCTGCTGGGCGGAAACGGGGCCATGGCGGTTAGCACCCAGCTCAACGCCCTGGGGTTCAACAGCCAGGTCTACAGCTCTCACATCGGGGAGGCCTCGGCAATCAAAATGTGTCGCAGCGTCATGATCAAGGGGCTGGAAGCCCTGACCACCGAATGCCTGCTCGCCGCCCAGCGTTACGGTGTCGAACAACCGGTACTGGATTCCCTGCACGCCAGCTTCCCGTCACTGGGTTGGGACCAGCAGTTGCCCCACTACCTGATCAGCCGGATTGCGGAGCACGGTAAGCGCCGTGCCGAGGAGATGCGTGAAGTGGTGCAAACGCTGCGAGACGTTGGCATTGAGCCACACCAAAGCCTGGCGACCGTCGCCAGCCAACAGGGATTGGTGGACGCCATGAGCGCCCAAAGGCTGGCCTATTCGGAACTGACGCCTTTCGTTTGGCAAACCGCATTGAGCAAAATTTATCCGGGCGGTGATTAACATCAAAAAAACCAAAATATTTCACACGCCGAACATTGTTAACAATCTCATAACGACGTATTTTGTACCAAATGATTCATAGCAAGCTAACCATTTACCTCTTCGGGGGCTACGACGCCCTCTTTGCACTGGAAAACCATGTGATGAAATGTCTTTCTTCTTCCTTCTGCGCCATTGCCCTGATGGCATTAGCCGGCACGGCCTCCGCCGCGCAACTCAATAACGCACAGGCAAATCAGGCGATCGCCAGCGTGCAGTCAACACTGAAATCGCAAAACAGCTTCGGCTGCGTAGCAGTGGTCGACAGCAGTGGCACGTTGCTGGCCTTCCAGCGTTTCGACGGTGCCCCGCTCGGTTGCGTTGATGCCTCCATCGGTAAAGCGCGGGCCTCCGCGCTGTATCGTGCCCCCACGTTGAAATTTATGCAGCGACTGCAAAACGGTGAAATCACCGTACTGAGCATTCCGCACGTGGTAGCGCTGGGCGGCGGTTATCCACTGACGCTGAACGGCGAAGTTGTTGGTGCTGTCGGTGTCAGTACGCCGAAGCAGGAGATTGACAACCAGGCGTCCCAAACCGCCGCCGGGACGCTGAAATAAGCCCAGCCTGGCCTTCCCGCTTGAGGAACTCATTTTGATTTCAATTTCACGCCGCCGGCTGGTGCTGGCTTCGGCGAGTCTGTGGGCGGTTGGCGTTGTCAGCCAAAACCTGCTGGGCCGCGCCGTATTTGCTCAGTCGCAACCTGGCACTATGCCGGACAACTTTCTGGCTATTTCGCGCCTGCTGACCGACATCCCCCTGCCGGATCCGCACCTGGCGCTGCGACTTTATGTCGCGTTGCAGCCCCTGTTCCCGCAGCTTGAGCAGCAGGTTGACACGCTGGCTGCTTTGATGGCGCAGCATGCCGATCTGACTGGCGAAGACTTCCACGCGCTGATTCAGCGCCAGCCTGCCCCCCTCACTGCGCTGTACCAGTCACTCATCAGCGGCTGGTATCTCGGCGTGATCGGCGATCCGGCCAGGCCAATCTGTATCGCGTTTGAAAATATCCTCAGTTACCAACGGGTGCGCAACTCGCTGATGCCGCCAAGCTATTGCCCTGGCGAACCCAACTTTTGGACTCATCCCCCGCGTAAGGAGACGGCGCATGTCTGATTCATTAAATGCCGATGTTGTGGTGATTGGCGCCGGTATCGCCGGTTCGTTGGCGGCATTGAAAATGGTGCAGGCCGGAGCTTCGGTGTTAATGCTGGAGTCCGGGCCGGAAATCAAACGCGATGAGGCCGTCGAGTTGTTTCGCAACTCGCCGTTCAAAGGTGATTTCACCGAACCCTACCCACCCGAACCCTGGGCACCACAGCCGAAATTTATTCCGACGGACAACAACTATCTGATCCAGAAAGGCCCGGATCCGTACCGCGCCCAATATTTGCGCGGCGTCGGCGGTACCACATGGCACTGGGCCGGGCAGGCTTTTCGCCTGCTGCCAAACGACATGCGGATAAAAACCCTGTACGGCGTCGGCCGCGACTGGCCAATCGGTTATGAACAGTTGGAACCTTATTATTGCGAAGCGGAGTACCAGATGGGGGTGTCCGGCGACAGCGAACTGGACTCACCGCGCTCACGCCCCTACCCGCTGCCCGGCATCCCTCTGCCTTACGGTTTTGAACGCCTTAAACAGCGCATCGCAGGGCTGGGTTACCAGGTGGGCATCGGCCCGCAGGCGCGTAACAGTGTACCTTATGACGGCCGCCCGGCCTGCTGCGGCAATAATAACTGCATGCCGGTTTGCCCGATCGACGCACAGTATCACGGCGGTATTTCGGCGCGTAAAGCCTTGGCAGCCGGGGCGCGAATTATTGCCAATGCCGTGGTTCATCGTATTGAGGCAAATGAACAGGGACAGATCGTGGCGGTGCATTATCTCGACCGCAACAAGGTCAGCCATCGCGTCACCGGCAAACGCTTCGTGCTCACCGCCAACGGTATCGAAAGCCCAAAAATCCTGCTGATTTCCACCAGTGAACGCTACCCGAACGGTATCGCCAACGGCTCCGGCATGGTGGGCCGCAACCTGATGGACCACCCCGGCAGTTCGGTGGAGTTCTACGCTGATGAACCTGTCTGGTTTGGCCGCGGTCCAATGCGCCCGGGTAGCATCAACAACCTGCGTGATGGCGCCTTCCGGGCTGAACGCTCGGCGCTGCGTGTTGACGTGTCCAATACCTCACCGGTACGTTATCTGACCGAAAGACTGATCCGTCAGGGTTACTACGGCAAAGCGCTGAACGACAAGCTGGCATTCCAGTCCGAGCGCTATATCCAGCTGAAATGCCTGCTGGAAATGCTGCCGGAACCGGAAAATCGCGTTCAGCTGAGTCAAACCGAAAAGGATGCCTGGGGCATTCCCAAGCTGGAGGTGTACTACAAATTCCCGGAGTATGTTCACCGTGGCTACGACCAGTCCATGCTCGATTTTCAGCGTATCGTCAAGCAAATGGGCGGTAGTGAAGCGATTTACAGCAAACGTGGCCTGTATGACAACAACCAGCATATCACCGGCACCATGATCATGGGCCGCAGCGGCAGCGACTCGGTGGTGGATGGCGACTGCCGCAGCCACGATCACCCTAATTTGTTTATCGCCGGTACCGGCGTGATGCCCTCGGCCTCGACCGTTAACTCAACCCTGACCGGCGTCGCGCTGGCGCTGCATATGGCCGACCGGGTGTTGGACAGCCTGAAAGGAGGCATGGCGTGAAAAAAACCTTATTGGCGTTGCTGCCACTGCTGTTCAGTCACCCTCTGTGGGCTCAGCCTAATGGCGCAGAACTGATCAAACGCGGCGAATATCTGGCGCGCGCCGCCGACTGTACCGCCTGCCATACCGCGCCGGGCGGCCCGGCGTTTGGCGGGGGCTATCCAGTTAATACGCCGTTCGGCGTGATTTATGGCACCAATATTTCCGCCGATAAACAGTTCGGCATCGGTAACTGGAGCGACGAGGAATTTGTTGCGGCGGTGCGTGACGGTATCGGCAAAGATGGCGGCCAGCTATACCCGGCTATGCCATACGATGCCTTCACCAAAATGACCCGCGACGATGTGCTGGCGATCAAGGCTTATCTGCTGTCACTGCCGGCGGTAAAACAGGCCACGCCGAAAACCGATCTCTCCTTCCCGTTCAACCAGCGCTGGGGAATGCGTTTCTGGAAATGGTTCAATCTTGACCAGGGTGAGTTAAAGCCAGACCCAGCCCAGAGCGCCCAGTGGAATCAGGGCCGTTATCTGGTCGAAGCCCTGGCCCACTGCGGCACCTGCCATACCCCGCGGAACCTCACCATGGGCATGGACAGCGACAAAGCTTTCGCCGGTGGCGATCTCGGCGCCTGGACCGCCTATAACATCACGCCAGACAAAAACGCCGGCATCGGCAACTGGTCACAGCAGGATCTGGTCGGTTACCTGAAAACCGGCAATGCACCTGGCCGTGCGTCGGCGTCTGGCCCAATGGCCGAGGCGGTCGAACACAGTTTGCAGTACCTGCCGGAGGCGGATCTGCAGGCGATCGCGGTATATCTGCGCAGCGTTCCGGCCATCGCCGATGCGCAGCAAAGCCGACCACGGGACAGTTGGGGCAACGCATCACAGGATTATCTTGACCGGCGCGGTAACGGTAGCTCCCCGCAGGACGGTGCCACGCTGTTTAACGGCAACTGTGCCACCTGCCACGGTGCGGGAGGTGGCGGCATCGGCAAAGGGTTCCACGCCTATCCATCGTTGTTTAACCATGGCAGCACCGGCGCGGCCGAAGGGAATAACCTGGTTTCGGTGATCCTCAATGGTGTGCACCGCGACATGCAGCAAGGGGAGATCCTGATGCCGTCTTTCGCCAGCGAACTGAGCGACTCGCAGGTTGCCCAGCTGAGTAATTACGTCAGCATTCAGTTCGGCAACCCGGCGGCGGCCAACGTCAGTGCCAAACAGGTACAGAAACTGCGCGCTGACGCCGGACTCCCCCAGCCACCGGCGGTTTTACAGGGCGACAAACCCTGATGCCAACCCCACCAGGGTAATGCCGCACTTACCCTGGTGATCCCCCCTCACAGTTCCCGCTGAAAATAATTGATTGTTTTGCCATAAGAATTTAGAACGGAGTAACAATAATTCCAATACCGGGGAATGGGATGAGCACACAAACGACGGTGATTGACGCACGTCAGTCGCGGCAGGCATTACTGGCCGGATCGGTCGGCAATTTTATCGAGTGGTATGAATTCGGCGTTTACGGTTTTCTCGCCACCGTGATCGCCGCCAACTTTTTCAGCCTGCAGGGCGAAAGCGAAATCACCAGCCTGATCCTCACCTACGCCGCCTTTGCACTGGCCTTTTTCTGTCGGCCGATCGGCGCGGTGATATTCGGCCGCATCGGCGATCGCATTGGTCGCCGACCGACGCTGATTGCCGTATTGCTGCTGATGACGGTAGCCACGGCGCTGATCGGCGTGATGCCCACCTATGCCTCTATTGGCGTCGCCGCCCCGCTGTTGCTGACCCTGTTGCGCATGTTCCAGGGGCTGTTTGCCGGCGGTGAGTTCGGCGGCGCGGTGTCGCTGATGACCGAGTTCGCACCCAAGGGCAAACGCGGCCTGTTCGGTGCCTGGCAATCGCTGACCGTCGCGTTCGGGCTGCTGGCCGGTGCCGGGTTGGTGGCACTGCTAGCCGCGTTATTGACGCCGGAACAGCTGCACGACTGGGGCTGGCGCATTCCCTTCCTGCTGGCACTGCCAATGGGCGCGGTAGCACTGTGGCTGCGGTTGAAACTGCAGGAAACGCCGACCTTTACCCAGGCACAGCAAACCCGTAGCCGGGCGACGCAGCCACCGGCAGTAAAACTGAGCGGCGTAGCAAAAACCATTGCTCTGGGCATTGGCCGCATGATGGGCTGGTCCGCCGCCGGTTACACCTTTTTGGTCGTCATGCCCTCCTACCTGCAAACCTCACTGCACGCCACCTTCCAGCAGGCACTGGTCGCCACGGTGCTGGCCAACGTCGGTTTTGCGTTGACCATTCTGCCCGCCGGTATCCTCAGCGATAAGCTGGGACGTAAAACGGTGATGCTGACGGCAGTGGTGGCGGTTATCCTGTTTACCTTTCCGCTGCTGCACCTGTTGCAGGACCCACAAAGTTCATTGCTGACCAAAGGTATCGCGGTGATGATTGCCGGTGCGGTCGTCGGCTTGCTGGCGGGCCCCGGCCCGGCCATGCTGGCAGAAATGTTCCCCACCCAGGTGCGTTATACCGGTCTGGGGCTGGCCTACTCACTGTCCAATGCGGTGTTCTCAGGCTCCGCCGGGCTAATCATCACCGGGCTTATCAAGCAGACCGGCAACCTCGATATCCCGGCCTACTACGTGGTAGCCACCTCAGTGGTCAGCCTGTTTGCGCTGCTGACCCTGCGACGCGACGATCATCTGCGTTCGCTTAACGAACGTTAATCCCTGTCGGGCGCCCTGCGCGCCCCATTTTCCCTAGGGTGATTTTGATCACACCCGCAAAATGTTAACGTTAACTTTTGTGATTAACATCGCAATCCCTCACTTTGAACGCTTTATTTGGTGCGAAGTTAACGTTAACAATAGAGCCAATTTCATCCATCAGGGCATTCCACATGAACCGCGAAACAAAAAAATATTATGTGCTCCTCAGCGGCCTGTTGTTTTTCTTCTTCTTTACCTGGTCATCCAGCTTTTCACTGATCTCTATCTGGCTGAACCAGAAAATCGGCCTGAAAGGGACAGAAACCGGGCTGATCTTCGCGGCAATGTCGATAATGGCGCTGTGCGCCCAACCGCTGTACGGCTTTATTCAGGACAAGCTTGGGCTGCGTAAGCACCTGCTGCTGTTTGTCGGCGTGCTGCTGTTGCTCACCGGCCCGTTCTTTATCTACGTCTACGCCCCGCTGTTGCAGAGCAATCTGGTGGTCGGCGCACTGGTGGGCGGCGTGTTTGTCAGCCTGGCGTTCAATGCCGGTATTGGCGCGCTGGAATCCTATACCGAACGGGTCAGCCGCATCGTCGGTTTCGAATTCGGCCGGGCGCGCATGTGGGGGTCATTGGGCTGGGCCAGCGCGACCTTCTTTGCCGGCTTTAACTACAATATCAACCCCAATATCAACTTCTGGATCGCCTCGGCCTCGGCGGCGGTGTTTCTGCTGCTACTATGGCAAGTGCGCGAGCTGAAACCCAACGCCATGGCCGGTCTGGAATACGGCAAGCCGGAAAACCTGAAGCTGCATGACGCACTGGCCCTGCTGCGCCTGCCTGGGTTCTGGGCGCTGGTGGTGTTTGTGCTGGGCACCAGCATCTACGGCGTGTTTGACCAGCAGTTCCCGGTGTATTTCGCCTCGCAGTTCCCCACCCACGAAGAAGGCAACCGCATGTACGGTTTCCTCAATTCGCTACAGGTGTTTCTGGAGGCCGGCGGCATGTTCCTGGCCCCGCTACTGGTCAACCGCATTGGCATAAAGCAAAGCCTGTTGCTGGCCAGCAGCGTGATGGCGCTGCGCATGGTCGGTTCCGGCTTTGCCAGCGGCGCACTGATGATTTCCGCCATGAAACTGCTGCACGCCGTAGAATTGCCAATCCTGCTGGTGGCGATGTTCAAGTACATCACCACCCGTTTCGACAGCCGACTGTCCTCCACGCTGTACCTGGTGGGCTTCCAGTTTATCAGCCAAATCGTCGCCGGTTTTCTGGCACCGCTGGCCGGTTATGGTTACGACCGCATCGGCTTTGCCGACACCTATTTGCTGATGGGCTGCGCGGTGGCCGGCACCACGCTGATTTCCTGCTTCCTGCTGCGCGGCGAGACCGTCGCCAGCACTCCTCAATTTCAATCCACGTTAAAATCAAGTGAGCCAACCCAATGAAAAATGCCTTAGCTCAAGCCGATCATGCGGTCGAAGCCCTGCGCGCTCAGCGTCAGGATCTCTACTACCCGCGCTTTCATCTGGCCCCGGCCGCCGGCTGGATCAACGATCCCAACGGCCTGGTGTGTATTAACGGCGTTTATCACGCTTTCTACCAGCACCACCCTTACGACCAGAACTGGGGGCCGATGCACTGGGGCCATGCCACCAGCCGGGATCTGGCGCACTGGCAGCACCAGCCGATCGCTCTGGCCCCCGGTGACGACTATGACAAGGACGGCTGTTTCTCCGGCTGCGCAGTAGATGATAACGGCGTACTGACGCTGCTCTATACCGGCCACGTCTGGCTGGGCAAAGCCGGTGATGACGATCAGGTGCGCGAGGTTCAGTGCCTGGCCACCAGCGAGGATGGGATCCATTTTGTTAAACACGGGCCGGTGCTGTTGCCGCCGGAAGGCATTCAACACTTTCGCGATCCGAAAGTCTGGCGAGCCGGTGACTGCTGGTGGATGGTGGTCGGTGCCAAAGAGAACGGGCTGGGACAGGCGCGCCTTTATCACTCCAGCGACCTGCGCGACTGGCAGTTTGACCGCGTGCTGAGCGGAGCGCAAACGCTGAGTCAGGGCTTTATGTGGGAGTGCCCGGACTTCTTCCCGCTGGGCGAAAAACAGGTTCTGTTGTTTTCACCACAGGGGCTGGCGGCCCAGGGTTACCGGAATCGCAACCGCTTCCAGAGCGGCTATTTACTCGGTCACTGGCTGCCGGGTGAGGATTTTGGCGTCACACAGCCCTTCTGCGAGCTGGACAACGGGCACGATTTCTATGCGCCGCAAAGTTTCACCGCCGCCGATGGCCGTCGCATGCTGTTCGCCTGGATGGACATGTGGGAATCCCCCATGCCGAGCAAAGCGCACGGCTGGGCCGGTGCACTTACCCTGCCGCGCGAATTGACGCTGGCAACCGATGGCAATGTGCTGATGAACCCGGCACGGGAACTGACGGCGTTGCGCGGTCAGCAACATTCGTTTGCTGCAGTCACATTGAGCAACCAGCGGCAGGCTCTGGACGGCGAAGTGCAAGAATTGATGTTGACGCTGAACCTGGCCAACAGCAAAGCCGAACGCTATGGCATCACTATCGGCAACGCGGCGAGGCTGTACGTCGACAATCAGGCCCATCGCCTGGTGGTAGAGAGGTTTAGTGAGGAGCCAGGGCTGTGCGGTTGTCGCAGCGTTCCCCTACCGGAGGGGGACGAACTGTCGCTGCGAGTCTTTATTGATCGTTCATCGCTGGAGGTGTTCGTCAATCAGGGCGCGGCCTGTCTGACCAGCCGCATCTACCCGACCGACGGCCAACGCGGCGTGAGTCTGTTTGCCGAAAGCGGACTGGCGCAGTTTACTGCATTGCAGGCCTGGGAGCTGGAGAGTATCTGGGACTGATCTTTTTTTGCAGGCTATTGGGAACGTCCGCTATTAGGGAGAGCGTGCCGATGGGGTCGTAGCGGCTTGTCCGCCGACCAATTTGCCGGGAGCAAATTGGAACGACTTCCAGTCGGCCCGTAGGGTGGGACACATGAATGTGTCCCATAATGGCCCCTCGGTGCGCTAGGCCCGGGTATCTCAGCCTTAAAGGCAACTTAGTAATCTGACAAGGCACATATAGCGCGCCCTGATTGATTAAAGTGACTCGCGCAGCAGCAGCGGGCACGCCACTTTTCGCGTCTCCCGATGATCCCATTGATTAATCAGGTGCAGCGCCGCCTGGCGGCCCAGTTCGTAGTGCGGCAGTTGTACCGTGGTCAGCGGCGGCAGGAACAGTTGACCAATGCCGACCATATTGTCATACCCCAGCACCCCGACCTGCTGGGGGATTTTCCAGCCCTGCGCCAACAGCACCTGATAGACCATAAACGCCACCCGGTCGTTGCCGCACACCACCACATCGCAATCGCGCTGCCCCGGCGAAAAGTGCCGTTCCAGCAGTTCCACGCTGTCGCGGTAACGCTCGTCACCGTCGGTCAGATCGAGATGATATTGCCGCAACTGGTCAACGTCGCCCCCCGCCTCATGCCAGGCGCGCTCCAGCCCACGGCGGCGCAACCCGGCCGCCAGGGTATTTTCCGGCAGGTGAATGCACAGCGGCGCACGATAGCCTTTGGCGATCAATGTGCGCATGGCATCGTACTGCCCCTGCTCATCATCGGGGATGTAGCTGGCAACCGCATGTTCCGGGCAGACGCAGTTGGCCAGCACCAGCTTTTTATCCAGCAATTTGGCAGGCAGACTCACCTGCCGCAGCCCCATGGTGGTGAAAATCACCCCGTCCGGCCGATGCGCCAACAGCAGATCAATGGTGTGCTCCGCGCTGTCATCGGCGAACAAGTTGACCACAAAGCTGTTCCAGCCGTGTTCACGCGCGGTTTTTTCAATCGACAGGATCATGTCCACCGAGAAGGGGGTGGTCGCGGTATCCAGTGCCAGCACGCCGAGCGTTTGCACCCGGCTGCTGTCACCACGAATACGCCGCGCCGCGAGATCGGGCACGTAATCGAGTTGGTCAATCGCCAGCTTAACGCGTTGGTAGGTTTCCGGCCGCAGTTTGTCGGGCTCGTTGATGGCGCGGGATACCGTCATTAACGATACCCCGGCAAGTTTGGCAACGTCTTTCAGCGAGGCCATGCGCCCTTCTCTGTGTGGAATAGAAAATCAGATAATCCCACAACTTAGCGCCGGACTCTAGCCCGCTTTAGCCGGGTGTGATGTCGGCCCACAGAATAACGCTATCCTCCGTCAGCGGCGTCAGCGAACCGGAGTGCTCACCTGCCGCCCACCAGCCACCTTCACGCACCGTCAAAGTGACACCGTCACCCAAAACCCAACGTCCCTGCAACACATACAGCACGCCCGCATGTTGCACCGGCAGCGTGGTCGCCGCTGTTACGCGTTGCACCCTGGCAGCCCAGCGCCCGCGCCGGGTCATGATATTGAAATCCTGACTGCTGCCCCCCAGCAAGGTCGCCTGCAGCGCCACATCGCCGGAGAATGCGAACGGTTCGCCGACCTGTGCCAGATGATGATCAATCTGCCCTGCGCTGAACAGGTGGACACCGTCACCTTCCAGCAGGGTGATAGAGCGATCTATGCCGTTGAACGCCGAAAACGGGCCGTCCTGCGCGATGGTAGCGATACTGGCGCGCCAGTCAAAGTCCTGAGCCTCCGGCGGCCAGCAGGCAATCTCGCGGGTTTCCCCGCCGCCATTGCGCCACGGCGTGACCGGCAACGCAGCAAAATCAAAACGCGTCAGGCTCATTATGCCTCCTGCTGGAAGGTTTTCAGCACCTGCAAGAACGCCGTGCTGCTTTGCTGCTGTAACCTATGACGCCCCTGGTCGATCACCTGACGGCCGCCGACAAACACGTCGCGAATTTGTTCTTTCCCCCCGGCAAACAACCAGCGATTCAGAATGGAGGCGTCCGGCGCAGCGGCCAGGTAAGGATCGTCACCGTCCAGCACCAGCCAGTCGGCACGGTAGCCGCTTTGCAAACGACCGATCGGCGCGCCACAGGCCTGCGCTCCACCCTGCAGGGCCTGCTGGTAAAGCACGTCAGCTACCGCAGGCTGCTCTGGCGTGGTCAGGCGGTTACGCCGCTGGTCGCGCAGGCGCTGACCGTATTCGAACCAGCGCAGCTCCTCTACCACGTTGAGCGACACATGGCTGTCGGAACCTATACCCCAGCGGCCCTGATGCTGCAGATAAGCATCACCGGGGAAGATACCGTCGCCCAGATTGGCTTCGGTGGTCAGGCACAGGCCCGCCACTGCCTTGCTGCGTGCCAACTGCTCAAGTTCGTCCCGATCAAGATGGGTGGCGTGCACCAGACACCAGCGGCTATCCACCGGCAGATGCTCATACAACCAGGCCACCGGACGGCGACCGCTCCAGGACAGGCAGTCATTGACCTCTTTTTGCTGCTCGGCGATGTGGATATGCACCGGCAGCGCTTGATCGGATGCCGCCAGCACCTGCTGCATCTGGCCCAGTTCCACCGCACGCAGCGAGTGGAAGCACAAGCCCTGGTTCTGCAGGGGCTGATCCACTAACTGCCGCGCGATCGCCTGCTGTTGTTCCAGATAGCCGTCCGCATCCTGGATAAAACGTCTTTGCCCAGACTGGGCGGGCTGACCGCCGAACCCGGCGTAGCTATACAACACCGGCAATAGCGTCATGCCGATCCCCGCCTGCGCCGCCGCCTGACTAAGCCGCCCGGTCATTTCACCACGATCGGCATAAGGATTGCCGTCGGCACCGTGATGCAGATAGTGGAACTCGGCCACCTGGGTATAACCCCCTTTCAGCATTTCGATATACAGTTGACGGGCGATCACCTCGACCTGCTCCGGCGTCAGTCGTTGTACCAGGCGGTACATCAGATCGCGCCAGGTCCAGAAACTGTCCTGCGGATTGCCCGCCACCTCCGCCAGACCGGCCATCGCGCGCTGAAAGGCGTGAGAGTGAAGGTTCGGCATACCCGGCACTACGTCGCCGTGCAGTCGGGTGCAGCCCTCAGGATCGGCATCGGCAGTCACCTGTGTCAGGTGACCTTGCGCATTAACGTCCAGCCGAACGTTATGCGCCCAGCCTTCAGGAAGCAGAGCACGTGAGGCAAAATAAGCAGGCATGGCAGAATTCCACTGTTAGTGTAACGGCTAATAACGCGCGATAATCGCGCATCCGAAAAATGCACTGGCCCATCGCATTGCTGTGGCGAACCGGCCCTTAGTTGTATATACATATACATACGCCGACACCAACAGTAAACTGGTGTTATTATTTTTTTATTTGACGAGGTTAACGTCTTGGTTGATCAACAGACCGTGCTGCAACTGGCTGCTGCCATGAGCGATACCCCCGCCCCGATCTATCAACGGGTCAAGCAGGCGATCGTAAACCAAATCCGTGCCGGCCACTGGTTACCGCACCAACGCGTCCCCTCGGAAAGTGAACTGGTGGCCGAGCTTGGCGTCAGTCGCATGACCATCAACCGTGCGCTGCGCGAACTGACCACCGAAGGTTTCCTGATCCGCATGCAGGGCGTCGGGACCTTTGTCGCCGAAGCCAAAGCGCACACCGCGCTGCTGGAAGTGCATAACATCGCCGACGAAATCGCCGCCCGTGGCCACCGCCACAGCAGCAAGATCCTGCAGCTAAAGGCCCGTCCGGCCAGTGAAGAAGAAGCGCTGGCGCTAGGCATTCAACCCGGCCAGCAGCTGTTCTATTCGCAAATCGTGCATTATGAAAACGACCTGCCGGTGCAGGTGGAAGACCGCTGCGTCAATCCTCTGATAGCCCCCGACTACATGCTGCAGGATTTCGATCGCGTCACGCCTTATATCTACCTGACGCAGGCCGCCCCGCTGACCGCAGGCGAGCACATCGTGGAAGCCGTGGTGCCAACCCACCATGAGCGCGAACTGCTGCAACTGGAAGACCACGAACCCGGCCTGCTGATCCATCGCCGCACCTGGTCCGGCAAAACCGTCGTGACCTCGGCGCGCCTGCTGTACCCCGGCAGCCGCTATCAACTGTTTGGCCGCTTCACCAGCGAAGTCTGAGCCCGGCGGGTGCTGCTTTGGCACCCGTCCTTCCACAACGATCACATCCCGATAACAAATTTTTATCCCGCCTCTTGTGACAACTCAATGAATGCGCTAGGTTGTTTTTAATTGTATATACAACCATGTGGGAGCCAAGGCTCCGGCGGAGAAAAGCCATGACTTCTGAGACTCACTGCGACAGCCTGTGGTATGGGGCCGACATCGTCACCATGCGCGACGGCAAGTATCACACCCTTAGCAACGGCGCGATCGCCACGCGCGACGGCAAAATTGTCTGGCTGGGCGAATATGACGCGCTGCCGGCGACGCTTACCGCAGATGAAAGGGTGAAATTCGACGGCGGCATCATCACGCCGGGCTTTGTCGACTGCCACACCCACCTGGTGTTCGGCGGCAACCGCAGCGCAGAGTTCGAACAGCGCCTGAACGGCGTGAGCTATGCCGAGATCGCCGCTCAAGGCGGCGGCATCATTTCCACGGTCAAGGCCACCCGCGATGCCGACGAAGAACGGCTGCTGGAACAGGCTCTGTTCCGGTTACGCCCTCTGCTGGCGGAAGGCGTGACCTGCGTGGAGATCAAATCCGGTTATGGACTGACGCCGGAAAGCGAACTGAAAATGCTGCGCGTGGCGCGGCGACTGGGCGAACTGCTGCCGGTAGAGGTGAAAACCACCTGCCTGGCGGCGCACGCACTGCCGCCGGAATATGCCAATCGGGCCGACGACTATATCGATTTGGTGTGCAACACCATCATTCCTCAGGCCGCAGCCGCCGGGCTGGCTGACGCGGTTGACGCCTTTTGTGAACATCTGGCGTTCTCGCCGGCACAGGTAGCGCGAGTGTTTGCCGCCGCAGAAGCCGCCGGACTGCCGGTAAAACTGCATGCCGAACAGCTTTCCGCGCTGGGAGGCAGCGAATTGGCGGCGCAGCACCATGCGCTTTCCGCCGATCATCTGGAATATGCCACCGAGCAGGATGCCCGGGCGATGGGCGACGCCGGTACCGTTGCGGTGCTGCTGCCGGGCGCTTACTACCTGCTGCGCGAAACCCAATGCCCACCGGTTGATTTATTCCGTAAACACAACGTGGCGATGGCGATTGCCAGCGACGCCAACCCAGGCACCTCTCCGGCACTGTCGCTGCGCCTGATGATCAACATGGCCTGCACACTGTTCCGCCTGACGCCTGAAGAAGCTTTGGCGGGCGTAACGACCCACGCGGCGAAAGCGCTGGGCCTGCAGGCGAGCCACGGCACGCTGGAAACCGGCAAGGTGGCCGACTTTATACACTGGCCGCTGTCGCGACCGGCTGAACTGGCTTATTGGTTGGGTGGACAACTGCCCTGTACGGTGATTTTCCGAGGAGAAGTACGTCAATGACCATTCGCGATCCTTTTAATTTCCACGCCGGCAGCCTGCCGCTGCTGATCAGCATTCCCCACGCCGGAACCCGGCTCACTCCGGCGGTTGAGGCCGGTTTGACCGAGGAAGCTCGCCCCCTGCCCGACACCGACTGGCATATCCCGCAGTTATATGACTTTGCCCGTGCGATGGGCGCCAGCGTGCTAGTCGGTAATTACTCGCGCTTTGTCATTGACCTGAACCGCCCGGCGGACGATAAGCCGCTGTATACCACCGCCACCACTGGCCTGTACCCGGACGTGCTGTTTGACGGCCGCCCGAGCTTTCTGCCGGGCAAGGCGCCTTCTGACCAGGAACGGGCCGGCTATCTGCAGCAGATCTGGCAGCCGTACCATCAGCAGTTGCAAGCCGAACTGGCGCGGTTAAAGGCTAAACACGGCTACGCGCTGCTGTTTGATGCGCACTCTATTGCCTCGGTGATCCCACGTTTATTCGACGGTAAACTGCCGGATCTCAATCTGGGTACCAACGGCGGCGAAAGCTGCGCCCCGGCGCTGAGCGACCGTCTGGTTGCCTGTTGTGAACAACAACAGCAGTTCACCCACGTGCTTAACGGCCGCTTCAAGGGCGGTTATATCACTCGCGCTTATGGCCAACCGCACCAGCAGCAGCATGCGATCCAACTGGAGTTGGCGCAGGTGAACTACATGTCCGAGCAGTATCCCTTTGCCTTTGATCCGCAGCGCGCGGCCTCCCTGCAACGCCTGCTGAAACAAATGATCGACAGCCTGCTTGCCTGGAACGACCCGCCGCGTTAACCCTTTTCGACCCTGCTGCGGGGCCGCGTTATTGCCCCGCAGACACCACGCCCTCCGAACAGCAATTTTTTGTCGGCTGATTTTCTGGCACACGGCTACCGCCTCCCTGTCACCGTTTCGATTTGCGTACTGCATCGCAGTTTTGACCGAAAATCTGCCTATCTGGTCGGAACAGCGCACAAAACAGCGGCACAGGGATTTCGCGGTACGCGACAATCTGGCGAAAAGCCCGCTGAGGCACAAATCAGGAACTCACTCTGGAGGCGATGTATGTCTGAAATCCCACTAAACTGGCGCGCCGCGCAGGCTGTCGCCGAGCGGCTGCTGGCTGACTGGCAGCACGGCGGCGAGCCCGGTGGCGCCATTACCCTGTTCAACGCCGCACAGATCCAGGCGTGCGCCAGCGCCGGTCTGGCCGATCTGGCACAAAACACGCCTTTTACCGCCGACAGCGTGGTGCGTTACGCGTCGGTGACCAAGCATATTTTTGCCGCGCTGGCGCTGAATGCCACCGACAACGCCCTGAGCCTGGATGACCGCCTTGGCGACTTGCTGCCTGAGCTACTGGTTCCGCTGGCGGACGTCACTGTCGGCCAGGCGCTCGACATGACCAGTGGGCTGCCTGACGTGCGTGAAACCCTCGGGCTGTTGGGCATCTCGGTACATACCCGCAGCGAAGCACAACCGGTGATGCAGTTCCTTCAGGGGCTTGGCGGGCTGAACTATCCGGCCGGCAGCGAAATAACCTATACCAATACCGGCTACCGGTTGGTTGAGGCGGCGCTGCAAGCCAAGGGGTATGACTTTGACCAACTGGTGCAGCAACACATCGCCGAGCCGCTAAAAGTGCAGCTGCGGGCGCCAGAGAGCTGGTTTGACGTGGTGCCGGGGTTAACCCCCGGTTATTGGCGTTCAAAACAGGGTTGGCAACTGGCCAGTGCCGGCCTGCATCTCTCCGCCTCCGGCAGTCTGACCGGCAGCGCCAATGCCCTCACTCGCTGGTTGCAAACGCTTCTGGCCGATCAGGGGCCGGGGCGCGGCGTACTGGCGCAACTGAGCGCCCCGCGTCATCTCAATCAGGGCCAACTGAGCGCTTACGGATTGGGGCTGGCGCAAACCCCGCTCGGCAAACATCGTCTGCTGGGACACGGAGGTTCCCACGCCGGTTACAAAAGCTACTTCCTGCTGGCACCCGATCGGCAAGCCGGTGTTGCGCTGGTGGCTAACCGCGAGGACTGCGACAGTTTCGGTATGGCATTGCAGGTGATGGCCGCCTTACTGGGCGAAACACTACCGCAACGCAGCAGCGCCATTCCCGATGGCATTTACACCACGGTGGCCGATCCCTACTGGCTGGAAGTGAAGGACGGCAATGTCGCCTATATGGGGAGTGATGAATCGCTGTATCAGGCCGATGACGGCTACGCGGTCTCGCTTTCCGCCCATATGCCAATGCGGCTGAAATGGACCGGTGAAGCGGTTGAGGGTGAAGTCTGCCACGTGGCGCGCCGTTTCCTGCCGGTAACGACCAACCGCGAGTGTCTGAAACACGTGCAGGGTTTGTGGTATCACCCGCAATACCGCACCGCCTTTGAAATTTGCGGTGACCAGGTACACATCGGCGTGGGCCCCGCAGCGCAGTACGGCACTATCAGCTCTCTGGGTCAGGGCCGCATGTTGGTCGAAAGCAGTGACGGCCCGTGGCAGAAACGTTTTTGCCTGTACTTTCGTGGTTACAGCGTGGACTTGATCGCCAATCGCAGCCGGGTGCTGACCTTTCAGCGTAGCGGTGCCGGTGGCGATTAATCCTGCTGATCACCCCGGTTTGCGGGCCCGAACGGCCAGTAAGGCGGTAAACAGCCGCTGCTTGTCGGCCTCACTGAGGTTAGTCTGCGTTAGAGCATGGATGAAACTGTTACGGGCAGTTTCGGTCAGCGGGCCGGCTTTCAACTGCTGCGCCAGCCGCTGTAAAATGCGGCTGCTGAGTTCGGCAATCTGCGGCCGCACGCTATCCAGCGGGCGCGGCTGCCAGTCACTTTCCGGTTGTGCCAGCCAGTCTGCGCGGAAACGGTACTGAATTGCCTTGGCGGCATCCATTTGCGCCAGGATAAACGGCCGTACCGTGAGCGGATCCAATCCCAGGCGATTTGCCTCTGCTTGCGCGCCAGCCAGCACTTTAGACTCCTGCGCCAAGTCCTCGATCGGCAGATGCTGTTGTGCCTTGTAACCGGCAACGTCTTTCATATAAGCCAGCCGCTGATTAACCAGTTCGCCGAGCGCTGCACCACCGTCCGCCAGCGCGGAAAAGCTGACCAGGCAGCAGGCAATCAATAACGTCCTGAACATGACAATTCCCTTATCTTCTCGAAAATAACCTGGAAAAGAGTTCACCACGTTCCCCCTGCTTCAGGCAAATAAAAAGCCTCGCCGAAGCGAGGCTTTAAAACGGAAAGCGTAACTTAGTTAAATACGCCGTTGATCACCGAGGCCACCAGGGCAGTACTCAGTGCTACCAGCACCAAATCGTCACCGGCAATACGCCATTCATAGCCCGGATAGTAAGGCAGCTCGTGCAACATGGGCGATGGCACCATTTTCTTGGCGATGCCCGGAGGCAACGGCTTGCCGCGCGCCAGATTTTTTGCAATCCCCGGCGGCAAAGAGCGGTAGCCGGTCAAACCATAGTTTCGCGCCAGTGAACGTGCACGATCGCGGGAAATGCTGACGGAAACCAGCCCCTGGTCGTTCTCGTTGCCCTTGGCTTTATTACCCTGATTACCGTTGTGGCCATGACCGTTACCGTTGCCTCCTTTATCGGCCCAAACCGGGGCGGATGACAGGCCCAACGAAGCAATCAGCGCCAGCACTGTAAGAGTAGTACGACGTTTGTTCATAATGTCACTTCCTGCACGGGTTATTGCGTCACTATAAGCCTAATTTCCCCTATAAAGCATACGGAAAGCTCTGAGAGTGTGATCCCATTTAGAGACCTTTGGCAGGTAATGTTACGAAAGATTATTCCAGCGCAAAACAATTCGATAAAACCGAATTTTAAACCGAAATTTTTCTTGCAGCGAAATAGGCCTTGCCGTAGTTTGGCAGTGTCACAAAAAAGAGTTAGCTTGCTCTTTTTCGTCGCACCTCAAATCATTTATTATCATCCAGAATGATAATTCGGACGATTTCCCGCCACTCAGTGCGGGATTCTTTTTACCAATAATTAGACATCAGATGCACCGATACGGTGCTTTTTGTTGAGATTTGGTTGCCAATACTTTAAATTCAGCGTCTGAGAAACCTTAACCTCCCGCGGTGGCCAGTTGGCAACGGGTGGGCGTTCAGGAGCAAAAGACATGCAAATGACCCTCATGGAATACATCACGCAGCACTTTAATGGCGATCTTCACCGCTACGCGCAATCCGAAGGCGTGAGCCGTGAACAAATCATCAGTTGGATTGATAATGAATGCCACGTAATCAAAGGACGATTATTTATGCCGGTGCGACATTTACCCGCTGAACAAGTGCAGTGATGACGAAAAAAAATCCCGCCAAAGCGGGGTTTTCTGTTTCTGATACCACGGAAAATCAGAAGTTATAACCGGCAACCAGATAGTAACCCCAGCCGGTAGATTTGATTGGACCCTGCGGGGTACCAATATCTGCCCCATCCTGCCATTGGCCACCGTTATGGAAATAACGAGCCACGAAGGAGTAGTGCCAGTGATCGTAGTTCAGCGCCAGAATATGGCTGGAAGCGATCGAGTTGCTGGTGCGGACCTGTTTGCCAGTGCCGTCGGTCCAGTTGCTGTCTTTGCCCAGATCGGAACCAAAGTCAAAGTTGGTAAAGCCGATGTAACTCAGATTGCCGCCCCACAGTTGGGTCAGCGGCACAAAGTATTTCACCTTGAAGCGGTAACCATCCCAGCTGTTTTCGTTGGCAGCCTGGTAGTTTTCCCACTGGTATTTGGCATAGATGTTCATCGACAGGCTCATTGGCAAGCCGGTCTCGATATCGGTGCCCAGACCCATGTACCAGGTGTTCTGACGGCCGTCGGTGTCGTGGCCCAGGTCATAGATGTAGTTGTTGGCGAAGTACCATTCTTTGAATGGACCAAAGCTCAGATCGGTACCGGTCAGTTTGTCGATAGAGAAACGAGGTTCGATCTCCATAAACATCGGTGAGCCCTTGTCCCAGATGCCGCGGTCCGGGGTGTTGCCAACGCCGAAGAATTTAGGCACATCGACGTAGCCATAGAAATCAAACCAATCTTTTTTAGCGAAGGCTTCGTACTCCAGGTAAACATCGTTGTTCAACTGAGGTCCGAAACGTGTGTGGTAGCTACCCACCACGTTAACGCTCTGGTGCCACCAATCCGAGACGTATTGGCTGTCTTTGCTATCAGCCATTGATGATGCACTGTAAGACGCTGCGAGCAGGATACCTGCTGCGAGAGCTATTTTTTTCATTTTATTACCACATGCTTAAAGGGCCATTTCCTGCCCGTTAGAAAAGATGACAATGAGTCTGACGACACCTGGCGTTGCCTCCGCTTACAAACTTCTTTGGCGACGCGCGCATTATAGAAATCACCGGGTGTAAGAATCTGTGATCCAGTTATGCATTTCGCGAATAGGTAATCGATTGCGTTCACATTTGTCAAATTATGTTTCATGAAAATTCACGATCGCTGTGATTTTTATCATGCACGGTGATTTTTAAAGCAGTTTCTGTGCCAATTGTGCTCA
Organism: Serratia quinivorans; assembly: GCF_946227985.1. Classification (GTDB taxonomy): domain Bacteria; phylum Pseudomonadota; class Gammaproteobacteria; order Enterobacterales; family Enterobacteriaceae; genus Serratia; species Serratia quinivorans_A. Next base: position 1,643,793 of record NZ_CAMKGL010000001.1, read on the forward strand.
GCACAAAAAAGTTACCGGGTCTGTCGTAGAAATGAAAAAGCCGGTGTTTTTAGCACCGGCTTTTCTTGGGAATACTGCTGAGGAAAACGGAGGATACGGCGGAACACTTGCCAGGATTCAGCTAATTGAAGGTATCGCTTTGGCGATATTTTCCTTACGGAACACCACCTCTTGCCCCGGCTGGATCTCCCACTCCTTGGGCGGGATATCCACCTTCGGCGCGGCGGCGATCACCGAACCATAAATCAGCTTGTCTTCCCGGCGCAGAATGCTGACATCAAGCTGATATTCATGGCGCAGATTGGCAGTAGTCAGGCGCACGGTATCACCACGCATATAACTTCCACCGTCAATCTCTGGCTGTTGAATGAATTGGATATCGTCTCTCATTGTTATGTTCCTTCATGTTTGTCTGCTAGTTAGATTCTAGTTCAACATTGGGCAACCGGCGGATCATTTCCGTTAGTTTCCTCGGGTTGCACGCCAACAAATTAACGATCCCAGAGTCACCATTAGCACGCCCTGCCAGAAACTTGCGGTCAGTGCGGTATTCAATACCAGTGCGGCAAACACTGCCGACAGCACCGGGGTAAAATAAGACACCGTCGCCAATAGCGTCATATTGCCGTGCAAAATACCCACATTCCATGCCGCGTACCCCGCGCCCATCGCCATGCCGGCACAGAGTAACGTCAGGGTCACCGGCAGGGTGAACTGCATGCCGCTTTCGTGGCTAAAGGCGTATTTCACCCACAGCGCAACGGCGGTCAGGGTAATAAACAGCACTACGCCGTTATGGCCCTGGGCAATTTTCTTGGTCAGATTGCAATATAACGCCCAAATTATCGCGCCACCGAAGGCCAGCGAATAACTCAATGGATTGCTGCGCACGTTTGCCAGCATTTGCGCCGGCGACCAACCGCCCTCGCCGCTCATGATCCAACCGATACCGAACAATGACAGTAATAGTCCGGGCAACAGCCACCATTTGGCCTTTTGTCCGTTAAACACCAGCGCCATCAGTACGGTGAAACAGGGCCAGAGGTAGTTGATCATCCCTACTTCGATGGCCTGCAGGCGGGTGTTGGCATAGCCCAGCGACAGCGACAGACAGATCTCATAGCTGACAAACAGCAGACTGCCGAGGATCAGATAGGCACGCGGAAACTGACGAAGGTTTGGCAGGCGCAGCGCTAACAGCAAAAAAACCGCGCTGACGCTGTAGATCATCGCAGCACCGCCAATGGGCCCCAACCCTTCGCTGACGCTGCGGATCAGGCCAACCACGCTGCTCCACAGCAGGATTGCCAGCAGACCGAGCAAAGTGGCTTTATACGAAACGGGGAGTGAAGGCATGGCGGTGATCCAATCGGTTATTTTTTATCGGTATTTTCACTCTACTGCCCGAAAGGATAAAAAGAAAGGCGGGCCCCCCCGCCTGACTCAGTTATTGCTGAGGTTGCCGTTCCAGCTGCGGTGGCGGCTGGCGGAAACGCCGGGTGAGATACGCCAGGTAACCAAAGCCCATAACCGCCCAGATCAATCCCATGGTCAGCGAGCTTTTTTCCAGGTTTAGCCACAACACGCCGACCGTTAACGCCCCGACCAAGGGCAGGAACAGATAGTTGAAGCGATCCTTCCAGCTCTTATTCCGCCCCTCGCGAATATAGAAATGACTGATCACCGACAGGTTAACGAAGGTAAAGGCCACCAGCGCACCGAAGTTGATCAATGCGGTCGCCGTGACCAGGTCAAAAGACAACGCGGACAGTGCGACCAACCCTACCAGCAGCACGTTGAGTGAAGGCGTGCGCCATTTCGGGTGGATATAGCCAAAATATTTTTCCGGAAATACGTTATCGCGGCCCATCACATACAACAGCCGCGAAACGCTGGCATGCGACGCCAGGCCCGAGGCCAGAGTGTTGATAAAGGTGACACACAGGAAAATCGACTGGAACAGCTTGCCGCCCACGTACAGCGCAATTTCCGGCAGTGCCGCATCCGGCTGATGGAAACGCTGAATGGACGGGAAAAACAGTTGGATAAAGAATGACACGCTGATGAAGATCACCCCGCCATACAGCGCAGTCAGGAAGATAGCGCGCGGGATCACCCGGGCGGCATCGGGCGTTTCTTCACACAGCGTGGTTACCGCATCAAAGCCGAGGAACGAGAAACACAAAATGGTCGCACCGGTGATAATCGGCAGTAGATGCGCATTTTCGCTGACGAAGGGTTGCAGGCTCCACACCGTCCCCAGCCCTTCACCGTTATGCAGGCCGCGCACCACCAGGAAGATAAACACCACAATGATCGCCACCTGGGCCAGTACGAACAGGGTATTGAAGTTGGCCACCAGATTGACGCTTTTCAGGTTGATGGCGGTAATGATAATCACAAAGCCCACGACCCATATCCACGGCGGCACTTCAGGGAACAACGCCGTCAGGTAAATCTTCGCCAACAGGGTATTGATCATCGGCAGGAACAGATAGTCGAGCAACGAAGACCAACCCACCAAAAAACCGACGTGCGGATTAATGGCCTTCTGCGCATAGGTGTAGGCTGAACCGGCGGTAGGGAACTGGCGCACCAGTTTGCCGTAGCTGATGGCGGTAAACAGCACGCCGGCCAGCGCCAGTATATAGGAGGCCGGTACGTGGCCGTCGGTGAGTCCGGAAACAATCCCAAAGGTGTCGAACACCGTCATTGGCGTCAGATAGGCCAGCCCCATCATCACCACCTGCCACAGCTTCAGGCTTTTACGCAGTTGCGGCTTGGCCGCCTCATTGACGTCAGTCACATTAGTCGTCATGGCTCTTCCCCTCGTTGTCCTCTGCTGGTAACCGTTTAACGTCATTCAGAGAGGCCGCGGGGAAACTGCTGCTCAGGCGGCGGGAGGTACGATTTAAAGACACTAAAACTCGGCCAGCGGCTGGCCCGTATTCACTGCGGCACAGGCAGATGCCTGCGCAGACGGATGAAACAGTTATGGCTGTCATGGTTATTTCCTCGCCGGCGTCCTGTACGCCAAAGTGGAAGCAATGCTTTACCGCAGCGCGCAGCATCGCAGGCCACAGGATAGCCGGCGGAATGCGCCATACGCGCGCGGTAGGATTGGCGTCGAGCGGGTCAGGCGTTTTTCAGCATCCACTCGATTTCGGTTTCGGTGATCAGGCGCTCGAACTGCACCAGCTCATCCGTTTTACAAGCCAGGTAAACATGGCTGAACCTTTCGCCCAGCAGGGCATTGAGTACCGGCTGATGCTCAAATTCATACAACGCATCGCTTTGGCGGATCGGGAACGGCAGCCCCTCCTGCTCCAGCCCGTTGCCGGTGACCGGCTCTTGCAGCGGCAGCGTGGTTTCCAGGCCGTAGACAATGCCTGCCAGAATGGTCGCCATGACCAGATAAGGGTTGGCGTCAGCACCGGCTACGCGATATTCCACGCGATGACTGTCGCGATCGCCGCAGGGAATGCGCAGCGCCACGGTGCGGTTGTTATGGCCCCAGGACGCCTGGGTCGGCACATACATGCCCGGCTGGAAACGACGATAGGCGTTAACGTTCGGTGCCAGCAACGCAATAGAAGAAGGCATCAGGGCAATCATCCCGGCCAGCGCCTGTTTCAGCAGCGCGGAGTCTTCACCGTCATCATCTGCCAGTACGTTGTTGCCCTGCCGATCCAGCATGCTGATATGAACATGCATGCCGCTACCGGCGTGTTCTTCGTAGGGCTTGGCCATAAAGGTGGCCTGCATGTTGTGATTTTCCGCCACCATGCGGATCAGGCGTTTTAACGCCAGCGCATGGTCACAGGCCTGCAGGACGTTGTCGGTATGATGCAGGTTAACTTCAAACTGGCCGGGTGAGGCCTCCGCCACCGCGCCATCGGCCGGCAGGCCCTGCATACGCGCCAATTCGTCAATCTCGCTCAACACATCGGCAAAGTGGTTGAGGTTATCGACCGAGTACACCTGGCTCTGGGTGTTGCGTTCCTGGGTGCCCGGCGCACACGGCGGCTGCAGATAGCCTTCCGAATCGCGCTGGCGATCGATGAGATAGAACTCCAACTCTACCGCTACTACGGGGGATAACCCGCGCTGACGCAAACGCTGCCACACTCGGTTCAGCACATTGCGCGGTTCAACGTCAAAGGGAGTACCATCTTCATCGAGCATGGTGAGCAACACCTGGCCGATATATTGCGGATCCGCCGCCGACGGTGTCAGGGTGCCCAGTACCGGCACACAGATATGGTCCGGCTCGCCCAGCTCCTGCCCCAGTCCGGCTTCCTCAACCACGTTGCCGAGAATATCCATTGCAAACACCGACGCCGGGAAGTAACACCCCTTCTCCAGCTTGCTCAACCCAGCGACCGGGATACGTTTGCCGCGGAAGCTGCCGTTAAGGTCGGTCAGCAGAACGTCAACGTGCTGAGTTAATGGATAACGCTCCAGGTAGTTCTTCACTTCACGCTGGAACGCGCTACTTCGCTTTTCTTCATGATGCTGAACAAAGTTTTCCACTTCTACTATGTTGGTCTGCATGATTCACCCGCCATGTATGTTTTTGTCTGTGGTTCTCACACTTATTGCCGTCGATGTTTTTTGACCATCTTGCTCAATATAATGTCCACCAATGAAACATAGATGCAACAAAATTGTTTTGCAAGTGTTACTTTGAGTTTGAATATTGCCCATTTGACTGCTAGATTTATAAAATATTGAACGAAAACGGCACTGGAGAAGCTTATCGTTCATAATTTCGAACATACCAAGGGGATAGCATGGGCAATATATTTAACAGACCAGTGGTCGGCGTAGTGATGTGCAGGTATAGGTTAAACGAGCACCTCACTCAGACCTTGCAAGAAAAGTACCTAAATGCCGTAGTTGCTGCAGGAGGGCTGCCAATCGCCCTGCCACACGCGCTGGCGGAACCGAAACTTCTGGAAGAATTGCTGGAGCACCTTGACGGTATTCTGCTGCCGGGCAGCCCCAGTAATGTGCAGCCGCACCTTTATGGTGAAAACGGCGATGAGCCTGACGCCGATCCCGGGCGAGATGAATTGAGCCTGGCACTGATCCGCCACTCGCTCGACAGGCGCATTCCCCTTTTCGCCATTTGCCGCGGTATGCAAGAAATGGTGGTCGCCAGCCAGGGCACCCTGCACCGTCGGCTGTTTGAATTACCCGAACTGCTCGAACACCGTGAAGATCACGACCTGCCGCTGGAACAACAATACGCCCCCGCCCACGAAGTCATCGTTCAGGAAGGCGGCTTGCTCTCGCAGCTGATACCGGATTGCAACCGATTCTGGGTCAACTCACTGCATGGCCAGGGGGCAAAAAGCCTCGGCCCTGGCGTACGCATTGAGGCCCACGCCGCCGATGGGTTGGTGGAGGCCATCAGTCTGCGCGACCAGCCTTTTGCGTTGGGTGTGCAATGGCACCCGGAATGGAACAGTGAGGAGTACGCCCTGTCACGCCTGCTGTTTGAGGGGTTCATTAGCGCCTGTCGGAACTATCAAAAGGAAAAACGCCCATGAGCGATGTCAGCTTGGCACCGGGAAAACGCCTGTCGCAAATCCGCCAGCAATTGGGATTATCGCAGCGCCGCGCGGCCGAACTGTCTGGATTAACCCACAGCGCCATCAGCACCATCGAGCAGGACAAGGTCAGCCCGGCCATCAGTACCTTGCAAAAACTGCTGACGGTATACGGGCTGTCACTGTCGGCGTTTTTCGCCGAACCGGAAATACCGGATGAACCACAGATTGTTATCGACAGCCAGGATCTGATTGAGATTGGCAGCCAGGGGGTATCGATGAAATTGATCCACAACGGCGACCCTAATCGCACCCTGGCGATGATGATCGAAACCTATGAACCGGGTACCACCACCGGCGAACGTATCAAGCATCAGGGGGAAGAGATCGGCACCCTGCTGGAAGGTGAAGTGGTACTGCAGGTCAACGGGCAGGCCTATCACCTGCTGGCGGGCCAGAGCTACGCCATCAACACCGGCATTCCCCACAGTTTCAGCAACACGTCGGCGCGGATTTGCCGGATTATCAGCGCCCATACGCCGACGACATTCTGATCAACGGAGCAAGGTATGGACTTCCACCATTTGCAGTATTGGCAACACCGGGCGCAAGCCCTGAAAATTGAGAACCGACTGTTTATCAATGGCCGCTACCAGCAGGCCGTCGAAGGCCAAACCTTTGCCGTGGAGGATCCTGCCGGGCAACGCGAGTTGACCCAGGTTGCCCGGGGCAGCGGCGTCGATATCGATCTCGCGGTCTGCGCAGCGCGTGAAGTATTTGAGCGCGGTGACTGGTCCAGGGCGGCTCCGGCACAGCGAAAAGCCACTTTGTTGCAGTTGGCGAACCTGATGGAACAGCATCAGGAGGAACTGGCGCTGCTGGAAACGCTGGATACCGGCAAGCCGATCCGCCATAGCCTGCGCGATGACGTACCGGGAGCCATCCGCTGCCTGCGCTGGTACGCCGAAGCGGTCGACAAGGTTTATGGTGAAATCGCCCCCACCGGCGGTGATGCGCTGGCGTTGATTGAACGCGAGCCGATCGGCGTAGTGGGTGCCATAGTGCCGTGGAATTTCCCGCTGTTATTAGCCTGCTGGAAACTCGGTCCGGCGCTGGCCAGCGGCAATAGCGTGATCCTTAAGCCCTCCGAGAAATCCCCGTTGACCGCGATCTATCTGGGCAAGCTGGCCCAGTTGGCCGGTCTGCCGGACGGCGTGCTGAACATCGTGCCCGGCTACGGTCATGATGCCGGCAAGGCGCTGGCGCTGCACAACGACGTCGACGCCCTGACCTTTACCGGATCCACCCAGGTCGCCAAACAGCTGATGATTTACGCCGGCCAATCCAATATGAAGCGGGTCTGGCTGGAGGCTGGCGGCAAGAGCGCCAATATCATCTTTGCCGACTGCCCGGATCTGGACAAGGCCGCGCAGAGTGCCGCCGCCGGCATCTTCTATAATCAGGGACAGGTGTGCATTGCCGGCACCCGGCTGCTGGTGGAAGAGAGTATTCAGCAGGCGTTCTTAGAGGCGCTACGGCGACATGCGGCAGCCTTCGCCCCGGGCGATCCGCTCGATCCGGCGACGGTGATGGGCACGCTGATCGATCAGGGCCACTGCGAGAAAGTGGCTGACTATATCGAACAGGGTCTGAGCCAGGGCGCCGACCTGTTCCTCGACGGTCGCGAACACCCACAAAACGGTCATGTCGGCTACCTCGGCCCGACCATTCTTACCCAGGTGGATAACACCATGAGCGTGGCGCGTGACGAGATTTTCGGCCCGGTGCTGGCGGTCACCAGTTTTAGCGGTGAACAGCAGGCCATGCAGTTGGCCAACGATAGCGAATACGGTCTGGGTGCCGCCATCTGGACGCGTGACCTGTCCCGCGCCCATCGACTGGCTCGCCAGTTAAAAGCCGGTACGGTGTTCGTCAATAACTACAACGACGGCGATATGACGGTGCCCTTCGGCGGCTACAAGCAAAGCGGTAACGGTCGCGACAAATCGCTGCACGCGCTGGAAAAATTCACCGAACTGAAAACCACCTGGATTTCGCTGGAATAAGGGCAGATATCATGACTGAACATGTAAAAAGCTATTATGCGGCCTCGGCCAACAGCCACGCGCCCTACCCGCAGTTAAATGACTCGATCGAATGCGACGTCTGCATCGTCGGCGGTGGCTATACCGGTCTGTCTTCCGCACTGTTTCTGGTGGAAGCCGGTTATAACGTGGTGTTGCTGGAGTCTGCGCGCATCGGTTTCGGTGCCAGCGGCCGTAATGGCGGCCAACTGGTCAACTCTTACAGCCGCGATATTGACGTGATTGAACAACGCTATGGGGCAGAAAGCGCCCGCGTTCTCGGCAGTATGATGTTTGAGGGCGCAGAGATCATTCGCAGCCGTATCCAAAGGTACGCCATCGAATGTGACTATCGCCCCGGCGGCATCTTCGCCGCACTGAACAACCGGCAATACCACGCGTTGATCGAGCAGAAGCAGAACTGGGAACGCTACGGTAATACTCAACTTGAGCTGCTGGACGCCGGACGTATCCGTCAAGAGGTCAATAGCGATCGCTACGTCGGCGCGCTGCTGGATCATAGCGGTGGTCATATTCATCCATTGAATCTGGCGCTCGGTGAAGCCGAAGCCATTCGTCTGCAGGGTGGGCGGATCTTCGAGCAATCGGCCGTGACCAACATCCGCCACGGCGAACCGGCCATGGTCAGCACCGCCAATGGGCAGGTGAAGGCGCGTTATGTGATCGTGGCCGGTAATGCTTATCTGGGCGATAAACTGGAGCCAAGACTCGCCAAACGCAGTATGCCTTGCGGCACACAGGTGGTGGCCACCGAGCCGCTGGCACCGGAAGTGGCGCAGTCGCTGATCCCACAAAATTACTGCGTCGAGGACTGTAACTATCTGCTGGATTATTACCGCATTACCGGTGATAACCGCCTGCTGTACGGCGGTGGCGTGGTGTACGGAGCCCGCGATCCGGACGATATCGACAACCTGATCCGCCCCAAACTGCTGAAAACCTTCCCGCAGTTGAAAGGGGTGAATATCGACTACCGCTGGACCGGCAATTTCCTGCTGACGCTGTCACGTATGCCGCAGTTCGGCCGATTGGAAAATAACGTCTATTACATGCAGGGCTACAGCGGCCACGGCGTGACCTGTACCCATCTGGCGGGTAAATTGATTGCCGAGTTAATGCAGGGCGATGCGGAACGCTTCGATGCCTTTGCCAAGCTGCCACACCTGCCGTTCTTCGGCGGTCGCAACCTGCAGATCCCGTTTACCGCCATTGGCGCAGCCTACTACCAGCTGCGCGATCGGATTGGCGTGTAAGGTTCACAGGCCCGGCGATGCCGGGCCTGATGATTAACGCTTAAACAATCTTCGGTTGGCCGTCTGAGGCGGTCGCCCCACCGTCAACCGGGATATTGGCACCGTTGATAAAGCTGGCGTCGTCACTGGCCAGGAATGCCATCACCGCCGCCACTTCTTCCGGCTCTGCCGCTCGGCCCAAAGCAATGCGCTCGTTGAATTTGTCGCGAATTTCCTGCGGCCAGCCGTTGGTCATATTGGTTTTTACCAGGCTCGGGCACACCGAGTTCACCCGCACGCCGTCACCGCCGTGATCCAATGCCATGGCTCGCGTCAGGTTTACCACTGCCCCTTTGGCCGCGCAGTAGTATGCCGCGCCCCAGTCGCCGCCCAGGCCAGAAACCGAAGCGGTGTTAACGATGCAGCCTTTGGTTTTCAGCAGATAGGGCATGGCAAACTTGGAACAGAACACCACGCCGTCGATATCAACGCCGGCGATGCGACGCCAATCAGCTACGCTGGTTTCCAGCACGCTGCCCGCCACGTGCACACCGGCATTGTTCAGCAGCACGTCGATGCGGCCCAATTTATCCGCCACTTCATTCATCATTTTTTCAACCGCGACGTGGTCAGAAACGTCGATATGCACCGCCAGCGCCTTGCCTTTCGGCAACGATGCCGCCACTTTGTCTACCGCTTCCTTCGCCCAGTCAGCCAGCACCACGGTAGCGCCCTCAGCAGAAAACCGGCGTGCCGCCGCTTCCCCCATTCCGTTGCCTGCCCCGGTGATGATGACCACTTTATTGTCGAAACGCATAAGAACTCCTCCATGTGAATGTATTTTTATAAATCATACAAATACTGATTGAGTCCGAGGATAAAACTCGTGGGCGCAGAGAGACAGTCAAAACGTGCGGTTTACTAATCACAAAGAGGTATCTGGTGCAAATTCAATGCGCTAAGTCAGGCATTATCGGAATTAAGCCAAGTATTTGATAGGGTTAATAAAATTTATCACAGTAACTATTCCCGATGTGCATTATCACCTATCAATAAGTTCCGTACCGGCGCGATAACGCCGTTGGCATGCACAAAGAGCCATCGCCTTCACCTGCCTTTATCGTTCCTTAAATAGAACGATGCATCCTGAGTTAACCCTCTAGCGGAATTTCCCCCTGCCCCTACACTGTTTCCAAGCACTGAGATTACATCTTGGTTAGGCAGCATTAATTGTTTTCAGCGTCCCGATTACAGAGGAATAAAAGATGAGCACTCCAGCAAACTTTAATGGCCAGCGTCCTGTTATTGATGCCAATGACGCGGTCATGTTGTTGATTGACCACCAGAGTGGCCTGTTCCAAACCGTCGGCGATATGCCAATGACGGAACTGCGCGCTCGCGCTGGTGCACTGGCCAGTATCGCTACGCTGAGCAAGTTGCCGGTCATTACCACAGCATCAGTACCGCAAGGTCCGAATGGACCTTTGATCCCTGAGATCCACCAAAATGCCCCGCATGCGCAATATGTGGCGCGCAAAGGTGAGATCAACGCCTGGGATAACCCTGATTTTGTGGCAGCCGTTAAAGCGACCGGCCGCAAAACCCTGATTATCGCCGGTACCATCACCAGTGTTTGCATGGCCTTCCCGTCGATCAGCGCCGTTGCCGAAGGCTATAAAGTCTTTGCCGTTATCGACGCCTCAGGCACCTATTCGAAAATGGCGCAGGAAATTACCCTGGCGCGTGTGGTGCAGGCAGGTGTGGTACCGATCGATACCGCCGGCGTGGCCTCTGAACTTCAGGGCAGTTGGAATCGCGAGGACGCACAACAATGGGCCGAGGTTTACACCAAAATCTTCCCTGCGTATCAACTGCTGATTGAAAGCTACGTTAAAGCCCAGGACGTAGTGAAAAATAACGAAGTGCTGGATTCCCAGCGCGGCTAACGCTCATGCTCCGGCTGGTCTGCTTCTCCCTGGGCCAGCCCTGCTCGCCTGAGCAATATGCATAAAAAAACCCCGGCTTTCGGCCAGGGTCATCAATGTTTGTCGGTCACTTTCCCGACTGTCATGTTATGGCGTAAGCGTCCGTCCAACACTCCAACCTTACGCAGCCTAAGCACAACTTTTTCACAACAGAAAAATAGACTGAATTACTGCCGTTATTATTATTACGGCGCCAATCGTTTTTGCTGTTGCCAATAACTTTCGTTATTGAGACAGGCTAAATACCGTTATTTTTAGATAAACTCCGGGTAATCCCGGAGTTTATTCAGGTAATTCTTTTATTTCTTAGCTGCTCCGGTTTATACCTTCTTCGCTATCGTAAGAAATAAAACACTACCTATAAATTATAAAACTACTACGTTGCCGGCAGAAGGACCCTTCTGACCGTTTTCGATAGTGAATTCAACGCGCTGACCTTCATCAAGCGTTTTGAAATCGTTGCTCTGGATAGCAGAGAAGTGCACGAACACGTCTTTGCTGCCGTCTGCCGGAGAGATAAAGCCAAAACCTTTACCTGCATCAAACCATTTTACCAAACCAGTCATTTTAGTAGACATAGATATTTCCTTTATATTTTTGAGACGCCATAAGGCGATTGAGGTCTGTTTTTATTGGAAACTTACTTGGGCACTAGAGAAGGAAATTCGCGGAAGAAGAGGTATCTATGGGATATCACTAATACTGAGAACTGCTTTACTAAAACTGCTTTCATAAGGTCTGTACTACAAACCGATGACGCTATTTATACACGAGGGATTTATTTAAGCAAGGAATATTTATTATAATATTTATACACACCATTTATTATTCAACCACCGCTACCCCCTTAGCCGTGCCCCGTAAGGGCCCGACGGCCCCAGAGTGCTAAAAGGCTTAGCCGATAACCGCAATGCCCAGCCGTTCCATCATCTGGAACACCTGGTAACTGTCCAGCTTCACGCCCTGCAGGTCGGTACCGCGCAGATCCAGCTCACCCAGTTCCGAATTGGTCAAATCACAATGGGTAAAGTTGGCGGCACGCCAATCAAACGACGCAAACTCGCCACCAGACAGATCCGAACCGCTAAAAGTCGCGCCGAGGATCTGCGCACTGTTCCAGCGATTTTCCCACAGCTCACATTTCTCCAGTACCACTTTCGAAAAGTTGGCGTAACTCAGGTTGCTTTTGGTGATATAAGCGCTGCAAAACCAGGTGCGCGAAGTGATCATATTCATAAAGCTGGCACCACGAAAGTCTGCGCCCTGCGCACGACACTCGCGGATTTCGATACCCAGCGCGCTGGCATTTCTGAAGTCCGCCATCGACAGATCACAGCTTTTAAAGCTGGCATCCTTCAACAACGCACGGCTGAAATTAGCGCCCTGCTGGCTCTCGCGATCGTAAAACTGACAGCCGATAAACTCGGTACCGGTCAGGTCAACACCCGAAAAATCGCAGTTAATAAAGCTGCCGTTTTCAATTTTCTTGCCGGTAAAACGGCCATGAGCAATTTTTTCACCATCCACTATCAGCGTCATTGCGATACCCCTGTTTATTTGTACAGTCAATCGCGCATTATAAGCAGATCCTGGGGACGGAGAAAAACGCTTTACCCGAATTTATCCCTCTCACAGCACAAAAAAACACATACGTGTTGATACCCCTCAAGCTTGCCTGACCTGGAGTCGGTTCATGTTCACGCCGGTAGCCTGGGCATGCAATACGCCCTGTTCAATTAACGCATACAGGCGGAAATTCAAAAAGGTGTCGCCCACCGAATAGGGAGTATTCACCATGGCGTTTCCCACCACCCTGGAGCCCTGGGTATACTCGCTCGGGCAATGTTCCAGCAGCAGCGGATCGTAGTAATCCAACGCTTTCCCCTGCACTTCTCCCTGCGTAAAAATCCTCACGGGTGCAGTGTCCGCCAACAACCGCCGCCAGTCTTCAATGAGCGCCACTTTATCTTCTTGAGTCAATTCACGCCGACGGATCCACAGTGGCTCCAACATGTCTACCGGACACCAGTTGGTGCTCATCCGCCCGGTGTGTTCGGTGACGTTAACCACAAAGACCTGCCGCTCGCCGATCAGCGGCAACAGCGCGCGCAACATCAGTTGCTCATCGGGGTTATCGCCAATCCACAGAGTCACCTGACCGGTGACGGCGGCTAGCTGTATTTTTAAGCTTTCCACTACCGCCAAACGCTGTACGGAAGTGTCCCACTCCGGCGCGTAAACCGATTGGTGCAGATCGCGAAACCAGCGGGACCTCGCCTGCTGTCCCTGATCATCATCCAGCGCACACAGCGGCCCGAATGACAAGGTATCGGTGAATTCCAATACGTCCTCTCCGGGGTAGGCCAGCCGTACGCAGCCCCCCGACAGGGCGATATGCACATCCTTCATCAATGATCTCCTCCGCCTATTCCTTAAAATAATCCTGAAGGATTTTGCCAACATTTCTGCGCAGTCACTAGACAAAAAATCCGAATTTGCCTGCCCAAATGACACAAAAAAACCGCCCTTGGGCGGTTTATTATCGCTGACGGAATTTATTTCAGCGCTTCCTGGATCGCATCAGCCATCGGGCCAATATGCTTTTCAGCGGCCTTCAACTGAAAATCCACACCGTTGCCGTCGTTGGTATCAGACAGCGTGGCCTTGATCAGCTCCAGCGCCGCCTGCACCGCCACCAGTCTTTTATGTTGCTCATCCGTGATCGGTTTGGAGCTCATCGTCGTCGGATAGTATTGCTCTAACATCGTTCTCTCCTTGTGATTAGGCTAGTGGCTAACTTAACAGAATTTAAAGATATTTCTAATGGATCGCGCCGCATAATCCACATTCTCTGCGTTGATGTATGCCGCAGTCAAATCAACATGGTGAATAAGTGAACTATAATTGGGCGAACTGAGGTTTTCAGCAGGTAGCCCATTATGTCATTTCAAGGTAGCTGTCACTGCGGCGCCGTCACCTTTACGGTGAACGCCGATCTGCCCCATGAGGCTCTGAGTTGCAACTGTTCAATCTGTCGCCGTAAAGGCATGTTGCTGGCGTTTTTCCCAATCGACAGCTTTGTGCTTAACAGCGGGGAAGACCAAATTCGCGGTTATACCTTTAATAAACACATCATTCAGCACCAGTTCTGCCAGACCTGCGGTACTGAGGCTTTTGCCTACGGAAAAGGCCCGGATGGTGCGGCAATGTGCGCCGTCAATCTTCGTTGCGTGCCGGAATTGGCGCTGGATTCGTTGAAAATCCATCCGTTTGATGGCGCCAGCGCCTGAATAGTCATCAGGCGGGATATCCCCGCCTGCCTGCTACTCCAGATAAAACACTTCGGTTAACGCCTCGCTCACCGGGCTGTTATCGGCATGGCTGGGCATCAGTTCACGCATCGAAAGCCACCAGCGTTGACATACCTCTGTCGCCGCTACGGCCTGCCAGCGCGCTTCTGACTCAATCTCCACCACTGCAAACAGCAGGTTGCGACCGCTATCAAGGAAGATACTGTAGTGGTGCGCGCCGTGCTGCTTTAAGGTCTGCGCCAGCTCCGGCCAGATTGGCGCATGGCGACGCTGATATTCCTGATGTGCATCGGGGTGTATCTGCATGACAAACGCCTTGCGGATCATAGCTCACGCACCACATTCAGCGCCGCCGCCCAGGGCTTAACCTCGAAGCGTTCGCCCAGCGCGATCAACTGCGCTTTACTGATGGTTTGCTTCATGCCGTTCATCGATAGCACCTTCACCAGTACCTGAGCCGATTTTTCCGCAGTGTCGATCAGGCCGAAGGCTTCGTCCAAAGAGGGGCCGCTGGCGAAAATACCGTGGAACGGCCACAGTACCAACGAGTGCGACCCCATCTGCTGCGAGGTTTGCTCACCAATGCCGTCGGTACCCGGCACCATCCAGGGCACAATACCAACGCCGTCCGGGAACACCACCAGGCATTCGGTGCTGCCTTCCCACAGCATGCGGGTGAAACTCGCCGAGTCCAGCTCCAGCACATAGCTCAGGGCGATCAGGTTGGTGGCGTGGCAGTGCATAATCACCCGGTCACGTCCGTCGGTCAGGGTTTTGCGCACGCAGTGTGACTGCAAGTGCGATGCCAGCTCCGACGTCGGCACGCCGCCGTTGGTCAACCCCCAGTGAATACTGTAGGCGTGGCCATCCTCGCTAATGCGCAGCAATACCAGGCTATCGGCCGGATCGAGCTGCACATTGCGGAAAAACTTGCCGGAGCCGGTCACCAGGAACCAACAGTTAGCCAATTCCACCGCCGGTAGGTTCAGTTCGACGCGGCGGGGTTGAGGATAAAAATCCGCCGCGTACGGCTGTACCTCTTCGTCCAGCAGACGCAGGCTGACGTTGCCGCCGTTACGTTCATCCCAGCCTTTCAGCCACATATCCGCGGTGGCTTTCACCATGCCCTGAACAAACCATGAAGAAAGAAGTTGTTGCATACGGCGCCCTTAACGTTGATTGAGAATGTGTTTTTCGTATTGGCGAACTTCGCTGAGCCAGCCGGCATCGGCGGGTACCTCGTGGCGCAGGCAGTACATCTCCCAAACCGCCTGCCACGGCAGTGATTTCTGCTCTTCCAGCATCGCCAGCCGCGCGGTGTAGTCGCCGTCATTTTCCAGACGACGCAGCAATTCCACCGGTTCCAACAACGCGCGCAAAAGTGCCTTACGGGCATTGCGCGTGCCGATTACCCAGGCAGCAATGCGGTTGATCGAAGCATCAAAGAAATCGAGGCCAATATGCACCTTGTCAAACAGGCCGTGGCGCACAATTTCGTGGGCGATGGCCTGGGTTTCATCATCCAGCAGTACCACATGGTCGCTGTCCCAGCGCACCGGACGGCTGACGTGCAGCAACAGACGCGGCACGAACAGCATGGCGGTGGAAATTTTGTCAGAAATCACCTCGGTCGGATGGAAATGTCCGGCATCCAGCGTCAGCGCTACCTGGCGGCTGGTGGCATAGCCCAGATAGAACTCGTTGGAGCCGACGGTGTAGCTCTCTGCGCCAATGCCAAACAGTTTGCTTTCCACCGCGTCGATATGGTGGCGGGGATCCAGCGGTTGGCCGATCACCTCATCCAGCGCGCTCAACAGACGTTGCCGCGGCGCCATACGATCGACGGTGAGGTCTTTCATGCCATCCGGCACCCAGATATTCATCACCGACGGCGTGCCAAGCTGTTCGCCGAAATAGGCCGAAACCCGGCGACTGGCCTGACAATGTTCGATCCAAAAGCGCCGAATCGCCGGATCGGCATGGGCCAGGGTGAAGCCGTCGCGGCTCAAAGGGTGTGAAAAACAGCTCGGGTTAAAATCCAGCCCCAGTCCCTGCGCCTTGGCCCATTCCACCCAATGGCTGAAGTGCGCCGGTTCAATGGCATTACGCTCCACCGGCACCTCGCTTTCCAGATAGATCGCATGCAGGTTCACCCGTTTTGGCCCCGGGATCAGCGACATGGCCCGCTGCAGATCGGCGCGCAACTGGTTGGCATTGGTTGCCCGGCCCGGATAATTGCCGGTGGCCTGAATGCCGCCGGTCAGCGCTCCCTGTGGATTTTCAAAGCCGCGTACGTCATCGCCCTGCCAGCAGTGCATTGAGATCGGAATACCATCCAATTGCGCCAGCGCCTGCTCGACGTCGATGCCGAGATCCTCAAAACGTATTTTGGCGAACTCATACGCCTGTTCAATAAGTCGGGTCATAAGCAAAGCTCCTTGGTCGTGGGAATAAGCATCTGGAACCGCTGCCAGTTGGCCGTAAAGGCCTCGAACGGCTGCGGTGAAAAAGTCTGTTGCGGGAAGTTGTCTGCCACCAATTGCCGGAAAGCGGTGACATCCGCCAGCTCACCCAGCGCGATCAGTTGGCTGCCGATGTTGCCCAGCGTCGAGGCTTCGACGGGCCCGGCCGACAGCGGGATACCGCAGGCGTCGGCACAAAGCTGGTTGAGCAACGGGTTCTGGCTACCCCCACCGACGATATGCAGATGGCTGAAGGGATGCCCGCGCAAGGCCTGCAATTCGCCCAGCACCTGGCGGTAAAGCAGCGCCAGGCTATCGAAAATACAGCGCGCCAGCGCCGGGGGCGTTTGCGGTGGCAGCATTCCCTGCTCAACACTGGCCTGGCGGATCTCTTGCACCATTGATGTCGGGTTGATAAAACGCGGATGGTTGGGGTTGATTAGCGATCGACAGCCCGGCTGCGCCGCCGCCTGTTCGACCAGTTGGCACAGGTCGGTGATATTCAGTTCCTCGCACACCCGCTGCAGCAGCCACAGGCCCATGATGTTTTTCAATACCCGATACCGCCCTTCCGCGCCGCCCTCGTTGGTGATGTTGGCCGCCAGCGCCGCCGCGCCGGTGTAAGGGTGCTGACTCTCAAAGCCCATCAACGACCAGGTCCCGGAGCTGAGGTAGGCGGCGTGTTTACCCCGTAGCGGCGTTGCCAGCACGGCGCTGGCGGTGTCATGGGTGGCCACCGCAATGACCGGCACTAGCGCCCCATTGGCCATCCGCCAATGGCCGAGGGTGTTGCCCGGCGGCGTCGGACGACCGAACCAGGCCGCTTTGGCACCGGCCCAGGCCAGCAAAGCCGGATCCCAGTCTCCACTGTGAATATTCAGCAATTGGCTGGTGGTGGCATTGGTGTATTCCCAGTTCAATTGCCCGGTAAGCCGATAGTGCAGGTAGTCCGGGAGCAACAAGGCATGGGCGACGCTTGCCAGCAATTCAGGGTGGCGCTGGCTGAAGGCACGCAGTTGGTAAAGGGTATTAAAAGGCAAGAACTGGATGCCGGTACGCTGATACAGCCATTGCGCCCCCATCTCGTGCTGCGCCTGTTGCATCAGCCCGTGAGTGCGAGCGTCGCGGTAGGCAACCGGTAGCCCGACGCGCCGCCCTTCGTTATCGAGCAGCAGATAATCCACGCCCCAGGTATCGATACCTATGCTGTCCGGCGTGACGCCCTGTAGGTCCAACTGTTGCAACCCCTGACGTATGGCGTACTCCAGCCCGTCGATATCCCAGCAGTCATGGCCGTCGATCGACACCAGATGATTACTGAAGCGGGTGATTTCCTGCAGGCTGATTGTCCGGTCGTCGGATTGATAGCGCCCTAACATTACACGGCCGCTGGAGGCACCAAGATCGATGGAGACAATGTTGCGAATGGTCATGGGGTGGCTTCCTGATGAATCGATGGCATCAGTCTAAAACCCCAGATAAACGGCACCTTATCACCACTGCCAGCCCACCGTGCGGGCTGGCAATACGGCAAAGATTTACGCGATACAGCTCACGTTTTGTTTTTTTACCGCCTGTGACGCTGCGCGCACTTTGGCATTTTTCCGCGCCTTTCTTGATAAATGAACGCGGCATGACCGCTTTTTACGTTGCAAATTAAAGGCGACCACCCGACGCCTCCTTTAGTATCTGTTAAAGATTGGTTAACGGAGATCGAAAGATGGCTATCCTGCACGGCAGTGATTTTTTCGCTTCAAGCCCCTACCCGGTCGCTATCGAACCCCGGGAGCCGCAGCCGAGCTTTCCTGAGCATCATCATGATTTTCATGAAATTGTGATTGTGGAACAGGGCGCCGGTACCCACGTGCTGAACGGCCGGCCACAAAGGCTCTGCAGCGGCTGCGTATGTTTTATCCGCGATTGCGATCGGCATCTTTACGAACAAACCGAAAATCTCCATCTGACCAACGTACTGTACCGCGGCCCCAACGCCTTCCGCTTTCTTGCCAGGCTGGAGCAACTGCTGCCGCAAGCGGGCAATGAACAATCGCAGCCGCACTGGCGCATCAACAACAAGCTGCTGGCACAGGTACAAGTCATTATTCAGCGGCTCGAACAAACCCCTGCAACATTCAGCCTGGAACATTTGGCACAGCAGGAGTTGCTGTTTATGCAATTGCTGGTGCTGCTACGACAGGGCTGTATCGCTGCCTCTATTGACGATCAGGAAGGCCGTCTGCGGCGGCTATTGGACTGGCTGGCGGAAAACTACGGTGATGAGATCAAATGGGATGAGTTGGCCGACCGTTTTTCCCTGCCCTTGCGCACCCTGCATCGCCAGATGAAAAAACAGACCGGCAACACGCCGCAGCGTTACCTCAACCGGCTGCGGTTGTTGCAGGCACGGCAAATGCTGCGGCAGGATGAAACGCGCATCACCGATATCGCCTACCAATGCGGATTTGGTGACAGCAATCACTTTTCCACGCTTTTCAAACGCGAGTTCGGCTATTCCCCCCGTACTCTACGGCAGAACGATTTCTTAACCTGAGGTGCCATGGTGAAAAGCCCACTGCTGTTGATCAAAGAGGATTATTTGCCGTCGGCACTGATGCCGGTGGCGGTGGCCGATCGTGCGCCCCAATCGTCATTTCCGCCGCACATTCACGAGTTCAGTGAAATCGTGATTGTCTGGCGCGGTAACGGCATGCATGTCCTGAACGATCAGCCCTGGCGGGTGACCTGCGGGGATATGTTTTATATCCGCGCCCCTGACTGCCACAGTTATGAGTCGGTCAACGACCTGGTGCTGGACAATATACTCTACTGCCCGGAACGTTTCCGACTGGCGATCGGCTGGGCGGAACTGCTGCCACCAGACAACGCCCAGCACCAGTCACACTGGCGTCTGACCACCAGGGGAATGGCACTGGCACGCAGCGTGATCCAGCAGTTGGCGCTCGAAAGCCGTAAAACCGACCTGCTGTCGATCCAACTCACCGAGGCGCTGTTTCTACAACTGGTGCTAATTCTGCGTCGCCATCGTTATGCCGTCGGCCGGGACGACCAACTGCCGGAAGGTGAACAGCTGGACTTGCTGATGGCGGCCGTTCAGGGCGACAAGGGTGCACGTTTTGAGCTGGAAGCGTTCTGCCGGCACCATCAACTGGCAGAACGCAGCCTGAAACAGCTGTTCCGCCAGCAGACCGGCATGACCATCAGCCATTACCTGCGGCAGTTGCAACTCTGCCGGGCCAAGTCTCTGCTGCGCGGCAGTGATGAACTGATCGGCGAAGTGGCCGCCCGCTGCGGCTTTGAAGACAGCAACTATTTTTCAGTGGTGTTCACTCGTGAAACCGGCATCACCCCCAGCGCCTGGCGCCAGCGCTTTAAACGCGCCGAGCTCCCCGCCGCCGGGGTAAAACGCTGATCACCCCGCCATGCCCAGGCCGACAACATTAGCGGCCAGAATGATCGTCAAACAGCCGATGCACAATACGAAGACCGGGCGACGGCCGGCATTTTTCCACTCTCTGAGCAACAGCCCGACCAGACCGCCGCACAGCACATAGAAGCTCATGTGCAGCATCCAACTGATAAAGTCATACTGCGCGGGAATGTTGGCGTGGCCCCAGGCATAGAAGAAGAATTGCAGATACCACATGGTGCCGCCGAGTAACGAAAACAGCATGTTGGCCACCAGCAGCGATTTGGCCTGCGAGAAATCGGCCCTGACTGACAGATCCTTCCTGACCGCCAGACGAATAAAACAGTAGGTCAGGTTAACCCATGCCCCGCCCCCCATGATCACCACGTAGCTCGGCAGCGCGACATACAGCGGATCGATCCCCAAATCCGCTGCGGCCTGGTGCATAGGTTTGGCGGCGTCCATGGCAAACGACATACCGGCGGAGAAGATGCCGCACATCACCGCCAACAGTAGTCCTTTACGCAGGTTGAACTCTTCAGCGCGAATGCCCATCGCCCGCTCTTTCAGCACTCCGGCCCACGAAACTATCACCACACCGAGCAAGGCAATTGCCACCCCAAGTAGCGTCAACTTCCCCCCAGCGGAACTGAACAACGCCACAAAGCGCCCCTGCAATAGCGGGGTCATCAGGGTGCCCACCACCAGCGTGATGCCAATGGCGATACCAATCCCCATCGACATGCCCAGATAGCGCATGGTCAGGCCGTAGTTGACGTTACCAATGCCCCACATGGCGCCAAACAGGAACACCGGTAGCAGGGTCGACAGGCTGAACGAACTGTAATAGCGCCAGAAATCCGGCAGCAGCATATAGCTCACCGCCCAGGGCAGGATCAACCACGACATCAGGCCACCGATCGACCACATGGTTTCCCATGACCAGCGACGCACTTTTTTGAATGGGGCATAAAAACAGGCGGCGCTGGCGGCGCCCACCAGATGCCACAGGATTCCCAACATGACAGCATTATTCATTGTTTTTGATTCCTTCGTTGCTTGTGATGAGGACAAAAAACAGGCGTGAAGGAGTCTATGAATATTGTCCGGCGCGCAACCTTAGCCTGACTGCCAGTTCTGACGGAAGCTGGCAAAATACCAGAGGTATCGCTGACCGGGATCACAAATTCATCGCAAGGCTGCACGGGTGGCAGACAGCGGCCTGAGGAGCATGCTCTGGCTGCCATTCTGACGACGAGGCTGGCAGTGAGACAAAGGTTTTTAACACAGGAAGGTCATTACCATCACAAGGCATTAATAATAATCCTGTGGAGCCCTGCCATGACCCCGAACCAAAAACGGATGTATATAAACGGTGAATTTATTGCCCACAACACTGGGCGCTGGATTGATGTCATCAACCCGGCCACCGAGCAAGCAATCATGCAAATTCCGCAAGGCGGTGCGGAGGATGCCAGGCTGGCCATTGACGCTGCCGAAGCCGCACAGCCTGCCTGGGAGGCGCTACCTGCGATTGAACGCGGCCGGTGGCTACATCGACTGGCCGAAGGCATACGCCGCAGGGAGCCGGAACTGACGAAATTAATTGTCACCGAAGGCGGTAAAACACCTGAATTGGCCAAAGTGGAAGTGTTGTTTACTGCCGACTACCTCGACTATATGGCCGAGTGGGCGCGCCGCTATGAGGGTGAAATTATCCAGAGCGACCGGCCTAATGAAAACATCTTCCTGTTCAAAAAAGCCATCGGCGTGGTGGTGGGTATCCTGCCGTGGAACTTCCCGTTCTTCCTGATTGCGCGCAAGGCCGCCCCGGCATTGGTGACCGGCAATACCATCGTGATCAAACCCAGCGAGCTGACGCCGGGCAATGCGCTGCTGTTTGCCGAAATCGCAGATGAGATTGGCCTGCCGCCGGGCGTGTTTAACCTGGTGACCGGCTACGGGCCGGAGCTGGGTCAGGCGCTGGCGGCCAACCCGAAGGTGGGCATGGTCAGCCTGACCGGCAGCGTCGGGGCCGGTATCGCCACGCTGCACGCTGCGGCAGACAACGTCACCAGGGTGTCGCTGGAGTTGGGTGGCAAGGCCCCGGCAATTGTGATGGCCGATGCCGATCTCGACCTGGCGGTCACAGCCATCGTCCGCTCACGCATCATCAACAGTGGGCAGGTGTGTAACTGCA
Organism: Serratia quinivorans; assembly: GCF_946227985.1. Classification (GTDB taxonomy): domain Bacteria; phylum Pseudomonadota; class Gammaproteobacteria; order Enterobacterales; family Enterobacteriaceae; genus Serratia; species Serratia quinivorans_A. The sequence continues at coordinate 1,666,070 of NZ_CAMKGL010000001.1, forward strand.
CCGAACGCGTTTACGTACAGCGAGAGATTTATCCGCAGTTTATTGCCAGGTTGACCGAGGCTTTCCGTCAGGTCACCTTTGGCAACCCTGAGCAACAAGCCGGGCTGGATATGGGGCCGTTGATCAGCGCCGAGGCGGTTCAACGGGTGGAAGATAAAGTGGCGCGGGCGGTAAGCCAGGGTGCAACGCTGGTGATCGGCGGCCAGCGCGAGGCCCGCAGCGGGTACTTTTTCCCGCCCACCCTGCTCTGCGACGTGCAGCAAGAGATGGAGATCATGCACCAGGAAATTTTCGGCCCGGTGCTGCCGGTCTGCTGCTTCGACAGCTTTGAACAGGCGATCGCTATGGCTAACGACAGCGAATATGGCCTCACTTCGTCTATTTTCACCCGTGACCTCAACGTGGCGATGATGGCCATCAAACAATTAAAGTTTGGCGAAACCTACGTCAACCGTGAAAGCTTTGAAGCGATGCAAGGGTTCCATGCCGGTTGGCGCAAGTCCGGTATTGGCGGCGCCGATGGCCGCCACGGATTGGAGGAATATCTGCAAACGCAGGTCGCCTATCTGCAATTCCGGTGAGTCATGTTTGTTACAAGGCCCCGTATCGGGGCCTTAGCGAAACTCCACCCAGCTGGCACCGGCATCGGCGGACCGCACGCAGTTTTCGACCCAACGCACCCCCATCGTCCCGGCATTAACGTCTGGGTACCAAAAATCGGCCAGAAAAGCCCGATCCTGCCGATCGGTCGCGTCCATCGCCAGGGCAAAGCGTCGGTACAGATTCGACCAGGCTTCAAATAATCCTTCAGGATGACCACCACCAATCCGATCGTCCGCCAGTGCGATAGGATCCAGATAGGACATACCACGCTCCAGAATGCGAACCGGTTCGCCCTGCACTTCAAATCGCAGCTGGTTTGGCTGCTCGTCCCACCACTCCAGGCTGGCCTTCTCACCGACAATTCGGACCTTCTGCCCGTGCATCGAACCACTGTTGACCGCAGAGCACCACAGGGAGCCAACGGCACCATTGTCATACTCCATCAGCACATAGGCATTGTCTTCCAGCGGGGCCCGGGTTTTGACAAAGCTCTGGCGACTGCACATCAGGCGCTTGACCTTTAGCTGCGGCACCATGGTTTCCGCCAGGAACAAAGGATGGGTAGCCAAATCGCCCAATACGTAGCTGGGGCCGACAAAACGGGGATCCACCCGCCAGCGGGTGCTGGGGTTCTCCAGCTCCACCGCCGCCGCATGGAACCCGTGCGCGAACTGCATATTGATAATGCGGATCTCACCCAGCAGGCCGGCGGCAATCATCTGCCGGGCCTGAAGGATCAATTGGTGTCCGGCGTAGCCATAGGTAACCCCGATAATTTTATGCTGTTTTTGGCTCAGTTCGACCAGCGCTTGCGCTTCTTCAGCGGTGAAACACAGCGGTTTTTCGCACACTACGTGCAAACCGGCTGCCAGCGCCGCCTGGCAGATGGCAAAGTGGGTATTATTGGGGGTAGCAATGGAAACCGCCTCAATGCCATCCGCTCTGGCAGCCTCATCGCGAAATAGCGTGGCGTAATCCGGATAACAGCGCTCCGCAGCGACCCCCAGGCCCTGTCCAAAAAGACGCCCGCGCTGGGCATCAATATCAAACGCCCCGGCGACCAGGGAGAAAGTGCCATCGCGCAGAGCCGCAGAACGATGAATATAACCAATCTGACTGGTTCCGCCGCCGCCAACCATCCCCCAGCGCAGGGAGCGGCCCAAAGGTTTAATGCCGTTGATCATCACGTTTCTCCTGATTAAAAACCGAGGGTGCGTAAATAGTTGAGGCTTTCCGTTACATCACTCAGGCTGGCCTGCGCATGACGTGGGTCGCGCTCCTGCTCAATGGTGATCCACCCCTGATAACCACGCGTCATTAATAATTCTCGCACCGCCGGGTAATCGATCGCCCCCTTGCCCAAGGGACACATCACCCCCTGTTCGCAGGCGCTGAAGAAATCCAGCCCATTTGCCAGCACCTGCTGGAATACCTGCGGGTTGACGTCCTTGAAATGCAGGTAATCGATGCGCGCAAAATAGCGCTCAATCCAGGTGGCCGGATCCATGCCCGAGTAATACAAATGACCGGTGTCCAGACACAGCCCGGCGGTTTGGTGTGGAATTTGCTCGACCAGTCGCTCAATTTCATCGGCGAATTCGATACAGCCACCGGCATGCGGATGTACCACCGGCCGCACGCCATATTCCTGCCAGGCAATGTTGCCAAGAGTCATGATATGGCCGATCATCCGCTGCCAGTCCGCCTGGGTAAGTCGCGGTGCCAGCGAAGACTGCCCGGCGAATTTGGCCCGCTGCGGATTACCGAAATCAATAATCACCAGATATGGCGGTGAGAAATTACCGGCGTTGATAGGCTGCGCCTTGGGAGCCTGCGACAGATTGCGGCAAATGTTGTGCGTCAGCTCAAGGAGATTGCTGAAGTTCTGTTCGCTGACCAGATCGTCGAAAATAGTGCCGGCCACCAGCGACAGTCCGTGCCGCTGTAATTCGGCGCTTAAGATAGCGGCATCGGTGGGCAGGTAGCCCCAGGGCCCCAGCTCGATGCTGCGATAGCCAGCAGTGCGCGCCTCATGCAGCACGTTGGTGTAAGGCGGAAGATGCGGGTTTTTAGGGTCATCCACACCCCAACTGCAAGGCGCATTGGCAATCGGCAAATTCATCATTTTTATTCCTGGTCGACGTCGATGTGGCGTCAGTATTAAATAAACGTTTCGAAATCGACAATGATGAAACTTTCATTTTTTGATGGTGATCGCGTTAATTTTGATAGTACAAATGATGGTTTTTTATCAAAACCAGGCGGGCCGGTGCCGCTGGGAGATTGGGATGTTTGTAATGGAAAACGGCTCCTCTAGAGGGAGCCGACTGTCAGAGGTTTTCTTTGGTGATCAGATCAAAGCGGTTAATGGTGTGACTAAAACCGGGAGATGCGCCGGCAGTGGCGGCGACAAAAGTGCTGATGACCGACGCCGCAAACTCGGTGATACGATGCCGTAGCATCAGATCCAGCGTGCCGTCGATCAACGCCATTTCCCCTCCTGCTACCGGACCATGGCAAATCAGCATCACCTGATGCTGCCTGCCGCTTTCCCGCAGCGCAGCGATAATCCCTTCTACACCCCCGCAGGGCGCGTACAGAGCCACCAAATTGGGATGCTGCTCCAGCAAGGTTTGAGTGACTTGCCTGGCGCTTTCGGCCTGTTCATGACTGCGTACCGGCTCAAGCACCCGCTGACCGCTCAGGTGCTCACGCAGGTAAGATCGGAAGCTGATTTCGCAGGTTTCCTGACACAGAAAACGGTTATCGCCGATAATTACCCCAACATCGCCCTGCCGATGGCATAAGCGCTCCACCGCCCAGCCGGCGGTACGACCCGCCTGCTGGTTATCCCAGCCGATATAACCAGCGCGACTGTGTACCGATAAATCCGACAGCAACGTAAACACCTTTACCCCCTGCCGGGTAGCCTCTTCCACCGCAAAACGGATCATCGGGTTATCCAGCCCCAGCACGCCGATCACATCCACACGTTGGCTTAGCTGCGCGATGGCGGCAGCAGTGTCGCTGACCGCGCTGATATCATGAAACATGAACTGTGGCGGATGCTCAGCGTCGTAATAGGGTGCGGCCTGTTCCAGCAGGCTATCCGCCAGTTGAGCGTAAAACGAGTGTTCCTTGCGCAGCAGGATAAAACCCATTTTAATTCGTGCGGTTGGCTGGCGCACCGCCTCAAACAGTTGATGCGATTTTTCTAGTGCGAAGCCTAATTTATGCGCCGCCGCAATTACCCTGCGTGCCGTTTCCGGCCGTACCGTCGCACGTTGGTTTATTACCCGATCAACCGTAGCGATGCCAACATGTGCCTCTCTGGCAATGGCAGCCAGGGTGGTTTTCTTGCCTGCCATAATCGTCTCCCTCATGATTTTGATAAAAACTATCATGTAGCGGACGCCGAAAGGAATCAGGCTGCCGTTTTTTTGTGTGATCGGGCGCGTTAATGCGTAATACGACAGGCAGGGTTTAGCGGTAAACCGAGAATTTTTTTGTCAGTCGCTTAAGGGGGGATAAATAACGAATAGGCCTCAGCAATAAAGCTCGAAATGTGCGGTTGCGTTGGCAAGTAGAGCAATAATTGAACTATCGATGATTTCGGCATAGCGCATAGTCTGATTTTTATCTTCCAGGAGAAAACCATGACTGCGACCAAGCTCGACGCCGTGGATTCAGTCCCTGCCCCCACAACGCAGTGGCTGGCGGTCGCCAATGTAGTGTTCGCTGGCATTGCCGTTGCGCTGCACGTGGGCAAAGCGACCATTGCCCTACCTGAACTGCAGCGCGAGTTTGGCCGCTCGCTGGAGTCGCTAAGCTGGATTATTTCCGCCTTTCCGTTTATCGGCGTGTTCGGGGGCATCGCCGCCGGACAACTGGTGCGCCGCTGGGGCGACCGACGCTTGCTGGGGCTGGGCCTGGCGATCGTCAGCGTCGCCAGCTTCGCCGGGGCGACTCAGCACGACTTCACCGGCTTGATCATCACCCGCGTTATCGAAGGGATTGGCTTTGTCATTGTGGTAGTGGCCGCGCCGACCGTTCTGACCCGGCTGGTAGCGCCGCAGCAACGTAATCTGGTGTTCAGCATCTGGAGTACTTTCATGCCCGCAGGCATGGCCCTATCCCTGTTCTTCGGCCCGCACTTCGCCGGTTGGCAACAGAGTTGGATCGCCGGTGGCACTCTGACCCTGCTGGCAGCGCTGTTGCTGCCATTCACCACTCAGCGCAGTGTGATAACCTCCGCAACCGCGACAACACTCAGGCTGCGTCAGGCGCTGCTCCGTATCATTCGCGCCCGACAACCGCTGCTGTTGGCCCTGATATTTACCACCTATAACCTGCAATTCTTTGCCGTGATGGCCTTTCTGCCGATATTCCTGATGCAACGTATCGGGCTGACGCTGGTCGCCGCCGGTGGCGTCAGTGCGGCAGTCATTGCCGTCAATATTCTTGGTAACCTGTTTGCCGGAGTATTGCTTTCTCGCGGAGTGCGAGTCCGTGACCTGCTCGCTCTGGCCAGCTTGCTGATGGGGTTGGCCGGGACCGGGGTCTTCCTGTCAGCGACGCCGAACGCCATGCTGATCCCGCTGTGTCTACTGTTTAGCGCCATCGGAGGCATGCTGCCTGCCACCATTCTGGCTGCCACTCCGGCGGCCGCACCCGAGCCCACGTTGATCCCACTAAGTCTGGGTCTGGTAATGCAAGGCATTTATCTCGGTCAGGTGGTCGGCCCTATCGTCTTGAGCACGCTGGTGGCCTATGCCGGTTGGACCGCGCCCGCCGGTCTGGTGTTGACCGCCGCGGTGCTGGGAAGCATCTTGGCGTTAACGCTGACATCCGGGGCCAAGAATCCGCCAGGCGACGTATGACGCATTACACCCGGTATAAAATCAAATGACTCTGAGCCCGTTTTTCACTTCGCACATAAGCGTTATCGTGTCAGCCACGCAAATAATGGCTATATAGGTCAGCGATAAAACAGCCTCAATACCCCTCCCTGGTCTGTTATTAACCCCAGGTTCTTCCGAAAAGGGGGACGGGGTTATCAGGCTGGAGGATTTGGTTGCCATGAGCATGTATCTCCCACTCAAATCCCCCTGCTGAACAGATGATGACTAATAAGTTTTATTAATTGTTCATCTATAAAATCCGCTACCTGTTACGCGTTTGTGATGATAGGGTTTAATCTTCAAGAAGTGTCAATACCATTGAATACGGCATTGGCGAAGAAATCTATCATCAGAGGGACGGGTATGATGTCTAAGGATATTTCAAAGGGATTCTTTATTCTGATCCTTTTCATAGTTACCGCCGCTTTTCTGGACGTATTGGGTCCCTATTATTCGTCCGTCCTGTGGGCGATCATCCTGGCGGTGATTTTCCATCCGGTGAAACAAAAACTTAAACAGTATCTGGGGGAGAGAAACGGCCTGGTGTCGCTTTTGACGGTCGCAGTAATCTGTCTGATCGTATTTACGCCCCTGGCGATTATTGCGTCTTCATTGGCGATTGAGCTTAACGTCGTCTACACCAAATTACAGGGTAATAACGCCCAATTCCCGGTAGTTCTGGCTGATACCCTGCGGCTACTGCCTGGCTGGGCTCGCCATTTCCTTACCGAGCATAACCTCGACAACGCGGCAGAAATACAAAAGAAACTTTCACAGGTGGCGCTGCAAGGTGGGCAATATCTTGCCGGTAGCGTGTTCCTGATTGGTAAAGGCACCTTCAACTTTGCCGTTGGTTTTGGCGTAATGCTCTATCTGCTGTTCTTCCTGCTCAAAGACGGTCCTTATCTGGTTAACCTGTCGCTTGAAGCCTTACCCTTATCCGAGCACGTTAAACATCATCTGTTTGTAAAATTCGCTGCGGTTTCCCGCGCGACGGTGAAAGGCACGGTAGTGGTTGCAATAGTGCAAGGTGCACTCGGCGGCCTGGCGTTTTACATCACCGGTATCGAAGGCAGCCTGCTGTGGGCCGCATTGATGGCATTCCTGTCCATCATCCCTGCCGTAGGTTCCGCCATTATCTGGGTACCCGCCGCCATCTATTTCTTCGCTACGGGAATGCTGTGGAAAGGCCTGTTCCTGGTGGGCTTCTTCGTAGTGATCATCGGTTTGGTCGACAACATCCTTCGCCCGCTGCTGGTGGGTAAAGACACCAAGATGCCGGACTATCTGATCCTGATTTCAACCCTGGGCGGTATGGAAATTTACGGCATTAATGGTTTCGTCATCGGCCCGCTTATCGCCGCCCTGTTCATCGCCTGCTGGAATATTCTTTCCGGCCGCGACAGTGCCGAAACCACCGATGAGATTGATGAAGATTTTATCGAGGAAGGCAAAAATCACCCAGATGCCACCAAGGTGGATTGAAACATTGCCCCTGTCGGGTAGCGGTTAACTGGCAGTAAACAACGGGAGCCCTGTGGCTCCCGTTGTTGTTCAAATGCTTTTACACAATTACATGCTTTAACGATAGTTTTGTCATTCAGCCGCTTAGGGGCGAAATTCCAGTACGGAATTTTTAAAAGCACCGTAAACCGCTTGTGACGGCGGCTTAGGGAAACGGGTATTTGTGATTGCCTTTATAGCAGCCCGGCAAAGCGCAGGATCACCACTTTCAGAGCGGACATCCAAAAGCATCCCATCCGGGGCAAACTTCATTCTTAAAGCGCATGTCTTGCCGGCATAGGCGTTGGCATCATAAAAATGGCGCTGAATCGCAGCGCGTATCTGCCCGGCATAGTGGCTGACCTCATCCCCTGCTGCAGGAGTTGCTTTGCCATCAAGGGCAGCAAAAAGATCGTCGACCCCCTCCGAAGACGGCCCAGCGTTAGCCACAGCGTTCGTCTTGGTACAGCCTGTCAGCCATAGTGAGACGACAATAAGCATTAATGCCGGCAGGTTTTTTTTAAATCCTGAATGAACGCTATTCATGATTCCCTTCTTTTAGAATAGTCACTGGAAAGAACAATAAAAAACGGGAACCATCAGGCTCCCGTTATCATTTAACGCTAAAACACCATTACATGTGTTTAACGATAGCGTCGCCAAACTCTGAACATTTCAGCAGCTTAGCGCCTTCCATCAGGCGTTCGAAGTCATAGGTCACGGTCTTGGCAGCGATTGCGCCTTCCATGCCTTTAACAATCAGGTCAGCCGCTTCGAACCAGCCCATGTGACGCAGCATCATTTCTGCAGACAGGATGATGGAACCTGGGTTCACTTTATCCTGACCGGCATACTTAGGTGCAGTGCCGTGGGTCGCTTCGAACAGTGCGCAATCGGAACCGATGTTGGCACCCGGTGCGATACCGATACCGCCAACCTGTGCGGCCAGGGCGTCGGAGATGTAGTCACCGTTCAGGTTCATACAGGCGATCACGTCGTATTCAGCCGGACGCAGCAGGATTTGCTGCAGGAAGGCGTCGGCGATCACGTCTTTAACCACGATCTCTTTACCGGTGTTCGGGTTCTTGATTTTCAGCCATGGGCCGCCGTCGATCAGCTCACCGCCGAACTCTTCACGCGCCAGTTCGTAGCCCCAATCCTTGAAGGCACCTTCGGTGAACTTCATGATGTTGCCTTTGTGAACCAAGGTCACAGAGTCACGGTCGTTGGTGATTGCGTATTCGATCGCTGCACGAACCAGACGTTTGGTCCCTTCTTCAGAGCATGGCTTCACGCCGATACCGCATTGCTCTGGGAAGCGGATTTTCTTCACGCCCATTTCGTCGCGCAGGAATTTGATTACTTTGTCTGCTTCGGCAGAACCGGCTTTCCATTCGATACCCGCATAAATGTCTTCGGCGTTTTCGCGGAAGATCACCATGTCGGTCAGCTCTGGCTGTTTAACCGGGCTTGGAGTGCCCTGGTAGTAACGCACCGGACGCAGACATACGTACAGATCCAGTTGCTGGCGCAGGGCCACGTTCAGGGAGCGAATACCGCCACCGACTGGGGTAGTCAGCGGGCCTTTGATGGCAACGCGGTAGTCACGGATCAGATCCAGGGTTTCTTCCGGCAGCCACACGTCTTTCCCGTAAACGTGAGTGGATTTTTCGCCGGTGTAGATTTCCATCCAGGAGATTTTACGTTCGCCGTGGTAGGCTTTTTTTACTGCTGCATCAACCACGTGAATCATAGCAGGGGTAACGTCGACGCCAATGCCGTCGCCTTCGATAAACGGAATGATCGGGTTATTCGGAACAACCAGTTTACCCTGGGCATCGACCGTAATCTTTTTACCTTCTGCCGGAACAACTACTTTGCTTTCCATCAACCTCTCCTTCAAGCGCAATTTTTGTTAATGCTTTGTAAGATGCGTGTAGATACTACTGGAATTTTCTGTCCGCGCCAATCCGAAACGGATTCGGTTATAATGCGCCTATCATCCGTAATCTCAACTGTTATGAAAAAATTCCCTGTTAGAAATCACAAAGTTAAACGATTCAGCCCGCCAGCCTCCGCCAAACCCGCTGTCGCACAGGGGCCGCGTCGCGTGGTGTTATTCAATAAACCCTTCGATGTGCTGCCGCAATTTACCGATGAGGCCGGCCGCACTACCCTGAAAGAATTCATTCCGTTTCCTGATGTTTACGCCGCCGGGCGTCTGGACCGCGACAGCGAAGGATTATTGGTGTTAACCAATGACGGTAAGCTGCAGGCACAGCTCACGGAGCCGGGCAAACGCACCGGCAAAGTGTATTACGTGCAGGTAGAAGGCGCGCCGCAGGACAGCGATTTAGTCTCTTTACGCAACGGCGTCACGCTCAAGGATGGCCCGACCCTGCCGGCCGGCGTGGAGTTGGTCGCCGAACCGCAGTGGCTATGGCCGCGCAATCCGCCAATCCGCGAGCGCAAATCGATTCCCACAGCCTGGCTGAAAGTCACCCTGTATGAAGGACGAAACCGCCAGGTACGTCGCATGACTGCGCATATCGGCTTCCCTACCCTGCGACTGATTCGCTACAGTATGGGTAATATGTCATTGGGGGAACTGCAACCCGGTGAATGGAAATGCCTTGATTCGCTGTAATCCGCCCGTCAATCCGTCGCTGTAAGGGGCCACCATGTTTAAACCGCACGTTACCGTTGCCTGCGTGGTTCACGCCGCCGGCAAGTTTTTAATCGTCGAAGAGACCATTAACAGCAAGGCACTCTGGAACCAGCCGGCCGGCCACCTCGAGGCCGATGAAACGCTGGTACAAGCGGCCGAACGCGAGCTGTGGGAAGAAACCGGCATTCGCGCCACGCCGCAGTCGTTCCTCAAGCTGCACCAGTGGATCGCACCGGACAACACGCCGTTTCTGCGCTTTTGTTTTGTCATTGAGCTGGAGCAGCAATTGCCGACCGAGCCGCACGACAGTGATATCGACCGTTGTTTGTGGCTGAGCGCCGAAGAGATTTTACATGCGCCCAACCTGCGCTCCGCACTAGTCGCCGAAAGCATTCGTTGTTACCAGCAGCCGGAACGCTACCCGCTGTCGCTGGTCAGCAGCTATGACTGGCCGTTCTGAGATAAATAAGTGCCGTGCGCCGACGAGGGCAACGTGGTAAAATCCTGCGCTTGTTTTTTATCAGCACGGTTAGTGTTCAAGTTCGCGAGATCCCCATGTCAGACAACAGCCAGAAAAAAGTAATCGTCGGTATGTCCGGCGGCGTCGACTCTTCCGTTACTGCCTATCTGTTACAGCAACAGGGCTATCAGGTCGCTGGGCTGTTTATGAAGAACTGGGAAGAAGACGATGATGAAGAGTACTGCTCCGCAGCGACCGATCTGGCCGATGCACAAGCGGTATGCGACAAACTCGGCATCGAGCTGCACACGGTGAATTTCGCGGCAGAGTACTGGGACAACGTATTTGAACTGTTCCTGGAAGAGTACAAGGCCGGCCGCACGCCGAACCCGGACATCCTGTGCAATAAAGAAATCAAATTCAAAGCCTTCCTGGAATTCGCCGCAGAAGATCTGGGGGCAGATTTCATCGCCACCGGCCACTACGTGCGTCGCCAGGACGTGGACGGCAAAAGCCGTCTGCTGCGCGGTGTCGACGGCAACAAAGACCAGAGCTATTTCCTCTACACCCTGAGCCACGAGCAGGTTGCACAAAGCCTGTTCCCGGTCGGTGAACTGGAAAAACCAGAGGTACGCCGCATCGCTGAACAGCTCGAACTGGTCACCGCCAAGAAAAAAGACTCCACCGGCATCTGCTTTATCGGCGAGCGCAAATTCCGCGACTTCCTCGGCCGCTACCTGCCTGCACAGCCAGGCCCGATTGTCAGCGTCGACGGCCAGACCGTCGGTGAACATCAGGGCCTGATGTACCACACCCTGGGCCAGCGCAAAGGGCTGGGCATCGGCGGCATGAAGGACAGCAGCGAAGATCCATGGTACGTGGTGGACAAAGACGTCGCCAACAACGTGCTGGTGGTCGCGCAGGGGCATGAGCATCCGCGCCTGATGTCCGTCGGGCTGATCGCGCAGCAACTGCATTGGGTCGATCGCCTGCCGCTGAGCGGGCCATTCCGCTGTACGGTGAAAACCCGTTATCGCCAGCAGGATATTCCTTGCACCGTCACCCCGCTTGACGAACAACGCATTGAAGTGCGTTTCGACGAGCCGGTCGCCGCCGTCACCCCAGGTCAGTCAGCCGTGTTCTATCAGGATGAAATCTGCCTCGGCGGCGGCATTATCGAACAGCGTTTACAGGAGTAATCGTGGCGAAGAACTATTATGACATTACGCTGGCGATGGCCGGGATCAGCCAGACTGCGCGTCTGGTCCAGCAGTTGGCGCACGAAGGCCAATGCGATCGCGAGGCCTTTCATACCTCGCTAAGCAGCCTGCTGCAGATGGATCCTCCTTCCACGCTGGCGGTGTTCGGCGGTGAAGAACGTAATTTGAAAATGGGCCTTGAGACGCTGATGGGCGTGCTTAATGCCAACAATAAAGGCCTGGCCGCCGAGCTGACCCGTTACACCATCAGCCTGATGGTGCTGGAACGCAAACTCAACGCCAACAAACAGGCAATGAACCAGCTTGGCGAACGTCTCGGCCAGCTTGAACGTCAACTGGCGCATTTTGATCTGGAATCAGACACTATTATCAGCGCGCTGGCCGGCATTTATGTCGACGTCGTCAGCCCGCTCGGGCCGCGCATTCAGGTGACAGGTTCACCGGCTATTCTGCAGAATCCGCAGGTGCAGGCCAAGGTTCGCGCCGCACTGCTGGCGGGCATCCGTGCCGCCGTGCTGTGGCAACAGGTTGGCGGTAGCCGCCTGCAGTTAATGTTTTCCCGTAATCGTCTGTTCAAACAGGCGCAAAATATCGTTGCTCATTGTTAATAGATCCCAGGAGTTGCTACCGATGGAATTATCCTCACTGACCGCCGTTTCCCCCGTTGATGGACGCTACGGTGATAAAGTCAGCGCACTGCGCACCATTTTCAGCGAGTACGGTCTGCTGAAATTTCGTGTGCAGGTTGAAGTACGTTGGCTGCAAAAACTGGCCACCTGCGCAGAAATCAGGGAAGTTCCGGCTTTTGACGCCGACGCAAACGCTTTCCTCGATAAGATCGTCGCAGAGTTCAGTGAAGAAGACGCGCAACGCATCAAGACTATCGAACGCACTACCAACCACGACGTGAAAGCGGTTGAGTATTTCCTGAAGGAAAAAGTCGAAGCGGTCCCTGCCCTGCAGGCGGTGTCCGAATTTATCCACTTTGCCTGTACCTCCGAAGACATCAACAACCTGTCGCACGCGCTGATGCTGCAAACGGCACGTCAGGATGTGCTGCTGCCGTACTGGCGTAAAATCATCGATTCGATCAAGGGCCTGGCGCTGGAATACCGCGATATTCCGCTGCTGTCTCGTACCCATGGCCAGCCGGCAACCCCGTCTACCGTCGGTAAAGAATTCGCCAACGTCGCCTACCGGATGGAGCGTCAGTTCCGTCAGCTTGAGCGCGTGGAAATCATGGGCAAAATCAACGGTGCGGTCGGCAACTACAACGCCCACATCGTCGCTTACCCGGAAGTGGACTGGCATGTGTTCAGCGAAGAGTTTGTTACCTCGCTGGGCATTATCTGGAACCCATACACCACTCAGATCGAGCCGCACGACTATATCGCCGAGCTGTTTGACTGCGTAGCGCGTTTCAACACCATCCTGATCGACTTCGACCGTGATATCTGGGGTTACATCGCCCTGAATCACTTCAAGCAGAAAACCATCGCCGGTGAAATCGGTTCTTCTACCATGCCGCACAAGGTTAACCCGATCGACTTCGAAAACTCCGAAGGCAACCTGGGCCTGTCAAACGCGGTACTGGGCCACCTGGCCAGCAAACTGCCGGTGTCTCGCTGGCAGCGGGACCTGACCGATTCCACCGTGCTGCGTAACCTGGGCGTCGGCCTGGGTTATGCGTTGATCGCCTACCAGGCGACCATGAAAGGCATCAGCAAGCTGGAAGTGAACCAGGCACACCTGCTGGACGAACTGGATCACAACTGGGAAGTGTTGGCCGAGCCGATCCAAACCGTAATGCGCCGTTATGGCATCGAAAAGCCCTACGAGAAGCTGAAAGAGCTGACTCGCGGCAAACGTGTGGATGCTGCCGGTATGCAGACGTTTATCGATAGCCTGGCGCTGCCGGAAGAAGAGAAAATTCGTCTGAAAGCCATGACCCCGGCTAATTACATTGGCCGCGCTGCGACCATGGTCGATGAATTGAAGTAACAGTTTTGCTCCGGTAACAAAGAGGCGGCCATTTGGCCGCCTCTTTGACGTCTATCCCATCAACTCTTGCAGGCGTTTTTTCTGCTGCCCTTGCTCGTCGAAGTTGTCGGGATCCAGCCATCGCTCAAAGCCGGCCTTGATTGTCGGCCAGCGGTCGGCGGTAATGGCAAACCAGTCGGTATCACGACTGCGGCCCTTGGTGATCACCGCATACCTGAAAGTGCCCTCATGGCTGAAGCCGAATCTCGCCGCCGCCCGTTTGGATGGTGCATTATGGCTGTCGCACTTCCATTCACAGCGACGATACCCCAAGTCCTCAAACAGGTGTCGCAACATCAGATAAATCGCTTCGGTGGCGCTCGAGCGCTGCTTCATCGCGGGTGACCAACTGACATGGCCAATCTCCGCCACGCCGTTACCTTCATCGATGCGCATATAGGCAACCGTCCCGACCGGCGTTTGGCTTGCGCAGTCAAACACCGTCAGGTTAGCCAACGTGGGGTTCGCCTGCAAGGTTGTCAGATGCTGCAGCATGGCAGCAAGGCTTTCCGGCCGCTCTATCGATAAATAGGTCCAGTCGCGGCCATCGGGTGCCTGCTGGAAAGCACTGAACAACGCGACATGATCGCGCTGTGGCTCAAGCGGTTCCAGATGACAAAAGCGCCCGTCAAGCGTCTCACCGCAGGGCCGTTTCGCCGCTTGCCAATCGGATAATGGCTCACCCACCGGCTGGCCGAATTGATTGATCACCATAAAGCCTCCGCAACCTGCCGTTAACGTTCGTAAATAATAAACGACGTTCTTTTACCTATTTTATCGTACAGCGAACGAGCCGGAGAATTATATTCCTGCGTCGCCCAATAAACCCGATCACAGCCCTTTTCATCCGCCAAGCGATAGGCCTGATTAAATAGTTTTTCAGACACTTTCTTGCCGCGCGCCGCGGGCGAAACATAGAGATCTTCAATATAGCAATAGCCAACAGAGCTCCAGGTCGAAGGGTGGAATATCAGATTCATCAATCCCAACAGCTTGCCGTCTTTATCTTCCGCCACCAGACCATAAACCTGCGGCTCTTCACATAAACGTTCGAAGGTATGGTCGGTTACCTGCGCCGAAATATCCGCCCGATAAAAATGAAGATATCCCTGCCAAAGATCCAACCATTGTGACTTATCATCGGTTTGTATTCTGCGTACTACTACTTCACTGTTTACTGGATGCATGTTGCCTCACGGGTTTTTCTAAGAAAAAGTAACGTAATACCAACAGGATACACCGGCCAACGCAGCCTGAACACAGACCAATTAATAACAATGAGCAGACCAATTTTAGCGCCCTGACTGCCTTTAGCCTGGCATAGGTAACGAATAAAAAATGCATGATAACTTTTTGATAAATTTTACAATCTCGTCGGGCGCATAGGCAGCAAAGCCAAATACCAACGCCCCTTCACTTGGCGAATGGGTATAAAAATCAATCAGCCCGTAGACCCTCATGTCCTGCGCAGCAGCGGCCTGAATCAACCGTCGCTCGGTAGCCGCGTCCTGCAACGGGCAAACCAATTGCAGCCCGCCCTGCGGTAACCGTGGCTGAGTCCAGGCGGCAAGATACTGATGCACCGCCGCATGCAAAATCTCCAGCCGGGCCTGATATATTTTTCGCATATTCCTTAAATGTTCGGCATAGAAATCTTCATTGATAAATTTAAATAACGTCATTTGCGGCAGCGCCGAAGTATATCCATCCTGGAATTGTTTGGCGGCCACCATGGGTTTAATTAGCTGTGGGGGAACAATAAGAAAACCAATGCGCAATCCTGGAAACAGGCTTTTGCTGAAAGTGCCGATATATAAAGTTCGCTGATATTGGTCCAGTCCCTGCAACGCCGCGGTAGTCAGGCCGTTATAATTGAATTCGGAATCGTAATCATCTTCGAGGATCCAGGCCTTTTCACGCTGTGCCCATGCCAGCAGTTTTAATCTTCGTTCAATACTGAGTGAATGCCCCAGCGGATAATGGTGGGACGGCGTAATATAAACGCCCCGTCCGCCCTCTTCGGTATTTATTAACGCATCAATATCCATCCCACAAGGATCCACCTCAATCGGCTGGGCGATTAATCCCGCCGACTGAACCAGTTTTTTCGCGCCCTGATAACCGGGTTCTTCCACAAAAACCCGGTCGCCGGGATTAAACAGCACCTGAGTACACAGCGAGAGCGCCTGCTGGGAACTGGTCACCACAATCACCTGTTCGGTGCTGGCTTTAACCCCTCTTTCGCGCCGTAGATACTCAATGATCTCCTCCCTTAATTCCACCAAACCCTGAGGATCGGCATAACCCAGCAGGCGCTCCGCCCCCTGCCGCACCGCCTGCCTTTCCAATTGCAGCCAACTGTCGATGGGGAACAGGCGCAAATCGGGCAGTGAGGGGGTCAACGAGCCGCTGCGGCGGGTATGCGGAGCATGGGCAGCAATCAACAAGGAACGGCCATGCACACTCAGCTCTCGCTCCACCAGCAGGGCCTGGTCGGTGTTGTCAGTCGCCAGCAGTTCGCGACCGATCAGAGTGTCTTGCTGGTAGCTGACAAAGCTACCGCGCCCCACGGCACGGGCAATATAGCCCTCCGCTTCCAGTTGAGCATAGGTCTGTTCGACGGTATCGCGTGAAATCGCCAATCGAGCCGCCAGAACCCGGCTGGGTGGCAATTTTGCCAGGTAGCTCAGGTCACCCGCCGTCACCTGCTGTTTGATTGTCAGATGCAGCGCAGCCTTACGCGTCATTCCTTGTCGTAAATGCTCAATAAAGCTTGTCTGTATCGCATCTGGCGAAACGTCCTGCTGGCTGTCACCGCTGTGTTTCATGCTATTCCGGATCAGAGATTTCCCGTACCGCAGGAGGGTAAACCAGCGGTGGCGTTGTTGGTTAATTAATCGAAATCAATGTGGGTGTGAACAAAATGTTTGAAACAGATCATCCACCGTTCATTCGAAGCGCCCGCCTTAAACCAATATAACCATACCAGCAGCTTGCTCTTAATGTGGTTGTCTACTTTTCATTACTCATCCCCGCCTGTTCACCGCTGCCGGATAGCAGCGGCGTAGGTTCGTATTGCCTGCAGGGACATTATTGTGATGCATGTTCAAAGTGGAATTATGTCACAACAGCACAACCCTACGCCGCCCTGGCGTAACTTTCTCAAAAAGCCCCTGGCATTAATCTCACTGGCGGCCTGGGCCGCTGGCGCGCGGAGGATATCACCCGCGCCCTGAAGACCGGCCGTAACCACCGCTCAGGTACAGGAGATCCGCAAAAACAGCGTCACCAAACCAGAGCACCCTTAATATCTGCCGGGAGCCCAAACGATTGAGCTCCTGCCTTCTTCTCGCAGCCCTTTCCGTTTAAGTTTGGTTTAACTTCTCATGGGCATTGTTTATCCAACGTTTATTGGACGTTGCCGATAATGACCGCGCACCAAAAATCGATAGCGCTTATTTCCAGCCAAGGCTCTGCGTCCCTTGCGGTAAATGCTGGTTATACCTACCATAACGTCAATATCACGTTCGGATGGTCAAGGTTATTGCACGCTATCCCTCACACGCTGCCGAGCGTGTTACCTTTTCAGCGTGGGTGACAGGATGTTCACCCGCAGATATACAGGAGTCCACCATGCGAGTACTGGTTGTTGAAGATAACGGTTTACTGCGCCACCACCTCTCCGTACAGATGCGTGAAATGGGCCACCAGGTTGATGCGGCAGAAGATGCCAAAGAAGCCGATTACTTCCTGCAGGAGCATGCGCCGGATATCGCGATTGTCGATCTCGGCCTGCCGGGTGAAGACGGCCTGAGCCTGATCCGCCGCTGGCGCGCCCACCAAATGAAATTACCGATCCTGGTGCTGACCGCCCGTGAGAGCTGGCAAGACAAGGTCGCGGTGCTGGAAGCCGGTGCCGATGACTACGTCACCAAGCCGTTTCATTTGGAAGAAGTTATTGCCCGTATGCAGGCGTTGATGCGCCGCAACAGCGGCCTGGCCTCCCAGGTGATCGTCTTGCCGCCGTTCCAAATCGACCTTTCGCGCCGTGAGCTGAGCGTCAACGAACAGCAAATCAAACTGACCGCGTTTGAATACACCATTATCGAAACCTTAATCCGCAACGCCGGTAAAGTGGTCAGTAAAGACTCGCTGATGTTGCAGCTGTATCCGGACGCCGAACTGCGCGAAAGCCACACCATCGACGTACTGATGGGCCGTTTGCGTAAAAAGGTGCAGGCCGAATACCCACAGGAAGTGATCACCACGGTTCGTGGCCAGGGCTATCGTTTTGATGCGAAGTGAACATGATGTTCAACAAAAATAAAAAGCCTTTTTCCCTACGAGCCCGCTTTTTGATGGCCACCGCCGGGGTGATCCTGGCGCTTTCACTGTCCTATGGTCTGGTTGCGGTAGTGGGTTATATCGTCAGCTTCGACAAAACCGCCTTCCGCCTGCTGCGCGGTGAAAGCAACCTGTTTTTCAGCCTGGCCCAATGGAAAGACAACAAGCTCACCATCGCCATTCCGCCCGATATCGATCTCAACTTCCCTACCCTGGTGTTTATTTACGACGATAAGGGCAAGCTGCTGTGGAGCCAGCGTCAGGTACCGGAACTGGAAAAACGGATCAACAAAGAGTGGCTGGAAGAATCCGGTTTCTACGAAGTTGATACCGATACCCGAATCAGTAGCGAAGTCCTGGGTAACAACCCCAAAGCGCAGGATCAGCTCAAAGACTATGACGACAACGACCAGAATGCGCTGACCCACTCCGTGGCGGTCAATACCTATGCGGCGACCACAAGATTGCCGGCGCTAAGCATCGTGGTGGTCGACACTATCCCGCAGGAACTTCAGCGTTCAGACGTAGTCTGGGAATGGTTCAGCTATGTGTTGCTGGCTAACCTGCTGTTGGTAGTGCCCCTGCTGTGGCTGGCGGCCTATTGGAGCCTGCGACCGATCCAGGCGCTGGTGAATCAGGTCGGCGAACTGGAAAACGGTGAACGGGAACAGCTCGACGAGAACCCCCCCAGCGAACTGCGCGGGCTGGTACGCAATCTGAATATTCTGGTTCGCAACGAGCGTCAGCGCTATACCAAATACCGCACCACGCTTTCCGATCTGACCCACAGCCTGAAAACCCCGTTGGCGGTACTGCAAACCACATTACGCTCACTGCGTACCGGCAAACAAACCACTATCGAGGAAGTCGAGCCGATCATGCTGGATCAGATCGGGCGTATCTCTCAGCAAATTGGCTACTACCTGCATCGCGCCAGCATCAACTCCGGGCAAACGGTGCTGACTCGCGAGATCCATTCGGTACCGGCCCTGCTGGACAGCCTGACGGTGGCGCTGAACAAGGTATATCAGCGCAAAGGCGTGGCGATCACGCTGGATATCTCGCCGGAAGTGACCTTTATGGGTGAAAAAAACGACTTTATGGAAGTGATGGGTAACGTACTGGAAAATGCCTGCAAGTACTGTCTGGAATTCGTTGAAATCACCTCCCTCCACTCCGATAAATATCTCACCATCGTCATCGATGACGACGGCCCAGGCATTCCGGAAAGCAAACGCGAGTTGATCTTCCAGCGCGGCCAGCGGGTAGACACATTACGCCCCGGTCAGGGCTTGGGATTATCGGTAGCGGCGGAGATTATTGAGCAGTACGACGGCTCCATTACCATCAGTGACAGCCCGCTTGGCGGCGCACGGATGCAGGTCACTTTCGCTCGTCAGCACGACTCCCACCATAACGAGTAAATTCTGTTGCTCAGGCCCCGATCCACGGGGCCAAACTTCCGTTATAATCGCACTCAGGCTCACTCCTCTATCCTGGAATAGAACATGGATTATCAATTAGATCTGGACTGGAACGACTTTTTGCAGCGTTATTGGCAAAAGCGTCCGGTGATTCTGAAGCGTGGCTTCAAAAACTTTATCGATCCGATCTCCCCGGATGAGCTGGCTGGGCTGGCGATGGAA
This sequence comes from Serratia quinivorans, assembly GCF_946227985.1. GTDB lineage: Bacteria > Pseudomonadota > Gammaproteobacteria > Enterobacterales > Enterobacteriaceae > Serratia > Serratia quinivorans_A. The sequence continues at coordinate 1,685,455 of NZ_CAMKGL010000001.1, forward strand.
AACGAAGTGGACAGCCGTTTGGTTAGCCACCAGGACGGCCGCTGGCAGGTGGCTCACGGCCCATTTGAGAGCTTTGACCACCTGAGCGAGAACAACTGGTCGCTGCTGGTGCAGGCAGTCGATCACTGGCATGAGCCATCCAGCGCGCTGATGCGCCCGTTCCGTCAACTGCCGGACTGGCGGATGGACGACCTGATGATTTCGTTTTCGGTACCGGGCGGCGGCGTTGGCCCGCATTTAGATCAGTACGACGTGTTTATCATTCAGGGTACCGGCCGCCGTCGCTGGCGCGTGGGCGAAAAAGTGCCGATGAAACAGCACTGTCCGCACCCGGACCTGCTGCAGGTTGAACCTTTTGACGCCATTATCGATGAAGAAATGGAACCGGGCGATATTCTGTATATTCCGCCGGGCTTCCCGCATGAAGGCTACGCGCTGGAAAACGCGCTGAATTACTCGGTGGGTTTCCGCGCACCGAACGGTCGTGAATTGATTAGCGGCTTTGCCGACCACGTGCTGGCACGCGAGCTGGGCAGCAAACGTTACAGCGATCCTGACATTCAGCTGCGTGAACATCCGGCGCAAGTGCTGCCGCAGGAAGTCGACGCCCTGCGCCAGATGATGCTGGATCTGGTTGAGCAACCGGAACACTTCCAACAGTGGTTCGGCGAGTTTATCTCCCAGACCCGTCACGAGCTGGATGCCGCGCCGCCGGAGCCGCCTTACCAGGCAGGCGAAATCTACGAACTGCTACAGCAGGGCGAGCCATTACAACGTCTGGGTGGCCTGCGCGTACTGCGCGTTGGCGATCAGTGCTTTGTGAACGGCGAACTGATGGATACCGTGCATCTGCAGGCTGTCGATGCCATGTGCCAGAACTTCAGCGTCAATGCTACCCAGTTGGGTGACGCGGTGGACGATCCGTCGTTCCTGGCGCTGCTGACCGCACTGATCAACAGTGGCTACTGGTATTTTAAAGACTGAAGCTGAAATCATTCTCATAAAGCCACCCGCCCCAGGCGAGTGGCTTTTTTTATGCCCGCAGCGCCTGCGTCAGGTAAGCATCAAGCTCATCGTCCGGCATGCCCGCCTGCCTGGCTGCTGCGCAAATCTGCTGCCAGGTGTTGGCATCTATCGGGATCCCCTGCTGCAAGCGTTGTTCGCGATTCGCCTCTTCCCACTCCCCCGGTACCTCAATCGGCCGACCGTCACTTGGCGGTGAGGCTTTAACCCAGTCAATAAACGCCTCAGCCTCACTTTGCATCTCAGGTGCCGCAAAGGCCTCAGGGTTGAGGATAATGGTGGTCATACAGTTGAAAATGGCGTCGGTGTTGGATTTCAGCGTAGCACTATGGGTAGTTCGCCCGCCCGACAGTGCACCGCCGAGGATCTCGCACAGGGCGGCCAGCGCATAACCTTTATGTGCGCCAAAGGGCAGCAACGAACCAAACGGCTGCTCGTGCATCACTTTGGGTTCGATAGTGGGTTGTCCATGCGGGTCAATCAGATAGCCCGGCGCGACGCTCAGCCCCTTGTTGTAAGCCACGCGGGTTTTACCGAAAGCGATACCACTGGTGGCGAAATCCAGCAGCAGCGGCTTTTTACCGGTACGGGGGAAAATAACGCAGAAAGGGTTGGTACCAAAGCGACGATCGCTGCCGCCAAAAGGTGCCACCATAGGGTCGCCCACGACATTGACGAAGTGAATGGAGATAAAACCGGCACGTGCACACTGTTCAGCCCAGTGACCAATACGGCCGATGTGGTGCGAATTATTTAATGCCACCGCCGCCAGCCCCAGCTGCCTGGCTCGTTCGATGCCTTTCTCCATCGCCTCACTGGCGACCACCTGGCCGAAACCCTGACCACCGTCAATCGTCAGGACCGCACCGGCGTCGCGTACTATCTGGGCATGAACGTTAAGCTGTAAATGCCCCTGCGCCAGCGACGCCATATAGCTCGGGATCATGCCGACACCGTGGGAGTCGTGTCCGGCCAGATTGGCCTGAACCAGATGTTCGGCCACGAGCCCGGCCTCTCGCTCGCTACTGCCGGCATGGCGCCAAATGGCCTGTACAAACTGTTCGAGGCATTGGCGATCGATACGGTGTTCAGTGCTCATGATACGGCTCCTTGTGCGGGAAATACGTACTACACTAGGAGCAAATCATTGTTACGGCAAGCAATTATAGTCATCGTAATTGGAGCTATTTGGCGTGTTCTGCCGTCAGCGCAGCGATGCGCATAATCACGGCCACCGCCTGTTCCATCCCTTCAAGGGAAACAAACTCATGCTTGCAATGATAGTTATAACCGCCGGTAAACAGATTCGGACAAGGCAGACCGCGAAACGATAACTGAGCGCCGTCGGTGTCGCCGCGAATCGGCTTCATCACCGGTTCAATATCGCAATCACGCATCGCCTGTTGCGCCAGCGCAATCACATGGGGATGTTCTGCCACCTGTTCGCGCATGTTGTAGTAGCTGTCTTCAATCGTCACTTCGATATAACAATCCCGCGGCAGGCCTTTACCCACCTGCTGGGCTATCTCAACCATCCCGCGTTTGCGGACCTCAAAACCTTCACGCTCGAAATCACGCAGAATATAGTGCATTTCGGCGCGCTCAACGCTGCCCTTAAGGCTGCAGAGATGATAAAAACCCTGATAATCGGCCGTGGTTTCCGGGGTTTCATCTGCCGGTAACGCCTGCTGAATACGGGTTGCCAGTGACAGGGCATTCACCATCACCCCTTTGGCACTCCCAGGGTGAACATTATTGCCGACAATTTTCACCGTCACCGACGCCGCATTGAAGTTCTCGCATTCCAGCTCACCGACACCACCGCCATCAACGGTATAGGCCCACTCGGCATTGAATTGTGCAACGTCAAAAAACCGTGCGCCCTTGCCCACTTCTTCGTCCGGCGTAAAGGCCACGCGAATATCGCCGTGGGGGATATTGCGTTGCTGCAACCGCACCATGGCGGTCAGAATTTCGGCAATGCCTGCCTTGTCATCGGCACCGAGCAGCGTTTTGCCGTCGGTGGTGATCAACGTCTGCCCCAGCATCTGGTGCAGGATCGGGAACATCACCGGAGATAGCACCTCATCGCCAATGCCCAATGCAATATCGCCGCCGCGGTAACTTTCGACGATCTGCGGGTTAACGTGTTTGCCGGTAAAATCCGGTGAGGTATCCAGGTGAGAAATAAACCCGATGGCCGGTACGGGCCAGGCAACGTTGCCCGGTAAAGTGCCCATCACGCAGCCATGCTCGCTGAGCGACACCCGTTCAAACCCCAGCTCAATCATTTCTTGTTGCAACGCGCGCGCCAGCTTCATTTGCCCGTCGGTACTTGGCACATGTTTGACGTTCACTTTGGATTGCGTGTCGAATGAGACGTAGTTAAAAAAACGATCTAGTAGTTTATCCATGGTATCCGCCCTCAGAATATCGCGTTTCATTATGCGGAACCGATCCGGATCAAATATTGCGACAGGTCATTTTTAGCCAGATTTAACGAAAATCATTAACCCTTGTGATGATTTCCCGCATTGACCAGGTCACCACACCAAAAGTTATCGCCAGCCACGGCTTCTGTTGTGTGATCCTCTTCACGACTGGCACCGAGTGTCAGCCAATGACCACCGGTACCTATTTCCGCTGACTAATTGCATCACCGGATCTTTCCTCCTATAACTTAGCCAAGGCAGTGTTTGCCCCTTTCTTTTTCGCCATCCCAGGGAGCTTTATCGACAACGTCGTTATCCATTAAAATATAAAAAAGGAACTGACATGAAAGGTATTATCGATAATATCTTAAGCAAGCTGCAGCTTTTTTCCAAAGCCATGATGGGGCCGATATTCTTTTTGCCGGTTATTGGTTTAATCCTGGCATTAAGTTCTATTCTTACCAACGCCACATTGGTAAATGAAAACTCCGGGGTTTTCCATGTAGGGAAAATGCTCGGCGATACCTTCTGGCCATTATTTGGTAATCTTGGGTTGATATTCTGTATCGGTATTACCTATGGATTAGCCAGGGATAAAAAGAGCGAGGCCGCATTGGTGGCGGTAATGTGCTTTATCATGTTCCTCGGCGCCAACTCGTCTTATCTGCAGCTTAGCGGCCACGTAGCGCAAAAAATCAACGGCGAATTTTACGGCACCGGACAGACCGAGCTGCTGGGGTTCACCGTGGTGGATATGGGCATATTCCTCGGTCTGATCCTCGGCATCACTATCGCCTGGGTGCATAACCGCCTGTGCAACGTTGAACTGAACGGCGTGCTATCGGTTTATGGCGGCTCCAAACTGGTACTGATCGCCATGACGCCGGTAATAGTGCTGTATGCCATCGCCTTCAGCTATCTGTGGCCGGCTATCTCGCACGGTCTGATCTCGCTGACTGGCTTTATGAAAAGCTCCGGTTCGCTTGGCGTATTCGTTTACGGTTTCTTCGAGAAATTCCTTATTCCCACCGGGCTGCATCACTTTATCTGGTCCCCGTTCCAGCTCACCAGCATCGGCGGTTCGATCGTGCAGGATGGCCACACCGTTTCTGGCTCACAGGCGATCTTCCTGGCCTATATGCGCGACCCGAGTATCTCGCCGCTGATGAATGAAGCCCTACGCTTCTCGCAGCAAGGTATGGTGACCATCTTCGGCCTGTCAGGCGCGGCGCTGGCTTTTTATCACACCGCCAAACCGGAAAAGAAAATGTTGGCCAAGGCGATCCTGATCCCGGCCATCACCACGTCGATTCTGGTGGGTATCACTGAACCGATCGAGTTCACCTTCCTGTTTATTTCGCCGCTGCTGTGGGTGATCCACGCGGTGCTGACTGCGCTGTCTCAGGTCGCCTGCAATCTATTCGAAGTGCGGCCCTGGGGTGCCAGCGGCCTGATTGAGTTCCTGGTGTATAACCTGCCATTGCCGGTGGCCCTCACTCGCTGGCCGCTATATGTCGTGATTGGCCTGATTCAGTTCGCCGTCTATTACCTGGTATTCAAAACGCTGGTACTGAAGCTTAATTTGAAAACACCGGGCCGCGAGGATGACGACGAGGTCAAGCTTTATACCAAGCAGGAGTATCAAAATAGTAAAAGTACGCCTAATGAATTGAGTGGAATAATTATTCGCGCGCTTGGCGGTAAAGACAATATTATTTCCGTAGACAACTGTTTCACCCGGCTCAGGGTAGAATTAAAAGACATGCAACGGGTAGATGAAGCGGCATTAAAAAGTACCGGGGCCAAAGGCGTGGTGAAAAATAGGCGCGAGGTTCAGGTTATTTACGGCGTCACCGTTGGCAAGGTCAAAAACCAGGTCGAGAAGTATTTAGCAGCACTCTGACATTTATTAATTTGGGAGATATTAAATGAAATTAACCGTTCTGGGCGGCGGCGGCGTGCGTTCGCCGTTCCTGGCCAAATCTATCGCCTACAACGCCCACCGTATCGGCGTCACTGAAGTGGTGTTTATGGACACCGATCAACATAAACTGGCCATCTACGGTGCCATAGCTCAAGGGGTATTCCAGCGTATTCGCAGCGATATCGCCTTCAGCCTGACCAGCGATGCGCATCAGGCACTGAGCGGTGCAGACTATATCATCACCACCCTGCGTATCGGCGGCGAAGAAGGGCGTATTCATGATGAGCGCATCGCACTCAACCATCAGGTTCTGGGACAGGAAACCACCGGTGCCGGCGGCTTCGCCATGGCAATGCGCTCAATCCCGGCGATTATCGATTACTGCCGATTGATCGAACGGCTGTCGTCGCCAGGCGCAGTGTTATTCAACTTCACCAACCCTTCCGGCATGGTGACCGAAGCTATCATCAAGTCAGGCTTTAAACGCCAGGTGTACGGCATCTGTGACGCGCCCAGCGAGTTTATCCGCGAACTGGCCGAGCTGTTGGGTTGCCGCGAGAGTGAATTGAGTATCGACTGCTTTGGCCTGAATCACCTGTCCTGGTTCCGCAATGCCAGGGTCAACGGTGAGCCGGTAACCGAACGGCTACTGGCGGACCCACGCCTGTATCGCGACACCTGCATGAAATACTTCTCACCCGAGCTGGTCGAACTCTCCGATAACCTGATGCTCAATGAGTATCTGTATTACTACTACTACCGTGAACAAGCGATCGCCGCTATTGTCAGCGCCGGTGAAACCCGCGGCGAGCAAATTGCGCAGATCAATCGGCAGATGCTGGCAGACCTGGCCGAGCTGGACATCCCGAACCAGCTGGATCAGGCCTTCAGCCTCTACTTCAGCCATTATCTGACGCGCGAAAACTCGTATATGCAGCGCGAGTCCAACCAGGGCAAAGTGAAAGAGCGTGCCATGCTGACGCTGCAACAGTTTATCGAACAACCGGACAGCGGTGGCTACGCCGGGGTGGCGATCGATATTCTGGAGGCGGTGAACAGCGGCCAGCAAAAACGCGTGGTGGTATCGATGCAAAACAACGACACGCTGGACTTCCTGCATCCTGAGGACGTGATCGAAATCAGCTGTGAACTGAGCAGTGCGGGCATTCACCCGGTGAAAATGCGTGATATTCCCGACACGCAAAAAAACCTGATCGCTCGGGTGAAAGAGTACGAACGGTTGGCAGTAGAAGCCATTCTTGAAGGTAACCGTAAAAAGGCCATTAAAGCTTTGATGGTGCACCCGCTAGTGAATTCCTACTCGCTGGCAAAAACGCTGGTGGAGGAGTATCTGCAGGCCCATCGGCAATATGCTGAACACTGGCGTTAACCCCGGCGGCGCGGCCTCAGCGGCTGCGCCGTTCAAACCAGGCCTTGATCAGGTTTTCAAACCCCAGCAAACAGTGACCAAAGAACGGATTGGGGTAATAGATATCGTGGTCATACTTCTGACGATCTTCATAGATAAAACGCATATCGGCCTGCTGCGCCAGCGGGCTGTCACCGTCGCCACAGAACGCTGCCAGCCGGATATCGTTACGCTTCACCGCCTCGCTCCAGTTCAATGCCGAACCACTATTGCCCGATTTTGAAATCACGATCACCATATTGAAACGAAAACGCGTCTCCCGATCGAGAATATCGAAGTCCGGCCACAGCGATAAATAGCTGTCGATGCCCAAGGTCATAAACTTGTTGTACATGTACTGCGCCACCAGCTGCGAGAAACCGCTGCCGTGGATCAGAATTTTGCCTTCATCGAGCAGATCGAGGAACTGCGCCTGCTGCTGCACGCTAACCGCCACGGGTGCCGTTTTTTCAGCCAGATAGGCCGGTGCCATGGCCAGGTTGAATTTGATAAAATACACCAGCTCCAGGTAGCCGCGAAATCCCAACTTTTTTGCCAGCCGCACCACCGTTGACGGCGAGCTATAACAACGGGCGGAAAGCGCACGAATACCCTCGTCGATACAAGCATCGGGGTTATCGAGAATACAGTTGAGAATAGCCAGATCCGTTTTACTCAGATCCGCCTGGCTGAATACCTGTTTGAAGTTCACCGTCACCCCGTTGGCGCTATTATGACGAAAGAAGGTGGGTATTTTCTGGAGAGACAGCCCGTGGAGCGGCGGGTGTAACCCCAGGGTGAAAAATTCCCCCAGGGGACAAACCTATGGCTGATCCGCTCGTGCCACCTTGCCTACCAGAAATTTATGCACAAAGCGCGGTACCACTGCGCTGGCCTGGCCATAGTGCTTTTCATCAAACTGACTCTCCACCTGGCTGGGTTCCAGATTCAGCTCCATGGTATGCGCCCCGCCCAACCGGGCCTCATGCACAAAACCGGCGGCCGGGTAAACGTGGCCTGAGGTGCCGATAGCAACGAAAAAATCGGCCTTGGCCAGTGCCTGATAGATTTCATCCATACCCAGCGGCATTTCGCCGAACCACACTATGTGCGGCCGCAGCGGTGCCGGAAACTGGCAGCAATGGCAGCGATCGTCGACGCCAAGATCTTCCGGCCAGTCAAATACCTGCCCAGAGCTGGTGCAGCGCACTTTCAGCAGTTCGCCGTGCATATGCAGCACTCGGGTGCTACCGGCACGTTCGTGCAGATTATCGATATTCTGCGTCACCAGCAGGAAGTTATCCCCCAGCCAGGCTTCGAGATCTGCCAGGGCACGGTGTGCGGCATTAGGCGCAATCTCCGGCGACTGCAGCTGGCGGCGACGCTCATTGTAAAACGCCTGAACCAGCTGCGGATCGCGCTGGTAGCCTTCCGGTGTGGCAACGTCCTCCACCCGGTGTTCTTCCCACAGCCCGTCGGCGGCGCGGAAGGTGCGAATACCCGACTCAGCCGAGATCCCGGCCCCGGTCAACACCACGACAAACGGCTTTTTCAGCTCGGCGGCCGCCATGGTGTCGCGATGAAATATCCGCGAACGAAAGCGCTGATGCAGCACATGCTTACTCTTGCGAAACTGACACAGCCGATGGCGAGTGTGCATTAACTCTCTCCTTACTTTTCCCTGTTGACCAAATTGAGGAACGCAGCTCCGCGCACCCCACCGGCGTCGCCGTAGCGAGCCTTTTCAATCCGCGGCAGCTTGGCCACCCGCAACAGATGCGCCGGCAAACGCTGCGGTAATTCCTGGTAGATCGCTTCAAAGTTCGACAACCCGCCGCCAATCACCACCAGATGAGGGTCGATGATGGTCAGCAGATTACCCAGACATATCGCCAGCACGTCCATAAAACGTTCGACATGAGCCACGGCCTGCGGCTCACCCGACTGATAATGCGCAATGATCTGCTGCGCAGGCAAGTGTTGCTGGTAAAAGTGAGCGTACATCCACTCAAAACCGCGGCCGGAAATGTAATTTTCGATGCAACCCTGATGACCGCAACCACAGGGAACGCGAGGTATATCACGGCCCAGCACCTCAAGGGCATCTACCGGCAGGCGGAAGTGGCCGAATTCACCAGCGATATAGTTACGCCCGGAAACCACCTTACCCTCGACGATCAACCCGCCGCCAACCCCGGTGCCGAGAATAATGCCCAATACGGTGGGATAGTGACGGAACTCTTCGTCCCAGGCTTCCGACAGTGCAAAGCAGTTGGCATCATTATCAATGCGTACTTCACGACCAATCAATTCAGCCAGGTCATGCGGCAGCTTCTGCCCCATCGCCGCCGGCACGTTGGCAGTAAACACGGTGCCGTCGTCATCGTTGGGCAGGCCCGGAATGCCGATGCCGACCATGCCCTTCTGGCCGCAGAACGCATCTGCTTCAAAGGTCAGGTCGCGCAACGTCGCCAGCAGTTGCTGATAATCTTCACGCGGCGTCGGCACTCTTTTTTGCCAAATGCGCTGCAGGTCTGCGTCGAATACGCCCAGCTCAATCTTGGTGCCGCCCATATCGAAACCGTAGTACATAACCCACCCTCAGGCTAAAAAAATGGGGCGGCATCTCTGCCTCCCCTGATTTTGATTATTGTCCGCTCAACACTCGTGCCGGATCGATACGGCTGGCACGCCTGGCCGGATACCAGCTAGCCAACAGGCTGAGTACCAGCGCGGTCGCCAATACAATCACCACGTCCAGCCAGTGCAGTTCGGAAGGCAGGAAGTCGATGAAGTAAATATCTCCCGACAGGAATGAGTGCCCCATCAGTTTTTCCAACCCTTTGATGATATTGGTCAGTTGCAGCGAGGCGATCACCCCGACCACTACGCCACTGACGCTGCCCACCAGCCCGGCCAACAGGCCGTACCAAATAAATATGGCGCGGATAAACCCGTCTTTGGCGCCCAGGGTGCGCAGCACGGCGATATCGCCGCTCTTGTCCTTCACCGCCATTACCAGCGTAGAGACGATATTAAAGCAGGCAACACCAATCACCAGCACCATCGCCAGATACATGATGGCGCGGATCATCTGGATATCGCGGTACATATAGCCGTAGGTGCCAATCCAGCTCTTGATGTAAACGTAGGAGTTGGTGACCTCACCGGCGTCACGCACCAGTTTGTTGGCGGCAAACACATCATTCACCTTGATGGCTATGCCGGTCACGCTGTCACCCATATCCAGATACTGCTGGGCATCGGCCAACGGCACCATCGCCAGGCTGTGATCAAGCTGCCCACTGAGCTGCAAAATTCCGGTCACATGCAGACGAATACGTTTCGGCTGCAACAGCTTCATTTGCGGATCGCTGTTGGGGATCATCACCGTCACATAACTGCCCTGCTTGACGCCAAGGGCATCGGCAACCCCCTTGCCGAGGATCACCTGTTGCTCACCGCTTTTGAAATTGGCCCAGGCATCGCCCTGCACGTATTTCGGCAGCGCACTGAGCTGGTTTTCCTGCTGAGGATCAACGCCTTTGACACCGACCGCACGCAGCTGCGCGCCATTTTCCATCAGGCCGGTAAAGTTGATATAGGGGGCGGCAGCCAAAATGCCGGGCACCTTCTCCACCCGTTGCAGAATCGACGACCAGTCTTTAAATGGCTGTTTCACCGGTTCGATTTCACCGTGCGGCACCACCGCCAAAATGCGGTTTTTCAGTTCGCGCTCAAAACCGTTCATGGCACTCAGGCCGACGATCAGCACCGCCACGCCCAGCGCAATACCGATAGTGGAGATCACCGAAATCAGTGACACCATACCGCCACGCTTGCGCCCACGGCTGAAACGCAGGGCCGTCAGAAAGGAAAGTGACGCGCCTGCCATTACTCAGCCCCCAACAGGGTCAACTGGGCCTGCAGATGGCCGTCAGTCATTTCCAACTGGCGACTGAGGCGCTTGGCCAATTGCAGGTCATGGGTCACCACCAGGAACGCGGTGCCCTGGCGCACGTTCAGTTCACCGAGCAGATCAAAGATACTGTCGGCGGTGCGTTTGTCCAGGTTGCCGGTGGGCTCATCCGCCAAGACCAGAGACGGATTATTGACCAGTGCACGGGCAATCGCCACGCGCTGACGTTCACCGCCGGACAGTTCTGAAGGCCGGTGCTTGCTGCGTTTTTCCAGCCCGACCGCCGTCAGCATTTCCAGCGCCTTTTCCTGTGCTTGCGCCGGTTTCATGCCGCCAATCAACAGTGGCATGGCGGCGTTTTCCAGGGCGGTAAAGTCCGGCAACAGGTGGTGGAACTGGTAGATAAAACCAAGCTGGCGGTTGCGCAGTTCTGCCTTGGCCGCCGAGGACAACGTATTCAGCGACTGGCCCTTGTAGACAACCTCGCCGGAGGTTGGTGAATCCAGCCCGCCCAACAGGTGCAACAGAGTACTTTTACCGGAGCCCGAGCTGCCGACAATCGCCATCATCTCGCCCGGCTGCATGGCAAAGCTGACATTACGCAGTACGTCGGTATGCAGGTTGCCTTCCTGATAAGTCTTGCACAGGTTGTCGCACTGCAACAAAAGATGGTTACTCATAACGTAAAGCCTCAGCGGGTTGTACGGCGGCAGCGCGCCATGAAGGGTAAAGCGTGGACAACAGGGAAACCGCCATCGCCGCTACGGCAATGACCGTCACCTGCAGCGGATCAACCGCCACCGGCAACGATGCGCCGTCAATCAATGCGCCGAGGATCGGCATCAGGTTATTAAGATTGCTGGCCAGTAACACCCCGAGCAGCGTGCCGAGCAGCGAACCAATAATACCGGCGCTGGCACCTTGTACCATAAACACCGACATCACCTGTCGACGCGTCAGGCCCTGGGTCTGCAAAATAGCCACTTCGCCCTGCTTTTCCATTACCAGCAGGCCAAGGGAAGTAATAATGTTAAATGCCGCCACCGCCACGATCAGGCTAAGCAACAGCCCCATCATGTTCTTCTCCATACGTACCGCCTGGAACAGCTCCCCCTTGCGTTCGCGCCAGTCTTTCCATTCGGTACCCTGCGGCAATTTCTGTTGGCTGAGGGTATCCACCGTCAGCGGCTGCTGCAGGAACAGGCGCCAACCGGTGATATTGCCGGCCGGATAGCGCAGCAGGCGCGACGCGTCCTGCTGATTGACCAGCATCTGGGTACCGTCTACTTCACTATTGGCGTGGAAGGTGCCAATGACGGTAAAGAGACGCTGGATCGGGATACGGCCCATCGGTGTGAACTGGCTGGCGCTCGGCACCATCACCCGCAGCGGATCGCCACGTTTAACGCCCAGTTGCCCGGCTAACTGTTCGCCGATGATGATGTTGTATTGGCCCGGCTGCAGCTGTTGCTGTTTGACGTTCACCAGAAACGGCGTCAGCGGATCGGCTTCGTCCGGGTTCACCCCCAGCATCACCCCCACCGCTACGCTGCGGGCGCTTTGCAGCACCACGTCACCGGTCGTCAAGGGCGCAACGCGGCTGACGCCCTGCAGGCCCTGCACCGCCGATGCCGGGATTTGTTGCGGGTTGATTGACCCCTGCGGGCTGGTGATCAACGCCTGCGGCATCAGGCCGAGGATGTTGTTCTCCAGATCCTTTTCAAAACCGTTCATCACCGACAAGACGGTAACCAACGCCATCACCCCCAGCGTAATGCCGATGGTGGAAAGCCAGGACACAAACCGCCCGAAGCGGTCTGAAGCCCGCCCGCGCATGTAACGCAGGCCAATGAATAACGCGACAGGTTGATACATGAAATCCGTTTTGTTGCCGTAGCTTAAGCGAAAGTGATCAAGGATAATAAAGGCTATACCCCGTTTAGGGAACCACCCTGACGCCTTTTATTCCGCCGATCGCGCATTGCGCCGCAGCATCTGCCCCAGAGCTTTGAGTAAGGGCGCTGCCTGCTGAACCCATTTCAATCGGGGGCGAATGTATTCGCTCCCCGCGTGTTATAGCTCGCCATCGAAAACAGTCGGGCTCGCACTCCGCGCAAATTTTTGCTCGCACTGACTGCTATTGTGAAGTTGGGCGCAGACTTACGATAACTGCAACCATGGAGAGTTGTTATGTGAAGTTGTATACAACCTGAACAATGCCCGTTTTCTCACCGGTCAAAACGCCAACATAAACCGTTTCTTGAAGGTCGGGTCCCTGCCAGCATGATGCGTTTAAATCACATTCATCCTGTTTTATGTGTCTGATTAAAAGGTCTGAATCCCGTCTGAACAGCAGTGGAGAGCAAGGGTGGCAGGAACAGCCCCCTGATCGCGCGCGCATCGGAACGGCAGCGTGGGAGCGGGATGAACATACAAATCTGAAGCCTGCCAAAAGTTATCAAAAATCTAAATGGGCCTCACATAATGAAGAAAAACAAGAATGCCAGTGCTGTCATGATTCCTGTTGCCCATGTCCACTTTTTTGACTTTTCAAAGTAAAAAAAGACTATCTGGGATATGAATAGAAAGAACAACAGTAGTCCGGAAAAAACCTTTCCATTATGACTACTATTATTGAGTGAACCTTGAGGAATCACCGGATCCATATCGTATACAACATCGTATTTATCAACCATAGATAAATAAATCACTGTTATGCACAGTAGATAAAACATAACAAATGAAATTCTAATAAATTTTTTCATACCGCTATAATCCTATCACCAGACCAGCCTATTAAAGTGTTGCCAATTTCTGACAATAAAATCACCATACCCCGTATTTCCTTTGATACTTTCCAGACTCGGGTTGGTGCCTCGGTTATATCTGGCTCCAATAATTTTCACATCATTCATACTGATCCGAGCGGGTAACTTGTCATAGTCGGCAAGTTGGCGTAAGTGCATAGCCACGAGGTTGATATTATAGGTGTCTTTTTCAAGGCACTGCGACAGTGAGCTGAGTTCTGATGTACTCATCTGGTCTGCATTGAGGCCCATAGTGTTAGCGGCTGTACGCAGTTGCATACTGACAAACCCAAACGAGGTTTTAGCCGGTGGAGAGGTTACCGTGAAATTACGGTCGATATAGGCTGGTCCGCTCCAATCTATGACGCGAATCTCAAAAGCAAAACGATCTATAATATTCGGATCACCGCCCACCTCAATCCAACAGACACCAGCGAGTAATTCTGGAGGAAGTTTATAGCGAAGAGCAGCCGATCTGATAAGCGAACTATGTTTTTTGACCCAGGCGTCTTTAAAACCTCTGGCATAGAGCCTGCCGCCGCCGAATCTTTCAGGAAGAATTTTCCAGCGGAGTACATCAAGAAAAGTCCAGGAAGGCGATTTTGTCATCATCCTGCATTGTTCAAAGTTGCGCATATCCATATAAAAATCTCCATTAATGGTGCTCTAACGCTCCTACGTCTGCGGTCAAGGCGGCCAAGTTTCTTCACCAGGGTGACATCGCTTTCCTCCACCTTCATACTCAGCAGATCCAATCCTTCCCGGTCAGTAGAATTGCCGGATGCCTTGTCGGTAAAGATACGGTTGGTTTTCGCTCCAGCGTCCTTGAGGGCCTTAATCTGAATATCGAGTGATTGCTGGCTGATTGAGACCCGCGCATAACCAAAAAGTCGCATAAAAATGTATTCTCAATCAAGTATCAGACAATGAGTGTCTGTTATCATAAAAAAACGATTTAATGGACATACAAACGGCACTGTTTTTTATGTGAAGTTGTATACAACCTGAACAATGACCGTTTTCTCACCGGTCAAAACGCCAACATAAACCGTTTCGTGAAGGTCGGGTCCCTGCCAGCATGATGCGTTTAAATCACATTCATCCTGTTTTATGTATCCGATTGCATTTAAGTATGAATCAATTCTGCTAGTGTCATCGGTACCATAAAACTTTACTGCGCTAACATGTTTTGCTGGCCCCGTGACGTTCGTGAAATTAAAGTCATAATATTCAGAAATACGCGGCATATCTTTCAAAATATCGGGAGTATAAAATTCGTACTCTCGTTTATCCTGTTCGGTATAGTTAGCGAAACCGGCAAATTCCATTTCTATATAAGGCCAGGCATATACCACCGCAGCGGCAACTACGACAACAACTATAGAGAGTAATTTTAATGAGTTACGCATAAGGCAATACTCCACCTTTTGCTTTATCAATGTATGAACCATCAGCACTGGTAATACTGACAATCCCGGACAGGAAGTCACTCCAGGGCCTGACTGTCTTCATAAAATTAGGCAACACACCTTTACGAAGTCTGGCGTTGGGATATTGCTCCGGGTCAGGAAATAAAAGAGGCGTAAAACTTTCATTTTTGAAAGAACCCACCGGGCCGTAATAATCCCATCGTTTGAGGGCCTCTTCCTTGCTGACTGGCCGCAACAAAGGGAAAGGATTTTGGATGGCTACCACGCGGTAAAAACCCAGTAAATCAGACACCAAATCCTCTCCGCTAAATCCGCTGTCTGTAGCCAGGCTTATAGGGAATGATGCCTGTAACCCTTCGAACTTCCGGGCTAACGACATCATCATCGCCAGTGCAATGCTTTTGCGTTCGAAATCCGAGCGCCCGCGTTTAATTCGCCAGGTAATAAACTTACCCATTTTCATGGTTTTGGTCGGATCGGTCATGGACTGCGAATAGGTAACTTTGTAATACTCCTTGCCGGATGACTCTCCAGAGTCAATATTCCGCAACAAATTCCTGATATCAGTTCCCTGCGCATGCCCTAAATCAATCCATCCGAGTACCTCTGTATAGACCAATCCATAACTGAGGTCATTGCTACGACGACCGTCTACAATTTCATTACGTTGACTCATCCCTGACCCTTTCCCTGTTTAAACTGATTGATTTTAACACAGGGAAAACTATTACATGGCAAGGGGTTACTTTTAAGAAAAGTGACCGCGATATCTTCCCGACTTACCCTTGCTGCAAAGTCGTACTAAGTTAGACGTTCATTTGAGCCTACCCGAAACAGACAGCCCAATGAGACATTTTCCGTTTGCCGTTATTGCGCGCCCCAAAAGCGGATAAATACGAGTTGGTGGGATTTCGAAAGCGAGTGGTTACAGCTGGGGTAATTGAGTGACGCTAACGACGCTGCAACTTGAAAGACGACGGATATCGCGCTTTTACCTGTGTCAGTTTACTGCCCAGTGGGCTAGTATTACCGGGTAAAGGCGCAGCGTGATTTGTGCCAGGGCGAAATTTAACACATTGATTAAAGATACCTTCATGAGCATCTCCGATAACCGTAACCGTTCTGCTTCTTCTTCATCCTCCCGTTATTCCCTGCCTGAGCGCGCGGGCGATTTGCGCCAGTTGGGGCAACTGACCGGCTCGGCCTGTGCCGTGGAATGCGCCGAGATTGTCGAACGTCACAACGGGCCGGTGATGCTGATCGCCCCGGACATGCAAAATGCCCTGCGTCTGCGCGACGAAATTCAGCAGTTTACCGATCAAATGGTCACCACGCTGTCCGACTGGGAAACCCTGCCCTACGACAGCTTCTCGCCGCATCAGGAAATCATCTCCGCCCGTCTATCGAGCCTGTACCATCTGCCGACCATGGTGCGCGGCGTGATCATTCTGCCGGTCAATACCCTGATGCAGCGCGTTTGCCCGCACGAATTCCTGCACGGCCACGCGCTGGTGATGAAAAAAGGCCAGCGCCTGTCGCGCGACAAGCTGCGTGCTCAACTGGAGCAGGCCGGCTACCGCAGCGTTGATCAGGTGATGGAGCATGGTGAGTTTGCCACCCGCGGTGCCCTGCTTGATCTGTTCCCTATGGGCAGCGAAGAACCTTACCGCATCGATTTCTTCGATGACGAGATCGACAGCCTGCGCACCTTTGATGTCGACAACCAGCGCACGCTCAGCGAAGTCGATGCCATCAACCTGTTGCCGGCCCATGAATTCCCAACCGACAAAAATGCCATCGAGCTGTTCCGCAGCCAGTGGCGTGAGCAGTTTGAAGTGCGCCGCGACGCCGAACATATTTATCAGCAGGTCAGCAAAGGCACCTGGCCGGCCGGTATCGAATACTGGCAGCCGCTATTCTTCAGCCAGCCACTGCCTTCGCTGTTCAGTTACCTGCCGGACAACACGCTGATCGTCAATACCGGTAATCTGGAGAGCGCCGCCGAACGCTTCTGGCAGGACGTCAACCAACGCTATGAGAGTCGCCGCGTCGATCCTATGCGTCCGCTGTTGGCACCGGACAGCCTGTGGTTACGGGTTGATACACTGTTTGGTGAACTGAAAGCCTGGCCGCGCATGGCGCTGAAAACCGAAGAGCTGCCTGCCAAAGCCGGTAACACCAATCTGGATTACCGCACACTGCCGGATCTGGCGGTACAAGCCCAGCAGAAAGCGCCACTGGACAGCCTGCGCCATTTTATTGAAAGCTTCGACGGCAGCATTATTTTCTCGGTCGAAAGCGAGGGGCGCCGTGAAACCCTGCAGGATCTGCTCGGCCGTATCAAACTCCGCCCTTCACTGATCCAGCATCTCGATCAGGCCGAGTCGGCGGGCCGTTACATGATGGTCGGCGCCTCCGAGCGCGGTTTCCTCGACGGCATGCGCAACCGGGCCTTGATCTGCGAAAGCGATCTGCTCGGTGAACGCGTCAGTCGCCGTCGACAGGACAATCGTCGCACCATCAATACCGATGTTCTGATCCGCAATCTGGCGGAGCTGCACCCTGGCCAGCCGGTGGTGCATCTGGAACACGGTGTTGGCCGTTACGTTGGCCTGACCACGCTGGAAGCCGGTGGCATCAAGGCCGAATACCTGATCCTGTCCTACGCCGGTGAGGATAAACTCTACGTTCCGGTTTCTTCGCTGCATCTGATCAGCCGTTATGCCGGCGGTGCAGATGAAAACGCGCCGCTGCACAAACTGGGCGGTGATGCCTGGTCGCGTGCACGGCAAAAAGCCGCCGAGCGGGTGCGCGACGTGGCGGCAGAACTGCTGGATATTTACGCCCAGCGCGCCGCCAAAACCGGCTTCGCCTTTAAACATGACCGCGAACAGTATCAACTGTTCTGCCAGGCCTTCCCGTTTGAGACCACCCCGGACCAGGAGCAGGCGATTAACGCCGTGCTGAGTGACATGTGCCAGCCACTGGCCATGGACCGTCTGGTATGTGGTGACGTCGGCTTCGGCAAAACCGAAGTGGCGATGCGTGCCGCCTTCCTGGCGGTGGAGAACGGTAAACAGGTCGCGGTACTGGTGCCAACCACCCTGCTGGCGCAGCAGCATTTCGACAATTTCCGCGATCGTTTCGCCACCTGGCCGATCCGCATTGAGATGATGTCGCGCTTCCGCAGTGCCAAGGAACAGCAACAGGTGATGGACGATGCCGTCGACGGCAAAGTGGATATCATCATCGGCACTCACAAACTGCTGCAGAGCGACCTGCGCTGGAAAGATCTGGGGCTGCTGATCGTCGATGAAGAACACCGATTCGGCGTGCGCCACAAAGAACGCATCAAGGCAATGCGTGCCGATGTGGATATTCTGACGCTGACCGCGACGCCGATCCCGCGCACCCTGAATATGGCCATGAGCGGCATGCGCGACCTGTCGATTATTGCCACCCCACCGGCCCGCCGCCTGGCGGTAAAAACCTTTGTACGTGAGTACGATAGCCTGGTGGTACGTGAGGCGATCCTGCGTGAAGTGTTGCGCGGCGGCCAGGTTTACTACCTGTATAATGACGTTGAAAACATCGAAAAAGCCGCAGCCAAACTGTCGGAATTGGTGCCGGAAGCGCGTATTGCCATCGGCCACGGTCAAATGCGTGAACGCGATCTGGAACGGGTGATGAACGATTTCCACCACCAGCGCTTTAACGTACTGGTCTGCACCACCATTATTGAAACCGGCATCGACATTCCCAGTGCCAATACCATTATCATCGAGCGTGCCGATCGCTTCGGACTGGCGCAGCTGCACCAGCTACGTGGCCGCGTCGGACGTTCGCACCATCAGGCCTACGCCTATCTGTTGACGCCGCCCCCTAAAGCCATGAGCACCGACGCCCATAAACGCCTGGAGGCCATTGCATCACTGGAAGACCTGGGTGCCGGCTTTGCCCTGGCCACCCACGATCTGGAGATCCGTGGCGCAGGCGAACTGCTCGGTGAAGACCAGAGCGGCCAGATGACCACCGTGGGTTTCTCGCTGTATATGGAACTGCTGGAAAGCGCGGTGGACGCACTTAAAAACGGACGCGAGCCTTCGCTGGAGGATCTCACCAGCAACCAGACCGAAGTGGAGCTGCGCATGCCGGCCCTGCTGCCGGACGATTACATTCCAGACGTCAATACTCGCCTGTCGTTCTATAAGCGCATCGCCAGCGCGAAAAACGACGGTGAACTCGAAGAGTTGAAGGTGGAACTGATTGACCGCTTTGGCCTGCTGCCGGATCCGGCGCGTAATCTGCTGCAAAGCGCGGCGCTGCGTCAACATGCGCAGTTACTGGGCATCAAGCGCATCGAAGGTAATGAACGCGGTGGGTTCATTGAGTTTGGCGAAAAAAATAAGGTCGACCCAGGCTATTTAATTGGGCTATTGCAAAGCAATCCGCAGATCTATCGCCTGGATGGGCCGAGCAAGCTGAAGTTTATGCTGGATCTGACCGATCGCCAGAAACGCCTGAAGTTTACCGAAGAGCTATTGACCGCATTCCGCGAGCATACGCTGGCAGCCTGAGCCAATAACCCCTTCTGAGTTAATCAGGAGGGGTTATTGCTGCCGAAAGCCGCCCCCAGGGGCGAAAACGGCATCAGCCGGCTGCAAACCACCTGATTTTTCCCGCCACGCTTGGCCTCATACAGGGCTTCGTCCGTCACCTCTATCGCTTTATCTATCGCCATACCGGGCAAATACAGTGAGGCACCAATAGAAACGGTGATCTGTGTTTCGTGGCCTCCATCGAGCAAAAATATCGTTGTCTCCACGCTGTGACGAATGCGTTCCGCTACCCCACCGATAATCTTCGGATCATAGCTGGCGGTGATCACCATAAACTCCTCGCCGCCATAGCGACCGACAAAATCTTCGCTGCGCACGTTGTTTTGCAACAACTGTCCCATCTGGGTCAGCAACAGATCCCCGGCCAAATGACCATAGGTATCATTGATACGCTTGAAATTATCCAGATCGAGGATCATCAACCCGCAGGGACGCCGTTGTGCATGTTGCAACATCAGGCGATAGTCGACGCTGGCACGGTTACCAAGATGGGTCAGGCTGTCGGTGGTGGCCTTGTCGCGCATGGCGAAATAGGCGTGGATATGCCGCTCCTTGAAGTTCAGCGCATGGTAGCAAATCGCCAGGCACAGGGCGGAAATGGCCTGATACAGCAACGCGTCCAGCCACAAGGTACGAATATCGACCAAAAACAAAACCACCAGGATGCGGTATAACGCAATCAGACCTATGGTCAGATAGAACACCCGGTTCGACTTTTTCAACCAGACCCGCGACAGCAACAAGGGAATGATGATCGAGCCGATAAACAGGTTATCGACGGTAAACCCGCCGCTCACAACCAATAACATCAGATAGCACGCCATTCCACTGAGCGCACCGCCAAAGAAGGTCACCAATATCATTGGGATCATCACGAAGCTGTAATGGACGTTATCAATCAACTCCAGCCGATCCTCGTTCAGAAACAGTATCGCCATCCCGGCCAGCAGGCCAAAAATCAGGCGTTTCCATGCTTCTGACTGATATGAAAAAGGAGCATTTTTGCTGAGGGCAACATAGCTGACCGACAGCGTGGCGTAGGTGATGCAAGCGTCGCTATAAAGAGTGGGCATTGACGCAACGTAAGTCATAAATATTCGCTATGCTCCGCGGAAATTACAGGGTGATTAAGCAATAAATATTGAGCACCAATCCCTGTCTCATCCATTTCGGCATGGAACATATTACTCAGATTAATAATAGATTAGCAGTTCTATGTTATTTCCAAGGTATCTATCCCACCAGCCCGGTTCAGGATAGTCTGTTAGTCACCTAGAGAGGAGCAACCACTATGAATATCGATGATGATTTGCAAGCGCTGACCAAACAGGAAGCGACGTTGACCTTCAGTCACTTTGACCATAACACCGCATGGGAACTGGGATCGGCATTGAAATCCGCTGCAGAACGGGGCCGCCTGTCCATCGCCATCGAGATCCAGCTTGCCGGGCAAACGCTGTTTTATTATGCCATGCCCGGCACCACGCCTGATATTGCGGACTGGGTACGGCGTAAACGCAACCTGGTGAATCACTTCCACAAAAGTTCTTACGCTATCGGCCTGCGTCTGCAGCAACGCCAATCGACGCTGGAAGAGCGCTATGGACTGAGCGTACGCGACTACTCGGCGCACGGCGGTGCCTTTCCGATTAATTTAGCCGGGCTCGGCTGCATCGGCACCATCAGCATTTCCGGCTCGCCGCAGCTCGAGGATCATAATCTGCTGGTCAGCACCCTGGCCCACTTTCTCGGCTTATCCCTGCCGGCAGTGCATTAAGCGATAAAACTCACGCTATTCTCCTTAGGCTGGCCGCCAGAGTCGCGACCAGCCTGCCGTCTGATATTAATTACTGTTTTGAAAGATTATACTTTCATTTTCACGCAGCGCATTGATGTATATCTAGGAATCACCGCCACAACTGGCGTATGGTGTCTATCAGCTATTCGAGACGGACCGCAACCGGCCCGCCATTCCGTTCTCTTTTATAGACTTGGTTTACACCCCAGATGAAAACGCATGAAATTAACGGCATTCGGCCGTTCAGCGCCCTGATTGATGCCTGTTGGCGAGATCCCTATTCCCTGCAACGCCTGCTAAAAGACGCCATCGCCGGCGTTACCGTTGGCATTATCGCCATTCCCCTGGCAATGGCGCTGGCGATTGCCAGCGGCGTTCCTCCCCAATATGGGTTGTACACGTCGGCGGTCGCCGGGATTGTGATCGCCATTAGCGGCGGCTCGCGTTACAGCGTTTCCGGGCCTACCGCCGCCTTCGTGGTGATTTTGTATCCGGTTTCACAGCAGTTCGGCCTCTCTGGTCTGTTGATCGCCACCCTGCTTTCCGGGCTGTTTTTGGTGCTCATGGGGTTGGCACGTTTCGGCCGGTTGATTGAATATATTCCCCTGTCGGTGACGCTGGGCTTCACCTCCGGTATTGCCATTACCATCGCCACCATGCAGGTGAAGGACTTTTTCGGTCTGCAATTGGCAGAGGTGCCGGAACACTATGTGGGCAAGGTCTATGCCCTGCTACAGGCGCTGCCCACGCTGGATATCGGCGATACGCTGATCGGTGCGGTGACCCTGTTGATCCTGATATTCTGGCCGAAACTTGGCCTGAAGGTGCCGGGCCATTTGCCGGCGTTGCTGGCAGGCACGGCGGTGATGGGCATTCTGGCGCTGTTTGACCACCCGGTGGCAACCATTGGCTCTCGTTTCAGCTACCTGCTGGCCGACGGCACGCAGGGCCAGGGCATCCCGCCCATTTTGCCGCAGTTGATGCTGCCATGGGATCTGCCTGCCGGGGACGGCAAGCCGATGGCGCTGAGCTGGCAGACCATTTCCGCCCTACTACCGGCGGCATTCTCTATGGCCATGCTGGGCGCAATTGAATCCCTACTGTGCGCCGTGGTGTTGGACGGCATGACCGGCAAGAAACACAACTCCAATACCGAGCTTATCGGCCAGGGGGCGGGCAATATTATCGCACCGTTCTTTGGCGGCATAACCGCCACAGCCGCCATTGCGCGTTCCGCGGCCAACGTGCGTGCCGGGGCCACTTCGCCGGTATCTGCCATTATCCATGCACTGCTGGTGCTATTGGCGCTGCTGGTATTGGCCCCCTGGCTGTCCTGGCTACCGCTGGCGGCAATGGCGTCGCTGCTGCTGATGGTGGCCTGGAATATGAGTGAAGCCCATAAGGTGGTTTATCTGCTGAGGCGGGCACCGAAAGACGACATTCTGGTGATGCTGCTGTGCCTGTCGCTGACGGTGCTGTTTGATATGGTGATTGCCATTACCGTAGGCATAGTGCTGGCTTCGCTGCTGTTTATGCGCCGCATTGCACGCATGACACGCTTGAGCGAACTGAGCGCCGAAAATGGCCGCCTGGTGCTGCGGGTGAACGGTCCATTATTCTTCGCCGCCGCCGAACGCATTTTTAACGAGTTGCTGGTGCGCAGTGAACGTTATGACGTGATTGTCTTGCAGTGGGATGCGGTACCGGTACTGGATGCCGGTGGCCTGGATGCGCTACAGCGCTTTATCGAAGCGCTGCCGCCTGGCAAGCAATTGGCGATCACCGATATGCCGTTCCAGCCGTTGAAAACGCTGGCACGAGCGCGGGTACAGCCGATTGAGGGGAAACTGCATTTCTACGCAACGTTACCCGAAGCCCTGGCCGACCTAGACGCCTAAAAAACAAAAAGCCCGACAAGTCGGGCTTTTTACTACGAGAAAACCGGCTTAGTTGCTGGTATCGAGCTCTGGGAAGCTCTTCACCAGGTCGTCGATGGCTTTCATCTGCACCAGGAACGGCTCCAGCTTGTCCAGCGGCAACGCGGACGGACCATCACACTTGGCGCTGTTCGGCTCTGGGTGCGCTTCAATAAACAGCCCAGCCAGGCCAACCGCCATACCGGCACGTGCCAGTTCGGCAACCTGCGCACGACGGCCGCCGGATGCGGCGCCAAACGGGTCACGGGTCTGCAGGGCGTGAGTCACGTCGAAGATCACCGGATGACCGCCAGTGGCATTTTTCATCACGTTGATACCCAGCATGTCGACCACCAGATTATCGTAACCAAAGTTGCTGCCGCGATCGCACAGGATCACCTGATCGTTACCGCCTTCCTTGAACTTGTCGACGATATTGCCCATTTGGCCCGGGCTGACGAACTGAGGTTTCTTGACGTTGATCACCGCACCGGTTTTCGCCATCGCTTCTACCAGATCGGTTTGGCGTGCCAGGAATGCCGGCAACTGGATCACGTCAACCACTTCGGACACTGGCTGCGCCTGTGAAGCTTCATGCACGTCGGTGATGGTTTTCACGCCGAAGGTCTTTTTGATTTCTTCGAAGATCTTCATCCCTTCTTCCAGGCCCGGACCACGGTACGAGTGGATGGAAGAACGGTTGGCTTTATCAAAAGAGGCTTTAAAAACGTAAGGGATACCCAGTTTTTGCGTCACGGTGACGTAGTGTTCGCAAATGCGCATCGCCAGATCGCGCGATTCCAGTACGTTCATACCGCCAAACAGCACAAACGGCAGATCGTTCGCTACGTTGATGTCACCAATGCTAACCACTTTCTGTTTCATGCTTTCGCCTTTGTTGATGTTAAATCAAATGAATTAATGCAGCGTGACCTGTTTCGGTTCAATCGAGTGGATCTGTACTTTGATCACTTCGCTGACCGGATCTTCAGGACACTGTTCGACAAAATAATTGAGGTCGGAAATAGCAATATGGTTGCATTCCAACTGGGCGTAAATCAGCCCACGGTCACGGATCTCGTACGGGTCATCCGGATCGAAGCACAACACCGTTTCGCTGGCACGCAACGCCATTTCCATCTGTTGTTCTTCCATCAGGGCGGCTTTCAGCGTATCAAGCATCTTACGCACCACCATGACGTTTTCTGACTCATCGAGGTCATCGTCTTCCAACTCGGCGCCCAGACCCAGGTTACCCTTGATCCACACTTCCAGCTGATGTTCGTTGAGCGTCTCGCCGTTCAACGGATTAATCAGCCACATCTCTTCATCCAGCCAATCTGCCCGCAGGATCAACTGAGTGGGGAAAATCACCGGCAGCAGCGGTAAATCCAGATGCGCGGCGATGTGCAGGAAAATGGTGCCGAGGGAAACCGGCGTGCCCTGCCGCCCTTCCAGCACTTTGTCGAGCCAAATCGCGTCGGACAGACGATACACACCGCCGGCGCCGCCAAAACCCCAGGTTTTGAAGAACAGTTCAATGAGTGCGTCCAGTTGCTGTTCCTGGCTGAGACCCTTTGGCATCGCCGCACGTGCGTCGTCGACCAGTTGCTGCAGCTTACGTTCGACTTCGGCGGTAGGGAAATCACGCCGCACGGACTGCGAAACCAGGATCACGCCCGCGCTCAGCAGCGCGGTGTTAAATTCAAAATCAGCAATGCTACTCATAAGTATCCCATCAGAAAGGGTATTTTCGTCGTGGCAAGTTTAATTATCAGGTACAGAGAGCCCAACGCCAGCACAAACGCCAGGGTGCGCAGGTTCTTACTTTTGGTCTTCTTGCCCAATGCGACATAGCCAAGCAGGATATAGATAATAACGCCAAACAGCTTCTCGGTCAGCCATGAGTCCATACCCAGCAGCGGGTAAAACTTGAACATCACCACCAACGCAATACCACTGGCGAACAGTACCGTATCATTTATGTGCGGCGTTATCTTCACCCAGCGCTTGTTCATCATCGCCGAGTCTCGCCACTTCCAGAAAAATCGCAATACAAACAAGACAATACTGATGGTGACTGTCAACAGATGCAGATGTTTTAACGCTGAGTAGACTGCCATATTGCTTCCTTTTTGTATTCGCCGTGTGCTTTGTTTTTGTTAGTTCTCGGTCACTGCTGCGGCCATTGGCCAAAAGTCACGCGATCGTTATCACCGTAGTCACGGCGGGTTGCGATCGAAATAAAACCGGCGGCCTGCAGCAATGCGCGCACGCTTTCGCCCTGCTGCCAACCGTGTTCCAGCAGCAGCCAGCCCTGTGGCTGCAGATACTGCGGTGCCTGCTGCACGATAACGGACAAATCTGCCAAGCCGTGCTGCTGTGAGACCAGCGCGCTGCTGGGTTCGAAACGTACGTCGCCCTGCGCCAGATGCGGGTCGGCGGCGTCGATGTACGGAGGATTACTGGCGATCAGGGCAAAAGTCTGGCCGGTCACCGGCGCAAACCAACTGCCCTGAAGAAATTGTGCGTTGCCGATCGCCAGCTTCTGCGCGTTGTGCTGCGCCAGCGCTACGGCTTCAGGTTGTAAATCAACGCCGGTCACGGTGCAGTCCGGACGTTCGCTGGCCAGCGCCAACGCAATGGCACCGGTGCCGGTGCCGAGATCGAGGATGTTGCAAGAAGATGACGGCAAGCGCTCCAGCGCCAGTTCCACCAGGCATTCAGTGTCCGGACGCGGAATCAGGGTGGCCGGTGAGACCGACAACGGCAGCGACCAAAACTCGCGTTCCCCAATCAGATAAGCCACCGGTTCGCCACGCTCGCGGCGCGCCAGCAGCCTTTCCAACTGTTCTTGCTGTTGTTGCGTCAGCAAAGTTTCGCCAAACGCCATCAGAAAGGTTCTGGCCCGGCCGGTCACGAAACCCAGCAGGATTTCCGCGTCACGCCGGGCACTGTCACTCTGCGTCAACCGGGCAACTGCCGCCTTCAGCCAGGATTGATAATCCATTACTCGGGCTCAGCGGACAGCGCGGCGAGCTGGTCGGCCTGATATTCCTGCACAATAGGTTGGATCAGCATGTCCAGCTTGCCTTCCATCACCTCATCCAGACGGTACAGCGTCAGGTTGATGCGGTGGTCGGTCACGCGCCCCTGCGGGAAGTTGTAGGTGCGGTTGCGATCGGAACGGTCACCGGTACCCAACAGATTACGACGGGTTGATGCCTCTGCCTGCTGGCGCTTGGCCATTTCGGCAGCGCGGATACGCGCCCCCAGCACCGACATCGCCTTGGCCTTGTTTTTGTGCTGTGAACGTTCGTCCTGACACTCCACCACGATGCCGGTCGGCAAGTGGGTAATACGGATCGCCGAGTCGGTGGTGTTAACGTGCTGGCCACCGGCACCGGAGGAACGGAAGGTATCGATTTTCAGATCGCCGGCATTGATCTCCGGCAGTTCGGCTTCCGGCACCGCCGGCATCACCGCCACGGTACAGGCGGAGGTATGAATACGACCCTGCGACTCGGTTTCCGGCACGCGCTGCACGCGGTGGCCGCCAGACTCAAACTTCAGTTGGCCAAAAACGCCGTCGCCAGACACCTTGGCAATCACTTCTTTATAGCCGCCGTGTTCGCCTTCGTTGGCACTCATGATCTCGACGCGCCAGCGACGCGTTTCGGCATAGCGACTGTACATACGGAACAGATCGCCGGCGAAAATCGCCGCTTCGTCACCGCCGGTACCGGCACGCACTTCCAGGAAGCAATCGCGCTCATCATCCGGATCTTTCGGCAACAGCAGCACTTGTAATTGCTGCTCCAGTTCTTCCGTTGCCACCTTGGCGTCTTTCAACTCTTCCTGCGCCATTTCGCGCATTTCCGGGTCATCCAGCATCATCTCTGCCGTGGCCAGATCGTCTTGTACCTTACGCCATTCAAGGAAACAGCGGCTGACATCGGTCAACTGTGCATATTCGCGCGACAGCGCGCGGAACCGATCCTGCTCGGCAATAACGCCGGCATCGCCGAGCAGCGCCTGCACTTCTTCATGGCGCTCTTGTAACGCTTCCAGTTTGGCAACAATAGAAGGCTTCATGCGTGGTATTAAACCCTGTTAATAAAGAGAAAACTAATGCTGATCCAGCCCGAGGCTGTCGCGTAATAATTGCAACCGCTCCACGTCGCCATCGCCGGCGGCCTGTTGGAGGGATTTGGTAGGGGCATGAATAAGACGGTTGGTCAGCCGGTGGGCCAGCTCGTGGATAACCTGCTCCACGTCCGCGCCCTGCGCAATGGCGGCCAGAGCTTTGGCTTCCATTTCCGCGCGGATCTGATCGGCCTGCGAACGGTAGTCGCGGATGGTTTCCACTGCGCCCTGCGAGCGCAACCAGGCCATAAAGTTGATGCTTTCCTGCTGGACGATCGACTCAGCCTGCACCGCCGCGGCCTTGCGCTGCGCCAGGTTGCTCTGAATGATGGCGTGCAGATCGTCCACGCTATATAGATAGGCGTTGGCCAGCTTGCCCACTTCCGGTTCGATATCGCGCGGTACGGCAATATCTACCAGCAGCATGGGCTGGTTGCGGCGCGCTTTCAGCGCTCGCTCCACCATGCCTTTACCGATGATCGGCAACGGGCTGGCAGTAGAGCTGATAATAATGTCGGCGTCCGCCAGGCGTTCGTCGATTTCCGGCAAGGTGATCACTTCTGCGCCGACTTCGTCCGCCAGCAGTTGGGCGCGCTCTCGGGTACGGTTGGCAATAATCATATGCCGTACTTTATGCTCCCGCAGATGACGCGCCACCAGTTCAATGGTTTCACCGGCACCTACCAACAGGACATTCAGTTCGGCAAGGGATTCGAATATCTGGCGTGCCAGGGTACAGGCGGCAAAGGCCACGGATACCGCACTGGCGCCGATTTCAGTTTCGGTACGTACGCGTTTGGCGACGGAGAAGGATTTTTGGAACAGACGTTCAAGCTCGCCGGACAGTGACTGCCCGCGTTGGGATTCGGCAAAGGCTTTCTTCACCTGCCCGAGAATTTGCGGTTCGCCCAGCACCAGTGAATCCAACCCGCTGGCCACGCGCATCAGGTGGCTAACGGCTTCGTTGCCGTGGTGCCAGTACAGGCTTTTACTCACCTCTTCCGGGCGCAGGTGGTGGTACTCACACAGCCAGGAGACCAGCTGTTCGTGAATATGTTCCTGTTGCTCCACGCTAAGATACAGCTCGGTACGGTTGCAGGTAGACAACACGACACCGCCCTGCACCAACGGTTGTTGGAGCAAGCTGGTTAGCGCCTGTTCGATAGACTCTGGGGAGAAGGTCACCCTTTCACGCAGAGAAACCGGAGCGGTTTTGTGATTAATACCTAACGCCAGCAGGGTCATTGCTTCGAGTAATACTTCTTTTGGTACGGGTTCTCGTTGAACGGCATTCTACTTGATGCGCGGGCTCAATAAAAGGCACAACCGCATCTTCCGTCCAATCGCTGAAATAGACAGCATCAATGAGCGATCAGTAATAAATACAGCAAGATAAAGAATAATTTGACGACATAACATACTGAATTTTAGTGCAGTATGCGATATTCCGCACAGTATTGAGTAAAACTGACAGACCTGAGTCGGAGGATAGCGATCAAATATCCGGCATTTACCAGCCCAAAGTGCCACAACGAAAGGTCGGATCCAAAATGAAGGAAACCTGCTGGCAAAAAACATGCTTCGCCTGCAGGTAAAAAAATGCCGAACCCGCAAAACATAACAGCGAAATAACGATTCGAACGGCAAGCTTCATAACCTTCGGTTCTCCCCACGGCGATAGATTCTGGCAATATTACAGAACGCTACATCAACTAAACACCAACGGCAGCAACACCCGGCCCCAGAGATATTCTTGCGCCCACAGCAGCACGCTGGAGTGATTGTGTTAATCTTATCAGCGAAGACCGCACCTGGCCCCGCGCCCGAGAGCGGTGACAAAGCCGGGAAGTTTCAACGCGATGCAGCAAAAAATTGACGAGCCGGCGTTGCCCCGCTAGCGTAAATACCGATACTCTGGTTTCGCTGTGCGTGCCCGCAAGGACAAAAGGACAAGAGAAAGTTATGCCAATCCGCAAAGTTAGTTTGCTCCGCCTGATCCCGCTGGCCAGCCTGGTGCTGGCTGCCTGTACTACCACCAAGCCGACCGGCCCGGCCACCAGCCCGACGTCGCCGCAGTGGCGTGCCCACGAACAAGCGGTGCAACAGCTGAGTCAGTATCAGACCCGTGGTTCTTTCGCCTACCTGTCAGATCAGAAAAAAGTCTATGCCCGCTTCTTCTGGCAACAGTATTCGCCCGACCGTTATCGCCTGCTGCTGACCAACCCGCTTGGCAGTACCGAGCTTGACCTCAACGTACAGAAAAACGTAGTGCAGTTGACGGATAACCAGGGCAAACGCTATGTCAGCGACAATGCCGAAGAGATGATCCGCAAGCTGACCGGCATGGCCATTCCGTTGGACAACCTGCGCCAGTGGATGCTCGGCCTGCCGGGTGAAGCCGGCGACTTCAAGCTCGATGACCAATATCGCCTGAACTCGCTGACCTATCAGCAAGGTAGCCAGACCTGGACCGTGGATTACCAGGACTACAACAACAGCCTCAAGCCTCAGTTGCCGAGCCGCCTGGAACTGAAACAGGGTGACCAACGCATCAAACTGAAAATGGACGATTGGACGCTGAAATGATCCGTCAATGGCCATCGCCAGCTAAACTCAATTTGTTTTTGTACATTACCGGCCAACGCGAAGACGGCTACCACCTGCTGCAGACGCTGTTCCAGTTTCTGGACTACGGCGACACGCTGACCATCGACGTACGGCAGGATGACCGCATCCATCTGCTGACCCCGGTGGCCGGCGTGCCGGATGAGGAAAACCTGATCGTCCGCGCCGCCCGTCTGCTACAACAGCATTGCGATCGTCACGGGCTAAACACCGCCCCGCGCGGTGCCGACATCAGCATCGATAAACGTCTGCCGATGGGGGGCGGACTGGGTGGCGGTTCCTCCAACGCCGCCACGGTGTTAGTGGCGCTCAATGACCTGTGGCGCTGCGGTTTGAGCGACGAACAGTTGGCGGAACTGGGGCTGGCCCTTGGGGCCGATGTTCCGGTGTTCGTTCGCGGCCATGCCGCCTTTGCCGAGGGCATTGGTGAACGTTTGCAACCTGCCAATCCGCAGGAAAAGTGGTATCTGGTAGCCCACCCGGGTGTCAGCATCCCGACTCCGGTTATTTTTGGCGATGCCGATTTAAAAAGAGACACCCCGGTTCGCCCATTAAATGTGCTGTTGCAGGCAACTTACGCAAATGATTGCGAACCGATAGCAAGAAAACGTTTTCGCGAGGTTGAACAGCTTGTTTCTTGGCTGTTAGAATACGCGCCGTCACGCCTGACTGGCACAGGTGCTTGTGTGTTTGCTGAATTCGACACAGAAACCGCCGCCCGTCAGGTGTTAAATCAAGCCCCGGAGTGGATACGTGGTTTTGTAGCGCGTGGCGTTAACGTCTCTCCACTACATCGCATTCGTTCCGGGCAGATTGAACCGTAGTTCTCGTTTCGCTGCGCAGAGTCGCTCACACCTGGCCCTGTCATCCCTGCGCCGCTGCGGTTTCAAATTGTTTTTTTACACACCCGTATGATATTGCGCCGGCGTCGCTAACTGCCCCTTAGCGAGGCCGAATGACAATATCTTCTCTGGACGCATGCCTGAGGTTCTTCTCGTGCCTGATATGAAGCTTTTTGCTGGTAACGCCACCCCGGAACTAGCACAACGTATTGCCAACCGTTTGTACACCAGCCTTGGTGACGCCGCAGTAGGTCGTTTTAGCGACGGCGAAGTGAGCGTGCAAATCAACGAAAATGTACGCGGCGGTGATATTTTCATCATCCAGTCCACCTGTGCCCCTACCAACGATAACCTGATGGAACTGGTTGTTATGGTAGATGCTCTGCGTCGCGCCTCCGCAGGTCGTATTACTGCTGTTATCCCTTATTTCGGCTATGCCCGCCAGGATCGCCGCGTGCGTTCTGCTCGTGTGCCAATCACCGCTAAAGTTGTCGCCGACTTCCTCTCCAGCGTTGGGGTTGACCGCGTCTTGACGGTAGATCTGCACGCTGAACAGATCCAGGGCTTCTTCGATGTCCCTGTAGATAACGTGTTCGGAAGCCCGATCCTGCTCGAAGATATGCTGCAACAGAATCTGGAGAACCCAATCGTGGTTTCCCCGGACATCGGTGGCGTAGTGCGCGCCCGCGCTATCGCCAAACTGCTGAACGATACCGATATGGCTATCATCGATAAACGCCGCCCACGTGCGAACGTTTCCCAGGTGATGCACATCATTGGTGACGTGGCAGGCCGTGACTGCGTGCTGGTTGACGACATGATCGACACCGGTGGTACCTTGTGTAAAGCGGCTGAAGCGTTGAAAGAACGTGGTGCCAAGCGCGTATTTGCCTACGCGACCCACCCGATCTTCTCCGGTAATGCGGTGGAAAACATCAGGAACTCGGTGATTGATGAAGTGATCGTTTGCGACACCATTCCGTTGTCTGCAGAAATCAAGGCACTGAAAAACGTGCGCACTCTGACGCTATCCGGCATGCTGGCTGAAGCCATCCGTCGTATCAGCAATGAAGAGTCAATCTCTGCGATGTTCGAGCATTAATCAGTGCTTTTTCCGGTGCGGCGCCCTGCCGTGCCGGATCGATTGATTGCCCGCTGGCAGAAAAAGAAAAACCCGTTGGTGCATCAGCAACAACGGGTTTTCTACGGGTAGTCAAACATGACCTTAGACCTTAATGCGCGGCAGCTCTCCTTTGCCGTAACGCGTGCTCCCTTTTGTTTTTTTAATCAATGTGACGAACGATGATTGTCGTTTCGGCACCGTTTATCAAAATGTTTTATCCACCAGTAACGATCCGCCACCTGCTCACGCCCGCCGATACGTGCACCGACCAGCCATAGCAGTGCGCCGACGAAGATACTCATGATGGCGCCATGGGCGAAAAACTGCGGCAAATTGAACTGCGATACTTCAGCAAGAATGTTGTATCCAACGCCGAAGATCATGACTACCAGCCCCAGCCCCATAAAAAAGTTGCCCATTTTGTTCACGTTTCTACGTTTCATATGCCACCTCCATAGTGCCATTTGCCAACCAGGGTAACTCAGTAAATGGTTAACCCACTTTGATAAGTTAAGTATAGACCCTGGCCCGACAAGGTGATTGCGTAGGCGATCACAAATGGTAAAGAAAGCATGACAGAACTTTACTGTAAGCAACTAATTAGTTAACAAACTGAATGATTCCGCTAATGAATTACTCACCGCGTTGTTGATATCAGCCCACCAACGCCATGCCCGGCATCAGGATTTTGTCATTCGCAGCGCAGGCAGGTAGACTAATGCCCTTTCCATTATCCCGATCATAGCGAATCTCCCAGTGAGCAGTATTAAATTGATAGTTGGCCTGGCGAATCCGGGCGCTGAATATGCCCAGACGCGACACAACGCCGGCGCCTGGTACGTCGATTTACTGGCCCAGCGCCATAACCAGCAGTTGAAGGAAGAGAGCAAATTCTACGGCTACACCGCCCGACTGAATTTGGCCGGCAATGACGTTCGGCTGCTGGTACCCACCACCTTTATGAACCTCAGTGGCAAAGCCGTACTGGCGATGGCCAATTTCTACCGCATTGAGCCGGACGAAATTCTGGTCGCGCACGACGAGCTGGATATTCCGCCGGGTGTTGCAAAAATCAAACTGGGTGGCGGCAACGGTGGGCACAACGGGCTGAAGGATATTCAGAGCAAGTTCGGCAATAACCCGAACTTCTATCGCTTGCGCATTGGCATTGGTCATCCGGGCGATAAAAACAAGGTGGTGGGTTTCGTGCTCGGCAAGCCACCGGCCAGTGAGCAAAAAATGATTGATGAAGCGATCGATGAAGCCGCGCGTTGCACGGAGATCCTGCTGACCGAAGGCCTGGAGAAAACCGTTCGTCGTCTGCACAGTTTTAAGGCGCAGGCCTGATAGTGATTGCAGCGGGCATCACGCCCGCTGCAGACTCGCTTAGGTTCGCAGCGTGAAGGTTTCCTCACCGACGTTGACATCGTCGGTCTGATAGCCTTCTTCCGCCACGTAATAGTGTGGATCGTCCAGTTCATGGCTGCAAAACGGACCGGCCTGTTTTAACAGACGCACGCAGTCACCGCTCAGGTGGCGCAACCGAATGGTTTTTCCCGCCGCCAAATAACGTGCCGTCAGCTTATCAATCGCTTCCACTCCGCTGGAATCCATCACCCGGGTACCGGCGAAATCCAGCACCACGTTTTGCGGATCGTTTTTCGGCTCAAACAGCTCGGCAAAGGCCATGGCAGAACCAAAGAACAGCGGCCCGTCCAGTTGATACACCGCAACATCCTCTTTCACCTGATGCTGACGCACACGAATGCGCGCTTGCTGCCAGGCAAACACCAGCGCCGAGATAATCACTCCGCTGATCACCGCCATCGCCAGATCGGTAAATATGGTGATCACCGTGACCAGCAGCATGACCAGCGCATCGGTCTTCGGCATCCGACGCAAGCGGCGCAGCGAACTCCATTCAAAGGTGTTGTAACACACCACCAGCATCACCCCAGCCAGTGCCGCTACCGGCAACAGGCCTATGTAGGCTGACAGGCTGACAACAAACAGGATCAGCAGTATCGCGCCAACGACGCCGGAAATACGTCCGCGCCCACCCGAGGTGAAGTTGATAATCGACTGGCCAATCATCGCGCAGCCTGCAAAGCAGCCAAACAGGCCACAAATGGCGTTGCCCGCGCCCTGAGCGATGCTCTCGCGATTGCCATTGCCCTTTTTGCCGCCCATTTCGTCAAGCACCGTCATGGTCAGCAGCGACTCAATCAACCCCACCAAGGCGATCACTAGCGCATACGGCAGCACCACTTTCAGCATTTCCAGGCTGAACGGAGCCATCGGCAGGCTAAAATGTGGCAAGGCACCGGAGATATCCGCCAGATCGCCGACCCGCAAGGTATGCAGGTTGAACCCAATCGCCAGCGCGGAAACTACAATCAGGGCCGCCAACGAAGCCGGGATCACCCGGGTCAGTCGCGGGAACAGCACTACGACCAGGATCGCCAGCGCCACCAGCCCGTACATCAGCAGCCCCTGCCCGGCGATCATATGCAGCTGCGCCAGCATAATGACAATCGCCAAGCCATTCACAAAGCCGTGGATCGCCGGTAGCGGCACCAAACGAATAAATTTACCCAGCCGGAAAACACCGATCAGGATTTGGATAACCCCGGCGAAAATCGTCGCCCATAACACATAGGCCATCCCGTGCTGCGCCGCCAGGCTCATCAGCACCACCACTATCGAACCGGCCGCGCCCGATACCATGCCCGGTTTGCCGCCAAACAGGGCGGTCACCAGACCGATAATAAAAGCCGTGTGCAGTCCAACGATCGGGGAAAGTCCGGCGACCAAAGAAAAGCCGACCGCTTCGGGGATCATGGAAACCGCCACTACAAAACCCGCCAGCACCTCGTTCTTGACGGTCGACAGCCTGAAATTGTTCAGGTTAAACATGGATTATTCACTTCTGACAGATAAAAAAACATTCCCGCAGGACGGGAAACAGAGCCGCATGGCGCGGTAAACCTCAGAAGGGGGGCAACTCAGGGTGGACTGGGCAAGAAGTGCATCCGGCGCGTTTCCCATAGGTTAATCAGAAGTGTCAGTATGTGTAAATGTGATCCAAATCTCAATCAAAAACCGGCTTCGTGCCTGCATTTGCCCGCAGCACACAGCCAGATCGAGAAAAACGGCCATTACGTGTATAATGGCGCCATTATTTCGTCCTTTATGCAGTGGGTTAAACCTAACCGGCTGATAGTTAAGATATTTAAGGTGATAACAACATGGGATTCAAATGCGGTATCGTCGGCCTGCCTAACGTAGGCAAATCCACCCTGTTCAACGCGTTGACCAAAGCGGGTATCGAAGCAGCCAACTTCCCGTTCTGCACCATTGAACCTAATACCGGTGTGGTGCCGATGCCCGATTCGCGTCTGGACCAGTTGGCCGAGATCGTCAAACCCCAACGCATCCTACCAACCACCATGGAATTCGTCGACATCGCCGGCCTGGTGAAAGGCGCGTCCAAAGGCGAAGGCCTGGGCAACCAGTTCCTGACCAACATCCGTGAAACCGAAGCTATCGGCCACGTGGTGCGCTGCTTCGAGAACGACAACATCATCCACGTGAACAACAAGGTTGACCCGGCTGACGACATCGAAGTGATCAACACCGAGCTGGCTCTGTCCGATCTGGACACCTGCGAACGTGCCATCCACCGCGTGCAGAAGAAAGCCAAAGGCGGCGACAAAGACGCAAAAGCCGAACTGGCCGCACTGGAAAAATGCCTGCCGCAGCTGGAAAATGCCGGCATGCTGCGTGCATTGGATCTGTCCGATGAAGACCGTGCAGCCATCCGCTACCTGAGCTTCCTGACGCTGAAGCCAACCATGTATATCGCCAACGTCAACGAGGACGGTTTCGAGAACAATCCATACCTGGATAAAGTGCGCGAAATTGCTGCGGGCGAAGGCTCGGTAGTGGTTGCCGTGTGTGCCGCGGTAGAATCCGACATCGCCGAGCTGGAAGACGAAGACCGCGCCGAGTTTATGGCCGAGCTGGGTCTGGAAGAGCCGGGCCTGAACCGTGTGATCCGTGCCGGTTACGAGTTGCTGAACCTGCAGACCTACTTCACCGCTGGCGTAAAAGAAGTTCGCGCCTGGACCATCCCGGTTGGCGCGACCGCACCGCAGGCCGCCGGCAAGATCCACACCGACTTCGAGAAAGGCTTTATCCGCGCACAAACCATCGCCTTTGACGACTTCATCACCTACAAGGGTGAGCAAGGCGCTAAAGAAGCCGGCAAAATGCGTTCAGAAGGTAAGGACTACATCGTCAAAGACGGCGACGTGATGAACTTCTTGTTCAACGTCTAAACCTCGGTTTCTGCACCGGACTCAAAAATCCACGCCAAGGCGTGGATTTTTTGTTTTAACGCGTGTTGTTGATTTTGCTCCACCCCAGGACAATAATTTACAGCGTATAAATAAGGAGCCTTCAATGGTCACGACACACGTTTTTATCGCTACCAGTCTGGATGGTTATATCGCGCGGCAAGATGGCGACATCGAGTGGCTTTTGCAACGCGATGACCCGAGCGAAGACCATGGTTTCGACGCCTTTATCGCTGATAAAGACATGATCGTGATGGGCCGAGGGACTTTTGAAAAAGTTCTCAGCTTTGACTCCTGGCCTTATGACCTTCCCGTCGTGGTGCTGTCCAAACAACTGGCCAATGAGCCGGTTCCCCGGCTCCTGGAAGGCAAAGTACGCTTCTCCAAGCTCGCGCCAAAGCATCTGATTGAGCAATTAGATGAACAAAAAGTTCATCGGGTCTATCTCGATGGCGGGCAATTGATACAGTCTTTTTTGCGTGAAAACCTGGTCACCGATATGGTGATCACCACGGTGCCCGTGCTACTGGGATCAGGAAAACCCTTGTTCGGTGCTATGCCCCAAGATGCAGATTTCAAATTACTGTCCAGCCGAAGCTTCCCTTCAGGCCTGGTACAATCCCACTATCTGTTGGCCCAATAACCCACCGTCGCTGACGTCCGGCTCACAACACGAGATGAGATCTCTAACGCTACGCTGAGCCTGTCGGATAACATGACGATACATTGTCACCGTCCCCGCAGCACCTTATCCACCAGCCCCCATTCCACCGCTTGGTCGGCGCTCATAAAGCGGTCGCGATCGAGCGCACGCTCAACCTCTTCATAGCTGCGTCCACAATGTTTGGCATATAGCGTGATGACGCTGTGCTTGGTGCGTTTCATCTCTTCGGCGTGGATCAGAATATCCGACGCCTGGCCCTGAAAACCGCCCAGCGGCTGATGCACATGCAAACTGGCATTGGGCAGCGCCATGCGATGCCCCGCCTCCCCGGCCATCAACAGGAAGGAACCCATCGAACGCGCGGTGCCCATACACAGGGTATGCACCGGCGCATTGATGTAATTCATGGTGTCATAGATGGCGAAACCGCTGGTGATCACCCCGCCCGGCGAGTTGATATACAGGTGGATTGGTTTCTCCGGGTTTTCGGCCTCCAGAAACAGCAACTGGGCGCACAGCACTTCGGCAACCTGATCGTTGACCTCTCCGTTCAGGAAAACGATGCGGTCACGCAGCAATCTCGAATAAATGTCGAAAGAACGTTCGCCCTGGCTGGTCTGTTCAACCACCATAGGGACGAGCAGCATCGATTCACGCATGGGTGAACTCCTGTTTTCAGATGTGGAATGGGAAAGGCTGGCCGTCAGGCGGCGCGCATCAGGTGCAATCCGCTGTCGTTCGCCGCCGTCAGCCGGGCATCGTCCAGCCGGTGGATAACGCGTAACAGGCTGCCGCCAGCGGCGGTGGGCAAAATTTGCAAGGTCACGGTGCTTTCAAGGAACGGCGGCTGATCATCACGCATCCGGTAACTGATCTCTGCGCCCGGCGTCACCGCAACCGGTTCGGCATCGGCCAATACGCGGGTTGGCAACCATTGTTCACGCAATGCCAGGATGCCAATCGCCCGCCAGACTTTTGCGGGCGGCGCATCGAGTGAATACTCCAGCACTAGCGGCTGCGGGGTAGCATCGGTCTGGTTCATTGATCCATGTCCTTTAGCAAAATATTCAGTTTATCGATGCGCTCTGGCCAGAAGGCACGGTACTTGTCCAGCCATTGAGCAATCAATGCCAGGCCCTGCGGGTCCACCTGATAATTAACGAAACGCCCTTGTCGTGCCTCACACACCAGGCCCGCCTGCCGCAACACCGCCAGATGCTGGGACATGGCCGATTGGCTAATCGGCATACCTTCACGCAGCGCACTGGCATTCATGCCGCCAGCAGCCAGTTTCTCGAAGATGGTGCGGCGGGTGGGATCCGCCAGCGCCTTGAAGATGTCATTTTCATTCATGACTAAACATTAGTCGTCACTTATCTAATGCGCAAGGTTATCGGGGAAGATTGTCAGCCAAGAGCAGGTGTGAGGATCATGGGAGTGGCACTTATCCGATTAAGCCGCCGTTTAAAATTCCTCCGCGAACGCCCAGAGCGCTTTTTACCCAGGCATACACCCCGGCTTCGCCGTTTTTGTTGAACGAAATGAACTCGGCAATGATCAGGCCTTTTTCAACCACGCCGACGCGCTGCTCACCGACGGGCCAATCCGCGAAAACTATAATCCACTGACCGCTATGCAACAGGGTGCACCGAATTCCTCCAGGAGCGCAGCTCACCTTTATATGCTGTATAACGATTTTTCCACCCGCTAATCTCGCCGTTACCCTGCCAGACCGCCCAACTGGCAGGGGTTTCGCTCGGGCTAGGATTTAATCGGGATCACCAGTACGTCAACGTTCAACTGGTTGATCGCATGCTGAGTAGAGGAAAACAGCTTGTTCCACAGATCGTGGTGGTGGCCGAAGATCACCAGATCGATGCTTTTATCCACCACCGCATTTTGCAATTGCTCGGTGAAATCACCGCGTCCAATAATCACTTCGTTGATCGGGTAATTCACGTTTTGGGTCAACGGCTCCAGCTCTTTTTTGATCTTCTCTTCAAAAGACCCACCGTCGTAACTCTTCTCCGAGAAACCAATTGCGGCGTGATAGGTATCGTAATAAATATCCACGTAAATCAGGGAAAGTTTGGCCTGCAACGCAGCGGCCAAGCGCGCGCCTTTTTCCACCAGCCGTTTGCCGTCATCACTCAGGTCGGTGGCGATAACAATATGTTGATAACACATAGCGCCTCCTGTCATTGATTCAGTAGAGACCCCAGCGTCTGCGCTAACTTCAGAGTTATAGCATTATGATTAATTTTAGTTCAGAAATGCGGCGATCGGGCGGGGATATCAGGTGAAAATAGCCCGTTGCCCTATACGGCCGTATCACGCTGACCGAATGAGGGCAAAACAGGCTAATCCAGAACGTGGTGATCAACGCACGCGTTGCACTTCAAACCAAACGTTGCACACCGACAGGATCAGCGTGTTGGCGTCTTTTTGCAGCACATTGTCTCCCGGCACGCCGTCGGTGCCCTGATCGGTAATGCCTTTGATCTGCGTATCGGCATGCTGGATCATCACCCGTTCTACCGCCGGCGTGCTGATGCCCAGCATCGGGAAGTCGATATAAGAACTGCTGCCGGAATTGTCTTCGACAAACTCCTGCGCCTCGACCGTGCTGAGGGTGGCGCCTTCATTTTTCAACTCAATGCCATTCCAGCTGAAACCGTCGGCCTTGTAGCTGATTTTTCCGCCGATCAGGCTTTTGGCCTGTTGTTCGTCCCAGCAACCGACGGTTTGCGTCGGCAAGATCTTGCTGACATGCCAGTTACCC
Source organism: Serratia quinivorans (assembly GCF_946227985.1). Lineage (GTDB taxonomy): Bacteria > Pseudomonadota > Gammaproteobacteria > Enterobacterales > Enterobacteriaceae > Serratia > Serratia quinivorans_A. The sequence continues at coordinate 1,725,271 of NZ_CAMKGL010000001.1, forward strand.
AGCAGCGTTTTAGGGATAGGTTCCACCACCGCATCCGCCGCCCGCACTTGAGTCGCTGATACACAAGTCAAAACCACCAATGGCAGCAGCGCCTTGCGCCAGATGTTAAATTGCATTTTATTTTCCTTTGACTATTCGCGCCCCTGTCGGGCTTGCCGTCATCATAATAAGCGGGCGGAACCTGCGTCAAAACAAACTGAATGCCAGGGCACATATCGCCTGAACGACCGCCCTCCTTATACCGGTTTCTGTCATCGCCGCGCAGCCTGATGTTACTCATAGCAAATCGCTATTAATCATAGTGAATCAGTATTTTATTTTAGTCAGAGGGTTATCTACAGTCACTGCCACTATTCAGCCTGCTATAACCAGCAGGCTATTTTGACAAGGACTCTGGGAAATGACATTGAAAAAACTCGCCGCCGCGCTGGCAGTGACCGGCACCCTATTGTTGAGCGCCTGTGGGCCGACCGCGCAAGACAGCCACCACATCAAAGTCGGTATCAGTGCCGGTATCGACCAGTCTTTGTGGGCGGTAGTGCAAAAAGTTGCCAAACAAAAATACGATTTGGATGTGGAAGTGGTGACATTCACTGATTACGTACTGCCCAACGAAGCGCTGAATAACGGCGATCTGGATATCAATGCCTTCCAGCATAAGCCTTATCTGGAAAAACAGATCCAGGAGCGTGGCTACAAACTGGTGGCGGTGGGCAATACCTTCGTTTACCCGATTGCCGGTTACTCGAAAAAGATCTCTTCCCTCAGCCAACTGCCCGATGGTGCACAGGTTGCGGTGCCGAATGACCCCACCAACCTTGGCCGTTCACTGCTGTTGTTGCAAAAACAGGGGCTGATCGGGCTGAAGGACGGCGTCGGGTTGCTGCCTACTTCTTTGGATATTGTCAGCAACCCGAAGAAGTTGAAAATTGTTGAGATTGAAGCGCCACAGTTGCCGCGCGCGCTGGACGACAAACAAATCGCACTGGCAATTATCAACACCAACTACTCCAGTCAGATTGGGCTGACACCGGCCAAAGACGGGCTGTTTGTCGAGGACAAGAACTCGCCGTACGTCAATATATTCGCCAGTCGGGTGGATAACCAAAACAACGAAAACGTGAAAAACCTGGTCAAGGCCTACCAGACCGATGAGGTTGCCGCCAGCGCCGCCGAAATCTACAAGGGCGACGCGGTTAAAGGCTGGTAATTCGCACTTCACCCCGTGGCGACCGTCACGGGGTTTCGCCCTCCACTCCTCATGCCCTCGATATTTTCGCTCGTTTTTCACCCACCCAGATCACAAATCGAACACTGCCCGCTAGGTGAAAAAAGCTGCAATGTTGTATACAAGTTTGTGTAAATGTTTTCTATTTGTTTCAAAAACCTTTGGTGAAAATAATGAAAAATAGAAAAATCAAACTGTTACTGATTGCGGGGGCGATGGCCGCCGTCGCTGCACTGGCAGTAGCCGGCAAGGTGGAAAATGCCGACAAGACCTTCCTCTCTGTTGCCACCGCCTCCACCGGCGGAACCTATTACCCGATGGGCGTTGGGCTGGCCAACGTCTGGAGCAACCGCCTAAAGCAAAACGGCATCCAGGTCAGCGGGCAGTCCTCTGCCGGATCGATCGAGAATATCGACCTGCTGCAAAAGAATGAGGCGCAGCTGGCTATCCTGCAAAGCCTGATCGCCGTCGAAGCCTATGAAGGTGTACGTAATTTTGAAGGCCGTGCCTACAGCCACCTGCGTTCAATCTCCATGCTGTGGCCGAACGTGGAACACTTTGTGATGCTGGAAAATAAAGTGAAGGACGGCACGCTGAACGATATCGCCGGGACCCGTTTCTCGGTGGGGCCGCAGGCCAGCGGCACCGAACAGTCGACGCTGATCATTTTGCAGGGGGTTAACCTGAGCAAGAAATCGCTGACGGCGGAGTATCTGGGCTACGGCGATACCGTTTCGGCCATGCGCGACGGCAGGCTAGACGGGGGCGCATTGCCCGCCGGGGTCCCGGCGGCGGCGGTAACCGACATGTATGCCAGCGGCGTGCCTTCACGCATTCTCGACGTCACCGACGAACAACTGGCCAGCATCAATGCCATCGCCAATTCCTGGTTCCGCTTTGATATCAAAGCCGATACCTATCCGCGTCAAGCCAAAGCGGTGGCCACCATCGCCCAGCCCAATATTCTGGTGGCCCTCAATGGCCTTGATGAAAAGCTGGTGTATGACCTGACCAAAACCCTGTTTGAAAACCTGCCGGAGGTGCATCAGGTGCACAGCGCCGCCAAATACATTTCGCTGGAGAACGCGCTGAAAGGGATCTCGGTCCCGCTGCACGTCGGCGCCTACAAGTACTATCTGGAGGCCGGGGTCAGCGTGCCCGACTATCTGATCCCACCGGAAGCGGCGACGCTGACCGCCAATCGATAAGGAGGCCGTATGAGCACTAACAACCTGACACCGCAAGAAGCCGTCGATCTGGATAAGGAAGCCGGAGCCGGTAGTCGGCCACTGAGCGGTATCTATTTGCAGCTGGCCACCCTGTTGGCAATCGCGATTTCCGTCTATGCCATTTACGCCAACGCGCTGTCGAATACCCAGGAGTTTTACCGCAATACCACCTTCCTTAGCGGCATCCTGATCCTGGGTTTTATTTTATTCCCGGTTTCACCCCGCTACGCCACCCGTAAATTCAACCGTTGGGACTACCTGTTTATCATACTGACACTGGTCAGTTACGGGTATTTCTACGCCAGCTACCTGGACCTGCACGTGGTGCGCAAAAGCATCCCCAATACCACCGACTACGTGATGGCGGTGATCGGCATCGGCGTCTTGTTTGAAGCTGCGCGCCGCACCACCGGCTATTTCATTCCCGGACTGGCGACCTTCGCTATCATTTACGCGCTGTTCGGCCAGTACTTTATGGGCATCTTTGGCCACGGCGGCTTCTCGTTCGAGCGCTTGTTGTACCGACTGTTCATGACCAGCGAAGGGATCTTCGGCATCACTCTGTCCACGGCTTCCACCGCCATCGTGGTGTTTATTCTGTTTGGCGCTTTTCTCAGCGTCAGCGGTGCTACCGCGTTGTTTAACGATCTGGCACTGGCGATTGCTGGCCGCCGTCGCGGTGGCCCGGCGCAGGTTGCGGTAATCTCTTCGGCGCTGACCGGTTCCCTGAGCGGCAGCGCGGTGGCCAACGTCGCCACCACCGGCACCTTCACCATTCCGCTGATGAAAAGTATCGGCCTGTCGGCACGCTTTGCCGGCGCGGTCGAAGCCACCGCGTCCACCGGCGGGATGATCATGCCGCCGATTATGGGGGCGGCGGCCTTTATCATGGCCGGTTTCCTCGGTATTTCTTACACCACCATCGTGATGGCCGCCATCATCCCCGCGCTGCTGTATTACGCGGCGTTGATTATCGCCATCGACCTGGAGGCCAAAAAGCAGGGCCTGAAAGGCATCAGCAAAGAGAACATCCCTAAAGTGAAGGCGGTACTGAAAGCGCGTGGGTTGCTGTTACTGCCGCTGATCATCGTTATCGGCACCCTGCTACTGGGCAAAACGCCAATCTACGCCGGGTTCCTCGGCATTATTTCGATCATCGTCGCCAGTTGGTTAGCCCCTGATACTTCAGTACGCATGACACCGAAAAAAATCGCCACCGCGCTGAACGAAGCGGCGCGCGGCTCCATTCAGGTGACGGTGGCCTGCGCCGCCATCGGGGTGATTATCTGCGTGGTAACCATGACCGGTATCGGTTCGACGCTGGCATTCAACATTGTCGCCATGACCAACAATACCCTGTGGATGATCCTGCTGGTGGTGATGTTGGTGTGTATCGTGTTGAGCATGGGCCTGCCCTCGACCGCCCTGTACATCGTGGTGGCCGTCACCGTTTCCCCAATCCTGATCAAGGCCGGTGTGATGCCGCTGGCGGCGCACTTCTTTGTGTTCTGGTTTGGCGCCCTGTCCAACATCACCCCGCCAGTGGCACTGGCCAGTTACACCGCCGCCAGCATCGCCCGCGCCGACCCAATGCAAACCTCCTGGGATGCGGTGCGGCTTGCGCTGCCGGGCTTTATCATCCCGTTTATTCTGGTCTACAACCCGATGCTGCTGATGCAAGGTGAGGATCTCAACGCGCTGTCGGTGATCCATATGGTGATCAGCGCACTGGTAGGGATTTATGCACTGTCGATCGCCAGCGCTAATTTCTGGATGATGAAAACCCACTGGCTGGAGCGGGTACTGTTCTCCGTCGCGGCAATCCTGTTGATTAAACCGGGTCTGCTAACCGATCTGGGTGGCGCGGCGCTGATCATCACCGCCGCGTCGGTACATCTGCTGCGTTTCAGGCGGAGCACTGCGCAGGGGGCGCTGAATGGTCAATAAAGTCACGCGACAGAAGGCTTCACATCAGGTACTGGCGCAGTTGAAAGCGGGCATCAGCGACGGCACCTTCCCAGTCGGAGAAAAACTGCCGTCGGAAAACACGCTGGCGGAGGCATTTGGCGTCAGCCGGGTACCGGTGCGAGAAGCGCTCGGCATACTGGAAGTCAGCGGCATTATCTCTTCACGTCAGGGGGGCGGCCACCGGGTTGAACAACACTCGTTGCTGAGCAAGTACCCGCCGCTGGTGATGGAAATTGCCGATCCGAACGAGGTGGAAGCCCTGCTGGAAATGCGAGAGGTCATTGAGCAACAGGCAGCCCGCATGGCCGCCGAACGCCATACCATCGCAGATTTACAGGCGATTGAGCAGGCGTTTAATGATTTTAAACGCTGCACCCTCGACGACGGCTTGATTGGTCATCGGCAGGATTACCTGTTTCACCGCGCCATTATGCAGGCCTCGCACAACCCGTTTTTCGTTCAGATCCTGGATAACATGCATGAGCTGTATCTGGGCGTGCTGGTGTATTCGCTGAGCAAAAATCTGGGGCGGCAGGCCGAACGTCAGCGCGTGATCGACGAGCACCAGCGAGTGCTTCTGGCCATTAAGGCCCGTGACCCGGTGGCAGCCACTGCCGCCATGCAGAATCATCTCAGTAACGTACGCGGCAAATTGCGCCGCCTGGATAATGAGGAGTTAGGGTAACCATGCATGACGTGATCATTATCGGTGCAGGTCTGGTTGGGCTGGGCGTCGCCAATGCGCTGCAGGAGGCCAATCCGTCGCTGCGCATTCTGATACTGGAAAAAGAGAGCGGCCCGGCGGCGCACCAAAGCGGCCATAACAGCAATGTGGTGCATTCCGGCATCTACTATGCCCCCGGCAGCCTCAAGGCGCGGCTGGCCAAGCTGGGTAACCAAAGCATGTTCGCCTTCTGCCGCGAGCACAACCTCTATCACGACCAGTGCGGCAAGGTGATTGTGGCGACCCAGTTGAAGGAACTCGATTTACTGGAAAACATCTATCAGCGCGGTTTGCAAAATGGGTTGGCGGTTAGCCGGCTGTCGCAGGCACAGCTCAGGGAGCGCGAACCGCACGTCAACGGACTGGAAGCGCTGCTGGTACCGGACGCCGGTATCGTCAATTACAGCCAAGTGGCGGCAAAGCTGGCGGAAATTATTCAGCAACGCGGTGGCGAGATCCACTATGGCCAGCAGGTCGAGGGCATCAACGAAAGCAGTGGCGACGTCACCGTTCGCACGCCGCGCGCACAGTATCAGGCTAAATGGCTGGTTAACTGCGCCGGTCTGTTCAGTGACCGCATCGCTGCCCTGGCCGGTTACCAGACGGGCATGAAGATCGTGCCATTCCGTGGGGAGTATTACGTGCTGAACGACGAGAAAAACTATCTGGTGAATCACCTAATCTACCCGGTGCCCAACCCGGACTTTCCGTTCCTCGGCGTGCATTTCACCCGCATGTATAACGGCAAGCGTGACGTTGGCCCCAATGCGGTACTGGCATTCAAACGTGAAGGTTATCGCAAATGTGACTTTAGCCTGCGGGATCTGAGCGAAGTCCTCAGCTATCGGGGGTTCTGGAAAATTGCCGGTAACTATTTGGGGGAAGGATTGGCAGAAGTCCGGCGTTCCCTGTCACGACAGCGCTTTACCGAAAATGCGCGTCGGTTAATACCCGAACTGCAACCGGAAGACATTCAGCCCGGCCCGGCCGGCGTTCGTGCTCAGGCGCTGACCGCCGACGGCAAACTGGTGGACGACTTTCATTTTGTGAAGGGCCGCCGCTCGCTGCATGTTTGCAATGCGCCCTCCCCGGCGGCAACAGCCTCGCTGGAGATCGGCCGTGAGATCGTGCGACAGCATCTTGCTTCACTTTAAGTCCAAAGGCCCGTCGTAACGGGCCATTGGTGGCTATTTCGCCGCGTACTTTTGCATATTGGCCGGGGTTACCAGTTCAAACGGGATCCAGTAGTAAGGATCCAGCTTCTCGCCTTTGATCATGCGCTGCGCCACGTCAACCGAGGCTTTGCCCTGACCGACGGCATCCTGAAATACCGTCACCTGCATCTTGCCTGAAGCTAGCGCCTTCAGGCCGTCCGGCGTGGCGTCGATACCACCAACCAGCACCTTGCTGCCCTGCTTGCCGCCCTGCTGCAATGCCATGATCGCACCAATCGCCATCTCATCGTTATTGGCTGCGACGATATCGATAGACTCGCCGTTGGTGATCCAGTTCAACATCAGATCCATCCCTTCGCTGCGCGAATAGTTGGCGCTCTGCTTTTGCACCACCTTCATTTTCGGGTACTTCGCCACCACCTGCTCAACATCCTTGGTGCGTTGCAGTGCACCGGCGTCGGTCAGGTTGCCGATCATCACCGCCACGTTGCCCTGATAGTTGGCCAACCGCGCCAGTTCTTCCATCTGCAAGGTGCCGGACTGCTTCTCGTCTGAGCCGACAAACACCACGCCGGAAGGCAGTTTGCTGTCGCCCGGCGTGCGGTTCACATACACCAGAGGAATGCCCGCTTTGGTCACCATTTTGGTGATGGCAGGCGTCCCCGCCGAATTGACCGGATCGACAATAATCGCGTCCACTCCGGCGCTGATAAAGTTCTGCACCTGATCGGTCTGGCGACCTACGTCGCCGCGCGCGTCTTCAAACTGCACGCTGATACCGCGCGCCTTGGCTTCTTTGTCGATTGAATGACGAATGATGGTCAGGAAGTTCTGGTCAAAGTAGGCCATCGACACACCGATGGTTTCCGCCAGCACCGAGGTGGAACAGCCGAGCGCTGCCACCAGCACGATTCTTTTTAAATATTTCATGATGATTCCCCAGGGTAAAAAAAACCGCCGGGCAAAATGCACCGGCGGAAATTCACGGCAATCAGTGTTTTTTACGGTTGCGGTGCATGTCGATAGACACCGCGGCGACGATAATCACGCCTTTGATAATGTCCTGAATGTAGGAGTCCACACCGATAAAGGTGAAGCCGCTTTTGATAAGCCCGAGTATCACTGCGCCAATCAGCGTACCGGTAATGCGCCCAACGCCGCCCATCAGGCTGCTGCCGCCGATCACCGCCGCGGCGATGGCATCCAGTTCGTAAGACATGCCCATGCTCGACTGGCCGCTGCTGACACGCGCCGCCAATACCACACCGGCCAGCCCTGCCAGTCCCCCGGCAATGGTATAGACCGTCACCAGGTATTTATTGACGTTGATGCCGGAAACTCTGGCCGACGTCATGTTGCCGCCGATGGCGTAGATGTATTTCCCGTAGCGGGTGTGTTTCAACGCGACATGGAAGATCACCGCAATCACCAGGAAAATGATCACTGGCATCGCACCCTGGCCGATAGAGGTAAAGCCGTCAGACAGGAAGCTGACCGGGTTGCCCTGGGTGTAATACTGCGCCAGGCCACGTGCCGATACCATCATGCCCAAGGTCGCGATAAAGGGCGGGATACCGGTGCGGGTAATCAGAAAGCCGTTGATGAAACCGCAGATAATGCCCACGCCAATCCCCGCGCCGATAGGGATCGCCGCCGGCAGGTCGAGCAACGCCGGGTACATCGGCGAAATACTGTCCGAGGTTTGCGCCAGGCTGGCCGCCACCACCGCGGTTAAGGCAATCAGCGAGCCGGAGGAAAGGTCGATACCGGTGGTGATGATAACCTGGGTCACACCCACCGCGATGATGCCGATAATCGCCACCTGCAGCACAATCAGCAGCAGGCGGTTCGGGTTCATCAGGAAGGACTGATCGCGGATGTACCAGCCAAGAATTTCAAACACCAGTGCAATGCCGATCATCACGATAAAGATGCCGGTGTCTTTCGGCATTTTTCCACTCAGGCCAGCGAACAGTGGCGCTTTGCCCGCAAGCGGCTTCTCTATTTTTACATTACTCATGGGAATTCACCTTTGCGTTATTCAGAGGCCAGCGCCAGGATCTTTTCCTGATTCGCTTCTTCTTTATCCAAAATGCCGGTAATACGACCGCCGTGCATCACCATCACCCGGTCGCTCATGCCGAGGATCTCCGGTAATTCCGATGACACTAAAATAATGGCGACGCCACGGTTCGCCAGTTCGCTGATCAGGCGATAGATTTCCGCCTTCGCCCCCACATCAATGCCGCGCGTGGGCTCATCGAGGATCAGTATCTTCGGCTGGGCCAGCAGCCAGCGGGCTATAAGTACCTTTTGCTGGTTGCCGCCGCTCAGGTTATTGATGATTTGGTCCATGGTCGGGGTTTTGATATTGAGCTTTTTGATCTGCTCCATGCAGTCCTTGGCCATTTGCACGTGGCTGACGAAACCATTCTTGCCGATGTACTCCGACAGGTTGACGATGCTCATGTTCTCGACCACCGACAGCACCAAAAACAACCCGGATTTTTTGCGGTCTTCGGTCAGGAACGCCAGCCCGAGTTCAATCGCTCGAGAGGGGGAATCAACTTTGGCCGCCAGGCCCTCGATGAAGATGTTGCCGTCGTCCGCCGGGTGCATGCCGAACAGACTTTCCATCACCTCGCTGCGACCGGCCCCCACCAGCCCGGCGACGCCGAGGATCTCGCCGCGCTTAACGCTGAACGAGACATCATGAAACCAGTCGGCACGGCGTAGCCCTTCGACACGCAGCACTTCCTCGCCGATATTGTTGTTGAACTTGGGAAACATTTGGGTCAGCTCACGTCCCACCATCATGGTGATCAGTGACTGTTTGGTCAGGTTTTCGGTCTTGTCGCAGGCGATAAAGGTGCCGTCGCGGAAAATACTTACTTCATCGGTGATGGCAAAAATCTCATCCATCTTGTGGCTGATATAAATGATGCCTTTGCCCTGTTCGCGCAGTTCGCGAATGATGGCGAACAGGTGTACAACTTCACCTTCGGTCAGCGCCGAAGTGGGTTCATCCATGATCAGCACGTCCGCGTTATAGGAAACCGCCTTGGCAATCTCTACCATTTGCTGACTGGCGATGCTCAGTTCACCCACCAACGTCTCAGGTTTGAGTTTAATGTTCAGCCGTGTCAGCAATTCGCGGGTCTGTTTGTTCAGTTGCTCATGATTCACAAAGCCCAGCTTTGCCGGCTCACGCCCCAGCCAGATGTTTTCCGCCACCGTCATATAAGGCACCAGGTTAAGTTCCTGGTGAATCATGGAAATCCCCGAATGCAGCGCCTGCAGCGTGTCGCTGAAGGTCACCGGTTGGCCTTTTATTTTAATGGTGCCTTCATCGGGGTGATAAATACCGATTAAACATTTCATCAGCGTGGATTTTCCCGCGCCGTTTTCTCCCATTAACGCGTGTACGCTGCCTGGTTTGATTTTAATTGAGACTTTATCCAGCGCCTTCACGCCGGGAAACTGCTTACTGATGCCTTCAGCCTCAAGAACATAAGGATACATACCGATAACCTCCGCCGTTCGTTAATGCATCCCTGCCGGGTAAATGCGGCAGGGATATAACCGCGCTGCCTTAACGCTTATTTTCTGTTCTTGTCGGCAAATTCCTGATAGTTGGCCTTGGTGATCAGCTGATACGGGATCAGTACGTTACTTTCCACCTTCTCGCCTTTCACCAGTTGAATAGCGGTTTGCACCGCGCCCTCACCCTGCCCCTTGGCATCCTGGAACACGCTCAGCGCCAGATCGCCCTTCTTGATGTATTCCAGTGCATCCGGGGTACCGTCAACGCCGGCCACCAACACACCGCTTTTCTTCGCCTGTTTCAGTGCCAGGATCGCACCAATCGCCATTTCGTCATTGTTGGAGGCAATAGCATCAATCTGCTGGCCGGTCAGCACCCAGTCAGTGGTAACGTCAATGGCCTCTTTACGGGCAAACTTGGCGGTTTGCTTATCGAGGATTTTGATGCCGGGATACTTGGCTGCCACCTCTTCTACGCCGCGGGTACGATCGCGGGTCGCCTCACTGGATAACTCCCCCATCAGGATCATCACATTGCCCTTGCCATTCATCAGCTTGGCCAACTCCTCCATCTGCAGCTTGCCGGCCAGTTTGGAGTCAGACCCCACATAGGCCATGCCTGCGGGCAGCGTGACTTCCGGGCGACGGTTAACGAACACCAGTGGGATCTTGGCGTTTTCCGCCAGTTTGATCATCGGCTTCACGCCTTGGGTATCGACCGGATTGAGGATGATGGCGTCGACGCCCTGGCTGACAAAGTTCTCAACCTGTTGGATCTGCTGGGCAATATCCCCTTTTGCATCTTCAAACTGACCACTGACGTTGCCGTCCTGTTTCATTTTGTTCTGCATTGACTGGCGTAAGATGGTGAGAAAATTGTCATCGAAATAAGCCATGGAAACGCCGATTTTAATGTCTTTTGCCAACACGCTGGCCGGCAACATGCACATCAATACCGAGGTGACGATCAGTTTCTTCAGCTTCATGTTCTGTACCCTTTAATCGTTAGAGTGAAGAGGCCTGTTGATTTGACAGCTAATGAAAAATATTTTTTACATTCAAACAACAATCCGGTTGGTGTTATCCCTTTGATACGGCAGATTTATCGCTTTTATTCCGTATTCAGATGGTGTGTAAAACTTTGATCGATATCTCAAAAAACAACAAAAACAACACCTTGAAATAAACTCTCTGCCAGCTGATGTAGGTTGCCAGGTCATTATCAAATGTTTATTTCATAATTGAGATTATTGAAACTTTTTAACTCAAACAAGCGAAACATGCGTTTTGGAATAACCAAGTAACAAAAACATGACACGGATCTAACAAATGACGCAAAAGCCAGCATCGCGTTCGTGGCATAAGTGCGTTCGGCAAACAAAGTGCTCCCGCAACGATGAAAAATGACGCTGCACATTCTCAGCAAATGTGCGAGCGAGCACGCAGTTTGCGGATCCGCTGTTTCATCCACGGCGTTACTCGACAATACTGAATGGACGTGTATTTTCAGGAGGATCAGACATGCAGCTCAGCAGTAAGGTACGGATGAACCGGCTGTTTAATAATGGCAAATGCCTCGATGTGGCGATTGATCACGGCATCGCCAATGAGCCGGATTTTTTAATCGGCCTGGAAGACATCGAACAGGTCATTGACAGCCTGATCGTTGCCCGTCCCGATGCCATTCAGGTCAATTATGGCCAGGCGGATTTATTGCAACGCGCAACACAACGCGATAAACCGGCGCTGGTGATGCGCACCGACGTCGGTAATGCTTATAACGCCGCACGCCACCGTGAGATGTGGGCGGTGCTGCATAATCCAGAAGCACCGATCCTTGCCGCACTGCAGATGGATGCAGCGGCGGTGGTGGTTAACCTGTATCTGATCCCCGATGAACCGGGTATTTTCCGCCAGTGTGTCGAGAATATTGGTCGCCTGCGTCATGCCTGCGATCGCTACGCCATGCCGCTGATGATCGAACCGCTGGTGATGGCGCCGGCCGGCCAGGGCGCGGCCTACGGTTCGCTCGGCGACGTAGAAAAAATGGTGCCGTTAGTCCGGTTGGCGCGTGAACTGGGCGCCGACATCATCAAGGCCGACCCGACAGAACAAGTGGAAGACTTCCACCGCATTGTGGAGGCGGCACGCTGCCCAACGCTGGTTCGCGGCGGCGGCAAAGGCGAACTGGGCGCAGTACTGGAAAAATCTGCCGCCCTGATGGCACAGGGTGCATCCGGTATGGTGTATGGCCGCAATGTCTATCAACACAGCAACCCATCGAAAGTGGTCAGCGCATTAATGGCCATCATTCATCAGGGTGCCAGCGGTCAGCAAGGGCTGGAAATCTACCATCAGCCTTGATCCCCGCTTTTGTAATTAAAATAATCCCTCCCCCGGCGGCAGCATGTTATAACCTGCTGCCGGTCGCTGCCCCGCGCTCCAATCCCCGCTATTATCCTGACAGGCCCATTCGGAGAACCGCCATGCCAAAACAACGGATACCGCTGAAACTCAGCACCACGCTCACGCTGATGGTGTCTGCCATCATCGCTTCGGTGCTATTGGTGGTATATGCGCTGTTTTTTGTGCAGATGAATCACCAGGGACAAGATCAGCAACGCCAAAAAGCGATGGCGATTGCCGAAACGCTGGCGCTCTCCGGTAATGTCATTGATGGCCTGCTGCATGAAGATCACAGTGGCGCGGTCCAGCACTTTGCCGAGCAGGTACGCCAGCGGAATGAATTACTGTTTGTGGTGGTGGTAGACATGAAAGGCATCCGTTACTCGCACCCCAAGCCCTGGCTGATCGGTCAGCATTTTATCGGGGACGATTTGGAACCGGCGCTACGCGGCGAAACCAACAGCGCCATTAATCGCGGCGCATTAGCCCCTTCACTGCGGGTTTTTGCCCCGGTTTACGACAGCGAACGGCGGCAGATTGGCGTGGTGGCGCTGGGTATTGCACTCGACACCGTTCAGCGCGTGGTGGGCGAAAGCCGCTGGATCATCTACTGGACGCTGGCCTTCGCCGCGCTGGTCGGCACGCTCGGCATCTTCTTCCTGGTGAAGGCCCTGAAACGCATCATGCTCGGTTTTGAACCTTACGAAATCTCCAATCTGTTCGAGCAGCGCAACGCCATGCTGCAATCGATTAAAGAAGGCGTGATTGCGGTCGATAACCAGTCACGCATCACCATAGTTAATGATGAGGCCAAACGCCTGTTGCGCCAAAATGGGCCTTTCGAAAACCTGCTGTTGGAATCCGCCAGCAAATACTGGCCGACACAGTTGCATCTGGCAGAGGTACTGGAAAGCGGTCAACCGCTGCGTGACCAGCAGATTAGCTTTAACGGCAGCGAACTGCTGACCAATACCGTGCCGGTGATCGTTAAGGGCCAGGTGATTGGTGCTATCGCCACCTTCCGCGATAAAACCGAAATCAGCCAGTTGGTACAGCGTCTGAGCGGTATGGCGCACTACGCCGACGCGTTGCGCGTCCAGTCGCATGAGTTTATGAACAAGCTGCATGTGATCCTCGGCATGCTGCACATGAAGGCCTACCAACAGCTGGAAAACTACATCATCAACACCGCCAGCACCTATCAGGAAGAGATCGGTGCGCTGCTGAGGAAAATCCAGTCGCCGGAGGTGGCGGGCTTCTTTATCGGCAAGATCAATCGCGCCCATGAAGCCGGCATTGAGCTGACCATCGATGAAGCCAGCCTGCTACCAGAAACCGACGATGTGGAAACCACCCACGTGCTGATCAGCGTGCTGGGCAATTTGATTGAAAATGCCATTGACGCGATCGATGGCGTCGAAGGACACGAGATCAACCTGAGCTTTCATCACAATGAGAATCACTTACACTGTATAGTCAGTGACGACGGTCCCGGTATCGATCCGGCTCTCGGCGCACGTATCTTTGAACAGGGTGTTTCAACCAAAGGGCCGGGGCGCGGTATCGGGCTGGCGTTGATCCGCAGCAGTCTGGAAAAACTGGGCGGCAGCGTTGATTTCGAATCTGAACCGGGTGAGTTAACCCAATTTTTTGTACATATTCCCTATCAGGCCAAGGGCTGAACCATGATTAACGTATTGATTATCGACGACGATCCGATGGTGGCGGAGTTAAACAAATACTACCTGAGCCAGGTGAGCGGCTTTCACTGCCTGGCAACGGTCGCCACCCTGGCCCAGGCTCGCGCACTGCTGGCCGACGCCGAAGTCAGTATCGATCTGGTGCTGCTGGATATCTATATGCAGCAGGAAAACGGGCTGGACCTGCTGCCCGGCCTGCGCGAATTGGGTGAAAAAACCGACGTCATCATCATCTCTTCTGCCAGCGACGTGGATACGGTGCAACGCGCCCTGCACTACGGCGTGGTGGATTACCTGATCAAACCTTTCCAATTTGGGCGCTTCAAAGAGGCGTTGAATAACTATCAGCAGCAGTCACAAATTCTGGCGCAGCGCGAATTCTCTCAGGGGGATGTGGACAGCCTGTTACGCCGCCAACCCACCAGCACCGAAGGGAAAAAGTTGCCGAAGGGGCTGACCAGCATCACGCTGAGTACGGTGTGCGAATGGATTGAACAACAGCACGATGGGGAATTTTCGACCGATAATCTGGCTAATGCCATTGGCATTTCCCGCGTTTCCTGCCGAAAATATCTGATCTATTTGGCGGAAAGCGGCATTCTCGGCACCCGTATTCTGTATGGCACCACCGGCAGGCCGGTTTATCTTTACCAGTTAAAGCCGGACGCCATTGCCATGCTGAAAGCGTATTGCCGCTAATCAATGTCCCCGGCACATGTCCGGGGACATCGGGCCATTATTCCGTTTTTTGGATCAGGCCAAAATCACGTAGCGCCACATAGGGATCCCAATATTCGCGGGCGCTCGCTATCTGGCCATGGCTGATTGTCACAATGGCGATAAACTGCTGATTATAATCACCACCGCTTTGTTTGATTTTTCCGCTGCTGGTGTACTCAAACACAAACACACCTGGCTCTGCCGTCACGACTTTCTTCCACCCTTTCCAATCGGCGTATTTCAGCTCGCCGAGATACTCACTCATGTCGGTAAAGTAGCGAGTAATATTTTCACGCCCCTTCGAAGCCTTGGAAAAGAAGCTGAAGTCCTCTACCGGTGCATAAGGCAGTTCAAACACCCCCTGCGGCGTAAAGTATTTGGCGACGTTGGCCGGGGTTTCTGACCAACCATTCAGGCTGCGCCAGTAAAACTCCGCGACGTCGTTAACACCGTATCCCGGCAGCAGGTAATACAACCCCTGCTTTTCGATAATATGGTCATTGGCCTGTGCAGACGCAGCCGCACCCATCAGCCCCAGCAGGGCCGCTGAAAAGAGTCGTTTCATGTTATTTACCTTATGAGGGATTACATACGAATAACGGCTTTAATGGTTTCACCGGATTGTGAATCCACCATCGCCTGGTTGATATCATTCATGGCATAAAAACGGATCAGGCGATCGATAGGGAAACGCCCCTGTTGGAAGAGTTGTGCCAGCATGGGGATAAATACCGTCGGTGCCGCATCGCCCATAATGGAACCTTGCACCGCCCGGCCGCGAATCAAATGCATAATGTCGAGTGGCAAGGATTCGCCCTGCGGTACCACGCCGGTAAGCACGCATTTGCCATTTTCCGACAGCACCTTTACTGCATCGGCCATTACGCCCGCGTGCCCAGCGGCTTCAACACTGTAGTCCACGCCATACCCGTCTGTCAGTTGATGAAGCACTTCCGCGACATTTGCCGTTTTCGGATTGATCGCCACCGTGGCTCCCAGCTCTTTGGCCAGCGTCAGACGGTTCTCCTTGATATCCACGGCGACAATTTGGCCACACCCCACCACGCGGGCCGCCATCACGGCGGCCAACCCCACGGCCCCCAGACCGAAAACCACCAGTGTTGAACCCGCCGGTGCTCGCAAGGTGTTAATGACGGCACCCGCGCCTGTCATCAATCCGCAAGCTAACGGCCCGAGGTATTCCAGAGGGATTTCCCTATCGATAGGCACAACACTGCTGGCGTTAACCACCGCATATTGTGCAAAGGAGGACTGACCGAAAAAATGGCTGTGTACATCGCCACTCTCATCACGCAGGCTGACCGAACCATCTGCACGCTGAGCTTGCCAATTCAGCGGGACATGTTGGCGACAATAGGTCGGCATGCCGATACTGCACTTGTCACAGGTGCCACAGGAGGCTAACGACAACACGACATGATCTCCGGGCGCCACCTTATTGACCGCAGCCCCCACTCGCACCACCACCCCAGCACCTTCGTGGCCGAGCACCACCGGCCCAGGCATAGGTATAACGCCTTTGTGTGCCGCAATGTCGGTGTGACACAGGCCGGTGGCCACCAGTTTCACCAACACCTCATCAGCGCGAGGTTCTCCAAGCTGTAACTGCTTGAGGGTAAATCCTCTCGCCGCGTTCTCACTGACTGCTGCTGTAATTTCCATGTCATCTCCCACTGAGTCTGATGCTATTGCGTCGATGTGGGGCAGTATAAGATGCACTATTGGGCGTAAAAAGATGCCATACTCTGATTCACTGTTCTAGAATCAAGGACAATATGTGATGCAGAAAGGCATATTGAAGGATCTGAATGACCTCTATTATTTTGCGCAGGTTGCCCAGTACGGCGGATTTTCCGCCGCAAGCCGTGCGCTAGACATTCCAAAGTCAAAACTGAGCGCCCGCGTGCTGGCGCTGGAAGAGCGCCTCGGTGTGTTGCTATTCCAACGCACGACCCGGCGAGTCAAGTTAACGGAAACCGGCTCGCTGTTGTTGAAACATGCACAGATAGCAATCAGCGAGGCAGAGATAGCCCAAGAGCTGATCGACCAAAGTCGGGCAGAACCTTCTGGGCTAGTGCGCGTCAGTTGTCCCAAATTGGCGACGGATGTACTTCTTTCGCCATGCCTGCCGGCCTTTATGGCCGCCAATCCCGGTATTCAGATACAGCTGCTGGCAACTGACAGCCGCTTTGATCCTGTGGCCGACAAAATTGATGTGGCGCTGCGTCTACGACAACGTAAAGACATGAGTGAAGGCATGATTGCCCGTGAGCTGGGCCAAAGCGTGCGTGTTCTGGTTGCCACACCGCAGTATCTGGCGCAACACCCACAATTGACCGACCCACAACAGTTGAGTGAGCATGACCTGTTAACCTTGATCGACGTGGGTGAAGAGCAGACCTGGGACCTGGAAGGCCCCGGTGAGGAAAAACGTGCAGTCCGCGTTCGCCCGCGATTAATGTGCAGCGAATGGGGCATCGTGCGCAGTGCGCTTTATCAACACCAGGGCATCGCCCTACTGCCGGATATCACCTGCCATCAGGCACTGGAGCAAGGTGAACTGGTGCGCGTGTTGCCACAATGGGCCTGTGCGCCGCTGATCATGCATGCGGTATTTCCGACCCGTCGCGGTATGCTGCCTTCGGTACGCGCACTGGTAGATTTCCTGGTAATACAGGTACCGCCGCTGCTGCTAAAAGGCGCAGTTAAATAGCGCTTCGACGGCAGTTCTGATCTTGGCTACCCGCTTCAGCGATAGCGCTTAAAAGTGGGGAAATCAACCGCCCCACCCGAAGGGTAACAAGGCTTGCCATGCTGTTGTTTGTTTTTACCGCAGCGATATTCGCCATACTGGGCATTGTAGCGTTTTCGGTTTGCCCGGTCGGCGGCCACACGCTGTTGTTCCTGCGCTATTGCCGCATCATTAGCCTGTGCCAGAGCTTCAGCGCTCCATATCTTATGTTTCAGCACGCTGCGTTTCTGCTGATAGCTATCAGCGACTTTATTATCCAGCGGTGGTTCGGCGTGGTACTGAAAATCAAACGATGCCAGGGCGCTGAGGCAGTAGCACTGCGCCACACAGGCGAGAAAGATCCTTTTCATCGATACACTCCCAAAATTCAGTTACCCCGTGGATCCAATGACGTGCCCACCGCCCGTTGATCGACAGACGATGACGCTGTGGCCACCTCGCATTCCCGCTGGCGAATAGCCGACTCCAGTGCTTTGCGCTGAGCGCGTAAAGTGGCAAGTTGCGCCTGTTCCGCGCGTATTTGCTCTACATACCAGATATGTTGCAACATTCCATTTAGCCGCTGCCGATAGTCAACGGCGGCGTTATCCTTATCCACGGGGGCATGAGACGGAGTCTTGTCGACAAACGCACAGCAACAGGAAGACGCCAGCAAAGTTAGCGCTGTCGTCATTACAGAAGACAATTTCAAAAGCCTAAACTCCATTAAAGCCCATACGGCGGCTCATTCTCATTATATTAACGAGAACTCCCTTGATGATTTAATCAACGACGCGCGGGTAACAAACAGATTAATTGATAAAAACTAAACACCAATGAAAGAGAAAGCACTGAGGTTAATAATTGGTAGAAATAATATATTTAGTCAGTTAACGATCTAATGCCCTTGATTAGCCTATTGTTTCGCCGTTGTATATTCGCTTTTAAAATAAACTTAACCATTAATGGCAGTAAATAAAAAATTACTTTTTTTAGTTTATTAATTCGAATTCTACCGCAGAGCGTACCGAGAAAAACTGCATTATGTTTCAAAAAGGTGGGAAATAATTCAACTAAAAATAAACCGGATGATAGAACTAAAAAAGGCCGGGATTTCTCCCGGCCTTCTTTCTCTGCCCGACGGGTTTAGACTAACTCAACCACATCAAACTTAACTTCACCGCTGAGGTCGGCTTCGTAATCAACACCTTGCAGACCAAAACCAAACAGGCGCAGGAACTCGGCCTTATAGCCCAGGTAATCGGTCAACTCATTGATGTTGTTATCGTTGATCTGTGCCCAGATTTCACGGCAGGTGTTCTGCACGTCGTCGCGCAGTTCCCAGTCGTCCAGACGCAGACGGTGCTTCTCATCGGTATCCGGTGCCGTGCCACTGTACAGTTTGGTGGCGAACAGACGCTGGATTTGCTCGATGCAACCTTCGTGGATCCCCTGAGCCTTCATGATTTTGAAGACGATAGAGATATACAGCGGCATTACCGGAATAGCAGAAGAAGCCTGAGTCACCACCGACTTCAGCACGGCAACGTAAGCCGCGCCGCCTTTGGCCTTCAGTTTCTGATCGATGGCCAGAGCCGCGCGATCCAGATCTTCTTTTGCCTTGCCCAGCGTACCGTGCCAGTAGATTGGCCAGGTCAGATCGGTACCGATGTAGGAGTAAGCCACTGCCTGCACGTTGTCCGCCAGCACGCCGGCCTCTTCCAGTGCGTCCATCCACAGCTGCCAGTCCTGGCCGCCCATCACTTTGACGGTATCAGCAATTTCTTGCTCGTTGGCCGGTTCAACCACGGCTTCAACCAGCACGTCTTTGTTGGTATCGAGCGCCACGGATTTGTACGGTTCGCCGATAGGTTTCAGCGCGGAGCGCACTACTTCACCGGTTTCCGGCATTTTACGCACCGGCGAAGCCAGCGAGTAAACCACCATGTCGATCTGGCCCAGATCCTGTTTAATCAGGTCGATAACCGTTTGGCGGCATTCGTTGGAGAACGCGTCGCCGTTAACGCTTTTCGCGTACAGGCCTTCTTCTTTAGCTGCCTTGTCAAAACCAGCAGAGTTGTACCAGCCGGCAGAACCGGTTTTGGCTTCGCTGCCCGGCTTTTCAAAAAATACGCCGATGGTGGCTGCACCGCTGCCGAATGCGGCATTGATACGTGACGCCAGGCCGTAACCGGTGGAAGCACCGATCACCAGCACTTTTTTCGGGCCGTTTTTCAGTTCGCCACGTGACTTAACGTAGGCAATTTGCTCACGGACATTGGCTTCACAACCTGCCGGATGAGCGGTAGTGCAGATAAAACCACGAATTTTAGGTTTGATAATCATAGTAATTTTTTCTTGGTAGCTAAAAACCGAAGGACAATATACCTGATTTTCACAATATACTTAAGCTGGGTGCGTGGCAGAATCGCAACAAGTGCAGTGAACAGACCAGTTGTGCTGGTTATATCCCCCCTTAAAGGAAGACCGCAACATGAGTTTTATCGCCAAATTACACGCCGACGAAGTGGATATTGATCTCAACCTGGTGACTTCCATGCTCGCCAGCCAGTTTCCGCAGTGGGCGGCTTTGGCGATAACGCCGGTCGCTATTGCCGGCACCGATAACGTGATGCTGCGGCTGGGCGATGAGCTCTATATTCGTCTGCCGCGCACGCCGTCAGCGGCGGCTGCGCTTGAACGGGAAAACCGTTACCCGCCGTTGCTATCCCGTTATCTGCCGGTCCCAGTTCCCGTTCCGCTAGAACAGGGGCGGCCCCAATCAGGCTACCCTTTCAACTGGTGCGTAGGCCGTTGGATCCATGGGACAATGCCGGTTTGCGGCGAAGGCAGCCACGGGCTGGCGCAACAGTTAGGGGAATTTGTCCACGCGTTGCATGCCATCCCTGTTGCCGATCCTGAGTTGCAAAAGAGCCTGACCTCCTATCGCGGCGGCCCGCTTAGCGACAGAGACGCCCTCACGCGCAGCGCGATAGCGCAATGCGGTGACTATCTCGATACGGATATTCTTCTGTACGTGTGGGAAACCGTTAGCCAGAGACAGGAGAACAGCGCTGGCCCATGCTGGATCCACACCGATATCCAACCGGGCAACCTGCTGATCAACGAAGGTAAGTTGGCGGCGGTGATCGACTGGGGCGGTATGGCGATTGGCGATCCGGCGGTAGATTTGATTGTCGCGTGGAATTTATTGAGCCAGGACAACCGCGAGGATTTTAAACGCGCCGTGGATACCGATAAAGCCACCTGGCTGCGTGGCCGCGCTTGGGCATTATCGATTGGCGTGATTGCGTATGCGTATTACGTTGAAAAAGATCCTGCGTTGGCGCGGACTTCGCGCTATCAGATTGAGCAGGTTGCGGCAGAGATGGGGTTAACGCTTTGAGATTATCAGGCCAGGACATACATTCCTGGCCTATCAAACGGCTATCAGGCTTTGTTCTTTTCCAACTGCTCTATCAGCGTATAACGCAGTGAAGAAGCGTCGGCCGGCGGGTTTTCCACCTCCGTCACCTGCACTTTCAGGCGGTAGTTGTAGCCCGGTTCAAAAGTAAAACCTTCAATCCCGGTATAGAACAATCCCCACGGCTCTTGCGCGGAATGACGCACCTGCATGCACTTCATGGGGGCAACGCCCGTACAATTTACCAGCGCGCTGTTCACCAGCAACACTTCCGTATGGTTTCCGTCTTTATTCACCGGTTGACTCACTGTCGCTCCCTCTTGGCTGCAGCCGGCCAGACCGGCCAGGACAACAAATAATAACGCTTTGATTTTCAATGTAATGCACCATTAAGCCTTTAGGTGCGGTGATAGTAACAAAGCTACGGCTGTCGGGGCCAGCGGCGTGTTCCGAAATTTTAATAGCGCGAGTACAGCCGCCATTTGCCAACCACAACTTCTGAGTCTAACTTTATGAAATCAATAATCCTAAAGGGGTTTTCCATGCGTTCACTTCCTTATATTTTCATCGCGAGTTCGATGGCTTTTTTGTCAGGCTGTGCCAGCCAGCCGCAGGTGACCAGTGATTATGATCACAGCGCCAACTTCACCCAGTATCACACCTACGGCTTTGCCACAGAAACTGCTGGGCAATACCAGACGCTGACGGGCAAGTACATTCAATCGGCGATTAAACAACAGTTGGAACAACGTGGTTATAAAGCCAGCGCGACACCAGATCTGTTGGTGTACAGCAGCGCGATGAAACAAGACAAGGTGCAGGTGAATGACGCTCCGGTGCCGGTCGGCCGCAGAGGTTATGCCGGCTGGGGTGGTTATAATCAAACCGTTTGGAGCTATACCGAAGGTACCCTGACGGTCGACCTGGTGGACAGCAAGAAGAAACAGCTGGTCTGGCGTGGAACCGCCAGTAATACGCTGAACTCAGAGGGTACACCGGCCAGCCAGGCCCAGATCCAACAGGCGGTGACCGCGCTGTTTGCCACTTATACCTTTAAAGCTGGCCCGGCAAGCAACTGATTTTTAATTGGTAATTAAGAGTACCCAAGTGTCGGGTGCTCTTAATACCGCCTCGTATCCCGTCAAGGGGTTTTCGCCCTCCCTCAAAAGCCAACGTTTACACCGCCGGGCATAACTATTTTTCTCTCGAAGCAAAGCGGCAGTCTCCCGCAAGACACCTCAGAATGAAAACCAGGCAATTTTCCCAAATCAGCATCCTGTATAGAAACCTTCGCTCCAGTTGATATATTGGGCGGCAACTAAATGGACAAGTAAAAGTTATGGATACGGTTGAGGAATTGGGTGGGACGTATTTCTATGCTGGAAGGTATAGCCTGAGTGCCAGTGAACTATTTTTCATGATCTTCTGCGAAGAAACGGCCACTCAGTTAGGTATTGAGGATATAGCCGCCGTAGTGTTTATCCATGCGGGAAGAAATATTTCACCAACACGAGGGAAATTTAGAACGGCGATACCTGATACTTCCTTGGCTTCCCGACAAGCTAGAAAGGTGTTTGGAAATAGAATGTTTCCACTCGGGTTGAAAATGCCGTCGGTAATCGGAGGCTATCCTCCTTCAACCCTAAGACTGCGCATGGTAAGGAAGATGGGTACATTTGTAGGCCGTGCGGTCCCTGTTCTTGGGTGGGTCATCCTTGCAAAAGACATAACAGAGATTTCATTCAGATCTACGGTTAAGTACAACAGAATAGCGCGAGGTGCCGACAAGTTATGGTAGATAAAATTGAAGCGCGCATTTTTGAACTGGTGGAACCTTATAACGGACGCTCCTGGCTAACGTTTAAGAAGCAGATTCTTACTGGTGATAGTTCGTTGAATCACACCATGGGAATGGATGAGCAGGAAGCCATGGAACTTTTGGATGAAATTTTCACAGAATTTCACCTTGAGCATGATGCCTTGGACTTCACTACCTACTTTCCCGGCAGTAAGACACAATCAAAACCTCTCACTATCAATATGCTGATTGCATCCGCCAAGGCTGGCTGCTGGCTGTATTAGGCCGGCACTCGCCGGCCATCTTCATCAATATGCCTTCCACGCAGAGAACACCAGTGGATCACCAAAAGCGTAACGCCGGTGTTCAACCGTCGAGTTATACGGCATATACACCTGGCGACAAGCGCCAGCATCCGACCCAGTTCTATACACCTTCAGCGCCCCCGCCACTGCCTCAGGATAATTCAGCGCCAACGTGGCATTGCTGGTCACGTTCTGGAAGTATTCACCGGGCTCGGTAATGGCGTTCAAATCCGTATTGGCAGGCAGTGTCTTATCGGCAACAGGCACAGCACCGGTATCTTCCGCCGTGAGAGTGTCTTGGGTGGCCAACACCCCTAACCCCAGATTTTTCTGCGATTCGGCTTGTGCTATTTCGCCTGCTTTGGCGATCTCGGAAAGATTCTTTTTGATGGACAGAAAATCAGATACCACAGGAGCGGCGGTAACTTTTACAACTCTACTGGCACTTTACCCCGAAATATCCCCGGTAACACTGATTGTCGCCGTTCCTTCGCCAGCTGAGATAAGCTGGTCATCCGCAGTCACACACGCTAACCCCGTTACACCCACGCGTGCCCAAAGTGGTGGTTAAGCGTGAGCGGCTGGAGTTAGTGCAATACACCTCCATACGAGAAACTGCAAATGCGATGCCACCGTGGTTTTCTTTGGCGATGGATCTACGAGGGGGAAAGAGTACGTGATGCTGTAAAAGTCCGAATATCAAAATCCGTGGAAATTTCGTGTATTTTCGTGGAGATTGACATTTTTATGTTGTAAATCAACAGCATAAAAAAAGACCGAATACGATTCCTTTAATGGCAAATACAGTATTTTTTCATTTAAAATCAGAGTGATATCTTTGAATTAGATTAAAAATCACCTTGTTTTAACTTCTTTATCTAGCCTTTAACTTCATATAGTTATCAATATTCTCGGATCAGTTCGGGAGAAGTTCGCGTTTGATTTGAGGCAACTTCATCAAAAAATCGATGACCGGTCGCCATTAATTTTTCTACCTCCGCTAAGCAAAGCAGCACACTGATGCCTGATGTTAGCTCCCATTCCAGTTATAGCGATCCACATAACGATAACGAAGCCCTTTTCTATTATCGAAAAGTGTGTCAATCACGACGTTGCGCCGCGTAACCTTGCCATGATACCTGCCAGCCTCAATCCGCTCGTCAAATACCAACCCAGCTTGATATATCACGGTACCCGATCTACTTTCGCTAACATACGCTGGTAGTGTTAAAGAACCCCTTCCCCTATATATCAAATCCTCCTCCGGAAGAAACGCGAACAGGTTGCCATCTATCATCCTCAAATTCCCCCGACTGTTTACTTCACAGAGAAAATTTCTGGCTCGGGGCGATCTGGTGTGTAATCCATTAATCCAATCCTTGGTTATTCCCTGCGGCCCCAAGTCATAGCGCCCAAGCGCAGGGGCAATAGGCTCATCGTTTAAGTAGTTAGTCGCCCGATACTCCAATTCACCACCCATTTTCAGTACCTATTCCGTTTCAGTGAAGTACAGAGCATGACAACGGCGGAACTGGGAAGGGAAGTTGGGTAGTCACAGAAAACGAAACACGCTATGGTCCAGCACGGCAGCCAGTGGCGAACCATGTGATCTGCGTCACGCGCAGAAAAGTACGATGGTTGTTATAGAACATAATTTGATCAATCGCCAATGTATACCCTTACTGACAGGGGCACATTCGTTCTAATATATAATCTCAATTACCGCCGTTCTTTGCTGGTAATGGCGGTCTTTTTTGGTTGACAGTTTGTGTCCGCGACCACGAGCCATTTCAGGTACAATTTCTGCTATTAAGTCACCATAAACCCGTATGTGACAAGGTTTCGACCGCGATCCATTTCTCGACCGGTTACCAGCGAACGCACAGGGCAATGATATCGACGGGATAGCACAGACGCTTGAAGGTATTTCGGGTCAAGGGCATGGTCAGGCAACATCATAAAAAAACAGCATGTTACCTGACGACAGCTTAGTGCGACAGAGCCGAAAAAAGTGTGCAGCAAGGCGACGGCGAAATTACTTAACCGGCAGCGCCATCACTTGTTGGGTGGTCATGATTTCGGCGAAAACGTCAGCTACACCGGCCAGTGCAGAGCGTTGCAACGTAGCGTGATCTACCTTTTTATTATTCCAGGTGTCAAGGTCACGGGTTGCCGTGGCATCTTCAGGGATGATCACGTCAAAGCCCAGTGGCACAGCGTCACGCGCCGTTGAAGAGACGCACATGTGAGTCATCAGACCGGTCACGATGATCTTTTTGATGCTCAGATCTTTCAGCTGTTTTTCCAGATCCGTACCGACGAAGGAGCTCGGTGTCGCCTTGGTGATCACTTTGTCGCCAGCAGCAGGTTGCAGATCTTTATGGAATTCTGAGAACGTCGTGCCTTTGGCGAACAGCGGACTGTCAGCCGGACCTTCATGACGAACGAAAAACACAGGCATCTTATTGTCATTCGCAAATTTCACCAACTCCTGGGCTTTCTTCAGCGCTTTCATGCCATCCGGAATAGGCATTTTTCCGGTAAAGTATTCGTTTTGGAAATCTATAACAATCAGAGCCGTTTCTCCTGTCTGTAATGAGGTTGTTGCCGGGGCACTGCTCATCGTGCGGATAGTCGGTGCTGAGTGAGTTTGTGCATTTGCAGTATTCATAGTCATTGCTGTCGTCGCCATTGAAAGCGCCAGAGCGCTGTAAGCCAGTAGTTTTTTCACTGTAGTATCTCCATGAGATCATGCAGATCCCGTTCCGTTGGGGTGAATCACAAACAGATTTCCGCATGGGTAACCCTGTCTGCGTTGGCGACCATTCTGCGCGTTTCTTATGTATCGCCACAGACAGCTCAGTAACCAAAAGCGGTATTTTTGCGCCAAAATGGTATTTTTGATCTCTTACTCGATAATTATCTGCGAACAACAAGGAGTGTTATGTCCGTCATTAACGTTTGTATTGTGGTTTTTCAAGACATCATCCCGTTTCACCTGTCGGTGCCCTGCGCAGTATTCGAGAAAGCGCTGAATGCGCAGGGCGAAGCGGCCTATAGTCTGAAAATCTGTGCGACTGAAGCTGGGCCGTTGCGCACCAATGCCGGTTTTTCCATCCTCGCCGAGCACGGGCTTGGCGCACTTGAGTCCTGTAATATGGTGATAGTGCCAAGCTGGAGCACACCGCAGCAGGCACCTTCCGCTAAACTTATCTCAGCCCTGCAACGCGCCCATTCGCGGGGCGTGCGGATTGTCGGATTATGTATGGGGGCCTTTGTATTGGCTGCGGCAGGCCTGCTGGATAACCGCCGGGCTACCACTCACTGGCACTGGATGCCGGATTTTGTACGGCTGTATCCGTCCATCTCGGTAGACCGGAATGTGCTGTATGTGGACGACGGCGACATCGTGACTTCTGCTGGTACGGCTGCCAGTATCGACTGTTGCCTGCATCTGGTGCGTCAGCACTGCGGCGCCGATGCCGCGAACGCCGTGGCGCGAATGCTGGTGGTGCCTCCGCACCGGCAGGGGGGGCAGGCGCAATACATTGAGCGACCTGTCTATAACACCGCAAGCGGCGACCGTTTTATGGAAGCGCTCAGTTGGGCCTCCGAAAATCTGCAAATCGAACTCAGCCTAGATGTGATTTGTGAAAAAGCTTGCATGAGCCGCCGAAGTTTTACCCGCCGCTTCCAGCAAACCACCGGCACCACCGTGACGCAGTGGCTGTTGAATCAGCGGCTGGCCGTGGCGCAACGCTTTTTAGAAAAGACCGATCAGCCCGTGGAACTGGTGGCGCAGAAATCTGGTTTCAGTTCGGCGTTGTCGATGCGCAGGCATTTCCAGCAGCAGTTCAAAACATCTCCCTCACTTTATCGGCGTGAGTTTCGGGGCAGCTGCGGTTGATGAACTAACAATTTGTTTTTATTATCTTCCCCGTCAGACAGGCAAATTCAGCATAATTCACTAGATGTAGTAGCCTACATTTGAAATGGTTGTGTCGCATTAACTGCGTGATATCAGCCAACGTTGCGCTACCTGTTTTTCAGACGGTCAACAGATATAACGGGGATGAGCGCCTTTCCAGCCTCCATGTTGCACCGCCCCTTGCCGTATTACATAGACAGCCACAGCAAAACCCACTGAGACAGCCAAAACACACTGACCTTTCCTCAGCCATTGACACTCACTATCTCCCTTTGTGATTTTCCGTTTGCTTGCAAAAGCACGGCGCGGGATAAGTTTATGCCGTAGACGCTCCTTCGCCACCCAATAGTGACCAAGGCCAACAATACTGTCCGTCCCACAGGCGTTCACTATAAGGGCTTTGGTTGCCGCCCAATGGCGGCGTTCGGTGAATTCACAGGGCATATGCTCCGAGTCGCTACCTATTCATATTCAATGATAGTAATCACTCAAATTTTAAGGAAAATTATTATGACTTCATTAAAAAGCAACTCGTTATCGAAAGCGCAGTTAGCTGAATTAAAGAAAAAAGGGAAAGTGGTTCTGGATAATGGTTTTACAGGTTATGTCGTTCAAAAAATAACCGCATTTGAATCTAGAAAAGCGAACGTTAATATGGGTTCAGCTGTTTTGAGCTTTACGTTTACTTATTATAATAATTTAGACTCTATGTGGCCATCAACAACAGATACTTTTGGTTTTCTGACGCATACTGCGGACCCTAATTCTGAAGTAGTTAATGGTGCGATTATAACCATGCTGACTGGGGCTAACGCATGGCTGAGAGAAGATCACGCAAATATTGTAGTAGTTATCATGGATGGAAACGGGATAATTGATGGCATTCAATATATTGTTCACAATTGATTAACATTGTGAATTCAGTCACATTAGCTTAGACAAGTTAGCAAAAGTTGCGCAGCCTGTTTTTCAGGCTGCCAACAGATAAAACGGGGACAAGCGCCTTTCCGGTCTCCATGCGGCCCCACCACATCACCGCATTACATAGACAACCACAGCCACAGCAAAACCAAATGAGACCGCCAAAACACACTGACCTTTCCTCAGTCATTGACACTCACTATCTCCCTTTGTGATTTTCCGTTTGCTTGCATAAGCACGGCGGGGCACTACTGAAAGGATCGGCGGTGCTGCGCCAACAATGGTGACCTTCAGCTTTACCAGCTAACGGGCGTTAGCACTGAACATGGGCTGAAGGTTGCCACCCAAACAATTTAACGGAATTATTATGAAAAAATCATTACTAGCAGCAACGTTATTACTATTATCAGGTGGAGCAATTGCATCCACAGCAAGTTGGGAAGGATTTTATACTGGTGCAAATATTGGCTATGGCTGGGGCCACAGTCAAGACCATAGTAATAGTGATGCTGTCAAGCAAGATATTAAAGGAATCGCCAGTGGTATTCAACTCGGTCACAATTGGCAATTTGAAAACAATATTGTTTTAGGAGTTGAAGGCGGATTATCTTTAAATGATATTAAGAAAGATTGGAAAGATCGAGATAATAATCAATACAGTCCATACTATGGAAAAAACTCAATAAAGCAATCAGGTTCATTTAATGTTAAAATTGGTTATGCTATTGAACAGTTTTTGCCTTATTTCACGGCAGGGGTAACCATTGCTAAAGAAGAGTATTCTCTTGGATGTGATAAGTCATTAGTAAGCGCAACCAATGGTTGTAAAATTTCAGAATACAACACAAACGCATCTAACATAGCTGCTGGGGCTAATGTAGGTGCAGGCATTATGTATAAATTCAATGATAACCTCTCTGGTGGCATTGAATATCTCTATACTAACTTAGGTTCTAACTCGGTTTATTTATCCGACCCTAATTATCCATCAGTAGGCGAGCGCAATTTCAAAACGGACTTTAGCACAACAACAGTAAAATTAAATTATCACTTCTAATCTACTTCAGGTCTCAAGATGCCAATCACAAGCATCGCAGGGATTATAGTCACCTTAGTTGCCGGTGCCATAATGGCAGTATTGGCTATTCGCATATCATCCAGAAAAGCACCGCGTTATAAGCAAAGTAATTACGATTAAGCCCGGCATTGCCGGGTTTTTGCTTTAGGCTGGAAACTCCGGTCACTCTCTCTCGCCACACGAATCAACACGACTCAGTGGCACGCTGTAGCGTTCCAAAACTTCGAATTAAACTTTACACTAACACAGTTACACCCTGAAACCACCTTCCCATTGACGCGCTAAATCCCCCGTCCATACATTCGCCTTGCTCCTCTCATTAGGGAGTAACGGCACAGCATCGGTGCTATCTGGGTGATGCTGCGCCACCTATCAATGGTGGGAGTCAGCAATATTTTCGTAGGATGTGTTAGCGCGCAGTTCTACGTGAGCTGAGTCCCACCACCCAATCAATGGTAATGCTCAGCAACACTATCGCAGGTGTTCCAGTATCACTCACGGGCTGAGCGTTACCACCAAGCAATGGCAGCTCCGGTAGCAGGGAAGCGCAGAGATGGGCTGGGGCTGCCGCCATTTTTCAGGGACGCATCAATGGCTTTTGAACTCATTACATTCCTTTGGTTAATGGCATCATCCATCGCCATACTGTTCATTCTTCTCATGCTGCTCACCCTCAATCTTAACGATCACGATGATGACGAAGAGTAGCCCCTATAAAATCTGACCTACTCCAGCTTATCCGGCCATTCAATCCCCTCTGCACCGGTATCAACGCGACTCAGCAGTACGCTGTAGAGCTCCCAGGCTTCGAGCTGGGCTTTCTCTTCATCCGTAGCCATGTCGTATTTGATGGCGCGTTCCAGTCGTTCGATAACCTCATCGGCTTCATCCTGAAGCTGTTTCAGTTTTTCCGCCGCCGCCGCTACTTCCGCCGCGCGCTGGGCGTCTTTGTCTGTCACCCACTGGGTACCGTCCCATTTGTCATACGGTGTTTGTGGGGCCAGTAGCGTCCAGCCGGTGATAATCAGTCCCAGGTAATCAACCGTCCGGGATTCGCCGGTATCGGTGCTGTAGGCCAGTTGCCCGCGATAGTCATCAACAATCTCCCAGGCGGTGCCGTCTTCGGTGCGGCGAATGGCTTTGTTGTCTTCAGTCGGCAGCGTTGGCTTGTCGGTGTAAGAGCCAGCGGCGATACCTACGCCCAGTTGGCAATACTGCCAGTAGCAGGAGGTAAATTCACGGGTGGCACTGTAGGCGCACTGGTACGTCAGTATCCAGCCAGCCGTTGTCGCCCAGCCTTCAGGACCTAAAACGGCATGTTCAAAATCAAGGGTGTATTTTGGTTGGGTCATTATGCTGCTCTCACGATGTAGTTAATGGCTGCGTTGACGGGGCGGGTTTCGCGCTGCTGCTCGGTTTCCTGTTTAACGCGATAATTTCCGCTGTTGTCCGTCCCTGTGGTTGCCGTATGTCCGGTATCACGCCCGGCGTAGTTTCCCCAGTCGCCGCCGCCAATGGCTGAAGCCGGAGCCTGCCCCGGCTGGATGGACAACAGATCACGGTTAGGGTCATAACCCTTGCCATTGTCTTTGGCGCGCAGGAATACACCACGCAGGTCGGGTACCTGGCCGTTGGGGAATACCCGCGCCAACAAGGGGCAAAAGCTCGGGCTGAACCCGGAACCGTTACACATCAACCAGCCAGCCGGTGGGGTCTCGCCTGGCCATGCGTGGATAATGCCCGGCGGTATATCGATGTCGAGTACGGCAACTGTGCCCGCTTTACTGCTGATAGCACCGGATTGCGGGTTAAAGTCCCAGATACATTCAAAATTGTTATCACCACGTACGTGTATGGTGGGATGAGCAAATTCATTAGTGCCCGGCATCAGGTAACCGTAGGTGACTGCCGTAGGGTAGCCATTATCTTTGCGGGTTGATGTGCCTTTGGCGATGGGAACAAAGATACCGCCAGCATTCACCGGCCACTGCCAGTTAGGCTGGAAGAATGGAGCCTGGGTACTTAGCTGATCAGCATACCCGCCTGCGCCTACTGGCATCGCATTTGGAGTGGTGGCAAAGTTTGGGGCAATGACCTGTCCACTAAATGCACCGCCTTTTGATGAGACATAACCGAACCAACCGCCGAACGTGCCGTTGACGTCAGTCGCAACGAACAACTTATTTCCTGTTCCATGGGCGATGAACAGGTAGTGAATAAACTTGTCATTCCCAGGCGTTGCGCTCAAATCAGCACTGTTGGTTGTTACATAAAGAGTCCCGTACGGGTATGGCGTCCATGTGCTGTTTTCCACACTCCAGACGCCTGGAGATGTGGGTTTATTGGCGCCAGTCAGTACGCGGGAAATGCCCATCCTGGCGGCGAAGTTGTTGCGTACGTCGGCGGCATTAATATCTGCCGCTGTGGGTTTGTGGGCTTCTGAATAGAATTCCTGCCAACCGGTCCATACCGTTCCATTGAATGAACGACGTGCTACACGGTTGGCAGTGCTGGCACTTTGACCATAACCGATTGCCTCCTGAGTGATGCGGTACCCTGCAGTTCCTGTACCGGACTGCCACGTCGAGACATAAATAAACATCGCCCCAATGTCACCATTAAACGGTCCGTTCTTCACATTACTTACTATATAAAGCCCATAGGTCTGAAGGGTATTAAGGTCTACTCCTGTAGCTGCTGGCAGCGAGGGAGCCAGGCCGTAGTTCCCAAAAGGAATCAGACGTCCAGGGGTGGTGTCGCTCTGGCTTGTCTGGACATCAGCATCAGCAGCGGTGCCCAGCTTTACGTCCCCGCTAGCATCTGGCTTGTGAGTGTTGACTGAGCGGACAAGGCCCTCGCTGATTGATGCCAGGTTGGTGTTCACAAGCACCCAGGCATTGAACGTACTATTCCACTCCACCTCGACCAAGCCGGTTGCCAAGATTTCCCCGCCCTTCAACGCCGTATGCACGTTAGAATAAATCGGTGCTGCAGCCAGGCCGTTGGGTGAGAACGTTGAGGTCCCGCTGTTCGCGCTGTTCGCCTTGAACGTCAACTTCAGCCCATCAACCAACCCAGTTACCGGCGGGCAATACTCGGCCATGTACACATTGGCCTGGCCGTGGTCTGGCGCGTAGTTCATGACACCGGACTGAATACCGACAACCAGCCCGTCAGTTGGCAGGAAAGAAGCACTGGCCGCAAGGGCAATGTCAGCAGCAGTAACGCTGGTTTGTCCTGATTTCACTGTCACCACATACGCCGCCACATGCCCGGTATCGACACCCGGCGTGGTCTGGGTGCCCGTCGTTGCGGCCACACCTGCTTTAATGCTAACGCTGCACACCCCTGCACGGACCGTTCCCTGTGCACTGCCCGAGTTGTTTGGGCCGTGCCAGGCCTGCGTCGGATTAGAGGCGTTGTAGTACGGCAACACCGTACTCTCTGTGTCTACATCCTGATAGGCCACCTGCACCAGGTAGTTAACACTGAACCCGGCTGTGTTCGGCGCAGTAAGCGGCAATGTGACGCCGTCCGCCAAAATACCCTGTTTCAGGATGCTGTGGGTGTCCGCATCCAGCGACGAATACGTCGTACCGTCAACATTCTGCAGGCTGTAAATTTCGCCTGCCGCGACGGTGACATGCAGGGATGCCGGTTGTGCCGGACGGCATTCCAGCCCATGCAGGTACGTTGATGTCCCCATAATGGCGCTGGCAAGTTTTGCCACCCCAACCATCGCAAATCGGTTGGTTTGCAACAGGTCATCTTCCAGCGGTATCGCGCCGGGATAAACAATTTTTCTGTCCAAGGTGTATCTCCAAAGCAAACGAAAACGACCAGGTGCAATACCTGGTCGTCGGTGTTAAAAAATGAATCAGGGGGTTGTTACAGAATGCGCACCCAGACGCGGGTGCCGCACATTTTTACGCTGTCGATGGCAGCATAAATATCCGCATCGCTGAGATAACCATCAGCCATGCTTTTTGATGCGTAAGCCCCCCAGCTCGACATGCTATAGCCTGCGGTGCTAATGCCATACCCCGCGATATCCGCGACGCCATCCCCAACACTGCGATAAACGGTCACAAAAGCCTCATACGGCATTGCCAAAGAACCGTAGCTACCCGCCACGCCGTAGCCGATCATGGGTCCACCATAAGCACCGATATCAACCGGGTTTGCCGGTTCAATGATAAGTGGGCTCTTTCCCGTCAGTTCTCTGACAACCAGCACAATAGCTTTACGGGTCGCCTTCTCACGGAACAGATTGACCTTGATCCAGGCGCGGTACGAATCATCAGTCTGTCCCGGACGACGTGGCAAATCATTGCCGAAAAAGTCATAGGCAATCATGTCCAGCCAGCCGTCCGTGGCGGTATTAATACGGGTCTGAAGTTTTGCATACGCGATCAGTGCGAACATTTGCGCGTTGACGTGAGCGAAACCCCGCAACAACGCATCAATCACCCCTGAGTTATCGCCAAACCACGACTGCGGCAGTAATCGCTTGAGTCTCCTGAATTGGTCTTTTTTATCTCCAGTTGCCATTTATGCCACCTGTATCGTGCCAGCCTTGATGGTTTGCTTGCCATCAACGACAATATCCAGTCCTCCGCCATTGAGCAGAATACCGGCCACATTGGTAATGGCAGGAGAAACGTCATAGGCCACCCCAGGCAAACTGGTATATGGCAGACTGGCCCCCAATCCAAGCCCGTTGATGTAATTGGTCACCGCATCCTTAACCTTGCTGGCCAGGTCGGCGCGATCATAGCCCGGCGCTGTCGTGATGCTCATCGCCACATCAGCGGTGGTGACGGTCGGCGCGTAGACCGCAAAAACAACCGTGAATCCCCGCACGGCATCGATGGCGTTATACAGCGACGACAGCAGCGTCTCGGTGGGATGTCCTGACCCATCGTCCACCACCACAAAAAAGAACCCCAGACGCTCGCTGCCGTCGTAGTTCTGATTCTCGAACAGCTGATACGTCACTCCTTCTTTGAAAGACGAGGTCGCGTAGCCGATCGCCCCCTTGGTGGCCTTGGACAGCGAGGCGATATAGTCGATAAAGCGCGCCCTGAGTTCCGGGTCACTTTCTGAATCACTTCCATTGGTGAAGCTCGCCTCGTTGCTGACCGTATCAACACCCGGCATGGCACTGCCCAAGGTATTGATGGCCCCAATCACCGCATTACCGTCTTCACCGGCTACCCGCGCCTGTACCGGCACCTGAATGGATTGGATACCCGGAGCCAGGACATAGCCGTTCAGGTCAGCGCTGTAGTTTACGTCCGTTGCATCCACCTGCACGCTGTACTGCTGCGAACCCTCGCTGTTTTGTACGGTACTGCCCACATAAACGACCGCCTGGCTGGTTGACGTGTAACGAGAGAAGCGCACCCATCCCGTTGCATAAGTGGCTCCGATGCGCGTCACGCCGTAATCCTCCACCCAGGAATCCAGGTCAGGACCGGATGACGTTGCCGCCCGGGTCAACGCCAGCAGGTTCAGTACCAGGCTTTGCAACCACATCGCCACCGCGCTGTAGGCTTCGACCACAGCGCGCAATATACTGCCGATGGTGGTATCCACCAGATTTGAGCTGCCGCCCTGTATCGCCGTCACCTGCTCGGACACCAGCGTGTTAAAGTCTTTTGTTTCCATGCTCATCGACTCACATCAAAAGAAAGGAAAACCGGCTCCAGCGTCTGGGCATCGGTGTAGCGAATAGCCACAGCGATGCCGTTCGTTATGGCCCTGACGGTGATAACCGGCGCGGGGGATTTCGCGACTGCCGCCTCCAGCGCTATTTGCCCGCGGATAAGGGCGGTGATTTCGGGAATGTTCGCCAGCTCACCCACCCGCTTCGGCAGTCCTGCGCCATAATCACCGTGAAAAATGTAATCACCGGCATCCCCGGGCGTGCGCGGGTTGGTCAACAAGCGGCGCAGCACGCGCTGCTGCCCCCGTAGCGTATCAGACACCCCTTGAAGGTCTCCGCCAGAGGACACCCCGATATCCCCACCGATGTAATGGTCCAGATCCAGCAGTTTCATTCTGGCCCCTCCGATTTCACCGTGTCACCGCCTGCTTTAATACCCTTCACCTCATGGTCGTGTATTTCCACCTGAATACCTTTCACGGTTGCCCCCTCTTTCACCGTCAGCGGCCCAATCAGCAACGCCTTGGCATCCGCTCCTTCAGCAACGGTTTGCGATATCGGTCCATTCAGACCTATCTCACCGTTCAGGTCGATGGCTTGCGCTGTCGTCGTTTGCGTACCTTTCACTTCCGTCGTGGCGTTACCTTCCACCGTCAGGTGGTAATCGCCTTTGACGGTCTCGCGCAGATCACCGGCGGTCACCAGTTCCACGCCCCCGTCGTTGTGAAATTTCAGCAGCGAACCCGACCGATGAACCAGCCAAAACTCGCCACTCGGACAGGGGAGCGGCTTATCCTCGTCATTGTAAAAACGCCAGCCGACCGAACCGGCAGCGGCCGCCCCCTCCTGATAATCGATTTCCACCAGGTCGCCGATAGACGGCGGGCAGAACAGGCCCCAGCCGTTACCTACCCAGGGTGATTTCAACGACAGCCACCCCGTCAGAGTGTTGTCCGGTTGCAACATCACCCGGATGGCATAAGCGTCAGGATCATAGCTGGTCACTACCCCCTGTCGCGTGGTGGCCGTCGTCTGCGCCGCCTGCTGAGACGCCGCACGCAGAGTGTTGAGCAGGCTGTTCATCATGAGGTGACCTCCAGGTCGGGGCTGGTGTTTTTGGCAGTGATGTTCATGCGGTATCCCTCATCGACACTCAGTGTTCGGGTGATGGTTTCTGGGTAATACACCTGGTCAAAATCGGTATTTGTCCCCAGTACTGATATCGTCTGGGAAATCGACAGCAGGTTATCCGCTGGCATGCTTGCCGTCAGTTTCATCTCATGGCTGACAATATGCTGATAGAGCTGCTGCGCGCGTTGCTGAGCTGCGTCCTGTGACAGCCCGGGAACGGTATAGCGATAACGCTGCGTCTGTGCTGCGGACTGTCCGGGGCGCGTGGTTTTGCCCTGCTTAGGCCAGAAGGCACTAAAGCCCTTCTTGGCCTTGCTGTTCCAGCTTCTCACCTCAACCGATATCCCTTTGGCAATGGTCAGGTTCCGGCTGAACTGCAAATCAATGATATTTGCCCAGGCATAACCCTGATGTTGGCTTGGTGGCGTCCACTGGATGCGGTAATGATCCGGAGACGGTGCTGCCCGCTGGGTGAAGTACAGCGTATAACCTTTGACGTACAGGTCGAAACCCTCCACGTTCGCCAGGTAGCTAAGCAGGTCCCATTCACTTTGCTGCTGGGTGGTGTCCACGAAATCACTTTTATAGAAACTCCCGGCCATGCGGGTAGTGGGGGTGACCACGGATTTCAGCCCGTGGCGTTCAGCCAGCGTCTGCGCTATCTGGCTGGAGGTCTTGTTGGCGAAATGCTCGCTGGTCTTGGTATCGATAAATAAAGCCGTGTTATCCCGCCCGACCAACTCCAGCGTCCCGGCTGGCAGGTCCAGCGTGATATCGTCCACCCGCCCGAGTATCAGGCTGTCCAGCTCTGCCGGGGTGTAATGTTGCGGGTCCTTGGGGAACCCCGTCAGCACTTCAATGTCCATGAGCCGCTGACCGGCAAACCACTGCGCGTTGCGCTGGGACGGCAACAGGTCCAGCACGAACACCACCCGAAATGTATCGGCACTGCGGTGTGCGTTGTTCTCCACCTCCAGCGACTGCCAGCCGGTGATGATGTCCCCGCCGACTTTCACCACCCCGCGCGGGGACCGCACTGAGCCCAGGGAGGACAGGTCATTGATATCAGCCACGCAGCACCCCGTCCGTTGTTCCCACTTTGGGGATGTTCAAATCCGCGACACCGGAGACTTCCGGGTCGGTTAAGCCGTTGGCCTGGGCAATCGACGCCCACCCCATCGCATCGCCGTAGGTCTGCGCGGCCAGCGTATACAGGTCACCGCCGGCCAGCGTCACCACCTTACCGCTGGTCGCTATCTGCCCCAGGTTGAGCGACAACTGCCCCAACGTCTTGTTCAGCGCCACCAGGGATACCGTCTGCGTCACCGCCGTGCTCTGGTTGGCAAAGTTCTGCACATTGCGCGTCAGCGTATTGTTCGGCAGCACGCCGCCCAGCGTGGTCAGTTGCTGTATCGACAACGTTGCCGACGACAATAAGTTGTTGGCACACATCTGCACGCCGTGTATCTGGTAGAGCACGCCCTTCACCTCGCTGGTCACCGCCGTGGAAAAGTCATTGATGGTGTTGACGGTGTCCACTAGCCCGTTAAAGGCATCCGACAGTTCGGGAATGCCCAGGCTGTCTACCAATGCCTGGCACGCCGACATATCGTCAAACACCAGTTGGTCAAGGCTGGGTGTCGCTATCACTTCAACCGGTGTCGTCAGGTCCTGCACCACCTCCAGCGTTATCTGGTAGGCAATGCGGTACGGCATCAGGAAATCGAACGCCAGGCTTTTTATCACCGCCTGGACGCTGAGTTCGGACCAGGTTACCGTTACAGGCACGCCGGACTTGCGAACCCCGTCCAGGTACAGCGCCCGGCTGAGTCCGTTGTTGCCGACAAAAAAGCTGCTCCAGGTGAGCGGCGTGGGATTGGGGCCCAGGGCGTCGATGTGTTTAACGCCCCCAACAAGTCGGTGAACCACTAGCGCCTGTTCACCGCCAAACGGCAAATGCTCTGGCAGCTCAAAGCGCGCAAAGGTAAATCTCTCCCCCGTCACTGAATGGGTGAGAGTTAAACGGGTAAAAGACATGGTGATTATCTCCCGAGCGCAACGGTGGGCGGTGCCATCGTCGGATCAAAGGTGCTTTGGGTTGAGCGTGCTGAACGTTGGGCTTCTTTCGCCTGGATCTTGGTGACTGTTTTGGCTATCGGCCAGCCATCCAGGTGAGTATGGGTCGTGACGTGAAGAGGTTGGCCTGTATTCGGTCTGATATAGGGGCTCCCCCCCATAGCTGCAGCATACTGCTGGCCGTAGCTATCCTTGTCTTTCGATTTGTTGCTCTGTCGCTCCATTTCGGCTTTGAACTGATCGTGGTAACTCCCTTTCCCAACATCTGCGTTGGGTGCCACGCTGTTTGCCGCCGCGTGTTTTTCACTGGTTTTCTCGGCATTAGGAATACCCGCATCAGTCATCAGACCGCGTAATGCATCGGCCTTATTATCCAGCACATTACCGAGATGATAATCGTCCCCAAAGGTCAATGGCTTGATATTGACACCCGGCAATGCGTTCATCATGGAGATGATGTAATTGAACAGCGATTGAAACCCTGAAACGACAAGCTCGGAAAAATGTTGCATGGCGAGTTTCAACCTGGCCCAGACTTCGCTCATGATTTGTGCGAACTCATTCCCCATCTGATTGACCGTCTTCTTCACATCCTTATTGTGTCGATACAGGTACGCACCAGCCACCACCGCACCCGTGATCGCCCAAACCACCGGACCGCCAAGAATTTCAGCAAGGCCGCCAAGAGAACCCATAATACCGGTGATCATTGCAGGTAACCCAATCAACCCAGCCGCAGAAACAACCGAACCCAGCAGCAATATACCGCCGGATAACAATGTGATCCCCGCCAGCGCAGTAACCGAGTACATCGCAATTTTGGCCGCCCAGGGATGCTTCTCCGTGAAATCACTTATCACATCCATCAGGTGAGCAAATTCCAGCGTCATATTCGTTACCGTCGGCAAGAGCTGCATACCCAGCACAGCCTTTAAATTGGTCCAGCTGGATGTTAACGCGATACCGGCACCATCAGGCGAGTTCAGGTAATTATCGTAAGCCTGATTGAAGTCCATGGCATTTCTGAATACATGTGAATCCTTTTCAAGCTTTGCCCTGTTTTTAATTTGCGCAGCTAAGAAGTCACCTGTTTTTCTATTGAAGTTGGCAGAAATAATCTGCGCCACCTGATCATCACTTAACCCTTGTCCGTATTTATTCCGGATTTTTTCCTCCAGAACAGAAACAAACTTATCCGGGTCATGCATAAACAGCGTGGCGAATGAGGCCTTCAGGCCGCCGCTGAGGATTTTCTCCGCCCCCAGACTTTGCATGTAGATTTTTTTATCTTCGGGACTCAGTCCCTTCATGGCATTTTTTATCGACTGAATTCTTTCCTTGCTTACCCCTTCATCCCCCAGGCCCAGCGTTGCCAGAAACCCTTTCGCCTTCTGGTCCATATGACCGCCGACCAGCGAACTGAACGAGGTCATCAGCATGGTGCCGACACGATCGCCAGATTTGAACATCGTCATCAATGCGGCCAGATTGCCATACAAATAGCGGTCAGACAGGAAGGAATACGCCATACCGCCGGTTTGTGACGCCAGCAGGAAATCTTGCGCCCGTACCCTGTTCTTGGTGGCCAGCGTGACCTGCGATGCCATCGCCAGTTCTTTTTTGAACTCTGCCGGGTTGGTCAGCACATCACCGCCACGGTGCTCCAGCGCCTTCGCCATCGCATTAACCGCGCCGTCTGCGGCGTGTTCACCCAGTGCCATTTTCAGCGTGGTTTCGTATTTGGTGAACTCGGGTGCTGTTGCGATGGCGTGGTTCAGGTCACCAAAGGCGGTGTGCAAGTCCTGGATCAGTCGAATGTTGCCAGCGATCGTGGAGCCGAGTACCTGGTGGGACAACGTGGCAGCCGTGCCGTTAACCTGAGCCATTTGCGCCGCTGAGAGATTCAGGGTTTTGAAGTCAGCCTGTGCCATCATGAGGTCTTTTGCCGACTTCAGTGTCGCGTCAATGCCTTTGGTCAACATCAGACCAACGCCGACCAGCGCCCCCCCGGCCAGGGTCATTTTGCCGATGCTCTCCAGCCGCTTCTGAAACGCCTCAGCATCACGGTTGGCGGTGGCAAACTTGCCAGATATCGCCATCAACCCCTTGGTGATATTTTCGGTTAGCGTGAGCCTGACGGCGACTTTATAGGCTTCGATGTCCATCGCATTCTCCACATTTTGGCGATAAAAAAACCCAGCATTGAGGCTGGGCATGTTGATGAACGCGTTATTTATGCGAAACGTAGCAGTTTATTTTCGGGTGTTTTCTTCAATGCGAACCAGGAGCAAAAGTGCACACGACAAAATAAACAAAACAAAGAAGCCCATGGCAACACCAGCGGCATAATAAGGTGCACTACCCGAGGTGGTATCTGTTGCAGTAAGTGAAAAAATTCCAGCTACTAAAGCCGATAACAGTAATAATGAAGAAAGGAATACAGAAAAATACTTCACGATCCATACATAGCCTATAGACAATCGATTAATTAGACTCTGTCCTTTGACGTAATCACTTCGTTTTATTCTGCTCGCTTCCATACGCCACTCATCACTCGCTTGATATTCAGCATCTTCGCGGGAAAAACCCCTTGCCATAATCACCTGCATCCTATGCTGGATGAAAGTGTCCTTGTCACTCAGAGACATTTTATTCCCCTCACAATGAAGTAAAAATCCAGTGAGAGCATACGGATGTATTGAAGGGTGCATCAAATAGGACTTAACGATCGATGCAGCGAGAACGATCGTTAAAACAGATCAATCCCGCGACAGAACGCCGAAAGGCCTGCTCCGTCAGTACTCTTTGTCGTAGCCCAGCGATGAATGGATATGCACGCCATCCACAAAGCCCGATACCGCCGCCTTACCCAGAATGCGCTTGATGAACTTTTCGTTGCGCTCCACTGCGGGTCCCAGTACCGGGCGCGGTGGCATTTTGGCCGTGCCAAACTCGTGGTACACCAGCTTGTCGTCCGTTGAGCCGATAACCGCCTCCAGCCCCTTAACCTCGTGCGAAAAGCTCCCCTGCATGTCGCCGGTGCGCAATAATGGCGCATCCAGTGGATAGCCCAGCC
Source organism: Serratia quinivorans (assembly GCF_946227985.1). Classification (GTDB taxonomy): domain Bacteria; phylum Pseudomonadota; class Gammaproteobacteria; order Enterobacterales; family Enterobacteriaceae; genus Serratia; species Serratia quinivorans_A. Next base: position 1,766,121 of record NZ_CAMKGL010000001.1, read on the forward strand.
GCGCCTTTTCGTCCTCCGTGGCAGGGGCCAGCGGGTCCCACGCAGGAAAGGGGCCGATAGCGTCCTGGTAATGGCCGACTTCCTCTCTGGCCGTGTCCTCGATACGTTGCGCCACCACCTCGATCCCTTCATGCAGTTTTTTGTGCACCGCAACCTCCAGGGCGGCAAAATGCAGGGCTGCACCAAGCAGCCCATTCAGCTCTTTCATTTGCGTTCCTTCCAGCTCATGGTGTGGAGATCGAACTCACCGCCCTCCAGCTCGCCAAAAATAACCGCCAGTCCCTGGCGTTTTGCTGCGCCCATGGAGAAGGCCACATCAAACGGCACATTATTTTTGGTCAGCCAACAGGCCTCCCGGATGGCGGGGTCCGTTATGATTTTTTTATTTCAAGGAGGCTCTCTTCTGCCGCCTGCTGCCCAATGAAGTGCTCGGCCACTGCCCTGGCGCTGGCGAGATTGCCCTCCTCACCCAACCGCTTGTAAAGCGCGCGCAGCTCGCCATCGGTACCTGGCGTCACGACGACATCACCATCAATGGACGCCACATATTTCAGGTGGGCGACCTCGGAGAGATACAGCATGTTGATGCCATCGGCTCCGGCTCCCGCCGCCTTGAGGAAATCAAGGCCCGACAGCGGGTCCGGCTTTTTCAGCACAATCACCCGACCCAGCACGTCGGTCACCGTCACTTCTCGGTTGCCCGCCTGAATCAACTTCTCACTCGGGGTCATCGTCGGGTTGAGTGTCACTTTGGCACCTGCCACATCTAAGGTTTTCTGTTCGTTCATATCGTTGTTCCTGGCTTAAGCCTGTTGGACACGGCGGCTGGCCGTGAAAGAGATTTTTTGTGATACCGATTTGTCCCCGGCGCGTTCGCCGGCATCGTCAAACTTCAGCATCACGCGTTCGTAACGGTACTGCGATACACTGCCGTCGGGTTCGGTGATGGTTTCCTGTATCGTGACCGGCGGCTCCTCTTGCCCGGCGTAGTAGTTCGCTTCCAGTTCGGCGAAATACTGGTCCAGAGACGCCCCACGACGCTCCAGGACAAAATTGCCCTGCCAGCCTTTGAAAAAGCGCAGGTTGTCGGTATTGCCCGTGATGTCGGTGATTTCCTGCTCTTTGGTTTTCTGGTTGGCGGTAAACGAAATCACCTTGCCCAGATTGAGGTGGGTACCGGATGCCAATGTCACAACAACGGTCGTGTCGCGCCCGATGGAATAGCCCTGTTGGCTCATGAATGAACTCCTTATAAAAAGCCTGCTCAACGGCAGGCTCAGGGATTAACTGGCGCTGGATGACACCACGTTGACATTGACCGACTGGCCGCCTTCCACGTTGATCAACAACTTGGTGATGATCGACAGGTACGTCACCCGGACATCAATTTGTTCATACCCCAGCGCCACGCGCTCTTTGGGGTTGTTGGAATTGTCCAGCTTCACCGTGAAGGCGTCTTTGGTCGGGTTGTTCACATCGCCAATCATGCCCTGCTGCTGCATGTTAGCCAGGAATGACGAGACCGTTGACCGTGCCTGACTGCGCTGAGCAGGCGATTGCAGCCGACCAATGTAGATCCCCATCCCCTTGTCCAGGGTGTAGGCGATGTAGTTGGTCAGCGCGGTGTAGTTGTCGCCGTTTATCATCGGGTTGCTGGCGGTGTTGCAGCCAATGCGCCCGCCGAACTGGTTGCCCGCCGGTATCGGGTTGGTAATGACATCAATCCCCGCCTCAGCCAGTTGCTGCAGTTCTGCGTAAGAATATTGCATGCTCTGCGCTGATTTTTGGGTGGCGATGATGCCATATAGAGGTTTGTTCAACGTGGATTGCTCCGGCGACAGCGCCGCACGTCGACCGGCCAGGAACCCCTGTGGAGAGATAAAGCGTTTCACACCGTTGATCGTATCGTTGAACAAACACCAGTCCCCCAGCAACAACTTGAACCCGTAGTTGTCGATCCCAGCGGTGTTTTTGGCGCCGATGGCGTCGGTGATGGTCTCTCCGGACGGGCCCACACCAAACAGATACACCCCCTCATCCAACGCAAAGGCCACCTGGTCAATCCACGTTGCACTGTCATCACAATCCACCAGGAAAGCGGTTTTAACGCCGGTACCACGCAGGGCGTACATCCCCTTCCGGGGCGTGACATCCACACCGAGTAACGTGGTGCCGCTGACGCCGGTTGCTCCGTCGGTTCCACCCTTCAGCACAGTGGTTCCAGCGGTCGGCGCTGCCGTTCCTGCACCGGCTGTCGCCACCACCAGCCCGGACGCACCCCGCATCGGACCGGTCCCGCTGTTGATGGTTTCGGCGATAGCCCCCCACAATGCATTACCGGTGAGGCCTTTTCCGAGATTGTCGTAGACCTCAGGAAGGAGACCGGGCAGAGAAACCGTGAGACGCCAGGTCCCCGGTCGACTGCCCGCCGCAATGGCGACAGAGATGCTGTTGCCGGTTGAGCCGGTATGCTTTGCTGTCAATGTCAGGCAGTTCGTTTCAATGAGTTCGGTTGCGGCCACGTCCGTACCGTCGGTCACGCGCACACAGCGAAAGTCATTCGCCCCATTGAGTACCGAGGCCCACACCGCAGTCCCCAGGTCATGCTTTCGCGCCTTGATGTTGCCGAATGCCTGCACACAGGCGGTTAAATCACCGATGGTCACCGGTGCATTGACTGGTCCCCAAGATGCCGTCCCCACAATACCGAGGATATTGGTCGGCACGCCGTTGATGTAATTCTCAGAGGGCGGCACTATCTGGACATAAACATCCGGTACGCTCAGCGCCGTGGTGTTCATGTCACCTTCTTGTATAACAGGCATAGATTGCCTCCAGAAAAGAATAAGGCCGCCAGAAGGCAGCCTGCAGATGAAAAATCGAGGTCGAGGGTTACTGTTTCGGTTTGCCAGCGGCTTTAGCCACAGCGATAGGTTCGGACGCTGTCGGCATATCCGGTAGAGCAATCACGAAATGCACCTGCTCCGATGCTTGAATTCGCTTGACCGCCTCAGGATCGGTAATCAAGTCACCGACACCAAATTCAGCAAACGCCTGTATCACTCTTACGCTCATGGATTGCCCCTCGGAATACTACTTTGTATGCGACCCAGCACCGGGCTGTCGGGATCAGATGCGGCGGACACAACCAGATAATCGGCCTTGATTTGCTTAATGGCCCATGCGCTTTGTGTTTGATAAACGCCATAGTTGACGGCGTAGAAGAAGTCCCGGCGATACACACCGATTTTTTGATTGTCGTCGTCCTGCAGTGAGGAGATGTAAGCAATGGTCGCCTGTGAACCATCACCCAGCGTAATGCGACTGACGGCTGACAACTCCGGGTCAATGGCATTCGCCAGCGGGTCGCGCCTGTCGAAGCAACTCGCCCACACCGTCACCTGGTATTGCCGCGTCTCCCGTCGAACTTCACGGGTTATGCTACCTCGAACACCATCATTAACGCTCTCTTCCCACTCACCTTCACCGCTAAGCACCGATGTCACCTTACTACCGGGGCGCGGAAAAACAGAGATATGCACCGCCCCCGCCAGCAGATCCTCTTTAAGTTGACCCGGGGTTGGCCAGCCCTGATACACCTTCACCGGATGATCCGGTGACAGCGAGCGGCACACTTCCGCCACCAACTGCACCAACGCATTCCCTACAACGGTAATATCGGCCATCAGGCATGCACCTCTATCGCCTGTATCCGCCAGCCGGTATCGGACAATTCCGCACCGCTGACCGAAAACATATTGCCCAGGTCATCCACCAGCACATCGCCTGGGTGGAACACGATCGGTACAGACACCGGCAGCATGATTTGCCAGCCTAACTGCTCCGGCGTACCAGCCTTGAGGGCCGTCGCATTGCGAAGTTTTCCCTTGCCGAACAGCACTGATGCGGGCCAACCAACGGCAGGAAGACCGCCGTGTGGGCTGGTTCCCAGCACATCTACCGACTCATCCGCCGACTGACACAACCCGCTGTACGACAACACGCTGACGTTATCCACATCGCTCTCCGGCACTGGAAAGACTGGCCGAGTCATCCGCACCGTGCGGTTGCACTCAACACAGATGATCGGCAGCAGTTGTTGCTGAGCAGCAATAAAGTACGTGCTGTTCGCCCCTACAAGGTAATCACCCGGCTGTGTTTGACGGCCGTCAAGGTCGCCATACCACAGCGGATCGCCGGGATGGTTCGCCTTCAGGTATTTGTTATCGGTGTTGTTGAATGCTGCATTAAGCCGGGTGACTTTTTGCGTGAACGGATCGGCAGCCATAACCGGTCGCATCACGTCATACAGCAACCCCAGGCGTAACGCGGCTTTCCCTCTTCCGGCATAAATTTTTGCGTGGATTTTGACTGCATCCATCGCTACCCCCTAACTATTTGGCTTCCACCGCGCCCGAGATTCGGACCAGGAACAATCCCAATAAACGCACACATCTCACGTCGCCACAGGTTATAGAGCCGCATCCTGTCGCTCACTTCCTGCTTGTTATGCACCCAAACCGCCGCCACATCCGTATCCAGATTTTCCCCAGATGTCGGTATGGCAGACTCAAGTGTGGTGAGCGTCGTCAGGTAATTAATCAGCGTGCTCTCTTCCTCCGGGCGTAAATGCGTCAACCGGTGCTGAAGCGTTTGCCATGTGCCCGGAGATACCCAGCCATAGGCAAAGTCCCGGCTATCATCCGCAACCGTGTCCCCCAACATCGGATAGCCCGCATAACGCCGCACATCAGATAACTGCTGTTCGGTAAGCATTATTCCGTCTCACGCCAACCGCCAGAGTAATAGTTTTTTACCTCATCCGGATGGACATTCGCCGTATGAGGTTGCGGATAAACAGCGGGATCACGCTCCATTTTTACCAGTGGCGGCGTTTCCGGCGTTTCCGGCGTTTCCGGCGTTTCCGGCGTTTCCGGCGTTTCCGGCGTTTCCGGCGTTTCCGGCGTTTCCGGCGTTTCCGGCGTTTCCGGCAGGCTATCTTGAGGATTGATTCTTGGTCTGGCCATACTCAGTCTCCTGTTTGACCGCCGTATCACGGCGGCGCTTACCATTAACCCAGCAAAATTGCCGTATGTTCAGGCTTGATGTTCTGCACGCCCCATGCGGCAGCAACTTCATAGCGAACACGCTTGTATTGCTTGTACATGGAGACTTCAAAACTCATCCCCGTACGCGGATCGGTAATCATCACGTGATCATCGGCCATATCGCCTTCCTCCGGCAGCGCGGGGGCCCGTGTCGCCACCACAATCGCAGATCGACTGAAAGCAAAGTTGGCGGTATAAGATGACAACAGCGATACCGCACTACCGGTTGCCATCGCCTCGCGCAACCCTGGCGCACCGATGGCAACAACACCACCGACCAAGTCAGCTGCCACCACGTACTGGAAATTACCGAGGGTGATCACATCACCAGCAAGAATGGTGCCCGTGCCAGTATCAACAGGGATAAGGAACGTACCGGCAGTCAATGCACCATTGGTCAGGTAACCCGCGCCCGTTCCTGGCTCGTGAATGGCGACACCGGCAGACTCACGCAAACTAAAACCATGCAGTTCAATCAGCGTCCCTTGCGCACGTACCGCCGTTGTTCCTGCCTCGTTAGCCTTTGTCAGTTGCGCTAACGTACGCAGACTGGCACCTGCAGTCGTGTCAATAACACACTGCAAATCACTGGTCGGTGCGCCGTTATCTTTCAGGATTTTGAGCACTTGCGCGGTATCGCCCAGATTCGAGGCAAACGGCGTCACACCAGGCGCGCCAGATGCCCGGGAAGCCTTGAATGCCTGGAGGCCAATGTCCACCTCAATCTCGTTCACCAATGTACGCATAGCCTGGGTGATCTGATCGCGACGGATGTTGGCATAACCGACACCAGTACTGACCCCTTTCTGCTCTTCACCGGTCCAACGGAAGGGTACAGCGCGGGACTTGCTGATGGTGAACGGCGTATTGCCAATGGTCTGATCACCATCGTCCGGTGGTAACTGCCCCGGAGAGGTATCTTCCGCTTTAGCAGCCGGGGTGATCGGAATGCGGATAGCCTGATTGAGCGACGCACGCTCAGCAGACGCGTCCAGCGTGACGGATGGAACAAACCCCGCCATTTCACGGGAAACAACATCCATAGACGCATACAGGTCTGGGATAAGGTGATTTAAGCTGTTAGCCATCTATTGATATCCTATTAATCAGTAATTTGTCCGCCAGCTGTCACATGCTCCATCTGTTGTGCAGGAGGCAATGCGTCAAACTTGGCGCGTGAAAGGTTTTTACTGCCCTTATGGGCTGGCCCTGCACCTTGGACACCGCTACCAGAAGCATCAGAGCCTTTGAGGATTTGATCGCGGTAGGGATAGCTATCCACCAGAATCTCCAGCGCTTCATCAAATCCGGCGACTTCGCCTGGGTTGCTACGGCTAAATAGCTTGTTACCCGTTTTGTCGTAAGCAACAACTTTCCCGTCCTCCAATTTGAAGTTGCTGCCAAAGCGAGCCTCAACCAGGTCCGCAGGGATCGCCATCTTGTCGGTGATGTACTGAGAGCGTGAGAAGCTGCCGCCAACCTTTTCAACTACCAGAGCAACATTGAGAGAGTCGCGCTCAGCAACAATTGGCGCGTACTTATCTTCAACCGCTTTGATCGCCTCCAATTTGACCTTTTCGACTTCACCGGCATCCACCAGCTTTTTCGCATCAAGGTTTTTGACTGTCTCCATGGCTTTAATCGCCTCGGACGGGTCGGTAATACCGGAAAATGCCTTCAAACTGGTTTCAGCCGTCTCAGCACGTTCACGGTGTGATTTTGCTTCGCCGTTGAGACGTGAAATCGTAGTAACCGTGCCCGCAACATCAAACGCAATATCCTTGCCCTCGTCATTGACGTAGACCGGCTTACCATCGGAGACCACTACGTGGCCGTTTTCATCAAGTTTCAGTTTCATGGTTAATTACCTTACAAGTGAGCCATCCGGCCCGGTGCGCCGACCCTGCATCCGCAGAATAGGCAAATAAAAAACCCACACGATGGTGGGCTGGTGAGAGGTTAAGCATTAAGCTCGGTTGTTCCCGGCTTCGGAGGTTGAGAGGCAAGACGTTTTAACTCCTCCTCCCACTTAACCTCACTGCTTATCATGCCGCGACGCTGTATCTCCCTAAATAGGGTTTCATTAGACAGCGAACCGGCGATATTCATTTCCATCAGGAGTTCCGCGGAAGCTTCCGCCAACGTGGCCGCACCGAAATCACGGAAAATGGTGATATGACCGCATGATTTCTCGCTAACCCATTCCGCCAATAGCGCGATGGCCTGACTAGCAGCGTCCTGTAAATCCCCGACGATACGCTGTAAGGCGCAAGTCCCGGATTCATCGTCCGCCATGGTTTGCGCCACCGTGGTGCGTCCGGGTTTGATGACCAGCAGCTCCGCACCGATCTGGCGCATCTTGTCCTCCAGGTCGAGAATGTCTAGCCGCCCGGCTTCAATAGCCTTACCGGTGTGTTCAACGTACTTCAGGTCTCCATCCTGATTTTCGGTAGTGATCGCTGACGCAGCTCCAACAGTTAGCGGAGCATCACCAAGATTTCGACCGAACAGAATAGGTACCCGTGCAACGTGCAAGATCGTCTGCTGATCGCTTTTGGTCTGCCAGTGCTCTACATTCATATAGGCGAGTTCAGCCAGTGGTGGTGTAGCCTGCATAAACGCCACCTTATTACCGTAGACCGGTACAAAGGGGATTTTTTTCAGACTGGTTTTACCCTCATCCACCAAGACCCATTTTTTCTCACCGGTAGTCTCATCCTTTCGTTCCTGGTAAATACGCCAGAGCCCGATATCCAGTACCCTGACCTGCTCTACCGTCTGCTCTGCGAACTCATTTCCCGGCACCTCCTTCTGCACATGCTCCACAAACCGCAGGTGGGTAATGGTCTCCCGCCCATTAATCCGCTTTGATTTATAGTCCAGCAGCATGGTCGGGCTGATTTTGACGAAATAGGGACGTAACCCTGCAGCCTTCTCCTGCGCCAAATTCATCTTTCCACTAACGTGCGGATAATCCACCAGAATGCCACTCAGTCCGTAAGCAATAGCTTCCTCGCATACGTTCGCCAGAAAACTGTGCAGGTTGGTACCTTCAAGATCTATATCGTCGAACATTGTCGTTACGCGCTCAGGGATATCATCCCCCCACGTGATCGGCCTGGAAAAAGGTTTTCCACTCAGTACCTCAACAGTGCGAGAAAAGGCTGGAAACAGCGTTGCAGTGGCAAGACGGCTTTTATAATAAGCACCGTCCTCGTTGGGCCATTGGGGTAACCAATCCTTGCCGGCTTCGCGCATAGAGGCCGTTCCGCCCAACAGTGCAGTAATCATCGGCCAGCAGCCAGCCATCGCATCTATACGAGGCGATCGCTTACGAACATCATTACTCATAGAGAATTTCCACTTAAGCAGACAGTGGCCGCACGGTGGTTTTGCGGCTGACAATTGGGAACAGATGAACGATGGGGTACGAACCCGCATCATTGCCGTGGTCAAAGCCGCCCTTTTTATCCGGTTCGCCCTTCTCGTCGTAGACCTGACGCTCCAGACACTGGGTGAACTTTGGACATTCATGGGTGTTAACCAGCAGGCGACGCTCGCCGTAGGTGTTGCACAGCATGGCGTTCGTGGCATTTACGCGGTCTTTCACCACTGGGTTGCTGGCATTGACCTTGACCACAAACCCCGCTTTTTTCAGCAGCGCTATATCGGACTCACTGGCGTTACTGGATTTACGGTTATCCCCAGACGCATCGGGATAAACAGTGATGGTGTGTTCTGGATAACACTGCTGAATTTTTCCAATCATGGCAGGGGTATCAAACACATCCATAAACTCATATACCGCCCGCGGCAGGCCATTGCGCATCACATACACCACAGCAGCCATTTTGCTCACGTTGAAGTCCATGCCGATGTGCAGCACATCACCACGCTGCACTTTGTCGTCGGTATGGTTCTGCCGACGGTCAAAGCAGTAGTAAACAACCCCCTGATAATTCTCGAAACTGGCTTCGTACTCCTGACGATAGGTACGGGGATCCATTCTGCGGCGGGCGGCTTCAAGCTCCTCAATGGGTACGTTGCCGCCGTCCACTGACGTATATAACCAACTGCGGTGATCTGGCTCCCGGCCGTCCTGTCCAGCAAGCCAAGTGTCGTAGCAATGGTTGAAACCTTTAGGGGTGCCAATACGCAATGCGTGGCCACCGATGTATTGAATGTCATCAATCACATAACGGCAGGTCGACAGCATAGGGCGGATAACCTCCTCCCAGGCTTGATAGGGGCAGTCAGCCCACTCATCTACCAGCACAAAAAACAGCCCGGAACCGCGCAAGTCATCATAATTGTTCAACCCCACGCAGCGGATAATGTGCCCGCTGTTCAGGGTGATCGACAGTTCCGTTTCGTTGGGCTTGCTGGCGCGCCAGTGTGGAGGAATGGCTTGTTTCAGCCGTCGCCAGAAAACACGCTTCGCTTGTTTTAGCGTAGGGGCGCAATACCAGATTTCATCCTCAACGCTGACATTCCAGCGATCAGCCAGGCGGGCGGCGCGGCGCATTTCTGCTTTACCCAAGAACGTTTTACCGAACCGCCGACCACACACTGCATCTCTAAATCGTGCAGAAAGCTGCCAGCCCCAGGCGTAGATATTTGCCTGCTTTGGGGTGAGCGCTACCGCGCCGTCAGAGGATCGGCTTATCGGGGATAGGTTCATCGGGATTTAACGCCTGCAGTTGATAATCATCTTCCAGGCCTTCACGCTTACCTGCCTGATTCAGCTCTTTGCGAAGCTGCTCGTTTTCCATCTCTTTGCGTTCAGCGTCCAATTCCTGACCGCGCTTCGCTGCAGGACTGTCGAAGACGCCGAGATGCTTAGCAATATTTTCCAGCATCTTGTCGCGGTTGCTGATGAGGATCTCAACACCATCCTTCGTCGTCTTCACGCCCTGATAGGCCATGCGGGCCTGTGGTGATAACGCGTTGGTTGCATGAATATGGACATGACCGAATCCGGCACCTTCACATTGCGGACATTCGGGGTTAGCTGCGCGTTTGGGGCGAAAGCCAAACCCGCCGGCGATGGCCGGTAACTGTTTGTTTTTGGCTTCAGCTTCAGTACGGGCCTTGTTGTACTCGTTCTCCGTCCACTGGTAATCGTGGTTCTTACCCCAGCAGTAACGGCAGCAGGTACGGCGATATTCGACCAGGTCGTTGACGTCAACCGTGGCAATAGCCCACATCCGGGCCAGCACGTCGTCGACGCTAAACAGCTGGCGGGCAATGGCGGCTTTACGCTGATTCGCGATTGCTTCGCGAACTGAAGTTTTCTGAAGTAGCTGATAGCCGATTTGCTCAGCCGTCCTTTCACTGTAACCGGCCCTGATTGCTGCCTGTTTTGCATTACTATCCTTCAGATATTCAACAACAAATTCCGCCCGCTGGTCATTCAGACCTTCATCATCAACCAGCCCGGTAGCGCTTTCCTCTATTCGCGAAATTCGCGAATTTGTCGCATCCAATTCGCGAATTCGCAGTAGCTCTTTCGCCGCCTTTTCTGTGATGTGCTTTTTAGCCGTGCCCCACTTATGCCCCCGCTCCTCGCACCATGCTTTCGCCGGTATCTGCGTTTTTTCCCAGTCGCTGGCGTACTGGGCTAATTCATCTTCCCAGTTCACCCTTGCCATAATCTCAGACCTGGTTAAGTAATGATGAGTACCATAGACCCGGAGTTGGTTGCCGCCCTGGCGTAAACCCGTTCGGTGACAACGAATGAAGTCCCGGGTGTCAAGGTGTGACCCGAATACTCAGAATCAGAAGGTGGAGTTGAAGACGCCCAAAGAACGCCGTACCGTTGATACATTCGATAGTTTTTTGATCGGCTGCCGTCGTTACTGGCGTCCAATTGCTACCAACCATAAGTTTTTGCGTGGGCATGAGTACCTCATTTAATGATTTGCTACGACAACCCAAGCAGTGTCTTTACCGCTCCAGCATCCGCGGCCTGAAGCAATTGACGGCCAAACGGCGTCGCGTCGCTAATATTCGCAGCAGTGGGTTGATAATTACCCGCCTTGGCTGTCGCTGACGTCGTACCAATAGCGAGGCTGGATGTACCAGCCCCAATAGCTGTTCGTGCCGCCGCCGCATTAGCACTGTCTATCAGTTGCTTGCCAATCGCCGTGATGCTACTGATGTCCGTTCCCGATGCACCGACCAACAGCTTGTAACCCGTCAGAGCAATGATCTGCTTGCCTTCACCGTCAATGGTGATCGCGTTAACGACATTATTGGTGCTGTCACGCACGCCCAGCGCCAATTGGCCGTGATTATCCGGGGTCGCAGACGCTCTGATGGCAACATCAATAACGCCATCATCTTCGCCAAACTTAAATACCAGGACGTTAGCATCGGTCTGAAGTATCGATTTCAGCACCAACTGGTGATTGAGCTGCAGCTTGCCATCCAGTACCTGGTCGCCAGTGTTTCCCAATGCCTTAAGTTCAGCCAAGGTAGGTTTGAATTTGTCGGTGTAAAGCCGTGCCCATTTTACTATTTTGTCAGCATCAGAGAGGCCAACGTAGGCGCTACCATCAACACCAGCGGCGAAATAACCACTACGTCCTCCATCGGCGGTGCCGTCAGTTCTCAGGCTAATGACGCCGTAAATCGAATTCCCTGGCCTGTTAGTTGCTGTACCAAGCACCCGATAAATTTGTGATTGCACCTGGTATGCATCAGGTTTGTCTGTTGGTCCAGCCCCTAATCCATACATCGGCGGTTGGAATTTGTCGGTATAAATCCGCGCCCAGGTGATACCGCCAGCCTCTGCGCCGGAGAAACCGACATACGCCGCGACACTGCCACCAACAACAGCAAAATAACCGGCAGACGGCGAGGCATCCATGGGTAGGCACGCAATACCTGCGGAGACATTCCCTGTGACTGCCGGTGGCTTATTTGCAGATGAGTTATTGACCCGGTAAAGCTGCCCAATGTTGCTGTATGCGTCGGTTTTAGCAACCGGCCCTTGGCCAAGACCAAATGCCCGGTCCGCAAGCAGAATATTCTTGCCGGCATTAGTGGCGTCAGTAATATTGGCAACAGTTACGGTTGCCCCGCCGCCCATGGTTCCCAGCAGCGTAATGAGATTGGCTGGAATGACCGCCATAGCGTTTATCCTCTATTAGTATTAGCGCCTACGATTGGCAACAGCATTTAATGCTGGATTAGAAAATGCCAGTCGCTTTATTTTTAAGACCGCAGCTTCCTAAATTGAAACTTTATTCTGGAATTGGCAGTCGGTAACTACCCACTACAGAACATCGTAAACTTGCCATCTCTCCCACTGTCACACCACTTCACCTACCACGGTAGATGTGCCGCTATGTCCCTTGCCGCAGTTCAAAGCTTGTTAACAAGCGAGCTAATCAGCTAAAGCAGGACCATCAACGCTGATAACCACCGGCTCACTTCAGTGAGGGAGGTATCGCTTCCTCACTTCTTGCATCGACATGTTGAGAACGAATTCTTTCTCCCCCTCAAAAATCGACGTCTGCACTTTCAGATATCCAGTTACGTGACTGGTCAGCATGGTCACTGCTGATGCAGGGAACTGTGTTACCCCTAGGGCGGTTTTGATTGTCAAAGTCTGTATCGCGCTATCCCGGTCTTGCATCGCGTTCACCTTTTAGAGAAATGAGCTTACTGCTGGCAGAAAAAAACCGAGACGAATGCTCAGGCCGTTACATTAATCACTTTTCATTCATGTCGCCGAGCTACAATCGCTGGCTAGCGATTACCTGCCAAAACGCCCCATACGCTGAATTTCACCCAGAATGCTTGACAACAATACTCACCCTTTTGAACTGTGAAATCGTCCGTGCAAAGAAAGTTTGCGTTCTTCCTCGTAGGGCGCCGCCCGCTACTCCTTGCGGGCATTTTTTTGCCTGTTACTTGATTACAGTATGCTCCCGGTTAGATGTTGAGCTTGTCTTACCAATGTTCCGATATTCGCCTTATCGTTGAGGTACATCCAGCCCGCCTTCCCTGTCGGGCTTTTTTTATTGACTCAATACACCTACCGTTTGCAGCCTTGCTCCTGCAAGCAGGAAGAGAAGCCTAATTGCATCCCTAAAAAAATATGTAAGTCTTCCTTTTGCCCGTCTATCTGACGGGCTTTTTTACATCCCCACGCTGCACATCACTACAGCATCGCCATTCACCATCACCCGCGTCATGCTCATCGGGGCCGTTGAGGTGATTTGCACGCCGACGTAGCGCTGAGCAACGCAGCCTGTTAACGCCGACAACACCAGGCACAACATCAGCGGGCGCATGTTACTTCTCCCCTGGCTTGCAGGTCTGGCTTTCGCCCGGATTGGTATCAATGCAGGCCGAACCGTTCGGGTACGTCAGCACCACCGTGTTATCCGGCTGTACCTCGGCGTTCGTGACACTCTGGCCCTTAGCGCCATTGGCGTGGGTGAATGACACCGCAGAGCAAGCAGCCATGCCTGCAATAGCCACCAGCAGCAGCGTGTTGACCACCAACCGCTTCCTTTTCCTGTTCATGGGGTTTTCCTTGCCTGAAATGAAAAAGGCCACGCATCAGCGTAGCCTTGAGTTTTTATGAGTTGAAATTGAATGAATTGCCACCATATCAATGACGTCACAACTCCGTGGCAATATTCACAAGGATTGGCAATGTCATTAAAACCGGGCCAGAACTCTGGCAAGAATGGCGGTATTTTCCAAGAAATTGGGCCGCGCGGTGGTGCGAAAGATAATTACGCAACCGTTCGTGATGATCAACGCATGCCACCAACGCAAAACCCAGGCAGCACCTGGAAAGAAATCAAGCGTACTCCTGACAGTAAGCGCTGATTGAATTACCCAAGCCGGCTAACAGACAGCTGGCTTTTTTACGTACCCCTCGGCAAACCTGAAAAGCTTATCCAGCAGGTAGCAGTACGTCTCGTTGTTGCCATCGCGGGTGATCTCCACCCCGCATGTCTCGCAGATCCTGAAGGCTGCATGGGCGCACTCATGAGCCAGAACGTGCAGCTCACCGGTGAAGACACCGATGAGGATAATGCGCTCGCCCGTCTCGCGGTTCTCAACCAGCCGGACGCAGCCCGCCAGCGTATGGAGAGCGTCAGGCTCCAACCCCAGCACCGTATAAGCTTGTTCCCATTCGTCGCGGGTTGTACAGAGATACACCTGAGCACACTCGAACAACGGAACCAGCAACCTTGGCAGCTTCGGCCACTTTGCCTTTGCCATGCTTACCCCTGAAAAGCAAAAGCCCCGCGTAAGCGAGGCCTTGAATAGGTGCCAGAGTACGTCTGGCGGCGTATACCCTGCCGGTGATATGGTCAAATTGCAAAACGTGACATATCGAAACCAACAGAAGGAATTTTGAGTATGACTGAACCTAAGAAAGCACCTGCAGAAAGTAAATCTCAGCCCGTAGAACAGCAAAAGCCCACCCCTGCAAAACAGGGTGGCTTTTCGGTTGGACGAATGATCGCCGCTGATTCTGCTGAGGGCCTCAAGAAAAAAAGTAAGTAATCACTGAAACGAAAATAGCACACGCCGGGGTAAGGATGGTCGCTATCCTTACCCTGGTCAGTTGGAGGCTTATCTTCCCATTATGTTCGCTCATCTCATCAGCTGTCGTGCTCAGGGTCTCCAGCCTGTATCGCCTGATCACAGGAAGGCGGTTACAGCCCCCGCAGAATCCATTGGTTTTGAAATATTCAAAGTCAGCAGCATCAATATTTTTAAATTTCTCTGAGTAAAGAACAAATGGGGAGGCGGTAATTAATCCTCTCTGCTTAACCGCCAGCACATTGAGAACCAAATAGACAGCGCATAGCGACCAATAAACAGTAAAAACCGCCAAACCCGCATCTAGAAAAGTCTGATGCTCTTTCTGCGTTAAAAGCAAAAACGAAGAACCAATCCCCACAATCAGGATGCTTAAAAGCTTATATCCGTTCTCTTTATTTATCATGTTCGATTGGTGAAGCTCTTTTATGCACGCTTCACCCTGTGCTTCCAGAAAATCAACCAATTCATCATCGGCATCCAGAAAGTAATCTTCAGGCGGCTTTTTCATTACTATTGTCTCGTGGGTGTTGCAATAGATGGATTTTACCTTAATGCCAACCGCTCACCACAAAAAAGCCCACGCGGATGCATGGGCCTGTAGTTGTCGCGATGTCGCGGTGCGTAATTGTCGCCAGTGGATTAGCTACTGATACATACCACCAACGGGGGAAGTCTGATCTAGATAACCGAGTGTTGTTTAACCAGTGTTTTACCATCCCGCTCGATAATCCCGTCATGAAAAATAACGGAAGAACCCCATGGTCAGGAAAACCATCATCGTCACACTCGTTGTTGTCGCCACACTTGCTACCATTGTGCTAATAGGCCTTGGTGCGGTATTCATTTCACTCCAACAATGAAACGCCCCGGCGGTTAGCCAGGGCTCAATTCAAGCTATTCGCAGTTAAGGGATTTAGAAAAAAAACCAAATAATGGACATTGCCGCAGCGCCACATACGGCAGCAATACCCAGCAATATTTTGCGCTTGATATCCCTATCGATTTTTTCCATTTCCAATGTATCGATTTGCATTGACTCGGTAGGGCTTTCGTTATTGCCACGCTCCATATGCCCATCCTTAACATAAAATGAGTGTTGCAGTGCTGGGTGCCTCCCAGTGAGCCGTTGGCCAGCCACCATGGCTCGTGATCTTTTAAGCAAATTCCTGGTTAGGGTTGCCGCTGCTTCACCCCAACGCATAGTGGGATTCACTGCAACATAAGCACTCTCAGACAGAGAGGCTGGAATAATCAAGTGCATTTTTTAACCAATAACTTCACCACCGAAAAACCAAACCACAAATCATTGCCTTCCATCTCCTACCGTTGCTCAGTAATCCGCAACAATTAGTGGGGAGAACCATGAAATTTATTGGGATAGTAATTGGTTGGTGCGTCGCACTGATACTCATCAGTGAGCTGGTTCATGTACGTAATCAACTAATGAGGGATAAAAATACAAAAGTTCAGACCGTTAAGTCAGGGCTTGAATTTGGAGCGGTCAGCGGGAATCGAACCCGCATCATCAGCTTGGAAGGCTGAGGTAATAGCCATTATACG
The DNA here is from genome assembly GCF_946227985.1 of Serratia quinivorans. GTDB lineage: Bacteria > Pseudomonadota > Gammaproteobacteria > Enterobacterales > Enterobacteriaceae > Serratia > Serratia quinivorans_A. The sequence goes on from NZ_CAMKGL010000001.1 coordinate 1,782,368, forward strand.
ATGCCCGCATTGGTCCGCCATCGAGGTCTCGAACCCCGTACCTACAGCTTAATGGTCGTTGCTCTTCCTGCTGAGCTAATGGCGGTTGGTGGCCATTGCTGGGCTTGAACCAGCGAACGAGCGATTATGAGTCGCGCGCTCTAACCAACTGAGCTAAAGGCCGAGGCGCGAATACTAATGCAGCCAGCATAACCACACAATACCCATTGATATTTCTTTACATATCATCCACCAGAAAGCAAAAAGCCCGACGACTGACGGGCTAAGCTGAATGTTCTGGTTTTGGATATGGCTTCGGGCTGAACAGTTTAGTGTTAAGCCGCCGGCGTGCACGTTTGTTCAAAAAGCGGATATAGCGGAATTGGTTGAATGTGTGAGCCGTCGCTCGATGTGCATTTTCCTGCAAATAGCTGCCGCGGGTGCCAGCCTTACACCCTTTCGTCGTCATTGCGATCTTGTGGTACCACTCACCATCGAGCTCGTAAAACGTCGTTTGGTGGCTGCCGACATAATCAAAATTGCTGGCCTGGTACACGACGCCGAACCGTCCGCACCGTTCATCGGCAAACGTCTGCACCCACTCAACGGCGGGATACAATAGCTTGATGCTTTTCAGCGCGTAGCTGATAGCGCGGGATTCGGTATTACGTGGCATCCGGTCATGAACCCATAACCGGTTGAGCTCCATGTATTCGCGGTTGCCGGTGCCGGTCACCACACGAGCCCCGCTGCTGGGGTTCATCGCGTAGCCCCACTGCATGACGCCCACCAGTTCACGGCCGTCGAAAATACCCAGATGCAGATAGGAATTGTTCACTACGCGCTTGCTGTAGTGAAAGTGGCTGATTACCAGGCGGGCCAGCCAAACGGGAATAGTTGCAACGTGCAGATCTTCACAGCCATAACCGACGGTTTCGCCTGCCTAGACGATCGGCGCTGGCTTTCCGCTGGCACGTGACACAACACCATTAATGTGTTTTTTCAATGTATAAGTACTCCAATAGAGCCGGTGTACTCGTGACCTTTGACGCGGGTATGCAGCCCCGGAGAGCGGTAACTTTCCGGGGCACCCATCAGAGTTAAGGATAAAAGACGCCAGTGCTATCAAAAGCAAGATCAACGGCACTAAATCTCACTACCAACACGCTATAATTTCCAAGCAAATATTTATGCCTTTAACACAGCATGTCAGAAACTCATGATAAGGACTTATAAATGAGACTAGTTAAGAATGAAGATGCTTTTATCGACAAAGCAGATAGTCGCCGGCTAGGTCCATACCGAGCCAATTTCGCGGGCGGGACCATTTTCATTAATGATCAAAATGCAGATATAGATGTCGGTGATGAGATAGTTCGTATCCTTCCGAGCGGGAAAGAGGAAATAAAAACAATATCTGAATGTAACTTTTACAGTGTTGGCATAGGCGGAAGAGGCCCACACTTCCAGATCAAAGCAGATTCTGGAAGAAACGCTTCAAGAATTAATTCTTCAAACCTCAATCAGACATTCAATATCCATGGAGGCCAAATCCAAATTGGAAATGAAAACAAACAAGAAATATTTAATAATTTTCAAACACTCATAAAGGCAATCGATGAGTCACCCGCCACTAATGAAGAAAAAGAAGAAGCAAAAAGCCGATTGAAAAAATTTCTTGAACACCCACTAGTGACAACCATTGCGGGGAGCGCAATAGGTTCATTACTTGGTGGTTGACCCCCATGCAGACAATAAAAAACCCGCTCTATGGCGGGTTTCTTTTGAATTTGTCGCTGCGGATATAACTTCACGAAGCCTATATCAATTTAATCATTTTCCGCGCAAAGTCAACGGATAAATCTCGTTTGATCTACTCCGAACGCATCACTCATTGGCCGATGGAGCATAAACTCTGCCGTCTTCACCCATACCGCGACGCGTGTTTCGCAGGTGCGCATGCACCACTCTGGGCGTACATCATGCAGATCAGCGGCCATTGCCTTCAGGCTTTTGCCGTGGCCCATATAACGCTGCCGGATGATGTATTTTAACCCAGGGTCATCAATCAGTACCGCGCCGATCACTTTGTCCATGATTGCGGCTTCTTTGTCAGTGCAGAACGCCAGATTACTCTTTTGCTTTCCCTCCAAAATATCGAGCAAGTATTGGCGCAACTCTTCCTGCTCACACCCCGCCTTTTTCAGATGCTTGAGCGCCTGGGTGATAGCTGCCTTCGTTACCTGATTACTGGCCAGCAGCCGATTGAACATATTGCCGGCACCACCGAAGCTCTCCATACCCGACCAGCGGCCCCACATTTTTAGACGCCCTTGGATCCAGACTCTTTCCAGCGCACGCAAATGCAATTCTTTACCGTCGCCTTTACCGATATTGTCGGGGTAGATCATAGTTTTCCTTCCTTTCTCAAAATGGCTTGCGTGCGGAATACGCCCTCGGCGTGCATTAGCCGCAGTTCGTCGCGCGTGTATTCGGTTTTTTTTCTGCTGTCGATAGCGTCATGACATGCACTGCATCCCCACGCGCCCTGTGCGTCGTCTGGCTTCATGCCACCACCGCAGGTACCGGCCAGCCGGTAATGTGCCAACACGGTAGTTTCTGGATTGAAATTACAAATGACTGGGATTCTGAGCTGGCAGTCGCGGCCTCTGGCCTCTTCTCGTAAATTAGCCATTACTCGAAGCTCATCAGCTGTGCCGCGGCGTTCTCAACGTCGAGGTGCGAGCGGAAAGGTTTATGCAGGATCCAGCGCCAGAGGACATCGAGCGCGGCTTTGTACAGTTGATGGAATTCAGTTTCGTCCATGTTGGCAAAAGCAATGCTGCGGGGGTGTTTCCGAAGGGTGCCGTCTGGAAGCTGGATTGCGTCATAGTGCCCGGCCTCGACCGTCACCCATGCGCGATAGGCATCGAAGGATTTACAGGCACTGATGCTGCCGGCACGCCGATCGGCGATGCGGTCCAGATACTGATCGGCGGCATCGAGTAAAGCGGACTCATTGCCGCCAAACTTGGCGAGGAATTTTGCATAGCCGGACACCAGCTTGCGCTCGTTCGTCGATATCGCGCCGCCGGTAGGTTCCCAGTATTCAAAACCCAGATTGAGAAGCGCAAAAAATCGGCGGTGAAACGCCGGGTTGCGCACCTGCTTGAAGTCGGCCACCAGCACGGCGCCGAGCTTGCATTTTGTTTGCAGAAAAACGCTGGTCTCCGGGCTGGCCGGGATCAGTATTCCTGAGGACTGCTTGATGAGTTGTAACTGCGTCATTATCGTCTCCGGTATTGACGCAGCAGGTGATCAGCTGTTCAGGCTGATGGATTCATTATATCACTTTCGCCGGACGTCGTACCCCATACGGCGAAGCAACACGATCATAAGTTCAGTATCTGCGATGATCTGCTCATCTTTGAGTGACAGGACAGCGCTTACTACTCCGGCAGTCAAGTAAACCAGCGCCCGGCCATTATCGGGCAAATGTTGAGCAACATCTTGTTTTTCAATCATTATATTTTTCTCCGACATTCTCGGATTCTCTTCGTTCCTTAATTATTACATCAAAACACTGTATGTATAAACAGCATTTTGTGTGATTTACTGTAAAAACAGAAAACCCGCCGAGGCGGGTTTTTATTGAAATCCATAAGCAAGATGATAGTTTAATTTTTTTTCATATAGTTAACTTTCAGCTTGGTGTGAATTAGAACTAACGCAACAGCATCAGGCAAACATTCGAACTACATCTTATTAACCCGAATCCTTTATTGGTTTTTTCCTATCTCAATATAAGGTCGAGCACACCCGTTGCAATGAGATTCGAAATGTTGCAAATAGTACGACACTCCTACAAAATTAGTCACTTTTTGTGGTGGATGTCTTTTCTCAAAACTATGATAAATATGCGAAATTAAACGCATCCCGTCATCCACACAACCTTGGCATTTTTCTGAGCGCAGCTCTATATTCAAACTACCTTTTTGTTCAGAATCAAGAGTAGCCATGGTCGTAAAACAAGCAAGATATTCACGATCTGCAATTATATCTCTCTTGCCCAATATGGTTATAAAATCATCTATCTGGGTGGTTTTCGCGCTAACCGCAAGGTTATATTTTAATGCAGCATTGGTCTTACCCTCATCTTCCATCCAGTAAGTAACTGATAAGTCTATTATTTCGTTTACTAATTTTATTAAATGGTCAGTAATCGCTTTGCTTTCAGATCTTGTCGCTATTTTCTTAGCATTTCTATACACAACGCGCCAACCAACAAAAACCATCCCTAAACTTGCCAAGCTAATAACCCAAGTATAGGTCTGAACTTCGCTTAAACTCATTTCCATACCCTACAAAGGTGCCATGAAATCTTAAGCTTCCCGTAACTGAGGCTCAGCAGCACGGATAAATTTTTTAATTTGAATTTCATAAATTGGCGTCTTCGATGAAACAATCAACCTATTGATAATGTCGTCTTTATTCAAATTTTCCAGTCTAACTAACCCTCCAAATGCCTCCTCTAAGAAAGAAGAGCCGATCACCAAAGCTATGCCATTAAAATCTACGAGCACATCTTCTGCGTCATTATCAGTGAAGGCTGGTAACAGTCTCTCCTTTCGGAATTTTTCTCCGTTGAACGGGCCATCGGAAGGAAATCGGCCAAAAGGTGTCTTCGAAAATTCAGTCGCTACATTTATACGTTTCATAACGTTATCCTCTGTTAGGAGTGAGAGCCCATAGTACGATAGTTCCTGGTATCTGTGGTCTCAATGTAGATACTCTAGCGTGACTATTAGAAACATCCGAATCCAATTCGTATAGACAGCCACCAGTAAACACCATAAGCTTCTCTTTCTTTGTTACACCTTGAGCTATAGGCCTTTTTATATCCTCAGAACCATTGCCTCTGTTCGATTCATTAAACCTTGACCTACCACTTGTTAGAGCTTCAAGAACAGAGTTTTGTTCAAGTATAAACTGCGAAATTGGGTCTAAATTCTCACCACTGTAAGAGTTTGCAATGCCCATCCCCAAATCACAAATGATAAAAACAACCCGATCCTGCTCTGGATCAAACCAAGCGCACTGCCACCAACGCTTTCCATGCATACACTTGACACTTTCATCATAGAAGCTGTGCTCGTATGCATGATTCCGAACATTCAACATAGCTTCATTCATGCCCATCATCAGCATAGTCGCTTGATTATCATCTAATACAGCTTTCTCTTGCAGCATTTCCATCGTCGTTGAAAGCGCCAACTCTGGCATCACTGACGATTGGAAATAACGTTTTTGCTGAACTAAAGCATCTAGCTTTTCTGGGGTATTAGCTACAAGCGCTTTAGCCAACCCAGTACTGACAATACACCTATGTCCCAGAGGGTTATCCTCCTTCTTAGGGAGAGAAAATCGAACTCTCAACTTGCTTCCAAGAACAAAGTAAGCTCGATTCAGAACAGCAAAAAGCAAAACGGAGGCAGCAGCGCTTGCAAATTTTACATGGGCTAGATCTATCAGAATGGCATCTTGGAATTTATGTACATGTTCAATCAGATCACGAACATAACTCAGTGTTCGTTCCCTATCCTTTTCATCATTAATACATAGCCTTTCCGGCGATCGCAATAGCTTAAACACTCAATCCTCCCATTTTTACTAGACTATAACCCGACATGGGAAAAAACTCCACACCCATATATGGTTATTCAAAAAAAATCAATGTGTTACGAAGACAAGATAACTAGATAACAATAGCCAATTAGAAACCAATCTAAATCAGATTGCCTTTCCACGCACGCCAGCCAACGCCTGGTCAAACAGCTTGTGTATGTGGCAGAACCGCAGCTCAACGGGATTGAAATGCCAGAGTGTTTTGTCAGGCTTGGGCTTATGGCCGACAGGCCGATAATTCACATCCCCCAGTTCGAGGAATCGTTCTGTTGCGTTACTGAGCAGGTAGCGGGCCGAGTGTCCCTGCCCCGTTCTGACGATATCCACGTTAGGTGACTTGAGCATTGAGTTCAGCCGAATGCAGATCTGGGATCGCGTAAGACTATTGCGCGGGTGACCTGCCCCCAGGATTAGATACAACGCTCACTTAGTAATGTCGGATCCTTCACTATCAGAATTACCCTTTCTCCAGGCCGCCGCAAATTCAGACGGC
>NZ_CAMKGL010000002.1:0-23161 GCF_946227985.1 Serratia quinivorans
CCGTCTGAATTTGCGGCGGCCTGGAGAAAGGGTAATTCTGATAGTGAAGGATCCGACATTACTAAGTGAGCGTTGTATCTAATCCTGGGGGCAGGTCACATATCACGTAAAAACCTATTTATTGTGTGGGATTGGGCGAGTATCATCCATGCTGAATATGGATGGTTGATCTTGTTGCATTTGTTACCCGTTGTCGGTTTTCAGTGGTGTGTTTTGTGCACTGGCCAGTCAGGCCCGCGTCGAATGCATGGTTGAAAGCGGAGAAGCTGGATCAAATTTTTGTTGTGTTTAAGGGCATTCACTGCGGGGCGTTACCGGTAGCTTCACCCGAAGTCATATCGATAACCGCATGTCGGAGTCTTCCTGCGAGGAGCAAGGAGTCAAGATGTTTGATATTGTCGAACTGTCGCGCTTACAGTTTGCTTTAACGGCGATGTACCACTTCTTATTTGTCCCATTAACGCTGGGTATGGCGTTCCTGTTGGCAATTATGGAAACGGTATATGTACTGTCAGGCAAGCAAATCTATAAAGATATGACCAAATTCTGGGGCAAGTTATTTGCAATTAACTTTGCCTTGGGTGTGGCCACCGGTTTGACCATGGAGTTCCAGTTCGGGACTAACTGGTCATATTTCTCCCACTACGTCGGTGATATTTTCGGGGCCCCGCTGGCCATCGAAGGTCTGATGGCGTTCTTCCTTGAATCGACGCTGGTCGGCCTGTTCTTCTTCGGCTGGGATCGTCTGGGCAAGGTGCAGCACATGGCCGTTACCTGGCTGGTGGCACTGGGCTCAAACTTCTCTGCGTTGTGGATCCTGGTCGCCAACGGTTGGATGCAAAACCCGATCGCTGCGGACTTCAATTTCGAAACCATGCGTATGGAGATGCTCAGCTTCTCCGAACTGGTTCTCAACCCGGTTGCGCAGGTGAAGTTTGTGCATACCGTGGCAGCCGGCTACACCTGCGGCGCGATGTTCGTTCTGGGTATCAGCTCTTACTACCTGTTGAAAGGCCGTGATCTCGCCTTCGCCAAACGCTCCTTCGCTATTGCCGCCAGCTTCGGTATGGCTGCCGTGCTGTCCGTTATCGTTCTGGGTGATGAATCCGGCTACGAAATGGGCGACGTGCAGAAAACCAAACTGGCCGCTATCGAAGCCGAGTGGGACACGCAACCGGCACCGGCTTCCTTTACCCTGTTCGGTATTCCGAATCAGGATAAAATGGAAAACTCCTACTCGATCCAAATCCCTTACGCGCTTGGCCTGATCGCTACCCGCTCAACAGATACCCAGGTCACCGGCCTGAAAGATCTGATGGCGCAGCATGAAGTGCGCATCCGCAACGGGATGAAAGCCTATGGGCTGCTGGAAGAGTTGCGCGGTGGCAATACCGACCCGGCGGTACGCACCGAGTTCAATAAAGCCAAGCAGGACCTGGGCTACGGCTTACTGCTGAAGCGTTATACCCAGAACGTCACCGACGCGACGGAAACGCAGATCCAGCAGGCAACCAAAGACTCGATCCCACGCGTAGCACCGCTGTACTTCGCCTTCCGTATCATGGTGGCCTGTGGCGTGCTGATGCTGTTGATCATCGGTCTGTCGTTCTGGAGCGTGATTCGCAACCGTGTTGGCCAGAGAAAATGGCTGCACCGTGCGGCGCTGTATGGTCTGCCGCTGCCTTGGATCGCGATCGAAGCCGGCTGGTTTGTGGCTGAATACGGTCGTCAGCCTTGGGCGATTGGTGAGGTGCTGCCGACTGCGGTCGCCAACTCTTCACTGACTGCAGGCGACATTCTGTTCTCGATGGGGCTGATTTGCGGCTTGTACACCCTGTTCCTGGTGGCTGAAATGTACCTGATGTTCAAATTTGCACGTCTGGGTCCAAGCAGCCTGAAAACTGGCCGCTACCACTTTGAACAACCGACTGCCGCCGTGCAGGAAGCGCGCTAAACAGGAGTCCACGTATGTTTGATTATGAAGTACTGCGATTTATCTGGTGGGTCCTGATTGGCGTACTGCTGATCGGTTTCGCCGTCACCGACGGTTTTGACATGGGGGTCGGCATCCTGGTGCGCATTATCGGTAAAACCGATAGCGAGCGCCGGGTGATGATCAACTCCATCGCGCCACACTGGGACGGTAACCAGGTGTGGTTGATCACTGCCGGTGGCGCACTGTTCGCTGCCTGGCCGATGGTCTATGCGGCGGCGTTCTCCGGTTTCTATGTTGCCATGATCCTGGTGCTGTCAGCCTTGTTCTTCCGCCCGGTCGGTTTTGACTACCGCTCGAAGCTGGAGAGCAGCCGCTGGCGCAACATGTGGGACTGGGGCATCTTTATCGGTAGCTTCGTGCCTGCGGTGGTATTCGGCGTGGCGTTCGGCAACCTGTTGCAGGGTGTGCCGTTCCACATGGATGAATACATGCGCCTGTTCTATACCGGCAATTTCTTCCAACTGCTCAATCCGTTTGGTCTGTTGGCGGGTGTGGTCAGCTTGACCATGCTGGTGACTCAGGGGGCAACTTACCTGCAGATGCGTACCAGCGGTGAAATTCACCTGCGTGCTCGCACTGCGGCGCAGATCTCCACGCTGGTGATGGCGGTGTTCTTCCTGTTGGGCGGTATCTGGCTGGTGAAAGGCATCGATGGTTATGTGATTACCTCGACGCTGAACACCATGGCAGAGTCTAACCCGATGCGTAAAGAAGTGGCTCATCAGGCCGGTGCCTGGTTAATCAACTTCAACAAGTATCCGCTGCTGTGGGCACTGCCTGCACTGGGCGTGGTGCTACCGCTGTTCACGGTACTGTTCTCGCGCTTGTCGAAAGACGCGCTGGCGTTCGTGACCTCGTCGCTGACCATTGCCTGTGTGATCCTGACCGCCGGGGTGACCATGTTCCCGTTCGTGATGCCGTCAAGCACCGTGCCTAACATCAGCCTGACTATGTGGGATGCCACCTCCAGCCTGTTGACGCTGCAAGTGATGACCGTTGTTGCGGCGATCTTCGTGCCTATCGTTCTGGCGTACACCAGTTGGTCGTACTACAAAATGTTCGGCCGTCTCGATAAGAACTTCATCGAGAACAACAAGCATTCGCTGTATTAAGGATAGGGAGCTAAACCATGTGGTATTTTGCCTGGATTCTCGGAACGCTTCTTGCCTGTGCCTTCGGCATCATCACGGCGCTGGCACTTGAGCACCACGAAGATTCAAAAGCACAGCAAGACGATAAGTGATGAGTTTGTCACTGACTGACAAGCTGTACGCTATCACCGACAAGGGCCCGGTCCGGGCCCTTTCACTGGTGCTGGCGTTGATTTTGGCGGGCTGTATTTTCTGGGATCCGACCCGCTTTGCGGCGAAGACCAGCTCGCTGGAGATTTGGGAAGGGCTGCTGCTTATTTGGGCAGTGTGTGCCGGGGTGGTTCATGGCGTCGGGTTCCGACCGCAACGCACCCTGTGGCGAGCTTTTTTTGCGCCACTTCCGGCAATTGTGATCCTGGCCGCAGGATTACTTTACGTTTCTTTATAATCTCCGCTATACCCCCAAGTTATGGGCCATCGCGGCCCATAATTATTTTCGTTCCCATCTTGTAACCCATTCCCAACCCGATCTGTCTTGCGTATAGTAGCACCGTTAAATTGCATTGCTGGGAAGTAGAGTGAGTAATACGTTGTTTCGATGGCCGGTTCGCGTTTACTACGAAGATACCGATGCCAGTGGTGTGGTCTATCACGCCCGCTATGTAGCTTTTTTTGAAAGAGCGCGCACCGAGATGCTGCGTCATCATAACTTTCATCAACAGCAGCTGCTCAGTGAAAATGTCGCCTTCGCTGTCCGGCGCATGACGGTTGATTATCTGCTTCCTGCTCGTCTTGACGACCAGCTTGAAGTCCAGAGTGAAATCACCTCAATGCGCGGGGCTTCTCTTACGTTTGCTCAACGCATTGTCAATTCTGACGGAACTCTTTTGAGTCAGGCCGACGTGTTGATTGCATGTATTGATCCACACCAAATGAAGCCGATAGCGCTTCCTAAGTCTATTGTCGCGGAGTTTAAGCAGTGAATGACATGAACATCCTAGATTTATTCTTGAAGGCCAGCCTGTTGGTTAAGCTTATCATGTTGATTTTGATATGCTTCTCAGTGGCTTCCTGGGCGATCATCATCCAGCGCACCCGCATCCTTAATGCGGCCACGCGTGACGCCGAAGCCTTCGAAGACAAATTCTGGTCCGGTATTGAGCTTTCCCGTTTGTATCAGGAAAGCCAGGCACGTCGCGATAGCCTGACCGGCTCAGAGCAAATTTTCCACTCTGGTTTCAAAGAGTTCGCTCGTTTGCACCGCGCTAATAACCATGCGCCGGAATCGGTGATCGAAGGTGCGTCACGTGCCATGCGTATCTCGATGAACCGCGAACTGGAAACGCTGGAAAACCACATTCCTTTCCTCGGCACCGTGGGTTCGATCAGTCCGTATATCGGCCTGTTCGGCACCGTGTGGGGGATTATGCACGCCTTTATCGCACTGGGTGCGGTGAAACAGGCCACGCTGCAAATGGTAGCACCGGGTATCGCCGAAGCACTGATCGCAACCGCCATCGGTCTGTTCGCCGCTATCCCGGCCGTTATGGCCTATAACCGCCTCAACCAGCGCGTCAACAAGCTTGAGCAGAATTACGACAACTTTATGGAAGAGTTCACCGCTATTCTGCATCGTCAGGCCTTCTCCAGCGACAGCAAATAAGTAGGAGGTAGCATGGCGAGAGTTCGTGGACGTAATCGGCGCGAGCTGAAGTCCGAAATTAACATAGTTCCGCTGCTCGACGTGTTGCTGGTGTTGTTGCTGATCTTTATGGCAACCGCACCGATCATCACCCAGAGCGTTGAGGTTGATCTGCCGGACGCCACCGATTCCAAAGCGGTTTCCAGCAGTGATAACCCGCCGGTGATCCTCGAGGTTTCCGGCGTGGGCCAATACACCATGGTGGTGGATCACGACCGTATGGAACTGTTGCCGCCGGAGCAGGTTGCAGCCGAAGCCAAGTCGCGTTTGGCGGCCAACCCCAAGACGGTCTTTTTGATCGGTGGGGCGAAGGAAGTTCCGTACGATGAGATTATCAAGGCATTGAATATTCTCCATCAGGCGGGCGTCACTTCCGTGGGGCTGATGACCCAGCCAATTTGACCCTAAGGTCAGTGGCAACCCGGTTCCTGCGCTGCGGTGCAGGAACCCCGTATAAGCAACACCAGTTTTTGGGAATCTATTTTGGTAAAGGCAACTGAGCAAAACGATAAGCTGAACCGCGCCGTTATTGTTTCGGTCGTTCTGCACTTTGTATTGATTGCCCTGCTGATTTGGGGATCGCTGCAAGAAAACGTCGAAATGAGTAGTGCCGGCGGTGGCGGCGAGGGTTCGGTCGTCGGTGCAGTGATGGTCGATCCCGGGGCAGTGGTGGAGCAGTACAACCGCCAGCAACAGCAGAGTAACGACGCGCAGCGTGCTGAAAAGCAGCGCCAGAAAAAAGCGGAGCAACAGGCCGAAGAACTTCAGCAGAAGCAGGCGGCGGAACAACAGCGCCTGAAAGAGCTGGAGAAAGAGCGTTTGACCGCGCAGGAAAAAGCGGCTCAGGACGCGAAAGAACAGGCTGAACAGCAAAAGCAGGCCGCAGAGCAGCAAAAGCAAGCGGCGGAGCAACAAAAGCAGGCAGCTGAACAGCAAAAAGTGGCCGAGAACGCCGCGGCGAAAGCCAAAGAACAACAGAAAGTAGCGGAGGCCGCTGCCGCCAAGGCCAAGGCCGAAGCGGATAAAGTCGCTAAAGCACAGGCAGACGCGCAGAAGAAAGCCGAGTCTGAAGCCAAGAAAGAAGCTGCCGCCGCGGCTACCGCCAAGAAACAGGCGGAAGAAGCGAAGAAAGCCGCTGCAGCTGAAGCTGCAGAGAAAAAAGCCGCTGCCGACGCCGAGAAGAAGGCTGCCGCAGAGGCTGAAAAGGCTGAGAAAAAAGCGGCTGCTGATGCCGAGAAGAAAGCGGCCGCAGAGGCGGAGAAAAAAGCCGCTGCTGCTGAAAAGGCCGCAGCCAAGAAAGCCGCAGATGCCAAGAAGAAAGCCGCTGCAGCCGCAGCTGAGCAGTCTTCGGACGTTAACAATTTATTTGGCGACCTGGCGGACGGCAAAAACGCGCCGAAAGGCGGCGGCAAGCAGAAGGGTGACGGTAAACCGGCCGGTCAGGGCAATGCCAAGACTGCGGGTGCCAGTGGTGCCGAGATCAACGGTTATCTGGGACAGATCACTTCGGCGATTCAAAGCAAGTTCTATGATGCAGATTTGTATAAAGGGCGTAAGTGCGACCTGCGAATCAAACTGGCACCGGATGGCCTGTTGATTGATGTTAAATCCGAAGGGGGCGATCCGGCACTCTGCCAGGCGGCAATAGCTGCTGCGAAGCAGGCGAGAATACCGAAACCGCCAAGTCAGGCAGTATATGAGGTGTTTAAGAATGCTCCCCTTACGTTTAAGCCACAATAATGGTTGTTTTAGCTGAGTCATATCGCAGGGATGTACTAAGGTAACCAACAGGGATTATGTAGTTTTATGTGAGTTGGTTTGTTAAAATTCTGCTAATTTATCGCAGGCATTCCGCCTGGATAAGGGAGATGAGATGAAGCAGGCATTTCGAGTAGCGCTAGGTTTTTTAATACTGTGGGCATCCGTTCTTCACGCGGAAGTTCGCATTGAAATCACCCAAGGGGTCGACTCTGCTCGCCCGATTGGCGTGGTGCCGTTTAAATGGGCGGGCCCAGGCACGCCTCCGGAAGATATTGGCAAGATTGTCGGCGCAGACCTGCGCAACAGCGGCAAATTCAACCCAATTGACGTGGCGCGTATGCCGCAGCAACCGACCACCGCATCTGAAGTGACGCCGGCGGCCTGGACTGCATTGGGCATTGACGCGGTCGTGGTCGGCCAGGTGCAACCTGGTGCAGACGGCGGCTACCTGATCTCTTATCAACTGGTGGACACTTCGGGCTCACCAGGCACCGTTCTGGCGCAGAACCAGTATAAAGTGACCAAACAATGGTTGCGTTATTCTGCTCACACCGCCAGTGACGAAGTGTTTGAGAAACTGACCGGTATCAAGGGCGCATTCCGTACCCGTATCGCATACGTAGTGCAGACCAACGGCGGGAAATTCCCGTATGAGCTGCGCGTGGCGGATTACGACGGCTACAACCAGTTTACGGTACATCGCTCACCAGAACCTCTGATGTCCCCGGCCTGGTCGCCGGACGGCAGCAAACTGGCGTACGTGACCTTTGAAAGCGGCCGTTCTGCGCTGGTGGTGCAGACCCTGGCTAACGGGGCTATCCGTCAGATCGCTTCGTTCCCGCGTCACAACGGGGCACCGGCGTTCTCACCGGACGGCAGCCGCCTGGCGTTTGCGCTGTCTAAAAGCGGTAGCCTGAACCTGTACGTGATGAATCTTGGCTCTGGCCAGATCACCCAAGTCACCGACGGGCGCAGCAACAATACCGAACCGACCTGGTTCCCGGATGGGCAGTCTCTGGCCTATACCTCCGATCAGGGCGGCAGACCACAGATTTATAAAGTCAGTGCCAGTGGCGGTGCGTCACAGCGTCTGACATGGGAAGGCTCTCAGAATCAGGATTCTGAAGTCAGCTCTGATGGTAAATTCCTGGTGATGGTGAGCTCTAACAGTGGTGCTCAGCATATCGCCAAACAAGATCTCGGATCGGGGGCGGTTCAAGTTTTGACCGGCACCTTCCTGGACGAAACGCCTAGTATTGCGCCAAATGGCACCATGGTGATCTATAGCTCCACGCAAGGTATGGGCTCCGTGCTGCAACTGGTATCGACTGATGGGCGTTTTAAAGCGCGTCTTCCGGCAACTGATGGACAGGTCAAATTCCCTGCCTGGTCGCCGTATCTGTGATGCATGTGTAAATATGTATGGCAAACTATAAAAGGATTAAAGAAATGCAACTGAACAAAGTGCTGAAAGGGCTTCTGCTGGCACTGCCAGTTCTGGCTGTAGCGGCTTGTAGTTCTAACAAAAGCGCAAACAACGACCAATCTGGTATGGGCGCTGGCGCTGGCACTGGTACAGAAAATGGCAGCAGCAACCTGTCTTCTGAAGAACAAGCTCGTCTGCAAATGCAAGAACTGCAGAAGAACAACATTGTTTACTTCGGCCTGGACAAGTATGACGTGAGCTCTGAGTTCGCTCAGATGCTGGACGCGCACGCTGCATTCCTGCGTAACAACCCGTCTTACAAAGTGACCGTAGAAGGCCACGCGGATGAACGCGGTACGCCGGAATACAACATTGCCCTGGGTGAGCGTCGTTCTAACTCAGTCAAAATGTACCTGCAAGGTAAAGGCGTTTCTGCTGACCAGATCTCTATCGTTTCTTACGGTAAAGAAAAACCAGCAGTACTGGGCCACGACGAAGCGGCTTATGCTAAAAACCGTCGTGCAGTTCTGGTTTACTAAGAGAATCGCATGAACAGTAACTTCAGACGTCACTTGTTGAGTCTGTCGTTACTGGTTGGCGTAGCGGTCCCATGGGCCGCTACTGCCCAAGCGCCAATCAGTAATGTCGGCTCCGGCTCGGTCGAAGACCGTGTCACCTCACTTGAGCGCATCAGCAATGCTCAGGGCCAGCTTTTAAACCAACTCCAGCAACAACTCTCTGACAACCAGCGCGATATTGACTCTCTCCGCGGGCAAATCCAGGAAAACCAATATCAACTGAATCAGGTTGTTGAACGCCAAAAGCAGATCTATCAGCAGATGGATAGCATCAGCCAGGGCGGCGCTCAGAGCTCCGCTGCTGCAGCGGGTGCCGCAGGTGGGGCAGCAGCGGCTGCGTCCGCCGACGGCGCTGACAGCGCCTCTGCGGGCGCTACGGCAGCAGCGCCGGCCAGTACGGGTGATGAAAACAGCGACTACAACGCCGCTGTTTCATTGGCGCTGGAAAAAAAACAGTATGACCAGGCTATCTCCGCTTTTCAGTCCTTCGTAAAACAGTACCCAAAATCGACTTACCAGCCCAACGCCAACTATTGGCTGGGCCAGTTGTTCTACAACAAGGGTAAGAAAGATGATGCGGCTTACTATTATGCGGTGGTGGTGAAGAATTACGCAAAATCACCTAAGGCACCGGACGCAATGTACAAGGTAGGTATCATCATGCAGGAAAAAGGGCAGGCTGATAAAGCCAAAGCCGTGTTCCAGCAGGTGATTAAACAATACCCAACCAGTGCTGCGGCCAAACAGGCGAAAAGTCGAGTAGCAGGTTAGTCAGTAAAAAAATGAGCCCAGAAGTTAGTCGATTTGACCGATTTCTGGGCTCATTCGTGTGAAGAACAAGCAGTTGAACCTGTTGTTTATAAATTTAGGTTGCGCTGCCAAGATAAATTAGTAATATATGCCGCCGTTGCCAAGACATCTTGCAAGATGTTAAAGCAGCAAGGAAATTGGGTCGTTAGCTCAGTTGGTAGAGCAGTTGACTTTTAATCAATTGGTCGCAGGTTCGAATCCCGCACGACCCACCAATTCCTGAAATAAGAAATGAAGTGAAATCGTAAGGGTGAGAACCGTAGAGGTTCGAGTCTCGCAAAGCGAGACAACATCACGAAGTGATGGCCCGAAGGGTGAGGCGCAAGCCGAATAATCCCGCACGACCCACCAGTTTCTGAAGTAGTAGCAGTAACCACACTAGTGGGTGATTAGCTCAGTTGGTAGAGCATCTCCTTTACACGGAGGGGGTCGGCGGTTCGAGCCCGTCATCACCCACCACTGCTGTGGGCCGTTAGCTCAGTTGGTAGAGCAGTTGACTTTTAATCAATTGGTCGCAGGTTCGAATCCCGCACGGCCCACCATTTCAGAATGGTTTTTCCGCAATACGAGCTTCGGTTTAGTATTGGTTGTTCAGCAGTAAACCACGTCAGTGGGCCGTTAGCTCAGTTGGTAGAGCAGTTGACTTTTAATCAATTGGTCGCAGGTTCGAATCCCGCACGGCCCACCATTATTGCAGCGAGTTCCTCTCCTGCTTACGCGGTTCAGCAGTATCCCCTCAGTGGGCCGTTAGCTCAGTTGGTAGAGCAGTTGACTTTTAATCAATTGGTCGCAGGTTCGAATCCCGCACGGCCCACCATTTCACAGAGTACCTCAGCACTTTCCCCAAACTTGAGCATCGTATAACTCACGAACCGTGTGGGTGAGAAGCTGCGTTCAGGTTCGAGCATCGCGCAGCGATACGACAACGCATAGCGTTGCCCGAAGGGTGAGGCCAAAGGCCGAATCAATCCCGCACGGTATCCCCAGTGGTTTTCCACAACGCCTTCAATCCGCTTTTCCCTCAAAATGCATTTTACTTTCTACAATCTTATCGCTTTCATTAAAAATTCAATCTATTAAACGATAAATACCCAACACTGAAAATATCAGCGGACTTTTCGCACAAACAAGGGTATTTTGTTTAGTATATAAAACGAAGGGGGGTTGCGATGGGGTGATACCCGGGCAGCAGACACCCAGCCTAGCACAGAGATTGCAGCGATGAGTGAAATGTTTGATGTTAATACGGCGGTGTACCCGTTCCCGCCCAAGCCGGTACCGCTGGAGGACGCGCAGAAGGCGTTTTACCGCGAGAAGATTAAAATCCTGCTCAAGCAGCGTAATGCGGTGATGGTAGCCCATTACTATACCGATCCCGAGATCCAGGCGCTGGCGGAAGAAACCGGTGGCTGTGTCGCGGACTCGCTGGAGATGGCGCGCTTTGGCAGCAATCATCCGGCTTCGACCCTGCTGGTTGCCGGGGTGCGTTTTATGGGGGAAACCGCCAAGATCCTCAGCCCGGAAAAACGGGTGCTGATGCCGACGCTGAACGCGGAGTGCTCGCTGGATCTCGGTTGCCCGGAAGAAGACTTCAATGCCTTTTGCGACAGTCACCCAGATCGGACCGTGGTGGTCTACGCTAATACCTCAGCGGCGGTAAAGGCTCGAGCGGACTGGGTGGTCACCTCCAGTATCGCCGTTGAACTGATTGAACATCTCGACAGTCTGGGTGAGAAAATCATCTGGGCGCCGGATCGCCATCTGGGTAGCTATGTGCAAAAGCAAACCGGTGCCGACATGCTGTGCTGGCAGGGCGCCTGTATCGTCCATGACGAGTTTAAAACCCAGGCCCTGATGCGGATGAAGGCCTTATACCCGAACGCGGCGATACTGGTGCATCCGGAGTCACCACAGGCGGTTGTCGATCTGGCCGATGCGGTAGGCTCAACCAGCCAATTGATTCAGGCGGCGAAAACCCTGCCTAATCCGCAACTGATTGTTGCCACCGATCGCGGTATTTTTTATAAGATGCAACAGGCCTGCCCGGACAAAGCGTTGTTTGAAGCGCCAACCGCCGGGGAAGGTGCCACCTGTCGTAGCTGCGCGCACTGCCCGTGGATGGCGATGAATGGCCTGAAGGCTATCGCGGATGGGCTGGAACAGGGTGGTGCACTGCATGAGATCCACGTTGATGCCGCGCTGCGTCAGAAGGCGCTGATCCCACTGAACCGGATGCTGGATTTCGCCGCTGAGTTAAGGGTGCAGGTTAAAGGGAACGCTTAACCGTTTAATAAGGATGATAAAATGAGCTTTTTCAGTACCAGCAATATCCTGGTGCATATCCCGCTGGGAGCGGGGGGCTACGATCTGTCATGGATTGAGGCTATCGGCACCCTGTTTGGCCTGCTGTGCATCTGGTATGCCAGCAAAGAGAAAATAATCAATTACCTGTTCGGCCTGATTAACGTCACGCTGTTTGCTGTAATTTTTTTCCAAATCCAGCTGTACGCCAGCCTGCTGTTGCAGCTGTTCTTTTTTGTCGCCAACATCTACGGCTGGTACGCCTGGAGCCGTCAGACTCAGGATAATCAGGCCGAGCTGAAGATACGTTGGCTGTCGCTGCCGAAGGCGCTGAGCTGGGCGACGGTGTGTGTTATCGGCATCGCCTTGATGACGTTCAACATTGACCGCGTGTTTGCCTGGCTGACGCAGGCAGCGGTGACGGTGATGCAGGGGCTTGGTTTGAGCGTGCAAATGCCGCAGCTGCAGCCGGATGCCTTCCCATTCTGGGATTCGGCCATGATGGTGTTGTCGATCGTGGCGATGATCCTGATGACGCGCAAGTACGTGGAAAACTGGTTGTTGTGGGTGGTGATTGACGTGATCAGCGTGGCGATATTCGCCTACCAGGGTGTCTATGCCATGGCACTGGAATACGTGATCCTGACGTTGATTGCGCTGAACGGCTCCTGGCTGTGGATCAAAAGCGCCGGCAACAATCAATCGCGGCCATTATCTTCTGCACCATAACAACGTTGGGGCGCCGAAATAAGGCGCCCCAACGGATTTTAGTGATGATGTCCCACATGTGAATGTGAGTGGTCACTCGGCTCGGGGGCCCGGTTAATCCCACAGTCGGGTGTATCACAGTGCTGATATTCCATCTGAATGGTCACGTGACCAATCCGGTAGTGCTCCAGCAGATAGGCCTGTATACGGCGCAGCAGGCCATCATGGTCGTGCGGCGGTATCACCTGCGCATGCAGCGTCATCAACTTCTGTTCACCAATCTGCCACACATGGACATGATGAATATTGCGCACTTCCGGAATATTCAGGCACAGGTCTTTTTGTAACTTGTTGATGTCCACCTCCTGCGGCGTGCCTTCCAGCAGTTCGTGGAAACTCTCTTTCAGCAGTCGCCAGGCGCTGCGTATCACCAGACAAGACACCAGCACTGACAATATCGGGTCAATCGGCGTCCAGCCAGTGGTCAGGATCACAATGGCGGCAGCGATGGCACCCACCGACCCCAGCAAATCCCCCAGCACATGCAATGCGGCTGCGCGCACATTGATATTCTTCTCTTCGCTGCCCCGGTGCAGTAGCCAGAAGGCGAACAGGTTAGCCAGCAGCCCCGCTATGGCGATAATCAGCATTGGCGCACCCATCACCGGCTGCGGCTCGAAGAAACGCCGTATCGCCTCCCACAGGATGAATACCACGATCACCAACAGCGCGGCGGCGTTGAGGAAGGCCGCCAGGGTGGTCAGACGCAGATAACCGAAGGTGTGGCGTGCGTTGGGCTTACGCTGTGAGAAGTGAACTGCCATCAAGGCCACCAGCAGTGCGGCGGCGTCGGTGAGCATATGGCCGGCATCCGCCAGCAGCGCCAGTGAACCTGAAATTAATCCGCCGGCCACTTCGGCGACCATAAAGACCGCAGTGACTAAAAAAGCGGTCAGTAGGCGTTTACTATTACTGTCTTTTGGCAGGTGTACGTGTGGGGCGTCCGACATTATTCTTCCTTATCCATAACAAAATACGACTCGTCAGTGCTGACCAGATTATCCAGTTCTATCAGTATCTGTTCCACTAACGTACTCAATTCAGTATAGGCGGCCTGAATGAATGTTCCTTCACGGCCGCGGTCCGCCAGTTGTTGGCACAGGTTGGCCGCTGCAGGCAGTTGCAACATCAGCAGGCTGCCTTTGATGCGATGCGCGGTTTGCGCCAGGGTTGGCCAGTCCTGGTTCTGTGCCGCCTGCTCAAGCCGTTGCTGGTCTTGCCGCAGCGTCGTCTGCAGCGTTGTTGCCAGACGCAGGAGCATCGGTCGCTCATTGCCGGCCATATCAACCAGGGTGCGCTGCAGGTCAGTAAGGACTAACTGCTGCTCTATAGCCTGAGGTTGCTGCGGTAGCGCCTGAGCTATTGCAGCCAGAGCAATTGGCTTGGTTAAAAAGCGATCTATCGCCACCAGGCCCGGTGGGATGCGGGTAAATTCCTGCACGTCGGCCGAGCAGAGAATGATCTGGCAGGCCGGGCGCTGATGGCGTTGTTCGTCGCGTCGTATCAACCTCGCCAGCGTCAGGCCGTCCGGGCGCGGCATATTGTAATCGATAAACAGCAGGTCAAACGGCTGCCGACGGTGGGCCTGCAACAGCTTATGGCCCTGCTCGAATAACGTCGGCTGCAGGCCGAAGTGGCGTAGTTGCCGCTCCATCAACAGCAGGTTGGTGGGGTGATCGTCAATCAGCGCCACGCGCAGGGTGGGCGACGGCAGAACGAGTGGTGTGTCGGCCTGCTGAGTCGTGGGATCGACAGCGACCTGGCTTACTGGCACGGACAGCGTCACCTGGGTGCCGATGCCGGGTTGTGATTGCAACGCAATTTGACCGCCCATTTGTTCGATAATCTCTTTACAGATAGACAGCCCCAACCCGGTTCCCTGAACGGATACGCGCTGTGCGCCGCGCGCGCGATAGAAAGGCTGGAACAGTTTATCTATCTCATCGGCGGCGATGCCACAGCCGCTGTCAGCCACCGTCAGCCACAGCTCCCCCTGCGGTGGGGCCTGCTCACGCCAACCGATATTCACCTGAATGGTGCCGCGCGGTGTGAACTTAATTGCATTGTTTATCAGGTTGTTAGCCACCTGAAGTAAACGCTCACCATCGATGAGGACTGCGGCAGGCAGGTTGTCGGCCGCACTGATGTTTAGCGTTACCGGGCGTTCACCGATCAGCGGTTGATACAGGGCATTGATGTGGGCTACCCAGGGTTGCAGCGCCACGCTCCTGGCTACCAGCGTCAACGAGCCGGTTTCCAGCCGCGCGTGATCTTGCAGGTCATTGAGCAGGTTAAGCAAAGACGACGCCGAACTGTAAATCACCGGCAAGCCCTCCGGCGTCGGCTGGCGTTTAAGCTCCAGTTCCAGCAGGCCGAGAATGGCGTGCATTGGCGTACGCAGTTCATGGCTGACGGTGGCCAAAAACTTGCTCTTCATCCGGTTCTCGGCTTCGGCATGCTGACGAGCCTGTTCGATGACCTCACGCTCACGCTTTTCCCGACGTTGCAGAACGAAGCGCCGCAGGGTGAGCCCCAGCAGCAGAAGGATTGCCGCCGCCAACAGCGCCAGCAGCCAGGTGGTTTGCGGTTGCATACGGTTTTCATTCACTGCGTCAATCAGGTTGCTGCGATCGACAATCCATTCATCACGCAGTGATTGCAGTGTTTCAGACGGGATTTGCATCAGATTTTTATCGAGAATAGCCAACAGCAGTGGCTGATCCTGCCGCACGCCGAATGCCACCGGATAGGCGATGTTATTGGCCGCGAACGCCAGCTTTATCGCACCGGAATAACGTGACAGTGCGACAAAGTTTGCCGAGATCACATTATCCACCAGCGCATCCAACTGACCGTTGGCCAGGGCGTCATACATGGCCTTGCTGTCGGCAAAACGGATCGGCTCTTGGTTGCCCGGTACCAGGCCTTGCGCCAGATCGCCCTGCAGCACGCCGATGCGTTTACCAGCCAAATCGCTCCAGGTGGAAATGCCGTTGGCCTGCTGACCGACATAAACCCCCCACAGTGAACGGTGGATCGGCATACTGGCGCTATAGCGAGCCTTGACGCCGCGAGCCAACGGCAGGGCTGTGCGGAAGCTCGCCTGCCCAGATTGCACCAGTTGGTCGGCCTGCTCGGCGTTACGTGCCCAAAGTGGCATAAAGCGTAATCCGGTGTTCTGCGCGACGATATTCAGAATATCGATCGCGTAGCCGCGCGCCTGTCCGCCAGAACCCCGGTAGGCGAACGGAAAATTATTCTCGATGGCGGCGTAATAAACGGTGGGATGGGTCGCCACCCAATGTTTTTCCATCTGGGTCAGATCGGCATTGCCGGTATCGAGATAGCTGGGGATTTTCTTGCTCCAGCGGCTCTGAATGGCGTTCATAAACTCCATCGGGGTATCGGCGATGGCCAGGTTGAGCGTCTCGATCAGCGTCGGGTTGGCGGAGGCAAATACGAATGACAGATTCCCGAGGTTAACGGTACTTTCAATCTGATAAAGCTGGCCGAGCTGTAACTGGTCAATAATAAAACTGGCGCTGGCTTCGTCGGCAATAAAGTAGTCGCTGCTGCCGTTGAGCAGGGCATACACCGCCTGCAGGTTATTGTTGTAACGCTGCACATGAGAGGACACCGCCTGCAACGCATGACCGGCCTGCATATCGGTCAGGGTGCTGATCGCCACCCGGGCATTGCTGGAGTTGAGCATCACCTGACGGTCATTGCTGCGATCCCGCAGCACACGCAGATTACTGACGTAATAAGGCTGTGAAATCTTCAGGCCGTGCAGCGCTTCATTTTGCGGAATGCCATACACCAGATCGATAGTTCCGTCATGCAGCGCCTGTTCAAGCTGCGCCAGATTAGCAAAGCCGTAAATCTGAAAGTGAATGCCGGTAACCTGCTGAACATAACCGAGATAGTCGGCGTTCAAACCGTACAAATCGTCATCCACGATGATGTTATAGGGGCTGGTATTTTCACTGATGATGCCGACACGCAAGGTGGCATCGCGCCAGGGGTTTTTCTCACTGACGATCAGCATATCGAGCGGGATATTCAGGTTGCTGACCAACTGATAACGTACCGGCTGCGCCGCCTGTGCGACGTTGCCGAGGCTCAGCAGCAGGGTTAACAGCAACAGCACCCCACGGGTCATGGCGTCAGCTCTTTAAATACCGCCACCAGTTCCAGCAGGTTACTGGCACCAGTCTTGCGCAAAATATTCTTTTTGTGGGTGCTGACGGTTTTGTTGCTGATGCTCAGCATTTCGGCAATTTGCAGATTGGACAGCCCTTTGCTGAGCAGCCCGAGAACCTGCAGTTCTTTTGGCGTCAGCAGCGAACCCTCTGCCGGCTGGGTGTCTTCCGCCATCGCAACGACAGGAAAGCACAACTCGCCGCCCAGCACGGTGTCAATTGCCAGCACCAGTTGTTCCAGTCGGCAGCCCTTATGGACAAAGCCGTTGGCGCCGGCCACATAGGCCATACGGGCATAAATCTCTTCTTCCTGGGCGGTATAAATCAGGATCGACTGCTGCGGGTAATGACGACGAATTTTTTTCAGCAGCTGCAGGCCGTCTACCTGCGGCAGGCCGATATCGAGGATCACCAGTGCAAAGTCGGCTGCGGCCAACCGGGCCAACGCCTGTACGTCATCCTGGACCGCCTGCAGGCGATAGGGACGGGAAGACTTGATTAGCGCCGCTTCCAGTGCGACATGAACCACCGGGTGGTCATCAACTAATAACAAAGAGGGCATGGCTTGGCTCGAGTAACGGATCCTGGCCGTAAGCATAACTAAAAAGGAGCCACTGTGCTCTGCTGATGAAACAGCACAATCTACTGTTAATCCGGACGTTCATTCTGCAGGCGGCAAAGGTGATTTACAGCGTTATCCTCACAGGCTAAATTGGTCAGATCTACTCTCTGCGAAATAACGCCTCTCGATACCGAATGGAAAAGTGATGAATTACCTAAATGACGATTTACGTATTAAAGAAATTAAGGAACTCCTGCCACCGGTGGCCCTGTTAGAAAAGTTTCCGGCCACTGAACGCGCAGCAGAGACGGTGTCACAGGCACGCAATGCCATTCATCAGATCCTTCGCGGCAGCGACGATCGCCTGCTGGTGGTGATCGGCCCTTGCTCGATCCACGATACCAAAGCCGCCAAAGAGTACGCTGGTCGTTTACTGGCGTTGCGTCAGGAACTGAGCGGCGAGCTGGAAGTAGTAATGCGCGTTTATTTTGAAAAACCACGCACTACCGTAGGCTGGAAAGGTTTGATTAACGATCCGCAGATGGATAATAGCTTCCAGATCAACGACGGCCTGCGTTTGGCGCGTAAGCTGTTGCTGGATATCAATGATTCTGGCCTGCCGGCTGCCGGCGAATTCCTCGACATGATCACCCCGCAGTATCTGGCGGATCTGATGAGCTGGGGCGCGATCGGCGCACGAACTACCGAATCCCAGGTGCACCGTGAGCTGTCTTCCGGCCTGTCTTGCCCGGTTGGCTTCAAAAACGGTACCGATGGCACCATCAAGGTGGCGATTGACGCCATCAACGCCGCCAGCGCGCCGCACTGTTTCCTGTCGGTAACCAAATGGGGCCACTCGGCTATTGTTAACACCAGCGGTAACGGCGACTGTCACATCATTCTGCGCGGCGGCAAAGAGCCGAACTACAGTGCGGCACACGTCAAAGAAGTCAAAGAGGGCCTGGTCAAAGCGGGTCTGCCTGCACAGGTGATGATCGATTTTAGTCACGCCAACAGCAGCAAGCAGTTCAAAAAGCAGCTGGAAGTGAACGCAGACGTCTGCCAACAGATTGCCGGCGGTGAAAAGGCGATTATGGGCGTGATGATCGAAAGCCATCTGGTGGAAGGCAACCAGAACCTGGAAAGCGGCGATCCGCTGGTCTATGGCAAGAGCGTCACCGACGCCTGCATCGGCTGGGAAGACACTGAAACCGTGCTGCGCGAGTTGGCTGCGGCGGTTAAGGCGCGTCGCGCCTGATAAAACAGGGCTCAGCTTGCGGAATATCCGAGGAGTCGAGTCTATAAGCCTCCTGTTTTGCAAGACGAATTTTGAGGGACAGGCGGTTTTGCTTAAATAGACTCAATATCTGTCGGGCAGTGCTTCCTGTGCCCGTTAAAAGCCGTTTTCATAATCAATACGTGAATACGCTGTTTCCGCCCAGCGGAATATAATTCTTAATGATAAACAGCGTATGCGTTAGCCTACGGTTAATTGATAAGCTCGGTGGCGCTAACTTAACTGTCACCCCTGTACTTCTGCGGTTTCCTATTAACGAATTACCGAAAGGAGGACAGGGGGGAGTGCGTGATAGCCATCGGGATATTTGTCTATGAATGCATGGCTGGTGCAAGTCGGGAGTGAAGGGAATCTTCCCGTCTTCACGCCGAGAGGATAAAAGACTTATTTATGATGAATTTTTATAATATCCCCGTTTTCTTCTAAGCGATAGTTGCCCCCATCGTACACGATAAATAATGTATTCCCGTATTTAATACGCTTAATAGATAATAGAAGGTTTTTATCAATGCAATTCTTATTGGTTTTCATATCATCAAAGCATCGACGATCGTGCTTTCCCTCCTCTTTATAGCCTTCACCGAAATCCCAAAAATTCACGGTAAAACTACCATAAGGTGCAGGGTTAGGGATGTTATAGTTTTCTTTTAATATATCCTTGTTTTTAATCCACCATGATATTTTTCCTTTATCCGTTAAAGGAAAATTCCGCACTAAAACATGGGAGGAATTCTCATCTTTATGAACCGAAACGATCTTTACTGGGCGAAATGTCAGCCAGATTAGATACCATATCAACGAGCATCCAACCAGCCATAGACCAAAGTGTATTTTCTTAATTTCTGCTTTCATTTCGTCCTCCGGTAATTTCTACAGTGGCTTCCATATTGGTCATAAAGGGTTTAAAACCAAACTGACGGTATCGCTGGAGTACAAACCAGATACGGAAAAAACGGAGCCGGTTAAATTTAGATTTTGAAATATCGTTACCGTCCTTTTCTTGTCCTTATCACGGGAACCATGCGCCAGTGATTGTGGCTGGCTGAACGGGGTGATTTTCGTCAAGGTGAACGGATTAACCCTGGCAGAGATGTCGGCCAGATTAAATGTATTTTTTAACTGTGATTCGCTTAAATCACCGCAGCGCATATCCTCCGCGCCATAGTCGTCCATTCGTTTTTGGGGTTTGAATATAGTGCAGGGAAACTGTAATGTTGGCATGGTGATACATTCCTTGTGTCGTCGTCCATTGCGGCCCTTATCCATGGATAATATATCGTGACCGACTGCGGTGTAAATGTTGAACAACTCTCCCTATCGGTTTACCGAAAGGGGACTAGGCGCTAAGGTATTGCCATTTTCTCTCTCCCTTAGGGTGGCCCTCTTGATACTTGGCTATGGGCGTATGGATAACTGACTCAAGCCGGAAGTTGGACTGACTCCATAAAGTGGGACAGTTCATGTTAAGTGGCTGGAGTTAAGGGCATTTTCTTGTAGATATTACATGAGTAAAGTAAGTCTTCATTCGTATTTTGTTTTTACCAGTTTACCATTTTTCTTCATGTGATAAATTCCATTGTAAACGCTAAATAATATATCGTTATTTCTGTCATTCTCAACGGAGAAAACCTTTTTTTTATCTATGCAATTTTTTGATGTGTTCATATCATCGAAACATCGTCTGTCATACTTACCTTCTTCTTTATAACCTTCACCGAAGTCCCAAAAGGTGATAGTGAAGTACCTATTTGACGCAGTCTCAGGGATTTGATATTTATCTTTCAATATATCTTTATTGTTTAGCCACCAGTTTATCTTTCCTTTGTCGGTAAAAGGGAAGTTTTTAACTAAAACCGAACTAAATTCCCCATCCTTATGGACAGCCACAATTTCTACAGGACGCAGTGACAACCAGAGGACGTAACCGAGCAATGCGCAGACAATCAGGAATAGTGTACAAAGCGTTTTAACTTTCATTGCGTGCTCCGGTAATCTCTATAGTGGCTTCCATATTAGTCATAAAGGGTTTAAAACCAAACTGATGGTATCGCTGAAGCATAAACCAGATGCGGAAAAAACGGAGCCGGTTAAATTTAGAATTTGAAATATCATCACCGTCCAGACCGAAGTGATCCTGTACCTTGTAATGCACAACCGCACGATAGCGGTCATTATCAATCTGTAGTGATTTTATGGTGATATGTGTTGCCCAAGTGTCATGGACAGTAATTCCCATGCCGTTAAAATTATCCTGGAATCTGTCAAATTTAGGTAATCTTCCATCAAGAATGGTTTTCCTTAGTACATCTTTTTCTTCTGCTGGATAATCTTTATTATCCCAATCTATATATTTATTAAATTCTTTCTTTAAACGCAAACGCGTACTATTAAATGTACGGTCATTAAGAATGTGCTCCTTCAAAGCCGCATCCAGATGCGTACTGGTGAAGGGCAAACCCTTGCCATTCTGCATATGGGTGATCATCTTTTCGATTAGCGGCTTGTAGGGACCATATACGGAGAAAGGCTGCGAGAGGTGACGGAATTCATCAAACAGAATGTTGGCGCATGCCTCACGGGTAATTTTCTCGTCCTCACCACGGGAACCATGCGCCAGTGATTGTGGCTGACTGAACGGGGTGATTTTCGTCAAGGTGAACGGATTAACCCTGGCAGAGATGTCGGCCAGATTAAATGTATTTTTTAACTGTGATTCGCTTAAATCACCGCAGCGCATATCCTCCGCGCGATAGTCGTCCATTCGTTTTTGGGTTTTGAATATAGTACAGGGAAACTCTAGTGCTGACATGGTGATACATTCCTTGTGTCGTCGTCCATTGCGGCCATTATCCATGGATGATATATCGTGACCGACTGCGGTGTAAATGTTGAGCAACTCTCCCTGTCGGCTTACCGAAAGCAGGGCAGGCTGTGCCATTTTTCTCTCCGTTGGGGTAGCACCTGGCGTAAACGGGAAAAATGAGAATTCTCTTACTGTCTCTATACGATAAAGCAAATTTTATTTGTGTTGTATTTTTACTATCTCACCATTGTGGTCTAAACGATAATCGCTGCCATCATATACAACAAAGGTAGTACCCATATTTTTACTATGGTCTACAGAGAAAATTGCATTTTTATCAATGCAATTTTTCTGTGTTTTCATATCCTCAAAACATAACCTGTCATACTTACCCTCTTCCTGATATCCGTCACCAAAGTCCCAAAATATTACTGTGTAAAAACCATCCGAATCAGGCTTGGGTATGTTATATTTCTCTTTCAATATCTCTTTATTTTTTAGCCACCAATTTACCTTCCTTTTATCGGTAAAAGGAAAATTTTTCACTAAAACATCACTAAAGTTATTTTTTTCATGGACGGAAATTATATCTACAGGGCGCAGTGACAACCAGAGGACGTAACCGATCAGGGTACAGCCAATCAGGAATAGTGCACAGAAAGTTTTCTTACTTTTTATTTTCATTTTGTCCCTAGGTAATTTCTATAGTGGCTTCCATATTTATCATGCTTGGCTATGTTGGCATTACAGGAGTGAAGGCAGTTTTCCTGCCTTCACTCCTGGAGGATAATAGAATTATTTACTATAAGTTTTTTTAATATTTCCATTTTCATTCATACGATATATTCCATCATGTACGGTAAAAAATGTATCATTTTTTTTGTTATTCTCAACTGAGAATATTCGATTTTTATCAATGCAGTTAAATTTTGTTTTCATATCATCAAAACATCGTCTGTCATACTTTCCTTCTTCTTTATAACCCTCGCCAAAGTCCCAAAATACTATAGTGAATAAACCATAAGGTGCTGCTTTTGGTATGTTATACATGGTTTTTAATCTATCTTTATTTTCCATCCACCAGTTTATTTTACCTTTATCAGTGAAAGGGAAATTTGTTACCAACACATCACTGTAATTGTTTCTCTGATGGATGTCTACTATTTCAACTGTGCGATTAGATAACCAGATAAAATAAAGAATTAGAACGAAACCGGTCAGAATCAGTACATAGATATTTTTATTGGTTTTTGTTTTCATTTCGTCCTCTGGTAATTTCTACAGTGGCTTCCATATTGGTCATAAAGGGTTTAAAACCAAACTGACGGTATCGCTGGAGTACAAACCAGATACGGAAAAAACGGAGCCGGTTAAATTTAGAATTTGAAATGTCGTCACCGTCCAGGCCGAAGTGATCCTGTACCTTGTAGTGCACAATCGCACGATAGCGGTTATTATCAATCTGTAGTGACTTTATGGTGATATGAGTTGCCCAAGTATCGTGAACAGTGATGCCCATGCCGTTAAAATTATCCTGTAACCTATCAAATTTAGGTAACTTTCCTCCAAGGATAGCATCGTTTAGTTCACTTTTATTTTCTATTGGATAACATTTATTCTCCCAGTCTATATTTTTACTTAAAGATTCCCCCAATAATAAGCGTGAGCTATTATCTGGCGATCTGTCACTCAAAACATGCTCCTTCAAAGCCGCATCCAGATGCGTACTGGTGAAAGGCGAACCCTTGCCATTCTGCATATGGGTGATCATCTTTTCGATCAGCGGCTTGTAGGGACCATATACGGAGAAAGGCTGCGAGAGGTGACGGAATTCATCAAACAGAATGTTGGCGCATGCCTCACG
>NZ_CAMKGL010000002.1:23265-614293 GCF_946227985.1 Serratia quinivorans
CTGTGATTCGCTTAAATCACCGCAGCGCATATCCTCCGCGCGATAGTCGTCCATTCGTTTTTGGGTTTTGAATATAGTGCAGGGAAACTCTAGTGCTGACATGGCGATACATTCCTTGTGTCGTCGTCCATTGCGGTCCTTGTCCATGGATAATAGGTCATGACCGACTGCGGTGTAAATGTTGAGCAACTCTCCCTGTCGGCTTACCGAAAGCAGGGCAGGCTGTGCCATTTTTCTCTCCGCTGGGGTAGCGCCTGGCGTAAACGGGAAAAATGAGAATTCTCTTACTGTCCCTATACGATAAAGTAAATTTTATTTGTGTTGTATTTTTACTATCTCACCATTGTGGTCTAAACGATAATCGCTGCCATCATATACAACAAAGATAGTACCCATGTTTTTACTATGGTCCACAGAGAAAATTGCATTTTTATCAATGCAATTTTTCTGTGTTTTCATATCTTCAAAACATAACCTGTCATACTTACCTTCTTCTTTATATCCGTCACCAAAGTCCCAAAATATCACAGTATAAAAACCATCTGAAGCAGGTTTGGGTATGTTATATTTCTCTTTCAATATCTCCTTATTTTTTAGCCACCAATTTACCTTCCTTTTATCGCTAAAAGGAAAATTTTTTACTAAAACAGAACTATAGTTATTTCTCTGATGGATAGATATGATTTCTACCGGACGTGACGACAACCAGAATAAATAACCAAGCATAGCGAAACCAATTAGTGATAGCACTGCTAGGATTTTTTTATTTATTTCCTTCATTTCGTCCCCCAGTAATTTCTACAGTGGCTTCCATATTGGTCATAAAGGGTTTAAAACCAAACTGATGGTATCGCTGAAGTACAAACCAGATACGGAAAAAACGGAGCCGGTTAAATTTAGAGTTTGAAATATCGTCACCGTCCAGGCCGAAGTGATCCTGTACCTTGTAGTGCACAATCGCACGATAGCGGTTATTATCAATCTGTAGTGACTTTATGGTGATATGAGTTGCCCAGGTATCGTGAACAGTGATGCCCATGCCGTTAAAATTATCCTGGAATCTGTCAAATTTAGGTAATCGCCCAAAGGATACTGCATCTGTTAATCTTCCATTATTACCTAACGGATAACATCTATTCTCCCAGTCTATATTTTTTTCAAAGGCCGCGCTTAATAAAAGACGTGTACTATTTTTAGAATTGTCACTCAAAACATGCTCCTTCAAAGCCGCATCCAGATGCGTACTGGTGAAGGGCGAACCTTTGCCATTCTGCATATGGGTGATCATCTTTTCGATCAGCGGCTTGTAGGGACCATATACGGAGAAAGGCTGCGAGAGGTGACGGAATTCATCAAACAGAATGTTGGCGCATGCCTCACGGGTAATTTTCTCGTCCTCACCGCGGGAACCATGCGCCAGTGATTGTGGCTGGCTGAACGGGGTGATTTTCGTCAAGGTGAACGGATTAACCCTGGCAGAGATGTCGGCCAGATTAAATGTATTTTTTAACTGTGATTCGCTTAAATCACCGCAGCGCATATCCTCCGCGCCATAGTCGTCCATTCGTTTTTGGGTTTTGAATATAGTGCAGGGAAACTGTAATGTTGGCATGGCGATACATTCCTTGTGTCGTCGTCCATTGCGGTCCTTATCCATGGATAATAGGTCATAGCCGATTGTAGTGTAAATATTGTTCAATAATGCCTGTGCAGATTCGGATTTTCGGCCGTTTCCGGATAAAAGGCCATGGCGGGTATCACCGCTATCCTCTTAACCTCTCAGCAGAATGTCATCAACCTCTATTGGTTGCCTATGTCTGATACTCTCAATCCGCGTGTTTATATGTTGCGAATCTTGCCGGATTGAATGGTTGGTCATTGCTCCGAATAGGGGCTAGCCCTTGTGATTACATCAGGTTCAGACATAAAAAATCCGGAGTCAGGGTTGACTCCGGATTGTCTTTTACTGCCGGGATCGTTCAGACATTCTTAAGAGATCTGTATTACCGGTCAAAACTAGGTTTTTTGAAGATTACTTCGCTTTACCCTGGTTTGCCACGGCGGCCGCTTTAGCAGCGATCTCGTCGGCATTGCCCAGATAGTAACGTTTGATTGGCTTGAAGTTCTCGTCGAACTCATACACCAACGGCACGCCGGTTGGGATGTTCAATTCGAGGATCTCGTCTTCGCTCAGGTTATCCAGGTATTTCACCAGCGCACGCAGGGAGTTGCCGTGAGCAGCAACGATAACGCGCTCGCCGCTTTTGATACGTGGCAGGATTTCTTCATCCCAGTAAGGGATCACGCGATCGATGGTCAGCGCCAGGCTTTCGGTCAGCGGCAGCTCTTGCTCGGTCAGCGCGGAGTAACGTGGGTCGTGGCCCGGGTAGCGCTCGTCATCTTTGGTCAGCTCTGGTGGGGTAACGGCGAAGCCGCGACGCCATTGCTTAACCTGTTCATCACCGTATTTTTCTGCGGTTTCAGCCTTGTTCAGGCCCTGCAACGCGCCGTAGTGACGCTCGTTTAGCTTCCAGGATTTTTCAGTCGGCAGCCAGGCTTGATCCAGTTCGTCCAGAATGTTCCACAGGGTGTGGATAGCGCGCTTGAGTACGGAAGTGTAAGCAAAGTCAAAAGCGAAACCTTCGTTTTTCAACAGTTCGCCTGCAGCTTTCGCTTCGGTACGGCCTTTCTCGGATAAATCAACATCATACCAACCGGTGAAGCGGTTTTCGTTGTTCCACTGGCTTTCGCCGTGACGCACCAGAACCAGCTTAGTTACAGCCATAACTTAACTCCTTAATAATCTGATATACCCGTCATACTTCAAGCTGCAGGTGTGTTGACTGCGATCGTTCACCCGAATCACTTACTTGAGTAAGCTTATCGGGATTCTCGCTCTTGTCGCCTTCCTGCAACTCGAATTATTTTGGGTATCGTTCAATGATAACGAAAATCATTATATTGCCGCGGCCGGTGGCTCGGCAATCGATAGTGTTTAACCATAGCCAATTTCTTGCCGCAAAGTAAGTGCTGCGCCGAGGAAAAGCTGAATCGTTCAGGCGGGCGCCGAAAGGGAAGGCAGCACGGCTAAAGGAAATTCAGCCGTGCCGCAAGAGCAGGGGGATCAGGCCGATTTTTTCAGGCAATTGCTCATGAAGGTTTTACGTTCGTCGCCTTTCAGACTTTTGGTCTTGGCGTCGGCGTTACAGGTTTTCATTTTCTGCTGCTGCGGGGTCAAGGTTTTGGTCGCAGCGGTGCCTTCGGATTTCAGGCAGGTGCTCATAAAGGTGGAGCGGTCCGCGCCTTTCAGCGCTTTGCCAGAGGCCTGTTGATTACAATCGGTCATGCGTTTCTGTTGTGCAGCCTGCGCCGGGGACGGCGTTTTTGTCGCAGTTTCGGCAGCCATCAGGTTTGAGCTCAGCAGTAAACCTGCCAGCAATGGAAGTGCAGTAATCAGACGCATAGGTGTTCCTTCAGCTATTGACCGGCCGGGGTGGCCGAAAATTGTGACCTTGCACAAGGTGTTGTGCTTATCACCGTAGCCTGATTCTAGTGCGCGTCCTGGAATAAGGAAAGGCGACCGCCAGTGGGGGGGAAGGGTAAAAAGGTAAGCATTTATAACAAACGGCCCCCTGCCGCGTGGCAAGGGGCGTAGCGGGTCAAATAGGATAAAACTGATAATGGGTGGCACTGAGATATTGCTGCCCTGGCTGCAACCAACAGCTGGGTTGCGGCCACTCCGGGTGGTTTGGGCTGTCTGGCAAAAATTCGCTTTCCAGCGCTACCCCGGCATAATTGGCATAGCTGCCGCCATCACGTGCCGGGGTACCGCCCAGATAATTGCCGCTGTAGAGTTGCAACGCCGGTGCGCTGGTGAACACGCTCATTTGCACCTGACCATCGGCCGACCACAGGTGAGCCGCCGGGCAATCCAGCGCGCCACAGGTGCGGTGCAGCAGATAGGCGTGGTCGTAGCCTTTAACCCGTTGCTGGTCGCGATCGCTCAAAAAATCCTGCAGCAGGGTTTTCGGGCGACGGAAATCCATGCCACTGCCTTCTACCGGGGTTAGGGAGGCGCTGGGGATACCCTCGCTGTCGACCGGCAGATAACGGTCGGCAAACAGTTGCAGCCGCTGGTGACGGGCATCGGTGCCGGCGCCGTCCAGATTGAAGTAGGCGTGGTTGGTCAGATTAACCGGGCAGGCGCTGTCGGTCCGCGCCTGATAGCTGATTTCCAGGCGATTATCGGCGGTGAGGCGGTAGTTGACCTGCACGTCGAGGTTACCGGGAAAACCCTGGTCGCCCTCTGGCGAATGCAGCGC
Organism: Serratia quinivorans; assembly: GCF_946227985.1. GTDB lineage: Bacteria > Pseudomonadota > Gammaproteobacteria > Enterobacterales > Enterobacteriaceae > Serratia > Serratia quinivorans_A. The sequence goes on from NZ_CAMKGL010000002.1 coordinate 27,588, forward strand.
GTAGCTCACCTGCTGTTCATCCTGCTGGATAATCTGCCAGCGGCGGGTGTTGAAGCCTTCCAGCCCGCCGTGTAACTGGTGTTCCCCTTGATTGGCCACCAGCGAATGCGGCTTGCCATCAATCAACAGGCTGGCGTTAGCGATGCGGTTGGCATAGCGGCCGACGGTAGCCCCCAGATAGGCTGCCTGCTGCAGGTAATCCGCCGGTGTTTGGCAACCCAGCAGCAGTTCACGCGTTTTGCCTGATTTCAGCGGTAGCAGGGCGGAAAGCCAGGTTGCGCCCCAATCCATCAGCGTGACCGTCATCCCGCCGGCGTTTTTCAACTGGGTTAACTGGTAAGGCTGGCCGTCAGGAGCCAGCGTCAGGCTGTTTTTCAGCATGTACCGGCCCCTTCTGACGCTTTGCAGACATAAAAGGTTTCTTTCAGCCCGTTGGTCTGCAACGGATACTCGCGTGCTACGGCTTCGCGAACCGACTCCACCAGCGCCAGCGGCATCAAGGCCACGATGCAACCGCCAAAGCCGCCGCCGGTCATGCGCACGCCGCCGCGCTCGCCGATAACGGTTTTGACAATTTCGACCAGCCGATCAATCGGCGGTACGGTAATTTCAAAGTCATCGCGCATTGAGGCGTGTGACTCTGCCATCAATTTGCCCATCATTTTCATATCACCGGCGGCCAGAGCATCGGCTGCGGCCAGGGTTCGATCGTTTTCGCTGATCACGTGGCGTGCTCGTTTGGCGACGATCGGATCCAGTTCGTGCTCGATCGGGAAAAACAGATCCGGGCTGACGTCGCGCAGTGCCTTGACGCCGAAGAAGCGTGCGGCCTCTTCACACTGTTCGCGACGAGTGTTGTATTCGCTGTCTACCAACCCGCGCTTCACATTGGAATTGATGATCACCACGGCAATATCTTCCGGCACCGATACCGCCCGGGTCTCTAATGTGCGGCAATCGATCAGCAACGCATGGTCTTTTTCACCGAGTGCGGAAATCAACTGATCCATAATGCCGCAGTTGCAACCGACGAACTGGTTCTCCGCTTCCTGACCATTGAGCGCCAGTGCTACGCCATCCAGCGGCAGGGCATACAGCGCCTGCATGGCCTGGCCAACGGCAACTTCCAGCGAGGCAGAAGAACTGAGACCGGCACCCTGCGGCACATTACCGGAAATCACCAGATCCGCCCCGCCAAAATCGGCGTTACGCTGCTGAAGGTGTTTGATCACTCCGCGAACATAATCGGACCAGCGTTGATCCGGATGGCTGACGATCGGGCTGTCGAGAGAGAATTGATCCTGCTGGCCTTCATAATCGGCGGCGATCACTCGGATCTGACGATCGTCGCGTTTGCCACAGGCGATCACTGTCTGATAGTCAATGGCGCACGGCAGCACAAAACCGTCGTTATAGTCGGTGTGTTCGCCGATCAAATTCACCCGGCCAGGAGCCTGAATCGTCAGCGTGGGCGCGTAGCCAAAATGTTCGGTAAACAGGGTGTGGGTAAGGTTCTTCAAACTCATTTTTTGGCTCCGGCTTCACGGTAATGAATATCGCTAACGGCACGCAGACGTTCTGCGGCCTGTTCTGCAGTCAGGTCACGCTGGGTTTCCGCCAGCAACTCATAACCCACCATAAATTTACGCACCGTGGCGGAACGCAGCAGTGGCGGATAGAAATGGGCATGCAGCTGCCAGTGGCGGTTATCCGCATCATTGAACGGTGCGCCGTGCCAGCCCATGGAGTAAGGGAAGGAACATTGGAAAAGGTTGTCGTAACGGCTGGTGAGTTTTTTCAGCGCCAGCGCCAAATCGCGGCTCTCTGCGGTGCCAAGATCGGTCATGCGTTGCACTGCGGTTTTCGGCAGTAGCAGCGTCTCAAACGGCCAGGCGGCCCAGTAGGGGACGACCGCCAGCCAGTGTTCGGTTTCCACCACCGTGCGGCTGCCGTCAGCCTGTTCGCGCTGCACGTAGTCCAGCAGCATTGAGGATTGGTGTTGCTGGAAATACTCGCGCTGCAGGCGATCTTCATGCTCAGCTTCATTGGGCAGGAAACTGTTGGCCCAAACTTGACCATGCGGATGCGGGTTGGAGCAGCCCATCGCCGCGCCTTTATTTTCAAATACCTGCACCCACGGATAGCTGCGCCCCAGATCGGTAGTCTGTTCCTGCCAGGCGGCGATCACGCTTTCCAGGGCCGGCAGCGTAAGCTCCGGCAGGGTTTTGCTGTGATCGGGGGAGAAGCAGATCACCCGGCTGGTGCCGCGTGCGCTCTGGCAACGCATTAAGGGATCCTGATTCTCTGGCGCCGGCGGGGTGTCGGTCATTAACGCGGCAAAGTCATTGGTGAACACATAGGTGTTCTGATAATTCGGGTTTTTATCACCGGTGACGCGGGTATTCCCCGGACAGAGGAAGCAGTCCGGATCGTGCTGCGGCAGTGTTTCAAGCTGCGTGGCTTCCTGTTGGCCCTGCCAGGGACGTTTGGCGCGGTGGGGGGATACCAATACCCATTGGCCGGTCAGCGGGTTGTAGCGGCGGTGGGGATGATCGATGGGATTAAAATCCGTCATGACGGTTCCTTTTTCTTGGTCGCTACGGCTGTGTGTAATCGCTTTCACCTGCCGCTAACGCACCTTTCACTCATGTAAATGGATAGCTATGGCCAAAAATATAGCATGCCCTTTGGAGTAAAAAGGTGATCCAGAGCGAAAAATGGAATCGTTTACACAACCTGGAACAAGCAAGAATACGGCCAGTACGCCAGGGGGAGATAAAGCAGGAAAAGTAACAATCAGGGGTGAGTGATAGCGTTTTCACCGGCATAACCGGCAGGGATTTACCTGCCGGTTATGAAAATCAGGGGTGCTGGTACAGCGGGTAAGTGAACAGCAGCAGATGGGTCAGATTAAGCCCGAAGTGGAACAGAATCGGCACCCACAGGCGGCCGCTCCACATCCACGCCAGACCGTAAATCAGCCCGGCAAGCGTAGCGAAAGCCACCATCAGCATACCGCCAGCCAGGTGCGCAGCGCCGAAGATCAGTGCGGCGATAATCAAGGCCGGCCAGGCCCCTAACCACTGACTGAGACGTTGCTGCAGATAGCCACGAAACAAGGCTTCTTCGGCCATACAGACAAAGAACAGGTTGGCCATGACAAATACCAGGATCCAGGCTGGGGCATGCAGTTCAATCTTCAGGCCGCCGAGAGCCACCGCCAACAGCAGCAAGGCCGGAACGCTGATAATCAGCGCGATCCAACCGGATTTGTTCGCGCTTTTACCGGTTTGTGCCGTAAACAACGTCGGCAAACAGGCAAACAGCAGGAAGGGCACCAGCGCCTTGTCGAAGTTGTAATACATGGTGAACGGCGCGCTCAATGGGCCGGCTTTATCACCGTCAATCATCAACTGGTTATGGAACCCCGGCACCCAATGCAGAAATAGCGCCACACAGCTCGCGACCACCAGCACTTCGAGTGCAACCGCCAGATTGCGCTGAGCACGAAAATGGTGTCGCAATCCTGCAAGAGCGAAAATACCTAATAAACACGCCAGGCTGAGCGGGGTCAGTACTCCATGGTACATCCCCATTCCTGCCGATGCAGCCAAAATTACCCAGGCAATAAGCCGGTTAAATGGCAAAAAGAATAACGCCGTAGCCAGTACGCCCCACATAACTATGTCCCTTTAAAATATGCACACGGTGCCCATTACCGAAGGCAATCATTGCTTTATCGGTGTGCTAATGATCGGTGAGTTGGGCACTATTTTGGATAGTAGCACAGTGAAATGACAGTAAAGGTCGGTGCAGTGGGTGAAATAGTGCGTTCAGCCCTTCATCCAGGTCGATGAACGAGTGATTTCCGCCAGATTCTGCAGAATATCCAGACTCTGCTGGTGCATCTCCAGAGTCGGCGCGGCGCACAAGTCCTGCAAGATGCTGACCTGAAAACCGGCGTCGTGCGCCTGTCTGGCGGTGCTCTCTATTGCCAGCGGGGTACTGACGCCGCCCAGCAATAAATGATGGCAGTGATGCTGCTGCAGCCAGGCTAACAAATTGTTACCGGCAAAGGCGCAAACACCGTTCTTTTCGAACTGAAAATCCGCCGGTAAGACCTGCAAATCCTTATCCCACTGGCAACCTGCACTGCTTAAACGCAGCGCGCCGATCTGTTTTAGGTGGTTGAACAGCGGAGAGTGGGCAGGAATATCGTGATAGTCATCGGCAAAGCCGACGCGCACCCAAATCACCGGAATTTTGCGTACCCGAGCGTAAGCCGCAGCGGCATTGGTGTTGGCAATCAGATTTTGCGCGATCACCTGTTCACGACAATGATTTGCACGTCCTTTGGGGCCAATCAGATCGTCGATAAGATCGATAATAATCAGTGCGGCGGACATAGTGTCTCCAGAAACGAACCCTTTCCACTTATGATAAAAGGCCAAATGTGATGTGTTACCGGGGAAGTGTTGCCGGATATGTCATCGGATGAGTGGTAAGGCCACCCATCCGGATTTTTCAGTTCAGCGCATCGCGTTGGTAACGATAGCCGTCGCCGTCAGGCACAAAGCTCAGGCGGTGGGTAATACTCTGTGGCGCGTCCTCTGCATGATGCGAAACAAACAGCAGCTGGGTTGCGCCCTGGCCGATCAACACGTCGACAAAACGGCGCACCAGTTGGCGATTGAGCGGATCCAACCCCTGTAGCGGCTCGTCGAGGATCAGCAGCGCTGGGTGCTTGACCAGTGCGCGGGCAATCAATGCCAGCCGTTGCTGGCCCCAGGACAGGCTGTGGAATGGGGCTTCACCCTTTGAGCCACCCAGCCCCAGCAGCGCCAGCCATTGGTCGGCCAATTGCCGCTGGCGGTCGGACACTGCCTGATAAATGCCTATCGAATCGAAGAAGCCGGACAGGATGACGGTACGCACGCTGGCACTGACGCGGTAGTCCAGATGCAGGCTGCTGCTGACGTAGCCGATATGGCGTTTGATATCCCAGATGGTTTCGCCGCTGCCGCGACGGCGACCGAACAGGGTAAGATCGTTACTGTACCCTTGAGGATGATCGCCGGTGATCAGGCTGAGAAGGGTGGATTTACCGGCACCGTTCGGGCCGACGATCTGCCAGTGTTCACCGGGGTTAACCTGCCAGTCGAGATGGTTGAGGATCGGTTGATCGTTATAACTGACCACGCCATCGCGCAGGGTGATTAAGGGTTGGTCTGCCGGCAGCGTGGTTTTTTGCGCGGGATCTTCGGTTTCCGGCAGCGCCAGACCATCCAGGTTCTCACTGTGTGCCAGTTGGGCGACCAGTGCGTCCGCCATCACCTGCTGCCGTGTTCCCTGACTTGCCAAAGTACAGTCTGCCAATACGCCCACCTGACGGATAAAGTCCGGCACTTCGTCAAAGCGGTTGAGTACCAGCACCAGGGTATAGCCATGCCCTGAAAGATCGCTCAGCAGCGCAGCCAATTGGGCGCGCGAATTGACATCCAGCCCGTCAAAAGGCTCATCGAGGATCAGCAAGTCGGGTTGCGGCATCAGCGCCCTGCACAGCAAGGTTTTGCGTGTTTCACCGGTGGAAAGATATTTGAAGCGGCGTGACAGCAGCGGGGTAATGCCGAACTGTTTGGCCAATTGCGCGCAGCGGGCTGGGTCCTTGAGCTCTTCCTGAATGATTTCCGCCACGCTACGGCCGGTATCTTCTTCACCAGGGCTGAGCAGGTCGGTGTTGTTGCGTTGCCATTCGTCGCTGACCAGCTTTTGCAACTGTTCAAAAGAGATACGTACCGCATGGCGGAAATCGCTGCGCCGCTCGCCGCTCAATAACACCAGCTCATCGGCCAGCGCGCGAGCCAGAGCAGATTTACCGCTGCCGTTGGCGCCGACAAAGGCCCAACTGTCGCCGGCCTGAATATCCAGCGCATCCAGCGTCAGGGTGCGGGTATCGCTTAAGCGGAATGAACCTTGCGAAATGTGCAACGACGACATCACCTGTTCCTTTTTATGCAATTATTTTGTTTAGAAATAGGCGCATTGCAGGGTGATGTCAATCGGCAAAAATGCAACGTTACGTTGCGTTTAACACAACGTGGCGACAATCACGCGATCGGCGTTAAACAAGGCATATACTGCACTGCCGGGCTGCAATTTAAGCTGTTGTAACTCCGGGGTGGTCAGGGTGGCGCACAGGGTTTCGCCTCCGCTTAGCCTGACCAAAACTTCGCAGTGATCGGCACCTGGCTGGATGCTGGCCACCACGCCAGCCAGTGAATTGTCTGCCGCACCGGCCAGTGCCGGATCGGTGTTCAGCTTTACCCACGGCGCTTTAATCAATGCCAGCACTTCCTTACCGGGCGAGAGCTGCAGTCGATCGGCGCTTTGCTGGGTAATGGCTGCGCTGAGACGGGTTTTGCCGTCGTTCAGTAAAATATCCAGATGTTGCTGCACTTGCTGATGGTCGCGTTCGATCACCGTACCGAAAAATTGGTTGCGCGCGCTGGTTTGCAGCGAAAAACGTGAGATGGCCGCCAGCAGGCTGTCGAGTGGCAGGTTGTCTTGCTGCAGTACGTCGAAGGCTTTTTGCTGGATCTGCCCCAGCAGATCGTAAAGCTGGATCAGCCGTTCACCATAATGGGTTACCTGAGCACCGCCGCCGCCTTTGCCGCCGGTAGCGCGTTCCACCACCGTCTGCTCCGCCAACTGGTTCATTTCGTTAATCGCGTCCCAGGCGCTCTTATAGCTGATGCCTGCCAATTTAGCCCCCTGACTGATGGAGCCGGTGTGTCGGACCTGCTTAAGCAGCGCGATACGGCGCGGATCGGCGAACAGTTTTTGCTGGAGTTTGAGAGTAAGAAGAATTTCGGCCTGCATAACACGTCCTGTCGGCTGCAAAAGGGTTATTGTCGCTGATTTGTGGACAAAGCGCCAAATGATGCGTCGCCAACCGTGATGGGCGCGGTGACACAGGGACAATAAAAACTGGCCTCCGGTTTGTGGTATGTTATAACATAACAAAAAATACAATAACGGTCTTCGGCCGTACCGGGTTTTTATTTCACCACAGGGATGCTGTAAATGAGTGCTGCACGTCGGCGTTTCGTCACGCCCAAAAAACCACCTTATTATCTGGCCACGGCCTTGTTTTTCAGCCTGTCGGGCACCGTACAGGCCGCCGCGGACTGCAGTAAAACCGAAAACTCACCGCGCTGCGAAGACAGCGTGACCGTTGAAGCATCAGCCCAGGCGCAAAGCCCTTATGGCGGGTTAAATACCGTTACCCAGACGGCTTCACGCCTGGGCCTGACTAGCCAGGAAACGCCGCGCAGTGTCGATGTTATCAGTCAGCAGGCTATTGAGCAGCGTGGCGATCGGACGCTGGCAGAGGTGGTTGAACACGCGCCCGGTATGTCAGGCGTGGCCTCGCCGACGCTCAGCAATAACTTTTCGCTCCGCGGTTTCCGGCCGGTATCCTGGCTGTATAACGGTGTCGAAACTCCCGGCAGTACCCTCCAATTAGCGGACCCTTCCCACTACGGCAGCGTAGAAGTTCTGCGCGGCCCCGGCTCGGTGTTGAATGGTCTGAGCGCCGCCGGCGGCAGCGTCAATCTGATCTCGCGCCAGCCGACCTTCAGCCGCCAGCCCGTTGAGCTCGACTACGGGCTGTCGAGTTATAACAGCCAGCGCCTGCATCTCGGTTCCGGGGGAACGTTGTTGGATGACGTGGCGGCGTATCGGCTGGACGTCAGCGGCAGCGACAGCGGCACCAACGTGCTATATGAGCGTGACAAACAGAAACGGGTGTCAGGCTCCTTGCTATTTAAGCTGACAGAGAATGCTCTGCTGACGTTGAGCCTGGATCGCATGCTTAACCGCACCACCAATCCTTACTACGGCACGCCGCTGGTGGAAGGGCAGATTGCCCGCGAACTGCGCGATATTAACTACAACAACCTGACCGACAGCCGGATCCAGAGCAACGCGACCTCGTTCCAGGCCAGTCTGGACTGGTTCACCACGCCGGAAATCGAGCTGCATAACCAGTTTTACTACTACAGCGGCTTTCGTGAGTGGCGAAATGTTGAACGCTTTCGTACCTCGGCGGCGACTCAGCCCGGTTACGTCAACCGTGATTCTTTCGGTGCGCTGGCCCATGACGACAGTCTGATCGGTAACCGCAGTTCACTGGTGTTCGATCGGCCATTGGGCGGTTTTGACAACCGGCTGGTGATGGGTGTTGATGTGAGCAAACGGCGCTTTCAGTACTACTCCAACGGCTTTCCCGGCTCTGAAAATGTGCCACTGCAGGCACCGGTCAGAGAAGATTTTTCACAGGGAACGGACCGTCAGCGCACCCCGGTTCGCCACGTCACGCAAAACCAGTACGCCGGATTTCTCGAAGACCGTTTCAGCCTGACCGACCGCTTAACCCTGCTGGGGCAGTTACGGTACAACCATATGCAGATGGATTGGCATTTCCAGAGTCCGCAAGAGGAAACCCATCAGCACACCTACGTCTTCAGCATCTGGAGCCTGGGCCCCAGCTATGCGTTAACTGACAATCTTAATATCTATGCCAACTTCACCACCGGCCAGGAGCCTGGCAACGATCTGTTCTTTTTAAGCCCGGCGCAAACCGGCTTGCCGCTCACCCGGGCGCGCCAGTGGGAAATCGGTGCCAAGGGGCAGTTTTGGGATAGCAAGGGCGAAGCCACGTTGGCGCTGTACGAACTGCGCAAGGACAACCTGTTCGTGCCGAATGCGCAACAGCCGGATACGCTGAATGCGGTCGGGCGGCAAACTTCGCGTGGCGTAGAGTTAAGCCTGATGCTGCGTCCCAGCTGGCAATGGGAGCTGGCTGCCAACGCGGCCTATACTCACGCCCGCTATGATGAATATCGCGGTGGTAGCCCGTTGCGCAGTTATAACGGCAATCGCCCGGCTTACATCCCCGACTGGACCGCCAACCTCACCGCTCGTTACAAGCCGACTCAGCAACTGGGGCTCACGTCATCGCTGCGCTACGTGGGCAGCAGTTATAACGACGATGCCAACCAACGCAAAATGCCGGCCTATACCACGCTCGATCTGGCGGCAGACTATCAGCTCACGCCGGTGGTCGACGTGGGGGTACGCATTAGAAACGCCACCAATCAACTGTATGCCTACCAGCGAACCTACCCGGATCAGGTGCTGATTGCACCGTCGCGAACTTATGAAAGTTTTATTTCGGTGAGGTTCTGATAGCGTCATGCAGCCGATAATTCGCCTGTTGCTCGCGCTGGGGCTGCTGTTGAGTACGCTGGTGCAGGCCGGGCCTGTTGCGCTCAACAACTGTGGCCAACAGTACCGTTACCCGGTGGTGCCGGAACGCGTGCTGGTGTACGCCAACCCCGCGCTGGAAAACCTGCTGGCACTGGGGTTGGCTCAGCGCATTATCGGGATTATTGGCTATGACTATGCGCGGGATACAGCTTCTTCTCCGGTGCCTGCCAGATGGGGCAAGGTACTGAGCCAACTGTCGGCCACTGCGCCACCGGCGGGGGAATCTTTGCTGCTGTTGAACCCGGATTTTATCTATTCGGCCAGCTATTACTGGTTCAACAGTCCGGAAACAGCCAATCGCGACCGGCTGGCAGAGTGGGGGATCGCCACCTATCTCTCGCCCAATGTCTGCGGAGGTCAGCAAAGCGCGGCCAGCTCATCGGCCAGCTTTGACGGCATTTTTGCCGAACTGCGGGATATCGCCCGCATTTTTGATGTTTCCCGCGACGCCGAAATCTTAATTCAGCATCTGCAAACTCAGCTGCGTGATCTGGGGCTGCAGGCGGCAGCGCTCCCTCATCGACGGATACTCTGGTGGTATGCCGGCACTCAAACCCCTTATGTGGCTGGCTGCTGCGGCGCACCGGCACTACTAACCCGGCAGGTCGGCAGCGAAAATCTGTTTGGCGATCTGCCCGAACTTTGGCCCACCGTCTCCTGGGAAACTATCGCCGCCCGCGATCCCGATCTGATTGTACTTGGCGATCTGCCCCGTGGCGGCCTTGGCGACAGCGCCAAAGATAAAATCCATTTTTTAGAGCACCACCCCCTGACCGCCAGCCTGCGTGCCGTGCGGCAAAAACGCTATGTGATTTTGCCCGGCTATGATCTGGATCCTTCGGTCCGCACGGTTGCGGCTTTGCACCGCTTAATAACGGGCCTGCAGCAGCAGGCCTTACGCTTAGCCACCTCCAATAAGGAACCCTGATATGTCCTCGTTTTCATTCTCTTCACTGCTGGCCTCGTGGGATCAACAACAGAGCGCTTACATCGCCGAGCGGGAAGCACGTTTTAATGCCCAGCTGGACGTGCTGGAGCTCTCGGTGGGCCAGGATTTTCAGGTACTGGATCTGGCCTGTGGCCCAGGATCGCTTAGCCTGCGCATTCTTCAGCGCTTCCCACAGGCCAGAGTAACGGCGGTGGATCTCGATCCGTTATTGCTGGCTATCGCGCGGGGTGCACTGGCGCAATACGGTGACAGGATCCGTATCATTCAGGCCGATCTTGCCGACCCGGAGTGTTTTGCATCTCTCGACGGCCTGGCACCGCAGGCGGTGGTTTCCAGCACTGCGCTGCACTGGCTGATGCCGGAGCATCAGGGGGTTTTGTACCGCAATATCGCCGAGCTGTTGCCTGACGGTGGCGTTTTTTTGAACGCCGATCATCAGCGCTTTGATCATCGGCACCCGCGGGTTAAAGCGCTGGCCGAACAGCATGATGAACAGACGCAACAACAGGCCTGGCAGGACGGCGTTGAGGATTGGGATCGGTGGTTTGCCAACGTGCAGGAGCTGCCGGAACTGGCGCAATATCGACAAGCGCGCGAAAGCCTGTTTGCCGGGCGGCCGGTTCCCCCGGCGACCGCGCTGGACTTTCAGGTTACCAGCCTGAGGCAGGCGGGTTTCACCGAGGCCGGGCCTGTCTGGCAGTTGCTGGATGACTACGTGATTGCAGGCTGGAAATAGCATGGACGGGTCTGTACGTCGCCGTTTCACTCTGCTGCCGGGGCGCTCAGGGGGCTGGTTGTTAATACTGGCTCTGGTGCTGCCGCTGTTTTTGCTGGGCGCTTCGCTGTACGGACCGGCGCCGATATCGCTGTATGACGCATGGCAGATTTTATCTGATCCCGGTGGCGCTAATGCTCAGGGCAACACCGAAGTGTATCAACGAATAATTTGGTCGCTGAGAATGCCGAGAGCTTTGCTGGCGGCGGTGGCAGGCGCCGGGCTGGCGCTGGCCGGCACTATTCTGCAGTCACTGACGCGCAACCCGTTGGCCGACCCCTGGGTGCTGGGGATCTCCTCCGGCGCCGGAGTGGGTGCGGTTTTGGTGCTGGTGTTGGGGCTGGGCGGTGGCCTGTTGTCGGTATCCGGCGGGGCGTTTATCGGCGCGGCCGGGGCATTTTCGTTGGTTTTACTGCTTGCCGGGCGTTCTCTGCACGCGGAGTCAACGCTGTTTATTCTGGCCGGGGTGGCTGTCACGCAGTTGCTTTCAGCCCTGACCTCGCTGATTACCTTGTGGCAGGCGGATGCCAATGCCACCCGCGGTGTGATGTTCTGGTTGCTGGGATCCTTCAGTGACGCCCGCTGGTCACAGGTCGGTTTGGTCGCGCTACTGCTGGCGCTGGCGTTGCTGGTTTGCTGGATGAGGGCGGGGAGCTGGATGCCTTGGCCTTTGGCGGTCTGACGGCGGCCTCTTTGGGGGTGGCGGTGGCGCCGCTGAAGCTGTTGCTGTATGTCATCACTATGGCGCTGACCGCCGTTATCGTCGCGTTCAGCGGCGCGGTGGGGTTTATCGGCCTGACGGTGCCGCATGTCGCCAGGCTGCTGGTTGGGCCGCGTCACCGGGTACTGCTGCCGGCCAGCGTATTGTGCGGTGCGCTATTTGCCGTGGCGGCAGATACCCTGGCCAGAACCCTGTTCGCGCCGCGCGAGCTGCCGGTGGGGGTATTGACCGCCCTGTTGGGCGTGCCGGTGTTTCTGGCGTTGCTGTATCGGAAAATAAACGCATGACGGCTGCAAAGGATTTGCCGGGACTGCGTGCCGAACGCTTGGGTTGGTCAACGCCGGAGAGAAGGGTATTGGAGAACCTTAGCTTCCATGCCCGCCCCGGTGAAATTACCGGGTTGCTTGGCGTCAACGGTAGCGGAAAGTCCACCTTGCTCAAGCTGTTGGCAGGGTTGATTTCGCCGAAGCTTGGGCGGGTTTATCTGCAAGATACCGACATCGCCAGCCTGTCAGGGCGTGAACGCGCCAAAAGTATGACTTTCCTCGAACAGTCCGGACCCGGGGCTTTTGCCATACCGGTAAAAGACGTGGTGCTGCTCGGGCGCCTGGTTTACGCCAGCCGCTGGGCGGGGTTTAGCGCAGAAGACTACCGCATTGCCGGGCTGGCGATGGAGCAAGTGGGCATTTCGCGGCTTGCCGAACGGGAATGGCATCAATTGTCCGGTGGCGAGCAACAGCGGGTTCATTTGGCGCGGGCACTGGCACAGCAAACCCCGTGGTTGCTGCTGGATGAGCCTGCCAATCATCTCGATATTGCCCACCAGCAACAGTTTATGGCTTTACTGCGACGACTGGGCATCAGCGTGGTGGTGTCACTGCATGACCTGAATTTGGCGGCCTGTTACTGCGACCGTCTGATGCTGCTAAAGCAGGGGTATATGCACGCATTTGGCTCACCGGAGGAGGTGTTGACGCCGGAAATTATTGACCAGGTGTATGGTGTAGAAGCTCGACTGGCGACGGTTGGCGATTATGCCGCACCGCTGATCTATTACCCGGCCCAGTAGTGCTCATTGGTTGTAGGGATTATAGCTTGCGGCACAAATGGCACGTTTGGCCGGTTACAAATTTCGTCCAGTCTTTAAAATAACCACGTTTTAGTGTGTATTTTGGTTTAAAGTAAAACACAGGTAGCGGTGTTCATTACCGCTCAATGGCAGTTAAGTGAGGCTACCATGATGGAATTATTGATAAGTTTGCTGTTCGCCGTAGTGATGGTGCCGATTGTCATGGCCATCATTCTCGGTTTGATCTACGGTTTGGGCGAGGTGTTCAACGTATTCTCCAAAGTGGGTCATTCTAAAGAGAACCGCACCTAGCACCACCTTTCCTCTATTAATACCCTATAGCTTTCAAGTTGCAGCCAGGCGGCCAGCTTGCTCATCCCCAGGCGCTTACTCGAGTAAGTTACTGGGGGGAGCAAGTGCAGATAACAACGCTGCGGCTTGAAAGATGACGGGTATATACCCGCCGGCATCGTTCGGTGGGTGTTTCTCAAGTTATCTCCCACTGTGCCGATAAACCGCATGACAAGCTTCTGCGTGACGTTATATTATTTTTTATATAACGAAGGGTGATAATGCACGTTAACTTGCGGAGAAAACAATGAAACAGCAATGGACCAAGTGGGTCGGCGGTATCGTATTGGTGTCCGGTCTGGTTATGCAGGCTTCTGCGGCGGAAAAAGTGACCGTTTTTGCGGCGGCGTCGCTGACTAACGCCTTGCAGGACATCGCAACCCAGTATCAGAAGGGCAAGGATGTTCAGGTCGTCTCCTCATTCGCTTCCTCTTCCACGCTGGCACGCCAGATAGAGCAGGGCGCTCCGGCCGATTTGTTCATCTCCGCCGATCAGCAGTGGATGGATTATGCCATCGATAAACAGCAGATGGTCAAAGACACCCGCTATACCTTACTGGGTAACGAATTGGTGCTGATCGCCGGCAAAGATGCCAAACAGGCTAAAATCACGCTCGATAAGCAGACAGACTGGACGAAGCTGCTTAATGGCGGCCGCCTGTCGGTGGGCGACCCGGATCACGTACCGGCCGGTATCTATGCCAAGGAAGCACTGCAAAATCTGGGGGCCTGGACTGCTCTGGAGCCTAAACTGGCGCGTGCCAACAACGTACGCAGTGCCATGACGCTGGTGGAGCGTGGTGAAGCGCCGCTGGGCATTGTTTATGGCTCAGACGCGGTAGCCAGTGATAAAGTCAGCGTAGTGGCTATCTTCCCGGAAGACAGTCACAAACCGGTTGAATACCCGATGGCCATCGTTAAAGGTCATCAGACACCGGCCGTCAGCGCGTTCTACAGCTACCTGAAGAGCCCGGAAGCGGCGGCTATTTTCAAACATTATGGATTCTCCCCGCGTAAATGATTTTGAGCGAGTATGAGTGGCAGGCGGTTGAGCTGAGCCTGAAAGTGTCCTCCGTGGCGGTGGTGTTCAGCTTACCTTTTGGCATTCTGATGGCCTGGGTGTTGGTCCGCTGTCAGTTTCCCGGCAAGTCGCTGCTGGACGGTATTATTCACCTGCCGCTGGTGCTGCCGCCGGTGGTGGTGGGCTATTTATTGCTGATCTCCATGGGGCGGCGCGGCGCGGTTGGTGAATGGCTGTATGACTGGTTCGGTTTCAGTTTCAGCTTTAGCTGGCGCGGTGCCGCCCTGGCTTCCGCCGTGATGGCCTTTCCGCTGATGGTCCGCGCCATCCGGTTGGCGCTGGAGGCAGTAGATACCCGTCTGGAACAGGCTGCCCGTACTCTTGGTGCCAACCCATGGCGGGTGTTTTTCACCATTACCCTGCCGCTTTCGTTACCGGGATTGATCGTCGGCGTGGTGCTGGGTTTTGCCCGTTCGCTGGGTGAGTTCGGCGCCACCATTACCTTTGTTTCCAATATTCCCGGTGAGACGCGTACCATCCCGTCGGCAATGTATACCCTGATTGAAACGCCGGGGGCTGAATCTGCCGCCGCACGCCTGTGCGTGATTGCTATTGTGCTGTCACTGGTTTCATTGATGGTTTCCGAGTGGCTGGCCCGCTGGGGACGCAAACGGATGGGCGTATAAATGCTGGAGCTGGATTTTTCCCAACGCCTTGGCGATCTGAATCTTAATGTGCGTGCCGATCTGCCTGCTCAGGGCATTACCGCGATTTTTGGCCTGTCCGGTGCCGGCAAAACCTCACTAATCAACGCCATCGGTGGCCTGACCCGCTTGCAGCAGGGGCGTATTGTCCTTAATGGTCGCACGCTGGTGGATACCGCCCGTGGCCTGTGCCTGCCGCCGGAAAAACGTCGCATTGGCTATGTGTTTCAGGACGCACGCCTGTTCCCGCATTACCGGGTACGCGGCAACCTGCAATACGGTATGGCGGCCGGTATGCGCGCGCAGTTTGACAATATTGTCGAGCTGCTGGGCATCGCTCCGTTGCTTAATCGTCTGCCATTGACGCTGTCTGGCGGTGAAAAACAGCGGGTGGCGATTGGTCGCGCCTTGCTGACCGCGCCGGAGTTGCTGTTGATGGACGAGCCGCTGGCCTCACTGGACTTGCCACGCAAGCGCGAGCTATTGCCCTATCTGGAACGTTTGGCGCAGGACGTTAATATCCCCATTCTTTACGTCAGCCACAGCATGGACGAAATTCTGCGCCTGGCGGAGCAGGTGATGGTGCTCGACAGCGGCCAGGTAAGGGCGTTCGGCGGGCTGGAGGAAGTGTGGGCCAGCAGCGCGTTGCGGCCCTGGCTGCAGCGTGAGGATCAGAGCAGCGTGCTGCGCGTCAGCGTAATTGAACATCACACGCGTTATGCGATGACGGCGCTGGCATTGGGTGACCAGCGATTATGGGTCAGCGGCGTCGACGCCGCCCTGGGTGCCCAATTGCGTATCCGCATCAACGCGGCCGATGTTTCGCTGGTATTACAACCACCGGTCAACAGCAGTATCCGCAACGTCTTGCCGGCCAGGGTGACCGAGTGCCTGGAGGTTGACGGGCAGGTGGAGGTGAAACTGGCGGTAGGAGAAAGTGTACTCTGGGCGCGTATTACGCCGTGGGCGCGAGACGAACTGGCGATCCGGCCGGGGCAGTGGCTGTATGCGCAGGTCAAAAGCGTGTCGATCAGCCGCGAGGCGCGTTGAATTCGGCCCTCCCGGTGGGGAGGGCGACGGCATTACTGACCCAAGACTCGAGTGCGGATGACTTCGGCAATGCCCGGCTGCAGGTGATCGGCAATCACCAGATCGGCGCGTTGTTTGATGGCGTCATCGGCGTTACCCATGGCGACACCCAGGCCTACCGCTTCCAGCATGCTGAGATCGTTGTAGTTATCCCCGAAGGCCACCACCTGGCTCATGCTTAAACCCTGTGACTCCACCCATTGCTGCAGGCGTTTCCCTTTGCTGTTACCGCCTTTGGCAATATCGACCTGATCGTGCCACGACCATTCGCAGGCCAGCCCCAGCTCTTTTTCTACCGTTTCGGCAAAGCGGCGCAGCGCAGGAATGTCGGCATGCGAAGTGGCGAACTTCCAGATCGACTGCGCCTCATCGGCCGCCTGAACCAGGCTGTTAACCTGCAACAGCGTTGGGCGTTGCGCCGGCGGCAGGGTTTCTGCCCAGGCCAATGAACGGGTGACGTGGCCGCTCGGCTCCTGATACAGCATGGCGTCGTCCACGTACATCAGGCCATGAATGTCGCTTTGTTTCAGCATCTGCAACACCAGCTTGGCCCGATCTTTTTCCAGCGGATCGGCCGCCAGCACTTTTTTCTGCTGGAAGTCATACAAATAGGTGCCGTTACAGCAGATTGCCGGAGTGTCTATCTCCAGCGCCTGATAGAACGGGTGGATCGCCACATGATGGCGACCGGTGACTACCACGACTTTGACGCCGGCGGCGCGCGCCTGGGCCAGGGCTGCCAGTGACTGCGGTAAAATGCGTTTTTGGTTGTCCAGCAAGGTGCCATCCAGATCGAGGGCAATGACGCGGTAGCTCATAGGGATCTCATTATCGTTAGCAACAAAATTAAACTGATGGTACACCGGATAAGCAACGGATAAAACCGCACAGATTTCATCTGCAACAGGTCACGGATGTGAGGTAAGCTAGGGGAAACCGAAAAACCTGAAACCGGTTTCTCTTTTACCCTATTCAAGGAGAATTCATGAAGCAAATCGTTTATGTCGCCAGCCCGGAAAGCCAACAGATTCACGTGTGGCAGTTAAGCGACGCGGGTGCGTTAGAGTTGCTGCAGACCGTCGAGGCGCCGGGCCAGGTGCAACCGATGGCGATCCATCCGGACAGAACGCATCTGTACGTGGGTGTGCGCCCGGCTTTCGGTATTGTCAGCTATCGCATTGAGGCGGACGGCAAATTGCAACAGGCCGGTATGGCACCCTTGCCTGGCAGCCCGACCCATATTTCTACCGATTTACAGGGGCGCTATCTGTTTTCCGCTTCTTACAGCGGTAACTGTGCCAGCGTCAGCCCTATCGGCCATGATGGCGTGGTGGTAGCGCCTATCCAGCAGATCGACGGTTTGAGCGCGCCGCACTCGGCCAATATCGACCCGACCAATCAACTGTTGCTGGTGCCTTGCCTGAAAGAAGATCGCATCCGTCTGTTTAATCTGGATCTGCAAGGTGAACTGACAGCGCACGCTCAGGAAG
Source organism: Serratia quinivorans (assembly GCF_946227985.1). Lineage (GTDB taxonomy): Bacteria > Pseudomonadota > Gammaproteobacteria > Enterobacterales > Enterobacteriaceae > Serratia > Serratia quinivorans_A. The sequence continues at coordinate 45,087 of NZ_CAMKGL010000002.1, forward strand.
CCGTGACGACTGCCACCGGCGCAGGCCCGCGTCATATGGCATTCCACCCTAATGACAAATATGCTTACTGCGTCAATGAGCTCGATGGCACGGTAGACGTATTCGCCATCAGCGAAAACGGCGGCAAATATACTCTGGTGCAAACGCTGGATATCATGCCGACCGATTTCAACGGTACCCGCTGGGCGGCGGATATTCATATCACGCCGAACGGCCGCTTCCTGTACACCAGTGACCGTACCGCCAGTATCCTGACGGTTTTCAGCGTGTCCGAAGATGGCAGTACCTTGTCGGTGGTCGGTTATCATCCGACCGAAGAGCAGCCGCGTGGCTTCAATATCGACCACAGCGGCCGCTTTGTGATTTCTTCCGGTCAGAAGTCCGGTCATATCGGGGTGTATGAGATTGAGCAGGCCAGCGGCAAGCTGACCACGCTGGCAAGGTACCCGGTAGGTAAGGGCCCGATGTGGGTAAGCATCCTGGCTAAGTAAAAATCCCCGTCGTCTTTCAAGCTGCAGCGTTGTTACCTGCTTTACAAGACCCATCCGGGGGTCTTGCCCCTTCGGGGCCGCTGCAAGCAGCGTTCAAATCTGTTCCCGACAGATTTGTCGCTCACCCCAGTTACTTACTTAAGTCAGCGCCTGGGGATGAGCGAGCTGGTCGCCTAGCTGCAACTTGAAATCCATAGGGTATGAATTATTGGAAAGTAGGCTCGAAAGAGCCTTTTATTAACCAATAATCAGCTGTATTTCACCGTCAGCGTAGCGCTGCCGAGGCTATGGAAGTGCACGTTAAAACCAACCAGTGCGCCGCTGGAGCCTTCATCCACCTCAATGCTTTCTACGTCCAGCGCATGCACGGTGAAGTGATAGCGGTGGCTTTCGCCCTGCGGCGGGGCTGCGCCGCCGTAACCGGCAGAACCAAAGTCGGTGCGGGTCTGGATTGCCCCGGCCGGCAGGCCACCTTTGCCAGAGCCTGCGCCCGGAGGAAGTTCACGCGTTGCCGCTGGGATATTGGCTACCACCCAGTGCCACCAGCCGGAGCCGGTCGGGGCATCGGGATCGTATACCGAAATCACAAAGCTCTTGGTGCCTTCCGGCACGCCATCCCAGGCCAGATGTGGTGACAGGTTATCGCCGTGATAACCCATGCCGTTAAACACCTGACGCTCCGGCATTTTTGCGCCGTCCTGCAACTCATTGCTGTATAAACGAAAAGTCATGGTGGCTCCCTGTTGTCGGTAAAAGCAGAACTCCTAAGCTAGACCGTTTTGGCGGAACAATACAAGCAGCATTGTATCTCGCCAGTAGCCTTATCTATGGGTTACCATAATTAACTGCGAGGCTACATTCGCGATAACTATCATTCACAGTTCGATATAAAGTAATCATGATTTCATTCAAAAAACGCACGCCGTGGTTTGGCTGGTTGCGCCGCTGGGCCAGGGGCATCAAGCGCGACATTTATGCATTGTGGCTGGCGGCTCGTGACCGGCGTACACCCTGGTATGCCAAATTGGTCGCTCTGCTGGTTGCGGGTTATGCGGTGTCGCCGATAGATTTGATCCCGGATTTTGTTCCGGTATTGGGCTATCTGGACGATGTGATTATCGTGCCGCTGGGCATTATGCTGGCGGTGTGGATGATCCCCAAGCTGCTGATGGCGGAGTTTCGTGAGAAAGCGCAACGGCGCATCGATAATCCAACCGGCCGGATGGCGGCGGCGATGATTATTTTGCTGTGGGTGGGGTGTCTGGTGTGGCTGGCCCGTTATCTGGACCAGCATTGGTAAGCTATTACTCTACTGCGGCTGCTACGGCGGCGGTCAAACGGCTGAGCTGCTCGGGTTCAATGATATACGGCGGCATCAAATAAATCAGTTTGCCAAATGGCCGGATCCACACGCCGCGCTCGACAAAGCCACGCTGTAGCTGTGCCACATCCACCGATTCACGCATCTCTACCACGCCAATCGCTCCCAACACCCGCACATCCGCCACTTTTGGCAGTGCCTTCAGCGGCAACAGTTGCTGTTTCAACTGACTTTCGATAGCGGCGACCTGCTGCTGCCAGCGGTTTTCCGCCAACAGCGACAGGCTGGCGTTGGCTACCGCGCAGGCCAGCGGGTTGCCCATAAAGGTTGGTCCGTGCATAAAGCAACCGGCTGCACCGTTGCTGATGGTTTCCGCTACGTGGCGAGTAGTCAGGGTGGCAGATAGCGTCATATAGCCGCCGGTCAGCGCCTTGCCCAGACACAGAATATCCGGCACCACGTCGGCATGTTCACAGGCAAACAGCTTGCCGGTGCGACCGAAACCGGTGGCGATTTCGTCGGCGATCAGCAGCACCTGATGACGATCGCAGAGTTCACGCACCCGCTTGAGATAGGTCGGGTGGTAGATACGCATGCCGCCTGCCCCCTGAACCACCGGTTCGAGGATCACCGCGGCCACTTCCCCGGCATGCTGTTCCATCAACGCGGCGAAGGGGGCGATATCGTCTTCATCCCAGGCCTGGTCGAAACCGCACTGCGGCGCGGTAGCGAACAGGTGCGGCGCCAGATACCCCTGATACAGGCTGTGCATCGAGTTGTCCGGGTCGCACACTGACATGGCACCGAAGGTATCGCCGTGATAGCCGTGGCGCAGGGTCAAAATGCGTTGCCGCCGTTCCCCGCGAGCCTGCCAGTATTGCAACGCCATCTTCAGCGACACCTCTACGGCCACCGAGCCGGAATCCGCCAGGAATACGCATTGCAATGCCTCAGGCGTCATCGCTATCAGCCTGCGGCACAGGGCGATCGCGGCGGGGTGGGTAATGCCACCGAACATCACGTGCGACATCTTTTCCAGCTGTTGGGTGGCAGCCAGGTTCAGTTGCGGGTGGTTATAGCCGTGAATGGCCGCCCACCAGGAGGACATGCCGTCAACCAGACGTCGGCCATCGGCCAGCTGCAGTTCAACCCCGCTGGCAGCTTCGACCGGGTAACAGGGCAGCGGATGACTCATGGAAGTGTACGGGTGCCAGATATGGCGCTGATCGAATTCAAGGTCAGAGGCAGTGATAGACATACTTGTAAACCAAATCATATTCGTAATGGTTGACAGTATATCCACAATATCTAAACTGACGACACTTTTTTCATTTTGGAGACGCCGTGATGGCCGATCGCATTCACTGGACAGTGGGTCTTGCCCAGACCCTGTTTGATAAACCTTTGCTCGAATTGTTATTTGAAGCCCAGACGGTTCACCGTCAGCACTTTGACCCGCGTCAGGTACAGGTGAGCACGCTGTTATCAATCAAAACCGGCGCATGCCCGGAAGACTGCAAGTACTGCCCGCAAAGCTCGCGCTATAAAACCGGCCTGGAGTCGGAACGACTGATGCAGGTGGAGCAGGTACTGGAGTCGGCACGCAAGGCCAAGGCGAATGGATCGACCCGTTTCTGCATGGGGGCGGCGTGGAAAAACCCGCACGAGCGCGATATGCCTTACCTGCAGCAGATGGTGCAAGGGGTGAAGGCGATGGGCATGGAAACCTGCATGACGCTGGGCACGCTGGATGGTACGCAGGCGGAACGGCTGGCGGATGCCGGGCTGGATTACTACAACCATAACCTGGATACCTCGCCGGAATTCTACGGCAACATCATCACCACCCGCAGCTATCAGGAACGTCTGGATACCCTGGGTAAAGTGCGCGGCGCGGGCATTAAAGTCTGTTCCGGCGGCATTGTCGGGCTGGGTGAAACGGTGCGTGACCGCGCCGGGCTGCTGGTGCAGTTGGCTAATCTGCCGACGCCACCGGAGAGCGTACCGATCAACATGCTGGTGAAGGTCAAAGGCACGCCGCTGGCAGATAACGAGGACGTTGATCCGTTTGATTTCATCCGCACCATTGCGGTGGCACGCATCATGATGCCGGCTTCTTACGTCCGTCTGTCCGCCGGTCGTGAGCAGATGAACGAGCAAACTCAGGCGATGTGCTTTATGGCCGGTGCCAACTCCATCTTCTATGGCTGCAAACTGCTGACGACGCCAAACCCGGAAGAAGACAAAGATCTGCAACTGTTCCGCAAACTGGGCCTGAACCCGCAGCAGACCGAAACCGAGCACGGCGACAACCAGCAACAGCAGGCGCTGGCTGCACAGTTGATGCAGGCGGATACCGCTGAGTTTTACAACGCGGCACTGTAATGAGCTGGCAACAACGCATTGCACAAGCGCTGGAGGCGCGGCAGCAGAGCGCCGCTTACCGTCGCCGTCAGGTGAATCAGGGCGGCAATGGTCGCCATATTCAGCTTAAAGGCGAGCAGTACCTGAATTTCTCCGGCAATGACTATCTGGGCCTGAGCCAGAGTGCCCAGGTGATCGCTGCCTGGCAGCAGGGCGCGCAGCAGTATGGTGTCGGCAGCGGCGGCTCTGGCCACGTTACCGGTTTTTCTACGGCACACCAGGTGTTGGAACAGCAACTGGCGGAGTGGCTGGGCTATCCGCGTGCGTTGCTGTTTATCTCTGGCTATGCCGCCAACCAGGCGCTGCTGGCGGCCCTGATGCAGGCAGAGGATCGCATTTTAGCCGATCGACTCAGCCACGCTTCTTTGCTGGAGGCTGCTGCCCACTCACCGGCTCAGCTGCGTCGTTTTCGCCATAATCAGCCCCAGGCGCTGGCTGATTTACTGGCTAAACCTTGCGACGGCCAGATGTTGGCGGTGACCGAAGGGGTGTTCAGCATGGACGGTGACAGTGCGCCACTGGCGGAGCTGCACCGTTTGACCCGCGCGGCGGGTGCCTGGCTGATGGTAGATGACGCGCACGGTATTGGCGTTCATGGCGAACAGGGGCGCGGCAGTTGCTGGCAGCAGGGCGTAAGGCCTGAACTGTTGGTGGTCACTTTCGGCAAAGCCTTTGGCCTCAGCGGTGCGGCGGTGCTGTGCGATGAGCCCACCGCCGAATATCTGCTGCAGTTTGCCCGCCATCTGATTTACAGCACCGCGATGCCACCGGCGCAGGCCTGCGCATTGCAAGCGGCGTTGCATTGCATTCGGCAGGGTGACGAAGTACGCGCCCGACTGCAGGAAAACATTCAGCGTTTTCGTCAGGGGGCGGCTCAGTTGTCGCTGACCCTGACGGAGTCGGTTACCGCCATTCAACCTTTGCTGGTGGGGGACAATCAGCGAGCGCTCGATCTGGCGCAAAGCCTGCGCGAGCAGGGCCTGTGGGTGAGTGCTATCCGCCCGCCAACGGTGCCACCGGGCGGCGCGCGTTTGCGCATTACCCTGACGGCGGCACATCAGCCGCAGGATATCGATCGTCTGCTGGAGGTATTGCATGACGTCAGCGTTTGAATCAGTCAATAAGCAGGCGGTAGCCTCGGCCTTCAGCCGCGCCGCGGGCAGCTATGATGCGGCGGCGTTACTGCAGCGGGATGTTGGTGAGCGCTTGCTGGGGATGGGATTGGAGCTCCCGGGCGCGCAACTGCTGGATGCAGGCTGTGGTACCGGTCACTTTAGCCGCCGCTGGCGTGAACTCGGCAAACAGGTCACTGCATTGGATCTGGCACCGGGCATGCTGGCATTTGCCCGTCAGCAGCAGGCGGCGGATCATTATCTGCTGGGGGATATCGAAAATGTACCCTTGCCCGACGCCGCCGTGGATATCTGCTTCAGCAGCCTGGTGGTGCAATGGTGTAGTGACCTGCCGCGCGCCTTGGCGGAGCTATATCGGGTTACCCGCCCCGGCGGTGTGATCCTGTTTTCTACGCTGGCACAAGGATCGCTGGGCGAACTGGGCGACGCCTGGCAGCAGGTGGACGGCGAACGTCATGTGAATGATTTTCTGCCGCTGGCGCAGATTAGCGCAGCCTGCGCCGACTACCGTCACCAGTTGGACGTGGAGTGGCAAACTCTGAATTACCCGGATGTGATGGCGCTGATGCGATCGCTCAAGGGGATTGGGGCGACCCATTTGCATCAGGGGCGTGATGCCGGGCTGCTGTCGCGCCGACGGCTTGCGGCCTTGCAGGCGGCTTACCCCTGCCGGCGCGGGCAGTTTCCGCTCAGTTATCATTTGGTTTATGGAGTGATTTATCGTGATTAAGCGTTGGTTTGTCACCGGCACCGATACCGAAGTGGGTAAAACCGTGGCCAGCAGTGCCTTGTTGCAGGCCGCCACTCTGGCAGGCTACCGTACCGCGGGTTACAAACCGGTGGCGTCCGGCAGCGAGATGACCGCCGAAGGCTTGCGTAACGGCGATGCGCTGGCATTGCAGGCTAACAGTGCGGTTGCGCTAAGTTACCAGGAAGTAAACCCTTACGTTTTTGCTGAACCGACCTCACCGCATATTGTCAGCGCCGACGAAGGGCGGCCGATCGAACTGGCCCGGCTTTCCGCCGGATTACGCCACCTGGAACAGAAGGCCGACTGGCTGCTGGTCGAAGGCGCCGGAGGCTGGTTTACGCCGCTTTCTGAGCAAAATACCTTTGCCGACTGGGTACAGCAGGAGCAACTGCCGGTGATTTTGGTGGTGGGCATCAAATTGGGTTGCATTAACCATGCGCTGCTGACTGCACAGGCTATCAAACAGGCAGGGTTGTCGTTGGTTGGCTGGATCGCCAATGACGTCAGCCCACCGGGCCGCCGCCATCAGGAATATCTGGCCACGCTGCGCCGTATGTTACCGGCTCCGCTGTTGGGTGAGATCCCACACTTGCCCGAGCCCGAACGGCAGGCACTGGGGCACTATCTGGATTTAAGCGTTTTATGATGAGAAGGGGAAGGATTTTCCCCGCTTTATTGCCTCTTTAAACTGCCAGATAGGCATTAATCAATTCCTCGTCCAACTGTTCCAGCGTGCCATCCGCGACGCTGCGCCCCTGGTCCATCAGGCAAAAACGGTCGGCTACCCGACGGACAAACGGCAGCTTGTGTTCCACCAGCAGGATGGTCATGCCCAGCTCGCGGTTAAGCTTGCGGATCACGTTGCCGATATCGGCGGCGATCGTTGGCTGCACACCGCTGGTGGGTTCATCGAGGATCAGCAACTCAGGCTCCAGCACCAGGGCGCGACCAATCGCCAGCTGTTGTTGTTCGCCGTCGCACAAGTCGCCGGCTCTGCGGCTGCGCATCTCTCGCAGGTTGGGGAACAGGTGGTAAATCAAAGGCGGGATGCGGCGGTTTTTATCGCGGCCGGCCATCAGCGCTACCTGCAGGTTTTCCTCTACGCTGAGCTGCGAAAAGATTTGCCGTCCTTGCGGCACATAGCTTATCCCCAGCGCTGTGCGGGTTTCCACCGGTTGTTGCAGCAGGTTTTGTGGCGGTTCATCTGCCAACTGCCAGGTCATGCTGCCACTGACCACCGGCAAATGTCCCATGATGCAGTTCACCAGCGTGGTCTTGCCTACGCCGTTACGACCGATGAGCACCGTGCACTGGCCGCGTGGTAGCTCCAGATTGATATCCCACAGAGTATGGGTTTGTCCGTAAAACTGATTCACTGACCTTAAACTCAACATCCGGCATTCTCCTCAAAGAATTGTATTCCACTCCTGGCTACCGTTTTCGCAGTAGCGATTTCTTTCCCGAGTGTTTTAATGTCCAGAATAAAATGCTGAATGACTGCCTTTTACCAGGCAGTTTAAATTAGGGCAAAACAAGTGATACATAGCCAAAAATCGTAGTTATTGTCGACTTGTCCGCGCTCTTTGGCCTTTATCAAGTAAAGGACGGCAGTTTTACTCCCTTCTGGCCGCTAAATGACAGCGGATCATTCCGCTATTACAGCCCGGATATTTATCCCGACCGTACTTTTGCCGCCCAAGGGTAATGCAACCCTTGGGCCAACTTTATAAAACCGCTAAAAACAGGATTGTTATTGCCTTGTTAACGCTTTTGCGCGGCAGGGCAGGCCTGGCGGACCCAGTTAAAAAAGCGGGGAAAGTTAACGCGGACGATTTTTGCACTCTTCCAGTGCTGGGAAGAATGCTTATGGTGCAAACTATTTCGTCGGTTGTAGCAAGATGCATCAGGTGACGGCGACAATGAGATAAATCCGTTTTTGGCAATGGGGCTTTTTAGCATTAATCGGCATAACCAAAGCGATATTATTGTGAAAAAATAACTAAAAAAGCCATCTTGGCGGACAGAAACGGCAAAAAGCGTTCTTTCTGCAACTCCCAGCCGGGGCGGGGCGGTGAGAGTTATCCACTATTCCTGTGGATAACCTTGTGCATTAGATTTAGAAAACCGGTTTAAAGCGAGAGCGGACGCGGGTTCTGTTCGCTTTGTCCGCAATCTCGTCTTTTTTATAAAATCATTAATTATCAATATTTTAACTAAAATCAAGCGGCCAATGTATTGATGGGGTCTCTATGTATGATTTTTGGCCGCAGTGCTATCAATAAGTTAATTCGTGACGGATTTTGGGGATAAATCTGTTATTGACAATAAAAATGTCACGCGGCTGTAACCCCGACGGTGCATTCAGACTGATTTGACGCACGCTAAAGCGACGAATCGCTTGAAGCTGGTTTTATATCCAGTATCATGGGCACTGGCAAAAGTCGCCGGGGCTTTCCATAATTAGAGGCCATCAATTGAGCATTAGCTCTATGGCCGCCTGAGCGCGCACATCTCCAGGTAGGGGCGCTGCATGCTGCGCCCGCTCACCACGACAGCCGGTAGCAACGCGGCATTTTGAAAGACGAAGGGTATATGAGTAAAGTTTTCAAACTGCATTCCGATTTCAAACCGGCCGGCGACCAGCCGCAAGCCATCAGCAAGCTGGAAGAGGGCCTGGAAGACGGCCTGGCACACCAGACGCTGCTGGGCGTTACCGGGTCGGGCAAGACATTTACCGTCGCCAATGTGATAGCCGATCTGAACCGGCCCACTATGGTGCTGGCACCTAACAAAACGCTGGCGGCGCAGCTGTACGGCGAGATGAAAGAGTTCTTTCCCGAGAATGCGGTCGAGTATTTTGTTTCCTACTACGACTACTACCAACCGGAAGCCTACGTCCCCAGCTCCGACACCTTTATCGAAAAAGACGCCGCGGTGAACGAACACATCGAGCAGATGCGTCTTTCCGCGACCAAAGCATTGCTGGAGCGCCGCGATGTGATCGTGGTGGCATCGGTATCGGCGATCTACGGCCTGGGCGATCCTGATTTGTATCTGAAGATGATGCTGCACCTGACCAAGGGCATGATCATCGATCAGCGTTCGATCCTGCGTCGTTTGGCGGAGCTGCAATATGCCCGTAACGATCAGGCCTTCCAGCGCGCGACCTTCCGCGTGCGTGGCGAGGTGATCGACGTCTTCCCGGCTGAGTCGGACGAACTGGCACTGCGTATTGAACTGTTTGATGAGGAGGTCGAGCGGCTTTCGCTGTTTGATCCTCTGACCGGCCAGATCGAGCAGGTGGTACAACGCTTCACCATTTATCCGAAGTCGCACTACGTGACGCCGCGTGAGCGGATCCTGCAGGCGATGGAAGAGATCAAAGTGGATCTGGCCGAACGGCGCAAGGTGCTGTTGGCCAATAACAAACTGCTGGAAGAACAGCGCCTGACGCAGCGCACCCAGTTTGATCTGGAGATGATGAACGAACTGGGCTACTGCTCCGGCATTGAAAACTACTCGCGCTACCTGTCCGGGCGTAAAGAGGGCGAGCCACCGCCGACGCTGTTTGATTATTTACCGGCGGATGGCCTGCTGGTGGTCGATGAATCCCACGTCACCATTCCGCAAATCGGCGCCATGTACAAGGGCGACCGTTCGCGTAAAGAGACGCTGGTGGAATACGGTTTCCGCCTGCCGTCGGCGCTGGACAACCGCCCGATGCGCTTTGAAGAGTTCGAGGCCTTGGCGCCGCAGACCATTTACGTGTCTGCCACGCCGGGCAAATATGAGCTGGAGAAGTCCGGCGACGATATTATCGATCAGGTGGTGCGCCCTACCGGCTTGCTGGATCCACTAATAGAAGTGCGTCCGGTGACCACCCAGGTGGATGACCTGTTGTCTGAAATTCGCAAGCGGGTGGCAATCAACGAACGCGTACTGGTCACTACCCTGACCAAGCGCATGGCGGAAGACCTGACCGAGTATCTCGAAGAGCACGGCGAGCGGGTACGCTATCTGCACTCGGACATCGATACCGTGGAACGGGTCGAAATCATTCGTGACCTGCGCCTGGGCGAGTTTGACGTGCTGGTGGGTATCAACCTGTTGCGTGAGGGGCTGGACATGCCAGAGGTGTCGCTGGTGGCGATCCTGGACGCGGATAAAGAAGGCTTCCTGCGTTCCGAACGTTCGTTAATCCAGACCATTGGCCGTGCGGCACGTAACCTCAATGGTAAAGCGATCCTCTACGGTGACAGAATTACCGACTCTATGGCCAGGGCGATTAGCGAGACCGAACGCCGTCGCGCCAAACAGCAGGCGTTCAACGAAGAAAATGGCATCGTGCCGCAGGGCCTGAACAAGAAAGTGTCCGATGTTCTGCAGTTGGGTAAACCGGGTAACCGTGGCAAGGGCCGAGGGAAGGGCAAGGCGGCGGAAAATGCCGGGCAATACCAAAACCTCACGCCAAAAGCCCTGGATCAAAAAATCCGCGAGCTGGAAGCGCAGATGTATACCCACGCACAGAACCTGGAGTTCGAGCTGGCGGCGGGCTTGCGTGACGAGATACACCAGCTGCGTGAGCAGTTTATCGCTATTTCTTAAAGTATAAAGGTACCTGATGTTGTTTCAGAGCAACTCCCCAATGGATTTCGAGCTGCAGCTAGGCGGCAAGGGCGTGAGTCCCCATGAGCTTACTCTGGTAAGTGATTGGGGTGAGCGCGTGCGGCTAACAACGCTGCAGTTTGAAAGACGAAGGGGATAAATTTCTTGTCGCCTCCGCCAAAGCTGATTATGGTGTGCGGCCAATTGACTACTACGAGCCGCAGACCATGACCGAACACCAGTCCAAAGACCCGATGCACGGTGTCACTCTGGAACAACTTTTGAACAAACTGGTGGAGCACTACGGCTGGTCAGGGCTGGCTGAACGCATTCGTATCAACTGCTTCAGCAGCGATCCCAGCATAAAATCCAGCCTGAAGTTTCTGCGCCGCACGCCGTGGGCGCGCAAGCAGGTAGAAGATCTTTATATCGATATGGTCGAGAAGGCCGCCAGCGATAATCCCTGGTTGCGCGGCGGGCAGTAAAGCCTTAACCGCGGGCACCCAACTCGATCAATGCCTGATCCAGCGCCTGGCGTAGCAACTGACGGTCGTGGCGGTAAGGGATATCCGTCGCTTCCAGCGGTTGTTTAATCACCACCCGATCCTGTACTTCGCTGGCATCTACTGCCGGCCCAACAATCAGCGCGTCGATCATCTGGCGGCCAATTTTCTCTTCCATCAGCTCCAGCTTGTTCTTCAGCGTCAAGGCGGCTGCCGCGACGCTCAGTTCGCGCCCCAGATTGCCGATATAAATCATATTGGCGCTGCTGCGCCGCAAGGCCTGCGTCAGGTCATCGAGCAGCAGCAGCGGCATCAGGCTGGTGAGGAAGCTGCCTGGCCCAATCAGGATCACGTCGGCCTGTGCGATGGCGTCCAGCGCTTCGCGTGTCGCGTTGACGCGCGGTGACAGCATCAGTTCCTGCGGCATGTCAGTCAGTTGATCGACGTTCACTTCACCGTAGACGTGGTTGCCTTCATGGTCATGCGCCATCAGATCCACCGGCTGCTCAGACATCGGGATCAGCGCCGCGTCGACCTTCAGCAAGCTGCGTACCAAATTGATCGCTTCCAGTGGTCGCACGCTGAGATGATCCAACGCCTTCAGCATCAGGTTACCGAGGTTATGCCCCGAGAGTTCGCCATTGCCGCTAAAGCGGTACTCGAACATTGCCGAGGCTACGCTCGGTTCGGTGATCAACTGATTCAGACAGTTACGGGTATCGCCCCAGGCAATGCCGCCTTCCGAACGGCGAATACGGCCAGTGGAACCGCCGTTATCGGTGGTGGTGACAATACCGGTTAGACGGGATCCTAAAGACGACAGGGAAGACATCACGCGGCCAAGACCATGGCCACCACCTAATGCCACCACCCGATCGAGATCGGCCAGGGTACGATTACGCATAAATTTCCTTACAAAGGGGCTTAACTGCCCGCATAAAGTAGCGGATTTGGCGTAAAAACGCGAAAAAGAGTGTGATTTGCGTGATTCCGGTCAATTCGTCTGCGTGAAGGACGTTTATCATGGTTTACCTGATTTGAAAGCGCGTAAAAACGCTGTATACACAATTATATAGCGAAATTGGGCGTTGGCTATCGCCTTTGTTTAGCGCTAGAATTCTGATGAAAACCACGGTTTCGTTCCGGCTACTCAGGCAGCGGGAACTGAGACCAAAACTCCTAGCCTCTGGGCCTACGTTGTTCTTGCGAACAATATGGCGCTTGGGCCGTGGCGAAGTCAGCCACCAGGGTGCAGAGCGGAAACGCTCGCATCTCCCGACTTTGGAAGGTGTTATGGTGCCGCAACTCATTGATGCTTATGAGCGCAAATTCTATTACTTGCGCCTGTCGATCACCGACGTGTGTAACTTTCGTTGCACCTATTGTTTGCCGGATGGCTATCGCCCTAACGGCAGCCCGAAAACCTTCTTGTCGCTCGATGAGATCCGACGTGTCAGCCGTGCCTTCGCCGAGCTGGGCACCGAAAAGGTGCGCCTGACCGGCGGTGAGCCTTCGCTGCGTCGCGATTTTACCGAGATCATTGCCGCCGTGCGTGAAAATCCGGCCGTTCGCCAGCTTGCCGTGACCACCAATGGCTACCGCCTGTCGCGCGACGTTGCCGGCTGGCGTGACGCCGGCCTGACGGCGATCAACGTCAGCGTCGACAGCCTGGACCCCCGTCAATTTCACGCCATTACCGGCCAGGATAAATTCCGCCAGGTGATGGAGGGTATCGACGCCGCCTTTACTGCCGGTTTCAGCAAGGTCAAGGTCAATGCGGTGCTGATGCGTGACGTTAACCACCAGCAACTGGGCGCTTTCCTGCACTGGATAAAAGACCGTCCGATCCAACTGCGTTTTATCGAGCTGATGGAAACCGGGGAGGGCGGTGACTTGTTCCGCAAACACCACGTGTCTGGCGAAGTGATCCGTTCGCAACTGGAACAGCAAGGTTGGCAACTGCAACCGCGCGGCCGCAGCGACGGCCCGGCGCAGGTGTTTAGCCACCCGGATTACCAGGGTGAAGTGGGGTTAATCATGCCGTACGAAAAAGATTTCTGTGCCAGTTGCAACCGACTGCGGGTTTCCGCCATCGGTAATCTGCACCTGTGCCTGTTCGGTGAGCAGGGCATTAACCTGCGCGATCTGCTGGTGAATGACGCCCAGCTTGAAGAGTTGAAGGATCGCATTCAGGGCGGGCTGCGGACCAAAAAGCAAACCCACTTCCTGCACCAGGGCAACAGTGGCATCACGCAGAATTTGTCGTTTATCGGCGGATAAATTTTTCCAATTGCATGGGAGCAAGCAATGAGTCATGCCAGCAGTGAATTCATTCCGGCGCAGATCGCTATTCTGACCGTTTCGGACAGTCGCGGTGAAGCGGAAGACACCTCGGGCCAGTATCTGCAGGAAGCGGCGCTTGAGGCCGGGCACCAGGTGGTGGATCGCGCCATCGTCAAAGACGATAAATATCAAATCCGCGCCCGCATCTCCGCGTGGATCGCCGACGAGCAGGTTCAGGCCGTGCTGATCACCGGGGGCACCGGTTTTACCGCCAGGGACAATACCCCGGAAGCGCTGCTGCCGCTGTTCGATCGTGAAGTGGAAGGGTTCGGTGAACTGTTCCGCATGGTGTCCTACGAAGAGATTGGTACTGCCACTATTCAGTCGCGTGCGTTGGCCGGAATGGCCAACCAGACGGTGATTTTCGCCATGCCTGGCTCGACTCGAGCCTGCCGCACCGCCTGGGAACGTATTATTGAAGAGCAGTTGGACGCGCGTCATCGCCCGTGCAACTTCCTGCCACATTTGAAGAAATAGAAACTATGACGCAGCTGACTCACATTAACGCCGCGGGCGAAGCCCATATGGTCGACGTTTCCGCCAAGGCAGAGACGGTGCGCGAGGCGCGCGCCGAGGCCTTTGTTGAAATGCTGCCGACCACGCTGGCGATGATTATCGAGGGTAGCCATCACAAGGGTGATGTGTTTGCCACGGCGCGCATTGCCGGTATTCAGGCGGCGAAACGCACCTGGGAGCTGATCCCTCTGTGCCACCCACTGATGCTGAGCAAGGTCGAAGTGCAATTAGAAGCGCAGCCGGAACATAGCCGGGTACGGATTGAAACCTGCTGTCGGTTGACCGGCAAGACCGGCGTCGAAATGGAAGCCTTGACCGCTGCTTCGGTGGCCGCGTTGACCATTTACGACATGTGCAAGGCGGTACAAAAAGACATGGTGATCGGCCCGGTGCGGCTGCTGGCGAAAAGCGGCGGTAAATCCGGTGATTTTAAGGTGGAGCTATGATTAACATTCTGTTTTTTGCGCAGGTGCGCGAACTGGTCGGCACCGGCGATCTGTCAATGCCGGCGGACTACCCAACGGTAGAGGCGCTGCGTAAGGCGCTGTGCGCACGCGGCGATCGCTGGGCGCTGGCATTGGAGTCCGGCAAGCTGTTGACGGCGGTAAACCAATCCCTGGTGGCGGCGGAACATCCGCTGCGTGCCGGTGATGAAGTCGCTTTCTTTCCACCGGTAACCGGGGGTTAATGGTGGAAAATACCCGTATCCGCGTGGGTGAAGCGCCGTTCAACGTCGGCGAAGAATACCAGTGGCTGGCGCAGTGTGATGACGACGGTGCCGTGGTGACCTTTACCGGCAAGGTACGTAACCATAATCTGGGCGATAACGTCAGTGCGCTGACGCTGGAACACTACCCGGGCATGACCGAAAAAGCGCTGGCGGAAATCGTGGACGAAGCACGCAGCCGCTGGCCATTGCAGCGCGCGACGGTGATCCACCGCGTGGGTGAGCTGTTCCCTGGCGATGAGATTGTGTTTGTCGGCGTGACCAGCGCCCACCGCAGCATGGCATTCGAAGCCAGCGAGTTCATCATGGACTACCTGAAAACCCGCGCCCCGTTCTGGAAACGCGAAGCCGTTGGCCAGGGCGACCGCTGGGTTGACGCGCGCGATAGCGACCGTCAGGCGGCGGAGCGCTGGCATAAAGCGGCTAAATAATCGGTAAACAGCAGAAATATATCAATACCTTTGCAACTTTCAGGTTAGGTTTTCTGTGGTAGGCTTATAGCAGGTAGACCCCGCTGTTATGAGGGTCTGAAATCTTGTTCCACACGCAAAAGGTAACCGTCATGGACCGATATCCACGCTCTAATGGTTCAATCGTCGAACGTGCCAACAGCGGCATTCAGGCTTATATGGCGCAGGTATACGGCTGGATGACCTGTGGCATGCTGTTGACGGCGTTTGTATCCTGGTACGCGGCCAACACGCCCGCGATCCTTAACTTTATCTTCTCCAGCCAGATCACCTTCTTCGGCCTGATTATCGCGCAGCTGGGTCTGGTGTTCGTGATTTCCGGCATGGTCAATCGTCTCAGTGGCACGGTCGCCACCTCGCTGTTTATGTTGTATTCGGCGCTGACCGGGTTGACGCTTTCCAGCATATTCATCGCCTATACCTACAGCTCGATTGCCAGCACCTTTGTGGTAACCGCCGGGATGTTCGGTGCGATGAGCCTGTACGGTTATACCACCAAGCGTGATTTGAGCGGTTTCGGCAGCATGCTGTTTATGGCGCTGATCGGTATTGTGCTGGCTTCGCTGGTCAATATCTGGCTGAAAAGCTCCGCGCTGATGTGGGCGATTACCTATATCGGGGTGGTGGTGTTTGTTGGCCTGACGGCGTATGACACCCAAAAACTGAAAGCGATGGGCGAGCAGTTGAATGCCGATGACAAAGACAGCTTCCGCAAGTACGCCATTGTCGGCGCGCTGACGCTGTATCTTGATTTCATCAACCTGTTCCTGATGTTGCTGCGCATTTTCGGCAACCGCCGCTAAATCCGTTGTCTTTCAAGCTGCAGCGTTGTTGACTGCGCTCGCATACCCCAGTCACTTACTTAAGTAAGCTCTTGGGGATACACGAGCTGGTCGCCTAACCGCAGCATGAAATCCATAGGATTTAGAGCGAATAGAAAGACTCTGCGATCGAGATCGCAGAGTCTTTTTTTATGCGATTTTACGGCGGAACATGGCATAGGCGGCGCTGCCGGTGGTGGCGGTGATCGCCAGTAGCGGCCACAGGCTGTGCCAGATGATGCTGAAACTGGCGTCCTTCAGGTAGATCTGTTTGGTGATGTCGGTGAAGTGGCGGATGGGATTCACCCAGGTGAGGTTTTGCAGCCACACCGGCATGTTCTCCACCGGCGAGACATAGCCGGAAAGCAGGATCGCCGGCATCATAAACACGAAGACGCCGATAAACGCCTGTTGCTGGGTGGCGCACAGCGACGAAATCAGCAGGCCGAACCCCACCAAAGACAAGCCGTAAATCAGCATGGTGCCGTAGAACAGCAGCAGCGAACCGGCGAACGGGATCTGATAGATAAAGATACCGATCAGCAACACGACGCTGGCCTGGAAGGTGGCGACGATCAGCGCCGGCACCGCTTTACCGATAAAAATCTGCCAGGTGGTCAACGGCGACACCAGCAACTGCTCCAGCGTACCCTGTTCGCGCTCCCGCGCTACCGACAGCGAGGTGACAATCAGCACACCGATAGTGGTGATCATGGCGATCAGCGACGGCACCACGAACCATTTATAATCCAGATTCGGGTTATACCAGTTGCGTATTACCAGTTCGCTGTTGTTGGGTTTGGCACGGTTACCGATCAGCTCATTTTGATAGTCCTGCACAATTTGCTGCACGTAGTTGGCGGCGATTTGCGCGCTGTTGGAGTTGCGCCCATCGAGCAACAATTGCAGCGGGGCCGTATTGCCGCTCGCGATATTACGCGAGAACTGGGCCGGGAAGCGGATCAACAGCAATGCTTTTTGGTTGTCGATGGTGGTTTGTATTTCTTGTGGGCTGCGCAACAGCAGCACATGCGAGAAGGCCTTGGCTTTGGCAAAACGCTGGGTCAGTTCGACCGAGGCGTGGCCGCTGTCTTCGCTGTAGACCGCGATGGTGGCGTTGGTCACTTCCAGCGTGGCGGCGAATGGGAACAGCAGCACCTGCACGATAACCGGCATAATCAGGATGGCGCGGGTCTGCGGATCGCGCAGCAGCGACTGCATTTCTTTTATGATTAACGTCCAGAGACGGTGAAACATCGTCTTTCCCCTTAATCCAGCCGCCGCTGGGTTTTCCAGGCCGTCAGGCCGATAAACACCACCGCCGAAGCGATCAGGAACAGCAGGTTAATCATCAGCACCGTGCCGATATTGCCCGCCAGGAACAGCGTTTGCAGCGTGCTGACGAAATAGCGTGCCGGAATGATATAGGTTACGGCGCGGACGATGGCCGGCATGCTGTCGATCTGGAAGATAAAGCCGGACAGCATGATCGAAGGCAGAAAGGCGGCGTTCAGCGCCACCATCGCCGCGTTAAACTGGTTGCGGGTAATGGTGGAAATCAGCAGCCCCATGCCGAGCGTACTGGCCAGGAACAGGCTGCTGATGACGAATAAAATCAGCAGCGAACCGCGATAGGGTACGCCGAGCACCCACACCGATACCGCCATGCATAACACCATGGCGATCATGCCGAGGACATAGTAGGGCACCAGTTTGGACAGCAGCAGCTCCGCACGTGTTACCTGGGTAGAAAGTAACGCCTCCATGGTGCCACGCTCCCACTCGCGGGCAATCACCAGGGAGGTGAGGATGGCACCTATCACCGTCATGATAATGGTGATGGCACCGGGAATGATGTAGTGCCGGCTGATGGCCGCCGGGTTGAACCAATAGCGCATCTGCACGTCGATTAAGGGTTTTTCCTCGCGCCCGCGGTCGGTAGCGCGCTGTTGTTGCCAGACTTGCCACACCCCCTGGGTATAGCCCTGAACAAAGTTGGCGGTATTCGGCTCGCTGCCGTCGGTGATAATTTGAATCGGTGCGCTGTCGTGCGGCCGCGCCATACGTTGGGCAAAATCGTTGGGGATCACTACCAGCCCGCGGATGCGTCCGGCCTGCATCAGTTGGATCAGCTGCTGACGATTATCGCTGATGGTCGGCTCGATATAGGGAGAACCGGCAAAAGCATTGGCCAAATCACGCGCCTCTTCGCTCTGTTGTTCCATCAGGATGCCCAGCCTCAGTTTGCTGGAGTCCAGATTGATGCCGTAGCCAAAGATAAACAGCAGCATCAGGGGAATGACAAAGGCGATCAGCCCGCTGCTCGGATCGCGCAGAATTTGCCGCGTCTCTTTCAGGCACAGCGCGCGCAACCGTCGCCAGGAAAAACCACTGTCGTCACGGGTGGCGGTTTGACTGTTCATGCTTTTTCCTCCTGATCGTAACCCTGCACCAGTTCGATAAACGCCTGTTCCATTGATGGACTGGGGTTATCGCTGCTGGCGACCTGGTGTTTGAGATCGTCCGGCGTGCCGGCGGCAATGATCTTGCCGCGATACACCAGCCCGATACGGTCGCAGTATTCCGCCTCATCCATAAAGTGGGTGGTGACCATTACCGTCACGCCTTTATCCACCATGCCGTTGATATGCAGCCAGAACTCGCGCCGGGTCAGGGGATCGACGCCCGATGTCGGTTCATCGAGAAACAGGATATCCGGCTCGTGCATCAGCGCGCAGGCCAGTGCCAGCCGCTGTTTGAAGCCCAGTGGCAGCGAGTCCGGCGTCTGGTTGAGGATCGGGCCAAAGTTGAAGGCGTTGGACATCTCGCTGATTTTATCGCGCTGCGCCTTGCCGCTCAGGCCATAAACGCCGGAAAAGAACTTGAGGTTTTGCGCCACCGTCAGGTTGCCGTACAGCGAGAATTTCTGCGCCATATAACCCAAATGCTGGCGCGCCTTGCCGGAGCTGGTTTTCAAATCCATACCCAGCACCAGCGCCTTGCCTTCGGTGGGCACCAGCAACCCGCACATCATTTTAAAGGTGGTGGATTTACCGGCGCCGTTCGGGCCGAGCAGGCCGAAAATCTCACCGCGCTGCACTTTGAAGTCCACGTGATCGGTGGCGGCAAAGTCGCCGAATTTCTTGGTCAGCCCTTGCGCTTCGATCACCGTTTCCGTGCTTTCTCCCACGACGGTCGGCATGATCTCCGCCAGCGCAGATTTGCTGTTGGGGCCGCCGCCGAGCAGGTCGATAAAAGCATCTTCAAAGCGCGGTTCCGCTTCGCTCAGTTCAGCATCCGGCAGATCCAATGCCTGCAGTACCTGGCGATGATCTTCGCCTTGCTTGAGGATCAGCCGCAGGTATTTCCCCTGGAGAGCGCAGTCGGTGACCGACGGCAGGCAGATAGCCCGTTGCAGCAGGGCGCGGTGGCTACCGGCCGGTGGCGCGATCAGCACCGTGCGTCCGGCCATTCTCTGGGTAAGATCTTTCGGTGCGCCGCTGAACAGCAGTTCCCCTTCGTTAAGCAGCAGCACTTCGCGGCACTGTTCGGCTTCGTCCAGATAAGAGGTGCTCCACAGGATCAACATGCCGTCGTTGGCCAGTTCATGCACCATACGCCATAGCTCGCGGCGCGAGATCGGATCGACGCCAACCCCAGGCTCATCCAGCAACAGCACCTGCGGTTGCCCGACCAGCGTACAGGCCAGCCCGAGTTTTTGCTTCATGCCGCCGGAAAGTTTGCCCGCCAGCCGGCTGGTAAAGCGAGTGAGATCGGTAAATGTCAGCAGCCGATCGAAGGTTTGCTTGCGGAGATCGCCGGTGACGCCGCGCAGATCGGCGTACAGCGTCAGGTTTTCCATCACCGTCAGATCTTCATACAGGCCGAACTTTTGCGGCATGTAGCCGAGGATGGCGTGCAACTGACGATCCTGGGCGATCGGATCCAACCCGGCGACGCGCAACGTGCCACTACTGGGTTTCAACAACCCGGCCAGCATACGCAGCAGGGTGGTTTTACCGGCGCCGTCCGGACCCACCAGCCCGGTGACGGCGCCGCTGGTCAGCCGGGTCGTCAGGCTGGCGACCGCCGGTTTTGCCAGTGACGGGAAACGCTTTTCCAGCGCCTCAAGCTCAATGACCTGTTCCATCACCGCTCCCTCAAGGTTGGGTAAAGCGAACGGTGACCGGCATCCCCTGGCGCAGCGCGTCATCGGCGTCGGTCACTATCACCCGCAGGCGATACACCAGGTCGGTACGCAGGTCCGGGGTTTCGACGCTTTTCGGCGTGAATTCAGCGGTCGGCGAGACAAAGCCGATTTTGCCGTGATACGGCTTGTCTGGCCGGCCGTCGGTGTAGATTTCCAACTCGGTACCGGGCGTCGCCTTACCCAGGCTGGCCTCGTTGACATAGGCGCGTACCCATACCGGACGGGTCAGCGACAAAGTAAACACCGTGCCACCGGCGCTGAGCATGGTGCCCGGCTCGACTGCCCGCGTCAGCACCGTGCCGGCGGACGGGGAAACCAGGCTGGTGTCGTGCAGGTTAAGCTGTGCCTGCGCCAGTGCGGCTTCGCTTTGCGCCAGATTGGCTTTGGCCTCTTCTATTTCTTGCGGGCGATTACCGCTTAGGTACTGCGTCAGCTTGTCTTTCGACGCCTGCAGGTTGGCCTGCGCCTGATTGCGTGAGGTGCGGGCATCTTCCAGTGCATCGGCAGAGGTGGCATTTTTCGCCCACAGGCCCTGCTGGCGCTTCAGGAAGCTATCGGCATAGCTAAAGGCGGACAGTCGCTGCGCCATTTCCGAACGTACCTGGGCAATTTCTTCGGCGCGGTAACCGGCCATCAGCAGCGCCAGCTTGGCTTTGGCGCTGCCAACGTTAGCCTGCGCCTGCTGCAGCGCGTTGATGTAGGGCGCGTCATCCAGTTTGCCGAGCAATTGCCCCGGTTGCAGGGTATCGCCTTCATCCACCGTCAGCGACGCCAGCCGCCCATCGACGCGGAAGCCCAAATTCACCGTGCGAATATCCACGTTACCGTACAGCGTCAGCGGTTTGTCCTGATGCTGTTGGTAATACCAGACCCCGTAAACGGCCGCGGCGATCAGCACGACAACGGCCACCAAAAAGGCACTGCGTTTCTTGTTCATAACACTCCCTGCCTATAAAGATTAAACCCAATGAATTTCACGTTACGGTTAGGCGACAAGTGCGTGAATCCCCAGGCGCTTACTTAAGTAAGTGGCTGGGGGGAGCGCACGCAGTCAACAACGCCGTAGCTTGAAAGACGAAGGGTTTACGCGCCATGGCGTTGGCGCAGCCCATTAACCAGAATCTCAATGTGTTCAGCCAGTACTTCGCTGATTTGTTCTGCCTCGGCAGTGTCGATTTGCTGCCAACCGGCCTGTCGGCGAACGGTTTCCCGCGCCACGCGAAACGACAACACTTCGCCGATCAGCGCGTGGGTATGCAGCACAATTTTGGTCGAGTGCGGATCGATGCCGGTGTAGGCCGCCAGCAGGCGGCAAAGCTTGTTATGCAGCGGCGCCACCACCTGCTGGTGGATCAGCGGGTAGGCATCGGTGGGGGAGAGCTGCTCGCGCGACATGATTTTGCTCAGGTTCAGCGTCTGCGGTTGGGTCATCAGGTCGCTGAACGCCAGCAGGCCGCGTTTCAGATGTTCGAGGTAGTGCTCCGGCAGACGTTCGGCTTCCGGGAGTTGCCAGAAGCGGTCTATCTCTTCGGCCAGCGGGCGAAACGCCTGCTGGATAAAATCGGCAATCCACTGGGCGACGGCCAGATACAGGCCCTCTTTGGAATTGAAGTAGTAGGTGATGGCGGCGATATTGTGCCCGGCGCGCTGGGCAATATCGCGGGTGGTGGCACCCTGAATGCCGTATTCGCCGAACATTTCGATGGCGGCGGCAATCAACTGCTGACGCGCCTGTTCGCCCCGTGCCCGGCCGGCAGTCTGATTATTTGGCATTATTGATGATGCTCGCAAAAGTTAATCAATCGTATGATTAACTTTATGCCATATTGCACAAAATGCAATCAGTAACCGCCATTTATTTAAGGGCATCTTTTCAGACTTGGCTGAATTGTCGGCATATTGTGCTCTGCGTCACTTAATTTGCGTTTTCTTGTTCGACTTCTGCTACACTCGCCCGCTTGGTGCACTGCAGTTTGTGCCAATCCCTCGTGGTCATGCAAAATGTCCCGTCTGATAATCCTCCCAGGAAACTGCACCGAACACTGTTAGGTTAGGGGGGATCTGGAGTTTTTCTCTTTATGTCATTTGAAACCCTCGGCTTAAGTGCTGAAATTCTGCGCGCTGTTGAAGAACAGGGCTATCGCGAACCTACGCCAATTCAGCGCCAGGCTATTCCTGTCGTATTGGAAGGTCGTGACCTGATGGCCAGCGCCCAGACCGGTACCGGTAAAACCGCTGGCTTTACCCTGCCGCTGCTACAGCTGCTGAGTAAGCATGACCATGCGGTCAAAGGTCGCCGTCCGGTACGTGCGTTGATCCTGACGCCTACCCGTGAACTGGCTGCGCAGATCGGCGAAAACGTCGAATCCTACAGCAAATACCTGCGCCTGCGTTCGCTGGTGGTATTTGGTGGCGTGAGCATCAACCCGCAGATGATGAAACTGCGCGGCGGCGTCGACGTGCTGGTGGCAACACCGGGTCGCCTGCTGGATCTGGAACACCAGCGCGCGGTTGACCTGTCCAAAATTGAAATTCTGGTGCTGGACGAAGCTGACCGCATGCTGGATATGGGCTTTATCCATGATATCCGCCGCGTGCTGGCCAAACTGCCTGCCAAGCGTCAGAACCTGCTGTTCTCTGCAACCTTCTCCGACGACATCAAAGGGCTGGCCAACAAACTGTTGCACAACCCGGCATCGGTTGAAGTGGCGCGCCGTAACACCGCGTCCGAGCAGATTGAGCAAAGCGTGCACTTTGTTGACAAGAAGCGTAAGCGGGAACTGCTGTCCCAGATGATCGGCGAAGGTGACTGGAAGCAAGTCTTGGTGTTTAACCGCACCAAACACGGCGCCAACCACCTGGCTGAACAGCTGAACAAAGACGGCATCACTGCCGCCGCTATCCACGGCAACAAAAGCCAGGGCGCGCGTACCCGCGCATTGGCCGATTTTAAAGACGGCAAAATCCGCGTATTGGTCGCTACCGACATCGCGGCACGCGGTCTGGACATCGACCAGTTGCCACACGTGGTGAACTACGAGTTGCCTAACGTGCCGGAAGACTACGTGCACCGCATCGGTCGTACCGGTCGTGCTGAACGTACCGGTGAGGCGATCTCGCTGGTGTGCGTGGACGAACACAAACTGCTGCGTGATATCGAACGCCTGCTCAAACGTGAGATCCCGCGTATTGCTCTACCGGGCTATGAGCCGGATCCGAGCATCAAGGCCGAACCGATCATCAACGGTCGTCAGGCTGGTGGGCGCGGTGCTCCACGCGGCAACGGCGGTGGTCAACGCTCCGGTAACGGTGGCGGCCAGCGCAGTGGCAACGGTGGCGGCAATGGCGGTCAGCGTGAAAACCGCGGTGGCGGCAGTGCGCGTCCGCAGGGTGATGGCAAGCCGCGCTCAGGTGCTCCGCGCCGTCCGCGCAGCCGCCCGGCTGAGTAAATTGCGCTGTTGTCAGCCGTCTGAGGCCACCTTTAGGGTGGCCTTTTTTATACGTAAAAATCAGCGCATCTCAAGTTCCGGCACCACCGACATGCCAACGCGCAGCCGCGCCAGTTCCGGCTGATTTGGTTCCAGCAGGATTTTCACCGGCAGGCGTTGCACCACTTTGGTGTAGTTGCCGGTGGCGTTATCGGCGCTGATGGCGGCAAAGGTGGAACCGGTAGCCGGGGCGATGCTGTCAACGTGGCCGCGCAGCGTCACGCCGGGCAGCGCATCGACGGTGATGGATACCGGCTGACCGGCAGAGACGTTGGCTAACTGGGTTTCCAGGAAGTTGGCGACCACGTAGCTCTGCTGTAACGGCACCACCGCCAGCAGACGCGTACCGGCGGAGACCCAGGCACCCTGGCGTACCGCACGCTGACCGACGCTGCCGGCAATCGGCGCAATAATCTGGGTATAGGAAAGATTCAGACGCGCCTGATCAACGCTGGCCTGCGAGGCGGCAATATTCGCTTCGGCCTGTTTGCGGCTGGCCTGCAACACCCCAACTTCCTTGCGTGCCGACACCACTGCCGCCTGATTTTGCTTTAGCTGCGCGGCGGCGGTCTGCATTATGGAGGCCGATTTCTGCTGCTCATCTGCGGTGGCGGTGCCGGTTTTCAGCAACCGGCGATAGCGATCGGCGTTCTGCCCGGCATAGTTGAGCGTGGCCTGGCTGGCGCTGACGCCGGCTTCCTGCTGGGCAATATTGGCCTGCTGTTGATCCAGCTGCGCCTGAATACTGGACAATTTGGCCTGGCTAATCTGCAGATTGGCCAGTGCCGTTTCCAGCGCCACGCGGTAATCCCGATCGTCGAGGGTGGCCAGCACTTCACCGGCTTTTACCTGCTGGTTGTCACTGACGTTGACGCTGCGGATATAGCCGGAAATTTTGGGGGCCACCAGCGTGTAATCGGCGCTCACGACCGCATCATCGGTACGTAAATGGTGGCGATTGAGCGATGAGCGGACAAAAAAAGCGATCGCCAGCAGGATTAACAGCAGCAACGCCAGGGTTAAGGTTCGTTTTGCAGGGGTGAAGCTCATGGTTGTGATCCTGATGTTTTTGGAACTAAAGGTAAGAGCGTTTGCGGCGGATAGACACGCTTCGGCAACCAGGCGGTCAGCAACACCAACAGCAGCGCGCAGCCAATAATCAGCAGATAGGCATCACTGATGCTGAGGATCACCACCTGATGCTTTATCAGCGTCGAAAAATGCCCGAGATTTTCCGCTGAACTGACCGAGCCGTCCGGTAACAGCGGCATAGCCCCGCTGGCGTGTTCTGAGCTCTCTGCCGTCATCAGCCATGGGCGATTACCCAGCCGGTCAACCAGCACATGAGAGTGAAATTGCTCCCGGTGGCTAATAAAATTCTCGACCAGGCTGCCCGCCGCCACGGCGGAAAAACCGCGCACGGTGTTAAACATTGCCGAGGCAAAAGGCCCTTCCGGTGGCAGGATCACGCTGGTGGAGGTCATTAACACCGGCAAAATCATCATCGGCTGGCCAAATGCCTGCAGGCCTTGGATCAGCCAGAAGTTTTCTCGTGCCCAATCGTCGGTCAATTGCATTCCCAGCAGGCAGGAGACGGCGATTAGCGCGGCACCGATAGTCAGCACCCAACGGGCGTCTATCCAGCGCAGGTTCAACAGGGCGGCGATGAAAGGGGCTATCACCAACTGCGGCAGGCCGACGGCTAACGCCAGCGGCGCAAATTGTACGGTGCGAAAACCCTCCACCTGCGAAAAGTAAAACGACGGCAGCATTGAACCTGACAGCGCCAGCAACAGCACGCCAGCCAGCGTCAGCAGGCTATAAGAAAGATTGATTCGCCGCAGTAATTGCAGTTTTAACAGTGGCAACGGATGGAACCATTCGTTGATTAAAAACGTCACCAGCAACGCAATGGAAACCGGCAGCATCAGGCTAATCAAGGGGGAATTGAACCAGTCGAGCCGTTCTCCCTGTGTCAGCGAAAGGATCAACAGCGCAATACCGCTGCAACCGGTCAGCATGCCGAACAGATCGATCTGGCGGAAACGCTCCAGCCGCAAGGGATCCTGCGGCAGCCCCCAGCCAATCAATAAAGAAGCTATCAGACACAGCGGGATCGCCTGCCAAAAGACAAACTGCCAACCCAGACTGTCGGTCCACAGGGCCGCCAGCGGTGCCGCGACATTGGGGCCAAAGGTGGCGGTGAGCGCATAGGCGGCCAGCCCGTAAAGTTTGATGGTCGGGGGCAGAAAACGCAGTGCCACCGTCATCAGCAACGGCGGCAATGCCCCGCCAAACAGGCCTTGCACCACCCGCAGAGCAATAAACAGCGTGGGATCAGCGGTTAACGGCTGGAGTAAGCCGACGGTGGCAAAACCGCCGATCATCACCAGGGCGAAACGGCGTAGCGAAAAAGTCACGGCAAACCAGGGGGCCACCATCATGGCCGACACTTCCGCGGCCTGATAGGCCGAGGTGATCCAGCTCCCCTGGTCGAAACCGATACCGATAGCCGCGCGGATATCCGCCAGCGCCAAATCGCTGATGCGGTCATTGAGTCCAGAGGTCAGGGCGGCAATCAGCACACCCACTAACCCCACAGCCAGACGCAGGGTAAAAGGATGCGGCGCAGCGACGGCAGGCGCAGGCTGAGCATTCATAGTATGACTCCAGAAACGAAACTTACGATGCACTGTATTGTATAGCGATACATTGTGACGCATGCTACATTGTGATGCACTGTATTGCAATGTGGTACATCGTGCCGCCTGACCGGAAAAAATGTTACAGTGTGGTCAAAAGCAAGGAAAAGAGCCTTCCATGTCTGAACCCACAACATATTGTGATGATGAAAAAGCCGGCGGTATTCAGGTCATTACCCGTGCGGCTAAAATCCTCGATGCGCTGGGCGCCAAGCCCAATGGCATGAGCCTTGGCGAAATCGCACAGGCGGTCGAACTGCCGCGCTCCACCGTACAACGTATCGTCAACGCGCTGGACTCCGTGCAATTGGTACGCGGCGGTGCCGGTGGTGTGCGCCTCGGGCCGTCGTTGCTGCGGCTGATTGCCAGCGTACATACCGAAATGGTGTCGATTGCGACCCCCTGGTTGCAGGCGTTATGTGACGCTACCGGCGAGACGGTTTCGCTGGGGCGCGCCAGCGGTTTGCAACTGGCGGTAGTGCACTACATTGTGGCGGATCGTGAGCTGCGAGTGGTGCCACGCATCGGCATGAATCTGCCGCTGTACAGCACCTCCGGCGGACGAGCGCTGCTGGCGTTGAACAGCGACGATGCGGCCCGGGATTTACTGGGTGAGGCCTATAGGGCGGTGACCGATATGACGGTACGCGATTTTCCGGCACTGCTGCAGCACCTGACCGAAATACGCCGTACCGGCCTGGCCTTCGATCGGGAAGAAACGCTGGAAGGCGTCTCTACCATGGCGGTGGCTATCGACACCATTCTGGGGCGTTTCTCCATCAGTCTGTTAGTGCCCAGCACCCGTTTGGCCAAGAATGAAGCTCGCTTCCGCGAGGAGATCCTTAAGTGCAAAGACGCGTTGATCGATGAGATTGGCAAGGTGGCGTCGCGAGATTAACCGGAGAAGATAATGAAAACGCTGTTGGTGGCGGTTGATAATTCCGCTAATGCTCGTAAGGTCATTTCACTGGCTGCCGAACAGGCATTGGCGCAACAGGCGGCGCTAGTGGTGCTTTGTTGTGTCGATCTGAGTTATTGCGTAACGGGGCCGTTTGAAATAGAACCGGGTGAAGATCCGGCAGATTTCGGTTACGCGCAGGATGAACAACAGGCCGCCGCGACCGTGGTGCACCGGGCACTGAGCGAACTGCAGGCGGCAGGGGTCAATGCGCGCGGGCGGGTGGTGGCCGGTGAACCGGCAGAAACCATTGTTGCCCAGGCGAAAGAGCTGAATGCGACGATGATTATTATGGGGCGACGCCATCTTTCCCCCTTTAGACGTTTGTTGAATGGGTCGCACAGCGCCCTGGTGATTGAGAATGCCGATTGCCCAGTGTTGGTTGACGTGCGTGCCGACTGATTTTGCCTAATCCCGGAGCCGAAGATGAAACTGAAATGTGCCATTCTTGATGATTATCAGCAGGTCGCGCTCAGCATGGCCGACTGGTCTGCCCTCGGCGATCGGGTTGAAGTGTTCAGCATCGGCCAGCATTTTAGTGATGAAGCGGAACTGGCCGTGCATCTGCAGGACTGCGATATTTTGGTGATTATGCGTGAACGCACGCCAATCACCGCCTCGCTGCTGGCGCGTTTGCCTCGGTTAAAGCTGTTGATTACCTCGGGCATGCGCAATGCCTCTATTGATTTGGCGGCGGCGGCACAGCGTGGGGTTATTGTCTGCGGCACCGCCAGCGGCTCAGCCGCACCGATGGAACTGACCTGGGCACTGCTGCTGGGGTTGGCGAAGCATATGGTGCCGGAAAGCGTCGGCCTGCGTAATAACGGCCCCTGGCAGCAAGCGGTTGGCGTGACCCTGCAGGGCAAGACGCTGGGCCTGCTGGGATTGGGCAAGATTGGCAGCCAAATGGCGGTGGTGGCGCAGGCGTTTGGTATGCGGGTGCTGGCCTGGAGCCAAAACCTGACGGCAGAAAGGGCCGCCGAGGTGGGGGGGACGCTGGCAGCATCCAAACAGGCGCTGTTCGAACAGAGCGACTTTGTTTCGATTCATCTGGTGCTCAGTGAGCGTAGCCGTGGGCTGGTGGGCCGGCCAGAGCTGCAGGCGATGAAGAAAACCGCTTATCTGATCAATACCTCGCGTGCGGCGATTGTCGATCGCAGCGCGTTGATTGACGCATTGCAGCAGGGGCAAATTGCCGGTGCCGGGCTGGACGTGTTTGAGGTTGAACCCCTGCCGAGTGACGACATTTTCCGCCAACTGCCCAACGTGTTGGCGACGCCGCATCTGGGTTATGTGGCCGACAGCAACTATCAAATCTATTTCCGCGAAGCGATCGAAAACATCGAGGCGTTTATCGCCGGTGTTCCGCTGCGTCAATTGGCGTAGCGCGGTTTTATTCCCCCCAGATGCTTGTCTGCTGCGGGCATTCCCCCGTATCATTGCGCGTCTTTTTTAGCAGGGGTGAACATGCGCGTATTATTGGCTCCGATGGAGGGCGTTCTCGATTCTTTGGTGCGTGAGCTACTCACCGAAGTGAACGACTACGA
This sequence comes from Serratia quinivorans, assembly GCF_946227985.1. Lineage (GTDB taxonomy): Bacteria > Pseudomonadota > Gammaproteobacteria > Enterobacterales > Enterobacteriaceae > Serratia > Serratia quinivorans_A. Next base: position 74,097 of record NZ_CAMKGL010000002.1, read on the forward strand.
CCTGTGCATCACCGAATTCCTGCGCGTGGTTGATCAACTGCTGCCTGCCAAGTCTTTCTACCGCCTGTGCCCTGAACTGCATCATGCCAGTCGTACGCCGTCCGGCACCCTGGTGCGTATCCAATTGCTCGGTCAATACCCGCAGTGGCTGGCGGAAAACGCTGCCCGCGCAGTTGAACTGGGTTCTTACGGTGTTGATCTCAACTGCGGTTGCCCGTCCAAGCTGGTTAACGGCAGCGGCGGTGGGGCGACGCTGCTCAAAGACCCGGAGCTGATTTACCAGGGCGCCAAAGCCATGCGTGCAGCGGTGCCTGCCCATTTGCCGGTAACGGTAAAAATACGCTTGGGCTGGGACAGCGACAGCCGCAGCTTTGAAATTGCCGATGCGGTGCAACAGGCGGGCGCCACCGAGCTGGCGGTGCATGGGCGTACCAAAGAGGACGGCTACAAGGCCGAGCGCATTAACTGGGCGGCGATTGGCGAGATCCGCCAGCGGCTGACCATTCCGGTGATCGCCAACGGCGAAATCTGGGACTACCAGAGCGCACAAGACTGCCTGCAAACCACCGGTTGTGATGCGGTGATGCTGGGGCGCGGCGCATTAAACGTGCCGAACCTGAGCCGGGTGGTGAAATACAACGAACCGCGCATGCCGTGGCCGCAGGTGGTGCAGCTATTGCAAAAATACGTTCATCTGGAAAAGCAGGGCGACACTGGTCTGTACCACGTGGCGCGGATCAAGCAGTGGCTGGGGTATTTGCGCAAAGAGTATGCCGAGGCCACCGAACTGTTCGGCGAAGTGCGTGCGCTGACCAACTCGAAGGACATTGCCCGGGTGATTTGCCGTTAAGGATTAAACAGGGGAGCAGTGCTCCCCCATTGAGTTAACGGTTATTTTCCTGCCAGCAGTTTAAGAACCTCATCTGCCACTGCAGCACCCGACGCCGGATTTTGTCCGGTGGCCACGCGTTGATCGCTCAATGCGAATGCGGCCCAGGGTTCAGCCGCTTTCTGATAAAGGGCTCCGCGTTTTTTCAGCTCGGTTTCGGTCAGGTAGGGCACCAGCTTATCCAATTCGGCCAACTGTTCCTCTTCATTGCTAAAACCGGTGACCTTTTTGCCGTTAATCAGGTAGTCGCCGTTGGCCAGTTTGATATTCAACAGGCCGATAGCTCCGTGACACACGGAGGAGATCACGCCACCGCTTTCATAAATCGACTGGCTAATGGTTTGCAGTGCCGGGTTGTCCAGGAAATCCCAGATCACGCCGTGGCCGCCGGCATAGTAGATAGCGCCATAATCGGTGGCGTTTACCTGAGAAGGTTTCAGTGTGGCACCCAGCCGGTTCATAAACAGCTTGTTTTGATACCATTCCCAGTCAGTGGCGTCAGCCATGGCCAGGCTGTGGGGATCGATTGGGGTATAACCGCCTGACGGGCTGACATAGTCAACCTGATAGCCGGCAGCTTCAACTTTTTTCACGAAGTGTACCGCTTCCCCCAGCCACAGGCCGGTGGCGCGATCGATACTGGGGTATTTGGCAATACTGGTGAGTACCACCAGGATCTTCTTTTTCATTATGCTTCCTCTCGATTGACTGCTTCCATCGGGCTAAAGTATAGCCAATCTCTGAGGTTCAGTTGTCCAGATCGATCTGGAAGTAGCGCATCAGCGCTGCACGCCGTTCGTCTTCGGAATGCAGCGTCGATTCATGGCGTTGGTGATCTTCGGTGATAATCAGTTTGTTCTCGCTGAGGGTCACACGGCCATTTTCCGTTGGCCGCGAGCACACCAGCCGCTGGGTAAAATGCGACTGCGGCGAGGTGCTGTGGTAGTGGCACATGCCGTCGAACTCACTCGGCTCACGGGCTTGCAGGGTAAAGCGGTACAGGGTTTTGGCGTGCGAGCGGTTATCGCCATTTCTGCGCTCCAGGTAATAGATTTCGCCTTCCTGCTCTAAGTGGAAGGTGCCGGTGCTTTGCGGTTGCTGCTCGGTGGTGGTGATCTTCAGCGGCGTCAGGAACGAATCACCAAACCCCACGTCCACCAGATACGGCTGATCCAGCTCCACCATCAGTGCCATATGGTCGAACGGCGGGCCGAAGCTGCCGTCGCGCGCGCGGATCTCACCGGAAATAAACTGCACGTTAAAGCCGATGTCTTTCAACAGCAGAGCAAACAGCCGGTTCAGCTCATAGCAAAAGCCGCCGCGGTTGCGTTCGACAATTTTATTGAACAGCGCCGGTTCCTCCAGATGAATCCCCTGGCGATAAATAATGCTCAGGTTCTCAAAGGGCACGCTCAGCATATGGCAGCGGTGTAATTGTTGCAGCGTCAGGAGGTCAGCCTGGGGGATGCCTGCGAATCCAATATGTTGCAGGTAGCGTTGTCTATCCACGGTGTGTCTCGCAGCAAAAAAATTGATTATATCTTTCATACTTCAAGCTGCCTCTTTGTTGACTTCCTATGCTTACCCCGGTCACGTACTGCTTGTACGCTCCCGGGGATGCGCTTAGTTGTCGCCGCGATGCAACTCGAATTATTTTGGATATATAAAATAGTTGGATTTTTTACTGCTGTGGGCGCAATACGTGCTGCGTCAGAACGCCGGGGGTTGGTCCGCCGCCTGCAGCAGCAGATTCACCCAGCGGCGGGTGGTGGCGCTAACGAACGCGCTGTCCGCCCAGCACAGGCGGTAGTGGTAGGCGGCGGGCAGTTGTCGGTCGTCGCCAAAGACCCGAACCAGCTTGCCGTTGGCCAGGGCATCCTGCGCGACAGCCAGGCTGCCGAGTACGATGCCGTTACCTTCTATCGCTTCCTGCAGGGCATGGCCGACGCTGTTGAAGGTGAGAATACCGCGCGGTGCCGGGGTGCCTTCGCCATAGGCGGCGAACCAGTCTTGCCAGCCGGCTATGCCCACCTTCTGCCCATCCTTCCACGGCGAGTGGATCAACTGCGACAGCGACAAATCGGTGGCCGTAATGCGACGAGGGTGCGCGGCGAGAAAGGCCGGGCTGGCTAACGGCGCGAAGGCATCGGCGAGCAGCTCGCGGGAGTGCGGCGGCGGGTTGGCCGTTGGGCTGTAACGGATGGCAATGTCTGCCTCGCCATTGGCCAGGTCACGCAGGCTTTCGTTGGCGTCCAGCACCAGCGAAACATCAGGATCGGCACGGCGCAGAGCCGGCAGGCGTGCGGCCAGCCAGTGGCTGGCGATGCCCAGCGTGCAGGTCAGCTTCAGCGTTTGCTGTTGCTCCGGCCGGACGCGATCGCTGGCTTTTTGCAGCAGCGTCAGTGCGCGGGTCACGTCGATGGCCAGTTGTTTGCCGGTGTCGTTTAGCGCCACCGCGTTCCCCTTGCGGTGAAACAGCTCAACGCCCAGCTCATTTTCCAAATGACGTATCTGGCGGCTGACCGCCCCCAGCGTGACGTTCAACTCCTCCGCTGCCTCGGTAAAACTGGCGCAGCGCGCCGCCACCTCGAAAGTGTGCAAGGCTTTCAGGGAGGGCAGGCGAGGTTGAGCGTTCAGCTTGAGTTTCATTCAACCATATTGCCAATCTATCGATGTTCCACAAGTGATTTTTTGCTTACTTTTAGGGCAAATATTCGACGGGAGTATCGCGTGGACATTGTGATGGGGCTGGCTGCCGCACTGTGCTGGGGCGGCACGGATTTTTTGGTCGGTATCAACGCCCGATCGGTGGGGGTGCGCAGGGCGGTATTTTTTTCGCAGGCGATTGGCTTTGTGATTTTTACTGCCTTATTACCGACAACGGCGGTTCCTGTCTTTGCGACTTCCGGCGTGGTTTGGGGGTTGGCATTGCTGGCCGCTGCCCTGATCGTAGGCGGTTCACTGGCGCTGTCGCAGGCCTTCGCTATTGGCAAGGCGGCGATGGTGGCCCCTATGGTCACCAGCTACGGTGCGGTTACCACACTGTTGTCGTGGCTAAGTGGCGAACCTTTGGCGGGGCTTACCCTGACGGGGCTGGTTATTTGTGTGCTGGGGGTGATGCTGACCGCCGTCAGCCCTGCTCGGCAGCCGGAAAACTCTTCGTCGACCTTAACGGCGATCGCCTGCGCGCTGATCGCCGCGTGCTGTTATGGCACCGGTTTTTGGCTGCAGGGGAAATACACGCTGCCGGTACTGGGGCCGAGTGTCAGCCTGTGGCTCGGCTATACGCTCGGGCTGACGGCCCTGTTGGCGCTGAGCGCTAACCGGCGTGCATTGGTGGCTCGTCCAGGCTGGCGGCAGGGTGGGCTATTGCTGGCCGCCAGTTTGCTCAACCTGGGTGGCTTTAGCGCCTTTGCCGTAGGGGCCGGTGGCGGATCGGTGGCGGTGGTAACGGTGCTTAGCACTCTGTCTGGCGGTATTGCCGCGCTGCTGGGCGCTTTGCTGCTGCGTGAGCGCCTTGCCGCCCTACAGTGGCTGGGCGTGTTAACGGTATTGGCCGGTGCCGTGGTGCTGCACTGGCATTAAGCTCCAGGCTCAGCCAATAAGTCCTTACTCCTGCGTGCCGGGGTGCATATTTTTTTGCATCCAGTGGCGTAATGACACGACGTCGGGGCGATCGGCAGTGTCTTCCAGCGTCACCAGATAATAATTCGCGCCGGGTAAAGACAGATCAAAAGGTGCCACCAGCATTTTGCGTTTTATCAAATCTTCTGCCAGCAACTTACTGGCAATAACCACCCCTTGCCCTGCCACGGCAGCCTGCAACGCATGGGTTTCATCGCTGAAATACAGGCCTCTTGAAATATTCAGGTTCTCCGGCCCGTAACCTTGCTGCCAGTGTTTCCAGTCAGGGTTTTCGGCAGGAACATGCCTGTTCTCGACGTGAAACAGCGTCGTGCGGTGCAGGTCGCTCAGGGTATTCAAGGCCAGTGCCGGGCTGGCAACCACGATAAACCGATCCTCATACAGCAAGGTACTGTGAAGGCCTATTTCAGCGGTTTCACGATAACGTATGGCTACGTCGACGGTACGCTGCGTTAAGTCGACGCTTTGCACGCTGGTATGCAGGTGTAAATCAATCTCGGGAAATTGTGCTTTGAAGCTTTCAAGGCGCAGCACCAGCCAATGGGTCAAAAAGTTCGAGGTGGTGGTGATGGTCAGCGCCGGAGGTTGTCTGGCCTGATCAATTTTTTTTACCGACTCTTCCAGGGCGGTAAAGGCGGATTGGGTGCCCGTATACAGTAAGTGTCCGGCCTCGGTCAGTTTCACCCCCTGCGCGTTGCGTTCGAACACGCGGCATTCCAGCATGGATTCAATCAAACGGATTTGATGGCTGACAGCGGTAGCGCTGACATTCAGTTGCCCGGCAGCCTGCTTGAAGCTAAGGCAATCGGCCACCGCATGGAAGGCGCGCAGTGCGCCCAGCGGCGGTAAACGGGAGGGTTTCATAATGAGTTATTTTCATCCATGGGTGAAAACTCTGACTTTGATTGCCTGATTATATATGCGATAGGCTCAACATACCTCCTTGTAAGGATGAAATAAATTTTCTATCGCCGCTTTTATATAGTGAGGATCATTATGAGCACGTCTCCTTTATCCGTCCCTTTTGCCGCGTCTGCGCAACAGCAGGCGCAAACCAATGCCGGTATTCTTTTAGTCAGTGGGCTGGTAGCGCAAGTTGCACTGTTACTGAAACTCTATGCGCTGGAGAACCCGCTGCAGCTGATCGCTTTGCTGGCCTGCTTGAGTCTTGCCTTTGTTTTGGCCGTATTTTTAATGCAGCTGAAAGTGTTCCAGAGCAAAAGTCGCCTGAGCCTGGTACGGCATGGGTTTGTCATCAGTGCCGTCGGCACCTTGCTGCTGATCCTGGTATTGCATGGTCTGCCAAACGACCTGCAGCTGTTTTCGGCAATGGCTGTTTGCGGGTTGGGCCAGGGAATGGTTTACAGCGCCGCGATACGTCGAGGCACCCACAACGACGGCCATGGACTGCGCCGACGCGCACTGCTGATTGCAGGGAGTATCCTTGCGGTTGCGGCTGTCCTGCTGATCCAATCGAGTTTTAGCGGAATAACGGGTTTTCCCTATGCTTTTGCGCTGTTGATTGACCTGTCGTTACTTGCGGCCTTGTACGTAAGGGTGGTCGAGCTGGAGAGCTAGCCGTTGATGCGACTAACCGGTCGCCGGATATAGGTCAAAGGATTGAGCGAGCGCAGGTGCATCTGCAATACGGTGCCACGGCGGAAGAAGTAGTTGAGGAGGGTCAATGACAACAATTCGGTCAGCAGGGTGCTGTAGGCCGCGCCCATCATGCCGTATTGGCGGATCAGGCAGTATGACAGCGGAATATTGATGATAAACACCAGGAACATCTTCTTCGACAAGAAGCCGTAGCCGGAGAAAATCACAATGTATTTGTAGGCCAGGGTGCCCAGTGCGGAAAGCAGGGTGGCAACCGCCAACACCCCCATCGCCGGGTAAGCCGCTAAATATTGCTCGCCGTACAGCAGCACAATCACCGGTTTGCCGAGCAAAAAGATGCCGGCGACGATCGCGGCGGCAATCGCCAGCACCAGCCCATTGAGTTTGGCGGCGGTGCGCATGGCGTCATCACGCTGATAAGCGAAAATTTTAGCGAAAAATGAGGTGATCACCGCATCGGTGACAAACATCCAGGCGGTGGCCAGCGTAATGGCAACGGAGTAAATTCCCAGCGCTTCGGCGGAGACGAACCACATCAGGAACAGCTGTGCCAGCCGAGTGTAGATGGCGATGGAGACATTGGAAACCGCCAAGGGCAGGCCGCTGGCGAGCAGATAGCGCACGTATTTGCGGCGAACGCGCCCTGGTGCGACAAAGCGCGGATTGCGGCGGTGATAGATATGGTGGCGGATCAGGTAGGGGATCAAATAAACCATCACGATCGGGATCGCCAGGTAATACAGATGCAGATCAAAATAAACGATCAGATAACGCACCAGCAGCGCACTGCCCAGCCCGCTGACGTTGGCCAGCGTATTGAAGCGCGACTCCAGCCGGGCATCATGATAGATGGTGAAAACGTCCCTGAGTGAGAAGAAGCTGGCGACAAAGGTGGCGGCGCAAAAGTAGAAGGTAATGAAATCCTCCCGTAGGCCGGTGTAAATCAATATTGCCGCAGAGAACAGCACAAAGCAGCCCTGACGCAGCCGGTTGGTGGAAAACATCAATGCCGTTCCCGAGGCCGGGTTGCGGCTAATCCGCTTGAACAGCACGGTATCCGAGCCCAGCAGCGCCAGCGTTTGAGTAATGGCGAAAATCGCGGTGGCAAAGGTGATTTTGCCAAAGCTTTCCGGGCCAATATATCTCGCCATATAGGCGGTGATAAAAATGACGCCAAGGATAGACACCATTTTTTCGGATATCATCCAAAACGCATTTCTCACGATATTGATATCTATGAATTTTAATTTCATGGGACTTTCCCTGTCGCATCTTATAATAGGAATCATCCGATTATTTCCTTACCCTCTGTAAGGAATGACTCACAGGGTTTTATAATTAAGATGCAATAACCGGAATGTCAGCAGCATTTATCCCTATGCTAGATTCATGGAAGAAAGAGAAGAATGAGAAAACTCGCAAAACGACTCTATCGGGCCGCGCCCGATTTTATCTATTATCAAGTCAGCCACTATCTTGCCCATGGCGCTTGGATTAACTTCAAATCCCCCAAGACATTTTCAGAGAAAATTTATCGGCGCATGCGCTACCCATGCCGTGATTTCAGTATGTTAGCGGACAAGGTGGCCGTCAGGGACTATATTTCACAGCGGGTATCGGAAAAGTACCTAACCCCCATCATGATGATTAGCGATAATTTCACCGAACAAGATTACCTTTCATTACCCCAATCGTTTGTTATCAAAACTAATAATGCTTCGCAACAGGTCAAGATAGTCAAAGATAAAAGCGAAGTTACTTTTTCCGATATTGCGAAGATTCTTAATGAATGGTCTGAAATAACCTACTGGAAAAGGTTTCGCGAAAAACATTACGACAATATCCCGCAGAAAATTATCGTCGAGCAGCTATTGGATATAGAAACGGCAGGTGAGCTGATTGATTACAAGGTGCATGTTTTTAACGGTAAACACGCTTATTTGTTCGTAGAGCTGTTACGTGGCGGGCCTGAGCCGACGTCCCTGGAGTTTTTGGACGAGCATGCGCACCACTGTTTCTTTACCCAGGCGGATATCCCGCAGGTCAATACCCTGTATGAAAAACCGGCGTTCTGGGATGAAATGATCCGGGTGGCGAAAGCCGTTGCGGCAGATTTGGACTATTGCCGCGTCGACTTCTATCTCACCCGCGAGCAAATCTACATTGGTGAACTGACGCTGACCCCCGGTGCCGGCAACGAGGTTTACCTGCCGCGCGCGACCAACCTGCTGCTGGGCGAGATGATGTCCAAAGTCGGGTAGTGGCTGCTGCAGCCTTTAGCGGCCACAGTCCATTGGCGCGATGCTTTGCAACCATCGGAGAAACTCAGCCGCTTTGGGTTTGTCCAGCGTGCGTTGCGGATAAACCAGGTAGTAGGGCTTGCTGAGCGGCAATGCCGGTTCTGCCAGCGGCACCAGCGTCCCCCTGGCCAGTTCGCGCTGGATCAACCGCTGCTGGCCGAGCAAAATGCCGTGGCCCTCGACCGCGGCGTCAATCGCCAGTGAGGTCAGGTTATAGGTCAGGCCACGCCGCTGTGGTGGCGGTAACCCGGCGGCACTGAACCAGTCATGCCAGCCCGGCAGAAACTGACTTTCCTTGCCCCAATCCACATGGATCAGCGGCCGTTGGGTCCAGTCGCAGCCGGCCTGCAATTGCGGGCTGCAAACCGGCTGCACGCAGTCCTGAAACAGCCGCACTTTTTCCAACAGCGGGTAGTCCTGATCGCCAAAACACAGGGCAAAGTCCGCCGCTGACCCGGCGAAATCGACTTCGGCATGGGTGGCGTGCAGGCGGATATCCACCTGTGGATGCCGGGCCAGCCAATCGCCGATCGCCGGGTTCAGCCATTTTGACGCCAATGCCGGCAAGGCGAATACCGTCAGCGTTTCCTTGCCCCGCTGGCGATCGACATGCTGTTGCGCCACGCGCAACGTTTCGAAGGCCTGTTGCACGTAGGCCAGGTAGTCCGCTCCCTGCTCGGTCAGCGTCACGCCGCTTTTAGCGCGGATAAACAGCACAATACCCAGCTGCTGCTCAAGCTGGCGGATCTGTTGGCTGACGGCGGCGGCGGTCAATGCCAGGTGGTCTGCCGCTTTGGCCAGGCTGCCGGTGCGGGCGGCGGTTTCAAACGCCAGAATGGCGTTCAGTTTGGGCAGCCGGGGACGGGAAGTTGGGCTCATGGCGCTTATCGCTAAGAAATGGTTAGCTCATCCTTAACGTATTTTTGTTATTACGGCAATCCGGCATTCGCTACAGTGGGTTATCCGGCCGCTACGCCTAAGGAGTCTCTGATGCAGCCACTCGCTCATATCGTTGATTTAACCGCCAACCCGATAGGTGATCCGGCCTTTCGGGCACGATGCAAAGCTACGTTGGATACGGCGGGGGCGCTGGTGCTACCGGGCTTTCTGACGGCGGCGGCGCTGGCGACAATCCGTCTGGAAGGGGCGGAGCACAGCCATGCGGCGTTTTATGCCGCCAGCAAGCATAACGTCTACCTCAGGCCGCAGGATGAAACGCTGCCGGCCGATCATGCACGCAACCGGCTGGTGGTCTCGTCCAAGGGCTGCATTACCGATGAGGAGATCCCACCGCAATCACCGCTGCGCACACTGTATGACGCGCAGCCGTTCCGCGATTTTCTCTGCGCGGTGCTGGAAGAACAGTGTCTGTATCCCTACGCCGATCGCCTGTCGTCGATCAACCTGCACTATGCCCATCGCGGGCAGGAACTGGGTTGGCATTTCGACAACTCGTCGTTCGCCATCACGCTGTTGATCCAGAAACCGCAGGCCGGTGGACGCTTTGAATATGTGGAAAACCTGCGCGATGCCGACCGCGGCGAGATGAATTACGCCGGGGTTTCCCAGGTGCTGGACGGTGAACGAGCGGTAAAGCCGTTGGCGATGGAAGAGGGGGATTTGGTGCTGTTCCGTGGCCGCAACGCCATGCATAGGGTCACGCCGACCGAAGGTGACATCACCCGCATGCTGGTGGTGCTGGCTTATAATGCACAGCCGGATATCGCGCTGTCGGAAAGCGCCAGAATGACCTTTTACGGCCGGGTGTAAGGGGAATAAAACTGCCCCGGTTGGGGCAGTTTAAAAACTCAGTGATGGGCTTCTTCGTGTGCCTGCTGTTCCAGTTTCACTTCCTGCGCGCGCTTGCGCAGGCCAAACCAGCCCAGCACCAGCAGCACGACCAGCACAGGAATGGTGGCGATGGTCCAGGTGCCGTTCGGGTAGTCAAACGCCATCATGACCACCACCGCCAGCAGGAACGCCAACGTCAGCCAGGAGGTGACCGGCGCGCCAGGCATCTTGAAGGTAACCGGCTTGGCACGGCCTTCACGCACGGCCTTACGCAGACGCATCTGGCAGACGATGATAAATGCCCAGGAGCTGATAATGCCCAGCGAAGCGATGTTCAACACGATCTCAAACACCTGTGAAGGCACCAGATAGTTCAAAATCACCCCGAGCACGTAGATACCGCAGGTCACCAGGATCCCGGCGTAAGGCACCTGCTGGCTGCTCATTTTGGCCATAAATTTCGGCGCCGAGCCGCCCATCGACAGCGAACGCAGAATACGGCCGGTGGAGTACAGCCCCGAGTTCAGGCTGGAGAGCGCGGCGGTCAACACCACGATGTTCATGATGGTGCCGATATAGGGCACGCCCAGCTTGCTGAAGAAGGTGACGAACGGGCTTTGGCCCGCCTGGTAGGCGTTCCACGGCAGCAGCAACACCAGCAGCACCACCGAGCCAACGTAGAACAGGCCGATGCGCCAAATAACGCTGTTGATAGCCTTCGGCAGCATTTTGGCCGGATCCTTGCACTCGCCGGCGGCGGTGCCGATCAGCTCAATCCCGGCGAAGGCGAAGATTACCCCTTGTACCAGCACCAACGCAGGCAGCAGGCCATGCGGGAACATGCCGCCGTTTTCGGTAATCAGATGCAGGCCGGTGGTATTGCCCGCCACCGGGGTGCCGGTGCCGAGAAACACCACGCCGACCACCAGGAAAAGCGCGATGGCGACCACTTTGATCAGGGCGAACCAGAACTCCATTTCGGCGAACCACTTCACGCCGATCATGTTCATGGTGGCGACCACCCCGAGGGCGCAGAGGGCAAACAACCACTGCGGCACATCGGCGAAGGTACCCCAATAGTGCATATACAGCGCTACCGCCGTGATGTCGACGATACCGGTCATCGCCCAGTTGAGGAAATACATCCAGCCGGCGACGTAAGAGGCTTTTTCACCGAGGAACTCGCGGGCGTAAGAAACAAAGCTGCCGCTGGTAGGGCGGTGTAAAACCAGTTCGCCCAATGCCCGCAGAATGAAGAAAGAGAAGATACCGCAGACCAGATACACCAGCGCCAGCGCCGGCCCTGCCAGTTCCAGCCGGCCGCCGGTGCCGAGGAACAGGCCGGTACCTATTGAACCGCCGATGGCGATCATTTGAATCTGCCGGTTGCCCATGCTTTTGTGGTAACCGGATTCGTGAGAGTCTAACCAGCGTCTTCTGGCTGCATGTTGCTCATGCGCCGATTTTTTTTGTGATTGCATCGTTCGTCCTGTTTTACCTGTCTGTAAAATTATCCTGCCCCAGCTTCGGAGCAAACGATTGCTACGACCAACCGTGATGAGAATGAGGTCATGGCATCATTCTGTTGTTTATACCCGTCGTGTTTCGATCTTCAGCAATGAAATTCATAGCGTATATTATATGAACAGCTGCCGTTAAATAACGGCGAGGCATGCTACCTTTTCTCTGGAAATGTGGCAAAAAATCCTGCGTATAAATCGTGAATAAGTGTGTTTATTTTTTGTTCCATATACAAAAGAACATATTATTCAATAAGATGATTGATTTTATCAAGACGGAAATAACGAGGAATAAAAAGTGATGAAAATCACAGAATAATAATTACCGTGCAAACTACAGGGGATTTTGCTTATTTATTCGCGATGAGAAAAAAGGGGAGGGGTAATAAACGTCACTTCGCCTGCGGCGATATTGCCACAGGCGAGGAACATCATGGGGAGGGGCGATTCTTAGGCTGATTCTCCGACCGGCAGGGCCGACGCAGGCAAACCGAATATCTTGTCGAACGCCCAGTTAAACACAAAGGTGTAGCACGGGATAATGACGATCAGCGCCATATCCAGCAGCAGCGCCTGCCACAGCGTAATTCCCATCCACCAGGCGATCAGCGGGATCAGATACACCACCAGCGTTAGTTGGAAGCCCACGGCATGGATAATGCGTCGCTTGAGCGTACGGCCCCGCGTTGCCTGGCGGCTTTCCCACAGTTCAAACAGTGAGTTGTAGATGAAGTTCCAGCTGACTGCGATGGTGGTGATGATCACCGCCAGCGGCCCGGTACTGCTGGGGGCGGTGCCGGAAAGCAATGCCAGCCCGAGTGCGGAGATCGCCATACCGATAATTTCATAGGCGGTGACATACACCAGTTTGCGTTTAACGCCTTGCATTACTCATCTCCTGACTGATTTTTTGGCTATAGGGTCGGATGACCTTTTGCCGTCTGACGAGTAAGATACCGTCAATCATATTGATAGAAAAAGTCAGGAGCTGTCAGTTTATCTGACAGGTGATGCAATGAACTTTTCCAGCGATAACATTGAGCTGTTTCTGGCGGTACTGGATCGCGGATCGTTTTCCGCTGCTGCCCGCTCGCTACGGCGTGTCCCTTCGGCGGTCAGCATGGGGATCGCCAACATGGAGGCGGAACTAGGGTTTCAGCTGTTTGATCGTTCACACCGGGAAACGCTACCCACCCCGCTGGCGTTGGCACTGGCGCCGCATGCGCGGTTGATCGCCGATCAGCTAAAGCAACTGCAGAACCACGCCATCGAATTATCCCAGGGGCTGGAAAGCACTCTGTCGGTCGGCGTCGCCTCGGACATCAACAGCAGCGGGCTGTTGGCTGCGGTCAAAACGCTGGCGGAACGCTACCCGTTGCTGAATATCGAAGTACTGACCGCCCCGCAGGACGACGTGTTGCATATGCTGCATCAGGGCAGGATTGGCGTTGCTCTGGCGTTCGGCGGGCTCAATATCAACAGCCAGGAGCAGTTCCACTTCGTCGGCGCTGAATCACTGGTTGCTATGCTCTCACCTTCGCACCCGGCGCTGAACGGGGCGGCAGACGAACTGTTTCTCGAAGATCTGGTTAACGTACGGCAGATTATGGTGGCCAGCCGCGATTTGCCGATTACCGATTTGCGGCCGCAGGTGGCGGAGTCCTACTGGCGTACCGACAGCCTGCCGATGGCGCTGAGCATGGTGGAGGCCGGTTTGGGCTGGGGGAATTTCCCGCTATCGTTGACCGCACCCTTGTTGGCGCAGCAACGGCTGGTCAGGCTGAAATTCAAAAACACCAAAAACGAACTGCGCCTGCCGATGCACCTGATCTGGCTGAAAAACAGGCCGCTGGAGAAGGCCGCCCATGAATTGGTGGCGTTAATGCGGGACAGGCCGCAAGTGGAATAATCCCCGTTATTGTATTGCTTTTATTTTCGTCGCTGAGCTACTTTGAGTGATGGCATCACTATGGGGGCAGCTAGCATGTTAAGCGAGACGGCATTATCGGTACTGAGCATTAGCGGGGCGATTACGCTGGGGGCAATGAGCCCAGGACAAAGTTTTATTCTGGTGGCGCGTACCGCGGTGGCCTCTTCGCGTCGCGACGGTATGGCGGTTGCGTTGGGCATGGGCGTCGGCTGCTTTATCTTTGCGCTCATTGCCCTGTTGGGGCTGCAATCTTTGCTGCTGGCGCTGCCGTGGCTTTACACCACGTTAAAAGTGCTGGGCGGGGCTTATCTTGTCTATCTGGCTTGCAAGATGCTGCGCGGGGCCAGCCAGCCGCTGACTGTGGAAACGGTCGGTGAGCAGCATCTGGGCTTTCGCAAGGCGTTTACCACCGGCCTGTTGACTCAACTGGGCAACCCCAACACCGCCATTGTGTTCGGCAGCGTGTTTGCCGCGTTGCTCAGCCACAAAATCTCACCGGTGATGTACCTCGTGTTGCCGCTGATCGCGCTGACTATCGATGTGCTGTGGTACGCCTTTGTGGCCTTTGTGCTGTCGTCACCGCGCCCACGCCGCACCTATCTGCGGTTTAAAGCCTGGTTCGATCGGCTGGGCGGCGGAGTTCTGGCCTTGCTCGGTCTGAAGCTGATGCTAAACCGATAACGCTAGTCGGCATGGCGGCGACACCACCAAAATCGCAGCAGCAAGATAACGGCGATCACCAGCGCGCAAAACAGCACGCTGGTCAGCCGTTTGTCGAAGCCCGAGATAAACCGGGCGATCGCTTCACCGCCGAAATAGCCCAGCAACACAAAGATTGTCGCCCACAGGATAGCGCCCAGAATATTCAACGGGACAAAACGCGACGGTGGCAGCTTGCTGGCACCGATTAACACCGGGCCAATAATGCGAAAACCATACATAAATCGCACGCCAATCACGAACAGCATCGGGTGGCGGGCAATCAGCTTTCTGGCGCGTTCAATGCGCTTTTCCTGGCTCTTCATGCGTGAAATCACCTTTCCGCCGAAGCGCCGACCGAGGAAATACAGGATCTGATCCCCTAGTGTGCCTCCCAATGCCACCACCGCAATCACCCAGGGCAAATGCAATAGCCCCTGGTGCGCCGCAATCCCCCCCAACAGAGTGATGGTTTCGCCTTCGGCCAGACAGCCGATAAACAGCGCCCAGTAGCCGTAATCCGTAATGTAGTGTGCCAAATCCGCCATACTGCTCCCTTTATGTCTTTAATACATAAGGGTCAGTATACTCTCTGTCAGTCAGCCGCGCCCTTCGGCGCGACGTAGCCGTAGAGGAGCAACAGATGTATCAGGATTTTGAGAGCGAACTGGACTGGGCTATGCGCCATATGCCACGCACCCGGGCGGCGGTAGCTGCGCTGCCGGATTTGAGCGGCGTGCGGCTGGCGTGCAATATGCATCTGGATCTGAAAATGGCACCGCTGGTGGCGGGCTTGCTGGACAAGGGCGCGGCGATTTATCTGACCACCTGTAACCCAACCACGGTACAGGATGACGTAGTGGCCTGGCTGGAGCGTCGCGGAGCCGAGGCTTATGCCTGGCGCGACATGAGCGATGCCGAATGGTCAGCTTCCTTTGACCGCGCTTTGGCCTGGGCGCCGACCCATCTGTGTGAAATGGGGGCGGATTTGACCACCCGTCTGCACCAGTCAAACGCCGGGCCACAGATTATCGCCGGGCTGGAGGCCACCGGTTCCGGCATCAGTAGGTTAAACGGCATGGCGCCGCGCTATCCGATCTTCAACTGGGATGACCTGCCGGTAAAAGAAGGGCTGCATAACCGCCATATGGTCGGCCTGACCGCCTGGCACACCTTCTTCCAGACCACCCATTTGACGCTGCATGAAAAATGCGTGCTGGTGATTGGTTATGGCCTGGTAGGGCAAGGCGTTGCGGCGGCGGCGAAAGCCTACGGTGGGCAGGTGATCGTGGCGGAAATCGATCCGGCGCGGGCGCTGCAGGCACGCTATGACGGCTGGGCGGTGGTCAGTCTTGCCAGTGCGGTGAGCCAGGCCGATGTGATTGCTACTGCCACCGGGGCGAAAAACGTGCTGTCGGCGCGGCATCTGCAGCAGGCGAAGGACGGGGTGTTTATTCTCAATGTGGGTCATGTGACGGCAGAGATTGACGTTGGCTTCCTGCAAAACCTGCCGCACAGCGAGCCTATGCCGTTTGTAAACGCCTACCAACTACAAGAGAAGACGCTGTATTTACTGGCCAACGGCTCGATGTTCAACCTGACGGCGGGCTACGGTGACAGCCTGAATGCCTTTGACGTGACGCTGGCAGTGATGGCGGCGGGCATTGGCCATATTGTCGGTGACGGTGCCCGGCAGCAGCCTGGTTTATATCTGTTGCCGCAGTCGGCCTGGCTGCCGGCGCTGTAACTTTTCTCTCGCGGGCGCTTATCCCAGAGCGCTCGCGGTTTGCGCAATTTTCTGTTCGACAGAATTTGTCACAAATCGGCTCGCATAATCCCAGTGCCAACTTCAGATCCCTCACATATAATTCGGCCAAATAAGACTTTCATCTTCTTCGTCACAGAGTAATGCATGTGAAAATACGTGTTTTGGTACTAACCCTGCTCGCTTTGCAGGCAGGAGCAGGCATCGCGCCGCGCGCGCTGGCCAGCGAAAATAACGCGGTCACCCGTGCCGCCGAGCCTGAACTGGCTTCCGGCAGTGCCATGGTGGTGGATATGCAGACCCACAAGGTGATGTATGCGCGTAACCCGGATGAAGTGGTGCCGATTGCTTCGATCACCAAGCTGATGACCGCGATGGTCACGCTGGACGCCCATCAGCCGCTGGATGAAATGTTGTCGGTGGACATACATCAGACGCCGGAGATGAAAGGGGTCTACTCGCGCGTTCGTCTGAACAGTGAAATCAGCCGTAAAGATATGCTGCTATTGGCATTGATGTCGTCGGAAAACCGTGCGGCCGCCAGTCTGGCGCATCATTATCCGGGCGGTTACGGTGCCTTTATCAAAGCGATGAATGCCAAAGCCAAATCCCTGGGGATGACCAACACGCGTTACGTGGAGCCGACCGGGCTGTCGATTCATAACGTTTCGACCGCACGCGACCTGACCAAGCTGTTGATTGCCACCAAGCAATATCCGCTGATTGGTCAGCTCAGTACCACCACCGAACGCATGGCGAGTTTTAAGGATCCGAACTACACGCTGCCGTTCCGCAATACCAACCATCTGGTATACAACCAGAAATGGAACATCCAGTTGACCAAGACCGGCTTTACCAATGAAGCGGGACACTGCCTGGCGATGCGTACCATGATCGGTAGCCGTTCGGTCTCACTGGTGGTGCTGGACGCCTTTGGCAAGTACACCCATTTCGCCGATGCCAACCGCCTGCGCACCTGGATCGAAACCGGTAAGGTGACGCCGATCCCTGCGGCGGCCCGTGATTACCGCCGTCAGAAAGATGCCCGTCTGGCGAAGAACGAAACCGAATAACCCGTTCTGCGGCCTGCGGAGTTTTTTGCAGGCCGCGTCTCTCCCTAAAGCCGCCTTGTCCTTGCCGTCAGCAACATCTCCAATTACCTTGGGTAGAGCCGCGGCGCTAATCCATCCGCTATCATTAATGAATACTCTATCGTCGTGAGGACAGCATCCCATGAGCAAGGTTTCCACTTTTGTCATGTTCCAGGGTAATGCCCATGCCCAACAGGCTATTGATCTTTATAGTGAGTTGTTCGCCGGTTTCAAGGTTCAGCAGGTGCAACATTATGATGACAGTAATGATGGGCCACTGCGGATCAGGCAGGCATTCATCGATTTTAATCGGCAGAGTCTGGTATTTACCGATAGCCCAATCAGCCATGATTTCAGCTTCACCCCGGCAATATCCCTGTTTGTTAATCTGGCCAATGAAGCCGAACTTGAGCGGGTTTTCACCCGTCTGGCAGAAGGCGGCAAGGTGCTGATGCCGATTGATGACTATGGTTTCAGCGCACGCTTCGGCTGGTTAAACGACCGCTTCGGCTTGTCCTGGCAGCTGAATGTCCCGGCAGGGGATATGGCGGGATAACTTTTGAACCTGACCTATTCAACATCAATTGCACTATGCTAAACAGCTAAGAGTTAAATTTAAAAAGGATGAACCGCTTTGGCCGGAAGTAGCTTACTGACGTTAATCGACGATATCGCCTCGCTGCTGGACGATGTCTCGTTGATGACCAAAATGGCGGCGAAAAAAACCGCCGGGGTATTGGGGGACGATCTGGCGCTGAATGCGCAACAGGTGTCTGGGGTAAAGGCCGATCGTGAGCTGCCTATGGTGTGGAGCGTTGCCAAGGGGTCGTTTATCAATAAAGCGATCCTGGTGCCGCTGGCGTTATTGATCAGTGCTTTCGCGCCTTGGGCGATCACACCGCTGCTGATGGTGGGCGGTGCCTACCTGTGCTACGAAGGTTTTGAGAAGGTGTTTCATAGCCTGACCCACAGCAAACAAACGGGTGAAGATAAGAAAGAAGCGCTGGACGCCAATGAGGACGTGGCAACCTACGAAAAACGGAAGGTAAAAGGAGCGATCCGCACGGATTTCGTGCTGTCAGCCGAGATTATCGCCATTACATTGGGCACCGTCGCTGGCGCGACCTTTAGCCAACAGGTGATTGTACTGTGCGGTATTGCGATTGTAATGACGGTGGGGGTTTATGGCATTGTGGCCGGCATCGTTAAACTCGACGATTTGGGGCTGTATCTCAGTCGAAAAAGCAGCGAACTGGTGCGGTCGATCGGCAACGGCATTGTCAGCGCAGCGCCTTATCTGATGAAGACGTTGTCCGTGGTCGGGACCATCGCCATGTTTATGGTCGGGGGCGGTATCCTGACCCATGGCCTACCGCCGGTGCATCATCTGTTTGAAGACTGGGCATCTTACGCCACCGTGGTGCCAACCTTCGGCCAGATCCTGCAGGGGGTTATTCCTGCTTTGCTCAATGTGGTGTTTGGCCTGGTGGCTGGCGGTGCGGTGCTGTTGGTGGTGTCTGCACTGGGCGCTATTCGGGGGCGTTTAAAGGCCTAACTAAATTCCGCGCCTGTGGGCGCGGGGTCATTTAAAAGATCAGTTTGAAGACGCCGGTGATGGTGAGCAGGCCAACGATAAAGATAATGGCGACAATCCACAGAATGATTTTCATTCGTCTCTCCCACTTGATTTGAATGATGGCGCAGGTTTCCGCTAACCCAATGAAATCATTATTTACTGTAGTTGATAATCCACAAATTGCCTGCTGCGTTGTCTATTTGGGGGGATTTGCGTCACCTGCGCTCAACACACGCTGCATGATATGGGTGTCGCGCCACGCGCCCAACTTAAAGCCTACCGCCTTTAATGTGCCCACGCTGGTAAACCCCAGTTTCTGATGTAAGGCCAGCGAACCCTGATTCTCTTTGGCATTGCCAATGGTCGCCAGCATTTGACGCCAAGGGCCAAGTTCGCAGCGTGCGATCAGTGCGGACAGCAACGCTTTACCGATACCTTTCCCTTGCTGACCCTCGGCGATATAGACGGAGTTTTCCACAGTAAAGCGGTAGGCTGGGCGCGGTCGATAAGGCGTGGCATAGCAATAGCCCACCACGAGGTCAGCTTGCCTGGCGACCAGCCAGGGTAAACCCGCTTCCTGTACCTTGGCGAGACGCTGCTGCATTTCTTCCAACGTCGGTGGCGTTTCTTCAAACGACGCCGCGCCGTACAACACATGATGAGCGTAAATCTGTTGCACGGCTGACATGTCGTCTGGCGTAGCCTCGAGGAGCGTCAGTGGAGCGGTATAGGGCATGGTGGTACCTGTTTATCTTAAAAAATAAGAAGATAAACACATTATGCACCCGGCTTTGCGACAAGGTAAATTGGGCTTTCTTATGCTGAGCATAAGAAAAACCTATGGCTATCCGATGGCCGAACGCCGTGGTACCAAGCGTATCAATACGCCGGAAGCCAACAGTACGCCGAGGATCACCCAAGCGGCTCCGGCCAACTGCCAAACGTTGGGGGCGGTGCCCGTGGCCGTCGCTACCAGCATGGTGAATACCGGCGCCAGATTAAAGAAAATCGCGGTGCGTACCGAACCGATTTTTTCCAATCCGTTAAACCACAGCAAGTAGGCCAGCAGTGATCCGCACAGTGCCAGATAAACCACGGCGGCATGGACATTGAGGCTGGCTGCGGCCAGGTTTTGCAGTGGATTCTCGAAGATAAATCCCAATGGCAGTAGGGCCAAGGTGCCGAACAGCATTGAGTAACTGGTGTTTTCAATAGCCGTGGCATTACGCACCAGTCGACGAGTCCCAACCATATTTAGCGCCCAGGCCAGGCTGCCGAGTAAAATAATGCCATCGCCGGGACTGACCTCCAGCCGCAACAGCGTTTGAATCTGTCCCTTGGTGATCACCAGCACCACACCGATAAAGCCAGCCAGCAGACCGGCGATACGTGATCCGTTCAGTTTTTCATTTTCCCACATTACGCCAAAGACCAATGTCCATAACGGTGTCGTGGCGAGAATCAGTGCGCCGTTGACCGGTGTGGTGGACTGCAGACCGAAAAAGGTGCATAGGTTGAAGATCGTGAAACCCAGTACACCCAGTCCCAGATAGGCCAGCCAGTTGTTTCTCAGCGTACTGAGGCGCAGTTGCCCGCGCAGGCCGAAGAACACGAACAGCGTCAGCGTTGCCAAACTAAAACGCTCGATAGAGGCGGTGATCGGCGGCTGATGGGCGATGATATAGGCACCGGCATTAAAGTTGGTGCCCCAGAAAAAGGTGGCGGCAATGACGCCCAGATAGGCCAGTGGCAGCGAGGTTTTCATTATGATTTCCTGTGGTGTCTGAATATACAGAAAACAGTTTGCGGCATAACCCTTTGCGGTAATATTCCCCATATATTCACTTTAGATGTGAGAAAACGCCCATGTTCAATTGGGAAGATCTGCACTATTTCATGGTGTTCGCGCAGGAAAAGTCGCTATCGGGTGCCGCCCGCAGTTTGAAGGTGGATCACGCAACCGTCGCCCGACGTATTGCCAGTCTGGAAATGGCGTTGGCGTTAAAGCTGGTTGATCGCCGCCCGCGCAGCTATTTATTGACCGTCGACGGGCAGCGCATCGCCGCGCAGGGTGACAGCATGACGCTCAACGCCTTTGCGGTCAGCCGTGCGGCGCTCAGTGGCCGGCAGGGCATTGCGGGTGAAGTGACGCTAAGCGTGCCGCCCGTTATGGGGCTGAAGCTGATCGCGCCGCGTATTGCTCAGTTACAGCGGCGTTATCCGGATTTACAGCTTGTCTTGCTGGCGGATACGACCAACGTCTCGCTGTTGCGTGGGGAAGCGGACATTGCCATTCGCCTGAGTCGCGCCAGTGAAAGCGATCTGGTCGCCAGAAAGATTGGCACCGTCGAGTTTGGTCTGTATGCCAATGCGGGATATTTGCAGGCAACGTCGGAGGCGGAATGGGGGTTTATCGGTTATCACGACTCGCGGGCGGCGTCGGTCCAGCAAAAATGGTTGTTGGAACAGGCTGGCGGGCGATCGCTGGTCATGCGCAGCAATGACCTGATGATCCAGGCCGCGGCCGCGGAGGCGGGGGCGGGTATTGCACTGCTGCCACATTTCGTCGGACAGGAGCTGGGGCTCGAACGTTTGGCAGGGCCGCGTTCGCTCCAGCGTGAGATTTGGCTAACGGTGCATGACGATATTCGTCATGCACCGGGTATTGCCGCTGTGACGGCGTTTTTGCTGGACTGCTATGCGGGCGTTGCGGGCATCACCCGGCTGGTAGATAACCTCGGCTGAACGTGGATTAACCACGCATAAGCTGGGCCACTGCCTGCTGCAAATAACGCAACAGCGGCGGTGTCAGCCAGGTACCTTCAACCAGCGTAGGTTCCCGTTCCATTGCCTGGCGGATTTTCATTTGGGTGGCCGGATTGGTCCCCGCATAAGATTGGAACAGCTCAAGCCATTGGGCTGCCAAGCGTTTTGCCTGTTCAGATTCTGGTGGTACCCCCTCATTCAGTGCCTGGTGGAACTGTGCGATCAGCGCCGGCCATTCCTGCAAGCGGGTAAAATAGTGTTGGTGCACATGGGCGTATTCCTCCTCCGACAGGTATTTCCGGTAGATGGACAGCTTGGTTTCGGCAAAGGCCCGGGTCACGTAGTCTGTCATTGTCGGGGTGATACCGGTTTGTTCGCGTATTGCAGGCTCATCGGCATGCATAGCATTTAACCGGGTGAGAAATGCCGGGTTGTTTGCGGTATCGCGTTCCAGCATAAGCATCCAACGCCTGGCCAGAGTCTGTGCCTGTAGCGTTTGCGGCGCGACGCCGTTGTCGATCAGTTGGCGAATGCCGCCGACCAGTTCACCCCATTCCCGGTTACGTGTCGGGTTGGCCTGATAGAAGGGCAATTGTGCCAGCTCATCGGCGGTAAAATATTTGTCGTACATGGTCATTAACTCCAATGTCGTCAGCCAGTCGCTCAAATCAGGTTCGTCCCCAACGGAAAGCTGCGCGTGCATTTGCTGTAAACGGTCGCGCAGTGCGGCAGTCTGCACCAGTTGTCGATTCAGCATGGTGATTTGCTGCTCAATCACCGTGGTGAGCGCCATCCCTGAACGCGCCAAAATGGCCCCGACCTCCGCCAGCGTCACCCCCATTCGGCGCAGTGCCTGAATATGGTGCAGGCGAGTGATGTCGGCCCGGTTATATAAACGATAGCCGGCGTCGGAACGCGCAGAAGGAACCAGCAAACCTATGCTGTCGTAGTAATGTAGCGTCCTGACGGTAATGCCGGAACGTCGGGCCAGTTCGCCCACTTTCAGTAACATGAGGTGTGCTCCTCCCTGGGTGCGTGCAGAAATACTAAAGCCTGACGTAGCGTAAGGGTCAATAGGGGCAATGTGGATATTTTCGGCGGGAAAAGTTTAGCTTTGTAAGAGCTCTTAATGGCAAAAGCCCAGCATGATGGCTGGGCTTTGCGGGTCCCTTAAAGGGAAGGTATAACATAAGGGCCTTTTCGGCTACGGCAGCAATGGTACCCGACTTGATTGTTTTGTCAACAAGATGAGCGTTATTCAAGCAGCATGTTTCGAGCATTAATTGATTTGATTACAGCTCGTTGTATCTCTGCGACCAGTTCACGATGTAAACATTGGATGAGAAATCCTCGTTCCTTTCGCGCCCTGTTAAGGCGTTGGCGACTCACCTGTTGCACCAGATCTCCTTTGGCCCAACGCGTTTGTGGGTGAAAGAATCTCATGTCTTCAATGGCCTCACCGGCAATCTCAATATGCATACCCAAGTTAAGTTTACTTATGTCTTTGGTAGTCGACAGCGGCACAATGATGCAGGCGTTACCGTTGATTTTGCCATTGAGCACCACGATAAGTCGATTCTTCACCATTTCTGGTGGAATGTGGCCATTATAAAAATGGGGCGTGTGAGGGTGGGAATGGGGGCCGGATAATTACCGTAGTTGCATTCGAGAATTTCCCCGACTTTAGGGGCGAAGTTGATAGGCATATGAACGCTCCTTGTTGCGCAAAACTAACAGAACTGAATGATAATAATCAGCATATTGCCCAGTCGGAGAAAGGCATAGAAAGGAGAATTTGGGAGGATAAGATTAAAAATGCGAGCCCTTACGCAAGAGCTCGCAAACAAACTGTCGAGTTACCAGCCTTTTACCGCACCGCCGTTGAAGATTTTCTCGGCGGCACTGGCGACTTCATCCGACTCGTAGGCCTTGATGAAGTTTTGCACGTTCGGCGCATCCTTGTTGTCTGCACGCGTTACGATGATGTTGGTGTACGGCGAATTCTTGTCTTCGATAAAGATGCCGTCTTTGGTTGGCGTCAGACCGGTCTGGTTGATGTAAGTGGTGCTGATGACGGCGACGGTGACTTTAGGGTCATCCAGCACCTGCGGCAGCTGTGCGCCCTCCAGTTCCATAATCTTGTAGTTATGCGGGTTGGCGCTGATATCCAGCGAGGTTGGCAGCAGTCCTTTGCCCGGTTTCAGCGTGATCAGACCGGTTTTCTCCAGCAGCAGCAGTGCGCGGCCGAGGTTGGTGGGATCCAGCGGGATGGCAATCACCGCACCGTCCTGCAGTTCTTTCAGCGATTTGATTTTTTTCGAATAGCCGGCCATTGGGAATACAAAGGTATTACCCACTGCCACCAGCTTGTAGCCGTGGTCTTTATTTTGCTGTTCGAGGAAGGGCCGGTGCTGGAAGACGTTGGCGTCCAGTTCACCTTTATCGGTAGCGTCGTTGGGCAGCAGCGAACCGCTGAAACCGACCAGTTCGACCTCCAGACCGTACTTCTCTTTAGCCACCTGTTTGGCAACCTCCGCCACGTCCTGCTCTGCGCCATTGATGACCCCGACCTTGATATGATTTTGATCGGTTTTTTGCTCACAGCCTTGCAGCGCCAGTACGGCGGCGAATGCCGCCAGCAGAGGGGTATAACGCCAGTTTTTGATCATCGACTTCTCCCTGAAAAAAACAATGAAATCAGTTGGTTTTGTGCTGCTAGCTAAGCCTGAACCGGTGGGGAAGTCAAACACCTGCTCAGCACAAAGGCTTCTAACTAATAACAGGAAGTTTTATTGCGCACCCTTATTTGGCGCGAAATACCACGATGCCCGGCGTGGCCTGCACGTAATCCATAAAGGGCGAGTCCACCACCTGCATATTTTCTTTGCGCGAAGACGCGTTACGCAGCACCGGGCCGTTTTCGGTCATGATATAGATACCGGTATGGGTAACGTCCAACCCGGCCAAATGGGTGTATATGCCGATGTAATCGCCGGTGTGCAATTGGGCCAGTACCTTGTCGTCAATAAAATCGCTGGGCAGGTAGGTGATGCTGCGCTGAACGTTTTTCAGCCCCGGCAGATAGCTGCTGCCGTCTGACTTTTGGTTCAGGTTTTTCACCAGCGTGACGGTATGCGGGCTGAGTGTGGCGGTGATATCCGTGACGTTGGTTTTGGCCTGGTGTGACCAATCGCTGAAGAAATGCTTGCGTTGCAGGAAGCTGATTTCACCATTGGCATAGCGGATGTGGGTCAGCCGTTGGACAAAATCCGTCTGGCTGTCCGCCTGGCGTAGGGCATCGACGTAATCGATATAGGTAAAACAGTCCAAACCACGGAAGTCGATTACCCGTTTTTCCGGCGTATCCTGCGAACCAATCAGCATGTTAGCCACGTAAGGCGTACCGAGGAAGGGCCGGGACAGCAGATCGATCATGTAGCCGCTATCCTGCTGCTGCTCTGTCGACGCGGCGGCGCGCAGGGCGAGAAGCTGATTGAGTTTGTTTAACGTCTGGTTATCCATGCTGGCCTTGAGGTCTACGGGTGAGGTGATAATGGGTTCTGGCGTTTGCCCAACGGGAATTTTATCTGCGCAGCCGCTGAGCGCAATAGCCAATATCAATGAAACAACCTTGTACATTTTCCCCTCCGATGGTTTTGGCCCGTGATGGTGAAAATGATAACAGCTCTCACTATCGCCTGGAGGGGCAATGCCTAAACATAGCCTCAACGTTCGGTTAACACTTAATAACCGATTTCACTGTTAAACGGCAGGTACCAGAACAGGGCGATTTCGTGATCGGCGATGTCCGGTTGAGCGCGATACAGCAGGTGGTCGATGCCGCCGAGGATAAAGCCAAAGCGTTGATAACAGCGGCAGGCGGGCAGATTGGTATTTTGCGTTTCCAGCATCAGCCCGGCGGTTTCGTGGCGTTGAGCCCAGTGCCGGGCGGTTTCCAGCAATGCGCTGGCAACCCCCAGGCGGCGCACGTGGGCGCTGACCACGATTTCTTCAATCAGCGCATAGCCGTTCCAGTTATTGCTCAGTGTGATATGGCCGACCGGCTCGCCGCGATGACGGACCAGAAAGGTGTCGCTTTCATCGTTGACGAACGGGGCCAGCGGGTAGTTCTTGCGAAAGGGGGTAACCGGCAGCAACGGCCAGCTGTCGACCGGCGCATCAAAAACCGGTTGGGCGTAGTGAGTGATGTGAAAGCTAAAGTCGCAACCGGTTAGGTAGCCGTCGGGTAAACGGCTGACCGGGGCAATTTGGATCGCCTGGCTCATGGGGCAAGCTCCCTCAGCAAACGCGCCGGGTTACCGGCATAGATCCCCTTACGGGTGATGTTTTTGGTGACCACTGAACCGGCACCGATCACCACACCGCTGCAGATTTCCACCGCCAGCACCGTGGCACCGGAGCCGATGGAAACACCATCGCCAATGTGCGTGCGGCCCCAACTGCTGGCATCGGCGTTGGGCGCGCCATCTTTAAACAGATCGTTGGCAAAGGTGACGTTGTGGCCGATAAAGCAGTCCGCGCCAATAGTGACATATTCACAGATAAAACTGTGTGACTGAATTTTGCTGCGGGCGCCAATGCTGACGTTTTTTTGGATCTCGACAAAGGGCCCGACGAAGACCTCATCGCCAAGTCGGCAGCCATACAGATTACAGGGCTGGACTACGGTGACATTTTGACCGGCGTCGACATCGACAATACCGGCCTGAAGAACACGAATGGCGAATGACATGACATTCCTCACGGCGGTGACGCAGGGAGGAATTATAAGACAAACCGTCGCCACGTCTGTGCTTTCCGAACGTTTTTTCAACGAAAGACTATAATTAGTACAGGGGAGAGAGCCCCGTGGCCGCAATCCTCGGACGGTCAGCAATCCGTCAGAGGGGTAAATTCGTTCGCCGAGCGCGACCTACGGCGATGGAGGAGGTGTCTCATGGTTAGTCATGTTTGGGGACTTCTGGCGCATCCAAGCACCGAGTTCGAACACATCAAAAGCGAGAACGAAAGCGTCTCGCACCTTTACACCCATCATGTACTGTTACTGGCGTTGATACCGGTTGTCTGCGCCTTTATCGGTACCACACAACTGGGCTGGCTCTCCGGCGAAGGACAGGCTATCCGGCTCGACATGTTCACCGCATCCTATACCGCGGTGGCTTTCTACCTGCTGATGCTGGCGGGTGTGGCGATTATGGGGAAGGTGATCCACTGGATGGCACGGCGTTATGAAGTGCGTCCGAGTCTGCATCGCTGCATGGTGTTTGCCGGCTATATCGCTACCCCGATGTTCCTCAGCGGCATCGTGGCGCTGTATCCCGTCGTGTGGCTGTGCCTGTTTGTCGGCGTGATTGGCCTGTGCTATTCGGGCTATCTGCTGAATCTGGGTATCCCGCATTTCCTGAATATCGACAGTAAAGAAGGGTTTATCTTCTCCAGCTCTACCTTTGCCATCGGCATCTTGTTGCTTGAGCTGCTGCTGGGGGTAACGGTGTTGCTGTGGGGGTATGGTTCCTGGTTATTCTAAACTCTGTTTTGATATTGCCCCTCACGCCGCTCTGGCGTGGGGGGCTTTTGCTATTCAGGAGGCCCAGTTTTTCCGCTTGCTGGTTTTGCCCAGGCCCGGATTAAAGCTGTTGGTCGGGTCGGCGCTGCGGTAGAACGCCTGCAGGTCGGGTTTGGCCGGGTACAGATGGCCGACGTTATGTTCCGCCGGGTACTCCGCACCGCGCTGGTCGAGGATCGCCAGCATTTTCTCTTTCAATGCGTGGCTGTCGACGCCTTTTTTCACCACATAATCCTGATGGAATACGTGACACATAAAGTGGCCGTAATACAGCTTGTGCACCAACTGGCTGTCGATTTCCGGCGGCAGGGTTTCGAACCAGTCGGTGTCATTACGGCGCAACGCGATATCCAGCGCCAGAATATCTTCTACCTTGTCGGCGTGCACCGCATGGTAACGCACGGCGGCACCGGCGGCGGCAAAGCGATGCAGGAAGGCTTTCTTGCCCTCGTCCGGGGTGCAGGTGAAGAACTCGCCGTCGGCCTGGGCAAAGTACTGTTTCAGGTACTGCTGCGCTTCTTCAACCCCCGGACCGGCCATTTTCAGCAGCAGGTGATGCTCAAAGCGTTCGCGGTAGTCTTTCATCCGTTTCGGCAGGTGGCTGGGGGCCAGATGGCTCAGGCCCTGCATCAGCCGGTCGGTCAGGTTGTGCGGCAGTAATGGCAGCTTGTTAAGGCTGGCATCCATACGGCCTTTCAGGGTGAAGAAGCTGGGCATCTGGTCGGTGCCGAGCTTGTCGATCAACATAAAGGTATCTTTGCCGTACACCTCGGCAATATCAAAAATATCCCGGTGCATATACTCGCCGGCTACCGGCAGGTTGTCGAACTGGCTGAGCATATGGCGGCGCAGTTCGGTCAACACGGCGGTGTCGTTGGTACCGATATAAAACACCTGTTCCTTGCCTTCTTTCTCGAAGGTGTCCAGCCGTACCGCAAACACCGCCAGCTTGCCGGCGCAGCCGGAGGCTTCGTACAAGCGGCGCTTGTCGGCATTAAAGCGGGAGGGCGTATCGGCATCGACGTCGCGTACCCGGCTGGCGTATTCGTTGTCGGAAGCACGCAGTTCGCCGTGCTCGACATCTTCCGGCCGGTAGTCGCCTTTTTCCAGCCGGGTGAGAATTTCCTCCGGCGTATCGCCGAGGTTAATCCCCAAATGGTTTACCAGCCGCAGTTGGCCGTCTTCCCCCAACTGGGCGTACAGCGCCATCTCGGTGTAGGCCGGGCCGCGCTTGACCAGCGAACCACCGGAGTTATTACACACGCCGCCAATCACCGACGCACCGATACAGGAGGAGCCGATTACCGAATGCGGCTCGCGGCCATAAGGTTTGAGCAATTTTTCCAACTGATTGAGGGTGCTGCCGGGGAAACCGACCACCTGTTTGCCGTTATCCAGCACCTGCACGTGGTTGAGCCGCAGGGTGCTGATAATGACGACATCGCGGTCGTAGTCGTTGCCGCTGGGGGTAGAACCTTCGGTCAGGCCGGTATTGGCTGCCTGCATGATGACAATTTTGTCGGCAGCGACGCAGGCCTCCAGCAGTTGCCAGAGCTGCAACAGGCTGGTCGGGAACACCACCGCCAGTGCCTGGCCAACGCCGGAGCGAAAGCCTTTGCGGTAGCGTTCGGTGCTGCGTTCGCCGGTCAGCAACTGCGGGCTGCCGACGATGCTTTTCAACTGATTGAGAAATGTCTGGTTGGACTGCGTCATGCCGATCTCCCTTCGAATATACCCGTCATCTTTCAAGCTGCAGCGTTGTTATCTGCACTCGCTCAGCCCAGTTACTTACTCGAGTAAGCGCCTGGGGATGAGCGAGTTGGCCACCTAGCTACAACTTGAAAGCTATAGGGTATGAATTGAATTACTAACTTATTAGGCTACTGGCCTGGTGGCTTAATAGCGTTCTGCAAAACCGGCCTGGCGTTCTTCGTCCCGCAGCGTCAGGATCTCCACGCCGTCGGCGGTGACTGCCACGGTGTGTTCCCATTGGGCCGACAGCTTTTTGTCGCGGGTTACCACCGTCCAGCCGTCTTTCTTCTGTTTAATCCGGTGGTCGCCCTGGTTAATCATGGGCTCGATGGTAAACACCATGCCTTCCTGCAAGACCATACCGGTTCCCGGTTGGCCAAAGTGCAGCACCGCCGGCTCTTCGTGCATATCCCGGCCGATACCGTGACCGCAGTACTCACGCACAATACTGTAGCCGGCCTGTTCGGCATGCTGTTGAATAGCGTGGCCGATATCACCCAGCGTCGCCCCCGGTTTTACTGCCCGGATGCCTTGCCACAATGACTCATACACGTTGTTCACCAGGCGTTTGGCCACCGGCGTGGTCTGGCCGATGCAGTACATCTTGCTGGAGTCGGCGATATAGCCGTCGTTTTCCAGCGTAATGTCGACGTTAACAATCATGCCGGAGCGCAAAATTTTGCTGACCGACGGAATGCCGTGGCAGACAACGTCGTCAATTGAGGTATTGAGCACATAAGGGAAATCGTACTGCCCTTTGCTGGCCGGGCGCGATTTCAGCTCATTGACAATAAAGGCCTCGGCGCGGTCGTTGATCTCCATGGTGGAAATACCGTCGACAATCACCTCATCGAGCATAGCAAACACCTGCGCCAGCAGGGCGCCAGAGTGGCGCATTTTGGCAATCTGTTCCGGCGTTTTGATCACAATCTCTTTCACCCGACAATCTCCTTCAACGTCAGCGCGTTATCTTTCATCATTTTTTTTACCAGTTGGGGATAGGTCAGTTCCGGATGGAACTCCGCCAACATGCCAATCTTGATCCAGTATTCCGCCTGCGCGTTGATCGAACGCGTCATCGTCAGGCTGGCGAGGCGCAGATCGTCATGCAGCGCGTCAGAAATTTTCACAATGCCCATCGTCTGCTCCATAAGTGATTTATATGCGAAGTGTATATGGTTTGGATGGTGAAAATTTTGCTTTCCGTGGCATGGGAATATTCTTGGTCACAATGATTGTCGCCGTCCGGCAATGCGTTTATTGTGATAAACGACTTTTTTGCACTGATTTTTCAGAAGGATTTAGGGCGTGAGCAAATTACGTGTTGGGGTGATCTTTGGCGGTAAATCGGCGGAGCATGAAGTTTCGCTGC
Source organism: Serratia quinivorans (assembly GCF_946227985.1). Classification (GTDB taxonomy): domain Bacteria; phylum Pseudomonadota; class Gammaproteobacteria; order Enterobacterales; family Enterobacteriaceae; genus Serratia; species Serratia quinivorans_A. The sequence goes on from NZ_CAMKGL010000002.1 coordinate 104,400, forward strand.
AGTCGGCAAAAAACATTGTGGATGCAATCGACAAAGAGAAGTTTGACGTCACGCTGCTGGGGATCGACAAGCAGGGGCAATGGCACATTAACGATGCGTCCAATTACCTGCTGAATGCGGAAAACCCGGCGCTGATTGCGCTGAACCGCTCAAATAAAAATGTGGCGCTGATCCCCGGTCAGGAGAAACAGCAACTGATCGAGTCGGGCAGCCAGGGCGCACTGGGCCAGTTGGATGTGATATTCCCGATCGTACACGGCACATTGGGCGAAGACGGTTCGCTGCAGGGGCTGTTGCGAATGGCTAATCTGCCGTTCGTCGGTGCCGGCGTGTTGGGGTCGGCGGTCAGCATGGATAAAGACGTGACTAAACGCCTGCTGCGTGATGCCGGGCTGGCGATAGCACCGTTTGTGACGCTGACCCGCAGCAATCGCGCCAAATTCGATTTTGAGCAGCTTAGCAAACGTCTGGGGCTGCCGCTGTTTGTTAAACCGGCCAACCAGGGCTCTTCGGTCGGCGTCAGCAAGGTACAGGATCGCGCCGGTTTTGAGGCTGCGGTGGCGCTGGCGTTCAGCTTCGATCATAAGGTGCTGGTGGAGTCGGCGATTGTCGGCCGTGAAATAGAGTGCGCGGTATTGGGCAACGACGAGCCACAGGCCAGCCAGTGTGGTGAAATCGTGCTGAGCGACGCCTTCTATTCCTACGACACCAAATACATCAATGAGCAGGGCGCTCAGGTGATAGTGCCGGCGGCGATTGAGCCGGAGGTGAGCGATAAAATCCGCGACGTGGCGCTAAAAGCCTTTCGGGCGCTGGAGTGTTTCGGGCTGGCGCGCGTCGATGTATTTCTGACGCCGGACAACAACGTGGTGATCAACGAAATCAACACGCTGCCAGGCTTTACCAATATCAGCATGTACCCCAAACTTTGGGCCGCCAGCGGCGTGAGCTACAGCCAACTGATCACTCGCCTGATTGAGCTGGCGCTGGAACGCCATCAGCAGGATCGCGCTTTGAACAGTTCGGTGTTTGATCGGTAAAACAAACAGGGGCGAAGTGATATTCGCCCCTGGTTTTTACTTCACCGTCACATCAATATCGCCAAAATACTTCTTCGCCAGCTCGCTCACGGTGCCCTGCTGTTTCACTTTGACGATCGCCTCATTCAGCTTTTTCTTCAGTGCGTCATCACCCTTACGCAGGCCGAAGGCAATGCCCTCACCGAGGATTTTGTCGTCGCTGACCGCATCGCCGACAAAGGCGAAGCCCTTACCGTCCGGGTGCGCCAGAAAACCGCTTTGGCCCGAAGGTGCCATGACCAGCGTTGCGTCGAGCCGCCCGGCGGTCAGGTCAAGATAAGCCTGGTTCTGATCCTGATAGGACACCACGTCCACACCCTGCGGTGCCCAGTGGGCCTTGGCGTAGGTTTCCTGTATCGAGCCTTGCAGCACGCCGACATGCTTGCCCGCCAGCGAGGTGGCGTTTGGCAACAGACCGCTGTCGGCCCTGGCTATCAGGCGATTCGGCACCTGATAGATTGAATCGGTAAAGTCTATTGCCTGACGGCGCTGGTCGGTGACGTTCATCGCCGAGTTGATAGCATCGAACTTGCGCGCCTTCAGCGCCGGGATCAGGCTGTCGAACGAGGTCTCGACCCAACTGCATTTTAACTGGGCGGCGGCACACACCGCGTTGCCCAGATCGATATCAAAACCTTCCAGCTTGCCGCTGGCCGACTTGGATTCGAATGGGGGATACAGCGCTTCCAGCCCGAAGCGCATCGTGTTTTCCGCCGCCAGCGTAGAACCGGCGGCCAGCAGGCAGCCTGCGGCGATCAACGTTTTCAGTGATGTCATAGTTGGAGCCCTTTTCCCATGGTCAAAGCAAAAATAACTGCGTTATACCTGACACAGACGGCGTGCGCCCTCCAGCAGGGTCTCATTGTCTTTTGCAAAACTCAGTCGAATGATGCCGGTGTTGGTGCCATCGCTGTAAAACGCCGACAGCGGGATCGTCGCGACTTTGGCTTCGCGGATCAGGCGCACCGCAAAATCGTTGTCGCTTTCGTTACTGAAACCGCTAAAGCGGGCCAGCATAAAGAAACTGCCACGGCTGGGCAGTAATTCAAAGCGCGAATCCTGCAGCGCGCTCGCCAGTAAATCACGCTTTTGTTGATAGAAGTCTGCCAGACCCAGATAACTTTGCGGATTGCCCAGCGCCTCGGCGAAGGCGTACTGCATCGGCGTATCGGCGGAGAACACCATAAACTGATGCACCTTGCGGATCTCGTCCATCAACGCTGCCGGCGCCATGCAGTAGCCGACACGCCAGCCGGTCACGTGATAGGTTTTGCCAAATGACGACACAATCACGCTGCGTTCGGCCAGCAGTGGGTGGCGCGCCATGCTGTGGTGGATATCGCCGTCGAACACCACGTGTTCATAAACCTCGTCGGACAGGATGACGATATCGGTGTTGCGCGTCAGGGCGGTCAGCCGTTCGATGTCATGCTCGCCAAACACGCTGCCGGTCGGGTTGTGCGGACTGTTAACGATGATCATCCGCGTTTTGCTGTTGATGGCGGCGGCGACTTCGTCCCAGTCAATATGCAGATCCTGCAGCGACAGTTTGATGGCGACCGGCGTTGCCCCCTGCAAGCGTACGATCGGCGCATAGCTGTCGAACGCCGGTTCAAAATAAATCACCTCATCGCCCGGATGCACCAGCGCGCTGATGGCGGAATACAATCCTTCACTGGCACTGGCAATAACCGTGATTTCTTCGTCGGTGTCATAGCGTGCGCCATACAAACGTTCAACTTTATCCGCCAGTGCGGTGCGTAATGCCGCCACACCGCTCATCGGTGCGTACTGGTTATGACCCTTGCGCATGGCTTGCGCCACCGCTTCAACCAACTGCGGTTCACAGGCGAAGTTCGGTGCGCCCTGCGACAGGTTCAACGCCTGATGTTCGGCGCTAAGCTGGCCGATAACGGTGAAAATAGTGGTGCCGACGTCCGGCAACTTCGAGCGGTGTGAGCAGGCGCTCTGCATGAGTGGCTCCAGGGAAATGGGGGAGGTATCGCTTGATTAAGCATCACTAAGGGTGGGCCAACAAGGGAAAATTTGTCATACTAGCCATGCACTCAGATCATGACTGATTCCCCTTCATTCTTGAAACGATCTCGGCGTTGGCTGCGCTTACTTACCCGAATCACTGACTCATGTCAGCTCATCGGGTTGCGTTCACTGGCCGCCTTGATGTCGTTCCAATTATTTGGGGGAATCCTTGGAATTTCGGGGGATATCAAGGAAACCGCCATGCAGATATCATTGCCGTCGCTCGACGTATTGAAAACCTTTGTGGTGGTGGCGCAACGGCTTAATTTCACCCATGCCGCCCAGAGCCTGCACCTGACGCAGGGCGCGGTCAGTCGGCAGATCCTCGGGCTGGAGCAGCATCTGGGTTACCCGTTGTTCAGCCGGCGCGCGCGCGGCCTGACGCTGACCCCGCAGGGCGCAATGCTGCTGGCACCGGTGCAGCAGGCACTGGGGCAACTGGACGAAGCGCTGGCGCGGGTGGGGGCGCAACCCGGCACTCTGCGCATCAAGTGCCCGACCTGCGCCATGCGCTGGGTGCTGCCGCGCATTATCCGGCTGCAAAATGAACGGCCGGAAATGCATATTGAGTTGACCGCCTCGGTGTCGCACGGGCTGGATTTTGGCGCAGAACATTTTGATGCCGCGGTGGTATTCGGCCAGCCACAGGGAAAAAAGTTGCGGGTGCATCATCTGTTCGATGAAATTCTCACGCCGGTCTGCACGCCGTCTTACCTGCCCGACTTGTCACGTCCACCCACGCCGGCCGATCTGGCGGATAAAACCCTGCTGCACCCCACGCGCGATCGCCGCGATTGGCTGTTGTGGCTGAAGGCGGCGGGGAGCGAGGCGTTGCCATCCGGCAAGGCGCAGCATTTCGATACGCTGGATCTGGCGATGAGCGCTGCGCTGCAAGGCTTTGGCATCGCCATCGGCGACCTTTGCCTGCTGGAGGAAGATATCCAGGCGCAGCGTATCGTCACGCCGTTCCCGCTCAGCGTGGTCAGCGGGGCAGCCTATTATTTGGTCTATCCTGAACGGGCGGTGGTGCCGCAGGCATTGACCGAACTGGTCAATTTCCTCAGCGATGAAGCGGCGCAAAGCCGAAGCCGGCTGCAAAACTATCGACCGACCGCCGCTAACAGCTTGTAACTTTTAACATTACAAATTATTTCTGCGCCGAAAAGGAGTATGGCACACTGCCTTTTCACATTGATAAATCATCTCCGTCGCCGTCTGCGCTGGAAACATGCCTGAGATTAAATAATATGAAATGGCTTTGTGTGGTGAGTATGTTGTCCGGTCTGGCCATCAGCCCGGTTTTTGCGCAGGAAAGCGCCGTAATCCAGGGCGTTAATGCCCAGCAGCGCGACGCCTTTGTCAGCAACCTGATGAAACAGATGACGCTGGCCGAAAAAATTGGCCAGTTGCGCTTAATCAGCGTCGGGCCGGATAACCCGAAAGAGGCGATCCGCGACGGCATCAGCAGGGGGCAGATTGGCGCCATCTTCAATACCGTTACCCGACCGGATATTCGCGCCATGCAGGATCAGGCGATGCAGCTCAGCCGCCTTAAAATTCCGTTGTTCTTTGCCTACGACGTGGTGCACGGCCAACGCACCGTGTTCCCGATTAGCCTCGGGCTGGCGGCCAGTTTTGATCTCGAAGCCATCGCCCTCAGTGGCCGGGTATCGGCGCAGGAAGCCAGTGATGACGGCCTAAACATGACATTCTCGCCGATGGTCGATATTACCCGCGACCCACGCTGGGGCCGGGTTTCTGAAGGTTTTGGTGAAGACACCTGGCTGGTATCCAAAATTGCCAAAGTGATGGTGGATGCCTATCAAAACGGCGACCCGTCCAAGCCCGGCTCAATCATGGCCAGCGTGAAGCACTTTGCGCTGTACGGTGCCACCGAGGGCGGCCGCGATTACAACACCGTCGATATGAGTCCACTGAGAATGTACCAGGACTACCTGCCGCCTTATAAGGCCGCGGTTGACGCCGGCAGCGGCGGAGTCATGGTCTCGCTCAACTCGATAAACGGCATTCCGGCTACTGCTAACCCCTGGTTGCTGAAAGATTTGCTGCGCGACCAGTGGGGCTTCAAGGGCATCACCATCAGTGACCACGGTGCGATTAAGGAGCTTATCAAGCACGGCGTGGCGGCAGACGCGCGCGATGCGGTGCGCCTGGCGATTACCTCCGGCGTCGATATGAGCATGAGCGACGAATATTACGACCAATACCTGCCGGGGCTGGTGAAGGACGGGCTGGTATCGGAAAGTGACATCGACCGAGCCTGTCGCGACGTGCTGAATACCAAATATGATATGGGCCTGTTTAAAGACCCTTACACCCACCTTGGCCCGGTCGGTTCTGATCCGCAGGACACTAACGCTGAAAGCCGTTTGCATCGTGCCGAAGCGCGCGTAGTTGCGCGTAAGACCATGGTGCTGTTGAAGAATGATAAGCAGACGCTGCCGCTCAGCAAGCAGGCGACCATTGTGCTGGTCGGGCCGATGGCCGACAGCCAGCGTGACGTGATGGGCAGTTGGTCGGCGGCCGGGGTGATTAAACAGTCGGTCACCCTGCGTGAAGGGCTGGAACATGCGGTGGGTGACAAGGCGAAAATCCTCTACGCCAAGGGCGCCAACGTCACTCAGGACAAGAGCATTATCGACTACCTGAACGAGTATGAGCCGGCGGTGGTATTTGATACCCGTCCGCCACAGCAGATGATCGATGAGGCGGTGCAGGCGGCGAAGAAAGCCGATGTGGTGGTCGCGGTGGTGGGGGAATCACAGGGCATGGCGCACGAGGCTTCAAGCCGTGCCGACATCACCATTCCGCAAAGCCAGCGTGACCTGATCGCCGCGCTGAAGGCGACCGGCAAACCGCTGGTGCTGGTGCTGATGAACGGCCGACCGCTGGCGCTGAGCTGGGAAAGCCAACAGGCGGATGCGATGCTGGAAACCTGGTACAGCGGCACCGAGGGCGGTAATGCGGTGGCCGACGTACTGTTTGGCGACTACAACCCGTCGGGTAAGCTGCCGATGACCTTCCCGCGTTCGGTCGGGCAGATCCCGATGTACTACAACCATCTCAATACCGGGCGTCCGTTCGGCAAGGAAAACCCGGGCAAGTACACCTCCCGCTACTTCGACTCACCAAACGGCCCGCTGTATCCGTTTGGTTATGGCCTGAGCTACACCAGCTTTAGCCTGTCGGATCTGAAACTCTCCAGCCCGACGATGGCGCGTAACGGCAAGATGACTGCCAGCGTCACGCTCAAGAACACCGGTAAATATGATGGTGCCACCGTGGTGCAGTTGTATCTGCAGGACGTGACCGCTTCGGTCAGCCGCCCGGTGAAAGAGCTGCGTAATTTCAAAAAGGTGATGTTGAAAGCGGGGCAGTCGCAGAAGGTGGAGTTGCCTATCACCGAAGAGGATCTCAAGTTCTATAACGCCAGCCTGAAATGGGGCGCGGAACCGGGCAAGTTTAATGTGTTTGTTGGCCTGGATTCCGACGACGTACAGGCACAGAGCTTTACGCTGAAGTAATCACTCATGGCCCTCTCTCACTGTGGTGGGAGAGGGTTTTGTTGGCATGACCACGCCAATACTTCTTGTTTATCCCCCGTATTTCCTCAATCGTTGATCCCGCTGATTGTTTCGCCATGACTATCGCTATATCATTTTGTATATAACGATAACTCACCGGAAATTCCCATGTTGAAACGCTTCCCACGGCTGTTACTGCTTTTTGTCCTTTTCTCTTGTGCCGCGCAGGCGGACCGTCAGGTGACTGACCAACTCAACCGACAGGTCACGCTGCCCGATACCATCACCCGCGCGGTGGTGTTGCAACACCAGACGCTGAACCTGCTGGTGCAGCTCGATGCGCTGCCGCAGGTGGTTGGCGTGCTCAGCAGTTGGAAGAAGCAACTGGGGGCGAATTATCTGCGCCTGGCCCCTGGGTTGGCGAACATGCCGATGCCGGGCGATCTTACCTCGGTAAATATTGAAAGCCTGCTGAGCCTGCATCCACAGGTGGTGTTTGTGGCCAACTATGCGCCGCCGGAAATGATTGCCCAGATTGAGAGGGCCGGTATCCCGGTGGTGGCCATTTCACTGCGCCGTGAGGCGGCGGATCAGGCGGGTGAAATGAACCCGGTGCTGAAAGATGACGATCAGGCCTATAACCTGGGCTTGCAGGATGGCATTCGCCTGATCGCCAGCGTAATGGGCCATCAGCCGCAGGCCGAGGCGCTGATCCAGGACGTATTTCAGCAACGGGCGCTGGTGGCGGACCGGCTGCGCGGCCTGCCGGAGGATCAGCGGGTGCGGGTCTACATGGCCAACCCGAACTTAACCACTTACGGTTCGGGCAAATACACCGGGCTGATGATGCAGCATGCCGGCGCGCTCAACGTGGCGGCGAAGGAGATTAAAGGTTTTAAGCAGGTGTCGATTGAGGACGTGCTGAAGTGGAACCCGGCGGTGATTTTCGTGCAGGAACGCTATCCAGAGGTGGTAAAGCAAATCCTTGGTTCGCCGCAGTGGCAGGGGATTGATGCGGTGAAAAACAAGCGTGTCTATCTGATGCCTGAATATGCCAAGGCCTGGGGCTACCCAATGCCGGAGGCGCTGGCGCTGGGCGAATTATGGATGGCGAAAAAACTCTATCCGCAGCGTTTTGGCGACGTTAATTTGCCACAGCGGGTGGACGCCTACTACCGGCAGTATTACCGCAGTAGCTGCTGCCAGAGTGAGCAATGAGGCTGGGGTGGCTTATTCTGCTGACGTTGCTCTGCGCATTGTTGTCATTGGGCATTGGTCGCTACCCGGTGTCGGCAGCGCATAGTCTGACTATTCTGCTGGAGCCATTGACTGGCCCGCACGGCGGCATTGATGAGGTTCAGCGCCAGGTGATCCTCGGGGTGCGCCTGCCCCGGGTGCTGTTGGCTATGGGGGCCGGGGCGGCACTGGCCCTGTGCGGCGCGGCGCTGCAGGGCGTGTTTCGCAACCCGCTGGTGGATCCGCACATTATCGGCGTCTCCTCTGGTGCGGCTTTTGGCGGCACGCTGGCGATATTACTCAGCCTGCCGATGGCGGCGCTGCTGCTGTCTGCCTTCGTGTTCGGCATGGCGGCCCTGCTGCTGATTTTTGCTATTACCAGCGCTATCGCCCGGCGCAATATTCTGTCACTGGTGCTGGCCGGGGTGATCCTCAGCGGTTTTTTCTCCGCCTGCGTCAGCCTGCTGCAATATCTGGCCGATACCGAAGAAAAGCTGCCGAGCATCGTGTTCTGGCTGCTGGGTAGCTTTGCTACCGCCGACGATAACAAACTGTTGATGCTGTTCCTGCCACTGCTGTTGGGCGGCGGGCTGCTGCTGGCATTGCGCTGGCGCATTAATCTGTTGTCGCTGGGGGATGAGGATGCCGCCACGCTGGGCATCAATGTCGAAGGGACCCGCTGGCTGATCCTTACGCTGTGTGCCGCCATCGTCGCTGCACAGGTGGCGGTGAGCGGCAGCATCGGTTGGGTAGGGCTGGTGATCCCACACGTTGCCCGCCTGCTGGTCGGCCCGGATCATCGTCGTCTGTTGCCTGCCTCAATGTGTCTGGGTGCGCTGTATATGGTGTTGATCGACGATTTGGCGCGCACCTTAAGCAGCAGCGAAATTCCATTGGGCATCCTGACGGCGCTGATTGGTGCGCCGCTGTTTGCGTTGCTGTTGCGCCGGGCGCAACGGAGAGGCTGGCATGGCTGAGACATTGCTGCGGGTGGAGGGGCTGGGTTTTAGCTGGCCTGGCCAGGCACCGCTGTTTCATCAATTGAATTTACAGTTACGGCGCGGTGAGGTGCTGGCGGTGCTCGGCCCCAACGGACGCGGTAAAAGCACCCTGATGCAACTGCTGCTCGGTACCTTACCGTTGCAGCAGGGCGTGGTGGAACGGGGTAACGGCATCGGTTTTGTCCCGCAGCAGTTCGCTGCCCCCTTTGCTTATCGGGTGTTGGATATCGTGCTGATGGGGCGCGCGCGTTACGTGGGTTTGTTCCGCTCCCCCTCGGCGCAGGATCACCGGCTGGCGAAAGAGGCCTTGCAGTCGCTGGATATGCTGGACTTTGCCGAACGTGAATTTGGCAGCCTGTCCGGCGGGCAGCGGCAACTGATATTGATAGCCCGCGCATTGGCGATGAGCTGTGAGGTGTTGATGCTGGACGAGCCGACCTCGGCATTGGATTTGCACCATCAGGACCGGGTGTTGAGCCTGATTTCGCAGCTGGCGCGGGAGCGGCAGATGGCGGTGATGTTCTCTACCCATCAGCCTAACCACGCTCACGCAGTGGCCGATCGCGCCCTGCTGCTGGGGGGGGCAGGACAGCATCAGCTGGGATCCTGCGCCGAAGTGCTGACGGCCGAGAGCCTGTCGCCGCTGTTTGATTTGGCGATTGAACGGGTGGCCTTGCAGATTGACGGTCGTCAGTTTGAAACGCTGGTGCCCTTGTACCGCAGCCAACGGGAGCGTGAAAGTGAGTAATATCTTGTTGTTCGCCGCCGGTAGCCTGCGCGGCGCATTCGGTCCCTTGTTGGCGGCGTTTCAGGCGCAAACCGGTGAGGCGGTGGAAGCGGTATTTGGCCCGGCGGGCCTGCTGCGCCAGCGAATCGAAGCCGGGGAACGCCCGCATATTTTCGCCTCGGCCAACCTGGCGCATCCGCAGCGATTGGTGAGTTTGCAACTGTCGTCAGGGGTTGAGCCTTTTGCTCGCAACCGGCTGTGCGCCACGGTGCGTAATATTGCCGTCTTAACCGAACGGCCATTGCTGGAGGTCTTATTGGACTCGCGTTGGCGGGTGGCGACGTCAACGCCGGGTGCCGACCCTTCCGGCGACTATGCCCAGCAACTGTTCGAACGCATTGAGCAGTTAGTTCCGGGGCAAGGGGCAGCCTTGCAGCAGCGGGCTTTGGCATTGGTAGGTGGGGCGAGCTCAGCGCCGCTGCCGGCGAATCGCCTGGCGGCAGAGTACCTGCTCAATAGCGGGCAGGCGGATATTTTCCTCGGCTATGCCAGCTATGGCGCAGCCTTGGCGGGCTATCCCGAATTGTTGGTGCGCCAGTTACCCACGCCACTTGCGATAGAAGCGGACTACGGCCTGTGCCTGTTGGATGCGCGGGCGCAGCCTTTGGCCGAATTTATTCTGGCGGAGCAGGGGCAGGAGATACTGCGGGAACAGGGATTTTTACCTGCCAACGTAATAGGTTAGTGGCTTATCAAGTTGGCAGGTTGGGAGGTTATTACAGCTTTTTCAGCAGTTGCAGCAGATGGTCTTCGCTCTTTTCGGCCAGGCCGTCGATCGCCAGCTTGATGATGTCGGAGCGGGTAATGCGCACCACGCCGTTACGTGCTGCCTGCACAATGATTTCATCAATGGCGTCGACGTGGTTATCGGTCAGGCTGACCGAAATAGCTTTATAAGTGCGCTTGCGGCCCTGCGGCTTGGCTTCCGGCGCGGGGGGCAGCAAGGTGTGTGACGTGGCGCTATTGATGAATTCGTCTTCCGACATACGCTGGCTTGGGGTGCGCTTTTTCACAGGATCACCTCCTTCACCAGGCTTTCGATTTCCGCCTGTGCTTTTAGGTTATTCGCCTCATGCACGGTGATGGCTTCGCCCCAGGCATCGCGGTAAATCTTGCGGTCGCACAGGCGGTGGCTGACAAGCTGCAACTCCGGATATTCGCTGAGCACCTGTGCCGCTTCATTGGCTTCATTAATAAAGATATTGGTCGGGCACATGTTCAGCACAATGTAGCCTTTCACCTTCTCGTTATATTCCTGCGCGGTGGCAAACATTTCCGACAGATAGCCGACGGTGTCGAGATCCATCTGTGATGGGCGCAGCGGGGAGAGGAACAGATCGGCGGCCAGCAGACCGGAACGCAGCTCGGCGCTGTCACGGCCGGCGGTATCGACAATCACGTAATCGTAATGGCGATCCAGTTCCAACAGCGTCTCTTTGATTTTGCCCGAGGCAGCCACCACCGGGATATGCGGCAGGCCTTCGACATTCTGACGGTCGTTGTACCAGGTCATGATTGATTTCTGATCGTCAGCATCAACGATGATGGCGGTTTTGCCCTGTTTGAGGATCAGATATCCGGCGATATTGACCGCCTTGGTCGATTTCCCTACGCCACCTTTTTGCGAGCCAATCAAAACAATCATGCTGCCATCTCTCAAGTTATTAAGTTGATAGCTTATTAAGTTAACAACTTATTGGGTTGGTAATTAAACAGGTTAACAATAACAACGCTTGAACAATATGCACCAACGAGGGCGGCTTGCCAAGCCAGTATGCGGTTAACTTTACAGCTTATTTTGCTGGTAACTTAGTAGCTGGGTAAGTAGGAATGCTCTGGGAAGTGGCTGCGCGGAGAGAGTTTTTTTAATTTAGCAGCTTAATAAGTTATTAAGCTGCTAATGATGATTGAGCGGCAAAGGTTACTTTTTCAACATTGATTTCAGATTGGCGAACGGGTTATGGGTGGCTACCCCGACGTCTTTTTGCGCGTCTTCACCGGCAATCACCGTGGAGCCGTACTGATCGGCTTCGGTGTATTTGGAGTGCTCATGGTCGTGACAATACAGGCACAGCATTTCCCAGTTACTGCCGTCTTCCGGGTTATTGCTGTGGTCGTGATCGATATGGTGGACCGTCAGTTCACGCAGGTTGGAGTAAACAAACTCGCGCGAGCAACGCCCACAGACCCAGGGAAAGATTTTCAATGCTTTTTCGCGGTAGCCGGTCTCCAGCCTCGCGTAGTTTTTGGGGATATATGCCATGGTGTGTGCCCGTCGGGTGATAACAATAATGCGCTAAATAATACCACAACGTGCCGGGTTACAGCGTGCGGCACATCACCGTCACATCTTCGCCACAAACCTCCCGCAACTCAACCGGTTGCCAGCCCAGTTTTTGATACAGCAACTGTTGATCGGGAGTGTAGAGATACAATTCGGCGATTTGTTGCTGGCGGCAGTGGGCGACGCAGTGATCGATCAGGCGGCGAGCCACCCCCTGACCGCGGTGCTGGGGAGAAGTAAAGACTTCACCCAGCCAGAACTTTCGCTCCGGTTTATCCGCCAATTCGTAAACGATCAGGCTGGCAGTGCCGAGGATCTCTTGTTGCGGCGACAGAGCCAACAGCGCCATGCCAGGGTGCTGCGGTTCACAACGCTGTTCAAGACGCCGGCTGATTTTTTCGCGGCAGCTCCACGGGGGAAAGTCCTGCCACTCCTGATGCAGTAATGCAGCCAGTTCATCAATGCGCTGGCGATACGCAGAAAGTTGTTCAATACGCATAATTCGGTTCGTTTTTTGCCCAATAGCAGCCAACTATAGCGGCAGTTTTCGCTTATTTGAAGGTCTCGATCGCCCAATCGATAAACACGCGCATCTTGGCGCTAAGGTGGCGGTTAGAGGGATAGACCACGTACATCTGTTCCGAGGGCGGTTGCCAGTCGTGCAGCAGGCTGACCAGTTCGCCGTTGTTCAGATGCGGCTGCGCCATAAAGCGGAAGGTCTGGATCATACCCAGCCCGGCCAATGCCGCCGCCAGCAGCGCATTGCTCTCGTTGACGCTGACGTGATAGCGGTGCTGGATATCAATCTCCTTGCCCCGATCAACAAAGTGCAGCGGCTGGATGCGATCGTTCAGCGCATGGCGGTAGTGCGCCAACGGATAACCCTGCTCCAGATCGCACGGGTGTTGCGGCGTGCCGTGGCGTGCCAGATAGGCTGGGGTGGCGCAGGTGACCCATTCAAGTTCGAACAGCCGGCGGGCAATCAGGCTGGAATCGGCCAGCGGACCGCTGCGGATCACGCAGTCGGCGCTGTCGTTAATCAGATCGATCAGGCGGTCACCGACCCCCAGGTCGATCTGTATCTGCGGGTAGCGCGCGATAAAGTCCGGCAGCGCCGGTACCAGCAACTGCCGCGCCGTTGAGCCACCGGCGTCGATGCGCAGCACGCCCTGTGGCGCAGTCTGCGACTCGGTCATGCTGCCTTCCATCTGTTCCAGTTCCGCCAACCACTTAACCGTACGCTGGTAATAGCATTCACCCTCGGCGGTGACCGACACGCTGCGGGTAGTGCGCTGAAACAGCTTGGTTTGCAGATGATCTTCCAAACTCTGGACAAGCTTGGTGACGGTGGCCTTGGGCATCCGCAACGAGTCTGCGGCACGGGTGAAACCGCCGGTTTCCACCACGCGGTTAAACACCCGGATAGCGAGTAAATGATGGTCCATTGCGCTCTCAGTGCAAAACCCCGGCAGAGGCCGGGGTGTGTTTCTGTAGATAAATAATGGTTATGACTGTTTAGCGCTAATCATGCCGGAACGCAAGGTCAGGCCGAAAACCAGCGCGGCGGACAGGGTAAGTGCGCCGCCAAACAGCATGGCGCTGCTGACGCCCTGCCAGTCGACCACTTCACCGCCCAGTAGCGCACCGGAGGCCAGCGCAATCTGTATTACGCAGACCAGCAGTGCCTGACCGGCTTCCGGAGCCTGGGGTACGGCGGCGAACATCCAGTTGGTGGCGCAGACCGGCACGGCGCCAAACGCCAACCCCCACACCATCACCATCAGCGTGGCACCGGCGATACCGCTAAGGAACGGCGAGACAATCAGGATAGCCGCCAACATCGCGGTGATCAGGATAAAGGTGGCGCGCAGGCTGCGTTCGGCCAGTCGCTCACCGAGGAAGGTGCCCAGCAGGCCAATGGCACCGTAGGCCAGCAGTTGCAGTGATATCGCCGATGGGCTGAGAACAAACACCTGTTGCAGCAGCGGTTTCAGGTAGGTATAGGCAGCGAAGTGGCCGATAAACAGCAGCACGATGGCAATCAGCCCGGTACGTGCCATCGGCAGGCGTAGCGGTAACAGCAGGTCGCGTGCGGTAACCGGGCGAGTGGGTGGGACCGACGTCAAAAGGCGCAGTTGCGCCAGCAGCACCCCGATCGCCAGCACCGCACTGCCAAAGAAGGCGGCGCGCCAGCCGAACAGGTCACCAATCAAGGCCCCGGCGGGGACGCCGCACACGGCACCGACCGAAATACCGCTGAGGATCAGTGCGGTAGCGCGCCCCTGGCTGGCTTCCGGTACCAGATGGCGGCCATAGTTGGCGGCGAAAGCCCAAAAACCACCGACGCAGATGCCCAGCAACACGCGGCCCAGCAGCATCATGGGGTAGTTAACCGCCAGTGCAGAGACCAGATTGGAGATGGCCAGCAGTACGCTCAGCGCCAGCATCAGCAGGCGACGATCGAGCCGACCGGCTGCCAGGCTCAGTGCCGGTGCGGCGATCGCCGCGATAATGCCGGGCACGGTCACCATCAGGCCGGCTCTGCCGGTGCTGACATCCAGCGACGGCGCGATGTTGGTTAGCAGGCCGATCGGCAGAAACTCGGTGGTGACCATCACAAAGCAGGCAACCGTCAGTGAGAAAATCGCCAGCCAGGCTGATGGTGCAGGTTTATCATTATTATTCAGCATAATACCGCTCGTCCCAGGTAAATGTGTAAATCCGCGCGGCGGGCGCGGAGTGACAGAGATCACAATTTACGCAGGCATTGACGGCGGATAAATCCGTTTGCGGTAGTTACACTGTTTCTGTGGGGGAATAATCGCGCGAGGCAAGTAAAGCGGCGGCTGGCAGCCCATCGGCAGGCCAAATGCCTAATTGGCATAAACTTATCTGACGGACACAGCAAGCCGTGCCCGAACCAGATTCACAATCCCGGCGCTTTCCACATCGAGGTGGTCAGGCCATGGTCTACCAGCGTTAGCTGGTCGGCATAGACCTGTTGCCAGGTCTCTTTTTGTCGTTGGTACAGCTGATGATTGGCCATATCCGGCTGATACTCACGCTCCCAGCGCACCAGTTGTTCGCCGGTTTGGGCCAGCGACTCATACAGTCCGGCCCCCACTCCGGCAGCAATCGCGCAACCCAGTGCCGTGGCTTCTTTCACCACAGGTACGCGCACCGTCAGGCCGGTCACGTCGCTGAGAATTTGGCTCCACAGCTTGCCCTTCGAGCCACCGCCGGCAAATACCAGCGAGCGTGCTTGCACGCCGGAGAAACGGGCGATTTGCTCCAGATTGCAGGCCGAAACAATCGCGGCGTTTTCTTCCAGCGCACGAAACAGCGTTTGTTTATTGCAGCGTTCCGGATCGAGCGACAGGTTGATAAACGAAGGTGCGGCGTGGTACCAGGTCTTGAAATGCATGGCATCGGAGAAAATCGGCATCACTCCGTAGGCCCCAGGCGGCACTCGTGCT
Source organism: Serratia quinivorans (assembly GCF_946227985.1). Classification (GTDB taxonomy): domain Bacteria; phylum Pseudomonadota; class Gammaproteobacteria; order Enterobacterales; family Enterobacteriaceae; genus Serratia; species Serratia quinivorans_A. Next base: position 119,848 of record NZ_CAMKGL010000002.1, read on the forward strand.
GCCATCTCTTCCATCAGGCTGTAGGCGTCCACGCCCAGTCGTTCGGCCATCAACTTTTCTTCGGCGCAGAAGGCGTCGCGGAACCAGCGCATGGTCAATCCGGTGAAGAAGCTGATCGACTCTGCCTGGGCCATACCGGGGATCACGTGCGGATTGATACGGATGTTCATCTCCGGATCGATAGCCGGCTCTGGCAGATTGACGATTTGTTGCCAGAAGGTGCCACCCAATACCGCAGTTTGCCCGGCATGGACTATCCCCAGTCCCAGACTGCCCAACTGCACATCGCCGCCGCCCATCACTACCGGCGTACCGCGCAGCAGGCCACTTTGTTGGGCCGCCTGTTCGGTGACGTGCCCCAGTACAGTGCCGGTTTCTTTCACCGGTGACAGCATATCGGCGCGCAGCCCGGCCATGTCGAGCAACGCTGGTCGCCAGTCACGGCTGACCAAATCCAGCATGCCGGTAGTCCCGGCGTTGGAAGGATCGACCGCCAGTTCACCGCTCAGCATGTTCGCCAGCCAGTCGCTGATCATGGTCAGGGTCGCGGCCTGACGGTAAATGTCCGGTCTGTGATGCGCCAACCACAGCAGGCGCGGCATAGCGCTTAGCGCCAGCGTTTGGCCTGAATATTGGTAAACCTCACGTTCGAAATTATGGTTATGCAGCTCTTTCAGCTCGCTGACCTCCTCGCTGGCGCGCGCATCAACGTTGGCGCAGGCCCAGATTGGCGTGCCGTCGCGATCGTAAAGCACTATGCCTTCGCGCATCGAGCAACAGGCGATGGAACGGATCGCCTGCCCAGAAATACCGGCATTTTGCAGCGCCTGGCGAATGCACTGGCAGGTCAGTTGCCAGTTATGGGCCAGATCAAACTCCATCGAGCCGGCCACCCCTGGCACCGCCAAATGTCGCCATTCGGCCTGGCCCTGTGCGATCTGATTGCCTGCCAGACTGAAGATGACCGCGCGAATGCTACCGGTGCCTGCGTCCAGCGCCATCAAATAGTTATCCATAGCTCACACTCTCTGGGGTTGGGATCTTAACTATAGATGGCCTGTACTTTGTACCGATGAGGGAAATGGCGAGGCCGGCAGGATTTGTGAACTGTGCTGCAAAATTGCCGTTGCGGGGGGTAAATCAGCGCGAATAAACCTATGGTTGGAAAGCACATTGACCTTCAAGGTGAAACAAGGAGCCACCATGCACGTCACGCTGGTAGAAATTAACGTTAAACAGGACAAGATCGACGAGTTTATTGAGGTCTTCCGCGCCAATCATCTGGGGGCGATCGAAGAGCCGGGTAACCTGCGTTTTGACGTGTTGCAGGATGAAACCATCCCGACGCGTTTTTATATCTATGAAGCCTACCGGGACGAGCAGGCTGTCGCCGCCCACAAAAAGACGCCGCACTATCTGCAATGCGTGGAAAAGCTGGAAGCCTTGATGACCGGGCCGCGCAAGAAAACCAGCTTTATCGGTCTGATGCCGGGTTAGGCCAATACGCCAGGGTAATTTTGTTCAATACATTGCTTACTCTGGCCGTCAATCTGGCACCTGTGAACTCTTTCTCAGGTGCCCGTAATGAATATTTATCTTTCGATGGCCGCTTTTGCGCTGGCCTCTTCAATCACCCCTGGCCCGGTCAATATCGTGGCGCTGAGCGCTGGGGCACAATTTGGTTTTAACGCCACCCTGCGGCATGTTTTTGGCGCCACGCTGGGTTTTACCCTGCTATTGATTCTGATTGGGCTGGGGCTGCACAAGTTACTGACGCTGTGGCCGGTGCTGACTCAGGTGATCCAGTGGGCGGGCATCGCCTTTTTACTGTTTATGGCTTATCAACTGGCCTTTGACGACGGACGGCTGGGCAACGGCAGCCAGTCGCAAGCCCCCTCGTTCTGGTATGGCGCCTTGTTGCAGTGGCTGAACCCCAAGGCCTGGCTGGCGTCGGTGGCCAGTCTGGGGGCGTTTGTCGCCGACGGTGACCGGCTGCTGTTATGGCAGTTTGCGGTGATTTATTTTGTTATCTGCTATGCCTCGGTGGCCTGCTGGGCCTACACCGGCGCGATGCTGACCGGTCTATTGCAGCAGGCTCGCAATGTGCAGCGTTTTAATCGTTTGATGGCATTGCTGTTGGCGGCCAGTGCCTGCTATTTGCTGGCCGACGGCGTTTAGCGCGGGTTTTGGTACTGGCCGGGGGTGGCAGCCAGTAGCAGTTTGAAGGTGCGTTGAAAGTGTGCCTGGTCGGCAAAGCCGCTTTCGCTGGCGGCCGCGGCGATCGGATAGCCCCGTTTCAGCAGCCGATGACCGAACTGAATACGCTGATTGACCAGGTAGGCGTGCGGCGTCATGCCGTAACGCCGCTTAAAGGCGCGGATTAAGTAAGAGGGCGAGAGTGCTGCCGCTTGGCAGATGGCTTCCAGCGTCAGTGGTTGGGTGCAATGCTGGCTGATAAAGCTTGCCGCCGCCTCGAGTCTCGGATGCTCGGCTTCGGCTGTAGATAGGCGAACATCGCCCTGACAGATTTGTAACTCGGTGAAGTATTCCACCAGAGCGATCTGTTTTTCCAACTGGCAATGCTGCGGATCGATCAGTAGGGCATACAGCCGGTTCAGGCCGTTGAACAGGTCAGGGGCATGGCTGATCACCTGAGCAAACGGAATAAAACCCCCGTCGCCACCGGCGATCTCCTGCTGCAGTTTACCCAACCAGGTGGCATCAATATAAAACATGATGTATGACCAGCGTTGCTCACCGATGGGGTTGCAAGCGTGGGCCTGCTGCGGGTTAATCATCACCACGTCGCCGGTACTGACCTGCAGTTGTTGGTTGCCGTTAATATAAATGCTGGTACCGCCGGTGATAGCACCGATGGAGAAGATTTCATGGCTATGCAGGGCGTAACAAACTTTGCGGCCATCTTCAATGGCGCGAGCTTCCACAAAAGGGAGCTGTGGATCACGCCAGAATTGCGGCGCGGTAGCGGTCATGAGCTTTCCTTTCAGAGACGACAGGGCAAGCTTGTTATAGCGTAAAATGAGCGTGGGAGGGAATGCGATGATGATTTTTAATGTGTTTGGCTGTCTTCAGAATTGAATAAGTCCCGGCCACAGAAATGACCGGGGTGGTTTTTAATCTTCTTCGTTACGGGCCATCAACTGGCGTTGATGTTCTTCGCTGGCCGCCTGGATTTCCTCCAGCACTGAACCGACATCGGCGCGTTTGTTGCTTTCGACAAACTTGCCGGTCAACACGCTGGCCGGCGTCAGGTTGCCTTCCTGATACAGCGCCCAAATTTCTTTGGCGTATTTGCTGCCCAGTAGTTCCGGCGCGTACTGACCGTAAAACTGCGACATATTGTTGATATCACGTTCGAACATGCTTTTGGCGTGGTTGTTGGCGGCGGCATCCACCACCTGCGGCAGATCGATAATCACCGGCCCGTTTTTGTCCATCAGCACGTTGAACTCCGACAGGTCGCCATGTACCAGTCCGGCGCACAGCATGCGCACCGCGTAATTCATCATCAGTGCGTGATCGGCCCGCGCCTGTTCCGGCGTCAGAGTGACATCGCTCAAACGCGGGGCTACCAGGCCTTCTTCGTCGGTGATCAGTTCCATCAGCAGCACGCCATCCAGACAGATATCCGGCTGCGGCACGCGCACGCCCGCTTTGGCGAGCAGGTACAGCGCGTCGACCTCGGTGTTCTGCCAGGCTTCTTCCTGCTGCTGGCGACCGAATTTCGAGCCTTTGCTCATGGCACGCGCATCGCGGCTATTACGCACCTTGCGGCCTTCCTGATAGTTCACAGCCTGCTTGAAGTTACGCTTGTCTGCTTCTTTGTAAACTTTGGCGCAGCGGATCTCTTCGCCGCAGCGCACGATAAAGACGTCGGCTTCTTTGCCACTTTTCAAACGGCGGATGACGTCGTCGATTAAACCATCATCTACCAATGGCTGGAGTCGTTTTGGAATTTTCATGCAGCCTTGTACCCTATTTAGGCTCCGGTGTGAATGGTTTGCTAAGGTGTTACCCTAATTTAGACCCGAAAGGCAAAATTTAGTTTGTCGCCGCTGCGACTGATTGCCGCAACGGCGCATTCTCTACAGGGTATCTGCCAGAACCCAAACGCTGACGCTGCCGCCATTTACCGGGAAAGTGGCATTCCCCTGTTCGTCGGTAGTGATCTCATCCTGCCGATTACCAAGCAGATCGCGCCAGTTTTTATGTGCCAGTTCAGCGCCCAGCGAAACCGCTTTGCCGCTTTCAGCACCATTGGTGAGTACCACTACGCAACCAGGGGCGTCGGCGGTACCGCTGCGGCTGAAAGCCACGCAGTTTTTATCATCAAAATAATCGGTTTGCACGCCGTTGGCAAAGCGTTGTCGCGCCTGAATCAACTTTTCCAGTTCAGGGATGATCGGCATCTCAATCTGGTATTCCTGGCCGTCGCTGCCTTTATCTTTATAACTGGCACCGTACAGGTCAGGATAGAACACGCAGGGCACGCCCTGTTCGCGTAACAGGATCAAGGCGTAGGCCAGCGGTTTGAACCAGGGTTCGACCGGTGCTTCCAGCGATTGTAGCGGTTGCGTGTCGTGGTTGGCGACCAGCGTGACCGAATGGGCTGGATCGGCAGCGGTCAGGGTATCGGTAAAAATCTGCGCCATGTTGAACCCGTCACCCTGTTTCGATGCCTGATGAAACTTCAGGTGCAAGGCTACGTCGAACAACATGACCTTGCCCTCGACCAGGTCAATATACTGTTGCAGCGCCGCCAGATCGTGCGACCAATATTCGGCGACAATAAACAGATCGCGCTGCGCGCTGTCGCGCACGTGATCGGCCCACTCTTTAAAGAACCAGGCCGGAATGTGCTTGGCCGCGTCGAGCCTGAAGCCATCGCAGGGCAGGGTTTCCAGCAGCCAGCGTGCCCAGTATTTCAGCTCTTCCACTACCGCCGGGTTGCGAAATTCGACGTCCGCTCCCATCAGATAATCATAATTGCCTTTTTCGTCGCCAACCTGATCGTTCCAGCCGTCGTCGCCGTAGTCATTGGCGATTTTGAACACGCCTTTTTCATCGGGCTGCTCAACGTAATCAACTCCGCCAAAGCATTTGTAATCCCAAATGAATTTGGAATAGGTGCCTTGTCTGCCGGGGAAAGTGAAGCGAGTGTAGGCCAGGGCGTCGAAGCCCTGGTCATTAATATCGTTGCGGTTGTTGGCATCCGCCTTGTACACGTGAACCTGTTCTTTCTCATCGGCACCGAGTTTATGGTTGAAAACCACGTCATAAATCACCCGCACGCCGTTGTCGCGAAGCGTATTCACGGCGTTTGCCAACCCCTCTTTGTCACCGTATTTGGTGGCGCGACTGCCTTTTTGATCGAACTCGCCCAGGTCGAACAGATCATAACTGTCGTAGCCCACCGAATAGCCGCCCGAAGCCCCCTTATAGGCGGGAGGCAGCCACAAGTCGGTGATGCCCAGCCCGGCAATTTGCGCTGCGCGTTCGGCTGCCTCTGGCCATAACTGGCCGCCATCCGGGTAATACCAATGGAAAAACTGCAGCAAGGTGGTTTTTTTCGTCATGAGCAAGCCGCCCTATTTGCCAAAAAGAGGTGCAGGATGAGCCGTGGCTCATCCATCCTGTTACAGCATGGGCTAGTTTTGGCAAAAGGGAAACTCGGTTCTGGCGGCTAATACCGGCCACAAAGCCAGTGGTATTTATTATGCGGAAAAAACAAAAGGCGGCCGGGGCCGCCTCTTTGCGCAATTTCTGATTCAGCAATTAATTGTAGATAATCGCAGTACCGTGCAGCTTGTTGTCGCCGGTAGTTGAGATGATCTGGAATGATTTGGCACCTGCTTCATCCGCTTTGGCAGCCAGTTTGTTTTCCAGGCTGGTCAGGTCGGAAGCACCGCTAACGGTAACCACACCGGCTTTTTGCAGATCGGCCGGTTGGGCATTTACCAGGTCGGCGGCGAAGCTACCGAAAGAAACAGAAGCCAGTGCGATGGCAGCGATGGTCATTTTCAGGTTTTTCATGGTCTTATTTCCTATCTCGATATTCTGTACGATGTTTTTATTGGGTCGTTAAATTAATTAACGATCGATAATTTAATGTTAGACGCCTGTTCGGCGCTTTGCAACTATTTTTTTAATGTTCGTTAATTAATTTTTTCTTATCGTCGTTAACCGGGAAGATAATAGCCGTTATCGGCCCAGAGAATGACGATTAACTGATTGTTATTGATAGATTACTGCGGTGCCATGCAGTTGATTGTTGCCACCGGCACCAATGATGCGGAATGATTTTGCACCGGCTGCATCTGCTTTGGCTGCCAAATCAGCTTCCAGCGAGCTGATATCGGAAGCACCGCTGACGGTGATCACACCGAGTTTTTGCTGATCTGCCGGCTGGTTGTGAACCAGGTCAGCGGCGAAGCTACCGAAAGAAGCAGAGGCCAGTGCGATGGCGGCAAGAGTAATTTTTAAGTTTTTCATGATGTTAATTCCTATATCAGCAGCGTAAACTGGGTTGGTTAATCTTTGTCGTCATAATTACTTAACGATCGATAACTAAATGTTAATCGCTTCTCGACGGCAGCGCAATATTTTTTTATAATGATCGTTAATTTAATTACCAAGCCCTGCTGCGGGGCGGGATAAGAGAGGGTCTATGAGTATCAATGAAGAAGTCTGCGCCAAAAAAACACGTGGCAGACCGAAACAGTTTGATCGCGACCGTGCGCTGGACAGCGCGCTCGATCTGTTCTGGCGGCACGGCTATGACTCTACGTCGTTGGCCGATCTGGTAGACGTCACCGGTGCAAAAGCGCCAACGTTGTATGCCGAGTTTGGTAACAAGGAAGGGCTGTTCCGCGCGGCGGTGGAGCGATATCTGCAAAAATACACCACCTGTACCAATCAACTGTTGGAGCAGGATTTGCCAATAGCGGAAATCGTTGAGGCTTATGTGCGTTCTTCGGCGGAGGTGTTTACCGATCCGGATACGCCGTCCGGCTGCTTTATGGTCTGTGCCTCCGCGGCGCTGTCTTCGTCTTCCGATGAAGTGGCCGAGATGCTGCGTAAAAAACATCATTCGAATGAAGCCAGCCTGCGAGACTGTTTTGACCGCAAGGTACAGCAGGGGGAGTTATTGGCGAAAACGGATACCGCGCTATTGGCGAAATATATCGTCTGTACCATTGAAGGGATGTCGGTTCAGGCACGTGAAGGGGCCAGCCGTGAGGATTTATATCGCTTGCTCGATGCACTGATGCTGGTTTGGCCGCGCCTGAGTCAGGTGGGCAATAAAGTCTAGGGAAGGGCACTCGCCAGGAAATCAGGCCGCATTGCTGCGGCCTGAGTGGGCATTACTGGTTAACCGGGATCACCGCGCCCTGGTATTTTTGGCGGATGAAGTCCTGAATCGCCTTGGAGTGCAGCACTTTTACCAGCGCTACGATTTCCGGCTTGTTCACGTCAGCCTTATGCACGGTGATGATGTTGGCGTAGGGGTTGTTTTCACCGCTTTCTACCGCAATCGGGTCTTTGGTCGGGTTCAGCCCGGCATCGATGGCATAGTTGGCATTAATCACCACCGCATCGCCCTCATCGTTGTTGTACATCTGCGGCAGTAGCGCGCCTTCCACGTTCGCCAGGAACTTCAGGTGTTTCGGGTTATCCACCACGTCAGAAATGCGAGCATCGACCTTGCTCACGCCCGGTTTCAGCTTAATCACGCCTTCCTTTTCAAAGATAGACAGAATGCGGCCTTCTTCCGCGACGGCATCACGCATGATGATTTTGCCGTTGTCCGGCAGATCTTTCAGGCTTTTATATTTCTTGGAGTAAATGCCGATCGGCTCGATATGGATGGCCCCGGCGCTGACAAAGTCGTAACTCTTATCGCCGGCATGGTCCTTCAGCACCGAATTTAGGTAGGGCACGTGCTGGAAATAGTTGGCGTCAATATCGTGACTGGCCAGCGCGGTGTTCGGCAGGATGTAGTCCTGGAAAGGTTTGATCACCAGATCGATGCCTTCCTTCGCCAGAATCGGCTTGGCCTGCTCGAGGATCTCCGCGTGCGGCACGTTGGACGCGCCAACCACCAGCTTGGTTTCCGCGGCGGCGCCAAAGGAGCTCAACGCGGTCAGTGAGGCGAAAGCCAGCATCATTATTTGCTTTTTCATCATCATTATTCCCTGGTTATTTATCGTTTATCGAGCGTTGTTGTCATGGTGTCGCCGATGAACTGGATAACGAAAACGATCAGCAGGATCGTCAGTGTCGCCACCAGCGTCACGTCACCGTGATTGCGTTGAAAACCTTCCAGATAGGCCAGATTACCCAGCCCGCCTGCGCCGATCACCCCGGCCATCGCGGTGTAGCTCACCAGCGCTATCAGGGTGACGGTAATCCCGGAAACCAGCGCCGGGGAAGACTCCGGCAGCAGCACGCGGAAGATAATGGTGCTGGTTTTGGCCCCCATGGAACGTGCCGCCTCTATGACTCCCTTGTCCACCTCGCGCAGGCCAATCTCAACCAGCCGGGCGTAGAAGGGCGCGGCGCCGACAATCAGCGCCGGTAGCGCGGCATCGGCCCCCAAAATGGTGCCGATCAACGTCTTGGTGAACGGGATCAGCAGCACAATCAGAATGATGAAGGGGATGGAGCGGAATACGTTGACCAGCACTGAAATCAGCGAATAGACGGCGCGGTTTTGCAGCAGTTGGCCGCGAGACGTCAGGAACAGCAGTACGCCCAGTACGATGCCCAGCACCAGCGTAGCCAACCCGGCGATGCCGGTCATGTACAGGGTTTCCCAGGTGGCGTTCAGCAACGGGTCAATACGCAGGTGAGGGAACAGTGACTCAATCATGTTTAATCACCTCAACGGCGATTTGTTGTTCTCTTAATAATTTCAACATGCTGTCGATTTGCAGGTCGTTGCCTTCGACGTGGATATACAGCTCGCCAAAGGAACCGTTCAGCGTCTGGCTGATTTTGCCGTGCAGAATGTTAATGCTCACTCTGTAGCGCAGGATCACGTCGGAAATCACCGCCTGATGGGTTTGCACACCGACAAAGGTCAGCTTGAAAATTGCGCCCGGCAGATGCTGAGCCAGTAAAGGGTTAAAGCTTTCCTCGGTTTCCTGATATTGCGCAACCTGTTTAACGAACTGCTGGGTAATCGGCTGCTGCGGCCGGGTGAAAACATCGATAACCGGGCCTTCTTCGACGATGCGGCCGTTTTCCATCACCGCCACCCGGTGGCAAATTTTGCGCACTACGTGCATCTCATGGGTGATCAGCACAATGGTCAGGTTCAGTTTGCGGTTGATATCCAGCAGCAGATCCAGAATCGAGTCGGTGGTCTGGGGATCGAGCGCCGAGGTGGCCTCATCGCACAGTAATACTCCTGGGTTATTGGCCAGGGCGCGGGCGATACCGACGCGCTGTTTCTGTCCGCCGCTAAGCTGCGACGGATAAGCATCCTCACGCCCCTGCAGGCCAACCAGTGCGATAAGCTCTGCCACGCGCGGGTTTATCTGCGCTTTGGGCACGCCGGCGATTTGCATCGAGAAGGCAATATTTTGGCTGACGGTACGTGACCACAGCAGGTTGAAATGCTGAAACACCATGCTGATTTTCAGGCGTGCCTGGCGTAACTGGTCGCCCCTGGCTTTGGCGATCTCGAACCCCTCGACCTGAATGCTGCCGCTGGTGGGGGCTTCCAGCCCGTTAAGCAAACGGATCAGGGTGCTTTTACCCGCTCCGCTGTAACCAATAATGCCGTAGATTTGTCCGGTTTCGACGGCCAGGTTGACATCATCCACCGCGACGACGCGGCCCTGTGCACTGTCAAAAGTTTTGCAAACGTTCGAAAGAACGATCATAGCGAAGTGGATCCTTATTAATACATCACAGCATTCCGCCCAGGGTGCGTAACGCCAGGCTGTGTTCGGTTTCCTGGAATAAGGGCAGGCGGGACGTCTGTTGCTGGTGAATACAGGGCAATCCTACCGGGGGTTTATAGTGACAGGAAGAATATAGATTCTATTAGATATTCTTATTTGATATATGAAGTGATGAGCAGAAGCGATGGTGGAACCGCGGCCAACGGGGATTTGGCCGCTTTATTGACTTTAACGTTTGTCGAGCTTCATGTGCAGCAGCGGGAAAGGATTGCCCTGACCGTCGAGTGCCGAACGGCCGGTAATTTCAAAACCGTAGTGGCGGTAAAAACCGCTGGCCTGCGGGTTCTGTTCATTAACGTCCAACTGCAACTCATCATGCAACGTTTCGGCGTGGGCCAGCAGTGCTCTGCCGACGCCTTTGCCACGCTGCTCTGCATCGATAAACAGCATTTCTACTTTATTACCGCTCAGCCCGATAAAACCGCAGGGATGACCGGGTCGATCTTCTGCAACCCAAACGTCAACCGTCGGCAAATAGTCGTTAAGCACCAACGGGTAGAGTTGGGCGATATTTTCTTCGCTGAGAAAATGGTGGGTGGCGCGGACCGAACGCTGCCAAATTTCCGCCAGTTGCGCATTGTCTTGTGCTGCGCGAGCTCGGATAGTGATCATAGAAACCCCTGTGATTGAATTAGCTTATTTTAAACGCGGCCCCAGAGTCTGGCGACGGTCAGGGCGATAAAAGCTTCCAGCTTGGGTGACTGCCGTCGTTCGGGCAGATAGACCAGATGCATCGGCCGCGACAGCGGTGAATAGTCCGGCAGTACTTGCACCAAGCGGCCACTGGCAATATCTGCTTCCAGCAGCATGCAGGCGTGCAGCGCAATACCGAAACCGGCCAGCGCCGCCCGACGTACCCCTTCGCCAGAGTCCATCCGCAGCCGCGGCCTGACCGGCACGCTGATTTCCCCCGTCGGCCCCTGCAAGCGCCAGAAATGGTTGCCGTCCCACTGACTAAAACCAAAACAGCTGTGTGCGCTGAGTTGCTCCGGCTGGGTTGGCACACCCTGCTGCGCCAGATAGTCCGGTGAGGCGGCCAGCGTCATGCGGTAATCGGGCAGGGCGCGGGCCACCAGGCCATCGTCGGCCACCGGTCCGATGCGAAACGCCGCCTCGTAGCCTTCTTCAATCAAGTCTACCTTGCGGTCCGACAGCACCACTTCCGCTTCTACCTCTGGGTGCCGCTGCAGGAACTCGGTGAGGACCGGCGTCAGTACGCGGTTGCCGAACGTGACGGGGGCACTGATGCGCAGCAGGCCGCTGGGGGAACTTAATAGCGCCCGGGCACTGGCTTCGGCGGCGTCAGCGTCGGCCAGCAGACGGCGGCAGCGTTCGTAGAACACCCGGCCGGTCTCGGTCAGCCCCTGCCTGCGGGTGGTACGGTTCAGCAGCGGTGCATTCAGCCGTTGCTCCAGGTAGCGGATGTGTTTGCCGACCATGGTTGGGGAGATGGCCATCTCCTCGGCGGCGGCGACAAAGCTGCCTTTTTCTACCACTCGCACAAACACCGCCATGCTGGTTAATCGGTCCATTATAAACCCCTGGTGTTTTCTGAATGCTCTGTGGGCTACTTCTCCTGATTATAGCGCTTTGCGATAATCATTCTATCGACCGTCAGTGTGTTATTGGCGGAAACTTTTCGGAGCAGCAACATGCACGCATTAGCATTTGAACATTTTGGCGGGCCGGACGTGCTCGAATACCTTGAGCTGCCGACGCCAGCGGTACCGGCGGGTGCGGTGCAGGTGAGCATGGGGGCCGCCGGGCTGAATTTCGCGGATATTTATCGCCGCAAGGGCAACTACGTGCTGCACGGCAACCCGCCTCATATCGGCGGTTACGAAGGCGTGGGAACTATTATCGCCGTGGGCGAAGGAGTCGATGGCTGGCGGTTGGGGGAGCGAATTGGTTTCGCCGACGTCCCTTTTTGCCACGCCACGCGTATCAACGTGCCGGTGGAGCATGCCCTGCGGCTGCCGCAGGCACTGAGCGACGTCGAAGCCGCTTCGATTCTGTTGCAGGGGCTAACGGCGCAGTACCTGATTAATGACAGCGTGCAGGTGAAAGCGGGCGATCGCGCTTTGGTGCATGCCGCTGCCGGCGGCGTCGGACAAATTTTGACGCGTATGCTGGTGGCGCGTGGCGCACAGGTTTACGCCGTGGTGTCTTCGGCGCACAAACAGCAGATTGCACTGAACAACGGCGCAGCGGCAGCCTTCACTTATCAGCAGGATTGGGTCGCGCAAATTGCTGCGCTGACCGACGGTGGCGTTGAGTACGGTTTTGACTCGGTGGGCATCACGCTGCAACAGAGCATCGACGCGCTGCGTCCCGGTGGCCGGGTAGTCACCTTCGGCATGGCGGGCGGCGAAGCACCCGCTATTTCCGCCTACGACCTGATGATGGATTCCAAGGGCGTGGTTGGTGGTGACCTCTGGACCTACCTTAATAGCGCCGGGGCAAGGCGAGAAAGGGCCGAGCGCCTGTTCAGCAGTTGGCAGAACGGCGAGTTTGCCGTGCCCCATATTGAAACCTTCCCGCTCAGTGAAGGGGCGGCTGCTCATCGCCGGCTGGAGGATCGCAGCTTTGCCGGCAAGATTGTATTGCTGAACGATCGCGACCCGCAGAGTTAAAAGCGGCCTTCCGCTGCATGTTACACTGGCCGCCAGGCGATAATGGGGGTCAGTCAGGATGGAAGTGATACGTGCAGCGATAGAAAAACAGGTGATCGGCCTGACCGGGCTGGCGCTTGGCGATGTCGACTTTGAAAACCCGCCGGGTGACCCGGGCCTGTATGGGCCGCAGTCGGTCATTTGGCAGGTACACAGTGATTTCACCACCATGCTGTGCGGGGGCGTCAGCGCCTTACTGCTGCAGATGCTGCACCCGTTGGCGCTGGCCGGCGTCTGGGATCATTCCAACTTCCGCGACGATATGCTCGGCCGCCTGCGCCGCACCAGCCAGTTTGTCTCCGTCACCACCTTTGGCCCCACCGCCGAGGCCGAACGGCTGATCGCCAAAGTCAAAGCCATTCACCTGCGGGTCAACGGCGTCAGCAGCGATGGCAGGCCTTACGCCGCCAGCGATCCTGACCTGCTCACCTGGGTACACGTGGTGGAAAGCAGCTGCTTTTTAGCCAGCCATCTACGCTACCGCAACCCGCATCTTTCCCGCGAACAGCAGGACGGTTATTACCGTGAAACGGCGCGAGTCGCCGCGGCACTGGGGGCACGCAATATCCCCATTTCTTGCGCGGCGGTCGAGGATTATCTGCAGCGAATGCAGTCGCAGTTGGTGTGCGATGAACGCACGCAGGAAGTGGCTCGTATTCTGCTGGCGGCCCCGGCACCGAGCGCGCTGGCACGACCATTTGGCATATTGGTGATGCAGGCGGGCATCGATTTGCTACCGGAGTGGGCGCAGCAGCAGTTTGGTTTTTCGTCCGGCGTATTGCGGCAAAAACTGGTGCGAGCCGGCGTCGGTGGCGTAGGTAAGGTGCTGCGAGGCTCGATGCGCAACGGCTCCTATCAACGGGCGCTACGACGAATTAACAAAGCCGTCGTAGCGCATTGACCATCACCGCAGGTTAGCAGGGAAATTTGCAGGCAGCTCGCTGGCCGGACAGTTAATCACCTGCTCATCGTTTTCACCGCAGTCGCGGACAAAGGTAATGGTGGCGAATTCGTCGATGACTTCAGTCGGGTACGTCGGACCTGCTTCACGATAGGCTGCCATCTGCGCCAGGTGCTCATTTTGGAAACATACGGTGTGCTGCGGATTATTCATAACCCAGCGCGGGAAGAAAATGGTGCCGTGGAAAATCAGATCGCCCAGATTAACGATGAGGCTAACGTCGGTCCCGGTCGGTTCAGTCCATGAAATCTTATACACTTCTGCGGCCACCCGAACCACGTAGACCGCCTGATCTTTCACCCAGCGATTGCCCACTAACCCACTGTGGATCCGGTAATCGATGGTTCCGGCATTCTTCAGGTAGATCTCATAATTCCAGCCGTTGTCATAGGTATACACCAGGTGTTTGCCAATAAAACCACTCAGGTCGTGTTTGTCAAAGCTGCTCATAATGGGTTCCTTTTTGGGAGTGTTTCAAGTCGATATGAGTAGCCTACGCTGATAAAAATCGATATAAAAACGCTAATATTGGCGCTTAATAATCGAATTATTAGATGTTTTAGGAGGCGAGAATGCGGGCACCCAAAACCACTCTGGATCAGTGGCACACGCTGCAGGCCGTGATTGAGCAAGGGGGGTATATTCAGGCGGCTGAATACCTGCACCGCAGCCAATCCTCGGTGAGTTACAGTTTGCATACCTTGCAGGAGCGGCTGGGGGTTAAATTGCTGATGATTGTCGGCCGTAAGGCGGAATTGACGGTGGAGGGCCGGGCATTATTGGAACATGCCAAACCGCTGATTACCGCTTTCACCCAGCTTGAAGCGCGGGCGTCGGCATTTGCTCTGGGGGAGAAGGTGGCGTTAACGCTGGTAGCGGACAGCGTTTTTCCCAAGCCATTATTGTTTCGCGCACTGCGGCAATTTCAACAGCGCTATCCGCAAACGCAGGTACGGTTACGTGAGATCCTGCGGGGTGAAAGCCGGGAACTGCTGGCACAAGGTGATGCCGACTTGTATATCACCACTTTACCGCCGGATGCTTCGGTGGACGGCAGTTTTTTGATGGATGTGAATTTTATCGCCGTCGCCCATCGCCAACATCCGTTGCATCAATTGCATGGCCCGCTGACTCAGGCCGAACTGGTACGTTTTCATCGCGTGGTGATTACCGATCCTCTGCAGCAAGCTGATGCCGATGCTGCGTGGAGTTTTACTACCTTTGACGCGGCGATACAGGCGATATGCCATGGGGTGGGATATGGCTGGTTGCCACAGGACCGGATCACCGGGCTGCTGGCCAGTGGTGAATTACAGCCCTTGCCGCTTGCCGGGCAGCGGATCCGTGCCACGCCGCTATATTTAATTTATGGCAACCCTCAGGGATATTTTGATTTGACGACCAGAGCCATGGCGGAAATGATTACCGATGCGGTGCAACCCGGCGAACAATTAGCCAACGGCCCGAAATTTTGAGACTTTTACGGGTGATCCGGCCGCTAATGCGCTTTACACTGGGCAAAAGCCATTTTCCATTTTATTTAGCGTGCAGCATTATTCTGCGCCTTGAACCTATTTGAGGTTATATGAACGAGTCACACGTACTTGCTGAAGTCAGTAATGAGAACCAGACGCTGGTGGCGGTGGTTCAGCAAGATAGTCGGGCTGCCTATTTTTATATTTATCCTTCTGAAGAAAATAGCGAACGTTTTCAGGTGCGCGCCTGTTGGCTGCGTAACCTGGCGGCCGCGCCGCAGCAGGAAGACAGTGCGGCACTGGCACTGGGCCAACCACCGATGCTGGCCGCCGAGTTTTGCCGCAATCTGGAGGGGGAAGCGCCACTGAACCCGGAAGGGCTGATGGTGGTCTGGACGGAGAGCGACGACGGTGCGGCGCTGTGGTATTACGGCCAACTGCTGGCGGTGATCCCTGGCTGGAGTCTGTATATCGACCACTCGGTGTGCTATTCCGCCAGTTGCATCAAGGAAAGCCCATTGGCTTATCCGCTGGGATCCGCCTCCACGAATACTCAGTATGCGCTGGCAGAAAACACCCGCCAGTTCTGGCGCAGTTGGCAGCGGGAAGAGGGTAACCCATGGCCAAAAATGCAGAGCGACTATCAGGCGATTTACGATCAGCATTTTGGCCCTTCGGTGAAATACTACGCGATCGATCAGGGAAAATGGCCACCGATGGCTATCACCCAACATGAGCGCGACGGCATCTACTATTTTCTCACCATGGGCGTCAGTATCCGCCCGATGCCGTGGGTGGAAATCCTGTTTAACGACGACGCTTCCCGATACCGCCGCATGGAAATGGGCATCGCCATCGACGGTCAGTATATGACCGAGGAAAATGCGGTGCAGATGGCCAGCGCACTGGCCGGATTCGCCCACGCGCCATGGGCTAAAATTACCTGGTTTGGCGAAGGCCATACCCTGGAATCTGAGGTGGCACCACAGGGTTATGAGGGCTACGTGCTGTCCTCTTCGTTTTACCCCTATAGTGAACACCTGAACCTGCCGAAACAGTATGGCGACCCGGTGAATATTTTTTGGGCCAGCCCGGTATTTGAAGGCGAGCGCCTGCTGGCGCACGCGACGCCGAATGGCGGTCACGATCTGGTGAGTAAGTTGCGTGAACAGGGTGTTGAGCATATCTTCCGTCCGCGCCAACCGCTATGCTGATCGTCGGTAAAATTCACGGGAGTTATCATGACGTCCGCTCTGTTAATTATTGATGTGCAGCAAGGGTTGTTTACGCCGCCGCCGGCCGATGCCGAAGCGACGATTGATCGCATTAACCGTTTGAGCACTGCTGCCCGTCGGGCTGGGGTACCGGTGATTTTTATCCAGCATCAGACTCCGGACGATGAGCTGGCGCACGGCAGCGATGCCTGGCAGATTGACGGCCGTTTGCAGGTGAAAGACGGCGATCATCGGGTGGAGAAAACCACGCCGGACTCCTTTCTGCGTACCGGATTGGGGCCGTTGCTGGTGGCCAACGGTGTTTCGCACCTGGTGGTTTGCGGCTACTCCAGTGAGTTTTGCGTCGACACCACCACCCGTCGTGCCGCCGGGTTAGGCTATCCGGTGACGCTGGCCGCCGACGCCCATACCAGTCACGACAAAGCCTACGCGACTGGCTTGCAGATCCGTGCTCATCACAACGCCACGTTGTCGAATATTGAAAGCTTTGGCGTGTTGATCAACGCGCTGCCGACGGCGGAAATTCACTTTTGATCGCCAGATAAAACACGGGCCCGTTATACGCGGCGGGCCCGCTAGCGTTATTTCAATCCCGCCCTGCGTGCTGCCACTTTGTCCGGCGCTGACCTACTCGGCTCTGTTTTCTTAACCGACCCGCGCACCGCCGTTAATCGAGGTGATGGTTCCGGTGACGAACGAGGCCTCTTTTGACGCCAGCCACAGTGCGGCGCTGGCGATGTCCTCCACCCGACCGGTGCGGCCCATCGGCGTTTCAGTGGCAATGGCGTCAATGCGATCCTGCGGTAGTCCGGCGCCGAAGAAGCGAGTATCGGCGATAAACCCCGGCGCAATGGCGTTGACGGTAATCCCCAACTGGCCAAGTTCGCGTGCCAGACTGAGAGTAAAGCCCTGCACGCCGGCTTTGGCAGCGGAATAACCTAATGCACCCGCGCTGCCGCTGCCGCACTGGGCGGCAATCGAGCTCAGATTAATGATACGGCCGCCCGGTTTGCTCAGGTGTGGCAACATCGCCAGGGTAAACAGGAAGGTACTTTTCAGGTTCCCTTCGATCACCGCGTCCCACTCTTGCTCGGCCTGCGCCAACGGCGTATTGGCGGCAATGACCCGGGTAAATCCGGCGTTGTTGATCAGGACATCTACCGTACCGAGATCGGCTGCCAACTGAGCGACGACGTCTTCCACTGGCCCGCGGCGGCTCAAGTCCGCCGAATAGTAGCGGGTAGCGGGCCCTATTTCCTGCGCCGCCTGCCGCAGGCGTTGCGGGTCGCGCGCCACAATGGCGACACGGTAACCCTGTTGCGCCAGTTGTTGAGCGATGGCCAGCCCAATACCGCTGGAACCGCCGGTAACAATCGCTGTACGTTGCGTCATAACTGTTCTCCTTTCTCGCCGAGCGCACCGGAATGGCGCAGCACTGTGCGGTCGGGAAAGTATTGGCTTTTGCTATTGATACATCCAATACTCTATTCATGCTTTCAAAATACGAAAAAGGTATTGCGTGATTGAACTACGCCAACTGCGGCAATTTGTTGCCGTCGCGGAAGAAATGAGCTTTCACCGCGCCGCCGAGCGCTTGCATATGGCACAACCCCCGCTGACGGCCGCTATTCGAAAGATTGAGCAGGAGCTGGGCGTGCTGCTGCTGGAACGCGGCAACCGCGTCACCAGGATCACCGAAGCGGGGCAAGTGTTTCTGATTGAGGCGCGGCGCACGTTGGCGCAGTTTGAACGCACCCTCGGCAATACCCGACGTGCGGCACGCGGCCTGACGGAGTCGTTGCGTCTGACCTTCGTCGACAGCACGGTAAACGCTCTGTTGCCCGGCATTCTGCGGCAGTTTCGCCAGGCGCATCCGCAGGCGGAGTTTCACCTGCAGGAGGCGACGACCGCCGAGCAATTGATCGCCCTGCGCGATGACCGCGCCGACATTGGCATGGTAGTGCTACCGGTAACGCCGCAAGAGGGCTTGCAGATCCTGCCTTTCCTGTTCGATCGCATGGTGCTGGCATTGCCGGAAAACCACCCGCTGGCGGCGCAGCAGCAAGTGACGTTGAGCAGCCTGGCCGATCAACCCTGGGTGCTGTTTCCGGCGCATTACGGCCCCGGTATGCACACGGCGATCCTGCAGGCCTGTGCGGTGGCGGGATTCAGTCCGCATATCGTGCAGGAGGCACGGCAGATGCAGACCATCGGCGGGCTGGTGGCGGGCGGTGTGGGGATAGCGTTGATGCCGGCCCTGTTTGCAAGACTGCAATCGCCCGGCGTGGTGTTCCGCGAACTGAACGGCACAGGCAGCCCGGTAGCCTATACGCTGGCGCTGGCGTGGCGCACGGCTTCACCGCTGACGGACGCTTTTTGTCGTATTGCCGCTGAACAGGCGCTGAATTTGGCAACCTGCGGTGATTGACAATACGCATACAGGGGGGATACCTTAAAAGCATGAATATACCGATGCAATCCACAGTTAATCAGTCCTGGTGGCGCCTCTTCTGAAGGCGGCACGGGTATTCACACCTCTTTTCAATGCCGCCGGTTCTGGCGGCATTTTTATTGCGTTGATCCGGTGGTGTATTTACTTTCAGGAGCAAGGCAATGAGCTATACCATTCTGACCGGCGATCGTCCCACCGGCTCCCTGCATTTAGGTCACTACGTCGGGTCACTGCGCCAGCGCGTTGAGCTGCAACAACACCATCAGCAAACGGTGCTGGTGGCGGATCTGCAGGGGTTGACCGATAACGGCAACAATCCGCAAAAAATCAGCACCAACGTGCTTAATCTGGTCGCCGACTATCTGGCGGTCGGTATCTGCCCGCAGAAGACCACCCTTTGCCTGCAATCCGCGCTGCCGGCGCTGGCTGAGTTGACCATGTATTATCTCAACCTGGTCAGCGTGGCGCGGCTGGAACGCAATCCGACGGTGAAAAGTGAAATCATCGAAAAAGACTTTTCTCGCAGCCTGCCGGCCGGCTTTCTGGTCTACCCGGTTAGTCAGGCGGCGGACATTACCGCCTTTGGTGCCACTCACGTGCCGGTTGGCGACGACCAATTGCCGATGCTGGAGCAAACCAACGAGATCGTCCGGCGTTTCAATCACATTGTCGGCCGGCAAGTCTTGACGGAGTGCCAGCCGTTGTTAAGTCACGTCAGCCGTCTGCCGGGGTTGGACGGGCAGGGCAAGATGTCGAAGTCGCGCGGTAACACCATCACTCTGGGCGCCGACGCCGATCAGGTACATAAGGCGGTGATGAGCATGTTTACCGATCCGGGCCATTTGAATATCAACGATCCCGGCCGGGTGGAGGGCAATATGGTGTTCACCTATCTGGATGCCTTCTGTGACGATGGCGCGCTGGTGGCGGAGCTGAAAGCGCACTATCGCCGTGGTGGGTTGGGCGACATGAAAATCAAACGCCTGTTGGAAGATTGCCTGCAAAGCCTGCTGGAGCCGATCCGCACTCGCCGGGCGCAATACCTGGCCGATAAAGGCGAGCTGTTGCGCATTCTGCGTCAGGGCACCCAACGTGCCGACCAGGTCAGTCGGCAAACGCTGGGGCAGGTGAAGGCCGCATTGGGGCTGGATTTCTTTACCCTGAGTTGAATACCGGCCCCTGTGTTGGGAGGGGCGTCAGGCGGCGCTGTCAACGATCGGGTGTTTAACCACGAAGATATACGACAGCGCGCCGATGACGGTAAAGCAGGAGCAGAGGGTAAGGGCCAGGCTGAAAGAGTGGGTGGTATCCAGGATCCAACCGGTGACCACTGGCGCGAACGAGGCAAAGATAAAGCTGGCAAAGTTTTGAATGCTGCCGACCGAAGCGGTCATGCGTGAATTCACCGCCACGTGGATCAGGCCCCAGCAGGAGGTACCCGCAAAGTGGATGCAAAACAGCGCCATGCCGATCAGCAATACCGCGCTGTAAGTGGTGGTGGCCTGAGCGACCACGGCGGTAAAGGAAGCGGACAGCAACATACCGGCGACGATGCAAATTTTACGGCTTTTCAGCGGTGCCATGCCGCGACGCACCAAAAAGTCGGTGACGAAGCCGTTCGACAACATGCCGGCGGCGCCAAACAGGAACGGAATGGCACTCAGCAGTCCGGTGCTTTTCAGATCCAGATGATAAGTGGTCTGCAGATAACCCGGCAGCCAGGCCAGGTATAGCCAGGCGGTGTAGTTAATGCCGCTGAAGCCAATCATCATGCCCCACATGGTACGGTTCCTGAACAGTGCGCGCCATTCGCGAAAGTTCATCGGTTCAGAGCGGGCGCTGACGCTACCGGCATTCAAATAAGCCTGTTCCTGAGCGCTCAGGCTGACGTCCTGTCGGTTGCGATACAGCATGTACCAGCCGATGGACAGTGCGATACCCAAAACGCCGATGGTGATAAACATGCCGCGCCATCCGAAGGCCAGCATCATGGCGGTGAGGATCGGTGGGCTGATTGCCAGCCCGATGGTCGAAGCGGCATTAAAAATCCCCATCGGCATGCCGCGATCCTTGATATTGAACCAGTCGTTGATCACTTTCACGCCGCAGGGGTTCATGGGGGCTTCGCCAATCCCCAGCCCGATACGTACCCAGATAAATTGGGTGAAGCTGTGGATCATGCCGGACAGCGTCTGGAATACCGACCAGACAAACAAGCCGATCCCCAGCATGATGCGTGGACCTTTACGATCCAGCAGCAGGCCGCAGGGCAACTGGGCGATGCCATAGGCCAGGGAGAATGCCGACAGCAACAAGCCGATTTCGGTACCGCTCAGCCCCATTTCTTGCCGGATGGTGGAGTTCGCCACTGAGAGCGAGCTGCGGTCAAGAAAGTTGATTATGGCTGCCAAAAATAACAGCACCATGGCTGTGGTTTGAATTTTTTTAATTCTGGCCGAGCGGACCAGCATTCCCTCAGGCGGCATCGGAATTATGTGATCGGAATAGGGTTCACCCTGTTCCTTCCCGGTATTAATCGTATGACTTCTTTCCATTTTATCCTCCAGAATTTCGCATTAATAATATTTATTATTCCGGGTATTCCCCTGGGTGGTGTCTTAATGAAGGTATTAGCAGGTGGTCGGCAGTAAGCCTAGAGGGCGAAATATTTTAGGCGGTGGGTTTTGTTACGGTTCCGTGCGACAGCCAGTATTTTGCTGCTTTTTATCGGTTTTAAATGACGTCAGGGTGTTTTTTATCGATAAAAAACACCCTGCAGCTCACACGATGGCCTGATTGAGTGAGCGGATCATCGACTGTTTGGCGGTATCCAAATGGCGGTGCAGCGCGTTGATGGCTTCCTGATCGTTACGGCAAATAAGCGCGCTGAGAATGGTCATGTGTTCTTCAATGGCAATGATATTACGCTGTTTAAGATCGGTCTCATCCCACTGATAATGGAAGTGGAAAATCACCGAAATAATCTCCAGCGACTGATTGAAAAAAGGGTTATTGGCGGCGGAAAGGATCAGCTGGTGGAAGTCGCGGTCCAGCTGGGAAAACAGGCGATAATTGTCGCTGATGTCTTCCCGCAGTTGGCGGTGGCGGCTCAGCAGTTCCTTGGCCTGTAGCCAGCGTGGGTCATGCGCCGGCAGATTGATAAAGTGGGACAGGGCGTGCGTTTCCAGCATCTGGCGCAGCTCAAACAGCTGTTCGGCATAACGCTGGTCAAACTGCTTCATGCGCCATTGCCCGCGCTTGCTGCTTTCGATCAGATTGTAACGGCTGAAGTGCAGCAGAAATTCCCGCACCACCACCGGGCTCACATTGACCGCGCGCGCCAGTTGCAGCTCGCTGAAGCTGTCCCCGGCGCGCAGCAGTTTCTGATTAATCATTTGGTAGAACGCTTTTTCGAACCTTTTTCCCTGTTCGTCCAGAGAAGGGCTTTGGCAGTCGAAGCCGTCTTCCGGCTGTGGCTGGCGTAAAATCACATAGTCGTCGCCGACCTTTTCCAGCACGCCGCGTTGGAACAAATGCGTCAACGTATGGCGCACCGTGGTGCGGCTGATATTGTACATTTCGGCCAATGCGGCCTGGGACGGCAGCGGAGAGCGCAGGTGGCTATTGTTGATGCTGTCGATCATCTGGTTAACCACGTTGTGGCGCAGGTTCTGGGTTCTGCTCATGCGAGCCTCGGATGTTTTTTATCTATTTAAAACCAATTTAAAGCGGTTTATTTTGTACTGCTTCACAGATTTCGCCTCCGACTTCATGCTTGCCGGCGCTTTTATTTAATAACTCTTCCCATAAATAAAGGGGAGGTTATGAAAACAATGAAAGTATTAGTTCTCGAGCAACCAACGAAATTAATTTATCAGCAGCGTCCGGCACCTATTCCTGCGCAGGCCGAAGCGGTAATCAAAATGATTACCGTGGGTATTTGCGGCACGGATATTCACGCCTGGTCCGGTCAGCAACCTTTCTTTAGTTATCCGCGGGTCCTGGGCCACGAAATATGCGGCGAGATTGTCAGCCTGGGCAGTCAGACGGCCGGCTGGCAGGTAGGGCAGCGCGTGACGGTGATGCCCTATCTTTCCTGCCATCATTGCGGTGCCTGCCAGAGTGGCAAAACCAACTGCTGCGAGAATATTTCGGTGATTGGCGTACATCAGGACGGCGGCTTTTGCGAGTATCTCAGCGTGCCGGTCAGCAACCTGCTGGCGGTGGACGACGTGGCGCCAGAGGCCGCAGCCCTGATTGAGCCGTTTGCCATCAGCGCTCATGCGGTTCGCCGCGCGGCCATAGCGCCGGACGATCCGTTATTGGTGGTGGGAGCCGGGCCCATCGGCCTGGGGGTGGCGGCGATCGCCAAGGCTGACGGGGCGCAGGTGGTGGTGGTTGATACCAGCGCCGAACGGCGGCGGCATGTTGAGCAGGTGCTGCAACTACCGACGCTCGATCCGCAGGATGACCAGTTTGAAGCCCGGCTGCGCGGCCATTTTGGCGGCATGCTGGCGGCTAAAGTGATCGATGCCACCGGCAGCCGACAGGCGATGAACAATGCCGTCAACCTGATCCGTCACGGCGGTAGCATCGTTTTTGTTGGGCTGTTCAAGGGGGATTTGCAATTCTCGGACCCCGAGTTCCACAAAAAAGAAACCACCCTGATGGGCAGTCGCAATGCGACCGAAGAGGATTTCGCCAAGGTCGGCCGTCTGATGGCGGCAGGCGCGATCACCGCCCGAATGATGTTGTCCCACCATTTCGATTTCGACAGCCTGGCGCAGCATTATGAAGAGCAGGTGATCAATAACAAGCAGCTGATTAAAGGCCTTATTCGCTTTTAACCCCAGCGGGAAATGGCGGCATTCGTCATTTCCCGGCCATAAAACCATCATCCCGTTGTCACAAAGTTATTCGTTAATAGGTGCCCATAATGATTAGTCACTGAAACCAGAGAAATCATATGGGTCAGGCACAGTTAAAACTAGCAACTACCGACTTTCCAGGGCAACAACCGCTATCATCCCGCAAGGTGTTATCGGTAAAAGGCTTGGGCAAAGCTTATAAATCACAGCAACGGGTGCTGGACGATATCAACTTCGACCTGCACGTTGGCGAGTTCGTGGCGGTGATCGGCCGTTCCGGCGCCGGTAAATCTACACTGCTGCACACCCTGAACGGCACCATACCTTCGAGCTGCGGCGAAATGCTGCACTTTGAAGATGACGGTGTGGCACTGGACATCGCGCAGCTGGGCGCCCGCCAAATGCGCCAATGGCGTGCCCGCTGCGGCATGATCTTCCAGGACTTCTGCCTGGTACCGCGGCTGGACGTGATAACCAACGTGCTGTTGGGCCGTCTGAGCCACACTTCTACCCTGAAATCCTTCTTCAAACTGTTTGATGACGCTGACCGCGCCCGCGCCATCGAACTGTTGCAATGGCTCAATATGCTGCCGCATGCGTTGCAGCGCGCCGAGAACCTGTCCGGTGGCCAGATGCAGCGCGTAGCGATCTGCCGTGCGCTGATGCAAAACCCCAAAATTCTGCTGGCCGATGAGCCAGTGGCCTCACTCGATCCAAAAAACACCCGCCGCATTATGGATGCGCTGCAAAAAGTCAGTGAAAACGACATCGCGGTGATGGTGAATCTGCACTCGGTCGAACTGGTGAAAGAATATTGCACCCGGGTGATTGGTATTGCCCAGGGCAAAATTGTGTTTGACGGTCATCCGTCGCAACTGAACGAACGGATACTGCACCAGCTGTATGGCGAGGACGCCAATCAGATCCATTGAAACCCTTATTTTCACTTTTACCTTACACACACAAGGCAGCGTAATGAAAAAAGTATTGAGTCTGACCACCCTGATGGCCGGCGCGATGATGGTATTTAACGCTACTGCAGCGGACGCACCCAAAGTACTGAATCTGGGCATTCTCGGCGGACAAAACGCCACCCAGCAAATTGGTGATAACCAGTGCGTTAAACAGTTCCTGGACAAGGAGCTGAGCGTTGACACCAAGCTGCGCAACTCTTCCGACTATTCCGGCGTCATTCAGGGTCTGTTGGGCGGCAAGATTGACCTGGTGTTAAGCATGTCGCCGTCGTCGTTTGCCTCGGTGTACATCAAGGATCCGAAAGCGGTGGATATCGTCGGCATCGCGGTTGATGACGTCGACCAATCCCGTGGTTACCACTCGGTGGTGATCGTTAAAGCCGGTAGCCCATATAAAAAGCTGGAAGACCTGAAAGGCAAGGCCGTGGGCTTCGCCGATCCGGATTCTACTTCCGGCTTCCTGATCCCGAACCAGGAATTCAAGAAACTGTTTGGCGGCACGGTAGACAACAAATACAACAATACTTTCTCCAGCGTGACCTTCTCCGGTGGCCATGAGCAGGACGTCCTCGGCGTGCTGAACGGTCAGTTCGAAGGCGCAGTGACCTGGGCGTCGATGATCGGCGACTACAACACCGGCTACACCAGCGGCGCGTTCACCCGCATGATCCGTATGGATCACCCGGACCTGATGAAACAGATCCGCATTATCTGGCAGTCTCCGCTGATCCCGAACGGCCCAATCCTGGTGAGCAACGCGCTGCCGGCAGAGTTTAAGGCCAAAGTCGTCACCGCGATCAAGAAGCTGGATAAGGACGATCACCAGTGCTTTATCAAAGCTATGGGCGGCAAACAGCACATCGGCGAGACCACCCTGGCGGAATACCAGAACATCATCGATATGAAGCGTGAGCTGACCAAAGGCGACCGTTAATACTGCCGGGGTTCAGCCTGTCTGAACCCCGTTGAATGACTCACGTCGGAAGCCTATACCCAATAGATTTCACATCGCAGGTAGGCGGCAACTGAGTGAGGCCTCAGGAGCTTGGCATTACCAAGTGACTGGGGGAGTGACAAATCTGCCGGGAGCAGATTTGAACGCTGCTTGCAGCGGCCCCGTCAGGGGTGAGGCCCAGGGGATGGGCCGAATAACGCAGTCAACACCCCTGCGATTTGAAAGATGAAGGGTATATTTTGAATAAAGATTTTACGCACTATTACCAGCAAATCCGCAGCAAGCAAAAACGCGAGACGTTGATCTGGTCGCTCGGCCTGGTGGTGCTCTATCTGGGCGCCGGCAATATCGCCGAGTTCAACTTGCACACCGTATGGGTGTCCATCCCTCATTTCTTTGATTATCTGGCAGAAACCATCCCGACCCTGCACTGGAAGTTGCTGTTCGCTGACGGGCACACCGAGGGGTCATTGGCCTACTGGGGTTACCGGCTGAACATTCAACTGCCGCTGATCTGGGAAACGCTGCAACTGGCGCTGGCGGCGACCGTTCTTTCGGTGCTGGTGGCGGGCGTTTTGGCGTTTCTGGCGGCCAACAACACCCACAGCCCGGCAACGCTGCGTATGGCGATCCGCACGCTGGTGGCCTTTTTACGCACCATGCCGGAGCTGGCGTGGGCGGTGATGTTTGTGATGGCGTTCGGTATCGGGGCCATTCCGGGCTTTCTGGCATTGGCGCTGCACACCATAGGCAGCCTGACCAAGCTGTTTTATGAGTCGATTGAAACCGCCTCCAACAAGCCGGTACGCGGGCTGACGGCCTGCGGCGCGACACCGTTACAGCGCATGCGTTTTGGCATGTGGCCACAGGTGAAGCCGGTGTTTCTTTCGTACAGTTTTATGCGGCTGGAAATCAACTTCCGTCAGTCGACCATTCTGGGGTTGGTGGGGGCGGGCGGCATTGGCCAGGAGCTGATGACCAATATCAAGCTCGATCGCTACGATCAGGTCAGCATGACGCTGTTGCTGATTATCCTGGTGGTTTCGATGCTCGATTACACCTCAGGTGAATTGCGCAAACGCGTCGTGGAGGGGAAAAAATGATAACGGCACCCACTATTTCGACGGAAAAGCTGCAAACGCTCAAACAGCAGCACCCGGAGATCTTCTCACAGCAACGCCGCTACCTGCGCACCATCGGTATTGTGGCGGCGGCTATCGCACTGTATTACCTGTTCTTCTTCCAGTTCTTTGGCATAGCCTGGCCGCAGTTTATTAACGGCTGTCATCAGCTTGGTCGTTATTTCATGCGTATGTTTGTCTGGCATGATTTCGTCAACTGGCCGTTTATGTACTACTTCCAGCAGATATTTATCACCATCGGCATAGTGTTTGCCGGCACTATTACTGCCTCGTTGATTGCCTTGCCGCTGTCGTTCTTTGCCGCACGCAACGTGATGTCGACGCCGTTACTGCGGCCGATTTCGGTACTGGTCCGCCGCCTGCTGGATATCCTGCGCGGCATCGACATGGCCATTTGGGGGCTGATTTTCGTTCGTGCCGTTGGCATGGGGCCGCTGGCCGGGGTATTGGCTATTGTAATGCAGGACGTCGGGCTGCTCGGCAAACTCTATGCCGAAGGGCACGAAGCGGTCGATAAATCCCCCAGCCGCGGTCTGACGGCGGTCGGTGCCAACGGCCTGCAAAAGCACCGTTACGGTATCTTTACCCAGTCGTTCCCCACCTTTCTGGCGCTCAGTCTGTACCAGATTGAATCCAACACCCGATCTGCAGCGGTGCTGGGGTTTGTCGGTGCCGGCGGTATCGGCCTGGTGTATGCGGAGAACATGCGGCTGTGGAACTGGGACGTGGTGATGTTTATCACCCTGATCCTGGTGGTGGTGGTGATGATAATGGATAAAGTGTCATCCATCCTGCGCAATAAATACATCATTGGCGAAGACATCCCGCTGTATCAGCAAAAAAGCCAAATCGATTGAGAAACCCCGCTCTGATCCCTATACTGCCGCACATATTCAACTGTGCGGCCGTTTTTTGTCAGCCCCTCGCGTTAATTACCCAAAGTAATTGGAATTGCGGCAAGGCGGCAACTGAACGAATGCCAATGAGCTGACTAAATTCAGCGATTTGGGTGAGTGAAGGCAGCCAACACCGCCGCAGTTTCAAGTACAAAGGGTAAAGGCAATTACATGATTAACAATGACGTACTGCGCAGCGTGCGCTACATGCTGGGTATCAACGACGCGAAAATGGTTGAGATTATCAAGCTGGATAATTTCGACGTTGCGGTCTCGGCAATGAGCACTTACGTCATCAAGGAAGGTGAGCCGGGGTTCGAAAACTGCCCGGACGAAGTGATGGCGCACTTCCTGAACGGTCTGGTGTTCTTCAAACGCGGCAAGGATGACAAGTTCCCGGCACCGGAAGTGGAACTGCCAATCACCAACAATCTGGTGTTGAAAAAGCTGCGCGTAGCCTTCGAGTTGAAAGATACCGATATGCACGAGATCTTCACCGCGGTTGATTTCCGTATTTCCAAGCCGGAATTGAGCGCGCTGTTCCGCAAAGAAGGCACCAAAAACTTCCGTCCTTGTGGCGATCAGATGCTGCGTTATTTCCTTAAAGGTTTGGCGCAGCGCATTCGCGGCGTAAAATAACACGTTTGGAAAGCTTCAAGCGCTGTCGCAAGACGGCGTTAGTCATGACGGCGCCGGGTTTATCCCCGGCGCCGTTTTAGCTTAGGAGATATCGCGTACCAGAATATTGGTGGGCGGATGCAGACTGATATTGATCTGTTTTTCCGCCGCCGTTTGGCGGTATTCATTGAGCATTGCACGGATATCGTCGTCCAGATAATTAATCCCTTCGCAATCAATAATCACCGTGCTGTTGTGTTCAATCTGCCCCAGCAAATGCTTCAACCGCATCTTATTGAGGAAGGTCAGGTTTTGCTGACACTGCAGCAGATAATGGTCGTCGTAGCGGGTCAGCCGCAGGGCGTGACGGTTGCTTTGATACAGGCTCCACAGCAGTTGCGCTACCAGGCCGATGGCAATACCCGCCAGCATGCCAAACGCCAGAATACCGCCCAGGGTGGCGGCAAAGGGGACGAACTGTTGCAGGCCCTGACGCCACAGAGTGATAAAAATACGTGGGTGCGCCAGCTTAAAACCGGTGTAGATCAGGATTGCAGCCAGGCTGGCCAATGGAATGTTGTTGAGCAGTTCGGCAAACAGCAAGGCGCTGAGCAACAACAGCACGCCATGCAGTAAAATAGATACCCGGCTGCGTGCACCGGCCTGCACGTTGGCAGAGCTACGTACAATGACGGCGGTAATCGGCAAACCGCCCAGCAGCCCACTGATGCAGTTGCCCACCCCTTGCGCGCGCAGTTCTTTATCGGGTGACGGTTCCGGCATCATCGGCGCCATCTTTTTCAACGCTTCCTGACTCAGCAGGGTTTCCAGACTGGCAACTATCGCCAGAGTAATGGCGACCAGATAGACCGACGGGTTACGCCATGCCTGCCAGTTGGGCAACGAAAATTGCCCTTGCAGCGCTTCAACGCTATCGACCGCCGGCAATTCAATTCGTGGCAGCGTGCCGATGGCGGGCCAAATCCTCTCGCCCAGCCAGACAAACAGACAGCCCCACAACACGGCGACCAGCGGGCCAGGCAATGCCGTCAGCCGCAGGCGTTGTTTGAGCGATGACTTCCCCCAAAAAACAATCAGTAGCAGTGCCCCCAGCGTCAGCATGACCGCCGCCGGGGCAATATCCCCACGGAGTTGCTCGGTGGACGGTTTTTCACTCAGACCCTGCCCAGACGGGTAACCCATTGCCAGCGGCAACTGTTGCAGGATCAGTAAAATGCCGATGGCGGCCAACATGCCGTGGATCACGGCTCCGGGGATCAGTGCTGCCAGTTTGCCGCCGCGCAGCAGGCCGAAGGCCAGTTGCAGTATGCCGGCCAATAGCAGGGCGAATAAGAAGGTGGAAAAGTCGCCCAGCGTCAACATGGCACCGGTGACAATGGTCACCAGTCCGGCGGCCGGGCCGCTGACCGAAAACGGCGAAGGGCTGAGCAGGGTAACGACGATGCCGCCAATCACGCCGGTGAGCAGGCCAACGAACGGCGGGACACCGCTGGCTTGTGCAATGCCCAGACTGAGCGGCAGGGCGACCAGAAAGACCACCAGCCCGGCGGGCAGGTCAAAACGCAGATCGGCACGATTCATGTCACCCTCCCGGCAGCGTTGCGTTGTTCCAGCACATTCAAAAATCCGTTATGCATATCGTAAATGCAGCCGACCAGCGTCAACCCGGCATTGTGTCGCCAGGCGCGTTGTATTAACTGGGTTTTGCTAAGGGTATTGAGCTGGAGCTGTACGTTGGCGTGGGCTGCTTTATTCAGGTCGTCGTCATGGGTATCGGTCTCAGCCGGCAAATGCGGCTCCAGTGTGGCTCGTAGCGCATTGAGACGGCGTGTGAGTGAGTCCTTACTGGGGGTGTGACGGCTGCTCAGGGCAGCTTTGATCCCACCGCAACCGTAATGCCCGCAAATCACGATGGCTCCCACCTCCAGATGCTCGACCGCGTATTGCACCACGCTCATCAAATTATCATCCTGTTCTTCGACCACGTTGGCGATATTGCGGTGTACAAACAGCTCACCGGGTTGTGCACGAACAATAGTTTCGGCGGGAACCCGGCTGTCGGAGCAGCCAATCCACAGAATGTGCGGTTTCTGCGCCTGTGCCAACTGTGGGAAGAAATTGGGATCGCGCGATTGTTGCTGAGTTGCCCAACTGCGGTTTTTGACCAGCAGATGATTAATGGATGTCATGAAAGCTCCTTGGGTCAGGGGATTTGGCAGCGAGAAAATTCGGCACTGACGTGCAGGCCGTCGCCACTAGCAAAAACGTCTGTCCAAGGTTAGTTCAATCACCTCACCAATGATAAGCAGGGTTTGTGTAAAGTTTTCTATATTGAGGCGGCTCTGGTTGGTTATCAGCCTTTTAATGCTATTAGGTTATAAATATATGTCGGTTATTTATTGGTTTTTAATTCTGAGTTTTTAATGCATGCCAAAATATATGTAATGCTTTAATTGGTTACTGTAATTCATTATGCTTTTTGTGTTTTGGCTTGAAAGTTGGTTGATCGCATTGTTATGTAACTAAATAATTTATTATATCCACAGGCTAATGATTTCTGATTAATCGTAAATGGGTATTCCATTGCACGCATTTAATCTAGGGTTAATTAATGAAAACCATTTTGGCATATCGCCATAATGCAATTTATTGCACCTTTTTTGTTCGCCAGTTGCCCACGGCTGGTGCAGATTTTTGCCGTTTTACTATAAGTTTTTCTTATATTTTATTGAAATCAGCCGATTAAAAATTGGCACGCCGGTTGCTGTATGAATCCCATCTTGTGTACCAGATGGAATTTTGCCGATGACTCAGTCCGTTAGCCTACGCGGTTTCACCCTCAGCGAATGGCAGCACCATTATCATACCCGCCCCGCCGGCGAGCGCATGGCCTGCGTGCGCACCACGCTGGTTGCCTTGCTGGCCAATTTGCCAGCGGATGACAATGCCTGGCTGTATCTTGCCAGCGCGGCACAACTGGAGGCGCAGTACCAACAACTGGCCCAACGGCTTGAAGCCGTCGCCGGGGATATCAGCCGTCTGCCGCTGTTTGGTGTGCCCTTTGCGGTCAAAGACAATATCGACGTTGGCGGCTGGCCAACCACTGCCGCCTGCCCGGAGTTTGCCTATCAGGCGGCGGCGGACGCAACCGTCGTTGCCAATCTGCGCGCCGCCGGTGCGCTGGTGATCGGTAAAACCAATCTCGATCAGTTCGCTACCGGCCTGGTCGGCACCCGCTCGCCGCACGGCGCAGTGGTGAACAGTTTCGACAGTCGTTACGTCAGCGGCGGCTCCAGTTCCGGCTCGGCCTCTGTGGTGGCGCGCGGCCTGATGCCGTTCTCATTGGGTACCGATACCGCCGGTTCAGGGCGCGTCCCGGCCGGATTCAACAATATTGTCGGCCTGAAACCGACCAAGGGCTGTTTGTCGAACCGTGGCGTGGTACCCGCCTGTCGGCTGAATGATACGGTGTCGGTATTCGCACTGACGGTGGCCGATGCCGCGCTGGTGGCCGAGCTGGCCGGTGGCTATGACCCGGCCGATGCCTATTCCCGTATCAATCCCCATACCGCCCCGGCGAGTCTCCCGGCGGCTCCCCGCTTTGCGGTACCGGCGCAGCTCGAGTTTTTCGGCGATACCCAGGCCGAGCAGGCATTTCAACGGGCACTGGAGCAGCTGCAAGGCTGCGGCGTAACGCTGGAAACCCTCGATTTTACCCCGTTCCGCGTTCTGGCGGATCAGCTCTATTACGGCCCCTGGGTGGCGGAACGCACCGTGGCGGTCGAGACAATATTGAGCGCCAATCCGCAGGCGATTAATCCGGTGGTGCGCGGCATCGTCAATAACGGCCTGAAGTACAGCGCCTGTGACGCCTACAAGGCGGAATATCTGCGTGCCGAGCTGGCGCGGCAGATTGAACAACGGCTGGCTCCCTTCGACGCACTGGTGGTGCCGACCTCGCCGACCATTCGCACACTGGCGGAAATGGAGCAGGAGCCGGTGTTGTTCAACTCGCAGTTTGGTACCTACACCAATTTCACCAACCTGGCCGATCTGAGCGCGCTGGCACTGCCTGCGCCGATACGTGACGACGGCCTGCCTGCCGGTATCACACTGGTTGCTCCGGCCTGGCACGATCGGGCGCTGGCGTCGTTCGGTTTGCGCTGGCAACAGACTCAGGATCTGCCGTTGGGTGCGACCGGCCGCGCGCTGCCGCCGCTGAATTCTTTGACGCCGTCGGCTCAGCACGTGCAGGTAGCGGTGGTTGGCGCACACCTCAGCGGGATGCCGCTGAATTTCCAACTCACGCAGCGTGCCGCGATGTTGCTGGAGCAAACCACCACCGCGCCGTGTTACCGGCTGTACGCGCTGGCCAATACTCAGCCGCCAAAGCCGGGGCTGGTCAAAACCGAGCAGGGGGCCGCAATCCGCGTGGAACTGTGGGAGATCCCGCTGGCGCGTTTTGGCGAATTGGTGGCGGAAATCCCGGCGCCGCTGGGTATCGGCACGCTGTTGCTGGCGGATGGTCGCCGGGTGAAAGGCTTTATCTGCGAACCCTGGGCGCTGCAGGGTGCCACGGATATCACTGAATTTGGCGGCTGGCGCAACTACATCGCCAGCCAGAAGGAGGCCTGATCATGTTTACTACCGTATTAATCGCCAACCGTGGCGAAATTGCCTGCCGCGCCATCCGCACCCTGAAGCGCCTGGGAGTGACCAGCGTAGCGGTTTATTCCGACGCCGACCGCAATGCACCGCACGTTACCGAAGCCGATTTGGCGGTGGCGCTGGGCGGTGAAAAGGCCGGCGACAGTTACCTGTGTATCGACAAGATCCTGGCGGCGGCAGCAGAAACCGGTGCGCAGGCGATCTATCCCGGTTATGGCTTCCTTTCCGAGAGCGCTGAGTTTGCCGACGCCTGTGAGGCGGCGGGCATCGCTTTTATCGGCCCGACGGCGGCGCAAATTCGCGAGTTCGGCCTGAAACACCGGGCGCGTGAGCTGGCGGCGCTGGCGCAGGTGCCGATGACGCCGGGCACCGGCCTGCTGGACAGCGTTGAGGAGGCGGTCAACGCCGCCGGCCAGATTGGCTACCCGGTGATGCTGAAAAGCACCGCCGGCGGTGGCGGCATTGGCCTGACGCGCTGCGATGACGAAGCCGCACTGCGCGATGCCTACGACAGCGTGAAACGGCTGGGGGAGCAGTTCTTCCGCGACTCTGGGGCTTTTATCGAGCGTTTTGTCGATCAGGCCCGTCATGTCGAAGTCCAGATTTTCGGTGATGGTCAGGGCTGGGTGGTGGCCCTTGGCGAACGCGATTGTTCATTGCAGCGCCGCAACCAGAAAGTGGTGGAAGAAACCCCGGCACCGAACCTGCCGACGGCTACCCGTCAGGCGCTGCATCAGGCGGCGGTGGCACTGGGGGCGTCGGTTAATTATCGCAGCGCCGGCACCGTGGAGTTTATCTACGACGGCGCGCGCGACGAATTTTATTTCCTTGAGGTCAATACTCGCTTGCAGGTGGAGCATCCGGTGACCGAGATGGTCACCGGGCTGGACTTGATCGAATGCATGTTGCAGGTGGCGGCGGGGGATGCTCTGGATTGGGCGGCGCTGCAACGCCCACCGCAGGGGGCATCGATTGAGGTGCGTATCTATGCCGAAGATCCGCTGAAAAACTTCCAGCCCAGTCCGGGCGTATTGACCGAGGTGCATTTCCCGGATGGGGTGCGGGTGGACGGTTGGGTCGCCACCGGCAGTGAAGTATCGGCATTTTACGATCCGATGATCGCCAAGCTGATTGTTCACGGCGAGGATCGCCGGCAGGCGCTGGAGAAAATGCGCCTGGCGCTGGGTGCTACCCGGCTGCACGGCATCGCGACGAATCTCGATTACCTGCGGCAGGTGATTGCCACCACGGCGTTCCAGACCGGCAGCGTGTGGACCCGCATGCTGGACAGTTTCCGCTTCCAACCCAGCAGTATCGAAGTGCTGCAACCGGGCACTTACAGCAGCGTGCAGGATTACCCGGGCCGTGTCGGCTATTGGGATATCGGCGTGCCACCGTCCGGGCCGATGGACGACTTCGCTTTCCGGCTGGCCAACCGCATTGTTGGTAACCACCCCAGCGCCGCCGGGCTGGAGTTTACCCTGCAGGGGCCGACCCTGCGTTTTCATTGCGACGCCACTATTGCGCTGACCGGTGCGGACTGCCCGGCGGATTTGGATGGCGAAACGCTGGATTACTGGCAGCCGATAACGGTTCGGGCTGGGCAGGTACTGACGATGGGCCGTGCGCGGCACGGGTGCCGTACCTATCTGGCGGTGCGAAACGGTTTTGACGTGCCGGTGTATCTGGGTAGCCGTTCGACCTTTGCCCTGGGGCAGTTTGGTGGCCATGCCGGGCGCACTCTGCGGGTGGCGGATATGCTGGCGGTGTCCCAACCGGCGTTGGCCGCGACCACCACGCCGGCACCGGTTGCCGCGCCGCAGGCGATGGATGAAAGCCTGATCCCAGAGTATGGCAACCTGTGGAACATCGGCGTGTTGTATGGGCCGCACGGCGCACCGGACTTCTTTACCCCGGCGTCTATCGACAGTTTCTTTGCCGCCGAATGGCAGGTGCATTACAACTCCAACCGGTTGGGTGTGCGCCTGTCCGGGCCAAAACCCGAGTGGGCAAGGCAGGACGGCGGTGAGGCAGGGCTGCATCCGTCCAACGTGCATGACTGCGAATATGCCATAGGTGCGATTAACTTCACCGGTGATTTCCCGGTGATCCTCACCCGCGACGGACCGAGCCTCGGTGGCTTTGTCTGCCCGGTGACCATCGCCAGGGCCGAGCTGTGGAAGGTCGGCCAGGTGAAACCGGGCGATCGCATTCGCTTCCATCCGATCGGTTTCAAACAGGCGCAATCGCTGGAACAGGCGCAGCTTGGCAGTATCGAAGCGCTGGCGGCGGTGAAGGCCATCACCCTGCCGGCACCGGATTTGACGCCGGGTACCACGGTGTCTGCCGCTATCCTGGCGGCACTGCCGGCGACAGACAACCACCCGGCGGTGGTCTATCGCCAGGCCGGTGACGGCTACATTTTGCTGGAATATGGCGACAACGTGCTCAGTCTGGCGCTGCGGCTACGCATTCATCTGCTGATGCAGTCGCTCAAGCAGGAGGCGATCCCCGGCGTCGAGGAGCTGGCACCCGGCGTGCGATCGCTGCAGATCCGCTATAACAGCCGCGTTCTGGGCCAGGCCGATTTATTGGCACGCTTGCTGGCGCGTGAACAGGCGCTGGGCGATGTCAGCCAACTGAAGGTGCCGACGCGCACGGTGTACCTGCCGATGGCGTTTGAAGACTCTGCCACCTTGGGGGCGGTGGAGCGCTATCAACAGACGGTGCGTTCGTCTGCGCCCTGGCTGCCGAACAACGTCGATTTTATCCAGCGTATCAACGGGCTCAGCATGCGTGAGCAGGTGCGCGACATCATCTTTAATGCCAGTTACCTGATCCTCGGACTGGGCGATGTTTACCTCGGCGCACCCTGCGCGGTACCGATTGACCCGCGTCACCGGTTGCTCAGTTCCAAATATAACCCGGCCCGCACCCATACCGCCGAAGGCACGGTCGGCATCGGCGGCATGTACATGTGCATCTATGGCATGGACTCGCCGGGGGGCTACCAGTTGGTCGGGCGCACATTACCTATCTGGAACAAATTCCTCAAGAACCCACAGTTCAGCGCGGGTGAGCCCTGGCTGTTGCACTTCTTTGATCAGGTGCGTTTCTACCCGGTCAGCGAGCAGGAGTTGGATGAGCAGCGCGAAGCGTTCCGCGAAGGGCGCGCGCAGGTCCGTATTGAGAACAGCGAGTTTGATTTTGCCGAATACAGCCGTTTCCTGGCGGACAACGCCGAAGACATCAGCGCCTTCCAGCAGCGTCAGCAGCAGGCGTTCAGCCATGAAGTGACGCGCTGGCAGGAAGAAGAGGGCGAAGCCGAGGCCCAGTTGCTGCCGCCACAGGATGATGAAGAAGAGGTGGATGGCTATCTGGTCAGCGCCGACCTGAACGGCAGCGTGTGGAAAATTCTGGTGGAGCCGGGGCAGCAGGTCGAAGCCGGCCAGCCGTTGATCGTGGTTGAGGCAATGAAAATGGAGCTGGCGGTCACCGCGCCGCGCGCCGGGATCATCAAACGCATCAGTTGTCAGCAAGGGCGGCCTGTCGGGCCGGGTGATGCCTTATTGTGGCTGGAGCACGCCAGTTAACCCTGTTTACTTGTCGGGGCGCGGCAGGCTGCGCCCGCAGAGAGGAATGCGATGCAAATCACCAATAACCGCAGCAAGGCGCGGCCGGAGGGGCTGGCGGAGCGTATCTACCTGCAACTCAAGGACGATATTTTTGATTTTCAGCTGCTGCCGGGCGATCGCTTTAGCGAAAACGAAGTGGCGCTGCGCATGGAGGTCAGCCGTACGCCGGTGCGTCAGGCCCTGTTTTGGCTGGAGCGCGAGGGGTATGTCGAAGTGCATTTCCGCAGCGGTTGGCAGGTGCGCCCCTTCGATTTTGCCTACTTCGAGGAGCTGTATGACCTGCGCATCGTGCTGGAGTGTGAGGCGGTAAAACGGCTGTGCGCACGGCCAATGGATGAGGTGCCGTTGCAACTGGAGGCGCTCGGCAGTTTTTGGATCGACGAGCCACGGTTGGAGGATGGCAAAACCGTCTCGTTGCACGACGAACAGTTTCATATGGCGCTGGTGGCTGCGGCGGGCAACGGCGAAATGGCACGCATTCATCGCGATCTGACCGAGAAAATTCGCATCATTCGTCGGCTGGACTTCACCCAGGGCAGCCGGGTGGCGGCGACCTACAACGAACACGCCGCCATATTGCGGGCAATCTTGCAACAGCAAACCGGGGAGGCGCAAACGCTGCTCAGCAACCATATTGCCGTCAGTAAGGCTGAGGTCAGAAAAATAACCCTGCATATGTTGCATCAAGCACGGCTTCAGCCCTAACCCGTCGCCTTTCGAGCTGCAGCGTTGTTAGCTGCAACTCGAAATCCATAGGGTTAGGTTTTTTTAAAAAGAAGGTTGGTTTTCTAACACACATCAGGAGTTTGAATTATGCAACGTCGTCACTTTATAAAAGCTTTTGCGTTGTCCGCCACCATGATCGGCATGGGGATGGCCTGGGGCGTGCAGGCTGCCGATACCATCAAGGTCGGCATCCTGAGTTCACTGTCCGGCACCATGGCCATTTCTGAAACGCCGCTGAAAGACGTGGCGCTGATGACTATTGATGACATCAACGCCAAGGGCGGCGTATTGGGTAAAAAACTCGAGCCGGTGGTGGTGGATCCGGCCTCCAACTGGCCGCTGTTCGCCGAAAAGGCGCGTCAGTTGTTGAGCCAGGACAAGGTGGCGGCAGTGTTTGGCTGCTGGACTTCGGTATCGCGTAAATCCGTGTTGCCGGTGTTTGAAGAACTGAACGGCCTGCTGTTCTATCCGGTGCAGTACGAAGGGGAAGAGATGTCGCCCAATGTGTTCTATACCGGTGCGGCCCCTAATCAGCAGGCGATCCCGGCGGTGGAATACCTGCTGAGCGAAGACGGCGGATCGGCGAAACGCTTCTTCCTGCTGGGCACCGACTACGTTTACCCGCGCACCACCAACAAGATCCTGCGCGCCTTCCTGCATTCGAAAGGTATTCAGGATAAAGATATCGAAGAGGTCTATACGCCGTTTGGCTACAGCGACTACCAGACCATCGTCGCCAACATCAAGAAATTCTCCGCCGGTGGCAAAACGGCGGTGATCTCCACCATCAACGGTGACTCCAACGTGCCGTTCTACAAAGAGCTGGCCAATCAGGGCATCAAAGCCACCGATGTACCGGTGATCGCCTTCTCGGTGGGGGAAGAAGAGCTGCGCGGTATCGACACCAAACCGCTGGTGGGCAACCTGGCGGCCTGGAACTACTTCGAATCGGTGGATAACCCGACCAACAAGCAGTTTGTCAGCGAATGGCGGGCCTATGCCAAGGCGCACAACCTGCCGAACTACGCCACCGCAGTGACCAATGACCCGATGGAAGCCACCTATGTTGGCATCCACATGTGGGCGCAGGCGGTCGAGAAGGCCGGTACCACGGACGTTGACAAGGTACGCGCGGCGATGGCCGGGCAGACCTTTGCCGCGCCGTCGGGCTTTACCCTGACCATGGATGCTACCAACCACCATCTGCACAAACCGGTGATGATTGGCGAAATTGAAGGCAACGGCCAGTTCAACGTGGTGTGGCAAACCGATGCGCCGGTACGCGCCCAGCCGTGGAGCCCATACATTGCCGGCAACGACAAAAAGTCGGAAAGCCCGGTAAAAGGCAGCAAGTAACACCGCAACCCATGGGCCGGGCATGTCCGGCCCCTACAGAAGAGGCTGCCGATGCAACTCCCATTTTTCTTTCATTTCCGACGCTGGCTTTGGCTGCTGTGCTGCCTGCCGATGTTCGCGCAGGCGGGGCCGGCCGATGATTTTGCTGCGGCCAACCGTACGCAGCAGGCCAAATTATTGCAGGCGTGGGCGACCGCGCCGGACGCTGCGCGTTTGCCGTTACTGCAGGCGTTAAAGCAGGAAAACCTGGTGATCGACGAGGCCAAACATGCATTTATCCCGCAGGGCGATCGCTATCAGCCACTGGAGGGTAGCGCTGCCCCGGTCGGTACGCCGAAAAAGCTGTGGCTGAATAACCGGCTGCGGATCCTGATCGCCAACGCGTTGTCGGCACAGCAGCTGATCAGTGAAGATCCGGCCCTGCGTTTACAGGCGGCAAAGGCTCTGCAGCTGGAAGCGCAAAGCAGCCAGTTGGCACTGCTGACCCAGCGCCTGGCGCAGGAGAAAGACAGCCGGGTGCATGAGGCGCTGAGTATCGCGCTGGCCAATCTGCAACTGAGCGATGCCGATGCCAAAGTGCGCCTCAATGCGGTGCGGCTGCTCGGCAGTTCGGGAGCAGCGGAAACCCAGACCCGGCTACAGGCATTGACCGATGCCGCCCGTGAACCGGATGCCGCAGTACGCGCCGAAGCGCTGAAAAGCTTGGCCAGCGTGAAACACCGGCTGATGATCGGTGACCTGATTGGCCAGGCGTTTACCGGCCTGTCGCTCGGTTCGATCCTGCTGCTGGCGGCGCTTGGGCTGGCGATCACTTACGGCCTGCTGGGGGTGATCAACATGGCCCACGGCGAAATGCTGATGCTCGGTGCCTACTCGGCCTATCTGGTGCAGGGATTGTTTCAGCAGTTTGCGCCGCAGTGGCTGGCGCTGTATCCGCTGGTGGCGTTGCCGGTGGCATTCACTATCACCGCCTGTATAGGTATGGCGCTGGAGCGGACGGTGATCCGCCATCTGTATGGGCGGCCGCTGGAAACCCTGTTGGCGACCTGGGGCATCAGCCTGATGTTGATCCAATGGGTTCGGGTGTTATTTGGCGCGCAAAACGTAGAGGTCGCCAACCCGACCTGGCTGTCGGGCGGCATTCAGTTACTGCCCAACCTGGTGCTGCCGTGGAACCGTATCGCGGTGATCCTGTTTGTGGTGCTGGTGTTGGTACTCACCTGGTTGCTGCTGAATAAAACCCGCCTGGGCATGAACGTGCGTGCCGTGACGCAAAACCGTGCGATGGCCGCCTGCTGCGGCGTGCCCACTGGCCGCGTCGATATGCTGGCGTTCGGTCTGGGTTCCGGCATTGCCGGGCTGGGCGGGGTGGCGTTGTCGCAGCTGGGCAACGTCGGACCGGAGCTGGGTCAGGGTTATATCATCGACTCGTTCCTGGTGGTGGTGCTTGGAGGCGTCGGCCAACTGGCCGGGACCGTGGTGGCGGCCTTTGGCCTGGGTATTCTTAACAAAATCCTTGAGCCGCAGATTGGCGCAGTGCTGGGTAAAATCCTGATCCTGGCGCTGATCGTGCTGTTTATTCAAAAACGTCCTCAGGGACTGTTCGCCTTCAAGGGCAGGGTGACTGACTGATGAGCCAACCATTGACTGTAACCGGCCTGCAGAAGGCACCCCGACTGGCGCTGGGCATTGGCGGACTGGTGTTGCTGGCACTGGCGATCATGCCGTTTCTGGCCCTGCTGCCGGCAGACCATCCGCTGGCGATCTCCACTTACACTCTGACGCTGGTGGGTAAAATTTTGTGTTATGCCGTAGTGGCGGTGGCGCTTGATCTGGTGTGGGGGTACGCCGGGCTGCTGTCGTTGGGGCATGGGCTGTTTTTCGCCCTCGGCGGCTATGCCATGGGCATGTACCTGATGCGCCAGGCGGCGGGCGAGGGCCTGCCGGCATTTATGTCGTTTCTTTCGTGGAATGAATTGCCGTGGTTCTGGAGCGGCACTCAGTACTTCGCCTGGGCACTGTGCCTGATCGTATTGGTGCCCGGCGTGCTGGCCTTTATCTTCGGTTACTTCGCCTTCCGCTCGAAAATCAAAGGGGTGTATTTCTCCATCATGACTCAGGCGTTGACCTACGCCGGTATGCTGCTGTTCTTTCGTAACGAAACCGGCTTTGGGGGCAACAATGGCTTTACCGGTTTCACCACCCTGCTGGGCTTCCCGATCACCGCCACCGGCACGCGGGTGGCGCTGTTTCTGACCACGGTGCTGCTGCTGGCCGCCAGTCTGGCAATCGGCTTTGCGCTGGCACGAAGCAAATTCGGACGGGTACTGACGGCGGTGCGCGATGCGGAAAACCGCCTGACGTTCTGCGGCTACGATCCGAAAGGCTTCAAACTGTTTGTCTGGACGCTGTCGGCGGTGCTGTGCGGGCTGGCCGGGGCGCTGTATGTGCCGCAGGTGGGCATTATCAACCCCGGCGAAATGTCGCCGACCAACTCGATCGAAGCCGCCATCTGGGTGGCGCTCGGCGGACGCGGCACGCTGGTGGGGCCGCTGCTGGGGGCAGGTATCGTCAACGGGGCCAAAAGTTGGTTCACCATGGCCATTCCGGAATACTGGCAGTTCTTTCTTGGCCTGATGTTTATCATCGTTACGCTGTTCCTGCCTAAAGGGGTTATCGGCCTGCTGCGCAGAGGGAAATCACAATGAATTCGCTGCAAATGACCGAAGATCTGTTCACCCAGCCGCTGCCGGCCGATAAATACCGCCAGCAAACCGATCCGGTACTGCTGCTCGACAAGATCAACGTCAGCTTTGACGGTTTTCGGGCACTGAGCGATCTGTCGCTGCAGATCGGAGTGGGTGAATTGCGCTGCGTGATCGGCCCCAACGGCGCGGGGAAAACCACGCTGATGGATGTGATCACCGGTAAGACCCGGCCGGACAGCGGCAGGGTGTTTTACGATCAAACCGTCGATCTGACCGCGCTGGATCCGATGCAGATAGCCCAGGCCGGCATCGGTCGCAAGTTCCAAAAGCCCACGGTGTTTGAGGAACTGACGGTATTCGAGAATCTGGAGATCGCCCAAAAAAACCAGAAGTCGGTATGGGCCTGCCTGCGCGCCAAACTGAGCAGCGAACAGCGCGACCGTATCGATGAAATGCTGAAAACCCTGCGGCTGGGTCATGAACGGCATCGTCCCGCCGGGTTACTTTCCCACGGGCAAAAACAGTTTCTCGAGATCGGTATGTTATTGGTGCAGGAACCGCATCTGCTGCTGCTTGATGAACCGGCGGCCGGTATGACCGATGCGGAAACCGAGTACACCGCCGAACTGTTCCGCTCGCTGGCGGGCAAGCATTCGCTGATGGTGGTGGAGCACGACATGGGGTTTGTCGAAACCATTGCCGACCACGTCACGGTACTGCATCAGGGCCAGGTGCTGGCGGAAGGCTCATTGGCGCAGGTACAGGCCAACGAGCAGGTGATCGACGTGTATTTGGGGCGTTAGGAGTAGCTATGTTGCAAGTGAATGAACTGAATCAATATTACGGCGGCAGCCATATTTTGCGCGGCCTGTCGTTTGAAGCTCATATCGGCGAAGTGACCTGCCTGTTGGGGCGTAACGGCGTGGGGAAAACCACGTTGTTGAAATGCCTGATGGGGCTGATCCCGGCCAAGAGCGGCAGCATCAATTGGCAGGGTGAAAGCCTTAACGGCAGAAAACCACACCAGCGGGTGCAGGCCGGGGTGGCCTATGTACCGCAGGGGCGCGAGATCTTTGGCCGTCTGACGGTGGAAGAAAATCTGCTGATGGGCCTGGCACGGTTTTCCGGTAGTCAGGCGCGCAAGGTACCGGATCAGATCTATGAACTGTTCCCGGTGCTGTTGCAGATGAAAGATCGGCGCGGCGGCGATCTCTCCGGTGGCCAACAGCAACAGTTGGCGATTGGGCGTGCGCTGGCCTGCCGACCGCAGTTATTGATCCTGGATGAGCCGACGGAGGGGATCCAGCCTTCGGTGATCAAAGAGATCGGCGCGGTGATCAAACAGTTGGCGGCCCAGGGGGATATGGCGATCCTGCTGGTGGAACAGTTTTATGATTTTGCCGCCGAGCTGGCGGACCGCTATCTGGTGATGTCGCGCGGCAGCATTGTCCAGCGCGGTGCGGGCAGCGCGATGGAGCAAGACGGCGTGCGTGGGCTGGTGGCGATATAAGGCCTAAGGTTGGGCAGTGAAAGGGGGATTATTTTTTTATGTAGCCTTTCACTGCTGCCATAAACACATCACGATCCCACTCCACAGCGTCCCCGCTGTTCTCACCCTCGGCGATCAAACGGCGTAGTTCTTCCAGCTTTGAGGCGGCGGTGCGCTCACGCAGGGTACGCACCGATTCACGAATCACTTCGCTGGGGGTTCGATAGTCGCCGCTGGCTACCAGACCTTCAACAAAGTTACGCAGTTCTTCACCCAGATCCACCGTTAATGTTCTGCCCATATTTCCTCCTCCGCTATTCTCTTAATCATTGTAAGATTAGTTCTTACATTGTGCACGTTAAAACTGGGGAGCCCGGAACTGCAGCAATACAAGGAACTCCGGGTTTTACATCACCATAAATTAGGGATAATTATGAACGAAATCACTATGTCACGACTGGGTTGCATCGTCCTGTCACTGTTTCCGGCTCTTTGGGGGATCTTCAGTTTGCTGAACAATACCGCCGATTTTTCCGGGACTGCCCAACATGCCGTGGCCCCGCTGCTGGCCATGCAGGATACCTATCAGGTTCCTGGATTAATGTGGCGTGCTATCAGCGTTGAATGGGCCGGGCAGGTCGGGCTGGCGATAATCACTTTGCTGGAGTCTGTGGCCGGTATCACCGCGGCCTTTGGCGTGGTGCTGATGCTGAAACATCTGGGCCATTCTTACGCGGCTTTTGCCAGGGGAAAAGCCTGGGCCATGCTGGGCGCGCTCTGTGCAATCGCGGTATGGGGCCTCGGCTTTATGGTGGTTGCAGGCGACTGGTTTATGGCCTGGCAGGCAAAGGACAACCCGCTGGCGGTGCAACTGGGCGCGATGCTGTATATGGTGCCCAATACGCTGGCGCTGATATTTTTGATGCTGCAACGCGACGTTCGCTAACCGATAAAGCCGCAGGGTTTTTTAATAAAACTGCGGCGAAATTCGCGAAAGTGTTGCCAAATGCTAACCTGCCGCCGGGTGTCACATTTCGTTCATAATTGTGCCATAGCATAATGACTCTTAAATAAATTAATAATAAATCAACAGGTTAATAATTTTCGAGGGAATGCCTATGAGCGATAAACCGAATAAGGATCTGCCGTTACCGGCAGAGGAGCAGCAGCCGAGCAACCCGGCACGTCGGCGTTTTCTGGCTGGCGCGACGGCGTTAGGGGTCGGTGCCTCCATTGCGCCGTTGGCCAGGGCCGCGGCTGAGGGTAACAAGAAAGTCTTGCTGAGCGCTGTGCCGGCCAGTGCACAAAACCCGCTGTTGCGGCGTCATGTGAAAAATGTGGTAGTGATCTACGCCGAAAACCGCAGCTTCAATAACCTGTTCGCCAATTTCCCTGGGGTAGAAAAAC
Organism: Serratia quinivorans; assembly: GCF_946227985.1. Taxonomy (GTDB): domain Bacteria; phylum Pseudomonadota; class Gammaproteobacteria; order Enterobacterales; family Enterobacteriaceae; genus Serratia; species Serratia quinivorans_A. Next base: position 164,098 of record NZ_CAMKGL010000002.1, read on the forward strand.
CGCTGTCGTCGCTCAAACCCGAGGAATACCAGCAGCGCGATCGCGATGGCAGTCTGCTGGATTCGCTGCCGCCAATCTGGAAAGGCCTGGTACCAAAGGCACAGGAGGTTGGGCACGTTAACTATCAAATTGGTGAAGACGCGGTGTTCACCAATCAATTGCCCAATCAGCCATTTGTGTTGACCGGGCCACAGGGGGAGAACTTGCCGCACGGCGTGGTCACCCGCGACCTATGGCATGTGTTTTATCAAAACCAAATGCAGATCAACGGTGGCAAAAACGACAAGTTTGTCGCCTGGGCCGACTCAGGCGCTTTGACAATGGGTTATTACGGTGACGGTGCCTACAACCTGCGGCTGTGGACGTTGGCACAGGAATTTACGCTCTGCGATAACTTCTTCCAGGGGGCGTTTGGCGGTTCCTTCCTGAATCACCAGTATCTGATCTGCGCCCGCCCGCCGTTTTACCCTGAGGTTCAAAACTCCGTCGCCAAAGACGGTATTGCCCAGCTTGAAAGCGATGACGTGACGGACTCGCGCCTGAAACCGTTGGGCGACTCGCCGGTCAGCGCCTCGTTTGGCATCCCGCTGTTTGGCAAGAGCCTGCTGACGCCGGATGGCTATGCGGTAAACACCATGGCACCGCCGTACTGGCCGTCGTGGACTCAGGATGAGAAAGACCCGACGCTGGCGGACGCCAGAATGCCCAACGTTATGCCACCACAGAAGCATCAGCACATCGGCGACTTACTGAGCCAGAAAGGGATCGATTGGGCGTGGTATGCCGGGGGGTGGCAGTACGCGCTGGACAACCGCAAGGATCAGGGGGATTTCCCCGGTGCGCCGGATTTTCAGTATCACCATCAACCGTTCAACTATTTCGAAAATCTGGGGCCGGGTAACCCGCAGGCGCGTGAGGCGCATTTGCGTGACGGCGGTATTGGCGATTCAACCGGCAGCAATAAATTTCTGGCCGCGGTAGAAGCGGGAACATTACCGCCGGTGGCATTCTACAAGCCGCAGGGCAACCTCAATATGCACGCCGGTTATTCCGATGTGGAGGCCGGCGATCGTCATATTGCCCATATCATCAATAGTCTGCGCAATGGCCCACAGTGGGAAAATAGTGTGGTGGTGATTACCTTTGATGAGAACGGCGGCTGGTGGGATCATGTGGCTCCGCCGCAGGGCGATCGTTGGGGCCCAGGTTCGCGTATCCCGGCATTGGTGGTTTCACCCTTTGCCCGCAAAGGCTATGTCGATCATGAGGTTTATGATACCGGGTCGATCCTGCGATTAATCAGCCGGGTGTTTGATCTGCCACCGCTGGACGGGCTGACGGAGCGCGATAAAGCGATGGCGGCGCGCAGTCAAAAACCGCTAGGGGATCTGACCGGCGCGCTGGAGTTTCCGGGCTAAGGGTTACAGCGCCTTCGACATATACCAGATGCCGATGGAGCCCTGGGCACTGGTGTAGCAGGTTTCACCGCAAATACTCAGCCCCTGGCGTTGGTAAAAACGCTGGGCGCTGGTATTGCGCTGTAACACTTCCAGCCACAGCGTTTTTTGCTTACGTTCGAGCGCCCGAAGCTGCACCTGGTCAAAAAAGTGCTGGCCGTAACCCCGGCCGGCATATTCCGGCAGGAAATAGATTTTTTGCAGCTCAGCACCGGTTGTTTGGGTCGGTGTCAGCAGGCTGTTGAAATTCAGTCGTGCGTAGCCCACCAGGTTGTCGTCTTCATACCCCAACAACCAGCAAATATCCGCGTCCTGCAGCGTCTTCTGTAGTGCTTCAACAGCAAAGTCTTGCGCCAAAAAAGCGTCCAACTCCTCTTTATGGTGCCAAAGTTCGCCAAAATGGGCCTGATAGGTGCGAATGCCCACATCACGAACCTGCGCTAAATCACCGCTCAAAGCCTGGCGGATACTGAACATAGGGACCTCTTGGTAAGAAATGAGAAACGGCGGCCAAGCTGAAAGGAAAACGCCGCAACTGGTGAAGATTTAGACAACCCAATGCATACGAGATATACTCAATATACGCAATATCTGAATGCCGGAGGAAGTATGACACTCAAACAGCAAACCCATCGTCGTCAGGGACATCGTAGCGTTATGCAAATGCTTACTGCCGATCAGCTACAGCATCTTAAGCCAAGTAAGCCTTCGGCGCGATTTTTGGTGATTGAAATTGATCCCGATTCTCATACCACCGATTCGGATCGTAACAATGACGCTGGCAATAGCGCCCTGAGAAAAAAGCTTACCGATATGATCAATGATCCTGCAGTAGATCCCAAAGCGGCGATGCAAATGCTGGAGATTGCCTGGGATAGGGTCACCAAGTCTGCAGCAGGGAAGATACCGGCGGCCCGAGTGGATGTCGATAGCGATAACGCTATGCCTGCCGCCAGTATCTTTGCCGGTTTTCCCGAGTTTCAGGCCCGCAATGAAGAAAGGAAGCAGGACCTTCGCCAGTACCTTCTGGCAGATGCCAACTGGCTGACATCTGCAGAACTCTCTGACCGGGCAGGTTTTAAAAATCGTAACCGTAGCGCAGGCCCAAACGGTTGGAAGCAACGCGGAAAGATTTTTGCGATTAACGTTGAGGGCCACGACCGCTATCCGGCTTACGCACTGGATGAGGCTTACCAGCCGCTAAAAATCCTCAAAGACATATTGACCGTTTTTGGTGACAGCACCAGCGCCTGGTCGATAGCGAGCTGGATGGGCACGGCCAATAGCTGGCTGGAGGGTAAAAAACCCAAAGATCTGATGAAACAAGATCCTGCTGCGGTGTTACATGCAGCTCTTATACAAAAGGCGGGAGCGCAGCATGGATGATGGCTTACTGCCCCCGGTAGGAAAGGTCAATATTAACAAGTACCTTGTTAAGGCAGGGACGCCGCTTTATCGAATTCATCGAGAAAAGTACGCTGGCGATGCTTTTAATAATAGCCCTGGTGGCGACGCACGATTTAGCCCGATTATCGACCAATACAATAACGTGATCGCCACTATTTATGCCGGTGATAATACCAAGGTGGCGTTGTGTGAAGTCCCTTTGCACGATGTCGATTTCACAAAACAATATGTTGGATTCAACGTCAGACGACTTTCGGGTTTGGTTCATACCGAACTGGTGGTGAATACCGAATTGCAGCTTGCTGCATTAGATCAACCTGGCCTGGCCAAGATGAGAGCGTCTAAAAAGGTGGCGCATTGCGATGCTGCCCACTATCAGGTAACGCGCAAGTGGGCTGAAGCTGTTTATGCGCAACATCCAGATATTCAGGGGCTGATTTGGCCGTCAAAACAACATCCCGGTAATGCCTATGTTTTGTTTGGCGACCGTTTGAATGGAAACGAGTTATCTATTACTGCTAAAACGGTATCAGTAACAGATAAAAGCGTTTTAATACATTTGTTTGAACTGGCGGATAAAATGGGCATTACCCTGCTGGAAGATGATTAATGTATCGATTGTGCCCATTACGTATTTTTGACCGCAGCAAACCCTCACTCAGCAAGATGCTTCGGCGATTCCTGCCGGAACCCCAGCCCGATAATCCGACCCAATAAGCGTGGCAGCCAGCGGCTGTTACCAACCCGAGCCATCAGACTGGATCTGCCGCCACCTCGGCGTTTTTTCGGCCTGCGCTGGCTCATCTTTATTTGCAGAAACTGGGTGGCTTTGGTGGGGAAATTACGGCGTTTTTGCACGCGCAGCAGGTGCTTGAGCTGCAAACCGTGGCTGCGTAACGGAGGGATAATCACGTTGGCGGTAGCAACCGCATCCTGAATCGCCAGATTCACCCCGACGCCGCCAATCGGCGACATGGCGTGTGCGGCGTCGCCAATGCACAGCACGCCCGGCCTGGCCCACTGATCCAGTCGATCGATACGAATACTCAATAACTTCACCTGATCCCAACTGAGGATCTCCTGCAGGCGGTGGTCCTGGAAGGGGGCGACCTCGGCGAGATGCAGCAAAAACGTTTCCAGCCCATCCTGTTGGATCGCCTCGAAGCTGCCCTTGTCGATTGAATAACCGCATTGCCAGTATTCACCCCGGTCGATCATGATGAAGTTTTGTTTTGGCCCGGTGTGCCCCATTGACCAGGCTGGATCGCCGGGCCGTTTATCGATCTTCATCCACAGCACATCGCGCGGCGAACCAAAACAGTGACTGCTGAGTGCCGCCTGTTCGCGTACCACCGAGTTACGTCCGTCAGTGCCGATGACCAGTTGACAGCGGACGCGGATCGGCCCGTCCGGCGTATCTGCCAGTACCCCGCAGACCTGGCCGCGATCGTACAATAACTGGTGTACCTGCGCCGATTTTATCAGGCTGAACGCAGGAAAGGCGGCGGCTTTTTCCGCCAGAAAGTTAAGGAACTCCCACTGCGGCATAAAGGCGATAAATTTGCAGCGCGTCGGTAGGTGGGTGAAGTCCGCAAGCGTAATATCACGCCCTGCGATTTCGGCATGCAGCGTTTCTGCACGCTGGTGCGGCAGTGCCAGCAGCTCCTCCAGCAGGCCAAGCTGATGCATGATTTCCAGGGTGGAAGGGTGAATGGTATCGCCGCGAAAGTCGCGCAGGAAATCGGCGTGCTTTTCCAGCACTATGACCTCTATCCCCGCCCGGGCCAGCAGATAGCCGAGCATCAGCCCGGCGGGGCCGCCGCCAACGATGCAGCAAGCGGTGGTGTAAGGTGTGATCGGTGGCTGTGACATAGCGGTTGGCCTCAAGGATCCGCATTCTGCCGATCCTGATTGAAAACTTAATATTGATAATGATTATCAATATCAGGTAAGGCTGTCAACCCGCGGTGCTGTGTGGTCAAAGGGGCTGGAAAGGTGGCCGATACGGTAACACTGGGCGGGCAGGGTGAAACTGTATTGCATGGCAAGCATGGCGATACTCCTGAAAGCGGTTGACCGGCTGAGCATGGCACGCCATCTTTGTGAGTAATATCGGCATTATTTTGACTGATGGTTCTTAAAAACGGGATGGTTGGTATGGGGCGAGTCACCTTTGATCTCGACGATTTGCGCAGCTACGTGACCGGTATTGAGCTGGGCAGTTTCGCAAAAGCGGCGGAACGGCTGGGGCGATCCACCTCGGCTGTCAGCGCGCATCTGAAAAAGCTGGAGCAGCAGGTTGGCAGCCCCATCCTGCGTAAGTCTGGGCGCGGCATGGTGATGACCGAGGCCGGTGAAACCCTGCTGGGCTATGCGCGTCGCTTGCTGGAGCTCAATGATGAGGCCGCGACCGCAGTGCGCGGCTTGGATCTACAGGGCATTGTGCGGTTAGGGCTACAGGAAGACTTCGGTGAAACCTTTTTGCCACAGGTCTTGGGCAGTTTTGCCCGAGCGCATCCGCGCGTGCGTATCGAAGCGCGTATTGCCCGTAATGCTGAACTGATCGAGTGGGTGTTGAAAGGACAACTGGATTTGTCGTTGGCGTGGGACGGCGGTATCAGCACGCCGTTCTATCAGGCACTGGGACAACGGCAGATGCACTGGATTGCCTCACCCCATTTTGAACTGACCTCCTGGCGCCAGGGGGATGAACCTCTGCCGCTGGTGATGTTTGATGCCCCTTGTCTGATGCGCAGCGCCGCGACTCAGGCGCTGGATCGTGCCGGTATTGCCTGGCGTGTCGTTTTCACCAGCCGCAGCCTGAATGGCGTATGGGCAGCGGTCAGCGCCGGATTGGGAGTAACGGTACGCACCGACGCCGGGTTGCCAGCGGGACTGTCCCTTTTGCCACCCGACGCTTTGCCGGCGCTAAACCCGTTAGCTGTGGTGCTGCACCGTGCCGAAGAAAGTCCGTCAGCGGCGATCCAGCGCCTGGCGCAGATCGTCGCCGATCGGATCAACAGCTAGTCCTGCTCGATCGGCTGCTTGCCGCTCAGTGCACCCCATTCGCTCCAGGCGCCGTCATACAGTTTCACCTGCGGTGCACCGAGTGATAACAGGCCGAAAGCCAGTACCGCTGCCGTGACGCCGGAGCCGCAGCTGGTGATGATCGGCCCGTCGAGACTCACGCCCTTGTCGCTGAAGGTTTGCTTCAGTGCTTCCAGCGATTTGAAACGGCCGTTTTCCAGCAGTTCGCCGTAAGGAATATTGATACTGCCGGGAATATGGCCGCGGTGCAGACCCGGACGCGGCTCTGGGGCTTCGGCGTAAAATCGCGGTGCAGCGCGCGCGTCAAGGATTTGCACCTCAGTGTTCAACGCCTGTTCCACCTGCTGCATATTGACTACCGCGTCCGCATTAAAGCGGGCGTTGAAGGTTTGCGGCGTGCGCGGAGCCGCGCCGGTAGCCAGCGGTTGGCCCAGTGCTGTCCAGCCGTTCAGACCTTCGTCCAACACATAAACCTGCTGCGCGCCAAAGTTGCGGAAGGTCCACCAACCCCGCGGGGCCGAGAACTGATTGCCTTCGTCATAAAACACGATGGTCTGTTGTTCGCTGATGCCCAATTTACCCACTGCCGCGCTGAATTCCTCTGCCGTCGGCAGCATATGCGGCAATGTGGTGTTTTTATCCGCGACGTCATCGATGTCAAAATACACCGCACCGGGGATATGGCCGCGTTCAAATTCTGCGAGCATGTCTTTTTTCGGCACCTGGCCGACCGGGGACATCCTGACATCAACCACTACCAGGTTTTCATCGTTGATATGCTGCGCAAGCCATTGCGGAGTAACCAGAAACGGAGAGTTCATCGTTATTATTCGCCTGTGGTGAAAACGGTTTTTCACTATACCTTAAATAATTGGCGTTGCCTCGGCGTTCAGGGGGGCGACAATAGCGGCCAAAGCGCGATGTGCAGCTTCATCGATTGAGCCTTCCACCCTGGTTGCCCCATTCTCCGCCAACAGCGCTTGCAGGCCAACCAACCAGTCGTAGATATAAAACGCGGTGTTTTTCGCCGGGGTGGGGGCCAGTTTGGTTAATCGTTGTTGGCTACTCCAGTCCACGGCGGGCTGCGGTGGAGGGGTAAAGATGGGCTGCCCGTGATTGATTCGGCTGGCGGGGCGTAACCTCGCCTCACGCTGCTGGAAGCCCAGCCAGGTGACGAAATCGCCCAATATCGCTAACGCCTGGCTGACCTGTCTGTCCTCAGCGTGTTCAGGCTGCGCCCCGGCAGACAATGCGCGTTCCAGTGATTCGGCAATGTCCAATCGACAGGCGGCGGTGATTAACGCATCGATCAGCATCTCCAGGTGCTGCTTGCCGATACCCAGCAATGCCAGCAGTTGGCTATTGTCCGGCAGGCTGCGCAGATGGTTTATCCAATCGGCAAACACCCGTTGGGCAAACGAATCATCGTCATGCCCGATGGGGGCTACGCAGGCCATATCTCCCTCGTCAAACAGATCTATCTCAACATCAAACGCTGGGGCAGTGGCCACCGGCGCGGACAAGCTATGCTGTTGCTGGCTATACAGCTGGCGCAGGGTATCGCACTGCGGCAGCAGCCACTCAAGCAGTTCGCCGTGTATTCCGGCCTGTGCCTGCAATTTGCGCAGTAACTGCTGGGCGCGCTGTTGCGTTAACGGTGTATCCGCTGGGTGGAGCCAGTTGCCGAGCAGGCTTTCCGTCAGTTCGCGTTGCAGTTCCTGCTGTTGTTCAAGGATGCGATCCTGCTTCAATGTCGGGTACGCCTGTGCTGCCAGCCAGGCCACCATGCGCTGGCAGTCGCTTTCATCCATCGCCAGCAGGGTGGCCCAACTTTCGCCCGGTTCACCGACATAGCGTTGAACGGCGTCGTCGGGGCGCACTTTCCCTTCCTGACGTGAGTCGAACGCGGTGATTGCCCAGATTAAACCCGGCTTGCGGCGGCTGCGTAGCTCCACGGTTTCCCCCTGGGTTTGTCTGACCCAGTAGGCCAGCGCGTTGCCCGTACGGCCGGCATCTTGTGGCGTAAGGGCCGCATCGCTTACCAGCAGCAGACTGGCGTGCAGGCCATCGGCAGCGAGAGTCAGCAGGTTGGCGCGTTTTGCCTGCTGCATGCGCTGTAGCAGCCCGGCACCTGGGCATGGGCTGCCGGCCGGCAGGTCTAGCAGTTCGATGTTGTTCGGTAACCCGACGCTTCCCCTCGCCGGCAAGGTTGTCGTGACCGAGGCCGCCAACCACGCCAGATCGGCCAGCGCGATCGCCACCTCGACGCCATGCTCCGTCAGCACGGTCAGCTTTTCCCCGGCCGATGCAGGGATTGCCTGGGCATGCGCAATCCCCTTATCCTGGCTCAATACCTGGCGGGGGGCATACAGCCGCTCGCAGTGGCCCAGGGCGTGCAGGGCATGCGCCAACTGGCGATAACAACTTGTCAGTGCCGGATCCTCGTCCCACAGCGGTGCGAACAGCCTGGCACGGTCGTCAACGCTCAAATAGGGTGCGAGTGAGATGGCATATGGCCAGAAGTGTCTCGCCAGCGGCGTTTGCCATTTGCCGCCCTGATGACGAAGGTTGTCCCACAGCAATACCATGGCGTTGCTGTCCAGCCCGCCGATAGCCATCGGCTGGCGGAGACGTTCCATTGCGTGCAGATGTGCGGCCATGGCACCGGCATTCCAATCCGGTCGAAAACCGCCCATCAATGCGCTGCCGATCAACAGGGCCACCAACTGCGCCTCATCCAGCAGGGAAACGGCAACAGGGTAAGACGGCGGATTTTGGGTGTCACAACAGCTGTAGCGTACCGCCAGCGTGGCATCTTCGGTCAATAGCCTGGCACCGGGTGCCAGTGCGGCCAACAAGTGGGCCTTGGCGGCGGCGTTATGGCCATAGAGGCCGATGGCCAGAGGCTGATGCATAGCGCTGTCCAACTGCCTGGCCCGGTTGTAGCTGCGGCGCAGACGGACAGTCAGGTTATCGGCTTCCCGATTCAGCCGGGTGGACTGCTGCCGGGTGGCCGCCACCCAGTCAATCGCCTGTGCAATGCTGCTTCCAAGGCTGTTTATCGACTCGGGCCGGCCGGAGGTGATAGGTTTCATTGCTGATAAATGCTCCCGCTGTCAATCCAATAGTGGGTTGCGCCAGAGGCGCTGGCAGCCAAGGTATTGAGTTTTAGTTGTAGGTGTTCTGCGGGCACCGGCGTGCCGTCGGCCAGGCGGGCTTCGGCAATGCTGACGCCTTCCGCTCCCTGCCCATCATTGCCGGTGAGGGCCAAACGCAGGCTGATGACCGCATCACCAGCCAGTTTGCGCGCCAGAGCGGCATCGGTAATGGTCAGGGTGTAGAGCGGCGATGCCGGCCAGCGTGGGTTATCCAACTGACGGAATCCCAGACGCAGCGGGCCACGTAGCTGGAAATAGCTGTCGGGATCCAGCGCAAAGTCTGCGCAGTCCAAATCGATATCGCGATAATAGACATTATCCTCTGCCAGCATGTTATTGCTGTCCAGCATGCCCAGATGACGAATCGTGGAATAGGGTTGGAAGTCGCCGACGTTAAAATAAAAGCTCTCCAGCCGCAGGTCGATAGCCAACAGGCACAGCATGGCACCCACGGCGGCGGTTGATTTGGGGTTGTTGATGCGCCCGCCTTGGTTAAACGGGTACCAACTGCGGGTGTGATAACCCTCAAGCGGCAAAATTCGGCTGGCGGGCAAGGGTTGCAGGTGGCGCAACAGCGCCTGAACGCCCGGAAAACACGCTGGACGGCCGGTGAGTAACAGCACATCGCAGCTATACAACGCCACCACTTCGCACAGCAGGCGCAGGCAGTGGCTGATGCCGATTCGGTCAGACAGGAAAGCGGCATGCACGGCACCCAGTCGGATGACCAGCGGAGTCTGCAGAATGTCGAAGGTGGCGTTGCCGGATCCGCGCTGAACCTCGTCGTTGATAAATGCCAGCACTTGCAGGGTGGGCATCTGTGGCAGCAGTTCGCCCAGCGTGGTGGCGATTTCCGCGTGGCTGTCCAGCGGATCGTAATCCTCATAGGCACTAAGCAGCGCGCGTCCGGCGGGCATGAAAATCTGCAGCGTGGCCTGCTGGCGCTGGGTGGAAAACCCATCCATACGCCCCTGGTTGCCAAACAGCTTGTCCATTGTCGCTGCTGCGGCGCTGACCCCGGCCTGTTCGAACGCCTGCTGTACGGCGGGCAAGATAAATTGCCCAATCACATCCAGCAAAATGTCGTCGCCGGCGAGCTTAAATCCTTCACGGAACAGCAGACGCGGATTGATTTTGATGTTGTTGCCTACGCCATTATCCAACCGGTATTGGGTGATCGCCAGATCGGTCGTGCCGCCGCCGATATCGATAGAGGCGATACGCAGTGATTTTCCCGGTTGTTCTCCCGCTTCTGGCGGTCGGTCCGGCCTGGCCATGGCGGCGAAAAAGGCGTCGGTGCGGCCGGCAAAATTGACCTGGGTTTCGTTATACAGATAAACCATCTGGCCGCAGGTGGCTTCGTCCCATTCCATATGCACCAGTGGCACCGGCATACGGGCTTGCTCAGCGCTGAACGGCGCATCCAGCGGGTGCCAGCCCATGGCTTTCCATATCAGGCCAATCGCCTCCTGCATGCGGCGGCGGAAAATTTCACGCTCCGGCTTGGGCATCGCCGAAGGCAATGTCAGGATGATGGTACGCAGACGCCGTGGAGCCGCGGTGTTCGGCATTTTGATTCGTTGGGCGGCGCTGTTGATTTGCATCAGTGCCTGCGCCAGCAGCTCGGTCAGCATCAGGGCCATGACCGCGCTGCGGCTATAGTGGGCGGCAAAAACCGGCAACCGCTCTTCTAGCGGCAGCGCAGACAGGGGGATACCCTCGTCGTTGATCAGTGAACTTAATGGCGCGGCCGCAGCCATGGGTTCTTGTTGGCCGTTAAAACGCCAGCCGGGTGCATAGCGTTCTTCGTCCCACAGGTAACGGCGTGGGCTGGAAATGCCGGTGGTGCCTTCGGTCCCTTCCCGCCGCAGTGCCAGTTGCGCGGCCTCCCGGCCCACGCGGAGGATGGAAGGCCAGACAAAGGCATCATCGCGGCCGCTTTGATATGAAAGGTGAGGTTTGCCAAATGACGCCTGGGCAAACTCTACCCGGCTTTCAAACAACGCGTTGTCCACGCAATGCGGTGCAGACAGGGAACGTAACTGCAGTTCATTGGTTTGTTTCAGGCCATTATTTTCTTGCGGATGATCTTCGACCAGTATCCCGCAGGTGTGCGAATTGCCGACATCCAAAATCAGATCTACGTTGATCGCGGGCTGCTGCGGCGACGCCCCGACGATTTTTATCTGCGGCACTGTTAATTGGCTGCCAATCAGGTTCAACAGGTTGAGGTAATGCGCCTGATATTCGAAAGTTTTCAGCCCGGCGCTTATTTCTGTTTCGCTGCGTAGTTCCTGGCTGCTCGCGGATTGGCTAAAGACTTCACGCAGCCAACTGTCTACCCAGGTCAGGTCAAGAAACTCACCCAGTTCATGGTTTTGATGGCCCAGCGAGAAGCTGATCCCGGTGTTGATATCGCTTTCGCCGGGGGCGAGTGCCTCCTGGCCTGCGGCGGCGAGCCGGGTATCAAAAGCCAACACCACCCGCAGCAGGTTGCCGTCCTGGTCGGGGTTATCGAGTAACAGCGTCTGCATGCGGGCCCAGTTATCCGGCCCGGACAAAAACACCCCTGATGAAGTACAGCGGAAGAATGGCAGCGGCAGCCAGGTTTTATCCAGCAGTTGCAGCGATTGCTGCAGAGAATGGCTGAACTCCGGGCGAACCACTTCAGCGCTCTGCCCCGGTTGGGCGGGCAACAGGTATTTACCCCTGTCGGCATCCCATTGCAGGCGCAGTAGCGGGCCACTGGCCGTCTGGCGGACAAACTTGCCCGGAAACTCATCATCCAGAACCGGCGTCAGGGCGAAGTCCAAAAATTGAATGCCACTATCCTGAACCAGCGTCATGCTGCGTGGGTAATCGTTAAGAGGGGCCAGCATTATTTACTCTCGCGCTTTAACATCATGGGATAGACCGTTTGGGCATCGTAGCGACCGACGCAAGCTGCCGGGCCGGTTTCATTTTGCGTACAGGTAATTTCCGGCATTTGGTAGCGGCTGCCATCGCTGCAGCGTGCCTTGGTGCGGCTGTTGATTACCAGATTGCCGGACTGCATCAGCCCGGCCTCGATCGGCACCCGGCAGGTGATGGCATCACCGTAAGTAATGCTTGCAGAGCCTTTCCCTTCCTTGATGCGATATTGCAGGCTGGGACGTTTACCGGTGGGCAGATCTTTGAGTGCCACAGTGGCACGCCATTTACCGTTCAGAAAACGGACTGAACCGGCTTTGACCGAATCGGCGGGCAATACCAGCGCATGCTTGTCCGCCGGCGGCATGACAACGGGGAGCGGAGCGGGTGGCATCAGCGTCGCCGGTGCTAACGGCAGTTGCAGTTTGAATGCGGGTACGACAGCGCGTTGCGACGGTACCGCTGGCGGTGCGACAGCAGGCTCTGCAAGCGGGGGGCTTGGGCGGTTCAGCCAGGCAACCAGCAGGGCAATCAGCATCAGCGCAGGCAACATCCAGCGATAGCGGCGCCATTGGCGACGTGCTTGCATCGGCTGCGTTGCCGCCAGCGGCTTAACCACTGGCTCTGGTACGGGTTTGGCGGCAGGCATGACCACCGGACGCGGTGCGGCAGCGATAGGCGTCGGTTTTTCTTCTGCAATTTCGGCCGGGCGCAGGCATGACAGCGGGTCGTCCTGGCACTGAGCGTTTGGTTTGATAAAGCCCCAGAAGGTCAATACCGGTTTGCCATCGACCAGATAAACATGGTTGGAGTCGGGGATTTGCATGGCTTTGGCCAGCAATGCGCCAAACAGACGGTGGCTGGGGTGCGGGTTGGACTGTGTCTGAGCGACCAGAGTACGGAATGTCGCCAGACTTTGTTCCAGCAACTGCACGGCCTGCGCGCGTTGGGCATCACTCGCTGCCAGCCAGGAAGTCACTTTCCCCGGAAAGGGGGAATACCAGTCAATGCGGGTACCCGTTTCGTTCGGCTGCGGGACAGCCAGGCAGTCTGCGGCCGGTTGCTGTTGGCGGATGCGCAATGTTTCTCGCAATTGCAGTGCGCAGGCGTAAACCGGTTGCCCATTTTCGCCCAATGCAAGCACATCATCTAAACTGCCACTGCGTAAAAAGGGTTTCACCACGGCAAAAAACCTTGTCCTGTTCGGCTAAACAAATAATCGGCCATGATAACCCGTGACCAGAAGGGTCAAACGGGTAAGGACAGGTGTAAAATGCCGTTCTTTAAGAGGTTCAAGATGTCACAAATTGATGACTCATACTTTGGCGGCGCAAAGATCGCGCTGTTGTGCGGTGACCACTTGCTGACCTACCAGCGTGATGACAAGGCGGATATTCCCTGGCCCGGCTGTTGGGATTTGCCGGGGGGCGGGCGCGAAGGGGATGAGACGCCGCTGCAGTGCGTGCAGCGGGAAACGCTGGAAGAGTTCGGCCTGCAGATTGACGCACAACAGGTGTGTTTACGGCAGCGTTACGAAGGGATTTTCCCCGGCTACCCGCCGACCTGGTTTATGCTGGGCCACATCATGCCGGAGCAGATAGCCGCCATACGCTTTGGCGATGAAGGGCAGCGCTGGCAGATGATGGCCATCGAGCGCTTTATTGATCATCCACAGGGCATCTCGCACCTGCAGCAACGGCTGGCGCAACATCTGCAGCGTTAGGCCCCTTCTACCGCCTCAATCCGGGCAATCAGCGCGTCGAGCTGACGGTCTGAAAACACCTCAATGCCATTCTGGCGCAGCAGTTCGGCGGTGACGCCGCTGCCGGGCTTGGTCTGACCGTTGAAAGAACCGTCGTAGATAAACTGGCTGCCGCAGGAGGGGCTGCCATCGGTAAGCAGCGCAAAGCGGCAGTCGTGCCGCTGTGCGATTTCCAGCGCCAGATGAGCGCCAAGCAGATAGCTGTCGGTGACGTCGCCACCGCTGGCCTCGATCACCCGCGCCCGTTGGGCCAGTACCGTGGCACCTTCGGCGGCAGGCGTGATTTCTGCTGAGGGACGTGGGGTGGAAAAGCCGGCGGCCAGCTCCGGGCAGCAAACCACCAGGCGGCCCTCGCGCTGCCAGCGCAGCAGCGTGGCGTTGAGCAAAGGTTTGTCGGAAGCGTTGTAGCGCACTTTAAAACCGGCCAGGCAGGCGCTGAATAAAATCTTTGACGGCATGAGGTCTGTCTCTGTCACAGGGGCGAAAGCGTGGGGCAGGCAGCCCACGCGCGCGGCTTTAACATAGCAGAATCATCCCGCCGATGGCAGCGCCAGACGATTGATCTCTGCCGGTTCGATGATCCGCAGCGCCGTTTCGTGGCGTGCCACTGCCAGCATCGCCAGCCCGACGCGTTCGGTGGTGGTGACCTGCTCGGGGAACAGCCGAAGCGCGCCAAACCACAGTGGTTTAAATAACCGATACAGCAGATCATAAAGCCGGGTTCTGGAGCGGATGCCGTGCAGCGGCACGATAGCGCCGGGACGGAACATCACGGCGTGGAAAGGCAGTGCCAGCAAGGCGTTCTCGGTTGCGCCCTTGACCCTGGCCCACATGCTGCGGCCTTGTTCGCTGCTGTCGGTGCCGACGCCGGAAACATAAATAAAGACCATCGCCGGGTTCAGCCGTGCCAACGGACGGGCGGCGGCCAGCGTCAGGTCGTAAGTCAGGGTGCGGTAACCTGCTTCGCTCATGCCGGCCGAGGAGACGCCAAGGCAGAAAAAGCAGGCGTCGTAACCTGCAAGCTGCGCCTCTACGGCAGAGAAATCACTCAGGTCGGGCAGCGTCAACTGCCTTAATTTGGCATGGTTCTGCACCAGCGCGCTGCGGCCGACGCAGAGGACTTCCGTTACCTGCGGGTCACGCAGGCATTCGCGCAGCGCGCCCTGGCCAACCATACCGCTGGCGCCAAATATAATGACGTTCATGCTCTGTTCTCCCTGGGGCCGGTAAGGCGTTGGCTGCGCCAGCGGTTTGGCGTTTGCGCCTCCCACTGCATAAAGGCGCGGCTGAACGAATTCAATTCTTCAAATCCGAGTACGAAGGCGATTTCCCCCGGCTCCAGACTGGTTTCTGCCAGCAGTTGGCAGGCGGTACGGTGGCGGATTTTATCCAGCAATTGCTGGTAGCTATAGCCGTGCTGTTGCAAGCGACGCTGCAGGGTGCGCGGGCTGATATATAGCTCGGCGGCCACGCTGTTAACGCTCGGGCGCTGGCCGCGCATGCTGCGGCCCAGGATCGCCATCACCTGGTTCGGCAGGCTGTCGCCCTGCAGCGATCTGGCCAGCTCGACCTCCAGCCCCGGCAGCAGCACCGTCAGCATGTCCTGATTGTAGGTGATGAAGGGGTGGTGCATCAGCGTACGGTCAAACACCAGCACATCCAGCGGGGCATTGAAATGCACCGGGCAACCGAAGTAGTGCGACAGCGGTGAGGTAGGATCCGGCCGCCGGGTCAGTTCGATTGCCCGTGGCCGTATCGCCTGGCCGGTGCCACGGCGGCACAGGGTAATAATCGAGGCGAACATTGCGTCTATCAGCAAATCCGGCGCATGGCTCTCGGCCATGGTCCAGCGGGTGTGCAAACGGATACAGTCGTCATCCTCTACCAGCATCAGTTCTTCCGGACACAGCAGCCGTTTGTAACGGGCGACCTTTTGCAACGCGTCCCCGAGAGTGGCGGAATGCAGTGCAGCGACCGAAGCAATATCATAGTGCTCTGGTGGCACCTCACTGCCCAGACGCAGGCCGAAGCTGGTGTCGCTCACCTGGGCCAGGGCACGCCAGATATCGAAAAACTGCCGGGTGGACAGCTTGACCTTCTCACGTCGCTCGCTGAGTAACCCTTCAGGCAAGCCGGCCAACTGACCGACCCGTTCGATATCTACGCCCAGCGTCCTCAGACGGGCCGAAAGGGCGCTGGACAGGGCGATCTGATCGCTGCTCATTGTTACTCCTTATGATTTACCGGTCATCAGAGCCGCCAGAGCGGCGTGATCCGGCTGGCTGTCGTCCCGATCGGTGCTCAGACTGAGCGTACGGAAGGCGGTATCTTCCACTTCACGTGCCGCCAGTACCTGTTGGGCCAAATGTACCGCATCGCTGCCCAGCAGCAGGCGTAACGGCGGTGGGTTCATCAAGTGAGGTTTCACTCTAGAAGGTTAGACGCTGTGCGGATAATCCGATCCCGCCAACTGTTAATCCGATTGCGCCAATGTGTTTTCGAACGTCGGCATTACATTAACTGTTGGATGGTTGCGCCGACCCGCAATACCGCTTGTTCAATCTCGGGCATCAGTTTAGGAGCATAGGCATAATTGATGCGCAGACAGTTACGGTATTTACCGGAGGCGGAAAAAATACTGCCGACCGCGATCTGCACGCCCTGCTGCTCCAGATGACGGTTCAGCCGCAAGGTATCGAACTCTTCATCCAGCTCAATCCACAGCATAAAGCCCCCCCGAGGCTGACTGACACGGGTGCCGGGCGGAAAATATTTCATAATCCAACCCGTCATCACATCGCGGTTTTGTTGGTAGCGGGAACGCATACGCCGCAGGTGCTGCAGGTAGTGGCCGTGACGAATAAATTCGGCAATCGCCAGCTGCGGCTGGGTAGCCGTGGAGCCGGTACCGATATATTTCATGTGCAGCACGCGCTCCAGATAGCGCCCGGGGGCGATCCAGCCGATGCGCAGACCGGGTGCCAGCGTTTTTGAAAAGGAGCTGCACAGCAGCACCCGGCCGTCTTCGTCGAAGGACTTGATGGTGCGTGGGCGAGGGTATTGATAGGCGATATCCCCATACACGTCATCTTCAATGATCGTCACGTCAAAGCGCTGTGCCAGCGTCAGCAAACGCTTTTTGCGCGCCTCCGGCATGATGTAACCCAGCGGGTTATTGCAGTTGGGGGTTAACAGGATGCTTTTGACCGGCCACTGTTCCAGTGCCAATTCCAACGCTTCCAGGCTGATGCCGGTCAGCGGATCGGTGGGGATCTCCAGCGCTCTCATGCCCAAGCCTTTCAAGGTCTGCATGGTGCCGTGAAAACAGGGGGAGTCAACCGCCACAATATCCCCTGGTTGACATACGGCGCGCAGCCCAGCGGACAGCGCTTCGTGACAACCGGTGGTGATCACCAACTGGTCGGCATCAATCTGGCAACCGGAATCCAGCAGCAGGCGGGCGATTTGCTCACGCAACCCCAGCACGCCCTGAATGCTGTCGTAATGCAGGCTACGCAGGTCGCCGTGGCGGCCCGTGTGCCCCAGCGCTTTCATCAGGGGTTTCAGCGTGGGTTCGCTGATATCCGGCATACCTCGGCCCAGTTGAATCAGGTCTTCGCGCGGCTTGTTGCGGATCAGCTCCAGTACCTGCTCCCACTGCGAAATATCGACCGGTCGCTGTACCGGCCGGGTCACGGCGGGCAGTTCGGCCAGGGTACGCCGTGTCTGCACAAAATAGCCCGACTTCGGCCTGGCCTCCACCAGTTGGCTCTCCTCCAGCAGGCGGTAGGCCTGTTGCACTGTACTGATACTGACGCCGTGCTCCTGGCTTAGCATGCGCACCGAAGGCAGCCGATCACCTGCAGGGTAAAGCCCCTGTTCTATGCGTTGACTGAGGATGGCGGCCAGCGTGGCGTAGCGTGTCATACAGATGCCTAAAATAAGAGTGAGTGAGGAAAAGACCGGTACAGATGAAGTTAAATTAGACCATTCAGACAGGCTGAGACAGCTTTTGTATGGAAAAAATACTGCCGGCTTGAATCTGTATTGTTTTTTGCCCGCGCAGCATCATCAACCTCAGGCTAAATCGCAGGAGATTGAATGATGACTGTTCTTGTTGGCGACGTACCCGCACCCCGTCAAACCCGATTAATTCCCCTTTGGCGACTTTATTGGCAGCGTTATCTTACTCGCCAATCCTTGTTGTTGTTGGATGACGTGCAGTTGGCGGATGTAGGCCTGACACGGACACAGGCATGGCGGGAAGGGCACAAGCCTTTCTGGCGAGGTTAAACACGGATGGTATTTTTTTAGAATAAAAAATTCATTTACACCCGCTGGGCCGGTTTATGCCTGCCTGGCTTTTTATCGTTTCATCCAAGCCTGCAAGCTTTTATGAACGGTATCACGAATATCATCTTTATTTTGTTCCTCACTTGTTATTGAAATTTATATTCCATATAAACATTTATCAGATGGTGTGTTTCATTGTGCGCACTGACAGGCTATGGGATCGGTAACGGGAGAAGGTAATGAAACAGGTACGCGTTGGTTTAATTGGCACCGGCTACATTGGGCGCTGCCACGCTATTGCTTATGCGCAGGCTGCCACGGTATTCCCCTTGAAGGGAGAACTGGTGCTGGAAATGCTGGCGGAGGTGACGCCGGAGCTGGCACAACAGCGCGCTGCAGAATTTGGTTTCTCGCGTTCGACCGGTGACTGGCGTCAACTGGTGGCCGATCCGTCGATTGATGTGGTGGATATCTGCGCGCCCAACTTCCTGCATAAAGAAATGGCGCTGGAGGCGATCCGACACGGCAAGCATGTCTATTCTGAAAAACCGCTGGCGCTGGACGCCAAAGACGCCGCCGAAATGGTGCAGGCCGCGCGGGCCAAAGGGGTCAAAACGCTGGTGGGCTTCAACTATATGAAGAACCCGACCAGCCAGTTGGCGCGTGAAATTATTGCCAATGGCGAGATAGGCGAAGTGGTGCATTTCTACGGTACCCACAACGAGGATTATCTCGCCGACCCGCGTACACCGATCGACTGGCACTGCCGCAAGGCCACGGCCGGGTTGGGGGCGCTGGGCGACCTGGCGGCGCACATCGTGAATATGGCGCACTATCTGGTGGGGGACATTGTTGCCGTCTCCGGCGATATGCAGACCATTATTAAACAGCGTCCGGATGCGAAAGACCCTACGCTGATGCATCAGGTGGAAAACGAAGATCAGGCCAGTGCGCTGGTTCGCTTTGCCAGCGGGGCGATGGGCACCATCGAAACCTCACGTATTGCCTGCGGGCGCAAAATGGGGCTGACCTATGTGGTCACCGGCACCAAGGGCACGCTGAGTTACACCCAGGAGCGGATGGCGGAACTGAAGCTGTATCGTCATGATGAACCGGCGGAGCGTCAGGGTTTTAAAACCTTGCTGGTGGGGCCAAAGCACCCGGATTACGCCGCTTTCTGCATTAGCGCCGGGCATGGCATCGGCTTTAACGATCAGAAAACGGTAGAAATCCGCGACCTGGTCAACGGCATTGCCGCCGATGATCCTATGTGGCCGGACTTTGAAGAAGGCTGGAAAGTCTCTTGCGTGCTGGATGCGATTGCCGCTTCCGCCGAACAGCGCCGCTGGCTGGAGATCAACCGCGACTGAGAATAACTTATGGCGCTCGTAAATTGAGAGCGCCATAAGTTGGGAAGAAATTAACTTATTAAGTTATCAGCTCATTAAGTTAATGGCTTGGTAACTTAAAAGGCAAAGCATGAGCAGCCGAATGCGCCCCAGAAAGCATTGTCGTCCGAGACGGGAATGCTGGAGCGGCGAGCGACATCATGCTGATGCGCATGTACACCGCACGGGCCGCAGCACTGGTGCGCCTGGCTTAATACCCCGGTACGTGGCGTGGCGACAGGCGGCGCAGAGCGATAATGCCCGGGTACCTGAGTGACCGGCGACCAGTCCGGCAGCACCGGTATTGCCGGTGGCGCCAGCGGGGAAAAGCGAGCGGCGGCATAAACCACTTTGCCGTCTACCACCGTCATCACCGATTCAATCCCTTTGATTTGCTCCTCCGGCACGCTGAAATAGTCCTGCGACAGCACCGCCAGATCCGCCAACTGCCCGACCTTAATCTGGCCTTTTTTGCCCTGTTCGGTAGAGAACCAGGCGCTGCCCTGGGTCCACAGCATCAGCGCCGTTTCACGATCCAGCCGGGCGTTATCGTCGTACATGGCCATGCCGCCGACCGTGCGGCCGGAAACCAGCCAGTACAGCGCGGTCCACGGGTTATAACTGGCCACGCGGGTAGCGTCGGTACCCAGCCCGACCGGCAGTTCGGCCGCCAGCATTTTGGCCACCGGCGGTGTCTGGCGGGTGGCTTCCTTGCCGTAGCGTTCGGCGAAATACTCGCCCTGGAACGCCATGCGGTGCTGTACCGCAATACCGCCACCCAGTGCTTTCACCCGTTCGATATTGCGATCCGAGATGGTCTCGGCGTGGTCGAAAATCCAGTGCAGGCCGTTGAACGGAATTTCGCGGTTCACCTTTTCGAACACGTTCAACATGCGGCTTATGGACTCGTCATAGGTAGCATGCAGACGGAATGGCCAGCGGTGCTCGACCAAATGGCGTACCACGCGCTCCAGCTCGTCTTCGGTGCCTTCCGGCAGATCCGGACGTGGCTGCAGGAAATCTTCGAAATCCGCGGCGGAGAACACCAGCATTTCACCGGCGCCGTTATGGCGATAAAAATCGGTACCCTGGCCCGGTTGCAGCATGTCGGTCCACAGCTTGAAATCCTCCGGCTCCTGTTTGGGACGCTGGGTGAACAGGTTGTAGGCAATCCGCAGGGTCAACTGCTTTTTCTCGTGCAGTTCGGCGATCACCTGATAGTCCTCCGGGTAGTTCTGGAAACCCCCTCCGGCGTCAATGGCGCTGGTCAGGCCGAGGCGATTCAATTCGCGCATAAACTGGCGGGTCGAGTTGACCTGCTGTTCCAGCGGCAGTTTTGGCCCTTTTGCCAGAGTGGCATACAGGATCATCGCATTGGGTTTGGCAATCAGCATGCCGGTCGGGTTACCGTTGCCGTCGCGTTGAATTTCGCCCCCAGGCGGGTTCGGCGTGTCTTTGGTGTAGCCCACCACTTTCAGCGCTGCGCGGTTGAGCAGGGCGCGGTCATACAGATGCAGGATAAATACCGGGGTGTCCGGTGCCGCCTGATTGATCTCTTCCAGCGTCGGCATGCGGCGCTCGGCGAACTGGAACTCGGTCCAGCCGCCGACCACCCGTACCCACTGCGGGCTGGGGGTGCGCAGCGCCTGTTCCTTCAACATGCGTAACGCATCGGCCAGGGAAGGTACCCCCTCCCAGCGCAGCTCCAGGTTATAGTTCAGGCCGCCGCGGATCAGGTGCAGGTGCGAGTCGTTAAGGCCGGGTACCGCGGTATGGCCGTGCAGGTCGATCACCTGCGTTTCTGGCCCTGCGTGCTGCATGACTTCGTTTTCACTGCCGACGGCGAGGAATTTGCCGTCGCGGATCGCCACGGCCTGGGCGACAGGAGCCTGGCGATCGACAGTGTGAAATTTACCGTTGGTGATAATCAGGGAAGCAAGGTTACTCATAACGTTCTCCCGGCAGGCCGCCTAGCGGCGGGTTAGCCATTGATGAAATACGCGGGTCACTATTGGCATCCAGAGGAATACCACCAGGGCAACCACGGTGGCGTCATTAAGAAAATGGCCGGTCAGGGTGCCGTTCAATTGCGGCAACAGCTTGCCCCAGAACCAGGGCACCAAATTGGTGGAGGGGAAGATCACCAGCAGGGTGATCAAAAATTGTTTCCACTTGGCAGGCTGGCGGGTATTGGGGCTTGGCGGCGTGAACCAGAATTCCGCACCGGGCCGAATTTCAATGCGATCGCTCTCCAGCAGCAGCGGTGAAACTTCCTCGATGTAGCGCTTGCGCAACGGCGAGTTAAGCCACAGATAGAGATTGTCCAGGTCGTCAAAACGCACTAATACGGTATAGGCCTGTTCGTTGCCGGTAGGGCGGATCACGTTAACGCCGAGGTGGCCGGTGAAGTTGGCGGCCTCGGGCATGATGCGTTTTAGCCAGGCCTCGTAGGCCGGTTCCTGTCCCGGTGCCAAACGGTGTGTAATGACTAATGTGACATGCTGTGGATGGCCCATAGTATTCCACTCCAGAAAAACCCGGCGCGGGGCCGGGATAAAGGGTTATTTCGCCACGCGTGCCGGAGCGTGATGCACCATGGTGTAAGCGTAGTCGACGCCCATGCCGTAAGCGCCGCTGTGCTCACGCACCAGTGCCATCACCGCGTCGTAAGTCTCTTTACGTGCCCAGTCGCGCTGGTATTCCAACAGCACCTGCTGCCAGGTCACCGGGATGGCACCGGCCTGCACCATGCGGTCGATTGAACGTTCATGTGCATCGATCGAGGTACCGCCGGAAGTATCGGTGACCACATAAACTTCGTAGCCGGCTTCAAGCGCCATCAGCGCCGGGAAGGTCAGGCACACTTCGGTCCACAGGGCGGAAATCACCAGCTTTTTGCGACCGGTTGCCTCTACGGCTTTCACGAAGGCGGCGTCTTCCCAGGAGTTCATCGAAGTTCGTTCAATCGGGGTGATTTCAGGGTGAACCGCCAGCAGTTCCGGCCAGATATAGCCGCTGAAACTTTCGGTTTCTACCGAGGTAAAAATCGTCGGGACGTTGAAAATCTTGCCGGCTTTGGCCAGACCGACCACGTTGTTTTTCAGCAGTTGGCGATCAATATTAGCCACACCAAAAGACATTTGCGGCTGGTGGTCAATGAAAATCAGTGCGGAATTATCTTTATCAAGTAATTGAAATTTAGACATGATTTACCTTCCCAGTGATACTGCGGTTTAACAGATGATGAATGTCATCTCGATAAACGCCAGAGTAGGCAGGGGCAGATTTCAAAGATAGCGCAGAATTTTTGCCGTCTTGTTGAGTTTTTTTATACACAAAGGGGGAGCGGTGAGATTAAACCTGGAAGCGTTACTGATTTTGGATGCGCTCGATCGGCATGGTTCCTTTGCCGCGGCGGCGGCAGTGTTGTTCAAAACGCCGTCGGCATTGAGCTATATGGTGCAGAAACTGGAAAACGATCTCGATATTACGTTGCTTGATCGCTCCGGCCATCGGGCGAAATTTACCGACACCGGCAAGCTGATGCTGGAAAAAGGCCGGTCGATATTACGTGCGGCGCAGGATTTGGAGCAGCAGGCGCGTTATGTAGAAAACGGCTGGGAAAGTGAGATCACGCTTGGCATTGACGCATCATTTCCGTTTGAGCGCTTGCTGCCACTGATTGAGGAGTTCTATCAACAGCATCACCATACCCGCCTGCGTTTTGGTCATGAGGTACTGGCCGGATCCTGGGAATCACTGGTTTATGGCTGCGCGGATATTATTGTCGGTGCAATCTGTGAGCCTCCGTCGCAGGTAGGCTATGCTTTTAGCCCGTTGGGAAGGTTGGATTACGTGTTTGCCGTGGCTCCGCAGCACCCGCTGGCGGCGTTGGCGGAACCCTTGCTAAAGGACCAAATCCGTCAGCATCGGGCGGTAGTGGTGCGTGATACCTCGCGGGTGAATGCGCCGCAAAACCTGAACATCCTCGAGGAACAAGACACCTTGACGGTCTTCGGTTTCGACGCCAAATTACGGGCGCAGCTCAGCGGCCTGGGTTGTGGTTACCTGCCGCGTTATTTGGCCGAACCTTACCTGAAAAGCGGCGAACTGGTGGCGAAAAGCGTTGAATCAGAACGCTGCAGCGACGTCGCTTATTTTGGCTGGCGAGAAAGTGCCAGCGGCCTGGCGGCGAAATGGTGGCGTGAGCGGCTACAGCGATATGCCGATGCCGGGGGCGTCTACCCGGAACACTGATTTTCCACCTTCGGGTGATAATACAAGGAAGTAGAGAATTGAAAGCAGGGATGTGGCTATGGGTGATGTTACTGACCGGCTGTAGCGCCGGCAGCGAAAACCGCACTGCGTTGGAAAGCGTGGCGACTTCAGTTCAGCCAACGAAGCTCCAGCGCAGCAATTATCCGGAAAGAATGCGGCAGGCCATCACGCAGGAAATGCAGTTGCCCGGCAAATATAAATCCAAAAGTTGTTCGATCAGCATTCATCTGTTGCCGGATGGATCTTTGAAAGACTTTAAAGTGCTGGAAGGTGACGCAGAGCTGTGTGCAGCGGCAAGCCAGGCGGTACAACGCGCCAAACTGCCGAACATGGCCAATGAGACCGAGTACGCGGTATTTCACAGCGTGGTACTGGATTTTGTTCCCTGATGAGGCAGTTGGCTTACCGCATCGGATGCGGTAAGCCATGCACCAGTTACAAAATACCTTTCTGCGCAAAGGTGATGCGAGTGGCCTCATTGAGATCGAGTTCAGGTATCCGGTCGGGCCTGAGCCAGGCGACTTCCTGAAACTCTTCATTGAAGGTGATCTGACGATTGGCACTGACACAATCGAAGATCAGATACAGCATGTAGATCTGTTCAGTTGTCCCATCAGGATAAGTCTTGGTACGAACATCATCCCTGAAAGTCCAGGGGGTGATCTGGGTAATTTCCAGTGCTTCCCCCAGTTCTTCCCTGATCTCACGACGAAGGGCTTCCTCAATCGTCTCTCCGGGTTCCATACCTCCACCGGACAGCGCCCATTGGCCGGGGAAAACGCCGCGGTCATCGGCCATTTTGCACAGTAAATACTCGCCATTATTTTCAATAATCGGGCAGACGATGATCCTTTGACGCATGTAACCTCCTGATGTCATAAGTTCTTATTAGCTAATCAGATAACTGCTGTTATCAAGCCAGAATGCTCGCAATACCACCCAGGGTAGTATCCCGTTGAACTGGATGGGGTATCCGTGATCGGGTTCTCATCAACAACAATGGCATAACTAGCTGATTTTTAACTTTGCTTTGCCGCTTTCGTTATTTTGAGCGCCCCTGCCGCTCGCTGATACTGAGCAAAATCTCAAACAGCGAGCCGCGCAATGTCTTCACCAAAAAGCCACAGCCACTATTTGCATCCTGCTCAACGCCTGTGGATACAGCAACTTAACCAGCGTTGGTCCTGGCGGCTGGAGCTGCCGACCTGGGGCATTATGGCGGCGGTTTACGGCGGCTGGTTTGGCGTGGTGCAGCACTGGCAGACGCTGGGGCCGTGGCTGGGCACGCCATTGTTAATCCTGCTGACCACCTGGTATATGTCGCTGCAACACGAGCTGATCCACGGTCATCCCACGCGCTGGCCGCGGCTCAATCAGTTATTCGGCCTGCTGCCGTTGGCGGTGTGGTATCCCTATGGGTTGTATCGCGACTCGCATATCCAGCACCACCGCAATGAACATCTGACCGTACCGCATGAAGATCCCGAAAGTTATTATTTCAGCCAGGTGCAGTGGCAGCGTTTCCCGCGGCTGTACCCACTGTTGGCCAGAGTCCGCAATACGCTGAGCGGACGCATATTGTTTGGCCCGGCGCTGGATATTGCCGCTACCGGGGTTAATGCGGCCAAAGCGATTGCCGCCGGTGAGTTACGCACTCTGACGATGTGGCTGGTGCATTTGCTGCTGCTGGCGGGGGTATTGAGCTGGCTACAACAGCAGGGCATTGGCGTGGCGTTTTACCTGCTGGCAATCAGCTATCCGGCGTTGGCGTTGACCAAGGTAAGATCGTTTTTTGAACATCGTGCCGTTGAAGCTCCACAGGCACGTTCTATTATTAATGAGGCAGCTTGGCCGTGGCGGTTACTGTTTCTTAATCTGAACTATCATTTAGTTCACCATGATCTCCCCGGCTTACCGTGGTACGGTTTACGGCAGGTGTATCTGGCGGAGCGTGATCAATACCGGCAGCGCAGCCAGGGATTTGTGGTGGCAGGCTATGGCCAGTGGGTGAGTGAATACGCATTTACCCCGGTTGCCGTTGAGCTTCATCCGTTTAATGCCGGTGAGTCGCCAGGGGAAACACCGGGCGAAAATGAAGCCTGGCCTGCAGAGACATTTATCGTGCGATGGAAGCGCACTTCTCAGGATTTTCCAATCGATCTGGCCAAATAGCCGGAAAATACACAACAAGAGGAAAAAATATGGCAATCACCCCCTCACGTGGTCGCGTATTCGCTTTGGCACTGAGTTTACTCGCTGCAAGCATCGGCGTGGCACAGGCGGCTGACACGGTGCGCGTTGGCTCCAAAATCGATACCGAAGGCTCGTTGCTCGGCAATATCATCGTGCAGGTGCTGGAATCCAACGGCATCAAAACCACCAATAAATTGCAGCTCGGCACCACCAAGGTGCTGCGTGGGGCGATCACCTCTGGTGAAATTGACGTCTATCCGGAATACACCGGCAATGGCGCATTTTTCTTCTCTGATGAAAAAGACCCGGCGTGGAAAAATGCCCAGGCTGGTTTTGAAAAGGTGAAGAAGCTCGATTATGACAAGAACAAAATTGTCTGGCTGGATGCGGCTCCGGCCAACAATACCTGGACCATTGCTATCCGTCAGGACGTAGCGGACGCCAATCACCTGAAAACGCTGGCCGATTTGGGCAAGTGGATCAACGGCGGCGGCAAGTTCAAGCTGGCAGCCTCGGCGGAGTTTATCGAACGCCCGGATGCGCTGCCTGCGTTCCAGAACGCTTACGGCTTTAAGCTGAACCAGGACCAGCTGCTGTCACTGGCTGGCGGTGACACGGCGGTGACCATCAAGGCGGCGGCGGAGCAAACTTCTGGCGTCAACGCGGCCATGGCCTACGGTACCGATGGCCCGGTAGCGGCGCTGGGGCTGATAACGCTGGAAGATCCAAAAGGGGTGCAACCGATTTACGCACCGGCGCCGATTATCCGCGAGGCAACGCTGAAACAGCATGCCAACATCGCCGAACTGCTGAAGCCGGTATTTGCAACACTTGACGGCCCAACGCTGCAAAAACTCAATGCGCAGATTGCAGTGGAAGGCCAGGACGCCAAACAGGTGGCGGCCGCCTATCTGAAAGAGAAAGGGTTGGTTAAGGGGTAACGCCGCTGGCCCCCGTTGGGGGCCAACATGGAGCTGGAGAGTTTCTTTGATTATTGCCGTAAAAAACCGCGTATTACTGACGCTGCTTATCCTGTTGCTGCTGGCCGCATTTGGCCTGCCGTTTCTCAGCTATGCCCCCAATCGCCTGCTGTCGGGCAAGAGCATTTCCCTGATTTCCCTGTTGCACGGCCCGGCGCTGTGGCTGCTGGTGCCCATGCTGGTGCTGGCGGTACTCTGCCTGTTGGCACCGGTCAGGCGCAATGCGTTGCTTACCGCGCTGACGGCTTCGGTGTTGCTGGCATTGACCTTCTGGTTGAGTGGGCACGCGGCCCAACAGTTGGCGTCGGAGGGATCCAAACTGGCGCGTACTTCCTGGGGCAGTGGCTGCTGGTTGATGCTGGCGCTGAGCCTGCTGATGGCCGCCGACGCCATGACCCGCGTTACCACCTCGCATTTGTGGCGCATTTTGGGCAACCTGCTGGTCGTGCTGCCTGCGCTGGTGCTGTTGTTTAGCCATCAGCTGGATCAGCTTTCGCTGCTGAAAGAGTACTACAACCGGCAGGACGTATTTGACGCCGCACTGTTGCAGCATTTGACCATCTTGCTGGCCACGCTGATACCGGCGTTGGTGATTGGCATTCCGCTTGGGGTGCTGTGCTTTCGCTCTGTCAGCTTACAAACACCGATATTTTCTACACTGAACATTATCCAGACCGTGCCGTCGATTGCGCTGTTCGGCTTGTTGATCGCGCCATTAGCCGGGTTGGCGAAGGCGCTGCCCTGGCTGGCAGAACACGGCGTCAGCGGTATTGGCATGGCGCCGGCGATTGTCGCCCTGGTGTTGTATGCGCTGTTACCTTTGGTGCGCAGCGTAGTGGCCGGATTGCAGAGCGTGCCGGCCAGCGTGATTGAATCCGCCAGTGGCATGGGGCTGACGCGTGGGCAGATCTTCTTGCGTGTGCAACTGCCATTGGCGATGCCGCTGTTCCTGACCGGCGTGCGCATTTTGGCGGTGCAGACCGTCGGCATGGCGGTGGTGGCGGCGCTGATTGGTGCCGGAGGTTTTGGCGCCATCGTTTTCCAGGGGCTGCTCAGCAGCGCACTGGATCTGGTGCTGCTGGGGGTGATCCCGGTGATCGTGATGGCGGTTATCGTCGATTCGCTGTTTAAATTTTTGGTTTCAATTTTGGAAGTGTCACGCCGATGATTCAGTTTAATCAGGTCAGCAAGATTTTTCAGGGCAAGCCCGCGGTGGACGATCTTACGCTGCGGATTGCCAAGGGCGAATTTGCCGTACTGATCGGCACCTCTGGCTCAGGGAAGTCCACCACGTTAAAAATGATCAACCGACTGATCGAGCACGATCGGGGCAAAATTTACTTTGCCGACGAAGAGATCCAGAAGTTCAAACCGCAGGATCTGCGCCGCCGCATGGGGTATGCCATTCAGTCGATCGGCCTGTTCCCGCACTGGACGGTGGAAGAGAACATTGCCACCGTACCACAACTGCTGAAATGGCCGCGTGCACGTATTCGCGATCGGGTGACCGAGTTGCTGGAGCTGCTGCATCTGGAGCCGGATCTGTTCCGCCGTCGATACCCGCACCAGCTTTCTGGTGGCCAGCAGCAGCGGGTTGGGGTGGCGCGTGCGTTGGCCGCCGACCCAGAAGTGTTGTTGATGGACGAGCCTTTTGGCGCACTGGATCCGGTGACCCGTGCAGCGTTGCAGACAGAGATTGCACGTATCCACCATCTTTCCGGGCGCACCATCGTACTGGTGACGCACGATATCGATGAAGCGTTGGCACTGGCGGACCGCATCGTGTTGCTCGATCAGGGCCGCATTGTGCAGCAGGGCACGCCGCTGGAACTGTTGACCGCACCGGCCAACGATTTTGTGCGTGATTTCTTTGGCCGCAGCGATCGCGGTATCAAGCTGCTGTCGCTGGAAACGGTAGCGCAACGGGTGCGGCCTGGCCATGTGGAAGGGGAGCCTATTGCCGCCGCCATGAGCCTGCGTGAAGCGCTGTCGGTGTTTGTGGCACGCGGCAGCGAATGTTTGCCGGTGACGGGTGAACAGGGCGAAGCGCTTGGCGTGCTGCATTTTAGCGATCTGATTGTCCAAAAGGCAGTGTCATGAGTGCCCTGCGCTGGCTGCGCGATCCGCTGCCCTGGACCTTTGCCCTGTTGTTGGCACTGGTGTTTGGCATGAATCATTTACATGGCCTGTTTGCCGCCTGGTTTCCCGAACTGGAGCGGCCGGTGTATCAGCAGGACAGCTTTATCTCACTGGTGTGGGCACATTTGTTGCTGGTGGCGGTTTCCAGCCTGGTTGCCGTGGTGATTGGCGTCAGCGCCGGCGTCGCTGTAACGCGCCGCGCCGGTAAGGAGTTCCGCTCATTGGTAGAAACGCTGGTGGCGGTGGGCCAGACTTTTCCGCCGGTGGCGGTACTGGCGATCGCGGTGCCGGTGATGGGGTTTAGTGAGCAGCCGGCGATCATCGCGCTGGTGCTGTATGGCTTGTTGCCGATTTTGCAGGGCACGTTGGCGGGGATTGAGTCGGTGCCCAGCGCTACCCGCGAGGTTGCGCAGGGAGTAGGGATGAGTCCCCGGCAGATCCTGTGGCGCGTCGAACTGCCGCTGGCGGCACCGGTGATCGTCGCCGGGATCCGTACCTCGGTGATCATTAATATTGGTACAGCGGCGATAGCCTCAACCGTCGGCACCAAAACCCTGGGATCGCCGATCATTATTGGCCTGAGCGGCTTTAACACTGCCTACGTGATCCAGGGCGCGGTGGTGGTGGCCCTGTTGGCGATTATTACCGACATGCTGTTTGAGCGCTGGGTACGCCATCTCACCGCCTGGCGTCAGCAGACGCTGGTGGCTTCTTCTTCAGCGGGATAAGGGAACATGATGCAGGTATCTTTACCGATGTACGGCGTGACACATCAACCGGCGGAAGCCTTCTGGCGGGTGCTGCGCGGCAAGTTACTGCAACTGGGATTACCGCAAGTGCCCGAGTCGCTCAGTTGGCCGCAAGATCTGGCGCAGCACTGGCAGCGCGATGACTTGTTGCTCAGCCAAACCTGCGGCTATCCGCTGGCCATCAGCCTGCCGCAGGTGCAACTGGTTGGCACCTATCATTATCGCGTTGAGGGTTGTGCAGGGCCGGAATACAGCAGTTGGCTGGTGGTACGCGATGATGAGCCCGGTGAACGGTTGGCGGATTTTCGCGGTCGGGTTGCGACCTATAACAGTACCGACTCGCAATCAGGCCATAACAGCCTGCGGGCGTTGATTGCCCCTCTGGCTCAGGAGGGGAAATTCTTCCGCGCCGCCATCGCCTCTGGTGCGCATTATCAGTCGATCAAACTGATCCAGAATCGGCAGGCGGATATTGCCGCCGTTGATTGCGTCAGCCTTGAACTGTTGAAACGGGCGCAGCCGCAGGCACTGGCGGGGCTAAAAATTATTGGGCGAACGGCCAGCGTACCGGGTTTGCCGCTGATTACCTCGCGACAAACCCCGCCGGAACAGCTGGAAATACTGCGCGCCGGGGCCAGGGCGATGCTGGGTGAAGCGGTGAGCGACAGCCTGTTGATCGCTGATTTCAGCCTGGTGCCGCGTTCGGCGTACCAAAAAATCGCCGGACTGGAACAACAGGCCGCTGCGCTGGGGGTGACGGCGCTGTAAATTTAAAGTTCTCCCGCCTGGGCGAGCCGGGCGGTGATTGCCGCCAGTCGAGAGGTGTAAACGCGCTTTTATCTCATTCTTCTTGCAATCTCTGTCGCTCAAGTATCATGAACGGTGATTTACTCATCTGTGAGTTTTACTATTTCTCCTTTTTGATTGGCTATATATTTTTTACCATCGAAAGAGAAAAAAGGCTCTTCATTGTTAAATTTGTAAATTGTCATGTATCTTTCTTTTTCTATGCAGTTTTTAACTGATTTCATTTTGTCAAAGCAGAGTCTGTCAGACTTGCCTTCTTCTTTATATCCATCGCCAAAATCCCAAAAAATAACAGTAAAACTTCCATCGCAATCTGGTCTTGGGGCTCCGTAGCGTTTTTTTAGCATGTCTTTATTTTTAAACCACCAGGATATTCTCCCCCTATCAGTAAATGGGAAGTTATTAACCAATATAGAACTGATTTCATGTCGTTGATGAACGGCTATGATTTCTACCGTACGTTGCGGTAACCAGAGTAAGTATCCTGACAGAGCACAGGCAGCCAGTGTCAGGATAAAGAGAATTTTTTTATTTTTTGCCTTCATTGCGTCTCCCGGTTATTTCTACGGTGGCTTCCATATTTGTCATAAAGGGATTAAAGCCAAACTGACTGTATCGCTGAAGCACAAACCAGATACGGAAAAAACGGAACTGGCTAAATTTAAACTTTGAAATGTCGTCACTATCCAGACCGAAATGATCCTGTACTTTGTAATGTACAATCGCACGGTAGTGGTCATTATCAATATACAGTGATTTTATTGTGACATGTGTAGCCCAAGTATCATGAACAGTGATACCCATCCCGTTGAAATTATCCTCAAATCTGTCAAATTTAGGCAGTTTACTAAAAAGAATAGCGTCTTTTAGCTTTTGATTTTTTTCTGCGGGATAACATTTTTCTTCCCAATCTATATGCTTATCTAACACTGTTTTCAACAACAGGCGTGAGCTATTATCTGGCGATCTATCGTTAAGTATCTGCTCTTTCAAAGCAGCGTCCAGGTGCATACTGGCGAATACAGAGCCGTTGCTGCTTTGCATATGGCCGATCATCTTTTCGATCAGGTATTTGTAGGGACCATACATGGCAAAAGACTGAGAGAGGTGGCGGAACTCATTAAACAATATTTTGGCACACTCCTGCCGGGTGATTTTTTCGTCCTCTTCACGGGAACCATGAAACATCAACTGCGGCTGGCTAGATGGGATGATTCTTGTCAGCGTGTAAGGATTTGCTCTGGCAGAAACATCCACCAGCCGAAAATGCGTTTTTAACTGCGCTTCGGATAAGTCCCCGCAACGCATATCCTCGGCACCATAATCGTCCATTTGCCTTTTGGTCTTGAATATAATGCAGGGAAACTCTAATGCAGACATGGTGATACATTCCTTGTATTGCAGTCCATTGGGTTTTCACAAGGGGATAATACGTTGTGACATGTGGCGGTGTAAATGTTGCGCAGTTTCTCTGACCTGGATTCGGATTCTTGCCCGTTTTCGCTCAAGGGAAAAGTGGGTATTACCATTATGCTCTTGAACCATAATCAAAATGCCACGCATCATCTTTCGGGTTTCCGGTAATATCTTTTGCAATGCCACCGGCGTACCAAAAAATCGCCGGACTGGAACAACAGGCCGCTGCGCTGGGGGTGACGGCGCTGTAAGCTTACAGCAGCCCGCCGCCGTCAATATCGATGATGCTGCCGGTGATAAAGCCGTTTTCCATCGCCAGCACATAGCCTGCTGCCACCTCCGCCGCCTGGCCGACACGTCCAACCGGCAACCCTGCGCCG
This sequence comes from Serratia quinivorans, assembly GCF_946227985.1. Lineage (GTDB taxonomy): Bacteria > Pseudomonadota > Gammaproteobacteria > Enterobacterales > Enterobacteriaceae > Serratia > Serratia quinivorans_A. Next base: position 196,463 of record NZ_CAMKGL010000002.1, read on the forward strand.
GTTTTGGCAAACATCGCCTGACGTTGCTCGGCGCTCAGGGCGTCGTAGGCTTCGGTGGCCGTGACGCCAGGGCTCACCACATTAACCCGCCGCGGTGCCAACTCTTTTGCCAACTGCTTGCCGATGGCCTCAAGTGCCGCATTGATACCGGTTTTAATCAGCTGGCCGCTGAGGTATTTCCGTGACAGCTGGCCGGAGGTCAGGGTGATGGAGCCCTGTGGCGACAGGGTGGGCAATGCCGCCTGAATGGCGCGCAGGGCGCCCCACAGTTTGACGTCGAAGTTGGCCTGCGCCTCGTCAAAATCGGTATCCGCCAGCAGTCTGGCCTGCACCAGCGGCCCTGCAGTGAAGACCAGATGATCGAACTCGCCGACTTCGGCAAACAGCGCCCTCAGTGAGCTTTCATCGGTCACGTCAGCCTGCATCACCCGCAGGTTACCGCTACCGTCGGCTGGCTGATAGTGCTGCATGCTGCCGACGCGGCGGGAAGCCAACACCACATTGGCCCCGCGTTCTATCGCGGCATAAGCCACTGCCGCACCAATGCCGCTGTTACCGCCGAGGATCACCAGTTTTTGCCGGTTCAGGGAAGAAGAAGGATTAGTCATGATAGCGCCTCAATTTCAGTGAGTTTCAGTGCTATCTATCATTCCTGATTGAAAATGCGTGAGCAATTGGCCTAAATGGCAAACACTTGTAAAATTATTTTAATAATTGGTGCGCAGCAGGAATAACCCATGACATCCTTTATCGACCTCGAAGTGTTTGTCCGTACGGTGGAGGGCGGCAGCTTTTCAGCGGCGGCGCGTGCGTTGGATATGACGCCGGCGGCCGCCAGCATTGCGATTAAAAGGCTGGAACAGCGCTTGGGGGTACGGCTGCTGGTGCGTTCTACCCGTAGCTTGCGCCTGACGGAAGAAGGGCAGCGCTATCTCGACAGTGCCCGGCTGGCCTTGGGGGCGCTGGCGGAGGGCGAGCAGGCGATACGCGAGAAACATCAGGGGTTGTCCGGCGTGCTGCAGATCTCCGCACCCTCGGATTTTGGCCGCAACCTGTTGCTGGGCTGGCTTGATGAATTCCAACGGCAACACCCGCATATCCAACTGCAGTTACTGATTAATGACCGCCATGCCGATCTGTTTCGTGAACCGGTGGATATTGCGCTGCGTTTTGGTCAACTGGCGGACTCTTCGCTGGTGGCGCTACCGATCCTGCCGCAGCACCGACGCTTGATTTGCGCCAGTCCGGCTTATCTGCAGCAGCATGGCGCGCCGCAAACGCCAGCCGAACTTGCTCAGCACAGCATTCTGATTTACCAACCCAGTGGGCACAGGCAGGTAGAATGGCGTTTTTGGCGAGGCGATGAATTGACGGAGGTGCCGCTGACTGGCCGCTACTTTACCGATGACGGTGAAATAGCGCGTCGCTGGGCGCTGGCCGGGCACGGGATTGTCCGCAAATCAGCGATTGATGTGGTGGCAGATATTCAGGCCGGGCGTTTGGTGACGCTGTTGCCGGAGTGGCAAAGCGACGCGGTGCCCATCAGCCTGGTTTGTCCACATCGCTCGCAGGTGTCGGAGCGCGTCAGGTTGCTGCAGCGCTTTTTACAGCAGCGCTGTCAGGACTGGATGGCGCATCACTTGGTCTGAATGCTGGCTGCCGGGGTAGCGCTGGCAGCGGCTTCGCTGGAAGTGGTGGTTTCTTCGCTTGGCGTAGTGGAACGGGTGTACATATTCAGCCCGGCCAGGAAGACGCCGCCGAGTGAACCAAAGGCACAGAGAAAGATAACGATAATGAACGATTTTTTAAGCATTGGGATAATTTCGCAGGTTGCCCGGAACAGCGGGAATTATAGTCTCTTTGCCAAGTGAAACAAGAATCGTTTTGAATGGCGGCCGGCAGACCGCCATTTTGGTCACTCTTTAATGCTGCCGACCGACTGAACTTTGGACGGACGCGTAAACAGGAATTTGCCAAGGGTCACCAGTACTACCGCCGCGACGATAATCACCAGTGCTGCCCATTCACGCGGGGCCAGCGATTCGCCGGCAAAGCCGATGCCGAGCAGCACCGCTACCACCGGATTGACGTAGGCATAGCTGGTTGCCACCGCCGGGCGTACGTTTTTCAGCAAAAACATATAGGCGCTAATCGCCAGCATCGAACCGAAGACAATCAGATAACCCAGTGCAAAGAAGCCTTTGGCGCTGGGCATCTGCGTCAAACGCTCACCGCTGAGCTGGCTGACAACCAGCAGCACCACACCGGCCACCAGCATTTCCGCTGCCCCGGCCATTGGCCCGGCCGGCAGAGAAATGCGCGATCCCAGTACCGAACCAAAGGCCCAACTGGCGGAGGCCAGCAGGATCAGCAGTGCGCCGGTAGGGTTGCCGACCAGATTATTACCGGTATTAAGCAATATAATCCCCACCAATCCCAGACCAATCCCAGCCCACTCAAGCTTGGTATTGCGCATGCCCCACAGCAGGCTGAAACACAGGGTGAACAGCGGCACCGTCGCCACCATTACGGCGGCAATGCCGGAAGGCACATGCTGATGTTCTGCCACCGTCACCAGGCCGTTGCCCACCGCCAGCAGCAAAATGCCAATGGTGCCGGCAGCCAGCCACTGCTTTGCCGTCGGCAATGCATGGCCGCGCAGCGCTAAAAAGCCAAACAGCACAATACCGGCGACCAGGAAGCGGATACCGGCCATCATCAGCGGCGGCCAGCTCTCGACGCCCAGACGAATAACGAAATAGGTCGAACCCCAGACAATATATAACGTGAACAGCGCCCCGATTAACGGCAGGACGTTACGGCTACTTTGGCTTGGCATGGATTTTAATTCTGCAGGGAAGGTTATTATTAGAGGGTTCAGTAAACCCGATTGGGCAGAGGATAAGCAACGCTTTTCAGTACTTTTTTTAGCGTGCAATGGGCTGGCTATCCGGTGTTTACTCATCGGATGACGCCAGCCTGCGGGCTGCCTTACGCCGGGTGTCGGTTACAGCAATGAAATACGGTACGCGCAGCGGCGTGCACCGGCCAGAATATGTTCTGAGCGTTCAACCTGCGCCTGCAATACCTCGGTGAAAATGCTCAATTCTGCGCGGCAGAAACCCTGGCAAACGGTGGCGGCGGCGCAAATTGGGCAGTGGTTTTCTACCAGCAGAAAAGAGCCGTCTTCCTGTAGGCGCGATTCGGCCATGTAGCCTTCGCGACAACGGAGCGCCGTCAGGCGCGCCACGCGTTCCTGCAAATCCGTGGCTCCGACCATTGCCTGTTTGTAATTAATGCGCGTTTCCTGCTCGCGGGTGTCGATCAACAATTCGATTGCCTGTTCGCCCAGCTTGTCACGAACGGTGCGCAGCAGCTGTACTGTCAGTTCGGAATGGGTATCCGGAAAACGGGCATTGCCTGCGGCGGTCAGGTGCCAGAGCTGCACCGGACGGCCGACACCGCGAGTTTCCGCTACCGCTTCAACCAACCCATCTTTTGCCAGTTTGACGAACTGCTGGCGCGCGGCCTCACCGGTGGTACCAAGGACTTTACCTGCATCAGAAGCTTGCTGTGGGCCGCGGGTTTTTAACAGTGTCAGCAAACGGTCACTGACCGATTGTGCGGGACTACCGCTATTTTCCAAGTTTATTCTTGACATATTTCTCCGCCTCGCCCTACTCTTATTCCAAGATAATTCTTGTTAAATCTAACGCAGTATCACGATTAACTCAATGCCATTCCTCTGAAAACAGGACGACAACTGTGATAACCAACGATGATAGCCGCTGGGCCGATCTCTTTTCTGGTAAAAATGGTGCCAGTGCGATCGCGCTCTCACTCGGCGTAGCGCTGCACGCCATCAATATTCTGGTCGCCACCACCATTCTGCCCTCGGTGGTGCAGGATATTGGTGGCCTGAGCCTGTATGCCTGGAATACTACGCTGTTTGTGGTGGCGTCGATTCTGGGTTCGGCATTATCGGCTCGTTTACTCAGCGGTTACGGGGCTCGCAGTGCCTACGTAGTGGCGTCACTGTTCTTTATTGCCGGGGCAATGCTGTGCGCGCTGGCGCCGTCAATGCCGGTGATGCTGATCGGCAGAACCGTGCAGGGCTTCGGCGGCGGGCTGATTTTCGCGCTTTCGTACGCCATGATCAATCTGGTCTTTGAACAAAAGCTATGGCCGCGGGCGATGGCGTTGATTTCGGCGATGTGGGGCATCGCGACCCTGGTGGGACCGGCGGTGGGCGGCATTTTTGCCGAACTGAATGCCTGGCGCTGGGCCTTTGGTATCCTGTTGCCGGTGATGGTGCTGTACGCCGGGTTTACCTTCCTGATCCTGCCAAAAGGCAAACCGCAGCAACGGGCGGCACCGCTGCCGTTGGCTCAGCTACTGCTGTTGGCGACGGCGGTAATGGTGGTGTCCGCCGGCAGCCTGGCGGACAGCGCGTGGGTCAATCTTGGCGGCATTGCGTTGGCAGTGCTGATGATGGCCTGGCTGATACAGCGTGAAGCGCACTCCCGTGCCCGGCTTCTGCCGAAGGGGGCTTTGCATCATGGTTCGTCGCTGGCCTCGTTGTATATCACCGTTTCTTTGCTGGTGGTGGGCATGACCAGTGAAATCTTCGTGCCTTATTTCCTGCAAACGCTGCACGGCCAGTCCCCGCTGATTTCCGGTTATATCGCAGCCACCATGGCGGCGGGGTGGACGTTATCTGAAATCCTCAGTTCCGGCTGGCGCAGTGCGGGCATCCGCCGGGCCATTGTCAGCGGGCCGATATTGGTGTTGGTTGGGCTACTGGCATTGGGCCTGCTGATGCCGATACCTTCCGGCGGTCATTGGGCAGGGCTGACGCCGATTGTGATGGCCCTGACGCTGGTGGGCTTTGGTATTGGTTTCGGCTGGCCACACCTGTTGACGCGTATTCTGCAGGTTTCGCCTGAGGCCGATAAGGATATTGCCGGGGCGTCGATCACGACGGTGCAATTGTTTGCGACCGCCTTTGGTGCTGCGTTGGCCGGGATGATTGCCAACCTGGCCGGGTTGAATGTGCCGGGTGGGGCGCAGGGCGCGGCCTCCGCTGCACGCTGGCTGTTCCTGCTGTTTGCATTGGCGCCGCTGCTGGCGGTGTTCAGCGCCTGGCGCTGCGCGGCGATTGCCCCGCCGGTTGCCGACAGCGACAAGCGGGTACCAGACTCGTCGGCTCTGTCGTCCTAGCAGCGAAAAAGTTACCACCAATTAAAAATCTGGTTGACGAATCCCGTATTTGAGATTATTTCTCTTATATGGGATTTTTCGTGTCAGAGACTTAATGATGGATAACGGATTGGAAAGTGCCGATCTCAGACTGGCGCAGCGACTGTCTGATTTACGCCAGCAGCAGGGCTGGTCGCTGGAGGAATTGGCGCAGCAAACCGGCATCAGCCGGGCGACGTTGTCGCGGGTCGAACGCGCTGAAACCAGCCCGACCGCTTCATTATTAAACAAACTGTGCTCGGCCTATGGGCTGACCATGTCGCGGCTACTGAGCGAGGTCGAGGACGAGCCGCCGGAGTTGCTGCATCGTGAACAGCAGACGGTGTGGGTTGATCGCGCCAGTGGTTTTCATCGCCGTTCGGTATCACCGCCTGCTGCCCTGTATAAGGCCGAATTTATTGAATGCACACTCGAGGCCGGGGCGGTGATTGCCTATGACGCGCCTTCGGTGCATGCGCTTGAGCACCATCTGTGGCTGCTGGCAGGGCGGCTCGAACTGACGCTGGAGGGCAGAGCTTTCCAGCTTGAGCCGGGTGACTGCCTGCGTTATCGGCTGTTCGGCGCTTCAAAATTTCATGCTCCCGGCCCTGAGCCGGCCCACTACACCCTTGTTATCAGCAGGCCTTAATCATGATTGAGATACAGCAACTGAATGCCGAGGCGGCACAAAACGCGATCCCGGAACTGGCCGAAATGCTGCAGGCCAGCGTCGCCCAGGGGGCGAGCATTGGTTTTGTCATGCCGTTCACACTGGAGCAGGCGCAGGCGTTCTGGCGCAGCCTGTTACCGGCGATTGAGCGTGGGGAAAGGTTGCTGCTGGTGGCATACGATGCCGGGCGCGTGGTGGGGACGGTGCAGTTGCTGCTGGCGATGCCGGACAACGGCCGCCACCGGGCTGAGGTGGTAAAACTGATGGTGCACCCGGACGCTCGCCGCCGGGGTATTGCCCGCAGCCTGATGCAGCAGGTGCAACAAAGCGCACTTGAGCAGCATCGGCATTTATTGGTGCTCGATACCCTGACAGGCGATACGGCGGAGGGCATGTATCGCCTGTTGGGTTTTCAACTGGCGGGCAGCATTCCGCAATACGCTCTCGCCAGCAACGGCAGCGCGCTGGATGCCACCAGTTATATGTATAAGTTGCTGTAATTTTCCCCGTCGTCTTTCAAGCTGCAACGTTGTTGGCTGCAACTCGAAACCCATAGGGTAATAGACTCAGTGAGGGCACTGACTGCAGCATCTATCTAACCCAACTACTGCCCGTTCCAGGCCTTGATAGCCTGTTGGCGTATCAGCAATTTTTGCTCCGGCGTCAGCTTGTTATAGTCCTGCGCCATGCCACTTTCCCAGTCGCCGTACAGCGGGTTCGGCAGCACGATGTATTCGGTACCGAACTTGCTTTGGTTGTCGGCGACAAACGCCCGGCGCTGTGCGTTATCCTTGTGGTAGGTCGCGGCCCCGAAGTCGTTCAGGTTGTCACCGGCGTAGACCACAATATCGTAGCCCGCGTTTTTGATGGCGTCGAAGCGGGGCTGTTTGTTGGAGGTGTCACCGCTGAGCAGCACGGTTTTTTCCGACATGCCGGTAAAGCCCAGCTTCTGCATATTGGCCACCGTGGCGGCGTATTCAGACTGCTTGCGGTTGGAAACGTAGAACATGGTACCCTGATGGCTGTTGACGTAACGGGCAAATTGCACGGCGCCCGGTACCGCACCGGCCTGCTCTGCCTGCGACCATTTGGCCCAGGTGGCAGCGGCGAAAGGTTGGCCCTGCTTTGCCTGCCAGCCGGAATAAGGGCTGTTGTCCAGCAGGGTTTCGTCCAGATCTACCACCACCGCTTTCTTCTTGCCCGGCGTGGCCCTGGCCTGATCAAAGGCCAGTTTGGCACTGTTGAACGCCTGGTGTGACAGCGCCTGATATTCCCCGGACTGCTGGAACCAGTTCAGGGCCAGCACTGACTGATCTGCCAGGCGTTGCTGGGCCTGCAGGTCGGTTTTTGGCGGCTGCGCGCAGCCGGTCAGGGTCAGTAGCGCCATGCCGATGGCCGCGCCAAGGGCCATTTTCTGTGTATTTATTCCTGCCATAAATGAATCACTCTCTGCTTGTTATTGTGGTGTGCCTAAGGTCATCGTCATTTCAAACTGGCGTAACGCGTCCTGCTGCCAGCCGAGCCTGGCGAAGAAGGGGGCAGCCACTTCGGGAACGTAAACGTTGGCCGTCAGCGGTAGCGACGCGAATTTCGTCTGTAACGCGGCCAGCATCGCCCGGGCATGGCCCTGGAAACGGTGCTGCGGCGGGACGTAAATCATGCGTAAAAAGCACTTATCCGCGCCGACCTGCACCACCGCATAGGCCTGGTGTTGTTCCAGGGCAAAGGCATAGGGCTTGCCGGGCAGTTTGAACAGCGATTCCGGGGCGATCAGCCAAGGCAGGTCGGTGGCGCCATCGGCAATCAGGCGGTGGGAGACGAACAGCGGATCGACCTCTTGCAGTTCTGCAACTTCGGTGGCTATCTGCGGGCCGGCCAGATGCCCGGTCAGCGTGCGGACGATTTGCAGCCCAGCCTGATGGTACAGCGCAATCGCGGGGTCGTTGCCTTCGATCACCTCCAGCGACAGCTGGCGGTCACCGCGCTCACGCGCATCGGCGACAATGCGTTTCATCAGCGCTTTTCCCAACCCTTTACCACGCATTTCCGGTCGGATGGACAGCGCCGATACCCGACTGTGCAAACCACGGCGGCTAATCAACGCCAGCGCCACCGGTTGCTGTTGGTGCGTGACAATAATGCTGTCATTCAGGCTGAGGTCTTCGGCACCAAAACGACGGGCGAAGGTGTCACCATCAATGACGAAGCGCACAATGTAGTTTTCAAAACAGTGGCAAAGGATCTGCGCCAGCTCGTCACTGCTGTAGCGCAGTGCTGAGTGGTATTCGAATGGGGAAGTGGTTGGCATAGGTCATCCAGGTTGATTTGCGCAACATATAGATGTAGACCCGTTTGTTTTATAAGGCAAGTTTCCTGATGCGGCGATGAGAGGCGAAGGGCGGCCAGGGCACCAAATGAAAAAACCGGGCGTTGCCGCCCGGCGAAGTAACTCTGGGTATCAAGTGAAGCTAAGGTTTGCAGTGGTGGTTATTTCATCACATCAGAACTGGTAGGTCAGGGCGACGGCGATGACGTTGTCGTCTTTCAGACCCAGCTTGTTGCCGCTGTCGAGTTGGTTGATTTTATAATCGACATAGGTAGACATGTTCTTGTTGAAATAGTAGTAAGCGCCAACGTCGATATATTTCACCAGGTCGGCGTCGCCGATGCCTTCAATATCTTTGCCTTTCTGCTGAACATAACCCAGCGATGGACGCAGACCGAAGTCGAACTGGTATTGCGCAACCAATTCCAGACCTTCCGCCTTATTGGCAAAGCCGCTAACGGAGGTGGAAGTATTATTGATGGTCGCGGTGCCGGAAATAGGCGCGATATTACGGCTTTGCGAGTAGGTCGCTGCCAAATAAACGTCGTTATTGTCGTATTTCAGGCCGCCGGCCCAGATATCCGCTTTATCGCCTTTACCGAAGGTGCCTGCTTTTTGGCCTGCGGTACGGTTGGAAGAGGCGTAGGCAGCACCGACGCTCAGGCCGTCGATGATTTCATAGCTGGAAGACAGGCCCCAGCCGTCGCCATTCGCTTTGCTGTTGGCGCGGCCGTCGTTTTCGTTTTTGCCCTGGTACTGAACAGCGAATTTCAGACCTTCAACCAGGCCGAAGAAGTCGTTGTTACGGTAGGTTGCTACGCCGTTGGTACGGCCGTTCATAAAGTTGTCGGTCTTGACGTAGGCATCATCACCGAACTCAGGCAGCATATCCGTCCAGGCGCCGACGTCATAGATAATGCCGTAGTTGCGGCCGTAGTCGAATGAACCGATGTCTTTATATTTCAGACCAGCAAAGCCCAAACGGGTTTTGGTATCTTTGGTGCCGTCAGCCTCAGCATGGTTGGCAGCAATCTGATATTCCCACTGGCCATAACCAGTCAGCATATCGTTAATTTGTGTAGCGCCTTTAAAACCGATACGCACATAGGTTTTATCGCCATCATTACCGGCATCGTCAGAGAAATAGTGCAGTGCTTTTACGCGGCCGTAAAAATCAAGTTTGTTGCCGTCTTTATTGTAGATTTCCGCTGCCTGTGCTGTCTGCGCAATTAAAAGTGCCGGAATAATAACGGCCAGAAGATTAGGTTTCATGATTTACCCTGCTTTATTCGATTGAAAGACGCTTATCATCAGTTGTACTGCTGTTTCACTGTGCCGCCCGTTTTGTTTGCAGCGCAGGTTTTTTACCGTAGTTATGTGATCTATTTATGACAAAATATTCATTTCCATGTCGAACGATTAAAAAAGTTGCGGAAAGAGTGAATTTCTTCATCAGACAAGTGTCGGTGGTCGGTTTGTCGCTAACAATATCGCCCCAGGCTTCTGGAGGAATCATATGTGAGATTTATGCATCGGGCAGTCTCGAACGCCGCTCAATGTTTTAACAGTCCTGATTTTATGGACAAAGACTGCTAAAAATCCCGATTTTCACCAATAAGGATTGCGGATAGCTTAAGAGCATCCGTTAAACAGCAGGAGAGTGTGATGCAACCTTCTCAACAGGCCGGGCAACAGACGTTCGGCGACATTGCCCCCAAGCTGGCGCAGCTCAGTGACAACGTATTATTTGACGATGTGTGGCAGCGGCCAATACTGACACCGCGTGAGCGTAGCCTGATCACCGTGGCGGCGCTGGTGGCGCTCAACCGCGTGGAGCAATTGCCGTTTCATCTGCAACTGGCCCAGCGCAATGGCGTGAACGTCGAACAGCTTGCCGAGTTGATCACTCATCTGGCGTTCTATGCCGGCTGGCCTGCGGCCGCTTGTGCCGTAACGCGCTTGCGCGAACTGAAACAGGAGTAGCCTCATGCCATTTAGCCGCATTGCTTTGCATCAGGGGAAGTCTGCGCAATACCTGAAAACCCTGTCCGACAGCCTGCATCAGGCGCTGGTCGAAACCTTCAATGTCCCGCTGGCCGATAAATTCCAGGCCATCGATCAATATCGCCCCGGCGAATTGATTTACGATCGCGACTATCTTGGCGGCCCGCGTTCGGCGGATTTTGTGCTGTTCTACATTACCGCTGGTCGTCCGCGCGATACCCTGACCAAGCAGCGTTTTTATCAGCGGTTGGCGGAACTGCTGGCGGAAAATCTGCAGTTGCGGCCGCAAGATGTGATGGTGGTGATCACCACCACTCAGTTGGACGAATGGTCGTTCAGTGCGGGGCGTGCCTCAATGATCGAAGGCCAGGCTGACGCGGCCGACGGTCTGTGGGACAATAGCGCCATCATTTCGTAGAGATATAGAGTTGAATGGCGCTCTCCCCCGCAGTTAAAGATCAGATTGGCCAGTGGTACAAAGCCCTGCAGCAGCAAATACCGGATTTTATTTCCCGTGCACCGCAACGGCAGATGATCGCCGAAGTGGCAAAAACGCTGGCCGGTGATTACCCACGCCACCTGGCGATTGAGGCACCGACCGGCGTGGGCAAAACCTTGTCGTACCTGATCCCGGGGATCGCCGTTGGCCGCGCCGAAAGCAAGCCGCTGGTGGTCAGCACCGCCAACGTGGCGCTGCAGGATCAGATCTACAGCAAAGATTTACCCCTACTGAAGAAGATCATTCCCGATCTGAAATTTACCGGTGCCTTTGGCCGCGGGCGCTATGTTTGCCCGCGTAACCTGGCGGCGCTTTGCACTGACGTCAGCGAACAGGGTGACCTGATGCTGTTTCTGGGCGACGAGCTGGCGCCTTCGAGCGGCGAAGAACAGGCGCTGTGCCAAAAGCTGAGCAAGGCGCTTGGCCGCCATGAGTGGGACGGGCTGCGCGACCATTATCAACTGTCGATTGACGATCCGCTGTGGATCAAGCTGAGCACCGATAAAGCCAACTGCCTGGGCCGTAACTGCCATTACATTCGTGAATGCCCGTTTTATATCGCCCGTAAAGAGATTGAAACCGCCGACGTGGTGGTGGCTAACCATGCGTTGGTGATGGCGGCGCTGGAAACCGAGTCGGTACTGCCGAACCCGAAAGAGCTGCTGCTGGTGCTGGACGAAGGGCATCATCTGCCGGAAGTAGCGCGTGACGCGCTGGAGATTGAAGGCGAAATCACTGCCTTGTCGACCAATCTGCAGCTGGACATGATCGTGCGCCAGGTTGAGCAGTGCATGACGCAATACCGGCCGAAAAGCCCGCCGGGGTTGGCGAATGGCGAACGTTTGAAGAACCACTGCGAAGAACTGCGCGAACTGATCCAAATCTTCGAGCATCAGGTCAGCGCCTATCTGCCGACCGATACGGTCATCGCCGAACATCGATTTGAAATGGGGGAACTGCCGACGGAGATGGTAGAAACCTGCGCACGATTATTCAAGCTGACCGACGCCTTGCGTGGGGTGGCGGAGTTTATCGTCAATGACCTCAGCGAACAGACCGGCAAGCACGACATTGTGCGGCTGCACCGTTCCATCATTCAGATGAGCCGCACCCTGGGCTATCTGGAGGCGATGAGCAAGCTGTGGCGGCTGGCCGCGCTGGATAAATCTTCCAATGCACCGATCTCCAAATGGGTCACGCGCGATCTGCGCGATAACGTCACTCATCTATACCTGCATTGCGTGGGCATTCGCGTCAGCGATCAGTTGGAAAAACTGCTGTGGCGCAAGGTGCCGCACGTGGTGATCACCTCGGCGACGCTGCGCTCGCTGAACAGCTTTGCGCGCCTGCAAGAAATGAGCGGATTAAGTGAAAAGGCCGGCGATCGCTTCGAATCCCTGTCTTCACCGTTTAATCATGTGGAACAGGGCAAGATTGTTATTCCGAATATGCGCTTTGAGCCGGCGATCGCCAATGAGGCCGAACATCTGGAAGAGATGGCGCGCTTTTTCCGCGCCGAGCAGGCCACCGGCAAACACAAGGGGATGCTGATCCTGTTCAGCAGCCATCGGGCGATGCAGACCTTCCTCAGCTATGTGACCGACCTGCGCCTGATGCTGCTGGTACAGGGCGATCAGCCGCGCTATCGGCTGGTGGAAGAACACCGTAAACGGGTTGAAAAGGGCACGGCCAGCGTGTTAATCGGCCTGCAGTCGTTTGCCGAAGGGCTGGATCTGAAAGGTGAACTGCTGACTCAGGTGCATATTCACAAAATTGCTTTCCCACCGATCGACAGCCCGGTGATCCTGACCGAGGGCGAATGGCTAAAATCGCTGAAGCGTTATCCGTTTGAGGTGCAGAGCCTGCCAAGCGCCTCGTTCAACCTGATCCAGCAGGTGGGGCGACTGATCCGCAGTAATGAGTGCCACGGTGAGATCGTGATTTACGATCGCCGCCTGCTGACCAAAAGCTATGGTTCGCGCTTGCTGGCGTCACTGCCGGTATTTCCTATCGAACAGCGGGAAGTGCCGGAGGCCGACAAGGCGCACCTGGCCGCGGTCAAATCTGCCGCTGCGGCGGAGAAAAAAGACAAAAAACGCAAAAATCCGTTCGCCCGCCGACGCACGCGTTAATTAAAGCAGCGGGGGCAGGCGGCGCTTCACCGGCGTGGTTTTGACGATGGAAGTGTTGCTCTGCGCGCGCTCGGCCAGCCGATCGAGGATCTGGTCGAGTTGCTCCATCGAGTGCGCCACCAGCCGCACGATAAAACAGTCCTCACCGGTCACCTTGTCGCACTCAATCACCTCCGGGATATCCTGGATCAGCTGTTCGACCTTCTTGAGCATGCCTGGCAGCGGTTTGATGCGCACCAGCGACTGAAAAGCGTAGCCCAATGCCTGTAAGTTGACGTTGAGGGTATAACCCTGGATCACGCCATTTTCTTCCAGCCGACGCAGGCGTTCTGAAGTGCTGGGTGAAGACAACCCGGCTCTGGCGCTGAGCGTTTTCAGCGACACCCGTGCGTCCTCGGCCAGCAGGGTCAGGATTTGGCGGTCGATATCATCCATAAGGTCTCCATTAGGTTAATTCATGTTTATGCCTTCAATAAAAAGGCAGTTAAGCATGTTGGCCTTTTTTATGCCATGGAAACTAGTGCGGGAAAGTCGCAAGCTAAGCGTATTGGCTTACCCTGAGGAAATAACGATGAACGCAGAGATAAAACGCGGCTCGCTGGAGATGATTGCCGCGATGCTGATTTCCGGCACCATTGGTTGGTTTGTGTTGATGTCCGGCCAATCGGTAGTGAACGTGGTGTTCTGGCGCTGTGCGGTGGGGGCGCTGGTATTGCTGGCAATTTGTGCGGCGCTGGGCCAACTGCGGCGTGACAGTCTGACCCGCACCACGCTGTTGGTGGCGATTGCCGGCGGCATTGCGCTGGTGATCAACTGGCTGCTGCTGTTTGCCGCTTATTCCTATGCGTCTATCTCCATCGCTACGGCGGTGTACAACACCCAGCCATTTATGCTGGTGGCGCTGGGGGCGTTGTTCCTGGGTGAGAAGCTGACTGCCCGCAAGCTGTTATGGCTGGTGCTGGCGTTTATCGGCATGATGCTGGTGGTGTTGGCGCAGCCGAAGCAGGCGGGCGGACAGAACAACTACCTGATGGGTATTTTGCTGGCGCTGGGGGCCGCATTTTTCTATGCCCTCATGGCGCTGGCCGCAAAACGGCTGAAAGGAACGCCGCCACACCTGATTGCGTTGATTCAGGTGACGGTCGGCGTAGTGATGCTGCTGCCGCTGGTGGATTTCCATGCATCGGCCAATGCCGGGCAATGGGGCATGCTGCTGACGCTCGGGGTATTGCACACCGGGTTCATGTACGTGTTGCTGTATGGCGCGATCCAAAAGCTGCCGACCAACCTGATCGGCTCGCTGTCGTTTATTTATCCGATTGCCGCCATGCTGGTAGACCGCCTGGCGTTTGACCATCACTTGGTGGCGCTGCAGTTTGCCGGTGCGGCCATCATCCTGCTGGCAGCCGCAGGCATGAACCTGCTGGGTGAGCGCCGCGTGCGGCTAACGCCTACGCCAGGTGGCAAGCAGGCACCTGAACAGTGACAGTGCTGGAAAATGGCTGCGGCAGAGCTATGATAAAGCCTGTTTCCCGCTACGCGGTACCAGGTGATTTATGGTTGATGTTTCCACACTTTTGCTGTTTTCCGGCGCCTGTCTGGCGCTGGCGGTAACTCCCGGCCCGGATATGCTGCTGATTGCTTCGCGCAGCGTCAGTCAGGGGCGTCGTGCGGGTTTCGCGTCGCTGGCGGGGATCCAGCTCGGCACCTATTGCCACGCTTTGGCGGCAGCGTTAGGTTTGTCACAACTGTTCGTCGCGGTGCCGCTGGCCTATGACGCGGTGCGTATGTTAGGGGCGGCCTATTTGCTGTATCTGGCCTGGAAAACGCTACGAACCGGCAGCAGTTTGCAGGCCTCCGCCGGGTTAACGGCGGTACCTGCCATGCGGATTTTTCGCCAGGGGCTGTTTACCAATATCCTCAATCCCAAAATGGCGCTGTTCGTTCTGGCTTTGTTCCCGCAGTTTATCGATCCGCAGGCCGGTTCGTTGGTGGTGCAGATGCTGTTACTGGCGACGGTGCTGAACCTGGTGGGGCTGCTGATTAACGGCGGCTTGATTATGGCGGTCAGCAGTATGAAAAGCCGTTTTGTCGGCCGTCGCTTCAGTGCGCGTTGGCCGAATTACTTGCTGAGTGGCGTGTTTGCCGGGCTGGCCTGCAAGCTGATTTTTGACAGTCGTAAATAGCCTTACTCCTGCAATAACGCCTCAAACGCCGCGCTGGCCGGGCATTGCGCCAGCGCGCTGTACATCACCAGGCGTAAATGATTTTCCTCATCGACAATGAACGACGCATGTTCAAAAGTTACCTGGCCGACCTCCGGCACCTTGAAAGTACGCTGCCCTTGGCAACGACCGTGAATATCATGCTGCTGCCACAGTTGGCGGAACTGCGGTGATACCTGTTCCAGTGCCTGCACCCGTTGCTGCATGGTGGCGTCTTCCGGGGCGCGGGCGTAATCGCGGCGAAAGCTGGCAACAACCTGTGGCGCCTGCGACTGCCACTCCACCAGCCGTTGGTTGAGCTGTGGGTCGGCGAACAGCATCCACAGCATGTTGCGCTGCTGCGCAGGGCGATCGCCAATGGCGAACAGCCGGTCCGCCGCCGGGTTCCAGGCGATGATATCCCAGCTCAGGTTCATGACGTAAGCCGGCCGCAGTTGCAGATCGTCCAGCAGGCGGCGCACCAGCGGCGAAACCTGACACCACTGATGACCGACCGGTACCGGCGGGCGCTGATGCGCCAGCAAAAACAGATGGTAGCGCCCGGTTGCGTCCAGCTTCAGCACCCGTGCCAGATTCTCCAGAAAATCCACCGAGGCGTTGATTTCTCGGCCCTGTTCCAGCCAGGTGTACCAGGTGAGGCCGACGCCTGCCAGGGCGGCCACTTCTTCACGCCGCAGCCCCGGCGTTCTACGCCGGGTGCCACTCGGCAAGCCAACCGCCTGCGGCGATAACTTCTCACGCTTTTGACGCAGAAAATCCGCCAGATCCTGGCGGGTTCGGTTGAGGGTGCGCGGCGGCATAGTGGCTGTCCTGTTGCTGTTAGTAATAGTATAACGGGCTATATAGTAACAGTTTAGGACATGTTCCATACTGCCGCCATCCCAATCTTTGGAGGCATTTATGGAACAGTCATTAGCTAGTGGAGCTCGTCGTCTTCCCGGTTTGCCGGTGTTATTGCTGGGCGGTTTTGTCACGGTGTTCGACCTGTTTGTGGTGAACGTGGCAGCGCCGGTGATCCAGCAGCAATTCGCCGCTGACTTTGCCGGTGTAGGGTTGATTATTGCCGGTTATGAACTGGCATTCGGCGTGTTACTGATTGCCGGCGGGCGGCTGGGCGATCGCTTTGGTCGTCGTCGCATGTTCAGTCTCGGCATGTTGGGTTTTACGCTGACGTCGGCGCTGTGTGGCATGGCGACCTCTCTGAGCATGTTGATCGTAGCGCGTTTTTTGCAAGGGGCGACGGCGGCGCTGTTGTTCCCGCAGATCTATGCGTTGCTGCGGGTGTTGTACAGCCCGCAGCAGCGGCGGCGGGCCTTTGCCTGGCTGGGCATGACGCTGGGGCTGGCGGCGATTTTTGGTCAGATTTTCGGTGGCTTTATTATCGAAGCCGATATCTTCGGCAGCGGTTGGCGAATGATTTTCCTGATCAATCTGCCGGTGGGAGCGCTGGCCATGCTGGCGGCGCGGCATATTCCCGAATCACGCCTCGAACAGGCGCAGCGGCTGGATGGCGTTGGCCTGCTGTTGGCGGCAACCGGGCTGTTGTTACTGCTGGTTCCGCTGCTGGAAGGGCCGTCGCGTGGCTGGCCCTGGTGGGTGTTGCCTACGCTGGCGCTGGGCATAGCGGTGCTGTGGGCCTTTATCCGCTGGGAACGGCGGTTGGCGCAGCGTGCGGGGGATGCGGTGCTCGATCCGGCGTTGTTGCGGCAGGGGAGTTTTGCCCCGGGTGTGGCGGTGGTACTGGCGATTTATTCGACTGCCTCTTCGTTCTTTTTGTGTTTTGCCCTGCTGTTGCAGGCGGGGATTGGCCTGACGCCGTTTCAGGCCGGTAGCCTGTTTGCGCCTGCCAGCGTGGCATTTATGCTGGCCTCATTGCTGGCACCGACGCTGGTACAGCGCTGGGGCAATGGCGTGCTGGCGTTTGGCGTGGTGATTTACGCCACCGGGATGGCACTGCTGGTGGCGCAGGTACTGTGGGGCGCGGCGCTGGTTCAGCCACTGTGGCTGTTGCCGGGCCTGGTGATTCTGGGTTTTGGTCAGGCACTGAGTATGACGCCGCTGCTTAATCTGGTGCTCGGATTGGCAAAAGAACAGCAGGCAGGGATGGCGGCAGGGGTAATTTCCACCGTGCAACAGGTGGGTGGAGCGTTGGGAATTGCCGCCAGCGGCGCGTTTTTTGTTCCCTTGTTGGCGGGCGGTGCGGGCGCAGAGGGTTATGGGCGGGCGTTTGCCGGGGCAATGGTTTACAACCTGCTGGCGATGGTCGTTGCCCTGGTGCTGCTGAGGTGGATCATCCAACAACAGCGCAAAGTGGATCTTTAGTAAAGCTGTGGCGGGTGGTATTGCTATTCCACCCCTCCGAAAATGCTAAAGGATGCCTTACGCCATGTATCAACCCGCTTCATTTCGCGATGACCGCCTGGAAAGTCAAATTGCGCTGGTGCGTGCCCACCCGCTGGGCATGTTAATCAGCCACGGTGAACAGGGGCTGGTAGCGGACCCGCTGCCGTTTTTGATTGACGCCGATGAGCAGGGCAACATTGTGTTGCGGGCGCACCTGTCCCGCGCCAATCCCCATTGGTCCTTGCTACAGACCGTGCAGGAGTGCCTGGTGGTGTTTCAGGGGCCGGAGGGCTATGTCTCGCCGGGCTGGTATGAAACCAAGCGTCAGACCGGCAAGGTGGTGCCGACCTGGAATTACAGCGTGGTGCAACTGCGCGGTGTGCCGCGGGTAACGGAGGACGCGGGCTGGTTGCGACAACAGCTGGACGGGTTGACGGCGTTGCAGGAAGGCCGCCAGCCTGAACCCTGGCAAATCGACGATGCTCCGGCCAATTATATCGCTGCGCAGATCAGGGGCATTGTCGGTATCGAGATCGCCGTGACTCACCGCGAAGGCAAATGGAAGATGAGCCAGAACCGCAACGCCGAAGATGTCGAGGGGGTGATCGCCGCGCTGCGAGCCGGTGATGTTGACCAGCAGCAACTGGCAGATGAGGTTGAGCGGCGGCGTGGATAAGGTATGCTGACTCCAGACTGAATCAGGGGAAAGCAGACCATGGATTACACCAAAATTATTAAAGAGATCGGCCGTGGCAAGAACCATGCGCGCGATCTGGATCGGGAAACCGCCTTTCAGCTCTATCAAAAGATGCTGGCCGATGAGGTTGGTGAATTGGAACTGGGCGGCATCCTGATTGCCATGCGTATTAAAGGCGAAGCCGAAGAGGAAATGCTCGGCTTTTATCAGGCGATGCAACAGCAGGTGATCCGCCTGCAGGCACCGCTTGGGCGAGCGATGCCGGTGGTGTTGCCGAGTTATAACGGTGCGCGCAAACAGGCGAACCTGACGCCGCTGTTGGCGCTGTTGCTCAAACGTGTCGGCCTGCCGGTAGTGGTTCATGGCGTGCTCGATGACAGCACCCGCGTCACCAGCGCCGAAATCTTCCAGGCGCTGGGCCTGCCCTGGTCACAAGATACTGCTCATGCTCAGCAGCGGCTGGATGCGGGCGAAGTGGTGTTTATCCCGGTTTCCACCCTGTCTGCCCCTCTGGAGCGTCAGCTTGGCCTGCGCTGGCGCATGGGGGTGCGTAACAGCGCCCATACCCTGGCCAAACTGGCCACCCCGTTTGCCGAGCAGGATGTACTGCGTATCGCCAGCGTATCGCACCCGGAATACGTTGGCCGTGTGGCCTCGTTTTTCCGCCAAATCGGCGCTCGCGGGTTACTGATGCACGGTACCGAAGGCGAGGCCTATGCCAACCCGCAGCGATGCCCACAGATCCATTACATGGTTAACGGTGAGCAGCAGGTACTGCTGGAACGACCGGCGCAGGATGAAATTCCCGAGCTGCCGGCGGCAAAAGATGCCGAGACGACCGCGCGCTGGATCGAACGTTGCCTGGCGGGTGAGGTGGCGATCCCGCTGGCGATCCAACGGCAAATTGCCTGCTGCCTGCTGGCCGCCGGAGAGGTTGATACCCTGGAACAGGGATTGGAACGTTTACGCAGCGCGTAAATCCCTTGGCTATACTCGAACACTTCGTTAATCGGCTGAAAGGATGGTTATGCAACAGGCTCTCGATTACTTCAATCAATTGAATCAGGACTACCTTGAGGTTCACCGCACCAAAGAAGATCTGTTCTGGCACAACTATATGGGCACCGGTGGTGACGATGTTTCAGCCCGCTTTTCGGCGGTGGAAAGCGCTTATAAACGCTTTATCGCCGAACCGCGTCGATTGACGGAAATTCGTCAGTTGCTGGCTGGGCTGGACGATCTGCCGCAGGACGCACAGCGCGACGCGTTGCAACATGGGCTGAATGGCTGGCTGCGTTTCTTTGACTGTAACGCCATTGAAGATGCCGAGGCCCAGACGCTGCTGGATCAGATCATCAGTGCCGAGGCGGACTTGTATACCCGGCGCAAGGCCAACCCGGTCAGCCATCTAAATGCCGCCGGGCAGCGGGTAAACGCCTCGCTCGGTGAGCTGTTGACCAACCAGGCCACCAATGAAAATGAAGACTACCGTCGCAGTTCGCAGAATGCGCTGCGTGAGCTGGAGCAGTGGCTGTTGCACAACGGTTTGCCGGAGCTGATTAGCCTGCGTAACCGCTTTGCACGCCAGATGGGTTTTCGCAACTATTTCGACTACAAGGTCAACAAAACCGAGCGCATGACGCCGGAGCAGTTGTTCGCCATTCTGGACCGCTTTGAACAGCAAACCCGCGAAGCCAATTCACGCAGTCTGCAACAGCTGGCGGCGCAGAAGGGCGAACAGGCGCTGGAACCCTGGAACATCCGTTTTGCCAGCGCCGGTGACGTGACCCGACAACTGGATCCTTACTTCCCGTTTGCCCAGTCGCTGGAGCGTTGGATCAACAGCTTCAAACGACTGCATATCGGTTTTCGTGGTGCGCAGATGGATCTCGATCTGTTAGTGCGTCAGGGCAAGTATGAAAACGGCTTTATGCACGGCCCGGTACCGCCGTTTATCCAGCAGGGGAAATGGCTGCCGGCGCGGATTAACTTCACCAGTCTGGCGCAGCCGGATCAGGTGGGCAGTGGCGCTCATGGGCTGAATACGCTGTTCCACGAGGGCGGCCATGCCGCACACTTTGCCAATATCTGCCAGAACGCGCCCTGCTTCTCGCAGGAGTTTCCGCCGACCTCAATGGCCTATGCGGAAACTCAGTCGATGTTCTGTGACAGCCTGCTGGACGACGCCGATTGGTTGAAACGCTATGCGAAAAACGCTGCCGGTGAGCCGGTGCCGGACGCGTTGATTGAAGCCAGTATTGCGGCACGTCAGCCGATGCGTGCGTTCAATGAACGTCATATTCTGCTGGTGCCTTACTTTGAATGGGCGCTGTATCAGTGGGATGAGCAACAGCTGACACCAGAGGCGATTACCGCACTGGCGCGTGAGGTTGAGCACAAAATTCTGGGCATTAGCGGCAGCCCGCGTCCGACGCTGGCGATCCCGCATTTGTTGTCGCTGGAGTCGGCCTGTTCCTATCAGGGGTATCTGCTGGCATTGATGGCGGTCGAACAGACGCGTCATTTCTTTTTGCAGCGTGACGGCTATCTTACCGATAACCCGGCGATTGGCCCGGATCTGGCGCATCACTACTGGCTACCGGGTAACGGTGTCAGCCATGATGAGACGCTACGCAGCCTGACCGGCGAAGGCTTTAACCCGGACTATCTGGCGCGAGCCTGTAACCAGACGGTGGCGCAGGCCTGGCAGGAGGCGCAGCAAACCATAGCCACGGCGGCCGCGCGGCCGCAACCGGCGGCAGACTTCGACCTGGCGGCGCATATCCGCGTGGTAGATGGCGAGCAGGTGCTGGCGGATAACGCCGAGGGCGATGAAAAGATGTGCCGTGACTTTGCCGCAGCGATTAACGCGCGCCTGGCCTAAAACCCTTGAACAAACCCGCCGCGTGTCTGCACCGGCGGGCTTTTTATTACCACCCGTGAGCGCTCAGCGCTTTTGTGCGTCCGGGCGGGTCATGTCGAAACGGTGCTGTTCCGAGATGCCGTAGTAGGCGCTCGGGCCACCCGCACGCAAAATAGGTTCGGCGGCGGCAGTTTGATAGATGCCGTGTTCGTCCAGCAGCGCGGGATCGATATGCACCGCCACTACTTCCCCCAACACCAGCCAGGTATCCACCTTGTCACCCGCGGCGCTTTGCAATTGAATGCACTGCGACAGGCGGCATTCAAAGTTAACCGGGCTTTCCGCTACGCGTTCGGCCTTCACCCGGCGGCTGGGCAGTGGTGTGACGCCGGCAAAGGCAAATTCATCTTCACCGCGCGCCAGGCTGGCGGAGCTGTTATTCATGGCATTGGCCAGTGGACGCGTCGCCAGATTCCAGACAAATTCCCCGGTTTCGACGATGTTCGCCACGCTGTCTTTCCAGCCGCTGCTGGCGAAGCCGATGATCGGCGGACGGTAATTGAAGCAGTTAAAAAAACTGTAGGGTGCCAGGTTGCGTTGGCCGGTGACGCTGACTGAGGCGATCCAGCCTATCGGGCGCGGGCCGATAATGGCGTTCAGCGGATCGTGCGGCAAACCATGGCCGGCGGCGGGTTCATAGTAATAACGGGACTCACTGCTCATAGGTGGCCTGATATAGGGGAAACAGAGCTAATATTTTGACGTGTTTCCCGCCGCCTGCAAGTTTGCCTTCGCTTTATGGTATCTTACGCGCCAGAAATACCTTTAAGAGAGCCCGTCACGGTGGAAAAAAAGAAAAGCTTCCCGCAGCAGAAAAGCGGACTGCACCCGCGTAACCGTCATCGCTCACGCTATGACTTTCCGGCGCTGATCGCCAGCTGCCCGGCGTTGGAGCCGTTCGTCAAGCCGAACGCCTGGGGTGATATCTCGGTAGATTTTGCCGATCCGGCGGCGGTTAAAATGCTCAACCGTGCGTTGCTGCAACACTTCTATGGTATCGAGCACTGGGATATTCCCGCCGATTACCTGTGCCCGCCAATCCCGGGGCGCGCCGATTACCTGCACCATCTTGCCGATCTGCTGGCAACCAGCAACGAGGGTGAGATCCCGCGCGGCAAGGGCGTGGCGATCCTCGATGTGGGCATTGGTGCCAACTGCATTTATCCGATCGTTGGTTTGCGCGAATACGGCTGGCGTTTTACCGGTTCAGAGATTGACCCGGTGTCGCTCAATTCGGCCAAAATGATCGTCGAAATGAACCCGACGCTGAGAAACAGCGTGCGTCTGCGCCTGCAAAAACAGCCGGAGTTTATCTTTAACGGCATCATCGGTGTGGCTGAGAAGTTTGACGCTACGCTGTGCAACCCGCCATTCCACGGCTCCGAACAGGAAGCGCAGGCCAGCACCCGCCGCAAACTGCACAAGTTGGGCAAGGGCGAAGTGGCCGACAAGCCGGTACAGAACTTTGGCGGCAAGAATAACGAACTCTGGTGTGAAGGCGGCGAAGAAGCCTTCGTGCGTAAAATGGTCGAAGAAAGCGTCAGCAAGGCGCAGAACTGCCTGTGGTTCACTTCTTTGATATCCAAACACACCACCTTGCCGTCGATTTATCACGCGGCGAAGTTGGCCGGAGTGGCCGAAGTGCGCACCATCGAGATGGCGCAGGGGCAAAAGATCAGCCGCTTTGTCGCCTGGACCTTCCATGACGCCGAGCAGCAGGCCGCCTGGGCGGCAGAACGCTGGCGCTAATTTTCCAGACGCCGGTTATTTAGCCGGCGTCAATAATACCTCGCGTTTCCCTTTCAATTTCTTCAAGTTGCGTTATTCTCAATGTCGTTTCCAATAATAAAAACCCTGATTTAATCATTTATTTAAATAATAATAGTCACTTTGCTAAATTGATATATTTACCCCCGGTTAGCGTTATCTGTCTGGAGAATAAGGCCTGCCCGTTTCTCTGGTTGATGCGCGCCTGCGTGTGGGCGCGGCGTGCGTAAAAATAAAATGAGAAGCCGTTGTCCGCTAAATCATCTGCCAGAAGGATTTTTACCCTATGCTGTTACGATTCAGTCAGTTAAATACCCACAGCCGCGCGGAATTGAACGCGATAGAAAATGCCGTTGCCATGATTGTATTTACACCCGATGGCACCGTGCTGCGAGCCAATGATTTATTTCTGCAAACCATGGGATTCCAGCGCCAGGAAGTGATCGGCCAACATCACCGTATTTTTTGCGACTCGCAATATGTCCAGAGTGCGACCTACCGCAAGCACTGGAATAGGTTAAATCAGGGCAAGCCGATTACCGACAATATCAAACGCATTCGCAAAGACGGTGAAGTTGTATGGCTGCAGGGTACCTATACCCCGGTATTGAACAAGCATGGGCGGGTAATGGAGATCGTCAAGATTGCCAGCGTGGTGACCGAGCGCATTACCCAGGCACAGGAACATCAAAGTTTACTGGCAGCGTTAAATCGGTCTATGGCGATGATCACTTTCAACGCACAGGGAAAGATCCTCGACGCTAATGACAATATGTTGAATTTGATGGGTTATCGGCTGGAGGAGGCGCGCGGACAGTCGCATGCGGTGCTCTGCCCGCCAGAATTTGCCGCCTCTGACGATTACCGTCAGCACTGGCAGCGCCTGGCTCGCGGTGAGTTTATTACCGGGCGTTTCGAACGCGTGAACCGACGCGGGGAGCGGGTGTGGCTGGAGGCCAGTTATAACCCAATCCTCGACGAGGAGCAGCGGTTGGTGAAAGTGGTAAAAATCGCTCAGGACATTACCCGGCTGATGATCCAGCAGCAGCACGAGGAAGAGATGGTTCGCAACGCGCACCATCTTTCTTTGGATACCGACAGAACCGCGGCGCAGGGGGCGGTGATCGTGCAGCAGGCGGTGGCGGGAATGCAGCAGGTGGAAGCGACTGCGCGCGATACTTCTGCCGTAGTCAGCGAACTGGGTATCGGTTCGCAGCAAATTGGCACTATGGTGGAGGCGATCCGCAAAATTGCTTCACAAACCAATTTACTGGCAATCAATGCGTCTATTGAGGCCGCGCACGCGGGGGAACACGGGCGCGGTTTTGCCGTGGTCGCCAACGAAGTGCGAACCCTGGCAGAGCAGTCCCGCCAGGCGGCGACAGAAATCGAACGGATTACCAAAGCGATTCAACAGGGCGTGGCGGCGGCTATCGCAGGGATGGCAGTTTGCGTGGAGCAGGCGGGCGGTGGCGTTACTTTGACGCACGACGCCGGTGAGGTGATCAATCAGGTGAATGTGGGTATGCAAGATGTAGTGAAACTGATGCAAACTTTCACGTCGGTTAAACAAGAAGGTGCATTGCACTGATCGCCGCTGCGCTAACCCTGGCAACGGGGTTAGCGCCTTTACCGCTTTACCATTCCCCTGATTGTTTATCTTTGGTTCAAACTCGCCGGTTTGACATTCTGTATGCTGCAACCAAAAGTGAACGAACGTTCGTTCATTTTTGGTTATTTTGAACATCGCTAGCCACATTTCAACCGCGAGGCAGAACCATGGGAAACCGAGAAAAAATTGTTGATGCCGCATTGCATAGCTTTACCCACAAGGGGTTTCACCAGACCAGTATGCGAGATATCGCACTGGCAGCGGGCGTCAGCGTGGGCAATCTTTACAATCATTTTGCCGATAAGGATGATTTGATTGGTGAAATCGCGTTGCTGGAGAATGCGTTTTTCAGCGAGTTTGCCGCACGGTTGACCGCAGGGAAACATCGACCGAAGCAGGCGCTGTCCGACTTTTTCAACGCTTATCACGCTTTTGTGTCTTCACCGGACAGCGTGCAATTGTCGGCAGAGATTGTGGCGGAGGTTGCGCGTAATCCCACCCTGGCGGAGAGATTTGATGCCAACCAGCAGCAACTGATGGATGTACTGGTGCAGGTTATCGTCCTGGCGCAGCAGGCTGACGAGATTGCGGTAGCGTTGGATCCGCGCGAGCTTGCCCAACTGATTCTGGACGTGATTGAAGGCCAGGCCTGGCGGCAGGCGATTTTCCCTCGCAAGGCGTCGACGGTGGCCAATCACTTGCTGGAACAGTTGATTTTCACGCAAGGGTAACGGGGGCAAAATGCTTGATATACAACCTTACCGCGAATCCTGCCGATTACAGACGGCTGCGTTGATTTACTCTGCCTTCGATGACAAATTTCAACGCCAGTACGGGCTGAGCGCACGTCAACAATGGCGGTTGTTTTACTGGCTGTGGAGCTGGAAACAAAGCAACAGTCAGGAACAGAGCTTTGTCGTGAGGCGAGCGGGTAAGGTAGTGGCAGCATTTGGGCTCAAGTCAGCGGGGGGCCTGGGTAATTCTGCGTTAAGGGAACGCCCGTTGCCGATCCTGCGTTTGTGCTGCCGTTACGGCATGCTGAACTTTTGGCGCATGTACCTGCAAATCGTGACGCTTCAGCATGCTCCTGCTGCCGGTGAACTGTATCTCTCCTACCTGGCGGTAGATGAAAAGCAGCGGGGCAAAGGCGTGGGGAAGATGTTGATCCAATGGATAACGGAGTATGCGGCGGCACAGCGTCCTCACCGTTGGCTGCGTTTGCACGTGAGCCAGCAAAATCCCGGCGCACGGCGGCTGTATCAACAATGTGGTTTCAACACCGGTCGGCGGGAGAGACACGCCTCGCTGTGGTTGCTGTTTCGCCAGGCAAACTGGCTGCTCATGGAGAAGCGCATCGGGGAAACACGATGAAAAAAATAGTCGTTTCTTTACTGACACTGTTTGTGGTGGCGTTAGGCTGGGTTCTCTACGTCAATGACTATCAATATGTCACAGAACCGGTTCGGTTGACCGCGGGTGGTAACTCACTTGCCGGTACCCTGGTGCTGCCGAAGAACATGCGGGAAAAGCCGGGCGTGATTGTCTTTGTTCATGGTGATGGCCCTGCCAATGCCAGCCGTGACGAAGCCTACTACAGTATTTGGGAAAGCATGGCTGAGCAGGGCTATGCCGTTTTATCTTTTGATAAACCGGGTATCGGCGGCTCTTCCGGCAATTGGCTGCACCAAACCATGAATGACCGGGCAAAAGAAACGGCGGACATTATTGACTGGGCCAGAAAAGACGGGCGCTTTAACCCGCAGTGTGTCGGGTTGTGGGGCGCAAGCCAGGCGGGTTGGGTGATGCCGGAAGTTGCACGACTGCGGCCCGATATCGCTTTTACGCTGGTGATGTCTCCGGCGATCAACTGGTTAACGCAAGGGCAATATAACACCCGGGCGGAAATGGAGGCTGCAGGTATTGATGAGCAACGAATTCAGGAACGCGAAGCACAGGGGAGACGCGTGCTGTCCCTGTTAAAACAGCCGGACGGTTACGCGCAGTACCGCCGAGAGTACGGTGCTGCGGCGACCTTGAGTGCCGATCGCTGGCGGTTTATTCGAGCCAATATGGCCAGTGATGCCACGGCGGGGTTGAGCCATTACAAAACACCGGTACATCTGATGGTGGGGGGGCGTGACATCAATGTTGACGCGAACGAGACTGAACGCGTTTACCGGCAAGTCATCTCCGCCGATCTGTTGACGGTGATGCGAATCGAGCAGGCTGACCATGCCATGGTCAAACCGCTGTTTGTCCGTTACCCGTCGTTGATCAACATTGTCGGCCTGTTTGCGCCGCGATCGATACAGTATGACGCTTACCTGCAGGACGTGGCGGCGTTCCTTGCCGGCCACCCCTGCACGCCGCGGTGATGATTGTCAGGACGTTTCCGGCTGTGTTCCCGCGTTCGCAGCATAAGAAAGCTGCATGGCCTGTTGTGGCATGGCGATATTGGCCTGGTCAAAATGCATTTTTACCAGGCGATCGAGCGCGTACTGCACCACCCACTGTTTCAACGCCTGGGTGCGTACGGTAACCCGGGTGGTGAAGGAGCGGTCACCCAGCGCGACCACGCCGTTGAATACCGGTTCGCCGACCAGAAAATGTTTCACCTGATCGTCTTGTTTCAATGCCTCAACGGCCTGATGCAGCACTTCATGGACATGATCGATGTCTTCGTCGCGGCTAACGCTGTAATTGGCACGGTAGACGCCAAATTCGCGGGCATAGTTGGCCAGCGTGGTGATCGAAGAAAAGGGAACGATGTGATAAACGCCGTAGTCGTCCCGCAGACCGATTGAACGGATGGTCATGCGTTCCACCGTGCCGGTAATACCACTGACGGTGACATACTCGCCGGTATTCATGCCGTTTTCGAACTGGATGAATACGCCGGTAATCACATCTTTCACCAGCGTTTGCGCCCCAAAGCTGATAGCCAGCCCCAGTGCTCCGGCACCGGCCAGCAGGGGCGCAATGTTAATCCCCACCTGTGACAGTACAATCATGATGGTAATGGTGCTGATCACTATCGCCAGTACGTTGCGAAACAGCGTCAATAAGGTGCGTTCACGCGCGCTCGGACGAATGCCGTTGCTCAGTTCCAATGCCAGGCGGTGTTCGATAATGCTGGCCATTAGCGTCCAGCTGAACACGGCAATCACCACAATCAGCAGGATATGCACCAGCCCGCCAATGATTTTTTCGCCGTTTTCGCTGCCGGCCCACTGGTACAAATTGATCAGATGCCAGGCGTCAAACAGCAGCAGCGTTACCGCCAATACCACTATCACCCGCAGTATTTTCAACCCATTGGGTATATAGGAGTTAATGCGCCGTTCCAGCATCGGGTAGCGCCGGTTGACGTCATCCGGCAGTGAGATACGTCGGAAAATCCAGCGGGTCAGCATGCCGGAAAGTAGGGCACCGAGGCCAACAACGACCAGGCTTTTCACCGTCGCGGTCATCATAAAGCGCAGGCTGTTGCCGATATCAAACTGCGACAGCGCAAATAACACCAGGAAATAGGCGATCGCCAGCAGGTGCCAGACGTGGCCCAGACCGCGCAAAATAATGCTGAAAAACGCCATGGATCGTTCGGCCAGCAGGTTTATTTGCCGTTGTATCGGTTTGCGGTTACGCAAGATAAGCGCCACCGCATATAACGTCAGGGCCAGCATGATGATCAGATTGGCGGCCGCCGCTGCCGGATAGCTGATTTGCGTCGCCACTACCGGCACCACCACCATCAGTCCGTAGCCAATCAGGCCGCTTAGCCAGGCGAGACGCCGGTTCCAGTAGTGGGCGCTGGCATCGCTAAACGGGAAGGGGCGCAGATAATCGAAGCTGGGCGAGAAAATCAGCCGCAGTACCGCCTTGAAGAATTCGATAACCGTAAAGGCGCTAAGAAACAGGGTTTGCAAACGCAGGATGGTCGCGCTGTCGGCATTAACATGGCGAGCAAACAGGTTGCCCGCCGTCAGCGCCAACAGCAGGACCAGCAGATCGACGGCGAAAGCACCGAGTATGGCCGTCGGCCGCTTATACCACGGCCCCTGCTGCAGCTTGGCGCTGTGTCCCCAACTGCCCATGCGTTTGTACAGCGGGCGGATCAGTTGGCGGAACAGATGGAAGATGGTGAAGGTCACCACGACCGTTAGCAGGAAGTAGCCCAGAGCGCGGAAAAAACTGTCGGGATTAAAACTGCGTTTTGGCCCCGAGTCGATCAGCTTTTGCAGCGAGTTTAACCTTTGGTTAACGCTGCTGATGCCCCCTTGTGCCAGATTGCTCAGATTGTCGCTCAGCGACTCTGGCGTTTCTGACGCTTCTGTTTTCGGCGGACTGTTGGCAGATTCATCTGCTGCCTGTCTGAGGTGGCCAATCAGCTCGGCGCGGGCCTTATCGTCTTGCAGAATATCCGCCAGTGCGGCGTAAGAGGCTTTTTGCTGTTGGCTTTGGTCAACGGGAGCGGCTTTCTGCGCGGATTGCGCCATCGCCAATGGGGAAACTGTGCAGGCTATCAGCAGCAGTAACAGGGGGAACCAGCGTTCTCGCAGATGAGAACCTAATCGGGAGTATGCGGTTGCGGGCATTTATCCTCTCTTGGGGCTCTGTAAATCGGCGGATTAAAGACAAATGTTAATAAAAACAAGCAATATAGTAGGAAATGATACGAGGCGGGGAGTGGGAACGCGTGCTAAATAAAAACGGCGGACGCTAAGTACGCCCGCCGTTGAACAGGATAAATCAGGAAACGTGCTGCAGGAACTCTTTCAAACGCGGGCTTGGCGGGTTGTTGATCAACTCGTGAGGGTTGCCGTCCTCCGCAATCCGTCCCTTATCGATAAAGATCAGCCGTGACGCCACTTTTTCGGCAAAGCCGACTTCGTGGGTGACGATCACCATAGTCATGCCTTCTTCCGCCAGATCCTGCATCACCTTCAGCACTTCATGGCGCAGTTCCGGGTCAAGCGCTGAGGTTGGCTCATCGAACAGCATCATTTTCGGCTTCACCGCCAGCGCGCGGGCAATAGCCACGCGCTGTTGCTGACCACCGGAAAGCTCTGACGGATAGTGGTGCGCACGCTCTGCCAGGCCAACTTTGGCCAGCAGGTCACGTGCCAGCTTTTCCGCATCCGACTTTTTCAGTCCGCGCACGCGGATAGGGCCAAAGGCGACGTTTTCCAACGCGGTCAGGTGTGGGAACAGGTAAAACTGTTGGAACACCATGCCGGCTTCCTGACGGATCAACCGATCGTCAACCTTGGGATCGTTAGCTTTCAGACCGTCGACGATCAGATCGCCGCTGGTGATCTCTTCGAGCTTGTTGATACAGCGCAGCAGCGTAGATTTGCCGGAGCCGGAAGGCCCGATAATCACGACCACTTCACCCTGGTTAATCTTCAGGTCGATGTTGTGCAGCACCTGGGTTTGCCCAAAATGCTTGGAGACGTTTTTAAATTCAATCACAGGATTTTCATCCTTCTTTCCAGACGACGCAGCACGAAGCTCAGCACCAGGGTAATAATCAGATAAATAACCGCCACGGCGCTCCAGATTTCCAGCGCGCGGAAGTTACCGGCAATAATCTCCTGGCCCTGACGGGTCAGTTCTGCCACGCCGATCACGATAAACAGCGAGGTGTCTTTAATGCTGATGATCCACTGGTTACCCAGCGGTGGCAGCATGCGGCGCAGCGCCAGCGGCATAATGACATAGCGGATGGTTTCACGGCGTGACAGGCCCAATGCCAGGCCGGCCTCTCGGAAGCCGCTATGAATCGACAGCACGGCACCACGGGTAATTTCCGCAATATAGGCCCCGGAGTTGATCATAATGGTGACCACCGCCGCGCTGAAAGGATCGATGCGTAAATCGCTGAACGCCATCGGCAGGGCGAAATAGATAAACATCACCTGCACCACGATTGGCGTACCGCGGATAACTTCAATGAATACCAGAGCCACGTGGTTGGCGATCCAACCGCCGTAGGTACGGGCAAAGCCGGCAACCAGACCGATAATCAGGCCACCAATCAGACCGAGGACCGAAATCCACAGGGTCATTTTGGCGCCTTCTAACAGGATGGGGATGGCGGGCCAGATGGCGCTCCAGTCGAACTGCATGGTGTTTTCTCCCGGTGTTCCCAAACGTGGGAATCAGATACAACAAAGCGCAGGGGCCAAGACACACCCCTGTGCTCAAGTGAATCAGTGACTGACTTCATCCGTTATTTAGGTTCGGTACCGAACCATTTTTTGTAGATTTCGTTATAGGTACCGTTGTCGCGCAGCGTTTTCAGCGCGCCATTGACCTTCACGCGCAATTCGTCACTGCCTTTCGGGAAGGCGATGCCGTATTGCTGAGCTTCCAGTGAATCACCGACGGTTTTGAACTTGCCTGCACCGGCAGTTTTGATGAAATACAGGATGTTAGGCGTGTCATGCAGCACCGCATCGGCACGCTTGGTACCCAGTTCCATATAGGCGTTATCGATGTTCGGGAACTGACGCAGGTCCTTGGTTTTGATGTGTTGCTTGGCGTAATCAACGGAACCGGTGCCGCTCTTCACCGCCACCACTTTACCGTTCAGATCGTCAATGCCCTTGATGCTGTTGTCGTTGGCATTCACCATCACCAACAGGCCGCTTTTGTAGTAGCCGTCGGAGAATTCGATGGCTTTTTTACGTTCTTCGGTAATGGTGATACCGGCCAGCGCCAGATCGATATTTTTGGTTTGCAGTGCCGGGATAATGCCGCTGAAGTCCATTGGTTTCAGGGTGTAATCCAGTTTCAGTTCTTTGGCGATGGCGGCCCACAGGTCGATATCGAAGCCAACGTATTTATCGCCCTGTTTGAACTCAAAAGGCACGAATGCGGTGTCGGTGGCGACGACCAGTTTGTCTGCTGCGTGGGAGCTTACGGCAAAGGCCAGCGAAAGGGCGGCCAGGGAGACTTTAAAAATTGACTTCATGAGAGGAATTTCCTGTACAGGTTGCGGATTACCCATTTTTTATATTGCAGTTGGTGCCATGAAAGAATCGTGCCATGTTTTCAACTACTATAAAAACAAAGAGTTATGCTGTGATGTTGTGTTTGAAGATCGAATTATTATTTTCATGCACCAAGTTGAGGCACCAAAATGGTGCTTTTGGTCTCCTGTTGGTGCAGGGGCCTATCATTAACCAAATAATGGCGCTGAAACAACCGATAGTTAACCATTTAGCTTCAATACTGATAACTAACTCTAACTTTTGTGCTGCAAGACTGTTGCATTTGGTGCAGGAGTGTTCAGTTTAGGCGGTTCCAGGTATCTATCTACTTAACGCAGCTGGCTGTCTTTGCTGCCGCGGCGGTTATATAAGCTGCTCGCCGCCTGTTTTTTATCCAGCTCGGTTTGGCAGGCCAGACAATAGCGCACGCCTTTTAGCGCTTGCCGACGGGCTAAAGGAATTTCTTCTCCGCATTCCTGGCAATAATGCTCGCTTTCACCCCGGCCCAACGCCTGTCTGGCACGCTGTACGGCGTCATCTACGGTGGAGTCGATTTGATCCTGCACGGCGCCTTCCGCCGCCCATCCGCTTGCCATAGTCACCTCACTTTTGTGATGCTGCCCATTGCCTGTTTTATCTACTATGGGCGGTTTTTTGAGCAATTCAAGCCGTGTAAAAAGAAAAACAGGCCGGGGCGAAAGCCCGCAGCCTGCTGATTCCCGCGATGCGGGCCGTTTTGATCGGTACTATCGGTTTTATTCGATGTTGGACTCGATAAACCACAGGAACTTGTCCAGATCGCGGGATGCGGCGGTGAACATATCCGCGGTATCTTCATCCGCCACTTCAGTAATGGCCTTGCGAATGTCATTGGCCACGGCACCGTAACGATCGGCCAGCGCTTTCAGATGTTCCTGCACGCTGTGGATATTGGTCGGATAGCTTTTCAGCGGGGTCTTATCGTTCACAACCTGCACGGTGCCCAAGGCAACGCCGCCCAACTGTACGATGCGTTCAGCAAAAGTATCCTGATGATCGATGATGGCCGTACGGAACCCGTCCAGCATTTCATGCACGGCAATGAAGTTGGCGCCGCGCATGTTCCAGTGGGCCTGTTTGGTGATCAACGACAGGTCGATAAACTGGATAACCTGCCGGTTTAGCGCCTTGATGGCGTCCAGCTTGGTTTTCTCGTCCATGTCATTGCGCGTGTAAAGCAGCTCAGAAGATTTCGTTTTCACCAGTTTAGCGGTACTCATATCAGATCTCCTCTTGTTGTGGCGTAGTCCTATTTTGGTACGGGATTAATTATAGCAATGATATGAATTTTTTCAGGCCGAAAATGGCTATCAGATAAATAGGGAGTAACGAATTGAAAATGAGAAAAAATAAGAGTAGGTTCAAGCATGTAAGTTTATATTTTGTTTAACACTTTGATTTTTATTGTTTTTTCTTGTTTTCATCTTGCGACTTATTGCGGGTGTAATAATTTATAAATGTAATTTATTACTCTGTTTATTTTTATTTTATTCGGATGCTTCTGGTTTTTAAAATTTAAACCCCCTGTGTTGCAGCTATCATTAGAGCGATGAGAAAGCCGGCCGAATCGACCGGCTCACCGGTCACAGCAACAGGGTGTAATGCATTTTGACCACCGCTTTTTTGATCAGCATCGGTGCGTTTAACTGGCATCCGACCTGATGCGGCTCATGAGGAAAAAATATGGCGTACATGCCGGGGAACATCGTCAGCGTCTGGCGATGACGGATGATGTCCAACAGTTGCAGATCCCGAGCTTCGTCATAGGGTAATTCGCTGTGCCAGTCACCCAGCATGCCGTAATCAATACGTTCTTCGCCGCTGATCAACAGATGTATTTCGGCATATTCTTGATGCAGCTTTGCGCGCCGGGTTTCCGCCAATCCTGTGGTTAGTGACATTACTTCCATAAAAATATTTTCGCCGTCAATCTCATGCCGGCCCAGTGCCAGCTCGGGCAGATCGTATTGACGAAGGGCGGTGAGGGTTTCATTCAGTATCGGTGACAACCCACGGCCATAGCGCGGGTTAAACAGAGTGTTATAAATCACTTTAATTCTCCATGTGTTGAACCCTGCCGGGTTCGGTTCCATAAAACGTGGGGGATATTGCGCGGATAAAGTATGTCCGTTTGCCAGTGTGAAAACAGTTAACCCGCCTGCATTCCGCTTTTGGCAAATGCAGGCGAAGCCGATTTTCAGGACAGCTTTTCGATTTGTGGTTTTGGCCTGATGGTCAGGGTGGCGCCCATGGAAGCTGCGATGATCGCTGCCAGTGCCAGCCATTGCACCGTTGTCAGGTGTTCATTAAGGAACAACATGCCGGACAGTGCCGCCAGTGCCGGCTCCAGGCTCATCAGGGTGCCGAAGGTGCGTGCCGGAATTTTCGGCAATGCGATAATTTCCAGTGAATAGGGTAGCGCCGTAGACAAAATGGCTACTGCCAACGCAATAGGCAGGATGTCGATATTCAGCAACGCGCTGCCGGTTTGCCAGGCACCAATCGGGCAGAATACGACGGCGGCGATCAGGGAACCGACCGCCACGGTGCCGGGGCCGTGGTCACCGCCTGCTTTTTGGCCGCAGATAATATAGACCGCCCAACAGGCACCGGCACCCAACGCACAGGCCGCACCCACGGGATCGATACTGCCCATGTCATGACCCAGTGGCAACAGGAACCATAATCCGGCAATCGCCAATGCGACCCATAGAAAGTCGATCGGGCGGCGTGAAGAGAACATGGCGACCGCCAGCGGCCCGGTGAACTCCAGGGCGACGGCGATGCCCAGCGGCAGGGTGCGCAGAGAAAGATAGAACAGATAATTCATCGCCCCCAGCGTCAGACCGTAGATAAATAGTGGTAGACGGCTGCCGGCGGCGAAACGCATGCGCCACGGGCGGAAGATAATGAACAGGATCAGCGTGCCAATACTCAGGCGCAGCGTGGTGATGCCCTCAGCGCCGACCAGCGGGAACAGGCTTTTAGCCAGCGAGGCGCCGGTTTGAATCGACACCATGGCAATAATAAGCAAACAGATAGGCACCAGCGTGGAAGACGCTTTAGCGGTTGCAGACGAGGACATCCTTAAGAGCCTTTTATGGGGTTCCCACTACCAGGGAAGACTGTCGATATTCGGATGACGGCAGTGTAAATGAAATGAGGTAAATGTGTCTGAGAAAAGCGTTCGCAACGGAGAAAATCGCCAGATTTAGGACGGCCCACTGGGTTTTATGCTCAAAAAGTGCGCTTTTTTTAGGAATCATCTGGATTTTAAATGGGTGATTATTGTCACAGAAACGCGTAGAATATGGCTCGAAAATAGAGCGAAAAGAAGAAGATACACTGTTCTTGAAATCTAATGTTACACGATATAAAGCATTAGACACTCATTTAAAGGCAGAGTTTCACGCTAATTTTTGTTATATTTTCAATGCATGAACAAATGGATTTACTTAAAAATATAACGCGTTTGAGGTGGTTATGAAAAAAATTGCATGTCTTTCCGCAGTAGCAGCCTGTGTATTAGCAGTAACCGCAGGTACCGCATTCGCTGGCCAGAGCACCGTATCCGCAGGCTATGCGCAGGGTGATCTCCAAGGCGTTGCCAACAAAGCCGACGGTTTCAACCTGAAGTACCGTTACGAGTTCGACAACAACCCACTGGGTGTGATCGGTTCCTTTACCCACGTTGAAAAGAACGGTTCTGAGAACGGTTACTACGGTAAAGCTCAGTACAACTCTATCACTGCTGGTCCAGCTTACCGCTTCAACGACTGGGCAAGCATCTACGGTGTGATCGGTGTTGGCTACGGCAAAAACATCGACAATGCTCAAAACGGTACCGACCGTAACGGCAGCAGCGACTACGGCTTCACCTACGGTGCTGGCCTGCAGTTCAACCCAATCCAGGACGTAGCTCTGGATGTGGGTTACGAGCAGAGCCGTATCCGCAGCGTTGACGTTGGCATCTGGAGCGTTGGCGTAGGCTACCGTTTCTAAGATTTCTCCACGCCTACGGGTGTGAGCGTGTGGCGCAATTGGCCGCATCAGATAAAAATCCGCCCTCGGGCGGATTTTTTTTGCCTGTCATTCGGCGCAGGTGACTACTTGCCCAGTTTCTGTGCCGGCTCTGACGAAAATCGTGCGCTGCGGGCATCCCGCTCGTAGCCCTGTGGCTGGGTGAGAATACCGTACAGCGCGGGCCGTCGGCCGTGGATCCAGCGGCGTCCGGTACTGAGCGGGATCAGCGACAGATCCAGTTCGGCCGTGACCATCCGATCTTCCGCCGCCCAGGTTTCCGCCAAAATACGGCCATAGGGGTCGAGGATCATCGCATTGCCGGTGCGAACTTCGTCGTCATCGCGGCCCACACCATTGCTGAACAGAACAAACAGGCCATTATCATGAGCGCGGGCCGGTAGCCAACGCAGTAGCCAGCCGCGACCCTGTTCGCCCCGAAACGCCGCTTCTATCGCTGCCGGATTTTTCTGCCGTTGTTGCCAGATGTCCAGCGGGATTGGCTTCATACCATGCGGGCTGCGGGAATGGGTGCCGCCCGTTTGATGCGGAGCCAGCAGGACTTCAGCCCCCAGCAAAGCGGTCGCCCGCACGTTCTCTACCAGGTTATTGTCCCAGCAGATCAATACTCCCATCCTGACCCCCCATGGGGTGTCAAACACGGTAAAGCTGTCGCCGCTGGCTATCGCCGGGTGTTCAAAGGCGTGCAGTTTACGGTGTACGTGAAGCTTGCCATCGGGCAGGCAAACCGCGTAGGCATTGTAATATTTTCCGTCTTCACCCTGTTCGATAAGCCCGACACCGATTGCCATGTTATAGCGCTCCGCCAGCGGACGAATACGCGCCAGCGAAGGGCTGGTAGCAATCGGCTCCGCCAGTGCGCCAATTTCGCCGGCGCTGAGGTGTCGAACGTGCCAATAGCCGGTAATGCACATCTCCGGGAAGGTCAGCACCTGGATTTGTTCGGCGGCGGCGCGAGCGATAAAGCCCTCGATTACCGACAGGTTGTAATTTTTATCGTTGGCGCGATGCTGGAATTGCACCGTCGCGGCGCGCAGAGAGTTTGTCATAAGGTTACCTTTGGTCGTTGTCTGGCGTTGATTACAGCAAAGCTATTGATTACTGTATAATCAATTAAATTCCTTATTTGATAACCAATCGGAATGGATATTCGACAACTGCGCGCCTTTGTGGTGCTGGCCGAACAGGGCAATTATCGCCTGGCGGCAGAACGGCTGTGTATTACCCAGCCGGCGCTGAGCAAACAGATCCAGGCGCTGGAAGCGCTGCTGGGTGCTCGGTTGTTTAACCGTGGGCGCCAGGGGGCACAGCTCACCGCCGGCGGACAGCGGCTCTACCCCGAGGCACAGGCGCTGGTGGGGCAGCATTTACAGTTTCAACAGCGGGCTTTGAGTATCGTGCAAGGCGAAGCGGGGCGGTTGGCTATCGGGTTCGGGCTGTCCAGTTTTCACCTGGCACCGCAACTGGTTGCCACCTTCCGCCAGCATTTTCCCGAGGTTGCCGTGGGGCTGGAGGACTTGCCTTCGGAGCGACAGTATCAGCTGTTGTTGCAAGGAGAGTTGCAGGTGGGGTTCGTGCGGCTGCCGGTCAGCACACCGCTGCGGGCTAGCGCGCTGCTGAGCGATCGGTTGGTGCTGGCTGCACCCGCTGCGTTGGCGCTGAAGGCGGAAACGATCATCGGGCAATTCAATACCCTGCCGCTGTTGCAGCTGACGCCAAAGCGCGGACGCGGTCTGAGCGAACAGTCGCTGCGTTTTATTGCCGCCCATCAGCTGGTGCCGAATGTGGTGCAACAGGCGGGGGATATCCAGACGCTGTTGGCGCTGGTTGCCGCCGGCATTGGCGTTGCCCTGTTACCGCACAGCGTTACACATATTGTCCCGATGGGTATCGATATTCTGCCGCTCAGTGGTGAACAGACCGAGTGGCAGGTCGGCATTGCCTGGAATCCACAGCAGGCTGATGCGCTGCGGGATAATTTTATTAAGGTTGCGTTGGCTGCAGCGTCGGTGCGTTAACCGCCTGGTTTACAACGGGCAGTGCATCACCAGTATCGGGTTCTGATGGTATTCGCTGCGGTGGCTTTCACTAAAACCGACCTTCTTCGCCAGCGACACTGAAGCTTGGTTTTCCGGCGAAATAATACAGACCGCCTTATCGCCCGGTAAATGGTCTTTCCCCCATGCCAGGGCCGCACGCAACGCTTCGGTGGCATAGCCTTTGCCCTGAGCCGATGTCACTAACGTCCAACCCATCTCCGGGGCATCGAGCGCCGGGGTGATATGCCGCTGGAAGTCAGAAAAGCCGATGCCGCCGAGGTAAGCGCCGCTGATTTTATCGCGTACCGCCCAGTAGCCATAACCTAATAGCGCCCAGTGACCGACGTAACGCATCAGCCGTCCCCAGGAGTCTTCCCTATCTCTTGGCGTGCCACCGATATAGCGCACCACTTCAGGATCGGCCCACATAGCGGCCAATGCGTCAAAGTCGTCCAGCGTATGGGCATCCAGGCGTAAACGTTCGGTAAGCAACTGCGGTGCGACGGTAACAAGGGTCATTATTTTTTCCTGCACAGAGCCAAAGGGGGTCTGTGCAGTATGCCAGAGAAATTACACCGCCAGCCACAGCAACCAGGTGAACAGGAAGCCACTTAGGCCGAGGATAGTGGTCAGCACCGTCCAGGTTTTCAATCCATCGGCGACGGAGAGGCCGAGGTATTTGGTGACGATCCAGAAGCCGGAGTCATTCACATGCGACAGCCCCAATCCGCCGAAGCAGGTGGCGAGGGTGACCAGCACCAACTGTAAATGGTTCAGTCCGCTGACCGCTTCCGAAAGTAACCCTCCGGTTGTCAGGATCGCCACGGTGGCGGACCCTTGTGAGGCACGCAGGGCCAGCGAGATAATAAACGCCGCCGGAATCAACGGCAGGCCAATGGTGGTGAGAACGTCCGCCAATGCCTTGCCTACGCCAGACTCCACCAGCACTTTGCCGAACACGCCACCGGCACCGGTCACCAGGATCACCACGGCGGCAGTGGGCAGCGCGCCGCCCATTACGTCACTGGTGTGTTGCAGGCTCCAGCCGCGGCGAATGGCCAGGAAATAGAACGCCAGCAGCAGGGCGATCATCAGCGCCACCGCAGGGGAACCGACCAACGATAAAGTGTCACGCAGTACCGAACCTGGCTCAAGCAGGGTGGCGGAAACGGTACCTAGCATGATGATCGCGATAGGAATGACGATCAGCGCGGCCACCAGCCCGGCCCCCGGTGGGTTGATACGATCGCTTAACGGCGCTTTGCCTGCAGGAGCCGGCTCGGGGGCCGCCAGCTGCAGCTGCTCCAGCACTTCAATCGATAACGGGTAGGGCTTACGGTTCAGCCATTTGGCCGCGAGGTAGCCGATAACACCGACCGGAATGCAGATAGCCAGGCCGATGATGGTCAGCCAGCCGATGTCGGCGTTCAGTAACCCGGCAGCGGCCACCGGGCCAGGGTGCGGCGGCAGCGCGACGTGTACGGTCAGCATTACGCCGGCCATCGGCAGGCCAAACTTCAGTGGGGAAACTTTGGCCACTTTGGCAAAGCCGTAGATGATCGGTGCCAGAATGATAAAGCCGACGTCGAAGAACACCGGAATACCGAGAATAAACGCGGCGATGGTTAGCGCGGCGATGGTACGTTTTGGCCCTAACGCCTGGCTGAAACGCTGGGCCAGGGACTCCGCCCCGCCGGAATGCTCGATCATTCTGCCGAGCATCGCGCCCAGACCGATAATAATGGTGACTGAGCCCAGCACGCCGCCCATTCCGGCGGTCATCACTTTCATCACCTCACCGGTCGGAATACCGCTGGCCAGCGCCACCAGCAGGCTAACCACCAGCAGGGCGACAAATGGCTGGATCTTGGCCTTGATCACCATCAGCAGAAGCAACACTACGCCTAATGCGGCAATTATCAAAAGCAGGGAAGTCGACATGGGATAGCCTTTAATCGGGTAAGAGTCAGGCACCGCGATCGCCGGCTGGCGATACGGGTGCGTTTAATTTTTATATTGTTGTTGCGCAGGTACGGAGAAGCGGCCTGTTACAGGTAAGGTTTTATCCAACCCAGCCCGGCTCGGGTATTGCCACGCGGTTTGTACTCGCAGCCAATCCAGCCGGTATAACCGAGGCGGTCCAGTTGGGCGAACAGCCACGGATAATTCAGTTCGCCGTCGTCCGGTTCATGGCGTTCTGGTACTGAAGCTATCTGAATATGGGCATAGCGCCCGGCCAGCGCTGCCATCAGACCGCTGATATTGCCGTCGACCAACTGCGCATGGAAAAAATCGAACTGGATAAACACATTCGGGCGATCGACGGCTTCGACCAGTTTTTCTGCCTGATGCTGGCTGGAGAACAGATAGTTGGGTTTTACCTGTGGGCTGAGCGCCTCGATCAGCACCTGGATGCCGTGCTGGGCGAAGCTGTCGGCGGCGTAGCGGATATTGCCGATAAAGGTATCGCGGTAGCGTTGCCAATCTTCGCCGGGCGGAACCACACCGGCCATGACGTGTACGCTGGGGCAGTTGAGCTCGATGGCGTAGGCCAAAGCTCTGTCGATATCGGCACGCGCGGCCTGTTCGCGGCCAGGCACCGCCGCCAACCCCCATTCCCCGGCATCGGCATTGCCGGGGGCGGTATTAAACAGCACCTGCTGCAGGCCGTGGCGGCGCAGCTTTTCCGCCAGCAACCCGGCCGGATAGTCATAGGGGAACAGGAACTCCACTGCGGTGAACCCTTCGGCGGCCGCGGCCTCGAACCGCTCTAGGAACGGCAGTTCGGTAAACAGCATCGATAAATTGGCAGCAAATTTAGGCATGATTCAGCTCCGTAGCTCGGCAATCTCATCATCGGTCAAATAACGAATCGGGCGTTCGCCGAGGGTGAAAATCAGCTTCGCCGCATCCTCCATCTCTTCGGTGTTGTCCGCCGCTGCACGCAGGCTCTTACCTGTAACCACCGGGCCGTGATTGGCCAGCAAAAAAGCACGGTGCGTCGGTGCCAGCGTGGCCAGATCCTCTGCCAGTCGCAAGTCACCGGGGCGATAGTAAGGCACCACCGGCACCTTGCCGACCCGCATCACCACATAAGGGGTGAAGGGTTTGATGGCATTCTCCACGTCCAGCCCCTGCAGGCAGGACAGGGCTGTAAGATAGGTGCAGTGCAGGTGCACCACCGCTTTGCATTCCGGGTTGTTCAGATACAGCGCGCGGTGGAAACTGATCTCTTTTGACGGTTTATCCCCGGACAGCCATTCGCCGCTCAGGCTGACTTTCGACAACCGATCGGCCTGCAGTTCACCCAGACAGGAGCCGGTGGGGGTGGCCAGTAGCGAGCCATCCGCCAATAACAGCGAAAGATTACCGGCAGACCCGGTCGCGTAGCCACGCTGAAAGAACGAGGCTCCCAGACGTACCATTTCTTCACGTGCCTGCTGTTCGGTGGTCAGTGTCATAAGGGGAACTCCGTTTGCGCCCGGGCGAAAAAGTTCTCATCGCCAAAATTGCCCGATTTCAGGGCCAGTGAAATAGATTGATCGATGGCACGCACCCAGGGCACGCCGGGAGAAATGCAGGGGCCAATGTGGAAGCCACAAATACCCAGAGCCTGCGTTACCACGCCGGAGGTTTCGCCGCCGGCGACGATAAAGCGGCTGAATCCACGCTGCTGGAGCCGCTTGGCCACTCCGGCGAACAGCAACTCTACCGCCTGGCTGGCGGCGGCCATACCGTACTGCTGTTGCACCTGCTGCAGTTTTTCCGGCTCTGCGGTGGCGTACAGCAGGGGGGCCAGCGGGGCACTCGCCTGCTGTTGCACCCAGTCGCTCAGCTCGGTGATATAGGCCGTGCGCTCAGCGTCGTCCAGGCACCGCGCCACGTCGACCGCCATAGCGGCGGCCTGCTGACGGTAACGTGCCACCTGTTGATTAGTCATGGTGGAACAGGAACCGGACAACACCACGGCTTTTGCTCCCTGCGGCGCTCCAGCGGCCTGTGGGTTGCCTTGTCCCGGCTGTGCCCATTGGCGTGCCAGGCCAATTGCCAGGCCGGAGCCACCGGTCACCAGTTTCATCTCTTTCAGCGCTGCACCCTGGGTCAGCAAATGCTGTTCATTTAGCGTATCGAGCACGGCGTAACGCAAGCCCTGCTGTGCCAATTGCCGTAGTTTTTCAGCCACCGCCTCGGGGCCACGATCCATTTCTGCGGCGTTCACCAGCCCACAGCGTCCCTGAGCCTGTGCTTCCATCAGCCGCAGCAGGTTACTGTCGGTCATTGGCGTTACCGGGTGGTGGCGCATGCCGGATTCTGCCAGCAACCGATCCGACACGAACAGATAGCCCTGATATACGGTGCGACCGTTGACTGGCAACGCGGGTGAAATCACCGTCTGGTTTTCGCCCAGTGCATGAAGCAGGGCATCGGTCACCGGGCCGATATTGCCCTGCGCGGTGCTGTCGAAGGTCGAACAATATTTGAAGTAAAATTGCCGGCAACCCTGGCGCTGTAGCCAGGCCAGT
This sequence comes from Serratia quinivorans, assembly GCF_946227985.1. Taxonomy (GTDB): domain Bacteria; phylum Pseudomonadota; class Gammaproteobacteria; order Enterobacterales; family Enterobacteriaceae; genus Serratia; species Serratia quinivorans_A. The sequence goes on from NZ_CAMKGL010000002.1 coordinate 238,536, forward strand.
GCCTGCAACGACTGCTCAATGGCCTGCGCCACCGGGCAGGAGCGTGACTTCAGGCTGATAACCACCGCCTGCGCTTCGACCGGCATATCATCCTGCGGCACGCCGTTCAACTGCACCGTCGGCAGGCCGTTTTCTACCAGAAAGCTGGCAATATCGGTGGCTCCGGTAAAATCATCTGCAATGACGCCGAGCAGCATTATGCGTTCTCCTTCTTTTGCGGCAGGCTGATACCGGCGAAGATCTTGATCACCGCACTGTCGTCCTCTTTACCGAAACCGGCGTTGCTGGCGGCGGTGAACATATTGAAGGCGGTTGAGGCCAGCGGCAGTGGGAAATGCAGCGCTTTGGCAGTATCCGCTACCAACCCCAGATCCTTCACGAAGATATCAACCGCCGATTTAGGCGCATAGTCACCGTCGACCACGTGGCGCATGCGGTTCTCGAACATCCATGAGTTACCGGCAGCGTGGGTGACGACATCGTACATCACGTCCAGCGGAATACCGGCACGGGCGGCCAGCGCCATGGCCTCGGCCCCGGCGGCGATATGTACCCCGGCCAGCAGTTGGTGGATGATTTTCACCGTAGCCCCCAGACCAATTTCTTCGCCAATGCGATAGACCTTGCCGGCAATGGCGTCCAGCACCGGTTGCAACTGCCGGAAAGTGGATTCGGCACCGGAGGCCATCACCGTCATCTGGCCCTCGGCAGCTTTGGCTGCGCCACCGGAAACCGGGGCGTCCAACATGTTCAGGCCCAAGGCCAGCAGCTGTTGTTCGATCTGCTTGGCATCGGCCGCGGAAATGGTAGAAGACACCATCACCGGCGTATTTGGCTTCAGTTTCGCGGCCAGGCCGTTGTCACCAAACAGGATCTGTTTCACTTGGGCTGCGTTGACCACCAGCAGCAGCAAGGCATCGAGTTCGGTTGCAAAGTCGTCTGCACGGGTAGCCGCCTGTTTTGCTCCGGCCTGTTGCAAGGTGGCCAGCGCCTGCGGGTTAAGATCGACACCGTAAGTGGTCAGCCCGGCATTAATGCACGACTTCGCCGCTCCCATGCCCATTGAACCTAATCCTACGATGCAAACTGCATAATTCGCGGGCTGTGTCATAGCGCACCTCATGTTAATTTTAGTGATAATTTGTTTTGTTGTGTTAAATATAAGCGCTTTGTCGTGTGCTATCAGCGATCGCTGTCACAATTATTAACAGTGAATGGATAAGGTTCACATCAGCCAATAATATGAGTTTTGTTTTATCTGGTTGTTTTAAAATATTAAAATTAAATAATCGATAATATGAGCGACTTCACGGCCTGAAAACAGCAGGCTTTCGCCGAACGAAAATTGACGTAAAATCACAATTATTATCACTGCGGTAAAGAGAGGGAACCGTGATACCTGTAGAACGCCATCAACAAATCTTAGCGTTGGTATCAGAACGCGGAGTGGTCAGCATTGCAGAATTGACTGAACGGCTGGGGGTGTCGCACATGACCATTCGCCGCGATCTGCAAAAGCTTGAGGAGCAGGGCGCGGTACTGGCGGTGTCGGGCGGCGTGCAGTCGGCAGAGCGGGTGGCGATCGAGCCTTCGCATCAGGATAAGGAAGGGATGTACAGCCAGCAGAAAGCGGCCATCGGGCAGTTGGCCGCCCGGCAGATCCCCGCTGACAGCTGTATCTATCTGGATGCGGGTACCACGACGCTGGCGCTGGCCAGGCACATTAGCGATCGCGATGACCTGACGGTAGTCACCAATGATTTCGTGATTGCGGGTTACCTGATTGAGCACAGCCAGTGCAAAATCATTCACACTGGCGGTACCGTCTGCCGTGAGAATCGCTCCTGCGTGGGGGAAGCGGCAGCGCAGGCATTGCGCGGGCTGTTTATCGATCTGGCGTTTATTTCCGCTTCGTCATGGGGGATGCGCGGGCTGTCGACGCCGAACGAAGACAAGGTGGTGGTCAAGAAAGCCATTGTGGATGTCAGCCGCCGCTGCATTCTGCTCAGCGATACTTCTAAATACGGTAAAGTCGCCACCTATCTGGCACTGCCGATAACGGTATTTGATGCGATTATCACCGATGACAACCTGCCCGCCGCCGCGCGCGAGGCGATCCTGCAGGCGGATATCACGCTGATGACGCCCGGGGAGTGAGCGGCTAAAACAGAAAACCCCCAAATGGGGGTTATGACGTTTCGTTGGAACGGTAGCGGCTGATGACCCGCCCTGGCGTACCGAGGCAACCTCGTTCACGCCACTCCTGGCATCTTTGTTCCCACCAGGCATCATGGAAAGCTTGTAAGGCCTGCAAGCGCTGTTCTTTAATACTCAAAAAATTCGAGCTTTGCTCCTGTGATTGATCCAAGACGTTAGATTTCGATGACATATAAACCGTCCTTTATGAATTCCATTTTGTATAAATACTGTACTCTTTGAGCATGTTTTTTCAATAGTGAATCATAGATTTTGGCCAGGGCGGGTCTTAAAGGTACGCTAAAAACGAGCTTTGCCTGATATTGGGTAACGAAGTCGATAATAGTTTTACCTATCCCATCGACGAACAGGCGCTCACGTTCAGAAAATGTATACCCCATGGGGGTATAGGTATCGAATGCGGAGCGTCCTTGTCTGGTGGCAAGACTTAGTGCTTTGATATCATAAAACTCTATGGCATAAGCGTTATCTAAAAAGTCTGGGTCGGTATAAACATGCGCAAACCATGCTCGCATTTCTTGAGTGATCTTTTTGAAATCCAGATAATATTCTGCAGTTTTTTCGTCACTTTTGCTTACTGTTATCTGATATCTGAATTCACCCGCCCGTAGCGTATAGCGCTCCGTAGCATCAATCTCCATGATAAAATCCTTTTTATTATTACTTTTCCAATAGTTATCTTCCTTGTTAATGGTGAATTATTAGCAGCGACGGGATATCTGTGCCAGCCGTCCGCGGGGATCCTGCGCAGCGCTGCGCAGAAAACTAAATACCGCTGAACCAGTTATAGCCCTGATCTTCCCAGTAGCCGCCGGGGTTGGTATCGCTGACAAAAATAGCGGCGATATGTTTGGCGTTCTTGAACCCCAGCTTGGTGGGTACCCGCAGCCTTAACGGGTAGCCGTAATCTGCAGGCAGCGCCTTACCGCCGAAATCCAGCGCCAGAATGGTCTGTGGATGCAGCGCGGTGGCCATGTCGATGCTGGAGTAATAACGGTCCGCGCATTTGAAGCCAACATAGCGCGCGTTCAGATCCGCCCCGACGTGCTGCAGGAAGTTACGCAACGGCACGCCGCCCCATTGGCCGATGGCGCTCCAGCCCTCGATACAGATCAAGCGGGTTATCTGGCTTTGCTGCGGCAGGCGCTGCAGCTGTTCCAGCGTCCAGGGTGCTTTTTTTTCTACCTTGCCGGAGACTTCCAGCTGATAGCTGGCCAGATCCACTTCCGGTACGTTGTACTCGGGATAAAACGCGTTAAACGGGAAGGGATGGGTGATTTGGTCCGAGCGATAGGTTTGTGCCAGCTTCTGGCCACTGAACAGCCAGGCCTGCACCCGATCGTTCCAGCGCGACATTGCCCACAACACTTTATCGACCTGATCGCCGTCCTGCAGGTTGCAGCCGCTCAGCATGGCGATGCCGCCCAGCGTCAGGCCGGAGCGCAGCATCAGGCGGCGCTGGAGATTGACCAATTGTTTCTTTTGCGCCGGCTCCAGCGTCGGTGCCGCAGGGCGCTGTTTTTTTTCACTCATGCTTGCCACCCGTAATCATTGCCCATAGCGTGCGCGGCACGATCGTCACCATCAGCAGGTGGACCACCACAAATAAACCAATGCCGGACATAGCGAAAAAGTGTACGTAACGCGCGGTGTCAAAACCGCCGAACAGGCTTACCAGCCCTTGTAGCTGCACCGGTTTCCAGATTGCCAGCCCGGAGAGCACCAGCAACAGCCCGAGAACCAGCACACCGAGGTACATGAGCTTTTGAATGGCGTTATATCGGCCGTGCTGATGCTTTAGTCGCAGCGTTAACGCCTGCCCGATATCGCGCCGTAACGCAGCGGCGGTGAGCGGCAGCAGATCTCGTCGAAAATGGCCGCTGAACAGGCTCCACAGGAAATAGCCCAGCGCGTTGCCTGCCAGCAGCCACATGACCGCCAGATGCCAACCAATCGCGCCCCCCAGCCAACCGCCGAGCGTGACCTGCGGCGGAAAGCGAAAGCCGAACAGCGGTGAGGCGTTGTAGATTTCCCAGCCGCTCATGAACATGCAGACCATGGCAAACAGGTTAATCCAATGGGTAAGGCGTACCGGCCAGCGGTGCACAGGTCGCGGCGCGTTGGTTTTCATCATCGACTCCCGAGTTACATCGGCGGAACGGTGCCGTCTTTGCCGGCAGAAATGCGGGTGGCGACGCGTTCGCCCTTATCGTCAGTGGCGGAGAACAACACGATGTGCGCGCCGGGTTTGAGCAGGCTGCGATCGCCGGGATCAAGCGTCACGATAGGCACATCTTCCGGCACGTTAACGGTTTTTTGCTGGTTGCCGTAGGTCACGGTCAGAGTACGGCCGTTGGATTTAACCAGTTTACCCACGGTGCCGTTGGTCATGGTATCCACCTTGCCGTCGGCAGATTCCCAGGCCGAATGGCCCTCACCGGTGCCGCGCAGGCTGGCGGCGAAGACGTGGACTTCCAGCGCTTTCAGGCTGCCGTCCGCTTGGGGTACCGCGGCGGTGCCGATAAAGCTGTCCGGTTTAATGTCATCCAGCGTGCCTTTTGAAACGCTCAGCACCTTCGTCTGGTCGTTGAGTTTGACATTGATCTTTTCCCCTTTACGGTCGGTAATTTGCAGGCTGCTGTCGGTCACCTGACTGATAGTGCCGCGCAGTGGAGCAATCACTTTCCCTGGCGTTTGAGCCGCAGCGGCGGCTCCGCTGCACAGCATCAGGGTGGACAGCAGTAAACCGGCAAAACGATGACGGGTAATCATAATGTTCTCCTCTGTTTAGGTTGCCGGTTAAGCATGGTTGAACAACAGGGACAGCACCATGTCCGTTTAATGACATTAATGTCATCAAGCATGTCTGCCGAAGCTGCTAATATTTCGGCTGGTGTAATGAGGTGGCGACAATGCGGATATTGGTAGTTGAAGACGACATCAGCACGGGTGATTACCTGAAGAAAGGGTTGGGCGAGGCCGGGTACAGCGTCGATTTGGCGCGTAACGGTACCGACGGCCTGTTTCGGGCGCTTGAGGATGCTTACGACGCCATTGTGCTCGACGTGATGCTGCCAGGGCTGGATGGCTGGCAGATCATTGAGGTACTGCGCAAGAAAAGCGACGTGCCGATCCTGTTTCTGACTGCCCGCGACGGGGTGCAGGATCGTATTCATGGCCTGGAACTGGGGGCCGATGATTATCTGATCAAACCTTTTTCCTTCACTGAACTGGTGTTGCGATTGCGCACGCTATTGCGGCGCGGCACGGTACGTGAGGCCGACCACTATGCGATTGCCGATCTGCAGCTCGACGTTCTGCGCCGCAAAGCGGTACGGCAGGAGCAGGTGATCCCGCTGACCAACAAGGAGTTCATGTTGTTGCACCTGTTGGTGCGCCGCGAAGGGGAAGTGCTGTCACGCACCATGATCGCCTCACAGGTCTGGGACATGAACTTTGACAGTGATACCAACGTGGTGGACGTAGCGATCAAGCGGCTACGCGCCAAGATTGATCGGCCCTTTGACGTCAAGCTGATCCACAGCGTGCGCGGCATCGGCTACGTTTGCGAGCCGCGTTCATGAAGGCTCTGGCTCAACGCTGGCGGGCGCTGTCGTTGACGTTGCGCAGTGCGATGCTGTTTGCACTGGTAGCCGCGCTGGTGGTTAGCGGCGCGGGAGGGTACCTGTACGGGGCGATGCGTCAGGAGATGACCCTCCGCAGCGATTTGCAGGTCACCGGACGGGTGGAGTATTTTCGCCATTTGCTGAGCCGACGCTTTCCACTTGAGCGGCTGACGGCGAATACTGGCCTGTTTGAGAATATGCTGGGCAACGAACAGGACGTACTGATTTTTCAGCTACCGGGGCAAAAACCGTTAATCAACGTTAACCCGGCCAGGCTGAGTCTGCCGGCGATGATCCCGACGCCGGTTGGCACGCCGCAGCGGTTAAGTGCGGTGCACGGTGGGCAAACGCCACAAGGCGTGCCACTGCGCGCCGTATCTGCACTGGTCAGGCTGGAGGACGGCCGCCTGCTGCAAATCTCGGCCGCACACGTGTTGGTCAATGAACAGAAAATGCTGGCGCGCTATCTTTGGCGGATTGTGGCTGCGGTGGCGATGGCGTTTGTGCTGATTGCATTGCTGGGGTTTTGGGTGATGCGTCGTGGGTTGCAGCCGTTATGGCGCATGGCGGCGCAGGCGGCGGCGATCACACCGAATACGCTGTCGACTCGGCTGAGCGAGCAGGGCGCGCCGAAGGAATTGCAGCAACTGACTCGTTCGTTTAATGCCATGCTCGATCGCCTGAACGAAGGCTATCAACGGCTGACGCAGTTTTCCGCCGATCTGGCACACGAGATCCGCACTCCGGTGGGCGCGCTAATGGGGCAATGTCAGGTGGCGCTGTATCAGTCACGCAGCGTGGAGGAGTATGAAACCCTGCTGTCGAACAACATGGATGAACTGGAACGCATTTCTCGCATGGTCGAAAATATTCTGTTTCTGGCGCGTGCCGGCGAAGGGCAGGCGGTGCTGAACGTCAGTCGCCTTGATATGGCGCATGAGCTGCAACGGGTGGCGGATTATTTTGAAGGCCTGGCGGAAGAGCGCGGCATTACGCTGGTTTGTCAGGGCGAAGGGCCATTGCTGGCGGATGCCATGCTGTTCCAGCGTGCCCTGAGCAATCTGGTGGCCAATGCGGTGCGTTATGCTGATGAAAACAGTCAGATATTGCTGCAAACCCTCAATCAGCAGACTGGGGAAGTGGTTGTACAGGTGGTTAATCAGGGGCCGGCTATTGCCCCGGCTCATCTTGATAAGTTGTTCGACCGTTTCTATCGCGCGGATGCTGCCCGCAGTGCCGGCAGCCATGCCAGCGGTTTGGGGCTGGCGATCGTCCGCGCCATAATGACGCTGCACGGCGGTGTTAGTCGTGCCCAGTGCTCAGCAGAGAATAACGCCTCCAGGATCACCTTTAGCCTGATCTTTCCCGCCGCAGATTAATTTAACCCCGCCGTTTGAGACTAATCTTTGCATCACTAATATAGTGACGCAGGGTATTATTGGCGCAAATGTATTCGTAACCATTTACTTTCATTTTCCCCGTTATTGTATCTATAACCCCCGAATCAAAAGATTAATCCTGCCGTAAATTGCGTCTATTTTACGCTTTACCCTTTGATTTTTGGTTAAATATAGTGTCATCAAAAATTATGCATTATTATTTTTTCATTAAAAATGCTTGCATTAAATGAGCAGGAAGGATTTTTAGCTTAAAGGCGATAATTTACAAAACAAAAAACTAACTTTAAGAACTTTTACATATAAATATATCAATGATTGTGATGTTTGTATAATCTTTAGTTATGGTTTATGAGAAAAATCTTATATCGAAAACAGTAAGGCGAGAAACATCCATTCTGTGGCGTTAATTGATTTTCATTGCGATTGGAGACTGGAATTACTGATTAACCTGATTAAATATTGCTTAATATTTTATTAACATTTAACGACGGCGATAAATAATCACTAGAGTGACCTCTAAAAAATGAAATATAGATTAAACGATCACATCATTTTTGATGTGGATACGGGCACCCTGAGCCTAACGGAGTTCTCTGATGACCCCATCTCTATTTCCAATCCTTCAAAGCGACTACTGCTGCTATTGATTACCCATCATGGTGAGGCAGTTGGCCGGGAAGTGATATTCAAGAAGGTTTGGGACGATTATGGCATGATTTCTGGTAACAATAATCTTAACCAGTGCGTGAGCAAGTTACGTCGGGTAATTAAAAACCTGGGCATTGAGGAAGAGGTGATCGCCACCGTACCCAAGGTCGGTTTTATGCTGCGCTATGAAATAATAGTTGAACACTGTGACGGGCCGGAAAACAGCTTCACCGACGAAGAAACGTCTGTTATTCCGCATGCCTCTGTTCAACCGGAAATAGCATCATCGGCCGGAAAGCCGGGGGGCGTCGGGGCAATGTATGCCGGCTATTCCCGACGTTGGTGGACGATAGCCAGCATCGTCGCACTGGGGGGGATTATGCTGGTGGTGGCGATTAGCTGCTACCTCACCGGCTCGGTTTCCCGGCAGGAGATTTATTTGGGTAAGGCCAACAGCTGTAAGGTTTTCATGTCGATGCCCGGCGCTGCGGTTGCCGTCAGTGCCGGCCTGAGTCGTGACATTCTGGCCTATGCCGCCCCGCAGACAGCAGAGTGCAGCGGCGACGAGTTCTTGTTGGTGGTGCGTAGTAACCAGGTGCGCTCCTACATTTCCGGTATTTCCCGGCTATTTTTCCTGCGTTGTCGCATTTTGCGTGAGCACAGGGTCGAAATTTGTTCTGGTCTTGAAAGCGACAAAGCAACAATTATCAATTAATCATTACTCGGTGTCAGGATGAACACCACCCCGGGGGAAAGGAATATGCCGCCAATATTATCACCTTGATATTAATAACTTAAGCTTTGCCTTTTGGCTACTAATGCAGCATTTCCGCCTCAATCGCTATTTTTATACCTAAATTACGGTAATAGATTATGACGAATATTCCTTTCAAAGAGGCTATTCTCTTTTTTGAACCCAATCCCTGGGTAAGAAAAGGATTACGGGCACTTATTGAACCCGAGCCAACGCGCTACCAATTTGTCTACAGCATCAGAGAAATAGAGGCTGTGCTGAAGGAGAATGAGAAACAAATCCTCATTATGGAGTTGTATAATGAAAGTGAGAATTTGTATGATGTATTACGCTTCATTCTGACGATTAATGATTTCTGGCCGAAGACACCGCTGATCATATTTACTGAAGTGACTAACGCCAGCATACTGGCGATGCTGGCTGCAGAGACGCATTTATCCCTGGTGGCAAAAGGCGATCCGCTGGATTGTCTGCTCGAAGCCGTTGCCGTTGCCGACACGGGAGTGGGGTTTCGCAGCCCGGGTATTCAGGCGGCGCTGACCCAGCCCGTGGAGCCTCTTTCACGCAGCGAATGGCTTATACTGGCGATGATGATTACCGACAGCGATCCGCGGCGCATCGCCCGTGTCACCCATCGCAGTTACAAAACGGTGAGTACCCATAAGTTGAATATCATGCGCAAACTTGGCCTTAATCAGGCAGGGTTTATGCGTCTGATTCTGGCCTTCCGCATTCAGCATCCTGCCTGAAAATCAACCGTCGGTCTGTCTTGTTACCAGTCAGTTCGGCGGCTTAATAAAACCTCCTCAGATCGCTTATTTTTCTCGCTACTTACCATTTCGCCAGAATTGATTTAGATCAATTTAAATATCCTACAAAAATAATTCAAATGGACGCATTTACGCCAGGCGTAATTGAGCATTTCATATGCTGTTTTGGCCGTGTTATTGGTATGGAAAATAATAGGGATTTTGTTCTTGCTGTGGGCATGTTCTGGGTTTTAAAGCTTAAACATGGTTGATTAAACGTTAATTGTGGAATTAAAATCTAAATATTTGTGTGTTGGTGGTTAATGGTTCTTTTTTGATTTGATGCGGTTACTCTCCTTCTCGTCAAGCAGACTGGCTAAAGCAGGTCACGCTAATGGACGCACAATCATATTTAAAGTTGAAGGGAGTTTTACCATGAAGAAAATTACACTGGCACTGGCCATTATTTCAGCCTTCGCTGCGGTTAGCACTGCACAAGCCGCCGACGTCACCGCTCAGGCGTTGGCCACCTGGTCTGCTACCGCAAAGAAAGACACCACCAGTAAACTGGTTGTTACCCCTATCGGCAGCCTGTCCTTCAACTACGCGGAAGGCATCAAGGGCTTTAACAGCCAGAAAGGTCTGTTTGATGTGACTGTGGAAGGGGATGCCACCGCTACCGCATTCAAACTGACTTCCAAACTGGTTTCCAACACCCTGACTCAGCTCGACACCTCTGGTTCTACCCTGAACGTGGGTGTGAACTACAACGGCGAGGCCGTAGAGAAAACCGCTGAGACCACCATGATTGATACCTCTGCCGGCATTCTGGGTGGCAACCTGAGCGCGCTGTCTAACGCCTATAACAAGGCGGTTCGTACCAGTGCACAAGACCAGTTCACCTTCACCATCATTGGTGCCACCTCTGACGGCACCACCGCAGTGACTGATTTTAGCACCTTGCCGGAAGGGATCTGGAGCGGTGATGTGAGCGTTGAGTTCAACGCCACCTGGACCGCTTAATCCCCTGAGCGACCGCTGTAAAACAGGGGGGTAACCCCCTGTTATTCACCGCTACTGAAGAACGCTACTGGAATACCGTCATGAAACCTTTCTCTCTCGCCGCCCTCCTGCTGTTATCGCTGTCTTACCCTGTTTTCGCGCTTGATGTCGGTGAGATCAGTTCGTTCATGCACAGCGATAGCGCGCGTCTGAGTAAAGAAATCAAGAACACCACCGACAGTGGTCGCCTGGTGAACATCAAAATCGAGCGTATCTCCAGCCCGCTGGAATCGGGTGCGGTGGTGCCGATGGGCAGCAAAGATGAAATGTTGCTATCACCGGCCAGCCTGATATTGCCGGCCAACGCCAGCGATGTGATTCGCTTTTATTACAAAGGGCCAACTGATGGCCAGGAGCGCTACTACCGCATCGTCTGGTTCGATCAGGCACTGAGCGACGTGGGGCAAAACTCGGCCAAGCGCAATGCCGTCGCGACCACCTCTGCACGAATCGGCACCATTTTGGTGGTGGCACCCCGGCAGGATCAATTCAATTACCAGTTTGCCGCCAGCCAGATCAAAAACACCGGTAACGCCACTTTCAAGGTGGTGGCCTACGGCAACTGTCGTAACAAGAAAGACGGCAATGACTGCAAGGAAAACTATTTCGTGATGCCGGGCAAGGCGCGGGGGTTCAGCAAAGTAGACGTCAACGACAAGAAAGGTCGCGTGGCGTTATGGCATGGCGACCAGTTTATCCCGGTGAAATAGAGCAGCTTGTCTGCAATGAAACGGAATGCACCACATTAAAGCAAGGAGTGGCATGTGAAGGCTGTGCTGTTGAAAACGCTGCTGGCCAGCGGGGTGATGGCGATCCCTGCGGTGTTGCTACCGGGGCAGACGGCGATCGCTGCCGGGCTGACCCAAATTGACGGTGTGTTGATCCCGCAGACCTTCAGCCTGGCGCTGCGCGAAGGCATGAGTATTCCACTGCTGCTGCACTTTGAAAAAAACAGCGCTGTAAAAGATGACAGCCGCATTGGGCACGCTTTTTTATATCTGGATAACGATCGGCTGAAAATCCGCCAGATCACGCTGGAAGACGGGGACGATGGCACGCCGCTGACCGCAGAGACCATCAGGCAATTACAGGCGTTGCAGGAGGCTAAGTTTGACCAGCAACAGCGCATTGCACTGACGGATGACGCCTGGCTGGCGCTGGATTTCCGCCAGCTTAATTTGCAGCTGGTGGTGAAGGAGGCGGCGATGGGGACCCTGCTGCGTGCTCGCTCCAGCGACATCGGCGTTTCCAGCGTGGATGCCGTCAGCAGTACGCTGGATTACAACCTCGGGGTTTATGATAACCGCACCCGGGCCAGCGAGGGCAATACCTCCAGCTACCTGTCGCTCAACAGCGTCACTGCCCTGCGTGAGCATCATGTGGAAGTTAACGGTTCCGTTTATGGCATCGGCAGCGGCGATGAGAACGCCACGCTGTATAAGGCAATGTACGAACGTGATTTCGCCGGCCGCCGCTTTGCCGCTGGCATGCTGGACAGCTGGAACCTACAGTCGCTGGGGCCGGTCACTACCATCAACTCCAGCAAGATCTATGGTCTGTCTTATGGTAACCGCGCCAACTCCACCGTATTTGATAACAGCCAATCGCTGACGCCGATCGTGGCGTTCTTCCCCTCTGCGGGGGAAGTGCATCTGTCGCGCGAGGGACGATTGCTGAGCGTGCAGAACTTTGCCATGGGCAACCATGAGGTGGATACCGGCAACTTGCCTTACGGCATTTATGACGTTGAGGTTGAGGTGGTGGTCAACGGTCGGGTGGTGGATAAACGCATGCAGCGGGTGAACAAGCTGTTCAGCCCCAACCGCGGCGCCAATGCGCCGCTGGCCTGGCAATTTTGGGGCGGCATGATCCGCATGGATGACTGGCGCGGTGATGATCAACGCCAGCGGCAGGCCAAGGATTCTTACCTGATCGGCGCGTCGGCCACCGGTAACCTGCAGACGCTGAACTGGGCGCTGTCCGGTTACTCGTTTGACAGCAATGCGGTGGGTGAAAGCCGTATCAGCGTGCCACTCAGCCAATCGATTCAGTTCAACGTGCAGAACATGGCGGCATCTGACCATTCCTGGAGCCTGGTCAACAGCGTTAGTGCTGCGCTGCCCGGCGGTTTCAGCAGTCTGTGGGTCAATCAGGAAAAAACGGTGATCGGCGACAAACTGCTGCAAAACGATGCGCACAACCGCGCCATCGGCGGCACGATGAATTTTGGCGCGCTTTGGTCACCGTTGGGGAGTTTAAGCCTCAGTTATAACGACGATAAAAAGAACGGCAGTCACTATTACAACGCTGATTATTACCAAAATATTTTCACCGGTCGTTTTGGCACGCTTGGCGTGCGTGCCGGCGTACAGCGCTACAACAACGGTGGCTACAGTTCGAATACCGGTAAATACATCGCACTCGATTTCTCACTGCCGATGGGCAACTGGCTCAGCGCCGGGGTTTCAAACCAGAACGGCTATACCACTGCCAACCTGGCCGCGCGTAAAGACATTCAAGACGGCCCCATTCGCACCCTGGGTGCCAACCTGTCACGGGCGATCTCCGGTGACACCAAGGGCGACAACAGTATGAACGGGGGCGCCTATGCGCGCTTTGACACCAAATATTCCGCCGGTACGGTCAACGTCAGCAGCTCTGCCGACGGTTACGTTAACACCAGCCTGACCGCCAGCGGCAGCGTAGGTTGGCAGGGGCGTGATATTGCCGCCAGCGGCAGAAGTGAGGGCAATGCGGGCATCATCTTTAACACCGGAATTGAAAATGACGGCATGCTGACCGCCCGGGTTGATGGCCGGACGGTCAAGCTGACCGGCAATAAAAACTATGTGCCGTTGTCGCCGTATGGCCAGTACGAAGTTGAGTTGATGAACAATAAAAACTCGGCGGAAAGCTTCGATATCGTCACCAGGCGCAAGAGCAAGTTAACGCTGTACCCGGGCAATGTGGCGGTGATCACGCCGGAAATTAAACAGATGGTGACGGTATTTGGCCGCATCAAGGCGGAAGACGGCACTCTGCTGGCCAACGCCTATATCAAAAACCATATCGGCCGCACCCGCACCGATGAAAAAGGCGAATTCATTATGGACGTCGATAAGAAGTTCCCGGTGATCGACTTCACCTACAGGGGTAACCAGAGCTGTGAAGTGAGTCTGGACCTGAGTAAGGCACAGGGGGCGATATGGGTCGGCGACGTGACTTGTAGCGGACTGCAAACCTACGCGGGTAACCTGCAGACAGGAGAGACGACCAATGAAGGCTAAGTTTACGCTGCTGCTGATGCTGTGGGTTACCTTGCCGCTACGCGCGGCGGTGAGCGTCACCAACTGGCCGGATGCCGCGACGATGAAGTTCGTGTTTGTCGAGAATAACGCCGATGACAACTTTTTTGTTACGCCGGCCGGTGGGCTGGATCCGCGCATGACTGGTGCCAACAAGTGGACTGGGCTAAAATACGGCGGCTCCGGCACCATCTATCAACAAAGCCTGGGCTATGTGGATAACGGCTACAATACCGGCCTGTCAGCCAACAATCGTTTTGACATGTGGCTGGAAAATACGCCGATCAAGAACCCGTTTCTCGGGCTGCGCTGCATTAACTGGTATGGCGGCTGCAATATGGATACCAGCCTGATTTTGCCGCAGGCTACCGACGAGAAAGGCTTTTACGGTGCCGTGGTGACTTCGGGTGGGGCTAAATGGATGCACGGCATGATGTCGCCGAGTTTCTATCAATACTTGCAGCAAATGGCCCCAGGCAGCGCATTCAGCATGCAGATTAATGCCTGCCAAACCGCGGATGTCTACGATGCCAGTAGCGGGGGGCGCTGTCAGAATCAGAGCAGAGGTAGCTGGTATAAACGCACCGTAACCCACAGCAAGGCGGCGCATCTGCGTTTTATCAACACCAACGCGGTGTCAGAAGTGTTTGTTAACAGTGATGGCGTACCGATCATCGGTGAGGGCAATGCCGACTGTAAAAACCAGACTATCGGTTCACGCTCTGGCATCACCTGTAAAATGGTCAGTTACGATCTGCAGACCGACGGCAGCGTCAGCAATACCTCGATTCACGTGTTCCCGGCGATCAACCATGCGGCGTTAACGTCGGCGACCAACGCCGCCGATTTGCAGTTCAGCCTGGATGGCAATAGCTGGAAAAACACCTCGGGAACCGGCAGCTATTACACCTTTAATCAACTGAAGAGCAGTAATGTGATTTACGTGTTCTTCGCCAGCAACTTTTTCAAGCAAATGGTGAAACTGGGGATTTCCGACAGCGGCACTCGTGACCTGATCAACTTCCGCTTCCAGAACACCACCTCACCCGAGTCTGGCTGGTACGAGTTTTCCACCTCCAACCAACTGATTATCAAACCGCGTGATTTCAGCATCAGCATTATCTCCGACGACTACGATAACCAGCCACACCGCGAAGGTTACGTCGGCCCGGCGGAGCCTCCGCTGGAGTTTGGTTATATCGTCACCACCAGCGGCAAGACCGCCGCCGACCAGGTGCGGGTAATGGCCACCGGCCCAACGCAGGTCATCAACGGGATTAATTACTGTATTTTTTCCTCGGCGGATAACCAAATTCAGGTGCCTTTCCCGGCCATGCTCAGTATCACTACCAGCACCAACGGCCAACAAAGCTATGACGCAGGCTGCGACGGACAGTGGCATGACATGACCAATGCGTTATGGAGCAGCACGCCGTGGAATGACATCTCCGGTGAGGTAGGGGTGCTGAACAAAACCCGGGTCAAGTTCAGCATTCCGATGAATAACCCGATTTCCCTAAAGACGGTGGACGGTAACGGCTGGTATGGCGACGTTAGCGCCGCCGGGGAGATCCACGTTGAAGCCACCTGGCGCAACATTAACTAGGAACAACCCATGAGAAACTGGCTGTTCTGGCTACTGTGTTGGCCATTTGGCGCGACGGCGATAAACGTCGGCACCCTGACGTTTGCGATGGATCAAGACCAATCGTTCACCGCCAAGCGGGTGCTGAACAACAACCGCAGCGCGCGTATTTATCAGGTGAATGTGCGCGCCATCGACAGACCGGGGGAGAAAGAAACACGCAGCCGCCCGGCGGACGGTGAACTGCTGTTTGCCCCGCGCCAGCTGCAACTGCAGGCCGGGCAGGGCGAATATTACAAGTTCTTCTACCGTGGTCCGCAGGACGATCGCGAACGTTATTACCGGGTATCATTTCGCGAAATTCCCACCCGCCTTTTCGACCCGGCGCAG
Source organism: Serratia quinivorans (assembly GCF_946227985.1). GTDB lineage: Bacteria > Pseudomonadota > Gammaproteobacteria > Enterobacterales > Enterobacteriaceae > Serratia > Serratia quinivorans_A. The sequence continues at coordinate 254,272 of NZ_CAMKGL010000002.1, forward strand.
CGTCAAACTGCCGGCGTCAATCTAGAGCCGATAGTGGTGATGGACACCATTTTGGTGGTGCGCCCACGCCAGAGTCATTTCGCCTATCGGCTGGATCCGCAGCGTGGCACGCTCACTAATACCGGCAACACCTACTTCAAGTTCCTGCTCAAGCCCGGTTGTGACAGTACCGACGAGGAGGGGAGCACCGAATACCTGCGTCCCGGTGATACCTTCACCCACGCCGGTATTCGGCTAAACGGACAGAAATTTATTATCTATAACGACAAATTTATCAGCATCGATAAAAGCTGCATTAATTAGCCATAAACCGCTAACGCAGCGGGATAGAGAAGCGGAAACAGGCACCGGTTTGCGGCCGCTCGATCAATTGGATATCGCTGTCGTGCAGCAGCAAGATGCGCCGAACGATCATCAACCCCAAACCGCTGGCATGACGGCGCGCGCTGCTCAGAATGGAAGGGCGTACGAATAGATCTGCACGCAGCTCCTGCGGAATACCCGGGCCGCTGTCATTAACCTGCACCAGCACCTTACCCGCCTGTTGCCACAGGCGCACCTCGATTTCACCGCCCTGTGGCGTGTGGCGGATGGCGTTGTCCAACAGGTTGGTCAGCACCCGCTCAATCATGCTGACATCGGCAAATACCAACGGAATACCGGGGGTGATATCCGCCAGTAGCCTTTGCTGGCGTGCCTCCGCCGCCAATTCAAACTTCTGGAAGACGTCCTGCACCAATTCGCTGAGCGAGAACGGCTCTTTCTGCGGTTTCACCACCCCATATTCCAGCCGCGCCAGCTCGAACAGTTCCTGCGCCAATCGGCCGACCTTACGGCTCTGCGCCAGTGCAATCTCCAGATAACGTTGGCGATCGTTGTCGCTCAGGCTGGCCGATTTAACCGACAGCGTTTCCAGATAGCCGTGCAACGACGTCAGTGGGGTGCGCAGATCGTGTGAGATATTGGCGATAAACTCGCGCCGTTGCTGATCCTGCTGCGAAAGCGTCTGCCACTGTTCGGCGATCCGTTGCGCCATGCTGCGGAACGCTTGCTGCAGTCGGCTGACCTCGTCTCGACCGTCACTGCTTTGCGCCGGCAGCGCCGCATAGGCTTGCACTGCCGCGATGCCGCCGCTGTCCAACTCACTGACCTGACGTGTCAGACGGCGGATTGGTCGGGTCACCCAATAAAAAGCAAAACCACCGGCCACCAGGCTGAACAGCACCATCAGGCCCGATGTCCACAGCGCCATGGAGACCGCGGAATTATGCAAGGCAGAGCTGGTTAGCGCATCGTAATCCTCACCCAGCAAAACCACGTACAGGTAGCCCTCAACCTGACCGTTGACCTTCAGTGGCGCGGCGCTGAACACTTTTTTGGCCTCCGGATTACGCGGGTCATCGCCGTAAACCGGCATACTGGCGCCATTGAAGAGCGCTTGCAGCGGCTGCAGACTCACTTTTTGTCGTTTCAGGTGACCTGCCGGTGCGGCGTTGCCGATAATCTCGCCCTGCTTATCGAGCAGATAAACCTCAACGCTGGGATTCACCGCCATCAGTTGACCAAACAGGCTTTGCACCGACTGCGCGTTCAGCCCGTTTTGCCCCAACAGTGGGTTGCTGTCGGCAATGTGCTGCGCCAGATTACCGGACAGCCGTTGGATCACCACCTGGCTGTACTGGGTGCTGCTGCGCACCTGCATCCAGCCGGAGATGGCGCAGCTGACGACCATCAACAGGGCGAAGATCAGGGTCAGACGTTGCGTTAGCGTAAGATTTTTCATGGTTTACTCTTGCGGCACAGCCGCGAATTTATAGCCCATGCCCCACACGGTGAGGATGCGCTCGGGTTCCGCCGGGTTGGTTTCGATCTTGATACGCAGCCGGTTGATGTGAGTATTCACGGTGTGCTCGTAGCCTTCATGCTGATAGCCCCACACCTGATTGAGCAGGCTGAGGCGGGAAAACACCTTGCCGGGGTGTTTGGCAAAAAAATACAGCAGGTCAAATTCGCGCGGCGTCAGATCGACATTCTGTTGGTTCAAATGCACTTCACGGGCAATAGGGTCGATGGTCAAGCCGTCAAAACTGAGCGTGCCGGCGTCCATCCGCAGGTTGCGGCTCATCGCTTCCTGGCGGCGAAACAGCGCCTTGACCCTGGCCACCAGTTCCAGCATGGAAAAGGGCTTGGCGAGGTAGTCGTCAGCGCCCAGCTCCAATCCCAAAACTCTGTGTACCTCGCTGGAGCGCGCGCTGGTGATGATGATGGGGGTGTAGCGCGTCATATTGCGGGCGCGGCGGCAGATTTCCAGCCCGTCAATGCCCGGCAGCATCAGGTCGAGGATCAGTGCGTCCCAGCCGCCCTGCTCCAGCATGGCCATGCCCAGATTGCCATCGGCGGCATGGCTGATGTCATAGCCTTCATCGCGCAGATGTAATTGCAGCAACTCCGCGATATTGCCGTCGTCCTCGACGATTAAAATTTTCTTTGGCTTTTCCATTCATCCCACCGCTGATTGCCAGACCTGATTGAAGTCTACACAACCCGCAGGGCCGGAGTTATCACATTTTATTTAACTTTGCGTGAGGTCTTGGGGAACAAATCAAACGGATACTCAGTACATCGAAACCGCTAACGTCAGGAGAGACTCCATGGATATGTCTGTTACGCCGGAAAAACCCGCGCTGATCCATCCGCTGTGGCTACGCCTGACGCACTGGCTGAATGCGCTGGCGATGCTGATTATGGTCACCAGCGGCTGGCGCATCTACAACGCCTCGCCGTTGTTCAACTTTAGCTTTATCAATGAGCTGACGCTGGGTGGCTGGTTGGGCGGCGCGTTGCAGTGGCACTTTGCCGGCATGTGGCTGTTTGGTATTAACGGGCTGTGTTATTTGCTGATTAACCTGTTCAGCGGCCGCCTGAAACGTAAGTTCTGGCCGCTCAGCCCGAAAGCCTTGCTCGGCGATTTGCTGGCGGCGCTGCGGGGCAAGCTCGGCCATAACGACCTGCGCCATTACAACATGGTGCAACGGGCGGCCTACCTGTTTGTGATGGTTGCCAGCGTGGTGATGGTGCTTTCCGGCCTGGTGCTGTGGAAGTCGGTGCAATTTCCGCTGCTGCGTGAGCTGCTCGGCGGCTATGACACAGTGCGGTACATCCACTTTTTTGCCATGTCGGGGCTGGTGGGTTTTGTGGTGGTACATCTGGTGATGGTGGCGCTGGTGCCACGCACGCTGTTGGCCATGCTGCGTGGACGTTAAGGAGAGCCTGATGAAAGCACAGAAACAGCCAATAAGCCTGAGTGAAGGGCAAGAGATCGTCAGGGAAGCGCAGCAATTGCTGGCACGCCAGCTGGAGTCCTCTTCGCGGCGGCGCTTCCTGCGCAACGGACTGACGCTGGGGGGGATTGCCATGCTCACCGGGTGTGACATCAGCGACAACGCCAATGTAGAACAGGCGCTGAACCGCATCTCGCGGTTTAACGATCGGGTACAGGGCTGGCTGTTCAATGCTGACCATCTGGCACCGGTGTATGCCGAATCGATGATCACCCGTCCGTTCCCGTTCAACGCGTTTTATGCCGAGGAGCAGGCACCGGAGATCAATGGCGACGACTACCGGCTGGAGGTCAACGGGCTGGTGCTGAATAAGCAGCCCTGGACGCTGCCGCAATTGCACAAGATGTCGCAGATCAGCCAGGTGACGCGCCATATCTGCGTTGAAGGCTGGAGTGCGATCGGCAAATGGGGCGGCGTGCCGTTTGCGGAGTTTCTCCAGGCGATCGGCGCCGACCTGAGCGCCAAATATGTCAGCTTCAAATGTGCCGACGATTACTACACCAGCATCGATATGGCGACGGCGCTGCATCCGCAAACCATTATGGCGCTGACCTACGACGGCCAGATCCTGCCGCGTAAATACGGTTATCCGATGAAGCTGCGGATGCCGACCAAGCTCGGCTACAAGAATCCGAAACATATTCAGGTGATTGAAGTCACCAACCGCTTTCCCGGCGGTTACTGGGAAGATCAAGGTTACAACTGGTTTGGCGGCAGTTAACGACGGCCGCAACTATCCCCCGGCACACAGGTGCTTTTTAAATGAGAGAAGGAAATACCATGAAAAAGTTATTCGCAGTGATGATGTGCAGTGCGTTGATGTTGGGTTCTATCGGTGCCAATGCTGCAGACAGCATGAGCAAAGACGCGATGAAAAAGGACAACATGGGCCAGATGTCTCATGACGGCATGGCTAAAGATGGCATGAAAAAAGACGCCATGAAGAAAGACTGCATGAGCAAGGATTGCATGAAGAAAGACAGCATGAGTAAAGATGCGATGAAACACGACGGCATGAAAAAAGACAGCATGGCCAAAGACGGCATGAAGAAAGATGAAATGAAAAAGGACGCCATGGGGAAATAAGTGGCTCAGCCTACCCTGAAAACCAAAGGCCACGTAATGTGGCCTTTGGTGTTTAACAGCGGATTAGCGCTTACATATCCGGGAAGGTCAGGGTATTGCCCGGTGCCTCACGGTGGATATGCACAAAGTTCAGGTGTTTCTCGTACTGATCGAGAATATCGCCGATCACCTGTTCTTTGCTGTAGTCCATCAGGTCATTGCCCTGGGTGCCTTCCATCAGGAAGGTTTCCAGCCGGTAGTAGTGCGACTTGCCGGAGCGGGCGCGATAGGTAAAGCCCGGCACCGAGTAACGCTGCGGCCAGATCTGATAGATAAAGTTTTGTTCCTCACCCAAATGCACCAGCAGTTCCAGATGGTTTAAACGCTCATCTTCGGTTGGCGGCACTTCACTGAACTCCACTTTGGCTCCGCGCAATTCCAGCTCACGCGCCACTTCCTGCATCGCCGGGCGGCAACGGGTATCCATCATTTTCTGTGTGTATTGGGTGCCTGGATAATTCATCACTCGGGACAGGCGTTGTTTCCAGTTCAACACGTCATTGCTGGACACCGGCATTGGCGCGGTGGTGTTCAGGGCGCTGGCCTTGCGGTAATCCTCCACCCGTAGCGATTTATACAGCCCGGCCATCACGAAGAAGATCACAAAGCTGAACGGCAGGCCCATGATTACCGTGGTTTTCTGCAGCGCGGGCACGCCGTCGGTCATCAACATGCCTATGGTCAGCAGGCCAATCGCCACCGACCAGAAAATACGCAGCCAGTTGGGGGCGTCATTATTGATATCACTCAGGCGTGAGGTGAAGTTACCCAGCACCAGCGAGCCTGAATCCGCCGAGGTGACGTAGAACAGCAGCCCGGTGATAGTGGCCACCGAAGCGCTGAAGGTAAAGCCCGGATACTGCGCCAGCAGGCTGTAGAAACCCCGTTCCGGGTACTGCATCACTTCCTGCGCGAAGGCGGCGTTACCGTGAATAATCTGGTACAGCGCGCTGTTACCGAAGATTGACAGCCACAGCAGGGTAAACACAAACGGAATAATCAGCGTGCCGACCACGAACTGACGGATGGTACGCCCGCGTGAAATTCGCGCCAGGAACAGGCCGACAAACGGCGCCCAGGCAACCCACCAGGCCCAGAAGAACAGGGTCCAGTTATTCATCCATTCCACCGGACGATCGAAGGCAAAGCTGTTAAGCGTCATGCCCATAAAGCGGTTGATGTAATCACCGACGTTAAGCACCAGCGCATTGAGCAGGAACTCGGTATCGCCGAAGAACAGCACGAATAAAATCAGCCCCAGTGCCAGCAGCACGTTGAGCTCGGACAGAATACGGATGCCCTTATTGACGCCGGAAGTCACCGAAATGGTGGCCATGATCACCGAAAGCAGGATCAGCGCGGCCTGAACCGTCAGGTTTTCCGGTATGTGGAACAGCACTTTCAGGCCGTAGTTCAACTGCACCACGCCAATGCCGAGCGTGGTGGCGATACCGAAGATGGTACCCAGTACCGCGGCGATATCTACGCTGTGGCCAATCGGGCCGTTAATACGCTTGCCAAAGATCGGGTACAGCGCCGAACGGATAGTCAGCGGCAGGTTATAGCGGTAGCTGAAGTAGCCAAGGGCGATGCCCATCAGCGCGTACATCGACCAGCCGGTCAGGCCGTAGTGGAACAGCGTCCAGACCATTGCCTGGCGTGCGGCTTCCAGCGTCTGGCCCTGGCCTTCCGGTGGCATCATATATTGTGTCACCGGTTCGGCGACCGAGAAGAACATCAGATCGATACCGATACCGGCGGCGAACAGCATCGCGGCCCAACTCATCAGGCTGAATTCGGGTTTTGATTGCTCCGGCCCGAGCTTGATCGAACCAAAGCGCGAAGCGGCGATAAACACCACGAATACGATGTACAGGGTGGCGGCCAGCAGGTAGTACCAGCCGAAGGTGGTTGAAACCCAATTCAGGGTGCGGGTGATCCATCGCCCGGAGAAATCGGTAAAAAAGATGGTCATCAGCGAGAAGGCCAAAATCAGCCCTGCCGAGGTAAAGAAAACCACAGGATTAAGGCCATCCTTTTGCGGTTTTGAGGAGGTTTCGCGTGTTGTCATCGTCTTCCTCTGTTTTTTAACAACTGAGTAAAATCGTGCCCACACACCAGCCTGAACGACACGCGGGTGTCGCCCGGAAACAGTGCGGATAAAAACGCCGCGGCAATCGCCATTCTGCTTGCCAAGGATTGCCGCTTTGCTTGTTTACGAAGCGGAAAATCGCCTCGTGGTGGGAACCGCTTACAGACACTGATTTTGGTCAGATTCGTTAAATACCTCACAAAAATCAGCCAGTTCCACAACCGAAAAATACATATTTGTAACCAATCGGCAATAAAATATATGCAATTTTTATTGAACGTTCAATCAAAAAAAAGTTTAATAGTTGCCATGAAGACCAAGTTCAGCAGGCGGAAAGGCAGTGAAATCCCGCCGCTGAGACGAGGCCGAAGTCGGTTTTGTGAGAGTCGAATTATGCCAAAGGTAGGAATGCAGCCGATCAGAAGGCAGCAGTTGATAGATGCCACGCTGGCCGCAGTCAATGAAGTTGGAATGCATGATGCCACCATTGCGCAAATAGCGCGGCGGGCGGGGGTTTCCAACGGCATCATCAGCCACTATTTCAAGGACAAGAACGGCCTGCTGGAAGCCACGATGCGCTATTTGATTAGCCATCTGGGCGAAGCGGTGAAGCTAAGGCTGCAGGCGCTGAGTGACCACAGTCCGGCATCGCGGCTGCAGGCGATCGTCGCCGGCAACTTCGACGACAGCCAGATCAACAGCGCGGCGATGAAAACCTGGCTGGCTTTTTGGGCCAGCAGTCTGCACCAGCCGCAGTTGAACCGGCTGCAGCAGGTGAATGGTCGTCGTCTGTATTCCAACCTGTGCGCCGAATTTAGCCGGGAACTGCCGCAGGCGCAGGCACGGCTGGCGGCTAAAGGGCTGGCGGCGTTGATCGACGGCCTGTGGCTGCGCAGCGCGTTGCGCGGTGCGGCATTTAATCAGGCCCAGGCGCTAGCGCTCACTACCGATTACATTACGTTTCAACTCCGGGGGCACACGCCACCCTGAGGACAACCCAAGGAGAACCTATGTCCCGTTTTGGCTTACAGAAGCTCTATATTAATGGTGCCTATGTAGACAGTACCGATGGAAAAACCTTCAACGCAGTGAACCCGGCGAACGGCGAAGTGCTTGCCGAAATCCAGTCCGCCAGCGCTGAAGACGTCAACCGTGCGGTGGCCAGCGCAGCCAGCGGACAAAAGGTGTGGGCGGCAATGACGGCGATGGCGCGTTCTCGCATCTTGCGTCGTGCGGTGGATATCCTGCGCGAACGTAACGACGAACTGGCCGCGCTGGAAACGCTGGATACCGGCAAGGCGATGTCAGAAACCACGGCGGTAGATATTGTCACCGGTGCCGACGTGCTGGAGTATTACGCTGGCCTGATCCCGTCCATCGAGGGGCAGCAGATCCCGCTGCGCGATACCTCCTTTGTTTATACCCGCCGCGAACCCCTGGGTGTGGTGGCCGGTATCGGCGCCTGGAACTACCCAATTCAAATCGCCTTATGGAAGTCTGCGCCCGCACTGGCGGCAGGCAACGCCATGATCTTCAAACCCAGTGAAGTGACTTCTTTGACGGCGCTGAAGCTGGCGGAGATATACAGCGAAGCCGGCCTGCCGGATGGCGTATTCAATGTGGTCACCGGCAGCGGCGCAGAAGTGGGCCAGTACCTGACCGACCATCCTGGCATCGCCAAGGTGTCGTTCACCGGTGGGGTGAAAACCGGCAAGAAAGTGATGGCTAACGCCTCCGGCTCGACGCTGAAAGAAGTCACCATGGAACTGGGTGGCAAATCGCCGCTGATTATCTTCGACGACGCCGATTTGGATCGCGCCGCTGATATCGCCATGATGGCCAACTTCTACAGCTCCGGCCAGGTGTGTACCAACGGCACCCGCGTATTTGTTCCCGCAGCGTTGCAGGCGCAATTTGAAGCCAAAATCCTCGAGCGTGTAAAACGCATCCGTCTGGGCGACCCTACCGATCCGCAAACCAACTTTGGCCCGTTGGTCAGCTTTGCGCATATGGAATCGGTGCTGCGCTTTATCGAAAGCGGCAAGAGCAGCGGTGCGCGTCTGCTGTGCGGTGGCGAGCGTGTCACTGAAGGGGAATTTGCCAAGGGCGCTTATGTGGCCCCGACGGTGTTTACCGATTGTCGTGACGAGATGGAAATTGTGCGTGAAGAGATCTTCGGGCCGGTCATGAGCATCCTCAGCTATCACACAGAAGAAGAAGTGGTGCGCCGCGCCAACGATACCACCTTCGGCCTGGCCGCGGGTGTCGTGACCAATGATCTGACCCGCGCCCATCGGGTGATCCACCAGTTGGAAGCCGGCATTTGCTGGATTAATACCTGGGGTGAATCGGCGGCAGAAATGCCGGTCGGTGGTTACAAGCAGTCCGGCGTCGGCCGCGAGAATGGCCTCGGCACGCTGGAACACTACACCCAGATCAAATCGGTGCAGGTCGAGCTGGGCGAATATATTTCCATCTTTTAAACACCCCATTATCGATTAAATGCTTGTCCGGGCATCCTAAGCTATTAATCATAAAAATATATACCCAATGGATTTCAAGTCACAGCTAGGCGGCAAGTGCGGGAGCCCCCAGGAGCTTACTTAAGTCAGTGACTGGGGTGAGCGCATGCAGCCAACAACGCTGTGGCTTGAAAGACGAAGGGGATAAGGAGATATCGATGGAATACGATTACATTATCATCGGGGCCGGCTCGGCCGGTAACGTATTAGCCACCCGTTTGACCGAAGACGCTGACGTCAGCGTGCTGCTGCTGGAAGCCGGCGGCCCGGATTATCGGATGGATTTTCGCACTCAGATGCCGGCGGCGTTGGCATTCCCGCTGCAGGGCCGCCGTTACAACTGGGCCTATGAAACTGACCCTGAACCGCACATGAACAATCGCCGCATGGAATGTGGCCGTGGTAAGGGCCTGGGCGGTTCGTCGCTGATAAACGGCATGTGCTACATCCGCGGCAACGCGATGGATTTCGATAACTGGGCGAAGGCACCGGGTCTGGAAGACTGGAGCTATCTGGACTGTCTGCCGTATTTCCGCAAGGCGGAAACCCGCGATATCGGGCCGAACGATTTTCACGGTGGCGATGGCCCGGTCAGCGTCACCACGCCGAAAGCCGGTAACAACGAATTATTCCACGCGATGGTGGAGGCCGGCGTTCAGGCGGGCTATCCGCGTACCGAGGATCTGAACGGCTACCAGCAGGAAGGTTTCGGCCCGATGGATCGCACCGTAACGCCGAAAGGTCGTCGTGCCAGCACCGCTCGCGGTTATCTGGATCAGGCGCGTTCTCGCCCTAATTTGACGATTGTGACCCACGCGTTGACCGATCGCATCCGTTTCGAGGGGAAACGCGCCGTGGGCGTTGACTACCTGCAGGGTGAAGCAAAGGATGTCACCAGTGCCCGTGCGCGTCGGGAAGTGCTGCTGTGCGCCGGGGCGATCGCCTCGCCACAGATCCTGCAGCGCTCCGGGGTGGGACCAGCCGCCTTGCTGAACTGTCTGGATATTGATCTGGTGCACGAACTGCCGGGGGTGGGTGAGAACCTGCAAGACCATCTGGAAATGTACCTGCAGTACGCCTGTAAAAAGCCGGTGTCGCTGTACCCGGCGTTGCAATGGTTTAACCAGCCGAAAATCGGTGCGGAGTGGCTATTCAATGGCAGCGGTATTGGTGCCAGCAACCAGTTTGAAGCCGGTGGTTTTATCCGCAGCCGTGAAGAGTTTGCCTGGCCGAACATTCAGTATCATTTCCTGCCGGTGGCGATCAACTACAACGGCAGCAATGCGGTGAAAGAGCACGGTTTCCAGGCGCATGTCGGTTCGATGCGCTCCCCGAGCCGCGGCCGGGTACAGGTCAAATCCAAAGATCCGCGCCAGCACCCGAGCATCTTGTTCAACTATATGGCCACCGAGCAGGACTGGCAGGAGTTCCGCGATGCCATCCGTATCACGCGTGAAATCATGGCGCAGCCGGCGTTGGATGAATACCGTGGTCGTGAAATCAGCCCGGGGCCGGAAGTACAGACTGACGAACAGTTGGATGCTTTTGTGCGTGAGCATGCCGAAACCGCCTTCCATCCTTCCTGCTCATGCAAAATGGGCGAAGACGAAATGGCGGTGGTAGATGGTCAGGGCCGGGTGCACGGCATGGAAGGACTGCGGGTGGTGGACGCGTCAATTATGCCGTTGATCATTACCGGTAATCTGAATGCCACCACCATCATGATCGCCGAGAAAATCGCCGACCGTATCCGCCAGCGTACGCCGCTGCCGCGCAGCACCGCTGAATACTACGTGGCCGGTAACGCCCCGGCGCGTAAACAGTAACCAACATGTCCTCTCGCCACCGAGGGGGAGGGCTGCTGTAGCAAGCAACCCCTCTCCAAAGTCCTTCCCTGAGGCGAGGGGACAATCCACCGCTTAAACCGGCAGGGCGATCGCCTGATCGAAACTGTTTGGTGTCGCCATACGCCACATGCGTGCATAGAAATCGCTTTCAATCTCTTTTTGCAGCAGTGCCCCAGGTTTCAGATAGTAATAGATGTCGGCATAGACCTTGATTTCCGTTGAGGTAATGCGGCGCAGCATATGGTGTGAAGTCAGCTGTTCCGGACGGCTGACCCCGGCCGCTGCCAACATTTCCGCCAGCGCTTTTACCGTGTTCTGGTGAAAATGGTAAACGCGTTCCGCCTTGTTTGGCACCACCAGCGCTTTCTGACGCAGCGGATCCTGGGTGGCGACGCCGGTCGGGCAGTGGTTGGTGTGGTAACTTTGCGATTGAATGCAGCCGACGGCGAACATAAAGCCGCGCGCTGAATTCACCCAATCGGCACCCAATACCAATACGCTGGCGATGTCGAAGGCGCTGATAATCTTGCCGCTGGCACCTATTTTAATTTGGTCACGCAATCCACAGCCAACCAGCGTGTTATGCACGAACAGCAGCCCTTCGCGCAGGGGCATGCCCATATAGTTGGACAACTCCAGCGGAGCCGCCCCGGTGCCGCCTTCTTTGCCGTCCACCACGATAAAGTCCGGCAATATTTGGGTCTGCAACATGGCCTTGGCGATGGCGACAAACTCCCAGGGATGGCCGATACACAGCTTGAAGCCCACGGGTTTACCACCAGACAGCTCGCGCAGCTGCTGGATGAAGTGCATCATTTCCACCGGGGTGCTGAAGGCACTGTGTGAGGCCGGTGAAATACAGTCGATCCCTTCCGGTACACCGCGCGTCGCGGCAATTTCCGCATCCACTTTTTTCGCCGGCAGAATGCCACCATGGCCCGGTTTGGCGCCCTGACTGAGTTTGATTTCAATCATTTTGACCTGCGGGTTTTTAGCCTGTTCGGCAAAGCGCTGTGGATCAAAATGGCCATCGCGGGTGCGGCAACCAAAATAGCCGCTACCCAATTCCCACACCAGATCGCCGCCGTTCTCACGGTGATAGCGGCTGATGCTGCCCTCACCGGTATCATGATAGAAATTGCCCTTGGCCGCGCCCAGATTGAGGGCTCGAATGGCATTGGCCGACAGCGCGCCGAAACTCATGGCAGAGATATTGAAGATAGAAGCGGAGTAGGGCTGGCTGCAGCCGGGGCCACCGATCGCCACACGGAAGCTGGCGGGATCGGATACCGCTACCGGGCACATGGAATGGCCGATGCATTCATAGCCGGTTTGATAGACGTCCAGCTGAGTGCCGAATGGCTTGTCACCCATTTCGTTTTTGGCACGACGATAGACCAGCGTGCGTTGAGTGCGGGAGAACGGGATCTGCGCGTTATCTTCTTCCAATAAATATTGGCGTATTTCCGGGCGGATAAATTCGAAGAAGAAGCGCAGGCGGCCAATGATCGGATAGTTACGGCAGATGGCGTGGCGCTGTTGGGTCAAATCGTAAATACCCAGTGCGCTCAGTCCCCCAAAAATGATCGCCGGCAGCCAAAACCAGGGCCAGTGCGGCAACAGTGCCAATGATGCCAGTGTCAACAAGAGACTCAACACAAAGCAGGTGTAACGGCTGAATAAGGACGACTTCATAACATCTCCTGATGTTTTTTTGATTTTGATCCAGACGACATGACTCACGGGAAAATTCCGTGGCTGGATCTTAACCAATGCGCAGGCGTGTTATGTGACTGTTGCTGCTTTGTCGCTGCTTGTTACATTAATTTAACGTGAGCGGAGAGAGGCAGGCCGCCGGGCGGCGGCCTGAAGGATCACTTACTGGCGACGAAGATGCTGCTCATGCTGCGCAAACGCAGCTTTTTCATCGCACTGTATTTCTGTGAGAAAATGGTTTTGGGGTGAGTGCCGCGCTTTTGGGCAATGTGCAGCAGGCTATCGCCACGCAGCAAATTGAAAATAACGTCACTTTCCGCTGGGCTGAGTTCACGGGTTTTCTGCATTTTTATCCCGCCGGGCTCTTTGCTTTCTAACAGGGTTTGTATTTTTTCCTGTAGTGAATAAAGAGGGATACGGGTAGAGACCAGCTCAACGGAGATGCCCAGAATCGACAACAGCTTCACTACGCGCTCATCGTCATAAAACACCAGCAGGCGTGTTTTTGAGTTGTATTGCTGATGCAAAGACACCAGGCTTTCAATGACATTGACGCTTTGTTCCAGATTCTGGGAGGTGAATATCAGCGCGATGTCGTGCTTGATTATTTTCTCCGCCTTGGCTCCACCGTGCATAAAATCCGAAAACAGTCTGATATCGTACTTGCCGTAATGTTTTTTCAGTAATACCGAAAGGCCGACATAGCTGTACTTACACTCACTAATAACAAGGACATTGTTTTTAGACATAATGGCAAAAACCCATAATGAGTTAAAAGTATTCAGCTGTAAGAAGCGAGTTCAAATCCTTGATGTCGGATTCCTTCCACAGCTTTCCCTGCAGTGCGTAATATGGCATTTCGTCCAGCCATTTTTTATGTTCGGGAGTTTCTACTCCTTCGATAATCACCTTGTAATGATTAAGGTGAAAAAAGCGCAATAAAGCGCGCATTAAACCTTCACCGCCGGACTTTTTCATAAAGTCCCATAGTAAAAAACGGTCCAATTTAACGAAGCGAAATTGGCTGTTATACAACGCGGAAAAACCCGCATAGCCAGAACCAAAATCATCGAGCCAAAATGAATAACTCTTGAGAGAGGGATCGCCGTGGACGCGATCCTTTACCAATCGGGTTGAGTTTTCGCTGATTTCAAAATGAATACAGCGAGTAGCACTAATTCTTTCTGCAAAATGGCTATTGGCCAAAGACCTCAGAGAATGGTCGTCCACATTTAATGTGGCTATAACCTGATTTTCACGAAACCAGTGATTATATTTTTCTATCAGACAGACCTGCTCTAACAGAATCTCAATCCGGGTGGCGCTATCGGCAGATCGAAAGAACTGTTCAGGAGAGAAATGTGCATATCCACTATTAAAAGTGAATCGCGACAGGCACTCAACGGCCAGCAATTGTCCGGATTTTGCGAACATTGGCTGGAAAACATAATTAATTCCGTTATTTTGCTCTCTAAAAGAACTGTGCATTTCTCAATCCCTTGATTGATATGTAACTATCTATTTTGTAACGAAAATAAAATAAAATGCGTCTATTTATGGGTAAAAATCTTATTTAATGCAGTCAGGATGAGTTATGCCGCTTACAGACCGCTAAACGGGCAATTTGTCGCGAAGTCAAAATCGCTAAAAAAGTAACAAAATGTAAATATATAGAATAATATGCTGTAAATCAGACCTTAAGGCAAAATGTCTAACTGCATGACTTTCCCAAACACAGATTATTCCTATTCGATTGAATCGTCAACATCGATCGATAGGTATTTGTTGATAGTTTATTCCTATCAAGAGGGGGCTTATGAATGTTTTAAACGATTTAACAATAAGAATACGCTTAGTCTATATTTCGGCGGGTAATGGATTCATCGGGGCTTCATTCCTGACAAGGAGTTGCATCGTTGAATGTACTTAATGGTTGTATTAATTCATCGAGAGTCTAAATATGAAAATCTCTAAACTGTCTGCTGTATTGGCATTGGCTGTAAGCACCGTAGGTATTTCTTCTTTCGCTGCGCAAGCTGCGGATGGCACTATTACTTTTAACGGTAAAGTGACTGACCAAACTTGTACTATCAGCACCCCAGGCGGTAAAGATTTCACCGTAACTCTGCCAACTGTTTCTGCTTCTACTCTGGCAACTCAGAGCTCAACTGCTGGTCGTACTCCATTTGCGATCAACCTGACCAAATGTTCTAAAGGCCAGGTAGCGACTTATTTCGAACCAGGTGCAACTGTTGATTTCAACACGGGTCGTCTGAATAACCAGGCACAGACTGACGCTGCAACTAACGTGCAGATTCAACTGCTGGGTAGCAACAACCAATTCCTGCCTATCCTGGCGGCTGGCGCTAATGGCGCACAGCAGAACTCCCAGTGGGTTACTGTTGCTAACGAAGGTGACTCTGCTGACCTGAACTACTATGCAGAGTATTACGCGACTAACGCAGCAGGCGCTGGTGATGTGACCTCTAGCGTGCAATACACCATCATTTACCAATAAGTAATATTCTTATTCGGGCGGGTGGTTAATTCCCCCCGCCGTTTTTCCCTACCGTAGTGATAAAATAATGAAAAATTCATTTAAAAAATACAGTGTATTGTTGATCGCCGCGCTATTTAGCAGCAGCGTTTTTTCCAGTGTCATCATTAACGGTACGCGTATTATTTATCCGGGAAAACAACGGGAAGTTACCGTCCAATTATCAAATAATGGAGCTTCACCGGCATTAATCCAATCCTGGATTGACGAAGGCGATGCGAAAACCACGCCTGAAAACAGCAAAGCGCCATTTGTCGTTTCTCCGCCAATCAGCCGTGTTGAACCGGCTACAGGCCAGGCACTGCGCGTATCGCTGACCACTTCGGCATTGGCTCAAGATAAAGAATCCCTGTTCTGGTTGAACGTATTGGAGATCCCTCCTGCACCGACCGGGGCAAACAGTACTACGCCTGAGAACTTTCTACAGGTGGCTTTCCGCACCCGCGTCAAACTGCTGTATCGTCCTGCCGGCCTGACTGGCGAAGCGAACGATGCCCCTGAAAAATTGCAGTGGCGCTTTAGCAGCGCCGGCGTCAGCGTGAAAAACCCAACGCCTTATTACGTGTCGTTTACCGAAATCGATGCTGTCGTCAACCAGAAGAAAGTGCCGTTGGCACCCCATGGCGACATGTTGGCCCCTGGCCAGGAAAAAACCCTGTCGTTCTCTGGTGACAGCTCACGTATTGCCGACGTTGCATATACCACCATTAACGATTTTGGCGGACGCGTGTCCCGTACTAAGAATAAGCAAAAGTAACTCTTGGAAGAGAGCCTCATACCCCAGAGCTTTGGCTGTCGGTGGGGTGAGCTTAATTTGGTAAAGGAATGCTTTATATGAAAGAGTTACCTATCTCTGCTGCTATTAAATTGGCGCTATTTAACTGCAAATCAATTTTATTGTTATCTGGCAGCGCAGTCTGCCTGGTTTCCTCTGGTTTTGCCTGGGCGGAAACGGCTGCCGACAACAAGAAGCCAGCCGCGCCTGTTGAAGCTTCCTTCAACAGCAATTTCTTGATAGGGGAGGCGCAGGGCGTCGATCTTTCACGTTTCCGTGATGGCAACCCTATTCTGGCGGGTAAATATTCACTCGATATTTATGTTAACGGTGAATGGAAAGGTAAAAAAAGCATCGACTTTAAAAATGTGCCGGGAAAAAACAGTGCAGATACCTGTTTTAGCCTGTTGTCATTGGATGAGTTCGGTGTAGATACCACCGCGTTGAGCAGCGATCCGACTATTAATACCGACACTTGCAAAAGTCTGTCTCAGTGGGTACCGGAAGCTTATTACCGTTTTGATACCAGTTCGTTGCGCATGGATATCAGTATCCCGCAGGCGGCATTACGCCGAAGTGCCCGTGGCTATGTCGATCCAAAATTCTGGGATCGCGGCATTACCGCCGGCAGCCTGTCGTATAATTTTAACGCCTTCAATACCCACAGCTCTGCCAACGGCAGTAATTCTGACTCAACCAATGCTTATCTGACGTTGAATGCAGGGTTGAACGTAGCTGGCTGGCAGTTACGCCATGATTCAAACGTTAACTGGCGTTCCAACGAAAGTACCCACTGGCAAAATACCGCGACCTACGCGCAACGAGCCATTCCGGGTGTGCGCGGCATGCTGACGTTGGGTGACAGTTACACCAGTGGCGACTTCTTTGACTCTATTGGCTTTCGTGGCGTGCAAATCGCTACGGATGACCGCATGTTACCGGACTCTCTGAATGGTTATGCGCCCGTCGTTCGCGGCGTAGCTCAAAGCAATGCCCTGGTAGAAATTCGGCAGAATAACCAGCTGATTTATCAAACTACCGTTGCCCCTGGCGAGTTCGTCATTAACGATCTCTATCCTACCGGTTACGGCGGTGACCTGAACGTTACCGTTAACGAAGCCGACGGTAGCAAGCGCCAGTTTAGCGTTCCTTATGCATCTGTGGCGCAGATGCTCCGCCCGGGTATTCAGCGTTATGCAATGACCGCAGGCCGAGTGCGCGATGATAATTTGAGCAAGGAACCCGACATGTTCCAGGCGACTTATCAGCGCGGGTTTACCAATATTATCACCGGTTATACCGGCGCGATCGCCAGCGATGGTTATGGCGCGGTATTGCTGGGAAGTGCGGTTGCGACGCCGGTCGGTGCCTTTGCTCTGGACGTGACTCAGTCAAATACGCGTCTGAAGCAAGGTGACCAATCGGGTCAAAGTTATAAGCTCAGCTACAGCAAGTTGATGACGGAAACCAGTACCAACTTCACGATTGCTGCTTATCGCTATTCGACTTCGGGTTATCTCTCCTTGCGCGACGCCGTGTTTTCACGCGACAACGAACGTAAAGGTTTGAGCGCCGATGCGGTTAACCGTCAGCGCAGTGAATATCAACTGACCCTAAACCAGGGGCTGGGTGACAACTACGGTTCCTTATACATCACCGGCTCGGTGCGTGATTATTGGAACCGTGGCGGCAGCACCAAACAGTACCAGGTGGGTTACAACAACTATTACGGGCGTGTCACTTACGGCCTTTCCGCCATGCGCACCTCGGATATGTATAACCGTGATGAAACACGTTATTACCTGACGTTGTCGATTCCGTTCAGCGTGGGTTCACAGACCCTGAGTCTTAACAGCTCATTGGGCTATACCGATAACGGTTATGACAGCAGCCGCCTGGGTATTAATGGCTCTACCGGTGAAGACAACAATATTAGCTACAGTGCAACGCTGGCCAACGATCAATCTGGTGGTACCAATAGCAGCGTCAGCGGTGAATATCGTAGCCGGTTCTCTACTCTTAACGGCTCTTACAGCTACGGCAAAGATTATCGTCAATCGTCAGTTGGGGCTTCGGGCAGCATCGTTGCCCACAGTGGCGGCGTTACCATGACGCCACAGCGCGGCCAGACTATGGTGTTGGTTGAGGCACCGGACGCTGCGGGTGCAATTGTGACCAACTCGCCGGGTGTGCGTATCGACAACAACGGTTATGCAGTCGTTCCTTATGTGGCGCCATACCGTATGACTAACGTCACGCTTGATCCGAGCGGCATGTCGCGCGACGTAGAGCTGGAAAGCAGCAGCCAGCAGGTAGCGCCTTACGCCGGAGCTATCGCCCGACTGGAGTTTAAGACCACCAAAGGGCAGGCGTTGATCATTCATGCTCTCGGTCCTGATGGCAATGCGTTGCCGTTTGGTGCCGAAGTTCTGGACACCCGCAATCAGGTGGTCGGCATTGTCGGGCAAGGCAGTCGTATTTACTTGCGTACCGAAGCGCGTAAAGGTTTGTTGCAGGTTAAGTGGGGCACGCAGCCAACGCAGCAGTGTTCTGTCAGCTACAGTGCCAAAGCGCAGAGCAACAATACTGACTACGAAATTATTGAAGCGAGTTGCAAATGATAAAATTAATGCGTGTTCCATCGCTGCATAAAAGGTCAGCGAAATACCTGATGCTGTTCGGGTTGATTATGGTTGGCAGCCAAAGCGCTTATGCCGCCTGTTCCGTTAGGGCGGGTTACAAGGCTCAGGTGATCAATATGAAGCTTGGGCGTGTACTGGTTACACCAAGCAGTCAGGTAGGTGATACCTTGACCACCGGTCAGTTCCCGATCAATCAGGTTAGTAATATCGGCAGTTGTTCAAGAGGCGGTAGCTCGATTGGCCGGATTATGCAGGGCAGCCCTACCAGTTTCACCAATGTGTGGAGCACCAATATTCCGGGGATCGGTATCCGGTTGTACCGTGAAGCCGGTTCGGTGAGTAACTTTTACCCGCATGATATTAGATTTTCTGGTAATACCAACGTTACCCTTAACGGCGGTTACTTCAAGATCGACATTGTTAAAACTGCCGCGCAGACTGGCACCGGCCAGCTGACTACCGGGCTCTATACCAATTATTATATGGATGGTACCGGTCCTGGGTTGCCACTGCTGCAATCGATTGTTGACGCCAATAGCCTGACGATCGTGACTTCAACCTGTAATGTCGACAGCGGTTCTAAAAACAAGGTTGTTAACCTGGACTCCGTCACGGCAGCGTCTTTTGGCGGTGTCGGCTCAACTCAGGGCGAGAAGGCGTTTGATATCAACATCAACTGCGTGGGGGGCGTGGGTGAGAATCTGTTGCCTGGGAGCGCGGGCCAGGGGATTGTGAATGTGCGTTTCGACTACACTCAAGATCCTTCGAATGCGCCAGGCGTGATCAAATCAGAGACCGGTGCCAATTCAGCCTCTGGCGTAGCCGTACAGTTGTTGACCGGCAGTACCACACAGCCGATTAAGAATGGCGATGCGGTCAATGCCGGACACACGATTCCTAATCAGGCCAATACATTAACCCTGCCTTTGAAGGCCCGTTACTATCGTACCGGCTCGACGATTAAAGGCGGTAATATAAAGTCGACCGCCGTTTTTACCATCGAATACAACTAAGTTTGTCGGTATTAAAAAGCCAATGGGATTAGCCCATTGGCTTTTTGCTTTTTATCTCACTCACTGCTGACCAACCCAGTTGGTGCAGACACTGTCCAGACATTTACCCGCATACCACAGATGCACGCCCGGTGACTCATGGCGATGCCCATTCAGTGGCTCTATCGGCTGTGGCTGCATCTCTGCGACATCCCAGCGGGTAGTGCGGCGATATACCGCCGGTGTTTTGCCAAACTGTTTTTTAAACGCGCGTGAAAAAGACGGTTGGGAATCGAAATGATATTGCAGAGCGATGTCGAGAATAGGGCGAGGGCTTGAACGCAACGCTTGTGCGGCTTGCGACAGCCGGCGCTCACGGATATAGCTGCCCAAAGCATGCCCGGTAGTGCTGCGGAACATCCTTTGCAGATGCCATTTGGAGTAGCCTGACTTGGCTGCCACGTTGTCTAACAGCAAGGGTTGATCCAGATGATTTTCAATCCAGTCCAGCAAATCGTGAATGATATTGACGCGATCCATGTTTGAGTTCTCCCGCAGTACGACATTCAGGTCAGTGTAGGTAAGAGTAATTATCCAAGTTTGTTCTTTGATAATAGGCTGCAGCAACGGGTTACGCAAGTGTTAACTAGGGTGCTAAAGGTGGCTAAATGTGCTCTTACCGTCGCGGAGAAATTAAAAAGGCCGCACGAGGCGGCCTTAAAGCGAGTCGGGGAAACGGCTATCAGTTAGTTTCCGGCTTCACTTCGATATAGTCCAACTGCAACACGCTGCTGGTGTAGCCACGGATCTTGTTGGTCATTTCAATATCGCCGTTCAGCTTGTGGCCGTAGGACGGAATGATCTCTTTCAGCTTGCTCTGCCATTCCGGCGTCGCCACTTTATCTTTGAACACGGTTTCCATCAGGTGCAGCATGATCGGTGCGGCAGTCGATGCGCCCGGTGATGCACCCAGCAGGGCAGCAATGCTGCCATCTTTAGCGCTGACCACTTCGGTACCGAACTGCAGCAGGCCACCTTTGTCATCGTCTTTCTTGATGATTTGCACGCGTTGGCCGGCAGTCCACAGCTTCCAGTCAGCCTGTTTGGCTTCAGGGAAATACTCTTTCAGCGCGGCGAAACGGTCGTCGTCGTTCATCATCAACTGGCCAACCAGGTATTTCACCAGGTCGAAGTTATCCAGACCGACGTGAGTCATTGGCATCAGGTTGGAAGTGCTCAGGGAATGCAGCAGATCGAACAGTGAACCGTTTTTCAGGAACTTGCCGGAGAAGGTAGCGAACGGCCCGAACAGCAGAACGCGTTTGCCATCCAGCATGCGGGTATCCAGGTGTGGAACCGACATCGGTGGCGAACCTACGCTGGCCAGGCCATAAACCTTGGCCAGATGCTGGTTGGCGATTTCCGGGTTGGTGGTCACCAGGAACTGACCGCCGACCGGGAAGGCACCGTAACCTTCGGCTTCAGGAATGCCGGTTTTTTGCAGCAGCGTCAGGGAAGCACCGCCCGCGCCGATAAACACGAACTTGGCGTTAACGGTGGTTTCTTTACCGTCACGGTTCAGATCGGCCACGGTTACGCGCCAGGTATTGTCGTCGTTGCGTTTGATATCGCGTACTTCATGGCTCAGGTTCAGCTTGAAGTTTGGATTTTTGGTCAGCGTATCCACCAGTTGGTGGGTGATCACGCCAAAGTTAACGTCGGTGCCCAGCGGCATGCGAGTGGCGGCAATTTTTTGCTTAGGATCGCGACCGTCCATGACCAGCGGTGCCCACTGTTTAATCTGGTTGGCGTCCTCTGAGTACTCCATACCGCGGAACAGGGTGCTGTGCTGCAGCGCCGCATAGCGTTTGCGCAGGAAATTGACGTTATCGTCACCCCAGACAAAGCTCATGTGCGGCACGCTGTTGATAAAGGACTTTGGATCTTTCAGGACGTTATTTTTAACCTGATAAGACCAGAATTGACGAGAGATTTCAAAAGACTCGTTCACCACCACGGCTTTGCTGATATCAATACTGCCGTCTTTTTTTTCTGGGGTGTAGTTCATTTCGGCGAAGGCGGAGTGGCCGGTACCGGCGTTATTCCAGCCGTTGGAGCTTTCTTCCGCCACGCCATTCATGCGCTCATACATGTCGATGGACCAGTTTGGCTCCAGCTCATGCAGGTAAGTTCCCAAAGTGGCGCTCATGATGCCGCCGCCGATCAGAACCACATCAACGGTCTTATTCTCTTCCGCTGCTGCCTGTTGCGCGACGCCAAACAGGTTCAGACAGAAAATCAGGACGAGTAATTTTCTCATTAATTCAAATCTCTTGTGTGTAAATTCTACTCATTGCAGGTGAAAGAATTTATCGGGAGCTACCCTGGAAATAAGTGAAATCAACCCGCCCGGCAAAACCGGATTGCAGTGATAATGTCTTTTTGTTAATCATTTTTTTAACGAAAAGTGGATTATTACAGGCTGCCTGGGGACAGATTGTTCAACTCTGGTTACTGAGGGGATATTATTGTTTGCAATATT
The DNA here is from genome assembly GCF_946227985.1 of Serratia quinivorans. Taxonomy (GTDB): domain Bacteria; phylum Pseudomonadota; class Gammaproteobacteria; order Enterobacterales; family Enterobacteriaceae; genus Serratia; species Serratia quinivorans_A. The sequence goes on from NZ_CAMKGL010000002.1 coordinate 276,423, forward strand.
GTTAAAAACTACTTTTGTAATTAAAAAAAGCGAATTAAAGGCAGGAATAATTCATTTGTTATTTTATTTAAATATAACCGCTATATTTAAAGGGTTTAATTGCCGCGGATTTAAACGATATTCAGCTATCACACAATATTTATAGAACAATAGCAAATGTCCTCGGTAACAAAAAGAAAATGGCCGCCGTGCAGGGCGACCATTAACCGGTTAACGCGTTTGCCAAACTCCGCTGGGGAGGGTGTCGGCGATGTAAGTGCTGAAATCGCGCGGTGCGCGCCCAAGACTACGCTGGACATCATCGGTCAATGACGCGTTGCGTCCGTCCAGCACCGTGCTGAACAGATACTCCAGCAGCGTGACCATTTCGGCCGGCAGCTGTGCCTCGCGCAGGAATCCGACGTAATCTGCCACCGGCACCTGCTGATAGTGGATCTCACGCCCAGCGGCGGCGGCAATCTCGCCAATGGTCTGTTCAAAGGTCATCAGACGCGGGCCGGTCAATTCATAATGTGTATTGCTGTGGCCAGGTTGGGTGAGGGCGGCAACCGCAACATCGGCAATATCTTCCGCATCAATAAAAGGTTCGGGGATCTCGCCCGGTGGCAAATAGACTGCGCCGTTTAGCAATTCATCAAGAATAAAACTCTCGCTGAAGTTTTGCATAAACCAACTGGCGCGCAATATCGTCCAGTCTGCACCACTGCGTTCAACCACTTCTTCCGCCTGACGGGCCTCGTCTTCGCCGCGCCCGCTGAGCAACACTATTTTTTGCACGCCGCCAGTTACCGCCTGCCGGCAAAAACGTTCAACGATTTCGGTGGCGCCCGGTACTGCCAGGTCGGGTTGAAAGCTGAGATAAAGTTTTTCCACATCCTGCAAGGCAGGTTGCCAGGTGGTGCTGTCCTGCCAGTCGAAAGGGATGGCGGCGCTACGATGTCCGGCACGCACCGGTATGCCCTGATGCTGCAAACGTGCTGCCACACGGCTACCGGTTTTTCCAGTAGCGCCTAAAACCAGAATGGGTGAACCCTTTTCGTTGCTGCTCATCGTGCTGCTCCAAATGTGAGTGTTACTCATGTTTTGTAAATATGATAAACCCTCGTATTATTGTCGAGGCGGTTTTTGTTCAAAGGACGATGCATGATGAATGATAAGCAAAAAAATAGTGCCGCCCTGCGGCGTAAACCCAGCCAGACGCGTAGCCGTGAGAAGGTGAAGCTGATCCTGGACTGCGCAACTGCGCTGATAGCCCAGCAGGGCAGTGATGCGATGCGTATGAGTGAAGTGGCGCAAAATGCCGGTATTTCGATTGGAGCGCTGTACCAATACTTTCCGGATAAAACCGCTATCGTGCGAGTGCTGGCGCAACGATATAACCAGGAGGCGCGTGAATGCATCGAGCAAGGCTTGATTCAGGTACAGACGTTACCGCAGTTGATCGAGGCTTTTAGCTGCCTGATTGACGAATATTACGCCTTGTTTATGGCTGAACCGGTGATGCGGGATATCTGGGCGGCGACCCAGGCCAACAAAACGCTGCGTGAAGAAGAAGTGGCGGAAAGCCGGTTGAACGGCGCGTTGCTGGCGACGACGATACGCCGGTTACGGCCGCAGTCAGATCCGGCGACTGTGGAAAATGCCGCTTTCCTGTTGATGCATTTGGGGGAGGCGACGATGCGACTGGCGGTGAGTACCGGCCCGGATGAGGGCCGTGCTCTGGTTGCGAGTTATAAGCGAATGGCGGCCAAGATGTTGGCGGATACCTAAAAGTTCTCTGGTTGCCGGAATTGACACCACTCTTCATTCAGCAGGGCATAAATCAATTCATCGCCCCATTTGCCGTTGAAACGATCATTTTGCCGCAGGTGCGCCTCTTTACGCATTCCCAGGCGTTCGACCACGCCAATCGAGCCCTGGTTGGCGGCATCAAGGCGGGCAAAGATGCGATGAAAACCCGATTCGGCAAACCCGCGATCCAGTACCGACTTTACGGCTTCCGCGGCATAACCCTTTCCTGAATAAGCCGGGTTGAAAATGTAGCCAATCTCCCCTTGCAATGCTGCGCCGTTGGCCAGTTTCAGCAAGACTTCACCGATCAGTCTCCCGCTGTTTTTCAAGGTCACGGCACAATAAAGAATGTCGCCGTCTTCACTGAAGCGCGAGGTTATCGCCTGGGTAAACAGGGAGGTCAACTGCGCATCGTCCGGTGTGGGTGCATACAGATAACGATAGACTTCCGGCAAGCGATGATATTCCGCATAAGCATCCAGATCGGCAGATGTAAAGCCGCGCAGTTGCAGACGTTCGGTGGTAAAGGGCAAGGTAATCAAATTCAAAAGCAGATCCTTATTTTTGGGCCGGCTCACACTGGTTTTCAACAGGCTGGGAAACAATGAACTGATTAGCGTAAACAAACGCAGCAACGCTTTGAAAAGCCTTTCTCGAAAGCGAAAGTGTTTTTCAATATAGCAGTTGCCTGCTGTTTATAAAGGGGAAAAACGCTATTCATCCCAGGTACTCCAGGCGATGAACAGCGTTTGGATTTCTGGCTATTAACTTACTTAATCGCCATGGCGTCGCGCATGGTATAGAACAGATCCGTCTGATCGGTCAGGCCAACCACGTTGCCGGCATGCGGGCCGTAAGCCGCCACCCGCAATTGAGTCCCGGTATGCCCTTGTGAGTCTTCTTCTGAGTTGCCGTAGCTGATGGTCATCGGCGCGCCATCTTTGGTGGTCAGCGTTTGCGTCAGGCCCGGCGCCTTGGCGTCGGCGGCGATAATCTGGCTGGAGTGGGCGTGGTCGGCTGTGACGATCACCAGGGTGTTGCCATCCGCACGGGCGAATGCCAGGGCTTTCTGAACCGCTTCATCCAGATCGACGGTCTCGCCAAACTGGCCGCATGGGTTGGCCGCATGATCCTGTTTGTCGATCGACGCGCCTTCAATTTGCAGGAAGAAGCCGTTTTGGTTGGTTTTCAGTAGGTCGATGGCTTTTTCAGTCATCGTCGCCAGCGTCGGGATATCCGCAGTGCGTGCCGGATTATTCTCGCAGGTCACCGCCGGCTGGTCGATATTGCCGTGATAAGTGGCTTTCGGCCCCAGCCAGCGCACCGGCATATTACCGGCGGCAAACAGCCCGAGCAGCGGTTTCTGCTGGTTGGCTACGCTGACGGCGTTCAGGGTTTCAAGGTTCTCGACCCACTGATAGCCCAGAGCTGCTGCCTGTTCTTTTAGCGATTTTCCCTGCCATTCGCCGCTTTTTGCCAGCTGATTAAAGGATTTTGCCCCACCGCCCAGCGTGACGTCGGCGCGGGCCTTCAGCAACTGCTCGCTGATGGAGCCGCGGCCGCCGTTTTCCAGCGCGTTGGTGGCACATTTTTCGCTGGTTTCTTCCGGGCCGTAACATTTACGTGAGGTGACGTGAGAAATTTGTGCCGCCGGTGTGGCGTCCTGCAGCTCGGCGGTGGACACATTCCCGGTGGCCTTGCCCGCCGCCTTGGCGATTTCCAGCAGTGTCGGCTGGTCTTTGCCATTGACGTCAACGCCCAGTGCGCCGTTGTAGGTTTTTACGCCGGTTGACCAGGCGGTCGCCGAGGCGGCGGAGTCAGTGACGTAATCCGGTTTGTGGGTTTTCTTGTCCAGCGAGTAATGGGTGTATTGACCGGTCAGCGGCAGGGCATCGATACCTTTAAAATAGCCGCCCGCACCTTCGGCGTAGTTGCGCGCCGAGGTGATTTCCGAATCACCCATGCCATCGCCGATCAGCAAAATCACGTTTTTGACCGTTTTGTCGGACAGAGAAGCCTTCAACGCGGCAGTTTGATCGCCATTCAGGCGGCGTGCGCCACCGGGTTCCACGATGTTGCCGCGTGCCGCGCGTTCGTAAAGGCTGGCAGTATTGACCGGGGTTTCATCGGCTAAGGCGGCGGAACAGAGTAAGGCGGATAACACGGCGCCGGCGATCAGGGAAAGGGACTGCTGCATGGGAAAGCTCCTTGTCGAAATACAAAATGTAAATTTCCTCGTCGTCTTTCAAGCTGCAGCGTTGTTACCTGCACTCAGTTATGTGGCCCGTCCATGGGCCACACCCCTTTGAGGCCGCTGCTGGCAGCGTTCAAATCTGCTCCCGGCAGATTTGTCATCCCAGTGACTTACTCAAGTAAGCGCCTGTGGATGAGTGAGTTGGGTGCCTAGCTGCAACTTGAAAGCCATAGAGGAAAAACATTAATTTATTTTATGACGAAGGAGGGTAGTGCAGGGGTGTGACAGTTTTATGACGGTAATTGGGGGCAAGGATAGCCGGGCGGCTATCCCAGACTATCCATTATTCGCTGCGGGCAGGAATATTCAGGCCGCGTTGTACTGCCGGACGGGCCAGACCGCGCTCCAGCCATTGTCCTACCCGCGGGAAGCTATCAAACTCGACCAGCTCACGGGCTTCATAAAAGCCGATCAGGTTACGTACCCAGCCCAGCAATGAAATATCGGCGATGCTGTAATCCTGGCCCATGATCCAGTCACGGCCCTCTAGCCGGGTTTCCAGCACGCCGAGCAGGCGTTTGGATTCATTTTTATAGCGTTCCAGCGGACGTTTATCTTCATATTCGCGACCGGCGAATTTGTGGAAGAAGCCGAGTTGACCGAACATCGGACCCACCGCCGCCATCTGGAAAAACACCCACTGGATGGTTTCGTAGCGCAGGGCAGGATCCTGTGGCAGGAATTTGCCGCTTTTTTCCGCCAGGTACAGCAGGATAGCGCCGGATTCAAACAGCGCCAGCGGCTTACCGTCCGGGCCGTTGGGATCGATGATCGAGGGGATCTTGCCGTTCGGGTTCAGCGACAGAAACTCGGGCGTCCAGGTTTCGTTCTTGCCGATATCGATCAGGTGCGGTTCATAAGCCAGGCCGATTTCTTCCAGCATGATGGAGACCTTGACACCGTTGGGCGTTGGCAATGAGTAAAGTTGCAGTCTTTCCGGGTGCTGAGCGGGCCAGCGTTTGACGATCGGGAATTGGGTTTGGTCGAGCATGACGAGTCCTCGGGTTGACGGTTTGCCTATTGAGTATTGCAGCAAAGCTAACGCGGCGCAGGGTTAAAGCGTGAGACCAAAATGTGCTGTCAGCGCTTTTTTACCGGCGGGGGTGAGTTGTAGCTCACGGCTTTCAAGCTGACGCCTGATCCAACCACGATCGATAAAAGCACTGAGTACAGCCGCACCCAGTGCGCCGCCAAGATGAGCCTTACGTTCGCTCCAGTCCAGACAGCCGCAGGCGAAACGCCGCCGTGAAGGGGCCGCAGAACAGTCGATGCCTAACCGGGTTAACTCGGTCAGGCCCGTTTGTGTCAGCCGATAGTCTGCTTCACCTTCCAGCCAGCGTAACTGGTGCAGGCGGTCATGCAGTTTTACTGCCACCTCTCCGGCCATATGGTCGTAACAGGTGCGGGCGAATTGCAGTGAAGTTGGGGTACTGCTTTTCACCGTCGGTGTTTCGACGCCGGCCAGCGCCATCAGCGTTTCCAGCGCGGCGGCCACCGCCGGGCCTGCCAGGCGGAAATAGCGATAGCGCCCCTGCCTGAGGCAGACGATCAACCGCTGCTCCTGCAGGCGTGCCAGATGCCCGCTGGCGGTAGAGGCGGCTACGTCCGTCGCCGCGCTCAGTTCGGTCGCGGTATAGGCGCGGCCATCCATCAACAGGCACAGCATGCGCGCCCGGCTGCGGTCGGCAATGGCAGCGGTCAGCGCGGTAAGGCGATCTTCAATATCGATGTTATTCATACTTCGAGATTAGACGAAGTATGGCTGCAGCGCTAGCGCTAGGATGCGTTTTCACACCGGCCTCGTTTGATGGAGAACATCATGACCCTTTGTCCTTATACTCGTGCTATCGCTGCCGTCACGGCTGACGACCCGCTCGCTGATTATTCGCAGATGGCGCCGATGGCGTTTCAGCCTAATTTGCACAGTTGGGTCGCGGCTTCCCCGGCGGCAGTCCGTGAGGTTTTGCACAGTAGCGATTTTGGGGTGCGCCCAGCACATGAACCTATTCCTGCTGCGTTGTTGAATACGCCTGTGCAACCTATTTTTGGTGCTCTGGTACGCATGCAGGATGGTGAACAACATCTCAAACTCAAAGTGGCCATCTTGCAGGCGTTAGCCGCTGTTGAAGAGACGATGATCCAGAAAACCGCATTAGCCGTCGCGCAAAAATTAATGCCTTCTTTAGCGTCGGACGCAAATCAGATCACCCGTTTCAACTATGCCCTGCCAGTTTGTGTGATTGCCACACTTCTGGTCGTTCCTGTGGATGCGTGGCCGGCGTTAGTCGATGACATACTGGATTTTTCCCGTTGCATTGCGCCAGGTGGCAGTGAGCAGCAGGTCGAAAGAGGGAGCGTGGCTGTGGGGCGCCTGTTAACAGGTTTGGATGGTTGCGATGGGCCATTATGGTTGAGTTTACAGCATGCATGTCGGGCGCAAGGTATTGACGGTCAGGCCGCCATGTTCAATGCCATTGGCTTGATGTTTCAGGCCTGTGAGGGAACCGCCGGTTTGATCGGACAGGCATTGTTACTGATGCGAAACCACACGGGGAGTGTGCAGGAACTGATTGCTAAAGTCTTGTCTGATACACCTTCGATTCAGAATACCCGCCGTTTTGCGCTCAGGGATACGCGGATTGCGGGGTGTCCGATATTGGCGGGACAGAGTGTCTTGGTATTGTTGTGCACGGGCGACGAAAGTTTTGCTTTTGGTGGTGGCGTACATCGTTGTCCAGGGGAGGGCTGGGCGAGAATTATCGCGCAATGCGGGATTCAGTATTTATCCGCATTGCGTATTGATCTACAGATGTTGAACAACGTTCATTGGCGGTCTTCGCAAAACGCACGTGTACCTGAATTTACTTCTGACAGGAGCTCATTATGATTGCCGTTATTTTTGAATTGCAGGCCGCCGACGGGCAACGTGAAACCTATCTTGAGTTGGCTGCTGAGTTGAAGCCGCTTCTGGCGGAGATTGACGGGTTTATTTCGATTGAACGCTTCCAAAGCCTGGCCGATCCGCAGCGTTTACTGTCACTGTCTTTTTGGCGTGATGAAGCGGCAGTACAGCAGTGGCGCAATATTGAGCAGCATCGCGCCGCACAAAAACGTGGCCGCCATGGCGTGCTGGCACAGTATCGCCTGCGGGTGGCAGAGGTGGTGCGCGACTATGGTCTGGATCAACGGGGGCAGGTGCCGCAAGACAGTCGTGGCTATCACGCCGATTGACAATTCTTGGGGGTTATCTTATTGATAACAGATGAACAGAAACCGTTTTGCATTCGCGCAGATTATTATCACCATTCATAGAGTGGTGGGATAGCGCGTCTGTTTTAAGCGAAACCCCGCCAGTCAGGCGGGGCAAAAAGGTCCTCCGACTGGCAATATCCCCAGGAGGCACGTATGAAGAACCATCCCCCCGCCGTTTTACACTTGATGTGCGGTAAAGCCGGTTCCGGCAAGTCGACGTTAGCGTACAGCCTTGCGCAGCAACCCCAAACGCTGCTGATGGTTGAAGATAACTGGCTGGCGACGCTGTATGAACAGCAGATGGCATCCCTGCAGGACTATGTGCGTTATTCGGCCCGACTGCGACAAGCGTTGAGTGAGCATATTGTACAACTGTTGGGTCATGGGCTGTCGGTGGTGTTGGATTTTCCGATGAATACGCCCGATCGGCGACTGTGGGCAAGGCAATTAGCCGAGCTGGCTGGCGTTGAGCATTGTTTGCATTTTTTGGATGTCAGTGAGGCATTATGTAAAAGCCGGATAAAGCTCAGAAATGAGCAGGGTGAACATCCCTTTACGTTAAGCGAAGAGACATTCGATCTGCTTACTCAGTATTTTGTTCCCCCCTCAGAAGAAGAGTGTTTAGCCGTTATCCGCTATTGCTGATCATCCCGTAATAAGGCAGGCCCTTATTTGGGCGCCGCCTTATTCATCGGGTTATCAGAAAGGCTTGGTCGGCAGGTATTTACCGTCCAGGGTGATTACCGCGCGCTCACCACCGTCTGGATCCGGTACTTTTTTGATATCCAGCTTGAAGTTAATCGCGCTGATAATGCCGTCGCCAAACTGTTCATGTACCAGCGCTTTCAGCGTGGAGCCGTAGATCTGCACCATTTCGTAGAAGCGATAAATGGTCGGGTCGGTCGGCACGCCGCCGGGGATGCTGCCGCGCAGCGGAATGGTTTGCAACAAGCGAATGGCGTCTTCATCCAAATCCAGCTTCTCTGCCACCACGCGGGCGGCCTGTTCCGGCAGCGGATGCTGGCCCAGCAGGGCGGCAGTGACGAACGCCAGACTCAAGCCGGTGCCCTGGTTAATCGCTTCAAAGGTCAGGTTTTTGCGGATCTTGGCCATCATAATGGTGTCGGTCAAGGTTTCGCGGGGGGATGAGTAGTGCAGTGACTGAGTCATATTGTTTCCTTATAAATGAAATTAAAAGCGAGATACGGCAGGGGTTGCCGTGACCTCAGGATTAGTGGCCAGCGGAATAAAACGGCGGGTTTCGCCATCCAGCGCTTCAATGCCGCCGCTGGCGATGTCATACACCCAACCGTGCAGCCTCAACTGCCCTTGTTCAAGTGCCAGTGCCACCGACGGGTGGGTTTTAATATTGTTCAGCTGTGCGATGACGTTCTCACGGACCATCGAACTGACTTTCTCGCTTTCGGATGCATGCGGATAAGCCTGATTTACCACCTTGGCAGCGTCGGCATAGCGCAGCCAGTTAGCCACGGTTGGCATATGTTCCAGGCACTGGCAGGTGGCGATGGCGGTCATTGCGCCACAGTCGGAATGCCCGCAGATCACGATATCTTCAACGCCGAGTGCAGAGACGGCATATTCTACTGATGCGGAGACGCCACCCGGTTCCGGGCCGAACGAAGGCACGATATTGCCGGCATTGCGGATCACGAACAGGTCGCCAGGTTCGCGCTGGGTAATCAGTTCCGGCACCAGGCGGCTGTCGGAACAGGAGATAAACAGGGTGCGTGGGCTCTGCTGGGTCGCCAGCCGCTGGAACAGTGCCGTGCGTTCGACAAACGCCTCACGCTGGAACTTCAAAAAGCCTTCAATAACCTCTTTCATACTGTCTCCATCTGGGTGCTGTTAAGCGATGGACGTATCTTGCGCCGCTCTGGCTATAGGGTCTAAGACCCATTTATAATGATTACCATAGGAATTACTAATAGTAGGGGCGCTATGCTGTTGCGACATATTCGTTATTTTCTGGCCGTTGCCGAGCAGGGCAACTTCACCCGCGCTGCCGAAGTGCTGCATGTCTCGCAGCCCACGCTGTCACAGCAAATCAAACAGCTGGAGGAGACGCTGGGTACGCCGTTGTTGGATCGCAGTGGCCGTACCGTGCGCCTGACCGATGCCGGTGTGGCCTGGATGCGCTATGCCCGCCTGGCATTGCAGGATCTGGACGAAGGGGCGCGCGCGATCCATGACGTGGCGACGCTGGAGCGCGGCAATCTGAGGCTGGCAATGACACCGACCTTTAGCGCCTACCTGGTTGGCCCGGTTATCGATGCCTTTTATCGGCGTTATCCGGGCATATCGCTGAGTATTCAAGAAATGACGCAGGACAGAATCGAGGCGTTGCTGGCAGAGGACCGGCTGGATTTGGGCATTGCTTTTAGCCAGGCGCAGTCGCCAGATATCGAGGCCAAAGACCTGTTTATTGAATCGTTGAATATGGTGGTTGGCGCCGACCATCTTTTGGCCCAACGGCAACACCCTTTGACGGCGGGGGAGCTTGAACGGCAACCCCTGGCTTTGCTGAGCGAAGATTTTGCTACCCGTCAGTTCATCGACGGTTATTGTCGTCAGCAGAATATCTGCCCACTGGTGGCGGTAGAGGCCAATGCGATTGGTGCTATCCTCGAGATTGTGCGCCGTGGTCAGCTTGCCACCATTCTACCGGCGGCGATCGCCCAGGCGGATCCGCAGTTACGGTCGGTGCAACTTGTCGCCGCCCTGCCGGCGCGTCGGGCGGTATTATTGCAACGTAAAAGCGCTTACCGCAGCGCGGCATCGCAGGCGTTTGTTGCGGTTTTACATCAGCAGGATTTGATGTCGGCACATTCCAATCCGGTATAAAACTGCTTGAATAGGGAGACTTTTATGAAAATGATTTTTCGCGTTGTGACTTTGCTTGTAGTTTCTTTCTGTTCCCTCAACGCTTACACCGCTGAACAAAGCAGGGAAGAGACAGAAAATGTTTTATCCAGGGTTAACAATTTCTCTTTGGGAATAAATGGGTTTGTTGGTATCGGCAGCGTTGGCGAAACCGAGTTAATAAAAATCCTAACCTATCAGGATGCGGGAGTCATTTTCTTGCGTATTGCCAAAAATCCGCAGGCAACGCCAGAAGCGAAACTTTATGCTGCCTGCGGCTTAAAAAAGCTAAATAACAACGACGGCGAAGCCGATTTCGCCCAAGAGTGGGATAAACAGGTTTCGGTATTGAAAGGGGATATTTTAAGGACAGAAAAGTTTAAAGAGGTCTATTTCAATATCTTAAAACATGGCTGCTGGTGATTTCTTTTTCGCAGAAAGTGCATTAGCCGGGATTTCCCCAGCAGATGGTGCAGATGGATACTGTCTCGTTATATTTTGGCGCTTTGCAGGCATAACTCTTGCCGCCAGCGGTGGCTCAGAAATTCGACCAGTACCCTCGCAGCTGGCCCCACAGGCCCTGGTGGGTAAACGGAGTAAACCCCAGTCTCTCTGCCCGTCCATTGCGGCAACACCTGCACCAACTCGCCCGAACTGATGGCGTCGGCCATGGTCACGGCGGAATGAAACGCAATGCCTTGCCCATCGAGACAAAACTGTTTAACTGCATCGCCGTTGTCTGCACGCATTCTGCCCTTGGGGCGAAAGAGGGTTTCACCTTTAAGGCCAAACAGGCGCCATTTCTCACCGTCGTGGCTCGCTGTAGAAACCAGACACTGGTGCCGTTGCAACTCCTCCAGGGTTTCCGGTATGCCATGCTGCTGCAGGTAGCTCGGTGCAGCAACAAGAATGCGACGATTATTGAGCAGTTTGCGTGCCACCAGGCTGGAGTCAGGCAGGCGGCCGATGCGGATAGCCACGGCCACGTGCTCCGCAACGATGTCGACATAACGGTCAGTCATCAGCATATCTATCCGTAACTGGGGATACTGGCTCATAAAAGCCGACAGGTGCGGCGCAACATGAAGACGACCAAAGGACAGAGAAGTGCTGACTCGCAGCGTTCCCCGTGGCTGACTTTGCTCATCGCGCATTCGCTCATAGGCGATGCGCAATTGCTCAAGTGCAGCGCTGCAGTCAGTAAAGTAACGCTGGCCCGCATCGGTAAGCGACATGGCTCGGGTGGTCCTGTTGATCAACAACATATCAACCTGTAGCTCAAGCTTTTTGACCAGACGGCTGATGGCCGAAGGGGTCATATTGAGCATTTGTGCCGCCCTGGCGAAGCTTTGGTGTTCCGCCACGGCAACAAAGACTTTCACCAGATGCAGGGAAGGTTCTTCCATTCGTTCTCCTGAGGAATGAATATCTGGAATTTGCCGCTATTATCATCCAGATTGCCGATGGTTAGAATATGTTTTTTATCGGGAGAATTTTATGGATCTCAACAATAACGCCACCGTTTTTGCCCGTTTACACTGCCAACCCCACCCACTGCGCCTGCCCAATGCCTGGGACGCCGGTAGCGCATTGTTGATTGAAAGCCTTGGTGCGGAGGCGATCGCGACCACCAGCGCCGGTGTTGCCTGGTCACTTGGTTATCGTGATGGGGATAAGCTACCGCTGGACCTGCATCTGGCGGCCACCGCGGCGATAGCCCGGGTGATTAAAGTGCCGCTCAGTGTTGATATTGAAGGCGGCTATGGCACGCAAGAAAGCAGTTTCGAAAATGTGGTTGCCCGCTTTATTGATGCCGGAGCGGTTGGCATCAATATTCAGGATGGCGCTGGTCCGCCGCAAATATTGTGCGAAAAAATTAGTCAGGCACGTAGCGTGGCAGATCACATGGGAGTCAGACTTTATATCAATGCTCGCACGGATGTTTATGCGCGCAATCTGGCTCCTGCCGCTTTACAAGTCAATGAGACGCTGGCGCGCGCCAAACTTTACCGTGACGCTGGGGCCGACGGCCTGTTTGTTTTGGGTCTGACGGATCCGGAGCAAATCCGTGATATTGCCGACAACACGGATCTGCTACTGAATGTGATCGCCTGGCCCGGTCTCCTGCCGGCAGGCCAGCTTGCTGAACTTGGCGTTCGGCGGGTGAGTATCGGCTCATGGATCCCGCAAACGCTGTGGGCAAATACCGCCAAATTAGCCGCAGGTTTTTTGGCCGACGGCAACTCTGAGCCATTGTTTACAGATGCGGCAGCTTATGGGCATATCAACGGTTATTTTCCTGATTAACCCGTCTTTCTGTCGGATGGGGATGATCGCATCCGACTTATCCATAAAACACCGCGCTTGTCTCGCTTCTTCTGCCACCGCGCCGTTGCTCAAATTGTCACCAAAACTTCCCGCGATCTCTTATCCCCGTTATGGCATAATGCGCGCCAAATCACATTCCTAATGATATGAAGAGCGAGCGCTGTGTTAAGCACTAACAACATTACTATGCAGTTTGGCAGTAAGCCGCTGTTTGAAAACATCTCTGTAAAATTTGGTGGCGGTAACCGCTATGGTTTGATCGGGGCCAACGGCTGCGGCAAATCCACCTTTATGAAAATCCTGGGCGGCGATCTGGTACCGAGCGGCGGCAACGTATTCCTCGATCCGAACGAGCGTCTGGGTAAGCTGCGTCAGGATCAGTTCGCTTTTGAGCAATACAGCGTGCTGGACACCGTTATCATGGGCCACCATGAACTGTGGGCGGTGAAAGAAGAGCGTGACCGTATTTACGCCATGGCCGAAATGAGCGAAGAAGACGGCTATAAAGTAGCCGATCTGGAAGTGGCTTACGGCGAAATGGACGGTTACACCGCCGAAGCGCGTGCCGGCGAGCTGCTGCTCGGTGTTGGCATCCCGGTCGAACAGCATTATGGCCCGATGAGCGAAATCGCGCCGGGTTTCAAACTGCGTGTGTTGCTGGCGCAGGCGCTGTTCTCCGATCCGGAAATCCTGTTGCTCGACGAACCAACCAACAACCTGGACATCGATACCATTCGCTGGTTGGAGCAGGTGCTGAACGAGCGTAACAGCACCATGGTTATCATTTCGCACGACCGCCACTTCCTGAACATGGTGTGTACTCACATGGCGGACCTGGACTACGGCGAACTGCGCGTGTATCCGGGCAACTACGACGAATACATGACGGCGGCCACGCAATCGCGTGAACGTCTGATGGCGGACAACGCCAAGAAGAAGGCACAGATTAACGAACTGCAGTCGTTTGTCAGCCGCTTCAGCGCCAACGCCTCCAAATCCAAACAGGCGACTTCACGTGCCCGCCAGATAGACAAGATCCAACTGGAAGAAGTGAAGGCTTCAAGCCGTCAGAACCCGTTCATCCGTTTCGATCAGGACAAAAAACTGTTCCGTAACGCACTGGAAGTGGAAGCGCTGACCAAAGGCTTCGACAACGGTCCACTGTTCAGCAAGCTTAACCTGATGGTTGAAGTGGGCGAGAAAGTGGCGGTGCTGGGCCCGAACGGTGTCGGTAAGTCTACCCTGCTGAAAACCCTGGTTGGCGATGCACAACCGGACAGCGGCAGCGTGAAATGGTCTGAAAACGCCAAGATTGGTTACTACGCGCAGGATCACGAATACGAGTTCGATGACACCCTGACGGTATTCGACTGGATGAGCCAGTGGAAGCAGGAAAAAGACGACGAGCAGGCAGTTCGCAGCGTGCTGGGTCGTTTGCTGTTCAGCCAGGACGACATCAAGAAGAAAGTGAAGGTGCTGTCTGGTGGTGAGAAGGGCCGCATGCTGTTCGGCAAGCTGATGATGCAGCGTCCTAACATCCTGATTATGGATGAACCCACCAACCACCTGGATATGGAATCCATCGAGTCGCTGAACATGGCGTTGGAAATGTACGAAGGCACCCTGATCTTCGTTTCCCACGACCGTGAGTTCGTAAGCTCGCTGGCAACCCGCGTACTGGAAATGACACCGACCAAGGTTGTCGACTTTACCGGCAACTACGAAGACTACCTGCGTAGCCAGGGTATCGTGTAACTCTCCGGTAGGGGCGCTGCATGTTGCGCCCAGTGATAATCGAAGGGGCGGGAGCGAATATTCCCGCCTTTTTTGTGTCTGCTATTCCCTGCCACACACTTCGCACAGAGGATCCTTCGGCAGCCTCATCTCACGGAACTGCATGGTCATGGCATCAAACATCAGCAATTTGCCGGTGAGCGGCTGGCCGTATTGCGTCAGCAGTTTGATGGCCTCGATAGCCTGCAGAGTGCCGATGGTGCCCACCAGCGGTGCCATCACACCTGCCTCGACGCAGGTCAGGGCGTTGTCGCCGAATAACCGGCTCAGGCAGCGGTAACAAGGTTCATCGACCTGGTAGGTGAATACGCTGAGTTGCCCTTCCATACGGATCGCCGCGCCGGACACCAGCGGTTTGCGCTGCGCATGGCACAGGCGATTGAGCAGATCGCGGGTTGTCACGTTGTCGGTACAGTCCAGTACCAGATCGTTGGCGGCAATCTGTGCCGCCATCTGTTCATCGTCCAGCTGCCCGTCAACGGCATCAATATGGATATGCGGATTGATGGCGCTCAGTTCGATACGCGCCGAATCAACCTTCGCCATGCCAATGCGCGCATCGTGGTGCAGGATCTGCCGTTGCAGGTTGGAGAGCGAAACGGTGTCGAAATCAACCAGCGTCAGATGACCCACCCCTGCCGAAGCCAAATAGGGCGCGGCGGCGCAACCCAAACCGCCCAGGCCAACAATCAGCACCCGTGCGGCTTTCAGCTTTTCCTGACCGTCGAAGTCGAAGCCGCGCAGGATAATCTGGCGGTTATAGCGCAGCGCTTCGGCATCGGTTAATTCCGGCAGCATGTTCAGCTCCTCAGTAGGGCGTTGAAGGGTTCAATTTCCACTTTTTCACCCATCGCCACAGAGCCGCGATCGCGCTCCAGTACGATAAAACAGTTACCCTGGCTGAACGAACTGAACACGTGCGAGCCCTGATGACCGGTGCTGCTGACTTCCAACTCGCCCTGGGCGTTACGGCTAAATACCCCGCGCTGGAAGTCGAGGCGGCCCGGCGCTTTCTTCAACGGTGTCAATGCGCGCGCTTGCAGACGCGGTGGCAACTGCCAGTCGCTGTGACCGGCCAGTTTTGCCAGCAGCGGTTGCACCAGTTGGTAGAAGGTCAGGGCGGCAGAAACCGGGTTGCCCGGCAGGCCGCAGAACCAGGCGTGTTTCAGCTTGCCGAAGGCGAAAGGCTTACCCGGTTTGATTGCCAGTTTCCAGAAGCTGACTTCGCCCAGTTCATCCAGCATCTGCTTGGTGTAGTCGGCTTCACCGACCGAAACGCCACCGCTGCTGATCACCACGTCGGCCTGACTGTCCGCCTGCTCGAAAGCGGCGCGCAGTGCTGCTTGATTGTCGCGGATAATGCCCAGATCGATCACCTCGCAGTCCAGCTGTTCCAGCATCAGGCGCACCGCAAAGCGATTGGTATCGTAGATTTGCCCTGCCTGTAACGGCTGGCCGACCGGTTGTAACTCGTCGCCGGTAGAAAACACCGCGACTTTCAGTTTGCGCATCACCTGGACTTCAGCGACGCCGAGCGAGGCCAGCAGCGGCAATTGCGCAGCACCCAGCCTGACGCCTGCGGGTAACACGCCTGCGCCCTGGCGAATATCTTCCCCTGCCAGACGAATATTTTGCCCGGCTTGTACTTCGGCCGTAAAGCGCACGCCTGCATCACTCAGTTCGGCCTGTTCCTGCATGATCACCGCTTCGGTGCCTACCGGGACAGGGGCGCCGGTCATAATGCGTACGCAGGTCTTGGCCGGCCAGTCGCCATTAAACGGCGCACCGGCAAAGGCTTTGCCCGCCACCGGCAACGGCGCGTTGGCTTGCAAATCCGCCAGGCGCACGGCGTAACCGTCCATAGCCGAATTGGCGAATGGCGGCACATCAATCGGCGAAATGACCGGTGCGGCAGTAATGCGGCCTGCGGCGGCGGTCAGGGCAATGGATTCGGTCTGCTGCAGGGGGGAGAGCTGGCTGAGCATCTTCTCCAGCGCCTGCTCCAGGGAAATGAGATCGGAAGTATGGCAATGATCCATCGGGGGAACTCCGTAATCAGGGTGCGCGATAAATAGCGGCAATGTGGGGGTATTATGAAGGATGCTATGCTGATGTAAACAACAGGAGGCAGTGATGCACAGACAGGTATTAGACTTTTGGTTTGATGAGATCGAACCGGCTTTGTGGTTCAAAAAGGATGATGATTTCGATCGCCTGCTGCATACGCGCTTTGGGCAGATCTGGCAGGCGGCCGCCGCTGGGGAGTTGGCACATTGGCGAGAAACCATTGAGGGGCGACTGGCGGAGGTGATTGTGCTCGATCAGTTCAGCCGCAACCTGTTCCGCGGCACGCCGCGTTCATTTGCCAGCGATTGCATGGCGCTGGTGTTGGCGCAAGAAGCGATCCGCAGCGGGCAGTGTGAACAGCTCAGCAAGGAACAACGGGGGTTTCTCTATTTGCCGTTTATGCACTCGGAATCGGCGCTGATCCATCAGCAGGCGCTGGCGTTATATACCGAGCTGGATAATGGCGACCAGTTGGAGTTTGAATTGCGGCATAAGGCCATTATTGACCGTTTTGGCCGCTACCCGCACCGTAATGCGATATTAGGTCGCGTCTCAACCCCGGAAGAAGAGGCATTTCTGTTACTGCCAGGCTCCGGGTTCTAAATATTATCATCTGCGTTCAGCCTGCTAAAAAGCAGCAGGTTGAACCTGTGAAAGTTAAATGTTCAGAGCTATCGGTTATTTTTCCGGATATTAGTTGTCTATCCACTCGCTGCTTTTACCAAAAATTCCAATCGTTATTTATGGCTTTTTTGTACTGTTCTAACTGTATGTTTTTATTCCATTAAGCTATTTCAATGTGCGAAATAATCTAAGCGAACTACGCTGAATGCTGAGCGTTGTCTTAATGCTTTACATAGAATGCAGGGCTAAATATAGTCGGGAAAAGAAAAAATAAGTCATTACCCATCCGGGAACGGTGCGGGATTAACACAGGGTGTCAGGCATATGAGCAAACCAGTGATTGCCATTCATGGCGGCGCGGGCGCAATTACCCGCTCGGCGCTGAGTGCGGAAAAGGAACAGGAGTATATCCAGGCGTTATCCGGCATTGTTGCCGCAGGTCAGCAGATCCTGGCCCAGGGCGGCAACGCATTGGATGCGGTGACCGAAGCCGTGCGCTTGCTGGAGGAGTGCCCGTTGTTTAATGCCGGCAAAGGCTCGGTGTTTACTCATCAGGGTACCCATGAGCTGGACGCCTGCGTGATGGATGGGCGCACCTGTGATGCCGGTGCGGTGGCGGGTGTTAGCCGGATACGTAACCCGATACTGGCCGCACGCGCGGTGCTGGAAAATAGCCAGCATGTCCTGTTCGCCGGCGAGGGGGCGGAGAAGTTCGCCGCCGCCCATGGACTGGAAATGGTTACCCCCGATTTCTTCTTTACCCAACAACGTTTTGACCAGCTGCACCGCGCCCAGGCAGAGCAGGGGCGAGTATTGCTCGATCACGATGGCGCTGAGCCGATCGATCCCGACAGGAAGTTCGGCACCGTCGGCGCGGTGGCGCTGGATGCTTTGGGCAATTTGGCGGCGGCGACATCGACCGGTGGCATGACCAACAAACAGGCCGGTCGGGTGGGAGATACTCCGATCATCGGTGCCGGTTGTTATGCCAACAATGCCACCGTGGCGGTGTCCAGCACCGGTACCGGCGAGATATTCATGCGTGGCGTGTCGGCCTATGACGTTTCCGCGCTGATGGAATACGCCGGTCTCAGCCTGCAGCAGGCCAGCGACCGGGTGGTAATGGAAAAACTGCTGGCGATGGGTGGTAGCGGCGGCATGATTGCCATCGACAGCCAGGGCAACGTGGCGCTGCCGTTTAACAGCGAGGGGATGTACCGCGGTTTTGGTTATGTCGGCGATGCGCCGTCCGTAGGGATTTACCGCTAACCGATCGCCAGGAGGGTACATGACCGAGACCTTTATGCCGCCCACGGCCGAGTCGGGGTTGTGGCTACCGCCGCAGCGCATACTGTCGGTGCGCGATCTCAGCGTTCAGTTTCATCAACAGGGCGACACCCTGGATGCGGTACGTAACCTGTCATTTGATGTCGATCGCGGTGAAACGCTGGCGATCGTCGGTGAATCCGGTTCGGGCAAGTCCGTCACCTCTCTGGCATTGATGCGGCTGGTTGAACAGGGCGGTGGCAACATCGTCAGCGGCACCATGCCATTGCGTCGGCGAAACGGCGAGGTGCTCGATTTGGCTCGCGCACGTCAGGGCACGCTACGCAGGGTGCGCGGTGCCGATATGGCGATGATCTTTCAGGAGCCGATGACCTCGCTGAACCCGGTGTTTCCGGTGGGCGAACAGATTGCCGAATCCCTGAGGCTGCATCAGGCGATGGACCATCGGGCCGCCAAACTGGCCGCCTTGCAGATGCTCGATCTGGTGCGCATTCCTGAAGCCAAAGACGTGCTTAACCGCTATCCGCATCAGCTTTCCGGCGGCATGCGCCAGCGAGTGATGATCGCCATGGCGCTGTCTTGCAAACCGGCATTATTGATTGCCGACGAACCTACTACCGCATTGGACGTCACCATTCAGGCGCAAATCCTGCAGCTCATCCGCGTGCTGCAGCAGGAAATGCAGATGGGGGTGATTTTCATCACCCACGACATGGGGGTGGTCGCGGAAATTGCCGACCGGGTATTGGTGATGCGTCAAGGGGAACGGGTGGAGCAGGGGCCAGTGCGCGAGCTGTTTGCCGCTCCACAACGGCCCTACACCCAGGCATTGCTGGCCGCGGTACCAAAACTCGGTTCGATGGCAACCCAGGACTTTCCGGCCAAATTCCCGCTGCCGAACGGTGCGGACAATGGCGGGCCGCAGGACACCGTACCGCCCGGAGCGGCACCGATCCTGCGGGTGGAGAATTTGGTCACGCGCTTTGATCTGCGCAGCGGCATTCTCAACCGGGTTACCCGCCGGGTGCACGCGGTGGAAAACGTCAGTTTTGACCTCTACCCCGGTGAAACTTTGGGGCTGGTGGGGGAGTCCGGCTGCGGCAAGTCCACCACTGGCCGCTCCTTGCTGAAGCTGGTGGACAGCCAGCGCGGCACCATTACCTTTGACGGCCGCCAGATTAATCAGTTGAAAGGCCCGGCATTGCAACACCTGCGGCGGGATATTCAGTTTATCTTCCAGGATCCTTACGCTTCGCTCGACCCGCGTCTGACCGTCGGTTTCTCAATTATGGAACCCTTGCTGGTGCATAACGTGGCGCGCGGCAAGGCGGCGCAAGAGCGGGTGGCCTGGCTGCTGGAGCGTGTCGGCCTGAAACCGGAACACGCACACCGCTACCCGCATGAGTTCTCCGGTGGACAGCGGCAGCGGATCTGCATTGCGCGCGCCCTGGCACTCAATCCTAAAGTGGTGATCGCCGACGAGTCGGTGTCGGCGCTCGACGTGTCGATTCAGGCGCAAATCGTCAATCTGCTGCTTGATTTACAGCGGGAGTTTGGCATTGCCTTTCTGTTTATTTCCCATGATATGGCGGTGGTGGAGCGCATCAGTCATCGCGTTGCGGTGATGTACCTCGGGCAGATTGTCGAAATTGGCCCGCGCCGCGCCGTGTTTGATAACCCGCAGCATGCCTACACCCGCAAGCTGATGGCGGCCGTGCCGGTGGCCGATCCGGCTCATGCGCGTAAACGCCAGCCGCTGCTGGTTGATGAAATTCCCAGCCCGATCCGTGCGCTGGGCGATGAACCCGTTACCGCACCGCTGGTGCAGGTTGGCCCCGGGCACTTTGTTGCCCGTCATCCGATCGCCGGTGCCTTTTAATGACCTCAGGAGATGCAAGCACCATGAAGCACACATTCAAACGTAAGGCATTGGCGGCCGTCGTGCTGTTGGCGGCAGTGGGCGCAGGCCCGGCCTGGGCGGCGAAAGATGCGGTGATCGCCGTCGCATCCAACTTCACCACGCTTGACCCCTATGATGCCAACGACACGCTGTCGCAGGCCGTGGCCAAATCTTTCTATCAGGGCCTGTTCGGTTTCGACAAGGACATGAAGCTGGTGAACGTGCTGGCAGACAGCTATGAGGTTAGCCCAGATGGCCTGACTTACACCGTCAAGCTGCATCCGGGGGTGAAATTCCATGACGGTACCGATTTTAACGCCGAAGCGGTGAAGGTGAACCTGGATCGCGCCAGCAATCCGGACAACCACCTCAAGCGCTACAACCTGTTCAAGATGATCGATAAAACCGACGTGGTGGATGCCACTACGGTGAAAATTGTACTAAAGGCGCCATTCTCGGCGTTTATCAACAATCTGGCGCACCCGGCGGCGGCGATCATTTCCCCGGCGGCGCTGAAACAGTACGGCAAAGAGATTGGTTTCCATCCTGTGGGTACCGGACCTTATCAGTTTGTGACCTGGAACCAGACCGATTTTGTCAAGGTGAAGAAGTTTGACGGCTACTGGAAGCCAGGGCTACCGAAGCTCGACAGCATCACCTGGCGCCCGATCGTCGATAACAATACCCGTGCGGCGATGCTGCAGACCGGCGAGGCCACCTTTGCCTTCCCGATCCCCTATGAGCAGGCCAAGGTGCTGGAAGGCAATGCCAAGCTTGATCTGGTGGCTGCGCCGTCGATTCTGCAACGCTATATCAGCCTGAATGTCACCCAGAAGCCGTTTGATAACCTGAAAGTACGTCAGGCGCTGAACTATGCCATCAACAAAGATGCGCTGATCAAGGTGGCGTTCTCCGGTTACGCGGTACCGGCAGAAGGCCCGGTGCCGCCGGCGATTGACTTCGCTACGCGTTATAAGTCCTGGCCATACGATCCCGCCAAAGCGCGCGAATTGCTGAAAGAGGCCGGATATCCGAACGGTTTCACTACCACTTTATGGTCGTCCCATAACCACAGTACTGCGCAGAAAGTGTTGCAGTTTGCCCAACAGCAGTTGGCGCAGGTTGGGGTGAAAGTGACGGTGACGGCGATGGATGCCGGTCAGCGTGCGGCACAGGTAGAAAGCGTTGGGGTGAAAGACACCGGCGTGCGTATGTTCTATACCGGCTGGTCCGCGTCGACCGGCGAGGCCGATTGGGCGTTGTCGCCGCTGTTCTCTACTCAGGCAGCACCTCCCAAGCAGTTCAACACCGCGTTCTACAGTAACCCGCAGGTGGACAAGGATCTGACCGGCGCGCTGGCGACCACCGATCGCGCCGAAAAGCAGAAGTTGTACAAAGACGCGCAGGATCGTATCTGGGCCGATGCGCCGTGGATATTCCTGGCGACTGAACGCCTGCTGTCGGCCAATAACAAGCAGCTGAGCGGTTTCTATGTCATGCCGGATACCTCGTTCAACTTTGATAACGCTGACCTTAAATAAGGCGCCAACCCCCGCTCTCTCTGAGGGCGGGGTGAGGGGATTCACCCGAGATGCTTAATTATTTTCTGAAACGGCTGCTGGGCCTGATCCCGACGCTGCTGATTGTCGCGGTGCTGGTGTTTCTGTTTGTCCATCTGCTGCCCGGCGATCCGGCACGGCTGGCAGCGGGGCCGGAGGCCGACGAGGCGGTGGTGCAACTGGTGCGTAAGGATCTGGGGCTCGACAAGCCGCTGCCGCAGCAGTTCGTACACTTTTTTGTCAATGCACTACAGGGGGATTTTGGCACCTCGATGGTCTCCAAACGGCCGGTAAGCGAAGAAATCAGCTCGCGCTTTCTGCCGACCCTGTGGTTGACGCTGACCAGTATGATATGGGCGACATGCTTCGGTATGGGCATCGGCATGCTGTCTGCCGTTTGGCGCAACCGCTGGCCGGATCGTATTGGCATGGCGCTGGCGGTTTCCGGCATCTCATTCCCCGCGTTTGCGCTGGGCATGCTGCTGATGCAGGTGTTCTCGGTCAATCTGGGCTGGTTACCGACGGTGGGGGCCGACAGCTGGCGGCATTATATTTTGCCCTCCATCACGCTGGGGGCGGCGGTAGCGGCGGTGATGGCGCGTTTTACCCGGGCCTCGTTCGTTGAGGTGCTGCAGGAAGACTATATGCGCACCGCGCGTGCCAAGGGCGTGCCGGAAACCCTGGTGGTGGTGAAGCATGGCCTGCGTAATGCGATGATCCCGGTGGTCACCATGATGGGGCTACAGTTCGGCTTTTTGCTCGGCGGCTCGATCGTGGTGGAAAAGGTCTTCAACTGGCCAGGGTTGGGCAGGTTGCTGGTCGACTCGGTGGAAATGCGCGACTATCCGGTGATCCAGGCCGAGGTTTTGCTGTTCTCGCTGGAGTTTATTCTGATTAACCTGTTGGTGGACCTGCTGTATGCGGCAATTAACCCGGCGATACGCTACAAATGAGGACGCTGGATGATTAAGCATTGGCGACGCAACGCTGCAATGAAGGCGATGCCGACGATTAACCCTAACGCGGTGCGCACACCGTGGCATGAGTTCTGGCGACGGTTCCGCCAACAACGGGTGGCGCTGATCGCCGGGCTGTTGGTGCTGTTGCTGGTGGTTGCCGCACTATTGGCACCTTACCTGGTGCCGTTTGACGCGGAAAACTACTTTGATTATGACCGCCTGAACGAAGGCCCCTCACTGGTGCACTGGCTGGGGGTAGATTCCCTTGGGCGAGATATTTTCAGCCGCATTCTGATGGGCGCCCGTATTTCGCTGGCCGCCGGGGTGTTCTCGGTGCTGGTCGGCGGGCTGATCGGCACGCTGCTGGGGCTGCTGGCCGGCTATTACGAAGGCTGGTGGGACCGCATTACCATGCGCATCTGTGACGTGCTGTTTGCCTTTCCCGGTATTTTATTGGCGATTGGCGTGGTGGCGATTATGGGCAGCGGTATGTCCAACGTGATCGTTGCGGTGGCGATTTTCAGCATTCCGGCGTTTGCCCGGCTGGTGCGCGGCAATACGCTGGTATTGAAGCACCTGACCTATATCGAGTCGGCGCGCAGCATTGGGGCTTCCGACTGGACCATCATCCTGCGACATATACTGCCGGGGACGATTTCGTCGATTGTGGTGTATTTTACCATGCGTATCGGCACCTCGATCATTACCGCCGCCAGCCTGTCATTCCTCGGCCTGGGCGCGCAGCCACCCACGCCGGAGTGGGGCGCGATGCTCAACGAGGCGCGGGCAGATATGGTGATGGCTCCGCACGTGGCGATTTTCCCCAGCCTGGCGATATTTATCACCGTGCTGGCATTCAACCTGCTGGGCGACGGGCTGCGTGACGCGCTGGATCCGAAATTAAAAGGATAGAATAAAGTAAAATTAATAGCGGTTAATATTCGAGGTGTTAATTGTTTAATTAACTTTGACAGTTTAACGTATTCGGTGAATCAACCGGATACGTTAGTATGATTATTATTCTAGTCATATCACTATAATTAATGGTTATTTTTATTTTATTTGCAATGGGTGGTGTTACCTTGTTTTTCTTAGTGTTATTATTATTTTCACATGGACGTGCAAATGAAAGACTGCATTTTTATAGCCCTTTGGATATTTATTTCATTCTCTTTAATCGAGTATTCATCACTGCTAATTATGAAACCCTGTAATAGTTATGTGGATGTTGCAATTGCGGTGATTACAGTGATCGGCACCAAAGCCTTATTAACCTGGTTTGAAGATGTTTATTATTGGTTCACTGGGCGAGAGCGTTAACTGGCGGTGTTATCAGGAAGAATAACCGCTTGCGATACTGTCTATCGCAAGCGGTTAGGGCCGATCAACGGAACAGATGTTCGGCGTGGAAGCGCAGGTGGTCTTCGATAAAGCTGGCGATGGTGAAGTAGCTGTGGTCGTAGCCCGGCTGGATGCGCAGGGTCAGCGGCCAGTCGCGCTGGCGCGCCAGTTCGGCCAGCTTTGCCGGTTGCAGTTGATCCGCCAGGAACTGATCGTCGTCCCCCTGATCCACCAGCACCGGCATTTTTTCCGCGCCGCTCGCCAGCAGATGGCAGCTGTCATACTGCAGCCACTGGCTTTCGTCGTTACCCAAATAGGCGGCGAAGGCTTTACGCCCCCATGGCACCTGGCAGGGGTTAACGATTGGCGCAAATGCCGACACCGAACGGAAACGCTGTGGATTGCGCAATGCCATCACCAACGCGCCGTGGCCGCCCATTGAGTGACCGAAGATCGACTGGCGATCGCTGACGCTGAAATGCTGATTGATCAACGCCGGTAACTCGTCGCTGATGTAGTCATACATGCGAAAGTGCTTGTCCCAGGGCGCCTGGGTGGCGTTCAAATAGAAACCGGCACCCTGGCCAAGATCGTAGCCTTCATCATTGGGCACATCGTCGCCACGTGGGCTGGTATCGGCCATCACCAGCACCAACCCCAGCTCGGCGGCGATACGCTGCGCGCCGGCCTTCAGCGTGAAGTTCTCATCATTGCAGGTCAGCCCCGACAGCCAGTACAACACTGGCGGCGGGTTATCATCGCGCGGTGGCGGCAGATAGATGCTGAAAGTCATGTTGCAATTCAGGCTCTGCGCCGCATGGCGATAACGCTGTTGCCAGCCGCCGAACATACGGTGCTCTTCGAGAAGTTCTAATGACAAGGTCATCTCTGCCTCCTGGCTTATTTTTTGTCGAAGTGAATAACGGAACGGATGGATTTGCCTTCGTGCATCAAATCGAACGCTTCGTTAATCTGCTCCAGCCCCATGGTGTGGGTAATAAAGTCATTCAGCGCGAACTCGCCGTCCATATAACGCTGGACGATGCCCGGCAGTTGCGAACGGCCCTTCACGCCGCCGAAGGCGGAACCGCGCCATACGCGACCGGTCACCAGTTGGAACGGACGGGTAGAAATTTCCTGGCCGGCACCGGCAACGCCGATAATCACCGATTCGCCCCAGCCTTTGTGGCAGCACTCCAGCGCCGAGCGCATCACGTTAACGTTGCCGATACACTCGAAGGAGAAATCAACGCCGCCGTCGGTCAGTTCGACGATCACGTCCTGAATAGGTTTATCGTAGTCTTTCGGGTTAATCAGGTCGGTGGCGCCCAGCTTGCGCGCCAGGTCGAACTTGCTGGTGTTGATATCGATGCCGATGATGCGGCCTGCGCCGGCCATCTGTGCGCCGATGATGGCCGACAGGCCGATGCCGCCGAGGCCAAAGATAGCCACGGTATCGCCTTTTTGCACTTTGGCGGTGTTGATCACCGCGCCCATGCCGGTAGTGACGCCGCAGCCCAGCAGGCAAACTTCTTCCAGCGGCGCTTCTTTACTGATTTTCGCCAGTGAGATTTCCGGCACTACGGTGTATTCGGAGAAGGTTGAAGTGCCCATGTAGTGGAAGATTGGCTTGCCGTCTTTGAAGAAGCGGGTGGTGCCGTCCGGCATCAGGCCTTTGCCCTGGGTAGCGCGTATCGCCTGACACAGGTTGGTTTTGCCGGATTTACAGAATTTGCACTCGCCACATTCCGGCGTGTACAACGGGATCACGTGATCGCCCACCGCTACGCTGGTCACGCCTTCACCGATGGCTTCTACCACGCCGCCGCCTTCATGGCCGAGGATCGCCGGGAATACGCCTTCAGGATCGGCGCCGGACAGGGTGTAGGCGTCGGTGTGGCAGACGCCGGTAGCGACGATCCGCACTAACACTTCGCCTTTTTGCGGCGGCATCAGATCCACTTCTTCGATTTTCAGCGGTTGGTTCGGGCCCCAGGCAACGGCGGCACGGGTTTTGATCATTTCCATCATAGTCTCCAGTGGTCTACCCTTCTTACTTGAAGCTGCAGCGTTGTTGGCTGCATGCACTCACCCCAGTCACTTACCAAAGTAAGCTCCTGGGGACTCATGCACTTGCCGCCTAGCCGCAACTTCAATTAATTTGGGTCTATATTTTTATCAGGCTATGTCAATAACACCTGATGAAACAGGGGTTGTGTTTTCAACAATAGCGGTTTCGGTTTGTTCAATAATTAATTCTTTCAGGGCGCGAACGTTCGGGCCGAAGGCATCACGTCGCCATAGCAGCCAGGTGGCGGTTTGGGCGATGTCGTCCGGCAGGGTATGCACTTTTACCCGTTCATGGCCCGGCAGCAGGCTCAGCACCGAATGCGGGATCATCGCCAGCCCGGCACCGCTGGCGACGCAGGCCAGCATGGCGTGGTAAGACTGGATTTCCATCACCTGGCCCGGCGATATGCCTTCGCGCTTGAACCAGGACTCCAGCCGCAGGCGGTAAGAGCAACTGGCGCGGAAGGCAAACAGCGTTTCGCCCTTGGCGTCCTTGGCGCTATGGATCGGCAGGTGATCGAGGCAAGAGATCACCACCATATGTTCGGGGAAGGCGATACAGCCATTGAGTTCGTCATACTGTACCGGCCCATCGACCAGTGCCGCCGCCAGCGTACCGGCGCGCACCCGTTCGGTGATCTCGCCGGAGGTACCGGTAGTCAGCGACAGTGACACCTGTGAGAAACGTTGGTGGTAGGCTGCCAGTAGCGTCGGCAAGCGGGTGGCGGCGGTGCTTTCCATCGAACCTATGGCGAAGTTGCCTGCCGGCTCGCCGGCATGGGTAATGCTCATCGCCTCTTCGCTCAGAGCCAGAATGCGGTTGGCGTAGCAGAGAAAGTTATGGCCCATCGGCGAAAGGCGCAGGCGTTGTTTTTCGCGGATGAACAGATCGGTGCCCAGCTCCTGTTCGAGCTGACGCAGGCGGGTAGTCAGGTTCGAGGGTACGCGGTGCAACTGCTCGGCGGCACGAGCAACGGAGCCGGTTTCGGCGACGCTGCAGAACATTCGGAGCTGGGTGAGATCCATTATCTTCTCTTTTCGTGATGAACTTGATGAGTATTATTCAGTTTTTGTGAGTTTAATACTGCGGCATGATACTGGCAACTTTCTTTTAACAGTCTGGATACTCTACATGGCCTTAAGAATTGCCCTGAGTGGTTTTATTGCATTGATCGTCGCCATGGGAATTGGTCGCTTCGCCTTTACCCCGCAGGTGCCGCTGATGATTGCCGAGCACCAGTTTACCCTGACCGGGGCCGGGTTGGTGGCGGCCATTAACTACCTGGGGTATCTGTGTGGTGCCTTTGATGCGATGCGCGCCAACCGACATGTTGAACGTCGGCTGTGGTTGGGCGTATGGGGGGCGGTAATCTTGACCTTGCTTTCGGCCTGGGTGCAGGGCGAATGGTGGCACGGTACCGTGCGTTTCCTGATTGGTTGGGCCAGCGGCTGGGCGATGGTGCTGGTGGCGGCCTGGACCAACGAACGACTGGCTCACTATGGCCGCCCGGCGCTCAGTGCGGCGGTCTTCGCCGGGCCGGGGGCCGGGATTTTTATCAGCGGCATGCTGGCGGTAGGCATTCACAGCCTGGCGCTGACGGCGTCTCAGGCCTGGTTGGTGTACGGCGTGCTGGCACTGGTATTGATTGGCGCAATCAGCATTAACCTGCCGAAGGCCGGTGAATTGCATCGTCCTGATGTGGCACCGGAGCCTCTGCTGTTGACTCCG
This sequence comes from Serratia quinivorans, assembly GCF_946227985.1. Lineage (GTDB taxonomy): Bacteria > Pseudomonadota > Gammaproteobacteria > Enterobacterales > Enterobacteriaceae > Serratia > Serratia quinivorans_A. Next base: position 304,258 of record NZ_CAMKGL010000002.1, read on the forward strand.
GCGCTGAAACGGCTGGTGTGGAGCTACAGCCTGGCGGGTTTCGGCTATATTCTGCCGGCCACCTTTCTGTCGCAAATGGCCGCCGCGCGCTTTCCCGGCAGCGTGTTCGCGCAATTTGTCTGGCCTGTCTTCGGCGGAGCGGCGGTGCTGGGGATTGTCATTGGTATCCTGACCCGTCACAAACTCACCACCCAAACGCGTCTGGCCATGACTCTGTGGGTACAGGCGCTGGGGGTTTTGAGTGCGGAAATCGTGCCGGGGGTCGCCGGACTGGCGTTGGGGGCATTGTTGACCGGCGGTGGCTTCCTCAGCGTGGTGCAGCTGTCGATCCAGCACGGCAGGGAACTGGCACCCAATCATGCGCGTTACATGGCGGGGCTGTTGACTACCGGTTATGCGATTGGTCAGTTGGTCGGCCCGACGCTGTCGGCGCTGTCCACCGCTTTGACCCATCGGCTGGAACCGGCGTTATATGTCGCCGTGGTGGCACTGATCGTTGCCGGTCTGCTGGTGGTGAATACGCCAGCGCGTGAGCTGGCACGAAAACCGACGGCGCCGTGATTAAATTCCGTACAAAAAGCGTGGAATAGCCGCAGCGGGCCTGATTGTGCTAAATGCGAACATTTCACCTGCGGATGAAGCACAATCGCTGGATAATCCCCTCACTCTCATCTAGAGTGGGACAAAATCTTGACCGGGTTCACGTTACCAATGACGGAAACCTCTGCCGTCAGGAGAGTATGCAATTCACCAGTCTGCTCGGTAAAGCAGCCGGATTGGCGAGTTCAGGTCCGTTGGAGAGATGAAATGACATCATTAAGTAAAGAAGCTGTTCTGGTTCATGCGGCGCTCGAAGAGCGTGGCCTGGAAACCCCGTTGCGTGGTGAAGTGCTGGATCGCGAGACGCGCAAGCGCCGTATTAAAGAGCACATGACGGAAATCATGCAGCTGCTTAATCTCGATCTGTCCGACGATAGCCTGGCGGAAACGCCGCATCGTATTGCCAAGATGTATGTCGATGAAATTTTCTCCGGCCTGGACTACGCGAATTTCCCAAAAATTACCGTTATCGAAAACAAGATGAAGGTAGATGAAATGGTGACGGTGCGTGACATTACCTTGACCAGCACCTGTGAACACCATTTCGTCACTATCGACGGTAAAGCGACCGTGGCCTACATTCCGAAAGATGCGGTGATCGGCCTGTCGAAAATCAACCGTATCGTGCAATTCTTCTCCCAGCGCCCACAGGTGCAGGAGCGTTTGACTCAACAGATCCTGGTGGCATTACAAACCCTGTTGGGCACCAATAACGTGGCAGTATCGATTGATGCGGTCCATTATTGTGTTAAGGCGCGCGGTATCCGCGACGCGACCAGTGCCACCACCACCACCTCGCTGGGTGGGCTGTTCAAGTCCAGCCAGAACACCCGTCAGGAATTCCTGCGCGCGGTGCGACATCACGGGTGATGTGGGTTTAAAGAACAAGAACAGGCGCCTGCGGGCGCCTTTTTAATGGCCGGAATACAGCGATAAAATAATGAGCAACCCTTCGACCACACCGCTGCCGCGCATCGCCACTCTGGACTGTGTGCGCGGTATCGCCATCCTTGGCATTCTGCTGCTGAATATCAGCGCCTTTGGCCTGCCTAAGGCGGCCTACCTCAATCCTGCCTATCTGGGGTTGCCGTCAACGCGTGATGCCTGGACCTGGGCGCTGCTGGATATTTTCGCTCAGGCCAAGTTTCTGGCGATGTTTGCCTTATTGTTTGGTGCCGGCCTGCAGATGCTGCTGCGCCGCGGCAAGGGCTGGATACGTGCGCGGCTGTCGTGGCTGGTGCTGTTTGGCTTGGCGCATGCCATTTTTCTTTGGGACGGCGATATCCTGTTGGCCTATGGCCTTATCGGGCTGGTGTGCTGGCGGATGATCCGCGATGCCAAGGAAACTTATCAGCTATTGAAAACCGGCGTAGTGCTATACCTGATCGGCGTCGGGGTGTTGCTGCTGTTGGGCTTTATCTCGCACGGTGAGCCGGGCGGTTTCTGGCAGCCCGGCGTGGCGGAACTGCAGTATGAAAAATTCTGGAAGCTGCAGGGCGGCATGGAGGCCTGGCGCAGCCGTACCGATCTGCTCTCGTCCAGCCTGTTGGCGATTGGCGCGCAATACGGTTGGGAGTTGGCGGGGCTGATGCTGTTTGGTGCCGGACTGATGCGCAGCGGTTGGCTGCGCGGCACCTATTCGCCGGGATACTATCGCCGTCAGGCCGCCTGGCTGATACCGCTTTCATTACTGATCCAACTGCCGGCGGTGGCGTTGCAATGGCATCTTCACTGGGACTACCGCTGGAGCGGCTTTTTATTGCAGGTGCCGCGCGAACTGGGTGCTCCGCTGCAGGCGATGGGCTATCTGGCACTGTGCTACGGTTTCTGGCCGACGCTGTCGCGGCTGCGTATTGGGCATTGGTTGACGCAGGTTGGGCGCATGGCGCTGAGTAATTACCTGCTGCAAACGCTGATTTGTACCACGCTGTTCTATCGCTTTGGCCTGTATCAACAGTTCGATCGCCTGCAACTGCTGGCGTTTGTGCCGCTGGTCTGGTTGGCTAACCTGTTGTTTTCTAACCTGTGGTTGCGCTATTTCGCCCAGGGGCCGGTGGAATGGCTATGGCGTAAATTGACCACTCTGGCCGCCGGCAACACGGAGCCCAAGGGAGTGAATTGAGATCTGGCGCAGGTAGGTTAAAAAAATGTATGTAAACGTTTTCTTTCCTGTGACGAGATTCACGCAGAGGAGGATGACAAACGGGGTAGGATAGCGCCACTGTCAACTACCCCGACCTCAGGATTTTTCATGACCTCTGTTCACCCAACCACCATTCGCGACGTGGCGAAGCGTGCGGGCGTGTCCGTGGCGACCGTCTCCCGCGTGCTGAACCACAGCGCCCTGACCAGTAAAGAGACGCGTGAACAGGTGCTTAAGGCGGTGGCTGAACTCGGTTATCGGCCCAACGCCAATGCACAGGCACTGGCCACCCAGAGCAGCGATACTCTCGGAGTGGTGGTGATGGACGTCTCCGATCCCTTCTTTGGTGCGCTGGTGAAAGCGGTAGACACCGTAGCGCAGCAACACCACAAATATTTGTTGATCGGCAACAGTTATCATCAGGCGGATAAAGAGCGTCACGCCATTGAAGTGCTGATTCGCCAACGCTGTAACGCTTTGATTGTGCATGCTAAAGCGCTGTGTGATGCCGAATTGATGACTTTCCTCGACCAGGTGCCGGGCATGGTGTTGATCAACCGCATCATTGCCGGCTATGAGCATCGCTGCGTTGGCCTGGACAACGTCAGCGGCGCGGAGATGGCACTGCGTTTGCTGCTGTCGCAGGGGCATCAGCGCATTGGCTATCTGGGTTCCAACCACCCGATAGAAGACGGGCCGCTGCGCCAGCAGGGCTATACGCAGGCGATGGCTGCGGCTGGGTTGCTTACGCCGGACAATTGGCGTGCCTATGGTTCGCCGGATCTGCAGGGTGGGGAAGCGGCAATGGTCGAGCTACTCGGGCGTAACCTGCATTTGAGCGCGGTGTTTGCCTACAACGACGCCATGGCTGCCGGTGCCATGGCGGTGCTGAAAGAAAACGCTATCACAGTACCGCAAAATTTCTCGCTGGTGGGGTTCGATGATATCCCCATCGCACGCTATACCAGCCCCAAGCTCACCACGGTGCGTTATCCCATTGTCACCATGGCGACGCTGGCCACCGAGTTGGCCCTGCTGGGCGCGGCAGGCCGGCTGGAGCCGCAGGACCGCCATTTGTTTATGCCCACTCTGGTACGCCGCCATTCCGTGGCTCCGTGGCAAATTGAGGCAGCGGTCACTCTCTGAACATTTAATCTTGTGTAACCGTTTTCAATCTGTGAGAAAATTCACAGATTATTAACATCACGCCGTCTATGCTCTAGTCGTTTTCCAGCGCAAAGGCACTTGCCGCTGCTGTTCTTTACCTCGCGCTGGCACCACACTTTTCAGGAATAACATGATTCACGGATGACAGGGAAACTGCCAGGCCCGGTTGTGCATTCACCACCGGTTACCTTTGGCCTAATACCGAGCAAGACCCTACATAAACCGGAGACACACAATGAATAAGAAGGTTTTCACCCTGGCCGCGACGGCCGCAGCCATGATGTTTGGCGCCGCAGCACATGCAGATACCCGTATTGGCGTCACAATTTATAAATATGACGACAACTTTATGTCGGTGGTACGCAAGGCTATCGAGAAAGACGCCAAGGCCTCTCCGGACGTCACCCTGCTGATGAATGACTCGCAGAATGACCAATCCAAGCAAAACGATCAGATCGACGTGCTGATCGCCAAGGGCGTTAAAGCACTGGCGATCAACCTGGTTGACCCGGCAGCTGCCCCGGTGGTGATTGATAAGGCGCGCGCAAACGATATCCCGATCGTGTTCTACAACAAAGAGCCTTCCCGTAAAGCGCTGGACAGCTATGACAAGGCTTATTACGTGGGGACCGACTCCAAGGAGTCCGGTGTGATCCAGGGGAAACTGATCGAGAAGCACTGGAAGGCTAACCCGAACTGGGATCTGAACAAAGACGGCCAAATCCAGTATGTATTGCTCAAAGGCGAACCGGGCCACCCGGATGCTGAAGCGCGTACCACCTACGTGACTAAAACGCTGAACGACGACGGTATCAAGACGCAGGCATTGCAGATGGATACCGCGATGTGGGACACCGCCCAGGCCAAAGACAAGATGGATGCCTGGCTGTCCGGCCCTAACGCCAACAAAATCGAAGTGGTGATTGCCAACAACGATGCGATGGCAATGGGCGCGGTAGAGGCTCTGAAAGCGCACAACAAATCCAGCATTCCGGTATTCGGTGTGGATGCGTTGCCAGAAGCGCTGGCGATGGTGAAATCCGGCGCGATGGCGGGAACAGTACTGAACGATGCCGACAATCAGGCCAAAGCCACTTTCGAACTGGCGAAAAACCTGGCTGCGGGCAAACCGGCCGCCGATGGCACCCAATATAAGATTGAAAATAAAGTGGTGCGCATTGCTTACGTTGGCGTAGATAAAGACAACTTGTCTCAGTTTATTAAGTAAGCCCTGAATAACCCCGCCTGGGGTGCGCTACCCAGCGCCAACACCAGGAAAGCCGCAGGCGGGGAATTTATTCTTAATATCACAGCCTATACCCGATGAATTTCAAGCTGCAGCGGATAATGCCGATGCTTGAAAGCCGACGGGTATACTAGCCAGGTGTATTTATGGCCGACAGCCCACGCGAATTTCTGCTGGAAATGACCGATATCAGTAAGTCATTTCCCGGCGTCAAGGCATTGGATAATGTGAATCTGCGCGTTCGTCCGCACTCCATTCATGCATTAATGGGGGAGAACGGCGCGGGGAAATCGACATTATTAAAATGCCTGTTCGGCATTTATAAAAAAGATGCCGGCAGTATTGTTTTTCAGGGTCAGGAAATTGATTTCAAAAGCTCCAAAGAGGCGCTGGAACACGGCGTTTCAATGGTGCATCAGGAATTGAACCTGGTGTTGCAGCGCACCGTGATGGATAACATGTGGTTGGGACGTTACCCGACCAAAGGCATGTTTGTCGATCAGGACAAAATGTTGAAGGACACCCAGGCGATATTCGACGAGCTGGATATTGATATCAATCCACGGGATAAAGTGGGCACGTTATCGGTATCGCAGATGCAGATGATCGAAATTGCCAAGGCTTTTTCCTACGACGCCAAGATTGTGATTATGGATGAGCCAACCTCATCGCTGACGGAAAAAGAGGTGAATCATCTGTTCACCATTATCCGTAAGCTGAAAGAGCGCGGCTGCGGCATCGTCTATATTTCGCACAAAATGGAAGAGATTTTCCAGCTGTGCGATGAAATAACCATCCTGCGCGACGGTCAGTGGATAGCCACCCAGCCGCTGGAAGGGCTGGATATGGACAAGATCATTTCGATGATGGTGGGGCGCTCGCTCAGCCAGCGTTTCCCCGATCGGCAAAATACGCCGGGCGAGGTGATCCTGGAGGTGAAGGGCCTGACCTCAATGCGCCAGCCTTCGATTCGCGATATCTCCTTCGATCTGCATCAGGGGGAGATCCTCGGCGTTGCCGGATTGGTGGGGGCCAAGCGTACCGACATTCTGGAGACGCTGTTCGGCATCCGCGAAAAAATTGCGGGTACTATCAAGCTGCATGGCAAGGCCATCAACAACCATAGCGCCAATGAAGCGATTAACCACGGTTTTGCCCTGGTGACGGAAGAGCGCCGTTCCACCGGGATTTACGCTTATCTGGACGTCGGTTTTAACTCGCTGATTTCCAATATCCGTAACTATAAAAACAAAATTGGCCTGCTGGATAATGCCCGAATGAAAAGCGACACCCAATGGGTGATCGATGCCATGCGGGTCAAGACTCCGGGTCATCATACCAACATCGGCTCGCTGTCCGGGGGTAACCAGCAGAAGGTGATTATCGGCCGTTGGCTGCTGACCCAGCCAGAAATATTGATGCTGGATGAACCGACGCGCGGTATTGATGTTGGCGCCAAATTCGAAATTTATCAGCTGATGACCGAACTGGCGAAGAAGGGCAAGGGGATCATTATTGTCTCGTCTGAAATGCCGGAGCTTTTGGGAATTACCGACAGAATATTGGTGATGAGTAATGGTCAGGTTGCGGGCATCGTTAACACCAAACAGACCTCGCAAAATGAAATTTTACGTCTCGCATCCCTGCACCTTTAAGGATCAGAATTATGAACGCGCTGAATAAGAAAACTTTGTTCACCTATTTCAAGGAAGGTGGCATTTACGTGGTGTTGCTGGTGCTGCTGGCAATTATTATTATCCAGGATCCGACGTTCCTCAGCTTAATGAACCTGAGCAACATTCTGACGCAGTCTTCGGTGCGCATTATTATTGCACTGGGTGTGGCCGGGCTGATTGTTACCCAAGGGACGGACCTGTCCGCCGGGCGTCAGGTGGGGTTGGCGGCGGTGGTTGCAGCGACGCTGTTACAGTCGATGGACAACGTCAACAAGGTGTTTCCGCACATGGAAACCTGGTCGATCCCACTGGTGATCCTGCTGGTATGTGCCGTGGGCGCGGTGATTGGCCTGGTGAACGGTTTGATCATTGCCTACCTCAATGTGACGCCGTTTATTACCACGTTGGGTACCATGATCATCGTGTACGGCATTAACTCGCTGTATTACGATTCCGTTGGCGCATCGCCAGTGGCGGGGTTTGATCCCAAGTTCTCCGCCTTTGCTCAGGGGTTCCTGCGCTTTGGCGATTTTAAGCTGTCTTACATTACCTTCTACGCCATCATTGCGATTATTTTTGTCTGGATCCTGTGGAATAAAACCCGCTTCGGCAAAAACATCTTCGCCATCGGTGGCAACCCTGAGGCGGCAAAGGTTTCCGGCGTGAATGTGCCGTTGAACCTGATCATGATTTATGCGCTGTCTGGTGTGTTCTATGCTTTCGGCGGCTTGCTGGAAGCGGGCCGTATCGGCAGTGCCACCAACAACCTCGGCTTTATGTATGAGTTGGATGCCATTGCTGCCTGTGTGGTCGGTGGGGTGTCCTTTGCCGGTGGGGTCGGTACGGTATTGGGAGTGGTGACCGGGGTGATCATCTTCACCGTCATCAACTACGGCCTGACCTACATTGGTGTTAACCCTTACTGGCAGTACATTATCAAGGGCGGCATCATTATCTTCGCGGTAGCGCTGGACTCCTTAAAATACGCCAAGAAAAAATAGTTGTGTCTCAGCTATGAAAACGGCCAGCCAATGCTGGCCGTTTTTGTTTCTATGGCGGGAAAGTCAAGGCTGTTTGGCTTTTTGCTTTTCCGCTTCCAGCTTGTGTTCCAGCTCGACCAATTGTTCCGGCGATACCGCCGGATAGCCCTGGGCGTCCTCCGGGATAGTGTGCATGGAGGAGATTGGGATCAGCGGGCCGAGGAAGCGCGGTTCACGTTTGAGGATGTACAAATCGGTCAGCGCGCCAAGGCGGGCGAAGATCTCGCGCACACGCACTGTCATCATATCTTTTGGTGAGGGTACCGCATAACACTGCGCCTGGATCCCCATATGCAGCGCGATAAACAGCGCACGTTCACAGTGGAAGCGTTGGGTGATGATAATAAAGTCGTTGGTGTCGAACACCTTGCGGGTTCGTACAATCGAATCCAGCGTGCGGAACCCGGCATAATCCAGCACGATATCGCTGGGTGCCACACCGGCGGCGATTAAATCGCGGCGCATGGTCATGGGTTCGTTGTAGCTTTGCTGGGCATTGTCACCGCTCAACAGCAGGTATTTCACTTTGCCACTGTTGTAGGCGTTGATCGCCCCCTGAATACGGTAGCGGTAATATTGGTTGATCACGCCGGTACGGTAATATTTGGCGGTACCCAGTACTACACCGACCTGGCGATGGGGCAGCCCTTGCAGTTCGTCATAGACGAAAGGCGCAGTTTTCCAACTGATCCAACGATCGAGCGCGATAGTCGAGATCATCAGCAATGCAGCGATGACAAACAAGCCGATTATCAGGCGTTTCCACATGTTATTGCCTTACGCACACCGTGGCCAAAAAAGATGGCTCAAGGCTACTTTACCTGACTACTTGAAGCAAGCTTGTCCCCCTTCTGGCACGCATTGCGCCGCATTTTTAGGCGGTTTCGGCCATAAAAAAAGTCCGGCGAGCCGGACCTTGAGTTTTTAATGAGTTATCTTCATGCCCGAGATACCCGGGCCTAGAGCCCCTTCGGCACGCTCTCCCTAATATCGAGCTTTAGGGGGATAATCTACCTACAACTCAGAAAGAGGTGCGCTTGTAGCTGCGGTATTGCGGTCGCCAGAAGTTGTGTTCGATGGCTTTCGACAGCGCTTCTTCAGAAGTGACTACCGCCATTCCCTGCAGTTGAGCCGCTTTACCCACTTCCATTGCGATGCATTTTGACACGCCCTGAATATCGTCAATATCCGGTAACAGTGCGCCATGCCCGTCGGTGGCCAGCGGCGAACACTCGGCCAGTGCCCGGCTGGCGGCCATCAGCATCGCGTCCGTTACACGGGTCGCGCCAGAGGCCAACACACCCAGACCAATCCCCGGGAAGATATAGGAGTTGTTGCATTGGGCAATCGGGATCTGCTGATCTTTATAGTGTACCGGTGCGAACGGGCTGCCAGTGGCGACCAGCGCAGCGCCTTCGGTCCAGTTGATGATGTCTTCCGGACGGGCTTCCACGCGTGAGGTTGGGTTGGACAGCGGCATCACAATCGGCCGCGGGCAATGCTTGTGCATTTCGCGGATCAGTTCTTCGGTGAACAGGCCTGGCTGGCCGGAAACGCCGATCAAAATGGTGGGTTTGGCGTTACGTACCACGTCCAACAGCGAGATGGCATCGCTTTGGGTCTGCCATGCGGTCAGGTTTTCGCTTTTTTGCACCAACTTGCTCTGGAAATCGAGCAGGTTAGGCAGTTTGTCTGTCAACAGACCAAAACGGTCGACCATGAACACGCGGGCGCGCGCTTCGTCTTCGCTCAGGCCTTCGGATTTCATCTGGGCGATAATTTGCTCGGCAATGCCGCAGCCGGCGGAACCGGCACCCAGGAAGGTCACGGTTTGGTCACGCAATTGGCTACCCGCGGCACGGCTGGCGGCAATCAGGCTACCCAGCGTGACCGCGGCGGTGCCCTGAATATCGTCATTAAAGCAGCAGATTTCGTCACGATAGCGGTTCAACAACGGCGTCGCGTTGTTCTGAGCGAAATCCTCGAACTGCAACAGCACGTTCGGCCAGCGGCGTTTCACCGCCTGGATAAACTCTTCAACGAAAGCGTGGTATTCATCACCGGAAATACGCGGATGACGCCAGCCCATGTACAGAGGATCGTTCAGGCGCTGTGGGTTGTTGGTGCCCACGTCCAGCACTACCGGCAGGGTATAGGCCGGGCTGATGCCACCGCAGGCGGTATACAGCGAAAGCTTGCCGATAGGAATGCCCATGCCGCCAATGCCCTGGTCGCCCAGGCCGAGAATACGTTCGCCGTCGGTGACGACGATCACTTTGACGTTTTGTTTGGTGGCGTTTTGCAGCATGTCGTCAATACGATCGCGGTTCGGGTAGGAGATAAACAACCCACGCGCCCGGCGGTAAATATCGGAGAAGTGTTCGCAGGCTTCACCCACCGTTGGCGTGTAGATGATCGGCATCATTTCGCTCAGGTGGGAGTCCAGCAGGCGGTAGAACAGGGTTTCGTTGGTGTCCTGGATATTGCGCAGGTAAATGTGCTTATCGCTGTCGTTTTTGAAATCCTGATATTGGCGATAGGCGCGCTCAGCCTGTTCCTCAATGGTTTCCACCGCGTCGGGCAGCAAGCCTTGCAGGTTGAAATGGTTGCGTTCTTCCTCGGTGAAAGCACTGCCTTTATTCAGCAGTGGGAATTCCAACAGGATCGGGCCGGCATAAGGGATGTAGAGAGGGCGTTTGCTTTCGTATTCAAGTTCCATGACTTTTGCTCTTCAACGTATCGGATAACTTTATAAGGGTGATCCTAAAAGATCGGCGAAATATGTACAGCAATTGTTATCGGATCATGAGGTAAATTGGCGTAATTATCGACGATCAAATCCTAATTTAACTAAAGAAAGTGTTTTAAGACGTGAATGCCATTGTAATCGGCTGGCGGGGCTGTTAACAGCGGTGCCGGGCGGCACCGCCAGGATCAGGATCAGAAAGTAATGCGGCTGACATTTTGGCAGCCCAGGGCAGCCAGCGTGGCACGGGTAGCATCCCATTGGGTGAGGATGGCACTTTCTGGCTCAGCCAGCACTGCGCGTTTCACTTTTTGACAGTCGCCGCCGGAAACATTCATCAGAATCAGCGCGGCCTGCAAGGGTGGCAAACTGGGGTTGAAGGCGGCGTTTTCCGCATAACGGCCAGTGTAAATCCTGCCGTCATCAGCCTCTAGTGCGACGCCGCTGTGGGCGTTGCTGTAGGGCGCGTGGCTCTGATTGGCGGCGGACAGCGCTGCTTTTTCCAGTTCGTCCGTCAGCACCAGTTGGAAACCATGATCGACCCGGTCCATCAACAGCGTGGTGATATCAAGGTCTTTCGGGCCAAAGGAGTCCGGCAGGTAATCGCCAAGCGTTGCCGGTTCACGGCCAGGCAGACGAATTTTAAGGCTGACGCCGCTGTTCAGTTCGTTCATAAACTGACGGCAGTGGCCGCAAGGCGTGTAGTTAACGGTGATGGAGGCCAGGGCGGGTTCACCGCGTAGCCAGGCGTGGGTCACCGCACACTGTTCCGCATGAATGGTTTGTTGCATTGGGGCGCCGCTGAACTCCATATTGGCACCAAAATACAGATTGCCGCTCTGCCCACGGGCAATGGCACCGACATAAAATTGCGAGATTGGGGCTAACGAGCAGGCCGCCGCCAGTGGCAGCAGAGCGAATGCCAGAGCATCATCATCCAGCCCGCAGCGCTGCTTGATCGCGTCCACTTGTTCCGCCTTGAGCATGGCCGGGAAATCAGGCGCATCAATATAAGACTGCAGGGCAGATTGCAAGGTGGCGGGCAGTTCGCCAAAAGCGGTTTGAAAACGCGGGTGCATAGAAACTCTCTCTACAGGTTAACGGGATAACATTCTAGGCAGCCTCGTGTGAATAAAGTGTGATCTAAATCTCTTTATTGATGAAATCAATGCAATGAAAAGAATAATTGCGAGATGTGTCTCAAGTTTTAACCACCCTAACTGAACATGTGCAGTAGCACCGGGAACAGGAAGGGGGCCAGCAGCGAGGTAATAATCCCGCAGATCACCAACGCTAAAGAGCCGAAAGCACCTTCCTGATAGTCCATTTCCGCGCAACGAGCCGTACCCAGTGCATGAGATGCGGTACCCATGGCCAACCCCCTCGCCGAGCGAGTGGTGATTTTCAATAGTTTAAATAATGTATGCCCGAACACTGCGCCGAGAATACCGACGAAGATTACGCAGACGGCGCTGATTGCCGGGATGCCGCCGAGCGATTCCGCGACCGCCATGGCGATAGGGGTCGTAACCGACTTCGGCATGATGGAAGCGGCAATTTCCGGAGTCGCCCCCATCCATAAAGCGATGGCACCGCCGCTGATCATGGCCGTCATACTGCCGATAAAGCAGACGGCGATAATAGATTTCCAACGGGCGCGGATCTGGTGCAGCTGTTCATACAAGGGGTAGGCCAGCGCAACGACGGCGGGCTGCAGTAAGTCATTGAGGATTTTGCTGCCCTGAAAATAGCGTTCATAGGGGATGCCGGTCAGTAACAGCAGGGGAATGATCACCGCCATCGATACCAGCAGCGGGTTCAGTAGCGGCATGTTCAGCCATTGCGCCAGCTTGCGCGCGGCAAAGTAGACTGCCAGCGTCAACGGCAATGACCACCAGATTTCATGGATCATTTCTCACCCTCCGCGGCACCCGGCTTGCCGACTATGCGACGCTCTCGGTGGAAATAATGCGAGGTATAACCCACCACCACCAGCACCATCAGGGTGCTGATAATGCAGGAAACCACCAGCGGGCCCAAATGCTCGATAATTTGGTCATAGTATTTCATCACGCCCACGCCGATAGGCACGAACAACAGCACCATATAGCGGATTAGCAGATGACAGCCGGGTTTGACCCACTTGGCCGGCATAATCTGCGTGGAAAGCAGGGCGAACAGCAGCAGCATACCGATAATGCTGCCGGGAATGGCGATCGGCAGCAGCGCCGCGATTGCATTGCCGGCGAATAAGCAAAGGTAGATAAGGACGATTGCCCTTAGGTATTTCCAGCACAGAGTGAATAGCTTGGCCATAACTTAATCCCGTTTAACCGATGCATTCATCATACAATTAAACTGTGACCTCCGCCACAAATCACACCATGAATTCTCTCTATGGTTGCCATGCCTGCCAGGCAGGTTGACAGCCATAGTCAAGCCCGGTGCGCCTTCATTTTGTGCTGATGATACTTGCGCGGTATTGCTGCTTTTGCGCCAGGCGATGGCCGAGGAAAAAGAATAGCAGGCTGAACAATGCGGCGGCAATCAGCATCACAAACATCATTTGCGGTGCGGCATAGCTGAGTATAAAACCGCAAAGCACCGGGTTGATGGCACCGCCCAGAGCGCTGAGGTTTTGCACACCGTAGTAGCTGCCTTTCAGATGCTGTGGGGCGATAAAGTCGATAAACATATACTCCACCGGGATCACGATAATCTCCCCCAGGGTAAATACCGCCATAGCGATGGCCCATAGCCAGAGTGATTGCCCGGCCAGGCTAAAACCAATCAGCCCCATAATGAAAAATACGGTGCCCAGCGCCAGCCAGCGCAACATGTTTTCCTGTCGCATACCTCGGCTCAGTAAATACTGCAGGGTGATGACGATACAGGCATTGACGATCATCACCGCGCCTATGACCTGGTAGGCAAACTCTGCGTTGGAAACCAGGATCAGGTATTGCGACAAGTAACCGGTGAACTGGCCGAAAACCACCGCGCCAAGCGTACTGCCGAGAGTAAAATAAATCAGCCGGTGGTCGTTGCGCAGAATGGTCAGCGTTTGGCGGAAATTGGGCGGCGCAGAGGGGACGACCTCAGTCGCTGCTGGCGGTGTAGCGCGTTGTCGGTGCAGGCTAAAACTCAATGCCGTCACTGTGAATAAAGCCAATCCGCCTGAAAGGTAGAAGGGCAATAATGGGTTCAGCCCTGCCACCATCACCCCCAGTGATGAGCCCACCGCCCAACCCACGTTCACCAGCGTGTAGTTTATTGAAAAGGCTTTGATACGTTGCGCAACCGGTAGCCAGTCGGCAAAACAGGCCTTGATGGTGATGCCCAGCACCGAATAGGCGGTATGCAAAATAGCCAATACCACGATGATCCCACCCGGACGCGGGATCCACGGAATAGCGAAAAAACTCAAGGCGAACAGCAAAATAGCCGTCAGAATCAAGGTGTTTTTGTTGAACTTGTCGACCAGGTAACCGCCATACAGACTGGCGAAAATACCGATCATCAGGCTGATGCCCAAAATGATACCGACGCTTTTCGGAAGCAGGTGGAAATGCCCGGTGAGATAGATGGTAATGAACGGTAGCGTGACGCCACGCCCAATGGTCAATACCAGCGAGCTGGCCAGCAATGTGTTGATCAGCGGTGGGAATCCCTTCATGTCAGACCTGCTTATACGTACGGTGATTAATTTGGTGTGGGTAACCGTAGGGGGCGACGATATTCGGCCCGATTAACGCGGGCGCCGCTGTGGCGCCCCTATAATCTGCCTGAGTATATGCAGGATCTGAATTATTTGCTCGTTTTGGCCTGCAGCGTGGCGAACCAGGGCTGGATGAATGCATCACTGCTGCCCCAGCCCGGAATGATTTTGGCCAGGCCGGCGACGTTGACTGGCCCCGGCTGGCTGACCAGCAGTGCCTGTGGGATCGCGGCGGCTTTAAATTCATAGGTTGCCGGCGTCGGTTCCCCGGCAATTTTGTTCGCTACCAGACGCAGGTTGATTGCGCCGATCAGTTTGGTGTCCACCGCCACGCTGACTTTCCACGGGCTGTTGGCTTCGCGCATCAGTTGCAAATCCTGATTAGAGATGTCGATGCTGTACAGTTTGATCTCGGTACGGCCATTCTCTTTCAACGCCTTGTAGGCCCCCTGACTGAAGGCATCCCAGGTGCCCCAAATCGCGTCGATCTTGCCTTTCGGATATTTGGCCAGCACGGCGCCAACCTTGTTGGCGGTATCACCCTGAACATCGGATGACACTGCACCAATTGATTCCAGTTCATGAATGCCAGGGTTCTGTTTCAGCAACTGTTGATAAGCGGCCTGGCGGCGTTCCATCGGCGGGAAACCGGCTACCCAGAGTTTGATGATATTGGCCTTGCCGTTGAAATCCTTGATCAACTGACCGAAAGACTCATTGGCCAGCGAGGCGTCATCCTGCTGTGAAACGGTGACACCGGGGAGGGTGCCGCTGATGTCGGTATCAAAGGCAGATACGGCAATGCCCGCCGCCGTAATGCGTTTGACCAGATCGGTGGAATAGGGCGCGCGGCCCTGCGAGAGAATAATGCCGTCATATTTCTGGCTGATGGCCTGATTCACGAAATCCTGAAAGCGTGCGTCGTCACCGTTGCTGAGGAAGGTATCCACCTTAAAACCCAGCTTGCGGCCTTCCTGGAGGGTACCGGCCAGAAACTGAGTGGTGTTGTCGTCGGAGCCCAGATTACGGATCACCGCAATGCGAATGGGGCCCTGATGTTGAGCGATGGCGGTGGGTACCGGCGCAAGAGTTTCTGCGGCAAACAACGGCAGTGCGGTCAGCAGGCCAATGGCCAGCAGCGGGGTCTTTAGGGTTTTCATTATTATTGGCTCCGAAAGCAGGTGAGAATTATCCCGGTAAGAGGTTACTTATAGCAGTCTTTCCTTCTGGACGTCTACTTTTTGTGTGGCAGTATCATGCTCCTGTGTCCATTGATAAGACACTTTCTTTGTTATTAATTTTTACCGGCTTTTTTGGAAGCAGTGCGCAAGTTTGACGTTTGGATCAAGGTTCATACCGCGCCTGGCATTATTGTGCAGTCGGAGGTCTTTATGGAAAGGACATCAACGCCTATATCGCGTCGGTTGCGAACCAATATGACCAAGGCGGAAAAACGGCATGGAGACGACTAAGGGACCGCCGTTTTTATGGTTTGAAATTACGTCGTCAGTTTCCGATTGGGCCTTTTTTGTTGATTTTGTTTGTTGGCAACGGAAGCTGGTTATTGAATTGGACGGAGGGCAACATATGGAACAGGTCAGTTATGGCACCCGTCGTAGTCATTTCCTGGTGAGCCGCGGATTTACCGTATTGCGTTTTTGGAATGATGAAGTGTTAAACCATTGGGGGGAGTGACTGAGATTATTATGCAGTATTTGACGGTGGATAAAGATCCCCTCACCCCGGCCCTCTCCCAGGGGAGAGGGTAAGGGTGAGGTGGCTCGTTAAGAGGCTTACTTCACCTGCATCCCTGGCTGCGCGCCGCTGTCCGGGCTGAGCAGGAAGATTTCTTTTCCGCCCGGGCCGGCAGCCATCACCATGCCTTCAGAGATACCGAAGCGCATTTTGCGTGGCGCAAGGTTGGCAACCATGATGGTCAGTCGGCCTTCCAGCGCTTTTGGATCCGGATAAGCGGAACGAATACCGGAGAAGATCTGGCGTGTTTCGCCACCCAGATCCAACAGCAGCTTCAACAGCTTGTCAGAACCTTCGACAAAGTCGGCGCTCTTGATCAAGGCAATACGCATATCAACCTTGGCGAAATCGTCAAAGGTGATGGTGTCCTGAATCGGATCCTCAGCCAGTGGACCGGTGGCCACTTTCGCCGCCACCATATCTTCTTTCGAAGCGCTGACCATCTCATTCACCTTGTCCAGATCGATACGGTTGAACAGGGCTTTGAATGTATTAACCTGATGGCCCAGCAACGGTTGCGAGATGCTGTCCCAGCTCAGCTCACAATTAAGGAAGGCTTCGGTGCGTTCAGTCAGTGACGGCATTACCGGTTTCAGATAGGTCATCAGTACGCGGAACAGGTTGATGCCCATGGAGCAAATGGCTTGCAAATCTGCATCGCGGCCTTCCTGTTTAGCCACTACCCAGGGTGCCTGCTCATCTACATAGCGGTTTGCCAGATCGGCCAGCGCCATGATTTCGCGGATTGCCCGGCCAGACTCACGGCTGGCATAGGCTTCGGCGATGCTTTGCGCCGCATCAACGAAAGTTTGGTACAGCGCGGGGTCGGCCAGCTTGTCGGCCAGTTGGCCACCAAAACGCTTGCTGATAAAGCCGGCGTTGCGCGAAGCCAGGTTCACCACCTTGTTCACGATGTCGGCGTTCACCCGCTGTACGAAATCTTCCAGATTCAGGTCGATATCGTCAATGCGTGAAGACAGTTTTGCGGCGTAGTAGTAACGCAGGCAATCGGCATCCAGGTGTTGCAGATAGGTACCGGCCTTGATAAAGGTGCCGCGAGACTTGGACATCTTGGCGCCGTTCACCGTTACGTAGCCATGTACGAACAGGTTGGTCGGTTTGCGGAAATTACTGCCTTCCAGCATTGCCGGCCAGAACAGGCTGTGGAAATAAACGATGTCCTTGCCGATAAAGTGATACAGCTCGGTGGTGGAATCCTTGCGCCAGAACTCGTCAAAGTCTAGATCGCCGCGCTTGTCACACAGGTTTTTGAATGAACCCATGTAGCCGATTGGCGCATCCAGCCAGACGTAGAAGTATTTGCCGGGGGCATCCGGGATTTCAAAGCCGAAATACGGCGCATCGCGGGAGATATCCCACTGTTGCAGACCGGACTCAAACCATTCCTGCATCTTGTTCGCCACCTGCTCTTGCAGCGCGCCGGAACGGGTCCAGGCCTGCAGCATTTCGCTGAACGATGGCAGATCAAAGAAGAAGTGCTCGGAATCACGCAGCACCGGCGTCGCACCGGAAACCACGGATTTCGGATCGATCAGCTCTGTCGGGCTGTAGGTTGCGCCACAAACTTCGCAGTTATCGCCGTATTGATCCGGCGATTTGCATTTCGGGCAGGTGCCTTTAACGAAGCGGTCAGGCAGGAACATGCCTTTTTCTGGGTCGTACAGCTGAGAAATGGTGCGGTTCTTGATGAAACCGTTTTCTTTCAGGCGGCCGTAAATCAGGCTCGACAGTTCACGGTTCTCATCGCTATGGGTTGAATGATAGTTATCATAGCTGATGCCAAAACCGGCGAAATCCTGTTGGTGCTCCTGGCTCATTTCCGCGATCATTTCTTCCGGCTTGATGCCCAACTGCTGAGCTTTCAGCATGATCGGCGTGCCGTGCGCGTCGTCCGCGCAGATGAAATGAACCTCGTTGCCGCGCATTCGTTGGTAACGAACCCAGATGTCTGCCTGGATGTGCTCGAGCATGTGGCCGAGATGGATGGAACCATTTGCGTACGGCAGCGCGCACGTCACCAATAATTTTTTCGCGACTTGAGGCATAGTGAGAACTTGGTTTCTGTAATGAATAAAAAGGGTCTTTGATGTTACCCGATCGCGTCCGCCACGGCTAGGGCGGTTTCTTTATACAGACATGCGCCGACCGGCCTGCAGTTCTGATATGCTTAGCGAGAAGCTATCCATTAAAATCAAGGAGCCGGGATGAGCACAAAATCCCCCGAGCAGACCAACCCCGAAGTTCTGCGTGCCCTGGTGACCGGTGTACTGGCCGCCTTTGAACACCCGACGTTAAAAAATAATCTGACCGCGCTGAAGGCCATTCATCACTGCGCGTTGCTGGATCATGTGTTGCATATCGAACTGATTATGCCATTCGCCTGGCAGAGCGGTTTTGAGGTGCTGAAAGACAGCGTCAGTGCAGAATTACTGCGCGTGACCGGTGCTGAGGCAATCGACTGGAAACTGAAGCACGACATTACCACGCTGAAACGCGCCAACGATCAGGCCGGTATCAAGGGGGTGCGTAATATCATCGCCATCAGTTCCGGCAAGGGCGGGGTGGGGAAATCCACCACGGCGGTTAACCTGGCGTTGGCGCTGGCTGCGGAAGGGGCAAAGGTCGGTATTCTGGATGCCGATATTTATGGCCCGTCGATCCCGAATATGCTGGGCACCGAGAACGAGCGTCCAACCTCGCCGGACGGGCAACACATGGCACCGATCCTGGCGCACGGTCTGGCAACCAATTCTATTGGTTATCTGGTGACCGACGATAATGCCATGGTGTGGCGCGGCCCGATGGCCAGCAAGGCGTTAATGCAATTGTTGCAGGATACGTTGTGGCCGGATCTGGACTATTTGGTGCTGGATATGCCACCGGGTACCGGTGATATTCAGTTAACGCTGTCGCAAAACATTCCGGTTACCGGGGCATTGGTGGTCACCACGCCGCAGGATATCGCGCTGCTCGATGCCGCCAAGGGCATTGTGATGTTTGAGAAGGTTCATGTGCCGGTACTGGGTATAGTGGAAAATATGAGTGTGCATATTTGCAGCAACTGCGGACACCATGAGCCCATTTTCGGTACCGGCGGGGCGGAAAAACTGGTGAAGAAATACCATAGCCGCCTGTTGGGGCAATTGCCGCTGCATATTTCACTGCGCGAAGATTTGGATCGTGGCGAGCCGACGGTGATAAGCCGCCCGGACAGTGAATTTGCCGAGCTGTATCGCCAGCTTGCCGGTCGCGTTGCCGCGCAGATGTATTGGCAGGGCGAAGCTATTCCGACGGAAATCTCCTTCCGCGCCTTGTAAGTAGCTTAACGCCAGCCAGAAAATAACCCCGGACATGTTCCGGGGTTTTGTTTATGGGGTCGTAAGGTGTTTGTGCAGATCCGCGCGGGTATAAGGGCGTTCGATCTGCGCCAGAGCGGTGGCAATATGTTCCAGCAGCCCTTGTGTCGGCGCGGGTTGTCGTACCCCCATCAATACCATGGGCAGTGCCAGTGCAACGACGATCTGCGGTGTGGAGAGCCGGGGACGCGGTTTACCGCGCTGCAACCACAGAAAGAGCGTACTGGCCAGATAGCCAAGCACCAGGCCACTAACGACTTCCGAAGGTGAATGTACATGGATGGCAAGCCGAGATAGCCCTATGGTGACTGGCAATACCAGCCCCACAACCAGCGCCATGCTGCGTACTGCATGTGAGAAACGGCCTGTCAGTGCCCAGAGCAGTACCGGCCAGATACTGGCCGCCAGTGCGGAGTGGCCGCTAAAGCCGGTAAAGTCATAACTTTTTATCCCAATGCCCCAACCCATAAAGGCCAGTTTGGAGGCACATACCACGCCGCCGGCACTGCCGAAGATCAGCGCCCATTGCCAACCTGCGGTTCGGGTGGCTGGCGCCACGACTAAGACGAAAAAGAGAATCAATGAGCATGGCAGCAGCAACATACTATCGCCAAAAAATGTCAGAAAATACCAGTCCAGCACGTCAGTCTCCGGTGAAATAAGGCATCCCAATTGTCAGGATTATCATCAAGTCATCGAGTTTACCCCGGCATGCCCGATAGCCCTAGAAGCAATCATCCGAAAATTGTGGCAGACCAATCCGACGAAATAACCCGATATAGCGGCGTGGCGGCGACAATATAGGCTGGCGCTATGGCCGCTAACTCCCTATAATTGACGCGTTTTAGTTCCCCCCCTTCACACTACGAAATCAGGTCTTCAATTTTATGACTGACAAGCCGCATCAGTGCGTCATTATTGGTATAGCTGGCGCATCTGCCTCCGGAAAAAGCCTTATCGCCAGTACGTTATATCGTGAACTTCGCGATCAGGTTGGCGATGAACATATCGGCGTTATTCCTGAAGACAGTTACTACAAAGACCAGACTCACTTGACCATGGAAGAAAGGGTCAAGACAAACTATGACCACCCAAGCGCCATGGACCACAACCTGCTGTTTCAGCATCTGCAGATGCTGAAATCAGGCAAGGCGATAGAGTTACCCTTGTACAGTTACACCGAGCACACGCGTAAGAAAGAGACCATTCACCTGGAACCGAAAAAGGTGATTATTCTTGAGGGGATCCTGCTGTTGACGGATATCCGTCTGCGTCAGGAAATGAACTTCTCGATCTTTGTTGATACGCCGCTGGATATTTGCCTGATGCGCCGTATGAAGCGAGATGTGAATGAGCGTGGCCGTTCGATGGATTCGGTAATGGCGCAATACCAGAAAACCGTCCGTCCGATGTTCCTGCAGTTTATCGATCCTTCCAAACAATATGCCGACATTATCGTCCCGCGCGGGGGTAAAAACCGCATTGCGATCGATATTCTGAAAGCCAAAATCAGCCAGTTCTTTGAATAATGCCGTTCAATGGCCGGAAAACCCGAGTTTCCGGCCGGCGGGCAACTATTTACGCCGCGGCGTAGACCTTTAGCCCGTTGTGTGGCAATTTTTGTTTTAGTGACACGCCTTGATGGAGATGAATAAATGAGACTGTGCGACCGTGATATAGAAGCCTGGCTGGATTGTGAAAAGCTGGTGATTTCACCGCGTCCGCCGATTGAGCGTATTAACGGGGCAACAGTGGATGTCCGTTTAGGCAATCAGTTCCGCGTTTTTCGTGGCCATACCGCTGCATTTATCGACCTTAGCGGGCCGAAAGATGAAGTCAGTGCCGCATTGGATCGCGTGATGAGTGATGAAATTGTTCTGCCGGAAGGAGAGGCTTTCTTCCTGCATCCGGGGGAATTAGCGCTGGCGGTCACGCTGGAGTCGGTCACGCTGCCAAACGATTTGGTGGGTTGGCTGGACGGCCGTTCTTCCCTGGCGCGTTTGGGCCTGATGGTCCATGTGACCGCACACCGTATCGATCCAGGTTGGCAGGGCCGAATTGTCCTGGAGTTCTATAATTCAGGTAAGCTGCCGCTGGCATTGCGTCCGGGCATGCTGATCGGCGCACTGAGTTTTGAACCGCTGTCCGGGCCTGCGGCACGTCCTTACAATAGCCGCCAGGATGCAAAATACCGCGATCAGCAGGGCGCAGTTGCCAGTCGTATCGACAAGGATTAACAGCGCTTGAAGCACGGTCGGTGTGGCGCTGACAAGAGGATGGCATGAGAAGATTACTGACGACTTTGGTGATTTTACTGGTGGTGCTGCTGGCGGGGATGTCTGCGCTGGTACTGCTGGTAAATCCGAATGATTTTCGTGCCTACATGGTCACGAAAGTCGAGAAAAAGAGTGGTTATCATCTAACGCTGGATGGCGATTTGCGCTGGCATATCTGGCCGCAGCTCAGCATCCTGGCCGGTCGTATGACGCTGACAGCGCCCGGAGCCAAAGCGCCGGTGGTGAGTGCGGATAATATGCGCCTTGATGTCAAACTGCTGCCGTTATTGTCGCATCAACTGTTTGTGAAACAGGTGATGCTGAAAAACGCAGTGATCCGCCTGACTCCTGAAAGTGAAGAACAAAATCAACCCGACGCACCTATCGCTCCTGCGAGCCGCTCCGAAGAGTCGATAGATACGCCGTGGAAATTTGATATCGATAATCTGCGGGTGGTAGACAGCCTGTTGATTTGGCAACGCGCTAATAACGAACAGATAAACGTTCGCGATATTAATCTCACCCTGCAACAAAATGCCAAACGCCAGGCGCAAATGGAACTTTCCAGCCGGGTAAACCGCAATCAGCGCGATTTGACCTTCAGCATGGCCGCAGATATCGATCTGCAGCAATATCCGCGCCGCATTGCAGCCAATGTCACCCAGTTCAGTTACCAACTCGAAGGTGCTGACATCCTGGCCGGCGGTATTAAAGGCGACGGCAGTACTCAAATGGTATACCAACAGACGCCGCAGCAAGTGACACTTGGCCAACTGAGCCTGGGTGCCAATGACAGCACCTTTACCGGTGATGCCAGTATCCAGTTCGGCGAGATACCTGCCTATACGCTTAACCTGAAGTCTGCGGCGGTGAATTTTGACGCCTTTACCGGCTGGCAATCCAGTAGTTCGCCCGTGCAGCAAGAGCAAAATGTGACCTCCTCGCCGGTCATTGCCAGCCAGATGGACGATCCTCAGCAAAATTTAGAGGTGCTGCGAGATTTTAACGCACAGCTCAATTTGAGCGTGGATCAACTCACCTACCGCGGTATGAATATTACCCATCTTTCGACCCAGGCAGAAAACCGACAGGGTCTGTTAACGCTGCATTCGTTCTCCGGGCAGGTAGCCGGTGGTGACTTCGCTTTACCAGGCACCCTGGACGCACGTGGCCGCCGACCGGTGATCACCGTACAGCCGGTCGTGAAGCAGGTTGAACTTGGCAGTGTCCTGAAGGCGTTCGAAATGCCACAAATTATGACCGGAAAATTCAGCATGCAAGGGAATTTAACCGGCGACCGTCTGACGTCACAGTCGTTTGAACGGCGCTGGCAGGGCACCGCCCAGTTGGCGATGCAGGACGCGCAGTTGCACGGTCTGAACATTCAGCAATTGATTCAGCAAGCCGTGGCGCGCAATGATAGCAGCGTGCGTGGACAAAACGATTACCAGCGTTATACCGAAGTGAAACAGTTGTCGGCTAACGCCAGCCTGGATCGCGGCACGGTAAAAATCACCGAGTTGGGCGCCGATTCTCCGTTGTTAACCCTGAGCGGCAACGGGACGGTGGACATGCCGGGGAAACAGTGTGATATGACGCTTAACGTTCGGGTAACCGGCGGTTGGCAAGGTCGTGACGACCTGATTGAACAGTTGCAGAAAACGCCGATCCCACTGCGCGTTTACGGTCCGTGGAGCCAGCTTAACTATCAATTGCAGGTCGATCAGATCTTGCGTAAAACGCTGCAGAACCGGGCGAAGGATGCGCTTAACAAGTGGGCTGAGAAAAACAAGGATTCGCGCGAAGGCCAGGATCTTAAAAAACTGCTCGATAAGCTTTGATCTCGGATTGTGCGGGTTGGTCGTGGTCTGGCCCGCACTCTCTGTTAAACCTCGCCAGAGTATTTCCCTTTCCCAATAATTTCCTCCCGTAACTTTGACGGATATCATGACGTCTGTGCCTGAGTTTGTGCAGAGTGTGCGCAGTTAAGCGATTCATACGCTTTGGTACGGTCAAAAAACGAAAATGATAAGTTGAGGGAATATGATAGAGCTTCTGATCGGGGTGGTCGTCGCGGCAGGCGTTGGCCGTTACATCATCAAAGGTTACTCCGCCACCGGCGTATTGATGGTGGGCGGCCTGTTGCTATTGGCCATCAGCGCCCTGATGGGCAAAAGTCTGTTGCCTGCCAGCGCCACATCTACCGGGTGGCGCGCGACTGACATCATTGAATACGTCAAAATTCTGCTGATGAGCCGTGGTGGCGATCTTGGCATGATGATTATGATGCTGTGCGGATTTGCGGCCTATATGACGCACATTGGCGCCAATGATGTGGTGGTCAAGCTGGCCTCCCGTCCGCTGCAAATGATCAATTCCCCCTATCTTTTGATGGTGGCGGCCTATTTTGTTGCCTGTCTGATGTCACTGGCGGTCTCGTCTGCCACGGGGCTGGGCGTACTGCTGATGGCTACGCTTTTCCCGTTGATGGTCAACGTGGGTATCAGCCGTGGTGCGGCTGCGGCGATTTGTGCTTCACCCGCGGCGATTATTCTGGCACCCACCTCGGGTGACGTGGTGCTGGCCGCGAAGGCGGCGGAAATGCCATTGGTTGATTTCGCCTTTAAAACTACTTTACCCATCTCGATTGCGGCGATTGTCTGCATGGCGGTTGCGCATTTCTTTTGGCAGCGTTATCTCGATAAGAAAGCCAATGAACAGCATCACATTATGGATGTGAGTGAAATCACCACTCATGCGCCAGGGTTCTACGCGGTGCTGCCGTTTACACCTATCCTTGGCGTGTTGGTGTTTGATGGGAAATGGGGGCCGGAACTGCATATTATCACCGTGTTGGTAGGCTGTATGCTGCTGGCTGCGGTGATTGAATTCCTGCGCAGCTTCAGTGCCAAACAGGTATTTAGCGGTCTGGAGGTCGCTTATCGCGGTATGGCGGATGCTTTTGCCAGCGTAGTGATGCTGCTGGTAGCTGCCGGCGTGTTTGCCCAGGGGTTGAGCACCGTCGGGTTTATCAGCGGGCTGATCGGCCTGGCGCAGTCATTCGGCACCGGCGGCATTATCATGATGTTGGTGCTGGTGGTGATTACCATGCTGGCGGCGATGACCACCGGTTCAGGCAACGCCCCGTTCTATGCTTTCGTAGAACTCATTCCCAAACTGGCGGCGCAGATGGGGGTTAATCCGGCGTATTTGGTGATCCCGATGCTGCAGGCTTCGAACCTGGGACGCACTCTGTCGCCGGTTTCAGGGGTGGTGGTGGCGGTATCCGGCATGGCCAAAATCTCGCCGTTTGAAGTGGTGAAACGCACTTCGGTACCGGTGATTGTTGGGTTGATCGTAGTGATTGTGGCGACGGAGTTATTGGTTCCCCAGCATTTGTAATAGCGGCCGGGCGATGCCCGGCCCCGGTTTAAACCTCGTAGTCTGGTTCTGGTACCAACAACGGGGTGATTTTTACCTTCAAAATACGGTGGCTACTGACTTCCAGCGGTTCAAACAGGTAGTCACCGATCCGCAACCGCTCGCCTTCCTGGGGAATGCGCTGGCTGTGTTCCATCAGCAGGCCGGCCAACGTGTGGTACTCACGTTTGTCTTCCAGCGGTAATGGCAGATACAGCACCAGATCCTCCAGCGGCATATAACCGTTGGCGGTCCAGCTTCCGTCATCATTTTGCGCAATGTCATGCCGGGCATCGACTTCCTCTCCGGCTTCCGGTAGGTTACCGGCAATGGTTTCCATCACATCGGTCAGCGTGACTATCCCTTCCACCGAACCGAATTCGTCAACAACAAAGGCAAAATGCGTCTGTGCCTGGCGAAATTGTTCCAGGGCGCTCAGCAGGGTCAACTGCTCGGGGAAAATCAGTGGCTGCAGTACCAACGCACGTAAATCGAGTGGCGCCTGGGTTAACTGCTGCTTCAGCACGTCAATGGTATGAATGACACCGAGGGGTTCATCGCTGGCGCTGTCTTCCACTACCACGATGCGCGTATGCTGATTTTTCTCCAACAATTGGGTCAGCTTTTCCTGCGGATCATTCAATTCGAGATATTCCACGTCATGACGGGAGGTCATGATACTGCTTACTGTACGCTGTGCCATACCCAGCACGCGCTCTATCATATGGCGTTCCTGTTGGTTGAAAATTTCGCCGCTTTCATTGCCGCTGTCGGCCAACAGGTTGGCCGATTGGTTGTCGATTTCCGCTTCTTCGTGCTTGCCGCTCAACATGCGCAGTACGGCTTCTGCGGTACGTTCGCGCAGTGGTCGTGCTGTCGAGAGGAAACGGCGTCGGTTGAACTGCGACAGTTGGTTCAACGCTTCGATCATCACCGAGAAGCCGATAGCGGCATACAGATAACCTTTCGGAATGTGGTAGCCAAAGCCTTCGGCAACCAGACTGAAACCGATCATCAGCAGGAAACTCAGGCACAGGATGACAATTGTCGGGTGGGCATTGACGAAGCGCGTTAGCGGTTTACTGGCCAGCAACATCAGTCCGATAGCGATACAAACCGCAAGCATCATGACTGCCAGGTGATCGACCATGCCGACGGCGGTGATCACCGAGTCGAGTGAGAAGACCGCATCCAGCACCACGATTTGTGCCACAACAGGCCAGAAACGAGCGCCTTTGCGCTGGCCCTGTTGTTCTTCATCTTTACCCTCCAGTCGCTCATTGAGCTCCATGGTGGCTTTGAACAGCAGGAAGATACCCCCAACCAGCATTATCAGATCGCGGCCGCTAAAGGGGTGTCCGCCGGCAAAGAACAACGGTTGTGTCAGTGTCGCCAACCATGAGATGGAGGCCAACAGTGCCAGGCGCATCAGCAACGCCAGTAATAAACCCACAATACGGGCTTTATCTCTTTGATGTTTTGGTAATTTTTCCGCCAGGATGGCGATAAAGATAAGGTTGTCTATACCCAGAACGATTTCCAGCACGACCAGAGTGGCCAGGCCGGCCCAAATTGTTGGATCTGCGATCCATTCCATACGCCCAATTTCACCTGTAAGTTCGACGGCTTATGCCGTAAGCGAATGATGGGTGTTGAGGCGGGAAAATTCAACTTTAAAACAGAGGGCCTGCCTGCTAAATGAAAAAGCCAAGCAACAATAATGCATAAAAATTCGACCCTCCAGCAGGTGTTCAAAATGTAACACCACGAGGAATGGGGATTTTCTGAAAATGAAGACTGTTTCTGGAATAAGGGATTTAGACGCCTGTTGATAAAAACAGCGTAAATATAATTTTTAAAAATCAAATCGTTATAGATTCTTGCGGCTGCTACACTTTGTTCTGTTCGCCCCTGTGGGTAGTCTTATTCTGAAAAGGGTACCGAATAGGTATCTTGGGCTTGTATCGATAAAGCAATAGTATAAGAATCTTAGCCACATAAACATTTACAAGTATCATCGTTTGGTTATAAGGGCATATTTATTTTGTTGTATTTGTGATCTGACAGGCGCTTCACGAAAGAATACGTCCCTCCATTTACATTAAAGTGCGGCTGAATCTGGTCGCCCATAGAGAACGATGACAGTACATTGGTAGCTGAGAGCCAAGGGCGGTAGCGTGTCTAAATCATGCGACCCAGGCTTCGTAAGCATCTGGGAACAGACTTAGGTCGGCTACGTTGTAGTTATTTGATTTTGGATGAAAAAACATGCAAAAAAGATTGAAGGCTGTGATCCCTGTAGCTGGCCTGGGAACCCGTATGTTGCCGGCGACAAAAGCCATTCCTAAAGAAATGCTGCCGGTGGTCGATAAACCATTGATTCAGTACATTGTGAATGAATGTGTGGCGGCCGGGATCAAGGATATTGTGCTGGTTACCCACTCTTCCAAAAATGCGATCGAAAACCACTTCGATACCTCGTTTGAGCTTGAAGCGGTATTGGAGTCACGCGTCAAACGTCAGTTACTGGAAGAAGTACAGACTATCTCCCCGGCAGATGTGACGGTGATGCAAGTGCGTCAGGGGCAGGCAAAAGGTTTGGGCCATGCTGTGTTGTGCGCCAAACCTATGGTAGGCGACGAACCTTTTATTGTACTACTGCCTGACGTATTGTTAGATGATTCCACGGCGGATCTGCGTAAAGAAAATTTGGCCAAGATGATTGAACGTTTCACAGAGACTGGCTTTAGCCAAATTATGGTGGAACCGGTACCGGAACAGGATGTCTCGAAATATGGCGTCGTCGATTGCGGCGGTGCAACACTGTCGGCAGGGGAGAGCACCCCGATGACAGCGGTAGTAGAAAAGCCAGCGCTTGAAGATGCCCCCTCCAACTTGGCGGTAGTAGGCCGTTATGTTCTGTCTGCCGATATCTGGCCGCTGTTGGAAAAAACCTTGCCGGGTGCCGGCGATGAAATTCAACTGACCGATGCCATTGCGGCTTTAATGGAACAGGAAACCGTAGAAGCTTTCCATATGAGCGGAAAATCACATGACTGCGGTGATAAGCTGGGCTATATGAAAGCGTTCGTACAATATGGTCTGCGTCACTCCTCGGAAGGTGAAGACTTTACCCAGTGGTTGAAACAGACGCTGAACAGCAAGTAAGCGTTACGGCTGAGAAGACGATCATAAGATATCAAGAGGATTACCATGACCAAGTTAAAAGCTGTCATTCCCGTTGCAGGCCTGGGTATGCGTATGCTGCCTGCAACGAAGGCTATTCCAAAGGAAATGCTGCCGATCGTTGATAAGCCGCTGATTCAATACATTGTTAATGAGTGCGTTGCGGCGGGGATCAAAGAGATCATCCTGGTGACGCATTCATCCAAGAATGCAATCGAAAACCATTTTGACACCTCGTTCGAGCTGGAAGCGATGCTTGAAGCGCGTGTTAAGCGCCAGTTGCTGGACGAGGTGCAGTCGATTACGCCAAAAGGCGTGACGCTGATGCATATTCGTCAGGGGCAACCGAAGGGGCTGGGGCACGCGGTACTATGTGCTAAACCTTTGGTTGGGGATTCGCCCTTTGTTGTGTTGTTGCCCGATGTCTTGCTTGATGATGCAAAAGCCGATCTGAAGAAAGACAACTTGCCGCATATGATTGCTCGCTTTGAACAAACGGGCTTGAGCCAGGTGCTGGTTCAGGCTGCTGATGAGCATGTTTTACACGACTACTCGGTGGTTGAATGTGAAGCCAACAAGCTGCAGCCTGGTGAAAGCTCGCGTATGACCTCGATTATCGAAAAGCCTGGTCGTGAGGTTCAACTGAAGTCCAATTATACTGCAGTAGGACGATACGTTTTGTCCGCAGATATTTGGCCACTATTGGAGAAAACAGAGCCAGGCGCTTGGGGAAGAATTCAGCTTACAGATGCCATTGCCGAGTTGTTGAAGCACAAACCGGTTGAAGCGATAGAGTTGGTTGGGGAATCGTTCAACTGCGGGGAGAAAATGGGTTACCTGCGTGCGTTTGTCACTTACGGTTTACGCCACCCCACACAGGGCAAAGCTTTTCGCGAGTGGGCTGAGCAGCTATCATTATAATTAATGCCGCGAAAAATTTTGAGGGCTGACTAAGTGTAATACTTAGGCGGCCTTCAGTTGCGTTTGGTTGATGTACATACTCTTTTGTTTGATTATTATGTAATAATGCTCTCAACTTAACGCTTATACTAGCAGACTAGAATTCAATGCTTGCTCAATGAATGCGAATTTTCATATGTACTGAGCAGATAACACACTTTTTGCTGAGTGCCAGATAAGCGCAATGGTCGGCTTGGGACTTAGCACCGCAAACATTTTTACTTTGATAGTGATGATAACTCGATGGCAAAAAAACAATGGAAACTGATACCACTTTTGGTATCAATCAGTGTGATTAGCGGTTGCACAATAGTACCGGGTACTCACCTTTCAACTAGCGGGAAAGACGTTGTAAAACAGCAGGATGGGGATTTTGATATCGATAAGCTGGTGAATGTCTATCCGATGACACCAAGTCTCGTTGAAAAAATGCGGCCCAAGCCAGTGGTCGCCCAACCAAATTCTTCGCTTGAGCGTGAACTACAGAATTATGAATACCGAATTGGTGTCGGTGATGTGCTGATGGTCACGGTATGGGATCATCCGGAACTGACAACGCCCGCTGGCCAGTATCGTAGTGCTAGTGATACCGGTAACTGGGTAAACTCGGATGGCACTATCTTCTATCCGTATATAGGCAAAGTGAAGGTTGCAGGTAAAACAGTCAACGAAGTACGCAGCGATATAGCATCTAGACTGGCGAAATATATTGAAAGTCCACAGGTAGATGTCAGCATCGCTGCTTTTCGTTCCCAAAAGGCATATGTTACTGGAGAAGTAATCAAGTCGGGTCAACAACCCATAACAAATGTCCCTATGACTGTAATGGATGCGATCAATTCGGCTGGTGGCTTATCCGAAAATGCAGATTGGCGTAATGTTGTTTTGACACATAACGGAAAAGAAATAAGCATTTCATTACAAGCATTAATGCAGAAAGGTGACCTAACTCAGAATCACTTACTTTACCCAAGGGATATTCTTTACATACCACGCAATGATGATTTGAAAGTTTTCGTGATGGGTGAAGTTAAGAAGCAGACTACGCTAAAAATGGATCGTAGTGGCATGACCTTGACTGAAGCCTTAGGTAATGCTGAAGGAATGGACCAATCTTTCTCTGATGCAACAGGCGTTTTTGTTATTCGCCCACTGCGTGGCACTGAGGGCAAAAAATTGGCAAATATTTACCAATTAAATGCATCTGATGCTGCAGCAATGGTAATGGGTACGGAATTCCATCTTCAGCCTTATGATATTGTTTATGTGACTACAGCACCTGTTGTCCGCTGGAATAGGGTTATTAGCCAACTAGTACCGACAATTTCAGGTTTCAATGACCTTACCGAAGGGACACTTCGTATCCGCAATTGGCCTTAGTATTAGAAATGGTATGGATATGTTTAATTCAATTTTAGTCGTCTGTGTTGGAAATATCTGCCGTTCTCCAACTGGAGAACGGTTGTTGAAGAAAAATTTGCCAGAAAAAAAAGTTATTTCTGCAGGTCTTGGTGCATTGGTAGGAAAACCTGCAGATGTTACAGCGCAAGAAGTTGCATCGTCGCATGAACTGTCTCTAGAAGGCCATCAAGGGAAGCAGCTTACGGCTACAATGTGTCGTGAGTTCGATCTTATTCTTGTTATGGAAAAAAGTCATATTGAGGCTGTTTGTCGTCTGGCACCGGAGGTTAGAGGTAAAACCATGTTATTCGGTCATTGGATTGGGCAGCGTGAGATAGCTGATCCATATCGCCAGAGTCGAGAAGCCTTTGAGTTCGTATACGGTCTTCTTGATGAATCAGCTCAGAAATGGGCATTAGCCTTAAGTCGATAGTCAGTAGGACTTACAATGTTAAACAAGAATATAGCAAAAAATTCCAGTAATGATAAATCAGACGAATTCGACCTTGGTCGGCTTTTAGGTGAGATAATAGACCATCGGTGGTTAATTACTGGTATTACTACGATGTTTTTAACGCTCAGTATTGTATATAGCATCTTCTCGACACCTGTATATAGGGCGAATGCTTTGATCCAGGTTGAGCAAAAACAGGGTAATGCAATTCTAGATAATTTGAGTCAAATGCTCCCGGATAGACAGCCGCAATCTGCACCAGAAATATCATTGCTGCAATCCAGGATGATTTTGGGAAAAACCGTTAGTGATTTAAACCTGCAAGTGGTAACTGAGAAAAAATACTTTCCGATATTTGGTCGTGGCTTTGAACGTTTATTAGGAAGTAAACCTGGTGATATAAAAATTAGCCATTTATATATTCCTAGAGCTGACGGGGAAAGTAAAACACCAGAGTTAACTATATTAGTTTTAAGTGAAAAAAAAGTTAAGATAATTGGCGATGATTTCGAAGATGAAAGTAGTGTTGGACATATTTATAATAAACACGGAATCACGTTGAAAGTGGACAGCTTGGATGCCACTACAGGCACTGAGTTTAGTGTTCAGCTGTTAACTGAATTAGAAGCAATTGTTAATTTACAAAAAATATTTACAGTTGAAGAGCAAGGCAAAGATACGGGAATGCTAAGCTTAGCGGTAACTGGTGAAGACCCTCAGTTAGTTGGTAAAATAGTAAACAGTATAAGTACAAACTATTTACAGCAGAACATTGATCGTCAAGCGGCTCAAGATTCTAAGAGTCTAGATTTTTTAGATGCAAAGATTCCTAAAGTTCGTGCAGAACTTGATTTAGCCGAAGATAAATTAAATGCTTATCGTCGACAAAAGGATTCAGTTGATTTAAATTTGGAAGCACAGTCTGTCTTAAATCGTATCGTCAATGTTGATAATCAGTTAAATGAGTTGACATTTAGAGAAGCGGAGATTTCTCAACTTTATACAAAAGACCACCCGACTTACAATGCCTTGATGCAAAAAAGAGAAACATTGCAACAAGAAAAAACAAAGTTGAATAAGCAGATTTCAGCAATGCCAGCGACTCAACAGGAAGTCTTGAGATTAAGTAGGGATGTTGATTCTGGTAGAGCTGTATATATGCAGCTTTTGAATAGACAACAAGAGTTAAATATTGCAAAGTCTAGTGCAATAGGAAATGTCAGAATAATTGATCGGGCAATTACCGAACCTACGCCAGTAAAACCAAAAAAACTTTTAATCATAATTATTGGTGTTTTCTTAGGTGGGTTTGTTTCTATTGGTGTTGTCTTGGTTAATGTATTCCTACGAAGAGGAATCGAGTCTCCAGAGCAATTGGAAGAGCAAGGTATTAATGTTTATGCAAGCATTCCTGTTTCTGAATGGTTGCAAAAGAATACTTTAAATAAAGCAAGAAATAGACGTTTGACCAGCGGGCAGAGAAAAATAAATGAGTCAGGTGCTTTTTTAGCTGTTGAAAATCCAGCAGACCTGGCTATTGAGGCAATCCGAGGTCTTAGGACTAGTTTGCATTTCGCAATGATGGAAGCACAAAATAATGCTGTAATGATTTCTGGTGCAAGTCCTAGTGCGGGTAAAACATTTGTAAGTACAAACTTAGCATCTGTTATCGCGCAGAGCGGTCAAAAAGTATTGCTTATAGATGCGGATATGCGAAAAGGTTATGTTCACAAACTATTTGACGTCAATAATGATGGTGGGCTTTCTGATTATCTTGTTGGAAAGGTAAAAAGAGAAAATGTAATCAAGGTTATTCCGAGTGCTGGTTTTGATTTCATATCAAGGGGACAGGTTCCACCGAATCCGGCAGAACTACTGATGCATGAAAGATTTCAAGAGCTTCTCGAGTGGGCAGCAAAAAATTATGACCTTGTTATGATAGATACACCACCAATTTTAGCTGTAACTGATGCTGCTATTATTGGGCGCTATGCTGGGACTACTTTACTCGTAGCACGTTTTGAAAATAATACGGTCAAAGAGATTGACGTGAGTATCAAGCGTTTTGAGCAGAGCGGTGTAAATGTTAAAGGATGCATCCTCAATGGTGTTGTCAAAAAGGCAAGCAGTTATTATGGTTATGGTTATAACTATTATGGTTATAATTATGATAGCAATAAAAGCAAATGATTGACTTTGACTGCCGCTATATAAATATAGTGGCAGTTATTCATTTATTGAGGTGGTTAAGTGGAATCAGGGAAAAGAGTATTAATTATAAGTCACACTCGTGCTGTATCTAATTTTAAAATAGGTAGTCATCATTATGCAAATCAATTGGCAAAGAATGGTAATGATGTGACTTTTGTAGGGACACCGTATTCGTTTATCCATAAGATATTCGGGAAGAAAAAACAAGGTATAATTCAGACGGAAGAAGCGATAAAAGTCAAAGAACTAAAGTTTTTACTTCCAATAACCATGAAGAGAAATATATTTGTTATTATAATAAATAAATTTTTAAATTTATTATTTAATGCCCACAACCGCAGAGAAAATTACTACGATGTGGTTATTTGTGACTATCCTTTTTTTGAGCCATACATCGATATATTTAAATTTAAAAGCCTTATTTATAGACCAACTGATAACTATAGCTCAATGGCTGGAGACAAGGTTTTAGAGTATGAGCGTCGATTACTAGAGAAGGCGAATTGTACAATCGCTACATCGAAGGAAGTTGCCGCGGAGTTAGCTTTAAAAAATCCTATTAAAGATAGCATTGAGGTTATAAATAACGGATATGATGATGATGTTTTCTTTATAGATAAAGATGTCGTAAAAAACGGCGCTGTTTATATAGGTGCTATAGATTATCGATTTGATATTAAAGCCATAGAGTGTCTGGCTGGAGCGTTTGTAGATGATGAATTTAGTATATATGGTCCTATCGATGCAGCGTTGAAGGATGAGGTTGGACGATTAGAGTTAAAATTAAAAAATCTTAAGTTCTGTGGACCTATAAGCTATAAAGAAACTGCTGTAAAGCTTAGGGCCGCAAAGGTTGGTTTGCTTCCTTTAAATGATTCAGGTGCAAATAGGGGACGGAGCCCAATGAAATTATGGGAGTATGCCGCCTCAGGATTAAATGTATTGTATCGTGGAGTAAATCTTGATTATAGAAGTGAAGTGTCATTTTTGTATGAGTACAAAAACTATAATGAATTATTGGATAGCTATTTGAAAGCGCGAGATAGTGCTTTTTTGGAAAGTCAGTTAGTCATTGTAAAAAATCAGTCATGGAAAGAAAAGACAAAAAAAATGCTCACTATTATAAACAAGAATCAAAGTAATATAAGTTAATATGATCATTATAGAATTCACAACCAGTAAAAGACAAGATGAACAGTATGGATAGTTTGCTTGGTCAATGTTTTAAAGTGATTAAGAAATCGAATTCTAAAGGTTTGGCTTATGAATATAAATAAAATGGAGCTCAAGTTATATGAGTTACTATTCGGTATGTTACTTGTATTTTCAATTGCAATAGGATTGTTTTCGCCGCTACTTGCATTCTATTTTTCTTTATCTCTTCTTGTTATATTTCCAACGTTTTTTGCTAACAGATATTTGCGAGTATATCTGAGCATTTTTGCAATAGTTTGTGGTTGTATCATTTTCTCATCACGAGGGTATTTTTTATCGACCAGCGATGACTTTGCTCATTATTACTCCGCCTACCAAGAGTTATTGAAGGGCGGAAGTATAGCTCAGTATTCTCAAGGAATTGAGTTTCTAATTTCATTGTATTTCAAAATAACTATAATTCTCTTTGGAGAACTAAAACCAACCGCTTTATTCTTTTTAGTTTCCTTTTTTAGTTGTTTTACTTTTTATCTATGGTTAGAGAAATATGGTTTGGATCAATTGGAGGGGACAAAAAAATCTCTCTGTGTAGCTTCGTGCATCGGTTTTTTCATGTTTGCATTATCAACTCAACTGATGAGGCAAATGATAGCAACGCCTTTTCTTTTGTTTGCCTTAAGTTATGGCTTGAAAAATAAGAAAGGAATCATTTCAATGATTCTCGCTATAGGAGGGCATTTATCATCACTTCCAATATATGTGGTTCTGAAAATATTCCTAAGCGATAATAGGAAGAGAAAATTTATAACTCTCGGGCTATTTCTTTTCTTTGGGTTATTGTTCTCATTACTGTTAAGTCAATTGTCTATACTCTTTAATATACCGGTTGTCGGTGAGTTGGCAGCTAAGCTGCAGTATTATAATAATATAGCAGATAGAAATAGTACCGAAACAGGGAATACTTTTTTAAAATATATGTTTGTAATGCTTGTTGGTTTTTGGTTTTTTGGACCAAAAAACGGCGAGTTAGAAAAAATAAAGAAATTCTTTTATTTAGCATGCATGTCTTACTTGTTTTTATTACCCATTCCATTGCTGTCATCAAGAATATTTCTAGTGATGTCAGCTGTTGCTTTAGGGTATTTTATGTTTTTTGCATTCTATCGGATTAGTAATGTATATAGGGTGCTTCTTGTTCTATATTTTATTGTTAGGGTGGTGACGTTGGGGCCGTATTATAGTGAAAGAATGGATGGATTTGATTTATGGTATAGCTATCCTTGGTATTCAACAGAAGCCTTATATTATATTTACGCATTATAATTAAATTGAATTTTTAAAATTAATTTTTAGGAGGTGTTATGTCAAAGATTCTCTTTGATGGGAGGTGGATTGGCGAGCATGGTATTGGAAGGTTTGCACGAGAGATCTATGGCGCTGTAGATAATTTAGAAGAAATAAAATTAGATGGGGATCCAGCCAGTAAATATGATAGTTTTAGGCTTACAAAATACTTGAGTAATAATAAAGGATGTTTTTTTTCACCAGGATATAACTCACCATTAAAATTTTTAGAGCGATGTATCATAACTGTACATGACTTAAATCACATAGATGTAATATCTAATACAACACTATTAAAAAAAATATACTACAATACAATTTTAAAAAATGCGTGTAAAAAATCAGCAAAAATATTCACCGTTTCTGAGTTCTCAAAGGAGCGAATCTGCGAGTGGAGTCATGTAGATAGTGGTCAGGTAATAGTCGTTGGGAACGGTGTCTCACCATCATTTAACTTTAATGTGGATAATTATGCGGCGGTTCGTCCATATATATTGACAGTTGGAAATCGTA
Source organism: Serratia quinivorans (assembly GCF_946227985.1). GTDB lineage: Bacteria > Pseudomonadota > Gammaproteobacteria > Enterobacterales > Enterobacteriaceae > Serratia > Serratia quinivorans_A. The sequence goes on from NZ_CAMKGL010000002.1 coordinate 340,646, forward strand.
GGCGGCATAAAAATGAGTTAATGGCACTTCAAGCATATGCTAGGTCAAGTCTATCGAAAACACATGATTACCTTTTCACTGGTGAGACTACTAATGAGTTAATGCAAGAAATTAATAATTATGGAATCGATGGGAATGTTATATTCACAGGGAAAGTTTCTGACGATGTATTGGCTACAATATATAAGGGGGCTTCATTGTTATTTTTCCCCTCATTATATGAAGGTTTTGGTCTCCCAGTGATAGAGGCAATGGCGTGTGGTACTCCTGTAATAACGTCTAATGGAACTTCGCTTAAGGAGGTTGCAGGGGAGGCAGCTTTACTTGTAGATCCATGTAATATAGATGAAATGGTTTACTCTCTGGAAAAAGTGGTTAATTCTGAGTCAGTGGCAGAAAGTTTGAAATTAAAAGGTTTAGAGCAAGCTAAAAAATTTACATGGGAAAAAACAACAAATAAAATCAACCAAGAATTGAAAAAATTAATTGGGTAAAAAAATGGGGTTAAAAGCTAAGGCATTTCAAGGGGCAAAATGGACCGCTCTTTCAACAGTATGTATTGTTGGGTTAGGTTTGTTGCAGATGACAATTCTAGCCAGGGTTATGGAACCCAAAGAATTCGGTTTGCTTTCAGCGGCCATGATTATTATTGCATTGGCTGATACTCTTTCAGATTTCGGAATATCAAACTCGATAATTCAAAAGAAAAATATCACTCCTGATGAGTTAACATCTCTATATTGGATTAATGTCTTAATTGGTTTTTTTGTTTTTTCTGTTTTTTTTTCTTTGAGTGGTTATATATCAAGTTTTTTAAATTTAGCTGGTTTAGATAAATTAATTAAGCTTTTGTCCATTGCATTTATTTTTATTCCGCACGGGCAACAGTACAGAGCGTTACTTCAGAAAGAATTAGAATTTTCAATAATTGGTAAAATTGAAACGACGAGTTTTCTAGTGGGTTTCTTGTTTACTATATGTATAGCGTTATACTACCCATTTGCGATATCGGCTGTATGGGGATACCTCGTTAACTCTGTAGTACGAACCATATTGTTCTATGTCAATGGTGTGAAAATGTATAGGCCATCTTTTTCATTCTCTATTTATAAAATAAAGGATAACTTAAAATTTGGGGCTTACCTTACTGCTGATAACTTAGTTAACTTTTTCAATGTGAATATTTCAACGGTAATTCTAGCTAGATTACTCGGTCCTATAGCTGTTGGAGGGTATAACTTAGCATATAATATGACTGTAATACCTCCGATGAAATTGAACCCAATTATCACGAGGGTTTTATTTCCTGCTTTTTCAAAAATACAAGATGATACTAAAAAACTGAGGATTAATTTTTATAAATTACTTTCCCTGGTTGGAATAATAAACTTCCCTCTTTTACTCGGACTGGCTATAGTTGCGAAAAATTTTGTATTATTTATGTTCGGTGAAAAATGGTTGTTTATTACTCCGGTAATGCAAATTTTATGCATTGTTGGCCTGCTACGTTCTGTAGGTAATCCGATCGGTGCATTGCTAATGGCTAAAGCTAGGGTAGATATTAGCTTTAAATTTAACATTTTTAAGACGATTTTATTTCTTCCGACAATGTTTGTCGGTGGGCTGTATTATGGCGTTACAGGGGTGGCTGTTGGTTTTTTAATTGTTCAGATGATAAACACTGTGCTCAGCTACTTTATTTTGATAAAGCCTATTTTAGGAGATAGTTACAAAGAATATCTTTTGAGTTTAATAGTGCCTCTGAAAACTGCTCTTCCGATGCTAGTTTTCGTATGGGTATTTAAGTTTGTAACGGAAAGTTTCTTTGATTTAAATAATACTGCTGTGCTATTCATATCCGTTTTTATTGGGGTTTGTGTTTACGGTACAACAATTATTTTTTCATCGTCACCACTTCTACTTGAATTGAAAGAAGTTATTAAGGGTCGGTTTTAATAGGTATTCTATGAATAAAATGAAAGTGTTAAATGAAAATCTCTCAGTTATTACATCGGTAGTTCCAAAAAAAAGCAAAATAATTTATTTGGATTACCCTTTGCATTTAAATGTGGGTGACTTGTTGATCCTTAAAGGAGCAGAGAAGTTCTTCTCTAATATGGAATATAATGTTGTTGCAAGGTACTCAGATCTTGGTAGTCATCGTTTTTTTCATGATTATAAAAAAGTTCCAGACGACGTAATTATTGTTTTGCATGGCGGTGGAAATTTCGGTGATTTATATCCGGCACATCAAAAATTACGAGAGCGAGTAATAGAGAATTATCCAGGAAATAAAATTATTATACTTCCTCAAACTGTACATTTCTCAAACAAAGAAAGTATGATTGCTTCATCTCAAATTTTTGAAAAACATAATAATCTACATATTTTTTGTCGAGATGAGCGAAGTTTCGAACTTTTAAGTTCTTATTTCAGCAAGAAAACATATTTATGTCCAGATATGGCACATTCTCTATATGATTCCTTTCCTAAGCAGTCCATATCTAATGTGTCAAATGAAACGCTCTGGATGTTGAGAAAGGATATTGAAATAAGTGAAATCCCTACAAAATTAGTAACTATGCCCGAAAAAATTATAGCTGAAGATTGGGAAGACATTTGTACTGCTAAAGATCGAGCTATTTTAAAGATATGCCACCATGGTGAGTTGTTAAATAACAAGCTTAAAATCAACGTCATCCCTGTAAATGCGATCTGGTATAGTTATACCAATCGTTTAGTTAAAAGAATGAATGAATATTTTATGATGCACGGTGAGGTTGTGACTTCGCGTATGCATGGTCATATTCTCGCATGTCTTTTAGGGATGAAAACTAAGTTAATTGATAATTCCTATGGCAAAAACTCCGGATATTATAATGCCTGGACAAAAGATGTTGATGGTTGCGAGATAGCAAATGAGAAATGAAGATGTAGATGTTTTAGATCTTACAGTTATAATTCCTGTTTATAATGTTGAAAATTATTTGTCAGATGCAATTAATTCAGTGATCGCGCTTAATCCGCGCCCAGCTCAAATTGTAATTGTCAACGATGGCTCTACTGATAGTTCACTTGAAATACTTAATTTAGAATTTGAAAAATATAGCTTTATAGAAATACACTCTACAAATAATAATGGGTTAGGTATTGCAAGAAACATAGGCACATCTTTGGCTAGATGTAAGTATGTATATTATTTTGACTCTGATGATTTATTGGTTCAGGGGCTCACTGAGGCATTTTTACAGGCCCTAAAAGTTAGTTCCGAATTAGATATATTCGCATTTTCAGCAAAGTCCTTTTATGACGTTGATAGCAAAAATGTAAAAAACATGAGGAAACTCCCTAGTTACTCAAGAGGTGTGGAGGGCTCTTTTGAAACTGGTGAAGACTGTTTTATTGAACTTTCGAAAAAGAATACGTTTTACCCTAATGCATGGATGTATATTTTCAGAAAAGATATCGTTCAAAGAAATTCACTGAAATTCAAGCCAATAATTCATGAGGATGAAGATTTCACACCTCAACTTTTTTTTAAAGCTAAAGTAACATATGTATCCAGTAGTGTGTTCTTTTTGAGACGAGTAAGGAAAGGTTCCATCATGCAGTCTCAATTTACGGAAAAGAATATAATTGGATATGTCGAGGCTATAACTTCACAGGGGGACTTATTAGTAACCTCGTGTTCGAGTTTAACTGCAAAGAAAGCGCTTTTACAAAGAATTAGAGCAAATCTCATTAATATTCTATCTATTCAACGGAGTTCAAATATTACTCCTTCAAATGAAGTTAATGGCAGAGTTTTAACTTTATTTGAAAAATTCGCATCACCCTTAGAAAAAATAGCAATAAATAACTTTATAGTGTACAAGGTTATTAATATTCCCATGAAAATTTTCAGGAAATTAACTCATAGATAGGTGATATATGTCTCACTCAAAATGTGGTGCTGTTTTTTTAGTCTTACTATTTATGTGGTCTACATATAGCTCAGCTTTTGAGTTAGGGGTCGGTGTGCATTTAAGGAGCTATGAAGGTGATGGAAGTAAATACCTAAATTTAGTTGGTGGCACTGGTTTTAGCTCTATAAGAGAGGACTTTACTTGGGATCAGGTTGAAAGAGTGCCGGGGGAATACGCAATTAATGGGAAGATGGAAAGTGTTGATGAAGTTATAAATAAGTCTGCTAAGGAAAATGTAAATATACTTCTTGTGTTAGACTACGGTAATAAAAATATAACTAATAGAAACTATCCAACCTCTGACTATGAAATAAAAAAATTTGCTGACTATGCTCATTGGACTGCTTCACGCTATAAAGGGAAAGTTAAGTACTATGAAATTTGGAATGAGTGGTTGGTTGGAGCAGGGGTGCCAAAAAAATTTAAGAGGCCAGATGATAGCATATATCTAAAGCTGGTTAAGGAAACGTCAATGGCTATTAGGAAAGCTGATCCTGATGCTATTATCATAACGGGCTCGCTTAACCCTTTGGTTCATCGTGACAGAAAGTGGATGCTTGATTTAATTAAAAATGGATTACTTAATTATGTCGATGGTATATCATTGCATCCTTATTCTTATATGCTGGCAAATAAAAATCTCAATATTCCAAAAAATGCGATAATGAATATTTCATCATTTTCCGGACAAATAAAGACTATTGCTGGGAAAGATATACCTTTATATATAACTGAAATGGGATATCCTACATATTTTGGGAGAGGAGGGGTTAGCGAAGTAGATGCTGCGAATTGGGTCATTGAGTACTCAATATTAGCTAAGCAAACTGGCTATATAAAGGGGGTGTGGTGGTATGATCTAATAAACGATGGAACTAATGTTGATAACAAAGAGCATAACTTCGGATTTTATAAAAAAGACCTACAAGAGAAAGAATCAGCTCAACAAATTAAAGTCCTTGGGAGTATTATTAGGAACTATTCACCGTCGGAAAATAATGGGAAAAAACAAAGTACTGTAAAAAATAATCTGTTGGATAACACAAATAAAGATTGGAATGATTATATTTTGAGTGGTGATACCGGAGTGGTGCAGGTCAGTTGTCCCAGTGAAGGGGGAACTAAAAAAGATTTGCTATGTACTATAAAAAAGTAATTTAAATTTAAAGTAAAGAGGTTCATCTTGAAAGATTATGATTTGGGAATCGTAGCTGATTGGCTAGTAACTTATGCCGGTGCTGAACGAGTTATTAAGGAGTTTGTAGACTTATATCCAGATTCGACATTATATTCTGTAGTCGATTTTCTCTCTGATAATGATAGAAGCAATTTTCAGGGTAAGAAGGCGATAACCTCAATGATACAAAATTTCCCTTTATCTAAAAGTAAGTATCAGAACTATTTACCTTTTATGCCATTCGCTATTGAGCAGCTCGATGTTTCTAAGCATGATATAGTCTTATCAAGTAGTCATGCAGTAGCTAAGGGGGTTATTACTGGTCCTAATCAACTTCATATTAGTTATGTTCACTCCCCTATTCGATATGCTTGGGATCTCCAGCATCAGTATTTGAAAGAGTCAGGTTTAGATTCTGGTGTTAAAGGCTTTCTAGTTCGTTGGTTATTACATAAGATCAGAATATGGGATTGTCGGACTGCTAATGGTGTAGACCATTTTATTGCTAATTCTCATTTTATAGCCCGCAGGATAAAAAAAGTATATGGACGTCAAGCTGATGTTATTTACCCACCGGTTTCTGTAAGTAATTTTGACGTTTGTGACGTTAAAGAGGATTTTTACCTTACTGCTTCACGGATGGTGCCATACAAAAAAATAGATCTTATTGTAGAAGCCTTTAGCCGTATGCCAGATAAAAAGTTGATTGTTATCGGCGATGGTTCAGAAATGAAAAAGATAAAGTCAAAGGCCGCCAGTAATGTTGAAATATTAGGCTACCAGACAAATTCTGTTATGAAGGGTTATATGGAGAAGGCTAAGGCATTTGTTTTTGCTGCTGAAGAGGATTTTGGTATAACTCCTGTTGAAGCTCAGGCTTGTGGCACTCCTGTTATTGCTTATGGTAGGGGGGGGGCCTTGGAAACCGTAATCCCTATAGGTAATAGTAAACCCACCGGAGTTTTTTTCGAGAAACAAGATATAGCTTCATTAATACAAGCCGTGGAACGTTTTGAGTCAAACTCTGCTGTGTTTGAACCTGTTAATTGCAGAAGTAATGCCTTGAGATTTTCAGATGATAGATTTAGAAATGAAATTAGTGATTACATTAATGAAAAATGGCATCTTTACCAAAATGAAAGATAAGCCAATGATGATATGTTTCCTTATGCTTAATTAAGTTGATGTGTAATATTGCATTTTTACGACTCTATGGATGTCCCATTTGGAGTTATTAAATGACTCTAGATGATATAAAATTTTATTCCTGAATCTTATGTGGTGTTTAAAATCACTGTCATATTTTCATCGTTATAATTAATTATTAGCAAGTAAGGATGGTGGATGCAAAAAAATAATATAGATCAAATCCAATGGTTAAGAGGGATTGCCGCGATTTCAGTCGTGTTTACTCATTTAACTGCGAAAGCATTTTCCGTTGGTATGACTGAATTTTCATTCACTAGAGGAAGTATTGGTGTTGATATTTTTTTTATAATATCTGGTTTTATCATGATGTACGTTTGTGATAGAAAGGAGTATAACTTTGCGTCTTTTTTAAAAAATAGAGCGATAAGGATACTACCTCTTCATTATTTATTTCTTTGCCCTCTGGTTATTGTATATTTATTAAAGCCATCCATTATTAATAGTAATTCTATTGGGACATTTTTTTGGGAATCTTTTGCATTGATCCCAGTAAAAAAAGAAGGATATGAATATTTAAACCCGGTTGTATGGACGCTATGTTATGAGTTTTTATTCTACTCTATTTTTGCTTCATTCTTGTTTTTGAAGAATATATATTTTATTTCAATTGGTACTATCACTATGATAGTTACTTTTGTTACTTTTGGTACCTTTTACCAAGGTGAAAATGAGTTTATAGTTGGACTGACTGATAGTATATCCCTTGAGTTTTGTTTCGGTATATTATTGTACTTGCTGTTTAAAATAGATAAACTTTCGGTCAACCCAATTGTTTTCCTTTTTATTGCTATCGCAACATATTTTTTGTTATATAAATTTTCATTACCAAGATTTATCAAGGATGGAATTCCGTCGGTATTCCTATTTGTTTCTCTTGTTAATATTAATAATTTGAAAATTAAGTGGCTTGAGATTCTCGGGGATATCTCGTATGAGGTTTATCTTTGCCATATCATAGTCCTTTCTGGGACATATGTCCTATTGAGTAAAATTGGGTTGCATAATTTGACTGTTTATTATGTCATTGCTTTTTCTTCTATCGTCATCTTGGGGTTCTTGATGAAGAAGCTTTTCTCCGATAAAGTCAATGTTCTATTAAGAAAAATGACACATACAAAAATTAAAGTTAAGTCAATGTGATATTTTAATTGTGACGGGTGCTTTTTAGCACCCGGTAAATTCATTTTTTATCAAATTTTTCAATAACTTTAATTAAATTATTTGTCGATTCTTCCCATGAGAATCTCTTTGCGTTTTTATAACCTTTCAAAATCAATTCTTTTCGTAAGTCAATGTCATTTATGATTTTATCTATCGACAGACTTATATCTGCTATGTCATGTGGGTTGAAATAGAGTACACTTTCTGCCAATATTTCAGGCATTGATGTTGTATTTGATGATATGACAGGGCAGCCGCAAGATTGTGCCTCTAAAGGCGGTATTCCAAACCCTTCACAAAACGATGGAAAAATGAAAGCTATTGCATTTTGATAAAGTTTAACCAACTCCTCATCACTGACCCTCCCTAAAAACTCTATATTTTCTGTATCCCCCCCCATCCAAGAGCCTTGTTTCGAGAATGATTTTGCTGTTTGGCCAATTATTTTTATTTTTATACATTCACTTTTAGGTGATTTTTTTAATACTTCAAGGAATGCATTTATCATTCCATGATGGTTTTTATGATAATTATGAGAGGAGACTGCAAGTAAATATGTTTCGGGGTTTGATATACATTTTGGCTTGAAATTTTCACCAGCAGCGTTATATATTACTGATGTTTTATTATCTGGATAGTTATAAGTTTTTGTTATTTCTTTTTTTGAGAAATGACTTACAGTTAGTAGATGCTTAGATGTCTTAAGTATAAGTGGAATTATTATTTTGTAAAAAGCAAGGAATGACCTGGAGTAACTTTCTGGGTATTTTAAATAAGTTATATCATGATGTGTTACTATTTTATTTGTATAAAAAACTGGGCCCGTGCTGCCTAGATTTATAAGCAGAGGGAAGCCATGTTTTGCCAAGTATAATGGAAGCTCCAATTGTTCCCATAGATGCCCGTTCCGCCAGCCTATCTGTTTTGCATTTAGTTCTTTAGCTATTGACTCTCGGATAACACCTGGTGGACAAAGGAATATTATATCATCTATCTTTTTATTTAACTGTAAGGATATCATTTCTGCAAATCTTTGTACACCTGTCATCTCTTGTGTAAGAAATCGAGCGTTAACATATATCATAAAGATCTCACATTATATCTTGTAAATTTAGCGGCAGGGCCTTTGCTGTGACTTGTTATACTTTGTTGTTATTTTTATATAACGCACTTAGGTTCGGTTTTTGTCTTTATGATATTTCTTCATGTATTCTAACCCTGTATTTCTAAATCTAAATCTTCGATATGAAATATCAATATTGGTTATTTTTCTTGGTGGGGATTTTCAAACATGTGCTTTGCTTTGCATATTGATTAGCCTGTTATTTGTTTTTTTTTGATGGAAATTATTGCTTACATGGTCGACGCTCACATCCTTGATTCTTAGTTTAATAACGCATATATATCTATTATAGCGCTCTTTTACACTTTTCGCGCTTAGAAATTGATGCCTCATCTACTCTCTTTTATAGATGAATGGACTTAATGTCTTTGGTTTTTTTGTGTGTTTTTTCATGCTGTTTTTTGTTTTTTTTCGACATTTTTCTCTTTTGGGTTGACAGTTTTTTTTTTATGGACTTTTCTTACACAAGCATGCTTCGCATGTTTTTGTTATTGAATGAGAACAGTATCTCACCTTGCGTGATGTTTTCGTTTGATTTTTAACTATTTAGTTAAACGTTTATCCTAAGGATACGATTATGGCTTCTCTAGTATACCAGAAGGAAGTTGCCTCAATACTTTATGCCGTATTGGGCAACGAAACTTATACCGGTGTTGTTGCGTTTGATGATGCGGCTCTAAAAATAGGTAAAGGCCAGCTTACATTTCAATCATATATAGACAGTCTGCTTACATCCTCTGCTGGTCAAGCTCTTTATGGTAATCAATCTGAAGTCCAGATTTTGCAATCTATCTATGTAAAGGTTTACGGCTCTTCACCAGCAACCAACGATTTACAGGAAATACTGAACAATACTTCATTGAAAGATGCCATTTTTAATGCCATTGACTCTCTTCTTAATTATCAAGGGCTTGACTCCGGGACGTTACAAAATCAGTCAACTCTCGACTCGCATGTCGAGCCAATTATTTTTAAATCCTATGGCACGGCTGCATGGGACCAATGGTCATCAGCACTTGCGTCACAAGAACAAGTTGCATCAGTTTATCTCGCTGTTCCATATCGAGGTATCGATGCTTTGGGTTTGGACTCATGGACAAGTTATTTACTTCAGCCTGGTAAATCGTTTGACCTATTGATAAAAAACTTACTTGGTTCTGTTGAGTTCCAGAGAAAAGGCGCTCAATTAACAGGCGAGGATTTCATTAAGCATGTTTATTTTGGTGTCTATGGTGAGCAACCTACAGCGCAAGAAATAGCACTCTATAGTGGCTTGACTGATAAGATAGCGATTACATCGGCTATTATTAATAACTTGAGAAGTTCTACTGCTACAGATGCTGCTACCGTTACTCAGCAGCATGCATTCGAACACGACATCGGTACCAGCCTGCTGTACAAAACTGCAGCTTCATTAACGACCACAGCTGCCGGCGGTAATGCAACGGGTACTATTAATAACGGACTTTCACACCAGATCAGCAACGCAGAAACTGCGGTCCTGCAGAATGTGCTGTTGAACGCCAACGCCGCCAGCGTGGTTAACCTGAAGTTTGCCGACCATCTGGCGAACCTAACGATTAACGGCTCCAGCGCGGCTACGGTTAACCTGTCTGACAACGGTGTTAACCCGGGTGTCGATATTACCGTCAATAACGGCAACGTTATTCTGAATGCCAGCTCGGGTGCTGATGACGTTCTGGTTACTGCTGCAGCGAACGTCGGTCTTGCGGCTTCAACGGCCAAGTTTAATCTTGGCGATGGGAACGACAGCCTGAAATGGTTGGGCAACGCCGCCGTTGGCGGTGCCAACACGGTAAGTGCGAACATCCAAGCCAACGGCGGTAACGGTATTGATACCATTTCCGCTAACTTCATTACCAAAAACGTAGTGATGTCTGGTAACGCGATTACTCGCACTGCGACGATTACCAGCAATGCTTCGCAGTTCACCAATTTTGAGAAAATTGACCTGGCGGGCTACATTGGCAAAGCAACGGTAAGCAGCGGCTCAACGGCAGCAAACCACACATTTGACTTTGGCTTGTTAACCGGTCATGCAGTTTCTGAATCCAGCACTACCGGTTTGACCAACAACGTCGTTCAGGCTGCAACTTCCACTATTGGCTCACAAGGTTTTGTGTTGTCTGGCTTGGCTGAAGCAGTGAAAGTGATTAATGCTGCAGGCGGTAACTCCGCGCAGTTGGAAGTGACCGGTAATGCAACGGCGGCAAGCAGCGTGGAAATTACTTTCCTGCAAAATGCTACCGATCACTTTAACGTCACTTTCGATGCCGTTAGCTCAACCGATGTGAATGCCGGTTCTCTGGCACTGAACAGCAGCAGCAGCTTATTGTTGCCAACCGTGCTGAGCACGCTGAACATTGCGTCTGGCGGTACCGGTAACTTTGACAACATTTTGTCATTGACCGGAACTAACGCGCAGGTACAGAACATTGCCATCACTGGTGATCATGTCCTGGATCTGACTGTGGGCAGTGGTTTTACCAACGTGCGCGATATTAACGCAACGGCTAATACTGCCGGCCTCAATCTTGACTCCAGCCATGCCGGTACCGGTGATGGTATCATCGTTCAGTTGCTGAACATTCTGCCACTGAGTGTGATCACCACGGGGCTGTTGGCGCCAGTACTGACCAGCTTGGGCCTGAACGGTTATCAACTGACGGTAGAAGGGACCGGGGCTGCTGACAGTTTCAACGTACTGGGTAACACTACCTTGACCGGTGGCAATGGTGTGAACACCTATGATCTGAAGTCCAGTACTACTCAAGCCGGTGTCACCATTACCGACTTTGACAGTACCAAAGACAAGATTGTTGACGCGGCTTCTGCTTTGACCATCTCCGGCAATACCAGCGGTACCGCGGTGGCGGATTATGGCACCCGTGCTTCTGATACTCTGGATGCGCTGTTGGGTACTCTGGTTGGCGGGCTGACTAACGGTGTTATCGGTCTGTTGGGCGGTATCCTCGGTTTGGGCAGCAGCAACGCATTGACCGCGAAAGTGGGCGTCGCGTCTGTGGTATTCGGTGGATCGGGTGATAACGCCAGCTCCTATGTGATTATTGATAACAACAATAACCACACGTTGGATGCCAACGACAGCGTGGTTTACCTGACTGGGCAAAACCATCAGCAACTGTTGGATACTCTGCATTACGCGTGAGTGTAAACTCAGTAGAGAAATAGTTTCCATGGAAACTGTTGGTTGTTAAATAATACGGGGAGGTTAACCTCCCCATTTTTTATTTTGTGATCGGAGTCATTGTCTTTAACTTATTATTTCTCCCAATAATTCCCCTGTGTTTTTTATGCCTTTCATCCTTTTGTTTTCCCTGGTTTTGCTGGGGAGGAGCCTCAGAGTTTTTTTTGTATGCCGCCTTGCCGATATCCACTTTCTCTACCTATAGTTAAAAAAAAGTATCTGCAGTCTCGAGCATGTTTGAGGGGGCTTCTTTAGGATTTTCTTTGTCTTTATTTTTTTTAAGAATTTCCTTAGAAGAAATCAATGCGGATTGGACTGACAGTGCACATGATGTAAGGGCAGAAAGTGAATCAATTTATACCGCGTAATGAAATTGCGGATGTTATACGGACACGCAGTAAAATCTTCTGGACCGTTGGCATATTCACCGCATTTATAAATTTATTAATGTTAGTTCCCTCTGTCTATATGTTGCAGGTCTACGACAGGGTACTTCCTTCACGTAATGAAATCACTTTGCTGATGTTAACGCTGATTATGCTGGGAATGTTCGGCATGATGGCGCTACTTGAGTATGTCCGTAGCATGGTTGTTATCCGTATCGGCAGTCAGTTGGATATGCGATTGAACACCCGTGTTTACACTGCGGCCTATGAGTCCAACCTGAAAAATGGCTCTTCCGACGCAGGGCAGATGCTGGGTGATTTGACAACCGTTCGGCAGTTCTTAACCGGCAGCGCATTGTTTGCGTTCTTCGATGCGCCCTGGTTCCCGATTTACCTGCTGGTGATCTTCCTGTTTAACCCGTGGTTGGGATTGTTCGCCCTGGTTGGCTCACTGTTGCTGGTTGCGTTGGCGGTGGTCAACGAAATGGTTTCCAAGAAACCTTTGGGGGAAGCCAGCAAGCTATCGATCATGTCCAGCAGTTTGGCGAGTACAAATTTGCGTAATGCCGAAGTGATCGAGGCATTGGGCATGTTACCTAATCTAAAGCGTCGCTGGTTCGGTTTGCATCAGAGATTTCTGAATAGCCAACGTGTCGCCAGCGAGCGTGCCACTACCGTTACCTCCATAACCAAATTTGTTCGTCTTTCGTTGCAATCCTTGGTGCTGGGACTGGGCGGCTGGTTGGCGATTGATGGTCATATCACCCCCGGCATGATGATTGCGGGTTCTATCCTGATGGGACGTACGCTGGCACCTATCGAACAGGTGATCAACGTTTGGAAGAGCTGGAGCTCTGCCAAACTCTCTTATCAACGTCTGGTGAAATTACTGGATAAACATCCGCCACGCGGTATGGGCATGTCCTTGCCGCGGCCGGAAGGGGTCATCTCTGTTGAAGGTGTCACTGCTACGCCTCCGGGTTCCAAGGGCGATGCGGTATTGCATAATGTCAGCTTCGCTATCCAACCGGGTGACGTACTGGGGATTATCGGGCCAAGCGCCTCCGGCAAATCCACGTTGGCGCGTTTATTGGTAGGTATCTGGCCGGTCAGCGAAGGTATTGTGCGGCTTGATAACGCCGACATTTACCAATGGAACAAAGACGAACTGGGACCCTACATCGGCTATCTGCCGCAGGATATCGAACTGTTTGCCGGCAGCATTGCCGAGAACATCGCTCGTTTTAACGACATCGATTCTGAGAAAGTGATTGAAGCCGCCAAGTTGGCCGGAGTCCATGAGCTGATCCTGCGTTTCCCTAACGGTTATGACTCAATCATTGGCAACGGCGGGGCGGGATTATCCGGCGGACAGAAGCAGCGTATTGGCCTGGCTCGTGCGCTGTATGGCGATCCTTCCCTGATCGTATTGGATGAACCCAACTCCAATCTGGATGATGCCGGTGAAAAAGCGCTGAATCAGGCGATTCTGTTCCTCAAGCAGCGTAATAAAACGGTGATCCTGATTACCCATCGAACCAACCTGTTGTCGATGACTACCAAGTTGCTGCTGTTAGTGAACGGCACCGTCAATGCGTTTGGCCCAACTCAGCAGGTGCTGCAAGCGTTGGCCAATGCGCAGAAGGCGCAAACTCCACAGCAGGCGGTGCGTGCAGTCAACTCCGAGCCGGACGAAGGCAATATCCCAAAAACTCAAATTAATTAAGCTGTGTACTTGCCGGGCGGCGCCAAAATGCCGCCGGCAGTCAAAGGAGTTGGTATGTCTACGCACATTGGCGAGCCGCAAGACTCGTATTCAGAACAGATCCCACAGGATGAACGGCGTTTCACCCGCATGGGGTGGTTAGTGGTTGGGATTGGCCTGTTTGGCTTCTTCGCCTGGGCTGCGTTTGCGCCTTTGGATAAAGGGGTCGCGTCGCCCGGTTCGGTGACCGTTTCCGGCAACCGTAAAACCGTACAGGCCCCGGCCAGTGGCATCATCAAAAGTATCACGGTAAAAGAAGGCGACAAGGTTAAAGCGGGCGAGGTGCTGGTGCAGTTGAGCCAGGTTCAGGCTCAGGCGCAGGTTGACTCGCTTCGCGACCAATATTACACCACGCTCGCCAGCGAAGGCCGTTTGCTGGCTGAGCGTGATGGCTTAAGCAAAGTCACTTTTTCTCCTGTTTTTGAAACCATCCAGGCTCAGCCGCGGGTCGCTGAGATCATCGCGTTGCAAACGCAGTTATTCTCTTCACGTCGCCAGGGATTACAAAGCGAAGTTGACGGTTATAAACAGTCAATGGACGGCATGCGTTTCCAACTGAAGGGTTTACAGGACTCAAGGGTCAACAAGCAAATCCAGCTTTCCAGCCTGCGCGAACAGATGAACAGCATGAAGCAACTGGCGGCGGACGGTTATTTACCGCGTAACCGCTATCTGGAAGTACAGCGTCAGTTTGCGGAAGTGAACAGCAGTATCGATGAAACCGTTGGGCGTATTGGCCAGGTACAAAAACAGTTGCAGGAGTCTCAGCAGCGGATCGACCAACGCTTTGCCGACTATCAACGCGAAGTCAGAACCCAACTGGCGCAAACGCAGATGGATGCCAGCGAGTTCAGAAACAAGCTGGAAATGGCGAATTTTGACCTCGGCAATACCGCTATCACCTCGCCGGTGGATGGTACTGTCGTTGGGTTGAATATCTTTACTCAGGGGGGCGTCGTGGGAGCGGGTGACCACCTGATGGACGTTGTACCCAGTCAGGCGACATTGGTGGTGGATTCGCGCCTCAAGGTAGAGCTGATTGATAAAGTGTACAACGGGTTGCCGGTGGATTTGATGTTTACCGCCTTCAACCAAAACAAGACCCCGAAAATACCGGGGACGGTGACGTTGGTTTCTGCCGACCGCCTGGTCGACAAGACCAATGGCGAACCCTACTACCAAATGCAGGTCACGGTTTCGCCTGAGGGCATGAAATTGCTCAGTGGCGAAGACATCAAACCGGGGATGCCTGTTGAGGTGTTTGTGAAGACTGGCTCGCGCTCACTGTTGAGTTATCTGTTTAAACCTATTTTGGATCGCGCTCATACTTCATTAACCGAGGAATAATTTTGATTCAATTTAAACGACAGGTTGCTGGCCTTGCTATCAGTACCCTCTTGTTTGCGATAGCTGCGCCGGTTCATTCGATAGGGATTATAGACGCATATTCGCTGGCACTTGAAAAAGATCCGACCTTTAGGGCGGCTATAAAAGAGAAAGAGGCGGGAGACGAAAACGAAAACATCGGCAGGGCGGGGCTGCTGCCGAAGGTATCGCTTAATTACCAGAACTCACCGAGAAACTGGCAAACGCAAAAATATCCGCAAAGCGATTTCTTTGGCAACGTCACTGAAGCTACCAAGCGGCAGCAGTATCGCAGCTATTCCAGCTCGGTAACGCTAACACAACCGCTGTTCGATTATGAGGCTTATGCGCGTTACAAGGCTGGTGTGGCGCAGACGCTGATGTCTGATGAGCGCTACCGTAGCAAGTTTCTCGATTTGGCGGTCCGGGTGATCTCCGCCTATGTGGAAGTGGCTTACTCCAAAGACCAGATTGCCTTAGCTTCTGCGCAAAAGGCGGCTTATAAAGAACAGCTGTCGCTGAACGATCGTTTAATGAGTGCAGGTGAAGGCACTATTACCGATGTTTCTGAGACGCAGGCGCGCTACAGCCTGGCAGAGGCCCAGGAAATTGAGGCGCGTGATGCACTGGACGCGGCTCAGCGCGAGTTGGAAGTCATTATTGGCATGCCACTCAATCAGCTGGATGACGTACAGCTGCTACGCCCTGGCAAGTTCCAGGTGGCACCGTTGATCCCTTCCAAATTTGAAGAGTGGCAAAAAATTGCCCTCGAGAATAATCCGATGTTGGCGGCTTCTCGCCACGGGGTTGATGCGGCGAAATATGAAGTTGAGAGAAATCGTGCCGGTTTTATGCCGCAGGTGCAGCTCTATGCCTCGCATTCTGAGAATGATTCCAGCAGTGATAACACGGTTAACCAAAAATATCGCACTGACAGTATTGGTGTGCAGGTGAGTATGCCGATCTACGCCGGTGGCGGCGTTTCGGCATCGACTCGCCAGGCTGCATCACGATATGGGCAGGCGATGTATGAAATGGATGCGCAGGTGGGCACCACGCTCAACGATCTGCGCAAGCAGTATAACCTTTGTATCAGCAGCCGTGCCAAGCTGGCGGCCTATGAGCTGGCAGTTAAATCGGCGACTACACAGGTGACGGCAACCCGGCAAAGCGTGCTGGCGGGGCAACGCGTCAACGTCGATGTGCTGAATGCAGAACAACAGCTCTATAGCGCCCAGCGCGATCTGGCTTCAGCCAAGTACACCTACATAAAATCCTGGATCACGTTGTTGAGTGATTCGGGAACGCTGGATGAAAGTGATGTCAAGCGTGTGGCGCAGTATTTCTCACATAGCCGTTAGCCCTACTCTGGCTATTTATTTACCATGAGTATTAATCTGAAAGAGCAGTGTCAAGCTGCTCTTTTTTGCATGAATACGTTATGTTAGCGGTCACTAGTTGCTTCCGTCGTCACCCTGCGTTGTTCATTTTTCGTTGATTGTACTCGTATGCTTCGTTTGAGCGCTTGCTAGCTCTGATGTCATGCAGTTTTTAACATAACAAGCGTAAATGTTTGTGTGCAGATGAATGGATTTTATAATGACGGGATAGGCTGATGATAAGCGACGTTCTCGATTATGAGAAAGACAACTGAGTAAAGGGTTTATAATGTCAAAACTTATACCTGTGGTTATGGCCGGTGGGACTGGCAGCCGGTTATGGCCACTTTCGCGTGAGTCATTCCCCAAGCAATTTTTATCTATCGACGATAGCGGATTTAGCTTGTTGCAACAGACACTGCAACGTTTGTCAGGACTGGAGGGTGTGCACGTTGCGGCACCTTTGGTTATCTGCAATGAAAATCATCGTTTTTTGGTTGCGGAACAACTGCGAGAAATTGATCAACTGGCGACCAACATTATTTTAGAGCCTGTAGGGCGTAACACGGCGCCTGCCGTTGCCTTAGCTGCACATCTGGCAGCAGAGGAAGACGATGACAGCATATTGTTGGTGTTGGCAGCAGATCATTTGATTAAAAAGGTGGATAACTTCCACGCGGCAATAAAAACGGCTATTCAGCATGCCACTGAAAATCACTTGGTGACTTTCGGTATTATTCCTGGGCATCCAGAAACGGGTTATGGCTATATCAAGCGTGGCAGTGCGCTTTCTGGTGAATGCTTTAAAGTCGATGCCTTTGTAGAGAAGCCGTGTCTGGAAAAAGCCGTTGAATATTTAGCCAGCGGCGAGTTCAGCTGGAACAGTGGCATGTTCATGTTCAAAACGGCCAAGTTCTTACAAGAGTTGGAACAGTTCAGCCCTGAGATTTTCAGTACAACACAACAATCTGTGGTCGATAGCCAGCGTGACATGAACTTTATCCGTGTTGATCAGGAAATTTTTAAGCACTGCCCAAGTGACTCCATCGATTATGCGGTGATGGAAAAGACACGAGATGCAGTGGTAATTCCTATTGATGCTGGATGGAGCGATGTAGGCTCATGGTCATCATTGTGGGACGTTTCCGAAAAAGATAGCCAGGGCAACGTTAACGTTGGTGAAATTATTTCGATCGACTCAAACAATAACTATATCTCATCTGATGCTGCGCTGGTTGCCACCATCGGATTGGATGACCTGATAGTGATCAACACCAATGATGCGTTGTTGATTTCGACTAAGGATAGAGTTCAAGACGTTAAGAAAGTGGTTGATGAGCTAAAAAAACGCAATCTTCATCACTTCCGCCAGCACTCCTCTTCTTATCGCCCCTGGGGCAAGATCTGTGATATCGACAGCGGTGAGCACTTCCAGGTAAAAAAAATCATTGTTCGTCCAGGCGAAGGGCTGTCTGTGCAACGCCATCTTCATCGTGCAGAACACTGGGTGGTCGTCAGCGGCACGGCCAAAGTGAATCTGGGTGATAAAGAGTTCTTCTTATCAGAAAATCAATCGACCTTCATACCAGCAGGATGTGTGCATACGCTGGAAAACCCGGGCAAAATCGACCTTGAAATCATTGAGGTTAGATCGGGTTTTTACCTGGGAGAAGATGATATTGAGCGTTTACACGATCGGTACGGCAGAGTTTAATAAAGGGTTTGATGATGGAAAAGTTAGCATGTTTTAAAGCTTATGATGTACGCGGTAAATTGGGTGAAGAACTGAACGATGATATTGCCTATCGTATCGGTCGCGCTTATGGCGAGTTCCTAAAACCAAAAACTATTGTGCTGGGCAGTGACGTGCGTCTGACCAGTGAAAGTTTGAAACTGTCCCTGGCAAAAGGGTTGCAGGATGCCGGTACCGACGTTATCGATATTGGCATGACAGGGACTGAAGAAGTCTACTTTGCTACTTCCCATCTTAAAGCCGATGGTGGCGTTGAAGTGACGGCCAGCCATAACCCGATCGACTATAACGGAATGAAATTGGTCCGCGAAGGCTCGCGCCCTATCAGTGGCGATACCGGTCTGCGAGCTATACAAGAGTTAGCGGAAAACAACCAATTCCCGGCCCCTTCTGCAGTGCGTGGCAGCTATATTCGTCAGGACGTACTTGGCGCATATGTAGAACACATACTTTCTTACGTTGACGTAAAAAACTTCAAACCGTTAAAACTGGTGATCAACTCAGGTAATGGCGCAGCCGGTCATGTGATCGATGCCATCGAAGCATCCCTTAAGGCGTTGAACATTCCGTTGGAGTTTATCAAGGTTCATCATCAGCCGGACGGCACATTCCCCAATGGTATTCCCAATCCACTATTGCCTGAGTGTCGTGCAGATACCGCCAATGCGGTGCGTGAATACGGTGCGGATATGGGGATCGCTTTCGATGGTGATTTTGATCGTTGCTTCCTGTTTGACGAAAAAGGCGACTTTATTGAGGGATATTATATCGTTGGCCTGCTTGCAGAAGCTTTCCTGCAAAAACAACCAGGTGCAAAAATCATTCATGATCCGCGCCTGAGCTGGAACACGATTGATGTGGTGAGCAAGGCTGGTGGTGTGCCGGTCATGTCAAAAACAGGTCATGCCTTTATTAAAGAGCGCATGCGCTCGGAAGACGCTATCTACGGTGGCGAGATGAGTGCGCATCACTACTTCCGCGATTTTGCCTATTGCGATAGCGGCATGATCCCATGGTTGCTGGTGGCTGAATTGGTCAGTGTGAAAGGCCAAACGTTGGGGCAACTGGTGCAGGATCGTATTGCTGCTTACCCGTCTTCCGGCGAAATCAACATCAAGTTGGCCCAACCAGCGGTGTCAATTGAGAGCGTCAAGCAACATTATTTGGCGCAGGCTGGTGAAGTAGATTATACCGATGGTATCAGCATGGAGTTTGCCGACTGGCGTTTCAACCTGCGTTCATCCAATACGGAACCTGTGGTTCGCCTTAATGTAGAGTCGAGAAAAAATAATGTCTTGATGAAAGAAAAGGTTAAGGAATTACTTGATCTATTAAATGAATAATATAAATAGTGTGCTTTTCTTTTCGATTTTAAATAAATAGGTTGAGCACGCTTTTTTAACAAGAGTGGTTTTATTATGAAAATACAACATCAGCGAGCGCACTCCAATGCAAATGCATCTATTATTTCTATGGTGCAGCGTTTTTCTGATATTTTTATTATTTTCTTTGGCGGTTATGTTGCAAGTGTAATAAATGACTATGGCTTTAATTATGAACATGTGTTAGTTACACTAATAGCTTTAGTCGTATTCCAAATGATTGGCGGTATAACTGATTTTTATCGTTCTTGGCGCGGAGGGAAATTTTCGACAGAGTTGAGGCTGATTCTAAAAAATTGGACGTTAAGCTTGATTGTTACTTCAGGGATAACTTCATTTATGCCTAACTCTAACTTTACATTTGAAGTGTTTATCTGTTGGTATTTTTCTGTTTGTCTTGGGTTTATGCTCTGCCGCTCCGCGATCCGTTTTCTTGCAGGGTTGGTGCGCAACTTTGGATATAACACACGCAGAGTTGCTGTTGCTGGTTCTATGCCTATAGGCATCAAATTACTAAGAAGCTTTAAGGATGATCCATGGCTAGGATTCGTTGTTGAAGGGGTTTATGATGATACCAAGAATTTTAATGATAATGAGATAAAGTATTCTGGTAATTTAGATAAATTGGTTGCAGATGCTCGTGAAGGGCGGATTGACTATGTCTATATTGCAATGAATATGAGTGAAGAGAGTAAGTTTAAAAAAATACTCGGCCAATTAACAGATACAACTTGCTCTGTCATGTTTATCCCGGATGTTTTTACATTTAATATTTTACAATCAAGAACAGAGGAAGTTAATGGGGTTCCGGTTGTCCCATTGTTTGATACGCCACTAAATGGGATTAATAAAGTATTTAAAAGGCTTGAAGATATTTTACTGTCTTTCTTTATACTTGTTTTTATTTCGCCAGTTTTATTATTGATTTCAGCTGCTGTCAAACTGACTTCTGCGGGCCCAGTTATTTTTAGGCAGACTCGTTATGGCATGGACGGAAAACCTATAAGGGTGTGGAAATTTCGCTCTATGACTGTCATGGAAAATGATAATATTGTTACTCAGGCCAAGAAAGGAGATGCTCGGGTAACTAAAGTCGGTGCCTTTTTACGACGGACTTCTCTGGATGAATTACCACAGTTCTTCAATGTATTGCTTGGTGGAATGTCTATTGTCGGACCTAGACCACATGCAGTAGCTCATAATGAGCAATATAGAAGTCTTATTGAAGGCTACATGCTTAGACATAAGGTCAAGCCCGGAATAACTGGGTGGGCACAGATTAATGGTTGGCGGGGCGAAACAGATACTTTGGATAAAATGCAAAAACGTGTTGAATATGATCTCGAGTATATTAGAGATTGGAGTATATGGCTTGATGTGAAAATAATATTCTTAACTGTTTTTAAAGGTTTCGTACATAAGGCTGCATACTGATAAATATTTTTTAAGTGTTGGTGGCCACGTAAGTGGTCACCATTTCTTAGTCTGTAAATATATTTTGGTCCTGATTTATATTAATTGTCGGTCATTTATGTATTTTTTCTTGTAAAAATGGCAAGGAAATATTTTAATTCTGGAGTGGTAGATATTTTTCTAGAGCGATTAATCCTCGGTTGATTAAATATATTTTTTAAAAGTGTGTTTGAGTGATGTGTATCATATACCGTTTTATAAAATCATAACTAATAGTGATAATTTAAGATTAATTCTGATGTTTAT
Organism: Serratia quinivorans; assembly: GCF_946227985.1. Lineage (GTDB taxonomy): Bacteria > Pseudomonadota > Gammaproteobacteria > Enterobacterales > Enterobacteriaceae > Serratia > Serratia quinivorans_A. Next base: position 362,259 of record NZ_CAMKGL010000002.1, read on the forward strand.
CAAAGTAGAACCAGTTAAGATGAGTCTTCATTCTAAAGCCAACACTTTAGTGCATAAAAGGAGCTGTTATGGCCATTTTAGTCACCGGCGGTGCCGGATATATTGGATCTCACACCGTCTTGACTTTACTGGAGCGTGGTGAAGATGTCGTTGTGCTGGATAACCTGTCGAACTCGTCAGAAGAATCATTGCATCGCGTCGAACAGTTGGTGGGTAAAGCAGCCACTTTCTATCAAGGTGACATCTTGGATGGCGAATTCCTGAAGCGTATTTTCGATGCTCATGCGATAGATTCGGTTATCCATTTTGCTGGTCTGAAAGCTGTGGGTGAGTCAACCCGCAAGCCACTTGAGTACTATCAAAACAATGTTGCCGGGACGCTGGTATTGTTGGAAGAAATGCGTCGTGCTGGGGTGCATCAATTTATCTTCAGCTCTTCAGCGACGGTATATGGTGCCAACTCTCCGGTTCCTTATGTAGAAACCACGCCGATCGGCGGTACCACGAGTCCTTACGGCACGTCAAAGTTGATGGTGGAGCAGGTTTTACAGGATTTTGCCAAGGCTGAGCCTCAGTTTTCCATTATCGCCTTGCGTTACTTCAATCCGGTAGGTGCGCATGAGTCAGGTTTGATCGGTGAAGATCCAAATGGTATCCCGAACAATTTGTTACCCTATATCTCTCAGGTAGCAATTGGCAAACTGGATCAGTTGGGCATTTTTGGCGGTGACTATCCAACCAAGGACGGTACCGGTGAGCGTGATTACATTCACGTGATGGATCTGGCCGAAGGGCACTTGATGGCGATGGATCACCTGAAGAAAATAGAGGGCTTCAAAGCATACAATCTGGGAGCTGGGGTAGGGCACTCAGTCTTGGCAATGGTGCAAGCCTTCGAAAAAGCATCAAGTGTAAAAATACCTTATCAAATTTTGCCGCGACGCGACGGTGATCTGCCAGCTTTCTGGGCTGATGCCAATCTGGCTTATCGGGAACTGGGTTGGAAAGTGAGACGCGGCATCGATGACATGATGCGTGATACCTGGAATTGGCAAAAGAATAATCCGCAAGGATATCGTAGCTAGCTCTTTTCTCATTAAACCTATCCCCCTCTTTCATGATCACGTTCTGCATGCTGCAGACCGTGATCATCGATCTAAGATAGATCCTGATTTGTGCACCCACCCCAATTATAAGAAAACTAACCATTTGATAGCTATGCTACTTCTTGACATGAATTTTATTCTGTCGGTTTAATGAGCGTTCATTTTAAGATAAGGCTGAAAGAAAGGATAATCTACAGGTGTTTTGATAGGTAAGGTGGTAGTATACGCAGCAAAAATATTGCGCTGTTATCTTATGTCTAATGTTACCTATCAGGATGACAACGGTATGACATATTGTGCCAAGTTGGCGGATGTTCCGCTGACAGTAAGTGATAGAGCATATAAAACTTACTTAAAGATCAGTCGATTGGTAGCTGTTGAGCCAAGGGCGGTAGCGTGGTTTTTTACAAGTACCGAAGAACTCACCGCCCCTGATTGACGGGATGAACTGTGCTCATTTACAGGTGTTGAAGTGGTAGCATTTGTGATGAGTAATGCGCCCTCGGCTCACACAGTGATATGTAAGGTGTAGTAAGTGCAGTAGCTTAACGCAATGTATTTACTTAACTAATTTAATTTATGGTGCTATAAAGCTAGCGTTATAAGGAAAAAAAATGTTACTCCCGGTAATTATGGCAGGTGGTACAGGTAGCCGTCTTTGGCCGATGTCCCGCGAACTTCACCCTAAACAGTTCTTGCGTCTGCATAGCCTGCACTCGATGCTGCAGGAAACGTTAAAACGTCTTGATGGGATAGAGGTGAGTGAACCTGTCGTAATCTGTAACGAAGACCACCGCTTTATGGTAGCTGAACAACTGCGTCAAATAGACATGTTGTCTCATAACATCATTTTGGAGCCGATTGGGCGCAATACGGCACCGGCTATCGCTCTGGCTGCTTTGAATGCCGTCGCTCAGGGGCATGACCCCATCATGCTGGTGTTGGCAGCAGACCATATCATAAAAGACGTCACAACCTTCCATAACGCGATTGAAGCGGCAATGCCTTATGCTGCTGATCAAAGTCTCGTTACCTTTGGTATTGTGCCAACCGGGCCGGAAACCGGCTATGGCTATATCCAACGTGGCGAAAGCACGGGGGAAAATGCGGAAGCGTCCAGTGTAAAACGTTTTGTTGAAAAACCAGATCTTGCGACAGCGCAGACTTATGTCGATTCAGGTGAATACTTCTGGAATAGCGGCATGTTTATGTTCCGCGCCAAACGGTATTTGGAAGAGTTGGAGCGGTTCCGCCCCGATATTCTGGATGCATGCCGTCGCTCTCTGGCGGATACTGAGTGCGATAAGAACTTTATCAACGTTAATTATGATGCATTCTCTAGTTGCCCAGACGAATCAGTTGATTATGCGGTCATGGAGAAAACTCATGATGCCGTTATGATCCCGCTAGATGCAGGTTGGAGTGATGTAGGGTCATGGTCGGCATTGTGGGAAGTCAGTCAGAAGGACGAAGCAGGTAATGCGCTGACGGGGGATACGTTCCTTCACAATACCCATGATTGCTATATCAATACTGACGAAAAGTTAGTTGCTGCTATTGGCGTAGATAACCTAGTGATTGTTAATACTAAAGATGCTGTGTTGGTTGTTGATAAATCCAAGGTGCAGGACGTCAAAAAAGTCGTAGAGCACCTCAAAAAGTGTAAGCGCAGCGAATACAGAAGACATCGAGAAGTGTATCGCCCATGGGGCATCTGCGATCTTCTGGTGGATGAAAAACGTTTTAATGTGAATCGAATCACCGTGAATCCTGGCGAAGCGTTCTCTTTGCAGATGCATCATCATCGTACTGAACATTGGGTGGTGCTTGCGGGCACGGCAAGAGTAACAACCGAAGATAAAACCTTTTTGCTGACAGAAAATCAGTCCACGTTTATTCCTATTGGTGTTATTCACCGTTTAGAAAATCCAGGGAATATTCCGTTGGAACTGATCGAAATTCAATCAGGCTCTTATTTAGGGGATGATGACATTATCCGTATTAAAGATCATTACGGTCGTTGCTAATTCTTGAGGTTTTAATGAGTACCTTAACTTGTTTTAAAGCATATGATATTCGTGGGCAGCTTGGTGAAGAGCTGAATGAAGACATTGCCTACCGTATTGGTCGCGCTTATGGCGAATACCTGAAACCGCAGCGTGTGATTGTGGGTGGGGATATACGTCTGACGAGCGAGGCGCTCAAGCTGGCTTTGGCTAACGGGCTTCAGGATGCCGGTGCCGATGTGTACGATATTGGCATGAGTGGAACAGAAGAAGTGTATTTCGCCACTTTCCATCTGGGTATGGATGGTGGCATTGAGGTTACGGCTAGCCATAACCCAATGAATTACAATGGAATGAAGCTAGTTAAAGCTAATGCCCAACCGATTAGCGGTGATACGGGCCTATTGACTATTAAGCAACTGGCGGAAGATAACAACTTCGCTCCGGTTGATGAAAACCAGCGCGGCAGCTACCAGACTCTTTCTATTCTGGATGAGTATGTGGACCATTTGCTGAGTTATATTGATGCGGCTGAGTTGAAGCCTATGAAACTGGTCATCAACTCCGGTAATGGTGCGGCTGGCCACGTTATCGATGAGATCGAGCGTCGATTCAAGCGTGATAATATCCCGGTATCTTTCGTCAAGGTTCATCACCAACCTGATGGCCATTTCCCTAATGGCATTCCTAACCCGCTATTGTCAGAATGCCGTGCTGACACAGCTAAAGCGGTGGTTGATCATCGGGCAGATATGGGCATCGCTTTCGACGGCGACTTTGACCGTTGCTTCCTGTTTGATGAAAAAGCAACCTTTATTGAGGGCTACTATATCGTTGGTCTACTTGCTGAAGCTTTCCTTCAGACTAACCCTGGCGCCAAGATCATTCACGATCCTCGTCTGTCCTGGAACACGATTGATATTGTCAATCAGGCTGGCGGTGTACCGGTTATGTCGAAAACCGGGCATGCCTTTATCAAAGAACGCATGCGTAAAGAAGACGCCATCTACGGTGGAGAGATGAGCGCACATCATTACTTCCGCGATTTCGCTTATTGCGACAGCGGCATGATCCCATGGCTTCTGGTTGCGAGTCTGCTTTCAGCCAAAGGCAAAGCGCTGAGTCAATTGGTGAAGGATCGCATGTGTGCCTATCCGGCATCTGGCGAGATTAACCGCAAGCTGCTTGATGCCAAGGCTGCCATTGAGTGCGTCTTGAACGTCTATAAAAATGATGCTTTGGTTTTCGATATGACTGACGGTATTAGTCTTGAGTTTGATGAGTGGCGTTTTAATTTGCGTACATCAAATACCGAACCTGTCGTGCGTTTGAACGTTGAATCAAAGGGTAATGTAGAACTGATGCAGAAGAAAACTAAAGAGATTCTGGCACTCTTAGGCGGAGAATAACAATGAAAGAGATGTTATTGGCCATCTACGGTTATCGGGGTTTCATTTGGAGCAGTATTAAACGGGACTTTCAGTCCCGTTATCAGACCAGCATGTTGGGTGCAATATGGTTGGTATTACAGCCGTTAGCTATGATTTTAGTTTATACGCTGGTGTTCTCAGAGGTGATGAAAGCCAGGATGCCTGATAATTCTGGTCCTTTTGCTTACAGTATTTATTTGTGTTCCGGGGTGCTGACGTGGGGGCTATTTACTGAGATTCTGGATAAGAGTCAAAGTGTATTTATCACCAATGCCAATTTAATCAAAAAACTCAGTTTCCCTAAAATATGTTTGCCGGTTATTGTTACCGCATCCGCTATTTTAAACTTCTGCATCATATTCAGTTTGTTTTTGATCTTCCTTATTTTTACTGGTAACTTCCCAGGCGTCTTATTCTTTTCCGTGTTGCCGGTTTTGGCATTGCAAGTCCTGTTCACCGTTGGGCTAGGGATGACATTGGGGGTGATGAACGTTTTCTTCCGCGACGTCGGGCAGTTCGTTGGTGTATTGTTGCAATTCTGGTTCTGGTTTACACCTATCGTTTACGTCTTGAATTCGCTGCCGGAATGGGCAAGAAAATCACTGATGTACAACCCAATGGCTCGGGTAATGCAGTCATACCAATCGATATTTGCCTATCATCAGCAACCTAACTGGTACTCATTATGGCCGGTATTGGTACTGGCCATAATATTTTGCGCGTTTGGTATGAGACTGTTCAGGAAGCATGCTGCAGATATGGTGGACGAGTTATAATGAGCTATATCAAAGTACATAATGTTGGCAAGGCATACAAACAGTACTCGTCTAAAACCGGGCGGCTGCTTGAATGGATTTCGCCATTTAATATCGTCAAACATAAACTGAAATGGATCCTGCAAGATATCAGTTTTAACGTTGACCCTGGCGAAGCGTTGGGGATTATTGGTATCAACGGCGCGGGTAAAAGCACATTATTGAAGTTGATTACCGGCACTGCCAAACCAACCTGTGGCGACATTGCTCTTTCTGGCCGTGTTGCCGCGCTGCTGGAGCTCGGGATGGGCTTCCACTCTGATTTTACTGGTCGCCAGAATGTTTATATGTCCGGTCAATTGCTGGGTATTCCCGTCGAAAAGATTACGGAACTGATGCCGGAAATCGAGGAGTTTGCTGAAATCGGCGAATATATCGATCAGCCAGTCCGGGTTTATTCAAGCGGCATGCAGGTGCGGCTGGCATTCAGCGTAGCAACAGCGATTCGGCCGGATATTCTGATTGTTGATGAAGCATTGTCCGTTGGTGACGCCTATTTCCAGCATAAAAGTTTCGAACGGATACGCGAGTTTCGCAAATTAGGCACCACGCTTTTGCTGGTTTCACATGATAAGCAGGCGATCCAAAGCATATGCGACAGGGCTATTTTGCTCAATAAGGGCAGGATAGAGATGGAGGGCGAGCCTGAATCCGTAATGGATTATTATAATGCGCTGCTCGCCGACAAACAGAACTTGTCCATTCGCCAGGTTGAAAATAACGGAAAGTTACAGACTCGTTCAGGCTCTGGTGAAGCGAGCATCATTGATATTCGTCTGCTGAACGATGAGGGTGAAAGCATCGAGGTTGCGACAGTGGGGCAGCCTGTTAACCTGCAGGTAAAAGTTCATATCAATGAGGCTCTTTCTGAGCTGGTCGTAGGGTATATGATTAAAGACCGATTAGGACAGCCGGTTTTTGGTACCAATACCCATCACCTGAGGCAGCCGTTGTTTGAGCTGAAAGAGAATGACTCACGAACCTTTTCATTTGCTTTCTCAGCCAATTTGGGCGTTGGATCCTACTCGGTTGCTGTAGCTTTACACACGTCTGGAACTCACGTTGGTAAAAATTACGAATGGCGCGATTTAGCGGTCGTTTTCAACGTTGTGAATTCAGACGAGAAAGAATTTATTGGAGTAGCCTGGTTGCCTCCTAAGTTGGAGATTTCTGAATGAGTGATGATTTCTATCGCGTTTTTGAGGAAAAGCATCGGGGTAGCGTACAGGACATCAAACAACGCTTATCCGTGTACCTTCCTTTCATCACGGCGTTGGCAAAAATTTACCCTTCAGCTGAAGTTGTCGATGTGGGCTGTGGGCGGGGAGAGTGGCTCGAAATTTTAAGAGACAATGCAATTTCGGCCATGGGTGTCGATCTTGATGATGGTATGCTCGAACGCGCTTTGCAGGTCGGTCTGAACGTGAAGAAGATGGATTGCCTGGACTTTCTCCAACAGCAGGCAGACGACAGCCTGCTGGCCATTACCGGTTTCCATATTGCCGAACATCTGCCCTTTGAGGTTTTACAGTCACTGGTCAAAGAGGCTCTGCGGGTGCTAAAACCTGGCGGCCTGCTGATTCTGGAGACGCCAAATCCTGAAAATGTGAGCGTCGGAACCTGCTCTTTTTATATGGACCCCACCCACAACCACCCGCTGCCACCCGCGTTGCTTGAGTTCATTCCAAACTATTACGGCTTTCTGAGAACTAAAATACTGCGCCTGCAGGAAAAAGCCGCGTTGAGAGACTCTGCCTCGTCGATTTATTTGGTCGACGTGTTGAAAGGGGTCAGCCCCGATTATAGCCTGATAGCCCAGAAAGAGGCCGGCGCGTCAGTGGTCCGCGAATTAGATCCTTATTTTGACAAAGAATATGGGATTACTCTCGATGATTTGAGCAATCGCTATGACCAACGGCTGCATAGTCAATTTAAGCGAGTGGACAAGGCGCAGCGTGCGCAGACAGTGAAACTTCACTACATGGGCAATCAATTGGAGCTCCTCCGGCACCAATGGGATAAGTCACATCAGGAACTAATGGCGGTTCATGCTCACAATCAAAGCTTGCAGCAACAACTCATTGATGTACATGCTAGTAATTCTTGGCGTGTGTCCTATCCATTGCGGTGGGTTTCTTGTCAACTGCAGGCTGTTCGGAATGAAGGCATCAAAGCCCGGGGTCGCAAGGCGGTCAAAAAGGTTTTGAGAAAAACGATCAATACGACCCTCGGTCTGTTCCATGAGCATCCAAAGTTCAAGGGCTTTGTGCTCTCCAGCGCTAGAAAGCTGGGTGTATACCGGTTGCTGCAATCTGTTTTCCGACGCGTTTTGAATTCCGCACCTAACTATCACGCCGATCTTATGGCGAATGAACGTCATGTTGTTTATCAGGAGAATATGACGACCAGGGCCATTGATATGTATGAACAGTTAAAGAATGCAAATAATAAGAAGCACGGAGAGTCATAATGCGCATTGTTATTGACCTGCAAGGGGCACAAACGGAAAGCCGCTTTCGTGGGATTGGTCGCTATACTATTTCGATCGCCAAAGCAATTATTCGCAACAACAGCCAACATGAAATTTTTATCGCTTTGTCCTCATTATTCCCGGAAACCATCGCTGATCTGAAGGCGCAGTTTAGTCGCCTGGTTCCGGCCGAAAATATCGCGGTTTGGTATGCGCCTGGCCCGGTACGAGCGATGGATAGGCACAATGCCTGGCGGAGCGAATGCGCGGAATATGTTCGCGAGGCCTTTTTGCACAATCTTGAACCTGATGTTGTTTTTATCACCAGCTTGTTTGAAGGGCATGTGGATAATGCGGTGACCTCGATCGCCAAATTCACTCCTAAAACAAAAGTGGTGGTGTTGCATCATGATCTGATCCCATTGGTGCAATCGGACGTTTACCTTCAGGATGAAGTTTATAAAGAATACTACCTAAAGAAAATCAATTGGTTGAAGAAAGCCGACTTGCTGCTCACCAACTCGGACTACACCTCTGCCGAGGTGATGGAATGGTTGGATATCCCCGCAGACAAGGTGTGTACGATCTCTGCTGCGACAGAGGAGCATTTTGTTATCAGCGAGGCATCAAGCGATGAATTTTCCACTTTAAAACAGCGATACGGTATTACCCGCGATGTCGTGCTGTATGCTCCTGGCGGTTTCGATTCCCGTAAAAACTTCAAACGTTTGATTGAAGCCTATAGCAAATTAACGCCGGCATTGCGTGAAAAAAACCAGCTGGTCATCGTCAGTAAGCTGTCGGACAGCGATCGCAGCTACCTGAGGTCTATTGCTCAAAACGTTCAACTGCGTGAAGACGAGATGATCCTGACCGGATATGTATCGGAGCAAGACTTGGTCGTTTTTTATCAGTTGACCAAGCTGTTTGTTTTCGCTTCGCTGCACGAGGGGTTTGGTCTGCCGATTTTGGAGGCCATGACGTGTGGCGCGGCGACTATCGGCTCTAACGTAACCAGTATTCCGGAAGTGATAGGTTACGCCGATGCACTGTTTGATCCTTATTCGGTGGAATCAATTAAAGAGAAGCTTCATCAGGCGCTGAGTGATGAGATATTCCTCGGTAAGCTTAAGCAGCACGCGATGGATCAGGCCAGCAAGTTCTCGTGGGACAAGGCAGGTATTACCGCCTTGTCCCGCGTTGAAAAATTGGTTTCCGATGCAGGGGAAGTTATGCCTGAGGCGGTAACATCATCACAATTGATTGCCGCCATCTCCACGTTCAAATGTCGCGAAGAACCTACAGATAACGATTTACGCTCCACCGCCGAAGCGATGGATCGCAATGCCAAACGATTGGAACTGCAGGGTATTGATTTGACTGCGCTGTCTTGGCGGGTAGAAGGGCCTTATGACAGCTCCTACAGTTTGGCTCTGGTGAATAGAGAATTCGCGCGTGCGCTCAGTCGGGATAATGTTGAGGTTTTGCTGCACTCAACGGAGGGGCCGGGCGACTTTGCCCCGAGTGAAGCCTTCCTGAATGATGAGAGCAATGTGGATCTGAAGGGATATCAGCAACGGGTTCAGCAACAGAGCGATCGGCCGATTAACGTATTGAGCCGCAACCTCTATCCGCCACGCGTCAGTGACATGAAGGCCGATGTGAAGTTCCTGCATTGCTATGCCTGGGAAGAAAGCGGTTTTCCGCAAGGTTGGATCAACAACTTCAACCGTGAGCTGGATGCGATCCTTTGTACTTCCGAACATGTGCGTAAAGTATTGATTGATAATGGTACCAAGGTTCCCGTGTTTAATGTGGGGAACGGTTGCGAGCATTGGGAGCGAATTCAGTCCGCGAAACAACCACAGCTAAACGCTAAGGCATTCAGGTTCTTGCATGTCTCTTCATGTTTCCCGCGCAAGGGCGTTCAGGCGATGCTGGCGGCCTATGGTGCCGCTTTCACCGCCAAGGATGACGTTTCCCTGATTATTAAGACCTTCGCTAATCCGCACAATGAAGTGCAGGCTTGGTTGAAGCAGGCCCAGAAGCAGCATGTCAGCTATCCTGACGTCATTATCATCGAACAGGATTTGCCGGAGCAGGAACTGAAGGCGCTCTACGAGTATTGCGATGTGCTGGTGGCGCCAAGCTGCGCCGAAGGGTTCGGTTTGCCGATTGCGGAAGCCATGCTGAGTGGTTTGCCGGCGATCACCACCGATTGGAGCGGGCAGCTTGATTTTTGCACTCAAGAAAACGCGTGGCTGGTTGATTACCGTTTTGAGCGTGCGAAGACACACTTTGGCCTGTTCTCTTCGTCATGGGTCAGCGTTGATGTCGAAAGTCTGACAAAGGCAATGCAACAGGCCGCTGCTACCGACAAGGCGCGGTTATCTGCTATGGCGTCAAAAGGCCGCGAGCTTATTCTCCGTCAGTTTACCTGGGACGATGTCGCACAGCGATCGACCGCGGCGGTCGGCGCGTTGCGTAAGCATTTTGACGTCGCGCAAGAGAGCGCTCGAATCGGTTGGCTCTCAACCTGGAATACCAAATGCGGCATTGCCACCTACTCGCAACATTTGGTTGCTGACATGCCGAGCGATCAAATCGTGATTTTTGCACCGACAGCAAATGATCTGGTTCATGTGGATGAAAGCAATGTTCTGAGGAGTTGGATGGTTGGGAAAGAAAACAACTATCTTGATGGCCTGGATGCGCAGATCGAAGCTCTGCGCTTGAATACTCTCGTTATCCAGTTTAACTACGGGTTCTTTAACCATCGCGAGCTATCGGCCTTTATCGAAAGGCACCATCAGGCGGGCCGGGTTATCGTTATGGCCATGCATTCTACGGTCGACCCACTGGAAAAAGAACCGCACTGGAACTTCCGGTTGTCAGAAATGACTGACGCGTTGAAAATGTGCGATCGTTTGTTGGTGCACTCTATTACTGACATTAACCGCCTGAAACAGCTGGGTCTGGTCGATAATGTGACCCTATTCCCGCACGGGGTGATTAATTATCCCGTGAAGGAGCCGGTGGCAGCCAAGCGCAATGCGCTGCCTCTGGTGGCTAGCTATGGTTTCTGCTTGCCGCATAAAGGGTTGCAAGAGCTAATCGAAGCGGTGGCCTACCTTAAAAAGTTGGGTAAACCTATCCGATTAAGGTTGGTTAATGCAGAATATCCTGTCAGTGAATCTGCCGCACTAGCGCGCGAACTTAAAGCGACAGCGGCCAACCTGAAGGTTGAAGACCTGGTCGAGATACATAACGATTTTCTTGATGACAAAGAAAGTCTGCGTCTGCTCTCTGACGCCGATCTGCTGGTTTTCGCTTATCAAAATACCGGTGAGTCAGCCAGTGGAGCGGTGAGATACGGCATGGCGACGCATAAGCCCGTGGCGGTTACACCGCTAGCCATCTTTGACGATCTTGGTGATGCCGTCTTCAAATTTAAGGGAGCTTCGGTAACGGATGTTGCAGAGGGCATTTCTGAAATTATTTCTGATATCGCCAAAAACTCGGCGTGTTCAGTTGAAACACAGCGACGTGCTGATGCATGGTGCGAACAGCATGATTATCATGCCGTTGCCAGAAGGCTTGAAAATATGTGTACGGGTTTGTTAAGAGCCAAGCACTTCAAGTAGCCTCCTAGTTTTGGTCCTCTTCAATGCAGCAGGTGCAGTTATTTGCCCTGCTGCATTGAACTTATTATGTTGAAAGCATAAATATTCCATGGAATATGATTCTAGATGAAAATAATTCTTTCTGTTGAGCCAATCAAATTTCCGCTGACTGGCATAGGGCGTTATACCTATGAGCTGGCGAAGGGTTTGCAAAGCAGCAACGAAATTGAAGAGCTTCATTTTTTTTCCGGTACTCAATTTTTACCAGATATCCCCACAGCAAAAAATACCTCCGATGGGAGCCACCGATTAAAAAAAATTGTGCAAAGTAACTCGCTGGCGATTGAAGCCTATAGGGTGCTGATGCCACGGCTCAAAAAGAAGGCGCTGCGTGGCTATGAGCGTTGTCTTTTCCATGGTCCTAACTTTTTTCTCCCTCCTTTTGAGGGCCTCTCCGTTGCAACGTTTCACGATCTGTCGCCCTTCAAATGGGAGCACTGCTTCGATCCCAAAAGGAATCGTTTTACCAAGAAAGAAATGTTAGATGCATTGTCCCGGGCCAATGGTCTCATAACGGTATCCAACTATATTCGTAATGAGATCCATGAGTATTTTGACTATCCGCTTGAAAAAATTCACACGGTCCATCTGGCAAGTTCTCCCGATTTTTACCCGCGCAAGGCTGAGCAGGTATCCAGTGTTTTAAAAAAATTTGACTTAGGTTATAAAACCTTCACCTTATTTGTTGGTACCATTGAGCCGCGAAAAAATATCCTTTCCTTAATTCATGCCTATAGAAGCCTTCCTGGAGAGTTACGCACTCGCTATCCGTTAGTTCTCTCAGGCTATAAGGGATGGCGCAATGATGACATCATGCAGGAAATCGAACGAGGACAGCGTGAAGGCTGGCTTAAATACCTAGGTTTTGCCGCCGCAGAGGAATTACCGCTGTTGTACTCTGCCGCCAGCCTATTTGTTTTTCCTTCGAACTATGAAGGCTTCGGGCTCCCGGTTTTGGAAGCGATGAGTTCAGGAACCCCGGTAATCTGTTCTAACAGTTCCTCTTTGCCGGAGGTTGTGGGCGATGCGGCGATGACCCATGTCCCAGAGGATATCTGTTTATTAACGGAGCTTATCACCAGGGGCCTGACTGATGAGCAGTGGCGCAAACAGGCTGTCGAACTAGGGCTGTCAAATGCAGCAACGTTTTCCTGGCAAAGTTGCACTCGCCAAACTTTAGACGTTTATCAAAAATTGGCCAATAATGATTAAAGTACTCCATTTCTATAAAACTTATTATCCAGACTCTTTCGGCGGCATCGAGCAAGTGATATATCAGCTTGCTGAAGGCTGTGTCGAAAAAGGAGTGTCGACGGATGTCTTGTCCGTGACGGCTGTGGATAAGGATAGTTGCGAAGTTATTTCACAGCATATTGCGCATAAAGTCAGACAAGATTTTAGCATCGCGTCTAACCCTTTCTCGTTTCGTGTGATAAAGAAGTTTAAAGAGCTCAGCGAACAAGCGGATATCATTCACTACCATTTCCCATGGCCTTACATGGATCTCGTACACTTTCTCTCCGGAGTTAAGAAGCCGACGGTAGTGAGTTACCACTCCGATATAATCAGACAAAAAAAACTGCTACGGCTTTATAAGCCGCTGATGCACCTTTTTTTGCGAAAAATAGATTGTATTGTCGCGACGTCACCGAACTATGTGGCTACTAGCGACGTATTGGAAACCTTTAAAAATAAGGTCACCGTAATCCCGATTGGCTTGAATAAAGCGACTTACCCCGTGCCGGAACAGAGTCGGCTTGATAAATGGCAACGGCAGATCGGTCAGCCATTCTTCCTGTTCATCGGTACGTTGCGCTATTACAAAGGGTTGCACATCCTGCTTGAGGCTGCCGTTGGTGCAGACTATCCGATCGTGATTGTGGGCGCCGGGCCGATAGAAAGTGAATTGCGTGAGCAGGCTCAAAATCTGGGACTGAAAAACGTCCATTTTCTTGGGGCGTTGCCGGATGAGGATAAAACGGCACTATTGATGCTCAGTTATGGCATTGTTTTTCCTTCACATCTGCGTTCAGAGGCGTTTGGCATATCGCTGCTGGAGGGGGCTATGTACCGAAAACCGATGATTTCCAGTGAAATCGGTACCGGTACCACCTTCATCAATATTGATAACCAGACTGGGTTGGTGATCCCTCCGTCAGATCCTTCGGCCTTGCGAAAGTCCATGGATAAGTTGTGGGCCAACCCTCTGTTGGCAGAGCAGTTTGGCAATAAGGCGTATGAACGCTACGAAGAAATGTTTACCTCCAAGCAAATGGTTGAGGAATATACGAAAATCTATAGATCTCTACTGGGACGCCAAAATGAACTCGGATGAAACAGGCAGGCCAGCGCCCTGCTGGTTTGAGGCGTCCGCTTGTTTTGTGAACTTTGCCAGCCAGTTATTGAAAATTTAAACGAGATATGTAACCTATCGCACCAATCACTACCCACGCGGTTCAATCCTGAGTTAACATGTGTGCCACATCACAAAACCTGTTGGCCAAAGTTGTCAACAGGGTCATCCTCAGACAGGAGTTCCTCAATGTCCAAGCAACAAATCGGCGTTGTCGGCATGGCAGTTATGGGCCGCAATCTGGCACTGAACATCGAAAGTCGTGGTTACACCGTTTCGATCTTCAACCGTTCAGGCGATAAAACTGATGAAGTTATTGCCGAGAACCCAGGTAAAAACCTGGTGCCGCACTACACCGTTGAAGAGTTCGTTGAATCGCTGGAAAAACCACGCCGCATTTTGCTGATGGTGAAAGCGGGCGAAGCGACTGACAAGACCATTGCTTCCCTGACTCCGCACCTGGATAAAGGCGATATTCTGATCGACGGTGGCAATACCTACTATCAGGACACCATACGTCGTAACCGTGAACTGTCTGACCAAGGTTTCAACTTCATCGGCACCGGCGTTTCCGGTGGTGAAGAGGGCGCATTGAAAGGCCCTTCAATCATGCCAGGTGGCCAGAAAGAAGCTTACGAACTGGTTGCCCCAATCCTGAAGAAAATCGCTGCGGTAGCGGAAGGCGAGCCTTGCGTGACCTATATCGGCGCTGACGGTGCCGGTCATTATGTGAAGATGGTGCATAACGGTATCGAGTACGGCGACATGCAGCTGATTGCAGAAGCATACTCCCTGTTGAAACAAGCGTTGAATCTGAGCAACGAACAGCTGGCTGAAACTTTTGCCGAGTGGAACAAAGGCGAACTGAACAGCTACCTGATCGACATCACCAAAGATATCTTCACCAAGAAAGATGAAGAAGGTAAATATCTGGTTGATGTGATCCTGGACGAAGCAGCCAACAAAGGCACTGGCAAATGGACCAGCCAGAGCTCTCTGGATCTGGGCGAGCCGCTGTCACTGATCACCGAATCGGTGTTCGCTCGCTACCTGTCTTCACTGAAAGACCAGCGTGTTGCCGCGTCTAAAGTGTTGACCGGCCCTAAAGCGACACCCGTTAGCGGTGACAAGGCCGAATTCATTGAGAAAGTGCGCCGCGCACTGTACCTGGGCAAAATCGTTTCTTATGCGCAGGGCTTCTCTCAATTGAAAGCCGCTTCCAAAGAAAACAACTGGGACCTGCATTACGGCGATATTGCCAAGATCTTCCGCGCCGGCTGTATCATCCGCGCTCAGTTCTTGCAGAAAATCACCGACGCTTATGCACACGACGCGGATATCGCCAACCTGCTGCTGGCACCATACTTCAAGCAGATTGCTGATGAATACCAGCAGGCGCTGCGTGACGTAGTTTCCTATGCGGTGCAGAACGGCATTCCAACGCCAACCTTCTCTGCGGCGATTGCCTACTACGACAGCTACCGTTCAGCGGTTCTGCCTGCCAACCTGATCCAGGCGCAGCGCGACTACTTCGGTGCTCACACTTACAAACGTATCGACAAAGAAGGCGTATTCCATACCGAATGGATGGAATAATCCCGACGTTTGAAGTATAAAAAAGCCGCCGAGGTTTACGCCCGGCGGCTTTTTTTTGCCTGAAAAACAAGGTTATTTCTGGTGCCGCTCGCGCAACCGTCCAATCACTTTACTCAAGTCCAAATCCTGATCCTGCAGCAGCACCAACAGGTGATAAATCAGATCAGAAGCTTCGTTGGTTAACTCTTCGCGGTCGTTCACCGTGGCGGCCAGTGCGGTCTCCACGCCTTCTTCACCGACTTTCTGCGCGATACGCTTGGTGCCGCTGGCGTACAGGCTGGCGGTATAAGAGCTGTCGGGGCTGGCCGTCTTGCGTTCTGCCAGCAGCTGTTCCAACTGATACAGAAATCCCCAATCGCTGCTGGCCGGGTGGAAGCAACTGGTGTTACCCAGGTGGCAGGTTGGGCCGATTGGATTGGCCAGAATCAACAGCGTATCGTTGTCGCAATCTGGGGTGATGCTGACTACGTTGAGGAAGTGGCCAGAGCTTTCGCCCTTGGTCCACAGGCGCTGTTTGGTGCGTGAGAAAAAGGTGACCTTACCGCTCTGTTCGGTCACGGCCAGCGCTTCCTGATTCATATAGCCGAGCATCAGCACTTCGCCGGATACGGCATGCTGGATGATTACCGGCAGCAAGCGATCCGTTTTTTCCCAGTCCAGCTGGTTTCTTTGTTGTTCTGTTAACACAGGCGGATCTCCACACCTTGTTCGGACAAGAACCTTTTCAGGTCACCGATATTAATGATTTGTTTGTGGAACACCGAAGCGGCCAGTGCGCCATCGACATCGGCATCGCGGAAGGCTTCCAGGAAGTGTTCCACGGTGCCTGCGCCGCCGGAGGCGATCAATGGCACTTTGCACACGTCGCGCACCAGGCGCAGCTGCTCCAAATCGTAACCGTTACGCACGCCGTCCTGATTCATCATATTCAGCACAATTTCGCCGGCGCCGCGCTTCTGCACTTCTTTCACCCAATCGAGGGTT
Organism: Serratia quinivorans; assembly: GCF_946227985.1. Classification (GTDB taxonomy): domain Bacteria; phylum Pseudomonadota; class Gammaproteobacteria; order Enterobacterales; family Enterobacteriaceae; genus Serratia; species Serratia quinivorans_A. Next base: position 378,702 of record NZ_CAMKGL010000002.1, read on the forward strand.
TCCCACTCGGTGACGCGGGTGCGGCTTTCGTCTCCGGTGTACTGGTTAACGTGGTACTTGCCGGTTTCAGCTTCGAACCAGGTATCAATGCCTACCACAATGCACTGCACGCCAAAGCGATCCGCCAGGCGGCTAATCAGCGTCGGATCGGCCAGCGCCGGGGAGTTGATGGAAATTTTGTCGGCGCCGAAAGACAGGATCTGGCTGGCGTCTTCGGGGCTTTTAATTCCACCGGCGACGCAGAAGGGGATGTCGATCACCTCGGCCACTCGTGATACCCAGCTTTTATCTACCACCCGGCCGTCGCTTGACGCAGTGATATCGTAAAACACCAGTTCGTCCGCGCCTTCCTGCGCATAGCGCTGCGCCAGCGGCACGATGTCGCCGATAATTTCATGGTTGCGGAACTGCACGCCTTTCACTACCTGCCCGTCTTTAACATCCAGGCACGGGATTATCCGTTTTGCCAGCATGCGATCGCCTCCTCAACGCTAAACTTACCTTCCAGCAGGGCACGCCCCACAATCACACCCTCAACGCCACTGCCGCGCAGCTGGGCGATATCCTCCAAATTACCGATACCGCCAGAGGCCTGGAAGGCGATCTGCGGATATCGTTGGCTGATTTCCTGATACAGCGCCACGTTGGAACCGGCCAATGTCCCGTCACGGGAAATATCGGTGCACAGTACGTGCTTGAGGCCATAAGGCAAGAACTGCTCAACCACCTGTTCCAGTGTGGCGTCAGAATTCTCTTGCCAGCCGCTGATCGCCACGCGTTTGCTGCCGTCTTCCTCTATGCGTACGTCCAGCGCCAGTACCATGGCATCGGCACCGTAGCGTTCGAACCAGCCCTGTACCAACTGCGGCTGTTTTACCGCGGTAGAGCCGATCACCACGCGGGTCGCGCCGGCCTCGAGCAGGGCAGCGACGTCCTGCTCATTGCGAATACCGCCGCCGACCTGAACCGGTACGTTAACCCCCGCCAGCAGCTTACGCAGCAGGGGGATTTGGCGCGCGGTCGGGTCTTTCGCGCCGGTCAGGTCGACCAGATGCAATACCTGCGCGCCCTGTTGCTGATAGTCCTGCAGGCGTAACAGCGGATCGTTGCCGTAGTCGCGCTGCTGGCCGTAATCGCCCTGATGCAAGCGAACCACGTTGCCGTCGATCAAATCCAAAGCCGGAATAATCATGCTGCCTACATCTCCAGAAAGTTTTTCAACAATTGCGCACCGGCCGCGCCAGATCGCTCTGGATGAAACTGCACGCCGAAGAAGTTGTCTTTTTGCACGGCGGCGGTGAAGGGCTCGCCGTAATTCGCCTGGGCGATGGTGCTTGGGCATATCGGCATCGCATAGCTGTGAACGAAGTAGAAGTAGGCACCCTCTTCGATGCCGCGGAACAGGTGATGGCCCGCCTGGGCAGAGACCTGATTCCAGCCCATGTGTGGCAGAGGCAGACCGAAGTCGGTCATCTGGGTTACCGGGGTATCAATAATGCCCAGCGTGTCGATGCCGCCGTTCTCTTCGCTGCTTTTTGCCAGCAACTGCATGCCGAGGCAAATCCCCAGCACCGGCTGGGTGCAGGCCTTGATCAACTCAATCAGCTCGCGCTGTTCCAGTTGATCCATCGCCGCCTGCGCGGTACCCACGCCCGGCAGGAACAGCTTGTCGGCGCGCAGGACAGTTTCCGGGGCACGGCTCACTTCCGGGCGGTAGCCCAAACGCTGCACCGCGTAGGTGACGGAGGCCAGGTTGGCGCAGCCGGTGTCCAGAATCACCACGTCCATCACAGCACTCCTTTTGAACTCGGGAGGGTGTTGCCCTCAACGCGGATCGCCTGGCGCAGCGTGCGGCCAAACACTTTGAACAGGCTTTCGACACGGTGGTGGTCGTTTTTACCCTTGGTTTTCAGGTGCAGGGTGCAGCCCATGGTGTAGGACAGCGAACGGAAGAAGTGCTCGACCATTTCTGTGCTCAGGTCGCCGACGCGCTGATAGTTGAATTCCGCTTTGTATTCCAGGTGCGGGCGGCCGGAGATATCCAGCGCACAGCGCGCCAGGCACTCGTCCATCGGCAGAACAAAGCCGAAGCGTGCGATGCCGCGCTTGTCGCCCAGCGCCTTGTTCAGCGCTTCGCCCAGCGCCAGGCCGGTGTCTTCTACGGTGTGGTGGTCGTCAATATACAGATCGCCTTTGACGTTGATATCCATGCGGAAGCCGCCGTGGGTGGCGATCTGATCCAGCATGTGATCGAAGAAGCCCACGCCGGTCTTGATCTTGCTGCCGCCTTCGCGATCCAGCCAGACGTTGACGTCAATCTGCGTTTCCTTGGTCACGCGGTTAACCTGTGCATGACGATCGCGCTGGGTCAGTTGGCGAGTAATTTCTTTCCAACCCAGGGAGCCACGCTGATAACGCAGCCCCTGAATGCCCATATTCTCAGCCAGTTGCACGTCGGTCGGACGATCGCCGATCACGTAGCTGTGGACGGTATCCATCACGCCGGGTTCGAGATAGCCTTTGACCAGCGCGGTCTTCGGTTTGCGACAGTCACAGTTGTCCGCTGGCAGGTGCGGGCAGATCAGAATATCTTCAAAATGAATACCCTGTGAGCTGAGGATCTGCATCATCAGGTTATGCGGCGGATCGAAGGTTTCCTGTGGGAAACTGGCGGTGCCGAGGCCATCCTGGTTGGTGATCATCACCAGTTGATAACCCGCCTGCTGCAGCTCCAGCAGGCAAGGGATCACATCCGGCTCCAGCGCCAGTTTATCCAGGCGGTCGACCTGGAAATCTTCTGGTGGTTCAGCAATCAGCGTGCCGTCACGGTCAATAAAGAGGAATTTCTGGCTCACATTGGCTCCTGGCGAGTCTTGGTTGCACCGGGCAGGGCAGACAGCGCATCAACCACGCGCTGGCATTCTTCACGGGTGCCTATGGTGATGCGCAGGCAGCCGGATAACCCCGGTTGTTTATTTTGGTCTCTTAAGATGATGCCCTGATCCCACAAGGTTTTAAACACATTACTGGAGGCAGTGAATCGTGCCAGCAGGTAATTGCTGTCGCTGGTGAAAACCTGTTCAACGCAGGCACAGTTTTGCAGCGCCTGCAGCAGCCAACTACGGTTGGCGGCAATTTCGGTAACCCGTTGGCGCATGATGCGGATCCCCTCGGTGCTGAGCGCCTGGGCGGCGATATCGGCGACCGGAGTGGAGAGCGGGTAAGGGGCGATCACCTTCAGCAACAGAGCGATTAAATCTTCATTGCCGAGGGTAAAACCGCAGCGCAAACCAGCCAGTGCAAAGGCCTTGGACAGGGTGCGCAAGATAGCCAGGTGGGGGTACTCGTTCAGCCAGCCGGCGACGCTTGCCTGTGGGCAAAATTCGATGTAGGCCTCGTCGACCGCAACGATCGCCTTGCCTTTGGCCATTTCCAGCAGGCTGCGCAGATCGTTGGCATCGATCAGGTTGCCGGTCGGATTGTTGGGGCTGCAGACGTAAATCAGTTTAACGTTGTCCAGGCTGTCGGCGATGGCCGGCAAATCCAGCTGCCAGTCCTGTTTAGCCGCCACGGTACGGCGTTCCACACCAAAGGTTTCGGCGCTGACGGCATACATGCCGTAGGTCGGCGGACAGAACAAGATGGCGTCTTTTCCTGGCTCGCAGAATGCGCGGATCAGCAGCTCGATACCTTCGTCTGCCCCACGGCTGACCAGCACCTGGTCCTTTTTAACCCCGGCGTACTCGGCGTAGCGTTCGATCACCAGTGCCGGTTGGCACTCTGGGTAACGGTTAAAGGTTTGAGCGGTCAGTTGGAACTCTGGGGCGATCGGGTATTCGTTGGCATTCAGCCACACGTCGCCGTTGCCACCCAGGCGGCGTGCCGACTGATAAGGGGTCAGATCGCGCACGTTGGTGCGTGCCAGATTTTCAATGCTCATGCTTGCTCCTTCAGGGCGGCAACGCGCAGGGTCACGGCGTTTTTGTGGGCAATCAACTGCTCGGCGGCGGCCAGGGTCTCAATGGTGGCGGCCAGGTTCATAAAGCCCTGCGGCGTCAGCTCTTGTACCGTCATGCGCTTTTGGAAGTCCGCCAGCCCCAAACTGGAGCAGGTGGCGGTGTAACCATAGGTTGGCAGCACGTGGTTGGTGCCGGACGCATAGTCACCGGCAGACTCCGGTGACCAGTCACCAAGGAACACCGAACCGGCGCTGGTGATGCTGTCGACCAGAGCGCGGGCGTCGCGGGTCTGAATGATCAGGTGTTCCGGGCCATACTGATTGCTGATGGCCACGCATTCGGCCAAATCTTTGGTGACAATCAGTCGGCTACTGGCCAGCGCCTGACGTGCAGTTTCGGCGCGTGGTAATTGTGCCAGTTGCTGTTCTACGGCATCGCGTACCGCCTGTGCCATCGCGGCATCCGGCGTCAACAAAATCACCTGCGAGTCCGGGCCATGCTCTGCCTGCGACAGCAGGTCCGAGGCGACGAACGCCGGCGTGGCACCGGCGTCGGCGATCACCAGCACTTCGGAGGGGCCGGCCGGCATGTCGATGGCGGCGCCGTCCAGTCGTTGGCTGACCTGACGTTTGGCTTCGGTGACAAAGGCATTGCCCGGCCCGAAGATTTTTGCCACGCGCGGTACGGAGTCGGTACCGAATGCCATAGCGGCGATCGCCTGTGCGCCGCCAACCTGAAATACCTCTTCTACTCCGCACAGTTGCGAGGCATACAGAATTTCATCGGCAATCGGTGGCGGTGAACACAGCACTACGCGGCGGCAGCCGGCGATGCGTGCCGGTGTTGCCAGCATCAGCACGGTAGAAAACAGCGGCGCGGAGCCGCCGGGAATATACAGGCCAACCGAGTCGATCGGGCGGGTTACCTGCTGGCAACGCACACCCGGCTGGGTTTCCACATCAACCGGCGGCAACTTTTGCGCATTGTGGAAGGTTTCCACATTACCAACCGCTACGGCCATCGCCTGTTTGATCTCATCACCCAGACGCGCGCTGGCAGCCGCTATTTGTTCTGCGGTGACGCGCAGTGCGCCAACTTCGGTTTTATCAAATTTGGCGCTGTATTCGCGCAGCGCCTGATCGCCATTGGCCTTCACGTTGTCGAGGATTTCGCTCACCGTGCGGGTGATGCTGTCCGAGGCGGAGATCGCCGGACGCATCAGCAGTGCCGTGCGCTGTTCGACGCTGCAGTCTGCCCAATTGACCAGAGTATTGAAGTTCGACATGGCCTTACTCCATCATCTTCTCAATAGGCAATACCAGAATCGAGCTGGCACCGAGCGCTTTCAGCTTTTCCATGGTTTCCCAGAACAGGGTTTCGCTACTGACCATGTGCATGGCTACGCGGTTCTGTGCCCCGGCCAATGGCAGAATGGTCGGGCGTTCGGCACCCGGCAGCAGCGCGACGATTTCGTCCAGGCGCTCGCTTGGTGCGTGCAGCATGATGTACTTGGATTCACGCGCCTGGATCACGCCCTGAATACGGGTCATCAGACGGTCGATCAACTGCTGCTTGGCTTCCGGCATTTCGCCATCGCGCTGGATCAGGCAGGCTTTTGAGCGGTAAATTACTTCAACTTCACGCAGCCCGTTGGCTTCCAGCGTGGCGCCGGTGGAGACCAGGTCACAGATGGCGTCGGCCAAACCGGCACGTGGAGCGACTTCGACCGAACCGTTCAGCAAACAGGATTTGAAGCGCACGCCCTGTTTGTCGAGGTATTGCTTGAGCAGGTGCGGGTAAGAGGTGGCGATGCGGGCGTCTTGCAGGCTTTGCGGGCCGGTATATTCACTGTCGAGTGAAGTGGCCAGCGACAGGCGGCACCCGCCGAAATCCAGGCGACGCAGGGTGAAATAACGTGGGTCTTCGCCTTGAGCGCGGCGGGTGAGCAGTTCTTCTTCCAGCACGTTCTCACCGATAATACCCAGGTCGACCACGCCATCCATCACCAGGCCCGGGATGTCGTCATCGCGGACGCGCAGGATATCGATCGGCATATTCTCCGCGAAGGCAATCAGGCGTTGTTGCTGCAGGTTGATTTTGATACCGCAGCGCGCCAGCAACTCCTGAGACTCATCGCTCAGGCGGCCCGATTTCTGCATTGCTATCCGTAAACGTGTTTTATCCAGCATGGTAACCTCTGTTTAATCTGTAATTTTATACCCGTCATACTTCAAGTGGCTTGGGTGTTGGCTGCCTTCATTCACTCCAGTCACTTACTTGAGTAAGCTCCTGGGGATTCACTCAGTTGCCGCCTACAAGCAACTCGAATTATTTGGGGTATTTGAATTTATTATGAAAATTATTTTATCTGTCTGTCCGGAGCCAAAAAAAAACCCTCGGAAGAAATCTTCCGAGGGCTCTCTCTTGCATTCTGCGCGCCACTGGAAGATTAAAAAACCGTCTTCCAGCACACATCGCCTGAAAGACTAGTCAGGGTGATGGTGATGATGGTGGCTGAACTGAATGCGTGTCATGGTGTTTTCTCTGTATAAAGTCGCTACAAACTCAATTGCTAATTAACCTAAACTATCCACTGTCTTTCACGCAACTCTTTTTTCTCGTCATAAATTTAATTTATTGAAACAGGATGAATTATTAGCCAGACGCGACTTTACCTAAGCTTAAGGTCGGTGGATTGAATCACTACGCCGACTGGCGTAGCCTTAATGGGCAAAGCGTTGCAGTCTTCAAGAGAGGAAGCTGATGAAAAAGGTAGCCATTATTGGCCTGGGTTGGTTGGGTATGCCGCTGGCTCTGTCGCTGATGAGCCGTGGGTTTGACGTTGTTGGCAGTAAAACCACGCCGGATGGCGTCGAGGCCGCACGGATGAGCGGGATTGAATGCTATCAGCTGGAACTGACGCCGGAACTGATTTGCGAACCGGAGGATCTGGAGGCGCTGCTGCGCGTCGATGCGCTGGTGGTGACACTCCCAGCCCGCCGTACCGTCGAAGGCAGCGAAAACTATTTTAATGCGGTGCGCATGCTGGTGGACAGCGCCATGGCCTTTGGTGTGCCGCGCATCCTGTTTACCAGTTCAACTTCGGTGTATGGAGAAACTACCGGCACGGTACGCGAAGATTCGCCCTTGAAGCCGGTTTCACCTTCCGGGCTGGTGCTGGCGGAGCTAGAGCGTTGGCTGCATGAACTGCCGAACACTTCGGTGGATATTTTGCGCCTGGCGGGGCTGGTGGGAGGCGATCGCCATCCTGGACGTTTCCTGGCGGGCAAAGTCGATGTCAAAGGCGGTTCGCAAGGGGTCAATCTGGTGCATCAGGACGACGTGATCGGCGCGATCCAACTGCTGCTGAAACTGCCGAAAGGCGGCCATGTTTATAACCTGTGCGCCCCGGCCCATCCCACCAAGCGTGAGTTCTACCCGGCGCTGGCCGAACAATTAAATCTGTCGCCGCCGCAGTTTGCTGCCGAGACGGAGCAGGGCGGTCGGCTGGTGGACGGCAGCCGTATCTGCAATGAACTGGGGTTTGAATATCAGTACCCGGATCCTGCGCGTATGCCGGTCAACTAAGCGTTTGAACATGCCCTGCCACGTGCGGGGCATTTTTTTATGCAGTTTGCAGGGTTGCTACATCAGCGCGATAGCGGCTGAAACCTCCCCGGCGCGCTGCAAATCCTCCAGCAATGCGCTCAGCGCTTCTTTCGGCAACCCCGGGCGGGTCACCAGGCTCAATGCCGCCTGATAAGACAGCGCTTGCCCCCCCAACTGTTTCAATGCGCCTTGTTCTACCCAACGCGCAGCGTAATGGGTGGGCAGATAACCGAGATACTCACCGCTGAGCACCAAATGGGCGACGCCTTCCATATGATGGGCGACGGCGCCGAGGTTTAACGGTGCCAGCGGACAAAGTTGCTGTGCCAACAAATAGCCGCGTTTAACCCAGCGTGCATTTTCAATCTGTTCACGGCCCGGTTGCTCCAGCGAAAACAGCGGATGATCGCTGCTGCAATAAACCGCCTGCGTCTCTGCTATCCAGGGCTGGTACTGTAGCTCGTCCAACTGCTGACCGAAATAGCCGATGCCCAAATCGAGTTGCTGATTCAGCAGCCCCTGTTCTATTTCGCCGGGGGCGCAAATGCGGCACTGTAACTGCACATCCTGGTGTCGGCGTTGAAATTGTTTGATGGCATGGCTGAAGGGATTGCCCGGCAGCGACACCAGATTATCTACCAGGCCAATCTGCAAATCACCGGTTAGCAGCCCGTTCAGGGATTGACTGACGCGGGTAAAGTCCCGAGCGGCATTGAACAGGGTACGGCAGGCGATCAGCATGCGTTCGCCTTTCGGCGTCAGCATAAAACCGGAGCGGCCTCGCTGACACAGACGAAATCCCAACCGGGTCTCCAGGGTGGCGAGATGGGTGCTGATGGTCGACTGGTTCATCAGCAACGTTTCCTGGGCAGCGCTGACGCCATGGGCTTCGGCGACGGCGACGAATACCCGCAGCAGTCGCAGATCAATATCGCTTAGGTTGGTGAGCATCCGTTCCTCCGCAGTAATAGCGTTTATTAACCATTTTACAACACCCCAAAAATGAAGCTGGCGGTCGTAAATCTGTCTTTTTATGTCACGAATGCTAAATAAAATCCAATGGTTCAATTGGTTACCAAGCATCGGTGTTTTCAATGCTTACATCCCAAAGATGGAATGGTAGCCCTGTCAGGTGGCGGGTAGCCTGTATTTGTTATCCAAATGTTGAAATTATCTAACGGCCGAATAAGGAAAGATCATGCTGAATCAACCCCAAAGCGGTAACGATATGCCGCGTTTTGCCGGCATCCCCACCATGATGCGGCTCCCCGTCGCCGACGATGCACGGGGGGCTGAATGCGGCCTTCGTCGGTATTCCCCTCGATATTGGTACGTCTAACCGCAGTGGCACGCGCTATGGGCCGCGGCAAATCAGGCAAGAGTCGGTGATGATCCGTCCTTACAACATGGGCACCGCTGCCGCACCTTTTGAACGGCTGCAGGTTGCCGACCTGGGGGATGTCGCCATCAATCCTTATAGCCTGGAAGACAGCGTTCGCCGCATTGAGCTGGCCTATAACGGTATTCTGGCCCACGGCTGCATTCCACTGACGCTGGGGGGCGACCACACGCTGACGTTACCAGTGCTGCGCGCCATGGCCAGCCGATATGGCCCGGTCGGCTTGATTCACGTAGATGCTCACTCAGACACCAACGAAGAGATGTTTGGTGAAAAGTTGGCGCACGGGACGACTTTCCGGCGGGCCTTTGAAGAGGGGTTATTACAGCCACAACGGGTCATTCAGATTGGCCTGCGCGGCAGCGGCTATGAGGCTGATGATTTCGATTGGTCGCGCAAGCAGGGGTTCCGCGTGGTACCGGCAGAAGCCTGCTGGTACCGCTCGTTGGCACCGCTGATGGAGGAAGTGCGCGAACAGATGGGCAATGCACCGGTTTATCTCAGTTTCGACATCGACGGCCTGGATCCGGCATTTGCTCCGGGCACCGGCACGCCGGAGGTCGGCGGGCTGTCGGTCTGGCAAGGCCTGGAAATTGTCAGAGGCTGCCGGGGGCTGAACCTGGTCGGCAGTGACGTGGTGGAGGTTTCTCCACCTTACGATCGTTCCGGCAACACCGCGCTACTGGCGGCTAACCTGTTGTTTGAAATGCTGTGTGTACTGCCGTCGCAATAAGGCGACGGCGATAACCCGATCGGCGGAGCCGTTGCGCCTGATACCGAATAATAACAAGCATGCGGAGTGACCGATGAATCTCGACCTGCTGGTAGTAGTGTTTTACTTTTTGGTGATAGGGGCGGTGGGTTGGCTTGGCGTTCGCCGGGCCACCACCAAGGAAGATTATCTGGTGGCTGGCCGCAATCTGGGGCCCTGTTTGTACCTGGGTACACTGTCCGCTGTAGTGCTTGGCGGGGCGTCTACCATTGGCAGCGTTAAGCTGGGTTACACCTACGGGATCTCGGGCGTGTGGCTGTGTGGTGCGCTGGGGGCGGGGATTGTCGTATTGAGCATGGTGTTGGCCAAACCCTTGCTCAAGCTAAAGCTCTACACCGTCAGCCAGGTGTTGGCGCGGCGCTATCATCCGGCCGCCAGGGTCACCAGCGGTGCCATTATGCTGGCTTATGACCTGATGGTGGCCGTTACCTCGATTATTGCTATCGGCAGTGTGATGCAGGTGATGTTTGAGTTGTCGTTCACCGCATCAATTCTGCTCGGCGGCGGTTTGGTGGTGCTTTATTCCACGCTGGGCGGCATGTGGTCATTGACGCTAACCGACATCATCCAGTTTATCATCATGACCGTCGGCATGATGCTGGTGTTGATGCCGATGAGCATCGTCAAGGCCGGTGGCTGGGCGGCATTCAGTCACCTGCTGCCGGACAGTTACTACCAGCTGTCGTCGATCGGGCTCGATACCATCCTGGTGTTCTTCCTGATCTACTTCTTCGGCATTCTGATTGGTCAGGATATCTGGCAGCGGGTATTTACCGCCCGTAGCACCAATATTGCTCGCTACGCCGGGTTGGGGGCTGGGGTGTACTGCGTGCTGTATGGGGTGGCCGGTGCTCTGATTGGCATGGCCGGCAAGTTGGTACTGCCGCAACTGACCAATACCGACGGCGCCTTTGCCGCCATTGCTCAGGCGGTGCTGCCGCCGGGCGTTAGCGGGCTGGTGGCTGCGGCGGCGTTGGCGGCGCTGATGTCGACGGCCAGTGCCTGTTTGTTGGCATCGTCAACCATCGCGCTGGAGGATGTATTGCCGGCTATTCGCAAGCGGCCCTCCGGTGGGCTGGCGGCCGGGAGATTCACGACGTTTGTCATGGGTTGCATTATGTTGGGGCTGGCGTTCGTGGTGCGCGACGTGATGATGGCGCTAACGCTGGCCTATAACCTGTTGGTGGGCGGTATGTTGATCCCGCTGATCGGTGCGATTTTCTGGCAACGTGCCACCAGCACCGGTGCTATCGCCAGCATGCTGACCGGCAGTCTGAGCGTATTGGTGCTGATGTATTATCACGGCATTGAGGCCAACAGCCCAATCTGCGGCGGTCTGTTGGCGGGCGGGGCGGCCTTTCTGATTGGCAGCCTGCTGACCCGGCCAAGTTCTCAGCCGCAGGTACAGCCGGAATAATGGGTAACCATGGGGCTGTGGCAGGTCGCCCCATTACCCGCTACAGCCAGCCGGATCTCTTCAGTTTTTGATACAGGAAGAAGCAGCCGACGGCGGTCACCCCGAGGATGGTGTGATAGGCCCAGGGGAATTTCAGTTCCGGCATATTGGCGAAGTTCATGCCGTACAGGCTGAATATTACCGTTGGGATCGCCAGTATTGCCCCCCATCCCGCCAGTCGTTTTACCACTTCGTTCTGTTTCACCGTGACCAGCGCCAGGTTGACGTGCATGGCGTTGGTCAGCATTTCGCGCATATCGTCGATAGTGCTGACTACCTGGCGCGCATGGTCTTGCACATCTCGCACGTAGGCGCGCAGCTCTTTCGGGATCACCTCTTCATGCAGGCGAATCAGCTGATTGCAGATTTCGTCCATCGGCATCGCAGCATTGCGCAACGCCAGCAGGTGGCGCCGCAGGGTATAGACGTTCTCAATGGCGGCCTGATCAAACTCGGATTTGAACATGTTGGCTTCGATGGCTTCGATCTCCGTCTCGAACTTCGCCACCACGGTGCGGTAGTTATCAACCACAAAGTCCATCACCGAATACAAGGCAAAGCCCGGCCCACGGCACATCTGTTTGTGGTTTTCCTCGGCCTTGAGACGGATCGGCGCATAGCTGGGCGAATCACCGTGACGCACCGTGACCAGAAAGTTTTTGCCGACAAAGAAGTGGGTTTCACCGTACTCGACTTCGTCCTGGCCCCACTGCGCAGTTTTAATCACGATAAACAACGAGTCGCCGTAGGCTTCCAGCTTGGGCCGCTGGTGGGCGCAAAGCGCGTCCTCAATCGCCAGATCGTGCAGTCCAAACTCCTCCTGAACCTTGCGCATAAAGGCGTCTTCCGGCTGCCACAACCCGAGCCAGACGAAGGTGTCCGGCTGTTTGACCACTTCGCTGATATCATCAATGGTCACTTCGCCCAGCCGTTGACCGGCTTTGTACGCCACGCAATTCACAACCATGGTTGCGGTTTCCATCAAGCCACCTGCTATTCAATAAGAGTTTTGGTGAGAACGTAACATTCGTGCTCAACCGGATAATTCTGCAGCGTCATCTGTAGTTGGTAACCGAGTTTCTCGTAGAAAGGTCGCGCCTGAAAGCTGAAGGTATCCAGGCGAACATAACGACAACCCCGCGCCTTGGCTTCCTGTTCCGCCGCCAGGACCACCTTGCGACCTAACCCGCTGCCGCGCTGCGAATCATCCACCCACAACCATTCCACGCTCAACCAGTTGCCCCAGGTCTCACCGGTCAAGCCTGCGACCACCCGACCGGCTTCATCCTTGCTATAGACGGCAAGGGGTTTGCGTTGGGTAGGGTCAATATACGGACTATTATGGGCTCGCAGCCCCAAACGGATAACGTTGAGGGTCTCTTCGTCAGGTATTTCGGTAACGGTGATGTTCATGTTTCCTCCTTGGTGAACCCTTAACTTAAGCACAGTCCACGGAAAAGGCAACATGTTGAAATTTAATATAAACATTGGAGTCAGCACACTGGGGGCGTTACGGGCGGCGGGGGCGGGGCCGCCAAGCAGGGCTGGATGACTTCAAGGTGACGTTCCGGCAACGGGCGGAGAAATAATAGCGCCCCGACAGGGGCGCAGAAAACTCAGGTCAATTCACTCATCACGCCGCGCTGATAAGCGGGACGCGTGGTTAACCGTTGGTACCAGCGTTCCATGTTCGGGCGGGGTTGGCGCTCAATCGGCATAGAGAACCAGGCGTAAGCAAAGCTGCCAAGCGGAATGTCACCGATACCGAATGACTCGCCGGAAAGATAAGGCTGGCGGCCCAGGGTGTCTTCCACGATGTCGAAGTGCTTTTCCAACGCGGCGATCGCCGCTTCAATCTTGGCCATGTCGCGCAGTTCCGGCTTGGTGCGTACCAGGCCCCAGAACACCACGCTAAAGTGGCTGACAATGGTGGCGGTGGTCCAGTCCATCCATTTCTCAGCGCTGGCACGGGCCTGTAGATCCTGCGGGTAGAATGGCGCACTGCCAAACTTTGCCGCCAGATAGCGCACTATGGTGTTGGATTCCCATAGCACGAAGTCATCGTCCTGCAGCAACGGCACCAGGCCGTTCGGGTTTAATGAACGGTAGAGCTCATCGTTCACCTTGCCGAATGCGCCACCGGCATTGATATGGCTGTAGTTCAGCTCCAGTTCTGCGGCGCACCACAGCACTTTCCTGACGTTGTTCGAATTTTCACGACCCCAAATGGTCAGCATAGAACGCCTCTTTATACGGGTGAATTAACCTAAGAGCCTATCCCATTAGGCTATCTTACTTGCCATTTTGCCCCTGGGCAGTGCTCAAAATCCTCACGTACTTCGTGTACGCTGCGGTTTTTCCGCGCTGTCCGTGTCCAAACTGGCTGCGACAATAACGCCTACTGGGATAGGCTCTAAGCTGTTATTCGTACGCCACAATGGGGGCGTTGTCACACCGGAAGGCATTTTTTGCCGACCAGGTTGCCATTTAACGTTCCCAGCGGCAAATTTCCCAACCCTGTTCCACCGCCAGCGCCTTGAGTTCGGTGTCCGGGTTGATCACCGTAGCGCTATCGACGTACTCCAGCATCGCCTTGTCGTTGAGGGAGTCGCTGTAACCGTGGCTGTGTTCAAAGCTCAGCTCCGGGTGTTCAGCCAGCCATTTCTTCAGGCGAGTCACCTTACCCTGTTGGTAAGTCATGGTGCCGTAAGTGTTACCGGTGAAGCGACCGTCTTGCACCTCAACGCCAATCGCCAGTGCGCCGTCGGCCCCCAACTGTGCGGCTATCGGCGCGACCAGATGTTCGCCGGTGGCGGAAATAACCAAAATGCAGTCGCCGCGCTCACGGTGCCACAGCAGTCGTTCACGGGCGGCGGGATAGACCCGCGGCAGAATATCGCGGCGGATATAACGCTGCACCCAACCGGCCACCGTCTGGGTGTTCAGGCCGGCCAACGGGGCCAGCGTGGCCTGCATGTAATCCTCCATCGACAGCTTGCCCTGATAATAGAGCTGCATCAGTTGCTGTTCCTGCTGTTCCAGTTCCGCCGGCGCAAACCCCTCGGTGACTAACCAGCGCATCCACAGGCTGGCGCTGTCATCATCAATCAGGGTTTCATCCAGGTCGAATAAGGCTAAATCCATCAGTATTTCTCCGGCAGGCAGGGAGTGAAATGGGGGTGTATACAGAATAGCGGATAGCGTAAGCCGCCAGCCAGTGGCGGCAAACAAATTGCGCAGAGCATAAGAAACCTTGATGACAGTTTTGCGACGCTTTGTTGAATCTTTGCATAACTTAGAACGCAACAATATTGGCTGGCGTCTCTGGCGGGGTGGTAACTATAGGGCCAATGCACTGGCCATCCAGGAGTTAACGATGCTGATCATTCGCCTTTATAGCGGTCCGGTTTTTGTCGGAGAGGAAGAGGAGCAGGATAATGACGCCACCACTGACGTTGAAGACGCTGCCGCAGCTGAGTCTTTCGCAGCTTGACGGCGACGGGCGACAGCGGCAGGCATTTCTTGATGGGCTACGTGAGGCCGCACGTGACGTAGGTTTTTTCTATCTGCGCGGACACGGCGTGGATAACAGGTTGAATGCTCAACTGCAGCAGCATGCCAGGCAGTTTTTTGCGCTGCCGGAAGCGGACAAGCTGGCGGTGCAGATGGTGCATTCGCCGCATTTTCGCGGTTATAACCGAGCGGCGGCAGAACTGACGCGCGGACAGCCTGACTGGCGTGAACAGTTCGATATTGGCGCGGAGCGTCCTGCGCTGCAACTGGCCAATGAGACTCCGTGTTGGGCGCGTTTACAGGGGCCGAATCAATGGCCTGAGGCGTTGCCCGCGCTCAAACCGTTGTTGTTGCAGTGGCAGCAGGCGATGACGGCCATGTCGCTGCGTCTGTTGCGCGCTTTTGCCCAGGCACTTTCTTTACCGGAGCAGGCGTTTGATTCACTCTACGGCGACAAACCCAATGAACATATCAAACTGATCCGCTATCCGGGGCGGGATGCGACCACCAGCGGGCAAGGGGTGGGGGCGCATAAAGACTCCGGTTTTCTCAGTTTCCTGTTGCAGGACCGGCAAAAAGGCTTGCAGGTTGAAGTTGACGAAGGAAGGTGGATTGACGCCGAGCCGCTTGAAGACAGCTTTGTGGTCAACATCGGTGAACTGCTGGAGTTGGCAACCAACGGCTATCTGCGTGCCACGGTGCACCGGGTTGAGACGCCGCCGGCGGGCAGTGAGCGCCTGTCGATTGCCTTCTTCCTCGGGGCGCGACTGGATGCCGTGGTGCCGCTGTATCAGCTACCGGCAGCTCTGATGGCCCAGGCGCGTGGTCCAGCCAGCGATCCGCATAATCCGCTGTTGCGAGACGTGGGCTTTAACTACCTGAAGGGACGGATCCGCTCTCATCCCGACGTGGCGCAGCGCTATTATCAGGATGTTATTGCCTGACAAAAAGGCCTGGCGGGTTGCCAGGCCTCTCGATGTTTCTTCGTAGTGGGCCATTACTCCGCCAGCGCCTGCTGCAGATCGGCGATCAGATCTTCCGCATCTTCAATACCCACTGACAGACGCAGTAACTGTGGCGTGATGCCGGTTTTTAGCCGCTGCTCCAGCGGGATCGACGCATGGGTCATGCTGAACGGTTGGCTGATCAAACTTTCCACACCACCCAGGCTTTCTGCCAGGGTGAACAGTTTTGAACGTTTGATCACCCGGCGAGCAAAGGCATCATCACCTTTCAGGCGCACCGAAATCATGCCGCCAAAGTGGCTCATCTGCCTGGCCGCCAACCCATGCTGCGGATGGCTCGGCAGGCCTGGATAGTAGACTTCTTCTACCTGCGGCTGGCTTTCCAGCCACTGGGCGATACGCAAGGCGCTGTTACTGTGGCGTTCCATGCGCAGCGCCAGCGTGCGGATACCGCGTAGCGTCAGGAAGCTGCTGAACGGATCGAGAATGCCACCTACCGCGTTTTGCAGGAAACCCAACTGTTCGGCCAGTTCCGGGTTATTCCCTACCGCAGCCACGCCGGCTACCACGTCGGAATGGCCATTGAGGTATTTGGTGGCGGAATGCACTACCACGTCAAAGCCGAGTTCCAGCGGACGTTGAATATAGGGTGAGGCGAAGGTGTTGTCCGCCACGCTGATTAGACCGTGTTTTTTGGCGATCGCCGCGATGGCGCCAAGATCCGCCAGCTTTAACAGCGGATTGGTCGGCGTTTCCACCCAGATCATTTTGGTATCCGGCTCGATCGCCTGCTCCAGTGCGGTAATGTCCGCCGGGGAAACATAGGTAACCCGCAGACCGGCAGTGCGGCTACGTACCTTTTCCAGCAGGCGATAGGTCCCGCCGTACAGATCGTCTACCGCCACCAGGTGGCTGCCCTGATCGAGCAGTTCCAGCACTGTCGAGCAGGCTGCCAGACCAGAGGCAAAAGCGTAGCCGCGGCTGCCGCCTTCCAGTTCGGCGATGGCGCTCTCCAGCGCGGTGCGTGTTGGGTTGGCGCTGCGCGAATATTCATAGCCGGTATGTTCCCCCGGTGCCGGTTGGGCATAGGTGGAGGTGGCATAAATGGCCGGCATCACTGCGCCGGTAGCGTCCGGGGTATAACCGGCGTGAACGGTCAACGTATCAAACTTGGCCATACAATCATCCTTATTAACGTAATTTTTGGCGCCAGGCGTTAAGCACGTCTGTGCGGGTAATCAGACCGAGGAAACGTTCGCCGTCGAGCACCACCGCCACGTGGCCGTGGTTGAAGGTGGCGAGCAAATCCTGATAGCTGGCTTCTTTTTGCAAGGTTTTGACCGAATGGGTCATGGCGCGGGAGGCCGGCAGGCTGAAATGCTCGGCGTCTGCCTGCACGGCATTCAGCAGATCCCACTCGTCGATCAGACCGATCACCCGATCGCCCTCCAACACCGGCAGCTGCGAAATGTCATACAGCCGCATGCGGGCATGGACGATAGCCAGGGTATCTTCCGATGCCACCGATACTGCCGCGCCTTCGTCATGGCGGTAGGCGATCAGATCGCGCAGATCGCCATGCTGCGGTTTGCTCAACAGGCCCTGTTCCAGCATCCAGTGATCGTTATACATTTTAGACAGGTATTTGTTGCCGCTGTCGCACACGAAGGTGACCACCCGTTTGGGTTCCGTCTGCGCCCGGCAATAGCGCAGCGCGGCGGCCAACAGGGTGCCGGTGGACGAACCGGCCAGCACGCCTTCTTTGCGCAGCAGGTCGCGTGCGGTAGTAAAGGCCTCGGCATCACCGATGCGGTAGGCGTTGCGCACCTGATTGAAGTCGCTTAACGGCGGGACAAAATCCTCACCGATGCCTTCCACCAGCCAACTGCCGGCCTCACCGATCTGGCCGTTATCGAGATAGTCCACCAGAATTGAACCGGCGGGGTCAGCCAGCACAAATTCGGTCTGCGGCGACACGTCGGCAAAATAGTGGCTAAGGCCGCCCAGCGTGCCGCCGGAACCGACGCCAACCACGATAGCGTCCACCTGATGGTCCATCTGTTGCCACAGTTCCGGGCCGGTGGTGCGGGAATGGGCCGCCGGGTTGGCAGGGTTGTTAAACTGATCGATATAGAACGCACCGGGTATCTCACGCGCCAGACGTTTGGCATAGTCCTGGTAGTAAGCCGGGTGGCCCTTGCCCACGTCGGAGCGGGTCAGCAAAACCTCCACACCCAGAGCGCGCAAATGGAAAATCTTCTCTCGGCTCATTTTGTCCGGTACCACCAGCAGCAATTTATAGCCCTTCAGGGCGGCGACCAGCGCCAGCCCCAGGCCGGTATTGCCGGCGGTGGCTTCAATGATGGTCCCACCTGGCTGCAGGCTGCCATCACGCTCCGCCTGTTCGATCATCGAGAGTGCCACGCGGTCCTTGATCGAACCGCCGGGGTTTTGATTCTCCAGTTTGACGAACAGCCGGCAGGGGCCGGTATCGAACTGGGTCAGTTCCAGCATCGGAGTATTGCCGATCATATCGATGACGGAATGGGGTATGGCCATGGGTTGCCTCCAAGATAATTCGGTTTAAAAGCCGTTATCTGGATGATAGCGCTGCCAATAAGCGTATTAAAAAGAACAAATAACCGTTCAATATGCATTTTTGGAATATATTAATCCAATTTGGACGTATGGAAGCGCAGATGTGCGGCGGTTTAGATGTGTAGCCGTGTAGCGGTGGGGAGTATAAAAAAAACACTTACGGCTGGCTTTTTATCCAAATTACGCGTAACAGCGTACAGTTATGTAAAAATGATGAAAATTCATGCTAAACCCTGCAAAAATAAGATGAATCTAATAAACTCACAGCAAGGGCATTTTCGGTACGCCGCTCACCCGTCATGGGGCCGCAGGGAATTTGCGGTTGGTAAATGCGTGCCGGGCCACTCTCGCTGGTTGGCTGAAAACGTGAATATGTTTGAAAGTTAACGCTATTTCAATGATTTGAATGGACACTCTGGCGACGTCATGATGAAAAGAAACTTACCTACCACCCTGAAAAAATTAACTTTTAGCGTCAGCATACTGTTGCTGGCAGTGCCTGTTGTCCAGGCGGCCGAAGCGCCGGCGGCTCCGCAGGTGGACGCCAAGGCCTACGTGCTGATGGATTACAACAGCGGTAAAATCCTGGCAGAAGGCAATGCCGACACCCGTCTCGATCCCGCCAGCCTGACCAAGATCATGTCCAGCTATGTGATCGGCCAGGCAATCAAGGCCGGCAAGATTAAACCTGAGGATATGGTGACCGTCGGTAAGGACGCCTGGGCGACCGGCAACCCGGCGCTGCGCGGCTCCTCGCTGATGTTTATCAAGCCGGGCGATCAGGTGCCGGTAATGGAACTGAACAAGGGCATAGTTATTCAGTCAGGTAACGATGCCAGCATCGCGTTGGCTGATTACGTCGCGGGCAGCCAGGATTCGTTTGTTGGCTTGATGAACAACTACGCCAAATCCCTGGGCCTGCAGAATACCCATTTCCTGACGGTGCACGGCCTGGATGCGGAAGGGCAGTACAGCACCGCGCGTGATATGGCGCTGCTCAGCCAGGCGCTGATCCGGGATGTGCCGGATGAGTACGCACTGCACAAAGAAAAAGAGTTCACCTTCAATAAAATTCGTCAGGTTAACCGCAACCGTCTGTTGTGGAGCACCAACCTGAGCGTCGATGGCATTAAAACCGGCTATACCGGTGGCGCCGGACATAACCTGGTGGCTTCCGCCACTGACGGGCCAATGCGTTTGATTTCGGTGGTGCTGGGCGCGCCAAGCGACCGTATCCGCTTTAGCGAGAGTGAGAAACTGCTGACCTGGGGTTTCCGTTTCTACGAAACCGCCACGCCAATCAAAACTGACAAGCCGTTTGTGACCCAGAAAGTGTGGTTTGGCGACGTCGGCGAAGTGCCATTGGGCGTAGCGAAAGATGCAGCTGTCACTATCCCGAAAGGCCAGATGAAAAACCTGAAGGCCAGCTACAAGCTGAATCAGCCGACGCTGGAAGCACCGTTGGCAAAAAATCAGGTGGTCGGCACCATTGATTTCCAGCTCGACGGCAAAACCATTGAGCAATATCCGCTGGTGGCGATGCAGGAAGTGAAAGAAGGTAACTTCTTCAGCCGTATCTGGGACATGGTGATGATGAAGCTGACCCAGTGGTTCGGTAGCGTGTTTGGTTAAGGGTTACAGCAATAAGCTTTAAGAAGAGGGCGCCGTCATTGATGATTGCGCCCTCATTTTTTATCAGTTACAGGCCACTACCTTGATCGCCAATCCCCCTTGCGATGTCTCGCGGTATTTGGCGTTCATGTCTTTGCCCGTTTCATACATGGTTTCGATCACCTTATCCAGGCACACGCGCGGCTCACTGGTGCGGCGCAGTGCCATACGTGCGGCATTGACCGCCTTCACCGCGGAAATCGCGTTACGTTCGATACAGGGCACCTGAACCTGACCGGCCAGCGGATCGCAGGTTAGCCCCAGGTGGTGCTCCATGGCGATCTCAGCCGCGATACAAACCTGTGCCGGGCTGCCGCCCATCAATTCTGCCAACCCTGCTGCGGCCATTGAGCAGGCGACGCCCACCTCGCCCTGACAGCCTACTTCGGCACCGGAGATTGAAGCGTTCATCTTATACAGCGCACCGATCACGCCAGACGTCAGGAAATAACGGCTGTAGGAGTTTGGATTTACCGGGCGAATAAACTGGTCGTAATAGGCCAGCACCGCCGGGATGATGCCACAGGCGCCGTTGGTTGGCGCAGTGACCACACGGCCACCGGCAGCGTTTTCTTCGTTGACGGCAAAGGCGAACATGTTGATCCAGTCAACCACGTTCATTGGGTCGATATTGTTCTTGTCGCCGGTTACCAGTAGGCGGCGCAGGGCCGCGGCGCGGCGCTGAACCTTCATCGGGCCGGGCAACAGGCCTTCGGTGTTCATACCTCGTTCGATGCCGGCACGCATGACCTGCCAGACGTCGGCGAAGTGAGCGTCGATCTCGGCCTTGCTGTGCAGTGCCAGTTCGTTTTGCATCACCAGGCCCGACAGCGACAAGCCGGCGTCTTTACAGTGTTGCTGCAAGTCTCGCGCCGAGCTGAACGGGAAGGGCACCTGAACCGGATTGGCCGCAGCCAGGCCGAAGTTTTCTTCATCGACGATAAAACCGCCGCCGGTAGAGTAATAGGTTTTGCTGTGTAACAGTCGTTCACCGGCGAAGGCGCTGATACGCATGCCGTTTTCATGCAGCGGTAAATTATCGCTGTTGAAATTCATGCTGGTTTGCAGCGGGAAATCCACTTCGTGGTGGCCCTTGGCCAGCAGCAGACGGCCGCGTTGCTCAACGTCGCGGATAAAACCGGCGATACCGTCGATATCAACGTCGTGCGGCAGGTTACCCGCCAGACCCATAATAATCGCGATATCGGTGTGGTGACCTTTGCCGGTCAGTGACAGCGAACCGTAGACGTCCACCACCACGCGAGTGGTATCCAATAACTGCTGGCCGGCAATCAATTCATCGACGAACAGCTTGCCGGCTTTCATCGGGCCGACGGTGTGAGAGCTGGACGGGCCAATACCAATTTTGAAAATATCGAAAACGCTGACCATGGTCTCGCCTCCTTCTTCAGGTGTTAGGCGTTAATGCAGGAAAGGGGGCCGTGCAGAAAAGCCGGCGCAAGATAGCGCCGGCTGGTCTTGATTAGAAGCTGTACAGGATTGCGGAGATGGCGATCAGGCCCATCACGACTACGAACACGTTGCTGATGTGGCCGCTGTATTTGCGCATGGCCGGCACTTTACGGATAGCGTACATCGGCATCAGGAACAGCAGCATGGCGATGATTGGGCCACCCATGTTCTCAATCATGCCGAGGATGCTTGGGTTCAGGGTCGCGACAATCCAGGTGGTCACCAGCATAAACAGGGCGGTGATACGGTTCAGCTTGTTGGTGCTGATGGTTTTACCACGGCTCTTCATCGACTTGGCGATCAGACCGTTAAAGCCTTCACGTGCGCCCAGGTAGTGGCCGAGGAACGATTTGGTGATGGCGATAAAGGCGATAACCGGCGCGATGTAGGCAATCATCGGGTTATTAAAGTGGTTAGCCAGGTAAGACAGAATGGAGATGTTCTGTGCCTTGGCTTCCGCCAGGTTTTCCGGCGACAGGCTCAGCACGCAGCTGAACACGAAGAACATGACGGTCAACACCATCATGATGTGAGCGAAGCCCAGAATGCGAGAGCATTTCTTCTCGGCTTCTTCCTGACCGTACTCTTCACGCTTGGCGACGGCAAAGGCAGAGATGATTGGTGAGTGGTTGAAGGAAAACACCATCACCGGGATCGCCAGCCACAGGGTGATAACCAGACCATGACCCATCCCCGTGCCTGCGCCAGACAGAGAAACGTTATCGAAGATAGCGGTGGTCCAATTCGGGATCAGGTACACAGCCAGCAGCATCAATACGGCGACAAACGGGAACACCAGGATACTCATGGTCTTCACGATAGCCTGCTCACCGAAACGCACGATGGTCATCAGGCCGACAATCAGAATCAGCGACAAAATGGCACGTGGCGGTGAGGTCATACCCAATTGGTGGGTAATAAAGCTGTCGACAGTGTTGGTGATGGCGACGCTGTAAACCAACAGAATGGGGTAGATGGCAAAGAAGTAGAGCAGGGTGATTAGCTTACCGGCGCTGATACCAAAGTGTTCTTCAACCACTTCGGTGATGTCTTCACCGGCGTTTTTACCGGAAAGAACGAAGCGGCACAGGCCACGGTGAGCAAAGAAGGTCATCGGGAACGCAATGATGGCCATGATGATCAGGGGGATCAAACCACCGATACCGGCGTTGATTGGCAGGAACAAAACGCCCGCGCCAATCGCGGTGCCGTACAGGCCCAACATCCACATGGTGTCGGTTTTACGCCAGGTACTGGTAGAGCCAGAAGCCGCAGAGGCAATAGTGCCGGTCTGTGTAGTGTCCATAAATATCTCCGAAGTGAACACGCTAATTTAAAATTAAAGGCAAAACTTAAGGTTAAATCCGAATGACGCAATATCAGATGGCGGCATCGGTAAGAATCAGATGTTGCTTGCGGGGAGTGTTGGCGTCCCCCTGGTTGTTTAATAGGCTAATTACCTTTGGCAGCGATGCCGGATAATTAATCAAATGATATTTAGCCTGTAGTGGGCATCGTATCGGTACTGCTGCCGGAAGGTCATTGCCTGCCGATTTTCGTTGGCGGCAAGATAACGATTTACAGTAGAAACAACCGTGATCATGCTCTCAAATGCGTAATGTGTGCGGCTAACTGCTTTTATATTGGTTTTTCATGCATATGTTGCGCGCTTGTGTAAAATTTCGTGCTGAACGCGCTCTCATCAATGTTTCAGAGTTTATCTGGTATGAACAATCTGTAACCAGATAAAACGCTGCCGTTATCAGCAAGTCGAGCAATATATTTTAAGCGTGGGTTTGGATCTAGCTAAAAACCCGCAATAAGCGGTTTTAGTGACGCAGATCACATTGCGATTTAACGCGAAATTCATCTTAACTTGTTGTTTTTAATTTGTTTATTAAAATTATCCAGCTAATAACGCGGGTAAACTAGTTAAGTGGCTAGCGGATAAAAATGCTTAATCATTCATCATATGAATAAGCTGGATTGGTTATATTTAAAGCTTATGGGTTGCGAAATTGTTGATATTTATCGTACGGACGTTACTGCGATTTATCATATAAAAGCGTTGTTATGCAGAGTGCGGAAGTAATATCGCGCAAGATTTATCTGCGCAGAAGGAATAAGCCTGCAAAACTGTTTCAATTTATTAACCTGCTTTCGGGTAGGGATAATAAAACAATCGAATCAGTTGCGCATTATTTGTCCAATATTTTGCCGGTATAGCAGGAGGATTGAAGAGCACCGCCGACCGGGGTCGACGGCAGGGTGCAGATTAAAAACGGATGGCGATCGCGTTTTCGCTGAAAAACTCCGCAAACTCGGGGTCAGGCTGGCGATCGGTGATCACCCGGTCGAATTGAGTCAATGGTCCGATGCAGGCGGGTTTGGTTTTGCCGAATTTACTGTGATCGGCCACCAGGATTTTTTGTTGTGACATTGTTATCGCCCGGTGCTTCATCTCCAGTTCATCAAAGTTAAAGCAGGTTGCGCCATGCTGCAGGCTCAAACCGGCGGCGGAGATAAAGGCGATATTGGGACAGATATGATCCAGCTCGCTGTGGCGGCCGACGGCGGTGAATATATAGTTGTTCGGCTTGAATTCGCCGCCGCACAGGATCACCTTGCAGTTCGGTTTGTCCTGTAATGCCAGGAAGGTATTCAGTGAGTGGCAGACCGCGGTGAAGACCAGGTCGTCAGCGATAGCGTCGATGATCGCCGGCGTAGTGGTGCCGCAGTCGAAAAATACGGTGTCGTTTTCACTGATAAGCTGCGCGGCGAGCAGGCCGATACGGCGTTTTTCCGTGACCTGCTTGGCTTTTTGGTCGGAAACAAAATAGTGGGTCACGCCGTTGCTGCGGGGGTCGGCCACCACGTAACCGCCCAGCAGAACCACGGCCGCCGGTTCTGCACTGAGATCGCGGCGAATGGTCATTTCTGACACGCCCAACAGGACGGCGGCTTCTTTTAAGTGGATCTTGTCAGAGCGCTTTAACGCCTGCATTAATCGATTGATACGTTCTTCGCGCCGCGTTTCCATCTGTCTGTCTTCCCACAGGGTTAAGAAAGTTTCATCAGGGCTGAACACACAAATGCGGGGTAATAGCGGCCCAGCCATCGGCTGAACTTATTACCCCGCATCAGATTATCACGGCGTGCGCCCGGTACCCAGACGCCTCAGGTTATCAGTAGCTGCCGGCAGCAGCCTGATCACCGGAAACGATTGCTACGCCAGAGCTGGTGCCAATACGCGTTGCACCTGCTTTGATCATCTTCTCGGCGGTTGCGCGATCGCGCACGGCGCCGGATGCTTTAACGCCCATCTCGCTGCCCACCGTCGCGCGCATCAGTTTGACGTGCTCTTCACGAGCACCGCCGGTGCTGAAGCCGGTAGAGGTTTTAACGAAGGCCACATCGAGTTCGCGACACATTTCACAAACCTGAACGATCTGCGCATCGCTGAGCAGGCAGGTTTCCAATATTACCTTCAACGGGATCGCCGCGCAAACCTCGCGCACAGCGGCGATGTCGGCTTTAACTTCATCCAGCAGGCCGCTTTTCAGCCAACCCACGTTGATCACCATGTCAATTTCCTGCGCACCGGCAGCAATTGCCGCTTTAGCTTCGAAAGCTTTGGTTACCGTCAGGCCGGCACCCAGCGGGAAACCAATCACCGAGCAGATTTTCACTTCGCTTTCTTGCAGCAGGTGCGCAGCCAATGGCACGTAACCAGAGTTAACGCAGACGGCGTAGAAGTTGTGTTGCTGCGCTTCTTCACACAGTTTGGCGATTTGCTCTTCAGTGGCATCCATAGCCAGCAGGGTGTGATCGACATAGCGGGCGTAATCAATGTTTTCGGTAGTCATCTCGATTCCTTATTAAGGTTTTATCAAAGCAGGATGTGAGTAATGTTATAATAATAACATTTAACTGGCGGTAAACATAGTGATGTTTAAAAATGAATGCCAGATCATCGTTTTTTGGCTGTTTAACGTATAACATGGGGTGAGGTAAATGTTATTTAAGTAACATTTTAGGCGTTGGTCACGGGAAAACTCACGTGAACACCCAGGGGGAAAAGTATGGATATGATAATAAATTTGGCGCCAGAACAGTTCGGAGCGCAACCGTATGAAGTTTTCCGCAATGCGGATTTTGTAGTCACCGCTTTTAGCTGTGAAGCCGCAGGGCCGATGCTGACGCTGGCAAACCGCCGTGGCTCGCTGCGAGTATTGCCTTACCGCGCGCTGACGATTTGGGATGCTGATTTTGATGGTTACTCGTTGAAGTCGGGTCGTCGCAGTGACAAAACTCTCGGGGGTAAGTCGGAGGGCCATGTTGCCTTTCATTCCCCCTGGTCACCTCAGGGGGGGGCATTATTAGACATGCAGCTTGTCTGGTTGCAGGTTGAGGGCGATACGCTGACGCTTTACGGCTGCGGGGAATCTGCCCATCAACATTGTCGGCTGCGTCCGGCGGTCCGTTTGACGGCGGAGAGTGCTCAATTATCCATTGATATGCAAATCACTAACCTTGCCGACCGCCCCCTGCCGCTAAGTTATGTTTGCCAGCTTAACTACGGCTGTATTCCCGCAGCGGTGTTCAGGCAGAACCTGCCGACGCCGGCGCTGATGCCACCGGGGAGCATCATCGAAGAAGGGCTACAGTGCTCGGACGATTTGTCACTGTATGTTGATCAGGCTGAGTTCTATATGTTGGCGTCGAAGGGGAGGCGATATGTTACGCGTTTCTCCACCGAGCAGTTCAATTATGGCCTGCGCCGCATTACACAGCAGGGAAATCAGCGCCTGTTCAGGTTCATTCAGCCGGCCACCTGCAGTCCGCAAGGGCAGGGTGAACACTCGAGAATGATGATTGGGGCGGGGAAAACGCGTGAGTTCTGCGTGACAACCGGGGTGGTGTGATAGCCGGGGCGGTGTCGCCCCGGCCAAAATACAGGCTTATTCTTTCACCCAGCCTTTGCGGATCGGGAAGGCGAACAGAAAGCGGTACAGGCGCGTCAGCTTGTTGGCGATGCTATCGCCAAACAGGTTCCATACCAATTGAGCGAACAGGCAACCGACCAGGCCGACCAGGAGGCCACCTACCATATCCAGCGGCCAGTGCACGCCCAGATAAACGCGCGACCAGGCAATGCCGGCCGCGACAACCAGCAATAAAATGCCTGACCAGACCCGATGCCAGAACAAAAAGGCTAGAGCGAAAGTGAAGATGGCGGTACCGTGATCGCTCGGGAAGGAGCTGTCCGGAGCATGGGCCAGGAAGGTATAACCGACACCGGCCACAAACGGCCGTTCGTGCGGCAGCAGCATGCCAATGGTCGCGGAGGCAAGCATGGCGAACAGCAGAGCAATTGTCGTCTTTGCCACCACTTGACGCTGCGACACCAATTGATTCTGCGGCCCCCACAGCCATAGCCCAACGATCAGCATAGGTACGATAGCGATCAGATCGCGCGCCAAAAAGGTGGCGATATCAATCATCCACTCGGGGGACGCCGGGGTCGCGTTGATCCAGGCGAAAAGAAGATAATTCAATTGCTCCATAATATTTACCTCGTCTTGCGGCGGAGATACCCGCTCACCATCCAATAAACAGCCAGTTGGCTGAGCCAAACCCACCAACCCGCCCACAGGTTATGGGTAAGAAAATGTGCTCCGCGCATTACCTGACCAAAACCCATCAGCATGCCGAGCGCAATACCGCCGAACCAGCACCAGTAGGCCAGGCGCGGGCGTTGCGGATAAAACAGGAAAAACAGCGCCATCACTGCAAAACCACTGGAAGCATGACCACCAGGGAAGCAACGGCCCGGCCCGGGCTCTGCCGGGATTGCGCCGAACAGCGGGTAGGACATCGCCTTGCCGCCGTATTCGATCAAATCCCATGGGCAGGAATGTGCGCTGGTGGCTTTAAGAATGCCGACCACCAGTGGGCCAATGCCGATCAGCAACATGGTGACGATCATGCGCGGGTTACGGCGGTAAATGCCCCAAAACAGCGCCAGAACCGCACAGGTAATAACGCCAATTTTCAGCAGGCGATGGTTAATCAAGTCCAGCCAGCGATCGTTCTGCCAGGGGAAATGCCCGCTGGTGGCATCGAACCAGTAATTGCTGACAGCCCAGTCCAGCTGTTCGTTACGCGACAGCCAAAGGAACAGCAAGCCACTGACTACCAATCCCAAAACCTGCCAACGGTAAAAGGATGCCGGCAGGGAGTAAAGGGCGTTAGTCTTAATTTGGGGTATCGTTGAGGATTGATTTAATGAAGGTTTTGGGTTCACGCGCAGGCTCGGTGACATTAACGGATGTTGCCACTGTAATAATTCTGTCTTAAGAAAACCTTAATGCCCCAGATTACCAAGATTGCGAAAGCAATAGGCGGATTATCGGCTTTCGGCTAAGGTAATCGTTTGCTTTTTATTGGAATGATGTGGTGATGACAAGAAAATTGAATTTGGCGCTGTTGGCAGCCTGTAGTGCGGTTTTTTCCCCCTTGGCATTAGCGGAGGTTACCGGGCCGATTGTGGTGCAGGGCGCGATGCCGGTAGAGGCAGAACGTTTTGCCCAGCGCCTGGAAAACCCGCGTGAAGAGCAGATTGGCGGTTGGCGTTTCTGGCGTGGCACGGTGGATGGGTATCCGGTGGTGGTGTCAGAAACCCTGAAAGGCATGTCGAATGCAGCGGCCGCGACGGCTATTGCCGCTACCCAATTCCATCCGGTAGCCATCATCAATCAGGGGACCGCCGGTGGCCACGATCCTGCGTTGAAGGTGTACGACATCGTATTGGGCAAGTACTCGGTCAGCCTGGGCGCGTTTAAAACACCTAAGAAGGCGGCGGGGGAAGGCAGTGACTCGCGGCAATGGCAGCCGATGGATTTACTGGCTTCGAAAGGCAGTGCCGGTGAAGATAAAAATGCCCACACCATCCGTCAGTTTCCGGCTGACGCCAAACTGTTGGCGATAGCTGAAAGTGTTAAGGGCAGCTATACCCAGGGCAAAGTGGTTGAAGGGGTTATCGGCTCTGCCGATGTGTGGAACAGTGAACTGGACCGTATTGGCTATTTCCACGCCAGCTATCATACCTCGGTTGAAGAGATGGAGACCGCCTCCGCTGCGCAGATCGCCGCTTCCTTCAACATCCCTTTTGTTGGCATCCGCGTGCTGTCCAACAATATTACCAATCAGGGTAAATACGACCCACAGACTGGCCTGGCGTGCCAGGATTATGTCTATCAGGTGGTGAAGGCTTATATCGCCAAAAACGCATCTCGTTAATGATTTATCCTGATTGATGGTCAGGAGTGGGTTATTGCAACTGGTTATTGCCTATTGTAAAGAAGATTAAACCACTGGCGAGCTTGCCGGTAGTGTATTAGCTTATGCCCAGAGCATTTAATAAATTGTAGGGATATAAACATGAACAAGGCATCCGTTGTATTTTCCGGCCTGCTGATGGCCGCTTCAGCCAGCGCTATTGCTGCCACCTCTTCCGAAGACACCGATATCAGCAAGCAACCGCTGGAAAAGGTCGCCCCTTATCCTAAAGCCGAGAAGGGCATGAACCGCCAGGTGATTTACCTGCCGAAGCAGGAACACGAAGAGAACTTCAAGGTTGAACTGCTGATTGGCAAAACGCTGGAAGTGGACTGCAACCGCCACATGATTGGCGGCACGTTGGAAACCAAAACCCTTTCCGGTTGGGGTTACGACTACCTGGTGGTGGAAAAACTGTCTGAGCCGGCTTCCACCATGATGGCTTGCCAGGACAATACCAAGCAGCAGAAATTTATCGCTGCCAACCTGGGTGACGCTGCCATGCAACGTTACAACAGCCGCCTGCCAATCGTGGTCTACGTACCGAAAGACGTGGAAGTGAAATACCGCGTGTGGAAAGCCGAAGACACCGTGAGCAAAGCAGAGCAGAAGTAATGCCGAGGTGTGCTAACCATTAGCACGGCTAAGTTATTACTCGAAAATGAACCCGTTTGGAGAGTGCATTGCGCCGTTGGCCATTGCCCCTCGGACGGGTTTTTTTTTGTATATCGCACCGTGGCGTGAAGCAATAGAAAACGGCAGTAAAAGTCTGTAGTTTTGCGTGTATTCCGATAAAGGCTGAAGGATTAAAATGTCAGCTTTATATACGCAACAATAAAATTCACCTGATGGGCAACAATGACAAAATTAATTGAATTTAGCGCCATTACTGAAGCAGCAGAACGGCTCAACGGGAAAGTTATTCGTACCGCCACTATTCCAGGACCAAAACTGACTGAAAAACTACAGAGACCGGTTTTTCTGAAACTTGAAAATACTCAGCTGGGAGGGTCTTTTAAAGCCAGGGGCGTGCTTAACAAGTTTTTGAGCTTGGCGGACGATGTTAAAGATAACCGGTTTGTGGCGGTGAGCGGCGGTAATTTTGGCATTGCGATAGCCGAGGCGGCGAAAATCTTTGGGGCTGATGTCACTATTATTATGCCGAAAAGTGCCCCGGTAACCGCCATTGACCGGGTTGGTGAACTGGGCAGCTCTGTGGTCGTGGAATCTGATGTTCACGCCGCGTTTGAGCGGGCTAAGGCTTTGGCTGACCAGGGATACCTAGTCATTGATGATTGCAACGACTCGCTGATCGCCGAAGGACACGGAACCCTGGCACTTGAGTTCATTGCCGACTGTCCGGAACTTACCGACGTCCTGGTTGCGGTGGGGGGCGGCGGTATGCTGGCTGGTGTGGCTACTGCGCTAAAAGCCATAAAGCCAGAGATTAGAATTTGGGGGGTTGAAACCGCTGGGGCAAGTTCGATGCACCAGGCATTGCGCGCCGGAAAACCGGTGAACATTGAGGTGACTTCAATTATCTCTACCCTCGGTGTGCCTGTCATTGATGAAATGATGCTGGCCCATGCTCAAGCTTATATCGAGGAAGTGGTAGTGGTATCGGATAAGGCCGCGATAGAGGGAATGCTGGCCTTTGGCGAAGATGCAAAATTATGGGTTGAACTGGCGTCTGGAACGTTGATACCTGCGGCTATGACCATTGCTCCCAAGCTTCCCGCTAACGCCGTCATTGGGATCGTAGTGTGCGGTGGAAATATCTCCCATCAGGACATGTCGAAATGGGTTAGCTACTCGCAAACCCTGTGATTTTTCTCCTGCAGAGTTTATTCAGGCAATAAAAAAACCGCTTCCTCATAGCAACAATAAAATCAATAACCTATTGTTTTTACAATAGGTTGTTATGACGGTGTGGGGTGAGGAAATATGGGGATTGCCAACCTATGCCGCCACTTTGTCGCCACTTGGCATGGTCGCTAGCGGGTTGAATTGCAGGGCTGTTTCGAGGTGTTCCGGCGCAAGGTCATCTTGATTTCATAGTGCCCAAGGATACGTTGTAGAACCAGGATATTAGCCATGCATGCATTAGGTGCATGAATTTGCATGATGATCCGGTGTGACATTTACCCCCGCAGCGCCAGCACTGGCGAGGATCGCACCGGATCATGCAACTGCATTAAAAGCGACACATGAAGCGGGCAGGGATAGCATTGCGCGCTTCGACAGTAATCAGCAGTAGGGGATTTATAATCAGATTGTGAATAGATGTTTTCAAATTAATAACAAAAAGAAACTATTTTTTTGTTAAATTTTCTCTTGTTAATTGTCTTTTTTAGCCTTGCACAGGATGACATCTAAAATACCACTTATTTGGTATTTATTTATATGGCCTATAATGAATGAAAATTTAATGTTGGATGTGAAATTATGGTTGGTTGAAGTTAAATTTTAATTAAAAAGCTATAAAAAATAATAACTTAATTGTGATTTAGATTCTGAAAAAAAAATAAAATGTTATAATATAACAAAAAAAACTTGAAACCGGAGTCTTGATGTTTTAATTTTTATTTAGTTGTTTTGTTTTGGTTACATATATATCGGAAATTCCGATGCTTCTATAAGGATATACTATGCGTTTTACTCCTATCTTGCTTGCGACAATGCTGAGTGCATGTAGTTTTAGTTTTCTTAAGTTTGATAATGAACCTGTTGTTAAGGCTACATATGCAGCAGGTGCGACAAAAGAATCAATTATTGCGGCAGGAGGTAAACCTGAGAGTGAGGTAAATATTCCAGAAATTTCTGGTACTTGTGTAAACTATACTTTGCGTAAGGATGGGGAGACAATGCCATTTTATGTCGCATTTGATAAAAGTGGAAAACCCACACACTACAGCTATGTGACTTGTGCAGAAGCAAAACGACTTGGTGTTTTTAAGAAGGGTGAAAATAAATGATTTTTTACTATTCTGATTATGATAAGTAAATTTTATTATAACATGCACATATGAATATATTGCATGCTTTATGTGTTTTTTTAATTGTGTGATTGTCTTTAATAACAATCACACAATTGGTAATGATTTATTTATGGTGAGCGTTTTATAATGGTTAGAATTGTTGGTATTACATTTTTTTCTCTATTGTTGTGTGGCTGTAGCGCAAACTCTTTAAATTCTAATGCAAAAAGTGTAAGAGTTACAAATAGTGAGCCAAGAGAGAATTGTAAGTTTATTGATCAGGTTACTGGTAGCCAGGGTAACTACTTTACTGGTGGCTGGACATCTAATAAAAACCTTGAGCAAGGTGCAATAAATGACCTCAGAAATGAGACGGCAAAAATTGGGGGGGATACAGTTGTAATCCTTACTCAACGATCTGGTCAGACTGGCTCATCTTACATTGGTTCAGGTAGTAGTCAGCAGACAAATGTTATCGTGACTGGTTCCGCCTATAATTGTCAGTAGAGTATATTAAAAAAACTTAATGAATAATTCTGCAAGGTAAAATGTGTTTGTTTGGAGGTAGGATGCTCTATTTCGTGTTTGCAGTTGCTATAAGTTATTTCCTGTTAAGCGTGGTGTTGTTTTTTAGCGTTATATGCGCTGAGAGATTATTCAGTTTGGGGTGTTAAATTGTAAGAATATTTTTATTAAAACTGCTGATTTGTCATCATTTAATAGTGAAACCCCATTATTCAAAAAATAACCTATAAACGTAATTATTTCAAAGAATGTTTTTAAACCTCTTCTTGGCTATGCAAGTAACCAAGAAGAGGTTTTTATTAATAACCTGCTGCTTTATTTGCCGCCTTAATTCTTTTGTTCATTACCTCTTTGTCGTTTTTATCCTTTGCTTGCATGATGCCTCCAGCAGCATTTATCCAGTCACTGCTGGAACAACCAGACAAAAAAACATCATTGTTACAAATATAATTACCCTCATATTACCTCTATTTGTTTTAACTGGAAAAATGATGCCTTAGAATATCGTAAGGGATGAATCTAGAGTTTGATGTTATATCATAGCTTTAGGTATTTAAGTGTTTCAAGTTAAAATTTATCAATTTTAATTTTTATAATGCTTGATGTTTTAATTTTTGGGATTTTTATTATTTCCCTGGGTTTGGTTTAATTATCCTTTAGCGTTATGAATGGCAATTATGCGTTAATTACATCTAAATTAGTTTGATGTTAATGAGAATGGGGTGAAGTTGACTACATCCGTTCCTAACCATGCATTTATCTCTTTTATTCTTTCTTGCATGGGGGTTAGTTCATTACGAACATCACCCCGGAAACGCCGGTCAAGGTCAGCGGGTTTAAAGCAGTGATCGACGCGCAGGATTGGATAGTGAGTAAAGCCACGCACAGCCTGAGCAACAGCGGCTTTACCACAACGCTAGAGTTTGAGGTTTTGCTTTCTGATGTGACTTATGAAGTCTCGTAATGTGAATTATTGTTTGTAAATTCACTTAAAGGTTGTTTTGTTCTCGA
Organism: Serratia quinivorans; assembly: GCF_946227985.1. Taxonomy (GTDB): domain Bacteria; phylum Pseudomonadota; class Gammaproteobacteria; order Enterobacterales; family Enterobacteriaceae; genus Serratia; species Serratia quinivorans_A. Next base: position 411,972 of record NZ_CAMKGL010000002.1, read on the forward strand.
TCGGGGAGGGTATTATCGCGACAATTGAGAGATTAAGAAAGGGATATCAATATGATGCATTGCCCGCTTTGCCGAACAGCCGCCCATGCCGCTATCTGAGTGAAAACACGAAAGAGCGCTACCATCAGTGCCAAAACATAAATTGCAGTTGCACTTTCGTGACGCTGGAATCTATTCAACGACAGATTGTGTCACCGGGTAAAATTGATATTGCTCCACCGCATCCAACAAGGAGCAAGCAGGGGTCACTTTGGATTTAACAAGAAGCCTGCGGAAGCAGGTTTTTTTGTGCCCGCAAAACGGCTGTCGCCACTTTGCCGCCATCGGGCAATGCTATGGTATGTAACCTGCTGTTTTATATGTTTATAATTTCATGGCAATAAAAAACCCGCTAGTCTTGAACCTAAATAGGCGGGACTAACGGGCTCCACAAAATGGGGACATCAAAGAAAAGCAGTGGCACTAATTAAGACTACCCCCCGAAAGGAAAGTTCTCATCGGGGATAAAAATTTCAAAATATTTTTGCCACTGATTCATCTTCATTGCTTATCGGTTAGCCGAGGATCCCCGGCCACAACACCACTATCAACGAACCCGCCAGGGTTAACAATACGTTAGCGATGGCGTAGGTGCCGGCATAACCCAGCGCCGGAATGTTACTGCGCGCGGTATCGCTGATAATTTCCATCGCCGGCGCGCAGGTACGGGCCCCCATAATCGCGCCGAACAGCAGGGCGCGGTTCATGCGCAGCACGTAGGCACCGAACAGGAAACAAATCACCACGGGTACCAGGCTGACGATTAACCCGGCGATCAGCATCTGGCCGCCAACGGCTCCCAGACTGTTACCGATGCCGGCACCGGCGCTCAGACCGACGCCGGCCATAAAGACCATCAGGCCGAACTCTTTGACCATGTTCAGCGCACCCTGCGGAATGTAGCCGAAGGTCGGGTGGTTGGCGCGCAGGAAGCCGAGCATGATACCGGCCATCAGCAAACCGGCGGCGTTACCGATACCGAACGAGAAATTGCTGAACTGAATGGTGATCTGGCCAATCAATAGCCCGATGATAAAGAAGGCGCAGAATGCCAGCAGGTCGGTCACCTGGCTGTGGATCGAAATAAAGCCAATCTTCTCCGCCACGCTTTTCACCCGGCGGGCGTCGCCGCTGACCTGCAGCACATCGCCTTTATTGAGCACAATGCTGTCGTCGATAGGCATTTCAATCTGACTGCGGATCACCCGGTTGAGGAAGCAGCCGTGATCGGTCAGCTTCAGCTGACTCAGGCGTTTGTTCACCGCATTGCTGTTTTTAACCACGATCTCTTCGGTAACGATGCGCATATCCAGCAGGTCGCGGTCGAATACTTCTTTGCCGTTGCGGAAGCTGGGGTCCAGTCGCGCATGGGCATCGGGATAGCCGACCAGTGAAATTTCATCGCCTACCTGCAATACCGCGTCACCGTCCGGGTTGGCCAAAATACCGTTACGACGGATACGTTCGATATAGCAACCGGTCTGGCGATAGATACCCAGCTCGCGCAGATTTTTGCCATCGGCCCAAGCCACCAGCTCGGGACCAACGCGATAGGCGCGGATGACTGGCAGGTAAACCTTGCGTTGGCTGTCGGTGTCCAGGCCGCGTTCGCGGGCAATCTGTTGGGCGGAGGTGGAAAGGTCCTGGTGTTGCAGCTTGGGCAGGTAGCGCGCGCCGAAAATCAGACTCACCAAACCAATCAGGTAGGTCAGGGCGTAGCCGAGGCTCAGATGATCCTGCGCTGCCAGCAGTGCCGGGCCATTGGTAATGGTATTCCGTAGCGTATCACCGGCGCCCACCAGAACCGGGGTCGAGGTCATTGAGCCTGCGAGCATACCGGCGGTCAGACCGATATCCCAATGGAACAGTTTGCCCAGACCGATGGCGATCACCATCGCGGAACCCACCATCACCAGCGCCAGCATCAGGTAATTTTTGCCGTCGCGGAAAAATATCGAGAAAAAGTTTGGCCCGGCTTCCACGCCAACGCAGAAAATAAACAGCATAAAGCCGAGATTCAGCGCTTCGGTGTTAATGGCGAAGTGTTGTTGACCGAGCAACAGTGAAACCACCAAAACGCCAATGGAATTACCGAGTTGAACGGAGCCCAGACGGACTTTACCGAGGCACAGCCCCAGCGCGAGTACCACGAACAGTAACAGGATGTAGTTACCGTTTAACAAACTAGCGACGTTTATGTTCACGTAGGATAACTTATTGTTTACCAGTAAGTGCTTGATATAGATAAATATAAGATATAAATTCAGTCAAAAAGCGACTTCATAAATAACTAACCAGCGAAAGGCGATTCGAAGCATCGATCGGCGGCGTTTATTCTAGTCGCTATGGCGCGTGACAGCCAGCATAAAGCTGGGTTCATGCCCTGCCGGCAGCATTTAACCCTCTTTAGGCCAAGGAAAAAGTTCAGTTTAGCGTTGTCGGTTTACGACAAGGCGTCACCGGCTTTGTGGTACGGCTGATTTCTACGGTGTGGTAATGAGGTTAAAGGGGGGAGGGGGCATGGCGAGTGAACGGTATTGGTGGGGGATCTTAAGCTGTTTTCTGCTGTTCAGCCTGGTGTATCTGGGCCAGCAGAGTGGGGCATTTGGCAGCACAGATCATGAACATCGGGGGGAGACCGGCCTGTTGCTGTTTGTGATACCCGGCGTGGTCGCCAGCTATCTATCGAGCAAAAAACGCATTCTCTGTCCGTTACTGGGGGCATTGTATGCGCTGCCGCTGTGTCTGATTATCCGTCATTTCTGGCTTACGCCGTCTGCCTCGGTGTGGCAGGAATTGGCTTATGCGACCAGCGCGGTGTTCTGGTGCGTGTTCGGGGCATTACTGGCTCTGTTTGTGCGCAGCCTGTTGCAGGCCTACCTGCAGTGTCATCGTGGCTAACGGCAATAAAAAAGGCGCTATGAGCGCCTTTTTGTCGTTCTGCCTGAAGCTTACTGGAACAGATTCAGGTTTTCTTTGGCATAGGCTTCGAAATCGGTGCAGCCGCCGATGTGTTTCTCATCGAGGAAAATCTGCGGTACGGTTTCTACCGGCTTGCCGACGGTTTTTTCCAGGTCGGCCTTGGTGATGCCTTCAGCGTGGATATCAACATAACGGAAGTTGAAATCGTCACGTTCTTCAGTCAGTTTTTCCGCCAACTCTTTCGCACGGACACAATAAGGACAGCCTGGGCGCCCGAAGATAACTGCAAACATGCAACACTCCTTAGATTGATATTCAATAATTTAATCGCAACTGCAATGACATTCTGTCAGTCGAAAAGACGTAAGCCTGAACATTACCCGCATTGATGGCGCTTACTATGCCCGTTGGGTCGGCGAAAAAAAAGCAGGAATTACCTGTTAATTTGATTCATGTAACCGATTAAGCCGCCGGGGCTGTCGCCGCCGATGGGAATTCACTACACTGGAGACAGGGCTTCTGGAGAAGAAAAATATGCGTTCATTCGGTGACTTACCGCGTTCGGTGCTGGTTTTGGAAGGGCTGGGCATGCTGTTGTTGGTGCTGGCCTATCTGAGTATTCATAGCCACGTTCAATTACCGGGCTGGTTGGCCTCACAGCAGGCGGCGGTGGGGATGATCTTCTTCGGTGTGGCGTTGATGGTTCCCGCGGCGGCGTTTCTGGTTTGGCGAGTGGTGCAGGGGTTTGGCCCATTAATGCGCGGCGGTCAGCCGCCACAGAACGATCGGCACAAGCCTGATATACCTGAAGATAAAAACGACAGTGAGCCGCGTGCCTGAATAATGGCCACCGGAGACATGCCTGCCAGGCAGGTGATTGCCTTTTTGGGGTGACGAGTGAAAATTGCCATTCTTTCGCGCGATGGAACGTTGTACTCATGTAAACGCTTGGTGGAGGCGGCGGAACAGCGCGGCCACAGCATCGAAGTTATCGATCCACTCTCTTGCTATATGAACATCAACCCGGCCGCACCGACTATCCACTACCGCGGCCGCCAATTGGAGCGTTACGACGCGGTGATCCCGCGCATCGGCTCCGCCATTACCTTTTATGGCACTGCAGTGCTGCGCCAGTTTGAACTGTTGGGCAGTTATCCGCTTAATGAGTCGGTGGCGATCACTCGTGCGCGCGACAAGCTGCGTTCGCTGCAGTTGCTGGCGCGGCAGGGGATAGATTTGCCGATCACCGGTTTTGCCCATTCGCCCGACGACACCGGCGATTTGATTGAGCTGGTTGGTGGTGCGCCGCTGGTGGTCAAACTGGTGGAAGGCACGCAGGGTATTGGCGTGGTACTGGCGGAAACTCGCCAGGCGGCAGAAAGCGTGATTGATGCCTTTCGCGGCCTTAACGCCCATATTTTGGTGCAAGAATATATTCGCGAGGCGCAGGGCAGTGATGTGCGCTGTCTGGTGGTGGGGGGCAAGGTGGTGGCAGCGATTGAGCGCCAGGCCAAACCCGGGGAGTTTCGTTCCAATCTGCACCGTGGTGGCACTGCCCGCAGGGTAAGCATCACTGCCAAAGAGCGCGCGATTGCGGTCAAGGCCGCCACCACTCTGGGGCTGGATGTCGCCGGGGTAGATATCCTGCGTGCGGCCCGTGGCCCGCTGGTGATGGAGGTCAATGCTTCACCGGGGTTGGAAGGGGTGGAAAGCACCACCGGGCTGGATATCGCCGGCAGGATGATCGAGTATATTGAGCAGCGCGGCAGGCCGGGGTTCAGGTTGAAATCGGGCGGATAAGTTTGCCGTAAAAAATTCAGCTTTCTGTGGCTGGAGTTGCGTCTTTTTATCGACCATATTTACCCTAATAGCGAATTAAGCCGCATTGATCGTGGCGTAGCTGGGCAATATTCCGTAAGCTATGCGCCTTTTCGCGTTTTGAATATTGTGAGGCTGGTATTATGGATTCACTCATTGTCCCTGATTTGGCGTTGTTGCGACGCTGGCTGGATCAATCGGGCATTTCATTCTTTGAGTGCGATTCTTGTCAGGCGCTGCACCTGCCGCACATGCAAAATTTTGATGGCGTGTTTGATGCCAAGCTCGATCTGGTCGACAACGTGATCCTGTTCTCCGCTCTGGCCGAGGTCAAGCCGACCGCACTGATCCCGCTGGTCGCCGATCTCAGCCAGATCAACGCCAGTTCGCTGACCATCAAGGCGTTTGTTGATATTCAGGACGATAATCTGCCGAAGCTGATCGTCTGCCAGTCGCTGAGCATTGCCGTTGGCGTCACGCTGGAGCAGTTCACCCACTTTATGCAGCAGGGTGAAGAGCAAATCTCGATGGTGATCCTCGAGGCGCGGGCGAACGATCTGCTGTTTATGGGTGATGAAGAAGAGAACACGGCTGCGGCTGACCGCCTGCCAATGCTGCACTGATCCCCTCTGTACATGATGCGTGCCGTCCCTCTGGCGGCATGCTGCCGTTATTCCCTTCCGCAATAATATATTCTGTGTTTTACCCTTTGCTGCCAGATATTCCTCTTCGTTTATGCCGTTAATGGCGTATCACATACAGACAAACTGCATAAAAAATCGATAAAAGCCGGTTTTATCCCCGGAGGCTGGTGCGTTTTGGCAACAGCGGTTATGCTGCTGATTCTGCTAAGGGCTTGCGATTCCCCTGGTGACCATGCGGGCTGGGCAACTGAAAAAGGTGTATGCAATCAACTGCATAGACATTCAATCCGCGGTTGCAATGATTGCGCTCGATCAGGAAAGGTTTTGTATCGTTTGGCGGTACAAGTTCAATTCTATGATTCACCCCTGTTTTGGAGGAAGTTACGGATGGTCACCCTACGTAAAAAGTGGTTATCGGGTGTGGTTGCCGGCCTGCTGATGGCAGCAAGCGTTACGGCGTCAGCCGAGGAAAAAACGCTGCATATCTATAACTGGTCCGACTATATTGCGCCGGACACCTTAGCCAAATTCCAGAAAGAAACCGGCATTAAAGTGGTGTACGACGTCTTTGACTCCAACGAAGTGTTGGAGGGCAAACTGATGGCGGGCAGCACCGGTTATGATCTGGTAGTACCTTCATCCAATTTCCTTGAGCGTCAGTCGAAGGCTGGCATTTTCGAGCCGCTCGACAAGAGCAAGATGCCGAACTACAAAAACCTTGATCCCGAGATGCTGCAACTGGTGGCGCACAATGACAAGGACAACAAGTACGGTATCCCTTATCTGATGGTGACCACCGGCATCGGCTATAACGTCGACAAGGTGAAGGCGGTATTGGGCAAAGACGCACCGGTTGACAGTTGGGATCTGATCCTCAAACCGGAAAATCTCGAGAAGTTGAAAAGCTGCGGCGTTTCCTTCCTGGATGCGCCAAGTGAGGTCTATGCCACCGTGCTGCACTACCTGGGCAAGGATCCCAACAGCACCAACGCGGCAGATTACACCGGTGCGGCCAACGATCTGTTGCTCAAGCTGCGGCCGAACATCCGTTATTTCCACTCTTCCCAGTACATCAACGATTTGGCAAACGGTGATATCTGCGTAGCGATCGGTTGGTCCGGCGACGTGATGCAGGCGGCCAACCGTGCCAAAGAAGCGAAGAACGGCGTGAACGTGGCTTATGCAATCCCGAAAGAGGGGGCGCTGACTTACTTTGACATGTTCGCCATGCCGGCGGATGCCAAAAACAAGGACGCCGCCTACCAGTTCCTGAATTTCCTGATGAAGCCTGACGTAATGGCGGGGATCAGTAACTTTGTGTATTACGCCAACGCGGTGAAGGACTCTACACCGCTGGTCAATGCCGAAGTCCGCAACAATCCGAACGTGTACCCACCGGCCGATCTGCGCGCCAAGCTGTTTACGCTGAACGTGCAGTCGCCGAAGCTGGACCGTGTGATTACCCGCGCCTGGACTAAAGTTAAAAGCGGGAAATGATAGATAGGGGCTCAGCATGCTGAGCCCGGTGTCATACCAGCAGGCGGGTGCTCCCCGCCTGCGTTGCCATTTTGGGCCATGGCAATCGCCGTGGTTTTTTGTACTGTTTGCACCGGAGAGCACCCCGATTGAACGACGTTATCCCTCGTCCTCAAGCCAAGTCGCAGAAGGTCTTCACCCCTCTGCTGGAAATCCGTAACCTCACCAAAACCTTTGACGGCCAAAACGCGGTCGAAGACGTCAGCCTGACCATCTATAAAGGCGAAATATTTGCTTTGCTGGGGCCATCTGGCTGCGGAAAGTCGACGCTGTTGCGCATGCTGGCCGGTTTTGAACAGCCGACGGAAGGGCAGATTGTGCTCGATGGGCAGGACATGTCGCATGTGCCGCCTTACCAGCGACCGATCAATATGATGTTCCAGTCCTACGCGCTGTTCCCGCACATGACGGTAGAGCAAAACATCGCCTTCGGTCTGAAACAGGACAAAATGCCGCGTGCGGAAATCGCCGATCGGGTAGCGGAAATGCTGTCGCTGGTGCACATGCAGGAATTCGCCAAGCGTAAACCGCACCAGCTATCCGGTGGCCAACGCCAGCGGGTGGCACTGGCACGCAGCCTGGCCAAACGGCCGAAATTGCTGCTGCTGGATGAGCCGATGGGCGCACTGGATAAAAAGCTGCGTGACCGCATGCAACTGGAAGTGACGGATATTCTTGAGCGTGTTGGCGTGACCTGCGTGATGGTCACCCATGACCAGGAAGAGGCGATGACCATGGCAGGGCGCATTGCCATCATGAACCGTGGCAAATTTGTACAAATCGGCGAACCGGAAGAGATCTACGAGCATCCGAACAGCCGTTTCAGCGCTGAATTTATCGGTTCGGTCAACGTTTTTGATTGTGTGCTGCAAGAGCGTCATGACGATGGCTTGATCCTGCAAAGTCCCGGTTTGCGCCATGCGATCAAGGTGGACTCCGACGCCTCGGTAGTGGACGGCGTGCCGATCCAGGTCGCGCTGCGGCCGGAAAAAATCATGCTGTGCGAAGAGGTTCCGCAGGACGGTTGCAACTTTGCGGTAGGAGAAGTGGCACATATCGCCTACCTCGGCGACCTGTCTATCTACCATGTGAAGTTGCTCAGCGGCCAGATTATTAGCGCCCAATTGCAAAACGGTCACCGTTTCCGCAAAGGGATGCCGACCTGGGGCGACGAAGTGCGCCTGTGCTGGGAAGCCGACAGCTGTGTCGTGTTGACGGTGTGAGTCGAGAAGGTGAGGAATAATCATTATGACAATGCTTGCTGAACACACACCGCCGGAACCACCGGCCAAAGGGCCCGGCCCGCTAAAAGCCTTTTTCCAGCGCCTGCAGATGGCCCATGGCCGCAAGCTGGTGATCGCGGTGCCGCTGCTGTGGTTGACGCTGCTGTTCCTGCTGCCGTTCCTGATCGTGTTCAAGATCAGCCTGGCGGAACTGGCGTTGGCGGTCCCGCCATACACCGACCTGATGAGCTGGGCAGAGGGTAAGCTGGACATCGCGCTCAATTTTGCCAACTACCTGCAACTGACCGACGATCCGCTGTATATAGACGCTTATCTGCAATCGCTGCAGGTGGCGGCGGTATCGACGGTTTGCTGTCTGGTCATCGGCTATCCGCTGGCCTGGGCGGTGGCGCACAGCAAATCCTCAACCCGCAATATTTTGCTGTTGTTGGTGATCCTGCCGTCGTGGACCTCGTTCCTGATCCGCGTTTACGCCTGGATGGGCATTCTGAAAAATAACGGTATCCTCAATAACTTCTTGTTATGGACCGGGGTGATCGATCAGCCGTTGGTGATCTTGCACACCAATCTGGCGGTGTATATCGGCGTGGTGTACTCCTACCTGCCGTTTATGGTACTGCCGATTTATACCGCGCTGACGCGGTTGGATTATTCATTGGTGGAGGCGTCGCTGGATCTGGGGGCTAAGCCGTTGAAAACCTTTTTCAGCGTAATTATGCCGCTGACTCGCGGCGGGATTATTGCCGGTTCCATGCTGGTGTTTATCCCGGCGGTCGGCGAATTTGTGATCCCGGAACTGCTGGGCGGACCGGACAGTATTATGATCGGCAGAGTACTGTGGCAGGAGTTCTTTAATAACCGTGACTGGCCAGTAGCCTCGGCAGTGGCCACCGTCATGTTGCTGCTGTTGATCGTACCGATTCTCTGGTTCCATAAGCACCAGAACAAGGAAATGGGGGGGCAGGGATGAACAACTTGCCGGTAGTGCGCTCGCCGTGGCGTATCGCTATTTTGGTGTTGGGTTTCACCTTTTTGTATGCGCCGATGCTGATGCTGGTGATCTACTCGTTCAACAGTTCCAAACTGGTGACGGTGTGGGCCGGTTGGTCAACGCGCTGGTATACCGAGTTGTTCCATGATTCGGCAATGATCAGCGCCGTCGGGCTTAGCCTGACTATCGCCGCCGCCTCGGCGACCGCCGCGGTGGTGCTGGGGGCGATTGCGGCAGTGGTGATGGTCCGTTTTGGCCGTTTTCGGGGTTCAACCGGTTTTGCCTTTATGCTGACGGCACCGCTGGTTATGCCGGACGTGATCACCGGGCTGTCGCTGTTGCTGCTGTTTGTGGCGATGGGGCATGCCTTTGGTTGGCCGTCGGAACGGGGGATGTTTACCATCTGGCTGGCGCACGTCACTTTCTGTACTGCCTATGTTTCGGTGGTGATCAGTTCGCGCCTGCGTGAGTTGGATCGCTCTATCGAAGAAGCGGCGATGGATCTGGGCGCGACACCGCTGAAAGTATTTTTCGTGATCACTCTGCCGATGATTGCACCGGCGCTGATCGCTGGTTGGATGCTGGCCTTTACCCTGTCGCTGGATGATCTGGTGATTGCCAGTTTCGTCGCCGGGCCGGGCGCGACTACCTTGCCAATGCTGGTGTTCTCCAGCGTACGGATGGGGGTTAATCCGGAAATTAACGCCCTGGCGAGTTTGATCCTGCTGGTGGTCGGCGTTATCGGCCTGATTGCATGGTGGTTTATGGCGCGCTCGGAAAAACAGCGATCGCGCGAATTACAAAAGGCTGCCCGTAGCTGAGTCTGATTAAACCTGCTATTTTGCAATTATTGGTATTGCAATTGATTACCTGACTTTATATATCTCGTTTGAATATACCCTATAGCTTTCGAGTTGCAGCTAACAACGCTGCAACTCGAAAGATGACGGGCATAGGCGGCGCTTCGTTGCGGAACATGGACATGTCAGACATGCTGAACAGCAGGCAGGGAATAAGAATGAATTCAGATGCGCCAGTGCCGGTGATGGTGGCCGGAACGGCGATGGTGGCTATCAAGTGCATCAGCGTGCTGTTGCTGTTGGGGGAACTGGGGGTCGATGGCGCTCAGGAGTTCGTCAGTACCAGCGCACAGGCCTGGGATTCCACCCTGATCTTTTTGGCTGGCCTGTTATTATTGTGCCTGCAAATCAGTTGCGGTTTTGCGGTGATGCGCGGCCGTAACTGGGGGCGTTGGGGTTATGTGGCCTGCCAATGCCTGGTGGTCGGTTATCTGCTGCTGGCCACCATTGGCAGTTTTCTGCCGGAGGTCTTTACCGTCGAAGGTGAAAGTAGCGGTCAAATTCTGCACGTCCTGATCCTGCAAAAAATCCCTGATATCGTGATCCTGGCATTATTGTTTGTTCCCGCAACCAGCCGCCATTATTTCGCCGCGCACAATTGAGATTTTAACGGGGCAGAGTGATAAACTCTGCGCCCTTAATTATTCACCCCGAACTCAGGGTTATCTTCATGCAATGCGCTTTGTATACGGCGGGCACCTGCCGTTCCTGTCAATGGTTGGAAAAACCGTACCCGCAGCAACTGACGGACAAACAGCATCATCTGCAATCACTGCTGAGCGACAGTGACGTTGCGCAGTGGCTGCAGCCGATCGCCGGTGAGCAGCGCGCATTTCGCAATAAAGCCAAAATGGTGGTCAGTGGCAGCGTAGAGCGTCCGCTACTGGGCATGCTGCATCGAGACGGTACGGCGGTGGATCTGAGCGCCTGTCCGCTGTATCCCGCCAGTTTCTCGCCGATGTTTGATGTGCTGAAAAGTTTTATCGCCCGCGCCGGTTTGGTGCCCTACAACGTGGCGCGTAAACGTGGCGAACTGAAGTACCTGCTGCTGACTGAAAGTACCCACAGTGGTGGCGTAATGCTGCGCTTCGTACTGCGTTCGGACAGCAAGCTGGCGCAGCTGCGTGCCGCACTGCCGTGGTTGCAACAGCAGTTACCCCAGCTCAGGGTGATTTCCGCCAATATTCAGCCGGTACATATGGCGATTATGGAAGGGGAGCGCGAGATCCCGCTGAGCGAGCAACAGGCGCTGGAAGAGCAATTTAATCAGGTGCCGCTGTATATCCGTCCGCAAAGTTTCTTCCAGACCAATCCGCAGGTGGCCGCCGAGCTTTACGCCACCGCCCGTGACTGGGTGCGGGCACTGGCTATCGACAGCATGTGGGATCTGTTTTGCGGCGTGGGTGGGTTTGGCCTGCATTGCGCACTGCCGGAAACACGCCTGACCGGCATCGAGATTAGCGCCGAGGCGATTGCCTGCGCGCGCCAATCGGCGAAAACCTTAGGCTTGCAACACGTCGATTTCCAGGCGCTGGATTCTACCCGGTTCGCTACCGCCGAAGGCAGCGTGCCGCAACTGGTGCTGGTTAATCCGCCACGACGCGGTATTGGCAAGGCACTTTGCGACTATCTGAACCAGATGGCACCGGGCTATATTCTGTATTCGAGCTGCAACGCCGAGAGCATGGCGAAAGACATTGAGATGTTGCCGGATTACCGCATCGAGCGCGTACAGCTGTTTGATATGTTCCCGCATACCGCCCATTACGAAGTGCTGACGCTGCTGGTTCGGCAGTAATCAAGGATTAAGGTTATACTAAGCCCACTAGCGAGGGGAAAACATGAAAAAGCACCAGCCACAGAGACAACCCGGTAAGCCGTCGTCAGAGCGCATTGCACGTGCCGTAGCCACTTCCACGGCCATTGAAACCGGGCAGGCGTCAACACAGGTGGCGGCTACATTGGCCGAAAAACGCGAAAAATACGCTTATCTTCACCTGGCACTTTAGCCAGCTGTCAGTGCCTGTCTAACCCACTCCTGCATCGGTTGATAATCCATCAACATCCCATGATGAATGGCGGCGATATACTGCGGCCGATTATTTTCCCAACAGCCATAATCCAAAGGTTCAAACCCCGCCTGAACCGCCATCACGTCCGATAATAACCGCGCCAACCGACCATTTCCCTCGCGAAAAGGATGGATCAGAATCAACTCGATATGGGTAATGGCGATGGCTTCAATTAATGTGGTTTCATCCAAATCGGTGCAGGGGGTATAGCGATCCAGGCAGTTTGACTGAAATTGGCCCATCAGCTTAACGATTTGTGCCGCCGGTGCGAACATAAAGCCGTCCTTACTGATATTGACCGAGCGGTCGTGGCCGGCCCAGTCATAGACATTACCCAACCAGCGGTGATGCCATTGCCTGAGCATGGCCAGTGTAATCCTGCCCTGAGGGAAGTCAGCGCCTAAAACGGAGTGATATAATTTCTCCAGCAGCACCAATTCAACATCGTTGATATCTTCCACGCGAACTATACCAAGTTTATTGAGCAGTACTTCCTGGCGCTCACCGTCGGCAAAGTGCCCCTGTGAGTTTGAAACATCGTATTTGCTCATCATCGCCACCTGTAAGTGGGTTGCTTTATGAACAGAATAGACTACGGAGAAAAGTGTGGGGCGTGGTACTCCACGCCCTGAACCGCTGTTACTGAGGGAACCACTTGTCGTTAATGGCTTTGTAGGTGCCGTCGGCCTTAATGGCCTCCAGCGCACTGTTGAGCTTGGCCAGCAGCGCCTGATTGTCCGGCCGTACCGCAATACCCAGACCGGTACCGAAGTATTGTGCATCGGTAACGTGTTCACCTACCGGAGCCAACTGAGGATTGTTCTTCAGCCACTCATTCACCACGGCGGTATCACCGAATACGCCGTCAATACGGCCATTTTTCAACTCGAGAATGGCGTTCTGATAGCTGTCGTAAGAGACGGTGTTAATCTCCGGGTGCTTGTCCTGCATGTATTTCTGGTGGGTGGTGCCGTTCTCCATGCCGACCTTTTTCCCTTTCAGATCCGCCAGCGAACTGAATTTGCCTTTTTCGGCAATCACAATTGCCGAGTTGGCATAATAGGGCTGAGTGAAGGCAACTTGCTTGCTGCGCTCTGGCGTGATGTCCATACCGGAGATCACCGCGTCGTATTTCTTGAACTTCAGCGCGGCGATCAGGCTGTCGAACGCCTGGTTGGTGAAGGTACATTCGGCCTTCATTTGTTTGCACAACGCGTTAGCCAGATCGATATCAAAACCCACGATCTTGTTGTTGGCATCCAGCGACTCGAACGGCGGGTAGGTGGCGGAAGCGGCGAAACGAATGGTCTCGGCTGCGCTGGCGTTAAAGGCGATGCCTGCTAATACCGTGGCGGCCAGCAATAGTTTTTTCATGCTTAAAGCTCCTGTCTGCAAGTCTGCGTGTTTTTATCTCGTCACCGCTTGATTTTACTGACAATAAACCAGAGGTTTTGGCGGTTGTCGGTCGGTATTAACCCTGCCATTTAATGAATTAATATGCAATATAAATGATTAATAATTTGTTGTGGGTGTAAAAAAGCCCCGCGCGATGACAGGGCTTTGAGAGTATCGCTCTACAGACTCAGTTGCGACGTTCAAACGCCAATGCACGGCGCTCGACCAGACGCATCAGCAGCGTCAGCAAGCCGTTGACGCACAGATAAACCAGCCCGGCAGCGCCAAACACCATTACGTCGTAGGTGCGGCCATACATCAGCTGGCTGTAGCCCATGACTTCCATCAGGGTGATGGTATAGGCCAGTGAGGTACTTTTGAACACCAGCACCACTTCGTTGGAGTAAGACGACAGCGCACGCTTGAAGGCGAATGGCAGCAGGATACGCAGCGACTGCGAACGCGACATGCCGAGCGCTTCACAAGATTGCCATTGACCGGCCGGTATTGCCCGTACCGCACCGTAAAACAGTTGGGTGGTATAGGCGGCACTGTTCAGCGCCAATGCGATCATCGCACACAGCCACGGCTGTGACAGCAAGTTCCATAACCACGGATACTCGCGGATCGCCGGAAACTGACCGGGGCCGTAGTAGATCAGGAAGATCTGCACCAGCAGCGGTGTACCGGTGAACAGGGTGATATAGATTTTTACCAACGGCGTCAGGATCGGCGTTTTCAGCGTCAGGATCACCGTCAGCACCAGTGACAGCACCAGCGCCACGATCAGCGCGGTGATGGTCAGCGTCAGGCTGGTGTGCAGCCCTTTGATAATTTCCGGCAAGAACTCAAACATCAGGATGGCCCCCGCTCAAAACGCGTGGTGCGCAGTTCGATACGCTTAATGATGTACTGGCTGAACAGGGTGACCACCAGATAAATCGCCGCCGCTATCACGTACCAGGTAAAAGGCTCCTGGGTGCGGGTGGCAATGCTTTTGGTTTGCAGCATCAGATCGTTAACGCTGATCAGTGACACCAACGCGGTATCTTTCAGTAATACCAACCATTGGTTGCCAAGACCGGGTAGCGCGTGACGCCACATCTGCGGCATGATCAGGCGGAAGAAAATCGCTGCTGTGCTCATCCCAAGCGCCTGACCGGACTCCCATTGCCCCTGTGGCACGGCCTTCAGCGCGCCACGCAGCGTTTGCGACGCATAGGCCGAATAGAGCAGGGCGAGGGCAATTACGCCGCACAGGAACGGGCTGACTTCAAAGTTATCAATCGCCAGTTGGATCGGCAGTTGGAACAGGCCAAGGTTCAGGGTGAAGCCATCGGACAGCATCAACAACAGCTGCGATGAGCCGAAATAGATGAACAGCACCACCAGAATTTCCGGCAGACCGCGCAACAGAGTGACCCAGGCGGTGCCGAGCCAGCTAACCACTTTCCAGCGTGATGACTCCCAGACGGCAAACAGCATCGCCAGGATCAGCCCAAGGATAAGGGCACAAACGGCAAGGCCGACGGTCATCCCGGCGGCGCTTGCTAAAGGTTGGATTTCATTCATCAGAGTTGATTACTGCTGGAACCATTTTTTGTAGATGGTTTCGTAAGTCCCATCCTGTTTGATCTTGTCCAGAGCGGCGTTGAACTTGCCCTGCAGATCGGTATTTTTCTGGCGAACGGCAATGCCCAGGCCGGTACCGAAATAGTCTTTATCGGTCACTTTGTCGCCCACGGCGGCCAGTGCCGTATTCTGTTTCAGCCATTCGTTGACCACCGCAGTGTCGCCGAATACCGCATCGACCCGGCCATTTTTCAGATCCAAAATGGCGTTCTGATAGCTGTCGTAAGGCACGGTGGTGATTTCCGGGTGCTTATCGGTCAGGTATTTCTGATGGGTGGTGCCATTCTGCACGCCCACTTTCTTGCCTTTCAGCGCGGCGACGTCAGCCACTTTGCCTTTCTGGGCCACAAACAGGGCGGAGTTGTCGTAATACGGCTTGGTAAACAGCACCTGCTTTTCACGTTCAGGCGTGATGTCCATACCGGCCATCACCGCGTCGAAGCGCTTGAACTTCAGGCTTGGGATCAGGCTGTCAAAGGCCTGATTGGTGAAAGTACATTCGGCCTGGATCTCTTTACACAGCGCATTGGCCAGATCGACATCAAAGCCCTGGATCTTGTTGCCGGCGTCAATAAATTCAAATGGAGGATAAGAAGCTTCGGTAGCGAAACGGATGGTTTCGGCTGCAGAGGCGGAAACGCTGATGCCAGCCAGAACGGCGGCGATTATTAGTTTTTTCATCGCAAACTCCCCAAATTACAGCAAGTAAAATTGTTAGTGTGATAAGTAATTGGCAAACTCGGTGGTCTGTGGATTCTTGAAGTGGCTGGCATCGCCTTGTTCCACTATGTGACCGTTTTCCATGTACACCACGCGGCTGGCGGTTTTGCGCGCCACTTCCACCTCGTGGGTCACGATCACCTGGGTGATCCCGGTGCCGGCCAATTCGCGAATGATGCTGACGATTTGGGCGGTGATCTCCGGATCCAGCGCGGCCGTCGGTTCATCAAACAGCAGGACCTGCGGTTCCATCATCAGCGCACGGGCAATGGCCACGCGCTGTTGCTGGCCACCGGATAGGTGCAGCGGGAAACGATCGGCAAAGTCGGTCAGGCGCAGGCGCTTGAGCAGCTTGTCGGCACGCTCCATCGCCTGAGCCTTGGTCAGGCCCAGCACGCGGCACGGCGCTTCGATCAGGTTTTGCACCACGGTGAGGTGAGGCCAGAGATTGTATTGCTGGAATACCATGCCGACGTTCTGCCGTAACTCGCGGATGGCTTTTTCGCCCGGAGCCTGCTTAAAGTCGAACTGGTTACCGGCGATCTGCAACTGGCCCGAACGTGGCATTTCCAACAGGTTCAACACCCGCAATAACGAGCTTTTCCCCGCGCCGCTGGGACCCAGCAGCACTAAGGTTTCCCCTGCTGGGCAATCCAGCGTGATGTCAAACAGCGCCTGATGTGCGCCGTAATAGCAATTGATACCGTTAAGTTGAATGCTCATGCGCCAGAACTGAATAGATATTGATGCCGCGAATGTTAACTTCCACAGAATACTTATGCAATCTTTGTGCGTTAAAATTTATTACTGCGCGGCAGAATAGTAAAAGAATAGCACAAGATACCGCGAGTCAGGTTCGAAGGGGGGATTTGTCGTGCATGCTGTGAGGCAGGTAGCGAAATTTCTCAAATTGAACAAATATTGCGCGTAATCAATGCGTTTTTCTAACCACCGGTACCCAGGGGCGCCGGTGGTTGAGTTGGCTTACTGGTTTTCCAATACTTGACGCAGCGTGCCGCTGGCGGCGTGCGGTGGCACATTCAGATAGCGAATATCGTCCACGACCCAACAGGTGCCTTCGCGCACCATCAGCACTTCATCCTGCCAGTTGACTGCGCTGCCACCGTCTTTCTGATAGCTGAGTTGAACGCGCAACGGGATATTTTTGGCATCGGTATTAGGAATGGTCGACGCGCTGGCGACGGTGGCGCTGGTCGGCCCCTGAGCATTGCCGGTAAACAGATCGCCGGTGACCTGATGTTTACCCGGATTCTGGTTAGCCGTCACCAAATCCTGGTACAGCACTTTACTCAGGTAAGGCTGCAATTGTGCCAGACGATTGCTGTCCGGCAGGGTAGTTCCGGCACCTTGTTGCAGGCGCAAATCGTAAAATTTCTGTGCGACCGCATCCGGGCCGCCTTCCACACAACCGCCGGTACGGGTGCCGATATCCTTGAATGCCGGTTCAACGGTGGTGCAGGCACTCAGTAACAGCGCTAAGGGAAAAACAGCCGCAATCGTTTTTGTTTTCATCTCATTACCTTATGTGAAAGTCTCTACCATGAAGACCACTAGCCTACAGTATAAATGCGATTTCAGGCCTTGCATTCGTAGTGCGTGCCATTTCAATACAGAACATAATGCTAAAACGATGGTCAGATAAATGCCATGAATCAATCAAGCAAGGAGTTTTGATGCAGCTTTCAACCACCCCGACCCTGGAAGGGTTTACCATTACCGAATACTGCGGCGTTGTTACCGGCGAGGCTATTTTGGGTGCCAATATTTTCCGTGATTTCTTTGCGGGCGTGCGTGACATCGTCGGCGGCCGTTCCGGGGCTTATGAGAAAGAGCTGCGTAAAGCGCGTCTGATCGCCTTCAAGGAGCTGGAAGAACAGGCACAAGAGTTGGGCGCCAATGCAGTGGTCGGTATTGATATTGATTACGAAACCGTGGGTAAGGACAGCAGTATGCTGATGGTGACTGTCAGCGGCACCGCAGTGAAAGTCAGTCGTTAATCCCTTCTTTGCCCCCGGCCAAGGCCGGGGGCATTCGTTTATCCTACCTTGTGTTCTTCCACTTTTAGTGGGCGATGTTCCTGCGGTTTGACCGCAGGGGCCGGGCGATGCTGTGCCTGTTGAATCTGTGGCTGATGGAACGGCGTCGGTGCGTTATGCGGCATCATGGCATTTGGCCGTGGTTGAACCGGCTGTGGGCGGGGAACGTTAGCCTTGGGCGCGACGTGTTCGACAGGTTTGACGGCCGGCAGCTGCGCCCTTTGCTGTACGGTGACAGGTGTCGGTAGATGTTGTTCAGGCGTACGAGCCGGTCGGATCTCGGCCTGATGAATGGGTGCTGTGACTGTCGCTGGGTGCGGGCGCACGGCCGCCGGTGTCGAATGAGCGAAACTCGGCAGGGTCATTGGCTGCTGAACATGGGCAACCGGTGTCATCGCATGGGGCGCTGGCGTAGCTGCATGGGCAAAGTTCGGCGCCGTCATCGGTTGGCGTTCCTTGGCTGTGGCGGGCGGCGTAAAATGTGGCTGTTGCAAGTTGGCAGCCTTAGGGGCTGCATAAGGCGTTGGCGCGGCAAAATGCGGCACCTGATTGACTGGCGCGTTGTGGTAGTTATTCACGGTGTTGCTGCGATTCACATTATTATATTGATTGATATTGGTGACGCGATTAATCACCGTAGTGGAATGCGAGATATAGGGCGCATTGTTGTAGACCACCGGCTGACGCCGATTATTCCAGTGAACATCCCAGCTATGCCAGTCGTCATGATGGTTCTGATTAATCAATGCCCCGACCACGATACCTACGCCAAAGCTGATAACGCCGGTTGCCAGCATATCGCCGCTGCTATAGCGGGGCGCACTTTGATAGTGGTAGCTCGGATAGGCGGGGATCGGTTCGCCGTAGGCCACCCAGGGGTCGTAACGTGGCACGTAAACCACATTCGGCTGACTGGGCTCAATCACAATGGTTTGTGCCGGAGCGGCCACCACAGTTTGCGGGTAGGGTTGCTGTTCAACATATTGCGTGGCCGGGGCGACGACCACCCTCTGCTGCGGTGAGGTTTTCAGCGTACCTTTGGCGGCGGCGCGTTGGCGCATCACCTGAATGGCGTTCATCACGTCGCCAGGGTCGTTGAGATAGGCACTGCCCAGCGCGGTGGTCCAGGGGATATTTTTCGCCATCTGGTCCAGCACGTCAGGAAATTGTACCAAGCCACGTACGCTGGGGTCCCAGGGCTGAGCGTCGGCCGCCGTAGTCAGCGCCGCCGGTTGCAGCCCGCGGTTTTGTGCCAGCCAGTTATCCGCCGTGCTGATTTGGTCAGGATACCCGGCACCGGCCAGCACCTGCGCCAACAATTTGTCAGGAAAAAGCGCCACCGGGCTGACCAACTGGTAGAGTTGATCGGCGCTCAATGGGGTATAGACCGGTGCTGCAGGGGAGGACGAGGATGCTGCGGTCGCCGGGGGTGCCCCCATTGCGCTCGCCACGGTCTTTTGGTCACAGCCGCTGAGCGGCAGCATGGCGACGCAGATCAGCCATGTGATGGAGTTTAGTTTGTACATGGTGACTCACTTTTTTTCAGCGCAGGTAATATTATGAAGCTACCATCTGCCATAGAGTCTGCCAGCGCAGAGCAACACTCACTTGCACATCTGGCCACTCTGTCATCATTAATTGAATAACTTGATTATTGGATACAAGTTAATCAATCCGAGTTACAAATTTGCGTATTTAAACCGCAGGAGGGATTCGTGAAAATTTGGCCAGGGATATTTGCCGCAGCGTTGCTCGCAGGCTGCCAAAGTGTGCCACAGGACACCATCGTCGATCAGGGTGGCTATCAGCTTGAAACGCTGCATCAGGCCCAGGGCGCAGACCAGCGCATTCGCTTTTTGGTGATGCATTACACCGCCGAAGACTTCCACTCCTCATTGAAAACCCTGACGGATGAACACGTCAGTGCGCATTATCTGTTGCCGGCGCACCCACCGTTGGCTCAGGGCAAACCGGTGGCATTTCAACTGGTGCCGGAAGCACTGCGAGCATGGCATGCCGGGGCCAGCAGTTGGCGCGGCAGAACCAACCTGAACGACACTTCGATCGGTATTGAGATCGTCAATCGCGGATTCAACCAAACCCTGCTGTTTACCCACTGGCAGCCCTATACGCCACAGCAAATTGCCCTGTTGATCCCACTGAGCCGCGATATTATCCAGCGCTACGGTATTTTGCCAACGGACGTGGTGGGGCACAGCGATATTGCGCCGCAGCGCAAGCAGGATCCCGGTCCGTTATTCCCCTGGCAACAGCTGGCGCAGGCGGGCATAGGCGCCTGGCCGGATGAGTTGCAGGTGCAGAAACTGTTGGCGGGGCGGGATAAGCATGCCGAAGTGCCGCTGGCACCGTTGATGGCCAAGCTGGCGAGTTACGGTTATGGCATTGATGCGCACTGGGATGTTCGGCAGCAGAAAAACGTGCTGGCGGCGTTTCAGATGCATTTCCGGCCCAGCGATTATCGCGGTGAGCCGGATGCGGAGAGTGAGGCGATTGTCGATGCGCTGCTGCTGAAATACGGAGCCGCCCGTTAATTACAGACCGTGCAGTTTGCCGTGATCCTTCAGCCAGCGGGCGGTGCGCGAGATACCTTCATCCAGCGAAATAATAGGCCGGTAGTCCAGTTCTTGCTGGGCACGAGTGGTGTCCAGTGTCAGATCAAAATTGAGCTTGGCGACACCATAGTGAGTCAGTACCGGCTCTTTTTCACTTTTGCTGCCGAGCTTTTCCATGCCGCGCGCCATCATGTCGAGCATTGGGTAGGGTACTGAACGGATCCGACACTTCATGCCCAACTCGTCGATCAACTGTTGCACCACACTGCGTAGCTGACGTGGCTGCTGGTTGGTGATGTTGTAGGCGCGGCCCGACGGGGTATTTTCCTTCTGGGTCGCCAGCCACATGGCGTGCACCGCGTTTTCCAGATAGGTCATGTCCACCAGCGCGGCACCGCCGCGTGGCAGCAGCAGGTTGCCATAGCGTTTGATCATCTGTAACAGACGCGGCAGCATCACCTTGTCGTGCGGTCCGAATAACCCCTGAGGACGCAGGATGGTGAAGTGGGTTTGCGGGTTGGACAGCGCCAACTGCTGGATCACTTGTTCACCTGCGGCCTTGCTGCGGGCAAACTCGTTGGCATAGCGTACAGGGCGGAAGTCTTCGGTAACGTTGCGATGGTGATGATAGTCGAAGTAAACCGCCGGCGAAGAGATATGGATAAACTGCGAAACACCGTAGGCCGCCGCCCATTCGCCCAGGCGACGGGTGGCGCGCACGTTGGCCAGTTCAAAGGCTTCTTCGGTACCCCAGGGGGAAGTGAAACTGGAGCAGTGCCACAGTACGTCCACATCGGCCAGCATGGCTTTGGCCTGCGATGAGACCAGGTTGGTGAGATCGGCATGAATGAATTCTGCACCCATTTTGACCAGCAGACTGCCCATCGCCTGGTTGCGACCGGTGGCGCGCACTTTAATGCCCTGACGGCGCAGATATTCAACGGCGTTACGGCCTAACCCACTGGTTGCACCGGTGACCAATACCTTCATAACGAACTCTATTCTCACCAAAAATCAGAATGCTGACGGCCTTCAGCGGCGCGCCAGCAAATAAGATGCCATTCTTCCGTTATTTCGTGCTCTATGCAATCGGAAAGGACCTAACCGCAGCAGCAAAGTGTGCGGTTGATCGACAATTGAACACCTGAATACTGCCTATTACGGCAGATTGCGCTGATGTTCTTCGGCCAGTTTGGCAATTCGCCGGGCCATACCGCGGAAAATAAACAGATGAGCGGGCATCATGGCGAACCAATACAGCAGCCCGCTAAACCCGGCAGGGTGCCACCAGGCCCGTACGTCCAGGGTGCGGTGGTCGCCGTGATCCTTGATGGTGAAAGCGAGGCGGCCCAGGCCGGGGGCTTTCATGCCAAACAGCAGTGCCAATAGCCGCTGTGGTTTGAGGGTGATCACCTTCCAACCATCGACGACGTCGCCAACCTCCAGCGTGTCGCGCTGTGGCCGGCCATACACCACGCGATTACCAATCATATCGTCCATACGTGCGCGGATCTGCCACAGAATATTGGCGTAAAAATAGCCCTCTTTGCCGCCCAGTTGCTGCACCGTATGCCACAGGGCCTGGCTGGATGCCTGGGTTTCTATCGAGCAACCCGCCTGCTTCGGATAAAAACCATAGCCTGGCCGCCAGCGCGCACGTGCTTCCGGGTCGTAACCCCAGTCGGCGGAATCGACCACCTCTTCTTCGCGTTGCAGGGTGGCCGTCACCGCCTGATCGAAGGTTTGCAGCGTTTGCGGGATCAGCGCCTGCAGCGGTTTGCCGTCGGCGGGCAGATCGTGGTTCAACCCCTGGATCAGCGCGCTGGCGATAGAGGTGGGCACCGAGGTGATCATGCTGATAAACCAGACCGAGATAAAACGGGTCGGCAGCGGGATCGGGATCAGCCAGCGTTTTTTGCCGCTGATGGCGATAAAGCGTTCGAACAGGGTTTGATAGCTGATGTACTCCGGGCCGGCGACGTCAAAAATGCGACTTTCTTCCGCCGGATGTGCCAGCAGATCGGCCAGATACACCAACAGGTTTTCCAACGCTACCGGTGACGATTTGGAACGCACCCAGCGTGGCGGCGTAAGCACCGGCAGGTTGTAAACCATATCGCGCATGATTTCGAACGCAGCCGAACCGGGGCCGACAATAATACTGGCTCGTAGCTCGGTGACGGGAACACCGCTCTGACGCAGGATCTCCCCGGTCAGCTTGCGTGCCACCAGGTGTGGCGAGCTGTCGCCCTCGGGTTGCAATGCGCCGAGAAAAATGACCTGCTTGACGCTGGAGTTGCGCAGCGCGTCACGCAGGTTTTCAGCGGCCTGGCGTTCCTTTTCAATAAAATCATCGCCGTCGCCCATCCCGTGGATCAGGTAATAAACCGCGTCGATCTCCCACAGCGCGGCGGCCAGGGTTTCCGGCCGGTAAACGTCGACATATTGGCAGTTAACCTGCGGCCAGTGCTGCTCCTGCAGCCATTCGATGCGACGCGCGGCGGCGGTAATGTGATGTCCCTGTTCAATCAGGTGGGGGATCAGGTTTTGGCCGATATAGCCGCTGGCCCCAAGAACCAGTACGCGTTGAGCTGTCATTAGCGCCGCCTTTGCGGTGAAAGTCTGTTTAGCATAGTCACAGGATGCCAAACTCGTGGTTTAAATGCACTTTTTGTGTGGTTATGCGGGCATTGCATCCGCTGACGGGGGACGTCACACTACCCGCCGTTTGTCTGCGTTAAGCCGGAAGATATGAAACTCAATGCTGTTTGTTATGCCCTGTTGGGACTGGCGCTGATCGCCAGTTTGTTTTTTCTGCATCCGATCTGGATGTGGTGGCTGTTGGCTAACCTGCTGACGCTGGTGGTCTACGGTGCGGATAAGTTTGCTGCGCGCAGAAGCTGGCAGCGGGTGCCGGAAAGCACGCTGCTGGTGTTCGGGCTGGTGGGCGGTTGGGTGGGAGCAATAGTTGCGCAGCAGGTATTTCGCCATAAAACCCAGAAACAGCCGTTCAAAACCTGGTTTATCGTCAGCATGGTGCTGAATATTGTGGCGACGCTGGCGATTTGGTACTGGGTTTATGGCCGCTGGATACTCTGAGGCGGGGCGTGTTAACGCCCCGTACAGACAAGCACTCAGGCGTGCTGCCTGAGGAACTGCTGCCATAAATCGACCACGTGCTGCAAATCCTGACGGCTGACGTCAAGGTGGGTCAGAATGCGCGTCAGTGGCCCGCTGCTGATCAGCACGCCGCGCTCACGCATCCAGGGACCCAGCCTGGCTGCCCGCTCTGCTGACTGGCGCAGGTACAGCACGTTGGTTTGCGCGCCCGGTTCAACAGTCTCAACGCCAATTTGTTGCAGCTGCTGTTCCAGCCATTTGGCATTGTCGTGATCTTCACGCAGGCGTTCGACATTGTGCTCCAGCGCATAGAGACCGGCCGCGGCCAGAATACCGGCCTGGCGCAGCCCCCCCCCGGTCATTTTGCGCCAGCGCAGGGCCTGCTGGATAAAGGCTTCACTGCCGCACAACAATGAGCCCACCGGGGCACCCAATCCTTTCGACAGGCAAATGGTGAAGGTGTCGCAGTACTGCACAATCTCTTTCAAGGGCACGTTCAGCGCGACGGCGGCGTTAAAGATGCGTGCGCCGTCGATGTGTAACGCCAACTGATGTTCACGGCTGAACTGCCAGGCTTGCTGCAGGTACGCCAATGGCAAGACTCGGCCGCTGATGGTGTTTTCCAGGCTCAGCAGGCGAGTTTTGGCAAAGTGGATATCGTCGGGTTTGATGGCCGCCGCGACCTTATCGAGCGGCAGGGTGCCGTCCGGGTTAGCTTCAATCGGCTGTGGTTGGATGCTGCCGAGCACCGCCGCACCGCCGGCCTCGTATTTATAGTTATGCGCCTGTTGGCCGACAATGTACTCGTCACCGCGCTGGCAATGGCTCAGCAACGCCACCAGGTTGGCCTGGGTACCGCTTGGCAAGAACAGCGCCGCTTCTTTACCGGACAGGCGGACCGCTTCTGCCTCCAGAGCGTTGACCGTAGGGTCATCGCCGTAAACATCATCACCCACTTCCGCCTGGGCCATGGCATCGCGCATAGCGGCGCTGGGGCGGGTCACTGTGTCACTGCGTAGATCGATAAGCATAAAAATCCTTTATCCCCTTCATCTTTCAAGCCGCAGCGTTGTTGGCTGCTCATGCTCACCCCAGTCACTGACTTGAGTCAGCTCTTGGGGAACCTCATGCTTGCCGCCTGGCTGCAACTTGAAATCTGTTGGGGATAGTTTTAGCTGAAAGAGGACACGATTATTAACGCAACCAGTTGGTTTTTGCCAGCTCGACCACTTCGTCACCGCGGCCGTTGATAATGGCGCGCAGCATATACAGGCTAAAGCCCTTGGCCTGCTCGAATTTGATCTGCGGCGGCATCGCCAGTTCCTGTTTGGCGGTGACGACGTCCAGCAGTGCCGGGCCGGGATGCGCCAGTATTTCCTGCAGCGCACCATCCAAATCAGAAGCTTTCTCCACGCGAATGCCTTTGATACCGGCGGCGTTGGCGATTGCCGCAAAATCAGGATTGTGCAGATCGGTGCCGTCGGTCAGGTAGCCGCCGGCCTTCATTTCCATCGCCACAAAGCCCAGTACGCTGTTGTTGAAAATCACAATCTTGACCGGCAGTTTCAGCTGCGCCAGCGACAGGAAATCCCCCATCAGCATGGTGAAGCCGCCGTCGCCGCACATGGCGATCACCTGTTTGTCCGGTTCGGTGGCCTGTGCGCCAATCGCCTGTGGCATGGCGTTAGCCATCGAGCCATGGTTGAACGAGCCGAGCAGACGACGTTTGCCGTTCATCTTCAAATAGCGTGCCGCCCACACGGTGGGCGTGCCGACGTCGCAGGTGAAGATGGCGTCATCGCTGGCGTACTGGCTGAGCTGTTGCGCCAGATACTGCGGGTGAATCGGCCGATCGTCGTTGGCCGTCGCCAGCCCGTCGAGATCCTTGCGCGCAGTACGGTAGTGCTCCAGCGCCTTGTCGAGAAATGCCCGGTCGCTCTTTGGCTCTATCTGCGGCAGCAGGGCGGTGAGAGTGGTATGAATGTCACCCACCAGCGCCATATTGACCGGGCAATGTGCGCCGATACTGCCGGGGTTGATGTCGATCTGAATGATATTGGCATTGGTCGGATAGAAGGCGCGGTACGGGAACTGGGTACCGAGCAATACCAGAGTGTCGGCGTTCATCATGGCGTGGTAGCCGGAAGAGAAACCGATCAGCCCGGTCATGCCGACGCTGTAGGGGTTATCCCATTCGATATGCTCTTTACCGCGCAGTGCATGAACCACCGGCGCCTGCAACAGTTCGGCCAACTTGACCACTTCGTCGTGGGCACCGGCGCAACCACTGCCGCACATCAGCGTAATGTTCTTCGCCTTGTTCAGGGTCTCCGCCAGCTTGTTCAGTTCGCTCATTGGCGGCTGCACCAGCGGCAGTGCCGGGGTGTGCCACACCATGCTGGCGTCTTCCGGTGCCATCTGCAGCGCCACGTCGCCCGGCAGGACGATCACTGACACGCCGCGATTGAGGATCGCCTTGCGCATGGCGATTTCCAGTACCCGGGGCAACTGTTCCGGGTTAGAGACCAGTTCACAGTAGTGGCTGCATTCGCGAAACAGTTCTTGCGGGTGGGTTTCCTGAAAATAGCCACTGCCGATCTCGCTGGAGGGAATGTGTGCGGCAATCGCCAGCACCGGCACATGGTTACGGTGGCAGTCAAACAGGCCGTTAATCAGATGCAGGTTGCCGGGGCCACAGGAGCCGGCACAGACCGCCAACTGGCCGGTCAACTGGGCTTCTGCACCGGCGGCAAAGGCGGCGACCTCTTCATGGCGGGTTCCCAGCCATTCGATGGTACCCATACGGTGCAGGCTGTCGCTGAGACCGTTGAGCGAATCGCCGGTGACGCCCCAAATGCGTTTCACACCGGCCTGTTCCAGAGTTTTGGCAATCAGTGTGGCTACAGTTTGCTTCATAATTCCCCCAAGCGTTGTAAAGGCCCTTTATCTTTCAAACCACAGCGTGTGTCGCCTGGCCGTGACGTGAAATCTATTGGGTATGACCTATCAGTCTTTCTCAAATAAACGCAGTAACGAACATGGAACCGGGAAAGTGTAGAAGGGGAAGGTAAAGCCTGCTTGCCGATAAATGCCCCATCCTGACCGACGGGGCGCAAATATCAGGCGAGGGTGACGTCACCTTGCAGTTGGCAACTGCAGGCCAGCACATAACCCTGGGCGATTTCAGCCGGGGTCAGGGTCATGCTGCTGGTGGTGGTGTAGTCACCTTCGAGGATGCGGGTTTTGCATGATCCGCACACCCCTGCGCGGCAGGCGGCGTTGACCGGCAGCGCGTGAGCTTCCATTGCTGCCAGTAGCGTGCTGCCGACCGGTACGCGAAACTCACGCAGAGGGCGGGCGGTGCGTAAGGTTAATCCTTCGCTCTGTTCGCCATCGGTGGCTGCCGGGGTATGGAACTGCTCTTTATGGAAGCGGCTGGCCGGCACGCCAAGCTGCAGGCAAAGTTGTTCTGCCTGAGCCATATAGGGGGCCGGACCGCAGGTCATCACGGTGCGCTCGGTGATATCCGGTGCCGCCTGGCGCAGCACTTCGGCACTGATTCGCCCACTGAGATAACCCGGTTGAATGTCCTGTTCGGCCATCAACGTCAGCCGCAGTTGCGGGTGGCTGGCGCATAACTCGCGCCATTGTTCGGCAAAAAGGGTATCGGCGGGAGTGCGGACGTTAAAGATCACCGCGATATCGCAGGCAGGGCGGTTCGCCACCAGCCAGCGACACATGGAGATGATAGGCGTGACGCCGCAGCCGGCCGCCAGCATCAGGTAACTGTCCGCCGGATGTTGTTCACAGCTGAACTCGCCTTGCGCATCGGACAGCCACAGTGTGTTGCCGGGTTTGACTTCGCCGGTTAACCAGCGCGAACCCACGCCGTCCGGCAGGCAACGTACACTGAGACTGAGAAAACGGCTCTGGCCGGGCGAGGAAGACAGCGTATAGGCACGCAGAGTGTCTTCGCTATTACGAATACTGACCAGTGCAAACTGGCCGGGTTGGTAAGGGTAAAAAACATCGCAGATCAGGTTGAGTGTCCAGACGTCGGCGGTTTCCTGTTGGATCGAATGCACCTGCATGCGGTTGGGGCAAAGTGGGCTGGGTTGGGTCATAGGGCACCTCAAAAGCAAAGGGGCCGACGTCTGCGGCCCCGAGAAACAGTGGCATTAGCCGAGCAGGGCTTGCAGATCCTGGTCAACGGTGGTGATCGGGCGCATGCCGAATTTTTCGTTCAGGATCGCCATCAGGTTGTCGGTCAGGAAGCCCGGTGCGGTTGGCCCAGTAACAATGTTTTTAACGCCCAATGACAACAGCGTCAGCAGAATGACGATCGCCTTTTGCTCAAACCACGACAGCACCAGGCTCAGCGGCAGTTCGTTGACCGAGCAACCGAGGGTGTCGGCGAGTTTGACCGCCAGCATGATGGCGGAATAGGCGTCGTTACACTGACCGACGTCCAGCAGGCGTGGCAAGCCTTCCAGGGTACCGAAATCCAGCTTGTTGAAGCGGTATTTGCCGCAGGCCAGCGTCATGATCAGGCAGTCTTGCGGAACGCTGCGGGCGAAGTCGGTGAAATAGCTGCGCTCATCGCGGCTACCGTCACAGCCGCCGACCAAAAAGACGTGACGCAGTTTCTTTTGCGCCACCAGGTCAATCACCGTATCGGCGGCATTGAGCAGCGTCTGGCGGCCAAAGCCGACGGTGATCATATGTTCGATTTCGGTATAGGGGAAACCACTCATGCTCTGCGCCTGAGCGATCACCTGGCTGAAATCGTCCCCTTCCAGATGGTTGACGCCCGGCCAACCGACGATGCTGCGCGTCCAGATACGATCGCCATAGTGACCGACATTCGGATCGATAATGCAGTTAGAGGTCATCAGGATCGGGCCGGGGAATTTGGCGAACTCGGTCTGCTGGTTCTGCCAGCCACTGCCGTAGTTGCCCACCAGATGCTTGAATCTTTTCAGTTCCGGGTAGCCGTGCGCCGGCAGCATTTCACCGTGGGTGTAAACGTTCACGCCCCGGCCCTCGGTTTGCTCCAGCAACATGCGCAAATCTTTCAGATCATGGCCCGAGATCAAAATCGCCTTGCCTGCCACCGGGCGCACGTTCACCGCACTGGGTACCGGATCGCCGTAAGCCTGAGTCTCACCGTGATCGAGGATAGCCATCACGTTGAAGTTCATTTTACCGATGCCCATGGCGTTGTTCAGCAGGGTATCTACGTCACGTGGCTGGGTGCCGAGCCAGGCCATAAAGGCGTGGTAGTCGGCGTAGATGTGGTCATCGGACTGACCCAGCACGTGGGCGTGCTCCATATAGGCCGCAGCGCCTTTCAGGCCGTACAGGCACAGCATGCGCAGGCCATGTACGTCGTCGCCGACCTCGGCTTTATCGGTATTGAGGGCAAACTGTGCGGCCTGCTGTAGCAGCGAAGGCATATCATCGCCGGCCAACTGCAGACTGGCCAATGGGTGTTCGACACGGACGCTGGCATCCAGCAGACGGCAGCGGGTGGCCAGGGATTCGCGCAGGGCGATGGTTTCGCGTGCGTAACCGATGATGCGATCTGAATCGAAGTTGACGTTGGTCAGGGTAGAAAAGAAAGCGCGCGGGGCAAAGCTGTCGATATCATGATCGACGATCCCGAGCGCCCGGGCTTGCAGCGCCCAGGCGGAAAGCCCCTGTAACGCCGCAACTAACAGATCCTGCAGGTCGGAGGTTTCCGCCGTTTTGCCGCACATGCCCTGGGCATAAGAGCAGCCGTTGCCTGCCGGGGTACGGATGGTTTGTTCACATTGCACACAAAACATAATCGCTTCCTTTTTAAAGTTGCATTTATAATGCTTGTTTAAGAGCATAGATCGGCAACCAGGGCTTAAAAAGGCTTTTGTGATGCTACCAAGGGCAAGTTTGATTTAGCGCAATTTTACCGTGCGGATGGGAATTATTACGTTTTCCGGGGGCGGTCCCCCGGAGAAGGGTCAAGAGAACAGGGCGATCAGTACCGGTGCCAGCAGGCTGAGCAGAAAGCCATGCACGATGGCCGGTGGCACTATCTCCATACCCCCGCTGCGCTGCAGCACCGGCAGGGTAAAGTCCATGGAGGTGGCGCCGCACAGACCCAGCGCTGACGAGCGGCTACGACGTACCAGCGTGGGGATCAGCACTATGGCTACCAGTTCACGCGCCAAATCGTTAAAGAAGGCTGCGCTACCCAACACCGGGCCATAGGCGTCGGTGATTAAAATGCCGGAAAGCGAATACCAGCCAAAACCGGACGCCATGGCCAGCCCGGCCTTAATCGGCAGCCCCAGCAGTTGTGCCGCCAGCGCACCACCGGCCAGTGAACTGATCGTCACTACCACGGCCACTATCATGCCACGCCGGTTGAGCACTATTTGGCGTAGCGTCATGCCGCTGTTGCGCAGTTGGATGCCAACCAGCAGCAGCAGGAAGATCAAGGCGTATTCGCTGCCTTTGTTGGCAAACTGCAGCCATTGCCACTGGGTCAGGCCGAGCAGGAAGCCGCCGAGAACCACGCCGCAAAGCTTGAGCGATTCGAGCGCCATATGCAGGCGTGAGGGCAGCTTTTCCTGTTTATGGCTGTTGTGCCACGGCATTTTGCGTTCCAGCAGTGCCAGCATCAGCAAACTGGCGGCGAGAATGCACAGGAAGAACACCGAAGCATACTGGAATATCAATACCAGGTTGCTGCTCAGATCCTCAAGAAAAGCCAGGCTGATACCCATGAAAAACAGGATCACGTAGACCATCCAGCTCAGCAGGCGGTTGATGGTTTGCAGTAACGTCCGGCTACGTAACGCAATGAGATAACCGGCAATCAGCGGTAACAGAATAATCAGCAGTCCTGAATACATGGTGAAACTTGCGTCCTTTGTTCTGAGGGCAGCGCCTGGATGAGCGGCGAGGCCCCACACGCTAACCAAAACCACGTCCGGAGTAAAGCGGCAGATTTGACGTCGTCCGCTTGACCTGCAAGGGGTTTTTTGACCATGCTCTGAGGAGGCCACCCCATTAAGGACGGTGACCGCGCGCACGGGAGGCGACAGATGTTCTTAGAGCGAATCGAGATTGTAGGTTTCCGCGGCATTAACCGGTTGTCACTGATGCTGGACGACAACACGCTGCTGCTCGGTGAAAATGCCTGGGGTAAATCCAGCCTGCTTGACGCGCTGACTCTGCTGCTGGCACCGGAACCCAAGCTGTACCGTTTTGAAGCGCACGATTTCCATTTCCCACCCGGTGAGGAAGAGGCCAAAGATCGGCACTTGCAGGTGGTATTTACCTTCTGTGAGAAAGATATCGGCCATGCTCACCTACCGCGTTACCGCCACCTGTCGCCGCTGTGGGTCAAGGGCGGGGATAACCTGAACCGCATTTATTATCGCTGCGAAGGTGAACTGGCCGATGACGGCACGGTGTGTACCTGGCGCGGTTTCCTGGATGCCGACGGCAATGCGATGCAGTTGCACCATATTGAGCAATTGGCACACGCCATTATCCGTATCCACCCGGTACTGCGCCTGCGCGATGCGCGCTTTATCCGCCGCCTGCGGCCCAGCACGTTAAATGATGAACACCCGGCCGATAATAAGGCGCTGGCCCAGCAGTTGGATCAACTGACGCGTGAGCTGGTGCGCAACCCGCAAAAGCTGACGAATGCCGAACTGCGCCAGGGGCTGGCGGCTATGCAGCAACTTTTGGAACATTACTTTGCCGAGCAGGGGTCGCAGGTGACGCGGCCGCGCCGAAAACGCCTGGATCAAGATCAGGATCAACAGGCATGGCGCTCGCTGGACAGTATCAACCGTATGGTGGCCGAACCCAATAGTCGCAGCATGCGTCTTATTTTACTGGGCATGTTTTCTACGCTGTTACAGGCCAAGGGCAGCGTCAAACTGGATCCGCACGCCCGGCCGCTGCTGTTGGTGGAGGACCCGGAAACGCGCCTGCATCCGATCATGCTGTCGGTGGCCTGGGGGTTGCTTAACCAGCTGCCGCTGCAACGCATCACCACCACTAACTCCAGCGAACTGGTGTCCCTGGTGCCGGTTGAGCACGTTTGTCGGTTGGTGCGTGAGTCGGGACGGGTGGCCACTTATCGTCTTGGGCCACGCGGCCTGGGGCCGGAGGATGGGCGACGCATTTCTTTTCATATTCGTTTTAATCGGCCGTCGTCGCTGTTTGCCCGTTGTTGGCTGCTGGTAGAAGGCGAAACCGAAGTCTGGCTGCTCAACGAGCTGGCTCGCCAGTGTGGTTATCATTTTGAGGCGGAAGGGGTACGGGTGATCGAGTTCGCCCAGTGCGGCCTGAAGCCGCTGCTGAGGTTCGCCCGGCGTATGGGCATTGAGTGGCATGCGTTGGTGGATGGCGATGAAGCGGGGCGCAAATACGCCGGCACCGTCCGCGGCATGCTGGATAACCATGAGTATAACGAGCGTGACCGGCTGACCGCGTTACCCGCGCCGGATATGGAACACTTTATGTTCCGTGAAGGTTTTAGCCCGGTCTATTACCGGGTCGCCTCCGTGCCAAGCAATGCTCAAATGCCGGTACGCAAGGTGATCCTCAAGGCAGTGCATCACTCCTCGAAGCCCGACCTGGCCATCGAGGTGGCGATGCAGGCGGGCGAGTGGGGCACGGACTCGGTGCCGCCCTTGCTGAAAAAAATGTTCTCCCGCGTGATCTGGCTGGCGCGCGGTCGGGCCGACTAGGCCCCGGAAAAACAGGGCTGGGTGCTGAAGTGCTCGGCCATCCCTTGTTCCAGCTGGTCCAGCAGTTGGTAACGACGGCGGTATTCTGCACGTTTTTTGCTGACTACCTGATCGATCGGTTTACGGGCGATCTGTTCCGGCAGCAGGAAATAGCCGCTTTCCAGCATTTTTCCGCCCATCGATGTCCAGAATTGATCGTAATCGGCATGCAGCTGGTCTTTCTTTTTACTGTGATAACGCCAGTTTTGATAGATATGGGTGGCGTTGCCGACTGCGACAATTTGCTGAATACCCAAATGGCGCGCCAGAGTACAGATTCCTTCCAGCGCCAGGCGTTTCGGGAACAGTCCGTGACATTCTTTGGTGGTCTGCTGGATTTCCGCATGCGGTACCTGCTGATTGGCGCCCTGTATCCCCCCGATAAACAGCGTCGGTCGCTGCTGATAGTGCATCAGCGCGAAGGTGATCTCGGCCAGCATGATGCCGTTGGCGTTACGCAGCAGCAGGGTGGCTTCCCCTTCTTTATTCAGGTGATCGATGGACGCCAGTTCCAGTGAAACCGTTTCGCCGCTCTTGCCGCTGGCTTTGGCCAGTACAAAGGTTTTATTCAGATGACCGAGCAGCATTTTCATCGGCATGCGTTGCTTGCTGAGAGCGTAATGATCGCGCAAGGCGAACAGATTCTCGATTTTGCTCATATTCGCCGCCAGATAAGGGCGATGCAGTTTGCATGGCAGATTGGGTTGCGCCTTCAGTATTTCATCCAGTAACGGGTTGGATGCCAGGGTGTTGAGCAGAGCGCTGGTGGTCGGCCAGCGAAATAATGAACGGCCAATAAACTTCAGGCGGAATGATGTTTTCTTCCAGGCTTTGCTGGGTGCCTTGTCGCCATTGGCCAGCGCCGTCATCAATTGCCAGCCGTTAAGCGGGCGTGCAGATACGAGTGGATAGCTGAGCTGAGACATGATGAAATCCTTGGCTGTGTTGAATGGCGCTATTTCACCAAGCCTTCACTAAACGGGAGTTCAATGCAGAATGTAACCAAGGGTGTCTCCACATTGTGTTGAACCAAGGTTTAGTTATTCATCATCGTGCGTGATAATTTACCTCCGCTGTCGCTGTTGGCAGCATGAATTGCAACAGGCAGGAACCTATTTTGACGTGGTTTAAAGGACATAAGCGACGCTGGCTCATGGCGCTAATCGTATTGGTGGCGATCGTTGCGATGGCGGCCTGGCACTTCAGCCATCCGGCCCCCATTCCATTTAAAACGGTAAAGGTGGTCAAGGGCGACCTACAGCAAAACGTACTGGCGACTGGACAGCTTGACGCGGTACGCAAGGTCGACGTGGGTGCGCAGGTTAGTGGGCAGTTGGAAAGCCTGTATGTCGAGATCGGCGATCGGGTTAAAAAGGGTCAGCTGCTTGGGGTTATCGATCCTCAACAGGCGCAAAACAGCATCCGTGAGGGCGAGGCGACGTTGCGTGAGCTGCACGCCCAGTTGCAACAGGCGCAGGCTGAGCAACAGCTGGCGGCGGTAACGCTGCAGCGTAATCAGGCGTTGGCCAAATTGCAGGCGGTGTCACGCCAGGATCTGGATCAGGCGGCGACACAACTGGCGGTGAAGAAGGCGCAAGTGGGGACTATTCAGGCACAGATCGCCAGGAATCAGGCCAGCCTGGATACCGCCAAGATCAATCTGGCGTTTACCCGTATAGAAGCACCGATGGACGGGGACGTGGTGCAAATCACCACGCTCCAGGGCCAGACGGTGATTGCCGCGCAGCAGGCTCCGAACATTTTGACGCTGGCGGATCTCAGCACCATGCTGGTGAAGGCCCAGGTGTCGGAAGCGGACGTCATCAGCCTCAAGCCGGGCCAAAAAGCCTGGTTTACCGTGTTGGGCGATCCTGACCGACGCTTTGACGGCGTGCTGAAAGATATTCAGCCAACACCGGAAAAGGTCAATAACGCCATTTTTTACTATGCGCGTTTTGAAGTGCCCAATCCCGAGGGATTATTGCGACTGCAGATGACGGCACAGGTACATATTCAACTGGCGGGCGTCAATCAGGTGCAGGTCATTCCTCTGGCAGCGTTGGGCGATCAAATCGCCGATAATCGCTACCATGTTTCGATATTGAAACAGGGCAAGGAGGAAAAGCGCGAGGTGGCCATTGGCCTGCGTAATAATATCGACGTGCAAATTCTCAGCGGACTGAACATTGGCGATGAAGTGATTGTCAGCCGTGGCGGCGCGGAGGCTCTCTGATGGCCGCGCTGTTGGAACTGAGCGGCATCAGCCGTAGCTATCAGTCGGGCGATCAGACCGTAGCGGTGCTGAAGGGCGTGAGCCTGAGCATCAATGCCGGTGAAATGGTGGCGATTATGGGCGCCTCCGGCTCCGGCAAGTCGACGCTGATGAATATTCTTGGCTGTCTGGATAAGCCCAGCGCCGGCGTCTATCGGGTGGCCGGGCAGGACGTAGCGACGCTCGATGGTGATGCGCTGGCCCGGCTGCGGCGTGAGCATTTCGGTTTTATCTTCCAGCGTTATCATTTACTGCCTCATCTGAGTGCGGCGCATAATGTTGAAGTCCCGGCGGTCTATGCCGGACTGGGTAAGGCAGCGCGGCGCGAGCGTGCGATTGCGCTGTTACAGCGTTTGGGGCTGGGTGAACGCGTTGGCTACCGGCCAAGCCAGCTTTCCGGCGGCCAGCAGCAACGGGTCAGTATTGCCCGTGCGCTGATGAACGGGGGGCAGGTGATCCTGGCGGATGAACCGACCGGTGCCCTCGACAGCCATTCTGGCGAGGAGGTGATGACCATCCTCAAGCAACTGCGTGAGCAGGGGCATACGGTGATTATCGTCACTCACGATCCGGCGGTGGCCCAGCAGGCTGAGCGGATTATTGAAATTCGCGACGGAGAGATCATTGCCGATTCACGCCCGGATCGGCAGATCAACCCGAACGCCAAACCGCTGGATATGGTGGCGCCGGCACCGTCATGGCAGCAAACGATCGGCCGTTTTCGTGAGGCATTGGTGATGGCCTGGCGAGCGATGGCGGCAAGTAAAATGCGTACTGCGCTGACCATGCTGGGCATTATTATCGGCATTGCCTCGGTGGTGTCTATCCTGGTGATCGGCGATGCCGCCAAACAGATGGTGCTGGCGGATATCAAGTCCATCGGTACCAATACGGTCGACATTTACCCCGGCAAGGACTTCGGCGACGACGATCCGACCTTCCGCCAGGCACTGAAATACGACGATCTTGAGGCACTGCGCGAGCAGCCTTACGTCAATGCGTTATCACCCACGATTGCCAGCAGCATGCGGCTGCGCTTGGGTAATGTCGATGTGGCGGCCAATGTTACCGGGGTCAGCGAACAGTTTTTCCGCGTCTACGGCATGACCTTCACCCAGGGCGTCGGTATTGATCAACTGCAGGTGCAATCGCAGTCGCAAACGGTGGTCATCGACGCCAATACCCAGCGCCGGTTATTCCCAAACCAAAAGGACGTGGTAGGTCAGGTGATCCTGGTGGGCAATATGCCGGCGACGGTGGTTGGCGTGGCAAAGGAGAAGCAGTCGATGTTCGGCAGCAGCAAGACGCTGAACGTCTGGGTGCCCTACAGCACTATGGCCAACCGGCTGATGGGCAACGCCTATTTTGATTCGATTACCGTGCGTATCCGTGAGGGTTACAATAGCCAGGAAGCGGAGCAGAAATTGACGCGTCTGCTGACGCTGCGCCATGGCAAGAAAGACATTTTCACCTACAACATGGACAGCCTGGTGCAGACCGCAGAAAAAACCACGCGCACGCTTCAACTGTTCCTGACGTTGGTGGCGGTGATTTCACTGGTGGTTGGCGGGATCGGCGTGATGAACATCATGTTGGTGTCGGTGACGGAGCGCACTCGCGAGATCGGCATTCGTATGGCGGTAGGCGCTCGCTCCGGGGACGTGTTGCAGCAGTTTCTGATTGAAGCGGTGCTGGTATGTCTGGTAGGCGGTGCCCTGGGCATTACGCTGTCGTTTGCCATTGGCCTGCTGGTGCAGCTTGTTCTGCCAGGCTGGCAGATCAGTTTCCCACCGGCGGCGTTGTTGAGTGCGTTTGTCTGCTCTACCGCCATCGGTGTGGTGTTTGGCTATCTGCCGGCACGCAGCGCAGCGCGGCTTAACCCGATTGACGCGCTGGCACGTGAATAGCCTGGCCTGTCCTATTGACATTCATAGGGCATAATAAAAAATGCCAGTCATACGGCGGCTGGCATTCTTTTCGCTGTTTCAGACTGACTCGGTGGAAGCGTTTAGGCCAACGCCTCGCTTTCCACTGGCACAATAAGACTCGCATGATTCCCTTTTGGCCCCTGGTGCACGTCAAAACTGACCTGTTGGCCAGCTTTTAGCGTCCGGTACCCATCCATCTTAATCGTAGAATAGTGGGCGAATATGTCTTCGCCACCGCCTTCAGGACAAATAAACCCAAACCCTTTGGCGTTGTTGAACCATTTAACAGTACCCGTCTCCATGCTTTTACATCCCTCGCAACGCTATTTTTAGGTGAGATGAATAACTGAATTCGCACCCGCCAGTGGCAGGCGGCAGATGAGCCTGAAAGTGGTTAAAACACCACCAGCCCATGAATTTACACTCTAGAGCAAATGATTATCACGTCAAGTGATCGGCTTTTGTCGGCAGCGAGCAGTTCATCAAAGTTTGAAGCAGGTAACGCTATTGACATTGTTTGGTAACAATTCGTCAGAGATATTTGCGCACGTTCCAGTGCGGCGGGATGCCGGCGAAGATGATAAAATAGTATGGATACCCCACTTTGAATAACCGGAACCTGTCCCCATATAAAAGGACAGAGCAGAGAAGATGAGCAGCGATGGGCAATAACAACGATTGGCTAAATTTTGAACACTTGGCCGAAGAAAAACAAATCGATGCGGTAAAACCGCCGTCTATGTATAAAGTTATACTTAACAACGACGATTACACACCGATGGAATTTGTGATTGACGTTCTGCAAAAGTTCTTTTCTTATGATATTGAACGCGCAACGCAACTGATGCTCACGGTCCACTATCAAGGCAAGGCGATCTGCGGTGTATTTACCGCCGAGGTGGCGGAAACCAAAGTCGTGCATGTGAACCGTTATGCCAGGGAGAACGAGCATCCGTTGCTTTGTACGCTGGAAAAAGCCTGAATAAGGCAATCTATTGGGGAGGTGCTTATGCTCAATCAAGAACTGGAACTCAGTCTCAACATGGCTTTCGCCAGAGCGCGTGAGCACAGACACGAGTTTATGACCGTGGAGCACCTGTTGCTGGCGTTACTCAGCAACCCTGCCGCGCGGGAAGCGCTTGAGGCATGCACGGTGGACCTTGCCGCACTGCGTCAGGAACTCGAAGCCTTTATCGAACAAACCACGCCGACGCTGCCCGTCAGCGAAGAAGAGCGCGACACTCAGCCGACGCTTAGCTTCCAGCGCGTACTGCAGCGTGCGGTATTCCATGTCCAATCTTCTGGCCGCAGCGAAGTCAGCGGGGCCAACGTGCTGGTGGCAATTTTCAGCGAGCAGGAGTCGCAGGCGGCTTACCTGCTGCGCAAACACGACGTCAGTCGTCTTGACGTAGTGAACTTCATTTCACATGGCACACGTAAAGACGAGCCGGGCCAAGCGCCGAATGCGGAAAACCCGGTGAATGAAGAGCAGTCCGGAGGGGAAGACCGTATGGAAAACTTCACCACCAACCTCAACCAACTGGCCCGGGTGGGCGGTATCGATCCCTTGATTGGCCGTGGTCCTGAGCTGGAGCGTGCCATTCAGGTGTTGTGCCGTCGCCGCAAGAATAACCCGCTGTTGGTGGGGGAGTCCGGCGTGGGTAAAACCGCGATTGCCGAAGGGCTGGCCTGGCGCATCGTGCAGGGCGACGTCCCGGAAGTGATGGCAGACTGTACGCTGTATTCGCTGGATATAGGGTCATTGCTGGCCGGTACCAAATACCGTGGTGACTTCGAGAAACGCTTCAAGGCGTTGCTGAAACAGTTGGAGCAGGACAAGAACAGCATTTTGTTTATCGATGAGATCCACACCATCATCGGTGCCGGAGCGGCTTCCGGTGGGCAGGTAGATGCCGCGAACCTGATCAAACCGCTGCTTTCCAGCGGCAAGATCCGGGTTATCGGCTCGACCACTTACCAGGAATTCAGCAACATCTTTGAAAAAGATCGTGCGTTGGCCCGTCGCTTCCAGAAAATCGACATTATCGAGCCGACGCCGGAAGAGACCATTCAGATCATCAACGGCCTGAAAACCAAGTACGAGGCGCACCACGATGTGCGTTATACCGCGAAAGCGGTGCGTGCCGCGGTTGAGCTGTCGGTGAAATACATCAACGACCGTCATCTGCCGGACAAGGCTATCGACGTGATCGACGAGGCGGGGGCTCGCAGCCGGTTGATGCCGGTCAGCAAGCGCAAGAAAACCGTTAACGTTTCCGACATTGAGTCGGTGGTGGCGCGTATCGCGCGTATCCCGGAAAAAACCGTGTCGGCGAGCGATCGCGATGTATTGAGAAGCCTGGGCGACCGTCTGAAAATGCTGGTATTTGGGCAGGATCAGGCGATTGAAGCGCTGACCGAGGCCATCAAGATGAGCCGTGCGGGTCTGGGCCACGATCGCAAGCCCGTCGGTTCCTTCCTGTTTGCCGGGCCAACCGGGGTCGGGAAAACCGAGGTTACGGTACAGTTGGCGAAGGCGATGGATATCAAACTGCTGCGCTTTGACATGTCCGAGTATATGGAACGTCATACCGTTAGCCGTCTGATTGGTGCGCCTCCGGGCTATGTCGGTTACGACCAGGGCGGCCTGCTGACCGACGCGGTGCTCAAACATCCGCACTCGGTCGTGCTGCTCGATGAAATCGAGAAGGCGCATCCGGACGTGTTCAACCTGCTGCTGCAGGTGATGGACAACGGTACCCTGACCGACAACAACGGCCGTAAGGCGGACTTCCGCAACGTGATCCTGGTTATGACCACCAACGCCGGGGTGCGCGAGACTGAACGTAAATCGATCGGCCTGGTGCAGCAGGACAACAGCACCGACGCGATGGAAGAGATCAAAAAAGTGTTCACGCCGGAATTCCGTAACCGCCTGGACAATATTCTTTGGTTCAACCATCTGTCGACTGAGGTGATCCAGCAGGTTGTCGATAAGTTTATCGTCGAACTGCAGGCACAGCTGGATGCGAAGGGTGTGTCGCTGGAAGTGAGCGACGAAGCCCGTGACTGGCTGTCCGTGAAAGGCTATGACCGTGCGATGGGCGCTCGTCCAATGGCGCGTGTGATGCAGGAAAACCTGAAGAAACCGCTGGCCAACGAACTGCTGTTCGGCTCGCTGGTGGACGGCGGCTCGGTGAAAGTCGAGTTGGATAAAGAAAACCAGAAACTGACTTATCAATTTATCAGCGCGTCAATGCGCAAGGCGGACGAAGGTGCGGTGCACTAAGTCTGGGTCAGATTCAGATAAAGAAAAAGCGATGCTTCGGCATCGCTTTTTTTATGGGTGAAAATCATCACCACAACAGAAATGATTGAGCCCTCTCAGTTTACCTGCGCACCTGCAACTCGATGTTGAACGTTGCTACGGGGGTAAACGGAAAGGGCTCCGGAGGCATTACATCCTCGGTGCCGCCATCGGCTGGCGACGAGTGAGCCGATTAACGGCTACGGAAGACAATGCGGCCTTTGCTCAGGTCGTACGGGGTCAGCTCTACAGTGACTTTGTCGCCCGTCAGGATGCGGATGTAGTTCTTGCGCATTTTACCGGAGATATGTGCGGTTACCACATGCCCGTTTTCTAATTCAACGCGGAACATGGTGTTCGGCAGCGTATCAAGAACGGTGCCCTGCATTTCAATATTGTCTTCTTTGGCCATCGAATCCTCTAGGTCTAACTACCTTAGTTTTTAACCGGCAAGATAATGCCGAAAAACCCACATTATGTAAAGAAGTGTCGGTGAACATTGCACCGTTTCCGCAAAATTAGTTTGTTGGGGAGGGTGGTTCAACCTGCTGTGGGGGTAACACTTGCGGTGCCCAGCATTCTGGCGCTAATGGCTTGCGCTGAAGTTGACTGAGCTGCTGCAAAAATTGTCTTCGGGGGATCTCTTTCGCTCCCAGCGTGGCAGTGTGAGCGTTAAGCACCTGACAGTCAATCAATTCTCCGCCATAAGCGGCAAAATGACGGCAAAAAGTCATCAGGGCGCACTTGGAGGCGTTGGTGGTACGGCTAAACATGGATTCGCCACAGAACAGCGCGCCCTGAGCCACGCCGTACATGCCGCCGACCAGTTCGTCGCCCTGCCATACCTCGATGGAATGGGCGAAGCCAAGGCGGTGCAGATGCAAATAAGCGCGCTGTACTTCCGGGCCAATCCAGGTGCCTTCTTCCGGTCGATCGGCACAGGCGGCGATCACCGCGGCAAAGTCGTGATTTATCGTCACACGAAAGGGGTTACTGCGCAGAAAGCGTTTCAGACTGCGGCTGATATGGCGCTCGGCCGGGAACAGCACCGCGCGTGGGTCAGGCGACCACCACAGAATGGCTTCCCCCGGTGAAAACCAGGGGAAAATGCCGCGCTCATAAGCGGCCAGCAAGCGCGGCGCGGTTAAATCCCCCCCCAATCGCCAACAGACCGTTAGGATCGCGCAGCGCGCCCTCAGGAGAGGGGAACGCCAGTGAATGCGGTGACAGCTTAACTATGCGCATAAAAAGTCTCAGCGTCCTCTACAGGCCATTTTACAGCGGTATGCCATTGATGCGTTGGCGGAACTGAGCATAACGCCCCTGTTGATGCATCAGGGTGAGATGGTCGCCTTGCTCGACAATCTGGCCGCCGTCCATCACGCAGATGCGGTCCAGGTGTTCCAGCCCATACAGACGGTGGGTCACCAGGATCAGCGTTTTACCCCGGCAGTGCCGGCGCAGCAGCGCCAGGATCTGCTGTTCGGTTTCGGCGTCCAGGCCTTCGGTCGGTTCATCGAGCAACAACAACGGTGCCTGCTGCAACAGCGCACGGGCAATGCCCAGACGGCGCTGCTCACCGCCGGAAAGCTGGCGACCGCCATCTCCCAGCCAGGCGTTCAGCCCCTCGTTGTCCAGCAGCTTGTCCAGGCCGACCTGCTGCAATACTTCACACAATTGCTCATCGGCCGCTGCAGGCGCGGCGATGCGCAGGTTTTCACGCAGCGTATCGCTGAAAATATGCACCCGCTGGCTGACCACGGTGGTCATCTGACGCAGCGTGGCTTCATCGTAAGCACTCAGTGGCTGGCCATTGAGCAGTATCTGGCCGCTGTCGGCGTTCCAGGCGCGGGTTAGCAACTGCAGCAGAGTCGATTTGCCGCAGCCGGTACGTCCGAGTAGCGCAATGTGTTCGCCGGCAGCAATCTCCAGCGAGACATTTTGCAATACCGGCAGCGGCTGGTCGGGGTATGTGAAAGTGAGTTGCTGCAGGCCCAGCGTGGCAACGTTCTCGGCCGCCGGGCCATGGGGCGGGAAAGTCACTTCCGGCTGTCGGTCGATGACCTGCTTCACCCGCGTGGCGGAAGCAATCACCTGACCCAGATGCTGGAAAGCACCGGCCACCGGCATCAGCGCTTCAAACGAGGCCAGCGCGGCAAACACGAACAGCGCAATCAGCGCACCGGGTTGGCTGTCGCCGCCGATACCGGCCGCAGTGAGCCACAGCATCAACGTGACCGTCAGGCCACTGGCCAGGATCATCAGTGCCTGTGCCATTCCACCCAGAGAGGCCTGTTGCCATTGACGGCGTTGCCAGCGTTGTTCGGTGGCATCCAGACCGGTGCGGAAGCTTTCAACGGCACCGAATACCACCAGTTCGGCCTGGCCCTGCAGCCAGGCGGTCAAATCGGTGCGGTACTGGCCGCGCAGCGCGGTCAACTGACCGCCAATCGGTTTACCTGCACGATAAAACACCGGTGGCACCAACAGCAGCAACAACAACAGAATGCCGCCGAGCGTCAGGGCCAGCGTGGTGTCCAGCCAGCTCAGGCCATAGGTCACCACCACAATCACTGCGGCGGCGCTGACCAGCGGCGAGATCACCCGCAGGTATAAATGATCCAGCGTATCGACATCCGCCACCAGGCGATTAAGCAGATCGGCCTGGCGGAAGCGAGCAATGCCGCCCGGCGACAGTGGCAGGATCTTTTTAAAGGTAAATACCCGCAGATGGGATAGCACGCGGAACGTGGCATCGTGGCTGACCACGCGTTCGGCGTAGCGCCCGGCGGTGCGGAAAATAGCGGCACCCCTGACACCCGCGGCCGGCAGCATATAGTTGAAGGT
This sequence comes from Serratia quinivorans, assembly GCF_946227985.1. GTDB lineage: Bacteria > Pseudomonadota > Gammaproteobacteria > Enterobacterales > Enterobacteriaceae > Serratia > Serratia quinivorans_A. The sequence continues at coordinate 454,741 of NZ_CAMKGL010000002.1, forward strand.
AAACAAACCGGCCATCCCGGCCAGGGCCGACGCGGCGAGGAACCAGCCAGACAGCGCCAGCAGGCCGATGCTGGCCAGCAGAGTCACGATGGCCAGGACGATGCCTAAACAAATCAGCAGGCTGTGACGACGGTATAGCGCCAGAAACGGCAGCAAAACGCGCATGATTAGAGATCCCCGCTGCGGTGTGCGATCAGATTGGCAAACAGACCCGGTTGAGCACGCAGCGTGGCGTAATCGCCTTGCTGAACGATTTGCCCACCTTCCATCACCCAAATCTGGTCGTAATCTTCGGTATCTTCCAACTGGTGAGTGACCAGCAGGGTGGTTTGCTGGTGTGAGGCGACATTCAGCGCCTGCATCACTCGCCGTTCACTGTGGGCGTCAAGACTGGCAGCCGGTTCATCCAGCAGCAGCAAACGACGCGGACTGATGAGCGCCCGGGCTACGGCCACGCGTTGAGCCTGGCCGACGGATAACCGGGCGGCGTTATCGCCCACCTCAGTCTCTAATCCCTGCGGCAGATACGGCAGGATCTCGCCGACGTAGGCTTGCTCCACCGCCTGTTGCAACTGGGCCTCGCTGGCCTGTGGGTTCCCCAACAGAATATTGGCCCGCAAGGTCTGAGCCGGCAGGTGGGGGTTCTGACCCACCCAGCCAAGCTGCTGACGCCAGCCTTCGGCCGCCAACTCGCGCAGTTCGGTTCCATTGACGGTTAACGAACCGCGATAGGGCAGAAAACCGAGCAGCAGATTCAGCAGCGAGCTTTTACCGGCGCCGCTCAACCCGACCAGGGCAATGCGCCGGTTCGCCGGCAGGGTGAAACTCAGTGGGCCGGCCAGCAGCACGCCATTGGGTGACAGGATCTCCAAATCCTGTGCCTGCAGTTCCAGCGGCGCATTGGTATCCAGCGTTTTCGTGCCGTTACCCATTTGCTCGCCTTCGGCGCTGAGGAAGGTTTCCAGCGCTTCTGCTGCGCCCACCGCCTGCGCCTTGGCATGGTAGAAAGCCCCCAGGTCACGCAGGGGTTGGAAGAACTCCGGAGCCAGGATCAGCACCAGAAAACCGGCAAACAGCGTGACGCCAGTGCCGTAGCTGCCAAAATTAAGTTCGCCAAGGAAGGAAAAACCAAAATAGACCGCCACCACGGCGATGGAGATAGAGGCAAAGAACTCCAATACTGCCGAGGACAGGAATGCCAACCGCAGCACTTCCATGGTGCGGCTGCGGAAGTCCTCGGACGATTTTGCGATCTGCGCGGTTTCTGCTTCAGCCCGGTTGAACAGGCGCAGCGTATCCAGCCCGCGCAGACGGTCGAGAAAATTACCGCTCAACCGTGCCAATGCCACAAAGTTACGACGGTTGGCATCGGCGGCACCCATACCGACCAGCGCCATAAACATCGGGATCAGCGGGGCGGTGGTCAACAGGATCAGACCGGCAGCCCAGTTTATCGGGAAGACGGTAATCAGGATCAGCACCGGGATAAACACCGCCAGATACATCTGCGGCAGATAGCGAGAATAGTAATCCTGCATATCTTCGATTTGTTCGACGATGATGCTGGCCCAACTGCCGGCCGGCTTGCCCTGGATCCAGGCCGGGCCGAGCTGTTGCAGTTTATCCAGCACCTGTTGGCGCATACGCTGGCGGATCACCTGCCCGCAGATAAAACCGACGCGCTCACGTAGCCAACTCAACACCGCCCGTAGTGCGAAGGTAGCGGCCAGCCAGATAAACGAGGGGATCAGTTGTTCACGCGGGGCGTGTTCGATAATCAGGGCGTGGAGCAGGGCAGCCAACAGCCATGCCTGAGCGACGATCAAAACGCCGCTTATCAGCCCCAACAACATGGAAAGGCGCAACCAACGCTGCGCCAGGGTGCTCTGAGTTTTGAGCCAACGGGTTAACTGTTGCTGTCTGGTTTTTTTCATCAGATATGAGTCTGCGTCGCCGGCGCCTGTTGTTACAGACAAGGTTAACGTACTGTTAAAAAAAGTGTTTGCCCCAACCTGAAGCAAACAAGTGAAGGCCAATGTTACCTCTTCACCCGGCAGACTGAAAATAATAAAGCGGTCAAATATCGCTATAACAGACGGCGGCTCCCGGGTTATTTCACCTCCTGACTTGCTGCTTCCGCAGCCAGGGCGGTTTGTACGGATTCGCGGCGGGCGATCAACGCCATATAACGGGTTAACGATGGCCAGTCTTTTAGTTCGATGGAAAACTGGGACATCCAACGCAGCACGGTAAATAAATAGGCATCCGCTACGCTAAAACATTCGCCCAGCAGGAAGGGGGGTTTGTCCAGCGCCTGGGCAAGGTAATCGAGGCGGCGACGCAGCTTGTCGCGAAACAGTGTTTTGGTTGCTTCCGGCAGTGCCGAGTTGAACAATGGACTGGAGCCTGCGTGGATCTCGCTGGTAATGAAGTTCAGCCATTCCTGTAAACGCACCCGCTCGAAAGACTCGCCAGGTGGGGCCAGGGCGGCGTCGGGGCGCAGATCTGCCAAATATTGCACGATGGCAGCACCTTCGGTAATCACCCGCCCGTCATCCAGCATCAGGGCGGCGACGTAGCCTTTGGGATTTACCTGAAAAAAGTCCCGGCCGTCGGCGCTGCGTTTGGTGCGGTTATTGACTCGGATCAGGTCGAACGGCAATCCCAGCTCGCGTAAAACAATGTGGGGGGAGAGCGAACAGGTGTTGGGTGCAAAGTAGAGTTTCATGGCAGTTCCTGCGCTAAGAAGCGAAATTGCTTGAACGTCAGAATGCCGTCGGCGCTGCCTGCTGAATAATTAAAATATCAGAAACCTGTTATCAGCTCAGCTACTGACGGGCAGGTGCTGCTGTAGATATTGCAGCAGGGTCTGTACCGGCGCTGAAGCTGCGCTGCCAAACGAACAGACCAGGCCAAAATGACGATAAAGCGGCGTAGCCAAAGGCAACGTGCAAATGCCCGAAAGATCGGCCGGTATCACCGAGGCTGGCATCAACGACACACCGACGTCTTCCCGAACCAGCGTCAGGGCGGTGTTCCAGTCACTGACGGTGACACGTACATCGGTTAATACCAACCCGGCCTGCTGTGCCAACAGCTGCGCATTGAGATTGCAGCCGCCGGTAGCCAGCACAAACGGCTGTTTGGCCAGTGCGCTGAACGCCACCGGTTGCCGCCCCCTGGCCAGTGGATGATGACTGGCGGTCACGGCCAGCCACAGGTCTTGCCCCAATGGGTAGCTTTGCCGTTCTCTATTTGGGTTCAACACCACACCGACGTCGGCGGTTTCCAGTGCCAACCAGTTTTCCACTTCCTGGTCGGAACCTTCCAATTGAACCAGTTCAATTGCGGGATAGCGACGGCGGAATTTACGTAATAACGGCGGCAGTAACAGGGAGAATGCGGAGGGGAAACTGGCCAGGCGAATCTTTCCGGCGTGCGCGCTTTGTGCCCGCTGCGCGTAGTGTTGGATAGCATCCAGCTCGGCCAGCATGGCGCGGGCATGAACGACAATTTGTTCACCGCTCTGGGTAAGCGCAACGCTGTGCGGCAGGCGAACCAGCAGCAAGGTATTGAGCGCATCTTCCAACTGCGCGATGGCCTGACTGGCGGCGGATTGGGTCATGCCGCATTGGCTTGCCGCTTGGGTGATTTTACCGCTGTCGGCTACCGCAACCAATAAACGCCAATGGAGAAGATTGTGCATCGAATCACCGTCCAACTTAACTTGCAGGAACAAAAAAAGCGGCTGTGAGAGCCGCTTTTCAGGATGACGCCGAATGCTGTTACAGCACTTCTGCGCCGGCAATACCGTCCAGATAACGCTCTGCGTCCAGCGCTGCCATACAGCCGGTCCCGGCAGAGGTGATCGCCTGGCGGTAGATGTGGTCCATCACGTCGCCGGCGGCGAACACGCCAGGAATGGTGGTCTGGGTAGCATTGCCGTGAATACCGGACTGCACCTTGATGTAGCCGTTTTCCAGTTCCAGCTGACCACCGAAAATACTGGTGTTCGGGCTGTGGCCGATGGCGATAAACACGCCGGCCAGTTCCAGTTCCTGCGTTTGGTTTTCCGCTTTGGTGCTACGGATACGTACGCCGGTAACGCCCATTTGATCGCCCAACACTTCATCCAGAGTATGGTCGGTGTGCAGCACGATATTGCCGTTTTTCACTTTCTCCATCAGCCGGTTGATCAGGATCTTTTCTGAACGGAAGCTGTCACGGCGGTGAATCAGGTGAACTTCGGCGGCGATGTTGGACAAATACAGCGCTTCTTCCACGGCAGTGTTGCCACCACCGACCACCGCGACTTTCTGATTGCGGTAGAAGAAACCGTCACAGGTGGCACAGGCAGACACGCCTTTGCCTTTGAAAGCCTCTTCGGTAGGCAGGCCAAGATAACGGGCCGATGCGCCAGTGGCGATAATCAGTGCATCACAGGTGTATTCGCCGCTGTCGCCAAACAGGCGGAACGGACGGTTCTGCAGGTCAACGCTGTTGATGTGGTCAAACACAATCTCTGTCTGGAATTTTTCAGCATGCTCGCGCATACGCTCCATCAGCGCCGGGCCGGTCAGGCCTTCGGCATCACCCGGCCAGTTTTCCACTTCGGTGGTGGTGGTCAACTGACCCCCTTGCTCCATACCGGTAATCAACACCGGGTTCAGGTTGGCGCGCGCTGCGTAAACTGCGGCGGTATAACCCGCCGGGCCGGAGCCCAGGATCAATAATTTGCTGTGTTTAGCCGTGCCCATGAATACCCTCTTTTCCCACAATGGCGGACAATGGATCCGATTGTAGGGAAAATGCAGCATTAAAAAAAGCGTCAGGGGATGTTGTTAACGATTTGTTTGATAGCCATTGCCTATTAATTATTAAATTGCTGCTAAAGCGAGCGTAAAACGCAGCAATTTAACTTATGGAAACCGCTCATCGCCGCTCTTTACTCCATTGACCGGAAACAGCCCATTTAGCGGGTTTAAGCGCCTTTACTGCGGGCTTTTCAAGCCAGCGATTCATAACTAAAAACGGGGTGCTAACTTTTCATGACGGTACGTTCTTCTGATTTTGCTTCTTTTACTTTGACAATCCGCTGCGCATTTGCGAAAACATCATAGGAAGAAGAAATTATCCCTGTCCCTACAGTAAATCGTACGTATTTACAGCGTTGGTGCAGAATTTTGCGCCGTTGCTGCAGCTTCGTGTGGCAGGTGAGGGGACAGCGCACAAGCGGGGGAATTCTTCTTGCGATAACGTCATTTAAATACCCGGTGCAGGGGTTGACAGACAGGCTGCACAAGGGGAAATGATGGTAGTGAAGCATATGACAGGCATTGGGTCTTCGCTTGGAACGAACCCTTACACATTGACGTTGGTTAGGGTGTGGCAAGTGCAGGGAAGAAAATAAGAGAGACAATAATAATGGCAGACAATAAGAAACGCCCGGGTAAAGATCTCGACCGTATCGACCGCAATATCCTGAACGAACTGCAGAAGGATGGGCGTATTTCGAACGTTGAGCTTTCCAAGCGCGTGGGGTTATCCCCAACCCCATGTTTAGAACGTGTGCGCCGCCTCGAGCGCCAGGGTTTTATTCATGGTTATACCGCTTTGCTCAACCCGCATTATCTGGATGCGTCCCTGCTGGTCTTCGTAGAAATTACGTTGAACCGCGGTGCGCCGGATGTGTTTGAGCAATTCAACTCGGCAGTACAGAAACTTGAAGAAATTCAGGAGTGTCATCTGGTGTCCGGTGATTTCGACTATTTGTTGAAAACCCGCGTGCCGGATATGTCGGCTTACCGTAAGTTGCTCGGTGAAACCTTGCTGCGTCTGCCGGGGGTTAACGACACCCGTACGTACGTGGTAATGGAAGAAGTGAAACAGAGTAACCGTCTGGTTATCAAAACACGGTAGGGTGCAGGTGCAAAACCTGATTAAATTGGTTACACTCCTGTTTATTCATACAGTTTCGGCGCCGGGGAAGCTTCTCGGCGCTGTTGCTATGTCAGCTAACAGGAACCTGGAGAGCCTTTCTTGAGCCAGGAATATACAGAAGATAAAGAAGTTACCTTGAGAAAACTCAGCAGCGGCCGCCGTTTGCTCGAAGCTGTGTTGATTGTGGTAGCCATTTTTGCCATATACCTCATGGCTGCCTTGGTCAGTTTCAATCCGTCTGACCCAAGCTGGTCGCAGACCGCGTGGCATGAGCCTATTCATAACCTGGGCGGTGGCGTCGGGGCCTGGATGGCCGACACATTGTTCTTCACCTTCGGGGTTCTCGCCTATGCGATACCGCCGATCATGCTGGTGTTGTGCTGGGCAGCTTATCGCCAGCGCGGCGGCGGCGAATACATCGACTATTTTGCGCTTTCACTGCGCCTGATCGGCATGTTGGCGCTGGTGCTCACTTCATGTGGCCTGGCGGCATTGAATGTCGACGATCTCTATTACTTCGCATCCGGCGGTGTGATCGGCAGTTTGCTGAGCAACGCCATGTTGCCGTGGTTCAACGGCATTGGCGCCACCCTGGGCCTGCTGTGCGTTTGGGCTGCGGGGCTGACGCTGTTTACCGGCTGGTCCTGGCTGGTGATCGCCGAGCGTATCGGCGGTGTGGTGTTGGGGACGGCGACCTTTATGACCAACCGTTCACGCCGTGAAGAGCGTTATCACGACGATGACGACCGCTACGTCGAAGAGCAGCCTGAGTCTGCAGACAAGGAAGCCGCACTTGCGGCGTCTGCCACGGCGACGGCGGCCAATGCAGCGGAAGATGACGTATTGTTCTCTGCGCCGTCGGTCACGGAAACCGCTAAAATGACGGCGGAAGATGCCGAAGATCCGTTGCTCAGCGGCCTGCGGGCTAATGACGACGATGATGCGAATATCACGCCTGTTGCGCCGGCGCCAGCCAGCGTACCAGCCACGGCGGCACCTGTTGTGGCTCCGGCCCCGTCGGTTACTGCGGCACCCGCGGCTCCGGCCTCGGTGAACCAGCATCCGATGAGCGCGGTAGCGGAAAACACCGCGCCACCGCTGTACTCGTTTGAGATCCCTGAAGAGACACCAACGCCTAAGACGACACGTCCGATCAATCCTTACCAGGACGACGACGAGCCGCGTATGGGCAATTGGGATGCTCCGGCCGTATCGCCGTCGCACGACCGATCTCCATTTGATTTCTCTGCCGCCCAACGTGATCATGTTGATGTCAGTGCTCCGGCCGGTTTCAGTGCCGCCGAGCCTGCCGTCTCACCGTTTGGCAGCGCGAAACCTCAGGCACCCGCCGCCGCGACGGCAATTGCCGGTGCTGTTGCCGCCAATACCTTTATGCCGGCCTTTACCGCTACCAGTGACGCAAATTCACAGGTGAAACAAGGCCTCGGCCCAGAATTGCCGCGCCCGAACCCGGTGCGTATTCCGACCCGGCGTGAGCTGGCTTCCTACGGCATCAAGCTGCCTTCCCAGCGTATGGCCGAACAGGAACAACGTACCCGTGGGGACGATGAGCCACTGCAGCAGGCGGATAATCTTTCGCAAGATGATGAAGCCCTGCAGGAAGCGGCGTTGCGCCAGGCGTTTGCCGAGCAGCAAAGCCAGCGTTACGGCGGGGAGTCCGAGTCGGATAATCTGGATGATGAAGCTGCTCTGCAAGAGGCCGCGCTGCGTCAGGCGTTTGCCGACCAGCAAAGCCAGCGCTATGGCCAGCCAGAGGCCGCGCCATCGGTGGCACCAACTACGCCGGTAGATACCCGCAATGCGTTTGGCTTCTCGCCGATGGATGATTTGGTTGATGATGGCCCGGTTGAGCCACTGTTCACCCTGTCGCCGCAGTTGGAAGAACGTATCGAGCTGCAAAGCGAGCGTGAAGATGATGTGCCTTTCGGTCAGTTTGAGCCGGCCGCGCCGGGTTATCCGTCGCAGGCGCAGCCTCAGACCCCGCCGGTACAACAACCTTATCAACATCAACCGGCGCAGCCAGCTTATCAACCAGCGCAGCAGCAACCGGTCGTGCAGCAACAGCCTCCTGCCTATCAGCAGCCTGTAGCGCAACCTGAGCCTGCGGCCGCGCAGCAGCCGGCAATGGACAGTCTGATCCACCCGTTCCTGATGCGTAACGAAATGCCGTTGCAAAAACCGACCACGCCGTTGCCGACGCTGGATTTGCTGACCGAAGCCCCGAAAGAGGTGGAACCGGTAGATTCCTTCGCGTTGGAACAAAAGGCGCGTTTGGTGGAAGCCAGCCTGGCCGATTACCGGGTGAAAGCCGACGTGGTAGATATTTTGCCAGGCCCGGTCATCACCCGTTTCGAGCTGGATTTGGCTCCGGGCGTCAAGGCTGCACGCATTTCCAACCTGTCGCGCGATCTGGCGCGTTCACTGTCAACCTCGGCGGTACGTGTGGTTGAAGTGATCCCCGGCAAGCCTTACGTCGGGTTGGAACTGCCTAACGTTAAACGTCAGACGGTCTATCTGCGAGAAGTGCTGGACTGCCCGGCGTTCCGCGATAATCCGTCGCCGCTGGCGATCGTCCTGGGTAAAGATATTTCTGGCGAACCGGTCGTCGCCGACCTGGCGAAAATGCCGCATCTGTTGGTGGCGGGGACCACCGGTTCCGGTAAATCGGTTGGGGTCAATGCCATGATCCTGAGCATCTTGTATAAGGCCACGCCGAAAGAAGTGCGCTTTATCATGATCGACCCGAAAATGCTGGAGCTGTCGGTTTATGAAGGTATTCCGCACCTGTTGACGGATGTGGTCACCGACATGAAAGACGCCGCTAACGCCCTGCGTTGGTGCGTCGCCGAGATGGAGCGTCGCTACAAGCTGATGTCTGCGCTCGGTGTGCGTAACCTGGCCGGCTATAACGAACGCGTCGATCAGGCTGAAGCCATGGGGCGTCCGATCCCGGATCCGTTCTGGAAACCGACCGATAGCATGGACATGACGCCGCCGGTACTGGAGAAAGAACCTTATATCGTGGTGATGGTCGACGAGTTTGCCGACCTGATCATGACGGTCGGCAAAAAGGTTGAGGAACTGATTGCTCGTCTGGCGCAGAAAGCGCGTGCGGCGGGGATCCACCTGGTGCTGGCAACCCAGCGTCCGTCGGTGGATGTGATCACCGGCCTGATCAAGGCCAACATCCCGACCCGTATTGCCTTTACCGTGTCCAGCAAGATTGACTCCCGTACTATCCTCGATCAGGGCGGTGCTGAATCCCTGCTGGGGATGGGTGACATGCTGTATCTGGCCCCTAACTCCTCGATTCCGGTCCGTGTGCATGGTGCATTTGTGCGCGATCAGGAAGTGCATGCGGTAGTTAAGGATTGGAAAGCGCGTGAGCGACCTCAATATAAAGAGGGTATCCTCAGCGCCGGTGACGACGGTGAGGGGGGAACTGGCGGCGGCCTGGACGGTGACGAAGAGCTGGATCCGTTGTTTGATCAGGCGGTGGAGTTTGTGGTGGATAAACGCCGCGCCTCTATCTCTGGCGTACAGCGCCAGTTCCGCATCGGTTATAACCGCGCCGCGCGTATCATCGAACAGATGGAAGCGCAGGGCATCGTCAGCGAGCAGGGGCACAACGGCAACCGCGAGGTGCTGGCACCGCCACGGCATGACTGATTAAGTTTTAATCGTTGTTATTTAATCATAAAAGGGCCGCTTAGCGGCCCTTGTGCAAAGAAGCGTAAACCCATCGGCTTCTCGGAACATTGGCCTATCTGCCGGCGAATGGCTTCGGGTAGAGTGAAGGTGTTGAGGGTTCATTTGACCCGCACGGCACCGCCTTGCGGTTAACGCATTTCATAAGGTATCTGGAATAATGAAAAAACTGTTAGTTGCCTGTTGTCTGCTTTCGGGATTCGCTTCCACCTCTGTGCTGGCCGACGCCGCGCAGGATTTGCAAAGTCGCCTGGCGAAAGTGAACAGTTTCCACGCCAGCTTCTCCCAGACCGTGACCAGCAGCGATGGCGCTGCGGTACAGCAGGGTGAAGGTGAACTTTGGGTGAAACGTCCAAACCTGTTTAACTGGCACATGACCTCGCCAGACGAGAGTGTACTGGTGTCAGACGGTCAGACCCTGTGGTTCTACAACCCCTTTGTTGAGCAAGTGACCGCCACCTGGCTGAAAAATGCTACCGGCAATACGCCGTTTATGCTGATCACCCGCAATAACGCCAATGACTGGAAACAGTACAACGTTAAACAGAAGGGTAATGATTTTGAGCTGACGCCAAAATCCAGCAGCGGTAATCTGAAGCAGTTCGCCATTAGCGTGGATAACAGCGGCACTATCCGCAGTTTTGCCGCGGTTGAGCAGGATGGCCAGCGCAGTTCTTACGCACTGAAAAGCCAGCAGAACGTTGCTGCCGATGCCAGCAAATTTAAATTTACCCCGCCGAAGGGGGTGACGCTGGACGACCAGCGCCAGTGAGGTCCGCGTGAGTAATATGTCGCTCGATTTTTCCCAGAATGAGTTCCAGCCATTGGCCGCGCGGATGCGGCCGACCACGCTGGCACAGTATATCGGCCAGCAGCATCTGCTGGCCGCCGGCAAGCCTTTGCCGCGCGCTATCGAGGCGGGGCAACTGCATTCGATGATTCTGTGGGGGCCTCCGGGCACCGGGAAAACGACGCTGGCGGAATTGATCGGCCGTTATGGTCAGGCGGACGTCGAGCGTATTTCTGCCGTCACGTCCGGGATCAAAGAGATCCGTGAGGCGATCGAGCGAGCACGCCAAAACCGTGACGCCGGTCGCCGCACTATCCTGTTTGTCGATGAGGTCCATCGCTTCAACAAAAGCCAGCAGGACGCCTTCCTGCCGCACATTGAAGACGGCACCATCACCTTTATCGGCGCCACCACCGAAAACCCGTCTTTTGAGCTTAACTCGGCGCTATTGTCACGGGCCCGTGTTTATTTGCTGAAGGCACTGACCGCCGAAGATATCAGCCAGGTGCTGGATCAGGCGATGCAGGACAGCAGCCGGGGCTTTGGCGGCCAGAACATCGAACTGCCGGAAGAGACGCGTCGCATGTTATCAGAGCTGGTTGGTGGCGACGCCCGCCGGGCGCTGAACAGCCTGGAGATGATGGCGGACATGGCGGAGATCAACGCCAAAGGCATTCGCGTGTTGACACCGGAATTACTGAAAGAAGTTTCCGGCGAACGCAGCGCGCGTTTCGACAATAAAGGTGACCGCTTTTACGATCTGATCTCGGCGCTGCATAAATCGGTGCGTGGTTCAGCACCGGATGCTGCGTTGTACTGGTATGCACGTATTATTACCGCCGGGGGCGATCCCCTGTATGTGGCACGCCGGCTGCTGGCGATTGCTTCTGAAGATGTGGGTAATGCCGATCCGCGTGGCATGCAGGTAGCCATCGCAGCCTGGGACTGCTTTACCCGCGTCGGCCCGGCGGAAGGCGAGCGGGCTATCGCCCAGGCTATTGTCTATTTGGCCTGCGCGCCAAAAAGCAACGCCGTTTACACGGCCTTCAAAGCGGCAATACGTGATGCCAAAGAGATGGCTGATTATGATGTCCCCGAACATCTGCGCAATGCGCCAACCAAGCTGATGAAGGAAATGGGGCTGGGTGCAGAGTATCGTTATGCTCACGATGAGCCCAATGCCTATGCCGCCGGCGAGGATTACTTCCCACCCGAAATGGCCAGGACGCGTTACTATCATCCAACCACGCGCGGGCTGGAAGGTAAAATTGGTGAAAAGCTGGCATGGCTTGCTGAGCAGGATCAAAATAGCCAGACAAAACGCTACCGCTAGCGTTGCCGTTGCGGTAAGGTTAGCGGGTATCACTCTTCCTTTATGCGGCTTCAAATTCAGCCGAATAAAACATCAAATTTTCTTTCAATAACAATAAGCACAGGATTAGCATGCTCGATCCCAATCTGCTGCGTAATGAGCTAGACGCAGTCGCCGTCAAACTGGCTCGCCGAGGCTTTAAACTCGATCTGGATCTGCTGCGTTCTCAAGAAGAGCGTCGCAAAGTTCTGCAGGTAGAAACCGAAACGCTGCAGGCAGAACGTAACTCCCGATCGAAATCCATCGGCGCGGCTAAAGCACGCGGGGAAGACATTGAGCCGCTGCGTCGCGAAGTAAACGAACTGGGTGACAAGCTGGACACGGCCAAGGCCGCGCTGGATCAGCTGCAGGCTGAAATCCGTGACTATGCGTTGGCGATCCCGAACCTGCCTGACGATGAAGTACCAGACGGTAAAGACGACAGCGATAACCTGGAAGTCAGCCGCTGGGGTGAACCGCGCCAGTATGATTTCCCGGTGCGCGATCATGTCGATCTGGGCGAAATGGCCGGTGGTCTGGACTTTGCCGCTGCGGTAAAACTGACCGGTTCACGCTTTGTGGTGATGAAAGGGCAAATTGCCCGCATGCACCGTGCGTTATCCCAGTTCATGCTGGATCTGCATACCGAACAACACGGCTACCAGGAAACTTACGTTCCTTACCTGGTTAACCATGCCACACTGTTCGGTACCGGCCAGTTGCCGAAATTTGGTGAAGACCTGTTCCACACCAAACCGCTGGAAGAAGAATCCGACAGCAGCAACTACGCACTGATCCCAACCGCAGAAGTGCCATTGACCAACCTGGTGCGCGACGAGATCCTGGAAGAGGAATCTTTGCCGCTGAAGCTGACTGCGCATACGCCTTGTTTCCGTGCCGAAGCCGGTTCTTATGGCCGTGACACCCGTGGTTTGATCCGCATGCACCAGTTCGACAAGGTCGAGATGGTGCAGATCGTCCGTCCGGAAGACTCGATGGCTACGCTGGAAGAGCTGACCGGTCATGCAGAGAAAGTGCTGCAGTTGCTGAACCTGCCATATCGCAAAATGTTGCTGTGTACCGGTGATATGGGCGCAGGCTCGTGCAAGACCTACGATCTGGAAGTGTGGCTGCCGGCGCAGGATACTTATCGTGAGATCTCATCCTGCTCTAACATGTGGGATTACCAGGCACGCCGCATGCAGGCCCGTTGCCGCAGCAAAACCGAGAAGAAGCCGCGCCTGGTGCATACGCTGAACGGTTCTGGTCTGGCGGTCGGTCGTACGCTGGTGGCAGTGCTGGAAAACTACCAGCAGGCTGATGGTCGTATTCAGGTACCGGAAGTATTACGCCCATATATGGGTGGTCTGGAATATATCGGTTAACGAATTAGTTATGCTACGAAAAGCGCCTGCGGGCGCTTTTTTTATATAAAAATTATTACTCCCTTGTTCGAAAGCCATTTTCTTTCAGATGCTTCCCCTGCTTTATTGATAGCCGACAAAGTTCACTACTCAAGCCCATTTGCATGGAGTCATGTCCGCTGTGGGCACTGAACTTTGGCCCAATCGAAAAATTACGGCAACGGCATGGCACCCTGGCGCAGGTGGCTCCGCTGCCGGCGGCGCATCTTATCCGGCCCGGCATAGTGCTGAAACCAATGCCAATAGCCGGCCAGGTGGCGATACCACGGGCTATTTGGCCAATCCGAAGGCGGTTTAATATGGGCATGGGATGGCATGAGTGGCCGCTGATGGGCATCGCTATTGTCGCTTCTAGGCTACACCTGGGGTACCGTTACGGGCGTTTAACGCGTTAAACCGCATTGGCGCTTCGGCGTTGAGTAACGAAATTGCCAGCGGCGCGTTGTTCTTTGCCGTCGGTTTTTTTGGGTTGCCGGCGATACTGGGCAGAATGCCAGCGGCTTTGGGTAAAGTATGGCGCTGGGCGCGGTCTTTGTTTACGCCATGACGCGGGGGTATCAAATCGATACTGTGCCAACCTGGCATAACGGTTACACTACGCTGAACTTTTTCCTGACGACGCTGATCTGCGGGCCGTTGCTGGGCGTTTTATTGCTGCGTGCGGCTGGATTAGCGGTATCAGCCCGCTATTCGCTGGCTATTCTTAGCGTGGTGGCACTTGTTGGCAAGCCTGTGTGCAGTGATGATGCAAGGCTATGAGTTGGCCAGTATCAATAGCTCGGTACAGCAGGCATCCACGCTGATCCCGCAATTTGGCCAGTTAATGGTTGGGCAGCTGGTGTTGGTGGTGTCAGGTTTAGGCTGTTGGATTTGCCCACTGTTGCGCCGGGGTAACGCGAGCGTGATGGGGATGGTTTTGGGTTTGATTTTGGTTATCGCCGGTGAGTTGGTAGGCCGTGGTGTGTTCTATGGCCTGCATATGACCGTTGGCATGGCGGTAGCCGGTTAATATTGTAGTCAGGCACAGTTCGCTGTGCCCTTAATAGGATCCTTGATTTATGACGCTTGAAAATATCGCTTTAACGGGCCGGGTGCTGGGCGTGTTGTTGTATGCACCGCCAGAAAGTGAAGACGGTCAACAGCTGTTGGCAACCTTGTCTGAATCTGAGTGGGTCAAAGAGTGGCCGTATGGCGACGCCGAGCAGTTGCAGACGGCGGCAGCACTGATCGCCACCGGCATTGAAGATGAACAAGAGGAGTCGTTGGCAGAGGCTTACCAACGTCTGTTTGTCGGGCCTGACACCTTACCGGCTCCGTTATGGGGTTCGGTGTATCTGGACAAAGAGAACGTGCTGTTTGGCAATTCTACTTTGCGCCTGCGCAGGTGGTTGCGTTCGAATGGTATCGACGCGCAACACGATCGCAATGAGCCGGAAGATTACATCGGTACCTTGTTGATGATGGTGGCATGGTTAGCCGAAGAGCGTCAGGGTGGGTTGGTGGAGCAATTGCTGACCAAACATTTACTGCCTTGGGCACCGCGCTATCTGGAATTGCTGCAGGCGAATGCGCAACATCCTTTCTATCTTGGGCTGGCGCAATTGGCGCAGGTCACTCTGAGCGCCTGGGCTGCCGAATGCTCTGCTGACGTTGAATCTTTAGATCTGCATTTCTGATACAAAGGAACGGCCGCCAAAGTAGGCGGCTGTTCCTGGTTTACCCTCCGCATCGACTCATAAAAGGGCGGGTTATCGCCAGTGCCTCCCCTCTGCTCCACCATCAGCTCCCTGAATGTTTAATTTTAATGAATTATTAAATCAATCTTAACATTCCATTGACATGCTTTATCGATGGGTGTAGTTTTTTTTGCGGATTATATGAGTAAAAGCTTCTTGGCATCGTTCTTAGGCTTTGCTGTACAAGGATTGTAAAATCACCTTAGTGGTTTTTTAATGCGCAGGTCACACATTATGATAGGCAATTTTAAAAATATTTTTATCGCTATTCTTAGCGGTTTTTTTCTTACCTTAATGTTTCAAGCCAACAGCGCTCTGTCTGAACAAACCTCTTCTGTCGTCGCCTCGTGGGTGGCACACGGTATTGGCATGTTGAGTTCATTGCTGCTTATTCTATTATTTGTTAAAAAAAATCCTCAGGAATCGAATAATAAGCCACAGAAACGATCCTGGTGGCTCTATCTTGGCGGAATTCCCGGAGCCTTTACCGTCATTTTGGCGACGATGGCAATTAACGGTGGCATTCCTCTCTCCAGCACAATTTCTCTTGGCCTGGTTGGGCAATTATTATTCGGTTTTGTCTCAGATCACTTTGGTTTATTCGGCTCACAAAAACGAAGAATGACACGCAGTAGCCTGTATATCTCTGCTCTGATTATTTCCGGCTGTTTTCTAATTATCTATAGCCTTTAGGGAGCGATGACGTGGATACGCTTATTTTTATTGCCCTGTTAAACGGGATGATTATTAGCTCTGCCAGGGTGATTAATGGCCAGCTGAGCGCCTCTATTGGCGCATTTCGCACCTCCTTATGGAATCACTCGGTGGGGTTCTTATTTCTGACCCTGATGGTGGCGGCGTTTTACTGGCAACAGCTAGGGCAGTTCCATTGGGCGCAAGTTCCGGCCTATGCCTGGATTGGTGGTGGGTGTGGCGCGCTGTTCGTGGCAACCAGCAGCTACGTGTTCCCCAAAATGGGGGCGCTGAATACTTCGGTATTAATTATTGGCGGTCAGATGTTCTCGGCCGTGCTGTTTGATGTGATTAATCAAGGTGGGCGCAGTCATCTCATTCAGCTATTGGGAGTGGCACTGATCACCCTTGGGATCATCCTATCGACACTCGAGAAATATCATCATGATAAATGAACTGTTAGATGATCAGCGATACGACATAGAGTTTAACGGGCATCTCACCAACCATGTTAAACATGCGGTTATCGCCTTGGCTGGATTGGGCGTGCCTGAGGAACGCATCCTTTGGTATTACCGCCGCTATGCCGCCATGACGCCTTACGGCATGGGGTTGGAGCCACCCAGAAAAGCCAGGTATCAGGTTGACAGTGCGAACTGGCGTAGCCTGCTGGGCAAACGCAGCAGTTTTAGCGCCTATTGCGACTTTTTCCGGCAGCAGATACGTGAACAGGGTCGTGAACAGGTGCTTGCCAGCTACCTGCCGGAACTGATTGATGGTTGGGTGGGTTCGTTGACGCACGGCACCATTCATCTGGGCTGGGCGTTGCTGGCCGAGCATGAGGTGATGATCGTCGAAGGCTTGGCCTATATGGCCTATTCGTACGTACCCTGCCATCATCGACGCTCTCGATACGACCCTCGTCTTGCGGAGCCAGCGGTCTTTGACTCTGTGCTACGTTTGGCGAACGGCTGGCAGCAACGGCGGGAAGAAATGCTGGCCTGGCAGAGCGCAGTTATTGAAACGCCTGCTGAGGAAATCAAGGCGCGTATCCATCCTGAATTACAGCGTTCCGGTCTGCAATATCGCATAGCCTGCGTGCTGGAGCAGGGCCATGAGGAGATTTATCGCCAGCCGGAGTGGCTGACGCAACAGAGCCTCGAGCAGGCCTGGGCGCAACTCTATCAGACGGTCACATTAATCTACCTGACCACTCCGGGAAATTTTCTGCTGCTTCACTTATTGACGTCATTGTTGGCCATGGAACAAATCGCCGGGCATTTACCTGAGCAAGAAGCGCGCGAGGTGCTTTGTAGCTACTGGGTCGGGATGCAGTGCATGTTGTTTGCCACCGATAGTTTGGCTCACCCTGATAAGCTACAATCTCTCCAGCATCTTTATGCCGATGAATACGACGATATCCGCGATCCGCTATGGGAACGCGAGTGGCGGCAGCTCACCGCGCGAGCCGTGGAAGAGGAAGAGGAGCATAACCCAAAACTGGTTTATGTGATGAAACTGCTATGGTTGCGTACCAAATGCACCCTGTATCGTGCCACCGCACATCAGTTCACCACAACTCCCCAATTGCCGCCGTCGTTTGAACATGCACCTAACCTGGAGTGAGAGGTCAACAGAGTGAATAACAAGCCTGCTGCAAAGTTCATTGATAAATTAGGCTGGGTTTATATCCAGGATAAAAAAGTCCTGATGGCTCGTTCGTATAACAAGGAGACGTTTTATATTCCCGGCGGCAAACGGGAAATAGGAGAGAGCGATCGAGACGCTTTGACCCGAGAAATTAAAGAAGAACTTTCCGTCGATTTAATTAATGACAGTATTATTTCACTGGGCGAATTCCATGGGCAAGCCGATGGTAAACCTGCAGGCGTGATGGTGAAGATACATTGTTTTTCTGCCGATTTCAGCGGTGAAATCAAAGCCAATGCCGAAATAGAAGAGATTTCCTGGTTAACCCATGCGGACTGCTATCGCTGTTCCGAAGTTGCGGTAAAAGTATTGAACGAGCTCAAGGAAATACACCTTATCGACTGATGATTACCTGTTGATATTGATAAGTTACAGACTGACTTTTATTTTTAATCGATATAAGCCTTCCTTTCACCCAAGCCGGTGAAGGGCGGTGCTTATGCATCTATTACTCTGTTAAAAGAACAAGGTTATGAAACTTTCTAATATTCATCTGCTGGCCCCAAGTCATTATCTTACTTATTTACACACTCAAATCCGTAATAAGCAGGCGGAGCACGCCTGCTTTGAATATTATAGCGATCAATTGCTGCGCCAACTGCTGGTGCAGGCCGCCGCATTACTGCCGTATGAAAAACATGAGGTGATTACGCCAATTGGCGAAACCTACACGGGGCTAAAACTTGCCCGTGGTATTTGCGGCGTTTCGGTGATCCGCGCCGGGGAAAGTTTTGAGGGTGAGTATCGCAGAATGTTTAGCGGCCAGCCGATAGGCAAAATACTTATTCAACGCAATCCGCAAAGCAAGCTGCCAAAATATTTCTACTCTCATTTCCCCGACGACATTGCCGAACGCGCCGTGTTGCTATTTGAACCTATGCTGGCCACGGGCGGATCGCTGATCATGGCAATCGAAACGCTGTTGGAGCAAGGCGTGCCGGTGGAAAATATCTATGTTGTTAATGTATTGGCATCGCCGGTAGGGGTCGATCGTTTGTTTACCCGCTTCCCGGCCATCCAACTGGTGACGTCGTCCATTGAGCAGGGACTCTCGGATCAGGCCTTTATGAAACCGGGGATCGGCGACTTCGGTGACCGTTATTTTGGTACCCGGCACGGGTAATTAAACTCTACAAAGGAAAAAACATGCCGCACGTGAAAATTCAGCACTTTCCGCAGGTGCTTTCCCAAACCGCCAAGAATGCTTTGGCAGAGGAGATAACGCGGGCTATTACGCAAGCATTACAGTGCGATGCCGGTGTCGTTTCCATTGCAATAGAGCAGGTGTCTGCCGATGACTGGCAGACGCAGGTTTATCGCCCGGAAATAGAAAATAAAAAAGACTGTTTAATTAAAGTCCCTAATTACTGACCTTCAAGAAGATGACATCTATGAAACCTGAACTCCGAGTCATTATGTTTGACCTTGACGGTACCCTTTTTGATACGGCGAGAGCGATAGTGTCTGCCTTTCGTGCCACCTTTCAACAACTGCAGTTACCACAACCGGCCGATGATGAGCTGATCCGTGAAACGATAGGCCTGCCGTTGGAGCGTGCCTTTGCACAATTGCTGTCTCAGGAGGCCGATGGGCGGGCAGTGGCTGACTGCGTAGCGGAGTATCAACGGCAGTTTCAGACGCTGATTTTACCCATGGCGGCTTCGCTGCTATTTCCTGGCGTCGCTGCGGGCCTGCAACAGTTGAAAGAAGCCGGTTTTCATCTGGCAGTGACCACCAATAAGTTCGCACGCAGTGCAAATTCGCTATTGGCGGCGGCGGGCATTGCTCCGCTGTTTGATGTGGTGGTTTGTGCCGACCAGGTGACGGAGAAAAAACCGGCGCCGGAGTCCGGCAACAAAATCCTGGATCACTATCAGGTCAGAGCGATCGAGGCGGTGATGGTGGGGGATACTACGCACGACATATTGATGGCTCATCAGGTTGGCTGTCAGGTGATCGCGGTGGATTATGGTATCCAAAATCGTAAGGTACTGGCCGCGGCCGAGCCCAGCATTATTGTAAGCTCTTTTGCCGCCGTGGTTGACTGGTGCCGGCACAGAGAGGTTAGTCGCGTAGCAGGCTAGCAGCAGCAAAGGAATTACTGGTTATTCAGGGCCGCAGACAGCGCTATTTCTTAATGGTGAAAGTTTACGGGCGATAAATATCGCCATGCTTACACTGATAACGTAATTAGCGCCATGACGAATAAATAGATCCAAAGGATATGGGCAAAAAGTCGCTCAGGCTCATGCCTGCGAAAAAATGACGTCAGTTGTAATCTGCCAACTGACAACTATTAACTCTGAAAGAGGGTGAGTGCCGAAAAGTTGTATGGATAACGACAGTAATGACAACGACAGATATCCCTAATTGTATAAGGTTGGGCAATTCCCTGAATGGGAAGTGCTGCTAAAGCACGTCGTCATTACAACCCTACCGGGATCCTTGCAAATGTGAGGCGTTCATAGAGTAAAAATGGATATTTCGGCGGGACTATTTGAACAGTTGGCTCAACACTATAGCCAGCAACCCGAAGCCATAGCGGTACAGGACGCGGACGGCGTACTGAATTATCGCGACTTCTGCCATCATGTTTTCAGTATTGCCTCCTGTTTGCGGCAGCGGGCTAGAACAGACAGCGTTTGTATCGGTTTATTCTGCGAGCCTTCCACTATTGTGGTAAGCGGCGCCTGGGGGATTTTGGCCAGCGGCTATGCTTATTTACCTTTGGCGCCAGAATATCCCGATGAGCGGCTGCGTTATATGATTGCCGACTCTGCGGTAAAAGTTATTTTTTGCCAGTATCATCTCAAAGAAAAATTGCAAACGCTGATCGGGGCCGATGTCACGATTATTACCGACAATGACATTCCTTATCTTTCTGACTTACCCGAAGCAGCTTTTGACATTGCTGATGCCAGCGATACCGCGCGGCTGGCCTATGTCATTTACACCTCCGGCAGTTCGGGCAAACCGAAAGGCGTAATGGTCAACTACCCTAATATTTCCCGTCATATGCATTACCTGACCGGTCGTTTCGCTTTTGGCGCACACAGCAAAATTTTGCAGAAAACGCCCATGAGCTTTGATGCGGCACAGTGGGAGATCCTGGCGCCGGCGATGGGATGTTCGCTGGTGATGGCACCAAAGGATTGCTACCGCGATCCGGATATGATGGTGATGACATTGCTGCGTCATCAAATCACCAGTCTGCAATGCGTCCCGACGCTGCTGCAAGCGCTGGTCGAGCAGCCACTGTTGCAGGATTGCCAGGCGCTAACCCAGGTCTTTTGCGGCGGCGAAATATTGACGCGTAACCTGGCGCGGCAGTTCTTTCAGTGTCTGCCGCAGGCCGGCCTGGTCAACCTGTATGGTCCAACGGAATGTACCATCAATGCGTCGGTGCACGAGGTTGAGAAAGAGGGGCTGGAACAGTCGCCGGACGCCGTTTCAATTGGCAGGCCGGTGGTGGATACCGCGTTTTATGTACTTGATGCGCACCGTCAGCCGGTGGCCGAGGGCGAGAAAGGCGAGCTGTACATTTCCGGTGTGCAGGTGGCCAATGGCTATTTGCAGCGTCCCGAGTTGACGGCTGAACGATTTCTGACGAATCCGTTTACCACTGCGGCCGAACATGCGCGTATGTATCGCACCGGCGATGTGGTTTACCGGGATAGCCTCGGCGATTACCACTTTTCCGGCCGGGCCGATAACCAGATTAAACTGCGTGGCTACCGTATCGAGCTCGATGAAATTCGCCTGGCGATTGAGCGTCACCTCTGGGTGAAAAGGGCGGCGGTGATGGTCAATGAGGATGAGCGAACCCACTATCAAAACCTGATCGCCTGCGTCGAGTTGGACTCGCAGCATGCGGTGTTGATGGATCAGGGTGTCCATGGCGAGCATCATCAATCCAAGGCCAGTCGGCAACAGGTTAAAGCTCAGCTGTCCAATGCGGGGTGCCGCAGCGAGGAGGAGTGTCGGGCATTGCCCGCGATCGCGCTTGGCGGCGCACAGGCTACAGCGCAGCAAAGCTATCGGGCTTTCAGCCGCAAAAGTTACCGTTTCTTTGAAGGGACGACGCGGGTCACCGAGGCGCAATTATTGTCGATCCTGGGGCGTAGCCCGCGCGCCGTATTAGCGAGTGAGCTGCATGCGCTGTCGGCGGAGGATTTTGGCGCGCTGCTGCGTAACTTTGGCCAGTTCGCCAGTGAAAAACGTTTGTTGCCCAAATACGCCTATGCATCGCCGGGGGCGTTGTATTCGGTTCAGATGTATCTCGAACTTCACCGCATGTGTGACTGGCCGGCGGGGATCTATTATTACCACCCTGTACACCACCGCTTGTATTGCGTATGCGAACTGCCTGAACAGGCAACGGCGAGCCTTAAAATCCATTTTATCGGCAAACGCGCGGCCATCGATCAGGTTTATCAGAACAATATTCAAGAGGTTCTGGAGATGGAGGCGGGTCATATGTTGGGGCTATTCGATGAACTGTTGCCGGAATATGGCCTGCAGGTCATCAACGGTGCCAAACCGGAGGCATTGCCACAGTGGTATGACGGAGCCGCAACTGACTATTATTTTGGCGATTACCGCATTCAGCCTGCCAATATGGAGGCCGTTGTCGAGCATCCGGAATTTTTTGTCCAGGTGCATGCGCAGGGCGTCGCCGATATGTCTCCTGGGCTGTACCACTATCGCCAGGGAGCGCTGCATTTTATGGATGAGGAGATCCTGGCACGCCACCACGTTATCGCCATCAATCAGCAGGTCTATCAACGTGCGGGCTTTGGCATCATGCTGGTGAACAACCATGCCGATGCTCTGGGGCATTACATTATGCTGGGGCGTGCGCTGCATCGCCTGCAAGCCAATCCGCTGGGGCTGGGGATGATGTCGGCCGGCTATAGCTCGAAAAGCGGGCACGACTTGCCTGCCGCAAAGGCGATGAGGGCGCTGTTGACTCGCCACGGGTTACCGATGCAGAGCTGCTATTTCTGTATCGGCGGCCCGCTCAGCCAGTCGCAGCTGTGCCATGACGGCATGGATGAGGATCGGGTGCATATGCAAGGGCCAACCGAAATGCTGAAAGCCGATCTAGCCGTACAGTTGCCACAATATATGATCCCGAACCGCGTGCTGGTCATGGACAAACTGCCGCTAATGGCCAACGGTAAGGTCGACCAACAAACGCTTAATCGCATGTATGCTTGCCAACTCAATACCGAAAAGCCGCTCCTGAGTCCAGAGGGCGAATTGCAACAGCGTTTGGCCGAAATCTGGTGTCGGGTCATGAAGTGGGAAAGGGTCTCTGCGGATGATGATTTCTTTGAAAGCGGGGGTAACTCACTCACTGCAGTGATGTTTATCAACCAGGTAAACAAAGCGCTCGATATTAAATTGCCGATGCAGATCCTGTTCCAAACGCCGAACATCGTTGCTTTGGCCGACTGGATAGAACGCAATGCCTATCTCGCGCCACAGCTATCGCGCTTGGTGCCCTTTAATCGACAACAGGCACCGGCGATTTTCTGCTGGCCAGGTCTGGGAGGCTATCCACTAAGTCTGAAAGCGCTGGGAGAGAGCCTGAGTCAGGCGCGTGGCTTTTATGGCGTGCAAGCGCTGGGAATTAACGAAGGGGAGCTGCCGCTGGAGTCCATTCAGCAGATGGCGGCGGCCGATATCGTGCAAATCCGGCGCTTGCAGCCCCACGGGCCCTATACGTTGTGGGGATACTCGTTCGGCGCACGCGTGGCTTTTGAAGCGGCCTACCAGTTGGAGGCCGAAGGGCAGGAAGTGGAGGCGCTGTATCTGATTGCTCCCGGTTCGCCGAAAACGCAATTTGACCGAGAGCAAGAGGGTAACCAACAGGTCAGTTTCACCAACCCGGTGTTTGTGGCGATTTTATTTTCCGTTTTTGCCCGCCAGGTGGAGGGACCCTTGCTTGAACGCTGTCTGTCAGAGTGTCGCGAAGAGGGGGATTTTGTGCGTTTTATTTGCCGCTGTTTCCCACAGCTTCAGGTGGAACTGGTGGCGCGGATCATTGAGATCGTCAAGCAAACCTATGCCTTCGGTTATAACTTCGAGGAATTGCAGCAACGCCAGGTTCGGGCGCCGGTGACCGTTATTAAAGCGGCCGGTGACCATTATTCCCAACTTGAAAACTCACCGGCCCTGCAGGCCAATCCGCCGCGGGTGATCTCGCTGGCGGTGGACCATTACCAGCTGCTGCTGCCTGAAGGTGTCGCGCAACTGCAAGCGGCGTTGTTTCCCTCTGTTTCCGTTAATGTGATAAGTGAGTCATGATGCGAGCTAATTTACTGCCTTTAGTTATTCATCCAGAAGTGAAGGCCGCCCTGGAAAGTCACCGTGCGGTGGTTGCGCTGGAATCAAATGTCATTACCCATGGGCTGAACTATCCTGCCAATGTGGAGACTGCGCTGGCGGTGGAGGCGGCAGTACGCCGCAGCGGCGCGGTTCCTGCGACCATTGGCATTTGCGATGGCGAAATTTTGGTGGGCATGCACCGCGAACAGATCGAACGTTTCGCCACCACGCCTGGTATTGCGAAAGTATCCAGCAACAATTTGCCTTTTGTGCTGGCGCAAAAAGGCATGGGGGCCACCACGGTGGCTTCGTCGCTGATGCTGGCCGAACTGGCAGGCATTCGTTTCTTTGCCTCTGCGGGTATTGGCGGCGTGCATCGCGGGGGGGAGGACAGCATGGATATCTCTTCCGATTTGATTCAATTTACCCGCACCGACGTGACGGTGGTGTGTGCAGGTGCCAAAAATATCCTCGATATCGGGCGTACGCTGGAGTTTCTGGAAACCCAGTGCGTTCCCGTGGTGACCTATCAGACGGACGATTTCCCGGCATTCTATTGCCGCAGTAGCGGTTATCGCAGCCCGCAACGGCTGGACAGCCTGGAGGCGATTGCTCAGGCGATTGATATTAACCGCGCATTGCCGGGCAGTGCGGCCATGGTGGTGGCAGCCCCGACCAAACCGGAGGATGCGATTGACAGCCGTGACGTTCAGGCAGCGATCCAGACCGCCATCGAGGACGCGACCGCCGAAGGCGTGACTGGCAGCCAGGTAACCAAATTCATTATGAAAGCGGTAGAGCAGGCAACCCATGGCCGTTCGGCCATGGCCAACGCGGCGGTGTTGGTGAATACAGCCGAAATTGCGGGCCAGTTGGCCATGGTTTATCACCGGTCGCGCTAAGAAAAGCCGGCGTTGTCCTCAGGGAGGGGGCGACGCCGAAACCCGATTGGCGCATGCCTTAAAGGGTCATTGGAAGTTTGTTTTCTGAAGAAGTTACTCTGCGCCAGGGTGACAAAAAACAAATCGTGCGATCCACTGATAAGAGCTGATTGACTTTTTTATCGCCAGTGGCATGATGCGCGCACTCTCATTGCGCGTTCGGTTTCAATCTCACTATGTCCGCATATTCCCGGCCAGTGCTCCTGCTGCTCTGTGGCCTGTTGTTGCTCACGGTTTCTATTGCCGTATTGAATACGTTAGTTCCTCTTTGGTTAACCCATGCTCAGTTGTCAACCGGGCAGGTGGGAATGGTAAGTTCCTCTTACTTTACCGGCAATCTGTTTGGCACGCTGATGGCGGGCAAACTGATCCAGCGCATTGGCTTTACCCGCAGTTATCACCTTGCCTGCGTGGTGTTCGCCGTGGCGACCGCCGGTATGGCGTTGTCGCTCGATTTCTGGAGTTGGATGGGCTGGCGTTTCTTTGCCGGTATCGGCTGCGCCTGGATTTGGGTGATTGTTGAGAGCGCCTTATTGCGCAGCGGAAACCTATCCAACCGTGGCCAACTGCTGGCGGCCTATATGATGGTTTACTACCTGGGAACGGTGGTCGGCCAGCTGCTGCTGAGTATGGTGTCTACCGAACTGTTGAACGTGGTGCCCTGGGTGACGGCCATTGTGATCAGCGCCATATTGCCGATGTTGTTTGCCCGGATTAACAGCCAGCACGACGAACCTCAGCACGCCGCGGTTTGGCCGATGTTGAAACGCCGCAGTGCGCGGTTGGGCATCAATGGCTGTATTATCTCCGGTATTGTTCTCGGTTCGTTGTATGGCCTGATGCCGCTGTATTTATCCCATCAGGGGATGAGCGACGCCAACGTCGGTTACTGGATGGCATTACTGGTCAGTTCAGGCATTGTCGGCCAGTGGCCGGTAGGGCGCCTGGCTGATCGCTATGGGCGCCTGCTGGTGCTGCGTATTCAGGTATTTGTGGTGATCCTCGCCAGCGTGGCGATGCTCAGTCACTCTGCCATGGCACCGGCGCTCTTCATTCTCGGCTGTGCCGGGTTTACCCTGTACCCGGTGGCGATGTCCTGGGCCTGTGAGAAAGCGATGCCTCATGAGCTGGTGGCGATGAATCAGGCACTGTTGATGAGTTACACCATCGGCAGCCTGCTCGGCCCGTCGATGACGGCGCTGCTGATGCAAAATTATTCCGACCAATCGCTGTTTGTGATGATCGCCGCAGTAGCACTGGTCTATCTGATGATGCTGCTGAAGAAACCGGACCCTCAACACACCCCGCTGGCTGCTGCCTGAGCATAAAAAACCCGGCCATAGCGCGCCGGGTTTTTTGTTGTAGCCATGGCCTCAGTACATTACTTTGTGGCCGTAGCTTTCCAGAATGCCTTTGACGCGTTCCATGGTGTCCGCTTTCGGTGGATGGACGCCGTCCAGCTTGTACTCTTCCCCCATCGCCACCCACTTATGCTTGCCCAGTTCGTGATAAGGCAGCAGTTCGATTTTCTCGATGTTGGTCATGTCTTTGGTGAACTCACCCAGCAGGTGCGTCGACTTGTCATCATCTGACCAACCCGGCACCACGACGTAACGGATCCAGGTGCGTTGATTGCGCTTCGCCAGATAGCGGGCGAACTCCAGCGTGCGGTGGTTGGAAACGCCGACCAGATTTTGGTGAATGTCGTCGTTCATCTGTTTCAGATCCAGCATGACCAGATCGGTGGCATCCAGCAGTTCGTCGATCACCGGATCGTAACGGCGGACAAAACCATTGGTGTCCAGACAGGTGTTGATACCTTCTTCGTGACAGGCGCGGAACCAGTCGCGGACGAACTCGGCCTGCAAAATTGCTTCGCCGCCGGAAGCGGTAACGCCGCCGCCGGAAGCGTTCATAAAGTGGCGATAAGAGACGGCGTCTTTCATCAGCTCTTCCACGGTGACTTCTTTCCCGCCGTGGGTATCCCAGGTATCACGGTTGTGGCAATACAGGCAGCGCATCAGGCAGCCCTGGAAGAAAACGATAAAGCGGATCCCCGGGCCGTCTACGGTGCCACAGGATTCGAAGGAGTGGATACGGCCTTTTACTGACATTGCAGGGTTTTCTCCAATATTGACTGTCAAACGCAGTCTAAAAGTAGGCTTGTAACCGCCAGCCAGGGATCAGCGATGCAGCAAGCGGGCAGGGCCCGACGACTGGGGTGGAACGATTCCTGTTGGCCGGTTATTACGCCGGTTAACTGTTTTGCCGGAGAGCCATTCCCTAGAGTATAGCCATCTGGCAAAACAGACTCGCGCTGAGTCAGGGGAGTGCATTTATTGAAAAGGCCGGAAAGATCCGGCCCCGGGGTTCAGCTTAACCACCGGGCGGGAAACCCCGCCCGGATGGGGCAATTACATCGACTGAGTGAAAGTACGGGTAATTACGTCTTGCTGTTGTTCTTTGGTCAGCGAGTTGAAGCGAACGGCATAACCGGATACGCGGATGGTCAGCTGAGGATATTTCTCAGGGTTTTCCATCGCGTCCAGCAGCATTTCACGGTTCATCACGTTAACGTTCAGGTGCTGGCCACCTTCGATAGAGGCTTCGTGGTGGAAGTAACCGTCCATCAGACCTGCCAGGTTGGCTTTACGCACGTCGTCATCTTTACCCAGCGCGTTTGGCACGATGGAGAAGGTGTAGGAGATCCCGTCTTTCGCATAGGCAAACGGCAGTTTGGCTACGGAGGTCAGGGAAGCTACGGCACCTTTCTGGTCACGGCCGTGCATTGGGTTGGCACCTGGACCGAATGGAGCGCCTGCACGGCGACCATCTGGGGTGTTACCGGTTTTCTTGCCGTAAACCACGTTAGACGTGATGGTCAGTACAGACTGAGTCGCTACGGCATTACGGTAGGTACGCAGTTTCTGAATTTTCTTCATGAAACGTTCTACCAGGTCACAGGCGATGTCATCTACGCGAGCATCGTTGTTACCGAACTGCGGGTATTCACCTTCGATTTTGAAGTCTACGGCCAGGCCGTCTTCGTCACGGATGGTGGACACTTTAGCGTATTTGATAGCAGACAGGGAGTCAGCCGCAACCGACAGGCCGGCGATGCCGCAAGCCATGGTGCGATAAACGTCACGGTCATGCAGCGCCATCAGTGCAGCTTCATAGCTGTACTTGTCGTGCATGTAGTGAATGATGTTCAGCGCGGTCACGTACTGCTTGGCCAGCCAATCCATAAAGTGGTCCATGCGCTCCATGACTTTGTCATAGTCCAGTACGGTATCCATCATTGGCGCTTCTTTCGGGCCAACCTGGATTTTCATTTTTTCATCAACGCCGCCGTTGATGGCGTACAACATGGTTTTCGCCAGGTTGGCACGGGCACCGAAGAACTGCATTTGTTTGCCGACAATCATCGGGCTGACGCAACAGGCGATGGCATAGTCATCGTTGTTGAAGTCAGGGCGCATCAGGTCGTCGTTTTCATACTGTACGGAGGAGGTGTCGATAGACACTTTCGCAGCGTATTTTTTGAAGTTCAACGGCAGTTTTTCAGACCACAGGATGGTCATGTTCGGTTCCGGAGACGGCCCCATGGTGTACAGGGTGTTCAGGAAACGGAAGCTGTTTTTGGTGACCAGAGTACGGCCGTCAACGCCCATACCTGCCAGGGACTCAGTCGCCCAGATTGGGTCACCGGAGAACAGTTCATCATATTCAGGGGTACGCAGGAAGCGAACCATACGCAGTTTCATCACCAGGTGGTCAATCAGTTCCTGCGCCTGTTCTTCGTTCAGTTTGCCCGCGTCGATGTCGCGTTGGATAAACACGTCAAGGAAGGTGGACACGCGGCCGAAGGACATGGCTGCGCCGTTCTGGGATTTTACTGCGGCCAGGTAGCCGAAGTAGGTCCACTGTACGGCTTCTTGTGCGGTGGTGGCCGGGCCAGAGATATCACAGCCGTATTTGGCCGCCATTTCTTTAATTTGACCCAGAGCACGATGCTGTTCAGCGATTTCTTCACGCAGCTGGATGGTCATTTCCAGATCTTCGCCGTTTTCCAGCTTGGTCTGCAGTGACTTGAACTGGTTCAGCTTGTCGGCCATCAGGAAATCGATGCCGTACAGTGCTACGCGACGATAGTCACCGATGATGCGGCCACGGCCGTATGCATCAGGCAGACCGGTCAGCACGCCGGATTTACGGCAGTTCAGAATGTCTTTGGTGTAAACATCGAATACGCCCTGGTTGTGGGTTTTGCGGTATTCGGTGAACACTTTTTTCAGCTGTGGATCCAGTTCGCGGCCGTAAACCTTACAAGAACCTTCCACCATTTTGATGCCGCCGAATGGGATCAGCGCACGTTTCAGTGGTGCATCAGTCTGCAAACCAACGATGGTTTCCAGCTCTTTGGCAATGTAGCCCGCGTCGTGGGAAGTAATGGTAGCGGCAACGTTAGTGTCGAAATCAACTGGCGCATGGGTGCGGTTTTCCAGTTTGATCCCTTCCATAACCTTGTCCCACAAGGTGGAGGTGGCCTGAGTTGCACCAGCGAGGAAGGATTCATCACCCTCGTAAGGAGTATAGTTTTTCTGGATGAAGTCACGAACGTTGACCTCGTTCTGCCAGTCACCTTTACTGAAACCTTCCCAAGCTTTGGCTAACTTCTCGTTAAGTTCGGTCATTATACACCTACCTTTAATTGTGGAGTTCTAACTCGGCGCGCGGTAACTAACAGCTTAGTGCTGTTGTTCACCACCACGCAGATAAATTACCCAGTAAGTCAACCCAACCAGCAGGCCGCCACCAATGATGTTGCCAATGGTGACCGGGATCAGGTTGTCGATGATAAAGTTGCTTACGGTCAGATGAGCAAATTGCTCAGGTGTTGCCCCTACGGCTTGCCAGAATTCTGGCGTGGCGAAGTTTTTAACCACGATACCCATAGGGATCATAAACATGTTGGCGATGCTGTGTTCGAAACCGCTGGCGACAAACATGCCGACCGGCAGGATCATGGCGAACATTTTGTCCATCAGGCTGCGGCCGGAGTAGCTCATCCATACTGCCAGGCAGACCATCAGGTTAGCCAGGATGCCGAGGCAGACGGCCTCAACAAAGGTGTGATGCAGCTTGTGGTCCGCGGTTTGCAGAACGTTCAGGCCCCACTGGCCGTTGGCGACCATGTGTTCACCAGAGAACCAGATGAGTGCTACAAAGAACAGTGCGCCAATCAGGTTGCCAATATAGACATTCAGCCAGTTGGTGCCCAGTTGGCACCAGCTGATGCGGCCGCTGGCCTTGGCGATGACAATCAGCACGGTGGAAGTGAACAGGTCGGCGCCCGAAACCACCACCAGCATTAACCCCAGAGAGAAACAGATGCCACCGACCAGTTTTGCCAGGCCGAAAGGCACACCGGCAGTGCCGGTAGTCGCAGTGATATAAAACACGAATGCGATTGAAATAAAGACGCCGGCAGTGATCGCCAAATAAAACGTTTTCAGCGGATGCTTGGTGGCTTTATACACACCTGCATCCTCAGCGATTTTCGCCGTTGCTGCAGGTAATATCAGATCGAAGGGGTTGTCAGCTTTCACACTAACTCTCGCTTTTAAGGGTTAAAACAACGCAATAAGATACTAACAAAGCAGTATAGGGTAAAAATTGATTTGGATCATAAGGCGAGAAACTAAAGCGGTCAAAAACCAGATAAATTGCAGGGTTTATTGAGTTAACTAATTGAATTTAATGGTAAAACTATTTTTTAATGTTTGCAAATAATTTTGAAAAGACGGTGATGACAGCCTCGATAAGGTTAAATTTTAACGCATTTTGTCACTTTTCAGGTGGTAGGGTTTAATTATCGGTTAATTATTATTTCACCAACCAGTAACAATTACCGTTTTATTTATCTTGTTTGCCGATAAGTGCGTAATTAGGCGAAAAAAATAAACAGAAAACCCGCTTATTTAACCGTCAAAATAAGAGGTTGATATTTTTGAACAGAGACTTTGCGGTATAGCGCCGGCAGAAATCCACCGGCGCAAAAGCTACTGAGATTACGCCTGCGCCCAATAGCGGCGCTTGGCGTTCTGCAGTTTTTCGTAGGCCGCTAACAGAGCCTGATGAGCCGGCAAGGCTTTCAGACTGCTATCGACCGCGAACAGGCCGTTAAAGCGCTCTTCGCCGCTGATGGCCGCAGAGGCCTCATCCACCGCTTCCTGACCGTACATTTTCACGAAGGCTGCGTAATACTGCGCCGGATCGCGTTCTGGCTCTTGTGTCAGCAACAGCAGGGTTTGCAGGCAACGGTAGTAGTTGCTGCGTGCCGGACTCAATACCGAAGCGTTGAAGTCCTGCGTCCATTCAGCCCAGATCAGCGCCTGATCCATATCGCCGCCGGCCAGCGCCAGCATTGATTTGAGCTCGCCCACGCGCAGGGTATTCCAGGCGTTGTCTTTACCGGTGGCAATACCCAACAGCTCACGCACGCGGGTGAAATCGTCCAGTCCTTCGTCGTCAAAGCGTTCAATCAGCGCCAGATATTCTTGTGGCTCCCACTCACTGCCCGGCAGCGCCAGCAGAAGATCACGCAGGTGCGCACCCATGCTGTTGTTGGCCAGCAACAGGTCTTCCGCAGGATAGATGTCGGACATGCCCGGCACTATGATACGGCAGGCGTACACGTCCAGATGTTCGTAGTCGGCGATATACACTTCCGCGCCTTCTTTATCGAAGATGCTCATCAACGTGGCGAACTCTTCCTGCGTGCTGCCGCTGAAGCTCCAGTCGACAAACGGATAATCCGCGTCTTGCTTGAACATATCCCAGGAGATCAAACCGCTGGAATCGATAAAGTGGGTTTCCAGATTGGTGTGCTCTGCCACTTCTTCGTCGTCGAAGGTTGGCGCGGTGAACACGTCCAGATCTTTCAGGCTGCGGCCCTGCAGCAGTTCAGTGACGGTACGCTCAAGCGCCACGCCAAAATCAGGGTGGGCGCCGAATGAGGCGAAACAAGTACCGTTAGCTGGGTTGAACAGCACAACGCAGATCACCGGATAGTTGCCGCCCAGCGAGGCGTCGTAGGACAGGATTGGGAAACCTTCTTCTTCCAGCTTGGTAATGGCTTCCACCACGCCCGGATAACGGTTCAACACTTCAGCCGGGATCTCCGGCAAACTGATGGACTCGGCGATGATGCGGTTTTTCACATAGCGCTCGAACACCTCAGACAAGCCCTGCACGCGAGCTTCGTTGGCGGTGTTACCGGCAGACATGCCATTGGACACATAAAGGTTACCGATGATGTTCATCGGGATATAAACCGTCTGCTGGTCTGACTGACGGGAAAACGGCAGGGCACAAATGCCACGATCGCCATTACCGGACTGCAGATCGATCAGATCGCTGGCGTTAACATCCTGATCCGGATTGTAGAATGCGTGCAGACGATCATCGAGAATGCCGGCCGGCAGCGAATCATCGGCCGGGATCGGGAACCATTTCTCGTTCGGGTAATGCACGAAATCGCCTTCGGCAATCTGTTTGCCCAGGTAGAAGTCGGCAAAGAAATAGTTGGTAGAAAGGCGTTCGAAGTATTCGCCCAAAGCGGAGGCCAGCGCCGCTTTCTTGCTGGCGCCTTTACCGTTGGTGAAGCACAGTGGGCAATCGCGATCGCGGATGTGAACCGACCATACGTGCGGCACCGGGTTCAGCCAGGAGGCCTCTTCGATATTAAAACCCAGATCGCTTAATTTCTGTTGGAAACGGGCGATAGAGTCTTCCAGCGCGGCATCTTTGCCAGGGATAAAAGTTTGCGTCATTGTCTTCACTTTTTGAGCGTACTAAAAACGCGCAATGATACGGGGTTTTCCGCCCAAGCTCCATGTATTCCTAAAGCGGTGGCAAAGTCACAGTTTTTTTGAGGATAAGGGCCATAATTCAGCGGGTTATCTATCATGGAGAAACCTAATGAAATCAGTGAAACTCAGCGTTATAGCGCTACTGCTGGCGGGGGCAAGCGGTTCTGCGTTGGCATTGCCCACCATCACCCTGCTGGCGACCGGCGGCACCATTGCCGGTGGCGGCGAGTCGGCGACAAAATCCAACTATACGGCGGGCAAACTGGGCGTTGATGCTCTGGTGAATGCCGTACCGGAGCTGAAAAATGTCGCTAATGTCCAGGGCGAGCAGGTGGTAAACATCGGTTCGCAGGATATGAATGATGAGGTTTGGCTGAAGCTGGCGAAGAAAATCAACGCCGACTGCGCTAAAACCGACGGTTTTGTGATTACCCATGGCACCGATACGCTGGAAGAAACCGCCTACTTTCTTGATCTGACCGTTAAATGTGACAAACCGGTGGTGATTGTCGGGGCGATGCGCCCAGCCACGGCGATGAGTGCCGACGGCCCGTTTAATCTGTATAACGCCGTAGTGACGGCGGCAGATTCGCAATCGGGCAAACGCGGGGTGCTGGTGGCGATGAACGACAGCGTGCTGGACGGGCGTGATGTGACAAAAACCAACACCACATCGGTACAGACTTTCCAGTCGCCCAACTTTGGCCCGCTTGGCTATATCCATAATGGCAAGGTTGAGTATCAGCGTTCACCGCAGCGCAAGCACACCACGGATACGCCGTTTGACGTCTCAAGTCTGACCGAATTGCCCAAAGTCGGCATTATCTATAACTATGCCAACGCCTCAGATGCGCCTGCCAAGGCATTGATTGCCGAAGGTTATCAGGGCATCGTCAGTGCCGGAGTCGGTAACGGTAACCTGTACAAAACGGTGTTCGACACGCTGGCGACGGCCGCCCATAACGGCGTTGCCGTGGTGCGTTCTTCCAGAGTGCCAACCGGGGCGACTACCGAGGATGCCGAAGTGGATGACGCCAAATTTGGCTTTGTTGCCGCAGGCACGTTAAATCCGCAGAAAGCGCGG
Source organism: Serratia quinivorans (assembly GCF_946227985.1). Taxonomy (GTDB): domain Bacteria; phylum Pseudomonadota; class Gammaproteobacteria; order Enterobacterales; family Enterobacteriaceae; genus Serratia; species Serratia quinivorans_A. The sequence goes on from NZ_CAMKGL010000002.1 coordinate 488,349, forward strand.
ATCCTGTTGCAATTGGCGCTGACGCAGACCAAAGACGCCAGACAGATCCAGCAGATGTTTAATCAATATTGAGTCGCGATTTACGGGGGGCTCTGCTCCCCGGTTTTTATAGCCGGGCTATGTTTTCGATAGGATAACGATGCAAGACACCGGTGATGTAATCCTCTAATTTTTTAAGCGGTGAAAAGCTTTGCAACAAGCAGACATATCCATTTAAAAGTCTTTTCAGGGGGAATTACAATTATGTTTAGAATAATTATGGAAAATCTATAATATTAAGTTGATTAGCCATAATATTCGTTTTAAACCAGTTGCGGTGATCAGAAGTCGTAAGCGTTAATAACTTTCAGTATTCTTTTGTCTTTTTGGTATTTTGTGTTGAGTTTTTTTTCTGTTTTTCGGCATTGTTGCATGCGGAATTCACTTCTTTCTCTATTTCTCGTTGTCGTTTTATCGGTAATTCCGAGTCCCACTCGCCGGATAGGTATTGGCAGTTATCGGCATTTTTCAGATACTCATTCACATCTTTTGGATATGTTTGAGATGCTTGAGCGTATGAGGATAAAAATAAAATTGAAATTGAAATGAACAGCGCAGGTACTTTCATATTATCGTCCATCCGTTGACCAGTGTGGTTTGTCTTTAGAGCCACCATGATATTTTATAACGCCGAAACTTTTTCCCACTTCATGCAACTGGGGGTTCATGCCATCAGTTGGGCGACTATTGATAAGCACTATTTCCCCCTTCTTATTTTTCAGCTCTAAATTTCCAACCCATGATATGTTCATATCTATAGCATTGCCTTCAGTATGCCTACTTTTTAGGTACATCGTCAGGGTTAATAAATGCACGAGCGATTTTCCACGACCCGTGCATAAGGTAGGCTCTTTCCGGTGGTCTCAGCGTTGCTGAGATAGTTATACGTGCACCCGCATTTTTTAAACTCTGTAAAAATGCGTTAATGTTTGGCCCGAATGTTGGGCTTAATGTTTTTGTTGAATTACTGCCTTGAAAACGAGAGGTCCATTTTTTACCACTTAATTCATACATTAAACAAATCCTTTTTAAGCTGCATGCCATGGAATAAAAATGTATTTTTAATTTTTTAGCAAATAACAATTAAGTATGGCAAGAACAAAATATACACAGATTGAAATTTCAGAATAGAGCGGGGGCTGTAATCTTGTTTTTTAGGTGCAGTAGGCACTATAGCCAATACCAGAGGTAGCTCAGCCTGGTTTAAGCACCGCTTACTGGGGGGGAGGGGATCGTCAGTACCGGGGACGGTAACGGAAACCTTTGCAAAACGGTGTTTGGCTACCTAGTTGATGGACCGTTTTGAGGCACTCCAGACCCGGATGGTGGCCGAAGCCGCAGGGGACTCTGCCGGTAGCCCCTGCGGCCTGATTGCACCTCTGGCGGATTCACAGCAACATATTTGCCCACGCTGCGGCAACGGTCGGTGGATTGCGCCCTGGTTCCGTAGTCGGGTTAGCTGAATACAGCATAAAACACCGCGTTAACCCACTGAATTCTCCGATGACGTAGTGTTTTATCGCACAAAAAAACGCAGCGACGGCAGAGCCTGTCATTCCGTCTTGCGGTAGTTTGCCGCCGGCGGGCGAATAAGCATTGCAGCAGCGTTACGTGAGTGATAAAACCGATGGGTTGGTTAACTCGACAGTTAACTTTGGGCGTATTTCGGTTGGCCAGTCTCATTGGCGAATAGTGAATGTGGTGAGGGGAAATGACTCAGGTTTATAATTTTAGCTCTGGCCCGGCAATGTTGCCGGTTGAAGTTTTGCGTCGTGCGGAACAGGAGCTGTGCAACTGGCACGGTCTCGGCACCTCGGTGATGGAAATCAGCCATCGCAGTAAAGAGTTCATCGAAGTTGCCCAGCAATCCGAGCAGGATCTGCGCGACCTGCTTAAGATCCCCTCCAACTACAAAGTGCTGTTCTGCCATGGCGGTGCCCGTGCGCAATTTGCCGCGCTGCCGCTGAACCTGCTGGGTGACAAAACTACCGCGGACTATATCGACGGCGGTTACTGGGCGCATAGCGCCATCACCGAAGCGCAAAAATACTGCACGCCAAACACCATCGACGTGAAAACCTCCGTCGACGGCCTGCTCGGTATCAAACCGATGAAAGAGTGGCAGCTGAACGACGACGCGGCCTACGTGCACTACTGTCCGAATGAAACCATCGACGGCGTGGCTATCGATGAGATTCCGGATTTCGGCGATAAAGTCGTGATCGGCGATTACTCCTCCACCATTCTGTCTGGCCCGCTGGACGTTAGTCGTTTTGGCGTGATTTATGCTGGCGCGCAGAAAAACATTGGCCCAGCTGGTCTGACGCTGGTGATCGTACGTGAAGATCTTTTGGGCAAGGCACGCCGCGAAGTGCCGTCGATCCTCGATTACACCGTGCTGGCCGAAAACGACTCGATGTTCAACACGCCGCCGACCTTTGCCTGGTATTTGTCCGGCCTGGTGTTCAAGTGGCTGAAAGAGCAGGGCGGTCTGGTAGAGATGCACAAACGCAATCAGGCCAAGGCCGAGTTGTTGTACGCGACTATCGATAAGTCTGATTTTTACCGCAGCCGGGTGGCGCTTGCCAACCGTTCCTGGATGAACGTACCCTTCCAGTTGGCGGATCCTGCGCTGGACAAGGTGTTTCTCAGCGAAGCAGAAGCCATTGGCTTGCAGGCGCTGAAAGGCCATCGAGTGGTTGGCGGTATGCGCGCCTCTATTTACAATGCCATGCCGTTGGCTGGCGTGAAGACATTAACCGACTTTATGACCGACTTCGAACGTCGTCACGGTTAAGCCGGGTAGCCTGCCTTGAGCGGGCCGCCTTCGCTGTTGTCCTCTTGCATTAAAGCGGCTCCGGCATTTTCCCGGGGCCGTTTCGTTTATCAGATTTTGGAGATTTTTGTTCACATGGTGGATTCCCTGACGTTACAACCGGTTGCCCTGGTCAATGGCACCGTCAACTTACCCGGCTCCAAGAGCGTATCCAACCGTGCTCTGCTGCTGGCTGCGCTGGCGGAGGGAACGACGCGGCTTACCAACCTGCTGGACAGCGACGATGTGCGCCATATGCTCAATGCGCTGCAGGCGCTGGGCGTGAGCTATCAGCTGTCAGACGATCGTACCACCTGTAAAGTTGAAGGTATGGCCGGCCCGCTGGTAGCCAGTCAACCGCTTGAACTGTTCCTCGGCAATGCCGGTACCGCGATGCGTCCATTGGCAGCGGCTCTGTGCCTGGGCAATAGCGATGTGGTACTGACCGGTGAGCCTCGCATGAAGGAGCGCCCAATCGGTCATCTGGTTGATGCTCTGCGTCAGGGCGGCGCACAAATTGATTACCTGGAACAGACCGATTATCCGCCATTGCGCCTGCGCGGCGGTTTTCACGGCGGCGATGTCACCGTCGACGGCAGCGTTTCCAGCCAGTTCCTGACCGCATTGCTGATGACGGCACCTTTGGCCGCGCAAGACACCCATATCCATATCAAGGGCGAACTGGTTTCCAAGCCGTACATTGATATTACGCTGCATCTGATGCGTACCTTCGGCGTCGAGGTTAGCCACGACAACTATCGCGTGTTCCACATTAATGGTCGCCAAACCTACCGTTCTCCGGGCGATTACCTGGTGGAGGGCGATGCTTCTTCCGCCTCTTACTTCCTGGCGGCAGCTGCGATCAAAGGTGGCACCGTGCGCGTAACCGGCATCGGCAAGAAAAGCGTTCAGGGTGATACCAAATTCGCCGATGTGCTGGAGAAAATGGGCGCGCGCATTACCTGGGGTGATGATTATATCGAATGCAGCCGCGGTGAACTGCGCGGCATCGACATGGATATGAACCATATCCCTGATGCGGCGATGACCATTGCGACTGCTGCCCTGTTTGCCGAAGGCCCAACGACCATTCGCAACATCTATAACTGGCGGGTGAAAGAGACAGATCGCCTGGCTGCGATGGCGACCGAGTTGCGTAAAGTGGGCGCTGAGGTAGATGAAGGCGAGGACTATATTCACGTCGTACCGCCAGCCAAGCTGAAGTTTGCCGATATCGGCACCTACAACGATCACCGTATGGCGATGTGCTTCTCGCTGGTGGCATTGTCGGATACGCCGGTGACCATTCTTGATCCGAAGTGTACTGCGAAAACCTTCCCGGACTATTTCGAACAGCTGGCGCGCATCAGTCAACTGGCGTGATCCGCAGTCCGATACTTTTTTTAAGGCCCTTGATTGGGCCTTTATCGTTTTTAACGCCTGCAGTATGGCGTCGTCCGCTATACTTTTGCGCAGTCATACGCTTATTTTCAACAACCAGACAGTTCCAGGGTAACAGTTCGCCGCTTGGCAGCGTATAATGCGCCACCGTGACTGCCCCGATTGGGCGGGCGGCAGGGACGGTTTTAATTATGCTTTCGCATTGTGCTGGCGGCAGGTTATGTCCCTGTGAGGTTTTCTACCTGAAGGAGAGAGAAATGACGGCTACAGCCCCGGTGATAACCGTTGATGGACCAAGTGGCGCAGGCAAAGGCACCTTGTGCAAGGCGCTCGCCGAATCCCTTGGTTGGCGTTTGTTGGACTCAGGCGCGATTTATCGCGTGCTGGCGTTGGCAGCGCTGCATCATCAGGTTGATATCACGTCTGAGGAGGCGCTGGTTCCACTGGCCGCACATCTCGATGTTCGCTTTATTGCCCAGGATGGCAAACTGCAGGTTATTTTGGAAGGTGAGGATGTCAGCAATGAAATCCGCACTGAAACCGTCGGCAATACCGCTTCGCAGGCAGCGGCTTTCCCGCGCGTGCGTGAAGCCCTGTTGCGCCGCCAGCGGGCATTTCGTGAGGCTCCTGGCCTGATTGCCGATGGCCGCGACATGGGCACGGTGGTGTTCCCCGATGCACCGGTCAAGATTTTCCTGGACGCCAGTTCTGAGGAGCGTGCGCACCGCCGCATGCTACAGTTGCAGGAAAAGGGCTTTAATGTTAACTTTGAACGTCTTTTAGCCGAGATAAAGGAACGGGATGACCGTGACCGTAATCGGCCTATCGCGCCACTGGTGCCTGCTTCTGACGCCCTCGTGCTGGATTCAACCAGCATGTCGATCGACGAAGTCATCCAGCGTGCGTTGACTTATGCACATGAAGCTCTAGCGTTGCCGCAGCAGTAAGCGCGGCGGCGTTATTGGCTTTTTGTCATATTTGTCATGGTAGTATCGAACTATATCGGGTAAAATTTTACCCCTGTAACCTAAACCCTGTCGGCATGGAGCCAATGGCGGGGTATGTGAAACAACCCCATTCGGCGGGATGCTAAATGGACGTTAAACTATAGAACCCTGAAGATTAAACATGACTGAATCTTTCGCTCAACTCTTTGAAGAATCCCTGAAAACAATCGAAACCCGTCCGGGTTCCATCGTTCGTGGCGTTGTAGTTGCTATCGACAAAGACGTAGTACTGGTTGACGCCGGTCTGAAATCTGAGTCTGCCATTCCGGCTGAGCAATTCAAAAACGCACAGGGCGAGCTGGAAATCCAGGTAGGCGACGAAGTTGATGTTGCGCTGGACGCTGTTGAAGATGGCTTCGGTGAAACTCTGCTGTCCCGTGAGAAAGCTAAGCGTCACGAAGCTTGGATCACGCTGGAAAAAGCTTACGAAGAAGCTGAAACTGTCGTCGGTGTTATCAACGGCAAAGTTAAGGGTGGCTTCACTGTAGAGCTGAATGGTATTCGTGCGTTCCTGCCAGGCTCCCTGGTTGACGTGCGTCCAGTACGTGACACTCTGCACCTGGAAGGCAAAGAGCTTGAGTTCAAAGTCATCAAGCTGGACCAGAAACGCAACAACGTTGTAGTTTCTCGCCGTGCGGTTATCGAATCAGAGAACAGCGCAGAACGTGATCAACTGCTGGAAAACCTGCAGGAAGGCATGGAAGTTAAAGGTATCGTTAAGAACCTCACTGACTACGGTGCATTCGTTGATCTGGGCGGCGTAGACGGCCTGCTGCACATCACTGATATGGCTTGGAAACGCGTTAAGCATCCGAGCGAAATCGTCAACGTTGGCGATGAAATCACTGTTAAAGTGCTGAAGTTCGACCGCGAGCGTACTCGTGTTTCCCTGGGCCTGAAGCAACTGGGCGAAGATCCATGGGTTGCTATCGCGAAACGTTACCCAGAAGGCACCAAGCTGACTGGTCGTGTAACCAACCTGACTGATTACGGCTGCTTCGTAGAAATCGAAGAAGGCGTTGAAGGTCTGGTACACGTTTCTGAAATGGATTGGACCAACAAAAACATCCATCCGTCCAAAGTTGTTAACGTGGGCGATGTAGTGGAAGTTATGGTTCTGGACATCGATGAAGAACGTCGTCGTATCTCCCTGGGTCTGAAGCAGTGCAAAAACAACCCATGGCAGCAGTTTGCAGAAACCCACAACAAGGGCGACCGCGTTGAAGGTAAAATCAAGTCTATCACTGACTTCGGTATCTTCATCGGCCTGGACGGCGGTATCGACGGCCTGGTTCACCTGTCTGACATCTCCTGGAACGTTGCAGGCGAAGAAGCAGTTCGTGAATACAAGAAAGGCGACGAAATCGCAGCGGTTGTTCTGCAAGTTGACGCAGAGCGCGAGCGTATCTCCCTGGGCGTGAAGCAACTGGCTGAAGACCCGTTCAATAACTACCTGTCTATGAACAAGAAAGGTACTATTGTTACTGGTAAAGTCACTGCAGTTGACGCCAAAGGTGCTACAGTTGAATTAGCAGGCGGCGTAGAAGGTTACCTGCGTGCTTCTGAAGCCTCTCGCGACCGCATTGAAGATGCAACTCTGGTTCTGAATGTGGGTGACGACGTTGAAGCTAAATTCACCGGCGTTGACCGTAAGAACCGCGTAGTAAGCCTGTCCGTACGTGCTAAGGACGAAGCTGACGAGAAAGATGCAATCGCTACTGTTAACAGCAGCAGCAAGCAAGAAGAAAGCAACTTCTCTAACGCAATGGCTGAAGCTTTCAAAGCGGCTAAAGGCGAGTAATGACGGGGGGCGGTTTTTGACCGCCCCGATACGGTAGTTTAGCTGCAAAGCTTGGAGGAACTATGACCAAGTCTGAACTTATTGAAAGACTTGCTGGCCAGCAATCTCATGTACCGGCGAAAGCCGTTGAGGATGCAGTGAAAGAGATGCTAGAACATATGGCTGCTACGTTAGCCGATGGGGAACGCATCGAGATCCGCGGATTCGGCAGTTTTTCTCTTCACTACCGTGCTCCGCGTGTGGGCCGCAACCCGAAAACTGGTGATAAAGTTGAGTTGGACGGCAAGTACGTTCCTCACTTCAAGCCAGGTAAAGAGCTGCGTGACCGCGCCAATATCTATGGCTAGTCACTGACTACCCATAGAGTTGTTGCTTGTAAAGAAATATAAAACGGTGCCTTAGGGCGCCGTTTTTTTTGTCTGCTATTTACTGCCGACTGTCGCGGTGTTTCTTGCTAGCTACGCCGCAGCATGCGGTTGGCTGTGGTAACGGCCGCTATTATTGTGCGGAGAGGATCGCGTACTGTCAGATTGTAGATGGTGAGTATTGGCCAATGCGTAAACAATCCCGTGAAGTTGGCAGCCTGGATTGCTGTCTTATACCGGGAGAACACCTATCAAAACTTCGTTGGATTTGGCGGTAAGTGCAGTTATCTGTGGCATTTTGCCGCTGCTCATCATGCCGTACTTACCCGATGTGCGTATCGCTCTGTGGGTTATCTTACCCGTTTGTCTCTGCCTGTGGGGGAGAGGCTGCGCCGGCAGGTCTATGGCGTGGGGGGCTTTGGGTTTTCTTTGGGCGGTATTCACTGCCGAGACCCTGGTGAATCAAATCAATCGTCTGAGTCAGGGCCCGGTGGTGAGCGCTGTGGTTCAGGTTAGCAGTATTGCACTGGCTGGCGCGACACGAAAGCAGACGGTTATGCGTATCGAACAGCTCAATGGCCGGTGGCTGGTGCCATCAATCGCTTTCTCAACCCTCTGGCAGCCCAAAGATCGTCCCTTGTGTGCCGGGCAACGTTGGCAGTTGCAACTGCGTTTGAGGCCTATACACGGCAATCTTAATGAAGGTGGGTTTGACAGCCAGCGTTGGGCTATGTCGCAGCGTCAACCGCTAACGGCACAGGTGAAGAGTGCTGTAATTCTGGACCAAAACTGTGGTTGGCGGCAGAAGATGATCGCTCATGCCGAGAACAATATTGGCACTCTTCGTTATAAAGCGGTGCTACTCGCATTGGCATTTGGTGAGAGGGCTGCGCTGGAACCGGCGTTAAGAACCTTGATGTTGAAAACCGGCATTGCTCATCTGATGGCTATTTCTGGGTTGCATGTGGCAATGGTGGCCATTTTGATTTGGGGTGTGCTGCGGGCGATGCAATTTTTTCTGCCGGCAAAGCTGATTGACTATCGCTTTCCGCTGATCGTCAGTTGGCTCGGCGCCTTAGGTTATGTTTGGTTGGCTGGCGCTCATCCACCGGCGGTAAGAACGGGTCTGGCACTGACATTGTGGATGCTGTTACGGATACGCGGCATCCATTGCTCCTCCTGGCAAATCTGGTTGTGGTGCGTTGGTTTAATTCTGGTTTGCGATCCTCTGGCGGTACTCTCTGACAGCTTTTGGCTCTCGGCTATCGCGGTATTTTGCCTGATTTTCTGGTTTGAATGGGTGCCGTTAAATCCCCTTTTTCGTTCGGGATGGCATTGGGCGCCATTGCGCTGGCTGCATATCCAGCTTGGCATTACGCTGCTATTGGTGCCCATGCAGGCAGGATTGTTTCATGGCCTGGCACTTAGCTCCATACCGGCCAATCTTTGGGCGGTGCCCCTTGTTTCACTGATAACGGTGCCGCTGATCCTGCTGGCGGTGGTGGCTGGTATTTTCCCGATGTTGAGTGCGGGACTATGGTGGTTGGCGGATCTTACGTTGGCAGGCGTTTTTGCCCCATTACACTATCTGCAAATCGGCTGGGTCGATCTCGGTGCTGCATCGTTGGCTGTCAGCCTTGCCGGTTGGTTACTGGTGATTTTTTGGCGTTTCCACTGGTGGCTGCGTTATGCGACGGCGCTGACAACTTTGGCACTGTGTTGCGTTCTGTGGCGTGAAAGAGAAGCCCAATACCGTTGGCGCGTAGACATGCTTGACGTTGGGCATGGCCTGGCTATGGTGATCGAAAAGAACGGTCGGGCAATATTGTATGACACTGGCCCCCGCTGGGGCACCGGCAGCGCCGCCGGGCGGAATATTTTACCATTTCTTAACTGGCGAGGATTGCCTGTGGAGCAAATCATTCTCAGCCACGATCATCTGGATCATATCGGTGGTCTTGAAGAGATACAGCGTGCATTTCCACAAGCGACGGTAAGGAGCCCACGCCTTGATGCTGGCCACTTACCCTGCGTGGCGGGAGAGCGCTGACAATGGCAATCGCTTCAGTTTCAAGTGCTGTGGCCGCCAAAGGCGGTAAAAATAGCGGGGAATGATGATTCATGTGTCATCCGTGTCGATGATGGTAAATATAGTTTGTTGCTGACGGGGGATGCAGAAAAAAGGACAGAGGCACAGTTGGTTAGATATCAACGCCCTTCATTGAGCGCTACTGTGTTACAGGTGCCGCATCATGGCAGTAAAACCTCGTCTACCCCGCCTTTTTTGCGTGCGGTAGCGCCGAAGGCGGCAATCGCCTCGGCATCACGTTACAATAAATGGCGATTACCTGCGGTTAAAGTGATCGCCAGATACCTGGCAAATGACATCATTTGGCACGATACTTCGCGCTCCGGTCAGTTATCCGTACTTTTTTTCGACAACGATTGGCAAATTAATGGCTTTCGTGAACAATTAATGCCCCGTTGGTACCATCAGCGGTTTGGCGTAGAGGGTGATAATGAGTAAAATGGGCCGCTATTTCTTCCGATGCTGGTATTTGCATGATGAATGATAAAGATCTCTCCACCTGGCAGACTTTCCGTCGCCTCTGGCCGATGATCACACCTTTTAAGACCGGGCTGATCGTGGCGGCTATTGCGTTGGTACTGAACGCGGCCAGCGACGCCTTTATGTTGTCTTTGCTTAAACCTTTATTGGATGACGGTTTTGGGAAAACGGAAAGCAGCATTCTGCTGTGGATGCCATTGGCGGTGATTGGCCTGATGGTGGTGCGTGGAGCGACTGGCTTTGTCTCCAGCTACTGCATTTCATGGGTATCCGGCATGGTGGTGATGCATATGCGTCGTCGGCTGTTCGGCCACATGATGAGAATGCCGGTATCCTTCTTCGATCAGCAGTCTACCGGGACCTTGCTGTCACGAATCACCTATGATTCCGAACAGGTAGCTTCATCGTCCTCCAGCGCGCTGGTGACCGTGGTGCGTGAAGGCGCGTCGATAATCGCGCTGTTCACCATGATGTTCTACTACAGTTGGCAGCTGTCGGTGATCCTGATCGTTTTGGCTCCGGTTGTCTCTATTGCTATCCGCGTTGTTTCCAAGCGCTTCCGTAATATCAGCAAAAACATGCAGAACACCATGGGGCAGGTGACGACCAGCGCAGAGCAGATGCTTAAAGGCCATAAGGAAGTGCTGATTTTTGGCGGCCAGCAGGTTGAAACCGATCGCTTCAATTCAGTCAGCAACCGCATGCGCCAGCAGGGCATGAAACTGGTTTCTGCGTCCTCGATCTCTGACCCTATTATTCAGCTTATCGCCTCGCTGGCGTTGGCCTTTGTGTTGTACGCCGCCAGCTTCCCAAGCGTGATGGCTACCCTGACCGCCGGTACCATCACAGTGGTGTTCTCTTCGATGATCGCCCTGATGCGCCCGCTGAAATCACTGACCAACGTTAATGCCCAGTTCCAGCGTGGGATGGCGGCGTGCCAGACCCTGTTCTCCATCCTGGATATGGAACAGGAAAAAGATACCGGTACCCGTGAAGTCGTACGAGCCAAGGGCGATATCGAATTTCGTAACGTCACTTTCTACTACCCAGGGAAAGAAACGCCTGCGCTGCGTGATATCAATCTGAGTATTTCAGAAGGTAAAACGGTGGCGCTGGTGGGGCGTTCCGGCTCCGGCAAGTCAACCATCGCCAATCTGCTGACCCGTTTTTATGACGTCCAGGAAGGCGAGATCCTGATGGATGGTCACGATCTGCGCGAGTACACATTGGCATCGCTGCGTGATCAGGTAGCCCTGGTTTCGCAAAACGTGCATTTGTTCAATGACACTATTGCCAACAACATCGCTTACGCGCGTGAAGAACGCTACAGCCGCGAAGAGATAGAGAAAGCTGCGCGTATGGCCTATGCCATGGACTTCATTGAAAAAATGGAGAATGGCCTGGATACGGTGATCGGTGAGAATGGGGTGATGCTGTCCGGCGGTCAACGTCAGCGTATTGCTATTGCCCGCGCCTTGCTGCGTGACTGCCCGATACTGATCCTCGATGAAGCCACCTCGGCACTGGACACTGAATCGGAGCGTGCTATTCAGGCGGCGCTGGATGAATTACAGAAAAACCGGACTTCACTGGTGATTGCGCACCGCCTGTCGACCATTGAGAAGGCTGATGAAATCCTGGTGGTTGAGGATGGCCGTATTGTTGAACGTGGCGAACATGCGGTATTGCTTGAAAAGCAGGGGGCTTATGCCCAGCTTCATCGCATGCAGTTTGGTCAATAATGATCGAGCGCATCTGGTCAGGCAGCTCGCTGGTTTATTTGCTGTTGTTACCGTTGTCCTGGCTGTATGGCCTGGTCAGCGGCCTGATTCGGCTTAGCTACCGTTGCGGTCTGCGTAAAAGTTGGCGCGCACCGGTACCGGTTGTGGTGGTGGGCAATCTCACCGCCGGTGGCAATGGCAAAACCCCGATGGTGATCTGGCTTGTGGAACAGTTGCAGCAGCACGGATACCGGGTGGGTGTGGTTTCTCGTGGTTATGGTGGTAAAGCAGAGGCTTATCCGCTGTTACTTAACGCTGGCACTACCACCCAGCAGGCGGGTGATGAACCTGTGTTGATTTATCAGCGTACCGCTGCGCCAGTGGCAATTTCACCAAAGCGTTCTGAAGCGGTGCAAGCACTGCTTAAGCAGCAGCCACTTGACGTGGTGATTACCGATGACGGCCTGCAGCATTACGCTTTACAGCGTGATTTTGAATTGGTGGTGATCGACGGCGTTCGCCGCTTTGGCAATGGATGGTGGTTGCCGGCAGGGCCGATGCGTGAACGTGCCTCGCGTCTGAACAGCGTTGACGCCCTGATTACCAACGGGGGTGTGGCCCAGCCTGGCGAAATCGCTATGCGGTTGCAGGCGCGCGACGCGGTGAATGTTGCCAACGGTGAGCGTCGTCCGGCAGTCGAACTGCCACACGTGGTGGCAATGGCCGGTATCGGGCATCCCCCGCGCTTCTTCGCCACATTGGAAAAGCTGGGTGTAGAGGTCGAGAAGGAAGTGGCGTTTGCCGATCATCAGGAATATCAGCATGGCCCATTGGCGGCGCTGGTATCTTCAGAGCAAACGTTGTTGATGACCGAGAAAGATGCGGTTAAGTGCCGCGCTTTTGCTCAGCCCAACTGGTGGTATTTACCCGTTGATGCGGTACTTCCCCCCGATCAGGCTGAGCAGTTGTTGCACCGTATTGAAACCTTGCTGAAATAGTCAATCAGATTGCCAGCGCGTGAAGTCCCAGTGCTTGCGCGCAGGCATCTATCGAACGCTGCTGCGTTTGTTGATATAACGCCAATTCGTCGATCACTTCTGCTCCCAACGCCAGTTCAAATGCCGCCCTGCTTGAGGCTGCGTTGTACTGCGTGTGACCGCTATCGCCCAAATTCGATTGGAAAATGCCTGCGGCGCTGACCGGCAGAAAGTCCTCATAGACCAGAGGCTGAAAGCGAATGTATTCCTGGGCGATCAGCTGTTCCAGTGTGCAGTGTTGATCCAGGGTTTCTTTAGCCGCCAGCCCACACTCGGTCGGAAAATAGCGGAACCAGGCCAACTGTTGCTCACGTAGAGTGGCATAGTCATCTGGAAACGCCTGGAAGTTTTCCGCCAGCAACTGATTGTAGCGTTCAGCATTTTTTTCGCTCGGCGGTGCCTGCAATGCGTCGTTGGTAGCCTGTAGCAGGCGATCGTACAGTGCACGGCCTTTGGTTGTCAGCGCGACACCGCGTTGTTCAATCTCGCCGAAGCGCGCAGTGTGGTGCCCGGCAACGGCGCTACCGTCATGTTCAACAAAGTCGACGTTTTCTTCCAGCGCTTTGAAACTGGTCTGGCGCAGCAGAATAGGGCGGCGACGTGGTGGTGGGCCCTCAATCACGGCTTTGGGGGTGATACCTCGGCCGGGCATGGCCATTTGGACACGGTCAATATCAAGAGTGCGTGGCGTCAGATGGTTGATATGCGGGCCTTTAAAAGCCACTACGTCGGCGATCAGACGGTGCTGGTCGTGCAACTGCTGATATTCGGCTGCGCTAACTGTCGCCCGGCTGTGCCAACGGAAAGTTTCCAACGCCTGTTCGACAAATTCATCAGCCTGACTGTCGTCCAGTCCGCCCTGAGCTTCTTGCAATACGAGCAGCTCAAGTGCCCGTTCAGTAAAGATACGGCGACGAGCCAACAGGCGTTGGGCAAGTTCGCGCAGCTCCGGGTTTTCAATCAGCTCCAGCCGCAATAAAGAGGTGAATACCCGGAATGGACTTATCTGCAGCGCATCCTCATGTTCTGCTCGAAATGCGGTAGAGTGAACCGGAACCCCGGCCACGGCCAGATCGTAATAGCCCACCGGAGACATGCCCATCACGTTAAACAGCCGTCGCAGGGTGGACAGTTCCTCTGCGGTGCCAACCCGAATAGCGCCGTGCCGCTCCATGGCCAGCCGTTCGACTTCGCCGGTAATTTGTAATTGATGAGCCAATGCGGCATCTTCTCGCAGGACCTGTCGGTTGGTTTCCGCCACCAGTTCGAGCAAATCGCCATACAGAGGTACCTCTTTCTGGTACATATCTGACATGGCGTGGGAGAATCTGGCGCGGATTTCATTCGGTGAGACGAACTGCTGGGCGGTCATGCGCATAGCTCCTTTATTCAGTATAATCTGAAAAATATCATTCTTGGCGGCAAACGTGCTGGTTGAGAGGCCATTCGCCTTGTTTTCACCTCAAGTTTAGCTAGGTCGATTAGGTTTTGTTATAGTCAGGCCAAGCATATTAGATTTTTATGCGTTAGCTCTCATTTGAACAGTGAATAACGGAAAATACGGCCATCCAGAAGGCAATGCCTCAAAGAGCTTTACGTAAAAAAAGATAAATTAATCCATTAACAATCAGTGGTATAAAAATAAATGTGGCGAAATGGTAAAAACAGGGCAATAAACCTCTTGTGCAAAAGATAGATTTATGAGTAAATGCAAGTCGGCCTGTGATACAGACCTATTTATGTTCGAGTTTAGAATTAAGCAGTTCCTCCAAAAAAGTTATCATCTGATTCCGCTTCAAAGACGAACCTTCTAAGTACCTCCCATAAGTAATGTTTCTAAGAACGGCCAAAATTGCCTTATGGCAGGTTTTGTATATATATTTAAAAGGTAAATGAGTAATGTCTAAGAAGACGGGTCAAGTGAAGTGGTTCAATGAAAGCAAAGGTTTTGGTTTTATTGAACAGAACGACGGTGGTAAAGATGTATTCGTACACTTCTCCGCAATCGCGACCGACGGTTTCAAAACTTTGGCTGAAGGCCAGCGTGTTGAGTACACCGTAGAAGACAGCCCGCGCGGGCCGGCTGCCGCCAACGTTGTTGCTCTGTAAATAAACAGGGAATAACGTAAAGAGAACTTAATACAACCATGATGAGGCGTTTGCGCTGAATCATTGCGGAAGATATTAAGTTCAACAAGCCCGCCATAGTGCGGGTTTTTTATTTTTTGCTCACGAGAGGTTTGTTACGAAAAACTTTAGGATGGGCTGGTAGCGTCCAACAATAATAAAAATGACGTTGTTAAGGATGCTCAAGTAAAAGGATATAAGTTATGTTTAAAAATACTGTGTTACAAATGGGCCGTGTGAAATGGTTTGATCAGGCTGCAGGCTATGGTTTTATTTCACCGGTAGATGGTAGCGACGAAATCTATGTAAGTCGTCGTTCTATCGCCAATACTAAAAATAAATCGTTAAACGAAGGTCAGAACGTTGAGTTCTCGATCTATCGCAGCTCCCACGGGCTGTCAGCGGCAGACGTTATCGCGTTCTGACCCACCCCCCTTCCTCGCCAGTGCCGGTGCCGCCACCCCAAGCACTGGCGAAGATAAATTCCCCGATATCCACTATTATCAAGCGATTGTTCAATCACTTCGGATATCAGGATGAACACCCCGGTTATTTCTCTTACTGCCGCCCGTGCGATCCACCTTGCCGCACAGGGGCTGCTATCCCCGATGAAACGCAAAGCCAGGCCCGACGATGTGGTTGCCGCCATTGGACGTATGGGATTACTGCAAATCGATACTATCAGCGTGGTTGCACGCAGCCCCTACCTGGTCCTGTTCAGCCGTCTGGGCGACTACCAGCCGGAATGGCTGGAACAAGCACTGGCTGGCCGCCGACTGTTCGAGTACTGGGCGCACGAAGCCTGTTTTTTACCTATTGAGGATTTTGGCCTGCTGCGTCATCGAATGCTGCAGCCGCAGGATATGGGGTGGAAGTACTCCGAAGAGTGGATGCAGGAACATCAGGCGGCGATAGATGCCCTGTTGCAACATATTGAAACCGCAGGGCCAGTGCGCTCGGCGGATTTCAGCGCCGAGAAGAAGGGCAACAGCGGTTGGTGGGATTGGAAGCCAGAAAAACGCCATCTCGAAATCCTGTTCACCGCCGGTAAATTGATGGTAGCCGAACGGCGCAATTTCCATCGCGTTTACGATCTGACTGAAAGAGTTTTACCTTACTGGGATGATAGCCGGGATGTATTACCTGTCGATGATGCACGACAGGAAATGCTAAGGCGCAGCTGTCGTTTCCTGGGGATCTTCAGAGCCGAATGGCTGGCGGATTACTACCGTTTGAAGCGAGTTGCGCCGAAAGCGCTACTGACGTCGTTACAACAGCAGGGTGAAGTGCTGCCCGTGCGGATCGACGGTTTGGACGGGGAGTTTTACGTACACCATTCGCTGGCGGTAGAGCTGCAACTGGCAGAACAAGGGGCGTTAAAATCCAGCGTGATCACTTTGCTTTCTCCGTTCGATCCGGTGGTTTGGGATCGCCGCCGTGCGTTGGAGCTTTTCAACTTTGATTACCGGTTGGAATGCTACACGCCGAAAGAAAAACGGCAGTATGGTTACTTTACGCTGCCGGTGTTGCAACGCGGTGAGTTGATTGGCCGCATCGATGCAAAAATGCATCGTCGGCAGGGTATTTTCGAAATCATCAGTTTCCACCCGCAAGCCAAGGTTCGCTTTGGTAAGCAACGTGTGCAGGATATTTGGCAGGCAATAACCCGCAGTGCAAAATGGCACGGTGCGTCACAGGTTATTTTGGGGGATATTCCGGCGGTGCTGGCCCTTGAGTGGGGAACTGGCTGGCAAGTTAAATAACGAACGGCGTTGTCGGCTTGGGTAAAACGAATGTTCAGCGCCGCTCGTTACAAGGGGCCTCAGTTGCTGAAGTTGGCAAACAGGGCAATGATTTTATGAAGACGTTTGATCATGAGAAATGTCTTTTTTGTGACTTGTATCACAAAATTCTACGCCTGCGTCGGGGGCAATTCAATCCCCCTGGCAGATTAAAATGCAGCGACAAAACAGCCGGTGATTAACCTGGCGCATAGCGTTATGCTATCCTCACGCACTTTCCTGACGTTAAATCTCCACCCATGGAGGAAGCATGGATCACCGTTTACTCGAAATCGTTGCCTGCCCGGTCTGCACCGGTAAGCTTTATTTCAATAAAGAAAACCAGGAATTGGTCTGCAAAGTGGATGGCTTGGCCTATCCGTTGCGTGACGGCATTCCCGTGCTGTTGGAAAATGAAGCGCGAGCGCTGTCATTGGATGAGAAACACGCATGAGTTTTATCGTTATTATTCCAGCCCGTTATGCATCAACCCGTTTACCGGGCAAACCGCTGGCCGATATCCACGGTAAGCCGATGGTGGTGCATGTAATGGAACGTGCACGCGAGTCGGGCGCCAGCCGCGTTATTGTCGCGACCGATCATCCGGCAGTGGCCGAAGCGGTCAAAGCGGCAGGCGGTGAAGTCTGCATGACACGGGCCGATCACAATTCCGGTACCGAGCGCTTGGCTGAGGTGATCGAGCACTATGGTTTTGCTGATGACGAAATTATCGTTAACGTTCAGGGTGATGAGCCACTGATCCCACCGGTGATTGTACGTCAGGTGGCTGAAAATCTGGCGGGCAGTCAGGCCGGTATGGCCACCCTGGCGGTGCCTATCGAAAGCGCAGAAGAAGCTTTTAACCCCAATGCGGTCAAAGTGGTGATGGATGCGCAGGGGTATGCGCTCTATTTCTCACGCGCCACCATTCCATGGGATCGCGAACGTTTTGCCCAATCCAAAGAAAGCATCGGCGACAGCCTGTTGCGTCACATAGGTATCTACGCCTATCGCGCCGGTTTTGTTCGTCGTTATGTTACTTGGGCGCCAAGCCAGCTGGAGCAAATTGAGCTGCTGGAACAGTTGCGGGTGCTGTGGTACGGCGAAAAAATCCACGTGGCGGTTGCCAAGGCAGTGCCGACCGTGGGTGTCGATACGCCGGAAGATTTGCAGCGTGTGCGCGACAGTATCAAAGGCTGAGTATTACATGCCGGCGCGTCACGCAACGCGCCGGCAATATGATTTCCCTTCTTAATATCCCCATTTTGTTGATCTGCGTTGAAGAATTTTTCTGCTCAGCGTTCGATGATGTCAGCGTCTCCTCTATTTCTCTTGAGGCTTTTCCCTTATGGAGCAGTTACGCGCCGAACTGAGTATTGTGCTGGGTGAGTCCATCAGCCGGTTGGAACGCGTCAGCGAACAACCTTATGCTCACATGTATTCACTGTATGACCAACAGGGCCACGCGATCCCGCTGATGGCAAAAAGCTTTGTCTGCCAGGGCATCGCCCAACAAGAGGCTTACAAGTTGTCGATGCTGTCACGTGAAGGGGATATTCGCCTGCCGACGGTGTATGGCGTGGTCTATACCCACCAGGCACCTTATAAAGAAATATTGTTGATCGAGCGCTTGCGTGGCGTATCCGTAGAGGCACCGACGCGCACGCCGAACCGTTGGAATACGTTGATGGAGCAGATTGTCGATGGCGTATTGGCCTGGCACCGCATTGATAGTCACGGCTGCGTGGGTACGGTAGACAGCACCCAGGAGAACGACTGGTTCTGTTGGTATCAACAACGGGTCGAAGTGCTATGGTCAACGTTGGGTAATCTCAACTCACCGCTGCTGACGATGGACGATCGCCGCTTGTTGTATCGCACCCGTGAAGCATTGACCCACTTTTTTGTCGGTTTCGACGATCCTTGCGTATTGGTGCACGGTAACTTGTCACTGCGCAGTATGTTGAAAGATCCGAAAAGCGATCAACTCTTGGCGATGCTCAACCCTGGAATGATGCTATGGGCACCGCGTGAATATGAGCTATTCAGGTTATGTGAAGCGGGAATGCCGAGTCAGTTGCTGTTTTATTATTTGCAACGTGCGCCGGTAGCGGAGTCCTTCCTGATGCGGCGTTGGTTGTATGTGGTGTGGGAAGGCGTAGGGCGGTTGATTCATACCGGCAAACTGGAGCGGCAGCCGTTTGACTATGCGTCCAAACAACTGCTGCCCTGGATTACCGGTTAACGCCGATCAGTCGACAGAAACCTCATCGGAACCTTTCAGCCGTTGCCACAGGCTGCCCAGCGTTTCATACCAGGCCCGTTCGCTGTGGCCGAGGAACATCGCCGACGGCACCACGCGATCCCAGATATTCAATCGTGAACTGATGGCCAGCTGATTGGCCGGCGCCGGGATCGGGTGCAGCCCCTTGGCTTCAAAGAAGCGCATGGCGCGCGGTAAATGGTTGGCTGAAGTCACCAGAATAAACGGCTGCTGGCCGACCAGCTTCGACACCTGCAATGCCTCCTGCTCGGTATCCAACGGGCGATCCAACAGAACGATATCAGCGCGGGGTACTCCCAGGCTTTCCGCCACCTGCGCCGCGGTTGCCGCGTTACTCAGGGTTTTGGGACTCCCGGCACCGGTGAAAACCATTTTCGCCCCGGGATGGGCGAGATATAAGCGCACACCTTCCGTGACTCGCGGCAGGCTATTGCCGATCAGATTGGAACTGGGTGCCCAATCCGGATTAAAGGTATAGCCGCCGCCCAGCACCACTATATAATTCACCGGGTCATTGCCACGATAGGTGACATACTCCGATTCTATGGGGCGCAGTAATCTGTCGGCCACCGGCTGCAGGCTGAAAAGCAGTAAAAACAGCCAGCTCAGCGTGAAAATGACCTTGCCGCTTTTTTGCCAACGGGTGAACCACAGCAGTAACAGCGCCAGTCCCATCAGTAGCAACAGCGCAGGCAACGGCATTAAAATGGCGCCAATGAACTTTTTCAGGTTAAACAGCATCAAAAATCAGGTCCTTTTGGGCGAAAAAACGACATCCGGGCACAATCAGGCCGCAAGAAGATTCATTCTAAGCCAGTCTGTGCCAAAATAGCAGGTTTGAATGGGCTGGTACTTTGCCCCAGCCGGATAAGATCAGCGGAGCCGTTGTCCATGCAGGATCGCAATTTTGACGATATTGCTGAAAAGTTTGCGCGTAATATTTACGGCACCACCAAAGGGAAAATCCGCCAGGCGGTGGTTTGGCAGGATCTGACCACGCTGTTGGCCCAGTTGCCGCAACGGCCGCTGCGCATTCTGGATGCCGGCGGTGGCGAAGGCCATATGGCCTGCCAATTGGCAGAATTAGGACATCAGGTGTTGTTGTGCGATCTTTCTGGTGAGATGATCCAACGCGCCGCGTTGCTGGCTGAGCAAAAAGGTGTGAGCCAGAACATGCAATTCATACAAAGTTCGGCCCAGGATATTGGTCAACACTTGGAACAGCCGGTTGATCTGATATTGTTCCATGCGGTGCTTGAATGGATCGCCGAACCTGAGGCTGCGCTGCAGGCGTTATTTAATTGCCTGCTGCCGGGCGGCGCGCTGTCATTGATGTTCTTTAACGCCAATGGCCTCTTGATGCGTAACGTGGTGTTGGGTAATTTCCAACTGGTGAACCCAGAGGTCAGAAGACGCAGAAAGCGTTCGTTGTCGCCGCAGTATCCACATAGTCCGCCGCAGGTGTACGGCTGGCTGGAACAATTGGGCATGCGCATCAGCGGGAAAACCGGCGTGCGGGTGTTCCACGATTATCTGCAGAGCAGGCAGTTACAGACACAAAAATTTGAAGAGTTACTGGCGCTTGAACAGCACTATTGCCGGCAGGAGCCGTACGTGAGTTTGGGGCGCTATATTCACGTCATGGCGCATAAACCAAACCTGAAGGACGAACTATGAGTGAATTTTCCCAGACAGTACCCGAACTGGTCGCCTGGGCACGGAAAAATGATTTCTCTATTTCGCTCCCTACGGAGCGTCTCGCGTTTTTGCTTGCTATCGCCACTTTGAACGGCGAGCGGCTGGACGGCGAGATGAGCGAAGGTGAGCTGGTTGATGCATTTCGCCATGTCAGCAAGGGTTTCGAACAGACGCATGAAACGGTGGCCGTGCGCGCCAACAATGCGATTAACGACATGGTGCGCCAGCGCCTGTTAAACCGTTTTATCAGCGAACTGGCGGACGGTAACGCGATTTACCGTCTGACGCCGCTGGGCATCGGTATCACCGATTACTATATCCGTCAGCGCGAATTCTCCACGCTGCGTTTGTCGATGCAGTTGTCAATCGTGGCGCAGGAGCTGAAACGCGCCGCCGACGCCGCCGATGAGGGCGGTGACGATTTCCACTGGCACCGTAACGTGTTTGCACCGCTGAAATATTCGGTGGCGGAAATCTTCGACAGTATCGATTTGACCCAGCGAATTATGGATGAACAACAGCAAGGCGTGAAGGACGATATCGCAGCGTTGCTGAACAAAGACTGGCGTGCGGCGATCTCCAGCTGTGAGATGCTACTGTCCGAAACCTCGGGTACCCTGCGCGAACTGCAGGATACGCTGGAGGCGGCGGGCGATAAACTGCAGGCCAACCTGTTGCGAATTCAGGATGTCACGCTGGGTGGCGCGGAACTGGGCTTTATCGACAAACTGGTGTTCGATCTGCAAAGCAAGCTCGACCGCATTATCAGTTGGGGCCAACAGGCGATTGACCTGTGGATTGGCTACGACCGCCACGTGCATAAATTTATCCGTACCGCGATCGACATGGACAAGAACCGGGTGTTCGCCCAGCGTTTGCGTCAGTCGGTGCAAAACTATTTCGACAACCCGTGGACACTGACCCATGCCAATGCCGACCGTCTGCTGGATATGCGAGACGAAGAACTGGCGCTGCGCAGCGAGGAAGTGACCGGGGAACTGCCGCCGGATCTGGAGTTCGAAGAGTTCAGCGAAATCCGCGAGCAGCTGGCGGCAATGATCGAACAGGCACTGAAGATTTATCAGGAACAACAGATGCCGCTCAATTTAGGGGCGGTAATGCGCGATTATCTGGCGCAATATCCGCGTGCTCGTCATTTCGATGTGGCACGTTTAGTGGTCGACCAGGCAGTGCGCCTTGGTGTGGCTGAAGCAGATTTTTCAGGGTTGCCGGCGCAGTGGCAGGCAATCAATGATTACGGAGCCAAGGTCCAGGCCCATGTCATCGACAAATATTGAACAAATAATGCCAGTAAAGCTGGCCAAGGCATTGTCTAACGCGCTGTTCCCGGCGTTGGACAGTCAACTGCGTGCGGGTCGTCACATCGGTATCGATGAACTGGACAACCACGCCTTCTTAATGGATTTCCAGGATGAACTGGAAGAATTCTACACCCGCTACAGCGTAGAGCTGATCCGCGCGCCGGAAGGATTCTTCTACCTGCGTCCACGCTCTACTACGCTGATCCCGCGTTCGGTGTTGTCCGAGCTGGATATGATGGTGGGGAAAATCCTGTGCTATCTGTATCTCAGCCCGGAACGTCTGGCGCATGAGGGCATTTTCAGCCATCAGGAGCTGTACGACGAACTGCTGAGCCTGGCGGATGAGAGCAAATTGCTGAAGTTCGTTAATCAGCGTTCTACCGGCTCGGATCTCGATCGTCAGAAGCTGCATGAAAAAGTACGTACTTCACTGAACCGTCTGCGTCGTTTGGGCATGGTCTATTTTATGGGCAACGACAGCAGCAAGTTCCGTATCACCGAGGCGGTGTTTCGCTTTGGCGCCGATGTGCGCAGCGGTGACGATCCGCGTGAAGCGCAGTTGCGTATGATCCGCGACGGCGAAGCAATGCCGGTTGAAAACAGCCTGTTGCTGAATGATGAGAGTGATGCAGAAGACGCGTCGCTTGATACCACACCGGACAGTGCAGAGGATGAACAGGAATGATTGAACGCGGTAAATTTCGCTCGCTGACGTTGGTTAACTGGAACGGCTTTTTTGCACGCACCTTTGATCTCGATGAGTTGGTGACCACGCTGTCCGGCGGTAACGGGGCAGGGAAGTCCACCACCATGGCGGCCTTCGTCACTGCGCTGATCCCAGATTTGACGCTGTTGCACTTTCGTAACACCACTGAAGCCGGTGCCACCAGTGGCTCTCGCGACAAAGGCCTGCACGGTAAACTGCGCGCCGGGGTCTGTTATTCGACTCTTGACGTACTCAACTCGCGCCACCAACGCGTAGTCGTTGGCGTTCGTCTGCAGCAGGTCGCCGGCCGTGACCGCAAGGTAGACATCAAGCCGTTCGTTATCCAGGGCCTGCCGACGGCAGTGCAGCCGACGGAGCTTTTGACCCAAACGGTGGGCGAGCGTCAGGCGCGCGTACTGTCGCTGCAGGAACTTAAAGATCGCGTCGAAGAAATGGAAGGGGTGCAGTTCAAGCAGTTTAACTCCATCACCGATTACCACTCATTAATGTTCGATTTGGGCGTGATCCCGAAACGCCTGCGTTCATCGTCCGATCGCAGCAAGTTCTATCGTCTGATTGAAGCCTCGCTGTACGGCGGTATTTCCAGCGCCATCACCCGCTCGCTGCGCGACTACCTGTTGCCGGAAAACAGCGGCGTGCGCAAGGCATTCCAGGATATGGAAGCGGCGCTGCGTGAAAACCGCATGACGCTGGAAGCGATCCGCGTGACTCAATCCGACCGCGATCTGTTCAAACATTTGATTTCCGAGGCTACCTCTTACGTGGCAGCGGACTACATGCGTCATGCCAATGAGCGACGCATTCATCTGGACGGGGCACTGGCGCTGCGCAACGATCTGCTGGGCAGTCGCAAACAGTTGGCCGCCGAGCAATTCCGTCATGTTGAAATGGCGCGTGAACTGGCGGAGCAGAGCGGCGCGGAATCCGATCTGGAAACCGATTACCAGGCTGCCAGCGATCACCTGAATCTGGTACAAACGGCGATGCGTCAGCAGGAAAAGATCGAGCGTTATGAAGGCGATCTGGAAGAGCTGACCTACCGACTGGAAGAACAGAATGAAGTGGTTGCGGAGGCCAGCGAACAGCAGGCCGAAAACGAAGCGCGTGCCGAGGCAGCCGAACTGGAAGTGGATGAGTTGAAAAGCCAACTCGCCGACTACCAGCAGGCGCTCGACGTGCAGCAAACCCGGGCCATTCAATATCAGCAAGCGTTGCAAGCATTGGAACGTGCGCGCGCGTTGTGCCAACTGCCGGAACTGACCGCCGAAAATGCCGAACACTGGTTGGATACCTTCCAGGCGCGCGAGCAGGAAGCGACAGAAGCGCTGCTGATGCTCGAGCAAAAGCTGAGCGTGGCCGACGCCGCGCACGGCCAGTTTGAACAGGCTTATCAGCTGGTGGGTAAAATCGCCGGCCAGGTCAGCCGTAGCGAAGCCTGGCAGTGCGCGCGCGAATTGCTGCGTGACTGGCCATCACAGCAACACCTTGCCGAACGCGTGCAACCCTTGCGTATGCGCCTGAGCGAGCTGGAACAGCGTCTGCGCTCCCAGCAGGATGCCGAGCGTCTGTTGCAGGAATTCTGCAAACGCCATGGCCAGCAGTATCAGCCGGACGAACTTGATGCCCTGCAACAAGAACTGGAAGAGCGCCTGGAATCGCTGTCGCAGGGCGTCAGTGATGCCGGCGAGCGTCGGATGGAAATGCGCCAGGAACTGGAGCAAATTCAGCAACGTATCCGCGAACTGACTACCCGCGCCCCTATTTGGTTGGCCGCGCAGGATGCTCTGAGCCAGCTTGGTGAACAAAGCGGTGAAGCGCTTGAAAGCAGCCAGCAGGTGACGGAGTACATGCAGCAACTGCTGGAGCGCGAACGTGAAACTACCGTTGAGCGTGATGAAGTGGCTGCCGCTAAACGTGCTGTTGAAGCGCAAATTGAACGTCTCAGCCAGCCTGGCGGTGCTGAGGATCAGCGTCTGGTCACGCTGGCCGAACGTTTTGGTGGCGTGCTGCTGTCCGAAATTTACGACGACGTCACCATCGACGATGCACCGTACTTCTCCGCCTTGTACGGCCCGTCGCGCCACGCCATTGTGGTGCCGGACCTGTCGCTGGTGCGCGAGATGCTGGAAGGATTGGAAGACTGCCCGGAAGATCTCTATCTGATTGAAGGGGATCCGCAGTCGTTTGATGACAGCGTATTCGCCGTCGAAGAACAAGACCGCGCGGTGTTGGTTAAAACTGCCGAACGCCAGTGGCGTTACTCACGTTACCCGGCAGTGCCGTTGTTTGGCCGTGCCGCACGTGAGAATCGCCTGGAAATATTGCATGCCGAGCGGGAAAAGTTGGCAGAGCGTTATGCCACACTGTCGTTTGACGTGCAGAAAACCCAGCGTTCGCACCAGGCCTTCAGCCGCTTTATCGGTAACCATCTGGCGGTAGCCTTTGACGCCGATCCGGAAGCGGAGATCCGTGGTCTCAATACCCGCCGTGGTGAAATCGAGCGTGCGCTGAATAACCATGAAGCGCAGAACCAGCAGCAGCGTCAGCAGTACGATCAGGCAAAAGAGGGCATTGCTGCACTGAACCGTCTGACGCCGCTGGTTTCATTGCTAAACGATGAAACTCTGCAGGATCGGGTGGAAGAAATCCGTGAAGAGCTGGAAGAGGCGCAGGATGCCGCGCGTCATATTCAACAGCATGGCGTTTCCCTGACCAAGCTGGAGCCGTTGCTGTCGGTGCTGCAGAGCGATCCACAGCAGCATGAACAGTTGCAACAGGATTACACTCAGGCGCAGAGCGTGCAGCGTCAGGCCAAGCAGCAGGCGTTTGCCCTGATTGAAGTGGTGCAGCGTCGCGCGCACTTCAGCTATACCGACTCTGCCGGCATGCAAAATGCCAATAACGATCTGAACGACAAGCTGCGCCAGCGTCTGGAACATGCGGAAGCGGAACGTACCCGTGCTCGCGAGCAGCTGCGCCAGTATCAAACCCAGTTCACCCAGTACAGCCAGGTGCTGGCATCACTGAAAAGCTCGTATGACGCCAAACGCGACATGCTCAAAGAGCTGAGTCAGGAACTGGTAGACATCGGTGTGCAGGCGGATGCCAATGCCGAAGCCCGTGCGCGCACGCGTCGTGATGAATTGCATGCGGCCCTGAGCACCAACCGCGCACGTCGTAACCAACTGGAAAAACAGCTGACCTTCTGCGAAGCGGAAATGGACAGTCTGCAGAAAAAACTGCGCAAGCTGGAGCGCGATTATTATCAGCTGCGCGAGCAGGTGGTCACCGCCAAAGCGGGTTGGTGCGCCGTGATGCGTCTGGTGAAAGACAATGGCGTTGAGCGTCGTCTGCACCGCCGCGAACTGGCCTATATGGACGGTGACGAGCTGCGCTCAATGTCGGATAAGGCGCTCGGTGCGCTGCGTCTGGCGGTGTCGGATAACGAACACCTGCGCGATGTGCTGCGCCTGTCGGAAGATCCCAAGCGCCCGGAACGCAAAATCCAGTTCTATATTGCGGTCTATCAGCATCTGCGCGAGCGTATTCGTCAGGATATTATCCGTACCGACGATCCGGTTGAAGCCATCGAACAGATGGAGATCGAGCTGGGCCGCCTGACCGAAGAGTTGACCGCGCGTGAGCAGAAGCTGGCAATCAGTTCCAAGAGCGTGGCGAACATCATTCGCAAAACCATCCAGCGTGAACAGAACCGTATTCGCATGCTCAACCAGGGCCTGCAGGCGGTTTCCTTCGGGCAGGTGAAAAGCGTGCGATTGAACGTCAACGTGCGTGAAGCACATGCGACGCTGCTGGACGTGCTTTCCGAGCAACAGGAACAGCATCAGGACCTGTTCAACAGCAACCGACTGACCTTCTCGGAAGCCTTGGCCAAGCTGTATCAGCGTCTGAACCCGCAGATTGACATGGGGCAACGCACGCCACAGACCATCGGCGAAGAGCTGCTGGATTACCGTAACTACCTGGAGCTGGAAGTGGAAGTCTTCCGCGGTTCCGACGGTTGGCTGCGTGCCGAGAGTGGCGCGTTGTCTACCGGGGAAGCGATCGGTACCGGGATGTCGATTCTGGTTATGGTGGTACAGAGCTGGGAAGAAGAGTCTCGCCGTCTGCGCGGTAAGGATATTTCTCCATGCCGACTGTTGTTCCTCGATGAAGCGGCGCGACTGGATGCCAAATCCATTGCCACGCTGTTCGAGCTGTGCGACCGTCTGGAAATGCAGCTGATCATTGCGGCACCGGAAAATATCAGCCCGGAAAAAGGCACGACTTATAAGCTGGTGCGTAAAGTGTTCCAGAATCATGAACATGTACACGTAGTGGGGCTGCGCGGTTTTGCTAATGAGCCGCCGGTTCTGGGTATTACTGCGGCAGAAACGCCGTAAACGCAAAAAAAGCCCGCTAATAATCTGAAAATAGCCGCCCTGGGGTGGCTATTTTTTTGTGCGGGAGGATGATAGTCCTGCTTTTTTCTGCACTGAAAACCGAGTAGCCTAATGAAATAACAGTTATTCATAGTCGCCAAAGGGCAAAATGGCTTTTCTATTCGTATACTGAAACTAATAAGTTGTCTTGGTTATATTTTTTGTGAGCATACAGGGGGCAATGGATGTTGCTTAGAAATGGAAACACTGTACGGCGGCTGGCGTTAAGTTGCGCAATCGCATGTGGTCTTGCGTCGTCTTTACCCGTATGGGCAACCGTTCCTGCGCTTCCGGTAGCGTCATCCGGCATGTCAGTGGCGCAAAGCCGTTCGGAACTGCTTGCGGCATTGCCGAAGGGCATTACACCCTATTATCTTTCGACGCTGGCTCCTTTGTACGCGGCGAACCGGATGCAATTGATGTGGCAGGATCGCGAAGCGGTTCAACAATTCCAGCAGCAGCTGGCCGAATTGGCGATGTCCGGCGTACAGCCGCAGTTTACCCAATGGGTGAAGCTGTTGACCAACCCGGCGATAACCGACGTGGCGCGCGATGTGGTGCTGTCTGATGCGATGCTGGGCTATTTGCAGTTCGTTTCGTCCATCGGTGCCAACGGTAATAATTGGCTGTACAGTAATATTCCCTACAAACTCGGTCTGCCGCCCAATACGGTGATTAACCAATGGCAGCTGGCGGTGCGTCAGGGGAAAACGTTGGCTTATGTCAATACGCTGGCGCCACAGCACCCGCAATATGCCAAGATGCATCAGGCTCTGCGGGATATGCTGGCCGATGGTCGTCCGTGGCCGCAAATGGCCAATGGACCAAGCCTGCGTCCGGATCAACTGAGTAGTGATATTCCTGCCTTGCGTGAGATCCTGGCGCGTAACGGCATGCTGACGTCATCGACGGCACCGGTGGAAGCGCAGGATCCCCCTGCGGTATTGACCGGTTCGCGTAATGAGCCTGACGATGGTGGCCTGTCGGTTGATGAAGAAAAAAGCCGTGACAGCCAGAGTGCCGTTGTCAGCCCGGCCGCCGCTCCGGTCAAAGATCTCGTCCCAACGCCGCAATCGCCTTTTTCGCAGCAGTCAGAAAGCCCGGTGACCGTTACCGATAATCGCTACACTCCCGATCTGGTGGAGGGCGTTAAGCGTTTCCAGAAATGGCAGGGTCTGAGTGCAGACGGCGTAATTGGCGTGCGCACTCGCGAGTGGCTTAATGTGACTCCGCAAATGCGTGCCTCGTTGTTGGCACTGAATATCCAGCGTTTACGTATACTACCCGGTCATGTCGATACCGGTATTATGGTTAACATTCCCAACTACTCGTTGACCTACTATCAGAACGGCAATGAAGTGCTTTCCTCGCGGGTGATTGTCGGACGGCCCAGCCGCAAGACGCCGTTGATGAGCAGTGCACTGAATAATGTGGTGGTGAACCCACCGTGGAACGTACCGACTACGCTGGTGCGTGAAGATATCGTGCCGAAGGCGATGCGTGACGGCAGCTACTTCCAGAAGCATGGCTATACCGTGCTCTCGGGTTGGAGCAACGATGCTGAGGTGATTAACCCGGCTACTCTCGACTGGAGTATGATTTCGCCTCGTAATTTCCCGTATCGGATCCGTCAGGCTCCGGGAGCGACCAACTCACTGGGGCGTTTTAAATTCAACATGCCGAGTTCGGATGCTATCTATCTGCACGATACGCCCAACCATAACCTGTTCCAGAAAGACATTCGTGCCTTGAGTTCCGGCTGCGTCCGGGTCAACAAGGCATCGGATTTGGCGAACATGCTGCTCCAGGATGCAGGCTGGAACAACACTCGTGTTTCTTCCACCCTGAAACAGGGGAATACCACCTTCGTAAATATCCGCCAGCATATTCCGGTTAAATTGTATTATTTAACCGCCTGGGTCTCTGATGATGGAAAACCACAATTCCGCACAGATATTTACAATTATGATGATACGGTGAGATCGGGCGCACAAATTTTGGCTCAGGCCGAAAAATTAATGCAATAAATGCAGTAATTATAAATAAATAACGGTCAGAATATCGGGCCATGTTGCAGGCACTCATTGCGTGAGTGCCTGCAAACCGCGGGACATCACGGGTTGACTCAGCCAGTGTGGGCGGTTATGGTTCGGGCAGTGCGCTGTTTTGTGCATATATTTTGATATTCTTGCCGGGTTTAACAGAAACATGGACAAAATTGATCATCATCGCCGTAAATGGTTGGCGTTAGGTAGTGCCGCTGTGGGCATAGCGCTGCTCCCAGGGCAAGCCTTTGCCAGTCTTTCTACTTCGCGCCCGCGTATTCTGGTTGTAAATAATATGCATACGGGCGAATCGCTTAAAGCCGAATTCTTCGATGGTAAGGGATATAATAAAGACGAATTAGTCCGTCTTAATCATCTCTTCCGTGATTATCGAGCCAATAAGGTCAAGTCGATCGATCCTCGTCTGTTCGATCATCTCTATCGTCTGCAAGGTCTGTTGGGCACCAACAAACCTGTGCAGTTGGTTTCAGGTTATCGTTCCCTGGACACCAACAATGAGCTGCGTGAACGCAGTCGCGGTGTGGCCAAGCACAGCTACCACACCAAAGGACAGGCGATGGACTTCCATATTGAAGGCATCCAACTGAGTAATATCCGTAAAGCGGCGTTAAAAATGAGCGCCGGTGGTGTAGGATATTATCCACGTAGCAACTTCGTACACATCGATACCGGCCCGGTGCGGACCTGGTAATCGCTGTGCACCATAAGTGAGTAGCGCCAGCCCGGCAGGGTGTGGCGCCGTTGTCGTTGGAGCCTTATGAAATACCACATTATTCCCGTTACCGCTTTTAGTCAGAACTGCAGCCTGATCTGGTGTGAGAGTACCCAGCAGGCGGCCTTGGTCGATCCTGGCGGTGAACCTGAGAAACTGAAGGCCGAAATAGCCAGGCAGGGCGTAACAGTTACGCAGATCCTGCTGACGCATGGTCATCTCGATCACGTTGGCGCGGCCGCTGAGCTGGCTGAGCATTACCAGGTGCCGATCTACGGCCCGGATAAGAGAGATGCTTTCTGGCTGGACGGCCTGCCTGCGCAGAGCCGCATGTTTGGGCTGGAAGAGTGCGCACCGCTGACGCCGACCCAGTGGCTGGAAGAAGGGGATAGCGTGCAGGTGGGCGAGATGACGCTCAAGGTGCTGCATTGCCCTGGCCATACTCCTGGCCATATCGTGTTTATTAATCAGCAGGCGAGATTGGCTCTGGTGGGTGACGTGCTATTTAACGGCGGCGTCGGGCGCAGTGATTTTCCACAAGGCGATCACCAGGCGTTGATTACCGCGATCCGCACCAAGCTATTGCCGCAGGGTGATGACATGGCGTTTATTCCAGGTCATGGGCCAATGTCGACTTTCGGTCAAGAACGTGAAACCAACCCGTTCCTGCGTGAAGAACCGGCTATCTGGTAAGTTATTTCCGGCAGAAATATATCCGTCATACTTGAAGCTGCCTCTTTGTTGGCTTCCTGCGCTTACCCCGGTCACGTACTGTTTGTACGCTCCCGGGGATGCGCTTAGTTGCCGCCGCGATGCAACTCCAACTATTTTGGGTATAACTAAGGGGCGCTGCTTTGAGCGCCCCTTTTGCTAGGTGTCGCGCGACGGTTTACAGCACGGCGACGATGGCTTCGCACAGCGGCGCCATATTGTCCGGTGTCATGCCTGCAACGTTAACGCGGCCGGAGTTAACGGCGTAGACGCCAAACTCTTCACGCAGGCGCAGCACCTGTTCTTTGGTCAGCCCGCTGAACGAGAACATGCCGTTCTGGTTGATGATAAAGCTGAAGTCCTGCTCAGCACCTTTCTCCTGCAGGGTATTAACAAACAGCTGACGCATGCGGTGAATGCGTTGACGCATGTCGGTCAGTTCCTGCTCCCACAACGCACGTAACGCATCGTCGCCCAGGATGGTTGCCACAATGGCAGCACCATGTGACGGTGGGTTGGAGTAGTTGGCGCGGATGGCGGCTTTCACCTGGCTGAAGGCACGGTCGGCGGTTTCTGCATCAGCAGCGACGATGGTGCAGGCACCCACACGTTCGTTGTAAAGACCGAAGTTCTTCGAGTAAGAACTGGCGACGATCAGTTCCTGATGCTTGGCGGCAAAAATACGCAGGCCCTGGGCATCTTCTTCCAGACCATTCGCAAAGCCCTGGTACGCAAAGTCGAACAGCGGCAACCAACCGTTAGCCACAGACAGCTCGGCCAATTGTGCCCACTGCTCCGGCGTTGGGTCGATGCCGGTTGGGTTATGACAGCAGCCGTGGAACAGCACCACATCGCCGGCCTGAGCCTGTTTTAGGCTGTGGAGCAGGCCATCGAAGTCCAACGCATGATTGGCTGCATCGTAGTAGGCGTATTCCAACACTTCCAGACCGACCGCACCAAACACGTTGTTGTGGTTCGGCCAGCTTGGGTTGCTGATCCAGATGCGTTTCGCGCTGGTCTGGTTGGCGATGAAGTCAGCTGCTACACGCAGGCCGCCGGTGCCACCAGGAGTTTGTGCGGTACGCGCACGCTTGTCGACAATGATTGGGCTTTGTTTGCCGAACAGCAGCTCTTGCGTGCAGTTGGCGAACGCCGGAATACCTTCGATGCCGAGATAGTTTTTGGTGGTCTCATTTTCCAGCAGATACTGCTCAGCTTTTTTAACGCTGGTCAGCACCGGGGTTTTACCGGTTTCATCTTTATAAACGCCAATTCCCAGGTTGATTTTGTTAGGGCGGGCGTCAGCGCGGAAAATGTCGGTCAGACCCAGGATCGGATCGGCAGGTGCAGCAGTGATTTTTTCAAACATGTCAGGTGCTTCCATGGCTCGGAGTTAAGCAGACAGAAGCATCAGGGTAGCGCCAGTTATGCCCTTTGCCAACCGTTTGCGAGAAAAACACCTCGATCTTGTGAAGGACGCATATTCAGCATAAAAAATGAGGAAGAAGGGGGCATTGGCAGGATAAAAATTTACTGGCGGCGTAAAAACAAAAACAGGGCCGAAGCCCTGTTTTTTAACTTGTCCGGCGGTGAACCGCCGTTAAGTGAGACAACTTAGAACTGGTAAACCAGGCCTACACCAACGATGTCATCGGTAGCGATGGCATTGGCTTTGGTGAATTCGTTGTCGTCCAGCAGGTTGATTTTGTAATCAACGTAGGTAGACATGTTTTTGTTGAAGTAGTAAGTGGTACCTACAGAAACATATTTAACCAGGTCGGCATCGCCGCCGCCGAAGCTAGAACCGTTCGCGGTACGGCTAGACAGGTTTTTACCTTTAGACTGCAGGTAAGAAACTTCTGGACGCAGACCGAAGTCGAACTGGTACTGTGCGGTCACTTCGAAGTTCTGAGTTTTGTCAGCGATAGTGAAGTCAGATTCGCCGTATGGAGTCATGTTACGGGTTTCTGAGTACATGGCTGCCAGGTAAACGTTGTTGGCGTCGTATTTAGCGCCCACGGTCCATGCGTCAGCTTTGTCGCCTTTAGCGGTAGCGTTCAGTTTCTGATCGTCTGTACGGTTGGAAGATGCATACGCAGCACCGAAGCTTACGCCTTCGCCGATGTCATAAGTAGAAGACAGGCCCCAACCGTCGCCGTTTTGTTTCTTCAGAGCGCGACTGTCGTTCTGGTTTTTGCCCTGGTACTGAACGGCGAAGTTCAGACCGTCAACCAGACCGAAGAAGTTGTTGTTACGGTAAGTAGCAACGCCGTTGGTACGGCCAGTCATGAAGTTGTCGGTGTAGGTGTAGGTATCGCCACCGAACTCTGGCAGCATATCTGTCCAGCCTTCCACGTCGTACAGTACGCCGTAGTTACGGCCGTAGTCGAATGAACCGTAGTCAGCAAATTTCAGACCTGCGAAGCCCAGACGAGTCTTGGTGCCTTCGGTGCCTTGAGATTCAGCGTGGTTAGCCTGAACGTTGTATTCCCACTGGCCGTAACCGGTCAGTTGGTCAGTAATCTGGGTTTCACCTTTGAAGCCGAAACGAACATAGGTCTGATCGCCATCATTGCCTTTGTCGTCTGAGAAGTAGTGCAGACCGTCAACTTTACCGTACAGATCCAGTTTGTTGCCGTCTTTGTTGTAGATTTCAGCAGCGTTTGCTGCACCAGCTGCTAACAGAGCCGGGATTACCACTGCAAGAATGTTGCGCTTCATCATTATATTACCCTCATTGGTGTTATTCGGACACCTTTGCCACTGCCGCCAATAATTCTTTTGGAACTATTGTTGATAGATTGGTGTCGTCCTGTGTCTGCACGCAGTGTTCCATTCACGGGCGGGTTAATCTAGAACGAAAATGCTACCAATGTCGCAATGAGGTATCAGAATGAAAGCATTTGTAACAAAAGGTAATATTCAGGGAACTTTGTGACGTGCGTCAATATTAAAAAATGCGAAAGGCCAGCAAAGCTGGCCTTGGTTTTGTAACTAAATTAATTAGAAAATGTATTATCTGATTAATTAAAAGGTTGCATTACGTGGGGTACGCGGGAACGGAATGACATCACGAACGTTTTGCACGCCGGTTACATAGGCGATTAAACGCTCAAAGCCCAAGCCGAAGCCGGCATGAGGCACGGTGCCGTAACGACGCAGATCGCGATACCACCAGTAGTCTTCTTTATTCAGACCCATGGCTTCCAGACGCTGATCCAGTACGTCCAGACGTTCTTCACGTTGAGCGCCGCCGATGATTTCACCAATGCCCGGAGCCAGAACGTCCATTGCGGCAACGGTTTTACCGTCATCGTTCATGCGCATATAGAAAGCTTTGATGTCTTTCGGATAGTTTTTCACTACTACCGGCGCTTTGAAGTGTTTCTCGGCCAGGTAACGCTCATGTTCGGAAGACAGGTCGATACCCCAGGAAACCGGGTTTTCGAAAGTCTGGCCGGAGGCGATCAGGATTTCCACCGCTTCGGTGTAATCAACCTGAGCAAAATCAGAGGTAACAAAACGCTGCAGGCGATCAATGGCGTCTTTGTCTACGCGCTCGGCGAAGAATTGCATGTCATCCATACGCTCGTTCAATACGGCCTGGAATACATACTTCAGCATTT
Organism: Serratia quinivorans; assembly: GCF_946227985.1. Classification (GTDB taxonomy): domain Bacteria; phylum Pseudomonadota; class Gammaproteobacteria; order Enterobacterales; family Enterobacteriaceae; genus Serratia; species Serratia quinivorans_A. The sequence goes on from NZ_CAMKGL010000002.1 coordinate 522,600, forward strand.
TTTCCGCTAACTCGGCGATGTCTTCGAGATCGGCAAACGCCACTTCCGGTTCGATCATCCAAAACTCCGCTAGGTGGCGGCTGGTGTTGGAGTTCTCGGCGCGGAAAGTGGGGCCGAAAGTGTAAATTTTCGACAGCGCACAGGCATAGGTCTCGCCGTTCAACTGGCCGGAAACGGTCAGGAAGGCTTCTTTGCCGAAAAAGTCCTGGCTGAAATCGACAGCACCTTTATCGGTACGCGGCAGGTTTTCCAGATCCAGGGTTGAAACGCGGAACATTTCACCGGCGCCTTCGGTATCGGAGGCAGTGATCAGCGGGGTGGAAACCCAGAAGAAGCCGTTCTCGTGATAGAAACGGTGAATGGCCTGTGCCAGCGTATGACGTACGCGTGCAACGGCACCGATCAGATTGGTGCGTGGGCGCAGGTGAGCCACTTCGCGCAGGTATTCGATGCTGTGACGTTTGGCCGCCATCGGGTAGGTGTCCGGATCGTCAACCCAGCCAACCACTTTAATCGTGGTTGCCTGCAGTTCGAAACTCTGACCTTCGCCCGGAGATGCCACCACAATGCCGGTGACTTCAATGGAACAACCCGTGGTCAGATGCAGCACTTCATCCTGATAATTCGGCAGAGAATTATTAACGACGGCCTGTAACGGATCAAAGCAGGAACCGTCATAGACGGCCAGGAAGGAGATGCCAGCTTTAGAATCTCTCCGGGTACGCACCCAACCGCGCACGGTGACTTCACTGTCAACCGCAGCACGGCCTTGCAGTACGTCGACTACAGGCACTACGCTCATAGATTTCTCTCTTTAATAATTTGGTTTAGAAATAGCTTATAACCCAGGAATATGGGGATGTTGCTATGTTACTTGGCGCGGTGCAGAGCACAAGTAGAAATCGCCGTATCGGCGCAACATTTCTTGGGGCTGGGCGAAAAGAAAGCAGCGGGAAGGACTATATAAAGAAGAAAAAGCCGGCGTGAAGTCTCAGCCGGCTTTTTAACGCTCATCGGGCAGGGGCTAGCTCGCTTTTTTTACCAGCGGCAGATCGAAGGCTTTGCGTAACGCTTTTACGAAGGCCTGATCCTGACAGATGGTTTTACCGGGGCTGTCGGAGAGTTTAGCCACCGGTTTGCCTTTGCATTCGACCAGTTTGATAACGATATTCAGTGGTTTAACCCCGGGAATATCGCAGGTCAGGCGCGTGCCTATCCCGAACACCAGGTTGACGCGCTGGTAGAAGTGGCGGTAAAGCGCGAGTGCCTTGTCCAGATCCAGGTTATCGGAGAACACCAGCGTTTTGCTCATCGGATCAATCCCCAGCGTCTGGAAATGCGCGATGGCTTTTTCGCCCCATTCGAACGGATCGCCTGAGTCATGGCGCAGACCCTGATAGCGCTGGGCAAACTGTGGACCGAAATCACGCAGGAAGGCATCCATGGTGATACAGTCGGTCAGTGCAATGCCGAGTTGATCGGGGTATTCATCCAGCCACGCCTGCAGTGCCGCCCGCTGACTGTTGGCCAACACCGGGCTTATTTGCTGATGCGCCTGGAACCATTCATGGGCCTGGGTACCGACTGGCGCAAGATCAAGCTGGCGCGCCAGATCGTAATTGCTGGTACCCACCAGATAAGGGAATTCGCTTTTCAGCGTGCTGACGATAGCTTGCTGTACAGGCTGGGAAAAACGGCGGCGGGTGCCGAAGTCCATCAGCTTGAAACGAGAAATATCCACATCGCTACTCATGGCTTTAAACTGCGCGAGTTTGTTGCGCAGGTGGGCTACCGCCATATCCGTCGTGACATCCGGTGAGCGGTGGCGATGTACCACTTCGCTGATCACTGCCAGCAGCGGAACTTCCCACATGATCACTTCGCGCCACGGGCCGGCAATACGAATATGCAGCTTGCCCTGGCGGTTTTCGATCTGGACCTGTTGCGGATCGTAGCGGAAATCGCGCAGCCAGTTCAGGTAATCCTCACGGAAGAAGGGCAGCCCTGAGAGATAGTTGAACTCAGCGTCTGTCAGCGCCAATTGGCTCATCAGTGCGATTTGCGCACTAATTTCGTCGGCATATTCGCCAAGCAGCTCATCACCACGGCAGCGGAATTCCGCAGCCACGCTGATAGCGGGGTAGCGATGAAACACTGCTTGCTGCATGTGAAGCTTATAAGCATCAGTATCAAGCAGTGATGTCAAAATCGGGGAGGCGTATTGAGTCATAGCGCGTTACTGCATCCTCGTCAGGCGCGTGTCCAAATCCGGATAATCAAAAAAAGTGGGGGGAGTATACCCGGATTATCCTGTTATTGAAGCTGCATCACACCACAATTCATCGGAGCGGGTCGAGGATTAAACGTGCCTTTATGTTGGCTTGTCATCAGGATACGGGCAGAAAAGCCAGATAAGCCTGTCAGGTTAATGACTTAGCCTAATTAGTCATAAAAATTATAATGTTAATTATTTTAAACAACAATTCAGATAAAACCGACCGACGTGTGAATGCCGATCCGGTCTTTGCCGTTTTTCTTGCAGAAGTAGAGCGCTTCATCCGCCTGCTTGATCGCCGTTGGCAGCAGCTTGATATCGCACACCTGCGCAATGCCACAGCTGGTGGTGAAACGCACGTTTTGCCCATCAGCCAACGTCAGGATAAGTTGGTGAGTTCGATCGCGCAGCTTTGACATCACTTTCCTCGCGTTCTCCAGCGTACAGTTGCCGAGGATCACTGCAAACTCTTCTCCGCCATAGCGACAGAAAATATCGCTGGAACGGAAGGTGCTCTGCAGCAGCTTGCCGAACGTCACCAGCACCAGGTCGCCGACATGGTGGCCATAGCTGTCATTGAGGTTTTTGAAATTATCGATATCAATCAGACAGAAGACCAGCGGATAGTTACCGATGCTCAGCGATTCACACTCGCGGAAAAACTTGCGGCGGTTATAGATGTTGGTTAAAGGATCAAGAAACGAGACGGCCTCTAGCTCTTTGATCAACAGGTGCTTTTCATTTTCCAACGTCACTTTTTCCAACTGATACTGTTTGAGCTGTTTAATCGCGTCACTGATGGCCATTAACTCCTGGCCGTAAAACACCTCATTGCGATCGATATCCATATTACCGCGCGACAGCCGTAGAATATTATTATGTGTTTTTGTCAGCCAACGACTGATATTTGAACAGTAAACCAGCGTCGGAAGAAAAATAAACAGGACGATCAGACCCCCGAGGGAAATCATGCCGTAAATGGCGGTCTGGCTGTCATAGACTTTACGCTTTGAGGCGACTATCTCCAGTTCAAAACTGCGTTGATAAAGTCGCTGTGAAAGATCACTCAGGTTATTCACGTACTGACAAATGGAGTCGACCGGGTAGGCGGTGTGGTTATCAATGGCGGTATATAGCTCAGCGGTAATACGGTTGATCCTCTTGGGTGAAAGTTGGTCGAGGATATCATTTACCAGGATCGTGATTTGCACATCGTTATAGGTCAGCTTCATAAATATCAATCGGGTGTTTAACGCACTCAATACCCCGGTGAGCTGAACGGCTTTCAGATAAGCGCCTTTACGTTCTGGCGGGTTGGTATTGATGTCAATAACTTGATCGACAAGTTCGGTCACAGACATGTTCAGCCGGTTATTCAGCCGTACGGCTTCCAGGAAAAGAAACGAGTCGGCATCGACCATACGGGTGTCGTAGGTATAACGGTAATAGCTTTTGCTGGCCTGGGAAATATAGTAGGCGCTGTTGATATTAAACAGATTGGCATTGACATCAGTAACATGAGAAAGCTGCAGATTGTCATTATTCAGTAATTGCTCCATCAGACTGAGCATGGAAAGCGCGGCGATTTTTTGTCTAATACCGAGCCGTTGCGATACTTCACTGTCGATATGTGGCCGAAAACGGGTGATTTTTTCCTGAGCTACGCGATCTGCGTCTTGCCACTGCGCTGCGGTAATATGCGGATTGATCAGACTTAGGCGCTTTAAACGATGCGCCAACAGCGTGGCCTGAAAAGCCTCTGAAATCTCTTTGGCACGGGTAATTTTGTACAGGTTAAGTTGATTGTCGCGATAGCCGGTATCAGCATCAATCAGCTCATCGGAAATAAACAGGGCGAATGAAGACATCAGGGCAAAGGTAAAAAAATAGATCAAATATTTTACTTTCATATGCGCCGTACGTCCTTGAGCCAGATTTGTTAATTATATCATTGTGGCTCCCAGCCTGTCTTATCTATACCCGGCGAGGCACGGCCGACGGGAGCGGCCCATTGAACAAGGAAAGGTTGCCCGTAGGCGCTGAGAAAACCTAGCTTTTGGCATGGATATTGACGTCTGGACAAACACGCAACGCGGAGGCGGCTTTTTAGCATTAAATGCTGATTTTCATACTGCCTCAGGTGAAGGAGCCTGACTGCGGGGGCAATTCGTCGACAACATTAGGATCCACCTCCGATTTCTCCGCTTCGGTGGCCCGGCATCTCTGGGTTTTTTTTGTAGCTGTGATACAGTTTATTTACAATCAGGCTCATCGAAATTTCTGCTCTTTCCCCACGGCGAGATAAATCCATGATGAAAGCCTGGCACCTGTAACTCACTGAGACGTCAAAGGGTTTTTATGACACAACAGCCACAGGCGAAGTATCGCCACGATTATCGCGCGCCAGATTACACCATCACTGATATTGATCTGGATTTTGAACTGGACGCAGAGACAACTCGCGTCACTGCCGTCAGCAAGATTAAACGCCAGGGCGCCGCCGACGCGGCACTGGTACTGAACGGTGAAGATCTTACGTTGGTGAGTATTGAGATCGACGGCCAGCCGTGGACTGCCTATCAGTTGCAGGATAACAAACTGGTTATCGAGAAGCTGCCAGCACAATTTACCATGACCATCGTCAATGATATTCACCCGGCGAAAAACACCGCGCTGGAAGGGTTGTACCTGTCCGGTGAGGCGCTGTGTACTCAATGTGAGGCCGAAGGTTTCCGCCACATTACCTATTATCTGGACCGCCCGGACGTGCTGGCGCGCTTTAGCACCCGCATTGTGGCGGACAAGGCTCGTTACCCGTTCCTGTTGTCAAACGGTAACCGCGTAGGCCAGGGTGAGTTGGAAGATGGCCGTCATTGGGTTCAGTGGCAAGATCCGTTCCCAAAACCGTGTTATCTGTTTGCGCTGGTGGCCGGTGATTTCGACGTGCTGCGTGACAGCTTCACCACCCGTTCCGGGCGCGATGTAGCGCTGGAGCTGTTCGTTGACCGTGGCAACCTGGATCGCGCCGATTGGGCGATGACCTCGCTGAAGAACTCGATGAAATGGGACGAAACCCGTTTTGGGCTGGAATACGATCTCGACATTTATATGATCGTCGCGGTCGACTTCTTCAACATGGGTGCGATGGAGAATAAAGGGTTAAATATTTTTAACTCCAAATACGTGTTGGCAAAAGCCGAAACCGCCACCGACAAGGATTACCTGAATATCGAGGCGGTAATTGGCCACGAATATTTCCACAACTGGACCGGCAACCGCGTGACCTGTCGCGACTGGTTCCAGCTCAGCCTGAAAGAAGGGCTGACGGTGTTCCGCGATCAGGAGTTCAGTTCAGATCTGGGTTCACGTCCGGTCAACCGCATCGATAACGTTCGCGTGATGCGCGGCGCACAGTTCGCCGAAGACGCCAGCCCGATGGCGCACGCTATTCGTCCGGACAAAGTGATCGAAATGAACAACTTCTACACCCTGACGGTGTATGAGAAAGGGTCTGAAGTGATCCGCATGCTGCACACGCTGCTGGGCGAAGAACAGTTCCAAAAAGGCATCCAGCTGTATTTCGAGCGTCATGACGGTAGCGCGGCCACCTGCGATGATTTCGTTCAGGCAATGGAGGACGCATCCAACGTTGACCTGTCGCTGTTCCGCCGCTGGTACAGCCAGTCCGGTACGCCGTTGCTCACCGTGCGCGATGAATACGATGCCGAGCACCAGCAGTATCGCCTGCACGTCAGCCAGAAGACCGAACCGACTGCCGATCAGCCGCAGAAATTGCCACTGCATATTCCGCTGGATATCGAACTGTACGACGCGCAAGGCAATGTGATTGCTCTGCAGAAAGACGGCTCTGCGGTCAATAACGTCTTGAACGTGACCGAGGCGGAGCAGACTTTCGTGTTCGACGGTGTGGCGCACAAGCCGGTACCGTCCCTGTTGCGCGAGTTTTCCGCGCCGGTGAAGCTGGATTACCCGTACAGCGATCAGCAATTGACCTTCCTGATGCAGCATGCGCGCAATGAATTTGCTCGCTGGGATGCGGCACAGAGCCTGCTGGCCACCTATATCAAACTGAACGTGGCCAAACATCAGCAGAAACAACCGTTGTCGCTGCCACTACACGTTGCTGATGCGTTCCGCGCCGTGCTGTTGGACGAGACGCTGGATCCGGCATTGGCCGCGCAGATCCTGACGTTGCCATCGGAGGGTGAAATTGCCGAGCTGTTTGCGACCATCGATCCTGAAGCGATTGCTGCGGTGCATGAAGCAATCGTCCGTTGCCTGGCCAAGGAAATGGCCGACGAGTGGCTGGCGGTTTATAACGCCAATAAAATCGACGGTTACCGGGTGGAACACGCTGACATCGGCAAACGTTCGCTGCGCAATGTGTGCCTGGGCTATCTGGCCTTTGGTGATGCGGCCCTGGCCGACCGATTGGTGTCCGAGCAGTATCGCCAGGCAGACAATATGACCGACTCACTGGCGGCGCTGGCTGCTGCAGTAGCGGCACAATTGCCTTGTCGCGATGCGCTGTTAACGGCATTCGATGAGCGTTGGCATCAGGATGGTTTGGTGATGGACAAATGGTTCGTGCTGCAGGCAACCAGCCCGGCGGCGGACGTGTTGACCAAGGTGCGTAGCTTGCTGAAGCACCGTTCATTCAGCCTGAGCAATCCCAACCGTACGCGTTCGTTGATCGGCGGTTTCGCTTCTGCCAACCCGGCGGCGTTCCATGCGGCAGACGGCAGTGGCTATCAGTTCCTGGCGGAGATCCTCAGCGATCTGAACCAGCGCAACCCGCAAATTGCCGCACGCCTGATTGAGCCGTTGATCCGCCTGAAACGCTATGATGCTTCGCGTCAGGCGCTGATGCGCAAGGCGCTTGAGCAGTTGAAGGGGCTGGAGAATCTGTCCGGCGACCTGTTCGAGAAGATCACCAAAGCGCTCGACGCGTAACGCGTAAACCTAAAAGGGACGGCATGCCGTCCCTTTTTTTAATTCGCTACCCGGCGCGAAGCTTCAGCCAGCGGCGACGGTGACAGTACCCGGTCCAGCACTTCGGCTTCCAGCTCCGCCAGCCTGGCCGATCCCTTACGGCGTGGACGCGGCAGGTCAATGGTCAAATCCAACCCGATACGCCCTTCCTCAATCAAAATCACCCGATCAGCCAGCGCAATGGCTTCACTGACGTCGTGCGTCACCAGCAGTACGGTAAAACCATGCTGTTGCCACAGCCCTTCGATAAGCCCCTGCATTTCAATCCGCGTTAACGCGTCCAGCGCGCCCAAGGGCTCATCCAGCAGCAACAGGCGTGGACGGTGGATCAGTGCGCGAGCCAGCGCCACCCGCTGCTTTTGCCCGCCGGACAAGGCTGCCGGCCACTCATTGGCGCGATCGGCCAGCCCAACGGCCTCCAGCGCGTGCAATGCGTCGGCTCGCCAATGACCCCGCAGGCCGAGGCCGACATTGTCGATCACCTTTTTCCACGGCAGCAGGCGGGCATCCTGAAACATCAGGCGAGTATCGTCCCTGGCATTGGCGAGTGGCGCATTGCCGCTTAATAATGCGCCGCTGCTGGCATTTTCCAACCCGGCCATCAGACGCAGCAGCGTGCTTTTGCCGCAACCGCTGCGGCCAACCACGGCGACGAACTGGCCGGCGCTGATGCGTAACTGGATATTGTCGAGTACCCTGCGGTTACCGTATTGCTTGGCAATGGATTCCAGCGTGACTGGAGTCCCCTGGGGGATACGTGCGGGGGTCGTCATAACGCTTCTCCTTGCTTCAGTTGATAGGCCGGATGCCAGCGCAGCCAGACGCGTTCAAGCAATTGGGCGCTGACGTCTGCCAGTTTGCCGAGCAGGGCGTACAACACAATGGCGACTACCACCACGTCGGTCTGCAGGAATTCACGGGCGTTCATCGCCAGATAGCCAATCCCCGAATTGGCGGAAATGGTTTCGGCTACGATCAGTGTCAGCCACATAAAGCCCAATGCGAAACGCACGCCGACCATGATCGAGGGCAGGGCGCCCGGTAAAACCACCTGGGCGAATAACTGGAAACCGCTCAGGCCGTAGCTGCGTGCCATTTCAAGCAGGCCCCGATCGATATTCTTGATACCGTGATAGGTATTCAGATAGATAGGGAACAGGGTGCCCAACGCCACCAGAAAAATCTTGGCGGACTCATCGATGCCAAACCACAGGATCACCAGCGGGATTAATGCCAGATGTGGCACGTTGCGGATCATCTGCACGGAACTGTCCAGCAAGCGTTCGCCCCAGCGCGACAGGCCGGTGATAAAGCCCAGCGCCAGCCCGATGCTGCCGCCAATGCTAAAACCGATCAACGCGCGCCAACTGCTGATGGTCAGGTGTTGCCACAGTTCGCCGCTCTTGGTCAGGGTCCAGAAAGCGGTCACTACGGCGCTTGGCGCCGGCAGAATGCGGTTCGACAGCCAGCCAGCCTCCACGGATATTTGCCAGACTGCCACCAGCGCCACCGGCAATGCCCAGGGTGCCAACCGGTGCAAGATTCGTTGTGTGCCGTTTGCCATAGTGCGGCTCCTCAGCTTTGCGATGCTTTTTGTGGAATATAAATATTGGCCACCACTTCGCCCTGTGCTTTGACCGATCGGCGTGGCGTGGGCACTTGGGTTTCCACCAGATCAAGATGCGGGAACAGCAGTTCGCCAACGCGATAGGCTTCTTCCAGATGCGGGTAACCGGACAAAATAAAGGTGTCGATGCCCAGATCGGCGTATTCCTGCATACGTGCCGCCACCGTCGGGCCATCGCCAACCAGCGCGGTTCCGGCACCGCCACGCACCAAACCCACCCCGGCCCACAGATTGGGGCTGATCTCCAGATTGTCCTTCTTGCCGCCGTGCAATGCCGCCATCCGTTGTTGCCCTACGGAGTCAAACCGAGCGAAGGCCTGCTGGGCATCGGCAATGGTTTTTTCATCCAGATTGGCAATCAGCCGGTCGGCTGCTCGCCAGGCTTCCTCGGTGGTTTCGCGCACAATGACGTGCAGGCGGATACCGAAACGCACCTGGCGACCTTTGGCTGCGGCCTTGGCGCGTACCTCGGCAATTTTTTCTTTTACCTGCGTCGGCGGCTCGCCCCAGGTGAGATACATTTCAACCTGATCGGCTGCCAGATCCTGTGCCGCGGCGGAGGATCCGCCAAAGTAGAGCGGTGGGCGCGGTTGTTGCACCGGCGGGTACAGCAGTTTTGCGCCCTTTACCTGAATATGCTTACCGTTAAAGTCGACGGTTTCTCCTTCCAGTACCTTGCGCCAGATATGGGTGAACTCCGCCGAGGCCTCGTAGCGTTCTTCGTGATTCAGGTGCAGACCTTCCGCCGCCAATTCATCAGGATCGCCGCCGGTGACCAGATTAAACAGGGCCCGGCCGTTGGAAAGACGATCCAGCGTCGCTGCCTGGCGAGCCGCAAGAGTGGGTGAAATAATGCCGGGGCGCAGGGCTACCAGAAATTTCAGTCGTTGGGTGACCGGGATTAGCGAGGCGGCCACCAGCCAGGAGTCTTCACATGATCGGCCGGTCGGGATCAGCACGCCACCAAAACCCAATCGATCGGCCGCCTGGGCGATTTGCTGTAAATAACCGTAATCGACGCTGCGGGCACCTTCAGTGCTGCCAAGATAGTGACCGTCACCGTGGGTAGGTAAAAACCAAAATACGTTCAGGCTCATCCTCAGTTCTCCTAAATTATTGTGCGCTCGGGTGCCAGATGCGTTGCGAAATATCGACTTTCACCGGCACCAGGTGGTTGGCATAAAACAGATCGGCGGTTTGCTGCTGAGCGGCGATGGTGTGTGCGTCCAGCGGTTTGATAGCGGTGGGCGGGCGGTGATCCAGATAGGTCGAAATCACTTTCTCCGGCAGGCCCATGGCATTGGCCAGCAGCGTGACGCTTTGCGCACGGTCGCTCAGGGTTAGCGCATCGGCCTGGGTCAGCGTATCGAGCACCTGTTGAATAAACGGCCCGTTGGCCTCGGTATAAGTTCGCACCGCCAAATAGAAGGAGCCGGTTTGATTCAGATCGGTACCGTCACCCAACACTCGTACGCCGCCCTGCAACAAGGCAGCGGAGTAGTAAGGATCCCAAATCGTCCAGGCATCGACATTGCCCTGCTGGAAGGCGGCGCGGGCATCGGCCGGAGTCAGATAGACAGGTTGAATATCAGTGAATTTCAGCCCGGCTTTTTGCAATGAGCGCAGCAGCAGATTGTGGGAGCTGGAGCCTTTCTGGAAGGCCACCTTGTGGCCCTTTAGCTCCGCGACGGTTTTGATTGGGCTGTTCTCCGGAACCAGGATCACTTCTGCCTTGGGTTTTGGCGGCTCTACGCCAACATACAGCAGGTCCGCTCCGGCAGCCTGGGCGAAAATCGGCGGGATATCGCCGGTACTGCCCAGATCGATACTGCCGACGTTCAGCGCTTCAAGCATCTGCGGGCCGGCGGGGAATTCGATCCAACTGATTTTGGTGTTGGGAAAACGCTGTTCCAACAGCCGGTGGGTTTTTGCCAGTACCAGACTGACCGATCCTTTTTGGTAACCAATGCGAAACTGCGCCGGATCCTGTGCGCTGGCGGCATTGATCCATGCCAACGAGATGATGCCCGCTAATGCGCTGGTGCCAAGCCAACGGCCCAGTGAAGAAAGTCGTTTCATGCTTATTTCCTTATATGCTGTGCCATCAGGCAGTTTGGCGGGCAAAAAGAGAGGGGGGGAGCTTGGCTCTTGGTGGCTTGCGGCGGCCCAACGCCAGATAAAAGCTTTCCAGGGCTTCTTCCAGCCGGACGGCCAGATTCTCGGCCAGGGTGACCTCTTCCCCGTCCAGCACCACCTGACTGTCATCGGCAAATACCCCGTGCAGCACTTCCTGCGCTTTCAGCGCCGCCAGAACTGGCTTGAGGGCGTAGTCCACTGCCAACATATGGCCAATGGAACCGCCGGTGGCCAGCGGTAATACCACCTTATGGTCCAGCGCACGCTCCGGCAGCAGATCCAGCAGGGTCTTCAGCGCACCGGAAAACGACGCCTTATACACCGGTGTCGAGACCAGCAGGCCGTCGGCCTGTGCCAGTTGCTCGGTAAAGGCTTTGATCGCCGGGCTGTTAAAATTGGCATACAGTAAATCTTCGGCATCAAAATCGTGCAGGGTATAGGAGATCACCTCCACGCCTTGTTGCTGCAACCAGTTTTTACTCAGAGAAAGCAGTGCTGCCGAGCGTGATGGGATGCGGGGGCTGCCGGCCAGTGATATAACGCGCATTACCACTCCTTATAACTAAAAGTTAGGTTTAATCAGAAAATTGTCGAGAAGTGTTTTAAACCTATCAGCAATAAGGTGGGTTACTTAAATCTCATTTTTCGATTTTGTTATGCGCAAATGCGGATTGGCGGCGGTTTGGGCCTATGCAGGGGAAAACGATTGCGTAAAAAACGTTTTTTTTGCTTTTAATCAATTCCAATTGGTCAGGGGATACCGGATAATACGCCCCCGGTTTGCAACCGGGAAATCAGGAGAGTACATGTACTACCCCCTCATCAGAAAAGCGTTGTTCCAGCTCGATCCCGAGCGTGCGCATGAATTGACTTTTCAGCAGCTTCGCCGTGTCACCGGCACCCCGTTAGAATTCCTTATTCGTCAGTCTGTGCCGACCAAACCGGTAAGCTGCATGGGGCTCTCTTTTAAAAACCCATTGGGCTTGGCCGCCGGTCTGGATAAAGACGGCGAGTGTATCGATGCATTTGGCGCCATGGGCTTTGGTTTTGTCGAAGTCGGCACCGTAACGCCGCGCCCGCAGTCGGGCAACGACAAACCGCGTCTGTTCCGCATTGTCGAGGCCGAAGGCCTGATCAACCGCATGGGCTTTAATAACCAGGGCGTTGATAATCTGGTTGAAAACGTTAAGAAATCCCATTTCGGCGGCATTCTGGGGATTAATATCGGCAAGAATAAAGACACCCCGGTTGATCAGGGAAAAGACGATTATCTAATCTGCATGGATAAAGTTTATCCGTATGCCGGTTATATCGCGATTAACATTTCGTCACCTAATACCCCAGGATTACGATCCTTACAGTATGGCGAAGCCTTGGACGATCTTCTGGCCGCGATTAAAAATAAGCAGCAGGAATTGCATGAGCGCCATCACAAATATGTGCCGGTGGCAGTAAAGATCGCGCCGGATCTTTCTGAAGAAGAATTGATCCAAATAGCCGACAGCCTGGTGCGTCATAATATAGATGGCGTGATCGCGACCAATACCACGCTGGATCGTAAATTGATCCAGGGTCTGAATTATTGTGAGCAAATGGGGGGCCTGAGTGGTCGTCCGCTGCAGGCGAGCAGCACCGAAGTGATCCGTCGTTTGTCACTTGAGCTGCAAGGGCGCTTGCCGATTATCGGCGTTGGCGGAATTGATTCCCTGATGGCGGCGCGGGAAAAAATGGCGGCAGGGGCTTCACTGGTGCAAATTTATTCCGGGTTTATCTTCAAGGGTCCACGCCTGATAAAAGATATCGTTAACTACATCTAATATTTTTCCTTTCATTTTCCGCCGGGGGTTTATTTATTCCCCCGGCTCGTCTATATTTTGTCCACTAGCATAAATATCGTTCGCGGAATTATCCGATGTTTAAGCGACTTTAGTGGTGATAAAATCACCTTTTAGGGTAAATATTGCGTGGCATGGGCAGCGAGAAGGATAAGAGATGAAGATAAAACCTGACGATAATTGGCGTTGGTATTTTGACGCTGAACACGATCGGCTAATGCTGGATTTAGCCAATGGTATGATCTTTCGCTCGCGCTTCCCAGCCAAAATGTTAACCCCGGATGCCTTCGATGAATGCTCTTTCTGTGTCGATGACGCCGCGCTTTATTTTAATTACGAAGAGCAGTGCAAACAGATAAAGCTTAGCCATGAGCAGCGTGCTGAGCTGGTATTAAATGCCCTGGTGGCTTATCGCTTCCTGAAACCGCTGATGCCGAAGAGCTGGCATTTTTCTCAGCAGCATTATCCGTTGCAGCCGAAGAACGGCGAACTGGCGGCGGTGAAAGTGATGGAAAGCGGCATTGAAGCCCGACTGCTGGTGGTGGAAGCCGGCGATAACGCCAGCCTGTGCCTGCTGGCGCAAAATCAGCTTTCACTGGCCGGTCGCACCATGGTGCTGGGCGATGCCATCAAAGTGATGCACGATCGCCTTAAACCCTGCGCGCAAGATGAAGCCTCAGCCCCGGCTTACGACAGGGCGATGTAAGGCCATTACACCAGCGTCAAATCGCTTTTGGGAATACAGCTGCAGCAAAGAATGGTGCCATTGTTGGCCACCGCACTTTTCTTCAGCGGTGCCACTTCGCCATTGACCAAAGTAATACGACAACTTCCGCAAATTCCCGCGCGGCATGAATAAGGCACGCGGAGCCCCTGCTGTTCCAACTGCTCCAGTAATATCTGCTGATTGTTGCCGGTAAACACCGTTCCCGCGTAGTCAATAGTGACGCTCTGCGTACTGTCCTGCGGTGCCTGCACGCTTTCAACCACTTTACCTGCGCCATAAGGGCGTGGCGGCTTGGTGGATAACACTTCAACGGCATCGCCAACGCGGATAATGCCGCTATTGCGCGCCACCATATTCTGGCCAAAATCGACATCGCCATTATCGGCGGTGCGGAATTTCTGCAGGGTACTCAGCGGTTCACCACTCGGATGTTTACGCCCACGTTCGGTACTGACGGTGGTCAGCACGCAGCGGCTGCATGGCTTCACCAGGTCAAACATCACGTCACCGACACGGATCACCTGCCAGCCATCTTCTGCCCAGGCGCTGGCGCCAGTCACCACCAGGTTCGGACGAAACTGTTCCAGCTTGATGCTGCCGGGGCAGCGCTGTTGCAGGTCGTTGAACGAGGCTTCGTTAATTAACAGGTAGGGATAACCGTCGGCGAAAGACAGGGGGATTTCCGGGTGTTTTTTAACGCGTCGGGTCAGCTCCGGGCCGAGCCAACGCAATTGCACGTCACGCTGGAAATAGCCGCTCAGCCAGCTATTAATCGCCGGTGGTGCAATCAAGGCGGTGAAATGGTTGCCCCAGACTTCGGTCGGTTGCGCTTCGGCGGCGAAATCGCTAAAGCGGATGGCGGCACTTTCTCCGTCCGGTGCAGTCAGGAACAGGCCGTCTGCCAGCAGTGCCGGAGTGAATAGCACCATCTGCGGATATTGCCGCGCAGTAATAAAGGTGCCATCTGGCTCAGTGATCATAAAAGTACGATCGAAAGCCAGGCCACTACTGGAAACCTGGGCGTGAGAAAGCTGCAAACCCCGAAGCGATTTAACCGGATGAACGTAAAGTTTGGCTAGCGTAATCACCCTTGTCTCCGCGCGATTAGTAAATAGAAGGGAGCAACTTTATGACAAGCGGTCTGGATTAGCTATAATGCGCAACAATTTTCTTTTTGGTGATAAGTACGATATGAACTCTCTGTTTGCCAGCACGGCGCGTGGACTGGAAGAACTGTTAAAAAGCGAACTCGAAGCGCTGGGCGCTCACGCCTGTAAAGTCGTACAGGGTGGGGTACATTTTCAGGGTGACGATCGTCTTCTGTACCAAAGCTTGCTGTGGAGCCGTTTGGCCTCACGTATTTTGCTGCCGTTGAATGAATTCCGCGTACACAGCGATCTGGATTTGTACCTGGGCGTACAGGCGATCGACTGGACGAGCATTTTTGGTGTGGATAAAACTTTCGCCGTTCACTTCAGTGGCGTTAATGAAGAGATCCGCAACAGCCAATATGGCGCACTGAAGGTCAAGGACGCCATTGTCGACAGTTTTACCCGCAAAATTGAACAGCGCCCGACGGTGGCGAAGCAGCAGCCGGACATTCGCGTCAATGTGTTCCTGCAACGCGATATGGCCAGCGTAGCGCTTGATTTGAGCGGTGAAGGCCTGCACCAGCGTGGTTATCGTGATCTGACCGGACAGGCACCGCTGAAAGAAAGCCTGGCCGCGGCGATTGTACAGCGTTCCGGCTGGCAGCCGGGCACGCCGATGCTGGATCCAATGTGTGGTTCGGGCACCCTGCTGATCGAAGCGGCGATGATTGCTTCCGACCGCGCACCTGGCCTGCATCGTCAACACTGGGGCTTTACCGCCTGGAATGGTCACAACGTCGATCTGTGGCGTGAAGTGATCACCGAAGCGCAGGTGCGCGCCCGTCGTGGTCTGCAGGAAACCACCTCGCGTTTCTTCGGCTCTGATATCGATCGCCGGGTGATTGAAATGGCTCGCGGTAACGCCCGTCGTGCCGGCGTCGCCGAACTGATTACCTTTAACGTCAACGACGTAGCCAAACTGACCAACCCGCTGCCGGAAGGCCCGACGGGTACCGTAGTCTGCAACCCGCCGTACGGTGAACGTCTGGAAAGCGAACCGGCGTTGATTGCCTTGCATAATATGCTGGGGCGTATCATGAAAAGCGCGTTTGGTGGCTGGCAGTTGTCACTGTTCAGCGCCTCACCGGAGCTGTTGAGCTGCCTGCAACTGCGTGCCGAGCGCCAGTTCAAGGCAAAAAATGGTCCGTTGGACTGCGTGCAGAAAAATTACCAACTGGCAGAAAACCCGCAGGGTGCCGGCGGCGTGCAGGTGGCGGAAGATTTTGCCAACCGTCTGCGCAAAAACCTGAAGAAGCTCGACAAGTGGGCTAAACAGCAGGGCATTGAGTGCTACCGCCTGTACGATGCTGACCTGCCGGAATATAACGTGGCGGTGGATCGCTACGGCAGCAAAGTCGTGGTGCAGGAATATGCACCGCCGAAAACCATTGATGCGCAGAAGGCTCGTCAACGTCTGTTTGACGTGATCAACGCCACGTTGGCGGTGCTGGAATTGCCGTCCAACCAGTTGATTCTGAAAACTCGCGAGCGCCAGAAAGGCAAAAACCAGTACGAAAAGCTGGCGCAGAAAGGCGAATTCCTGCTGGTGGAAGAATTCAACGCCAAGCTGTGGGTTAACCTGACTGACTATCTTGATACCGGTCTGTTCCTCGACCACCGTATTGCCCGCCGCATGCTGGGTGAGATGAGCAAAGGCAAAGACTTCCTCAACCTGTTTGCCTATACCGGCACCGCCAGCGTGCATGCCGGGCTGGGTGGGGCGCGCAGCACCACTACCGTGGATATGTCGCGCACCTATCTGGAATGGGCGGAGAAAAACCTGCGGGTTAACGGCCTGACGGGTAAACAGCACAGATTGATCCATGCGGATTGCCTTTCATGGATGCAAAATGCCGACGAACAATTCGACGTGATCTTTATCGATCCGCCGACCTTCTCCAACTCCAAGCGGATGGAGAACACTTTTGACGTCCAGCGCGATCACCTGGCGCTGATGCAAGATTTGAAACGGTTGCTGCGTCGTAACGGAACCATCATGTTCTCGAACAACAAGCGCGGTTTCCAGATGGATATGGCCGGCCTGAGCGCATTGGGTCTGGAGGCGAAAGAAATTACCGCCCAGACACAGTCGCAGGACTTTGCCCGTAACCGTCAAATTCATAACTGCTGGCTGCTTACCCATGCCGGCGAAGGAAAATAATTACTATGTCGTTAATTAGCATGTCCGGTGCCTGGCTGTCCTTCAGCGATGCACCACTTTTAGACAACACCGAAATTCATATTGAAGACAACGAACGCGTTTGTCTGGTTGGGCGCAATGGCGCCGGTAAATCCACGCTGTTGAAGATCCTCGGTAAAGAAATTCCGCTGGATGACGGCCGGGTGATTTACGAGCAGGATCTGATTGTGGCCCGTCTGCAACAGGATCCTCCGCGCAATATCGGCGGTACGGTGTTTGATTTCGTGGCTGAAGGCGTCGCCGAGCAGGCGGAACACCTGAAAGCCTACCACGCGATTTCGCATCTGGTGGAAACCGACCCAAGCGAAAAAAACCTGACGCGCATGGCACAGATTATGGAGATCCTCGATCACCAGGGCCTGTGGCAACTCGACAGCCGCATCAGTGAAGTGCTGTTGCAGTTGGGCCTGAATGGGGATGCGGAACTTTCCTCGCTCTCCGGCGGCTGGCTACGTAAAGCGGCGCTGGGCCGTGCGTTGGTCAGCTCTCCGCGCGTACTGTTGCTCGATGAACCGACCAACCACCTGGACATTTCAACCATCGATTGGCTGGAAGGTTTCCTGAAAGAGTTCCAGGGCAGCATCGTGTTTATTTCCCACGACCGTTCCTTTATCCGCAATATGGCGACGCGCATTGTCGATCTCGATCGCGGCAAGTTGGTGTCCTGGCCGGGCAACTACGATTTATACCTGCTGAGCAAAGAAGAAGCGCTGCGGGTGGAAGAGCTGCAAAATGCCGAATTTGACCGCAAGCTGGCGCAGGAAGAAGTGTGGATCCGTCAGGGTATCAAGGCACGTCGTACTCGTAACGAAGGCCGCGTTCGTGCGCTGAAGGCGTTACGTAACGAGCGTTCCGAACGCCGTGAAGTGATGGGCACCGCCAAGATGCAGGTGGAAGAAGCGGTACGCTCCGGCAAAATCGTGTTTGAGATGGAAGACGTTAACTATCAGGTTGGCGGCAAAGTGCTGGTACGTAATTTCTCCGCCCAGGTACAGCGTGGCGACAAAATTGCGTTGGTCGGCCCGAACGGTTGCGGCAAAACTACGCTGCTGAAACTGATGCTCAGCCAGTTGAAAGCCGACAGCGGCCGCGTGCACTGCGGGACCAAGCTGGAAGTGGCCTACTTCGACCAGCACCGCGCGGATCTGGATCCGGAACGTACGGTAATGGACAACCTGGCGGAAGGTAAGCAGGAAGTGTTGGTCAACGGCCGTTCCCGTCACGTGCTGGGTTATCTGCAGGACTTCCTGTTTCATCCTAAACGCGCGATGACGCCGGTGAAAGCCTTGTCGGGCGGTGAGCGTAATCGTCTGTTGCTGGCCAAGCTGTTCCTGAAGCCTAGTAACTTATTGATCCTCGATGAACCTACCAACGACCTTGATGTTGAAACGCTGGAGTTGCTGGAAGAGCTGATCGACGGCTACCAGGGCACCGTGATGTTGGTCAGCCACGATCGTCAGTTCGTTGATAACTCGGTGACCGAATGCTGGATCTTTGAAGGCAACGGCGAGATCAGCACCTTCGTCGGCGGTTATTACGACGCGCATCATCAACGCGCGACGGCTAAACCGATCCGTCAGGTAACGGCTGAACAGAACAAGCCTGCGGCAGAAAAAAAGGCTGAACAACCAAAGAAAACAGCGGCTAAACTGAGCTATAACCTGTTACGTGAGCTGGAGCAGTTGCCACAACGTCTGGAACAGCTGGAAGCGGAAATTACTGCGCTGCAGGCGCAAATGAGCGATGCTGATTTCTTCACTCGCCCTCACAGCGAAACGCAACAGGTGCTGACGGCACTGGCCACGGCCGAAGGGACTCTGGAAGAGGCGTTCGCCCGCTGGGAAGAGCTGGAAGCGATGAAAAACGGCTAGTCGTTGAGAATACCGCCCGCGCGCTGCTGCGGGCGGTATTGCCGTACCGGTGAACAACGTTGTTAAGGAGGAATATGGTGTGTTCCCACGAGAATCACGAGCAGCACGGCCATGCAACGCACGCCAAACAGCAACAGGACAATCTGATGCTGTGCCCGCAGTGCGATATGCTGGTGGCATTGCCGCCGCTGGCATATGGTTCGAAAGCGGTATGCCCGCGATGCAAGACTACCCTCAGTTCCCGCTGGGAGGAACCGCGCAAGCGGCCGATCGGCTACGCCCTCAGCGCCTTGTTTATGTTGCTGCTGGCGAATATTTTCCCGTTTATCAATATGCGCGTTGCCGGCCTTGGTAACGAAATCAAGCTGATCCAAATCCCGCAGGTGATGGTGGCAGAAGACTATGCCAGCATGGCCACGCTGTTTATGGTGTTTGTTCAACTGATCCCGGCCTTTTGCATGGTGGCAATCATTGTACTGTGCGCCAAAGTACCTATCCCCACCGGTTTGAAAGAGTGGATGGCCAAAATGCTGTTCCAGTTTAAAACCTGGTGCATGGTGGAGATTTTCCTGGCCGGGGTACTGGTCAGCTTCGTGAAGCTGATGGCTTATGGTGATATCGGCGTCGGCAGCAGCTTTGTGCCGTACTGCCTGTTTTGCCTGCTACAGGTGCGCGCTTTCCAGTGTGTCGATCGCCGCTGGCTGTGGAATGACATTGAACCTGCACCGCGCCTTGATCGTCCTATGGAGGTCGGGCGTACCGGGCTGCGTCAGGGGCTGCGTTCCTGCCAGTGTTGTACTGCCATTTTACCGGCGGAACTGACCCAGTGTCCGCGTTGCCATTCCCGTGGCTATGTGCGTCGTCGGCACAGTCTGCAATGGACGTTGGCGCTGCTGCTTACCTCTATCTTGTTGTATATTCCAGCAAACCTGATGCCGATTATGGTTACCGAGGCATTGGGCAACAAGCTCACTTCTACTATCATGGCCGGGGTGATCCTGCTGTGGGGAGAAGGATCTTACCCAGTGGCGATGGTGATCTTCATCGCCAGTATTATGGTGCCTTCGCTAAAAATGTTGGCGATTGGCTGGCTGTGTTGGGACGCTAATGCTACCGGCAAGGGACGGGCCGATAGCGAGCGAATGCATCTGATTTATGAAGTGGTTGAATTTGTTGGCCGCTGGTCAATGATTGACGTGTTTGTGATTGCCGTGCTTTCGGCATTGGTACGGATGGGACAATTGATGAGCATTTATCCTGACATTGGCGCGCTGTTGTTCGCCATGGTGGTGATCCTCACTATGTTTGCAGCCATGACGTTTGATCCCCGGCTAACCTGGGATCGCGTAAACGAAACAATAAAAAAGGAGCCGCAAGGTGACGGAAAATAATCATAGCGTCGCGGACGTCGAGAAGATCAAGCGCTGGTCACCAGTGTGGATCATCCCGATTGTCACCGCACTGATCGGCGCCTGGATCCTGTTTTACCATTTCAGCCACCAGGGGCCGATGGTCACATTGGTCACTACCACCGCAGAAGGGCTGGAAGCGGGTAAAACCAAAATCAAAAGCCGTAGCGTTGACGTCGGGGTCGTGGAAACGGTGACCCTGAGCGAAGACTTGAGCAAGGTGCTGGTCGAGGCGCGCCTGAACACCGGCATGGAGAAGCTGTTGCGTCAGGACTCAGCCTTCTGGGTAGTGAAGCCGCAGATTGGCCGTGGGGGCGTTTCCGGTTTGGGTACGCTGCTTTCCGGCGCCTATATAGAACTGCAGCCGGGCAACAAAGGCAAAGCAGGCAAGGGCGACTACAAACTGTTGGATGCACCGCCACTGGCCTCTCCGGACGCTAAAGGGCTACGCATTGTGCTGGACAGTGAAAAGTCCGGCCAGTTGAATGCCGGCGATCCGGTGCTGTTCCGCGGTTACCGCGTCGGTTCGGTGGAAACCAGCTATTTTGATCCCAAGATGCGTGCGATGCGTTATCAGTTGTTTATCTCGGCGCCTTACGACCAGCTAGTGACCAGCAACATTCGATTCTGGAAAGACAGCGGTGTGGCATTCGACATGTCGGCGCAGGGAATGCGGGTGGAAATGGGCTCGTTGGCGACCTTGTTCAGCGGCGGCGTCAGCTTTGACGTGCCGGACGGCTGGGATCGCGGTGAACTGGCGAAGCCAAAAGCGGAGTATCACCTGTTCGACAACCAGCGCAGCATTCAGGATTCGCTGTATACCGTACACCAGGATTACCTGATGTTCTTCTCCGATTCTATTCGCGGTCTGCAGCCTGGTGCGCCGGTGGAATTCCGTGGTATCCGTCTGGGTACGGTATCGCAGGTACCTTTCTACAAAGAAGGTATGGCGCAGCGTTTGGACAATGACTACCGTATTCCGGTGCTGATCCGCATTGAACCCGATCGCTTCCAGAAGCAGTTGGGTGGCAACTTCGACTTTGAGAGTCATTTGAAAGATGCCGAATCACGTGGCATGCGTGCCTCTTTGAAATCTGCCAATTTGCTAACGGGTTCGCTGTATATCGATCTGGATTTCTATCCGCATGAGAAGCCTTACAAAGGGCCACGTGAGTTGTTTGGTTATCGACTGATGCCAACCACCAGCGGTGGCCTGGCGCAGATCCAGCAAAAACTGATGCAGACGCTGGATAAAATCAACTCAATGCCGCTGAATCCGATGATTAATGAAGCGACCAAAACCCTGGCGGAAAGTCAGAAAACCATGCAGACGACGCAGAAAACCATGCAGTCGCTGAATGATATTATCGCCAGCAGAGAGATGAAGGCACTGCCACAGGATATGCAGAAAACCTTGCAGGAACTGAACCGTAGCATGAAAGGGTTCCAGCCAGGCTCTCCGGCCTACAACAAGATGGTTGGCGATATGCAACGTCTTGATCAGGTGCTGCGTGAGCTGCAGCCGGTGCTGCGCACCCTGAACGAAAAGAGCAACGCGCTGGTATTTGAAGCCGCGGGCAGTAACGATCCTCAGCCGAAGAAGGCCAATAAATGATGAAATGGATCCCGGTAGCCTTGGCGCTGTTACTCAGCGCCTGTAGCAGTACTCCACAGAAGACCTACTATCAATTGCCGGCGTTGGGCTCGCCGGCACAGGTCAGCGGTAGCGCGACGTCGCGTCAGCTTTGGCTGGAGCACGTTAGCGTGGCGGACTATCTGGCGCAGAGCGGCGTGGTTTACCAGACCAATGACGTGCAGTATGTGATTGCCCAGAACAACCTGTGGGCCAGCCCGCTGGATCAGCAGTTGCAGCAGACGCTGGTCACTAACCTGAGCAGCGCGCTGCCGGGTTGGGTGGTGTCCTCGCAGCCGATGAGCAGCGAGCAGGATGTGCTCAACGTTACCATCAGTGGTTTCCACGGCCGCTTTGACGGCAAGGCGATCATTCGCGGCGAGTGGGTGCTGAACCATCAGGGCAATCTGACCAAACGTCCATTCAACCTGGAGCTTAAACAGGGTGAAGACGGCTACGATGCGTTGGTGCGGACATTGGCTCAGGGCTGGCAACAAGAAGCTCAGGATATTGCTGCGCAAGCCGGTCGTTTTTAGAAATAATTTGTACTAAATCGGTCTAACCCCTTGCGGCGAGAGATATTGGAATTTCTCGTCGCAAGGGGTTTTTTATTTATTTCAATAAGTTAGCTTCTTCTCTATCTATCAGCCACTTAGCAAATTCTGCGTGCGTAGCTCACAAATATGACATTGGCGTGAATTTTGCGCATTGATCTTCGCTCCATTTAGCGCTATTGCTTAAACGTGGCTGCACAAAAAGCAGCCATTGTTTTCTTTCCACCAGACCAAAAAATGAGGGAAACGAGGCATGAAGAGACAGAAACGCGATCGTCTGGAAAGGGCGCATTCGAGAGGTTATCAGGCAGGTATTTTAGGGCGTACCAGGGAACATTGTCCCTATCAATCATCAGTGGACGCCCGGTCTCAGTGGTTGGGAGGTTGGCGAGAAGCCATGGAAGTCAGGGCTGTGACCGCTTAAGCGGCTCCCTGTCAAATAAAGGAACAACCTCCGCCCAGCGCGGAGGTTTTTGTTTCAGGCAATATTACCCCTGCCAGCGTTTCAGCAAAATACTCGCATTCACACCACCAAAACCAAAGCCGTTTGACAGTGCATAGCTTATGGACATGGGTTGCGCTTTGTTCGCAACCAGGTGCAGCCCCTCGGCTGCCGGATCCGGACTTTCCAAATTCAGCGTGGCCGGTGCAATCTGATCGCGCAGCGCCAGTGCAGTAAAGATGGTTTCCAGCCCGCCAGCGGCACCGAGCAGATGACCGGTTGCTGATTTGGTTGAGGTGACCGCTACGCTGCCATGAGTACCGAACAGATGTTTGATGGCATTAATCTCTCCCAAATCACCCACCGGTGTGGATGTCGCATGCGCGTTCAGGTGTTGAACCTGCTCTGGCGCTACGCCAGCCTGTTTGAGGGCAATTTTCATGGCACGATAGGCACCGTCACCATCCTCGGCGCCAGAGGTCATATGGTAGGCATCTGCGCTGGTGCCGTAACCGACAATTTCAGCCAGCGGTGTTGCACCACGGGCCAGTGCATGCTCCAGTGTCTCAATCACCAGCATGCCGGCACCTTCACCCATAACAAAACCGTTGCGTGCGCTGTCAAAAGGTCGTGAGGCTGTTGCAGCGGCGTCTGCAGGCGTTGTGGACATGGCTCGCGCTGCCGCAAATCCCCCCAGACTGACGGTGTCGATAGCCGCTTCCGTACCGCCACACAGTGCGATATCCGCTTCATCGTTACGAATCATGCGCACGGCATCGCCAATGGCTTGTACCCCTGCGGCACAGGCCGTCACGGGGGCGCCAATCGGGCCCTTGAACTGATGCTTAATCGATACATGACCGGCGGCCAGATTAACCAGGAACGAAGGGATGGTGAAAGGTGACAGGCGTTTGGCACCGCGGCTGTCGGTGGTGCGTACCGCCTGGGCGATAGCCGGGAAACCGCCAATGCCGGAAGCGATCACGGTTGCGGTGCGTTCCTGCTTATTTTCGGTGTCTGCTACCCAGCCTGCCTGGCGGATAGCCTCATCGGCCGCTGCCATAGCGAGCAGAATAAAGCGGTCCATTTTCTTCTGGTCCTTTGGCGCAACCGAAAGGTCGGGATCGAAGCCCGCTTCGGGATCCTGCTCCAAAGTGGGTACCTGACCCCCGATTTTCACCTGCAGGTCGGCGACGATCTCTTCTGGCAGCGGACGAATGCCGGACTGGCCGTTCAGCAGACGCTGCCAGATAGCCTCTACGCCGCATCCCAGTGGCGAAACGGCGCCCATGCCGGTAATGACTATACGACGAGTGTTCATAGTGACTCCTTGGATGGTTCAGGGGGGAATGCAGAAAGGTTCTGCAGCATCAGGGCTGCGCGTTGACGTATGCCATCGGTCGCTGTCGGCCCTGGCGCTAAAGTAATATTATGCAGCGCAATTGGCTGCTGAGTAATGCTGTCGATCAACTGCACGCGTATAGGTTGCCCGGTACGACGATCGACCAGTTCGGCACTGATGCCGTCATCGGCCAGGTGAGTATTCCCCCAGTGAAACAGGGCTGCAAGCACCGGGAAAAAATCTTTGCCGCGCTCAGTGAGCAAGTACTGGTAGCGTGCCGGTCGTGTTTGATAGCGCTGTTTATGCAGGATGCCGCTTTCCACCAGATACTTCAGGCGACGGGTCAATATGGTGGGCGAAAGCCCAAGGCTCTGTTGGAACTCATCAAATCTGGATAAACCATGAAACGCATCGCGAAGTATCAGGATGCTCCACCATTCTCCGACGCGGTCCAGTGAACGAGCTACCGGGCATGGCATGTTATCAAAACGAGTTTTTTGCATGGCATACCTCCTGGTTACTACAATTATTGTAGTTACTGTTTAGCCGCTATGGACGCAACGATTAAAAGATTACTAAGGAAAATAAACGGCGGCCGGGAAGGCCGCCGTCATTGCGGTTAGAACGCCGCAGTGTCCTTGAACAGGCCCACTTTCAGATCGCTGGCAGTGTAAATGACCTGACCGTCGACCAGGACTTCACCATCAGCCACACCCATAATCAGTTTACGGATGATCACACGCTTGAAGTTAATACGGTAGGTGACTTTCTTCGCGGTTGGCAGAACCTGGCCGGTGAATTTAACTTCACCCACGCCCAGAGCGCGACCTTTACCTTCGCCACCCAACCAGCCGAGGTAGAAACCAACCAACTGCCACATGGCATCCAGACCCAGGCAGCCTGGCATCACCGGATCGCCGATAAAGTGGCAACCAAAGAACCATAGGTCCGGATTAATATCCAGTTCCGCTTCCACATAACCCTTGTTGTAGGTACCGCCGTCTTCGGTCATTTTGACCACGCGGTCCATCATCAACATGTTACCTGCCGGCAACGGTGGGCCACCAGCGCCAAACAGCTCGCCACGGCCGGATGCTTCGAGGTCTTCTTTCGTATAGGAGTCGCGTTTTTCTACCATGTTCTCAGTAAACCTTATTTTAATGAAGGGCGCAGATTAGCTTACACGTGTACGCTGAACAAGTCCGATCAGCCGTGGTTGAACCAGTTGAGCCAACGAAGCGGCCATGGCCAGCGCCGGCGTTCCTGCGGATTCACCTGTGCTATCCGTTCCTGAATGGCCGCTAACAAGTTCGGTTGCTGTTCATCAGAGTAGGGGTAACCAGTGAGTAATGGCAAGGCTTCCGCAGCGCTGTTGACGGCCCACAGATGGAACTGCCCTTCGCGCACCGCATCAACCACGTCCTGATGCAGACACAGGTGGCGCACATTGGTGGCGGGCAGGATAATACCCTGTTTGCCGGTCAAACCACGACGTTGGCAAACTTCAAAAAAGCCTTCGATTTTTTCGTTAACGCCGCCAATCGGCTGCACATTACCGAATTGGTCGACAGAACCCGTTACCGCAATTTGCTGGGTAATTGGCTGCAGCGACAGTGCGCTGATGAGCGCGCACAGCTCAGCCAATGAGGCGCTGTCACCGTCCACTTCGCCATAAGATTGTTCAAACACGATCGAAGCAGAGAAGGGCAGCGGTTGGTCCAGCTCCAGTTCGGAAATCAGGAACGCCTGCATAATCATCATGCCCTTGGCATGCAGATTACCGCCAAGCTCGGCCTTGCGCTCAACGTCGGTGAATTCGCCATCCCCAAGATGCACGACACAGCTGATACGGGAGGGTTCGCCGAAGCTGCGCGGATGGCCAGGGTATTCCAACACCGACAAACCGTTGATCTGACCGACGACTTCGCCTTCGGTTTCAATCAGGATTTGGCCCAGTTCAATTTCATCCTGCATCCGTTCGGCAAGATAACTTTCACGCCACTCGCGTGCGTTCAGCGCGGCTTCAAATGCTTTGGCAGTGATGCTTTCTTCTTCGACGTACAGTGCGGCTTCGGAAAGTTGTTGGCCGAGCCACAGTGGGGACAGTGGCAGGTTGCCCTGATCACCACTGTGACGTACTGCCTGTATCATCAGCGGGTACCAGGCATCGGCTGCCAGCGGCGGCAGTTGCTGCTCTTCGATGAGGCTATTGACGTAGCCACACCATTGCACCATGTCATCGATTTCGGTGAGTTGCAGGTCTTCTTCGTATTCACCGTAGACTGACTGCTCACTCAGCTCCGGTTCAATATCATGGAAATCGGCAAGGCCATGACGGTCACCCACGACGATCAGTCGCAATTCCAGCGGCATGGCTGGAATGGTGATCGGCAATGGGCGTGTCTCATCCGGGGAAACCCAGTGGAACTGACGTTGGGTAATCATCTGCTTCAAACGCAGCCACAGCAGTGGCTGAGCCAGCAGAGAACGCGCAGACAGGATCAGTACACCACCGTTGGCCTCATGCACCAGGCCGGGCTGCAGGTTGATTTCACCATTGTGGATCCGGACGCAACCAAACAGCTGTTCAGGTTCAACCCACTCTTGAAACACGCAGGCACCACCGGCGGCAAAGGGTTCATCACCTTGGCTGGCGGGTTCTACGCTGACCTTGCTGCCCTGGATCACATAGTGACTGCCCTTGAACGCAGTGTTCTGCGGCTGCAGTTGTTCAACTGCTTGGGCGATCAGCGCCAGATACTCACGCGTTTCTTGCGCTTTCAACAACATGAAACGCGGTGGCGACTGTGGATGGCAAAACAGCGTCAGTGCGTTTTCCAGCCGAGGCTGAATAGAGGCAAAGGACACGGGGGCCAACTGCGCGGCGGTATCAAATATCGCTTGATAAGGCGTAACGTCCGGCAACAGTGATTGCCATTCAAGTCGGTTATTGGTCAAAGTGTTAGATGCAATCGTCAAAAAGGGAAAGGGCGATTATACAAGAATAACGGCAGCTTGATAGATGCAGAGTCACAGTTGATGTCAGGGAGTTTGACATCGAGCGATGACTGTGCAAAAAACAGTCTAAAACGAGGTGTAATTGCCGGGGAAATTCGGCGTAAAGCTGTTATGCTTAATAAAGTTACGCGGTCACTGAAGAGCTCACGATGAAATATCAGCAACTGGAAAATCTGGAGAGCGGTTGGAAATGGAAGTACCTGGTGAAAAAGCACCGGGAAGGGGAAGCTATTACCCGCCACATTGAAAACAGCGTTGCTCAGGAAGCCATTGACGAGCTGCTGAAGCTGGAAAATGAGCCGGTAAAAGTGCTGACGTGGATTGGTCACCATATGAATCCGGAACTGGATAACCGGATGAAGCAAACTATCCGCGCACGGCGTAAACGTCATTTTAACGCAGAACACCAGCATACGCGTAAAAAATCTATCGATTTGGAATTTCTGGTTTGGCAGCGTTTGGCCGCGCTTGCCCGTCGCCGTGGGGTGACTCTATCAGAAACAGTGGTGCAGTTGATCGAAGACGCGGAACGTAAAGAGAAGTACGCCAGCCAGATGTCATCATTGAAGCAGGATTTAAAAGCTATTCTCGGTAAAGACAAAGAGTAAACCCACTAGCCTAGCCAGCCAGTTCCCATAACGGAAAGGGTTCTTGGTGCCAATACCACTTAATTTAGCCGAAAAAAAACCCCGCATTGCGGGGTTTTTTACTAAGAGTCGTAGCTTAGCCTTGTGGCTGAGTTACAACGTCTTTGATACCTTTAACTTCGATCTCTACGCGACGATCTGGTGCCAGGCAATCGATCTGTGCTTTGGTAGCACGGCCAGATTTGTAGCCACAGGTGTTGCCAGTGACGGAATCAGCTTCGCCCATACCACGTGCAGAGATTTTGTCTGAAGGAATACCTTTAGATACCAGGTAATCAACAACGCTTTGAGCGCGTTTTTCAGACAGTTTCTGGTTGTACTGGTCAGAACCAACGGCGTCGGTGTAACCCAGAACTACAACAGAACCATCTTTAGGATCCATGGAGCTCAGCTGAGTGTACAGCTGGTCCAGAGCCTGTTGACCTTGTGGTTTCAGAGTAGACTTGTTGAAGTTGAACAGCACGTCAGACTTCAGAGTGAAACGCTTGGTTTCAACAACTGGAGCCGGAGCTGGAGCTGGTGCTGGAGCAACAACATCATCTTGACCGAAACGGTAAGAAACACCCAGGCTCAGCATGGTGTTGTCTGGACGTGCGCCGACAGTACCTGCATCACCGATGTTGCTAACGAATTGGTAGTCCAGGCGAGTAGCCCAGTTTTTGGTCAGTGCGTATTCAACACCAACTGCTGCCAAAGGAGAAACGCCGGTGTCGTGGTCGCTCAGACGAGTGCCGTTACCGTAGTTAGCTTTGGAATCTGCACGCCATACCATGCCGCCCAGACGAGTGTAGATGTCCAGATCGTCCATGATTGGGTAGCTCAGTTTAGCGGCCAGTTGAACGCCCTGCGCTTTGAAAGCACCGTTGTTCACGCTGCCTTTGTAAGGCATACGGCCAAGCCAGTCATAGCCCAGCTCGAAGCCCAGGTATTGGTTCGCCTGGTAACCCAGGAACGCGCCAGCACCCAGTTGATCTTTATGGGTCGGGCCATTGCCGATACCATTCTGGTAACCGTTGCCGTAGAAACCAGTGTCATGGTACTGGGACCAGCCCAGTTTAGCACCAGTGTACCAGGTATTATCTTTTGGGGCGGCTTGCGCTACGGTAGCGAAACCAGCCAGTGCCACTGCTAATGCGATAGCTGTCTTTTTCATTTTGCGCCTCGTTATCATCCAAATAGGCAATGAGCTTTAAAGCTGTTTTAAGCCCTTGGTTAAATTCCTTCGCCAAGGTTTGAGCCCTCGTTTGTTACTCTGCCAGTTTATCTGGCGTTATAGAGCAACCTTGGCGATGTAAAGTCTACAACGTGGCGCGAAAGTTACAAGTGTGATGTGATAAAGCTCTAAAAAAAAACGCAGAAATATACATGTTTACTAACATTCACCGGCAAAAAAACGCGCATTTTAACCTTGGTTTTGGGACGCGGAACCGCAGCCACACTCGCTTTGTCCCTGATCCTATAAAGGTTCCCTTGCCGGGAGACGAAAATGATGGGAAAAATCCTAAATTTACTTAATGATACAAAGAAGAGTGAATTTTTAGGGTGGAACAGTGTCCGTGAATCGGGTTTATGTCACGTTGAGGACGCATAATGAACCCATAAGCGTTACCTAATTCTGCCGCACGCCTTAATTTTAGACGATCTTCTTCTGTAAGATCGGGCAGCCATCCAAGTACTACACTGTAGTTACCCGTCAGCAGCGCTTTTTCCATCGCTTCAACCGTGTCCAGAGGGTTAATTTGGCTCAGCTGTACCACTTTTCCAACCGGCAAGCCGGACTGTTGTAGCCATAATTTACTCAGTTTTTGCCGTGGCGTCAGCCATAACAACCACCGTGACTGCATACCCAACTGCTGCAGGAGAGGCAACAATAATTGTGCCACCGCGGGCTGATGCTCGTTGTAAACAAGTTCACTGATAAGGCCATTCTCTTTGCCAGCATCCGTGCTCTCTGCAGCTTTATTCACCGCAAAAGAGGTGTGGCTTAAATGGGGTTTGTAGAGTGATTGAGTACGCATAAAGTATCCCGCCCGTAGTGTTACTGTATGTTTATACAGTACATCCAGTTGTGATTAAGATCAACTCAAATCTTCGTAGTACCTCGCATAATTGCGATCATTTCTCATACACCGGACGTTTGTGATTGGCATGACTGCAGATAGTGCGTATTTTTCTAATTACTTGTTCACGTTACTTTTATTTCATTGATGTGGGGAATAATAGAACACTAATACTACACAAGGAGAACGCTATGAAAGGGACATCAAGTGGAAGGATCGTGCAGGCCAAAGCGTATTTTTACGCATTAGGCGGCATTACTACACGCTCGCAATTTGGCGGTTATGGGCTATTGGCCGACGGCATCATGTTCGCTGTGATTTCCGAAGGGGAGCTGTATCTTCGCGCGACGGATAGCCTGGAGCCTGCTTTTCGGTCTCGCGGAATGGTTAATATGGTGTACTCAAAACGCGGGGTACCTATTACCATGCGTTATTACTGGGTCGATGAAACGCTGTGGCGCGACAGGAGGGAGCTTGTGGGGTTAGCCTGGCAGGCTATTCGTGAAGCGCGCCGGGAACTCAAGGTTAAAACGGATAATCAAGGGCGGCTGAAAACCTTACCAAACATCGATATCAATATGGAACGGTTACTTTGGCGGGCAGGCATTCGTAATGTTTATGATTTGCGCCTGAATGGCGCCAAACGCAGCTATCTTCGTCTGTTGCAGCAGCAGCGCAATTTAGGATTGCGGGTACTGCTTTCTTTGGGCGGGGCCATTGCCGGTTATCATCATGCGGCTTTACCTTCGGAAATGCGCAGTGAGCTGACGAATTGGTTCGAGCGTACCATGTCGTTACTTAGTCACGGACATAGTCCGGGAGTCCGGGGCCTGATAAAAGGCCCCGGGTGATCAAGCCGATTTGCCGATTTGCGCATTAAGCATGGTGAGTTCCGGCAGCAGCTCGATGACCAGTCCAATTTGCTGCAACACCAACTGATCTTTGCTTTCCGGTTCCGGCGCAGCGTGCGTAATACGTTCAGCCAGGCTTTCCAACGCCTGAGTGATGCGCCGGTCGTCCAGCTCCTCCTGGTGCAGTGCGCCATCGACATAACAAACTGCATCATTTAACAGATCCAGCGTAGCAGGGTTGGTCAGATGCTCACGGTGTGCACCCAGCGCAGAGATATAACTCAACAAGGTGTGGTTTAAACACAACAGGCGGAAGGCGGCTTCCTGAACTTCTTTATTAGCTTTTGGATCGGCCGACATATTAGATATCACCGAAGCCAGTTCTGCATCACTGTTATGTGCATCCCTGCGAGCGATACGATAAGGAAGGCCGTTGTCTTTACCCTGATGATACTGCACCAGAATGGCATCCAGATAGCGGCAGTTGGCGTTCAGCGTTTTACTGACGACTGCCGGCAATTGGCGGAACTTCCAGTCAGGCCAGATAAAACTGACTGCAGCCCAGGCGATGGCACACCCCAGAATAGTGTCATAAACCCGTGGCGCGGCCACTTCAAAACCTTCACCCAGCAAGTTAAAGCACAGCAACACCAGCAGGGTAATAAACATGGTGGCATGTGCGTATTGCACGGTCCGAAAGGCGAAGAACAGAACGCCGCTGATGACGATCAGCACCATCTGGCCTTCCAGCGAGGGCACAAAATAGAGGATCGGCAGGCCGATAAGAATGCCGGCCAGCGTACCGATAATTCGAAGGGCCAGCCTGCGACGCGTGGCGTTGTAATTGGGTTGGCAGACAAACAGGCTGGTTAACAGGATCCAATAACCGTGCTGCATGCCGGTAAACTGAATAAAGGCGTAGCCCACGCACAGTACCACTGACATACGAATGGCGTGGCGGAACAAGGCGGACTGAGGTGTTAGATGGCGGCTGATGCGCAGACGGATATCGCTCCAGCCGGTGAGCCGGTCATCCGACAGACTATTCTCTTCTGCCAGGCCACTGGCCAGTGCCTGCTCGGACTCAATATTTGCCAGTTGGGCGTCAATTGCGCGTAAATTTTTCAACAGGTGCGATAGTGCTTTGGTCAGCTCACGGTTTTCCGGAGTTACGGCAATGCGAGTCAGTGCTTCTTCAATACGGCCAAAGGCCGGTTCGAAACGAAGGTTGTGCTGATACTTTTGCCGCAGCAAAATCGACTGTGCCAACTGCTGACAGGCGCGAGCCTGCATGCTGAGCAAGCGTTGGAAACGAAACAAAATATCACTGTGACGAAACTGTCGACTCAGTGCCTGATATTGAACGTGGGAGGAACTGGCGCGCTCATGGATATCCTGGGCAACGAAATAATAATGCAGCGTGCGGCGGGTACCGCGTTGTCCTCGGTCGCCTTTTAACCGCGTCAGCAATGAAACTTTGGTCTGGTTAAGAATGGTCACCAGAGCACTGTTGGCCATGGCAACGTCCATCCACGGCAGGTCTGCATCATGCTCGACGTCTGGGTCAAATAGGTTGGCCTTGGCATCCAGATAACTTGCCAATTGATTGTAACAACGCGCCAGATTTTCCTGCAGAGGTCGGATAGGAAAGATCAGGTGGCCAATCAGCGTCAGCAGGTTGTACCACAGGGCTCCAATGATCAGCAGCGTCGGTTGTTGATACCAGGCGTCATACATTGAGGTGCCTAGCATGGTATAGACTGCGATCAGCAAGGCACCAAACGCAATGGTGGCGTAACGTTGCCCCAGAGCACCCAGCAAAATAAAACCGCAGGTGGAGGCGGTGAGGCCAAGAGCGAACAGCCACGGATAAGGAAACAGCAGTTCAATGGAGGCGGAAGCAACAAAAAAACACACCAGTGTGATCAACAGATTGCGTAACCTGCCAGCCAGGCGATCATCCAGATCGGTCAACGCCGCTGCCACCACTCCCAAAGTCAAGGGAATGGTAAGTTTGGGAATGGCTAACCACCAGGGGACGGCGGCTGCACCCGCCAGTGCAATGAAGATGCGCAGATCATAAAGCAGATTGCTGTTGTAGGCATAACGGCGTATTGCTGGTGCAAAAGAGAGCACGAAAAACTCCTCAGGCGGAGAAAAAATTAACGCTGCTGATACTGACGTCGGGCATTTTCAGTTCTGGCCTGTTGCGCCATTTCAACGGATACCACACGTCGCCCGACCGGCCACAGGGCAATGGCGGCGATTTTAAAATTGGCTATACCCACCGGGATGCCAATAATCGTTACACACTGCACAATCCCGGCGGCAATATGCGACAGGCACAGCCACCAGCCGAACAGGATCAGCCAGATAATGTTCAGCAGTGAGCCACTGGCAGAAAGCAGTGCATTGCTTTTTTCCGGGTACAATTCATTAACGTGAATTGCTTCGTTACCGAATGGCAGTAACGATAGCTTGGTGATTTCCCAGCAGGAGCGGGTTAGCGGAAGGGTGATGATCAGCACTACGCTAAACACCGTTGCGACCAGCCAGCCAAGGGTGGTGAAAAAGCCGCCTAACACAAAATTAAGAATATTCAGTACAGTACGCATAGTCGTCATTCTGCTCTAATGATGGCCAAACCGCGATGCGGTGCGTTTGCTATCAAAACGCAAAATCTATTCTACCCTTTTTTTAGCGCTAGAGTGCCACTGCTTATCGCAGGTAAACTGGCAGATATCCGTTATTTAATCTCAACATAGTCATGGCGCGACGATATGGAACTTAAAGCGACATCGCTGGGGAAACACCTGGCTCAGCATCCTTACAACCGTGTGCGGTTGCTGCACGCTGGTGTCGAGGTGAGCGGTGAAAAGCATGAATATCTTATTCCTTTCAATCAGTTGATTCATGTCCGGTGCAAGCGGGGCATCGTCTGGGGCGAGCTGGAGTTTGAGCTGCCGGATGAGAAAGTGGTGCGCCTGCATGGTACTGAATGGCAGGAAACCCAACGCTTCTATCATTATCTCCAGCAGGCCTGGCAACAGTGGAGCGCCGAAATGAGCGAGGTCAGTGCCGGCGTGTTGCAACAACAGGTTGAACATATCCAGCGTATTGAACAGCAGGATAAATGGTTTAAAAAATCCGAACTGGGCAAGCTGCAGCAACAAATTCGCGAGTCTTTCGGTGCCTTACCTATGCCGGTGGCGCGACTGGAGCAATTTGACAATTGTCGGGATGATTATCTGCTTTGTCAGCAATGGCTGCTGCATGGGTTGCACAGTGTAGGGCAGCGTAATCAGCAGTGGACCGAACGTATGCTGGAGAGCTACCACGACTTCTTCCAGAACATCGAAACTTCCCCCCTCAACGACTCGCAAAGCCGCGCAGTAGTTAATGGCGAAGATTCAGTGTTGGTACTGGCCGGGGCTGGCAGCGGAAAAACCTCGGTGCTGGTGGCGCGAGCCGGTTGGCTGCTGCGTCGTCAGGAGGCTGAACCGGGGCAAATACTGTTGTTGGCGTTTGGCCGTCAGGCAGCGGAAGAGATGAACGAGCGCATTCAGGAGCGCCTGGGCAGCGTGGCCATTCAAGCCAAAACCTTCCACGCATTGGCACTGCAGATTATCCAGCAGGGTAACCGCAAGGTACCGGCGATCAGTAAGCTGGAAACGGACAGTAAGGCTCGAAGAGCCTTGTTGATAACCCATTGGCAGCAGCAGTGTGCAGAAAAAAAAGCACAGGCTAAAGGGTGGCGTCAATGGTTGCTCGAAGAACTGGAATGGGAAGTGCCGGAAGGTGATTTTTGGCAGGATAAACGCCTGGCAGAACGGTTGGCTGGCCGACTGGAACGTTGGCTGGGGTTGATGCGGATGCACGGCGGTAGCCAGGCGGAAATGATCGAACAGGCGGATGAAGAGGTCCGTGACCTGTTTTCAAAACGTATCCGGCTGATGGCACCGTTGCTCAAAGCCTGGAAAGGCGCCCTGAAAGATGAGGGGGCAGTAGACTTTTCCGGCCTGATCCATCAGGCGGTCAATATTCTGGAGAAAGGGCGTTTTGTCAGCCCGTGGAAACATATCCTGGTCGATGAGTTTCAGGATATCTCACCGCAACGGGCACAACTGCTGGCGGCGCTACGTAAACAAAACAAACAGACCTGCCTGTTTGCTGTGGGTGATGACTGGCAGGCTATCTACCGTTTCAGCGGGGCCGAACTGACGCTGACCACAGCATTTGCCGAGAACTTTGGCGAAGGGGCACAATGTGCGCTCGACACCACTTACCGTTTCAATGAACGCATTGGTGAGGTGGCGAACCGCTTTGTACAGCAGAATCCATACCAGTTGAAGAAACCGCTGAACAGCCTGAGTAAAGGCAACAAGAAATCGGTGGTTCTGCTAGCGCATGAACAGCTCGAAAATTTGTTGGATAAGCTGAGTGGCTATGCCAAGCCGGAGGAGCGGATTCTGGTGTTGGCACGTTACCATCATCTGAAGCCGCAAGCGTTGTCAAAAGCGGCAACCCGCTGGCCTAAATTGACCATTGAGTTTATGACCATCCACGCCAGCAAAGGGCAGCAGGCTGAGTACGTGATTATCGCCGGTTTGCATCAGGGTAACGACGGTTTTCCTGCGGTTGCGCGTGAGTCGATATTAGAAGATGTTCTGTTGCCGCAGCCGGAAGACTTCCCGGATGCCGAGGAGCGGCGACTGCTGTACGTGGCGCTAACTCGCGCCAAGCATCAGGTGTGGTTATTGCAGGATCGCGAGCGTCCTTCAGTGTTCGTTGAACAACTGCAGGATCTTGGCGTACCCTCGCAGAAGAAGCCCTAAACCCAATGCCTGGCGGAAACCAGGCCGTGATGGTTACTTCAGACGATCCTGCAAGTAGCGTTGGTAGTCAGGGATGGCGATTTCCACTTCGCTCTTGAACAGTGAGGAGTCAATCAGGAAGTCTGCGGTGGAGCGGTTGGTGGCGACGGGAATATTCCATACTGTCGCCAGGCGCAGCAGGGCTTTCACATCCGGATCGTGGGGCACTGCGTTCAATGGATCCCAAAAGAAAATCAACATATCGATTTTGCCTTCGGCAATCAGTGCCCCCACCTGCTGGTCACCCCCCATAGGTCCGCTCAGCATGCTATTTACCGGAATACCGGTGGCTTGCTGGATCAGGTTACCGGTAGTTCCGGTGGCATAAAGTTGGTGTTGTTCCAGCACGGACTTATTGTCTTCAACCCATGCCAGCAGGGCTTGCTTACGGTGATCGTGCGCCACCAGCGCAATGTGTTTGCGCGCGGCGATAGTGCGGGTAGTAAATTCCATCTGGAGTTCCTTCGCTAATCGGGTGATGTGCGACAGATTACTGAAACTGTTTTTCACTGCCTAGCGTTTACACCTGAAAATGCGAAGAAAGCGCGCCTTTAAATAAAAGGCGTCATCAATCTTGCTTAACGCACCGCCTGTTTATTTGCCCAATGAAGAAAACGTTTCTGCGTTTCTTTGTCTGCCTGCTGGAACCAGTATTGCAGCATTTGCTCGGAAACGTTTTCACCTTTCAGTGTCACTGTGGGGGAGTTTAACGCTGCACTCGCCAGCGGTGAGCCGGTTGTGGTGGAGCGAACATGGGTGAACGCCGGTACGGAAGCCGGGTGTTTCTGACTGTTGTAATCCGCCATCAACTTTTCCAGATCGATGTTAAGCGTGATGTCGTCGGGGCGTAATACGTCGTGTTTCATGGCCAACGCATTGCCGTTCTTATCAATTACCTGATAATTGAACGTTTTATCAAATCGCTGACCATCCCGGACATTTTCAATACGCGGCAGCTCAATGGCTACGGAGCTGATATTTTGCGTATTGAAGGTGGCGATCAGCGGAGGTGAAGCATAGACAGTTTGTTCGTTTTGCCCTGAGCGTACAGATTTGGCCACTTTAAAGAGTAATTGATGTTGTCCGCCATCCAGCTCCAGGCTGTCAGCGCCTTTTAACAACGAACCTGTCATTTTCTTGCCGTCGACCACCAGCAGGTCGATGTCAGGAGAGAGTTTCAGGGTCGTAGCCGCGGCAGGCATGCTGATACCGATGCTGAGCAGCGCCGCAACCATCAGACCAAATTTCATTGTTATCTCCTTATAAGCGCATCGCTATTAGTGTTGAACACGCCATAGACTGTGTCAAAGTTTTTCAGTATTGCGTTCTATTGTTACAAATATACACATTTATATTTATTTTGACACCATTTAACCCGACAGAGGCTGACAGTGACAGCATCAGACCGCAAAAGTCGCCGGGAGTTTCCGTGACTCTGGGTTTAGCCGATTTAAGGTCAGTGGGTTACACTCGAAATAGGGAAATCCCCCGTCGATAATTGGGAGCGGAAAATGCAAGACAACGATATTGCCGGCCTGCTGCAGCAGGTGAAAACCATTGCGCTGGTGGGCGCCAGTGATAATCCGGCGCGGCCGAGTTATGGCGTGATGGCCTATCTGCTTGCTCAGGGTTATCAGGTTACGCCGGTCAGCCCAAAACTGGCGGGGCAAACCTTTCTGGGCCAGCAGGCCTACGCCACGTTGAAGGATATCCCGCATCCGGTGGATATGGTTGACGTGTTCCGTAATTCAGAAGCGGCATATGCGGTAGCGCAAGAGGCCATTGCGATTGGTGCCAAAGTATTGTGGCTGCAAATCGGCGTCATTAATGAGCAGGCCGCGGCATTGGCAAACGAGGCGGGGCTGAAAGTGGTGATGGATCGCTGCCCTAAAATCGAAATTCCGCGTCTGGGACTGGAACGCTGAAAGAAAAAAACCTGGCATGGTGCCAGGCTTTTATCAGGTGTTTCTCAGGCCTGGCGCATCAGTTGCGCAGGCGGGGGGCTTGTAGCTGATGGCGGATAGACTCCGCCAATTCGTCCAGCGAAGGTTGTTCAGGATGAGCTTCCTGGGCTTCCCCATCTAACTGCGCTTCCGCCAGATAGGTATGCACCGGTTGGCCTTCTTCGTCTTCCATCACCACGTGGTACCAAGGGGCGAAACGTAGATCGGTATTCGCTGCTATTTCATCAGCCTTAGGCTGTTCCATAGAGTATTCAGGGTCGATATCAATCACCACCCCCAAGTACCCCAGCAGCTTATGCCGAACCTGTTGTCCGATACCGAATTTGCTGGCAATCATGATGACCTCCTGAGAAACAGTGCCTTGCTCTCTATATGAGGGCAAAACAGCGTATTTCAAGTTACATCACCCGACACGCAAACCCTTTCAAATACAGCCCTTCAGGATAAGTCGCGATAACCGGGTGATCGGCAGCCTGACGATACTGCTCTATAAATTGTACATCACGCCCGGCATCTACAGCGGCATCGGCCAAAATTTTCTGGAATAAATCGGTTGGCATCAGACCGGAACAAGAGAAGCTAAGCAAAATACCGCCTGGGTTCAGCAGCTGCAGCGCCAACATGTTGATATCTTTATAACCGCGGCAAGCACCGGCCAGTTGGTTTTTGTTTTCGACGAACTTCGGTGGATCCATAATGATCAGGTCGAATTTTTCACCCTGAGTGCGGTAAGCGCGCAGCAGTTGGAACACGTCGTCACGGACAAATTCGGCTTTGCTCAGGTCTAACTGGTTCAGCTCGACGTTCTGTTTGGCAATATCAAGCGCAGCTTGCGACGTATCAACGCTGATCACCTGAGTACAACCGCCCATCAGGGCTGATACGGCGAAGGCACCGGTATAGGAGAAGCAGTTAAGTACGCGGCGGCCGGCGGAATAGTTACGTGCGGCCAGACGGCTGTCGCGCTGGTCGAGGTAAAAACCGGTTTTATGGCCTTGCTGAATATCCACCAGCAGCTTCATGCCATGTTCGGTGATAGGCAGCAGAGCAGGGGGCAGATCGCCCACGACCTGACCCTGAGCCAAGGGTAAACCTTCTTTTTTACGTACCGCGACGTCTGAACGATCGTAGATGGCACATTCCGGGTAACAATGCTGCAAAGCGGTAATCAACGCGGCACGCTGATATTCAGCGCCGGCGGACAGCAACTGCAACACCAGGAAGTTCTGGAAGCGATCGATAGTAATGCCTGGCATACCATCGGATTCGCCGGCGATCAGGCGGTAGCCGTCCAGCCCATCACGTTTAGCAACCCAATCACGCCAGCTTTGCGCCTGTTGTAAACGGCGGATGAAGAATTCGATGTTAATTTCTTCGTCCGGCTGAAAGGTCCAGACGCGGGCACGGATTTGCGACTCTGGTGAGTAGGCGCCGCGCGCCAGCCATTTGCCCTGGGCGTCGTGAATATCGATGGTTTCGCCAGAAAGGGCTTTACCTTCAACACGTTGAACAGCGCCGGAAAACACCCATGGGTGGCGACGGAGTAAGGACTTTTCACGTCCTTTGGCGAGAAACAGGCGTACGGTCATAATTAAGAATGCTGCCAGCTAGATAAAATGAGTGGCGTCGCCGTGCAGATGCACAGGCAATACCATAAACGAAAGTCGATAAGGGGTCGATTATGACACAAGTTTGCATTGCTGCGTATGTCTATGGCGTCGTGCAAGGGGTGGGGTTTCGTTACAACACCCAGCATCAGGCGACGGCATTGGGGTTAAGCGGCTACGCGCGTAATCTTGATGACGGCAGCGTTGAAGTACTGGCCTGCGGCGAACAAGCGCAGGTGGACAAGCTGGTAGAATGGCTGAAAAATGGCGGCCCGCGGAGTGCACGGGTCGATCGCGTGCTGGTGGAACCGCGAGGCGCGGCCGATTTTCAAGGCTTCAGCATTCGCTATTAGCGTTTCAGATACATTTTACCGGTTTCGGCAGGCCGGCTATCTTGGTTGCCTGCTTGGCCGGGCCTTTGGGGAATAAACGGTAGAGATAACGGCTGTTGCCTTTCTCTTCGCCGTACTTCTGCGCCATGGCCTTGACCAGCATGCGGATTGCCGGTGAAGTATTAAATTCCAGGTAAAAGCCGCGTACGAAACGCACCACTTCCCAATGGGCTTCGGTTAGCGTTATTTCTTCCTGTGCGGCCAGCAGCGGCGCCAGGGCCTCATGCCAATCGGCGCTGTTTTTCAGGTAACCCTGTGCGTCAGTTTCAATAACCTGACCTTGATACTCCAACATACTGCCTCGGTAATGGGTAATTCAGAACGGCCGTCAGTTTAGCAAACTTTTGTCGCTGCAAAAAATAAAGCCCCGCGGGAGCGGGGCCTTGGGGATTCTTCAGGCGTTAAATCAGTTGCTGCGTGCGAAGCCCAGAATGCTCAACAGGCTGATGAACATGTTGTACAGCGATACATACAGGCTAACGGTAGCGCGGATGTAGTTGGTTTCGCCGCCGTGGATAATATTGCTGGTTTCCCACAGGATGGCACCGGCGGAGAACAGGATAAACAGCGCGCTAATGGCCAGATGCAGGGCAGGGATCTGCAGGAACAGGTTGGCGATGACTGCAACCAGCAGCACCACAAAACCGGCCATCATCATCCCGGACAGGAACGACATATCCTTGCGGGTAGTCAGCACGTAGGCTGAACAGCAGAAGAACACCACCGCGGTGCCACCCAGCGCCAGCATGATCAGGTCACCGGCTCCGGTATTAATGAACGAACTGAGGATCGGCCCCAGGGCGTAGCCCATAAAACCGGTCAGTGCGAAGGCCGCCAGAATACCGGCGGGGCTGTTTGCCAGCTTATGGGTCAGGAACATCAGCCCATAGAAACCGACCAGCATCAGCAACAGGCCCGGTGC
Source organism: Serratia quinivorans (assembly GCF_946227985.1). Classification (GTDB taxonomy): domain Bacteria; phylum Pseudomonadota; class Gammaproteobacteria; order Enterobacterales; family Enterobacteriaceae; genus Serratia; species Serratia quinivorans_A. Next base: position 563,150 of record NZ_CAMKGL010000002.1, read on the forward strand.
CGGCAGCCCCAGCATGGTGCTGGCGGTAGCGGTAAGCGCCGAGAATGCCAGCGTCAGCGAAAGCAGAAAGTAGGTGTTACGCAGAACCTTATGCGTACTCAGCAATGAGTCGCGTGAGGAGGATGAGACGACGATGCGGTCCATAATGATCTCTCTTATCAGGTCATCACAAAATTAGTGACGATGATAGGCAGCGCAAGCGTTTGATTAAAGTTTGTTTACCAATCTTTACCCTTAGTTATCATTGTTGCAACCTTGAGCCGGAGTTGGCGTTTTATTCAACGCTTACTCGCCAAGTGCTGTTTTTTCGCTCAGTTGAACGGTAATGGGCTTTACAAGCGGATCGGCTGTGTTTATAGTTCGGCTCGTTGCGGAGGGGTGGCCGAGTGGCTGAAGGCAACGGTCTTGAAAACCGTCGACGGGAAACCGTTCCAGAGTTCGAATCTCTGCTCCTCCGCCATAAATTATGACCCCGTGCTCTTAGAGCGCGGGGTTTTTTTATGGCCGGAAAATGGCTGGCGTGTCACCACGTATAAAAAAGCCGCCCCGGATGGGGCGGCAGAGTTTCAGCAAAGAGAACTAGCGTAGCAGGTGCAGGAAGTGCAGGTGTTTCTCGTATTGGTCGAGAATATCGTGAATAACCTGTTCTTGCGTCCAGCCCATTACATCGTAATCCTGGCCCCCTTCTTTCAGGTGGACTTCACCCCGGTAGTACTTATGTTCCTCATCACGTTCCTCGTCTTTCAAGCCCGCCAGCGCAAAGGCCGGTTGAATATAGGCTCGCAGGCGCACCTCATAGACAAAGTTTAGGTCATCACCCAAATCGACTTCGAAACGGATGCGATCGTCCTGTGAATCATCGATAGAGGAAGTGGTATTTTGCTTGGCTAATTCAGCTTCTACCAGCGCCATGGCCGGTTGAACTACTTCACCGACAAAACGTTTTACCTGTGAACGTTTAGGGAAATAAGCAATATTGCGTAAACGCCGTTGCCATGAGATCGGATTGCGTGCGGCGGTCGGTGCAATCGTGGTGGTGGTCTGGCTGTCGCGTTTGTGGGCGTCGATACGCAAGGCTTTTAACAGCCCGTAGATAGACACCAGCAATATCATCGAGAACGGCAGGGCACTGGCGATGGTCACGGTTTGCAACGCGCTCAGCCCACCGGCCAGCAATAAGGCAATGGCGACCAGGCCCATCATGCCGGCCCAGAAAATTCGCTGCCAGACCGGAGTTTGGTCGGTGCCCCCGGAAGCCAGGGTATCTACCACCATCGCCCCCGAATCCGCTGAGGTGACGAAGAAGACGACGACCATGGCCATCGCGATAAATGACAAGATATTAGAGAACGGGAAATGTTCCAGGAAGTTGAACAGTGCCAGTGCTACGTCATTTTGCACCGTGTTAGCCAGATCGCGCGCACCTTCGGCCATGATCAGATTAATGGCGCTATTACCGAACACGGTCATCCACAGTAGCGTAAAGCCCGCAGGGACAAACAGCACGCCGGTAACGAATTCACGAATGGTACGTCCGCGTGAAACGCGGGCGATAAACATGCCGACGAAAGGTGACCATGACAACCACCAGCCCCAATACAGCAGCGTCCAACCGCCCAGCCAGTTACTGGATTTCGGCTCATAGGCATACAGGTTAAAAGTCTTGCTGACGATGTCAGAGAGATAACCGCCGGTATTTTCGACAAAGGATTTCAACAACAGCACGGTCGGGCCGAGCGCAGCCACCAGCACCAGCAGCAACACGGCCAGGCCGAGGTTCAATTCGGACAGAATGCGGATGCCTTTATCCAATCCGGAAACCACTGACAGCGTAGCCAAGCCGGTGATCACCACGATCAGAACCACCTGCACCGTTGCGTTGATCGGCAAGCCAAACAGGTGGTTAAGACCGGCATTAACCTGCAACACACCGTAGCCCAGCGAGGTTGCGACACCGAACACGGTACCAATCACCGCAAAAATATCTACCGCGTGGCCAATCGGCCCATAAATGCGATCGCCGATAATAGGATACAGCGCGGAACGCAGCGTCAGCGGCAGGCCGTGGCGATAGCTGAAGAAGGCCAGGATCAGCGCCACGATGGCGTAGATTGCCCAGGCATGCAGGCCCCAGTGGAAGAAGGTTAGGCGCATGGCCTGTTTAGCCGCTTCCACTGTTTCCGGCGTTCCGACGGGGGGGGAAAGGTAATGCATCACGGGTTCGGCGACGCCAAAGAACATCAGGCCAATGCCCATCCCGGCGGAAAACAGCATGGCGAACCATGAAACATAGCTAAAGTCTGGCTGGGCGTGATCCGGCCCGAGCTTGATATTGCCGTAACGCGATAAACCCAGATAGGTCACGCTCATCAGGATCAGTGCCACCGCCAGAATATAAAACCAGCTGGCGTTAGTGAAAATACCCTGTTGCAACGCTTTGAATTTGCGATCGGCCAACTCGGGGTACAGGGCGGCAAAGGCCACCAGGACGATGATTAAAGCGGCAGAGATAAAAAATACCGGAGGATTGATATGGCTACGACGTGCCACAATTTCAGTGTCGTTTTGGCTCATAGAATACCTTCTAGCTAGTCCGTTAGGAGTGAGGGGGGTTAATCCGTTAAAACAGCTCCATAAAAAGTGGGCAAAACAGGCTGCCCGAGAAATCTAACCCGGCGAGTATAGCGAAAAAGCAGGGCTATTAACATTTTTTGGTTTAAACAGCTATTTTAAGTGGTTTGGTTAGACGTTTTAGCTATATGAAAGCGGAGCCTGCGAGAAAGGGTAATCCGCTCTTTTCGAAGGGAAAACGAGGTGGCCAAACCTGCAATAGCGGCAACTGGATAAACAGAGGCTCTGGTGGGGAATCGGAGGCCATGCAAGATGCTGCTGGCGGCAAGGTAGAGCAATTCATGATAGAAACGGCTATAACAGCGGCCCTGACCCCGGGGGATAGGTCGTTGACTATTGATCGGGACAATGCAGAGGGTAAAATAGGCTGGCGCGATCGCGTTTAACTCTTTCATGGAGATAGAGATGACCTGGTATCAAATAGCATTGTGGACCATGATCTTTCTGAAGTCCGGTGCGTTTCTGGTGTTCGTTTGGTGGTGGATGTTCAAACGTGCCACCAAACCTTATGTTCGTCCGCAAGATGTTGTCATTGACGAAACACCGGATGATGAAAATCTGACCATGGAAGAAGTCATGAAAAAACACGGCATCACCCGCGTGGAAAATCAAACTCACTAAAAGCACCCATGCCGAATTCTTCAGGATTAAGGCAAAAACTATCCCTGCGTGGCTTGCGGCCAAACCTGCAAGCCGGGGATAGCTCCCCAGCTGCAGTCACAGAATTTAACGCCGTTTTCTCCCCATCAGCCAGACCAGGATAAGTAATGCCAGTACCGCCACGCCGATTGCCGGGGCCATATAAGGCTGCAACCGGGCCAGCAGCGGGATCGGGCCACCTTGCCGTAATACGGCGACGTCCGTGGCGCTGACCTTAACCGCAGGATTGCCGTACTGCTGCAGGACATAATTGCTGATAGCAGCGATCTGCTGGTCGTTTAGAGGATTAACATATGACTGTGGGCCAAAGTTCGGCATCAGCACGTGTTCACCGCCAACCTTTCGTTCAACGCCGAACAGAATCGCCGAAATCAGGTTAGCCGGGTTACCGGCCCCGGTGGCCGTATTATTGAACAGCGAAGGGTAAGCCTGATTTTTGCTGCCGCTGCCGTCCGGCTGGTGGCAACTGGCGCAGTTGCCGCTAAACAGCGCAGCGCCATCGGTCAGGGTGTTATTGGCCGTGGCAGGGTGTAGCCCACGCAACTGAGGCTCAACGCTAGCCGGCTTGCCATAGCTGTCGGCCGCCTGGCGGTCATGGCTGTCCCTGATCGGTGCGGTGCTTTTCAGGTAAACGGCGATGGCCGATAAATCAGCATCGGAAAAATACTGCAGGCTGTTTTCGATCGCTTCCGCCATGCCGCCCGCAGCCTGGTTCTTACCGGCCACCTGGCCGCTTTTCAAATACTGCACCAATTGCTGCTGGCTCCAACCACCAATACCGCTGATTGGGTCGGAGGTGATGTTGGGCGCATACCAACTGCCGACCATACCGCCCGCCAGCGCCTGACTATCGTCTTCAGCCATCAGCAGGTTGCGTGGGGTGTGGCAGGTATCGCAGTGTCCTGGGCCATTGACCAGATAAGCGCCCCGATTCCATTGTTCGCTTTTGCTGCTGTCTGGCGCAAAGCGCCCCTCTTTCAGAAACAGCAAATTCCAGGCCGCCATGCTAAAGCGCAGATTGAACGGAAACGGCAGATCGGTCAGCGTATTTTTCTGATCGACAGCTTTTACGCCATGCATAAAGTAGGCATACAGCGCTTTGATGTCCGCGTCGCTCAAGCGGGTGTAAGAGGTATAGGGCATTGCAGGGTAGAGGTGGGTGCCGTCGGCACGGATACCGTCCCTGACCGCGCGGGAAAACTGCTCTTCGCTATAACTGCCAATGCCCTCGGCGTTGGACGGGGTGATATTGGTGGCGTAAATCACGCCCATGGGGGAACTGATGCCATAACCGCCGGCAAACGGCGTGCCGCCCTCCGGTTTGGTATGGCATGCCTGACAGTCGGAGGCGATGGCAAGCTGTTCTCCCTTCTTAATCAACGCCGCACCGCTCAAATCACCGTCGTCTGTCGCCTGTGCGGCGCTACTCCCGAGTAACAGCAGGGACAAAAACGTGAGTTTTAGCTGGTTTTTCATGGTTTCACCGCCAGTTGCCGTGCAATGTCATCGGCGGCCTTGATGCCCAATGCGGCCATGGTCAGGGTACTGTTCACCACGCTGGCGGAGGGAATGGCACCGCCGCCCGGCAACCAAAGGTTGGCATGGTCATGAGTACGGCAATTGCCGTCTACCACCGAGTCTTCGGGGCTGTGGCCCATGATGGTGCCGCCCATAATATGGTTATTGGCGTTCAGACTGGTGGTGATGTTGAACTCTTCGGCATCAAACAGTTGGCCGATGTGCTCCAGCTGTTTATGCGCGGCCTCTGAACCCTTACGCACATAGTCGCCGACGTCGTAGTGGATGTCTGGGCAAGGCAGGCCATGAGCATCTTTACGGGTTTTACTCAGAGTCAGGCGGTTATTGGGGTCTGGTAACGGTTCCAGGCTGATGGATAAATCGACGCCATAGGCGGCGCGCCGGCGGATTTCGGCGTCCAACTCTTTGCCGACCAGGCCTTTTTCCAACGCTTTCTGGGTAGCCGGTACCACCCGGTTGATATTGTTGAGGATCATTTTGTTGGCCGAGTAGTCTTTGCGGAACTCGCCGTCACGCGGGCCAACCAGGCAACTGCTTTGTGCCGGGCCTCGCCCCAGCCACAGGGGTTCTTTCGCCAGGAAAGTACAGTGGAAGCCCGAGTGGTCCATCATATTGCGGCCCACCTGATCGGAGGCGTTGGCGATGCCGTTGGGATTGCGCTCATTAGCCGCCATCAGCAGCAGGCGCGGGGTTTCTATGCCGTTACAGGCTAATGCAAAAGCCTTGGCTGTGGCCTGGTGGGATTGTTTTTTGTTGTCCAGCCAATGGACTGCCGTCACCTGATTTTGCTCATCGGTGTCAATCTTGTAGACCACCGCTTCGGCCAGCACCACTGCGCCTTTCATTTCAGCACGTTCAATATGATGAATGCCGTTGTACATGGCGCCTATCGGGCAAATGGGTTGGCAGTTGTTGTTACCGCAGCAGGTCGGACGGCCTTTCCAGGGATGGATACTGCGCCCCTGTGGGATGGGAACGGAGCGGTAACCATGCGGGTTTACCACCTCGGCAAAGCGGATGTCGCCGTGAGCCCAGGGCACCATATCCATCGGGTAAGGTTTGCTACGTTCAACCGGGGATTGCTGTTGCGGATCGTTGGGGCCGGCGACGCCAATTTCTTCCTCGGCTCGGCAATAGTAGGGTTCCAGCTCGTCGTAGGAAATCGGCCAGTCGCGGCCAACGCCGTACAGCGTTTTCATTTGGAAATCACTGGGCAGGTGGCGCCAGCAGGAGGCGGCCCAGTGCCAGGTGGTGCCGCCGACGGTGCGCAGATAACCCTGCTTGAAACTGCCGGCGCTCGGGCCGCTCAGCGCAACATAGTTGTTTTCCGGGAAATAGAGCGGTGCGGTGGCGAATTCAGATTGTGGGTAAAGCCCCTGGTAATCTGAGCCGGCGCGGTTGTCAAAAGGCATATTACGCCAGTTCTCTACGGCCTGACTGCGCTCGATACGCAGGCCCGCTTCCAGCACCAGCACAGAATAACCCTGGCTGACCAATTGATCGGCCATCATGCCGCCGACGATGCCGGAGCCCACGATCACAATATCGGCCGATGCGTTGCCATCGGCGGTAAATACAGGTTTTTTCATCAGAAGGCTCTTAGATCACAAGGAAACATTGACGGCAGGCGGGGCTGCGGTCCACCACAGCGGTCCATTGCCGCAGTAGGTGGGAACAATTAACGCGTCGCTGGCGGGGCGATACATCAACGCGTCTTTATAGGCAATCAGCTGCGCCGTTTGGCCATGGCCGACGGTGCCGGTATACCAGGCGGTGATAATTGCGGTGACCACATCTTGCAAGCCGGCCTGAACGGCCTGTTTTTGCAACTGTTGGGCACTCTGGCCCGCTTGTAACAGACCGCCGAGTTGCTCAACCTGTGTAGCGAATTGGGCATTCTGGTTATGCAGCGCAGTAAAAATACGCGCCGACATCCCCTGATCGATATCCTGATGTTCGGTCAATGTCTGAGATATTTTGAAGAAGCGGGCAAACTGCAATGGGTTGGCTGCGGCGGTTTGTTGTTCAGCCAGGCTGAGGAAAGGATAACTGAGCAGCGAGCCGGCCAGCAGGGTTGAGGCTAGCCCCAGCAGCACTTCACGTCGACTGAAACCGGTTCCATTTTGGGCGGGAAGCCCACCATCGTCTGATAATAAATTTTCCATGTGTTTTTCTCACAACAGGTGTTAGTGCCGAATAAGGCAAAAGGGAGCGGGTAAAGAGGGATAAAAAATAATCAACAATGGAATAACTCCATTGCTTATGGTTTTATTTCTAATAATTTGGCGGGATATTAACTTGGCGATAACTTTCCGGCAATAAACTTGCTTAGGTATTCTGACAAAACAGCACGTAAAGAATAAAAAACCCGCCGCAGCGGGTTTCCGGTTTATGCGTTAGCTCTTGCAGCCCATCAGTTCCGGCAGCACGCCCGGCTTGGCCTTCAGCGACGCCTGCACGTCATCCGGCAGACCGGCCCAGATAATCAGCCCGGTGCGCTTCTCAATTTCGTTAACCGTTACGCGGTACTGACAGAAATCGGCGTTTTTCGGGGTGTTTTGATCAAACAGAAACGCCGCATAGTGGTTCACTTCCGGGCTGTTATTGATAAAAATCACCTTCCAGTAAGCGCTGGGGATGGTATGTGCTTTTTGGGTACCCGGCAGTTTACCCATATTGCGTTCGTACAGCGGACCGGTCACGGTATACACCGAACTGATGTCTGCCCGGTCAATCAGCTTGCGTTCCTGATCTTCCAACCGTGCCCAGGAACCCTGGTTCAGGTCAGCCATCTGCGGTGTGATGTTGGAAAGGTAGTTCAGCGATTCCCAGTCAGAGACCCCTGCCAAAGAGGCCAGCGGTGCCTGATGCCCACGGTCGACCTTCAGCGCCGCGTTGGCACCGGTGTAATCCGCCGGGATCAGCGTATCCGCCGGGTTCAGTGCCGGATCGGTCTTCCAGTTGCGCGTTTTGCCACTGGCAGGCGTGTCCTTGGTAATGTGATAAGCCACCCAGTTGGCGAACTTGGTGGTGCTGTTGTTGTTCAGCGTATAAGCGTGGCGAACGATCGACACATTGCTGCTGCCGCCGGTTGGGCAACCGACCGCACAGTTGTCGATGGATTCCAGCGTATCGGCGGAAGCCTGAGCGGTAAACAGCAGGGCAGCCAGAGCTAACATCTTGTTAAAGCGCATATTCATATCCTCAATAAGTCAAAATTATACTGTATTTATTTACAGTAAAATTAACTTATCGCAATGAAACGAATACAACAATGCAACACATTCACGTTATGAATGTGTCAGCGTTGGTACAGCAACGTTGATAAAAAACAGGCTGTGCGGCGACAGGGGCGAAGGTATCAAAAACGCCAAAAAGCGCGGGAGCATAAAATCAGCATCGGGTAAATCTCAAGACGGCCAAGCAGCATCGCCGAGCACATCAGCCATTTGGCCGCATCGCTGAGCGTACCAAACCCGGCGGCGGTTTCACCAAAGCCTAATCCCATATTATTGATACAGGCGGCGACGGTAGCGAAGGAAGTGACCAGGTCATAGCCCATCAGGTTCAGCAGCCAAACGAAGAAACAGCTGAAGAAAACATATAAAAAGAAGAAGCTCCAGACCGAACGCAACACGCGATCCTGAATAGGGGCATTGCCAACCTTGATGGTGAAAATGGCATTGGGGTGAACCAGTTGGTTGATCTCATGCCGGCTCTGCTTGTACATAATCAAAAAACGCAGTGCCTTGATACCGCCACAGGTTGAACCGACACAACCGCCGAAAAAGCTCGCCGCCAACAACAGCATAATGGTGTGAGAGGGCATTTTGGCATAGTCGGCGGTAGCCAACCCGTTGTCGGTCATCATCGAACTGGTGAGGAAAAAGCCGTGTACGAAGGAATCTTTGGCACCGTACATGCCAGAGCGGTACAGCTCGAAGCAGACAATCGCCACGATAATTGACAGCACCAGCAGGAAAAAGCGCAGTTCCGGGTTTCTGTAGAGCGGCGTCAGGCTGCGGCGCCCTACGGCGACGAAATACAGGGTGAAGTTCACCGCCGCCAGGATAGAGAAAATCCCGCCGACCATTTCCACCGCCGAGCTATCGTAAAAGCCCAGGCTCTCATTGCGGGTGGAAAACCCCCCGAGTGAAACAGTGGAGATCCCATGGCAGAGGGCATCAAACCAGTCCATGCCTGCAATGCGGAATGCCACCGTACAGGCCAACCCCAGGCCGAGATAAATCAGCCACAGGTTTTTCGAGGTGTCGGCCAGTCGCGGGGTCAGGCGTTCTTCCTTAAACGGGCCGGGCATTTCCGACTGATAAAGCTTGGCCCCCCCAATGCCGAGCAACGGCAGTACCGCAACGGCTAATACAATGACACCGAGGCCGCCGATAAAATTGAGCTGGGAGCGGTAGTAAAGGAAAGATTTAGGCAGGCCGGAAACATCATTGAGCACCGAAGCGCCGGTGGTGGTAATACCGGAAACGCCTTCGAACATGGCGTCAGTCAGGCTGATGTTTAGCGTGTCATCCATCCATAACGGCAGGGCGCTGACCATGGAAAACAGCAGCCAGAACAACACAATGATTAGAAAACCGTCCTGCGTGCGCAGTTGTACCCTGGACTGACGGGTGCTAAACCAACCCAGTCCGCCGAGAGAGCCGGCAATGACCAGCGTATAGAAGAAAGAAAAAACGCTTTTTTCTTTATACAACAACGCCACCAACAGGGGAGGGATCATGGACAGGCTGTAAAGGAGAACTAAAAAACTGCAAAGATGAATAACGACCAGGATCTGCTTATTCTTGACCATACTTGCGCCCGAGATGCCTGTCGGCAATGAGTCAATTTATTCTTTAAGTATATAAAGAATAAGGCAGACGATATAAAAAAGGCGTAAAAATTCATATCGTCTGCGAAGGTTGGCACGTTTTTTAACCCTGTTGGCGTTTATTCCAGCAGGTTGTTGACGGTGCGGCGCACGTATTGTGTCATCTGAGCCAGATCTTCGGGCGACACCGGCCCGCCACCGGCGCGGACTACCTGCTGTTCTATCTGGGCAATTTCCTGCTCGACCTTATTGGCAATCTGTACCTTGACGATCTTATCCACCGACGAGAGCAGAACCTTCAGCACCACTTTCAGCGCCACATTCTCGCAGAACGAATCGTAGTGATGAACCGCAGGCGGTGCCGCAGGAGGTTCGGGTGCGCGTGGGGCCAGAGCCTTGAAACTGTCTACATTTTCAATAATAAGATCCATGTCTCTTATTAGTTCATCAAAATCTTTAGACACTGACTTATTTCCCTTCGCTATGCGCAAAAACAGAACGCCCGTCATCAGGGCACAGGGCGGTGATTGACGGGCAGAACGAATTTCGACCGTGACGTTCAGGTAATGAATGGCAGGCTGAGCGGCATTTTAACCTTGCTGCGGGTTGGCAACAAGATGGGGCCGAAGGAATCAACGGCCCCGCAATGCTGGTAACAGAAGGTTATCGCTTAACTTTTCAGCTTGGCGGTGATTTTCGCCACGTGTTCACCCTGATAGCGGGCAATGGTCAGTTCTTCCTGGCTCGGCTGGCGTGAGCCGTCACCACCGGCGATGGTGGTTGCGCCATAAGGCGTACCGCCGCGCACTTGCGAGACGTCAAACAGCTCTGGGGTCGCGTAGCCGATCGGCACAATAATAAAGCCATGGTGCGCCAGGGTGGTCCAGGTGGAGGTAATGGTATGTTCCTGCCCACCGCCGGTACCGGTGGAGGAGAAGACGCTGCCCACTTTGCCGTACAGCGCTCCTGAAGCCCACAGGCCGCCGGTTTGGTCGAGGAAGGTACGCATTTGCCCGGCCATGTTGCCAAAGCGTGTCGGCGTCCCGAAGATAATGCCATCGTAATCGGCCAACTCCTGTGGGCTAGCCACCGGTGCTTTTTGATCTTGTTTACCGCCGGCTTTGGCAAAGGCTTCTGCCGGAATGGTTTCAGGCACGCGTTTCAGGGTCACTTCAACGCCACTGACCCGGCGAGCGCCTTCCGCCACCGCCTCCGCCAAGGTTTCAATATGTCCGTACATCGAGTAATAAAGGACCAATATTTTCGCCATGTTCCATTCTCCGCTTTGGTGATTGAACGATATGCCCCCCTAAGCATAGAAGTGAATGCTGAACTTATCCTCACGGCTTTATTTTATCCCGGCGATTGCCAGCAGCGCCCCGAAGGTGATCAGTAACCCCCCAAAGGCTCTGTCGATGCCTTTACGCAGTCGCAGCAGACGTGCATTGATGCCCGGTGCCGAAAACAGCAGTGCGACGGCGCTGAACCAGAGGATATGGGCAAGTGCAATGAATAACCCGTAACCTATTTGCACGCTCAGTGGCGTTTGCGGGTTAACCACCTGCATAAACAGGCTAACGATAAAAATGGTGGTTTTGGGGTTCAACACGTTAGTTAAAAATCCGGTTTTCAGGGCGGAGAAATCGCTAACGGCGGCCGGTGTGGTTGAAGAGGCAGCGGCACTTGCACCGGCGTTACGCAGCATGCTGAAGCCGAGGTAAATCAGGTAGGCGGCACCGATTGCTTTCAACAATGTGAACAACCACAGCGATTGCTGGATCAATACGCCGACCCCGATCAGGGTGTAGCTGACGTGGATAAGAACACCGCCGCCAATACCGCAGGCGGTCAGCACTCCGGCACGACGAGAAAGCAGCAGGCTGTTGCGTGACACCATGGCAAAATCTGGCCCCGGGCTGATGACAGCGAGTAAGGTAATGGTGACGACAGCGATGAGTTCGGTCATAGTTATCCTATAAAAAATCAGAAGAGAGTATCTGATTTATAAAAGGAATGATTGATGGTGACAAACGATGAAAACTGACGATATCGGTGAGAAAAACTCACGCAAGGTAAACCGACCCCTGTCATTAGGGGGCTTGCGTTGTTTTGAGGCTGCTGCACGGTTGGAAAGCTTTACCCAGGCGGCTAACAGCCTGAGCCTGACGCACGGGGCGGTTAGCCGAGCGGTCAGGGCGCTGGAAGATGAACTTGGCGTTGCGTTGTTCGAACGTCGCCATCGGCGGGTACATCTGACCGCCGCCGGGAGAGTGCTGCTGCAAGCTTCGCAACAGGCGTTTGGCATTCTGGAACATACGGCACAAACGCTGCGACAGCAGGCACAGGATGCACCGCTGGTATTATCTTGCGAGCCGACGTTGTTAATGCGCTGGCTGATACCGCGTTTGCCGGCTTTTCAGCTGGCACATCCTGACATCAACCTGCAGCTGGTTGCGGGGGGTGGGCCGTTTTCGTTTAAAGACGGTATTAGCGCAGCTATCCGTCGTAACGATTTTGATTGGGGCGATAAGCTGCATAGCGTAACGCTGTTCGATGAGCGGGTTGGGCCGGTGTGCAAATCTGAAATGGTGCAGCGTTTTATTGCCGTTAATGATGGCCAGCCCGCCTTGAGCCATGACGCGGTATTGCTGCACTCGGCGACCCGGCCTGACGCCTGGCGGCAGTGGGCACAGTCGCAGGGTGTGGCACTCAAGGGGCGACCGGAGCAGCGTTTCGATCATTTTTACTTCAGCTTGCAGGCGGCGGTGGCGGGGGTCGGTGTCGCTATCGGCCCGTGGCAGCAGGTGCGCGATGACGTTGCCTCCGGGCTATTGAGCGCCCCTTTTGGCTTCGTGCCAGACGGCAGCGGTTACTGTTTGCTGACGCCGCAGGAAATCCGGCCGGGCAGTGCTCTGGCCCGGCTGGCCGATTGGCTGCAGCTTACGGCATACGCCTGATTTTTTGCGCCAGGCGCTGTTGTTGCCAGCGACCGATCGCATCACGCAACAGCAGGGTACGTGTGGCACGCATCACCAGCGCGATGCTCATGCCGCCGATGGCCCACAGCGACCAGAGATATTGCGGATGGGTAAACCAGTTGATGGCAAACAGCATCAGGCCGATGCAGGCAAACCGTACCGCCATGCTCAACAGCTTGGTTTCCGCTTCTACCTGTCGGCGAATAGCCTGTTCTGCCTGATTGTTGTTGTCACTATTGTCCTGCTGCGCCGGCTGATAAAGATCGCCGATCTGTAGCCCCATGGCTGAGGCAATTGCGGTCAGGGTTTCCAGGCTGGCTTGTTCGCCATTTTCAATACGCTGTACGGTTCGGGTGCTAAGGCCAGCGATAGTGGCCAGTTGTTCCTGTGACCAGCCTTTATCCAGCCGTAATTGCCTGATGCGGTAGGTTTGCATTGCGTTCTCCAACGTGAGACATCACTGGGGCAAAGTGTAGGGGCTGACAGGGTCTTTCGCCACGACAGCAGCATGACATATGCACGACAGACAGGCGACAGCCCGCAGCAAGCGCGGGCTGTCGTGGTGATCAGAAGGAGACGTTGCGAATAAAACGCAATGGGTGATCCGTACGATTAGCGTAAGCATAGTGCTGATCGCTATTGAATACCTGGGTTTGTCCGGCCTCCAGCGTCAGGGTTTGCTGTTCCAGCACCAGAGTCAGGCTACCGGCGATCACGTAGATAATTTCGTTCCAGCCTTCGGCATCCGGTACCGATTCGTAGTGCTCGCCCGGCATCAGCGTCCATTCCCACAGTTCAACCCGCTGGCGCGCGGGCACGCTGGCGGCGAACAGCGCCTGGCTTGCCGGTTGTACTCCCTGCCAGGCCAGTTCACCGACCAAATGGCTGCCGCGCGCTTCGGGCGCCTGGATCAGATCGGTGAAGGAGATATTCAGCGCCTCGGCCAGCTTGTCCAGCACCGCCAGGCTAACGTTACGGTCACCGGCCTCAATGCCGGCGAGCATGCGGCGGCTGACGTCGGATTTTTCGGCCAACGCCACCTGGCTAAGCCCCGCCTGCTGGCGATAACCGCGCAGGTTGCTGCTCAGGTATTGCAGTACCTTGGGAGCGTCATGTTTACCGTTGTTCACTGTATTGCCCATCCGCAGGCTTTACCTCATACTGGCAGGATCTGTGCATTATATTGCACCCAGCAGGAAGGGCAAGCCGGTGTCCGCAGTAAAAAAATCCTTTATTTCAACGTACATTCCCAAGATAAAACGACAGGAAGCGGTGCTGATTTTCATCACCATGATCTGGGGCGGCACCTTTTTGGCGGTGCATCTTGCCATGCAGGTCAGCGGGCCGTTCTTTTTCGTCGGCTTGCGCTTCGCCGCGGCTACGTTGGTGTTGATGTTGTTCTCCCTGCGCAGTTTGCGCGGGCTGACCTGGTATGAGCTGAAAGCGGGCGTGTTTATCGGCGTTGCCATTATGTTCGGCTACGGTCTGCAAACCGTGGGGCTACAAACCATCAGCAGCAGCCAGTCGGCGTTTATTACCGCCATGTATGTGCCTATGGTGCCGCTGTTGCAGTGGTTGGTATTGGGACGTTTTCCCGGTGTGATGGCCTGGGTTGGCGTGTTACTGGCATTCACCGGTCTGATGCTGCTGGCAGCGCCGAGCAGCAGCGATATGACGCTCAGCGTGGGTGAGATACTGACGCTGATTGGCACGTTGGGCATGGCCGCCGAGATCATTTTGATTGGTGCCTATGCGGGCAAGGTCAATGTCAAGCGGGTGACGGTGGTGCAGTTGGCTACCGCCTCACTGGCTTCGTTCCTGATGATGGTGCCTACCGGCGAGTCGGTACCCGCGTATAGCAGCTACCTGTTGTACAGCGCGATTGGCCTGGGGATCGCCAGTGCCATCATTCAAGTGACGATGAACTGGGCGCAACGCAGCGTTTCGCCAACGCGTGCCACGGTCATCTATGCCGGTGAGCCGGTCTGGGCCGGGTTGGTCGGGCGTATTGCCGGCGAACGTTTGCCCGGTGTCGCCCTGTTGGGGTGCGCATTGATCGTGTTGGGGGTGCTGGTTAGCGAACTGCGTATTCGCCGTAAAGGGAAAGCGGCGGCGCTGGCCGAATAAGGCCCGTTGACCGGGCCATGATCGCTAATTAACGTACGGCACTGTCTGCCAGCGGCAGCGCTTTACGCCTGCGCAGCAGGGCATTAAGGATAATGGCTCCGAAAGTGGCGGTGCCTATCCCCCCCATGGTGAAGTTGCCAATAGTCAGTGCAAAATCGCCTGCACCCAATACCAGCGTGACCGCAACCATAATCAGGTTGCCGTTATCGCCCAGGTCTACTTTGTTTTGCACCCAAATACGCGCACCGGCGACGGCGATCAGACCGAATACCACCACCGAGGCACCACCCAAAACCGGGCCGGGAATCGTGTGGATCAGCGCGCCGAACTTCGGTGAAAACCCCAGCACAATCGCTACCAACGCCGCCGCGACAAATACCAGCGTAGAGTAAATTTTGGTCACCGACATTACGCCGATATTCTCGGCATAGGTGGTCACACCGGTACCGCCCACTGAACCGGAGAGCATCGTCGCCAGCCCGTCGCCGACGAAGGCGCGGCCGATATAAGGGTCGAGATCGCGACCGGTCATGCCCGCCACCGCTTTGACATGCCCGAGGTTTTCCGCCACCAGAATGATCGCCACCGGAGCAATCAGCAACATGGCGTGCAGGTTAAACACCGGCGTGGTGAACTGTGGCAGGCCGAACCAGGCTGCCTGGCTTAGTGCACTGTAATCTACCGGTTTGCCAAGCCCAAACCCGTTGGTCGCTATCACGTAGATTAAATAGGCGGCGATCAATCCCATCAGGATCAACAGCCGCTGCATCAGCCCGCGGGTGAATACCGCGACCGAGCCGATACACAAAATAGTGGTCACCGCCATCCAACTGTCAAAGTTGGACGCTGAAACGCTGCGCACCGCGATAGGTGCCAGGTTAAGGCCAATCGCCATCACCACGGCACCGGTCACCACCGGCGGCATCAGGCGTTCGATCCAACGGGTACCCACGCTCATCACCACCAGGCCGATCAGCAGGTACACCAGGCCACAGGCGATAATGCCGCCAAGCGCCAGCGCAATATTCGGGTTAGCGCCCTGGCCACCGTAGCCGGTCAGCGTGATCACCAGCCCGACAAACGCCGCGCTGGAACCGAGATAGCTTGGTACCCGGCCGCCAACCACCAGGAAAAACAGCAGCGTGCCGATGCCGGACATCAGAATGGCCAGGTTGGCGTCAAAA
This sequence comes from Serratia quinivorans, assembly GCF_946227985.1. Classification (GTDB taxonomy): domain Bacteria; phylum Pseudomonadota; class Gammaproteobacteria; order Enterobacterales; family Enterobacteriaceae; genus Serratia; species Serratia quinivorans_A. The sequence continues at coordinate 579,109 of NZ_CAMKGL010000002.1, forward strand.
CCCATCAGCAGTGGCATCAGCACCGTGGCACCAAACATCGCCACCGCATGTTGCAACCCCATCACCAGCGTTTGCGCCAGCGAAAGCCGTTCATCGGGCGCGACAACCGAACCGTCCAGACTGCCTTGTTTCATGCGCCATTGGGGAAACCAGGTATTCGCCATCGTTATCTCCAAAATTTCAGGGTGCAGGTGAATGTGTTTGAGTGCTTATGCGCCGCTCATTGTTTCAACAGCGAGTGGTAGCGCCGGTCGAAATAGGCCAGGCCGTGGCTGTCGTCATTACGCGTCAGCGCCAGTGCCTGGCAGAACAGAATGTCGTGGGTGCCGACGCTGACAATCTGGCCGATCTGGCAGTCGAACGAGACCACCGCACCGTGCAGGATGGGGGATCCGGTCGCCAGTGTAGACCAGCGAGCCGCGGAGAATCGCAGGTCCATCGGGGTTTTACCGCCGAACAGATTCGACAGCGACTCGTGTTCCGCGGCCAGCGTATTGACGCACAGCGTCTGATTTTGTTTGAACACCGAATAGACCGACGCGGAGCGGTTCAGGCACACCAACAAGGTTGGTGGCGTGTCGGTGACGCTGCAGACTGCCGATGCGGTAAAACCGGCTCGGCCGGCAGGGCCATCGGTGGTGATGATATTGACTGCCGATCCCAGGCGGGCCATGGCATCGCGGAAGTCCTGTTTTTTTACATACGGCGGCTGTAGTGGCGTATCGGCAAGCAGCGTTTGGCTTTGCATATTGTGTCTCCGGGCTAGGGTAGCAGGCGGGTTTTGGCGTTGTGCGTTTTCAACAGCCAACCCAGCAGGATGCGATTAAAGCGCTCGGTGTCGGTCACGCTCATCGCATGCCCCCCGTAGGCCATCTCGGCCAGTTCGCCGTTCGGCAGGCTGGCCGCCAACTGATGCGAGCAGTGATAGGGCACCAGCAAATCGTCGCGGGAGCACAGCGCCAGGGTTGGCGTGGTAATGTCCGCCAGGTGCGGACGGAAATCGGTATTCATCAGCGCAGTCAGACGGCGCAGCAGGTTTTCGGTGCCCTGAAAATGTGCGGTCTGGTGCTGCAACTCTTCATCCAGCAAGGCGGAGTGCTGCGACAGCCAGTCGGCGGGGAACAGGAACAGCGGCTGGGCGCGCACATAGGCTTCCACACCGCTGTTGAGCAACAGATCCTGACGTACTTTGAAGCAGCGGCGGGTCTGGCTGTCCAACGACGGCCAGCCGTTGACCACCACCAGTTTTTCGACCAGTTGCGGATGCGTGAGCGCCAATTGCAGGCCAATCATGCCCCCCAGTGCATGGCCGACGAAGTAACAGCCGTCGACGTTGAGTGAACGCAGCAACTGCGCCACTTCATCGGCCATATCGGCCATGCTGTAGCCATCTGGCACGCTCCCTTTGCTGCGTGCGGTACCGAAGTGATCGTAAACCACCACCCGAAAGTGCTCACCCAGCGCGTTAATCTGCGGTTGCCAAAAACTGCCTGCGCCACCCAGTCCGGCGGAGAGTACCAACGTGGGTGCCAACGGCGTGTCTTTTCCCAAAATCTCAAAGTACATGTTCGGTCCTCAGCGGATAATGACTCAGCGGCCCAGATGGGCCACGGTGGCAATTTCAATCAGGGCGTCCGGCTTTACCAATCCGCACTGAATGCAGTAGCGCGCCGGTTTGTCGCCGGGGAAATACTCTGCATACACCTGATTGATGGCGGCATAGTTTTGCCAGTCGGTGAGGAATATCGAGTTAAAGGTCACGTCGTCCATGCAGCCACCGGCAGTTTCAATCACGCTTTTGATGGTCTCCAGCACGTGACGGGTTTGCGCTGCCGCGTCACCGACGTGCACCACGTTATTGTTTTTATCGAATGCCAGCGTGCCCGAGACGTAAACCACGCCATCGGCCAGGGTGCCGGGCACGAAAGGAGCCAGCGGTGTGCCGGTGCCCGGCGGAGTAATAATGGTTTTTGGCATAGTGGCGCTCCTGGTGAAAATTTAATTTTGGTTAAAGGCGAGCAAAACTCATGCCGTCTGGCTGAGCGGGGCGGTGAGCACATCACAGAAACTGTCGACATCAGATACCCAGCCAAAGAAGGTTTCGATGTTGTACAGCGCCGCCTGCTGGGCGAACTGCGGGCCGGCCTGGTGGGTGGCGTCGGCCAGCACGATGCCGAAATACTCGAGGAAAAAGCCGTCGCGCAGCGTGGATTCCACACAGACGTTGGTAGCAATGCCGGTAAACACCAGATGATGAATGCCGTAAGAGCGCAGCAGGCTGTCGAGCTGAGTGTTGAAGAAGCCGCTGTAGCGCGGTTTCGGGATCAGGATATCACCGGGTTGCGGTTGGAGTTCGTCCACCAGATCGTAATCCCAGTTGCCCTTGGCCAGCAGCTTGCCCCTCAGTTCCGGGCGTTTACGCATGGTTTTCAGCGCATTCGATTTATGCCAGTTGGGGGAGCCCTGTCCACCGGCCTCGACGTACTGGCTGTCCCAGCCATTTTGGAAAAATATCACCTTAATACCGGCGGCGCGGGCAGCGCTGATGGCACGTTTGATGTTGGCGATCACCGGAGCGGTGGCCGAGACATCAAAACCGGCGAGATCCAGATAGCCGCCCTGCGACGCGTAGGCATTTTGCATATCCACCACGATCAGCGCGGTTTCCTGCGGCGCAAAGGCGATAGCCTCCGGACGGGCGGGTAGGGTAAGCGTAACCTCGGCCTGCGGCGACTGACGGCGTACTACCGGTTGGTTTTCAACAATTTTCATTATGCCACCTCGCGGCTTGCGGCAGTCTGCGGGCAAACGTCGACGCGGCTTTTCATCAACGGCTGGATGCGCTCGCCAAAGTTTTCCACCCCTTTGACGAAGTCATCGAAGGTCAGCAGCACACCTTCGGTGCCGGGCACGGTGGCGATTTCATCCATCATGCGCGCCACGTTGGCGTAGGAACCGACCAGCGTGCCCATATTGATATTGACCGCGGAGGTGGGGTCCGCCATTTGGCGTACGTTGGTGTCGGCACCGGATTGGGTGTCCTTGCCGCTTTGCTCAGTCAGCCAGGCCAGGGCTTCGGTATCGGCCCCTGCTTTATAGCTTTCCCACTTGGCGCGGGCGGCCTCGTCGGTTTCATCGGCGATAATCATAAACAGCACGTAGCAGGCCACGCTGCGGCCTTCGTTATCCGCCGCAGTTTTTAAGCGTGCTGCGGTTGGCGCAAAGGCGGTCGGCGTGTTGACGCCCTTGCCGAAGCAGAAGTTGTAATCGGCATATTTGGCCGAGAAGGCCATGCCCGCGTCACTTTGCCCGGCGCAGATCACCTTGATGTCCGCCTGCGGCTGTGGGCTGACGCGACAGTCGTCCATCCGGAAAAACTCGCCTTTGAAATCGGATTTACCGGTGCCCCACAGATCGCGCAGCACATGGACGTACTCCGCCAGATAGTCGTATCGACGGCCAAAGTAATCGTCGCCCGGCCACATGCCCATCTGCTCGTATTCCGGCTTCTGCCAGCCCGTCACTACATTCAGGCCAAAACGCCCGTTGGAAATGGAGTCAATGGTGGAGGCCATGCGGGCGACGATCGCCGGTGGCATGGTCAACGTGGCGGCCGTGGCGTAGATCTTGATGCGCGAGGTGACGGCGGCCAGCCCGGCCATCAGGGTGAAGGACTCCAGGTTGTGATCCCAGAATTCGGTTTTGCCACCGAAACCGCGCAGTTTGATCATCGACAGGGCAAAATCGAAGTTGTAGTGCTCGGCCTTCTGCACGATGGTTTTGTTGAGTTCAAACGTCGGTTGGTACTGCGGAGCATTGCTGGAAATCAGCCAGCCGTTGTTGCCGATCGGGATAAATACGCCAATTTTCATTTGAACACCTCGGTTGCTAGTGGAACGGATCATGCGTCGCCTGAATGTTTTCTGCGGACGGCGCTGGATACGGAGGCTTTTGCAAAGGCGGTGCCAGTTTTTAAAATGGGTTATTTATCAATGAATTGTTTTTATTTTGTGATTTTCATGTTGAGCGAATGGTCTAAAACAGACCATTTGGTCAAAACGACATGCACAAAAAACAGGCGTAACTGCTCATTAAAGGTGCAGGAAATCACTCGGAAGGGGTAGGTAAAAGCGTGGGTTTCACCCAATGGCTTTGTTATGCTGGCCAAAATCTGGTTGTGCCAAGGAGCCGTAGTGAAGCCACAAGCCGTTAAACCCCCTACACGCCGCTCGCGTGCGGTAGCCGCAAAACGCAGCGCTATCCTGGATGCGGCACTGGAGTTTTTCTCGCTGTACGGTATCCATGGCACCAGTCTGGACCAGGTAGCAGAACGTGCCGACGTGTCCAAAACCAATCTGCTGTATTACTTCCCTTCCAAGGAAGAACTGTATCTGGCGGTGCTGAAAGATATTCTCGACGTCTGGCTGGCGCCATTGAAGGCGCTGCGCGCCGATCAGGAACCCCTGCAGGCGATTCGCGAATATATCCGACTGAAACTTGAGGTATCCCGCCATCACCCGCAGGCCTCACGGTTGTTTTGTCTGGAGATGATCCAGGGAGCACCGCTGCTGAAACAAGAGCTGCAGGGCGGGTTGAAGGCGCTGGTGGACGAGAAGTCCGCGATGATTGAGCGCTGGATCGCCGCAGGCCATATCGCGGCGGTAGAGCCGCATCATCTGATCTTCATGCTGTGGGCAACCACTCAACACTACGCAGATTTTTGGGTGCAGGTGGAGGCAGTGACCGGCAAGACCCTGGCCGATGAGGCGTTTTTTCAGCAGACGGTGGAGAACGTGCAGCGGGTGATCATCGAGGGTATCCGGCCGCGCTAGGCGGATGAGAGCAGGGGGATAGCGAACTATCCCCCGTGGGAAATGTTAAGCGGTTTTCTTTTTGCGCAGGAACACGTAGGACAGACCGAGCACCACAAACCACAGCGGCGTGACGATCAGTGCCTGGCGGGTGTCTTCGCGCAGCGTCAGTAGCACCAACACAAAGGCGAAGAACGCCATACAGACCCAGCACATCAGCTTGCCGGCCGGCATCTTGTAGATTGATTTCTGGTGCAGCGCCGGACGTTGCTTACGGTAAACCAGGTACGAACACAGGATGATGGTCCAGACAAACATAAACAGAATCGCCGAGACGGTGGTCACCAGCGTGAAGACCGTCATCACGTTCGGGATCAGGTAAATCAGTACCACCCCACCCAGCAGGCAGATACAGGAGAAGGTCAGGCCATTCGCCGGCACTGCTCGCTTGGACAGGTGGGCAAACGACTTGGGCGCATCGCCTTCCTGTGCCAGACCGAACAACATACGGCTGGTGGAGAACACACCACTGTTGGCGGAGGACGCGGCGGAGGTCAGCACCACAAAGTTGATCACGCTGGCCGCGGCAGGCAGGCCAATCAGCACGAACAGCTCTACGAACGGGCTTTTGTCGGCGACCACGGAACTCCACGGCGTGACCGACATAATCACGATCAGGGCGAATACGTAGAACATGATGATGCGGATAGGTATCGAGTTAATCGCGCGCGGCAGCACTTTTTCCGGGTCTTTGGTTTCAGCCGCGGTGGTGCCCACCAGCTCAATGCCGACAAAGGCGAACACCGCAATCTGGAAGCCGGCGAAGAAGCCGCTGATGCCTTTCGGGAACATACCGCCGTCATTCCACAGGTGTGAGAACGACGCGACGGTGCCGGTCGGTGACTGGAACTGCATGGCGATCATCACCAGCCCGGCGATGATCAGCCCGACAATGGCGACGATTTTGATCATCGCGAACCAGAATTCCATCTCACCAAACATTTTCACCGTTGCCAGGTTCAGGCCAAGCAGCAGCAGGATACACAGCAAAGAAGCGATCCACTGTGACAGTCCGGGGAACCAGAACTGTGCGTAGGCGGTGATCGCCACCACGTCGGCAATACCGGTGACCACCCAGCAGAACCAGTAGGTCCAGCCGGTAAAGAAGCCGGCCCAGGGACCGAGCAGGTCGGCGGCGAAATCGCTGAAGGATTTATATTCCAGATTGGAGAGCAGCAGCTCGCCCATGGCGCGCATCACGAAGAACAGCATAAAGCCGATAATCATGTACACGAAGATGATCGAAGGCCCGGCCAGGCTGATGGTTTTGCCGGAGCCCATAAACAGACCCGTACCTATGGCACCGCCGATGGCGATCAGTTGAATATGTCGGTTAGTTAGGTTTCGCCGTAGATGATCTTCTGATTCTGGCGCGGCCTCTGCGGCTATTTTAGAGTGATCTACCATCTGATGATGTCCTGTTTTACCTGTCATGAGTGAAATAGCGAGCTCTGAAGTGGCTCTTTTTTATACGATTATCCGGTTCTCCCGGCTTTAGTAAGGTAGTGCAATAACGCCACCTTTGTGCAACATGTTTACAACATTTATGCGAGGGATAAAAGTCGATTGTTCTTTACACTGCGGAGGCAAATCGGACGTCTCGGGGGCGGAAGATTACTCTGGGTCTTGGCAGATTAACAGCACTAATGCGGCTTATCTTGTTGATAAAACAGGGGCTTAAAATACCGCATGAGAAAAACTAATGGGTGTAAGCGTTTGTCATTCGGGGGCCGGGGTGAATAAGTCAGCGGATGGAGTCGTAAGCAGGGGGTGAGCATTCTGGGCGGTTAAACAATTGATGACAGAGCTGGATTTGTCATTACTTATCAACAAAATCAATCTGTTATTGGGTCTCTCTCTGCGTGATTTTTTAAGAATAATACTTAATTGAGACTCGCCCCACAAAAATGGCATCCTTCCAGGGTGAATATTCAGTTAAGTGATCTGACGCAGACTGGGCCTATCGCCACCCCCTTTATCCCGTTTTCCAAGAGCCGATCTCCTGCAAAATTGATAATGAAACTTTTGGCGGGGTGAGCCGATTTGCACAACCGTACCGCAAGGCGTGAACAGGTTTGCGCACTGGCTAGGGCGTATCAATCAAGTGAATGTGCTCTCGGTTTTCATGGAATAGCCGTCGACAAAGAATGCGGTAACAGTCTCGGTCGAATTCATCAGTCGGGAGGCTGAGTTTTTCAGCCTCATGCAGCGAAGGGGCGGTACCGAGGTAGAACCAATTGCTGATGACATGGAAAGCCATAAGTTGGCCTTGCCGTTCCTCGATAGCGATCCTGCCGGGGAATGGCCAGTGCCGCACCTGGGCCTGCGTCAGGGCAGAAAGCAGTCGGGTTTGGTGCGCTTGTGGGCTCTCTTTACCGCAGCAGACACCGGCGCACTTGCCTAATTGGTGGCGAAAGCAAGGGTGTCCGGGGCGCCCCTTTTCAATATCCAGATACGTCAGGCAGAGTCGTTCCCGATCGGCAATGTCGAGTAGAAAGTCGACGGCAGCCGTGCGCCTTAGAAACAGGCCGTATAAGTCTGGCGTTCGCGAGAAGTCCAGTGAGTCACTGAATACGATACGCGTTTGGGTGTCGTTAACCTGCAGGGCGCAGAGCCGTCGAATTTTACGCAGTCGCTTGTTGTAGAGGGGACTTTGCTGTTTCACCAGGGAGGATTCAAGCAGCAGCGCACCAATCTCACCGACCGTCTCGATAAAGGTGATGCGGCGGGTGGCGGAAAGCAACCGCGCTTCGCGCGGATTACGCAGATGAGACTGAACCCGGCGGCGAATGTTGACACTCTTACCGATGTATAGCGGATGAGCACAGTTTTCACCGTGAAAGAAATAAACCCCGCAAGTCTGCGGCAGGTTGGCGACCTCTCCGGTCAGATGTTCAGGGTATTGATACATGTGGACTATCAGGAGCTCACTGCTTGTGGTGACGTGGCGCATTACGCCAAAGATAATATTTTCTTATTATAGGCCGCATCAGCCTCTCAGGTAATGCCGAAATTTACGCCAAAGCCTATATCCATCAGAACTGAATGAATAGAACCCCATTTGCGGGTTTCTTTGTATTCAAAACACCCGGCTAACCAGCATCAGGGCCAGCGCCCAAATCCCGGCGGACAGCGCGCTGGCGCAATAGACCTGCCTGAGGGGCAATGCAATGATGCCGGCGACCAACGGCACGCTGTAGCGCATCACCGCCAAAAAACGCGAGATAAACAACAGTGGCATCCCTTTTTTCTGCAGTGTGGTTTGTGCCTTGTGCAGTGGCGCCTGAAATCTGACCGGCAGTCCTTTAAGCGACCCCTGGCGGCAGAACAGCGCGCCACAATGGAAGGACAAAACGGAGCCGAGCAGGGCGCCCAGGGTAATCGCCGCCCAGACATAGCCGTCGGGGATCACCGGTTTACCGGCAACGATACCCAGCATCAGCGTGACCGACGCAGGTGGCAGCAGCGAAGAAATAAAAATCACTGACTTTCCCAGCGAAAATAAAAAGATAATCAACAACAGGAATTCAGGTTCCGGGCTGTATTTGGCGATAATTTGTGTGAGTTGTTCCATCGGCCACCTTTGAAAATGTATTCTCTGGTGACCAGTGTCCCATTCGTAACTTCAATAAATGGTCAATTAGGTTTTGTTAACTGAATAGGTTCATCCTGATGAGATAGCGCGGTTACCCTGGTGATACGCCTGAGATAAAAACAAGGAAGGTAACAATGTTAAAAGTGATTGCTGAAGATTTTATCAAGCTCGATTGTGTAGAAACGGTGATGCCGCTCTATCAGGAACTGGTGGAGAAAACCCGGCAGGAGCCGCTTTGCCTCTCCTATGAGTTGTTTATTGATCACCAGGATGCGGGGCATTTTATTTTTGTCGAGGAGTGGCCCGATCGCGCCGCACTGGACGCCCATTGCCAAACGGAACACTTCAGGCGTTTGGTGCCCTTGATCAATCAGCACCAGAGTAAACCCTGTACCTTCCTGTTTATGCAGCCTTATTCCGCCGTGAAATCCTAATCAGCAAAAAAAGCCCCGCAGAGCGGGGTTAATGGCTTCTCAAACACTGTCTTGTAGTGATTAAAAATTAGACTGCGAATGATTGCCATTCACTAAGAATGTTCTCAAAAGGGTTTCGCCGCGGCCTGGCGCACCCGCGCCACCCAGCTTTGCTGGTAGTCAAAGGAAGGGGCTTCATGCCGGTTCAAACCTTGGCGGACGATGGCCTTCACCGCCTGACTCGCCAGCGGATTTTTTTGTGCAATCTGTCGGGCGAGTGTCAGCGCCTCCTCGCGTGCGCTGCCCTCACTGATGCGGGAAATGGCTCCCTGTTGCCAGGCCTCCTGCGCGCTGATGACTCGGCCGGTCAGTAACCACTCGAGAGCGATGTAGGGTGAGATGCGCGCCGGCAGCCGTGAACATCCCCCCTGCGCGGCAATCAATCCCAGCCCGGTTTCCGGGAAACTGAACTGTGCGTCGCGGCTGGCGACGATCAGGTCGCAGGCCAGCGCGATCTCGAAGCCGCCGCCGAAGGCGATGCCCGCTACGGCGGCAATAATCACCTTGGTAAGTTGGGCATGCACCAGGCCGCCAAATCCCTCCGGTTCGACCACCGGCAGTTCGCCCTGCTGGAAGGCTCTGACGTCCATCCCAGCGGAAAACACCTGCGGCAGGCCGGTCAGCACGATCACCCGAACGGCATCATCCTGTTCGGCCCGTTGCAAATAGCCCTGGATCAGTTGCGCCATCGCCAGATTGATGGCGTTCTTTTTTTCCGGTCGGTTCAGGGTAATCACGGCAATGCCGTCATCTTGTTCATACAGCACCGGGGGGGGCAGGTCACTCATTGGCTTTTTCTCCCTGGAAGAACAGCAACGTCAGCAGCAGGGCGATAGCCCCCAGCGGCAGCGAGAACAAGGGGAGATAAAAGGCCGGCAGCGCATACAGCGTCAGCCCCCCCAGCATGCCACCCGCTGCGATGCCGGCATACAGCACCGAGCTGTTGAGTGAAACGGTCAACGCGCCAAAGCGTTTGGACAGCGATAACAAGTGGTGCTGGATCGGCACCAGATACATCCAGCCGGTAATGCCCCATACCAGAAAGATCGCCAGTACCCAGCCGGGGGAACTGACGTAAAAGGCCAGCAGGAACAGCGAAACGGTTTGCACCGATACCGAAAACAGCAGCACAAACTTGCTGCCGAAGGTATCGGTCAACAGGCCGGAAACGAAGTTACCGATAACGGCGCCAATACCGAACACCAGCAACGCGATCGGTAAAATAGCCTCCGGGCCAAACTGGGTGTTTTTCAGCAATACGCTCACATAGCTGTAAACGATATGCTCGGAGCAGACGGCGAAAAAGGTGATCAGTAAGGTGGTCAGTACCGCTTTTTGTCGCAGCGGAGCAAGCCGCTCTTTCAGCGTGTGTTTACCCGGTGCCGCGATGGTGCTCAGTGCCAGCGAAAGCCCCAACAGTGAAACCGCGCCCAACAGGGCAATCAGCAAAAAGATTTCCCGCCAGCCGATCAACCTGGCCAGGAAGGTGCCGAAGGGAATACCGAGGGCAATAGCCAGGGTCATGCCGCCGTAAACGATAGATATCGCCAGCCCGCGGCGTTTTTCCGCTACCAATCCAACCGCAGCCGCCGCGGCCTGCGGCGTATAGCAAGCCGCGCCCAGCGCCGCCAGCACCCGCCCGGCAGACATTTGCAAAAAGCTGTCGGCATAGGCGCAGACCAGATTACCGGCGATAAATAACACCAGGGCCAACTGCAAAATATGTTTGCGATTGAGGTTACCCAGCAGCCAGGCGGTCAGCGGGGCAAACAGCATATACGCCAGGGCAAACACCGAGATTAACTGCCCCGCTTGCGCGGGGCTGACGGCAAAGGTACCGGAAATCTCGTCGAGGATACCGGCGACAATAAATGCGTCGGTCCCTATGGCAAAGGTGCCGGTCGCCATCAGACACAGCGTAAGAAAATGGCCGTTATAGTCCGTCAACTTCATCCTGCTCTCCGTAACTGATTGGCGTCCCAGACTTTGCTTAACGCCGCCAGGAAATATTCCACGTCCTCATGAGTATGAGCAGAGGTCGGCGTAACGCGCAAACGCTCGCTACCGGCCGGTACCGTTGGCGCGTTCACCGGCTGCACGTAAATATCGTACTCGTCGAGCAATTGCTTGCTGATGTGCTTGTTGCGGTGTGGATCGCCGACCAGTACCGGCAGAATGTGGCTGTCCTGCGAGACCAGCGGAATGCCGGCGTCGCGCAGGCCGGATTTCAAATGGTCGATAATCGCCAGCAGGTGCTTGCGTTGGGTGTCATGCTCCAGGTTGTATTTGAAACTGGCCAGCGCGGCCGCCACCACAGGAGCAGGGGACGAGGTGCTGAAGACAAACGCCGGCGACCAGCTACGCACTGCTTCAACCACTGCGCGGGGGGCGGCGATATAGCCACCGGCAGCACCGTAAGATTTGCCAAAGCCACCCTGAATAATGGTGATCTTGTCCAACAGGCCAAGTTGTTCGGCATAGCCCAACCCGCGATGGCCGTAAACGCCGGCAGAGTGGATCTCGTCCAGATAGGTCAGCGCCTGATATTTCTCCGACAGTTCCACAATTTGTGCCAGCGGCGCAAAGTCACCGTCCATTGAATACAGCGACTCGAAGGCGATCAGCTTGGGCCGATGCGGATCGGCGGCCTGCAGCAGTTCGGCCAGATGGGCCACGTCATTGTGGCGGAAGATTTTTTTCTCCGCCTTGCTGTAACGGATGCCGTAAATCATCGAGGCGTGGTTCAGCTCATCGGAAAACACAATCAGATCGGGAATGGCATCGCACAGGGTGGACAAGGTGGCGTCATTGGCACCGAATCCGGTGGTAAACAGCAGCGCCGACTCTTTGCCGTAGGCGCTGGCTAACAGGGTTTCCAATTCGCTGTGGTAGACAGAAGTGCCGGAAATGCTGCGTGCGCCGCAGGTACCCAGCCCGACACGGTTCACCGCGTCGGTCGTGGCCAGGATGACTTTAGGGTGATGGCTCATGGCCAGATAGTCATTGGAGCACCAGACGTTCAAACGGCGTTCACCGTTCTGACCGTGGCTGGTGGCCCAGGGTTTATCCAGCACGCTGCGTTCCAGATTGAGGAACTCACGGAAGCGGCCCTGTTTTTTGGTTTCGGCCAGTTTTTCTTCAAGAATGTTCAATACGCTCATACGGAATTCCTTGCATTAGAGGGCTTTAATGACCAATGAAACACCCTGGCCGACACCGACACACATTGTCACCAGCGCATGCTTTAATTGCCGGGTATGCAGCTCCAGCGCGCTGGTCAACACCAGTCGCGCGCCGGACATGCCCAGCGGATGCCCGAGGGCGATGGCTCCGCCGTTTGGATTGACCCGCGTATCCTTGACGTCGATACGCCAGCTTTTCAGCGTCGCCAGCACCTGGGCGGCAAACGCCTCATTAATTTCAATCACGTCAAAATCGTTCAGGGTAAAACCGGACCGCGCCAGAAGCCGTTCGGTGGCGGCGATCGGCCCAATTCCCATCAGCGATGGGGCGACGCCGGCGCTGGCGCTGTCACCTATCTCCGCCAGCGGCTGCAGCGACTTGCGTTTCACATAGCGGCCGCTGGCCAGCAACAGCACCGCAGCGCCGTCATTAATGCCGGAGGCGTTACCGGCCGTGACCGAGCCGTCGGGGGTAAAGGCCGGTTTCAGCGCCTGCAATTTTTGCAGCGTGGTCTGACGTGGGAACTCGTCCTGCTCGAAGGTTTTGCGGATTTTACGGTCGCCCTGTACCTCGAGCGGCGTTATCTCCCGGGCCAAGCGGCCATTTTCGATCGCCCGCCAGGCCTTCTGCTGCGAGGCCAGGGCAAAAGCATCCTGATCTTCACGGGATATCCGGTACTGCTGCGCGACGTTCTCCGCCGTTATGCCCAGTGGATCGCTACCATAGCGCTGGGCTAACTGCGGGTTAATAAAACGCCAGCCGAGGGTGGTGTCGTAGAGTTTGACCCCCTTGTCGAAAGGCGTTTCACTTTTGCCCATCACGTAGGGCGCACGGCTCATGCTCTCCACACCACCGGCCAAGACCAGATCGCTGAGCCCGCTTTTTATTTTTGCGCTGGCGTAGATCACCGCATCCAGCCCGGACGCACACAAACGGTTAAGGGTAATCGCCGGCACGCCCTGATCCAGACCGGAGAGCAGTGCTGCCATCCGGGCCACGTTACGGTTGTCTTCTCCGGCCTGATTGGCGCAGCCGAGGATCACTTCATCAATATCCGCTTCGGTTTCCGGATGTCGTTGCAGCAGCGCCCGGATAATAGAGGCCGCCATATCGTCTGGACGAGTTAACGCCAGGCTACCGCCATAGGCGCCAATAGCCGTGCGCGTGCCGTCGATCAGATAGACCCCATCGTCTTTAATCGTCATCATTTTTCCTTAGGGCGCGACGGCCAGCTCTGGCCGGGTGATATTGAGCAAAGAGTAATGCGGGTAATAGCGGGCGGAATGCAGCAGCTGCGCCATATTGTCCAGCGTCGACTTCACGTTTTTTTGCCCAAGCCGTGCCAGCCAGCTAAAGATGCCATCGGCATAGTTAACGCCGGCCACCGCGGCGATATCGATATCCGCCCGGCTGCAAACTCCGCTCTCCACCATAATCACCGACTCATTGATCAGGCTGCTCAGGACGCGGGCGACAATCAGGCCCGGGGAGTCTTTAATAAACTCCACCTGTGGGATCAATGTTTGCAGCAGCGTCAGAAACAGCGCTTTATTGGCCGCGCTGGCATCCTGACTGTGGGCAGCCACCAGATAGGCGGTATCGGCGTAATTGAGCGCGGCGTCGATCACGAAGGTATCGAGTTCGGTCAATTCAGCCAGCAGATTGGCCGTGCGGCCATCGGTGATTTTGACGGCCATTGCGTCATTCACCTGGATAAAACGGCCCAGCTTCGGCCGTTCCGGCTGGCGATTAATCTGCACCCTTGGCCAGAGCGCCAAAGCGCGCTGTTGCAACAGCTCGAACAGGGGATGTTCACCATAAAAATGCAGTGAGGTCAGCGTGCCGCTGCCTGCGTCGGCGGTGTTGGGTTCAGCGGAAGAGGAGGTAAAAAAGGAACGGCCGTTTTTCTTGCCCAGCAGCCCGGCATCCACCAGCGAACGTTGCAAATGGCCGGGGGTATAGCGGGGATCGTACTGCATGTCCTGCCAAATCTGGCTGCTGACCTGATAGTTAATATCCTGGCCGATAAAATCGGTCAGCTCTAAAGGCCCCATGCGGAAGTGGCCACCGGCCTTGAGTGCGCGGTCGATCTGCGGTGCCAGCGCCACGTTCTCTTCCAACAGCCGGAACCCTTCCAGATAGAAAGGTCGTGCCATCCGGTTGACGATAAAGCCCGGTGTGGCTTTGCAGACCACAAACTGTTTGCCTATCGCCGTCACCAACTGCTGACAACGCAGGCTGGTGGCCCGGCTGGTAAAGTACGACGGAATAATTTCGATCAGTTTCATCAGCGGGGCCGGATTAAAGAAGTGCAGGCCAATAAAACGGGCGTTATTTTCGACGCCTGCCGCCAGCTTATTCAATGACAGCGATGAGGTATTGGTGGCGATAATCGCCTCTTTTTTCACCGTGGCGGCAATCGCCGCGAGGATCTCATGCTTGGTTGCCTCATGTTCCGCGATGGTTTCAATCACCAGGTCGCTGTCGGCGATAGCGTCGAAAATGGGGGAGAAAACCAGATTGGCCAATATCTCGCCTTTTTTCTGCGGGCTTATTTTCCCGCCGTCTATTTTCTTATCCAGGTCACGGATAATATAGTCCCTGGCCTGATTCAGATTATTACCGCTACGATTATAAAGCAGGGTTCGTATGCCGTTTTGCGCCAGAAGATAGGCAATACCTCTGCCCATGGTCCCGGCACCAATAACAGCGACCGAATGGATTGCCGAATTATTCTCTGCCATAAAAATCCCCGTGAGTATTTTTCTGCCTTGCGAAATTCGCAAATGCTTATAATTTCTTCGGATTTAAAAAGCACCAGGTGCCTATGGCGAAGGTAATGGGCAGAGCTGCCAGTGTCTAACGGTAGAAGTGACAGGTTTACAATAAATCGGCTTTATGTTATTCGCGTAATTTCCGCTATTAATGCCATTTAAAGGCGTTATTTATTAATATCCGAGCGGGCATAGCTGTTTTTGATATAGGCATGGTACTTTTTATACTATGAAACGGCTGTTGCCGCTCCGAGCCCTCCACTATAGTTAATCTTACTTATCGATAACCCGGTGCGGCCTTCTGGAGAACCTGTTTTATGGACACCCACCTTCAGCCTTTGATGGATGCCTTACTGACCAGTCTGCCAAACCGCGAGGTTTTTTTAAGCCAGCTGGCACCCTGTGCCCAGGCGTTGGGTTTTGAATACTATTCTTACACGGTCTTTTCCTGCTACCCGGCCAGCCGACCCAAAATGCTGATAGAGGGCAATTTCCCCGAATCCTTCCTGGAGGACTACCACAAGCTGCGGGTTTACCTGCAGGATCCGGTCATTGCACAGGCCCATCATTCCACGCTGCAATTTTATTGGGATGAACACTTCTACCAGGATAAGCCAGAACTGTGGTGGCGTATGGCCCAGTTTGGTATCCGCGAAGGCTGGTCGCAGTCGGTCAAGGATTGCTATGGCCGACTGGGCATTCTCACCTTTGCCGGAAAAAGTATTCCCGTTCAGTCTCCGCAGGCCAGTGCGCGTAACGAAACCTTTTTCCTGTGGTTGGCGCAGATAGTTCATAAAACGCTGCGTGAAGGATTAATATCGGTGAACGACGAGGCAATCAAAGATGTGCTGACGCTGCGCGAGAAGGATATTTTGCGCTGGTGCAGCGAAGGTAAAACCTCAGAGGAAACCGCTCTGCTAATGGGGCTGAGTGAACGGACGGTGAATTTCCACATTGGCAATTCGATTAAAAAGTTATCGGTGGCGAATAAAACTGCCGCCACGGCGAAGGCGGTGTATTTACAGCTTATTTAACCGCGTTTGAAATAGTTAATCGGCTAGCCGTTAGAAATGTGATGTTTATATTTTGTTAAATAAAGAATTATCCTGGCCAGTATTTACCGCCGATCACAAAAGCGCGAGAAAGCGTTTCACCCTTATCCTTCCCGGCAGTACCCTGTAGGCACCAAGGTTGCATAGAAGGGATGTGATATGTACAAGACCATATTAGTGCCGATAGATATTGAAGAAGATCTGTTGACCGAGCATGCGCTGGAGCATGTTGAGTACCTGGCGAAAATATCCGGTGCCAAAGTGCATTTCTTCCATGCGCTGCCGGATGCTTCGGCATTCGTTACCGCTTATTCTTTCGGTATCAAGGAATTTGAGAATCAGGCGGAAGTAAAAGCGGTAGATAAGCTCAAGAAAATCATGTCGGAAATCGACATTCCCCTGGAACGGCTGGATTACACCATCAGCTTTGGTTCACCGCGCGATGAGGTACTGCAGTTGGCGGATGAGATCGGAGCCGATCTGATCATCATCGGCTCGCGTCGCCCGAGTGTAAAAACCTACCTGCTGGGTTCCAACGCGGCGGCCATTGTGCGCCACGCCAATATCTCGGTGATGGTGGTCAGGTAAACCTGTTCAATCAGGCCCGCCTCAGGCTAATGACAAAAGCTCGTTATTAGGGAGAGCGCCCCTCGGTGCGCTAGGCCCGGGTATCTCAGTCTAAACAATCAAAACCAAGCCCGCAGTTTATTATTGCGGGCTTGGTTCGTTATCAGCAGAGTGCCACAATCTCGTCATATAGCGTCTGCGGCAAGCTAATGCCGTGCTGCTCACTGTACTGCCGATGTTCAAAACGCCGTTCCCCCGGAATACGCGCCCCTTGCTCGCTCATATCCGCGAATAAGGTTTCTGCCCTGGCCAAATGCGCCGCCTTGTCCGCCCCCAGAAAACGATCGGGATCCATCGCGATGATCAGCTCGCCACCGTAAGGGGAGGAGCCGGTCTGCCGATCGTAGGCCAGCGACTCTTTACTGGTCATATCGCCAATTAACGGCCCGGCGATCAGTTCAACCATCGCCGCCAGCGCTGACCCCTTATGTCCGCCAAAGGTCAGCATTGCCCCCTGCAACACACTGGCTGCATCGGTGGAAGGCTCCCCTTGTTGATCGATGCCCCATCCCGGCGGCAGCGGCGTACCGGCACGGCGATGCAGCTCAATTTCACCGCGTGCCGCCGCGCTGGTGGCCATATCGAAAATAAAGGGCGGGCGCTGCGGGCGCGGCCAGCCGAAGGCAATCGGATTGGTACCAAACAGCGGCCGGGTTCCTCCAGCCGGCGTGACCCAGGCATGACTGGGGGTGCAGGCCAGTGCCACCAGGCCTCGATCGGTCAGGGGTTCGATATCGGCCCACAGCGCCGAGTAATGCACACAGTGGTTAATTGCCAATGCAGCGATGCCGTTAGTACGCACCTTATCGATAAACGCCGGCAGCGCGGTACGGTAGGCCAGCAACGAAAAAGCATCGTGAGCATCCACCCGCAAGATAGCCGGGGCTTGATCGATAAGCGTTGGGAGCGCATCGGCGGATACCTTGCCGGCCAGCAGCGAACGCACGCAGCCAAGTACCCGGTACAAACCATGCGAGGCGCAGCCGTCGCGTTCACCGGCCGTCACATTCTGCGCCACGGCATCAGCATGTTCGGCACTGAAACCGTTGCTGCGCAATGCGCGCCATGCAAGTTCATAGGCTTCTTTCAGCGTCAGAGTCTGGGTTTGCGTCATTACATATCTCCTTTACGGTTACTCTTCCTCATCACCGGCAAAATTTGCCTGAGGTAAACAGGTATAGGCGCCCCAGTAATAGATTGCCAACGCAATGACCGCCACCGTGAGGGTATCCCACGGGTGACCAATGACGTTGATGCCACCAAAGCTGCCGAGATAGGACGCGACAATAATCAGCGCGTAGAAGGCTATCAGCCACAGCGACGACCAAATCTGTTGCTTCAGACTGACGGCGTGGGTTGGCACCTTGTTTTTGAACAGGATATAGACCACGAACATCAGGATCTGCAGGCCCAGCAGCCAGGAAACGGTGTTCCAGCCGGACCAATAGACAATCAGCGCCGAAATGATAAATGACACCGGACCGAGCACGCAGAAGCCGCGCACGAAGAAGGGGCGCGGCAGATCCGGCGCATTACGGCGCAGACCGGCAGCAGTCACCGGCGCAATGGCGTAGCTGAGCACCAGCGCGGCGGAAACCACGCCGATTAGCTTCTCCCAGGAGGGGAAAGGCAACGTCCAGAAGATCGACAGCGCAAAGGTCAGCCACAGGGCAGGGCGTGGAATGCCGGACTCACCGTCGACGCGGGTAAAGATCTTAAAGAAAGTGCCGGCGCGGGCCCAGCCGTACACCACGCGGGGCGTAGCGTTCATGTAAATATTGCCGGTGCCGCTCGGTGAGATAATCGCATCGCTCACTACCAGAAACGCCAGCCAGCCCATCCCCAGGGTGATGGCGATATCACGGTAAGGCAGTGAGAATTGCTGACTAATACCGGCCCAGCCGCCGCTCAGCATTTCGCTGGGAATACTGCCGAGGAAGGCCACCTGCAGCAGCACATAAATGATGGTGGACAACACTACCGACAGGATCAGCGCGATAGGAATGGTGCGCTGCGGATTTTGCACCTCGCTGGCGACCGAGATAATCGGCGTCAACCCCAGATAGGCGAAGATAATGCCCCCGGCGGAGATGGCCGCTTCCACCCCGGCGGAGCCAAAGGGCGCAAACCCCTGGCTGTGCAGGTTTTCGGGTTTGAAGAAGCTGAACAGCACCACAATCACCAGCAGCGGTACCACAAATTTAATCACGCTGATCAGATTGTTGGATTTGGCAAAGGTTTTGACGCTGTAGTAATTCAGGGCGAAGAAAAAGCACAGCAGCAGTAGCTGGACCAGCCAACCGATTAGCGTCGGGTTGCCGGAGCCGGGCTGGCTCAGAAAAGGAAACCAGGCGGCGGCGTACTGGCGGGCCGCGACGATCTCAATCGATATCAGGCTGGAGAAGGCGATCAGAGTAATAAACCCCAGCAGATATCCCATCAGTTCGCCGTGGGAGAATACCGGGTAGCGGATAATGCCGCCGGCCCGGGGCAGCGCAGCACCCAGCTCACAATAAACAATGCCGAGCAGCAGCACGGCCAACCCGCCGATCAGCCAGGAGTAGATGCCGGCGGGGCCGGCAATGGAGGAAACGTGGCTGGCGGCGAACAGCCAGCCGGAACCAAAGATTGCGCCCAGGCCGATAAACGTTAAATCGGTGAGCGTAAGCTGCTTCTTGAATTTGCCTTGGGTTGTCATGGAGTTACCCTTTTGTTATTCGGTGGCATGCAGATGCGGCCGGGCTAGTTGCTGGCAGGTGAGTGGATCGGATCTCGGGTGTAAATACCGTTAACCAGCCTTAGCAGGCCGAGCGGATTACTGTCTTGTAACGCCGGTGGCAACAATGCGGCCGGGTAATTTTGCAAACAAACCGGGCGCAGGAAGCGTTCGATCGCCAGGGAGCCAACCGAGCTGCCGCGGGCATCGCTGGTGGCCGGATAAGGGCCGCCGTGTACCATGGCGTCGCACACTTCGACCCCGGTCGGGTAGCCATTGAACAGCACCCGTCCCGCTTTATGGGTCAGCAACTGCGCCAGCGGTGCGGCATCGTCCAGATCCTCTGGGTCGGTCAGCAGCGTGGCGGTCAGTTGGCCTTGCAGACTTTCCAGTGCGGCGGTCAGTTGCTGGTGATTTTCCACCGCAGCCAAAATGGCTACCGGGCCAAACACTTCCTCCTGCAGCAAGGGATTGCCGCTGAGCAGTAAGCAGATATCGGCCTGATACAGTTGCGGCGCCGCCAGATGGGGCAGTTCCTCAGGATCACCGGCCAGATGGCGAATGCCTTCGTGCTGATCCAGCGCTGCCAATCCGCTGCGGTAATGTGCCAGCGTGCCGGTATTGAGCATCGGTTGCGGGGCCGCGGCGTTCACCAGCTCGGTTAATTCACCGATAAACTGGCTGAATGCTTCACCGCGTTGGCCGATGATCAGCCCCGGCTTGGTACAGAATTGGCCGCAACCCAGAGTGAATGAGGCCACCAGCTCGCGTGCGATCTGCTGCCCACGTTGGGCTAAGGCCTGCGGCATGATGATCAGCGGGTTGATGCTCGACATCTCGGCAAACACCGGGATGGGATGCGGACGGCGCATGGCCAGGTTGAACAAAGCTCTGCCGCCGCGCAGCGAACCGGTAAAGCCCACCGCTTGAATGGCCGGGTGCTGTACCAGTTCCGCGCCAATGTGGTCGCCGTAAATCATGTTGAATACCCCGGGCGGGATCTGTTGCTGCTCTCTGGCCCGTTCAATCGCCTGTGCGGTCAGCTCGGCGGTGATCATGTGGCCAGTGTGCGCCTTGAATACCACCGGGCAACCTGCGGCCAAGGCGGCGGCGGTATCACCGCCGGCGGTGGAGAAAGCCAACGGGAAATTGCTGGCGCCAAACACGGCGACCGGGCCGAGGGCGGTACGGTATTGGCGCAGGTCCGGACGCGGCAGCGGTGTTCTCTGCGGCAAGGCGCAGTCTATGCGTACGCCGTGCACATCTCCGCGACGCAACAGGCTGGCAAATAACCGCATCTGGCCGCTGGTTCTGGCACGTTCGCCACTCAGACGCGCTAATGGCAGGGCGGTTTCCTGCATGGCGTAGTTGAAAAAGTCCTCATCCAGTGCATCCAACTGCCCGGCAATCGCCTCAAGAAAGTCGGCCCTGCGTTCGGCGCTGAGCTGAGAATAGGCGGTGAACGCCTGTGCGGCGGCACCGGCGGCGGCGGCGGTTTCTGCGATGCTGGCCGAGAAAAAACGGTGGCCGGTCGGCTGGCCGTTATCGGCACGCAGGCTGACCAGTTCGGCCTCACCGCTGGCGCGGCGTTGGCCGCCGATAAACTGTTGACCACGGATGGTATAAGCGTTGGGCATGGGTTCCCCCGGTTGGCTGGTGTTCAGGCCCGGCAGGCGGCCGGGCCTGAGTGACAATTACAGGCCGACGTCCGGCAATTCAGGGCGGTTTGCCAGCGCTTTTTTAACCACGGCGGTGACTTCTGACAGGGTATCGCCCTGTAATGCCAGGCGTGGCGGGCGAGTGATTGAACTGCCGCGGCCGACCAACTCTTCACACAGCTTGATGCACTGCACCAGATCCGGACGAGCGTCCAGATGCAGCAACGGCATAAACCAGCTATACAGCGCCAGGGCTTCCTCAAAGCGTTTTTGCTTCGCCAGACGGAACAGCGTTTCCCCTTCACGCGGGAAGGCGTTGGACATGCCGGAGATCCAGCCTTCGGCACCGACGGCGATACTTTCCAGCACCACATCATCAAGCCCGGCGAACAGCACAAAGCGATCGCCCACTTCGTTGCGCAGGTCGATAAAGCGGCGGGTGTCGCCGGAAGAGTCCTTGAAACAGACAATGTTTTCGCAATCGACCAATGACGTCAGGATGTCGGGCGTCACGTCGTTTTTGTAAATTGGCGGGTTGTTGTAGACCATGATCGGCAGATCGGTGGCACCGGCAACGCTGCGAAAGTGGGCGGCAGTTTCATGGGGTTTGGCGGAGTAGACCAGCGCAGGCATGACCATGATGCCGTCGACGCCGACCTTTTGCGCTTCTTGCGCCATGTTGCGAGCAAAGGCAGTCGTGAACTCGGCAATGCCGGCAATCACCGGTACTTTGCCTTGTGCCGCATCGCGTGCCACTTCAATCACCGATAATTTTTCCTGAACGGTCATCGAGGTGTTTTCACCCACGGTGCCACACACCACCAGGCCGGAAACACCGTCCTTGACCAGGTTTTTGATCACCGTATGGGTGGCATCGAGATCCAGAGAGAAATCGCTACGAAACTGAGTGCTGACCGCCGGGAACACGCCGCTCCAGCTAATGGCTTTATGGCTCATAGTGTTTATCCTGTCGTCCAAGTTTGTTAATCAATGGTGAATTATTGGTAAAATCCAATCACAGATTGACCTGTATTGTCCGCAGGGGCTTGACGGTTTTCTCCGAATGCCACGACGAAATTGGCACAGTGGTGCAGAGCATCAGGCAAGCAAAAACCTGGCCGTCAAAGCGCCGAAAATAAACTTTTTGAGAAGATAAATCAGTGGATTATGGCGTGATGCTAATACGGAAGTCACGTGGTGTGGAGCCGGTCATGGCTTTGAATTGGCGGCTGAATGCACTGTGATCGGTGTAACCGCACTGCAGGGCGATGTCGGTTATGGGTAAATCGCCGGCCAGCAGTTCGGTGGCCTTTTCCAGCCGCACCTTGTGGATCATCTGGCGTGGTGTGAGGTGGAAAATACGTTTGCAGTAGCGCTCTATCTGCGCCACGGAAAGGGCGGTGAGGGCGGTTAATTCCTCCAGGGCAATAGGTCGGGCATAGTGTTGACGAATATAGACGTCGATCGCCGCCAGTCGTTGATAGGCAGGATGGTTGGCTTTGGCCTCCTGCAGATCGTGCGAGATGCCTGCCATGCCGATGATTTTGCCATGCACATCGTACAGTGCCAGCTTTTGTGTCAGGCACCAGCCGGTCTCGCGCCCACTGTATAAGTGCATCTCCAGTTGATCCTGGATCAGTACGCCGTTACGCAATACGCGCAGATCCTGTTCGGTATAACCTGACCCTAATTGGGTCGGAAACACCTCCGCCGAGGTTTTCCCCAGCAGTGGGGTGACGGTTTTAAAGCCACAACGCTTGGCCAGCGTCAGGTTGGCCAGCAGGTAACGCGCTTGCAGGTCTTTGATGAAGAACACCACGTTGGGAATGGCGTTGAGCAGCGGCGCAATCAAAGCCAGTGAATTTAGCAGATCGTGCAGGGTGTTCGGACGTTGTTGCGCCAGTCCATCACACCAGCGGGACAGTTGTTCAACGGCAAAAATGTCTTCTTCCGGTTCCTCGATAAGGGGGAGAGGAGCCGTAACAAGCTGATGATCCTGGACTAAACGCATAGCATTACCTTTCCCGCTGGGTGACACAGAATCTGAAGCGGCCGGACAGGCCGTTTTTGGCGCGCTTAATCAATATTAACTTTCTGATAACTTTTCAAGCGTAGCTGCCAATTATGCGGATCACCGCATACTTTTGCTCACTGGATTATCCCGGCCCGGTTAAACCTGCCGGGGGAATTGTGCTGATTTCTGCATTTGCCACGCCGAAATGCATCAAGCCGCCGTCAGCAGATTCGGTCAGTCTAGCGCCATCGGTAACATTTCATTAACCCAGGAGACTCCGATGGCACTTTCTTCGCATTTCACCGCGCTGCGGGCGATCGATTCCCATACCGCCGGGGAACCCACCCGACTGATTGTCGAAGGGTTCCCCGATTTGGGCACCGGCAGTATGGCTGAGCGCAAGGCGCTGTTTGCTCACCGGTATGACGACTGGCGTAGTGCGATCATTCTGGAACCTCGGGGTAACGACGTGCTGGTGGGGGCCTTGCTGTGCCAGCCCTGCTCACCGCAGGCCGCCGCCGGGGTGATTTTCTTCAACAACAGCGGTTATTTGGGCATGTGCGGTCATGGCACCATAGGTCTTGTGGCCTCACTGGCCTATCTGGGGCGAATTGGCGTCGGTGAGCACCTGATCGAAACCCCGGTGGGTACGGTGAACGCCATCTTGCATCAGGACGGCAGCGTGACGGTGGAAAACGTACCGGCCTATCGTTATCGCCATCAGGTCAGGGTTGAGGTCAGCGGTTACGGACCGGTGGTGGGCGATATTGCCTGGGGGGGGAACTGGTTTTTTCTGATCGGCGAACATCCTTTGGCGATCAATACGCAAAATCTGGATGCGCTGACTGCGTTTAGCTGGGCAGTGCGCCAGGCGCTTGAGAGCGCAGGGATTTATGGGGAAGACGGCGGCGTTATTGACCATATCGAACTCTTTGCCGACGACGTGCAGGCCGACAGTCGCAACTTCGTGCTGTGTCCTGGCAAGGCTTACGATCGCTCGCCCTGCGGCACCGGGACCAGCGCCAAACTGGCCTGCCTGGCGGCCGACGGCAAATTGCAGCCGGGTGAGATTTGGCACCAGGCGAGCGTGATTGGCAGTCGATTCAGTGGCTATTATCAGCGCAGTGGCGATCGCGTGACTCCCTTTATTCGTGGGCAAGCTTACGTGTGTGCTGACAGCCAACTGCTGCTGGATGAGCGCGATCCCTTCGTTTGGGGGATCCGCTGATGATTGCCGGCAGGCGGGCGGATGCGATTGTGGTGGGGGCCGGCATTATCGGCGCTGCCTGCACCTGGCGGCTGGCGCAGCAAGGATTACACGTTTTGCTGGTGGACAACCAGCGTGCCGGTGCAACGGCGGCCGGTATGGGGCACCTGGTATGCGTGGACGATAATCCTGCCGAGCTGGCTTTAAGCGCCTATTCATTGCAACTGTGGCGCAGTCTGGTGGATCGCATGCCGGAAGGCTGCGCCTGGCGTGGCTGCGGTACGCTGTGGCTGGCGGAACGGGACGATGAAATGGCGATTGCCAAAGGTAAACTGCAACGCATGACCGAATACGGTGTGGCGAGCGAAGTACTGAGCGCCGCGCAGGTTGCTGCTCTTGAACCCATGCTGCGGTCCGGACTGGCCGGCGGCTTGCGTGTGCCGGGCGACGGCATTGTTTATGCGCCCAACGTCGCCCGCTGGTTAGTGGCCGACGCCGGACCGGCGGTCAGGGTCATTGCGGGTGAAGCCGTTGCGCTGGAACAGCAGGCGCTGGTGCTGGCGAGCGGCGAACGTTTAACCGCACCGGTAGTGGTGCTGGCCTGTGGCCTGCAAGCCGACAGGTTATTGGAGCAACCCTTGTTACGCGCCAAAAAAGGGCATCTGGCGATCACCGATCGCTACCCACAACGGGTACACCACCAATTGGTTGAGTTGGGTTATGGTGCCAGCGCGCACGCCAGCGACGGGACTTCGGTGGCGTTTAACGTTCAGGCGCGGCCAACCGGCCAGCTGTTGATTGGCTCCTCCCGCCAGTTTGACGCCCCAGACAGCACTATCGACATGCCGTTACTGGCCGCCATGCTGGCACGTGCCAACACTTTTCTTCCTGCCCTGGCGCAGATGAACATTATCCGCTGCTGGACTGGCCTGCGCGCCGCGTCCGCCGACGGTCTGCCGCTACTTGGGCCGCATCCCCAGCATCGCGGGCTATGGTTGGCATTGGGGCATGAGGGCCTGGGGGTTACCACCGCGCTGGGCAGTGCCGCGTTGATTGCCGCGCAGATCCATAATCATCGACCGGCGATTGATGATACCCCTT
Organism: Serratia quinivorans; assembly: GCF_946227985.1. Classification (GTDB taxonomy): domain Bacteria; phylum Pseudomonadota; class Gammaproteobacteria; order Enterobacterales; family Enterobacteriaceae; genus Serratia; species Serratia quinivorans_A. Next base: position 604,380 of record NZ_CAMKGL010000002.1, read on the forward strand.
ACCTGGCTGCACGAATGTTCCCTAAGGAGGCGTTGCCGGTATGAAACAAAATCGACTGACGTTGACCCTCAACGGCGAAAGTCTCTGTGTACCCGAAGGGTTAAGCGTAGCCGCAGCGCTCAGCCTGAGCGGGATGGACAGCTGCCGCATTTCGGTCAATGGGCAACCTCGCGCGCCGTTTTGCGGTATGGGCATCTGCCAGGAATGCCGCGTTACGGTGAATGGCCTGCGGCGGCTGGCGTGTCAGACGCTGTGCCGGCCGGGAATGCGTATTGAGAGGACAGAAAATGAGTGATCTTGCGTGCGATGTGCTGATTATCGGAGCCGGCCCGGCAGGGTTAGCGGCAGCCCGTGCGGCGGCAGTAAGTGGTCAGTCTGTGTTGGTGCTTGACGATAACCTGCGTCCCGGCGGGCAGATCTGGCGTGACGGGCCGAACGTGGCATTGCCGGCGCTGGCTCTACAGTATCGGCAGGTCGTCGGGGCATTGAGTAATGTGACGCTGCTTAACGGCGTGAAGATTGTCGCACAGTGCGGGCCGCAGAAAATTCTCTATGAAGATGAGGCGGGGAGCGGGGTTGTTGATTATCAAGCGTTGATCCTGTGCTGTGGTGCCCGCGAACTTTTGTTGCCGTTTCCCGGCTGGACCCTGCCTGGTGTCACCGGTGCCGGTGGGCTGCAGGCGCAGATTAAGCAGGGGGTGTCTATTAAAGGGGAGCGGGTGGCAATTGCCGGCAGTGGGCCATTGTTGTTGGCCGTCGCTGCCAGCGTGGTTAAAGCCGGTGGTGAAGTGGTGATGCTGGCGGAACAGGCACCCGTTGCACGGCTGGCGGCTTTTACCGCAGAATTGTGGCGCTGGCCGGTGAAATTGCGTCAGTCCTTTGGCCTGTTCAACCGGCATTATCGTCCTGCCAGCTATGTGTTGGAGGCGCTAGGCGACGCGCGGCTGACGGCGATTAGGATGCAAAAAGGGGCTCGCGAGATCACGCTGGATTGCGATCGTCTGGCCTGTGGGTTTGGGCTGGTGGCTAATATCGAATTGGCGATGTTGTTGGGGTGCCGTATCCAAAATGATGCGGTTGCTGTGGATGCTTACCAACAAACCAGTCAGCCACAGATTTATGCCGCCGGTGAATGCACCGGGATCGGTGGCAGCGAGTTGGCGTTGGCTGAGGGGGCGATTGCCGGTTATACCGCCACCGGCAACCTGATCCAGGCGCAGGCATTAACGGCACAACGCGATAAGTGGCGGCGATTTTCCGCCGCGGTAGCGCGAACCTTTGCGCTTAAACCGGAACTGAAAACGCTGGCGACAGCGGAAACGCTATTGTGTCGTTGTGAGGATGTGCCGTTGCATCAGTTAAGTGGATTAGCCGATTGGACGGCCGCCAAGTTGAGTAGCCGCTGTGGTATGGGCGCTTGCCAGGGCAAAATTTGTGCGGCGGCGGCACGCTATTTGTTCGATTGGCCACTGCCGGCTCCACGGATCCCCCTGACGCCAGCCAGGGTGGCTACCCTGGCTCGGTTGGGACGTAGCGAGAACGACGGATAAGCCTGCTACACTCAGGTTGAGTGACCGAAAAAATCAGGCGGGCAACGGATGACAAATGCACTGATCACACTGGGGCTATGCCTGCTGCTGATGCCGTTGTTGCTGTGGCTGATTGGGCGAGCATTATCGGCAGCAAAAGATAAAAAACCGGAACAGAATAAAACCAGGCCCAGGACCGGCATGCCGCACGGTGATGATGAATAATCCCCGGCGGCAAGCTGTGTCAGTTGAGCCAAAAGCCTGCCTCGACAACGCTGAGATTACTGTGGCCAGTAATAGGTTTTCTCGTGCCAGCCTTTGCCATACATACAAGCTTCGATGGTTGCCGTTCGTGCCCCTTCATTGCGATCGTTTTGCACCGTTTTAAACGAAGGTTGTTTATCGTAACGGTAGCCTTTCGGGCAGTCTTTTTTGTCTTTCTCGCAACTGTGGTATTGGTTCTCGTAACTAAACTCGAAATCTCTCACTACATCGGGAGGGAAACGTTCGTAGCCCCGTCCCTTACATTCCGCGTATTCCGCCTCGCGTGTGGCCTTCCCGGCACCGGCCCTCTCCCATTGGGTGCAGGCGGATAATGCTACTAATGGTAATAAAATCAAAAATCTATACGTCTTCATGGTATCCCTAACTCTTCATTTCGTCCTATAAACACACGCTAAGAATCTTCCTAGGCGAGGTGGGGCATGAGTGTAATAAACTGATGCTAAAATTGGAAATGATAATAGTTATTGTTTAGAAGAGGTTGAGGTGAGGCTGGCGGCAATGTGTGAGGAGGAGGTCTCGCTGATAAGTAGAATAATACTTATTGTTTATAATATTCGTGCTAAGTTTTTCTGTGTTTGTTTTTCGTTTATTTATTAAGATATTTACCTAAGGATTTATTCTTATTATTGGTCGTGAAAGGATATTTATACGCTGCGGAATTACCTTGATGATGTTTATATTGCTTTTTATAAATTCTCACAATTAAAACTATTAATGAATTTGTCGGGAATGCGATTGCAATTCAGGTGTAAATTTTTTAGATTCAGGATCGATGAGTGACAATCATGATGATGAAGGCATTAAAGGGAGTTATATTTTGGCGAATAAACCTCAAATAGCTAAAGACGGTAGTGATTTACCTTCATTATCAGAGGATTTTGCTCGGCTGAGAAATCTTTCTGATGTCGGTGATGCATTTGGTTATGGCCGCACACGCTTCTATCAATGGTGCCGTGGCCGCGGTTTTCTTACCCTGATGAATGCACCCTCTACGGCGATGATTAACGCCGGTTATATGGTGACTACGCTGTCAGAAAACGGTTACTCGCGGGTTTATGTAACGGAAGATGGCTTTAACTATGTGGGTAATGCCTTTCGCGATGACATACAAAAACGCATGGTCAAACTTTAGATAAACCCATAATAATCTTATTATTTTCAATATACTAACTACAGAATCTTCTTAGTGCTGTCGGCTGTCTTGCCTTGCAGTAATAGAGTTGGCATAGGTAAGGTTTTTCCCAGCCTGATTTTCCTCAGTCCACTGGAAGTTATCCTATTTTTCTAATGATGATGCCCTGGCGCTACAGTCAGTAGCTATTCTCTTGCTAGTATGAAGAATGGTTTTTTCGGGAGCTCAGGATGAAGCATTACGCCGCGTTACTTGTTACCACCGTGCTGTTGTCTGGCTGTGCCACTCAGGCCGTTCCGCTGCAGCAGGCTGAATCACCGCCGCCCAGCCGGTTGATGCTTTATCAGAATGTGCCACAAACGCCATTTGCCACCATTGTGGTGGTGCGCGACAGTGGAATGCTGGCAGGAAGTTGTCGGACTGGGGTTTATATTAACGGCGAGTTTGCCGCCTCGCTGGCATCCAAAGAGAAGGCAGAGTTTCGGGTGCCGGTAGGTAATAACGAAATCAGTATTGGGCAGGATATGATCGAAAACAGCTTGTGCATCTGGCGTGATACCAGCGGGCGCTTGCCAATGACGCTGCGCGCCGGTGAGAGCCGCTATTTCCGCATTGCGGGTGATATGCAGCGCGGCTTTGTGTTGCAGGCTGGTAAGCCTTAAGCCTGGCGGGTTGCTATCAGTGGCGCAGCCACCATTCTCCTGGAGGGAATGGTGGCCGGCGATAAGGCAGGCCGGAAGGGCGACAGACTATTGACGGTAAGCGTGCTTAATCTGTTGGATACTGTTTTTAAAAATTTCAGCCTGGGTTGGGTCTTCAATCTGCGCAATAAAGCGCTCCATGTTGATAATGACTTTCCCGGCATCGGCCTGACCGATCGATTTCAGGATCAGTGTCAGCGTGGCTTTCAGGCAGGCAACTTCTGTTGCCAGCGTTTCCGGGTTTGCAGACGTAGTGAAATCAACGTTGCTCATTTTATCTCCTGATTTTTGAGGCCGAAGCCTGAAACAAAGTGCATTTTGATGCGCAGCCACACCGATTTCATTCACTCGAATCTGCAGATGCGTATTTAACTGGGCGCGGAGTATAGCATAGCATGCAGGTATCCATCTGCACTGATAGCGCTGTCTCGCTGCCCGTACCATTAGCTGGGGCAGTCCCAGGGGTTAAGCGACTTCGCATTATAGTGCATACTCACTATTGATGAATTAATCGGCGTGCTGAACAATACCGCCAAGTTATTTTTTTTGAGTTAATAAGTATTTTTCTGGCAGGTTATTGGTAACTTGTTCCGGTTATTTAAACGATCAACATTAGTCCCTTGCCTGACGTTGGCTTGGCATGGATTGAATAATTTCTTTTGCATTGAATTTTACCATGTGAGATAAAGACAATCTTGCTATTTTGTTTTGTTTCAATGAATTACAAGCCAGTCATGCTGGTGTTGATATTATTTGTGTTGCGATTGCTTACACTGATTTTACCTGCGGTTTAGGTTAGACGCACTATCATGAGGCCAGAGGTCTGCATTATAATATTTACATCGTCGGTTTTTTATCGAGAAACAACGGTTTTATCGGGCTGCGTTGGGTGACTAAAATTCAAAAATCTGGCCCATTGCGCAAAGTTAATCGGGAGTAAGTATTAATCTGTGTTCATTCTTGGCTGAAAAACAAGTAATATCTCTGCCTATAACAGAGGCTGATTGCGTTACTCCCTTCTTTTTGGAGATTTTTCCTTGATTAGCGTTCTTCTTGTTGATGACCACGAACTGGTGCGCGCAGGGATACGACGCATTCTTGAAGATATCAAAGGTATAAAAGTTGTCGGGGAGGCCCAGTGCGGTGAAGACGCCGTGAAATGGTGCCGTGGCAATGCTGTAGATATCGTTCTTATGGATATGAACATGCCGGGTATTGGCGGGCTGGAAGCCACGCGCAAGATTGTACGCTATGCGCCCGACGTTAAAGTCATCATGCTGACTATTCATACCGAAAACCCATTGCCGGCCAAGGTGATGCAGGCAGGTGCTGCAGGCTACCTGAGCAAAGGCGCGGCACCACAGGATGTGGTTAATGCCATTCGCGCCGTGCAGGCCGGGCAGCGCTATATCGCGTCCGATATTGCCCAACAGATGGCATTGAGCCAATTGGAGCCGCAGACGGAAACGCCGTTTAGCTGTCTGTCTGAGCGCGAGCTGCAGATTATGCTGATGATCACCAAAGGCAAAAAGGTTAACGAGATCTCGGAACAACTGAGTCTCAGCCCCAAAACGGTGAACAGTTATCGTTACCGCATGTTCAGCAAGCTGAATATCAGCGGTGATGTTGAATTGACACACCTGGCTATCCGACACGGATTGTTCAATGCGGAGACGTTGTTAAGCAGTGAGTGACCGTTTTGATGCCAAAGCATTTCTAAGCACCGTAACCAGCCAGCCTGGCGTCTACCGAATGTACGACGCTACTGGCACGGTTATCTACGTCGGTAAAGCCAAAGATCTGAAAAAACGCCTCGCCAGTTACTTCCGCCAGCAGGTTGGGAGCCGTAAAACTGAGACGCTGGTTAAAAATATCGCGCAAATAGACGTTACTGTTACACACACCGAAACAGAAGCGCTATTACTGGAACATAACTACATAAAGTTATACCAGCCACGATATAATGTTCTTTTGCGAGACGATAAATCTTATCCGCTGATCTTCCTCAGTGCGGACAGCCACCCGCGGCTGGCCGTGCATCGTGGTGCCAAACATGCCAAGGGGGAGTACTTCGGTCCATTCCCCAATTCCTATGCCGTGCGTGAGACGCTGGCACTGCTGCAGAAACTGTTCCCGATACGACAGTGCGAGAACAGTGTGTACCGCAACCGCTCGCGCCCTTGTTTGCAGTACCAGATCGGCCGTTGCCTGGGGCCTTGTGTCGCCGGGCTGGTGAGTGAAGATGAATATCGTCAGCAGGTGGACTATGTGCGCCTGTTCCTGTCTGGTAAGGATCAACAGGTACTGCATCAGTTGATCGAACGGATGGAAAGCGCCAGCAAGGCATTGAACTTCGAAGAGGCCGCGCGGATACGCGATCAGATCCAGGCGGTACGCAGGGTGACTGAGCGTCAGTTCGTATCCGGTAACAGCGACGATCTGGATGTGATCGGCGTGGCATTCGAGGCCGGCATGGCCTGTCTGCACGTACTGTTTATTCGCCAGGGCAAAGTGTTGGGTAGCCGCAGCTATTTCCCCAAAGTGCCAGGCGGCACCGAAATGAGTGAAGTGGTGCAGACGTTTGTCGGTCAGTTCTATTTACAGGGTAGCCAGATGCGAACCTTGCCGGCGGAAATCCTGTTGGATTTCACTTTGCCGGAAAAAGAGTTGCTGGCCGAGTCCCTGTCTGAGCTGGCGGGTCGCAAAATCCAGATCCAGAGTAAACCGCGAGGTGACCGCGCACGCTACCTTAAACTGGCGCGTACCAATGCAGCGACCGCTCTGACCACCAAGCTTTCCCAGCAGTCGACCATTCATCAGCGACTCGCCGAATTAACCAAGGTGCTGAATCTTTCCGAGATTAACCGCATGGAATGCTTCGACATCAGCCATACCATGGGCGAGCAAACCGTGGCTTCCTGCGTGGTGTTTGACGCTAATGGGCCGCTGCGTTCCGAGTATCGGCGTTATAATATCACCGGCATTACGCCAGGGGATGACTATGCGGCGATGGCGCAAGTGTTGAAACGCCGCTATGGTAAGGCTCTGGAAGAGAAAAAAATCCCCGACGTTATCTTTATTGATGGCGGTAAGGGGCAGCTTGGTATGGCGATTGACGTGTTTAACTCGCTGAATGTTAGCTGGGATAAAAACAAGCCCTTGCTGATCGGTATCGCCAAAGGTGCTGACCGTAAAGCCGGGTTGGAAACACTGTTCTTTGTACCTGAAGGTGAGGGGGTTGCTTTGCCGTCGGATTCACCGGCGCTGCATGTGATCCAGCACATCCGCGATGATTCGCATAACCACGCGATCACCGGGCATCGGCAGAGAAGGGCAAAAGTAAGAAATACCAGCGCGTTGGAACTGATCGACGGCGTTGGACCAAAACGGCGACAGGTGCTGTTGAAGTATATGGGTGGACTTCAACCATTATTGAACGCCAGCGTTGAGGAAATTGCAAAAGTGCCGGGTATTTCACAAGCATTGGCAGAAAAGATCTACAATGCATTGAAACACTGAGGGCAATGTAGCAACATACTCTTAATTCCCACTCCAGCCAGATAGTTACCCTAGCATTATGCAATTGAATATACCGACTTGGCTTACTCTGTTTCGCGTAGTTCTGATCCCATTCTTTGTTCTGGCATTTTATCTGCCGTTCACCTGGGCTCCGATGGTTTGCGCCGTCATCTTTGTGTTTGCTGCCATAACCGACTGGTTTGATGGTTTCCTCGCCCGTCGCTGGAAGCAAACTACCCGTTTCGGGGTCTTCCTCGACCCGGTTGCGGACAAGGTGATGGTGGCGGTGGCACTGGTGCTGGTGGCGGAACACTACCACGTCTGGTGGATCACTCTACCGGCGGCGACCATGATTGCTCGTGAAATTATCATCTCGTCGCTGCGTGAGTGGATGGCGGAGATTGGTAAGCGCAGCAGCGTAGCGGTGTCCTGGATTGGCAAGGTAAAAACCATGGCGCAAATGATGTCGCTGGTCGGCCTGCTGTGGCGCCCGGACCGTACCGTTGAGTATGTGTCCTTTGGTTTGTTGTACATCGCGGCAGTGCTGACTTTTTGGTCAATGTTCCAATATTTGAACGCTGCCCGCAAAGATTTGCTGGAACCCTGATCAAAGCGCTGCAAAAATCGTCAAACAAACGTAATGAGCCAACAATTTTATTGACTCATTACGTCAGGTAAGTAGAATGCATCGCATCAGACGGCAGCAGTGATTTGCCGAAAGATAGCAAAAAAATCAGTAAGTTCTGATTAATGCGGGAATAGCTCAGTTGGTAGAGCACGACCTTGCCAAGGTCGGGGTCGCGAGTTCGAGTCTCGTTTCCCGCTCCAAATTTGATAAAGCTGGTGTTTTACGAGCTTTAGCCTGAAAAAGGCATAAAGAATTAAGGCGCGTTAACAAAGCGGTTATGTAGCGGATTGCAAATCCGTCTAGTCCGGTTCGACTCCGGAACGCGCCTCCAATTTTCCCGAGCCCGGGTGGTGAAATCGGTAGACACAAGGGATTTAAAATCCCTCGGCTTATGGCTGTGCGGGTTCAAGTCCCGCCCCGGGTACCAGGAAAATAAATTCAAGAATAACAAAGCAATAAGCAGTAATGTCGTGACCGCCGGAAGGCGGTTTTTTTGTGCCCTAAATCACCTTTCAGAACATTTTCAGAAGATGCTTTCAGAAGATAAAATCTGAAAGCAGCATAAATATTCATCCTTTCTGATTGCCCACCACTGGCACTATTTTCACTTTGCGATCATAAATTGCCGTTTGGCTCGCATTTTTGTGGCCAGATATCGCCTGCTTATCTGTCAGCGAACCGTCCAGATCGGAAATACCTTTTGCCTTGAGGTCGTGATAGGTGAAATCGAAATCCAGATCCGGATATGCGGCGATTGCCGCCAGCTTTGCATTGCGCCACTGGGTATTAAAGCCATCGCGGGTGTAGCGGTTCCCGTTGCGCTGGTGGATCACGTATACGCTGGAAATGCCGTCTTTGATTGGCAATGTGTCGGCTAATGCTACGGCCGCACGAAGTCTGTCTGACCAGGCTTTGATTTGCTTGGCGCCGGTCTTCCCCTGGCGGATAAAGATCCCCGGTTCTAAAATCTGTGCACGGTTTAGCACAAGAACATCAGCCTGCCGCGCACAGCAAAGGTAAGCCACCTCCATTGCGACCCTCACCGTATCCGGCGCGACAGCATAAACAGCGTCATACTCGGCGTCAGTGATGTAGCGCTCGCGAGATTTCTCCTTAAATTGCCTCACCCCTTTACATGGATTTCCTTTCACATAGCCACGCTCGTAACTCCACCCAAACACCCGCGACATGAATGTTTTTTCACGGTTTGCCTGCGTCTTACTTTTTAGCCCGCGCTTATCCATATATTTCCTGATGTGCTCAGGCTTAATATTGTTCGGATCCATTTTCCCAAATACCGGCATAACTTTTTTGGCGTATTTCTGGTAATCCTTCTGCGAGTCGAAAGCTAAGTCGGTAAACTCTGCAGAGTTGAGGAACCTATCGGCCAAGGTCTTAAATGTCGCCTTGTCTTCTTTCTGGCTGATAAATTTCTCGTACGCCACCCAAACCGCGGATTGTGCAGCATCGAGAGGGCAGAGCTTTATAGTCCTGCCGTCAGGGTGTTTGAACTCGTAGGCGGACCGGCCGCGGGATACGCGCGATGGCATCCAGTTATCTGCGGGATCTTTTCGTTTACCAGCCACTTACATCGCCTCGAAGTCTGGTTCTTCCGCCACCGGTTTCGGCGGCGAATTTCGGAATTTCACAGGGTTCAGGAAATGCCCCCATGTTGTTTTTGGGTGACCGTCCGGACGCTCAATAAAAAATATTCCAGCCCGGCGGAGTGCGTCACACTGTTTCGTCTTATAGTGGTGACCGGTCAACTCAATCATCTCTTCTTTCGTGATTATGTCGTGATCGTTTCGCATGGTCTTTCCTCGGTTCGATCATCCTGGCGATTGCGTCGTCGGTTACACGACACGCCTCGATGACGTCTTGTTCGCTGAGTTGCGTTTTCCGTACGCTGGCCGACAGCCGGCCGATTTTGAGGTCGAAGTCAGAGAGTAAGCGTGCGCCTGGTTGCCATCGTTGCATTGCTGTTCCCCGTTGTGTGGTTTACAGCAATGCTAACGATGGCTGGGTGAATAGACCCGGGTTTTATAGACACTTTTTTGCCTCATAATAGAGGCTTAATGAAGGAGTGTTTATGTCAGCCAAAAATTTCACTGAAGAATTCA
>NZ_CAMKGL010000003.1 GCF_946227985.1 Serratia quinivorans
ATGTAGAGATGTTTTATAATGCTAAACGCCGCCACAGTGCCTGTGAGGATCAACCCCCTGCAGTTTATGAAAGTGCCTGGTTCATGAGGCACGGAACCGTCTAGGAAATCCGGGTCTATTCACTTTCATGACCAGACTTTCCGCACCTGCTTTGCCATCCATATAGGTTTGCAGGTTGGCAAGCTGGGTCCGCGCCTCAAGCAACTGCGATAATGAATCGACTTTGCAGGCAATGGCATCGGGAGCAAAATCATCCATGCTCTCGAAAGTCATATCGACCATCAGTTGCCCTTCCCCCGTCAAGGTGTTAGGCACTGCAAACGCCAGGCGAGGCCGCATTGCTTTCATGCGTTCGTCGAAGTTATCGATATCAATGCTCAGGAACTTCCTGTCGGTTACCGGAGGCAATGGCTCCAACGGTTTACCGGACAGATCGGCCAGAACGCCCATAACAAACGGCAGTTCTATTTTCTTTTCACTGCCATAAATCTCCACGTCATACTCAATCTGTACGCGTGGCGCACGATTACGTGCGATAAATTTTTGCGAATTGCTTTTGCTCATAGTAGTCAATACTCTTTAATAACCGTTTATAGATAAACCGTCGTTCGCCTGATGGTTAACGTTCAGATAATTAGACAGCCTCGCCTCCCTGTTATTTATAAACAAGCTCAACCCCTGCTACCGAATGAACTTTCCCGGCAGTAACGGCTGAGTCCCCCTTTGCATAATAGCTCGCTGTAAACCTGTGACTTAATGGTTCAGCAGCAGCTGAAATAATATAATCCTGCCCTGTTGCAGCATTATCAATAATAACCTGCGCACTGTTTTCTTTTCGTAAACGGATTTGCACATTACGACTAAGCAGAGTACCTGCATCATTCACTAAATTTCCCGTTTCCGTATCTAAACCAGAAACACTGCTATTAAAAAACACCGTCACGGTTCGGCTGGCAGGGCAATCTTTCAATGTAATATCAAAAGGCACGCTTCCTGCTTCATTGCCATTTTTTTTGAGAGACTCTACCGCCACACGGGGTAAGGTAACGACTTCATTATTGCTGGCATTATTAATTACCACGTTACAAGTCTCGTCAGTATATTTACCGGTAAAATAAACGTCTATTGAGCAATCCGTCGAGCAAGCCTTCGCCGTTAACATCGATTGACTCACAATAAATACCGTATATAAAGCAATACGGATAGACTTCATGCCCGGAGTGGTAATAATAGTTAATGGCATAAAACCTCTACCTGGGTAATAGCGCCCGCGGCGCTCTTGATTTTTTGGGAAATAGCGTTATCCGAATAAATGGTACAAAGGCGTACGCCGGATGCATTTTTCACGTACAGGTTATTTTTCTGTGCTTGCCAACCGCGAATAAATGCCACCCCCCCTTGCCCGATAATGCCGAGATTGTTGTTGCCTTCATCGACCATATTCGCGCCAATCGGGAAAGGCTTGCCTTGCTGGTCACGAACAACCAGCACGACAGGATCGCCAACCATCGTTTTAACGTCGACTTTGATTGCCGCCCCCATGCGGGGAATAACGGTACTTTCGCTTTCCAATACATCAACCGTATCCGGCAGTCCCTGGGTGTTCACCGCCACGGTATTCTCGCGATAAGGCGTCAGGGATGGCACGATGGCATACCCGTTCGCATCAATTCTTGAGCCATATCCGTTGAGCATTCTGGCGCCTTCGGCGCCCGGCGCGTTTACCAGCGCAAACGGATAGTCGCCCAAACGCGGTCCCGCAGTAATGCCGCCGCTATGTGCCACCAGGCTACCGTTCGCCGAGAACGAAAGCTGACGCGATTTATTCCCTACCGAAGCGGTAGAACCGAATTGCCCCACCGGGGAGTTGTAGTTCACGTTGCCGTTAAAGGCGGTTTGGGAAGAATCATGCTTCGCACTGGAAACTGATGTTCCGATACCATAGTTCAGCTCGTTTTGATCGCCCTGACTGCCAATGGCGTTTGCCTGAACCGAACTGGCGCCACTGTTGTCGTGAGAGACGGAAGAATATAGCGAGCTGAATACGGGTTTCTCCGTAATGCTGCTTTGCCCCAAAGGAACGCTAAAGGAAAGCATAACGCTATTCACATCTCGCCCTTCTCTGCTATAGGATCGCGAAGCCGAAATTCCCCAGGAAAAATAGCGCTCGGACTTGTTATACGAAATCATGTACTGGCTGGTAGATGAACGATCCCCCCAGTAATTATAAAAATTACCGGATAAATTCAGCCTTCCACTATTCCACAGCGGCTGGCCGACATTAATGGTGAAGCGCTGCCGGGTGCGATAATCCACCATATAGCGATCGTTCTTTTCGCCATATCGATCCAATGCCGCATCTCGCAGACTGTAAAATCCACTCGATGAATAGCGGTAAGCCGCCAGAGTGATGTCAGTTGATGTCGAATCCACATATTTGCTAAACCCGACATTGAAACTGTTGCCGGCGGAGATTTTGTCATTTCTCAGTTCGCTGCGTGCCCGGGTCATATCCATCGATACACCGCCCAGCGGTGTATTAAACGCATGCCCCACCCCCAACGCGACGTAATTGTCAGAAAGCTGGCCGCCGCCGTAAAGCGTATACATGTTGCCGATACCGTATTGATAAAAACCCTGCGCCAGGCCTGGTTCTTCCAATAACGAATCATCCCGCAATTTACCTACCGTAACGCCAAAACGGGCAACACCGGCATGCAGTAACATAGGGGGAGCCGAGAAAGGCACAACCTGAATTTTCTGACGGCCATCAGCTTCCGTCACCGTTACCTGCAGATCGCCACCGTAACCCATAGCGCCAATATCGCTGATTTCAAAGGGACCCGGCGGCACCGTGGTTTCATATAAGATTTGACCACGCTGAGTCACCTGCACTTTAGCGTTGCTTTCAGCCAAGCCGCGCACTAAAGGCGTGTAGTATCGCAACCCTTCCGGCAGCATTCGATCGTCAGACTGCAATTGAATGCCCCGTACGGTCAGGCTGTCGAACAGATCGCCGCTGGTCGTACTGTCACCAAGCGTCAATTGGCTTTTCAACACCGGTACATCTCGTTGAAGATAGGTGAACAAGGATTGAGTATGCGACGAAGAATCGCTATTCCAATTGGTATTTATACGTTTACGCAGGCGCCAATCGGAAAAATTCAGCCCCGCCAACAGCCCTAAATTGCCGCTAACGGACCGCCCGTCATTACCTTTAAAGCGATCGGATGTCTGTTGAACGTAAAGGTTGGAGTTATAATCCAGCAGCCCTGCGGGAATGCCTGAATCCCAGGAGTTCGGATCGGTATAACCGCGCGGATATTGCACCAGATAAGCTTGAGGGACCACGAGGTCGAGATGAAAATCCCCGGATGCGTAATTGGCTTCAGCGCCGGCAATCCACTTATCAATCATGGCGCACTGCGCTTTGTCCTCGGAGCCATTTTTATCCGTTATCCTGGTCATCGGACCGGCCGTAACCTTGATACCCAGACTGGTCAGTTCCTGCTGATTAAAGCAAGGCTGCGCGCCAATCCTGCCCTCAACCGGCATGAATACCACTTTACGCTGCCCCCGACTTTCGCCATTCACGACAACGGAGACCACATATTCACCTGCGGGGGTTGGATTGCCCTGATAATATTGAGAAACGTCTACACTAAGACCGTGAATGAAAGCACCGTTAAACTTCACATCTTCAGAACGAGCGTCATGTTCGATTCTGCCCGGCACATTACCGGAATTGCTCTGAGCAAACACAGAAAAGCTGAGCCCTAAAGAAGTAATGAGGATATGTCGGATCGCATACGTTATCTTAGATACGCATATTGCTTCTCGCTCACATTTCTTTATTTCCTTCGGTTGCACGTCCATGTCTCCTGAACACAATGTGTGAATTCCAGAACGATAATAAATAGCCGTTCAGATCTGAACGGATAATCACCACCACTTATTAGTCCGTTATTCTTTTATGGTTAATCCCTTTCCTGATGCAGGAATCAATTGGTATTTAACCACACTACCATAATCGCCAATCAGATTAATATTCGCGCCATTTACAGTCACTGGTGCATTGTTTTTATTTTCCAATAAGAACTCTTGACTGCCAAAAGGCGGAATCATATCAACACTCAGGGGGTATTTAACAACACCCGCGGTTATTGATGCCGAATCGAACGAATAATAATACGGAGTAGGATTAGTTACTTTAATGCCTTTCGCCGGGCTGATAATTTCCCACTGTAACTTGCCAACCTCATTCGTGCTGCTGCTTTTCAGCACGGTCGGTCGATAGAAAATTTTAATCCGCGTTCTGAATGCCAGTTCAAGGTGATCGGTTTCCTTCGCCGTATCCTTCACCGGCGGGATTTCCAGCAGGTTAAACCAAAATACGGACTCCCGATCTTGTGGCAAGTTCATGCCGTTATAAATAAGGCGTATACTTTGCCCCTTTCCCGGTTCAACACGATACACGGGCGGCGTAACGGTAAAAGGCACTTTGACGCTATTAATATCATCAGTAGCGCTGCCATCGTCAACCCAAACCTGCGCCAGTAAAGGCATGGTTCCCTTATTGGTGGTTCTCACCGTTTGCTCACGTTCAGCTGCCGGAAAAATAATACGGGTCCCGGAAATCGTCATGCCAGCAAAAGCCATCTGGGTTGTTAATGCCAGAAAGATAAAAGCATTGGTTAATTTTGAAAATATTGCACGTTGATATTTCATAGCACTACCCTGCGCGTATTACATCCCACCTGAAAAAAGTAAACAGGAGCATTTCTCAATAAGGGGCGAATATCCGCCCCATTTTCAACCTTGAGGCCGATTTATTACGGGTAAGCCAGGGTATAACGCGCCTGCGCATAAACCAGACCGGCGGTAGTCGCCGCAGTCGCGTAATAACCACCGAAGTAATGCATAGTCGCTTTACCAGCGGTGACATCCGCCGCAGCACCAGTGTCACCCGGTTTCAGCTGTTTCTCGTCAGAGTTGTACAGACGGACCTGAACATTGGTGGCTTTGGTGCCTCCCCCCCTGATACTGGTTAGTCAGGTTACCCGTTGAGTTATCCACGCCTGTGCTACCGATACCCTCAAAATGCGCGGCAACCTTGGTAATGCCAGTCGGACAGTTTTCAACATTCAGATCGAAACCTTTCGACCCAGCGCTGGTACCGGGAGCATTAAGGGTCTGAATGGAGACTTTTGGCAGTTGAACCTGGCGGTCAATCGAGTCGGTGACAATAGAACAGGTCTCAGCAATCAGCTCACCGTTAAAGGTTACCGTACCCTGCGTAGCAGCCAGAGCGGAAGTCGATGCTGCAGCCAGCGCCATTGCGCACAGCGTTAACGTTAATTTATGCATTAATAATTCCCTATATTTATGTAGTTAAAGTAAATTCAACGATAAAGATATCGTTTCCATATTTTCTTGAGTTTCCTTTAATCACTCTATGGCAGTCCCTCCATTTACATAACAACCTCAACTTCTCTCTCTTGTGAATAAATGACACGCATAGTTATTGTTTTACTCTTTTTTGCATCAGCGCCTGTCAGCGTTAAAACGGTAACGCCAATTTTTGGAAGAATATTTTTTTCGATAAAACGGATTAGCATCCTGGCCCCGGTTTCAGCTACCGGGCATTGCGCAACCACATGCTGAACCAATTCTTCGCTAAAGGTCAGCGCAATCCCATAATTCGCTTTTGCCCGCTCAGCAATACGGTTCAGGTGAATATTGACTATCTGCCGCAACGAGGCGGTTTCCAATGGGAAATAAGGTATGACAGTGACACGCCCCAAGAAAGCGGCGGGGAATACTTTCAGCAATGCCGGCTGCAATAACGTTAATAAGCTGTCTTCATCCGGCATCGTTTCCAGATCTGCGCAGGCGCTGCTGATTATTTCGCTGCCTGTGTTACTGGTAAGTAAGATAACGGTATTGCGGAAATCGATCCGGCGGCCTTCACCGTCTTCCATCGAACCTTTATCAAAGACCTGGAAGAACAGCTCGTGCACATCCGAATGCGCTTTTTCCATTTCATCGAGCAGAATAACGCTATAAGGTTTACGACGAACCGCTTCGGTTAATACGCCACCTTCCCCGTAACCGACATAGCCTGGCGGAGACCCCTTCAGCAAAGAAACGGTATGCGCTTCCTGATATTCGCTCATATTGATGGTGATAAGATTCTGCTCGCCGCCATAAAGCTGGCTGGCGATCGCCAACGCGGTTTCTGTTTTACCGACGCCAGAAGGCCCCGCCAGCATAAACACGCCAAAGGGTTTTTGCGGGTCGGCAAGACCGGCGCGCGCAGTCTGAATGCTCTGGCTTAGGCAGGTCAGCGCATATTGCTGACCAATCACTCTTTCAGAGAGGCGCTGCGGCAACTCCATTACTGCGCTAACATCATCCTTAAGTACCTGTCCAACCGGGATTCCGGTCCAGTTCGCTACGATAGAGGCAACCACACCGGCATTCACTTCAGCCTGGACCAGCGGCTGCTCGCCGCGAATTGTTCTCAGCGTTTCCTCAAGTTCATTCAAACGCGCCTGTAAATACTCGAATTTTTCTGATTTCGGGACCCGAGATTCTTCAACCGCAGCGGCCAAAAGTTGCTGACGCGTATCGATGATGCTGGCAACCAGCTCGCATTCCTGCGCCCAGCGGCGATCGAGAAGCGTCGCCCCTTCAGCATGTTCATCGATGGAATTCTGAATGGACTCGACGCGTTCACCGCCTTCTTTGCCGAAGTCGATTGCTTTTTCGAGCAAAGACAGTTCCGTCTGCGCCGACTGGCTGCGGAATTTCAGCATTTGCAATTCTTCCGGCGGCGCATGCTGCGCAACGGCAACCCTGGCGCAAGCGGTATCCAGCAGGCTAATCGCCTTATCAGGCAGTTGGCGGGCTGGGATATAACGATGGGAAAGTCGCACCGCCGCGCGTATCGCCTCGTCCATGATCCAGACGCCATGATGCTTCTCCAGCACCGGCAGCAACCCGCGCAGCATAGCGATAGCCAGCTCTTCGGAGGGCTCTTCAACTTGAAGCACCTGGAAGCGACGCGTCAGAGCCGGATCTTTTTCAATGTGACGCTTGAATTCGCTCCACGTAGTGGCGCCAATCGTACGCAACTGACCGCGCGCCAGCATGGGCTTCATCAGGTTGGCGGCATCGCCCGTTCCGGCATTACCGCCCGCACCGACCAATGTATGTACTTCATCAATAAACAAAATCACCGGCTCGGCGGAATTGGCGGCTTCTTCCAGTACCGCTTTTAAACGCGCTTCGAACTCGCCTTTCATACTGGCGCCCGCAGAGAGTGCAACCACATCAAGCGCCAGTAGGCGGACGCTCTCAAGCGAAGGTGGCACTTCACCGGCGACGATAGCCAACGCCAGGCCTTCCACCACGGCAGTCTTACCTACACCGGCCTCACCGGTCAGCAATGGATTGTTCTGCCGGCGGCGCAGCAAGATATCTACCAGGGTATTTATCTCTTTATCGCGCCCCAAAACCGGATCAATTTTCCCCTCACGCGCCAATGCCGTCAGATCCGTCGAATACTGCGACAGACCGCCCCCCTGCGTTGATCCCAATGCATTGCTGGCTTCGCCAGGAATGCCGGCTTCGTCTGGAATAACCGCGCCTCCAGCCAAATCGCTTTTTTCGGCCGAATCGCGAGTGATATAACCGAGATCTTTGCTTAAATGCTCCAGCGGAATCTTTTCGAACGCCGGGGAAATGGCAAACAGCGCGCGGCGTAATTCCATGGTGGTGAGCAGCGCAATAAGCAAATGGCCGCTGCGGATGCAATTATTGTGACATTCCAGACTGGCAAATACCCACGAGCGCTCGATGGCCAGCTCGATATGGTATGAGAAATCAGAGATAGAGCTAGCACCTGCGGGCAGACGCGTTAATGCCTGTGCGAAATCACGCTCCAGTATTTCGGCATCCACTTCAAAATGCCGAATGATATGCTTGATATCGCTATCTTGCTGTTGATATATCTGATTTAACCAGTGCACCAACTCAACGTACGGGTTACCACGCAGTTTGCACAACGTAGTCGCACTCTCTACGCTTTTAAACAAGCTAGTATTCAGCTTACCGAATAGGTTTTTTCTGGTTATCGCCACGATAAAACTCACCCTGTTTTAATTCGATTTTTTCATCATCATTCAATCCACTTTATCCATAGTGGATCTGAGAACCGTTTGGCTATAGAAACCTAGCGTAACGGTACGCTGCTTTACAATTATTCTAATTAACAAAAATTGAAATAAAAACCCTACAACGCGACACATAACATTTTTGAGAATTAAGCCCGGAAGTTATTCTCAGTCTCAGTCATTAATCGTTATTCTTTAAGAATAACGCCCGAAACATATTCTTAAAATTGCAAACGGGATTAATAATATCATCGTAAAAAAAAATTAACTTTATAGAATCGCTACTGCTAAAGAGAAAGGTTCGGCAGAAAGCCAGCGGGATACCCTTGATTCCGGGTATTGATCTCCTGATCGCCAAGAAAAGTTCTTTTCGCCGTTATAATTGACAGGGTGCCAAGTGGAACACAACTTCCTAGACTACTACAATCGAGAGCTGACATTTATCAGGGAAATGGCACAAGATTTTGCCGAACGACATCCTAAAATTGCCGGACGTTTAGGGATGCACGGCATCGAGGTTGCCGACCCTTACGTGGAGCGTTTGATTGAAGCATTTTGCTTTTTATCTGCCAGGACGCAAATAAAACTCGATGCTGAATTTCCTAAATTCACCCAGCGGTTACTGGATCTTATCTACCCAAACTATAATTCACCCACGCCCTCTATGGGCGTCGTCCAGCTGAAACCTAATTTGAGCGAGGGGGATTTAACGCATGGTTATAAAATCCCCAAAAAAAGTGCTTTCTATAGCAGGATCCTGCCGGGTGAAATGACCCGCTGTGAATTCAGGAATAACCAGGACGTTACCCTATGGCCGCTGGAGATAGCAGAAGTAAGACTGACGTCCGTACCGCCAGATATTCCTAATCTGGAAAATTATCGTCTCAATCATCACCAGTTGAAAGGCGCACTGCGGATCAAGCTAAAACTACAGGGTGACCTGGTTTTTTCTGCACTAAAAGGGCTGGATAATCTTCCTTTTTATATTCAAGGCGATGAACGCGTTGTGTCTCATACCTTTGAGCTCCTGCACGGCAGCCATGTTGCGACGGTGATCCGCAGCGGGAATAAAGAAAAACCCCAGCACCATGTCATCAACAATCAACCGCTTAAATTTGAAGGAATGGATCCGGACCAAAGCCTTTTGCCTCTGCAATGGAATATGTTCCATGGTCATACTCTGATTCAGGAATATATTGCATGCCGCGAAAGATTTTACTTTTTCTCTCTCACGCAGTTGGGCGCGGCATTGGAAGAGAATAATACGGATGAAGTAGAAATTATTATTCTCCTGAACAGATTGCCGCAGGATTTAATCGCTCATCTGGATAGCTCACGCTTTTTGCTGTTTTGCACGCCGGTGATCAATCTGTTCCCGAAACGGGTAGACCGAATCGAAGTCAATCGAGCGCTGAACCACTTTCATATTGTCCCGGACCGCACCCGCCCGCTCGATTACGAGATTTTTTCCGTTAATAAGGTTTTTGGCTTACAGGCGGAAACCAGTGAGGAGCTGACCTTTAACCCGCTTTATCAGACCCGGCACAGCGACACCGGCAATTTCGGACGCTACTTCTCGGTAAAGCGTGAAGTCAGAACAAAAGAAAGCATCAGTCGTAAATACGATACCCGAACACCTTACAGCGGCACCGAAATTTTTATCTCGTTGGTCGACCAACAAGAAGTGCCCTACGGGGAGAAAATTCGCTATCTGCTGGTCGACGCGGTGGTCACCAATCGTGATTTACCCCGTTTACTAACCAGCACGGGCAGCTTTGATCTCACCATGTCAGATTCCGTTCCCATTCATGGCGCCCGATTCGTAAGCTCGCCAAGCGCCCCCCGTGCGCCGTTCGCCGTTGGCGAGTCGGCATGGCGGCTCATTCGCCAGCTTAGCTTTAACTACCTGCCATTATCTGACATGGACCATGCTCAGGGTGGCGAGTCGCTACGTAATATGCTGCGGCTTTTCACTACCGCAGCCAATCTGGACTCCGTGGCACAGATTAACAGCCTGGTAGGATGCAAAACCGAGCCGGTAGTTCGCCGTCTGTCGGATGAAGGGCTGCTGGTTTACGGACGCGGAGTGTGCTGCAGCTTGACCGTAGACGAAGAGGGTTTTTCCGGAGTCAGCCCCTATCTCTTTGGCCTGATAATGGAAAACTATCTGGCGCGCCACGCCGCCATCAACATCTTTACTGAGACTGAGCTGCATTCAATGCAGCGTGGTTTAATCGCGCGCTGGAAGGCGCGGCCAGGCAGGCGAGGTGCGCTATGAATAATCGCGATGCCTCCCGGCAGCCTGCAAATCTGGACAACTGGTACGACACCGATAAACCCTGGGAAGCCGGTTTTATCAGCATAATGCGGGCTATTGCAGCCCACACGCCAGAGTCTCCGCCGCCGGGCAAGGCAACGCTGCCGTCGCAAGAATGCTTCCGGCTTGGGCAGGTTGCCAGTATGGCATTCTCGCCACGTGAGATTTCCGCTATTAGCCGGCAGGACGAAAAAGTCAAACTCCAGCTGTTTGGTTTAGGGATCTGGGGCCCGCAAGGTGCCATGCCGCTTCATCTTTCCGAACTGGCCTACTCCCGTTACGAGCAGCACGATCGTACGTTGACCGATTTTGCGGATATTTTTCACCACCGGGCGCTCAGTCTGTTTTATCGCGCGTGGTTTTTATCACAGGACACCGCCTCGCTGGACCGCAAAGACGATGAACGCTTTTCGTTTTATGTCGGGAGTCTGATAGGGCTGGATCCTGCCGAACTGCCCCCAGCGCCGCTTCCGATTCATACCCGGCTGGCCTCTTCAGCACACCTGATTCGCGAAGCCCGCAACCCGAGCGGCTTACTGGGCGCAATGCAGTATTACTTCGAAGTGCCGGTCCGCATGGAAGAATTTGAGCTGCAATGGATTTTTCTGGAAGGCAAAGATCAAACCGCGCTGGGCGACGATCGCTACGCCACACTGTTAGGCGACGGCGCCATTCTCGGTAACACCGTACTGGACAGGCAATACAAATTCAAATTGCTGATGGGGCCGCTAACGCTGGCCCAGTACACCCGTTTTAGCCCGTGGGGCCGCGACTTGACGGTGCTGCGCGAACTGGTGCGCAGTTTTATTGGTTTTGAATACGCATGGGATGTAGAGCTGGTGCTGGCCGCCGATCAGGTACCGCAGGCCACGCTGGATGGCAGTCATCAACTGGGCTACGCCAGTTGGCTGGAGCGAAATACCTGCGACTCGCCAGTCTCCGGCATGAGCTTCGAACCGGAAATGTATCACCGCTAGCGGCTCCCAACGGGCCGATTACGCACCACTCATGGATGAAAGTGAAGTCGCTATGAATCAGACACACAGCCTGAACTGTTCAGATTATTACCAGCACCTTATGCAACCCATTGAGGGCGATGCCCCCTGTGGTGAGAACCTCGATTACGATCCTGCCTTTATCATGCTGCAGTCCAGGCTGCAGCCCAAACTTGGTGTTGAATACGGCAATTTTTTTGAGGCGGCAGAGCCGATTAACTGGACGGAAACCGAGCGTGAATGCCAGGCCCTGCTGCAAAAAAGCAAGGACATCAGGCTGATTATCATCCTGATGCGCTGTCGATTACGCAAGATTGGCCTCCCCGCTCTGGCGGAAGGGGCTGAGACTCTGCATGCCTTGCTTCACACCTGGCCGGACGATCTCCATCCGCAGCTTTTGGACGAGGGCGAATTTACCCCCGCTCTGCGCGCCAATGCCCTGGCCGAGCTGGATGACGCCAATGGCTTATTGGCGGACTTTCGTAGCCAACTGCTGCCAAAAGCTGCCGGTCTGCAAGTCACCGTCAAAGAATTCGAGAAAGCGCATCAGATTCCGCGTGAAGAAGGCACGCTTTCGGATACTGCCGTCGCCGCACTGATCCATGAATGGCACCTCAGCGCCCGCGAGGGGATTCGTCCTTTGAGCCAGGCATATCATTTCATACTGGAGATGAAAAAAGCGCTCTCGGAGATGCTGGCGCAAGAAGCGCCGGAGTTTGACGCTTTGGTCAGTATTTTGAAGTTGTTCTCCGGCGAATTCGGCAGCGAACCGCCTGCTGCGACTGCTCCCTTTCCTGACCTCATTCCCGCCGCAGTTGGCGGGCAAGACGACTTGCCGGCACTCGCAGTTGAAACGCCCGTCGCTGCTGCGACGGCTGCGTCTCCCCAAGCTGAGGCTGCGATATGCACTGCGCCAGAGGTGCAACGCGGCATTGGCAACCGTATTGATGCGCTGCATCGCCTGCAAGAAGTTCGCAGCTGGTTTGCCATGACCGAACCCAGCAGCCCGCTGATTCAGGTATTGAAGTACGCCGAGGATAGCATCGGTAAAAATTTTGCCGACCTCTTAAAAATGTACCCTCCTGAAATCGTTGCAGTGCTGAATCAAGAAAAGGAATAAATGATGTTAAAGATCTCTATCATTATGCTCTCCGCCCTTATTCTGTCGCCTAATGCCGAAGCCATCTGTACGCTTGCCCGTGGTGCGCCAACCCCGCTCGCCATTCCCTCGCAAATCATTCGTATTGCCGCCGATGCGCCAGTAGATACTTCCCTGCCTATTGCTCAGTTCGATAGCCCGACACCGGGACAGGACATTGGCTACGATGATTGCCTGGTCGGTACGGAATACGGTAAACGTTCGCTCAACCTCATCGGCCAGAACGCCGCGACAAAAATCTTCCAAACCAATATTCCCGGCATCGGCATTAAATTGCTCGCGAGTAACGGTTCAGCTTTCGGTAACTTTCCCTCTACCGCTGGCATTAAATTTTCGGGGGGCGAATCAACGGGTACGTTCGATTACCCTGGACAATCTTTTTATCGTATCCAATTTTTTAAAACCGGCGATAACCTTCGTCTGAGCAACCCGATGGGGGATACCGTCCTGCCACCCGGCCAAATTGCTTACAGCTACCTTATGACGGCAAACCCGGCTTCTTTCGTTATGAATCTGACCATCGGTGAAATAAAGATTATCAGCACACCGGCCTGCACCGCAGATAGTGCGAAAACCGTCGATTTTAACGATGTCACCCCTTCGCTATTAAAAAACGGCGTTACGCGCAACCTGAATTTCAGCATCGTCTGCAAAAGTGACTACGGCTCCTATTCGGCCAAAGCATCGATCATTACAGCGACGCCCTCCTCCGACGCCTCATATATCCGTGCAAAAGATGCGGCAGGCAATCAGGACCGACTGGGAATAAAAATCACCGATAGTGCCGGTAAGGCAATGAAAGTCGACGGCAGCACGTCGGAACAAAAAAACAGTATCACCAGCCGAGGCCCCTCTGAATTTGCCTGGAACGCCACGCTGGTCGCCAGCAGTCAATCCGCCCCAACAGAGGGAGTTCTCTCCGCCAAAGCGGAAATCGTTTTTGATATTCAGTAACAGGGACTTTTTATGGTTCGGGAAAACAGGGATAACTCAGCAACAATTTTTATCAGCATAGCCAGCTACCGTGACCCGGAATTGCTGCCCACGCTGCAGGATATGCTGCGGCACGCCGCGCATCCTGAAAATCTGCATATCGCTATTTGCTGGCAGGATAACGAAGAGCGGAATGTTTTCGAACAGGCCGGGCTCGAGCCGGCTGGCAGTCGAACCGTCGCGGGGAATGAGGTCTTCGCTTATCGCTATCACCAGGCTCGAATCGATGTTGTAAGCGTCCATTATTACGCCAGCCGGGGAGCCTGTTGGGCGCGCAACCTGGCGGAAAGGCTGTTTGATAACGAAAGCTTTTTCCTGCAGATAGACTCCCACTGCCGCTTCGTTCCAAACTGGGATGAAGAAATGATCGCCATGCTGCGTCAGCTACGCGCAACGTCTTCTCTTCCCATTATTTCGTCTTATCCCCCGGCTTTTACCCCAGGAGAAAACGAAGAGGCGAGCAAGAATACTTACGTCAGTCGCTTAATTTTCCGTGAATACAACACGGAAGGTATACCGATGTTACGCTCCACGCCTTTTGAAGCAACCGCACCGATTCGCGGTAGCTATCTCGCCGGCGGATTCATCTTTACCGACGGTGGCTATGTTAGGAGCATCCCTAACGATCCGCAGATTTTCTTCGCCGGTGAAGAAATTGCCATGGCAGTGCGTGCATTCACCCACGGATACGATATCTACCACCCGCATAAACCGCTGCTCTGGCACTACTACCAGCGTAAGGAACACAACAAGATCTGGGGCGATCACACCAATCAGGCCAAAGATGACGGGGTGGTTGAGAAAGCGTGGTGGGAATGGGACAGCGTCTCGAAAAAACGTGTCAGAACCTTGCTGGGCCTGGAAAGCGAGAATGCCGCCAGTCTTGCCCCCTACATGTTGGGCAGCAGGCGTTCCCTACGACAGTTTGAGTATCAGGCCGGCATTTGCCTGAAAAACGGTACGGTTCTGCCTGAAGTGATGGGCCCGGAATTGACGAATTTTTTCCCCGTCCCTCCCACCGACGAAAAGGCATGGTTTGACCGCCAGTATGCCTACCATAAGAAAGCCATCACGCTGAATGCGTCGGAATATAGCAGCGTTGAACAGGACATGAACGACCTGCACCTGAGCGTTTATAACAAACAAAATGTCCTGCTGTATAAGCGCACGTTGGGAATGGAGGAACTTGAGGCGTTACGGAAAAAATCGCCAAATGACGGGCTGGTCCTATCAATCGAATTCAAAACCGCCAGCGCGGTCCACCCCGCCGTCGTACGGATATGCCCATGGTCCACGGCGTCAGGCTGGGGCACTATCACGGAGAAAGCATGGTGAAAAGCGAAACCTTTTTTTGCAGGCTGATTGGGATCGATACCCTGTTCTCTTTCGACGGGATCATTCCCTCCGCCGCAGATTTCCAGCTCAAGCTAACCTCGTTGATCGAGCTGCTCAATAAAGCTCTGCTGGCGGAAAACCAACTGCAGGCAGAGAGCGAGGCGCTCTGCCAGGCCTTGTGCGGTTATTTTGACAAGCGTCTCACTAACGACCCGCAGAATAACGCCTTATCCTGGCAACGCTATTCGTTGATGCACTACTTTTACGGCTACAACGAAACTAAAGAGGCCCCTACATTACCTGAACAGTTGAAGGTCTTATTGGAGACTGACAGCGAAGTGATTTTTCGCTACGCCTGGAAACTACTGATGCTCCTGATTCAGGTAGAAGGGCAAACTGAAACCTTGGTTTCGCTACGCTCAGCCTCCCGTGCCCGTTACTTTTCCCGTGTTCGCCCCAACTTAGCGCCACCGGAATCAGAGCCCACCCTCTGGGGGGCGCAAAACGATACGCTCCCAGATTCGCCGCGCCTGATGGTGTTTATTATTGGGCCGTTTGCCGGTAAATGGTTTAGCCAATCTGATCTTTCCACAAGCAACGACAGCGGGATTGTTTGGGTTGTCGCTGAACATGCGACCTCATTGGTTAAACGACTCGAGCATTTGAAGGAAAGCCACAGCTCGATGGCTACCCTCGCCTTTTTCCCGCTGCTTGCCGACGGATTTCAAAACAACGGCATCATGATTGAACAAATTACTGCATGGCAGTATGCCTTTTCATCTACGCGACTTCCCGAGCACTTGCCCTGCATGCTGGGGTTGTATACGCGCCTGAGCCAACAGCGCTACCCGCACGATCCCGACAGAGCAATCTGGACCGGAGGTTTAGCGGCACCTCCCTACGGAGGTCTGAAGCTGGAACCCCGCCTTATTGGGCTGATTGACGAGCTTGATGCCGGCGATGATGGCAACGATATTTACGCCATACAACGACACGCATTGGGCTCTACGTTCGTCGCCTGGCTTGCCGAAAATCGGATAATGACTGTTTTGCAAACGATGTTTGACAGCACACAGTTCGATTTTGTCGGCGTTACGCTGGCCGACCACGGGCAAGGATTCACCCGCCACGGCGCATGGTCCTCTTGGCTTGCGGAGAAGTACAGTATTCTGCCGGGCCTTTCCGCTTCAATTGCCATGCCTCCGCTGCCTGTGATTCCCCTCCCGCCGATGGTGGACACAGCGCCTTCTCCTCCCGCAGGAACTGTTCCAACGGTCATTGCATTAAAAACATCCCGTCGACACTGGCCAAAAATCACCGTACTCCTGGTTATGTTCGCTTGCCTGGCTGGCGGATTGAGTTATTACAACAGGTCATATTGGGGGGGAATACGTGACCCGTTGACCCAGCTAAAACCTTTTCAAACACTCTTCAAGGAGCCCGCTCCGGCCTCTGACGTCACCCAGTACACATTAAGTGGTACCGCACCGCTGTTTGAAAATGGCAGCAGTAACCTGATGCCCGATAGCGAAAAGATACTCGCTGAAATCGTGCCAAAGATGGTTCGCGTCCCAGAGCAAATGTTTCTCATCATCGGCCATTCAGACAACACAGGATCCGCCGCCGTCAATCTGGCGCTTTCAACCGAGCGAGCCCGGGTCATTCGGGACTGGCTGATTGAACACGGCAGCCTGTCAGCCAGCCAGTTCATCGTTGAAGGTGCAGGAAACTCCCGCCCTGTAGCCAGTAACGACACCCAAAAAGGGCGCGCGCAAAACCGCCGCGTTGAAATCATCCCATTATCGATGCAGAGCAATAAGGATTAAGAGAGATTCGCTTATGAGTAAAAAATCAATGACCTACTCCATTAATGAAGGCACTTTCATGACTCTGGATCATCCAGAAGATCAGTCGATTAATATTCTTCGCTATATGGACGATGACCATAACCCCTACAACATTCTGATTAACCGCGCCACGCTGGAAACAGATCAGACCGAGGATGACTTTTGCGAAAAGCAGTGGGAGAAAATGAAACACTCAGTCCCGGGATTCGAAGTGGAGGGAAAAAACCTGAAACATGAAATTGGCCCGGCTAAACTGCCCGTACTGCAGACCGCCAATAAATTTCTGGAGGACGGCGGCTGGGTCCGACAGGTCTCGTCCATCATTACACTGCCTCGGCACCCGCAGCTCAACCCAGATTCTCGCAAACTGTTGGTGTTTACATTGGCGGCAAACAATGATTTTACCGAAGCGCAGCGCAAGCATTACGTACGTATTATCAACAGCTTTATCCCTGTAGAAACCCCAATCAGCGTTGAAAGTTGATTCTTCCCTTCGCTCTGCTCCAAGGCCCCAAAAAAGGCCTGGGGCAGTAATTATTTATATCTCGATAAACTTAAGCAGACAGTAATATTGGTCAATCTACTGGCAACCCGGCAGGCTATTTGCCAGCAGGTCGGCCATAAAGGCTTGCAGTATCAATGGCTGGGAGACGCCTCTGCGCGTAATGGCGGTAAACGGCCACAGGGAACTGAACCGGCTGGGATCAATTTGGCGCATTCTGCCGGTTTCAACCCAGGGCGTGGCGTAATGTATCGGCAAAAAACCGATATAGGCCCCAGAGAGGATCAACAATGCCTGAGCTTCGATGTTGTCGACAGTGGCCGTCGCCTTGCTGGCCTGTAATAACCTGATGTCGCGTCTTTGCAGATACCCGCGCGCCACAATATGGCTCTCGCTGATCCTGGTGAGCAGCGCCTTTTCCGTTGGCAGCGAGTCAAACAACGGGTTGTGACGACCGCAATACAGGCCATCACTTTCCTCATACAAATGCGAATAGAACAGGCCCGGCACCTGCAGCGGAAAATGTCCTATCGCCACATGCAGCCGACCATCAAGCACGCGCTCCTCCAGTTCGGCCGGTGTGCCAATATAAACATCAAGCTGGACATCATCCCCCCGCGACATGAATTTCCTGAGCGTTTTGGGAAGCGGGGACACGTCATCCGTAATGGTGTTGTCGATGATACCGATATAGAGCTTGCCGAAAATATGCTGCGTCAGCGCATGGGTCTCCATGCAGAAAGTATCCACCGCCAGCAGCAGCCGATGCGCCGCCTCGTACGCCGCCACGCCGTGCTCCGTCAGGCGGAATCCACCACGCCCGCGTTCGCACAAGGTGAAGCCCAACCTGGTTTCCAGGGTGTTCATCTGCCCACTGATCGTCGACTGGCTGCTGTTCAGGGCGGCCTGGGCTGCCGCATATCCCCCACATTTGACCACCGTCATAAAAACTCTAAGCAATTTCATATCGACATCTTGTAGCTGTTTCACCGCCATTCCTCCTCGACGCCATTACAACGGAAACATCGATTTGAGTATCTAATGTTGCATATTTGTTTACTCAAAGTTAACGGCCATAGTGACTCAGAAGGTCGAAATAACTCAAGCCTTACCTTTTCAATCACCCATTACAGGAAGCACAAAGATGCAGAAAAACAGTTATGAAACAGGGCGTTTGAACTTGCCATTCGTGGGCCATTGCACCTTTGCCAAGTCACCCGTCTGCCTGGACTGGAACAACATAGACGCCGATGTGGCAATTCTGGGGGCACCCAACGACATGGGCACCCAGTGGCGGGCTGGCGCTCGCTTCGGGCCACGCAGCATTCGCGAAGCCTCAACGCTTTTTTCTTTCGGCCATTCTGGCGCCTACGACCATGAAGATGACACCACCTACCTGACCAGCGATCAGGTCCGCATGGTCGACGTAGGCGATGCCGACATCATCCACACCGATATGGAAGGCAGTAATGCCAACATCGAATTCGCGGTGCGTAAAATTCTTGAATCGGGAGCGATGCCGGTGGTACTTGGCGGCGATCACTCAATCCACGCTCCGGTAATCAAGGCCTACGCAGGGCGCGGTCCGGTACACATCGTGCATTTCGACGCCCACCTGGACTTTGTCGATGAACGCCACGGCGTACGCTATGGCCACGGCAGCCCATTACGCCGCGCCTCGGAAATGGACCATATCGTCGGTATGACGCAGATGGGCATCCGCAACGTATCTTCCTCAAACCGTGACGACTACGATGCGGCACGCAGCGCAGGCTCACAGATCCTGTCGGTCCGCGATGTGCGCCGCCTCGGCACCGAAGGTGTACTCGATTGCATCCCGGCGGGCACTGCCTACTACATCACCATTGACATCGATGGCTTCGATCCCTCTATCGCACCAGGCACCGGCACCCCCAGCCACGGTGGTTTTACCTATTACGAAGTGCTGGAAATTATCCAGGCCTTGTCCAAACGCAGTAATGGCAACGTCATCGGCATGGATCTGGTCGAGGTCGCCCCCGCTTATGACCCAACCGGGCAGACTTCGATACTCGCCGCACAATTGCTGATGAACAGTCTCGGTTTCATTTTCCACGACCGCGCCACCAGCAAAGCACGCGCTCTATAGCTATAGCCATCGCCGCGCACTGACGCAGCCAACCACGCTTCCCTGCCCGCGAACAAAATGCGGAAAACCTATTCGGAGACAGATTCATGGATGCACTTGTACAGCAATACCTGGATCAATTCGGTGTATCAGACGCGACACGTCACTTCCTCGCCAAGCCTAAAAAGATGTTCATTGGCGGGGCCTGGCTTGAAGGTAGCGATAACAACAGCGCCAACGTGATCGAACCCTCGACCGGCGGCGTGCTGACCCAGATCCCCATAGGTAGCCTCAGGGACCTGGATTTCGCCGTTGCTGCGGCTCGCAGCCAGTTCGATGGTGGCAAATGGCGCCGTTTGAAACCGCTTGAACGCGAACGCCTGCTACACCGTCTGGCCGACCTTATCGAAGCCAATGCCACTGAATTGGCCGAGATTGAGTCAATCGACATGGGTAAGTCCGTCTCGCAAGCACGGGATGTCGATATCCAGGGCACCATTGATACTTTCCGCTACTTTGCCGGTTGGGCCTCAAAACTGCATGGTCGCACCGTCGAACCTTCCCTGCCGGGTAATTACCTGGCCTACACGCGCAAAGAGCCCATCGGCGTCGTGGGCGTCATCGTGCCATGGAACTTCCCGCTGCAAACCATGGCATGGAAGCTGGCTGCGGCGCTGGCCGTGGGGTGCACCGTCGTGGTCAAACCGGCCGAACTGACCTCTCTGTCCACGCTGCGCTTTGCCGAACTGGTAAAAGAAGCCGGTATTCCTGACGGGGTAGTCAACATCGTTACTGGGTATGGCAGCGTGATCGGCGCAGCCATGAGCAGCCACCCTGGCATCGACAAGCTGACCTTTACCGGCTCGACCCCGGTCGGCCGCACCGTTGGCCAGAATGCAGTGAACAAGGTCAAGCGCGTTACGCTTGAGCTGGGCGGAAAATCGCCGGTACTGGTGCTGAAAGATGCCGATATTCCCGCGGCGGCGCGCGCAGTGGCCAATGGCGTATTTTTCAACTCTGGGCAAGTGTGCGACGCCGGTACCCGTGCGTACGTACACCGCAGTATTTACGATCAATTCCTGCAAGCCCTGGTGGCCTACACCGAGACCCTGAAGATCGCCCCCGGCCTCGATCCGGATTGCTTCATCAGCCCGCTGGTGTCCGCCAAACAGAAAGACAATGTCAGCTCATACATTGCCGTCGGCCTGCAGGAAGGGGCCAAACTGGCCTATGGTGGACGCACACTGGACGGCCCTGGCTATTTCGTCGAACCCACCATTTTTTCCCACTGCCACAACGACATGCGGATCGTGCAAGAAGAGATCTTTGGCCCGGTACTGGTAACCATTCCCTTCGATACCACAGAGGAAGCGGTCAGGTTGGCAAACGATTCATCGTTTGGCCTGGCCGCGGCGATCTATTCCAACGATCTGGGTCTGGTGCATAGCTTAATTCCGCAACTGCATGCCGGTTCTGTCTATGTGAATGCCCACAGCACTATTGATCCCTCCATGCCGTTCGGCGGCTTCAAAGAGTCCGGCTTCGGCAAGGATCTGGGGCCAGAACAACTTGACTACCTGATGGAAACCAAGGCGGTGTGGATCACCCTGCCCTAAGCGTTCTCATCCCGCCCGCTGCGGCCAGCCTATGGCTGCAGCAGGACGGAAAATAAGATCAGATCCCTTGAATTTTCAAGACTTCCACCAACATGACGGTGAGGTATTTCATGCAATCTGACGTAAACGCAGCCAAAGCCATCACCAGCGCTCAGGGCACCATCGAAGGGCGCTCGATTGACTTTGTTCCGGTTAGTGAAAGAAATGACAGGCTCTCCAGCCAGGGGCCGTTCTGGTTCGTCGGCAACTTTACCTTCTTTACCATGACGATTGGTTTTGTCGGACCGAGTGTCGGTCTCACCGCGCTCTGGACTACCCTCGCCGGTACCCTCGGCATCATGTTCGGCACGCTATTTATGGCGTTCCACGGTTCGCAAGGTCCGCATCTGGGGCTGCCACAGATGATCCAGTCCCGCGCGCAATTCGGTTATCGCGGCGTGGTGTTGGTATTGCTGGCAACCCTGTTTGTGTTCGCCGGTTTCAACATCGTTAACCTGGTGCTGATGATGCAGGGCCTGAAAACCCTGTTCAGTTGGAATCCGTTCCAGGTCGCCCTGGCCGTGACGGTGCCCGCCACCATTCTGGCCATCCTCGGGCACGACTGGATGCACAAGGCCTTCAAGTGGTCGCTGTATCTATCATTACCACTGTATGGCCTGGTGACCCTGGCCATCCTC
Organism: Serratia quinivorans; assembly: GCF_946227985.1. Classification (GTDB taxonomy): domain Bacteria; phylum Pseudomonadota; class Gammaproteobacteria; order Enterobacterales; family Enterobacteriaceae; genus Serratia; species Serratia quinivorans_A. The sequence continues at coordinate 21,726 of NZ_CAMKGL010000003.1, forward strand.
ATGGGTTGGGTACCGGATGCAAAGCCCCTTGCCGGCGCAACCCCAGCGGCAGCGTTAGGGTTCAACTGGACTGGCTTTATCGCCCAGTTCGCGGCAGCAGCCAGCTACAACATCGCCTATGCGCCCTATGTCTCGGACTACTCTCGCTACCTGCCGAAAAACACCCCAAGCGGCAAGCTGATCACCGCGGTATTCCTGGGTGCGTCGCTGTCGGGGGCCTGGATGATCGCCGTCGGCGGCTGGCTGGGCGCTCACCTGCACGCTACCGATGTGCTGGTATCGCTTAACCAGGTCGGTGCCGGCATTGCACCAAAGCTGGGTACCCTGGTCGTCGCCGTTGCCATCCTCTCTTTCCTGCCGGTGATCGCAATGAACATCTATAGCGCCAAGCTAACCGCCATCACCAGTGTCGACTCGTTCAGGAAGATCGCTCCCACAGCCAGGGTACGCATTGTGGCCATCATTTTTGTGGTGTTGCTGCAGCTGGGAGTGGCGATGACTATCTACAACTCAGGGTCGGGATTATCGGTGCTGAACATCTATCTGGTGCTGATGCTGTACTTCCTGGTGCCCTGGACCGCCGTCAACCTGACCGACTATTTCTTTGTGCGCAAAGGGCGTTATGCCGTGCCGCATTTCTTCATGTCCGGCAACAGCATCTACGGCTCCTGGGGCACCCGTGGCCTACTGGCTTACGCCATCGGTTTTATTGCGATGATCCCCTTCTTCTGCGTCTTCAACGGGAGCCAAGAGGTCTATGTCGGCTCGTTGGCCCGGGCCATGGGCAGCGTTGATCTGGCCTGGCTGGTCGGTCTTATCGTCTCGGGCGCGACCTACTACTTACTCTCCAACTCGCTTGATCTGGACAGTGAAGAACGTGTGATTAAGCACATCGAGCAACATATGCCGGAATTTACCACCGGGGACAAGAAACCTGTCTGAGGCTCGACCCGACGAAAGGAACCAAAAAATCATGGCGATCAAACAATACGATTACATCATTGTTGGGGCCGGCTCAGCCGGGTGTGTGCTGGCAAGCCGGTTGAGTGAAGACCCGAATGTCAGCGTACTGGTGCTTGAGTACGGCGGCAGTGACCGCAGCATTATCATCCAGATGCCGAGTGCATTTTCTATCCCGATGAATACCAAAAAGTACAACTGGCATTACCAAACGGCGGCCGAGCCGCACCTAGACAACCGCAAGTTGCATTGCCCTCGCGGCAAAGTACTGGGGGGGTCCTCGTCGATCAACGGACTGGTTTATATCCGTGGGCACGCTTGTGACTTCGACCAGTGGGAGTCGCTCGGCGCCAAGGGGTGGGGCTATCGCAACTGTCTGCCGTACTTTAAGCGGGCAGAGAATTACAAGTTCGGCGGTGACGACTATCGCGGCAGTGAAGGCCCCTTGAGCACCAACAACGGCAATAATATGGTGAACCCGCTGTATGGTGCCTGGATCGACTCCGGTGCCCAGGCAGGCTACATCAGGACCGATGACTGCAACGGCCATATGCAGGAGGGCTTCGGGGCGATGCACATGACCGTCAAGAACGGTGTGCGCTGGTCCACCGCCAACGCCTACCTCCGCCCAGCCATGCAGCGACCTAACCTGACAGTGATCACTCAGGCGATGACCCGCCAGATATTACTGGAAGGCAAACGTGCTATCGGCGTGACCTACGACCAGAACGGCGTTACCCATACCGTGCACTGCAAACACGAGGTGCTGGTGTCATCCGGCCCTATAGGTTCACCGCACCTGCTGCAACGTTCCGGCATCGGCCCGGCAGCCGTGCTCCGCGAAGCAGGTATTCCGGTGAAACACGATCTTCCCGGCGTCGGTGAAAACCTGCAGGATCACTCGGAAATCTATATCCAGTACGCCTGCAAAGAACCTGTTTCGCTCAATAGCAAGATGGGGTGGTTCAGTAAGGCATTGATCGGTTTGCGTTGGTTGCTGTTCAAGGATGGCCTGGGAGCAAGCAACCACTTTGAAGCCGGTGGCTTCATCCGTTCCGAAGTGGGGTTACGTTGGCCGGATATCCAGTTTCACTTCTTGCCGGCGGCCATGCGCTACGATGGCGATAAACCGTTTAAAGGCGATGGTTTCATGGTCTTGACCGGGCCGAACAAACCCAAAAGCCGTGGCTATGTGCGCGCTCGTTCAGCCGATCCTTATTCACACCCGGAGATCCAATTCAACTACCTGCAAAGCGAGGAAGATCGCGAAGGCTTCCGCCGCTGCGTACGCCTGACACGTGAAATCATCAACCAACCGGCGATGGATCGTTTCCGCGGCGTCGAACTGGCACCGGGACCCGATGTGACGACCGATGAAGAGATTGACGCCTTCGTGCGCGCCAACATGGAAAGCACCATGCATCCTTGCGGTTCCTGCCGTATGGGTGAAGACGCTATGGCGGTTGTCGACTCAACGCTGAAAGTGCACGGCCTGCATGGCCTGCGCGTGATCGACTCGTCGGTGTTCCCGACCGAACCGAACGGTAACCTGAACGCCCCCACCATTATGTTGGCCGAACGCGCATCGGATCTGGTAAGAGGCAAAACATTGCTGCCCGAAGCCGATGTTTCGGTCGGGTTGGCAGACCACTGGCAAACCCGGCAACGCACCAATAAGCCGCTACGTACGGTGGATGTATGAGCGGGGTATTCTAAATCCAGCTCCGTATCCTGTTAACAGCCCAGTGAGCACATCACCGGGCTGTTTTGCTTTTAGGGTATCCATATACGGAGCAAGACTGGCGGTTTGGTCGTCCCAAAATGCATTATTGGAACTCCGTCAATAATGGACATGGACGCCCAATGATTAGAGCTGCGCTCGCGTGCTGCGGCGCAACCAGCCATAAAGTTCGGCATTGCGCCGAAACCCCATTTTCCGCATCACACTCATCTTGTGGTTACTGACCGTTTTCACGCTGATGTCCAACATATGGGCAATTTGCGTGACGCCCAATTCCCACTTCATGCATCTCATGATTTCCTGTTCTCGCAGCGTCAGGATCCTTTGACAGGCACAAGCGCGTTTATGGCCAGGGCTGTCCAATGGCCATGATCGCTGACGCGCCAGCCCGGCGATAACCACCTGTAATACTGATGAAACCGGCATATCGTGACGGATCACCCCAGACTCAAGCACGCACCTGGCGCTAGCGCTGGCGGTGACAGAGTGCCGCTTATCCGGTTGACGCAGTGTGAAATACAGCGGTTTCCGCCCCGCTGGCGGTAACTCATATTGACAAAAACAGCTCAAATTGCCGGGGGAGAAATAGCGAAAAACCAAATCGGCCTCACTGGCCCGATCAATATCCACGATACGCACCAACACACCGAGCGAATTGAAGTGCTGCATTAAAACATCCTGTAATCCCTTGATGAAAAAAGTGTTCTTATCAGATAAGGCTATTGTCATTATGGAACTCATGCTGGCTCTCCTGCCTTTATTAAGCCTAACCACTGCCGTATTCGCCCTTAGGGGGTCTGACTATTGTCGATGCGCAATTCGTAAACCATGGTGGCATTCGGCGGCACTTTTGGCGGATAGCCCGCCTCGCCATAGGCAAACTCCGGGGGCACCACCATGGTCAATGAACCGTGATTGCGAAGATGACCCATCGCTTCCCGGAATAAAGGCGGATACGCGGAGAGCGGTTGTGAAAGGACTTTTCCGCTGAGTTCCATATCCTGGATGACGGTGCCATCGGTCAGCCTTTCCTTGACCACCACGTCAATCACGGCATCCTTGGCCAACTCGTGATCGCCGGCGTAATCCACCCGGTACCAGAAGCCCATCGCCGATTGTTTTACGCCCTTCTGTTTACTGAAACGGGCAAGATAATCCTGATCTTGTTGCACCTGCGCCTTGACCCGTTTTTCTCGCGCGGCACCAGCGGCGCTATCTGCTTGTTCCATCAGTCTGGTCAGCTCAGCCGGGGGCAACAATAAATGACCGGCAACCGCATCCAATACGCCAGCCAGCAAACTATTACGGTCTACCGGTACGCCCCAACTCTGGCGTTCAGCCATTAACCCATCAATATCCCGCCCAAGCGCACTGCCTGCCGCATAGGACAACCGCGTCTTTTCATCCTTTAGCTGTTCAGCCGTGACTTCCCACTGCCGGCGCTTGCGTAATTCCGTCGCCTCGCTCTGCGCTTGCACCAGCCGTTGCTGCTGCCCCGCCAGCTTCTGCCCATATTCCTGATTAGCTTGTTCTGTTGCGGACAATTTCGCTGTCAGGCTGGCTAATTGGCTCTCGGCCAGAGCCTGCGCCTTTCTGGCCTGCTGCATATCCTGTTGAGCTTGCTGCAGTAAAGAGGCCGTTCGTTGCGCATCCGGCGAACCACGCCAGGCCTGACTCAGCCCCGCCAAGGACTGCTGCAACAGCGACATGTCAGGCGGCACCGGTGAAGCACTAACGGAGGGTTTCTCGGCACGCAACGCGATAATCTCCTGGCGCAACGCAACCAGTTCTGCCTGTTGGCGAGTCAGCTGTTGCTCACTTTCCAACAGCGACCGGCGAAGCGTAAAGGCCGTCGAAGCACCGGCTATTGGGGGGGCTGCCCGCTTTGCGGTCTGGCGGGGATTGTTATCTTTCTTTTTGGCTGCCGCCGTTTTCTCGTCGCTGCGCGCTTTATCGCTCGCTGGCGTCTCCGGCTTAACATTCTGACGCTGGTATTGTTCGGCAAATTGCAGCAGAGCAGGTACGCCCTCATCTGCCTGTGCCTTACCCACGACCATCAGTGCCGTAAACCCCAAAAAAGCCAGCCGAGACAGCCGCATCATTTACCCAGCTCCCCGCGTTCCGCCAGGCCCGTCAGTACCGCCTGATTCACTCCGGCGCACAGTAAATTAACTTTATAGCGATACAGCGCATCCACGGTCTCCTGGGTATCGCCATTAACTTTGGTTCGCACCCCGGCGTACTGCGAAGCGCCACTCATCAAACTGTCGAAAGCCTGCTTATACTGTTGAAACTGCTTGGCATTGATATTACGCAGTGCGCCCAGTTGTTCCTGGCACTGCTGTAGCCGCTCAGCCTCACGCTGTTTGCGTAAGGTTTCCTCCGATATCTCCTTGGTGGCGCTGGCCTTCCCGGCGGTTACGGTTTTAGTCGACTTCGGGTTTTGACACGCCGTGGCCCCCATGACCACCAGACACAAGATCCCCATTCGGACGCTAAGATTTATATGCTTCACCATCATCTTTCCGGCTTCCTTTTTTAGATGTATTCCTGTCCAGCACGGCCATAGCCTGCCGTGACTACTCGCCCGTTGTTGCCCTTGACCGGCGAAAACGCGGGTCGGAGGGAAACAACAACGCAGCGTCAAAACCATATTTTTCGGCCTCTGCCGCTTGCTGCTGATAACGCAATATGGCAATCAAACTGGCATACACATTGGCGTCAACTCGGCTCGTCAGGTAATGACGAGCCCAAACGGCATAGCGCGAAAGTTCACGGTCGTCTCGCCGGGTGTTGTAGGCCAGTAAGCGGTGCGTCTGTAAATCAAAATTGACTCGTTCCTGCAGCCCCCATCGCGCAAGCGGCGACATCGAGTTCAGGATCTGTATATCGCGCAGCCCATTGCGCTCGGCCTGCGTCAGTGAAAGGCCTCCGCGGAAAATGTCCACCATCATCACAACCGCCGCCACGCACAGCCCACCAATGCCACAACGCAGCGCTAACCTCCCCCTTACCGGAAGAATAACGACGCCCACTCTCCGGCAAGAAAGACCGTCTGCCATCGCCAGCAACACCAAAAAAACCATCCAGTGCATGGCCGACAGATAGAAAGGGTATTCCAGCTGGGTATGTACCAACATGGGCAGCAGAGCCAGGCATAGCGTGGTGGGCTCACCGGCGTTACCGGATCCGGCCGCAAAGGCACGGCGGTCATGCCCGATCGCCTGTAAGATCAGCCGCCCACCGCCCAGGATCAGCAAACCCATGCCCATCAGCGCAACCAGTCCACCTTCCACCCACCAGTACAGGATCTCATTGTGCGGATGGCGCGCAATTTCCAGCACCTGCGTGGGTGGCACCTGTTCAATACGGAAGTGCTGAAAAGCGTATTCAAAACTGCCATATCCCCAACCGGAGAACGGATGTGCAGCGATCATCTTCAGCGTGTCCTGCAGCATCGCCAAACGCGCCTGGTTCGACATCTCGTGGGAGATATAACGCACGCCGCCTGCGCTATCCGGCCACAGCATGACAACGCCGCCCAGCGCTGCCCCCATCAAAATCAGCAAAGATGCGCTCAGTAATCCGCGGGCAAAGTGATGGCGGAAACACATCCAAAAACCCAGTACGACCAGCAGGGTTGCCAGCCAGGCCGCGCGCGACTGTATCCAGACCAGCACGGCAGAGAACAGCAGCAACAGTGAGGAAAGAGCGATTCGGCGAACGGCCTCCCGGCGCGAAGCAATCAGGGCATAGCCCGGCAATACCCACATCATCAGCGTCAAAGCCAGCCCGGTGGCGATAAAACTGCCTAACACGTTGGGTTGCTGAAAGATGCCGTAAACCCTGGCCCCTCGCAGCGGCACCCAGTTCCAGGCCGGTAAAAACAGCTGTAAGACCGCGATAACAGCCTGACCGGCAATGGTGACCAACAACAGCATCAGCACCAGTTGGCGCAGACGAAAAGGCAGGCGAACCTGCAACCCGCTGCAATAAAAAATCCAGCCGGCCAGCAGAGCCGCAACGCGCCATGCTGCGGAAGAAAATTCCACAGCTGGCGCATAGGCCAGCGGCACCGATAACAAAACCACGCCCATCGTTAAATACCCGGCGGTTGGCGTGAAGACGATGGCACGACGGCGCGGCTTGCCGCACCACATCAACAGCACCATCACGGCCATAACGGCATAAACCAGAGGATTAAAAGGCAGACTCAACCCAACGCCGCCCATATTGGGGAAGTAACACCACGACACTATCGGCAAGCCGATGAAACAGGCGACTAACCCTTTATTTTTTCGCAACACGTCAACCACACCCTAAAAACCAATGAAGACCCGCCGACCCCATAATCAGGAAAACAAGCAAACCCCGCCGGTTTCGCTATTCGTATTCCAGGGTAAACGTAGTTACCGCGCTGAATGTTCCGCGTCCGATTGACTTGTTTTGGATTGCCTCTGGCTCTCCCTTTACATAGGCCTGCAGGTTGATCATGTTGCTCCCTGCCGACAGCCGGAACTTTTCGCTGGCACTGTTGAGCGGCAACGCTTTACCCTCCTGGGTTTCCAGCCCGATCCCCACCCCCGATGCACTACTGCCGCCATCCAGCGCCAACAGGCCGGGCAGCTTGGTGTTTTCCGTGCCGCTAAAGGTGATCGAAACCGTGTTACCCAGGCTGAGATCGCATTCAGCCAGATGCAAAGCAAAAGGTTGACTATGAGTGCGGGTATTCAGATACAGGTATTTGTCGACAATGGTGCCGAAATCGAGCTGTATTTCCTCTTCACCCGGTGGGATCACGCAGGGTTCCGCCACCAGGGTGCCGTGAAAACGCATATTTTCTTCCGCAGCCGCCGGTTGGCCGATAACCCCTGCCAGCATCGCCCCTGCAATGCCCAACCTGATGGCCCTGCGCCAGTACATTTCTCTCACGCCCATGATGACACTCCCTTTTGTCGGTATTGCGCTTGCCCTTAACCCACACAGTTTTCAAACGTTTTAGTCGTAATACAGGCGAAAATCGATCACCGCGCGATAGGCCCCCGCCCCCAGCGTTGCCGGGGTGCGTACTGGCGTCACTGTGTACGTCAGGGTGTTTTGCCCCGGCGTCAGCAGCACAGGTTTATTACGAGCGCCAAGCCGTACCGGCAACCCGGAAGCATCCGCCAGCTGCAACCCTAATCCCGTGACGCCCGACACTTTGATCAGGCTCGGTAAGTTACTGTCGGCGGGCGCCATAAAAGCCAGCGACACTGCAGGCTGACTGCCGTTCCAGGCTAAAGCGCCGGTCCAGGCATCCCGGTTGCTCGCCGGTGCCCGCAGGCAGTCTTTCAATCTCAGTTCAAACGCCACCGGCGTGCCGCGATCGCCAGGATGCTGAAACTGCGCCGTTCCGGTTTCGCCGAGCCACACCTCCTGTCGCGCGGTAGCCATCTCCAAACTGCAGGCACTCTCGGTCAGCGATCCGTAGACATGCAAAGTGCCATTGGCCCCTTCCACGTCCCAGTTATCCACCGCACGCGCCTGTGGCATCAGCATTAAAATCATCCCCGCGGTCAGCGGGAGCATCAACGCGGCGAGCACCGTCAGGCCAATAGTGCGGCGTTGGTGGCGGTCATAGGCCTTTCCTGACAACACTGGGCTCTTTCCTTGCATGGTTTATTTCACTCCGCTGTCTTTAATACCGTTTCTTCCTTGCTTGCCGTAGTCACCGCGTTTTTCCGGTTATTTTTTGGCAGGCACAACCTGACAGGTGCTACCGGTGCAGCGGAACGTCAGCTGCGGTCGGCCGCCGTAATCGTTGATGTAAGTCAGCACCGGGCTCTCTCCCAGCACCGCGGTAGTCAGGTTCAAAGGGGCACTGGCTTTCGGTGCCACCATCATTGGCTCAAAAGCAGCGATCCCCTTTCCTTCCTTACGCGCATTGGCTTCAACAATCGTGACGTAATAAGGCGTCGGATTATTCACCGCGTACTTGTCACCCTGCCGGGTCAATGTCAGTTTTTCCTGCCAGGGAGCCGCATTTTTTTGCGGTGCTATTGAGCCCGGCCGATAAAACATCTTGATGCGTGTCTGTAACGCTATCTGCAAGGTGTTTGGCTTATCGCTACGCGGTGGAATTTCACGCAGGTTGAAGTAATAAAGCGTTTCCCGGTCCTGCGGCAGTTGGCGCGCGGCAGGCAAGGCCTGAATTTTCACCTGGCTCGGTTTACCGGGTTCCAGCCGCTGTACCGGTGGCAGCACGGTGAACGGGCTTTGGATTTTGTTTCCCTGTTCATCCTCAATCCAGCCCTGCGCCAGATAAGGCAATTGCTTGTTCTGGTTACTGATGTTGAGACTCATGGTCTTAAGGTCACCGTCAAAGATCACACGAGTGCGATCCAGAGCAATAGCCGCATAAGCGGGCATGGCAATGGTGCCGGCGGACAGCACGGCAACGGTGGCGAGCGTGCCAAAAAGTGAGATTTTTTGTTTGGTCATAGTCTGATTCATCATTTTCTTTGCGGTTATCAGCCAGCCTCAGTGCACCTGGCTGACCGGCGGTTAAACGGTAAGGCAGGCCTCACCCTGAATGTGGTCAGGTAACAGGCGTAACCTGCGCAGCCTTGATTCCTTCAGGTGACGAAGGCTGAACCGGTTTACGGGTTCCCAACGGATGACAAGGCAACAACAGCGTGTTCATCAGCACCTCATCAGGCAGCAATGCCGGTAGCTGGATCTCGCATTGCGGGCCGCTGTTCCAATGCACCGTCATCACTTCCCCCGGATTAATGCCCGACAGGTAGACACTGCCGCCATCATTGACGATCCCCGTGTCCTGCTTGCGTCGATTCATCACCGTCGCGCCAAATGGCGGTTCACTGCCATCGGCCAGTTTGATGATTGCCATCGCTTTCTCACCGGAAATCACATCAAACTTGCGATAACCAATGGCCCCTTCAGTCAAGGTCGCTTGCACCACCGATCGGGTCGCTTCAACGTTATCCCCAAGGCGGTTGAGATCGATGCTGGCCTTGTTGCGGTAGTAGCTGTTCACATCAGTCACCACTGCCTTGCCATAACGGTTAGTCAGCACCGTACTGCCGTAACCCCGTACCGGTACATCAGCAACGCCGTCGGTATCCAGCATTAATCGGGTTCCGCCCGGCGTATTTATCCGGTGCAGCACCACGCCTTCCTGTGCCAACGTCACCCCACCTTGTGCCCCCAACCCAATGGCGCTGTACCGGCCCGACTGGTAGCTGGCGTTGGCGTTAATCTGGGCCATATCGCCCTCATGGCTGTAATAGCCACTGGTTGTCGCGCCGCTGCGAGCGGCACCCGCACTGATCTGATAGTTGTTGTGTTCATCAATCCGGTCGTAGTAACCCACGCGGTGCGCGTTATCATCACGATTGACCGTCATGTTGTAGCTAAGCGTCCCCGTGTTGCCCCAGGGGATCGACAAGGACAGGTACATCCCGTCGTCGTTGCGTTCGCTGTAGCGGTTACGATAAGCAGACAGCGAAGCACTGACATTCTTGAAACTGCCGATGTCGAAATAACGCGACACCATCAGGTTGTAGCGATCGTTGGCAGCACGGTCCCAGTAGGTTTGGTGGCTGTAGTTGAGATAGGTGCTCAACCCCAGTTCACGGAACTGTTTATTGAAGGTGATGGTGTACATCTCCTTGCTCTTGCCGCTGCGTCCGCCCTCATAACGCGAATCGAGATATTCCCCCATGCTCATAAAATCTTCCTGGGAGAAGCGATAACCCGCGAAGGTGACCTGGCTGTCATAGTCGTCAAAGTTTTTCGAATAACTCAAACGGTAGGAACCGCCGGTCATTACGCCGTCCTCCGGCAATTTTGCGCGTGACTGCGTGGCATCGAACGACAATGCACCAAGCGCCAACAGATCACGCCCCAACCCCACCGACAGTGCGTTGTAGTCCCCGCCGCTGATGGCCCCGCCATACAGTGACCAACCATTACTGATGCCCCATGAGAACTCCCCGGTGCCAAACAATGGCCCGCGCAGGTGATGGCCCCATTCAGACGGTTTGCCCGCAGCCAGCTTGTAGCGAACGGTGCCTGGACGCGTCAGGTAAGGAATGCTGGCGGTGTTCATCTTGAACTCCTGCACGCTGCCATCCTGCTCTTCAACACGCACATCCAGTTCGCCAGACACCGCATCGTTGATGTCCTGAATGCGGAATGGCCCAGCAGCAACCTGGGTCTCATAAAGCACCCGTCCCTGCTGACTCACCACCACCTTGGCGTTGGTTTTTGCCACGCCGCTCACTTCAGGCGCATAGCCGCGCAGGTTAGGCGGCAGCATGCTGTCATCCGAGCGCAAACTGGCACCGGAGAAACGCAGGCTGTCGAAGATATCGGAATTCAAATAATCTTCGCCCATCGTCAACCGGGAGCGCAGTGCCGGGATAGCCCGGTAGGCGTAATAGCGGCTCCAATCGAACTGTTTATCAGTCGGCTGATTAGAACCCGTCTGGTGGTTGAGATTGGCTTGCCAGTCAGCACGCAGACGCCAGGCCCCCAGATTGGCTCCACTGGTGCCATTACCGCTCAGGTTGTAGCTGCTGCCGCCCCCTTTCAGATTCTTTTGCGTTTGGGCGTTGACGTTGTAATCGAACAGCAACCCCGGAATACCTTCGTCCCAACGTGATGGGGGGTCCCAGCTTTCTGAGCTGTATTCGAGGTAGGCCTGAGGAATATTGAGATACAAGGATGAAGTGCTTAGATCGCCACGCGCTTCCATTCCGGCCAGACGCTGCAAATCAAGGCACTGGCCGTCATGTGTCCAGCTCAGGGAGTTTTGCAGTTTTTCCTTGAACCCTAATTGCTTGACTAATGCCGGCGACAGGCAGGCTTCGCTGCCTTTAGGATCCTTGGGTGGGGCTAAAAAGGTCACCGTCTGCTCCGGCAGATCGTTTTTATTGACGTGTACCACCATGGTATAGACGCCCGGCATAATGTAGCCGCTGCGCGTAAACTGGCTCAGATCGATATTCTTACGATCGTTAATATCTAATACATCCGTGTTGAACTGGATTTCGGCAGCGGCGTAAACCAACGCAACTGGGTTGCCCAGCGAAAGTGCTACACAGAGTCCCAGTACCTGAAGACGAAATAACTTCCCTGCCGGTGAAAGCATAATAAAAGTCCTTTCAAAAACGAATTAACCGTCAGCACGAGATAATTCAAAAATAATCCAGCTTAAAACGCACTGTGGAAAAATACGCTCCCGCTTTCAACGGCTGATGATTGGCCATCAGCGTCATGGAGTAATTTAGCGTTCTATTTCCAGGAACTATTTCTTCCATCGGCAATGGCTCACCAGGAATAACCATATTCCCGTTACTATCATTAATTTTCAGTGCAACACCGCGGGCATCGCCTTGAACACCGAACAGTGTTCCTTCTGCAAAACCGTCAAAAGTAACCTGAAAGAATTTCCAGTCGGATTTATTCCCTGGTCGTTCCAGGATGCAGTTCACCAATTCGATACTGAAAGGTTTAGTCATCCCCTGACCGTCACGGATGATTTGTCCTAAAGGAATAGTTTCCATATCTATGGTTTGGTCCCGACTGCCAGCCGCAATGGCGCAGGCGGTATCAATAATAGCGCCATGCATATTGACCCTGCCCCATCCCTGTAGGGTTTGGGATGCATAACTGGGCCCGGTGGCCAATACCGAGAGTAATATCAAAAGTATGACACTGGCCTGATTCCCTTGTGACAACATCGCGACATTCCTTTGACAGGGGGATCAACCAGGCATGCGATAATTCACATGCCTGGCCTATTAAACCTGCGGGGTTACTTACTGATAAGCCAGGGTGAAATCGGCTACAGAAGTAAAATCACCTGGGACGACAGCGGCAGAAGCCCCTTCACCCTGGAGATAAGCAGCAAAATGCAGGGTATTGTTGCCGGTGTTCAGAGTCTGAGCCGTTGTTGCTTCACCTAACTTGATTGGCTGACCATTGTAAGAGATGGCAACACCCGCGCCGCTGGCTGTACCTGCGATACCCAACAGATCTTTGTTGGTTGCAGAAGCTACGCCGCTGAAAGTGGTCTTAACCGTTTTCAGAGTAGTGATGTCGCACTGTTCCAGCTTGATTTCGAATGGACGAGGATTGGATTTGCCGCCGCCATTCAGTGCCACGTTGGAAACCTGACCCAGGTCTACAGTCTGGTCAATGGACTCAGGGGCAATCGAGCATGGCGCATCAATGATTGAACCTGTGAAAGTGACTTTACCGTGTCCCTGATCGGCTGCGTGTGCAAAAGAAGTTGCGCCAAATGCAATCACTGCAGCCATCATGATTTTGTTAAGTTTCATAGAACCTATATTCCTTATAAGAAAAAAATGCATATCCCAATAAAGAGCAGAGCATCAGCGTGCCGAACACGCGAAATTTAACGCTCTAATTCCTTAGCATCTTGAGAGTAATTAAGCCACCGTACTCAGGGGCGAACAGCAATATAATCACCGGTTCTAGCCAGGCGATGAGGTTTAAAAAAACCAATGAATTAACATATAACAAATAGGTAAACACATTGAATGTTAAAACCGCAAAACCCTAAACTCCCTCTCTTGGTTGGCGATTAATATTCTTGCAAAAGCCTCCCGTTAAAAAAAGTATTTTCTTAAGCACGCTTAATATTCGCCATTTATTCCCTGTATCAGGTTAATTTATTGTTATTTTTAGCCTCATAGATCGTAAAATATTCTTTCTTGGAATAAAATCCTGTTTTTTATAATCTGCCAACCAATGAGATCGCAAACTGGCATTTTATGAATATAATAAACCAAATTATGGGGCTTAAGTATGACATCACCCCGTTATACCTACTGGCGACAAATGGATAGCAAGCAATCTATTTCCCAGCCCCAAAAAACAGATAGGCGTTTGCTTTCTATAGGAATTAACGTAGGTCTACGAATAGAGAAAATTTGTTTTTTCAAAGAAAACAGCAATAGGAATACAGAGGAAGTGCTATGGAAGCGTTATCCCCGAAACAAAAGGAAGTCCGGCAGTTGCAGCAAGCTCTGCTACAAGCTTTATTAACGCAGTCCCCTCAACCCAGCCCTTTCATAGGGGTGCCACCTCAGCATGAATGGCTGTCAACCAGGCAGCTGGCAGACATCATCGATGTCGGGGTTTATCGGGCCAGAAACCTGCTGCTGGAAATGGTCGCAAAAGGTGAGGTTGTGGTCTCCTCCGGCTCGATAAAAAACTCCCTCAGATGGTACCCGGCGGCCATTTTCTCCAGCCATGGCGTCACGATTTAAATTGCCGATAAGCTTTTGTTTATTAGAATGAAAAACACTACCCACTCATGTCGGGCGGCCTATTTTCATCTAAAACAACCGAGTGTTAAGCAAAATCGTTAGCCACCGATTATTGGAATATTATAGTGAGAAAGACATCCGTTTTATTATTACGTTGCTGTTTGGCCGCCACCTTCTTTTTACTGGTTGGCAATGCCAACGCATTTACCTGCAGAACCTCAGATGGCGGAATAATCCCTCCGGGGGGCTCCAACACACCGGTTGATGTCAGGGTGCGAATCGGCCCGCAGCTGTCCTACGGGAAAAATGAAATTGTAAACGTGAGCCAGGTAACCTGTAAAAACGACGTTGCCAACTGGTGGGATTACTTAAAAACCGACGCTCCGGCAATGACAATGAATACCGCCATTTTTGGGGCGATTGGCAGCGGTATGACTATTAATGGGGTAGATTATAATTCTCCAGTTTCTTCAAATATAAGCGTATTGAATTTGACTGGCCTGCAGACCAGCAGTGTCGCTATCAGGGTGTTTATCGTATTGAACCGTTTCCCTACGCCAGATATCAAGGTCAATAAAGGTGACGTTATCGGTCAAATCAATTTTCGTCAGACAAACGACCAATCAGGCTGCCCACAATGCGGCCCTTATCGCTGGCGCCTGATTGCCGACAACGACGCCTATTTTGTGACGACCAGTTGCACCATCAACAATGGGCAACAAATTAACGTCGCTTTTGATCAAATCAGGCAGGATTACCTGACGCAAAACGTCAGTGACGCACAAATAAAACAGGACAAGGCTCTGAGTTATCAATGTGATGACCAAAGTGCCACACAGGACATTCTGATTCGCATGGTCAGCGACGCCACCGGATTTTCGAGCGATTTTATTAAAACCAGCAACCCAAACGTCGGTGTTGCCATGGTTTATAAAAATGCGGTTGTTAAACCCAACAACAGCTTTAGAACACGCATCGTTAATGGCATGGGGAGCGACACCATCACCTTTGTTCCGGTAAAAAACAATGTCCCTTATACCAGTATTGCCACAGGGCCATTATCAGGTTCAGCCACGCTTATTTTCAGCGCACCTTGAGACAGAGGCAGATTTGACTGCTCCCCGCCCTAAATGGCGAGGATTCCCACTTCACTGAGTCGAACCTAAGCCGCTTGATGCGATTCAGGATTTACAGACTCTCCGTGGGCTAACGCTGCCAGCCCGGCAGCTTTTATATTCCGTGCCGCATTAATGTCACGGTCATGGCTTGTCTGGCATTCCGGACAATTCCATTTACGAACATCAAGAGGCAATTTTTTCATGGTGAAGCCGCAACAACTACAACGCTTTGAGGACGGGAAAAACGGGGCAATTGCGACCAGTGAACGCCCGCCCCATTCAGCCTTGTATGCGAGCTGGCGCACAAACTCGCCCCAGCTTGCATCGGCTATCGCTTTCGACAGCTTAGGGTTGCGGATCATGTTCTTCACTTTCAGGGATTCAACGCAAACAACTTGGTTATCGTTAATCAGTTTGCGGGACAACTTGTGCAAGTTATCCATGCGGCACTCGGCAATTTTCGCGTGGAGTCGGGTCACCTTCAAGCGGGCTTTAGCGCGGTTTTTCGAACCTTTCGCTTTTTTGCTTAAACGGCGCTGAAGTAGCGCCAGGCGAGCCGCGTATTTAGCGGTATGGCGGGGATTGCCTTGTTTAAATCCAGCGTCAGTAACGAACAAATCCTTTAAGCCCACATCAATGCCCACGGTTTTAGCGGAAATGGGCAGTGATACAGGTTCAAACTCGCACAGACAGGAAACGAAATATCGTCCGGCTGCATCTTTGGAAATAGTGACGGTTGACGGCACGGATGGGAGTTCACGGCTCCAGCGTACGTCCAATGGGGCTTTGCTCTTAGCCATATGCAGCTTGCCATCACGATATTTAAACGCGCTGGCGGTCAATTCAGCGACCTGTTTGTGGCGTTTGCTTTTGAATGCTGGGTATTTAGCCTGACCTGCAAAAAAGTGAGAAAAGGCCGTCTGTTGGTGGCGTAGCGATTGTTGCAAGGGGACACAGGAAACGTCATTGAGCCATGCGCATTCAGGCTCTTTTTTAAGCGCGGTTAACCGCGCATTAGCTTACAGATAGCCGATCTTCTCCTGGCGCTCATAGTAAGCATCAGTACGCCAGCGAAGGATTGAATTATAGACAAAACGCACACAGCCGAACGTTTGAGCCAAAAGCTCAACCTGATCGGCTGTTGGATAGAATCGGTATTTGTATGCGCGTTTCATATGTACAAAATTACAGGAGCCATCGTGAAAAGACAAAAAGAAGTTAGCTCGAAAACCGCCTCCTTTCCTCCCCGGCCTGAAGGCCGAGGTTTCCCGGAGGCACTCTGATGATCACCATGAAAAAAAGGTACCCTCATCGCCTTATTTTTGTCTTGTCGATACTCAGCTTCGCTGCATCGGCCGTAGACCAGGGTACCAAGGTAAACATCACGGCGACCGTGGTCGCCCCTCCTCCCTGTGTGATCAACGAGGGGCGGACTATTGATGTCGACTTCGGTAAGGTGGGCGTGAACCGAATTGACGGCACTCGTTATATGCAACGAGTGGACTACAGCATCAAATGCGAGTTTCTGGACAACACCAGACAGCTAAAGATGAAAATTATGGGCAGTGGGGCGGCTTTTGATGCCAATGTCTTAAACAGCAACATTAGTGGATTGGGCATAAAATTGCTGGCGGACGGTAAGGCATTCAATATCAATACACCCTTGAGTATTGATTATACCAAGCCGCCAACCCTGGACGCCGTACCGGTTAAAAGTTCCGCGCTTGCCTTGAAGGACGGCGACTTTACCAGTGGTGCCACAATGCTGGTCGACTATTTTTAAGCTTTTGGCAACGGGGGAATAGAAACAGGGCGGCATTCAACGAATGTACCCTGCCCCCAAGCGCGAAAACTCACTTCTGAGCCCGATAGCCATGTCACCCATTTGCCGATGAAATGTTAATATCGACGTTTTTCAGGTGAATAGGCTCAGCATGCCATCCTCTTATCTTCGCTGTCTTACCTTGGTTTTCACGCTGGTTATCGGCGTGGGCTCCCCTATGCTGGCGCAGGCCAGGCCCGATCTGGAACGTAAGATTGGCGTGACCGTTGCCGATACGACCTCACCTGATTATCAGTTCAGCGACCTGCCGATCACTTCGGCGGACGGCCAACGCCGTTATCGCATTCGCATAGCGCAGCCGCGTATTGTCCCGCCGACAGCCGGCTATCCCGCGATCTACTTTCTGGACGGCAATGCGGTGCTGATGGAGTTGAACGCCAGCTTATTGGCCCGGCTTGCCGCGCAAAAACAGCCGCCGGTATTGGTGTTGCTCAGTTATGACAACGATCTGCGCATCGATGCCAAAGGCCGCAGCCAAGATTACACGCCGGCCAATGGTGGGGCGGATGCCTTTCTGAAATTGATCGAAAACCAGGTTAAACCTGCAGTGGCGGCGAAGGTGAACATTGACCCTCAACGGCAAACGCTGTGGGGGCACTCTTACGGCGGCCTGTTCGTGCTGCATACGCTGTTAACCCAGCCAACCGCATTCCAAAATTACGTCGCCGTCGAACCTTCACTGTGGTGGGGAAAGGGCTTTATCCTGCAGGAAGCACAGCGGGTTATTGATCGGCATCCAACCATGTCCGCCCATCTGTGGCTGTGGACCGGCGGCGGTGAGAAAATGCGTAGTGCGCCGCCCAATATCAAACAGCAACCGCTCCCCGCCGACGCCGCTCAGCGTCTGGCCGAACGGCTGGCGACGCTGAACGGGCTTAAGGTAGACTTCCGGGAATGGCCAGGCCTGGATCACGGCGGCATGTTCAATGCGGCCATCGCGCCGGCATTGGATAAGGTAGCAGCAGGCGACTGAATAACACCATGCCGCTAATATGGCGATGATCTTAATTTTCTGTTTACGAAGACGTTTTATTATCTACTTATCGAAAACAAACGAAATATGGTCATCGTCCAGATACTTGATCTCAACCTCACAGCCTTTCTGGATCTTTGAAGAGTAAAAGGCGGGAATGGTTTCCTTGCCTTCTACCTGCTTGGTCATCCCCTTTTCATGCCATGAAAGGCGGTATTTTATGTTGGTGGTCCCGTTATCATTTGAACTGATGTAATGGACCTCCTCCACCCGAGCCTGAATATCCCGCCCCAGTGTCTGGATTTTATGATCACGGTTAAACAGATAAACAATATAGGCAATGACGCCTACTGTAAGAATCACTGAAATAATAATCGCAAACTTCATCGATTCGTCCCTTAGCCGAACATAGTCAGACCGTTAAATGATGACATTATCTTCCCGACATGAGCCATCGCATCGATAAAAGCTACACGCCCCTCGGTGGTGGTAAGATCAAAGGCTGTCTTATCAAATTTCATATTGGTCAACCCGAGCTTGCCGCTCGCAGTCACGCTCATAGAATAGCCTTCCGTAACAATTTTCGCCGCTGTGAAATCAAAGGAAAACATGGAAGCGGACTCTTTATGATCTTTGTATTCAAAGGCATGCGGCGTCTTGATGCTCACTTTTTCCGCACTGTCGATGGTGATCATTTTCGGTGAGGTGATGGATACCCCGCCTTGCACCGTCTGCGTCCAACTGCCCAGGATGTCCGTCTTGGCATCCTTGGTGATGGTCTGTACCCGCCCCCCCAAGATTTCGTCAGTCACATCCTGGGTGACGATATTATGGCGTTTTCCCGTGACCTTGTCATAGCGATCCCCGGTGAGGAACGAGTCCATGCCTGCGTCATAGGTGCGGGTCACCTTGCCGGTAACATGTTGATTCTCTGTACCGTCCGTATCGATACTCCGCTTTCCCTTAATGGTTAGCGTTTCTCCGCCGCTGGTAATATCCGACGTCCGGCCATTGGTGATAGTGACCTTTTCGCCGTCCTTAAAGGTTTTGGTTTCCGGCTTGTCGACCGTCGTGGTGCGCATACCGTGGAATTGGAAGATAGCGTTACCGAACACCTCATCCTTCTGATCTTTTTGGATGGTGGTGGTGCGATTGCCGTCCACGGTCACCGTTTTATCGTTCTCCACCGAAATATTCATATCTTTTTCGGCATGCAGCTGCACCATCTCCGAGCCTGCCTTATCTTCGAAAAACAGGTGGCTGGAATTATCACTGTGGCCGTCTTTGGATCGCGTCATAAAGCCCATCATGGTCGCACCGGCGGGCAGCGTCCACGGCGGCATACAGGCTTCGTTATACACTCGGCCGGTGACCATCGGACGGTCCGGATCGCCATTGATAAAATCAATCACCACTTCATCCCCCACTCGCGGGATCTGCACGCCGCCGAAACCCTGGCCTGCCCAGGCGCTGGAGACTCGCACCCAGCAGGAGCTGCTTTCATCCCCTTTCGCCAGGCGATCCCAGTGGAATTTCACCTTCACCCGACCGTACTTATCGGTCCAGATAGACTCCCCCTGCGGCCCCACCACCCGGGCCGTTTGCGGGCCATGGGTCCGCGGCCACGGGGTACGTTGCGCTGAACGGAACGGCGTGCTCGCCGGGATCACCACAAAATCGGTACGGTGTACCGCCTCTTCTCCCCCGCTGGCGTAGCTGTTCTCTTCAAAATCGTAACGCGCACTCAGTACCAGATACTCTCCGCCGTCACTGGCAAACGGCGGGTTTAGCAGGGCAAAGGTACACCCCGGTACGATGCCCAGCGCGGTAGCCGTTGCGTCGATGCGCTGATGCTCCGCCTGCCACTCCTCCTGGCGAACCCGAGCGTAGGTTTCGCCGTGGCTGTGTTCCACGAAATGCCCCGGCCAGTCGTAGTAGTCAATCTGGCCCGGTGAGGGTGAGGTTGGGTTCTGTCGCGCCTGGAACAGCCATGCGTTGGGCTTGCGGAAATCGTAGTCGTCGATGCTGTAGATCCCCGGCGTCACCCGCTCGGATATCGCCCACTGGCCGATCCCCTCTTCGCTGGTACTGCCACCGGAAGGCGTCGCATGGTAAGGAATGGCCTCATAACCGCTAAACGGCTGGTGCTGCTGAGAGGCGTCGTACAGCACCATGGTGTGTTTACCCGACTCGTGGCGGAAAAAGAAATAAATGCCTTCCAGCTCCATCAGGCGTGAAATAAAGTCGTAGCTGCTTTCCTGGTACTGCACGCAATATTCCCAATTGCGGTAGTTGCCAGTGAGCTGGTTCTCCATCTGCACGCCATATTCGTCGAGCACCGTTTTGATAATGTCCGGCACCCGCTGGTTCTGGAATATACGTTGGTTGCGGTCCCGCTTCAGCGGCCACAGGTCCGACTCCATGGTCAGCGTGTAAACCACGTAACGCTCACCATTAATATCCGCACTATGAACGTTGACCCTGGTGATTTTTCCGTTGAGATAGCGTGGCGCAGCAAGCAGCCCTTGAGTTGGGATAGTCAGGGTAATCGGCTGACCAAGCATGGCCCTGCGGTCCAGGCGCGCGTTGGTGCTGAGCATCGTCACGCTCAATTCAAATGAGCGCGAAACCACTTCCTCTCCGCTAAGTTTCCAGAACTTCAGCGTTCCTTCACCCGCAGGCGTTGTTGCCGTGATACGGTCAAACATAGCTTCTTACCCCTATAACTAAGACTGCGTTATGTCGCTCTGCCACTCATGGAGCCAGCATCAGTACTTTGAATTGGCTGGGTACCGCACGCATCCCCACGGCATTGGTTGAATTCTGCAGGCTGACGCTGGTCAGGCGCGTCGCCGGTGTGCCTTTGAGCAGCACGGTAAAGGAACCGGTGAGATGCCGCGACGGCCCCATCACGGTGCCTGACGCCACGCCGGTGGCAACACCGGGATTATCCCCGTTGGTCAGCGGCGTCACCGTTGCCATGTTATGGGCAGGCATGCCCATAAACAGAATATTCAGCGCGTTGGGGACCGCCGTTGGCCCAAGCGCGATATCCGGATAAGGTATCGGCGTTGGGGTCGGCATCGGCGTCATGCAGACATCGGGAAAGGCCAAATCGGTACCCATCAGTTGACAGTTGGCAAACATCGCGGCCTCCTCAGCCCATATGGATCTGTTCGGCATCCACTTTGGTGATTGCCTTCGAAGTAATAACGGTATTTTGCGCATGCAGACGCGCGTAATCGTCAGCCTGCATATCCAGTTGGCCGGCACGTACCTGCTCCGTCTGGCGCGTGGTGCGCAGCAGGTTATGGCTCACCTGGGTGATGGTTTGCCAGATTGACTCGGTGTGTTTTCCCACCATGCGCGAAAGGCTTACCCAGGCGGAAAGCTTGTCGCCGCTGTACTGCATTTCGCTGATATGGCAGTCGCCCTGGCTGGCGCTGATGCGCAGCGCTTCACTGCTGAGGTTGATTTCGCCGCTGCTGCGGATATGCAGATCGCCCGGTACGCTCAGTTCGGCCATTTCCGGGTTGGCGCGATCCAGCACCGCCAGCAGCCACACCTGATTATCCACGCTGGTGATAAGCACCAGATCCCCGGTCTGAGGGGCAATAACGCAGCTGGCGGCACGCCGGCAGTGCCAGCCGCGCCCTTCACTCTCCACGCTCAGGCTGCCGTTGGAAAAGCAGTGGGTCACCACGCCTGCACACTGCAGTGGCGGTGCTGCCGCTTGTAGCAGTTTGTGATTGATATTGTTCATCTTCTCTCCTTAACGGCGGCTCTGATGCTGAAGGCTCCAGGCCTCGGCAGCCAGTAACTCTTCGTCATACTCAAGGATGCCCCGGCGATCGGAAAAATGGGCCCCCTCCTGCTGCGCCCGATGGAACCGGGTGCGGGAAAATGTGGCACTGCGGAAATCAGCCCGACGCAAATCAGCATGGGTGAAATCGCTGTAGGTCAGGTCGCACAGGGCAAAGTTGCTGTCTTCGGCCTTCACCTGCTGCAAAATGCTCTGGAACAGGCGGCTATGGCTAAAATCGGCCTGTTGTAACCTGGCACCGATAAACAACGCCTGATCAAACACACTGCCCTGGCAGCTGGCCCCGGTAAGGTCCGCACTCATAAACAGCGCCTGGCTGGCGTTCACCTTACGGAGTTGAGCTTTTCTCAGCGAAGCGCCTTTGAAATTGCACTGCGTCAGCTGCGCCCCGTTAAAATCGACCTCGTCGAGCTGATTATCGGTAAACTGACAGCCGCTAAAGTGCTGCTGGGCATAGCTTTTTCCGCGCTGATCGCAGTTGAAAAAGACGGCCCGGTCGAATTGACTGTGGCCCAAACGGGTAGTGCGCAAGTCGATATTGAAAAAGGTCGTCAGCAGGCACTGGCACTGCTCCAGTTGCGCCTCATCCAGCGAGCTCTCGAAGAAGGTCGTACGTTCCAGCGTTGACTGGTTGAAGCAGCTGCCGGATAGCGGGCTGCGCATGAATTGGCAAGCGTCGAACCTGCTGCGGGATAAATCGCCGTTGCCAAGCTCACAATGATTAAAGATGCACTGCGCCATTAGCGTGTCGCAGGCGCTGATTGCCGTCATTTCACAGTCGTTAAACACGCTCTGCTGCATGCGGGCGCCGCTCAGCGTCACCCCATTCAACAGACACTCATTAAACACCGTTTCATGTAAATTGGCCGCCTGCAGGTTCGCCCCCAGCAGTGAGACATCCTGAAAAATTCCGCCGGACAGGTCGCATCCTTCCAGCTCGAGACCATCGAGGTTGCAGGCGTTAATCATCTCGCCATTTTTTATTTTCTGCTGTAGCTCTGCCGCGCTCAGCGTCGTCATGACAGCTCCTCATCCCGCTTCGGCAGCGTTTTCACCCGGCTGGTATAGGCGTTGTCCAGCCGCGTCTCCCTATTAATAAAGGATTGTGACAGATCGGCACGGAACAGATTGGCCGCGGTAAAGTCCGCGCCGCCCAGTTGGGTTTTCTGCATCAGTGCGCCCATCAGGTTGGCTCCGGTGAAATTGGCCAGGCGGAAATCAATGCGGATCAACAGGCTCCCGACCAGGTTGGCGCGGGTGAAATTCGCCTTCTGGCAGTCCGCCTCGCTGAGATCGCTGTTCTCCACCTTCGCCAACGTAAAGTTCGCCTGCGTAAGTAAAGCCTGGCGCAGGTTACTTTCTTTCAGCGTTGCTTCGCTAAAGTCCGCGCCGCTTAAGTCACTCTCCATTACGGCTGCGCAGGTCAGCAGGCTGGCCGCTTTAAACTGGGCGTACGGCAGTTTGCTCTCCACCCAGTTACAGCTTTCAAGCCACGCACCGTTGAAGATCGCTGCCTGCAACTCGCACTGTTGGAATACGGTCTTACGCAGTCTGGCCTCGCTGAAGTCGAGCTGCGGCAGCGTCAAATTCATAACGATACACTCCTCCAGTTCGGCACGATGGAAACGGCAATGGCTAACACCGACCTGGCGCAGCAACAGCGTTTTTAGCGTGGCACGGCTGAAGTCACAGTCTTCAAACAGGGCATCATCCAGTTGGGTTTCCGTCAGGTTGGCACCGCTAAAATCGGTCTGTCGGCACTGGGCCAACGCCAGGCTGGCTTTGGTCAGATTGCATTCACGCAGCGAACTGTTGCGCAAATCGGTCCGCGCCAACATCGCCTCGCTAAAATCAGCGCCGTCCAACTGACAGCCGCTGAGATCGACGCTTTCCAGCAACGCCTTACGGAAATTAGCGCCGCGAAAATCCATGCCGGAGAGGTCCGCGCCGGTGAAATCCAACTCGCTAAAGTCTCCTCCGCACGCCATGGTGTTCGAAGCGCGCTGGCGAATAATCCGGGCGATATCCCCCGTCATGCGTTGCGCCGGCGGTTGATGCTGGACCGCCATCAGATACATCTGGTGTAGCGATTCCCGGCTCTGCGCCAATTTCTTCGCCGTCATGCTGTCCGCATGTTGATGCAACATTTCCTGCATACGGTGCATTGATTCCGGGCCACGCGGTCGATTATCCTGTTTAGCATCCTGGCGGGCTTCCACCTCAGCCTGCCGCGCCTCGGCCTGTGCTTTCATCTCCTCAGCCTGGCGCTCCAGTCGTTCGACAAACTCCGGCAGTTCATCCAGCCTCGGCATCTCTGGCAGCGAAATATCCGCCAGAAGCTCGTTAACGTCCCGCCCTTCAGCCTCAAGCCTGGCGCGGTGCTGTTCGCGTATTTTACTTACCCGGTTTTGCATATTGTTTTGCATCGGGCTGTCTGTTTGCTGCATTTCGCTGTCGATCCAGGGACCGATAAGTTCTTCCGGCAACAAATCTTTTTCACGGAAAGCAAACAGCGCCCCCTTCCCCTTATCCAGCCGCTGGGCCAGCACCTTGCGATAGTGATTGGCCGAACGAGTGGTGCCGTTTTTCTCCAGCGCCGGCATCAGTTGCAGCACATCCGCTGCATCATCCTCATTAATGCGGCAACTGCCCTGCCAGATCAGCATCATCTGTTCCCGATGCGGGAAGAACCAGACCGTGGTGGCACGCAGCGCAATCTCTTCAAACAGCGTTTCATCCCCGCGCTGACGGTTGATAAAGCAGCGCGCCTGCCATGGCGGCAGCTTGCCCGACTGCAGCGGCTTTTCCGGATGCATATTCCAGATGCGCCACTCGGCTTCAGGCGGCAACTCGCCCTGCTCCGGCCACCATTGATCCGGGCTGGCGGCATTGAATACACGCCAGTCGGCGTCGCGGGCCAGGCCTGGAAAGTCATTCTTCAGCCAGTTGGCATCATAGGCTTTGCCCATGCGCTTAAAACGACGCGGCCAGGTCATGTCCAACGGCCCAAAGCTTACCGGCTCGGGCTGCTGCCGCTGTGAGGTCATACGCTGGTGTAGCGGTTCGATATTCGGCAGGCGACGATAAGCCACGCCGTTGTGCAGCTCTTCCACGGCGCCAATACCATGAGGGTTCTCTTCGTATCCTGCACCGCCAAAAGCACGGCTCCAGTCGAGACGCATTGACTCAAAATTGCGTGGCGGGGTCGGCTGCGAACCAGACCAGAAACGATCGCCAAAAGCCAACAGGGTCTTGCTGAGGTTCCCCACGTCAATGCGCACTGCGCAGCTATTTTTTTCTTTCTGATGCTGGGTATAAGCATTACCCGTCGCCAGAAATTCAGCTCGGACTTTCGGTATGGCCACATCAATGACGCCGCCGCTGGTTTGCAGTTCTTCCGCCGCCAGTTGCCATAATTCCACTTCCGGACGTAGCTGGGGCGTTAGGCTCATATCCAGCAGTGCCATCACAGAAACGCCGAGATAATTTTTACCCTGCTGGCGGAAAGGTCGATTTAATACGCTCAGACGCAGCGGCTTAATAATCTTCATATAATGCGCCTTTAGGCAGCCAGTTAATGAACGCGCTTAAAAAAGGGGGATAATACATCTGTCTAGGTTTCTATCGCATTAACCCAATGAGTGCAAGATGAGTGTTATAAATGATTATTCCCCAATGTCAGAGAGTAAAAGACAGCCACTGCGCCAGGCGCCCACAGGCCAAGCGCCAGCGGGGCCAACGCTTTTCGGTCTTGAGCCCTTGCTTAAAAAGGCGGAGACTGATAAATCAAAAATTAAGATTATTCCTAATTAGCCGTGTTGATCTGCTATTTTTTTGCATTAACCCAAAGTAGCTTCTATTACTAATAAGCGGAACTCCATTATATTAACAATATAAGGTAGCACCCCATGGATATTGATATACATTTTAAACTGGAAGGCGTGGGGGGGGGGAATAAAAGGATAGGAGCATACATCATTCAGGCTCTGTTTGATAAAGCCATACAGGTTATTTTGAAATACGACGAACTGAATTGAATCGTCAGTGTTATCCCCGCATTAAAACAATACAATAGCCTCAACCTCCTCTGCTCCCCTCTGACAAGCAGCCGCTAATACCCTGCACTCCGTCGGCCGACGATCGACAACGCACAGTAGCAAATTTCAACGCAGATTCATTAGAAGGCTGAAGATAGCGGCTCCCCTTTGGCAAGTTGGCTTGCTCTACCGGTGGAGCCTGAAAAGCTAATGTATTTCCTGGATGAGGCCCTGGTGAGGCACAATAGGAATAGATTGACTGAGCAAGGCTAACCGCTATTTATTACCGCGTATCACGCTATTTTCTAGCCTCGTCACAGTTAATATAAACGCTTGGGCCCCTGACGGGAACGGGTGAAAAACACCCTTGTAATACATTACGAAAAGTGATAGTTAAAGCCGTTAGCAAGCTTCAAATTAATTGCAAAAAGACATTATTATCACAGGGAATTATATCACATCCATGAAAATCAATATTACCGACCAGCCAAATCCGCAAGATGAAGAGTTCGTTATCGACAGCCTTTGGGCTCATAATGAAAAAACCGAACACGTTGATATCCACCCCTTGTTCCTGACCGTGACCGATGACGAAGGTAAAATCGTTGCCGGGCTGGTGGCCAGAACCTGGTGGGGTGGGCTTGAAGTGCAATATCTTTGGGTCAGCGACCAACATCGTAAAAGCGGCTATGGCCGTCAACTGATGCTCCAGGCAGAAGAAGAGGCCAGGAAGCGCGGTTGCCACATGGCCTATGTCGATACCTTCGACTTCCAGGCCCGCGGCTTTTACGAAAAACTGGGCTATCAGCTGTACGGCAACTTGGGCGGCTATGCCAAGAAGCATACGCGCCACTACCTGGCAAAAGAGATTTAATCCGGTTGTCATCGGAGAGGTCAGAATGGATTCGCCCGATAAAAATAATGAATTTTATTTGAAAGGTCTGATTGCCATGATGGAGCACTTACGTGAACCATGGGGCATTAAGGATCTGGCATCCCGTCATATTTACATGAACCATGCCGCCTACCTCTATACCAACACGCCACTCGATTTTGATGTAGCCGGTAAGCTGGACGACGAATTTCCCGCCGACTGGGCCGAATGCGCGGCCGATTTTGTTGAACATGACAAAATGACAGAGGTCTCGCGGGAACGGGTTGCGGTGATAGAAACGCATTATTGGTACGGGAAAGACAGTCTGACCCCGTTTATCAGCGAAAAACTGCCGATCTACAACGATAAAAAAGAAGTGGTTGGGGTGATGTGGAACGCCAAACCGCTCAACACCTTATCTCCGCTGAAATTTATCAATCAACAAAAACCCAGCGTTCTGACCACAGAAACCAATAGCACTATTTTCACCCGTGCCGAACTTGACGTGATATTTTTAATGTTGCAACGGCTGTCGGTGAAAGAGATCGCCAAAATATACAACATCAGCAATAAAACCATAGAAAACAGAATATATAACATCTATCAAAAATCTGACGTCCATACACAGCAGCAGTTTGAAGAATTTTGCAAATATGCGCATCTGGACAATTACATTCCCGATCGCCTGATAGCTAAAGGCATTCAGTTTATTTAATAGCAAGGAATACCTCATCGTGATCAAAATTGAAGACTATCCGTTAACCCGGGTACCTCAGGATAAAAGAGTCTCGTTTTTAAGCGTGGCCATTGTGCATATGGGCATGCTGACCGCGCTGGATCAGTTTATGCTGGGCGCCGTATTGGGCCACTCAATGACGCTGTTCGATGCCTTTACCGCTATTTTCGTCGGCAGCCTGATCTTTGGCGTAGTGACCTACGGCCTCGGGCTGGCGGGGATGCGCGAAGGGATCTCCGGCAGCCTGCTGGCCCGCTGGTGCGGTTTTGGCCGATTGGGTTCGGTGCTGATCGGCGTGGTGGTGGCCGTCAGCCTGCTGGGCTGGTTTGGCATACAGAACGCCATCTTCGCCAAGTCGCTGGATTTCGCGCTGGGCAATAAGCTGGGCTTTGGTCTGGCAGCCGGCCTGTCCGGCACCCTGCTGACCATACTGGTGGCCTTTGGCTTCAAGGCATTACGTATCGCCGCCCGGATTGCGGTACCGATGTTTATTATGCTGGTAGCCTATATCTCTTACATCACCCTCACCGGCCATAATCTGCCGGAAATTATTCAATTAATGCCGCCAGGTGAGCCACTGTCGATCAGTGCCGGCATCACCATCGTGGTCGGTGGCGCCATCGTTGCCAGCTTGATGACCCCCGACCTGACGCGATACTCCAAGAACGGCAAGCACGTGTTTGGCGTGACCCTGCTCACCATTGTCGCCGGGGAGTTCGTGGTGAACGGTCTGGCGCTGCTGATCGCCAAAACGCTCGGCACGGCGGATGTCGTGACCATCATGTCGCAGGTCGCCGGGGGGGCAGGCCTGCTGGTGGTGGTATTCTCTACCTTAAGGGTCAATGACCTCAACCTGTATTCATCTTCACTGGGCATCGTCAATGCGGTTGAAGGCATGACCGGTAAAAGGCTGAAATACACCGCCACCACGCTGGTGATTGGCGTGTTGGGCACAACGCTTTCGGTGCTGGGGATCCTGGATCGGTTCGTCGACTTCCTGACGGTACTGGGCGTGGTGTTCCCGCCGATTATCGGCGTGATGCTGGTGGATTATTACTTGCTGCGGACTCACCGTAAAATTCTGGATGACAGCCGCCGGGAAGGCAAACTGCCCGACCAGACGCCGACCATTGGCTGGGCAGCGATCGTCGCCAGCATTGCCGGCAGCATCGTCGGGTTAGTGACCGAATGGGGCGTGCCGACCATCAACTCATTGCTGGCCGCCAGCCTGTTGTATTGGGTATTCAAGTTGGCGCTGAATCGTTCGCAGAAACCGGCTCCAGCGCAAAGCTGACCCGGCGGCAAGCGACGAAATGCGATTACCACTCTCCTGCAACGGGTGAGCGGTAATACAATGGAATGAGGATTTGGGGGACTAAAAACTGCGGTTTTAAAGCTGAAACCTAATTGGAATTCCCTGGTGTCGGTAGCAAAAACATCCTTTAATACCCAGAGAATGGAAACGCCTCCCTCCCTGAGCTTTTATTATAGAAGTTGTTGGACAATCTCTTGTTAACTGTTTTGACCGTCAAGAAACACTTCAATATGAATGAACAGTAGCTCACAAAAAGCACCGTGGTCAACACAAAAGTAGACACAAAACCCACTTTTGTGTTCACTTTTCTCGGCTAACCGTCTAAGCAATTGATTTATATTTAATTACCTTTCTTTTCCTTTAGGTTCGATAGCATGGAATCATCATTGGGTGTGATACGAGGCCGTTGAACATACGTTTTCAAAGATTAATCAGCCGGTTACCGTCCTTCTTCCGGTGCCAGTTCTGGACAATATCAGCGCGTGCGATATAGTAAACCCGGCCAGAATATTGTAAGGAATGCTTATGAAGACCACTAACGCCCAGCGCAAAAGCAACATCATTAAGAATATTGAATATCTGATGCGCACCCGCGGCGAAACCAAGGCATCCTTCTCTAACCGTACTGGCCTGACACGCACGACTATCTACAAGATCCTCGATGGAAGGGTCAACAACGTGCAGCAAGCTACGGTTAACCGGATTTCAGATTTCTTTGGCGTTTCCTGCGAAGAGATCGAAGACTATGATCTGGAAAAGCTGGAGCTGCTCAATGAAACACTGTCCACCGAAGGCAATAAAAACCCTTCCGCAATTCCTGTTATTCCGCAGTCGCGTTTTTTAGCGGTTGCCAGCAAGAAGATCGGCCAACTGGTCACAGAGTTCCCTTTGACTTATTTCTTCGGCGATGAGTCAAATATGGTAGCAATGCGAATAGAGACCGAAATAAAAGGTTCATTTATCCCAGGCGAGGTCATTATTATAAAACGCCCGCCGGTATTAGTTTGCGATTCGCCTTTATTGTATCACTCGGGAAAATACGGCTTCTTTGTGGTTAACGACAAAGAAGAAAACGGCATGGAGAAAAATCATCAGGATACCGTGCAATTCCTGGGTTATATCATTGGAGAAAGGCTATAAATGGAACCGAATCAAAAGTTCAAGCTATTGGGCTTTACCCGGCATGGCACTCTGGCTGCCAATGTCATGGTATTAGCCACCGGCAAAACCATTACCATGGGGCTCAATGAGCTGGCCGACAGCGACATATCGGAAGATTTGAGCAGACATGAGCTACAGGCACTGTATCGCAAAATCTACGGCAACAACCAGCAGCAAACCGCCTATGAGCTCAGCGATCGCCATGAAAGATCCTGGTACGCCTACCTGATCATTACCGTGGCACTCAGCGTGATTTATATCTTCTCAACCCTGTGCGGCGTCAAACCGATTGAAATTGCTGCATTGAACATCATCACGCCCCCGGCAATATTTATTTACCCACTGACCTTTATCCTGGTGGATATTCTGAACGAATTTTATGGGCTGCGGCTGGCCAGGCGCACCATTATCATTTCGTTTATGGCCAACCTGATTTTTGTGCTGGGCGTTTGGGCAACCACGCTGGTACCGAGCATTCCACAGTGGGAGTTCAGCAAGACTTATGACGGTATCGTCCACAGCATCATGGCGGTGCTGGTGGCCTCATCTGCCGCCTATTTAATCTCCGAGAACGTCAACTCCTACCTGCTGTGCAAAATCAAAGAGCTGACCAACTCTCGCTATCTGTTTGTAAGGGTGATCACCAGCACCGTGGTGGCCTCGGCCATCGACAGCCTGGTGTTCTGTACCCTGGCGTTCTACAACGTTTTGAGCTGGGACATCATCAAAACCATGATCCTGTCGCAGTTCCTGATTAAGGTGGTCTACGCCCTGGTGGGTGTCGGGCCGATATACGCCGCCCGTAGCCTGTTTAACCGTTATATCAATACCGATCTTGCAAGGAGCAATGAATATGCATATCAAAAAACAAGATAAAATCACCCATCTTGGCGCCAACTCCGATTATCCGGACCAGTATGCTCCCGAATTGCTCGAAGCCCTGCCGCGCGCACGCGGCCGCGATTTGATCGGCGTG
This sequence comes from Serratia quinivorans, assembly GCF_946227985.1. Classification (GTDB taxonomy): domain Bacteria; phylum Pseudomonadota; class Gammaproteobacteria; order Enterobacterales; family Enterobacteriaceae; genus Serratia; species Serratia quinivorans_A. Next base: position 52,583 of record NZ_CAMKGL010000003.1, read on the forward strand.
GATGAACGCAAACTGCCATTTAGCGGCTTCGACCTGTGGACCGCCTTCGAACTTTCCTGGCTCAACGCCAAAGGTAAACCGGTGGTGGGCATTGGTGAATTTACCCTGCCCCATTCGTCCACCAACCTGATCGAGTCCAAATCATTCAAACTGTATCTCAACAGCTTTAACCAGACGCGCTTCGACAGCGTGGAACAGGTCAGCGCCGCGATGCAAAAAGATCTGTCGCACGCCGCAAATGGTCAGGTTGGGGTGAAGCTGTATCCGGGGTTAGACGGTTATTCAGCGCAGATCGACGCCCTACCGGGCATCAATATCGATGGCCTGGATATCGCTGTGGATGACTTTGATTTCAAACCGGAATATCTGATTGGTGCCACCAGCGAACAGGCGGAAATGGTGACGGAGACGCTGTCGTCCAACCTGCTGAAATCCAACTGTCTGGTAACCAATCAGCCGGACTGGGGCAGCGTGGTGATCCACTATCAGGGCCGTAAAATCGATCGCGAGCGCCTGCTGCGCTACCTGATCTCCTTCCGCCAGCATAATGAGTTCCACGAGCAGTGTGTCGAGCGTATTTTCAACGACATCAAACAAAGCTGCCAGCCGGAGAAACTCAGCGTGTTCGCCCGCTATACCCGCCGTGGCGGGCTGGACATCAACCCGTTCCGCAGCGATTTTGAAACGGTGCCGACCCTCGGTCGTTTGATCAGGCAATAACCGTTCATCTTGTCATGCCCCCGCCCGGGGGCATGATTTCCCCCGTCATCTCTTTGTTATTTTTCGCCATTACCGTCGTTAACAACTATCTTCAAAACACCCCTCAGGGAGATTAACGACGCATGCCTGATTTTTCGCGCAGAGAAATACTGCGGTCTGCCGCCATCGGATCGGCTTTTTCACTGTTACCTGCCTCGATCCGCAAAGCCCTGGCAATCCCCGCCAATAACCGCACCGGCACCCTTAACGATGTCGAACACGTGGTGATCCTGATGCAGGAAAATCGCTCTTTCGACCATTACTTCGGCACCTTGCCCGGCGTACGCGGCTTTAGCGATCGCATCACCATTCCTTTGCCCGGCGGCCGTCACGTCTGGCAGCAGCAAGGGGAACATCGGCTGGTGTTGCCCTATCATCTCGACAGCAAGCGTGGCAATGCCCAACGGGTTAGCGGCACGCCGCATTCGTGGGTCGATGAACAATCCGCCTGGGATAACGGCCGCATGAACGCCTGGCCGACCTACAAAACGCCCACCTCGATGGGCTATTACCGTCGGCACGAATTGCCGTTCCAGTTTGCGCTGGCCGAAACCTTCACCCTGTGCGACGCCTATCACTGCTCGATCCACGCCGGGACCAACACCAACCGTCTGTTCCACTGGACCGGCACCAATGGCCCGACGGCGGCCGAGGTCGCGGTGGTGGTCAACGAGTGGGACAGCCCCGGCCCGGCGGAAGTCGGCTACCAGTGGCAGACCTATCCGGAGCGGCTGGAAGCCAGCGGCGTCAGTTGGAAGGTCTATCAGTTTTTACCTGATAACTTCACCGATAATCCGCTGGCGGGATTCCGCCAGTACCGCGCCGCCAGCGTTAAGGTCGGCAACCCGGCACAGCCGCCAAAAGACTTCACCGCCTTTGTTCCCTATCGCGATGAATTGAACGTTGAAGCCCCGCTGTACAAGGGCAACGGCAATACGCTGCCGGCAGCCGACGGCAACGACCTGGATGCGATGCTGACCGGCTTTCGTAACGACGTACAGCAGGGCAAGCTGCCGCAGGTAAGCTGGATTATCGCCCCGGCGGCCTACTCGGAACACCCCGGGCCTTCCAGCCCGGTGCAGGGAGGCTGGTTTACCCAGGAAATCCTCAATGCGCTGACGGATAACCCAGAGGTGTGGAGCAAGACCGTGCTGCTGGTCAATTACGACGAAAACGACGGCTTCTTCGACCATATGCCTTCGCCATCGGCCCCGTCACTGCGCGAAGACGGCACTTTCGCCGGCAAATCGACGGTGCCGTTCGACAGCGAAATCTTCCAGCACGTGGCCCCACCCGGCTCTCAGGAGCAACCCCCACCGGACGGCCGCATTTACGGCCCGGGACCGCGGGTACCGATGTTGGTGCTATCCCCCTGGAGCCGCGGCGGCTGGGTCAATTCACAGGTATTCGACCACACCTCGGTACTGCAATTTCTGGAAAAACGCTTCCAGGTGCATGAACCGAACATCAGCGCCTGGCGACGGGCGGTCTGTGGCGACCTCACTTCGGCCTTCAACTTTGTCGACCCTAATGAGGAAACCTTGCCTCGTCTACCCACCACCAGCCGCCACGCCGCCGATAACCTGCGCCAACGACAGGAACAGTTACCGCAGGTGCCCTTGCCGCCGGTGGACAGGCAACAGTTACCGCATCAGTCGCGACTGGCACGCCCATCGCGTGCTCTGCCTTACCGGTTGCACGTTGAGGCCAACAGCAACCCCGAGCAAAAAATGCTGACGCTCAACCTGTACAACACCGGCGAACAGGGTGCGGTCTTTCATGTGTACGACCTGCTGAGTCTGGAGCAGATCCCACGGCGCTATACCGTCGAAGCCGGTAAAGCAGTCAGTGATAACTGGCTAACGGCGGATCGCTACCACCTATGGTTGCTAGGCCCCAACGGTTTCCATCGTGAGCTGGGTGGCAGCGTTCTGCAGCCGCAGCCGGAAGTACAACTCACCCCGCAGGGCGACCATTTATCGCTAACGCTAACCAACTCGGGCAGCCAGGCAACAACGGTGACCATCACCCGCTGCCCTTATACGCAAAAAGGCCCATGGCAGATTGAACTGCCGGCGGGTGGCCGCCATCAGCAGGCCTTTGCTACCAAATCCAGCGGTGGCTGGTACGATCTTTCACTGCAGGACTCACAGGGTTGGCAACGCCGGCTGGCAGGCCGGCTGGAGAACGGCAACCACAGCGTCAGCGATCCGTTAATGGGTAAGATCTGAGATATCCGTGCAGGGTGTTCAAAGGGAGAATGCCCTGTGACGGGGCATCCTTTTAGCGGCAGTACAAGCGGAACAGGCGCGCCAGATGTGCGCCCATCGGCGTCAGCGTGGTGTCTTTACGCTGGATCAGATAAAACGTCGCCTTGGGCAGGCTCTCCTCCAGCGCCAGCGGCACCAGATGCTTCCCCAGTATCGGATCGGAGATCACATCCACCGACAAAATGCTGACAAAATCGCTTTGCGCCACCAGGCTGGTGCAGGCCATAAAAGTCTCGCAGGTGACGCTGATAGACGGCGCCATTCCCAGATCCCCGAACAAGTCGTGCAGTAGCCGGTAGTAGCTGCCCTTTGGCGTCGGCATGGTCCAGTCACAGTGCTGCAGTTGCCTGAGTGACGTCGCCCCCTCCATCGGATGCCCCTTGCGCACCACCACCTTGTACTCTTTTTCCATCAACCGTTCGTACTGCAACTCATTGTCCAGGCTGCTGGGGTAATAAGTGTTGACCGTGAAATCCAGTTCACCCTGGCGAAGTTCCGGGATCATCGACACCAGTTGCCCTTCGACAATCCGCACTTTGACCTTTGGATATTCACGGTGGAACTGATTGATCACCTGCGGCATCACGGTGCGCGCAATGCTGCCACCGACGCCGATATTCACTGAGCCGCCCGCCAGCCCCAGCCGTTGCTGGATATCCTCCTGCGCCACCCGCAGCTCTTCGAGGATCAGGCTGGCATGCTGGAAAAAGTTATCGCCGCAGTCGGTCAGCACCACGCCCTGGCTACGGCGGATAAACAGCTTGGCCCCCAGCACCGTTTCCAGTTCCTGAATCGACTTGGTCAGCGCCGGCTGCGAAAGCTGTGAAGTCCGGCTGGCGGCACGGATACTGCCCTGACGGCTGACTTCTACAAACGCACGTAATTGGTGCAATTTTATTGAGGCTGGCATAGGCGAATGGTGATAACCGTTGTTTATCAATAGCAAGATATTGGCATCTTATTTAGCCCGATTCCATTGTGTACATTCGAAAAAAACATAATAAATAACCAAATTCTTATTTCGCTTAATTAAACGCATTTTCTGCGCCAATAAGCGCATTTCACGGCAGTTAGTCACTAAATACGTCTTTTTCATTAAACAGTTCCACCGTCTGAGTTCAGTTCAGCGCACCACTGCTGCCCGGCGTTTGCCTGGGCGCGATAACCAATGAGATCTTCCAATGAATAATCCGCTTTCGATGTTGGTGTCAGATTTATCCCCGCAACTGCAGGCCTGGCGTCGCGACTTTCACCGCTATGCCGAATCCGGCTGGTTTGAGTTCCGCACCGCTACGCTGGTGGCGGAAGAACTGGATCGGCTGGGCTACCGCCTGCAGCTGGGCCGCGAAGTCATTAATGCCGATGCCCGCATGGGGTTGCCTTCCGCCGAAGCTCTGCAGCAACAGGAGCAGCGTGCCCGCGAGCAGGGGGCACTGGAGAAGTGGTTACCGCACTTTTCCGGCGGCTTCGCCGGTATTGTCGCCACGCTGGACACCGGCCGCCCCGGCCCGGTGATCGCCTATCGCGTTGACATGGATGCGCTCGATCTCAACGAAAAACTGCAGCCGGATCACCTGCCGTTCCGTGAAGGCTTCGCCTCCTGCAACAGCGGCATGATGCATGCATGCGGTCATGATGGCCACACCACCATTGGGCTGGGGTTGGCACGGGTGTTCAAGAGCCTGGAAGCGCAGCTGAGCGGCACTATCAAACTGATTTTCCAGCCGGCAGAAGAAGGCACCCGTGGCGCAAAATCCATGGTGGAAGCGGGCGTGGTGGACGACGTTGATTTCTTCACCGCCGTACACATCGGCACCGGCGTACCGGCCGGGGAACTGGTATGCGGTAGCGACAGCTTTATGGCCACCAGCAAGCTGGACGTCACCTACCGTGGCGTAGCCTCTCACGCCGGTGCCAAACCGGAAGACGGTCGCAACGCCCTGCTGGCGGCGGCGCAGGCCACTGTGGGGCTGTACGCCATCCCACGCCACAGCGAGGGCAGCTCACGCATCAACGTCGGCGTGCTGCAAGGCGGAACCGGCCGCAACGTGATTGCCGATCGGGCGTTTATGAAGGTGGAAACCCGCGGGGCCACCAACGCCATCAACGAATTTGTTTACCAGCAGGCGCTGAACGTGATCGAAGGCGCGGCCAAAATGCACGGCGTGGAATACGACATCGCCCTGATGGGTGCAGCGCAGAGCAGTAAACCGACCCAGCCCTGGGTGGACTACATTCACCGCCAGGCGCAGGAGATAGCCGAACTGAGCTCGGTCGTCGATCGCCGCGAGCAGGCCGCCGGTTCCGAAGACGCCACTTATATGATGGAACGGGTGAAATCCCACGGCGGGCAGGCCTCTTACGTAATTTTCGGTACCGAACTGAGCGCCGGGCACCACAACGAAAAGTTCGATTTTAACGAACAGGTGATGGCGGTGGCGGTGAAAACGCTGGCGTCGCTGGCACTGAACCTGCCGACTTTTGGGAGCAAAGCATGAGTAACCCGCAACTGCTTACGTTTATCAATCAGTACATTGACCAACACCAGCCGCAGTTCAGCGCACTGAGCGACAGCATCTGGGATCACCCGGAGACGCGCTTTACCGAAACCTATTCCGCCAATCTGCTGGCCGACGCGCTGGAGCAGGAAGGTTTTCGGCTTGAACGCGGCGTCGGCGGCATTGAAACCGCATTTATCGCCAGCTATGGCAGCGGCCAGCCGGTGATCGCCCTGCTGGGCGAGTACGACGCCCTTGCCGGATTAAGCCAACGGTCAGGCTGTGCCACGCCGCAACCGCTGGTCGAAAACGGCAACGGCCACGGCTGCGGCCACAACCTGTTGGGCACCGCCGCGCTGGCAGGGGCATTCGCGGTCAAAGCCTGGATGCAGCAACAGCACCTGACCGGCACCGTGCGTTTCTACGGCTGCCCTGGCGAAGAGGGCGGTTCCGGCAAAACCTTTATGGTACGTGAAGGCCTGTTCGATGACGTCGACGCTGCCCTCACCTGGCACCCGGAAGGCTTCAGCGGCATGTTCAATACCAGCACCCTGGCCAATATTCAGGCAGCGTTTCAGTTCAAAGGGGTCGCCGCGCACGCCGCCAACTCACCCCACCTTGGCCGCAGCGCGCTGGATGCGGTAACGCTGATGAACACCGGTGCCAACTTCCTGCGTGAGCACATCGTGCAGGAAGCGCGATTGCACTATGCCGTCACCAATACCGGTGGCAGTTCACCCAATGTGGTGCAAGCCGATGCCGAGGTGCTGTATCTGATCCGCGCGCCGCAGCTCGATCAGGCGCAGGATATTTACCAGCGGGTGATCAACATCGCCAAGGGTGCAGCGCTAATGACCGATACCCAAATGACGGTACGTTTTGACAAGGCCTGTTCCAACTATGTGCCAAACCGCAGCATGGAGCAGGTGATGTATCGCCACGTCTGTGGCTTCGGCCTGCCGGAATACAGCGAGGAGGAGCGCAGCTTCGCCACCGAGATCCGCCAAACGCTCAACAAAGACGAGCTGCGTAATGCCAGGTTGAATGTCGCCCGCACCGGCGGCGCGGCTGGCCGCGAGTGGGTTCAGAATTTGGGCGACAAGGTGTTGATGGACCAGGTCGCCCCTTATGTGGCATCGGAAGACCTGCTGTACGGCTCTACCGACGTCGGCGATGTCAGTTGGGTCGCGCCGACCGCCCAGTGCTTCAGCCCCTGCTTTGCGTTCGGTACGCCGCTGCATACCTGGCAACTGGTGGCACAGGGTCGCACTTCGATCGCCCACAAAGGCATGTGCCTGGCCGGCAAGGTGATGGCGGCCACCGCCGTCGAACTGCTGAGCGACAGCGCTCTGCTGGCGGAGTGCCGCCGCGAGTTCGAACGCCAGCGGGCCGAACAGCCTTATAGCTGCCCGATCCCTAAAGACATCAGGCCTTCACCGTTAAAGTAACCACCAGGCTGCCAAGGCCCGCAATAGCGGGCCAGTAATAATAATTATAATTAAATCAAATAATAAAAAATAAACACAACAGGACAAACACAGAGGGTAAGACAATGAGTGAGGTCACAACTTCAGCCAATAAAAGCCCCGGTCGCGTTTTTTACTGGGTAGAGCGCATCGGGAATAAAATCCCCAATCCATTTTTGCTGTTCGTCTATTTAATCGTTGTTTTAATGCTGGCTACCGCGCTGTTCTCCTGGCTGGACGTAGCGGTGAAGAACCCGGCCACCGGCGAGTTGATCAAGGTAAATAACCTGATGAGCGTAGCGGGCATGCAGTGGATTTTCCCGAACATCATTCATAACTTCAGCAGCTTTGCGCCGCTGGGTGCAATTTTGGCGCTGGTGATCGGTGCCGGGCTGGCCGAAAAGGTCGGGCTGCTACAGGCGCTGATGTATAAAATGGCGTCACGCGTTAGCGCCCGCTATGCCAGCTATCTGGTGCTGTTTATCGCCTTTTTCAGCCATATCTCTTCTGACGCCGCGCTGGTGGTGATGCCGCCGCTCGGCGCGCTGATGTTTCTGGCGGTGGGCCGCCACCCAGTGGCCGGGCTGCTGGCCGCCATTGCCGGGGTTGCCTCCGGCTTTACCGCCAACCTGTTGATCGTCACCACCGACGTACTGCTCTCCGGCATCAGTACCGAGGCCACCAAGGCGGTGGACGCCGCCGTTCACGTCAGCGTGATCGACAACTGGTACTTTATGGCCACCTCGGTCGTGGTGCTGACCTTCGCCGGGGCGCTGTTGACCGATAAATTTATCGAACCGCGCCTGCCCAAATGGCAGGGCTGCGCCGAGGACAAAATTGAGACGCTAACCCCACTACAGAACCGTGGGTTGATGATGAGCGGCATTGCCGCGCTGGTGTTTATCGCGATTATCGCCGCCCTGGTGGTACCCGAAGCGGCCCCGCTGCGCGATCCGAAAACAGGCTCGGTGATCCCATCGCCGTTTATTAAAGGCATTGTGCCGATCATCATCCTGTTCTTCTTCACCGTTGGCATTACCTATGGCGTGGTCACCAAACAGATCAAACGGCCGGACAATATTCCCAACCACCTGATAGAGCCGATGAAAAGCATGGCCGGCTTTATCGTGATGGTGTTCCCGCTGTCGCAGTTCGTGGCGTTCTTTAACTGGAGCAACATGGGCAAGTTTATGGCCATCGGCCTGACCGATATGCTGGAGGCCGCCGGTATGAGCGGCGCTCCGGCATTTCTCGGGCTGATGTTCCTCTCGGCCTTCCTGTGCATGTTTATCGCCAGTGGCTCTGCCATCTGGTCGATTCTGGCGCCGATCTTTGTACCGATGTTTATGCTGCTGGGCTTTCATCCGGCGTTCGCCCAGATGATTTTCCGCATCGCCGACTCCTCGGTGCTGCCACTGGCACCGATGTCCCCCTTCCTGCCGTTGTTCCTCGGCTTCCTGCAGCGCTACCGCAAAGACGCCCAGCTCGGCACCTACTATGTGCTGATCCTGCCGTATCCGCTGGTGTTCTTTGCCGTGTGGATTTTACTGTTGCTGGCGTGGTACGCACTCGGCTTGCCGATTGGCCCGGGCGTCTATCCTAAGATGGGGTAAAGATTACCGGCCTCTTGATATCGGGAGGCCGGAAGCATTCAACTCATCAGAAACGATAGCCAACGCCGATGTTGAAGCCATTGATAGAACGGTTTTTATTACCGGCATCCAGGCTGGAGCCTTCATAACCGATATCTACCGCCAAATTTTCCATTGGGTTAACCTGGAAACCGACGCCGTACATAAAGGAGGTTTTCTTCTGGTTACCGCTCTCTTCACCCATATATTCGTAAGTGTTGTATGCGTAATTACTCCAGGATGACTTGTAATCCACCTTGTTATAATTCAAACCCAGCAGCCCGTAAACGCTGACAAATTGATTAAAACGGTATGCCGGACCAACGGACAGTGAGTAATATTTAACTTCGGCATGATTATTAACCTTGTCGCGATAGACATTGTAAGACTCGTCCTTGTCACCGCTCATATAGGTAAATGAGCTGATAACGCTGACAGGCGAATCCCACTCGTAGCGGTACTTAATGTTCACCCCATTGATATTCTTGAAGTCCTGTACCTTGCTCTGCGCATAACCGGCAGTGATAGTGCTTTGCCCGGCCTGGGCCGCCGTGCCGAAACCCAAAGAGGAAACAATCAGAGTGGCGATGATTAACTTTTTCATAAAATCTTCCTTAATAGTAAGTGGAACAACTGAGGTACAAAAATAGCTATCCATACCGTATTGACGGCATGAATTAATGATTGTGAATTATTCATATTCAATGAATAGTTAAGATTAGAGTGTAGCAAATCCGGCGTTATTATTAATTAGTTGAGCCGGTAATTTGCGAGCTGTTTCGCGTCAATAGTAATTTCTTACACCATAAATCATGACATACTCCAAGGGAGATGTTCGGTCAAAAAAATCAAAACCCTCTTAACTAAATAATGTTGAGATCTATTACTTTTCGTTCTTTCGTTGCATTTTTGACAAGATCCAAATTCCTATACCTGCAGGTACCCCTGCCGCAAACCCAACTTTCAATGAGTATAAGAAGTCATCTCTAAAACTAAATAAGAAAACCCCACGTTCATAGTAAACCAACAACGCAGAACCAAGACAAGCAAGGAGAGCAATGATTATCATAATAAAAATAGAGTAACCAATTAAAACAAAAATCAGCTTATAACCCATCTGTTTATCCCTCACTTTTGATCACCTGGTGTTTTCAATTTATCAATTTTATCTAACTTACCTTGCGTTTTTCCACTAACAACTTCGCTGGCCAAGGAACCACCAATGTTACCTAAATTCTCAGCAGTGTTATTCGAAACTACAGGTTTTAACTGATTACCAGCGGTAACCGCCTTACCCCCTACAATACCCACGGCCCCACCGACGCCAGCAGCTATCATTGCATTCTTCGGGTCTTCGCCTTTGATTTTACTGCCGACGTAAGCTCCGCTCACACCAATAATCTCAGTAGCAACAACACCTTTACCTTGAGTCAGGGCAGCAGACCCAGTGGCAATAAACAAATCGGTATAATTAAAGGGTTTATCGCCTTGTAGCTGTACACCTGCGTTCGCCGAACCACCGATTAATCCCCCCACGGCCATTGAACTTCCACCAACGACAGTTCCTGAGCCCAATGATGCTGCAGTTATCATAAACTTGCCCCAAGCCTTAACAAACTCGGTTGCAGGTTGTGGTGCCCCGGTTCCCAAACCACGCGCCAAATCAGACTGTGCCGCAGAAATTTGTTCCGGAGTAGCGCCATGCTCTGTCATATACTCACCTAAAGTAAAGGCAGCCTGGCCAGAACTCATCATCCCAGGAGAAAAACCAAACTGGTCGTTATTTTCAGAGGTATTCTTACCGGATTGCCCGCCAGTGACGGCTCCTGCCGTATCACCGCTTGCCAGGCCACCGGCCAAACCGCCCGCGAGCGTGGCCAATGCAGAAACCGTCTGGCGCTGCTCTTCGCTCATTTTACTGAAATCACTGGTACCGAACATCGCCTCGGCAATCGCTTTGGTACCCAATGCCGCCGTCGCAGCGCCCGCAGCACCGGCAGCAGCCGACTGACCTTGTAGTTCTGCCAGTGCGCCAGCCACCACCGCATGCGCGATAATACGACTTTCCTCATTGGGAGCCAGACGGTGTATCTGTTCCGCCAGATAAGGCGCAGCCCCACCGGCAATTGCCGCCTGCAGATCGCCACCGGCCAACCCTTGCACCGCAGCGACCGCTGCCTGCATACCTTGCTGTACCTTACCGCCCGTGCCATAACCCGACTCGCTGAACGCCTGGTTATAGGCCGTCTGGTAAATCTGCGCGTTGATATCGTCGTTGGTGATGACCTTGCCCGGTTTTTCTTTCGCCAGCTTGTCTGCCGCGGCCTTGCGATCGGCATCGGTAACGTTATTCATTTTCTCTTTGGCAGCCTTGGTCGCGGCGATCGCCCCCTCAGTCCGCGCTATGTCCATCGCCTGATTGCCGATCTCGCCGATCAACTGCGCCTGCTGCAGGCGTTTCTGCTCTTTCTCTTTGTCGAAGATCGGGCTCAGGGTTTGGTTGGCATGTTCCACGTCGCGGCTCAGGTCGTTGACGTTCTGCGTCTGTTTATCTTGATCGCGAATGATGATGGTGCCGTCACTCACCGCCGATTGGGTGGTTGAGCTGTCATGTCCGCTGTTGTTGGCCCCCACCAGCAGGCCGTTGGCCATGTTACCGGCGAACTGGCTGCCGATGCTGCCGCCGGAGCTGATGCCCACGCTCTGGTGCTCTACCTCGAAATCAGCCTGATTATGGATGTCCTTAAAGCCCAGCGTGCCGGTGTCGAGTTTGTTTTTGTCCGCCGTGGCGGTGCTGCCGATTACCGCGCCGTTAAGCTGGGTATGTTCCCCCACCGTCAGGTCAAAGCCACCCTTACCGGCAAAGATACCGGTCTGCTCCTGCACGCTGTCGTAGTTGCTGTGCATCTTGTCTTTGCTCAGGCTGATGCTGCCGGAGCCGGTCATCGAACCGAAGGTGAAACTGCCGCCCGCGCTGGCGTTCTGCTGTTTGGAATCGTAACGATCGCTGTCCTGCTGGCTTTCCAGCAGCAGGTTGCGGCCTACGTCGGCCTTGACCGATTCGCCGGTGACCTGCGCGCCGATCAGGTTGGTGTCACGCCCGCTGGTGATGTTGACCTGATTACCGGCGTTAACCGTGGTTTCGGTATGGCTGGTGCCATTGCCCTTCTCGTTGCCTTTGCCTTTGTTGACGCTGGCGGAGACGCTCAGCCCGATGCCGCCGGAGCCGACGCCGATACCCACGCCCAGCGTGCCGCCCTGGCTCTCGTTTTTACCGTCCAGATACTGGGTGTTGGTGGCAGACAGCAGATTCACGTCACGATTGGCATTCAGGGTGACGTCTTTGCCCGCCTGCAGTTGGCTGCCCTGCACGGTGATGTCGCCGTCTTGGCCTTTCACGCCGTTGCCGCTGGCAGTGATGCTCAGGTTGTTGCCCGCCGCCAGGCTGCTGCCCTGCGCGGTGCTCTGCCCGCTGTTCTGGGTCGAGGTGGAGGACTGGGTACCGTAGGAAATACTGATCCCCACCATGTTGTTGTTGGCGGGATCGGCACCCTGCGCCTCGGCCAAACGCGCCGCCTGCACCGCCTGTACACCGCTCAGCGCCGCTTTGGTGCCCTGCAATGCCGCCAGGCGGCTGTCGTCGGTGGATTTCGCCTGCTGCGAGGTTTCCACCGCGGTGTTCAGCGCACTGCCGACCGTACCGGAGAGTGCCAGCGTCAGGCCGGATTTCTTCTGTTCGACCTTGTGGGTCTGGCTGTTCTGGTCCTGCGCCTGCGTCACCGACACATTCTTGCCGCTCAACGCCATGTCTTTACCGGCCACCAACTCGGATCCGGTCACCGCCAGATTATTGCCGGCCCCCAGGGTGACATTGCCGTTTACGCTGCCGACGGTGCTGCCCTGATTGGTCAGCCCCTGCGCGGTATCCGTGGTTTTCAGGCTTTCGGTGCCGTAGCTGATGCCGATGCCGCCGCTGCTCATCAGGCCGGATTTTTTCTCCTGCTTGAGGTGCAATTCGCTGTTGCTTTCGGTCGCGCCGGTGATGCTCAGATCGTTACCTGCCAGCAGTTTCACGTCCTGAGTCCCCGCCACGCTGCTGCCCTGTACCCGTAAATCGTTGCCCGCCAACACATTAATGCTGTCACCGCTCAGGGTACTGCCCTGTACGGTCTGGCGCTCCAGGGTGTCGCGGGTGGTGGTGGTGGTTTTGGACATCAGGCCGTTACCGCCGGTCACCTTGTGCCGCTCGTCCAGATCGAGGGTGTTCTCGCCGCTGAGAATATTGATGTCATGGCCGGCATTCAGGTTCAGCGCATCACCGGCAGAAACCGTTGCCGCATGGGCTGTGATATCGTTCCCCGCGTTAAGGGTCACAGCCCCTTTGCCCACCACTTCGCTGCCCACCTGCTGGCTGTTGCCCTGTTTCAGGCTGTTGTCGCCGTCCCAGATCAGGTTGTCACGGCTGGCGGTGGTCACCGTATTCAGGGTGAGATCGCGCCCGGCACTCAGCAGGGTTTGGCCATTATCACCGCTGTTAACCACCTGCGCCGCATCCAGTTTGATGTCGCGACCGGCCTGCAGCATCAGCTTGCCGTCGGCCCCCTGCACGTACATGCCTGCCACGCTGTCGATGTTGGTGCGCTCGAAGCTGTTGGCCCCGTTAACGCTCTGCGCCGTACGGGTGGTGCTGATGGCGTTGATGTCTCGTCCGGCGCTGGCCAGCAGCGAGTTGTTTCCCTGGATCACTCCGCCGATATTGTTAATGTCGGTACGGGCAGTCAGGCCAACGTCGGCCCCCTGAATGTGGCCCGCCACGTTGGTGATGTTGGCCGCGCTCAGTTTCACCACTTCACGCCCGGCGATATGGCCACTGTTAAACAGGCCTTCCCCCAGATTAAGGTTGACGTTGCGCCCGGCAATCAATGCGCCGGAACCGTCCAGATCGCCCGGTTGCATGCGGGCATACACCTGCGGCACCAGCACGTTTTGCTGGCTGCCGTCCGGCAGCGTGACCTTGGCATTCACCAGCCAGACAATATCTTTGGTCAACAGCCCCATCTGCTCTGGCGTCAGCGCCACACCGACCTTCAGGTTATATTGCTGGCTGAAGGCCAGCCCCTGATCCATCAAGGCCTTGAACTGTTCTTCGTCGTTGTTGAAACCGTCCAGATAGCGCTGGCCGGTCAGGTTAATGACCTGTTCGCGGATCAGCCGCTGCTCGTAGTAACCGTCACCCAAGCGCTTCAGTACGTTGTCCGGGTTATTGGTGGCCTTGGCAATCATGTAGTCCGAACCCAACCAGGCTTTTTGGTTGGTGAAGCGCGGATCGGTCTCCACCAGATACTGGCCGCCCGGTGCCGGATTGGTTTTGAACAGGCTGTTGTCCGGCAGGCGAGTGTCCGGCCCGACAATGCGCACCACGCTGTCCGCCGCGTCGCCCTGCTGGTTATTGACCTTGTTGGCGACTTCGAACTGCTGGCCCGGCTGCAACGCGACGGCCTGAATCACCGGTAGCGTGCCACTGCCGATGGTCTGCATCCCAGCGGAAATATCACTGCCGCTGACCACCGCATTGACCCCACCGGCAGCGCCGATAGGGGTATTGGTGCCCTGCTGCGTCAGTGGGGCAATGGCGATCGGGTTACCTGCCACTTGCCCATGGTCAATCAGCTGGCTCGGCTTCAGCGCAATGGTCTGAATGGTGGTCGGCGGCGTATAGGCCGTGGCATTGTGCCCCTGCTTGTCTTTACCCTTCTTCTTGATGCGGTAGTAACTGGTCACTTCGCCGACGTCGGTGGTCAGGCGCTGGCCCGGCACAGCCACGTTATCCACGCTGCCGGCGTTAATCGCCAGCGTGCCACCCGCGATCACCTGGCTCTTGTCGTTCAGCAGATGCCCGGCGTTGATCGCCATATCGCCACCCGCGATGATTTTGGCAGGGTCGCTTTCCTTGATCTGGGTTTCCTGCACCGTGCGGTTGTAGTCGTATTGCGTAAATCTGTCGTTGTTATGCCCAGTTTTCCCTGGGGTATTCAGGTTCAACAGCGAGTCTGATGAATTGCGGTCAACAAAGACGCCCGGTTCTCCGGCCATCCAGCGTACCGGGTCGCCCGATTGCTGATACTCGGTGATTTTTCCGTTGGAAACGGTGACCAGCTCGGTAGTAAAGCGGTCGTTGACGTTGTTGATCTGCCCGGCCGAAATAGCCATGTTGCCCGCAGATTCAATGGTCGAACTGTGGTTATTGATCGTACCGGCCTGGCCGGTGGCCAGGTGGTTGGCGTCAAGCTGGCCGCCAATCGCCATGTCCCCACCGCTGTAGATCAACCCATGATCGTAGTTATTCAGCGTTTGGGTGCCGATATCCACCCGTTCGCGCCCGGCCAGCGTGGCAGCAGTGCCGTTTTCCGCCAGGTTGTTAAAGGTGACGGTTTGCACGCCAACAGCATCGCCATAAATACGGCCGGTGCCGATGTTGGTCAGCGTATTGGCCTGGATCAACGTATGTTTGCCGTCAATCAGACCATAGTTGGTCAAGGTGCCGTTGACCGTCAGCCAATCCTGCCCGGCGTTTATCTCGCCGCTGGCGGCATTGAACAGATTATTGGCGCGCAGATCGAGCTTGGCACCCGCCAGCAGTTTACCGCTGTTGGTCACATCGCCCGGCGTGGTGAAGTTGAAATTGCCGTTGGCAATCATCTCACCGCTGTTATTGATGCCCTGCGCGCTGACCAGGTTCATATCGCCCAGCGACAGCAATTGCCCGTCGCCGCCGACCGCTGCTGCGTTGATGTCCAGCAGCTTGCCGGCCTTGACGATACCGGCGGTGTTCAGCAGGTTAAGCGCCGCGCCCTGCAACTGCAGGTTTTCGCTGGCGGCCAGTTGGCCAGCGCTGTTATCCAACTGACCGCCGTTGGTGATAGTCAGTTGTTGGTTAGCCAGAATGCTGCCGCCACGGTTGCTCACCGAGCCGGTGTTCAACGCCAGGGTTTGGCCTTCCAGCCCTTTATTTTCCGCCTTGGTGTCGTCGTTAATGAACTGCAGGGCATTGAGCGTCACGGTGGCGCCGCTGCGGATCAGCCCCAGGGCGTTATCGATAAGCCCCTGCGCGCTGTCCAGCAACAGGTTGCCGACCGCCTGAATTTGTCCGTTGCGGTTATCCAGGCCGGCGCTGGCGAGTTGGACCGCCTGTTCGCCAATAATTCGCCCGCCGTGACTATTGTCCAATTTCAGCGCTGCCAGGGCAAAGTCGCCTTTGGCCCCCAGCGTGCCGCCCTGATTATTGACGTCGCCGCTGCTGAGCTGCAGTTTGCCCAGGCTGTGCAAGGTGCCGTTCTGGTTATCCAGCCGCTGGCCGTGGGTATCGACGCGCATATCCGCGCCCGACTGCACCAATCCACCCTGGTTATTCAGGCCGCCCGCGCCGGTGGTATTCAGCACCAATGCCTGCTGTGCCACCAGTTTGCCACCGCCGTTCAGCAGCGCTTCAGCATCAAGCTGCAAGCCTTTACCGGCAATCACCACGCCCTGACCGTTATCGAACACGCCAGTGGTAAGGTTCATCGCCCCCTGACTGGTGATGCCGCCTTTGTCGCCGCTGTTAGCGTTAGTCAGCCGAGCAACTGTCAGCTCTAATCCCTCGCCGCTCTGGATCAGGCCACCGTCGTCGTTATTGAGGCTGTTGCCGTGCAGCTCCAGCGCCGTCTGTGCCGCCAACTGGCCGCCCCGGTTCTCCAGCAGGCCGAAGTTAATCTTCGCCGCATCGGCGCTGACCACCGTGCCCTGATTGTTCACCAGATGGTCGCTATCCAACTGCAGTTTTTTGCCTGCGCCAATCACCCCCAGATTACTGTTATCCAGCAATTCTTCAGCATTCAGCGCCATATCCTGGCCGGATTTAATCGCCCCGCCCTGGTTATTGATCACCCTGGCGGTGGCCGACAGTTGCTTCTCCGAAGCCAGCGTACCGAGGCGGTTATCCAGTTGCTCGCCTTGCAGTTGCAGGTCACCTGAACTGGCGATAAAGCCGGCCTGGTTATTCACGTTACCGCTGGTGATAGCCAGTTTGCCCAGACTGCTGATCCCGCCATGCTTGCCGCTGTCGAGGTTGCTCAACGCCTGGCCATGAGTATCGATACGCGCATCAGAACCCGCCTGCAGCAAGCCACCGTCATTGGTCAGCGCCAGGCTGTCGATGTTCAGTTTCTGTTTACCGACCAAGGTACCTTGGCTGTTATCGAGCGTTCCGGTGAACAGATCGGTCGCTCCGGCGCCCACCAGCATGCCCTGGGTGTTGTCCAGCGCGCCACTGTGAATAGCCAACGTACCCTGGCTGAGGATGCCGCCGGTTTCACCGCTCAGGCGGTTGCTCAATGCCGCGCCCTGGGTGTCAAGATTCATGTTGCCGGCAGATTGCAACAGACCGCCGTCATTGTTCAGCGCGCCGCTGCTCAGACCCAGATCGCCGGTGGCGGCGATAACGCCCTGTTGGTTGTTCAGCGCTCCTTTGCCCAGCGCCAGCGAAAGCGCACCACCAACGACCTGCCCGGCCTGATTCTCCAACCCATTGCCGGTCAGTTGCAGAGCCTGCCTGGCCTCGATACGGCCACCCCGGTTATCCAGCGCCTGCCGCGCTGTGACCTCAGCCTTGCCCGTCGCGGCAGACACCAGCCCTTTGCGGTTATCCAGCTTATCCGCCTGCAGTTGGGTATTGCCGCTGGCCGCCAGTTGCCCCTCTCGGTTATCGATAGCGCTACTGACCTGAGCCTTCAGGCTGCCGTCCTGTGCGGCAATCACTTTGCCGCTCTGGTTGTTCAACTGCGCGGCGTTTAACGACACGTTACCGTTGGCCGCCAGTTGGCCGCCCTGGTTATCAATCCCCCCGCGGGCATTGAGGCGCATCTCACCCTTGCCGCTCTGCACAAGTTGGCCGTTGCGGTTTGACAGGCTGCCGGCATCCAACGCGATCTGCTGCGCCGAAGTGGTGCCGCCGTCCAGCACATAATCGCCGCCCTGCATGCTCAGTTGGCCGTTGGACAGCAGTTTGCCGCCATCGCCCTGCAGGCGTCCGGTATTCACCGTCAACGCGCCTTTACCGGCATGGACGATTTGTCCGCCCTGGTTGTCGACTGATCCGGCGTTCAGCGTCAGGCCATTGCCGTTGCTGGCGATACGGCCGCCGGCGTTGTCCAATTTACCCTGCGGGGTAAGCCGGAGGTCGTCTTCACCTAGTTGGGCGATCTCACCCTTGCGGTTGGATAAGTCATGCGCACTAAGCGCCAATTTATTCGCCGCCAGCTTGCCGCCGTCATTGTTGAACAGCTTGCCGCTGCTGGCAGTCAGCTGTTGCGCCGCTTCAACCTGCGCATTGGCCGTGGTCAAATCACCCTGACCGGCATCTAGCGTGACGTTAGTCCCGGCAGTGCGACTGCCGCTGATGTCCACGCCCTGCCCATTGGCACGCAGGTTGCCCGCCGCCAAATTTTGGCCCTGCGCGGTCAGTTTGCCGCGGGTGGTTAACGCCAGTTCGCCGCTGCCGCCCAACTTGCCATCCTGCTGCACACCGGCTGCCAGCGTACTGCCTTTACTGCTGTTCAGGCTGGCTGCCTGGATGCGCACATTATTGCGGGCCGCGATAGAGCCGCTGTTTTGGACCTCGCCGCCACTGCTGACGTCGGCATGCCCCGCAGCGAACAGTGAACCACTGTTGCTGACGCCGCCTTTCGAGGCCAGTTGCATATCGCTGCCGCTGCTGATTTTGCCACTGTTTTCAATGCGGCCATCGGCGGTCACCACCACGCTACCGGCCTGCGCACCGATATTACCAGCGTTGCGCACCCCGACGCCGGTTTCGGTACCGATCATGCGGATCTTACCGGCGTACATGCCGCCCAGCTTCGCCACGTCTACCGCCAGTTGCGGGCGAGTGGCAGGATCGTCACCTTGTTTGTCGATCTGTTGGTGCGCCGCATCCACCTTGTTACGACCGGTGGTGACTTTAAGATCGTTAGCCCAAAGCCCGGCATTGATCTTTGTCGATCGCGCGATAATCTCGGTGTAATCCTGACGCGAACTGTCCATACCGGCGCCTTCAACCACCACTTCGCCGCGCTCAACGTTAAAGCCGGTCAGGTTGCCGTTGTTCATTTGCGCCTGACCGGTGGTCAGGGTCGCTCTGTTGGCATTAATAAAGCCGCAGCCATTACAGGTAATGCCGGACGGGTTGGCGATCACCACCTGCGCACGCTGGCCAGCCACTTCGATATAACCGTTCAGGCGACTAGGATCACGGGAGTTGACCTCATTGAGGATCACCTTGGCTTCGCCTTTCGCCAACCATGGGTTGCCATCGACCCAGCCGCCCTGTTGGGTTTGGGTCATTTTATGGGAGTTGTTGAGGATCGCGCCCTGCTTGTCGACGTCAAACTGGCTATAAGTATTGCGAGAAACCCCGCCGGCGCTTGGCGTTTGGATATTGACCTGTGGCGTACCGTTAGCGCTGTTGACGATGGTCGGCTGCTGGCCGCCCGGCGCATTACCGTCGGCAATAATCGCGGCCTGCACCGGCTGGATAGCCCCCAGCGCTATCAGCAGGCTAAAGCTAACGGCACTGATTTTGCCGATACACTGACTCAACGTGTGGCCCAGACCAGGTGAACGAGCTGACCCGGCACGACCGGAGCGGGCGATATCCGCCACCACCATCAGCATGCCACGCGCTTTGTTGAAAACGATACGATACAGGTTCTTGTTCATGGCAATGTCCTTATTGAATTTCTGACGGCTCGACGGCTAACGGGTGGTTTACCCACCATTGCTGCGCTTGCTGATGGCTGACCTGCGCACCTTTAAAGTTCACTACGCGCTTTCCACGCCGATCTCCGCGGTGATACAGCGCCCGCATGCACAGGTGCGGGAAAATGTCCCGAACGATCAGATTGCGCATTTCTCGCGTGTGCCCAAAGGGCGCTATCCAGTCGCAGAACCACATACGATCGCCGCTGTTCCAGTCACTTTCCAACATATTCACCGCAGGTTGCGTTAAATAACGCGCCTCGGCCTCTTGATTCATCCAGGCCCAACTGAGGAAAAACACCGGCTGATTCTGGTGTGATGCCAGCACATATTGTTGCCGCTTGATGATCGGCAACAGCAGCGTCGGTAGCGTGTGCAGCGGCGCATCGCGATGCATCGGCGAATGCATCCACAACCAGACGGCAGCCCCAAAGGCTTCCGCTTCACTGTCGTCACCGCCGAGGATCAGCGGCGCTCTGATATCGTATTCGCCTATGCGCATGGTCATGTCCTCAGTAGTTCCAGCTCAGGTTGAAGCCCAGAGTGACCGGGCTGGTGCTGAAACCCTCAGGTTTGGAGAACGGCACACCGGCGAACAGGTCGTAACCGACCTTAAACGCATAGCCGCGCAGGCCGACCACGCCGCCGGCCAGGTGTTGCCCCGCCAGATAGTCAGAACCGTAGCCCCCCACTTCGCCGTAGTCGGCACCGAGGTACAGTTCTTGCCCCTGCAACGGCGTGCGCCAGGCCAGATCGTTACGGACGAACCAGCCGTGGTTAGCGTTCAGGGTGCGCTCACCGTCAAAGCCGCGCACCGTCCAGCGGTTGCCGATAGCAAACTGATCCTGCGGCGTCAGCGGCGTGTCGCTGATCTGCCGCTGGTATTGCACGTTGTAGCGGAAGTTCTGGCTAAACAGGCTGAACGGCACGTCAAGCTGGGCGTTGAGCTGCACAATTTTGCTCAGTGCAGTGGCTTCGCCAAAGGTCTCTTCCGGCGCAGGCAATGCGCCGAACCAGCGGGTGCCGCGTTGATAACTGACGCCCGCGTCCAACGTAGCCTGTTGAATATAGTGGCGATGCTGTAATCCCAAACGCCAACCGGAGGTGCGCCGACGCTGCACTTCCACTTCGGTATCGTTGATGGCGTTGCTTGACTCGCGCGCCAGCACGTCGTAGGTCAGCGTGGTTTTTTGGCTGCCGTTACGGTGCAGTACCCGGCTGAGTTGGAAATCCAGGTTCTTGCTCTTGCCGCTGTAACGGTAATCCTGATTCTGACCGGCAATGGTCTGATGATAGTCATAGCTGTTGGCAGTTACCCCCGCCATCCAGTAGCCGAACGGCACCGAATAATGACCGGTAATGTTTTTGGAGCCTTTGCCGCCCTGATTTTGCAGATCGCTGGAGCCGGAGATATAGAACAAGTCACTGAGCGAGAACGGGTTATCCAGCGACAGCGTCAAACCGCCCTGATAACGTCCGGTGCTTTTAGTGCCAGAGTCATCCAGTGAAGCGCCAACGCGCCACATGCGCTCCTGCTTCCAGCTCAGGGCAATGTCGCTTTCGCCGGGCTGTTCGCCGGGAATGATTTCCATGCTGGCCTGTACCGTCGGCAAACGCTGCAGGTTTTCCAGCCCTTGTTCGATATCGCGCAGATCCAATAGGTTACCTGCATGGGCCGGGAATGTGCTGTAGGGTTGAATGTAATGGCCGCTGTCCGGTGTCAATTTCACCTGCCGCACGTAGCCCGGCACCACCACCAACCGCAGCTTACCGCTTTTCAGATCCTGCGTCGGCGCCAGCACGCGGGTGGTGATATAGCCGTGATCCACCAGCCGGTTTTGCAGGGTACTCATCAGCAGGTTAATACCCTGCCCGCCCAGGCAGCGGCCCTGCGCCTGATCGGCGATACGCTGCAACGGCAGCCAATGAGGGAGTTTGTCCTGACCGGTTAACACCACCTGATCGATAGGGAAGCAGGTTTTTTCCTGCGGGAAAGCAATGCGGCCAAAGCTGGACGAAGGCGGAGATAAGCGCACATCCGGTGTCGGCGGTGTCAGTTGCTGCTCCAGCGCCTTTTGCCGCTGCTGCTGTATGATCAGTTGCTCACTGCTTGAAGTGGCCGCCTGAAGCGACTGGCTGTATATAAATAGCGGCAAGACAACAGAGCTTAATGGAATACAGCCCTTACGCACAGCAAGGCTGAGCGACGAGTACGCGGAATGGCGCATTACTTTTTCCCTGTCGAGAGACAAATAAAGATAAGAATTGTAAAAAAACGCAAACATTATGCGCACGAATAGCTCGCAATCAACTTAATTTTGGTCCGCAATGGGCTCTGGGTAACAAAATGCTTAATAAGAATGATCTGTAGCGCTAATGCTTTCGCTGTTAACTCAATTCAAAAATAACACTTAACTCACTGTTTTTTTAATGATTACATGCATTTTTTGTTTTTATTGGCATTCATGTTCATGAATAATTGCATCTAAACAATGCAATTATTCATCACTGAGTCATTAATGCCAAACAGGACACAACCTTTAGGAAACTTCCTATTTCCAATGTGATTAACCATTTTATTCGTTCTCGCCAGAGATCAAATTTGCGATTAATTGCCATACCGATTTTTAATTATATTTGTCAATGCGTTACTTATTCATATTCGATATAACTTATTCCTCCCTCAAACCGTAGCCACCTCGCAGTCTGCTGCCCTTTCACCTTTCGCGACAGATTCTTTCGTTGCAATGCTAAACCGGTTCTTCTATTTTAGCTCGCCATCAGACAGCAATGAACACGGGGATCGAACATGGTTAATCGCGTATGGGTTCTGGGTGATGCAGTTGTCGACCTGGTACCTGAAAATTCAAACAGTTACCTTAAATGCCCCGGTGGCGCACCGGCCAATGTGGCGGTCGGCATCGCCCGTCTGGGCGGCAACAGCGGCTTTATCGGCCGGGTAGGCCAGGATAGTTTCGGCGCTTTCCTGCAGCAGGTACTGAGCGAAGAGCAGGTCGACATCAGCCATCTGTCAAAAGACCCCGACCACCACACCTCTACCGTGGTGGTGGATCTTGATCTGATGGGGGAACGCTCCTTCACCTTTATGGTCAGCCCGAGCGCCGATCTGTTCCTGCAACCCGAGGATCTGCCTGATTTCAAAGCAGATGAATGGCTGCACGTCTGCTCTATCGCTCTGTCGCAGGAACCGAGCCGCAGCACCACCTTCACCGCGATGGAGAACATCAGGGCGGCCGGCGGCTGGGTCAGCTTTGACCCAAACATTCGTGAAGACGTTTGGCGCCAGCCGGAAGCGTTGCGCCCCTGCTTGCAAAAGGCGTTACTGCTGGCTGACGTGGTGAAGATCTCGCTGGAAGAACTGAGTTTTATCAGCAATATCGGCGAGTTGGAGAGCGGTATCGACTGGATGATGCAGCGCTACCCACTGCGTTTGTTGCTGGTGACACTGGGCGGCGACGGTGTCTGCGTGCATGACGGTAAACAGATCCGCCATTTCCGCGCCCCTTCAATCACCCCGGTCGATACCACCGGTGCGGGTGACGCCTTTGTCGCCGGTCTGCTGGCCGCACTGGCACACCTGGCCGCTTTGCCGCAGGAAGATCAATGGCCGGCAGTGATCGCCCAGGCCCAGGCTTGCGGGGCGCTGGCCACCACTGCCAAAGGCGCTATGACCGCCCTGCCGCATGCCGACGAGTTGCAGGACTTCCTGCGACGCTAACCCGCTAGCGATGAGTCAGGCCCAATGCCACAGGGCATTGGGTGCCTGCCCCCTTTCATCTCCAGAACATAATTTGCGGACTTGATCACAATAGCTGAATCGGGTTAGCAAACTTGATTGCCAGCCGCCGTTCAACTCTCTATCTTTCTTCCTGAAAAACCGGTTTAGCAATTTAGCAAAAAATAATAACAACCTTCCCGGATGATAGAAAATCATGAAAAAACTAGGCTATCTGGCAGTCACTACAGGGCTTCTCATCTCTACCTCTGCGGCAGCGACTGGTACCAATACCAGTATCGAGGCACGCCTGAATGCGCTGGAACAACGGCTGCAACAGGCCGAACAGCGGGCTGTCCAGGCGGAAACGCGTGCCACAGCGGCGGAGCGCAAAGCACAACAGTTGGAATTACGCACCGCCAACACCGAGCAGCAAACCCAACAGGTTGTTCAGCGCACCGCGACGCTGGAAACCCACGCCGCACCGGCCGGCAAGCTGCAACTCACCGGATTAACCGACCTGAAACTGTACGGCGACGTCGAGTTCAACCTGGACGGCGCCAGCCGCAGCGGCCAGCTCACCTCGCTGAAAAGCAGCGACAACAAGGACTGGAAGCCGGGCAACAAAGAACGTTGGGATATCAACGGCCGCATTCTGGTCGGTGTAGACGGCTACCGACGCAACCCGGACGGCAACTTCTCCGGTTTCAGCGTGCAGCCGTTAGCCGACATGACCGGTAAAATGAACCTCGACGATGCCGCCTTCTTCTTCGGTAACGAAAAGAACTGGCAGACCAAGATTGGCCGTTTTGAAGCCTACGACATGTTCCCGCTCAATCAGGACACCTTCATCCAGTATTCGGGCAACACCGCCAACGATTTGTATGCCGACGGTTTTGGCTATATCTACATGATGAAAGAAGGTCGTGGTCGTAGCAGCAGCGGCGGCAACCTGATGCTGAGCAAGTACGCCGGTAACTTCTACTTTGAGCTCAATACGCTGGTGGAGGACGGCACCTCCCTGTTCCAGGACGACGCCTACCACGGCAATAGCCTGGATAATAAGAAAAACGTCGCCTACCTGCGGCCGGTGATCGCCTGGAAAAAAGACCAGCTCAGCGCAGCAGTGGCTATGGAAAGCAACGTGGTCAACAATGCCTACGGCTATCACGACGGCCAGGGGCAATTCGTCGACCAGTCCAAACGTAACGGCTACGGCATGACTCTCAGCTGGAACAATACCGCCGCCAACCCGGACAACGGCGTGGTTGCCAACCTGAGCACCGCCTACCTGGACGCCTCCGGCGAGCAGGACCTGACCGCCGGTATCAACGTACTGTGGCGTCGCTTTGAAGTGGGTTACATCTATGCCCACAACAACATCAAAGAGTTCAATACCGCCGGTATGAGCGCCGACATCCGCAACCCGCTCAGCGAGCCGGGCAAATATGATATTCATACCATTCATACCTCGTACCAAATACCAAACATCATGAATATGAAGAACTTTAACTTGTATCTCGGGGCCTACGTCTCGATGCTGGAGGCCAATGCAGATAACAAAATTGCCAACTCCAGCAACGATCAGCGCTACGGCGTACGTGCCCGGTTCAAGTACTTCTTCTGACGCTGATGAACTGATTTCCGCCGCGAAACACCGCGGCGGCATTTTTATTGATTAAGGGAGTGAACATGGACATTACCGCAACCGCTAACGCGCTATTGCCGTTGCTCGGCGGCAAAGAGAACATAGCCAGTGCCGCCCACTGCGCCACGCGCTTGCGCCTGGTGCTGGTTGATGACAGCAAGATGGACAAAGCGGCGATCGGCAAGCTGGAAGGGGTGAAAGGCTGCTTTAGCAACGCCGGGCAAATCCAGGTGATTTTCGGTACCGGGCTGGTCAACAAGGTACACGCTGAGTTTATCAAGGCGGCTGGCGTCAGCGAGTCCAGCAAGTCTGAGGCCGCCGATATCGCGGCGAAAAAACTCAACCCACTGCAACGTATAGCTCGCCTGCTGTCGAATATCTTTGTGCCAATCATCCCGGCTATCGTCGCCTCCGGCCTGCTGATGGGCCTGCTCGGCATGGTGAAAACCTACGGCTGGGTCGATTCCGGCAGCGCCGTATTTGTGATGCTGGATATGTTCAGCTCAGCGGCATTTATTATTTTACCGATCCTGATCGGCTTCACCGCCGCGCGTGAATTTGGGGGTAACCCCTATCTGGGCGCTACGCTCGGCGGCATTCTGACTCACCCGGCACTGACCAACGCCTGGGGCGTCGCCAGCGGTTTTCACACCATGGATTTCTTCGGGTTGCAGATTGCCATGATCGGCTATCAGGGCACGGTGTTCCCGGTGCTGCTGACGGTGTGGTTTATGAGCACGCTGGAAAAACAGCTGCGCAGAGTGATCCCCAACTCGCTGGATCTGATCCTGACGCCGTTCCTGACGGTGGTGATCTCCGGCTTCGTCGCCATGCTGTTTATCGGCCCGGCCGGCCGCGCGCTGGGTGATGGCATCTCCCTGGTGCTCAGCACGCTGATTGCCCACGCCGGTTGGTTTGCCGGCTTGCTGTTCGGCGGCCTGTATTCCGCCATCGTCATCACCGGCATTCACCACAGCTTCCATGCCGTCGAAGCCGGACTGCTCGGCAATCCGAATATCGGCGTTAACTTCCTGCTGCCAATCTGGTCGATGGCCAATATCGCTCAGGGCGGTGCCTGTCTGGCGGTCTATTTCAAAACCCGCGACGCCAAGATCAAAGCCATCGCGGTGCCTTCGGCCTTTTCCGCCATGCTCGGCATTACCGAGGCGGCGCTGTTCGGCATTAACCTGCGCTTTGTGAAACCTTTCCTGGCAGCGCTGGCAGGCGGTGCGCTCGGCGGTGCCTGGGTGGTGGCCAACCATGTCGGCATGAACGCGGTCGGTCTGACGGCAATCCCGGGGCTGGCCATTGTGCAGGCCAGTTCGCTGGTCAGCTATATCATTGGCCTGGTGATCGCCTTCGGCAGTGCCTTTATTCTCTCGTTGCTGCTGAAATACAAAACGGACAGTGAATGATGGAAGAGCTGAATTTGATGAAACAGGCCGTTCAGGCGTTAATGAGCGGCATGCCGCAGGTGCTGCGTGCGCCGCACCGGCCGGCGTGGCACCTGGCACCCAGCGTTGGGCTACTTAACGATCCCAATGGTTTTATTCAGCATAACGGCGTCTTCCACCTGTTCTATCAATGGAACCCGCTGGGTTGCGATCACCGCAACAAGTGTTGGGGGCACTGGCAGTCGACGAATCTGGTCAACTGGCAACATCAGCCGGTGGCACTGGTGCCGGGAGCCTGCTATGACAGCCACGGCTGTTACTCCGGCTCGGCGGTGGTGACGGACGGCAAAATCATGCTGGCGTATACCGGCAACGTCAAATACCCCGATGGCTCCCGCACCGCTTATCAGTGCCTGGCGCAAGAAAATGCCCAGGGTGGCTATGACAAACTCGGCCCGGTATTACCGCTGCCGCCGGGCTATAGCGGCCACGTGCGCGATCCCAAGGTTTGGCGTCATCAGGAAGATTGGTACATGGTGCTCGGCGCTCGTGATCTGCAAGACCGTGGCAAAGTGCTGCTGCTGCGCTCCGCCGATCTGCGCAATTGGCAGCTGCTGGGCGAGATTGCCGGTTCACAGCTGAACGGCATCGGCGATTTCGGTTATATGTGGGAATGTCCGGACCTGTTCACGCTGGACGATACCGAAGTGCTGATCTGCTGCCCACAGGGGCTGGCGGCGCAGACCGAACGTTATCTCAACGTTTATCAGGCGGGCTATCTGACCGGCAAGCTGGATTATCGGCAGGCCAGGTTCGAACATGGTGCCTTCCACGAGCTGGATCTCGGGTTCGAATTCTATGCGCCGCAAACCACCCAGGCCGAAGACGGCCGCCGGTTACTGGTCGGCTGGATGGGCGTGCCGGAACAGGACGAGGATTATCACCCGACGCTGCAGTACGGCTGGATCCACATCCTGACCTGCCCGCGCGAACTGTCGCTGCATCACGGCAAGCTTTACCAACAACCGGCGCGCGAACTGCAACAATTGCGTGGTGAAAGCCGGCAATGGCAGGGGATCGCCGACGAAGCGCCATGTTGGCCCGTCGGCAGCGCGGAACTGCTGCTAACGCCAGAGGGGGCATTCACCGCCGACTTCGGCGGGGCGATGACGCTGCTGTGGGACGGTGCCTTGCTACGACTGACGCGTAATAATCTGCGTAACGGGCAGCCGGAACATCGCTACTGGCGCGGCAACCTGAGCCAGCTGCAGATCCTGTTTGACCGCTCCAGCGTGGAGATTTTTATCAACCACGGCGAGGCGGTGATGAGCGCACGCTACTTCCCCGGCCCACAACCACAACTGCAACTGAGCGGTGAAACCCCACTGGCGCTCGAGCACTGGTCGCTGACGCCATGCATGCTAGAATGACGCATCCTTCCATGAATTCAGATGCCGTCAGTGAAAAAAAATAAACGCATTACCATCAGTGATATTGCCGCACTGGCCGGCGTGTCAAAATCGACCGCCAGCCTGGTGCTTAACGGTCGCAGCAAGGAATATCGGGTGTCCGACGACACCCGCGATCGTATCCTGGCACTGGCCGGCGAGCACCACTACCAGCCCAGCTTCCACGCCCGTTCGCTGCGTTCCTCCCGCAGCCATACCCTGGGGCTGGTGGTGCCGGAAATGACCAACTACGGTTTTGCGGTGATTTCACGCGAGCTGGAAACCCTGTGCCGCGAGGCCGGTTTGCAGTTGCTGATCGCCTGTACCGATGAGAACCCGGCGCAGGAAATGATGGCGGTGAACAGTCTGGTACAACGCCAGGTCGACGGCCTGATTGTCGCCTCCAGCCAGCTTAACGATGCGGAATACCAAAAAATTAACGCCGGTCTGCCGGTGGTGCAGATGGACCGGCTGATCATCGGCTCCGATCTGCCGCTGGTGATCACCGACTCGCTAACCTCAACCGCCACGCTGGTGGAAAACGTCGCACGCCAGCATCCGGACGAATTCTACTTCCTTGGCGGCCAACCCCGTATTTCACCCACGCGCGATCGGCTGGCCGGTTTCCAACTCGGTCTGGAACGTGCCGGGGTCGTGTGTAAACAGGAATGGATCATCAACGGTAATTATCACCCCAGTTCCGGCTACGAGATGTTCGCCCAACTCTGTGCGCAACTTGGCCGTCCGCCCAAGGCACTGTTTACCGCCGCCTGCGGCCTGCTGGAAGGGGTGCTGCGATATCTGAATCAGCACCAGCTGATGGAGAGCGATCTGCATCTGTGCAGCTTTGACGATCACTACCTGTTCGACGGACTGACGTTAAAAATCGATACCGTGGCGCAGGACTGCCGCGCACTGGCTCAACACAGTTTCGACATGGTTAGCGCGCTGATTGACGAGCGGCCATTAGAGCAGAACGCGCTCTACCTGCCGGGCAACATCCACTGGCGCCACGCCGGTTCGAAGGCATTGCTCGGCCAGCCTTAGGCTTTTCTTGTCCCGGTTAAGGAGTTCGTCATGAGTCGTGAGCATGGCAAACAGGTGCTTTCCGGGGCAGAGGTGATTGCGCTACGGCACATGCTCGTGGCTGAATGGTATTGAACTTTGGGGGTTGAACCGACGTACCAGCCATTAACGTTTTAACGCTGAGCCAGGAGGCGCAAAATATCTCGCGCACTGTGGAATACACGCTCAATCCTGACATTGCGTTGTATCGCAGTAAAAACAATAAGGTATTTACCATAGGCGCTTATCCTGACGCCTCGACCAAGCTCAGGGCGTTTCTGATAGGCTTCGGGGGATTCGCCAATGTGCTGGCATTGGCGGTAAAGCTCAGAGATAAAACTAAGCGCACGGACTGGGTTATCCTGCGCAATATGATCACCAATATTTTCAATATCACATACCGCTGCCGGCGATATTGTTAGCTCCATTAGTCACTTCCGTTATCCACCATCCGTTGGTATTTAGCCCGCAAACGCGCAAACGCCTCCTCCGCTGGGACTCCCTCACCACTTTCAACGCCCTGTACAATGGCCACTCGCAGCTGTTCGATTTTCATCGCCCGCTCATGTTCTTCGAGCAGACGCAGACCCGCCCGTATCACTTCACTGACGTTGCCATAACGCCCACTGTCGATTTGCTCATGAACGAACTTCTCAAAATGAGGGCTTAAAGCAATGCTGGTTGGCATAGCTGTCTCCGAAAAGTAGTGTTAGTTACTATCTATTAGTAGTTTATTGGCTGACGACTCGTCAAGCTTTTGTACAAAACTCAGCCAATAAAAAAGGCGCCTGAGCGCCCTTTTTACCTTGGGTGATGTCAGCCCGCTATTTGGCGGCGCCTTCCATCCCCACCAGCCCCACCTTCAGGTAGCCGGCTTTACGCAGCGTATCCATCACGCTCATCAGCGTCTCGTAGTCCACGGTCTTGTCCGCCTGGAAGAAGATGGTGGTCTCTTTGTTCGCCTGAGTTTGCTGATCCAGCACCGACGTCAGTTGATCTGCACTGACCGCCTGTTCGCCAACGTATAGCTGCTTATCCGCTTTCACCGACAGGAACACCGGTTTTTCCGGACGCGGCTGCGGTTTGGCTGAGGAAGCCGGGAGATCGACACGGATATCTACCGTTGCCAGCGGCGCGGCCACCATAAAGATGATCAACAGCACCAGCATGACGTCGATAAACGGCGTCACGTTGATTTCATGCAGTTCGCCGCTGTCGTCCAAATCTTCATTTAAGCGCATCGCCATAACTCACCCCACCCGCAGTTGCTGTGAATGCTGTGAACGTTTGGCTTGTGCCGTGGCGGCCAGATCCAAATCGCGACCCAGCAGCAGCAGCACCTGCGCAGCCACGTCGCCAACCTGAGCGCGATGACCGCTGATCACACGGGCAAAAATGTTATAAATCACCACCGCCGGGATCGCGGCCACCAGCCCCAATGCGGTTGCCAACAGCGCTTCTGCGATGCCGGGGGCAACCACGGCCAGGTTGGTGGTTTGCGAATGAGCGATACCGATAAAGCTGTTCATAATGCCCCAGACGGTGCCGAACAGACCGACAAACGGCGAGATGGCACCGATGGTCGCCAGGAAACCATTGCCACGGCCCATGTTACGGCTATAGCCCGCAACGCGACGCTCCAGACGGAAACCGGTACGTTCCTTGATGCCATTGTTGTCGTTAGACTCTGCCGACAGCTCCAGCTCGTTCTGCGCATCGCTGAGTAATACGGAACTGATGCTCTCGTCCGAGAAGTTCTGTGCCAGCTCGGAGGCTTCATCCAGCGAGCGGACATTGGCCAGCGCCAGCTGTTCGCGGCGCAGACGGCGCTTGGCGCGGAACAGTTCGCTGCCCTTGGAAAACAGGATGGTCCAGGTGACGATAGACGCCAGCACCAAACCGATCATCACGATTTTCACCACGATGTCCGCATGTTGGTACATGCCCCAGACGGACAGGTCCATACCGCGAGTTTCCGGCGGCAGGATGGTCGGTTGCGGATTCAGCGGTGTGATACTTTCAGGCGCGGCTGCGGCAGGCGCAGAGGCCGGAGCAACGCTCTGGGTAACGGCCGGATTAGTCGCCGGAGCAGCCTGAGCGCTACCGGCCAGACCCACTACCAATACCATTGAAGCGATCAGACCACGGCCAAATGCCTGGCCCCATTGCGCCCGGCCCTGACCGAACGATCCTTGATTTAAATTCTTGCCAGCCGTTTTCACGCTGTGCCTCCACCCGTTACCGATCAAAATTGAGGAATAATTCAGCTTGCGATCATATCAAACCAATCAGGGATTGATAGTAGTTCTCATTATTATTTACCAAATAATCGGCAATGCTTTTACATTTAGCAGTTAAAACGTCTGGATGGCTATCATGTGTCATGCTAACGTAAGGGCTATCGCAAACATCCCGTGAAGACCAAGCCAAAGGTGAGCCGCTCCTATGACGTCAAAAAACATCGAAACCACCCTGATCGGCGCAGGACGCAGCAAGCGCTATACCCAGGGCTCCGTCAATCCCGTCACCCAACGCGCTTCATCACTGGTCTTTGATTCCGTGGCGGCCAAAAAGCACGCCACCGCCAGGCGGGCACATGGCGAACTGTTTTATGGCCGGCGCGGCACCCTGACCCACTTCGCGTTACAGGATGCGATGGTTGAGCTGGAAGGCGGCGCAGGTTGTGTACTTTACCCTTGCGGCGCGGCTGCGGTCTCCAACGCCATTTTGTCCTTTGTCAGCGCCGGCGACCATCTGCTGATGACCGGCTCGGTGTATGAACCCACACAGGATTTTTGTAGCCATATTCTGAGCCGCATGAACGTGGCTACCACCTATTTTGACCCCCTGATCGGTGCCGATATCGCCGGGCTTATTCAGCCCAATACCCGCGTGGTGTTTCTGGAGTCACCCGGTTCGATCACCATGGAAGTTCAGGATATCCCGGCCATGGTGCAGGCAATTCGCGCGGTGGCACCTGAAGTGGTGATCATGATCGACAATACCTGGGCGGCCGGTGTGCTGTTCAAGGCGCTGGAATTCGACATCGATATTTCGATTCAGGCCGGGACCAAATACATTATCGGCCACTCCGATTACATGCTCGGCACCGCCGTGGCAAACCAGCGCTGTTGGGATCAACTGCGCGAATACTCTTATCTGATGGGCCAGATGGTGGACGCCGATACCGCCTATATGGCCAGCCGTGGCCTGCGCACGCTGGGCGTACGCCTGAAGCAACATCAGCAAGGCAGCATCGAAGTCGCCAACTGGCTGGCCGAGCGGCCGGAGGTGGCGGTGGTCAATCACCCGGAGCTACCCAGCTGCAAGGGCCACGAATTTTACCGCCGTGATTTCAGCGGCTGTAACGGCCTGTTCTCTTTCGTGCTGAAACAGCGTCTGAGCGACGCACAGTTGGCCGAGTATCTGGATAACTTCAACCACTTCAGCATGGCCTATTCCTGGGGCGGCTATGAGTCGCTGATCCTGGCTAACCAACCGGAGGAGCTGGAAGCCATCCGCCCAGCCGGCGGCGTCGACTTCTCCGGCACCCTGGTGCGCCTGCATATCGGACTGGAGAACGTGCAGGATCTGATTGATGACCTCGCCGCCGGATTTGAGCGTATCGCCAACACGCACTGACGCGCCGCCTGTTGCAATGGCAACTTTATTCGCCTTGTTTAATGTGTGCTTAAGCTATTAGCGTTACACTAGCCGGGTAACTGTCAGATACGGTCAACACCGCATCCTGGGGAAGCCAACCCCAGGCGCAACCGGCATGCAACAGGATATATAATGGATGTATTACGAGAGATTGTTCATGCGCTTTGGCAGCAGGACTTTATTGCCCTTGCCGATCCAAGCGTAATTTGGGTGGTTTATGCGGTACTCTTCACCACTCTATTTTTAGAAAACGGACTACTGCCAGCCTCCTTCTTGCCCGGCGACAGCCTGCTGCTGTTATCCGGCGCCCTGATCGCCAAAGGCGTGATGGCCTTTGTGCCAACGCTGATCATTTTAACCGTTGCCGCCAGCCTCGGCTGCTGGTTGAGTTACGTGCAGGGGCGCTGGCTGGGCCACACCAGTTTGGTCAAAGGCTGGCTGCTGCAACTGCCTGCCCAATATCATCAACGTGCGCATAATCTGTTTAACCGTCACGGGCTGATGGCACTGGTGATCGGCCGTTTTCTGGGCTTTGTTCGTACCTTGCTGCCGACCATGGCCGGTATCTCAGGCCTGAACAGCACGCGCTTTCAGATATTTAACTGGCTGAGCGCCGTAATTTGGGTTGGCGCGGTAGTCGGTCTTGGCTACGCTTTCAGCCAGATCCCACTGGTGAAACGCTACGAAAGCCAGGTGATGACCGGGCTGATGATCCTGCCGCTGGTACTGCTGCTGGTGGGCCTGCTGGGTGCCATGCTGGTTATCTGGCGTAAAAAGCGCGCCGCCTCTTCCTGATACGCTTACGGGCGGCATGAGTCGCCCCTACAAAGCTTTCTCAACCAGCGCCAGGCTCGGGGGCAATTTGCTCACCAGCGTATCTACCGCCAGACGCACCTTCAACGACAAATGTGGCGTTTGCGGCCATACTGCGTGCGCCTCAAATGACATACCGGGCCACTCACTCATCAGCCTGACCAATTCCCCTTTCAATAACGATTCCCGTACCAGCCAACAAGGTAACCAGGAAATACCAAACCCAGCCACCGTGGCGTCCGCCATCGCCTGCAGGTCGTCCATCTGCAACCGCGTGTTCGGCATCACTTCCTGTATTTTTCCGTCGCTATCCGGGATCAGCCAGTTACGTACCACACCGGCACGCATGTAAGTCACCGCGTCATGCCGAATCAATTGTTCAAGGCTTTTCGGTTCGCCATGCTGCTGCAGGTAAGCCGGGGCAGCGCATAACGTCATACGGTGGTCGCCGATATGCCGCGCCACCAGCCCACTGCTGCTAACCAGCGCCCCATTGCGGATCGCCAGATCAAAACCATCCTCAATCAAATCCACCACGCGGTCGTTGAACGACAGTTCCAGCTCCAGCCCCGGGTGCTCACGCGCCAGACTGGTCAACAGCGGCGCAATGCACATGCGGCCGAACAGCACCGGCATCGACACCCTCAGCCTGCCGCTGACTTGCTGTTTGCCCGACTCCAGCAGAGTTTCTGCGGTGCGGATCTCCTCAAGTGCCCGTAAGCAACGTTCATAAAACAGAGCGCCGTCGTCGGTCAAACTCAAACTGCGGGTAGTTCGGTGGAACAGGCGCACAGCCAATCGCTGCTCCAGACGGGCAATGGTTTTCCCCACCGCCGAGCGTGAAAGGTGCAGCCGACTGGCCGCCAGCGCGAAGCTGCCCGCCTCCACGGCGGTGACAAACACCGAAATACCGCTCAATCGGTCGGTCATGATTTGTAGCCCTTAGAGAAACAATCAAAGGAAATCTTATCGCCACTGGCGAACTTCAATCAACGATAATATCCACAGGTCTGTTTATCACTGACTTTGGAGTCAATCATGGCCGAAACAATGCAACGCTGGACAATGAATGCCCTTGGGCGTCAGCACCTGAAACTGAGCGAAAGCGCCATTCCGCAACCGGGACCACATGAGATTAGGGTGAAAGTGAATGCGGTATCGCTTAATTACCGCGATAAGTTGATGATCGAAACCGGCATGGGGCTGGAGCTGCCACAGCCGTTTATTCCAACCTCCGACATGGCCGGTGAAGTCGACGCAATAGGCGCCGATGTCAGCCGCTTCCAGCCAGGCGAGCGGGTAATTTCTACCTTCAGCCCCGGTTGGATAGATGGCAAACAGAAGCCCTATGGTAATGCGCGCACCCCGCCTTACCATACGCTGGGCGGTTTTTATCAGGGCATGTTGGCGGAATATGTGGTGCTGCATGAGGACTGGCTGGTGGCCGCCCCCACCTCGCTGGACGACGCACAGGCCAGCACCCTACCCTGCGCCGGGCTGACCGCCTGGTTCGCATTGGTGGAACAGGGCCACCTGTTCTCTGGCCAATCAGTGCTGGTACAGGGGACCGGCGGCGTAGCGCTGTTCGCGCTGCAGATCGCCAAACTGCAGGGTGCCGAGGTGTACGTCACGTCCAGCAGCGACGAAAAACTGGCGCGTGCCAAGGCGTTGGGGGCCGATCACGGCATTAATCGCCTGGATGGCGATTGGGTAGAGACGGTATATCGGTTAACACAGGATCACGGCATCGACCACGTGGTCGACACCGTGGGCGGCCCTAATCTCGGCAATTCGGTTCGCGCCGTCGCCGTGCAGGGACGTATCTCGGTGATCGGTGCGCTGGAGGGCTTTGAGGTCTCGGCCCCTGCCGGACCGTTGCTGCTAAAGTCGCCGGTGATCCAGGGGATTGGCGTCGGCCACCGCCGCGCATTGGAAGATCTGGTACGGGCGGTGGATGCCAATGGCTTGCAACCGGTGATTGATCAACGCTATCGCTTTGACCAACTGCCGCAGGCACTCGACCATCTCGAGCGCGGGGCGTTTGGCAAAATTGTACTGACGCGCTGAATTGCCGCCCCGGCTGCGGGATTAGCCCTCCATCATTAAAGGAGGGTTATCACGCAGTCGGGCCACTTCGTCGCTTGGCGTCACGCCGAAGAAGCGTTTGAATTCGCGGCTGAATTGCGAGGCACTCTCATAGCCAACGCGGATCGCGGCGGTGCTGGCCTTCAGGCCGTCGTGGACCATCAGCAGACGCGCCTTGTGCAGCCGATAGGACTTCACATACTGCAACGGCGAGGTATTGGTCACCGCCTTAAAGTTATGGTGAAACGCCGAAATGCTCATATTCACCTCCCCCGCCAACTGCTCAACGTTGAGGCTGTCGGCATATTGGTTCTCGATGCGCCGCAGCGCCTTGGCGATTTGGCTAAAGTGGGTATGGCGATTGACCAGTTCCTGCAACGACGTCCCGCAGCTGCCACGCAACACATGGTACAAAATTTCACGCACAATCTGCGGCCCCAATACCCGTGCATCGAGCGGCTTGGCCATCACGTCCAGCAAGCGTTCGGTGGCGCACAGCAGCTCTTCCGACAGTTCGGCCAGATTAACCCCGCTGCTTTCTCTGCGCGGTTTCATCAGGTAGTCGTCATCGCCGATGTCGATCAACAGATCCTGCAGCATCTGGCTGTCGATGTTCACCGCCAGCCCCACCAGCGGCAGTTCCGGGCTGGCAAAGGTTTCGCATTCGAACGGCAGCGGTACCGTCATCAACAGATAGTTACGTGGATCGTATTGAAACACCCGATTGCCGCAGTAACCCACTTTGTGCCCCTGGAAAATGATCACCACCCCAGGTTCGTACATCACTGGCTGACGCGGGCAATGACGATCCACATAGAGGATTTTCACCAGTGGCACCGGCGAAGGGGTATAACCGTTGCTCTCGGCAAAGCCGGCCGCCTGGCGCGCCATACGGCCGCGCAGTTCATCGATTTCACTCACGGAAACACCCTCTTACATCAAGAACAATTCGGCATAAATAATAGTTTAAAACTCTATTTTTCTACAACGCTTTGTAGGAATAGGCAAGACTCGGGCAGGAATGAGCATTGTGCTTCGGGGCCAGGTTACTGACAATACACCCCAGATACTTTGCGCCATCCGGCGCTTGCCTTATGCAGAAGAGAAATCAGCCATGCAAAACTTTATTCTCCATACCCCAACCAAAATCCTGTTCGGCCAAGACCAAATCGCCGGCCTGGCGCAGCAGATCCCTGCCGATGCACGCATTCTGATCACCTACGGCGGCGGCAGCGTGAAGAAAAACGGCGTGCTGGATCAGGTTTATTCCGCACTGGCGGGTCGCAACGTGCAGGAGTTCTCCGGCATTGAACCTAACCCAACCTACGAAACGCTGATGAAAGCGGTCGAGACAGTGCGTGCAGAAAACATCGATTTCCTGCTGGCCGTCGGTGGGGGTTCGGTGGTCGATGGCACCAAGTTTATCGCCGCAGCGGCTCACTATCAGGCAGATAGCGACCCATGGCATATCCTGAAAACCGTCGGCAGCGAAATCAAAGGCGCGGTGCCGATGGGCTGCGTGCTGACACTGCCGGCTACCGGTTCTGAATCCAACAGCGGCGCGGTGATCACCCGTAAAAGCAGCGGCGACAAACAGCATTTCTTCTCGCCATACGTTCAGCCACTGTTTGCGGTACTGGATCCGGTAGTGACCTATTCGCTGCCACCGCGCCAGATCGCCAACGGCGTGGTCGATGCCTTTATCCACACCATTGAGCAGTACCTGACCTATCCGGTCGAGGCGAAAGTGCAGGATCGCTTTGCCGAAGGCCTGCTGCTGACGCTACTGGAAGATGGCCCGCGTGCGCTGGCCGAGCCGGAAAACTATGCCGTGCGCGCCAACGTAATGTGGAGCGCCACCATGGCATTGAACGGTCTGATCGGTGCCGGTGTGCCGCAAGACTGGGCAACCCATATGCTGGGCCACGAGTTAACCGCCATGCACGGTTTGGATCATGCCCAGACGCTGGCCATCGTCCTGCCGGCACTGCTGAACGAGAAAAAAGCGCAGAAACGCGAAAAACTGCTGCAGTACGCCGACCGCGTCTGGGGTCTGCGTGAGGGCAGTGAAGACAGCCGTATTGACGGTGCCATTGCCGCCACCCGCGCCTTCTTCGAACAGATGGGCGTGCCAACCCGCATGGCCGATTACCAGCTCGACGGCAGCTCGATCCCGGCACTGCTTGATAAGCTGCATCAGCACGGCATGACCGCTCTGGGCGAGCATCAGGACATCACCCTGGAAGTCAGCCAACGTATTTATGAGGCGGCCCGTTAATCGCCCGCCATGCTTTAATTTCTGTCTCTTGCGCCCGAGCTGTCATCGGGCGCAGTCCCAAGCACTATTCTGACATCGCTGAAATTTGCTTAGCAAACTCAGCACCACCCCGGTTTGCCAACTAGAATCTACTGACATAACCTAAATAATTCGAGTTGCAGGAAGACGGCAAGAGCGAGAATCCTGATGACCTTACTCGAGGTAAGTGATTCGGGTAAGCGCTCGCAGCCAACACACCTGCAGCTTGAAGTATGACGGGTATAGCCGTTCCTGGTGCATGCAGCACCGGGCAATCCGTTAACAAGGAGATACGCATGACAACGCAACAACCCATCATCAAACTCCACGATGGTAATCTGATGCCGCAGTTGGGTCTCGGCGTTTGGCAGGCGAGTATTCCAGACACTACCCAGGCGGTGCTCAAGGCGCTGGAGGTGGGGTATCGTTCGATCGATACCGCTGCGATTTACAAGAACGAGGAAGGGGTCGGTGCTGCACTGCAATCCGCCTCGGTGCCGCGCGATGAACTGTTTATCACCACCAAGCTATGGAACGACGATCAGGGTGACCCACAGGCCGCCCTGGAAACCAGCCTGGAAAAACTCAAGCTGGACTACGTTGATCTGTATCTGATCCACTGGCCGAAACCGCAGCAGGATCAATACGTCGAGGCCTGGCGCGGGCTGATTAAGCTACGTGAACAGGGGCTGGTGAAGAGTATCGGGGTTTGCAATTTCCATACCCCGCATCTGCAGCGCCTGCTGGATGAAACCAATATCGCGCCGGTGATTAACCAGATTGAACTGCACCCGTTGCTGCAACAACGCCAGCTTCGCGCCTGGAACGCAACGCACCACATCGCTACCGAATCATGGAGCCCACTGGCGCAGGGCGGCGAAGGGGTGTTCGACCAGCCGGTGATCAAACAGCTGGCGGAAAAATACGAGAAGACCCCGGCGCAAATCGTGGTGCGATGGCACCTGGACAGCGGTCTGATCGTGATCCCGAAATCGGTCACGCCATCACGCATTCGCGAAAACTTTGAGGTGTTTGATTTCAAACTGGATAAAGACGAACTGAGCGATATCGCCCAACTGGATATCGGCAACCGTCTGGGGCCGGATCCCGACTCACTGTAATGCTAACCAGCCCTGTTGTTTAATGGTAGGGGCGCTGCATGCCGCGCCCGATAGCATAATCAATGGGTTAAATCGGGTCGAACATGTTCGACCCCTACAGGTTTAGCTCTTACCAGCCCTCTCTTTTAAGAGAGGGCTGTTTTATCCCTCGTTACAGTTGCTCGCCATTGGTGGCGATCACCCGCTGATACCAGCCAAAACTCTGCTTCTTCTTGCGCGCCAAATTATTGTCGTGATCGACATACACAAAGCCGTACTGCTTTTGATAGCCGTTGAGCCAGGAAAGCAGATCGATAAACGACCAGGGATAGTAACCGCGCACATCGGCACCCTGCTCGATCGCCGCACCGATCGCCTGAATATGATCGCGTAGATAGTCAATACGCGGTTGATCGCGCACTTCCCCCTCGACGATCGGATCCTTGGCACCCAACCCATTCTCCGTAATATAGATCGGAATGTTGCCGTAGCGTTTGACGATGCGGCCAATGGCATCGGTCAGCCCCTGCGGATAAACCTCCCAGTCCCAGTCGGTATAAACACCGTTCGGGTTGCGCACCAGTTTGAACAGCCCCTTAAAGCCCAGTTCACGCCCGCTACCCTTCTGGCCACTGGTGTTGATCGCGTAGCCCTCAACGTCGTCGTTATGCGCCACCATTTCGCGCTTGTAGTAATTAAGGCCGATAAAATCGACGATGTTGTCCTTTAGCAACGCCTCATCGCCCGGTGCAAAATAGGGTACGCCAAAGGCCTGCTGCGCCATCGCCAACAGCTCTGCCGGGTATTCGCCCTTCAACACCGGATCGTACAGCCAATGGGTGAAGATCCCCTCGGCTAACTCGCAGGCGCGGCGATCTTCTGGCGAGTCACCGATCGGATCGTTAGGTTGCAGCACGTTGACGAAGCCGATCTGACCGTTGATCTTCATGTCACGGAAGCTTTTCACCGCGCGGGCATTGGCCAAAAACACGTGGTGGCATGCCTGAATGCCCTTCTTCGGATCGGTCAACTTGGGCGGATGCGCCCCGGTGATATATCCCATACCAATAAATACGATGGTTTCGTTAAAGGTGGACCAGAGTTCGACGCGATCGCCAAAACGCTGATAGCACAGACGGGCATATTCATCGAAAGCATCGACGATCTCACGCGATTCCCAACCGCCAAATTCTTCCTGCAGCGCCTGCGGTAGATCCCAGTGGTACAGGGTGATCATCGGTTTGATGTTGTGCCTGAGCAACTCATCGATCAAATCACTGTAGAATTGGATCCCGGCTTCGTTTACCTCGCCCCGCCCCTGCGGCAACAATCGCGGCCAGGAGATCGAAAATCGGTAGGTCTGCATCCCCAGCTCGGCCATCAGCGCCACGTCTTCGCGAAAGCGATGGTAGTGATCGACGGCGACGTCACCGTTGGTGCCCTGATAGGTCG
The DNA here is from genome assembly GCF_946227985.1 of Serratia quinivorans. Classification (GTDB taxonomy): domain Bacteria; phylum Pseudomonadota; class Gammaproteobacteria; order Enterobacterales; family Enterobacteriaceae; genus Serratia; species Serratia quinivorans_A. Next base: position 92,701 of record NZ_CAMKGL010000003.1, read on the forward strand.
TACCGGGCAAATGGGAGAACAAGTCCCAGTTGGACAGGCCCTTGCCGTCGGCATCAAAGCCGCCCTCAACCTGATAAGACGCGGTCGCCGCCCCCCACAGGAAATCCTTCGGAAATACGCTCATTGGTTTTGCACCCCGTTTTGCTCCAGTAATCGGTAAATTCTCACCAGTTCCTCCACCAGATCGCGCGCCAGCATGGCGTTCATAATGTGGTCCTGCGCGTGCACCATAATCAGATTGACCGGCAGCTTGCCTTCCCCCTCGTCAAAACCGATCAGCTCGGTCTGAGTGGCATGCGCTCGCTTCGCCGCCAACTGCGACTCCGCCAGCAAAATATCGACCTGATCCCACTGATACTTCCGCGCCGCGTACAGCGCCTGCATGGCGCAGCTGCGTGCCTCACCGGCGTTGATGATCAACTCCATGACTGCCGTTTCCATATCCATCATTCGGTGACTCCCTGCGTTTGTTCAATCTGCTCCGCTTCACTCACTTCCTGATCCAGCAACTGCTGCTCATAGACCTTGAAGAACGGGTAGTAAATCAGCGCCGATACCGCCGCCAGCAGCAGCACCAGCAGTGCGGCGCGGAAATCCCAACCGGTGGCCCAGGCGGCGCCAATCGGTGCCGGGGCCGTCCAGGGCACTACCGAGATCACGCGGCCAATCAGATCCAGCTTCACGGCCGCATAGGCAATGATCGAATTGACGATCGGCGCGGTGATAAACGGGATAAAGAAGGTGGGGTTCATGACGATCGGTGTGCCGAAGATCACCGGTTCATTGATGTTGAAGCAGCTCGGCACCAGGCTCAGCTTGCCGATCGAACGCAGGTGAGCAGAACGGCTGCGCAGATAAAGCAACACCAGCCCAAAGGTAGCGCCGGATCCGCCGATGACGATAAAGAAGGTCCAGAAAGCCTCCATAAAGATATGCGGCATTGGCTGGCTGACGGCCAACGCATCCTGATTGATGCCCAAATTGGTCAGCCAGAATGCCTGCAGCATACCGGAGACGATCACCGCACCGTGAATACCGGCGAACCACAATAAATGGCCGATCAGCACCGCCAGCAGGATCGCCGGCAGCGAATCGGCGGCAGAAATCAGCGGCTGGAACAGCGCCATGATCGCCTGCGGCAACAGTAAATTAAACTGGTGCTGCACCAGCAGGCTAAGCGGATACAGGGTGATCACCACCGCCAGGATCGGGATCAGCAGATCAAACGACTGTTTGATCTTGGCCGGCACCTGTTCCGGTAATGAAATACCGATATTGTGCAGCTTGAGAAAACGGATCAGTTCGGTAGTGTAGATCGCCACCAAAATGGCGGTGAAGATCCCCACGCCACCCAGCGCAGCGGTCGGCAACATCTTTTCGCTCTGCGGTGCGGCGACCAGTAAAAACGACATCAGCGCCAGCATGGCCGCCATAAAGGGATCGAGCTTATAACTCTGTGCCAGGTTATAAGCGATGGCGGCAGTAATATAAATCGACATAATCCCCATGGTCATATTAAACGGGGTAAGAATAGCGACCTGGTGTTTCTCCGCCGCCCCCAACCACCATTGGGCTATTCCCCAACTGCTGTCGGCCGAAAAAGGCGGGTAGGCAAATACCAGTAAAAATGAGCCGACGATCATAAACGGCATCGCGGAAATAAAACCGTCGCGGATCGCCATAATATGTCGCTGGGTCGATAATCTACCGGCAATGGGGCTGATGCGGTTTTCAATAAAATTGAATGCGGCCTGGCTGATACTCATGGTTCAACCCTCGGGACGTTCTGAGTCAATGGTCACAGGGCGAGAAAGCCGGCGGCAACGGGCTGCAGCAGGCGACCCCGGTGGGAATGGTGTTATGCGAGCATCAATAAAGCTTCAGCGAGAATTTTATCGCCGCGCATCATGCCGTAATCCATGCTGTTGATAACCGCGATCGGTTTATTTTCCCTGTCGGCAATCTTTTTAAAATCGGCCAACTTATATTTAATCTGTGGTCCAAGCAGGCAGCATTGGTAATTCGCCAGCGTAGTTTCAAACTCATCAATGCCCACGGCAATAATATCCACCTCAATACCCTGCTGTTCGGCGGACTTTTTCATTTTACTCACCACCATGCTGGTGGACATACCGGCGGCGCAGCATAAGAATATTTTTTTCATCCGTTCTCCTGTAGCCAATAGGTGCAAATCGGTCAGTTGAGGAATGAGTATGGTTTCAAAAACGGAAAAACAGCAACCGGTTTCAGTAACCGGTTACCGGGTTTGAGCGGGTTCTGTGAAGAAGATCCAAAATTGCCGCCAACACCTCATTCATCCTATTAGACGCGCCCGGTACCACTGTTTTTTACTAAGGATCTTTCCGCCTGCTGACGCTATGATGGCAACATTCGGCCCCTACCGCCGGATCAATACCGTTAAAAATAGATAACGCACGGAGCACAATGAAATCTTCCCTATCACAGTGGTCACGCCTGGGCATACTTTGCGTCATGCTCGTATTGGCCGGTTGCGCCGGCAAGAAGAAACGCGTCAGCTACGATCGCCATGCCTATGACGATGCAATCGAAGATGCTGCAGATAAATACGACGTCGATCAAAAGCTGATCGCCGCGATGATCAAGGTGGAGTCCGGCTTTAACCCGGCAGCCATCAGTCGGTCAAATGCTATCGGTTTAATGCAGTTGAAAGCCGATACCGCAGGTTGTGACGCCTACCGCTACAAAGGCAAACGCGGCTGCCCGGACGAAGACGATCTGCTGGATCCTGATACCAATATCGATCTCGGTGCCGCGTATATTGCCGTATTGCAAAAACAACAGCTTAAGGGGATCAACAATCCGGTCAATCTGCGTTACGCCACCATCATCGCCTACGTAAACGGCACCGGCGCACTGTTGCGGACCTTCTCCAGCAACCGCCAGCAAGCTATCTCGATGATTAACAATCTGTCGCCGGAAGCCTTTAACTGGCACATACGTAAATATCATCCCGCCCCGCAGGCACCACGCCACTTGATGAAAGTAGAAGCCGCCTACGATCAACTGTGATTTTACATGCAAAAAAGGAGAACCCGGGGGTTCTCCTTTTCATTTAACGCTGACTCAACCGTTAGGGTTTACCGTTGCGGATGGGCTTGCGCGGCGGCTTATTGGACGGCGTACGCTGACGGGTGATGTCAGTGTGCTTGGTCAACGCCGGACGGGTATGACGCTGCAAGCGCTTGGCTTCACGCTGCTCGTCAATGCTTGGCGCCGGAACCAGGCACTCGCGACGGCTGCCGATCAGGTGCTTCATGCCCATCTCTTCCAGCGCGGTACGGATCATCGCCCAGTTGGCCGGATCGTGATAACGCAGCAGCGCCTTGTGCAGACGACGCTGGCGATCGCCCTTCGGTATCACCACATCTTCACTCTTGTAACCGACCCGGCTCAGCGGGTTTTTACCGCTGTAGTACATGGTGGTGGAGTTAGCCATCGGTGACGGATAGAAGTTCTGCACCTGGTCGAGGCGGAAACGGTTCTTCTTCAACCACAGCGCCAGGTTCACCATATCTTCATCGCGGGTGCCCGGATGCGAAGAGATGAAATACGGGATCAGGTACTGCTCTTTGCCAGCCAGCTTGGAGTAATGGTCAAACAGCTGTTTAAAGCGATCGTAGCTGCCCATACCCGGCTTCATCATTTTCGACAGCGGACCTTCCTCGGTGTGTTCCGGTGCAATCTTCAAATAACCGCCCACGTGGTGAGTAGCCAGCTCTTTGATATAACGCGGATCTTCCACCGCCAGATCGTAACGTACGCCTGAGGCGATCAGGATCTTCTTGATGCCCTCCAGTGAACGCGCACGGCGGTACAGCTTGATGGTCGGCTCGTGGTTGGTGTCCATGTAGGTGCAGATCTCCGGATACACGCACGAGGCGCGGCGGCAGGTCTGCTCGGCGCGCGGGTTGGTGCAGCGCAGCATGTACATGTTGGCCGTCGGGCCGCCCAGATCGGAGATCACACCGGTAAAGCCCGGCACCTTGTCACGGATCTCTTCGATTTCACGAATGATGGAGTCTTCCGAACGGCTCTGGATGATGCGCCCTTCATGCTCGGTGATCGAACAGAATGAACAACCGCCGTAGCAGCCACGCATGATGTTGACCGAGAAGCGGATCATGTCATAGGCCGGAATGGTTTCCTTGCCGTATGACGGGTGCGGAATACGCTGGTACGGCAGGGCAAACACGCTGTCCATTTCCGGCGTCGTCAACGGGATGGCCGGCGGGTTGATCCACACATAGCGATCGCCATGTGACTGCATCAGCGCACGAGCACAGCCCGGGTTGGTTTCATGGTGCAAAATACGCGAGGTGTGCGCATAGAGTACCTTGTCGGCCTTTACTTTCTCAAAGGACGGCAGCAGTACGTAGGTTTTTTCCCACGGCTTCGGCTTGGCAGCGCGTACGGTCACCGGCTTGGCTTCCGGTTCCGGTTTACCGCCGTCGGCGCAGGGCAGATCGTCGCCGTAAGGGTTTGGAATGGGTTCAATGCGGCCTGGCTTATCCAGACGGGTAGAATCTACGCCAGTCCAGCCTGGTAACGCGCCCTTGCGCATTACCGCCGTATTGCGGATATCGTGGATCTCACTGATTTTTTCGCCGGCGGCCAGACGGTGCGCCACTTCCACCAACGGACGTTCGCCGTTGCCGTAAATCAGCATATCGGCTTTGGAGTCCACCAGCACCGAGCGGCGCACGGTATCCGACCAATAATCGTAGTGGGCGATGCGACGCAGGCTGGCTTCAATGCCGCCCAGTACGATCGGCACATCTTTATAGGCTTCTTTACAGCGTTGGCTGTAAACCAGCGTCGCGCGATCCGGGCGTTTGCCGCCCACGTTGCCGGCGGTATAAGCGTCATCGTGGCGCAGCTTGCGGTCGGCGGTATAGCGGTTGATCATCGAGTCCATGTTGCCGGCGGTGATGCCGAAGAACAGGTTCGGTTTGCCCAAACGCATGAAATCTTCTTTATTGCTCCAGTCCGGCTGCGCAATGATGCCCACGCGGAAGCCCTGCGCTTCCAGCATGCGGCCGATGATGGCCATGCCAAAACTGGGGTGATCGACATAGGCGTCACCACTGATAATGATCACATCGCAGCTGTCCCAGCCCAGTTGGTCCATCTCTTCCCGCGACATCGGTAAAAACGGCGCGGTGCCATAACATTCGGCCCAATAAGGCTTATAGGAAAACAATTCACGGTCGGGTTGGATCAGGCTGGTCGTGCTCATTCTGGTGCTCTTTCACAGGTTAATTAATCGCCGGGCGGCGATTATACGCACTAGTGACAAAAAGAGCATGGTTATTTCACATATCAGCCCCATCACTACGGGCTTGCCCCTTAACTCCGCACGCCTACGCCGTCATCATAGGGCCTTCTGGCCGGACTGTCGGCCATCACAACAACGCGTCTGCGGTACTTGAATCAACGCGGGCGCCCGGCTCATTTTTAATGCGTCCGCTGCACCCGTTCGGTATTCACCTGCGGGTCATGCCGGTAGTTGAAGGTCAGCGCAAACACGATCCCCAGCACCAAGGTATATAACGCGAAGATCAACCAGATACTCTGCCAGTCTTTGACGCCGTTGTAGGTGAAGAAATCCACCACTTCGCCGCTGGCAATCGCCCCCAGATAAGCGCCAATGCCGTTCACCATAGTCATAAACAGCCCTTGCGCACTGGCACGAATGCGATGATCGGCCTCTTTCTCCACGAAGATAGCCCCGGAGATATTAAAGAAATCAAAGGCGCAGCCGTAGACAATCATCGAAAGCAGCAGCAGGACAAAGCCGAAACCGGCCGGTGTGCCATAGGCCAGGAACAGGAAGCGCAGGGTCCAGGCCGCCATGCTGATCAGCATCACCTGTTTGATGCCATATCGACGCAGGAAAAACGGGATGGTGAGGATGAAGAACACCTCGGAGATTTGTGACAGCGACAACAGCACCGCCGGGTATCTGACGCTTATGCTGTCCTGATACAACGGATTATTGGCGAAATCATGCAGGAACGGATTGCCGAAGGTGTTGGTTATCTGCAGTGCCGCCCCCAACAACATGGCAAACAGGAAAAACAGCGCCATACGCCGCTGGCGAAATAATACCAGCGCGTCCAGTCCCAGCACGCTGAACCCGCTTTTCGACTTCTCCACTTTGCTGGTCGGGCAATTCGGCAGCGTCAGCGAATAACCCGCCAACAACAACGATACCCCGGAGGCCAGATAGAGTTGCAAATTGCTGAGTTCAATTCTGCTAAAACCGATCAGCCACATCGCTACGATAAAGCCGACGGTGCCGTACACCCGTACCGGTGGGAAATCTTTCACCGTATCGTAACCGTGCTTTTCCAGGCAAAAATAGGATATGGCGTTGGAGAGCGAAATGGTCGGCATATACACCATGGCGTTGAACAGCATTACCCAGAACATCACCATAGGTTGCTCAACCTGGGCGGCACAGTACAGCGCTCCTGCGCCGAACAAATGACACAGCGCATAGAGGTGATTGGCCTTGATCCAACGATCGGCAAGAATGCCCGCCAACCCCGGCATAATCAGCGCGGCGATACCTTTGGCGCTGTACACCATACCCACCTGCAGACCGCTAAAATGCAGGCTGTTAATCATGTAGGATCCCAGCGTGACCAGCCAGGCACCCCAAATAAAGAACTGCAGAAAGACCATCACCTTCAGTCGCGTTTTTATTGCCATCACCATCACCTTATTATTCTGATTAAAACGATGATTCGCGCGACAGGGTCCCTGCCCCCTGCCGCGAGGGGTTTTACAGCATTACAGCGTTTTGAAGAACTCACGGATCAGGCGCATAAAGTCCTCTGCCGCCAACGCCGCGCAGCTCAGCGTTTGTTCATGGGACAGCGGCGTATCGGACAACCCTTCGGCGTAGTTGGTCATCGCAGACACCACCAACACCTTCAGCCCACAATGACGCGCCGAGATCACTTCCGGCACGATAGACATACCGACTACGTCACAGCCCAATGTTTGCATCATGCGAATTTCCGCCGGCGTTTCGAAGTTTGGCCCGGTGTAAGCGGCAAATACGCCTTCGGACAGCGGAATACCCACGCTTTGCGCCACCTGAGCCAACTGTCCGCGCAGCTCGCGATCGTAGGCGTTGGCCAGGCTGAAGAAACGTGGGCCAAAACGCTCATCGTTATCGCCAACCAGCGGCGACTCAGGCATAAAATTGATGTGATCGGTGAGTGCCACCAGGCTGCCCGGTGCCACCGACTGACGCAGCGAGCCGGCAGCATTGGTGGCCAGCAGGAATTCACAACCCAGCAGTTTGAAGGTGCGCACCGCGGTGGTCATCACCTGCATGCCACGCCCTTCGTAGTAGTGGCCACGCCCTTTCATGCACAGTACCGGCACGCCTTCCAGCCAACCGGCAACCAGTTGCCCGGCATGGCCTACCACACCACTGACCGGGAAGCCCGGCAGCTCTGCGTAGTCGAGGGTCAAGGTGTCGGTCATCACCTCCGCCAGCGCGCCCAGTCCGGAGCCCAGTATCAAAGCGGCGCGCGGCTGGAAGCCCGGCAACCTGGCGCGGATCGCTTCAGCACAGGAAAAAGCATCTTCTTGATTAAACATTGTATTCTCTTCTATGAGGGGGAGGTTATCCCCATAGTAGAGAGCGAGGTGCGGCGGCGACCAATACATTATTGGCGGCCGATTTATTCCATTTACCTATAAATTGGTAGCCCCAGGAGGCGATCATCAGCATCAAGCAACCCCAGCCACTGCCCGATCCCAGCCGGATTAACTTTCGCCTGCTGCACTACTTCCGCGTGGTGGCAGAGGAGATGAACTTCACCCAGGCGGCATTGCGACTGAATATTTCGCAGCCGCCGCTCAGCAAGCATATTAAAGAGCTGGAGAGCCAACTGGGCGTGGAGTTATTCAAGCGAACCACCCGCACGATGGCATTGACGCTGGCCGGGCGCACGCTGTTTCACAATGTAGAAATGCTGCTGGATCAGGCCGGGCATGCGCTCAATCAGGTGCAGCAGTTGGGGCGCGGAGAGGCCGGACATATGGTGGTCGGTATGGTCGGCACTTCGGTCTGGGGCGGGCTGATCCCGGCGCTGAAACGCTTTTCCGGGCAAACGACCAATGTCACCTGGGCGTTAAACGAACTGACACCCAGCCAGCAGATTGCTGCGCTGCAAAAGCGTCATATCGATATGGGTGTCTGGCGTGAGGCAAAGGAACAGGTGTTGCCGGGGCTGGCGAGCCAACTGCTGGCACGGGAGAATATTGCGCTGGTGCTGCCGCAGGGCCACCCACTGGCTCAGGCGGAAAGCCTGCCGCTCGCCGCGCTGCGGCATGAAAAATTCATTGTGCTGCCGCCGCACGAAGCCAGCTTGGGGCTCTATCTGCACAATTTGTGTCTGCAGCAGGGTTTCAAGCCGGATATCGCCTATCAGGTCAACGAGCCGCAAACCTTGATAGCACTGGTGGCCGAAGGCTATGGCATTACGCTGCTGCCGGACAGTTACGGCCGTATTCCCTGGCCCGGCGTGCGTTTTTGTCCGCTGCAGCAGGCGCCGTCAGCGGATCTGTATGCCATTTATCATGCCGACAGCACAACGCCGGTGGTACTGGCATTTCTGGAGATGCTGCGTTCGGCTTCCCAGAGGAAGCCTATACAACCGTCTTAAAGCGCCGGTTGCACCATAAACTGGCCGGCGCTGCCGCGATCCGCCATCTCCAGCGTCTGGCTGTAAAACAGGAACGGGAAATGTTCCGAGGTGGACTGGTTGAAATAAACCAGCAGCTCGACGTCACCGTCGACCCATACCGTGTCCTTCCAGCCGCGATCTTCCGCCATCGGCTGCGCACCGTTGACCCGCTTCACCAGGAAGCGTACGCCCTGAATATGGAATGCCTGCGGCGTATCCGCATGGATATTCCAGCGTTCCCAACTGCCCTGCTGGGTTTGTACATCGATACGGTTCATGTCCCAGATAGCCCCGTTGATCCCGGCCTGGCTATCGCCCAGACGGAATTCACGGGTGCGGCTGACGCTGCCGTCCAGCAGTTCATCCGCCAGCAGGCGCATTGGCAGGTTATCGGTCACCAGCGGCAACAACCCGGTCGGTTTCAGCGTCAGAACCTGGGTAGAAACCAGGATGCTCGAAGGCTCAATCAGGCCACGCAGGCGATCCATAATGCCCGCAGCTTCACCGGCACTGATCGTCACCTCATCGCCCTTCGACATATCGATCAACACTTCACGACGCTCACCCGGTGCCAGTGAAAGCTGTTGTACCGCTACCGGAGCCGGCAGGAAACCCTGATCGCTGGCAATCACATTTAACGGCCGACCGTCACTCAGTTGCAGCATGTAGCGACGTGAGTTGGAAGCATTGAGCAGACGCAGGCGTACCCAACCGCGCGACACTTCGACATAAGGGTTTTGCACGCCGTTAACCAACAGCGTATCGCCGATAAAGCCGCCCTGCGACGGGGGGGCGTATTCCGGTGTGCCGAAGTTATCCAGTCGCTTGTCCTGAATGATCAACGGGAAATCATCGACGCCATAGTGGTTAGGCAGCGGCAATGCCTTGCTGACTTCATCTTCGACCAGCCACAGCCCGGCCAGGCCGTTGTAAACATGCGGTGCCATGCGGTTGGGGGTACTGGCGTGATACCAGCAGGTGGCGGCACTCTGACGGATAGGCAGCACCGGCGACCAGTCAACGTTAGGAGACATCATGCGCGGCGCGCCACCCATCAGGGTTCCCGGCACCTGCAGACCGCTGATGGTCATCGCCACCGGCTCTGGCAGGCGGTTGCTGTAGATCAGCTTGACGTCATCACCGTTGTAAACCCGCACCGTCGGCCCAAGGTACATGCCGTTAATGCCCCACACCGACGTCTTGCGGTTATCCATAAATGCCCAATGGGCGCGCTGCAAGGTTAAAAACAGCGGCTGACCGCGGCGGGACTCCAGCAGCGGGGGAATAGGTAATGGGGTCTGCATTCCGCTCGCCTCAGCCCTCAGCGGCACGGCTCCTGCGCACAGCGCCAAGCCCGATGCCTGAATAAACTGACGTCGACTGAGTGACATATTTTCTCCATGAAAAGCAATGACTAAACCGTGTGCAAAGACTGGGCTCCTGTTAATCAGATTAGCAGGAGCCCAGGCGTTAACGGCGTTTTACGCCGTTTAAAAGTTCATTCTTTGAAGCCGGTAGGAATATTATTTTCCGGCTGCATTGCGCTGGGCAACTTCTGCGTCCAGCTCGGCGATTTTCGCCAGCATCAGCGCATGGCAATGGGCTGCCAGCTCACGCACATTTTCTCTACCGTAATTACTGATATCGATCGGTTCCATCACTTCTACGATCGCATGACCGTTATCCCAACGATTAAGATTAATTTTACCGCTGGTGGTGGAAACGCAGATCGGAACAATCGGCACCCCGGCAGCGATTGCCGCGTGAAATGCGCCGGTTTTAAACGGCATCAACCCGCGCCCGCGGCTGCGGGTACCTTCAGGAAACATCCAGACCGATATATCACGTTTTTTAAACTGTTCAGCCACCTGGGCAATGGTACCGTGCGCCTTGGCGCGATTATCCCGGTCAATCAGCAAGTTACCGGTCACCCAATACAGCGGGCCGAAGAACGGGACCCACAGCAGGCTTTTTTTACCCACGGTCACGGTGCGCGGCTGCACCGCTTTGGCGGCCGTTACCATATCGTAGTTATTCTGGTGGTTGGCAATATAAATGCAGTTGCCGTTTTTGGCCGCATCGGCCGGCACCCGGACTTCAACTTTCAGACCAAATAACCCGGACAGGCGGCCAAACAAATGACCGAACGTCGCCACATGGCGGGGATCACGGGGGCGGAATACCAAACAGTAAATAGAACCGAAAATGCACACCAGAAGACAATACAGAGTGGCGAGCACGGCACGTAAAATTAATAACATAACAACCTCATTAGCACACTGCCGACGCAACCTGAAACGCTGCGCAGATCCCTTTATCCCCTTCATACTTGAAGCTGCATCTGTGTTGGCTGCGTCCGCGCACCCCGGTCACTTAGTTTACTAAGCTCCTGGGGATTTACCGCCTTGCCACCTTGGTGCAACTCCAATTATTTTGGGTAAATTCATTCTTTGATTGCAGGGTTCGAAAACCTGCCCCGCCTTTTTTGCTATTTTCCCGCCGGTCGACGAAACGCACAATAATTTTATGCCGGGAAATGTTAACTATTTGAAAATAATTGCCGGTGGTGGGAAATAAAGCGGGCGCAGCATGCTGCGCCCGTGGGGTTATCCAGCCTTCACAGGCTTATTCTTCGCTGTCACCGGTAGGCGCACGTGCCGGGGCATCAACCTCTACGCGGTCGATTCGCTGCAGGCCACGTGGCAGTGAGGTGCCTTTACGGCCACGTTCCGCACGGAACTTCTGCAAATCTTCCGGACGCAGCGTCAATTTGCGTTTACCCACGTGCAGGGTCACAGAGGTCTGCGGCGGCAGCACGAACAGCCATGCCAGTTTGTCTTCACCGGATGCGGCCTGTGCCGACGGGATGGAGACAATCTTGTTGCCCTTGCCTTTCGACAGTTGCGGCAGGTCGGCAACCGGGAAGAACAACATGCGCCCGGCGGCAGTGATCGACAGCAGCATGTCATCGTCACCGTGGATCTCCATCGGCGCCAGCGCTTTGGCGTTATCCGGCAGAGTAATCATCACCTTACCGGCACGGTTACGCGCCACCAGATCGTTGAAGGTACAGACAAAGCCATAACCGGCATCGGAAGCCATCAGCAACTTCTGGTCGTCCGCAGCCATCAGCACCTGCTCAATGGTCGCGCCCGGCGGTGGCGTCAGCTTGCCGGTCAACGGCTCGCCCTGCCCACGTGCCGAAGGCAGCGTCAGCGGATCCAGCGCGTAGCTGCGCCCGGTGGAGTCGATAAACACCACCGGCTGGTTGGTCTTGCCGCGTGCCGCACTGCGGAAGCTGTCACCGGCCTTATAGCTCAGGCCACTTGGATCGATATCATGGCCCTTGGCGCTGCGCACCCAGCCCATTTCAGACAGCACGATAGTCACCGGCTCCGACGGCACAAAGTCGTGCTCGCTCATCGCCTTGGCTTCTGCACGCTCGGTAATCGGCGAGCGACGATCGTCGCCGTAGGCCTGCGCATCGGCCTGGATCTCTTTTTTGATCAGGGTGTTCAGCTTGCGCTCGGAGGCCAACAGCGCCTGCAGTTGATCGCGCTCTTTGGCTAACTCATCCTGCTCACCGCGGATCTTGAACTCTTCCAGCTTCGCCAAATGGCGCAGTTTCAGTTCGAGGATCGCTTCGGCCTGAGTATCTGAAATGCCAAAGCGCTGCATCAGCACCGGTTTGGGTTCGTCCTCGCTACGGATGATGTGGATCACTTCATCGATATTGAGGAACGCCACCAGCAAACCTTCCAGGATGTGCAGGCGTTTCAGGACTTTTTCCAGACGGTAGTTCAGGCGGCGACGCACCGTATCGCGGCGGAATGCCAGCCACTCGGTGAGGATTTCCACCAGCCCTTTCACCTGTGGGCGGTTGTCCAGACCAATCATGTTCATGTTGATGCGGTAGCTGCGTTCCAGATCGGTCGTGGCAAACAGGTGATTCATCACCTGATCGAGATCGATTCGATTGGAGCGCGGCACAATCACCAGCCGCGTTGGGTTTTCGTGATCGGATTCATCACGCAAGTCTTCAACCATCGGCAGCTTTTTGGCACGCATCTGGCTGGCAATCTGTTCCAGCACCTTGGCACCGGAAACCTGGTGCGGCAAGGCGGTGATCACCGCACTGCCGTCTTCTTTACTCCAGACGGCGCGCATGCGTACCGAGCCACGACCGTTCTGATAAATTTTGCGGATTTCTTCACGCGGGGTAATGATCTCGGCTTCGGTCGGGTAATCCGGGCCCTGTACGAACTCGAGCAACTCTTCCAGCGAAGCGCCGGGCTTGTCGATCAACGCCACCGCAGCGGCGGCCACTTCACGCACGTTATGCGGCGGAATATCGGTCGCCATACCCACGGCAATACCGGTGGTGCCGTTCAGCAGGATGTTTGGCAGGCGGGCCGGCAACATCTTCGGCTCCTGCATGGTACCGTCAAAGTTCGGCACCCAGTCAACGGTGCCCTGGCCCAATTCGGCCAGCAGCACTTCCGCATATTTGGACAGGCGGGATTCGGTATAACGCATCGCGGCGAAGGATTTCGGATCATCCGGCGCCCCCCAGTTCCCCTGGCCGTCTACCAGCGGATAGCGATAAGAGAATGGCTGCGCCATCAACACCATGGCTTCATAGCAGGCACTGTCGCCGTGCGGATGATATTTACCCAGCACGTCACCCACGGTACGGGCAGATTTCTTGAATTTGGCGCTGTTATTCAGCCCCAGCTCAGACATGGCGTAGATGATGCGGCGTTGTACCGGCTTCAAACCGTCACCAATGTACGGCAACGCCCGATCCATGATGACGTACATGGAATAGTTCAGATAGGCGTTTTCAGTGAATGTGTGCAGCGGTAAACGCTCTACACCGTCATGAGTCAGATCACTCATTACTCAATTATCCTCAGACCGTGGCTTGGCAATCCCTGGACGACAAAGGGTTGATTCTGTCCGCGATAGTAACTCATCAGCGGGGTGGCTGTCACAGATGGCGCAGCAATCGTCCGGTGTCGCGGGTTCATCGGCCGATTTTATGCAAAATTTCGCTATCCCACGGCGCATTTATTGACTCACAGTCAACACTGTTGTGCGCTGGATCCCATTTTTACTTACATTGCTAAGCATTACACTTCCTGTCAGCGAAATGTTTTCCGCCCTCTGGTGCAGAAGACATCACATATTTTAACTCTCACAGGTGCCGTGAAAGATGAGCAATGTCCTGATTATCAATGCTAAAAAACAGTTCGGTCATTCCAACGGCGAACTCAACCAAACCATGAGCGACGTGGCGGAAACCTATCTGCGCGATGTGCAACACCAGGTACAGGTGACCGTGGTCGATGACGGTTACGACATCGACGCCGAAGTGCAAAAATATCTGTGGGCCGACGTGGTGATTTATCAGATGCCAGGCTGGTGGATGGGCGAGCCGTGGATCCTGAAAAAATACATCGATGAAGTGTTCACCGCCGGGCATGGCAGCCTGTATGCCAGCGATGGCCGCACCCGCTCCGACGCCGGTAAGAAATACGGTTCCGGTGGCCTGATCCAGGGTAAAAAGTACATGCTGAGCCTGACCTGGAACGCCCCGCTGGAAGCCTTTACCGACCCGGAACAGTTCTTCCACGGTGTCGGTGTTGACGGCGTGTATCTGCACTTCCACAAGGCCAATGAGTTCCTGGGTATGGAAGCACTGCCGACCTTTATCTGTAATGACGTGATTAAACAACCGAATATCGACAGCGACATCGCACGTTATCGCGAGCATCTGGCCGAAATTTTTGCTTAACTGATACGATATACCCAAAATAATTCGAGTCGCATCAAGGCGGCAAGCAAACGCACCTCCGGGAGCGTACAAGTGGTAGGTGACCGGGGTAAACGCGGGCAGCCAACACAGAGGCGGCTTGAAGTATGACGGGAATACACGTCAATCAATGAGGTACTGATGATCACCGTAATTGCAGAAATCAAAACCAAACCGGGTCACCGTGAAACTGTCCTGAAGGCGATTGAGAAACTGATACCGCTGGTACTGGCAGAAGATGGCTGTAGTGAATATACGCCCATGATCGACAGCCACACCCAGGCACCCTGGCAAAAACTGTCGCCGGACTCGGTGTTTATGCTGGAAAAATGGGCCAGCCAGGCGCACCTGGAAAAACATCTGGATATCGCTCACATGCATCGGCATCGCGACACCATCAAGGACAGCGTACTGGGCGTGACCATTCACGTACTGGGTAACGCACTTTAATACCTGTCGCTCTCTATAGCGTCTGCGCATCAATATGCGCACTGACGTAGTCCAGAAAACAGGTAATACGCGCCGCCAGTTGAGTATTGCGGTAATAGACCGCATTAATCGGCTGGCGCACATCCAACGTATCCTGTTCCAGCAACGGCACCAGCCGCCCGCTACGCCGATCGTCACGGGTCATAAAATCAGCCAGCTGCACAATCCCTTCCCCCCGCAACGCCAACTGCCGCAAGGTTTCGCCGCTGGAAGCCGATAGGGTCGGCGTGATAGCAAAATGCTGTGCCTGCTGATAACGCAGCGGCCACAGATTGAGTGACTCCGGTTGGGTGAAGCCCAGCAGGCTGTGTTCTCGCAGCGCTTCGACGCTGGCCGGTGTACCGTAACGTGCGAGGTAATCCGGGCTGGCGAGAATGCGTAAACGGCTGGCACCCAGCAGGCGCGCATGAATGGTCGAATCCCGCAGCGCGCCGATGCGGATGGCAATATCTGTGCGTTTCTCCAGCAGATCGATGATCAGATTGTCGGTATTCAGTTCCAGCTCAATTTGCGGGTAGCTTTGGCGAAAACCCGCCACCAGCGGCACGATCACATGCTCCATAAAGGGTGCGGCGGCATTGACCCGCAGCCTGCCGGCCGGGATCAGCCTGCGCAGCGCCATCTGCTCTTCGGCATTCTCCACCGAGTTGATAATTTCACGCGCATGGCCGAGAAAACTCTCGCCTTCTTCGGTCAGCTCCAGCCGTCGCGTGGTGCGGCGCATCAGGGTCGTATCGAGCTTTTTTTCCAACCGGCTGAGAGCACGGCTGATGCCGGAGGTGGTCTGACCGAGCTGTTCGGCTGCGGCAGTAATGGAACCGCTGTCAACAACGGTGGTAAACGCCAGTAATTCTTCGAGGGTGATTTTCATGGATTCCGCCCAGAGTGGTCGGGTGCCGCACGCGGTCCCCCTGCGGGAAGAAGACCCGGCGGGGAAGCCGGGTCTGTCAGTCTTTCGCTT
Source organism: Serratia quinivorans (assembly GCF_946227985.1). Classification (GTDB taxonomy): domain Bacteria; phylum Pseudomonadota; class Gammaproteobacteria; order Enterobacterales; family Enterobacteriaceae; genus Serratia; species Serratia quinivorans_A. The sequence goes on from NZ_CAMKGL010000003.1 coordinate 108,716, forward strand.
GGTCTGTCAGGCAGACAGCTCGGCCATATCGCCTTTGTCCTGCAGCCAGTTACGGCGATCTTCCGAACGCTTCTTGGCCAGCAACATGTCCATCACCGCCAGCGTCTGATCCACGTCCTCGTCGCTCACCGTTAACTGCACCAGACGACGGGTATTGGGGTCGAGCGTGGTTTCACGCAGCTGTGGCGGGTTCATCTCACCCAGCCCTTTAAAGCGCTGAACGTTAGGCTTGCCCTTTTTGCGCTTCAACTGTTCCAGTACGCCGGCCTTTTCTTCTTCATCCAGCGCATAGAACACCTCTTTGCCGAGGTCGATACGGTACAGAGGCGGCATCGCTACATAGACGTGGCCGCCCTTCACCAGTGAACGGAAGTGGCGCACGAACAGCGCGCACAGCAGCGTGGCAATGTGCAGGCCGTCTGAGTCCGCATCCGCCAGGATACAGATTTTGCCATAGCGCAGTTGGCTGAGATCTTCGCTGTCCGGATCAATACCAATCGCCACCGAGATGTCGTGCACTTCCTGCGAAGCCAGCACTTCATCCGAAGACACTTCCCAGGTATTGAGGATTTTACCTTTCAGCGGCATGATCGCCTGGTATTCACGATCGCGTGCCTGCTTGGCTGAACCGCCCGCCGAGTCCCCTTCCACCAGGAACAACTCGGTCATGTTCAGATCCTGCGAGGTGCAGTCGGCCAGTTTACCCGGCAGCGCCGGACCGCTGGTCAGCTTCTTGCGCACCACTTTTTTGGCGGCACGCAGACGGCGTTGGGCGCTGGAAATAGCCAGCTCGGCCAGCTGTTCTGCCGCCTGTATGTTCTGGTTCAGCCACAGGCTGAAGGCGTCTTTCACCACGCCGGAGACGAAGGCCGCACACTGGCGCGACGACAGACGCTCTTTGGTCTGTCCGGCGAACTGCGGATCCTGCATCTTCACCGACAGCACGTAGGCACAACGGTCCCAGATATCCTCCGCAGAAAGCTTCACGCCGCGCGGCAGAATATTGCGGAATTCGCAGAACTCGCGCATCGCGTCCAGCAACCCCTGACGCAGGCCGTTAACGTGGGTGCCGCCCTGCATGGTCGGGATCAGGTTCACGTAGCTTTCGGTCAGCAGTTCACCGCCTTCCGGCAGCCACAGCAGTGCCCAGTCTACCGCTTCGGTGTCGCCGGCAAAGTTGCCGACAAACGCCGCTTCCGGCAGGGTAATCAAGCCGTTAACCGCTTCCATCAGGTAATCGGTCAGGCCGTCCTGATAACACCAGCGTTGCTCGGTATTGTTCAGCTTGTCGATGAAGTAGATTTCTACTCCAGGACAGAGTACCGCTTTGGCTTTCAGCAGGTGGCTGAGACGCGAAACCGAGAAACGCGGGCTGTCGAAGAACTTCTCGTCAGGCCAGAAGTGGATGCTGGTGCCGGTATTGCGTTTGCCGCAGCTGCCAGTCACCGCCAGGTCCTGTACCTTGTCGCCGTTTTCGAAGGCAATGCTGTAGACGTTACCATCGCGCTTAACGTTAACTTCCACCCGGGTCGACAGGGCGTTAACCACCGAAATACCCACGCCGTGCAGGCCGCCGGAGAACTGATAGTTTTTATTGGAGAACTTGCCGCCTGCATGCAGACGACACATGATCAACTCAACCGCAGGAACACCTTCTTCAGGGTGGATATCCACCGGCATACCGCGGCCGTCATCGATCACTTCCAGTGACTGATCGGCGTGCAAAATCACGTCGATGCGCTTGGCGTGACCGGCCAACGCTTCATCGACGCTGTTATCTATCACCTCTTGGCCAAGGTGATTGGGGCGCGTCGTGTCGGTATACATGCCGGGACGACGGCGCACTGGTTCTAGACCGCTGAGTACTTCAATGGCATCAGCGTTATAGCTGGATTGAGTCATCGTTGAGTTTTTCGTGGTTAGTAGGAAGGTGCCTATACCCGTCGTCTTTCAAACCGCAGCGTTGTTACCTGCGACTTGAAAGCCATAGGGTATAAATCGCTAATTCAGACAGCGTTTAGCCCTAAAAAATCCACAATCTGGGGGAAGTAATGCTCGAAACCGACGAAGGCGTGGTTTCCACCCGGCTCCACCGTCTGTCGACATGCGGTGTAATACGCCACCGCCAGCCCATAATCGAGAATTTCATCGCCCGTTTGTTGCAGCAACCAGATTAAATCCGGTGACTCCAAGGGATCGATCTGCATCGTTTTCAGATCGTAAACGTGTCGAGACTCTAACACATATTGCTGGCCGGTGTAGGGGTTCTCGTTTTTGCCGAGGTAGTCAATCAGCAGCTCAAACGGCCTCACAGCAGGGTTAACCACTACCGCCGGCAGTGAAAAACACTGCGAAAGCCAGGTTGCGTAGTACCCACCCAGTGAGGAACCGACCACGCCTATCGTCTGCCCGGCGCGCTCCATCACCATGTTCTCGATCATCTCGGCCGCCTCCGCCGGGAAAACCGGCAGCTGTGGCACCAATACCTCGATATGCGGATGATGTTCGGCCAGCCACGCCTTGAAAGACGTTGCCTTGGCCGAGAACGGCGAACTGTTAAAACCGTGCAGATAGAGCAGTGTTGAAGGCATCAGTACCCATCCGAATCCATGTCGGGGCGGAAATCGTCGTTTTCCAACCGGAAAACCTGCGTTTCGACGCGGCCGTCCGGCAGTAAATCAATGTAGCGCCAGCCGGGGGAAACCTCGTCGATGGTGAAATTGGTGCAGTGCGGCTTGAACTGCACGCAGGTGGACGGCGATGCCAGCAGGCGCCTGCCCTGCCACTCCAGATCCAGCTCCTGGTGAATATGCCCGCACAGCAGGGTATTCACTTTCGGGTAACGCAGCAGCACCGCGCCCAGCATATGCGGGTTGCGCAGGCTGTGCTGATCGAGCCAGGTACAACCGGAAGGCAGCGGATGATGGTGCAGCAACATTAAGGTATAGCGCTCGGGATAGGCTTGCAGGCAGCGCTCCATCCACTCGAGCTGATAGTCGCTCAACTCGCCGTAGGGCACGCCGAAGACCTGGCTATCGAGCAACAGCACCTGCCAGTGATCGCCCACCAGTACCTGTTTTGACGGGGCAATCCCGGCGTCGGCCAGTGCGTCGACCATCGCCGGCTGAAAATCATGGTTGCCCGGCAGCCAAACGCAAGGCGCCGGCAACCGTGCAATACCTTCGGCAAAGTGCCGGTAGGCAGCCAATGAATGATCCTGAGCCAAATCACCCGTGGCGACGACCAGATCAAAATCACGCTGCTGTGCCAGGATAGCGTCCAACACCGCGTGATAGCTGCGATAGGTATTAATGCCAAGCAAAGTCTCATTTTCGCCGGCAAAAAGGTGGGTATCTGTTATTTGCAGGATCCTGACCCTGGCCCCACTTGCCACGGTCGGTTTAAACAGGCTTTCCAAATGGTGTCCTTTGTTATCTCAGTCTGTTTAACAAACCGGAACCGCCATCGCTCCATGCGCCAAACAGTAGCGCAACCAATCAGCAAGAAACTGGTTAATTTGATGCTTTTCGTCGCGTTGATGCAACTTTTTGTTCGGATAATCATAACGCGCTTTAAAGCGATAGATCTGCTGACTTGAACACACTTCCGCAACCATCGCGTCATGATACAGCCTCACCGTCATGGCTGGCAGGCTCCAGTAGCTGACCGCCGGGACGGTCTGTTCGATGTGCACCAGCGAGGTATAGCGGGTGGATTCAATAATGGTCAGACGATAACTGGCGCCGCTCACCTGATAAGTCACCGTTTCACCCACTTCGTCATTGCGCGGCAACAAGCGGCGCAATTGCGCGAAGTTGGTTTCGCACAATCTCATCATTTCGGGGAAATCAGGGGTATAGCGCTGTTTCATTAATTGGCCCACTCTTTTCTTAACGATTCATGGTGCAACGCCAGCCACTGCAATGCAATCACTGATGCTGCGTTATCAATCGCGCCCTCTTCAACCCAGCGGTAAGCCTGTTCGCGGCTGACCACATGGACCCGGATATCTTCATGCTCGTCGATCAGTCCATGGATGCCAACCGCGGTCGTCGCGTCCACTTCGCCCACCATAATTGACAAGCGCTCGCTGGTGCCGCCAGGGCTGGCCAGGTAGCTCAGCACCGGCTTGCACCGCCCGATCTCGACGCCGGCTTCTTCCTGCGCTTCACGGCGGCACACATCTTCAACGCTCTCGCCGGTTTCGATCATACCCGCCACCATTTCCAGTAGCCAGGGTGAGTTACTGGAATCGATCGCAGCGATCCGCAGTTGTTCAATCAGCACCACCTCGTCGCGCACCGGGTCATAGGGAAGTAACACCGCGGCATGCCCACGCTCAAAAATTTCACGTTTAATTTCGGGGCTCATTCCACCGTTGAACAGGCGGTGGCGGAAACGATATAAATTGAGTGAAAAAAAACCGCGGTAAAGCGTCTCACGTGCAATAATTTCTACATCATTTTCATCAAGAGTAACGGGCGACGGTTGCGAGTGGCTCATAAGTGAATTCTCCTGCATGAGTATGCCGATAAAATAAACAGTTTTGATGACAGAAACGGCGGGATAATCTTCCGCGGCTTTATGATAGATTGTGAGCCATGATATCAGGTGTGACGTGTGCGACCAGTTGAACTAAGGTAAACAGGCGGCCTGAAAGGTAAAAGTTACGCGAGATGGCACATTCAGCCAACTCAGGCGTACAGCAGACTCTGCTAGAATCGGCAACTATTTCGTCTATCGTCAGCGCTAACATAGCAATATTGCTGCACAACAAGGAATGCAAATGAAGAAACTGCTCCCCCTTCTTATCGGACTGAGCCTGGGCGGCTTCAGTGCAATGAGCCAGGCAGAGAACCTGCTGCAGGTCTACAAACAGGCCAGGGAAAGTAACCCGGATCTGCGCAAAACCGCCGCTGACCGTGACGCCGCATTCGAAAAAATCAACGAAGCACGCAGCCCGTTGCTGCCGCAGTTGGGTTTGACCGCGGGTTACGATTACACCAATGGTTATCGTGACAATAACGGCGTTAACAGTAACGTCACCAGCGGCTCCCTGGCGTTGACCCAGACTGTCTTCGACATGTCCAAATGGCGTGCGCTGACGCTGCAGGAAAAAACCGCCGGTATCTCCGACGTGACTTTTCAGACCTCGTCACAGCAGCTGATCCTCGATACCGCTACCGCCTATTTTAACGTGCTGAGCGCCATCGATACGCTGTCCTACACCCAGGCGAACAAGCAAGCGGTTTACCGCACCCTGGACCAGACCACCCAACGCTTTAACGTGGGCCTGGTCGCGATCACCGACGTGCAAAACGCCCGTTCGTCCTACGATACCGTGCTGGCGGCCGAAGTCACCGCCCGTAACAACCTGGACAACGCGCTGGAAAAACTGCGCCAGGTGACCGGCACCTTCTATCCGGAACTGGCCTCGTTGAATACCGACCGTTTCAACACCCAACGCCCGGATGCCGTCAATAACCTGCTGAAAGAAGCCGAAAGCCGCAACCTGAGCCTGTTGTCCGCTCGCCTGAGCCAAGATCTGGCCCGTGAGCAGATCCGCTCGGCACAAACCGGCTACATGCCAACGGTAGACGTCAGCGCATCAACCGGCATCAGTAATACCAAATATAACGGTTCCGCTACTCGTGATTCAACGCGTTACGGCGATTCCGATGCTGGACAGAATAAGGTTGGCATCAGCTTCAATATGCCGCTGTATAACGGCGGCCAGACCAACTCACAGGTGCAACAGGCGCAGTACAACTTCGTTGGCGCCAGCGAGAAACTGGAAAGCGCCCACCGCAGCGTAGTGCAGACCGTGCGTTCTTCGTTCAATAACGTGAACGCCTCGATCAGCAGCATCAACGCCTACCAACAAGCGGTAGTGTCTGCTCAGAGTTCATTGGATGCAACCGAGGCCGGTTACCAGGTGGGTACCCGTACCATCGTCGACGTGCTGGATGCGACCAGTGCGCTGTATAACGCCAAGCAACAGCTCTCCAGCGCGCGTTATACCTACCTGATCAACCAACTGAACATCAAGTCGGCGCTCGGTACTCTGAACGAGAATGACCTGTTGATGTTGAATGGCGCATTGGGTAAACCGATTTCGACCTCGCAAGACGTGGTCGCACCGCAGACCACCGCACAGGACGCTTACGCTGAAGGCTATAACAGCAACGCCCCTGCGCCACAAACCTCCGCACCGGCTGCTGCCCCGGTTGCCACCCGCGCCTCCGCGCCGGTGACTACCACCAGCCAGCCTGCACGCAACAGCGGTAATCCATTCCGTAATTGATTGCCGTACTGCGCTGAATACGGGGTCCGGCATCTGCCGTACCCCGTTTTTTGTTTAGCTTTCCGCCACGGCATCGCCGCTCAAATACAGGAAGGGTTACGACAGGTGACTCGGCAGGGATATGCTAGAACAGGCGTACATTGCCGTACGCCTGGGACGAAGGTGTGACTAACAAGACGAAATCGCTAGATAATCTGCATTATCGCTTTCATATACCCCATGGCATAAGCCATACCGGCATGCCATGGCGCATCACAACTCATCTGCGGCGAATGATCGGGGATCAGCACACCGTCAAATTTGCACTCTTTGAGAATGCGTAGCACCTTCGGCATGTCGATATCACCTTCATCAATAAAGGTTTCATGGTAGTAAGGCACCTTACCTTTTACGTTGCGGAAATGCAGGTAGGCAATAGCCCCTTGTTGCGCATAACGTTCCACCGCCTGATAAACATCACCCTCTGACATTTCTGCAATCGTCCCAAGGCAGAACTCCAGCGCATTCGAACGACTTGGCTGCAAATCCAGCAGTTTTTGATACAAATGAGGCTGATTCACCAATCGGGGCTGTCCACGGACAAACTCCAACGGTGGATCATCAGGGTGCGCAGCCAACCTGACGCCTGCAGCTTCTGCCACGGGAACAATCTGTGCAAGGAACCACTCCAGGCGCTGCCACAGTTGTTCAGTCGTGGTCGCATTCCTCAATCCCGTCGCATGTTCATCAACCACCATATTCCATGCCATGCTGGCCGGTAACGGACTTTCTGTTTGCTCATTCACCCCGTTTAACCCAACAGTTTTAGCTCCGCCACGCGCTTTGTTTTCCTCTATTCGTCCCGCGACGCCGGCCAAACTGAAGTTATAACCAAAAACAGGAATACCCGCCGCACCAACATTGCGAATAATTTGCTTAACCGTTTCTATCTGCTGATCTTTTTTTGGTCCATCAAACAAAATGTGGTCCCAGTGACAAGGATCGAAGTTTTCAATGGCGTAAAAGGTCAGGTCAAATTTCTCCATACGGGCACGAATATCAAGAAGTTCTTCCGTGCTCCAGATCTCCGCCTGCGCGGTCCCCCATCCCTGAGTATCGCCTACCGGTTGATTCGAACGAGAAAAGCGATCGTTACGATGAAAGTAATCCACCATATGCACCACAATATGAGTAGCGCCACACTGGCGAGCAAAGGCAAAATGTTCATCATCCAGCATGTGTCTGTACAGACCAAAGCCAAGTTTCATAACGTTATCTCCTGAAGAACAAAACTATTTTTATTCATGACCGATTACGGATACGTACTTTGTATCCTTGAGTCGCAAGGGTTTAACAAAAATCGCTACGCTAATGGCCCCTAGTACAGCGACCCCTCCAGCGATGAAGAAAGCCGTGTTGTAGACCCCTGTCCATTGAATGATGTATCCGGTGACTATAGGGCCTAAGATGCCCGCCACGTTAGCCGTCGCATGAACCACACCGCCAACCGCCCCCATGTTTTTGCGGGCCACAGTGTCCTGCAAAATTCCCCAGTAAGTGGTAGCCGACAAATATAGAAAGAAGATCCCACAGGCCATCAACGTCACGGCGCTCGTAGCACTGGTGACATTACCGACGCAGATAACAAAAATTGCCGAGGCGCCAAGGCAAATAACCAATACCACCTTGCGCGATAACAAGGCATTACCCGTTTTACGAACCAGGCAATCACACAGGTATCCGCCCAGCGCCATCCCGATGGAACCAAGCAACCATGGGATCACGCTGACGATGCTCATGTCCTTCAGGCTGAGATGCTGAGAGGTCGACAAATAGCTGGGGAACCAGGAAAGAAAGAAAAACAGAATGTAGTTCAGACCAAAAAAGGCGAAGGCCGTGGCCAGGATGGTGGGCTGTTTAATATAGAAAGATAGAGGCAGTGATGACTCATCAATATCTTCATCCTCGCCCTGCTGCCCCTGCTGAATCAGCGTCAATTCCTCTGGTGAAATGGAGGGGTGTTGCTCTGGCCGATCCCTGGCAATTTTTATCCAGAAGGCCAACCAGACAAATCCAAGCAAGGCGATAGCAACAAACGCCATTCGCCAGCCAATAAACAGCACCAGTGTTCCCATGATCGATCCCGCAACGGCACCGCCCAATGGGTTGCCGGCAGTGGCTACGCCGATGGCGCTACCAATTTCGCGACGAGGAAACCAGTTGTTGACCATTTTATTGAGCGTGGCGGCAAAGGGACCTTCCCCAGCTCCGAACAAAACTCGAATAACCAGCATGGAAGCAAAGCCCATTGCCATACCGATCAGTCCGCAAAAGAACGACCAAAACGCCATGCTGACGGCGAACACCAGTTTGGGTCCAAATCGATCTGACGCATAGCCACCAACAAAGTTAAACAGGGCATAGCCGATGGAGAAGCTGCTAAAAATAATGCCCAGTTCACCGGGGGTGAGTTGTAAGTCACTGGCAAACATCGGCGCGGCAATGGCAAATGCCGAGCGATCCATGTAGTTGATCGCGCCACCCAGAGAAAGTAAGAAAACAATATTCCAGCGTTTACTTTTAAACATTGTCATGTCCTCGCATTCTGGAAACAGGATGTGGATTACATCACCCCAAACCGTTGATAGGCCTCAACCGCCCCCATTCCCTGGGCAATGGCATCACGGACTTTGTTTTCCATTGCCTTTTTCTCCACAGCCAGGCCAATCACTTCCTGTTCTACACGCGCGGGGATCACCAGCACACCTTCTTCATCCGCCACCACCATATCGCCCGGAGAAATCAGCACGCCATCCACATTCACAGGGACACGGTAGTCGAGAACCTTGCCACGCACTTTTTGATCCTGAGCATAATTTCCGCGAGAGAAAACAGGGAAATCCAGCGCCAAAATTTCGTGCTTATCTCTGGAGTAACCATTCAAAATAGCGCCTGCCGCTTTAAGGTGGCTGGCACGCGTGGACATCAGCCCGCCCCAAAGTGCGTAAGTAGGTGATGACCCGCTGGCAATATAAACTTCGTTTTCCGTCAGGCTATCCAAGGCTTCAAACATCACGCCAAAAGCTTTGTCTCCCAGCGGACCCTGGCTTTTCGTGTTTGGGAAAGTGGCGTAGTCGGCTTCCAAAACGGGCATCGCCCTCCCGGCAATACGCATGTGAACGGCCAGGGGCTGTAATCGAGGATGGAGAAATTGATGGTGCAAGCCCATCTCATCAAGAATATCGCCCAACAGGGCGGTAGATAAATTTTCTTTAATATTATCAAACAGTTTGTTATCAGCAGAATCCATGTGTTGTTCCTCTTTATCCGCATAATTTAAAGTGTCATACTGTCTACCTGTAAGACAGGTTAGGGGAAATAAAAAAAGCGGAAAAGCTGAACATCCTGGCGATGTGATCTTTATCGCGAATATATCGGCGACCAGCCATTGATAAAAAAAACCATCAGCCGATAACATATTGATCCATTGGAATTTAAACTTATCTGATACTGTAGACACCGCCAGACCCTCGATAAACGAGTCCAGAGAGCTGCACAATGAGCATGATTAAACCGGTAATTGAGAAAAGCACACTGTCAGATCAGGTAAGGAATTACCTGCTCGATCTCATTACAACAAACAAGCTGGAACCGGGTGAAAAGGTGCCCAGTGAGAAGCAACTGATTGAAACGCTTGGAGTCAGTCGTGGCGTGGTGCGTGAGGCATTTCAGGCCCTGTCTATTCTGGGTATTTTGGATATCAGCAGCGGTAAACATCCCAGAGTGCAGACCGTCAACTCCTCGGCATTGGAGACGATTTTCAACTATTCCATGGTGACCCGGCAGATATCCACCGGTGAGATACTGGAGTTGCGTAAAACCCTGGAGGTGCAGTGTGCGGCGTTGGCAGCCCGGCACGCTTCGGATGAGGACTTCTCCAGGTTACGTAATGAGATGGAGAATTTACGTAATGTCTTTGGCGACCATCAGCAGTTTATTATTCACGATTCACAGTTTCACTTGATACTGGCGGAAGCATCGGGGAATCCAATCTACGCGTTGTTGTTACAAGCGCTGCGCGCGCCACTGGAGAACTCTATTGCAGCCGGTTTGCAGGCCCACGATATCAACGATCGTCGTGAAAAGATCATTAGCGTTCACCAGGCTATTTTAGAAAAAGTGTGTCAACGCGATGAAGCCGGAGCCAGAGAGGCGATGCAAGATCATTTTGATTCGGCGATAAATGCCCTGATCGTTCAAAAATGACATTCCACCCTGCGGTGATATCATCACCGCTATCGCTTTATCTCGTCTGGACGGGATCCAATGGAAAACACCTCAAGCTGGCAACGCCTGATCGCAGGCAACCTGCCACCCGCACAACGCCCTGCGCCGGCCATCTATGCTTCCTGGCTACGCTGCCGCAGCCTGATGCAGCCCGCGGTGTGGAAAGCCCCCCACTGCGCGCTCGGCGCCACCTTTAATTCCATCTGCCAGCGTAAGAACGATCTGCTGACGCTCGGCCAGGCGGCGCTGGAAGACGCGTGCGAGTACATGGAACAACGGCGCTGCCTGCTGATGATCCTCGACGAAAGTGGCTGCATGCTGTGGCTGTGCGGTGATATGCCAACGCGCGAGCATCTGCAACAATTGGGTTTTATGCCTGGCGCTTATTGGGCGGAAGGTGACATCGGCACCAATGCACCGTCACTGGCGGTGTCGGAGGGCCACCCAATGCAGGTCCGCGGCAGCGAACATGTGCGCGAGGCGCTGCACGACTGGTCATTCTGCGCCACGCCGGTCTATGACAACAGTGGCCGCCAACGCGGCTCGATCGCATTAGGCTGCCTGCTTGCCGACTGTGCCGCCGGCGATTTGTCACTGACGCTGGCGCTGGCACGTGAGATCGGTAATTCACTCAACGCCGACAGCCTGCTGGCGGAATCCAACCGCCATCTGAATCAGCTTTACGGCCTGCTCGACGGGGTGGATGACGGCGTCATGGCCTGGGACCATCGCGGCTACTTGCAGTACATCAATCAGCGTGCCGCTTCCTTACTCAAGCTGGATGAACAACAAAGTCAGGGCAAACCCCTGAGCCAGTTGCTGACGCTGCCCGCTCTGCTCAACCGGGCCATCGCACAGCGTCAGCCGCTGCAACACGTTGAAGTGACCTTCGAAAGCCAGCGGCAGTTTATTGCGGCGCTGCTAACCCTCAAGCCGATCTTCGACGGCGAGCGCTGCAGCTTTATCGCCCTGCTCCATCCGCTCGAACGACTGCATCAGTATGTCAGCAGCCAACTGGGGCGCGTCAGCCACAGTTTTGAACAGATGCCTTCCGCCTCGCTGGAGATGCGGCGGCTGATTCGCTATGGCCAGCAGGCGGCGAAAGGCCAGCACCCGATCCTGCTGTGCGGCGAAGAAGGCGTCGGCAAGGAGCTACTCAGCCAGGCGATCCACAACGCCAGTGAGCGCGCCGGCGGGCCGTACATCGCCCTCAACTGCCAGCTCTTGCCGGAAGCCCAGGGGCTGCGGGAGCTGCTCGGCAGCGATGCCAACGAGGAAGAAGCGGGCCAGCTCAGCAAGTTTGAACTGGCCAATGGCGGCACGCTGTACCTGGAACAAATCGAGTATTTGCCGGCGGAGATGCAGTCTGCGCTGCTGCAGGTGCTGAAAACCGGCGTAGTCATGCGGCTCAACTCCAATCGGGTGATCCCGGTCGATGTGAGGGTGATCGCCAGCAGTGCCGCCGATCTGCCGCTGTTGGTGCAGCAGAATCGCTTTCGCCGCCAACTGTTCTACAGCCTGCAGGCGTTCGAGATCCAAATCCCGGCGCTGCGCCAACGGCTGAGTGATATTCCGCTGCTGGTGAAGCACCACTTGCGTACGCTGGAACAGCATTTCCAATGCCGTTTTCGGGTGGATGACGAAGTGATGGTCCAGCTCGGTCTGTATCTGTGGCCCGGCAACGATCTGGAGCTGAAGGGGGTGGTGGAGCGCACCGCGATGATGTGCCACGGCCACCATCTGCAACTGGCGGATTTGCCCGAGCACTTGCTCAGCCACCAGCCACTGCTGGAAAGTGAACCGCAGCCGGGCATACCGCTATTAACACTGGCTGAGATGGAACGTCAGGCTATCATTCACGCGGCTAACGTCAGCCGCGGACAATTGAGCGAAATGGCGCAGCTGCTGGGCATTGGTCGCACCACACTGTGGCGAAAAATCAAACAGCATCAAATTGATATTCGCCAGTTTAAGCTGCGCGCCTGAGGGCACGCCGTCAGTGGCTGAGTTGCAGCACACCGCGCGCCGCATCCAGCATCGCTTTCTGGCCGTTGCGGGTTTTGCTCATGCAATCGTTCATGCCCACCACCATCGGCATGCCCATCGCCTTCGCCAAAATTGCGCTGTGCGACAGTGCGTTACCGCCGCTTAAGCAGATGCCGAGCACCAGACGACGATCGAGCATCACCACGTCAGACGGCATCAGTTCATCCATCACCAGAATGGACGGCACGGTTAACGTAATCACCGGTAACGGCTGCTGTTGCAGATGACTCAGGGTGCGACGCAGCATGTCGCGCACGTCCAACTCCCGCGCCCGCATATATTCATCGTCCAGTTCACGATACTCCCCGGCAATCGCTTCCATCTCTTGCCGCCATGCCTGCTCGGCGCTGCATTGCTGGCGGGCGATGCGGGTATAGGCCGCCTGCTGCAGATCTGGATCGTCCAGCAGCATGCTGTGGGCGCCGAATATGGCCGCCTGCGGTTTGCCAATCAATGAGCCGGTGCGCTCCGCCAGTCGGTTCAAATCGCTCAGCGTATGCTGCAGGGCCTGACGCAACCTCTGTTGTTCATTCAGCACGTCGTCGGCACCAATAGTGCGCTCGACCACTGTCGGCCAGAAGCTCAGCGCCTGCCACACCGGGCCACTGGTCACGCTTTCCGCTACCGGAATACCGTGCAGCGACGGCAGGCTCTGCTCGGAGACCGTTTCGCCAAAGTGCTGCTCCGCCAGTGCGCTAAACGCCGCCAGCGCCTGTTCGGCCTGTGGACCGCCTGCAATCAGCCGAATGGTGTCGCCGTGGCGCACCTGCAAAAGCGCAATCTGGTTAAGACTGCGCGGATTGGCGCACTGGCCCTGTTTTTCCAGCACCAGCTCGACATCAAAGGGGGCCAACGCTTCGGCCAGCCGCGCCGCCGGTCGGGCGTGGAGCCCATGCGGGTTCTGTACCGTCCAACTGACGCTTTTCCCCTGAGCCAGCGGCAATTCAACGCTTTGAGCAACCGGCGCGGCCGCTTCCCCCAACTGCGCCTGTTTGGCCTGTAATGCGCCCTGCGCCTCGGCCAGTACCTGCTCAAGCCCGGCTCCGGCATTAGCAGCCACCACCGCGGCCAGCGTCCCTTCGACCAGCGGTGCCGAACATAGCCGTACCTTGGTGGCTAACAACGGATCCAGCAGGTCGATCGCGGTTTCGGCACTCAGCAGCGCACTGCCCAAATCCATCAGCACCACAATGCCCGCCCCGTCAGCCACCGACTCAATCGCTTCCATCACTTTGACAGCATCGGTGCCTATCGGGTGTTCCGCATCATCGACACCCGCCGCCAGCACCAGTTTGCAGCCATCGCCACGCATCATCTGCAACGCCAGCTCTTCAACCCCGCGCGCCAACAGCGCGCTGTGTGAAACTACAACGATATTGATCATCTCGCCTCCTGCTATTGGCCGGCGACCGCTGCCAGCGTTTTCATCATCAGCATCACCGAGGTGGCCCCCGGATCCTGATGACCAATGCTACGTTCACCCAGGTAACTGGCCCGCCCTTTGCGTGCCTGCATGGTGATGGTGCTTTCAACCGCCTGCTCCGCCCGTTCACTGGCGCGCTGCAAAGCCTCCGCCACGCTTAGCTGCTGCTGAGCCGATTGGCCCAGGCTTTCCACCACCGGCCACCAGACGTCACACATGGTTTTATCACCCGGCTCCGCCTTGCCGCGCATCACCACGCCTTCGACGCCTTCCTGCACCATTTGATGCAGCTCCGCCAGATCCAGGCTCTGCTTGGCATTGGTCGACTGTGCTGCACGGATGAAGAAGGTGCCAAACAGCGGACCACTGGCTCCCCCCACGCTGGACAGCAGCGTCATGCCGGTGTTCTTCAGGATAAAACCGATGTCTTTGTCCGCCACCGAAGGCAGCTTTTCCACCACCTTGTTGAAGCCGCGGTTCATGTTCAGCCCGTGGTCGGAATCACCGATCTCGGTATCCAGCCGGGTTAGAAAATCACGCTGCTGCGCAAACACTTCGCCGCAACACATCAGCCAGTCGACCACTTGTTGTTTGGTTAACGCCATGACTCCTCCTCAGCAACCCCAACGCAGCGCTGGCGTTTTCACCGGCGCATCCCACAGGGACAACAGTTCGTCATCCACCTTCAGCAGCGTGATTGAGACCCCTTGCATATCCAGCGATGTGCAATAGGAACCCACCAGGCTGCGCTCAACAATCATGCCCGCTTCGGCACAACGCTCTGCCAACCGGTGATAAACGCCATACAGTTCGGACAGCGGCGTCGCACCCAGGTTGTTGACCAGTGCGATCACCCGGTCACCGCGTGTCAGCGGTTGTTTGGTCTGCACTTCATCGCGCCATTCGCCCTGTTGACGATCCCAGACGCGGATGGTGCGCTGGTAATGGCCATGGTCGATCAGGGTATGGAACATGTCGTCCACCGCTGCATTCAGGGTGGTGAACGGGCGCCGCGCAATCCCCGGTTCACCGTGAATACCGACGCCGAATTCCATCTCGTTTTCCGCCAGCACGAATGACGGTTTGCCGGCAGCCGGTACGGTACAGGCCCCCAGCGCGATGCCAATCGAATGCCCGTGATTATTGATGTTGTGGCCCAGCGTCACGATGCTATCGAGGTCATCGCCACGCGCCGTTGCCGCACCGAGCAGTTTCTCCATCAGCACGGTATTGGCCACCCCGCGTCGCCCGGCGGTGAACAGGCTGTCTTTAACCGCCACATCATCATCCACCAGCACCGTCGCCACCTGGATACCGCTGTCATGCAGCAGCTCAGTGGCGGTTTCAAAGTTCAGTACGTCGCCGGTGTAGTTTTTAATCAGCAACAACACCCCGGCACCGCCGTCGATCGCCTGGCCGCACTCGTACATTTTATCCGGCGTTGGCGAGGTAAAAATT
This sequence comes from Serratia quinivorans, assembly GCF_946227985.1. Taxonomy (GTDB): domain Bacteria; phylum Pseudomonadota; class Gammaproteobacteria; order Enterobacterales; family Enterobacteriaceae; genus Serratia; species Serratia quinivorans_A. Next base: position 124,213 of record NZ_CAMKGL010000003.1, read on the forward strand.
TCCCCCGGGCAGGCACCGTCGAGCATGCCTTCACCGACAAAACCGCAGTGCATCGGCTCGTGACCGCTGCCGCCGCCGGACAGGATTGCCACCTTGCCCGCTACCGGCGCATCGGCGCGGGTGACAAACACCGGCTCCTGATGCACCAACAGCTCAGGATGAGCCTCTGCCAACCCCAGCAGTTGCTCTTCCAGTACCGACTCAACCTTGTTAATCAGTTTTTTCACGGTTATTTCCTCGTTTGGCCAACGGGACGCAGCGTGCTGCGCCCCTGCTCTATCAGCTTGAGTGTTGTTGCAGCCAGGCATTGCCCAGCCGGTCTGCCGTCAGAATGGCCGCCTGTACGCTGGCAGGTGTGACCTCAAACGGCATATTGTGGATGGTTTCGCCGACCGCGCAGCTGGCTTCGGCCACCGCCATGATTTTTTCTGCCGGGTCGCCGCTAACGCCCATCTGCGCCAGCGTGACAGGCAGGCCGAGACGCTGGCAGAAATCCAGCACCGTTTCGATCTGCGCCATGCTGCTGTTTTGCAGCACCAACTGTGACAGCGTGCCAAACGCCACTTTTTCGCCGTGGTACAGGTGATGGCACTCTTCCAGCACGGTAAAACCGTTATGAATGGCGTGTGCAGCCGCCAGGCCACTGCTTTCGAAACCGATGCCGCTCAAATAGGTATTGGCCTCGATAATGCGCTCGACCGCTTCCGTCACCACACCGGCCTCAACCGCCAGCTTGGCCTTAACGCCCTCCGCCAGCAGCGTCTCATAGCACAACCGTGCCAGGCTCAATGCCGCCAGCGTGGATTTGCCGCCCGCCATGCTGGTCGCCTGGGCATCGAAACAGGCCTGCGCTTCAAAATAGGTTGAAAGCGCGTCGCCCATGCCTGCCACCAGCAACCGCACCGGCGCCCTGGCGATAATCGCGCTGTCCATTATCACCATGTCCGGATTACTGGTGTGGATCAGATATTCGTCAAATTCGCCCTGTTCGGTGTAGATCACCGATAGCGCACTGGTTGGCGCATCGGTGGAAGCAATGGTCGGGATCAGCACCACCGGCAGATGCTGGTAATGGGCGATAGCCTTGGCGGTGTCCAGCGTTTTACCGCCGCCGACGCCAATCACACCGCGACAGCCATGGGCCTTCAGTTCCTGGCCCAGTCGGTCGATTTCCTTATGGCAGCATTCGCCGTTGAACACACAGGCGTGATGCTTCACCCCGTGCTGGTGCAGGCTGCCCATCAGGGTATCGCCCGTCAGCTTCATCACGAAGTCGTCGGCGATCACGAAATAATGGTCGGCAAGGGCTTTCGCGTATTCGCCCACGGCGGCCAATGCGTTGGCACCCTGGATGTACTTGCCTGGGGACTGGATGATTCTCAACATAACCGGATCCTTGTAGGGAAATTGGCGATGGTAACGTTCAGATATCAGGTGATAGTGCGTCGGTCTTGTGCCGTCGCGTTGTTATGGACTGACTATAGGGCTTGCCGAAGGCTTTGCGACCTCCGGTATTTTCGTTTCATTATGGAACATTACTTTACCCATAACGTTTCATAATGAAACTCTGTCGAGGCTTTTTTAGCCGGTAAAGCGAACTGGCGCACAACCCAACGTATAGCTGCGTAAAGAGTGGATTCCGTAGGCATTTCAGCTTTAATTTTGACCATCTTTACCCTATCCTTACCGCCATTACTGGGAATGGGCGAATACAGCCCGACTGATGGGATGAATAACGATGAAACGGACAAAAAACATCAACCGAGAGACGTTCCGCAAATCCTGGCGCGACTACCGCGTTGCGCCCGTAGCCTTGGCGATCAGCGCCGTCTTTATGCTGGCCAGCTGCGAAAAGAGCGATGAAACGGTTTCTATGTATCAAAATGCCGACGACTGTTCGCGCACTAACCCCTCGATGAGCGAGCAGTGCACCACGGCCTATAACAACGCCCTGAAAGAAGCCGCAAAAACCGCACCAAAATACGCAACTCGCGAAGACTGTGTCGCCGAGTTCGGTGAAGCACAGTGTACTCAGGCACCCGCCCCGGCACAGGCCGGCATGGCTGCAGAGTCACAGAGCAGCGGCAGCTTCTGGATGCCGCTGATGGCGGGCTACATGATGGGCCGTATGATGGGCGGCTCCGGCTTTGCTCAGCAACCGCTGTTCACCTCTAAAAACGCCGCCAGCCCGGCCAACGGCAAATTCGTTGATGCCTCCGGCAAGAGCTACGGTCCGGCCACCGCAGGCGGCCGTACCATGACGGTGCCAAAAACCGCCATGGCACCGAAACCGGCAGTGACCAATACCGTCACCCGTGGTGGCTTTGGCGAATCCGTCGCCAAGCAGACCAGCATGCAGCGCAGCAGCGCGACCTCCAGCTCACGCAGCATGGGCGGTTAATGCATGAAACGCGTTGCGATCACCGAGCGCCCGGACTGGCGCGAAAAGGCCACCGAATTCGGCTTCCGCTTCCACACCATGTATGGCGAACCCTACTGGTGTGAGGACGCCTATTACCAATTCACGCTGGCGCAGATTGAAGAAATTGAAAATGCCACCGCTGAGTTGCACCAGATGTGCCTGCAGGTGGTGGAGAAAGTGGTCGGCAGCGATGCGCTGATGACCAAGTTCCGCATCCCGAAACACACCTGGGAGTTCGTACGCAGCTCATGGCGTACCAGCCAGCCGTCGCTGTATTCACGTCTCGATCTGGCCTACGACGGTATCAATCCGCCCAAGCTGCTGGAAAACAACGCCGATACCCCGACCTCGCTGTATGAAGCGGCCTTTTTCCAATGGTTGTGGCTGGAAGACCAGATCAACGCCGGCAAGCTCAGCCCGGAGTCCGATCAGTACAACAGTCTGCAGGAAAAACTGATCGAGCGTTTCGCCGATCTGAAAGCACACCACGGTTTCGGCCTGCTGCACCTGGCCTGTTGCCAGGACAGCGAGGAAGATCGCGGTACCGTGCAATATCTGCAGGACTGCGCGCTGGAAGCCGGAGTCCCGACCGAGTTCCTGTTTATGGAAGAGATTGGTCTGGGCGAAAAGGGCCAGTTTACCGACCTGCAAAATCAGGTTATCGGTAATCTGTTCAAGCTATACCCGTGGGAATTCATGCTGCGCGAGATGTTTTCCACCAAGCTGGAAGATGCCGGCGTGCGCTGGCTGGAGCCGGCGTGGAAAAGCATTATCTCCAATAAGGCCCTGCTGCCGATGCTGTGGGAAATGTTCCCGGATCACCCGAATCTGCTGGCCTCTTACTTTGCAGAAGACGATCATCCACAGCTCGATCACTACGTCACCAAGCCGCTGTTCTCACGCGAAGGCGCCAATATCCAGATCGTGCAGAACGGTCAGGAAGTCGCGCGCGTTGACGGCCCTTACGGCGAAGAAGGCATGATCGTGCAGCAGTTCCACCCGCTGCCACAGTTCGAAGGCAGCTATACGCTGATCGGCAGTTGGCTGGTTGACGATCAACCCTGCGGTATTGGTCTGCGTGAAGATCGTGAGCTGATCACCCAGGATCTGTCGCGTTTCTACCCGCACATCATCCTCGGCTAACGATTAAATTGGTTGATATCAAGCGCGATTATATCGCGCTTTTTTTATGCTTTCCGGCTAGTGATTAATCGATTAACCTTTTATACTCGAAGCGTCTGTTCTCCTCGGGCGGAGCAACCAGATATGAAACTGACTTCCATTATTCCACCGCAGGTCAACCTGGCCGACGGATGCTTTACCGCAGCTGATATTCAACGGAAATCTACAACCCTGGCCAGTCTGGCTGGGATCTTTGCCGATCCTGCCGCATGGCGGGCGATGCCGGCAGAACTTGCCGTGTATCAGGTAGAAATGCTGCCTTCCGTACAACAGGAGGGTGAGCTGTTTGTAGGCACCACTCACCTGCAACCTGGCCGGGTAGGCAACGAATTCTTTATGACCCGCGGGCATTTTCATCAACGCCCCGAACAGGCGGAATTCTATTTTGGCCTGCGTGGCCAGGGTTTGCTGCTGCTGCAACACCGCGACGGTGCTTGCAGGCTGGAACAGGTCTCCCCCGGCAGCGTTCACCATATTCCTTCCTTTACCGCCCACCGCCTGATCAACACCGGTACTGAGGTGCTGTCCGCACTGGCGGTTTGGCCAACGGTGGCGGGACACAACTACGATGCACTCCAGCCACAGGGCTTCAAACTGCGGGTGTTTGCCGACGGCAGCGGTTGGAAAACGGAGGCGCAATATGAGTGATTCGATGCTTAGATTTGGCCTGGATGTCTCCATTAGCGAGCATCCGATGGGGTTTGCCTATGGCGAAGAGGTGATTGGCCCCTTGCCGGAGATTCGGACGTTGGAACAAATCCGCCTCTCACTACGCGATCCCGACTGCAGCGGGCCAGAGCAGGTCTATGCCATCGCCATGGACGTCGCCAAACAGCGGCATTTGGCTGAATTGAAAAAACGCATGTTGTTGTTCGGCATTGTCACCTATGCCAAAGGCCAGTTGGGTCAGGAGCCGATACGCAGTCAGGGTCATGTGCACCGCATCAGCGTACACAGTGGCTGGTCACCGCCGGAGCTGTACGAGATCTGGCGAGGGAAGGCCATTATTTACATGCAAGAACGGGTGGAACATGAGCCGGGCCGCTGCTTTGCCGTGCATGCCGGCCCGGGCGAAAAGGTATTGGTACCACCAGGATGGGCGCACGCCACCATTTCCGCCGATGCCAATCAGCCGCTGACCTTCGCCGCCTGGTGCGATCGTGAATATGGCTTCGAATATGATGCAGTACGTGAGTACAAAGGGCTGGCTTGGTACCCGCTATTGCAGGGCAACCATATTATCTGGCAACAGAATCCACGATATCAATCCGGCAGGCTGCACGCCATCGGACCACGCCAATACCACGAGTTCGGCCTGAGTGATGCCCCCTTATACTCGCAGTTTGAAGCTGACCCGGCGCGCTTCCAGTTCATTTCCAAACCCGGCAGCGTAGCGGAAAAATGGCAACGATTTGAGCCGTAAAAAAGAACGGGGCGAATATATTCGCCCCTACGTGTCACTCATTGATAGTTTATGAGAACAAACCGCAGGCCACCCCTGCCGCGGCCAATACCAGCAGCCCGAGCATCGCTTTCACCGGTGAAAGTCCGCGTTTGGCCATCAGATACCAGGTCGCCAGCACCACGATCAACGGCATCAGGTTAGGAAAAATACCGTCCAGCATTTGTTGCAGGTGGATATTCACCCCGTCTTTGGTAACAAACTCCAGCCCAGTCCCCAGTTTGACGTAGCTCGCCGCTACGCCGCCCATGACGAACACCCCCAGCAGGGAAAGTGCCTCACGCAGCCGTGAGGACTTGCTGCTGACCAGCATCTCCACCGAGCCGGAGCCCATATGGTAGCCTTTCATAAACAGCCAGTAAGACCCCGGAATGACGATCAGGCTAAACGCGATGATGTAAAACAGCGGGCCAATCACACTGCCACCGGCCGCCAGCGCCATACCGATACTCAACAAAATCGGGATCAACATGCCCGGCACCATAGAGTCACCAATGCCGGCCACTGGCCCCATCAACCCCACTTTGAGCGTGTTGATGGTTTCCCCGTCGATCGGCTCGCCGTTGGCGCGTTTTTCTTCCAGCCCAATCACCATGCCGTTAACAATCGCACCCAGCTGTGGCTCGGTATTGTAGAAAGAGGTATGACGGCGAATGGCTTCAATACGCTGCTGTTTATCCTGATACAATTTTTTCAGCGCCGGCATCATGCTCAGGCAAAAACCGTAAGATTCCAGGCGCTCGAAGCTCATCGATGACAGGTTGTACATCATCCAGCTGCGCCAGCAACGACGCAGATCCTGCTTATTCAATTTAGGTGTTGGCGTATCCATTAGAATTCATCCTCATCATCAGCCTGAGGCGCGGCCTGTGCGGCGGCCACCTGCGGCTCTGGCTTATAGTTGTAGTGAATCAGTGCCAGCAGCGCGCCGACAATCACCAGCGCCACCATATTCAGCTTGAGGAAAACAATGCAGATAAACCCCACCAGGAAGTAAATCAGCATGCTGTAGCTTTTAATAATCTGTTTGAGAAGAATGGCGATGCCGACCGCAGGCAGAATGCCGCCCACCACGTTCATGGTGGTCAACACCAGCGCCGGCAGGCTATCCATAAAGGCGTTGATGTAGCGCGCCCCGAAAAACACCGCGATAAACGTCGGAATAAAACGCAGCAGGAAGTTGGTGACCTGCGGCCAGATGGCGCTATTGAGGTAAATACCTCGCTCATCGCCGCGCTCAACCGCCAAATCTGCACGGTGATTCCAGTAAGAATTGAGCACCATCATGGCGTTGAACAACACGGTCCCCATGATGCCGATAGTCGCCGCCAGCGCCACCGCCACCTCGGTTCCCTTACCGGAAAGAATGCCCAGCGCAATTGCCGGGAACGCCACAAAGTTGAGATCGGCCGGCATCGATCCGCCCGGTGTGACCATGGCGATATACACCGCCTGAACCGCAACACCGATGATAATGCCGGTCTGTACATCGCCGAGAATAGCCCCCACCAGCATGCCGGAAACCAACGGGCGGCTGAGAATATACCAGCCTCCGGTCAGTCCCAGCAGCCAGGGGCTGCTCAGCGCACCGAGATAGCAAAGTATCCCGATAAGCGTCGCTTCAAACCACATAGTTCACTCCTGCCGTTCAGGCTTATTTGAGTTTCTTTTTAGCGTCCAGCCAGCTGAAATGACTGGCGTCAGGGACTAAACGGAATTCGATGGCATGTCCCTGTTCAGTAAGGAAATCAAAGGCCTCCGCCTCTATCGTGCTTACCGATTGATTGGGGCCAATGGTCACCGTGTCCCTGCGGGCAGACATCGGCCCGACGTTAATTTTCTTGTTACGATTACTCAGATCGATCCCTGCCTCTATCAACCTGCGCAGCGTGACCGGCGACTTGCCGATCACAAAGTACTGCTTGTCGCTGGCGATCACCTTAGGCAGCTTTTCTATCGCCTGCTGCACAGTAAACAGCCACACTTTAGTGTCCTGTACCGCCCCCTTCATCACCGATGACAGCAACGGATCTGCCGCCACCTCATCATCGATCGCCACAATACCGTCGCAAGGCAACTCCTTCGCCCAGCGGGTGACCAGCTGACCGTGAATGACCCGGTCGTCGATACGTACAAATGAAATGGCCATCTTCTCTCCTCAGAAATCGTCCAATTGTGCCGTTACCGCCGGACGGGCAACGGCAATCGCCTCCCCCGCCAGCGCTACCAGCTCTTGAGCTGCCTGGTGAACGTCCTTTTCTTCCAGCAATTCGGCACTCATCAACAGCATCGGGAAATTCACGCCGGTCACCACGGCCATCGGCACCGGCGTTTGGGGATCAAAAGCGTGGCGACAGGCCACGTTATAGGGCGTGCCGCACAGCATGTCGCACAGCACCAGCACACCGTCCGCCCCTGCGCTCACCCGCTGCAATTCGTCAGCAAACGCCTGTTTAAAGGCTTCGATACCGGCACCTTCACTCAGGCCCACATGGCTGGTCCCCGGCAGATCACCGTAAACCATACGTGCGCTGCTCATCAGCGCCTCGGCCAGCGGGCCATGGGAGGTCACTATCACTTTCAACATAATGCTTATCCCCTTACCCAGGCTTTGATGGTGCCCAGGGTTTTGCCCAGGCTACGACCATGGGGGCTGATACGGTATGGCCCCACGGCGGCCGGTACGATAAAGGTTTCGGCGTAATGCACCACAAAGGGCGCGAAATGGCCTTCAGGGCTTTCAACCACCGCCTCTTCGCCTTCGACCAGATTCAACACGTTCACCCGGCCTTCGGTATGGTGCAGCACCGGTTCACTAAACCAGTGACGACGGGTTTCGATAAATTCGCGCTCGTGCAAACCGGTTCGCTCTTCCTGCCAGCCTGCCCCTTCGGCAACCTGTTCAATACGGTTCACCAGGTGCTCCTTCGCCCAGGTGGTGTCGCACTGCCAGTTGATCACCTGTTCGCCATGCTGCAGATGCACCGGGCGTGGCTGGCCATCTAACCCCAGGCGGCCCCAGTCCCACAGTTTGAAGGTGAAAATATAAGGTGTAGCGCTGATCTCCAGCACCATGGAGCCGGAGCCGGAACAATGCACCGTCCCTGCCGGGATCAGAAAATGGTCGTGTTTACGCGCCGGGAAACGATTAACAAAACGCGGGTCATCGAAGGCCTTTTCACCTCTTTGGGCCGCGGCCAGGTCAGCCATCATCGCCTGCGGTTCGGTGCCGTTTTTCACGCCCAGGTACACCTCAGCCCCCGGCTCTGCCGCCAGAATGTAATAGCTTTCATCCTGGGTGTAATGCATACCGAAATGCTGCTGGATGTATTCCGTCAGCGGGTGCACCTGGAAGCTGAGATTTTGCCCACCGACGGTATCGAGCAGGTCAAAGCGGATCGGGAATTCGGCACCGAAACGGGCATGAACCCGCTCGCCCAGCAAGGGGCGGGGATATAACAACACCAAATCCTGTGAGGGGATCTCGACCCGGACGTCACCAAAACGCATTAGCAGGCTGTTTTCCTCGGGCACGCAGTCAAAACACCATGCATAGTTGGCTGCCGTCGGGTCGAGATCGAACTGTTGCTTCATCCACTGGCCGCCCCAAACGCCAGGGTCAAAAAAAGGCACTACGCGGAATGGGCGTTGGGTAGCCTGCTGCAACCCGGCATGGAAAGCCGCACCGCTCACCAGTTTGGGTTGGCCGGCCTGATTGGTGTCCAACACAAAATCGGCACGCTGCAGCAACGGGGTTTTATGACGATCGAAGACTCGCCATTCCACGAAGAAGGCTCGCTTGTAGCGGCGCAGCACATCTTCATCCACATTATTCACCCCCCAGTTACCCAGTTCACCGCGGCGGAAACGCTGCTGGATTTCCCAGCGGGCCATATCGGCATACACCAAGATATCGGCTTCGACGATCAGCGCCGCGCCCGGCCCATAAACCACCACCAGCCCACTGTCGACACGCGCAATTTGATCGCGCAATTGCTGGACGCGCTCAGCATCAAAAAACTCGGACATTTCATGGCACGACAGCACGCCAAACACGCGGTCATCCGTTAAATTGCGCTCAATCATCGCGTGAATGTGCGGCTCATCGTATTTGGCCGATTCGGCATTGACGCTACTGACCGGCTGCAGAGGATTAATAACATTCTCGACTAGCTCTGCCAGATTCACCCCATGGTAGCAATCAACGATCAACAGGGTTTTGCGCAGCTCTAAGGCGGCAATCTTACGGCTGACCGCCTCGGTCACTGCCTGCCACCCTTGCCAGGCGGCGTGGTCAAACCCCTGTACCGCCACTTCTGGAGACTTGTCATAGCCGGTTGCTTTATGCTGTTGCTCTGTCATATTCTTCTGCCTATGAGCTGGATACATAGAAAAAGATTAATCGATTAACCTTGGGTTAAATAGGCTGATTAACGAGATTAACCTCATACAATCGATAATAACCTCATAAAAAGCCGATATTTCGTGATGCCAATCACGATTTATTGGCGGAATTTTATGAAATAAGGTTAATCGTTATACCTTGATGTGACAGTCGGTACCGACAGGAGATGAAATGAGCACAATAACCTTGGCGGACGTCGCCGCGCACGCAAAAGTCTCCACCGCGACCGTATCGATGGTATTGCGCAATCGTGGCCGCATATCGGACGCCACCCGCAAGCGCGTGCTGAGCGCCATTGATGAGCTGGGCTATGTCTACAATCAGACCGCCGCTAACCTGCGCAATCGCAGCAGCAATCAGGTCGGCCTGCTGCTGCACGACATCACCAATCCGTTTTATGCGGAGATGACCGCCGGGCTGAGCCAGGAAATGGAACGCCACCAGTTGATGCTGTTTCTGGCCAACAGCGAAGAGTCCGCCGACAGGCAGCAAAAATTTGTCGACTCCCTGCTGCAAAATAATACCAGCGGCATGGTGCTGTGCGCCGCCCGGCAAACACCCCCGCTGTTTTTTGAAACGCTAAAGCGCCGCAAGATCCCGGCCATTATGGTGGTCCGGCCGGTAGCCGATGCGCACTTTGACTTTGTCGGCACCGATAACTTCCTGGGTACTCAATTAGCAACTCAGCATCTGCTGAGCCTGGGGCATCGTCATATCGCCTTTATCGGAGGATCGATTAGCTCGACTACCCGCGCACAGCGGCTGGGCGGCTACACCAGCAAGCTGGTAGAGCATGGTATCGCGGTCAACGGGGAGTGGATTGTGGGCAGTGAGGCCAGCCAGAGTTCCGGCGCCAAGAATGCGGAACAGCTGTTGAAAGCCCATCCGGAGATCACTGCGGCCTTATGCTATCAGGACATTGTCGCGCTGGGGGTGATGCAGACATTGCGCAAACTCAACCGCCAGATTGGCCGTGATTTTGCGCTAATTGGTTTTGATGATATTACCGAAGCCTCGCTGGTACAGCCAGGCTTGACCACCGTATCGGTGGCTTCGCGCGAGATTGGCCGTAAAGCTGGAGAATTGTTGTACAGCCGTATTCAGGGCAATGATGAACCACCCAAACGCATCATCCTGCCGCCTTCTTTGGTGATCCGCGAGTCCTGCGGTTTTGCCGATAAATCTACGCCGGCCTGAGACCGGCGTAGAGCCTTTAACCAACCTGTACCGACAGCATGCTCAATGAGCTCATCTCAATGCCATCAACCGGTACGGTTATCGCTTCCTTGCCGTCCCAGCCACCGAGCACGTACAACAGCGGCAGGTAGTGCTCCGGCGTCGGGTTCGACAATGCCGCGCCTTCATGCTGCATAAAGTTCACCAGCGGGTGGTTATCGCCCTGATAATTCAAGTTATCTCGCACGAATTTATCAAACGACGTGGCCCACGGATAAGGGCTGGCGTCGCCCTGCCATTGCACCATCCGCAGGTTATGTACCACGTTACCGCTGGCTACAATCATAATTCCCCGATCGCGTAGCTCCGCCAGCTTGCGGCCCAGTTCATAGTGATATTCCGCCGGCTGAGTTCCGTCGATACTGAGCTGCACGACCGGAATGTCCGCCTCAGGATACATTTTGATCAACACGCCCCAGGTACCGTGATCCAAACCCCATTCACTGACGTCGGCCTTGACGCGAACTGGCTCCAACACTTGCTGGATCTGCGCAGCCAATTCAGGAGAGCCTGGGGCCGGATACTGGGTATCAAACAGCGCCTGTGGGAAACCACCAAAGTCATGGATGGTTTTCGGCTTTTCCATCGCAGTGACTGCGGTGCCACGGGTATACCAGTGAGCGGAAACGGCAACGATGGCCTTCGGGCGTGGCAAGGTTTCGCCCAACGTACGCCATGCCCGGGTGTAGCGGTTTTCTTCCAGCGCGTTCATCGGGCTACCGTGGCCGAGGAAAAGTGCTGGCATACGAGGGGTGTTCATACAGGATCCTTGGTTGGTCGCAATACATTCTGTGGACCAGACTACGCCGTTTACCGGGGTAAAACAGCCGGATAACCATGATGATGATCTTCAATAAATTTGAATGGTTAAAACAAGGGATGCGGCACCGTTTTCAGCCACAAAAAAAGCCGCGTATGCGGCTTTTTTCATATTCAGAAAATCAGTCTGATATCAGCTGGCTTTCTGTTCGTGCGCCTGGCGGTAGGCCACCAGATCTTCGATGGTCAGCACGGTCATGTCATGCTGTTTCGCGAACAGGATAACTTCTGGCGCATGCGCCATGCTGCCGTCATCGTTGGTCAGTTCACACAGCACGCCGGCAGGTTTGAAACCGGCCATTGCCACCAGATCGATAGTCGCTTCGGTATGACCACGACGGCTCAGCACGCCACCCGGCTGCGCACGCAGCGGGAACACGTGACCAGGGCGGTTCAGATCGCTCGGCTTGGCGTTATCGGCAATTGCGGCGCGAATGGTGGTCAGACGATCGGACGCAGAAACACCGGTCGTCACGCCCTGTGCCGCTTCGATAGTCACGGTGAAGGCCGTCTGGAACTGGCTGGAGTTGTTGGTCACCATCATCGGCAGTTCAAGCTGCTGACGGCGTTCTTCGGTAAGACACAGGCACACAATACCGCTACCGTGGCGAATGGTCAGCGCCATCTGCTCAACGGTCATGGTTTCTGCGGCGAAGATCATATCACCTTCGTTTTCACGATTTTCATCATCGAGTACCATCACACCGCGCCCATTGCGCAATGCTTCAAGAGCGCGTTCTACGCGTTCTACCGGCGTGCCGAAATCTGAAAGTAGGGTCTGATTCATGGTAAAAAACCTCATTAGAAAATTATGGATTACCAGAACCAGGGCGATCTTGAGGAGTAGCTAGCAATAGCTAAAAAAATAACGCAAGCGGGCGCAAACCCGGCAGATACCGTTACTCTCTCCCATCCGGACTATAACCGTCGGCCCCGGAATTACACCGGATCTGCTGACCTCTAACCAAACTGCAAAAGACTGGCTGAGCGCTCGCGGGCTTTCACCGTAGAAGGTGATTTACCGCCGGTGGGGACTTGCACCCCGCCCTGAGAATAAGCCTCTCGACTATAACGCTAATGATTAATCAGGGCAATTGGCAAAAGCACAATTCGGCCAGCCGCAGGGAATGCGGTTAAATAGTTTATCCGGCGAGCAACTCGCATTACACTAGGCGACAGCTATTAAACTCTGAAAGGGATACGCCATGATTGACCCGAAAAAAATTGAACAGATCGCACGCCAGGTGCATGAGTCCATGCCTAAAGGCGTGCGTGAATTCGGGGAAGACGTTGAGAAGAAAATCCGTCAGGTGTTGCAGTCACAGCTCACCCGTCTGGATTTGGTCAACCGCGAAGAGTTCGACGTGCAGACCCAGGTACTGCTGCGCACCCGTGAAAAACTGGCGTTGCTGGAGCTGCGTATGAGCGAGCTGGAAAGCAAGCTGAATGCCACGCCTGCTGCGCAACAGCCAGACGCCGAATAAGTTACCGTTAAGGGCGCGGCAACGCGCCCTTATTGCGCTTTGAGTGCCGCCTGCGCCTTAAGCCGCAACACCAGCCAAATTAGCGCGAACATTCCCAGCGCATACAGGCTTTTCCAACCGATAATCACCATCAACAACGCACACAGCCCTAATCCTGTCGCCGCCATGAGCCGCGAACGCCCGTGCAAAATTCGACAACCCGCCAGCATGCACAGCAGATAGATCAGCACGAAGATGCCATTGGCATACACCAGCAGCGTATCCAGCGGTAATTTCAACGTATAAATCAGCAAAGTGAACAGCAAACAGCTGCCTACCACCGCGCTTAATGCATTGACAGGTGCCTGTCCGGCAGACAGCCTGGCCAGCGCGCTGGACGGACGATCCTGCGCCTGCGACCACACCAGTCTGGCGAAGCTTTGGGTATAGATATTCACGCTGGCAAAGCAGGCCAGATAGCCAATGATGCAGGCCACCCACAGCGCATGCTGACCAAACAGTTGCACCACGATACCCGGCAACGACGCAGCCGCCGCCTGATGCTCACCGTAGGCGTGGAAATGCAGCACCGCCACGGTACATCCCCAGTACACCGTCCCGGCGACCAACATGCCAAACAGCAGCGCACGCGGAAAATCGCGTTCAGGGTTACGGAACTCGGTCGCCAGATGGGCAAATGCCTCCAAGCCCACAAAACACCAGAACATCACTGCCAGCGCGTGGAACAGATTGGGCGAGGAGATTTCGTTGATTGCCGGCCAGGGAATTTGGGACACTGAGATGTCACCACGCCACCAGATAGCGGCCACCAGCGCCACCACCAGAATGGCGATTAACGTTTGAATATTGGCACTGGAACCCGCGCTTCGCGTGCCTAAAAACCAAATCACCACCAGCGTGGCAATTTGCACCAACAGCAGGACATTGGCGCTCCAGCCGAAAGTGGCCTGCCAAAAACCGGCGGCAATCTGCAGCGCCGCAGGCAAGCCAACCGGAATAACCGATAAAAACAGCCAGCCGGTGACTTTCGCCATGCGCGGGCCAAAGGCCAGCCCGACAAAGTGCGCTGCGCCAGCCGCACTGGGGAAGTGGCGGCCCAAAGCCGCAAAGACAATGGCGATCGGGAACACCAGGATAATCAACAGCGGCCAGGCCCACAGACTATCGCCCTGTGCCACCTGTGCCGCCAAAGCCGGAACGGCAAATACGCCGGTACCCAGCAGTGAAGTGGACAATAGTCCAACGCCCTGCGCCAAACTCAGCTCTTGCTTTAGTCCACTCACTGCCCACCGCCGTTTTATCCCTCATACGCCAAGCTGTATCCGCGTTGGCCGCTCAGTTATTCGGCCCATCCATGGGCCTCCCCTTCGGGCCGCTGCACACAGCGTTCAAATCTGCTCCCGGCAGATTTGTCACCCGAATCACTTACTCATGTAAGTTCATCGGTCTCCCTCGATTGCCGCCTTGATACAACTCGAATTATTTAGGCTAAAAATAAAATGTTAACCACGCCCGTCTTTGATTGCCTTGATGATGTTGGTGGTCGACAGGCCGTCTTCAAAGTTCAGCACTTTGACGTCGCCGCCATTGGCCCATACTTCGGTACTACCGGCGATGTCTTCAGGCTTGTAGTCGCCCCCTTTCACCAGCAGATCTGGCAGGATATCGGCGATCAAGCGTTGTGGCGTGTCTTCTTCGAACGGCACCACCCAGTCCACCGCTTCCAACGCACCCAGTACAATCATGCGGTTTTCCAGCGCGTTGACCGGACGGGTTTCGCCTTTCAGGCGTTTAGTGGAAGCATCGCTGTTCACCGCCACAATCAGGCGATCGCCCAGCTTGCGGGCATTGGCCAGATAAGAGACGTGACCGGCATGCAGAATGTCGAAAATACCGTTGGTCATCACCACTTTTTCACCGCGCTGACGGGCTTGCGCCACGGCGGTTTTCAACTGGGCCTCGGTCATTACGCCAAAGCCGGTTTCGGCCCGGCCGCGTACCGCGTTTTCCAGTTCGATCGGAGAAACGGTCGAAGTCCCCAGTTTGCCTACCACCACGCCGGCAGCGGCATTGGCCAGGAAACAGGACTCTTCCAACGTGTTGCCGGCAGCCAGTGCCGCGGCCAACACGCCGATAACGGTATCGCCGGCACCGGTAACGTCAAACACTTCCTGCGCCAAAGTGGGTAAATGCAGCGGCGCGATGCCCGGCTGCAGCAGCGTCATGCCGTGCTCGGAACGGGTGACCAGCAGAGCGGAAAGCTCAAAGTCCGCCACCAGCTTCATGCCGCGTTCAACCAGTTCGGCTTCGTCTTTACAGTGGCCGACCACCGCTTCGAACTCGGACAGGTTTGGCGTCAGCAGTGTAGCACCGCGATAACGCTCGAAATCAGATCCTTTAGGATCAATCAGCACCGGTACCTTGGCGGCACGCGCCAGTTGGATCATGCTCTGTACCTGACTCAGCGCGCCTTTGGCGTAATCTGACAGCACCAGTGCGCCAATCTGCGGCAGCGCCTGCTGAATACGTTCCAACAGCGGCTGTGGATCGACGTTTGAGAAGCCTTCTTCGAAATCGAGACGGATCAATTGCTGGTTACGCGACAGCACGCGCAGCTTGGTGATGGTCGGATGCGTCGGCACCGAGACAAAATCACAGCGCACGTTGACTTCATTGAGCTTGGCGCTCAGCGCTCGCGCGGCATCATCAATACCGGTCAGGCCGACCAGGCGTGAATTGGCGCCCAGCGAAGCAATGTTCATCGCCACGTTAGCCGCACCGCCAGGACGCTCTTCAATGGTTTCAACCTTGACCACCGGCACCGGTGCTTCCGGTGAAATGCGGCTGGTCGGCCCATACCAATAGCGATCCAACATGACGTCACCCACCACCAATACCCCGGCGCGGCGAAAATCAGGCAGTGTAACTTTCATCCGATAACTCCAAAAAAGTACAAAATTTTAGTGGCGCAGATATTACCACAGACGTCTGTAATAGCTGCAAAACGTATTGCGCAACCGGCCTGCTCAGCCCAGCCACTTCGCCCAACTGGCGCGGACTTGTTCACGTTCGGCGGCGAATTGCCCATTGCCAACCTTGCCGGAATGCTCCTGCAACGCCAGATGATGGATCTCGTCGCGCATGGTGACGTAAGCCTGGGTCAGTGCACGCGCTTCCTCTTCCGGCATGATGCCGTAATTGGCCATCAGTTCGAAAATTCGCACGTTATCAGACCAGCGCGTCAGGCGCGGTTCGGCCGCCGCATAGCCTAAGACCAGATACTGGGCAATAAATTCGATATCGGTGATCCCGCCCTCGTCGGCTTTGATATCAAACAGTTCACGCTGCTTGTTACCAAGGTGATTGCGCATTTTCTCGCGCATCTCACGCACCTCGCGCTTCAACGTTTCCAGGTCACGCGGTTTGCACAGGATCTCCCGGCGGATAACATCAAACTGCTGATGCAACAACGGATCGCCATACACGATGCGTGCCCGCACCAGCGCCTGATGTTCCCAGGTCCAGGCTTCGCTCTGCTGATAATCGGCAAAGGCTTCGACGGTGCTGACCAACATGCCGGCCGCACCCGACGGCCGCAGGCGCGCGTCCACTTCATACAAAATACCGGACGAGGTACGGGTGCTGAACAGGTGCATGACCCGCTGTGCCAGACGCAGATAAAACTGACGGCCGTCGATGCTGCGATCGCCGTCGGTCATCACCTCCGGCGGACAATCGAGGATAAACACCAGGTCAAGATCGGAACTGTAACCCAGTTCCCAACCGCCCAGCTTGCCGTAGCCAATCACCGCAAAACCGCGCCCTTCACGCTCCTGCAAATGGGTTGGCTGGCCATAGCGTGCGACCATATCGTTCCACGCCTGCTGCACCACGGTGTCGATAATCGCCTCTGCCAGATAGGTGAGGTGATCGCTCACTTTCATTACCGGCAGTGCACCAGAGATATCCCCGGCGGCAATACGCAGCTGCTGCGCCTGTTTGAATTGGCGTAGCGCTTCCAGCCTTTGCTCTTCGTCGTCCTCCGGCACCCGCAGCAGGTACTGGCGCAGCTCACTGCGGTAGGCATCCGGGGCCACCGGCTGATATAACGTCGCCGGCTCCAACAGCTCGTCGAGCAGCAGCGGATAACGCGACAGCTGGTTGGCTACCATCGGTGAAGCGGCACACAAACGAATCAGATGACTGAGCGCCGCATGGTATTCCACCAGCAGCTCAAGGTAGGTGGTACGGGTCACGATGCTCAGTAACAGCTGGGTCAGCCTGAGCAGTGCGGTCGGTGCATCCTGACGCGGACAGACTTCCGCCAGCAGGCGTGGCATCAATTGATCGAGCACATCACGACCGCGTGGGCCGATGGTGCGTTTGTCGACGTCATGACGAAACTCAGCGATGGTGCGCAGCATCTGCCTGCGCGCCTCTTCATCCAGATGTGGCGTCAACGGGGCCAGTTCATTCTCTTCCAGCGCGTCCTGCCACAGACTGTGATAGTGCTGATAATCGGGATCTTCACCAACATCCGGGCTATCGTCGCCAATCAGGTCGTTAAATACCGCCCTGACCGCCTGCATATGGTTATCCAGCGCCAACAACAAGGCCGACCAATCGTCGAACCCCATACCCCAGGCCAGCCGCGCCTGGTCGAGTTCATCTTGCGGCAGCGTTTGCGTTTGTTGATCGGCAATCGCCTGCAGCAGGTTTTCCAGCCGGCGCAGGAACAGGTAGCTGGCACTCATCGCCTGTACCTGTTGCGGTTCCAGCAGCCCCAGTTCCCCCACCGCCTGTAGCGTCGGCAGCAGGGAACGCCCTTGCAACGCCGGCTCACGCCCACCGCGGATCAGTTGGAACACCTGGGTGATAAATTCAATTTCGCGGATGCCACCGGCACCCAGTTTGATATTGTCTTTTAGCCCGCGCCGCCGGACTTCACGAGCGATCATGCCTTTCATATTGCGCAATGACTGGATCACGCTGAAATCGATATAGCGACGAAAGACAAAGGGCCGCAGGGTTTTGCGCAGCTCTTCGCTGTAGGCATCTTCCGACCCGCCCATCAGCCGCGCCTTGACCATCGCATAACGTTCCCAGTCACGGCCCTGCTCCTGATAATAATCCTCCAGCGCAGCGAAGCTCATCACCAGTGGGCCGCTGTCGCCGAACGGCCGCAACCGCATGTCTACACGGTAGACAAAGCCGTCGATGGTTTGCTGATCCAGCGCTTTGATCAGCCGCTGCCCCAGACGGGTGAAGAACTGGGCGTTATCCAGCTCACGCCGCCCGCCCTGGGTCTGGCCGTTTTCAGGGTAGGCAAAGATCAGATCGATATCGGACGAGAAGTTCAGCTCACCACCGCCCAATTTCCCCATACCGAGGATCAGCAACGGCTGCGGCACGCCCTGAGCATTGCATGGGGTGCCCCACTCACGGCAGCAGGTTTGGTACAGCCAGTCGCGGGCACTGACAATCAGCGTTTCCGCCAGCCCACTCAGCTGCAACAGCGTATCTTGCGTGCTGCATTGGCCCAGCGCCTGCGCCCAGGCGATCCTTACCAGCGTCTCGCGGCGAAACAGGCGCAGTGCACGCATCAGTTGCGCTTCGTCACGCACCTCTTCCAAATCATCCTGCAGCCAGGCGGCATAATGTTGCCACTCGTCCGCCACCGGCGGTTGCTTGCGCAGCGTCGCCAGCCATTCCGGCTGGCTCTGCAACATGTCGCAGACAAAGTCGCTCGACGCCAAAACCCACTGTTCCTGACTGCTGAGCGCGCAGTCCGCGCCCTGAGTTTCCTGAAAACGCTGCACGATGTTCTGTGCCTGAGTCTGTAACGCTGCTGAAAGTGGCAACATAGTGAATGATCCAATCGAAGGTCTGCGCCTGGCAGGCCAGCTTAATTAACGGAGCGCGCCGTTTAACCAGAAAGGCGCATGCGATAAGGCCTGCTTGCGGCTGCCTTCGTACCAGCCCTGGCGCCGTTCGGCCACCGCCAGCTGCAGCTCGCGCCAGCCATCAATGTAGGGGCCGGTTTCGTCGTCAGGGTAAGCCCCCGACAGCAGGATAAATGCCGAGACCTGACGCGTCAGACGCGGCAGCTGTTCCTCGTATTCGTCATCATTCAGCGTGCGGGTGAAGGCTTCTTTCAACTCGGCGGCGCTGCGCCCCAGCATAATGTCGCTGAAACGTTTGAAGGAACCGTCAAGCTTGGCCTGTGCCTTAGCATCGATAAAGGGCTTCCAGGCGCCGGTCACCAACCATGATGTGAGCGCCAACTTACATTGCAGATATTCCGCGCTGTAGCACAACGCCTGTGGCTGAGTGGTTTTATCAACCAGCAGCGGCTCCAGTGCGGTCAGCCGGGCGCGCAGATCGGCGCTGGCCTTGCGTGGGACCAGCCCGCCGAAAATCACCAGTGCCTGGCGGATCAGCGCAATCGCCTCCATCACGGAACGACGGGCCTGAGTATCACCACGCAACCACAGTTCTTCGTGATATTGCCAGTGGCTCAAACCCAGTTCGAAACTGGCGATCATCCCTTGCTCAACGGTGGATTTAGCGGCCGGTTTCAATACTGCCAATGGATGACGCTCGCGCGGGGCGTTGCCCTGCGCCAAATGATACCCCCGCGCCGCCTTGCTCAGGCTGCCCTGACGCAGGCCGCCGTGCTCCGCCAGTACATTGGCCAACGCCAGCAAATCAGCGGTATTGCCTTCTTTCAGCTCCAGTTCGATCTCGCACAGCGCTTCGCTCAGCTCACCGGCACTCACTTCACCCTGGTCAAGACCAACCTCAATCTCGCTCTTACCGTAAGTGACCACCCACTTCTCACGCACGAAGTCGGTGCGAAACAGCGGTTGTAACGCCTGCTGTAATGCCGGGATATCACAACCCTGCGGCCAGATATCTGCCGGGAACCGATCCAGCGCCAGTTCCGGCGTGGCGATCGCCACATTATATTCCGGACGCTGATGCAAGCCCGCGACCACCTTGCCGGCGGTTTTGATGGTCATTTCATAACTGTCGTCGAACCCGCGGATACGTAGCCCCATATCCTGACCACGCAGGAAATTGTCGGCGGTTTCGAAATAAATATTGGTCAGTTTTTGCGGTGCGGAATGCTGATTCGGCCAGGCGGCCAGTTGCTGCGGCAAGGCGGCAACCGCATCCGGGGTGGCAATAAATTTCAGTTCTATTTCAACGGTCATAAGTCTTTTACACCAATAAGTTACGCATTCGCGTCAGCCTTCACGGCGGCGGGCCTGGCCTGCCACGTTCTGCCCGGTGACGCACAGTTGCCGTTATCTTACCGCGATTCCCGGCGCCTTAACCCTGCTAACTGCAGAAAAAACCTGTTACGTTATAAAACGCTGCGCAACTCACAGAATCTGCCACAGTAAGATAGTTCTCATTCCGGTTTTTGCGTTGCGTCGTCAGACTGAACGCTCTACTATCGTTCCCATAAATTCACACAGAAACGATGAACTAATGCAGAAATTACGCCTGATTTGCCTTGCCGTGCTGAGCTTCAGCATCACTTGGGGCGCCCATGCCGAAGATAAGCGCTATATCTCCGATGAATTGAATACTTACGTCCACAGCGGCCCGGGTAATCAGTACCGTATTGTCGGCACTTTGAACGCCGGTGAAGAAGTGACCCTGTTGAGCGTAAATGACAGCACCAACTATGGCCAGATCCGCGATGCCAAGGGCCGCAATACCTGGATCCCATTGGATCAGCTGAGCCAGACACCAAGCCTGCGCACTCAGGTGCCCGCGCTGGAGCAGCAGGTAAAAACCCTGACCGATAAACTGGCCAATATCGACAACAGCTGGAACCAGCGTACCGCTGAAATGCAGCAAAAAGTGGCCGGCAGCGACAGCACCATCAGCGGCCTGCAGCAGGAAAACCAGGATCTGAAAAACCAGCTGGTCGTGGCGCAGAAAAAGGTTAACGCCGTTAACCTGCAGCTCGACGACAAACAGCGCACTATTATCCTGCAGTGGTTTATGTACGGCGGCGGCGTGGCCGGGGTAGGCCTGCTGTTGGGTCTGCTGTTACCACACCTGATCCCGCGTCGCAAAAGCAATAACCGCTGGATGAACTGAGTAAAGTATCGTTCGGTTTTAGATTGGGCGCCTGCGGGGCGCCCTTTTTATTGGTTTCGGCAGCGCCCCGCTAATTGAGGTAATCTGGTCAACAGAGCCTTAGGATAAATTCAGGAGTTAACAGTGAAGACTTACCTGGTCGGCGGTGCCGTCCGCGACAGCTTGCTTGAGATACCGGTAGTCGACCGTGACTGGGTGGTGGTTGGCGCTGCGCCTTCCGAGCTGACAGCCCTGGGCTATCAACAGGTCGGTAAAGACTTCCCGGTGTTTCTCAACCCCAAGACACATGAAGAATATGCGTTGGCACGCACCGAGCGGAAATCCGGCCAGGGATATACCGGTTTTACCTGCTACGCCGCGCCAGACGTAACGCTGGAAGAGGATCTGCAACGTCGCGATTTAACCATCAACGCCATTGCCCGCAGCGCCGACGGTGAGCTGATCGACCCTTTCAACGGCGTGGCCGACCTGCAAGCGCGAGTACTGCGCCACGTGTCCGATGCCTTTGGTGAAGATCCGTTGCGTGTACTGCGCGTGGCGCGTTTCGCCGCCCGCTTCGCCCATTTGGGTTTTAGCATCGCCCCGGAAACTGCCGAGTTGATGCGCCAGATGGCACGCAGTGGTGAACTGGTAGCGCTGACGGCCGAACGGGTATGGAAAGAAACCGAGAAGGCGCTGCAAAGCCAGAGCCCACAGGTCTATTTTCAGGTGCTGCGTGACTGCGAGGCGCTTGGCGTGCTGTTCCCGGAGATCGACGCGCTGTTCGGCGTACCGGCCCCCGCCAAATGGCACCCGGAGATCGACACCGGTATTCATACCCTGATGACGCTGGCCATCGCTGCCGAGCTCAGCCCTGAAGTGGACGTACGCTTCTCCGCACTCTGTCATGACCTCGGCAAGGGGCAGACGCCAAAAGAACTCTGGCCACATCACCACGGCCATGGACCTGCGGGCGTTCTGCTGGTCGAAGCACTGTGCCAACGGCTGCGAGTCCCCAACCCGGTACGCGATCTGGCCAAGCTGGTTGCCGAATATCACGACCTGATCCATACGGTAAACAAGCTGCGCCCTGAGACCTTACTGAAACTGTTTGATGCGGTCGATGTTTGGCGCAAACCACAGCGGCTGGAACAGATGATCCTCACCAGCGAAGCCGACGCTCGCGGCCGTACCGGCTTTGAAAATAACCCTTATCCGCAGGGCGACTATTTGCGCCAGGCGTTTCAAGTGGCGAATGCAGTATCGGCCAAAGAGGTGGTGGCCAGCGGCCTGCAAGGGCTGGCTGTCCGCGACGAGCTAAAGCGCCGCCGTCAACAAGCACTGGCCGAGTGGAAACAAACCCAGGATATCCCTCTCGATCAGGCATAAAAAAAACCCCGCGCTGCGGGGTTTTTTATTGCCGCTCAGCTTACATGAAGACCATGTAAACCACACCGGCCACGATAAAGCGATAGATGGCAAACGGCACAAACGAGATGCGTTTGATCAGCGTCAGGAAGGTCTTGATCGCGATCAGCGCTACCACGAAAGCAGTGGCAAAGCCGACGGCAAACATCGGTAAATCACCCATCGTCAGGAAGTGCAGACTCTTGTACAAATCCAGCGCACTGGCACCAATCATCATCGGCACCGCCAGAATGAAAGAGAACTCCGCAGCCGCGTAACGATTCACGCCCACCAGCATGCCACCGGCAATGGTGGAACCTGAGCGGGAGAAGCCCGGCCACAGTGCCAAACATTGGAAGCAACCAATCATAAACGCCTGGCGGTAGGTAATATCATCAAGCCCTTCTGCACTCGGCTTCTTCGGCTTAAACCATTCCGCTGCCAGCAGCAGGAAACCACCCACCACCAGTGCATACATTACGTTTTTCGGTGCAAACAGCGACTTGATAAAGTCATGGAGCAGCAGCCCCAGCACCACCGCCGGGATCATCGCCAGCAGAATATGGCCCAGTTTCAAATGGCCCGTCGTTTTGCCTTCATGCTCAACCGGCTTACCACCGAAATGAATGCCGATCAGCCCAAACAAGCGACGCCAGAACATCACCACCACCGCCAGAATCGACCCCAGCTGGATGATCACCTCAAAAGTTTTGGCCTTATCGCCAGTGAAGCCCAGCCACTCGCCGACAATAATCATGTGCCCGGTTGAAGACACCGGTAAAAATTCAGTTAACCCTTCGACCACCCCAAGAACAAACGCAATAAACAGTGAATGCATGTCCGCCATGTGCTTCGATCACCCTATAAAGTTACGGCTATAAACATAAAAAAGCGGCAGTGTGCAAATACATTGCCGCTAAAACAATTCTCAGGTTCAGACCAGATTAACGGTCTTAAGTTGCACAGGTATGACAGAACGTCACACCGGTCGGGTACCACGTTCAATGATCACCCCAACCCGGCTGGCATGTGCAACAGCGCCCGGTTTGCTGACCTTAATACGGACCCATGGGGAATTGAAGCGCTGGAGTAATATTTCAGATATTTCCTCCGCAACCCGCTCCACCAACGCAAAGCGATTGGGCTCCACGTGCTGGATAATGGCTTCACTGATATCGGCATAGCTCAGGCAGTCATTCACATCGTCACTGGCGGCCGCCTGGCGATTGTCCCAGCCCATTTCGATATCGAACACCAGCTTCTGGCGAATGTTTTGTTCCCAGTCATAAACGCCAATGGTAGTAATTACGGTAAGCTCTTCTATAAATACGATATCCATCACGTCATTCTCTGTTTTTGGCCTTGCCGGATACCACTTCCAGCGGAATATGGGTATTATCCATATATGTTGCGAGTAAAACGACCCTTATTAAACGGAACCGCGTTATGAGTGCTACCGCGCTTGGCATGATTATCTTCGCGTATCTGTGTGGCTCAGTTTCCAGTGCGATCCTGGTTTGCCGGATCGCCAGGCTGCCGGATCCGCGTGAAAATGGCTCAGGGAATCCAGGAGCGACCAACGTCCTGCGTATCGGCGGGCGCGTAGCTGCAGCGGCGGTGCTGGTATTCGATATTCTCAAAGGGATGCTGCCGGTCTGGTTGGCATACAAACTTGATGTCCCGCCGCTGTATCTGGGCCTGACGGCGATCGCCGCCTGTCTGGGGCATATCTATCCGGTGTTCTTCCACTTCCGTGGCGGTAAGGGCGTGGCAACCGCGTTTGGTGCCATAGCGCCGATCGGCTGGGATCTTACCGGCCTGATGACCGGCACCTGGCTGCTGACTGTGTTGCTCAGCGGCTATTCTTCTCTGGGTGCGATTATCAGCGCGCTGATTGCTCCGTTCTACGTCTGGTGGTTCAAACCACAGTTCACCTTCCCGGTAGCGATGCTGTCGTGTTTGATCCTGATGCGGCACCACGACAACATTCAGCGCCTGTGGCGTGGCCAGGAAGGGAAAATCTGGGGTGTCTTCCGCAAGAAGAAAACCGACGCGGCAGAGCAGGAAGAGAAGAAGGAAGAGTAATCAAAAAGGCCGGAGCTCTCCGGCCTTTCAACTATTTATACTGCAGGCAATTCAGCCAGCGGCCAACGCGGTCGCACCGAAACGCTCAGTTCCGGATTGGCACCGCTCTGCAACCGTACCAGACCCGCATAAGCGATCATGGCGCCGTTATCCGTGCAGAATTCCGGACGGGCATAGAACACCTCACCGCCGCGTTTGTGCAGCATTTCCGCCATTTTGGTCCGTAGCGTGCGGTTGGCACTGACGCCACCGGCCATAACCAGCCGTTTGAAACCGGTTTGCTCCAGCGCACGTTTGCATTTGATCGCCAACGTATCTACCACCGCATCTTCAAACGCCCGGGCAATGTCCGCACGCGTCTGATCGTCATTACCGTTGGAACGGATGGTGTTGGCGGCAAAGGTCTTCAACCCGGAAAAACTGAAATCCAGCCCCGGCCGATCGGTCATTGGCCGTGGGAAGGTGAAACGGCCTGCGGCACCCTGCTGCGCCATTTTCGACAGCATTGGCCCGCCGGGATAGTCCAGCCCCAACAGCTTGGCCGTTTTGTCGAAGGCTTCACCCGCCGCATCGTCGACCGATTCGCCCAGCAGTTCGTATTGACCAATACCGGTCACGCTGATCAACTGGGTATGACCGCCGGAAACCAGCAGCGCGACAAACGGGAACGCCGGTGGATTGTCTTCCAGCATCGGAGCCAGCAGGTGGCCTTCCATGTGATGCACCGGCACTGCCGGCACGCCCCAGGCAAATGCCAGCGCACGACCAATGGTCGCGCCAACCAGCAGCGCACCCACCAGGCCTGGCCCGGCGGTATAGGCAACGCCGTCGATATCGGCCGCGGTCAGGTTCGCTTCCTTCAATGCCGCCTGAATCAAGGGCACGGTTTTACGCACATGATCGCGGGAAGCCAGTTCCGGCACCACACCGCCGTAGTCGGCGTGCAGCTTCACCTGGCTGTACA
This sequence comes from Serratia quinivorans, assembly GCF_946227985.1. GTDB lineage: Bacteria > Pseudomonadota > Gammaproteobacteria > Enterobacterales > Enterobacteriaceae > Serratia > Serratia quinivorans_A. The sequence goes on from NZ_CAMKGL010000003.1 coordinate 149,776, forward strand.
ATTGATTCGCTAATAAACCGGCCTGATCGTCATACACTGCAATTCCGGTTTCATCGCAGGAGGTTTCTATACCCAGTACTCGCATTACATTTCCCATCATTCACGTGCGGCCGCCAGTTTAGCACAAACAGGCCGGTTTACCGCCAGTACGGCGCATCTAGTCGGCCACCTTGGGCTATGTTGATGATTCCAGCCATAAATGCCGGTTTGATTAAAAACGAGCATTTTTTTCTGATTAGTCTATAATCAGCGCCCGATGCAAAATTGCGCATGTTTTACCAGGGTGGCCGCAGGTTTCAATTTGCTGTGGTGCTTTACAAAGCAGCATCCGTTGAAGTAAAATTCCGCACCATTTTGAAATTGCTGGCGCTTGGCCAGCAGCAAACCGAATTTTATTGAGGTGAGAGGCACATGCCTGTAATTAAAGTACGTGAAAACGAGCCATTTGACGTTGCTCTGCGTCGTTTCAAACGCTCTTGCGAAAAAGCAGGCGTTTTGGCTGAAGTTCGTCGTCGTGAGTTCTATGAAAAACCGACTACCGAACGTAAGCGCGCTAAAGCTTCTGCTGTGAAACGTCACGCGAAGAAACTGGCTCGCGAAAACGCACGCCGCACTCGTCTGTATTAATTCTTCGGGGGCAACCCCGCCGCGTGAATTTCTGATTTTAAAAATCGCGCAGACCGAGTAGTTGCATACGAAGGCCGTGCTTTCCGAAAGGAATGCGCGGCTTGTTCTCGTTTATAGGCTAGTAAAGTAAGGGCTTATGGCTGGACGAATTCCGCGTGTATTTATCAATGACTTGCTGGCTCGCACCGACATCGTCGATCTGATCGACGCCCGGGTAAAGCTCAAGAAGCAGGGCAAGAACTATCACGCGTGCTGTCCGTTCCACCACGAAAAAACGCCTTCATTTACCGTTAATGGTGAAAAGCAGTTTTATCACTGTTTTGGTTGTGGTGCGCACGGTAACGCCGTCGACTTTCTGATGAATTACGACCGACTTGAGTTTGTCGAAACCATCGAAGAGCTGGCAACCATGCACGGACTGGAAGTGCCTTACGAGGCAGGTTCCGGGCCGACCCAAATCGAACGTCATCAGCGTCAAAGCCTGTATCAACTGATGGAACAGCTCAGTTCGTTCTATCAACAGTCACTACATCAACCCTCCGGTACGCCGGCGCGTAATTATCTGCAACAGCGCGGGTTGAGTGACGATGTTATCCGCCATTTTGCCATCGGCTTTGCACCTGCCGGTTGGGATAATGCCTTAAAGCGTTTTGGTCGAGACGCCGACAGCCGTAGTGCATTGAACGATGCCGGCATGCTGGTGACTAACGATCAAGGACGCTCGTACGATCGTTTCCGTGAACGCGTAATGTTCCCTATTCGCGACAAACGCGGGCGAGTGATCGCCTTTGGCGGGCGCGTGTTGGGTGACGGCATGCCGAAATACCTGAACTCGCCGGAAACCGAAGTATTCCACAAGGGTCGTCAACTGTACGGCCTGTATGAAGCGCAGCAGAACCACCCTACCCCGCAGCGTTTGCTGGTAGTAGAAGGCTATATGGACGTGGTGGCGTTGGCGCAATACGGCATTGATTATGCCGTCGCCTCGCTCGGAACCTCAACGACGGCTGAACATATTCAGCTGCTGTTCCGCGCCACCGACAACGTGGTCTGTTGCTATGACGGTGACCGGGCCGGTCGTGAAGCGGCCTGGCGCGCACTGGAAACCGCACTGCCCTATCTGAATGACGGGCGTCAGCTGCGGTTTATGTTTTTGCCTGATGGCGAAGACCCGGACACATTGGTACGCAAAGAAGGCAAAGAGGCCTTCGAACAACGGATGGAGCTGGCGCAGCCGCTTTCCACTTTCCTGTTCGAAACCCTGATGCCACAGGTAGATCTGAGCAGCCCGGACGGCCGCGCCAAGCTGAGCACGCTGGCACTGCCGCTGATTACTCAGGTGCCGGGCGAAACGTTGCGCTTGTACCTGCGTCAACAGCTCGGCAGCAAGCTTGGCCTGCTCGATGACAGCCAGCTAGACAAGCTGATGCCCAAACAGGCTGAAAATGCGAATACCTATCAGGCGCCCCAGCTAAAACGCACAACCATGCGTATACTAATAGGGCTACTGGTACAAAATCCGCAGTTGGCTACACTTATCCCTTCACTCGAGGGATTGGAGCAGACCAAACAGGCCGGTTTACCGCTGTTTGTCGAGTTGGTGCAGACCTGTTTAGCTCAGCCAGGCCTGACTACCGGCCAGTTGTTGGAGCAGTATCGCGACAACAAATTGAGCCAGCAACTTGAAACCTTGGCGACATGGAACCATATGATCGTTGAGGAAAGGGTCGAACAGACCTTTTTGGACACCTTGGCCAGCCTATATGACTCGGTACTGGAGCAACGGCTGGAGACATTGATCGCGCAGGCCAGAACACATGGCCTCAGCCCGGAAGAACGTGAAGAAGTCCGTTCTCTTAACCAAGTGCTAGCGAAGAAAAACTGAATACCTAAACGGCTTAAGTGCCGATAAATGCGAGGGCAGAGCCCTGCAATATGCCGCCACAGTGGGCCGCGGCAACAACAAAAACGCCCCAAATGCTATTGTTGGCGGTTTCGCCGACCGACACCAACCCCAATACTCTGAAGTGTGGATACCGTCTTATGGAGCAAAACCCGCAGTCACAGCTAAAGCTACTTGTCACCCGTGGTAAGGAGCAAGGCTATCTGACCTATGCTGAGGTCAATGACCATCTGCCGGAAGATATCGTCGACTCCGACCAGATCGAAGACATCATCCAGATGATTAACGACATGGGCATCCAGGTGCTGGAAGAAGCACCGGACGCCGATGACCTGATGCTGGCCGAGAACACCACCGACACCGATGATGATGCGGCGGAAGCGGCTGCTCAAGTGTTGTCCAGCGTTGAGTCTGAAATTGGCCGTACCACCGACCCGGTGCGCATGTACATGCGTGAAATGGGGACCGTTGAACTGCTGACGCGCGAAGGCGAAATCGACATCGCCAAACGCATTGAAGACGGCATCAACCAGGTTCAGTGCTCGGTTGCCGAGTACCCGGAAGCCATTACCTATTTGCTGGAGCAGTACGATCGCGTCGAAGCAGGCGAAGCTCGCCTGTCCGATCTGATCACCGGCTTCGTCGATCCTAACGCGGAAGAAGACATCGCTCCTACCGCAACGCACGTCGGTTCTGAGCTGTCGACCGAAGAGCAAAAAGATGACGAAGAAGACGACGACGAAGACGAAGAAGAAGATGACAACAGCATCGATCCAGAGCTGGCTCGTCAGAAATTCGCCGATCTGCGCGATCAGTATGAAGCAACTCGTGTAGTCATCAAAAAGAACGGCCGCAGCCACGCCAGCGCAGCAGAAGAAATTCTGAAGCTGTCTGAAGTGTTCAAGCAGTTCCGCCTGGTGCCAAAACAGTTCGACTTCCTGGTCAACAGCATGCGCATCATGATGGATCGCGTTCGCACTCAAGAACGTATCATCATGAAGCTGTGCGTTGAGCAGTGCAAAATGCCGAAGAAAAACTTCGTTACCCTGTTCTCCAGCAACGAAACCAGTGATACCTGGTTCGCCGCAGCGCTGGCAATGGCCAAGCCATGGTCAGAAAAGCTGAAAGACGTTGCGGATGACGTGCAGCGCAGCCTGCAGAAACTGCGTCAGATTGAAGAAGAGACCGGCCTGACCATCGAGCAGGTGAAGGACATTAACCGTCGCATGTCTATCGGTGAAGCGAAAGCCCGCCGTGCGAAGAAAGAGATGGTTGAAGCCAACTTGCGTCTGGTTATTTCTATCGCCAAGAAATACACCAACCGCGGTCTGCAGTTCCTGGATCTGATCCAGGAAGGCAACATCGGTTTGATGAAAGCGGTAGACAAGTTTGAATACCGTCGTGGTTATAAGTTCTCAACTTACGCCACCTGGTGGATCCGTCAGGCTATCACCCGCTCTATCGCCGACCAGGCGCGTACCATCCGTATTCCGGTGCATATGATTGAGACCATCAACAAACTCAACCGTATTTCGCGCCAGATGCTGCAAGAGATGGGCCGCGAGCCGACGCCGGAAGAGCTGGCTGAACGCATGCTGATGCCGGAAGACAAAATCCGCAAAGTGCTGAAGATCGCCAAAGAGCCGATCTCCATGGAAACGCCGATCGGTGATGATGAAGATTCACATCTGGGCGATTTCATCGAGGATACCACCCTCGAGCTGCCGCTGGATTCTGCTACTTCGGAGAGCCTGCGCTCTGCCACGCACGACGTTCTGGCCGGCCTAACCGCCCGTGAAGCGAAAGTGCTACGTATGCGTTTCGGTATCGATATGAACACTGACCACACGCTGGAAGAAGTGGGCAAACAGTTCGACGTAACCCGTGAGCGTATTCGTCAGATCGAAGCCAAAGCGCTGCGTAAACTGCGTCACCCAAGCCGTTCCGAAGTGCTGCGTAGCTTCCTGGACGACTAAGGTTTGGTTCGATTGATCGAACTTTAAGCTTCGACAATAAACGGCTTCTTTAACAGGAAGCCGTTTTTTTATGCCTCAAAACACCAGTAACCACACAATAAAAATGTCTTGAGCAGCGGTCAAAAAAACACCATATTAATAGCGTTTTACGGTTTCCGTTAAAACACGAGGTAATTGTCTTAAGAACATGACTGAGAGATATCAAATAAAAGGAATGATTTTGATGAATGATAAATGGGAATTTTATCAAGACAATCGCAATGAATGGCGTTGGCGCCGGACTGCGCCTAACGGTAAGATTGTCGGCGCATCTACGGAGGGTTATAAGAACCGTTCCGATTGCATGACCAATGCCAAACGTAACGGCTATCCAGGGTAGTCGCTGATCTATTAGTTTGGTTTGAATTAAGTCAGTATAAGCTGCTCGCGGCAAATGCCGGGTGCAGCTCTTTGACAGACCCCACAGCCTTATTATCGATCTCACGTCCTCAATAAAAATTATTTCAATGCCAGGAACAGCTCGCGATAGCTCTCCGTAAGCTGCTCCAGCGTGGCACGGTTCAATCCACTGGGGTTCGGCAATACCCATACTTGGGTTTTACCGATCGTCATTTCCTGACGTCCCCAGGACGCATTACGCACTCCAAAAGCACTGCTAAACGCCTGCTTACCCAAAATCGCCAGCGCACGCGGCTGGTAACGCAGAATTTTTTCCTTTAACGCCCCTCCGCCGCTGAGCAGCTCCTCACGCGTCACCTCACTGGCCGCCACCGTGGGCCGCGCCACCAACGCAGTGATGCCACAACCGGTATCCCGCAGCTGTTGCCACTGCTCAGGCGCTAACTGCGTATCGGTAAAACCGGCCTGATGCACTACCTTCCAGAAGCGGTTACTGCCATTAGCAAAGGGGTAGCCTTGGTGGGCCGAGGACAGGCCAGGGTTGATGCCGCAAAACACGACCCGCAGGTTGGGTGCCAGGAGTTCCATAGGTTTCGAGAGTCCATTAAAGGGATTTACAGCGGTTATCGCAAAATCCGCCAGCAATTACAACAGGCTAGAACTGCGCAGAAAAGCAACATACAGATGGTTAACAGTAGACCTGCGCCGGAGGATTACCGTATAATCTCGCCGCTTGGCCCCTTAGCTCAGTTGGTTAGAGCACGCGACTCATAATCGCTTGGTCACTGGTTCAAGTCCAGTAGGGGCCACCAAATTTCTGCTGATATAACAGCACATTAAGCCACTTCCTCAGAAGTGGCTTTTTTGTTTTTTGCCCGTAATGGCGACAAAATGGCGGCGTTCGCACTTTTCGGTGCCTTAGGATACGATCCAGTAGTCAAATTCAACATACCGCTACATAATTTGTCCTGACAAGGATTCTATTTTTCCAGGAGGGATCATGACAACCTGCATTCAATGCAACAACCAAGCACTGCAAGACAGTGATTTTTGTGCGAATTGCGAGAGCAAAGAATTTAAGAAAATCCGTGGCTGGCTTTTTGTCCCGGCATTCGGGTTACTCATTAGCATCATTGTTAATATTGTCGCGCTCACCAATACGCTCAAGATAGCACTTAACAATTACGATGTTCTGCAAGCAGCGCTCAAAGGGATTTTGTTTTTCGAACTATTCAGCTTTATCGGGCTGTTTCTATTGTCTGTCTATACCAGCAGCCTCTTCTTCCGTAAAAAACGCCAACTACCGAGGTCCTATATTGGTCTGCTGCTGGCTAATATTCTTTTCTTGGCGATCGATCTTTACCTCGGCAATCGCTATCTGGACGTTGTACTAAATTATGAAGAGTCCCGTTCATTGATCCGAAGTATTATCGGAGCCTGCATCTGGATACCTTATTTCTGCGTCTCAGTACGAGTTAAACGCACTTTTGTGCACTGAGTCAAAATATTGACGCCAACCCAACATGAGGCCTTTATGCTTCAATAATCCACGGACGGCGCCTTTACCGCCTTAGCCGATATCGCCAATCTTGATTCCCAGCGCCTGCATAGGGCGCTGGGTTTTAGCGAAACGGAGCGAGTGGTATTTTATCGAAAAACACTCGCTTAATCAGACACCACCGTTCTGCCGCTGGTGCGCCAGCTGTTCGGCACGCAGCAGGATTTCCTGCAGGTCATCTTCGTCGATATCAAACAGTTCACCCTGCATTAGTGCCTCATGCAGATCGGCGCGGGTGATAGACACCGCATCAATCGGCAGATTGGCTGGCTTGACCTCGGCTGTGGCCAGGGGGTGCGGGTAGCGTCGTCCGGCCAGGTTATTGAAGATAATCGCCAGCAGCGCCAATAACACCGAGTTAAGCAACACCGGGTACAGCACAAAGCTATAGCCCAATTGATGAATGCCCGGCCCACCGAGGATCGCAGTCAGTGCGACTGCGCCGCCGGGAGGATGCAGGCAACGCAGTTTGAACATTAACCCAATCGCCAATGCCGCCGCCACCCCACAGGCCAGGCCGGGATCGGCTATCAGCAGGCTGGTGCTGACCCCCACCGCTGCGGCCGACATATTGCCACCGACAATGGACCATGGCTGCGCCAGCGGACTGTTCGGCACGCCAAACAGCAACACGGCGGAAGCTCCCATCGGCGCAATAAACCACAGGTTCACTTCGCCCAGAACAAAATGGCTGATCCAGCCGGAAATCATCAGCCCCAACCCGGCGCCAACGCTAGAAAGAAATATCTCTTTTTTGCCTACGGCCAAGGGGTGCGGCCACAAACGCGCACACCCTAGTTTCAAACTCTCTATCCACTGCTTCTTCATGTTACTTCGCACTGCCAAAATCTACTTAATGGCAACAAATATATCACAACGTCGGCAACCCTCGCCCGCAGCACGGCTACCGTTGAAATAACTTTCTGCTAACAGATTGATTTTTAGCCACTGCTCGTCAATTATCAAAGTTCGCATCCCTTTGCCTTGAGGAAAACCCAATGTCTCAGCCGATTGTCGAACTCTATACCGATGCCAACTTTTTCAGCCCCTATGCCATGTCGGCGTTTATTACCCTGACGGAGAAAGGCATTCCCTTCACCGTTAAACCGGTCGACTTGTCACAGGGGGAAAACAAAACGGCAACCTATGCAGCGCTGTCATTGACACGCAGAGTCCCTACGCTGGTGGTCGGTGAGTTTCAACTCTCGGAGTCCTCGGCCATTGATGAATATCTCGATGAGATCCATCCGGCCCATCCGGTGTATCCGCGCGACGTTAAACAACGCGCCAAGGCCCGGGAAGTCCAGGCGTGGCTACGCAGCGATCTGCAGGACCTTCGCGCCGAACGCTCGACCGAGGCCGTTTTCTGCCAGGGCAAGTTTCCCCCGCTGTCCGCCGCCGCACAGGCTGACGCCAACAAGCTGATCGCCGCCGTCGAAAAAATGCTGAGCCACGGCCAGGATAATTTGTTCAGGGAATGGTGCATTGCCGATACCGATCTGGCATTGATGCTCAATCGGCTGGTGATACACGGTGATGCGGTGCCGGAAAACATTCGCCACTATGCGCAGAAACAGTGGCAACGTCCTTCGGTACAGGCCTGGTTGGCACTGCCGGAGAAAATGCGCGGGTAAAAAAACCGGCGGCCACGACGCCGCCGTTCTCAATTATCGAGAAACAACATCACTTCTTGAGGGAAGGCAATTCACCATCCAGAGGGCAGATAGCCAAACAGCGACGCAATGGCATACACCGCGCTGCCCAGGTACAGCAATATGATGCTTACCTGCAACAGCGGGTGAGTGATCCAGCTGCACTGCCAGCGTGGCGTCTGGTCACCGTGCTTGCGCGCTCCGCGCAGGATCAGCATCGGCATAATCGACAGGATCACCCCGCTGAATACCCCGGCGAAATAGAGTGCATTAACGAATGACACCAGCCCGCTGTAAGCCAGCACGAAGGGGGGCACCACCACCAGCATCAATACGCCGAAACGGCGCAGCGGCTGCTCGTCATTACCCAGTCTGAACTGGTCGAAAATATTGGTCAGGAAGCTGCCGCCCAGCCCCCAATAAGAAGTCAGCATCGCGCACAGGGCAAAAATGTTGGCGGAGAAGAACGCCCATTGCCCCAAGGCCTGGCCCCAAGAGATGGTCGCCACGTCAGAAATGCCATTCAGCCCGCTGAGCGCAATGACCGACATCGGTACCGCCGCCAGCAACACAAAGGTCACCGCCATACCGACCATAATCGCCTTGGGCAGCTGCTCCGGTTTGTCCGAGAAACCACGCGCCATTTCCGGCACGATATATTGTGCCGAGAAGCAGAACACCACCACGTTGAAGACCGGCACCATAAAGCGCCAGTCACCGTCCAGCAGGTTGCGCATCTGGCTGGTATCTTTTAGCAGTGTGGCCGCCACCAATGCGGTCAGCATCACTACCATGCCGATACTGATAAACTTTTCGCCGCGGCCAATCGCCTTCAGCCCCAGGTACAACACCCCCGCCGCCGGTACGAAAAACAGCAGGCTACCGATCGCCGGTGAGATACCAAACAGGGATTGCAGCAGTTTGCCGCTGCCGGTCATATAGGCGGTCAGCGCCCCGACGCTGTTAACGCAAACCGAGGCAAACATCAGCCAGGCACCGATACTGCCGACATAACGTTTCGCCAGCCCGCTTAATTGCAGGTGAGCGCGGGTGCGCAAAGTGGATTCGGCAACATACAGCATGGTGATGGTCGTCAGGCTACCGACCAGTACCAGCCAGAACAACAAGGGTAAAAAACCGGCCTTGCTTGAGGCATAGGCGATAGACAGCACACCGGCACCAATGTTGGTGCCGACAATCATCGCCACACCTTCGAGGAAACTCAGTGATTTGGTGGGTGCAGGTGCTCGCACCCCGGCGGCAAACGCCGGAGAAATAGAGGTATTTTCAGCAGACATACAGCATCCTTTGTCCCCCGGCGGCCCAGGCCACCGGGATCGGTTAATTTCCCGGTGGTTAACAGCTCACGTCGATACACAGGTATTTCAACTCCAGATATTCTTCAATCCCGTAACGCGATCCTTCACGTCCGAGTCCTGACTGCTTCACGCCGCCAAAGGGGGCGACTTCATTGGAAATCAGTCCGGTATTGATGCCGACCATGCCGTACTCCAGCGCTTCCGGCACACGCCACTGGCGCGAGGCGTTCTGCGTAAACAGATAGGCAGCCAGGCCGAATTCAGTATCGTTGGCCATGGCGATGGCTTCCGCCTCATCATGGAAACGGAACAGCGGCGCTACCGGGCCAAAGGTTTCTTCTTTGGCGAAACGCATTTTCTGCGTCACGCCGGTCACGACCGTGGGCTGGAAGAAGGTACGTCCCAGCGAGTGTGGCTGACCGCCAATAGCAATCTGCGCCCCTTTGATCAATGCATCGTCGATATGGCTCTGCACTTTTTCCACCGCGTCCTGGTCGATCAGCGGCCCCTGAGTGGTGCCCTCTTTGCTGCCGTCACCGACTTTAAGCTGCTCGACCGCTGCCACCAGTTTGTCCACCAGTCGGTCATAGATACCGTCTTGCACGTAGATCCGATTGGCACAGACGCAGGTCTGGCCGCTGTTGCGGAATTTGGAGGCCATAATGCCTGCTACCGCCGCGTCCAGGTTGGCGTCATCGAAGACGATCACCGGCGCATTGCCGCCCAGTTCCAGCGACAGTTTTTTGATGGTTGGCGCGCACTGCGCCATCAGTATCCGGCCGACCTCGGTCGAACCGGTAAAGCTCAACTTGCGCACCACCGGGCTATCACACAGCACCTTGCCCACCTGAGCGGCATCACCGGTGACAATCTGCAATACGCCCGCCGGAATGCCGGCATCCTGCGCCAGCTTGCCTAACGCCAGCGCGGTCAGCGGCGTTTGTTCGGCCGGTTTAACGATAATCGCGCAGCCGGCTGCCAGCGCCGGTGCGACCTTGCGGGTGATCATCGCCGCCGGGAAGTTCCAGGGGGTGATCGCCGCACACACGCCAATCGGTTGCTTGACCACTACCAGGCGCTGTGAGGCCAGTGGCGCCTGCAATACCGCACCGTCAACCCGTTTGGCCTCTTCGGCAAACCAGGTGATAAACGAAGCGGCATAGGCCACTTCACCACGCGCTTCCGCCAATGACTTGCCCTGTTCTGCGGTCATCAACTGCGCCAAATCTTCCTGCGCCGCCATTATCTTATCGGCCCAGGCCAACAGCAGTGCGGAACGTTGTTTGGCGGTCAGTTGCTTCCAGCCTTGCTGCGCCACCTGCGCCGCATTGATCGCCTGTTGGGTTTCTTCGCCGCTGACCAGCGGAATACTGGCCAGTTCGACGCCGGTCGCCGGGTTGATCACCGCTTCACGCTTGCCGCTCAGCGCATCGCACCACTCACCGTTAATCAGACACTGGCTGCGCAGCAGCTCGGGATTATTCAATTTCATTGCCACGCACTCCTTATTGGGCCAGCGCGCGGGAAAGAATACCCAGCGCCTTGGTGAACTGGTCTTCAGGAATGGTCAGCGGGTACAGGAAGCGGATCACGTTGCCATTGACGCCGCAGCTCAGCAGCAACAGGCCTTCGGCCAACGCTTTCTGCTGCACCTGACGGGTAATCTCCGCCGAAGGCTTGCCGGTGGCGGGATCGTTGAACTCCACGGCGACCATCGAACCCTGCGCGCGAATATCCACGATCGCCTTGCTGGTCTGGCGCGCCTGCTGCAACACCTCCACCAGATGCTGGCCCAGGCGCTGCGAACGCTGACACAGCTGCTCTTCTTCAATCACTTCCAACACCGCCAACGCTGCCGCCACCGCCAGTGGGTTACCGGCATAGGTACCGCCCAGCCCACCCGGTGCCGGAGCATCCATCACCTCGCTACGCCCTGCCACCGCCGACAGCGGCATACCGCCTGCCAGGCTTTTCGCCATGGTGATCAGATCGGGTTTCACGCTGTAATGATCCATAGCAAACAGCTTACCGGTACGGGCAAAACCGGTCTGCACTTCGTCGGCAATCAGCAGAATGCCGTGTTCGTCACACAGCGTGCGCAGCGCTTGCATAAACTCGGCCGGTGCGATGTTGAAACCGCCCTCGCCCTGCACCGGCTCCAGCACGATAGCCGCAACCTGCTTGGGATCGATATCCGCTTTAAAAATGCGTTCCAGGCTGTTCATCGCGTCTTCGGTGGTCACGCCGTACAGCGCATTCGGGTACTGGCCATGGAACACCGAACCAGGGAATGGCCCGAAGCCCAGCTTGTAAGGAGCCACTTTGCCGGTCAGCGCCATGGTCATATAGGTACGGCCGTGGAAACCACCGCCAAAGGTGATAAGACCTGGACGACCGGTATGAGCACGGGCAATTTTGACCGCGTTTTCTACCGCTTCGGCACCGGTGGTGAAGAATGCGGTTTTACATGGGCCTTCAATTGGCGCGCGCTGATTGATGCGTTCCGCCAGCGTAACGTAGCTTTCGTAAGGAACAATTTGGTAAGCGGTGTGGGTGAAGGCCTTCAGTTGCTTTTCAATCGCGGCGATCACTTTCGGGTGACGGTGGCCGGTATTCAATACGGCAATACCCGAGGCGAAATCAATGACTTCATTGCCTTCGACATCCCACAGCGTGGCGTTCTCTGCACGCTCGGCGTAAAAACCGCACATGACACCCACCCCACGTGGGGTAGCATCCTGACGACGTTGGTTCAATTCTGCGTTTTTCATGTTGCTCTCTCCGGTCGGTGCCATCTGTACGTTTCGTTCACATTTGTGAAACAATGACGTTTATTTACACAGGATGTGGCCCTATAATCGAGAGCCAGTTACGATTAATTGAGGGATCCAATTGCGCTCACTGAGTGGTGACCTGTTATTGCAACGTCTCGGTGAACAGCCTGAGGATAAGCTGCATAAGCGGCTCTATAATGCGATCCGCACCAGCATTCTGGACGGTAGCCTGCCGCCCTCGAGCCGCCTGCCTGCCTCACGCGATTTAGCTCAGGAGCTAAGCCTTTCACGTAACACAGTTTTAACCGTTTATGAACAATTACTGGCAGAAGGATATGTTTTAGCACGTGCCGGAAGTGGCACATTCGTCGCCGAAACCGTGCCGGACAGTTGTTTATCCACTGCCAGCGCCCCTGCCGGCAGTGACGGGGAGCAACGACGTATTGAGCTGTCGGAACGCGGCGCTGCTTTGTTGCACCACGCCAGCGCCAGCCCCAAACAATGGGGCGCGTTTATCCCCGGCGTACCCGATGTAAATGCCTTCCCTCATCAGTTATTCAGCAAGATCCAGGCACGCATTAGCCGTCGCCCAGCCCCGCAGAAACTGACCTACAGCAACCAGGGCGGCAGCCCGGAATTGCAACATGCGCTGGTGGATTATCTGCGCGTGGCGCGCTCGGTACGCTGTTCGCCGGAGCAAATTCTGATTACCGAGGGCATCCATCAGGCAATAGATCTGGTGACGCGGCTGCTGTGCAATCCGGGCGACGACGCGTGGATTGAAGAGCCGGGGTATTGGGGGATCCGCAATATCCTGCGGATGAACGACGTGAATATCTGCCCGCTGGAGGTTGATGAGGCCGGTATGGTGCCACCGGAGCAACCCAGCGGCGCACCTCGGTTGATATTTGTCACCCCGTCGCACCAATATCCGCTGGGATCGGTGATGAGCCTGGCGCGGCGACAACGCTTGCTGGCACTGGCACGCAACGGCGGCAGTTGGATCGTTGAGGATGACTACGACAGTGAATTCCGTTTTTCCGGCCAGCCGATCCCGGCATTGCAAGGGCTGGAAGCCGACGCGCCGGTGATCTATATCGGCACTTTCAGTAAAACGCTGTACCCGGCGTTGCGGCTGGGTTACGTGGTGTTGCCAAAACCGCTGGTCGCAGCGTTAAAAACCGCCCATGCCGAGCTGTACCGCGGTGGTCATCTGCTGATCCAGACCGCATTGGCGCAGTTTATTCAGGAAGGCCATTACACCGCGCATATTCGCCGCATGCGGTTGCTGTATGCCCGCCGCCGGGCATTTCTGACCGCATTGATCGAACAGCATCTGGGCAAACAGGCGTTGAGCGAGTTCAACAATAACGCCGGCCTGCACCTGATCCTTAACCTGCCGGACGAGGCGGACGACGTGGCGATCGCCGCCGCCGCCAACCAACGCGGCGTGCTGGTGCGGCCACTGTCGCGCTACTACATGTTGCCGAACCATCGCCGTGGCCTGCTGATGGGGTTTGCCTGCGTGCCGGAAGAACAAATGGCCGCCGCCTTTACCCTGCTGTTGGAATGCATCCGCCCCTGAACGCAGTCTTCCATCAAAGGCTCTGCAATTGCCACCCTTCCTGCCGCCATTGCAAACGGTGAGTTAATTTCAGCGCCTGCAAAAACGCCTCATCATGGGAGACCACCAGCATCGCGCCGGGAAAACTGGCCAATGCGGCCTCGATCGCCAGTGACGATGCCAGATCCAGATGGTTGGTCGGTTCATCCAGCAGCAGCAACTGCGCCGGTTCCTGCCGCCACAACATGCAGGCCAGCGCCGCTTTCAGCCGTTCACCCCCACTCAGCGCCGCCAGGGGCAACAGTACGCGTTCGGCGTTTAGCTGCAACTGTGCCAACTGGCTGCGCATCCTGCCCTCATTTAGCGGCGAATCCTGCAGACCAAGGTGTTCAACCACCGAGAATGACAGATTGAGCTGCGAAAGGTTTTGATCGAGATAAGCCGTCGGTAGCGAGCAATGGCAACAACCGGCTTTGGCGGCCAACTGCCCGAGGATCACCTTCAGCAGGGTCGTTTTACCGCAGCCGTTCGGGCCGGTTAACGCCACGCGCATCGGGCCATCAATGCGTAAATCCAGCGGCGGCATAGTGATAAAGGGCAATTGCAGCTGTTCCAGCACCAGTACCTGTTTGCTCGCCGCTACTGCGCTGCCCGGCAAGGCCAGCATCACCGGGCTGTCTTCCTCCACCCGCTGCCAGGCTTCATGTACTGCGGCATCGAGGGAGCCTTTCTGCTCCTGGTGCTGCTTGCGCAGCGTACCCAGGCTCTCTTTGGCCGCCGCCTTGTAGGCCACCCGCTCAAAAGAGGCGATGTTCAGCGTATCGACGACTTTTAGCGTCTGCGCGGAACGCCGCTGGCTGATGTCATGCTCTTTCTGTTGTCGAGCACGGGTGCGCCGACGCTCCTGACGCACATGTTCCAACCCGGCACGCGCAGCCTGCTGCTCCAGGTCACGCTGACGGCGATAATCATGGTAGTTTCCGCCGTAGCTGTGCAGTGCGCCGGGCGTCAGCTCGACAATACGCTGCATGCGCGCCAGTAATTGCCGATCGTGGCTGGCAACCAGCAAGCCGCCACGCCAGCTTTCCAACTGCTGATACAGCCAGTCGCGGGCGCGGGTATCAAGGTGGTTAGTCGGTTCGTCCAGTAGCAGGAAGTCCGCGCCACTGAGCATCACCCCGCACAAGGCGGCACGCATTCGTTCACCACCGCTTAGATCGCTCGCCGGCCGCTGCGGATCAAATACCGGCAGCCCGGCAGCGCTAAAAGCCGCCTGCAGACGATCGCTGAGATCCCACTGCCCTTCCAGACGATCAATATCTTCCGCTTGCGGTCGTCCCTGCTCAAGACGGGCAAACGCGGCAAAGGTCTCGCCGTAGCCGAGCAACTGCGCCAGCGTGGTCTGCGGAATGATATCCGGCTGCTGCGCCACGTAGGCCAGCGAAGCATGAGACTCAACGTGGCCGTTACCCGGCAAATCCAGCCCGGCAATCAGCCGTAACAGACGCGTTTTGCCGACGCCGTTGCGTCCAACCAGGCCACAGTGGTGTTGATCGAAAGTCAGATCCAGCGGACCGAACAGCGTTTCGCCGTCAGCAAACTGGCAGGTCAGTTGATGTAAAACAAGATGAGGGGACTGCGCAAAATGAGCCATAAGCACTCCTGAATGAGATCAAAACATCCCCACAAGGCACCGATGTGCGCAACGTGGGACAAGATATCAGCAGGCGTGTGTGTTCATTTTCGGTAATGGCTCCGCAGAGAGAGAAGGAATTTCAACGCGCAAATGCTAACCGATTTGCTGTTCACTATGCAAACAGCAATAAAGATTCATGACATCTATCACATTCAGCGCAATGCAGATTCCCAACGGCAGTGACAACGGCTAGATTTATCTCATCCGACCACTTGGTCGTACATAATAATAACAACTGATCATACCCAAAAGCTTTCGAGCTGCAGTTAGGCGGCAAGTTTGAGAGTCCCCTGGAGCTTACTTTGGTAAGTGACTGGGGTGAACGAACGCGGCCAACAACGCTGCAGTTTGAAAGATGCGGGGGGATGAGCGATGGAGACTGCAATGAGCAATTACCCACACCTGCTGGCGCCGCTGGATCTCGGCTTCACTACCTTGAAAAATCGGGTGCTGATGGGATCAATGCACACCGGCCTGGAAGAACTGCCCAATGGCCCCGAGCGCATGGCCGCTTTCTATGCCGAGCGCGCAGCGGCCGGCGTGGCGCTGATCGTCACCGGCGGGATCGCCCCCAATGAAAAAGGCGTGGTGTATCGCGGCGGTTCTACCCTCAGCCAGCCACAGCAGGTCAGCCACCACCGCATCGTCACTGAGGCCGTCCATCAGGCAGGCGGTAAAATTGCGCTGCAGATCCTGCACGCCGGTCGCTACAGCTATCAGCCACAGCCGGTCGCGCCCTCCGCGCTGCAGGCACCGATCAACCCCTTCGCCCCCACTGCGTTGAGCGAGGCGGAGATCGTGCAGACCATCGCCGACTTCGCCCAGTGTGCGGCACTGGCGCAGCAGGCCGGTTACGATGGCGTCGAGGTGATGGGTTCCGAAGGTTATCTGATCAACCAATTTCTGGTGTCGCGCACCAACCAGCGCGATGACCAATGGGGCGGCAGCTTCAGCAACCGCATGCGTTTTGCCGTGGAGATTGTCCGGGCGGTGCGGCAGGCGGTCGGCAACGATTTCATTCTGATTTACCGTCTTTCGATGCTGGATCTGGTGGAAGACGGTTCCAGCTGGCAGGAGATCGAACAGCTGGCGCTGGCGGTTGAGCAGGCGGGGGCGACCATCATCAACACCGGCATCGGCTGGCATGAGGCGCGTATCCCGACCATCGCCACCATGGTGCCACGCGCCGGCTTCAGTTGGGTAACCCGTAAGCTGATGGGCAAAGTGCGCATTCCGCTGATCACCACCAACCGCATTAACGATCCGGCCGTTGCCGAACAGGTGCTGGCAGACGGCTGTGCCGACATGGTGTCGATGGCCCGTCCGTTCCTGGCTGACGCCGCCTTTGTGCAAAAAGCCGCCGAAGGCCGCGCCGACGAGATCAATACCTGTATTGGCTGTAACCAGGCCTGCCTCGACCAAATTTTTGAAGGCAAACTCACCTCTTGCCTGGTTAACCCACGCGCCTGCCGTGAAACCGAAATGCCACTGGTCGTGGCAGAAAAACCGAAGAACCTGGCGGTGATCGGCGCCGGGCCGGCCGGGCTGGCCTTTGCTACTACCGCCGCCAGCCGTGGCCACCGGGTGACGCTGTTCGACGCCGCCGATCAGATTGGCGGCCAGTTCAATATTGCCAAACAGATCCCCGGCAAAGAGGAATTCCATGAAACCCTGCGCTACTTCCGCCGCCAATTGGCGCTGCTGGAGGTAACGCTGAAGCTGGGCAGTTGGGTGAAGGCAGCCGATTTGGCGGAATTTGACGAAGTGATCCTCGCCTGCGGCATCGTGCCGCGTACCCCGGATATCCCCGGTATCGATAACGCCAGAGTCTTGACCTATCTGGACGTGCTGCGCGACAAAAAACCGGTCGGCCAGCGGGTGGCGATTATCGGTGCCGGCGGCATTGGCTTCGACACCGCCGAGTACCTCAGCCAGCACGGCGTGTCGAGCAGCCTGGATCAGGCGGAGTTTAACCGTGAGTGGGGCATCGACAACCAGCTTAGCCATCGCGGCGGTCTGGCAGCCGAAGGGCCTGTGGCGACGCACGCGGCTCGGCAGATTTATCTGCTGCAACGCAAGACCAGCAAAGTGGGTGAAGGCCTGGGGAAAACCACCGGTTGGATCCACCGCACCAGTCTGGCGATGCGCGGCGTAAAAATGCTCAACAGCGTGAATTATCAACGCATTGATGATGAAGGCCTGCATATAGCACGGGCCGAACAGGAAAGTTGCTTGCCGGTAGACACGGTGATTATCTGCGCCGGGCAGGAACCGCGCCGCGAGTTGCAACAACCGCTGCTGGAGATGGGCAAAACGGTGCATTTGATTGGCGGTGCGGACGTGGCCGCCGAGCTCGATGCCCGCCGCGCTATCGATCAGGGCACGCGGCTGGCGATGGCGCTGTAATCACAATCAGGGGCGCATTCCCTGCGCCCCTTGACCAATCAGTAACGTGCGCCGGATTTCACCGCTTTGAGGATCACGAACTTCTTGTTGGATGCGATCAGGGTGCAGTTGCCAAACAAACGCTTCAGCTTCTGGTGGTAATCCAGATGGCGGTTGCCGACAATGCGCAGCTCGCCGCCCACCTGCAGGCAACGCTTGGCGTCACAGAACATCTGCCAGGCGGTGTGATCGGTGATGGCATGCTGCTGGTGGAACGGTGGGTTACACAGTACCGCCTGCACGCTTTCCCGCTCAATCCCCGCCAGCGAGTTATTCACTTCAAACTGGCAACGATCCAGATCCTGCGGCAGGTTGTGTTCCACGTTCAGTTCGCTGGAGGCCACCGCCATATAGGACTCATCAACAAAGCTCACCTGCGCTTGCGGGTTCTGCATCAATGCGGCCATGCCGATGACACCGTTACCGCAGCCCAGATCGATGATGTGGCCTTCAATGTCATGCGGCAGATGGTCCAGGAACAGGCGTGCGCCGATATCCAGGTTGCTGCGTGAGAACACGTTGGCATGGTTGTGGATCACCCAATCGGTGCCGTCCAGTACCCAGTTGGTGGTTACCGGCGCTGCTGGTGGCACGATGTCTGCGACTTCACAGTGGATCAACCGCGCTTTCTTCCATGCCAGGCTGGTGCGAGTGGGGCCGAGCACCTTTTCAAACAGCTGCATGGTTGAGGTATGCACGTCACGCGCTTTGGCTCCGGCGATGATAACCGTGTCCGGTGCCACTACATCGCGCAGCGCACGCAGTTGCTGTTCCAGCAGTGCCAGCGCTTTAGGAATGCGGATCAGTACCACCGCCGGTGACGCAGGCAATTCGGCCAGGGTGTCCAGCAGCGTTACCTGCTGCGGATCCAATTCATTGAGCTTCAGATTATGGCGCGTGGCCAACTGGCTCATATAGGAATCGCTGATGCTGTAAGGCTGATGAGCGTGCAGCGCACAGGCCAGCGTACCGAAGTTGTCGTTGAAAATCAGCACCGGACGATCGCCAATGCTTACATTTTCAAGCTGTTGCAGCAGATATTCGTCCGCCGCTTCCCACGCCTGTAGTTGGGTGGATTCTTCCTGTTGGGGATAACGCTCCAGCTCAAGTTGCTGTGTTCCCAGATCGAGTTGGCTCATTGCCCCTCCTGACTGATAAAATTTGGGCTGTTTATCCCCTAAAAACGTCCGCCAGTAAAATGTTTTTTCGGATAAATTGCCCTTTGCGGGCTTTGCGCGAAAAAACATCATACAATGACCCGCTGAATTATGGCCAATACGGGAAGACGATGTCCGAACTGACTTACCTGCAGGGTTACTCTGAACATCTGCAAAGCCAGGTGCAGCAGTTGATCGACCAGCAACGTCTGGGTGAGGTGCTGTTACAGCGCTATCCGCAGGTGCACGACTGCACCACCGACAAGTCGCTTTATCAGTTTACCGTCGATCTGAAAAACCAGTACCTGCGCAACGCCCAGCCGCTGAGCAAAGTGGCCTACGACGGAAAAATCCAGGTAATGAAACACGCGCTCGGCATGCATACCGCCATTTCCCGCGTGCAGGGCGGCAAGTTGAAGGCCAAGGCGGAAATCCGCGTGGCGACGGTATTCAAGCTGGCACCGGAGCCGTTTCTACGCATGATCGTAGTGCATGAGCTGGCGCACCTGAAAGAAAAAGACCATAACAAGGCTTTCTACAGCCTATGCTGCCACATGGAGCCCAACTACCACCAACTGGAGTTCGATACCCGACTGTATCTGACCCACCTGTCGGTGTTTGGCAATCTGTATACCTGACGATTCCCTGTGATACTCTGATTTCTAACGTCTGGGAACCGGAGATATCTATGATTCGCTTTGCCGTTGTTGGTACCAACTGGATTACGGAGCGCTTTATCGACGCCGCACACGAAAGCGGCAAATTGAAGCTGACCGCCGTCTATTCGCGCAAGCTGGAACAGGCGCAGGCATTTGGTGCCAACTACCCCGTCAGTCTGTTTTTCGATTCCCTGGAAGCACTGGCCCAATCAGATGCCATCGACGCAGTTTACATCGCCAGCCCCAATAGCCTGCACTGCCAGCAGTCGTTGTTGTTCCTCAGCCATAAAAAACACGTAATATGCGAGAAACCGCTGGTGTCCAACCTGCGCGAAGCCGAAAAGCTGGTGGCCTGCGCACGTGAAAATCAGGTGGTGCTGTTCGAAGCCTTTAAAAGCGCCCACCTGCCGAATTTCCTGGCCTTGCAGCAAACGCTGCCGAAAATCGGCCGGTTGCGTAAAGCCTTTATCAACTACTGCCAATACTCCTCGCGCTACCCACGCTATCTGGCCGGTGAAAATCCAAACACCTTCAACCCGCAGTTTTCCAACGGTTCGATCATGGACATTGGTTATTACTGCCTGGCCAGTGCCGTGGCGCTGTTCGGTGAGCCTGAATCGGTGATCGCCAGCGCCAGCTTGCTGGATACCGGCGTTGATGCGCACGGCACCGCCTGCCTCAACTACGGCGACTTCGACGTGACCATCTCCCACTCCAAGGTCAGCAACTCGGACATTCCGAGCGAGATCCAGGGCGAAGAAGGCACGCTGGTAATTGAGAAAATCTCGGAGTGTCAGGGCGTAGTGCTGACACCACGCGGTGGACAACGCCAGGATCTGTCCCAGCCGCAGCATATCAATACCATGCTGTACGAAGCGCAAGTCTTCGCCGAACGGGTGGAGAAACGGCAGGTAGAACATCCGGGGTTGGAAAACTCGCTGATTATCGCCCGCCTGCTGACCGAAATCCGCCGCCAGACCGGCGTAGTGTTTCCTGCCGACGGAGAATGACATGAAGCCGTTATTACTGATGCAAACCGGCGACGCACCGGAAGTTATCCGCAACGAAAAAGCCAATTTCGACGGTATGTTCCTGCAACAGGGGAATATCGACGCCGATCGCGTACAGATCCTGCACCTACCCACAGGCCAACGGCCACTGCCACCGCAACACTACTCTGGCGTGGTGATCACCGGTTCACCGGCGATGGTCACCGAGCAACTGCCGTGGAGCGAACAGGCCGCAGAATGGCTGCGTCAGGCCATGCTTCTCAAACTGCCGATTTTTGGCGCCTGTTATGGCCACCAGCTGCTGGCCTATGCCCTTGGCGGGGAAGTTGGCTATCACCCGCAGGGCATGGAGGTCGGCACACTGGATATTGAGCTGTTGCCCGCCGCCGCCCATGACCGGCGGATGGCGATGCTGCCGCCGCGTTTCAAGGCAAATCTGATCCACTCGCAGAGTGTATTAACGCCCCCTGCCGGTGCCGTAGTGCTGGCGCGTTCGCAGCAGGATGCTTATCAGATCCTCAGTTATGGCGATAACGTGCTGACCACCCAGTTCCACCCTGAGTTTAACGGCGCGGTGATGCACCAGTATCTGAGCTGGCTCGGCGAGCTGTATCCGCAGCAACGGGAGGAGTATCAGCTTAAGCAACAGCAGGTTAGCGATACGCCGTTCAGCCGACTGCTGTTGCAAGGGTTTGTCGTCAGCCTGGGTGCACAAAAAGCCCTGGCCGGGTAACGCAATAAACGTTGACCGCTGACACATTTTGCATTACTTTCTGCCGTGCAAAGGGGAGTAACTTTTATACCCAATAGATTTCAAGGTGCGGCAAGGCGGCAACCGAAGGTGTCCTCAGGAGCTTACTGAAGTAAGTGACTGGGGTGACAGAGGGAAGTCAACGCAGCAGCGGCTTGAAAGATGTAGGGTATCTTGCCGGTTAATCGTCATTACGGTGCGCAAGCACCCGGTTACCGGGCAACCTGATGTCAGGGAGCACCAAGGTGCACCTTCATCAACGTTGTAAGTGAGACCTTGCCGGAAGGCGAGGTTTGCTTGCAGCGTTCATAAGAGCGGCTAGCGTCTTCCGACGTTGGCCGTTTTTGTTTTTGAAGGATACCTCTGATGATGAATTCCGTTGGCACACCTTGGTTATGGGGCAGCTTTGCCGCCATCATAGTTGTGATGCTCGCCATCGACCTGCTGCTGCAGGGCCGTAAAGGCGCACATACCATGACGTTGAAACAGGCCGCCAGTTGGTCGCTGGTATGGGTCAGCCTTTCTTTGCTGTTCAACCTGGGTTTCTGGTACTACCTGAACCAAACCGCCGGGCGTGCCGTTGCCGATACCCAGGCGCTGGCCTTCCTCACCGGCTACCTGATCGAAAAAGCGCTGGCGGTTGATAACGTCTTTGTCTGGCTGATGCTGTTCAGCTACTTTGCCGTTCCGGCTAACCTGCAGCGGCGGGTGCTGATTTTTGGCGTATTGGGCGCGATCGTGCTGCGTACTATCATGATCTTCGCCGGTAGCTGGCTGGTGACCCAGTTCCAATGGTTGCTGTACCTGTTCGGCGCTTTCCTGCTGTTCACCGGTATCAAGATGGCGCTGGCGAAAGAAGATGGCGCGGCGATTGGCGACAAGCCGCTGGTGAAATGGCTGCGTAGCCATCTGCGCATGACCGATAATCTGGAAGGTGAGCGCTTCTTCGTACGCCGCAACGGCCTGCTGTTTGCTACGCCGCTGGTACTGGTACTGATCCTGGTAGAACTGAGCGATGTGATCTTTGCGGTCGACAGCATCCCCGCGATCTTTGCCGTGACCACCGACCCGTTTATCGTCCTGACCTCTAACCTGTTTGCCATCATGGGCCTGCGCGCCATGTACTTCTTGCTGGCTAACGTGGCAGAACGCTTCTCGATGCTGAAATATGGTCTGTCGCTGATCCTGATGTTTATCGGCGTCAAAATGCTGATTATCGATTTGTTCCACATCCCGATTGGTGTTTCGCTCGGTGTAGTCGCCAGTATTCTGACGCTGACGCTGTTGATCAACGCTTGGGTTAACCGCCGGAATGACCGCTTGGCTAATAATAAAGCACCATAATCTGTTATCCGGGGCGCTAGTCGCCCCGTGATTGTTTGGCAATTCGCCTAAAATGCCAAACGTTATTGCGATCACACAAATGTAACCAATATGTTATCAAGAGTTGATCCGCCCTCAGAATTTCACCGCTGGTCCTTTCCAACCCCCCTGGTTTACTGAATACTGATTTGGCAAACACACCTGGTTACAGAATCAAATAAAGTTGTCCGGCGAGGTTCCCGCCGAGATAAAGCTGTAAGCAACATCATCGGGAAAAAAAAGCACTATGCAAAAACTATTACAGAAGATCACTCAGGGCAGTCTGGTCAAACAAATCATGGTCGGCCTGGTGGCCGGTATTATCGTTGCGCTGGTCTCACCGGCAACGGCTTCGGCGATAGGCTTGCTGGGTGCGCTGTTCGTTGGCGCACTGAAAGCAGTGGCGCCGGTACTGGTGCTGGTGCTGGTAATGGCCTCAATCGCCAATCACAAACACGGGCAGAAAACCAATATCCGGCCGATCCTGTTCCTCTATCTGCTGGGAACCTTCGCTGCGGCGCTGGTGGCGGTCGTGGTCAGCTTTATGTTCCCGTCCAACCTGGCGCTGGTGGCTGGCAATGCCGACATCAACCCGCCGGGCGGTATTATTGAGGTGCTGAAAGGCCTGTTGATGAGCGTGGTGGCCAACCCGTTCCAGGCGCTGATTAGCGCTAACTATATTGGTATTCTGGCCTGGGCTGTGGGTCTGGGGCTGGCGCTGCGTCACTCCTCTGACACCACCAAATCGCTGATTAACGATCTGTCACATGCAGTCACCATGGTGGTACGTGCGGTGATCCGCTGCGCCCCGCTTGGCATCTTCGGCCTGGTTGCTTCGACGCTGGCCGAAACCGGCTTCGGCGCGCTGTGGGGTTATGCGCAACTGCTGGTGGTGCTGATCGGCTGTATGCTGCTGGTCGCACTGGTGCTGAACCCGCTGATCGTGTTCTGGAAAATCCGCCGCAACCCTTATCCGCTGGTGTTCGCTTGCCTGCGTGAAAGCGGCGTGACCGCGTTCTTCACCCGCAGCTCGGCCGCCAATATTCCGGTAAATATGGAGCTGTGCAAAAAGCTGAATTTGAGTGAAGACACCTATTCGGTTTCTATCCCGCTGGGTGCGACCATCAATATGGCCGGTGCGGCGATCACCATTACCGTACTGACGCTGGCGGCGGTGCATACTCTGGGGATCCCGGTTGACGTGCCGACCGCGCTGCTGCTGAGCATCGTGGCTGCCGTCTGCGCCTGTGGCGCTTCAGGTGTGGCCGGGGGTTCACTGTTGCTGATCCCATTGGCGTGTAACATGTTCGGCATCCCGAACGACGTGGCCATGCAGGTGGTCGCCGTCGGCTTTAT
Organism: Serratia quinivorans; assembly: GCF_946227985.1. Lineage (GTDB taxonomy): Bacteria > Pseudomonadota > Gammaproteobacteria > Enterobacterales > Enterobacteriaceae > Serratia > Serratia quinivorans_A. Next base: position 173,984 of record NZ_CAMKGL010000003.1, read on the forward strand.
CATCGGCGTACTGCAAGACTCCGCCGAAACCGCACTGAACTCTTCTACCGACGTCCTGTTCACCGCCGCAGCCTGTCAGGCGGAAGACCAGCGTTTGGCAGATGAAGATCCGCTAAAGGTGCGTTAATTTCCGAGCTTATTCAACAAGGCGCTCATTATCGGGCGCCTTTTTTTGACCTCAATATCACAACCCTACAAGGTTACTCCGCTTTTAAAAATCGCTAACTCACGGAAATCATTCACTTCGTTACGTGTCGCCTGACCATTGGCAATCGCCACGATCAGGTCGACAAACTGCCCCAGCAGACTCTCCATTGAGGTGCCATGGATCAGCCTACCGGCGTCAAAATCAATCCAGTGGGGCTTCTTCGCCGCCAGTTCGCTGTTGGTGGCCAGTTTCACCGTCGGCACAAAGCCGCCATAAGGCGTGCCGCGTCCGGTGCTGAACAGCACCATATGACAACCGGCACCGGCCAACGCGCTGGTCGCTACCGCATCATTGCCAGGCGCACTGAGCAGGTTTAAGCCGGGCTGCCGCAGACGTTCGCCATACTTGAGCACGTCCACCACCTGACTCTGCCCGGCTTTCTGCGTGCAGCCGAGGGATTTCTCCTCCAGCGTGGTAATGCCGCCGGCTTTGTTGCCGGGTGAAGGGTTTTCATAAATCGGCTGATTATGGGCGATAAAGTACTGTTTGAAGTCGTTGACCATGCTGACGGTCTTCTCGAAGGTCTCCCGATCGCGACAGCGGCTCATCAGGATACGTTCGGCACCAAACATCTCCGGCACTTCGGTCAACACCGTGGTGCCGCCGTTGGCGATCAGGTAATCAGAAAAACGCCCCAGCAGTGGGTTGGCGGTTATCCCGGACAGTCCGTCCGATCCACCACACTCCAGTCCGAACTTCAACTCGCTCAGCTTACCCGGCTGACGGCGATCGTCGCGCATCACCTGATACAGCGCATGCAACTGCTCCAGTCCGGCTTCGACCTCATCGTCCTGCTGCTGGCACACCATAAAGCGCACCCGCTGCTCATCGACCCTGCCCAGCGTACTGCGGAATACATCCACCTGATTGTTCTCGCACCCGAGTCCAATCACCAGCACCGCCCCGGCGTTCGGGTGGCGCACCATATTTTGCAGCATGGTGCGGGTGTTCTCGTGATCCTGACCCAGTTGCGAACAACCAAATGGATGACTGAACAGATGCACACCGTCGATCCCCTGCGCATCCTGAGTTTCCTTCAGAAAACGCTGCTGGATCTGCCGGGCAATGCCGTTGACGCAGCCAACGGTCGGCACGATCCACAGCTCGTTGCGGATCCCCACCTCTCCGCTGGCACGGCGATAAAGCTGTACCTCACGGTCCGCAGCCTGTGGTGGCAGCGCACAAAAAGCGGGTTGATACTGATAGCTGTCGAGATCGCTCAGGTTGGTTTTGGCATTTTGCGAGTGAATATGTTCACCCGGCGCTATGGCGTCCAGCGCATGACCAATCGGCAAGCCGTATTTGGTGATGGCCTCACCGGCGGCGATCGGCTGCAGCGCAAACTTGTGCCCACGCGCCACCGGTTGCGCCAGCCGAATCGTCTGTGCTTCCAACGCCAACATTTCGCCGACAGCCAGATCGCGCAGCGCTACCGCGACATTATCCAGCGAATGAATTTTTACCATGCTTTGCATAAACCCACCTCGGGCAACGGCTACGCCAGTTCAATGGCGAAATAGTTTTTGGCATTGTCGAAGCAGATGTTTTTCACCATCTCGCCCAGTAACGTGATATCCGCCGGCGCTTCCCCGTTCTCCACCCAGCGGCCAATCATCTGGCAAAGGATGCGGCGGAAGTATTCATGACGGGTATAAGACAAGAAACTGCGGCTGTCGGTCAGCATGCCGACAAAGCGGCTCAGCAGGCCCAGTTGCGCCAACTGCGTCATTTGCCGCTGCATACCGTCTTTTTGATCGTTGAACCACCAGCCGGAACCAAACTGCATCTTGCCCGGCGTGCCCTCCCCCTGGAAGTTGCCGACCATGGTGCCGATCACTTCGTTGTCGCGCGGGTTCAGGCAGTACAGAATAGTTTTCGGCAGGCCGCCCTGGCGCGACTGGGCGTCCAGCAGGCGAGAAAGCGCCTCCGCCAGCGGCCGGTCGTTAATCGAGTCGAAGCCGATGTCCGGGCCCACACTTGCCAGCATGCGGCTGTTATTATTGCGCAGCGCGCCGATGTGATACTGCTGTACCCATTCGCGACGTTGATATTCGGCGGCCAGAAACAGCAGCACCGCACTTTTGAACTGGGCGCTTTGCTCCGGCGTCGGCAGCTTGCCACTCAGGCGCGCCGCTAAAATCGCGTCCAATGTGCTTTCGTCCGCTTCGCCATACACCACCACGTCCAGCGCATGGTCAGCCACCTTGCAGCCATGAGCGGCAAAATGATCCATTCGTTTTTTCAACGCGTCACACAGCGCACTAAAACGGCCAATATTGATATCCGCTGCTGCTTCCAGCTTTTGCAGGTAATCAGTGAAACCTGGCGCGTCGATATTGAACGCCTTGTCCGGTCGCCAGCTTGGCAACACCTTGATATCGAAGCTACTGTCAGCCGCAATCGCTTTATGGTGGCGCAAATCGTCGATCGGATCGTCGGTAGTACCAACCATCTTCACATTCATTTGCTGCATGATGCCCCGCGCCCTGAAATCGTCCTGCGCCAGCAGGGCGTTTCCGCGCTGCCAGATATCGTCCGCAGTCGTCGGGGAAAGCAGCGTACCGGTAATCCCGAACGGGCGACGCAGCTCCAGATGGGTCCAGTGGTAAAGCGGGTTACCTATGGTATGCGGCACGGTAGCGGCCCAGGCATCAAACTTTTCGCGGTCACCGGCATCCCCGGTACACAACCGCTCAGCCACACCGTTGGTGCGCATCGCCCGCCATTTATAGTGATCGCCCTTTAGCCAAATCTCATATAAATTTTTGAAGCGGGTGTTTTCGGCGATCTGCTCCGGCGGTAAATGACAGTGGTAGTCAAAGATCGGCTGGTCTGCCGCATAGTCATGATACAAACGCCGGGCAAATTCGCTGCCCAACAGAAAATCTTCGCTTAAAAACGTCGCCATCTTTTTTGGTTCCTCGCCTTGCTTGCCGTTCGATACTTTGTCCAATGCGACAAAGTTATCACACCAATTTTATTGAGCGTCCAGCAAAATATCACCCTCTGCTTTGGCACCATCAGCCATAAAAGGCCATTAACCGGCATTTTTACGGCAAAAAACCGCCTGTAACGCATAATTATCCAGCAATCAGTATTGCCCAATTGAAAAATGGCTTTTGTGATATCACTCAACTTTTAAATCTGTATGACAAGTTATTGTCTCGCCACCCAGTCGTTCATGCGGCGGGAAAACGTCGGTGACGGACAGGCCGGCGCAAATCAACGAAGAGGGGGAGCCCCCTAAAACGCTGCCGCCATCTCGGCGTCACCTATTGAAGACTGGGAGATATTTTGGATGCGTAAAATTAAAGGGTTACGCTGGTACATGATCGGGCTGGTGACCATCGGCACCGTGCTGGGCTACCTGACCCGCAATGCTATGGCCGTGGCGGCACCGACGCTGGAAGGCACCTTACATATCACCACGCAACAGTACTCGTACATTGTCGCGGCCTATTCTGCCTGCTACACCCTGATGCAGCCGGTGGCGGGATACGTGTTGGACGTACTGGGTACCAAGGTGGGTTACGCCATGTTCGCCATTCTGTGGGCGCTGTTTTGTATGGGCACAGCACTCGCCAACAGTTGGGGCGGTCTGGCACTGGCACGCGGTGCCGTTGGCATGGCAGAGGCGGCGATGATCCCCGCCGGGCTCAAGGCCAGCAGCGAGTGGTTCCCGGCCAAAGAACGTTCGATAGCCGTTGGCTACTTCAACGTCGGCTCGTCGATCGGCGGCATGATCGCCCCACCGCTGGTGGTCTGGGCCATAGTGGCACACAGTTGGGAAATGGCGTTTATCATCACCGGCGTGCTGAGCCTGATTTGGGCCATCTGCTGGCTGATTTTCTATAAGCACCCGAAAGACCAGAAGAAACTCAGCAGTGAAGAGCGCGAGTACATTTTGGAGGGCCAGGAAGCGCAGCACCAAACCGACAACGCCAAGAAAATGTCCGCCTGGCAGATTGTGCGCAACCGCCAGTTCTGGGGCATAGCGCTGCCGCGTTTTCTGGCGGAGCCTGCCTGGGGCACCTTCAACGCCTGGATCCCATTATTCATGTTTAAAGCCTATGGTTTTAATCTGAAAGAGATCGCCATGTTCGCCTGGATGCCGATGCTGTTCGCCGATCTCGGCTGCATCGTGGGTGGCTACCTGCCACCGTTTTTCCAAAAACACTTTAAGGTGAACCTGATCGTTTCACGCAAACTGGTGGTCACTATGGGCGCGGTGCTAATGATTGGCCCTGGCATGATCGGTTTGTTTACCAGCCCTTATGCGGCTATCGCGCTGCTGTGCGTCGGTGGTTTTGCCCATCAGGCGCTGTCTGGTGCGCTGATTACCCTGTCTTCAGACGTGTTCGGTCGCAACGAAGTGGCCACCGCTAACGGCCTGACCGGCATGGCAGCCTGGACCGCCAGCACCATGTTTGCCCTGGTGGTCGGCGCATTGGCCGATACTCTGGGCTTTAGCCCGCTGTTCGCCGCGCTGTCGGTATTCGATATTCTTGGTGCTATCGCCATCTGGACCATCCTGCAAAATCGACCGGCCTCCCAGCCGCAGGAAGATCCGCTGCAGCCGGCCTCGGCGCGCAGTTAACCCCACCGCCCGGCGACCGTGCCGGGCGTTACCCCGCAGCCACTGGTAGCTCTGCCGGATAAGTGGTATAACAAATCTATGGTTATGCGCCCCTCCCTACCCTAAGAGCATTCACTATGGAATTCACTGAAACCAGACGCCTGTATCAGCAACTGGCCGCCGAGCTTAAGCAGCGTATTGAAAGCGGCCGGTATCCGGTTGGCGATAAACTGCCGGCCGAACGCTATATTGCCGAAGAGATGAACGTCAGCCGCACCGTCGTGCGGGAGGCGATCATCATGCTGGAAGTGGAAGGCTACGTTGACGTGCGCAAAGGCTCCGGGATCCATGTGATGTCCAACCAGCAGAAAAACCTGGTGATTCCGGGCGACAGCATCGAGTTTGCCACCGCCGGGCCATTTGAACTGCTGCAGGCGCGCCAATTGATTGAAAGCAACATTGCCGAATTCGCCGCCACCCAGGTCACCAAACAGGACATCGTTCTGCTGATGGAGATCCAGGAACAGGCACGCAAGGAAGATCGCTTCCGCGACTCGCAGTGGGATCTGAAATTCCACGTTCAGGTCGCGCTGGCCACTCAGAACACGGCGATGGCCACCATCGTGGAAAAAATGTGGGTACAGCGCGTGAATAACCCATATTGGATCAAGCTGCATGAGCATATTGACGACCGCTCGATCGCCAGCTGGTGTGACGATCACGATCAGATCCTCAAAGCATTGATACGTAAAGATCCTTACGCCGCCAAACTGGCCATGTGGCAGCATCTTGAAAATACCAAGCAAATGCTGTTCAACGCCACCAGCGACGATTTTGAATATAACGCCGACCGCTATCTGTTCGCCGATAACCCGGTGGTTCATCTGGACGGCGTGGCCGCAGAAAATAAATAGCGCGAGCAGTCAGAAACCGTAGTGTTATGTCAGGTATTGTAAAATCCGCTGAATCGATGCCTGAACGGCGATTTGCCGTGTAGTATTTCACCGCTGGCAACGTAGATTTCCCTGTTGCCAATCGTGCTATTTTGGTAGAGTTGAGCCACTTTTTACCCTCTGCTACGGGGCGGGACGCGAATACATGCGCTGGTTGTTTGCCATGCTTATTGCTCTTTTTTGCTGGACCGGTTCGGTCTCCGGCCAAAAGCTATGCGTGGCGCCTTCCAAAGCTATTCCCACGGCTCTGAACGGTCAGCCATCGCTTGCCGGGTCGGTGTTTTCTCCTGATGACCCGGTTTACCGGTCACCGGCAGAACTGCGACGTAAAGCGCCAGGTAAAATGCCGTTGCTGCTGCCGCGGGTACATTCTTACCCCGGTTCGCTACCCGCCCCCGCCCAACTGCTGCCGGTTTATTCGTTAGCCACAGAGTTGGGTCACAGCACTCGACTCCCGCGCCAGAAATCACCTGCGCCAAACCGGCTTGCCCAGATGAACTGGACGCTGCATGCCCCGCAGCAGCAAAACAGGCTGGGTGGCTGGAAAGAAAGTAATATGCTTTATCGTGGCACGCTGACTTACCACTCTTGACCGGTGTCGCACCGATTAGAATTCACTAAAAGCAACGCCGTTTCATCATTATCAGCAGCCAGGATCGCCCGCGCTCAGCGCCCACTCCCGATCCGCCGCTGAGACAAAAACAAACAATGACGTTTTAGGAACACCGGATGGACATCATTAAAGAACTGTTACATGCCTTATGGCAGCAGGATTTTGAGACGCTGGCAAACCCTTCGCTGGTCTGGACGCTCTACGCCCTGCTGTTTCTGATTCTGTTCCTGGAAAATGGCCTGTTGCCGGCGGCGTTTCTGCCGGGTGACAGTCTGCTGATCCTGGTTGGCGTACTGATCGCCAAAGGCACCATGAATTTCCCGCTCACCATTTTTATCCTTACCGTCGCCGCCAGTCTGGGGTGCTGGGTCAGTTACATACAGGGCAAGTGGCTCGGTAATACCCGAACCGTGCAGGGCTGGCTATCCCATCTGCCGGCTCACTATCATCAGCGAGCCCATCAGTTGTTCCACCGCCACGGGCTTTCCGCTCTGCTGGTCGGTCGTTTCCTGGCGTTTGTCCGCACCCTATTGCCGACCATTGCCGGCCTCTCCGGTCTGAGCAACGCACGTTTCCAGTTCTTCAACTGGATGAGCGGTCTGCTGTGGGTGGTGATCCTGACCTCGCTGGGCTTTGCCTTGGGCAAAACTCCGGTGTTCCGCAAATATGAAGACCAACTGATGTTCTGCCTGATGTTACTGCCATTGGTGTTGCTGGTCGTCGGGTTGGTCGGCTCGTTGATCGTACTGTGGCGCAAGAAACGTGCCGATAGCCAAGATCAGGGGAAAGGGGCGTGATGTCCAAGCGCCCGCGCTGGCAGTACGTGTTGTTGATTGCGCTAGCTTTGCTGGCGCTCGCCACGCTGTTGGTGCCCTGCATGGTGCGTACCGAAAGCGAACTGCGCATCCGTGCCGGCCAGCAAGGCCTTTCGTTGCCTGACGGTTTTTATGTCTACCAAAGGCTGGATCAGCGAGGCATTCGCATCAAAAGCATCACCCCGGAAGGCGATGGCCTGGTGATCCGTCTGGACTCGCCGGAACAACAGTTGCTGGCGCGCGAAGCATTGCAAAACATTTTGCCGCCGGGCTACATCATTGCCCTCAGCGAATCCCCTGTTCCTACCCATTGGGTGCGTGAATTTGCACGCGCCCCACTCAATCTGGGATAATACCCACTTCAAATGAAAGGTTTTCCTTTCATTTAGCCTCTCTGTTCAATTAATCACCAATCACCATCGAACTAGGGCGGATTCTTTGGGGGTCTACGCTTTCCATGACTATGCTAAAGGTTAGCGTCAGTCAGCTGCGTAGACTTCTGTCGCACTGCCCTATTGGCAGTCAGGAACACAGGATGCATGCCAATGCATCCCATTAATAAGGAACTGTTAGTATGAAATTACGCCCAGCAATTTTAGTGGCTCTCCCATTATTCTCCTTACCGGCACTGTCGTTCGCAGCAGAAAACGGCTGTGTGACCAAGGCACAAGAAATTCAAAAGCAGATCGATTACGCCACCCAGCACGGCAATACTCAACGTGTGGCCGGGCTGAAAACGGCATTGAGCGAAGTGCAGACCCATTGCACACCAGCCAGCCTGCAGGCCGATCGTCAGAAAAAAATCGATGAAAAACAAGCAAAGGTGACCGAGCGTCAGCAGGAGCTGAAAGAAGCCCAGCAGACCGGCAACCTGGATAAAGTGGCCAAGAAACAGAAAAAACTGGCTGAAGCTCAAGCCGAGTTGAAACAAGCCCAAGCGGAATAATTTTTTTACACCAGCGGATTTATCGCTGAGAGCCACGCCACACGGGATTTTTATTGCATATAAAATGGATGCTTAGTGATATCAGCTACCCATCTGCCCTTTGCTCCGGCGAAAAAATCCGCTATGTTGAAAGTCTGTCGAAGTTAACGTTAAGGAATAATCACATGGCACATGATTCAAATGCAGAAAACTTACGCGCTGAACTTAAATCCTTAGCCGATACGCTGGAAGAAGTGTTGAACTCTTCCACCGATAAGCCAAAAGCTGAACTGGAAAAGCTGCGCTCCAAAGCCGAAAGCGCGTTGAAAGATACCCGCGTACGTCTGAGCGATGCCGGGGACAAGATTGCCTCCCACACCAAAGAATTCGCCGGTCAGGCAGATGATTATGTTCGTGATAATCCGTGGACCGGTATCGGGATTGGCGCTGCGGTCGGCGTAGTGCTGGGCGTTCTGCTAGCGCGCCGCTAATTATGGCAGAACAACCGCAAGTTCGTGCACAGGGCCCCGCTAAAGGGGTCCTGGATGTCGCCCAGCGCATCATCACTATTCTGGTCGGTATGGTGGAAACCCGGGTTCGCCTGGCCGTGGTCGAGCTGGAAGAGGAGAAAGCCAACCTCATTCAGTTACTGATTATGGCCGGCATGACCCTGCTATTCACCGCATTTGGCCTGATGAGTCTGCTGATCCTGATTTTCTGGGCTATTGACCCTATTTACCGTTTGATGGCATTAGGCGCGACGACCGGTGTGCTGTTGTTCCTGGCCGTGGTTGGGGCTATCTGGACGCTGGTCAAAGCCCGCCGCTCCACGCTGCTGGGCACGACGCGCAAGCAGTTGGAAATCGACCGTTCCGAGCTGGAAGGTGAAAAATGAATCGCCGCCGCTATCTGGAATGGAGAAAAGAGAAGCTCGTTCGCAAGATCCAGCAGCAAAGGCTGGATCTTGCCGAGAACAAAACCCTGTGGCTGGAAAAGACCGAGCGCATCGATCGCGGCTGGCAAACCCTTTTCGGCCTGCGTAAATATCTGGTGGTCGGCTCCAGCGTGATGGCGTTGTATGGCATCCGTCACCCCAGCAAGCTGATTCGCTGGTCACGCCGTGCCTTTGGTGCCTTTGGCACTATCCGCTTGATCCAGAAAACGTTTTCCAGCAAGTAACCGTCCACCACTCCATCAATACTTCCGATGTTTTGCCCGCCTTTTCACAGAGACTTTACGTTTCTGCCGGTGAAGGCTGGGCAACTTTCTGATTCCCCACGATTTGTTAGCAGGCTAAAGATTCAGTTTTTTTGAAAAAATACGACAGTTTTACTTGCTAACAAAGCGTACTCATCCCGATTAACATTCACTCCATCAAGACGAAACGGGCAGGACAGGGTCAGAGATCCGGCATACCGCTCACTAAACATGACAAACGCCAAGACTGGCAAACAAAAATCACTTTGGAGTAAATGATGAAAAAATTAGAAGATGCAGGTTTGCTGGTTGCTCGTATTCTGATGCCAATCCTGTTTATCGTGGCAGGCTACGGCAAAATGGGTGATGCCTATGCCGGCACCCAACAGTATATGCAATCGATGGGCGTACCTGGCTTCTTGCTGCCACTGACCATCCTGCTGGAATTTGGCGGCGGCCTGGCAATTTTGTTCGGTTTCCTGACCCGCACCGTGGCACTGTTTACCGCCGGTTTTACCATCCTGACCGCGTTACTGTTCCATACTAACTTTGCGGATGGCGTAAACCAGCTGATGTTCATGAAGAACCTGACCATCGCCGGTGGCTTCATCGTACTGGCCGTTGCCGGCCCGGGCGGTTTCAGCATCGACCGTATTTTGAACAAAAAGTGGTAAGGTTTTAACACCGACTCAGGGGCCCGCATGTCGGGCCTTTTTGCTTTTTACTCGGACACGAAGGAGATTCCCATGGGACAACTCGTCGATGGCGTTTGGCAAGACATCTGGTATGACACTTCATCCACCGGGGGCCGTTTCAAACGCTCAACCTCTCAGTTCCGCAACTGGGTGACCGCTGACGGTCAACCGGGCGAACACGGAGTCGGGGGTTTTAAAGCGGAGCAAGATCGTTATCACCTGTACGTTTCACTCGCCTGCCCCTGGGCACATCGCACCCTGCTGATGCGCAAATTGAAAGGGCTCGAATCACTTATTCCTGTTTCCGTGGTGCATCCACTGATGCTGGAAAATGGCTGGACCTTTGGCACCGATTTCCCTGAAGCGACTGGCGACGATCTGTATCACTCAGATTTTCTCTACCAGCTCTACCTGCGCGCCGACCCACACTATACCGGCCGCGTGACGGTACCGGTGCTGTGGGATAAGCAACGGCAAACCATCGTCAGTAACGAATCCGCCGATATCATCCGCATGTTCAACAGCGCATTTGATGGCGTTGGCGCACGCGCCGGCGACTATTACCCCACCGAGCTGCGCGGAAAAATTGATGAGTTAAACGGTTGGATTTACGATCAGGTAAATAACGGGGTGTACAAGGCCGGTTTCGCCACCAGCCAGGAAGCCTATGACGAAGCAGTGAACGGGGTATTTGACGCTCTGGCGCGGCTGGAGCAGATCCTGGGGCAACAGCGTTACCTGACGGGCGATCGCCTGACTGAGGCCGACCTGCGCCTGTGGACCACGCTGATACGCTTCGACCCGGTGTATGTCACCCACTTTAAATGCGACAAACACCGCATCAGCGATTATCTCAACCTGTATGGCTTCCTGCGGGACATTTACCAGATGCCGGGCATTGCCGAAACGGTCAGCCTGCCGCACATCCGCCATCACTATTACCGCAGCCACGCCACCATCAATCCGCACGGTATTATTTCCATCGGGCCGGCACAAGATTTGGATGAGCCACACGGCCGCGACCGGCGTTTTGGTTAACGCACGCCTCCCTTTTGCTTAACGGCAAGAGGGAGTTTTACTGGCGTTCCAGTTGGGCGAACAGTCGTGGAATTTCGCGCAGGAACCAGGCTTTCGCCTCCCCCATGCTGTCGCGTCGCCAGGCCATGATAATGTCGGCCTCACGGCTGTATTCTGGCCCCACAACGCGTAAGCGCCCTTCTTCGATGTCTTTCTCGACCATCGGGTAAGGCATGGTCGCCACACCCAGCCCTGCCAGCAAAGCCAGGCGCTTGTCTTCAATGGTGCTGACCGTTAGCCGCTGCTGTTTATCCAGTAATTGCACCGTCAGTACCGGGCGTTCCCGGGCGGTATCCGCGACCGCAATGCCGCGGTACTTCACGCGCGTCATTTCAGACAGCGGCTCCGGTTCCAGATGTATCGGATGGTTCGGTGCGGCCACATACACGCTCATTACCTTGTACAGCTTACGGGTATTTATTTCCGACGACGCGCGGAAATGCATATCCGGAGCGATAACAATATCGGCGCGCCCCTGCTCTAGCCTTTCCCAGGCACCGGCCAGCACTTCGGTCAAGATCGACACCTGGGTATTGGCCTTCAGCGCCAATTTGTCGACCAGCGGAAACAGCTTACTCGGCGGCGACAACGCTTCGCTGACAATCGTCAGGTGGGTTTCCCAGCCGCGTGCCAGCGCTTCCGCATCGGTGGTCAGCTTGTCTGCCGCCTCCAACAGCACCCGTCCACGCTCCAGCAGCATACGCCCGACGTTGGTGAACTTGGTACGGTGACCGGAGCGGTCGAACAGCACCACGTCCAATTCTTCTTCCAATTTTTGCATGGTATAGCTGAGCGCCGACGGCACGCGCCCCAGCTCATCGGCTGCCGCAGCGAAGCTGCCACGTCGGTCGATCGCATCCATAACCCTTAACGCTTCAAGCGTTAACGCCCGATCTCTGGCCATCGAATCTCTCTGTCAGGAAATTTGAATATACCGACCAGATTAACTGGCTAACAATCCGTCGTCCAGATGCTTACCATCTAGATAATGAATTTAGAGAGCCGATTGCCATGATTACATGCAGAACAGCACAACAATGCGGGCAAGCTGACTTTGGTTGGCTGCAGGCTCGTTACACCTTTTCTTTTGGACACTACTTCGATCCCAAGCTGATGGGCTATGCCTCATTGCGGGTGTTAAATCAAGAAGTGCTGGCACCGGGCGCATCGTTCCAGCCACGTACCTACCCCAGCGTGGATATCCTGAATTTAATCCTGCAGGGTAAAGCGGAATACCGCGACAGCGAAGGCAACACGGTGAGCGCCAAGGCCGGTGAGGCTTTGCTGCTGGCCACTCAACCAGGGCTGAGCTACAGCGAGCAGAACATCAGCAGTGATACGCCGTTAACCCGCTTGCAACTGTGGCTGGATGCCTGCCCAGAGCGCACCAACGAACGCGTACAGCGTCTGATGCTGCCAGAGGCCGGTCTGACCCTGCTGGCCTCGCCAGACGGTGCTCAGGGCAGCCTGCAACTGCGTCAACAGGTGTGGATCCACCATCTGGATTTACAGCCCGGTGAGCAACAAACGCTGGCGTTGAACGGACCCCGTGCCTATTTACAGTCGATCCACGGCACCATTGAAGCCCATGGCGAACGTCACGACGGCCAACGGCTAACCTGCGGTGATGGGGCGTTTATCCATGAGGAGAACCGTCTGACTGTCCGCGCCGAAACACCACTGCGCGCGCTGCTGATCGATTTGCCGGTGTAATGGGCATCCAGAAAGGAAAAAACCCCGCGTAACTTGCGTTACGCGGGGTTTTCTTTATAGAGGGAGCTGACCGGTAAGCCGGGTTCTGTCGTGGACAGTCATTCCTCTAGGCCAGCAATCGCTCACTGGCTCAAGCAGCCTACCCGGGTTCAGTACGGGCCGTACCATGTGAACCCCTATTTGGCCTTGCTCCGGGTGGAGTTTACCGTGCCACGAACTGTTGCCAGTCGCGCGGTGCGCTCTTACCGCACCCTTTCACCCTTACCTGATCCCGCTTGCGCGGGCCATCGGCGGTTTGCTCTCTGTTGCACTAGTCGTAGGCTTGCGCCTCCCAGGCGTTACCTGGCACCCTGCCCTATGGAGCCCGGACTTTCCTCCCCTCCATCTGTCTCCCCCGAAAGGGACGGCAATGAAGCGGCGACTGTCTGGTCAACTCCGGCGCGGATAGTAGCGTTGCGCTCACTGCAGGTCAACCGCTTTACTGTTCTTGTTGCTCTAAAGCATATTTATACAACGCATTTTTCTTCACGCCGTGGATCTCCGCCGCCAGTGCCGCCGCCTTTTTCAACGGCAGTTCTTTTTGCAGCAACGCCAGGGTTCGCAGCGCCTCCAGCGGCAATGCGTCCTCCTGCGCCTTGTGGCCTTCAACGATCAGTACCATTTCGCCACGGCGTCGGACTTCGTCTTCCTGCACCCAGGCCAGCAGTTCGCCAACCGGCGCGCCGGTAATGGACTCCCAGGTTTTGGTCAGCTCGCGCGCCAGCACCACATAACGCTGCGGCCCCCAGACGGTGACCATGTCCTGCAAACTTTCCAGCAAACGGTGGGTAGATTCGTAGAAAATCAACGTGCGCGGTTCCTCTGCCAGCGCCATCAGCGTATCCTTACGCCCCTTGGTTTTCGCCGGCAGGAACCCTTCGTAACAGAAGCGGTCTGAAGCCAAACCGGCGGCACAGAGTGCGGTAGTTGCCGCACAGGCACCTGGCAGCGGCACCACGCGGATGCCGGCTTCGCGGCAACGGCGCACCAGGTGATAACCCGGATCGTTGATCAACGGCGTACCCGCATCGGAAACCAGCGCAATGCTCTGGCCTTCCTGCAGTTTCGCCAACAGTTGATCGGCCTTTTGTTGTTCGTTATGGTCATGCAGCGCAAACAACCGCGCGCTAATCGCAAAGTGTTGCAACAGCAACCCGGTATGGCGCGTGTCTTCGGCCGCAATCAGATCAACGCTTTTCAGTACCTCTAACGCACGGTGGGTAATATCCCCTAAATTGCCGATTGGGGTGGGCACCACATACAGCGTTGATGCAGAAATGACTGATTGTTGGTGTTGATTCATTGTTTCATCCGGGTTGCCGATTTAATATTGAGCATCTTGAAAAAAACATCACTGGATACAGTATGCTTTCCTCAACATTCGTTCGTACCAAAGCAGGGCGTTCAAAGCCTGTCCGACTTACCGCAGTTATCGCAGCAGCCCTTTTCCTTGCAGGCTGTCCGAGTCAGGCCCCGCAGACGCCGCCTGCCAATATACAGGACGAAGCGAGCGCCAGTTCCGATTACTATCTGCAGCAGTTGCAGCAAAGCAGCAATGATAACAAGGCTGACTGGCAATTACTTGCTATTCGCGCGTTGTTACGTGAAGGGAAACTGCCGCAGGCCAGTGAACAACTGAACCAACTGCCGAAAAACCTCAGCAACGTGCAGCAGGTGGAAAGCCAGTTGCTAACCGCAGAACTGCAGGTGGCGAACAAAAGCTACGTCAGCGCGCGCAGCACACTGGGCCATCTCGATAGCGGCTCGCTATCAGCCAATCAGCTGGTGCGCTTCTACCAGGCGCAGATCGCGGCCAATCAGGGTAAACCTTCCCTGCCGCTAATCCGCGCTTACATTGCCCAAGAGCCACTGCTGACCGGCAAGGCACATCAAACCAACCTCGATCAAACCTGGCAGTCGCTGCTGCAGCTGACGCCACAGGACATGAACAGCCTGGTGATCAACGCCAATGAAAATGTGCTGCAAGGCTGGCTGGATCTGCTGCGGGTGTATCAGGACAACAAACAGGATCCTGACCTGCTGAAGGCCGGGATTAAAGACTGGCAGAACCGCTATCCGCAGAATCCGGCGGCAAAAACGTTACCGACCCAGTTGAACCAGGTGCTGAACTTTACCCAGGCTTCCACGTCGAAAATCGCCCTGCTGCTGCCGTTGAACGGCCAGGCCAAAGTGTTCGCCGATGCGATCCAAAAAGGCTTTGAAGCGGCTAAAAATGGCGTGACGCCTTCCACACCGGTTCAGCAACAGCAACCCGCCAGCGTACCTGAGCAGGCAGCGCAGCCTGCATCAACCGATCAAAACGCCAATGGGGCGGTCAGCACCTCAGCACCAGATGCGGCCCCGGTAACCGCCGCCCAGCCGTCTGCGCCTTCTACTGCGCCAATGACACCGCCGCAGGCCGCTAACGCACAGATTAAAGTGTATGATACCTCCAGCCAGCCGCTGGCCGCGTTGCTGACGCAGGCACAGCAGGATGGCGCGACCCTGGTGGTCGGTCCGTTGCTGAAAGAAAACGTCGACCAACTGGCCGGCAGCACCACTACGCTGAACGTGCTGGCGCTCAATCAACCGGAAACGCCAAAAGATAACCCGAATATCTGTTACTTCGCCCTTTCTCCGGAAGACGAAGCACGTGATGCAGCCCGTCACATTTGGGAACAGCAGAAGCGGCAGCCGCTGTTGCTGATCCCACGCGGTGCCTTCGGCGATCGCGTTGCCAAAGCCTTTAACCAGGAGTGGCAGAAACTCGGTGGCCAAACCGTGCTGCAGCAAGGCATTGGTTCCGCCAGTGAACTGCGCCAGATGGTCAACAGCGGTGGCATTCGCATGTCCGGTACGCCAATCTCCGCAGCACCGGCGCCGCAGGCGGTGACCATTGCCGGGCTGACTATTCCGGCACCACCAAGCGATACGCCTGCAACCAGCGGTGGCAGCGTAGACTCGGTCTATATCGTCGCCACCCAGTCTCAGTTGACGCTGATCAAACCGATGATCGACATGGCGACCAACTCGCGCAGCAAACCGGCAATGTACGCCAGTTCCCGCAGCTACCAGGCCGGTGCCGGTCCGGACTTCCGCCTGGAAATGGAAGGCCTGCAGTTCAGTGATATTCCGTTGTTGGCCGGCGCTAACCCGCAGTTGTTGCAGCAGGCAAGCAGCCAGTTCCGCAACGATTATTCGCTGGTGCGTCTGTACGCAATGGGGATGGATGCCTGGACATTGTCCAACCACTTTGCTGAAATGCGCCAGTTGCCTGGCTTCCAGGTCTCTGGCACTACTGGTGTACTCACCGCCGCGCCAGGCTGTGTGATCAACAGAAAGCTGCCTTGGCTGCAATACCGTCAGGGCACGGTCGTTCCGGTCTCTTGAGTCAACGCGCCATAGGGGCGGGCTATGAGTTACAGGCCCGCCACTATCTGGAACGCGCCGGGCTCACCTTCTGCGCCGCCAATGTGGTGATGCGCGGCGGTGAGCTCGATCTCATCATGCGCGATGGTCAAACCTGGGTGTTCGTTGAAGTCCGCTACCGCCGCAGTGACGCTTTTGGTGGTGCGGCTGCCAGCGTCACTTATCGCAAGCAGCAGCGGTTGCTGCATGCCGCCGCCGTGTGGCTGGCGGGACGCGGAGCCAGTTTTGACACATCGTCTTGCCGTTTTGATGTTTTGGCCATCACCGGTAGCCAGTTAGAATGGATACCCAACGCCTTCAATGCGGATTAATCGTGATTTACCGGTGCAGACCGGCCCTTTGACTTAGTGGATTAATACAACGTGCTGGATAGAATTAAAGCCTGTTTTACCGAAAGCATCCAAACCCAGATTGCGGCAGCGGAGGCCTTGCCCGACGCCATTTCGCGTGCTGCGATGACGCTGGTTCAATCCTTACTTAACGGTAATAAAATTCTGTGCTGCGGCAACGGCACCTCGGCAGCCAACGCGCAGCATTTCGCCGCCAGCATGATCAATCGCTTTGAAACCGAGCGCCCAAGCCTGCCGGCCATTGCGCTGAATGCCGATAACGTGGTGCTGACGGCGATCACCAACGATCGGCTGCACGACGAAGTTTATGCCAAACAGGTGCGCGCGCTCGGCCATGCCGGCGACGTATTGCTGGCGATTTCCACCCGCGGCAACAGCCGTGATATTGTGAAAGCGGTCGAAGCCGCAGTGACGCGCGACATGACGATCGTCGCACTGACCGGCTATGACGGCGGTGAACTGGCCGGCTTGCTCGGCCAGCAGGATGTCGAGATCCGCATTCCATCACACCGCAGTGCACGTATTCAGGAAATGCATATGCTTACCGTAAATTGCCTATGCGACCTGATTGATAGTACGTTGTTTCCCCACCAGGACGAATAAGGAACTGAAATGAAGCTGAGAGCCACATTTGCAGTGCTGTCCAGCGCCCTGCTGTTACAAGGCTGTATTGCAGGCGTTGTCGTTGGCAGCGCCGCCGTAGCCACCAAAACTGCCACCGACCCACGTAGCGTCGGGACTCAGGTAGACGACGGCACGCTGGAAGCCCGGGTTGAAAACGCCCTGAGTAAAGATCAGCAGTTGAAAAAAGATGCCCGGGTGGTTGCGACCGCCTATCAGGGTAAGGTGTTACTGACCGGCCAGGCGCCGAATACCGATCTGGCCGCCCGCGCCAAGCAGATCGCGATGGGTGTTGAAGGCACTACCGAAGTGTATAACGAGGTCCGTCAGGGTACGCCGGTCAGTCTGAGCACTGCGTCTTCCGACACCTGGATTACCACCAAGGTGCGTTCACAATTGCTCGCCAGCGATGCAGTGAAGTCTTCCAATGTGAAAGTCACCACCGAAAATGGTGAAGTGTTCCTGCTGGGTCTGGTCACGCAACAGGAAGCGCAGTCTGCGGCGCAGACTGCCAGCCAGGTCGGCGGCGTGAAACACGTTACCACCGCCTTTACCTATGTAAAATAACAGCTTGCCGGGGGAGATAGCTTCAGCGCTGTCTGATGCTCTCGCCCCGGCCCTCTCCCACTGGGGAGAGGAAAAGCTGACTCAATCCAGATTATTTTCTTTCAGAAACCCTTCGCCACCCAACTGACGCATCTGGCGCATGATCCACTGCTGCCGTTGTACCACGTAGCCGGAAGGCGCATTGGCTTTGAAGCGATGCGGGTTGGGCAATACTGCCGCCAGCAATGCCGCCTCTGAGGCCGTCAGACGTTTGGCCGGTTTATTGAAAAATCGCTGTGACGCTTCCTCCACACCGAAGACACCGTCGCCGAACTCCACGATATTCAGATAAACCGTCAGGATCCGTCGCTTGGTCCACACCAGCTCAATACCCGATGTCAACCCGGCTTCCAACCCTTTACGCAGCCAACTGCGGCCATCCCACAGGAACAGGTTCTTCGCCGTTTGCTGGGACAGCGTAGAGGCACCACGGATACGCGTGGGCCGCCGCTCGTTGTGGCTAAACGCCTTTTCGATCGCCGCCACGTCAAATCCCCAATGTTCCGGGAACTTCTGATCTTCCGCCGCCATCACCGCCAATGCCATCTGCGGGGATATATCGTCCATTGATACCCAATCGGAATGCGCCACATAGCCAAAGTCGCCCCTCAACCAGGCGCCGACCTGCCGTTCAACCATCACCGCAGAAAAAGGCACTGGCAGAAAGGCGAAGACGACGATCCCCAGTAGCCACGCGCCGACCAACGCAATTAATCCACGTTTCAGCCAAAACCAGGGCCGGGAAAATATCGATTTGCCCGCAGATTTTCTCATTCAGTCAAATCCAGCACCCGTGAAACCAGCTTATCAATTCCGCTGGCCGCCTCACCGATCGATTTCGCCAGCATATAGGCCGGCGTAGTCACCACTTTGTTCTCAGCATCCACTACGATGTCGTCAACCGGACAAATCACTGGCTCACCGCCCATGGCATCAATCACTTCACCAAGGTCAGGATCGTTGCCAATGGTCAGCCGCACTTGTTGATCCAGCAACTTCGGCAGCAAGGCAGGCGCAATGCACATAAAACCGATTGGTTTATTTGCCTTATGCATTTGCTGCGTTAACTTAGCCAGATCCTTATCAATCCAGCATTCCGCACCTTCACTGGCAAAACTGCTGAGGTTCTTTGCCGCACCAAAGCCACCGGGGACGATCAGGGCATCGAGTTGGCTGGCGTCGGCCTGCGAAAGCGGCTGGACGTTGCCTCTGGCAATGCGTGCAGACTCCACTAAAACATTGCGACTCTCCGGCATTTCATCGCCAGATAAATGATTAATAACATGAAGTTGAGATTTATCAGGGGCAAAGCACACCGCCTGCGCCCCCGCCCGGTCCAACGCCAGCAGCGTCAGGACGGCTTCATGGATCTCCGTACCGTCATAAACCCCACAGCCACTCAGCACTACGCCAACGTTTTTCATCACCCTTCCTCCCGTCGCTACTGTCAACTGGTAAGTGCTCTGAGTTGACAAACACTAATCTACATCACACATTTTAATGAATCTTCTAACAAGAGCGCTTACATTTGCTATGTTGTTGGCTGTATGATGTTTAGGAATTCTCTACAACCTGCTCGACCAGAACATTAAAACCAATACGCAGGTTCACAATTTCCCTGGTGTTGGCGCAATATTCGCGCACCCCGGCCTAGGTCGGGGTCATTTTTTTTCAGCTTCCGCTACCCACTCACGCAGTACCTGCACATCGTTGCGCCATTCCTGCTTCAACTCATCAACCCAATCTTGCACGTTATCCCACCACGCCGGCAGCGTCGGGGTTTGAATTTGCTGTGCAATCTGTTGCAGATGGCGCAGGCCAACCGAGCCGGCGGCACCTTTGATTTTATGCCCCTCTTCCGTGATGCCTTTCTGGTCGCGCGCCGTCATATTGGAATCCAGCACCGCCAGATAACCCGGCATCATCTGCTCAAACATCTCCAGGCTCTGATGAATCAACTGCGGCCCCACCAGGTCCATATACTGTTCCAGCATGGTGGTATCCAGTAAAGACTCATTAATCTTCATCGTCTTTTGCTCCGTTTTCTTTGTGGTGTGAGAGGGTTGATGATCCCAGTACTGTTTAATCACCCTGGTCAGCGCCGGTACCGACAGCGGCTTGCTCAGCACATCGTCCATTCCCGCGTCCAGGTACTCTTTTTTATCTTTCAGCACGTTGGCAGTCAGCGCAACCAGCGGCGGCAACGCCTGCCCGGCATAGCGCTCACGCAGTATCCGGGCGATATCCAGCCCGGTCATATCCGGCAGTTGGATGTCCAACAGCACCAGATCGAACTCGTCCGGATCAAACATGGCCAGCGCATCCTGGCCGTTCATCGCCACTTCAACGCTGTTACCCAGCTTCTCCAGCACCGAACGCGCCACAATCACGTTCAGCTCAATATCTTCCACCAGCAGGATATGCAGCGCCGGCAATGGCAGTTCCTCTTCGACTGCCGTTTCACTTTCAGCTTCCAGCACCGCCGGTGCCTTGATGGATAAGGTGAAGCAAGAACCCTGCCCCTGTACGCTGTTGACGGTGATATCGCCGCCCATGCTCTGCGCCAGACGTTTGGAAACCGCCAGCCCAATACCGGTGCCGGTGGCCGGACGGCCGCCGTGCTGATCCTTCACCTGATAATACATGGCGAAAATCTTGTCCTGTTCATCCTGCGGAATGCCCATACCGGAGTCTTCCACTTCAAACACCAGTCGATCCTGATCTTCACGCCGCACACGCACCACAATTTGCCCCTGCGGAGTAAACTTCACCGCGTTGCCGATCAGATTCCACAGGATCTGCCGCAGACGGGTGCCATCGGCGATGATTTGCTGCGGCAGCGGTTGCTGCGGCTCCATCACAAACTGCAATCCTTTCGGCTGCACCAGCAGGCCGGAGAGGTTTTCCAGATCGGCCAGGAAGCCGGTAAAGTCCACCGGTTGATTGTCGAGCTGCACTTTACGGCGCTCGAGTTTGTCCATCTCGATAATGTCATTGAAGATATTACCCAGCGTGATGGCGCTGACATGGATGGTTTTGAGGTATTTCAGCTGTTCGTCGTTTAACTCGGTGTCGAGGAGGATGCGACTCAGGCCGACGATGCCGTTAAGCGGCGTACGAAGCTCGTGGCTGATCGTTGAGATGAAGGTGGTCTTGTCCCTGCTGGCATTCTCCAGCGCGTCCTGATAGCGCTTACGTTCGGTTATATCGCGACCAAAGCCCATAAGGCCGTGGCGTTTGCCCACGCGGTCATAAAACGGCACCTTGCGCAGCTCAAAACAGGCCTTGCGACCATCCGGGTAAACCAGCCACTGTTCGTAGGTCAGTGAGACGTTGTGACGGAACACTTTCTCGTCGGTTTCAATGACCTTCTCGGCAATTTCCTGACTATAGACGTCAAAGGGGGTCAGACCGATCAGCTGCTTTTCGCTTTTGCCGGTCAGCAGTTCCATCGCCCGGTTACAGCCAGAGAACTCTTTGTCTTCATTGCGGTAATAGACCAGATCCGGTGAAGCATCGAGGAAGGAACGCAATAACGCCGACTGCTGACCCAGTTCGATCTGCGCCAGTTCGCGCTGCTCCATCTCACCCGTCAGTTTGTCCATCACCTGCTGACGTTCTTCTTCCGCCTTGATACGGTCGGCAATTTCCTGATTCAGTTGGCTGATGTTGTCCTTGAGCTGTTGGTTAAGCTCCAGGTCGCGGTGGCGCATCTCTTCGAGCTTATCCACCAGCCGCGTCAGGCGCTGGCGTGACTCCTCAAGCTGCTCGACCACCACCGACAGAAAGTAGACCGCCCATGGCGTAATCAGCAGGCCGAAGAAGATTGAACGCACCACGTCGATGCTTTCTACTTCCCCGCGCAGCAGCATGGTGACCGCCATCTGTACCACCATCGCCAGCACCACCAGCGCCGATGCCAGCAGCAGCGAAAAGCGCACCAGCCCCAGTTTTACCATTAAATCAACGTAGTACTGGGCTAACACCCGGATTTGCTTCATAGCCGCTCCCATCAGACAGAATCTTGTAAATCATACCGTAAAACCCCGAGGAGATAAGAAAGCAAACGCCGAAGTGTGGGAAAGATTGCAAATCAAAACAGTGCGCAAGGGCGATATTGCTGCTTTTCTGCCAATGCGCTGCCCTGGCCGCCATGGCGCTGCAGATAGCCCCCCACCGCCTGCATGCCGTTCCACCGGTTTTCGCACCATAATGGTGCCAACAGCGTCGGTCGGCGTGCGCTGGCAGAGATACGGTGATACACCACCTCTTTCGGCGTATGGCGGATCATCTCGCCGGCGCTGCAGGCATACTCTTCGAGCGCCAGCTCTGGCAAGCGCCCAGCCTGCCAGGCCCGCGCCAGGGTGCTGCCGGTCACGATATGCAGCGGGTGCAGCTTGATGCCGTCCACGCCGCTGTCCACCACCTGTTGCAGGGTCGCCAGATGGTCGGCGGCCGTTTCCCCGGGCAGCCCGACAATCAGGTGGCTGCAGACCTTCAACCCGCGTTCACGTGCCAGCCGGGCGGTGTGCTGATAACAGGAGAAATCATGGCCGCGATTGATACGTTTCAGAGTTTTATCGTGCGCGGTTTGTAGCCCCAACTCCAGCCACACCTCATAGCCCTGTTCAAGGTAACCTGCCAACAGATCCAGCGCGGTGGGCGGCACACAGTCCGGGCGCGTGCCGACGCAGATCCCGACCATATCCGCCTGCGCCAGCGCCTGCCGATACATCTGCGCCAGCAGGCTCACTTCGGCATAAGTACTGGTATAAGCCTGGAAATAGGCCAGATAGCGCTTGGCGCGATTGACCCTGACCGCCTGCAGCGCCAACTGCTCGGCGATACTTTGCTGCTGCATCTGTTCATCGGCGAAAGAGGCCACATTGCAAAAGGTACAGCCGCCGCGCCCAAGCGTGCCATCGCGGTTCGGGCAACTGAAACCGCCATGCAGCGTGAGTTTATGGATCTTTTCACCGTAGCGGCGCTGAAGATCGGCGCCAAACATATTGACTAATTGCGGCAACTGCATAATCTTGGGAGTCTCTGTGCTCAAAGCCCGTGATGCTAATAAGAAACGGCTTTTCCCGCGATGACAGAGATCAACGCTTTCCCCGCAAGGCTTCACCAGGCATAACTATTCATTATAAATGCAAATAAAATCACTCCGGCCAAGATGAATTTTTCTTATCCTCACGCAACCGTTCACGTCAATATGACAAAGCGATGAAAAATAGTTATAAACAACAAAAAAGAATGACTTATTAGAATAAAACTCTGACATTCCCACCCGCACTAGCATGGTGCAGAGATTCAGGCGTTGCACTATAGTGAGACAGCTCACATTTCTCCGGGGGTTACTGCTCTCCTGCACAAGCTCAAAAACTGATATAACATGTTAAATATCAATTAATTGACCGTAAGAAATCCCATAAGAAACCCCCTTAGGCCTATAGTTGACCTGCGTATTCTTTCTCGCTAAGTTGGAAGTCCGCTGGAAGCTTTCTGGACGGGCAAACGTCTCGTCATATTTATGCAGTAATTTAAGACTCCCTCTTAAAACAAGTCATTTACCACTTGTGAGAACCGTCACGAGAGGCCATTAACGGAGGGCGGAAAAGCAGATCGGCGCTATTAACCTTGCTGATTGGACTTCTGCCTGAAATTAAGAAGCCGCTCGCAGTGGGTTGTGAGAGTCACGCAGAGCCTGGGGAGGTTCACTGATATGTTGTACGATAAATCCCAAGAGCGGGACAACTGTGGTTTCGGCCTGATCGCCCACATAGAAGGCGAACCTAGCCATAAGGTGGTGCGTACCGCTATTCACGCACTTGCCCGTATGCAGCACCGTGGCGCAATCCTTGCTGACGGCAAGACTGGCGACGGTTGCGGCCTGTTATTGCAAAAGCCCGACCGCTTTTTCCGCATGGTGGCGGAAGAACGCAGCTGGCGTTTAGCCAAGAACTACGCCGTTGGCATGATGTTCCTCAGCCAGAACGAAGAGGAAGCCCGTGCCAGCCGCCGCATTGTCGAAGAAGAGCTGCAGAATGAAACGCTGTCGGTAGTCGGCTGGCGTGAAGTGCCGACCAACCCGGACGTATTGGGTGAAATCGCCCTCTCTTCTCTGCCACGCATTGAACAAATCTTCGTTAACGCCCCGGCCGGTTGGCGTCCGCGTGATATGGAACGCCGCCTGTTTATCGCGCGTCGCCGTATCGAGAAGCGCGTCCAGGACGACAGCTTCTACGTCTGCAGCTTCTCGAATCTGGTGACGATCTATAAAGGCCTGTGCATGCCTGCGGATCTGCCGCGTTTCTATCTTGATTTGGCGGACTTGCGTCTGGAATCGGCCATCTGCCTGTTCCACCAGCGTTTTTCCACCAATACCGTGCCGCGCTGGCCGCTGGCGCAGCCGTTCCGCTATCTGGCGCACAACGGCGAGATCAACACCATCACCGGCAACCGTCAGTGGGCGCGTGCCCGTACTTATAAATTCCAGACGCCGCTGATCCCGGACTTGCAGACTGCTGCCCCCTTCGTTAACGAAACCGGCTCCGACTCCAGCTCGCTGGATAACATGCTGGAACTGCTGTTGGCGGGCGGGATGGATCTGATCCGCGCCATGCGCCTGCTGGTGCCGCCAGCCTGGCAGAACAACCCGGATATGGACACTGACCTGCGTGCCTTTTTCGACTTCAACTCAATGCACATGGAGCCGTGGGACGGCCCTGCCGGCATCGTGATGTCCGACGGCCGCTACGCTGCCTGTAACCTTGACCGTAACGGTCTGCGTCCGGCACGCTACGTCATCACCAAAGACAAGCTGATTACCTGTGCCTCGGAAGTCGGTATCTGGGACTACCAGCCCGATGAAGTGGTTGAGAAAGGCCGCGTGGGCCCTGGCGAGCTGATGGTGATCGACACCCGCAGCGGCAGGATCCTGCACTCCGCCGAAACCGATAACGATCTGAAAAGCCGCCATCCGTATAAAGAGTGGATGGAAAAGAACGTCAAACGTCTGGTGCCATTCGAAGACCTGCCGGCCGATCAGGTTGGCAGCCGTGAGCTTGACGATTCACAGCTTGAGACTTACCAGAAGCAGTTTGGCTACAGCAGCGAAGAACTGGATCAGGTGATCCGCGTGCTGGGTGAGATCGGCCAGGAAGCCACGGGGTCAATGGGTGACGATACCCCGTTCGCCGTGCTCTCCAGCCGTCCGCGCATTATTTATGACTATTTCCGTCAGCAGTTCGCCCAGGTGACCAACCCACCGATCGACCCGCTGCGTGAAGCGCATGTGATGTCGCTGGCGACCAGCATCGGCCGTGAAATGAACGTGTTCTGCGAGGCCGAAGGCCAGGCGCACCGTTTAAGCTTTAAATCGCCGATCCTGCTGTACTCCGACTTCAAACAGCTCACCACGCTGGAAGGCGAATACTATCGCGCCGATACGCTTGATCTGACCTTTGACCCGGCGGAGCAGGATTTGGAGCAGACCATCCGCGCCCTGTGCGACGAAGCAGAACGCAAAGTCCGCGACGGTGCCGTACTGCTGGTGTTGTCGGACCGCGCGATCTCCACCAGCCGTCTGCCGGTACCTGCGCCCATGGCCGTAGGGGCGATCCAGACCCGTCTGGTAGAGAAGAGTTTGCGCTGTGACGCCAACATCATTGTTGAAACCGCCAGTGCCCGCGATCCGCACCATTTCGCCGTGTTGCTGGGCTTCGGTGCAACGGCGATCTATCCGTACCTGGCTTATGAAACCCTGGCCAAACTGGTAGATACCCAGGCGATCGACAAGAAATACCGTGAAGTGATGCTGAACTACCGTAACGGTATCAACAAAGGCCTGTACAAGATCATGTCCAAAATGGGCATCTCGACAATCGCCTCTTACCGCTGCGCCAAACTGTTCGAGGCCGTCGGTCTGCATCGCTCCCTGTCCGATCTGTGCTTCCAGGGCGTGGTCAGCCGTATCGGCGGTGCCAGCTTCAGTGATATCCAACAGGATCTGCAAAACCTTTCCAAGCGTGCGTGGCTGAAACGCAAACCGCTGGAACAGGGCGGCCTGCTGAAGTTCGTTCACGACGGTGAGTACCATGCGTACAACCCTGACGTGGTGAGCACACTGCAAACCGCGGTCCACAGCGGCAAATACAGCGACTATCAGGCGTATGCCAAGCTGGTGAATGAACGTCCGGTGGCGATGCTGCGCGACCTGTTGGCCATTACGCCGAAAGGCACGCCAATCCCGGTCGATCAGGTTGAGCCGGCAGAATCACTGTTCAAACGCTTCGATACCGCGGCCATGTCTATCGGTGCTCTGAGCCCGGAAGCGCATGAGTCGCTGGCAATCGCCATGAACAGCCTCGGCGGCTTCTCCAACTCCGGCGAAGGCGGCGAAGATCCGGCACGTTACGGCACCAACAAGGTGTCACGCATCAAGCAGGTGGCATCCGGCCGTTTCGGTGTGACGCCAGCCTACCTGGTGAATGCCGATGTGATCCAAATTAAAGTGGCGCAAGGAGCCAAGCCAGGTGAAGGCGGCCAGTTGCCGGGCGACAAGGTGACCCCTTATATCGCCAAGCTGCGTTACTCGGTACCGGGCGTGACTTTGATATCGCCACCGCCGCACCATGACATCTACTCGATCGAAGATCTGGCGCAGTTGATTTTCGACCTGAAACAGGTCAACCCGAAGGCGATGATTTCGGTGAAACTGGTGTCAGAACCGGGCGTGGGTACCATCGCCACCGGCGTGGCGAAAGCCTACGCCGACCTGATCACCATTGCCGGCTACGACGGCGGTACCGGTGCCAGCCCACTGTCTTCGGTAAAATACGCCGGCTGTCCGTGGGAGCTCGGCCTGGTGGAAACCCAGCAGGCGCTGGTGGCTAACGGCCTGCGCCATAAAATTCGCTTGCAGGTAGACGGCGGTCTGAAAACCGGCGTGGATATCGTCAAAGCGGCGATCCTCGGCGCGGAAAGCTTTGGCTTCGGTACCGGCCCTATGGTGGCGCTCGGCTGTAAATATCTGCGTATCTGTCACCTGAATAACTGCGCAACCGGCGTAGCAACTCAGGATGAAAAACTGCGCCGCGATCACTACCACGGCCTGCCGGAACGTGTGGTTAACTACTTCCAGTTTATCGCACGTGAAACCCGCGAAATCATGGCGCAACTGGGTGTCAGCCAACTGGTTGATCTGATTGGTCGCACCGAGTTCCTGACCGAACTGGACGGCATTTCTGCCAAACAGAACAAACTGGATCTGTCGCCGTTGCTGCAAACCGCCACGCCGCACCCAGGCAAGGCGCTGTACTGCACCGAAAGCAGCAACCCGCCGTTCGACCAGGGCTTGATGAACAAAGATCTGCTGGCGCAGGCGGAACCGCATATCGAAGCCAAGCACAGTAAGGCTTTCTACTTCGATATCCGCAATACCGACCGTTCGGTGGGCGCTACCCTGTCCGGGGCTATCGCAACCCTGCACGGGGATCAGGGCATGGCGGCCGACCCAATCAAGGCGTACTTCTCCGGTACCGCCGGCCAGAGCTTCGGCGTCTGGAATGCGGGTGGGGTTGAACTGACCCTGACCGGCGACGCCAACGACTACGTCGGTAAAGGCATGGCCGGTGGCCGTATCGCGGTGCGTCCGCCAATGGGTTCTGCGTTCCGCAGCCACGAAGCCAGCATCATCGGCAATACCTGTTTGTATGGCGCGACCGGCGGCAAGTTGTTCGCCGCTGGCCGTGCAGGCGAACGCTTTGCCGTGCGTAACTCCGGTGCCATCACCGTCGTCGAAGGTATCGGTGACAACGGGTGTGAATACATGACCGGCGGTATTGTCTGTGTCATGGGCAAAACCGGCATCAACTTTGGTGCGGGCATGACCGGCGGCTTCGCCTACGTACTGGACGAAGACGGCGAGTTCCGCAAACGTGTGAATCCAGAGTTGGTGGAAGTGTTGGATGTCGAACAATTGGCTATCCATGAAGAGCACCTGCGCGGCTTGATTACCGAGCACGTCCAGGCGACCGGTTCTTCGCGTGCGGAAGAGATTCTGGCCAACTGGCCGGAATGGGCACCGAAGTTCGCTCTGGTCAAGCCGAAGTCCAGTGATGTCAAAGCATTGTTGGGTCACCGTAGTCGAACCGCTGCCGAGCTGCGGGTTCAGGCGCAGTAAGAGGTCATTAATGAGTCAGAATGTTTATCAATTTATCGACCTGCAGCGCGTTGATCCGCCAAAGAAACCGCTCAAGATCCGTAAAATTGAGTTTGTAGAGATTTACGAGCCGTTTTCGGAAAGTCAGGCGAAGGCGCAGGCAGACCGTTGTCTGTCCTGCGGTAACCCTTATTGCGAATGGAAATGCCCGGTTCACAACTACATCCCGAACTGGCTGAAGCTGGCGAATGAAGGCCGCATCATGGAAGCAGCGGATCTGGCGCACCAGACCAACAGCCTGCCGGAAGTATGCGGTCGCGTTTGCCCGCAGGATCGTCTGTGTGAAGGTTCCTGCACCCTGAACGACGAATTCGGTGCGGTGACTATCGGTAACATCGAGCGCTATATCAGCGATAAAGCGATTGAGATGGGCTGGAAACCAGACATGTCTCACGTGCAGCCTACCGGCAAACGCGTGGCGGTGATCGGGGCCGGCCCGGCCGGTCTGGCCTGTGCCGATGTGCTGACCCGTAACGGTGTGAAAGCGGTGGTCTACGATCGTCACCCGGAGATCGGCGGCCTGCTGACCTTCGGGATCCCGGCCTTCAAGCTGGAAAAAGAAGTGATGGTGAAACGCCGTGGCATCTTCAGCGAGATGGGCATTGAGTTCCAACTCAATACCGAAGTGGGCAAAGACATCACCATGGAGACGCTGCTGAGCGAGTTTGACGCGGTGTTCCTTGGCGTCGGTACCTATCAGTCAATGCGCGGTGGCCTGGAAAACGAGGATGCGCCGGGCGTCTATGACGCCCTGCCGTTCCTGATAGCCAACACCAAGCAGTTGATGGGCTATCAGGCCGAGCAGCACGAGCCTTATGTCAGCATGGAAGGCAAACGTGTGGTGGTGCTGGGCGGTGGTGACACCGCGATGGACTGCGTGCGTACCTCTGTCCGTCAGGGGGCAACCGACGTTATCTGCGCCTACCGCCGTGATGAAGCCAACATGCCAGGCTCCAAACGCGAAGTGAAAAACGCGCGTGAGGAAGGGGTTGATTTCAAATTCAACCTGCAGCCACTGAGCATCGAACTGAACAGCGCCGGTCGCGTGGCCGGAGTGAAAATGGTTCGTACCCAGTTGGGTGCACCGGATGCCAACGGCCGCCAGATTGCTGAGCAGGTGCCAGGTTCCGAGCACATCATTGATGCCGATGCGGTGGTGATAGCCTTTGGTTTCCGTCCGCACCAGATGGACTGGCTGGCCGCGCACGACGTTGAGCTCGACAAGCAGGGCCGCATAGTGGCGCCGGAAAGCACCGATAATGCCTTCCAGACCAGCAACCCGAAAATCTTCGCCGGTGGCGATGCGGTGCGCGGGTCGGATCTGGTGGTGACGGCGATTGCCGAAGGACGTAAAGCCGCCGATGGCATCATGAGCTACCTGGAAGTCTAATCTTCCGCCAGCTTTTCCCCAAAGGGCCCGCAGGTGATCTGTCGGGCCCTTCGTTTTTTCCGCCGCATCCACACGCTTTGTAACAACCTCCCCCACAGCGCAACGCCTGAAGCGCTATAGTATTCAGTCAGCATCACTGAGAGGCGCGGTCGTGCCTGATATTTTGATAAGGATAGTTCACCATGAAATTGCCTATTCCCTTGTTAACCGGCGCACTGCTGGTTGTCAGCTTCAACTCACTGGCTTCATCACTGGATCCGCAAGAAGTGGGTTACAATATTGAAGCACGCGGTGCGGCACCGGTCGTCGCCCAACTGGCCAAGTCTGGTCAACTGGCGGCGGTAGAAAACAGCATAAAACTGGGTGACGACAGCTGGATCGCGCTGGCTCCCAAACTGGCCAATGGCGGCAACCCCGCCTTCACCACCGGCATTAAATCCGCCCTGTCCTTTGCATTGGCCTACAACCCGGCCGCGGTGCTGCATGCTCTCGACAAGGGCAATAACCTGCCAATCAACGACATCTGTACCGCTCCCCCTGAAGTGCAAGGCGACACAGCCATTACCTCGTTTAAACAGCGCGCGACCCACGCACTCACCACGGTGCGTATCGGTGACCTCAGCGCCCCGCGTGATGCCTGTATTGCGTCACTGAAAAGCTGAGGATTTCCCGGAGCGCAAGCCATAAAAAAAGGTCGCCGAAGCGACCTTTACTGTTCACCGCTGCGGGATTATTTCACCACGCGCAGTGCCGGGCGGCCACCACGTGGTGGCGGTGGCGGCTCATCGTCCGGATCGTTACCTTCATCCAGATCGGGGCGATCGCCATCAATCACCGACATCAGGCTTTCCGAAGGGATCGTCTCATTGTCCAAACCTTCAAACGTGCCTTCCGCTTCATAAGCGGCTTCCGGTTCGAACATGGTGCCTGCGCCGTTCTCACGGGCATAAATCGCCAGCACCGCAGCCATTGGCACCGAGACTTCACGCGGTACGCCACCGAAACGTGCGTTGAAATGCACTTCGTCGTTACCTAACTCCAGGCTGCCCACTGCACGCGGCGCGATGTTCAGAACGATCTGACCATCACGGGCGAATTCCATAGGCACCAGTACGTCAGGACGTGTCACATCCACCACCAGGTGCGGTGTCAACTGATTGTCCAGCAGCCAGTCATAGAACGCTCGCAGCAGATACGGACGGCGCGGAGTCATCTGAGACATATCCATAACGCTTAGCCCCGAGTCTGCAGGCGCATTTCGCGCTCGGCTTCGGTCAGGGAGGCCAGGAAGGCGTCACGCTCGAATACGCGAGTCATGTAGCCTTTCAGCTCTTTGGAACCGGCACCGCTCAGTTCAATGCCCAACTGCGGCAAACGCCACAGCAGCGGCGCCAGGTAGCAATCCACCAGGCTGAACTCTTCGCTCATGAAGTACGGAGTCTGACCAAAGATAGGGGCAATCGCCAGCAGTTCTTCGCGCAGTTGACGGCGAGCTGATTCAGCTTCCTGGCCGTTGCTCTGCTCGATTTTGTACATCAGCGAATACCAGTTTTTCTCGATACGCAGCATCATCAGGCGGCTCTCACCACGAGCAACCGGGTAGACCGGCATCAATGGTGGGTGCGGGAAACGCTCATCGAGGTATTCCATGATGATACGGGATTCATACAGGGTCAGTTCGCGATCGACCAGGGTAGGCACCGTCTGGTACGGGTTGAGGTCAATCAGATCCTGCGGCAGGTTATCCAACTCAACCTGCTCAATCTCAACGCTGACACCTTTCTCCGCCAGTACGATACGTACTTGATGGCTAAAAATGTCGGTCGGGCCAGAGAACAGCGTCATTACCGAACGTTTGTTGGCAGCGACAGCCATGAAAACCTCCAAGTTATCTAGAAAATACTGCGAATAGCCAACTGACAGGCTGCTATCCTGAATGATCTTGACCGCAGGCCAGCAACTTGCAGCGAAACCTTAGGTCATAAAAACGGCCTCGGAGGTAGACTGATAACTGCTGCATGGCGAACAGGCGCAAAAGTGGATGATAGTTTACCAGATTTTGCTTGTTTTGTGGGGGCTGTGCGGTGATTTCGTATTGAATTGTCTGATATACCAAAGATTTTAGTAGCGACAAGTTGATTTTCAGGCATAAAAAAACCCGGTGAAGCACCGGGTTTTTGGCGTAAATTCCACTGCCGAGGCAGTAAAAAATTAACGCTTGGAGAACTGCGGACGACGACGTGCTTTACGCAGGCCGACTTTCTTACGTTCAACCTGACGGGCGTCACGAGTAACGAAGCCAGCTTTACGCAATTCACCGCGCAGAGTCTCGTCGTACTCCATCAGTGCACGGGTGATACCGTGACGGATAGCGCCAGCCTGACCAGAGATACCACCACCTTTAACGGTGATGTACAGGTCAAACTTACCAACCATGTCGGTCAGTTCCAACGGTTGACGAACTACCATGCGGGCAGTTTCGCGACCGAAGTACTGTTCCAGACTACGCTGGTTAATTACGATGTTACCACTGCCCGGCTTGATGAAAACGCGAGCGGCGGAGCTTTTGCGGCGACCAGTGCCGTAGTATTGATTTTCAGCCATTGCCTATAATCCCGATTAGATGTCAAGAACTTGCGGTTGCTGTGCCGCGTGAGTGTGCTCGGTGCCCGCGTAAACTTTCAGTTTACGGAACATTGCACGACCCAACGGACCCTTTGGCAGCATGCCTTTAACCGCGATTTCAATCACACGCTCTGGGTTGCGGGCAATCATCTCTTCAAAGGTCGCTTGCTTGATACCACCGACGTAGCCGGTGTGACGGTAATACACTTTGTCTGTACGCTTGTTGCCGGTTACAGCAACTTTTTCTGCGTTCAGAACGATGATGTAGTCACCGGTATCAACGTGCGGGGTGTATTCCGCTTTATGCTTGCCGCGCAGACGACGAGCCAGTTCAGTAGCGAGACGGCCTAAAGTTTTACCATCTGCATCAACAACG
The DNA here is from genome assembly GCF_946227985.1 of Serratia quinivorans. Classification (GTDB taxonomy): domain Bacteria; phylum Pseudomonadota; class Gammaproteobacteria; order Enterobacterales; family Enterobacteriaceae; genus Serratia; species Serratia quinivorans_A. Next base: position 206,417 of record NZ_CAMKGL010000003.1, read on the forward strand.
TACCAGTCGCGTTTTACGCTCTCTGGTTTAGCTGTAAAAGTTTTCATTAGAAAGCTTACCCAATAATTAGTTACACGTTGGTGAACACCCAAACGCTCGAAAACAGTTGAGGCTCACACGACCATACAAGTCCAGCAAACCTACCCCTTCGAATAGCCATTGCCGGCACTAAAAAGTTTTTGGGAAAAAAACTTTGTTGTAACGTGGGGTCGCAAGATTATAGAGAAGTCGCTCACAAAGATCGAACGCTTTTTGAATAGAAACGCAATTAAACGCCAATGGCAGAAAACCGGGGACGCCAGTGGCCTGGGTCCCCGGGACGTCACGGCAGATGCGGCAACTTCAGATACTCCTCGCTCTGCATTTCTTGCAGCCGCGACAGACAACGCTGGTACTCGAACTTCAACCGCTCGCCCTGGTAGATATCGAACATCGAGGCTTCAGCAGCGATCACCAGTTTGACGTGACGTTCGTAAAATTCATCGACCAATGCCAGGAAGCGACGCGCGGTATTTTCCTTCAGCGGCCCCATCACTCGCACATTATACAGGATCACACTGTGGTACAGGCGCGACAGTGCAATATAGTCCAACTGGCTACGTGCCTCTTCGCACAACGTGTGAAAATCGACCGCCAGCACGCCGTCTACCGCGTTGATCGCCTGCAACGGCCGATGATTGATCTGTAATACCGGCGCCGCCTCCCCTTGCTTGCCGGCCAGCCTCACAAACATCCGGTCCATGGTCAGCTGGGTCTGTTCATCAAGCGGCGTCAGATACAAATGCGCCTGGGTCAAGGTGCGCAGGCGATAATCAATGCCGGCGTCGACGTTCATCACGCCACAGAATTCGTTAATCAGATCGATCGCCGGCAGGAAGCGCGCCCGCTGCAGGCCGTTACGGTACAAATCGTTCGGCGGAATATTGGAGGTTGCCACCAGCGTAATGCCTCGGGCAAACAGCGCCTGCAACAATGTAGCCAACAGCATCGCGTCAGTGATATCGGAAACGAAAAACTCGTCGAAACACAGCACGTCGGTCTGCGCCTTAAATCCATCAGCGATGATTTCAAGTGGGTTTTCCTGCCCCTGCAGTTCGGTCAGCTCTTCGTGCACCCGCAGCATAAAGCGGTGGAAATGCAGCCGCAGCTTGCGCTCCCCCGGCAGGCTATAGAAGAACATGTCCATCAGCCAGGTCTTGCCGCGCCCAACGCCGCCCCACATATATAAACCCTGGACCGGACGCTGCTGAGTCGTTTCACTTCTCTTGCCCAGCCAGCGGTTCAGTTTGCCGCGCAGGCCCCCGGCCGGCGCACCGACAGCGGGCGTCTGCTGCAATGCCTGATAGATATGATCCAGTTGAGTCACGGCCTTCAATTGGACCTCATCGGCCTGGTATTCTCCCGCAGCAAGCAGCCGCTGGTAGCGTGATAACGGTGATTGTGCCTGCATCTGTTCGATGTTCCTTCACAACGCTTAGAAATTATTTAGCCCATTTTCGCGGCAACTTTGGGTGGCTTCGCGCCCTTATCGCTACAAATACCCGCTCAAGGAGGCGCTAAAAACCCTGAAGAAATCAGGTCATGGCTCATCAGGATTCCACTCGGACAAGGTTAACGGTTATAGTGGATATTATTAAGTGAAAAATCCCTGCGGAACAACGAAGTCAAAATAGGAGTCATCATGACCTGGGAGTATGCGCTGATTGGTTTGGTGGTCGGTATCGTCATTGGTGCGGTAGCGATGCGTTTTGGTAACCGTAAATTACGTCAACAACAAGTTTTGCAGAACGAGTTGGACAAGAGCAAAACCGATCTTGAAGAGTATCGCCAAGAGCTGGTCGGCCACTTTGCCCGCAGTGCTGAACTGCTGGACAATATGGCACGCGACTATCGTCAGCTGTATCAGCACATGGCGAAAAGCTCCAACAACCTGCTGCCGGACTTGCCAATGCAGGAAAACCCGTTCCGCTATCGCCTGACCGAAGCCGAAGCGGATAACGATCAGACGCCGGTAGAGATGCCGCGCGATTATTCTGAAGGCGCATCAGGCCTGCTGCGTGGCGAACGTCCGCGCCGCGACTAAACGCTGTTCTTCGCCCGTGGGCCAGTCCCACGGGCTTTTGCTCCCCCATGCTTTTTCTTCTCCATGCCGAGCTATCCTTAAAGCTGGCGCCTGAGTGAACTTTTCGCGCAAATTCACGGTCTTACCCTTCACTATGGTATTGCTGCTGCATTATCATCACCCTTTCACCGGCAGGTATTGAGAGAGTTATAATCAATGAATAAAAAGTCGTTAATTCTTAGTGCATTGGCAATGAGTATTGGCCTCACACTGACCTCCGTACCGGCAGCCAACGCGGCGATGCCTGTCGCCGTGCAGGGGCAGCAGTTGCCAAGCCTGGCGCCGATGTTGGAAAAAGTATTGCCCGCTGTCGTCAGCGTGCATGTTGAAGGCACCCAGGTACAGCGGCAACAGCTCCCGGAAGAGCTCAAACGCTTCTTCGGCCCCGGCGGCCCTGGGCAGCAGCAAAGCTCACGCCCGTTTGAAGGGTTGGGCTCTGGCGTAATCATCGACGCCGCCAAAGGCTATGTGCTGACCAACAACCACGTGATCAACAACGCCGACAAAATCAGCGTGCAGTTGAATGACGGGCGTGAAGTGGATGCCAAGTTGTTGGGACGTGACGAACAGTCCGACATCGCCCTGTTGCAACTCAGCGATGTGAAAAATCTGACCGCGATAAAAATGGCGGACTCCGATCAACTGCGGGTCGGCGACTTTGCCGTGGCCGTCGGCAACCCATTCGGCCTCGGCCAGACTGCGACTTCCGGTATTATCTCTGCACTGGGTCGTAGCGGTCTGAACCTGGAAGGGTTGGAAAACTTCATTCAGACCGATGCTTCCATCAACCGCGGCAACTCCGGTGGCGCACTGGTTAACCTCAACGGTGAGTTAATCGGCATCAACACCGCCATTTTGGCACCAAGCGGCGGCAATGTGGGTATCGGCTTTGCCATCCCGAGCAACATGGCGCAAAACCTCAGTCAGCAATTGATTGAATTTGGCGAAGTGAAACGCGGCCTGCTTGGCATTAAAGGCAGTGAAATGACCGCCGATATGGCCAAAGCCTTTAATACAGATGCCCAGCGTGGCGCCTTCGTCAGTGAGGTCCTGCCGAAATCTGCCGCTGCCAAGGCCGGTATCAAAGCCGGTGACATTCTGGTTTCTGTCGATGGCAAGTCGGTCAGCAGCTTCGCCGAACTGCGTGCCAAGGTCGGTACCACAGCTCCTGGCAAAACCATCAAGGTTGGCTTGCTGCGCGACGGTAAGCCGCAGGAAGTTTCCGTCACCCTGGATAACAGTGAAGGTGCTTCCACCAATGCCGAAACGCTTTCTCCGGCTCTACAGGGCGTTTCACTGAGCAACGGAGCCATTCCAAGTGGCGACAAAGGCGTGAAGATCGACAGAGTCGATAAAGGTTCTGTAGCCGCGCAGGTCGGGTTGCAGAAAGACGATGTGATCATTGGCGTCAACCGTCAGCGCGTTGAAAACATCACGACCTTACGCAAGGTGCTGGAAGCCAAACCACCGGTGATGGCACTGAACATCGTGCGCGGCGGCGAAACCATTTATCTGCTGTTGCGTTAATCGGTAATTTGTTTAAAAACCGGGCTCGGTGACATACTGCGCCCGGTATTCTCATGCTATCCTCCGTGTATCTTTCATCTCACGTACTAAAACTCCATGTTTGCTAAGCTCTTGCGTTCCATCGTTATTGGTTTAATCGTTGCCGGCCTGCTGCTGGCCGCTCTGCCCGTGCTACGTTCTTCCAATACCCTGTTCGCAGAAAAACATGAAAGTACCCGTGATGAAACGCCGGTCAGTTACAACAAGGCGGTGCGCCGCGCCGCGCCTGCCGTGGTGAACATCTACAACCGCAATATGAATGGCGCCGCCAACGTTCTGTCTCTGGGATCTGGCGTGATCATGAATGAGCGCGGTTATATCCTGACCAATCGGCACGTAATCAAAGATGCGCAGCAAATCACCGTGGTATTGCAGGATGGCCGCCGCTACGAAGCGTTGCTGGTCGGCTCTGACAGTCTGACCGATCTGGCGGTGCTGAAGATAGATCCGGGCAACCTGCCGGTGATCCCCTACAACGATGCCCGCACCGCGCACGTGGGTGACATAGTGCTGGCGATCGGCAACCCCTATAATCTCGGCCAGACCGTCACTCAGGGGATCCTCAGTGCCACCGGTCGCATCAGTATGAGCACCACCGGTCGCCAGACCTTTCTGCAGACCGATGCCTCGATTAACCGCGGCAACTCGGGCGGTGCGCTGGTCAACTCGCTGGGCGAGTTAATCGGCATCAATACCCTGACCTACGATAAAATCACCGACGGGGAAACGCCGGAAGGTTTGGGCTTCGCCATTCCCATCGAGCTGGCCACCAAGATTATGGACAAACTGATCCGTGACGGCCGTGTCATCCGCGGTTATTTCGGTATTCAGGGTAAAGAGATTATCCCCCTGCGTTCGTCCAATTCCGGCATCGATCGCCTGCAGGGCATTATCGTGACTGAAATTACACCGAATGGCCCGGCAGGCAACGCCGGCTTCCATACCAACGACGTGATTATCAACGTCGATAACAAACCGGCCGTATCGGTGCTGGAAACCATGGACCAGGTGGCGGAGATCCGCCCAGGCACTGAAATTCCGGTGATTGTGTTGCGCGAAGGCAAACGCATCACGTTGAAGATGACCGTGGGTGAATTCCCGGAAGACAGCAATTAAAAAGGGCCCGGCAACGCCGAGCCCTCCAATACTGCATTGCGCCGGGGTAACCAACCCCCGGCATCCAACAGATTACTCGCCTTTCACACGCTCGATATTCGCACCCAGCGCACGCAGCTTGTCTTCAATGCGCTCATAGCCACGGTCAATATGGTAGATACGATCGACAACGGTCACGCCGTCGGCGATGCAACCGGCAATCACCAGGCTGGCTGAAGCGCGCAAATCGGTCGCCATGACCTGAGCACCGGACAGTTGCTCAACGCCGTGACAAATCACGGTATTGCTCTCGATCTCGGCGTGTGCGCCCATACGGATCAATTCAGGTACGTGCATAAAGCGGTTTTCAAAGATGGTCTCGGTGATCACACCGGTACCTTCCGCAACCAGATTCAGCAAGCTGAACTGCGCCTGCATATCGGTCGGGAACCCCGGGTGTGGCGCAGTGCGAATGGTCACCGCTTTCGGACGCTTGCCATGCATGTCCAGGCTGATCCAGTCTTCACCGACTTCGATATCCGCACCGGCTTCACGCAGTTTGGCCAGTACGGCATCCAGCGTATCTGGACGGGTATCACGGCACATCACTTTACCACCGGAAACCGCGGCAGCGATCAGGAAGGTACCGGTTTCGATACGGTCAGGCAGAACGCGATAAACACCGCCGCCCAGGCGCTCGACGCCCTCGATGGTGATGCGGTCACTGCCGGCACCGGTAATTTTCGCACCCAGCGTGTTAAGGAAGTTGGCGGTATCGACAATTTCCGGTTCACGTGCGGCGTTCTCAATCACGGTAGTACCGGTCGCCAGGGTGGCGGCGCTCATGATGGTCACGGTAGCGCCAACGCTCACCTTGTCCATAACGATGTGCGCACCCTTCAGGCGGCCGTCAACGGAAGCTTTTACGTAACCTTCTTCCAGTTTGATCTCTGCACCCAGCTGTTCCAGACCCGTGATATGCAGATCAACCGGACGTGCACCGATCGCACAACCCCCCGGCAGGGAAACCTGACCACGACCAAAACGAGCGACCAGCGGTCCCAAAGCCCAGATGGAAGCACGCATGGTCTTCACCAGGTCATACGGCGCACAGAATTCGTTCACGCCGCTGGCATCAACGAATACGGAACCGTTACGCTCAATCTTGGTGCCTAACTGGTTGAGTAGCTTAATGGTGGTATCGATGTCCTTCAGCTTCGGGACATTCTGCAGCTCGACCGGCTCTTCCGCTAATAACGCGGCGAACAGGATCGGCAGGGCAGCATTTTTGGCCCCGGAAATAGCAACTTCACCGCTTAGGCGGGTCCGGCCCTGCACACGAAATTTATCCATTTGACTACTCTCTATTATCTAAACTGACGCTGCCCGCCCCGCTGGGCAAACAGCCTTAAAATCCGTTGAGTTTGCGGTCTCGCTGCCACTCTTCTGGGGTGTACGCCTTGATCGACAAGGCATGGATCCGGTTGTCCGCAATGTATTCCATCAGCGGTGCATACACCGCCTGTTGTTTCTTGACGCGGCTCATGGCGGCAAACAGCTCGCCGACCACGATCACCTGAAAGTGGCTACCGTCACCGGTAACATGTGCTTCATCCAGTGCCAATGCTCGCATCAGCACGTCTTTAATCTCGTTATTTTCCATAGTATCCAGTTCTGCATCAAAAGGATCATAATCAGCCTGACATCTTAGTGGAATCAGACGTTTTCTTAAACTAAAGAAAAAGCCCCTGTCCAACAGGGGCTTTTTGCGGAAAAACCGTCTTTGGCCAGTCGAAAGTCGGGCTAACCAGCGGTATCGACAGGCATTATTGCTTGCAGGTTGTACAGCGTGATCAAGGTTTTCAGGCGATCGCCGGCACCAGAAATTTTTAATTCCACGCCGCGCTGACGCTGCTGTTCACGCAGATGTACCAGCAATGCCAGCCCGGAAGAATCCACACGCTGCAATTGCGTAACGTCGAGGACAGTTTTATCCGCCAGCAACGTTTCCCGCTGTTCCCACAGCGGCAACAGAGTTTCCCGATCCAGTTCACCGCGCAGGATCAGAGTCTGCTGCTGCGATTCAAAGCTGAGTGCGGTGGTCATCAGTTTTTCTGATCCAGCGTGATAGGACGCTGTGCCGCCGCCTGCAGTTGTTTGGTCAGGCCGTCAATCCCTTGGGTACGCAGTGTAGATGCCCACTCGTTTTGTTTGGTGGTGATCATGCTGACGCCTTCGGCGATCATGTCATACGCCTGCCAGTAACCGGTCTTGCTGTTTTTGCGCCACTGGAAGTCCAGACGCACCGGCGGGCGACCGCCCTGGTCAATGATGGTCACGCGGATGGCGACGATATCGGCATTATCCAGCGGCTTTTCAGGTTCGATTTGGTAAGTCTGGCCGTGGTACATCGCCAACGCCTGGCCGTAGGCCTGTTCCAGATAGGCCTGGAATGCGGTGAAGTAAGCTTCACGCTGCGCCGGAGTCGCTTCTTTGTAATAACGGCCCAGCACTAGCGCGCCGGCGTATTTAACCTGTACAAACGGCATCAACTCCTGATGCACCACGGAACGCAGGTAGTTGGGATCCTGCTTGATTTTCGGCTGCTCGGTTTTCAGACGGGTAAAGGTCTTTTGAGCCGCGTCCTGCATCAGGCTGTAAGGATTGGTTTGATCGACCGCATTCGCCAGCGGCGCAACCACCAGCAGAGCAACCATAAGTAAACGTTTAAACATGCAGGCTTCCTCTCTTAATGAATGGGGGCAGCAGGTTGCGGCGCAGTACCGGCAGCCGGGCTAGTAGCCGCGTCTCCCGCTTTATCTGCGTTATCCTGGCCGCTGCTCTTATACAAGAACTGGCCGATCAGGTCTTCCAGAACCATGGCTGATTTGGTGTCTTGAATGGTACCACCGTCCTTCAGAATGGTGGTGCCCATATCCGGGTCTTCAAAACCGACGTTCAATGCCAGATATTGCTCCCCCAGCAGGCCGGAGGTACGGATCGCCAGTGAACTGGTATCCGGTATCTGGTTGAATTTATCCTGGATGTCCAGGGCAACGCGCGGCGTATAAGTTTTAGGGTCGAGCGAGATTTCGGCCACCCGGCCAATCATCACACCGCCGATTTTCACCGGTGAACGCGCCTTCAGACCGCCGATGTTATCGAAAGTCGCATAAATGCGGTAGGTCGGCTCGTTACCGATCGACTTAATGTTCGCCACTTGCAGGCACAAAAACACGATAGCGCACAGCGCAATCAGCATAAATGCCCCAACCCAGATCTCACTCTTCTTCGTTTGCATCGAATCAATTCCCAAACATCAGTGCTGTCAGCACGAAATCCAATCCCAACACCGCCAGTGACGAATGTACCACGGTACGGGTCGTTGCCCGGCTAATCCCTTCAGAGGTCGGTACCGCATCATAACCGTTGAAGATGGCAATCCAGGTCACGGTGATGGCAAATACCACGCTCTTGATCAGGCAATTGAGCAAGTCTTTTTTCCACTCTACGGCACCCTGCATGGCCGACCAGAAGAAGCCGCTGTCAATGCCCTTCCAATCCACGCCGACCACCGAACCACCCCAGATGCCCAGCGCGACAAAGATCAGCGTCAGCAGTGGCATGCTAATTAAACCGGCCCAGAAGCGCGGCGCGACAATACGCCGCAGTGGATCGACCGCCATCATTTCCAGGCTGGAGATTTGCTCGGTTGCCTTCATCAGACCAATTTCGGCCGTCAGGGCGGAGCCGGCGCGGCCGGCAAACAGCAGTGCGGTGACCACCGGCCCCAGTTCACGCAGCAACGATAAGGCCACCATCATACCCAGACTGGCTTCGGCGCTGTAGGTGGTGAGCACCAGGTAACCCTGCAGCCCCAACACCATGCCGATAAACACCCCGGAAACCATGATGATCAGCAGCGACTGCACGCCCACGCTATGCATTTGCTTGAGCAACAGCGGCCACTGCTTGCGCGGCTCAGGCCGCCCGACCAACGCGTTGAACAGCATCAATCCGGCGCGCCCAAAGCTGGCGCTGGTGTTGATGCCACGGCGTCCTAACGACGCTAACGCCTGTAATAACATCAGCTTATTTACTCCCTAAACCTAACAACTCGGCCTGATAATCGCCGGCCGGATAACGGAAAGGCACCGGCCCATCGGCAATACCATCCAGGAACTGGCGCACGCGTGCATCAGGATTGTTCTGTAATTCTTGCGCCGTGCCTTGGGCAATCACCCGATGATCGGCAACAATGTACGCGTAGTCGGCGATGCTCAGCACCTCCGGTACATCGTGCGAAACCACAATGCAGGTGATGCCCAGCGCGTGATTGAGCTCATCAATCAGCTTCACCAGCACGCCCATGGTGATCGGATCCTGACCGACGAAAGGCTCGTCGAACATGATCATCTCTGGGTCAAGCGCAATTGCCCGCGCCAACGCCGCACGCCGCGCCATACCGCCTGACAACTCATTGGGCATCAGCTCGGCCGCGCCACGCAGTCCGACCGCCTCCAGTTTCATCATCACCGTGCTGCGCAGGATCGGTTCCGGCAAACGGCTGTGTTCACGCAGGGGATAAGCCACGTTTTCAAACACCGTCAGATCGGTAAACAGCGCGCCTGACTGGAACAACATGCTCATTTTCTTACGTGCTTCATACAGCTGATGGCGGGACAACGCGGGAATGTTATCGCCATCAAACCAGATCTCACCGCTGTCCGGCGCCAACTGGCCGCCAATCAGACGCAGCAGCGTCGTTTTACCAATACCGGACGGCCCCATGATCGCCGTCACCTTGCCACGGGGAACCGTCAGGTTGATGTCTTCGAATATGAGTCGATCGCCACGCGAGAAAGTCATGTCGCGAACTTCGACCAGATTCTCTGCCTTCTGGTGCATGTTAATGGATCCTTTGCGGCTTATTTTTGCCAAATCTACCCGCGATGTTAAAGCAACGGGCGCAATGCGTCTCATCTTTACAAAAACTTACCGGCATTTCGTTACCAATGGTGCGCTAAGGCTGTGCTTCTCCTTGTGCGTGGCACCGTCGCAGACCCAAAAGTCCGTAATCAAGGCGGAGGGTGATGGACATAGTGGACCTACGTTCAAGCCCGACAACGCAGAGTACGGGCTTTTGGGGCGCGACCCTAAGGGCTGGGGCCATTTGAGCGCGCCCCTGTGTTACGAGCCGCTTATTTGGCACACCAAATCTCACGACTCGCGCCTTGCTGCGCACTCAAATTGCCACCAGCGGTGTTCACGCACAAGGAGAAGCACAGCCTAATTTTACTTTTACGCGCCACCCGGTCAAAATTGGCACCATAACGAAAAAAACGAAAGTGTTCATATATTAGCCGGGAAATCCCGTTGCTGCGGCTTTAGCCTGCGCAACGGAGGGCAAAGCAAGATAGCCGAATTACGGCTTTTAACCAACGAACCGGGATAATTCCCAACAAAGGACCCTGCATGTTTCTCGCGATAGTTTTATTAATCGTTGGTTTATTTTTACTGGTGTATGGCGCAGACCGCTTAGTTTACGGTGCTGCGGTGATTTCTCGTTCCCTTGGTGTGCCACCGCTGATTATCGGCATGACTATCGTCGGCATCGGCACTTCGCTGCCGGAACTGTTTGTTTCGACCACCGCCGCGCTGAACGGGCAGATAGATATGGCGGTGGGAAACGTAATAGGTTCCAACATCACCAATATTCTATTGATCCTTGGCGTTGCCGCGCTGATCCACCCGCTGGCTGCACGTTCTGAAGTATTGCGCCGCGAACTGCCGCTGATGTTGGCGGTCACAGTATTGTGCGGTTTCGTGCTGATGGACGGCACGCTAAGTCGGCTGGATGGCGTGTTGCTGTTGGCCGCCGCAGCCGTCTTCATTCTGCTGATGTTGAAAATTGCCCGGCTGGCACAGCGTGAAGGCAACGATAGCCTGACCGTGGAACAAATGGCCGAGCTGCCGCAGGACAGCAGCAACACCGTGGCGGTGCTGTGGCTGGTGCTGGCGTTTATCATTCTGCCGCTGTCCTCCAAAATGGTGGTCGATAACGCCACGGTGATCGCGCACTTTTTCGGTATGAGTGAGCTGGTGGTCGGTCTGACCCTTATCGCTGTCGGCACCAGCCTGCCGGAGCTGGCCACCTCCATCGCCGGAGCACTAAAGGGTGAGGATGATATGGCCATTGGCAATATCATCGGCTCCAACATTTTCAATACGGTGATAGTGCTGGGTGTCCCCGCCCTGCTGTCCCCTGGCAGGGTCGATGGCGCCGCCTTCCACCGCGATTACTGGGTGATGCTGGCGGTCAGCATTGTGCTCACCGCCTTGTGCGTTGGGCGTAAACATCGCATCGGTCATCTGGCAGGGGCTCTGTTATTATGTGGCTTTATTGCGTATCTTGCGGTGCTGTTTTTTAACCCTTTCAGTACTTTCGGCTAAACCGAGGGGCGGGAATGAGTATGTCGAACATTCAGTTGCAACCAGGCTTTGATTTTCAGCAGGCAGGCAAAGAAGTGCTGCAGATTGAGCGTGACGGGCTGGCCCAGCTCGATCAATACATCAATGCAGACTTTACCCGCGCCTGCGAGCTGATCGCCGAATGCACCGGTAAAGTGGTGGTGATGGGCATGGGTAAATCCGGCCATATCGGCTGCAAGATTGCCGCCACCTTCGCCAGCACCGGCACGCCTTCGTTCTTTGTTCACCCTGCGGAAGCCAGCCACGGTGATCTGGGCATGGTGTCTGCGCAGGATATTGTGCTCGCCATCTCCAACTCCGGCGAGTCCAACGAAATCCAGGCGCTGATCCCGGTATTGAAGCGCCAGCAAATCCCGTTGATCTGCATGACCAACAACCCGGAAAGCTCAATGGGCAAGACCGCGGATATTCACCTGTGCATCAAGGTGCCACAGGAAGCCTGCCCGCTCGGCCTGGCACCGACCACCAGCACCACCGCCACCCTGGTAATGGGCGATGCGTTAGCCGTTGCCTTGCTGAAAGCCCGCGGTTTCACGCCGGAAGATTTTGCGTTGTCACATCCTGGTGGCGCTTTGGGCCGCCGACTGCTGTTGCGCGTGAGTGATATCATGCACAGCGGCGATGAAATTCCCCATGTCAGCCCCGATGCATCGCTACGCGACGCGCTGCTGGAAATCACCCGCAAAAATCTGGGCATGACGGTCATCTGTGACGATCTGATGAAGATCGCCGGTATCTTTACCGATGGTGACTTGCGCCGGATTTTTGATATGGGTATCAATCTCAACGAGGCCAGGATCGTCGATGTTATGACGCTCGGTGGCGTGCGAGTACGTCCGAACCTGCTGGCGGTCGACGCGCTGAACCTGATGCAGCAACGTCATATCACCTCAGTGCTGGTTGCCGATGGCGACCAGTTGCTGGGTGTGGTACATATGCATGACATGCTGCGCGCCGGCGTCGTTTAATTATGGAAGAGAACTCAATGAGTCTGGTTGAAACCTGCTACGGGCCTGTAGAACAAGACGTCATGGCTCGCGCCGGTAAAATCCGCCTGCTGATTTGTGATGTCGATGGCGTGCTGTCAGACGGCCTGATTTTCATGGGCAACAACGGTGAAGAATTAAAGGCGTTTAACGTACGCGACGGTTACGGCATTCGCTGCCTGAAAACCTCGGATATTGAAGTGGCAATTATTACCGGCCGCTCCGCCAAACTCCTGGAAGACCGCGCAAATACCCTCGGTATTACCCACCTTTATCAGGGGCAATCCGATAAGCTTTTGGCCTTCCGCGAACTGTTGGATACACTGTCGCTAACGGCAGATCAGGTAGCCTATATCGGTGACGACCTGATCGACTGGCCGGTGATGGCCCAGGTTGGCCTGGCAGTCGCGGTAGCAGATGCACATCCTCTGTTGCTGCCACGAGCCCACTATATTACCCGCATTGCCGGCGGCCGCGGTGCGGTACGCGAGCTGTGTGACATTATTCTTTTGGCTCAGAACAAGCTGGAGGACGCCAAAGGGCTGTCGATATGAGTAAAACCAAACTTTGGATCACCATCCTGCTGGCGGTGATCGCATTGGCGCTGATTGGCTGGAACATGACGGATGTCAATGATGATGCCACGCCGGGGCCGGTTAACAGCCAGGACCCGACTTATCAGAGCCAGCATACGGTCACCATAGTGTACAATCCGACCGGCAAGCTGAGCTATAAGCTGGTGGCGGAAGACGTAAAGTACTATGAGGCCGACGAATTAAGCTGGTTTACCCAGCCAGTGATGACGCTGTTTGATGAAAACGCGACGGCCACCTGGTCAGTTCGCGCCGATCGCGCCAAACTGACTAAAGACCGGATGCTGTATCTTTACGGCCATGTCGAGGTGAACAGCCTGACCACCACCTCACAGCTGGAAAAAATTAAAACAGACAATGCTCAGGTGAACCTGGTGACCCAGGATGTGGCTTCGGATGACGAAGTGACGCTCTATGGGACGAACTTCACCTCTAACGGCATGAAAATGCGTGGGAACCTGCGGGCCAAAACCGCTGAGCTGATTGATAAGGTTAAGACCAACTATGAAATTCAGAACCAACAAACAAAGCCGTAATCTGTTGATCGGCAGCTTGATTTTGGCCGCCAGCGCCCCCGCCTGGGCCCTGAAGTCCGACTCCAGCCAACCGGTAAGCATCGACTCGCTGAAACAGTCTCTGGATATGCAGAGCAACGTCAGCACCTTTACCGATAACGTGGTGATCAAGCAAGGCACTATCGATATCAAGGCAGACAAGGTTGTGGTGACCCGACCAGGCGGCGATCAGAACAAAACTTATATCGAAGCCTTTGGCAACCCGGTGACTTTCTATCAGATGCAAGACAACGGCAAGCCAGTGAAAGGCCACGCGCAGAAGGTCCGTTACGATGTGGCGTCGCAGTTGGTGACCCTGACCGGGAACGCCTATCTGGAACAGCTCGACAGCAACGTAAAAGGCGATCGCATCACCTATCTGGTGCAACAGCAGCAAATGCAGGCGTTTAGCGACAAAGGCAAACGCGTGACTACGGTTCTGGTACCGTCGCAGTTGCAAGACAAAAACGGGCAAAAGAAGAGTAACTAATCACTTATGGCTACACTCATCGCAGAAAACCTGGCGAAAGCCTACAAGGGCCGCAAAGTTGTTGAAGACGTCAGCCTGAAAGTGAAATCCGGCGAGATCGTCGGCCTGCTGGGGCCAAACGGCGCCGGCAAGACCACCACCTTCTACATGGTGGTGGGTATCGTTCAGCGTGATGCCGGGCGTATCGTGATTGACGAAGAAGACATCAGCCTGTTGCCGCTGCACGCCCGTGCGCGTCGTGGCATCGGCTATTTGCCGCAGGAAGCCTCAATCTTCCGCCGCCTCAGCGTGTATGACAACCTGATGGCCGTGCTGGAGATCCGTGAAGATCTCAGCAGCGAGCAGCGCGCAGACCGTGCGGTAGAGCTAATGGAGGAATTCCATATCACTCACCTGCGCGACAACCTGGGCCAGGCGCTGTCCGGTGGTGAACGCCGCCGCGTCGAGATCGCCCGTGCGCTGGCGGCTAACCCGAAATTCATCCTGCTGGATGAGCCGTTCGCCGGGGTTGACCCGATTTCCGTTATCGACATAAAAAAAATTATCGAGCACTTGCGTGACAGCGGCCTGGGCGTGCTGATCACCGACCATAACGTGCGCGAAACGCTGGACGTGTGTGAACGCGCCTATATCGTCAGCCAGGGCAAACTGATTGCCCACGGCACGCCGGATGCTATTCTGGCCGATGAGCAGGTGAAACGCGTTTATCTGGGCGAAGAATTCCGCCTCTGAGTGCCAGCGCGTCCTGATGGACGACTGTTAACGGAAGTAGACTGAAGATATGAAGCAAGGTTTGCAACTCAGGTTTAGCCAACAACTGGCCATGACCCCCCAGCTCCAGCAGGCGATTCGCCTGCTGCAGTTGTCCACGCTTGAGCTCCAGCAGGAGATACAGCTGGCGTTAGAGAGCAACCCATTGCTTGAACAGAGCGACCTGCACGAAGAAGTCGACGCCAAAGAAACTGTCGAAACCGAAGGTTTGGATACCCGCGAGGCGTTGGAACAAAAGGACATGCCCGAAGAGCTGCCGCTCGACGCCACCTGGGACGAAATCTACACCGCAGGCACGCCGTCCGGTACCCGCACCGATTACAGTGACGATGAGCTACCGGTTTATCAGGGCGAGACCACCCAGACCCTGCAGGATTACCTGATGTGGCAAGTGGATCTGACGCCATTTTCTGATACCGATGCCGCTATTGCCACCTCGATTGTCGACGCCGTTGATGACACCGGCTATCTCACCGTGCCGCTGGAAGACATTCTGGAGAGCCTGGGTGACGAGAATGTGACAATGGACGAAGTCGAAGCGGTATTGAAGCGCGTACAGCGTTTTGATCCGGTTGGCGTTGCCGCGCGCGACCTGCGCGATTGTCTGCTGGTTCAGCTTTCCCAGTACGCTAAAGACACGCCCTATCTGGCTGAAGCACGCCTGATCATCAGCGAGCATCTGGACCTGCTGGCTAACCACGACTTTCGCAGCCTGATGCGAACAACGCGCTCAAAAGAAGATACACTGAAAGAAGCGATGATGCTGATCCAGTCACTGGATCCTCGTCCGGGTCAGTCGATCAACACCGGCGAATCCGAATATGTGATCCCGGACGTGCTGGTGCGCAAAGTGCAGGATGTCTGGACGGTCGAGCTCAACAGCGACAGCATTCCACGCTTGAAGATCAACCAGCAGTACGCCGCGATGGGCAATAGTGCACGTAACGACAGTGACGGGCAGTACATCCGCAGCAATTTGCAGGAAGCGAAATGGCTGATCAAAAGTCTGGAAAGCCGAAACGACACTCTGCTGAAAGTTTCGCGCTGCATCGTCGAGCAGCAACAGGCGTTCTTTGAACAGGGCACAGAATTTATGAAGCCCATGGTGCTGGCAGATATCGCCCAGGCCGTGGAGATGCATGAATCGACAATTTCACGCGTGACCACGCAAAAGTTTTTGCACAGTCCGCGCGGCATTTTCGAATTGAAATATTTCTTCTCCAGCCATGTGAATACCGACAGCGGGGGCGAAGCCTCCTCTACGGCGATCCGGGCAGTGGTCAAGAAAATGATCGCGGCGGAAAACCCCGCCAAACCGCTCAGCGACAGCAAGCTGGCTACCCTGCTCTCCGACCAGGGGATCATCGTGGCGCGGCGCACCGTCGCCAAGTACCGAGAGTCTTTGTCCATCCCGCCGTCCAACCAACGTAAACAGTTGGTTTGACCTCTATTGAGAAGGAAGACATTATGCAGCTCAACATTACCGGACACCACATCGAAATCACCGAACCTTTGCGCGAGTTCGTGAACACCAAGTTCGCCAAACTCGAACAGTATTTTGACCGCATAAATCAGGTGTATGTCGTTCTTAGTGTGGAAAAAGTGCAGCAGATTGCGGAAGCGACGGTGCACGTGAATGGAGGCGAGTTGCACGCCACCTCGGAAGACGAGAACATGTATGCTGCAATTGACTCCCTGATCGACAAACTGGCGCGTCAATTGAACAAACATAAAGACAAACTGAAACAACACTGACATTCTGGGCCGTTTCCGTCAGCGGATACGGCTCAAACGTAGCCTCGGCCATCGGCGCGTTACCTGTATTACCTTAGATAATTGGAGTTGCATCAAGGCGGCAAGGGAACTTATCCCAATGAGCTTACTCAGGTAAGTGATTCGGGTAAGTGATCGCAGCCAACACAGAGGCGGCTTCAAGTATGACGGGTATGGGTACGCGCCGATAAGCCATCAAGGTTAAACAAGGCGAAAAATCACCTCACAAGCCTCCTGCTTGCTGGTGTGGTTTTAAGTGAAGATGAGATGAACAACGAAACAATGCAATTAAGCTCGGTGTTAAACATCGAGTGCACCAGAAGCTCCGTCCATTGCACCAGCAAGAAACGGGCTTTGGAAATTATCAGCGAACTGGCCGCAAAGCAGCTCAACCTGTCATCACAGGTCGTGTTTGACGCGGTTCTCACCCGCGAGCGCATGGGCAGTACCGGTATCGGCAATGGTATCGCTATTCCCCACGGCAAACTGGAAGAGGACACACTGCGGGCCGTTGGCGTGTTTATCCGTCTCGACCAACCTATCGCCTTTGACGCCATTGATAACCAGCCGGTCGATCTGCTGTTTGCCTTACTGGTACCTGCCGACCAATGTAAAACCCATTTGCATACTCTGTCGCTGGTCGCCAAACGCCTGGCCGACAAAACCGTATGCCGCCGCCTGCGTGCGGCGCAAAGTGACGAAGAACTTTACCAAATCATCACCGAGTAACGCCCGGCTGGCGTGACTTCCAGCCCAGATAACGATACTGTTTAGCCACGATGGATCCCGGCTCGTACAGGGATCCTAAAGTTTCTAACGGTGGCGATAAACGCCACTGAGATGCCAGGGGGAGTTGCCACATGGTGCTGATGATTGTCAGCGGCCGTTCCGGTTCAGGGAAATCCGTCGCCTTGCGGGCGCTGGAAGACATGGGTTTTTACTGCGTTGATAACCTGCCCGTGGTACTGCTGCCGCAGCTTGCCAATACGCTGGCGGAACGCAATAGCTCCGCTGCGGTAAGCATCGACGTACGTAACATGCCGGAATCGCCGGAAGTGTTTGAATATGCGATGACCCAACTGCCGGACAGCTTTTCGCCACAGTTGCTGTTCCTCGATGCCGACCGTAATACGTTGATTCGCCGCTACAGTGATACTCGCCGTCTGCATCCGCTATCGAGCAAGAACCTGTCGCTGGAAAGCGCCATCGATGAAGAGAGCGACCTGCTTGAGCCACTTCGCTCCAGGGCCGATCTGATCATCGATACCTCAGAAATGTCAGTGCATGAACTGGCCGAAATGCTGCGTACCCGCCTGTTGGGCAAACGCGAGCGCGAACTGACCATGGTGTTCGAATCCTTTGGTTTCAAGCACGGTATTCCAATCGACGCCGATTATGTCTTCGACGTACGCTTCTTGCCTAACCCGCACTGGGATCCGAAACTGCGCCCGATGACCGGTCTGGATAAACCCGTCGCCTCGTTCCTCGATCGCCACACTGAAGTGCACAACTTTATCTACCAGACCCGCAGCTATCTCGAACAATGGTTGCCTATGCTGGAAACCAACAACCGCAGCTACCTGACGGTCGCCATTGGTTGTACCGGCGGTAAGCACCGTTCAGTCTACGTGGCAGAACAGCTGGCCGACTACTTCCGCTCACGCGGCAAAAACGTGCAGTCACGCCATCGCACGCTGGAAAAACGCAAACAATGACGGTCAAACAAACGGTTGAAATCAAAAACAAGCTGGGTATGCACGCACGCCCGGCGATGAAGCTGTTTGAGCTGGTGCAGAGCTTTGATGCCGAGGTGATGCTACGCAACGACAGTGGCACCGAGGCCGAGGCCAGCAGCGTGATTGCGCTGCTGATGCTGGACTCCGCGCAGGGGCGTCATATCGAAGTGGAAGCCACCGGCCCGGATGAAGCGAAAGCACTGGCGGCGGTGATCGAATTGATCAATTCCGGTTTTGACGAAGACTAAAGAGTCAGGTGCGCTACATGCTGCGCACCTGCTTTACAACACATCATTCCTGCAGCTATATCCGGCTTAAACAGTCCAGCGCCACCGCCTTGAAGCTGTCGAAATTGTCACTGCCCAACAGGCGACTCATCGAACGTTCGCGCACAAAGGTGACGAACAGATCGTAGATTGCCATCGCCTCTTCGTAATCGCTCTTACTGATCGCCAGCAGGAAAATCACGTGAGCAATTTCACCCTCCCCCCAGACCACCCCCTGTGGTGCCAGCAGCGTCACCACGACGGTTTTTTTCGCCAGCAACCCCAGCGAGTGCGGCAATGCTATCCCTTCACCCAGCAGGGTGGAAACAATCGCCTCGCGCTCCACCACCGAAGGATAAAAATCATCGCCAACATAGCCTTCGCGTTCAAGCTGGCCGCACACCTTCTGGAACAATTCCGCCTGGGTCAGCGGCTCGTTGACCAACATAAAATGCTCGGCGTCGAAGAACTTCTCCAGCATATAGGGCTTGGTGCGATCCACCAGCACCAGTTTGCCGAGCTGTTCGAGCTGGTATTCGGTCGGGAACGGCGACATGACCACCACCGGCTTGTTCTTTTCGCTAACCCGCGCATTGGAAATAACGAAGTCTTCGTCGATATGGCTGAGTACCTCGTAATCACGCAGTGAAACGATGCGCGTCATCACCAACTGCGGGTATTTGCGTGCGATCTGCGCCTGGATCATCCGCACCGTCGAGTTACCGGTATCGCACACCAGCATCACCTGCGGATGTCGCTCATAGCCGATGTTGTAATGCCGCTCCAGCCCAACGCCAATGTGCAGTACCAGATAACCAATCTCGTTTTCACTCAGGGTGTAAGGCGTGTATTTCCCCCAGCTGGAGACCGCGGCCAACGTCACGTCATAGGCCATCGGGTAGTGCTGTTTAATGTTCGCCAGCAGCGGGTTGGGGATATTAATCTGGTATTTCACCCGGGTGATCATGGTCTTGATATGGGTCAGCAGATCGGCACGCAGCTGCTTGTCACCCTGCAGATTGTAGTTATAGTGCGCATTGATATACGACAGAATGTAATCTACCAACGCTTCTTCATCGTCGGCATTGATCTCGGTCGGTTGCACCTCCTGCACCCGCCGCGCGGCGATGTTCACCCGCAGGTAGGCCTCTTCCGCTATCGATATCTCTTTGCCACTGGCTTTGCGCAGTTCCCCGGCCAGCCAGGTCGAAACCTTGCGCACCGCGTCATCCCCGTCCTCTACGTCAAAGTCCGGCAGCGGATAACCATCGGTAATACGTCGCAGCGCCACTGCACAATAGAAAATCAGATACTGCTCACCTTCGTCCGTCAAACGAATGGCATATTGCGACAGCAACGGATGCAGCAAACCGGCAAAGGTCACCACCTGCGGTTGCCGCAGGATCTCATTGTTGAGCAGCGGATTTTCGGCATCGGCCAGATGCAATTGGAATAACAGATCGGTCAGACAGGCGCGGATCGCCATCTCCGAACCAAACAGCTTCATGCCGTAGCGCGGTTTGGTTTCAATGGTCAATTGGTAGTGCGCCAGACGCTCTCTTACCTCAGCCATGTCGTTTTGCAGCGTGCCACGGCTGACAAACCATTCATCGGCTAAATCTTCAAGTTTCAGAGAAAAGGCTGAGGTCAGAAAACGAATCAGCAAATAGTGCACCCGTTCCTGCGCGCTGCGTGGCGTGGCGTGTTTTTTACGTTCCTGATGTTGCAGGGCGCTAAACAGTACGGCGTCATCGACCTGCAGGCGATAACCCGCCCCACGGCTATGCACAAAGTGGGCACCATAGTTTTCCAGAATATCGTTCAGCGCGGTGATGTCGGTGCGCACGGTTCGGGTGGAAACAGCGAAGCGCTTCGCCAGCTCTTCCTGTGGCAAAGTCTCTGACTGCAAAGCATCAAACAGATAGGCCAAACGCGGGTAGGGAAATCGCACCATTCACTTTCCGTCATTAAGGTGCCCGCCTGGGGAATCAGGCAGGCAAAGGGTTACTTCACCACCGGCAAGAACACCATTTGCGAAGGGCTGCCCACCGGCGTATAGCCTTCAACAAAGCTGAGTTTACCGCTGGCCTTATCCACGCCAAAGCGGGTGACGTTATCGCTGCGTTGGTTCATTGCATACAGATAATGGCCGTCCGGGCTTAGCGTCAGGGATCGTGGATAATCGCCGCGCGTCCAGGTTTCCGCCACCGCGTGCAACTCGCCATCGCTGCCGACGCTGAACTGCGCGATGCTGTTATGTAGCCGGTTGGCAACATACAGATTTTTGCCGTCTGCGCTCAGAACCAGCCCGGCGGCGAAGTTGGTACCCTTATAATCGGCAGGCAGCGAAGAAACAACATGTAACTGTTTCAGAGTCCCTTTTTTGCTGTCAAAACGGTAGCTGGTCAGCGTAGAGGCCTCTTCATTCACCAGCAGCACAGTTTTGCCGTCCGGATGGAAGACAAAGTGACGCGGGCCGGCACCAGCAGAAGATGCGGCGACCCACGGTGGATCGTTCGGCGTCAGTTGGCCACTGGCATCGTCAAAGCGCCACTGGTAGATCCGATCCAGCCCCAGATCGGTAGAAAACACAAACTTGCCGCCAGGATCGCTGGCGATCATATGCGCATGCGGCCCGTTGTGATCGCTGATGGCAAAACTGCCTTCCACCGCACCTTCCGGCTTGCCGGCACCTGCGGGCCCTTGCTGTTGCTGTACCGAGCTGGCGTTACCCAGCTTACCGTCACTCTCCAGCGGGAAGGCCGCCACGGTGCCACTGACGTAGTTCGCTACCAGCAGATAACGGCCATTGGGCGTCGGAGAAAGATAAACCGGCCCCGCGCCTTGTGAATCGACCTGATTAAGCTGCGTCAGGCCGCCATCGGACGGATTGATATGGTAGGCAATAATGCCGCCGTGTTTGGTGCCGTTAAAATCCGCCACTTCACTGGCAACATACAGCGTCTGACCTTTGGCATCCACGGTAAGCTGTGCCGGATTGGCCTGCTTGCTGACCAGCGTTCTGGCGCTTAACGCACCGCTGGCCGAATCAACCTGCACCCGGTAAACGCCTTCACCGTTGGGGTTGTAGGTACCGATATAAGCAAAATGAGATGACGTAGATTTCATTGCATCCTCAGCATGCAGCACCGGGCTGGTCATCGCCAGTAGCGCCAGGGTTAACGCGGTGCGTAGGGTTGGAGACTGCCAGTTTCGCATAGTTATCCTTATGATAGAAAGCGGCGCGGAATGCCCGCGCCTGTGGATACAGAGCCTGTCGCCTCCCTGCCTTACGTCATCCGATAATGCGTTTACCCGACCAGTTTTTTGGTGATTGCCAGCAGAGTTTTAACGTCCTGCGGGCGAGTGTTGCCAGTAGCGGAGTCGATGATGGAGCTGTAGATATGTGGGATCACCCGTTTCACACCCGCAGCCAATGCGATCTCGACGATCGGCTCGAAGTTTTCCAGATCGATGCCGCCGGTCGGTTCCAGCATAAAGTCATGTTCGGCGCAGGCCTGGGCCACATACTGGTATTCTTCTTTGCATGCCAACCCGCCCATCGGGAAATATTTGATTGAGCTGCCGCCCATGTCTTTTAACAGGGCAATGGCGGTTTCCACAGGCACAATGCCGTCCGGTGCCGCTGCACTCAGCGGGCCGGTTGAGATCTTCACCCAGCCAACGCGGCCGGTAGGCGATACCAGGCCGTTGACCACGCTGTCATTTTGGCCCAGCAGCGCACGGCTGGCACCGACACCGGTAAACACCTGGTTTACGTGTTGCGGCTGCACCTGCTGAGAAATCAGGCTGACCATCGCCGATTGTTTCGGATCCCCCGCGCCCAGCCCCACTGACAGCGCATTTTCAATCAGCCGCGCATAGCGCTGCATGTCTGCCACCGCGCTGTCGACGTCCGGGTAGTTCTTGGACAGAACGCCCACCAGCACATGCCCTTCCGCCGCCGAATAAATGTCCTGCGCATTGTCTTTCGAGCCGGCCAATACGTTGAGGCACACGCGATCGCGATAGTAGTTAGGGTGCAGCTTCATGCTTGTTTCTCCGTGAACAGATTTTTAATACAGGTGAAGACGGTCATCAGCTGTTGCTGATCAACGCTGCGCACATCCACTTCAATCTTGCCTTCGTTAGCCTTATAGCCGCGGAAGTAGATGGCGATAGCGCCGGTTTTCAGCGCCTGCACGATGTCGTAGGTCGAATGCCCCAGCACCGCTTCGTCAAAGGTGATCTCTGCCCGCGCAATATCACGGCCGGCACTGTCCCAGACGGTTTTAGCGCTGATACCGGTCAGGGTGTTCAGGCTGTCGATAAACGGCGTCATTCTTTCCACCATTTGTTGACCGGTGGTTTTTTCCAACGTCAGATAGCTTTCGATCGCCTGCGTCAGGCCGAGAATGCCTTCTTTGCCCACTTTCATC
This sequence comes from Serratia quinivorans, assembly GCF_946227985.1. Classification (GTDB taxonomy): domain Bacteria; phylum Pseudomonadota; class Gammaproteobacteria; order Enterobacterales; family Enterobacteriaceae; genus Serratia; species Serratia quinivorans_A. The sequence goes on from NZ_CAMKGL010000003.1 coordinate 229,300, forward strand.
GCCCGGCCGATGCCGCCGGACTGCAGCTTCACCCACTCGACGTATTGCTTCTTGCCGATCACCAACCCGCTGGTGGGGCCTTCGATGGCTTTGGCACCGCTGTAAATAACCAGGTCGGCCCCCATCTGGTAGTAGCACAGCAAATCTTCTTCCGCGGCGGCGTCGACGATCAGTGGCAGGTTATGCTTACGCGCCACCACCACCGCCTGCTCAACGGAAAGAATGCTTTTCTGCACGCAGTGGTGCGACTTGATATAGAGAATGGCGGCGGTCTGCGGCGTGATGCAGGCTTCGAGCTGCTCGGCAGAACACTCGTTGGCATAACCCGCCTCGACCACTTTGCCGCCCCCCAGCGCCACCATGGTGTCGACCGGTGCGCCGAAGTTGACGTTATGGCCACGCGGCAACACGATTTCCCGCGGTACGCTAATCGGCGCAGAGTGCAAATTCACCAGCAGGTTGGCGTTGTCTTTAACGATCAGTGCCGCCACCGACTGGGCGATACCTGCCGAGGCGCAGGAAACGATCACCGCATCTTCGACATTCAACAGATTGGCGATATAGGCCCCGGTCTTGTCGACCAGATCCTTGATTTCAAAATAGTGATTCAGGCCGTAGTCAACCGCGTCAATGACGTCCTGACGCGGCGTGGATACGCCAAGCATGGTCATGCGACCTGACGTATTAATGACCTGTTTTAAATTATATTTTTCATAAATCGAAGACATGAGCGGCTTTCCCTTCATCGGTTAATAGGATTTCCCCGGCCACCACCGCGGCCAGCGGAACCAGCAACTGTTGGCCGGCTGCCGATTGCCCTTCTGAATCGGCAAAAACCTGCGGCCCCTGGCGGAGATCAAAAAGGGTGAAATCGGCGTCGCAACCCACTTCGAGCCGGCCCTTATTGACCAGGCGTAGCGCCGACGCGGCATTCTCAGTCACGCAGGCGATCACCTGCGGCAGCGACAGCCCGACGCTGAAGAATTTGGACATCACCGTCGCCAGGCTGTGTACCGGCCCGGCCATACGGTTGCGGCAGTAAATATCGGAACTGATGGTATGTGGCAAAATGCCCAAGGCAATCGCCTGCCGGGCGACCTCAAAGCTGAAGCTGGCGGTTCCGTGGCCAACGTCGAGCAACACACCGCGCTGCAGCGCACGCTGAATAGACTCACGCAGCGTGCCCGCCGGAGTCAGGATACGGTTTGGCTTGCCGTTGTAGCAGTGGGTGATAATGTCGCCACGGGTCAGCAGATCGGCTATCTCATCGAGATCCGGTGGGTTATTGCCGATATGCACCATCAGCGGCAATTGGTTATTTTCCTGTTGGATCTCTTTGGCAAGCACCAGCGGCCGGGTGCCATTCTGGCCGACCACGCTGCTGCTCATGCGCGCCTTGATGCCAATGATAAAACCCGGGTGTTCGCCTATCGCCTGGCTGACTTTCTGCTTGTCGATATCGGCCAGGTCTGCCAGTTCGTTCTGTCGCAGCAGACCGATGCGCGAAATATTCAGGAAGGCAAAAACGTTGGTTTTCGCACGGCGCGTCAGTGCATAAAACGTATCGACATCGTCAGTGCCGGTGCTACCGGCGTCGACCACCGTGGTGACGCCACAGGCGGTGCCGACCAAATCCGGTTCGTCATGGTAAATCGGCGAAGAGGGGTAGCAATGCACGTGGGAGTCGATCCAGCCGGCACTCAGGTGGTGATTGCCCGCCAGATCCCATTGCCGATGAGCGCGAACGTCTTCAGCCAGTTGCCCGACCTCGGCAATCTTGCCGTCCTGAACCGCCAAATCGACCAGTCGGTCATCCGCCAGTCTGGCGCGTCTGATTACTAAGTCATACATACTGCGTCACTCCTTTTCAAGCCGGGGAGCGGCATACCGCTCCCCAACAATCACAATCGCATTTAAGCGATGGCTACCGGGAAAATAGCCCCTAACAGCATCGCCCCGAGGATCGCCCCACCGGTGATTGGCTTATTCCAGATATAGAACAGCAGTGCGCCGAGCAGTGAACCAATGCCAATCGGAATCGAAGCGGTCATCGCCGACAGAATGATCAACGGCCCCAGGAAACGCCCGGAAGAGTTACCGGCCCCCATCATCACGTCCGCCCCGTAGGTGGAATTGCTTTGGTTGATGGTAAATTTACGCGCCAGAATGATCAGGTAGCCAATCGCCAGACCAATCACCAGGCCGGTGATGAGTGAAGCGGCAAAGTTGGCAACCGGGAAGATAATGCCGGCCCCGAGCAACAGTGCCGGCACTCCCAGACCTACACCGGTCTGGATTGCACCGCCGATGTCCAGGATCCCCACCAGTGAGCCTTCGATGATGCGCGCAAACAGGAAGCTGGCACCGAATGCCGCTACCGCACCATAAACGCCGGTATCCATTCCGGCCCGCAGCATGGAAACGAAGGCCACTTCGTTAAAGGCACCGATGCCGTACAGGTAGTACATGTGGGTCCCGGCGAACACGCCGGACGAGAGCAGGCCAACAAAAATCGGGAATGACCAGTCGGCATACCAGAAGCCTTTTTGGGTTTGTTCTTCCATCATCCAGCTCCTTATTTACCGCTCAGGGTATTGTGAATGGCATCCAGCCAGCCCGGCACGCCAAGGCTGAAGGACTCGAGGACTTTCATGTCGAAGCCGCGGAAGAAACCGCTCAGCACGAACAACAGCACGATCACGGCCATCATGATCTTGGTGATTTTGTTCCAGCCGCTCTCTTCCACGCCTTTACCGATCAGGATGCCCAGCACCAGACCCGGTACGGCGTTGCCCATGATCAGCTGCGCCAAACCGCCAAAGATGGTGCCCCAGAAACCGGAGCGACGCCCGGCGTCGATCGCCGCCAACCAGAAAATCACCGGCATCACGGTGTTCACCAGCAGGTTAGCCGCCGGTACCAACACTTTAATCGCCGTGACTTGCAGTGCAGCAGGCACTGCTGAAGCGGTGGTGTTAAGGAAAGCCACCACCAGCATGCCAATGATGCCGCACGCGATAGCCATTTTTTTCGGATCGTGCAGCGTTTGCGCCAGGTTGCGGTTTTTGACCATCAGCGCTGCCGCACCCCAGTGTGGGATAATGCGGTGGTCAACGTCCTGCGTGAAGGCACCTGCCGCCACGGAAGACGCCCAGGCGTTGAAGAAGAAGCCCAGACCGAATGAGAAGTGGGAAGCCGGATCGCCCTCGCAGGAGTTCAGCTCGCCCAAGGTACGGAAAGCGCCCATGCCCTGGGTGGTCGGGGCATGGAACATGCGTGCGGCGCCGGCCCCTACGCCAACCCCCACCAGTCCGCCGATAATAAGCGACTTAAATAAGATGATTAAAAACATCAGTATACCCTTTGATTTATGCTAACGTTTTTATTTCGTGACGAAGACAACTTTTTCTGTGTTGATGATTGTCACGTTCACGGTTATTTCCAGAGTAACGGAGTAGTTTTTTCTTTCGCGCGGAAGAAAGAAAAAAAGAAACTTTTCTTTTGTTATTTTCTCTTCCGCTTTTAATACGCTGACATCCTGCGGTTCAATACGCAGCAGAATATTACTGGTGGATTTTAATACCGCGCCCTGCACGTTGGCCAAAGCGGAAGCAAAAGCTTTCGCTTTGCTGTCGCCTTTACCCTCCACCTTTACCGACGTTGTATAGTGTTCTTTCATTACGGATTGCCGTGTTTTTTAACGTAGGCCTCAACCAACCTTTGTCCCAGCTCTTCTTTATCCATAAAACCGAAACCTAATACGGTGCAGCCTTCGTTAATTGCCGTCACGCCTTCATCAATCGAGCGCATGCCGTATTTAGCTTTATAACCGTATTTGGTCTGAGCGGTAATTGCCCCTGCACCGCCGCTGCCGCAGAAAGAAATGCCCAACTGCGCGCCTTCCGCTTTCATCACGTCGCCCAGCTTCATATCCGCCGCCACGCCAGGGATAACAATGGCTTTTCCGCCTGCATTTTCAATGCCCTGACCTACTTTCTGACCTTTACCCAAACGATCGCCAATCACTACAGTAATCTGACCCATGGTATTTTCTCCTGATTAAATTAGTTCGTTAACAGCTATTGGTTATTATCTTTTGCCACTTCAAAATGCACGGAAAGTAAATAAGCTTCTTCGATAGGTAAAGTTGCAAACTGCCCCACTACCCGCTCGGCCATTTGCATTGATTCCGCCGAAATTTCATCAAACAGTGATTTATCGACTTCCGGTAATGGCTCACCGGTTATTGAACGTAGCACCATGGCACGAATATGCGACTCCAGCATCTGTTGCTGTACCGCGTTGGTATAAATACCCTCGGCGTTTAGCATCTCGGTAATACCTGCCAGCACCTGTTCGGTGATTGTCCCGGCCAGGCTGACATCGGGTTGCTCACTATTTTCTATCGCAACAGATCCATCATTCACTTTTCAGTACCCCTAGATCCAAACATGATTCGGTCAATTGCACGGCATCACCTGAATAACCCGCCTTCTCTGATGCCTTTACCCTAACCCCGGGGAGATTTTCTGTGTAGCCTGTTTTTTTCCAGTTGGAAGTGGAAATTCAGTGACCGTCAGGGATCCATTTCGCAAAATAAGCATTTGCCAGATAATTCAATTAAATTACAAAAAGATAACGCCACAAAGTGTTTCCAGCTCGCCCGGCGACGGTGAAAAGCTTCGTGATCGGGATCTCTTTCTTTTCCCCGCTTAACCGCCTACTATCGGTAAGACAATTCGACATCAACAACACCCCCGCTCCTCTGGCGCGGGGGTGTTGCTTTTGTGCTGTTTTTCCGAATTTATGGGCGCGTAACCTGACGCCCTTTGATTTGACTGGAGAGTGGAATGACCAAACCAACCATTACTATTAATGAGCTGGATGCGGAGCGCCTGGATGCGCTATTGGCACAACCGGCCTTTGCCAACACCGATGTCGCCACTGCGCTGAACATCGAGCTGGATCGCGCCGAAATTCTGCCGCCGTCCCAAATCCCAGCCAACGTGGTAACCATGAACAGCCGCGTGCGTTTCCGCGACCTGCATACTGCAGAAGAACACGTGCGGACGCTGGTTTACCCGGCTTCGCTGAAGGACAGCCACGAACAGCTTTCGGTTATGGCACCTTTGGGCGCAGCCCTGCTGGGCATGCACATAGGTAACCAGATTACCTGGCAGTTGCCGAACGGTGAGGAAGCACATATCGAGGTGCTGGAACTGTTGTACCAGCCGGAAGCGGCAGGTGAATACCACCGCTAAGCGGTTATCAGGGCGGTACCCTGCCGCCCTTTCTGTGCCTTACAAACTGATGGCGATCAAAACCAGGATCAGCAGCAATATATAAATTCTGGCATGCCACCTGTCGTTAACCTTCGGCAGCCATCTTTTGGCAAACGCTATCCCCGCAATACCCGCCACCACCAACATACCCAGCAGGGTGAGATTGACATAACCCAGATATTGCGGCCCGGTCATTTCCCTCCAGCCCAATCCGATATACATCAATGCACCAATGACGGCGACCGGGATCGACAACGGATTGGCCGCGCTGACGCAATGCTTCATTTCGTAGCCATGCCGACGCAATAAAGGCACGGTCAGCACGCTCCCCCCGACACCGAGTAAGGTCGCAATCACCCCGATTACCGGACCACCGACCCACAAGGTCGTTTTTGACAGCCCTGCACGGGCCGGCTTGACTAAAAAACCCTGTCTGAACAGACAATCTGCGATCGTCACCAGCATATAAAGAATAAACAGCAGCCGAACCACTGCGTCCTCAAGAAAACTGGAGGCAAAAGCCCCCAATGCAGCGCCAATGCCGATAAAATAAACCAACGGGACAATGGTTTCACGCAGCAGGTTACCGCTGCGCCAGTTGGTGAAGGTGGCATAACCCGAATTCAGGATCATTACCGCCGTCGAGGTCGCTACCGCGATATGCATCGCCTGACCAGGGTGTTCGCCCGAAGCCGCAACCAGATGATAAACAAAGGGAACCACCACAAAACCACCGCCAAAACCGAACAAAATGGTGGTAATGCCGGTAATAAACCCGGTTAACAATACGAGAATGATATCTGCCATAGCCTCAAGTCCCCCCTGAGTAAAAATGTCGGAGGGCAGAATAAAACGATGGCTATTGGCTTGCTTCATATGAAAGGCCAACTATCATTGCGTTTCGGCCAAACTGCTCAATAACAGGTTTTATGCGTAACTTACGTATTGATGACCTCGACCACGTGCCCAGACCGGTGATTGCCATAGGTACCGACTATCCTTCAGGCCATCTGTTGCCCATGCATAGCCACCGGCGTGCCCAGCTGTTGTATGGCGCTACCGGCGTGATGCACGTATTCACCCGCCAGGGGAACTGGCTTGTGCCACCGCAGCGAGCGGTATGGCTACCGCCACAGATGCCGCATGAGGTGAGAATGGTCGGCGTCACTACCCGCAGCCTGTACATTGAGCCTGCAGCGCTGCCGGCCGCTCAGCCACAGGTTTGCCAGGTGGTTAGCGTGACACCGCTGCTGCGCCAACTGTTGATGGCGGCGGTCGATATGCCACTGGAGTATCAGCAGCAAGGCCGTGACGGCGCATTGGTCAGTCTGTTATTGCATGAGATTGCCCACCTACAATCTCTGCCACTGCACATCCCACTGCCTGCCGACCGGCGACTGGAGGAACTGTGCCAACGTTTTCTGCAGCAACCTGACGCGCACGACTCGCCGCAGGCCTGGGCTAAACGCCTGTATATGAGTATCCGCAGCTTCAGCCGCTTTTTCCGGGATCAAACCGGCATGTCATTTTCACAATGGCGTCAACGGGCCTGCGTAGTGTTGGCGTTGGCCCGGTTGGCTGAAGGTAGCAGTGTGACTCAGGTAGCGCTGGAAATGGGTTATGAAAGCAGCGCGGCGTTTGCAACCATGTTTCGCCGCGTACTGGGGCAGGCGCCGTCCTGTTATCTGGCCTCAGAACGGCGCGAAAGGGTTTAGCGGAATTTCTTGTGGTTGGCGTCGCGGGTTTGCTTGAAACCCTGGGCGACCTGTTTGGCTTCTGCCAGCTTGCCCTGATTAGCCAACGCCAGCGACTGATCGATCTGGCCAATCAGCGTATCCAGCCCGTGATGGAAATCTTTTATCTCTGGGCTATCGTTGGCTTTGTCCTCCATTTTTGGCGGCTTGCTTTGCTTGGCATCCACTGCCGCGGCACGCATATTCTGCAAGCTTTGTTTGAAGGTATCGGTAGAGTCGGTGCTCAGCACCTTTTTGTAATTGCCTGCGATGGTATCCATATCGTCGGCCAGATCGGCCGCGACCGCCAGTGAACTGGCACCCAATAATGCCAACGCCAACAGCGCTTTCAGTTTGTTCGACATACTTGCTCACCTTCCAGTTATCGTTTTATTTGACCCAGCCTAACCATAGGCAAGGGGACTGAAAACCGAAACCGAAGATTTGTAAGCAAGGTTAAAACGGGGAAGGGGAAGTGATGCGGCTGGCAACCGGAGCGGCCAGCCGTAAGCAGATTTACTGACCGGCGATTTTCATGTCCGGCAACAACACGGAACCACACTGGATGTTGCTGCGGGTTTCGATATCGCTGCCCACGCTGACGATATTGCGCAGCATATCTTTCAGGTTACCGGCAATGGTTACCTCGCTGACCGGATATTGGATCTCGCCATTTTCCACCCAAAAACCAGCCGCGCCGCGTGAGTAGTCACCGGTAATACCGCTGACGCCCTGCCCCATCAGTTCGGTGACCACCAGGCCGGTCCCCAACTGTTTCAACATGCCGGCAAAGTCATTACCCTGACCGGCAATACGCCAGTTATGGATGCCGCCCGCATGGCCAGTACTGTGCATGCCGAGCTTACGCGCCGCATAGCTGGTCATCAGCCAGGTTTGCAGCACGCCGTCTTTGACAATGTCACGCCGTTGAGTACGCACGCCCTCGCTGTCGAACGGCGTGGAAGCCAGCCCTTTCAGCAGATGCGGATGCTCTTCGATGGTCAGCCACTCCGGCAGGATCTGCTTGCCCAGCGAATCCAGCAGGAAAGTCGATTTACGGTAAACGCTGCTGCCGCTGATGGCGCCAACCAGGTGGCCGAACAAACCGGTCGCCACTTCAGAGGCAAACAGCACCGGTGCGGTCATGGTCGACAGCTTGCGCGGAGACAGGCGTGACAAGGTGCGACGGGCACATTCCTGCCCCACCCATTCAGGGCTTTCCAGATCGCTCATCGCACGGCCGATGGTATAGGCGTAATCACGCTCCATATCCCCCCCCTGCTCGGCGATCACACAGCTCGACAACGAATGTCGGCTGGAACAATAGCTTTGCAACATGCCGTGGCTGTTGCCGAACACTTTAATGCCGTAGTGGCTGTTAAAGCTGCCGCCTTCGGTATTGGTGATGCGCTTGTCCGCCGCCAGGGACGCCTGTTCGGCGCGGGCAGCCAGCTCAATACCGCGATCGGCATCCAGCTCTGCCGGGTGGAACAGATCCAGGTCCGGCGCGTCAAATGCCAGCAGGTCTTTCTCCGCCGGGCCGGCATGAGGATCCACCGAGGTATAACGGGCGATATCCAGCGCCGCCTGCACGGTGCGAGCAATAGCGTCCGGGCTGAGATCGGTAGATGAAGCGCTGCCTTTACGTTGCTGGTGATAGACGGTAATACCCAACGCGCCATCGCTGTTGAATTCAACGTTCTCCACCTCGCCAAAGCGGGTGCTGACGCTGATACCGGTAGATTTGGTCACGGCAACTTCTGCCGCATCAGAACCGGCGCGCGCCAGTTCCAAAGCCTGTGAAACGGCCTGTTCCAGCGCCTTGCGCTGCTGTGCAACTTGAGTGACTACTTTCATCAATCTGCCATACTTAATCAGAAAATCGTTGAGAAAAGTGCCGTGGCGGCGTGGTTGCGCGTGGAGTCACACGCAAAAATCATGAGATTTATACTTTTGAGTCTAACAGGAACCGCGTGGAATTTCGCATAAAGCCGGCAACCTGTTAGGATTAGCCTCTTTTTAACGGAGCCTACCATGAACAAACAGCCTGAAGACTGGCTCGACGATGTCCCGGAGAACATTGACGAGGAAGATGACGAGATTATCTGGGTCAGTAAAAGTGAAATTAAACGTGATGCCGAAGCGCTGAAAGACCTGGGTGTTGAACTGGTCGAGCTGGGCAAGAACGCGCTGGAACGTATCCCGCTGGATGAAGATTTGCGCGCTGCGATTGATCTGGCGCAGAAGATCAAAAAAGAAGGTCGCCGCCGTCAGCTGCAGCTGATTGGCAAGATGTTGCGCGCCCGCGACGTAGAGCCGATTCAGACTGCGCTCGACAAGCTGAAGAACCGCCATAACCAACAGGTTTCGCTGTTCCACAAGCTGGAAGCATTACGTGACCGCCTGGTCGAAGAAGGTGATGACGCGATCCCGCCGATTTTGGCGCTGTATCCGGAAGCCGATCGCCAGCAGCTGCGCTCACTGGTGCGTAACGCACAGAAAGAGAAGGCCGCTAACAAGCCGCCGAAAGCTTACCGTCAAATCTTCCAGTACCTGCGCGATCTGGCCGAGACCGCAGAATGATCGCCGCCGTCACCACGGGATGAACCCAGTTCATCCCCGGTGATGTGCAGGTTCACCGCTGCTTTCACGGATATTGAAACGCAGGCTGCCTTCCAGCTCTTCCTCCGCCTCTTCGAACAACAGGATAATCGCGCCAAAGCGACGTTTGCTGCGGGCATTGAGATGGGTAAATTCTATCTCCACCGGCAAACCTATGTCCGCCGTCACCACGTCCCACAGTGCATCCAGATTGGCACCAAAGGCCTCATCCAGCGCAAACTTATGCGCGAAGTCGCGGTAAAAAGCCGGCAAATCGTTAATCTGATTAAAATCGAACTCTACTTTTGCCATCAAGCTCACTCCACCCGAATGAAGTTTTTATAATGGTCACGCGTGACAAAAATCAGGCCATCGCTGGAATACAGCAAACGATCGGCGCCGCGCCGGCCGCATTGATAATTGATATCCGCCTCATGCCATACCCGATTGCGGGCCGTGGGCAGTTGCCCTTCACGGTTTGAGAAACGATCGCCGCCAATCGCTTTGCCCGGCAACGCCGAACACAGATTGCCGTTACGTGCATCCCATCCCTGTTCACGCGCCTGCTTCTTGGTGATGTAATAGTCCGGCAGCCGCTGATGCTGCTGCAGGTAGCTCACCACCCTTTGCTGCTGCGTCAGTTGGTCAATACTCTGACCCTCGGCTACCGCCGGTACGTTGGCAATCACCCGATCGTTACTGCGCAGTGCATTAAAACCGGCTATCACAACGGCGATAACGATCGCCACGAGGATCCGCTTGTTCATTGCTGTCCCTGATTTATGGCCGACAGGAGTGCATCAGCACCCATGCTGGTTGGATTTATAGATGAAAAGGATGAAGCAGAGATGACTGGCATGTAACGTTTTCACTTCAGGGAAAGCGTGCCGTACAACCTGCATCACCCGTTCAAGCTAATCATGCCATTTTGCAGCCGGTCAGGCACTCAGTGCAACTCTGAAACGGGGCTATCTCAGGCAAGTATAGCCCCGGCAAGAGTATTTGAGGTATCAGTCAATCAGGGCGTGGCGGTAGCGGTACAGCATGTCGGCCAGACGTTTTACCGGCCCGGTGACGCTGAGCGGGGCCTGATAATCCACCAGTTTCTGCTGATAATCGTTCATTTCACTCAACAGCCGATCGTAATAATAAGCACGTTTTACCTCGTTTTTCGCCGAGACCATGTGGTCGGCGGTACTGCGGATCTGCTTATGGAAAGCCGAAAGCTCCTCGCTGACCGGGATCTCAGCTCGCTGCATACGCTGGTGAGCGATGATCAGATTCAGCGCCAATCGGTACTTGGCAATATCGTTCGGGAACATCATCAACAGTTGATTCAACTGCTGATACAACGCCGGCAGGTGGTTTTGCTGACGGCGTGAGGCCTTGGTGGTCAACGCCGATACCGCGCTGCCGACAAACTGGTTCAGCAAGGTGCGACCGGTACGTTCACGCGAGTTATCGCGGATCAGCAGCAGCACCATCAGGCCCACACAGCTGCCGAGGAACTGGCCGAGCGCGCCATCGAGGAACTGCGTGACGTTGAACTCCATCGGGTTGCTCAATACCAGAATATTGATGGTCCCCGCCAGCAGGCCGAGCGAGCCCAACCGTCGTTTCTGCACTTCGATACCGATGAAAAACGCCAGCAGGCCCAGACTGAGGCACAGCAGTAAAATACTTTGCTGAGTCGCCGGCAGGATCACCATAAAGTACAGTGAGCCAACCGGGATCGCCGCCAGCATGCCCAGGATAAAGTCCATCGCCACCATGCGCGGTGCCGGAGTGCGCATCGCCAGGGAGGTGATCACCGCAATAATCACCATAAAGCCGCTGCCGGAGGTCCAGCCGGTCCACAGCCACAGCAGGCTGCCAAAGGCCGTCGCTACAAAGGTGCGCAGACCGTTAATCATCGCGTGGTGTCTTTCCGCCGAGGTCGGTTTAACCACCACCTCACTGCTCAACACCCCTTCTTCTACCGAACTGATACTGCTGTTGGTGTGTACACCTTTGGCCAGCAGCAGGTAGCGAGTGGCCGCCCCCACCCAACTGGTGATAGTCACTAATGTCTCGTCGGTACGATTGGTGGTCAGCACCTGCCGCAACAACTTCATGCGTTTATGGATTTCCTGCGGCGTTTGGGCCGGTACCATCAGCAATTCACGAATGTTTTCTTTCAGCGCGTCCGGGTGGTTCAACAGGATTAAATAGGTCTCGCAGGCCTGGGTAATCAACGTCAGCGAAAGCGTATGCAGCGCCAGAATGCGGCGATTCGCCTTTTGCCAGCGTGATGACTCCATCATCAGGTTGCTGCGCATGCCGTTCAGCGCAGTGGTGCTCTTCACCAAATTGCTCCAGGCGCGGTCGATATCTTCTTTCTCGGCATTGCTGATGCACATCTGCATCAACAGGTATTGATCCACCAGCAGTTTATCCACCGCCCGGTCGATATCCTGCTTGATTGAACGCGGCGAGAACAGCAAGTCTGCCAGCACGGCGCTGACGATCCCCAGCACGATCTCGCTACAGCGCTCAATAGCGAACTGCGGCGCTTCCAGCAGATGCGCTTCACTGCTGGCAACGGTGACAATAATGATCAACGCGGTATAACCCGCCAGGCCCCAGGCATAGGAGTTTTCAACTTTAACCAGGGAGGAAAGCCAGGTGCAGAAGCCGGCCCAGATGCAGCACAGCAACAACATCACCACCGGCGCACGTGCCGTAGTGACGATAATCGCTATGCCGACAAAGCAGCCGATAAATGTGCCGATAATACGCAGCCAACCGCGATGGCGAATAGCGCCGGAAAACGGCTCGCCGCCCGCGGCAAAGGCCGTGCCGGCGGCCACGATGGCGGCGGTCATCGCCGACCAACGTGGAGTTTCCAGATTGAGATGGAAGCCGACAAACAGCGCAAACACCACCGCAAAGCTGAGCTTGAAGGCAAATCTCAGCCGGATAAAGGTTGGGTTATTCATTAACCGAACTCACGCAGCCGATGCATCAAGCGAACAAAAGGCGAACCGCTGTCGGTAGCGCGGTCATTCTTGCCGGTGATCACCACGGTGGCGGTGGTGCCAGCCGGGTACGGGTGCAATTGGTCTTTGTCATCCAGCAGGATTTTCACCGGCACGCGCTGCGCCAGACGCACCCACTCCAGGTTGCTGTCGATCGACGCCAGCCCTTTGCTGTTCACGGTGCTGCTGCTGTTGTTGACGGCGGCGGCCACGCTATCGACGGTGCCATGCATAATGCGGTTGCTACCCAACGGGGTGATTTCCGCGCGGTCGCCTTTGTTCAGGCCATTGAGCTTGGTTTCTTCCAGATAGGCCAGAATGTAGAAACTGTCTTTCTTCACCAGCGCCACGGCGACTGAACCCCGGGTGATATATTCACCGGCGTGCACGTTCAGGTTGGTGATCCAGCCGTCGGCCGGTGCGCGTACCGTGGTGCGTTCCAGATCCAATTTAGCCAGTTCACGGGTCGCTACGGCCTTCGCCAACTGATGCTCTACGGTTTGCAAAACGTTATTCGCCTGGTCTATCTCTTCCTGCGACATCGCCTGCACGCCGAGACGCACACGGCGCCCGGCTTCACGCCTTTTTTCTGCCGCCAGCGTCTGGTAGTAGGCGACATCGGCATTGGCTTCTGCCAGGGCCTGTTGGTAGCGCGGCTGGTCGATAACCAGCAGTACCTGCCCTTTCTTCACCAGTTGGTTATCCACCAGAGGGACATCGGTCAACAGACCGGTAACGTCCGGGGCGATCGCCACCACGTCGGCGGTAAACTTGGCGTCACGCGTCCAGGGGGATTCCGTGTAGAACACCCAGGCCTTGAATATGGCGACGATCCCCAGCAGGACCAGAATCAGAGTGATCGCGATTCGGGTTATTTTTATTGAAAAATTTTTCACAGCGACCTCAAACGAAAAGACAGGTAATCAGATAGAACAAACAGCAGTACAGCGCGGTATTAAACAGCGCTGGATGCCAGACAAAATCGTAAATCCCGGTGGGTTGCAGCAGGCGGCGCAGCAAAAAAAACAACGCCAGCGAGAGCAACAACTCAAAAAATATCGGGGGAAACGACAGTCCAAAAATGACCATAACCGGAAGCAAACTCATCAATTTTTCCTTATTGTTCACTGCACCGGGCGTAGAGACCTATATCCATTCACATTCTCTTTACATTTTAGCTGACACGCACCACAAATTCAGGCCCAGACAGGTCAGGAACCTGAAATAAGAGTAAACTCTGGAGCGTACATCCGCGATAGGGACTGCGAGGATATCGGAGGGATCGGCCACCATGGCGCTGCCGATCGCACTCGCGCGTTAGTAAGGTCTTTTCGCCCGACCTGTTTATATTAGCGTGCTTACTATCAAGTCATCAACAATCTGTGATCTAAATCACTTTTAAGCCAGAGTGAATAATGGAAAGACTAAAACGGATGTCGGTATTCGCCAAAGTGGTTGAATGCGGGTCATTTACTGCGGCAGCGCGCCAGTTGGATATGAGCGTTTCATCTATCAGCCAGACCGTCTCCAAACTGGAGAATGAGCTGCAGGTCAAGCTGCTCAACCGCAGCACGCGCAGCATTGGCCTGACGGAGGCCGGAAAAATCTATTATCAGGGCTGTCGCCGCATGCTGCTGGAAGTCAGCGAAGTGCATGAGCAGCTGTACGCGTTTAACAATACGCCGACCGGCACGCTGCGCATTGGTAGCTCATCCACCATGGCACAAAACATGCTGGCAACCATGACCGCAGATATGCTTAAAGAGTACCCCGGCCTGACGGTGAACCTGGTGACCGGCATCCCGGCACCGGATCTGATCGCAGACGGGCTGGATGTGGTGATCCGCACCGGCGCGCTGCAGGACTCCAGCCTGTTCTCCAAACGCCTGGGCTCAATGCCAATGGTGGTGTGCGCTGCCAAAAGCTATCTCAGCCAGCACGGCACGCCACTAAAACCAAGCGATATGGTCAATTTTTCCTGGCTGGAATACAGCGTGCGGCCAGACAGCGAGTTCGAGCTGATCGCGCCGGAAGGCATCAGCACGCGCATCTCGCCGCAGGGACGCTTCGTCACCAACGATTCACAGACCATGATCCGCTGGTTGAAAGCCGGAGCCGGTATCGCCTATGCGCCGCTGATGTGGGTGATCGAGGAGATCAAACGCGGAGAGATCGAGATCCTGTTCAAAAACTACCATTCGGATCCTCGCCCGGTGTACGCGGTATACACCGAGAAAGATAAGCTGCCGCTCAAGGTACAGGTGTGTATCAATTATCTGACCGAGTACTTTAAGCGCGTGGGGGAAGTCTATCAGGGCTATCGCTGAGCAGCACACGACGCGCCAAGACGCCAAGCACCAGTAATGCCAGCATGCCCAGCCCCCAGATCAGCCAGACGACATACTTCACCCAGATGAGCAACTGTGGGAAAGACCCCGCCAGCCAGTTGCCCAGCTGCTGCAACTGCGGCAGCCAAGTGTCCAATAGCGCCTGTGGCACCAGGCTGAGCACCCCGGTAAGCTGCGGTGCCAACTGTGCCGACCCACTCTGCGCCAGCCCCGTCAGCGCAGGCAACCAACCCAATATGCCAGAAACACCCCAGGCCAGCAGCGTCCACACTGCCATTGCCGCCAACAGCACTGCCACACTCCATCCGCGTTTTGTCATGGCTATCCCCCGTTAGCGGCCTTGCCGCATTGCTGACAAAAACGACTGCCTGGCGGCAAGGGGGCGGAACATTCGCTGCATTGTGCCGCCGCCTCAAAAGGCTGACCGCAACGATGGCAATAACGGGCGCCTGGCTTGTTGGCCGCCTGACATTGCAGGCATTGCGGCCCCCGATCGCCGTGCTGGTTATAGCGGTTGCCATGGTGGCCAGTGCGATGCCCTGAGCGTTGATACCCGCCGCCAATACCGCCTTGCCCCAAGAGCTTTTTCAACAGACTCATCGCGCTTCTCCTCTGTGCTTTACGCCGGGTGACAGAATAAACCCTGGAGTAAACTCCAGGGTAAAGCGCGGCGAGGGAGATTTACGTTTAATTACACCGTCATACCGGCAACACTTTGATGTGGTTAACAAAAAGCATTATCGGCCATTACCCCGCCTGCTAGCGGTGCGCTATGCTGCGCTGACCTCTCCCTGCATCAGGAATAACTAAAAATGAAAAAAATCATACTGGACTGCGATCCGGGACATGACGATGCGATCGCTATGCTGCTGGCCTGGGGCAACCCGCAGATCGATCTGCTGGCCGTAACCACCGTGGTGGGCAACCAAACGCTGGAGAAGGTCACCCGCAATGCGCTGGCCGTCGCGCGCATCGCCAATATTACCGGAGTGCCCTTTGCTGCTGGCTGCCCACGGCCGCTGGTACGCCAGATAGAAGTCGCACCCGATATCCATGGCGAATCCGGCCTGGATGGCCCGGTATTACCGGAACCAACGCTGGCGCTGGAACCCTGCCACGCGGTAGATCTGATTATCGATACCATCATGGCTCACCCGCCGGGCAGCGTGACGCTGGTACCGACCGGTGGCCTGACCAACATCGCCATGGCAGTACGCAAAGAACCACGCATTGCCGACCGGGTGAAGGAAGTGGTGCTGATGGGCGGCGGTTACCACGTGGGCAATTGGAGCGCGGTGGCCGAGTTCAATATCAAGATCGATCCGGAAGCCGCACACATCGTATTCAATGAGAAGTGGCCACTGACCATGGTTGGACTGGATCTGACCCATCAGGCACTCGCCACGCCAGAAGTCTGTGCCCGCATTGCCGCTATCCAAACCGGACCAGCCAGGTTTGTCGGCGAACTGCTTGAGTTCTTTGGCAAGATGTATCAGCAGGCGCAGGGCTTTAGCGCCCCGCCGGTACACGATCCTTGCGCGGTGGCCTATGTGATCGACCCCGAAGTGATGACTGTCCGTAAAGTCCCGGTGGATATTGAACTGACCGGTACCCTGACGCTGGGAATGACGGTGGCCGACTTCCGCGCCGCGCCGCCGCCGGACTGCCACACTCAGGTGGCGGTAAAACTGGATCAAGATAAGTTTTGGGATTTGGTGGTGGATGCACTGGAGAGGATTGGGGAAGTGAAGGTTTAAGCTGCGGCTTATAAAGGCGGTATTGATGGGCCGGGTGGCTTTTGGACTGCCGCCCGGCCTGATTTTATCGCGGAGGAGAAACTAGCGCTTTAGTAATGCGGTTAATTGCCCATCCAACTGGCCAAGGCAGTCATCCATATATTCCGTGGTGACCTGCTTCACCATCGCATAATCACTGGCTTGCCACTGTGTCAGTGATGCCGAACGCGGGGTTGGGCTGCATTTGAATTGGTCGAAGGCTGAGAACATGCTTCCACCTTCCGGCCGCTTATAAAAGGTAACGGCGTAGCGCAGTTCGAATGGAGTATCACTTTTCGCTAGCTCCTGATACACCAGCAGCCATCTGGCGGGGGTGATATTCAAATTATTCTTGTAACTGTAACCGGCGCCGTTCTTTTGCAACCAGTCGGCGATAACAACCTTGGCTTTAGGCACCAGATAACTTTTAGTCGGTTCCGGCAACGTATCTACGCTGCTGCCTTTCAACGTGTCCTTGCTGAAAGTATTGGCGGAAAGACCACCGGTAAGTGCAGAGGTTAAAACCTGTAGCCCCACACCTACGCCGGTATTGGTCTGTGTGACAATACGCAGCCTGGTTTCGGCATATTGATTATTGTTATTTTCAGGTAGAGCAAAGAAAGTCTTCACACCAATGCTACTACCATTAGCGGCGGTGACCTTTTCTACATTATTAGTGGATGAACAGGCGGTTAATAACAACATGCTGCTCGCCATGTAAACACACAGAACTTTTTTCATTACTGCTCCTTGTTAGTAACATTCCAACTTCATGTTGGGTTTTTATTTATTTTTAAGATCTTCCGTTTTTCATGGCTTCTAAATCTGAAGCCAACAACCTCAAATTGCTTTCTTTGCCAAACTCAATAATACATCCATCAAGTTTACTTTTAACGATATCTTTCACTTTCTGATATTCACCCAATGACCACTCATCTAGTTGATGGGACCCAGTTGTAAATGAACAGTCAAATTTATACTTACCTGGATTTGATGTGGAAACATTCATCGTGTAAATGAGTTCATAATTACTACCTCCGGCTAGTTCAGTATATACCAAGTAAAATTTCAAATACCTTACACTCAGTGGATAGTTTTGGTAGTCAGCATTATCTTTAACATAAAGACTATCTTTTATCACCCTATTAACATTAGGTAAAAAATAATCAACCGACGGATTCTCAACGGAATTTATTTTACTCCCTTTTAATTCATGTTTACTAAACGTTGATTGTGACGTATTACCTCCCAATAAAGCTGTTAGAACAAAACTAGTAGCTTTAGCTGCCACCACACTTGAAGTATCGCTCTTAGTAATGACTCGCAATACAGTATCTGATGGAGCCTGATAGTCAGTCTCTAAAAGCTGAAAACTTTGAGTCTTAACATAACCACCTGATTTTAACTTGATAACCTCCTCATTACTTACTTTACTTAATGGTTTTTCCGGCCCTGTATTGGCGCAACCGAACAAAAGAAACGTTAATAAAAAAACAGATTTTGCATTTCCATATTGCATAAATCATCCTTATTGAAACAATATAATAAAAACCTATAAAAAACCCTTGCTTAATATTATCCCACACCAACTAACAAACCACTAAATCTCTCAACTATAATTATTAACGGTATTTATTTTAGAATAAAGAACCCAACCCACACACTTTTTATTTCAGGATCTCAAAGACGCATTTATAGACTATATCGCCAATCAACTGCGCCTGCTTCAGTCAACTTTGCTTTTTCTCATTATAAAATATCGACCCAATGCAGCCATTGGTGTTCTCGGTATCCCGGCTCAGTTGATTAACATCCTGCTGCTGGTTGGCCTGGTCCCGAATGAACATGCTACCGCCTGACACCGCCACTGACGCTGATCTGTTTACCCACGCCAATACTGACGCCGACATTACCGCCGCGACTCTTGTTGCTGTCCTCGGTCTTCTGCGTATTGGCCACGCCCAACAGCAATACATCCCGCTCGGCATTCAGGGTGGTGTCACCCCCTGCTTTGAGCTGGCTGCCGGCCACGGCAATATCGCCACTATCGGCCGTGTTACCCTTGCCGGTCGCCGTCACCTGCAAATGATTACCGCCGTTGAGCGTTGAACCGGTAACGGTAGCTTGCTCCTGATGCTGTTTCGACGACGGTTGCTATGCCCCCAGCGAAATGCTGATGCCCACCATGCTGCCTTCTTCAGTATCGGTATTGCCCAGTGTGGCCTGTTGCCCCGCCTGAAGTGCCTACACACCGGATAAGGCCGCTCTGCGCCCGTACCGCGTTGTCGATCAACTGCTGCATCTGCGCCAGATCGGAGCCAACGCCGTTAAGATAGTGCTGGTCGGTTTGTCTGAGCATCCGTGTGTTTTTTTGGGCGTTTTAACGACAGAACGGTAAATGTAACAAGATACGAACCATTAGCCACGGCCCTGATTTGGTCATTTAAGAAAGAACATTCCTAAAGCAGGCAGCAGAAAATCATCTGAAAATAGTAGAGTTAGCTTATTGATTTGCACTGGCAGAAAAAAACAGTGAATCGCTTTTTATTTCAACAAAACCAGAAAGTTGCCGCTAATGCGATGAGTGCCGCAGAAAAAGCTAACAGGGGCCGTGAACCGGCCCCTGGGGAGTATGGATTACGCAGTACCACCGACGGTCAGGGTGTCCAGCTTCAGAGTCGGTTGACCGACACCTACCGGCAGGCTTTGCCCCTCTTTACCGCAGACACCGACGCCTTTATCCAGCGCCAGATCGTTGCCCACCATCGAGATTTGCTGCATCGCCTCAATACCCGAGCCGATCAGCGTAGCGCCTTTCACCGGCTTGGTGATGCGGCCTTTTTCGATCAGGTAGGCTTCGGTGGTGGAAAACACAAACTTGCCGGAGGTGATATCCACCTGGCCGCCACCAAAGTTCGGCGCGTACAGGCCATATTCGACGCTGGCGATGATCTCTTCCGGTGTTGACTTGCCCGCCAGCATATAAGTGTTGGTCATGCGTGGCATTGGCAGGTGCGCATAGGACTCGCGGCGGCCGTTACCGGTCGGCGCAACGCCCATCAGACGCGCATTGAGTTTGTCCTGCATATAGCCCTTCAGGATACCGTTCTCAATCAACATGTTGTACTGGCCAGGTACGCCTTCGTCGTCGATCGCCAACGAACCTCGTAACCCCTGCAAAGTGCCGTCATCGACCACGGTGCAAAGCTCGGAAGCCACCAACTGGCCCATCTGACCGCTGAAGACCGAAGTACCACGACGGTTGAAGTCACCTTCCAGCCCGTGCCCCACCGCTTCATGCAGCAGCACGCCAGGCCAGCCTGCGCCCAGCACCACCGGCATATTGCCTGCCGGAGCCGCCACCGCAGAGAGGTTAATCAATGCCATGCGCACCGCTTCTTTGGCGTAAGCATCGGCACGGACTTCACCATCGGCGATTTCCAGGAAATAGTCATAGCCGAAACGACCACCGCCGCCGCTGGAGCCGCGTTCACGCTTGCCGTCTTGTTCCACCAGCACGCTGACGGATAAACGTACCAACGGACGAACGTCCGCCGCCAGGGTGCCGTCGGTGGCGGCTACCAGAATTTGTTCATACACGCCGGTAATGCTGGCGCTGACCTCTTGCACCCGTTTATCGGCCGCGCGGGCCACCTTGTCAACACGGTGCAACAGAGCGATTTTCTCTTCCCGCGGCAGGCTTTGCAACGGATCGAGCAGGGGATACAACGCCTTATGGCTGATTTCACCCAGGGTATGCACCTGACCATTCCCGCTGTCACGGACTATGCTGCGCGCGGCATGGGCACTTTGCTGCAAGGCGTTCAGGGTGATTTGATCGGCATAGGCGAAGCCGGTTTTCTCGCCGCTAACGGCGCGTACCCCAACCCCTTGATCGATATTGTAAGAGCCATCCTTGATGATACCGTCTTCAATCACCCAGGCTTCGTGGTAGCTCGACTGGAAATAGAGATCGGCATAATCGAGGCGGCGTTCGGCCAGTTGCCCCAGGACGGAAAACAGGTCCTGGTGGCTCAGCTTATTGGCAGCAAGTAACTGCTCACTGACAAACGTCAGGCTCATAATTTTTTCACTCTTTAATGGAGGATTTGTTGTCAAACGGCGCCGTCAGCGACGTCTGGAATCGGTTGTGTTGCAATACCGGCATCTGCTCGCGAATGGTTTTGAGGCCGGTAATATCGACCCGTACTTTCAACGCCGATACCGCATCCGGGTTTTCAGCCAATACCTTGCCCCAGGCATCCACCGCCAGCGAATGGCCCCAGGTGCGACGCGTCGGGCCATGGCTGCCAACCTGCGCAGGCGCCAGGATCACACACTGGTTTTCAATCGCCCTGGCGCGCAGCAAAATTTCCCAGTGCGCCTCACCGGTCACGCGGGTAAAGGCCGCCGGTACGGAAATCAATTCAGCGCCCTGCGCTCGTAACGCCTGGAACAGCGCCGGGAAGCGCAGATCGTAGCAGATGGTCATGCCAAGCCGCCCGACCGGGGTATCCACCACCTGGAGCTGTTGGCCATGCTGATAGGTGTCAGATTCCCGATAATGGCCGTGGGAGTCGTTAATGTCCACGTCGAACATGTGCAGCTTGTCATAGCGCGCGCGGATCTCGCCCTGGTCGTCGAACAGCAGGCTACTGGTGGTGATCAGCGCAGGGTTTTCACGACTGACCAGCGGCATTGACCCCACCAGCAGCCAGACGCCATAACGCCGTGCCATGTCACGCACCGCATTCTGCAGCGGGCCATCACCCTGGCGCTCCGCATGTTCACGATAAGCCGCAGAATTGGCGAACAGCAGCGCGTTCTCCGGCGTCATAACCAGTTTTACCCCGGCATTGAGCTGCTTAATCTGCTGTTCAATCTGGGCCAGGTTGTCACGCACCCGATCGCCACTGCACAACTGTAACAACGCAACGTTTGCACTTTTCATGACGCCTTATCCTCCTTTGGCTTACGCAGGACCTCGTTGACCTTCGGCTGGTCCAAATCGCCGCTGATATGGTAGCGAATCAGCGAGATCTTATTCCACAGCGGCCCCAACACCTGCGAGGCAGCAAACACCGCCGCGCCAACGATAGGGTTAATCACGAACGCCGTGGCTACGCCGACAGTGGTCGAAATGGCCGGTGCGACTACCGCTTCCATATCAATCCGGCGGCGCGCCAAATCGACCTGACCGCTCATGGCAATATCCGCCGCCAGTCCGTCAACCAACAGGTTATCGGTATGCATTATGCCATCTTTCAGCCACGCAGTGCTGCGGATGGAGTCAAAGTAGAAACCTTTGCCGAAGGTATCACTGAAATCGAACTGCAACTTACGTAACAGGGAGTCGACGCTGACCAAACGCAACAGTTGGCCGGCACGCCCGCCGCCCATGCTGTCGATCTCGCCTTTGCCCATATTGACCTTCATCGCACCGCTAAGGGTACTCATCTGCGGTTTCCACGGTGGACCATGCCAGTACAGATCAAAATCAATGTCATAAGGCGCGCCTTTCAGCGGCGTGGTGATGCCGAAGAAAGCGGCGGTTTCATCAATATTGCCCCCCAGCAGTTTGCCTTTCAGCGAGCTGCGTTCTTCCTGGGCGTTCTGCTTCCACAGGCCGCTGGCGGTCATGCGCCCTTTGCCGGTATCGACCAAGCCATGCTCCAGGTTCAGGGTATCACCCCGATTGGCCAGATCCGCCTCCACCTTGCCGAGGTTTTGCCCCATTACCCAGCACGACTTGCAGCGCAGCATCAACGACGGCCAGTCACGGAAAGAAACCTTATCTGCCACCGCCAGCGGGTTGGTTGCCGCGGTCGGGGTACCCTTGCTGTCGCTAAACTGCGGATTGTAATAAAGATAATTGATATCGGCACGCCATGGCCCGCGATCCGTAACCCGCAGACTGCCGTCGACCTCTTCCCCCTTGGCGCTGACCAGGGTCGCGCCGAGTTGCTTTTCAGCCGATAGCGTCAGCTTGTGCCAGGCCTGGCCGCCCAACAGCAGCTGTGGTGTTTTCAGCGCGACGGTGGTCGGGAAGTTGAAGCCGCCCACCTGGCCCGAGCTACCGCCTTGTTTTAACGCCGGTGCCATTAACCCCAGCCATTTTTCACCGTCCAATGGCGGTAGGTTGAGCGTCAAAGATTTACCGGCCGGTAAGGGTGGCGTTCCACCACCTTCGGTTTGCCATGCCGCACGTGCAAGCGTCACCTGCTGTTTGGCGAAGGTCCATTCGCTGTTGAAATGGTTCTGCTTGCCGGCGCTGCCGGTCAGCATGAAGCCATTCAGCCCACCTTTCACTTTTACACTCAACGGCAGTGGCTCACCCGCCGGTTTATCTAGCGGTGAAGGTAAGTGACTGCTCACTTTCTTGAGGTCCGCATCAATGCCAATGTCATAGCTGGCGTTGCCCTTATGCGGCAAGGTAATGGCAACCTGGCCCTGCCAGGGCGCGCTGCCACTCAAGGCATCGGCGACTTCCTGCGGAATACCGGGGAATTTACCCGGCTGCCAGTCAGCCTTCAGATCAACATTGACCTTGTAGTCACTTTTACCTTCCAGCGTATTGAAATTCACCGCAACCGGCTGCCCGAACCAGTTGGCCGACAGGCTATCACTGGTCAGGTTGCCGTTATCGAAGCGGAACTTGCCGCTGACTTTTTTCAGCTCACTTTCGATAGGCTTAACCAGCAGTGAATTGTTGTTCAGCGCCACCTCGCCCGTAGCGCGCACCAGCTCGCCGTTCAAGGGGATATCGAGATGTAAGCGCCCACTGACATTACCGCCAATCTGCAGCTCATTCAGTGCAGCACCCAGTGAATCATGCAGCGGTGTCTGCTCGAAATAGTCATGGATTTCCTCACCCTGACCCGCCACGTCAGCGTCAACCAACAGGCGCTCTTTCAGGTAGTCCGGAATGATGGCGGTAACATTTTTGCCATCGACTTTACCCAGTTTGGTCTGCGGAGCATTCATCCACAGCCCTTCGTTGGCAAAATCGAGATCGATGGCCAGATCGGTCAATGCCGGCCAATCCGGTTGGAACTGGAAGGTCGAATGCCGCAGCGGGACAAATACCTCAAACTGGCCTTCGTGTTTACGGTAAGGGAAATGCTGTGGGTCACCGTTGTAGAGCAGCGTGGCGTTATCCACCTGCCCGCCCTGAATGGCACCGCTGAGGTAATCCACCAGGTGCTTGCCCATCAAGGGCTCTGGGAAGTAACGCCAGGCGTCTGCGGCATCGTACAGGCGGATACCCGCCAGAATGCTCAGCCACGGGTCGCCCTTGGCCGGCTGCTGGTAGCGGAAATCACCGTTCACCCACAGCGATTTGGCCTTCACATCCAGATTTTTACTCGCCAGCTCCCAGCCCTGTGGGTTGTTCAACCAGGTTAACGCACCGCGCGCGCTGCTGACTTCCAGCGGGGCGCGGAACATGTCGCCGTACGGCAAGGTGCTGTCATTGAGATCAAGTTGCAGACGACCATTTTCTACGCCGCCACTCAGCGCGCCAGAGAAATGATTTATCCCCGGTAACAGCTTCCATGGCTGCCAACTGACGTCCTGCCAGCGGGCCTGGAAACGGGTTTTTTCCGGCTGTTTCAGCGGAATATCCAACGCCAATGCATTGACCCTGCCCTGCGGTTGCAGATCGTTCCAGCGCTCCAGCACGTCCGGGCTGAGGAACGAGAAGGTCGGCAACAGCGCAGACAGGCGTTCAAGCTGAATGTTGGTCGCCCGCACGCGCAGCTCTTCCGTTTGTCCCGGCCCCATAAACTCGGTATTTTCCGGTAGCCACAGTCCGGACAGCTTGCCTTGCGGCCAGGCCTGACCGTCGGTGGCCAGGTTGAGCTGCGGCACCTCGACTTGCCAGCCGGTCCCCTGGCGGCTGAGCGTCAGCGCCAGATTGTCCACGTCCAGGCGGTGCTGTTGTTTGCCCACGCTCCAGTTGGCCGCGCCCTGCTTTAACAACGCACTGCCGCTGGCAATTTCACCGTTCTGTATTTGCAGCCAGGCTGCCAGGCTAAAGTCGGCGCTCTCCAGGCCGGTATTGGCTCGTAACCACCGGGTGAACCAGGGCTTCATGTCGATATTATCGGCCTGCATATAGACCGTGCCAACATTCAATAACCCCTGGTTATCACGCAGATCCATCCGCAGTTGAACCACGCCATGCTGGCCGTTCAGCGTCGACAGGCCTACCTGCCCCTCGGCACGGTGACGATCGCGGCCGTTAAGCCAGGTTAGCTGTGGAACCTCGAATTCGGCGCGCGCGCCGGCAGGCGTAAGGAAGGAAAGCCGGCTGTCACGTAAATTAAAGTGATCCACCTGATGCAACAGCAAATCGCTGATTTTACCCGGCTCGATGGTACTTCCCTTATGCTCTTCGCCACCCAAAGTGGTGTTGAGATCGAACTGGAGTTGGTAGAAGGTGAGATCGCGGAACTGCCAGCGCCAGTGCAACAGCGACTGCCATACGTCCAGCGCCAGCGTAACGCGTTCTATATGCAGGTTGCTTTTGGGCAGCGTGGCGCGCACGTTGCGCATTTCCAACTGCGGGCCGAAGGTTTCCCAACTTCCCTGCATAAAATCGATCTGCACCGGCACGCCGGAGAGACTTTCGACCTTGGCCAACAGTTGCGGGCGGTAGTTGTTCAGTTCAGGCAGCGCCAAACGCAGCCCGCTGATCAGCAACGCCACGATGACAATCAGACTGGCGCCTGTAGCTAACAAAATCCCAGGCAGTCGCCTCACGCAGTTCTCCTTGCTTCCGCTGCCTGGCAACGGGATATCTATGCATGGGGGGCCCAGCATGCTGGGCCCCACCAATACCGGACTTTGGCCGCCAACAGGCGGACTACATCATGACAACGTCAAATTGTTCCTGGCTGTACAAGGGTTCGATCTGCACCTTGACCTGTTTGCCAACAAAGATTTCCACTTCGGCCAGCGCATGGGACTCTTCGCTTTTCAGCGCCTCACCCACCGCCGCAGAGGCGTAAACCAGGAAACGATCTGAATCATAAGCATGGTGCACGCGCACAATTTCACGCAAGATTTCGTAGCACACGGTTTCCACCGTTTTCAGAGTGCCGCGCCCATGACAAGTAGGACAATCATGACACAGCACATGTTCAATGCTTTCGCGCGTGCGTTTACGCGTCATTTCCACTAAGCCTAGCTGAGAGAAGCCGTTGATCGTGGTTTTTACCCGATCTTTACTCAGTGCAAGTTCCAGCGAATGCAGCACCCGACGACGATGTTCGTCATTATTCATATCAATAAAGTCGATAATGATAATGCCGCCCAGATTGCGCAGCCGCAGTTGGCGGGCAATGGCCTGGGTCGCCTCGATATTGGTATTGAAGATGGTTTCGTCGAGATTGCGATGGCCGACAAAGGCGCCGGTATTGATATCCACGGTGGTCATCGCTTCGGTCTGATCGATGATCAGGTATCCGCCGGACTTCAGCTCAACCTTGCGCTCCAACGCGCGCTGGATCTCGTTTTCGACATCGTACAGATCGAAGATCGGCTGGCTGCCGGTGTACAGCTCCAGCTTGGCGGTAATATCCGGGATGTACTCACCGGTAAACTCCACCAGCAGATCGTGGGTCAGACGGGAGTCCACGCGGATCCTGTCCAGCGCCGCACCGGCGAAGTCGCGCAAGATACGCTGCGCCAGCGCCAGCTCACCGTATAACTTGTATTTGGTCTGGTTGCGTTTTTTACGCTCCATCACCTTGGTCCACAGGCGTTTGAGGAAGGCGGCGTCTTGCGACAGCTCTTCTTCCCCAATGCCTTCTGCCGCGGTGCGGATGATAAAACCACCCAGTTCATCGCAGTAACCGGCAACGGCTTTTTTCAGGCGATCGCGCTCGGCTTCACTTTCAATACGCTGCGAAACGCCAACGTGCGCCGCCCCCGGCATGAATACCAGGTAACGCGAAGGCAAAGTGATGTCAGTGGTCAGGCGCGCGCCTTTGGTGCCTAGCGGATCTTTCACCACCTGCACCATCAGATCCTGCCCCTGGCGTACCAGTTCGGCAATATCGCGCACGTGGAAATTTTTCTGCTCATCGCCGGCGACACATTCGGTGTGCGGCATGATATCAGAGGCGTGCAGGAAGGCCGCTTTGTCCAGGCCGATATCGACGAATGCCGCCTGCATACCCGGCAACACGCGACTTACGCGTCCTTTATAAATATTGCCGACGATACCGCGCTTGGATTCGCGCTCGATATGGATCTCTTGCAGGATGCCGCCATCAATATAGGCAACCCGCGTTTCAGACGGTGTGATATTAACCAGTAGCTCAGCTGTCATGCCTTCTCCTCAGAGCCGGTCGATAATGGCAGCGCCCATCAACCGGTTCTTACATCACGTAATGCGACAAAATTACTGAGCAGCTCATGTGTTTCGACCAACGGCAAGCCCATCACCGCGTGATAACTCCCGGTTATCGTCCTGACGAAACAACCACCCTTTCCTTGAATTCCATAGGCGCCCGCTTTATCCATCGGTTCGCCCGTTGCAATATAGTCGCAAATATCCTGCTGTGACAGGTTGCGGAATGTCACGTCTGTCACCACTAGCTGGCACAGAACGTCATGGCGATCGGCGATCGCCACCGCGGTCATCACCTGATGCTGTTTACCCGACAGCGCCGCCAGCATTTGCGCCGCATGCGTTTCGCTTTGGGGTTTTTCCAGCACCCGGCCATTGAGCACGACAATGGTATCCGCGCCCAGCACCGGCCAGTCCTGCCGGGCCAACGCCACGCCTGCCCTGGCCTTATCCTGCGCCAAACGGCGCACATAGACTTCCGCCGCTTCCCCTTCCTGCCGCTGTTCTTCGGTATCCGTCAGGATAATTTCAAACGCCACGCCCAACAGGGTCAGTAATTCACGTCGACGGGGAGAGCCGGAGGCCAGATAAAGCGAAGTCATTGATATACCTTTCATATTTCAAGCTGCAGCGGTGTTGGCTGCCCTCAATCCCCCCAGTCACTTGGTCATCCAAGCTCCTGGGTATTCACTCGATTGCCGCCTTGCCGCAACTCGAAATCTCTTGGGTATAAATACCCTTACTGTACGGCGAACTGACGGCGGATTTTGCGCATCAGCAGGAATAACCACGGCCACAGAATGCCGTTTACCACACTACTCCAGAACACCTCTGGGCGGAAAGAAACGTTGATCACTAAAAACTCGGCCCAGAACACCACAACATCCATCGCCAGTGACAATAGCACTACGATCAGCGCCTGTTGCCAGAGGGCCATGTTGCGGAACAGTTGGAATTTGAACGCGACCAGATAGGCAATGATCCCCAGCGCCAGCGCACGCACGCCCAGCGTAGAACCGAGGATCAGATCCATAATCAGCCCCAGCACAAAGCCGGTACCGACGTTAACCCGGTGTGGCAGTGCCATTACCCAGTAGATCAGGATTAAAGCCAGCCAGGAAGGCCGGAACATGTAGATCTGTTCCGGCCACGGCATAATTTGCAGCACCAGCGCCACCAGGAATGACAGCCAGATTATCCAGCGCCCATTACTGCGGTAGCGATTCATTGGGTAACTCCCGCCGCGGCCGGTGCGGCGGTTTGCGGCACAGCGATGCCGGTTGCCGGTGCCGGCAGTGGCTGTTGCGGCCCCATGGCATCGGCCGGTGGCAACACCTGAGGCATCATCTGCATCAGACGCTCATTGGCGACACGGTGCACTTCGTCCGGCGGCAACGGCATATCGCCATTACGATCGGCCCCCCACAGCAACAACAAATAGCGCAAACGCTGCAGACCCGCCGTCGGGCGTGCCTGGATCACGGTATACGCACGCTGGTTATCCACTTTAACCGAGGACACCACCGCCACCGGATAGCCTTCCGGGAAGCGGCCACCCAGGCCGGAAGTAACCAACACGTCGCCCACGCGAATATCGGTATTGTTCGGCAAATGTTCGAGCTGTAAATCATCGGCACAACCGCTGCCTGCAGCGATCACCCGGATATCATTGCGCAGTACCTGGATAGGTAACGCGTGTGAGGCATCGCAGATCAGCAGCACGCGGCTGGTGACTTTCGCCACCGCGACCACCTGGCCGACTACGCCTTTATCACTGATGACCGGCTGGCCTTCATAAACCCCGTTGTCTGAACCTTTGTCGATCACCACCTGGTCGCTGTAAGGATCAGATCCGGTCGAGATCACTTGGGTGACCATTTTGTGTTCGTCCTGGCGCAGCGGCGAGCCTAACAGCTCACGCAAACGGGCGTTTTCCTGCTTGAATTGGCCAAGAAGAAGAATATCGCTGTTTTTCAGCAGCAGTTCCTGCCGCAGAGCACGGTTTTCCAGCTCCAGCTGTTGGCGGGTAGCCAGCGTTTCTGAAACGCTGTCCAAAACTTTACGCGGCCCATTGGCCAGAAAATAGAAAGGGCTGACGGCCGTGTCCATGTAGTTACGTATTTTCACGAACGTACCGAGACGGCTGTCGGCAACGATCAGGCAGATAGCCACAATCACTGCTAAAAAAAGTCGTAGTTGCAGGGAAGGCCCCCTGCTAAAAATCGGCTTCATAAATTATGCGTGTTCCTCGACAACAGAAAGAGGAACCGTACCCGATTTTCGCTTTGCGCATTCATCCGATACGATTCCTCCTTCCTGGGGCTGACTATTCTTCGCTGAACAAATCGCCGCCATGCATGTCGATCATTTCCAACGCCTTGCCGCCACCGCGAGCTACGCAGGTCAGCGGATCTTCTGCCACGACGACCGGAATACCGGTTTCTTCCATCAGCAGGCGATCCAGGTTGCGCAGCAATGCGCCACCGCCGGTCAACACCATGCCGCGTTCGGAAATGTCGGAAGCCAGTTCCGGCGGACACTGTTCCAGCGCGACCATCACCGCACTGACGATGCCGGTCAACGGCTCCTGCAGCGCTTCAAGGATTTCATTGGAATTGAGAGTAAAGCCGCGCGGTACGCCCTCGGCCAGGTTACGGCCGCGAACTTCGATTTCATGCACTTCATCGCCCGGATAAGCTGAGCCAATACCGTGCTTGATACGTTCGGCGGTCGCTTCACCAATCAGTGAGCCATAGTTACGACGCACATAATTAATGATGGCTTCGTCGAAACGGTCACCGCCGATGCGCACGGAAGAAGAGTAGACCACACCGTTGAGTGAGATCACCGCCACTTCGGTAGTACCACCACCGATATCCACCACCATTGAACCGGTAGCTTCAGAAACCGGCAGGCCGGCACCGATTGCCGCAGCCATTGGCTCTTCAATCAGAAACACTTCACGCGCACCGGCCCCTTGGGCGGATTCGCGGATGGCACGACGTTCAACCTGCGTTGCGCCGACCGGCACGCACACCAGCACGCGCGGGCTTGGCCGCATGAAGCTGTTGCTGTGAACCTGTTTGATAAAGTGCTGCAGCATTTTTTCAGTCACGAAGAAGTCAGCGATAACGCCGTCTTTCATCGGACGGATAGCCGCGATATTGCCGGGGGTACGCCCCAGCATCTGTTTAGCCTCATGACCCACGGCCGCAACGCTCTTGGGTGAACCGGCACGATCCTGGCGAATGGCAACCACCGAAGGTTCGTTCAGTACAATGCCTTGCCCTTTAACATAAATCAGGGTATTGGCGGTACCCAAGTCGATGGACAAGTCATTGGAAAACATGCCACGAAATTTCTTAAACATAACTAAAGGATAATCCTGCAAGCTGGGGGCGGAAAATAAAATCCGCCTACTTTACCAACCACACGAAGCAGCGACAAGGCGCAAAAATGTTCTACTTCGGTGAAAAATAGTCTGTATTGTTTCTGCTCGAATGCACGGAAATTGGATGAGGCCTGAATTCCCTGAACAAAGGCTCAGTTTACCACCCTGTCAGCGCACGAAACGGCGTAACACAGCTCATAAAATCTAACATATTCCCTGATTGCCGTTGGTGGTAAGCACCTACCAACGCTCAACAGAAAAGGACTGACAAGAGCCTATATCAAATAGGCGTCATTGTCGCAGGCAGTTTGGGGATAATCCCAAAAAGACAGATAAAATAGCCCAGATGAATTGGCGCTCATTCTACGTCAATTTTTGCCCGGCATTCAGGTTAAACGCGATAACGGCGCGAATATTTTTTACGCCCTACATCTATCGGTTCCGGCGACGCGAAAAAGTCGCCCTGCCCGCCGAGGATCCCGCGCTCCTTCAGCGTCTGCCATTCATTACGCGTCCGCACGCTGGCGGCAAAAACCTGGGTGCTGGTGCCTTCACAGGCACCCGTCAGGCTCTGAACGAACAGCTGATTCTCATCCCGCTTATCGATACTCCGCACCAAACCGGGATGGAGCTTGACCAGTTCCACCGGTAAGGACTTGATATAGGAGGTACTAACCACGGTTAACCCCGCCTGGGACACGGCCAGACGACACCCCAATCCAGAGAGCAATCTCAACACCGGGCGCAAACGGTCGATATGTTGACACACGTCTGCCTCTGCAAGTTCAATCAGAATTCGCCGACGATGACTTTTTTCACACTGTAGCAGGCTATCACGCAGCCAACGCTGGAAAGTACGCTGCAATAATGAGTCTACGCACAGCGTAAATGCCAGCGTTTCTTCAGGCCACAGCGCCAGTAAGGGGAGAATGCGACTCAGATGCTGGCGGTCGTAACTTTCCGCCAGACCCAATTGCTGTACCAGCGGCATATACTCTGATGGCAACAGTTCCTGGGTGCCATCGTATATCCGGCTCATGATCTCCCGGTGATGAACTTCCCCCTCCACCGTCACCGCCGGTTTTTGGTACAACCGTGGGCCACCCCGTGCCAGCACCTGTTCCAACAGAGTGCGCCATTTGACGCTACCGCGCCCTTTTTCCGGCACCTGGCTATCGTAAACATACCAGCCGTTTTCCCCCTGCAGCGTGGCGTGGCGCGTGGCCTGCTCGGCATAATCAATCACCTGTTCGGTGCTTTGCCCGCTGCGGTAGGCCACAATACCAATATGCAAAAACGCCTCGCGATCGATAAGCGCCGTTGAAGGCAGGGCGTCAATGGCATGAACCAACTGTGAAGCAATACCGTCCGCCTCTTTCAGCGTGCGATGCGGCAACAGGACGGTGAAATCACTGTGGAAATAGCGCGCCAGCAACGCCGCCGGGTAGCGCATCACAAACGTCGACAACAGATTGACCAGCGAATACATCAGTTCCTGCACAGCACTGTTGCCGTGAGTTTCCCGCAGCGTGTCGAAATCCGGTAATCGCACCATCATGACAATACCGTGCGAACCTTCCTCTTCCAGCTGCGTGGTCAGTTGGTTATCAAAGAATAACCGGTTGTTCAGCCCGGTTTTGGCATCCTGCGCGGCAAAAGCGCGGATCAGCGTATCGACCCGGCTGCGCTCCTCGCGCGCTTCCGCCAGATCCGCCAGCAGGCGATCAAGTGCACCGCTGACGTTCGCCGGCCATTCGCGCACGTCGCCCTGCATCACGCTCTCTCGTTCGCCGTTAAGAATACGCCGTGCACGGCGCTCCAGCCGGTCCTCTCCGTCGGCCTGATCGCGCAGCCAACGCAGGCTGAACAGCAAGATAACCACCATCACGACGATCGACAAAGAGACAGCCGCAGTAGATTGCAACGAACGCACGTCGCTGGCGAAAGGATCAATATAGGTAATACGTAGCGAAGCGCCGGGATGCTGCATCAGCGGCAGAGAAACCTGCCGGTAGCCGTTGAGCGATTCCCAGGGCTGTTTTACCGTTGGCAGATGATAAGAAAGGAGGTTGCTGTGGCTGGTATCCACGCTGACGGCCACGATACCGAGCGGGCGCATCACCAACGGTAACCACTGTTGCTGTTCCTGGGGAGATTCACGCAGCATCGCCTGATCGAGCGAGGTCATCAGCGAATCGAAGCGACGCTCCAGCCTCTCCTGAGTGACGTAGAAGTAACTGTATGAGCAGCCCATCAGCATCAAAAACATCGCCATAGCAACAAGCAGGGTGATCAATGCAGAGAGCTTGGTGGTGAATCGCATCCCTGTGCCTTGTCCGTTATGGTTACGTGAATTTTCACCTTTGGTCGTATAAAGGCCCCGAATTCGCTCAAAAGAATCCAACACAATACCCTGATTTTTAATTAGTCGCTGGCGTATCCTTGACGATCATCGCCGGCAGTTCATGCTGCTCAAACTACCAAGCATCATCAACGAAGAAAACCTTCAATCACCCTTTTTTGCCTTTTATCAGGACATAAATTTCTTATATGCATATAGTCAATTAAATCTGATCCAGCCATCCATGACAAAATTGCAAACAAGAGGAAGAGTGACATGCGTGCACTGTTATTGGAACAACTAGACGATCAAACTCTGGCTCGCGTCAAAGATATCAGCAGCGACCAACTGCCCGACGGCGATGTCACGGTAGATGTTAATTGGTCCAGCATTAACTATAAAGACGCGCTGGCGATCACCGGCAAAGGCAAAATCGTGCGCAACTTCCCAATGGTGCCGGGCATCGACTTCGCCGGTACCGTGCGCCAAAGCCGCGACGATCGTTTTAAAGAAGGCCAGAGCGTGGTGCTCACCGGCTGGGGCGTGGGTGAAAACCACTGGGGTGGTCTGGCTGAGCAGGCGCGTGTCTCCGGGGAATGGCTGGTGCCGTTGCCGAACGGACTGGATGAGCGTAAAGCAATGATCCTCGGTACAGCCGGCTTTACCGCCATGCTGTGCGTGATGGCGTTGGAAGAAGGCGGCGTACACCCGGATGACGGCGACATTTTGGTCACGGGTGCCAGCGGTGGCGTGGGCAGCACGGCGGTCGCTATTTTGGCGGCGCTGGGCTATCACGTCACGGCCGTCAGCGGCCGTGAAAGCAATACTGACTACCTGAAAGCGCTCGGCGCTAAAGAAGTGCTGTCGCGTGACGGTTATCTCGAAGCTCCGCGCCCGCTGGAAAAGCAACTGTGGGCCGGTGCAGTAGATAGCGTCGGCGACACTATGCTGGCGCGGGTTTTGGCGCAAATGAACTATAACGGCACGGTCGCCGCCTGTGGGCTGGCCGGTGGATATCACCTGCCGACCACGGTGATGCCATTTATTTTGCGCAATGTTCGTCTGCAAGGGATCGACTCGGTGC
Source organism: Serratia quinivorans (assembly GCF_946227985.1). Classification (GTDB taxonomy): domain Bacteria; phylum Pseudomonadota; class Gammaproteobacteria; order Enterobacterales; family Enterobacteriaceae; genus Serratia; species Serratia quinivorans_A. Next base: position 263,229 of record NZ_CAMKGL010000003.1, read on the forward strand.
ACACTCCGTTGCATCGCCGTCAAACCGCCTGGGAACGCCTGGTCGGTATCCTGCCGGAAAGCTTCTATCAACAGGCCACCCAGGAAATCACGCTGGAACAGGCACCGGCCGCGGCTGCCGCACTGTTGGATAACAAAGTCACCGGCCGCACCCTGGTGAAAATCCGCTAAGCCTGATGGCCCCCTGCAACGGGGGCCCTATCCCGTCTGCGAAATTTCATATTTTCCCGCGGCCTCTCGCATAAGGCCCGGTTTCACGCCATGCTTACTCCAGATACGTGGAGAAAAACAGCATGAGCAAACAACGTAAATTAACTGAGGCCGATGTCACGCCCGAGAGCGTATTTTATCAGCGACGTAAAGTGTTGCAGGCGTTGGGCATTACCGCCGCATCACTGGCCCTGCCGCTTAATGCGCAGGCCGATTTGCTGTCATGGTTTAAAGGCCACGATCGGCCCAAGGCACCGCCGGGTAAACCACTGGAGTTCAGCAAACCTGCCGCCTGGCAGGCCCAGCTGGCCTTGACGCCCGAAGATAAAGTCACCGGCTACAACAACTTCTACGAATTCGGTCTGGACAAGGCCGATCCGGCCGCCAATGCCGGCGGCTTGAAAACCGAAGGTTGGCAGGTACGCATCGACGGCGAAGTCGCCAAACCGATCACGCTGGACATCGATGATTTAATCAAACGCTTCCCACTGGAACAGCGCATCTATCGCATGCGCTGCGTTGAAGCCTGGTCGATGGTCGTGCCGTGGATTGGCTTTGAATTGGGTAAACTGATCAAGCTGGCAGAACCAAACAGCAACGCACGCTACGTCGCCTTCCAGACGTTGTACGACCCGGAACAGATGCCCGGCCAGAAAGACCGCTTTATCGGCGGTGGGCTGAAGTATCCCTATGTCGAAGGGCTGCGTCTCGACGAGGCGATGAACCCGCTGGCGCTGCTGACCGTCGGCGTATACGGTAAAACGCTGCCGCCGCAGAATGGTGCGCCGCTGCGCTTGATCACCCCATGGAAATACGGTTTTAAAGGGATAAAGTCGATCGTCCATATTCGCCTGGTGCGCGATCAGCCCCCCACCACCTGGAATGAGTCTGCACCGAATGAATACGGCTTCTACGCCAACGTTAACCCGCACGTCGATCATCCCCGCTGGTCGCAGGCTACCGAGCGTTTTATCGGCTCCGGCGGCATTCTGGACGTTAAGCGCCAACCCACCCTGCTGTTTAATGGCTATGCCGAACAAGTCGCATCACTGTACCGCGGCCTGGACCTACGGGAGAATTTCTAAGTGCGTTTGACTCCAACCCATATCAAAGGGATCAAAGTTGCCATTTATCTGGCGGCATTTTTGCCCTTTCTCTGGCTGGTGCTGTCGGTGGATCAAGGCTGGTTCAGCGCCGACCCGGCCAAGGATATACAACACTTTACCGGCAGGATGACGCTGAAACTGTTACTGGCAACCTTGATGATCGCCCCACTGGCACGCTATACCCGCCAGCCGCTGCTGATCCGTTGCCGCCGTCTGGTGGGGCTGTGGTGTTTTGCCTGGGGTACGCTGCATCTGATAAGCTATTCGACGCTTGAATTGGGGCTAAGCAATATTGGCCTGTTGGGGCGTGAACTGGTCACCCGCCCTTACCTGACGCTCGGCATTATCAGCTGGCTGATCCTGCTGGCGCTGGCGGCAACCTCGACGTTGTGGGCCATGCGCAAACTGGGGGCCAAATGGCAGACGCTGCATAATCTGGTGTATCTGGTGGCCATTCTGGCACCGATTCATTACCTGTGGTCGGTCAAAACCTTTTCGCCACAGCCCTTCATTTATGCCCTGCTGGCCGTCGTGCTGCTGGCATTGCGCTACAAGAAATTCCGCAATTGGTGGCGTTAAAAGGCGGAACTTTTCTGTGTTCTACCCCTCATAATGCGATAACACCCTCATCAGTTTGCTGGTTTAGGGTTGAATATCTTCGCTGATAAGACCAGTATTTAGCTGCGAATTGCTACGATATCGTTATAATGCCCGACCTTGTTCCTGTTCTCAGGGTGAATTTTCCCCTTAACAGGTGACAAATCGGTGACATCGGGTTATTTTCTACGATGATGGTTTTATTGCCGGAGATACCAGCACAATGGCGGATAAGTTTCACATTTTGCTTCTGAACGGCCCCAATCTGAATCTGCTGGGGACGCGTGAGCCGGAGAAGTACGGCAGCACGACGCTAACAGAGATTGTTAACGGATTGGAAAACCAGGCATCCGCACTGGATATTACCCTGAGCCATCTGCAGTCTAACGCTGAACATGCGCTTATCGACTGCATACATCAGGCACGCGGCAACACAGATTTTATTCTGATCAACCCTGCCGCGTTCACGCATACCAGCGTGGCGCTGCGCGATGCATTGCTGGCGGTGCAGATCCCGTTTATCGAGATCCACCTCTCCAACGTGCATGCCCGAGAGCCTTTCCGTCATCACTCCTACCTTTCCGATATTGCGGTGGGTGTGATTTGCGGCCTCGGCGCAGATGGCTACACATTTGCTTTACAGGCAGCGGTTAACCGTCTGTCGAAAACCCACTAATTGCTACGCAAAAAGAGTACGGAATCACACTCATGGATATTCGTAAAATCAAGAAACTGATCGAACTGGTTGAAGAATCAGGTATTTCTGAACTGGAAATCTCTGAAGGCGAAGAGTCAGTTCGCATCAGCCGTGCCGCCCCGGCACAGGCTTACCCAATGATGCCGCAGGCATACGCAATGCCGGCACAGCCGCAGCCAGCACTGGCTACCGCCGTTGCTGCCGCGCCAGCCGAAACCCCTGCAGCACCAGCGGCCATGAGTGGCCACATCGTTCGTTCTCCAATGGTCGGTACCTTCTACCGTACGCCAAGCCCGGATGCGAAAGCCTTCATCGAAGTTGGCCAGAAAGTGAATGCCGGCGACACGCTGTGCATCGTTGAAGCCATGAAAATGATGAACCAGATCGAAGCGGACAAATCCGGCGTAGTGAAAGCTATTCTGGTAGAGAACGGCCAACCGGTAGAATTTGACGAGCCACTGGTCGTCATCGAATAACGAGGCGAACATGCTTGATAAAATTGTTATCGCCAACCGTGGCGAGATCGCGCTTCGTATCCTGCGTGCTTGTAAAGAGTTGGGCATCAAAACCGTTGCCGTGCACTCAACAGCCGATCGCGATCTGAAACACGTACTGCTGGCTGACGAGACCGTGTGTATCGGTCCTGCGCCATCGGTAAAAAGCTACCTGAATATCCCGGCTATCATCTCTGCGGCAGAAATCACCGGCGCAGTGGCGATCCACCCGGGTTACGGCTTCTTGTCTGAGAACGCCGACTTCGCCGAGCAGATCGAACGCTCCGGCTTTATCTTCATTGGCCCGAAAGCCGAAACCATCCGCCTGATGGGCGACAAGGTTTCTGCCATCAACGCCATGAAAAAAGCCGGCGTGCCTTGCGTACCAGGCTCTGATGGCCCGCTGACCGACGACATGGATAAGAACCGTGCCTTCGCCAAGCGCATCGGCTACCCGGTGATCATCAAGGCATCTGGCGGCGGCGGCGGCCGTGGCATGCGCGTTGTGCGCAGCGACAAAGACCTCGAACAATCCATTTCCATGACTAAAGCGGAAGCCAAAGCGGCTTTCAACAATGACATGGTTTACATGGAAAAATACCTGGAAAACCCACGCCATATCGAAATTCAGATTTTGGCAGACGGTCAGGGTAACGCCATCTATCTGGCTGAACGCGACTGCTCCATGCAGCGCCGCCATCAGAAAGTGGTTGAAGAGGCTCCGGCACCAGGCATCACCAGCGAAATGCGCCGCTACATCGGCGAGCGCTGCTCGAAAGCCTGTGTTGAGATCGGCTACCGCGGTGCGGGGACTTTCGAGTTCCTGTACGAAAACGGCGAGTTCTATTTCATCGAAATGAACACCCGTATTCAGGTTGAACACCCGGTTACTGAAATGATCACCGGCGTGGATCTGATCAAAGAGCAGCTGCGTATCGCTGCCGGTCAGCCGCTGTCGATCAAACAGGACGAAGTGAAGGTTCAAGGCCACGCGGTGGAATGCCGTATCAACGCCGAAGACCCGAACACCTTCCTGCCAAGCCCAGGCAAGATCACCCGTTTCCATGCGCCAGGCGGTTTCGGCGTGCGTTGGGAATCTCATATTTACGCCGGTTATACCGTACCGCCGTACTATGATTCCATGATCGGCAAACTGATCACTTACGGTGAAAACCGTGACGTGGCGATAGCCCGCATGAAGAACGCCCTGGCTGAGCTGATCATCGATGGCATCAAAACCAACGTTGAACTGCAGCAGCGGATCATGAGCGACGAAAACTTCCAGCACGGTGGCACCAACATCCACTATCTGGAGAAGAAGCTCGGTCTGCAGGAAACCTAAGGCAGGTTATTCATATCGCCTGACAGAAGGCCGGTTAATCACCGGCCTTTTTCTTTACTGCTTTGGGTCACTCAAGGGATGATCAAATCCATAATAGTTGTATACCCTAAATAATTGGAGTTGCATCAAGGCGGCAAGGGAGCGCAGCCAACACAGAGGCAACTTCAAGTATGACGGGCATATTGGGGAACACTGATGGACACACGCTTTATTCAAGCCCACCGCGAAGCACGATGGGCACTCGGCCTGACGCTGATCTATCTGCTGGCCTGGGTGTTAGCAGCCTATCTCCCCGACAGCGCTTCTGGCATTACCGGCCTGCCACACTGGTTCGAAATGGCCTGCTTATTGGTACCACTGCTGTTTATCGGTCTGTGCTGGCTGATGGTGCGTGGCGTATTCCGCAATATTTCGCTGGAGGACAGCGATGCAAACTGAAGTCATTTTGCCGCTGGTTGCCTATCTGCTTCTGGTGTTTGGACTGTCGGTTTACGCCTACAGTCGGCGTCAGACTGGTAATTTCCTCAGCGAATACTTCCTTGGCAGCCGATCGATGGGCGGCTTCGTGCTGGCCATGACGCTGACTGCGACCTATATCAGTGCCAGTTCGTTTATCGGTGGTCCCGGTGCTGCCTATAAATATGGCCTTGGTTGGGTGCTGTTGGCGATGATCCAACTGCCAGCCGTATGGTTGTCGCTCGGTGTGCTGGGCAAGAAATTCGCCATTCTGGCGCGCCGCTACAACGCCATCACCTTAAACGACATGCTGTACGGTCGCTATCAAAGCCGTTTGTTGGTCTGGTTGGCCAGTCTCAGTTTGTTGGTGGCGTTCCTGGGGGCCATGACGGTGCAGTTTATCGGCGGCGCACGCCTGCTGGAAACCGCTGCCGGCATCCCTTACGACACCGGTCTGCTGATCTTTGGCGTCAGCATCGCGCTGTATACCGCCTTTGGTGGCTTTCGTGCCAGCGTGCTGAATGATGCCATGCAGGGCCTGGTGATGTTGATCGGCACCGTGCTGTTGCTGGTGGCGGTGATCCACGCTGCCGGTGGTCTGCACAGCGCGGTGGACAAACTCCACCAAATTGATCCGGCGCTGGTGTCACCTCAGGGTGGTGAACAGATCCTCAGCCTGCCGTTCATGGCTTCGTTTTGGATCCTGGTGTGCTTTGGCGTGATAGGTCTGCCGCATACTGCGGTACGCTGTATTTCCTACAAAGACAGTAAGGCAGTACACCGCGGCATCATCCTCGGCACTATGGTGGTGGCGGTACTGATGTTCGGTATGCACCTGGCCGGTGCGCTGGGCCGCGCGGTGCTGCCGGATCTGAAGATCCCCGATCAGGTGATCCCGACGCTGATGATCACCGTGCTGCCGCCGTATGCCGCCGGCATCTTCCTGGCAGCACCCATGGCGGCCATCATGTCGACCATTAATGCCCAGTTACTGCAATCTTCCGCCACTATTATTAAAGATCTCTACCTTGGCGTACGGCCGCAGCAAATGCAGAACGAACGCTTGATCAAACGCTTTTCCAGCCTGACCACGTTAATCCTCGGGCTTTTGGTGCTGCTGGCAGCATGGCGACCGCCGGAAATGATCATCTGGCTGAACCTGCTGGCGTTCGGCGGCCTGGAGGCAGTATTCCTGTGGCCACTGGTGCTGGGCCTGTACTGGGAACGCGCCAACGCGCAGGGTGCGCTTAGCTCAATGGTGACGGGTGCGGTATGCTATACGCTATTGGCCAGCTTCAAGCTGCAACTGGCGGGGCTGCATCCTATCGTGCCTTCGCTACTGCTTAGCCTGCTGGCGTTTTATATCGGTAACCTCGTCGGCGAAAAACGCCGGACGGCGTCATCATTACCCTCTTAAAAGAGAATTGTTATGCCTTGGATCCAACTCAAACTGAACACCACCGGCAGCCAGGCGGAAGACCTGAGCGACGCGCTGGTCGAAAGCGGCGCAGTATCGGTGACCTTTCAGGACACACACGACAATCCGGTGTTTGAACCGCTGCCGGGCGAAACCCTGCTGTGGGGCGATACCGATGTGATCGGGCTGTATGACGCTGAAACCGATATGGCCGAAGTGGTGGCAATGCTGGAACAGCATCCATTGCTGGGCGCCGGTTTCCGCCACAAGGTCGAACAGCTGGAAGACAAAGACTGGGAGCGTGAGTGGATGGACAACTTCCACCCGATGCGTTTCGGCGAACGTCTGTGGATCTGCCCAAGCTGGCGTGACGTGCCCGATCCGCATGCGGTTAACGTGATGCTCGACCCGGGCCTGGCGTTTGGTACCGGCACCCACCCGACGACGGCGCTGTGTCTGCAGTGGCTTGATGGTCTGGATCTGGCCGGTAAGACCATTATCGACTTCGGTTGTGGTTCCGGCATCCTGGCGATTGCCGCCCTGAAACTCGGTGCTGCACGCGCTATCGGCATCGATATCGATCCCCAGGCCATTCAGGCCAGTCGCGACAACGCGCAGCGTAACGGCGTTTCCGAGCGTCTGGAGCTGTATCTGCCAAAAGACCAACCTGCCGATCTGCTGGCTGACGTGGTCGTCGCCAATATTCTGGCCGGTCCATTGCGTGAGCTGGCCCCGCTGATTGGCTGCCTGCCGAAATCCGGCGGTTATCTGGGCCTGTCCGGCGTGCTCGCCACCCAGGCAGCGAGCGTAGCGCAAGCCTATGAAGATAAATTCACGCTCGACCCGGTAGCAGAGCGCGAGGAATGGTGTCGCATCACCGGCCAACGCAAGTAATGACCGTGTTGCTTTAATAAAAACCACCGATAACCCAATCCGTTACGGTGGTTTTTTTTCACCTGAGATTTCGCTGATTTATCCTGACGAAAAGTAGAGGTATGCTGCAAGCGCGTTAACAGCCGTTTTTTAGCTGCTGCCCGCCAAAGGATACTAACTATTTTTCAATAAGGATTGGCAATGAAAGGGAAATTATTACTCGCCGCTTTACTGGTCTCCAGTTTTTCGGTTGGCGCTGCCGAGCAGGCCCATTGGGGTTATGAAGGCCAGGAAGATCCGGCACACTGGGGAAAACTTTCTCCGGACTTTTCGCTGTGCGAAACCGGTAAGAACCAGTCACCGGTTAATGTTAAAGGTGCTCTGAAAACCCAGCACGACAAACTGAAACTGGCTTTCCAAGCGGGCAAACAGCAGATCGTCAATAATGGCCATACCGTGCAGGTAAACGTCAGCGGCGGCAATACTCTGGTATTGGATAACGACACCTTCACGCTGCAACAATTTCACTTCCACGCCCCCAGCGAAAACGAAATTGACGGCAAGCAATTTCCCCTTGAGGCACACTTTGTTTATAAAGACCAAGAGGGTGAGCTGGCCGTCCTGGCATTGATGTTCCAGCAAGGCAAAGCCAACCCGCAGCTGGCGCAGGCCTGGCGGCAGATGCCAACCGCCGTCGATCAGACCGCTGTGCTGACTACGCCGCTGGATATCAAGGCTCTGCTCCCCCAAAACTTTAACTTCTATCGGTTCAGCGGTTCGTTAACCACGCCCCCTTGTTCGGAAGGGGTAAGCTGGATGGTGCTGGATAAGCCTGTCAGCGCCTCTGCCGAACAGATAGCCCAATTCCGCGCCGTAGTTCACCATGCGAACAATCGCCCGCTACAGGCGCTGAACGGCCGCGTAATCATCGACTAAGGCTGCCTGGATAACTTCACCGTCGGCTTGATAGCTGGCGGTGAAAATCCCCCTCTTTAACCACAGCCCTCGTCACGCGATTTCAGCGTAATTGTGCCCCTTCTCAACGCAATACCCTGACAAATGGCCGATATCGCTGCCGATATCCAGCTGAATCGAGACTCATTACAGATAAAATTCTGTTGTGTTGGGAATATTTTATCGAGCACTAATTAACCATTTTTCGTCAACTCATTGTTAAATATATATAATATTTTTATAGATCCTGACGAGGTGCATTTTTATTGCCGAATAGCGCCTGATTGGTCAAAGTTTGGCCTTTCATCTCAACGCAAAAATGCGTAATATACGCGCCCTTGCGGACACAGTATGGTTACTCTTTGTCTATGCGCATTGGACACCACCAGCTTACAAATTGCTTGATTGCGGCCCCGATGGCCGGCATTACAGATCGCCCATTTAGAGCCCTATGTCATGCAATGGGTGCTGGGATGGCTGTATCCGAAATGCTCTCCTCCAATCCGGAGGTGTGGCGGACGGATAAGTCGCGTCTGCGTATGGTCCATAGCGATGAACCAGGGATCCGTTCCGTGCAGATTGCCGGATGCGATCCGGATGATATGGCCGCCGCGGCACGTATTAACGTGGCCAGTGGCGCACAGATCATCGACATCAATATGGGGTGCCCGGCCAAGAAAGTGAACCGGAAGCTTGCAGGGTCTGCATTGCTGCAGTACCCGGATCTGGTTAAACAGATCCTCCACGCGGTTGTTAACGCTGTGGATGTGCCGGTAACACTTAAGATCCGTACCGGCTGGGAACCCGAACACCGTAACTGTGTAGAGATTGCCCAACTGGCCGAAGACTGTGGTATACAGGCCCTGACTATTCATGGCCGAACCCGCGCCTGCCTGTTCAACGGCAACGCGGAGTACGACAGCATTCGGGCAGTTAAGCAGAGTGTTTCCATTCCGATTATCGCGAATGGCGACATTACTGACCCGCATAAAGCCAGAGCAGTGCTCGACTACACTGGGGCTGATGCCCTGATGATAGGCCGCGCTGCTCAGGGGAGACCCTGGATCTTCCGGGAAATCCAGCATTATCTGGACACTGGGGAACTGCTGCCGCCTCCGCCGCTTGGCGAGGTTAAGCGTTTGTTGATAGGGCATATTCGGGAATTGCACGGCTTTTATGGCCAAGGCAAGGGATTCCGAATTGCTCGTAAGCACGTATCCTGGTATCTCCAGGAGCACGCCCCGAATGACCAGTTTCGGCGCACATTCAACGCCATAGAGGATGCCAGCGAACAGCTGGAGGCGTTGGAGGCATATTTCGAAAATCTTGCGTAACAAAAAAGAGCTGACAGAACTATGTTCGAACAACGCGTAAATTCTGACGTACTGACCGTTTCTACCGTGAACTCACAGGACCAAGTGACTCAAAAGCCTCTGCGTGACTCGGTGAAACAAGCACTGAAGAACTATTTTGCTCAACTGAATGGTCAAGACGTTAACGATCTGTATGAGCTGGTATTGGCTGAAGTTGAACAGCCACTGTTGGACATGGTGATGCAATACACCCGTGGCAACCAGACCCGTGCAGCCCTGATGATGGGCATCAACCGCGGTACGCTGCGTAAGAAATTGAAAAAATACGGCATGAACTGATACTAGTCAGTTGGCATGTTGAAAAGGCGCAACCTCGTAAGGGGCGGCGCCTTTTTCTTCTCTGGGGTTTTATCAAGTTCAGGTCAATGCGAATGAGAATATTCGCATGCCACTCCTCCTTGTCAGTCCGTATTGTGTGTTACAATATACATTCCTGGAGCCGCCTTCGCGGGCCTGCAGCCATCCCTCCGAAGCCTGATAGCAGCGCGAACCGCCCTTCGAGTGTAAAGATTTGGTCAATTATGGAATCTGGCCAAACGATAGTGATGTCTGGGTGTCTGAGTGGTCGTATCGCAATTGAGTGGATCCTTGTGCGTTACAGATTGCTGCCCCTTTTAATGCATAAATGAGTTCATATGAAGCGTCCGCAAAAATTCAAAATGGCCCTGCTACATCCTCGCTACTGGTTTACCTGGTTCGGGCTGGGCTGTCTGTTCTTACTGGTTCAACTCCCCTACCCGCTGCTGCACAAGCTCGGTATATGGATGGGCCGCACCTCAATGCGTTTCCTGAAACGCCGGGTGTCCATTACTCGCCGTAACCTGGAACTCTGCTTCCCGGACATGGACGTGGCGCAGCGCGAGCGCAAAGTGACAGGTAACTTCGAATCCCTCGGCATGGGCCTGCTGGAGACCGGCATGGCCTGGTTCTGGTCAGATAAGCGCGTTAAGCGCTGGTTCAACGTTTCCGGTATCAATCACCTGAAAGCGGCACAGCAAAACCAACGCGGCGTGCTGGTGATTGGCGTACATTTTATGTCGCTGGAGCTGGGTGGCCGTGCCATGGGTCTGTGCCAGCCGATGATGGCGATGTACCGCCCGCACAACAACAAAGCGATGGAATGGGCGCAAACCAAAGGCCGTATGCGTTCCAACAAGGCGATGCTCGATCGCAAAGACCTGCGCGGTATGGTTCAGGCTCTTAAGCGCGGCGAAGCCGTATGGTTCGCTCCTGATCAAGATTACGGCCCACGCGGCAGCGTATTCGCCCCGTTGTTCGCCGTCGATCAGGCCGCCACCACCAGCGGGACCTATATGCTGGCACGCATGGCCAAGCCGGCACTGGTACCGGTGGTTCTGATTCGTCGCGAGAAAGGCCGGGGTTATGATCTCCTGATCCAACCGGCACTGGAAAATTACCCCATTGGCGACGAAGTCGCCGCCGCGGCTTACATGAATAAAGTGGTGGAAAAAGAGATCATGCGCGCCCCAGAGCAGTATATGTGGCTGCATCGTCGCTTTAAAACCCGACCGGCCGGTACCCCCTCGCTGTACTGAGCCAAAACCTGATTTTCCAAGCCCGGTGGCCTACGCCGGGCTTTTTTGTGCGCCGTACTAATAAAACTGCGGATTGGCTTTCGACTTTACTGTAACCTCCTTTTTTACCCGCACAGGAAAAGGAAATGATGAAAGCTCACGTTCGCATTGCTCTGGTCGGTGACTACAAACCTGAGGCCGTTTCTCACCAGGCCATCCCCATTGCTCTCAAGCTTACCGCCACACACCTTAACGTCGATATCCAATCCCACTGGCTACCCACAGAAACCATTACCGCTCCCTCAGTACTGCGAGACTATGATGCGATCTGGGTGGTACCCGGCAGCCCGTATAATCATGATGACGGTGCCTTTATGGCGATCCGCCATGCCCGGGAGCAGAACGTCCCTTTTCTCGGCTCCTGCGGTGGCTTCCAGTATGCGATTGTGGAATATGCCCGTAACGTTATGGGTTGGCACGACGCCGGACATGCAGAAACCGACAGCGATGGCCGGTTGGTGATTGCTCCGCTGAGCTGTTCGCTGGTCGAAAAAAGTGGTGCCATTCTTTTCCAACCGAATACGCTGGCCGCCCGAGCTTACGGCAAGCTGGAAACGCACGAAGGCTACCACTGTAACTTCGGCGTCAACCCGGAGTTTGTTACCGATCTACAGCGGTATCCGCTGATTATCAGCGGGCATGACAGCGAAGGTGACGTGCGGTCAGTCGAACTGCCGGGGCACCGTTTTTACGCCGCCACGCTGTTCCAGTCTGAACGCGCTGCGTTACGCAACAAGCTTTCTCCGCTGGTGGTGGAACTGATCAAGAGCGCCGCAACAGTCTGATAAAGGCGGATAATGAAGGCCATGTCGATATGGCCTTCTCATCAGAAACTTACCACATCAATTGCCCTATCAGCGGCGCAGCAATCACCGTGATAATCCCCGCCAACATCATTACCAGGCTGGAAACCACGCCTTCTTCCTGCCCCATCTCATAGGCTTTTGCCGTACCAGCACCGTGTGATGACGCTCCGAGCCCGGCACCTTTCGCCAGACTGCTGCGCACCGCCAACCGCAGGAACAGCATATCCCCTACCGCCATGCCGAACACCCCGGTGATCACCACAAACAGCGCCACCAGATCCGCCTGCCCGCCCATCTGTTTGGCCGCTTCCAGCGCAAACGGCGTCGTGATGGAGCGCACGGCCAGGCTGCGCTGCACCTCTTCCGGCAGCGTCAGCAGTCGCGCCAGCCACACCGAGCTGTAAACCGCCACCAGCACTGCCGTCAGCACTCCGGCGCTGAGCGACAGCCAGTGGCGGCGAATGATATGCAGATTCTCGTATACCGGTACCGCAAAGGCGATGGTGGCCGGCCCCAGCAGCCACAGCAACCAGTGCGTTTCGCCAATGTAGTCCTGGTACGAAATATGGGTCACCACCAGCAACAACACCAGGATCATTGGCGTCAGTACCAATGGCATCAACAGCAGGGTACGGTGGCGGCGGTAGAGTTTTTTATTGGCGAAATAGAGCGCCAGCGTTGCCACAAAGCAGGCGATGCTCAGGATAAAATCATTCATCGCGCTGCTTTCGCCGTTGTAACCAGACTTCCAGTCGATAGACCCGGTCGACCACCAGCCCCGTCGCACCCAGCGTCAGCGTGGTGCTGACTGCAATCACCAGGAAAATCTTCCAGCCTTCTACCATCAGCAGTTGGGCATAGTTGACCACCGCCACTACCGCCGGGACGAAGAACAGCAACATCTCGGCCAACAGCCAGCGTGAACCGGCCCGAACCCAGCTCAACGGCAGAATGCGCAGCAGGATCAGCGCCAACAGCATCAACATGCCAATAATGTTGGCGGGCAGCGGCAAATGGAACTGTTGCACCAGCCGATCGGCAATCAAAAATAACACCGCGTACAAAACAACCTGAATCGGCACCTGCAAGCGAGCCAGCAAACTGGGAGCAGCGTGGCGTAACGCCAGTAACATGGAAGATGACCTTAAACATAAAATTCGCGTTTTACAGTATACGCAGCCAGGAAACCTCCCATGAAATGAATTAAAATCATCAGTATCATGCCATCAGGGAATAATTTCCCGCCGGTATTGTCCCTGAGGAGAACCCCACGTGGATGTCCGCACTTTGCGCTACTTCGTGGAAGTGGTGCGCCAGCAAAGCTTTACCCGCGCGGCGGAAAAACTGTTCGTCACCCAGCCGACCATCAGCAAGATGCTGCGGCATTTGGAAGAGGAACTGGAGTGCACCTTGCTGATCCGCGAAGGCCGCAGACTGCACCTGACCGACAGCGGCCAGGCGGTGTATCAGCGCGGTCTGGCCATCATCGATGAATTCCGCCAGTTGGAGGCCGAGCTGGAAGACATCAGCTCGGTAAAAAAAGGCGTGCTGCGACTCGGTATCCCGCCAATGGTCGGCCGGCAGATTGCCGATTTGATCCGACAGTTTCGCTACACCTATCCCGGTATCGAACTGAAAATTTCAGAGTTGGGCGGGCTGTCGGTCGAACAGGCGGTGATGTCCGGTGAACTGGATCTGGCGATGACCATTCTGCCGGTAGACTCCGCTCAGCCACTGACCTTTCTGCCCTTGCTCGGTCACCCCATGTGCGTGGTCGCACCACGAACGCCGCACTGGTTGAACCGCACCAGTATCCACATCTCCGAGTTGGCCAACTGGCCGATCCTGCTTTATAACGAGGACTTCGCGCTCTACAAGATGCTGATGAACGCATTCCGCCAGGCCGGTTTTGAACCCCAGATTGCGGTACGCAGCGGGCAGTGGGACTTTCTGGCGTCGATGGTACAGGCCGGAGTTGGCATCGCCACCCTGCCGGAGCCGGTTTGCCAATGGCTGGATAAGGAAAACCTGATTTGGCTGCCGTTGGAGCCACGCATGGAATGGAAGGTGGGGTTAATTTGGCGTCAGGGCAGCTACCTGTCGCACAGCGCGCAGGCCTGGATAGCCTGCTGCCGCGACTACTGGCCGCCGGTGAAATGAATGGGGCCGCGTCTGCGGCCCCATGAATATCAACCTTCGCGCTCTATCAGCAGCGCTTCCAGCAGGTCGAGATCGTGCAATAATTTTTGCAGCGTCTCGTTGCTGATTTTCTGCGTGGCGCGCAGGTGATACAACTCACCACGTTCGGCACGCAGCGCCGTCAGACGGAAGCGCCGTTCGAGGTTTTCCAGCATCAGCGCATTTTCGATATCGTCTTTCGTGGTGATGCGCCGCCGCAGCGTGCCGACCACCCGCGAACTGATCTCTTTCAATATCTGCGGATCGATATTTTCCTCGGTATCCACCGCCAGACGTTCTTCCATTTTGTTGACGCTTTCGATCGCCACTTCGGCCGCCATGGCAATCGCCATCCGCTCTTCACTCTTGCTGACGCTCTTGTCTGCCACCTGCACGCCGCGCAGCAACAGCGGCAACGCCATGACACCGGCAATCAGCGAAAGCAGGATCACCCCAGCGGCGATAAACACCAGCTGATAGCGCGCCGGGAAGGCGCTACCGTCACTCAGCAGCAGCGGGATAGACAACACACCCGCCAGCGTAATCGCCCCACGCACCCCGGCGAACGACGCCACCCACAGCTCACGCGTGGTGAAATCACCAAACTGCAACGGCCGTTTTTTCATAAAGCGACGGCTGGCGTTTTTCATCAGCCACAGCCAGGTAAAGCGTAATATCAATAACGCACCGTAGATAATGGCAACATCGGCAAACAGGTACCAGGTCTGAATGGTCGGATCCAGCTCCGCCTGCAAAATGGAGGTTTCCAGGATGCCCGGCAGCTGCAGCCCCAACATGATGAACACCATGCCGTTGAACACAAACTCCAGCATCGCCCAGACGCTGTTGGCACGCAGACGCATTGCCAGCGGGGCATTGCGGATCACGCCGGACTGGCTGATGGTCATCCCCGCAGCCACCGCGGCCAGAATACCGGAGACGCCAATATGTTCGGCAATCAGATAAGAGGCAAACGGCAACAGCAGCAGGAATACAATTTGCGTCGCCGGGTCGTCGCCGCTCCAGCGGCTCATTACGCGCAACGACTTACTGTAAAGCCAGGTGATCGCCACACCGGCCAGCAGGCCGCCGATCGCCACCTTGAGGAACTCCAGCGTCGCCCCGCCCACGGTAAACACCATGGTCCCCATCGCCACTGCGATGGCAAATTTGAGTGAAACCAGACCAGACGCGTCGTTCATCAACGCCTCACCTTCCAGCACCCCCATGATCGGCTTGGGAATACGCCCTTTACCCACGATACCGGACAGCGCCACGGCATCGGTTGGCGACAGTACCGCCGCCAGAGCAAACGCCGCCACCAGCGGGATCCCCGGCACCATGGCGTAAATCAGGTAGCCAACACCGACGACGGTAATCAGCACCAGCACCAGTGCCAGGCCAAGAATTTCACGGCCGTGGTGCAAAAACTCACGCGTCGGGGTTTTCCAGCCATCGGCAAACAGCAACGGTGGAATAAACAGTACCAGGAACAATTCAGGATCAAAGTCGACGTGCAGCCCAAAATGCGGCCAGGCCAACAAGGCCCCGATGCCGATTTGCATTAACGGCAATGGCACCTGGAACGGCAACATGCGCGTCACCACCCCGGACAGGGAGACCACCAAAATTAAAATGAGGATTGTAAAAAAGATTTCCATGCTTTCCTTAGACTCTAGGGTTCAAACCACAACAGCACATAGCCGGAGTATGCCCCGATAGTAGATCACTTTTTTTACAGCGGTTAAAGCTTGTTGTGCCATTCAAAATGCAGTATCGGCAGAAGGAGACTTATCTGAAGCAGAAATGGGGATAAAACATCCCCCGCCGACGCGACGGGGGAAACATCCGCGCGATTAGATTGCCCAACCGCCGGCATAGAATGCCACCAGCGCCACGGCAATGACCACGGTACCGATATTCAACCGACGCCATTCACCGGAGAAGATACGGCCAATCACCAGTGCGCTAAAGCCCAGCATGATGCCGGTGACGATATTACAGGTCAGCACGATAAACACCGCGCACAGCAGGCCGGACATGGCATCAACAAAGTCGTTGAAGTCCAGCTTGGTGACATTGCTTAGCATCAGCAGGCCGACGTACATCAGCGCCGGTGCGGTGGCGTAAATCGGCACCAAATAAGATAACGGCGACAGGAACAGGATCATCAGGAACAACAGACCGACCACGGTCGCGGTCAGGCCGGTTTTACCGCCCGCCGCAGTCCCCGCAGCCGACTCGATATACACCGCTGCCGGAGCCGCGCCCACCAGGCCGGAGAAAATGCTGCTCAGGGAGTCCGAGGTCAGCGCTTTGCCGCCGTTGATGATCTGCCCGTCTTTATCCAGCAGGTTAGCCTGGCCGGCCACCGCACGGATGGTGCCGGTGGCGTCAAACACCGCCGTCATCACCAACGCCAATACGCTCGGCAATACGACCGGCTGCAAGGCGCCCATGATATCCAGACTGAAAATCAGCGAATGGCCGTTGGCGTCTGCCAGGCTTGGCATGGCAAATAGCCCCTGATACTTCACTGCCGGGTCAAACACCAGACCAATCACCGAAATGGCGATAATCACCAGCAGAATACCGCCAGGAACACGCAGCTTTTCCAAACCGAAAATCACCGCCAGCCCAAGCAGCGTCATCACTACCGGGAATGAGGTAAAGGCGCCCAATGCTACCGGCAGGCCGTCCAGCGGGTTCTTCACTACCAGGCCCACACCGTTAGCGGCGATCAGCAACAGGAACAGACCAATACCGATACCGGTGCCGTGTGCCACGCCCATCGGCAGATTGCGCAGGATCCAGGCGCGGATACCGGTGACCGAGATAATGGTAAACAGCACGCCCATCAGGAATACCGCACCCAGCGCCACCGGAATGCTGATGTGCTGACCCAGCACCAGGCTGAAGGCGGTAAAGGCGGTCAGTGAGATCGCACAGCCGATAGCCATCGGCAAATTAGCCCACAGCCCCATCAGCAACGAGCCCAGACCGGCAACCAGGCAGGTGGCGACAAACACCGCCGTTGGCGGGAAACCCGCCTTGCCCAGCATACTCGGCACCACAATCACCGAGTAAACCATCGCCAGGAAGGTGGTTAACCCTGCCACCACTTCCTGCCGCACACTGCTGCCACGTGCAGAAATATTAAAATAACCATCAAGCCCGCCTTTTGGTTTAACGGCGTTGTTCGCTTGAGAATTCGACATCTTGCTGTCCCCTGTGTTTCATTGCCAGCCCGTTGCAAGGCTTGTTATTCCGCCCACGCCGGTTTGGTAGGGTATCGTTTGCTTTTCTGTCTTTCACTCACGTCGCCCATTGGCGGCGCTTATTAAGGCAAACGATTAACTCTTATGGCGTGAGGCGGATGATTTATGGTGGTTTATTCAAGGCAAACGATTATCCAGCCTTCTATGCCCTCTGATCAACCAAAGATCGCGGCAATTTATGCATAAAAGTAATGAGGCCCATCATTATCGAAAATATGAAATTTGTCACATAGGGAAATCTGATGGGAAAGCCCCCCGTTCGGAGGGCAAAAAGAGTCATTGGGCCTGTGCGGCCTTTTCGTCCATGTACATCAGTTCCCAGATATGACCGTCCAAATCCTGGAAGCCGTGACCGTACATGAAGCCGTAATCCTGCGGCTGATTATAAGTATTGCCACCGGCAGCGATCGCCTTGCGTACCAGTGCATCCACCGCCGCACGGTCAGGCTGCGACAGACACAGCAAAACCTCGGTCGATTTTTTGGCATCGACAATCGGATTAGGGGTGAACATTTTGAATTTGTCGTGGGTCAGCAACATCACATAAATACTGTCGCTAACCACCATGCAAGCGGCGGTATCGTCGGTAAACCGGGGATTAAAGCTGAAGCCCAGTTCGGTGAAAAATGTCATGGATGCGGGCAGATTGCCCACCGGCAGGTTAACAAAGATTTGCGTAGCCATGGGCTACCTCCGATGAAGGGTGACCTCATCGAGTATAGCCCATCGCCTTATTTCAGCAGATCATAAGGCCCGCCCTGCTCCAGCGCCCGCTGGTAGGCCGGACGGGTATGAATGCGCTGCAGATAACCGCGTAGCTTGGGGCAACCGTCCAGTGCGCCACGTGCCGCCATCGCCTCCAACGGGAAGCTCATCTGGATATCCGCCGCGCTGAATTCATTACCGACAAACCAGGTGTTTTTGCTCAGGTGCTGTTCCAGATAATCACAGTGTGTCGCTATCTGTTTGTCCAGATATTCACGCTGCACGCCTTTGCCAATCGCCCCCGCCACCGGCCGTAACAGCCAGGGGATCGGCGGCTGGCCCAACCGGCTAAACACCAGCTTCATCACCAGCAATGGCATTAGCGACCCTTCGGCATAATGCAACCAATACCGGTACTGCTGACGGGCATGATAGTCGGTGGGAATAAACTGCCCCTGCGCGTCGTAGGCTTCCTGCAGGTATTCAATAATGGCGCCGGATTCCGCCAGCGTCAGATCGCCATCGACAATCACCGGTGACTTGCCCAGCGGATGAATTTTCTTTAATTCCGGCGGCGCCAGCATGGTTTGCGGATCGCGCTGATAGCGCTGCACCTGATAGGGCACATCCAACTCTTCCAAAAACCACAGGATACGCTGCGAACGCGAGTTATTCAGATGGTGAACAATGATCATGAGGGCGCTCCTATCCGTTGCCATAACAATTCGCCGATCTGTACGCCGTTGCCAAACTGCAGCGGTACAGTACGAAGCTGGAGACGATCGCCGGAAAAATGATAAAAACGCACCTGACGGCTACCGATCCAATTGGGGAACGAGCTGCCTTCAACCTGATGCACTATCCGCTGGTCGCTTTCATCCACCTGATAGCGACCAAAATAACAAATCATATTGATAAAGGCGGCGTGGATTTCCTGGCCGGTGCCCTGCGCCAGATCGTCGGCGGCAAAGCGTGGCCGGGTGGCGCTATAGAGCTGCGCCGCCATGGTGCCATTGGGTTCGTAGTTAATGCGACCCAGCACCTGCTCGCCCAGCGGGTGATTGACCCTGCCGTCTTCCCCTTTGAAGACAGAAGACACCAATGACCAACTGCCGATAAACGCGTTGACTGACATGCTATTTACTCCTCTAAGGTTCCTGCTTACTCAAAGGGTAGTGGCGATTTTTCCAGCACGCCAGCGCAAGCCGCACCGCTCAAAAATAAGTCAATTTATTTGATGAAGATTATCAAAACTCTCCGATTTTCTATTCAGCCGCCTCAGCCTATTATCTACCACATCGAGAGACAACAACCTCTCACCTAAAAAATACCCTGAGGATTGAATCATGAAAAACATCAAAATTTTTGCTACTGCTCTGCTACTGACTACCGCCTCTTTCGCCAGCGTTGCTGCCGACCAGCCAACCAGCCAACCTGCTGCCGACGCCCAGAAAATCGGTGTTGTGTCCGTTAGCGGTGCTTCTAACCTGAGTGCACTGGAAACTGAACTGGCCAACAAAGCCGCAGCATCAGGCGCCAGCTCTTACCGTATCATCTCCGCCGGTGGCCAGAACAAACTGTACGGCACCGCAGAAATCTTCAACTGATCGTCAGACAGTAAACTGACGGAAGAATGAAGCCCCGCAAGGGGCTTTTCTTGTTTCTAGCGCGCATCAAACCGAGCCGCCAGCTTCTGCAAGCGAAATTGTTCGGTAATGAAATCAACAAATACCCGGGTTTTGGTAGGCAGGAATTTTGTGGTGGGAAAATACAGATGCACGCTACCGCGATCAACATACCAGCCTGGCAATACTCGCACCAGGCGACCACTCTCCAGATAAGGTAACGCGTTCGGCATGCTGATCAGCGCAATGCCTAACCCCATTTCTGCTGCCCGTGCCGCCGCTTCCGGCTCGTTTACCGTCATTTTTATCATCATGCTCGGCGCGCGCTGCTCGTTATCCGCATTGCGCAGCGGCAGGTTGCGGACTCGCCCGGTTTGCGGTGAACGAATAAAAATGCCCGCATGACTCACCAACTGTTCCGGCTGCTGGAGCGACGGGGACTGTTGCAAATACTGCGTCGAAGCCACCAGCACGCCGTGTGCCGGTGCAAGCTCACGGGCGATCATCCCCTGTGCCAGCTCGATACCGCCGCCCATTGCCGCATCGAAATGTTCGCCAATCAAATCCACCTGACGATTATCAAAATGCCAGTCTGGAACAATCGACGGATAACGCGCCAGAAAGTCTGGCAGCATCGGCAAGACAAAATGCAGGCCGAAAGCGGTACCCATGCTGACCTTTAGGGTTCCCGCCGCGACCCCACCACTGCTACTCAAACTTTTCAATGCACACTGGATCGACAGCAAACCGCCGCTGACTTCCTGCAAAAAACGTTCGCCCTCTTCGGTCAGCGTCAATTTACGCGTATTGCGCTGGAATAGCCGCACGCCGACCAGCGTCTCCAGTTTGGTGACGTTCTTTCCCACTGCCGCAGAACTGATCCCCAGCTTGCGGCCGGCGGCGGAAAAACTGCCGCTCTCTGCGCTGCTGACAAAGCACTCCAGATGCCCAAGCATGATTTATCCCCGTCGATTTCAAACCAGTGGTTTAAGCTGATTATAGCCCTTTGAGGCTAGTTACCGATCCGAATTTCTCCGATACTGAATCGGTAGCTTTATTAACCTCATCTCACTCTGGAGAAACATCATGTCCGCAACTCTCTCTCTGCAAGGTAAAGTCGCTTTCATTCAGGGCGGTTCACGCGGCATTGGCGCCGCCATTGCCAAACGTCTGGCGCGCGAAGGTGCCGCCGTGGCTTTCACTTACGTCTCCTCCGCCGGTAAAGCTGATGCACTGGTCGATGAAATCACCGCTGCCGGCGGCAAAGCCCTGGCTATCAAGGCCGACAGTGCCGATGCTGCGGCTCTGCAGCAGGCGGTGCGCCAGGCAGTGAACAGCCTGGGCAATCTGGATATCTTGGTCAACAACGCCGGTGTGCTGGCAATGGGCAGCACCGAAGAACTGCCGCTGGAAGATCTGGACCGTACGCTGGCGGTGAACGTTCGCAGCGTGTTTGTTGCCAGTCAGGAGGCAGCCCGTCATATGAATGATGGCGGTCGCATCATCAATATTGGCAGTACCAACGCCGAACGTATGCCATTTGCCGGCGGTGCAGTCTATGCAATGAGTAAATCTGCACTGGTCGGCCTGACCAAAGGCATGGCACGCGATCTCGGCACGCGCGGCATTACCGTTAACAACGTGCAGCCCGGCCCGGTAGATACCGATATGAACCCGGCCGACAGCGATTTCGCCGAGCAGTTGAAAGGGATGATGGCGGTCAACCGTTACGGCAAGGATGAAGAGATCGCCAGCTTCGTCGCCTATCTGGTTGGCCCTGAGGCGGGTTATATCACCGGTGCCAGCCTGAGCATCGACGGCGGTTTCTCGGCTTAATATTCCCAGAAAAACAAAAAGCCTCTCTCGAGGCTTTTTTAGTTTGACTACAATGAAAAGACGCACCATTCGGAGTGTCTTCCATGAATGCCACCTCTTCCCAACGATTGGTCATCGCCTGCCTGATGTGCCTCACAGCCCTGCTGTTTGCCGGTTCAGTTTATGCTGCTCCGGTAAAGGATAAAACGCTCGTTCAGGAAGAACCCGAGACGCTCCAGGTCAATATGGACGACATCATGCGACCCTGGCAGGGGGATTTGCCAGGCATGCTCGATCGACGGGTGATTCGGGTATTGACGACTTACAGCAAGACCTTTTTCTTTATCACCAAGGGCACCCAGCGTGGAGCCACCCATGACATATTTATCGAGTTCGAGCGCGACCTTAATCTCAAGTTGATGAAGGATAAAAAACTCAAACAGCGCCATCTTAAGGTGCGCGTCATCTTCGTGCCGGTAGCTCGTGACCAGTTACTCAATGCCCTCAATGAAGGCCGGGGCGACATTGCTGCTTCCAACCTCACCATTACCCCGGCACGTCAGGAGCAAGTGACGTTCACCACCCCCCTCTATCCAAAGGTTAAGGAACTGCTGATTTCTGGCCCCTCCTCACCCAAGGTGGAAAACCTGGAACAACTTTCTGGAAAAACGGTATTCGTACGCCGCTCATCGAGCTATTACGAAAGCCTGGAGGCCCTGAACAAACGCTTTGCCCAGGAATCACGTCCTCCCGTTATCCTGGAAACCGCCCCCGAAGCGCTTGAGGATGAGGATCTGATCGAGATGCTGAGCGCCGGCCTCATTCCACTTATCGTGGTTGACCGCCATAAGGCGCTATTCTGGAAACAGATTTTTCCCAAAATTCAGCTGCACGAAAATGTGGTGCTGCGTGACGATGCCGACATCGCCTGGGCGGTGCGCAAAAATAATCCGCAGTTACTCGCCTTGCTCAACGGCTTCGTAGAGAAAAATCGCCAGGGCAGCAAATTGGGGAACACCATTTTGTTGCGCTACCTGAAAAATGCCAAATATGTCAAAAACGCGGCCTCGGAGAAGGAGCGCGCCAAATTTCTGGCGATGGTGGAGGTGTTCAGGAAATATGGCGATCGCTATAACGTGGACTGGCTACTGATGGTGGCTCAGGGCTATCAGGAGTCGCGCCTCAACCAGTCGGTCCGCAGCCCGGTGGGGGCTATCGGTATTATGCAGGTGATGCCGGGCACCGGCAAAGAGCTGAAGGTCGGCGACATCCGTAAACTGGATCCCAATATCAATGCCGGGGTGAAATACATGCGCTGGATGATCGACCGTTACTACGCAGATGAGCCGATGACGCCCCTCGACAAAGTGCTGTTCTCATTCGCCTCTTACAACGCTGGCCCAGCACGCATCGCTCGTTTGCGCACCGAAACCGAGAAGCGCGGCTTTAACCCCAATATCTGGTTTGGCAATGTGGAATACCTGGCCGCCGAGCGGATTGGTGCCGAGACGGTGACCTATGTCAGCAACATCTACAAATACTACGTCGCTTATCGGCTGATCATGGAGCAGCGGACTCGCAAGCAGCAGGCGATGGATAAACCCAGAAGTACGTCGACACCAGAGAAACCGCAAGAAGCGCCAGCCGGGCAGTGAATTTGGCGTGAAAGCGGCCGCTTTCAGTAACAAAAAAGCCCCTTTCGGGGCTTTTTCATCGGCTTTAGACAACCTGATATCAGAAAGGAATATCGTCGTCGAAGTCCATTGGCGGTTCATTGCTGCTGGCTGCCGGCGCATTGTTTTGCGCTGGGCGAGCCTGCTGGCCGCCGCTGAACTGGTTGCCGCCCTGCGGCTGTTGAGGCTGGCCCCAACCGCCCTGACCACCGGAAGCCTGGCCACCGCCTGCAGGTGCGCCGCCGCCTTGACGGCCGCCCAGCATCTGCATGGTGCCGCCCACGTTCACAACGATCTCAGTGGTGTATTTTTCCACGCCAGCCTGATCGGTCCATTTACGGGTTTGCAGAGCGCCCTCGATATACACCTGGGAACCTTTACGCAGATATTCGCCCGCCACTTCAGCCAGCTTGCCGAACAGCACAACGCGGTGCCACTCAGTCTTTTCTTTCTGCTCGCCAGTCGCCTTGTCACGCCAGCTTTCGGAGGTCGCCAGGGTAATGTTGGCCACTGCGCCGCCATTCGGCATGTAACGGACTTCTGGGTCTTGGCCCAGATTCCCGACCAGAATTACTTTGTTTACGCCTCTGCTGGCCATGAGAACTCTCCTGAAGATTGATTTTTACACAGTATAAACGAGTAAGTTTAACACGCTCAGCCCGAAACGACACCCGTGTTGATAACTGCGTATTGTATTCCAGAATTGTCGTTTCGATCGACCTTGTTGCATTCGTATACTGGATATTCATTCAGGTTTTTTTGTGTCATAATTATGCGTTTCGTACTGGCTGTGCCGGTTTTTTGCGCGTTCGATCACAAAATCGTCCGTAAATCACCCAGACAGGCGCGGTGTATCATCAAGACGGGAAGTGTAAATGGACAATATCGAAGTTCGTGGTGCTCGGACCCATAATCTCAAAAACATCAACCTGATTATCCCGCGTGACAAGCTGATCGTCGTCACCGGTTTGTCCGGTTCAGGCAAGTCCTCGCTGGCCTTTGATACTCTGTATGCCGAAGGGCAGCGTCGCTACGTCGAATCGCTCTCCGCCTATGCACGCCAGTTCCTCTCGCTGATGGAAAAACCGGACGTCGACCACATTGAAGGTCTGTCACCGGCGATCTCCATCGAGCAGAAATCGACCTCACATAACCCGCGATCGACGGTCGGCACAATCACCGAGATCCACGATTACCTGCGCCTGTTGTTTGCCCGCGTCGGCGAACCGCGCTGCCCGGATCACCATGTCCCGCTGGCGGCGCAAACCGTCAGCCAGATGGTGGACAACGTGCTCAACCAGCCGGAAGGCAAGCGCCTGATGCTGCTGGCACCGGTGGTAAAAGACCGCAAGGGCGAGCATACCAAGACGCTGGAAAACCTGGCCACCCAGGGCTATATCCGTGCACGTATCGACGGTGAAGTCTGCGATCTTTCCGATCCGCCAAAGTTGGAGCTGCAGAAAAAACACACTATCGAAGTGGTGGTCGATCGCTTCAAGGTGCGTGACGACATGTCGCAGCGCCTGGCGGAATCGTTCGAGACCGCGCTGGAGCTGTCCGGCGGCACGGCCGTCGTCGCCGACATGGACGACGAGAAAGCCGATGAGCTGCTGTTCTCCGCCAACTTCGCCTGCCCAATCTGCGGCTACAGCATGCGCGAGCTGGAACCACGGCTGTTCTCGTTCAATAACCCGGCCGGTGCCTGCCCGACCTGTGATGGCCTGGGCGTGCAGCAGTTTTTCGATCCGGAACGCGTGGTACAGAATCCTGAGCTTTCACTGGCCGGCGGTGCGATCCGCGGCTGGGATCGCCGTAACTTCTATTACTTCCAGATGCTGCGTTCGTTATCGGAAAACTACGCGTTCGACGTCGAAGCGCCGTTCAACAGCCTGGATGCCAACGTGCAGAAAGCGGTGCTCAGCGGTTCCGGCAAAGAGACCATCGAATTCAAATACATCAACGATCGCGGTGATACCACCGTGCGCCGCCATCCGTTCGAGGGCGTGCTGCACAATATGGAGCGCCGCTATAAAGAGACCGAATCGAGCGCGGTTCGCGAAGAGCTGGCCAAGTTTATCAGCAACCGTCCTTGCGCCTCGTGCCACGGCACCCGCCTGCGTGAAGAAGCGCGTAACGTGTTTGTTGAAGACACCACGCTGCCGGAAATCTCCGATCTGAGCATCGGCCACGCCATGACCTTCTTCCAGAACATGAAGCTCAGCGGCCAACGCGCCCAGATTGCCGAGAAAGTGCTGAAAGAAATTGGCGACCGCCTGAAGTTCCTGGTGAACGTCGGTCTGAACTACCTGTCGCTGTCGCGCTCGGCGGAAACCCTGTCCGGCGGTGAGGCACAGCGTATCCGTCTGGCCAGCCAGATTGGTGCCGGTTTGGTGGGCGTAATGTATGTACTGGACGAGCCGTCAATCGGCCTGCATCAGCGCGACAACGAACGCCTGCTGGAAACGCTGATCCACCTGCGCAACCTGGGTAACACGGTGATCGTGGTTGAGCATGACGAAGACGCCATCCGCGCCGCCGATCACGTGATCGACATCGGCCCCGGTGCCGGGGTGCACGGCGGTCAGGTGGTGGCAGAAGGCACCGTCGAAGACATTATGGCTAAGCCGGAATCACTGACCGGCCAGTTCCTCAGCGGCAAACGTGAGATTGCCATTCCTGAGCAGCGTGTACCGGCCGACCCAACCAAGGTGCTGAAGCTGAGCGGCGCACGCGGCAACAACCTGAAAGACGTGACGCTGACGCTGCCGGTGGGGCTGTTTACCTGCATTACCGGGGTTTCCGGCTCGGGCAAGTCAACGCTTATCAACGACACGCTGTTCCCAATCGCCCAGCGCCAGCTCAACGGCGCCACCCTGGCCGAACCGGCCCCGTTCCGCGACGTGACCGGCCTGGAGCATTTCGACAAGGTGATCGACATCGATCAAAGCCCGATCGGTCGTACCCCACGGTCCAACCCGGCGACCTACACCGGTATCTTCACCCCGGTGCGTGAACTGTTCGCCGGCGTGCCTGAGTCGCGTAGCCGTGGCTACAACCCAGGCCGCTTCAGCTTTAACGTCAAAGGTGGCCGCTGCGAAGCCTGTCAGGGCGACGGCGTGATCAAGGTTGAGATGCACTTCCTGCCGGACATCTACGTGCCGTGCGACCAGTGCAAAGGCAAACGCTATAACCGCGAAACGCTGGAAGTGAAGTACAAAGGCAAAAGCATTCACGAAGTGCTGGAGATGACCATCGAAGAGGCGCGCGAATTCTTCGACGCGGTGCCTGCATTGGCGCGTAAGCTGCAAACCCTGATGGAAGTGGGCCTGTCGTACATCCGTCTCGGCCAGTCGGCCACCACGCTGTCCGGCGGCGAGGCGCAACGCGTCAAGCTGGCACGTGAGCTGTCAAAACGCGGCACCGGCCAAACGCTGTATATCCTGGATGAGCCAACCACCGGCCTGCACTTCGCCGATATCCAGCAGCTGTTGGCGGTACTGCATCAGCTGCGCGATCAGGGCAATACCATCGTGGTGATTGAGCACAATCTGGACGTGATTAAAACCGCGGACTGGATCGTCGACCTGGGACCGGAAGGCGGCAGCGGCGGCGGTGAGATCCTGGTTGCCGGCACGCCGGAAACCGTAGCCAACTGCGAGGCTTCGCATACCGCGCGCTTCCTTAAGCCACTACTGAAGAAGAAGTAATCCCTGCCTGGCGGGCCGTCCCTGTGACGGCCCGCGTTATTACCTGTTTCGCTCAAATTGAACAGAAACAGGCAAGATTTAGACATTTTCAGGCATTTCCCTCCGCGCTCGCAGCTTTTATCATCAATGTTCCCTCTGTGGCCACCTGCTTTACCCAGGCCGCGTTTCACCGGCATCCTGCTGCAGGAAGACGTTCCCCCCATTGATGACTGGAGTGACCATGAACATTACGCACGCTTATGCCGCGCACGACGCCAAGTCAGCGCTTGTTCCTTTTGATTACACGCCGCGCACCCTGCGCGACCACGATGTGCAAATCAACGTTCTGTTCTGTGGCGTCTGCCATTCTGATCTGCACCAGGCCCGCAACGAATGGAGCAACACGATTTTCCCGGTGGTGCCTGGCCACGAGATTGTTGGCCGCGTAAGCGCCGTCGGCAGCCATGTTTCACGCTATCAGGTCGGCGATTTGGTCGGCGTGGGGTGTATGGTGGACTCTTGTCGTAGCTGTCCGAGCTGTGAAGAAGGGCTGGAGCAATACTGTGAAAACGGCTTCACCGGCACCTATAACGGACAGGATCGGCAAACCGGTGCCATCACTTACGGCGGCTACTCAACCGCGATGACCGTGGACCAGGACTTTGTGCTGCGGGTGCCGGAGAATCTCGATCCGGCCGGTGTAGCACCACTGCTGTGCGCCGGTATCACCACCTACTCCCCGCTACGCCAATGGGGTGCAGGGCCCGGTAAAAAGGTCGGCATCGTGGGTCTGGGCGGATTGGGGCATATGGGGGTCAAATTGGCTCGGGCGATGGGCGCGCATGTGGTGCTGTTCACGACCTCCGAGTCCAAAGTCGAGGACGCCAAACGCCTCGGTGCCCACGAAGTGGTCATTTCCCGCAACCCGGAACAGATGGCGCAGCACACCAACAGCTTCGACTTTATTCTTAACACCGTTGCGGCACAGCACGATCTGAACCCGTTCCTCAACCTGCTGCGCCGCGACGGCACCCTGACGCTGGTCGGCGCGCCGGAACACGATCACCCGTCACCGCAGGTGTTTAATCTGATCATGAAACGCCGCCGCCTCGCCGGTTCGCTGATCGGCGGTATTGCAGAAACCCAAGAGATGCTGGATTTCTGTGGTCAGCACGGTATTACCTCGGACATCGAACTGATCCCGATGCAGCAAATCAACCAGGCCTATGAGCGGATGCTGAAAAGCGACGTGAAATACCGCTTCGTGGTGGATATCAACTCCCTGCGAGCTTGACTCTTCGGGCGCCCACTGCGGCGCCCGATTTTTTCTTACAGTTGTTTAATCACCCGTGCCGGGTTGCCGCCGACCACGCAGTTGGCGGGTACGTCTTTAGTCACCACCGCACCGGATGCCACCACCACGTTATCCCCCAGAGTCACGCCCGGGTTAATCACCGCCCGACCGCCAATCCACACGTTATCGCCAATGCGCACCGGCTTGCCGAACTCCGCGCCGCCGACGCGGGTTTCCGCATCCAAAGGATGGGTGGCTGTGTAGATATGCACCCCTGGTGCCAGCATGCAGTTATCACCGATATGCACTTCACACACGTCGAGGATCACGCAGTCAAAATTGGCGTAAAAATTTTCACCCAAGTAGATGTTGTAGCCGTAATCGCAGCGAAACGTCGGCTCGATGGTTCCGCCCCGATACTGGCCCAACAGCTCCGCCAGCCACTGTTTACGCAGTTCGGCCTCATCCGGGGAAGAATGGTTGTAATGGTGTACCAACTGACGTGCATGCTTACGCTCGCTACGCAGTAGCTCGTCGCCGGCATCATATAACTCGCCGGCAATCATCTTGCGTTTCTGTTCACTCATGGCCATCTCACGGCATCCTTTGGTCTGGCAGTTTATGGTTCAAAAGCCTAGTCGTTCCCGTCGCATAATGAAACGGGAACGTTCCCAACACCCGGGGGCGATCACAATATGATAGGCAAATAGGGCGATGGACAATCAAAAAGGCAGGCGGTGCGCCTGCCCTCAACGCTTAAGCGCGCAATTCCTGACGCACGTGTTCAGGTAACCCTTCCAGCACCAACTGATAAGAACTGTCGATCAGGGTATAAAACTGCGAGTTCGGCAGGTTGCCGTCAAGAAACACCGTATTCCAGTGCGCTTTGTTCAGCCGCTCACAAGCGACGATCTCCGGATGGTGTTCCCGCAGGCTCTCCGCCAGTTCCGGGCTGGATTTTACCGCCAGTGCCGGCCGCCCCTGCACCTCGCACACCATGGCGAACATCACGTCGCCAACCTTGATCTGACTGGCCTGCCACTGGTTCTGGTCGCTCTGTTCCGCGCCCGGCTTCGCCATGCAGTACTCCAGCAGTGCTGTGTTATTCATTGGGTTATTCCCCCTGTAAAGTGGCCACAACCCGGCGTGAACCGCCGTGGATGCGGTGCTCCCCCAGCCAAATTCCCTGCCATGTGCCCAGCATCAGTCGCCCGTGACCGACAGGCAACGTCAAGGACGTGCCCAACAGAGAGGATTTGATGTGTGCCGGCATGTCGTCCGGCCCTTCGTAGTCGTGCTGATAGGGTGCGTTCTCTGGCACCTGACGCAGGAAATGCTGTTCCATATCGGCTCGTACCGTAGGATCGCAGTTCTCGTTCAGCGTCAGCGAGGCTGAGGTATGTTGCAACAAGAGATGCAACAGGCCAGTTTGCAGGCGGTGTAAGTGGGTTAGCTGGTCGGTAATCTCTTCGGTAACCAGATGAAAACCACGCGCTTTTGCGCTGAGGATTAGCGTTTGCTGATGCCACATGAGTGAGCGCCCCTCAATCAGTATATTCTCTATCCAGTTTGCAGCAACTCCGGCGACAAACCGACAACGAAAAGGGAGCGATATCGCTATCGCTCCCTTGCGAACCTCAAACCCTAACAACATTATTGCACTGCGGCAAACGCCTCGGCCACCTGATGCACGTTGTTATGGTTCAGGCCGGCCATGCAGACACGGCCGCTGTGGATCAGGTACACACCGAACTCTTCACGCAGGCGATCGACCTGTGCTGCGCTGAAACCGGTGTAGCTGAACATGCCGCGCTGTTCCAGCAGGTAATCGAAGTTACGCTGCGGCAGAGCAACTTTCAGCGCTTCCACCAGCGTTTTGCGCATCTCAAGGATACGGGTGCGCATGGTTTCGACCTCTGCCAGCCACTGGGCTTTCAGCTGCGCATCGTTCAGCACCTTTGCCACCACCTGCGCACCGAAGTTCGGCGGGCTGGAATAGTTGCGGCGAACCGTAGCCTTCAACTGGCCCAATACGCGCCCCGCCGCCTCTTCGCTTTCGCACACCACCGACAGACCGCCGACGCGTTCGCCGTACAGCGAGAAAATTTTCGAGAACGAATTGCTCACCAGGCATGGCAGACCGGCCGCGGCGATAGTGCGGATGGCATAGGCGTCATCGGCAATCCCACCGCCAAAGCCCTGATAGGCGATATCAAGGAACGGGATCAGTTCACGTTCGGCAATCACTTTGACCACGTCATCCCACTGGGCATGAGTCAGGTCAGAGCCGGTCGGGTTATGACAGCACGGGTGCAGCAGCGCGATGCTGTGCTTCGGCAGCTGTTTCAATGCGCTCAGCATGGCGTCAAACTTCACGCCCAGGCTTTCGCTGTCGAAGTAGGGATAGGTATTGACCTTGAAGCCGGCACCGCCAAAGATGGCGATGTGGTTTTCCCAGGTCGGATCGCTGACCCACACCTGCGAATCAGGGAAATAGCTTTTCAGGAAGTCGGCACCGACTTTCAACGCGCCGGAACCGCCCACGGTCTGAATGGTGGCGATACGCCCCTGTTGCAACATCGGGTGCTCGGCACCGAACAGCAGGTGTTGAATCGCAGTACGGTAAGGCAGCAGGCCTTCCATCGGCAGGTACACTGACGCGCCGTGATCCACGCTGCTCAGTTGCGCTTCTGCGGCGGCAACCGCCTTCATCTGCGGGATAATGCCCTGCTCGTCATAGTAAAGGCCGATACTCAGGTTAACCTTGTGCGAACGGGGATCTTTTTTGAATTTTTCCATCAGCGACAGGATCGGGTCACCTGCATAGGCATCAACGTTCTGAAACACGGGTTGTTCTCCTGGATTATTAGGGTTCGGGGGCACAGCATCAGGCTCTAATATAGACGGAAAACGGCGTTCGGTTTTAGCTTTATCGCGCAACCGGCAACAAACCGTTTTCCTTGATTCGGTTGAGCACCACCGCCGTTTTGATATGCGCCACGCTTTTATGCCGCGACAGCGTCTGACTGATAAAATCGTCCAGCGCCGGCAGGTCTGCCACCGCCACCTTCAGCAGATAATCAGCATCGCCGGTGGTTTTATAGGCGTCAAGAATGGCGTCCACTTCTTCCAGCATCTGGTGGAAACTGTCGATCTGCTCCTGACCATGGTGAGTCAGGCTCACTTCTATCAGCCCCACCAGCCCCAGCCCGACGGCCTCCGGTGCCAGTCGTGCATGGTAGCCGCGGATCAGCTGCGCCTGCTCCAGACTGATGCGCCGCCGGGAACACTGGGAGGCCGACAACCCCACCAGATCGCTCAGTTCCTGATTGGTCAGACGGCCATTGGCCTGTAGCAGCGTCAGGATTTTCATATCAAAATCGTCAATGTTGTACATAGCCACCTGTAAACTGTGTTAATAAATGTTGACGTTACAGCCTATCAGTTTTTTGACTGTGGATACCCTGCCCCCACCGAGGTTGTGAAGCGCGCAGCAGCAATGCCGAACGTTTCCACCTGCTAATGGCATAAAAAGTGGGTAACTCGCGCAAGTCAGCGACAATTAACGCCTAAAGAGCGCATAAAACCACGAATGT
The DNA here is from genome assembly GCF_946227985.1 of Serratia quinivorans. Lineage (GTDB taxonomy): Bacteria > Pseudomonadota > Gammaproteobacteria > Enterobacterales > Enterobacteriaceae > Serratia > Serratia quinivorans_A. The sequence continues at coordinate 294,998 of NZ_CAMKGL010000003.1, forward strand.
ATAAAAAGGACGCCGATGAAAAAATTATTACCTCTCGCACTGCTGGTTGCCGCCGGGAGCGCCAGCGCTCAATCGCACCTGGATAAGGTGATCCAGCAGGGCACACTGGAAGTGTGTACCACCGGCGATTACAAACCTTATACCTTCCTGAAAGAAGACGGCAGCTATGAAGGCATTGATATCGATATGGCGGAATCGCTGGCCAAAAGCCTGGGCGCCAAAGTGAAATGGGTAAAAACCAGTTGGAAAACCCTGACGCCGGACTTCGTCGCCGGTAAATGCGACATCGCCATGGGCGGTATCTCCGTCACGCTGCAGCGTCAAAGGCAGGTATTTTTCGCCGACATGCTGGATACCGACGGCAAGATCCCATTGGTACGCTGCACCGACGTGAAGAAATACCGCACCATCGACCAGATCAACAAACCGTCGGTGCGTCTGCTGGAGCCGGCGGGCGGTACCAATGAAGCCTTCGTGCACGCCTATCTGCCCAAGGCCAAACTGACGCTGACCCATGATAACGTGGGAATTTTCCAGCAGTTGGTCGACAAGAAAGCCGATGTGATGATCACCGACGCCTCCGAGGCGCTGTATCAGCAAAAGCGTTTCCCGAAACTGTGCGCGGTGAATCCCAAAAAACCGATGCAGTACGGCGAGAAGGCCTACATGCTGCCGCGTGATGATTTAAGCTGGAAATTGTATGTGGATCAGTGGCTGCACCTGTCCAAAGCGACCGGCGAGTATCAGAGCATTATCGATCAATGGCTGGCGGTAAAGAAATAACGCATTAATGATTGGGGCCGGCAGGCGCTGGCCCCTCACAGGCTATTCGCCGATGTATTCCATCGACACGCGCTGCGTCAGTTTGGTAATCAGTTCATAAGCGCTGATGCCGGTACAGTCGGCAATGCGTTCGACCGGTAAAGCCTGGCCCCACAGCACCACTTCATCGCCAACCTTATCGGTAGCCTCCGGCCCCAAATCGACCGACATCATGTCCATCGACACCCGACCGACTATCGGCACTTCACGGCCGTTAAGCCACACCGGTGTCCCCGTCGGTGCACTGCGCGGGTAGCCGTCGCCATAACCCATTGCCACCACGCCCAAACGGGTATCACCTGCGCTAATCCAGGTGCCGCCGTAACCCACCGATTCACCGGCTTTGTGTTCACGCACCGCGATCAGGTTGGATTTAAGCGTCATGGCCGGTTGCAGGTCATACTGACAGCCTTGGGAACCTTCCATCGGTGAAACACCGTACAAGATAATGCCTGGGCGTACCCACTCGTTGTGCGCATCCGGCCACAGCAGGGTGCCACCGGAGGCGGCGATCGAACGCTGCCCCGGTTTACCGGCGGCAAAGCTTTCGAAACACTGTATTTGCTTGAGCGTAGTGTCCGACTCAGGCTCATCGGCGCGGCTGAAATGGCTCATGAGATTGACCGGCTGCACCACGTTACGGCAGGCACTCAGACGCTGATAGAACGCCTCTGCCTGCTCCGGGCGCACGCCCAGACGATGCATGCCGGTATCGAGCTTCATCCACACCGGTACCGGTCGCGCCAACGTGGCCTGCTCCAGCGCTTCAAGCTGTTCGATGCTGTGTACGGCAGTTTCGATGTTGTTGGCCACCAACACCGGCAGATCTTCGGCACAGAAGAAACCTTCCAGCATCAGGATCGGTTTGACGATACCGCCGGAGCGCAGCATCAGCGCCTCGCCAATGCGCGCCACGCCGTAACAGTCGGCGTCTTGCAGGGTGTGCGCTGTTTCCAGCAGGCCATGTCCATAAGCGTTTGCTTTCACAACGGCAATCAGGCGACTTTGCGGCGCCTGGCGGCGCACCTGTTGCAGATTATGTCGCAGAGCGCGGCGATCGATTACAGCGGTTGCCGCTTTCATTTCAGTTCCTTAGCTGATTATTCGTCATCATATTGTGGCCCCGCGTAATTATCAAAACGCGACCACTGGCCGTTAAAGGTCAGACGCACGGAACCGATTGGGCCGTTACGTTGCTTACCTAAAATAATTTCGGCAATCCCTTTCAGATCGCTGTTCTCGTGATAAACCTCATCACGGTAGATGAACATAATCAGGTCGGCATCCTGCTCGATGGAACCGGACTCACGCAGGTCGGAGTTGACCGGGCGCTTGTCGGCACGCTGCTCCAGGCTTCGGTTCAACTGCGACAGCGCCACCACCGGCACCTGCAGTTCTTTCGCCAACGCCTTGAGCGAACGGGAAATTTCAGCGATCTCCAGCGTACGGTTGTCGGACAAGGACGGCACACGCATCAGCTGCAGGTAGTCGATCATGATCAGGCTCAGGCCGTCATGTTCACGGAAAATACGGCGCGCACGGGAGCGAACTTCGGTTGGCGTCAGGCCGGAGGAGTCATCAATGTACATATTGCGCTTCTCCAGCAGGATACCCATGGTGCTGGAAATTCGCGCCCAGTCCTCGTCATCGAGCTGGCCGGTACGAATACGCGTCTGGTCTACACGCGAAAGCGACGCCAGCATACGCATCATGATCTGGTTGCCTGGCATCTCAAGGCTGAAGATCAGTACCGGCTTTTCCTGCGTCATCGCGGCGTGTTCGCACAGGTTCATGGCGAAGGTAGTTTTACCCATCGAAGGACGGGCGGCGACGATGATCAGATCCGATTTCTGCAAACCGGCGGTTTTCTTATTGAGATCCTGATAGCCGGTATCTACCCCGGTAACGCCATCGTGTGGCTGCTGATACAGCTGTTCTATGCGCGCAACGGTATCTTCCAGGATACGCTCAATGCCTTTCGGGCCTTCATCTTTGCTGGCCCGGTTTTCCGCGATTTGGAACACCCGTGATTCGGCCAGATCGAGCAGGTCTTCACTGCTGCGACCCTGTGGATCGTAACCGGCGTCGGCGATTTCATTGGCTACCGAGATCATCTCACGCACTACCGCACGTTCACGCACGATATCTGCATAAGCACCGATGTTGGCAGCACTTGGAGTGTTTTTCGATAATTCGGCCAGGTAGGCGAAGCCCCCGACGGAATCGAGTTCACCGCGCTGTTCCAGCGATTCGGACAGGGTGATCAGGTCGATCGGTCGGCTCATTTCCAGCAGGCGCTGCATCTCGGTAAAGATCAGGCGATGCGGGCGGCTGAAGAAATCGTTGGAGACTACGCGTTCGGACACGTTGTCCCAACGTTCGTTATCCAGCATCAAACCGCCCAACACGGACTGTTCCGCCTCCAGCGAATGTGGCGGCATCTTCAGCCCTTCCATCTGGCGGTCTCTTGGGCGCTCTTTGGCTTCGTCTGCGTTTGTTCTGTTGGTTGGTTTTTTTCCTGCCATGAAACGTATTCTTTATCCGGTGGCGAATGGAGGATCCTGACGCGAGAGTATACGTGATTTTTAGCTGTGATTCCTGCGCATAACAGATGCAAAAAGTATCAAGCCCCCCAGGGCAAACTGGATCGCCGATGCTAAAACGCGTAGGGTGAAATCAGACCCCCACACGAGGTAATGAAATGGCAAAGCGCATTCAATTCTCCGCCACCGGCGGCCCGGAAGTCTTGCAATACGTTGATTTTACCCCCGTAGACCCGGCAGCCGGTGAGGTGCAAATCGAGAACAAGGCGATCGGCATCAACTATATCGACACCTACGTGCGCAGCGGTCTGTACCCGCCCGCCAAGCTGCCGAGCGGGTTGGGCACTGAGGCTGCCGGGGTAGTCACCAAGGTCGGTGCCGGTGTCAGCGTGCTGAAACCGGGTGACCGGGTGGTGTATGCCCAGTCGACGCTTGGCGCCTACAGCGACGTGCACAACGTTTCGCAGGAAAAAGTGGCATTGCTACCGCATAACCTGAGCTTTGAGCAGGGCGCAGCCTCTTTCCTGAAAGGGTTGACGGTGCATTATTTGCTGCGCCAAACCCATGAGGTGCAACCGGGTGAAGTGTTCCTGTTTCATGCCGCCGCAGGGGGAGTTGGGCTGATTGCCTGCCAGTGGGCTAAAGCGCTCGGGGCAAAACTTATCGGTAGCGTCGGCTCCGATGAAAAGGCCGAACTGGCGAAGCACGCCGGCGCCTGGGCAACCATCAATTACCATAAAGAAGATATCGCACAGCGCGTGTCTGAGCTGACACAGGGCGAGAAAGTCGGCGTCGTTTACGACTCGGTAGGCCAAAGTACCTGGCAGGCCTCGCTTAACAGCCTGAAGCGGCGTGGGCTAATGGTGAGCTTTGGCAATGCCTCCGGCCCTGTCACCGGTGTTGATCTGGCGCTGCTGAACCAAAAAGGCTCACTGTACGTCACCCGCCCTTCGCTTAACGGCTACATTACCAACCGCGCTGAACTGCAGTATGCCAGCAATGAGCTTTTTTCATTGATCGGCAGCGGGGCTATCAAAGTCGATGTGAAGGAAGAGCAAAAGTTTGCGCTGGCCGATGCACAACGCGCGCATCAGGTGCTGGAAAGCCGCAACACCAGCGGTTCAAGCTTGCTGATCCCCTGATCACCGGCAAAAGAAAAGGGCCCCGTAAGGAGCCCTTTCTATTACTGCGTTTGTAGGGGTAGAGCAGAGTCCGCCAGAAACAGGGGGTTGCTTGAGCAACACTCGTATTGGATCAGTGTCTCTTGCGGTGATGAAATAGGTCGCATCGCTGCATCGACGAATATCCTAACAGCCCGGAAAGGCAAAAAACATGGCTAATGCGGCGCATTAGCATTTAAAGCGCCAAGCTGTGATCGCTGCCGCATTCAGAACAAGTCTGTTGCGTAGATTTCAGCGTGACCGACTGATTATTCAACAAAAAAATCAGTAGCGGCGTATTTGCGGTTTCTGCATCGAACGGTAAATCCAGACACCTACCACAGCCAGAATCAACCACGGCAGCAGCTTAATCACCATCGCAAACAGACCACCGAGTAACATAAACGCCGCCGCCACCAGCAACGCGGCAAACACGCCCAGCAGTGAAATCCCGGTCACCATCAGCATCACAACAAAGCCGACCAGAAAGAAGAGTTCCAACATGATTTTGCTCCTTCGCAAAACAAAGTATCTGCTGAGCTATTACAAGAAGCGTGCCAGACCGGAGTGGAAACTAAGTGACTGAAATTAAAAAAAAGGCACATCACACAACGCGACATGCCTGGTCAAAAATGCTAACTTTTAGTCAGATATTTATGTCGATTACGCCATTTCGGTACGCGGCAAGCGCACCAAGTCCAGTGCCTGCTCAACCACGCGCGCATCAGCCCCTGGCTTATGGGCATTTTCGCTCAGGTGGCGACGCCACTGACGCGCGCCCGGTACGCCCTGGAACAGGCCCAAAATATGGCGGGTGATATGGCCCAAATAGGTGCCGTTCGACAGTTCACGTTCGATGTAAGGGTACAGCGACTCAATAATCGCCACGCTGTCCATCACGTCGGTCTGGCGACCGAACAGTTCACTGTCGACCCGCGCCAGAATGCCTGGGTTCTGATAGGCTTCGCGCCCCATCATTACGCCGTCCAGATGCTGTAGATGCTGCTTCGCCTCTTCCAGCGTTTTCACCCCGCCATTGATGGCCAGAGTCAGTTCTGGGAAATCACGTTTTAACTGATAGACACGCGGATAATCCAGCGGTGGCACTTCACGATTCTCTTTCGGGCTCAGGCCCGACAGCCAGGCTTTGCGCGCATGAATGGTGAACATATCGCATTCACCGCGTCCGGCAACGGTGGCGATAAAATCACACAGAAACTCATAGCTGTCCTGGTCATCAATGCCGATACGGGTTTTCACCGTCACCGGGATCGACACCACGTCACGCATTGCCTTGATGCAGTCGGCAACCAACGTTGCCTGCCCCATCAGACAGGCACCGAACATCCCATTCTGCACCCGATCGGACGGACAACCGACGTTAAGATTAATCTCGTCGTAGCCGCGCTGCTCGGCCAATTTGGCACAGTGCGCCAACGCGGCCGGATCGCTACCGCCCAGCTGCAGCGCCACCGGATGTTCTTCTTCGCTGTAGGCCAGATAGTCGCCCTTGCCGTGGATAATCGCGCCGGTAGTCACCATCTCGGTATACAGCAGTGTTTCCTTGGTCAGCAGGCGGTGGAAGTAACGGCAATGACGATCGGTCCAGTCGAGCATCGGCGCGATGGAGAAACGATTGGCGGCGTATTTTGGAGCGTTGTTGTCTGTCGTCATGCTGGGTTACTGGCTACCTGATTCTGTCTGGTTTCAACGAACGGCATGCTGCCGCAAACGGCTATTATAGCGACAATCGACGGCGTTGGGAAAACCGCTGTACCGCCCGGTTAAAAAAGCCCCCGAAAAAACGAATAAAAAAGCCCTGTCGGGTGTTCACTCGACAGGGGTGCAGCTCTGCGCCCTTCCCAATGAGGAAATAACCATGAACAGTTTCGTTAAACGCCTGCTGCTGCCGGTCATTGCCGGTTCTCTGCTGCTCTCCGGTGCGGCCCTGGCGATGGGCGGTGACGGTAGCGGCCAGACCACCCCCACCTGTCCGAAAGGCCAAATATACGATACCAAAACCAAGACCTGCATGGTGGATAAAGGCAGCATGATCGGCGACAACGATAGAGCGAATTATGCCTATTCGCTGGCAAAAAGCGGCCGCTATCAGGAAGCCCTCGATGTGCTCAATACCCTGAAGGATCCTAACACCGCGGTTGCACTGAACTACCGCGGCTACGCCACCCGCAAGCTCGGCCGCACCGATGAAGGGATCGGCTACTATTTAAAATCAGTAGCGCTTGATCCGAAATACCCAAAAGTCCGTGAATATCTGGGTGAAGCCTATATGGTCAAGGGCCGTCAGGATTTGGCGAAAGAGCAACTGAAGGTGATCCAGTCGCTCTGCGGCACCGGCTGTGAAGAGTACCGCGATCTGGCGGCAGCCATCGATCACCACCCAGAATCATGATCTAGCCTGGCCCGGAGGTAAACATCAGTAGCGACGCGATCCGTAACGAAATCGGCCAGTATCTTTCCCGCCTGTGGCGCTATGGCCTGGTGCTTTCTCACCGGCGGGATGTTGCCGACGATTTGGTTCAAGCCACCTGCGTGCGTGCGCTGGAACGCGCCGCACAGTTTGCCGTGGGCACGCGGATGGACCGCTGGTTGTTTGCGATCCTTCATTCTATCTGGCTTAACGAGACTCGCGCCCAGCATATCCGCCAGGGGCAGGGTTTTGTCGACGTCGACGAACTGACCGGGCAGGAAAACAGCGAAGAGCCGATTTGGGCTAATGAGGTGATGCTGCGGGTTAACCGTCTGCCGGAGGCGCAGCGCAATACGCTGTTTCTGGTCTATGTGGAGGAGCTGTCTTACCGTGAAGCCGCCGAGGTACTTGGCGTGCCCATCGGCACCATCATGAGTCGTCTGGCAGCGGCGCGCCTGAGATTGGCAAACGACAGCGTGCTGCAAACCCGTTCACCCCAGGCAAAAGGAGAACAATAATGAGCTCAACCTACGCTGCGGATGAACTGCTGGTCGCCTATCTGGACAATCAATTGGACCCACGGCAGCGCCAGCTTCTGGAACAGCGTCTGATCGATGAACCCGCGCTGGCAGAACGTTTGTCGTTATTGGCACGCAGCACCCTGCCTTTTAAGCAGGCATTTGCCCCATTGCTTGATGAGGCGCCGGTACAACGTCTGCACTCCGCAGGCCCCCTTACCGCCCCAGTGCCACAGCGCGGTATCAGTCGGCGCAGCCTGATCGCCGCCGCCGTTGGTTTTCTGGCACTCGGCATCGCCGGCGATCGCGCTTATTTACAGCTCAGCCAGCCCGAAGACAACTGGCGCGGTCTGGTCGCCCAATATATGGCACTGTACACGCCGGAAACGCTGGCAGGCTTCGATGATACGACAACACAGATTGCCCATCAGCTACAGCAAACCGGCGATCGGCTGGGCATCGCACTCTCGGTACCGAAGTTAATGTTGAGCGGCGCCGAGCTGAAAAACGCTCGCATGCTGGCTTATGACGATCGGCGTATCGCTCAATTAACCTGGCTGGATGCACAATTCGGTGCGCTGGCGCTGTGTATTGTTCAGCAACCGGGCAAGCCGCAGTCCGCCCAAAGCGAGCGCCGCCAGGGGATGAACGTGGTCTACTGGGCCGATGGCCGTCATGGTTTTATGCTGATAGGCCATAATCCTGCGCCGGAAATGGCCGCGCTGGCAGAGCGCTTGCAGCACTCACTTGCCGGCTAAGGATCCACTGTCTCCGGCGCTCCAAATGTGAACATCGTCACACTCGTGACTGGCAGCAGGCGGTAAACCAGCCGATTAGTGCGCCATATCAGAGGAAACGGGGCCGACTCTCGGCGATTTGACTGAAGCATGGTAAAATCGGCTTTTTTACGTACCGGGAAATTTGCCATGAACTCAAGCACCCAGGAAAAGCTGCTGGCGCAGGCAGAACAACTCTGTCAGCAACGCAATGTGCGTCTGACACCGCAGCGGCTGGAAGTGTTACGCCTGATGGCACAGCAGCCCGGTGCCATCAGCGCTTACGACCTGCTCGATCTGCTGCGCGTCGCCGAACCCCAGGCCAAACCGCCAACGGTGTACCGTGCGCTGGATTTCCTGCTGGAACAAGGCTTCATTCACCGGGTGGAATCGGCTAACAGCTACGTGCTGTGCCATCACTTCGAACAGCCGACGCACACTTCCGCGCTGTTTATCTGCGATCGCTGTGGTCAGGTGACCGAACGCACTACCGACGGGGTCGAAGAGACGCTGCAGAAACTGGCGAAGGAGTCTGGTTTTGTTCTGCGCCATAACGTGGTGGAGGCGCATGGCCTGTGTGCGGGATGCGTTGAGGTAGAAGCCTGTGACAGCAAGCATGACTGCGGTGAACACGATCACAGCATCGCCATCAAGAAGAAATAGATTGGGTTTTCAGGTACTTCCCTGTACCTGCAGGCTTGGCGTCAAGGGGATAAAAACGCCGCGCCTTTAAAAGTAGCTTGTGGCCGCAATCCGCTGCGGCCCAGCGCGCTACCAGCGATACTTGTTGTGGTCTTCCCAGGATTTAACTTCTTTCTCGGCCGCCTCTTTCTGGTAGCCGTAACGTTCCTGAATTTTACCGACAAGCTGTTCACGTTTCCCTTCAATGACCGTCAGATCGTCATCGGTCAGCTTGCCCCACTGTTCCTTCACTTTCCCTTTAAACTGCTTCCAGTTACCGTCGGCTTGATCTTTGTTCATAACCTCTCCGTTACCTGTGATTAGTCAGTTTTAAACACCTGTGGCCGGACTTAACTGAGTAATAATTTCGGTCAATTGACCTGAACAACAGGATTGTCAGTTCCAATTTATTCCGCCGACCACATGATTAACTATAGCTACAGATAGCGAAAAAAAAGAAAAAGTCAGGATAAAAATTCATAAAACAAATAGAAATCAGTAAAAACCCCAGAAGAACAGCAAGTAAGCGGAAACAATTTCGCTCAAGAAAATGTAACTTAATATAAATAAAAACATAAACTAAACTAATGATTTGTTATTCTTGATTGTGTCGCATCCGCCGCAAACCAGGTCCCTCGCACCCTGTGGCAATGCCAAATCCACCCGAGAGCAAGGCCACGTAGGGAAAGAAATACCGCCAGCGCCAGCCACAATCCATGGTTGCCTAATACAGGCAGGGTAAACAGCGTCAGCCCATAACCGGCGGCGGCTACTGCCATGCTGTTACGCATTTCTGTACCGCGGGTGGCACCAATAAACATGCCGTCCAGCAAATAGCACCATACTCCCACCAATGGCAGCACTATCTGCCACGGCAGATAGTGGCTCGCCAGCGCACGCAGTTCCGGTAAAGAGGTCAAGGCAGCAATGATTTGCGGCCCGGCAACGGCATAGAGCAGACCAAAGCCCAACGCCACCAGACAGGCCTGGCGGCAAGCTGCACGCCATACTTTGCGCAGTTGGCTATCGTCACGGGCCCCATAGGCATGCCCCGAATGCGCCTCTACCGCGTAGGCAAAACCGTCCAGCGCATAAGCGGTGAAGGTCAGCAAATTCATCAGTACCGCATTGACCGCAACCACCTCGCCACCAAGCCGGGCACCGAAGATAGTCAGCGAGGCAAAACACAGTTGCAGCAGCAATGAACGCAGCATAATGTCGCGATTCAACGCCAGCAGACGCCGTAGGTTACCGCGCCAGGCTTGGCGCAGCATCGGCACAGAAATACCGCGTATGCGCATCACGCGCCAGGACAGCCATAATCCCAGCAGCAGAGTGGCATATTCAGAAATGGCCGTCGCCGTCGCGGCCCCCTGCACGTTCCAGCCCAGTCCCATCACCAGCCAGATATCCAATACGATATTCAACAGGTTGCCGACAATCAGCAGGATCACCGGTGCGCGCACGTATTGCACGCCTAGCAACCAACCCAGGATCACCATATTGGCCAACGCCGCCGGGGCGCTCAGCCAGCGGATCTCGAGGAATAAACGAGCCTGTTCCAGCACCGCCCTATCGCCACCGACGACTTTTAGTGCCAACTCGATCAGCGGATAGCGCAGCAACACAATCGCCGCCCCGGCCAACACCGCCAGCAGCAACGGCTGCATAAAGGCTCGTGCCAGACCCTGCAGATTTTGTGCCCCCAATGCCTGTGCGGTCAGCCCGGTGGTGCTCATGCGCAAAAACAGCAACAGCATAAACAGGAAGCTGGTCGCCATGGAGCCAACCGCTACGCCGCCCAGATAGGTCGGGCTATCGAGGTGGCCGATGACTGCGGTATCCACCAGCCCAAGCAGCGGCACGGTGATATTGGAGAAAATCATGGGCAGCGCAAGGCGCCACAGGGCTTTATCGGTATCGCTGGTGAAGGCAGAAAGCAGGCGCATAGTGAAATGTTCCCGTGTATACCCGTCATCTTTCAAGTTGCAGCGTTGTTATCTGCACTCGCTCACCCCAGTTACTTACCTGAGTAAGCGCCTGGGGATGAGCGAGTTGGCCGCCTAGCTGCAACTTGAAAGCTATAGGGTATATAGTGAATCAGATATGACATCGCCCCAGAGCTGGGGCGACTTGAATCAGAGGACGATGTTTGGGCGTGAGGATTAAACCCAGTCGCCATTGCGGATCACACCGACCGCCAAACCTTCAATGGTGAAATTCTGCTGACGCAGATCGACCACAATCGGCTGGAATTCACTGTTTTCCGGCAGCAGCTCAACCACGTTACCGTGTTTTTTCAGGCGCTTGACCGTAACTTCATCTTCAATGCGTGCCACAACCACCTGGCCATTACGCACGTCCTGAGTTTTATGTGCCGCCAGCAGATCGCCGTCGAGAATACCGATGTCACGCATCGACATGCCATTGACCCGCAGCAGGAAATCCGCGCTCGGTTTGAACAGGGAAGGATCGACCTTGTAGTGCCCTTCGATATGCTGCTGCGCCAGCAGCGGTTCACCGGCGGCTACACGGCCAATCAGCGGTAAACCCTCTTCATCTTCCATCAGCAGGCGAATGCCGCGCGAAGCCCCGGAGATAATCTCGATAACGCCTTTACGCGCCAGCGCTTTCAGGTGTTCTTCTGCGGCATTTGGCGAACGGAACCCCAGACGCATGGCGATCTCGGCGCGCGTTGGCGGCATGCCAGTGGACGAAATATGATCGCGAATCAGATCATAGACCTCTTGCTGTCTGGTAGTTAGTGCTTTCATTCCGCCCCCTGTTTGTTTATACAGTCTTGCTGTGAGTATATACAGGTAACTGCGGCTTGGGAACCGAAGAGTGAATAAAAATCAGGGATTAGCGACACGTGTCGCAACGAAACTCCGCCACTCAGGCAAAGTGCTGCCACAGCACCGAACCCCAGACAAACAGCGCCAAAATAATCGCCAGCGAGACCGCCGCGGAGCCCATATCCTTAGCCCGGCCGGAAAGCTCGTGATACTCGGTCCCCACCCGGTCGACAATCGCCTCAATCGCGCTGTTGAGTATTTCGACGATCATCACCAACAGCACAGATCCGATCAGTAAAATGCGCGCTATCGCACCTACGTCCAGCCAAATCGCCAGTATGATAGCCAGCACGGTCGCCACCAATTCCTGGCGGAATGCCGCTTCATGCTGCCAGGCAGCGGAAAAGCCTTTATAAGAGTAGCCGGCAGCTTTAATAATACGGGTCAGGCCGGTTGCTTGGTTTGCCATGTTTTTTAGTGCCTTTCGCAGAGATAAGTCATAATTAAACAGTCTAGGCCAGGAAACGTTCCCGGCTCTCGGTTTTCCAACACCACAGATCTGCTACCCGGTTTCTGGTATGCTTGCGGCGCATTGCTAACAAGAGGCTTCACGTTGTTATGTCAGGTTGGCGTAAAATTTATTATAAACTATTGAATTTACCACTTAAACTGTTGGTAAGAAGTAAGGTTATCCCTTCAGATCCGGTCACGGAGTTAGGGTTGGATCCCTCACGGCCGATTTTGTATGTTTTACCTTATAATTCCAAGGCGGATTTGCTGACGCTGCGCACCCAGTGCCTGGCGCAAGATCTGCCCGATCCCCTCGATCCGCTGGAGATAGACGGCACCGTGCTGCCAAGCCACGTGTTTATTCACGACGGCCCGCGCGTATTCCGCTACTACACGCCGAAAGAAGAGTCGGTAAAACTGTTCCACGACTATCTGGATCTGCACCGCAGTAATCCGGATCTCGACATTCAGATGCTGCCGGTTTCGGTGATGTTCGGCCGCTCTCCGGGGCGTGAAGGTCACGGCACCCCGCACCTGCGTCTGCTGAACGGCGTGCAGAAATTCTTCGCCGTGCTGTGGCTCGGCCGTGACAGCTTTGTCCGTTTTTCCAATACCGTTTCGCTGCGCCGCATGGCCACCGAGCACGGTACGGACAAAATCATTGCGCAGAAACTGGCTCGCGTAGCGCGCATGCACTTCTCGCGTCAGCGTCTGGCCGCCGTCGGCCCAAGCCTGCCGGCCCGTCAGGACCTGTTCAACAAGCTGTTGGCGTCCAAGGCGATCGAAAAAGCGGTCGAGGACGAAGCTCGCAGCAAGAAAATCTCCCACGAAAAAGCCCAGCAGAATGCCATTGCGCTGATGGAAGAGATCGCGGCCGACTTCTCTTACGAGACGGTGCGCCTTTCCGATCGCGTGCTGAGCTGGACCTGGAACCGACTGTATCAAGGCATCAACGTCACTAACGCCGAACGCGTGCGTCAGTTGGCGCAGGACGGCCACGAGATTGTTTATGTGCCCTGCCACCGCAGCCACATGGACTACCTGCTGCTGTCCTACGTGCTATATCACCAGGGTCTGGTACCGCCGCACATCGCTGCCGGTATCAATCTCAACTTCTGGCCGGCCGGGCCGATTTTCCGTCGCCTGGGCGCTTTCTTTATTCGCCGTACTTTCAAAGGCAACAAGCTGTACTCGACGGTATTCCGTGAATACCTCGGCGAGCTGTTTACCCGCGGTTACTCGGTGGAATACTTTGTTGAAGGCGGTCGTTCCCGTACCGGACGTTTGCTGGAGCCGAAGACCGGCACCCTGTCGATGACCATTCAGGCGATGCTGCGCGGCGGTAGCCGTCCTATCACACTGGTGCCGATTTACATCGGTTACGAACACGTGATGGAAGTGGGCACCTACGCCAAAGAGTTGCGTGGCGCGACCAAGGAAAAAGAGAGCCTGCTGCAGATGCTGCGCGGCCTGCGCAAGTTGCGCAATCTCGGCCAGGGTTACGTCAACTTTGGTGACCCACTGCCGTTGACCGCTTACCTGAACCAGAATGTGCCACAGTGGCGCGAATCCATTGACCCGATCGAAGCCCAGCGCCCAAGCTGGCTAACGCCAACGGTCAACGATTTGGCGGCCAAGATTATGGTGCGCATCAACAATGCCGCCGCTGCCAACGCCATGAACCTGTGTTCCACGGCGCTGCTGGCCTCACGCCAGCGTTCGCTGACCCGTGAACAGTTGCTTGAGCAGTTGGAGTGCTATCTGCAACTGATGCGTAATGTGCCTTATGCCGGTGACGTTACCGTACCCACCCAGACGCCGGATGAGCTGCTGGACCACGCGCTGAACATGAACAAGTTCGAGGTGGAGAAGGATAACATCGGCGATATCATCATCCTGCCGCGCGAGCAGGCGGTGTTGATGACCTATTACCGTAACAATATCCATCATCTGTTGGTTCTGCCATCGCTGATCGCCACTATCGTGATGCATCACCGCCGGGTATCGCGCGCCGAACTGCTACGGCAGATTGGCCTGATTTACCCGATGCTGAAGGCCGAGTTGTTCCTGCATAACGACAAGGAACAGCTGCCGGAAGTGCTGCGGCCGCTGATCGACGAAATGATCCGTCAGCAACTGATCTGCGACAAGGGTGACAGTCTGGCACTGAATCCAGCCCGCATCCGTCCGCTACAGTTGTTGGCCGCCGGTGTCCGTGAAACACTGCAGCGCTATGCCATCACCATGTCGATTCTCAGTGCCAATCCAAGCATCAACCGTGGGGCATTGGAGAAAGAGAGCCGTATTATGGCCCAGCGTCTGTCGGTGCTGCATGGCATCAACGCGCCGGAGTTCTTCGACAAGGCGGTGTTCTCCACCCTGGTGGCGACGTTGCGTGCAGAAGGCTACATCAATGACATCGGCGATGCGGTCCGTGAGCACACCATGGAGGTCTACAACATGCTGAGCGATTTGATTACCCCGGAAATCAAGCTGACCATAGAGAGCGTCAGTATGCCGGCGGAAACCAACGCGTTGCCGGAAACGGTCGCAGCGGAAGAGAAAGAAGACTAATCCATTGATACAAAACAAAAAGGCACCCTCGGGTGCCTTTTTTATTGCTGTAACGCCCTAACCCTGCCAGTAACTCAGTGCAATACCGATAAACAACACCAGCCCGACATAATTGTTATCCATGAACGCTTTGAAGCAGGCATCACGCTCACGGCTGGCAATCTGTTTTTGCTGATGGATAAACAAGGCACCCGCCAGCAACAGCGACCAGTAAAAGGCCCCGCTCATCTGCGTCAGATAACCGACCCACAGCATCAGCAGCAGCGTGGCGAACTGCAGCAAACCAACAATCAGCTTGTCGTAACGGCCAAACAAAATGGCCGTAGATTTAATGCCAATCTTCAGGTCATCGTCACGGTCAACCATCGCATATAAGGTGTCGTAAGCCACCGTCCAGCAAATATTGGCCAACAGCAACAGCCAGCAGCTCAGTGGTAAGGATTCACTGACGGCGGCATAGGCCATCGGGATACCCCAGCCAAACGCCGCGCCAAGAACAAACTGCGGCAGATGAGTGACCCGTTTCATAAACGGATAGGCCCACGCCAGCGCCAGCGCCGCCAGTGACAGCCAGATGGTCATCGCATTGAGCGTCAGCACCAGTCCGAACGAGACGAGTACCAACACGACAAACAGCACCTTGGCCTCTTTCTCGCTCACCCGGCCACTCGGCATCGGGCGACCGGCAGTACGCTTAACGTGGCCATCTACAGCGCGATCGGCGTAATCATTCACGACACAACCGGCGGCACGCATCAGGAAGACCCCAACCACAAACACCACCAGGATAGACAGCGACGGCACGCCCTTGCCCGCCAGCCACAGTGCCCACAGCGTCGGCCACAGCAACAGCAAGGTGCCAATAGGTTTGTTAATGCGCATCAGATGGCTATAAGCCTGCCATTTGCTTTGATTCACGCTTCCTTCCAAGGTCTTTTCTCTCCTCATCATTCGGGAACCGAACTTCCTGTCGCGTACAGCGGCGAAGCCGGTAAAAACAGTTCAGTCAGCAACAGCGGCTTACCCGCCAGCCGCAGGCGGGAACGGCGCGCCCACAGTAGATCTTGCCGTCCAATATGGATGTAATCGCGAGTCAGTTCATCGCTGCTGAACAGATAACGGCCCAGTGGCAAGGTGCCCAAATCCACCAGTGCCAGATCAGGGCCGGTCAGCGTTTCCAATGGGATCACCGTGCGCCCCAATAGCCAGGGCTGGTTGTCGCCCAACAACACAACTTCACGCAGCCAATAGCGCGGACTGTCCGGCAGGTGTTCTGCCTCTTCCCCCAGTTGGTCGCGGGTAACAAAACATTCGCGCTGCGGTTCGACGTGCACCCGTCCACAGTGGCGTTCAAAGCGGCGCGTCATGGAGCCTGGCTCCATCAACCAGTCGCTGACGGCGACGGGTACCGGAGGATGTTGTGCGGATAGCCACTCCAGCGGCGGTAGGATCGAATCCCTAATGCCTGACATTGTTCTACTCCATGCCTGACGCCGCGCCCTGCGGCTGCGCCAGACCAGACAAACTGTTAACAGGCGCCCATTGTAACGCAGAAATTCAAAAGCGGCAGGCTGATTCGAGGGGTGCCACACAGCAAAACTTCGCGCCTTAAAAGCACCGCCTTGTCATCTTTCTGCCCTCTGTTTTCTTTACCTTCATTCCCCGGCGCGGTGGGGATTATGTGGTCCTCAGCAAAATTTCACCTCTGCAGCATTGTTTTATCTACGCGCGTAGACCCCCTTATTACCGCAGCGTTGAATCGCCATCAGTCCAAAACTTTATCAGCAAACCCTCTTGCCGACATAAGGCTGCGTCCTGCAATAGTTCGTGAGCGCCGCTGGCGGTCATTTGAGCGCGCAGCAAGGCGCGAGTCGTGAGGTTTGGTGGGCCAAATAAGCGGCTCGTAACACAGGTGCGCGTTAAAATGGCCCCAGCCCTTCGGGTCGCGCCCCAAAAGCCCGTACTCTGCGTTATCGGGCTTGAACGTAGGCCCGCTATGCCCTGCCCCCTTCGCCTTGATTACGGGCTTTTGGCACTGCGACGGCGCCACGACCTATTGCGGGGCACTGCCTCTGGAAACCATCTTTACCGCGTTCACGCTACAGGTGTGGCGCAGGCGGTGAAGGAAATCGTCATTATGGGTGGGGTGTTCAACGTCGAAGGCTACATCAAAGACACCAATTTCGGCCTGGATCCGGAAGCGGCCAGGCAGGTGCTGACCAGCGGTGCCAATATCACGCTCGCCCCGCTGGACGTCACCACGCAAACCATGCTGACTCAGGCCGATCTGTTACAGATGACCCAGCCGGATACGCCGCTGTGCCGCTACCTGCGAGCCACCACTCAGCCCTGGATCGACTACTCCCGCCATACCCGCCATCTGCCGGGCTGCTGATCCATGACGCACTGGTGATTGCCTGGCTGCTGGAACCGCAGTTGGTCACCACGGAAGAGTATTTTGTCGATGTGGCGCTGGAAGGCGCCATGACGCGCGGCAGTTCTCGTCGCTGGCGACCGCAAAGTCTGCGCCTGACGGTCGGCATGCCGGAAACCGAAGGTCGGCCGGTGCGGATAATGCAACAGGTGGATAATGCTCGCCTGCTGGCGCTGATCGGTGAAACGCTGGCCTACGAATGAAAAAAGGTGCGCCGAGGCGCACCAATCATCAAGCCAGCATCGGCAGCGTCGGGTACTACCCCTTGCCTTTCACGCTGCCAATAAACGTTTTACGCGCTGTGGTAGAACCCAGTTTTTCAGCCTCATTCATCAGTTTCAGCGCTTTATCGATATCGCCCGCCTTCACCGCCTGTTTGATGCCGTTGTTAAAGTAAGTTTCGGTGTCATTCAACATCGGTTCCGCCGGTTTGGTTGGAGCCGGTGCCGGAGTCGGTGCTGCAGCAACCACCGCGGTTGATCCCACCACCACTGGTGCCGCTGCCGGGGCCGGTTGCAACATGCCAATCATGATATTGCCGCTGCCCTGTTCAGCCGTCACTTTCAGTTTGATGGTGCCACTGGTGCTGTGGCTGGCAATTGGATCCGGAATATCCGGCACCGCGTTGCCCACGCCCTGCGCATAAGCCTTCGCCGGGTTAGTCAATTGGGTGGTTTTCGCCAGATCCTGACGGGTGGTGTACACCAGCAAATAAATCTGCTTTTGACCAAGCGCCGGTGTCAGTTTCAGCGTGCCCTCAAGACGATCGGATGACATCGCACCCGGTGGCTGATAAGGGAAATAGCTGCTCGGGTAATAGGCTGCCGGACGCAGATGCTCATCCAGCACCAATACGCTCGGTGCATAAATTGAGTTGTTCTTGCTGATGCTGCTCAATGTGACTTCCAGCGAGCCACGATCGGCCGGCAGCGTATAGGCGGCGATAGCGCCCTGAATGTCACCCTGATTAATTTGCGGGCTGACATTATCCAGTTTTACGTCCTGGCTGACCGGCGGCACCAGCGGTTGCCATGGCAGGCTTTGCAGCGTGCTGGCGCTAATAGCCGGAGCGATGGAAACATTAGCCGGTGTATCGGCATTGGCCACCAGTGGCGCGCCCACGGTAAGCGCCAGTGACAGGCAGAGTGACAGCAGATTCTTTTTCATTGTTATACCCCATGGTATCCGACGCGGCTCAGGCAAGAGAGACGGTGTCGGCGAATACAGGTTGGGGAGAGCACCTGGCTCTCCCCGTTATCTCATTACCACCAGATTTCCATCTGGGCGCCGAAGGTGACTTCATCGTCATTGCCACGGCTGAAGGTATGCATGCTGGTGTCGTTATAGGCGGTGCCTGCTTTCAGACCTGGATTGCCCTCTGCATCGCTGGCAGTAGCGTAGCCCCATTTCTCATCCCACTTGGCGTAGGTCGCAAATACGCGGATAGCCGGACGTGACCAGATGCTGTTGCCCGCCTGCCACTGTTGCGCCAGGGTGACCTTGTACTGGCCGTTGCGATCGCCAGTCCGCTGGGATTTCACGTTGTCGTAACCGGCTTCCAGCAGGGTGCTCATAATAGGCGTCCATTTGTACATTGGGCGCACGCCCACGGTGTACCAGGTGCTGCCGTTGTTGTTGTCGCGATCGATGTCCTGGAACATGGCAACGTACATCATCGCCCATTGATCGTTGAAGTCGATGGCACCGTGATCCAGCACGCGGATCATCTTGCCGTTGTTGTCGATGGTTGAACCCTGGCTACGGCCGTTGTTCTGTGAGGTCATCGAATCGGTGGCGTATTGCAGCACGAACTTGTTGTAGCCGGTCAGGATGCTCTGGGTATGTTCCGCCGTCACCAACCAGCCGTCTTTGCTGGCACCGTCAGCCAGGTGGTAGCCGTCCTGCGCGTTAGCCCGACCGTAGTCCAGCCCCAGCTCCAGGGTACCGCCCGGGTTCAATTCCAGACCGGCCAGACGCACGTCGAAGGTGTCGTTGACGGTTGGGCGTTGGTCCAGCTCATTATCCAGATAACCGTACGAACCACCGGATTCGGAGTTACGAGTCACGGCAGCGGACAGCTTGCCGAAGCCCAGATCGATGTTTTCCAGACCGGCACCCGGACCGGAGATATCCCAGTAGTAGAAGTCAATCATGTGAACATCATGACGCTGATAGAAGCGTTTACCGGCCCACATATTGGCTCCCGGCAACCATTCGATCAGGTTTTTACCCTGCACGTTCACTTCACGGAAGCCTGGCGTCACGTCTTCCCAGTCGGAACGTTGTGAAACCGAGTAAGCCAGGTTGGTATCGAAGTAGAAGCTTTTGTCGCCCTCTTTCCACACTTCCTGACCCAGCTTCAGTTCGGCGTAGGTTTCACATTCGTTACCGAGACGGTATTTGCTGTCGGCGCCGGTGGCCTTGAAGCACTGTTGCTCACCACCACTGCCGGTCCAGCCGATGCCGGAACGGGCATAGCCTTTAAAATCAAGGGCCATGGCCTGAGTGGTGAGAACACCAGCGGCGATTGCCAGTGCCAGAGGAAGTTTGCGCAGAGTAGTCATCATTATTCTCCTGTTATACAGACTGTGATGCTTTAAACACCCGGCTCCTGGTGCAGCCGTTTACATGCCGTACCGTCTTCACGGAACAAATGGCAGCGGTGAGGCGGCAGGCCGATGGCGAATGTTGCACCTTCTTCTACCAGCACCACGTCGTTCTGGCGGTAAACCAGGTTTTGACGAATTGCCGGGATTTGGATGTGGATTTGCGTCTCGTTGCCGAGTTGCTCCACCACCTGTACGTCACCGGTCAGCCGAACTTCAGAGGCATCACCAGGCAACAGATGCTCCGGGCGAATGCCCAGTGACATATTCGAGCCGGCCTGCACCTGCGTACCTTCCACCGGCAACCACACCAGTTGATTGTTAGGCAGTTCGACCTGGACCTGTTGAGGCTCTACGGCGGTCACTTTGACCGGCAGGAAGTTCATTTTCGGCGATCCGATAAAGCCGGCGACAAAGCGGTTGGCTGGATAGTGGTACAGTTCCAACGGCTTGCCGATCTGGGCGACGCGCCCGGCATCCAGCACCACGATCTTGTCGGCCAGCGTCATCGCTTCAACCTGATCGTGGGTGACGTAAATCATGGTGCGCTGCAGGCGCTTGTGCAGACGGGAGATCTCAATGCGCATCTGTACCCGTAGCGCGGCGTCGAGGTTGGACAGCGGCTCATCGAGCAGAAACACGTCCGGCTCTGCCACCAGCGTACGGCCGATCGCCACCCGCTGACGCTGCCCGCCGGACAGCGCTTTCGGCCGCCGGTCGAGCAGGTGGGCCAGCTGCAGCACTTCCGATACCTGATTGACCCGCTGGTTGATTTCCGCTTTTTTAGCCCCTGCCAGCTTCAGGCCGAACGACATGTTGTCGGCCACAGACAGGTGCGGATACAACGCGTAAGACTGGAATACCATGCCGATGCCGCGCTCGGACGGCGGCACCTCATTCATACGTTTATCGCCGATCATCAGCTCACCGGAGGTGATGTCCTCCAGCCCGGCGATCATACGCAGCAGCGTCGATTTGCCGCAGCCCGATGGCCCGACAAACACCACAAACTCACCGTCATTGATCGTCAGATTGACGTCTTTGGAAATCACCGTTTCGCCGAAAGCCTTATAAACGCTGCGCAATGTGACGCTAGCCATGCGTTACTCCCCTGCTTTCGCAGTTAACATTTCGTGTAAAAATGGCGGACGCAAAACCCGCCAAAACCCATTGATGACCCTCTTGCTGTGCACCGTGCTGCCAAGCCAGTGGCAAGGTCGCCTCAGACGGTGCGGCCGCCTGAGTATAAGGCTGCAGGTTAATCAGCGCTTCAAGGCATTGATCCTGATGGGTAATAAGTAATCTAACGACACCATTACTCTGGCTGACCGCGCTCAGTTCCCCCTGCTGGATCACCGCTAAACGGCGCAGCGCCAGCAAGGACTGGCAGTAACGCAAGGTGGATTGGTTGTCATGCTGTTGGCGACTGATGGCCAGCGCACGGTGTTCAATCGCCACCTGCTGATACCAATGGATCTCACCGGCGGTCACTTGCTCGGGTGCTTCATGCCATGGCATCGGCGTTTGCGCGCCGAACGGATCCTGCAGCCCGGCGGCGTGCGGCAGGCCCAGCTCTTCCCCCTGATACAGGCAAATGGGGGCGGGCAGCATCGCCAGCAGCGTCAAAAAAGCATCGGCGGAGCGCAAGTTACCCTGCCCCCAATGGCTGACTACCCGAGGCTGGTCGGCATCACCGGTGCTCCACAGGCTTTCTGCCAACGTGGTGCGGCGAGCATTCAACACCTCAACCAGCCTCTCCACGCTAAAGGGCACGACTTCCAACGCCAGTGGGCTGCGCAAATATTGTTGCGGTGCAGCGGCGCGACGAATGTGGTTTGGCCCGTCGCAGTACCACAGGGCCAAACCCTGGGCAGCGACAGCCGCCGCCTCTTGGGTCGCTAACGCCTGCGGCAATACCAGGCCGTCAATCGACAGCGTGCTCAGGTAGGGCAACGCCGCAATCATGCCGTGGGTGTCGCCCACCCCATCCCCGTTTCCATCACGGAAACTGACCGGATGGATCCGGTACAGGGTCGGCTGAGTGGCGGTAGGCATTGGCGACATAAATCCGGTTCCCTGCGGCTCGTGGCAATGAAAATCAATGTGGCCGATAGTGCGGTAAACCCCATAAAGGGTAATCATCCGTAACAGGATTTTTCATGGGGGAGGAGATGGGAGGATGAGAGAACGACCGCGGCGGTGAGAAGTTCAACGCTTAAGACAAATCTGTGATCTGCCTGGCAAAAATCGTCCCCCTATTTTGTGTCTGACGCCACAGAATAGAGAGCAATGTTAACTGGATCACACTACGCAGGCGTGGGGCGTAGAGAGGGGGAGGATGAGAATGTGTCGCTTTGTGACCCACTATTACCGCGAAACCTCTCTCCTTGATTTACGTGCCCATAAAAAAGAAGGATTGGATTATGACTCGCAGCTTTACCACCGCCCGCACACTGGTGCTTTCGGCTCTGACCACCCTGGTGCTTTCTTCTTCCGCCTTCGCCAAGATCGAGGAAGGGAAACTGGTTATCTGGATCAACGGCGATAAAGGCTATAACGGCCTGGCCGAGGTCGGCAAAAAATTTGAGAAAGACACCGGTATCAAAGTCACCATCGAGCACCCGGACAAACTGGAAGAGAAATACCCGCAGGTTGCCGCCACCGGCGACGGCCCGGATATTATCTTCTGGGCCCATGACCGCTTTGGCGGCTACGCGCAGTCGGGCCTGCTGGCCGAGATCCATCCTTCCAAAGCCTTCCAGGACAAACTGTTCCCCTTCACCTGGGACGCAGTGCGCTACGACGGCAAGCTGATTGGCTACCCGATCGCGGTGGAAGCGCTGTCGCTGATTTATAACAAAGACCTGATCAAACAGGCGCCAAAAACCTGGGAAGAAATCCCGGCGCTGGACAAAGAGCTGCGCGCCAATGGCAAGAGCGCCATCATGTGGAACCTGCAAGAACCCTACTTCACCTGGCCGATTATCGCTGCCGACGGGGGTTATGCCTTCAAGTATGAGAACGGCAAGTACAACATCAAGGACGTGGGCGTCGCCAATGCCGGCTCGCAGGCAGGCCTGCAGTTCATCGTCGATCTGGTGAAAAACAAACACATCAATGCCGATACCGATTATTCGATTGCCGAAGCCGCGTTCAACAAAGGCCAGACCGCTATGACCATCAATGGCCCATGGGCCTGGTCAAACATCGAACAAAGCAAAATCAACTACGGCGTGACCCTGCTGCCGACCTTTAAAGGTAAGCCTTCCAAACCTTTCGTCGGCGTACTGACCGCCGGCATCAACGCCGCCAGTCCGAACAAAGAACTGGCGACCGAATTCCTGGAAAACTACCTGCTGACCAACGAAGGGCTGGCGGACGTCAACAAGGACAAACCGCTGGGCGCAGTGGCACTGAAGTCTTATCAGGAACAACTGGCGAAAGATCCGAAGATTGCCGCCACCATGGAGAACTCACAGAACGGCGAAATCATGCCTAACATCCCGCAGATGAGCGCTTTCTGGTACGCCGAACGCAGTGCGGTGATCAACGCCGTCAGCGGCCGCCAGACGGTGAAAGCCGCGCTGGATGACGTACAGACCCGTATCACCAAGTAACACACTATGTTGTGCGGGGTTTAACCTCCCCAAAATAATTGGAGCGACACCGCGGCGGCAAGTACGTACATCTCCGGGAGCATAGATAACTATGTGACCGGGGTGAGCGAACGCAGCTAACAGAGGTGTCGCTTCAAGTAAGGAAGGGGGAAAAGCACCCCGCTGTGGATTTACAGAAAGGAACGCCCTATGCAATTAGCTCACGCCGGTTCACCTGCGCGCAAAAAGTCGAAGTGGTGGCAGAGTGACATACTGAAATGGCTGGTTATCGGCCTGTTCAGCCTGGTTACCTGCTATCTGATTGTGTTGATGTATGCACAGGGTGAATACCTGTTTGCCATTCTGACGCTGATCTTGGTCAGCGCAGGACTTTACGTCTTCGCCAACCGTCGTGCCTACGCCTGGCGCTACGTTTACCCTGGCATCGCCGGCATGGGGCTATTTGTCCTGTTTCCGCTGATTTGCACCATCGCCATCGCCTTTACCAACTACAGCAGCACCAATCAGCTCACCTTTGAGCGCGCCCAGTCGGTGCTGATGCAGCGTCAGTTCCAGACCGGCAAGACCTTTACCTTCGGCCTGTATCCGGCGGAAAACCAACGCTGGCTTCTGCAGCTAACCCACCCGGACAGCGGCCAGCAACTGATTTCCCAACCTTTCAGCTTTGATGCCAACGCACCACAAACGCTGAAGCTGGTCGAAGAAAGCGCCGAACCGGCAGGCGAACGCGCTACGCTGCGAGTGATCACTCAAAACCGTCAGGCACTGAGCCAATTGGTGGCGCAATTACCCGATGGCGGCGAGTTGCGCATGAGTTCCCTGCGCCAGTTTTCCGGCACCAGCCCGCTTTACGCACTGGATAAGGCCAGCAATGCGCTGACCGACCAACAAACCCATATTCAATACCGACCCAACCCGGAGATTGGCTTCTATCAGGCGGTGAACGCCGACGGCAACTGGGCCAAAGAAACGCTAAGCCCGGGCTACACCGTCACCATTGGCGGGAAAAACTTCCTGCGTGTGTTGCAGGACGAAGGTATCAAGAAGCCCTTCGTGTCGATCTTCATCTGGACCATCGTGTTCTCGGTGATGACCGTGATCCTCACCGTAGCGGTCGGCATGGTGCTGGCCTGCGTGGTGCAGTGGGAAGCGCTGAAAGGCAAGGCTGTCTATCGCGTGATGCTGATATTGCCCTACGCGGTGCCGTCGTTTATTTCGATTCTGATTTTCAAGGGGTTGTTCAACCAAAGCTTCGGTGAAATCAACATGATGCTCAGCCATCTGTTCGGTATCAAACCGGCCTGGTTCAGCGACCCTGTCACCGCCAAAAGCATGATTTTGATCGTCAATACCTGGCTGGGTTATCCCTACATGATGATCCTGTGCATGGGGCTGCTGAAAGCCATCCCGGACGACCTGTACGAGGCTTCGGCGATGGACGGCGCTACCCCGATGCAGAACTTTTTCCGCATCACTCTGCCGCTGCTGATTAAACCGCTGACGCCACTGATGATCGCCAGTTTTGCCTTCAACTTTAATAACTTCGTGCTGATCCAACTGTTGACCAACGGCGGGCCGGACATGATCGGCACCACCACGCCGGCCGGTTATACCGACCTGTTGGTCAGCTACACCTACCGCATCGCCTTCGAGGGCGGCGGCGGACAGGACTTCGGGCTGGCGGCGGCAATTGCCACGCTGATCTTCCTGCTGGTAGGCGCTCTGGCGATCCTGAATCTGAAAGCCAGCAAGATGAACTTCGACTAGGGAGAAAAATAATGGCTATGGTCCAACCCAAATCCCAGCGTCTGCGTCTGTGGATAACCCATGCTCTGATGCTGTGCTTTATCGCCCTGATCATGTTCCCGCTGCTGATGGTAGTCACTATCTCGCTGCGGTCTGGCAACTTCGCCACCGGCAGCCTGATACCGGAACAAATTTCCTGGGATCACTGGCGGTTGGCGCTCGGCATGAGCGTGACACACGCCGATGGCAGCGTCACCCCGCCGCCGTTCCCGGTCCTGCTGTGGTTGTGGAACTCAATCAAGATCGCGGTGATCACCGCCATTGGCATCGTCACGCTGTCTACCACCTGCGCCTATGCTTTTGCCCGCATGCGTTTTCGCGGTAAAAGCACGCTGCTGAAAAGCATGCTGATTTTCCAGATGTTCCCGGCGGTATTGTCACTGGTGGCGCTGTATGCCCTGTTCGATCGCCTGGGCCAATACATTCCGTTTATCGGCCTGAACACCCACGGCGGGGTAATTTTCGCCTATATGGGCGGCATCGCGCTGCACGTCTGGACCATCAAGGGTTATTTCGAAACCATCGATAACTCTCTGGAGGAGGCGGCGGCACTGGACGGGGCCAGCCCGTGGCAGGCTTTCCGTTTGGTACTGTTGCCGCTGTCGGTACCGATTCTGGCGGTAGTGTTTATTCTGTCGTTCATCGCTGCCATCACCGAAGTGCCGGTGGCCTCACTGCTGTTGCGCGACGTCAACAGCTATACGCTGGCGGTTGGGATGCAGCAATATTTGAACCCGCAGAACTATTTGTGGGGTGACTTTGCCGCTGCGGCGGTGCTGTCAGCAATTCCGATTACCGCCGTCTTTCTGCTGGCACAGCGCTGGCTGGTCGGTGGCCTGACGGCCGGCGGGGTGAAAGGTTAGTTTTGTGCCACTGCTATACGCTTGAAGTACTTCGTTCTATTTCTTTACCCTATGAATTTCAAGTTACAGCTAGGCGACCAGCTCGCCCATCCTCAGGCGCTTACTTTAGTAAGTAACTGGGGTGGGCGAGTGCAGTTAACAACGCTTGTAGCTTGAAAGGCGACGGGTAATCTATACCTGTGTCTTCGGCGGCCCCTACAGGCCGCCATTTTTATGTCATTTACTCTCGTTTTAAACGGTCGGTATTAGCCAGATAAAGCGTCACCACCAGCAACAATATCGCGGCAGAATAAATTAACGTATCTATTGGGTTTTCATGATCCACTATGATCAAACGAATAATCGCGGTAATGCCGATATAAATAAAGTAACGCAGTGGGAAGTGATAACCCGATTCAAAATACTTCACAATCAAAGCGATAAACTCAAAGTAGAGAAAGTAAATCACTATCCCTTCAATCAGCAAATAGGACGTCGATTCCTCGTTGTTGACAAATAAGACTTTCGCCAAATGAATGGTTTCTTTCACCAAAAAGACGATCAGGATCGCTGCCAGCAGCAACAGTCCCACGTTCAATACCCGTTGCAACCCTTTGGCGATCATCACCGAGCGGGAGGTTTTTGCCATAAATATTCCCCATCAATACCACTGTAGTTATTCGCGCATCCTAACATAGGCATTATCTTAAAATTCATTACCCTGAGGAAACCACTTTAAACTCAATTTAATTCAATTAGTTACACTAGGATATTTCTGAGTTATATATTTGTAGCAAATTGAAATGTCCACTATGATGGGTCATAGATCTTTACATAAAACAAACAACTCGAATTAACAAGGGAATATTTATGCGCGCTAAACTTAACGGACTGGTCGCCGCTGGCCTGTTTACCTGTGCATTGAGTGGCCATGCCAGCGGATTGGTAACCCCTGATAATGACCTGCGTAATGACCTCGCCTGGCTGTCCGACCGTGGCGTCATCAACGTCAGCCTGTCCACCTGGCCACTGAGTCAGGAAGAAATCAGCTCCGTAATTTCACAGGCCAAACCGGTAACCAATACCGAGAAAAACGTTCTCGACCGCGTTCAACGCCGCGTCGGTGACTTAAAGGCCAATATTCGCGTCAGCGGTTATGCAGCCACCGACAAACCGGGCACGCCGCAGGGCTTCGGCCAGAACCAATATGCGGACCAAAGCCTGACTATCGGTGCCGGTGCCAACGGCGAGTTCTGGGACGTGCGCGTTCAGGGGTCGGTCGAAGGCGATCAACGCGTCAGCGACGGCTCCAAATTCAACCTGAACGGCTCCTATGGTGCAGTAAAAGTCTGGAACCAGTGGCTGTCCTTCGGTGAGGTATCCCAATGGTGGGGACCGGGCTATGACGGCAGCCTGATCCGTTCCGACGCCGCACGCCCGGTTGCCGGTTTTATGCTGCAGCGTGCCGACCAATCGCCGTTTGAAACCCCTTGGCTGTCGTGGATTGGCCGCTGGCAGTACCAGCTGACCGCCGGTCAATTGTCGCAATACACTGCCGTGCCCAATACCAAATTGTTCGGTGGTCGTTTTACCATGATGCCGACCAACTTCCTCGAGCTGGGCGCTTCACGCGTCATGATGTGGGGGGGAGATGGCCGTCCGCAGTCCTGGAGTTCGTTCTGGAACGGTGTGACCGGCAACGACAACACTGGTGATGTGAAAAACGATCCGGGCAACCAGCTTGGCGGGTTTGACTTCAAGCTGAAAATGCAGCCGCTGATTGGCCTGCCAGTCAGCTTCTACGGCCAAATCACCGGTGAAGATGAAGCCGGCATGTTGCCGTCGCACAATGCCTATCTTTTAGGTCTGGAAGGCCACCCGGAATGGGGCTCAACCACTATCAACTGGCATATCGAAGGCTCTGATACCCGGTCAAACGGCAATACTGATAACGTAATGTATAACCATTATGTCTATAAAGGCGGTTATTATCAGCAGGGGTATCCGCTGGGCCACGCAATGGGCGGTGACGGCCAAATGCTGTCCGGCCGTGTAGAACTGGTGCTGGATGACGGCCAACGCTGGAGCACCCGTTTGGTCTATGCCAAAGTGAATCCAAAAAATCAAACCATCAACCAGGCATTCCCGAAATCCGACACGCTGAAAGGCATTCAACTGGGCTGGGGTTACACCCTTCCTGCCCAGGTCAAGTTCGATACCAGCCTGTGGTACACCGATAACAACGCCAGCACCGCCGATGACGTGGGCGCAGGCATCAGTTTCGAAGTGCCAGTCAATCTGTAGTCATTCAGATGTAAAAAAACCCGCCAAGGCGGGTTTTTTATTGGCATCAAATCACGTCGTGCTTAACGCCATTCTTTAAAGCGGTTGATCAGCGCATTGGTTGAGCTGTCATGGCTGCTGACCGCTTCGTCACCCGTCAGTTCCGGCAAAATGCGGTTAGCCAGCTGTTTGCCCAGCTCCACGCCCCATTGGTCGAAGGTGAAGATGTTCAGGATCGCGCCCTGGGTGAAGATCTTGTGTTCATACAGGGCAATCAGGCTGCCCAGGCTGAACGGGGTGATCTCACGCAGCAGGATGGAATTGGTCGGACGGTTGCCTTCAAACACCTTGAACGGCGCCACGTGCTTGACCTCTTCCGGCGTTTTGCCCTGTGCGGCAAACTCGGCCTCTACCACTTCCAGCGATTTACCGAACGCCAGCGCTTCGGTCTGCGCAAAGAAGTTCGACAGCAGTTTGGCGTGATGGTCGCTCAGCGGGTTGTGGCTGATGGCCGGTGCGATAAAGTCGCAAGGCACCAGTTTGGTCCCCTGATGGATCAACTGGTAAAACGCGTGTTGGCCGTTGGTACCTGGCTCGCCCCAGATGATCGGGCCGGTCTGGTAATCCACCGGGTTACCATTGCGATCGACATACTTGCCGTTGGATTCCATGTTGCCCTGCTGGAAGTAAGCAGCAAAACGATGCATGTACTGGTCGTAAGGCAGGATGGCTTCGGTTTCTGCACCGAAGAAATTGTTGTACCAGATGCCGATCAGCGCCAGCAGCACCGGCAGGTTTTTCTCTGCCGGGGTTTGTGCGAAGTGTTGGTCCATCGCATGCGCACCGCTCAGCAGCTGTTCAAAGTTATCAAAGCCCAGTGACAGGGCAATCGACAGACCAATCGCCGACCACAGTGAATAGCGACCGCCGACCCAGTCCCAGAATTCGAACATGTTGGCGGTATCGATACCGAATTCACCCACCGCCTTGCCGTTGGTCGACAGCGCCGCGAAATGCTTCGCTACGTGTTTTTGATCGCCGGCAGTGCTCAGGAACCAGTCGCGCGCGCTGTGGGCGTTAGTCATGGTTTCCTGGGTAGTGAAGGTTTTGGACGCCACCAGGAACAGGGTGGTTTCCGGGTTCAGTGGCTGCAGCGTTTCGGCGATATGGGTGCCGTCAACGTTGGAGACAAAATGCATATTCAGGTGGTTTTTGTAAGGGCGCAGCGCCTCGGTCGCCATATAAGGGCCGAGATCCGAACCGCCGATACCGATGTTCACCACGTCGGTAATGGCTTTGCCGGTGTAACCTTTCCAGTCACCGCCAATCACGCGGTCGCAGAACTGTTTCATTTTGGCCAGCACCGCGTTCACTTCCGGCATCACGTCTTTGCCGTCCACGATAATCGGGGTATTGCTGCGGTTGCGCAGGGCAACGTGCAGCACCGCACGGTCTTCGGTACGGTTGATTTTCTCACCGGCAAACATGGATTTGATCGCGCTTTGCAAATCGGTTTCTTTTGCCAGTGCCTGCAGCTTCTCCAGGGTCTCCGCGCTAATGCGGTTTTTAGAGTAGTCCACCAGCATCTGATCGTTGAAGGTGGCAGAAAACTTGGAGAAACGCTCTTTGTCCTGAGCAAACAGATCGCCGATCTGTACATCTTTCATCTGTTCGAAATGTTGCTGCAGGGCTTGCCAAGCAGCGGTTTGACTAGGATTGATATTTTTCATAGCAACACTCTTAGGCTTGAGAATAAAGATGACGTGGTTGTCCGATTGTAGCCTGTTCGACTGTGATTATGATCTCTTTTCTTGCGATAGGCGCTAACTGTCAAACGCCGCCGCATCGTTTCAGCTCTTCCCCTATACTTTTGGATAACAGCCTGTTATCAGGGTTAGTTAACTGTCACCAAACTGTGTCAGATTATCACCACGTCATTGACGTAATTAGGCTAAGGATGCGCGCCAATCAGGCTGCGGTTTGAAACACGAAGGACATTACTATGGAATTATCTGCCCCGTTGATGTTGGTGGTTATTGGATTGAGTTCGCTGCTGGCGCAGTGGCTGGCCTGGCTGTTACGCCTGCCGGCGATCCTGCCGCTGCTGGTGTTTGGCGTGGTGCTGGGCCCGCTGGTACATCTGGTCCAGCCGGACGCGCTGTTTGGCGATTTGCTGTTCCCACTGGTTTCGCTGTCGGTCGCCATTATTCTGTTCGAAGGCGCGCTGACGCTGCGGGTCGAGGAAATACGTGGCCTGGGTGGCGTGGTACGCAACCTGGTGACCATCGGCATGCTGATGACCTTCCTGGTGATTGGCGTGGGCTGCTGGTGGCTGCTGGACTTTCCCCCCGAATTGGCGGCGCTGATCGGCGCAGTAACGGTGGTCACCGGCCCAACGGTGATCGCCCCGCTGATGCGGGTGGTGCGGCCCAACGCCAATATCAACCAGGTGTTGCGCTGGGAAGGGATCGTGATCGACCCGGTCGGCGCTATCTTCACCCTGCTGGTGTTTGAATTTATCGTACTGAAGCAGCATTCAGAGTCTTACACCCACCTGTTCTACACCCTGGGCATTACCGCCGCCGTCGGCCTGGTGGCCGGTGCACTGTTCGGTTACCTGCTGGGTTTGGCGCTGCGCCGTGTTTGGCTCCCCCGCTACCTGCAAAACCTGGCGGTGCTGGCAATTATGCTCACCGCTTTTGGTCTGTCCAACGCCATTGCCGACGAGTCCGGCCTGCTGACCGTCACGGTGATGGGGATCTGGTTGGCCAATATGCGCGATGTCGATACCAGCGACATTCTGGCATTTAAAGAAGAACTGTCGGCGATCCTGATTTCGGCGCTGTTTATCATTTTGGCGGCGCGGCTTGATATCCAGGCGTTGTGGGATATGGGCTGGCCGCTACTGGGCCTGCTGCTGGTGGTGCAGTTTATTGCAAGGCCGCTGTGTATTGCCGTGTCGACCTGGCGCTCCTCTCTGCACTGGCGCGATCGGCTGCTGCTGTGCTGGATTTCGCCACGCGGTATCGTTGCTGCGGCGGTCAGTTCGCTGTTCGCCCTGACCTTGCAACGCAGCGGTTATCCAGGAGCCGATCGCCTGGTGACCGTGGTGTTCGCCGTGATCATCGGAACCGTGGTGCTGCAAAGCCTGACCAGCAGCATGATGGCGCGCTGGTTACGGGTACAGCAGCAAAAACCGCGCGGCGTGCTGATTGTCGGCGCCAACAGCGTGGCACGCATGCTGGCGCAGGCGTTGATAAAAATGAATATCCCGGTGATCGTCACCGACAGCAGTTGGGAGTATTACCGCCAGGCGCGTATGGACGGCATCCCCGCCTATTATGGGCATGCTTACTCCGAACATGCCGAGAACTACCTCGATCTCAGCGATACCGCACAGGTGCTGGCCCTGTCGCCCAATCGCCATCAGAATGCGCTGGCGGTCTATCACTTTGGCCATATTTTTGGTGACGGGCAGGTGTTCGCCATCCGTTCCGGTGCCCCGCTGAAAGGTCGCGGCAACAGTGGCGAAAGCTCGCGCTTTCGTCGGCATGAGGTTTTATTTAATCAAGAAGCCACCTATGGTCGCTTAAGCAGTCTGATCGCACAGGGTGCGGCCATCAAGGCCACCAAGCTAAACGAGAACTTTGGCTGGCTGGAATATCTTGAGAAACATCAGGGTGTTATTCCGCTATTCAGTCAACGGGAGGACGGCACTTTGCAGCCGATCGGTACCGGTTTCGTCCCGGCGATGCCCTGTACGCTGATTGCACTGGTACAAGATGAAAATCCCTCAACGTCCGGACGTTGACAGCAGCGCGATTACCGGCTATTCCTAACAGCCTACTTGCGCACCCGGTGCGCAAGCCAGAAGAGGTGCGTCGCCCAGGTAGAGTGTCAGAGGAGCCGTTGTCCAATGACGGCGCTTGAGGGGGAGCGACGCCGAGGTAAGGTGATGTGCGGCATTCATCGTATCGACTACAGGGGCTGAATCCCCTGAGTTGTCACCAGGGATTGTCCGTAGGGGCAATCAGCAAGGTGGGGCGCTTCTGGGTGTATCGTAGCGTTAACCTCTACGTCTGCCCCCTGCTTATCGCTCCTCCCTTGTGCCAAGGCTATGAAAAAAGCGCTCTCTGAAGAGAGCCACCCTGACACGAGGTTTTTACATGAACCAAGCAGCACCCCAGAATTCCACCGTTGTCGCCAAATTCGGCGGCACCAGCGTTGCCGACTATGAAGCCATGAACCGCAGCGCCGACGTCGTACTCGCCAATCCGGACGTACGCCTGGTGGTCTTGTCCGCTTCTGCGGGCGTCACCAACCTGTTGGTGGCTCTGGCCGAAGGCAGTGATGCCGAAAAACGCCATTTCCAGCTCGATGAAATCCGTCGCATCCAATACGCTATCCTTGATCGTCTCGACAATCCGGCGGTTGTCCGCGAAGAAATCGACCGCATGCTGGAAAACATCGCCATGCTGTCCGAAGCGGCATCTCTGGCAAATTCGGCGGCATTGACCGACGAACTGGTCAGCCATGGCGAACTGATGTCTACCCTGCTGTTTGTGGAGATCCTGCGCGCTCGCCAGGTGCAGGCGGAATGGTTTGACGTACGTAAAGTAATGCACACCGATGACCATTTCGGGCGTGCCACGCCAGACAGCGCAGCGCTGAGCCAATTAGCCCAATCGCTGCTCAAACCGCGCCTGCAAGAAGCGCTGGTAGTCACCCAGGGCTTTATCGGCAGCGAGCCGAAAGGCCGTACCACCACGCTGGGCCGTGGCGGCAGCGATTACACCGCTGCGCTGCTCGGTGAAGCGCTGAGCGTCAGCCGGGTGGATATCTGGACCGACGTGCCGGGCATCTACACCACCGATCCGCGCGTGGTTCCGGCGGCGAAACGCATTGATAGAATTACTTTCGAAGAAGCGGCAGAAATGGCGACCTTCGGTGCGAAAGTATTGCACCCGGCGACCCTGTTGCCGGCCGTGCGCTGCGATATTCCGGTGTTTGTCGGCTCAAGCAAGGATCCGGCCGCCGGGGGAACCCTGGTGTGTAATACCACCGAGAATCCGCCGCTGTTCCGCGCACTGGCACTGCGTCGCAAGCAAACCCTGCTGACACTGCACAGCCTCAACATGTTGCACGCACGCGGTTTCCTGGCCGAAGTGTTCAACACTCTGGCGCGCCATAATGTCTCGGTGGATCTGATCACCACTTCCGAAGTCAGTATCGCGCTGACCATGGACACTACCGGCTCTACCAACACCGGTGGCAGCCCGCTAACCACCTCGTTGCTGACCGACCTGTCATCACTGTGCCGGGTGGAAGTGGAAGAAAATCTGGCGTTGGTGGCGTTGATTGGCAACAAACTTTCTCAGGCCTGCGGCGTAGGCAAGGAAGTGTTTGGCGTGCTCGACCCGTTCAATATCCGCATGATTTGCTACGGCGCCAGCAGCTATAACCTGTGCTTCCTGGTACCGGGCAACGACGCGGAACAAGTGGTACGTACCCTGCACCACAATCTGTTCGAATAATTCTAAAAAGATATGCGCCAATAGGCGTATATCGTCGCCGTCAGTTTGGTCCCGGACAGCGCACAAGAACCGGAGCGTACGTAGAGTACGTGAGGATTCTGAGCACTGCCCGGGTTCAAAATGGCAAGTAAGATAGCCTAGTGAAGGGAAACCACATTCATGCTGGCAATATTCACCCGATTATTCCCCCTGTGGGCGGTGCTGCTCGCCGTCGCCGCCTACTTCACGCCCACCAGCTTTACCGGTATCGGCCCCTACGTCAGCCCGCTGTTGATGTTGATCATGTTCGCCATGGGCGTGACGCTGCGGCTGGATGACTTCAAGCGCGTGCTGTCGCGACCGGGCCCGGTTGCCGCCGGGATCTTTCTGCATTATCTGATCATGCCGCTGGCCGCCTGGCTGCTGGCGATGCTGTTCCATATGCCGCCTGATCTTTCCGCCGGCATGGTATTAGTTGGCAGCGTGGCCAGTGGCACCGCGTCCAACGTCATGATCTATCTGGCTAAAGGCGATGTGGCGCTGTCGGTAACCATCTCGGCGGTTTCCACTCTGGTGGGCGTGTTCGCCACGCCGCTGCTGACCCGCTTATACGTCGATACCGAGATCAGCGTCGATGTGATGGGCATGCTGCTGAGCATTCTGCAGATCGTGGTGATCCCGATTGGCCTTGGGTTGATCGTCCATCACACCTTTACCAACGCCGTCAAACGCATCGAGCCTATTCTGCCGGCGCTGTCGATGGTGTGTATTTTGGCGATCATCAGTGCCGTAGTGGCAGGCAGCCAAAGCCATATCGCCTCGGTCGGGCTGGTGGTGATCATCGCGGTGATCCTGCATAACGCCATCGGGCTGCTGAGCGGTTACTGGGGCGGCAAGCTGTTTGGCTTTGACGAGTCTACCTGCCGTACGCTGGCGATTGAAGTCGGTATGCAGAACTCCGGACTGGCGGCGACGCTGGGTAAAATCTACTTCTCACCGCTGGCCGCACTGCCGGGCGCCCTGTTCTCGGTGTGGCATAACCTGTCCGGTTCGCTGCTGGCAGGTTACTGGTCCGGTCGGCCGATTAACAAAAAATAGTCTCATCTTGGGGCGCAAATGACGGCGCCCCAACCTTTCTGCGAAATTTCGTATTTCCCACTGGTCGGATTGTCAGAATTACTCCCAACCTCTATTATCCCCATACAAAATAAAAATTCAGATTCTTCCTATCCATGCCGATAAAGTTTAAATGGCAGACAGGTTAATTACTTTTTTTAGTTAATTAACTCAACGGAACTGAAAATTAAAACAAGCAGCCTAATTATTATTTATATATACACCCATCGTCTTTATTTGCCTGCGGCAAATCGAGATATCACGCAATGTGCTTGTCGCTCGCTATTTCGGGCCGGCTGCTGGCCGTCCGTTTATTGACCTCATGGATTGAGCAGGCCGCCCCGGTGGCTTCTCATAATGGATTAAAATGATAAAAAAAACCGCCGTCCTGGTGCTGCTGTTCAGCACTGCGCTCCCCGCCGCTACCCTGCCGGAGATGGCGCATTTTTCGCCCATGGGCGAATCACGCCGCGCCCTGCAGGACGGCACGCGTGAAGTGAATCAACAGATAGAGCAACGACGCTACCAACAGCTTAAACAACAGCAATTACTGGCAGACCCCGAACCCACGCCCCCGGCACTGCCGCGTTCTGCCCAATGTTTGCCGATCGATGGTGTCTATCTGCAAGGCATTACCCTGCTGTCTGCGAAAGATTTGGCGGCGCTCAGCGCACTACCACCGCGTTGCATCAGCAGTAATGACATCAACCGTCTGACGCGCGAATTAACCCGTTTATACCTTGATAAAGGCTATATCACCGCCCGCGTACAGTTTATTCGTCCTAATGCCGAAGGGGAATTGGGTCTGCGGGTCACCGAAGGATTTATCGAGAAAATAGAGGGCGGCGATCGCTGGGTTAACAGCCAGTTATTATTCCCCGGACTGGAAGGCCAGCCGCTGAAATTAACCCAGCTCGATCAGGGATTGGATCAGGCCAATCGTTTGCAATCGAACAAAACTCGCCTGGATATATTACCGGGCAACCAAACCGGCGGCTCCATTATTCGGTTGCACAACCAACATGCCAAACCCTGGCTACTGTCCGCTACCCTGGACAACTATGGCCAAAAAAATACCGGCCAGTGGCTGGCGCGCAGTACGGCAACGCTGGACAGCCCGTTCGGCCTGTCGGACTTTGTCAGTCTGAACGTCGCCGGCACGCTGAAGGATCCGTCGCAGCGCTACAACCGCGCCTATACCCTGCTCTATTCCCTGCCCTATGGCGCTTTTACCTTCAGCGGCTTTGCCAGCTATTCGCAATACATGAACCGCCAGCAGTTGGTGTTCAACAGCTATAAGCTGCACGGCCAGACCCAGCAATACGGCCTGCGCGGCGATTATGTGTTTTACCGCGATCGCTCCCAGATCAACGCCCTGAGCGGCCAACTGACCCATAAGCGCATCAATAACTATTTCGACACCGTGCGCATCAGCCTCGGCAGCCCGACGCTCAGCCTGTTCGAACTGGGGGTTAACCACCTGCAGATCCTGCCTACCGGGCTTGTCAGCGCCAACCTCAGCGTAGAACAAGGATTGCCGTGGTTTGGGGCTGATAGCCACGGCGGTGCCGGCCTGCCCGATGCCCAATTCACCAAGGGCAAGCTGTTCACCAACCTCACTCAACGCTTCACCCTGGCCGGTTCCAGTTACCAGCTCAGCAACCTGCTGTACGGGCAATACAGTCGCGATCGGCTACCCGGCGTGGAATGGCTCAGCCTGACCGACCGCAGCGCGATCCGCGGTTTCAGCCGCAGCACGCTGTCCGGCGATAACGGTTGGTATCTGCAAAATACCCTGTCCCGCAGCTTCAACCTGGGCCAAAGCACCCTCACCCCTCGCCTCGGCGGCGACGTCGGCCGGGTGCTGCCGCGTGACAACCGGCCTTCGGGCTGGCAAAGCAGCGCCGGACTGAGCGTCGGAGCCACCCTGCGTTATCAGCGCGCCATCGTCGACGTCGAGGCCAGCCGCGGCTGGCTGTTGTCCAGCCACGCCATGCCGGACGATCCGATCCAGGTGTTGGCCCGCTTCTCGTACACCTTTTAGTCAGTCATTTTTTGCAGTACCACACGGCGATATATGGAGATACATGGATGAAAAATAATAACTTCAGGCTTTCGGCGGCGGGTAAGTTGGCCGCTTCACTGGCAATCATTCTCGCCTCGCTTGGTAATGGTTACGCCGGCGAGATCGTGGCAGCCAACGGTGCTAACGGCCCCGGCGTCTCCACCGCCGGTAACGGCGCGCAGGTGGTCAATATTGTCACGCCAAATGACCACGGGCTATCGCATAACCAGTATCAGGATTTCAACGTTAACCAGCCCGGTGCGGTGCTGAATAACTCGCGCGACCCCGGATTGTCTCAGTTAGCCGGTCAGCTGGGTGCCAACCCGAACCTGAACAGCCAGGCGGCCAGCGTGATCCTCAACGAAGTGATCAGCCGCAATCCGTCGCTGTTGCACGGTCAGCAGGAAATCTTCGGCATGGCGGCCGACTACGTGTTGGCCAACCCGAACGGCATCAGTTGCAGCGGCTGCGGTTTTATCAATACCAGCCGTTCGTCACTGGTGGTGGGCAACCCGCTGGTGGAAAACGGCATGCTGCAGGGCTACAGCACCCTGGGTAATCGCAACACCCTGAGTCTGGATGGCAAGCTGAACGCCGGTGGCGTGCTGGACTTGATCGCCCCGCGCATCGACAGCCGGGGCGAGGTGATCGTCACCCCGGTATTCGATAAGAAAAGCAGAACAATGGTGGCGGATATCAACGCTATCAGCGGTAATAACCGTGTCTCACGCGAGGCGAAAGTGCTTAGCAGCGAGCAACCCTTGAGCGCGCTGGACAGCTACTATCTTGGCAGCATGCAGGCCGGACGCATCAACATCATCAACACCGCGGCCGGCAGCGGCGTGAAACTGGCAGGCAAACTGCAGGGCAGCGATGAGATCCGGGTGAAAGCCTACGACATCCGTGCAGAAAGCCAGATTCGTGACGACAGCAGTAACCGCAACGGCGGTGAGAACTACCAAAACTATCGCGGCGGTATTTATATCAACGACCGCAGCACCAGCCAAACACTGGCCCGTACCGAGCTGGCAGGCAAGAATATCAGTCTGCTGGCCGATAACAGCAACCACCTGACCGCCACCGATATTCGCGGCGAAGAAGTTAATTTGCAGGGCGCCAGCCTGACGCTCGACGGTCAGCAACTAAAGCAGACTCAGGGGCATACCAACGATCAATGGTTCTACTCCTGGCAGTACGACGTCACTCGCGAAAATGAACAGCACCAGCAAGTTGGCAGCAGCGTCAGCGCCAGCAAAAACGCCACGCTGACCGCCACCGCACAGGATGTGAAACTGCTCGGGGCTAGGGTCGGAGCCGGTAACTCGCTGAAAATCGACGCCAAACGCGATGTACAGATCGCCGGACTGGTCGAGAAGGATAAAACCAGCGAACGCGGCTATCAGCGTAACCATACCTCCAGCCTGCGCACCGGCAGTTGGAGCAACAGCAATGAAACCGAAAGCCTGAAACCCAGCGATCTGCATGCCGGTGGCGATTTGACGCTAAGCGCCGGTAATAGCCTAGTGGCACAGGGAGCGAAAGTGTATGCGGCACGCAACCTGAGGGTAAATACCAACGATCGGATCAACATCGGCGTGCAAAAAACCGCCAATGCCAAATCTGTGCGTGACAATAAAACCTCTTGGGGCGGCATCGGCGGTGGCGATAACAAAGACAACAGCCACCACCGCGAGGTCAGCAACGCTTCCGAGCTGACCGCCGACGGCACCCTGTGGCTGAACGGTAAACAGGGCGTGACCATTACCGGCAGCAAGGTAAAAGGCAGCCAAGGCGGTTTTGTTACCGCCGGCAACGGTGGCCTGCGGATTGATAACGCGCTCAGCACCAACGTCGACAAGGTCAATGCCCGCACCGGTACCGCCTTTAACATCACCAGCAGTTCGCAAAAGTCCGACAACAGCCACCAGCAGTCCACCGCCAGTGAACTGGTTTCCGATACCAACCTGCACCTGGTCAGTAAACAGGATACCGACGTGGTGGGCAGCAAGGTCACCAGCACCGGCAAGCTGGACATCCAGGCCGGTGGCAATATCAATGTCAGCGCGGCAGAGCAGCAGCAACGCATTGATGAGCAGAAAACCGCGCTGGCGATCAACGGCTATGCCAACGAGAAAGGCGATAAGCAATACCGCGCCGGCTTGCGCATTGAACATACCAGCGACAGCGAGAAAACCACCCGCAGCGAGCAACAGTCTTCAATGCTCAGTGGCGGCAGCGTCGCGTTGAAAGCGGATAAAGACGTGACCTTCAGCGGCTCCAAACTGGTGACCACTCAGGGTGATGCCAGCGTCAGCGGCAACAACGTCGCCTTCCTGGCGGCGGACAACAAGACCACCAGCGACACCGAGCAAACCAAAATTGGCGGTGGGTTCTATTACACCGGCGGCATAGATAAAGTGGGTTCGGGCATCGAAGGCGGTTATGAGAACAGCAAAACTCAGGCACAAAGCAGCAAGGCCGTTACCTCGGGCAGCGACATCAAGGGCAATCTGACCATTAACGCCAAAGACAAGCTGACCCAGCAAGGTGCGCAACATCAGGTCGCCGGCAAATATCAGGAGAATACCAACAGCGTTGATCACCTGGCCGCCGTTGACAGCGAAAGCAACACCACCACTAAAACCGACGTCGGCGTAGACATCGGTGCCAACGTCGATTACAGCGCCATCACCCGTCCGGTTGAACGCGCAGTGGGCAAAGCCGCCAAACTGGATGCCAACGGTGTGATTAACGATATCGGCAGCATCGGCTTGCCGAACGTCGGCATCGACGTCGCTGCCAACGGCGGCGGCAGCGAACAGCGCAGCAGCAGTTCGCAGGCGGTGGTCAGCAACATCAAGGCCGGGGAGATTGAGGTTAAAGCTGCCGGGGAACTGCAGGATCGCGGCACTCAATATCAGGCCACTCAGGGTAGCGTGACGCTGAAGGCAGACAGCCACCGCAGTGAAGCGGCGGAAAACCACCAGCAGCAGAGTCAAAGCGATACCCGTGGCAACGCCAGCGTGCGCGTTTACACCAACACCGGCAATGACCTGAACGTCGACGCCAAAGGTGACGGCGGCAACAAACACAGCGAAAGCGGCGGCAGCCAGGCCGTTACCGGCGGCATCACCGCCGCCAACGGCATCGACATCCAGGTTAAGCAGGACGCGGTTTATCAGGGTACTTCTCTGGATGCCGGCAAGGGCAAAGCACAGGTGAAAGCCGAAGACGGCAACCTACGTTTCGAGCAGGCTACCGACCGCAGCCATGAGAGCCACAGTGGCTTCAATGTCAAAGTATCGGCCAAAGGCGGCACTACCCCGGAAACCAAAAACGTCGGCGGTGGGCTGGGCGGCGGTCGCAGCGTGGGTGAAAGCGACGGCAACAGCGCACAGGTCAGCCACATCGGCGGCCAACAGGGCGTGGAGCTGGAAGCCGGTCGTGGGCTGACGCTGCAAGGCAGTAATGTCACCAGTCAGGGCGACGTCACATTGAAAGCGGGCGACAAGGTGGCGCTACAGGCGGCCGAATCGCGCCAGACGCGCAAGGACGATACGCTGTCAGGCAATATCGATATTGGCGGTAACAGCACCGACAGCGATAAAAAGAGTGCGGACGGCATTTCCCTCGGCGGCGCGTTTGACATCGCCAGGGTCGATGAATCCTCCACCACCCACCAAGGCGGTAAAATCACTAGCGGTGGCGCAGTGAACATTACCGCCAAAGGCACTGGCGACCAGGCATTGCACCTGCAAGGGACTGAAATCCAGGGCAGCAGCGTCGGCCTGAATGCCAAACATGGCGGTGTGGTGCTGGAGTCGGCGCAAAATCAGGAGCAGAAAAACAACTGGAACCTGGGGCTGAAAGCGAACGCCAAAGGTGGCCAATCTTTCAACAAGGATGCCAACGGCAAGGTTGATGCCACCAGCGGCAGCGATACCCATACTCTGGGTGCCGGGGTAAAAGTCGGCGTCGATAAGCTGCAAAAAACCACCCAGGGTAACAGCCTGATTAACGCCGGCGAAGTGACGATCAACAGCGGTAAGGACACCACCCTGGCCGGGGCCCGGATCGATGCCGATAGCGTACAGGGCAACGTCGGCGGTGACCTGCGCGTCGAGAGCCGTAAAGACAGCGAAAGCAGCGTGAAGGTCAATGTGGACGTCGGTTTGAACCACACCAACGATCCGGCCAGCAGCATCACCTCCAAACTGTCGAAAGTGGGCACGCCGCGCTATGCCGGTAAAGTGAAGGAGAAACTGGAGGACGGGATCAACAAGGTCGCTGACGCCACCACCGACAAGTACAACAGCGTGGCCCGTCGTCTCGATCCCAAACAGGACACCACCGGTGCGGTTAGCTTCAACAAGGCCGATGGCAAGGTCACCCTGCCGGAAACGCTGGTCGGCGAAAAAGAGCAGGCACCGCTGTGGGATCGTGGCGCTCGCTTCCTCGGCAACAAGTCCAAAGAGAGCCTGACCGGCCCCGCCGGGTTGCAGGGTCAGTTCAAGGTCAACGCCGACGTGGTCAATAACGATGCGGTGGGCGTGCAATCCGCTATCAGCGGGAAAAATGGCGTGGCGCTGAACGTGCAGGGCAATACCCAGCTGACCGGTGCGGAGATCCGCAGCCAACAGGGTGAAGTGACGCTGGGTAACGGCAAGCTGGAGCAACAGGACGTGGCGGGCAGTCGTTATCAGGGTGGCGGTCATCTTGATGCGGCAGCTTCTGCCGGTGGCCTGCTGGGGATCGCCGGTAAAAGCGTGGCGAATCTAGAGACCCCGGTCGGCGGCTATATCAATAGCCAGGCCGCCGATGCCAAGGCAGGTGTTTTTCCGGGTAAATAATTAGCGGAAAATAGCCAAAATCATGCCCCCGGTTCAGCCGGGGGCATTTTTTACAGCGTGCTCGGGGTATCCTCCCACTCGCGCTCATCATCCTTCTCATCCTGATCCAGCACGTTATACGCCACCGCTGCGAACAGGGAGTTCAGCCGTTTCATATCACCCAGCAACCCCAGATGCAGCGAACTGGTTTCGATGCTTTGCACGTTCTGTTGGTGCAGGCGATCGACGTGCGCATGCGCGTAGCGGCGATCCAGAATACGGAACCGGTGCTTGGAGCGTCGCAGCCGCTTGGCGCTGGTGAGGTCGCCGGACAGGAATACCGACAAACTTAACCGCAGGTTACCAATCAGTCGCTCATACAGCGTGTCCAGCTCCGCCAGCCCTTCGGCCGAAAATGCCCGCCGCGCCGCAAGTGACTTCGACGCAATATCGCCGGTCATGCGTTCGATGATGTCCCCGGCCTGTTCCAGGTTGAGCGCCATTTCGATGATTTCTGCCCAACGACGCGAATCCTCTTCGCCCAGTTCCTCTTTCTGGATCTGCGCCAGATACAGCTTGATGGCGGTGTACAGCACATCAACGTCATCGTCCAACCGGCGAACCTCTTTATCCTGCCCAATCTTGCCGTGCAGCACTTCGCGGTGCAGGATCATCATATGTTCCACCACGTCGCCCATGCGCAGGGTCTCACGCGCCGCATTGGCCAACGCCAGCGTCGGCGTATCCAACGCGCTGGCATCCAGATGCCGTGGTCGCAACCGGGGATCGTCAGCCGCCACGTCGGCGATCAACGTTTCGCACAGCCGCGCCATCGGTCCGGCCAGTGGGATCAGTACCAGGCAACGGATCAGGTTGTAGAACACGTGGAAATAAATCACCAACTCTTCGTTGCCACCGGGCAGTCGGGCCATCACATCGGCCAGATAAGAGACAAAAGGCAGTACCAGCACACAACCGATCAGCTTGAACAGCAGGCTGCCGAGCGCCACCCGACGGCCGGCGGCATTCTGGCCGCTGGTGTTGATCACCGCCAACAGGCCACTGCCAAGATTGGCACCGATCACTAGGCACAGCGCCACTTTCAGTGAAATCACGCCGGAGGCGGTCAGGGTTGCCGTCAGCAGCACCGCCGCCAGGCTGGAATAGCTGACAATGGCGAACAGCGCACCGGTCAGGGCATCCAGCATCACATCGCCGGTCAATGACGAGAACAGGACCTTCACTCCCGCGCCCTGGGTGATTGGCGTTGCGGCAGCCACGATCAGTTCCAGCGCCAGAACAATCAGCCCCAGGCCAATGCATACCCGGCCCATTTGGCCCACGCGAGTTTGCTTGCGGCTGAGAAACAGGAAAACGCCGACCAGGATCAGCAGCGGGGAGAGCCAGGAGAGATCGAAGGTCAGTATTCGCGCCATCAGCGCGGTACCGACGTCGGCACCCAGCATGATCACCAGTGCAGGCGTCAGCCCCACCAACCCTTGTGCGACGAAAGAGGTCACCAGCAGCGCAGTAGCGTTGCTGCTTTGCACCAGCGCGGTCACGCCGATACCAGAGACGAACGCCAACGGCTTTTTCTGCACGCTGTCGCTCAATACCCGACGCAAATTAGCGCCATAGACCCGCATAATCCCGGTGCGCACGATGTGGGTACCCCACACCAACAGCGCCACCGCAGAGAGCAGATGAAGAAGGGTCAACACGGAAAATACGCTCCATAAACGCCAGCAAGGCAACCGTTCTGCCGGGCGTTAAAGAACAGAACAGCGGCAACGGGGTGCAGACTGCCGCTGAAGGGAAGGGAAATTCCGTTTGTCAGCGGGAAAATGTCATGCAACTTCCCGTAATGTAACAGTTTCTAAGTGTAGTCCAATTTCACTACCGTCGGGCCGCAAATCCTCGACCGAGCGGTTGAGCACGTCGACCAACAACTCCACACCCCGGGCCTTAACCCGATAGCGCACCACGTTGCCCAACAGGCTGTGGTTGAGGATAGTGGCGGCGATACCCTGCCCGACAGGCAATAAAGTCATGGATTCCGGGCGAACAGCCACCTTACCGCGATAAGTGTTGCCGGTCAAAACCGACGCCTGTTCGGCGCTCAGCAGATTGTAGTTGCCGATAAACCCGGCGGCGAAAACGTCGGCCGGTTGGGTGTATAGGGTTTCCGCATCGCCGCTTTGTACAATTTGCCCCTTGTTCATCAGCACGATGCGATCCGACAACG
Source organism: Serratia quinivorans (assembly GCF_946227985.1). Classification (GTDB taxonomy): domain Bacteria; phylum Pseudomonadota; class Gammaproteobacteria; order Enterobacterales; family Enterobacteriaceae; genus Serratia; species Serratia quinivorans_A. The sequence continues at coordinate 339,164 of NZ_CAMKGL010000003.1, forward strand.
TCAGCGCCTCTTCCTGATCGTGGGTGACGAAGATCGCCGTCAGGTTCAGTTCACGCTGGATCCGGCGGATCTGTTCGCGCAGGTGTTTGCGGATGCGGGCATCGAGTGCCGAGAGCGGTTCATCGAGCAATAACAAGCGCGGACGGGTCACCAGGGATCGCGCCAGCGCCACCCGTTGGCACTGGCCGCCGGAAAGCTGATGCGGATAGCGCCTGGCCAGTTCGGTCAGTTCCACCAGTGCCAGCACCTCCTGCACCCGCTGTTGGATCTGCCCGGCCGCCAGCTTTTGCATTTTCAGGCCAAATGCCACATTGCCTTCAACGGTCATATTCGGGAACAGCGCATAGCTCTGAAACACCATACCGATGCCGCGGTTCTGCGGGGATATCGGCACCAGATCCTGCCCCTGCAGCAGGATCTGCCCACTGTCTACCGAAGTCAGCCCCGCCAGACAGCGCAGCAGCGTTGACTTGCCACAGCCGCTCGGCCCGAGCAGCGTGACAAACTCGCCTTCTTCGGCAGTGAAATCGATATCCTGAAACACCTGGGTCTGCCCGTAATGTTTGTTAAGGCGGGTAACGTTGAGATAAGCCATGGGTTAGCCCTTCTTTTTATTCAGCAAATTCGCCAACCAGGTGACGATAAGCACCACGGCGAAATAAGAAATGACCAGTGCGCTGGTGAAATGGCCACTGCCGTTGCGCATGTTAAACAGGTAAACCTGCAGCGTTTCGTACTGGCTGCCCACCAGCAGATTGGCAAAGACGAATTCGCCAATCAGGAAAGAGAACGACAGCAGCACCGCAATCATCCCGCCCTTGCGCAGGTTAGGCAGCACCACCAACAGCGCCGCTTTCCAGGTGCTGGCCCCCAACAAATGGGCGGCGTCCATCATGTCACGCAGGTTAATCGCCTGCATGTTGTTGCTGATAGCGCGGTAAATAAACGGTAGTGCAATCGAGAAATAGCAACCGATCAGGATCCATGGCGTGCCCAGTAATGGCAGCGGATCGGCGGCAAACAGCTGCATCAGCCCCACCGCCGACACCACCGGCGGCACGGCGAATGGCAGCAGGATCAGCACATTCATTACCGCATCCAGCTTGGGGAAATAGTAAGCAATCACAAACATCATCGGCAAAATCACCACCACCGCCAGCACCAGAGTACCAAAGCAGATCAGCAGCGAGTGCCATAGCGCCAGCAGGAAACGCGGATCGCTCCATAACGCCACCAACCATTTCAGGGTAAAACCGTCCGGCACTATGGTCGCGCCCCATTGGGTGGCCAGCGCATAAATCAGCGTCGCCGCCAGCGGTAACAGCAGGATCAGCAGCAGCAAGCCGCTCACTACGCGGTGATAGCCGGTTTCAAAACGCGACATGGCCGCCCTCCGCAATATTATGAGCGTGCATTGAGGTAACTCCTGCGCAGCAGCCACTGATGGATCAGTGTGATAAACGCCATCATCGCCACCAGCAGCATCGCCAGCGCACTGGCCAGGTTCGGATCGAGCGAGATGTCCCCCGCCACCAGTGCCGAGATCCGGATGGGGATCACGTTAAAATTGCCGGTGGTCAGCGCATAGACCGTGGCATAGGCGCCCAATGCGTTGGCCAGCAGGATGACAAAGGTCCCCATCAATGCCGGTGCCAACACCGGCAGGCCGATATGCCGCCAATAGCCCCACGGGCTGGCGCCGAGCAAGGATGCCGATTCGCGCCAGTCTTCACGCAGTGCATCAAATGCCGGGTACAGCAGCAGCACGCCGAGCGGGATCTGGAAGTAGGTGTAGAGCACGATCAGCCCGGTTTTGGAGTAAAGGTTAAAACTCTCCATCAGGCCGTACTTGCGCAGCAATAGCGTCAGGCAGCCGTTTAACCCCAGCAGGATGACAAAGGCGAATGCCAGCGGCACCCCGGCGAAGTTGCTGGTCATGTTGGTAAACGACATCACAAAATCATGGAACCGCGTCTGACCCAGTTGGCGCAGTGAGTAACTGCCCACCAGGGCGATTAACAGCCCATAGACGCTCGACCAGAGAGAAATCTCCAGCGAGAACTGAAACGCCTGCAGGTAGAACGGCGAGGTCAGCACATCAACATAGTTGCCCAGCCCCCAGCCGCTGCTCTGGCTGAAAAAGCTGCTGACCGCAATCCACACCAGCGGCGCAATTTGGAACGCACCAAACAGCAGGATGAACGGCAACAGGCACAGGGCGGCAATCCACTTAGCTTTCATTAATCACCCTTATGCCAACAGCGCACGACAACGCGGCTTGTTGTGTGCCACCTGCAGTAGTTCGCATAGCGTGCCGCACAGGTCGGTTTGTTGCGGATCGGCATCGTTTTGGCTAAATGCGCTGCCGAAGACAAACAGCGGTACCTGACGCTCTTCCGGCAGTACGCCGCCGTGGCTGCGATCGTCATTCATACCGTGATCGGCGGTGACCATCACCTGATAGCCGTCGGCCAACCAATCGGCCAAATAGCGCGATAGCACGCCGTCGGCATTGCGCGCCGAATTACGGTATTGCGGCGAAGACAGGCCGAAGCGGTGTCCGGCATCATCAATGTTCATCGGGTGGATCAGCAAGAAATCGGGCTGATGGCGGCGGCGCAGGCTTTCGGCATCGTCAAACAGATGCGAATCCGGATAGCGGTCGTCGTAATAAAAATGGCCGTGCTGGATCGGCAGCTCGGCATCGTCGGTATGGCGATCGCGGGCGGCATCAAACGGGGTGCGGTTATACAGCTCACTGAACCAATGGTAGGCTGCCGCTGCGGTGGTCAGCCCTGCGGCACGCGCATAGTGAAACACGCTTTGCTGCTGTGAGAGGCGTGATACCTGATTATGCACCACGCCGCTCTCCACCGGCGGCACGCCGGTGAGGATGCACTCATACAGCGGCCGGGAGAGCGAGGGTAGCTCGCTCTCCAGCTGATACAACCGCCCGCGCCCTGCCGCACATTCAGCCTGCAGGTAACCCATAGCGTCATGCGCCACCTGATAATTCAGTCCGTCCAGCAGCACGAGGATCGTTTTCATAATGGCTTAACTCACTGCTGCATAAACATAATGACGTTTTCCTGCCACTGGCGCGGCAGCGTTTTGGCGCTTTGCTCCCAGGCCGCCGGATCGGCGATTGGATGAGCATTTTTATATTGTTCGGCCGGCAGCAGCTTGGCTTTGACATCGTCCGGCAGCGTCAGATGTTCGGCACGGATGGGACGGGCGTAGCCACGCGCCAGGTTGATCTGGCCGGCGTCGGAGAAGATGTATTCACGCGCCAGTTTGGCGGCGTTCGGGTGCTTGGCGTATTTGTTGATGATGGTGGTGTAGCCGGAGGTGATTGAGCCGTCGGACGGGATCAGCACTTCAAAGCGGGTTTTGTCGATCTGGTCACGGTAGTTAAGGCCGTTAAAGTCCCAGACTACACCGACCTGCACTTCGCCTTTTTCCAGTGAGGCGATCACCGGGTTGCTCAGGCTCAGACGTCCGGCTTTCGCCAGCTTGCCGAAGAATTCCAGGCCCGGCTTCAGGTTCTTCTCATTGCCGCCCATGGCGTAAGTTGCCGCCAATACGCCGCTGGCCGCCTGCGAGGCGGTACCCACGTCACCAATAGTGACCTGATAAGTTCCTTTCAACAGATCCGCCCAGCTATGCGGGATCGCTTTCACCTGTTGCTTGTTGATGATGAAAGCAATGGTGCCGGTATAGGCCAGCGCCCAATGACCGTCTTTGTCTTTCGCCCAGTCAGGCACCTGATCCCAGGTGGATGGCTTATACGGCTGGGTCACCCCTTTTTGTACCGCGATCGGGCCGAATGCTGCGCCCACATCACCGATATCCGCCGTAGCGTTGCTCTTTTCGGCATCGAACTTGGCGATTTCCTGCGCCGAACTCATGTCGGTATCGGCATGCTTCAGGCCGTACTTGCTCAATAGATCCTGCCAGGTGTCTTTCCAGTTGGCCCAGCTGTCCGGCATGCCGACGCTGTTGACTTCCCCTTCCTTCTTGGCAGCCTGTGCCAGCGCCGCCAGATCGGAATCGGCAGCCCAGCTCGCTTGGCTGGACAGGATAATGGCACTGGTTAACACAGAAGCGCACAAACGTTTCATAACTGATGCTCCGGGTGGTAGTGTGGAAGTGGCTGGACTAGTCCAGCAAGAACCAAGCCAATCTAACGGACGAATGTGATAATTATATGTCAGTCTAAAAAAGCAGCATTTTTATTGCATTCGGGCGTCGCCGTAGCTTGCGTTGGTCTACCTTTAGCGGGGCAAAGCGCACTCAATTGGGGCAACTGTGCATGAATGATGTACCGACCACGGTGGCGGCGATCTGCCGGACGCTGACCGCCCGTATCGCCGGTGGGGAGTTCAACGCCGACGGCAAACTGCCTTCCGAGCGAGCCCTGAGCGAACAGTTTTCCACCACCCGCATTACGCTGCAGGAAGCGCTCGGCCAGTTGGAGGCGCAGGGAGTGATTTACCGTCAGGTCAGGCGGGGCTGGTTTATTTCGCCGCCCCGGCTGGTGTACAACCCGTTGCAACGCAGCCATTTTCACGCCATGGCGCAGCAGCAGGGCCGCGATGCCCATACCGAAGTGATAGATGCCACCACGCTGCCGCTGTATGGCAGCCTGTGCCAACGGCTGAGTCTGCCCCCCGGTAGCGAGGTCTACCGCATTCGTCGGCTGCGCTATATCGACGGTCGTGCCGTGTTGTACTGCGAGCACTACCTCAATCCCGCCTATTTTGCCGGTATCCTGGACGAAGATTTAACCCAGTCGCTGACCGGGCTGTACGCCGAACGCTACGGCATTCGTTATGGGCGGGTGCGTTTCGATATGCTGCCCACCCTGCTGCCGCAGGAGGCGGCCACCATGCTGAAAGTGACCTACGGCAGCCCGGCGCTGTTTATTACCCGGGTTAACCGCGATCAGCACGATCGGGTGATTGATTGTGATTTGGAATATTGGCGTTACGACGCGCTGCACATTGACGTGGAGGCGCAATGACAGGGGCGCGGCAAGCCGCGCCCCTAAAGAAGGATAATCAGTCGGCGTCGTAGCCGAGGTTGGGTGCCAGCCAGCGTTCAACCTCACTGACGCTCATGCCCTTACGCGCCGCATAGTCTTCCACCTGATCGCGCTGGAGCTGGGCTACCGCAAAATACTTGCTCTGCGGATGGCTGAAGTACCAGCCGGACACCGCCGCCCCCGGCCACATGGCGAAGGATTCGGTCAACACCATACCTGTGTGCCGGTTCACATCCAGCAGGCGCCAGATTTCCGCTTTCTCGGTGTGTTCCGGGCAGGCCGGATAGCCCGGAGCCGGACGGATGCCCTGATAATTTTCGCGGATCAGCTCTTCGTTGCTCAGGTTCTCTTCAGTCGCGAAGCCCCAGTGCAGCTTGCGCACCTGCTCGTGCAGGTACTCGGCGAAAGCCTCCGCCAGACGATCCGACAGCGCCTTCACCATGATTTTATTGTAATCATCGTGCTGCGCATCATAGGCCGCCGCCAGGTCATCCTCTTCCAGACCGCCGGTCACCGCGAAGGCGCCGAAGTAGTCGGCCTTGCCGCTGCTTTTCGGCGCGACAAAGTCCGCCAGACAGTAGTTCGGGAAGTCGGTTTTTTCCGTCTGTTGACGCAGGTGGCGGCTGACCACCAGCACCTCATCACGGTTTTCGTCGCGGTACACCTCCACATCGTCACCAACGCGGTTGGCCGGGAACAGGCCATAGACACCGCGCGGGTTGAGGCTGCCGTTGGCCGCCAGCATGTCCAGCATCTGGTTGGCATCGGCGAACAGCCGTTTGGCCTCTTCACCCACCACTTCATCTTCCAGAATGCGCGGGTATTTACCCGCCAGCGACCAGGTCATAAAGAACGGCGTCCAGTCGATGTAATGACGCAGCGTTTCTATACCGGCTTCAACCGGGTAAACGCCCAACCGTTTCGGCACCGGCGGCTGGTAATTTTCCCAATCCAGCACCATGGCGTTATCGCGCGCTTTTTGCAGGCTGACCGGTGGGGTACGCGGCTTTTTACGCGCGTGCTGGATACGCACGGTTTCATATTCTTTACGGGTACGCGCTACAAAATCATCGCGTTGGGTGGCGGAAAGCAGTGCCGACACCACCCCCACGGTCCGTGAGGCATTTTGCACGTAGGTGGTTGAACCACTGTAATTTTGCTCAATCTTCACTGCGGTATGGGCCTTAGAAGTCGTGGCCCCGCCGATCAGCAACGGCAGGGTAAAGCCCTGACGCTCCATCTCTTTAGCCACGTTGACCATCTCGTCCAGCGACGGGGTAATCAGCCCCGACAGGCCGATGATATCGACGTTTTGTTCACGCGCGGTTTTCAGGATTTTCTCCGTCGGCACCATCACGCCCAAATCGACAATTTCGTAATTGTTGCACTGCAGCACCACGCCGACGATGTTTTTACCGATGTCGTGCACGTCGCCCTTCACCGTCGCCAGCAGGATTTTCCCCGCCGTCGTGCCTTTCTCTTTGCTGGCCTCGATGTACGGCTCCAGATAGGCCACCGCCTGCTTCATCACCCGGGCGGATTTCACCACCTGCGGCAGGAACATCTTGCCTTCGCCGAACAGGTCACCGACCACGTTCATGCCTGCCATCAGCGGCCCTTCGATCACTTCGATCGGGCGATCCGCCCGCTGGCGCGCTTCTTCCGTATCCAGCTCGATAAACTCGGTAATGCCTTTGACCAGCGAATATTCCAGCCGCTTTTCGACCGGCCAGCCACGCCACTCCGCCTGCTGCACCGCCACTTCGTTATCTTTACTGCCACGGTATTTTTCTGCCAGCTCCAGCAGGCGCTCAGTGCCGTCGTTGCGGCGGTTGAGGATCACATCTTCCACCGCATCGCGCAGTTCGGCGCTCAGATCGTCGTAGATCGCCAACTGCCCGGCGTTAACGATGCCCATATCCATGCCATTGCGGATCGCGTGATACAGGAATACCGCGTGGATCGCCTCACGCACCGGATCGTTACCGCGGAATGAGAACGACACGTTGGACACCCCGCCGGAAATCATCGCATGCGGCAGGTGGGTTTTGATATCGGCACAGGCTTCGATAAAGTCGACGGCATAGTTGTTATGTTCATCAATACCGGTGGCGACGGCAAAAATATTCGGGTCGAAAATAATGTCTTCCGGCGGGAAGCCGACGCGCTCGGTCAGGATTTTATAGGCACGGCGACATATCTCGAACTTGCGCTCGCGGGTATCCGCCTGGCCGACCTCGTCAAATGCCATCACCACTACCGCAGCACCGTAGCGGCGCACCAGCTTGGCGTGGTGAATAAAGGCCTCTTCGCCCTCTTTCATCGAGATCGAGTTAACGATGCCTTTGCCCTGAATACACTTCAGGCCTTTCTCGATCACCGACCATTTTGAGGAGTCGATCATGATCGGCACGCGGGCAATATCCGGCTCACCGGCGATCAGGTTGAGGAAACGCACCATCGCAGCTTCGGCGTCGAGCATCCCCTCATCCATGTTGATATCGATAATCTGTGCGCCGCTTTCCACCTGCTGGCGGGCAACGTCCAGCGCTTCGCTGTATTTCTCTTCTTTGATCAGCCGCTTAAAGCGGGCGGAACCGGTGACGTTGGTACGCTCGCCTACGTTGACGAACAGCGTTTTGGCGTCAATATTCAACGGCTCAAGGCCGGCCAGGCGGCAGGCGACCGGGATCTCCGGCAGTTGGCGCGGGGGGACGCCCGCTACGGCCTTGACCATCGCGGCAATGTGTTCCGGCGTGGTGCCGCAGCAGCCACCAATAATGTTCAGGAAGCCCGCCTGCGCCCACTCACCGACCTGTTTCGCCATTTCTTGCGCGTCCAGATCGTATTCGCCGAAGGCGTTGGGTAACCCGGCGTTGGGGTGAGCGGTGACGTAGCTTTCCGAGATACGCGACAGCTCAGAAACGTATTGGCGCAGTTCGTCCGGGCCCAGCGCACAGTTCAGGCCAAAGCTCAGCGGCTTGACGTGACGCATCGAGTTATAGAAGGCTTCGGTGGTCTGGCCCGACAGGGTACGACCGGAGGCATCGGTGATGGTGCCGGAAATCATGATCGGCAACGCCACGCCCAGGGCTTCAAATTCGGTTTCCACCGCAAAGGCGGCGGCTTTGGCGTTCAGGGTATCGAAGATGGTTTCGATCATGATCAGATCGACGCCGCCTTCCACCAGCGCACGCGTTGATTCGCGGTAGGCTTCCACCAGCTCATCGAAAGAAACATTACGGAACGCCGGATCGTTGACGTTCGGTGAAATAGAAGCGGTGCGGTTGGTCGGGCCCAGTACCCCGGCCACATAACGCGGCTTTTCCGGCGTGCGTGCGGTCCATTCATCGGCACAGGTGCGCGCCAGACAGGCGGCCTGATAGTTAATCTCGGCGGACAGCGACTCCATATGGTAGTCGGCCATGGCGATGGACGTGGAGTTGAAGGTATTGGTTTCGAGAATGTCGGCCCCCGCTTCCAGGTAGCCGTAGTGGATGGCGGTGATCACTTCCGGTTTGGTTAGCACCAGCAGGTCATTATTGCCTTTCAGATCGCTCTGCCAGTCGGCAAAACGCTCGCCACGAAAGTCACGCTCTTCCAGACGATAGCTCTGGATCATGGTGCCCATGCCGCCGTCCAACACTAAAATTCTCTGCGCTAACTGCCGGCGCAGTTGTTCTACTCGATTTGTCACTGTAACCCCTTCAATTACCGATCCAGCCCATCGCTCAACTGCTGCAAAAACCAACGAGCCATCCTAGCACAGGTGTGGTTGGCGCTAATTGAGAGTTTTTCAGGTTGGCGGATAACAGATCCGATGAGCTGATTGACGGCTTGCAATTCACACGTAAAAAACGAAAATGAATTCCATCATACGGAAAAAGGAACGTGAATTATGGTCACCCCTGCTCCTGCCAAACGTGGCAAAAAGCCCCGTGCTGCATCCCCGACCGCCAGTGCGGCGACCGGCCAGGTACAGTCGCTGACCCGTGGTCTGAAATTATTGGAATACATTGCCGAAGCTCAGGGCAATGTCGCGCTAACCGATCTGGCCCAACAGGCCGGCTTGCCGAACTCCACGACTCACCGCCTGCTCACCACCATGCAGCAGCAGGGGTTCGTGCGGCAGGTGGGCGATCTGGGTCTGTGGACCATCGGCTCACACGCCTTTGTGGTCGGCAGCAGCTTTTTGCAGAGCCGTAATCTGCTGGCGATGGTGCACCCAACGCTACGTCGCCTGATGGAAGAGTCCGGCGAAACGGTCAATCTGGCGGTGCTGGATACCAGCGAGTATCAGGCCATTATTATCGATCAGGTACAGTGCACCGCGTTAATGCGCATGTCGGCACCGATCGGCGGTAAACTGCCGATGCACGCTTCCGGCGCGGGGAAAGCCTTTCTTTCCACCCTGCCGGATGAGCAGGTCACCAAACTGCTGCATAAAAAGGGCATGCAAACCTATACCCAGCATACCCTGACGCCACACAACCTGAAGGAAGGGTTGGCGCAAATTCGCAAGCAGGGCTTTTCCTTTGACGACGAAGAACATGCGCTCGGCCTGCGCTGCGTAGCAGCCTGCATCTTCGACGAGCACCGTGAAGCCTTCGCCGCCATCTCCATCTCCGGCCCGGTCTCTCGCATCACCGATAACCGCGTGACTGAGCTGGGCGCGTTGGTGATCCACGCGGCAAAAGAGATCAGTCTGGAATATGGCGGCGTGCGTTAAGCATAGCCCTCTTGCCAAGGGTGCAGTTTCTGCACCCTGCCCCTTATCCTTTACTGTTGTCAGCATGTAAAACGCGGTACCGATCCTGTTTCCCTCCCCCAATAAAAACTTGAAGCCGATCACAGATAACGATCCTGGCTGCTAAAGCCCATTGCAACCGGCGAAAGTTCCTTCGACAATGTTACCGATAACATGTTACCGGTAACAAATCGAATAAGGTAACGTCTCTCATCGTTTTGGAGCTAAGCCATGACCAATAATCAAAACCGCATTTACGTCATTATGGGCGTTTCCGGCAGCGGAAAATCCGCTGTGGCTGCCGCAGCGGCCCGCCAACTGTCTGCCGGGTTCCTCGACGGTGATTTTCTGCACCCGCGCAGTAATATCTTGAAAATGGCCGCCGGCGAACCGCTGAATGATGACGATCGTGCCCCTTGGTTGGCCGCACTCAACGACGCCGCCTTCGCCATGCAGCGTACCAATAATGTTTCGGTTATCGTCTGTTCGGCGCTGAAGAAACACTACCGCGATCGCCTGCGTGCCGGTAACGGTAACCTGTCGTTCATCTACCTGCACGGTGACTTCCCGGTAATTGAAGCCCGCCTGGCGGCCCGCAACGGCCACTTCTTCAAACCACAGATGTTGGTAACACAGTTTGCCGCACTGGAACAACCGGGCGCAGACGAGAACGACGTGATGTCCGTGGACATCAACCAGCCGCTGGAAGGCGTGATCGCCGATACGGTGAAACATATCCAAAGCTTCCTGCCACAGGACGTGTGCGCGTGAATACTGTAACGCTGGTCGGTACCGCAGTCGGCTCTGTTCTCTTATTGCTGTTTCTGGTGATGAAGGCGCGTATGCACGCCTTCGTCGCATTAATGCTGGTGTCTATCGCTGCCGGGATCTTCTCCGGCATGCCGCTGGATCGCATTGCCGATACCATGCAAAAAGGCATGGGCGATACGCTGGGCTTCCTGGCGATCGTGGTGGCGCTGGGAGCGATGTTTGGCAAGATACTGCATGAAGTCGGTGCGCTGGATCAAATTGCGGCACATTTGCTGAAACGTTTCGGCCAAAGCAAGGCCCATTACGCGCTCGGCATTGCCGGTTTGATCTGTGCTCTACCGCTGTTCTTTGACGTGGCCGTGGTGCTGCTGATCGGCATCGTGTTTGCCGTGGCGCGCCGCACCGACGGCAACATCGTTAAGCTGGCCATCCCGCTGTTTGCCGGCGTCGCCGCCGCCGCTTCATTCTTGCTGCCGGGGCCGGTACCGATGCTGCTGGCCTCTCAAATGAAGGCCGACTTTGGCTGGATGATTGCCATCGGGCTGGTCGCCGCGGTGCTCGGCATGCTGATTGCAGGCCCATTATACGGCAGCTTTATCAGCCGCTATGTTAATTGGTCAATGCCGGCGGATGAAAACGAACCGGCGCTGAACACCGCCAAACTGCCGTCATTTGGCCTTAGCCTGGCGCTGGTACTCTGCCCACTGGTTTTGGTCGGCATGAAAACCATTGGCGCCCGCCTGGTCACGCCTGGTTCACAGTTACAACAATGGCTGGAGTTTATTGGTCACCCGTTTATCGCCATTTTAGTCGCTTGTTTGATCGTGATTTATGGCCTGGCGAAACCCCGTGGCATGACCAACGAGCAAACACTGGCCATCTGCTCTGCGGCAGTGCAGCCCGCCGGGATCATTCTGCTGATGACCGGGGCCGGTGGCGTCTTCAAGCAGATTTTGGTGGATTCCGGCGTCGGCCCAGCATTGGGTGACGCCATGATCGGCACCGGTCTGCCGATCGCCGTCGCGGCCTTTGTGCTGTCCGCCATGGTACGAGTGATTCAGGGATCTGCCACCGTGGCCTGTCTGACCACCGTCGGCCTGGTGTTACCGGTCACCAGCCAACTGGGGCTTGGCGGCGGACAACTGGCCGCGCTGGCTATCTGTATTGCCGGTGGGTCTATCGTACTCAGTCACGTCAACGACGCCGGTTTCTGGCTGTTCGGCAAGTTTACCGGTGCCAATGAGCTGCAAACGCTCAAAACCTGGACGGTGATGGAAACCATTCTGGGTAGCGTGGGCGGCATCATAGGCATGATTGCTTTCACCCTGTTTTAAAACATCATAAAGACATAACAGCGCCCCCGGCCTTGCACATCAGGGCTGCAATTCACCACCGGGGGCACCGCCACAGGCGGCGTCTATAACAAATAGCATGTGAGGAAGGTATGATTAATCCAACCCTATCCCGTGTCACACAACGCATTATCGACCGTTCCAAATCAAGCCGCGCCGCCTATCTGGCACGTATTGAAGCCGCGCGTTCACAAACCGTACATCGGGCCCAGTTGGCCTGCGGTAACCTGGCCCATGGCTTTGCCGCCTGCCAGCCGGATGACAAAACTGCGCTGAAAAATATGGTGCGCAGCGATATCGCCATCATTACCGCTTATAACGACATGTTGTCCGCCCACCAGCCCTACGAAAGCTACCCGCAAAAGCTTAAACAGGCACTGCACGCGGTAGGGGCTGTCGGCCAGGTGGCCGGTGGCGTCCCGGCGATGTGCGACGGTGTGACTCAAGGACAGGACGGCATGGAACTGTCGCTGATGAGTCGTGACGTGATCGCCATGTCGTCTGCCATCGGCCTGTCGCACAATATGTTCGACGGCGCGTTGTTCCTCGGCATCTGTGACAAGATCGTGCCGGGACTGGTGATGTCCGCCCTGTCCTTCGGCCATTTGCCGTCGCTGTTTGTCCCCGCGGGCCCGATGAGCAGCGGCTTGCCGAACAAAGAGAAAGTCCGGGTGCGCCAACTGTATGCCGAAGGCAAGGCCGACCGTCTGGCACTGCTGGAGGCTGAGGCCGCCTCCTACCATGGCATCGGTACCTGCACTTTCTACGGCACCGCCAACACCAACCAAATGGTGATGGAAGTGATGGGGCTACACCTGCCGGGTGCCTCTTTCGTCCACCCGGATACACCGCTGCGCGATGCATTGACCGACGCGGCCGCACGTCAGGTCACTCGCCTGACCGAAACCGCCGGCAACTATCTGCCGATCGGCCGACTGGTGGATGAGAAGGTGGTGGTGAACGGTATCGTTGCGCTGTTAGCTACCGGTGGCTCCACCAATCTGACCATGCACATGGTGGCAATGGCTCGCGCCGCCGGCATCATTATCAACTGGGATGATTTCTCCGAACTGTCGGACGCGGTGCCATTGTTATGCCGCATCTATCCGAACGGCCCGGCGGATATCAACCAATTCCAGGCCTCGGGCGGCGTCGCTCTGGTGGTACGCGAGCTGTTGAAACACGGCCTGCTGCACGAAGACGTGCATACCGTGGCCGGTTTTGGCCTGACGCGCTACACCCAGGAGCCCTGGCTGGATAATGGCCAACTGGCCTGGCGTGAAGGCACGGAAGCGTCACTCGACGCCAAGGTTATCGCCAGCGTGGCCGAGCCTTTCGAGCACCATGGCGGTACCAAGGTGCTGGCAGGCAATCTCGGACGGGCGGTAATGAAAACCTCGGCAGTCCCCGCTGAAAACCAGATTATCGAAGCGCCGGCGGTGGTATTTGAAAGCCAGCATGACATCGTACCGGCGTTTGAAGCCGGCAAACTGGATCGCGATTGTGTGGTGGTGGTGCGCTTCCAGGGACCGCAGGCCAATGGCATGCCGGAACTGCACAAACTGATGCCGCCGTTGGGCGTATTGATGGACCGCGGCTTTAAAGTGGCACTGGTGACCGATGGCCGCCTGTCCGGCGCTTCCGGCAAGGTTCCGTCCGCCATTCACGTGACCCCGGAAGCCTACACCGGTGGCATGCTGGCCAAGGTGCAAAACGGCGACCTGATCCGCGTAAATGGCCGCACTGGCGAGCTGGCCCTGTTGGTCGATGCCGACATGCTGGCCCAGCGCGCACCTTATCAACCCGACCTGAGCGCAGAACATGTCGGCTGTGGCCGTGAACTGTTCGGCGCCTTGCGCAGCCAGCTTTCCGGTGCCGAACAGGGCGCCTGCTGCATTAAATTTTAACCGATAGCATGGCCGTACAGCCCGACGGCGGCGGCCATAACTGGAGAAAACCGTTAATGAACAATTGGAAGACAAGCGCAGAAAAGATCCTGATGGCCGGACCGGTCGTCCCGGTGATCGTCATCAACAAACTGGAACATGCGGTGCCGTTGGCGAAAGCCCTGGTCGCCGGGGGTGTGCGGGTATTGGAAGTGACACTGCGCACCGCCTGCGCGATGGACGCGATCCGTGCGATTGCCAAAGAAGTGCCGGACGCGATTATCGGTGCCGGTACCGTCATTAATCCACAGCAACTGCAGGAAGTGACCGACGCCGGCGCACAGTTCGCCATCAGCCCAGGCCTGACCGCCGATCTGCTGAAAGCGGCCACGGCCGGGTCTATTCCGTTAATTCCCGGTATTTGCACCGTGTCGGAACTGATGCTGGGCATGGATCACGGCCTGCGTGAGTTTAAATTCTTCCCGGCTGAAGCCAACGGCGGCGTGAAAGCGCTGCAGGCCATCAGCGGCCCCTTCCCGCAGGTGCGCTTCTGCCCAACCGGCGGCATCTCACCGAACAACTACCGCGATTATCTGGCGCTGAAAAGCGTGCTGTGCATCGGCGGCTCCTGGCTGGTACCGGCAGATGCACTGGAAAGCGGGGACTACGCGCGCATTACCGAATTGGCGCGCGCCGCCGTTGCGGGTGCGAAAGCGTAATCTTGCCGGGCGCGGTAATCAACCGCGCCCTTATGCCGTAGCCGATGTCGCGGGCAGCGCTGCGCCACTACGCTGGCTAAAACGCCGTTTTTTGCGGTAAGCAAACACGTCCTCCACATGCCCATCGCGGATACGCTGTTGCAACCCGCGCCAATAATCGGCCTCGAACAGGTCACGATGCATCTCTTCAAACACCTGCCGGATGCGCCGATCTCCACACAGAAAGTGCCTGAACTCCTCCGGGAAGACGTCATTGGGCGATACGCTGTACCAGGGTTCGCTGGCCAACTCATCTTCCGGATAACGCGGTGGCGGAATATCGCGGAAGTTGACCTCAGTCATGTAGCAAATCTCATCGTAGTCGTAGAACACCACCCGCCCGTGCCGGGTCACACCAAAGTTTTTGAACAGCATATCGCCGGGGAAAATATTGGCGGCGGCCAGTTGCTTGATGGCGTTACCGTATTCTTCTATCGCGTCGCGCATCTGCTGTTCATCGGCCTGTTCCAGATATAGATTCAGCGGCGTCATGCGTCGTTCCATATACAGATGCCTGATCGCGATACGATCGCCCAGATCCTCCAGCTTATCCGGCACCTCACGCTGCAGCTCAGCCAGCAGCTCTGGACTGAGACGCGCCTTGTCGACGACAAAGTTTTCGTACTCCTGGGTATCCGCCATGCGCCCTACGCGATCGTGTTCTTTCACCAGTTGGTAGCAGGCCATCACCTGCGCCTGCGTGACCTCTTTTTGTGGCGCAAACTCATCCTTAATCACCTTGAATACCCGATCGAAAGACGGCAGGGTAAACACCAGCATCACCATGCCCTTCACCCCCGGTGCGATGATGAACTGCTCCTGAGAGCCGCTCATAAACGTCAGATACTCACGGTAACATTCTGTTTTTCCGTGCTTCTGGCAACCAATCGCCATATACAGCTCGGCGGTGGTTTTGCCCGGCAGTATTTCACGCAGCCACTCGACCATTGCCGCCGGCAGAGGTGCGTAAACCATAAAGTAGGAGCGGGCGAAGCCGAATACGATGCTGGCCTCGGCCTTGCTGGTCAGGCAGGTATCAATAAACAAGGCACCGGAATCACTGTGATGGATCGGCAGCAGGAAAGGATAGACCCGGTCTGCTACACGCAATTTCCCTACCAGCCAGGCCGCCTTGTTGCGGTAAAACAGCTCATTGGCGATCTGGAACGTCGCGCCTGCCAATTGCTGCGCGCTGAAGCTCTGCAGCAATGCCAACGTAATGTAATCAATATCGCGCGATAAATTTTCCCACGGCAACCGCAGAGGCAAATCGGTCAGCAGGTTGTACAACATTGCCGAAACGTCACCGTTGGCGGTGAAATCGCGTGATAATGGACGCGGGATGTCGCGAAAGCGTCCTTCCGGCTGAGAGCTGAAAACAAACAGTTTTTCCGGCGTCAGATCGCGATGTCTGAACAGCCGACAGTAGACCGAATTGAAGAAGCTTTCGGCAATCTCAAAACGTGGGTACTCCGGCAGCAGATCGGTATACACCGCCTTCACCCGACTTGGGAAGTCTGCATCAAAATACTGTTGCCCGGTGATGCACTTCAGTTGCTCTACCACCAGGCCGACGTGATGATCATACAGGTGGATTCGTTTTTTCATCGCCTGCTGTACTGCCGGCCAGTCCGCCCGCTCAAAACGCTGCTGCGCACCGGCGGTCACCTCCAGGAAGCGGCCGTACTGTGCATCAAAGCCCTGCAGGATCGTCTGCGCGATCAACAGCTCCAGTTTTGCCGCCATCCTTACCTCTCGCCAGAAAAGAGAGCCTGCATAAGCAGGCCCTGGTTTACGCGTGGCAGTATCAGAACTGCTGTTCTTCCGTAGAACCGGTCAATGCCGTCACTGAGGAAGCACCGCCCTGAATAATGGTGGTCACCTTGTCGAAATAACCGGTACCCACTTCCTGTTGGTGTGAGGCAAAGGTATAACCGCGAGCCACGGCGTCGAATTCCGGCTGCTGCACTTTCTCGACGTAGTGCTTCATGCCCTCACCCTGCGCATAGGCATGCGCCAGGTCAAACATGTTGAACCACATGCTGTGGATGCCCGCCAGCGTGATGAACTGGTACTTGTAACCCATCGCTGACAGCTCTTCCTGGAAGCGAGCAATCGTCTGGTCGTCCAGGTTCTTTTTCCAGTTGAATGACGGCGAGCAGTTGTACGCCAGCAGTTTGCCCGGGAATTTGGCATGGATTGCATCGGCAAAGCGCTTGGCTGCCTGCAGATCAGGCGTGGAGGTTTCGCACCACACCAGGTCAGCGTAAGGGCAATAGGCCAGTCCACGGCTGATCGCCTGCTCAACACCGGCATGGGTGCGGAAGAAACCTTCAGCAGTGCGCTCACCGGACACAAATTCGCGATCGTACGGGTCACAGTCAGAAGTCAGCAAATCGGCAGCATCAGCATCGGTACGCGCAATAACCAGCGTCGGCACGCCGAGTACATCCGCTGCCAGACGCGCAGCAACCAATTTCTGGATCGCTTCCTGGGTCGGCACCAGCACTTTGCCACCCATATGACCGCATTTTTTCACCGCCGCCAGTTGGTCTTCGAAGTGCACCCCGGCAGCACCGGCTTCAATCATCGCCTTCATCAGTTCGAAGGCATTCAGCACGCCACCAAACCCGGCTTCGGCATCGGCGACGATTGGCAGAAAGTAGTCGGTGTAGCCCTTGCTGCCCGGTTCAATTTTGTTGGCCCACTGGATCTGATCGGCACGGCGGAAGGTATTATTAATGCGCTCAACCACGGCCGGTACAGAGTCAACCGGGTACAGCGACTGGTCCGGGTACATCGCAGACGCCGTGTTGGCATCCGCCGCTACCTGCCAGCCGGACAGGTAAATTGCTTCGATGCCGGCCTTGGCCTGCTGCAGCGCCTGGCCGCCGGTCAGCGCCCCCAGACTGTTGACGTAGCCTTTGCGAGATTTACCGTGCAGCAGTTCCCACAGTTTGGCGGCACCGTTCTGTGCCAGGGTGCAAACCGGGTTAACCGAACCGCGCAGGTTAATGACGTCTTCCGCACTGTACGGGCGGGTGATGCCTTCCCAGCGAGCCGATTTCCATTCCTGTTCCAGTTGTTGAATCTGTTGAGCACGAGAGGTAGACATAATTTTTATCCTTTTCAATAATTTAGGGTTAATGGTCAGGAACGGATTCAGGCCAACAGCTCATAGCCCGGTAACGTCAGGAAATCGATTAATTCGTCTTGCGTAGTGATACGCTCCATCAGGCGCGCAGCTTCTTCGAAGCGGCCGGCGTTAAAGCGTGCCTCACCCAACTCTTCACGTACTACCAACATTTCTTCTTTCAGCATCTGACGGAACAGCGCCTTGGTGACCAGTTGGCCATCGCTCAGGCTCTTTTCATGGTGGATCCACTGCCAGATAGAGGTACGGGAAATTTCCGCCGTCGCCGCATCTTCCATCAGGCCATAAATCGGCACGCAGCCATTGCCGGAGATCCAGGCTTCGATGTACTGCACCGCCACGCGGATATTGGCGCGCATGCCGGCTTCGGTGCGCTCACCGTCACAAGGTTCCAGCAACTGCGCAGCACTGATTGGCGCGTCGTTTTCACGCAGCACTTCCAGCTGGTTACGCCGCTCACCGAGCACCCGGCTGAAGACTTCCATTACGGTATCCGCCAGCCCTGGATGGGCCACCCAGGTACCGTCGTGGCCGTTATTGGCCTCCAGCTCTTTATCCGCCCGCACCTTGTTCAGCACCCAGGCATTTTTTTCGGCATCTTTACTCGGGATAAATGCCGCCATACCGCCCATGGCAAAGGCACCGCGCTTGTGGCAGGTCTTGATCAACAACCGGGAATAGGCGCTAAGGAATGACTTGTCCATGGTGACCGACTGACGATCCGGCAATACCCGGTCAGCATGATTTTTCAGCGTCTTGATATAGCTGAAGATGTAATCCCAACGGCCGCAGTTCAAACCGACGATATGATCGCGCAGGTGGTACAGGATCTCGTCCATCTGGAATACCGCCGGCAGCGTTTCGATCAGCACCGTGGCTTTAATCGTGCCGCGTGGCAGGGAGAAGCGATCCTCCGCAAAGCTGAAGACTTCGCTCCACCAGGCCGCCTCCTGCCAGGACTGGGTTTTTGGCAGGTAGAAATAAGGACCGCTGCCCTTGGCCAGCAGTTGACGGTAGTTGTGGAAGAAATACAACGCAAAATCGAACAGGCCGCCGGGAATCGCTTCCCCCTGCCACTGCACGTGTTTTTCCGGCAAATGCAGGCCGCGTACGCGAGCAATCAATACCGCCGGGTTCGGCTTCAACTGATAAATCTTGCCGGCTTCATTGGTGTAAGAAATGGTGCCGTTCACCGCGTCATGCAAATTGATTTGGCCGTCGATGACTTTGTCCCAGCTCGGTGCCAGTGAGTCTTCGAAGTCAGCCATAAACACCTTCACATTAGCGTTCAGGGCGTTGATGACCATCTTGCGTTCAACCGGACCGGTTATTTCCACCCGGCGGTCGCGAAGATCCTCTGGAATGCCACGGATCGACCACTTACCATTGCGAATGGAATCAGTTTCCGAAATGAAGTCTGGAAGATCGCCTTGATCGATCTTCTGCTGCCAGCAGGCACGCGCAGCCAACAGTTTGTTGCGCTGTGGAGTAAATTTACTCACCAGTTCCGTCAGGAATTCGACTGCGTCATCCGTCAACACCTGCCGTTCAGCAGCGCTAAAACCCTGCGTAAAGGTTAATTCCGTGCCTACTATCTGTTGCGTCATGGTCTTGCTCCTTCCTATCGTTGCGCACCGCCGTTGCCATTAAGCCGACGCATCTTCATCAAAAATCAGTGTGGATCAGGGCGTATAAAACGATCCTCAACTGGTCAGATCTCTTCTCTCTGGATCTAAGAATACTCAACTAAAAATAAAAATCAAAAACCATTTCCATTTTATTAAAAAATATTTCATTAACCTTTTATTATCAATTGGTTAATAAACATAACAATAGACACCGTTAAGGAAACCGGTTCCACAACAGAGGTGAAATGAATTTAACTAGTTGTAAGGCAATGGTTTTTACTAAAAAAGAGGGGGGAATGAGGAAGACAGATGGGGAAGATATGACATCGGCGGCCTCGATTCAGCCGCCGACGAGGGAAAAAAGTTACTCGAGAGTCGGATTCATATGACGCAGATCGTATGGTGTGATCTGGTAAACGTAGTAGTTGAGCCAGTTGGCAAACAGCAGATGACCATGGCTGCGCCAGGAGGCTTTGGGGGTGAGTTCGGGGTTATCATCGGGGAAGTAATTCAGCGGTACCACAGGATTAAGACCGGCATCGTTATCGCGACAATACTCACCGGCCAGCGTTAGGGCATCATACTCCGGGTGGCCGGTCACAAATGCCAGCCGCTTGTCCTTACTGGCGAACAAATAGGCCCCGGTTTGCTCTGATTCGGCCAGGATATCCAGATCCGTATACTGGCGGATAATCTCCGTAGGGAAGTCTGCATAGCGTGAGTGAGGCGCGAGGAAGGTCTCATCAAAACCGCGAGTCAGCAAGGCGTGCTGCTGCAGCGTCTGGTGCTGATAAACCCCCGACAGTTTCACTTCGCGCGTCATCTTCGGAATACCATACAGAATGTTCAATGCCGCCTGCACCGCCCAGCATACAAACAGCGTGGAGGTGACGTGATTCTTGGCCCAGTCAATCACCCGTTCGATCTGTGGCCAGTAGGCAACGTCACAGAAATCGACCAGCCCCAGCGGTGCCCCGGTGACAATCAATCCGTCGAAATTCTCATCCTGAATATCCTCAAAATCACAGTAAAAGTTATTCAGATGCTCCGCCGGCGTATTCTTTGACTCACGGCTGTCAATACGCAGCAGCTGAATGTCGATTTGCAGCGGAGAGTTGGAAAGCAGGCGTAAAAACTGGTTTTCTGTCTCGATCTTTTTTGGCATCAGGTTGAGGATCAGTACTTTCAATGGCCTGATTTCCTGTGTTTTTGCCCGAGAGGATGCCATGACAAAGACATTCTCATTGCGCAAAAAACTGACTGCAGGTAACTCATCAGGAACACGAATCGGCATTGCTTAACCCTCACACATCCGTTTAAACGTTTAGACTTCTAGATGCCCGAAGATAGCGTTTTTTTAGCAGGATGTCGAGTGTTCAACCGGAAGGTGAAAATGTTTCATTGCCTTGGCAGAAGGTAGGATCCGTACGTTTTAGGAAGGCACAAAGCAAAAAGGCCATCCTTGCGGATGGCCTCTTGGCTTAATTGATGCTTGGCAGTGTCCTACTCTCGCATGGGGAGACCCCACACTACCATCGGCGCTACGGCGTTTCACTTCTGAGTTCGGCATGGGGTCAGGTGGGACCACCGCGCTATTGCCGCCAAGCAAATTCTTTTAATTCTTTTTGCCGAACTTCTAAACCCACTTTAATAAAGTGGTGCTGATACCCAGAGTCGAACTGGGGACCTCACCCTTACCAAGGGTGCGCTCTACCAACTGAGCCATATCAGCACACTAATTTGATGCCTGGCAGTGTCCTACTCTCGCATGGGGAGACCCCACACTACCATCGGCGCTACGGCGTTTCACTTCTGAGTTCGGCATGGGGTCAGGTGGGACCACCGCGCTATTGCCGCCAGGCAAATTCTGTTTCATTCTCGGCCGTCATTCTCATGACCACCAGAACCAATCTCGGAACTTCGCTGAAAATCTCTCAAATCAAAACACTTTTGGTGTTGTAAGGTTAAG
>NZ_CAMKGL010000004.1 GCF_946227985.1 Serratia quinivorans
AAACAACTTATTGCTTGGTCACTCTTCAAGACTTGATATTTTTTCGAACCCGAAGGTTCTGGATATCGTCTTGTGGAGTGCCCACACAGATTGTCTGATAAATTGTTAAAGAGCAGTGAGTTAGCCGCCGTGGCGCGCTATCTCGAGGTGGCGTATATTACGCTTTTCACCCGAAGAGTCAAGCGTTTATTTTGCCTTTCTCTTTCCGACTGGGCGACTTGGCTCTCGTTAGAGGAGTCGTTGTTCCCGGTCAGTGGAGGCGCATTATAGGGAGTTCTCAGAAGGCCGCAACCCCTAAATGCAAAAAACTTTTCAAGCGTTCAAATAACAACCAATAAAGGTCTTTTAGGATATTTATTAGCCGGAAAAGTGGTGTTTTAAGGCCGTTAGCCCGGAAAGTTCTATAAGCGCAATGAAAACAGATAAAGAAAAGGGAGCGGTTGCCCGCTCCCTTTTATCGCAATGACTATAGATAGCCGTTACTGTTTGGCGACGATATGTTCGTCTTCTACATCCAGCGTCACCGGTTTGCCCGGAATCAACTTGCCGGAAAGGATTTGCTGCGCCAATGGGTTTTCGATCTCCTGCTGGATAGCGCGTTTCAACGGACGTGCACCATACACAGGGTCGAAACCAGTTTTGCCCAGCAGCTCCAACGCCGGTTCGGTCATAGTGACTTCGTAACCACGTTCTTCCAGACGTTTGTACAGACGCGCCAGCTGAATCTTGGCAATCTCGGCAATGTGTTTCTGGCTGAGAGGGTGGAACACTACCACCTCATCTATACGGTTGATGAATTCCGGACGGAAATGATGCGTGACCATTTCCATCACTGATTCCTTCATCTGCGCGTAGTTCATCTGACCGAAGTGTTCCTGGATCAGATCGGACCCCAGGTTAGAAGTCATGATCACCACGGTATTACGGAAATCAACGGTACGTCCCTGACCATCGGTCAGACGCCCATCGTCCAATACCTGCAGCAGGATATTGAACACATCCGGGTGCGCTTTCTCCACTTCATCCAGCAGGATCACTGAATAAGGTCGACGACGCACTGCCTCGGTCAGATAACCGCCCTCTTCGTACCCGACATAGCCCGGAGGCGCACCCACCAGCCGCGATACCGAATGTTTTTCCATAAACTCGGACATATCTATACGCACCATGGCATCGTCACTGTCGAACAGGAACGAGGCCAGCGCCTTACAGAGTTCGGTTTTACCCACCCCGGTCGGACCAAGGAACAGGAACGAACCGATTGGACGGTTTGGATCTGAAAGCCCAGCTCGACTACGGCGAATTGCGTTAGAGACCGCGCTCACGGCTTCATCCTGGCCAATAACTCGAGAATGCAGTTCCTGCTCCAGACGCAACAGCTTGTCACGCTCGCCTTCTAGCATTCTGGCAACAGGAATACCGGTAGCCCGCGCCAACACTTCAGCAATTTCTGCGTCGGTCACCCGGTTACGCAACAGCTTCATCGTTTTGCCTTCAGCCAGCGTGGCGGCAGCAAGCTGTTTTTCCAACTCTGGGATCTTGCCGTACTGCAGTTCTGACATCCGCCCCAAATCGCCGACGCGACGCGCCTGCTCCAGAGTTATCTTGGCCTGCTCAAGTTCCGCTTTAATATTCTGCGTACCGGAGAGTGAGG
This sequence comes from Serratia quinivorans, assembly GCF_946227985.1. Taxonomy (GTDB): domain Bacteria; phylum Pseudomonadota; class Gammaproteobacteria; order Enterobacterales; family Enterobacteriaceae; genus Serratia; species Serratia quinivorans_A. The sequence continues at coordinate 1,655 of NZ_CAMKGL010000004.1, forward strand.
CTTTTTCCGCTTTCCACTCTTCTTCCAGCTCTGAATATTCACGCTCTTTCTGCTCCAGCTCACCGCTAAGCATTTCCAGACGTTTCTTGCTGGCGTCGTCCGACTCTTTGCTCAGCGCCTGTTGCTCCAGCTTAAGCTGAATAATGCGGCGCTCCAGACGATCGAGCGATTCCGGCTTGGAGTCCATCTGCATGCGGATGCTGGACGCCGCCTCATCGATCAGGTCAATCGCCTTATCCGGCAATTGACGATCGGAGATATAGCGATGTGACAAGGTCGCCGCAGCAACAATTGCCGGATCTGTGATCTGCACATGGTGATGCAGTTCATAACGTTCTTTCAGACCTCGCAGGATAGCGATGGTGTCTTCAACGCTGGGTTCCGCCACATAGACTTTCTGGAAACGACGTTCGAGCGCCGCGTCCTTCTCTATATACTGGCGATATTCGTCCAGCGTGGTGGCACCGACGCAGTGCAATTCCCCACGCGCCAGCGCCGGTTTCAACATATTGCCGGCATCCATCGCGCCATCGGCTTTACCCGCGCCGACCATAGTATGCAATTCATCAATAAACAGAATGACGCTGCCTTCCTGTTTGGACAGATCACTCAGCACCGCTTTCAGACGCTCTTCAAACTCACCGCGGTACTTAGCCCCGGCGATCAGCGCCCCCATATCGAGGGACAGCACACGTTTATGCTTTAGGCCTTCCGGGACTTCACCATTAATGATGCGTTGCGCCAAACCTTCGACGATGGCGGTTTTACCCACGCCAGGTTCGCCGATCAACACCGGGTTGTTTTTGGTACGACGTTGAAGCACCTGAATGGTGCGACGGATCTCTTCGTCACGGCCGATAACCGGGTCAAGTTTGCCCTGCTCGGCACGTTCGGTCAGATCAATAGTGTATTTCTTCAATGCCTGACGTTGGTCTTCAGCACCCTGATCTTCCACGCTGTCTCCACCTCGCATTTGCTCAATAGCCTTGCTGATTTTATCGGTTGTCGCACCGGCCGCTTTCAACAGATCGGTCAATGTTCCACGATCCTCAAGCACCGCCAGTACAAAGAGTTCGGAAGAAATGAATTTGTCCGCCCGCTTTTGCGCCAGCTTGTCGCACAGGTTAAGGACACGCACCAGTTCATGGGACGGTTGAACGTCACCACCGGTACCTTCGACTTGAGGCTGACGAGACAGTGCCTGTTCGATTTCAGTGCGCACGCGCCCTGCATCGATACCGGCAGAAGTTAAGAGTGGACGAACCGTGCCCCCGTCCTGATTGAGCAGAGCGCTCATCAGATGTAACGGTTCAATAAACTGGTTGTCGCGCCCAAGGGCTAAAGATTGGGCATCGGCGAGGGCAAGCTGGAATTTGTTAGTAAGACGATCCAGACGCATAACACCTCCAAGATGGGTCGAAATTGCTACTGGAGATTAAATGAGGTCATCCCTCAAAAATTCAAGGTTATTTCGACTGTATATTTTCGGTACTACATCATGCGTCTTTGGACCGTCCTAATTCAATAGGTTATATCAGCCAGATTAAACTTGCCAGACGTCCGGTTATTCCATCGCGACGATAGGAGAAAAAATGACTGATTTCGCTCACCGTACAACGATCGCCACCGTAGATGGCGTGGATGCCTGCGCGTTGCAGGCGCTGACGGGCTAATAAATAGATATCGGCCAGAAATTTATCACCCAGGGGGGTAAAAGCTGCCGCCGCTGCGTCATCCACAGCAATAAATGCCGCACGGACCTCAGGGCCTACCTCAAACTGCTGCGGGCCAATCGCCGGGCCGAGCCAGGCGCTGATGCGCCCCGGTTCAGCTGCAAAAGCAGCCAGAGTTTGTTCCAGCACGCCATTGCACAACCCACGCCAACCGGCATGGGCTGCAGCAACTTCATCACCGGCCTGCGAACAAAACAGCACCGGCAAGCAATCCGCCGTCATCACGGCACACACTTGCCCCGGGACATTACTGTAAACGGCATCCGCTTGCAGGTCGGCTGGCGTTTGCCCATCCAGCCGCACTACACGGGTACCATGGATTTGCTCCAGCCAGACTGGCATCTGCGGCAGGCCGGCATTCTCTACCAGCCGTTGGCGGTTATCCGCCACTGCTCGCGCATCATCACCCACGTGGGTTCCGAGGTTGAGCGAGTCATACGGCGGTAAACTAATGCCGCCGTGACGGGTGGTGCTGCAGGCTTTTACCCCAGCAGGCAACGGCCAATCGGGCAGGATAAGAGAATCCATTACCAGTTCATCTGATCTTTAAATTCTTCGGTATCGGCTTTCAGCGCGTTAATCAAATCGACCATATCCTGAGGCAGCGGCGCGTGCCACTCCATCTGGATACCGCTGATTGGATGATATAAACGCAGCATGGTCGCGTGCAGTGCCTGACGATCGAAACCGCGCAGCGTGGCAATAAATGCATCCGACGCACCTTTTGGTGGACGCGGACGGCCACCGTACAGCTGATCGCCCACCAACGGATGGTTGATATGTGACATATGCACGCGAATCTGGTGAGTACGGCCTGTTTCCAGACGCAGGCGCAGGCGAGTGTGCGCACGGAAGTGCTCCATAATACGGTAATGCGTCACCGCGGGTTTACCCATCGGGTGCACTGCCATATGAGTGCGCTTGGTTGAATGGCGCGAAATCGGCTCTTCGACGGTACCGCCGGCGGTCATGGTGCCAATGGCAACCGCTTCATATTCACGGGTAATATCACGCGCCTGCAGCGCTTCTACCAGTCGGGTTTGCGCCGGGACGGTCTTGGCCACGACCATCAAACCGGTAGTGTCCTTGTCCAAACGGTGCACGATGCCGGCACGCGGCACATCGGCAATTTCAGGATAGTAGTGCAGCAACGCATTAAGCACCGTGCCATCCGGGTTACCGGCGCCAGGGTGCACGACCAGGTCGCGTGGTTTGTTGATGACCAGAATGTCACTGTCTTCATAGACGATATTCAGCGCGATGTCCTGCGGTTCCCAACGGGCGTCTTCTTCTATCTGTGCATCAATGGCGACCGTCTCTCCCCCCAGTACCTTCTCTTTCGGTTTGTTTATCGTTTTGCCATTAACCTGTACCCGATCGTCCAGGATCCAATCTTTTATGCGAGATCGTGAATAATCAGGGAACAATTCGGCCAAAGCCTGATCTAAACGTTGTCCGAGTTGAGATTCGGCCACCGTTGCGGTGAGTTGTACTTGTTGTGCCATATGCAGCTTCTTCGTTAACGTTGGGTTTTCACGGCGATGCCGTTTAATATAATGTGCTATTGTAACTGGTCTTTGTCGGGAGCTTAACGGACAGTCTCCCGGAATAACACCCTGAGGATAATCAAAACGTCATGACGCGTATGAAATATCTGGTGGCGGCAGCCACGTTGAGCCTGGCGCTGGCAGGTTGCTCCACATCCAAGGATGCGGTTCCCGACAACCCACCTTCGGAAATCTATGCTACTGCCCAGCAAAAACTGCAGGACGGTAACTTTAAGGGCGCGATTACGCAACTCGAAGCGTTAGATAACCGCTATCCTTTCGGGCCGTACTCTCAGCAGGTTCAGTTGGACCTGATTTATGCCTACTACAAATCTGCCGATTTACCACTGGCTCAGGCGTCTATCGATCGTTTCATGCGTCTGAACCCTACGCACCCGAACATCGACTACGTGATGTACATGCGTGGTCTGACCGATATGGCGTTGGATGACAGTGCATTGCAAGGCTTCTTCGGGGTCGATCGTTCAGACCGCGATCCACAGCATGCTCGCGCTGCGTTTCGCGATTTCAGCCAGCTGATTCAGCAGTACCCGAACAGCCAGTATGTGACCGATGCCAACAAGCGTCTGGTGTATCTGAAAGACCGCCTGGCCAAGTATGAGCTTTCGGTGGTGGAATACTACACTAAACGCGGTGCCTACGTCGCGGTCGTTAATCGCGCCGAACAGATGCTACGTGAATATCCGGATACCAAAGCGACGCGCGACGCGCTGCCGCTGATGGAAAATGCGTATAAACAGTTGCAACTGAACGGTCAGGCCGACAAAGTGGCCAAAGTGATTGCCGCCAACCCGGCATAACCGAATTGGCAACGGTAGAAAAACAAAACGGCAGCTTCGGCTGCCGTTTTCATTTGCTGCGAACTTAGCCAGAGCTGGATAAATACACAAGCAAAAACACGATGTTAGCAAGACTGCCCCACCGCTTATCCATTCAATAATGCGCGTTCCGCTCTCAAGACTCAAGCGTTAGATAGCCAATTCAAATGCTGAATCACAGATTGAACTAACTTTGCAAAAAGTGACAAAAATACGTGATTTTCATCACGCATTTAAGCAAAAAGCGGGGTATGCTGGATCCATCCAAGACGGAAAGACAGAGAGGTAAGTTATATGACATTGAACATTACCAGCAAACAAATGGACATCACTCCCGCAATCCGCAGTCACGTCGAAGACCGTCTCACCAAACTGGAAAAATGGCAGGCCCAACTGATTAACCCACATATCGTCTTATCCAAAGAACCGAAAGGGTTTGTTGCCGACGCCACCATTACTACCCCTAACGGCCCGCTGGTCGCCAGCGCAAAACATGAAGACATGTACACCGCCGTTAACGATCTGATCGCCAAGCTGGAGCGTCAGTTGAATAAGGTGCAGCACAAAGGCGAAGCACGCCGTGCCGCGACCAGCGTGAAAGACATCATTCCGGAAGTCGAACCGGAACAGGAATAACCGTTTAGCGGCTGTTTCACATCAAACGCGCCTGAGGGCGCGTTTTTTGTCTGGTTTTTTTATTGACGAGATAAAGGCCTGCGGTTACTTTAAAAACTGTCTCACGCATACTCTGGATAACCCATGCTCCCTAAACCGTTTTTCTTCGCATTCTTTTTTACCTTCCCCTGATTGGGAGGCGTTTCGTCGTGTGATAAAGAATGCGAAGACGAACAGCAAAGCCTCCTGAAACCAGGGGGCTTTTTTTATGGCTATTTACGACGTATAAAAAATAAGGCAGAAGCTGATTATGACTGACAACCCGTTACTCGTGCTGCGCGAACGCATCAGCGCACTGGATCTAAAACTGCTGTCCCTGCTGGCAGAACGCCGTGAGCTGGCGGTAGAAGTAGGGAAAACCAAGCTTCACTCTCATCGTCCAATCCGGGATAAAGAACGTGAGCGCGACCTGCTGGACGCCCTGATCGCCGCCGCCAAGCCCTACGATCTGGACGGGTTCTACGTCACCCGCCTGTTCCAACTGATTATCGAAGACTCGGTATTGACCCAGCAGTCGTTACTGCAAAACCAACTCAATCAAGTCAGTCAGCATTCAGCCCGCATCGCTTTCCTCGGCCCGAAAGGCTCTTATTCTCACCTGGCCGCACGCCAATACGCAGCTCGCCATTTCGACCAGTTGATCGAGTGTGGTTGCCAGAAATTCCAGGACATATTTACCCAGGTCGAAACCGGTCAGGCGGATTACGCCATTCTGCCGATCGAAAATACCAGCTCAGGTTCGATTAACGACGTCTACGATCTGCTGCAGCACACCAGCCTGTCGATCGTCGGCGAGCTGACTAACCCTATCGATCACTGCGTCCTGGTAGCCAGCGACACCGATCTTGCCCAGATCGAAGTTGTGTATAGCCACCCGCAGCCATTCCAACAGTGCAGCCAGTTCATTAATCGCTATCCGCACTGGAAAATCGAATATTGTGAAAGCACTGCCGCAGCGATGGAAAAAGTCGCCAAATTGAACTCGCCAAAAGCCGCAGCGCTAGGCAGCGAAGCTGGCGGCGCGTTGTATGGCCTGCAGGTGCTGGAGCACAATCTGGCCAATCAACAGCAGAACATCACCCGTTTCATCGTGCTGGCGCGTAAGGCTATCGACGTTTCCGAGCAGGTGCCGGCTAAAACCACGCTAATCATGGCCACTGGGCAGCAATCCGGTGCACTGGTTGAAGCCCTGCTGGTGCTACGCGAAAACGGCATCATCATGACCAAACTGGAATCTCGCCCGATTAACGGCAATCCGTGGGAAGAAATGTTTTATATCGATGTGCAGGCTAACCTGCGTTCTGAATCAATGCAGAAAGCATTGAGGGATCTGACCCCCATCACCCGCTCACTGAAGGTGTTGGGCTGCTATCCCAGCGACAACGTGGTGCCGGTCAATCCATCCTGATGATGTAAAAAAGGGTTCGGCATTGCCGAACCCGGATACTCTATTGTCGGCTGTCATTCGCCTGACGTAGCAACGAACGGCTTTCCACCAGGAAACGCTGCGCATAGTCACCAAACCAATGCTCGACCTTCTGGAAGCTGTGAATAAACGCCTGTTTATTACCCTGTTCCAGCAGTTTGATCGCCTCGCCGAAGCGCTGATAGTAACGTTTGATTAGCGCAATATTCTCTTCCGACGACATGATGATATCTGCGTACAACTGCGGATCCTGCGCAAACAGCCGTCCGACCATCGCCAACTCCAACCGGTAGATCGGTGAAGAGAGTGCCAGCAATTGTTCCAGTTGAACGTTTTCTTCCGCCAAATGCAGACCATAGGCAAAGGTGGCAAAATGGCGCAGCGCCTGGATGAAAGCCATGTTCTGATCGTGCTCAACCGCGCTGATACGATGCAAACGCGCGCCCCATACCTGCAGCTGCTCCAGCAACCATTGATAGGCTTGCGGCTCACGGCCATCGCAATAGACCACCACCTGCTTGGCCACGCTGCCTACGTCCGGGCCAAACATCGGATGCAGCCCCACCACCGGGCCCGAGTGCGCTGCCAACATGGCATTTAGCGGACGATTTTTTACCGATGCCAGATCGACCAGGATACAGTCCGCCGGCAGCGGGGGTAATCTTTCAATGACCTGCTCAGTCACGTGAATCGGCACGCTGACAATCACCATTCCGGCGTCTGCCAGCAATGTATCGGCCTGCGGCCAATCTTGCTGATCCAATACCTTGACCTGGTAGCCGGACAGCGTCAGCAGGCGATTAAACAACCGTCCCATTTGGCCGTTACCGCCGATGATGACAATCGGACGCAGCTGTGGGTTCAAGGTTTTAAAGCCTTTGTCGTTCTCGCTGACATAAGACTCGCGCATTACCCGGCGTAGCACGTCCTCGATCAGATCAGGGGGGACACCAAGATTGACGGCTTCCTGACGCCGTGAGGCCAGCATCGCCGCCTCACGTTCAGGAACATACACCGGTAACCCGTGGTGGCTCTTGACCTCACCCACTTCTGCCACCAGCTGCAGGCGTTTTGCCAGCAGCTCCAGCAGCGCCTTATCCACTTCGTCGATTTGATCGCGCAACGCGGTCAGTTCAGCCACCATAACTTACTACTCTCCAGTACGTGCCGTCAGCGCAGTGCCGAGTTCCTGGTGCATATGACGCAGCAGCGTCTCTGTACTTTCCCAGTTAATGCAGGCGTCGGTAACAGAAACCCCGTAGCGCATATCTGCACGCGGTTGCTCAGAGGACTGGCTACCTTCGTGCAGGTGGCTTTCCAGCATGATGCCGGTGATCGAACGGTTACCCGCTTTAATCTGCTCTACCACGGACTCGGCAACCGTCGGCTGACGGCGATAGTCTTTATTCGAGTTGCCATGGCTGCAATCTATCATCAAGGACGGGTGGAGTCCCGCCTCCTGCATCTGTTTTTCACAGGCCGCAACGTCTTCGGCACTGTAGTTCGGCGTTTTGCCACCACGAAGGATCACATGCCCATCCGGGTTACCTTGCGTTTGCAACAGGCACACTTGCCCTGCCTGGTTGATGCCGACAAAACGGTGTGGCATCGCCGCTGCACGCATCGCGTTGATCGCCGTGCCCAGGCTGCCGTCGGTACCATTTTTGAAGCCCACCGGCATCGACAAGCCTGAAGCCATCTCACGGTGAGTCTGCGATTCTGTGGTTCGCGCACCAATCGCAGACCAGCTGAACAAGTCGCCCAGGTATTGCGGGCTGTTCGGATCCAACGCTTCTGTCGCCAACGGCAGGCCCATACCCACCAGATCCAGCAACAGACGACGCGCGATATGCAAACCGGCTTCAACATCAAACGAACCATCCATGTACGGATCGTTAATCAGGCCTTTCCAGCCGACGGTGGTTCGTGGTTTTTCAAAATAGACACGCATAACGATATAAAGCTGATCGCTCAATTCAGCCGACAGGGTTTTCAAATGACGGGCGTAATCCAGTGCAGCATCCGGGTCGTGGATAGAACAGGGCCCACACACCACCAGCAGGCGATGATCGCGCCCCTGCAAAATATCAGCGATGGTTTTGCGCGCGGTAGCGATTTCATTTTCATCGCTGGCGCTGAGCGGGAACTGGTTCTTCAGTTCTTCCGGTGTGATCAGAATTTGTTCTGCACTGATATGAACGTTATTGAGCGCGTCTTTTTGCATGATGCTATTCCTGTCGTTTGCCGTTATGCGTAAGCGTTAATACAACCTTGAGCGTTTCAGGTCCTTACCATACCATGCAATGTAAAGTTTTCAATCCGACATCTGTAAATAAAAAATTACCACTGACAAACCATCTTGAAATGCCGTACTGAAATAGGCAACAAAAACAAATCAACATCATGATTTGTAAATAAAAAACATCAAATTAAACCAATGTTTTCGTTTATCCCTTTTAACCTTGAAGGATGGGCGCCATCGCCATAGATCGTAAATATAAATGTACACTACGTTTTCTACGACAATGCATCGGGACGCGATACACCGTTCGGTCTCATCCAGATTATTGAGCACGGTTCCCCCACCCGATGTTGCCACCAGACGATAACCTTAGCCAAAACCCAGCCAAACGCTAAGGATACTCAGCATGATATGCCACAGGAAGGGGTTAATTAAGTAGAAGAAAAGTGAATAAGTGAGGAAGAGAAATTAAAAACTTAAGCTAATCGTAGCTATTTTGGTCGCCATGACGAACCGATATAATGTGACTGACATCACTTATAATCACTCTTAACAACTGGATCCAAAATGCTCTCTTTACGCGCTCGCCGCGCTATTCCGCTGTTCATTAGCTGCTTAACGACTTTCACCAGTGTTTCAGCCCTTGCCGACAATACACTTTTCACCGCGATGGACGATCCGGCCACCGCGAAAAAGCCATTTGAAGGTAACATTCAGGCGGGTTACAACTCACAGTCTGGCAACTCCCAAAGCTCGACGCTGCTGGCCAACACCAGCATGACCTGGTTCAACAGCGATGCCGCCTACAGCCTGTGGGGAGCCGCCAACAACACCACCTCCTCTAACGTGCGCTCGTCTGAAAAGTATCAGGCTGGCGGTCGTACACGTTATAACCTGTCCGATCGCAACTACCTGTTCGGTCAGGCAAGTTGGCTTAGTGACCGCTTCAATGGCTATGACTCCCGTTCCACGCTGACCGGCGGTTATGGTCGCCAAATCCTCAACGGGCCACTCAGCGACCTGCGAGTTGAATTTGGTCCCGGCGTACGTCACGATGAATATCATGGCGGTGGTCGCTCCACCAAAGCGCTGGCTTACGGCGCAGCCAACTATTCGTATCAGTTGACCGACAATACCAAGTTCTCCGAAGGCGTTTCCGCACTGGCTAACGAAGAAACCACCTTGAACTCCGAAACCGCGCTAAGCGTCGCGATTAACGAAAAGTTCGCACTGCGTCTGGCTTATAACGTGACTTACAACAGCAAGCCGCCGGCGTCAGCACCGAAGAACACCGATACCACGACGTCCATCAGCCTGGTATACGGTCTGTAATCTTTTCGCCCTGTAAACTGACCCCACTAAGCCCATCATCGATGGGCTTTTTTTTATTTCCAAAAAAAATTTAAACATTTTGCTAAAAAATAACACTCTCGCCATTGACGACTTTAGCAAATAGCTTAATACTGTATATATATACAGTATTTGTTAAACGAGTTTAGAACATGAGTATTTTCAATTTCTAATTCTGAGCTCTATACCTACCCATTTTTACTTAATTTTTTGCAAGGGGGTTTCTATGATGCACTGTCCACTTTGCGGTAGCGTGGCCCATACTCGCTCCAGTCGTTACCTGAGTGAAGCGACCAAAGAGCGCTATCACCAATGCCAGAACATTAACTGCAGTTGCACTTTTGCCACGCATGAGTCCGTCGCGCGAGTGATTGTGAAGCCTGGCGATATTATTCCGGCTCAGCCGCACCCGGAAAAAAACAAGCCGCGCGCCGCCGCACTGTAATGCACAGAGCCTGCCACCGCAGGCTTATTTATCTCTGAGGAAACCTACTTTTCCGAAAACAAAATCTTGCAAATGCAATCAACAGATTTTAAGCATAAAAAAAGGGGTCGGCATATTGCCAACCCCTTCATAGTTATTAACTTTTGGATGCAGCGTTAGCCGACGCGGTTCAGACGCTCTTTAATACGAGCAGACTTACCAGTACGCTCACGCAGATAGTACAGTTTGGCTTTACGAACGGCACCACGACGTTTAACAGCAATGCTGTCAATTACTGGTGAGTGAGTCTGGAATACACGCTCAACACCTTCGCCGTTGGAAATCTTACGAACAGTGAATGCAGAGTGCAGACCGCGGTTACGGATAGCGATAACCACGCCCTCGAATGCCTGCAGACGTTTTTTGCTACCTTCAACGACCCATACCTTAACTTCCACGGAATCACCCGGACGGAATGCAGGTACGTCTTGCTTCATCTGCTCTTGTTCAATTTGCTTAATAATGTTGCTCATAATATGTCTCTTACCCTAGGTAAACTGATATATCGGTCCCGTCGAGCCAATTGCTCAGACGTTCCCTTCATAGTCCTGCTGCTTGGTCTGATGTTCCCGTTGGAACTCAGCCAGCAACACCGCTTGCTCGTCAGTCAGAGCTAGGCTTTCCAGAAGTTCAGGTCTTCTAAGCCAGGTACGGCCCAGCGACTGCTTTAAGCGCCAGCGACGTATCTCGGCATGGTTGCCCGACAGTAAAACTGGCGGAACTTCCATCCCTTCCAACACCTCAGGACGGGTATAGTGCGGGCAGTCCAGCAATCCATCGGCAAAAGAATCCTCTTCTGCTGATGCCTGATGGCCCAGCACACCCGGTATAAAACGGGCGACTGAATCGATCAAGGTCATTGCCGGCAGTTCCCCGCCGCTGAGAACGTAATCGCCGATTGACCATTCTTCATCAATTTCGGTTTGGATTACGCGCTCGTCTACCCCTTCATAACGACCGCATACCAGAATCATCTTCGGGTTGGCCGCCAGTTCGCACACGCCGGTTTGATCCAGCTTGCGTCCCTGAGGTGACAGATAAATCACCTTTGCTCCCTCGCCTGCCGCTGCTTTTGCTGCATGAATGGCTTCCCGCAAGGGTTGCACCATCATCAGCATTCCCGGGCCGCCGCCATAAGGGCGATCGTCCACGGTACGATGCCGGTCGTAGGTGAAGTCACGCGGACTCCAACACTGCACGCTCAGCAGGCCATTTTTTACTGCCCGGCCAGTCACCCCGTAATCGGTGATCGCGCGGAACATCTCAGGAAACAGGCTTACAATACCAATGAACACAAGCCAATCCCCATACTGTCATTCCACTTGTTTCGACCGTTTAATTCGGAGGTCAAAAACCAGGATCCCAATCTGCTTCAATCACGCGAGCAGTGAGATCGACTTTCTTGATAACCTGCCCATGAAGAAACGGGACCAACCGTTCCTTCATGCCGAATGCATCTTTCAGGTTAGCTTTCACAACCATCACATCGTTCGAACCGGTTTCCATCATATCGATGACTTTACCCAGTTCGTAGCCGGTGGTTGTGACTACCTGGCAACCCATAAGGTCTTTCCAGTAGTAATCATCACCCACCAACGCAGGAAGTTGTTCCGAATCCACCAGGATCTCGCGATTGGTCAGTAGATTCGCAGCATCCCGATCGTCAACGCCTTTGACTTTGATGATCAGGTCCTGACTGTGGCGCTTCCAGTCTTCCAACTCGACAAGCTGCCATTGACCCGCCTGCTGGATAAACCACGGCTGATAGTCAAAAATGCTTTCGGCGTTCTCGGTGGATGAAAATACTCTGAGCCAACCACGAATGCCGTAAGTAGACCCCATTTTACCGAGTACAATCGGCTGCTTAGGTGCTACCGGTTTGAGTTGCTTGCTCATTGCCACCACCGCGACAGATTAAGCTGCTTTCTTAGCGTCTTTGATCAGCGCGTGAACGCGATCAGAAACAGTTGCACCCAGGCCGACCCAATGTTCGATGCGGTCCAGGTCCAGACGCAGTGCTTCAGCCTGACCAGATGCGATCGGGTTGAAGAAGCCTACGCGCTCGATGAAACGACCATCACGAGCATTGCGGCTGTCGGTCACTACTACTTGATAGAACGGACGCTTTTTTGCGCCGCCACGTGCCAAACGAATTGTTACCATAACATCCTCTTTAGTTAATAAAACAGCCGGGCCCCATTGAGGGAACGGGGCCCGGTTGCAATATAAAAAGCCCGAAAATTTTACTCATTTTGGCGCAAAAAGCAATCGAAAGCGTAGATCGTCGTCAACTACTTTTTTTCGCCAGTAATATTTCGGGCGGTTTTCACCGCGAACGGCAAATGCTTAAACAGGCTCACCCCAGAGGGCAAGCGGCTGTCAGCGGCCCGGGAAGCCCGGCGGCATCATACCTTTCATGCCGCGCATCATCTTCGCCATTCCGCCTTTCTTCATCTTTTTCATCATGCGTTGCATGTCGTCGAATTGTTTTAACAAGCGGTTAACATCCTGCACCTGCATGCCGGAACCCACCGCAATACGACGTTTACGCGAACCTTTGATGATTTCCGGTTTGGCGCGCTCTTTCAGCGTCATCGAGTTGATCATCGCCTCCATGCGCACCAAAACCTTGTCGTCCATCTGCGATTTCACATTGTCCGGCAGTTGGCCGGCACCGGGTAGTTTGCTCAGCATGCTGGCCATACCGCCCATGTTACGCATCTGCTTGAGCTGTTCCAGGAAGTCGGTCAGATCGAAACCGTCCCCCTTCTTCAGCTTGTTAGCCAGTTTTTCCGCCTGTTCACGGTCAACTTTGCTTTCGATATCTTCGATCAGCGACAGTACGTCGCCCATGCCGAGAATACGTGACGCCACGCGGTCCGGATGGAATGGCTCCAGCGCTTCGGTTTTCTCACCCACGCCGAGGAACTTGATCGGTTTGCCGGTAATGTGACGGATCGACAGCGCAGCACCGCCGCGCGCATCACCATCGACCTTGGTCAGCACTACGCCGGTCAGCGGCAGCGCCTCGTTAAAGGCCTTGGCGGTGTTGGCCGCATCCTGGCCGGTCATGGCGTCAACCACAAACAGGGTTTCCACCGGCTTGATCGCCGCGTGCACCTGTTTGATCTCGTCCATCATCGCTTCGTCAACGTGCAAACGGCCGGCGGTATCGACGATCAGAACATCGTAGAATTTCAGCTTGGCCTGTTGCAGTGCACGGTTAACGATGTCGATCGGCTTGTCTTTAACATCAGACGGGAAGAAGTCGATGCCGACGCTTTCCGCCAGCGTTTCCAACTGTTTAATCGCCGCTGGGCGATAAACGTCAGCGGAAACCACCAACACTTTTTTCTTCTGTTTTTCTTTCAGGAATTTGCCAAGCTTGGCGACGCTGGTGGTTTTACCGGCGCCCTGCAGGCCCGCCATCAGCACCACAGCCGGCGGTTGCGCCGCCAGGTTCAGCTCGGTGTTCACTTCGCCCATCGCGGCAATCAGCTCGCCCTTGACGATTTTTACAAACTCTTGCCCCGGCGTCAGGCTTTTGTTGACTTCATGACCAACCGCGCTTTCTTTTACGCGATTGATAAAGTCCCGCACCACCGGCAGCGCAACGTCCGCTTCCAGCAATGCCATGCGCACTTCACGCAGGGTTTCCTTGATATTTTCTTCGGTCAGCCGCCCACGGCCGCTGATATTGCGCAGGGTGCGCGACAAACGATCGGTTAAATTTTCAAACATCGTCTCTTGCTCAACGTGTAATGACAGGCCGCTCTGGCGACATAATTGCGGCGATTATAACACGAAGCGAAGAGGATCTCTGCCTCAGCGTTGGAGATCGGTTGGAGTGGGACGCGCTCAACGCTATACTGACAATCCAATTCACCACGCCGAAGCAAAATTAAACGCTATGCCAGTTTTCTCCATTGTGGCTTTGATCGCCTACCTGCTCAGCCTTGGACTGATTATTCCCAGCTTGTTGCGGAAGAACAGCGCATACCGTCGGCTTGCTCTCGTCTCGGCGGTGGTGGCACTGGTTTGCCACGCCATCGCACTGCAGCAGCGTATTTTTGACGTCAGCGCCGGACAAAATCTCAGCTTGTTAAACATCGGCTCGATAGTCAGCCTGATCATCTGTTCGGTCATGACCTTTGTCGCTTCACGCGACCGCGGCTGGTTCCTGCTGCCGATTGTTTATAGCTTCGCGATGATCAATCTGGCCTTCGCCAGCTTTATGCCGGGTGAGTTTATTACCCATCTGGAAGCCAGCCCGGAACTGATGGTGCACATTGGCCTGGCGCTGTTTTCCTACGCTACGCTGATTATTGCCGCGCTATATGCGCTGCAACTGGCCTGGCTGGACTATCTGCTGAAAAACAAAAAGCTGTCGTTCAGCGCCGACATGCCGCCGCTGATGAGCATCGAACGCAAAATGTTCCATATCACCCAGATTGGTGTCGTGCTGCTGACGCTCACACTTTGCACCGGCCTGCTCTATATGGATAACCTGTTCAGCAAAGAAAACGTGCACAAGGCCGTCCTGTCGATCATGGCATGGTTTGTCTATATCGTTTTGCTGTGGGGCCATTACCATGAAGGCTGGCGTGGTCGCCGTGTCGTGTGGTTCAGCTTTGCCGGCGCCTTTCTGCTAACGCTGGCCTATTTCGGCAGCCGTCTGATCCAGCAAGTGATGGTTCGCTAAGCCCTCAGGCTATCTTTCTCCATACATAAGGAATACCGCGTTGGAGCACGTTTCGACAGGGACCCTGATCATTATCCTGGTGGTTATGATCGTGGTTTCCGCTTACTTCTCAGCATCCGAAACCGGCATGATGACGCTAAACCGCTATCGTCTCCGTCATCTCTCCAAGCAGGGCAACCGCTCTGCCCGCCGGGTCGAGAAGCTACTGCAAAAACCGGATCGTCTGATCGGCCTGGTGTTGATCGGCAATAATCTGGTCAACATCCTCGCCTCGGCGCTGGCAACCATTGTCGGTATGCGCCTGTATGGCGATTTTGGCGTCGCTATCGCCACCGGTATCCTGACCTTTGCCGTGCTGTTGTTCGCCGAAGTGCTGCCGAAAACCTTCGCCGCTTTATATCCGGAGCGTATCGCATTCCCCAGCAGCGTTTTACTGGCACCGTTGCAGAAGGTGATGTTTCCGCTGGTGTGGCTGCTTAATGGCATCACCACGCTGGTCTTGCGCCTGTTCGGCATCCACACCAACGTGCGGGTCAGCGATGCCGTCAGCAAGGACGAGTTGCGCACCATCGTTAATGAATCCCACTCACAGATTTCTCGCCGCAATCAGGACATGTTGATTTCCGTACTGGATCTGGAGAAGGTGACGGTCGACGACATCATGGTGCCCCGCAACGAAATCGTCGGCATCGATGTCAACGATGACTGGAAGTCGATCATGCGCCAGCTCACCCACTCGCCGCACGGCCGCATCGTGCTGTACCGCGGCTCACTGGATGATGCCATCGGTATGCTGAGGGTACGTGAAGCCTACCGCCTGATGACCGAGAAGAAAGAGTTCAACAAAGAGAACCTGCTGCGCGCCGCCGACGAAATTTACTACGTGCCTGAAGGCACACCGCTTAACGTCCAACTGGTGAAATTCCAGCGCAACAAAGAAAAAGTCAGCATCGTGGTGGACGAATACGGTGATATTCAGGGGTTGGTGACAGTCGAAGATATCCTGGAAGAAATCGTCGGTGATTTTACTACCTCAATGTCGCCAACGCTGGCGGAAGAGGTCAATCCGCAAAGCGACGGTTCAGTCCTGATCGACGGTACCGCCAACGTGCGTGAGTTGAACAAGGCATTCAACTGGACACTGCCGGCCACCGATGCACGCACCATTAACGGTATGCTGTTGGAAGAGCTGGAAGAGATCCCTGAGGTGGGTACCCGAGTCCGGGTTGGCCATTACGACGTCGACATCCTCGACGTGCAGGACAACATGATCAAACAGGTGCGGGTCACGCCGATAAAGTCGCTGCAATCGAGCGTTCAACAACACTGACCGCCCACCAGAAAGGAAAAAAGACGCGAACATCGCGTCTTTTTTTATCGTTGTAGCCAGGTGACGAACTAGATATGTAGTTCCTGCAGCTTCTCTTTCGGCAGCGCTAACTCTTCGTTGTGGTTCACTACCACGTCGTGATCAAGAATGTGCTTGGCAATTTCCTGCGCTTCCTCCAGTGAGTGCATATGGTAAGTACCGCACTGGAACTCATTGAGTTCAGGAATTTTACGCTGGTCGGTCACTTTCAGCACGTCAGCCATCGCCGCTTTCCAGGCGTCGGCAACTCGCTGCTCTTCCGGCACACCAATCAGGCTCATGTAGAAGCCGGTACGGCACCCCATTGGGGAGATATCGATAATCTCAACGCCCTGGCCATTCAGGTGGTCACGCATAAAGCCGGCAAACAGGTGTTCCAGCGTATGGATGCCACGCTCCGGCATCACTTCCAGATTCGGGCGGCAAAAACGCAGATCGAATACGGTGATGGTATCACCATGAGGAGTTTTCATGGTTTTCGCAACGCGGACAGCCGGGGCTGCCATGCGGGTATGGTCTACGGTGAAGCTATCCAGCAGTGGCATTTCGTTACCTCCTCGTAAAAGAGTATTTATTTCGAAACTTTTTTATCTATCCAGGAAACCTTTTCTAACTCAGCGAGTCTGAATATGTGAAAGACGCGCATTTGTTATCATCATCCCTGTCATCAGAGATGCATATTTGGCCACATTGATGTGGCCTTTTTCTTTTTCAGCTCCCGCCATGCAGCTTCAGGAACTCTTCAAAGCTTAGCGTATCACTGGCTTCTACGTTACGTTGGCGCTGCCATGAGGCTTCCTGCTCCTTCGCCAGTTCGGCTTCAGTCAGGATTTCCAACGGCTCTTCAATCAGCATCTGACGGTATTGCTCAGCTAACTGCAGGCCCACACGACCGGTGCCCTCTTCCTTCATCGCTTTCAGGATACGGGCCGAGAACGTCAGTTCCGGATCGTCAAACGCTGCGACCAGTTCGTCACACACCTGCTGATACTGGCGATCGCCAGCTTCGCTATCCAACACTTCCGCCACGCGGCGCAAATCGTCAAACAAGGCTTTGCCTACTTTTGCCAATGGCTCACGGCTGTCATCACAACCGATACCAATGGTCTGGCCCGGTTTACGTCCTTCGAGGATCACCCGGTTCCAGTTTTTGCGTGTGCAGAGTAATTCATCACTGCTCATCTCTGGCGCATCGGCCAACACACACCATACCAGGAACAGGTCCAGGAAACGTGCCTGCACCGCATCCACGCCGATTGGCGAGAACGGGTTGATGTCCAGCGAGCGAACTTCGATGTATTCAATACCGCCGCGCAGCAGAGCATCTGACGGTGTCTCACCGCTTTTAGTCACACGCTTCGGCCGGATCGGTGCATAGAGTTCGTTTTCTATCTGCAGCACGTTACTGTTCAACTGCAGATGACGATCGCCATCTTTAACACCTAATTTGGCAAACTCTTCCGAAGGGGTAACAATTGCCCGCTTCAGGCCTTCAACATAGCTTTGCAGATCGTTAAAGGTAATGCCCAGATTGCTTTGCGATTTATTGGTGTAACCCAGGTCACTCAACCGTAGCGAAGTGGCATACGGCAGATAACACATACCCTGCTCGGTACGCTCAAACGGCAACGCGGTCTCACGCCCTTTCAGGAACGAGGAACAGATCGCCGGCGATGCGCCAAACAGATACGGGATCACCCAGCCAAAACGGTAATAGTTGCGGATAAGACGGAAATAGCCCGCTGAAATCTGCTCCTTACCGCTTTCGGCATCTTTAACGCCGGCCCAAGCTTGCCAGAATTCCAGCGGCAGGGAGAAATTGTAATGCACGCCGGAAATGGTCTGCATCAGCGCGCCGTAGCGGTTCTTCAACCCCTCACGGTACAACGTCTTCATGCGGCCAATATTCGACGAGCCGAACTGCGCCAGTTCAATGTCCTGCTCGGCTTCAATAAAGCACGGCATGCTGAGCGGCCACATGCGCTCCTCACCCAGATTACGTGCCACGTGACGATGAATATCACGCAAGAACGTCAGCAGGTGATCGAGATTGTCGTCAACCGGCGTAATAAACTCTAACAGCGCCTCGGCAAAGTCTGTGGTTATCCAGTGGTGCGTTAATGCCGCCCCCAATTTTTCCGGATGTCCGGTTGTTGCAAGCTTTCCGTCTTCGGTGACACGCAGCGTTTCACGCTCAATGCCGCGACGAATGCCTTTTAATGCATGGGGATGGGCTTCCAACCAAGAAAGCGCCTGGGATACGTCCGGGATCAAATTGACCTCCCGCTTCTAAAAACAAGAACTCGTAAGCATACTGAATCTGCACCCGAGAGAATATTGAGTTATATTCACGTCGTTAATGCCACCAGGCCATTCCCTGTAGCGTTATCATAGTCAAAATGATGTAACGCAGCGCCTTTCCGATACACAGAAATAGCGCAACAGGACCCCAGGGCATGCGCAGCCAGCCTGCCAACACGCACAACAAATCGCCCACTACCGGTACCCAACTGAGCAACAGCGCAGCCGGGCCAAAACGTTGCATCCACCCAAGCGCTGTGTCCAGCCCTCGCTGTGGTTTCAACGCCGGTAACAGGCGCCCGATAATGACATTGGTCAGCCCACCGAGCGTATTGCCCAACGTCGCGGCCAGCACCAGTAACTCCGGTGAGACGCGGCTGTTGGTCAGCAAGGCAACCAAAATAATTTCTGAATTTCCCGGCAGCAACGTCGCACTGAGAAAGCTGCCGCCGAATAACGACATCACGGCCAGCGTACTACTCACAGCGTACGAACGTCTACCACGGCCATATTGGCGCTTTTCGCCGCCTGAATGCCGAAATCTGCGTCTTCAAACACCACGCATTTCTCCGGCGGTACGCCAATCAGTTCGGCACAGCGCAGGAAGGTGTCCGGCTCTGGCTTGTGACGCTGCACATCATCGGCGCCTACGATCGCATCAAAGCAGTGGAACAAGCCCAGATGACGCAGCAGCGTTTCCGCCATGCGGTGCTCACTGCCGGTACCCACCGCCATGGGACGGCGGCCATGGTAGGCCTTCACCACCTCAATCAACGGCAAGGGCTGTACGCTGTCCAGCAGCATCACCTCAACAGCACGAGTTTTCTCCGCAGCCAACTGATGGGGATCAAGATCGGCCTGATGGCTGGCAATAATCGCCTGGGCAATACGCCAGGTTGGTGAACCGCTCAACGCCATCACCGCAGGCTCATCAAACGTCATACCGTAACGGGACAACACTTCACGCCACGCCTTTCGGTGCGTCGGCTCGGTATCGAGAATAGTGCCGTCCATGTCGAAAATAAGACCCTGATAGCGGTCGTACATCGTTACTCCATGATCGTTGAGGAAAGAAAACTACTTTAGCGTAAAGCCGGAAGGTTGTCGCTGATCGCGTAATAGCGGAATGTGCTGTGCGCAAGAGTAAAGATGGAAGGATTACAGCAGTGTATCGCCAAATGCCAGAAAGCGAAAAACCCGCCAAGGCGGGTTTTTCTTAGATGGTGCATCCAGGAGGATTACTCAGCGTAAACGCTTCGCCCTGCGGGCCGTTGCTAAAGCAACGTTATCCTTCTTCGCGCTACCTTCCAGTTCGTAGCTATCTGAAAGCGAAGACTTAGAGATAAGTACTTTTCAATATGGTGCATCCAGGAGGATTCGAACCTCCGACCGCTCGGTTCGTAGCCGAGTACTCTATCCAGCTGAGCTATGGATGCATTACTATTTTTTGGTTTGTCTGCTTGAAGAAACAAGTTTGACAGAAAGAATGGTGCATCCAGGAGGATTCGAACCTCCGACCGCTCGGTTCGTAGCCGAGTACTCTATCCAGCTGAGCTATGGATGCACAGGAATTCTTTTTTGATACCGTATGGTACGTTGTTACTACCCCACCATACTGCAAAATATGGTGCATCCAGGAGGATTCGAACCTCCGACCGCTCGGTTCGTAGCCGAGTACTCTATCCAGCTGAGCTATGGATGCAAATGGCGGTGAGGCGGGGATTCGAACCCCGGATGCAGCTTTTGACCGCATACTCCCTTAGCAGGGGAGCGCCTTCAGCCTCTCGGCCACCTCACCATACGCTTCTTGCGAATTGTACCTAACTTGCTTTGGAGAAGCTCATCGGCACTGCGTGGCGCACATATTACTTTCTCCGACTTTTAAGTCAAACAATTTTTCCCATCTCATGTGCGTTTGCACAATTCACACTCAACATGGGCGATTTCACGTCAAAAAGATTGTTTTATCAACAGGCAATAACAGTGGATCGGCAAATAAAGGGGGGAGTAGCTGCAGGAAGATTTAACAGGGGATGTCAGAGAATAGTCTGTGGGGGGAACAAAAAAGCTCAGTAGCGTCTCGCTGTGCAACGAGACGCTGCATCGAAATCAGTAAGTCGTCGGTTGAGACTTCTCTGCCTGAATGCGCTGATAGATTTCTTCGCGGTGAACTGACACCTCTTTGGGGGCATTCACACCAATACGAACCTGGTTGCCCTTGACCCCTAACACTGTGACAGTGACCTCATCGCCAATCATGAGGGTTTCACCAACTCGACGAGTCAGAATTAACATTCTTTGCTCCTTGAAAGATTAAAAGAGTCGGGTCTCTCAGTTTCCCCGTCATTATCCATCATATGCTGCGAAAACGTAAGTCATGTAATCCACAATAAGTGTAAGCAGACTTGGTCTCACCTCAGATAATGATAAGTTTAGCCGACCTGAAAAACTTTGTTCCCGTAATTGTAACCAAATTGTGTTAGCACAGGTTAAAAACGCCATAATCAGTAATGAGTTATGGCGTTTGTAAGTGCTATTTATTTATATTCACAGTTTCGAGGCCACCCAGGCTTCTACGCTGTCTAATGCCGCTGGCAGGGCGCTGACATCTGTCCCCCCGGCCTGTGCCATATCAGGGCGTCCGCCCCCTTTACCGCCAACCTGCTGCGCTACGTTACCGATCAGCTCGCCGGCTTTTACCCGGTCGGTCAGATCTTTGGTCACGCCGGCAATCAGGCTCACCTTATCATCGGCCGTGGTGGCCAGCACGATAATCGCGGAACCCAGTTGATTTTTAAGATCATCAACCATGGTACGCAGCATTTTGGCCTCAACGTTATCCAGTTGGCTGACCAACAGCTGTACGCCGTTAACCATTTTCGCCTTGCTGGACAATGAAGCGCTTTCTTGTGCCGCCTGCTGGTCCTTCAACTGCTGCAGCTCTTTTTCCAATGCGCGGGTACGATCGAGCACCGCACGCACTTTGTCCGTTAGGTTATTGCTGTCACCTTTAACCAGATGGGCAACGTCCTGTAACAGATCGTTTTGCTGATGCAAGGTAGCCATCGCGCCATCACCGGTTACTGCTTCAATACGACGGATACCTGCGGCGGTACCAGACTCGCTCAGAATGCGGAACAGGCCGATGTCACCGGTACGGCTGGCATGGGTGCCGCCACACAGCTCAGTCGAGAAATCGCCCATGGTCAGTACGCGCACGTTGTCATCGTACTTCTCACCGAACAGCGCCATAGCGCCCTTCTCTTTGGCATCATCCAGCGCCATAACCTCGGTTTGCACCGGCAGGTTACGACGAATTTGTTGGTTCACCAAGTCTTCCACGGTGCGAATTTGCTCCGGCTTCATCGCTTCAAAATGCGAGAAGTCGAAACGCAGGTATTTATCGTTAACCAACGAGCCTTTCTGCGCCACGTGCTCACCCAACGTTTGACGCAGCGCAGCGTGCAGCAGGTGGGTTGCGGAGTGGTTCAGACGAATCCGGTTGCGTCGCACGGTGTCGATCTGCGCGTCAACGCGGTCGTTCACCTTCAGCGAGCCATGTGACAACTTGCCCTGATGGCCAATAGCCTGGCCGTATTTCTGAGTGTCGCTCACTTCAAAATCAGCGTTGGTGGCTTTCAGCACCCCTTTATCGCCAACCTGACCACCGGACTCACCGTAAAACGGGGTCTCGTCCAGGACCACCACGGCTTCTTCTCCGGCGTGGATCTCGTTCACCGGCTGACCATTACGGAACAGCGCGGTCACGGTGGACTGCTGTTGTTCGTGGTCATAACCACTGAATTGGCTGGCACCATCAACGCGGATCATGCTGTTGTAGTCTGTGCCGAAGCCGCTGGACTCACGCGCACGGCGGCGCTGTGCTTCCATTGCCTGCTCGAAACCGGCTTCATCCACTTTCAGACCACGTTCACGGCACACGTCCGCCGTCAAATCGACCGGGAAACCGTAAGTGTCGTACAGACGGAATGCGGTTTCACCGTCCAGGGTATCGCCCTGCAACTTGGCCAACTCTTCGTCCAGCAGCGTCAAACCACGTTCCAGAGTGCGGGCAAACTGATCTTCTTCGGTTTTCAGCACTTGCTCAACCAGCGACTGCTGACGCTTCAGTTCGTCGGCTGCAGGCCCCATCACTTCGATCAGCGGGGCAACCAGCTTGTAGAAGAAGGTGTCTTTCGCGCCCAACATGTTGCCATGGCGAACGGCGCGACGGATGATACGGCGCAGAACATAACCACGACCTTCGTTGGACGGCGTCACACCGTCTGACACCAGGAAGGCACAAGAACGAATGTGGTCGGCGATCACGCGCAGAGATTTATTATCCAAATCTGTGGCGCCGGTCACCTTGGCCACCGCGGCAATCAGCTTGCTGAACAGGTCGATTTCATAGTTGGAGTTCACGTGCTGCAATACTGCGGCAATACGCTCCAGCCCCATACCGGTATCTACCGAAGGTTTTGGCAGTGGCAGCATTGTGCCGTCGGATTGGCGGTTAAACTGCATGAAAACGAGGTTCCAGATCTCAATGTAGCGATCGCCGTCTTCTTCCGGGCTGCCCGGCGGGCCACCCCAGATATGATCGCCGTGATCGTAGAAAATCTCGGTGCACGGGCCGCATGGGCCGGTATCACCCATTTGCCAGAAGTTGTCTGAGGCAAAGGCGCCGCCTTTATTGTCGCCAATGCGAATAATACGTTCTGCCGGCACACCAATCTGCTGCTGCCAGATGTCGAAGGCTTCGTCATCGGTTTCATAGACGGTCACCCACAGCCTTTCTTTCGGCAGGTTGAACCAGTTCTCACCGGTCAACAGTTCCCACGCGTAGCTGATGGCATCATGTTTGAAATAATCGCCGAAGCTGAAGTTGCCCAGCATTTCAAAGAAGGTGTGGTGACGTGCGGTATAACCGACGTTCTCCAGATCGTTATGCTTACCGCCCGCACGTACACAACGCTGTGAGGTGGTGGCTCGGGAATAGGCGCGCTTGTCCAGCCCCAGGAAAACATCTTTAAATTGGTTCATGCCGGCATTGGTAAACAACAATGTCGGATCATTGTCAGGCACCAGGGAGCTGCTCGCTACAACCTGATGGCCCTTACTATGAAAGAAATCGAGAAACGCTTGACGGATCTCAGCGGTGCTCTTGCTCATAATTTTCCCGGAAAGGCTAGAATAACGACACGTGAGCAAGATACGCGACATCCTGACGATGGCACCTAGCTCACGAACAAAAAGTGGGGATAAGATAAATTTTCTTCAGAGGGAAGTAAAACCCCGTGTGCGTTCATTGCGCAAAATCACGGTAAATTGACTGAATTTCTTCCTGGAAGAAGCCACGATAGAGCAGATAACGCTGCACTTTGGCTTTCTCCTTCCAGTCCGTTGGCAATGCTTCGCCAAATTTACGCTGCGCCACCTGTTTGGCCTGCTCACACCAATCAATCTCGCACTCCGCCAGAGCTGCCTGCGTCAGTTCCTTATCCACACCTTTTTGCATCAATTCGGAGCGAATGCGCTGCGCGCCATAACCTTTACGACTGCGACTGCCAATATAACTGCGGGCAAAGCGTTGATCGTCCAGCCAGTTATGCTGGTAACAATAGGCAATAACCTGTTCTATAACGGCAGGGTCGACGGGTTCTTCAGGGAGCGGAGCGGAGGACGAGGGAGTTTTGGTGCCAAATCTGGCTTTCGCCATAAATGGCTGCGCCGCAAGTTTGCGGCGCAGTTCAGCTTCACTATGATCGCGTTGCGACAGCAGGCGCATGGCGCGGCTTAGCAAGTCATTCATTTTTCAAGCCTGATTTAGTTGACGTCCGTGAACCTATAACGGTATTCACGAACGCCAGCAGCGATTAAAACTCTTCGCTGGTTTCAGCTTCGTCGTCGAAGCCTTCGTTGGTTGCAGCAACCAGTTCGCCGTTGCTGTGCAGCAGCAGGTCACGCAGTCTTTTATCCAACTCAGCAGCAACCGCCGGGTTTTCTTTCAAGAAGTTACAGGCGTTTGCCTTACCCTGACCGATTTTATCGCCATTGTAGCTGTACCAGGCGCCGGCTTTCTCGATCATCTTGTGCTTCACGCCCAGATCGACCAGTTCACCACGGCTGTTGATACCTTCACCGTACAGGATTTGGAACTCGGCCTGTTTGAACGGCGCAGCGATTTTGTTTTTTACCACTTTTACGCGGGTTTCGCTGCCAACCACTTCATCGCCTTCTTTAACCGCGCCGATACGGCGGATGTCCAGACGGACAGAAGCGTAGAATTTCAGTGCGTTACCACCGGTGGTGGTCTCAGGGTTACCGAACATCACACCGATTTTCATGCGGATCTGGTTGATGAAGATCAGCAGCGTGTTGGCGTTTTTCAGGTTACCGGCCAGCTTACGCATCGCCTGGCTCATCATACGTGCCGCCAGGCCCATATGTGAGTCACCAATTTCACCTTCAATTTCCGCTTTTGGCGTTAGCGCCGCTACGGAGTCAACGATGATGACGTCAACCGCACCAGAGCGGGTTAAGGCATCACAGATTTCCAGTGCTTGCTCACCGGTGTCCGGCTGCGAACACAGCAGGTTGTCGATATCAACACCCAGCTTTTTCGCATAAATCGGATCCAGCGCGTGCTCGGCATCGATGAACGCACAGGTTTTACCTTCGCGCTGTGCCGCAGCGATAACCTGCAGCGTCAGGGTAGTTTTACCGGAAGACTCCGGGCCATAAATTTCAACGATACGACCCATTGGCAGGCCGCCCGCACCCAGTGCGATGTCCAGTGACAGTGAGCCGGTAGAGATCGTTTCTACGTCCATAGAACGGTCTTCACCCAGACGCATGATGGAGCCTTTGCCGAACTGTTTCTCAATCTGGCCCAGTGCCGCAGCTAGCGCCTTTTGCTTGTTCTCATCAATAGCCATTTTTGCTCCTTCGTTACGCAATGTCGGTGTTACCCCACACTGCCACTGATTGTATGTTGTGCAGGAAATGTCACTAATTATACTGTATGGTCATACAGTATCAAGCCTAATTTTACAAAAAATCATCAAGCGCGGTTTGCAGCGCAAAAATCGTCGCCTGAAGCCGCACTGCATCGCGATCGCCGGCAAATTGCTTCCTGTGCGCCAGTACCCGTCCAGAGCCGTCGGCAAAGCCAAACCAAACGGTGCCCACCGGTTTTTCCGCACTCCCGCCGTCCGGCCCGGCAATGCCGCTGACCGACAGCGCCAGACTGGCTCGTGCTGCGTGTAACGCCCCCTGGGCCATCTCGCGCACCACCTCTTCGCTCACTGCGCCATGGGCCGTCAGAGTTGCCTCCGCCACGCCCAGCAACTCATGCTTTGCCGTATTGCTGTAGGTGACAAAGCCACGATCGAAATAGGCAGAACTCCCGGCAATGTCGGTGATGGCTTTGGCGATGCCGCCACCGGTACAGGACTCCGCGCAGGTGATCCACTGGCCGTTGGCCTTCAGTTTTTCGCCCACCGCAATACTGAGTTTACGCAGTTGATTTTCGCTCATAACCTCTCCTTAGCGAATCAGGTATATGCGCCCGATAGTAGCATTTATCAAGCTTGCCTGACGGTGCGATGACAGAAATGCGCGGCGCTTCGCAGGCGAGGCGGTGTTAAGCGGCAAACCAAACTGCTAGTATCGAATGTAACGCTCGGGTTAACGGGCAGTGTCTTGCACGAGGGATCTCACCGGGTTGCCTTTGCCGCCGGCAGGGTCAGCCCCAGGGCAAACCAGGATAAAAGATTAGGATGATAGAGTGAAAAAAACGTTAGGCGTCTTCTTTCCGTTGTATACCACCACCCTGCTGATGCTGCTGGGTTCAGGGTTGCTCACCACTTACATCTCCCTGCGTTTAACCTCTATCCACGTGACCGGTGCGCTGATCGGGGCAATTATTGCCGCCAACTACATCGGCCTGGTGATCGGCGGCAAGGTCGGCCATTTTCTGATTGCCCGCGTCGGCCATATTCGCGCCTACGTTTCCTGCGCCGGCATTATCACCGCGGCGGTGCTGGGGCACGGCCTGACGGAATACATTCCCATATGGGTAGTACTGCGGCTGATTATCGGCATGTGCATGATGTGTCAATTCATGGTGCTGGAAAGCTGGCTGAACGATCAGGCAGAGTCCAATCAGCGCGGTATGGTTTTCGGCTTTTATATGGCAGCGACTTATCTGGGCATGTCATTGGGTCAGGTGGTGCTAATGCTGCAAAGCAATCTCGGTATCACCACCCTGCTGGTGATTGCCCTGTGCTTTGCACTCTGTCTGGTGCCTATCGCCCTCACCACCCGCACCAACGCACGCCATATGTCACCTGCACCTATGGAGCTACGCTATTTTATCGGGGCCATTCCCAAAGTGCTGGCGACCACGCTGGTGATCGGCATGGTGGTGGGATCTTTCTATGGTTTGGCACCGGTGTATGCCAGTCTGCAATCGTTAACCACCCAGCAAACCGGCCTGTTTATGGCGATAGCCATCTTCGCCGGGCTGGTGGCGCAGTTCCCACTCAGTTGGCTGTCAGACCGTTACAACCGAACGCTGCTGATGCGCATCAACGCCATTTTATTGATCGTAGCTTCGCTGCCGCTGGCGCTGGTGCCACACATTGATTTTCCGGTGTTGCTGGTCGTGGGCTTTATCGTCAGCATGCTGCAGTTCACGCTGTATCCGCTGGTCGTCGCCCTGGCGAACGATTTGATCGAACCGGAACGGCGCGTATCCCTGGCCGCCTGTTTGCTGATGGCCTTCGGTGTCGGTGCCAGTATCGGCCCATTGGCGGTCGGTTCACTGATTGAACCGCTGGGCGGCAATATTCTGTATGCCTTCTTCTCGCTTTGCGGCGTGTTGCTGGTGGGCTTCAGTCGGACGGTAAAACAGGACGAGTCGCAGTTTGCGCAGGATGCGCCATTACCGCATATTCCCCTGCCGGACAGCCTGACCAGTTCCCCGCTGTCTCCGGCATTGAACCCCACCTTCGATGAGCAGACAATCCATGACACCATGCCGCCACCGGAAGCGGCACCTGATCCGGTAGAGCCGCAGGCCAGTGAAACTTCGGAAGCAGAAGACGCTGATGAGCCAATCCCTCAGGGTGCCGATCCTGATGAGGATACCGGGCTGAAGAAGGCCCACTCGATGCTTTAAGCAGGCCAACGTCACAGGTCCAGGAAGGATCCCAGACGGTAGCCGCGCTCTGCAATCCTGTTTTTAATGTCTGGCGAGGTCAAAACGTCCACCTCAGCCAGCCGTGGGTAGCAATACTTGCTCGCCAAGATCGTCTTGTCCAAAAACGCCGGGTGGCACATCATCTCCACCGACCGGGCGCCGCGTTGGTCGGTGCGCTCAAGCACCTGTAAAAACAGTGCTTCGGATATCTCCTCACCATAAAAGCCCGCATCAAACCATTCAGTGCTGTGGTCATAGCGCAGTGGAGTGCCTTGCCGTTCAACCTCCTCGCGCCCTATGCGCAGCGGCAGGGATTTAGACTGGGCAAAAGCCTCCACCAGAGGATAAATCTGCGGCAACATATGCACGTGATGATGGCTGTCGATATGCGTCGGCGCTTTGCCGAACACCGCGACGAATTTGTCATATTGACTCACCAACTCGTCGTGGATTTCATCCAGATCCAACAGCGCGGACTCAGCCCTTTCCCATAACCACTTGCCCAACTCCCCACGTTCGTTGACCAGCGACGACATGACAGTCAGGGGCTTCCCGTGGGTCAGCACAAAGTGCAGGCCAATCTGCAGCCCAGAATATAGCTGGCTGAGCCTGGCGGCATGGTGCACATCCACGCTATTGACCATGGCAGTAGTTGAAGAGACAACCCCGTAGTGATAGGCCTCGATAACGCCATAGTTTTGGCCCTTGCTCAGACCAAAATCGTCAGCATTCACTATCAGTAACTTTTCCATTTTGGCATCCATTTAACAAATTTTTGGCAAGGGAATACCGTCCGTCAGGTACGGCAATTCCCCTTCGCTTAAGCAAAGAAATTTATCTCATCAGGCTATTGGTGGCCTGAAAGGCATTCGGAATATCGGCGTTAATGCTTATCGGGAGCGGCCCTAAATAGGGCCGTAGAACTTTTTTCGGTAATTACCCGGCGTCACTTCAGTGAGTCTTTTAAAGTTTTTAATAAACAGGCTCACGTCACCATAGCCCGAATCAAAGGCGATATCCGAAACCGAATAGTTGGTGACCTCAAGCTGGGTTTTGGCGAAGTTAATGCGGATTTCATTAATCACCTGCATCGGCGTTTTATGGTAATAACGCCGCATTGCCCGGGTCAGGTACTCCTGCGTTTTCCCCGACAGTTCAACCATATTGAGCAACGCCTTTTCGCCAAACATCGCTTTATCATGCATGCCGGCCAGAGTGTTCTTTAGCCACTGGGGAATATCATCCCCCTCGCCGCTCTCTTCCTTATAATGACGAATGCGGCTGATGATATAAAAAGTCAGGGTTTCCAGAAATTCGGCAAAATCATCCTCACGGAACTGTGGCGAACTGACCACCGACTCGATATAAGCCAGAAACTCATTCTTCAGGCTGTAGGCCTGAGAAGCGACAAAACAGCGAGGCAGCTGCTGCAAATAGTTTTCTTCAAAGAAAACCTTGCCGACCGCCACGTTAAAGATTTTCGCGGCGCCGAACTCATAAAAACTCTGGTGATGCGAGCCAATGGGGATAAACACAAAATCCCCCCGCTCCAGCAGCACCCGCTTGCCGTTGATCTCCTGATAGCATTTGCCGCTCAGGACGATGGTGAATTCGTAATAATCATGCTGATGTAGCCCGGTGGCGCTTTCCACCTTGTTATAGATAAACAGATGGAAATCTTTGCAGTTAAAAAAATCCTGCTCCCGAATCAGCTTAACGTCGTTCGCATTCAGCGAAACCAGACTTTCAGTCACCGCGCGCGCTCCCATTAATCAAAACCGTTTTGCCTGGCCGTCTCGGCAAACCAATAACCACTCTTTTTGATCGTGCGTTGCTGGCTGTCCCGATCCAGCCGAACCAACCCGTAGCGATTTTTGTAGGCATTAAGCCAGGACCAACAGTCAATAAAGGTCCATAGATGGTAGCCCTTGCAGTTAGAACCCTCTGACAATGCCTGATGCAACCATTTCAGATGGTCACGAATAAAGTCGATTCGATAATCGTCCTCTACCCGCCCACCGGCACCGATGAAGGCCTCTTCGCCTTCTACCCCCATGCCGTTTTCTGAAATATAGCAGGGAATGTTGCCGTAGTTTTCCTTCAAATCCATCAGGATGTCATACAGGCCTTTTTCATAGATTTCCCAGCCGCGGTGCGGGTTAATTTTGCGGCCCGGCATCTCGTAATAGCTGAACAAGTCTTCCGGCATCGTCACCAGGTCGCCGGCCCGATAGCCCTGCTTCGCTTTGACCCTGCGCGGTTGGTAGTAATTGACGCCCAGAATATCCACCACCCCAGCGGCAATCAGCTGCGCGTCTTCCGGCGCTGTCTGCGGCAACAAGTTATTGGCCCGCAGTATATTCACCAGGTCGTCCGGATAGCGCCCTTTGGTCACCGGATCGAGGAAACTTTTGTTCAACAGCAGATCCGCATGGTGGGCGGCAACCAAGTCTTCCTGGCTGCCCGAACGCGGGTAGGTCGGGCTCAGGTTCAAAATAATGCCTATGGAGCCCTGGTTACCCAGCGCCCTGAACTCGCTCACCGCTTTGGCATGGGCCAAAACACTGTGGTAAGCCACTGTAATCGCCCTTTTGAAATCAACGACACAAGGATAATGCAGGTCGTTCAGATACCCGGCTTCGACCGGGACAATCGGCTCATTAAAGGTAAACCAATGGCTGACTCTGTCACCGAACAGGCTGAAACAGGTTTTGGCATAACGCGCATAGGCATCAACCACCGCCCGGCTTTCCCAGCCCCCCTGTTGCTGCATGCACAGCGGCATATCGAAATGGTAAAGATTGATAAATGGCGTGATGCCCTGAGCCAGCAGGCTGTCGATCAGCGCATTATAGAAAGCGACCGCTTTCGGGTTCACTTCGCCATCCCCTTGCGGGATCAACCGCGACCAGGAGATCGAGGTTCTAAAGCTATTATGCCCAAGGGCCTTTAACAGTTGGATATCCTGCTGGAAATTATCATAAAAGGTGGAGGTTTCGGACGGGCCAACCTGATGATGAAAACGTTCTGGTGCAATCTCATACCAGTAATCGAAGATGTTCTGGCTTTTGCCATCCCGTGCGGCAGCCCCTTCCGACTGGGGTGCCGAAGTGGCGCTTCCCCACCAGAAATCGTCAGCAAATTGATATTTCATCCGAAGCCCCTCTAAAACCGGGGCAGCGGATTGCTGCCCCAGACTGCAGTTAGAATTTCAACGCCTTGGCGATGTCTTCTTCACTTTCCGTCGCCTGATCGATCTGACTCTGTGCCTTGTTGGAGATCATCACGAACGGCAAGTAAATCAGGGTCGCTACGCCCAGGTTAAAGAAGCTCAGTAACATGGCAACGATACTGCCGTTGGTGTTGAAGAACGCCCCCAGCCCCACCGGCATGGTCCATGGCGCAATATTGGTGATTGGCGGGATCAATCCGGTGTAATAAGCCACCGTGGTAATAATCGTCAGTACCGGCTGAACCAGAATAAACGGAATAAACATCACCGGGTTCATAATCACCGGCAGGCCGAACAGGATAGGTTCGTTGATCTGGAAGATGCCCGACGGCGTCGCCAGCTTGGCAACCTGACGATAATCTTCGCGGCGTGAAGCGATAAAGATGGCAATAATCAGCCCCAGTGTCGACCCCGTCCCGCCCAGATAGATGTAGGAGTCAACGAACGGCTTCGCCCACATGTGGAACTCTTTACCCGCAGCCACCGCGGCTTCGACGGAACCGTACTTGTTGTACAGCTCGACATTCTCCAGTGCGAATGGCGTCATGATGCCGCTGTCCAGTGCGGCCAGCGCCATTGAGCCATGTACCCCGAAGAACCACAGCAGCGAGGAGAACATCACATACACCCAGCCCACAATGCTGCCCATTTTTGCCAGCGGTGCCGAGATACTGTCCATGATGATTTGGTGGAAGTTGGTGCCCCACAGCGTCAGACAATAGGCCAGTACGCCCATGATCGACAAGATAAGAAAACCGGGGATCAAGGCCGAGAACGAGCGTGACACTGAAGAAGGTACGCTGTCCGGCAGGCTGATCACCCAGTTGCGACGAACCACAAAGGTAAACATCTCCGCCACCACCAGGCCGATCACCATACCGGAAATGATGTTGGCACCACCCAGCCAGTTAGCGCCTACGGCATAAGCCTCACCGACGCTAAACGGCGTCACGGTCATAAAGGCGGCAACCGCCAGCAGCGCTGCGGCCAACGGGTCGACTTTGCGCTCTTCAGCCAAAGCCATACTGATAAAAAAGGGCGTCATCAGGGACATAATCCCCAGGGTGCCGTTATAAACGCTGCCACCGATGGCCTTCAGGCCATTCAACGTCTCAATGGTAGACACATCCAGCCGCACGCCCATTGAAAAGAAGAACGATCCTTCGCCGAAGCTAAGAAACACGTTGTTGATCAGAACGAACATCGCCCCGGTCAACGTCAGTGGCATCAAGCGAATGAACCCGTTTTTGATGGCATTAACGTGGGGCTGTTTACCAATTTTCACGGCAAAGGGCAGAATGACCTTTTCCAACGAGGCAATTAACGTATTCACGGCAGACCCCTTTATTGGTTAGCTTTTTTTATAGTGGCAACGGCGGCCTTCAACACGCCCAGACCATCGAGCTTGCCGTATAAGGCAGAGTCGATCACTTCAACGGGCTTGTTGGGTAACTGCTTTTGCACTTCGGCTAGCGTGTAGGCAATCTGTGGTCCAAGCAGAATCAAATCAGCCTCGGCACCCTTTTCTGCGGCCAACGCCTCTGGATAGGCGGCAATGATCACCGGCACTTCGTACTTCTCGGCTTGTGCTTTCATTTTTGAAACCAGCAGGGAAGTCGACATACCGGCAGAACAAAACAGATAGATTTTTTTCTTTTCCATACCCAATCCCTCAAGATAATCAAAAAAGCCCCGTGTCATTTGTTTGCCAGATGCAATAGTCATTGCCTCACGCACATTCCTTATGAAAATTTCCGTTACTTTGCCCTGGTTGCAGACAGTATACGGAGGCAGCGAAGCGGATCGGTAAGCCATCAGCAGTTAGAACCGTCTCTGCTTGACCTTCCTGATTGACCCTCTTCACATTTCACATAAAAAAATAGTGTGATCTGTCTCTCAAATAACCTTTAATCACTGAATAAATTCGTCATAAATAAGCAAATAATAATTATAAACAATAAGTTATAAACATGCAGAGTGTTTATGGATAATTCTGTGCACGGGGTCATCCATCGGTCGATTGATGAGCATAAAATCGTTCGCCCTTGATTAGCGCGCTTCAGCAAGATATGACGATCCAGGTGATGGAAAAGAAGTGGTAAATGGCTGGGGTTTTGGGGGTGAGGGTTTGAAGGTCAGGCTCAGGCAGGGCTGGGTTACTCTCGAGACAGATCGCCTGATTGGGGTAACACATTGCTTTGATTGCCCACTAATGACATCTGCAATACAGACCTGTATCCCCCAAGATTGACCTGTGCCCCCCTCCCCCGCCTTATAAATAGACTTTGCGTAAAGCTTCCCATTTTTACCTGTGACAGCCGATTGCCCGCTGGGCTAGTATAGCGACAGTATTAAGGGCTTATTGATCCTTACCGCCGTCAACCACTGCTCTATCGAGTGGTTTTTTGTGCCGCGGCGTGAACCCTAATGATGACAATCAACATCACAACCAACTTTAAATTCAATGGATTGGAAACAGTAATCTTATGAATAGTACCGATAAGCTCGATTCACACACGCCAATGATGCAGCAGTATTTTTTTCAACAGTCAACCATTTGAAATAAAAGAACAAAGTGATTGCCATACTGATTCTAGTTTACTGATGGAATACATATTGTTTTTACTATGAAGATTCTGCTGGGTATGGATGTAGTTCAAAGGTATGGTGAAGCAATCTTCCAAAATGGGTAGAGGGGGCTGGTATTGAACACAAGAGAAAACAGATTAGAGTCCTAGCTAAATAGTTGTGTGAAATAGTACTCCACTTTTGACCAACCTTTATGAAACAAGAGCTCTATCCATACCTTATCTGGTGAATTAATGTTCGTCCAGCGTCAAGATCCCATTGTATTCAAATAGAAACATCAGCATCTGTAGGCGGACGTTTGTTGGGGGGATTACCGGGAGCGCTTTTGCTTTACCGTTATTTCAGTAATGCACGGGAGTTCAGGGATGCGATATCGGTATTTTTCAAACAGACGCTACCGGATATAGCGGGATCTCTTACATCTCGAATTAACGATCACTTTCAGGTACTTAAGTCTGTGCCTTGAGGTTTATTGAGTATAGTTGTAAAGTGGTTGCACATTTGACTGTAAGGGATTTATTTCGAATGAACGCAATTGACAGTAGATTGATAATCTTCTCAACCCAAAAAAAATTCAATGACAGAAATGCCGATGATATGCAAAGCGGCGACATTGATGTTGATACACTAAAAAAGCATTACCATCTTGGGCAAGTCTCAAATTTCATCGACTGGACAACTTTTGGTCCTTCCTATAAACATCCCTATCTGAATTCAATACAGCCCGTAAGCAGAGAAAAAACCATTGCACTGTTATATGATGAGTTAAGATCGCAGTCGTATGTATTTTCTTTTCAGGGACCATACCAGGGCTTAATCAAAGATCTTTTCAATCATATGCAACGAAATAATGGAAGAGATTATCAAAATCCAGCAATGAATACTGCATACAGAAATTTAATCCTGGCTGATAATTCCCCGAACAGCACCAGAGCCATAATAAAAAGAGGCATCGAGCAGTTTGATTTTAGCAAATCGAAACTGACCAAAGAAAATTTCACCAATGATCTATATAAAAGTCATTTACCCAAATACACAAGGTGGAAAGACTGGATTAATGGAATGGGTATTACCGTTCATGATGTAAACAGTACAGAAATTTCCATTGAGAGCCTCACTCTCGAAGGAAAAAATTACACTGCGGTTGTCAAATACAGGGCACAGGATCATTTTGGATTAGACAGAGAAGATATAATGAAAGCTAAATTCAATTCGATTGCCTTTTTTAGGATATGGTTTGTTCTGCAGCGTGCAAAGCATTTGGCTCAAAAACCATTCTTCACTAATTTTGAAGCCACAATAACACTGACAGGAGAAACCAATGTTCAAATATAAAAGGACCATAGCGACTGTAATTGTTTTAATCATTGCATATTGCATATGGCTTGCTGTCAGACCAACAAAAATTGTCAGAGTCGATAATGGTGCTGTTTTTGTAGAACACTTACCAATGACAACAGAAGGAAAACTAAAATGGTGGTTGAAAAACAAAGAGCTATTGCAGGAAAAATATCACATCATTAATAAACCGTATAACTTCACGGTTACCATCATGAGCTTTGATGGTTATGAGGAATTACCTAAAGGAACAACGGACGGTTCTATCGATGATTATACCTGCTTTGATGATACTAATGGAAAGCATGAAAAATGTGTTTATAACAATATAGCGATAATTGTCAGAGGTCAACTTAAAGGAAAACAGTTCATAAATATTGACGGTAAAACATATATCCAGAAAGATGATGGGAAAGTTGAATTAGAATGAACATTATTTTCAATACCTAACTATATATTAAAATAAAATAATGAGAGTCTACAGTATTTCGAAGCATCGCCCAAAAAGTGTTTAATCGTGCATTGTGGTGTGGTTGTGTTTAAGTATATAAATTGAAAAAAACAATCTATATAATCATAAAGGATTAATTAAGCACTGATACGAAGGCCTGACTCGAACATCGCAACTATCCTTTTGATCTTTAGTAATTAAAGCAATCCACATTGTCGATGATACCATCATTGATACCATCAGTCCCGACTGGTGATAATCGAACAAAGAGTATATTAATCTTGTTTACTTACACTAACTTCGACTTTATCTATATCATAAATACTTACATTTCCTCCAGTCGCATTTAACGGATCAAAAAGAGCAAGATTGATTCCTTCACTTACAGAACTAATATAAAGTACTCCATGAAAGCCAGTTTTCTTAATAAATTCGCATATATATTGACTTGGAATATAATCAAGGGCTGCACTTTTAGGTAATACAGGTCTTGTTAGTTCATAACCAAGCCGTTCAAGAAAAGGTATATCTGCAAGCATTTTACCCATTTCACCTGGATCGGTTAATAAAAACGGTGAAACGGTTTCACGAGGGTTTCTTAGGTCTATTAGAGTCAGGTTATCTTTTAGAGTAAACTCTGCGACACAAGCTCTGTCACCTGTATGAGGTCGAATTTCAGACAAAGCTGTATCTGGTTTAGATCCAAGATATAAATACGGTATACCTGTAGGATTTGCTCTCCCATGACTAACTAATCTCTTGGGGGGAGCCCCCATTTTGTCTATCGTAAAAGCAGCATCATCTGCATAAATACGGGCTCGATACCAAGTTTTAGAAAAATAATCTAAAGCAAGGAAACTTAATAACTCGCCAAGCCTATCTGTATCAAGTGATTTATTGAGAAAATATCTATTTTCATACATGAGTTCCTGACAAAGATGATCCCATAATGCGAGAGATTCACTCTTATAATCATCAGAAAGCACGAAGGTTTTTCTAACAATATTCCCATCATCAAGTATATCACCTAATAACTCTTTGGCATGAGCCTCATCTAAAAGAGGATGTGGAAATAGCTTCCATGTAGTGGTCAAGCAAAACTGGCCACGGCGTTAGAGTTTTTCCAGAACAATCGTTCTGATTCATTCGGCGTCAAACCACCATTATATTGATGAGGTCTGAGCTGGCTATAATATCCTGTGATGTAATTCGTTATTGCCGTGCTGGCTTGGCTAAAATTAGCGTAGCCATTATCCGGTACCCACTCTGTTTTCAGGCTTCTGAAGAACCGTTCCATTGGGCTGTTATCCCAGCAATTCCCCCGGCGACTCAGGCTTTGCTTTATCTGACACCTCCACAGTAACTGCCTGAAATTCCTGCTGGTATAGTGGCTGCCTTGGTCCGAGTGATACAGTAAATTAGCCGGCTTTCCTCCCGCTTCCCAGGCCATTGACAGCGCTTTAGCTGTCAATGCAGAATCCGGGAAAAATGACATCGCCCAGCCAACCGGTTTACGGGAAAACAAATCGAGTACAACAGCCAGATAAGCCCAGCGTTTTCCCGTCCAGATACAAGTCACATCACCGCACCAGGCCTGATTAGGCTCGGTAACAGCAAACTGGCGATCCAGATAATTAGGGATCTCAATGTGTTCCTTAGACGCCTTCTTATAACGATGGCCAGGTTGCTGACAGCTGATAATATTGAGCGCTTTCATCACCTTTGTTGCCCGCCAGCGGCTCAGTTTTATACCTTTGGTGGTGACCATCGCGGCAATGCTTCGCGCTCCTGCTGAGCCGTTACTTTCGCGATAAACTTCACGCACAAGGCTCAGTAATGCCACTCTCGTAGCGTCAGGCCTCTTTGGCTGCCGCCAGTATTTATAGCTGCTGCGATGAACCCCAAACACGTTGCACACAACGGCAACAGGAAACCGCGCCCTGAGTTTCTCAACTAATGAGAACTGTTCAGGGAGTCTGACATCAAGAGCGCGGTAGCCTTTTTTTAATATATCCCTTTCCATTTCCATTTCAACGCGTTGAAGTCTTTTCTTCAACTCACGTATCTCAATCTGCTCAGGTGTAATGGGTGACGCTACGGGTGATTTTCCCGCTCGCTCTTCTTTCAGTTGTCGAACCCATTTGTCCATCGTGGATTTGCCGACATTCATCGCAGTGGCAGCGGCGGCAACGGTATAGTGCTGATCGAGTACAAGCTGGGCAGCTTCGAGGCGAAACTCGGGGCTAAAATTGCGTCTGTTACGTCCGGTCATAATGTCACCTGTTTTGACTATGAGGTGATGATATCACCTCTATTCAGGTGGCCAAATTCACTATGCCACTACAAAAGGGTTATATGACAATGATGGTTGTCGTTGCTGGGTCTGAGCATTCCCTGCTTCAATCTCGATTGCGTGTTTTACAGCAACGTTAGCCCAGCGGAATGTTTGCTCTGCGGCCGTCCTTGCTCTACTTGCGATTTCATCAAACTTGCGAAGAATTTCATTGTCTGTTAAATCCTTCACTCGAAGCCCTGACCATTCAGAAAGCCTGTTTTCTGCTTTGCTCAGCACATTAAGTGTGTTGGGTTTCGCCGGTTTAGATCTACCCATCAAATGATTTCTGTATTGAGCAAAGACTTCGCTGATAGTGAGTTCTGAAGCATCGGCCTCCCGCCTCACTGCATTAGGATTCCTTTTGGTCAACTTCATCGTTTGCACAAAATTGCGGGCTACATCGCGTGCCTGTTCAATGCTGGCAAAATCAGAGACATTACCAATAGTAGACCTGATAACCTCTTGAGGTGCCCTACCACCCGTAGAAGGTCTATTTTCTGCTGATGACACACGCCGCTGGATGAAGTAGGTCTTTTTCGTGGCACTAATTTTGACACCAAAACCAACGGGTGAATCACGATGGCTGTCAGTGATAAGATACGATCTTTCGCTCTGGATTGGGTAAGTAGACTACTCTGCCTTGCGGATCGAGACTTGGTTTGACGTCGATTGATAACTTATTGATTATAATCGACTGATTGAGTGTCATTTTCATCAATGTATACCAGCAGTTCAAGTGTGTATACCAAATACTAACTAGAATACATAGGGTATACAAATTTATCGGTTCACATGGGTTTTTAAGGGTTTCACATGGGGCCACCTGAGTACCCAAAAGACTTAAAAAACGAGTAAAATCAATATGAATGAGTCTATTGACAAGGATCTATCAGACCACACTCCAATGATGCAGCAGTATCTGCGCCTCAAGGCACAGCACCCCGAGATCCTGCTGTTCTACCGCATGGGCGACTTTTATGAGCTGTTCTATGACGATGCCAAACGCGCTTCCCAACTGCTGGATATATCGCTGACCAAGCGCGGTGCCTCAGCGGGGGAGCCTATTCCCATGGCCGGCGTCCCTCACCATGCAGTCGAGAACTATCTGGCCAAACTGGTGCAGCTCGGTGAATCTGTCGCCCTGTGCGAACAAATCGGCGATCCGGCCACCAGTAAAGGCCCGGTGGAGCGCAAAGTAGTGCGTATCGTCACGCCAGGCACCATCACCGACGAAGCTCTGCTGCAAGAACGTCAGGACAACCTGCTGGCGGCAATCTGGCAGGATGCACGCGGCTTTGGCTACGCCACGCTGGACATCAGCTCCGGTCGTTTCCGCGTGGCCGAACCTGCTGATATCGAAACCATGGCGGCAGAGTTGCAGCGCACCAATCCTGCCGAGCTGCTTTACCCCGAAACCTTTGAACAGATGTCGCTGATTGAACAGCGCCACGGCCTACGCCGTCGCCCATTGTGGGAGTTTGAACCCGAGACTGCACGCCAACAGCTCAACCTGCAGTTC
This sequence comes from Serratia quinivorans, assembly GCF_946227985.1. Taxonomy (GTDB): domain Bacteria; phylum Pseudomonadota; class Gammaproteobacteria; order Enterobacterales; family Enterobacteriaceae; genus Serratia; species Serratia quinivorans_A. The sequence continues at coordinate 40,995 of NZ_CAMKGL010000004.1, forward strand.
GGTACCCGCGATCTGACCGGTTTCGGCGTTGAGCAGGCCCATCAGGCACTGCGCGCCGCCGGTTGTCTGCTGCAATATGTTAAAGATACTCAACGCACCTCATTACCGCATATCCGTGGCATCACCATGGAGCGCCAGCAGGACGGCATTATCATGGATGCCGCCACGCGGCGTAACCTTGAGCTGACCCAGAACCTGTCCGGCGGCAGCGAAAATACCCTGGCGGCAATCCTCGACCACAGCGTGACGGCGATGGGTAGCCGTATGCTTAAGCGCTGGCTGCATATGCCGACCCGTGACATCAAAGTATTGAATAATCGCCAGCAGGCGATCGGCTCGCTGCAGGATCTGTATAGCGACCTGCAACCCTCGCTGCGTCAGGTGGGCGATCTGGAGCGCATCCTCGCCCGTCTGGCATTACGCAGCGCCCGTCCCCGCGATTTGGCCCGTATGCGTCATGCTTTCCAACAGTTGCCGGATATTCACGCGTTACTGAAAGGGGTAGAAACCCCGTATGTGCAACAGCTGCTGTCACAGGTCGGTCAGTTTGATGAACTGCAGGATTTGCTGGAACGCGCAGTGCACGCCGCGCAAAATAAACTTCTTCCTCTGCGGTCAGCAGCGGAGAATAACCGATTTCGCCAAGATAGAGCTGCGTCGCATCCAATACGCGTTGGGTCACGCCTTGTGACAACAACTCTTCTTCCGCTAGATCACTCTCACTGGCCTCTTCTTCAACCAGTGCTTTTTCGTCGAATGATTCCGCTTCCGTTGCGTTCTCGTCGAAATCCGCATCGTCATGTAACTCGTTAACTTTCAGCGTATTTTGGCTCATATGCTGCTCCTACCCGTGATACCGCGAGCAGAATACAGCGTATTCTGCCCAATCTATCGCTGCGGAAGATAACGCAGCGGGTTTACGGATTTCCCCTTGTAACGAATTTCAAAATGCAAACGTACTGAACTGGTTCCGGTGCTACCCATGGTGGCTATTTTTTGACCCGCCTTCACTTCTTGTTGTTCCCGGACCAGCATTGTGTCGTTGTGAGCGTAGGCGCTCAGGTAATCATCATTGTGTTTGATGATGATTAGATTACCGTAACCCCGTAAAGCGTTGCCTGCGTACACTACACGACCATCGGCGGTAGCGAAGATAGGCTGCCCACGAGTCCCGGCGATATCGACACCTTTATTCCCACCTTCTGATGAGGAAAAGTTATCAATAATCTTACCGTCAGTTGGCCATCTCCAGGTACTTACTGGGGCGCTGTTGCTGACGGTGCTGCTCACTGGTGGAGCAACGACCGGTGCGGTAACAGGGGCTGTTGCGGTAGTTGCCGCCACTGCGCCTGCTGCAGGTAACATCTTACCTACATTCTGTTTACCCGAATTATCAGAATACGCGTTAGTTGATGGAGAATCAACCGTTGCAGTTTGTATCTGAGAGGTCGATGGTGGCTTAGGAACACCGCCGCTGGTCGCGTCTGTTGCCGCCAGCATACCGCCGTTTCCGTTGGAGGAACCATTACCAAGCTGAATGCTTTGACCCACATTCAGGCTGTATGGCTCAGGGATATTATTGCGCTGGGCCAGGTCACGATAGTCGTTGCCGGTGATCCAGGCGATGTAAAACAGCGTGTCTCCGCGTTTAACCGTGTAGGTATTGCCGCTGTAGCTCCCTTTGGGGATCGAAGTGTAACTGCGGTTGTAAACAATGTGCCCTTCAGCGTTAGCCTGCGCTCCAGCGTTGCTGGATGCGGCAGCTCCGCCACCGTCCACACTACTAATAGGGGCCGATGTCGATTCAGTGTTCGTACAACCTGCCAACCACAAACTTACCATCGTACACACCGCAACCCGGCGTAATGTAATCATTGGGCTTCCCGTGCTCATGCTTCCCCCATGACAGCAATATCAGCGATATATCCAAATACCCTTTACATGGTAGCTGAGCTTTTAACATTCTCTCGATTTCTACCCTGAAAGGTGCCCACAGCCGATCCCTGAACGTCAGGAAATCTCATGCCGGAGCCTCAAAACAGCGCGCCAATGCTAACCACATTAGCGCTGCTGCACCATAAGACAACTACGCAGAAAGGCAATTGTATTGAAAATTAGTTTTATTGAAACGTTAAAACATTAACCGGAGGTGATGAAAGTGCAACAGATTTCGTTTCCTGCCGAAAATTCAGACAATCGCTAGGCCAGTTCACCCTTGACCAAGGGAACAAAACGCACCGCTTCGACGGTATCGATAACAAATTCGTTTCCCTGACGCCGTATGTACTTCAGAGTTTGGGCCTGCTCACCGACCGGTAACACCAGAATACCGCCGTCGTCCAACTGCTCCATCAGCGCCGGAGGGATCTCCGGCGGGGCTGCCGTGACGATGATGGCATCAAACGGCCCGCGCGATGCCCACCCCTGCCAGCCATCGCCGTGACGGGTGGAAACATTGTGAAGATCGAGTTGCTTCAGCCGCCGTTTGGCCTGCCATTGCAACCCTTTGATGCGCTCAACAGAGCAAACATGCTGCACCAGATGCGCCAGGATAGCCGTTTGATAACCGGAACCGGTGCCGATCTCCAATACCCTGGAGGTTGGCGTCAGGTTCAGCAGTTCGGTCATACGTGCAACCATATAAGGTTGGGAGATGGTTTGGCCAGAGCCAATGGGTAACGCAGTATTCTCATAAGCCTTGTGTTCAAGTGCCTCATCAACAAAACGTTCACGCGGCACCGCTTCGATCGCCTGCAGCAACCGCTCGTCCCGGATCCCCTGTTGACGCAGCTGCGTCAGCAATGTTTGCATACGCTTGTTCACCATTCCCCGCCGACCCCTGCTTTGGTTAACCACGTTTTTACCACGTCCTGGGCTGCATAGGCGGTTAAATCCACCTGCAGTGGCGTGATGGCCACATAACCCTGTTCTACCGCAGCGAAATCCGTGTCCGGCCCCGCATCAAACTTATCACCGGGCGGCCCAATCCAATAGAGATTTTGCCCACGCGGATCTTGTTGGCAGAACACTTTGTCAGCCGGATGGCGACTGCCGCAGCGGGTCACGCGAATGCCCTTGATCTGATCCAGCGGTAAATCCGGCACGTTGATATTCAGAATTTTACCGGTTCGCAATGGCTCGCGCTGTAACGCACGCAGCACCCGACAGGTAATTGCCGCGGCGGTCGCATAATGCTGATGGCCGTTCAGCGACACGGCCAGCGCAGGCAATCCCAAATGGCGTCCTTCCATGGCAGCAGCCACGGTACCGGAATAGATAACGTCATCGCCCAGATTAGGGCCCGCATTGATACCGGAAACCACGATATCAGGCGCAGGCTGCATCAGGGCATTCACTCCCAGATACACGCAGTCCGTCGGCGTTCCCTGCTGAACGGCGATATCTCCATTGGGCATCGTCAGGGTGCGCAATGGAGATTCCAGCGTCAGCGCATTGGAAGAACCACTGCGGTTACGATCGGGTGCTACAACTTGCACTTCGGCGAACTCTCTCAATGCCGCCGCCAGCACCTGGATGCCCGGGGCGGTCACGCCGTCGTCATTACTCAGCAATATCCGCATAAAAGATTGTCTTCTTTTTTATCTCTCAATCAGAACGCCTTAAACGCGGCCTGGTAATTAAATACTCGGAATCAACGCCCAAAAGGAGGGGCTTAACCAGCAGATATTATGTTTACTCCCCCCGGCATGTCCAGTCACCAAGGGAAAAGACGATTTTTCGCGCGGCTTTCAAGCCTCGTGTTAGCACCGAAAACCGCAGTTGGGCAAACACACCTCATTACGTCGTCATGCTCCAGACGAAAAAAAACCTGCATAAGCAGGCTTTTTTATTACTCACTAATATCCGCATCACCGTTGTCCTGCCGCATAATTTCGCGCACAACGCTGGTAGCGAAACTGCCGGCCGGCAGCCAAAAACGCAGTTCAACGGTGGCATCATCCCACCACTCCCACTGCATATTTTTGGGTTGTAACAACAGCGCGCGGCGGGCCGGATCAACACGTTCGCGCTTTAAAAGCGCCATCAGTTCCGGTTGCTCCAGTAAACACTGCTGTTCAAAATGTAACGCTTCACCGGCGGTACCGGGTTCGCCGTCGCCCGGTAAGGGGGCGGTAATCATCAGTTCGCCGGCATCCAGCCGCTGTTGCAGCGCTGCCAATTCTTCCGGCTGCGCAACAAACCAACTGCCACGGCCGCTGAGCTGTAAGGCATCGCCTTCCAGCACGGTGTGTTGCTGCTGATTGGCCAAACGTCGGCTGGTAATCAGGTTAAACAACGCACTGCGGCTGGCAGAAAGATAAAAACTGCGCTTGCTGCGTTCTTTAACCCGGATCTCATCATTCGCCCAACGGCGCGCCATCACCAGGTTATTGCCGCCGCGACCAAAGCGTTGGCTGCCAAAATAGTTTGGTACGCCGCCGGTTGTAATCGCCTGCAGCCGCGGTTCGACATCCTGACGATCGGAGATATGGCGTAGAACCAGCGTGAAGGCATTGCCTTTTAGCGTGCCAATACGCATTTTGCGCAAATGGCGGGCGCTGGCCAGCACTTCACAGCCCTCCAGTGAGAACTGAGTAAAATCAGGTGTCTCTTTGCCCGGTAGATGCAGGCAGAACCATTGCTCGGTCACCGCATGACGATCTTTCAGACCCGCGTAACTGACAGAGCGAGCATGAATACCGGCAAAGCGCGCCAAATAATCGGCGACAAACTGGGTGTTACAGCCCTTCTTGCGGATGTTCACCAGCACATGTTCGCCTTCGCCATCCGGCTCAAAGCCCAGGTCTTCCACCACCACGAAATCTTCCGGGTTGGCTTTCAACACGCCGGTGCTCTGCGGCTGGCCATGCAGCCAGGTCAGGTTAGCCATATCCATGCGTTATTCCTTGATCAACAAGGCGACCGCTTCACAGGCAATGCCCTCGCCGCGCCCGGTGAAACCGAGCTGTTCGGTGGTGGTCGCCTTAACGTTGACGTCATCCATATGGCACTGCAGGTCTTCCGCCAGGAAAACGCGCATTTGCGGAATATGCGGCGCCATTTTAGGTGCCTGGGCGATAATGGTGATATCCAGGTTACCCAGACGATAGCCTTTGGCGCGAATGCGTTTCCAGGCTTCGCGCAGCAGCTCGCGGCTGTCGGCCCCTTTGAATGCCGGGTCAGTATCCGGGAACAGCTTGCCGATATCCCCTAACGCCGCCGCCCCCAACAGAGCATCGGTCGCCGCATGCAGCGCCACGTCACCGTCGGAGTGGGCCAGCAAACCTTTTTCATAAGGGATACGAACGCCACCGATCACCAGCGGCCCTTCGCCACCAAATTTATGTACGTCAAAACCGTGACCGATACGCATGATGCGCTCCTTAATTGTCCAACTGAGTTAAGTAAAAGGCCGCCAGCGCCAAATCTTCCGGGCGCGTGACTTTAATATTGTCCGAGCGTCCGCTAACCAGCAGCGGATGATAGCCACAATGCTCAAGGGCAGAGGCCTCATCGGTGACCGTCGCACCGTCATCCATCGCACGCTGCAGGCAGAGCTTAAGCAACGCGAGCGGGAACAGTTGTGGAGTTAACGCATGCCACAGATCCTGGCGTTCAACGGTGTGGGATATATCACTGCGACCAGGTTCCGCACGCTTCATGGTGTCACGTACCGGCGCGGCCAAAATCCCCCCCACCTCGCTGTGTTCTGTAATCGCCAGCAGGCGTTCCAGATCCTCGGCATGCAGGCAGGGTCTTGCCGCGTCGTGTACCAGCACCCATTTGGCCTCACCGGCCAGTTGCAACCCGGCCATCACCGAATCGGCGCGTTGCTGACCACCGACGGTGACCTGCACGCGCGGATCTCGGGCAATAGGCAACTGGTGAAACTGCTGGTCATCGGGGCCGATAGCCACAATCACCTGCGGAATACGCGGATGGCGCAATAGCGCATGGATCGCATGTTCGAGAATGGTTTGGTGGCCGATGGTTAAATACTGCTTCGGGCAATCCGCCTGCATACGGCTGCCGATACCGGCAGCGGGCAGGACGGCAATCACCGGTGGAAAGGTTCCTGCGGAGTGATTCATGCGTTACTTTTGTAGGTTATTTTGCGAGGAGGACGCCGCGTTGCGTCTGGATTGGTCAGGAACCAGACGATAGAAAGTCTCACCGGGCTTAATCATGCTCAGTTCATTGCGCGCACGCTCTTCGATCGCTTCCTGACCGCCGTTCAAATCGTCGATTTCGGCGAACAGCTGATCGTTACGCGCTTTCAATTTAGCATTGCTGCCCTGTTGGACCGCAACGTCATCATTGACCCGCACGTAATCGTGAACACCATTTTTGCCCAGCCACAGTGAATACTGTAACCAACCGAGCAATGCCAGCAATAACAGCGTAAGTTTTCCCATCTCCGCCCCCTGAAAAACCGCCTAATCATCCCACAACTTTTCGTTGGACTCCACACTGGGAACGGCATTTCACCGCCAAATTCAGAGTAGGATGAGAATTTCTTGAGTTTATAACCTAAATTCGCGCCGAAAGCGGCAAAAAAAAGCACTTTCATCCGATAAGTCACCTCTCGACCTCTCTGTATTCCCACTTTCAGGGTTTTTATCTGTTATGCAGCAAGAAAAACTGGCTGCACCGCCGTTTCGCCAACGCTTCCGCCAATCAAAATTAAAAAGTGCATATTTAACACTACAGAAAATTACATCATCAGGTAGGAGTTGTATTTTTATTCATTGAAGGTTATTTTTATGCACTCTTACTGCATAAATAAATCCAACGAAAAACGTTTAATTACCGGGGATAGTGATGTTTAAACGCTTAGTTCTGATTGGCGCCTGCCTGGCTGCCACCCTGTCGGCTTCTGCCCTGGCGGCAGAACCCACTTACGTCGTCGGCTCCGGCGGTACCTATCGTCCGTTCGAATTCGAAAACAGCAGCAAACAGCTGGAAGGCTTTGATATTGATATCATCAAGGCCGTCGCCAAGGCCGAGGGCTTCCAGGTCAAGCTGGTAAATACCCCCTGGGAAGGCATCTTTGCCACGCTGAACTCCGGCGATCGCGACATCATTATTTCCGGCATCACCATCACCGACAAACGCAAGCAAATGGTGGATTTCTCCGCGCCTTACTTCCCGGCGGAGCAGACCATTGTGGTTCCCAAAGACTCTCAAGTAAATTCCATTGCCGCGCTGAAAGCGCTGAAAGTTGGCGTAGTGAACTCCAGCACCGGCGACATCGTGGTATCTGACGTGCTGGGTAAAAACAGCACCGCCATCAAGCGCTTCGACAACACCCCGCTGCTGCTGCAGGAGCTGTACGAAGACGGCATCGGCGCAGCCGTAGGCGACGTTGGCGTGGCCAAGTTCTACATCAAAACCCACCCGGAAAAAGAGTTCAAATTGGTGTCAGACGCCAAATTCGAACGTCAGTATTTTGGCATTGCCGTTGCCAAAGGCAACGATGAGCTGCGCGGTAAAATCAACGCCGGCCTGAAGAAAATCATCGCCGACGGCACCTACGCCAAAATTTACCAAACCTGGTTTGACAGCAACGTGCCGACACTGCCTGCCGAATAAGCCACTCTCTACACAGGCGTAGCGAGCTAAGTCATATTGGGTGCGGACAGCACGCAGTCACCGGAATGGACACAACGTCCATGAGGATGACGAGTACTGCCCAATCCCAATATGGCGACGCGCAGTAGCCTGAACTCGCTAAAAAAGGAACTAGAACGTGAATTTCCGTTGGGAGATTATCCAGGAATATGCCCCGCTGTTTATGGAAGGCGCCTGGATGACCATCAAATGCACCATTATCTGCGTGATACTGGGCACCACCTGGGGGTTGCTCCTGGGGTTAGGCCGTCTGGCGCAAGCGCCGCACGGCATCTGGAAACCAATACTGCATTACGGCATACAGTGGCCGGTGCGCATTTATATCAGCGCCTTCCGCGGCACGCCGCTGTTCGTGCAGATCATGGTGGTGCACTTCGCCCTGGTACCGCTGTTTATCAACCCGCGTGACGGCCTGCTGGTCACCAACGGCCTGATGAGCAGTGATTTTGCCCGCGCGTTGCGCTCCGACTACGGCGCGTTTCTCTCCTGCGTGGTGGCAATTACGCTTAACGCCGGTGCCTACGTCTCGGAAATTTTCCGTGCCGGTATTCAGTCAATCGATCGCGGCCAGATGGAAGCTTCGCGCTCGCTGGGCATGAGCTACGGCAAAACCATGCGCAAAGTGATCCTGCCGCAGGCATTCCGTCGCATGCTACCGCCGCTGGGCAATAACGCCATTGCCATCGTCAAGGATTCCTCACTGGCTTCCGCCATCGGTCTGGCCGATCTGGCCTATGCCGCCCGGACGGTTTCCGGTGCCTATGCCACCTATTGGGAACCCTACCTGACCATTTCACTGGTCTATTGGGTCCTCACCTTCCTGCTTTCGCTGATGGTGCAACACATGGAAAAGAGGTTCGGGAAAAGTGATTCGCGTACATAACCTGCAAAAACAATTCGGCGAAAGCCACGTACTGCGTGGTATCTCCTGCGAGATCGCGGCCAATGAAGTGGTCTGCGTCATTGGCCCGTCCGGTTCCGGTAAAAGCACCTTTCTGCGCTGTATCAACGCGCTGGAGACGCTTTCCGGCGGTGAGATCCTGGTGAACGGTTTTGCCATTCACAGCCAGAAAACCGATATCAATAAAATGCGCGAGAGCGTAGGGATGGTATTTCAACGCTTTAATCTGTTCCCGCATATGACGGTGCTGGAGAACATCATTATGGCACCGATGGGGGTGAAAAAGCTGTCACGCGCCGACGCTATCCTGCGTGCAGAAGCGCTGTTACGCAAGGTGGGCCTGTTGGACAAGATTGATGCCTATCCCAGCAGCCTGTCCGGCGGCCAACAACAGCGGGTGGCGATTGCCCGGGCGCTGGCAATGGAGCCGAAAATCATGTTGTTCGACGAACCCACCTCAGCGCTTGATCCCGAGTTGGTCGGCGAAGTGCTGGCGGTGATGAAGTCTTTGGCACACGAAGGCATGACCATGGTAGTGGTAACCCACGAGATGGGCTTTGCCCGTGAAGTGGCCGATCGGGTGTTGTTTATCGATCAGGGGATCATTCAGGAAGAAGGCACACCGCAGCAGATTTTCAGCAATCCGACCAACCCGCGCACTCAGGCTTTTCTAAGCAAAGTTTTGTAACCTTCGGCACGGCTTTGCAATGCTTCGGGCGCAGGCAACTGCGCCCACTTTCTCACCAGCCGGTCAGAAAACTGAATACCAGCCAGAACAGACACAGCACAATAGTGCCGGTCAACAGCAGCGTCAGGATCAGGCGGCCGCGCAACAGCATGCTGAGCGTGATGCCAATCAGTACCGACACCGGCATCAGGGCCAGGAAGAACGGCCAGGTGTAGAGCAGGAAGAAAAGCGTGTTGGAACCGTAGACCACAAAGGGCACCGCGAACGCCAGCCAGTAGAAAACAAAGCCGCAGACGCCGCCCAGGAAAGAATAAGAGGGCTCCTCTTTCTCCTGGTTTGAGTCAATCAAGATAGGCGAGACATTTTGCATAGTGTTCCCTGGTTATTCGGCACGCTCTCCGGCGGGCTTAGCGTAAAAAGCGTATGGCGCAAAACGCCACACGCTTTTCTGAATTCAGGGTTTGATAATAGCCCGACCACGCAGCACGTCTAACAATTGCGCAATCAAATTTGTTACCAATTGTTGGCCATCAAGGTGAATATCCGGCCGTTGCGGGGCCTCGTAAACCGAATCAATTCCGGTGAAATTGCGCAGTTCCCCGGCCCGGGCTTTTTTGTACAATCCCTTCGGATCGCGCTGCTCGCAAATCGCCAGCGGCGTGTCGACAAACACCTCGATAAAGCGCTCTTCATCAAGCAGTTCGCGCACCATCTGCCGCTCTGCCCGGTGCGGTGAAATAAACGCGGTGAGCACCACCAGCCCGGCATCTACCATCAGTTTGGACACTTCACCCACACGGCGAATATTCTCGCGCCGATCGTCGTCGGAGAAGCCCAGATCGCGGCACAGACCGTGACGCACGTTATCGCCATCCAGCAAATAGGTACTGACACCAAGGGCGTGCAGTGCCTGCTCCAGCGCACCGGCAACGGTGGATTTGCCCGAGCCGGACAGCCCGGTAAACCACAGCACCACGCCTTTATGGCCATTACGGGCTTCGCGATCCGCACGCGCTACCGCATGCGGATGCCAGACCACGTTGTCATCATCCGGCCCGGTTGATCGTTGCTCTACGTCGACCACGTTATTTGCCCCCGTTCAGGTCGCGTGCGCCCCAATGCGGGAAGTGTTTACGCACCAGGGCATTCAGTTCCAGCTCGAATGCGCTGAAGTCACCAGTGGCTGCCTGAGCGTCCTGCAAGGTTTCGCGGATCAGCCCAGCGCCGACCGTGACATTGCTCAGGCGATCGATAAAGATAAATCCGCCGATGTCATGATTCCGCTGATAGCTGTCCAGCACCAGCGGTTCGTCAAAGGTCAGCTCCACCAGGCCAATGCCGTTCAGCGGCAAGGTATCCGCCTGATGCTGGGCCAGTGAGTTGATTTCAACCTGGTGGCGAATGCCTTCCACTCGTGCACGAGTCTTTTTGCCAGCGACCTTGATGTCGTAGCTCTGCCCCGGTAGCAGCGGCTTCTCAGCCATCCACACCACGTCCACCAGTGCGCTTTGCGCCGCCTGCAGGATTTCCCCGGCATCGACCAGCAAATCGCCGCGGCTGATGTCCACTTCATCCTTCAACACCAAGGTTATCGCCTCACCCGGTACCGCTTCCTGCAAATCACCATCAAAGGTGACAATACGTGCAACGGTGGATTCCACACCAGAAGGCAACACCTTCACACGTTGACCCACGCGCACGACACCGGCCGACAGGGTGCCTGCATAGCCACGGAAATCCAGGTTCGGACGGTTAACATATTGCACCGGGAAGCGCAGCGGTTGCGTTTCACGCTCGCTGACAACATCCACGCTTTCCAATACCTGCAGCAACGTAGGACCGTTGTACCAAGGCATATGGGTGCTTTCGCCAGCCACGTTATCGCCGTCCAGAGCCGACAGCGGGACAAACTTGATATCCAGATCCTTTGGCAACTGCTGAGCGAAGGTCAGATAATCCTGCTTGAACTGCTCGAATACCGACTCTTTGTAATCCACCAGATCCATCTTGTTGACCGCCACAACCAAATGGCGAATGCCCAGCAGCGTAGCAATAAAGCTGTGTCGGCGGGTTTGATCCAGCACCCCTTTACGCGCGTCAATCAGCAGAATTGCCAGATCGCAGGTGGAGGCACCGGTCGCCATATTGCGGGTGTACTGCTCATGCCCTGGGGTGTCGGCGATAATAAATTTGCGCTTTTCAGTCGAGAAATAGCGATAGGCCACGTCAATGGTAATGCCCTGCTCGCGCTCAGCCTGCAGGCCGTCGACCAGCAATGCCAGGTCGAGCTTTTCACCCTGGGTGCCAATGCGCTTGCTGTCACTGTGCAGCGTAGACAGCTGATCTTCGTAGATCTGGCGGGTATCGTGCAGCAGGCGACCGATCAAAGTACTTTTACCGTCATCGACGCTGCCGCAGGTCAGGAACCGTAACAGACTTTTATGTTGCTGCGCGTGCAGGTAGGACTCGACCCCGCCCTGCTCAGCGATTTGTTGTGCAATTGCGTTGTTCATCTGGCGGCTCCTTAGAAATACCCTTGACGCTTTTTCAGCTCCATCGAGCCGGACTGATCGCGGTCGATCATCCGTCCCTGGCGCTCACTGGTGGTGGATACCAACATCTCTTCGATGATTTCCGGCAGCGTTTGCGCTTCGGACTCCACCGCGCCGGTCAGCGGCCAGCAACCCAGGGTGCGGAAGCGCACCATGCGCTGGCTGATCACTTCGCCCGGCTGCAGATCGATGCGATCGTCGTCCACCATCAACAGCATGCCGTCGCGCTCTACCACCGGACGTGGCTTCGCCAGGTACAAAGGGATGATGTCGATCTTTTCCAGGAAAATGTATTGCCAGATATCCAGCTCGGTCCAGTTCGACAGTGGGAACACACGAATACTCTCGCCCTTGTTGATCTGACCGTTGTAGTTGTGCCACAGCTCCGGGCGCTGGTTCTTCGGATCCCAACGGTGGAAGCGGTCGCGGAAAGAATAGATACGCTCTTTGGCGCGTGACTTTTCTTCATCACGGCGAGCACCACCAAAGGCGGCATCAAAACCGTATTTGTTCAGCGCCTGCTTCAAGCCTTCGGTTTTCATGATATCGGTGTGCTTGGCACTGCCGTGAACGAACGGGTTAATACCCATAGCCACGCCTTCCGGATTTTTGTGTACCAGCAGCTCAAAACCGTACTCCTTGGCGGTGCGGTCACGGAATTGGTACATCTCACTGAATTTCCAGCCGGTATCCACGTGCAGCAGAGGGAACGGCAGTGTGCCTGGGAAGAAGGCCTTACGCGCCAGGTGCAGCATCACGGAAGAGTCTTTACCGATGGAATAAAGCATCACCGGGTTGCCGAATTCAGCGGCGACTTCACGGATGATATGGATACTCTCCGCCTCCAATTGCCGCAAATGAGTGAGTCGTTTTTCGTCCATAACAGATCCTTAAGCCAAATTCACGACGGCTGGGCGTGATACCCCTGCCGCCTGCGGTTGATGCCCAAACCAGGCGATTTGGTGATGTAAGTCCACCACTTCGCCGATCACCAGCAGCGCCGGTAACGGTGCCTGTTGAGCCAATTGTTCGAGTTGTTGCAGCGTACCGGTTTGCACCAGTTGGTCCGCACGCGTGCCACGGCTGATTACCGCCACCGGCGTTGTGGCCGCACGGCCGTAGGCCATCAGGCGCTGGCTGATATCCGCCGCCTTCATGGTGCCCATGTAGATAGCCAGAGTCTGGCGCGCACGCGCCAAATCGGCCCAGTCCAGCCCATCGCCGTCGGGGCGACAGTGGCCGGTAATAAAGGTAACGCTCTGTGCGTGATCGCGGTGCGTCAGCGGGATACCGGCATAGGCGGTTGCCCCGGCGGCGGCCGTTACCCCCGGCACCACCTGGAACGGAATGCCCGCCGCGGCGGCCACCTGTAATTCTTCACCGCCGCGACCAAAGATAAAGGGATCGCCGCCCTTCAGCCGCACCACACGTTTACCCTGCTGCGCCAGTTCCACCAGCAGACGGTTGGTTTCTTCCTGGATCACCGAGTGTGCGCCAGCGCGTTTGCCCACGCAGATGCGTTCGGCATCGCGACGAACCAAATCAAGAATTTCATCGCTAACCAGATGGTCGTACAGCACCACGTCGGCCTGCTGCATCACCTGCAGCCCGCGCAGGGTCAGTAACCCCACGTCGCCCGGCCCGGCCCCCACCAGGGCAATTTCACCCTGAGTACCTTCACTGCCCTGTGCAAACTGCTGTAAGTCCTGTTCCAATTGCCGCTGCGCCTCGGCGGTTTGGCCATTGGCCACCAGCGTTGAGAAGCGGCCGCCAAAGGTTTTTTCCCAAAAACGACGGCGTTCGCCGATCGTATTCAGCCGTTGCTTCACCTGACCACGCCAGCGCCCGGCTACCTCAGCCATCTGTCCCAGGCTGGCGGGCAACAAGGCTTCAAGTTTTTCACGCAGCATGCGTGCCAACACCGGTGCCTGACCACTGGAAGAGACGGCTACCACCAAGGGTGAGCGGTCGATAATCGACGGGAAGATGAACGAACAGCGCGGCTGATCGTCCACTACGTTGGCCAGCACCCGGCGTTTATCCGCCTCGCTAAATACCTTGGCATTCAGTGCACTGTCATCGGTGGCGGCAATCACCAGGAAAACCTCATCCAGTTGCTGCGCGGCAAAAGCCTGTCCCAGCCAGTGGATCTGCCCCTGCTGACGCAGTTGTTCGAGTATCGGTGAGAGTGACTGCGCAACTATCCGTATTTCAGCCCCGGCGCGCAGGAGAAGATCAACTTTGCGCGCAGCCACTTCACCGCCGCCAACGACCAACACCGGACGTTGTTTCAGGTCGGCGAATATAGGTAGATAGTCCACAACAGCCTTTTCATTTATGCAGGAAGATAGTGTGACTATACGGGCTGAGATTTAGCCTCTGAAATGACGAAAAGGAATGACTAGTTCCTTTATGGAATATAGGCCGCAGCACAGGGCTCAAGCAGTGATAATCGCGACGAAAGTTTGCGCGTTTGTACCAAAATTAAGAGCGGGAGAAATTGTTTAATCTTGCGTACCGTCTCATACTGAACACCGCAAAAAAACAATCGGTATCGCCGATATCAAAGAAGGATTTTTCGGTATGTTTTCCCGCTTTTCTCTGAAGGCCGGCCTGCTGGTTGCAGTGCTCGGCGGTGTTTTCAGCGTTTCTGCCGCCACACAGCCCGCGAAAGAGTCCCCGATGGGTAAATTCGCCGCCGACCAAATCCGTCATATCGCGACTTATTTTCCCGGCCGTATGGCAGGCAGCCCGGCCGAATTGCTCACCGCAGACTATCTAAACCAGCAGTTCAGCAAGATGGGTTATCAGAGCGACATCCGCAGCTTCAATACCCGTTATCTCTACACCAGTAAAGACGGTAAAAAGAACTGGAATAATGTTACCGCCAGTTCGGTGATCGCCGCTAAAAATGGCAGCAATCCGCAGCAAATTCTGATCGTGGCGCATTTTGATACCTATACGCCACAAAGCGACGCCGACCTGGATAACAACCTCGGCGGCTTGACGCTACAGGGCGTCGATGACAATGCCTCTGGCATCGGCGTAATGCTGGAATTGGCAGAGCGCCTGAAGAACATCCCCACGGCTTACGGCCTGCGCTTTGTTGCCACCAGCGCCGAAGAAATCGGCTCATTGGGGGCGCAGAACTATCTGCAGCGCATGAGCCCGGAAGAAAAACGCAATACCGTGCTGGTGATTAACCTCGACAGCCTGATCACCGGCGATCGCCTGTATTTCAATGCCGGCCGCAACACGCCACCCAAGTTGGCAAAACAGAGCCGCGATCGCGCACTGGATATCGCCCACCGCTATGGCATCGCCGCTGCCACCAACCCGGGCAACCAGGCGCATCCTAAAGGCACCGGCTGCTGCTCCGATCAGGAAGTATTTGATAAAGCCGGTATTCCGGTGCTGTCCGTCGAAGCCACCAACTGGTCGCTGGGCAAGAAAGACGGCTATCAGCAGCGTGCCGTCAGCCCGCACTTCCCACAGGGCATGAGTTGGCACCGCCCGCAGTACGATAATCTGCAATATCTGGAGCGTAATTTGCCAGGACGGATCGACAAGCGCAGCCGCGAGAGCGTGCAGATCCTGTTGCCGTTGATCAAAGAGCTGGCGCAGGCGCATCCGCCTAAAGCACCAAAGAAAAAGTAGCCCCCCACAGAAACACCAGGGGCCCAGCCAATGCTGAGCCCCTGGTCAGTTTAATCGGGTATTAGCCTTCGTGCAGGCCGCACTCACGCTTCAGGCCGAAGAAGCGGGTTTCTTCCTCGCTCATGCCCGGTTCCCATTTCTGCGTGGTGTGGGTATCCCCCACCGACAGATAGCCTTGCTCCCACAACGGGTGATAACTCAGGCCGTGCTCGGTCAGGTATTGATAAATCTTGCGGTTGTCCCAGTCGATAATCGGCAGAATTTTGAACACTCCGCGCTGCACTGCCAACACCGGCAAGTGGGCGCGACTGCCCGATTGTTCGCGACGCAGGCCGGCGAACCAGGTCTGCCCGCCCAGAGTTTCCAGCGCGCGATTCATAGGCTCAACCTTGTTGATTTGGTTGTATTTCTCAATGCCCTCAACGCCCTGCTCCCACAGCTTGCCATAGCGTGCCTCCTGCCAGGCAGGCGACTGCTCGGCGCGGAACACCTGCAGGTTCAACTTCAGCATGTCGGCCAACCGATCGATAAACTGATAGGTTTCCGGGAACAAATAGCCGGTATCGGTGAGGATCACCGGGATATCCGGCTTGATCCTGGTCACCAAATGCAAACACACCGCCGCCTGAATGCCAAAGCTTGAAGAGAGTACAAACTCGCCCGGCAAATGCTCCAGCGCCCATTCGACACGCTGCTCGGCAGAAAGGGTTTCCAACTGACCATTAACCACCGCCAGTGCCAACGCCTGCCCTGATTTGGGCAGCGCGTTCAGCTCCGCCAGATTGAATTCAGCCATGTTGCCTGCCTCCTGATGCTTGAATCATACCGCGCAGATCCAGCCCCCTGTAACAGCGGGGCCAAATGGCGTCAGTCCCAGAAATCCTGCGCCGGATCAACCACCGGCCTGACCACACCGGCGCGGATGGTGAAATCACCAAAGCCTTCGCCAGCCGTGCGCTCAGTGGCCCAACGGCCTACCAGTTGGTCAATCTCTCGCAGAATTTCTTCTTCGTTAATATTTTCACGGTACATACGCGGTATACGCGTGCCTTCCCGGTTACCGCCCAAATGCAGGTTATAGCGACCTACCGCTTTACCCACCAGGCCAATCTCCGCCAGCAGCGCACGGCCACAGCCGTTCGGGCAACCGGTGATGCGCAGTACGATATGCTCATCACCCACGCCGTGCCGATGCAGGATCCCTTCCACCTTGGTGACGAACTCCGGCAGGAAACGCTCGGCCTCCGCCATTGCCAACGGGCAGGTCGGGAAGGATACGCAAGCCATCGAGTTTTGGCGCTGTACGCTAACCCCATCGTCGATCAGGCCATGATCCCGCGCCAGCGCTTCGATCTTCGCCTTCTCGCTTTCCGGCACGCCGGCGACGATCAGGTTCTGGTTGGCGGTCAGGCGGAAGTCCCCTTTGTGGATCCGCGCGATCTCGGCAACGCCGGTTTTCAGCGGACGCCCCGGGTAATCCAATAACCGACCGTTCTCAATAAACAGCGTCAGGTGCCATTGGTTATCAATGCCTTTCACCCAACCAATGCGATCGCCGCGACCGGTGAATTCGTACGGGCGGATCGGCTCAAAAGTGATGCCTGCCCGTTTTTCGACTTCGGCGCGGAAGGTATCCACCCCGACGCGCTCCAGCGTGTATTTGGTTTTGGCATTTTTACGATCGGTACGATTACCCCAGTCGCGCTGGGTGGTCACTACCGCTTCGGCGACTGCCAGCGTGTGCTCCAGCGGGATGTAGCCGAACTCGCTGGCCTGGCGCGCATAGGTTTTCTTGTTGCCATGTTCAATCGACAGGCCGCCTCCCACCAACAGATTGAAGCCCACCAGCTTGCCGTTTTTGGCGATCGCCACAAAGTTCATGTCGTTGGCGTGCAGGTCAACGTCGTTCTGCGGCGGGATCACCACCGTGGTTTTAAACTTGCGCGGCAGATAGGTCGCACCGAGGATCGGCTCTTCGTCGGTGGTCGCCACTTTTTCCTGATCCAGCCACACTTCCGCGTAGGCGCGAGTACGCGGCAACAGATGTTCGGAAATTTTCTTAGCCCATTCATAGGCTTCCTGATGCAGTTCTGACTCCACCGGGTTAGAAGTACAAAGCACGTTACGGTTAACGTCGTTGGCGGTAGCCAGCGCGTCCAGCCCCAGGCGGCCCAACAGTTGATGAACCGGCTTAACGTTGCCCTTCAAAATGCCATGGAACTGGAAGGTCTGGCGGTTGGTGATACGAATGCTGCCGTACAGGGTGCTTTCCTGCGCGAACTTATCAATGCCCAGCCACTGCTGGGGCGAGATAATCCCCCCCGGCAGACGGCAGCGCAGCATCATCGCGTGGCGCGGCTCCAGCTTCTGCTCGGCACGTTCGGCACGGATATCACGGTCGTCCTGCTGGTACATGCCGTGAAAACGGATCAGCAGGAAGTTGTCACCGGTAAAGCCACCGGTCAGGCCGTCCTTCAAATCTTCAGCGATGGTGCCGCGCAGGAAGTTGCTTTCTTTCTTCAAACGCTCGGCATCGGCCAATTTGCCTTCAACCACCAGAGGCCCCGGGTGTTTATCACTCATCAGTAAACATCTCGCTGATAACGGCGCTCAAGGCGCAGCTCACTTAAAAATTCATCCGCCAGCTCGGTATCCATACCACCGTGCTCGGCCACCAGTTCCAGTAATGTGTTTTCCACGTCTTTTGCCATGCGGTTGGCATCGCCACAGACGTAAATATGCGCGCCTTCCTGGATCCAACGCCACACCTCTGCGCCCTGTTCGCGCAGTTTGTCTTGTACGTAGACTTTATGTTGTTGGTCACGTGACCAGGCCAGATCGATGCGGGTCAGCAGGCCATCCTTCACATAGCGCTGCCATTCGACCTGATACAGGAAATCTTCGGTAAAATGCGGGTTGCCAAAGAACAGCCAATTCTTGCCGCCGGCGCCGTCAGCGTCACGCTGCTGCATAAAGGCGCGGAAAGGCGCAATGCCGGTGCCAGGGCCAATCATGATCACCGGCGTTTCCGGGTTGGCCGGCAGGCGGAAGTTGTCGTTGTGCTCGATGAACACCCGCACATCGCCGTCCTCTTCCAGGCGATCGGCCAGGAAGCTGGAAGCGCCACCGGCACGAGCGCGACCGTCAATGTCATAGCGCACCACGCCAACGGTAACCTGTACTTCGTTTTCGTTCTCAGCCTGCGACGAAGCGATGGAATACAGGCGCGGCGTCAACGGACGCAGCAGACCAATCAACTGTTCGGCATTGAGATCGGCCGGTGCCTGACGCACCATGTCAACAATCGGCGTATTGTGCGCGTAATGCTGCAGCGCGGCCTTATCTGCCAGCAGGCCAATCAGCTTCTCGTCACGCGACAGCGCCGCGTATTTGTCGACGATCAGCGTAGTGTTCTGCGTCAATTCGAAATGGCTGCGCAATGCTTGCGCCAGCGGCAAAGTTTTACCTTCGACCTCCACCGGCTCGTCGCCTTTCAGCCACAGCAGTTGCACCAGTTCGTCCACCAGCGCAGGATCGTTATCGAACCAGATGCCCAGCGCGTCACCCGGTCGGTAGCGCAGCCCAGAATCGCCCAGATCAATCTCGATATGGCGCACGTCTTTATCTGACGCACGGCCGGTAATTTTTTGTTTCACCGCCAGTTGCGCGGTCAGCGGCTGTTCTTTGCTGTACGGGCTGCTGTCGAGCAGATCAACTGCACCGCTGGCCAACACGCCCGGTGCGGCATTTTCCGCCGGCGCGCGTGCTTTCAACACTTCCACGACCTGTTTACGCCAGGCCGTGGCCAGTTCCTGATATTCCACGTCGGCGTCAACCCGCTCAACCAGGCGCTCTGCACCCAGTTCGGCCAGCTTGCTGTCGAAGTCTTTACCCGACTGACAGAAGTTTTCGTAGGACGTGTCCCCCAGGCCGAATACCGCAAACGCGGTCTCGTTTAGCTTGGGTGCCTTCTTCGAGAACAGGAATTTATGCAGCGCCACCGCCTCTTCCGCCGGCTCGCCTTCCCCCTGAGTGGAGGCGACAATCACCAGCAAACGTTCCTGGGCAATCTGCTTGAATTTGTAGTCACCGGCGTTCACCAGGGTGACGCTCAGCTTGGCGGACAACAGATCGTCGCGCAGCTGTTCCGCCAGGCGGCGTGCATTGCCAGTCTGCGAAGCAGAGATCACCGTGATGCTGGCGGCAGCGGAAGCTACCGGCGCAATGGCAACGCTGCCAGGCTGTTGATTTACCATTCCCCAGAAATAACCTGACAGCCATGCCAGCTGCGTTGGTGAATATTCACCAATCGCCGCCTGCAGGCGCGCCAGCTGTTCGGGCGTCAGCGGGAGCAAAGATGTTGGAGGTGCCTGAGTCGTCATTGCAGTACTTATTTCCTATACTTGGCACCTATCCAGCCAGGTGCTCGCCAGTGTCAGCCGCTTTTTTCATTCGGTCTGCGGTCCTGAAAAGATCAGGAGAGTTTGTAAGGTTACCCAGCCGATTGGCAACGATTAAATAAGGGATAGCAATAAATAATAACTAAAATGACTAAGCTGTTTTTCTGGTAACGGATAGTGCTTAAAGCGCTAAGCGATTTTTTTTATCCACATGAAAATTAAATCATTTTTTTGACGTTTATTGAATGAATCGCATTTAGCACTCATTACCCCAATCGATAGGTCTCATTCATACCAAACAAAAAAAGTGTTAAGCCAACTTTGCTCGCGCTACCGGTAGACCAAAGCGGTATAAATGGCAAGCAAGCTCCGTTTCCGGTAAACTTCGGCGGTTTTTGAGTCAATGAGGCCGTAATAATGGCAACCACGCTGTTTAAAGATTTTCAGTTTGAAGCCGCACACCGCTTGCCGAACGTAGCGGAGGGCCATAAATGTGGCCGTCTGCACGGGCATTCGTTTATGGTGCGTCTGGAAGTGACCGGTGAAGTGGATGCACACACCGGTTGGGTGATGGATTTCGCCGAGCTTAAAGCCGTGTTCTCCCCAATCTGGGAGCGCCTGGATCATAATTATCTCAATGATATTCCAGGATTGGAAAATCCCACCAGCGAAGTCCTTGCCGCCTGGATTTGGCAGCAGCTCAAACCCCAGCTGCCGGAACTGACTGCGGTGATGGTGAAAGAAACCTGTACCGCGGGATGCGTGTATAAAGGTTAAAGAAAGGGCGCCCTATGGCGCCCTGAATTTTATGCGATATTCAGATACTTATGGGTCTGCATCGACAGGCGCCAGTTGCGCGCAATGCAGGTTTCAATACACAGGCGGGTCGCCTCTTCCTTCTGACTGATCGGCTGCAACGCGATAATCCGCGACTTCTCATCGTGCAGCGTCGCCAGCAGCGCATCCAGCGCTTCAATATCACGCTCACGTCCGACCGGGTGTTTCACTTCATCAGCACGTTGCAAAGCCTGGCTCAACACCTTCATGCCGCCGCGCATCCCCACCTTGGGTGAAACCGTCACCCAGGTTTTCGCCGAACATTGGATTTCATGCGTGCCACTGGTTTCAATCTGGCAACCATAGCCATGGTCTTCCAGCAATTGGGTCAGCGGGGTCAAATCGTAAATACAGGGTTCGCCTCCGGTGATTACCACGTGGCGAGCGGTGTAGCCTTGTTGGCGAATGACGGCCAGTAACTGCTCGGCACTGGCGCTCCCCCAGGCATCGCTCTCTTCGGTTTTCACCAGAATCCGTTGCATATCAACTTCCCGATTGGCTTCCTTTTCCCAGGTATGTTTGGTATCGCACCAGCTGCATCCTACCGGGCAGCCCTGCAGGCGGATAAAAATGGCCGGAACGCCGGTAAAAAAGCCTTCGCCCTGCAAGGTTTGGAACATTTCATTAATCGGGTACTGCATCGGTTTCTCAATCTGGATAGGTAAAAAGGGATTATCGCAGATTCCGGCCCGGCGACCAAACAGGCGAAATTGTATTAAATTTTATCTTCCGCGCTGCTACCAGCTTATCTCACCGGCTATCAGCTTCATTTAATTCACTTACCGTGCAATCCCCTGCCGCTGACGATGTAATCTGCTTCGCAAAAACAACATTTAATTAACGTATAAGATAAATATATTTGACATAAACCGCTCACACGCAGATGTATATACAGGCAAGCACAAGTCGGACGCCAGTTCCGGCGGTTCATTCATCACAATCACATCTGCGTTTAGAGGGTGCTATGGCTCATTCCACCGAGTTGAATATTCAGCAGGCCATCGACGACAGCAAATTCTCGCTGTTTCACTGGACCTTGATCATTTTGGGATTTCTGATCCTGGCCATTGATGGCTTTGACACAGCGGCCATGGGGTATATCGCCCCTTCGGTCGCCAAAGACTGGGGCATTGTAAAACAGGATCTCGGCCCGGTATTGAGCGCCGCCCTGTTGGGCCTGTCACTCGGTGCGCTGGTTGCCGGGCCAATCTCCGATCGTATCGGTCGCAAACGGGTGCTGGTGTTTTCATGCCTGTTCTTCGGTCTTTCGAGCCTGGCCACCGCCTATGCCGGCTCGCTCAATAGTCTGACGCTGTGGCGTTTTCTCACCGGCCTGGGGCTGGGAGCGGCAATGCCGAACGCCATCACGCTGATTTCCGAATATGCGCCGCAGCGCTGCCGCTCATTGGCGATTAATACCATGTACTGTGGTTTCCCTCTGGGGGCCGCGGGCGGTGGAGCGATTTCGTCATGGCTTATCCCGGCCTATGGCTGGCACAGCGTGCTGTTGCTGGGAGCAATCGCTCCGCTGGTGCTGACGGTATTGTTGATCCTGTTCCTGCCGGAATCGGTGAAGTACATGGTTAACCGCGGCAAAGACGCGATCAAAATCAAACGCATTGCCCAGCGCTTTGTCAGTCAGGATCTAGACAAGATAACTCGCTTCTATCTGTATGAAGAGAAACTGGCACAGTCGAAAACCAGCGTCGGGCTGTTGTTCACCCGGCCTTATCTGACCGGTACGCTGATGCTGTGGCTGACCTATTTTATGGGGCTGGTGATTTATTACGTGCTGCTAAGCTGGATGCCCATTCTGATGCAGGGGCTGGGCTATCAGTTGGAGCAGTCGGCTATCCTGACCTCGCTGTTCACCTTCGGCGGCACCCTTGGCATTCTGGTGGCCGGCTGGCTGATGGATCGCTGGAACGCCCATAAGGTGGTATCGAGCGGCTTTGTCATTACCGCGCTGCTGATCATGGCGATGGCCACCGAGGACAGCCATATCGTGCTGCTGGGTACCTTTATCTTCCTGATGGGGATCACCATGAACGGTGCGCAGTCCGGCCTGCAAACGCTGGCAGCGACCTTCTACCCAACCCACAGCCGCGCAACCGGCATTGCCTGGATGCAGGGCATCGGCCGCTTTGGTGGCGTGGCAGGGACCATGATGGGAGCGCAATTGCTGGCCATGCAATGGGAAGTGCAGAGTATTTTGATGTTCCTGTGCGTGCCGGCGTTGATCGCCGCTATCGCCACGGTATTCAAAATGACCCGCCGGGCGGTGTTACAGCCTGCTGCATAAAGAAAAATGCCCGTCCTCTGGCGGGCGTTTTTCTTGCAGCGATAGGACTTTTTTATCACAGGCCCTAACTTGTAATAGGTATGTAAATTTATTGTGATTAGACGCGCAAAATTGACCCATTTTTAATTCATTTTTGCTGAATAGCTCACTGTTCTCCCTTGTCCAGCTAATGGCCACAACGCCTAACAAAACACCATCGCATTGATTAATAATAAAAATAACTTTCTCTTATGCCATTTTCGTCCTTCACTGGTCGGTGTTGCATATGCTTGTACATACAAGTATATGTTAATAAACCCGACGCATTGTTATGGCGTGGTGATTCACCCCACCGCGTTATGGGATTCTGCACCAATACTGTTTGAGGAAAATGCTGTGACTGCAAATAACAAAGTTCGCAATGTCGAAGTACGCGCGCCACGCGGCACAAAATTAAATGCAAAAAGCTGGCTGACCGAAGCGCCGTTGCGCATGCTGATGAACAACCTTGATCCTGACGTGGCGGAGAACCCGCACGAGCTGGTGGTTTACGGCGGTATCGGCCGCGCTGCCCGTGACTGGGATTGCTATGACAAAATTGTCGCCACCCTGAAAACCCTGGAAGACGATGAAACCCTGCTGGTGCAGTCCGGCAAACCGGTGGGAGTATTCAAAACCCACAGCAACGCGCCACGCGTGCTGATCGCCAACTCCAACCTGGTGCCTCACTGGGCAACCTGGGAACACTTTAACGAACTGGACGCCAAGGGCCTGGCCATGTACGGCCAGATGACCGCCGGCAGCTGGATCTACATCGGCAGCCAGGGCATCGTCCAGGGCACCTACGAGACCTTCGTCGAAGCGGGTCGCCAGCATTATGACGGCAGCCTGCAAGGCCGCTGGGTGCTGACCGCCGGTCTGGGTGGCATGGGTGGCGCACAGCCGCTGGCCGCTACGCTGGCAGGCGCTTGCTCGCTGAACATCGAATGCCAGCAGAGCCGCATCGATTTCCGCCTGAAAACCCGCTATGTCGATGAGCAGGCCAAAGATCTGGACGACGCGCTGGCCCGCATCAAGAAATACACCGCCGAAGGCAAAGCCATCTCCATCGCCCTGTGCGGTAACGCAGCGGATGTGTTGCCAGAGTTGGTGCGCCGCGGGGTGCGTCCGGACATGGTCACCGACCAGACCAGCGCCCACGATCCGCTGAACGGCTACCTGCCTAAAGGCTGGAGCTGGGAAGAATACCGTCAGCGTGCGCTGACCGAACCCGCTCAGGTGGTTATCGCCGCCAAGCAGTCAATGGCCGAACACGTCGAAGCCATGCTGGCGTTCCAGAAAATGGGCGTGCCAACCTTCGACTACGGCAACAACATTCGTCAGATGGCGAAAGAAATGGGCGTCAACAACGCCTTTGATTTCCCGGGCTTCGTACCGGCTTATATCCGTCCTCTGTTCTGCCGCGGTGTTGGCCCATTCCGCTGGGCCGCACTGTCTGGCGATCCACAAGACATCTACAAAACCGACGCCATGGTCAAAGAGCTGATCCCGGATGACGAGCATCTGCACCGCTGGCTGGATATGGCACGCGAGCGCATCAGTTTCCAGGGTCTGCCGGCACGTATCTGCTGGGTCGGTCTGGGCCAGCGCGCCAAACTGGGTCTCGCGTTCAACGAAATGGTGCGCAGCGGCGAGCTGTCCGCACCTATCGTCATCGGCCGTGACCATCTGGACTCCGGCTCGGTTGCCAGCCCGAACCGTGAAACCGAATCGATGAAAGACGGCTCAGACGCCGTGTCCGACTGGCCGCTGCTCAACGCCCTGCTCAATACCGCCAGCGGCGCGACCTGGGTTTCCCTGCACCACGGCGGTGGCGTCGGCATGGGCTTCTCCCAGCACTCCGGTATGGTTATCGTTTGTGACGGCACCGATGAAGCAGCAGAACGCATCGCCCGCGTATTACATAATGACCCGGCCACCGGCGTAATGCGTCACGCCGATGCCGGTTACGACATCGCCATTGAATGCGCCCGCGAGCAAGGTTTGAACCTGCCGATGGTGGCTGCGACTCAAGGAGACAAAGCATGAAAGCGCTGACTATTCGCCCAGGCCAATTAACGCTGGCGCAACTGCGTGAAATTTATCAACACCCGGTCACCCTGACTCTGGACGACAATGCCTACGCAGATATCCAGAAAAGCGTTGCCTGCGTTGAGCGTATCGTTGAGGAAAACCGTACCACTTACGGCATTAACACCGGTTTCGGGCTGCTGGCATCCACCCGCATCGCCCGCGAAGATCTGGAAGACCTGCAGCGTTCTATCGTGCTGTCGCATGCCGCCGGCGTCGGTGCGCCCACCGACGACAATCTGGTGCGCCTGATTATGGTGCTGAAAATCAATAGCCTGTCGCGCGGTTTCTCCGGCATCCGTCTGGAAGTGATCGAGGCGCTGATGGCGCTGGTCAACGCCGAAGTCTATCCCCATATCCCGCTGAAAGGCTCCGTGGGCGCCTCCGGCGACCTGGCACCGCTGGCACACATGAGCCTGGTGTTGTTGGGTGAAGGCAAGGCCCGTTATCAGGGCGAATGGCTGCCTGCCACCGAAGCGCTGGCCAAAGCGGGCCTGAAGCCGCTGACGCTGGCGGCCAAAGAAGGCCTGGCACTGCTGAACGGCACCCAGGTTTCCGCCGCCTTTGCCCTGCGCGGTTTGTTTGACGTAGAAGACCTGTACGCCGCGGCAACGGTTACCGGTAGCCTGACGGTGGAAGCCGCGCTGGGCTCACGCAGCCCGTTTGATGCGCGCATTCATGCCGTGCGCGGTCAGCGTGGTCAGATTGACGCCGCCGCTGCTTACCGCCATCTGCTGGGCGAGCGCAGCGAAGTGTCCGACTCACACCGCAACTGTGAAAAAGTGCAGGATCCATACTCCCTGCGCTGCCAGCCACAGGTGATGGGTGCTTGCCTGACGCAAATTCGCCAGGCCGCCGAAGTGCTGGAAATTGAAGCCAACGCGGTGTCCGACAACCCACTGGTCTTTGCTGACCAGGGCGACGTACTGTCCGGCGGTAACTTCCACGCCGAACCGGTCGCCATGGCCGCCGACAATCTGGCGCTGGCGTTTGCCGAAATCGGTTCACTGTCCGAGCGCCGTATCTCGCTGATGATGGATAAACACATGTCGCAGCTGCCACCTTTCCTGGTGGACAACGGCGGGGTGAACTCCGGCTTTATGATTGCTCAGGTGACCGCTGCGGCGCTAACCAGTGAAAATAAAGCGCTGGCGCACCCGGCCAGCGTCGACAGTATTCCAACCTCGGCCAACCAGGAAGACCACGTTTCCATGGCACCGGCCGCCGGTCGTCGCCTGTGGGAAATGGCGGATAACGTTCGCGGCATTCTGGCCGTCGAGTGGCTGGCGGCCTGTCAGGGGCTGGATCTGCGTAAAGGGCTGAAAACCACCGAAAGCCTGGAGCAGGCCCGCCGCACACTGCGCGAGCAAGTCAGTTACTACGACAAGGATCGTTTCTTCGCTCCCGACATTGAAGCCGCCAGCCTGCTGTTGGCGGCCGGTCACCTGACCTCGTTAATGCCTGCAGCACTGCTGCCTAGCCAGGCATAAATAAAACGTCCACCCGAAGTCGTTGGAGTTGCAGCTAGGCGGCCAGAGCGTGAATCCCCGGGAGCTTAGTCAGCTAAGTGACTGGGGTGAGCGAACGCAGCCAACAACGCTGCGGCTTCAAGTAATAAGGGTATACCACGCAGTTTGTTCTGTCCCACCGGGCGCTATCCGCCCGGTGCGGATAGCGCGTGCCTGTTCTGCCGTAAAAACTCGACGGGAAGCAACATGCATAACGAAACACCACAACTCAGACGCGGATTAAACGCGCGACATATCCGCTTTATGGCACTCGGCTCCGCCATCGGCACCGGGCTGTTCTATGGTTCCGCCGGGGCGATCCAACTGGCCGGTCCTGCAGTGCTGCTGGCCTATCTGGTGGGCGGCGCGGCGGTCTTTATGGTCATGCGCGCGCTGGGAGAAATGGCGGTGCATCAGCCGGTTTCCGGTTCGTTCGGCCACTACGCCAGCCACTATCTTGGCCCGCTGGCCGGTTTCCTCACCGGCTGGACCTATACCTTCGAAATGGTGATTGTCGCCCTGGCGGACGTGACCGCCTTCGGCATCTATATGGGGCTGTGGTTCCCGGACGTCGCCCAATGGGTGTGGGTACTCAGCATTATCATGTTTATCGGCGCGCTCAATCTGTGCAGCGTGAAAGTGTTCGGCGAAATGGAGTTCTGGCTGTCGCTGATCAAGGTCGCGGCCATTGTGGCAATGATAGTCGGCGGCGGTGCCGTGATGCTGTTTGGTTTTGGCCAGACTCAGCACGCTACCGGCATCAGCAATCTGTGGGCGCACGGCGGCTTTATGCCTAACGGTATCGGCGGCGTGATCGCTTCATTGGCGGTGGTGATGTTCGCCTTTGGCGGCATTGAAATCATCGGCATTACCGCCAGCGAGGCAAAAGACCCCGCGAAAGTGCTGCCGAAGGCGATCAATGCCGTACCGATCCGCATTTTGCTGTTTTATGTGCTGACGCTGCTGGTACTGATGGCTATCTATCCGTGGAACAGCATCGGCCAGAATGGTAGCCCCTTTGTTGAGATCTTCAGCAATCTGGGCATCAGCTCGGCCGCCAACGTACTTAACGTGGTGGTGATCACCGCCGCCATTTCCGCCATTAACAGCGACATCTTTGGCGCAGGCCGCATGATGTACGGCATGGCGCAGGATGGTCAGGCACCGAAAAGCTTCTCCAAACTGACCTCCAGTGGCGTGCCCTGGATGACGGTGTTGGTGATGTCGGTCGCCCTGCTGCTGGGCGTGGTGCTCAATTACCTGATCCCGAAACAGGTGTTTATGATCATCGCTTCCATCGCCACCTTCGCCACCGTCTGGGTATGGCTGATGATCCTGCTGTCGCAGATTGCCATGCGCCGTACGTTGACGCCGCAAGAAGTCAGCAAATTGAGTTTCCCGGTGCCATGGTGGCCGGTCGCACCGGCGCTGGCAACGATATTTATGCTGTTCGTTATTGGCCTGCTCGGTTACTTCGAAGACAGCCGCATCGCCCTGTACGTCGGGCTGGTGTGGGTGGCCTTTCTTACCCTGGCTTACTGGGTATGGGTACGTAAAAAAGGCGGGGGTTCACCCGTCACGTCCTCACCGCAGTATTAATCTCACGAGCCCGCCGTTCCCGGGCTCTTCGTCATTACAGTGGAGTATCACTATGCAAACACGACACAAACTATGGATACCGCTCATTGCGCTCGGACTGATGACAGGCAGCCTGTCCGCGCGCGCAGCAGGCTGGTGCGAATCCGGCAAACCGGTCAAATTCGCCGGACTCAACTGGGAAAGCGGCATGTTGCTGACCGACGTCATGCAATATGTGCTGCAAAAGGGCTACGACTGCAAAACCGACGCGCTGCCGGGTAATTCCATCACCATGGAGCAGGCGGTTGGCAACAACGACATTCAGGTATTCGCCGAAGAGTGGATTGGCCGTAGCGAAGTCTGGAACAAGGCCGAAAAAGCCGGCAAAGCGGTCAGCGTTGGCGCCCCCATTGTCGGGGCTGTTGAAGGCTGGTACGTGCCCCGCTATGTGATTGAAGGCGATACCAAGCGCAAGTTGAAACCGCTGGCGCCGGATTTGAAAAGCATCCCGGATTTAGCCAAGTATGCGCAGGTATTCCGCGATCAGGAAGAGCCGGGCAAAGGCCGTTTTTACAACTGCCCGGCCGGCTGGACCTGTGAACTCGACAACACCGCGATCCTCAAAAAATTCAAGCTGGACGACAAGTTCACCAACTTCCGCCCTGGCACCGGCCCGGCACTGGATACCGCGATCCTTTCCAGCTACCGTCGCGGCGAACCTATCCTGTTCTACTACTGGTCACCTACCCCGATCATGGGCCAGCTCGATCTGGTGAAACTGGACGAACCGGGTGTGAACAAGAACATCCATATCAAGGTCGGCCTTTCCAGCGTGTTTAACCAGCAGGCACCTGAACTGGTGCAGGTGCTGTCTAAAGTCAATCTGCCGCTCGACCTGGTTAACCAGAATCTGGCGCGCATGAGCAAGGAACGCATCAGCTCAGAGAAGCTGGCGCTGGAGTTCTTCAAGCAGCACCCGGAAATCTGGAAACAGTGGGTCAGCGAAGACGCAGCGAAAAAAATTCAGGCCTCCTTGTAATTGCTTTGGCATTCAGTAAACACCAACCCGGAGCCTGCGCGCTTCGGGCCTGACAGGGGTAAATACTTATGTTTCCAGATCGTTTTACTTTCTCCATCGCCGATTGGATCAATCGCTGGGTCGATGTTCTGGTCAACAACTATGGCGATATGTTCCGCAAGATCTCCGACACCCTGCTGTGGGCGGTGATCCACCTCGAAAGCCTGCTGCGTGCTACACCCTGGTGGCTGATGCTGGCGGTGGTTGGGCTACTCGCCTGGCACGCCACCCGCCGCTGGCTGCCGACGGTGGTGATCGTTGGCCTGCTGCTGCTGGTCGGCACCGCCGGCATGTGGGACAAATTAATGCAGACCCTGGCGCTGGTGCTGGTCGCCACGCTGCTGGCGGTGATTATCGGTATTCCGCAGGGCGTACTGGCGGCGCGTAACGATCGGGTGCGGGCGGTAATGATGCCGCTGATGGACGTCATGCAAACCATGCCGAGCTTCGTTTATCTGATCCCGGTGTTGATGCTGTTCGGATTGGGCAAGGTGCCGGCAATTCTGGCGACGGTGATCTACGCCACGCCACCGCTGATCCGCCTGACCGATTTGGGTATCCGCCAGGTGGACAAAGAAGTGATGGAATCCGTCACTGCCTTTGGTGCCAACCGCTGGCAGAAACTGTTCGGCGTGCAGTTGCCGCTGGCGCTGCCAAGCATTATGGCCGGTATCAACCAGACCACCATGATGTCACTGTCAATGGTGGTTGTGGCTTCAATGATCGGTGCTCGCGGGCTGGGTGAAGACGTGTTGGTGGGCATTCAGACACTGAACGTCGGTCTGGGCCTGGAGGCAGGTCTGGCGATCGTTATTCTCGCCGTAGTCATTGACCGTATCACTCAGGCTTATGGCCGCTCCGCCGTTGCGAGGTAACCCCGATGAACAAAATCGAAATCAAAAACGTTTACAAGATCTTCGGCCACAAAACTGCGGCGGCGCTGGCAATGAGCCAGCAGGGTAAAACCAAGCAGGAAGTCCAGGCAGCGACCGACTGTGTTATCGGTGTACACGATCTATCGATGTCGATCGAGGCCGGTGAGATCTTCGTGATTATGGGCCTGTCAGGATCGGGCAAATCCACCCTGGTGCGCCACTTCAACCGGCTTATCGATCCCACCAGCGGCCAGATCCTGGTGGATGGCGAAGATATTCTGCGCTATGACGAAAAGCAGCTTGAGCACTTCCGCCGTCACAAGATCAGCATGGTGTTCCAGAGCTTTGGCCTGCTGCCGCACAAGACGGTGTTGGACAACGTGGCCTACGGTCTGAAAGTACGCGGCGAGGCAAAAGAAGTATGTCAGGAGCGCGCACTGCATTGGATCAACACCGTCGGGCTAAAGGGCTATGAGAAATCCTACCCGCATCAACTCTCCGGCGGCATGCGTCAACGCGTCGGGCTGGCGCGTGCGCTGGCCACCGATACCGATATCATTTTGCTGGACGAAGCCTTCAGTGCGCTGGATCCGTTGATCCGCGCCGAAATGCAGGATCAACTGCTGGCGCTGCAAAAAGAGCTGCACAAGACGCTGGTGTTTATCACTCACGATCTGGACGAGGCCGTGCGCATCGGTAACCGGATCGCAATCCTCAAAGACGGCAAACTGATCCAGGTAGGCACGCCACAGGATATTCTTAACAACCCGGCCGATGAGTATGTTAACCGCTTCGTGCAACGCCGTCTGGCGCTGGATGAAAACGTACAGAAACCGCGCCCGATGATCGCGGCCCGTGCCTGAGGAGAGCAATATGCACTACCCTATTTCGGTCACCCTCGACAACCTGCCGTTACGCTGGCAAGACGTGGTGGCGGTGGCCCGGTATCAGGCCCCGCTCAACCTGTCTGACGCTGCCTGGGCGCGTATCGACAATGCGCAGGCCATCGTTCAGAAAATTGTCGCCAGTGAACAACGTGCCTATGGCGTCAATACCGGCCTCGGGGCGCTATGCAATCAGGCGCTGCACGGCGAACAATTGGCGCAACTGTCCCGCAACACGCTGATGAGTCACGCCTGCGGCGTGGGGGAGCCGCTGAGCGATGAGCAGACCCGCGCCATTATCTGCTGTGCCATCGTCAACTATTGCCAGGGTAAATCCGGTATTCAACGCCCGGTCGTAGAAACGCTGCTGGCACTGCTGAACCGGGGGATTACCCCGCGGGTGCCGTCGCAGGGGTCGGTCGGCTATCTGACCCATATGGCACACGTCGGCGTCGCGCTGCTCGGTCTGGGCGAAGTCAGCTACCGTGGCCAACTCGTCACCGCAGCCCAGGCTTTGGCGGAGGAAGGCATTGTGCCGCCACAGTTGGGTGCCAAAGATGGTCTGTGCCTGGTCAACGGCACGCCCTGCATGACAGGGTTGAGCTGCCTGGCGCTGGCCGATGCCTGGCGGCTGGCCCGCTGGGCGGACGTGCTCGCGGCGATGAGCTTTGAAGCGCTGGGCGGGCAGATAGCCGCCTTTGACAGCGAAATTTTGGCGCTGAAACCACACCCGGGTATGCAACGGGTCGGCAGTAATTTACGGATGTTATTGAACGGCAGCGAGATGATTGCCGCCAGTAAGGGCATTCGTACCCAGGATGCGCTGAGCATCCGTTCAATCCCGCAGGTGCACGGTGCCTGCCGCGATCAAATTGCTCATGCAGAACGGCAGATTGAAATCGAGCTAAACGGCAATAGCGATAATCCCCTGCTGCTCGGCACGCCGGACAACTATAGAGTGATGTCACAGGCCAACCCACACGGCGAGTCTGTGGCCATGGCCGCCGATCTGCTGGCGATTGCCATCGCCGAACTGGGTGGCATCGCAGAACGGCGCATTGATCGGCTGATTAACCCACTGGTCAGTGGCTTGCCGGCATTTCTGGTCAGCGAGCCCGGGGTGAATTCCGGCATGATGATTGCTCAATACGTGGCGGCATCGCTGTGCGCGGAGAACCGCCAACTGGCACAGCCTTGCGTGGTGGATAATTATGTGACCTCGGCGCTGCAGGAAGATCACCTCAGCCTGGGCACCGGGGCGGCGCTAAGACTGCATAAGGCTCTGGGCAACATTAACCAGATCCTGGCGATTGAATACCTGCTGGCGGCACAGGCCTTTGAGTTCCTGCAGCAGCACCGTTTCGGTGACGGCACCCAACGGGCCTGGCAGCGGCTGCGGCAAGCGGTGGCCCCTTATCATCAGGACCGCTGGCTGGCACCGGATATCGCCAGCAGCGCCGCACTACTGCGTGATGAGCAAGCACTGGCGGAGATCGCCCCTGAATTACGTTAATCCCCAGCCCCTTTACCGACCAAGGGGCATTAAAGAGATATTCTCGCCATTTATATATATAATATTTATAATTAACATAAACTGCATACTTATTATAAATTAAATTAAACAATATCTTTGATGAATATGAGCCATCATAGAAAACCCACCAATAAAAAAAATGAAATACAATCAACACACTTCCATACTTAAACCAATAATAACAAATATTATTATTGACACTATTATTACGACTTGATAGTAGTACAAGTAAGGTGTTTTCACATTGGGTTGATATGAAAATAAAATTATTTTTTCAAAACAAATAACCCGATAACTTATCGGCCTTTCCAACTACTGGTTATAACGTCATTTAACTTCTTACCTGAGGGACCATATGAAGATAATAGGGATGTCTGGGTTACTTCCGTCGCGGCTCGTCGACAATCAGGAAATTATTAATTTGGTTGAACACCATTCTAAAGGTGTTTTTCAGGGCGATCTGCCCAAGATGCTAAAAACCATCGAAAAACTACTTAACAAAAGTGGTATTGAAACCCGCTACTGGTTGAACAATGACGAAACCCCGATGACGTTGATGAAAACCGCGTTTAATTCGGCTTTAGCGCAAGCTAACATCAACAAGAGCGATATTGATTTGTTAATCTACGCCAGTGTTACTCGTGGATTTATAGAACCGGCGAATAGTACCTTTATTTCGAAGGCGTTGGGACTGAACTGTAGAAATTATGACGCTGTCGATGCCTGTAACGGCTGGGTGACAGCCATGGACATAATTAACAGTAAAATGAAGGCAGGCGAGATACGCCATGCTATGGTTGTGAATATGGAGTTCGGTATGTCTGAGGGCGGCCCCGGCGTGCCGCAGAATTTTACTTTGCATTCCGCAGATGAACTGGACTATAAGTTTCCGAGCCTTACCATTGGTGAAGCTGCGACCGTTACGATACTCAGCAATGAGTCACCGGATAACTTCAACTTCTCCTATATCAATCGGCCAGATTTAAGCGATCTGTGTACCATTTCTTTGCCAAAATGGGAACTGTTTTGCAATGAAGAGGATATTGAACGTAATGCACCTACCGGTGGCCAATATCAATTCAGCTCATATGCGGCGGCATTGCATGATGAGGGAAAGAGTGAGTTAATCAAAGTATTTTATCAACATAAAATTCCTGTTAACGATATTCATCAAATATTTACGCATACGGCCTCACCAAAAATGATGGGCCTTGTTGGAGAATTTATCGGGGCTAATGGCAACTTGTATAATATTGGCAATAAAACAGGGAATATAATTACCGCCTCCGTCCCCTTTGGCATTGCCGATGCTATTGAACAAGGTAAAGTGGAGAAGGGCCAATTTTGTATGGGATGGGTTGCCAGCGCGGGAATGGTTTTCTCCGCTTTGTCATTTAAACTCTAATCTGTCTGGATTCTAATCGGGTGATTAAGCCGCACTTTTCAACAAGCAGAAAGGCGCTGCAAAAGGAAAATTATAGCACCAGGGGATTTTATGGATAAAAAAACCCGCCGCAGCGGGTTTTTATTTAACAACGAATCAAACCGTTATTACTGACCTTTAACTTCTTTCAGGCCATTGAAAGGTGCGCGTGAACCCAGCGCTTCTTCGATACGGATCAGTTGGTTGTATTTGGCAACGCGGTCAGAACGGCTCATGGAACCGGTTTTGATCTGGCCAGCCGCAGTGCCTACCGCGAGGTCTGCGATAGTTGCGTCTTCGGTTTCACCTGAACGGTGAGAGATCACCGCGGTGTAGCCTGCGTCTTTCGCCATCTTGATAGCAGCCAGAGTTTCGGTCAGAGAACCGATCTGGTTGAATTTGATCAGGATGGAGTTAGCGATGCCTTTCTCGATGCCTTCTTTCAGGATCTTGGTGTTGGTAACGAACAGGTCGTCGCCCACCAGCTGTATTTTGTCGCCCAGCACTTTGGTCTGGTATGCGAAACCATCCCAGTCAGATTCGTCCAGGCCATCTTCGATGGACACGATTGGGTACTGTTTGGTCAGGTCTTCCAGGAAGTGAGTGAACTCTTCAGAAGTGAAAGCTTTGTTGCCTTCGCCGGCCAGTACGTATTTACCGTCTTTGTAGAACTCGGAGGCCGCACAGTCCATTGCCAGGGTCACGTCTTTGCCCAGCTCGTAGCCTGCTGCTTTTACCGCTTCAGCGATAACCGCCAGCGCTTCAGCGTTGGAACCCAGGTTTGGTGCATAGCCGCCTTCATCACCGACAGCCGTGTTCAGGCCTTTGGCTTTCAGCACTTTGGCCAGGTGATGGAAAACTTCAGAACCGATGCGAACGGCTTCTTTCAGGGATTTAGCGCCAACCGGCTGAATCATAAATTCCTGAATATCGACGTTGTTGTCAGCGTGCTCACCGCCGTTGATGATGTTCATCATAGGCAGTGGCATAGAGAATTTGCCTGGGGTGCCGTTCAGCTCAGCGATGTGCTCATACAGCGGCATGCCTTTGGAAGCCGCAGCCGCTTTGGCAGCAGCCAGAGAAACCGCCAGAATGGCGTTAGCGCCGAACTGAGATTTGTTTTCGGTGCCGTCCAGGTCGATCATGATCTTGTCGATGTTAGCCTGGTCTTTGGCATCTTTACCCAGTACTGCCTGAGCAATCGGGCCATTTACTGCAGCAACGGCTTTCAGTACGCCTTTACCCAGGAAACGAGACTTGTCACCGTCACGCAGTTCCAGTGCTTCACGGGAACCGGTAGAAGCACCTGACGGCGCAGCAGCCAGACCTACGAAACCGCCTTCCAGATGCACTTCGGCTTCAACAGTCGGGTTACCGCGGGAGTCGATGATTTCACGACCGATGACTTTAACGATTTTGGACATTAGGTTTTCCTCAGTACAAGTTAAACTAAAACTCCAGACAAACAGCGCGCGGTTCTCACCGCGCGCCGCCTACCAAATATTTTATTTCACCTGGCGCTTCTGATACTCACCAGCGGCCTTCACAAAGCCGGCGAACAACGGATGACCATCACGCGGCGTCGAAGTAAATTCCGGGTGGAACTGACAAGCTACAAACCACGGGTGATTCGGCAGTTCGATAATCTCAACCAGCTTGTTGTCTGCGGAACGGCCGGCAACCAACAGCCCGGCGGCTTCGATCTGCTTCAACAGCATGTTGTTAACTTCATAACGGTGACGATGACGTTCAACAATGGTCGGTTCGCCGTACATCTGACGCACCAGGCTGTTGTCGGTCAGGTGGCATTGCTGGCCACCGACACGCATCGTGCCACCCAAATCGCTTTCTTCAGTACGCACTTCGACGTTGCCGTCTTCGTCGCGCCACTCGGTGATCAACGCCACCACCGGGTACTTACAGTCTGGCACAAACTCGGTAGAGTTGGCGTTCTCCATACCCACCACGTTGCGGGCGAACTCCATCAGTGCCACCTGCATCCCCAGGCAGATGCCCAGGTAAGGGATGTTATTCTCACGCGCGTAACGCGCGGTCATCACTTTGCCTTCCACACCACGGTAACCGAAGCCGCCCGGGATCAGGATAGCATCCAGACCTTTCAGCACTTCTACGCCACGGGTTTCCACATCCTGCGAGTCGATCAGCTTGATGTTCACGGTCAGACGATTTTTCAGGCCGCCGTGTTTCAAAGCTTCAATTACCGACTTATAGGCATCCGGCAGTTCGACATATTTGCCGACCATACCGATGGTCACTTCGCCGCCCGGATTGGCTTCTTCGTAAATCACCTGCTCCCATTCGGCCAGGTTGGCTTCCGGCGCATTGAGGCTGAATCGTTTACAAATATAATCATCAAGCCCCTGAGATTTCAAGAGGCCTGGGATTTTATAAATAGAATCAACGTCTTTCAGGGAGATAACCGCTTTTTCCGGTACGTTACAGAAAAGTGCGATTTTTGCACGTTCGTTAGCAGGAACGGCGCGATCGGAACGGCAAATCAGCACATCAGGCTGAATACCGATGGAAAGCAGCTCTTTTACGGAATGCTGGGTAGGTTTGGTTTTCACTTCACCGGCAGCGGCCAGGTACGGCACCAGCGTCAGGTGCATATACAGGGTGTGCTCACGGCCCACTTCTACGGCCATCTGACGAATAGCTTCCAGGAACGGCAGCGATTCGATATCGCCCACGGTACCGCCAACTTCCACCAATACCACGTCGTGACCTTCGCCACCTTCGAGGATACGCTCTTTGATCGCGTTGGTGATGTGCGGAATAACCTGTACGGTTGCGCCCAGATAGTCGCCACGGCGTTCTTTACGCAGAACGTCGGAGTAAATACGACCGGTGGTGAAGTTGTTGCGGCGCGACATTTTGGTACGGATGTAGCGCTCGTAGTGACCCAAATCCAGATCGGTTTCTGCGCCGTCTTCGGTGACGAAAACTTCCCCATGCTGAATCGGGCTCATGGTGCCCGGATCCACGTTGATGTACGGGTCCAGTTTCATGATGGTAACGTTGAGGCCACGGGCTTCAAGAATAGCCGCCAGAGAGGCTGCGGCAATGCCTTTACCCAGAGAGGATACGACCCCGCCGGTCACAAAAATATAATTAGTTGTCATGCTGAACCTGAGAGTTTAGGTTTAAAGACGATGGAAGAACCAAGACGGGAAAGTAGTATACCCGAACCTCTTCAGACCTACAAACGATCGTTTTACTGTCCATCATCTCTGTCCCCCTCGGGAGTTCATCCGGGTTTACTTTATCGGCCCGCCAGTAACGGTCTTTTTAAAACAACGAGTTAGCGCAGAAAAACTCAATTTACCGCCCTTTAGAGATAATAAAACGCCTTAGAATTCAGTTTGTTGGCGTTTTACTGTCGGTAGGCCGCGGTTCAGCAAACCATAGCCCTGAGCTTAACCGTTTCAGCTTGCATGAACCTTGTCGCCGATCAACATTGCGATAATCATGGGACAGCATTGCTGCTGATTAGTTTTCCTGGCGTTTAACCTGTTGCCACGCCTCTTCCATCTGCTCCAGCGTGGCTTCACCCATCTGCAGCCCGCGCTGTTTGACAATGTCTTCCACCTGACGGAAACGGCGCTCGAACTTGCGGTTGGCAGCCTGCAGCGCGTTTTCTGCTTTATGGCCAAGATGGCGCGATAAATTCACCGTGGCAAACAACAAATCGCCAATTTCTTCTTCCAGCTTCTGCTCGTCGACCACGGCCTGCCGCGCTTCATGCATCACTTCGTCGATCTCTTCGTACACCTTGTCCAGCACCGGGCCCAGCGTATGCCAGTCAAAACCGACCGAGGCGCAACGTTTCTGAATTTTGTGCGCCTTCATCAGCGCCGGCAACGCCTGCGGAATATCATCCAGCGCCGAATGCAGCTCTTTCTCGGCGCGTTCACCGGCCTTCAGCTGCTCCCAGCGCGCCGCAACGACGTCACTGTCCGCTGCATCAGCTTCGCCAAAGATATGCGGATGACGGCGTTCCAGCTTGTCGCTGATGGCATTGCACACCTCGCCGAAGTCAAACAGCCCCTGCTCCTGGCCCATTTGAGCGTAAAACACCACCTGGAACAGCAAGTCACCCAGTTCGTCACGAAGATCGCCGTAGTCCTGACGCTCTATGGCATCCAGCACCTCATAGGTTTCTTCCAGCGTGTAAGGGGCGATAGTGGCAAAGGTCTGCTTGCGGTCCCACGGGCAACCGGCCTGCGGATCGCGCAGCGTTTTCATGATGTTCAGCAAGCGTTGCAGCGGAGAAGATTGGGTCATGACGAAGTCTCTGAAACGAGCGAGGCCCAATATATGGGCCCCGCGATAAAAAATGTAAGGTTAGCTGCCGTGCAGGCGTTTGGCGTCTATCACATCCGGCAGTTGATTGAGCTTGGCCAATACCCGGCCCAGCACCTGCTGGTTGTAGATTTCAAT
Organism: Serratia quinivorans; assembly: GCF_946227985.1. Taxonomy (GTDB): domain Bacteria; phylum Pseudomonadota; class Gammaproteobacteria; order Enterobacterales; family Enterobacteriaceae; genus Serratia; species Serratia quinivorans_A. Next base: position 79,414 of record NZ_CAMKGL010000004.1, read on the forward strand.
ATCCATATCTATGGTCGCCAACTGCTTTTTGGTGTCGCTGCGGCTGGCCACGCCCAGCACGTTGACCTTTTCGTTGGCCAAAATGGTGGTGATGTCTCGCAGCAGGCCGCTGCGATCGTTGGCCATCACACGCACGACCAAAGAGTACCCGCTGGAGTAGCTCTCGCCCCACACCGCGTCAACGATGCGTTCCGGCGCGTGCGACTGCAGATCCACCAGTTGGTCACAGTCTGCCCGGTGGATAGAAATACCGCGGCCCTGGGTGATAAAGCCGACAATATCGTCGCCCGGGATCGGCTGGCAGCAGCGGGCAATGTGGTGCATCAGGTTGCCTACCCCTTCCACCACCACCCGGCCGTTGTCCTTGCTGCGAGTTGCCGGCGGCGCTTTGTGCTGAACCAATTGGCGCAACGCTTCGCGATCCTGCTCCTCGGCGCTCGGTTTGTTGAACTTGCCCTGCAGGAAGTTCACCATCTGATTGAGACGGATATCCCCGCCGCCAATCGCCGCCAGGATCTCATCCAGCGAATTCATGTTGTAACGCGGGATCAGCAGCTTCTCGGCCTCTTTCAGGCTGATGCCGAGGTGTTCCAGCTCATTATCCAGCATTTGACGACCGGCCAGAATGTTCTTGTCCCGATCCTGCTTGCGGAACCAGTTATGGATCTTGGAACGCCCACGGCTGGTGGTGACATAGCCCAGGTTCGGGTTCAACCAGTCGCGGCTCGGGTTCGGCTGCTTCTGGGTGATAATTTCAATCTGATCGCCCATCCGCAGCTGATAGGTAAAGGGCACGATACGGCCACCAATTTTGGCGCCGATGCAGCGGTGGCCGACGTCGCTGTGAATATGGTAGGCAAAGTCGAGTGGCGTAGAGCCTGCCGGCAGATCCACCACATCGCCTTTCGGGGTAAACACATAAACCCGATCGTCGAATACCTGGCTGCGAACTTCGTCGAGCATCTCGCCGGAATCCGCCATTTCTTCCTGCCAGGCGATCAGTTTGCGCAGCCAGGCGATACGTTCTTCGTAGCCGGAACGTACCGTCGCAACCGCGCCCTCTTTGTATTTCCAGTGCGCGGCAACGCCCAGTTCGGCATCTTCGTGCATCTGGCGGGTACGGATCTGGATTTCCAGCGTTTTACCGCGTGGCCCCAGTACCACGGTGTGGATCGACTGATAGCCGTTGGGTTTCGGGTTGGCAACATAGTCGTCGAACTCATCCGGCAAATGACGAAAGTGAGTATGCACAATACCCAATGCCGCATAGCAGTCCTGCAAGCGCTCGACCACCACCCGCACCGCACGCACGTCAAACAGCTCGTCAAACGCCAGCGCTTTCTTCTGCATCTTGCGCCAGATGCTGTAGATGTGTTTTGGGCGACCGTAAATGTCGGCCTTAACGCCCTCGTCCCCCATCGCACTACGCAGCGAGGCAACGAAATCATCGATAAACTGTTCGCGATCGATGCGGCGTTCATGCAGCAGCTTGGCGATGCGCTTGTATTCTTCCGGATGCAGGTAGCGGAAGCAAAAGTCTTCCAGCTCCCATTTCAGTTGCCCGATACCAAGACGGTTGGCCAGTGGTGCATAGATATTCGAACACTCTTTGGCCGCCAGTACCCGTTCGTCTTCCGGCGCGTCTTTCACTTCACGCAGGTGGGCGATACGCTCCGCCAGCTTGATGACCACGCAGCGGAAGTCCTCCACCATCGCCAACAGCATGCGGCGCACGTTGTCGACCTGTTCGGAGGCCATTGAATCGTTTTGGGTGGCTTTCAGTTGGCGGATAGCGTCCATATCGCGTACGCCATGTACCAGATAGGTGATGCCCTTGCCGAAGGCTTCGGTCAGGGTTTCTTCCTGTACGATACCGGCATCCACCAACGGGAACAGCAGCGCGGCGCGCATGCTGTCGTTGTCCATACTCAGGGTGGAGAGGATTTCAACCATTTCCAGCCCGCGCCACAGTAACAGCGACGCGTTGGGATGGTTCTGGGTCTGTTGCTCACAGTAGCGCCAGGTTGCGGCTAATCGCTCACATGACTGCGGGTTAGGTAGCCCCAAGCTGGCAATCCACTCGTCGAGTGCAAATTCGCCAGCCGTGTTCAGATGTGCACTTCTTACCGCAACCATAACCTCTCCCTACTTTGCAGCGACCTCTGGCGCACAACCGTTAATCAACAGCGCCATTGACTCAAGATGCCCCGTATGCGGAAACCGACCCAACATCCACACACGCGCAAGACGATAAGAAGCCGGCGTGACTCGCCTATTCTTATGTGCATTATATTGCCCATTCGCTTCCGGTGTGGCAACACCTTCTATACCTGCCACCGCAGCGGCGCAACGCGCCAACGGCAGGCTAGAATGCCCAGGGCCGCAGAACAGATCCAATACCCGATCATTGGGTTGAATAGCGACCCATTCAAGGGCAGGCCCCACCATTAACTGATTTAATAAGCTATTTATCTGAATAAAGTCACACCAGCTAAAGTCTAAGCGTAGCCCGTCGCTCTAATGATACGGCGTTTCACCGCACAGTTTTTCTAGGCTATCGCTGCCCGTTGCGAATAAAGAATTGCGCCATATTTGTCGATCGAGTGCCGGTTCATTTAAAGTAGGGTCTGTCCGGCAATTTTCCCATACTGGAACCCCATGACCAAATACAGCCTGCGGGCGCGCATGATGATCCTGATTCTGGCCCCAACGCTGTTGATTGGTCTGTTGCTCAGCACCTTCTTCGTGGTGCATCGCTACAATGAGTTACAGGAACAATTGGTTGACGCCGGGGCCAGCATTATCGAACCCCTGGCGGTGGCCAGCGAGTACGGCATGACGTTCCGCAGCCGCGAGTCGGTCAGACAATTGGTCAGTCTGTTACATCGTCGCCATTCAGACATCGTCCGTTCCATTACGGTGTTCGACGCGCAGAATAATCTTTTTGTCACCTCCAATTACCATCACAACTTTACCCAACTGCAGTTGCCGAAAGGGGTGCCTATCCCCACCGATCTGATGCTGACACGGCGTGGCGACTCACTGATCCTGCGTACCCCGATCCTGGCAGAAAGCCAGTATCCGGATCAAACCGCTGGCAGCGATCCTCAACAGGACAACCGCCTGGGCTATGTGGCGATTGAGTTGGATCTGCAGTCGGTCCGTTTGCAGCAATACAAAGAGGTGTTTGTCTCCACCCTGCTGCTGCTGCTGTGCATGTGTATTGCCATTCTGTTTGCTTACCGCCTGATGCGCGACGTCACCGGCCCGATCCGCAATATGGTCAATACCGTTGACCGCATTCGCCGCGGCCAGCTCGACAGCCGCGTCGAAGGCTTTATGCTCGGCGAACTGCACATGCTGAAAAACGGTATCAATTCGATGGCGATGTCGCTCACCGCCTACCACGAAGAAATGCAGCAGAATATCGATCAGGCGACCTCCGATCTGCGCGAAACGCTGGAGCAAATGGAGATCCAGAACGTCGAACTGGACCTGGCAAAAAAACGCGCCCAGGAGGCTGCGCGAATCAAATCCGAATTCCTGGCGAACATGTCGCACGAGCTGCGAACCCCGCTCAACGGCGTGATAGGCTTTACCCGTCAGATGCTGAAAACCGAAATGAGCGTCACTCAGACCGACTATCTGCAAACCATCGAACGCTCGGCCAATAACCTGCTGACCATCATCAACGACGTGCTGGACTTCTCCAAGCTGGAGGCCGGCAAGCTGGTGCTGGAACATATCCCCTTCTCGCTGCGTGAAACGCTGGACGAAGTGATAGTGCTGCTGGCGCCCAGCGCCCATGAGAAAGGGCTGGAGCTGACGCTGGACGTGCATAACGACGTGCCGGAACAGGTGATTGGCGACTCCTTGCGGCTGCAACAGATCATTACCAACCTGTTGGGCAACGCGATCAAATTTACCGAAACCGGCAACATTGACATCCGCGTCGAGCTGCGTGGCCAGCAAGAGCGTCAGATGGAGCTGGAAGTGCAAATCCATGACACGGGCATCGGCATCTCAGAACGGCAGCAGTCACAGCTGTTCCAGGCGTTCCGCCAGGCGGATGCCAGTATTTCACGCCGTCACGGCGGAACCGGGCTGGGGCTGGTGATCACCCAGAAGCTGGTGAAAGAGATGGGAGGCGATATCTGCTTCCACAGTCAGTTGAACCGTGGTTCGACCTTCTGGTTCCATATCACCCTCGACCTGCATGAGGGCATGCTGTCGCTGCCGTCAAACCTGCCGGACCTGCAGGGCAAGACGCTGGGGTATATCGAAGCTAACCCGATGGCGGCGCAGGCGACGCTTAATATGCTAAGCCTCACCCATTTGGTGATCACCCATTCGCCAACGCTGGCCCAGTTGCCGAAGAAAGATTACGACTTCCTGCTGGTAGGAGTACCGATCCCGTTCCGCGAAAATATGGCGCAGCACGAAAGCAAGCTGCTGGCGGCGTTGAAGATCGCCCACCGGGTGATTCTGGCTCTGCCCAGTCAGTCGCAGATCAATGCCGAACAGCTTAAACTGCAAGGAGCCGCCGGCTGCCTGATCAAACCGATCACCAGCAACCGTCTGTTCCCGCTGTTACGCATGGAAACGCCGCTGCTCCTCGCCGCCGTGCCGGAACATAAGCGCCTGCCGCTGACGGTGATGGCGGTCGACGATAACCCGGCCAACCTGAAGCTGATTGGTACTCTGCTGGCCGAACAGGTGGAAAAGACCCTGCTGTGTGAAAGCGGGGAAGAAGCATTGCTGCTGGCGCGCGACAACGTGCTGGACTTGATCCTGATGGATATCCAGATGCCCAATATTGACGGCATTCGTACCAGCGAGTTGATCCGCCAATTGCCGCACCACAATTCGACGCCAATCGTCGCCGTCACCGCCCATGCCGTCAGCGGCGAGCGTGAGCATTTGCTGCAGGCCGGGATGGATGACTATCTGGCCAAGCCGATTGACGAAGCGATGCTGACCCGCGTACTGGCGCGTTATTACAGCGGCGAGCCGGAGCCGGAAACAGCGGTCAATCAACCGCTGCTGTCGCTCGACTGGCCGTTGGCACTGCGCCAGGCGGCGAACAAACCCGATCTGGCACATGATCTGTTGCAGATGCTGCTCGACTTCCTGCCGCAGGTCAGCAGGCGGGTGCAAGCGATTCTGGACGGCGCACCGGATGACGGCATTCTCGATTTGATCCACAAACTGCACGGCAGTTGCAGCTACAGCGGCGTACCGCGTCTGAAACAGCTGTGTTTCTACCTTGAACAGCAGTTACGTCAGGGCGTCAGCAACGACGAACTGGAGCCGGAATGGCTGGAACTGTTGGATGAGATTGAGCTGGTCAGCCAGGCGGCTCGTGCTCATTTGGGCTGATACCGCACGCAATAAAAAGGCACGCCGAAGCGTGCCTTTTTAGCCGGGAGCTAATTAATTACTGCATCAGCAGATACAGCGTGGTATCGCCGCGCAGGATATTCAGCGCCAGTACCGACGGTTTGCTGTCGAGGATTTTACGCAGTTCGCCCAGGTTCTGGATCGGCTGCTGGTTAACCCCAAGGATAAAGTCGCCTTTTTTCAGGCCGATACGCGCAGCAGCGCTGCCTGCCTTGACGTTATCCACCTTCACGCCTTTCTGAGCGCCAGCTTGACCATTGCTCAGCTCGGCGCCTTCAATACCGGTGTAGATATTGCCGGATTCAACCTGAGTCTGAGAACTTTGCTCCAGCGTAACGTCCACGGTGACAGGCTTGCCGTCGCGAATGATCCCCAGCGACATTTTGCTGCCTACCGGCAGAGTACCGATTTCCGCCCGGAAGGAGGCAAAGCTGGAGATGGCCTTGCCGTTCATGGTAACAATCACATCACCAGCCTTGATGCCGGCCTTGGCAGCAGAAGATTTCGGCATGACCTGGCTGACAAAGGCCCCACGCTGCGCGTCCACTTTCATCGCTTTCGCCAGCTCAGAATTCAGCTCGGTACCCATAATGCCCAATTCGCCGCGTTTAACCTGACCATATTCGACCATCTGCGCCGTCAGGTTTTTCACCATGTTGCTCGGGATGGCAAAACCGATACCGATGTTGCCGCCGTCCGGTGCCAAAATGGCGGTGTTAATGCCGATCAGTTCGCCGTTCAGGTTAACCAACGCGCCGCCGGAGTTACCACGGTTAATCGCTGCATCGGTCTGGATAAAGTTCTCGTAATTTTCGATATTCAGCCCGCTACGACCCAGCGCAGAAACAATGCCTGAGGTCGCGGTCTCACCCAACCCATACGGGTTACCGATAGCAACGGTGTAATCGCCTACGCGCAGTTGTTCGGAGTCCGCCATCTTGATCGCCGTCAGATTTTTAAAGTCTTTCAGTTGGATCAACGCGATATCGGAACGCGGATCCTTACCGATCACCTTGGCGTCAAATTTACGGCCATCGCTCAGCTGGACCTGAATTTTGTTGGCGTTCTCCACCACGTGGTTGTTGGTCACCACGTAGCCTTTCGCGGCATCAATCACCACCCCGGCACCCAGCGCCTGGAATTTCTGCTGAGTCCCCTGGCCTGGTGCACCCGGCTCACCGCCAGGTCCTCCGCCCTGACACATCGGCGAAGCCTGGAACGGCGAACCGTCCTGGCAGAATGGCGAGTCTTCACCGAAGAACTGTTGGAACTGCGGCGGCATCTTCGCCGTGTTGACCGTAGTGCTGCCTTCAACATTAATGCTCACCACGGAAGGCATCACTTTTTCCAGCATCGGCGCCAGGCTTGGCAATTGTTGAGTGCTGGAAGAAGCACTTTCTGCGGCGCTGGCCGTCATCGGGCCCATCGCCATACCAATACTGAATGCCAATGCGCTCAGAACTAATGCGGTTTTTTTCATCTGTGTGTCTCTTATAAAAGTCGTTCAGAAAATATTAGGGTCTTTGTGCATAATCAGAACCTATTAATACCGCTAAGTTCCGGCGCAGGTTATTGGTAATAGTAAACAAATATTGTCCGTCTTTACAAAACTCGAAATAGATCCTGCGCCGCCGAGTCAAATGCTTAAAATAATATTTATTAGCTGAATGAATTATTCAGCAGCCATTAATCGCCGATATTCGTCATAGGCATAAAGATCGGTCATGCCGCTGATATAATCCTGCAGCAAACGCGCCCGGAAATAATACTCGCGGATCGCCAACTGCTCGGATGACAGATGCTGCAGGCCCTCAATCGCTTCGATATAGGCCAACCGATGCTTGGTTGAAAGCTTATGAAACAGACGCGTTTCGATCGGATAGGCACGGTGACTGTCTTCCTGCACCAGCAGGGTAAAGTCCGCCAGCGGCATCGCCAACAGGGGGCTGTAAATATCCAGCAGGCCGCTGATGACCCGGTAGCCCTGCAGCTCAAGCTGTTCCACTTCCGGGTGATTGAACACGTGTTTGAACGCGACATTTTTGAAGATTTTCAACAATTGGTAAGCCGGGCTGGAGTCCTCCAGCAGCGCCTGATTAAAGTTTCCCTGATAGACCGCCTCCAGGTTATCAATAAAACGCTGCGCCGCATGCGGGACCAACCGCGCCACGGTAAAGACCCGTAAATACATGAAGAACTGATCTTCGCTACTGCGCCGCGCGCCACCGTGCGCGATTTTGCGAAATGCGCTGGCCACGGTTTTATCAAACAAATCACCCGGCGTGACCTCGCCCCATTCCTGAGTTAAATGCTGGTAAAGCTGCTCGACGGTGAAAATATTTTTTTCCACCGCATCTTCCAAATCGGCCACGCAGTACGAAATATCATCAGCCGCTTCCATAATATAGGTCAATGGGAAGCGGTCGAACTCGCCCATATTCAGCTCCCGCCGCAGCCGATCGACAAACGCCTCTTCCGCCAGATAAAAGCCCGGTTTTTTCATCAGATAGTTATGGCTGGCAGGAATAGCGCTGGCCCAATAGGCCGGGCGGGTATATTTCAGGATACAGCCCACCTGCGCGTAGGTCAGGTTAAGCTTCAGCAGGGTATGCACCAACCGGATAGCCTGGGCATTGCCTTCAAAATGGCTGAGATCCTGACGGATACGGCTACGCAGGCGGTTAAGATCGCTCTCGCCTTCATGCAGCCGCAGTGCACTGACCTGGCAACGATCGTTGCTGGCCGGCTCGCTGCCACAGCTGGCGGGATCGAGGCGCTGGGAAAACCAGTTGTTGATCGCCGACTCGCCAAAGTGCCCGAAAGGCGGATTGCCGATGTCGTGCATCAGGCAGGCCATCTCGACAATACTCTCAAAAGGATCCAGCAGTTTGGTCAGCCCGAGTTCGTCGACTCGCCCGTCTTGTTTAAAACGATTGAGGATCTCTTTGGCGATATGCCTTCCGACCTGTTGCACCTCCATTGAGTGCGTCAGGCGACTGCGAACCGCGGCATTACGCTCGAGAGGAAACACCTGGGTTTTTTGCTGCAGACGGCGAATGGCGGCGGAATTGACTATGCGCCCGCGATCGCTCTCGAACTGCCGGACAATGTCGTATTCTTCCCCGGCTTCAATTGGCTTGCTGAATGGCCGCTGGAAGCTGATTTTCTGCTTAAAATCGATCCCGGACATCTGTTTCTCCGCCGTTGCACCCTGCCCCCGTGATAACAATTCCCGGCGGCATATGCAACGGATTATCTCTCTATGAGAGCCATGATAGACTATGGCGAAATTCCCACAGCCAATCAGTGAGTGTTATTTATGAAAGTAGGCATCATCGGCGCAATGGAGCAGGAAGTCACCCTGCTGCGCGATCAAATTGAAAACCGTCAAACCCTTCAACGCGCAGGCTGTGAAATCTATACCGGCCAAATCGGTGGCGTTGACGTGGCATTGCTCAAATCCGGCATCGGTAAGGTTTCTGCCGCCATGGGCACCACCCTGCTGCTGGAACACTGCAAGCCGGATCTGGTGATCAATACCGGTTCCGCCGGTGGCCTGGCCAGCTCGCTGAAGGTCGGCGATATTGTGGTATCCGAAGAAGTGCGTTACCACGATGCCGACGTGACCGCCTTTGGTTACGAGCCAGGCCAGATGGCCGGCTGCCCGGCGGCGTTTGTGGCAGACGACGCGCTGATTGCCCTGGCGGAAGACTGCATCAAGCAGCTGGGCCTGAACGCGGTACGCGGTCTTATCTGCAGCGGCGATGCTTTCATTAACGGTGCAGAGCCACTGGCACGCATCCGCGCTACCTTCCCAAGCGTGGCGGCGGTGGAAATGGAAGCGGCGGCAGTCGGGCACGTCTGCCACCTGTTTGCTACGCCGTTCGTGGTCGTGCGCGCTATCTCTGACGTTGCCGACAGTGAATCGCACATGAGTTTTGAAGAGTTCCTTACCGTAGCTGCCAAGCAATCTACGCTGATGGTCAACGCCATGCTGCAAACCCTGGCTAAGCGCGGCTGATGTGACACGACGCTTTTCAGCCCTGCTGTGGCTGCTGGCATTAGGGATGGCGCTGCCTGCCGGCGCCGCCCAACGGGTGATCAGCCTGGCTCCCAACACCACCGAGCTTGCCTATGCTGCCGGCATGGGCGATACCCTGCTGGCAGTGAGCGCTTATTCCGACTATCCCCCGGCGGCCAAAAAGCTGGAGCAAGTCGCCTCCTGGCAAGGCATCAACCTGGAGCGGGTGCTGGCGCTGAAACCGGATTTGATCCTGGCCTGGCGCGGCGGCAATCCACAACGGGTGCTGGATCAGCTCGCCGCTTTTGGTATCCCGATCTTTTATGCCGATGCCACCACCATCAATGACATCGCGCAGCGGCTGGATGACCTGGCGCAATACAGCCCGCATCCTGAGCAAGCACACCAGGCAGCAGAGGCGATCCGTCAGCAAATTACCGCGCTGAAAGCAAAATATCCGCATAGCCAGCCACGACGAGTGTTGCTGCAATTCGGTACCCAGCCGCTGTTCACCAGTTCCGGGGCCACCTTGCAAAGTCAGGTGCTGTCACTGTGTGGCGCTGAGAACATCTTTGCCGACAGCCGCATGCCGTGGCCGCAAATCAGCCGCGAACAGGTTCTGGCCCGCCAACCGCAGGCCATCGTCATTACCGGTGACCAAAAAGAAATCGCCAGCGTGAAAGCCTTCTGGGCACCGCAACTGCAGGTGCCGGTGCTTGCAGTGAATGGTGATTGGTTCAACCGCGCCGGCCCGCGCATCATGCTGGCGGCGCAGCAACTGTGCAGTCAACTGGCGGAGATTCATTAATGCTGGTGTTTTGGCTGGATATTCTCGGCACTGCGGTTTTTGCCATCTCCGGGGTATTGCTGGCGGGCAAGCTACGTATGGATCCGTTCGGCGTACTGGTGCTGGGCGTGGTCACGGCGGTCGGCGGCGGTACTATTCGCGATATGGCATTAGCCAACGGACCGGTATTTTGGGTGAAAGATCCCACCGATCTGGTGGTCGCCATGATCACCTGCGTGCTGACGCTGCTGCTGGTACGCCAGCCGCGCCGCCTGCCCAAGTGGATCTTGCCGGTACTGGACGCCGTTGGGCTGGCGGTGTTTGTCGGCATCGGGGTCAATAAAGCCTTCGCTGCCGACGCCAGTCCGCTGGTGGCAATCTGCATGGGAGTGATCACCGGGGTGGGAGGCGGTATTATCCGCGACGTGCTGGCGCGGGAAATTCCGATGATCCTGAGAACCGAAATTTACGCCACCGCCTGCATCATCGGCGGCATTGTGCATGCTACGGCCTATGCGACCTTCGGTATGCCGCTGCAACAGGCAATGATGCTCGGCATGGGCATCACGCTGGCAATCCGCCTGGCCGCCATTCGCTGGCACCTGAAACTTCCCGCTTTTATCCTCGAACGCTAATCCCTCCGCCTGTATACACGGGCGGAGCCTTATCTGCCCGTTACATTTAAAAACAGAATATTCGACTAATTAATAAGCAAAGTGTTATTATCAACTCCTGAAAAATTCAGGGAAACCAATGTAATAAACTTTTTAACCCCAAGTTAATTATTATCCCGCCCTGTTAAATCTTATTAACTTTTTGCCGATAAGCCATTATGTGATTGCTTACGGATGGCTATTTCCCAAATGATGAAAAATATTCTCTTTTTATTCAGTGTAATGCTGTGCAGCCCCTTCGTTTACGCCGGTGCCGCCAGCGGACAAATCGGTGTCAGCCTGACCATCACCCCAAAGTGCAGCGTGCATATCGATGATTCAGTGCCCCAGGTAAAATGCGGCGGTGCAACCGATAGTCAGCCTAAAGTCACCCGAAGCCGGTTGCTGACCGAGGGTGAAAATGAGCCTCACCAGGAACTGGTCACCGTGGAATGGTAGCAATAAAAAACCCGCAAACCGGTGAGGTTGGCGGGTTTAATACTGCGGTAGGCAGGATCAGACGCTGAACGAGGATCCGCAGCCGCAGGTTGTTTTAGCGTTCGGGTTGGTCACCACGAAGCGGGAGCCTTCCAGCCCTTCGGTATAATCGACCGAGCCACCGACCAGATATTGCAGGCTCATTGGGTCCACCACCAGCGCAACCCCCTGCTTCTCGATGGTCATGTCGCCATCGTTAACCTTGTCGTCAAAAGTGAAGCCGTACTGGAATCCGCTGCAGCCGCCACCGGTAATGTAAACCCGCAACTTCAGATCCGGATTTTCTTCATCAGCAATCAGGACTTTAACCTTGCTCGCTGCTGCCTCGGTAAATTGCAGGGGCAGTGCTGTTTCATCACTCATACTCTTTACTCCCAACATTGTTCTGCATCAGGCCGCTACAATGGCGACCGGATTAATGTTATTGATTATCTAATACCTGAGTGTTGCGTTCAAGTATTCACCGCATTTGTTGTATCTTCTTTACCTGTTTTATCTGCTGCTTCGCGTGTCTGCAACGCTTCCTGACGCTGTAAGGTACGGGCCAATATGGAGGAATACAACGGCTTACCTCCGAGGAACTGTGCCACCAAGGTAGCCCCCAGGCAGGTAATAATCATTGGCAGTATCAGCTGATAGTTATCCGTCATTTCCAACACCAGCACGATACCGGTCAGGGGCGCACGTACCGTGGCAGCAAACAGGGCACCCATTCCTGCAATGGCAAAGGTACCGGCCTCGATGCCGTACGCAGGAAACAGATGTGCACCGGCCAGACCAAAGGCAGTACCAAACAGCGTACCCAACGCCAGCATCGGCGCAAAAATCCCGCCCGGCGCGCCGGAGCCAAAACATAACAGCGTAGTGATCACCCGGGTAATAAAAATAAACATCAGCATGCCGACGCTGTAGTTACCGGCAGCGGCGATCGGGATCAGCCCAAAACCCCCGCCTGCGGCTTCCGGCTGGATCAGCCCCAAAATGCCGCAGAGGCCGCCGAGCAAACCGCCTATCAGCAAAACCTTGCGCATTTTACCGCCGTGCAGACGAGCGAACATGTCCTGGGCACGGAAAATCAGCGCGTTGAACATAACCCCCACCGCACCAAAGATCGCCCCGAGCACCAAATACAGCCAAAGGGTGTTAATCGGTGCCGAAGAAAGCTTACCCACCGCAATCACCGACCCTTCGCCGTTGAACAGCTGGAACACCACGCTGGACATAATGACGCCGATAAACACCGCTTTAATTGAGATCAGGTTATAACGGAACTGCGGACGCATCTCTTCAATGATAAACAGAATGCCTGCCAACGGCGCATTAAAGGCGGCGGCAAGGCCGGCGGCTGCACCGGTAGCCAGCAACGAATGGCGCGCCTCTGCGCCGCGCAGGCGGAAAATATCCAGCACCATGCGCCCGACGTTGCCGCCCATTTGCACCGTAGGCCCTTCACGGCCCAGCACCATGCCTGCCCCCAGGGTTCCCATGCCACCGATAAACTTCACCGGGATCACTCGCCACCAGCGCACCGGGCGTAGCTCTTCCAACGCCCCTTCGATCTCCGGGATACCCGAGCCGCCCGCCTCCGAGGCAAAGCGGTGCACCAGGTAGTACCCCAACACCGCCAGCAAAGCGGAAAGAATAAAGGCCAACGGCCAAACCAGTATCCAGTAATCGGCGACCTGTGCCAGCCCGGAAAAACGCTGCTGCTGCACCCAATCCACCGCTTTATCGAACGCCACGCCGAGCAAACCCGCCAGGGTTCCCACCAACGCCGCCATTAGCAGGATCGCCACCGGCGTTTTATCACGGCGCATAAGCTGACGTACCGCATCACTGCGTTTCAGGCGTGGAGCCCGCACCAGCGGCGGCTGTTGCTGTAATTCAGTCATAATGGGTTATTCATTAATGGAATTAAATGTAATACAAATAGGCCAGCTGATTATTCTAGCCTACCCGCTGACTGACCGCCCCTCAAAATAGGTATCTGTCTGTGATCGTTTCATATCGACGAACACTTCACTAGAATAGCGCGGTCAAATCATTCAAACAGAATCCAGGAGCCGATTTATGAGCTTACACAGCAAGTCCGAAAGTCTGTATGCCCAGGCAAAACAGGTAATCCCAGGCGGGGTTAACTCTCCGGTGCGTGCATTCAACGGCGTTGGCGGTGTACCACTGTTTATCGAACGGGCGGACGGGGCTTACCTGTTCGACGTCGACGGCAAAGCCTATATCGACTACGTCGGTTCCTGGGGCCCGATGGTACTGGGGCACAACCACCCGGCGATCCGCAACGCGGTCATTGAAGCGGCACAGCGCGGCCTGAGCTTTGGCGCCCCTACCGAGATGGAAGTCAAAATGGCGGAACTGGTCACCGAACTGGTGCCGACCATGGATATGGTACGCATGGTGAACTCGGGGACCGAAGCCACCATGAGTGCCATTCGTCTGGCGCGCGGCTATACCAACCGCGATAAAATCATCAAGTTTGAAGGCTGCTACCACGGCCACGCCGACTGCCTGCTGGTAAAAGCCGGCTCCGGTGCGCTCACTCTGGGGCAGCCAAACTCACCGGGCGTGCCAGCAGACTTCGCCAAGCATACCCTGACCTGCACCTTTAACGATCTGGAATCGGTACGCACCGCATTCGAGCAGTACCCTTCCGAAATCGCCTGCATCATCGTCGAACCGGTCGCCGGTAACATGAACTGCGTACCACCACTGCCGGAATTCCTGCCGGGCCTGCGCGCACTGTGCGACAAGTACGGTGCATTGCTGATTATCGATGAAGTCATGACCGGCTTCCGCGTGGCGCTGGCCGGCGCACAGGCCTATTACGATGTGGTGCCTGATCTCACCTGCCTGGGTAAAATCATCGGTGGCGGCATGCCCGTTGGCGCGTTCGGCGGCCGTCGTGAAGTGATGGCAGCGTTGGCACCTACCGGCCCGGTCTATCAGGCAGGCACGCTGTCCGGTAACCCGATTGCGATGGCGGCAGGCTTTGCCTGCCTGACCGAAGTTTCGCAGGTGGGTGTCCACCAGACGCTGACCGAACTGACCGATATGCTGGCAGCCGGCCTGCTGCACGCGGCTAAAGAAGAAAACGTCGCGCTGGTGGTGAACCACGTTGGCGGCATGTTCGGCCTGTTCTTTACCGATGCGCCGTCAGTCACCAGTTATCAGGACGTGATGCAGTGCGATGTAGAGCGCTTCAAGCGTTTCTTCCATCTGATGCTGGAAGAAGGGGTTTATCTGGCACCTTCTGCCTTCGAGGCTGGCTTTATGTCCATTGCGCACAGCAAAGAAGACATTCAGCGCACTATCGATGCCGCACGTCGCTGCTTCGCCAAGCTGTAAGTTTTGGCTAGCCAATAAAAACGGGCGCTAAGCGCCCGTTTTTATTTTCAAACTTTGCCGTCAGAGCAAGGTGCCGTAAATCGTCAGCAGTGCCACCACCACCACGATAATCATCGTCACCTTACGTGCCAGGGTTACCGCCGCTCGCGGGGTCTGTACTGGATCCATATGGGGGTCACGCGCCAGTGAGAACTGCGCCAGCCGCGTCAGCACCTGATACTGCGAAGAATGGAGATCGCCCAGCGATGCAAACCATGCCGGCAGCGCTCTCTCACCATGTCCAAACAGGGCGTAAGCCACGCCGGCCAGGCGCACCGGGATCCAGTCCAGCCAGTTCAACAGATGATCGATGCCCGACTGCGAACGCTCCAGCGGGGTATTATGGCGCGCCAACCAGGTTTGGTAAGCACGCAGGAAGGAGTAGCCCGCCAGCGCAATCGGCCCGTAAGGCCCGCAGACCACGAACCAGAACAGCGGAGCCAGATAATAACGGAAGTTAATCCACAGCAGCGCATTTTGCAGTTCACGCAGGCGCAGCTCTTCGCTGCAATCCACCGGCAAACCGTGGATCAGTGCCAGCTCTTCCGCCATCTGGTCGCTGGCATGAACATCCCCCTGCCGCGCCGCTTTCAGATAGGCACGATAGTGTTTACGCTTGATGCCTGCCCCCACGCACAGCAAATCAATAACGATCCACAGCAACAGCGTCACTACGCCGAAAAAAAGCCCTTGAGACAGCCACAGAATGCCCCCGACCACCACCATCCAGGCCAGGGTCATCAGTAACGTCTGCGCCAGCGAGAACCGGTGCAACCGATGAAACACCACCTCCAGCCGATGGTCCAACTGCCAATGCTCACCCAGCTTGAACAAACGTTCCCACGCCAGAACCAGTAACAGCGTAAACAGCGTCATTAGCGACTCCTCTCCCTTTCCATTGTTCCAAGCATAGCGTCATCGGCCTTGCCGGGTTGTTCCAGAGATGCCAGATTTAAATCCGACCCCATGTCGGGTCTGAATCGGTTTTACAGCCTGGGGCAATATGACTGTGCCCGGTAATCCGCGCCGCTGACATCGGATTAATGCCAGATTAGCGGCGCAACCACCGCGCTGCAGTGGTACTTATCATGGCAACAGAGTAGCATGTTTCTGTAAATCAGAAATAACCGTATGATACAAAAAGGATTTACTATCAGTACGTCCACATGATGACCATATCGACAATCGGCCCAGTTTTGGGCCGATTGACTAAACAAAAAAGCCAGCCCGAAGGCTGGCTGAAAGCAAAAGTTGTTTGTGCACTCACTTTCTAACTGCTGAAATTATTCTTTTAGTAACCAAAAACAGAAGAGTAGCGATCACGACATTGGCACACAGCCCTACAGGGAACAAAGCCGGATTACCTTCATTAACTCCCTGGAACCAGCCTAACGGATGCAATGCATCATAGATGCCGTCAGCTAGCGCCCATAGTAGGCTACCAATCGGAGTAAACCGAATTACAAATGCCGAAACAACCAAGCACACGATAAAACCCGCAATATTTAGAGGCCATCTGCTTTTTTTACTTAATTGCGCATCGGTCATAATCCTTACTCCCTGTTACATCAACGCGACCATATGCCAGAAGGCCATTCCGTGAACCTGGCACCTTAAACTTTTTCCGGCTCAGGATCGCGCGCCTAACCTGCTGAAAGTCAGAATTTCGGAAAAATGTGATGCATCCCCATGACTCCCCTGTTCCATCGGGACGCAAGGGATGTAAACGAAATGCACCTCTACTTATTCCATTCACAAAAGTGGTATCACTCATTGTCTGAAAATTATAGAGGCCAAACCATTCATCATGATTAGTTCCAAACCAAGTATCTTTTCCAAAGGTAAGGATCCGGTTTTTTATACCACCTAAAGGCCGGTCTACGATCCAGTACTGCCCTGGCGGAAGCGCTGCATTTTCGATAAATGAACAACGGGGCATATTTATTCTTGGCGCTTGGCCTGAGAAGACCTCAAAGGTGCCTTTACCATAGCAGTGAAATTTTGCTTTTTTCCTATCGGCCGATAAATCGTTATAGTCCATCCGGCATATTTGCATCCTGCACTCCTGTGAAATTGTTAAGCAGAGTTAATCATAATACATAAAATCAGGGTAAAAAAAGCCAGCCCGTAGGTTGGTTTTAAGGTGATTCCCCGGTGTTGGGATACTCATTAAAACCGATCACTCTGGCCCAGTTATCCAAGCCAGCTATGAGTTATTGCGCCGGATTTCCTTCAAGGTGCAGTAACCTTGAACCCGGTCGCCAAAATGCCCACATTGAGTCCACGAGGTGGCAATAGTTAGCACTTATTAGCGTCACTTAGCTTTACTAAGCTATTGATATTATGCAGAACGCCCCGCTAGCGCGGGGCTATAAAACAGAGTAGCATGTTCCCCCTACGATATTACCGTCCATTTCGGAGTTTTCTATGCCGACACGCCGCTACAGTGCCGACAGTCGCCGCACCGAGCTTCTTGAACGAATTGAAAGCGATATCCCCTATGCCGTTGCCCAGGCGCTGCGTGAAGACCTGGGTGGTGAAGTCGATGCCGAACGCGATATTACCGCGCAATTATTACCGGCCGACACCCAGGCCGAAGCCACTATTATTACCCGCGAGCCCGGCATCTTTTGTGGTAAGCGTTGGCTGAATGAAGTCTTCATTCAACTGGGTAACCAGGTGAAAGTGGAATGGCAGGTAGCGGACGGCGATAGCCTGGTCCCAGACCAGCCGCTCTGCAAACTGACCGGCCCGGCGCGGGTATTGTTGACCGGTGAGCGCACCGCACTGAATTTTGTCCAGACGCTTTCCGGCGTAGCGACCGAAGTCAGCCGCTATGTGGCGCTGTTGCAGGGCACGCAAACCCGCCTGCTGGACACCCGCAAGACCCTGCCAGGGCTGCGCACCGCGCTGAAATATGCCGTGCTGTGCGGCGGCGGCAGTAACCATCGCCTGGGGCTTTCCGATGCCTTCCTGATCAAGGAAAACCACATCATTGCCTCCGGTTCGATTAAAAAGGCGGTCGAGAAGGCGTTCTGGCTGCATGCCGACGTGCCGGTCGAGGTGGAAGTCGAATCGCTGGACGAACTGCAGCAGGCGCTGGATGCCGGAGCCGACATTGTCATGCTGGATAATTTCAGCGTCGAGATGATGCGTGCTGCCGTAGCGCAAACTCAAGGGCGTGCCCAATTGGAAGTTTCAGGTAACGTGACCAGTGAAACCCTGCGCACCTTCGCCGAAACCGGGGTGGACTACATCTCTGTGGGTGCCCTGACCAAACATGTGACCGCGCTCGATCTGTCAATGCGCTTTAAATAAACTCCGTCATCCCTGCCTCCCTGTCCCTCGGGGAGGTATTTTCTCGTCAGAATTGCGAAGCTCGCCTCATCCTTTTTCCCTCTTGTGCAATGCTGATTAATTGCTGTGGAACTGCAACGCAAAACAGCCATAACTCGCTCGAAGCCCACGCCCTGTACGCTTACCTTTGCTTCCACATTCACCCGGAGGCAACAACAAATGGAAACACAGCGCGGTTTTACCCTGATTGAACTGATGGTGGTGATCGCCATTATCGCCATCCTGAGCGCCATAGGCATTCCCGCCTACCAGCGCTATATCCAAAAAGCAGCGATGACAGACATGCTGCAAACCATGACGCCGTATAAGCTGGCCGTTGAGCTATGCGTGCTCGACAGCGGTGCGCCCGCTGGCTGTAATGCAGGTAGCAAAGGTATCCCTGCCGGTGACGCCTCACGTTACGTCAGCGCGGTTCAGGTCAGCCAGGGGGTAATTTCGCTGACCGGTACGCAAACGCTGCAAGGGCTAACGGTCGCTCTGACCCCAACCCAAAATGCCAGCGGGCTGACACGCTGGACACGACAGTGCACCAGCAGCAACGTCAATCTGCAGGAAACCTGTCAGGAAGTTTTCCGTTTTGACACCACCGCAACGGCGCCAACGCCATGAGTACGGCGATAAGCGACGAAATCCATGCATTGTGCCGGCGTTACCAGGCGCTGGCGCTCAGCGAAGAT
This sequence comes from Serratia quinivorans, assembly GCF_946227985.1. Classification (GTDB taxonomy): domain Bacteria; phylum Pseudomonadota; class Gammaproteobacteria; order Enterobacterales; family Enterobacteriaceae; genus Serratia; species Serratia quinivorans_A. The sequence continues at coordinate 98,206 of NZ_CAMKGL010000004.1, forward strand.
CGGTACTGCCTGAATGTGGCCCTGACAGCGGAGGCGCCACAGGCGCTGCTGTCGGCGCTGCGTTTCGCCACCGGCAAGCGCATTCATCTGGAGCAGTGGCCGGCAGCCCGGCTGGAAATGGAACTGAACCAACGTCAAATACAAGGCGATGGCCCCTCGCAGGAAGCACCGGAGGCACAACCTAATGGGTCCTTATTAAACGACGACAGTGACGCTCCCGTCGTGCAGTTTATCAATCAGACGCTGCACATTGCTATTCAACGGCGTGCCTCGGATATTCATTTCGAGCCTTACCAACAGACGCTACGTATCCGACTGCGTATCGACGGGGTACTGCAGGCGATAGCCTCACCGCCATTCACACTCGCCGCTCGCCTCACCGCCCGACTGAAGATCATGGGGCAGTTGGACATTGCCGAGCGTCGCCTGCCACAGGATGGCCAGCTCAGCGTGCAATTGGATAACGCCGGTTACTCAATGCGCATCTCCACCCTGCCCACACTGTACGGCGAAAAAGTGGTGCTGCGAGTCCTGCAAACCGAACGCCAGGAGCTGCCGCTGGATCGGCTGGGAATGGATCCGGCGGCGTTGGCGAAGTTTGCCGCAGCATTATCCTGCCCACAGGGTATGATCCTGGTCACTGGCCCGACCGGTAGTGGTAAAACCGTCACCCTGTACAGCGGCCTGCGTCAGTTGAATGATGCGCAAAGTAATTTATGTAGCGTCGAGGATCCGATCGAGATCCCGTTATTTGGCGTTAACCAGACGCAAATTAATGCCAAAACAGATCTGGATTTTTCCCGCGTTTTACGCGCCTTACTACGACAAGATCCAGACGTGATCATGATCGGTGAAATCCGCGACAGGGAAACGGCAGAGATAGCAGTTAAAGCCGCGCAAACCGGTCATCTGGTGTTGTCCACGTTACACACCAACTCCACCAGCGAGACCCTGACGCGCCTGACCCATATGGGTATTCCCGGCTATCTGATTGCCGCCAGCCTGAAGCTGGTGATCGCCCAGCGGCTGGTGCGCAAACTTTGCAGCCACTGCCGCTATCAGCAAAGCCAACCGGTTCGCTTCCCCACCGCAATTTGGGCCATACCCTTGCTGCCCTGGCAAGCCGAGGGCTGCGAGCACTGCTTTGGCGGATACTACGGCCGTACCGGGGTGTATGAATTACTGACTATCACCCCAGAGGTGCAGGCCGGTCTGTTACAGGGCGCCGCCCCGGGTGAACTGGCCGACATTGCACTGCAGCAAGGGCAGACAACGCTGCTGCAAGCCGGGTTAACACTGGTTTCGCAAGGCATCACCTCGCTGGAAGAGGTATATCGCATTGTCGGTATCATCGCCGGTGAGGAGGCTCCGTGAAAGCGCCGCGCCTTTTCCTCTGGCAGGCAGTTGATCCACAGGGCCAACTGCGCGAGGGCGAACTGATGAGCAGCGAAAAAAATTTGGTCAGCCACTGGCTGATTGAACAAGGGCTGCAGCCCTGCCAGATTAACAGCGGGAAACGTATTGCCCCCAGTCAGTGGCGCGGGGAACCCTTGATCCAGTTCACTCGTCAACTTGCTACCCTGCTGCAAGCCGGCTTGCCACTGGTTAGCGGGTTGCAATTGCTGGCGACAGAACACCCGTCTGCGGCCTGGCGCTGCCTGCTGCGGGACATCAGCGAACAGGTGCAGCAAGGCCAACCCTTTTCCGAGGTTATCGCCGGGCAACAGGCCATCTTTCCTCTGATTTACCGCCAGTTGATCGCCATTGGGGAACTGACCGGTCACCTGGATGAGTGCTGTCGGCAACTGGCCCAACAACAGGAAGCACAGCAAAAATTGCAAAAGAAAGTGGTTAAGGCGCTGCGTTATCCCTTGTTTATCTGCGCTGTAGCGCTGTTGGTGAGCATTCTGATGTTAGTCATGGTGTTGCCGGAATTTGCCGGCGTCTATCAGTCCTTCAATGCGCCGCTACCCTGGTTTACCCAAGGGCTGCTGGATCTTTCCACCTGGTTGATTCGCTGCGGCCCCTGGCTGGCGGTGGTTTTGGGCTGCACGATATTTGCTTATTTTCGAAGACTGCACCCGCAGCCACACTGGCGCAGGCGTGAACAGGCGGCGTTACTGCAACTGCCGTTGATTGCACAACTGATCAAAGGCGGTTGTCTGAGCCAAATATTCCGCATTCTGGCCATGACCCAACAGGCCGGGCTCACTCTGGTTGAAGGATTGAACGCCGCGGCACTGTCGGTGGACAACCTGTTTTACCGACAGGCGATGGAGAAGGTGCAGCAACAAATAGCGCAGGGCCAGACTTTTCACAGCGCGTTGGGGGAACAGTCTCTTTTCCCCCCGCTTTGTCAGCAGTTAGTCCGGGTGGGCGAAGAGTCCGGTTCATTAGATACACTGTTGGGCAAACTGGCGCAGTGGCATGAGCAACAAACTTTTGAGTTGGCCGATACGCTGGCGCAAACGCTGGAACCGATCTTGATGCTGGTGGTGGGCGGGATCGTCGGCACGTTGGTGATCGCGATGTATTTGCCGATATTCCAATTGGGGAACGTTTTAGGATAACTATTGGAGAACCCTGGGCGCAGCATCAATGAACTGCACCCGAGGTTTGGTCAGGCTGAAGTGAACCTGATTAGTTACTGCCGAATATGCGGTTTTCCTGTTCCGCTACGCGGATGAAGGTCGTGCGTTTGGTCAGCTCTTTCAAACGCTCTGCACCCACATAAGTGCAGGCGGAGCGCAGGCCGCCCAGGATATCACGAACGGTAAACTCAACCTCGCCACGCAGTGGCAGTTTAACGGTTTTTCCTTCCGCCGCACGGTACTGAGCAACACCACCGACGTGACGTTTCATCGCCGATTCGGAACTCATACCGTAGAACAGCATGAATTTCTCGCCGTTCTCTTCCACTACGGTGCCTTCACACTCGTCATGACCGGCCAGCATGCCACCCAACATGACAAAATCTGCGCCGCCACCAAAGGCTTTCGCGACATCACCCGGTACCGAACAACCGCCATCACTGACGATCTGACCGCCCAGGCCGTGTGCCGCATCGGCGCACTCGATCACCGCAGACAGCTGTGGGTAACCCACGCCGGTTTTCACTCGGGTGGTACAGACTGACCCTGGCCCAATACCCACCTTGACGATATCGGCACCGGAGAGGATCAACTCTTCAACCATTTCACCAGTGACTACGTTACCGGCACAGATCACATGGTTCGGACAGGCTTCACGCGCTTTCTGCAAGAAGGCGACAAAATGCTCTGAGTAACCGTTGGCGACGTCGATGCAGATAAACTTCAGCCCCGGCGACAAGGCCAGAATTTGCTGCATCTTCACAAAATCAGCTTCTGAAGTGCCGGTCGAAACCATAACGTGGCGCAGCACCGATGCCGGTACGCGCTGCACAAATGCGGCCCATTGTTCAAGGGTGTAGTGTTTGTGTACGGCGGTGAGTACGTCGAAAGAAGCCAGGGCCTCTGCCATGCTGAAGGTGCCGACCGAGTCCATGTTGGCGGCGATAATAGGGACGCCGGACCAGCTCAAGCCAGAATGTTTGAAGCTAAACTGACGATCCAGTTCAACTTCTGAACGGCTTTTAAGCGTGGAGCGCTTTGGGCGAATCAGCACATCTTTAAAGCCTAATTTCAAATCTTCTTCAATACGCATGACTTATGATTTCCTGGTTTATGGCGACGGATCGCAGAACGCAATGGCTTGAAAAGCGACGGGGTATACCTAAATAATTCGAGTTTCAGGAAGGCGACAAGAACGAGAGTCCCGATGCGCTTACTCACGTAAGTGATTCGGGTGAACGCTCGCAGTCAACACACTTGCAGCTCGAAGAATGACGGGTATAGATTAATGCCAGCTCCAGTGACGCTATCATACGCGCTAAAAATCGCCGGACAAGACTGCGAATTATCCTTTATTTACGCTACAATCCGACAAATTTACCTGCGAATGCGCAGTGTGACCGCCCGCTCATTTTCTCTTTCCGACTGCATTTTTTATCACCGGACAGCACAAGCTGCCAGACAAGCAGCGCCTGCTGACTTGCACTTCTGCGCGATCGCTTTATGATTCGTCTATTATTTTTTTATGAACATCAGGTGCATTCTCTACCATGGCCTACATTGTTGCGTTGACAGGAGGTATCGGCAGCGGTAAGTCGACCGTGGCAGACGCCTTTGCCCGCCATGGCGTGGCAGTGGTCGACGCAGACGTTATCGCCCGGCAAGTTGTCGAGCCTGGCACCCCAGCGCTGGCTGCTATCGCCAAACGTTTTGGTAATGAAATGTTGCAGCCTGATGGCACGCTAAACCGCGCCGCACTCCGTCAACGTATCTTCAGTAACCCTGATGAAAAGAGCTGGCTGAACCAACTGCTGCACCCGCTGATTCATCAGGAAACTCAATGCCAACTGGCGCAAGTGACCAGTCATTATGCACTTTGGGTGGTTCCTCTGCTGGTTGAAAACAACCTGCAGGCACGAGCCGATCGCGTCCTGGTGGTCGACGTTGACAGTGAAACTCAGTTGGCCAGAACCATCGCCCGCGACGGCATCAGCCGTCAGCAGGCACAGAACATACTGTCCGCACAGGTCACGCGCGAGCAGCGCCTGGCCGCTGCAGATGACATAATAGATAATAGCGGCACCGCTCAGGGGATAGAGCCATTGGTTGCCGCACTGCATCGCCGTTACCTTGAGCTGGCGGCATCAGCGACCCGACAGGATTAAACTGAATGAGTGATGTTTCCCCAAGCGTTCTTTTTGAACACCCGTTGAATGAAAAAATGCGCACCTGGTTGCGTATGGAGTTTTTACTGCAGCAATTGCACGGCCAGCGGGCATTGAGCGAAACAGCCATTGCCCTGACCTTCTTCCGTACCGTTGCCGATCTGCTCGACGTGCTGGAACGTGGTGAGGTGCGCACTGAGTTACTCAAAGAGCTGGAGCGGCAGCAGCAAAAGCTGTTGGCCTGGGCCGATGTGCCAGGTGTCGATATGTCGCTGGTGGATCAGTTGCGCAACCAGTTGAAACAGCGCGGGGCAGCATTGATGTCTGCCCCGCGTCTCGGCCAATCGCTGCGTGAAGACCGGCTTATCAGTCTGGTACGTCAACGCCTGAGCATCCCCGGCGGGTGTTGCAGCTTTGACTTGCCAACGCTGCACATGTGGATGCATGCGCCCCAGCAAGAACGTGATGATGACGTAGCCAAATGGCAGCAAACGCTGGAGCCACTGAACCAGGCGCTGACCATGGTGCTGGATCTGATCCGTCAGTCCGGGCCGTTTCGCAATCAGATCAGTTTGAACGGTTTCTTCCAGGATAACGCGGAAGGCGCCGACCTGTTGCGCTTGCGCATCAATCTGGCACATCAACTTTATCCGCAGATTTCCGGCCATAAGACGCGCTATGCGATCCGCTTCCTGCCGCTGGACAGTGAGCTTGGTGTGGTGCCGGAACGATTAACCTTTGAGTTGGCCTGCTGCTAACCCAATGACATAAAAACCTTTCACGTGTTGGAAGGGAGTAAGGAACAGATATGACGACCGTAGTGAAATGCCCAACCTGTGGCAAAGGTGTGGTTTGGGGTGAAGTGAGCCCGTTCCGCCCGTTTTGCAGCAAACGCTGCCAGTTAATCGATCTGGGCGAGTGGGCCGATGAAGAGAAGCGCATTCCCAGCAACAGTGACCTGTCGGAAAGTGAAGAATGGAGTGAACGACAAATCGGTCCGGAACCGATTTGAACGCTGCTTGCAGCGGCCCTGTAAGGGTGAGACTCATGGACGAGTCGAATAAGACGAGCGCTGATCTTCTCTGTAGCCCGGCTCTCGCCGGGCCTTTTGCCTGACTACTGTGCAGCGTTCGCCTGTGCCACCAATAGTTTAATAATACTGACATTGGCCTCCGGGAATTCCTCCTCCCGTAGATCAGCCTGCTTCACCCAGCGCATTGGCTGACCTTCACGGCCAAAGGGTTCACCCGCCCACCCCTCCACCAGATAAAAATTCAGCGTCACGATACGATCGCTAAAACGGTGCTCAAGCACTTCCAATAACTCTGCTTGCTCGGTTTCAATGCCGGTTTCTTCCTGCAACTCACGGTTAAGTGCCTGCTCCGGGGTCTCCCCCGGCTCAATCTTGCCGCCAGGAAATTCCCAGAAACCGGCCATGTGTGAATCGGCGGCACGCCGGGTAATAAAGATTTCCTGTTGGGCATTACGAATGATGCCAACGGCGATGTTCAGATGTTTCATCGCATTCTCCTGATTAATTCGTCGGGGGCATGGGCTTCGGCCCAAAAAAACAGGGGCTCAGCACGCTGAACCCCTGGATTTTATGGGTTAAACATTACCGGGCTTAGCTCTGAAGACGGCCGTGGCACTGTTTGTATTTTTTACCGGAACCGCATGGGCAAGGATCGTTACGTCCTACTTTACGTTCAGCCGTTGCCGGCGCATTCGGATCCTCGGTGACCAGCGCATTTTCTTCATAGTGGCTCAGCTGTTGCTGCTTGGCCAGGCGCTCGGCTTCTTCACGACGCTGCAGCTCCAGCGCTTCAACCTCTTCCGGCATCCGCACCTGTACCTTGCTCAGTACGCTGATCACTTCATGCTTCAGTGATTCCAGCATGGTGGCAAACATGTTGAAGGACTCGCGCTTATACTCCTGCTTAGGATCTTTCTGCGCATAACCACGCAGATGGATACCCTGACGCAGGTAGTCCATCGCCGCCAGATGCTCTTTCCACAGGGAATCCAGTGTCTGCAGCATCACACCCTTCTCGAAGTTGCGCATCATCTCGACGCCAACCACTTCTTCTTTACGCTGGTACTCTTCTTTAGCCTTTTCCAGAATGCGCTCACGCAGAGTTTCTTCGTGCAGCTCAGGCTCTTTGTCCAACCATTCGGCGATTGGCATATCCAGATCAAAGTCGTTTTTCAGGCGCTCTGTCAGCCCCTGAACATCCCACTCTTCTTCCAGCGATTCTGGCTGAATGTAGCCGTCGATAGTGGTCTTGAAGACGTCTTCACGGATGCTGGTGATGGTTTCGCTAACGTCAGACACGTCCAACAGTTCGTTACGCTGGCTGTAAATAGCGCGACGCTGGTCGTTGGCCACGTCATCGTATTCCAGCAGTTGCTTACGAATATCAAAGTTGCGGCTTTCCACTTTGCGCTGTGCATTGGCAATCGCCTTGGTAACCCAAGGGTGCTCAATGGCCTCACCTTCTTTCATACCCAGTTTACGCATCATGCTGGAAACGCGATCCGAGGCGAAAATACGCATCAGGGCATCTTCCATCGACAGGTAGAAGCGGGAGGAACCGGCGTCACCCTGACGACCGGAACGGCCGCGCAACTGGTTATCGATGCGGCGTGATTCATGGCGCTCGGTACCGATGATGTGCAGGCCACCTGCGGCCAGTACCGCATCATGGCGGATTTTCCAGGCTGCTTTAATTTCAGCAATTTGCTCTTCAGTTGGGTCTTCCAACTGTTCAATTTCGGCCTGCCAGCTGCCGCCCAGCACGATATCGGTACCACGACCCGCCATGTTGGTGGCGATCGTGACCGCACTGCTTTGGCCTGCCTGGGCTACGATGTCCGCTTCCATGGCGTGGAACTTGGCGTTCAGAACCTTGTGTTCGATGCCGGCTTTAGTCAGTTCGCGGGAAACCACTTCGGATTTTTCAATCGAGATGGTCCCCACCAGCACAGGCTGTCCGTTGACGGTACGCTCACGGATATCTTCAATGATGGCACCAATCTTCTCCAGCTCGGTCATGTAGACCAGGTCCGGCATGTCCTTACGGATCATCGGACGGTTAGTCGGCACCACTATGGTATCGAGCTTGTAGATAGAGCTGAATTCAAAGGCTTCGGTGTCTGCGGTACCGGTCATCCCCGCCAGCTTCTCGTACAGACGGAAGTAGTTCTGGAAGGTGATGGAGGCCAGCGTCTGGTTCTCGTTCTGGATTTCCACGCCTTCTTTGGCTTCCACCGCCTGATGCAGACCATCAGACCAGCGACGGCCCTGCATGGTACGGCCGGTGTGTTCGTCAACGATGATAACCTCACCGTCTTTTACGATGTAGTCAACGTCACGGGTAAACAGCACGTGGGCACGCAGCGCGGCGGTCACATGGTGCATCAGCATGATGTTGGTCGGGGAGTACAGTGACTCGCCGTCATCCATGATGCCGGCTTCCATCAGCATTTCTTCGATCAGGATCAGGCCGCGTTCGGTCAGGTGCACCTGGCGCGCTTTCTCGTCAACCGAGAAGTGGCCTTCGCCCTGGAAGGAATCGGAATCTTCTTTTTCCTGGCGGATCAGCTTGGGGATCAGCTTGTTGACCTTGATATACATCTCGGAGCTGTCTTCAGCCGGACCGGAGATAATCAACGGGGTACGCGCTTCATCGATCAGGATGGAGTCAACCTCATCCACCAACGCATAGTGCAGCTTGCGCTGAACTCGCTCTTCCGGGCTGAACGCCATGTTGTCGCGCAGGTAGTCGAAGCCGTATTCGTTGTTGGTGCCGTAGGTAATGTCGGCGGCATAGGCTTCGCGCTTGGCCGGTGCCGGCATACCTGGCAGGTTGATACCGATGCTCAGGCCGAGGAACTCGAACAGCGGGCGGTTATTTTCGGCGTCACGCTGTGCCAGATAGTCGTTCACTGTAACCACGTGCACGCCACGACCGCTCAGGGCGTTCAGATAGGCCGGCAGGGTTGCGGTCAGGGTTTTACCTTCACCGGTACGCATCTCTGCGATACAGCGATCGTTCAGTACCATACCGCCCAGCAGCTGCACGTCGAAGTGACGCATGCCAAACACGCGCTTGCTCGACTCGCGCACTACGGCGAAGGCTTCTGGCAGCAGGTTTTCCAGCACTTCACCCTTTTCCAGACGCGCGCGGAACTCGTTGGTCTTGGCTTTCAGTTCGTCATCGGACAGTTTTTCCATGTCCGGTTCCATCTGATTGATCTGCTCAACCGCTTTACGCATGCGGCGCAGTGTACGATCGTTACGGCTACCAAAAACTTTGGTCAATAATTTCACTAACATGATGTTTGATATCTCTGTCATGACAGCCAATACAGGCCGTCAATTTGCTGTTATTTTTAGGTTTTTTTTGTCGCCCGACGGGCAAGAAATCAGCTTAAGGCTACGGGTCCGGCGCGAATGCCCTGCACCTGTGCCAGCCACAGCCCCGTCTGATGCTGCGCAAAGGCAGGCAGCACGGCATGGTGGGTATTACGAATGATGGTCGGCGGCTTCGACTCATGCGTTAGCAGCGCGTTGAGAGTAGAAAGCAGCGCCAGTTGCGCTACCTGTAATGGGGGTTCGGTCGCTTCCGCTTCTCTTTCCTGCCCCCGCGCGAAAACCGCCTGCGGTGCAAGAGCAAAAGAAAGGTGACGAATGACGGTGCGAAGCGCATGCTGGTGCCAATAATCGACACTGAAGGTCGGGCGACGATGCGCTTCCTGCAGTAATGCCAGGCTATTAAAGGCACCGCTGACGGAATTTTGCCGGTTCAGGCTGGACGAGGTGCTCGGCAGAGCGGCTTGATCAGGGCTGCCGGACAGATTTGTAGGTACGCCAAGCGTGGCCGCGACCATCCCTAACAGGAGATGGGGCCAGAAATAACGTCTGCCAAATTGTCGCCAACGATTTAGAATACCGATCACGAGTTTATTATCCGCCGGAGCCCATTATGCGCGATAGCCGTCCACAATTATTAGATTCCCTGTTTGACGACGCTAACACAGAAGACAAAGGCCCGCTGCATAACGTCCAGCAACGCGCAGTGGCGCTGCTGAAGCTTAACCGTGCAGTGAAAGGCGTATTGCCAGTTCAACTGCATCCCTGGTGCCGCGTCGCAAATTTCCGACAGGGTATTTTAGTGCTAGAAACGGCAAATGCCAGCTGGATGATGCGTCTACGTTACGAACAACCGGCTTTATTATCTGCACTACGAGCGCAAATTCTACCATCATTGTCGTCGATCGACATCAGGATTAATCCGGCGTTGATGGCAAAAGGGAGCAACCTTGTGCAGAACGCCGCAAAAACCGCAGGAAATACGCAGGCGAAGGTACCAATGCGTCATCTGAGTCAGGAAAGTGCCGAGGAATTAAGGGGATTGGCGAGCCGGAGCCCAGAAAAACTGCGCAAGATATTGGAACGACTGGCATCGCTGGCCGGAGAAGGTGCCAACGCTACCAGTCGTGATAAGTAATCGCGGTATCAGCTTATGCCAATACGGTGGACGGGGCTTTGAATGCCAAAGGCATTTCGGCTTCGTCCTGGAAGGTGACAAATTCCCACGCTTCCTGTTTTGCCAGAACCGCTTGCAGCAGTTTGTTGTTCAGCGCATGACCAGACTTGTACGCGGTGAACGCGCCAATGATGTTATGGCCGCACATGAACAGGTCGCCGATGGCGTCCAGCATTTTGTGGCGTACGAATTCGTCTTCAAAGCGCAGGCCGTCTTCGTTCAGAACGCGGTAATCATCCACCACGATAGCGCAGTCAAAGCTGCCACCCAGCGCCAGGCCACGTGACTGTAAATACTCGATGTCACGCATAAAACCGAAGGTACGTGCACGGCTGATTTGACGCACGAACGAGTCGGCAGAAAAATCAAGGCGGTAGCGTTGCGTACTGGCATCGATAGCCGGGTGGTTGAAGTCGATGGTGAAGTCCAGGCGGAACCCGTTATGCGGGGACAACTCGGCCCACTTGTCGCCATCTTCAACACGCACGGTGTCTTTCAGACGCAGGAATTTCTTCGCAGAGTTCAGTTCTTCAATGCCGGCATCCAGCAACAGGAAGACGAACGGGCTGGCACTGCCGTCCATGATAGGAATTTCGGCGGCGTCAACTTCGATAACGATGTTGTCGATACCCAAACCAGCCAGCGCGGCATTAAGATGCTCAACGGTAGAAATACGCACGTCATGCTCGTTCACCAGGCAGGTGCAGAGCATGGTATCACGCACGGATTTTGCATCAGCCGGAAAATCAACCGGGGGATTCAAGTCAGTGCGACGATAGATGACCCCGGTATTAGCCGCCGCGGGGCGCATTGTCAGCGTGACTTTCTTGCCGGTATGCAAACCGACACCAGTCGCCTGAACAATACGTTTTAATGTCCGTTGTTTGATCATCGTTTTATCTCGCAATGTTATCAATCCTACCGACCAAGCATACAGCATGGCCGGCGGGACAGTTTAGCACAAAGAGCGGAGATTCCAAATTCTCAGGATATTCTTAGTCTGCCTGCTTGCGCAGGAAGGCAGGAATATCGAGATAGTCGGGCTCTTTATTAGGCTGCGCAGTCGGATCGTTAACTACCTTGGCGGCAGGTTTCACTTCCTGCGGCAACGGCGACATGCCGTGCTGCTGGTAGCGATGATCCATCACTGGCTGGCTGGCCTGTTTGTTGGTCACCAGAGTGATTTCCGGACGTTTGTCCATGCCGATACCGGTCGCAACCACGGTCACACGCAGTTCGTCGTTCATTTCCGGATCCAGCGAGGTACCGATAACTACGGTCGCATTGTCGGAAGCAAAAGCACGAATGGTGTTACCCACGGTTTCGAACTCATCCAAACGCAGGTCGAAACCGGCGGTGATGTTGACCAGAACGCCACGAGCGCCGGACAGGTCGATGTCTTCCAGCAGTGGGCTGGAGATCGCCATTTCCGCTGCTTCTTCAGCACGGTCTTCACCACAGGCAACGCCGGAACCCATCATCGCGTAGCCCATTTCGGACATTACGGTGCGCACGTCGGCGAAGTCGACGTTCATCAGGCCCGGACGGGTGATCAGTTCGGCAATACCCTGCACCGCGCCTTTCAGCACGTCGTTAGCCGCGCCGAACGCGTCCAGCAGAGAAATACCGCGCCCCAGAACTTTCAACAGCTTGTCGTTCGGGATAGTGATCAGTGAGTCCACATGTTTGGACAACTCTGCAATACCCTGCTCAGCGAACGCCATGCGTTTCTTGCCTTCAAAATTGAAAGGCTTGGTAACCACGGCCACTGTCAGAATACCCAGATCTTTAGCAACTTCTGCGACGACTGGCGCTGCACCGGTACCGGTACCGCCGCCCATGCCGGCTGCAATGAAGACCATGTCTGCACCATCGAGTGCGGCACGCAAGGCTTCACGGTCTTCTTCCGCTGAATTGCGACCCACTTCAGGGTTCGCGCCTGCCCCCAGACCTTTGGTAATACCGCTACCGATCTGGATGGTTTGGCCAACTGCCGTTTTACGAAGCGCCTGAGCGTCTGTATTAACGGCGAAGAATTCAACACCTTCGATGCGCTCGCGCACCATGTGCTCAACGGCGTTGCCACCGCCACCGCCGACGCCGATGACTTTAATCACCGCGTCATTGGTTAGTTCCATTGGTTCAAACATAGTTTCTCTCCGTTTTGTGCCTGTCGCTGCGAGATCATAAAAAGATTACTCAGCATGATCTCTTTGTTGAAACATTAAAACTCTTTTCTCAGCCAGCTATTGATACGTTTAAACCAATTGCCCACCGAGGCGCGTTTTTCTACTTCTGCCTCACCACTCAGGTGAGACTCTTTTCCATAGTGCAGCAGACCTACCGCCGTAGAGTAGTAAGGCTCCTGCGCGTAATCCGTCAGACCCGTGATGTTCAAGGGTTGGCCGATGCGTACCTGGGTATGGAACACCCGTTGCGCACAAGCTGCCAGGCCATCAATCTGGGCGGCGCCACCGGTCAGCACAATACCCGCTGCCAGATGATGCTTCACCCCTTGCTGACGCAGTTGCTCCTGCAATTGCAAAATCTCATCGTTAACCAGATTCAACAGTTCGGTGTAGCGTGGCTCAATAACTTCAGCCAGTGTCTGTCTTTGCAGACTACGAGGAGGACGCCCCCCAACGCTTGGCACCTCTACACTTTCATCCTTGCTAACAATCGACCCAAGCGCACAGCCGTGTCGAACTTTGATCGCTTCCGCATCTGTCGGCGGTGTGCCGAAGGCGTAGGCGATATCGCTGGTGACCACGTTCCCGGCGTAAGGGATCACTTTGGTGTGGCGCAGAGCACCGCCGGTGTACACCGCCATATCCATGGTGCCACCGCCGATATCCACCACACAAACGCCGAGTTCGCGCTCATCTTCGGTCAGTACCGCATAGCTGGCGGCCAGACCGGCGAAAATAAGTTGGTCTACCTTCAGACCGCAACGTTCTACTGCCTTAACGATGTTTTTTGCCATATCGTTATGGCAGGTGATCAGGTGCACCTTGGCTTGCATACGCACGCCGGACAACCCAACCGGGTTTTTGATGCCTTCCTGATAATCGATGGCGTATTCCTGAGGGATGACGTGCAGGATGCGGTGTTCATCACGTACGCGTACCGATTTAGCGGTATGCACCACGTTCTCCACATCTTCCTGTGTCACTTCCTCTTCGGAAATAGGAACCATCCCTATTTCGTTCTGGCAGCTGATGTGTTTACCCGATAATGCGAGGTAAACCGAAGAAATCTGACAATCAGCCATCAATTCAGCCTGATCGATAGCGCGCTGTACGCACTTCACTACCGACTCCAGGTCGTTAACGCCACCCTTATCCATACCGCGAGACGGGCAACTGCCCACCCCGATAATGTTGACCATGCCATCGGGCAGAACTTCCCCTACCAATGCGGAGACTTTTGCAGTACCGATCTCCAGTCCAACTACCAGTTTTCTGTCCGTCGACTTGATCATTGTTGTTTTGCCTGTGCCTGATTCTGTTGCTGATTACTGTTTTGCTGATCGCCTGCTGCCTGCGGGTCGATTAACACTGGGGCCCAACCTACCGATGCACCGGCCTCATAGCGTAAGTCGACATAGCTGACTCGCTTGCTTTCTGCCTGCCCCTGCTGCTGCAATACCGGATAAAGCTCGATAAAGCGCTGCAGGCGTCCGGTGCGATCGTCGCGTCCCAGCTCCAGCCGAACATCATTATCCAAAGCCAGCTGCCAGGAATGGCGAGCACTCATGGCTGCCATTTTCAGCGTATATTTGCTGGCCGCTAACATGCTGCTCATGGTCCGATATCCGTCCAGAACATCCTGTTCGCTCCCTTCCGGGCCATAAAGCAACGGCAACTTCTGTTTGCCAATTCGTTCTGCCGGCACGCTGAAGGATTTGCCTTCGGCGTCCACCATGTGCAAATCATTCCAGCGCGCCACCGGGACATATTCCACCAGATGGATCTTCAGCTCGTCCGGCCACTGCTTGCGTACGCTGGCCTGCTTGATCCACGGCAGGCGTTCAATCTGCTGCTGGATGATATCCACATCCTGCGTCATGAAAGTACCCGGCGAGCCCAGCGCCAGGATCGCCTGGCGAATATCGTCGTTGGTGGTGTAATGGCGTTCACCGGTTACCACCAGTCGTGACAGCGGCAGGCGGCTGGCGTCTTTCATCCAGCCAATCACAGCCCAGCCACTCCACAGGACCGTTCCCAACACCATCAGCAGGAAAACCATTCCTGCCAACTGGGTTCCATTGCTGCGGCGCGGGTTGTTATCCACCTCGCGTTCACGAGCATTCAGGGCAGCTTGCGACATATCAGTCGGCCAATTCCAAAATTCTCGCCACCAGCTGCGAGAAGCTTAAACCAGACTGGCGAGCTGCCATCGGCACCAGACTATGACTGGTCATGCCCGGCGAGGTATTCACCTCAAGCAGATAGAAGCTGCCATCGCTATCCTGCATCACATCCACGCGGCCCCAGCCGCTGCAGTCCAGCCCGCGGTAGGCGCGTAACGCCAGGGTAGCCATCTCGGCTTCCTGCTGCGCACCCAGGCCACTCGGACAGAAATACTGGGTATCGTCCGAAATGTACTTGGCCTGATAGTCATAAAATACGCCGGCCGGTTGAATACGGATCGAAGGCAATACCTGGTCACCCAACATCGCTACCGTGTATTCCGGGCCACTCAGCCACTTTTCGACCAGCACGTCGTCGTCATGGCGGAAACCTTCTCCCAATGCCGCTTCAAGCGCATCGCGCTCAGTGACTTTGCTCATGCCGACGCTGGAACCTTCACGGCTCGGCTTGACGATTAACGGCAGGCCCAGGGCTTCCACGCGGGCAATCAGCGCCGCTTTCTCTGCACCGACATACTGCTCGCGGTTCAGCGCTACGTAAGGTGCTACCGGCAAGCCCATCGACTGCCACACCATTTTGGTACGCCATTTGTCCATGGTCAGCGCCGAAGCCATCACACCGCTGCCGGTGTAAGGCAGTTCGAGGAACTCCAGCATCCCTTGCAGGGTGCCGTCTTCGCCGCCGCGACCGTGCAGCGCGATAAAGACTTTGGTAAACCCGTGTTCTTTCAGTTGGGTTACCGGGAAGTCACGGATATCAATGCCGTGGGCATCGATACCGGCTTCACGCAGCCCGGCCAGCACGGCGGCGCCGGATTGCAATGACACTTCACGTTCAGCAGAGGTGCCACCCAGCAGTACGGCAACTTTATCGACCATGGTGTTCCTCCTCTTTTTTCTGTGGCTGCAGCTTCAACTCAGCCAGTTTGCGGGCAACTTTGCCCACGTTGCCGGCACCTTGTACCAGCACTAAATCGTCGGCCTGCAGCAACTGCGCCAGGGTTTCCGGCACGGTGTCCGCATCGGAAACCAGAATCGGATCCAGCTTGCCGCGGCTGCGGATAGTCCGGCACAGTGAGCGGCTGTCCGCCCCTGGGATCGCCGTTTCACCCGCCGAATACACGTCCAGCATCAGCAGCACGTCCACCTGCGACAGCACGTTGGCAAAGTCGTCATACAGATCGCGCGTACGGGTGTAACGGTGCGGCTGGAAAACCATCACCAGACGCTTGTCCGGCCAACCGGCACGCGCCGCTTTCAACGTTGCGTCAACCTCGGTCGGATGGTGACCATAGTCGTCCACCAGCATCGCGCTGCCACTTTTGCCGTTAACCGGCTCCAGCGGGAATTCGCCGAGGAAATCAAAGCGGCGACCGGTACCCTGGAAGCCGGCCAGCGCACGCAGGATATCTGCGTCGTCGATGCCTTCCTCTGTAGCCACTGCCACTGCCGCCGCGGCGTTCAACGCGTTGTGACGGCCCGGCGCATTCAGGGTGACCGTCATTAACGGCTTATCCTGACGGCTCAGCGTAAAGTGGCCCTGCGGCCCAACCTGGCGATAGCTTTCGATGCGTACGTCGGCATCGTCACTGAAACCGTAGGTGGTGATATGGCGGCCCACGCGTGGCAGCAGTTCGCGCACCACCGGGTCATCAACACACATCACCGCACGGCCGTAGAACGGCAGGTTGTGCAAAAAGTTGATAAACGTCTGCTTCAGATTTTCGAAATCGCCCTGGTAGGTCTCCATATGGTCGGCTTCGATATTGGTGACAATCGCCACCATCGGCTGCAAATGCAGGAACGACGCATCGCTCTCATCCGCTTCCGCAATCAGATAACGGCTGGAACCCAAACGCGCATGGGTACCCGCCGCTTTCACCAGCCCGCCGTTGACAAAGGTCGGGTCCAGGCCGGCTTCGGCATAAATGCTCGACACCATCGCCGTGGTGGTGGTCTTACCGTGCGTACCGGCAACGGCGATACCGTGGCGGAAGCGCATCAGTTCGGCCAGCATCTCTGCGCGACGGATCACCGGGATACGCGCCTCACGGGCGGCGACAAGCTCCGGGTTGTCGGCGGAAATAGCGGTAGAAACCACCACTACGCTGGCATCCAGTACGTTTTCCGGGCGGTGATGGAAATAAATCGTCGCCCCGAGCGCGCTCAACTGTTGGGTTACCGGATTCGGTGCCAGATCGGAACCGCTGATTTGATAACCTTCGTTAGCCAACACTTCGGCGATACCACCCATGCCGGCGCCACCGATGCCGACAAAGTGAATGTGCCGGACGCGTCGCATCTCGGGCACGATAGTACGTAGTTTCGCCAGTTGTTGTGTATTCATCACTCTCTCTAATCCGGGTCCGGCATACCGGGCCCCTGTATGACATTCTTTAATTCAGGCCCGGCGTACCGAACCCCTGCACATTATTTGGCGGCCCGCACCAGCTCCGCTGCCACCCGCTCGGTGGCATCCGGAATGGCTACTGCACGCGCCTTTTCAGCCATCGCCAACAGCGTTGGACGATCCCAGCCGGCCAGCAGTTCCGCTACCACATCGGTGTTAAACTGCGGTTGTTCGATAATCTTCGCCGCGCCGGCTTCTTCCAGCGGGCGAGCATTCCAATATTGCTGACGGTCTTTGTGCTGGAATGGCACGAATATCGCCGGCAGGCCTGCAGCAGCAATCTCGCTGACGGTCAACGCGCCGGAACGGCACACCACCACATCAGCCCAGGCGTAGGCGGCAGCCATGTCATCAATAAACTCGGTCACCTTGTGCTGTGTCTGCCCTACCCTCTCGTAGTCGCGCAACACGTTTTCCAGCGCACCTTTACCTACCTGATGCCAGAGCGTTATTTTATCGCCCAATCTCGCCGCGACTTCAGGAACTGTCTGATTCAGTACCCGTGCCCCCTGACTTCCGCCAATCACCAGTACGCGGATTGGCCCTTCACGCCCGATCAAGCGTTCTGCCGGTAGCGGTAACGCCAGTACGTCGGTACGAACCGGGTTACCCACCACCTCGGCGTTCGGGAACGCGCCAGGGAATGCCTGCAGCACGGTTTTGGCAATACGCGCCAGCCAGCGGTTGGTCAGCCCGGCAATACCGTTTTGCTCGTGCAATACCACCGGGACACCGCACAGCCATGCCGCCAAACCGCCAGGGCCGGAAACATAACCGCCCATGCCCAGCACCACGTCCGGCTGGTAGTTGCGCATTATTGCCTTCGCCTGGCGTACCGCGTGCCAGATCCGCAGCGGCGCGCTCAACTGGGCCTTCAGCCCTTTGCCGCGCAGGCCGGAAATACGGATGAAATCAATTTCGATCCCGTGCTTTGGCACCAGATCGGCTTCCATTCGGTCTGCGGTTCCAAGCCAGCGCACCTGCCAGCCCTGCGCCATCAGATGATGTGCGACCGCCAGTCCCGGGAACACGTGTCCGCCGGTACCGCCTGCCATCACCATTAAACGCTTAGGTTTCCCGCTCATCCCTTACCTCTTCACAAACGCCTGGGCTTTAGCCAGACGCGTTTCATAATCAATACGCAATAACAGCACGATCGCCGTCGACATAATCAGCAGGCTCGAGCCGCCGTAGCTTATCAATGGTAGCGTCAGACCTTTGGTCGGCAACATACCTGCCGCAGCACCGACGTTAACCAACGCCTGGAAGCTAAACCACACGCCAATTGAGCAGGCCAAAAAGCCGGAAAAACGTTGATCGAGCTCCAGCGCACGGCGGCCAATCGACATAGCACGAAAAGCGACGCAGAATACCATTAACAATGCAAAAACCACACCGATATAGCCCAGTTCTTCGCCTAAAATCGAGAAGATAAAGTCAGTGTGCGCTTCCGGTAAATACTCGAGTTTCTGTACCGAGTTCCCAAGTCCCTGTCCCCAGAACTCACCGCGTCCAAAAGCCATCAGCGACTGGGTCAACTGGTAGCCGCTGCCGAACGGATCGGCCCATGGATTCCAGAACGATGTCACGCGGCGCATACGGTAAGGTTCGGCAATGATCAACAGCACCACCGCGAAAGCGCCGGAGCCGATAATCGCCAGGAACTGCCACATTTTGGCACCAGCCAGGAACAGCATCGCCAGCGTGGTAATGAACAGCACGACCACGGTACCCAGGTCCGGCTGGGCCAGCAGCAATACCGCCAGCACCACCATCACGCCCATCGGCTTGCAGAAACCCCAAAAGTTGGAGCGCACTTCTTCAACCTTGCGCACCAGATAACTTGCCAGGTAGCAGAACAGGGACAGCTTGGACAGCTCTGCCGGCTGAATACGCAGCGGACCCAGCGCGATCCAGCGCGATGCCCCGTTTACCGAGCTGCCGACCACCAGTACGATCAACAGCATCACAATCGACATCAGCAGCATGACGTTGCTGTAGCGCTGCCAGACTTCCATCGGAATGCGCAGCGTCACCATCGACAGGCCAAACGCCAGGCCGAGGTACAGCGCATCACGCTTGGCGAACAGGAAAGGATCGTCCGCCAGGCGCTGACCGATCGGCATCGACGCCGAGGTCACCATCACAAAACCGATAATGGCCAACCCAAAGGTCAGCCACAGCAAGGTGCGATCGTACAGCACCATATTGACCGAGTCGTTATCACGCGATCCCGCGACCCAGTTTTTAAACAGTTCGGTCAGCCCGAAGTTCGGCAAGCGTAGTCTCATCCGCCGAGCTCCTGTGCCAGGCGGGCAAACTCGTCGCCGCGCACTTCAAAATTACGGAACTGGTCCAGGCTGGCGCATGCCGGTGACAGCAACACCATGTCGCCGGACTGCACCCGACCGGCTATCGCCTGCATCGCCTGTTCCATGGTCTCGGTCAGCGTAGCGACCTCCGGCCGCAGTTGCGCCAGCTGTTCGCCATCACGGCCAAAACAGTAAAGGCGGGCGTTATCGCCCTGCAGATACTGCGCCAGCGGGGAAAAGTCGGCAGACTTGCCATCGCCGCCCAGCAGCAGATGCAGAGTGCCGTCAACCTGCAGACCATTTAACGCCGCTTCGGTGCTGCCGACGTTGGTGGCTTTGGAATCGTTAATCCAGCGCACGCCGTTATGTTCCCACGCCAGTTGGAAGCGATGCGCCAGGCCGGTAAAGGTGGTCAGCGCTTTCAGGCTGGAGGCTCGTGGGATATTGACCGCATCGGCCAATGCCAACGCCGCCAGCGCATTGGTGTAGTTGTGACGCCCGGTCAGCTTCATCTCGCGGGTATTGAGGATTTTCTCGCCGCGTACGCGCAGCCAGGTTTCGCCCAGTTGACGGTTCAAATGGTAGTCGCCTACATCGGCACCGAAGCTGATGCAGCGCTCATCGGCGCCGCGAACCGGCATGGTCAGCGCATCATCCGCATTGACCACGCAGACTTCAGCATTTTCATAAACGCGCAGTTTGGCTGCACGGTACTGCTGCAGGCCAAACGGGTAGCGGTCCATGTGATCTTCGGTGACGTTCAAAATGGTCGCCGCGGCTGCATGCAGGCTGAAAGTGGTTTCCAGTTGGAAGCTCGACAACTCCAGCACGTACAGTTGGCACTCCTGACGTAACAAACTCAGCGCAGGCAGGCCGATATTGCCGCCAACGCCCACCGCCCAACCGGCCGCTTTCGCCATCTCACCCACCAGGGTAGTAACGGTGCTTTTGCCATTAGAGCCGGTGATGGCTACGATCGGTGCCTGTGCTTCGCGGCAGAACAGCTCGACATCGCCGACGATCTCCACGCCGGCATCCGCAGCGGCGCTTAATGCCGGGGTAGCCAACGCCATTCCCGGGCTGGCGACGATCAAATCCGCCGCCAACAGCCAGTCCTGATTCAAATCGCCCAGATGACGCTCAACGCTTTCAGGCAGCTTGTCCAGCCCTGGCGGTGAGATGCGGGTATCCATAACGCGTGGCGTCACGCCGCGCGCCATAAAGAAATCAACACAGGACAGGCCGGTAAGGCCCAGCCCGATGATGACCACTTTTTTACCCTGATAATCCGCCATAATTACCGCACCTTCAGCGTCGCCAGGCCAATCAGCACCAGCATCAGCGAAATAATCCAGAAGCGCACGATCACGCGCGGCTCTGGCCAGCCCTTCAATTCATAGTGGTGGTGAATCGGTGCCATGCGGAAAATACGTTGTCCGCGCAGCTTGAACGACCCCACCTGCAAAATGACCGACAGCGTTTCAACCACGAATACGCCGCCCATAATCAACAGTAAAAACTCTTGGCGCAGCAGCACCGCGATAGTGCCCAGCGCGCCGCCCAGTGCCAGTGAGCCAACATCGCCCATAAAGACCTGAGCCGGGTAGGTGTTGAACCACAGGAAGCCCAGACCGGCACCCACGATGGCGGTACAGACAATCACCAGTTCGCCGGCGTGACGCAGATACGGAATGTGCAGGTAGTTGGCGAAGTTCATGTTACCGGTCGCCCAGGCCACCAGCGCAAAGCCTGCGGCCACGAACACCGTTGGCATAATCGCCAGGCCATCCAGCCCGTCGGTCAGGTTGACCGCATTGCTGGTACCGACAATCACAAAGTACGCCAACAGCACGTATAACAGGCCCAGCTGCGGCATGATGTCCTTAAAGAACGGCACAACCAGCTCGGTGGCTGGCGTGTCTTTTCCTACGGCATACATGGCGAAAGCAACCACCAGCGCAATCACCGACTGCCAGAAATATTTCCAGCGGGCAATCAGCCCCTTGGTGTCTTTGCGAACCACCTTGCGGTAGTCATCAACGAAACCAACGATGCCGTAGCCCACCAGGACGAACAGTACGCACCACACGTAAGGGTTGGACGGATAGGCCCACATCAGCACCGAAACGGTGATGGAGGTCAGGATCATGATGCCGCCCATGGTCGGCGTACCACGCTTACTGAAATGCGACTCTGGACCGTCGTTACGCACCACCTGGCCGAAGGACATCTCCTGCAGGCGTTTAATCACCCGCGGTCCCATCCACAAGGAGAGGAACAGCGCGGTCAGCAGGCTGACAATGGCTCGGAACGTCAGGTAGGAAAAGACGTTGAAGCCGGAATAATATTTGACCAAATGTTCGGCCAGCCAAACTAACATGGTGCTTTCTCCTGTAACGCGCGTACTACCTGCTCCATTGCGGCACTACGTGAACCCTTGATTAACACGGTAATTACCGCATGTTCTGACAGTAATTCCGCCACGCGCGCGATCACTGCTGCCTTATCCTGAAAATGTTCGCCATTACCCGAAGCTTCAACCAGCACCTGGCTTAACGGACCGACGCCCAATACCTTGTCGACCCCGGCCAACCGGGCGGCTTCGCCCACCTGACGGTGACACTCTTCGGCTTCTGCCCCCAACTCTGCCATGTCACCCACCACCATCACGCGGTAGCCCGGCATTTCCGCCAGGACCTGTGCGGCGGCGGTCATTGAACCGACGTTGGCGTTATAGCTGTCATCCAGCAGCAGTTGATGGTCAGAAAGTGCAATCGGGAACAGACGCCCCGGCACCGCCTGTAATTGCTTGAGGCCCTGACGCACCGCCTCAAGCGAGGCTCCGGCCGACATGGCCAGCGCCGCAGCAGCCAACGCATTGGCTACGTTATGGCGACCCGGCAACGGCAGTGCAATCTCTGCGGTGCCGAACGGACTGTGCAGACTAAACTGCGTGCCCTTGCCATTCACCTGCACATCGCTGGCAAAGAAATCAACGCCTTCCGCCGCCTGCGGCGAGAAGCGCCAGACGGTTTTGCCGTCCAGCATGCTCTGCCAGTGCGGCCAGTCGTTGTTGTCGGCGTTGAGGATCGCCACGCCGTCAGCCGGTAAACCTGCAAAAATTTCGCCTTTCGCCTGAGCGACACCGGCCAAAGAGCCAAAGCCTTCCAGGTGGGCAGCCGCCAGGTTATTCACCAGGGCGGTCTGCGGACGGGTTAATGCGGTGGTGTAAGCAATCTCGCCAATATGGTTGGCGCCCAGCTCAATCACGGCAAAGTCATGCTGCGGCTGTAAACGCAACAGCGTCAGCGGAACGCCGATATCGTTGTTGAAGTTACCGGCGGTATACAGCACTTCACCGCATTCACGCAGAATGGCCGCGGCCATTTCCTTCACCGAGGTCTTGCCCGATGAACCGGTTAACGCCACTACGCGGGTCGGCACCTGCTGGCGAACCCAGGCAGCAAGCTGTCCCAGCGCCAAACGGGTGTCTTTTACCACCAGTTGCGGAACCTCCACCAATAAGCGCTTACTTACCAGCAGTGCCCCGGCGCCAGCGGCTACCGCATCAACAGCAAAATCGTGAGCGTCGAAACGCTCGCCTTTCAGTGCCACAAACAGGCAACCTGCGGTTACCTGACGGGTATCTGTCGTCACCTCAACGATTTGGCAATCGGCGCCGATCAACTCAGCGTCCAATACATCGGCCAGTGTCCGCAGGGAGACAGGGATCATGCTACTACCCCCAGCAGACGCGCTACGGTGGTACGATCGGAGTAATCCAGACGGCGATTCCCCACCAGTTGGTAGTCCTCATGGCCTTTACCCGCCACCAGTACCACGTCTTGTTCTTTGGCTTGCATGATGGCGCTGGTTACCGCTTCCGCACGACCGTGGATCACCAGAGCGCGTCCGGCGTCCAGCAGGCCGGTAAGGATATCGGCGATAATCGCCTGCGGCTCTTCGGTACGAGGGTTGTCATCGGTGACGACTACGCGATCGGCGAACTGTTCGGCGATGCCGCCCATCAGCGGGCGTTTGCCTTTGTCACGATCGCCGCCGCAGCCAAACACGCACCATAACTGCCCCACGCAGTGCAGACGCGCGGCTTCCAATGCTTTTTCCAGTGCATCCGGGGTGTGGGCGTAATCGACCACTACCGTCGGTTTACCCGGCGCATTGAACACTTCCATGCGGCCACAGACCGGCTGCAGCTGATTGCCGGTGGCAACCAATTTGGCCAGCGGGTAACCCAACGACAGCAGCGTCGCCAGTGCCAGCAGCAGATTGCTGACGTTGAACGCCCCCATCAGACGGCTTTCAATCTCACCATCGCCCCAGCTTGAGCTGAAGTGGATAGTGGCGCCGTTATCGTGATAGTTGACCGCAGTAGTCTTCAGCCAGCGCCCATGGCAGCCTGGCTGCAGGTTATCCTGCATGGTGACAGCCACCGCATCCGGCAATTGGCTCAACCAGCGCTGACCGACTTCATCATCGGCATTGATAATCGCCTGGCCCACTTCGTGACCGGCGAACAGCGACCACTTGGCCGCTTCGTAATTGGCCATGTCGCCGTGGTAATCCAGATGGTCGCGGCTAAGGTTGGTAAACACGGCAGCGGCAAACGGCAACGCCGCCACACGGTGTTGCACCAGACCGTGGGAAGAGACTTCCATCGCGGCAAGGGTCGCGCCCTGATCAACCAGTTCATTTAATACGTGCTGAATATCCACCGCAGAACCGGTGGTATTCTCGGTTGGGCATACCTGGCCCAGCAGGCCGTTGCCCACGGTGCCCATCACTGCGCTGATTTCACCCAGCAGTTGGCCCCACTGTGCCAGCAGTTGAGTGGTGGTGGTCTTGCCGTTGGTCCCGGTGACGCCGACCAGACACAGACGCTCTGCCGGCTCATGGTAAAAACGACCGGCCAACGCGGAAAGACGCTGATTGAGCTGGCTCAGATAAATCACCGGCACGCCGTGCATTTCAGCGATAGTACCGTCTTCAGCCTGACCTTCAGCTTCGGCAATCACAGCGGCAACGCCCTGCGCGATAGCCTGCGGAATAAAGCGGCGTCCATCTGCCTGATGGCCAACAACGGCGACAAACAGATCCCCGGCAGCCGCAATACGGCTGTCTAATGTCATTTCCCGCAGCGCGCGCCCGGGTGCCGTTGGCACCCACGGAGCGAGTAAGTCGCGCAAATTACGATCGGCCACCTGAACCCTCTTTTCTGTTAATTACAAAATCGCTTTTCTCACCGGTAGGCAACGCGTCCGGCTCGACGTTCATGGTGCGTAACACGCCGCCCATGATGGCGCCAAATACCGGTGCGGAGATCGCACCACCGTAGTATTTCCCACCCTGCGGGTCATTAATGACCACCACCAGAGCAAAACGGGGATTACTCGCCGGCGCAACGCCGGCGGTATAAGCGATGTATCGGTTGACGTATTTGCCGTCCGGACCCACCTTTTTGGCAGTACCGGTTTTGATGGCAATTCGGTAGCCCTTGATCGCGGCTTTCACCCCACCGCCGCCCGGCAGGGCAACGCTTTCCATCATGTGCACCACGGTGCGCACCAGAGGTTCAGGGAAGACGCGCTCACCGGCAACCGGTGGGTCAACTTTGGTAATCGACAGCGGACGATAAACGCCCAGGCTGCCGATCGTGGCGTAGACTCGCGCTAACTGTAACGGGGTTACCATTAGCCCATAGCCGAAAGAGAAGGTGGCCCTCTCTATGTCAGACCACCGTTGTTTTTTTGGGTATATGCCACTGCTTTCTCCGACCAGCCCCAAATTGGTCGCTTTTCCCAATCCAAAACGAGAGTAAGTATCTACTAACGCTGAGGACGGCATCGATAACGCCAGTCGTGAAACACCGACGTTACTCGACTTCTGCAAGATCCCGGTCAGGGAGAGTTCCGCGTAACGCGCAACGTCCCTGATTTCCTTGCCGTTGATACGGTAAGGGACGGTATTGAGCACGCTGTTTTCTTTCACAATGCCGTGCTGCAATGCCGTCATGACCACCATAGGTTTTACGGTGGAGCCGGGTTCAAAAATATCGGTGATAGCACGGTTACGCATGGTTTCTTTCGGCGTACCGGCCATATTGTTCGGGTTATAAGACGGGCTGTTGGCCATCGCCAACACTTCGCCGGTGTTCACGTCCACCAGTACCGCGGTACCGGATTCAGCCTTGTTGAACGCCACGGCGTTGTTCAGTTCACGATAAACCAGCGCCTGCAGACGTTCGTCGACGCTCAGCACCAGGTTATGCGCCGCCTGGCTGTCGACTGAAGAGATGTCCTCGATCACCCGGCCAAAGCGGTCTTTACGCACGGTTCTTTCGCCCGGTTGCCCGGTCAGCCAGCGGTCGAAGCTCTTCTCTACGCCTTCAATCCCCTGACCGTCGATATTGGTCACGCCGATGATATGCGAGGTCACCTGGCCGGATGGATAGTAGCGGCGAGACTCCTGACGCAGGTAAATCCCCGGCAGTTTCAGCTTATGGATGTAGTCGCCAATCGCCGGGTTCACCTGACGCGCCAGGTAGACAAAGCGCCCTTTCGGGTTGGCGTTAATGCGGGTAGAAAGCTGATCCAGCGGGATATTCAGCGCATCAGACAGCGCCTTCCAGCGGCTGTCCAGCGTTATGCCGCCGCGCTCATTCAGCTCTTTCGGGTCGGCCCAAATGGCGTTCACCGGCACGCTCACCGCCAGCGGCCGTCCTGAGCGATCGCTGATCATGCCGCGCGAAGTGGGCACTTCCTGCACGCGCAGTGAACGCATGTCGCCCTCT
This sequence comes from Serratia quinivorans, assembly GCF_946227985.1. Taxonomy (GTDB): domain Bacteria; phylum Pseudomonadota; class Gammaproteobacteria; order Enterobacterales; family Enterobacteriaceae; genus Serratia; species Serratia quinivorans_A. The sequence goes on from NZ_CAMKGL010000004.1 coordinate 124,413, forward strand.
TTCACCAGGCGGTCCGGATTAATCACCTGCAGATAAGCCACACGCAGCATCAACCCAACCAACGCCAGCAAAATACAGCCGCACAGCAACGCAAAACGCCAGCTTACAAAGCTGGCCTGATCTTCCTGGCGTTTCAACTTACCGGGCCGTGCTGCTTTCATGCGTTCCCTTTCTACTCCGTGTAGTGATTTCAGTTAAACCATTCATTGTTTAACGATGATATTTTCCTGCGATGGATCAACATGTTGCATCTGCAGTTTTTCAGTAGCGATGCGCTCTACCCGACTGTGATCCCCAAGAGCATTCTCTTCCAGAATCAGGTTGCGCCACTCAATGTCCAGAGCATCTCGCTCTAAAACCAGTTGCTCGCGCTCGGCGGTCAGCAAACGGGTGCGGTGCGCGGTAGTCACCACAAAAACCGCCGACACCAGCGAGGCAATAAGCAAAATCAACGGGATCTTGGCGTTACGCAGCAGATCGCCGCCAATCACCCCGACCAGGCCATGACGCTCATTACCAATCACGCGGGCATCCTCTCGGCAATACGCAGCACCGAGCTACGTGCGCGTGGGTTTTCCGCCACTTCGGCATCACCAGGCATCATCTTGCCCAGCGCTTTCAGCGTGCGTCCGCCCATACTGCGCAATTGCGCTTCGGTCAGCGGAATACCGGCCGGCACCTGAGCGCCGCGGCTGTGGTGGCGCATAAAGCGTTTAACGATACGGTCTTCCAGCGAGTGGAAGCTGATCACCGACAGGCGTCCCTGCGGAGCCAGCACCTCCAGCGCGCCGTCCAGCGCACGTTCGATCTCTTCCAACTCACTGTTGATGTAGATGCGGATCGCCTGGAAACTGCGGGTCGCCGGGTGTTTGTGTTTGTCCCGGAACGGGCTGGCGTTGGCGATCAAATCGGCCAGCTGTTTGGTGCGCGTCATCGGGTCGACCAGGTTTCTTTCCACGATGGCGCGAGCGATACGCTTGGCGAAACGCTCTTCGCCAAAGGTTTTCAGCACCCAGGCAATGTCGTCGGCTTCCGCTTTCATTAGCCACTCGGAGGCTGACTGACCGCTTGAGGAGTCCATACGCATGTCCAGCGGCCCGTCACGCATGAAGGAGAAACCGCGCTCTGCGTCATCCAGCTGCGGCGACGAAACACCCAGATCGAGTAAAATGCCGTCAATCTTCCCCACCAGTTCGCGTTCCCGCACATAGTGTGACAAATCAGAAAATGGGCCGTGTACGATGCTAAAACGAGGATCTTCAATAGACTTGGCGGCTGCAATCGCCTGTGGGTCGCGGTCAATTGCCAGCAAACGCCCTTCCGGCCCCAATTGGGACAGAATCAGACGCGAATGGCCACCGCGGCCAAAAGTACCGTCGATATATATGCCGTTACTGCGAATATTAAGGCCGTTAACTGCCTCATCCAACAGTACGGTGGTGTGTTTATAATTTTCCAACATGCTTATAGCGACAAGTCCTGTAGCTGCTCAGACAACGGTTCCTGAGTCGACTGTTCTGCGTCAATATCATCCTTGACTTGTTGATACCAGGTCTGTTCATCCCACAGCTCAAACTTGTTGAACTGCCCGACCAGCATCACTTCTTTGGTAAGCCCGGCATGTTGGCGTAGCGTTGTCGCTAACAGCAACCGACCGGCGCTATCCATCTGACACTCACTGGCATGTCCCAACAGCAAACGCTGAACGCGGCGCTCGGCGGGATTCATACTCGACAGACGGGATAACTTTTGCTCAATAATTTCCCATTCGGGCAGTGGGTAAAGCAGTAGGCAGGGCTGATGGAGATCAATGGTACAAACCATTTGACCCAGCGATTGCTCGTTCAGCAATTCCCGGTAACGGGTGGGTACGGCAAGCCGCCCTTTGCTGTCGAGATTAACCATCGTTGCTCCACGGAACATGCCTGAGCTACCCCTCCACGACCGTTTTCACCACTTTACCCCACAAATTCCCACATAATGGAGTTTACGGAGGGTATGAAAACCTTGTCAAGCCAGAGCGCCAGCGCTTTGGCAATATTTCTTCGGTCATTTTGGGAGCTGGCTCGCGAAAGGAACGCTATTTATTAGATGATTAAAAATTAACATCATGATAAACGGGGAGAAATTTCTAAGCGGAAAGAGCGTGATTAAAAACCTGACAAATTGGCGATTAATTAACTCAATACTTCCTTCTGCAATCGATGTCTCATTTTTTAGCTCGGCAATCACATCCCTGTATCCCGGCGCGAGCCGCACCGGACAAGGCTCGGCGCAAACTCGCCCTAAAGCCGAAATAGGGCTTAAGCCATTGACTTAATAACACTCAACGGTTATTAGGTTCCAGGCCGGCCGCTATTTTACTTCAATTAAAGCCTCGGTGATAAGTTCGCTGAAAAAATAAATGGCTCGGATATTACGAGCAGAGCTAATTTCTATTTAAATCAATTTAGTAAGATTATTCTCAAAATACCTGTTTACAATTATGGTTTCATTTCCTTACATCATTTATTCCCACAATTTTTACTGAGGAAAAGCGCCCCTTCGCAACAAACAATGCAACTCATTGTTTTTAATTGAATAGTTTGAATTCATCCACTTTTAATCCCTTCGCGCCATATTCCACACCCTGAGCTCAGCACAAAAACCACGCAACGCCTTTAAATAAAAATATTCAGCTACTTATCCAAATAAAGGCAGAGGTGTAAACTGAAAGAATAATAAAAAACCAGTTTTAACCACTTTAAAATAAAGATTTAACAGAATATTAACCAATAACCATGGAGATTGCATCATGCTTTCGCCTGTTCCTCACTGGCGCAGCGCCGCTGCCGATACCTTTGCACTGGTGGTGTACTGTTTCATCGCCGGTATGGCGATAGAAATCCTGGTGTCCGGCATGAGCTTTCAACAATCACTCTCATCCCGTTTGCTGTCGATCCCGGTAAATATCCTGATCGCCTGGCCCTATGGGCGCTATCGCGATCTGTTTATCCGTGTCGCCAGGCGCTTTCACCGCCAACCCTTTTTACTGCGTAACCTGGCCGATCTGTTGGCCTATGTCAGTTTCCAATCACCGGTCTATGCCGCCATCTTATGGAGCGTCGGCGCCGATGGGCAACAAATCATGACGGCGGTGACCAGCAACGCAGTCGTATCGATGGCAATGGGCGTGGTGTATGGCTATTTTCTCGAATACTGCAGAAGGTTGTTCAGGGTGGCGGGCTACGTATGAAGCAGGAGCGCAACGGAGCGCTCCTGTTTGGGTTTATTTCCGGCTAAGGCTGCCGCGGCGGAACAAATTACGGCGAATACGCGTCAGACCCGGCTTGGGTTTGCGCGGCTCATCCAGGCTGGCCAGTACCAGTTCAAGTACACGCTCGGCCACGTCACGGTGGCGCTGAGCAACCGCCAGAACCGGACACTCGAGGAAGTCCAGCAGTTCGTGATCGCCGAAGGTGGCGATGGCCAGATCGGTCGGTAAACGGCCACGTTGCTTCAGCGTCACATCCATCACCCCTTGCAGTAAAGAGAATGAGGTGGTGAACAGCGCCTGGGGCATCGGATGGGTTTTCAGCCATTCGGCAAACAACACGCCGGCCGCCTCACGCTCATAGCTGTTGGCATACAGATAATCGACGTGCCGTTCGTCATCCTGCCATGCTTCACGGAAACCCTGCTCACGCAGGAAGCTGACGGAAAGCTCCGGCAATGCTCCCAGATACAGTACCGACTCCGCCGGGAAGGTGCGAAGTTCTTGCGCCAGTGCGAAGGAGTCCTCTTGGTCGGCCCCTACCACACTGATGAAATGCTCGCGATCCAATGCTCGATCCAGTGCGATAATTGGCAGCGGATCATTGGCCCAGCGCTGATAGAACGGATGCTCCGGCGGCAAGGCGGTGGAAACGATCAGCGCGTCAACCTGACGTTGCAGCAGATGCTCAATACAGCGCATTTCGTTATCCGGCTGATCTTCCGAACAGGCAATCAACAGCTGGTAACCGCGTTGACGGGCCTGTCGCTCCAGATAATTGGCGATGCGGGTATAGCTGGTGTTTTCCAGATCCGGTATCACCAGACCGATAGAACGAGTACGCCCGGCGCGCAACCCTGCCGCGACGGCATTCGGGTGATAGTTGTGCTCCCTGACCACGGCCATCACTTTTTCGACGGTTTTATCGCTGACACGATACTGCTTCGCCTTGCCGTTGATGACATAACTGGCCGTGGTGCGCGAAACGCCTGCGAGACGCGCGATTTCATCCAGTTTCACGTTAACCCCTTAATGACGCTGAAAATAGAAGTGAAAGCCATGCTCGGATTAACCATCGCATCCTGTGCGGTTATTCAATCCAGCCTCTGCGATCTAACAGCAGAAAACACTGCCTAGCAACCGCTTTTGCCGAAAGGTGCCAGCAAACTGGCAAAAAACACCGAAAAACAAAGGGCGCAGCCTGGCCGCGCCCTCAGATTATGCCAATATCACGCCTCAGCGCATGATTTTATCGCCGCGCGACACGCCGACCACACCGGAACGTGCCACTTCGACAATTTCGGCCACCTCACGCACCGCACTCAGGAACGCATCGAGCTTGTCGCTGGTGCCTGCCAGCTGAACGGTGTACAGCGTGGACGTGACGTCAACAATCTGACCGCGGAAAATGTCGGCGCAACGTTTCACCTCTTCCCGGCCATAACCGCTGGCCTGCAGCTTCACCAGCATGATTTCACGTTCAACATGAGCCCCCTGCACCAGTTCGCTAACGCGCAGCACGTCCACTAGCTTATGCAGCTGTTTTTCGATCTGCTCCAGTACCTTTTCATCGCCGACGGTTTGAATCGTCATACGTGACAAAGTGGGATCGTCGGTCGGTGCTACCGTCAGGCTTTCAATGTTGTAACCGCGCTGAGAGAACAAACCCACCACCCGCGATAACGCACCGGATTCATTTTCCAGCAATACAGATAAAATACGGCGCATGATCAGGTCCTCTCCGTTTTGCTTAACCACATTTCGTCCATGCTTCCACCACGAATCTGCATTGGGTAAACATGTTCGGTCTCATCGACGGTCACGTCGACAAATACCAGGCGCTCTTTCTCGGCCAGCGCCTGAGCCAGTTTGCTTTCCAGTTCATCCGGCGTGCGAATGGCGATGCCAACGTGGCCGTAAGCCTCGGCCAGTTTGACGAAGTCCGGTAGGGAATCCATATAAGACTGGGAGTGACGGCCGGAATAAATCATGTCCTGCCACTGCTTCACCATGCCCAGATAGCGGTTGTTAAGATTCACCACGATCACCGGCAGGTTGTATTGCAGCGCGGTAGACAGTTCCTGAATGTTCATCTGGATGCTGCCGTCGCCGGTGACACACACCACGGTTTCATCAGGTAGCGCCAGCTTCACGCCCAGCGCCGCCGGCAGACCAAAGCCCATGGTGCCCAATCCGCCGGAGTTGATCCAACGGCGTGGTTTGTCGAACGGATAGTAGAGCGCAGCGAACATCTGGTGCTGGCCGACATCAGAGGTGACATAAGCGTCCCCCTTGGTCAGTCGATGCAGGGTTTCGATCACTGCCTGCGGCTTAATGGTGCCGCTGTTTTTGTCGTAACCCAGGCAATCACGCGCACGCCACTGTTCGATAGACTGCCACCAGTCACGCAACGCGTCGTGATCCTGCGCTTTATCTTCCTGCGCCAGCAGCTCCAGCATTTGGGTCAACACCTGTTTGGCGTCACCGACAATGGGAATATCGGCGTCTACCGTCTTGGAAATTGAGGTAGGGTCAATGTCGATATGCAGCACGGTAGCGTTCGGGCAGTATTTGGCCAGGTTGTTGGTGGTGCGATCGTCAAAACGCACGCCGACGGCAAAGATCACGTCAGAATTATGCATGGTTTTGTTGGCTTCATAAGTCCCATGCATGCCGAGCATACCAACGCTCTGACGATGCGTGCCGGGGAAGGCCCCCAACCCCATCAGGGTACAGGTGACAGGCAGATTCAGCTTCTCCGCCAGTTCCAGCAGTTCTGCATCACAGGCCGAGTTGATCGCTCCGCCCCCGACGTACATGACGGGCTTTTTTGCCGTCAGAATGGTGTGCAGTGCCCGTTTGATCTGCCCGCGGTGCCCTTGCACCGTAGGGTTATAGGAACGCATGCTCACTTCCTGCGGATAGGCGTAAGGCATTCTCACCGCCGGGCCCACGATGTCTTTCGGCAAATCGATCACCACCGGCCCGGGGCGGCCGGTTGAGGCCAGGTAAAAAGCCTTTTTCAGTATGCCGGGGATATCTTCGGTACGTTTGACCAGGAAGCTGTGTTTCACCACCGGGCGCGAAATCCCGACCATGTCGCACTCCTGGAAGGCATCATAGCCAATCAGCGAGCTGGGAACCTGACCGGAAAGCACCACCATCGGAATCGAGTCCATATAGGCGGTTGCAATGCCGGTGATCGCATTGGTCGCTCCAGGACCAGAGGTCACCAACACCACCCCCACCTCACCGGTCGCACGCGCATAGCCATCGGCCATATGCACCGCACCTTGCTCATGGCGCACCAATATGTGGTCGATCCCTCCGACCGTATGCAGGGCGTCGTAGATATCAAGTACCGCCCCGCCCGGATAACCGAATACATGCTTAACGCCTTGATCGATCAACGATCGGACGACCATCTCGGCTCCTGACAACATCTCCATGGGTTTGCCTCCAGGCTAACTTATTCTTATCTGGCACCGGAACGTGGCACCTGTTGTGGGGCAATACCCCAAAATTTTTATGGTTTGACTATAACCCATTAACATAACGTCAGAAGATAGGGCAGGCAAACGGCAAAATGGCACAACGATAGAAAGGTTACTAGCAACGGGCTGGGGATCGGGGATTTACAAAAACAATGCACTAGCTGCCGGCAAATCGGGCTAGGCATTGTTTCAGTCAGGTAGAGAATTACAGAACTATATCAGGCAAGAATGGTGTTGTTTTTTGAACCGGGTAATCTGCCCCGGCAACAGGATTAAGTCTTATCCTGGTACATCGACTCAATCTCACTTTGATAGCGCTGCAAAATCACCTTACGACGCAGTTTTAGCGTTGGCGTCAGCTCACCCAACTCCATCGAAAAGGCCGCCGGCAGCAGGGTAAACTTCTTCACCTGTTCGAACCGCGCCAACTCTTTTTGCATCTCGCGCAAACGGCTTTCGAACATTTCAAGAATATGGCTATGGCGCAGCAATTCGAGCCGATCCTGATATTTCAGGTTGATGGACTTGGCATATTCTTCCAGCGACTCAAAACTGGGCACAATCAAGGCGGAGACAAATTTACGGGCATCCGCGATGATAGCCACCTGTTCGATAAAGCGATCTTGCGCCAGCGTGCCTTCAAGCATCTGCGGGGCAATGTACTTGCCGCCGGAGGTTTTCATCAGATCCTTAAGACGCTCGGTGATAAACAGATTTCCCCCTTCATCTATGGCACCGGCGTCGCCGGTCTTCAACCAGCCATCTGCAGTAAAGGAGGCGGCGGTTTCCAGCGGCTTATTGAAATAACCGCGCATCACCACCGGACCACGCACCTGAATTTCATTTTCCTCGCCAATACGCACCTCTACCCCCGGCAGCGGCTTACCAATCGAGCCAAAGCGGAAATTGCCCTCTTCCCAGCAGGAAACGGTGGCGCAGGTTTCGGTCATGCCATAGCCATATTTGATGTTAATACCCATCGCCTGGAAAAACAGAATGACGTTGTCGTCCAGTTTGGCACCGGCGGCCGGCAAGAAGCGTACCCGGCCACCGAGGATCCCGCGTAATTTACTCAGTACCAGCTTGTCGGCCCAGCGGTGGGAAAGATCAAACAGCTTGCCCAGTGGTTTGCCGGCACGTTCCTGTAAAAACTTGCGTTCACCACAGACAATCGCCCAATGGAACAGAGCACGACGCAACCAGGGGGCTCGCGCAACTTTCTCGTGCACCGCACTGAAGATTTTTTCGTAGAAACGCGGTACCGCGCACATCAGCGTCGGGCGTACCGCCGTCATGGCTTCACGCACCCAGTCGGTATTCGGCAAAAACACGTTTTGCGCGCCGGAATGCATAATGAAGAAGCTCCAGGCACGTTCAAACACATGCGACATCGGCAGGAAACTGAGAGAGACATCCTCTTCATTTACCGTCAGCCGCTCATCGTGCAGATAAAGCTGTGCCGCAAGGTTACGGTAATCCAACATCACCCCTTTGGGTTCGCCAGTGGTACCGGAGGTATAGATCAGCGTGAACAAATCCCGTAAATCACAATCGGCAATGCGTTGCTGTAACTGCGATTCAAACGCCGCCAGATCGGCTTCGCGCTCAAAAGTACTCAGGTGCTGAGCAATCTCACAACCGCGCAGATCAGCGCCGTCATCAAATACAATAATGTGGATCAGTTGCGGACAGACACCGCGCAACGCGATGGCGGCATCCAGTTGAGCCTGCTCACCAACGAACAGAATGCGGATATCGGCATCATTAATAATAAAAGCCGCCTGGGCCGGCGTGTTGGTGGCATACAGCGGTACGCTGACCCCACGTAACCGCAGCACGGCCAAATCCGCCAGCGACCAGGCCATGCAGTTATTGGCAAAGATCGCGATACGTTCCTGCACGTCGGTACCCAAAGCCAGCAACGCACTGGCGATGCGGTTGATATGCGTATCGACCTGTCGCCAGGTCAGTTGGCTCTCGCCGCTGGGAGACCATTGGCGAAAAGCTGTGCAATCGGCACGCTGGGAAATTTGGTGCTGTATACGGTGAGTTAAATGGTATTGCAGCAGATTATTGATCATAGCGCCCTGAGCCTGAAATGAATCAAACAGTTAGCGTTGAGCAGGACATCTGGCTCTGCATCTCAGCTTACACGTGTTTACTTTTTTTCGCGCAGTCTACCTACTCTACGGCGACGGGAAAAGAGATTTCAGCGTAGAAGTGTGAGCTAAAACTCAGGTTAATTTCACCGTATCCTCCAGTTGGACAAAAGGGCGATGAAAAGGTTTTATTTCGCTCACAAAATGGGTGTTCGACAGACAGCGAAAGAAATAGATAAAAAAACCAGATTTAATAAAAATATCAGCAGATAATTTTATAGTGATATTTTTTAATGAAACTATCGAAATCTTTCGGAAGCGCTTAATTTAACACAGGTAAGCCAAGATATATCTTAGATAAATCCAAGATAATTCTTAGATAAATCCAAGATAATTCTTAACCAACGTACGGAAAAATTATTCCCCCAATGGATAACCACCACTTCGGGGGTAATAACAGGCTGATTTATTCAGTCAACTCAGACTGGCCAAGCATCAATTTCATCCATTGATGTCCCTTATCCCGTTCAGCCGACTCATGCCAGGACAGATAACAGGTAACCTTGTTTTCATTCCAGGGCAAAGGAATAAAACGCAGCTTCAAGGTCTCAGCCTGCTGCCGAGCCAGCCAGGCCGGAACAACGGCAATCATGTCGGTTCTGGATACTATATTCAGCACGCTATATAAATCAGTACAGTGTTGAGCCACGACTCGTTGCATGGCTTCTTCTATATAGTAGGGTTTACTGAAAGAATAAAAGCTCTCGAGTGAAACCACCGCATGATGCTCCGCCAGGATTTGTTCCGGCGTGATGGATTTTCCTATCCTCGGATGTTTCTTGGAAAGTACCAGCACCAATTCGTCATCAAAAAGCGCCATACTTTTAAACTCTGAAGACTCAAAGCTGGCATAGCCAACAACGAACTCAACTTCCTGGTAGCGCAATTGGTTATCGATGTTATTGGTTATATATGACTTTATTTTCAAATGGGCATGAGGCGCTATTTCCCTCATGTGATTGATTATGGTAGCCCCTAAACGCAAATCAAGCGGACTGCAAATGGCGATAGAGAAGACTCGCTCACTGGCAAAGGGTTCAAACTCCGCTCCGGGCAACTCATTTTGCACCAGCTGTAACGCCTGGCGAACCGGACCAAACAGCTGCTTAGCCCGCACCGTGGGCTGGATCCCACGCCCACAGCGGACGAACAGCTCATCATTAAACATCAGCTTTAAACGTGCAACGGCATTGCTCACTGCCGGCTGCGACATTCCCAAAAAGCTCGCTGCCCGGGTAATATTCTGCATCTGCATAACGGCATCAAACACGGTGAGCAAATTCAGATCGACGCTGCGCAAGTGCAGTTCGCTGGTTTCTTTATCGATAACAACTCCTGAATTACATTCCGACATATCCCACTCCACTAAGTCCTGTGTAGATAATTCCCCGCACATAAAATAATGACAAAACGGCGCCATCTGAATTTCGCACGGTAGAATTAGTTAACTCTCACTCCATTCATTTGAAATCGAGCTCAAGCATCATCCTATATATAAACATGGTTAATATTTTGTTCTGATACATATTAAATTCATTTCTTCTAACAGAGAGTGAATTCGCACACTATCAAAAAACCCTTTGCAATAGTCCATCATCACACTGTCATTTAGCACTTATCGTTTATATTTAATCACAAGAAAAAATACAACATGCATAATCACGTCCTATTTATTAGCGCCCCATAATTTTCCAACGCCAGTCGGCCTTATGAACAATTCATAAAAAACATAACCGACAACAACATATTGATATCAAGAATACAAAACCCACACTTTTATTTTTTTGCTAGCACGCCTGCAGCAGTTTTGCATCTTTAATTTTAACCCAATCAACATCAGAAGCAATTGCGGTGATATATATTCATTTAATTTATGCTAACAGGCTCGCAAATCCTGCCTTGCTTTTTATCTGACAATGCCATTTTTTACCGAACTATCCTCTGCTCGTACTGCCCCGTTAATCAGGAGGTAAAGGAGTACCCTCATTTTCAATCAGGTGTTGACATAACCAAGCCAATAACGTATCAAATTAGGCAACGAAACTATTTTAGAGAGCTGAACCGCCATGAACTCTACTTTCCGTCTACTAGGCCTACTACTTAACGCATCTTGTTTGCGCGGTATGCCGGTGGACGCAGTTCAGAGCTGATTTAGCCCACCTCATAACAAACCCGCGCTACTGCGCGGGTTTTTTTTTACCCGCTTAGCGTGAAATAAACACGATAAGGAACCACCCTGATGAGCCAACAAGTCATTATTTTCGATACAACGCTGCGTGATGGTGAACAAGCGCTTCAAGCCAGCCTGAGCGTGAAAGAGAAGATTCAGATCGCGATGGCGCTGGAAAGAATGGGTGTCGACGTCATGGAAGTCGGCTTCCCTGTCTCCTCACCAGGCGATTTTGAATCTGTTCAGACCATTGCACGCCAGATTAAAAACAGCCGCGTATGTGGCCTGGCCCGTTGCGTGGATAAAGATATCGACGTCGCAGCAGAGGCGTTGCGCGTAGCCGAAGCCTTCCGTATTCACGTGTTCCTGGCCACCTCAACCCTGCATATTGAATCAAAACTGAAGCGCTCGTTCGACGAAGTGCTGGAGATGGCGATCCGCTCGGTGAAACGCGCCCGTAATTACACCGACGACGTAGAGTTCTCCTGTGAAGACGCAGGCCGTACACCAATTGATAACCTGTGTCGCGTGGTAGAAGCTGCCATCAACGCCGGTGCCACCACCATTAACATTCCGGATACCGTGGGCTACACCACGCCGAACCAGTTTGGTGGCATTATCACCACCCTGTATGACCGCGTACCGAATATCGATAAAGCCATTATCTCTGTGCACTGCCACGACGACCTGGGTATGGCAGTCGGCAACTCCATCGCCGCAGTGCAGGCGGGTGCTCGCCAGGTAGAAGGCACCTTGAACGGCATTGGTGAACGCGCTGGCAATACCTCGCTGGAAGAAGTGATCATGGCGATCAAAGTACGCCAGGACATCATGAACGTGCACACCAACATCAACCACCAGGAAATCTTCCGCACCAGCCAAATCGTCAGCCAGCTGTGCAACATGCCGATCCCTGCCAACAAGGCTATCGTGGGTTCCAATGCCTTCGCCCACTCTTCCGGCATTCATCAGGACGGCGTGCTGAAAAATCGTGAAAACTACGAAATCATGTCACCACAGACCATAGGTCTGAAAGATGTGCAGTTGAACCTGACCTCTCGTTCCGGCCGCGCCGCGGTGAAACACCGTATGGAAGAGATGGGCTATAAAGAACAGGACTACAACCTGGACAATCTGTACGCCGCCTTCCTGAAGCTGGCCGATAAGAAAGGTCAGGTATTCGATTACGATCTGGAAGCTCTGGCCTTCATTAATAAGCAGCAGGAAGAACCCGAGCATTTCAGCCTGGACTACTTCAGCGTGCAGTCCGGCAGCAGCATCATGGCCACTGCATCGGTGAAACTGATCTGTGGCGAAGAAGAAAAAGCCGAAGCGGCCACCGGTAATGGGCCGGTTGACGCGGTTTACCAGGCTATCAACCGCATTACCGGTTATCCCATCGAACTGGTGAAGTACCAGTTAACCGCCAAAGGTCAGGGCCGTGACGCACTGGGCCAGGTGGATATCGTGGTGTCCTACAACGGCCGCCGCTTCCACGGTGTGGGTCTGGCGACCGATATCGTGGAATCCTCCGCCAAGGCGATGGTTCACGTATTAAACAATATTTGGCGCTCCCAGCAGGTAGAAAAAGAAAAACAGCGCCTGCAGCACAGCAAACATCAAAATAATCAGGAAACGGTGTGAACATGACGAAGACTTACCACATTGCCGTCTTGCCCGGAGACGGAATCGGCCCGGAAGTAATGGCCCAGGCGCGTAAAGTGTTGCATGCAGTGCGTCAGCGCTTTGATATCCGCATCACCGAAGCCGAGTATGACGTCGGTGGCATTGCCATCGATCGCCATGGCAGCCCACTGCCACCGGCCACCCTCGCCGGTTGCGAGCAGGCAGACGCCATCCTGTTCGGCTCGGTCGGCGGTCCAAAATGGGAACACCTGCCGCCGGCGGAGCAGCCTGAGCGTGGCGCTTTGTTGCCACTGCGTAAACACTTCAAACTGTTCAGCAACCTGCGCCCTGCCCGTTTGTATCAGGGGCTGGAAGAGTTCTGTCCACTGCGCGCCGATATCGCCGCCCGCGGTTTCGATATTCTGTGCGTGCGTGAACTGACCGGCGGCATCTACTTTGGCCAGCCTAAAGGCCGCGAAGGCCAGGGCATGCAGGAACGTGCCTTCGATACCGAGGTGTATCACCGCTTCGAGATCGAGCGTATTGCACGCATCGCCTTCGAGTCTGCCCGCAAGCGTCGTAACAAGGTGACCTCGATTGATAAGGCCAACGTACTGCAAAGCTCCATTTTGTGGCGCGAAGTGGTTAATCAGGTCGCCCAGGATTACCCGGACGTGTCGCTGTCACATATGTACATCGACAACGCCACCATGCAGTTGATCAAAGACCCGTCCCAGTTCGACGTGCTGCTGTGCTCCAACCTGTTCGGCGACATTCTGTCCGACGAATGCGCAATGATCACCGGTTCGATGGGCATGCTGCCTTCCGCCAGCCTGAACGAACAGGGCTTTGGTCTGTATGAGCCGGCCGGTGGCTCAGCACCGGATATCGCAGGTAAAGGCATTGCCAACCCGATCGCCCAGATCCTGTCTGCCACCCTGCTGCTGCGTTACAGCCTGGGCGCCACGGAGGCGGCCGACGCCGTTGAGCACGCCATCAATCAGGCACTGGAACAAGGTTACCGCACCGCCGATCTGGCCGGTGTCGGCCCAGCCATCAGCACCGATGAAATGGGTGACATCATCGCCCGCTTTGTTGCTCAGGGGGCATAACATGTCTAAAACTTTATATCAGAAATTATACGATGCCCACGTGGTGTACTCAGCGCCGGAAGAAACCCCGCTGTTGTATATCGATCGCCACCTGGTACACGAAGTGACTTCACCGCAGGCATTCGACGGCCTGCGCGCCATGGGCCGAAAAGTGCGCCAGCCGGGCAAGACTTTCGCCACCATGGATCACAACGTGTCCACCCAAACCAAAGACATCAACGCCAGCGGCGAGATGGCACGCATTCAGATGCAGGAACTGATCAAGAACTGCGAAGAGTTTGGCGTATTGCTGTATGACCTGAACCACCCATATCAGGGCATCGTACACGTGATCGGCCCAGAGCAGGGCATGACGTTGCCGGGTATGACCATCGTCTGTGGCGACTCCCACACCGCGACTCACGGCGCTTTCGGTTCGTTGGCGTTTGGTATCGGCACCTCCGAAGTGGAGCACGTGTTGGCGACCCAAACTCTGAAACAGGGCCGCGCCAAGACCATGAAAATTGAAGTGACCGGCGACGCGGCCGATGGCATCACCGCCAAAGACATCGTGCTGGCGGTGATCGGCAAAACCGGCAGTGCCGGCGGCACCGGCCACGTAGTGGAATTCTGCGGCAAGGCCATTCAGGCGTTGAGCATGGAAGGCCGCATGACGCTGTGCAACATGGCGATCGAAATGGGTGCCAAAGCCGGGCTGGTTGCGCCGGACGACACCACCTTTGATTACCTGAAGGGTCGCCAGTTTGCGCCAACCGGCAGCAACTGGGAACAGGCCGTCGCCTACTGGCGCACGCTGAAATCCGATGACGATGCCAAATTCGATACCGTTGTCACCCTGCGCGCGGAAGACATCGCGCCACAGGTAACCTGGGGAACCAACCCTGGGCAGGTTATCGCCGTCAACCAGACCATCCCGGCCCCTGAGTCGTTCAGCGATCCGGGTGAGCGTGCCTCGGCCGAAAAAGCCCTGGCCTATATGGATCTGAAACCGGGCATCAAGCTGACAGAAGTACCGATCGACAAAGTCTTCATCGGTTCCTGCACCAACTCTCGCATTGAAGACTTGCGTGCAGCGGCGGCCATCGCCAAGGGACGCAAGGTTGCCAGCGGTGTTCAGGCCATCGTGGTGCCGGGTTCCGGCCCGGTAAAAGCGCAGGCAGAAGCCGAAGGCCTGGATAAAATCTTTATCGATGCCGGTTTTGAATGGCGCCTGCCGGGCTGCTCGATGTGTCTGGCGATGAACAACGATCGCCTGAATCCCGGCGAACGCTGTGCCTCCACCAGCAACCGTAACTTTGAAGGGCGTCAGGGCCGCGGTGGACGTACTCACCTGGTCAGCCCGGCAATGGCCGCTGCAGCCGCTATTGCCGGCCATTTCGCCGATATCCGTGATATTCACTAAGGAAGGCTACCGTGGCTAAATTTACTCAACATACCGGTTTAGTGGTGCCTTTGGATGCGGCGAACGTCGATACCGATGCCATTATTCCAAAACAGTTTTTGCAGAAGGTGACGCGCACCGGTTTTGGAAAGCACCTGTTTAACGACTGGCGTTTTCTGGACGATGCCGGCCAGCAGCCAAACCCGGAGTTTGTACTGAACAAACCGCGCTACAAAGGCGCCAGCATTTTGCTGGCCCGTGAAAACTTCGGCTGCGGCTCATCACGCGAGCACGCGCCCTGGGCGCTGACCGACTATGGTTTTAGAGTGGTGATTGCCCCGAGCTTTGCCGATATCTTCTACGGCAACTCACTCAACAACCAGCTGCTGCCGGTTAAGCTGAACGAACAGGACGTGGAAACGCTGTTCCAGTTGGTGGCTGCCAACGAAGGCATTGAATTTGAAGTTGATTTGGAAAACCAGACGGTCAAAGCCGGTGGCAAAAGCTATCCGTTCGAGATTGATAGCTTCCGCCGTCACTGCATGATTAACGGGCTGGACAGCATCGGTCTGACGCTGCAACACGAAGCGGATATTTCCCGCTACGAGGCGCAGCAGCCGGCCTTCCTGAACTGATATTAATCACCCGCCGCCAGGCGGGTTTTTTTATTATCAATAACCGACTACCAATAACCGAGCCATTTCCACCACGCCCCACCAATCAACATCCAAATCAGCAAATTAACTATGCTCATCACCAAACCTGTTTTCCACCACTCACCCAGCGTCGCATAGCCGGAGCCGAAGACAATCGGTGCCGTGCCGGTACCATAGTGTGTCAGCGACATCATCAGTGAAGAAGAGAACGCCAGAATCAGGCCCAGCAGCGCGGGCGGTGCGCCGAGCGCAATACCGGCGGCAAAGAACGCGGCAAACATGGCGGTAACGTGCGCGGTGGTGCTGGCGAAGAAGTAATGCGAATACAGATAGATGATGGTCAGCAATATAGTGCCGCCAACCCAACTCATCCCCATATGATCAATCCCGTTGCCCACGGTTTGTGACAGCCAGCCGATCAACCCCAACTTGCCGAGGAAGCTGGCCATCATCACCAGTGCGGAGAACCACACCACCGTGTCCCAGGCACCCTTGTGCTTAAGCACATCTTCCCAGCTCAACACCCCGGTCGCCAACAGCACCGCCAAACCAATCAGCGCCGCAGTGGTTGGATTAACCGCCAGCGCCGGGCCGAAGAACATCGCCGGGATACCGGCCCACAGCACCAACAGCAGGGCAAACACCGCCAGGGTGATTTTCTCCGGCAACGTCACCGGCCCCAGGGCCTGCAGCTTGTCACGGGCGAAACGCGGGGCGTCCGGGGTGCTTTTCACCTCCGGCGGGTAGAGCAGGTAAATCACCAATGGCATGACAATCAGCGAGCACAACCCCGGTACCAGTGCCGCCACGGCCCACATTGACCAGGACAGCTCAAAGTTGCCATGGGTGCCCTTGGCAATCAGGCTGACGATCAACGGGTTCGGCGCCGTAGCGGTGATAAACATCGCCGAAGTGATCGGGTTGATATTGTAATTCACCAGCGACAGATAGCGGCCGATCTTGCCGGAGGTATTGAGCTCGGGCTTGGAGCCGAAGCTGTCGGCAATTGACCTCATAATCGGATGGATAATCCCGCCGCCACGCGCGGTGTTACTTGGCGTCACCGGCGCCAGGGTGGTTTCCGCCAGCGTCAATGCATAGGCAATTCCCAGCGTCTTTTTACCGAACAGCGAGATGAAGTAATAGCCGATTCGCGCCCCCAACCCGGTTTTGTTCAGGCTGAGTGAGATCATGATCGAAAAACCAATCAGCCAGATCAACTGGTTGGAAAATCCGCTGAGCGCATCATTGAGCGCAGCACCGGGTTTGCCGGGGTTAGTGACGCCGGTTACCGCCACCAGCGCGATCGCCACTACCGAAACGGCACCGATAGGCATGGCTTTGCCGATGATGGCGATGATGGTGCCAATAAACAGCGCCAGCAAATGCCAGGCATTGGGCTCCACGCCTTCAGGCACCGGGATCACAAACCAGATGAGTAAAGCAGCGGCGACGGCACACAGGGAAGGAACAGGCTTGAGCGGCGTTAGTTTATCCATAACATACCCACTTTTCTAAACGGATCGGCATCTTGGTAGCAAGATGGACGGGAACGCGCTCATCGCGTTCCGGGTCCGTTCAGCTTGGGGGGCTGGCGTAATGTTCTCAATGACATGCGTCAAGGTTGGTGACGTTTAAGCTCACACTTCCCGCACGCGGGCACTCATCCACAGCGCCGCTACTGCCAGGAGAGTCGCCAACCAGTAAACCGCATAGTGCCCCAGGTTTTCCACCAGCGCCCCCTGCAGCACCCCAGCCAGGATCACCCCGGTGGAAATACTGTTGGTAAACAGCGTGGTCGCCGCACCCGGTCGTCCCGGCATCAGATCCTGGAAATAGAGCATGCCAATACCGGCGATGATGCCGATAAATATGGCGTTGAACAGCTGTAATACCATCAGCGCCAGCTTAAATTTAAACACCACCAATCCGGCATAAAACAGGATACCGGCCGCCACGGCGAACAGCATCATATTGCGCTTGCCGAATCTTTTGACGTAGTAACCCGCCAGCAACATGGCCGGGATCTCCAGCCCGGCGGCCGTCCCCATCAGCAGCCCGGCAAGGTTTTCCGGCAGGCCCAGATCGGCGGTGATATACAGCGGCATATCGATGATATACATGGTATTGCAGGTCCACATCAGCATCGAGGCAATAAACAAACGGCGTACATCTCGGTTGCGCCAGGCGCTGACAGGGGCAATAGGAGCCGAAGCGGTGGCGTTCAGCACCGAACTACTCTGCTCCGCACGTGGCACCGAAGGCAGGGTAAACCACACCAGCAATGCACAAATCGCGAAGGTCGCACCGGCAATCACGAACATCCAGGTAAACCCGTAGTTCAACGCCAGCGTAAACGACAGCGGCGGGCCAATCACCCAGGCCAGCGACAGTTGCGCACGCATTACCGAGCTGAACATCACCACTTCGCGCGCCGAGCTGTCGGCGTATTCTCGTGCCAGCGCAAAAATCTGCGGCATCGCGGTATTGGCAATCGCCGACAGCAATACCCCGGCGGTGATCAGCGTCAGGTAGTCACGATTAAAGGCAAACAGCAGGCAGTTACCGACCGCCATCAGGCAGCACAGCAGAATCAATTTGCGTCGATCGCCGCGCGTATCCGAACGCTTGGCCAACAGGAAACTGACCGCGATGCCGACAATGGCGTTGACGGTATAGAACAGACCAACCCACAGCGGCCGCACCTTAACCTCGGTGGTCAGGAACAGGCTCAGCGTCGGCGCCAGTAGCGCGCCGGCAATGCCGGAAAGAAAGGCAATCAGCAGGAATGCGGCAAAGACTGGATTAAAGCGGCGTGGCAGCCAGCGCTGACGTTTCATCTCTTTGTTCCTGACCCTAAAGCAGAAGACAGAACCTTAGGCTACGGTGACAAAATTGCAAGAACATCCCCGCGACCGAGAATAAAAAAACCAGTGGGTATGACCCCACTGGCTGGTGAACAACACCATTACTCAGAAACCTTTACTACCCGAGCCTCACAGGTGCTCACGGTATTGCTTATCCGTCATAGAGTGGATGTCCCACTGGGTCAGATGGGCCAGCATCTCCAGCCGCGCCTGTTCAGGCACCAGCCCCAACCAATCGGCCCGCTGGCGACGTACCGCGCTGAAGTAGCGCTGATAGAACTGTTTTGACAAGAAAACTTTCATCCGTCGCCCTCCCCCTTTCATTGAGGAAAATTATCGGCGTAATATAGGGAAAGATAAATTGATGGATTGATGCCGGAGCGTTCCTCTTTTATGTCCACCTCCAGATTGCAACAGCAGTTCATTCGCCTGTGGCAGCGCTGCCACGGCGAGCCGACCGAAACCACCCTGCAGGAACTGGCCGAAGTGCTCAGCTGTTCGCGCCGCCACGTGCGTTCGCTACTGGGTGCCATGCAGCACCAGGGCTGGTTAACCTGGCAGGCCGAGTCCGGGCGCGGCAAGCGTTCACGGCTTACCTTTCACTACACCGGTCTGGCACTGCAGCAGCAACGGGCGGAGGAATTGCTGGAGCAAGACCGCATCGATCAACTGGTGCAACTGGTCGGCGATAAAAACTTCGTGCGCCAGATGTTGCTGTCCCAACTGGGACGCAGCTTTCGTCAGGGAAAACACATCCTGCGGGTGCTCTACTATCGCCAGTTGTATAATCTGCTGCCCGGTTCGGCGCTGCGGCGTTCGGAAACCCATCTGGCACGGCAGATTTTCAGTGGCCTGACGCGAATAAATGAGGAAAACGGGGAACTGGAGTCTGACCTTTCGCATCACTGGCAGGCTTTAACCCCGCTGCATTGGCGTTTTTATCTGCGCCCGGCGATTCATTTTCACCATGGGCGCGAGCTGGAAATGGAGGATGTCATAAGTTCGCTCAATCGATTGATGCCGCAGCCGTTGTTTTCCCATATTGAACACGTGACCTCACCGACGCCTTATGTGATTGACGTGCATCTGCACAGTCCCGATTACTGGCTGCCGTGGCTGCTGGGCAGCGTGCCTGCGATGATCCTGCCGCGCGAATGGCAGAGCCTGCCGGACTTCCCGCGCCACCCGGTGGGGACCGGGCCATATAGCGTGGTACGTAACCACCGCAGCCAGATGAAAATCCACGCCTTTGACGATTACTTTGGCTACCGCGCGCTGATCGATGAGGTGAATATCTGGGTACTGCCGGAAGTAACCGAAGAACTGGTGCACTCTGGCGTCCAGTTGCAGGCAGACGATACCGGTAAAAACGAACTGGAAAGCCGGTTGGAAGAGGGCTGTTATTTCCTGCTGTTCGATCAGCGTTCGCCACTGGCGGCCGATCCGGCCATCCGCAGTTGGCTGTGCGAGTTGATCAACCCCATTGCGCTGCTGAGCAATGCCGGGCCTGTTTATCAGCGCTATTGGTCGCCGGCCTACGGCCTTCTGCCGCGCTGGCATCACAACCGCGCACTGGCACAATTACCCAAACCGAACGGACTGACCGAACTGACGTTGACATACTACAGCGAGCACTCGGAGTTCCACGCCATTCAGTTGGCGATCGAACCCCTGCTGGCGCAGCAGGGTATCAAGCTGAAGATCCAAACCGTGAATTACGATACCTGGCATAAAGGCGAAGCCATCAGCGATCTGTGGCTTGGCAGCGCCAACTTCTATTTGCCGCTGGAATTTTCGCTGTTCGCCACCCTGTATGAACTGCCGTTGATGCAGCACTGCATGAATGAAGATCTCGCTGAGGATGCCGCGCTGTGGCGCGCTAATAGCCTGCCGCTGGCCGATTTTTGCCAGCGCCTGGTCAGCAACCATCAGTTACACCCGCTGTTCCACCACTGGTTGCAACTGCATGGCCAGCGCAGCATGCGCGGCGTGCGGATGAATACCCTGGGCTGGTTTGATTTTAAATCCGCCTGGTTTGCGCCGCCGGAAGCATAAGCGCCTTTCACCAACGCCCGTTAGTCTTTACAATGGCGCCGTCTCAACGGGGTGCAAAAAACAATTCATTGCTGAGATATACCCAAAATAATTGGAGTTGCAGGTAGGCGGCAACCGAACGAATCCCCAAGAACATAGAATTCCTATGTGACTGGGGTGAGAGAGAGAAGCCAACACCGCTGCAATTTCAAGTATGAAGGGGATAAACCCGTCGAACCTGATCCGGTCAATACCGGCGGAGGGATTTGAGCCCAGCGAACCGGCAGCCGCCGCTCGCCCCCTCAGATACCCTTGCCCCCTATATTTTCAGGAGTGCAAAGTGGTCAAGAAAAGCCTGCCCTTGTTACTGTTGTTGTGCGCTGCATCGGTGTTCGCCAAACCGGTGCTGACGGTCTACACCTATGACTCTTTCGCAGCCGACTGGGGCCCTGGCCCGGCGGTCAAAAAAGCCTTTGAAGCCCAGTGCGACTGTGAGCTGAAGTTTGTCGCGCTGGAAGACGGCGTTTCGCTGCTTAACCGCCTGCGCATGGAAGGAAAAAACAGCGCCGCCGACGTGGTGCTGGGGCTGGACAACAATTTACTGCAGGCCGCGCAACAAACCGGTTTATTCGCGCCGAGCAACGTCGACAGCACCAGGCTGAGCGTGCCCGGCGGCTGGCAGGATAAAACCTTCGTGCCTTATGACTACGGCTACTTTGCCTTCGTTTACAACAAAGAAAAGCTGAAGAACCCGCCCAAAAGCCTGCAGGAACTGGTCGACAGTGACCAGAACTGGAAGGTGATTTATGAAGATCCGCGTACCAGCACGCCGGGCCTCGGCCTGCTGTTGTGGATGCAGAAAGTCTATGGCGACAAGGCCCCCGAAGCCTGGCAAAAGCTGGCGAAGAAAACCGTCACCGTGACCAAGGGCTGGAGTGAAGCCTACGGCCTGTTCCTGAAAGGCGAAGGCGACCTGGTACTCAGCTACACCACCTCTCCGGCCTACCATCTGATTGAAGAAAAGAAAGACAGCTACGCCGCCGCTAACTTCAGCGAAGGCCACTACCTGCAGGTCGAGGTGGCAGGAAAACTCAAGGCCGGCAAACAGCCGGCGTTGGCAGAGCGCTTTATGCAATTTATGGTGACCCCGGCGTTCCAGAACAGCATTCCCACCGGCAACTGGATGTATCCGGTGATCAAAACCCAGCTGCCGGCCGGGTTTGAAAAAATGACCGTACCGCAAACTGCGTTGCAATACAGCGCTGAAGAAGTGGCCAAACAACGCGGCAACTGGATCCGGGCATGGCAAACCGCCGTCAGCCATTGATCCCACGCTGGCTATGGCCGGGGCTGCTGGCTTCTGGTCTGATCCTGACCATCGCCGTACTGGCGATGGGTTCACTGTGGCGGCACGCGCCGGAAAGCAACTGGCAGGGCCTGTGGCAGGACAGCTATCTGTGGCATGTGGTGCGTTTCACCTTCTGGCAGGCGTTGCTGTCGGCACTGATCTCGGTGCTGCCCGCTATCCTGCTGGCACGAGCGCTGTTCCGTCGCCGTTTCCCTGGCCGTCAGTTACTGCTGCGGCTGTGCGCCATGACGCTGGTGCTGCCGGTGCTGGTGGCGGTGTTCGGCCTGCTCAGCGTTTATGGCCGACAAGGCTGGCTGGCCGCAATATGCGGTTGGCTCGGCATTAACTACAGTTTCTCCCCCTATGGCCTGCAGGGCATTCTGTTGGCCCATATGTTCTTCAACCTGCCGCTGGCGACCCGCCTGCTGTTACAGGCGCTGGAAAACATTCCGGTCGAACAACGCCAACTGGCGGCGCAGCTTGGCATGAACGGGCGGCAGCAATTCCGCTTTGTCGAGTGGCCGGCACTACGCCGTCAGATCCTGCCGAGCGGTGCGCTGATCTTTATGCTGTGCTTTGCCAGTTTCGCCACCGTGTTGTCGTTGGGCGGCGGGCCGCAGGCCACCACCATCGAACTGGCGATCTACCAGGCGCTCAGCTATGACTACGATCTCAGCCGCGCCGCGCTGCTGGCGCTGATCCAACTGGCCTGCTGCCTGGGTCTGGTGGTGCTCAGCCAACGGTTAAGTCAGGCACTCCCCGTAGGCAACACTCACGCTCACATCTGGCGTAACCCGGAAGACAGCCTGTGGCGTCGCGTTAGCGATTTTTTGCTGATTGCTGCTGCCCTGCTGCTGCTGTTCCCCCCGCTGCTGGCGGTGATTGCCGACGGAGCCAACCAAAGCCTGGTCAGCGTGCTGCAACAACGGGTGCTGTGGCAGGCGTTATTCACCTCGTTACGTATCGCTCTCGGTGCCGGTGCGCTGTGCGTGCTACTAACCATGATGCTGCTGTGGAGCAGCCGTGAGCTGAAGCTGCAACAGCGGCTGCGCTGGGGCCAGCGACTTGAGCTCAGTGGCATGGTGATCCTGGCAATGCCTGGCATCGTGCTGGCGACCGGCTTCTTCCTGCTGTTGAGTGACACCGTCGGGTTACCGCAGTCGCCGTATGCGCTGGTGATCCTCACCAATGCACTGATGGCCGTGCCTTACGCGCTGAAAGTGCTGGAAAACCCGATGCGCGACCTGGCCGAACGCTACAACCCGCTTTGCCTGTCGCTGGACATCCACGGCTGGCAGCGGCTGCGGCTTATTGAACTGAAAGCATTGCGCCGCCCACTGGCCCAGGCGCTGGCCTTCGCCTGCGTACTGTCGATTGGCGATTTCGGCGTCGTCGCCCTGTTCGGCAACGAGCACTTCCGCACTCTGCCTTACTACCTGTATCAACAGATCGGTGCCTATCGCAGCAATGATGGCGCGGTCACCGCCCTGTTGTTGCTACTGTTGTGTTTCCTGCTGTTTACCCTGATCGAACGCTTACCGGGCCGCTCTGTGCAATAGATTTCAAGCTGCAGCAAGGCGGCGACTGAGCGCGTTCCCAGGAGCTTAGTCCCCTAAGTGACTGGGATAAGTGAAGAAAGCCAACACAGCGGCAACGTGAAAGATGAAGGACATATGCTAGAGCTTGAAAAACTGACCTACCTGTATGAACACCTGCCGATGCGCTTTGACCTGCGCATTGCGCCGGGCGAACGTGTTGCGGTACTTGGCCCCAGCGGTGCGGGCAAAAGCACGCTGCTCAGCCTGATTGCCGGGTTCCTGCCGGCTGCCAGCGGCAGGTTGCGGCTCGATGGCAGCGATCACACCGCCACGCCACCGGCCAAACGCCCGGTCTCGATGCTGTTTCAGGAAAACAACCTGTTTGCTCACCTGACGGTAGAGCAGAATATCGGGCTGGGTCTGGATCCGGGGTTACGGCTCAACGATCGACAAAAGCAGCAATTGGCACAGATTGCCCGCCAGGTGGGGTTAAAGGAGCATCTGCCGCGTCTGCCGTCTCAGCTTTCTGGTGGCCAACGCCAGCGTGCTGCTCTGGCGCGCTGCCTGATCCGCCAGCGGCCGATCCTGCTGCTCGACGAACCTTTTTCGGCACTCGATCCGGCATTACGCAATGAAATGCTGCAACTGCTGCAGGAGGTGTGCGACCAACGTAACCTGACGCTGCTGATGGTATCGCACAATCTGGATGACGCTGCGCGTATCGCCCCACGTACCCTGCTGGTGGTCGATGGGCGCATTTATTACGACGGCCCAACGCAGGCGCTGCTGGACGGCAGCGCGCCGGAAGCCAGGGTGCTGGGCATTTCACACAAAGCGTGATCTGCAGCGCGTTTTTTATGCTGCGCAAATAAACCTGTTGTGTGAATTTTGCGCCTGTGGTTTTATGAAAACCTGACTTTTTTTAATGATGATAAGGTTCCCTGTGATCGCATCCTCGCTGACTTCGACCCTACTAGTTACCGCGCTACCAGCCGCGGTGATGGTCGTCGTGCGTGTGGTGGTGGTCGTCGGCAATGCGCCGTAGGGTCCGAATCAACGCATCGATTCCCAAACCCCGCCGGCGCAAACCGGGCGGGGTTTTTAGTTTCAGCCCCCTGCCCAGAAAAGCGAACCGGCCTTGAGAAAGGATAGGAACATGGCAATTTCGGGCACGCCACAGCAAGGCAACAGCTTCACCGGCGCACAGTTGATCATCCACCTGTTGGAACGTCAGGGCATCACCACCATTGCCGGCATTCCCGGCGGCGCTGCATTGCCACTGTATGACGCACTGAGCCAAAGCACCCGCATTCATCACGTACTGGCACGCCACGAACAGGGCGCGGGCTTTATGGCACAGGGTATGGCACGCACCAATGGCAAGGCGGCGGTGTGCATCGCCTCCAGCGGGCCGGGTGCCACCAACCTGGTCACCGCCATTGCCGACGCCAAGCTCGATTCCATCCCGCTGGTGTGTATCACCGGCCAGGTACCCTCTTCAATGATCGGTACCGACGCCTTCCAGGAAGTTGATACCTACGGCATCTCGATTCCTATCACCAAGCATAACCATTTGGTCCGCGATATCCGTGAACTGCCGCAGGTGATCTGCGACGCGTTCCGTATTGCCGAATCCGGCCGCCCTGGCCCGGTGTGGATCGATGTACCGAAAGACGTGCAAACCGCGGTGATCACTCTGGATGAACTGCCGCCGATCGCGATTCCCGATGCGGCACCGGCCTTTGAAGCCTCTGCCGTAACCCAGGCCGCTGCGATGATCAACCAGGCCAAACGCCCGGTGCTGTATCTGGGTGGCGGCATCATCTGCGCCAATGCTTATCAACAGGCGATTGCGCTGGCGGAACGCGCCAACCTGCCGACCACCATGACACTGATGGCGTTGGGTGCGATGCCGGTGCAGCACCCGCTGTCGCTAGGCATGCTGGGGATGCATGCAGCACGCAGCACCAACTTTATTCTGCAAGAGGCCGATCTGCTGATCGTACTGGGCGCCCGCTTTGACGATCGGGCGATTGGCAAAACCGAACAATTCTGCCCGAACGCCGCCATCATTCACGTAGATATTGACCGTGCCGAACTGGGTAAGGTAAAGCAGGCCAATATTGCCATTCACGCCGACGTTGGCCAGGTATTGCAACAGTTGTTACCACAGATTGAGGCACAGCCACGCAGCGAATGGCTGGACACCGTCAACGGCCTGAAGCGCGAGTTCCCGTTCAGCATGCCGAACGCCGAAGATCCTCTGAGCCACTATGGGCTGGTGCTGGCTGCTGCGCGCTGCGTGGACGAAAGCGCCATTATCACCACCGACGTGGGCCAGCATCAGATGTGGGTGGCGCAGGCCTACCCGCTGAGCCGTCCGCGTCAGTGGCTGACCTCCGGCGGATTGGGCACCATGGGCTTCGGTCTGCCGGCAGCGATAGGGGCAGCCCTGGCCGAGCCGCAGCGCAAGGTGCTGTGCTTCTCCGGTGACGGCAGCCTGATGATGAACATTCAGGAAATGGCCACCGCCGTCGAGCATGATCTGGACGTAAAAATTATCCTGATGAACAACCAGGCATTGGGGCTGGTGCATCAGCAGCAAACGCTGTTCTACCAGCAGCGCATCTTTGCCGCCGCTTATCCCAAGCGTACCGACTTTATCAAGATTGCCGCCGGTTTCGGGCTGGACACCTGTGATTTGAACGCCGCGGAAGATCCACAAGCCGCGCTGGCCGAGGCGATCCAACGACCTGGCCCTTGTTTGATCCACGCGCTGATTGATATCAATGAAAAAGTCTTCCCGATGGTGCCGCCGGGTGCCGCCAACATCGACATGATTGGAGAATAAGCCATGTCAGAACAATTCAATAATCCACAGGTGATCCTGGAACTGACGGTACGCAACCATCCCGGCGTGATGTCGCACGTGTGCGGCCTGTTTGCCCGCCGTGCCTTCAACGTAGAGGGTATTTTGTGTCTGCCGCTGAAAGACGGCAAACAGAGTCGTATCTGGCTATTGGTGGCAGACGATCAGCGGCTGATGCAGATGATAAGTCAGGTAGAAAAACTCGAAGATGTGCTGCAGGTAAAACGCCACAGCGAGGACGTGCGGGTGTTCGAACAGTTGGAAGCCTTCTTCCAGTAATCTAAAGTTGTCTTTGAACCCGAGATACCCGGGCCTAGCGCACCGAGGGGCCATTATGGGACACGTCCATGTGTCCCACCCTGCGGGCCGGCTGGAAGTCGTTCCAATTTGCTCCTGGCAAATGGGTCGGCGGACAAGCCGCTACGACCCCTTCGGCACGCTCTCCCTAATAACGGGCTTTGTCACAGTCTGGGGCGAATAACCCCTTGTCACTGCCCGGCCAGCACCTTCCACAGCAAATGCCGGTAAACCGGCATCAGCGGCTGTTGGGACAGGTAATAAAAGGTGCCGACCGCCAGGACCCAGCTCAGCACGCAGGCTACCCGCAGCCGCAGTGGCGACAGCCATTGGCTCAAGCGGTCATTGCTGCGCTTACCTTCACGCCACCAGCGCCAGCTCAGCCAGGCGGCCAGCCAAATCAGCATCGCCACCGCAAACAGCAGCCATTTGAATAAGGCGCTGTTGGCGCTGGCGGGAATGTCGATGGCCACGCCGGCCAGAATACCCGGGAAGAAATAGACCGGTGGCCAGGTGATACAGCCGATAATGTTCGGCAATGCGAATTTGTACGGCGGTAAGTCCAGCATCCCGGCCACCATAGGCACCAGCGGACGCGTCGGGCCGATAAAACGACCAATCAGAATGGTCGCCATACTGTGCTGATGGAGCGCATGCTCAGTCTTGTCGAGCATCGCCTTGTTCTTTTTCAGGAACGACCAGCGGTGCAGTGGCCCCTTGAACGCGCGGCCGATAAAGTAGGAGATCCAGTCCCCCAGCAGGCAACCGACGATCCCCGCCGCCCAGGCATAATAGAAGTCGACCTGGCCGCTACCGATCAGCGCGCCGATGCTGGCCATCATCACCGTACCGGGCAGCAACAGCCCTACCAGCGCCAGTGATTCCAGAAACGCGACGAACATGACGACCATCAGAGTGAAAGCCAAAGACTGGGTAATCAAATGCTGTAAATAGGCTTCCATTAAACCTCTGTTGGTTATCCAAAGCGCGTGGGCGTGGGATTGTCAGGTGCGGCCGAGAACGAGTCAACCGGTGAATTGTATGCGTTTTTGGCAGAACTGTGCAGCAATGGACAATCACTGTATAAAAACCCATACTATAATTTATCTATTCCCCCCTTTAGCTTAGCTTGTCAGGAACAGCGCGATGTCACTCCAACAGGGTTTCTTGCTCACCCGCCACTGGCGTGATACGCCCGCCGGCACCGAGGTGGAGTTTTGGCTGGCGACCGACAGCGGCCCGCAGCAACTTCGCCTGGCACCGCAGACTTCGGTCGCCTTTATCCCGGCCGAACAGCGCCAACGCGCCGAACTGTTGCTGCGGGAAGAGCGGCAATGGGAGCTAAAACCGTTGCCGCTGACCGATTTCCATCATCGCCCGGTGTTGGGGCTGTATTGCCGTCAGCACCGTCAGTTGATCAAACTGGAAAGGCTGCTGAAAGACGGCGGCGTCAACCTCTATGAGGCCGATATTCGCCCGCCGGAACGCTACCTGATGGAGCGTTTTATCACCGCGCCGGTATGGTTCAGCGGCCAGGCCAACGGCAACGGCCCATTGATCAATGGGCAAATGAAACCGGCACCGGAATACCGCCCGACCTTGAAACTGGTCTCGCTGGACATTGAAACCACCGCCCACGGTGAGCTGTACTCGATTGCGCTGGAAGGTTGCGGTCAGCGCCAGGTCTACATGCTCGGGCCGGCCAACGGTGGCAATGAACCGCTGGATTTTGACCTGGAGTACTGCGTCAGCCGCCCACAAATGCTGGAACGGCTGAATCAGTGGCTGGAGCGACACGATCCCGATGCCATCATTGGCTGGAACCTGGTGCAGTTCGATTTACGGGTCCTGCAAAAGCACGCTGAACGTTACCAGATCCCGTTAAAACTGGGCCGCGGTGGCAACCTGCTTGAATGGCGTGAACACGGTTTCAAGCAGAATCACTTTTTCGCCTCCGCCGCCGGGCGGTTGATTATCGACGGTATCGAAGCGCTCAAATCCGCCACCTGGAACTTCCCTTCTTTCAGCCTTGAACATGTGTCACAGACGCTGTTGGGAGAAGGCAAGTCGATCGACAATCCCTACCAGCGCATGGCGGAAATCGACCGGCGTTTCGCCGAAGATAAACCGGCGCTGGCGCGTTACAACCTGAAGGACTGCGAGCTGGTAACGCGAGTCTTTGCCAAGACCGATCTGCTGACCTTCCTGCTGGAGCGCGCCACGGTGACCGGGCTGGCGGTCGATCGCAGCGGCGGCTCGGTGGCCGCTTTCAGCAATCTGTATATGCCGCGTATGCACCGGCTGGGTTTTGTCGCGCCCAACCTTGGCGAGCAGCCGGAAGAACACAGCCCCGGCGGTTTTGTGATGGATTCACAGCCCGGCCTGTATGACTCGGTGCTGGTGCTGGATTACAAGAGCCTGTACCCATCGATCATCCGTACCTTTCTGATCGACCCGGTCGGGCTGGTAGAAGGCATGCAACACCCTGGCAATGCCGAGTCAGTGCCCGGTTTCCGCAATGCCCGTTTCTCGCGCAGCAAACACTGCCTGCCGGCGATCGTCGAGCAGATCTGGCAGGGGCGAGAGGCGGCAAAACGTCAGCAGAACAAAGCATTATCCCAGGCATTGAAGATCATCATGAACGCGCTGTATGGCGTATTAGGATCAAGCGGCTGCCGCTTTTTCGATCCCCGGCTGGCATCGTCGATCACCTTGCGCGGCCATGAGATCATGCGCCAGACGCGCGAACTGATCGAGGCTCAGGGTTATCAGGTGATCTACGGCGATACCGACTCCACCTTCGTTTGGCTCAAACAGCCGCATGACGAGCAGCAGGCAGCGCAAATAGGCCGGACATTGGTCGAACAGGTGAACCAATGGTGGCAACAGCATTTGCAGCAACAGTACGGGTTGGAGAATGCGCTGGAACTGGAGTTCGAAACCCATTACTCACGTTTCCTGATGCCCACCATTCGCGGTGCCGAACAGGGCAGTAAAAAACGTTACGCCGGACTGATCGCAAGATCGGATGGCAGTGAAGAAATGGTGTACAAAGGGCTGGAAACGGTGCGCACTGACTGGACACCGCTGGCGCAGCAGTTCCAACAGCAGCTTTACCAACGCATTTTCAAACGCCAGCCGTATCAGGATTTTGTGCGTGAATACGTTAACCAAACGCTTAACGGCGATTTCGACGATCGGCTGGTCTACCGCAAGCGCCTGCGCAGAAAGCTGGACGAATATCAACGCAACGTACCGCCACATGTCCGCGCAGCCCGCATCGCCGACGACTATAATCGTCAGCAGGGGCGACCGCTGCAATACCAAAACGGCGGGTGGATCAGCTATGTGATGACCGTGGCCGGGCCGGAGCCGCTGGAAACCCAGCAGTCGGCGATTGATTACCCCCATTATCTGGAGCGCCAGTTGGAACCGGTGGCAGACGCTATACTGCCATTTTTGCATGACGATTTTACTACGCTGGTGACCGGGCAGATGGGCCTGTTTTAGCATTCAGTCCACTCTGCGGGTTTTGCGAAGGGTTAAGAAAATTCATCGGGTTTTGCAGGTGACGAACGCGCCGCCTTCCATTACCATAGCGCCCTTCCCAAATTCTGGACCACACTCCACCCATGCCGTCTTACGATGTATGCATGGGGTGAATAGCTATTGCCCGCCATATTAAAATAAATCGGGATTAGCAGACGTTTGATACGGGTGCCGCGGCCCTCTCGCCCGGTAACAAGACTTACTTAAAGAATCGAGCCGACAATATATGCCTTTTACACTTGGTCAACGCTGGATCAGCGACACGGAAAGCGAATTAGGACTGGGAACCGTCGTGGCGCTGGATACGCGCATGATTACCCTGCTTTTCCCCGCCACCGGCGAAAACCGCCTCTATGCCAGAAATGACTCGCCAATCACCCGCGTGATGTTCAACCCGGGCGACACCATCAGCAACCACGAAGGCTGGGAGCTGCAGGTGGAAGAGGTCAAAGAGGAAAACGGCCTGCTGACCTATATTGGCACCCGCCTGGATACCCAGGAAAGCGGTGTGGCAATGCGTGAAGTGCTGCTGGACAGCAAACTGACCTTCAGCAAGCCGCAGGACCGTCTGTTTGCCGGCCAGATCGACCGTATGGACCGTTTCGCCCTGCGTTTCCGTGCGCGCAAATACCAGAGCGAGCAGTATCGTCTGCCGTTTGCCGGCCTGCGCGGCATGCGTGCCAGCCTGATCCCGCACCAGTTACACATCGCCTATGAAGTCGGCCAGCGCCATGCGCCGCGCGTGCTGTTGGCAGATGAGGTGGGTTTGGGTAAAACCATCGAAGCCGGGATGATCATTCACCAGCAATTGCTGGCAGGCCGCGCCGAGCGCGTACTGATCGTGGTGCCGGAAACCCTGCAGCACCAGTGGCTGGTCGAAATGATGCGCCGCTTCAACCTGTATTTCTCGCTGTTCGACGACAGCCGTTACTCCGAAGCCAAGCTCGACAGCAGCAACCCGTTTGAAACCGAACAGCTGGTGATCTGCTCGCTGGACTTCGTCCGTCGCAACAAGCTGCGTCTGGAAGAACTGGCCGACGCCCAGTGGGACCTGCTGGTGGTCGATGAAGCCCACCACCTGGCCTGGAGCGAAGAGGCGCCAAGCCGCGAGTATCAGGTCATCGAGCAACTGGCTGAGCACATTCCCGGCGTGCTGCTGCTGACCGCCACCCCGGAACAGCTCGGCCAGCAAAGCCACTTCGCCCGCTTGCGCCTGCTGGATCCGAACCGTTTCCACGATTACCAGGATTTTGTCGCCGAACAGCAAAAATATCGCCCGGTGGCCGATGCCGTCACCCTGCTGCTGAGCGGTGAACGCCTGGCCGATGACAAACTGAACCTGCTGGGCGAACTGATCGACGAGCAGGATATCGAACCGCTGCTGAAAGCGGCCAACAGCGACAGCGAAAACAGTGAGCAGGCGCGTCAGGAACTGGTCACCATGTTGATGGACCGCCACGGCACCAGCCGCGTGCTGTTCCGTAACACCCGTAACGGCGTCAAAGGCTTCCCGCACCGTTTCCTGCACCAGATCAAGCTGCCGCTGCCGACCCAGTACCAGACCGCGATTAAAGTGTCCGGTATCATGGGCGCGAAGAAAAGCGTTGAGGCGCGCGCGCGCGATATGCTGTACCCGGAGCAAATTTATCAGGAATTCGAAGGCGAGAACGCCACCTGGTGGAACTTCGATCCGCGCGTTGAATGGTTGCTGAACTACCTGGTGGCCAACCGCCACGAGAAAGTACTGGTGATCTGCGCCCACGCCGCCACCGCGCTGCAGCTTGAACAAGTGCTGCGTGAACGTGAAGCGATCCGCGCCGCGGTCTTCCACGAAGGCCTGTCCATTATCGAACGCGACCGTGCTGCCGCTTACTTCGCCTCAGAAGAAGATGGTGCCCAGGTGCTGCTGTGCTCGGAAATTGGCTCAGAAGGCCGCAACTTCCAGTTCGCCAGCCACCTGGTGATGTTCGATCTGCCGTTCAACCCGGATCTGCTGGAACAACGTATCGGCCGTCTGGACCGTATCGGCCAGATGCATGACATTCAGATTATGGTGCCTTATCTGGAAAACACCGCTCAGGCGGTGCTGGGCCGTTGGTTCCACGAAGGGCTGGATGCCTTCGAGCATACCTGCCCGACCGGCCGTACCATTTATGACAGCGGCTACGAGCAACTGATTGGTTTCCTGGCGGCACCGACCGAGCAGGAAGGGCTGGATGAGTTCATTCACCACTGCCGTCAGCAGCACGACCACCTGAAAGTGCAACTGGAGCAGGGCCGTGACCGCCTGTTGGAAATGCACTCCAACGGCGGCGAGAAAGCGCAAGCGCTGGCTGAGGCCATCGCCAACCAGGACAACGACGTCAATCTGGTGGGCTTTGCGCTTAACCTGTTCGATATCGTCGGCATCAACCAGGACGACCGCAGCGACAACCTGATTGTTCTGACGCCATCCGACCACATGCTGGTACCGGACTTCCCGGGCCTGCCGCAGGACGGCTGCACCGTGACCTTCGATCGCGAGCAGGCACTGTCGCGTGAAGATGCACAGTTCGTCAGTTGGGAACACCCGATTATTCGCAACGGCCTGGATCTGATCCTGTCCGGCGATACCGGCAGCTGTGCGGTTTCCCTGTTGAAAAACAAAGCGCTGCCGGTCGGTACCCTGCTGGTCGAACTGGTCTACGTGGTAGAAGCACAGGCGCCGAAGCACCTGCAACTGACCCGCTTCCTGCCACCGACGCCAATCCGTATGCTGATGGACCGCAAAGGGACCAATCTGGCCGCACAGGTTGAATTCGAAAGCTTTAACCGTCAGTTGAACGCGGTTAACCGCCATACCTCCAGCAAACTGGTCAATGCGGTGCAACAGGATGTGCATGCCATGCTGCAACAGGCCGAAAGCCTGGTTGAAGAGCAGGCTCGCGCATTGATAGAGCAGGCGAAACAGGAAGCGGATGACAAACTCAGCACCGAGTTGGCGCGTCTGGAAGCCCTGAAGGCGGTCAACCCGAACATCCGTGATGACGAAGTCGAAGCGCTGGAGTTCAATCGCAAGCAGGTGCTGGTTAACCTGAATGAAGCAGGATGGCGTCTGGATGCTATCCGTCTGGTGGTGGTAACTCACCAGTAACCTGCGCTACGTCCCCTTAGACTGCTGAAAGAGCCCGTTATTAGGGAAAGCGTGCCGAAGGGGTCGTAGCGGCTTGTCCGCCGACCAATTTGCCGGGAGCAAATTGGAACGACTTCCAGTCGGCCCGCAGGGTGGGACACACGGATGTGTCCCATAATGGCCCCACGGTGCGCTAGGCCCGGGTATCTCGGGTTCAAAGACAACTTTGTCATCAAACTCCGGGGGAACTTCGGTTCCCCTGTTGTCACTTTCAGCGGAGCCAATTAGATGGAACCCTACAATCCCCCGCAAGGCCCGATGCATATTCTGTATCAGGATGAGCACATTATGGTGGTCAACAAACCGAGTGGTCTGTTGTCGGTACCCGGCCGCGCACCGGAAAATAAAGACAGCCTGATGACGCGCATCCTGGCGGATCACCCGGCGGCAGAATCGGTGCATCGCCTGGATATGGCGACCAGCGGTGTGATTGTGGTGGCGCTGAACAAGGCGGCTGAGCGTGAGCTAAAGCGCCAGTTCCGCGATCGCGAGCCGAAGAAGTCTTATATCGCCCGCGTATCGGACCATCTGGAGCACGATGAAGGCCTGGTAGATTTACCGCTGATTTGTGACTGGCCGAACCGGCCGTTGCAGAAGGTGTGTTTCGAAACGGGCAAAGCGGCGCAAACCGAGTATCTGGTGCTGTCACGCGACGCCGATGGCAGCACGCGGGTAAAACTCATGCCGATTACCGGCCGCTCGCATCAGTTACGCGTGCATATGCTGGCGCTGGGCCACCCGATCCTCGGTGACGGTTTCTACGCCCCGCCAGAAGTCAAAGCCATGGCGCCCAGGTTACAGCTGCATGCCCAGGAACTGCGTATTACCCACCCGGCGTTCAAGACACCCATGCACTTTCGCGTCGAGCCGGATTTCTAACTTCACTGTGCAGCTATACCCTAAATAATTCGAGTTGCAGGAAGGCGGCAACTAAGCGCAACCCCGGGAGCGTACAAAAGTACGTGACCGGGGTAAGCGCAGGCAGCCAACGCCCCTGCGGCTCGAAGTATGACGGGTAGAGTTATTTGAAGCCTTTCTCGCGCTTGATCAGGTCGTACGCTGCCTGAATTTCCTGCGCTTTCTGCTTGGCCATTTCCATCATTTGCGGCGGCAAACCTTTTGCCACCAGCTTGTCCGGATGGTGCTCGCTCATCAGCTTGCGGTAAGCGCGCTTGATGGTGGTGGCATCGTCACTACTGCTGACACCCAGCACTTTGCAAGCATCGTCCAGCGTAGGCCCACGTTGCGCCTGCTGGAAACCGCCGTGCGAATAACCGCCCTGCTGACCGCCGCCAAACTGGCGCCCGCCTTCCATCATGCTGAGGAATTGATCGAACTGCGCACGCGAAATACCCAGCTCTTCAGCAATCACATACAGCACCTGCCGCTCGTTGGGATGCAGCGAACCGTCGGCGAATGCCGCCTGGATTTGAATTTCCAGAAACATCCGAATCAGGTCAAAACGGCCGAAACAAATGCTGCGGAACTGCTGCAGCGTTTCTCTCAGCGGAAACTGGCTCTGCTTGCCTTCACGAAATGCCTGCTGCGCCGCGGTACGTGCTTCTCCGTGCAGTTGCAGACGATCCATAAACAGGCTGGCGATCTGAATATCCGCCTCGGTAACGCGTCCTTTTGATTTGGTCAGGTGACCCATCACCTGAAAAGTGGTGCGGAAAAACAACGTTTGCCGCGTTTGCTGGCCGGCGAAAAAGCCCCGGCTACGCTTATTGCTGCGCGCAGTGTCAATCATATGACCGACAATCAGCCCCAAAACTACACCCCAGAATCCCGCGCCAGCCCAAATGGCCACGATGACCCCGAGCAGTTTTCCCCAATACTGCATATACTCCTCAATTATCATGCCGAAAGCCGACTGCTCCCTTCCGTCTTAGGTAAGGGTTAAGGCGATTTTTCTCAGGATTTGGATTATCATACCTGTCATTTATCTTTGCGCCTATCGACGACGCAAGTAAACGGCCGGATTTAACACTAGCGCAACGCAGATGAGTAATATAGTCTCTGACCGTTTGCCGGACATGACGCCTCTGATGACGGAACACCAAAACCGCGTATGAAAAAAAGTTTCCCAACACTGCTGGCCACACTGATTTGGACGGCACTCTACAGCCAGCACGCTCTGGCTGACCTTGCTGAGCAATGCATGCTTGGCGTTCCTGTTTATGATAAACCGCTGGTCAGCGGCGATCCCAACAGCCTGCCTGTCACCATTCACGCCGATGACTCCCGCGCGGACTATCCGAAAAGCGCGCTGTTCACCGGTAATGTGAATATTGAACAAGGCAACAGCACCCTGACCGCCAAACAGG
This sequence comes from Serratia quinivorans, assembly GCF_946227985.1. Classification (GTDB taxonomy): domain Bacteria; phylum Pseudomonadota; class Gammaproteobacteria; order Enterobacterales; family Enterobacteriaceae; genus Serratia; species Serratia quinivorans_A. The sequence continues at coordinate 160,265 of NZ_CAMKGL010000004.1, forward strand.
TGGAGTTGAACCAGACGCAAAATCCGGGGCAGACCGATCCGGTGCGCACCGTGACCGCTACCGGTGACGTGCACTACAGCGACAATCAGATCAAACTGAAAGGCCCGAAAGCCTGGTCAAACCTGAACAACAAAGATACCGACGTCTATGAGGGTGACTACCAAATGGTAGGCCGTCAGGGGCGTGGCGATGCCGACAAGATGAAGATGCGCGGCGCCAACCGTTACACCATTTTGGAAAACGGCACCTTTACCTCCTGTCTGCCGGGCGACGACAGCTGGAGCGTGGTCGGTACCGAAGTGATCCACGACCGCGAAGAGCAGGTGGCGGAAATCTGGAACGCCCGCTTTAAAATTGGCGGCGTGCCGGTGTTTTACAGCCCGTACCTGCAATTGCCGGTCGGTGATAAACGTCGCTCCGGTTTCCTGATCCCGAATGCAAAATATGGCAGCAGCAATGGCTTTGAATTCATGCTGCCGTATTACTGGAACATTGCGCCGAACTTCGACGCCACCATCACACCGCACTACATGTCCCGACGCGGCCTGCAGTTGCAGAACGAATTCCGCTATCTGGTGCAGCCGGGCCTGGGCCTGATGGAGTTCGACTGGTTGCCGAACGACCAGGAATACAGCAAGGACAACCCTGACGACAGTAAACGTTGGTTGTTCTACTGGAACCACAATGGGGTGATGGACCAGGTGTGGCGCTTCAACGTCGACTACACCAAGGTCAGCGATTCCAAATACTTTACCGATCTGGACTCCAAATACGGTTCCACCACCGACGGTTATGCGACGCAGAAATTCAGCCTCGGCTACGCCATCGATAACTGGGACGCGACGTTAAGCTCCAAGCAGTTCCAGATCTACGACGATACCGATCGCAGCCGTTCAGACTCTTATAAAGTTCAGCCGCAGCTTGATCTGAATTACTATAAAGACGATCTCGGCCCGTTCGATTTCCACATTTACGGCCAGGCGGCCAAGTTTATCAGCGTCAACCCATACAGCCCGGACGCCACTCGTCTGCATATGGAACCGACGCTGAGCCTGCCGCTAACCAACGGCTGGGGCAGTCTGAACACCGAGGCCAAACTGCTGGCGACCCACTATCAGCAGGATATTCCTGACGGTTTTGCCGCCAACTACAAGAGCCGTACCGGTAACAATGCGCCAGGTCTTGAAGACTCGGTCAACCGCGTATTGCCGCAGTTCAAGGTCGACGGCAAGATGGTGTTCGACCGCCCAATGGATTGGTCCGAAGGCTATACCCAGACCCTGGAGCCGCGCATGCAGTACCTGTATGTGCCGTATCGCGACCAGAGCAACATCTACACCTACGACACCACGCTGCTGCAAACCGACTACTCCGGTCTGTTCCGTGACCGCACCTACAGCGGCCTGGATCGCATCGCTTCACAGAACCGTGTTTCAACCGGTTTGACCACGCGAATTTATGATGACGCGCTGGTTGAACGTTTTAACGCTTCCGTGGGTCAAATCTACTACTTCAGCCGTTCCCGTACCGGTGACCAAACCACGGGTTACGATAACAATGATGATACCGGCAGCCTGGCCTGGGCCGGTGACACCTATTGGAAGATTGACGATCGTTGGGGCCTGCGTGGCGGCCTGCAGTATGACACGCGCCTCAATAGCGTTTCATTGGGCAACGGCGTACTGGAATACCGTCAGGATTCTGAACGCGTCCTGCAGTTGAACTACCGTTACGCTACGCCGGAGTATATTGAAACGGCACTGAACACCACGCAGGTTCCGGCCTATCAGGACGGTATTTCGCAGGTGGGCGTCACCGGCAGTTGGCCAATCGCCGATCGTTGGGCAGTCGTTGGGGCTTATTACTACGATACCCGTGCCAAACAGTCCGCCGATCAGTTGCTCGGTGTGAAGTACAACACCTGCTGCTGGGCAGTGACCTTGGGCTATGAGCGTAAGATCACCGACTGGAATGGCAGCAACAATACCAGCGTTTATGACAACAAAGTTTCGTTCAACGTCGAACTGCGTGGCCTGAGCAGCGATCACAGTCTGGGCTCCGCAGAAATGTTGCGTGGCGGTATTCTGCCTTACCAGCGTGCATTTTGATGCTTTGTAACACTTTGAAAACGAGAACTTTAACCCGCATTTGCGGATTACATAATGGGAAATGTATGAAGAACTGGAGAACGCTTATTCTCGGATTGGTGGTTTGTGCCAATACCGCGTTCGCAGCACCCCAAGAAGTGGATAAAGTTGCCGCCGTCGTGGATAACGGCGTGGTTCTTGAGAGCGACGTAAGCACCCTGTTGCAGTCGGTGAAACTCAATGCACAGCAGGCCGGCCAGCAATTGCCGGATGACAAAACGCTTCGTCACCAGATCCTTGAGCGCCTGATTATGGATAACATCCAGCTGCAGATGGCCAAGAAAATGGGGATCAACGTTTCTGACGCCGATCTGGACAAAGCCATCGGCAACATCGCCGCACAGAACAAAATGAGCATCGATCAGATGCGCAGCCGTCTGGCGTATGAAGGCCTGAACTACAACACCTACCGTTCGCAGATCCGCAAGGAAATGCTGATTTCTGAGGTGCGTAACAACGAAGTGCGCCGCCGCGTCACTATCCTGCCGCAGGAAGTGGACTCACTGGCCGCTCAGGTTGGTGCCCAGAACGGTAGCGATACCGAAATGAACATCAGTCACATCCTGATCCCGCTGCCGGAAAACCCGTCGCAGGCGCAGGTAGACGACGCGGAAGCCCTGGCTAAAAAACTGATGGGTGAAATCAACGGCGGCGCCGATTTCGGCAAGCTGGCAATCTCCTACTCTGCCGACTCCCAGGCGCTGAAAGGCGGCAACATGGGCTGGGGCAAGCTGCAGGAGATCCCGACCCTGTTCGCCGAAAGACTGGTTAACGCCAAAAAAGGCGATGTGGTTGGGCCAATCCGTTCCGGCGTCGGCTTCCACATCCTGAAAGTGAATGATATCCGTGGTGCCAACCAGTCAGTGTCGGTTACCGAGGTTCACGCTCGTCACATTCTGCTGAAACCTTCTGTGGTGCTGACCGACGATCAGGCGCGTGCAAAACTGCAAGCCGTTGCTGCAGAAATCAAGAGCGGCCGCGCCAAGTTTGCTGACGAAGCCAAACAGCTTTCTCAGGATCCAGGTTCTGCATTGCAGGGCGGCGATCTGGGCTGGGCTTCTCCAGACATCTACGATCCGGCCTTCCGCGACGCGTTGATGAAGCTGAGCAAAGGCGAAGTCAGCCAACCGGTGCACTCTTCCTTCGGCTGGCACCTGATTCAGTTGCTGGATACGCGTCAGGTAGACAAAACCGATGCGGCGCAGAAAGATCGCGCTTATCGCATGCTGTTCAACCGCAAGTTTGCTGAAGAAGCGCAGACCTGGATGCAGGAACAACGTGCTCAGGCTTACGTGAAGATCCTTGACGGTAATGCACAACAATAATCGTATCGTAATCACCCCCGGCGAGCCTGCCGGGGTTGGGCCGGATTTGGTGGCAGCGCTGGCGCAACAGGATTGGCCTGTTGAACTGGTGGTGTGCGCGGATCCGGCCTTGTTGCTTGAACGCGCCCGGCAGTTAGACCTGCCGCTGCAACTGCGCACCTATCAGCCACAGCAACCTGCTCAGCCGCAGCGCGCGGGTACCTTGACGGTATTGCCGGTCGCTACCGCGCATCCGGTAGTTGCGGGTGAGTTGAACGTAGGTAACAGCGCCTACGTGGTAGAAACTTTGGCGCGTGCCTGCGACGGTTGTCTGAACGGTGAATTCGCCGCGCTGATCACCGGCCCGGTGAACAAGGGCGTCATCAACGACGCCGGCGTGCCGTTCATTGGCCATACCGAATTCTTTGCCGATCGTAGCCATTGCGATCGCGTGGTGATGATGTTGGCGACCGAAGAGCTGCGCGTGGCGCTGGCGACCACCCACCTGCCTTTACTGGCGGTGCCTGGCGCTATCACCCGGCAAAGCCTGCATGAAGTCATCCGCATTCTCGACCACGACCTGAAAACCAAATTTGGCCTCGCCAAACCGCAGATCTACGTCTGCGGCTTGAACCCGCATGCCGGGGAAGGCGGCCATATGGGGCGTGAAGAGATAGATACCATCATCCCGGCGCTCGACGCGCTGCGTGCTGAAGGTATTACTCTTATCGGCCCACTGCCGGCAGACACCCTGTTCCAGCCCAAGTATCTGCAACATGCCGATGCTGTGCTGGCGATGTATCACGATCAGGGTCTGCCGGTGCTAAAATACCAAGGGTTCGGCCGGGCGGTAAATATTACCCTCGGTTTGCCTTTTATCCGTACCTCGGTCGACCACGGTACCGCTTTGGAACTGGCCGGCACCGGCACCGCCGATGCAGGCAGTTTTAAAACGGCCTTGAATCTCGCCATTAAAATGATAATTAATTGTAATGAATAATAAAGTCCACCAAGGGCACTTTGCCCGCAAACGCTTTGGACAGAACTTTTTAACCGATCAGTTTGTCATCGACAGCATTGTCTCCGCCATTCACCCGATGCCGGGTGAAGCGGTGGTTGAAATCGGCCCCGGTCTGGGTGCCCTGACCGAGCCGGTCGGCGCACGAATGGATCGCATGACGGTGATTGAGCTGGACCGCGACCTGGCGGCCCGCCTGGCAAATCATCCACAGCTGAAAGACAAACTGACCATTCACCAGCAAGATGCCATGACGGTGAACTTTGCCGAAATGGCCGAACAGGCTGGCCAGCCGCTGCGCGTGTTTGGTAACCTGCCGTATAACATTTCGACGCCGCTGATGTTCCACCTTTTCAGCTATACTCAGGCCATTCGCGACATGCACTTTATGTTGCAGAAAGAAGTGGTTAACCGCCTGGTTGCCGGTCCGAACAGCAAGGCCTACGGGCGTTTGACCGTAATGGCGCAGTACTACTGCAACGTTATTCCGGTGCTGGAAGTGCCACCGACCTCCTTCACCCCGGCGCCGAAAGTGGATTCCGCCGTGGTACGTCTGGTGCCACACCTGGTGAACCCGAACCCGGTGGGTGACGTGCGGATGCTGAGCCGTATTACCACTCAGGCGTTCAACCAACGCCGGAAAACCGTCCGTAACAGCCTGGGCGACCTGTTTACCCCAGAGCAACTGACGGAGTTGGGTATCGATCCGATACTGAGAGCAGAGAATATTTCTGTGGCGCAATACTGTAAGCTGGCCAACTGGCTTTCAGCCAATCCCGCGCCGCAGCAATAAGGAGTAGTGGTCATGATTGATTCGCCCCGCGTATGTATTCAGGTACAAAGTGTCTATGTGGAATCACAGTCGATACCTGAGGAAGAACGTTACGTCTTCGCTTATACCATCACCATCCGCAACCTGGGGCGTTTCAATGTGCAACTGCTGGGCCGCTACTGGCTGATCACCAACAGCAATGGCCGTCAGACCGAAGTTCAGGGCGAAGGCGTCGTCGGCGAACAGCCGCTCATCCCGCCCGGTGGAGAATTCCAATACACCAGCGGCGCGATCCTGGAAACGCCATTGGGTACCATGGAAGGCCATTACGAAATGGTTGATCATCAGGGTCAGCCGTTCCAGACCGCCATTCCGGTGTTCCGCTTAGCCATTCCAACGCTGATTCACTAATTATGTCGACATATCTTATCGGCGACGTTCATGGCTGTTTTGATGAACTGAAATCGCTATTGGCCCAGGTGGCTTTCGATCCTCAGCATGACCAGCTGTGGCTGACCGGCGATTTGGTCGCCCGCGGCCCCGGTTCACTGGATGTATTGCGCTACGTGCGTTCACTCGGCCCTGCGGTACGCATGGTGTTGGGCAACCACGACCTGCACCTGCTGGCGGTCTACGCCGGCATCAGCCGCAACAAGCCCAAAGACCGTATCACCCCGCTGTTAGAAGCCCCGGACGCCGATGAATTGATCAACTGGCTGCGCCGCCAACCGGTATTGCAGGTGGATGAACAACTCAAACTGGTGATGGCGCATGCCGGTCTCACACCGCAGTGGGACATTGAAACCGCACAACTGTGCGCCCGTGAAGTGGAAGCGGTACTGAGCAGCGACAGCTACCCACTGTTTCTTGATGCCATGTACGGCGATATGCCGAACAACTGGAGCCCGGAACTGAGTGGGCTGGCGCGCTTGCGTTTCAGCACCAATGCCCTGACGCGCATGCGTTACTGCTTCCCGAATGGCCAGCTCGACATGATCTGCAAAGATGCGCCAGGCACCGCGCCTGCGCCGCTCAAACCCTGGTTTGAATTGCCACGATTGGTCGATGCCGACTACACCATTATCTTTGGTCACTGGGCATCACTGGAAGGCAGAGGTACACCGGCAGGCGTTATTGGCCTCGATACCGGCTGCTGCTGGGGAGGCGACCTGACCATGCTGCGCTGGGAAGACCGCCAGTACTTTACCCAACCGGCCAATCGCCGGGATCTGCTGGACGGCGTGCATCAGCAGGCAGCGTCATAATCAAGCCGAGGCGGTCAACGCCGCCCCGCTGTTTTCTGGTTAAGCCCCGATAACCCCACCGTCTTCACGCGTAATCATCAATACTGATGAGCGCGGGCGAGGACTATTGTTCGGGAAATGCGAATCTCCTTCTTCCCCCGGATGCTGAACGTTGACGAACATCGTCTTATAATCCGGCGTGAAGGTAATCCCGGTCAGCTCGCACGACTTTGGCCCGACCATAAAGCGGCGGATCTCGCCACTGAGGGGATCGCCCACCAGCATCTGATTATTCCCCTGCCCGGTATAGTCGCCCTTGTTACTGTATTTACCGTCGGTGAGGATCCACAGACGGCCGGCCTTATCAAAACCCAACCCGTCCGGGCTGTTAAAGGTATTGTCTGCCGTAATGTTTGGCGTACCGCGGTTCACCCCTTCCGGGTGCGCAATCGGGTTGCCGCATAGCGCATAAATATCCCAGGTAAAGGATGCCGCCGTAGCATCGCCACCCTCATCCCAACGGATAATTTGGCCATAGACATTGTTCGGACGTGGGTTAGCCGCGTTCAATGGCATGCCTTCTTCGCCGCGCTTGCTGTTGTTGGTCAGTGTGCAGTAGGCACGACCATCATGCGGATTGACTGCGATCCATTCCGGACGGTCCATTTTGGTGGCGCCCACCTGTGCCGCGGCCTTGCGGGCGAAGATCAGCACTTCGCCCTCATCACGGAAACCGTTTTCCGGCGTCAGGCCATTTTTGCCGAACTCCAGGGCAACCCAGCGCCCGGTGCCTTTCAACGGCGTGCCGGCAGCATCTCCGTCAAACTGCGCCACATACAGCGTGCCCTCGTCCAGCAGGCTGCGGTTGTTAGCCGGGTTAGCCACGTCGACCACGCCTTTGGAAACATACTTGTAGATGTGCTCACCACGCTCATCGTCGCCCATGTAAACCACCAGGCGACCATCCTTGGCAACGGTTACCGCAGCATTTTCATGTTTGAAGCGGCCCAACGCCGTGTGTTTGATTGGCGTCGAGGTCGGATTCATCGGGTCGATTTCGACGATCCAGCCGTGGCGGTTAAATTCATTCGGGTTCTTCGCCACGTCAAAACGCTCGTCGTAATCCGGCCAGTTGCGTTCCGGTTCGCTGACTTTTAGCGTATAGCGCTTTTGATCCGCCGTGGTCTTATAGTCGGCCTGATGGGTGCCAAAATAGGTATCGAAGTTCTCTTCACAGGTCAGGTAAGTGCCCCAGGGCGTTTTACCGTTGGCGCAGTTGCCGAAGGTGCCCAGCACTTTGCGCCCGGTCGGGTCGGCTGCCGTTTGCAGCAATACATGGCCGGCGGCTGGGCCGCTGAACTGCATCTCGGTGTTGGCCGTGATACGGCGGTTATAGCGCGAAGGACGTTCGACTTCCCATCGCTGGCTGTCACCGGCGCGTTTTACCGCCACGATGGAAACACCGTGCGCGGCCTGCGATTTACGCACATCTTCCAGACTGGTGGCCTTGCTGCCGCCATGGGCAAACAGATACTGCTCGTTAACATATTCGTTGTTGATGGCCATTACGCCGTGATTATCATCAATCGGGAAGAAGCTCATGCCATCGTTATTGTCGCCGAACTGCTTTTCCTGGTCGGCGGCACTGTTGTTGCCCTGCGGGTCAAAAGCGGCAGCGCCCTCTACCAGTGGCTCACCCCAGGAGATCAGCACCTCGGCGCGGTACCCCGGTGCAATCACCACCTCATCTGCCGTTGAGGCCGCAATGCCTTTGAAACCCAGCAGCTTGTTCGGCGGTAGATCCTCGGCCAGCGCTTCGGCGGAAACCGTCCAGATACCACCGCCGAGGAAACCGGCCAGGCCTACGGCTCCGGCACTGCCCAACAGCAGTTTACGACGGGTGGGATCGGTCAGGCGGTCGGCATCTAATTGCTCAATTTTGCTCGTCATTGCTTTGCTTCCTTTTTTAAATGGCGCCGCAGTCAAGATTCACCAGAGTTGCCGGGCGCTCAGAGTTGGGCTTCATACTAATCAGGAAGTGTGACGAAAATGTTACAATCAGAAGCTGGCGCAGGTTTGCCGCAGAAACGACAAAGGGCGCAAGAAATTGCGCCCTCAGGAAGAACAACTAACGCCCGGAAATTAACGGTGTTCTAAAATCTCGAAGCAATAGCTGTGAGAATTCACTTCGTCAGCATCGTGGAATTCGCTGAACGACGTTTCCCATTCATCCGGCTCATAGTCCGGGAAATGGGCGTCGCCACCGACTTCGGCATCGATATGCGTCAGATACATGCGATTGGCACGTGCCAGGAATTGGCTGTAGATACGCCCACCGCCGATCACCATCACTTCTTCCACATCCCCGGCAGCGGCCAGCGCTTCGTCGATAGACGTGGCCCAGGTCACCCCGGCATCGGTGCCGGCGCGGCTGCTTAACACGATGTTATGGCGGCCCGGCAACGGACGACCAATCGACTCGAAAGTTTTACGGCCCATAATCACCGGTTTATTCAGCGTGTTACGTTTAAACCACGCTAAGTCCGCCGGCAGGTGCCACGGCATGGCGTTTTCCATGCCAATAACGCGATCCGCCGCCAAGGCAGCGATCAGGCTGATAATCATTGTTAAACCCTGTGTAGGCAGCAAAATTGCTCACACTATACGTAAAGCCCCAACTGGCGTCGATAGGCTAATCAAGCAATATGAATATATAAGATAGCTCTTATCAGTATATCTAATACTCAATTTTTCCGGCTGGTCATGCTTAAACGCCAGGGCGTTTCCGGTACAGCCACAGCCCGGGTAACGACAGCCCGATCGATAACGCACCGACGATAAAACAGGCTTTGAGAAAGTTGCTCATCAAGGTGGCCATCAGCGCCTCGCTGTACCCCAGATGCGAAATTTCCACCACCGAGATCATCGCGGTATAGGCCGAGATACCCGGGAACATCGGGATCACCGCCGCCACGGTAAACACCTTCGGGTGCGCCAACAGCCAGCGCGACCAGTAAATGCCGATCATGCCGATCAAAATCGCCGCCAAAAACGTGGCCCATTCGATGTTCATTCCTGCGTGCATCAGCAGCATACGTGAACCGTGGCCTACTGCGCCAAGCAACGCACAATAACGCAGCGCGCGCACCGGGACGTTGAATACCATGGCAAAACCCAGCGCCGGTACCGCCGCCAGCAGCATGTCCTGCAGCAAATCCCAAAGCAGATTCATGACCACCCCCGCAGATCCCACAGCGACATTGCCATCACCACGCCAATGCAGGTCGCCAGCGTCAACAGGCTGGCCATCGCCCAACGCGCCAACCCGGTATTGATGTGACCTTTGAACATGTCCGCCACTGCGTTAATCAGCGGGAACCCCGGCACCAGCAGCAACACGCTGGCAGCCATCGCCACCGTAGAGGTTTGGCTGAACACCGGCAGCCGGAGCAACAAACCGGAAACCGAGGTGGCGACAAACGCTGTCAGGCAAAAATTGATCAGCGGATTCATGTGGCGGGCCGTCAGCATTTGGCGTACCGACATGGCCAGGCCGCTGGCGATAAAGGTCACGGCAAAGGCTTTTTGATCGCCACCGTTGAGCATGCTGAAGCAACCGCAAGACAGTGCCACCATCAACACCACCAGCCAGCGCGGATAGCGTAACGGACGGATTTTTTGCAGGCGGCGGGCCACGTCGTGTGCGTCCGCCAGCCGGTGCTCCGCCAAAATAACGATATGCTGCACCTCGGTCACCATCTGCATATTGATGCCGCGATCGACGTTCTTGCGCGTCGTGGTCAGGCATTCACCGTGACTGAGGGTAGTCAACACCACCGCGTTGGCCGATATCGAACTTTCCACGCTGTCCATGCCTAACGCCAGCCCCAGCCGGGTCGACAATTGCTCCACCACCATGCTTTCCGCCCCGTGCTGTAACAACAGCAAGGCGCATTGAATACACAGGCGGGTGATTTCACGCTGTTGCCGCTGCGGCGGCGGCAGGTCGGTGGTGGTCGGCTGCTGCATGGGGGCCTCTGGCTCATCAAAATAAAGTTCATCTTATTGCCAAACATTACCTCATTTGGTTGATGCGCATCAGGAGAAGCGGCGTTATTATCAGCGCAATTAGGCCTTTTGTGCAGAGAGTCAAATCATGCTTGAAACTTCGCTGTTCGTTGCCGGTATTGCCACCCTGGGGATGCTGTCGCCCGGCCCGGATTTTTTCATGGTGATCAAGAATGCCGCCCGCTATCCGCGGTTGGCTGCCATGATGACCGCTCTAGGCGTGATCTGCGGCGTCGCAACCCATATGTCTTACTGCGTTGCCGGGCTGGCGGTGGTGATCACCACCACGCCATGGCTGTTCAACGTGCTGAAATACGCCGGTGCGGCCTATCTGGTCTGGATTGGTATTCAGGCGCTGTTGTCACGCGGTGGCGGCAAAATGAACGTCAGCAATTTACCGCAGCAGCAGGTGAGCCTGAGAAGTGCCTTTGTGCAAGGCTATCTGTGTAATCTGCTCAATCCGAAGGCCACGCTGTTCTTCCTGGCGGTATTCACTCAGGTATTGCAGATCGACTCTGGATTGGGTGAAAAGCTGTGGTACGCGGGGATTATCCTTGGCCTGTCCGTCCTGTGGTGGCCAGCGCTGGTGTTCCTGATCCAAAGTGGCCCGGTGCGTCGCGGGCTGGAAAAGACCCAGAAGATAGTGGATAAATTATTGGGCGGCATGTTGATTGCCCTGGGCATCAAGGTCGCACTGAGCTAACCCTTCCCGAGTGAGGCGCAGCACCGTGCTGCGCCCACAGACTACTGATAAAGCCAGTTATTAGGGAGAGCGTGCCGATGGGGTCGTAGCGGCCTTGGCCGCCGACCAATTTGCCGGGAGCAAATTAGAACGACTTCCAGTCGGCCCGTAGGGTGGGGCACATGGATGTGTCCCATAATGGCCCCACGGTGCGCTAGGCCCGGGTATCTCAAGCTAACAAACAACTTTCAATGTTTACCCCTTGGCTTCTACCACCTCATCCTCTGGGGCCTTGCCGTCAATACTGCCCCGCCAGCCGCTCTGCTGGACCCGTGCCAGCCGATTCTGATCCTGCTCGATAGCCGCGCTGAGCATCTCTTTGGCCCGTTGCAGACCGGCGAGACGGAATTCGGTATCCTGATAATTCTCCAGCGTTTCCTCGAGCATTTTCAGGTTGTAGCGCCGGAAGGTATCGGCTTTTTCGCGCGCCTCGTAGGCATCCAGCCCCAACAGTTCCAGCGTTTCACGGCCAACGCGCAGCGAGCTTTCAAAGGTTTCACGCTCCGGTTTTTCCACCCCTAATTGACGCAACTGATACCAGTGATCGACGTCACGAGCTCGCGCCACCACCTTCAGGTGCGGGAAGTGCCGCTTGGCCAGTTCGGTCAATTGCAGATTGGCCTCGACATCATCGATAGCATTGATCAATACCTTGGCATGCTCGGCGCCTGCGGCCTCCAGCAGATCGGCGCGGGTGGCATCGCCATAAAACACCTTGGTATCGAACTTACGCAGCGTTTCAATATGGTCCGGGTCGTGATCCAACACCACGGTATGGACACCATTGGCCAACAGCAAACGGCCGGCGATCTGGCCGAAACGGCCAAAGCCGGCAATGATAACGCTGGCATTCTCATCATCAATTTCATCCGCCGGTCGTTCATCTTTCGGCGCGTTTTTCTCAATCCTTGCCGCCACCACCAGCAACAACGGCGTCACCGCCATCGACAAGGCCACCGCCAGCGTCAAAGATTTTGCCCACTCCGGCGGCAATACCCCGGCCAACTGTGCGGCCCCGAAGATAACAAAGGCAAACTCACTGCCCTGACCTAACAAAATGGCAAACATCCCGCGCTGACGCTTCGGCACGCCGAGCCAGGGAGCAATCAACCACAACAGCGCCGCCTTGATCAGCATAAAGCCCAGCAGCAGTGAGGCAATCAACAGCGGATGATGGAACAAGGTACCGAAGTCGATCGACATGCCGACACCGATAAAGAACAGCCCGAGCAGCAGGCCCTTAAACGGCTGAATATCACTTTCCAACGCATGGCGGTATTCAGAACTCGCCAACATCACCCCGGCAAGGAAAGCCCCCATCGCCATCGACAGCCCGGCCATTTCCAGCAGAATGCCAAAACCGAACACCAGGAACAGCGCCACGGCGCTAAAGACTTCACGCATGCCGGAGCGGGCGACAAAGTGCAGCAGCGGCCGGGTCACATAGCGGCCGAGCAGCACCACAATCACCAGCGCGCCGACGACCTTGGCCGCCGACAGGGCGAAGGTCGCTAACGTGGTGACGGCGCCGCTGCTGGCCAACAATGGGATCATCGCTACCAGCGGGATCGCCGCGATATCCTGGAATAACAGGGCGGCAAAGGCGCTGCGACCTATCGGTGACGGCGTCAGGTTACGTTCACTCATTGCCTGCATGGCTATCGCCGTAGAGGACAACGCCAGCGTCAGGCCAATCAGCAGCGCCACCTTCCAGTCCAGCCCAAGGAAATAGCAAAAGGCGCTCAATGCCAGCCCACAAGCGGCCATCTGGATAATACCGCCGCCAAACACCGAAGCACGCAAAGTCCACAGCCGCTTCGGATCCAGCTCCAGCCCGATGATAAACAGCATCAGCACCACGCCAATTTCGGCAAAGGTGAGGATCGACTCGGCATCAGAGACCAGTTTCAGCCCCCAAGGGCCGATAATGCAGCCGGCTATCAGATAACCCAGTACCGACCCCAAGCCCAGCCGCACCGCTATTGGTACGAACAGCGCGGCCGATCCCAGATAGATCAGCCCCTCAATCATCATATGGTGATTATCCATGCTCGACTCCCTGCTCCGCCGGTTCACTGTGTTCCATCAGGTAGTCTACCAGCCGCCGCCGGTAGGCCTCACCGGCGGCAATCAGCGCCGGTTCATTGCAGGTAAAGGTGTTATGCACGGCAAAATAGGGCTGCCAGTTCATCCCGCAATACAGCGCCGTGGCCTGCAGCGGCTGCCCCAGAGCGGCAAAGTTGGGGTAATCACCCAGTTCGAAATGGTGCTCATCCCCCCCGCTGGTTACTGCCCACAGGACATCTTTGCCCACCAGGGCATCGCCTTCATGGCCATAGGCCCAACCGTGCTCCAGCACCTTGTCGATCCACAGTTTCAGCAACGGCGGTTGGCTGTACCACTGCATCGGATGCTGCAGCACCACCAGATCGGCACGCTCCAGCGCGCGCTGTTCGGCATTGATATCAATATTGAAATCGGGATACAGCTCATACAACGAACGGACTTCCACCTCGGGAAGATCCTTGACCGCCTGTAACAGACGGTGGTTGGCATGGGAATGCCGGGGGTAAGGATGGGCGTAAATTATCAGGATCATGGTTGTCGTCGTTCCTTCGTTCCTTGCCAATATATCAAGCATATACCAATCACACAGAGTGACAGTTTGCTGAATGATTGATAGCGGAAATTTCTAATTCACGACAACAAATTCACTGAACGAGTTAAAAAAATAAGGGCGCTGCAACTGCAGCGCCCTGGGACTTACGGCATCATCTGATTACTTGGCGATGCGTGCGTGCATCTCCTGCACCGAAGTCACCTGTTCGGTCGGGTCGGCCTTCAGCGCCATCGCGGTGGCGAAGCCGCCGTTCAGGGTGGTGTCGTAATGCACCTTGTACTGCAGCGCACTGCGGCGAATCAGCTTGGAATCCTCAATCGCCTGACGACCTGCCGTGGTGTTAACGATGTAGGTGTACTCGCCATTCTTGATACGGTCCTGAATGTGCGGGCGGCCTTCATGCACCTTGTTGACCAGGCGCGGGTTAATCCCCGCTTCGCCCAGTACCACGGCGGTTCCGTGGGTCGCATCCAGTTCAAAGCCCTGTTTCAGCAGGCTTGCCGCCAGATCCACCACCCGGGCTTTATCACCTTCACGTACCGACAGCAGTGCACGGCCCTGTTTCTTCATGCCTGACTGGCTACCGAGCATCGCCTTGGAGAAGGCTTCTGCGAAGGTACGGCCAACGCCCATCACTTCCCCGGTAGAGCGCATTTCCGGCCCTAAAATCGGGTCGACGCCCGGGAACTTGTTGAACGGCAGCACCACTTCTTTCACCGAGTAGTAAGGCGGGATAACTTCTTCCGTTACGCCCTGCTCGGCCAACGTTTTTCCTGCCATCACGCGTGCCGCCACCTTGGCCAACTGAACACCGGTCGCCTTGGAGACGAATGGCACAGTACGCGCAGCACGTGGGTTGACTTCAATCAGATAGACTTCGTTGTTCTTCACCGCAAACTGCACGTTCATCAGACCACGAACCTGCAGCTCGAACGCCAGTTTCTCAACCTGCTGACGCATCACGTCCTGAATCTCTTTGCTCAGGGTGTAGGCCGGCAGTGAGCACGCGGAGTCACCGGAGTGCACACCCGCCTGTTCGATGTGTTCCATGATGCCGCCAATCAGCACCCGTTCGCCGTCGCAAATCGCGTCGACGTCGACTTCTACCGCGTCATCCAGGAAGCGGTCCAGCAGCACTGGCGCGTCGTTAGAAACGCTAACCGCGTTCTGGAAGTAACGGCGCAGGTCGATGTCATCGTAGACGATTTCCATCGCGCGGCCGCCCAGTACGTAGGAAGGACGAACCACCAGCGGGTAACCGATACCGGCTGCCTTTTCTACCGCCTGTTCGATGGTGGCGACAGTGGCGTTAGCCGGCTGTTTCAAACCAAGACGCTGTACCGCCTGTTGGAAACGCTCACGGTCTTCAGCGCGGTCAATCGCATCCGGGCTGGTACCGATAATCGGCACCCCTGCGGCTTCCAGCTCACGCGCCAACTTCAGCGGAGTCTGACCACCGTACTGCACGATCACGCCTTTCGGCTTCTCGATACGCACGATTTCCAGCACGTCTTCCAGCGTGACCGGCTCGAAGTACAGACGGTCGGAAGTGTCGTAGTCGGTAGACACGGTTTCCGGGTTACAGTTGACCATAATGGTCTCGTAACCGTCTTCGCGCAGCGCCAGCGAGGCGTGTACGCAGCAGTAGTCGAACTCGATGCCCTGGCCGATACGGTTCGGACCGCCGCCCAGCACCATGATTTTCGGACGGTCATTGGTCGGATTGGACTCGCACTCTTCTTCATAGGTGGAGTACATGTAAGCGGTGTCGGTGGCGAATTCCGCCGCGCAGGTATCCACACGCTTGTAAACCGGGTGCAGCCCATAACCGTGGCGCAATTTGCGGATTTCGCTTTCGGCAACGCCGGCCAGAGTGGCCAGGCGCGCATCGGCGAAGCCTTTACGCTTCAGGGTGCGCAGGAACTCTTGCGTTAAACCGTTGATGCCGGTTTCGGCCACCTGCTCTTCCAGGCGTACCAGTTCTTCAATCTGCACCAGGAACCAGCGGTCGACGTTGGTCAGGTTGAATACGCCGTCCACCGACAGGCCGGCGCGGAAGGCATCGGCGATGTACCAGATGCGGTCAGAACCGGCATCTTTCAGTTCACGGCGGATTTTAGTCAGCGCTTCCGGGTCGTCCAGGCTCACTTTAGGGTCAAAACCGGTGGCGCCCACTTCCAGACCGCGCAGCGCTTTTTGCAGCGACTCTTGCTGGGTGCGGCCAATCGCCATCACTTCGCCGACGGATTTCATTTGAGTCGTCAGACGGTCGTTGGCACCGGCAAATTTCTCGAAGTTGAAACGAGGAATTTTGGTTACCACGTAGTCGATAGACGGTTCAAACGAGGCTGGCGTGCGGCCACCGGTGATGTCGTTCATCAGTTCATCGAGGGTATAGCCCACCGCCAGCTTGGCGGCGATTTTGGCAATCGGGAAGCCGGTGGCTTTCGATGCCAGCGCAGAGGAACGGGACACGCGCGGGTTCATTTCGATAACGATCAGGCGGCCGGTTTTCGGGTTAACCGAGAACTGCACGTTGGAGCCACCGGTTTCCACGCCGATTTCACGCAGCACCGCCATCGAGGCGTTACGCATGATTTGGTATTCTTTGTCGGTCAGCGTCTGCGCCGGTGCCACGGTGATTGAGTCACCGGTATGGATGCCCATGGCGTCGAAGTTTTCAATCGAGCAGACGATGATGCAGTTATCATTCTTATCGCGCACCACCTCCATCTCGTACTCTTTCCAGCCAATCAGCGACTCGTCAATCAGCAGCTCTTTGGTCGGTGACAGATCCAGGCCGCGTTCGCAGATCTCTTCGAACTCTTCGCGGTTATAGGCGATACCGCCGCCGCTGCCGCCCATGGTAAAGGAAGGGCGGATGATGCACGGGAAGCCAACGTCAGCGGCAACCGCCAGCGCTTCTTCCATATTGTGCGCAATGCCGGAGCGCGCGGTGTCCAGGCCGATTTTCTTCATCGCCACGTCGAAACGGCGACGGTCTTCGGCTTTATCGATCGCGTCGGCGGTGGCGCCAATCATGGTCACGCCAAATTCGGCCAGCACGCCCTGACGTTCCAACTCCAGCGCGCAGTTCAGTGCGGTCTGGCCGCCCATGGTCGGCAGCACGGCATCCGGACGCTCTTTTTCGATGATTTTGCGTACTACTTTCCAGTGAATCGGCTCGATGTAGGTCGCATCGGCCATTTCCGGGTCAGTCATGATGGTAGCCGGGTTGGAGTTCACCAAAATAACGCGGTAACCCTCTTCGCGCAGCGCTTTACACGCCTGAGCACCCGAGTAGTCGAACTCACACGCCTGGCCGATAACAATCGGGCCAGCGCCGAGGATCAGGATGCTTTTTATGTCTGTACGTTTTGGCATTTTTTACTGCTCCTGATTATTTGGCGTTAGAACGGTAAGTCTCGATCAGTTCGATAAAGTGATCGAACAGCGGCGCAGCATCGTGTGGACCCGGGCTGGCTTCAGGGTGGCCCTGGAAGCTGAACGCCGGTTTGTCGGTGCGGTGAATGCCCTGCACCGTGTGGTCAAACAAGGATTTGTGCGTTACGCGCAGTTCCGCCGGCAGGTTATTTTCGTCCACGGCAAAACCATGGTTCTGCGCGGTGATCATGACGCAGTCTTTATCCAGGTCTTTTACCGGGTGGTTGCCGCCGTGGTGGCCGAGCTTCATCTTCACGGTTTTCGCGCCGCTGGCCAGTGCCAGCAACTGGTGGCCGAGGCAGATGCCAAACACCGGAATGTCGGTTTCCAGGAATTGCTTGATGGCGGTGATGGCGTAATCACAAGGCTCCGGGTCACCCGGGCCGTTGGACAGGAAAATACCGTCCGGATTCATCTTCAACACGTCATCCGCCGGGGTCTGCGCCGGCACTACCGTCAGGCGGCAGCCGCGATCCACCAGCATGCGCAGGATGTTGCGCTTGGCACCGAAGTCGTAAGCCACCACGTGGAACGGCAGCTCGGAGGCCGCTTTGGCTTCCGGCAGTTCGCCTTCCAGCGTCCAGCTGCCTTGCTGCCAGCTGTAAGCTTCCTGGGTGGTCACTTCTTTCGCCAGATCCATGCCTTTCAGGCCCGGGAAACCTTTGGCCTTGGCCAAGGCCAGCGCTGCATCCGGGGTATCGGCAGCAATGATGCAGCCGTTCTGTGCCCCCTTCTCACGCAGCAGGCGGGTCAGCTTGCGGGTATCAATATCGGCGATCGCCACGATGTTATGACGCTTCAGGTAGTCAGACAGGCCTTCTTCGTTGCGGTAGTTGCTGGCAATCAGTGGGAGGTCGCGAATGACGAGGCCTTGGGCGTGTACTGCGGAGGATTCTTCGTCAGCAGCATTGGTGCCGACATTGCCGATATGAGGATAAGTAAGAGTAACGATCTGGCGGGAGTAGGAAGGATCAGTGAGGATTTCTTGATAACCGGTCATCGACGTATTGAAGACCACTTCTCCTACTGCCGTACCCTCTGCCCCGATGGCCCGACCGTGGAATTGGGTTCCGTCTTCGAGAACCAATAGCGCTGACTTAATCAAAACACCCTCCAAGGAATAATCAATCACAATATTTGCATATTAATTCAGATATCGCGATCTAAATCAATGCAAAAACCGCCCTCAAGGTCAATTTTTGGCAAATTGGGCGCATTCTAATGATGAGAGCTCCGCTTGTCTACCCAAAGCGCCATTTTTTCTCTTATTTTTGCACTTCTCGGCGTTTAATAGGGTTAGCAGCCATAAAAACACCGCTAAACTCGGGCGGGTAAACGGTTGCGGGGATGAATGACAGAAAAGCACAATAATGAAGGCTAAATCCAGGGCAAAAAACATCACCGCCGGGTGATTCAGGTAAAAAAACACAATAAAACACACACAAACAACCATGTTACAAACAAAAATAAACATAACTCATGTTTTAAATGTTAAAAAAAATGGACAATAAAATTATTGCCCACTAATCATAGCATTATGATAAATATAACCACATCACGATGGCATAAAAATCAATTACAACTGGTCAAGATTGAGTACGTCTCGCATATCAAACAGGCCTTTATCACGGTTACTTAACCATAATGCTGCCCGTACCGCTCCGCTGGCAAAAGTCATCCGACTGGACGCCTTATGGGTAATCTCCACCCGCTCGCCAATGTCGGCAAACATGGCGGTATGCTCACCCACGATATCGCCTGCACGAACAGTGGCAAAGCCAATGCTCTTCGGATCGCGTTCACCGGTATAACCTTCACGCGCATACACCGCGCACTCTTTAAGATCGCGCCCCAGTGCGCCAGCGATAGCCTCACCCATTGCCAACGCCGTGCCCGAAGGGGCATCCACTTTATGGCGATGGTGCGCTTCAATAATTTCGATATCGGTATAGTCGCCCATCACCTGAGCGGCTTTTTCCAACAGTTTCAGCACCAGATTGACGCCGACGCTGAAGTTGGCGGCAAAGACAATCCCAATCTGCTGCCCGGCGGCTTTGATGGCGTCTTTACCGGCGTCATCAAAGCCGGTAGTGCCAATCACCATGGCTTTTTTATGCTCAACGCAGAAAGCCAGATAGGCCAGGGTGCTTTCCGGGCGGGTGAAGTCGATCAGAATATCGAAATCATCGACCACCTTTTCCAGACTGTCGCTAACGGTCACGCCCA
Organism: Serratia quinivorans; assembly: GCF_946227985.1. GTDB lineage: Bacteria > Pseudomonadota > Gammaproteobacteria > Enterobacterales > Enterobacteriaceae > Serratia > Serratia quinivorans_A. The sequence continues at coordinate 179,850 of NZ_CAMKGL010000004.1, forward strand.
GTGCACCAACGCCCGCCAGTTCACCGGCGTCGGTACCGATCAGGCTTGAACCTGGCCGCGATATCGCTGCCCCCAGCACCACGCCCGGTGCCTGCTGGACCGCCTGGATCAATTGACGGCCCATACGGCCGCCGGAACCCGCAATCGCAATGCGGATTAATGAATCAGTCATACTTTCTCTCTTATTAATTGATTTCATTACCCTAAATAATTGGGGCTGTATCAGGGCGACAAGGGAACTTATCCCGATGAGCTTACTTCAGTAAGTGATTCGGGTAAGTGAGCGCAGTCAACACAGATACAGCTTCAAGTATGACGGGTATATCGGTTCAGGGTAACTGCCTCGCCCTATCACCGCCAGAGGATTCATTTCATAATTAGAAAATTATGATATCTCCCGCATTTCATCAGCAATGCTGTCAATGGGTTAACAATTGACCTAAAAAGTGTCTGTTGCCGATTGTACATAATCATGCAATTTCAATGGCTAAAAACCGCAGGGAAAACCTCTCATTTCATCCACTAAAACCGGCATGGGTACCACCAATCAGTCGCTTAGCTTAGTATATGCCTTAACTGCCGCTTTATTGCCTGAGAGCCACACGGATGAAAATCGCACCCACGACCCTATCGGAAACCCTGACGCAAGATCTGGCACGCCGTATTATCAGGGGTGATTTGCCGCCCGGGCTGTCGTTGCCAGGGGAAAATGAGCTGGCACAGCAGTACGAGGTTTCACGCACCTCGGTACGCAATGCCTTGCAGGTGCTGGCCGCAAAAGGGCTGATTTCTATCCAGGCCAAGAAGCGCAGTACGGTCAATTCACGCCAGCAGTGGAGCTTTTTGGATACCGATGTTCTGGCCTGGCTGGCTGAAGACAGCCTCGATCCGCAGTTGATTGAACAGCTAATGGTCACTCGTTTGATCTTTGAACCCAATATCGCTGCGCTGGCGGCGGTTAATGCCACCGGCCATGATTTAGCGGCGCTCGAAGATGCCTGCAAACTGATGGCGCAAGGGCAGCAACAAGCCAGCCGTGAACTGTTCGAACAGGGCGATATGGCATTTCATCTCGCTTTACTGGGTGCCAGCCATAACCCCTTTTTACATTCATTAGGCAGTGCGCTGTCCGCCGCAATGGCCCTCTCTTTTCAGCAAACGCTGGAAGAGGACGTACGCCTGACCCAAAAAGCCGTCGAAGAACACCAGCAACTGCTGGAGGCTATTCGCTTCAAGCAGGTGGAAAATGCGCGCCAATGCATGCGTGTCATTCTGCTCAACGCGGCCAAAAAGAATCATTGGCATAAACAGCCGGAAATGTTCGCTCATATTATTTAAAAACCTCGCTTTGTCGTAATTCCGATCGCCCTCACAGATTCTAGGTTCTTTTGCCTCTAGCATTCTTGTATTACAAGATTAACTGATTTGTATTACCTGAATGAATGACAAGTGGATTGCTATCGGCTGGGAGACCTAACGCCCGGTCAATCACTCTGAGGAATCGATCATGAAGTTGACTACAGCAACCCCGTCGGCAGAGCAAGCCGCTGAAACACAGGTCTACGGCAAGATCACCCGCCGCCTGATCCCTTTTTTGATCCTGTGTTATTTCTTCGCTTACCTGGACCGCGTTAACGTCGGGTTCGCCAAACTGCATATGCAGGATGCTTTGAACTTCAGTGATACCGTCTATGGCCTGGGCGCCGGTATCTTCTTCATTGGTTATTTTATTTTTGAGTTGCCCAGCAATCTGCTGATGCAACGCTTTGGGCCGCGATTCTGGATAGCCCGCATCATGGCGACCTGGGCAGTACTGTCAGCAACCATGATATTCGTCACCACCCCTACCAGCTTCTATGTATTGCGGTTTTTACTCGGCGTAGCCGAAGCCGGTTTCTTCCCGGGTATCGTGTTCTATTTAACGCTGTGGTTCCCTTCGTGGCGATCCGCCCGCACGCTCGGGCTGTTTATCCTGGTCACCCCGCTGTCGGTGATCATCGGCAGCCCGCTGTCAGGTTTGATCCTCAAGCTGTTCGAAAACGTCGGCGGCTTGCACAACTGGCAGTGGCTATTCCTGATTGAGGCCGTCCCGTCATTAGTCCTGGCCTTTGTGGTGTTGCGTTACCTGGATAACAATGTGGCCGAAGCCAAATGGTTAACTGCCGAAGAGAAAACCCTGGTGCAAGCCGATCTGGCTAAAGATCAGGCCAACCGAGACCTGGCAGCCAACGGCAAAGCGGCTCACAGTCTCAAAGAGATGCTGGCTAACCGGTATGTCTGGCTATTAGCATTGATTTTCTTCAGTTTTAACGTCGGCTACTACGGCATCAGCTTCTGGCTACCTTCCATCATCAAAACCTCGGGCATCAGCGACGATTTGCAAATCGGCCTGCTGGCGGCCCTGCCCTACGTGTTTGGCGCTCTGTTTATGATATGGAACAGCCGACATTCCGATTTGAAACAGGAGCGGCGCTGGCATATCGCCATTCCGGCGGTGATCGGCTGTATCGGGCTCACCCTCAGCGCTTACTGCAGCGGCTCGACCTTCTGGATGATGACCTGGATCTGCATCGCCATGTCCGGCACCCTGGCGCTGATCCCCACCTATATCAGCCTGCCGGGCGCGTTGCTTTCCGGCACTGCCGCCGCCGCCGGCATCGCACTGGTGAATTCCGTCGGCAACCTAGCCGGTTTCTTCGGCCCCACGGTGCTCGGCTGGTTGAAAGACCAAACCGGACAAACCGACAGCGGGTTATACATTTTGGCGGGCTTCCTGCTGCTGTGCGCCCCATTGATCTTCATGCTTCCGGCCAGGTTGATAAACCCAAAGAGAAAACCCTATCAGGCGACTCAGCCTGATGCCGACAGCCCTTTAAATATCACTGAGAGATTTTGATTATGAGCGGATGTGGAACCTGTGGCAGCGGCAGTTGCGGCACGCATTTCAACCCAATTTTGGAGGGGGATGACGGCGCACTGAAACGTGCGCTGTATAAATCGATGGGCCACAGCGATGAGCAATTGCGACGCCCGGTAATCGCCGTGGTTAACAGCTATACCAACGCCACCGCCGGCCACGTCAACCTCAATGAACTGACGGCCAAGGTATTACAGGGTATTGAAGAGGCCGGTGGTGTCGGCATGGTGTTCGGCACTATCGCCCCCTGCGACGGTATTGCCGAAGGGCATCTTGGCATGCGCTATATCCTGGCCGCTCGCGAGGTGATCGCCGCCTCAATTGAAGTGATGATGCGCGCCCATCGTTTCGACGGCATGGTACTGCTGGGATCCTGCGACAAAATTGTGCCTGCCATGCTGATGGCAGCGGCACGGCTGGACGTTCCGGCGATCATGGTCAACGGTGGGCCGATGTATCCGGCGGAATATAAAGGCAAGCACTGGGACGGCAACATCGTCACCGAAGCCATCGGCTGGAAAAAACGCGGCGAAATCGATGAGGCGGAATTCGCTCATATCGAAAATATCGCCGAGCCAGGCCCCGGCTCCTGCACCATGTACGGTACGGCTAACACCATGTGCTGTATCGGCGAAGTTTTGGGTATGAGCCTGCCGGGCAGCAGCACACTGCCGGCGGTATCAGCAGAGCGGCGCGAATGTGCTGTCGAAACCGGCCGTCAGGCAGTGGCGCTGGTGCTCAACGGCATTAACGCACGCCAAATAATCACCGCCGCATCGATCCGCAATGCGATGGTTTATCTACTGGCCACCGGCGGTTCCACCAATGCCATTCTGCATCTGCAAGCCATTCACTACGAAGCGGAATTGGGGCATCTGCCGCTGTCCGCCTTCGATGAGCTGAGTCATCAGGTGCCGCTGGTCGCCTCGCTGTACCCGGCCTCCGAGCATGACATGATTGATTTCTGGGAAGCGGGCGGCGTACCGGCGGTCGAAGTTGAGATTGCCAAACTGCTCGACCTTAACGCCTTGACCGTCACCGGTAAAACCAAGGCTGAGCTACTGGCGAAGACCCCGCCAAGCCGACGTCCTGAGGTCATCCACACCCTGGCCATTCCGGTGCGCAATGAAGCCGGCGTTGCCGTGCTGCACGGCAACCTGTCGCCGCTCGGCTGCGTGGTGAAGCCGGCCGCAGTGCCCGATCGCCTGATGCGTTTTAGTGGCCCCGCCGTGGTGTTCAACAGCGAGCAGGAATCGGTCGACGCCATTATGTCCGGCCAAATTAAACCGGGCAGTGCTCTGGTGTTGCGTTACGAAGGGCCTAAAGGCGGCCCCGGCATGCCGGAAATGTATAAACCGATGAAATCACTGGAAGGTATGGGCCTGTCCGACAGTTGCGCCCTGATCACCGATGGCCGTTTTTCCGGTTCCAACCGCGGGCTGTTTGTCGGCCACATTTCACCTGAGGCGGTGGAGGGCGGCGAACTGGCACTGGTGCAGAACGGAGACCCGATCTCCATCGATATTCCAGCTCGTACCCTAACGCTGCATGTCAGCGAGAGCGAACTGATCCTGCGACGTAAAACCTGGCAACCGGTGGATAAAGAAGTGCCACGCGGTTTCCTGCGGCTTTATCGCCGCTGGGCAATGCCGGCCGCGCAGGGGGCCGTACTGGCTGACCGGGAGGAAGAATAATGAGCCATTATCAAGCCGCAGATATTTGCGGCGTCAATCCTATTGTCGCTATGCCGTTTAAGGCTGACGGCGAGATAGATGAAGCAAGTTTTGTGCGATTGCTGGAGCATTTGGCCGCCACCGGCGTTCAGGGAACGACGCTGTTTGGTATCGCCAGTGAGTTCCCTAAACTGGACGACCGCGAACGCGGCCGCCTGGCAGAAATATTTATCGCCACGCTGGCGGGTGCCCCACTGTACCGCGCGATCTCAGTCACCGATCACAGCAGTGAAGTCGCCGTTAAACGCGCTCGTCATTATCAACAACTGGGCGCGGATGCGTTGATGCTGCTGCCGCCATTTTTCCTGCAGCCCAGTCCACAGGCGATCCAACAGCACATCTTTGCCGTACTGGATGCCGTAGATATCCCGGTGATGGTGCAATACGCGCCGGGCGAAACTGGATTGCCGATCACGCCTCAACAATTGGCTGACGTGGCGGCACGCTATCCCCATGCGGTGTTCAAGATAGAGTGCAATCCCCCGGTGGATTACACCAAAGAATTTCTGCAACTGTCCCCACAAGCCAGTGTGTTAAATGGCTATGCCGGACTTTATATGTTGCAGATGCTGGCGGCGGGCGGTAAAGGTGTGATGCCTGGCTGTTCGTTCAGTGAGGTTTATCTGCGTATTTATCGCCACTGGCAAGCCGACGAAGCTGAAGCGGCGCAGGCGTTACATCAGACGCTATTGCCTTACATTCAGCGCTGGATGGGCCACTGCGAATACATTATTCAGGTTGAGAAGACGATTCTGCAACGGCGCAATATCATTGCCACCGATTACTGTCGTCACCCCGGTTGGCCACTGACCGCTGACGATCGTGCCATGATTGACCGGTTTTTGATTCAGTTCTCTTTGTAGCGAAAGCGGCCGCCTCACGGCGGCCATTTCCCATACCCTCAACGGGTTAACGCTGCAACCTCAGCGGCAATTGCCGTCAGTGCATCGTGACGGGCGTAATCGGCCTGCACCACCGCAGCACGCTGCCGATAAGCCGGCTGCGCCAGAATTTGCTGCACCGCCTGACGCAACAGCCCTTCGTCCGGGGTGCTGGTATGCAAGCTAATGCCGCAGCCCGCCGCCACCACTCTTGCGGCGGCTTCGAGTTTATCTTCGCCGGTTCCCGCGACAATCAAGGGTACCCCCTGATCCAGGGCGTAGTTGATTGAGCCATAGCCACCATTGGTGATCAACAGCACCGCCTGCGGCAGCCAGTGTTCGAAAGAGATGAACTCCCGCACTTTGGCATTCGCGGGCAACAGCGCCAACAACTCGTCAATAGGGCGGCCCCCCGTGGTCGCTAAAACCCTAACCGGCAATTCAGCCAGTGCCTTCAGCGTCGGGACAATCAGCTGGTGCAGATCGACATTCGCCAGCGTCCCCTGCGAAACAATTACCAACGGCCGCCGGTCGGCCTCATCCCATTCATCGGTGGTTTCAAGCGTCGCCGCCGCGCTGCGCAGCGGCCCGATAAAGCGCACGCTACCCGGCAGATCTTCGCGCTGATACTCCAGCGCCGGGGTGGCCAGTTGCAAAAAGCGATCGCAGCCGCCAATCAACGCATCGGTAAAGGGCTGCTGCAGCGGCAGGCCACCAGATTGCGCCATCGCAATATCAAAGCTCCGTTGCACCTCATCAATTAGCGCGCGGGTGTCTTCGTCCACCAACTGTTCGCGCCGCAGCTCTCGTGGCAACAACGCCGGGGGGATTCGAGGCCCATAGAAGATCGAATCCCTTGAGGAATACGACAGCGGCGTTACCCCAATGCCGATTACCGGCGGTCGATCCGCCCTCTGCAACAACGGCAGCACCCCATAAAAGCAGTTTTCCACCATCAACAGGTCAGGATTCTCGGCAGCCAGCACGCTTCGCAACTGCTGATCCAACAGCGGGATCGGGGCGGCGAAGAAGTCTTTCAGCGCCAGTGCCATCTGGGCATTGCCCGGCGGCAGCGCTGCCCGTTCGGGAAAGTGCTGCTCAAGATAGCGGTAGTCGAAATCTACCCGCTCATCAAAGGCGATAAACTGCGCGCCAGCCGCCTCCGCGCGTTGACGAAACAGCGCACCGGTCATCACCCGCACCTGGTGCCCCTGTGCCGTCAGGTGTCGGGCTATGCTCAGCATCGGATAAACGTGGCCGGGCGTGGCCACTGCGGTAATCAGAATACTTGCCATAGGGTTTAAACCTCTGCGTTGGCCGGTTTCAGCGCCTGATTGGCGCACACCGGGTTGCTCTGAATATGCACCCGCTGCAAATGGCGAGCAGAACGCGCGGTAAAGCCTTCGCGCCCGTGCAACAACGAGAAGTTGTCCGCTATCACCACGTCTCCCTGCTGCCACTGATGGGCGTAATAATGACGAGGATCGTAGAGATGCTGTTGCAGGGTCTGATGGAATGCCTCTTGCTGCTCCTGTGGCACCCCGTGATATTCCAGCGCGTGCTGGTTAAGGAACTTTTTGCCCGCGGTCGGCGGCTCGTTGTAGCGCATAATCTGCCCATTGCCGTTCGGATGATCCACTACCAGCGGCGAACGAACCTCACCGCCGTAATGCACCACCTGCTTAATGCGATAAGAGATCGACACTTCCCGCCACTGCGCCAACAGTGACTCATCGGCATTAGCCAACAGGCACGTGGTGTCGACAAAGGTGGTGCGGCCGCCCTCATCCTGTGAAGGTGCTGCCACACAATGGAACAGCTGGAATTCCGGGATGGTCGGCTTGTACATGCCATCCCAGTGCAGCGGCACATAGCTGCTGTCGAAAATATGATCTTTGGCATCCGGATGCTCTTTCACGTCCAGCACCGCTCCGAACGGCCACATCATGATCTCACCCCAGCCGTCGGCATAGCGGGTCAGTACCTGCGGATCGGTAAAACCAGAGTCAAAGCCGCGCAGCACCAGCAGGTGATGCTGCTGGGCCAGTGAACGAAGCATCGCCACCGGCAGTTCGCTGATAGATTGGCCGGGATACTGCGGGGTCAGCACTGCGCCAAAAGGGGTATTGAGTTCAATGCGGCAGTTCAGCATTTGATTTTCCATAGGTCACTCTCCTTGAATCGAATTTGCTGCTCACACGGCTACCGTGCCGTTAAAAGACGCCCGTTAAAGTGGCGGGCGCAAGGTGCTGCATTACGCCATCTGTGGCTGTTCGACCAGGTAATGGCTGGGTGTTCCGCGGATCGCCACCAGTTCGCCCGCCAGCTGCTGCGCGTCCTTGCGCTTCATCAGCACAAACTGTCCGTTAACGTTGGCTGCCACGCCATGCCAGGGAGTCAGCCAGTCGTCTTTGGTCGGCATCATGTGGATGCCCATTTTCAGACTGTCGGCAGGCTGTGGGTGAATCGACAAACGTATTGCCTGCGGGAAATGCTGGGCCAGCAAGTTGCCCCAGGCCCAGCTGCGCTGGATCACACCGCAGGCCCGCTGTTTGGCGTCTTTTTGCAGAGCGGCATTGGAGCCGCTGTAGCCCGGCAGTTGGCTGTCTTCGTACAGGAATCGGGTGATCGCTCGATACAACTGCACCCCCTGCTCGTCCTGCATCAACCGGTGTTTGATCGTTTCCTCCGGCTCAGCGTAGCCGTCAACCAGCAACTGGCGCAGCAGGTCATAGTCGCCGGTATACTTGGCCAGCCCTTCCACGTCACCCAAATTGAAAACGCTCAGATGAGTCGCCCCCACCTCATGCAGCAGGTTTTCAATTTCATGTTGATAGCGGTTGATCGCATCGTCGCTGACATGGATCAAATCACCGAAAACGTGGCCATCGGAACAGATGATGATATGAGCACCCGGCGGGTAATAAAGCTGAATACGCTGACAGAGAGAATTAAGAAATATCAGCGACAATCGTTCGGCCATATCGGGCAATGAACCGATCACCTTATTAGTATTGGGTGATTTTGTCGGGAAGGCAGGCAGAACAAACTCAATGCGCTGCTCATTTTCAATAAATGCCCGAATACGCGGTAATTGCACCAGAGAAACCGCCTGTTCCTCTTCAGCGTTTGAACTTTCCAACCCCGGGAATCGACGCCGATATTGCAATAGTTCATGAAGGATTTTTAACGACACTTGTTCAATACGGGCACTATCCACAATTAACTCCTGTTCAGATGTGGCGCAGGCAACTTATTTGCAAACGCAATAAGACTTATCAAAAAGAGAGAGGCCGAACGGAAAAATCGGACTTACCTCGCGATTTATCTGCTTCAGGCAATATAGAAGAGATAATGCTATATTATTAGCCCTTACAATTAACAATCTTGGTTAAGTTGAACTTAACAAACTATGAGTAATATTCTAAAACGCATGGCTATTTTTTCTAAAGTTGTCGATTGCGGCGCATTCAGCACGGCAGCCAAAGAATTAGGCATTACTACCTCCGCCGTCAGCCAACATATTCGCTTGCTGGAAAACGAGTTGGGCATTCAATTACTTCTGCGTTCTACCCGCTCACTGAGCCTGACCGAGGCCGGGCTGTGTTTTTATGAGGATTGCGTGTTGATGATCCATGCCGCCGAACGCGGGCAACAACGTATTGCCGCGCTACGCGGTGAACTGGCCGGAGAGCTGCGCGTCGCCACCTCTACGGAGTTTGCCACTCATTATCTGGTGCCGGCGCTGCAAAGCTTCCTCGACGAGCACCCGCGCATCACGCTGAGGCTGGAAATTCATGATGAAAAGATTGACCTGATAAACCAGCGTATTGATCTGGCGATCCGTGGCGGCGTATTGGCTGATTCCAGTTATGTCTCAACCCGTCTGGCGCGCTTTCGCGAAGTGCTGTGTGCCTCGCCAGCCTACCTTGCCAACCACGGCATGCCAGAAACGCCACAGGCGTTGACGCACCATCAATGGGTCACTTTTACCCCCCTGGGGAACCCACAATTTGTTCGTCTGCTCCACCCTGATGGCGACGAGCATCGGCTGCGCATGACCGGACGTTTATTTACCAATAACGGCATGGCAATGAAAGAATTGGCGCTGGCCGGTAAAGGGATCATCCGTAATTTCTTCGTCAATGTTGAAAAGGAATTGAACCGAGGTGAGTTGGTCGAGGTACTGCCAGAGTGGCGCCTGCCCGATATTAGTTGCTATGCAATTATGCCGCGCAGGGACAGCCAACCATTAAAGGTCCGTCGTTTACTTGAACATATGAAAATCCATTTACAGAAAAAAGAGCAAAACTCCGTAGATCAGTTACGAACTTAATAAAATAAGAAACATCTGTAACATCAATTAATTTAGTTATTTAACCTTCAGCCCCTTGCTGACCAGCACCAGAGTTTATTTAGATTGCAGCCTAATGATATTAACCTTAATAACTTTATCACTGTCTATATAATCATTCCCTTTGCCATTAATTCAAATTGTCAGAACAAATTTGACTTTAAGTAACAGTAAATTTGAATCTGTCACTCTTCAAACTCATTTTTAATAATTTCATTGCCGGGTATCCTTCCCTAAAAACAAAACGGAGAGCCGAAGCTCCCCGTTCTCTTATATATGCCCGATGCTGATTAATCGACCTGTTTGATATCAACCCGCAGCTCTTTCGGTACTTCGAACACGATGTTCTCTTCACGACCGCTGACTTCCTGCACGTTGACACCGCCCAGCGCTTTCAGGCGACTGATCACATCCTGTACCAGCACATCAGGTGCAGAAGCCCCAGCGGTAACGCCGATATTATGGGCGTCCTTCAGCCAGGCTTCCTGAATGTCAGCCGCGGAATCTATCAGGTATGCCGGCTTGCCAACACGCTGCGCCAATTCTGCCAGACGGTTGGAGTTGGAGGAGTTTTTCGACCCCACCACCAGCACCACGTCCGCATCCCCGGCCAGGTTGCGTACCGCTTCCTGACGGTTGGTAGTGGCGTAGCAGATGTCGTCCTTGCGCGGCCCGATAATATTCGGGAAACGCTGGCGCAGGGCATCAATCACCTCAGAAGTGTCGTCCACCGACAGCGTGGTTTGCGTCATAAAGCACAGGTTGCTTTCATCCTTCACCTGCAGCTTCCACACGTCGTCCGGTGACTCCACCAGGTACATGCCGCCCTTCGGGTTGCTGTACTGGCCCATGGTACCTTCCACTTCCGGGTGACCGGCGTGGCCGATCAGGACAGCCTCGGTGCCACGGCGGCTGGCTCGCGCCACCTCCATATGCACCTTGGTCACCAGCGGGCAGGTGGCGTCAAACAGCATGGTTAAATCACGCGCCTTGGCTTCTGCCCTTACTGCCTGGGAAACCCCGTGCGCCGAGAAGATCAGAATCGACCCGTCCGGCACTTCGGTGATTTCCTCAATAAACACCGCCCCACGCTCACGCAGACTATCCACCACGTAGCGGTTATGCACCACTTCGTGACGCACGTAGATAGGCGCGCCGTAAATTTCCAACGCGCGTTCAACGATACTGATCGCACGATCAACCCCGGCGCAAAAGCCGCGTGGGTTAGCCAGCAATATTTGCATGCGTCTCCTCCTGCTGCGGGTCAATCTCCAGTACTTCAATATCGAAGGTGACCGGATGGCCCGCCAGCGGATGGTTGAAATCAACGGTAATCGAATCTTCCGCCACCTCACGCACCACGCCCGGCATTTCGCTGCCGTCGACAGCGGTAAACAGCATGATGGTGCCCGCGTCCGGTACGCCGGTTTCCGTAAAGTCGCGGCGTGAAAAGAACTGGACCAGGTCCGGGTTCTCTTCACCGAACGCTGCTTCCGGTTGCAGGGTAAAGGCGCACTTGTCGCCCGCACTCAGACCGAGTAACTGCGCCTCCAGCGGCTCGGACAGGCTGCCGTCGCCCAGACGAAACAACGCCGGTTTACCGTTGCCACGAGTGGATTCTGCCGTCGTTCCGTCTTCCAGTTTCAGCGTGAAGTGAACCAATACTTCGCTGTCGCCCTTAACCTGAGCCGTCATATTACTCACCTTTGCTCTTTGCGCTTTTTTTCGCCGGTGACAAGAAGCCTTCCAGCACGATCATCGCCGCCCCCACGCAGATAAAGCTATCCGCCAGGTTGAAGGTCGGGTAGTGCCAGTTGCCCACATAGAAGTCGATAAAATCGACCACGAAGCCGTGCCACAAGCGATCAAACAGGTTACCGAGCGCTCCACCGATGATAAATGCGTAGGCAATGTTGTTCAGCTTTTGCTGCGCCGAACTGCGGTACATCATCACCAGTAGCACCGCCACGATGGCGACGGCAATACCGGCGAAGAACCAGCGCTGCCAGCCGCCGTGATCGGCGAGGAAGCTGAACGCGGCACCGTAGTTACGCGCATAAAACAGATTGAACGACGGGATCAGCGACTGGGACTGGCCCAACGCGAAGTTACCGAGGATCCACTGCTTGCTGGCAAAATCCAGCACCAGCACTACCACTACCAGCCACAGCCAGCGCAAGCCGGTCGAACAAATAGGTTTACTCATTAGGCAAACTTACGCTTTTCGCCGTCGCCGGCTACGTTGACAACACAGCGGCCGCAGAGATCTGCGTGCTCCGCCACCAGGCCGATATCGGTGGTGTAATGCCAGCAACGCGGGCACTTCTCACCTTCTGCGGTGCTGAAGGCAATTTTCAGGCCTTTCACCAGCTCTGCAGCTTGTGCTTCCGCCGGCGCATCCGCCAGAGGCGCAACGCGCGCGCCGGAAGTCAGCAGCACAAAACGCAGTTCATCCTGCAGGCTGTTGAGGCGTTCAGCCAGTTCGCTATCGGCATACAGCGTCACCGCGGCTTCCAGAGAACCGCCGAGGCGTTTGTCAGCACGAGCCTGTTCCAGCACCTTGTTCACTTCGCCACGCACTTTAAGCAGCTCGGCCCAGAAGCTATCGTTCATGCCTTCGCCTTCGGCCAGACCGAATAGGCCGTCGTACCACTCTTCAGTGAACACGTACTGCGCGCGTTTACCCGGCAGGAAGGCCCAGATTTCATCGGCAGTGAACGACATGATCGGTGCCATCCAGCGAACCAGCGCTTCTGCGATATGGAACAAGGCAGTCTGGCAGCTACGACGGGCGACGCTGTCGCTCTTCGCGGTGTACTGACGGTCCTTGATGATATCCAGATAGAAGGAGCCCATCTCAACCGAACAGAACTGCATCAGACGCTGTACCACTTCATGGAAATCGTAATTGGCGTAAGCCTTTTCGATATCCTGCTGCGCCGCCAGTGCACGACCCACTGCCCAGCGATCCAGGACTACCATCTCTTCCGGCGCCACGCAGTCGGTGCTCGGCTCAAACCCGTTCAGGTTGGCCAGCAGGAAGCGCGCGGTGTTACGGATGCGGCGGTAAGAATCGGCGGAACGTTTCAGGATCTCGTCCGACACGGCAATTTCACCGGTGTAGTCGGTAGAAGCAACCCACAGGCGCAGGATGTCGCCACCCAGCTTGTTCATCACGTCCTGTGGACTGATGGTATTGCCGATCGACTTGGACATCTTGCGGCCCTGACCGTCCACGGTGAAGCCGTGGGTCAGAACTTCTTTATACGGTGCCTTGCCCTTCATCGCAGTGGAGATCATCAGTGATGACATAAACCAGCCGCGGTGTTGGTCGGAGCCTTCCAGATACATGTCGGCGCCATGGCCATTGAACTCGGGACGAACGTCGACCACGGAAGAGTGGGTCGAACCGGAGTCGAACCAGACGTCCAGGGTGTCTGGCACTTTCACGTAATCGGCAGCATCCGCACCGAGAATGTCGGCCGCGTCCAGATCCCACCAGGCCTGAATACCGTCCTGCTCAACGCGCTTGGCCACTTCTTCCATCAGCTCAACGCTGCGTGGATGCAGTTGCTCGGTGTCTTTATGCACAAACAGTGACATCGGCACGCCCCAGGTACGCTGGCGCGAAATACACCAGTCCGGGCGGTTGGCAACCATGGTTTCGATGCGCGCCTGGCCCCATTCAGGGATCCATTGCACGCCTTTGATCTCTTCCAGTGACTGCTTGCGCAGGCCTTTCTGATCCATGCTGATGAACCATTGAGGGGTCGCACGGAAGATAATCGGCGTTTTGTGGCGCCAGCAGCACGGGTAGCTGTGAACCAGTTTTTCCACGTGCAGCAATGCGCCTTTCTCACGCAGCAGATCAACGATCAAATCGTTGGCCTTGAACACAAACTTGCCATCCAGCAGTGGATGGGTACCGGTCAGATAGCAGCCGTTCGGCCCTACCGGATTGGCGATTTCCAGACCGTATTTCTGGCTGATGACAAAGTCATCCGGGCCATGGCCACCGGCGGTGTGTACCGCACCGGTACCGGCATCCAGCGTAACGTGTTCACCCATGATCGCCGGCACGTCGAAGCCCATGAACGGGTGTTCGAAACGCATCAGCTCCAGATCGGCACCCTTGCAATTGCCCAGGACTTCCCAATGGGTAATGCCGGCGCGTTTCATTACGCTTTCCACCAGCTCAGCCGCCAGGATCAGGCACTGGCCTTCTACCTGAACCAGCTGGTAGGCAAATTCCGGATGCAGTGAGATGGCGCGGTTAGCCGGCAGCGTCCACGGGGTAGTGGTCCAGATCACCAGAGAAACCGGGCCGTTGAAGCTGGCCACATCAAACTTGGCAGCCACGGCAGCCGCGTCTACCGCGTGGAAAGCCACATCGATAGACGGCGAAGTTTTGTCGTAATACTCTACTTCCGCTTCCGCAAGGGAAGAGCGGCAATCGGTACACCAGTGCACCGGCTTGGCGCCTTTCAGCAGGTGGCCGTTGCTGATGATTTTGCCCAGCGCACGGATGATGTTGGCTTCGGTTTTGAAGTCCATGGTCAGGTACGGGCGATCCCAGTCACCCAGCACGCCCAGGCGGATGAAGTCTTTCTTCTGGCCTTCAACCTGCTCAGCGGCGTACTCACGACACTTGATACGGAATTCTGCCGCAGTGAGTTTTTCACCCGGCTTACCGTACAGTTGCTCGACCTTTAGTTCGATCGGCAGGCCGTGGCAGTCCCAACCCGGAATGTAAGGCGAGTCGAAACCGGACATCCCTTTCGACTTGATAATAATGTCTTTGAGAATCTTGTTAACCGAGTGACCAATGTGAATGCTGCCGTTCGCATACGGAGGGCCGTCATGCAGAATGAAGGATTTCTTGCCCTTTTTGGCAGTACGAATCATCCCGTACAGATCCTGTTCATACCAACGTTGCAGCATGCCAGGTTCACGCTTGGCCAGATCGCCGCGCATCGGGAACCCTGTTTCCGGCAAGTTCAGGGTATTCTTGTAGTCACTCATGAGATTCTCGTTTCCGTTTTCGGCTATTTACCCGTCACACTTCAAGCGGCATCTTTGTTGGCTGCCCTTTCTTACCCGAATCACTTACCTGTGCAAGCTCATCGGGGTTCGCGCGGTTGCCGCCGCGATGCCACTCGAAGTGTTTAGGATAAACGATTAAACCAGTGTTTTTAACCCGAAGAACTTCCGGGCCGTCACCACATCATTGGCGATTTGCTGCTTCAGCGCATCGAGCGAAGCAAAACGCTGTTCATTGCGCAATTTCGCGCGGAGCACCACGTCTATATGGTGCCCGTAAAGATCCATTGTGACATCCAGCAGGTGGACTTCCAGCTGCTGTCGCACGCCGGCAACGGTTGGGCGTGTACCAATATTGGCCACGCCGGGGAGCGGTTCAGGCCCCAGGCCATAAACTTCTACCGCATAGACTCCCTTCACCGGGGCAACCAGGCGTTTCAGCGGCAGGTTGGCGGTGGGAAAGCCGATGGTACGGCCCAGTTCATCGCCATGTACCACCCGACCAGAAATACTGTACGGGTGACCCAATAGCGTTTCAGCCAATGCCAGGTCGTCATCGCGCAGCGCATTGCGGATTGCCGTGCTGCTGATACGTTGATCGCCCTCGCGGAAGGTCGGCGTGCTGATCACTTCAAAACCGTATTCTTTCCCGGCTTTTTGCAATAGCGGAAAATCGCCCTGGCGGGTCGCGCCAAAGCGAAAATCATCCCCGACCATCAGGAATTTCACGCCCAGTTTCTCCACCAGCAGTTCGGCAACAAATGCCTGTGCCGTATTGGCAGCGAAACGCGGGTCGAACTTGACGCACAACAGGTAGTCAACGCCCGCCTGCGCCAGATACTTGGCCTTGTCACGCAAACGCGTGAGACGGGCCGGTGCCTTGTCCGCTGCAAACATTTCCAGCGGCTGCGGCTCAAAGATCATGACCATCACTGGCAGCCCGAGGCGTTGCCCCTCTTGTTTCAGCTGCTCCAGCAACGCCTGGTGACCGCGGTGTACGCCGTCAAAGTTGCCGATGGTGAGCACGCAACCATGGTGGCGTGCCCGGATATTGTGAATGCCGCGAATTAGCTCCATAGCTGGCTCAAAACAGTGGAAATCGCCGGATTATACCTTGTACAGCGGTTAAGGTTAACCCGCGATTGGTGCCTTTATGTAATAGACATACCATACCGGAGATAATCTGCAGGTGAAACGCCCTGACCGCAGTTTATCCGGCGACTCATAGCTGATTATCGACCACGACCAATAGCTTGCGACCAATGCGCCAACTCATTGCTGAATTTTCTCGCGAAACACTGTATTCCCATGACCGAAGCTGGTAAAATCCTGCCCCATCACAACGTAGCAAGTGCCGCCAGTACAAACGGCGCTTATTTGCACAAATCCGTTGACAAACGAAGTCTAAAAGGGGATATTCCTCGGCCTTCGAATTGTCCTCAATAGAATATATTTGGGAGTTGGACCTTGGCTAATATCAAATCAGCTAAGAAGCGCGCCGTACAGTCTGAGAAGCGTCGTAAGCATAACGCTAGCGGCCGCTCAATGATGCGTACCTACATCAAGAAAGTAGAAGTTGCTATCGCAACTGGCGACAAAGAAGCTGCAAAAAATGCATTCCTCGTAATGCAACCAATCGTGGACCGCAAGGCAGCTAAAGGCCTGATCCACAAAAACAAAGCTGCACGCCATAAGTCAAACCTGACTGCGCGTATCAACGCAATGCAATAAGCATTACGTTGTCAGCTTGATAAAAAAACCGGCTCAGGCCGGTTTTTTTACGTCTGCAATACCCGCGCTAGTATGCAAACAATGCAGAGAAGTCCTTGTTGCACACCCGCTGTACCGCCGGATGCTGGATCATGCGTTCGGCAAAGATGATGTAGTACTCTTCCTGCACGCTATCGATACGCCCAATCTCCACCACGTCATCATCGTTATAGGTATCCTGCGCATACAGCGTCGGCGCAACGAAGATCGCGTTGTGGTACATGCCAAAAGTTTTCATCAGGGCCGCATCATCAAACTCGCCCAGGATCTCCACCTGAATACCCTGGGTGTTAAACCAGTTCAGCAGTTTACGGCCCAACATCGAACGCCGACCCGGGATCAGCAGTTTTCGCTGTTCAAGGCAGGCGGGGAATGGCAGATCCGGTGCCGGTTGGCGGCAGAAGAAGCTGATGCCGCATTCACCCAGCTTGAGCGAAAACAACCCTTCCTGCTGGCTGGAATCTACCGGGCAGTCTGACAGGATCATATCCAGCTTATGCTGGCTGAGCTGCTCCAGCAGCATCTCGTGCGTCGACTCAAAGCAGCGCAGGTGAATTTGCTCATTATCCACCACTACCGCCGTCTCCAGCACCTGACTCACCAAACGCTTGGACAACGCATCCGCTACCCCGACGTCGAACAGCAGGTTGGATTCCTTGCGGTAGTTAACAATATCCAGCATTTCCTGGCTGAGCATAAACATCTTGTCGGCATAGCGAAAAACCAGTTGCCCCAATTCGGATGGCACCAGCCCACGCCCCTGACGCTTGAACAGCTTGCCGTCCAAACGTTCCTCCAGCGCTTTGATCTGGCCAGTGATGGTCTGCGGTGTCAGAAACAAGGCTTCGGCAGCGCCGACCACCGAACCTTCCTTGCAAACCTGCCAGAAGTAATAAAGGTGATTAAAGTTGATATGCGACATCCTCACGAGGTGCTCTCCTTAACATTTCGTCATGGCAAACCCGCGGCCGTGACGAGCGACTAATGTCCTTTCCCTGTTTCAGACAACCTGTTGCTGCGTTCGTCCCAAACAGAACGGTCGAAGTTGTGCATATTTTATCCTGCACAACTCCGACCAGCTATTGTAGTGAGTCCCCACGAACAGGGGATCCCCTAAAAGGGTTATCTGACTCGCGGTAACGACATGCGCAACAGTCCATACCCGACCACTGCCGCCGTGGTTGATCCAATCAGGATCCCCAGTCGCGAATAGGTGCTCAGAACAACATCCGCATCGCCAAACGCCAGCGAAGCGATAAATATCGACATGGTGAAACCAATACCACAGAGCACGGAAACGGCAAACACCTGTTTGAAACCAATTCCTTCAGGCAGCCTTGCAATACCCAACTTCACTGCCAGCAGGCTAAAGGTGAAAATACCCAACGGCTTACCGATAAACAGGCCTGCTGCAATGCCCACTGGCAACAGGGAGGTCAGCCCGCTCAGTGACACGCCTTGTAATGAAACCCCCGCGTTGGCAAAGGCAAACAGCGGCAGTATAAGGAACGCCACCCACGGATGTAACTCATGCTCCAGCGTCTCGGACGGCGACGGCCCTTTCTTCACGCTCAGCGGGATCATAAAGCCGATAATTACCCCGGCCAGCGTCGCATGTACCCCGGACTTGAGGATAGCCACCCACAGTACCAGACCGACAATCATATAAAGTGAGGTTTTGCCCACGCCGCGCCAGTTCATAAACGCCAGCACTGCAATAGAGGCTGCCGCCACGCCCAATGCCGCCATCGAGACTTCGTGGGTATAGAACAGCGCGATAATCACGATGACACCCAGGTCATCGATGATCGCCAGCGCCAACAGGAAGACCTTCAGGCTGGTCGGTACGCGGTTACCCAACAGCGCCATCACCCCGAGGGCAAAGGCAATATCGGTTGCCGCTGGGATCGCCCATCCCTGACGAGTAACCTCGTCCGCGCCGTTGAACATCAGGTAAATCAATGCCGGTGCCAGCATACCGCCCAGTGCGGCAATCGCCGGGAACACGGCCTTGTCACGCCCGGCCAATGAACCCTGCATCAGCTCACGCTTGACCTCCAGCCCGACCACCAGGAAAAAGATCGCCATCAGGCCGTCGTTAATCCACAACAGCAGTGGCTTGGCAATTTCCAGTGAGGACACTTTCACCATCACAGGCAAATTGAGGAAGGCGTGATAAATCCCCTGGGCAGGGGTATTGGCCATGATCAACGCGATAATCGCGGCTACGATCAGGATAATGCCGCCCGCGGCTTCCTGACGTAAAAATTGACGAATGATGTTGGTCACAATACGTCTCTCCAGAGCAGTGCGAGGCACAGATGGCCCCGCAAACAAAGTAATGGAATGAGTATAGACGGCGAATCACTTCGATAAAATACGTTTATAAATGCTTTAAACATCGAAAAAACCGATCATATAACGATATATATCACACTTTTACTAGGGAAATTGACAAGCGATCGGCAATAAAAAACCCCGGCTTTGACACCGGGGTTATGCAGTACGCTAGCAGAAACAGCAGTTTAGCGCGTCAGGTCGTCAAAAAACTTTTTCACCCCATCGAAGAAGCTCTTCGAACGTGGGCTGTTTTTGTCACCGGAAGGGCCACCCAGGCTCTCCTCCAGTTCCTTCAGCAATTGCTTCTGCTTGTCGTTCAGGTTAACCGGGGTTTCTACCACCACGCGGCACAGCAGGTCGCCCTGGCTGCCACCACGAACCGATTTAACACCCTTGCCGCGCATGCGGAACAGCTTTCCGGTCTGAGTCTCTGCCGGCACTTTCAGCTTCACACGGCCATCCAGCGTCGGAACTTCAATCTCGCCGCCCAATGCCGCCATCGCGAAGTTAATCGGCACTTCACAGTACAGGTTATTGCCTTCACGCTCGAAGATAGGGTGCGCTTTCACCTGAACCTGAACGTACAGATCGCCTGCCGGCGCGCCGTGCTCACCCGCTTCACCCTCACCCGCCAGGCGGATGCGGTCACCGGTATCAACGCCGGCCGGGATTTTCACCGACAGCGTTTTGGCTTTCTCTACCCGGCCGTGGCCGTGGCAGCTATTGCATGGGTCTTTGATGATCTGACCACGACCATGACAGTGCGGACAGGCCTGCTGAACGGTAAAGAAGCCCTGGCGCATCTGCACCTGGCCCTGCCCGTGACAGGTTGGACAGGTCACCGGCGAGCTGCCCGGTTTCGCGCCGCTGCCGTGGCAAACGCCACACTCTTCCAGCGTCGGGATGCGGATCTCTTTGGTCACGCCACGAACCGCTTCCTCGAGGGACAGCTCCATGTTGTAGCGCAGATCGGAACCGCGGCTGGCGCGCTGACGGCGGCCACCACCGAAGATGTCGCCAAATACGTCGCCAAAGATATCGCTGAATTCAGCACCGCCGCCAAACCCGCCGCCGCCGCCCATACCGCCCTGTTCAAAGGCCGCATGGCCGTATTGATCGTAGGCCGCACGTTTTTGATCGTCAGTCAGGACTTCGTAGGCTTCCTTGATCTCTTTAAACCTGGCTTCGGCGTCTTGTTCCTGGTTGCGGTCAGGATGGAATTTCATCGCCAGACGTTTATACGCCTTTTTGATCTCACGCTCTTCCGCCGTCTTGGAGACGCCGAGAATCTCGTAATAGTCTTTCTTCGCCATTATTTCTGTAACCCTTAACATGCGTGCACGGGCGTAGAGTTGCCTCGACGCCCGTGCTGGTTTGCGGTAACGGCCTCTCGGCCGTTCCGTGCCCGCTTAAGGGCGATTATTTTTTGTCTTTAACTTCTTCGAACTCAGCGTCAACCACGTCGTCGTCTTTCTGCGCCGCGTTGTCAGCACCAGCATCAGCACCTTGCTGAGCCTGCTGCGCCTGAGCCATTTCCAGCAGCTTGCCGGAAACCTGCACCAGAGCCTGGGTCTTCGCTTCGATCTCGGCTTTATCTTCGCCTTTAACCGCTACTTCCAGATCTTTCAGCGCCGCTTCGATAGCCGTTTTGTCTTCCGCCGGCAGTTTATCGCCCGCTTCTTCCAACTGCTTACGGGTGCCGTGGATCAGGTGGTCGGCCTGGTTACGGGTCTGCACCAGCTCTTCGAACTTACGGTCCGCTTCGGCGTTCACTTCGGCATCACGCACCATTTTCTGGATTTCTTCTTCGTTCAGACCGGAAGAAGCCTTGATGGTGATTTTCTGCTCACGGCCAGTATTCTTGTCTTTGGCAGACACGTGCAGAATACCGTCGGCGTCGATGTCGAAGGTCACTTCGATCTGCGCCATACCGCGTGCAGCAGCCTGGATGCCGTCCAGGTTGAACTGGCCCAGTGACTTGTTATCGTTAGCGCGTTTACGTTCACCCTGCAGCACATGGATGGTTACCGCAGACTGGTTGTCTTCAGCGGTAGAGAACACCTGGCTGTGCTTGGTCGGGATAGTGGTGTTTTTGGTGATCAGCGGAGTCATCACGCTGCCCATGGTTTCGATACCCAGCGACAGCGGGGTAACGTCCAGCAGCAGAACGTCCTTCACATCACCGGCCAACACGCCGCCCTGTACCGCAGCACCCACCGCAACGGCTTCGTCCGGGTTAACGTCTTTACGCGGTTCTTTACCGAAGAAGTCAGCAACTTTCTTCTGAACCATTGGCATACGGGTCTGGCCACCGACCAGGATCACGTCCTGGATGTCGGAAACCGACAGGCCTGCGTCTTTCAGTGCCACTTTCAGCGGCTCGATAGAACGCGCAACCAGATCTTCAACCAGCGACTCGAGTTTTGCACGGGTCACTTTGATGTTCATGTGTTTTGGACCGCTCGCATCTGCAGTGATGTAAGGCAGGTTAACGTCGGTCTGCTGAGCAGAAGACAGTTCAATCTTCGCTTTCTCAGCGGCTTCTTTCAGACGCTGCATCGCCAACGGATCGTTGCGCAGATCGAAACCTTGTTCTTTTTTGAACTCTTCCACCAGGTAGTTGATCAGGCGGCTGTCGAAGTCTTCACCACCCAGGTGGGTATCACCGTTGGTTGCCAGAACTTCGAAGGTTTTTTCGCCGTCAACTTCGTCGATTTCGATGATAGAGATATCGAAAGTACCGCCACCCAGGTCATAAACCGCGATGGTACGGTTGCCGACTTCTTTGTCCAGGCCGTAAGCCAGGGCCGCAGCGGTCGGTTCGTTGATGATACGTTTTACTTCCAGACCTGCGATACGGCCGGCGTCTTTGGTCGCCTGACGCTGAGCATCGTTGAAGTATGCAGGTACGGTGATAACCGCTTCAGTTACTGGTTCGCCCAGGTAATCTTCAGCCGTTTTCTTCATTTTCTTCAACACTTCAGCAGAGATCTGCGGAGGTGCTACACGCTGGCCTTTCACTTCAACCCATGCGTCGCCGTTATCAGCAGCCACAATTTTGTACGGCATGATGTCTTTATCACGCTGCGCTTCTTCATCCTGGAAGCGACGGCCAATCAGGCGCTTAATCGCAAACAGGGTGTTTTGTGGGTTAGTAACAGCCTGACGCTTAGCAGGCTGGCCAACCAGAATTTCACCATCCTGGGTATATGCGATGATCGAAGGTGTAGTACGGTCGCCTTCGCTGTTCTCCAGCACGCGCGCTTTACCACCATCCATAATTGCTACACAAGAGTTGGTAGTACCCAGGTCGATACCAATAATTTTGCCCATCTAAACGTCTCCACTAATAAATTCATATTCGGTCAGGTTGCTAACCTATATGTGGGCAATTTTTTGTTTTTCAACTGCCCAACATTTCAGTCTTAGCCGCGGTCAGCAACTGCGGTTGCAAATAAGATGGGGTCATACAATCGAGCATCAAGGGGCAGGACAAAAAAAAATTCTTTTTTATCGTCACTCAGATCATTGTTTCCTGTTCTGGGGATCATTATGATGCCGCGCGCTCTGATGGAAGTTATCAACTTTTCGGCCATTCAGACCATATATGAATTTACTTCACTATTTTCGTTAATTTTCTGTTATTGCAGAGGACTTATGCACACCAACAAGTTGGCAAATCCCGGCCCTCTCGGCCTGATGGGCTTCGGGATGACCACCGTCTTGCTGAACCTGCACAACGCGGGCTTTTTCCCATTGAACTCCGCCATCATCAGCATGGGGATTTTCTTCGGTGGACTGGCCCAGATTATGGCTGGCCTGCTGGAATACAAGAAAGGCAACACCTTCGGCATGACGGCCTTTATCTCTTACGGCAGCTTCTGGCTGAGCCTGGTCGGGCTGCTGCTGCTGCCGCGTCTGGGTCTGGCTGAACCGACCGACGCCGGCGTGCTGGGTATCTACCTGGCACTGTGGGGCGTCTTCACGCTGTTTATGTTCTTCGGCACTCTACGCGCCAACCGCGTGCTGCAGTTCGTGTTCGGCAGCCTGACGGTGCTGTTCGCTCTGCTGGCCATCGGTAACATCACCGGCAACCATGCGCTGCTGAACTTTGCCGGCTACGAAGGCATTATCTGCGGTGCCAGCGCCATCTATCTGGCCATGGCAGAAGTGCTCAACGAGCAGTATGGCCGCACGGTGCTGCCGATTGGCGAGCCAAATATCGACAATGTGGAACCTATCCGGGCAGTGGCATAAGCGCCATTGGCCTGAAACAAGAAGCCCTGCGGTTGATTGCAGGGCTTTTTTTTTAACTGTAGGAACCGGCGCGCTGTGTTTTGGTTTCGCTGTTTAGATCGCGATGCAGGTAGATCCCCAGCAGCAGTCCGATACCCGACAGCGCCAGCACATAGTAAGCGGGTGCTAACGGGGTTAACTTCATGATCAACGTCACAAATATTGGGGTTAAACCGCCAAAAATGGCGTATGCGACATTATATGAGAACGAAATCCCGGTAAATCGCACTTCCGCCGGGAAAGCCCTTACCATCACGTAGGGTACCGCGCCCACCACGCCTACGCTGAAGCCCACCAGCGCATAGCAGGCGAACAACATTTCCGGGTGTTCGCCCACCGTCCGATAAAATAGCCAACTGCAACCGGCCAGTAGCAGGCTGCCGACGATAAAGGTTTTGCTGGCACCAAAACGATCCGCCGACAACCCGGCAATGATGCAACCGGCAATCAGCATGATGGTGGCGATGCTATTGGCCTGCAACGATAACGCCGGGGCGATGCCAAACTGTTTTTGCAGATAGGTCGGGGTCATCAGGATCACCACCACAATGCCGGCGGACAGTAGCCAGGTAAGCAGCATCGATACCACCACTTCCTTGCGATGATTGAGCACCACCGATTTCAACGGCAGCTCTTCTGCCAGAGCCTTACGCGCCTGCATCTCGATGAAGATGGGTGTTTCCTGCAGCCAGCGGCGCAGGTACATCGCCACCAGGCCGAAAATACCGCCTAGCAGGAATGGGATACGCCAGCCACCGTCAATAATGGTCTGTTGACTGAGCGTGGTATTGATCACCGTCGCCACCAGCGAGCCCAGCAGGATGCCGACGGTCAGACCAGCGGTCAGCGTGCCGCAGGCAAAACCGATGCGCCGACGCGGCACATGTTCAGCAACAAACACCCAGGCCCCCGGCACCTCGCCGCCGATCGCCGCCCCTTGCAGCACACGCATCAGCAGCAGCAACAGCGGTGCGGCAATGCCGATGCTGGCATAGGTCGGTAACAGGCCCATCGCCAATGTCGGCAACGCCATCAGCAAAATACTCAGGCTGAACATTTTTTTGCGGCCGACCAGATCGCCGAAGTGCGCCATCACGATGCCGCCCAGCGGGCGGGCCAGATAACCGGCGGCAAAAATGCCGAAGGTTTGCACCTGGCGTAGCCATTCCGGCATATCCGCCGGGAAAAACAGCTCGCCCATCACCGCCGCAAAGAAGACAAAAATGATGAAATCATAGAACTCCAGCGCACCGCCCAGGGCAGCTAACGTCAGAGTTTTGTAGTCTTGCCGGTTTAACCGGCGATTATTATCGTGAGGCATAGGGTACCGTCGGAGGAGACTGTAAAAATAAAAGCCATCGGCTTTCTGTAAACGAATCCTTACTATAACGGCAAATTATTTTCACACCAGATCGGCTAGCGCTTATCTCACAAAAGGCTGAAATTTAGAGGTTTATCTCGCGACGTGCATTCTTCGGACGAAATGCTGCTACCACTGCCGCCTCGGTTTCCACATAGGGTCCCTCAAGCAACTGAATGCAGTACGGCACGCTGGCGAAAATGCCATGCACCACCACCTTCCCCTGCTCGTCCTTAACCCCTTCCAGCGTTTCTTTGATCGACTTGGGTTGCCCCGGCAGGTTGATGATCAATGCCTGCTTGCGGATCGCCCCCACCTGACGTGAAAGAATGGCCGTTGGCACATAGTGTAGGCTGATTTGACGCATTTGCTCGCCGAAACCGGGCATCACGCGATCGGCAATGGCCAGCGTAGCGTCAGGCGTCACGTCGCGGCGCGCGGGGCCGGTCCCCCCCGTGGTCAGCACCAGATGGCAGCCCATTTCATCCACCAGCTCACACAGAGTTTGTTCGATCAACGTCTGCTCATCGGGGATCAGGCGGGTTTCCAGCTTAAACGGAGTGGTCAGCGCGCCAGTGAGCCATTCCTCCAGCGCCGGAATACCTTTGTCCTGGTAAACGCCGCCGGAAGCGCGATCAGAAACAGAAACCAAACCAATACGTAATATGTCCATGCGTAACCTCTACAGCCTGATGGGGTTCGGACGGGTTCGCTTCCCGCCCTGTTTTCAATTTTAGGAGTATAAAGTGTCTGCCTGCCTGCGGGATCTGCAAGCATAAAAAAAGGCGGCCTAAGCCACCTTTTTCTGCACTGATTGCCGGAATTACAGCAGATCGGCGATCATTTTTTCCAGCTTGCCCTGGTCTACGGCAAACTTGCGGATACCGTCGGTCAGTTTCTCAACTGCCATTGGATCCTGGTTGTGCTGCCAGTAGAACTCAGGCTCGGTCAACGCGGCAGGGCGCGCTTGCACTTCGCCGGTGTAGGCCAGTTTACGCTCCAGCGTGCCTTCGCTCTCTGCCAGCTCTTTCAGCAGTGCAGGGGCGATGGTCAGGCGGTCACAACCGGCCAGTTCGATGATTTCGCCGACGTTACGGAAGCTGGCGCCCATCACTACGGTTTTGTAACCGTGCTGTTTGTAATACTGGTAGATCTCGGTAACGGAAACCACACCTGGATCTTCGTTTGGCGCGAACTCTTTCTTGTCGCCATTGGCTTTGTACCAGTCGAGGATACGGCCAACAAACGGAGAAATCAGGAAAACGCCGGCTTCGGCGCAGGCACGAGCCTGGGCAAAGGAGAACAGCAGCGTCAGGTTACAGTTGATGCCTTCTTTTTCCAGCTGTTCCGCAGCGCGGATACCCTGCCAGGTAGAAGCCAGTTTGATCAGGATGCGATCGTTGCTGATGCCGGCATCGTTGTACAGTTTGATCAGGCGCTTGGCCTTGGCAACGCTGGCGACGGTGTCGTAGGACAAACGAGCGTCCACTTCAGTAGAGATGCGGCCTGGAACCAGCTTCAGGATTTCCAGACCAATGTTAACGGCCAGCTTGTCGGCGGCATCGGCGATTTGCTGTTCGCGATCGCTGCTCTGCTCACGTGCCCAGGCGATGGCTTCGTCAATCAGTTTGCGGTATTCAGGAATTTGGGCTGCATTGAGGATCAGCGAAGGGTTGGTCGTAGCATCTTGCGGTTGATACAGCTTCATAGCCGCGATATCGCCCGTATCTGCAACCACGGTAGTCAGTTGGCGCAGGGAAGTTAATTTATCGGTCATGTTGGCATTATCTCATCGTGTGTGCATGAACTTTTGGCATCGTTCAACCATGCCCTGCCCTGATAATAACATGCGCAAGGCCCGGTGCAAGGCTGGAAAATCACGCCCCGGCGGTGCTGGTTTTATCCTTGAGCGAGCAACCGTTTACGCTGCTATCTTTCGTCATTCCCGAGCTGATGAAAAGGCAATAACGTGCTATCGCTTGAATAAATTATGTTAAATTCGCGAAAATTAATGCAATAGGTTTCGAAATCTGAGAAAAGTCCCAATTGCTCGGAACCGGGCCGATTTCAGCTAAGCTCTTGTAAAAATTCAGTCAATATATTTTCACCCGCGGTGGATAAGGCGCGGTGCGCAACAATTTTCAACAAGGAGGGATCCGTGACGGACCTGATAAATTTTATAAATAATATTTTGTGGGGTTCGGTACTGATTTATTTGCTGCTCGGTACCGGCATTTATTTCACCCTGCGCACGCGTTTTATCCAGGTTCGCCATTTCGGCCACATGTTTTCGCTGCTGAAAAACAGCAACAAGAGCGACAGCGCAGGTATCTCCTCCTTTCAAGCCTTGTGCACCACCCTCGCCGCGCGCGTCGGTACCGGTAACCTGACCGGCGTGGCGATAGCCCTCACCGCCGGTGGACCGGGTGCCATCTTCTGGATGTGGGTAGTGGCCTTTATCGGCATGGCCACCTCCTTTGTGGAAAGCAGCCTGGCACAGCTCTACAAAACCAAAGATGACCAGGGTAACTACCGTGGCGGTCCGGCCTATTACATGGAGAAAGGGCTGGGTATGCGCTGGATGGGCGTGCTGTTCTCAATCTTCCTGATCATCGCCTTCGGCCTGGTATTCAACGCCGTACAGGCCAACTCCATCGCCCAGGCTTCCGCCGTCGCCTTCCACGCGAAACCGCTGTACGTCGGTATTGGCCTGGTGGTCCTGAGCGGTATCGTGATTTTCGGTGGCATTCGTTCCGTAGCGCGCGTTGCCGAACTGGTGGTGCCGCTGATGGCCGCAGCTTATTTGCTGCTGGCCCTGTGGGTGATTGGCCATAATATTGAACATATGCCGGCGATCCTCTCGCTAGTGGTTAAAAGCGCCTTCGGGCTGCAGGAAGCGGCGGCCGGTGCCGTCGGCTACGGTATTTCGCAGGCGATGACTCAGGGGGTACAGCGCGGTCTGTTCTCCAACGAAGCCGGTATGGGTTCTGCGCCCAACGCGGCGGCCTCCGCCTCACCTTACCCACCGCATCCGGCCTCGCAAGGCTACGTACAGATGCTCGGGGTGTTTGTCGACACTATCGTGATTTGCAGCGCAACCGCCGCCATCATTCTGTCTTCGGGCGTATTGGATCAACCGGTGGACAACATCAGCGGTATCGACATGACCCAGCGTGCGCTGTCCGCAGCCGTCGGCAGTTGGGGCTCGCCCTTTGTCGCCATCGCCATTTTCTTCTTCGCCTTTACCTCGATTATCGCCAACTACGCCTATGCCGAAAGCAATCTGGTGTTCCTAGAGCGCAACCACCCGGCCGGCCTGTTGATTTTCCGTTGCGCCGCACTGGGTATGGTGATGTTTGGTGCGCTGGCCGAACTGCCGGTGGTATGGAAAATGGCCGATACCTCTATGGCTTTGATGGCTATCACCAACCTGACGGCGATCCTGCTGCTGTCACGCGTGGCACTGAAATTGGCTAACGATTACCACCGTCAGCGAACGCTGGGAAGATTGCCTACTTTTGACGCCAACCGCTTCCCCGAGCTGAAATCCCAGCTTGAACCAGGCGTGTGGGACAAAAATTAATTTTTGCGGGCGCGTCAAACACGCGCCCTGCCTATCAGACCCATTGACCCTTTTTCCCGCGCTTTTTGCTACAGTAGCGGTTCTTGGAAAAACAGGATCTGGCCATGCTCGTTATTATTTCACCTGCAAAAACTCTTGATTACGAAAGCCCACTGGCAACCGAACGCTTCACCCAGCCGGAACTGCTGGATAAATCGAAGCAGCTGATCAAAATCTGCCGCGATCTGACGCCGGTACAAATCTCCAAGCTGATGGGCATCAGCGATAAACTGGCCGGCCTGAACGCCGCTCGCTTTGGCGACTGGCAACCGAAATTCACCCCGGACAATGCCCGTCAGGCCCTGCTGGCGTTTAAAGGCGACGTTTATACCGGCCTGCACGCTCAGGACTTCAGCGAAGATGACTTTGATTTCGCCCAGCAGCATCTGCGTATGCTGTCCGGGCTGTACGGCGTGCTGCGCCCGCTTGATCTGATGATGCCTTACCGTCTGGAGATGGGCATCAAGCTGGACAATGCCAAGGGCAAGGATTTGTACAGTTTCTGGGGCGAGCAAATCACCAAAAAACTCAATGAAGCGCTGGAGCAACAAGGTGACGATGTGGTGGTCAACCTGGCTTCCGACGAATACTTCAAATCGGTGAAACCGGCTAAACTGCACGGCGAGCTGATTAAACCAGTGTTCCTCGACGAGAAAAACGGCAAATACAAAGTGATCAGCTTCTACGCCAAGAAGGCGCGCGGGCTGATGAGCCGTTTTATCATCAAGAATCGCCTGACGCAGCGTGAACAACTGCTTGATTTCAACCTGGAAGGCTACGCGTTTGACGAAGCCAACTCCCAAGGCAACGAGCTGGTGTTCAAACGCCCCGAGCAGTAATCGCCCGTCCATAAAAAAAGCCGTCGCAATGACGGCTTTTTGCTTTATGTGGCCATGAGGATCAGGCTGGCAAGGCCATCAGGAACTTGCGCAGTTCGCCAAAGCCGGCGGGCAGGTTGTGAGACAGCAGCGGCAAATCTGCACGCAGCGCCAACGCCTTCGGCAGTGGCAATTCCTGGCCGAGAATGTCCTCGACGCTCTCTTTGAATTTGGCCGGATGCGCAGTGCCGAGGAACAGACCAAACTCCCCTTCCTGCAACTGGTCACGCAACGCGCGGTAAGCGATCGCCGCGTGCGGCTCGGAGAGATAACCCAACTTCGCCAGTTCACGCATAGTGTCTTTGGTGGTTTCGTCACTGACCGTGGCATGGCCCAGCTCTTTCAACTGCCAAATCTTACGGCGGAACAGCTCTTCGACCCGTGGCCAGTTGTTCGGTTGGCTGACGTCCATCGCATTGGACAGCGTAGCCACCGTGGCATGAGGCTGCCACTGACCGTTAGTCAGGAAGCGCGGCACGGTGTCGTTGGCATTGGTTGCAGCGATAAAACGCTTCACCGGCAGGCCCAGGGACTTGGCCAGCAGCCCGGCGGTCAGATCGCCGAAGTTGCCGCTTGGCACTGAAATCACCAACTGGTTGCGTGCTTCCTGTGGCAATTGCGCTACCGCTTCGAAGTAATAACAAATCTGCGCCAGCAGGCGGCTGATATTAATCGAGTTGGCCGAGTTCAGGTGCAGGGCTTCTTTCAATTCCTGATCGTCAAATGCCTGCTTCACCAACGCCTGGCAGGCGTCAAAATCGCCGTCGATCGCCACGGTATGGATATTACCACCCAGGGTACAGAACAGTTTTTCCTGCAGCGGGCTGATTTTTCCCTGTGGATACAGGATCACCACGCGTACATTCTTCAGACCGTAGAAGGCATGGGCCACCGCCGCGCCGGTATCACCGGAGGTCGCGGTCAGGATAGTGACCGGCTGATCGCCCGCCACTTCCGCCAGCATTTGCGCCATAAAGCGGCCGCCGAAGTCTTTAAACGCCAACGTTGGGCCGTGGAACAGCTCCAGGCAGGCGATGTCGTCTTCGACTTGCGCTACCGGTGCCGGAAACTCAAAGGCCGCCGCCACACGCTTATGCAATGCTTCTTCAGAAACTTCATCGCCAATAAACGCCGACAGGATACGGCTGCTGCGCGTGACAAAATCCTGTTCCAGCAGATGGTCGATTTCGGTCAGTTCAAACTCCGGCAGATCCAGCGGGAAAAACAGCCCTTGCTGTTTGCCCAGGCCCTGTTTGATCGCCTGTGTGAAGCTGACCTGCTCGTTATGATCCTTAAGGTTGTACAGTTTCATGCGTTATCCCAGTAGTCGTGCGCCTGCGGTATCCAGGCGGCAAATATGAACAAAACCTTCGTCGTTTTGCAGATAGTGATTAGTCAGCCAGTCGGCCATGCGTTGCGCCGTTGCGCCGTCATCACAAACGGCGAACAGCGTCGGGCCGGAACCGGAAATACCGCAAGCCAAAGCACCGATATCCTGAGCGGCTTTGCGTGCGTCGGCAAAGCCGGGCAACAGGCGGGTACGGTACGGCTCGGCAATCACGTCCTGCATCAGCTTGGCGGCCAGGCGTGGTTGTTGGGTATGGCAGGCATGGATAAAGCCCGCCAGATAGCGGCCGTGGCTGATACAGTCCTGACGACGATACTGCGCGGGCAGGATTGCACGCGCTTCGGCGGTGGATACCTTGATGCCCGGATAGGCCATCACCCACAGCCAGTCTTTAAAGCATGGCACTTCCTGGCTGATGAAGCCTTCTTCTTCCAACATCAACTGCAGGCCGCCGAGGTAGCAAGGCGCTACGTTATCGTAATGCACGCTGCCGGAGATGCGGCCTTCCAACTCGCCCATCAGGCCCAACAGCGTCATTTTATCCAGCGGGCGGTTGCAGAACTCATTCATCGCCATCAGCCCGGCGACCACCGAGCAGGCGCTGGATCCCAGCCCTGAACCGATCGGCATATTTTTCTCGAGTCGCATCGCCACCGGGATCTGCCGACCGATTTCCTGGCAGAAACGTTCCCAACATTGGTAAACGATGTTCTCTTTCGGATCGTCCGGCAGCTTGCTGACGAAGCGACCGGCATTTTGCAAACTGAACGTTTCGGCGGCCTCTACACTGACGCAGTCGCCCAGCAAGGTACCGTCAATCGGCGACACCGCTGCGCCCAGAACGTCGAAACCGACGCTGACGTTACCAATTGAGGCCGGCGCATACACCTTAACCATATTAAACTCCCAACTTCCATGACAGTGTGCGCAACAGGTCGGCAAATACCCCTGCGGCGGTCACATCGTTACCGGCACCGTAGCCGCGCAGCACCAGCGGCAATGGCTGATAGTAGCGGCTGTAGAAAGCCAAGGCGTTCTCGCCGTTCTTCACTTTATACAACGGATCGTTGCCGTCTACCGCATCTATACGCACCTGGCAGCGGCCGTTTTCGATCACCCCAACATAGCGCAACACCTTACCCTGCTCGGTGGCATTGGCCACGTTGCGAGCGTACTCTTTATCCAGTTCCGGCAGGCGTGCCATAAAGGTTTCCACGTCACCGGAAGCGTCAAAGGAAGGTGGTAGCACCGACTCAACCTCGATATCAGCCAACTCCAGTTTGTAACCCGCCTCACGCGCCAGGATCAGCAGCTTGCGCGCCACGTCCATTCCGGAAAGGTCGTCACGCGGATCCGGCTCGGTATAGCCCTTGGCTTTGGCCTCCAGGGTCGCTGCCGACAACGACATGCCCTCATCAAGTTTACCGAAAATAAACGACAGTGAACCGGACAGAATGCCAGAAAAGCGCGTCAGCTCGTCACCGGCGTTCAGCAGGTTTTGCAGGTTTTCGATCACCGGCAACCCCGCACCGACGTTGGTGTCGTACAGGAACTTGCGACGCGAACCGGCAGCGGCGGTACGCAGTTGTTGGTAGTAGTTCATCGACGAAGTGTTGGCCTTTTTGTTCGGCGTCACCACGTGGAAACCATCGGCCAGGAAATCGGCGTATTGATCGGCCACCGCCTGGCTGGAGGTGCAATCGACAATCACTGGGTTCAGCAGGTGATACTCTTTCACCAGGCGGATCAGACGGCCAAGGTTGAATGGCTCCTGCGCACCGGCCAGTTCATCACGCCAACTATCCAGCGCGATACCGTGTATGTTGGTCAACATGGCGCGTGAATTGGCAATGCCGCACACCCGCAGGTCGATATGCTTTTGCTTCAGCCACGGCTGCTGACGGTAGATCTGTTCGATCAACGCGCCGCCGACGCCGCCAACGCCGATAACAAACACTTCAATCACCTGATCGGTGTTAAACAGCATCTGGTGGCAGACGCGAACCCCGGTGGTCGCGGAGTCGTTGCTGACCACCACCGAGATGGAACGTTCGGAAGACCCCTGGGCAATAGCGACAATGTTGATATTGGCGCGCGCCAGGGCGGAGAAGAAGCTGGCCGAAATACCGCGCAGGGTACGCATGCCATCGCCGACGACCGAGATAATCGCCAACTGCTCCATCACGTCCAGCGGCTCCAGCAGGCCATCTTTCAATTCAAGATAGAATTCGTCTTCCAGCGCGCGTCGGGCACGCTGCAGTTCACTCTGCGGTACGCAGAAGCTGATGCTGTATTCGGAAGAGGACTGGGTGATCAACACCACCGAGATACCGGCACGGGACATCACGGCAAACACGCGCGCCGCCATGCCGACCATGCCCTTCATCCCTGGCCCGGAGACGTTGATCATCGCCATGTTATTGAGATTGGTGATGCCCTTTACCGGCGTATCGGTATCCAGATTTTCGCCGCCAATCAGGGTGCCAGGGGCCTGCGGGTTGGCGGTATTTTTGATCAGGCAAGGGATTTGGAACTGGGCAATGGGAGCGATAGTACGGGGGTGAAGTACGCTGGCGCCGAAATAGGAAAGCTCCATAGCTTCCTGATACGACATCGATTTCAGCAACCTGGCGTCTGGCACGGTGCGAGGATCGCAGGTATAAACGCCGTCGACGTCGGTCCATATCTCACAACAGTCGGCGCGCAAGCAGGCAGCCAGTACCGCAGCAGAGTAGTCGGAACCGTTACGGCCCAGCACCACCAGCTCCCCTTTGTCGTTACCGGCGGTGAATCCGGCCATCAGCACAATGTGATCTGCCGGGATCGCTGCTGCGGCGATACGCAGTGTGGATTCGGCAATGTCTACCGTGGACTCCAGGTAATGCCCCTGCGCCAGCAGTTTCTCCACTGGGTTTATCACCGTAACCGGGAAGCCTTTGGCGCGAAATACCCCTTCCATGATGGCGATCGAGAGCTTCTCACCGCGGCAGATGATCGCCGCATTCACGCTGTCCGGGCATTGCCCCAGCAGCGCAACGCCGTGAAGTACCTGTTTTAGTTGGGAAAACTCCTGGTCCACCAGCGTCTTGAGACGATCGTATTCAAAGCCGGGCAACGCCTGTGCCAGGCCACTCAGCAGGTCGGCAAAGATGCGTTCTGCATCGCTCATATTTGGCAGAATGTCCTGCCCCGCTACCGTTTTATCAATCATCGCCACCAGGTGGTTGGTGATTTTAGCCGGAGCGGACAAGACCGTGGCCACCTGTCCCTGACGTGCGTTACTTTCCATGATGTCGGCGACGCGCAGAAAACGTTCTGCATTCGCTACCGAGGTTCCGCCAAATTTCAGCACTCGCATTTCTTGTCTCTCCCGAATTTAAGCCGAAAAAAAAGCCCGCACTGGTTAGGTGCGGGCTTTTTTCTTTTGTTTCCTGTACGCGTCAGCCCGCCCCGTTACCTGTGGTATCGGTGGTGGTAATAATTGTTGTGTTCAGGCTGATATTTCGCATTTTTTCTGTCTGTCTCATTAAATACTCTGTCCCCTCTATTGGTTAAAGCAATCGCTATCCCAAGTCAAATTATTTCTTGTTTTTGCTCATTTATTACCCAGCAGTGCAACTGGGCAATGCGACAGTCGAAAAGCCAAATGACAGGATAAAAAGACAGACAGTCGGCAGTATTGCAGTGGATCACACTGCCTAATTAGCCATGTTTGCGGGTATCACTTTGTCAGTTTTTTTTCGATGTCGTGCAGCAAAGTATGCAACATTGCCGTATCTCGCTGCTGCAAAGTGCCAAGCCGCTGGTGCAGCCAATCGCGCAACTTTTGATCGTCGCCCACACCCAATGCCCCCAGCAGACCATCGGCACGCTGACGCAGTGCTTTAAGCTGGCCTTCATTAGCCACCGGCTCCTGCGGTGCGCCGACCTTCATCAGCTCCGACAATTGATAGCAATACACCATCACCGCCTGGCCGAGATTCAACGACGGGTAATCTGCCTGCATCGGCACACCGGTCAGCAAATCGGCCAACTCCAGCTCTTCGTTGGTCAGGCCGGAATCTTCACGGCCAAACACCAACGCTGCCTGCCCTACCCACTGACTACGCTCACTCAACTGACCCAACAGTTGCTGCGGCGTACAGTAATAATGGAAACGCGCTCGACTGCGAGCGGTGGTCGCAACGGTGAAATCCACGTCCGCCAGCGCCTGCTCGAGAGTGGCGAAAGTCTGCACGCCGTCGAGGATATCCCCCGCCCCATGAGCCACCCAGCGAGCCGCCGGCTGCAGGTGCGCTTCGCTGTCGACAATGCGCAACGAAGTGAAACCCATGGTTTTCATTGCCCGCGCCGCAGCGCCGACGTTTTCCGGCCGCGCCGGAGCCACTAAAACAATATGAAGCTGCATCAATACTCCACTAAATGAGATATCGCGTATTTTTGACTGTTTGGGATAGTCTGATTATATTTACATCTGCGCAACAATAATCCCGAAATTGAGGGTAGACAGGGCTAAATGGGTTATTGCCCCGATAAATTGCGCGTAATACATATTATTACTGCTTATGTTTTACTGCGCTTATTAATCAAAGCGTTAAAAGAAGCCCTTTATCAATAAGCTAATAATTCTACCTCATTAGGCGCTACAATGCTGAATCGTACACAGAATTTAGGCTTCTGTGACTTAAGCTGGCATTTCTGTAAGTGTTTTTCACAAAACTGTTAACGTGCTACAATTGAATTTGATATATGTCAACAAACCTTAGTTTTGTTGGGTGATGAATTCGGTGCGCACTGTTATATTGCTGTTAATACGGTTAGGATATGCACCGTTTTGGCACCTTTGGGGTTGTAAGGAATAGCGCCCCAACCAAGCTAGCGATCTTGTTGACATGGGATGGAAAGTGCATCAAGAACGAGTTTACGTACTTTAGTCATTGGGTAGAAGGGAACGTGAGCGCTAATCTCTGCCCTCCGCTATGAAAACAAAGACTTCTGTACTTCCTATTTTCTATTTTGTTGGCAATTTTAGGTAGCATATATGCAGACCCCGCACATTCTGATTGTCGAAGACGAGTTAGTCACTCGTAACACCCTGAAGAGCATTTTCGAGGCGGAAGGCTACGTTGTTCATGAAGCCAATGATGGTGCAGAGATGCACAACATCCTGTCTGAAAATGATATCAATCTGGTTATCATGGACATCAATCTGCCAGGCAAAAATGGCCTGCTGCTGGCACGCGAATTGCGCGAACAGGCCAGCGTTGCGCTGATGTTCCTGACCGGCCGTGATAACGAAGTTGACAAGATCCTCGGCCTGGAAATCGGCGCCGATGATTACATCACCAAGCCATTCAATCCGCGTGAATTGACCATTCGCGCACGTAATCTGCTGTCACGCACCATGAACCTGGGCAGCGTCGGCGAAGAACGTCGCCTGGTTGAAAGCTATAAATTCAACGGTTGGGAGCTGGACATCAACAGCCGCTCACTGATCAGCCCTGCGGGCGAGCAATACAAACTGCCACGCAGTGAATTCCGCGCCATGCTGCACTTCTGTGAAAACCCGGGCAAGATCCAATCCCGTGGCGAACTGCTGAAGAAGATGACCGGCCGTGAGCTGAAGCCGCATGACCGCACCGTGGACGTGACTATCCGTCGCATCCGCAAGCACTTCGAATCAACGCCGGACACGCCGGAAATCATCGCGACTATTCACGGTGAAGGTTACCGTTTCTGCGGCGATCTGGAAGAGTAAAGCTCCTCCCGCGTTAACATATTTGGGGTTCCGCAGAACCCCAAATCTTATTTTGCCTCACCCCAGGGGATGATCGGCACAGCGCTCAGTGCATTCTTCGGTGAACCATCCACCACACGGTCTGAATAACTCAGATAAATCAATGCATTGCGGGTAGCATCGTAGAAACGCACCACCTGCAGTTTCTTGAACACCAGCGACGTTCGCTTCTGGAACACTACCGTCCCTTCCGCCTTACCATTTTTGATTTTATCGTTCAGCTCAATCGGCCCAACCTGCTGGCAAGAAATGGCGGCATCCGCAGTATCTTCCGCTAATCCCAACCCACCTTTGATGCCACCGGTTTTTGCCCGACTGATATAACAAGTTACATTTTTAACATCAGGATCGTCGAACGCTTCCACCACAATTTTATGGTCCGGACCAAAGAGTTTAAATACCGTATCAACCGACCCAACTTGTTCTGCCTGCGCATTATTTACCGTTGCGCAAACTAAACAAAACAAAAATAACCATCCTTTTTTCATTCACTTAACTCCAATAGGCTAAATCCTAAAAATGGGTACCGGCAATCAATATTGTTTATGTTTTAGGTCACAGAAAAAGGATCTTTCTGGTCCGCACCCGTCTTTTTAGCACAGAGCGTGAAAAAAATCTTTGAGAGTCTCGGAGGAAAAAAATTGCTATTATGCGGCGTCGTTATTTCTTTGCGCCCTTTAAGGTGTGCCCCTGTCCAACTCCCGCGCAACCCGCAGCGAGAGGCAAAGAGTGCTACGCAAAATGGCTCATGGATCGGTCTGATAGCGCAAGCACCAGCGTGACGAATAAACAGTTCGGGTCCCGACCCTAAAGCTCTACGAGGAAGATCTATGGATCAAGCCGGTATCATTCGTGATCTGCTTAGCTGGCTGGAAAGCCATTTGGACCAGCCCTTGTCGCTGGACAACGTGGCGGCGAAAGCGGGTTACTCAAAATGGCATCTACAACGGATGTTCAAAGATATTACCGGTAACGCCATCGGCGCTTATATCCGGGCAAGGAGATTATCCAAGGCAGCAGTGGCGCTGCGTTTAACCAGCCGCCCTATTTTGGATATCGCCTTACAGTATCGCTTCGACTCGCAGCAGACATTTACGCGCGCATTTAAAAAACAGTTTGCGCAAACGCCGGCGTTGTATCGCCGTGCCGAAGACTGGAACTCATTCGGCATCTGTCCGCCAATCCGCCTGGGCGCCTTTACCCTGCCGCAGCCCGAGTTTGTCACGTTGCCGGAACAGCATTTGATTGGCCTGACGCAAAGCTATTCGTGCACGCTGGAGCAAATTTCGAACTTCCGTACCGAGCTGCGTTCACAGTTCTGGCGCCAATACCTGGGTGAAGCTGAGACGCTGCCGCCGGTGCTGTACGGTCTGCACCATTCGCGTCCAAGCCAGGAAAAGGACGACGAGCAGGAAGTGTTGTATACCACGGCGCTGGAACCGCATCACGTACCGAAGGAAATTCAGGCTGGGCAGCCGCTGACGCTGCAAGGTGGCGAGTATGCGATGTTCAGTTATGAAGGCCCGACCTCTGGCCTGCAGGACTTTATTCTGACGCTGTACGGCACTTGCCTGCCGGCACTCAAACTCACGCGCCGCAAAGGGCACGACATTGAGCGCTTTTATCCCAAGGGTGACCGTCGGCCACCCCAACCGCCGACCGAGATCAACTGCGACTATTTGATCCCGATCCGCCGTTAACGCTGCAGTTCGTCCAGTGCGGGCATGTCCAGATGCGTGACATCGCCCGCCGTTTCGACAATCCAGCCAGAAGCCAACCATGGGCTCTGCTGATGATCGACTCGTGACAGTGAACAGTTGCGTAAACGCAGGCGGCGCTCGGCATAGGCCGGTAGCCCGAGCACGGTACTGATCAGACAGCCTAAAGCGATACCATGGCTGACAATCAGCGGTTTGCTGCCCTCGGGCAACATCAGGCAACTTTCCAGTGCCTCGCGCATCCGATCGCCCAACTCGCTCATTGACTCACCTTGAGGGATACGGCCATCGGCAGTACCATCGACCATCTGTTTGCGCCACTGTTCTTCCTGTGGCGTCAGGCTGTCGATTAAGCGCTCTTCCAGCACCCCCATATGCAGCTCACGCAAACGTGGATCGTTTATGACCTCGCAACCGCAAGCTTCTGCGATGATTTGCGCGGTGCGGCGGGTACGCCCCAAATCGCTGGTAATCACGTGCGTGATGCCGAGCTTGCTGACGCGTTGGGCAACAAGATGAGCCTGATGTTCACCGTGGGCGGTTAACGGGCTGTCGGACTGACCCTGGATACGGCGAGCCGCATTCCATTCCGTTTCGCCGTGGCGAACGAGGTATACCTGTAACATTTTGCTTTTCCGTTATACTGCGTGAAACCTGAGTTTATCGTCGTCAAATGCCGCTTGCGCAAGCGTCTGACGTATTGAATAGGCTCTTAGCTTAAGGATGCCAAACCCGTTATGTATCATGTTGTCGCTGCAACTACCAACCCGGCAAAGATCAAGGCTATTCAACTGGCCTTTGAGGACACTTTTGGCCAGGACCAATGCCGCATTGAATCGGTCGACGTCGCCAGTGGCGTTTCACTGCAACCCATAGGTAATCTCGAAACCCGCACCGGTGCACGCCAGCGTGTTATGGAAGCACGGCAGGTACGCCCAGAAGCCGACTTTTGGGTCGGCGTGGAGGCAGGAATCGAAGAGAATATGACTTTCGCCTGGATGACGGTGGAAAACCCGCAGACCCGCGGCGAATCGCGCTCAGCCAGCCTGATGCTGCCGGAGACGATTTTACAGGGAATTCGCGCCGGCCGCGAATTGGGCAGTGAAATGGCACTCATCACCGGCAATGCCGAAGTGAAACGCCAGGGTGGCGCTATTGGCATCTTTACCGATGGGCGCTTGAGCCGCACCAGCGTTTACCATCAGGCTCTGCTGCTGGCACTGGTCCCTTTCCACAACCCGATCTACCAGGACCACAACGCGCCGCAAAAATAAGCCCCGCCGGGCGCGGCGCTACGGTGCCTCGCCCAGCAATTGCTGCTCCAGCCACTGCTTCAACGCCGGCGTCGCGGCCTTCAGGCTGTTCGAACCGCGAGTGATGGTGGCAATTCCCGCCCCCAGTTCGTTCTTCAGCTCACGCTGGCTCATCTCACCGCGCATCAATTCCTGGATAATCCGTACCCTTGTGCCTAAAGCCGTACGTTCGTCCGGCGTCAACAACAGCTGCATCAGCGGCTGATGCAGATCCTGGGCAAACGAATTCTGCAGCAGCGCAACAAAGCGCAGCCAATCCTCATTACCTTGTTCTGAAAGAGCCGGGTCGTTAAGCGATAATTGCGTCATGGCAAGCCACCATACTATTTAACTAGTACAGCAGCATACCATAGCGACGTCAAAATCAATAACGCCTCTGCCACTCGGCGTCGGTCAGCACTTTAGCCGGCCGATGCATGAGATAGCGATAAAATGCGTCGTAAGCCAACACGTTCTTCACGTAAGAACGGGTTTCCGAGAACGGGATGCTTTCGACAAATGCCACGGCATCCACCCGTCCTTCACTGTTGCCCAACCAGGTATTCACCCGAGATGGGCCGGCATTGTAAGCCGCCGATGACAGGATCCGGTTGCGGCCGAACTGCTGGTAAACATACTCGAGGTAGCTGGTGCCGATAATAATATTAACCCGCGGATCAAGCAGTTGGCTGGGGCTTGTGTAACCGGGAATATTGTACATCTGCACGGTATGCTGCGCGGTACGTGGCATGACCTGCATCAGGCCGCTGGCCCCTACCGGTGACTGCGCTTTCGGATTCCAGGCGCTCTCCTGACGAGCAATCGCCATGGCATAACTCGGCGTTATCCCCTTGTCATCGGTCGCCGCGCGGAACTCTTGCGGCCAGGCTACCGGGAAACGTTCTTCAAGGTGATCCCACATTTTGCCGACGATAGTCGCCTGCACGCTGAGATCGGCCCATTTCTGCTCGAAGGCATAACGCGCCAGCGCTTCCTGTTCCGGGCGGCTGCGACTGGCCACGAAGGACGTCCACTCGCTGCGCGCCAGGTTATCCATATTCCAGTACATCAACTCGCGCACCCGGGCAATTTCCGGCCCGTCCACCAATGAAGCGCGAGGTTTTGCCGCTACCGCCACCATCACCGGGTAAGGCGTATTCAGTTTCTGTGCCGCTACCATCGGGTAGAAGCCACGTTCGGTCATCAGCCGACGCAGGATCTCTTCTCCTTCGCTGCGTTTGCCTTCGTCCAGTAACATGCTCGCACGCCAGTAACGCCATTCATCCTTATTACGCGACTCCGTCGGTAAACGCGCCAGCCAGGTTGCCACACCCTGGCGATCGCCAGCCCCCAGTGCCATACGCACGCGTCGCTCCAGCAGTGCCGGTGACTGACTACGCAGGATCACCTTGTCGCGCCACTGAGTCTGTTCAAAGGTCGCATCGCTGCCCATCAGGCGCCATGCCACCGCTTCCTCCAGCCCCAGCCGCTCGCTGTCGCTCATTTTCTGCAGCCGGGCGAGGGTCGGGATCATCGCCCGGGCGTTTTCCGCATCCTGACGCGCCAGGCGTTCGAAGGCGATACCGGTCGCTGCACGGGTAAAGTCGGTCGGCCCCACGCTGCGGGCAAAAGACTCGACCGTCGCGGGATCGTTTTGCAGGCGTACCAGGGCATCACCCATGGTCTGATAATCTGACGGCAATTGGCGATAGAGACTGTTTACCAGGCCACTGTTGCCCTCCTTCAACGCCAGCTTCATGCGCTCCAGAATAGCCGACGGGGTTTGTTTACCCGCCCCCTGCCAGACGCTGAACAGCTTGTCACAGGCCGCCGGCAGCGATTTACCGCTCATCCAGATGTCGTCAACGCCGCTCCAGGCCGCGGTCTGATCGCCAGTGGCCCATTTGGCATAGTAGTAATTGCAACGCGCAGCAATAGGTTTCGGCGCCTGCGGGCTGAAGGCCAGCAGAGTACGCCAGTCTTCGCGTCGCGCCAGTTCATTAACAAAACGCGGGGCCAGCGACTTGGCCGGCGGCAGCGTCGGGTGCTGCTTGATAAAGTCGTTAACCTCAGAGAATCCGGCCTGGCTGAGATCTTGCGTCAGCTCACGGTATTCCAGATAAGGGTAAAGCGGGTAATCACGCAGCGTCGGCATCAGTTGCGCCACCACGTCCATCTGATTGCTGTCCCACGCCTGCTTGATCTGCAGGTAACGCTGACGCTGAGCGTCCAGGGAATCCGCCAATGCGGCGCTTGAAAATGCCGTCAGGCACAGGCCCACAGCCAAAAACCGCCACTTGTCTACCTTGACCATACTGACTCTTTCCTCGCTAATGCTGATGGTGTTGCCAGAGCCGCTTCACCCCGTTGCCGCGCTACGCCAGCAGCCAACGGATCGGTGAACCCGGCTCTCCGAGTTTTACTCGCCCTGTCGTGGATAACATCTATCCGGCACGCCAGAGCAAAAAGAGGGGCGCTGAGCAACCCGCTCAGCCGTCTATCATAGACAGCAGGATCGCTTATCCATTCACTACTGTAGAAGAAGTTTATCGCCACGATGGGCTTCAGGTAAAAAAGGTTTACCCTCGCTGACAAATCAATTAAAGCTGGCGGCAATTTTTGCCGTTTTAATCATTTCATCCTGGGGCTAATGCTAAAAACCGGTCGGATCCGCGATTATTAGTCCCCACCGCCAATATAAAACCAAGCCATTTGAAATTATTAGCCGTCGCAGTATTTCGCACTCAAAACGATGGGCAGAAACGTTGCGCAAACCGCCAGAATCCAGGCCTGGCGCGCCAACTTTGCAGAAAACGCCTGGCAAACCCCGGTGGTCGTTTTTATACTATTAAAAAAGGCTAAGATAATTCCGAGAAAATGGCACATAAAGCGCGCAACAGGGATATCTTATAATACAATCCGCGCCAATTATGGGTTAGATAGTGTTCATCAGGCAGTGCGATTGACAGTTTTCAGCAAGACAATTATCCCTTCGACCGGGTTAGGCTTCTCATCGTTATGTTGCCGCAACAGTACTGCGGACGTGGGCAGGAATGGCAGATGAAGATGGCAAAAAATGCCGCGTTGTTAGTGACCTGCGCAAAAAACTCATTCACGAGTTTCCTGTCCGCACGTCTGAAGTACGGCCGTCTGTTATCGTTGGTTCTGCTCGCCCTGTTGGCATTTCCCGGTTTGGCCCGCCCGGAGACTGGCGATCTTCATAAAAATCGCACCCATGCCGTCACCACAGTGGTGGTCGGCATCATCAGCTATGCCCGCTGGCCTAGTGGGCCCAACCCTATCCGGCTGTGCGTGACGGCGCCGACACAATATGCCGACGGACTGTTCGATCCCATCCTGCTTAGCGCGCCCAGGCCAATAAAAGCCGAGCGCATCGCTTTCGACAGCCCCTTACTGAGCAGCGGCTGTGACGTGATTTATTTAGGCAATATCAATGCCGGGCAGAAACAGAATTTCATCCAGCGCATTAGCGGCCATTCGATTCTCAGCATCAGCGAGAACGATGCTGAGTGTTCTGCCGGCAACGCATTTTGCCTGCAGTTCGAAGGGGATGAGGCCAGCTTTAAGGTGAACCTTGATGCACTGGCACGCAGCGGCGTACGCGTTCACCCCAACGTGCTGCAGCTGGCACGCAAACCGGGGCCGCCGCTATGAAGTGGTTGCGCAAGAACCGATCGGGGCAATCACGCCCGACGCTGGGCCGGGTGCTGCAACGAGTGCATCTTGGGTTGGCGTTG
This sequence comes from Serratia quinivorans, assembly GCF_946227985.1. GTDB lineage: Bacteria > Pseudomonadota > Gammaproteobacteria > Enterobacterales > Enterobacteriaceae > Serratia > Serratia quinivorans_A. The sequence continues at coordinate 222,954 of NZ_CAMKGL010000004.1, forward strand.
ATTGCCGTCGGCACCGCCGGAATTTTCCTGACCCTGGTCGCGCTGTTTGCGCTGCGCGCTTATGCCGACCATAACCTGCATCTGATTGCGCGCTCCATCAGCTATACCGTCGAAGCTGCCGTGGTGTTTGAAGACCGCACCGCCGCACGTGAGGCGCTGGTATTGATCGCCTCCAAAGAGGAGGTCTCGGAAGCAAGAATTCTGAATAACAGCGGCAAAGTGCTCGCCACCTGGCGTCACCCCAAAGATGGCCCACTACACGGTATGGAACAAATCGTGGCCCACTGGGCGCTGCCGGAGCCGGTGATCCTGCCGATTACTCATGAAGGCAAAGAGGTCGGTAAAGTTTGGCTGCTTGGCCACGGCGGCAGCCTGCTGCGCTTTCTGTTGCGCGGCATGATTGGCATGATCGCCTGTCTGGTGCTCAGTACCCTGTGTGCGCTGGTGCTCTCCCGCCGCATGCTGGTGGGCATTGTCCGTTCTCTGGATGACATCGCCAATGTGGCGCATGCGGTACGTCGCGATCGCGCCTTTGGCCTGCGGGTGCCATCGGCACCGATTGCCGAACTGCATGAGCTGAGCATCGACTTTAATGGCCTGCTCGACGAACTGGAAGCCTGGCAGGCACACCTGAAACAGGAAAATGACTCACTGACTCACCGGGCCACCCACGACAGCCTGACCGGCTTGCCGAACCGCGCCTTCTTTGAGGGCCGTCTGAGCCGTGCGCTGGGGGACATTAAACCCACCGAAAAACTGGCGGTGCTGTTTATCGACGGTGACCGCTTCAAGGAAGTTAACGACAGTTACGGCCACGCCGCAGGCGATGTGGTGTTGACAACCATTGCCGGGCGCATTCGCGCGCAGCTGCGTGAAAGCGATCTGGTGGCACGTTTGGGAGGTGATGAGTTCGCCGTATTGTTGGCGCCGGTCCACACTACGGAAGATGTCCTGCAGATTGCCGATAACATTATCGACTGCATGACCCAACCGGTGATTTTACCGAACGATGAGGCGGTGATTTCCTCTCTGAGTATCGGTATTGCACTTTACCCCGAGCATGCGGTAACGCCTCAGGGGCTCTTGCACGAAGCTGACGATGCGATGTACCAGGCAAAGCATCGTTATAACGGAGGCTGGCGGCTGGCAATACAAAAATAAAGCCCCGGCTAAAAAATAAAACTAGGGATTTTGATTATGATACAGCAAACACTAAAAAACCGTTTTTCACTGCTGGCGATGATGTTTATCGCCCTGCTGGCCCTCGCCGGCTGCCAGAGCAAACCTCAGGGCCTGACGCCCGAGCAAATTGCCCTGTTGCAGTCGCAAGGGTTCAAGCTGACCGATAACGGCTGGGAGTTTGGCCTGTCCGACAAGGTGCTGTTTGGTAATAACATCGGCAAGCTGAACCCGGAAAGTACCGACACGGTACAAAAAATGGGCCGCGCGTTGATGAGCGTCGGCATCACGCAGTTCCGTTTGGATGGTCATACGGATAATTACGGTGAAGACAGCTATAACGATCAGCTCTCTCTGCGTCGCGCCAATGCAGTGGCCGATCTGCTCGCCAGCGTAGGCATTCCACGTGCCAACATCGAAACCCGCGGCATGGGTAAACGCGATCCGGTGGCCGATAACCGCACCTCCAGCGGCCGGGCGGAAAACCGCCGCGTCGCGATAGTCGTCACCCCTTAAGCAACCAATATGCGCCTTCACCGGCGCATAAAGGGTTATACTTGACGATCGCTGTGTGATGTCTGGGATCCGCTTTCGAAACGGGCTACACTCCGCAGCCAGACATCCTATATACCCTAAATAATTGGAGTTGCATCAAGGCGGCAAGGGAGCATATCCCGATGAGCTTACTGTGGTAAGTAATTCGGGTAAGTGAACGCAGCCAACACAGAGGCAACTTCAAGTATGACGGGTATAAAAACTGATATAGAGAGGCAGAGGCACCGTGGCTCAATACGTCTATACCATGCATCGCGTCGGCAAAGTGGTTCCGCCGAAGCGTCACATCCTGAAAAACATCTCGCTGAGCTTCTTCCCTGGCGCCAAAATTGGTGTGCTGGGTCTGAACGGCTCGGGTAAATCCACCCTGTTACGCATCATGGCCGGCATCGATACCGATATCGAAGGTGAAGCTCGCCCACAACAAGGGATTAAGATCGGTTACCTGCCACAGGAACCGCAGCTGAACCTCGAACATACCGTCCGTGAGTCGGTCGAAGAAGCACTGGCAGAAGTGGTCGGTGCGCTGAAACGCCTTGATGAAGTGTACGCCCTGTACGCCGAAGAAGGTGCCGATTTCGACAAGCTGGCCGCTGAGCAAGGCCGCCTGGAAGAGATCATTCAGGCCCACGATGGCCACAACCTGAACACCCAGCTGGAGCGTGCCGCCGATGCGCTGCGCCTGCCGGAATGGGACGCGAAAATCGCCAACCTTTCCGGTGGTGAACGTCGCCGTGTCGCCCTGTGCCGCCTGCTGCTGGAAAAACCGGACATGCTGCTGCTGGACGAACCGACCAACCACCTGGATGCCGAATCCGTGGCCTGGCTGGAACGCTTCCTGCATGACTTCGAAGGCACCGTAGTGGCCATTACCCACGACCGTTACTTCCTCGACAACGTGGCTGGCTGGATCCTCGAGCTGGACCGTGGCGAAGGTATCCCATGGGAAGGCAACTACTCTTCCTGGCTGGAACAAAAAGACGCTCGTCTGGCGCAGGAAGCCTCTTCCGAAGCCGCACGTCGCAAATCCATCGAGAAAGAGCTGGAGTGGGTTCGTCAGGGTGCCAAAGGCCGTCAGTCCAAAGGCAAGGCCCGTCTGGCTCGCTTTGAAGAGCTCAACAGCACCGAATACCAAAAGCGTAACGAAACCAACGAACTGTTTATCCCACCTGGCGCACGCCTGGGCGACAAAGTGGTTGAAGTCAGTAACCTGCGCAAGTCTTACGGCGACCGTGTGCTGATTGATGACCTGACCTTTGCAGTACCGAAAGGCGCCATTGTTGGCATTATCGGCCCGAACGGCGCCGGTAAATCCACACTGTTCCGCATGATGTCCGGCCAGGAGCAACCTGATTCCGGCAGCATCGTGTTGGGTGACACCGTCAAACTGGCCTCGGTCGATCAGTTCCGCGACAGCATGGATAACGCCAAAACCGTTTGGGAAGAAGTTTCCGGCGGCCAGGACATCATGCGTATCGGCAACACCGAAATGCCAAGCCGTGCCTACGTCGGTCGCTTCAACTTCAAGGGTGTCGATCAGGGCAAACGCGTCGGCGAATTGTCCGGTGGTGAGCGTGGCCGTCTGCATCTGGCCAAGCTGTTGCAGGTTGGCGGCAACGTATTGCTGCTCGATGAACCGACCAACGACCTGGATATCGAAACCCTGCGTGCGTTGGAAAACGCCCTGTTGGAATTCCCAGGCTGTGCGATGGTCATCTCGCACGACCGTTGGTTCCTTGACCGCATCGCCACCCACATTCTGGACTATCAGGATGAAGGCAATGTGGAATTCTTCGAAGGTAACTTTACCGAATACGAAGAGTACAAGAAACGGACGCTGGGCGCCGAAGCGCTTGAGCCACACCGTATCAAGTACAAGCGAATCGCCAAGTAATCCCGGAAAGCGCCGCCTGCGGCGCTTTTTTTATTCCCACGCCAGCTCGCGGGCATAATCGTCAAACACCGGGTGTTGCAATACCACGTCGATAAAACAGGCCAGCGCCGGTGAATTCAGCTTGCGGCTTGGATAAACCAGATACAGCTCATTGCCTTCCGCCTGCCATTCCGGCAGCACCTCTACCAGTTGTTTTTGCGCCACCACCTCGCGGCTAAGAAATGCCGGCAAGAGGGTTATCCCTGCCCCAGCAATCGCACATTCCCGCGCGTACAGCAGATTATCGGTAACATGCCGCATCGGCAGCTGCCAACGGAAATACTCATCGCCCCGGCGCAGGTTCCAGGCAGGCCAGGAACGGTGCGCAATACAGCGATGCTGTTGCAGCTGTTGCGGATGCAGGATCGGTGGATACTCTGCCAGATAGGCCGTTGAAGCCAGCAAATAACGTGGCGCATGCCCCAAACGTCGGCCAATCAGTGAAGAATCCTGAGGCTTACCGGTTCGCAACGCGGCATCAAATCCCTCCTGTACCATATCTACCATGGCATCAGATACCGATACCTCCAGCGAGACGTCCGGATATTGCCGCTGGAAATCCGCCGCCAGCCGCGCCAGCAAGGTCGCCCCCAACCCGGCGGGGGTCGAGATGCGCAAGCGCCCACTGGGGTTATCACGCAGGCGTTGCAGCGCCAGATCGGCCCGTTCGGCGGCGGACAGCATTTCCTGGCAGTGCTCCAGATAGCGTTCGCCGGCAAAGGTCAGATTGAGCTGACGGGTGGTGCGGTTCAGCAGCCGCAGGCCCAGCGTCTGTTCCAACTGACTAATGCGCTGGCTGACGCTGGACTTTGGCAAGGCAGCCCGTTTGGCAGCGGCAGTATAACTGCCACATTCGGCCACCAGCGCAAACAACGCCATATCTTGTAGCTGTTTAAACCTCATTGTTCACCTCAAGCGAACACTTAGTTAGTTATTGTCCATCTTATCATCAACTGCCAACAGGTCTACACTGAGGGTATTCATTCGAAAGGAGCACAGTCATGCCGATTAAAGCCATTGCCGTAGACCCGAAAAACCCCGCCAACTTCATTGCAATCAACCCGGAAAAACCCACCCCAGGCCAGTACGATTTATTGGTTGAAGTCAAAGCGGTGTCGGTCAACCCGGTGGATACCAAGGTCCATGCCGGCCTGCAAAAAAGTGGCCTGCAACAGCCCCGGATTCTCGGTTGGGATGCCAGCGGTATCGTGGTCGACGTGGGCAGCAGCGTCAGCGGTTTCAAACCCGGCGATGAGGTCTGGTATGCCGGTGATATCACCCGTCCAGGCAGCAACACGACCCATCAGTTGATTGACTCGCGTATTACCGCCCATAAGCCGCAAAGTCTGAACTGGGCTGAAGCCGCCGCCATGCCGCTGACCGCCCTGACCGCCTGGGAAGCGCTGTTCGAACACCTGAAGATTCAGGACGCCGCGCCCGGCAAAACCCTGTTGATTATCGGCGGTGCCGGTGGCGTAGGTTCGCTGGCGATCCCCTTTGCCGCACAACGCAGTCAGGTAAAGGTGATTGCGACTGCTTCGCGCCCAGAGTCAGCGGCCTGGTGCCGGGAGCGCGGTGCCGACCTGGTGGTAGACTACCGCGATCTTAAAGCCAATCTGGCACAGCAGGGCATTGAGAATGTGGATTATATTCTTTGCCTGAACGACACCGACGGCCACTGGAAAGCGATTTCCGATCTAATTGCGCCAATGGGCCATATCTGTACCATCGTCGAAAATGCACAGCCGTTGGACCAAAATGCGCTGAAGTTGAAAAGTGCCGCTTTGCATTGGGAGTTGATGTTTACTCGCAGCATGTTCACCACGCCGGACATCGCCCAACAGGGTGAGATCCTCAAGCAAGTGGCGCAAATGCTGGATGAAGGAAAGCTGAGTACCACCCTGAGCGAAACCTTGCAGGGGTTGACGGTCGATACCCTGACCGCCGCGCATCAAAAACTGCTCGACGGGCATATGCAGGGCAAACTGGTGATTGTTTACTGATGACAGACGGGGCGCAGCACGCTGCGCCCCGATGGCTTATACCGCCGCAACACCGAGCAGCCGACTGGCATCAGCCGCCAGCAGTTGTTTAACCAGCTCAACGCAGCGCAGGAAGCGTTCGTCATAGTCGCTGGACTCCACGTGTACGTACTCGATGTTATTGGCCCGCAGCATCTCTTCCAGCAAATGCTGGAACACTTTGCGATCCTTGGGGTTACCCAGGCTGCGCAGGCCATCCGCCACCCAGGGGGTGTTGTTTTCCAGCAGGATCACCAGATCAAACCGGTACTCGTCGATCAGCGCCTGCACAAAGGGGTGTTCGCGCCCTTCGTACTTTTTGCAGAAGGCCTGAGTAGTGACGAAGTCGGTGTCGATAAAGGCCACTTTGTTGGCGTACTTCACCGCGAAGTCGACGTACTGTGCCTGCCCGAGGGCAATCTTGTCGTAGTCGGAATACTGGAGCGCCATCTCATCCCCACCGAGGTGCGAGAACACATAGTCGCGGCCATATTCCCAGGCACTGGTGGTGTTAAAGATGTTCGCCAGCTTATTCACCAGCGTCGATTTGCCGCTCGACTCACCGCCGAGGATCGCCACGGTCCGAACAAAGAACGGCTTCACTTCAGTCGGAATATAATCCCAATAAAGGAACGGATCCTGACGGATCTGGCGGCCGCTGATATTCATAAATGAACGTTCGGGATCAATCAGAACGGTTTCAATCGCCAGATGTTCACGGTAACGCGGGGCATCCTGCGCTTCACTGGAATAGATAAAGGTCGGCACTATGGCTTTCTGTTCCAGGAAAGCCTTCACCCCATCGCTCCAGACGTTCCAGCCGTGTGGATAGGGTTCGATGCCCTGTTCGTCGAAGGAATGAATATGGATGTTTTTCTGGTACTTGAAGGTTTGCAGCAGCCAGCGCAGACGATCGCTGACCGTCGGCTGTTGAGACATCGAACTGTTCTCGAACAGCTCCCTGTCGCGGGGCTCGTCGTGACACAGGATCACATGCAGCTCATCTACCTGGCTGCAAGCACGCTGGATCAGGTAAATGTGGCCGGTGTGCAGGGGGTAAAATTTACCAAACACCACGCCGACCTTTTTCTCACGCCGTGGAAACTCCAGGCCAAGGTAGCGGTGCAGGGCCTCCAGTTTCTGGGCACTCGGACTTTTGATTTTGTCGTTTAACAACTGGCTGAGATAGCCTTTGGTCATGCCACTGGCATCTGCCACCTGCTGCAGAGTACAGTTCTTCTGCTTAATCGACGCCTTCAGGTAATCAAATTGCCGCATAACCCCTCCGTTTAGTATGCTAAACAAAATAGCACAGTCTGCGCACCGCGTGGCAATTAATAAAACTGTTCCAGCACGTCCAATGCGTCCGCCAGTTTCTTCACGCCGAACACCTGCATATTGGCCGGTGGTTTCTTAGGTACGTTGGCATGCGGCACGATGGCACGCTTGAAACCGTGTTTTGCTGCTTCGGAAATACGTTCCTGGCCGCTCGGCACCGGGCGGATCTCCCCCGCCAGCCCCACTTCGCCAAACACCACCAAATCGTTTGGCAGCGGACGATCGCGCAGGCTGGATACCAGCGACATCAGCAACGCCAGATCGGCGCTGGTTTCACTGACTTTCACCCCGCCAACCACGTTGACGAACACGTCCTGATCGGACATCTGCAGCCCGCCGTGGCGGTGCAGCACCGCCAGCAGGATCGCCAACCGGTTTTGTTCCAGACCGACAGCCACCCGGCGCGGATTGGACATCATCGAATGATCCACCAGCGCCTGAATTTCCACCAGCAACGGCCGCGTGCCCTCCCATACCACCATCACCGAACTGCCGGAGGTGACCTCGTCGCCACGGCTGAGGAAAATGGCCGACGGGTTGCTGACCTCGCGCAGGCCCTGCTCTGTCATGGCGAAAACGCCCAATTCATTCACTGCGCCAAAGCGGTTTTTGTGGCTGCGCAGGGTACGAAAACGCGAATCGGCGTCACCGTCCAACAGCACCGAGCAGTCAATACAGTGTTCCAACACTTTCGGCCCGGCCAGAGAGCCATCTTTGGTGACGTGTCCCACCATCACAATCGCCACACCGCGCGTCTTGGCGAAACGGGTCAGGTAGGCGGCGGTTTCACGCACCTGCGCCACGCTGCCCGGCGAAGACTGAATATCCGCCATGTGCATCACCTGAATGGAGTCGATCACCATCAGTTTCGGCTGTTCCTGCTCGGCAATCAGGCAGATTTGCTCGATACTGGTTTCCGACAGCATATTCAGGCCGCCGGTCGGCAAGCCGAGACGGTGAGCGCGCATCGCAACCTGCTGCAATGATTCTTCACCGGTGACGTACAGGGTTTTCATCTGTTCGGAAAGTTTGCATAGCACCTGTAACAGCAGCGTACTCTTGCCGGCACCAGGGTTACCGCCGATCAGGATCGCACTGCCTGGTACCACCCCACCGCCCAGCACCCGGTCAAACTCAAGGAAACCGGTGGAGAAACGCGGCAGCTCATCCAGACTGATGTCCGACAGCTTTTGCACCTTGCTGATGCCGGCATCACCGGCGTAGCCGCTCAGGCGCTCATTGCGAGAAGAGGAGGACACCGCAGCCAGACGCACTTCTGTAATGCTGTTCCAGGCGTGGCAAGCGCTGCACTGCCCCTGCCAGCGCGGATAATCGGCCCCGCACTCATTACATACAAACGCCCGTTTTGCTGCTTTTGCCACGTATTACCTCAATCTTTTGTTTATACCCTAAATAATTGGAGTTGCATCAAGGCGGCAAGTTTGTGAGTCCCCAGGAGCTTACTTAGGTAAGTGACTGGGGTGAGCAAATGCAGCCAACACAGAGACAGCTTCAAGTATGAAGGGTTTAGCGAACTTCGTGTTTCAGGCTGCCGGTCAGTACACACAGCACGCCAATCAGGTCAGCATGGCGAATCGACACCTGCGCCTTCTCATAGACTTTCGGTTTGGCGTGATAGGCAATGCCCAACCCGGCAACCTGCATCATTTTTAAATCGTTGGCACCGTCGCCGATGGCCACGGTTTGCTGCGGCGCAATGCCCAGCTTTTCCGCCAGTGCGACAAGCGTATCGGCTTTGAACTGTGCATCGACTATCGGTCCCAGCACTTCACCGGTCAGCTTGCCGTCGCGAATTTCCAGCTCGTTAGCTGCCACCGCCACCAGTTTTAGTTTATCGCGCAGGTACTCGGCATAATAGGTGAAACCGCCGGAAGCGATCGCCACATGCCAGTCCATCGCCTGCAGCTTGCGCACCAGGTTGACCAGCCCAGGCATCAGCGGCAGCTCATCGCGCACCTGCTTGAGGATATTGGCATCGGCGCCTTTCAGCGTGCCGACGCGTTGGCGCAGGCTGGCGGTGAAATCCAGTTCCCCCCGCATCGCGCGTTCGGTGACTTCAGACACTTGCTCCCCGACGCCCGCCAGTTTGGCGATCTCATCGATGCATTCAATCTCTATCGCCGTAGAGTCCATATCCATCACCAGCAACCCTGGGGTGCGCAGATGAGGGATCTTGCCGAGAGGGGCCACATCCAGCCCGCTCTCCGCCGCCAACAGCTTGGCGCGCGCCGTCAGAGTGCCTGCCAGACGCACCACCTGATAGTCCTCGACGCACCAGGCGGTAACAATCACCATCGCCGCACCCAGCTTACGCTGGAAATCGGTAATGCGCGTTTTGTTCAGTTCTCTGCCATATAATAGCCAACCGGTATGACCCGCCCGATAATCCAGCGGCATCACTTCGTCACCGCTCAGCGAAAGGGGAAGACCCGGCCATTGAGAGATCTCTGCCGGGAGATCGCAATAGGTCAGACTATTCGACATCCTTAACTCCTGAAAAACACTGCATGATAAAACGACGCATCAAGCTATCCTATCGCCATTGCTTCTGGCAACATAAAGTGTCCAAGATGCCCAAGGAACCTGCATGGCTCGCGCTAAACTGAAATTTCGCCTGCACCGCACCGCTATTATCCTGATTTGCCTGGCTTTGCTGGTACTGTTGATGCAGGGCGCGTCCTATTTTAGCCTGAGTCATCAACTGGCGCGATCCGAACAGGTGGAAGAACTGGCGCAAACGTTGACCAAACAGGTCGCGTCCAGCCTGGCACCGCTGATGGACGACGACAGCGACGTCGATAACCAGCGCATTGACGCCATCCTCAAACAGCTCACCGGGGGCAGCCGCATTCTGGACGCCAGCGTCTATCAGCTTGACGGTACATTGGTTTCCCACGCCGGTGAACAGATAAGTATACGCGATCGTTTGTCGCTCGACGGTAAACGCGCCGGCAGCTACTTCAATCATCAACTGGTTGAGTCCATTCAGGGCAAAGACGGTCCGATCGGGTTTATCCGCATCACGCTGGACACCCACGTACTGGCGACCGAATCCAAACAGGTGGACAACACCACCAACCTGCTGCGCCTGATGATCCTGCTGGCTCTGGCCATAGGTATTATTCTGGCACGTACCCTGCTGCAACACCGTCGCAGCCGCTGGCAGCAATCGCCGTACCTGCTGACCGCCAATACGCCATTGGAGGAAGGTAACACGGTAGAAAATGACGATGATGACGCGCGGCCGGATGCGAATAAAGAAGAAGAGAAGAAGCCCGAGAGCGGTTCTTAAGCCATTCGCTGAATACGCTCGTTCAGCCCCTGAACCTGTGCCAGCATCTGGTCGGCGATAACGCGAAAATCTTCGCTGATAAGTGTATGCCGTGCCACACGTTGCCAAAACTCCAGCGCCATCAATTCCGCCTGCCGCCAAACGGCACCGCTGACTTCATGACCCAATCGGATTTCCAACGCTTGATGGCGCATATTACCGCTGCTGGTTGGCGCAAATGCCATCGGCAACATGTCATACAAAGGGGCTAAAACTACCGGCCGCTGTTCGGGGTGCAGAAACGACAAGTTCCCCTGATGCATATCGCTATTGGCAATCAACCTGCCGAATGCCCAATACAGTGCCATTCTCTGACAGGTAGGGCTGTCTATCACACCATGCTGCAATAACCCTTGCGCCGCCGTAACCCAATTGGCATTGCCGCTACCGCTAAACTCGGCATCCAATGCTTCGAGTGAAACCATCGCCACCCGGCCAAACGGGCCGATGCGATCGAACCGTTCAATTTCCAGAAAACACTGCTGATTTTCACCCAACAAGACTTCACTTCGTGCCGCAGGCAACCCCGCTTCCGCCACGACCTGTAACGCCAGTGACTCTGCGATCAGCAAATCACTCCAACGCTGCGCATTGGGGTTTTCCGGGGCCGTACTGAATTTAACCAATACATGACCTTGTCGCTCGTCCCTCAGTTCAGCATAAGCAATAAACTTGGGTTGCTCACCACCGGCAGAAGACCCGACCAGTTCCCCCGCCAATGCCTGCTTCGCCAGCTCTGCGTAACGGACTGTTTTTTCCGCCATCGGCACTGCCTGCTCCAGGTCATGTACCAGCCAGCGTTGATAGCTGCCGTTGCCAGGCAGCAGGTTACCGCTCATGTCGTCACCAAAGTGACAAAGCGCCCACAGTCGCTGCTCTTCGTTCCAAAGCAGAGTATCTTCCGGCAGGCGCAATACTTGAGAAACCGCCTTCCCCCATGCCCGGCCAAGAAAACCTATCGGCCGCAGATCGTTCAGATACCAAGGCAGACCATCATAAAGTTGCCATTCACCATTTTGCTCATTTTGTACCGCGCATCCTTCAGCCGGATAGACAGGATAAAGCGTGGCAAACTTATGTGCCTTACCCTGCTCATCCACCTGATACAGCGGAAAATGCCCTTCACCTGCCCCGCTTCTGAGCAACGCATAGCGGGTGGCCCGGCCTTTGCCCATCACCAGTACGCTTCCTGCCAAATTGCGAATACGGCGCGATAGTGTCGGTTGACTGATACCCAGCGCTTCAGTAAGTGCTGTAGATGTCGCTGGGCCATTACGTAGTAATTGCTCGATACCCGTCATAGATGAATAGATTCGTGAATAGATTTATGAATAGAGTAATAGCGCTAATTAGCTGTCAGGTAAAGTATTTGCAGGAAATGATTTAGGAAAGGTGAATAGATTGCTACAGGGGCGCAGCAAGGTGCTGCGCCCGCTGGATATTACTCTTTGTCGCCCAGCAGTACAGATTCCAGCGCGATAACGATCATTTCGTTAAAGGTGGTCTGACGCTCTGCTGCGGTAGTCGCTTCGTGACGCAGGATGTGGTCAGAAACGGTACAAATGGTCAGTGCCTTACAGCCAAACTCTTCGTACAGCTCCGCCGCCACACCGTAGATACCGGCCGCTTCCATTTCCACACCCAGGATGCCGTACTTCTTCATCACCTGGAACATGTCCGGATCTGGCGTGTAGAACAGGTCAGCGGAGAAGATGTTGCCCACGCGCGCCGGGATACCCTGCGCTGCCGCTGCGTCTACTGCGTTACGCACCATGTCAAAGTCGGCAATTGCCGCGTAGTCATGATCCTTGAAACGCATACGGTTCACTTTGGAATCGGTGCAAGCGCCCATACCGATCACCACGTCACGCAGTTTGACATCGTCACGCACCGCGCCACAGGAACCCACACGGATGATTTTCTTCACGCCGAATTCGGCAATCAGTTCGCGTGCATAAATGGAGCAGGACGGGATACCCATACCGTGACCCATTACGGAGATTTTGCGGCCTTTGTAAGTGCCGGTGAAACCCAGCATGCCCCGCACGTTGTTCACTTCCACCGCGCCTTCCAGGAAAGTTTCCGCGATGTATTTTGCACGCAGCGGATCGCCCGGCATCAGTACTACGTCAGCGAAATCACCCATTTCAGCATTAATATGCGGCGTAGCCATAATTGTCTTCCTTTAGAAATCGTATTTAATAAAAACGTCAAACGTCCAAGCCATTGGATTTCAAGTTGTAGCTAGGCAGCTAGCGAGTGAATCCCCAGGAGCTTACTTGAGTAAGTAATTGGGGTTCACTCGTGAAGCTAACAACGCTGCAGCTTGAAAGACGGGGCTTAGAACATGGATTTGCCGTAATCCATCGGCGACACACCAAAGTAACTGGCGACGGTCTGGCCAATGTCGGCGAAAGTTTCACGGTGGCCCAGCGAGCCAGGCTTCACGTTCGGGCCGTAAACCAAGACTGGGATATGTTCGCGGGTGTGGTCGGTGCCCGGCCAGGTTGGGTCACAGCCGTGGTCAGCGGTGAAGATAATGATGTCTTCATCTTTAACCAGTTTCAGCAGCTCCGGCAGACGGCGGTCGAACAGCTCCAAGGCGGCGGCATAACCCGCAACGTCACGGCGGTGGCCGTAAGAGGAGTCAAAATCAACGAAGTTGGTGAACACGATCGTGTTGTCGCCGGCTTTTTCCATTTCAATCAGGGTGGCGTCGAACAGCGCGTCGATACCGGTCGCCTTGACCTTCTTGGTGATGCCCACGTTAGCGTAAATGTCGGCGATTTTACCAATAGACACCACTTCGCCGCCCTTCTCGTCCACCAGCTTTTTCAGCACGGTTGGCGCCGGTGGTTCGACAGCCAGATCATGACGGTTGCCGGTACGCTGGAAATTGCCCGGCTTGTCGCCCAGGAACGGACGCGCGATCACACGGCCAATGTTATAACCGCCTTCGGTCAGCTCTTCACGGGCGATTTCACACAGTTCATACAGACGGTCCAGGCCGAAGGTCTCTTCATGACAGGCGATCTGGAAGACCGAGTCGGCAGAGGTATAGAAAATCGGCTTGCCGGTTTTCATATGCTCTTCGCCCAACTGGTCGAGGATCACGGTGCCGGAAGAGTGGCAGTTGCCGAGGTAACCCGGCAGATTGGCGCGCTCAACCAGCTTGTCCAGCAGCTCCTGTGGGAAGCTGTTGTGCTCATCGCTGAAATAACCCCAGTCGAACAACACCGGGACGCCGGCAATTTCCCAGTGGCCTGACGGCGTATCCTTACCGGAGGAGAGTTCGCTGGCGTGTGCATAGGCACCAATGATGTCTGCATTGCGGTCCAGACCCTGCGGGAAGGTGCCGGTGGATTCTTCCGCCGCTTTGCCCAGGCCCAGACGGCTCAGGTTAGGCAGGGTCAACGGGCCCTGACGGCCCACGTTGGCCTCACCGCGCGCGCAAACCTCGGCAATATGGCCCAGAGTATCGGAACCCTGATCGCCAAATTTCGCCGCATCCTCGCTTGCGCCAATACCGAATGAGTCTAATACCATAATAAATGTGCGTTTCATCATGCTCTCCTGCGTGTTCTCACGCTATTGCGGCTGCAAGACTGCAATCGCCCTTAATTCTCTAAATTTATACCCAATGGATTTCGAGTTGTAGCTAGGCGGCTAGCGCGTGTATCCCCAGGAGCTTACTCAAGTAAGTGACTGGGGTGCGCGCGTGCAGCCAACAACGCTACAGCTTGAAAGACGAAGGGAATCACTCTTTAGTGATGCGCTTATACACTACTGGCGTCACTTCCGGCGCTTTGTCACTCAGCACCATCGCACTGCGTACCGCTTCGGCCGCCTGCTGCCAGCTTTCTTCGTCGTTGGCGTGGATCACCGCCAGCGGCTGCTGGGTATCGACTTTATCGCCCAGACGGGCCATGCCTGTCAGGCCGACGCTGTAGTCGATATTATCGGTCGCGCGACGACGACCACCGCCCAGCGATACCACCGCCATGCCCAGCGCACGGGTATCCATCGCACTGATGATACCCTGTTTTTCGGCGTAAACCGGTTTACTCAGGGTGGCTGCCGGCAGGTAGCTGTCGTAGCGCTCGACGAAATCGGTCGGGCCCTGTTGCGCGGCCACCATGCGACCAAACACTTCCGCCGCTTTACCATTGTCCAGCACCGCCTGCAGTTTGGCACGCGCATCGGCGTCATCTTTCGCCAGGCCACCGGAAAGCAGCATTTCCACGCACAGTGCCATGGTCACTTCCAGCAGGCGCGGGTTACGGTATTCACCGGTCAGGAAACGCACCGCTTCACGAACTTCAACCGCATTACCTGCGCTGGAAGCCAGCACCTGGTTCATGTCAGTCAGCAACGCGGTAGTTTTACAGCCTGCGCCGTTAGCCACGCCGACAATCGCCTGCGCCAGATCGGCCGACAATGCGTAGGTTGGCATAAAGGCACCGGAACCGACCTTCACATCCATCACCAACGCATCCAGCCCTTCTGCCAACTTTTTCGCCAGAATTGAGGCGGTGATCAGCGGGATAGAATCCACGGTGGCGGTGATATCACGGGTCGCGTAGAAACGCTTGTCCGCCGGTGCCAGCGAGCTGGTCTGGCCGATAATCGCCACGCCCACGTCCTGAATGATTTTACGGAAGGCATTGTCGTCCGGGAAAATATTAAAGCCCGGGATCGCCTCCAGCTTGTCCAGCGTACCACCGGTATGCCCCAGGCCGCGGCCGGAAATCATCGGCACATAGCCACCGCAAGCCGCCACCATTGGCCCGAGCATCAGCGAAGTCACGTCGCCCACACCGCCGGTAGAATGCTTGTCGACCAACGGCCCGTTCAGCGACAGACTTTTCCAGTCCAACACGGTGCCGGAATCACGCATTGCCATGGTGAGCGCCACCCGCTCCGGCATGGTCATATCGTGGAAGTAAATGGTCATCGCCAGCGCCGCGATCTGCCCTTCGGAAACCACATTGTCACGGATCCCATTGATGAAAAAGCGGATTTCCGCTTCGCTCAACGGCTGACCGTCACGTTTTTTACGAATAATTTCTTGTGCCAGGAACAAGGCATCCCCCTGTTTTAGCTAATGTAGAGTGCAGGCAGGCGCCATTTCGCGCCTTGCCGACGGAATCGATCAGTAACCGCTGCCAGACGTCTCGGCACCGTGGCCCAGCGTTGCCAACAGGCTGGCTAACAGGCTGGAAGCCCCGAAGCGGAAATGACGCGCATCGGCCCAGCCCTCACCCAGAATACGATCGGCAAGTTGCAGGTAATGCAGCGCGTCTTCCGCCGTACGCACACCGCCGGCCGGCTTGAAGCCCACCGTCTTGGCGACGCCCAGATCGCGGATCACCGACATCATCAGCTCGGCGCTTTCCAGCGTCGCGTTGACCGGCACTTTACCGGTTGAGGTCTTGATAAAGTCCGCGCCGGCATTGATGGCAATTTCCGAAGCTTTGCGGATCAGATTGGCCTGCTTCAGCTCACCGGTTTCGATGATCACTTTCAGCAGCACGTTAGCGGCCAGACAGGCCTGCTTGCACTGTTTCACCAGCTCAAAACCGACCTGCTCATTACCGGCGATCAGCGCGCGGTAAGGGAACACCACGTCCACTTCATCGGCACCGTAAGCGATAGCTGCACGCGTTTCCGCCAGCGCAATCTCGATATCATCATTGCCATGCGGGAAGTTGGTGACGGTCGCAATGCGGATGTCCGGCGTCCCCTGCTCACGCAGGGCCTTGCGCGCCACCGGGATAAAGCGCGGGTAAATGCAGATGGCCGCGGTATGTCCGGCCGGGCTGTTCGCCTGACGACACAGCGCGATCACTTTCTCATCGGTGTCATCATCGTTCAGCGTGGTTAAATCCATTAAGGTCAGCGCACGTTGCGCTGCTGCGGTTAATTCGGTCATAAAACTCTCCAACTGAGAACCTGGATGTTGGCGAGCGGACTTGGTTCCTTGAAGATAGCACTGGGGAACGGGTTCCCTCATCGGCAACTGAGATCCTTCTCACCGCACATACCCTCCGCATCGCGCAGGGTCAGTAATAGCTATTTGAACACGATCGCCTGGGG
The DNA here is from genome assembly GCF_946227985.1 of Serratia quinivorans. GTDB lineage: Bacteria > Pseudomonadota > Gammaproteobacteria > Enterobacterales > Enterobacteriaceae > Serratia > Serratia quinivorans_A. The sequence continues at coordinate 239,428 of NZ_CAMKGL010000004.1, forward strand.
CAATTCGCGCTCACAGTCACACTATATGAAATAACACTGTAACAGACCGGAATTATATGTGAAGAACATCACAAAATAACGCGATATCGTTCACAAATTCGCTAAAGAAACGGGCAAAGACAGCGGGCACAGCATTCTGTGCCCGTCAGATTACTGACAAAGTCCTTTGCGGTTAAAAGTCCTGATCCGGGGCCCGATAGAAACAAAGGATTATGTCTTCTGATTTACCCCAAACACCCGAAAACCACGTTTTTCGGGTGTTTGCCAACGGGCTACGGGCACAGCATTCTGTGCCCGTGTTAGAAGTATAGGCGCTGTCCTGCAATAGAGCCTGTTGCCCTATGTAGGACGGCCTGGGGTTTACAACGCCAGGAAGAACCCGGCGATGGTTGCGCTCATCAGGTTAGAGAGCGTCCCCGCAGCCACGGCTTTCAGACCGAAACGAGCGATATCATGGCGACGATTCGGTGCCATACTGCCCAGACCACCGAGCAGGATCGCCACCGATGACAGGTTGGCAAAGCCGCACAGGGCAAAGGAGATGATCGCCTTGGTATGCGTTGAGAGCACCTGCAGCCCCTCTGCCGCCACCACATCGTCCGGACGCAAATAAGCACCAAAGTTCATGTAGGCAACAAATTCATTCACGATAATTTTCTGGCCGATAAACGAACCGGCGGTCATCGCTTCATGCCAGGGCACGCCAATCAGGAAGGCAATAGGTGAGAACACCCAGCCGAGGATCAGCTCCAGCGACAGTTGCGGATAGTCGAACCAGCCACCGATACCGCCGAGAATGCCGTTCAACAGGGCGATCAGCGCGATAAACGCCAGCAGCATTGCGCCAACGTTCAGCGCCAACTGCATACCGGAAGCGGCACCGGAAGCCGCGGCGTCGATCACGTTGGCCGGGCGGTCTTCTTCTGCGATCAACTTCGTCGCATCGTCCTTGTCGTGGGTTTTTTCGGTTTCCGGCACCATCAACTTGGCAAACAGCAGGCCACCCGGTGCGGCCATGAACGAAGCGGCAATCAGGTATTCCAGCGGTACCCCCATCTGGGCATACCCCGCCAGCACCGAACCGGCCACAGAAGCCAGGCCGCCGCACATCACGGTGAATAACTCAGATTGGGTCATGGTGGCGATATACGGGCGCACCACCAGCGGAGCTTCGGTCTGACCAACGAAGATATTGGCGGTAGCAGACAGTGATTCCGTCCGCGAAGTACCCAGCAATTTCTGCACACCGCCGCCCAGCACGCGGATCACCAGTTGCATGATGCCGAGGTAATAAAGCACCGCAATCAGCGAGGAGAAGAACACGATCACCGGCAGAACGCGCAGCGCAAAAACAAAACCACCGCCGCCAAAGACTTCAAACATCTTGTCGGAAACCAGACCGCCGAAGATAAATGAAATCCCCTGATTACCGTAGGCAATCACGTTGGCCACGCCGGCCGACATGCCGCCAAGAATGGCGCGACCTACCGGGACGTACAGCACCAACGCGCCGATGGCGACCTGAAGAACGAATGCCCAGCCAACGGTGCGAAACTTAATCGCGCGGCGGTTGCTGGAAAGCAGCACGGCGATGGCGATCAGCACTGCCATACCGACCAGGCTCATGATGAGTTGCATGCAAAATATCCCTGTTGCGAAAAAAAGAAATGCATCCCAGTCCGGTTGTACCGCAAGGGTTGCTTATGAGTGATTTCGGGGTGCGATTATACGGAGCGAGAGGATACCCGCACCGATTTATGTCACAAATGTATACAACAGGAAGCAAATGAAAATCTTATAACGTGACACTCATCACACTTAAGTCGTGTTTTAACGCTCAGAGCGTAAATAAGGCGTGAGTGTTGTGTTGCAGATGGGCGGCAATCTCATCCGGGGATTCAGGGCGCAGTTGGCACAGCGTATGGAATACTTCCACCGCGCGCTCGGGGCGGTTGGCTTGCCCCTGGTAACCGGCCAGCGGCATATCAGGCGCATCAGTTTCCAATAACAGCGAGGTCAGTGGCAGTTGGGCCATCACATTGCGGGTTTTCTGCGCCCGCTCATAGCTGATGGTGCCCCCCACGCCAATGTAATACCCCAGTCGAATAAACGCCTGCGCCTGCGACAGGCTGCCGGCAAAGCCGTGTACTACGCCACGCCGCGGCACTTCGGTGCGACGCAGCATTGCCGCCAGCTGATCGTGACTGCGGCGAGAATGCAGGATCACCGGCAAATCATGTTGCTTTGCCAGCTTCAATTGCGCGGTTAACACCCGCTGTTGCCGCTCGAACAGCGGGTTTGCCATATACAGATCGAGGCCAATCTCCCCCACAGCCACCAGCTTCTGCGGTCGGCTGGCCAGGAAGCCCGCCAATTGTTCAAGCTCGGGTTCATGGTGCTCGGCAATATACAGCGGGTGTAGCCCCAGGGCGGCAAATAACGGTGGATAATCGCGTGCCAGCTTTAACACCCGCACAAAACGATCGGCGGTTACCGTAGGTACGATAATCCGTCGCACACCCGCCTGTTCAGCCAGCGCCAGGCTCTCAGGCTCATGACCGCAAAAGGGCGGGAAATCGAAGTGGCAGTGGGTGTCGGTGAAGTCGTGCATCACAGCACGCCACCCTCGCCCGGTGGCACTTCGCCCGGCAAGATAATGTCCATCGCCGCCAGCTTGGCTTCCGACGGATTAGCAAGATCACGCGGGTGAGTGATGTCGGTAATGATTGGTGAAGGCATGATCACGTTTTCCGGTTGGATCAAGCGGCGTGACAGCGCCTTTTTCACCTTCATGCCATCCAGTTTGTCCTGCTCTACCAGCCAGTGGCCAACGGTCGCCAGGAAGTAGCGCCCGCACTTGCGGCCCAGGTGATAGTCCTGATTGAGCGACGTTAGGCGGCTCCCCAGAGCGTTACTGGCCAACGGTTTCGGCGGGAAAATCTCGAAGATGCGCAGCTTGCCGGGTGGCTTCTCAATAAACTGCTGGATGCGGTGGTAACTTTGTTCGTGGTGTTGCAGGATGCGCACCATCTGCTGCAGGCTGCTTTCGCTCAGCCAGTGCTCCATGCGTTTCATCCATTGTGGCGTGTAGTACATCTGCGACGGCACGGTGCGGATCACCACGATGGTATCCGCGCCCCGGCGATAGGCCTCTTCAACCGGGATCGCATCGCTGATGCCGCCATCCTGATAGCTAACGCCGTCCAGCTCCACACCCATGCGGTAAAAACCGGGGATGGCGCTGGATGCCTTGAGGGCCGGCAGCCAGCTTTCGCGCTGCGCCGGCAGGTAGGTCGGCTCAAAGTCATCACTGCGGCAGGCGCACATCAGGAATTCGCGGCCATCAATCAGGCTTTTTTCCGCAACGTCCATCGCCAACGGGACCTGTTGCGAAGTGGTATCGAGTAGCCAGTCGAGATCGATCAGATGCCCACCGCGCACAAAGCGCAACGGGTTAAAGAATTCAGCGGAAGTGGTGTAGCGGGTGATCACCCGCCGCGCGTAGCCCATCTGGCCACAAATAAAAGCCGAGAGGTTTTGCGCGCCGGCAGAGGTGCCGATCATCAGATCAAAAGGATTAAAGCGGGCACGCTGGAACTCGTCCAGCACGCCGGCAGTAAAAATGCCGCGCTGCCCGCCCCCTTCACATACCAGCGCCATTTTACCGGGCCGGTAAGGTTTATACGCCAGCGGTTCGATATTGCCGAGCGTGATGGGTATTCTGTATCCCAACCCTGCATCCTCAGTGAGACGTTTTACCCGAGGATACCTTGTCTTGCTCTCTTCCGTAATCCTCTTGCAGTACACCAGAGAGGCAATCATTGCTGCCCATCAGCCAGATGCAGTCGCTGTCAGACCACTGCGCTAACCTCTGACACACCTGGCCCTTCAGCTGTTTCCAGCGTCCGAGGATGATGTCACTGTTCATGACTGACCTCCCTACTGCGAGAAAACGGATTAAGCTTTGTTACACTTTGAGGATAAAGCTAAGGGCGTCGGCGGCCGGTAAACAGGCTGACCAGGAACAGAATGATCCCTACGACGAAGACGATTTTTGCAGCCCAGGCGGCGGTACCCGCCAGTGAACCAAAACCTAATGCTGCAGCAATCAATGCGATGACTAAAAAGATAATGCCCCAACGAAACATAAGCTTCTCCTTACCATAGTGAAAAAACGCATCGCAATCCGTGCCCTTCTCGGGCGCAACCAGACTGCCGGTCAGTTTCTTTTTTTGATGGTGCATCCTGGGCTAGCCTCACGGCTAACCCAGGATTTGGTGCTTGTTGTTACGCTTGCTAAAAAATTTATGGCTTAACGACCAGGTCGTTTTTAACGCTTTTCACACCGTCGATAGCCTTGGCAATGCTTTCTGCACGTTCTGACTGTGCCTGAGTTTTCACTTCACCGGAAAGCTGCACCACACCGTCGGTGGTTTCTACTTTCACGTTGCGCGAAGGTACGATGTCATCGGCCAGCAGTTTGGCCTTCAGTTCGCTGGTCGTCGCGGTATCACCGGCATAAGCCTTCATGGACTGTTTGCTTTCGTCTTTCACATGCAGCTTGTCGCTGACGGATTTGACGCCTTCCACTTTACCGGCCACTTCAACCGCGTGCTCGGCCTGCGCCTGGCTGCCGACAAACCCACTCAGGGTGACGGTGCCTTTTTCGGTTTTCACCGAGATATCAGAGCTGGCGATGGATTTATCATCGACCAACGCACTTTTAACTTTAGCCGTTGTTGCGCTGTCATCCATGTAGCCGTCAACTTTTTTCATGGAGCTATCGATTTTGGCACCCGCGCTATCAGCGGCACTTGACGCTTTATTGAGCATAGTATCTTCAGCCAGCGCGCTGCCACTAACCAGAACGGAACCCAAAACAACAGCCATCAGTGATTGTGCAAATTTAGTATTTTTCATCGATCTCTTCCTTTGGTTGTGGATCCAAAATGGTTACGGATCCTTCAGCCGCCATAACGCGGCCCACTCAGTAATACTTCACGATTTCTATACGTTCAAACATTCACGTTAAACGATTGTTGCCACATCAGGAGTATTGCAACGGCCATGCCAATTTTAAAAAACCATTTAAAATCAATAATAAAACAAATAACGCTTACATTTTAGGCTAAAAACTGTCGTCTATTGGCGACAACACCTATCAGTAAAATCCATGTTATCGCTATGTTGTTGATTTACATGACATCATACTGTCTCTAATTGGCAACAGTTCCGAATAACTCGCTGCCGTTATGACAAAAAGCAGTGAATTACGCTTACCCGATCGGTTATGCCCTGTTAAATATAGACCATATGACAAAAAAAGCAGGCGTTACCCGGCAAAACGGTTAACGATGAGGGATACAAAAAACTGATGAGGGGGATTAACTAATTAGCAGGCTCTGGGGGAAGACAACACAGGGCGCCCTAAGGCGCCCTGCTGTTCTGTTAGTGCTCGCGTGTTTTGCGGAACACCACTTCAGGGTAGCGTTCCTGGGTGATATTCAGGTTAACCATGGTTGGCGCGATGTAAGACAGGTTGTCGCCGCCGTCCAGTGCCAGGTTAAGCTCACACTTGCGCTTGAACTCTTCAAATTTCTTCACGTCGCTGCATTCAACCCAACGGGCGGTCGAAACGTTGACCGACTCGTACAAGGCTTCCACGTTGTATTCGCTTTTCAGGCGTGCGACCACCACTTCAAACTGCAGCACACCAACCGCACCGACGATCAAATCGTTGCTGGCGATCGGACGGAATACCTGTACTGCCCCTTCTTCGGACAGTTGCACCAGGCCTTTCAACAGCTGTTTTTGCTTCAGCGGATCGCGCAGACGAATGCGACGGAACAGCTCCGGTGCAAAGTTCGGAATACCGGTGAACTTCATGTCTTCACCCTGGGTGAAGGTATCGCCGATCTGAATGGTACCGTGGTTATGCAGACCAATGATATCGCCCGGATAAGCCTCTTCGACGTGCGAACGGTCACCCGCCATAAAGGTCAGGGCGTCGGAGATCACCACGTCTTTACCGGTGCGCACCTGACGCAGCTTCATGCCTTTCTCGTAGCGGCCGGAGACCACACGCATAAAGGCCACGCGGTCACGGTGTTTAGGATCCATATTGGCCTGGATTTTGAACACGAAACCGCTGAATTTCTCTTCCGCTGCTACCACTTCACGGGTGCTGCTTTGACGCGGCATCGGCGCTGGAGCCCAGGCCACCAGGCCGTCAAGCATATGGTCAACACCGAAGTTACCCAAAGCGGTACCGAAGAATACCGGCGTCAACTCACCGCTCAGGAAAGCTTCATGATGGAACTCGTGGGATGCGCCCTGCACCAGCTCCAGCTCTTCACGCAGCTGCGCGGCCAGGTCTTCACCCACGGCGGCATCCAGCTCCGGGTTATCCAACCCTTTAACAATGCGCACTTCCTGGATGGTGTGGCCTTTACCGGTCTGATAGAGGTAGGTTTCATCCTTGTACAGATGATAGACCCCTTTAAACAGCTTGCCGCAGCCGATAGGCCAGGTGATCGGTGAACAGGCGATTTTCAGCTCGCGCTCAACTTCATCCATCACTTCCATCGGATCGCGGATATCGCGGTCCAATTTGTTCATAAAGGTCAGGATCGGCGTATCACGCAGACGGGTAACTTCCATCAGCTTGCGGGTACGATCCTCAACCCCTTTGGCGGCGTCGATCACCATCAGACAGCAGTCGACTGCGGTCAAAGTGCGGTAGGTATCTTCGGAGAAGTCTTCGTGCCCCGGGGTGTCCAGCAGGTTAACCAGACATTCGCGGTACGGAAACTGCATCACCGAGGTAGTGATTGAGATCCCACGCTGCTTTTCCATTTCCATCCAGTCGGATTTGGCATGCTGATTTGAGCCGCGGCCCTTTACCGTACCGGCGGTCTGGATAGCCTGTCCGAATAACAACACCTTTTCGGTAATGGTGGTTTTACCGGCATCGGGGTGCGAGATGATGGCGAAAGTTCTTCTTTTCGAGACTTCGCGGGCAAATTCACTAGGAGACATGTTTTCAGATTCTACAGTTAGTCCGCCCTGCGAAAGCATCAGAACGCGCCGCGCACGGCGCCAGGCAAAGCGGTAAATAAAAGATAATAGCCGGGCATTTTCGCTGATTTACCAACCGGTGACAATCAATGCTTTTACCCGCGGAAAAGTTAGGACCGAGATATTCGCTATGCCAGCGGCAGCGCCATGACTATCGCGTCTTCACGCCCATGGGCAGCGGGGTAGTAGTTACGGCGGATGGTCACTTCATTAAAGCCGAGATCTTCGTACAGTGCGATGGCCGCACGGTTAGAAGCACGCACTTCCAGCCACAGCGTAAACACGCCGCGGGGTTCCAACTGTGCAATCAGCGCTTCCAGCAATTGACGGCCAAAACCCTGGCGTTGCCAGTCGGGATGAATCGCGATATTGAACAACGTGGCTTCATCCAGCACGATCTGGGTGATGGCAAAACCCGCCATCTGCCCGTCGACTTCCAGTTTCAGGTTAAGGTAGCGATCGCCCTGATTAGTGGCAAAGGTAGCTTGTGTCCAGGGAAAGGCGTGGCTGGCTTGCTCAATCGTGAAGGCTGTGGCCAGGTCGGCCGCGGTCAGGGTAGAAATCTTGTTCATGATGACAAATCTGCTGCCAGAGTGCGCGTTTGGCACTCGCATCGAGAGAAAGCTCGGCCAGTGCCGGGCTGTATAGCTGCGCGCCGGCCACCGCAAGCGGCTCCGCAACGCCCAACCGCCAACTGTTGCATTCGGTATCCTCAGGCAACATCGCCACCTGATCCGGCGTCAGGCCATAGGTTTGCGCCGGGGTCAGCCCCAGGCTGCGCAGCACGTCGCAAAACAGCGGATCGTTATGCTCAGGCAAGGCCTGCGCCACGACCAGTAAACGCACATCGGGTGACAGGCTGACCGCCACTTCGCCCTGCAACACGCCCGGGCGGCGCAATGTCCACTGCGTAATACCCAGTTGTTGTAACAGCCAGTCGCGTTTTGATGTCATGCCGATTCCTGTCAGGATCTACCCGTTGTGGTGCGCCATGCCTGCCATGCGCCGCGCTATGCTAACAAACCCGCGCGGCCTGCGCCAACAAACCCGTCGAACATATCGCCACAAAGCTCTATAATCCCCGGTCTAATTTCTAGGAGCCAAAACCTGATGTCTGCATTAACCCCCGCCAGTGAAGTCATGCTGCGCCACAGTGATGAGTTTATCGAACGCCGCGTTCTGTTCGCCGGTGACCTGCAGGACGCCCTGCCGGCCCAATTTGAGGCCGCGGATGTGCGTGTCCATACCCAGCAATACCATCACTGGCAGTTACTGAACCGGGCGATGGGTGACAACGTGCAGTACGGCCTGACCGTAGATGCCGCGTTCGTCGCCGAGTGCGATACGCTGATCTACTACTGGCCGAAGAGCAAACAGGAAGCGCAATTCCAGCTGTGCAACATTCTGGCATTACTGCCGGTAGGTGCCGATGTGTTCGTGGTCGGTGAGAACCGCAGCGGCGTGCGCAGTGCCGATCAGATGGTGGAAGACTACGCCACACTGGTGAAAATCGACAGCGCCCGCCGCTGTGGCCTGTATCACGGCCGCCTGGATACCCAGACCGAATTCAACCTGGAAGACTGGTGGGAAAGCTATCAGTTGCACGATCTGGAAGTGAAAACCCTGCCGGGCGTGTTCAGCCGCGACGGGCTGGATGTCGGTAGCTCACTGCTGCTGTCGACGCTGGATAAGCACATGAAAGGCAAAGTGCTGGACGTGGGCTGCGGTGCCGGTGTAATGGCCTCAGTGCTGTCCAAACTGTCGCCAAAAATGAAGCTGACCCTCAGCGACGTCAACGCCGCAGCCATTGAATCCAGCCGTGCAACGCTGGCCGCCAACGGCATTGAAGGTGAAGTGATCGTCAGTAACGTCTATTCCGACATTACCGGTCGTTTCGACCTGATCATCTCCAACCCACCGTTCCATGATGGGCTGCAAACCAGCCTGACGGCGGCGGAAACCCTGATCCGCGGTGCGTTAAAACACCTGCCTATCGGCGGTCGTTTGCGCATCGTGGCCAACGCCTTCCTGCCTTACCCGGACATTCTGGACGCCACCTTCGGCAGCCATGAAGTGCTGGCACAAAACGGACGCTTCAAGGTTTATCAGGCGACGGTCGGCCGCCCGCCACGCGATCCGAAAAAGAAAAAATAAGTCACCCCCGACGCGCAAATCTCGGGGATCAGGGCGCAGCGTTCACACGCCGCGCCCTTTTTTTATCCGTTGATATAGGTCATCGACTCTGCGCCATAGCGTGCGCCTGCCGCCGCCTGCAACGGAAACACCGCCTCAATCGCCGCCAGTTCCGCCTGGCTCAGCGTCAGTTCAACCGCCGCAATGTTCTCTTCCAGATAACGACGACGCTTGGTCCCCGGGATCGGCACAATATGTTCGCCCTGCGCCAATACCCACGCCAATGCCAACTGTGAAGGCGCTACGCCTTTCTGTTTGGCCAGTTCGCTGACTTTCGCCACCAGCGCCAGATTGCGGGCAAAGTTTTCCCCCTGGAAACGCGGGTTGCTGCGGCGGAAGTCATCGGCATCCAGATCTTCCGGCCGTTGAATAGCTCCGGTCAGAAAACCTCGCCCCAACGGGCTGTAAGGAACAAAGCCGATACCCAGACGCTCACAGGCCGCCAATACTCCTTGCTCAGCATCACGCGTCCACAGTGAATACTCGGTCTGCAACGCGGTTATCGGATGCACCTTATGCGCACGTTCCAGCGTAGCGACCGAAGCCTCACTCAGCCCGATGTAGCGGATTTTACCTTCGCTGATCAGATCCGCCATGGTGCCAACCACCTCTTCGATCGGCACCTCTGGATCCACGCGATGCTGGTAATAAAGATCTATCACCTCGACCCCAAGCCGCTGCAGGCTGCCTTCTACCGAACGACGAATATACTCGGGCCGACTGCTGACGCCCCTGGCACCGGGATTGGCCGGATCGCGCAGGATGCCAAATTTGGTGGCCAGGAAGACCTGCTGCCGTTTGCCCTTGATCGCTTTACCAATCAGCTGTTCGTTGGTGTGCGGGCCGTACATGTCGGCGGTATCGAGCAGGGTAACCCCCAGTTCCAATGCCCGGTGCAGTGTGGCGATGGCCTCTTTCTCGTCCTGCGCCGTCGAATAGAAATCACTCATCCCCATGCAGCCCAGCCCCAGGGCAGAAACGGTCGGGCCATTGGGACCTAATTGACGTTGTTGCATTGTGTTGCCCTCATGCGGTTTTCATCAGCGGAGTGCTGGTACAACTGAGTCTGGTTGTTTACCCTGAAAAGATAAATAATGCAGATCAGACATCACTGTTCAAAAATCGCTAACAATACGGGGCGGCAAAATGGATCAGATCCAGGCCATGCGCATTTTCACCCGCATCGTCGAACTGGGCAGTTTCAGCCGCGCAGCCGAGCGTTTGCAGTTACCGCGTGCCACGGTCAGCAATGCCCTCAAACGGCTCGAGCAGCGCCTCGGCGTCCGTTTGTTGATCCGCACTACCCGTCAGGTGCAGGTAACCCGCGAAGGCACGCTTTATTATCAGCGCTGCGTGCAGTTGCTGGGGGCGCTCGAAGAGGCGGACACGCTGTTCAGCCACCATAAACTGCAGCCTTCCGGCAAGATACGCATCGATATGCCCCATTCGCTGGCGCGTGAAATCGTGATCCCCGCTCTGGATGACTTTTACCAACGTTATCCTGACCTGACGCTGGCGTTGGGCGCCAACGATACTCATGTTGATTTGCTGCGCGAGGGAGTGGATTGCGTGCTGCGCGCCTGGGAAACCGAAGATGGCAGCCTGGTGGCACGGCGCATCGCCATGCTGCCACAGCTAACCTGCGCCTCTCCCGGCTATCTGGCCGCGTTCGGCGTTCCTCAGTCGATTGACCAGTTGCAGCAGCATCAGGCGGTGGGCTATTTTTCCCTCGCCAGCAACCGTAATTACCCGCTGGAGTTTTGCCGCAACGGCAAAGTGGAGTTGCGCGAATTGCCCGCCAGGCTGAGCGTCAGCGGTGCCGATGCCTACACCAGCGGCTGTCGCGCCGGAATGGGTCTGATCCAGGCGGCGCACTACTCGCTGGCCCCCTGGCTGCAGAAGGGAGAATTAGTCGAAGTGTTGGCGGAAACCCCGCCGCCGCCAATGCCAATTTACATCATGTATCCCCCCGGTCGTTTCCTTGCGCCCCGGGTCAGGGTATTGATTGACTGGCTGATTTGGCTGTTTGAACAGTATCAACAGCCCAAAACGGACGTTTTTCCAGCAAACGCCCGCAAACAGGGGAAATAACTATTGACGTCCCCGCCAAAATCTCTAGAATTCGCCTCCGTGGTACGTTACTCCGGTAATGTTCTTGGAATGCGAAGGTGGCGGAATTGGTAGACGCGCTAGCTTCAGGTGTTAGTGTCCTTACGGACGTGAGGGTTCAAGTCCCTCTCTTCGCACCAAATAACCACATGATTTATATTGCACAGCATCAATGCGAAGGTGGCGGAATTGGTAGACGCGCTAGCTTCAGGTGTTAGTGTTCTTACGGACGTGAGGGTTCAAGTCCCTCTCTTCGCACCAAGCTGGTGATATAAATCGAAAGCAAAATAAAGATATCGGCTGTGCGAAGGTGGCGGAATTGGTAGACGCGCTAGCTTCAGGTGTTAGTGTTCTTACGGACGTGAGGGTTCAAGTCCCTCTCTTCGCACCAATCGATAATTCTCTCCGGTAATATTCCCGAAGTCATTCCCAGTAGAACGATAATGAACACGCGAAAGCGTGGTTTTTGCGTTTTCAGCCCAGATTGAAGTTCAGACCGATAGCCGCCAGTCCGCCAGCCAGCGCCATGCAGGAAGGCAGCAGCAGGTAGTGGCGCCAGCGACTATTGAACAGCATCACCAGGGTGGCCAGCATGGCAATCACAATCAGCGTGCGTAATTGCATCATATCCAGATTGATCAATGCCAGTAACGGCATCAAGGCACAGGGCAGTAAAACCCCCCAGGCGCTGGCCAAACGGTTGCCAAGGCACCAACTGACGCCCCACAACCCACACGCGGTAATCATGGCTGCAATCATGATAACCCTACCCTTCAAGTGATAATGATAACCAATATCATATACCACTTTTTTTCACTGCGCATCATTTTCGCCGCGACGGTCAAACGCGGATGACATAACGGTTGAAAAATGATAGTTTGCCATAAGAAAATTCCTAGTCTAATTCGCATGTTAATAATCACAATCTACAACCATACAATGCGAGTGTTTAATTCCCACCGACAGAATTTTTCGCAACCTTACCTTTTCGACAGATCGATATTGTAAAGAGTGAACTCCGTATGAACGCGCGTTCTTATCAGGAACTGCTGAACAGCAAGCACCGTTTGTCATTATTTTTATTTTTATTGATGAACGCTGCCTCTTCCGTATTTACATTATTAGTCCCATTTCAAAACAAACCCGCATTTACCCTGCCTTTATTAGGGATACCGCTATTTTGTCTGGCGGCACTGTTATTTACCCTGCAATCTCCACGGTTATACGTCAGAAAACTGAATCTATTTTCCTGCGTTCTTGGTCTGCTGTGGGCAACGCATATTTACCTTAAAAGTCAGCACTGTGCGCCGAACAACCAAAGTTTTCTATTAATTAGTCTGTTCAGTATGTTCTTTATCAGCGCCATTGCCTTAACCGATAACTTTATCGCCTTTTGCCTGCACGCCGTTCCGTCCGCATTAGTCATTCTATTACTGGATGGTATGCACAATACCATGCGGATAGTATTCACCACGGTATTGCCGATTATCGCCTTCTCTATCCACCACCTGATGCTTAAACGCAGCGAACACTTTACGCAAACGCTGGTGGCTAATCTGTATAACGAACGGGACAGGTTCAGTAATTTAAGCATGATAGATCCCTTAACCGGGCTTTATAACCGCCGTGGTCTGGAGAATAAAATCAATATGTTGCCGGCAGCCGCGTCAGGCTGCCATTTCGTGCTACTGCTCGATATCGATCACTTCAAGGCTTATAACGATAATTATGGCCATACCATGGGTGACCAGGCGCTGGTGCAGGTCGCCATCGCCATCCGCGATTCGGTACGTTCACGCGATATCGTGGTGCGTTACGGTGGGGAGGAGTTTCTGGTGCTGTTGACCAACGTGAGCGAGGATTATGCCACCCAGGTGGCTGAGCGGGTACGTCAGCAGGTGCAGGGATTGAAAATCCCCCACCGCTTTAATCAGTTTGAAACTACCACAGTCACGCTCAGTGCCGGAATTTCCGTGTTGCACGAGCTTGATGTCGCCTCGGCAATCCGGGCGGCCGACGCCGCGTTATACCAGGCAAAAAACAACGGCCGCAATAACATTCAACTGGCGCAAATCATACAGCCCACCGCTGGCTAAGCCGGCGGGCTGTGAGCTTAGCGGCGGCGCTGCTGTAAGCCGTAAGCAAACACCACGGCGAAGCACAGCAGCGGCAGACAATACGACAACGCCGTGCTGTACCTGTCCGCCAGCGCTCCCATAAAGTAAGGCATGATGGCGCCGCCAACGATCGCCATGATCATAAAGGAGCTGGCGCGCTTGGTGTGTTTGCCCATGTTTTTCACCCCGAGGGCGAAAATGGTCGGGAACATAATCGACATAAAGAAGAATACGGCGATCAGCGCCACCACCGAGATGCCATCCATACTGAGCATGACGACACCGCACAGCACAATGTTGACCAGCGAGTAAACCATCAACAGCGTGGCCGGTTTGACCCTGCCCATCAGCCAGGTGCTGAAGAAGCGCCCGACCATAAAGCAAATCATGGCGATAGAAAGCAGGTAGGACGCGCTTTGGTTGGAAACATCACTCCAGTGTTCGGTGGCGTAGTTAATAAAGAATGCGCCGACGCCAACCTGTGCCGCAACGTAGAAGAACTGGGTGATCACCCCGCCAACAAAGTGCTTGTGCTGCCACAACCCCTGAGCAATTTCACCGTGCTCCGGCCGTTCTTCCTCGCGAATGTCCGGCAACCGGGTACGGCTGAACAAAAAAGCAATCAGCAACACCAGCACCGCGATAGCCACATAGGTCATCTTCACCGCGCTTTGGTCACCGCTGCCTGCCCCCTGGGTGGCAGAGAAAAACAGCGTGCCGCCGATCATCGGGCCGATAAACTGCCCTAACCCGTTAAACGACTGGGAAAGGTTCAAGCGTCTTTCTGCCCCCTGTACGTCCCCCAATACCGTGGCGTAAGGGTTGGCGGCGGTTTCCAGGCAGCCCAGTCCGCAGGCAATGACAAACAGCGCAAACAGGAACATGCCAAAACTGTTGGCGGAAGCCGCCGGCACAAACAGTAATGCTCCCAGCGCATACAGGCACAGTCCGATCAGAATGCCGGCTTTGTAGCCTTTTTTATCCATAAAATAGCCGGCGGGCAGCGCCACCAGGAAGTAGGCACCAAAATACGCCGCCTGTAACAATCCCGACTGCGCTTTGGTCACATGCAGGGTTTCCTGAAAGTGCTTATTTAATACGTCCAACAGGCCATATGACAGCCCCCACATAAAGAACAGGCTGGTGACCAGGATAAAAGCCCAGCGCAGATTGGCCGTCGCCTTGGCGCCCGCCTGAGGTGGGGCAGCAGTTTTTTCAGCAAGCATTGAACTATCCTCGGTAGGGTAAGTTATTGTTGTTTCAATGAGAATATCCGCTCCATCACCACCCATTTTTCGCCTTGCGGCGTCCAGGGGGTGGCCACCTGGTAGTGCCACATCAGGGCTTCCCAGCGCTGCACGTGGGGATTGCTCAAACCGGCGGCGTCAAACCGCTCGGCATCGAATCCGCTACTGACTTCAACAATCATGAACAGCCGGGTACCCAGCCGGTAAATCTCCATATCCAGGATGCCGTGCTCACGCAGGTGAGTGGCAATTTCTGGCCAGATGCGTTGGTGATAGGCCAGGTATTCCTCGATCAACGCCGGTGAGTCGACCAGATCGAGCGCCTGACAAAAGCGCTGCCCCGTCCCCGCCGCGCCACTCATGTGATCGCCCGGTCAAGATGCAGATAACCCCCGTCCACCGACAGCCACTGTCCGGTGGTGTGCGACGAACGCGAAGAAATCAAAAACACCACGGTGTTGGCGATTTCCTGCGGTGTAGTCATCCGCTGTTCGAAAGGAATGCGCGCGGTAATTTTCTCGAGCTGCTGCTCCGGCTGCTCAAAGGTATTGATCCAGCGTTGGTACTGCGGCGTGATCACCTCCGCCGGGACCACCGCATTGACCCGCACCCCTTCATGGCGCAGCGACACCGCCCACTCGCGTGTCAATGCCAGCACCGCGCCCTTGGCGGCGGTATAGCCACTGGTGCCGCCCTGCCCGCTCAGTGCGGTCTTGGAGGCGATATTGACGATAGCCCCCTTACTGCTTTGCAACGCCGACTGGCACAGGTGCGCCATCAGGTAGTAATGAATCAGGTTTTTCTCCAGCGATCCGACAAAGGCTTCACGTCCGGCCTCCAGCCCCACCCCGTCGTTAACCCCGGCGTTATTCACCAAGGCATCGATACGGCCAAAGGTTTCCTGCGTTTGCGCCACCGCCCGCCGACACTGCTGTTCTTCACACAAATCGGTGATGATCACCGTGCTTCGGGGCTGCAAGAGACGCAGCTGCGCCAAAAATGCGGCCTCTGGCATGGCATTAGTGACAATCACCGGGATTGCCCCTTCTTCAGCCAGCAATTGGGAGACCGCCGCACCGATGCCGGAGCCGCCACCGGTAACAATCACCACCTTATCTTTCAGATACAGATCCATAACCCGACTCCGTTAACCCATAAATTCGGCAGGCCGTGCCACCCCAAATCTCCGCCTGCTGCGAAGGACTCAGCATGGCGATGGCCTGCGCATTCAGTTGATAAACCTGGCCGTAATCACCCGCCAGCAGGCACACCGGCCAGTCAGAACCGAACATCAGCCGTTGCGGGCCGAACGCCTGCAGCGCCGCCTCAAAAAACGGCAATAGCTGTGAGGCCTGCCAATGCCCGTCGGGAGCTTCGGTGATTAACCCGGAAAGCTTGCAGACCACGTGCGGCAACGCCGCCAAAGGCTTGATTTGCTGTAACCAATGTTCTGCACCCTGGGCGATATCCGGTTTGCCAAGATGGTCCAGCACCAGCCAGTAATCATCATGTTCGGCGGCAAACTGCGCAGCCGCCGACAAATGCCGGTGAGTGACCAGGATGTCGTAAACGTACCCCTGTCGCTGCAACGCCTGCATACCGCGGCGCACCTCCGGCCGTGCCAGCCAGACGTCCGGCTGCGGCTCGTCTTGCACCAGATGACGCCACCCGCGCAGCAGTGGTTGCTGGCGCCATTCCTCAAGCCGCTGTGGCAACTGCGGCGCGGTGATGTCCAGCCACCCCACGACACCGCATACGCCTTGGCTTTGCTGCACCTGCGCCAGCAACGTCTGGGTTTCCTGCTCGCACTGCCGTGCCTGCACCACCAGCGCACCGTCAAAATCATGCTGTTGCAACAGGGGTTCGAGCTGCTTTGGGCCAAAATCCTGTTGCAACACCGTCATCTGCTCGCTGATCCACGGATAGCGTTGCGGCTGGTAATGCCAGTAATGCTGGTGAGCATCGATACGCAACATGGCGTGTTTCCCGTTCAACCGCGGAACCGGTACTGTTCGAGCGACGCCTCATGCATCTCGATCGAATATCCGGGATTGAGCGGGGGCATATAGGCCGCCCCCTTGACCTCACAGGGGTGGATAAAATGTTCATGCAGATGATCGACGTATTCGATCACCCGTCCATCGTGGGTGCCGGCAATGCACAGGTAGTCGATCATCGACAGATGCTGAACGTATTCGCACAGACCCACGCCACCGGCATGCGGACACACCGGCAGATGATATTTGGCCGCCATCAGCATCACCGCCAGCACTTCGTTGACCCCACCGAGACGACAGGCGTCAATCTGCACCACGTCAATTGCTTCGCGCATAATGAACTGCTTGAACAGGATGCGGTTTTGGCACATCTCACCGGTAGCCACCTTGACCGGATGCACCCCTTCGCGGATGCGGCGGTGCCCTTCCACATCGTCCGGGCTGGTCGGTTCTTCGATAAACCAGGGGTTGGCGAACGCCAGATGCTTTACCCAGGGAATGGCGTCATTGACTTCCCATACCTGGTTGGCGTCGATCATCAGTTGACGATCGGGGCCGATCACCTCGCGGGCGATGCGCACCCGGCGGATATCATCTTCCAGATCGCGCCCGACCTTCAGCTTCAGGTAGGAGAAACCGGCGTCGACCGCTTCCTGGCACAACCGGCGCAGCTTATCGTCCGGGTAACCCAGCCAACCGGCAGAGGTGGTGTAGCAGGGGTAACCGTCCTGCAGCAGTCGTTCCAGGCGCTGCTCCTTGCCGTGCGCCCGCTGTTTGAGCAGGGTAAGCGCTTCCTGTGGCGTAATGCAGTCAGTGATGTAGCGAAAATCGATACAGCGCACCAGTTCCTCTGGCGTCATCTCTGCCACCAGTCGCCATACCGGTTTGCCCTCGGCCTTGGCCCACAGATCCCAAACCGCGTTGATCACCGCCCCGGTCGCCAGGTGGATCGCCCCCTTGTCCGGGCCGATCCAGCGTAACTGGCTGTCACCGGTAAAACGTCGCCAGAAGGCCCCCATATCGGCGGCGATCTCCTCCAACGAGACCCCGACGATCTGATGCTCCAGCGCGCGGATCGCCGCGCAGCAGATCTCATTGCCGCGGCCGATGGTAAAGGTCAGCCCGTGGCCGGTCAGATCGTCGCGATCGGTCTCCAGGATCACGTAAGCGGCGGAATAGTCCGGATCCGGATTCATCGCGTCGGATCCATCCAGCGCCAACGAGGTGGGGAAGCGAATATCTTCAACCCGCAGTGCGGTAATTGTGGTCATGGCATGCTCCCCATCAGGCTTGTACGGTTGTTTGACGCTGTTCACCCAATCCCTCAATGCCCAGACGCATCGTCTGCCCGGCCTTCAGGTAGACAGGCGTTGGCTTTTGCCCCATGCCGACGCCCGGCGGCGTGCCGGTGGAAATCACATCGCCCGGTTGCAGACTCATAAAGCGGCTCAAATAACTGATAATTTGTGGAATGCGGAAAATCATGGTGCTGGTATTGCCGTCCTGATAGCGTTTGCCGTCCACTTCCAGCCACAGATTCAGGCTATGGGGATCGGCAATTTCATCGGCAGTCACCAACCAGGGGCCGGTGGGGCCAAAGGTGTCGCACCCCTTGCCCTTGTCCCAGGTGCCGCCGCGTTCGATTTGGAATTCACGCTCCGAGACGTCGTTAATCACACAGTAGCCGGCGACGTGCTGCATCGCGTCCTGCTCGCTGATATAACGCCCCCCCTGACCAACGATCACTCCCAGTTCCACCTCCCAGTCGGTCTTGAGCGAGTCACGCGGGATTTGTACCTGATCGTTCGGCCCGACCACCGCGCTGGTCCACTTGCTGAACACCACTGGCTCAGAAGGGATCGCCGCGCCGGTTTCCGCCGCATGGTCGGCGTAATTCAGCCCAATGCAGATAAACTTGCCGATGTGGCCCACACAGGCCCCCAAACGCGGCTGCCCTGCTACCTTCGGCAGTTGATTGATGTCCAGCGCGCGCAGTTGGTCCAACGCGGCGGGCAACAGTGCGTCACCACTCAGATCGGCGATGTGCTGCGAAAGGTCACGGATCTGCCCCTGAGTGTCCAATATCCCTGGGCGTTCCTGCCCCGGTGCGCCATAACGTAAAAGTTTCATCCTGTCCTCACTGTGGAGAATGTGTCGGGCATCGCTGTCTGGGCAGGGCCTCAGTTACTCCAGCCGCCATCGATAATCTGTACCGTGCCTGTGGTATAGGAACTGGCGTCGGACGCCAGATACAGCGCCAACTGGGCAATCTCGCCGGTGGTGCCGATGCGGCCAATCGGCTGACGGGCAACAAACGCCTGATACACCTCTTCTTCGCTACGGCCCTGCTCACGTGCCTGCTCGGCTATGCGCTGGCGCAACGACGGCGATTCCACCGTACCGGGACAAATGGCGTTGCAACGGATGCCCTGGGTGACGTAATCCGCTGCTACCGACCGCGTCAGGCCAATCACCGCCGCCTTGGTGGCGCTATAGGCAAAGCGGTTCGGCACCCCCTTCACGCTGGAGGCGACCGACGACATATTGATAATCGAGCCGTTTTTGCGTGCCAGCATGCCGGGCAGGAAGGCACGGATCATGCGGAACATCGCCGTCACATTCAGATCAAGGGCAAACGCCCACTGCTGTTCGCTGCACTCGAGGATCGAGCCGCTATGCACCACACCGGCACAGTTGAACAACACGTCGACAGGTCCGAGGATTTCCGCCGCTGCGGCGATCGCCGCAGGATCGGTGACGTTTAGCGTCATTGCTTGAATTCCGGCCAGCCCCTGCAGCGGTTCGGTGTTGATATCGGTGGCGATCACCTCGGCCCCCGCATCGGCGAACAGCCTGACGGTGCTAAAGCCAATCCCCTGTCCGGCAGCGGTGATCAGTACGCGTTTTCCGGTTAAATTCATTTTCGCTCCCTTGGCCTAAAGGCCTAATGGTCAGGCCATTAAAGGCGGTTAAAGGTCAGGCCTTTAACATGACAAAAGACGCTTTACGCGTTATGGTTTGGTGATAATGTTATGAGGCACACTTAAAACAGCATTTCGTTTAACCAATTTTTTACACTTGATTAACCATTACTCAAGCGGCTTGAGCAATATTTGTGCGCAACATCACTTAACATCGAACAGCCTAAGGTAAAAAATGCCGATCACCCGACTGGAAAACCCACGGATTTACAGACAGATAGCCGACCAACTGAAGCGGCTCATCGATAATAATGAATTTCCGCCGGGCAGCCGCCTGCCGTCAGAGCGGGATCTGGCCCAGCAGTTACAGGTCAGCCGCGCCTCTGTGCGCGAGGCGCTAATCGCACTCGAAGTGATTGGTCTGGTGGATGTTAAAGTCGGCAATGGCGTGATTGTCCGGGCGCAGACGCCGACTATGGTTTCGCAGGAGCCGGTGATGGCGCAGGCCGGGCGCGGTCAGTGGGCGGAAATCGACGATGAGCTGAATATCGAGCTGGACTTTAACGCCGAGCTGCCGCCATTTTCCCTGTTGCAAACCCGTTTATTGATCGAACCGGAAACCGCCGCGCTGGCGGCGCGCCATGCCACCGACCAGGAATTGGCGGGTATCCGCGCCGCCTACGAACAAAACTGCCGTGATAACCGTGAAGGCTCGGCCACCCACCCCGGCGACCGGTTGTTCCATATCCGCATCGCCCAAGCCAGCGGCAACCCGGCCTATGCCTTTGTTATCGGCCACCTGCTCGGCCACCGCTACGGCAGCATGTTCCGCGTGTTGCAACGCAACTATACGCCGGACGATATGTCGCACCGCTCCGAGCAGGAACATCAGGCCATTCTGGCGGCGATCGAAGCGCGTGACGTGCGGGGGGCGCGTAAAGCGATGAAAGCCCACCTGGACCAGGTGATCGCTATTTTCACTCGCGCGCAATAGGGCAATCCGGCGGCTTCAGGGCGGCGGAAAATTATTTATCAAACCGCTCTTTTTTCCACATACAGCCAGGGCCGAGGCACATTACACTGACAACAGATAAGACCGGGTCATATTGCAGCCACGGCCTCTCCCTGTTGCCTTTTAAAATGGATAACAACACCGTTGAAGAACTCTTTCTCCGCTTCATTGCTGGCGCTCGGCCTGTGTGCCGCCCCGCTGGCCGCGCAGGCCGCCGCCCCGCAGCTGGCTTCGCAAATCGTCGACCAGTATGCCGAACATATTTTCTATAACAGCGGTGCCACCGGTATGGCACTGGTGGTGATCGACGGTAACCAGGTGGTTAACCGCAGTTTTGGTGACACCAAACCCGGCAACAATCTGCGCCCGCGCCCGGACTCGCTGATCCGCATCGCCTCAATCACCAAACTGATGACCAGTGAAGTGATGGTCAAGATGGCGGCGGAAGGCCGGGTCAAACTCAACGATCCGTTGCGCAAATATGCCCCCCAGGGTGCCTACGTGCCGGCGTATAACGCTCGCCAACCGATCACTTTGCTGAACCTGGCAACCCACACCAGTGCCCTGCCGCGTGAACAACCGGGCAAGAAGCCGCCAAAAACGCCGGTATTTACCTGGCCAACCAAGGCACAGCGCTGGCAGTGGCTGGAACATGCCAACGTCACGGTGCCACCGGGCGTACGCGCTTCCTATTCCAACCTGGCCTATGATCTGCTGGCGGATGCACTGTCGCGGGCGGCGGGTAAACCTTATACCGCCCTGCTGAAGGAAAAAATCACCGCACCGCTCGGCATGGTCGACACCACTCTGACCCCAAGTGCCGAACAGTGCTCACGCCTGATGGTGGCTTCCGCCGGCCCGAGTGCCTGCCGTGATACCACAGCCGCGGCCGGCAGCGGTGGCGTTTACTCCACCCCACGCGACATGCAGCGCTGGATGCAGCAATTCCTTAGCTCCAACGTCTCAGGTGCACGCAAATCGACCGCCGCCAGCGAACAAACCATGTACTTCCAGCGCAACGATCTGGTGTCGCTAAAAGGCATGGACGTGCCGGGTGAAGCCAGCGCGCTGGGTCTGGGATGGGTGTATATGGCCCCAAACGGCGAACTGCCGGGGATTATTCAGAAAACCGGCGGTGGCGGTGGCTTCATTACCTATATGGCAATGATCCCGCAGAAAAACGTCGGGGTATTTGTGGTGGTGACCCGCTCGGAGCTGAGCAAGTTCACCAACATGAGCGATCCGGTGAACCGGCTGGTGAGTGATTTGGCAGCGAATAAAAGTTGATGTTAAAAATCAAACTATTGAACTGAACTTCATACCAGAAGCATGCACGACACGAGTGATCGTCTTTAAGGTAGGGTTCCCTTTAGGCGATAGGGTGCGATACAGCGTTTCTCTGGATATGCCTGCCTTATCGGCAATAAACGCCATTCCACCATTGGCTTCAACAATGTGGCGTAATGCGATGAGGAACGCTGTTTCCCCCCCCTCTTCATCAAGCTCTTCTAATGCTGTTTTTAAATACGCGGCTGCAAAGGCCCGATCATTACGAATCATTTCAATAACAGACGCATCGTGATCACGGGATTTCATATATTACCTCGACTGATAATCTCTTAAATAAACTATGGCTTTCTCAATATCTGCCTGTTGTTTGCGTTTGTCACCCCCGGACAAAAGCAACAACGTGATATTTTCTATCTGAGCATAATAGACCCGATATCCTGGCCCTTGATCTATTCGAAGCTCCCAAACACCTTCTCGTAGAGGTTTACAATCGCCGAAGCTACCGGCAGATAATCGGTTAATTCGAGTAGTGATTTTTGCTTTTGCGATAGGATCTTTCAGCGAGTTAAGCCACTCCTGATAAGGGTCTTTACAATCGGCAGTAAGGTAATGAACTATTGTTTTCACTGGTGAAGTGTAGCTTTAAAGCTACAAAAAGCAAGCGTTAGGGTTGGTATCTATTCCAGATTAATGCTTCAAGCCCCGGTTAATTCCTTCAGTTAAAATCGTCGGGCGCAGCGGCGAGCTGCGCCCGATAGGGTCAGGCCAAAGCCAGCCTTTCGTGCATCACCGGATGGAAGTTGCGCTTGAAGTAGATCAGGCCGTTACCGGCCGCACTGACCACGATCTGGCGGATCTGTACCAGATACACCTGGTGGGTGCCGATGCTTTGGATCTGCTCGATCTCCCCTTCCAGGCTGGCCAGCGTGTTACGCAACACCGGTTGCCCCAGCGCACCACTCTGCCAGTCATCCAGACGGAAACGCTCTTCCATGCTGACCTCGGTCATTCCGGCAAAGTGACGTGCCATCAGCTCCTGCTCATGATTCAACACGTTGACGCACAGCCGTTGATTGGCCTGGAAAACCGGGTTCATCGCGCTGTTGCGGTTAATGCACACCAGCAGCGTCGGCGGCGTATCGGTCACCGAGCACACCGCGGTGGCGGTAATACCACAGCGTCCTGCCGGGCCGTCGGTAGTGACGATATTCACCGCGGCAGACAGGCTGGCCATGGCGTCGCGAAACAGCAGACGGTGTTCATTTTCCTGAGACATACAAACCTCCTGGCGGATCACTTAAGCAGTTTATCCAACTGATTAATATCGTCATTATTATGCAGATGCGGTACTTTCCAGCCGTGCTGGTCATAGTCGGACAGGCATTTGTCGACCATCTCCATCATCTTGCCCATGGTGCCGGATCCCTGCGCCTGACGCAGGCACTGCAGGCGGATCTCGTCCTGGCTGCCGGCATAGTTGATCTCATACAGTTCGTGACGGCCACCGAACTCACTGCCGATCGCATCCCACATCAGTTTGAGGATCTTGATGCGCTCGACGTGATCCATACCGTTGGATCCGCGCACATAGCGGGACAGATATTTGTCGATTTCCGGATTATTCATGTCGCGCACGCTGGACGGCAGGTAAATCAGGCCGCTGGTGACGTTCTTTTCGATAATGTTCTTTACCTTGGCGTAGGCCATCGGCGCCATCACACGATAAGTCTGCAGCGCGGCGGAATCCGGTAAATAGGCACCGTTTTCCCACTTGGTGGCCTCGGCGCACATCGCATCGGTCAGCGACCAGAACAGATTGCGCCAGGCCACCACTTCGCCGAGATCGGCCTGAACGCCACGGAACTCCAGCACGCCGGTACAGGCCAGGCTCTTTTGCAGCAGCGCGGTAATAAAGTCCATCTTCACCGCCAGACGAACACAGGCCTGCAGCGGGAACAACCGGGCGAAGCCGCCTTCGGTGCTCCAGCGGCGGCAACGATCGAAATCGCGGTAGATCAGCACGTTTTCCCATGGGATCAGCACATGATCCATAATCAGGATCGCATCGTTCTCATCAAAACGGCTCGAGAGCGGATAATCGAATGGCGATCCGGTGGCACCGGCGACCAGTTCATAAGAGGCGCGAGAGATCAACTTCACCCCTTCGGCGTCCATCGGTGCGACAAACATCAGCGCAAAGTCCGGGTTGTCGCCCATCACCTGAGCAGAACCGAAGCCGATAAAGTTGTAGTGGGTCAGCGCCGAGTTGGTCGCGACCACCTTGGCACCGCTGACGATAATGCCGGCGTCGGTTTCCTTCTCCACCTGAATAAATACGTCTTTCACTTCGTTGACCGGCTTGTGACGGTCGATCGGCGGGTTGACGATGGCGTGGTTAAAATACAGACCGGTTTCCTGAATGCGTTTGTACCAGTGGCGCGCATTGTCGGCGAACTGACCGTAAAACTCCGGGTTAGCGCCCAGCGCGGATCCGAAGGCCGCCTTGTAGTCCGGGGTGCGCCCCATCCAGCCGTAGCTCTGGCGAGACCAGTCGGCGATGGCGTCACGCTGCTGGCGCAGCTCATCCGGGCTGCGGGCGTAGCGGAAGAATTTGTGGGTGTAGCCGCCATTGCCGGTATCGGTACCCCAGCACAGACGGTCCTGGCTAACCGGATCGTGCAACGCGTCGTACAACTGACCGACCGAGGCCGCCGCGTTGCGGAATGCCGGATGGGTGGTAACGTCCTTCACCCGCTCGCCATAGATATAAATTTCGCGGCCGTCCTGCAAACTCTTCAGGTATTCGTCACCGGTGAACGGGCGTTTGTTGTCAGCACGAAAGTCTTCAGGTTTCATTAAGCGTTCCTCGTAATCGGCCTACCCTTCATATTTGAAGCTGCCGCGGTGTTGACTGCGCTCTCTCACCCGAATCACTCACCAAAGTCAGCTCATCGGGATGTGTTCACTGGTCGCCTTGCTGCAACTCCAACTATTTTGGTTAGCGCTAATATTGTTTGAACATTTCATTGTTAATAAAATGTTTTATTTTGGTTGCTTAATTGAAGCCTCCAACGCCGATTTCGAGAAGAGACTTTTGCGGCAATCGCCGGTACTTTTCAGGCAGCTTGGCCACTATCGCTGCAAACTGTGATCCAGCTTACGAAAGGGAATGTTGTGCGGCGCGGTAGCTCGAGGGGGAACAGCCTTCCAGCCGATTGAAAAAACGGGCGAAATAAGCCGGATCCTTAAAACCCAGGCTATAAGCGGTTTCATGCACCGTGCAGGCGCTAAACAGCAGCATACGTTTGGCTTCACGCAACAAGCGTTCGAATATCAGTCGTTTGGGGGGCTGATTGGCAAAACGCCGACACAGGTCATTGAGCCGCGATTCGGTGACGCCCAGCGCCTGGGCATAGTCCGGCACCGGCAGGTGCTCGCGGAAGCGCTCGTCCACCATCTTGTTGAAACGCTGGAATAATTTCAGCTCGCCGCGTACCCCACTGGCGGCAGAGTCCTCCAGAGACGCATTGCGCAACAGCAGGGTGAACACCGCCTGCGCCAGCAGCGCCAGCGTCTGTTCGCGACCGGGCAGGCGCTGGCTGAATTCGCGGCGGACAAGCGCCCAGTAATGGCTGAGCGCCGTCAGCTCCTGCGGCGCGTCCGCCATCGACAGACAAATGCCTGGCATGTCCAGCGCCAGATTACTGCCGGGGTACAAGCGTTCCAGCAGCGGCCAGATCAACTCCTGACGCACCGTCAGCACGTGGCCGTCGCTGTCCGGCTCGGTGAAAAACGCATGCGGCACCGAGGGTGGCGTGAGGATGAACAACGGTGCCTGCACCGAATAGTGTTGGCTGTCCAACTGCAGCTCAATCTTACCGGTCTCCAGAAAATGCACCTGGAAGTAACGGTCGTGCCAGTGCACCTGCATATCGCGACCAAAAAAGGCCGCCAGCCCGGCAAAGGTTTCGTAATGCACTTCATCGGTGGCATAACGCGCATCGTACTCTTTGCAAATATCAATATTGGCGATAAAACCGGTACTTTTCTGCACATCATCCTCCCTCAGCGATACGCCTTTTATTAGGCGTCATTGTCGCAGACAGTTTGGCCATGGACTGCGCACAGGAACCCAAGCGTACACCTAGTACGTAAGGGTTCCGAGCACTGCCCTAGGCCAAAATGGCAAGTAAAATAGCCTAATATCAGGCTTATGGCGTGGCCCGCGGCCGCGAACCCTGCATCGGGATACGCCAGACGATCAGCGCCCCCAGGATCAACAACGCCGCAACGAAATACAGGCCGGAGTTAAAGCTGCCGGTCAGATCCTTGAACCAGCCAATCAATAGCGGGCTGACCGCCGATCCTATATTGCCGGTGGCGTTGATCACCGCGATCCCGATCGCCCGCGCCTCCAGGCTGATCGACTGATCCGGCGTGGTCCAGAAAATTGCCATGGCGGTGAACGAGCCCACCGAAGCCATTACGATCCCCAACAGTTGGATCATGCTGTGATCGGTAGCCGAAGCCAGTAACCAACCGGCGGCGGCAAACAGGTACGGCAGCGCGGTATGGTGTTTTCGCTCCTGTAACCTATCCGAGCGTTTACTCCACCAGATCATGCCGGCGATGGTGCAGATCTGCGGGATCGCCGCCAGAATGCCAATCACAATGTTACTGCTGCCCTGGTTGAAGCTCTGCAGGATCTGCGGCGTCCAGATATTAATGGCGCTCAGGGTATTGGTCAGGCAGAAATAGGCCAGCGTGTACATCAGCACGATTGGCGTGAAGATTTCCCGCCACAGGTTGCGCTGCTGCATCGCCCGGTGGCTACCTGGCCCATTGGGCTGCACCAGTTGCAGCTTGTCGGCGTCCATCATGGCTTTCAGACTGGTTTTTTCTTCGTCGGTCAGCCATTTGGCCTTGGCCGGAGTATCGTCCAGGTAGAACCACACCACCACGCCCAACAGCACCGAAGGAATGCCCTCCACCAGGAACAGCCATTGCCACCCCTTGAGGTTCATCAACCCGTCCAGTGCCAGAATATAGCCGGACACCAGCGAGCCGATCGCCATCGTCACCGGCATGGCGATCATAAACAGCGCGTTGGCCCTGGCGCGGTAAAACGCCGGGAACCAGTAAGTGAGATACACCAGAATACCCGGCAGGAAACCGGCCTCGGTAATGCCGACGATCATCCGCAGCACATACAGACTGGTTGGCCCGGTGGCAAACAGGGTGCAGGTTGAGGCGATGCCCCACAGCACCATGATGGTGGCGATCCAGCGCCGCGCCCCGACGATCCCCAGCATGATATTGCTCGGGATACCGAAAATCACGTAGGTGACGTAGAACAGGGTCGCTGCCAGACCAAACATGGTCGAACTCAGCCCGAGATCCTTGCCCA
This sequence comes from Serratia quinivorans, assembly GCF_946227985.1. Lineage (GTDB taxonomy): Bacteria > Pseudomonadota > Gammaproteobacteria > Enterobacterales > Enterobacteriaceae > Serratia > Serratia quinivorans_A. The sequence continues at coordinate 266,798 of NZ_CAMKGL010000004.1, forward strand.
TCGTTAGCCCGGCAAAACCGATATTGATGCGGTCGAGGAAAGAGAAAACAAACAGCACAAACAGAAAAATAATCAGTCGCCGAAATAACTTTTTAATCACCGATTGTTCGGTGGCGGTTAACGCTTTATGTTGCTGCGCCGGGTTGACCGGCGGCAGCGAATCGACGTTACTCATGGTGTCTCCAGTAGGATTGCGTCCTATAACCATCATCTTTCACATCGCAGGGGGTTGCCTGCCTTCACTCACCCCAGTCACTTGGTGGGGCCAAGCTCCTGGGGCTTCATTCAGTTGCCGCCTACCTGCAACTTGAAATCCAAGGGGTATACAACCTAATAAACGCCCGGGGATTGCTCGGGAGGCTGGTGCTGCTTAAAGCGACCGGCCAGGGACTCCGCCGCCCGCGCCAACAGGGTGGTATCCACCCCTACCGCGACAAACAGCGCGCCGGACGCCAGATAATGCTGCGCCAGCTCCGGGTTAGCGGTCAGAATGCCCGGTGCCTTGCCGGCAGCGCTGATGCGCGCAATGGCATCGTCGATGGTGCGTTGCACCTCCGGTTGTTGTGGATTACCGGCATAACCCATGTCGGCACTGAGATCCGCCGGGCCGATAAACACCCCGTCGACGCCTTCCACCTGCAGGATCTCATCCAGGTTTTTCACCGCTTCACGAGTTTCGATCTGCACTAATACGCACATCTGCTCGTCAGCCCGTTGCAGATAATCCGGTACCCGATTCCAGCGTGACGCACGCGCCAGCGCACTGCCGACCCCGCGTATTCCCTGCGGCGGATAACGGGTGGCACGCACCGCTTCACGTGCCTGCTCGGCGTTTTGGATCATCGGGATCAGCAGCGTCTGCGCGCCGACGTCCAACAGTTGCTTAATCAGTACCGCGTCATTCCACGCCGGGCGTACCACCGGTTGGCTCGGATAAGGCGCGATCGCCTGCAACTGGCCCAGCACCGTTTGGACATTGTTAGGCGCGTGCTCGCCGTCGATCAGCAACCAGTCAAAGCCGGAGCCGGCCAACAGTTCAGCACTGTAGCTACTGCACAACCCCAGCCACAGGCCGATCTGCGGGCGTTTTTCCTGCAGCGCCTGCTTGAATGCGTTGGTTAACATGATGTTCTCCTAAACAAACCGGCAGCTAATGCAGCCCATCGGGCCGTAATCGGCATGGAAGGTATCGCCGCGTCGTGCAGCCACCGGCCGGGTAAAGGAACCGCCGAGGATCACCTGTCCGGCTTCCAGCTCCACGTCATACGGGAACAGCTTGTTGGCCAGCCAGGCCACGCCGTTGGCCGGATGGTTCAACACCGCCGCCGCCACGCCGGATTCTTCGATCACGCCGTTTCGATACAGCAGCGCACTGATCCAACGCAGATCCAGCGCATCCGGTTTAATCGGCCGGCCCCCCATCACCACACCGGCATTGGCGGCGTTATCGGAGATAGTGTCGAACACTTTGCGCGGCCGCTGCGTTTCCGGATCGACGTTATGGCTGCGCGCATCGATGATTTCCAGAGCCGGGATGATGTAGTCGGTCGCGTTATAAACGTCGAACAGCGTGCAGTTCGGCCCGCGCAGCGGTTTGGCCAGCACAAATGCCAGTTCAACCTCGACGCGCGGCACGATAAAGCGATCGATCGGAATATCGCTGCCGTCGTTGAAAAACATGTCGTCCAGCAACGCACCGAAATCCGGCTCGGTGATTTGCGAACTGACCTGCATGGCGCGCGACGTCAGGCCGATTTTATGGCCCTTCAACGTGCGGCCTTCGGCGATTTTCAGCGCTACCCACTGCCGCTGAATGGCGTAAGCGTCTTCGATGGTGATCTCGGGATGATCCAGCGACAGCGCACGGATCTGCTCGCGGTTCTGTTCCGCCTGATGCAAACGCTGCACGGCACGGCTAACCAGCTCTTTATTCAACATGGAGGCCCCTTACTCTTTACGAAATAGCGCGTGGACATTGTTTTGCTTGTAGTTCAGCACCGGATGCAGTTCTTCCATGGTGAACGACAGCGCCAGAAAGCGGTTGGCCATCAGTTCGGCGAAGTGCTCGGCGATCAGGCTGAACAGCATCTCCCCTACCTGCTCACGGCTTTCCAGACTGCGGCCGTGGCCGATCTTCAATGTCATATGCACGAAAGCGTAATCCCGCTGGCCATCGGCCATCTGCCAGGTATCCAGCCAGATGGCACGGCTGCGCACCCCGGCCAGTGGGAAAATACCGGTGTCCGCCAGCGCCTGATTGACCTTGGCGAACAGCGCGGGCAAATCCGCTTCATGGCGGATATTGTCAGTACATTCAGCGTAAAAATGGGGCATCGGTGATCCTTAGGCTTCGGCCCGCAGCGGGAAGATGGCATTGACTTGCCCGGTGCCGGAACTGGCAAACAGCGGGGTAACAAACTCCACTTTGCCGTCATATTTGTCCCAGCCCAGCAGACCGAGCAGCATCACGGTGTCATGCATGTTGCCCTCGCCGTAGCAGTAGTCGGCGTACTCCGGCAGCATTTCGCAAAACTCGCGAAAGCGCCCTTCTTCCCACAGCTTGACCACCCGTTCATCCATCTGCTGGTCAAACTGACGGGTGTAGCTGTTCATGCCTTCTTCGGCACGCTGGTCGTCGATGAAACGGTGTGAAAGCGAACCGCTGGCCAATACCGCCACCGTGCCGTCGTATTTCTCAATCGCGGTTTTGATCGCCTCACCCAACCGGCGGCTGTCGGCAAAGTCATGCACGGTGCAAAACGCCGAAATCGAGATCACCTTGAAATGTTTGTCGCTGTTCATGTAGCGCATCGGCACCAGCGTGCCGTACTCCAGCTTCAGGCTTGGGATCTCATGCGCTTTGGCGCGTACCCCAAGTTTGCAGGCTTCAGCGGCAATCAACTGACCCAGTGCCGGGTTGCCTTCGTATTCGTAGGTCATGTCGCGGATAAAGTGCGGCAGTTCATTGCTGGTATACAACCCTTCGAAATGCGGGCTGCAGTTGATGTGATAGGCGCTGTTCACCAGCCAGTGGGTGTCGAACACAATAATGGTGTCGACGCCCATTTCACGGCAGCGCGCGCTGATCTCTTTGTGACCGTCGATCGCCGCCTGGCGGCAACCGTGGTTTTTTCCTGGCATTTCCGACAGATACATTGACGGCACATGAGTGATCTTTGCTGCTAAAGCCAATTTGCCCATATAACCCTCCTAGACGCCCCAGCGTGGGATCGGGTGATCCCCCATGGAAATACACACGTTCTTCATCTCGGCGAACACTTCGAAGCTGTATTCCCCGCCTTCGCGGCCGGTGCCGGACGATTTCACGCCGCCAAATGGCTGGCGCAGATCGCGTACGTTTTGGGTGTTGACGAAAACCATGCCCGCTTCAATATTGCGAGCCAGACGCAGCACCTTGCTCACATCCTGCGTCCAGATATACGACGCCAGGCCGTACTCCACGTCGTTGGCCATGCGCAGGCCGTCTTCTTCTGATTTGAACGGCAGCAGGCAGGCCACCGGCCCGAAAATCTCCTCCTGCGCAATGCGCATCCGGTTGTCGACATCCGCCAGCACCGTCGGGCGCAGGAAATTGCCGTGGCTCAGACCGGTCGGCTTATCCGGGCCGCCCGCCAGCAGGGTTGCCCCTTCTTCGATGCCAAGGCGGATATAGCCGGAAACTTTTTCCCAGTGCTGCGGGCTGATCAACGCCCCGACCTGGGTGTTGGGGTCTTGTGGATCCCCCACTCGCAGGCGGTTGGCGCGCTCGGCGAAGCGTTTGACGAATTCCGGGTAGATGCTTTCCTGAATAAAGATGCGCGACCCGGCGGTGCAGCGTTCACCGTTGATCGAGAAAATGGTGAACAACGCGGCATCCAGCGCGCGTTCGATGTCGGCATCCTCAAAAATCAGCACCGGCGATTTGCCGCCCAGCTCCATGGAAAACTTCTTCAGCCCGGCGCTTTCAATAATCCGGCGACCGGTAGCGGTGCCGCCGGTAAAGGACACGGCGCGCACGTCTTTATGGCGCACCAATGCATCCCCGGCAGTCGCGCCGTAACCCTGCACCACGTTAAGCACCCCGGCCGGAATGCCGGCTTCCAGCGCCAGTTCGCCCAGACGATCGGCGGTCAACGGCGAGAGCTCGGACATCTTCAGCACCGCGGTGTTGCCCAGCGCCAGGCAGGGCGCGGTTTTCCAGGTAGCGGTCATGAAAGGCACGTTCCACGGCGACACCAGTGCACATACCCCGACCGGCTGGATCAGCGTGTAGTTGAGCATCTTGTCGTCCACCGGGTAGGTACGGCCATTCATCTGCTGACAGATCTCGGCGAAGAACTCAAAGTTGTGCGAGGCGCGCGGGATCAGTACGTTTTTGGTTTGGTGGATCGGCAAGCCGGTATCGGCGGTTTCCATCTCGGCGATCTGCGGCACGTTCTCGTCGATCAGCTCACCCAGTCGACGCATCAGGCGCGCACGCTCTTTCATTGGCGTATTGGCCCATTTCGGGAAGGCCGCCTTGGCGGCAGCCACCGCCTGGTCGATTTCCAGCTGTCCGCCGGACGCCACTTCCGCCAGCACCTCACCGTTGGCCGGGTTGGTGGTGGTGAAATACTCTTTGCTGGCTACGTTTTTACCGTTAATCCAATGGTTGATGGTTTTCATCGCAGGCTTTCCTCGTAATCTTTTTCACTGATGATGTGGTTAACCAGCCGGCCAATGCCCTCGATCTCCACCACCACTTCGTCACCCGGCTGCACGTCGGCCAAGCCTTTCGGCGTGCCGGTGGCGATCATGTCGCCCGGCTGCAGCGTCATAAATTCGCTCAGGTAACTGATCAAATAAGGGATATCAAAAATCATGTCGCCGGTACTGCCGCGCTGGCGCAGCTCACCGTTGACGTAAGTGCTGAGCGCCAGACGGTGCGGATCGGCGATATCATCGCGATCGACGATATACGGCCCAATCGGCGTCAGGGTGTCTCGGCTTTTCACCCGCAGGTTGGGACGGTAATAGTTTTCCAGATAGTCGCGGATGGCGTAGTCGTTACACAGGGTGTACCCCGCCACATGGTCCATGGCGTTCTCACGGCTGACGTTGCGTGCGGTTTTGCCGATCACCGCCACCAGCTCGGCTTCGTAGTGCATATACTCGACGTCGGCCGGGCGCACCGATACCTGACGGTGGCCGGTCAGGGTGTTGGGGGCCTTCAGGAACACCAGCGGTTCTTCCGGCGCCTTGAATTCCAGCTCGCTGGCGTGGTCGGCATAGTTCAGGCCCAGGGCAAATACCGTGCCCTGCGCCGGTGGCAACCACTCGACGTCCAGTTCATTGAGCACGCTGCCATCAGGCAGGGTGACGCGCAGTTGCTGGTCAACGCTGACGTTAAAGATTTGGCCGTGATGGCGAATACGGGCGTGTTTCATGATGCTCCTCCTGCCTGCGTCACGCGGTTGGTCAGGGTCGGCAGACCGGCGGCGCGTACCGTCACTTCATCCCCCGGTTTGATCTCCACCCGTTGGTGCGGCGTGCCGATCAGCACCGCGTCACCCGGCTGCAGGGTAATAAAATCGCTGATGGCGGCGATCAGTTCCGGCACCGAACGCACCAGATCGGCCGTTGACCAGCGATCCTGCTCCACCCCATTGATTTCGGTGATAATTTCCAGCCGGTCGCTGGTTGCCAGCTGGCCGATCTCCCCCAGCGGACAAAAACCGTCACGGCATTTGGCTTTGATCGCCGGGCGGTAAAAACTGCTTTCCGGCAGGCTGACGTCATTGGCCAGCGCGTAGCCGGCCAGATAGTCGGCTACCCGCCCGACCGGCACCTTGCGGGCGGTATTGCCAATAACCACCGCCAGCGTCGCGCCGCTTTGTACTTGCTCACCGGCAGGAAACGGGATCGCTCCGCCGTTGGCCAGGTGGGTATTGCGGGGTTTGATAAACCACACCGGGGTCTTCGGCGGGGTTTTATAAGGTGGCTGATGAAACGCCTGATCCCAGGCGTCCATCTGGCTGCGGTGGTTCAACGCGACGGAAAATACGGTGCCTTTCATGCAAACTCCTTTCAATGACAGAACATGACAACCGGCATTCATTAATATGTTAATGATTACTTTTATACGCTGTTCAGCTTTTACGCAACGCGGGAGGATTGATTTGTGATCGTGATAACAAAATATTCACAATCCGTGAACATTAGCGTGATTATTCAACGCATTAATCATTTTCAGGCGATTTTTCCACCCGTAGGTACATTTTCGCTTTATCCGGCAAGGTAAATCTGGCTACTATTAAGTTATTAATAAATCCAGGCAGCGCATTGCGTTCCCAGCGATCAGCGCCGGAATAACAAACACCTTGATAGCAAAGGCTAAATCTATGCATGAATCCTTAACTATTGCCCTGCTGCAGGCGCGTGAAACCGCCATGGGGTTTTTCCGCCCGATCCTGAAAAGCCATAATCTGACCGAGCAGCAGTGGCGCATCATTCGCGTGCTGGCCAATAGCCGCTCTATTGAGTTCCATGAACTGGCTGCAGAAACCTGCATCCTGCGCCCCAGTCTCACCGGCATCCTTTCGCGCATGGAGCGCGACAAGCTGATCTTCCGCCTGAAGCCGGTTAACGATCAGCGCAAGCTGTATGTGTCGCTGACCCAGCAGGGCCAGGAGCTGTATGAAGTGGCGCGCCATCAGGTGGAACAGGGCTACGCGGAGATTGAAGCCGCCTTTTCGCAGCAGAAAATGGGCCAACTGATGACGTTGCTGGACGAACTGATCCGGCTTGGCGACCAGCTGCCCACCAACGTGACCGCCCATCCGACAAAGAAATGATCCTTCCGATTATCATCCTCTAATTAATTGGCGTTGCAGCTAGGCGGCCAGGGCGCGAGTCCCCAGGAGCTTACTTAAGTAAGTGACTGGGGTGAGCGCATGCAACCAACAACGCTGCAACGTCAAGAAAGAGGAGGATGCGCCTCGGGGAGTAATGCGCCGCCGTCCACCACCAGCGTTTGGCCGGTGATATAGGCCGCCGCCGGAGAGGCGAGAAACACCATTGCCGCCGCGATGTCCTCCGGCTCCCCCAGCCGCCCGAGCGGCACCGCGGCGGCAATCGCCTGATTGACCGCCGCGCCCCCCAGGTTGGCCATGGCCGGCGTGCGGATCATCCCCGGCTCCACGCCATTGACCCGAATGCCCGCCGTTGCCAGCTCCAGCGCCGCCGCCCGAATAAAACCGTTCACCCCGGCCTTAGAGGCGGCATAGTGCGCCAGCCCCGGATAAGCCACCCGTGGCCCGGTCACCGACGAGGTCACCAGAATGCTACCGCCGCCCTGGCGCTGCATCCACGGCAACGCCGCCTGCGCCAGAAAAAACGGTGCCATCAGATTGACGCTCAGCGTGCGTTGCAACAGCACCACGTCAATCTCAGCAAAAGGGGTCAACGGGAAGTAGGCCGCGTTGTGAACCACCACATCCAACCGCTGATGCTGCTGCCCCACCGCCGCCACCCGTTCGGCTATTTGCCCAGGGTCGGCCAGATCGCAGGCCACCGCCTGCACCCGCCAGCCCTGCTGCTGCAGCGTCTCGGCGGCATCCTGCGCCTTTTGCAGTTGCAGATCCGCCATCACCACCGTCGCCCCCAACCGGGCAAAGGCGCTGACAATCGCCAGCCCAATGCCCTGAGCGCCGCCGGTCACCAGCACCACCTGACCGCTAAAGGCATCGGCCGCATAAGTTGTCTTCATCGGCCTATCCCTGTGGATGACGAGTGGTGTTCAGCACCTGCGCATGGGCTCCCACGGCAAAATTGCTCAGCGCGCTGAAATCGCTGCCCTGATAACCGAGGATCTTGCCGTCGGTGCGCATGCCCTGCAGATCAATCATCACCACGCCCAGCGTCGGCACGATCTTCTCGCGCCACACGAACAGGTAAAGTTTTTCAGCCACCTTCACGTAATGACAACGATCGACGTCCGCCAACCCTTTCTCCACCCCATCCAGACACTGCCAGGCGTAAAAATTGTCGTTCAGGTAGATATGTTCGTAACGTTCGGTCGGGCTGTAGGTGTACATATTGCGCATACCGATTAACTCATCGGTGAAATGCGGCGGCGCAACGGTAGCGTCATCCAGCGTGCCGAAATGGAACTCCGCATTGACCGCCGTCAGCGGCAACCTTTGTTCTACGCGGCTGAAAGCGTCCAGACGGGTTTGCTGTTCGTCCGGCAACTGGCCGTAGACCGCCGTGAAATTGCCCTGATTGCGATCGCACACCAGCGTAATACTGGCGTTATCCTGCCCAGGATCGAGAAAATCAATAAACAAAATGCCAGGACGAATACTGGTGGCGCGATAAGCGATGCCCCGATACTCGCCCCAGCTCAGCGTCTGCTGATCGACGAAATGACAGCTCAGCGTTTCCCCGTCGGCAAAGCGCAATGCCAGCGTGGTGCCGCTCAGGCCGTGCTGCTGTTCCAGCGTATTGCTGTGCGGCGCAAAACCTTCCGCCAGTGCGCCAACCTGAATGAATATCGCTTCTGTACTCATTTGCTGCTCCTTAAAGGGAAGTAAATGCCAAAGTCGGCACGTCGACAATGGTTGAGCCACCGTCGGCCACCAGCGCCGCGCCGGTAATAATTGATGCCTCGGCCGAACAGAGAAAACGGCAGATGCCGGCGATTTCTTCAGCACTGGCCGGGCGACGTAACGGCACATCGCGGCACACCCGCTGGTAGGCTTGTTCCAGCGTCAGTTGGTGCGCAGCCATCAACGGCTGCATCTCTTCATCCGCCATCGGCGTCGTCACCCAACCAGGGCACACCGCGTTGGCGCGCACCCCCAGCGGGCCATAATCACGGGCGATAGATCGCATCAGCCCGATCAGCGCATGTTTGGCAGTCACATAACCGCAGACTTCCGGCCCGGCGGCCAATGAAGCAATAGAGGCGACAAACAGCAGGTTGCCGCCGCTTTTCACCAGTTCCGGCAGGCAGGCGCGGGCGCTGGCAAAAGCGCTGTTGAGATTGCTGTCCAGCGCCTGTCGCCAGGCATCGTCACCCATCTCGGTAATGCGCCCCACCCCCATGCCGCCGGCGCAGCCGATCAGGCAGTCGATGCGCCCGGCCTGTTGCAAAATGGCCGGCAGCAGCAGGCTTTGCCAACATTCCCCGCTGGCGGCGTCGCCGACCAACGCCTGAGCGCCAATCTCGTCCGCCAGCGCAGCCAGCGGTTCACGGCGGCGGCCGATGATAAACACCCGATCGCCGTGGGCTGCCAATAACCGGGCGCAGGCGGCCCCTACCCCGGTGCCGCCACCGGTAATCACCACCACTCTACTCATCGATTTTCTCCATCAATTGGCCGATCATCAGCAAGCTGCTGAGCAGTAACCGCCGTTGCTCCGGCTCCAGCCGCAGATAGCGACGGCCGGCCGGCAAACGGCTGACCACTTCTGACGCGGCAAAATGTTCGATCTCCAACCGCCAACGACCGGCAACTACCGTCAGTTGAACACGGCGAAAATCAAGCTGCTCCAGCGTTTGGCCAATCTGCGGATAACGCTGCAGGGCGGCGATCACCCGTTGCGCCGTTGCGTCATTCCGGCTGGCGCGATAAACCACGCCGCTTCGCCGTAGCCATCCCCCGGCGGTAATACGCAGCGTCAGTGGCTCTGTCAGCCGACAGTCCCCCTGCCGTTGAAATCGCTGGCTGACGATATGTGCCATAAACAGCGCGCTAACCTGTTCGCTGATATCGACAACCGGCCCCTGTGGCAACGTCAGTCGCAGCAGGCACGGCGCAACGCGCTCGCAGGCGTAGGGCTGCAGGTTGTTCGCCAAGCGGCTGAGGGTCACCCCGGGCTGATAGCCTGTGGGCGTTCGCTGCCACAGGCGGTTAAATGAGGGAAGTAAGCCGATCAAACTGCGCCTCCTCGTTTTCTGCCTTGGCAAAAGCGGTTTCCAGCACCTGCTCAACCGGCACCGGTTTGAACGGGTTGACCTTCTGCACGCACAGGGTCCAAAACAGTGCGTAAGCGGCTGTCAGGCCAATCATGATGCTAAAAGGGATATACACCGCGCGCGGGTTCATGCCTGGCGGAGTGATATAGATAATCGCCAGCACGATACCGACGCTGGAGACGATTTGCGGCAGCGGGAACCAGGGCGATTTGTAAGCGCGCGGCAGATCCGGACGGCGGATCCGCAGGATCACCACCGAGCAGGTCACCAGCAGATAGGCCACGCCCCAGGCGCACACCGCCGCCAGCACCAGCGGAATAATACGGTCGAGATTGCCCTGAATGGCAAAGGCGTGCACACAGGGGATCAACACCGCCACCAGGATCCCCACCACCGGAGTTTTAAAACGCGGGTGCAGATAAGCGAAGATGCGTGGCAGCGCGCCATCCAGCGCCATCCCGTAGAGAATACGTGGCACCGCCGCCATCAGCGTGTTGATGGTCGCCGCCCCGGCCAGCAGCAGCCCGATGCCCAGCCAGTATTTGCCGAATTCCCCCATCACCTGGCCGGCAAAGGCCGGAATGGCCATCGGCGTGTCCAGCAGATGAACGCCATTGGCGGCATCCAGCAGCACGTTTTCCACCTGGTGGCTGAGCGCTGCGCCATATAACGCCATGCAAACCGCTACGCCGCATAGCCCCAGCGACATGGCTCGCGGGATCACGCTGGCGGAGCGTTTGATCTCCGGCGCCATCGGCGTAACCAGTTCGCAGCCGACGAACATAAACATCGCCATACCGATCAGGCTAAATACCGCGAACGGATCGTTCAGGCTCAGCGTGCTGCCGAACCAGCCTTCCAGCGGTACCGCATGCGGTGACAACAGGCCGGCAATGCCGAAGATCACCAGCGTGCTCCACATGGCGAAGGTCAGCACGATTTCCGCCTTACCGAACGCCTCGATGCCGAAAGCGTTGAGGATGCCGAACACAATCACCAGCCCAACCCCGACCATCCAGGAGGCATTGTGGGTTTCCATCAGGGTGTTGAGGTGCTCGAAGTTCACCAGCGCCATGATGCCGGAGAGAATGGTTTCGGCGGTACCGGCAAAGATGTGCACGATCAGGTAGGCCGACAGTGCGCCGGTAATGGCAAAAAAGCGCCCCATGCCGCAGGCGATGTAGTCATATACCGAGCCGGAAGTCGGCAGTATCGCCGCCGCCTCGGAGAAGGTGGTGAGCTGGGCTTGCATCATGATAAAGGCGATCAGCATCGCCAGCACGAAGGTATCACCGCCGATACCGAAACCGCTGGTGACGGTGAGGATCACCGGACTGGCCATAATCACCCCGACCGAACTGGCCAGCGTGGTAGGGAATCCGACCTTGCCCCGCTCAAGATGGGCGTGAAGCCGCGACGACAGGTTCATGGGTATTTCCTCTTATAGTTTTATCGTTTTGCCCTGATGTTGCATTTGCAGGTATAGCGTCGCCAGTGGCGGCAATATCACTATAGAGAGGAAAAGAAAATGCTGACTATCGTCCTTAAGAACGAGAGAGTTTGATCGCAAAGTTGCTGTTTAGCTCGAGATACCCGGGCCTAGCGCACCGAGGGGGTATTATGGGACACATCCGTGTGTCCCCCTCTTCGGGCCGACGAAGTCGTTCCAATTTGCTCCCGGCAAATTGGTCGGCGGCTGCGCCGCTACGACCCCTTCGGCACGCTCTCCCTAATAACGGGCTTTTTATGAAATCTGAGGCCGAGCCATAGCTTTTTCGTCTTACCCTGGTCGCCCGGCCAGCCGTTATGGTTTTAACCGGTTCGAAGCGGTGTTCACGTGGTGAATAAGAGAGGTTGCGTTTGTCTATCGTTCTTAGGAACGAGACGCCGATGGCGGCTAAACGGGGGCGATAAAAGGACGATTCGTGGCGGGGACGTCACTCTACATGGGAAATCGCTGTAAATTCAGCGGGAAGGACACAGCGAACTCGTTAATATATTAATGAAATATTGCCCCCCAAGGACCGTCAGGGTCTTCAACCACCGGCCGCCACCTTGTTATTTATGTATTTTATTGCAATCCCGCTCACGTTGTTAATATGTTTTGATTGTGTTGCTAAATTGCTACAACTATGCTTGTATCGTTCATATATTGACCGAACATTCCAGAGCGAACGGGTAAAGGGAGGAAATGAATCATGCACACCACACCATCCGATGCCTTTATCACGAGCTGCCTGAACACCATTGCGCACCTGATCCCGGTGTCCGCCGGAGTATTTTATTTGGTGAACTCGGATCTGCGGCCAGACCATTATATTTTGCATGGCATTTCCGATAAAACCCATCAGCAGTATTTGAACCATTTCCAGCAGATTGATCCGCTTAAGCCGGCCAACTTCCACCAGCAGGATATCAATATGGTCGGTATGAGCCCGGCGGCGATCAACAATAACCGTCATTATTATCATGACTTTATGCTGCCCAATAATATGCGCGATATGACAGAGATATTTATCCGCCAGCGTAAGCGTATTGTCGCCGGGGTGTCTTTGATTCGCGATACGCCGTTTACCGAACTTGAACGCGGTCGTCTGCGGGCGGTGTTGCCGCTGATTGAACTGGCGACCCGCGATCTGTTGCCCGAGGGCGAGGCCCAATTGCTGACCGCCAAGGAGCAAGAGATCGTCAATATGGTGCGCGAAGGGGCCAGTAATAAACGCATAGCGCTGAAATTGGGTATTTCCCTGTCCACGGTAAAAACCCATATGCGTAATATTTTTGCCAAAACCGAAGTCGTCAATCGCACCGAATTGGTCGCCAGCAGCTTTATTGCACACGGTTGATAAACTAAGCCATAGCAATGGCTTATGACCGATAAATTAAACGCGTTAATTATTCGCCATTAATGGCGCGGCTCCCGCCTGCCCAAAACAGGGTGCCGCGGATATATCTGACCCAGACTTGCCCGGTGGAGATAATTTCTATGTCCAGTGATTCTGTTTCCGTACCCGCAGCCGGGGCGGCTCTCCCCTGCCCGCCGCGGCTGCTGACCGCCATTATTATCTTTGCCGCCATTGCGCCGGGCATCCTGATGACCGCACCGGCGGTGGCGGCACAACTGGCCAGCCAGTGGCAGCTGACCCCGGCGCAAGTCGGCCACCTGTTTTCGACCGAACTGGGGGCGATGAGCCTGGCCACGCTGCCCGCCTGGTGGTGGATTGGCCGCGTTAACTGGCGTCGGGTGGCAGCGCTGGCGGCAGGGGTGTTTATCACCGGTAACCTGGCATCGGCACTGGTCGGTGATTTCAGCCTGCTGCTGGGGTTGCGCTTTGTCGCTTCGCTGGCAGGCGGCACCTTGATGATCCTGTGCATCACCTGCGCCGCCGGCACCGCCAACCCCAGCCGGGTCTATGCCCTGTGGGTGCTGGGCCAACTGGTGCTGGGAACGCTCGGGCTGCTGGTCCTGCCTGCGTTATTTGCCCATTTTGGCCTGATGGCGGTCTATCTGATCCTGGCGGCTATCATGCTGTGCTGCCTGCCCCTGATCGCTGCCTTCCCCACTGGGTTTCACCCGGTGCAATCCGCCGCCCATCGCGCCGCAATCCCCTGGCTGCGTAAACTCTTCGCCGTGCTGGCGGTTCTGACTTTTTACATCAGCCTGAGCGCGGTCTGGACCTTTATTGGCAGCATCGCCGCTGCCGCTGGTCTTTCGCCGGTCCATAGCGGACAGATACTGGCCGCAGCCACGCTGTTCGGCATCGCCGGTGCCGGGGGTGCGGCGTTAATCCGCGGGCGACACGCGGGTAATCGGCTGATTTGGCTGAGCTATGGCTTGTTAATCACCGGTATCGCGCTGCTGACTCGTGAGCCACTGCTGCTGCGCTTTGCGGTGGCCGCCGTATTGTTCAAGTTCACCTGGACCTTTGTACTGCCGTTTATTCTGGCTCGCGTCGCCGGACTGGATAACAACGGCAAATTGATGAACAACATCAATCTGGTGATTGGCGGGGGTATGGCGATGGGCCCGACGCTGGCCGGTTACCTGATTGAATCTTTCGGCGGTTTCGACGCACTGCTGGCCGGGGCGCTGGGCTGCTCACTGCTGTCGTTGCTGTTGATTTTGTTGGCTTCACCGCGCGCACGCCGCGCCGTTTAACAGGAGTAATAAGGTGAAAAGAAAAACCGGTTTCTTGTTTGATGAACGCTGCTTCTGGCATAGCACCGGCCTGCACGCCACCACACTGCCGGTCGGCGGCTGGGTGCAACCGCCTTCGGGGGCCGGCCATGCCGAGTCGCCGGAGACCAAACGGCGGATGAAGAACCTGATGGACGTGTCCGGCCTGTCGCGCCAGCTCACACTGCTAAGCGCCGAGCTGGCGACCGATGAAGACCTGCTGCGCATTCACCCCGCCGACTATCTGCAACGTTTCAAACAGTTAAGCGACAACGGCGGCGGCATGCTGGGAGAGGAAGCCCCGCTGGGGCCGGGCAGTTATGAAATCGCCAAACTGTCCGCCGGGCTGGCCTGCGCCGCCGTCGAAGCGGTATTGCAGGGAGAACTGGAAAACGCCTATGCGCTGTCGCGCCCACCCGGCCACCACTGCCTGCCGGACCAGTCGATGGGCTTTTGCTTTTTGGCCAATATTCCGATCGCCATCGAACGTGCCAAGGCCAAATACGGTCTGGGCAAAGTCGCGGTGCTCGACTGGGACGTGCATCACGGCAATGGCACCCAGCATATCTACTGGCAGCGGGATGACGTGCTGACGCTGTCGCTGCATCAGGACGGCTGCTTCCCCGCCGGGTACTCCGGTGAACAAGACCGGGGTGCCGGAGCGGGTGAAGGCTATAACATCAATATTCCCCTGTTGGCCGGTGCCGGTGACGACGGCTACCTGCATGCCATGCGCCAAATCGTCATCCCGGCGCTGGAGCAATTCCAACCGGAACTGATCATTGTCGCCTGCGGCTACGATGCCAACGCGCTCGATCCGCTGGCGCGCATGCAGTTGCACAGCGACAGTTTCCGCAGCATGACGGCTTTGGTGCAGGACGCCGCCGATCGTCTGTGCAATGGCAAACTGGTGATGGTGCACGAAGGGGGATACGCCGAATCCTACGTGCCGTTCTGCGGCCTGGCGGTGATGGAGCAGCTCAGCGGCATCCGTACCGAAGTGCAGGATCCGCTGCTGGCCTTTATCCAGCAACAGCAGCCACGCGAGGCCTTTAATCAGTTCCAGCGTCAGGCTATCGACCGGCTGGCACAACAGTTCAAACTGTAATTTCGCTTCGGGGCACAGCACGTTGTGCCCCTTGGCAATTCTGGCTTTGCCGCTACGCTGAATATGACCCTTCCGATGAGAACCATAATATGTCTGAACAAAAAATCAGCTTTATCAAAGGCAACCAGGGCGATATTGCAGTGCATGACTGGGGCCATGACCAGCCGCGCTTTCTGGCGCTATTGGTGCACGGTTACGGCGAACATCTTGGCCGCTATCAGTACGTGGCGCGAGCATTAGAGGCACAGGGCGCACGGGTATTCGGCCCCGACCATCTCGGCCATGGGTTGTCACAGGGCGAACGCGTATTGATTGAAGATTATGATGCTGTAGTCGACGACGTTCACCACGTAGTTGAGCATTTTAAGTCATTGCACCCTGATCTGCCGCTGGTGGTCATCGGCCACTCCATGGGCGGGATGATTGCCACCCGTTACGTTCAGCGTTATGGCGATAACCTGCGTGCGCTGGTGCTGTCCGGCCCGTTGATCGGCGAAAGAACCCAGATCTCCGATCTGCTTGAATTGCCGAAGATCCCCGACGAGCCGCTCGATACCGCCACCCTGTCGCGCGATCCGGCGGTCGGCATTGCCTATCAGGCCGATCCGCTGGTGTGGCATGGGCCGTTCAAACGCCTGACGCTGCGGGCGATGCAGCAGATGCTGGCCAAAATCAACGCCGGTCCGGGTTTCGGCACGCTGCCCACGCTGTGGATACACGGCGATGACGACCGGCTGGTGCTAATGGCGCAATCGCAAACCGCCATTAACCTGCTGAAGGGCAACGATTTTGAAGTCATGATCAATCCGGGCGGGCGGCATGAAAGCTTTAACGAGACCAACAAGGATCAGATATTGCGGCGGATCGGCGATTTTATTGAACGGGTGCTGGGGTAGCGGATCCCCTCTCCAACGAAGAGAGGGGAAAGTTCGAGATTAGCCTTCGACAATCGCCAGATAGTGTTTCACAAAGCGATCGGAGGTGATCTCCCAGCGCACCGGGGTTCCCTTCTCGACAAACCACGAGTCACCGGCCTGATACTGCACGGATTGGCCGGTGTTCTCATCGGTCAGGGTCGCGGTGCCTTCCCACACCGTGGCATGCTCGGCAAACGGATACTCCATCACGAAGGTGCCACGGGTGCAGCTAAAGATACCGCAGCTCAGGTTGTCGGTCGGCTCCCCAAAAATGCCCGCCACGCCGACGTTCGGTTCACCGGCGATCACGGTGGCGCCCAGGTTGCTGACGCTGCCAATGTCCAGCAGTTCAGGCAGCGGTTGTTTAAGCAGTAATGGTTTCATTTCTCTCTCCTGTGATAACAATTAACGGCGGCCTTTCCAGTAGCCGGAAGTCTGGTGCCACACCTTGCCGGCGGTGGTCATCACCCGCCGCAGTTTGTCCTTGCCGAAGATATTGACGTGTGGGATCGAGCTCATCAGATCGTAGCGATCGGATCCTTCACTCATGCCCTCCGCCAACACCTTGCAAACGATATGGCTCGGGGTCACGCCAAAGCCGGAATAACCCTGCACGTAGAACACGTTGTCGTGCTGCGGCAAGGTCCCGATCTGCGGGAACAGGTTGGCGCTGCAGCACAGCGGCCCGCCCCAGGCCAGATCAATTTTGACGTCGTGCAAATAGGGGAACACCTTCAGCATCAGGTTGCGGTTCCAGGCTTTGAGATCCGCCGGAATGTATTCGATCAATCGGGTAGCGCTACCGAACAGCAGGCGGTTTTCGTTGGTCACCCGGTAATAGTCGATCACCGGACGGATGTCACTGTAGGCCCCGCGAATCGGGCTGATCTGGCGGATCAGCTCGTCAGAAAGCGGTTCGGTCGCCAGTTGGAAAGCATAGGTATTGATGGTTTTGTTGTAGATGAACGGCTCCATGCCGTTGAGAAAACCGTTGCATGCCCACAGCATTTTGTTGGCACGCACTGACCCCATGGCGGTACGCACCTTTATGCGCGGGCCATACTCCACGTCAATCACACTGCTGTTTTCGAAGATCTTCACGCCGTAGCCGCTCAGCGCCTGGGCCTCACCCAGTAGCAGATTGAGCGAATGCACGTGGCCGCCGCCCATGTGTTTCAATGCGCAGGTGTAGGCGTCCGATCCCACCACCTGCTTTACCTCAGCGCCGGTATAGAGCTCGATCTCTTCATTCGGCGAAACCGCCTTGAACTCCTTCAGCCAACTGCGCAGGGTTTTCTCCTGGCGGGCATTGCTGCCGAGGTAGCCGTAGCCAAAGCAGAAATCGGCATCGATTTGGTATTTTTTGATGCGTTCGCGAATGATCCCGGCGCCGAGATTGCTGATTTTGAAGATGGTTTCCAACCCCGCCGGGCCGACGTGACGTTTGATCTTCTCCAGATCGTGGCCGATGCCGGCCATCACCTGCCCGCCGTTGCGTCCGGTGCCGCCGTAACCCAAATGGCGGCCTTCCAGAATAGCGATATTGGTGATACCCCGTTCCGCCAGCTCCAGCGCGGTATTGATGCCGGAGAAGCCACCGCCGATGATCACCACGTCAACGTCCAGATCCTCTTCCAGCGTCGGGAAGCGCAGATCGTACTTTTTGGTTGCCGCGTAATAGGTTAAGGATTCGATATTATTATTCACTGCCGCACTCCCGATGACCCTGCTCTGTCATCGGATTATCAGCAGGCGGCGTTGTCGTCGCCATGTCCCCTTAGGGACATTCGCAACAAATAATTAACACTCAGGCGCTGCGACGCAGCGGCGTGGCCAGCAGCAGGCTGAACAGTTCGGCCTGCGAACCAATATCCAGCTTGCTGTAGATGTTTTTGCGGTGGTTTTTCACCGTACCCAGACTGATAAACAGCCGGTCGGCGATCTGCTGCGAACCGCAGCCGTCGAGGATCAGATCCACAATCTCACGCTCGCGTGGCGTCAGCAGATAGCGTGCCTGTACGGCGCTGTCCGTCACCCTGCCAGGCGTGGCGGGTGCAACCCGCACTTCGCCATGCAGGCGAGCGACGCTTTTCAGCAGCATTAACGCATCACGCAGGTCTGCCAGCTGCGGGGAACGAACGCCCACCGACTGGCGCGCCGAGCCGAAAAATACCCCCAGCCCGCGCTCCGGCGTCAGGGGCAGCAGCACGCCGGCTTCATCATGCCAGCCGGTCTTGCGATAAAAATTACGGTAATAATCCGTATGGTAGAAGCCGCAGGGGGCCAGTTGGCGCAGGGTCAATACCTCGCCGCCTCCAGCGCCGTTCAGCGCCTGATAAAACGGATCCTGCAGGTAAGCGCCCTGCTGGTAGAGCTGATTGACCGCGTCACTGTTTTCCTGCTCGGTTTTTATCAGGCAGCATGGTGCCTGGCCGCGTTCAAAGGCATACACTATGGCGTTATCAAAGGCGAAGAAACCTTCCAGCCAGGCCAACAGGCTGGGATAGAAGCGCGGGGTCGCCACCGCGTCGATCACCGCTGATAATCTTTCGACCTGAATATTCATCTTCGCCTCGCCATCATTAATAAATTAACAATCACTTTGTTTCGGCTGCACCCTGGCCTGCTTGTTATAGAAAACACTCAATAGCGCCAAATGCAACAGCGCAATTGTTTACATGTTAAACAAATCACACCTTCGCCCGGTAATTGCCGTCTGGCTCAGAGACTTAGGGTTAATATATTAACGGAATGCCTTTCAGGCGGTGAAAGCAGTGGTTCAGCCGCAGAGGCTGGATTATGCTGGGGTTTTCGCGCGCCAAGGAGCGACCATGACTACCAGCCTGACGATAGCCAACCGCCATACCTGGTTCGGCCACGGCAGTATCAGCCAACTGATCCCGCTACTGACCGCTAAACCGCAGCCGACGCTGCTGTTTAGCTGTCGTTCATTCCTCAATGGCGCGGTGTACTCTTCTCTGGCCGATGCGCTAACGCCGCTGCTGATCGGCACCGAGGTCGTCAGTCACGAGGCGTCACCGCAGGAGATAGACGCCTGGGTGGCACGCTGGCGCGGCAAGGCCCAGCGTGTCGTCGCCATCGGCGGTGGCAGCGTGCTGGATGCCGCCAAGGCGTTCGCCGCCCTGGTGGAACACCCGCTGCCCACCCTGCGCTATATGGAAAAGATCGGCGACACCAAAATCAGCGGCGCCACGCTGCCGCTGATCGCCATTCCGACCACTGCCGGTACCGGCAGCGAAGTCACGCAAAATGCGGTGATCACCGACACTCAATTGAGCAAGGTAAAAGCCTCGCTGCGCCATAACAACTTTGTGCCACATACCGCCATTCTGGACCCGCAACTGCTGGAGGGTGCGCCGGACAAGGTGCTGGCTTACTGCGCCATCGACGCCTTCACCCATTTGTTCGAAGCCTATTTGTCCAAAACCGCCAACGCCATGACGCACGAAATGTCGCTGACCGGCATTCGCCATTTCCTGCAGGCCTGGCCGACGCTCAACCGCAGTGCCCAGGCGCGTGAACACATTATGCAGGCCTCATACCTTGGCGGGCTGACGCTGAGCGCCGCCGGGCTGGGAGTGATCCACGGTATTGCCGGCGAGGTAGGCGCCTTGCGCGATTATCACCACGGCCAGGTTTGTGGCCGCCTGCTGTTGCCGTTCCTCGAGCTGCTGGCGCAAAGCGAACAACCGCAGCAACGAGCACTGATGGCCGAACTTGCCGCCCGCCTGTTCCCCGACCAACAGGACAGCCCTGAGCGCTATCTGATCGACTTTATTACCCGCAACGCCATCGCCAGTTTCTGGCAGGACGACCTGCCGATTACCGCCGATGAACTGGCAGTGACGCTGGCAAAATCCAACAGCAAAAACTCACTGATCGACTACAGCGCGCCGCAGCGGCAGCTAATGATCGAAGGCGCTTTCCGCGTCGAATGATTATATAATTAGATCAAAGTAATAGCGGGAGATGGGAAATGGGTATCGTCAGTTGGATTTTCACCGGCATCGCCATTGGCATCCTGGTCGGCGTGCTGATCAAGATTTTTGGCAAGAAGAAAGACCAGTAAACTGCCTTTCAAAGGCGAGTCGCACCGAATGCCTGCTCGAAAATACCCTCTTTACGCAACAGGTAACGACGGTATATTTCCAGTTCGAGCAGGCAACGCCCCCCTGAAAAGTCCGTGCTTCAAATAAACCCACGACGGGTGCTGCTCACCAATATTACTCCTGCTCGCTCACCGGAAAAACATACGAATTCAGTACATGATCCTGCCATTTTCCGTTAATTTTCAGATAAGACCGCGCAAAGCCTTCTTGTACAAAACCCAGTTTCGCCAGCGTATTTTTGCTGCGCTGATTATCCGCCAGATGATTGGCCATAATACGGTGTAAGCCATACTGCTGATGGACATAATCGAGGGCCGCTGCCAACACTTCAGACATCAATCCTCGTCCTTCATGTTGTTGATCCAGAGAGAATCCGAGATAGCCTGCCTGAAAAACCCCGTAGACAAAGTTGGTAAAATTGACACTTCCTGCAATTTCATCCGAATCCTTTAATGAGAAAACCAACAGCAGGCATTTCTTATCCTGATAATCAGGCCAGGATGCGGCAATGCGCTGGCTGATACTGGCGTGGGAATAATAGTCCTCAGTACGTAGTGGCTCAAAAGGCGCAAATTTCTGTTTATTGCTCTGCAAGAAGGTCTGCATCGCCGGGACGAAATACTCCGTCAAACAATAGACGTCAGTTCTGTCGGTAGAGAAGAGCTTTACTTTTCCCGTGTTCATTTTCATGTCCCTGTGTCACTCAGTTAACCGGTTGTATTTCAATCGCCTGCGAGGAGGTTATACCATGGTTTTCGTGGGCTTTTGGCAGGGCATAAACCCTACCGCATGATTGATCACGCTGTTCCATGGGTCGCCAGCAGGCATTCGTGGAACAGCTTGACCACCCGCTGTGGGCTGGGTGAACGCCGCAGCACGCTGGAATACTCGCAATGGTAACGAAACAGCGCCGGTTTGATCGCTCGCATCATATTTTGCGCGACAAAAAACGCCGCATAGTGGTCGGGCAGGAAACCCACATACTTGCCGGAGAGGATTAAGGTGGCGATAGACTCCTGGGCAAAACCCGTCGCCTTGCGCTGCAAATGCTGCTGCAGACTCAGCGCCATATTCGGCGAATGGTAGCCTAATCCAGCAAAGGCATAATTGTGCAACAGATCCCAATTCAGCCCGTCGTGATTAACGGAAAATAATTCATGCTGCGCGCCGCAATATAAGAACATCCTCTCACTAAATAAGGAACTATAAGATAAACTTTCCGCACTTCGGTGCATGGGAATAATGCCAATCTGAAATTGACCGTCAATAACGCCACGCTCAATGGTATTTATTGGCTCCACATACATTTGCAAAGACACTTCCGGCGCCTGCTCGCTAAATAAGGCAATCGCCCGGCCAATATGCGCCTGTGGGTTGCTGACGGTATGGTCAAATATCGCCACGTGCAGTTGCCCGCCCAGGCGCTGGTGTACGTCATCCACCCCTCGGCGAAAAGCCTCGGTTGCCGCCAGCAGGTTAATGGTTTCCTGGTAAATCAGCAGCCCTTCGTCAGTGACCGCAAACCCCTCGCGCCCGCGGTGGCACAGCGTCAGCCCCAGCCGTTGCTCCAGATCCTTAATGTGTTTGCTGATGGTCGACAGGCTGATATTGAGCTCCAGTTCGGCGGCGCTCATGCCACCGCAGTCGACCACCACCTTAAACACCCGTAGCAAGCGCAGATCCATATCCGACAACTGCCCTAAAATCGCACGCTTTTTTACTTGCATAAAACCTTAAGTAAGTTTCGATATTTGATTATTCACATTAGTGAAGAAGCGGAACATAGTCAATTTGAAGCAACAATTCATTAACACGTCAGATTATTAACCCCTACCTATTCTCCCCCCCGGAGGGAAAAATGGCTGATTTAAATCACCCTGAAAATAAACCCGAACCTGAATGGTTAGAAGCCCATTGGATGCCCTTTACCGGCAACCGTAATTTTAAAGCCAACCCACGAATGATCAGCCACGCGGAAGGCGTTTATTATACCAGCCAGGACGGCCGCAAAATTTTTGACGGTTTATCCGGACTGTGGTGCTGCGGCTTGGGCCATGGCCACACGGAAATTGCCGAGGCGGCCTACCGACAGCTTTCCCGACTGGATTATTCTCCGGCGTTTCAGTTTGGCCATGCATTATCTTTCGAACTGGCCAACAAGATTAAAGCCATGACGCCTGCCGGGCTGGACTATGTGTTTTTCACCGGCTCCGGCTCTGAAGCGGCGGACACCTCGTTAAAAATGGCACGCGCCTACTGGCGAGCCAAAGGTCAGGCAGGCAAAACCTGCTTTATCGGCCGCGAAAAGGGTTACCACGGCGTTAACTTCGGTGGCATTGCGGTGGGCGGCATCGCCGGGAACCGGAAAGCCTTTGGCGCCAGCGCCGAAGCGGACCATCTGCCGCATACCCTGCTGGCGGGTAACGCCTTTTCACGCGGCATGCCCGAACAGGGGGCCGAACTGGCAGAAGAGCTGAACAGGATCATCGCGCTGCGTGACGCCTCAACCATCGCTGCGGTGATTATTGAACCGTTCTCCGGTTCCGCCGGGGTGATTGTGCCACCGGTCGGTTATCTGCAACGCATCTGCGAGATCTGCACTCAACACAATATCCTGCTGATTTTTGACGAAGTGATCACCGCCTTCGGTCGCTGCGGTGCCCTGAGCGGGGCCGAAGCCTTTGGCGTCACGCCGGACATCATGAATATCGCCAAACAGGTCACTAACGGCGCCCAGCCGATGGGCGCGGTGGTGGTACGGCCAGAGATTTACCAGGCCTTTATGACCCCCGATGAACCCGAGTATTTGCTTGAGTTCCCGCACGGCTACACCTATTCCGCCCACCCGGTCAGCTGTGCGGTAGGGCTGGCGACGCTGGATATCATTGAACGCGAGCAGATGATTGAACGGGTGCAGGCACTGGCACCCTATTTCGAGCAGGCGGTGCATAGTTTACAGGGTTGCCGTCACGTCACCGACATTCGCAACTTTGGTCTGGCAGCCGGCATCACGCTGGCGGCACTACCGGGGGAAGCGGCCCGCAGGCCGTATGAGGTGGCGATGCGCTGCTGGGAAAAAGGATTCTATGTCCGCTACGGCGGCGACACCCTGCAGCTGGCACCGCCGTTTATCAGCAGCGAGGCGCAGATCGATTCGTTAATCAACGCCCTGGGCGACGCCATCAACGCAACCGAATAATCAGGAGCGAATGCCATGCCTATTGTACATTGGATCAACGGTCAGTCCGCCATCGGCGGCAGCCGCAGCCAGCCGGTATTCGATCCGGCGACCGGGCAGTCACAGCAGGAAGTGTTGCTGGCCGACCGGGCCACGGTGGAAAGCGCCATCGATGCTGCCGAGCAGGCCTACCCGGCCTGGCGCGATACCCCACCGCTAAAGCGGGCCAGGATCATGATCCGCCTTAAAGCCCTGCTGGAGCAGCACGCCGACCACATCTGTCAGTTGATTACCGCCGAGCACGGCAAGGTACTCAGCGACGCCATGGGCGAACTGCAGCGCGGCATCGAAAATATTGAGTACGCCAGCTATGCACCTGAGTTGCTTAAAGGCGAGCACAGCAAGGATGCCGGGCCGGGTATCGACAGCTGGAGCGAATTCCAGCCGCTGGGGGTGGTGGCGGGGATCACACCGTTTAACTTCCCGGCAATGGTGCCACTGTGGATGTGGCCGATGGCGGTGGTCTGTGGCAACACTTTTGTGCTGAAACCCTCAGAGCGCGTGCCGTCCTCCACGCTGTATATCGCCCAACTGGCGTCAGAGGCCGGGCTACCGCCGGGCGTGCTGAATCTGGTCAATGGCGACCGCGAGGCGGTAGAAACCCTGCTGCACGACCCACGCGTTAAAGCGGTGAGCTTTGTCGGGTCGACGCCGGTAGCGGAGCATATTTATCACACCGGCTGCGGCCAAAACAAACGAGTGCAGGCCTTGGGTGGGGCGAAAAATCACGCGGTAGTATTGCCGGACGCCGACATCGCCGGTTGCGTCAGCGCGCTGATGGGGGCGGCATTCGGTTCCTGCGGGCAGCGTTGTATGGCGATCCCGCTGGTGGTGGCGGTAGGTGATGACACCGCCGACGCGCTGATCGCCGGGCTACGGCAGCAAATGACCAACATGCGGGTGGGCGCAGGCAGCGACAACCGCAACGATATGGGGCCGTTGGTGACCCATCAGCATTATCAGAAGGTGAAAAGTTATATCAGCCAGGGCGTTGATGAAGGTGCCAGCCTGGTAGTCGACGGCCGCGAGCTACAGGTGCGGGACGACAGCGGACAGCTCAGTCAGGGGTATTTCCTCGGCCCGACGCTGTTTGACCATGTGCGGCCCGGCATGCGGATTTATCAGGAAGAGATCTTCGGCCCGGTGCTGGGCGTGGTGCGTGTCGGCTCGCTGAAAGAAGCGATGGCGCTGATTGATGCCCATGAATACGGCAACGGTACCTGCCTGTTCACCCGTGACGGCGAGGCGGCACGCTACTTCTCCAGCCATATTCAGGTCGGCATGGTGGGCATCAACGTCGCCCTGCCGGTCCCGGTGGCCTACCACTCCTTTGGCGGCTGGAAACGCTCGCTGTTCGGTGACCTGCACGCCTACGGCCCGGATGCGGTGCGTTTTTACACCAAACGCAAAACCATCACCCAGCGCTGGCCCTCATCCAGCGATGCCCAATATGCCAGCTTCAGTTTCCCATCCGGGCAGGGTTAAGCCATGACAGAACATAAATTCAAAGGCAATCTCAGCGTCCTCGACGTGGTGATGATTACCGCCTCCGGCGTTACGCCGGCCAGTTCGATCTTCGTCATTGCCCCACTGGCGATCGCCAGCGCCGGCAGCGGGGCCTTTATTTCGTTTCTGATCGCCGCCTTTATCGCCGCCGCCATCGCACTGTGCTACGCCGAATTGGGTGCCGCTCACCCCAGCGCCGGCGGTGAGTACAGCATTATCAAACGGCTGTTCGGTACCCTGTGCGGGTTGCAAACCTATCTGTTTATCCTCAGCGCCGCGCTGTTTGTGCCGGCGGTATTAGCCACCGGCGCGGTGCCCTATTTAAATACCGCACTGGGTACCCAATTCGACGCCTCTAGCGCCGGTATGATCACCATTTTGATCGGCGGTGCCTGCGCCATTTTCAATATCAAGGCCAACGCGCTGTTGACCGGGACTTTTCTGGTGGTTGAAGTCGCGGTGTTAGGGTTAATCGCCTGGCTGGGTTTCAGTCATCCGCACCAGAGCACGGAGATACTCACCTCACCGGTGATGCTCAATTCCGCAGGTGAACTGGCGCCGGTTTCCGTGCCGCTGATCGTCGCCATGGTCGGCGTGGCGCTGTTTTCCTATAACGGCTACGGCGCGGCGGTGTATATGGCGGAAGATATGCGTGAGCAGGGTAAACCCATGGCCACCGCTATCATGCTGACGCTGGTGATTGTGGTGCTGGTCGAGCTACTGCCCTTCACGGCCCTGTTGATCGGCGCTCCCTCTTTGGCAGAAATGGCCAAACAGGCCGACCCGGTCGGTTACGTGGTCAGTCAGCTTGGTGGGCCGACGCTGGCACGGGTGGTCAGCGGCGCGATTTATCTGTCGGTGTTCAACGCCATTATTGCCATCGTGGCGCAGTTCAGCCGGATGATGTTTTCCAGTGGGCGCGACGGTTTTTGGCTGCCGCAGGTGAACCGCGCGCTGAAAATCATCCACCCGCGCTTCGGCACGCCCTGGATCGCCACCCTGCTGTTTGGCATTCCCTCCGCGCTGCTGGCCTTTTGCTCCAACCTTGGCGACCTGACCTCCTTTACCGTGATCCTGCTGCTGTTGGTGTACATCATCATGGCCATCGCCGCGCTGATCAGCCGCCGCCGGGTGCACTTCCACCACCCGTATCTGATGCCGTTATGGCCGTTGCCGGTGGCGATCGCGCTGATCGGTTGCCTGTACGTCCTCTGGACAATTTTGATCGCCAGTAGCCTGAAAGACTTTATTATCATTGCCGGCATCTTCTGTTTTGGTCTGGTACTGAGCTACATCCGCAACCGGCAGGCCGTCCCGCTGGTTGAACCCTCAATTGAAGGAGAATAACCATGTCGCAGCGCGCTCAGGATTTGGGGATTAACATCGGCCATGGCGTTGCCGGCCCGCTGAACGCCATCACCGATGTGCCCGGCGTCCGCGTCGGTCATGCCAGCATTCACGCCGATTTGGCCGACGGCCGCAGCGTACACACCGGCGTCACGGTGATCGAGCCGCGGGCCGGACAGGCCCGGCAATCCCCCTGCTTTGCCGGGGTGCACGTACTCAACGGCAACGGCGACGCCACCGGGTTGGAGTGGATCCGTGAAGCCGGCCTGCTTACCAGCCCCATTGCCTTTACCAACACCCACAGCGTCGGCGTGGTGCGCGACAGCCTGATCGCGCTGGAGCGCGAAACGCTACCCGCCGACGATAAGGCGGTGTACTGGAATATGCCGGTGGTGATGGAAACCTTCGATGGCTTGCTCAACGATATCAACGGCTTTCACGTCAAGCCCGAGCATGTACGGCAGGCGCTGCAGGCGGCACATAACGGTTTGCCACAGGAAGGTGCGGTCGGCGGAGGCAGCGGGATGATCTGCCATGAGTTTAAGGGCGGTATCGGCACCGCATCCCGTCGTCTGCCTGCAGACCGTGGAGGTTGGACGGTCGGTGCCATCGTGCAGGCCAACCACGGCAAACGTGCGTCGCTGCTGGTTGGCGGCTATCCGGTAGGCCGCCATCTGGGGCATATTCATTCGCCATTCTCCCCGCAGCTGCCACATCCGGGCATGGGATCGATCGTTGTCACGCTGGCCACCGACGCCCCACTATTGCCACACCAATGCACGCGTTTGGCCCAACGCGCCAGCATCGGTATTGCGCGCACCGGCGGCGGTACCGAGGATTCGAGCGGCGATATCTTTATCGCCTTCGCCACCGGCAACGACGGGCTGCCGCCAGCCGACTACGCCAACAAAGGGGCCTTCACCACCCCATTGCGCATGGTGAATAACGATTACATCTCCGAGCTGTTTGCGGCGGCGGCCGAAGCGGTGGAAGAGGCAATTATCAATGCCCTGCTGGCGGCCAACACTATTTCCGGTAACGGCCATCGGGCAGAGGGGCTAAGCGCGGAGCAGTTGCTGACCGCCCTGGAACAAGCCGGCTGGCGCGCATAATCCGGCGACGCCAAAGGTAGGGGCGCTGCATGCCGCGCCCTGTAGCTTAATCAATAGGTTAAATCGGGTCGAACATGTTCGACCCGATTTAGTTTTGAAGAGGGTTTACCGACGATCTCAGGACTCACCACCCGGTTTGGGGGCCGGGTAGTCATAATCGAGCTTGATCGGTTCGGCGTAAACGCTGTCCCACAGCTGGCTGTAGAGCTTATCCACCCGCTGGCTCATCGCCGGGCTGTGCAGCACCAGTTCCAGATTACGCGAGTTATCCAGATAACCGCCGGTCCAGTTGCTGGTGCCGATCCACGCCGTTTCGCCGTCGATGGTCATGATTTTGCTGTGGATCACCCTGGCGAACGGGATAAAGCCGCTGCTGGCCGGAGGAATAGTGACGATTTTCACTTGCACATTCGGCACCACCGCCAGGCTTTTCAGCCAGGCGATATCCGGTTTTTTGGTGTTCCAGTTGGCCACCATCAGCTCAACCTGCACACCACGGGCGGCGGCGCTGCGCAGGGCATTGTCGATTACCGCGTAGTAAGGTCGGCTGTGTTCCGGACCATAAGACAGCGGCGCGTAGTCCATCACCTGCACCCGTACTCGCTGTTTGGCCGTAGCCAGCAGGCGCGGCAACGCCACCTGCGAGTCAATCACCCCGGCCGGATTATAGGCGCGCGGACTGGCCACCAAATAGTTACCCTGCGGCGCTTCGGTGCTCGGTTGGTAAGGCAGTTGCGGCACCGGCTTATCCGCCGCCAGCAAAGCCTGAGCTTGCCAATCCTGCTCGAAGATCGCCTGGATCTGCCCGACCACCCCGGCATCGCTGATGCGCAGCCCGGTTTCATGGATATGCGCCAGCGCACGCCAGTCGAAGTTCTGGCTGCCGACAAACGCCTGCTCACCGTCCACCAGCAGGTATTTGGCATGCAAAATACCGCCGCTCAGCCGCTGATAAGGAATAATGCGCAGTTCCAGGTTAGGGATCGCCTTAAGCTGTTCCAGCGTCTCTGGGGTAGAGATGCGGATGCCCTTCTCTTCCATCAGAAAACGGATTTTCACCCCACGTTCGCCCGCCGCCTTCAGGTGTTGCAACACGCCATCCAGCAGCGAACCCTGTTGGTTCGCCACGTAGAACTGGCCCAGATCGATGCGGGTTTTCGCCGCATCGAACATTTGCTGCCACACTTCGGCGGTGTTACGCAGGTCATCCGCCTGCAACGCGGTTTCCACCGGCGCGGTATACACCAGCTCGTAGCCGGGAATATCAAAACGCGCCGTCGCACTCTGGCTCAACATCAACAGACAGCCACCCCATAACGCCGTGTAAAGGCGGCCCAGCGGCCGCCGTAGTTGCAGGCCATTAGGCATAGCGCGGTGCCTCACTGTCAACCCATTGCTCGCGGTTGCCGTTTTCCGGACGGCTGGCGGGCGCACCGGCGCGGATCAGCAACACTTTGAGCAGCTCGTTAATGCGTTCCATACGGCTTTGCAGATAGTTGTTGCCTACCAGACACAGCAACGCGATGGCGATCCCCAGTCCGGTGGCGTACAGCGCGGTGCCCATCCCGGCAGAAACCAGGCTCGGCTCGGAGACCCCGGAGGCGGCCAGCGCCTTAAAGGTTTCGATAATCCCCATCACCGTCCCCAGCAGCCCCAACAGCGGTGCGGCGGTCACGATGGTTTCCAGCAGCCACAGACCACGCGCCATCAGCGGCTTGCTCAGCAGGTACTGGGCGTCGATCAAATCCCCGATCGCTTCGCGATCGCCGGCACGGTGCTTTTGCTCCAGCACCGGTGAAATTACCGCCAGCGGCAGGCTGTTGCGCTGGGTCAGCTCATCCGGCAGATCGGCAGTGCGGCGTGCGTCCAGCGTCAATGCCTGCTCCAGCTTGCGGGCCTGGCGCTGGGTGTAGGCGAAATACAGCGCGCGTTCGATAATGATCACCAGCGCTATCGCCAGTGCGGCGTACATCACGTAGAAAATAATGTCGTGCAACAGATTGGCATTCATCGTTCAATCCTCCACCCCTGCGGCTTTCAAGCCGCAGGGTATAAATAGTTAAAAGGTGGCTTCCAGCGACACGCTGAAGGTACGTTCTTCCCCAACGTTGTAGTACGGCGTACTGGCCTTCACGCCGCCATAAGGCGCTGCGTTGAAGGTGGTGGTACGCACCGAGGTCAGGTACTCCTTGTCAAACAGGTTGCTGATACCAAAGCGCAACGCCGCACTCTTGACGATTTTTTTGTCCACCGGCAGATGTACCCCCGCCGCCAGATCGAACACCGTACGGCCGCCGATCTTCTCGTCATTGGTCAGGTCACCGTAGAACGAACTGACGTATTTGCCGCTGACGCTGCTGTAATACAGGCCATCGTCATAACCCAGCGTCATGTTGAGCAGGTTTTTCGGCACGTTCGGCACCTCTTTGCCACTGGTCGGCAGCGGCAGGCCGCCGTTGCTGACAATGTCACTCTTCTGTTTGGACTGGGTGTAGGTGTATGAGGTGTAGTAGTTGAAGTTATGCGGCAACTGGCCGCTCCACTCCAGCTCCAGCCCTTTGTTCTCCACATTGCCGATGTTCATCATCTCGTAGTCACCGGCCGGGTTGGTGGTGGAGATTTGACGATCGCTGTAGCGCATGTAGAACAGCGTGGCACTCATCAGCATATTTTCCTGCTGGAAACGCCAACCCAACTCGTGGTTCCAGCTCAGTTCCGGTTTGGTGCTGATTGAATCCCCCACGTTGTACAGCACGTAGTTCGGCGGAGTACGCATGTTGCGCGTCAGGTTGTAGAACACCTGGTTTTCCTGATTCAGCTTGTAGCTGGCGCTGAAATTCGGCAGGAATTCATGGTATCTGGCATCACGCTTTTCCGGCACGTTGTACAGGCTGCCCTTGTTATCCCCTTTTCGTTCAACGTACTGATAGGCCAGTCCGCCGACGAAAGTCCAGTCCGGCGTGGCGAACCAGGTGTCTTGCAGCCACACTTTTTGCGCCGGGGTGATGGTGTACTGGTTACGCCCCTGCACGGTTTTGCCATTGGCGTCCTTCACCTGATCGCTGCCGCCCGGTTTGCCCGAAAGCTGCTCCGGGTTGCCGTCGTCCTTGATGCCGATAAACGGCTGGGTCTGCGACTGGCGCGCACGCTCATACCAATAACCGATATCCAGGCTGTGCTGGTCGTTGATGTCCCACTTCAGCTTGGTGGTAATGCCCGGCCGCCAGGTCTGGGTCCAGGAAGGACGGTAATAGGTGTTGGACCGCAAATTACTCAGATCGTACTGACCGGCCTTATCCGACGTATTGGACAGCACCGAAGCCGTTTGACCCGAGAAGCTGCCGCCGTTACCCCAGTAGTAATAGGGCTGCAGCGTCAGCGCCAGGTTGTCGCGCAGTTGCAGCTTCTGGGTGAACGACAGGGTGAAGGTGTCAAACGGGTTACGGTTAAGTTTGTAGTACTTGGTCAACTGGCCCTTGCTGTTGTACTCCGGCGTAGCAGAGTAGTCATTGGCATAACGGCCGTCATTTTCAAACTGCGCCTTGCTCAGGGTGTTGTAGTTGACGTTATTCTGCTGGTTGTACTTCATGATCAGGTTGCTGCTGTTGCCGTTGCCGTCCTCATACAACGAGTTCATTTCGAACTTGTTGGAGTACTCGCGGCCTTCCCCGCGCCACTTTTTCGCCTCGGTGTGCGAGTAGGAGATCCAGTTGCTGAAGCCGTTGTACTCACCGGTCTCCAGACGGGCGAATGTTTTGCTCAGATTGTTGCTGCCCAGCGTCTGTTTGACGAAGCCACCGAAATCTTTTGCCGGACGGCGCGTCACCATACCAATGTTGCCGCCGCTGGAACCGATATGCGGGCCGTCGACCTCAGACGAACCCTGGGTAACGAACACCTCCTCCAGGTTTTCCGAGTCGCCCAGCAGGTTCGGGTAGACCGCATAGTTGCCGGAGTCGTTAATCGGGATGCCATCCATCGACAGGCCGATTTGATCGGAATTCATACCGCGCATGGTGTAATCGACGCCGCTCAGGCCGCTGGCGTCGTTGCTGTTGACGTTCAGACCTGGGGTATATTTCAGTTTGTCGATGGCATTGGCCGCCGCCGGCATTTTATCCATCGCCTCTTTGGTGACGGTCGAACGCCCCTTGGCGCTATCGTCCTGCACCATCATGCCGCCGCCCAGCGACTGCCCTTTTACGCTGATGGTACCGACGTCGGTCGAGTCCGCCGCCAGTGCCGCCCCCGGCAATATCGCCGACATTACCGCCAGATAAAGCCCAGATCGATTGAAAGATTTCATTGTTCCCTTCCCATAAAAATCAAACTGTTATCCCAGGCGTCAAGGCGCCTGATAATTAAACGTGGCTGAAAATCGTTTTGTTGTTTGCCCGTTGAAAGCCTCGCTTGGGAACGGCTTCACCTGGCTGATGCTTTGCAGACTGCTTAGCGCCGCGCGGTTGAGCAGCATGCTGGCCGCTTTATTGGCGATGCCGGACGAGAGCACCCGACCGCTGCGATCGACCTCCAGCCAGACCTCGACGTTGCCCTGCGGCCGCTCAAGTGACGCCTGCCGCCCGCTGGGGTAACGCTTGCGCTGCTCCAGTTCACGGCGCAACGCCTGCAGATAACCGTTTTCGATCGCCTGCGTGTTCACTTTCGGCGCCGCCGGGGCGACCGGAGCGGGTTGCGCCACCGGTTTGCTGACCAGCGCTTTTGGCGCTGCAGGGGCCGCAACAGGTTTAGCCTTCTCCACCGGCCTGGCTTTTTCTTTCACCGGTTTGGGCTTGGGTTTCGGCTGCGGTTTGGGTACCGGTTTGGCCTCGATAATCGGCTCCGGGACCGGCACCACAGGCTCGGGAATAGGTTCTGGTTCCGGCGGCGGCGGTTCGGGTTGCGGCTCCGGTGGTGTTTCAGGTTGAGGTTCCGGTGCAGGTTCAGGCTCGACCAGCGCCAGTTCCATGGCGGTCTCGTCATAGCGCGGCTGAATTTTCAGCGCCGCCTGCTGGCTGGCAAACAGCACACAGCCGACGACGATCAGCGCCGGTAACCAACTGAAAAGGTGACGCGAACGATAGAGCAGATACATGTCACAGCTTCCGTGTGGCGATAGAGACAGAGTAGAAACCGCCTTGACGCAGGTTATCCATCACCGCCACCAGCCGCTCTACCGCGACGCCCTTGTCGCTGTTGACGATAATGGTGGTGGTCTGGTTTTCCTGTTGCTGCTGCTTAAGCGTGCTGACCAACGCACTCAGTGACAAGGGCTGGCCGTCGAGCTGCAGTTGGTCTTCGGCACCCAGCGTAATGATCGCTTTCTTCTGCGGTTTCAACTGCTGCGCACTGCCGGCGGACGGCAACTGAGTTTTCAGCCCGAGGGCCGGGATCACGTTCAGGCTAATCAACACAAAAAACACCAGCAAAAACATCATCACGTCGATCATCGGGATCAGTTCGATGTGCGCTTTGTTCTTCTTCGGCTCGTTCCAGTTACGCATGGCACTCCCTCCCAAAAGCAAAGCAGCCAATATAGAGAGCCTATGTTTACCTTTTGTTACGCTTGTGTGATCTTATTTTCACAGCACACATTATTTGAGATAATTTTCTCAAGCGGAAACTGGTCCGAGGGGTTATATAACTGGTTAATTGGATATGATTTTTAATGGAATAATGACGATGGGGAACTTCTAGTGGTTAATGCATAGGCAGGTAAGTTGTGATTATCCTGACACGTTAAAGCAAGATCTTCAGACCCTGCTTTTGCATCAGGACTTCGGTGGAGAGGTTCACACTATTAATTAATGGCGGATCTGTGCCAGGTCGTCGGCCGTCAAACCGGTCATTTTCATTACCGAGTCGTGGTCAATGCCGTTCGTCAGCATGGCGCGGGCAACGGTAAGCTTTCCTTCAAGCACGCCTTCTTGACGCCCTTTCTCGATACCGCGCTGTTCACCAAGCTCGATGCCCTTTTCGATACCTTTTTCGATACCCTTCTCGATGCCTTTTTCGATGCCTTTTTCGATGCCCTTTTCGATGCCCTTCTGCTCAAGCTGTTGTGCAATAGTCATTAGTTCATCCTCATGTTGCGGTACCCGCAGTGCCAATTCGCGTACAAAGGCTTCAGCATCGGATGCTTCTCCGGCCAGAAGAATATAGTGTACCAGCGAAATCACCTGTGGCGAAGACAGATAGCCACTCAGCAGGATGGTGGCCAGTTTGTCAGTCAGCTCTGCCAGGTCTCGCTGCCGAATATGTTTCTGCAGCAAGGTCAGTGCGGCCATACTGCGATGACCCATGATCTCGTTATCAGGGATAACCGTCACATCGACCAGCGGAAATTCGGCTGTATAGAGTTTTCCCGCCAGTTCCGGATCGTAAAACTCCCGCAGCCAGTTGGTGGAATAAGGATAAGGAGTGCGTTTGCCGGTATAAAACAAGACAGGTATCACCAACGGCAGTTTTTTGTGACCGGCATCCAAATGTCTCTGCATGGCCGCTATTGCATACCTGATTAGCCTGAAAGCCATGTGTTTATCGGGTGTAGACTGATGCTCAATAAGGACGTGGATATAACCATTTTCCCCAGCAGTGGTTTTCAGGCTGTAGAGCACATCGCTGAAATACTGGCGAAGGTCATCTTCAACGAAAGAACCGGATTCCAGTTTCAACGTACTGAGGTCGCAGATGGCACGCAGTTCTGGCGGAAGATGGATCTCCATAAAATCGCGGGCAATCTCCGGCTGCGTCAAAAACTGACGAAATGCCGCATCGTGTGGCGTTGGCGTTTTGTTTTTCTTTTTCATTCCCTGATAGCCTTTGCGTATTATTTAATTTCACATTATCACAAGCAACGGCCGGATTATATTATCGACTTTGGTAAGATATTCGAGTAATACAGAAACAAATCCAAGCCAACATCATGAATTAAAATGGAAATATGCATTAAACTCAAAAGTTAATTCTAGAAATAAATATATCAGCCAGAATTGAATCAGCACGATTATATTATTTGAAAGTAGGTTAATCATTGCTTCTCATCTTTGCCCTACAAATATCACCCAACGGTAAAACATCTTTAAAATATAAGCCCGGGATATTTAAAC
Organism: Serratia quinivorans; assembly: GCF_946227985.1. Lineage (GTDB taxonomy): Bacteria > Pseudomonadota > Gammaproteobacteria > Enterobacterales > Enterobacteriaceae > Serratia > Serratia quinivorans_A. The sequence goes on from NZ_CAMKGL010000004.1 coordinate 301,400, forward strand.
CCTCACTATCCTTTCCAAAAGGCGATAATTCACTTTCTTGAGAAATAAATTTTTATTTAAAATAGCCACCATAAAAAAAGACGCCCGCAGGCGTCTTTTACATACCAGAGAGAAAGGGCGATCTCTGTATTTTCAATGGGTTATGTTAGACCAACACAGCCTAACACCCCCTAAACCACCCTAACCGGTGGACAATATATGGACATTCCACGCAATGGGTTTAACGTAATTGCATCCGATAAATAGTCGGGTGCAAAATGCGCGTAGGTCATGGTTTGCTGAATGGTTGCATGTCCCAATATTCTTTGCAGCGTAATAAGGTTGCCGCCGTTGATCATGAAATGCGTCGCGAAGGTATGACGCAAAACATGCGTGGCCTGCCCTTTGGGGAGATCAGGTTTTATCTCCCTCAGCAACTTGCGAAAACGCGTGTAATTTGCGGTAAATAATCGACCGGATTTATTTTCCAGGATCATATCAGCAACCTCCTGCGATATTGGGATTGAACGCTTTTTGCTGTTCTTGGTTTCAACGAACGTTACCCGATTCCCTATAACCTGCTCAGCCTTCAGACTGCTGGCTTCCCCCCACCGAGCCCCTGTGTTCAAACACAGAACGGCAACGCGCAGATCATCACCGGCCATTACCGATAAAAGCGCCTCAATCTCACTGCTGGCCAGGAAAGACATTTCTGTGTTTTTCGGCTTCAGCTTTTTCAGCGAGTGGATTGGATTATCGCTGTGAAACTCCTCCGCCTCTTGCAGCAAGCTGAACATCCCCGATAAATAACAGAATTCACGGTTAACGGTTGTTGCTTGTGCTCCACCCTGAAGCCTGCGCGAGCGGTACTCCATCAGAAACTTACGGGTGAGCATGTACGTCCTGGGGTGGCCCATATCCCGATCCACCTTATTAAGCTTCCCACGATAGATTTCACCATGTTTCTGATTTCTCCCGCCATAAACCCACCACAGCTCAATGAGTTCAGATAACGGCCGCTTGTCAGCTGGCTTATCAACCCAGTCTTTGTCATGAAAATTGACCAGTACGTATTTTTCGTAGGCTTGCGCCTCGGCCTTCTTGCTGAACCGCTTGCGGATCCGTCGTCCTGTAGATCCCTGCGGTCTAATATCCACTTGATACTGACCATCATCGAGCTTCTTAATCGACATAATGAAGCCCTCCGATGAGGTTGCAATTAGTAAAACCCGTTCCTACCGTCCAGAAAAACCAGACTTTTAACCAGCCTTCTGGTCGGATTGGCGCGATTTTGTTTCGTCTTGCCCATTAGGGGAGAGAAACGGCGATATTTGTCCCGCCGCCGGTGCTGTTTGATCTATTGTCAACCAAAGAGCGTATTTCTGGAATCGAGGGACATTGAGCACCTTCTCTGCAATCTCCGATCTCGCACTCTGATGCCCTGTTTCGTAATTCTTTACCGTACTCAATGCAACACCAGCCATCTCTGCAAACACCTTTTGAGTTAACCCCTCCGCCTTTCTTATCTGTCGGAGTTTCCCTGCGTAGTCTCTTGACAAGGTACTCATATTGCGACTATCCTCATGGTCATTATGTAAGTACTTAAATAACATTATCTAAGACACCCCAGGGCGACCTAACAGCGCCCAAGGGGCCAACGCAAGAGGATAACAAATGGCGGAACTCACAGACAGCACCATGTCCCAGCTGATAACGCCGGAACTTTTTGCTGACTACATCGGCAAGACACCGAGCGCCGTGCGCAAGATGGCGGCGGCGAACAAGCTCCCGGTGATCCGGATGAAAGACCCGGCCAACCCAGAAGGCCAGGGGGAGATCTACATACACAAGGGCGAGTGGGATGAATATGCTGATCACTTAGTTTCAGTGGCTGGGCCTGAGTGGCATTCTTGGAAAGACCGTCTTATGACTACCGGGCCGGCAGTTGCAGCAAAACGCGCTCAGGGCAGCAAAGCGGCAGGCACACGTGGATCGGGGAGAAAAAGCGCATGAGCACCAACACCCCATTCTGGATCATGCTGGCCCGTGAAGGTGAGGAATGCACCAAAACTTACATTCTGGTGCATTGAGAATTTTAGACCTCCCAAAAACCTCCACGAGGTGCTTGAAGTTCAATCTTGGAGCCACAGCGATGACATGCAAGCCATACAAAATCACCTTGCGTCTCAGTTTGAAGAATGGACTTGAAATTATTGCTCGCGCAGCTTGTGCAGATGTAATGAGGCGGTGCCAGAGAGTTCATAGATTCTTTTGGCGCATGTACAAACTTTCCAGGAATTATTTCGTGAAGTTCGTATTTTTCAATCTCAGTATTGGCTTTCTCAACCTCGCGGAGTTTTTCTGTGAGAGAGCGTACTTCGTTAGACTCAAGTGAAAGCTTGGACTGGAGGCCCTGAATCATGTCTTGCGCTGAAATAAGGTTATCCCTGAGGGATATTAGTCGGTCGGTTATATTTTCAAGCTCGCCAGAGGCATTTTTGTCGCCTTTAAAAGTCGAGCGCAGAGTCTTGACTGCATCGAAAATTGATTTTGTTGCGTCAGCTGACTGCTTAACCAACGCAAGGGCGCTTATTGGGTCCATGAAGATTTCCTATTCTGGTTGTGTGAGAACTCCAGAATACCATGCGCCGGACATGGCTAAAAACCGGCACTCATTGACAAGAGGTTACCAAAAATGAACAGCACTCCATTCTGGATCCTACTGGCCCGTGAAGGTGAAACCACCGACGCTCGCCATATCAGCGCTGAAACGCTGATCGCACTGGCGGAAAGCTATTCCCCTAGTTTTCACTGCGCACCAGTTCGCAAAGGCTACTTTCATCGCATACCGGTGCATAACATCGGGGAAATCATCGGTGCAAAAACGGAAATTAACGACGACACCGTTTGCTTATATGTGCTGATTCAGCCAAACGAAAAATGGTTTAGCGCCCTTACTGAACTCGAACTGGAAGCCGTTCCGGTATACCCAGCCATGGAATACATGCCGTGCATGGCCGCTATCGGTGCGCCATACATTAAAGGAATGGCATTAACGACAGAGCCAGTGATTAAAAACCTTGAGCCACTGAATAGACACATGGTGAAAGCATGAATCGTATTTTTAAAGATTTATTAAACCTACTTTTAGAGCGCTACAACTTTACTATTAGTAGCGGCTTCGTAAGTGAAATAAGTGCGCGCCGCACACTGGTTTTCGGTATGAAAAATGCCGTAGAGCTTGCTTATAACTGTGAGGACATTGGATCAGCCAAGGTATTGCAAGACCATTTAAGAATGCTTCGGGAGCAAGATGTAATCCCGAAGCCGGTATAAGTGGTGAATTTATTATGAGTGATGGACCATTGCCATGTGATAAGAGATGGTTGCTCCCGCTGTTAACATTGTTGATGTCAAACCACTAAGCGAGTTCTTTACACCACCCATTATTCCAGACTTGGATAATTTAAGTAATGAGTCGCCGAATGTATCTGACAGTGCTTTAGGTCGAATTTTTAGCAGTTCAACACCTCGCACCGTTAAAACAGCATCAGCAAAACCAGAATAAGGGCGAGGTTCGGCAGAAATATATCCAGCATCAATCAGCCATTTTATGGAGTAGTAGCATATATCGCGTTTTTTCTCTGCTTCTTCAAAGTCGGCAGAGCCAATTTTCAAGCATTTAAGTTCCAACAGTTTTTCAAGTGAAATGCTTCTCTCAACAGGAAAGTTTTCATAAAGAAAAGCAAAAGTTTTACCAACTGTTTCATTAAATAATTCAAGATTGGGAGGTGTACTCATGAATAAAGAATCCTTAACCGAGGGTGATATTTATCAGAAAAAATACGGTGAAGCACACGACGAGTGCGCTCGCTTAATCCGCTATCAACTTGATGTGGTTATAGACGCACAGCGCGCACGCCAGGCATGGGAAGAATTACTACCCACCATCAACTTAGATGTGCTTGCTCACGTGCTATCTGACCAGCTCAACGGCGTTGGGCGCGCCGCGCTTAAATACTCGAAGTAATTGCATATTCATGACTCCTCTTTGTTAGTGGGAAATCGTTACGCCGCTCACTTCTTTGCGGGAAGGCGGCGTAGCGAACATACCAACATGTGCGCCGGTCACACAACAAAAACCAGCACTCATCTGAAAGCGCAGCCCCCACCTTTAACCGGTGGGATTGGCGTCCAAAGGGGATGCGCTTTCAAATGGGCAATAGTCGGCATAGCGAGGTAGCAATAATGCAAAATTCAGCCAGCACCGGAAACCTGACCGCCGAGCAGATCGCCCGCGGTTTGTCCCATGCAGCCAAATTAAAGCGCCTCGTGACCAATGCCAGGGTAGAAAAGAATTTAGTGCGCGAGTTTTTCGACAATCTACGCATTAGCCGTTACCGCTCGGTGATCTATTTCTGGGCACGTATTGGCACAGAACGCCACCGCCTGCATTTTGATGAATTAACAGAACGCGAGCGCATCGCCATTATTAACGCCATGCTGGAAATGCGCGAATTGGTGCATGAGTTCCCCAAAGACATATTGCACGACGATGCGAAGTTAATTTAACCGGAAATATTAGCAATGACATTTAGGCGCTTAACCGCGCCGGGACTCCCATTACCTAAATAAAGGAAAAACGATGCGACACATTATGCTTGATCTGGAAACCATGGATAAAACCCCCACCGCCGCCATTGTGGCGATCGGTGCCGTAGCATTTGATTTCGATACAGGTACGCTCGGCAAGCGGTTCTACCAGCGCGTTGACCTCGAAAGCAGCCAACAATGCGGCGGCACCATCGGCGCTGACACAGTGAAGTGGTGGTTACGCCAAAGCGCCGAAGCCCGTAGCGAAATTGCCACCGATAACGCCGTACATATTCGCCAGGCTTTGGGTGAGATGGGGTGTTTTATTCTGCGTAACAGCCCGCATCCTGATGCTTTCATATGGGCCAAGGGCACCGATTTTGATATTCCGATCATCACCTCAGCTATGGACCGCATCGACCTGATGCCTACATGGAAGTTCTGGAATACTCGCGATGTTAGGACCTTCGAGCACGCAGCCAGAGATGCCGGTATGGATCTGCGCACCGCCGTGCCGTTCGACGGCGAGAAGCACAACGCGTTGCACGACGCCATTCACCAGGCCAAGACCGTCATTCACATCTGGCAGCAACTCATGGCACCACACCGCCAGAGTCAGCAGCCATGAGAGCCCGCCTGTCTGGCCCACAGGCTGATCGGCGCATTTATGCGAAGGCCGCAGCGCTGCTCTCACGCTTTGATCGTGGCGAAAAGGTTTACACCAAAACCAAACGTTTTGCCTATCTGGAAATCCGTGTCACCGCGTGGTGGCGATTATTAAGAAAAAACTGCGGCGTAAGTTGGAAATTAATGACGCACGCAGCCTTTGATAACGAGGTGAGTAAATAATGGATGTCTTCATTCTTTTGGCGTTATTCGCCGCTCAACTGTTTGTCCTTATCCGGAGTGATTGGGTTTACCGGCAACGCTGCATCGTTATTGATTGTTACGGGCCGCTCTATTACGAGCTGTTGCCGTCCTATTCCGTCATGTTCTGGAAGTGCTGGATCTGGGATGTGAATAAATTCTTATCAACAGGAAAAACAAAATGAATAAAGAAACGAAAAAAGGCGGACTGGGTTTTCTGTCCATTCTGGCGCTTATTTTTATCACCCTAAAATTGATGGGGTACATCACCTGGTCGTGGTGGTGGGTCACGGCGCCATTGTGGGGACTTCCAGCAGTAATCATTATCGCTTTAGCGATCATGTTTATGTTTGTTGGCGCAGCAGTCTGCTGGGAGAAACGTAACAGATGATCCGCTCCCTGCTCAAATGGGCGGGCAGCAAAGCCCGCATCATGGATGCCCTGCGCCAGCACCTGCCAGATGGCAACCGCCTGATCGAGCCGTTCGCCGGCTCCGCATCGGTATTCCTCAACACCGATTACAACAGCTGCCTGCTGGCAGACATCAATCCGGATTTAATCGGTCTGTTTAATGTCGCGTCAAACGCACCGGACGACCTAATAGATTGCGCCAAACTATTCTTCAGGTTCGACAACAACGAGGCGCGATTCCGGGTTATCCGCGACAGCTTCAACAGCTGCGAAGATACCTTTTGCCGCGCAGTGATGTTCCTGTATCTGAACCGCCATTGTTACAACGGCCTGTGCCGTTACAACCTTAACGGTGAGTTCAATGTCCCTTATGGCAAATACAAAGCGCCTTATTTCCCAGAAGAAGAGATCCGCCAGTTCGCCGAGAAGGCCAGGAACGCCGTATTCCTCTGCCTGGATTTTGAGGAAACCATCGAGATGGCCGGCACCGGCGACGTGATTTATTGCGATCCGCCGTACATCCCTGCATCCAGCACCGCCAATTTCACCAAATACCACACTGCCGGTTTCACCCCTGAAGACCACAGCCGAATGATCGCCGCACTGCACGCCGCAGTCGCACGCGGTAGCCAGGTCGTCGTCTCCAATGCCGCCATTGCCGCCAATATCTACAAATACAGCGGTTTCACCGTTCACCACATCACCGCACCACGCTCAGTGAGCTGCAAAGGCAACAAGCGGCAGGCTGCGGGCGAAATCATCGCAACCCTGGGAGTTTCCGCATGAATCACTTCCGCACGCTGTGCACACACAAAAATCGCTTGCCTTGCAAAATCACCGGGCGTTATAGTTCCGCCGCAGCGGCAAAATCCGCTGCCGGGTGTGGAAGCCCGGAACTCCTTACTGCGCACAACCGCGCCTATGCGGTTTTTTTGTGTGCGATGCGCTGCTACACCCAGTTTATGGTGGGGCGTGCAGGGCAGCCGCAAGGCTGGCCGGGTTCAGTAGGGACCGGTACTTCCACCCCTGTACGTCTCACCACCCATAAGTGTGGAAGCTTCGGTGGTGAGTTAACCAAACTCCCTACTGAGGTTGCCACCATGGCCACTACCCCTACCAAGACTCACCAAAAAAAACCGCAAGCCCAATTAAGTGTCGATTGCTATCGCAAACTGCACCGCTCAAACCAACTGTCTCATTTCGTTTTTATTGATCTCAAATCTGGCAATCCATCCCCACTTCTGAAGTTCTATTCCCCCTATCTTTTTAGCTACATCAACGACGACCTCAACGACATCAGTGAAGAACTCAACGCCGCCGGTCTGTTCGATCACCTCCTACAGCAAGTGGGAGGCGAGCAATGAGCACCCCGCACGATTTTTTACGCTGGACTCACCAGCAGGCACCACACCTGCGCCGGGAACTCACCGATCTCTACGGCACCTGGTTGCAATCGCTGGACGATGCCGCCGAATGTTGCTCGCCAGAAGGCGAGTACACGGTCGACAGCTATTACACCATCGTACGCGAGTCCCACCGCTTCTCGCTGTATACCGCCGATGCGCCGCATCCATTGACCAAGTTGCGCCGGGCGATGCTGGCCGCTTACAGCAATCCCGCTCACCTGATTGCCGACCTGATAGCGCACAGCGTGCGCCGCACCGGCACCGTCTCCCTTAATGCCTACCTGAGCGAGTCTGAACGCCTGACCACGCAGTGCCAGGCGGTATTTCAGGACATGATGCAATGGCGTCCAGCGCGGCGGTAACTCGATGACAACACAAACAAACCGCAACAACCGGGGGCGAATTGCCCCCTCACCGCCAGCGAATTTCCCCGGAAAACCGCTGGATACCCGCGCGTACATTTATCACTGGAATGCACCGCAATCAGCCATTGATCCGGCGCTCTTTGGCACGGAGCGCCCGGTTGAAACGCCGTTGTCCTACTGGATAGCGGAGGCTCTGGGGCAGGAGAAAGCACGAGAAGCGCGGCGGCAAGCAGAATATCGCGCCAGCCTTAGCCAACTGGATCGGCGCAGATTGGCGTTGCGCGATCAGTTGTTGCGTGACTACGCAGACCGGGAAGGCGAGCGCGACGCGCAAATTGAAGCCAACCGAGAGAAGCGACAGGTTTTTGCCGACGATCGCGACGCTGAGATTACCGCCGCATTGTTTGCGCTGCCGCGGCACGTTAAGCAACCTCTGTTGGCTCGCCTGAACGCCTACCGCAGGCAGCAGGCGCGCACGATTGCCGAGGGGGGCAAGCAGCGCCCGGCCCGCAAATTCCTGCGTGGCACCATAAAGCGCGTCATCCCGCGACTTGAGCAGATCAATAGCCGTCATCAGACAATAGCCTATCGCTACATCGCCGGACGCGAACGCCTGGACGAGCTGCTGCGCCTGCCGGAGCTGAGCAAGCGTGAGGTGCAGTTACTCGCCACCCTCACCGCCGGCGCCATGGAAAGCCTGTTCAGCCAGGAATGCGAGAAGCACCTAACCAGCGAAGCAACACCGCAGGATATTTTGCGCGTCTACACCACTGTCGCCCATGAAACGCTACGCCTCAACATCACTCCGCCATGCTGGGCCGCACTGGATGTCAGTCGCCGCCAGCGTGGCGAAACGCCTTACCATCTGTTGCCGGGCGCACTAGCCCGCCTGTGCTGTGCCACCTGGTGGCAACGCAAGCTGTGGCGCTACCGTTGCGAGTGGCGCGAGGAGCAACTGCGCGCCGCATGTTTGGTTAGCCGCACAACATCCGCCTACGTCAGCCAGGACTCACTGGTACACCACCGGGAACAGCGCCGCCGCACGCGCGAGTTTCTGAAAGCCTATGAGCTAGTCAACGATGACGGGTTCAGCATCGATATGGAAACCATATATTTCGCGGGCAACAGCAATCCGAAGCACCGCCGCGTTGAGATGATGATCACTGTCAAAGGGATGCAGGAGATCGCCGAAACTCGCAGCGACAATGCCTTTTGGTTCACGATCACCTGCCCGTCGAAGTATCACACCACCCTAATAAACAGCGGTTCACCTAACCCCAAGTGGGCCGCCCGCACCGTTCGCGATAGCAGCGATTACCTGGTGAACCTGTTCGCCGGCGTGCGCAAAAAACTTAACCGCAAGGGGCTGCGCTGGTATGGCGTGCGCGTTGCCGAGCCGCATCACGATGGCACGGTACACTGGCACGTCATGGTGTTCTGCCGCCCGGAAGACCAGGACGCCATCACTGATATTCTGCGCGAGTTTGCCATCCGCGAGGACCGCGCCGAGCTGGGTGATGACATCACACCACGCTTTAAGGTCGAGCAAATCACCAAGGAGAAAGGCTCGCCATTGAGCTACATCGCCGCCTATATCGGTAAGAACATCGATGGCAGCAAACTGACCAAGCCAGACCCAAAAACGGGCGAGCCACCCGTTGATCACGAGAGCGGTAAAAGCATGGCGGACACCGTAGAGCACGCCATCGCCTGGGCATCCCTCCATCGTGTGCGCCAGTTCCAGTTTTTCGGCATCCCATCACGTCAGACCTACCGCGAACTGCGTCGGTTGGCCGGACAGCTCAGCCGCCAGGGCAAGGACGGCAAAAAGCAACAACGCCTCATGGATAAAGCCATGGATGACGTGATGTCGGCGGCCGATGCTGGCTGCATTGCAACGTACATCCTGAAGCAAGGTGGGATCCTCCAGCCACGCAAAGAGCACGTCGTCCGTACCGCCTACGCCGAAGCGGACAAGCCCAACGACTACGGCGAGCACGGCACGCAGATCTTTGGTATCTGGTCGCCCCAACTCGGAGCTGAATCACGCATTTGCACCCACGTTGATAACTGGCAGCGCATCAGAAAAGCCGTAAAACCGGCCGGCGAAGCCGATCGTCAAGGGGTTGACGTTGACCCTCAGGGCGGCCCCGCCGTCCCTTGGACCCGTGGCAATAACTGTCCCATTGAGCAAAAAACAAGCGAAGCAGGGGCGGGTAGCGCCACGGATAAAGAGCCGGAGAACCTCAATTTTGAGCAACTCACCCGGCACCAGCGGCGTGTATTGCTCAACAGGATCCGCAATGCGACACCACCGGACAAAAAGGAGGGGGAAACGGGGATGACACGACAATCGCCACCTGTGAGCGAAAGCACACCGGAAGACGCCATCAACGCTGCACTGCGCGATCTCGGCCTAACACCGGAGCCGCAGCAGGTTATCAGCCTGCTGGCCGGCGACACCGTGGACTGCGGCGACGGCTACGCCTTCCGCCTGGCCGGCAATCGTCTACTGGAAGTGCCAGCACCAATGACCAGGGAAGACGACGACGAAACACCGCCACCGAGCTACCGCACCGGCGATGTTGCACAGCTTGCCGCCGCGCTCGGCATCCGGCTGGAACCGTGGGAAATCAGCGCACTGCTGCGCGGCGCCACGCTGGACATTGGCGGTGGCGAAGCCATCAGGCTGCGCGGCGATCGCCTCGAACCGATCAGGCGCACCGTTACACCGTTTTAACCCGATACATCTGTGTTGGCCACACCGGCAAGCACAGACAAAAACAGCGATGCCACCTGGTGGCGGTACCGCACAGACAAAAACAACACGGCTGTAGTACAGCCACTTTTAACTATGAGGTACCCGCATGGGGTATTTGGGAAGCAAGGCAGCAAGCGGCGTTTATCAAAAAATCATCGCCAATATGCCACCACATGACACCTACATCGAGACGCACCTGGGCGGCGGCGCCATCATGCTGCGCAAGCCGCCAGTGAAAGCCAACATCGGCGTTGATATTGATCAGGATGCACTGGCCGAATTCAACATAAGCCACCGCCTGCCGTATGTTCAGCTCATCCAGCACGATGCGGCTCACTTCCTGGGCAGCTTCGATTTTACCGCCGCCGGCAGGGTATTGATTTACGCCGATCCGCCTTATATGCCGGAAACCCGTACCAGCAACGCCCGTTATCGCCACGAATACACTACAGACGACCATCGCCGCCTGATTGCTTGCCTGCGTTCGCTGCCGGCCAGCGTCATGCTATCGGGCTATCCGTCCGCACTGTACAACGAGTTGCTGCCAGACTGGCGCTCAATCAACTTCCAGGCCATGACCCGCGGCGGCGTAAGAACCGAGCAACTTTGGATGAACTTTCCAGAAGGCAAGCCCTTCACCACCGCTTACGCCGGCGTCGACTACATCGACCGCCAGCGCATCAAGCGAAAGGTAGAACGCTGGCGCAAAAAATACCAGGCACCGCCACCGGTTGAACGCCTGGCGATCATGCAGGTGCTATCGAGCATAGACGATTAGCGCCAACCCAAAAGAGTCACAAAACGCCCCTTAAAGGGCAAAAACGGGAACGAAATAGAAAAACGCCGCCAACGGCAACCGCGTAAATCGCCATTTTTCTATTTCATGACCAAAAACCGCCGTTTAAACGGCATTTCATGACCCACACTGCAAAGAGGCAACACCATGAAAATCTTTATCGACGATGGCTCCACCGCAATCAAAATGGCATGGCAAGAGAACGGCGAGCAGCGCACGCTACGCAGCCCCAACAGCTTCAAGCCCGAATGGTCAACGCCGTTCGGCGACCAGATGCCAGCCAACTACCTGCTTGACGGCGAACGTTACTCGTTCGATCCGGTCAGCCCGGACGCCATCCGCACAACCCACACCCGCTACCAGTACAGCGATGTGAACGTGGTCGCCATCCATCACACCCTGCTCAAAACCGGCCTGCCGCCGCAGCCGGTCGATGTGGAAGTCACGCTGCCACTGGGTGAATACCTGGACGAACACAACCAACCGAACCGCGACAACATCCAGCGCAAACAGCGCAATATTCTGCGCCCGGTGACGCTCAATGGCGGCGAGACCTTCACCATTCGCAATGTGCGCGTGATGCCAGAATCCATCCCGGCTGGCTTCGACATCGTGAAAGACCTGGACGAACTGGATTCGCTGCTGATCGTCGACCTGGGCGGTACCACGTTGGATGTGGCGCAGGTGCGCGGCCAGTTCACCGGCATCACCAAGACCTTTTGCGATCCGGGTATTGGTGTGTCGCTCATGACCGAGGCGGTCAAATCTGCCCTTGCTGCAGCGAACACGCGCGCCAGCAGTTACTTCGCTGACGATTTAATCCTGCACCGCCATGACGTGCCATACCTGCGCACCCGCGTTAACGATGCCGACAAGTTCCATCTGGTACTGACCGCCTTGCAGGAAAAAGAGGCCATACTGAATCGCCGCGTGCAGCTCGCGATCGAGCGCTTTTCTGGATATACGCACGTTGCCGTTGTCGGCGGCGGCGCCAACATCGTCGAAGCCGCCGTGCGGGAAGTTACCGCCGTACCGGACGCGCGTTTCTTTGAAAGCCTTACACCTCAGTTTGATCTGGTAAATGGCCTGTATCAGATGGGGACACCACAGTGAGCAACCGCAAGATAAGTTTTTACCTGAAGCCCGCGCATTCGCGGGCCGACCTTCTGGCCGATGAGATGTTGGCAGAACTCCCCGTCAAAGCGCGAGGTAACGCTTGCCGAGCCGCCATGCTGGCCGGTATGGCGCTAATGCGTCAAGATCCGCGCCTGCCGCACCTGATTGCGGAACTGTTCGACGAGCGAACCACTATCAACCAGATACGTCACCTTATCAGTAGCGTATTCCAGGATGACACCGATGCCGTGGTATCGGCATTAAGACAGATCACCGTTATTACGCAACACGAAGACCTAACATTCACGCCGGAGCCATACCCGCAGACAGGTCGTAGAGAGGAAGATAACGTCACCATAGCCAGGCGAAATGCCGGAAACCTGTTTCCAGATTGAGAAAATCTGAGGCGATGATATCGCCCAGACTGCTGACAAAGTACTCTAAGAGTTGATATTCGTTTCTAAACTGCGAAATTCGAGAACGAAAAATCAATAACTTACATAGTAACAACTCAGAAAAACAAACCTCAGAAAGACATCATCTGAGGTTTGTCATCAATCTGAGGTGATAATATCTCCTCTATCCACTTGGTAAAATTAACTATGCCATTTCTGGATGTTACACGTTGCACTTAGAATGTTAACCCTGCAAACTATCATTTCCAATCATTCCTACTTATTTTCAAGCCATCCCCAGTAATCTGTTGAACTACCACTATTAGGATAATATGTGGCTTTATTATCAATAGAGCACATAAATAATCTTTTGGCTAAAAAATAGTCCCCTGCTTTGTCAGAGGGATTTCTGGTTACATCTATGGCAGTAGTAATATAAATGTCACCTGGATTAACTTGCTGCTTATCAATCCATATCCCCGGATTGCCTTTTGTGTTCAGAGGATATTGCTGGTTTCCAACCCACGACCAGTTAACTGTTGAATAATCACCATAGGGGTAAACTCTGCTGACATCACAGTTAAACGATTGATTGGCTAAAAAATAGTTCCGCGCCGTATAATGGCCATTCCTGGCAGCGTCTGCACCGGTCACCATATAAATGTCACCTGGATTAACTTGCTGACCCAGGATCCATATCCCCGGATTGCCTTTTGTATTCAGAGGATATTGCTGGTTTCCAACCCACGACCAGTTATCTGTTGAACTATCACCATCGGGGTAAGTTGTGGTGCTATCACAGATAAATAATTGATTGGCTGAAAAATAGTTCCTTGCTACATAATCGCGATTACTCGCAGCGTCAGCGCCGGTCACTATATAAATGTCATCTTGATTAACTTGCTGCTTATCGATCCATATCCCCGGATTGCCTTTTGTGTTCAGAGGATACTGCTGGTTTCCAACCCACGACCAGTTAACTGTTGAACTATCGCCATCGGGGTAAATTGTGGTGCTATCACAGATAAACGATTGATTGGCTGAAAAATAGTTCCTTGCTACATAATCGCGATTACTCGCAGCGTCTGCGCCGGTCACTATATAAATGTCACCTGGATTAACTTGCTGCTTATCAATCCATATCCCCGGATTGCCTTTTGTATTCAGAGGATATTGCTGGTTTCCAACCCAC
>NZ_CAMKGL010000005.1 GCF_946227985.1 Serratia quinivorans
CTGTTGGTCGGAAAAACGCTTCTTCATGGGGATGTCCTCATGTGGCTTATGAAGACATTACTAACATCGGGGTGTACTAATCAACTGGGAGCAGGTCATAAACTCCAGATTAGGTTTTTGTCATGTTACGTTGATCATTATAAATGCTCAGCGGCAAAGGAAATGTAGAATTTTTCTGGAAATGCAGGCAAACGGGAATAGAAGGCGGGGAAAGCAAGGATAATGACGGGGCCGGTGAGACCCCGTATAGCGAGAAAACGCTTAGTCGAGTTTGACGCCGATGCGGCGAGCCACTTCTTCGTAGGCTTCAATCAGGCCACCCAGGCTCTGGCGGAAGCGGTCTTTGTCCATCTTGTCCAGGGTGTTTTTGTCCCACAGGCGGCTACCATCCGGCGAGAACTCATCGCCCAGCACCACTTCGCCGTTGAACAAGCCAAACTCCAGCTTGAAGTCGACCAGGATCAGGCCTGCGTCGTCAAACAGCTTGCTCAACACGTCGTTGGCCTGGTAGCTCAGCTCACGCATGCGTGCCAGATGCTCTTTGCTCACCCAACCAAAGGTTTCGCAGTAGGATTCGTTGACCATGGGATCGTGCATTTCATCGTTTTTCAGGAACAGGTCAAACAGCGGTGGGTTCAGTACCAAGCCTTCTTCAATGCCCAAACGTTTCACCAGTGAACCGGCGGCGCGGTTGCGGATCACACACTCTACCGGCACCATGTCCAACTTCTTCACCAGCACTTCGTTGTCGGACAGCAGGCGTTCCATTTGCGTCGGGATGCCGGCTTCTTCGAGTTTACTCATGATGAAATGGTTGAACTTGTTGTTTACCATGCCTTTGCGATCAAACTGCTCAATGCGCTGACCATCCAGTGCTGACGTATCATTGCGGAATTCCAACACCAGCAGATCAGGATTTTCAGTGGTGTAGACGGTTTTTGCCTTTCCGCGATACAGCTCAGCTATTTTTTGCATCTGACTTACTCCAATAAAAGAATACCCTTCATCTTTCAAACGACAGCGTTGTTGGCTGCGTGCCCTCACTCCAGTCACTTACTAAAGTAAGCTCCTGAAGATTCACGCACTTGCCGCCTAGCTGTCGCTTGAAATCTATTGGGTATGAAATTTATACGATTAATTCTTTAACAACACACATGAGTGTATTGTGCCAAATCCGCGACGCAAACGATACCGTATTGAACAAAGAAAAAAGGGGCCGTAGCCCCTTTTCGATTATTTAACGCTGGTTTTACTGAATGCTGACTGGAATGCCGCAACCAAGCCGTCGTTTTGCGACTGGGTCAATGGCTTCCCTTTAGGATCGATAAATTGCAGGCTGGTACGGTTGTTCAAGTCACCCACCTGCAGTTTGTAATCGCCTTCTTTCAGTTCAGGATCCTTGACGCCCAACGCATCCCAGTCACTGCTGCTCGGGGCTTTGTAGGTCACGGCAACGGTACCCTGCGGACGGCTGCGGTCACCCACTTTCATCCCCAGTTTTTCCAATGCCGGCGGCAGGCGATCCCACACCACGGTGTACGGGCCACGCACGACCAACATTGGCAGACCGGTATCATCCGCGCTGCTCTGCACGTCCAGCGCACCGAAACGGTTGGCCGACTGGTTGCTCGCCAGGTTGTCCTGCTTGTCCAGGCCTTCGACGATGGTGTTCATCATCATGCCGTTGTAGCGCTGCACTTCGGACGGGTCGGTCACCTGCTCGGTTTTGCCCTGCTGCTGCAGGCCGACGGTTTTCACGACCAGCGCCTGCTGGTAACCCTGCTGCTGTACGCTGATCTGGTAGCGGCCTTCGTACTGGTTGTCTTCATCCAGACGGTTCCACTTCACCCAGTCGGTGGTCAGGGTCTGAGTAGCGTCCTGACGTGAGGCGATCGCAATGTTTTTCGCTTGCAGCATACCGGTAACGCGTGACCACAGGTTCTGGTTCTGCGGGCTGTTTTCAAGCAGCAACGTACCGCTGTCGCCGGCATATTGCGCGCGTGAGCCGCTCAGCAATGCCAGTGGCTGTACCGGCGGACGAATATCCAGTTGCTTGCCGACGCCGCCTTTCAGCGTGGTAGCCGGAACATCATAATTACCGCTCTGCACCGGCAGGATCATACCTGCAGGTGCGTTCAGTGGCTTGAGCACCGACGCGTCGAGGTAAGACTCATCGCCGCTAACCTGGCGTTTGTAGCGTTGGTCGGTGGTACAACCGACCAGCATCATAACCAGCGAAATACCCACGACTTTTGCTACCGTCGACTTTTGCAATGAATAAACCATCAAATTTCCCTTAGAGTTACAGCAAACCGGCGCTTTTCAACGCGCGTTCAACGATCGGACGGGCAGCGTCGGTCAACGGCGTCATAGGCAGACGCATCGTATCGGTTGCCATCAATCCCAATGCCTTACAGGCCCATTTCACCGGGATTGGGTTTGCTTCTACAAACAAATCCTGATGCAACGGCATCAAGCGTTGATTTAAGCGGCGTGCCTCAGCAAAGTTGCCCTGTGCTGCCAGCGCGCAAAGTTGCGCCATTTCACGTGCTGCCACGTTGGCCGTCACGGAAATCACGCCCTTGCCACCCAGTTGCATGAAATCCAGTCCGCTGGCGTCATCGCCGCTCAGCAAAATGAAATCTTCATCATCAACCAGCACTTGGATCTGACTTACACGACTTAAGTTCCCTGTTGCCTCTTTAACAGCAACAATATTCTTGATTTTTGCCAAGCGCGCAATCGTCGGCGGCAGCATGTCACACCCGGTGCGAGAAGGCACGTTATAGAGGATTTGTGGCAGTGCGGTGCTTTCGGCGATGGCCTTGAAGTGCTGATACAGCCCTTCCTGAGTCGGTTTATTGTAGTAAGGCGTGACCGTCAGGCAACCCACTACGCCGCTATTTTCGAAGCGCTGGGTCAGCGAAATGGCTTCGGCGGTGGCGTTGGCACCGGTACCGGCAATCACCGGAATACGGCCTGCAGCCAGTTCCAGCGTCTGCAATACCACGTCAACGTGCTCGTCATGGGCAAGCGTTGCAGACTCGCCGGTAGTCCCTACGGAAACGATGGCCGCAGTTCCACTGGCTACATGATAATCAATCAATTTTTTTAGGCTCGCGCGATCGACAGCACCTGTGTCGTCCATCGGCGTAACCAGTGCAACTATACTTCCCGTAAACATTGGCCGTCCCCTCCACAAACAAGTCACTCATGGTACTTTTGCTGCCTATCCAAAAGCAAGCAAACAACGGTGTTGTAAGCGCTTGGCAGGCGGTTTTTTTTATGTTTACCATGGTAACCCCATTGTGCACGACAGGAAGCTCCATTTTGCCTAAGCCAGATGAACACTATCTCGTGATTACCGCGCTCGGTACCGACCGCCCCGGGATCGTCAATGCCATCACCCGCCACGTCAGCAGTTGCGGATGCAATATCGAAGATAGCCGTCTGGCCATGCTGGGTGAGGAGTTCACGTTCATCATGCTGCTTTCCGGCAGTTGGAACGCCATTACCCTGATTGAATCTACCCTGCCGCAAAAAGGGGCGGAGCTGGAACTGCTGATTGTGATGAAGCGCACCAACTCGCACGAAAGGCCGCCGATGCCGGCCACGGTGTGGGTGCAGGTTGAGGTGAAAGACTCGCCACATATCATTGAGCGTTTTACCGATCTGTTCCACTCCAGCCAGATGAACATTGCCGAACTGGTGTCGCGCACCCAACCGGCAGAAAGCGACCTGCCGCCCCAGCTTCATATCCAGATTACTGCACACAGCCCTGGCAACGCCGATGCATCAAATATTGAGCAAGCCTTTCATCGCCTATGTACAGAACTGAAAGCACAAGGCAGTATTAGCGTTGTGAACTATCCACAGCATGATGAGAAAGATGGAGAGTAGTGATGACCCCATTGAAAGCCGGTGACACAGCGCCAAACTTTAGTTTGCCTGACCAGGACGGTGAGGAAATTAATCTGGCCGACTTCCAGGGACAACGAGTACTGGTTTATTTTTATCCCAAGGCGATGACGCCGGGCTGTACCGTACAGGCCTGCGGTTTGCGGGATAACATGGATGAACTGAAAAAAGCAGGTGTCGAAGTTCTGGGCATCAGCTCGGATAAACCAGAGAAGCTGTCGCGTTTTGCCGAGAAAGAGTTGTTAAACTTCACCTTGTTATCTGATGAGGATCACCAGGTAGCACAGCAGTTCGGCGTTTGGGGTGAGAAAACCTTTATGGGCAAAACCTATGATGGTATTCACCGCATCAGCTTCCTGCTCGACGGCAAAGGCAAGGTTGAAAAAGTGTTTGATGATTTCAAGACCACCAATCATCACGACATCGTTCTGAGCTATCTGCAGCAATAATTGAACCGAAGCGCAGCGGCCTGCTGCGCTTCGGTTTTCCCGCTTATTCCGCTTCCGTTTCCACTCGCAGTTCGTCCGGCCAGGCGTGGATCACCGCCTTTACCAAGGTCGCCAGCGGGATAGCGAAGAACACGCCCCAGAAACCCCACAATCCGCCGAAAATGATCACCGACAGAATAATCACCAGCGGATGCAGGTTAACCGCCTCAGAGAACAGAATCGGCACCAGCAGATTCCCATCCAGCCCCTGCACCACCAGATAGGCGACGATCAGCGTCCAGAAATCGGCACCGACACCCCATTGGAACATCGCCACTACCACCACCGGAATGGTCACCAGCACCGCACCGATATAGGGGATCAGCACCGAGACACCGACCAGCACCGCCAGCAGCAGCGAATAACGCATATCCAGCACAACGAACACCAGATAGGTCGCTACGCCGACGATCACCATCTCCAGCACCTTGCCGCGAATATAGTTGGTGATTTGCTGATTCATCTCGATCCACACCTGCCCGGCCAGCCCGCGATTACGCGGCAACACCCGGCGCACCGCGTTGAGCATCTGCTCTTTGTCCTTCAGCAGGAAGAACATCATCATCGGCACCAGGATCAGGTAAATCGCCAGGGTCAGCAGCCCGACCAGGGAGGCCAGTGAGAATTTCACTACCGACTCGCCCATGCCCGACAGGCGTCCACGCAGGTTTTCCGCCATCATATCGATGATGCCGGCATCCACCAGCGCCGGATAACGCTTCGGCAGCGTTGCGGCAAAGTTATAGAACTGATTGAGCATACCCGGCAGATCGGTCATCAGGTTGATGCCCTGCTGCCAGGCGGTTGGCGCCACCACAAACACCAGCAGCATCGCGATGCCGGCAAACATGATCATCACCATGCTCGCCGCCCAGTTACGCGAGCAACCGATACGCTGCAGGCGCGCGGTCGGCCACTCCAGCAGGTACGCCAGCACTATCGCCACCAGCAGCGGGGTCAGAATGCCATGCAGAAAATAGAGGATGAGGAAGCCGGCAACCAGGATCACCAACAGCGCGATGGCCTGCGGATCGGTAAAACGACGACGGTACCACTGTAATAACATCTCCAGCATCAGAGAGTGCTCCTAGAGGTTTGACTGGCAGGCATTGCGGTTCCTGTGGTGGGATATTTTTTAACTTATTGCTCCCCCGGTACGAACCGGGGTTCAAGCGTATCGTTGTACCATGCCGGCCATTTGCCATCCAGCTATCACTGTCGAATCGTTCTAAATATTCGCCCTCATTTAAGCGCCTGCTCAGCTAACAGGACAACGGCGATGAGGGTCATCGCGATACCGGAGATGCGGCTGACCACCCGCGCCGCCTGCGGGCGCGTCTGCAATACTGACTGCGAGCCATAACCCACCAGCAGATAAACCAGCCCACAACTGACCAGATGCAGCAGGCCGAGTGCCAGGATCTGCGTCGGAATCGACCAAACGGCATGTGGATCGGTGAATTGCGGCAACAGGGCCAGAAATAACAGAAAGACCTTTGGATTCATGCCACTGATGCAAACTCCTTTACCCGCCCAGCGCATCCATGAATCTGAACTCTGTTTTTCAGCGGAATTGGGGACCGGTGGATTCAACAGCAAATTGATACCTATCCACAGCAGGTAGGCTGCCCCCACGACGGTGAGCACCGTCAGGATCAGCGGGTTACCGGCAACCAATACGCCGACACCGGCCGCCACAATCACAATGGCCAGCAGATGCCCCAACAATAATCCGGTGACTGCCGGTACTACCACCCTGCCGCGTATGCCTGCCGATATCACGTATGCCCAATCCATACCCGGCGTGATGACAAACAGAATCGAGACGGCCCAGAAGGCCGCAAAAATGGCCGGCGTCATGGCAGATTGCTCCACTGCCGAGGTTGCTCTGTTATACGTATTTTCACCTGACTTTCCTCATCACAGGGCCTGCAAACCGCGTTAATTGCGATCGGCCACGGCCACTTAATTATTGGAAAGAATATCTTTAGGCCGTTAAAATGTGCTGCCAATTACTTGCCTGAAAACTACAAATTCGGGGAAATTATTCCAAATGGATAAGATAGACCGCAAAATTCTTGCTGAACTACAAACGGATGGGCGACTTTCTGTCACCGAACTGGCCGAACGTGTCGGGCTTAGCGTTTCGCCCTGCCACCGCCGGGTGAAGGCTCTGGAAGAATCAGGGGTGATCAGGGGCTATCGCGCCCAGCTCGAACCCACCAGCCTGGGGTTTAACTTTTCCGCATTGGTTTTCGTCACCATGAGAGAAGGCGATCGCCACGCCGTCGCCGCCTTTGAGGATGCGATGATCGATATTCCTCAGGTGGTGCAGGCGCAAAGGCTGTTCGGTGATCCCGATTACCTGCTGCATGTGATCTCCCGCGATCTGCCCGCTTTCCAGCAGCTGTATGACGAGAAGCTCTCCGCCCTGCCCGGCGTTCAGCGCCTCAGTTCCACACTGGTAATGAAAACCGTGGTGCCTGAGCGCTCTTTTTTACCCTTGGGAAAATAACAACGGGAGCGTTTCCGCTCCCGTTGGACACTTAAGCCTTAAGGCACAATCACAAAGTCTGGATTGGCGACGGCAAACAACGCATCGCGATCTGCTGCCGGTGGGTAGATCCACTGGGTGTTGATTTCCTGTTTGATCTTTTTGCCCTCTGCGCGTGTAAAGCGCACCTGGCGATCCCAACCTTCAGTGTAGAGCGCACCCCAGGCACCGAGATCGAGGCAGGTCACGTATTTGGGTTGACTGTAAGGGTGCAGCGGCAACCCCACCAGTTCCGCTGCGGCATTGTGCCCGGCGACGCGCCCCAGGCTCATCGCATGCTGGCAGGTCATCAGATTATGGTTGCCCAATGCGTCGCTCGCCGCCTTGACCGTATCTCCGGTAACGAAAACGCCAGCCGCCGCCGGCGCATGCAGGAAGGCGTCGCCGACAATGCGTCCGGAGCCGTCACGCTCGCCCGGAATGTGCTCGACCAACGGATTTGCCCGTACACCGGCAGCCAATATCACCGTGTTGGCTGCAATACGCTCACCGCTCGACAAAGTAACGCTGTCGGCATCGATCGCCGTAACGCGCATCCCGGCCCGTGATTCCACACCGCATTCTTCCAACGCTTGGCGGATCACAATGCCAGGTTCAGCCCCCATACCCGCCCCCACTTCTGCCGCAGTATCGACAATCACCACGCGGATATCAGCTTCACTGCCCAAAATTGTACGCAGGCGCATTGGCATTTCGGATGCGCTTTCCAGCCCGGTGAGTCCACCGCCAACCACCACCACGGTGTTACGCGCCGGCGTTTCCGGTTGTGCCGCCAAGGCCTTCAAATGAGCATCCAGTCTTTGCGCGCTTTGCAGCGTATCCACATTGAACCCGTGCTCGGCGAAACCGGCAACCGGTGGAACAGCAAGCTGGCTACCGGTCGCCAGCACCAGGCGGTCATAATCCAACCGGATCTTTTGCCCCTCGGCACGGGTTACCCCCAGCGTCTGGTTTTCGCTGTCTATCTGCTCAACCAAACCGGCCAAATGGCGAACGCCAATAGCGGCAAGCTGTGCCGAGATATCCGGGCTCATGTTCTCCAGCACGGCTTCATACAACCTTGGGCGAATGGTGACATTCGGTGTCGGCGAAACCATCGTGACGTCGATCTCCCCTTCCTTACCAGCCAGCGCTATCGCTCGCATGGCAGAAACTGCAGCCCAAAAACCCGCAAAACCAGAACCGGCGATCACTATTTTTTGCGTCATGGAATAACTCCTTCCTACAGGTTTAATCAGATGCCCGTACTATTTTCCAGGCGAGTGGCGCCGTCCCGCCACCTGTCAAAAGGGTGCAGAAGGGCTACCGCCTGTGGCACACAGGCGGGAAAAAAAGAATAAGAGAAATTGCTGAGACGTTATTTAGGCTTGGTGCGGGCCGGTTTGCCGCTGCGGGTGGTACGCTCGCTCATCCGTTCATCCATCCACAGGTTGACCTCACCAAAGAATCCCTCTGGCGCCTTGCGCCCGAAACGCGTGGCGACTGCCCCCAGAGTTTGTACCGCCAGTGCATCACGCATGGCCTTTTCGGCCTGCAACATCACCGCATGGATCGCACACTTGCCGGACACCGCCCAGTCGGGTGGGCTGTCGTCAAACACCGCGCAACGGCCACGCACCTCCTGGCAATCGAACAACGGCTTGTGCCCTTCAATGGCATCAATGACCTCCAGGAAAGTGATCTCATCAGCCGGGCGGGCCAGCCGATAGCCACCGCGCACGCCTTCGCTCGCAGCGACGATCCCCGCTTTCTCCAGCTTGGGGAAAATTTTGGCCAGGAAACTCGGTGAGATCCCCTGCAGTTCGGCAAGTTCACGACTGCTGAGAGCACGCTGATTATCGCCGACTAACCAAAGCAGGCAGTGGATGCCGTATTCAACGCTGGTAGTGATGTAAGCCATATTGGGTTTGAGGTGCACCTATGAATTCAATAACACAGACTATATTAGTCCACGTTTATCCTGTCAATAAAAACACAGACAAACATTGTCTGTGTTTTTATCTGGCGACCCGAATGGCAATATTGAGAAATGAAAAATAAAGCATTTCTGGCCGAATATTGCCGAACAGAAGTTTCATTGTCGCATCCGGCTGACTATGATGTTAACTGCCAACAGGCCGCCGCAACGCGTGCATTTTTGTGAGCTAACACGCTTTCGCACTGATTGTTTTGGCGAGTCCGGCAGGGAACAAGAACTCTTAGGTGATGCTGACGTCTTAGAAATGACTATTTAAGGGAAAAGCCAGACTATGACCACCCGGTTGACCAAAACAGCGATTGCAGTACTGTTGCTTGGCACGCTCAACGCCACGGCGCCGGTGCTGGCGGAAACCCAGGATCAACTGCCGGATATGGGCACCTCTGCGGGCGGTACCCTAAGCATTGGCCAGGAAATGGCGATGGGCGATTTCTACGTGCGTCAGCTTCGCGCCAGCGCACCGCTGATCAATGACCCGTTGCTGACTCAATATATTAACCAGTTGGGCAACCGGCTGGTAGCAAGCGCCTATTCGGTGCGTACGCCATTCCATTTCTATCTGGTGCGTAACGACGAAATCAACGCCTTCGCCTTTTTCGGTGGCAACGTAGTGTTGCACTCTGCCCTGTTCCGCGAAACCGACAACGAAAGCCAACTGGCTTCGGTGCTGGCGCATGAAATCTCGCACGTGACCCAACGGCACCTGGCACGAGCGATGGAAGACCAGCAACGCAATGCCCCGCTGACCTGGGTCGGCGCCCTCGGTTCAATCCTGCTGGCGATGGCTAACCCTACAATGGGCATGGCGGCGCTCAGCGGTACCCTGGCCGGTACCCAGCAGGGCATGATCAGCTTTACCCAGTCAAACGAACAGGAAGCCGACCGCATCGGCATTCAGGTATTGCAACGTGCCGGATTTGATCCGGAAGCCATGCCTGACTTCTTGCAGAAACTGTCTGACCAGTCGCGCTACGCGTCAAAACCACCGGAAATGCTGTTGACCCACCCATTGCCTGACAGCCGCCTGTCTGACGCACGCAACCGCGCCAACCAGATGCCCAAGCATCTGGTGCAGTCCACCCAGGATTACCTGATGGCCAAAGTGCGTTCTTTGGGGATGTACAGTTCCGAAGGTTACGGGCTGCGCGAAGAACTGCTTGATACCTACAGCAAAGGCAATATCCGTGAACAGACCGCTGCCAAGTATGGCCGCGCCATTTTGTTCTATGAGGCGAAGAAATATGACGACGCCCGTAACATCATTCAGCCACTGCTGACGCAAGATCCAAAAAACGTCTGGCTGCTCGACCTGATGACCGACATCGACCTCGGCCAAAAACGTGCGCCGCAGGCCATCGCCCGCCTGCAGGCCGCCAATGCGGCCCAAAGCAACAATCCGGTGCTGCAGCTCAACCTGGCTAACGCCTATGTTGAAGGCAACCAGCCGGCTCAGGCATCCAAAATTCTTAACCGTTATACCTTCGCCCACCCTGACGATCCCAATGCCTGGGATCTGCTGGCCCAGGCCAGCGCCGCGCAGGGGTTGCGCGATGAAGAACTTTCCGCCCGCGCTGAAAGCCTGGCGTTAACCGGCCGTCTCGATCAGGCCATCGGCCTGCTCAGCAATGCCAGCTCATTGCAAAAACTCGGCAGTCTGAAACAGGCGCGCTATGATGCGCGCATCGACCAATTGCGCCAGTTGCAGGAGCGTTTCCGCCAGTACCAGCGCAGCTGATTTTGAAAAGGATGAGTTAATTGAAAAACGTCACTATTTACCACAACCCGCGCTGCTCCAAGAGCCGCGAAACCCTGGCGCTGCTGGAACAGCATGGCGTAACCCCTGAAGTGGTGCTGTACCTGGAGACGCCACCGTCGGTGGAGCAGTTGAAAAAACTGTTGAAGGAACTGGGTTTTAGCTCGGCACGCGAACTGATGCGCAAGAAAGAAGATCTGTACAAGGAATTGAAACTGGCGGATGAAAGCCTGAGCGAAGCCCAGTTGTTAGCGGCGATGGTGGCGAATCCGAAGCTGATCGAACGCCCTATTGTGGTTAACGGCAACAAGGCGCGTATCGGCCGACCGCCTGAGCAGGTGCTGGAGATTCTGTAAACTGGTATCCGCCCCTATTGACCTCGATTATGAAAATAGCCCTTATCAGGGCTATTTTTAATTGATTGTTATATAAATACTTTTCATTATCCCGTCTCACTCTGGCTGATATCATCACTCTGGTGTGTTGTTTTAATGCACAACCACCGTTGACATACGTCAACACCCTCAATAACATCTATCGGTGGGTGATGAAAAACCATCCTAACAAACATATTCAGGCAGCATTAGCCTATGCAATTTCACGAGGTTGGTTATTTCACGCCAGCAATGGACACGCGTTTGGTCGCCTCCATTGCGCTCTTCCCAACCATAGAGAACATATGATGAGTATCTGGTCTACTCCAAAAAATCCGGAGCAACATGCCAAACAGATACGCCGTAAAGTCGATCAATGCCTGGCTCTGTCCAATAAGGATAAAAGAGGTTCACGATGACACTTTTTAATTTCTCATTGACGCTCGCCGGTGTCACCTCAGAAACCTCTGGTTTAGAAGATGCTCTATATGCCAGTGGTTGTGACGACGGGTTGATTTGTTTTTATGGTAAATCGGTCTACATAGAGTTCGATCGGGAAAGCGACAGCTTCACCCACGCCATTCTCAGTGCCATTAAGGATATCGAATCCGCCGGCATCGGTGCCCAGGCAATGTCGGTCGATTCATATCTGGTAGGACTAAGCGACATTGCGCAGCTCACCGGCATGTCCCGGCAGGCTATCGCTATGCTGAAAGACGGCACTCGCGGTTCTGGCGATTTTCCCTCTCCTATCCAAAGACTCAAAGGGGCCTCCCCATTATGGAACTGGCGCAGTGTTGCTGCCTGGCTGGCAAACAAGGGTAAATTGGGGCAAGAACTGGCGGATAACGCGCAATGTCTGGAGAATATCAATCTGGCGTTGCAGCTCCGAGCCAGCAAACAACGCAGCCAGATCGAAAGCTACGTCAGCTTACTGGAACACGGCAAAAATTAAGCCTGGTTACAGCCCCAGGATCTCTTTCACAAACGGGATGGTCAGCTTGCGCTGGGCAGTGATGGAGGCATGATCGAGTTGATCCAACGTCATAAACAGCGTGCGCATTTCACGATCCAGGCGTTTGAGCAGGAAACGCCCCACGTCTTCCGGCAATTCAAAACCGCGCAGCTTGCCGCGTAGTTGCAACGCCAGCAATTTCTCTTCATCCGACAGCGGCTGTA
The DNA here is from genome assembly GCF_946227985.1 of Serratia quinivorans. Classification (GTDB taxonomy): domain Bacteria; phylum Pseudomonadota; class Gammaproteobacteria; order Enterobacterales; family Enterobacteriaceae; genus Serratia; species Serratia quinivorans_A. Next base: position 12,245 of record NZ_CAMKGL010000005.1, read on the forward strand.
ACTTATAAATTTGCCCCCAGTCCAGGCGTGAAGCCAGATCGGGCAAATGGAGATTCAATTGGCGTGGCGGGCGATCGCCGGTAATAAACAGGCGCGTACGGCCGGTTTCCAGAATGCGGTTGTAGAGATTGAAGATGGCCATTTCCCATTCTTCGTCACCGGCAATGCATTCGATATTATCGATACACACCAGCGCCAATTGCTCCATGCCATCCAATACTTCAGGCACGAAATAGGCTCGCTTATCCAGCGGCACATAGCCTACGGCCTCGCCGCGCAGCGAGAGCTCCGCGCAGGACGCATGCAACAGGTGGCTGCGCCCACCGCCCTCGCGTGACCAGAAATAAATATAGCTGCCATGTTCCTGACGAACGGCAGACTGGATCGCGCTCAATAGGGATGGGTTCTCCCCCGGATAAAAACTGGCAAAAGTTTCATCATCGGGAAGATAAAGTGGCAGTGAAAGCTGTGCCGGCGTATTCAGAAAAGCACCTCAACCAAAACTGGCAGGAAAACGCGCTCAGTCTACCACAGAACATGGGCGCTGTTGAACCGGCAGGATTTTATGCCGCAATAGTGAACAAAGGTGCCTGGGAAAGCCAAATGCCGCCCGGACAGAGTGGGTGAAATTTGTATTTTATCCAAGACTTATCCTAGTATAGAAAGGCGGAAACGCAGTTACCATCAACAAGGTTTCTACAAGGATATAGACGATGAAAGTATGGAATAAAGTGCTTTTGGCCTCACTCATTGGGCTAGTGCTTGCCGGCTGTGATGACTCATCCAAGGTCGACGCCAATCTTGAAAAAGCCAAAGACAGCGCAGAGCAAATGAAAGACGCCGCCCAGAAAAAAGCGGACGATCTGACCGATAAAGCCGCAGCCGTAGCCAAGGACATCAAGAAAGAGGCCACCACTCAGGCTGACCAGCTTAAAGACAAGGCCTCGGCGATTAAAGACGATGCCAGCAAGCAGGCGGATGCCATCACCAATGATGCCAAAGCCAAGGCCGATGCCATCAAGGACGACGCCAGCAAACAAAGCCAGCAGTTGGTCGATCAGGCCAAAGCCATTAAGAACGACGCCATTAATGGTGCCAACGATCTGAGTGAACAAGCCAAAGCGAAAACCGAAGCGATTAAAAACAGCGCCGAAAATAAAGCGGAAGAATTAAAAAACGATGCCGATGCTGCAGGGACCAACAATACCCAGCCGGCAAAGCAACAGTAATCAGTAAATAGCCAACAAAGGAGCAGCCAATGGGAATTATTTCCTGGATTATCTTCGGCCTGATCGCCGGTATTTTAGCCAAGTGGATCATGCCAGGAAAAGACGGGGGCGGTTTTATCCTGACCGTCGTGTTGGGTATTGTCGGTGCTGTGGTAGGGGGTTATATCAGCACCTTCTTTGGCTACGGCAGAGTGGACGGTTTCAACTTCGGCAGTTTCGTGGTGGCCGTTATCGGGGCCATCGTGGTGCTGTTTGTTTACCGTAAAATCCGCAGCTAATTCCTGGCACATGACTAAAACGGGCAGCTCATGGGCTGCCCGTTTTTTATTCATTTTTTCTGTTCGGCGGGTTCATCCGGCTCTTCGATCACAACCTCTTCCTTGCGGTACAGGCTGATTACCTTAAACAGCAGGCTGAGACCGATGCCAACAATGGTCGCCAACGCCATGCCTTTCAGCTCGGCGGCACCGATATGCACCTTGGCACCGCTGACGCCGATAATCAGGATCACCGACGTCAGGATCAGGTTCTGTGCCTTGTTGTAATCCACCTTGGATTCAATCAACACGCGAATACCGGACGCGCCGATTACCCCGTACAACAGCAGGGATACGCCGCCCATTACCGGCACCGGCACCGCCTGAATGGCCGCCGCCAACTTACCAACGCAAGAAAGCAGGATCGCCAGAACCGCCGCACCGCCGATCACCCAGGTGCTGTAAACCTTGGTGATGGCCATCACGCCGATATTCTCACCGTAAGTGGTGTTGGGCGTTGATCCGAAGAAGCCGGAGATCACCGTCGAGATGCCGTTGGCAAACATGGAACGGTGCAAACCAGGGTCACGCAGCAGGTCTTTTTTCACGATATTGGCCGTCACCACCAGATGACCGACGTGCTCGGCGATCACCACCAGCGCCGCGGGCAGGATGGTAAAGATGGCAAACCATTCAAAACGTGGCGTGTAGAAAGTCGGCAGTGCAAACCAATGTGCTTCACGGATCGGGGTTAAATCCACCACGCCCATAAAGAACGACAGCGCATAGCCGACCAGCACGCCAATCAGGATCGGGATAATCGCCAGAAAACCACGGAACAGCACCGAGCCGAGGATCGTCACGCCCAGCGTCACCAGCGAAATGGTTACGGTCGTGGTATCCGCACTGACGCCATCGGCTGGCAACAGGCCGGCCATATTGGCCGCTACACCCGCCAGTTCCAGACCTATAACCGCAACAATAGCCCCCATCGCCGCCGGTGGGAATATCACGTCCAGCCAGCCGGTACCGGCCTTTTTGACCAGCAGCCCCACCAGGCAGAACAGCACCCCACACATGATGAAACCACCCAACGCCACTTCATAACCCAAAGGCAGCAGCAACAATACCGGGGAAATAAAGGCAAAGCTGGAACCGAGATAGGCGGGGATCTTGCCCTTGCAGATAAACAGGTACAGCAGCGTGCCGATGCCGTTAAACAGCAACACCGTCGCCGGGTTGATCTTGAACAGGATAGGCACCAGCACGGTAGCGCCAAACATGGCGAACAGATGCTGGAAGCTGAGCGGAATGGTCTGCAGTAGCGGCGGGCGTTCACTGACGCCGATGACGCGACGTGTCATGGGGTTATCCTCTAATAATTTTTACCCGATGGATTTCAAATTGCTGCCAGGCGGCAAACTAACAACGCCGTGGCTTGAAAGACGAAGAGCATAAAAAAGCCGACTCATCGTCGGCTCACTTTTATTTGGTACCAAATATCTTATCGCCTGCATCACCCAGGCCCGGCACGATGTAACCCTTGTCATTCAGGCATTGATCGATAGAAGCGGTGTAGAGTTCGACGTCCGGGTGCGCTTTCTCCAGCGCAGCAATACCTTCCGGTGCTGCGACCAGTACCAGCACCTTGATGCTGTTGCAGCCGGCTTTCTTCAGCAGATCGATAGTGGCGATCATCGAGCCACCGGTCGCCAGCATCGGGTCAACCACCAGCGCCAGACGCTCTTCGATGTTGGAAACCAGCTTTTGGAAATAAGGTACCGGCTCCAGGGTTTCTTCGTCACGGTAAACGCCAACCACGCTGATGCGCGCGCTAGGGACGTTTTCCAATACCCCTTCCATCATGCCCAGACCGGCACGCAGGATGGGTACGACGGTAATTTTTTTCCCTTTAATCTGGTCAATTTCAACCGGACCACACCAGCCATCGATGGTCACTTTCTCTGTTTCCAGATCGGCGGTCGCTTCATAGGTCAGCAAACTACCCACTTCCGAAGCCAGCTCACGGAAGCGTTTGGTGCTGATGTCATTTTCACGCATCAGACCAAGCTTGTGTTTCACCAGCGGGTGTTTCACCTCAACGATCTTCATCATTTTTCTCCTATTAAGGTGGTTGACGGCCAAAAAAATCGCCGGATTATACCTCCTTTTGCCGACTGCGCCACCCACAATAGCCCGATCGGGATCAACAAAAGATTGAATAACAGTATAGATGACGAAAAAGCGGAGCTGGTTCACAAGCCACTCGCAAACGTTTGCCTGCGCTGTTAGAATTGCCGCGCCTTAGTCCGGAAACAATGCCGGATGCACAGTTTTCAAACCGCAAACCGTCGTGGGGATCGCGCAGTGACCGACAAAACCTCTCTCAGCTATAAAGACGCAGGTGTCGATATCGATGCTGGCAATGCATTGGTAGACCGCATCAAAGGTGTAGTTAAACAGACCCGCCGCCCTGAAGTGATGGGTGGTCTGGGCGGTTTTGGCGCCCTGTGTGCGTTGCCGCAGAAATACCGCGAGCCGATACTGGTTTCCGGTACCGACGGCGTAGGCACCAAGCTGCGTCTGGCGATGGACCTGAAACGACACGACACCATCGGCATCGATCTGGTTGCAATGTGTGTGAACGACTTGGTGGTACAGGGCGCTGAGCCGCTGTTCTTCCTGGATTACTTCGCGACCGGTAAACTGGACGTGGACACCGCGGCCAGCGTGATCACCGGTATCGCCGAGGGCTGCAAGCAGTCCGGTTGTGCGCTGGTCGGCGGTGAAACCGCCGAAATGCCGGGCATGTATCATGGCGAAGATTACGATGTGGCCGGCTTTTGCGTCGGCGTGGTCGAGAAATCCGAAATCATCGACGGCAGCAAGGTTCAGTCCGGCGATGCCCTGATCGCCCTCGGCGCTTCCGGCCCGCATTCCAACGGCTACTCGCTGGTGCGCAAAATCCTGGAAGTCAGCAACACCGATCCAACCACTACCGTTCTGGAAGGCCAACCACTGGCTGATCATCTGCTGGCACCGACCAAAATTTATGTGAAATCCGTCCTGGAGCTGATCGAGAAGATCGACGTGCACGCTATCGCTCACCTGACCGGCGGCGGCTTCTGGGAAAACATCCCACGCGTACTGCCGGAAGGCATGCAGGCGGTGATCGACGAATCCAGCTGGCAGTGGCCAGCCGTCTTCAACTGGCTGCAGCAAACCGGTAACGTCAGCCGTCACGAAATGTACCGCACCTTTAACTGTGGCGTGGGCATGGTGATCGCACTGCCGGAAGAATCGGTTGAATCCGCCATCGCATTGTTGACCGCAGCCGGTGAAAAAGCGTGGAAGATCGGTAAACTGACCGCCTCTTCTGACGAACAACAAGTGGTCATCAACTGATGAAAAAGATCGTGGTGTTGGTCTCCGGCCAGGGGAGTAATCTCCAGGCGCTGATTGATGCCTGCCAGCAGGGCCGGATTGCCGCCGAAATTGTGGCGGTATTCAGCAACCGGGCGCAGGCTTATGGCCTGCAACGTGCGCAAGCGGCAGACATTGCCGCCCATGCGCTGGATGCCAAGGCCTATGCCGACCGTGCGGCGTTTGACGTCGCACTGGCAGAGGCCATTGACCAGTATCAACCGGACTTGGTGGTGCTGGCGGGTTATATGCGCATTCTCAGCCCGCAGTTCGTGCAGCACTTTGCCGGACGCATGCTGAACATTCACCCTTCCCTGCTACCAAAATACCCTGGGTTGCACACCCACCGGCAAGCCATCGACAACGGTGACAGCGAACACGGCACCTCGGTGCACTTCGTGACCGAACAGCTCGACGGCGGCCCGGTCATTTTGCAAGCCAAGGTGCCGATCTTCCCCGGTGACGAGGAGGATGAGGTAGTCGAACGAGTGCAAACACAGGAACACCTGATTTACCCGCTGGTGGTGAACTGGTTTGTCGAAGGTCGGTTGGCGATGCGTGATGACGCGGCCTGGCTCGATGACAAGCGCCTGCCCGAACAAGGGCATGCGGCGGACTAAAATGCATCTTGAGTTTCTTCAAACCCTGGCTTTCAGCCGGGGTTTTTTATTCACGGATATTCCCGCTTGGCGTGAATAACACTAAGAACTTCTATATGCCCGATGATTCTATATACAATCAGGTAGTTGGGATGGACGACAATTTCACGCGTATTATCTACCCTACCCAAACGATGCATTAAGGGGTTTAACGGCAGAGAAAGTACCACCGCTTCGATTTCGTGCTGCAATTTTCGCGCAGCCCGCGGATTTCTGTCATCAATATAATCAATAATGCTCCATAGCTCTTCCTGAGCTTCACTGCTCCATTCTATCCGCATTGATCATCCCATTTTGCGCAATTTTTTCTTTGCTGCTAAACGAGCTTGCAGTTCAGTCATCACCTGTTCGTGCGGAATTCTTGGCTGCTCACTGTTAATGGCTGATTCAACCTTGGCCCGATACCACCGATCGTAGCTCTCTGTTTGTTCGGCCGAACCCAGCACCGGCAAGGTAGAAAGTGGAGGTTTTATCGCCATGGAATACGTCCTCTCTGAGTTGTCTATATTTCAGGCAGTATAACGGCTTTGTTTACGAAAAAATACGCGACTCAGGCCTTCATCCTGACCATAATGTATTGTGCAGTATTATCATTGGTACCCTCCACGACATAAGGAACCCCCATGTCCAGCCCTACCAACGTCAAGCTACGCCCACTGGAACGGGATGATTTGACGTTCGTCCACCAGATGGACAACAACGCCAGCGTGATGCGCTATTGGTTCGAAGAACCTTACGAAGCCTTTGTTGAGCTTTCCGACCTGTACGACAAGCACATCCACGACCAGAGCGAACGCCGCTTTATTATCGAACACCAGGGCGCCAAAGTCGGGCTGGTGGAACTGGTGGAGATCGACCACATCCACCGCCGCGCAGAATTCCAGATCATTATTGATCCGACTCATCAGGGTAAAGGTTACGCCACTATCGCCGCCAAGCTGGCGATGGATTACGGTTTCTCGGTGCTGAACCTGTACAAGCTGTACCTGATCGTCGACAAAGAAAATCCGAAGGCGATCCACATTTATAGCAAGCTGGGCTTCGAGGTAGAAGGTGAGCTGATTGACGAATTTTTCGTTAATGGCGAATACCGCACCGTACTGCGCATGTGTATTTTCCAGCCACAGTACATGGCCAAGTTCAAAACCGCTGCCAGCGATAAGCCGCTGGTGAAGTAAGCAAAAAACCCGCGAAAGCGGGTTTTTAACTGAATGAAGGCCTGGAGGCTATTTCACCGACAGAAAGCGCTAACGCCCTTAACCATAGCGCCCGGTAATGTAATCCTCGGTACGGCGCTGGCGCGGCGAGGTGAAAATGTCGTCGGTATCGTTGTATTCCACCAATCGGCCCTGGTGAATAAACGCCGTGTAATCGGATACTCGCGCCGCCTGTTGCATGTTGTGGGTCACCAGCACCACGCTGTAGTGCTGTTTCAGCGCGGAAATCAGCTCTTCAATGGTTAGCGTGGAGATAGGATCCAGCGCCGAGGTCGGTTCATCGAGCAGCAGCACTTCCGGTTCGATAGCGATTGCCCGCGCAATCACCAACCTCTGCTGTTGGCCGCTGGAAAGGCGAAACGCGTTCTCGCGCAGCCGGTCTTTTACCTCGTGCCACAGCGCTGCGGCACGCAGCGAACGTTCCACCGCTTCATCAAGGATGCGTCGATCGCGTACGCCCTGCAGTCGCAGGCCGTAAACCACGTTTTCATAAATCGATTTTGGGAAGGGATTTGGCCGCTGGAACACCATGCCGACCCGCCGCCTTAGCGCCGCAACGTCGATCTGCGTCCCGGAGATGCCCTGGCCGTTAAGTTGTAATTCGCCTTCAATCCGGCAGTTGTCCACCAAATCATTCATGCGGTTGAAACATCGCAACAGCGTCGATTTACCACAGCCGGATGGGCCGATCAGTGCAGTCACCCGATGTTTCGGGATACGCAGTGAAATATCGTGCAGTACCTGCTTCTCACCATAAAACAGCTTGAGATCCTTTACCGACAACGCGGTATCTTCATCACCAAGATGCTGGACATCCAGCCGGGGCAAACTGCCTGGCGTCATCAAACCCATTGGGCACTCTCCAGCAATAGCTTCATTGTTACTGCGACCATGCTTTGTACCGCTCCCTTAGCGAATGTCGGATGCCCATCGCCGCCAGATTCAACCCCACCACAATCGCCACTAACAGGAAGGCGGTGGCAAACACCAGCGGCCGTGCGGCTTCTACGCTCGGACTCTGGAAGGCCATATCGTAAATCTGGAAGCTCAGGTGCATAAACTTCCGCTCCAGATGCAGATACGGGAAAATATCATCCACCGGCAGCACCGGCACGGATTTCACCACGCCCACCAGCATCAACGGCGCGGTTTCCCCGGCGGCGCGCGCTACCGCAAGGATCAACCCCGTCATCATCGCGGGTGCTGCCATGGGTAAAACAATGCGCCACAGCGTTTCCGCCCGACTGGCCCCCAAAGCCAACGACCCCTGACGCAGAGAGGCTGGAATACGCGACAATCCCTCTTCGGTGGCGACAATCACCACCGGCAACGTCAATAGCGCCAGCGTCAATGCCGCCCACAACACGCCCGGCGTGCCAAAGGTCGGGTTGGGCAGCGCTTCCGGGAAGAACAGCTGATCGAGCGTGCCGCCAATCATATAAACAAAGAAGCCCAGACCAAACACCCCGTAGACAATCGAGGGTACGCCAGCCAGATTCACCACCGCAATACGGATCAGCCGTGTAAGCAAATTATTACCGGCGTACTCGTGCAGATAAACCGCGGCAATGACGCCGAACGGCATCACCACAATCGACATCAGGATCACCATCAGCACCGTGCCAAAAATGGCCGGGAATACGCCGCCTTCGGTATTGGCCTCGCGTGGGCTGTCACTAAGGAATTTCTTTACCTGCTCGCCCCAGTGCACCAGCTTCTGCGTGGTATTCATCGCATTGGGATACCAGGCATCGCGCACCTGGCTGAGCGCAATAGTATGAACCTGGCCGTGCATATCACGCAGCAGCAGCGCATCACGGTGACGATCGCGGTTCAAACCTTCCAGTCGGTCAGACAACAACCGATACTGACGTTGCAGCTCCAGTCTCTCAGCGTTGATGGACGCCTGCGCACGGGCGTCGAGCTTATCGTCATGCAGCAGGCTTTTCTCCCGCAGCCGCAACGCATCAAACCGTTGATTGATACGCGCCATATCACGGAACTGAATATCATGCGCCTGACGTGAAAGCGCGGCAATTTGCGGCAAACGCTGCAACAGCGCCTGGCTGAGATTACGCCCGGTCAACGGCTGGCCGTCCTCCAGCATGCCCGCCAGATAACCATAAGCGGTGCCATTGCTGTTGCGTTCCAGTACCAGCAAATTGCGCGGCGTGCTTTGGCTCAGAATGTCACCGGCCAGCAGCGTGCGGAAGTCCTGCCCTTCGCTGTCACGATTACCCACTTTGATCAGATAGCGTTCAAAACTCTGCGCATCTCCTGGCGGCAAGGCAACCCCGGACTCCTGCAATTGACGGCGCGGAATACTCTGCTGTTGGTACAGTTCGCCAATCATGATCACCGATCCTGCGCCGCTCTGATTGAGTTCAAACTGGTAGACCGGGCTGGGCCAGAAATAGCGCATCCCCTGCCCGGCCAGCAGCAGCATAATGCCGATCAACGCCAGCAGGCTGACGGCCACCGATCCGGCTGTCAGCCAGATCCACGGCGAGCCGCTCTTGGCCCAAAGCCTCATGGCGCCTCCTGATTCAGGGTATAGCGTTCACGCAGGCGCAGACGGATAGCCTCCGCCAGCGTGTTGAAGACAAAGGTGAAAATAAACAGCACCAGTGCGGTCAGGAACAGGACCCGGTAATGACTGCTGTCGGCCACCGCCTCCGGCATTTCGATAGCGATATTGGCCGCCAGGGCGCGCAAGCCCTGGAACAGGCTACCGTCGATCACTGGCGTATTGCCGGTCGCCATCAGCACAATCATGGTTTCACCTACAGCACGGCCAAAGCCTATCATCAGCGCCGAAAAAATACCGGCGCTGGCTGAAGGCAACACCACTCGCATCACGGTTTGCCATTGGGTCGCACCCAACGCCAGCGATCCCTGGCTCAGGGTAGCCGGTACGCTGAACAAGGCGTCTTCCGCCAGTGAGAAGATGATAGGTACCAGTGCGAAGCCCATTGCCACACCCACCACCAGTGCATTGCGCTGGTCGTAATCATCACCCAGCCAAAAATGCAGCGGCTCGCCAAACAGTTTTACCTCCAGCCACGGCCCCACGCTGAACGCCAGCCAGACGGTCAGTATTATCAGCGGCAGCAGGACCAGCAGATCCATGCCCGGCGGCAAGCGGCGCGGTGCCAGCTTGTTCACCAGAGCGCCGCAGGCCAGCACCACCGCCGCCAACAACAGCGGCAGTGACAGCACCGCAAACAGATAATGTTCAATCACCGGCGCCAACCAGATACCGGCCACCAGCCCAATCACCACCGTTGGCAGTGCGCCCATCACCTCGATCGCCGGCTTGATCACCCGTCGCAGTCCGGCCGACATGAAATAGGCGGTATAAATAGCCCCGGCCAATGCCAGTGGAATGGCAAACAGCATGGCGTAAGCCGCCGCCTTAAAGGTTCCAAAAATGACCGGCATCAGGCTGAACTTGGCCTGATAGCTGTCCTCCCCGGAGGTGGATTGCCACACATAGGCCGGTTCGGGGTAATTCTCATACCACACCTTGTGCCACAGCGAGCGCCAGGTGACGTCGGGATAAGGGTTCTCAATCGGATAATGCTGCCAGCCCTGCGTCGTTTCCAGCAGCAGGCCGTCACCCCGTGGAGCAAACGCCATCTGTTGCACCCCGGTGCTCAACCTGCCATTCAGCAACGGCTGCGGCTGAATGCTGGAGAACAGCGAGAAACCACCGTCGGGCCTCAGGGTAGCGAACACCCGACGATAAGGCTCGGCCACCAGCAAATCCCGTGGCTCGGACTGGTGGTCAAAATGCTGCACCGGCGTCAGTTGCCAGCGCTGCCCTTTTTCAACATCAAACCATTCACGCAAGCTAGCGTCAGCCGCTTCGATCAATAACGCACTGCCACCGGGCAAGGCCGTCAGTTGATAGGGAGTGCGATCGCCGAGGATGCGAGTTTCTTTAAGCTGTAACTGGGTGTCGTTAATTTGATAACGCGCCAGTCGATTACCCGACAGCAGATACAATTGACGGCCGTCCGGCGTCAGCACCAACTGTTGCACCGCGCTCTCCAGCGGGCTTTCACTCAGCTGCGGCGCCTGGTCGCTGCCAAAACGGCCAAACACCAAACGTTGGTCTTCGGTAACCCCGGCCAGCAAATACTGGCCGTGCCGCGCTTCGGACAGAGCCAACAACGCCAGGGGGCGCCCCTGTTTATCCAGCGCCAATGGGCGTTGCCCCAGTGGGAACAGCCACTGGGGTGCAGAGGTGCTCGCGGCGGCAAAATCCGCACTGGCAACAATAAAGCGACCATCGGCCTGCGCCAAGGCAAACAGGTCACGTTCCCCGGCCGCCTGGGTCAGCAACGTCGGTTTGGCCAGCAATGACTGCTGCGTCAGCGGAGAGCCGGCCCCGGCGGAGTCCTGCGGCGTCAGCCGGTAAAACTGCCCCAGCCCCTGCGTGTCAATGCGATAGCCGATACGCTGCTGCACATCCATGCCCAGCGCCAGCGCAGGCGCTGTGGCGCTAATCGGTAGCGGCTTTGCCTGCCCTATGGTCGCCGGTTTAAACAGTGGCAGCACCGCAAACAGCAGGTAAACGAAGATCAGCATTAACGTCATCAGCACCAGCAGCCCGCTGACGGTCACGGCCGCCTGCACGCTACGGTCGATGCGCGCACGCAGCCGATCCCGGGGATGTTGGTTTACCGTAGTCTGTGCCATGTCTCTCGCTGTCGCTGATATAAGCAGGCTTGCGCCATAGAATAACCGGGCATCTTATGTCAGTTTTATGACGTTTGCATGACAAAGTTGCCCACCGCGTGCGGCGAACTTTAGGCTACACATAAGCATTATTAATCACATATATTGCTGAAAAATGATGATAAACCCGATCACATCTATAAAAATAAAGCATGAAATGCGCCATTTTATGCCAGTTGGTAATGGCGCAGGGTCCCAACGCCGCAGAAAATATTTTTACGCTTTGAAATGCGTCGCGCCAGGGTAATGGATATGTTGGACTTTCCTGTCAATCTCTCGCAATAATGATGAAGGACACTGAAGCGGCATCCGGGCTGCGTCCCGGATCCTTTTCTAAAATTGAACTGGAGTGGCAATGGGTCAGGAAAAGCTCTACATCGAAAAAGAACTAAGCTGGTTATCCTTTAATGAACGCGTATTGCAGGAAGCCGCAGATAAGAGCAATCCCCTGATTGAGCGCATGCGTTTTCTGGGCATTTACTCCAATAACCTTGACGAGTTCTATAAGGTCCGCTTTGCCGATCTCAAACGACGTATCCTGATCAGCGAAGAACAAGGCTCTGGCGGCGCTTCACGTCATCTGCTGAAAAAGATCCAGGCCAAGGTATTAAAAACCGATCAAGAATTCGACAGCCTGTATAACGATTTGCTGCTGGAGATGGCGCGTAATCAGATCTTCCTGATCAACGAACGTCAGGTGTCGGAGAACCAGCAAATCTGGCTGCGACAATACTTCAAGCAGCATCTGCGTCAGCACATCACGCCCATCCTGATCAATCACGAAACCAACCTGGTGCAGTTCCTGAAAGACGATTACACCTATCTGGCGGTGGAGATTATTCGCGGCACACGCATCGATTATGCGCTGCTGGAGATCCCGTCCGACAAGGTGCCGCGCTTCGTCAACCTGCCGCCGGAAGCTCCGCGCCGTCGTAAACCGATGATCCTGCTGGACAACATTCTGCGCTACTGTCTGGACGATATTTTCAAAGGCTTCTTCGACTACGACGCGCTCAATGCCTATTCGATGAAAATGACCCGCGACGCAGAATACGACCTGGTCACTGAGATGGAATCGAGCCTGCTGGAACTGATGTCCTCCAGCCTGAAACAGCGCCTGACCGCCGAGCCGGTACGTTTTGTTTATCAGCGTGACATGCCGAATGAAATGGTGGAATTGCTGCGCGGCAAACTGGGTATCTCCAACTACGATTCGGTGATCGCCGGCGGCCGCTATCATAACTTTAAAGACTTTATCGGCTTCCCGAACGTCGGCAAGGCCAATCTGGTCAACAAACCGCTGCCGCGCCTGCGCCATACCTGGTTCGAAAAGTTCCGCAACGGTTTTGACGCCATCCGTGAACAGGACGTACTGCTTTACTACCCGTACCACACCTTTGAGCACGTGCTGGAACTGGTACGTCAGGCGTCGTTTGACCCCAGCGTGCTGGCGATAAAAATCAATATTTACCGCGTGGCGAAAGACTCGCGCATTATCGAATCGATGATCCACGCAGCCCACAACGGCAAGAAAGTCACGGTGGTGGTAGAGCTGCAGGCACGTTTTGATGAAGAGGCCAACATCCACTGGGCCAAGCGCCTGACTGAAGCCGGCGTGCACGTTATCTTCTCTGCTCCGGGCCTGAAAATCCACGCCAAACTGTTCCTGATCTCACGCCGTGAAGGCGATGAGATTGTGCGCTATGCTCATATCGGTACCGGCAACTTTAACGAGAAAACCGCACGTATTTATACCGACTATTCATTGCTGACCGCCGACTCACGCATCACCAACGAAGTGCGTCGGGTGTTTAACTTTATCGAAAACCCGTACCGGCCGGTCACCTTCGACAACCTGATGGTGTCGCCGCAGAACTCGCGCCTGAAGCTGTATGAGTTGATCGACCGGGAAATTGCCAATGCCGAAGCCGGGTTTCCCGCTGGCATTATGCTGAAAATCAACAATCTGGTGGATAAAGGGCTGGTAGATCGGCTATATACCGCATCCGGCGCCGGTGTAAAAATCCGCCTGTTGGTGCGAGGTATGTGTTCTTTGATTCCCAACCTGCCGGGGATCAGTGACAATATTCAAGTAATCAGCATCGTCGACCGCTATCTGGAACACGATCGGGTTTACGTTTTCGAAAACAAAGGTGACAAACTGGTTTATCTGTCCTCTGCCGACTGGATGACCCGTAACATAGATTACCGCATCGAAGTCGCGGTCTCGCTGCTGGATCCAACGCTGAAACAACGGGTTCTGGATATTCTGGAAATCCTGTTCAGCGACACGGTCAAGGCACGTTACCTCGATAAAGAACTGAGCAACCAGTACGTACCGCGCGGCAATCGCCGTAAAGTCCGTTCTCAGGTTGCCATTTACGAGTATTTAAAAGCTCTGGAACAACCAGGACAGTAGGCCAGCAACTATGCCGCTAAAAAGCACTGCAACAAACAAACCGCAGGAAATTGCTGCCATCGACCTCGGGTCGAACAGCTTCCATATGGTGATTGCCCGCGTCGTCAACGGCGCTTTACAGGTATTGGGCCGTTTAAAACAACGGGTCCACCTCGCCGATGGATTGGACAGCAACAATGTGCTCAGTGAAGAGGCAATAGAACGTGGACTGGCCTGCCTGGCGCTGTTTGCCGAACGGCTGCAGGGTTTCCCGGCGGATAACGTCACCATCGTCGGTACTCATACCCTGCGTCAGGCCGTTAACGCGGAAGTATTTCTCAAACGTGCCGCTAAAGTGATCCCCTACCCGATTGAAATCATCGCCGGGCAGGAAGAAGCCCGTCTGATCTTCATGGGCGTGGAACACACCCAGCCGGAAAAAGGCCGCAAGCTGGTGATCGATATCGGCGGCGGCTCCACTGAGCTGGTGATCGGCGAAGACTTTGAGCCGCTGCTGGCAGAAAGCCGCCGCATGGGCTGCGTCAGCTTTGCTCAGCAGTTTTTCCCAGGCGGTGAAATCAGCAAAAACAATTTCAAGCGTGCGCGCCTGGCAGCGGCACAGAAGCTGGAAACCCTGGCCTGGCAGTATCGCATCCAGGGGTGGCAATACGCATTGGGTGCCTCCGGTACCATCAAGGCCGCGCACGAAGTGCTGGTGGAGATGGGCGAAAAAGATGGCCTGATCACCCTGGAACGCCTGGAAATGCTGGCGGAACAGGTATTGCAGTTTAAAAGCTTCAGTTCGCTGAGCCTGCCGGGGCTGTCGGAAGATCGTCAGTCGGTGTTTGTACCGGGTCTGGCGATCCTGTGCGGCGTGTTCGACGCACTGGCAATCCGCGATCTGCGCCTTTCCGACGGCGCACTGCGCGAAGGCGTGCTGTACGAGATGGAGGGCCGTTTCCGCCATCAGGATATCCGCAGCCGTACCGCCAAAAGCCTGGCCGATCACTACAATATCGATCGTGAGCAGGCCAAGCGAGTGCTGGAAACCACCGAACTGCTGTACGCCCAGTGGATGGCGCAAAACACCAAGCTGGCAAATCCGCAGTTGGAAGCGCTGCTGAAATGGGCCGCCATGCTGCATGAGGTAGGGCTGAGCATCAACCACAGCGGCATGCATCGCCACTCGGCCTATATTCTGCAAAACACCAACCTGCCTGGCTTTAATCAGGAGCAGCAGTTGCTGCTGGCGGCGCTGGTGCGTTTCCACCGCAAGGGCATCAAGCTGGAAGAACTGCCACGACTGAACCTGTTCAAGAAAAAGCACTACCTGCCATTGATCCAACTGCTGCGTTTGAGCACCCTGCTCAACAACCAGCGTCAGTCGACCACCACACCCGAGACGCTGCGCCTGAGTACCGATGACAATCACTGGACGCTGCGTTTCCCGGCCGGTTATCTGGGGTTAAACAACCTGGTACAACTGGATCTTGAACGTGAGCAGGCCTACTGGAATGACGTCGTCGGCTGGAAGCTGATTTGCGAAGAAGAAGATACCCAAAACGAGCAACGCTCTGCCTGAGTCTTTCGCCCCCTGCCTGCCAGGGGGCAACACTCAACGCGATGTCGGTAACAGCGCCACCAAGGGCTGTGGCTCGCCGATGAAATAGCCCTGCATATAATCCACGCCAACCCCTTTCAGCGCGACCAACTGCTCCATGCTTTCCACATATTCCGCCACTATCGCCAGTCGCTTCATGCGTGCAACCTTGCAGATAGACGTTATGACCTGGAAATCCACCGGATTGGTCAGCATGTCACGCACGAAACTACCGTCGATTTTCAACATGTCGACCGGCAGCATCTTCAGCCGATCGTAGCTGGCATAGCCGGTACCGAAGTCATCCAGCGCAATGCGACACCCCATCTCACGCAGTGCCTGCAAGTTGGCCCCGGCGTAGGCCGTATCCTGCAACAGGTGCGATTCGGTCACTTCCAGCGTCAGTTGGTATGGCTCAATCTGGTACTGCTCCAGCAGGCTGTTGACATCGTGGCGTAGCATTGGCCGGCACAGCGAAGAAGGTGACAGATTAACTGCAAAGCGCACACTGGGCAGTTCGGCACGGTACTGATCCATAAATTTCAGCGTATTGCGCAATACCCACAGGTCCAGCCGATAGGCCAGACCGAATTCATGTGCCACCGGCAGGAAATCATTAGGCGATATGATCTCTCCGCACGCGTCGCGCATGCGCAGCAGAATTTCATGATATCGGTCACCGCGCAGGCCCACGATCGGCTGCGCCATCAGAATGAACCCATCGTTATCCAGCGAATGCTGTACGCCATGCAGTAGCGCAACCTTGCGTTTGATCTCCTCCTGCACCCATTGGCCACCGTTTTGCACACTCTCCGGTTTACCGCTGGTCAATGATACTTCAGCCAACGAGCTGAGTTCCCCCAGCAGAAGGTAGAGATGTTCGAAATCGGCATTCACGCTGCAATAGCCTAATCCCAACGGGGGATGGAGCGGCAAACCGTTCCATATCAGACGGAATTTCTCCAGCGCGCGGTAAATCTGCAAAACTTTTTCTTCGCTGTCTTCGCCATCCACCCGCAGCAACAGGTCATAACCCGGCAGATGATAAACGCCCTCGCCGGCGGCCAGTACCTGATGCAGCAACGCCGCCAACTGCTGTTTGAAACGAATGCGCAATTGCAAGCCATAGTTGCGGCTCAGCAAATCCAGCTCACTAACGCGCAGGAAACACAGCGTTGAGGGTAATGACTGGGCCAGATCGCGCTTGAGGGCCCGCAGGTTAGGCAATCCGATCAACGGATCTTGCAGCGCAGCGCTTTGCGCCCTGGCATGGCTTAATCGCTGGCGGGTATTGAGCGCCGACATCAGGTAAATGCACAGGGTAAACACCACCATCATCGAAGAGATGACCGCCAGGTTATGCAATAAATTGTCGTGCTGTGCATAACCGGGATAATGGAAAAACAGCACCAGCAGAGTGGAAGACCAGATAATACAGTTGAATTGGTAGCCAAAGCGCATCGCGCCATACAGCATCACCGGCAGCAGCAATATCAGGCCATACCCCCCCAGCAGCAGAGGGTTGGCGTTTTTGGCGTAGTAAGACAGCAAGGCCACCATGCTGATCAGCACCAGCAACCACAGAGACAACTCTTTTTTATCGGCCATGGGGGCCATTTCGCGGCCAAAACGTCGCCACAGCGTCAGCGCGAACCTGGGCTTGTTCAAAAGACGCAACATAAAGTAAAACAGCGGCATAGCGGACAGGCAACCCAACAGCAGCGCCTGAAAATTGACCAGAGCCAACAAATAATCACTATCGCCGGGCATCATCCCCAGTTCGTCGGGCAATTGGGCCAGAGCGACCAGCAGTTTCAGGCCGAAGACAAACAGCAACGCCGGCAGCACCACCAGCCAGATCAACCTCGCTTTGACCAATGCCGGTACGCCGGGGGCCGCACACCAACGACGCTGAGTCTGGCTGCGATAGCCCAACCAGCACAGGATCAGACAAAGCAGGTACAACGAGGTAACCAATATGCCGCTCTCCAGCCCCAGTCGGCTCGCGTATCGCAACATGATGGCAAGGGTAATGCCCGGCAGCGCCCGCCAGTCGTAGACCATCAACAACGCAATGCAGGCCGCCAGTGGCAGATACAGCAGATAGACTTTGCCCTCGGGCAACATAATGCGCGGTGACAGCCAACCGGCGAACGGGATCAACATCAAGCCCCAGATGAGGGGATAACCCCACCAGCGCTCGCGTAAATGCTTCCAGAATATTGGCTTAACCATAAAAGTAACGAGTCCGTCAGGGCGCAATTCCATTCGCGCGTTCAGGTAATAAGGCAGGTTCCTTTACGTACCTCTATCCATTCATGAGGCAAAGTAAAAGTAACATATGCGACAGGAGAATGAGGTGGAATTTTATGCGCCAGGGTCTGCAAGGGTTTGACTGCGATCAATCAAGAAGGAAAAGTTGGGTAAAAATGTGTAAGCCTATTTTGGGTATTATCTTAAGCCTATGATCTAACAGACAAACTAAAACTCTTGCTAAACATAAGTGAAATATCGACGGTACCGACTGGAAATAAATGGACAATATTTGTCATCGATAGCTAAAATTCCGTTTACAATTTATCGGCTTTCACCGTCGTTGAATGACACAGGAAACCGGCACGCCGGGTGATATATGCGTAAAAAAACCACCGGACAGATGACAAAAATAGTGCTGTTTGTCAGCTTTATCATTTTGGTTGGCCGTCTGCTGTATGCAGCGGTGGTCGCAGTACCCCATCATCAGGAAAAAAAGCTCGCCCCTTATCAAACTACCACCGAAACAGGCGGCGAAAACCAGGACACTTCTCCCTGATTTCAAAAACCCACGCTGCTCTGCAGGGCTTGCGAATAGTTAAGCAGCCTGCCGATGTTTCGGCATGCCAGGCCCCTTACTTATTCCTCAGCTTCTGCTGCCATTTCATAAAAATGACGTCTGCATTCACTAAGCTCTTTGTTGTTCAGAGCCTGTCTGTAAAGACCCTGAGTGCCAGTAAGGAATATCATGTCAGCCGCAACGCATAATGTTAAAAAAGTCGCTGAGCACCGCCAGCGCATTCTTTCTCTGCTGTTAAATAACAAAGACCTGGTCGACGGTATTCTCGGCCGACCGGGTGACGAAAACGCCCTTAGCAAAAGCGAACTGCTCAACCAGACCGCTGAAATTACCGGCCTGCTGGACGATATGCATGCCGCCGATTTGGCTGACTTGCTCGAAGCGCTGCCGCAGGACGAACGTCTGGCGTTGTGGCGGCTGGTAGGTAACGCCAAGCGCGGCCAGGCGCTGGTGGAAGTCGCCGAACCGGTGTGGGACAGCCTGATCGAAGAAATGAGCGATAAAGACCTGCTCAAAGCAATCAAAACGCTGGACGTTGATGAACAGGCCTATCTGGCGCAATACCTGCCGCGTAACCTGATGGGGCGCCTGCTGACCTCGATGGAACCGGAGCAGCGAGCCCAGGTGCGCGAGATGATCCACTACGGCAAGGACACCGTCGGCTGGATGATGGATTTTGAACTGGTCACAGTGCGCCCGGACGTCACCCTCGGCGCGGTGCATCGCTTCCTGCGCCTGCGCAAAACCATACCGGCGGCCACCGATAAACTCTTTGTCACCGATCGTAAAAATACCCTGCTCGGCGAGTTGCCGCTCACTGCGGTGCTGCTCAATGATCCGGAAACACAAGTGCAGGCGGTGATGGACAGCGATCCCACCCGTTTTCTGCCGGAAGAAAAAGCCGAGGCCGCGGCCAGTGCGTTCGAACGTTATGACCTGATCAGCGCCCCGGTGGTCGATGCCAAAGGCAAGCTGATGGGCCGCCTGACGATTGAAGAGATCGTCGACGTGGTCAACGAGGAAAGCGACAGCAACCTGCGACGCATGGGGGGCTTAAGCCCGGAAGAAGACGTGTTTGCCCCGGTCAGCAAAGCGGTGAAAACCCGCTGGGCCTGGCTGGCGATCAACCTGTGTACCGCATTTATCGCGTCACGCGTTATCGGCCTGTTTGAACACACCATTTCACAACTGGTGGCGCTGGCGGCATTGATGCCAATCGTCGCCGGTATCGGTGGCAACACCGGTAACCAGACCATTACCATGATCGTCCGCGCGTTGGCACTGCATCAAATCGAAGTCGGCAATATCTCCCGCCTGATGTTCAGGGAGCTGGGGGTCGCCATCATCAACGGCGTGGTCTGGGGCGGTATCATGGGCATAGTCACCTGGTTGTTATATGGTGACTGGGCGATGGGCGGCGTAATGACGCTGGCGATGATCCTCAACCTGCTGGTTGCCGCACTAATGGGGGTGGTGATCCCGATGGCCATGCTAAAAATGGGACGCGATCCGGCGGTCGGTTCCAGCGTCTTGATTACCGCGCTGACCGACACCGGCGGCTTCTTTATCTTCCTCGGTCTGGCCACCCTCTTCCTGCTCTAACCTCTGATGGCCGGCGGTTACGCCGGCTTTTACAACATCTCACTAAAGCCGCCTGATTCAGTAGGCTTTATTGCCGTGCTGTACTACCCTTTGGCAATGAACTTTCCACCTCATCCGCGTCATGACGTCGTTCAGTGACAGAGGCCAGCGTTAAGGTTGTCTATGGATATTAGCGCACCGAATCATCTGACCACGCGCAAGGGCGCACTGCTGACGCATACGTTGCTGGCAACCCCAGTGGTTTTCCTGTTGGCGGTGCTCTGCCTGACACTGTCCAGTGAGTCCAGCCACTTTACCCCGCTGTGGTTCCCCACCGCCGCCATCATCACGGTGCTGTATCGCCACCCGCCGCACCAATGGGGCTTGCCATTGCTGGCCAGCGGCGTCGCCATCGTCACTGCCAGCACGTTGCTGTACGGTTTTAGCTGGCTACCGGTAAAACTGTCGCTGATCAACCTGCTGGAAGCCACATCCTGTACTTTGTTGCTGCGCCGTATGCTGTTGCCGGACGATCCGTTGGATAGCCTGGCCAGTTGGCTGAAATTTGTGGTTTGCGCCGTGATTTTCACCCCCTTGTTCAGCGCCTTGCTGGCCGCCTGGTGGGTCCCTGCCCCCGGACAAAGCTTCTGGCAACCGTTCAACACCTGGTTTATTTCAGAAGCCATTGGCGTGCTGTCACTAACGCCCATTGGGCTGGTGTACCGCCGCCGCATGCTGGAGCAATTGAACCTATTTCCCATGTTGCTGGTGCTGATGGCATCGCTGGTTTTTTGTTATCTGGCGCTGACCTATCTGCCCTTTCCGTTTACCTTCGTCATTCTTCCGTTACTGTGGGCGGCAATTGCCCTGCCACGGCTGGAAGCCTTTACCATCTGCTTTTGCACCGCGCTGATGATCACCGTGATGATCTCATTCGGGCTGTTGCATTTTCGTGCTCCCACCACACTGCTTAGCGACATTGGAATCTATCTGCCAATTCTGTTGATTCTGATCCCGGCGCATTCAATGACGATGGTAATGCACGCCTTCCGGGTAGAGAAACAGCATATCGTCGAGAGCGAAACCCGTTTTCGTAATGCGCTGGAGTATTCTGCCATCGGCATGGCGTTGGTGTCGCCACAGGGGAAATGGCTGCAGGTCAACCAGGCATTGTGCACGCTGTTGGGGTATACCCCGGAAGCATTACGCCGCCTGACGTTTCAGGAAATCACCCACCCGGACGATCTGAATGCCGACCTGGTGCAATTGCGTGACCTGCTCGACGGCCATATCAGCAGCTACACCCTTGAAAAGCGCTATATCCGCAGTGACGGCGAACATGTCTGGACGCTGCTGGCGGTATCGATGGTGCGCGATGCTGAAGGCCTGCCGCTGTATTTTATTTCACAGGTGGAAGACATCAGCGAACTGAAACGCACCGCGGCGGAAAATCATCGTCTGGTTGAACGCATCACCCTGGCCAATCAGGTCGGGGGGATCGGCGTTTGGGAGTGGATGATGGATGGCGAAGAACTCATCTGGGACAAGCGCATGTTTGAACTTTATGACCTCAGCCCAGATCAGAAACCGACGCTGTCACTCTGGCGGACGCGATTGCTGCCGGAAGATCGCGAGCGTACCGACCATGAAATGTCCTCTTTGCTGGACCAGCCACGGCCGTTTGTCCTGGAATTCCGGCTACTCACTCGTCAGGGAGAAGTGCGTCATATCCGCGGCCAGGGCAACGTCATTCTTGACGGTCAGGGCAAGGCGTTGCGCATGATCGGCACCAACATCGACATGACGGAAGTACGCAACCTGACCGAAGCGCTGCACCAGGAAAAAGAGCGTCTGCACATCACCCTCGACGCCATCGGTGAAGGCGTGATCTCCACCAACGACGCGATGCAGATTACCTTTATGAACCCGGTGGCCGAACAGATGTGTGGCTGGCCGCTGAGCCTGGCGGTCGGCATGCCCATTGCCGGGGTGATACGCATGACCCACGGCAAAGATGGCCCGGAAGTCGAAAACCCGGTTCAGTGCTGCTTACAGGAAAATCGCCAACTTTCAGCGGATTATGCCCTGGTGCTACACAGCCGTGATGGTCGCCACTTCGACATTCAGCAGTCGGTATCACCGCTGAAAACCCTCAATGATGAAGTGATGGGTGCGGTGATGGTACTGCAAGATGTCACCGCCTCTCGCGAACTGATGCGAAAACTGAGTTACAACGCCTCTCACGATGCCCTGACCACCCTGCCAAATCGAGTCAGCTTTGAGACACGGCTAAAAAACGCCATCACCGACGTCGCCGGGCAGCAACGACAGCATGCCCTGGTGTTCCTCGATCTTGACCGTTTCAAAGCGGTCAATGACAGTGCCGGTCATGCGGCAGGCGATGCGTTGCTGAGGGATATCGCACAACTGATGCAACACCACCTGCGCCACAACGATTGTCTGGCAAGGCTCGGGGGCGATGAGTTTGGATTAATCCTGTTTGACTGCCCGTGCGAGCAGGCCAAGTCCCTGATACAGCAGTTGGTAAACCATATCAGTCAGCATCCGTTCTATTGGGAGGGCAAGATTTATCACGTGGGCGCCAGCGCCGGCATCACCCTTATCGATAGCGACAGCGGTAAAAGCAGTGAACTGCTGGCACAGGCTGACATCGCCTGTTATACCGCCAAGCATCAGGGCCGTGGGCTGGTCTATTTGTACCAAGCGCACCCTGACGCGCCACATCACAGAAACTAGCACCAGGGCCTGCCAGTGGCACTGGAACCCCCGTTGAGGCAATGACTCATTGCGGGGGTTATTGCGGCATTCGCGAATCCCCTTTATCCAACACAGCTCTCCTGCCTTTCGAACCCTGGCGTCATTGGCCACATGATCCCTATCACATTTTTTTTGCTTAGCCTGCCTGAAGTTAATGGTATAACTAACGAGTTAAAGTTAATCGTTTAAACAAAACCTCGATACGGAAATCAGCACGCGCGTTAATTTCCACCCCCCTCTTTAAACGTGATTGCTCAGGGATAATGGCTATGAAAAACGAGTGGTTTGCCGCCAGAGAGCTGACCGGCATTGCAGGACTGCCCTCCTCGCCACAGGGAATCAACTTGATGGCCCGCCGTGAAGGTTGGATCAGTCGCCGCCGAAAAGGCGTACAGGGCAAAGCGGTGGAATACCACATTAACAGCCTGCCGATCGGCACACGCAACCTGCTGATGCTGCAAGAAGATCCCGCAGAATATCAGGTTGAACGCCAGGATCCGCTGGCGGTATGGGTTGAGTATTACTATCACCTGAGCGAAAGCGAACGCGAGAAGGTACTGACGTTCCTGATGCGTGAAGGGATCGACAGCCTGCTAGCGCGCATTGCCGCCGAAGAGTAATACGGCTAGCCGTCAGTGTCCGTTGACGGTACCCAGCCATCGTTATGCCACAGATGCAGCGTGGCGTAAGAGCGCCACGGCCGCCAGCGTTCGGCATAGTTTTCAATCTGGCGTGGCGTCATCCCCGGAAAGCGCTGTTTGATCAGGTAATCCCCTGTCAGAAACACGTCCGGCCATGACCAGGCACGCATGGCGATATAACTGGCCGTCCAACTGCCAATCCCCGGCAACGCCGTCAGTGCCTTGATCCCCTGCTCAATATCCAGCACGTTTTCCAACTGCAGCCGCCCTTCGGTGAGCGCCCGTGCGATGGCGATAATCGCCGCTGCGCGTTTCAGTTGCACCCCCATCGGGCGTAACTCTTCGGGTTGCAGTTGTGCTATCTGTTCGGCCTTGGGAAACACATGAGTAATGCCGGCATAAGGCTGTTCCAGCGGCGTTCCCCAGCGTTCCACCATGCGCCCGGCAAAGGTCGCCGCCATCTTGACGCTGACCAATTGCCCGAGCACCGCCCGGGTCGCCTGTTCAAAACTGTTGACGCAGCCGGGCAACCGCAGGCCCGGCGCATCGGCGGCAAGCTGCCCCAAAGCCTGGACGATCAGATCTGGCGCCGCGTCCAGATCAAACAGCTGGCGGATGCGACGCAGCACTTCCGTGGTCACCCGACTGAGGGCCGGGGCAATCTCCACCCGCACTCGATTGTGGCTCTCTTCCGGCTGCACGCTGACCCAGCCGTGATAATCAATGCCGCCCTGGGTGATGGCGATCGCCCGCAGATACTGTTGCCCTTCCACCTTTTCCACCCCGCTCACCGCACGGGTTTGCAAAAAACTCAGCATACGCGGCCAGTCATAGGGCGGCCGGTAACCCAGATGAAATACCAGCCCGCTGGCGACGGTGCGTTCATTGCGGCCGCTGCTGCTGCGCAGCGCCGAGGGGATCAGCCGGTAGCGCGCCTTGAACAGTTCGTTAAAGCGTCGCAGGCTGCCGAAACCGGCGGCGAACGCCACCTCACTCAGTGGCATATCAGTATCCGCCAACAGCCGTTTGGCCTGTAACAGCCGGTGCGATTGGGCATAATCAATCGGCGAGGCGCCAAACTGATCGGCAAAAATGCGCCGCAGGTGGCGATCGGAAATGCCCAACCGCACGGCCAGTTGCTCGCAGCTGTGCTCCGACAGATACCCTTGTTCAATCAGCTGCACCGCCACCTGGGCATAGCGATTACCCAGATCAATCAACGCCAGCCCCGGCGCCAATTCCGGCCGACACTTCAGACAAGGGCGAAACCCGGCCAGCTCCGCCGCCGCCGCGCTCGGGTAAAAGGTGCAATTCTCAATTTTCGGCGTGCGGGCACTGCACACCGGGCGGCAATAAATGCCGGTCGAAGAAACGCCGACGAAAAAGCGGCCATCGAATTTGCGATCGCGCGCACTCAGTGCCTGATACAACGCCTGCTGTTGATTTTTCATGGCCACGCTCGGGGTCAGTTTTTTGTTCATTATGCGACTCGGCTGATACGCTGACGTGCGGGATTCGGACATTAAGTTAAGCACGCGCTCCCGTTCGCCGCTAAAATTTTCGTCAGTTATGCGCTCGCACGTTGCCCGAGGGGCAAGTCTCGGGTAAAGTCGCCCCCCTTCATCGGCATGGGGAGTGAGAAAAGACATGTTTATTGGATTCGATTACGGAACGGCCAACTGTTCCGTTGCAGTGATGCGTGATAACGGCCCCGAGCTGCTGACGTTGGAAAACAACGACCCCTATCTGCCGTCGATGCTGTGCGCACCGACGCGTGAAGCCGTGAGCGAGTGCCTGCACCGTCACTGGCAGGTGCCGACCGGCAGCGAAGAGAATCAGCAACTGCTGCGCCGGGCGATCAACTACAACCGTGAAGAAGACATCCCGGTCGCCAGCAACAGCGTACTGTTCGGCCTGCAGGCGCTGGCACACTACGTTGAAGATCCGGAAGAGGTGTATTTTGTTCGCTCACCGAAATCCTTCCTCGGTGCCAATGGCCTGAAGCCACAGCAGATCGCGCTGTTTGAAGATCTGGTGTGTGCCATGATGTTCCACATCAAGCGGCAGGCGGAAAACGTTCTGCAGGACAGCATCAGTCAGGCGGTCATCGGTCGCCCGATCAACTTCCAGGGCATGGGCGGTGAAGATGCCAACCAGCAGGCGCAGGGCATTTTGCAGCGCGCAGCCGAGCGTGCCGGGTTCAAAGACATTGAATTCCAGTTCGAGCCGGTCGCGGCAGGCCTGGACTTCGAAGCCACGCTGACCGAAGAGAAAACCGTGCTGGTGGTAGACATCGGCGGCGGTACCACCGACTGCTCGGTGCTGCTGATGGGGCCGCAATGGCGTGACCGCGCCGATCGCCAGCAAAGCCTGTTGGGGCACAGCGGTTGCCGCGTGGGCGGTAACGATTTGGATATCATGCTGGCATTCAAACAGTTGATGCCACTGTTCGGCATGGGCGGCGAAACCGGCAAGGGCATCGCCCTGCCCGCGCTGCCATACTGGAACGCCGTCGCCACCAACGACGTACCGGCGCAAAACGACTTTTACAGCGTCGCCAACGGCCGCATGCTGCGCGATCTAATCCGCGATGCCGCCGAGCCGGAAAAGGTCAAACGCCTGCTGAAAGTTCACCAGCAACGTCTGAGCTACCGTTTGGTACGCGCGGCAGAGGAGAGTAAAATCGCCTTGTCTGCGCAGCAAAACATCAGCGCACCGCTGGCTTTCGTCCAAGCTGATTTGGCGGAAACCATCAGCCAGGATCAGCTTGCCGAGGCTATTTCGCAGCCTCTGCTGCGCATTCAGGAGCAGGTCAGCGCCGCACTGGCCAGCAGCCAGACCGCGCCACAGGTGATTTATCTCACCGGCGGCAGTGCACGTTCACCGCTGCTGCGCGCCGCGCTGCAACAGCAGTTGCCGGGCATTCCTATCGTCGGAGGCAACGATTTCGGCTCGGTCACCGCCGGGCTGGCACGCTGGGCGCAAACGCTGTTCCGTTAATGGCTTTAGACTGCTGACAAACCCGCACAGGGCTATACAGTAGGGGTCGAACCCATGTTCGACCCGATTTACCCCATTGATTATGCTATTGGGCGCAGCATGCAGCGCCCCTACCATGAAACCGCGAAGCACTTGGTTATTGGAGGAAAGTCGATGAGCGCTATACCCTCTCTCGAAAGCGACCGCTTGCTGTTGCGCACCTGGCGCGACCAAGATCTGCCTGCATTCACCGCACTCAATGCCGATCCACAGGTGATGCGTTATTTCCCCGCCCCGCTGACAGCCGAACAAAGCCACGCGCAGGCTGACAAAATTCGTCAATTCATGCAGCAAAACGGTTGGGGTTTGTGGGCAGTGGAAGAAAAAGACGGCGCGCCTTTTATCGGTTTTGTCGGGTTGGCGATCCCGGCGGACGATCTGCCCTGCTCTCCCTGCGTAGAAATCGGCTGGCGGTTAGCGGCAACGCACTGGGGCAAAGGTTATGCCTCTGAGGCCGCCGGTGCCGCACTGTGCTACGCCTTCGAACAGCTGGATTTAGCTGAAGTCGTGTCTTTTACCGCCGAAAACAACGGGCCATCACGCCGGGTAATGGAGCGCATTGGCATGACGTCCCACGGCGAGAGTTTCCTGCATCCCCGACTGCCGCAGGGCCATCCGCTGCAAAAACATGTCCTGTATCGGCTGACACAACAAACCTGGCGGGAGCAACAATGCTGATCGTTTTTTCCGGCCTGCCGGGCAGCGGTAAAACTACACTGGCGCGGGCGCTGGCTAGCGCATTACCCGCAATGCATCTGCGAATCGATACCCTTGAACAAGCAATCCGCAACAGCGGAGCTTTGGCCAATGACATTGGCCCGGCGGGATATTTTGCCGCTTATGGCGTCGCCGAAGATAACCTGCGCCTGGGTCACACCGTGATTGCCGACTCAGTCAATCCGCTGCCCGTCACGCGTGAGGACTGGCATAGCGTTGCACTACGGGCCGGCACTGCCTGCCTGGATATTGAAGTGGTCTGTTCCAACCGCACGGAACACCGCCGACGAGTCGAGACCCGCGACGGTGATATTGCCGGGTTACGGTTGCCCAATTGGGAAAGTGTCACCGCCCATGATTACACGCCCTGGAGCACACCGGTGGTGTCGATTGATACCGCTGGGCGCACCGTTGAAGCCTGCCTGGCGCAGTTGCTGTCATTGATTAACACCGTCCGCAGCTAACCCGATTACCAGGCGCTGGCCTGGTTCAGAGTGCCGATATCCTCGGCATCCAACCGCAGTCGGGTGGCGCTAACCAGCTCATCCAACTGCTTTAACGACGTGGCACTGACGATCGGTGCAGTAATGCTGGGCCGCGTTATCAGCCAGGCCAGTGAAACCTGCGCCGGTGAGGTATGATGTTTCGCCGCAACGCTATCCAACGCCGTCAGAATTTTTAAACCGCGCGGATTAAGATATTGCGCAATCACTCTGTCACCACGCTGACTCTTGCCAATATCTTGCTCGCTGCGGTATTTGCCGGTCAGGAAACCGCTGGCCAGCGAGAAGAAGTTAATCACCCCCAGGCCATGGCGCTGCGCCACCGCTTCCAATCCTTGCTCGTAACCTTCTCGCGCATACAGATTATATTCCGGCTGCAGGGTTTCGTAACGCGCCAACCCTTCCCGTTCGCTGACGTTCAGTGCCTCTTCCAGACGATCGGCCTGATAGTTGGAAGCGCCTATCGCTCGCACCTTGCCGGCCTTGATCAACGCATCAAACGCCGCCAGGGTTTCCGCCAGCGGCGTATCCCGGTCGTCATCATGGGATTGATAAAGGTCGATATAGTCGGTCTGCAAACGGCGCAGTGAATCCTCCACCGCCTGCTGGATATAGCGCGGCGACAGCCCCTGTTTGCCTTCGCCCATCGGCTTGCCCACCTTGGTGGCAATAATTACCCGATCGCGCTTGCCGGTTTTTTTCAGCCATTGCCCAATGGTCGTCTCCGACTCGCCCCCCTGATTGCCCGGTGCCCAGCTGGAATACACGTCGGCGGTATCGATGAAATTGAGCTGGTTCTCCACCAGCGCATCCAGCAGGCTAAATGAGGTTTCGCGATCGGCAGTCCAACCAAACACGTTACCGCCGAAGGTCAATGCCGGTACTTTAATGCCGGAACGGCCCAGTTCTCTGTTGCTCATTGTATGCTCCAAGGGAATTAATGATTCGCAGGGTAATTATTAGCGCCAAACCGAGAAATAGGCCAAAACGTATTGGCTATAAGCCGGATTAAGTCTCTTATAAGGCAGGCATGCACAAATCTGCAACTTATTAGGACAATGCTGACGCTTACTCCATATTTCCTTCATTTTTATGCCGTCTTGACTGGCTAAACTAGTATTCTGTAAGGAGTGTAACTTTTTTGGCAATGAGTGCCCGCACGCCTGCCTTTTGGAGAGATTTTCGCCACCATGAATGCAAAAAACCCACGTCGTTCACTGATACTGCGCCTGCTGGTGGTGGTCATTGTGGCAATTGCCGCCACGCTGATTTGGCGTCACTTCAGCGCTTCACAACCCGCGCCGGGTGCCCGCCAAGCAGCGAGTGGCAAGGCGGCCGGTGGCCGACGCGGGGCACCGATGTCACCGGTGCAGGCGGCCACCGTCACACAGCAGACGGTACCACGCTATCTTTCCGGGCTGGGCACCGCGACCGCCGCCAACACCGTGACCGTCACCAGCCGGGTTGACGGCCAACTGATGGCAGTCCACTTTACCGAAGGTCAACAGGTCAAGGCCGGCGATTTACTGGTTGAAATCGACCCACGCCCGTTTGAAGTGCAACTGACCCAGGCGTTGGGGCAACTGGCCAAAGACCAGGCCACGCTCGCTAACGCCCGGCGCGATTTGGCGCGTTACCAACAACTGGCCAAAACCAATCTGGTTTCTCGCCAGGATCTGGATACCCAATTGTCCTTGGTGCAACAGACTGAAGGGGCGATCAAAGCCGACCAGGGCACGGTCGACAGCGCCAAACTGCAAATCACCTACAGCCGCATCACCGCGCCGATCGACGGTCGCGTCGGCCTGAAACTGGTGGATGTCGGCAATTACATCACCAGCGGCAGCACTACCGGCATTGTAGTGATCACCCAAACTCACCCTATCGACGTAGTGTTTACCCTGCCGGAAGCCAATATCAGCGACTTGCTCAAAGCGCAAAAAGCCGGCCCGGTCAGCGTCGAAGCCTGGGATCGCACCAACCAAAATCAACTGGCAACCGGTTCATTGCTGAGCCTGGATAACCAAATCGACACCACCACCGGCACCATCAAACTCAAGGCTCGTTTCACCAACGAGGACGATGCGCTGTTTCCCAACCAGTTTGTGAATGCACGCCTGAAGGTGGCGACGCTGCACGATGCCATGGTCATCCCACCCGCGGCGCTGCAAATGGGCAACGAAGGCAACTTCGTCTGGACCCTGAGTGAAGAGAACAAAGTCAACAAACACCTGGTCACCACCGGCATGCAGGATAGCCAACAGGTGGTGATCACCGCCGGCCTGAACGCCGGCGATCGGGTGGTCACCGACGGTATTGATCGCCTGACTGAAGGCATGCAGGTAGAAGTAGTGACGCCGCAGACGGCTCCGGCAGCGGCTAAGCCGAGCCAACCATCGCACGCTCAGGGGAAATCCTGATGCAGGTGATGCCACCTAACCCCGGCGGCGGCCCATCCCGCCTGTTTATTCTGCGCCCGGTCGCGACCACGCTGTTGATGGTGGCGATCCTGCTGGCGGGGATTATCGGTTATCGCGCCCTGCCGGTTTCCGCCCTGCCGGAAGTCGATTACCCGACCATACAGGTGGTCACGCTGTACCCCGGTGCCAGCCCGGACGTGGTCACTTCGGCCATCACCGCTCCGCTGGAGCGCCAGTTTGGCCAGATGTCCGGTCTGAAACAGATGGCATCGCAAAGCTCCGGCGGCGCTTCGGTGGTGACACTGCAATTCCAGCTTGAGCTACCGCTCGACGTCGCCGAACAGGAAGTGCAGGCGGCGATCAACTCCGCCACCAACCTGTTACCCAGCGATCTGCCCTACCCGCCGATTTACAGCAAGGTTAACCCTGCCGATCCGCCGATCCTGACGCTGGCCGTGACTTCATCCGCCATGCCGATGACTCAGGTGGAAGACATGGTGGAAACCCGCGTGGCGCAGAAAATTTCCCAGGTCACCGGCGTCGGGCTGGTCACCCTCTCCGGCGGCCAGCGGCCGGCGGTGCGCGTAAAACTTAATGCCGCGGCCGTTGCCGCCTACGGCCTGGACAGCGAAACCATCCGCACCGCCATCAGCAATGCCAACGTCAACTCCGCCAAAGGCAGCCTGGATGGCCCGACGCGCTCGGTCACGCTGTCCGCCAATGACCAGATGAAGTCTGCTGACGATTACCGCCAACTGATTGTCGCCTATCAGAACGGTGCGGCGATCCGCCTGCAAGATATCGCCACCATCGAACAAGGCGCAGAAAATACCCGGCTGGCTGCCTGGGCCAACAAACAACCGGCCATTGTGCTGAACATCCAGCGCCAGCCGGGGGTGAACGTGATCACCACCGCCGACAGCATCCGCGAGATGCTGCCCCAGTTGATCAAGAGCCTGCCAAAATCGGTCGACGTCAAGGTACTGACCGATCGCACCACCACCATCCGCGCCTCGGTCAGCGACGTGCAGTTCGAACTGTTGCTGGCGGTGGCGCTGGTGGTGATGGTGATTTACGTATTCTTGCGCAACGTGCCGGCCACCATTATTCCTAGCGTGGCGGTACCGCTGTCGTTGATCGGTACCTTTGCCGCCATGTACTTCCTGGGCTTCTCAATTAACAACCTGACGCTGATGGCTTTGACCATCGCCACCGGGTTTGTCGTCGATGACGCCATCGTGGTGATCGAGAACATTTCGCGCTATATCGAAAAGGGCGAGAAACCGCTCGACGCGGCGTTGAAAGGGGCCGGTGAAATCGGCTTCACCATCATTTCACTGACCTTCTCACTGGTGGCGGTGCTGATCCCGCTGCTGTTTATGGGCGATATCGTCGGCCGACTGTTCCGCGAGTTTGCGGTAACGCTGGCAGTGGCGATTTTGATTTCCGCCGTGGTTTCGCTGACGCTGACGCCGATGATGTGCGCGCGCATGCTGAGCCACGAGTCGTTGCGTAAGCAGAACCGTTTTTCCGCCGCCTCCGAGCGTTTCTTTGATCGGGTTATCGCCCGCTACGGCAAATGGCTGAAGACGGTGCTCAACCACCCGTGGCTGACCCTGGGCGTGGCATTCAGCACGCTGGTGCTTACCGTCTTGCTGTACCTGCTGATCCCGAAAGGCTTCTTCCCGGTGCAGGACAACGGCATTATTCAGGGCACGCTGGAGGCACCGCAGTCGGTGTCGTTCAGCAATATGGCCGAACGCCAACAGCAGGTGGCGGCAGAAATTCTTAAAGATCCGGCGGTGGAAAGCCTGACGTCGTTTGTTGGCGTCGACGGCACCAACGCCACGCTCAACAGCGGCCGGTTGCAGATCAACCTCAAGCCCTTAAGCGAACGCAGCGAGCGTATTCCGGCCATCATCACCCGTCTGCAGCAGATGAGTACCCAGTTCCCCGGCGTGAAGCTGTATCTGCAGCCGGTACAGGATTTGACTATCGATACTCAGGTCAGCCGCACCCAGTACCAGTTCACCCTGCAGGCGATGTCGCTGGACGATCTTAGCCTGTGGGTACCGCAGTTGATGGCGGAACTGAAACAAACGCCGCAGTTGGCGGACGTGACCAGCAACTGGCAAGATCAGGGCCTGGTGGCCTATGTCAACGTCGATCGCGATTCGGCCTCTCGCCTCGGCATCAGCATGAGCGACGTGGATAATGCGCTGTACAACGCCTTCGGTCAGCGGTTGATCTCCACCATTTACACCCAGGCCAACCAGTACCGCGTGGTGCTGGAACATGACGTCAGCACTACGCCAGGGCTGGCGGCGCTGAATGATATCCGCCTGACCAGCAGCAACGGCACCATAGTGCCACTGAGCACCATCGCCAAAATTGAACAGCGCTTCGGGCCGCTGTCGGTTAACCATCTGGATCAGTTCCCGGCGGCCACCATCTCCTTCAACGTCGCGGGCAATTATTCGCTCGGTGAAGCGGTCGATGCCATCACCCTGGTGGAAAAAAACCTCAACCTGCCGAAAGACATCACCACCCAATTCCAGGGCGCGACGCTGGCGTTCCAGGCAGCGCTGGGCGGCACCCTGTGGCTGATCCTGGCGGCGGTGGTGGCAATGTATATTGTGTTGGGCGTGCTGTATGAGAGCTTTATTCACCCGGTAACTATTCTCTCTACCCTGCCCACCGCCGGAGTAGGCGCCTTGCTGGCGCTGATGATGGCCGGCAGCGAGCTGGACGTGATTGCCATTATCGGCATCATCCTGCTGATCGGCATCGTGAAGAAAAACGCCATCATGATGATCGACTTCGCACTGGCCGCCGAGCGGGAACAGGGCATGACGCCGTATGACGCGATTTATCAGGCCTGCCTGCTGCGTTTCAGGCCGATCCTGATGACCACGCTGGCCGCGTTGCTGGGCGCACTGCCGCTGATGCTCAGCACCGGCGTCGGCGCGGAGCTGCGCCATCCACTCGGGGTTTGTATGGTCGGCGGACTGGTGATGAGCCAGATCCTGACGCTGTTCACCACGCCGGTTATCTACCTGCTGTTTGACAAGCTGGCGCGTAATACTCGTCACCAGCCGGATGCGCAGGAGCTGCCGTGAAATTCTTCGCCCTGTTCATCTACCGGCCGGTCGCCACTACGCTGCTGACATTGGCCATCGCCATCAGCGGCGTGATCAGCTTCAGCCTGCTGCCGGTCTCGCCGTTGCCGCAGGTCGACTATCCGGTGATTTCGATCAGCGCTTCGCTGCCGGGTGCCGATCCGGAGACCATGGCCTCGTCGGTGGCAACGCCGCTGGAACGCGCACTGGGCCGGATTGCCGGGGTCAATGAGATGACCTCGATGAGCTCGCTGGGCAGCACCAGGGTGATTCTGCAGTTCGATCTCGATCGTGATATCAACGGGGCCGCGCGTGATGTACAGGCAGCGATTAACGCCGCACAAAGCCTGTTGCCCACCGGTATGCCAAGCCGCCCCAGCTACCGTAAGGTCAACCCGTCCGATGCACCGATCATGATCCTGACGCTGACCTCGGATACCTACAGTCAGGGTCAGCTTTATGACTTCGCCTCTACCCAATTGGCGCAGAAAATCGCCCAGACCGAAGGGGTAGGTGACGTTTCGGTCGGCGGCAGCTCATTGCCTGCGGTGCGGGTCGAACTCAACCCGAGCGCCCTGTTCAATCAGGGGATATCGCTTGACGCCGTACGCAAGACCATCAGCAATGCCAACGTGCGCAGGCCACAGGGCGCGGTAGAAAACCAGCAGCAACGCTGGCAGCTCCAGGCCAATGACGAGCTGAAAACCGCCAATGCCTATCGGCCGCTGATTATCCACTACAATAACGGCTCGGCGGTGCGCCTAAGCGACGTGGCCGAAGTCAATGACTCGGTACAGGATGTGCGCAACGCCGGGATGACCAATGCCAAGCCGGCGATCATTCTGGCCATCAGCCGGGCGCCGGACGCCAATATCATTGAAACCGTCGATCGGATCCGCGCCGAACTGCCCACACTGCAAGACAATATTCCGGCATCGATCCAATTGAATATCGCCCAGGATCGCTCACCGACCATCCGCGCCTCACTGGCCGAGGTCGAGCAGTCGCTGGTGATTGCCATCGGGCTGGTGATCCTGGTGGTGTTCATCTTCCTGCGTTCCGGCCGCGCTACGCTGATCCCGGCGGTAGCGGTGCCGGTCTCGCTGATCGGCTCCTTCACCGCCATGTATCTGTGCGGCTTTAGTCTGAATAACCTGTCGCTGATGGCGCTGACCATCGCTACCGGCTTCGTGGTCGACGACGCTATCGTGGTGCTGGAGAATATTTCTCGCCACATCGAGGCCGGCATGAAACCCATTAATGCGGCGCTGGTCGGGGTGCGTGAAGTGGGCTTCACCGTGCTGTCGATGAGCGTCTCTCTGGTGGCGGTGTTTATTCCGCTGCTGCTGATGGAAGGCCTGCCCGGCCGCCTGTTCCGCGAGTTTGCCGTCACCCTGTCGGTGTCGATCGGGCTGTCGCTGATAATCTCGCTGACGCTGACCCCGATGATGTGCGCCTACCTGCTGCGCCACCAGCCGCCGCGCTCGCAGCGGCGAGTACGCGGCTTCGGTAAAATGCTGTTGGCGCTGCAAAAGGGTTATGGCCGTTCGCTGAGCTGGGTACTCGGCCACTCGCGCTGGGTGCTGGCGGTGTTTTTAGCCACCATCGCGCTCAACGTGTGGCTGTACGTCAGTATTCCAAAAACCTTTTTCCCGGAACAGGATACCGGCCGGCTGATGGGCTTTATCCAGGCCGATCAGAGCATTTCCTTCCAGGCTATGCGCGTTAAGCTGGAAGATTTCATGAAAATCGTGCGTGAAGATCCGGATGTGGAAAACGTCACCGGTTTCACCGGCGGCTCACGCACCAACAGCGGCTCGATGTTTATCTCGTTGAAACCCCTGTCGGTGCGCAGTGATGACGCGCAGAAAGTGATCGCCCGCCTGCGCGCCAAATTGGCCAAAGAGCCGGGTGCCAGCCTGTTTCTGATGGCGGTGCAGGATATTCGCGTCGGTGGACGACAGGCTAATGCCAGCTACCAATACACACTGCTGGCAGATGACCTCGCCGCACTTCGCGAGTGGGAACCGAAAATCCGCACTGCGCTGGCCGCCTTGCCGGAGCTGGCCGACGTCAACTCCGATCAGCAGGACAAAGGCTCGGAAATGGACCTGGTTTACGATAGAGAAACCATGGCCCGGCTGGGGATTTCGGTTTCAGACGCCAATAACCTGCTGAATAACGCCTTCGGCCAGCGCCAGATTTCGACCATCTACCAGCCGCTCAATCAGTACAAGGTGGTCATGGAAGTCGCACCGCCCTATACCCAGGACGTCAGTTCGCTGGACAAGATGTTCGTGATCAACAAGGACGGCAAGGCGATCCCGCTGTCCTACTTCGCCCGTTGGCGACCTGCCAATGCACCGCTGTCGGTCAACCATCAGGGGTTGTCGGCCGCCTCGACCATCTCGTTTAACCTGCCGGATGGCGGCAGCCTGTCTGACGCCACCGCCGCCGTAGAGCGCACCATGACGGCGCTCGGTGTCCCGGCCACGGTACGAGGTGCCTTTGCCGGTACTGCTCAGGTATTCCAGGAAACGCTGAAATCCCAACTGTTGCTGATCGCCGCCGCCATCGCCACGGTGTATATCGTGCTCGGCATCCTCTATGAAAGCTATATTCACCCGCTGACCATCCTGTCCACCCTGCCCTCTGCCGGGGTCGGCGCACTGCTGGCACTGGAGCTGTTCGGCGCGCCGTTCAGCCTGATTGCGCTGATTGGCATTATGCTGCTGATCGGCATTGTGAAGAAAAACGCCATCATGATGGTCGACTTTGCCCTGGATGCACAACGCAACGGCGGTATCAGCGCACA
The DNA here is from genome assembly GCF_946227985.1 of Serratia quinivorans. Lineage (GTDB taxonomy): Bacteria > Pseudomonadota > Gammaproteobacteria > Enterobacterales > Enterobacteriaceae > Serratia > Serratia quinivorans_A. Next base: position 48,217 of record NZ_CAMKGL010000005.1, read on the forward strand.
TGACGCCATTTTCCAGGCTTGCCTGCTGCGTTTCAGGCCGATCATGATGACCACACTGGCGGCACTTTTTGGCGCACTGCCATTGGTGTTGAGCCACGGCGACGGCGCAGAGTTACGTCAACCGCTCGGCATCACCATCGTGGGTGGCCTGATCGTCAGCCAATTGCTGACGCTCTACACCACCCCGGTGGTTTACCTGTATTTTGACCGGCTGCAGATGAAATTCCGTCGCGGCAAGAAACTGGATCCTTTGCCCCAATAATGGCTGATTGATGCTGATAAAACACACCGCCTCAGTACAGTGGCAACTCTGGATTGTGGCATTCGGCTTTTTTATGCAGACGCTGGATACCACCATCGTCAACACCGCCCTGCCGTCGATGGCCGTCAGCCTGGGGGAGAACCCGTTGCGCATGCAGTCGGTGATCGTCTCCTATGTGCTGACGGTGGCGGTCATGTTGCCTGCCAGCGGCTGGCTGGCGGATCGGGTTGGCGTTCAGCGCGTCTTCTTCAGCGCTATCGTGCTGTTCACGCTGGGGTCGATCCTGTGTGCCCGCTCAGAAACGCTGAACGAACTGATCGCCTCGCGCGTGGTGCAGGGTATCGGCGGTGCAATGATGGTGCCGGTCGGCCGGTTGACGGTGATGAAAATTGTCCCACGCGAACAGTATATGGCGGCGATGACCTTCGTCACCCTGCCCGGCCAAATCGGCCCGCTGATGGGGCCAGCGCTGGGTGGTTTTTTGGTGCAGTACGCCAGCTGGCACTGGATTTTCCTGATCAATATTCCGGTGGGGATCGCCGGGGCCATCGCCACGCTGCTGCTGATGCCCAACTACCGCATGCAGACCCGGCGCTTCGACATCAGCGGCTTTATCCTGCTGGCAATCGGTATGGCGACGCTGACGCTGGCGCTTGACGGCCACAAAGGCATGGGGCTGTCCGCTACCGCCATCGCCGGGCTGGTGGTGGCCGGCGTAGCGGCGCTGGCCGGTTACTGGTGGCATGCTCAGGGCAACAGCCGGGCCCTGTTCTCGCTACGGTTGTTCAAAACCCGGACCTATAAGGTTGGGCTAACGGCCAGCCTGCTGGGTCGTATCGGCAGCGGCATGCTGCCGTTTATGACGCCGCTGTTTATGCAGGTCGGGATGGGCTTTTCCCCGTTCCACGCCGGGCTGATGATGATCCCGATGATCATCGGCAGCATGGGGATGAAACGCATCGTGGTGCGGGTGGTAAACCGTTTCGGTTACCGCAACGTGCTGGTGGCCGCAACGCTGATGCTGGCGCTGATCAGCCTGAGCTTCCCGCTGGTCGCCATGCTCGGCTGGATCTGGCTGCTGCCGGTGGTGCTGTTCTTCCAGGGCATGGTCAACTCGCTGCGCTTCTCGGCGATGAATACCCTGACGCTGAAAGATTTACCGGACCGGCTGGCCAGCAGCGGCAACAGCCTGCTGTCAATGGTGATGCAACTGTCGATGAGCCTCGGCGTCAGCATCGCCGGTATTCTGATCGGCAGCTTCGCCCATCACCAGGTGGTCACCGACAGCCCGGCTATCCACAGCGCGTTTATTTACAGCTACTGCTGCATGGCGTTAATCATCGCCCTGCCCGCGCTGGCCTTTGCCCGCGTCCCGGCCGATACCACCACTAACCGTACGCTGACCAAAGAGCCGGGCACCGGCTCCACGAGGTTGCAATAATGAAAATAGGCATTACCGGTAAACTGTTCATGGCGATTTTCGCCACCTGCATGCTGGTGTTAATCACCATGCACTGGGGTGTGCGTGTCAGCTTCGAGCGCGGGTTTATCGACTACATCAAGAACAGTAACGAGCAGCGCATCAACATGCTGAGTGAAGCGCTTGAAGAACAGTACAGCCGCCACGGCAACTGGATCTTCCTGCGCAATAACGACCAGGTGATTTATCAGATCATGCGTTCGTTCGAACAAAACAGCGGCAGCAGCCATAATCTGCCGCCCAAGGGCTGGCGTACCCAGTTCTGGGTGGTCGACAGCCAGTTTAACCGGCTGGTGGGGCATTCCGGCCCGCTGCCAAAGGAAGGCCCGCGTCATCCCATCCGCTACAACAATGAAATTGTCGGCTGGGTGATCACCACCCCGGTTGAGAGATTGACGCGCAATACCGACATCAACTTCGACCAACAGCAAAGACGCACCAGTTGGATGATTGTCGCCCTCTCTACCCTGTTGGCAGCAGCGGTGACCTGGCTGATGTCGCGCGGATTACTGGCACCGGTCAAACGCCTGGTAGCAGGTACCCATCGGCTGGCGGCGGGGGATTTCAGCACCCGTGTGGTGGTCAGTAGCCAGGATGAACTGGGCCGGCTGGCGCAGGACTTTAACCAACTCGCCACCTCACTGGAAAAAAATGAACAGATGCGGCGCGCCGTGATGGCCGACGTCTCGCACGAATTACGTACCCCGCTGGCGGTGTTGCGCGGCGAACTTGAAGCCTTGCAAGACGGCGTGCGCCAACCCACCCCGGCCTCGCTCAGCTCATTGCTGGCGGAGGTCACCACCCTGACCAAGCTGGTGGACGACCTGCACCAGCTGTCGTTATCCGATCTCGGCGCGCTCGCCTACCGTAAATCACCGGTCGATTGCGTGCACCTGCTGCAAGTTGCGGTCGCCAGCTTCCGCGACCGGTTCCGCGCCAAAGGGCTGGAAATCGTGACCCTGTTGCCTGAAAAGGCACCGCTGTTTGGCGATCCAGACAGGCTTAATCAGCTGTTTAACAACCTGCTGGAGAACAGTCTGCGTTATACCGACGCCGGCGGAAAGCTGGAAATCGGTGCAGAGCCGTTGCCGGGGAGCCTGCGGATTTACTGGCAGGACAGCGCGCCGGGCGTCAATGACGAGCAACTGGCGCGCATTTTCGAACGCTTCTACCGTACCGAAGGTTCGCGTAATCGTGCCAGCGGGGGCTCCGGACTGGGGCTGTCGATCTGTCAAAACATCGTGGAAGCCCACAACGGGAAAATCTACGCACAGCACTCGCCTTTGGGCGGCGTGCGGATTACTGTAGAATTCGCCACCCCGGTAATGAATAAGGCGTCATGATGGAAACCCAGAATCAACCGTTGCAAATTATGATTGTTGAAGATGAACCCAAGCTTGGCCAACTGCTGGTGGACTACCTGCAGGCTGCGGGATACGCCACGCATTGGCTGACCAATGGCAGCGAGGTGGTGCCGGCGGTACATGCCCATTCCCCTGCCTTGATCCTGCTGGATCTGATGCTGCCGGGCAGCGACGGGTTGACGGTTTGCCGCGAGTTGCGCCGCTTTACCGATATTCCGGTGGTGATGGTGACGGCAAAAATCGAGGAGATCGATCGCCTGCTGGGGCTGGAGATCGGCGCAGATGATTACATCTGCAAACCTTACAGCCCGCGTGAAGTGGTCGCCCGGGTGAAAACCATTCTGCGTCGTTGCTACCGCCCGTTGGACAATACGCAGGAAGAAACCCAGCTTCACATTGATGAACCGCGCTTTCAGGCGAGTTATCAGGGCCAGATGCTGGATCTCACCCCCGCCGAATTCCGCCTGCTGAAAACGCTGGCCAGCCAGCCGGGCAACGTGTTCTCACGCGAACAACTGCTGAATAATCTGTATGACGACTACCGGGTCGTCACCGACCGTACCATCGACAGCCATATCAAAAACCTGCGGCGCAAGCTGGAACTGATCGACGGCGAGAAGTCCTTTATCCGTTCGGTGTACGGCGTGGGCTATCGCTGGGAAGCCGAGCCTTGCCGGCTGGTGAATGGGCTTTAAGTCCAGTCTTCCACTGCCAGGCCTGGCACCATGGTGAACGCCTTATCGTTAGTCACGATCGTCGCACCGCGGCTCTGCGCGTGTGCGGCGATAAGCTGATCCAAAGCCCCCATCGCCCGCCCGTTTTTCGTCATCTCCGCCCGCATAGTGCCATAGCAATGCGCGGCTTCACTGTCCCAGGCATAGACCGTCACGGAATCAAGGAATGCCGCAACCGTCGCTTTCAGCGTCAGACTCTGCCGTTTGGCGACGCCATAGCGCAATTCAGCCTCGGTAATGCTGGAAATGCAGACCGCAGAAGGCGGGATCTTTTCCATTAAGCCGAGCAGACGAGGGTGCCGGCGAAAGAGCTGGCTGACCGTATTGGTATCAAACATATACATGCTTATTCTTCCCCGGCAAAGGGATCGCGGGTGGCCATCCCCTGCTGACGATCCTCCGCGGTCAGGAAGTCCTGCGGTACCTGCGTTTGTGCGATCATTTGCAGCAGCGGAGCCCAGCTATCAGGTTTCGCCGGATATTTCGATAAAATCACGTTTCCCTCCCGATCGCGGCGGATATACACGCGATCTGTATCGAATTCGAATTCCACGGGTAATCTCACCGCCTGATTTCTGCCGTTTTTAAACAGCTTCGCGATCCTTTCCATTTTCATCTCCTCTGACAGGCATAGGCCTAAGCATATGCCTGTTGAGCTTCGATGCCAAGATGCTGTGCTTATTTTTTAACCGCCATTTGCACAGCGGGCCAACCTTAGCGCGTCATCGCCGCCGGTGAAATACTGCCTTGGCAATAATGCGGCACGCTGCGCAAGCTTTCAGCATCACAATCTGCCATTAGCTACTCGTGCTACAGCACTTTTCGCTGGCTGAAACTCAACGCCGGCGCAAAAAAATCGCCTGTTTTTTGCGCTATGGTGCGCAAGTCAGGTTTATTAGCCGCCCAATTTCAAGCTATTGGCTACACTTACATCACTTATCGGAACCCACAGGAGAGGAACCATGGCAATCGGTCACTATGAGCTGAAAAAAGCAAAAAATGGACAGTACCACTTCAACCTGAAAGCCAGTAATGGCGAAATCATTCTGGCCAGTGAGATGTACGCCAGCAAGGCCTCGGCGGAGAATGGCATTGCCTCGGTGCAAACCAATTCCCCCCACGAAGCGCAATATGAACTCAAGCACAGCACCAGCAATCAGCCTTACTTTGTGCTGAAGGCCAAAAACCATCAGGTGATCGGCGTCAGCGAAATGTACAGCTCTGAAGCTGCTGCAAAAAACGGCATTCAGTCGGTAATCAAAAACGGCCCGAACACCGACGTGCGCGATTTGAGCGCATAACATCATCTGAGCGACGCGCGATGGCCGCCATCGCGCGTTTTTCTTATGACCAGGATCAATCTCCCTGTAATAAATCCGGTTACCTGCTGATTTCTTACCGCTCTGCCGCTACAATCCCCCGCTTTTACTGCGCCATTTGGGGCGCGTTATACCCACTGGCTTTCATACGGCAGCTAGGCGGCTAGTTCGTGAGTCTCCAAGAGCTTGGTAAACCAAGTGGCTGGGGTGAACGAATGCAGCCAACAACGCTGCAGTTAGAAAGACAGAGGTATACTGACCTGAAATCAGACCGAGACTCATTATGTTTACACCGGAACTCCTCTCCCCGGCGGGGACGCTGAAAAACATGCGTTACGCCTTTGCCTATGGCGCGGACGCCGTTTATGCCGGCCAACCGCGTTACAGCCTGCGGGTGCGCAATAACGAATTCAATCACGAGAATCTGGCGCAGGGGATTAACGAAGCCCACGCGCTGGGGAAAAAATTCTATGTGGTGGTGAATATCGCCCCGCACAACGCCAAGCTGAAAACCTTCCTGCGCGATCTTAAACCGGTGATCGACATGGGCCCGGACGCGCTGATCATGTCCGATCCAGGCCTGATCATGATGGTGCGCGACGCCTTCCCGCAGATGGACATTCATTTGTCGGTACAGGCGAACGCGGTTAACTGGGCGACGGTGAAATTCTGGCAGCAAATGGGGCTGACGCGAGTGATCCTGTCGCGTGAGCTGTCGCTGGAGGAGATCGCCGAGATCCGCACCCAGGTACCGGAGATGGAACTGGAAATCTTCGTCCACGGTGCCCTGTGCATGGCCTACTCCGGCCGCTGCCTGTTGTCCGGTTATATCAACAAACGCGATCCTAATCAGGGCACCTGCACCAACGCCTGCCGCTGGCAGTACAAAGCGGAAGAAGGCAAAGAGGACGAGACCGGCAACATCGTGCATATGCACGAGCCGATCCCGGTACAGACCATAGAGCCGACGCTGGGCATCGGTGCGCCGACCGACAAAGTGTTTATGCTGTCCGAAGCGCAAAAACCGGATGAGTACATGAGCGCCTTTGAAGACGAACACGGCACCTACATCATGAACTCGAAGGATTTACGCGCCATCCAGCATGTGGAACGTCTGACTCAGCTCGGCGTGCATTCGCTGAAAATCGAAGGCCGTACCAAATCCTTCTACTATTGCGCGCGCACCGCACAAGTCTATCGCCGCGCCATCGACGACGCCGTCGCGGGCAAGCCATTCGATCCGACCCTGCTCACCACGCTGGAAGGACTGGCCCACCGGGGTTACACCGAAGGCTTCCTGCGTCGCCATGTGCACGAAGCCCAGCAAAACTACGATTACGGTTCCTCACTGTCTGAACGCCAGCAGTTTGTCGGTGAATTCACCGGCGTCCGCCGTGAAGGTTGGGCAGAAGTGGATGTGAAAAACAAGTTCATGGTCGGCGATAGTGTTGAGATGATGACTCCGGGCGGTAACGTCTTGTTTACCCTGGAGAGCATGCAAAATAAGAAAGGTGAAGCGATCGACGTGGCACCGGGCAACGGGCATATCGTTTATTTGCCAATTCCGTCAGATATCGATCTCAATTACGCATTGCTGATCCGAAATTTGCCGGATACCAATAGTCCTGCGGTGTAAAAATTCCGCCCGCTATCTTTTAATGCTGGTTTTTGGCAAATATTAGAATTAGATCACATCAATTAGTGCGCAGCTTGGTTAACATCAGGCTGCTTAAAACTAAGAACGAAAAATATTTGCATAGCAATACTAGGAACCACCTCCTTAGCCGGTCCAATCTCCCTTGGACTGGCTTTTTCTTTGGTTTCAGCTCACGATTCCTTATAGCCTCGCTAATATAACGCTCCCTTATTCAAATCGTCATGTTATCCACTTTTAATAATCTGCCGTTCTTCTGATGATATAAAAATAATGCGGCAGCAATTAATTAATCCATTAACAATAATCGCTAACTTATCGACCTCGCATATCTCAAACTACGTCAATTATGCAGGAATAATCTCTGCCAGACGGCAACCCGCCAGAATTAACTGAATATTCTGATGGATTGCCACTGATGGGTAGTTTATCGTTGCCCACTATCTGTTAACAGCCGGGAGATATTGGGAATGCATCCACCAGCACCAGCGCTGCTTATCATCAACGGCAAAGGCGCCGGCAACGAAGAGGTTCGTCTTGCAGTACAGAATCTGCGGGATGAAGGCCAAACCCTGCACGTTCGCGTCACCTGGGAGCAGGGAGACGCCGCGCGCTATGCTCAGGAAGCCTGTCGGCTTGGGGTGGCCACGCTGATTGCCGGTGGTGGCGATGGCACCATCAATGAGGTGGCAGCTGCATTGGCAGCGTTACCGGCTGACAGCCGGCCGGCATTAGGCATTTTGCCGCTGGGTACTGCCAACGACTTCGCCGTGGCCTGCAATATCCCGCTGATGCCGGAGCTGGCGCTGCGGTTGGCGGTGAAAGGCCGTGCAGTCCCGATAGACCTGGCGAAAGTTAACGATCATCGCTATTTCATCAATATGGCAACCGGCGGTTTTGGCACCCGCATCACCACCGAAACGCCGGAAAAACTGAAGGCCGCGTTGGGCGGCGTGTCCTATTTTATTCACGGCTTGCTACGCATGGACACGCTCAAAGCCGATCGCTGCGAGATCCGCGGTCCGGATTTCCATTGGTCCGGTGACGCGTTGGTGATTGGTATCGGTAATGGCAAGCAGGCCGGAGGCGGACAGCAATTATGTCCGGATGCACTGATCAACGATGGCCTGCTGCAACTACGGCTGTTAATCGCTGACGAACTGTTACCGACACTGATCGCCAGCCTGTTTAACGATGAAGAAAACAAAAACGTGATCGGTGCTGCCCTGCCGTGGCTGGAAATCGATGCGCCCCATGAAATGACCTTTAATCTCGACGGCGAACCGCTTAAAGGCAGGCATTTCCGCATTGAAGTGCTGCCGAACGCCATCGAATGCCGCCTGCCCCCCAACTGCGAGCTGCTTGGGCAAACCCAGTCTCCCCAATAACCCCTTAATCCAGGGCTCGGCCCGTGCGCTGAGCTCCTGTTGATCTTCTGTTCTCTCCCCTCCTATCCGCGACAAAATGTGATCTTCTCCGGCAAATCCATTACATCATACTTGTATGGTAGTCTGTTTATGGCGTATTTTTCGTTCATTATGATGACCCGTGGGAACAGGATTAGACGTATGAAGATTATCAACGCAGAGGTTTTTGTGACCTGCCCTGGCAGGAATTTTGTCACGCTGAAGTTAACCACTGACGAAGGGATTACCGGTATCGGCGATGCCACCCTCAATGGCCGCGAGCTGCCGGTAGCCTCCTATTTGAAAGATCACGTTTGCCCGCAGTTGATTGGTCGTGATGCCCACCAGATCGAAGACATCTGGCAGTTCTTCTATAAAGGTGCTTACTGGCGGCGCGGTCCGGTCACCATGTCAGCTATCTCCGCCGTAGACATGGCGCTATGGGATATCAAGGGCAAAGCCGCCAACATGCCGCTGTATCAGTTACTGGGCGGCGCATCGCGCACCGGCGTAATGGTTTACTGCCACACCACCGGCCACTCCATCGACGAAGTGCTCGACGACTACGCCAAGCATAAAGAGTTGGGCTTTAAAGCCATTCGCGCCCAGTGCGGCGTACCGGGCATGAAAACCACCTACGGCATGGCCAAAGGTAAAGGGCTGGCTTACGAACCTGCCACCAAGGGCAACTGGCCGGAAGAACAGCTGTGGTCAACGGAAAAATACCTCGATTTCACCCCCAAACTGTTCGAAGCGGTGCGCAATCGCTTTGGTTTTGATGAACACTTGCTGCACGACATGCACCACCGGTTGACGCCAATCGAGGCGGCACGCTTCGGTAAAAGCGTTGAGCAGTACCGCCTGTTCTGGATGGAAGATCCAACGCCTGCGGAGAATCAGGAATGCTTCCGCTTGATCCGCCAGCACACCGTCACGCCGATCGCCGTCGGCGAAGTGTTCAACAGCATCTGGGACTGCAAACAGCTGATTGAAGAGCAGCTGATCGACTATATCCGCACCACACTGACCCACGCCGGCGGCATTACCGGCATGCGCCGTATCGCCGATTTTGCTTCGCTGTATCAGGTGCGTACCGGGTCACACGGGCCATCCGATCTGTCGCCAATCTGTATGGCTGCGGCGCTGCACTTTGATCTGTGGGTGCCGAACTTCGGCGTCCAGGAATACATGGGTTACTCCGAACAAATGCTCGAAGTGTTCCCACATAGCTGGAGCTTTAACGACGGCTATATGCACCCAGGCAACAAACCAGGGCTGGGCATTGAGTTCGACGAAAAACTGGCCGCCCGTTATCCGTACGAACCGGCTTATCTGCCGGTCGCGCGCCTGGAGGATGGCACCCTATGGAACTGGTAACAGGAGAAAGCGCCATGCAAAGCGTGGTCATTGAACAGCCCGGCCTGCTGGCCATCCAGCAGCGCCCCCTGCCACAGCCGGCGGCCAGCGAAGTACGGGTAAAGGTTAAATTTGCCGGTATCTGTGGTTCTGATGTGCATATTTACCATGGGCATAACCCGTTCGCCCGCTACCCACGAGTGATCGGCCACGAGTTTTTTGGCGTGATTGATCAGGTCGGCAGCGATGTCAGTCCGCTGCGGCTCGGCGAACGCGTTTCGGTCGATCCGGTCGTCAGCTGCGGCCATTGCTATCCTTGCTCCATCGGTCGTCCCAATGTCTGCACCGAGCTGCAAGTGATCGGTGTGCATCGCGATGGCGGTTTCAGTGACTATGCCTGTGCCCCGGCGCGCAACGCCTACCGCATTCCGGACAGCATCAGCGATCGTCACGCCGCCATGGTCGAACCCTTCACCATTGCCGCCAATATCACCGCGCATCTACAGCCCAATGCCAATGATATTGCACTGATCTACGGTGCCGGGCCAATGGGGCTGACGGTGATCCAAACGCTGAAAGGCGTCTACGGCGTGAAGCAGGTGATCGTCACCGATCGCATCAGGGAACGACTGGTGATGGCACAGGAAAACGGCGCCGACTGGACGTTCAACAATGCCGAAGCGTCATTGCCCGCCGAGCTGGAACGACGCGGTATCCGCCCGACGTTGATCGTCGACGCCGCCTGCCATCCGGCCATTTTGCAAGAGGCTATCAATCTGGCGTCCCCGGCAGCGCGCATCGGCATCATGGGGTTCTCCGGCGATGCCTGCACCATTACTCAACAAAGTATCACCAGTAAAGAGCTGTCAATTTTCTCCTCGCGCCTCAACAGCGCACGCTTCCCACAGGTGATCGATTGGATGGCCAGCGGGAAAATCGACCCGCAGAAACTCATTACTCACTGCGTGCCGGCCAACGAGGTTGAACAGGCGATGCTGATGTTCGAAAAAGATCAGCGCACCTGCTGCAAGGTGTTGCTGCAATTTGACTGATTGATTTACCAGGGCTGAGGGCGGCAGGAAAGCGCCCTCTACAACCACGAAACTTCGCGATTAAAACAACATTAAGTGGAGTGCATTTATGTTTAAAAACCTGCGTTGGACCATCGTATTCCTGTTGTTTATGGTTTACATGATCAACTACCTCGACCGCGTCGCGCTGTCGATTACCGTACCGATGATCGAGAAGGATCTGATGTTGAATGCCGAGCAGTTCGGCATCATCTTTGGCAGCTTCTTCTTCGGTTACGCCATCTTTAACTTTATCGGCGGGCTGGCGGTAGACAAATTCGGCCCGACGTTGGTACTCGGCATCGCCGTCGGCCTGTGGTCTATCTTCTGCGGCATGACGGCATTAGCCACCGGTTTCTATTCCATGCTGATCCTGCGCGTACTGTTCGGCATGGCCGAAGGGCCGATCTGCGCCTCCGCCAATAAAATGATCAACGGCTGGTTCCCGAAGAAACAGGCGGCGACCGCGATGGGCCTGCTCAGCGCCGGTTCCCCTTTGGGCGGTGCCGTGGCTGGGCCGATCGTCGGTTATCTGGCGTTGGCGTTCGGCTGGCGGCCGGCGTTTATGATCATCTGCTCGATCGGCATCGTCTGGATGCTGGTGTGGTTCTTCGTGGTCGCGGATAACCCGGCGAAAAGCAAACGCGTCAGCGATAAAGAGCTGGCGCTGATTAACCAGATGAAGGAAGAAACCCACAGTGCCGAAGAAGAGCTGAGCAATGCCGCTCACGGGCTGGGTTACTACCTGAAGCAGCCGATCATCCTGGTCACTGCATTCGCCTTCTTCTGCTACAACTACATCCTGTTCTTCTTCCTGAGTTGGTTCCCATCGTACCTGGTGCAGGCGCATAACCTGAACATCAAGGAAATGAGCCTAACCACCATGATCCCATGGATTGTCGGCTTTGTCGGGTTGGCGCTCGGCGGCTATATCTCCGACAAGATTTTCAATATCACCGGCAAGCTGTTGCTGTCACGCAAGATCGTGCTGGTCACCAGCCTGCTGGCGGCGGCTGTCTGCGTGGCACTGGCGGGTACCGTCAGCAGCGTGGTACCTGCGGTCATGCTGATGTCGGTATCGATCTTCTTCCTGTACATCACCGGGGCGATTTACTGGGCCATTATCCAGGACGTGGTGCATAAATCCCGGGTCGGTGGCGCCAGCGGCTTTATCCATCTGGTCGGCAGCGTTTCCGGCATCATTGGCCCGGTGGTGACCGGCTACATTGTGCAAAACACCGGCAAGTTCGACAGCGCCTTTATGCTGGCGGGCGGCGTGGCCGCGCTCGGGGCGGTGCTGGTATTGCTGGTGATCAAAGCGCCGCGCAATAGCGTGCAGCCGCAAATATCAAAACCCTAACGCATCCGGGGCGGCTGACGTCGCCCCGTTTTCTGCCCCCACCTTCAGGAATTCCAGCATGACACTTTCCAGCAACAGCCTGCTGCCGGCGGCAGTTGCGCAGCCGGGTTACGCACGCGAAAAGATTAAACCGCGCATCGTGCACCTTGGCTTTGGCGCGTTTTTTCGTGCGCATCAGGCGGTTTACGCCGAACAACTGGCTAACGAGCACGCCAGCGACTGGGGTTACTGCGTCATCAGCATGCACAACGGCCGGCAAAAAATCGCCGACCTGCAGCAGCAGAATTTGTTGTACACGGTCGCCGAAATGGACAACGACGGCTGGCGCGCTCAGGCGATCGGCGTTGTCAGGCAGGCGTTGCACCTGCAGGTTGACGGACTGGACGCCGTGCTCGAGGCCATGACACAGCCGGAGGTGGCCATCGTTTCGCTGACCATCAGTGAGAAAGGCTACTGTTACCAGCCTGCCAGCGGCCAGTTACTGGCGGAACATCCTGATATTCAGCATGACATCGCCAACCCGCTGCAGCCGCAATCCGCCCCCGGTCTGATCCTGGCTGCACTGCGGCGGCGGCGGGAACGGGGGCTGCCAGGGTTTGCCGTGATGTCCTGCGACAACATGCCGGCCAACGGCCAGGTAACCCGCAACGTGCTCAGCCAGTTGGCACAGCGGCAAGATGTGGAACTGGCCGCGTGGGTCGAACAACAGGTCGCGTTTCCTTCAACCATGGTCGACCGCATTGTCCCGGCTGTCACGGCGGAAACACGGCAACACATCGAGGCTTTACTCGGTGGCATCGCCGATCCGGTTGCTGTCGCCTGTGAGCCCTTCCGCCAATGGGTGATCGAAGATAACTTTCCGCAGGGACGCCCGGCGTGGGAAAAAGCCGGGGTCGAACTGGTCAGCGACGTGCTGCCCTACGAAGAAATGAAGCTGCGGATGCTCAACGGCAGCCATTCGTTTCTCGCTTATCTGGGCTATTTGGCCGGTTATACGCATATCAGCGACTGCATGCAGGACGACTATTTCGTCAAAGCGGCGCGGCACCTGATGCTGGCGGAGCAAGCACCGACGCTGCAGGTCCACGACATGAATTTGACGCAATACGCCGACTCACTACTGGCCCGTTACCGCAATGCCGCGCTAAAGCACCGAACCTGGCAGATCGCCATGGACGGCACGCAAAAACTGCCGCAGCGCCTGCTGGACGCCATTCGTTGGCATCTGGCGCACGGCAGCGATTTCAGCTGTCTGGCTTTAGGCGTCGCCGGTTGGATGCGTTACGTTAGCGGCAAGGATGAACAGGGCCGGACGATTGAGATCAGCGATCCTTTAAGTGAACGCCTTGCCGATTTGGTCGGCAACAGCCGCGAAGGCCCGCAGCGGGTGCTGGCTCTGCTGCAGCTCGATACGGTGTTTGGCCGCGATCTTCCTGACAGTCCGCGGTTCGTCAGTGCCGTAACCGATGCCTATCTGGCGCTGTTGGCGCAGGGTGCCAAAGAGAGTGTGGCCAGACTACTGCCCGTTTGATCTGGATAAAACGCTGGGTGGATCCACTCAGCGTTCGCCTGGCTACATTAAGAATTATCCGACGCAACAGCAAGATAATCTGCTAGTATGGTGGCATCCAAATCCAAGCCAGATGACCGATCGTCACCATGTCTGAATCCTACAATCTCACCAATAGCCTCCCGGTTAATCAGCAGATCTACCGTTTCCTGCGTAAGGATATCGTCGACTGCACTATTCCCCCCGGCACGCTGTTGTCAGAGAAAGAGATCTCCACCCGCTTTAGCGTTTCACGCCAACCGGTGCGTGAAGCCTTTATCAAGCTGGCGGAGGCCGGATTGGTGCAGATCTTGCCGCAGCGCGGGACTTTCGTGATGAAAATTTCCGCCAAACGGGTGGCCGACGGGCGTTTTATCCGTCAGGCGGTGGAGTGCGCAATTGTGCGCCGTGCGGCGGAACGCATCACCCAGGAACAGCTGATGACGCTGGAGCATAATTTGCACCGTCAGGAGCTGGCGGCACAGAACAAGCAGACGCGTGAGTTTTTGGCGCTGGACGATGAATTTCACCAGTTGCTCACCCAGTTTGCCGAATGCCCGTTAGCCTGGGAGACCATAGAAACCATCAAGGCCACCATGGACAGGGTGCGTTTTCTCAGCCTGAGCGAGGTCTCTCCGCCGGAAAGTCTGCTGCAGCAACATTACCGCATTTTTGCCGCGCTGAAGGCGCAGGATGCCGATGCCGCCGAGCGTGCCATCCATGAGCACCTGCAAGAGATGATCTACTCCATTACCCCCATCTCTTTGCAAAATACCGCGTGGTTCGACGCCGAATAGTCAAGCTCTGACCTTCCAGGGGGCGATCGCCCCCCGCTATTTGGCTTTGCAAATGGCATTTCCTCTCAATCGCATCTATTGTTTCTCCTTGCTATCAGGATTTCATTACTCTCGTTTTTACAGCTTCAATCACTGCTTTTTACTACGCGGGCAACCATTCATACCTTACTGTTTTTGCTGCCGGTGTATTAGGAAGCTCATCAGGAGTCAATCATGACTGATATTGCGCAATTGTTAGGAAAGGAAGCGGAAGACCTGTTGCAACACCGCTGTGCCACCATCCCTGCTGAGAATCTGTACCTGCCGGGCGCCGACTTTGTCGACCGGATCATGATCGATAACAACCGACCCAACACCGTCCTGCGTTCGATGCAAAGCCTGCTTAACCACGGCCGCCTGGCCGGCACCGGTTACCTGTCGATTCTGCCGGTTGACCAGGGGATTGAGCACTCCGCCGGCGCATCTTTCGCCGCCAACCCGCTGTATTTTGATCCGAAAAATATCGTCGAACTGGCCATTGAGGCCGGTTGTAACTGCGTCGCCTCCACTTATGGCGTGCTGGCTTCGGTATCGCGCCGCTATGCCCACAAAATCCCGTTTCTGGTCAAACTGAACCACAACGAAACCCTGAGCTATCCGACCCAGTATGACCAAACCCTGTATGCCAGCGTCGAGCAGGCTTTCAATATGGGCGCGGTCGCGGTCGGTGCTACCATTTACTTTGGTTCCGAGCAGTCGCGCCGCCAAATTGAGGAAATCTCAAGCGCCTTCGAGCGCGCCCACGAACTGGGCATGGTCACCGTACTGTGGGCCTATCTGCGTAACCCGGCATTTAACAAAGACGGGGTCGATTACCATTCCAGCGCCGATCTCACCGGCCAGGCCAACCATATTGCCGCCACTATCGGTGCCGATATCGTTAAGCAGAAAATGGCGGAAAACAACGGCGGTTATCGCGCGGTGAAATTCGGTTATACCGACGACCGCGTCTACAGCAAGCTGACTACCGACCACCCTATCGATCTGGTTCGTTACCAGTTAGCCAACTGCTATATGGGCCGTGCCGGGTTGATCAACTCCGGTGGTGCCGCCGGTGAAAACGACCTGCAGGAATCGGTGCGCACCGCGGTCATCAACAAGCGTGCAGGCGGCATGGGTCTGATTTTGGGGCGTAAAGCGTTCAAGAAATCGATGAAAGAAGGTGTCGCGCTGATCAATGCCGTTCAGGACACCTATCTGGATAAGAAAGTCACCATCGCCTGATCCCGTCACTCGCAAAACCTGTTAGCCCAGCCCGGTTCGCCGGGCTTTTTTATGCCCTTAATCTGCTGCCATTTTCCTCCTTGCCTAACGGCTACCGCGCTTTTATCTTATTTTTCTTTCATAATTAACTTTCACAATAAAATATTTATCTTTCAAACTGTGATCTATTTAAAACAAATCAATCCGCAAAGTGATTAGTGTAAGGCCCATGGCGACAGAGCCAGCGTTAGCTCCAGGCCATACCTTCCATCTCAGGAGAACAATAATGATTGAGCTAATCACCCACGGCGCCGAAGGGTTTATCGGCCTGTTTCAGAAAGGTGGTGAAGTGTTTGTCGGCATGGTGACCGGCATTTTACCTTTGTTAATCAGCCTGTTGGTTATTATGAACGCGTTGATCAAATTTGTTGGCCAGGAACGTATCGAACGCTTGGCGCAGCGCTGCGCGGGGAACCCGGTTTCACGCTATCTGCTGCTGCCGCTGATCGGCACCTTTGTGTTTTGCAACCCGATGACCCTCAGCCTCGGCCGCTTTATGCCCGAGAAATACAAACCCAGCTACTACGCGGCGGCGTCCTACAGCTGCCACTCGATGAATGGCCTGTTTCCGCATATCAACCCCGGCGAACTGTTCGTTTACCTCGGTATCGCCAGCGGGCTGACTACCCTCGGCCTGCCGCTGGGGCCGCTGGCGGTGAGTTATTTCCTGGTCGGGTTGTTCACCAACTTTTTCCGCGGTTGGGTCACCGATCTCACCACCAGCCTGTTCGAACGCAAGATGGGCATCCGCCTGGACCGTCAGGTACAACTTTAATCCGTGGAGTTCAGCATGAGTGCTTTTATCCGTATTGAGAAAGGCGATAGCGGCTGGGGTGGCCCGTTGCAGTTACCGATAGAGCCGGGGAAAAAAGTGGTGTACATCACTGCCGGTACCCGCCCGTCGATCGTCGACCGGCTTAGCGAACTGACCGGCTGGCCGGCCGTCGATGGCTTTAAGGAAGGTGAACCACCGGCGGAAGAGATTGGCGTGATGGTCATTGACTGTGGCGGCACCCTGCGCTGCGGTCTGTACCCCAAACGCCGTATTCCGACGGTCAATATCCACGCCACCGGTCAATCCGGCCCGCTGGCGAAATTTATCCTCGAGGATATTTACGTTTCCGGGGTACGCGACAGCAATATCAGCCGGGTTGAATCGGCAACAGAGACGGCGCAAGCGGCCCCCGCGCCACAACCCAAGGGGCGGGATTACGACACCAGTAAAAAAATCACTGAGCAGAGTGACGGCCTGTTGGCAAAAGTCGGCATGGGCATGGGCTCGGTGGTGGCGGTGTTCTTTCAGTCTGGTCGCGACACCATCGACACGGTACTGAAAACCATTCTGCCGTTTATGGCATTCGTCTCGGCGCTGATCGGCATCATCATGGCCTCCGGCCTGGGGGATTTTATTGCCCACGGTCTGACGCCATTGGCCAGCAGCCCGATTGGCCTGGTAACGCTGGCGCTGATTTGTTCCTTCCCGCTGCTGTCGCCGTTCCTCGGCCCTGGCGCGGTGATAGCTCAAGTGATAGGCGTGCTGGTCGGGGTACAAATTGGCCTGGGCCATATTCCCCCCCAGTTGGCGCTGCCTGCGCTCTTTGCGATTAACGCGCAGGCCGCCTGTGACTTTATCCCGGTGGGGCTGTCTCTGGCGGAAGCCAAGCAGGACACGGTGCGGGTCGGTGTACCTTCGGTGTTGGTCGGACGTTTCCTGACCGGCGCACCTACGGTGCTGATCGCCTGGGCCGCCTCAGCCTTCATCTACCAATAACTTTTACTGCCAGGGGCTAGCCATGAACACCATTTTCCAAACCACCATCACCCAGATTGGCGACAGTGCTCGCGAGGCACTGCTGGACGACATGCTGATCACCTTCCGTGAAGGGGCACCGGCAGATATCGAAGAGTTTTGCTTCATCCATCGGCACGGCAATACCCTCGGCGAACTGCAGGCTGGCGGCTGGATGGAGTTGGCGGAGCAGCGTTATCCCATTACCGCCGTTGGTGACGTCGCCAACCAAAACCTGCGTGAACTGGGCCACCTTACCGTGCGTTTCGACGGGGAAAATCAGGCCGAATTTCCCGGTTCTATCCACGTGGCCGGTACCACGCCGGTTGATATCCCGTTAGGCAGTACGCTGAAATTTATCGCATAAGGAGTAGACCATGTCTGAAGTAGCTGTTGTGATTGGCGGAGGCCAAACATTAGGTGCATTTTTGTGCCTGGGACTGGCGCAGGCGGGTTACCGCGTGGCGGTAGCCGATTTAAACGCGGATAACGCCCGCCAGGTGGCGCAGCAGATTAACCACCAATACGGCGCTGGCATCGCGCAGGGTTTCCAGGCCGATGCCACCGATGAACAAAGCGTCATGGCCCTGGCGGCGGCAGTGGATAAAAAATTTGGCCAGGTCAATCTGTTGGTGTACAGCGCCGGTATCGCCAAGGCCGCACCGATCATCGATTTTCCATTAGGGGATTTTGATCGCTCGCTGCAGGTCAATCTGGTGGGGTATTTCCTCTGTGCTCGTGAGTTTTCCCGCCTGATGATCCGTGACGGCCTTGCCGGGCGAATCATTCAGATCAACTCCAAGTCCGGCAAGGTTGGTAGCAAACACAACTCGGGCTACAGCGCAGCCAAGTTCGGCGGTGTTGGGCTGACTCAGTCACTGGCGCTCGATCTGGCGGAATACGGAATTACCGTGCATTCACTGATGCTCGGCAACCTGCTGAAGTCACCCATGTTCCAGTCGCTACTGCCGCAGTACGCACAAAAACTGGGGATCGCGCCGGATGAAGTTGAAAAATATTACACCGATAAGGTGCCGTTGAAACGCGGTTGTGATTACCAGGACGTGCTGAATACCCTGCTGTTTTACGCCAGCGATAAAGCGTCTTATTGCACGGGGCAGTCGATCAACATTACCGGCGGTCAGGTGATGTTCTGATTGAGTTTTGGTTCCCTCTCCGTCTGGAGAGGGAAGATACACAGGAGATACTATGACCCAGGCATTAATCATCTTCGCCGTGCTGGCCTGGCTGCTGCAAATCGCGCTCGGATGGTGGCAGCTCCAGCGTTTCAACCGTGCCTTCGACCGCCTGTGCCAATTGGGCCGCGTCGGTGTCGGACGTTCCAGCGGGCGCTTTCGGCCACGGGTGGTGCTGGCGCTGGCCTTCGATGCAGAACGGCGAGTGTGCGGCAGCATGTTGATGCGCGGCCTGACCATTTTTGCCCAACCGCGGCCAATCGACCGGTTGCATGGCCTGCACCAGAGCGATCTGCACCCGGATGTGATCTTCCCCGAGGATCGTGCATGCCAGACAGCACTATCGTTAGCGATTGCCCCTAAATCATGATATTTTCACATTAAAAGACATTACCTTTCATGTTGAATTATTCATTAAAGGGAAATGCTCAACTCTTGTGAACAGGACGGGCTATGAAACCAAAGCAGCGACAGGCCGCTATCCTTGAATATCTGCAGCGACATGGCAAAACGGCAGTGGATGCCCTGGCGGTACATTTTGCCACCACCGGCACCACCATTCGTAAAGATCTCACCCTCTTGGAAGACGAAGGCGAGGTGATCCGCACCTACGGCGGCGTGGTACTCAGCCGCGACGATGGGGACCAGCCCATCGACCGAAAAACGCATATCAACACCGAAAAGAAACGCCAGATCGCCTACGCCGCCATCAAGTTGATCAACGACGGTGACTCGCTGATATTCGATGCCGGCAGTACGGTACTGCAAATGGTCCCGCATCTGGCGCAGTTCAATAACATCACGGTAATGACCAACAGCCTGCACATCGTCAATGCGCTGGTGGAGCTGGATAACGACCAGACCATCCTGATGCCCGGCGGCACCTATCGCAAAAAATCGGCGTCCTTCCACGGCAGTCTGGCGGAGTCGGCTTTCCAGCAGTTCAGCTTTGATAAGCTGTTTATCGGTGCAGACGGCGTGGATCTCAATGCCGGTGTCACCACCTTTAACGAAGTGCATAACGTCAGCAAGGCGATGTGCGAAGCCGCCAGCCGCATTATCCTGCTGGTGGATTCGTCAAAATTCGGCCGCAAAAGCCCCAATGTGGTTTGCGATCTGAGCGCCGTCGATACGTTGATCACCGATAAAAACATCAACCCGGATTATCTCGCCGCGCTGCAAGCGAAAGGCATCAATATCCTTCTGGTAGGAGATTCTGATGAGTAATAGTGCCGCCCTGCTGGCCTTTGCCCGCGAAACGCTGGAAATTGAACTGGCCGAAGCACAACGCCTGCTGGCACGACTGGACGACAACTTCGTCTGTGCCTGCGAACTGCTGCTGAACTGCCGCGGCAAGGCGGTGATTTCCGGCATCGGTAAATCCGGCCATATCGGTAAAAAAATTGCCGCCTCGCTGGCCAGTACCGGCACCCCGTCATTCTTCGTGCACCCGGCGGAAGCGCTGCACGGCGATCTCGGTATGATCGGTGCCGACGACGTGGTGGTGTTCATCTCCTACTCGGGCCGTGCCAAAGAGCTGGATCTGATCCTGCCGCTGCTGGCGGAAAATAACATCCCGGTGATCGCCATTACCGGCGGCAAAGAGTCACCGCTGGCCCAGGCGGCGGCCTGCGTGCTGGACATCAGCGTTGAACGTGAGGCATGCCCGATGGGGCTGGCACCGACCTCCAGCGCGGTCAATACGCTGATGATGGGCGATGCACTGGCGATGGCACTGATGCGTCAACGCGGTTTCAACGCCGAAGACTTTGCTCGTTCGCATCCGGGCGGCAGTCTGGGCGCACGCCTGCTGAACCGGGTACATCACCTGATGCGCACCGGCGATCGCCTGCCGCAGGTCGGTGAAAGCGCCAACGTTATGGAAGCGATGCTGGAACTGAGCCGTACCGGGTTGGGACTGGTGCCAGTGTGCGACGCACAGCAGAAAGTGGTAGGGGTGTTTACCGACGGCGACCTGCGTCGCTGGCTGGTGAAAGGCAATAGCCTGCAGGATGCGTTAAGTCCGGCGATCACCCGCCCCGGCTACCGTTTACCGGAACAATGGCGCGCCGGAGAAGCACTGGAAGCGTTGCACGAACAGCACATCAGCGCTGCGCCGGTGGTCAATCTTGAGGGGGTGTTGGTGGGTGCCATCAACCTGCACGACCTGCATCAGGCCGGTATCGGCTGACCGCATTAACTAATGCTTGCCCATGGCGGCAATAATATTGTCCCCTCTCCTTAGGGAGAGGGGATACGTACGACGCTAAAGTCCGCTTATTTCCAGTCCGGATTATTCTCGAACTGTTGTTTCAACAGCGCCTTCATGTCCTCGTCCGGCTTGCCCAGCCATTGGTATTTAGCGTATTTCTTCGGATGATCAATCGCTTCCGGCTTATTCGCCACTTCGACGCGTACCGCCCAGGCCTGCGACTTGTCTTCTTTAAACGCCACCATCATAAAGTTGTTGGCGCAATCGTGGGGTTTACAGATATTACCCACCAGATAGTTTTGCCCCTTCCAGCTCAGGCTTTGCGCCGGGGTTGAGGTCCCAATCCCTTTGCGCGCCCAGCCCGGCAAACGGGCATGCCCCTTCACCATGTTCTGCCAACTGGTCTGATAGCCAGGCTGCTGGATCACATCGGAAGTCGTGACGATCTGCTGGGCAAAGCCACCCACGCTGAAGCTGAGCAATGCGCCGAAGATGGCGCCGCGAAGTGCGTTTTGTCCTGTCATGGCCTTCTCCCTTGATAAAATTTAATCGCACCCGGCCAATACCGGGCCTGGATCTAGTCAGACCACAAGGGTAGCAAAAAGTTGGCTCACCACCAGGCGTGAAAATGATGTACCGGCCCGATGCCGTGCCCCACTTCCAGCGTATCGGCCTGCTGCAAGGCTTTTTGCAGATAATCCTTGGCGGCAGCCACCGTGCCTGCCCAGTCGTCGTGACGCGGACGCAGGGCGGCCAATGCGGCAGACAGCGTGCAGCCGGTGCCGTGCGTATGGCGGGTCGCTACGCGCGGCGCGGTAAAGCGTTGCTCCAGTCCCGCACTGAACAGCCAGTCCGGGCTTTCGCTTTCGCTAAGATGGCCGCCCTTCATCAATACCGCCTGGCAACCCATCGCCAACAGTGCCCGCCCCTGTTCACGCATCTGGCGTTCATTTTCCGCCGGGGCGCATTCCAGCAGGGCCGCCGCCTCCGGCAGGTTCGGCGTGATGATCGACACCAGCGGCAGCAGCTCGCGACGAATCGATTCCACCGCCTCCGGCGCCAGCAGAGGATCGCCGCTTTTCGCCAGCATCACCGTATCCAGCACCACAAACGACGGCTGATAGTGACGTAAACGCTCCGCGACCGCCTGCACAATGTCGGCGTTGGCCAACATGCCAATCTTGGTGCTGTCGATACGCAGATCGCTGAACACGGAATCAAGCTGGGCGGCGACAAAAGCCGGTTCGATGTTATACACCGACTGCACGCCGCGGGTATTTTGCGCCACCAGCGCGGTGATCGCTGAGGCACCGTAGGCCCCCAGCGCGGAGAAGGCTTTCAGGTCGGCCTGGATCCCGGCCCCCCCGCTCGGATCGGTACCGGCGATGGTCAACGCGTTAATCCGTTTCATTGCAGATCCTCCGGGCGCAGTTGGTACAGCGCGTCGAGGAATGCCGGGGTAAAACTGCCCGGCCCGGCGGCGCGGTGCGTGGCCATCTCACCGCAAAGTGACATCACCCGGCAGGCAGTCGCCACGTTGTCCAGGCGATCGCCCGGCAGGCTGCAAAATGCCGCCACCACGGCCGAAAGTGCGCAACCGGTACCCACCACTCGCGTCATCAGCACGTCGCCCCCGGCAACCGCCCAGTCACGCTGGCCGTCGGTGATGTAATCCACCACGCCGGTCACCGCCACCACCGCCCCGCTGAGACAAGCCAGCTCCCGCGCCGCCGGTAACGCCGCCAGTGAATCGTCAGCGCTGTCGACGCCGCGGCCACTCGCCTGCAGGCCACTCAGCGCCATGATTTCAGAAGCGTTGCCGCGGATTGCCGCCGGCTTTTCGCCCAGCAAATCTTGGGCAAAGGCGGTGCGATACGCCAGCCCGCCGACGGCGACCGGATCCAGCGCCCAGGGCGTGCCTGCCGCATTGGCGGCTTCTACAGCTGCCAGCATGGATTCGGCCCGCGAGGCATTGAGCGTGCCGATATTGACCAGCAAGGCATCCGCCAGCTGGCTGAACTGCGCCGCTTCGGTCGGCTCCACCACCATTGCCGGGGAAGCGCCGAGCGCCAGCAACACGTTTGCCGTTAGCTCCTGCACCACGTCGTTGGTCAGGCAATGAATCAATGGAGGTTGGCGTTTAAATTGGGTTAAACAGGCCGCGGCGCGGGCGCCGGGTAAAACATCAGGTCGAGCGAGCATATTCCTCCCAACCGGCGTTCAAGAAGGCGGGTACCGGTTGGGGCACCGAGACTTCCCTACGCTGGCATAATCCAGATCAGGTAATACGGGTAAAATCTCAGCCCCTAGAGGCACCCCGAGTCAGAGGGCCATTATTGGGGTTGCCGCCGGTGAGGTCAATCGCGCTATAGTGGCAAAAAACAAAAAGGAGCCGCCATGCGAATAAGAAAATACCAAGAGGCCGACCGTCCGTTCCTGCGCACCCTGTATCTGGCATCGCGCAAGGCGGCATTTCCCTGGCGTAATACCGAAGATTACCGACTGGAAGATTTCGATCGCTCGACGCTGGGCGAGGATATTTGGATTGCGGAAGAAAACGGCAAGCGGCTGGGGTTCGTTTCGATTTATCGTCAGGATAACTTTATTCACAATCTGTATGTCGACCCTCAGCTGCCGCCCCTGGGCGTCGGCAGCGCGCTGTTGCAGGCAGCAGAGCAGACGTTTACCGCCACCGGCTCGCTGAAATGTCTGGTCAAGAATGAGAAGGCGCTGGCCTTTTACCACAAACACGGCTGGCGGACGATCGCTACCGGCAATGACGGCGCGGAAGACTATTACCTGATGCACTCGCCTAAAAAACAGCCTCATCCACGGTGAGCCAAACCTGAAAAGGCCAGGCATCGTCAGGCCAGAGGTTAACGACAAAATACGGGTTTTGTTTCATGAGCAGAGCGCGGGCCATACCCCAGCATGAGGCATTTAGTTGGTTTGCGACGTAAGCAGACTCAAGGGCCTGAAATCTGAAATTGTGTTGTTGACCTCATCCTGGAAGTCTCAAAAAGTGCGTGGGACGAAAGTGGGTGTGCTTACAAGAAAGTGCCCTACTTTTACAAAATTTTTTGTGCGAAAGGATGACTCTCGAAGAATTTAGTTAATATCTACCGCTTTTAACTCCCCTTTATCCATCCATAAAGAAAACGTCACACTATAAGCCCTTCCATTTTTCACAGTATTATTTTTACTTATACGTATTGAATTAATAGAAAATATATATGACTTACCGTATTCAAATTTAAAACCAAAATTAGGAGCGCATTCATTTGGATATAATTTGGGTGCATTTTCCATAGTGAAGGTTTTATCTAACGCATTCAGACCATTACCAACCTCACTAATATTTAACGAAGATATGTTTTCTCCTTCAGAATCTGGCGATGTAACACAAACACTATTCCCGACTGTAGTTACATTAGCCCTATGATTTTCTGGTCGGGGATCGTTTAGGTGACAAGATGTTGTAAGTAAAACGGGAATAAATGCGCTCATAACTTTCATCAGTTCGCTCCTTCTATAAAATTGATGGCGGTAGTATTTTTCTATATAGAGCTAAGGTGTTTCCATCTACCTTCCCTTGAAACCCGGCCTGCCGGCCAATTTCGCTCTTTAAACCATTTATAAAAAAATGTTGATTAGATTTTGATGATAAAGAAAAATCCTTAAGGTACGTTTCTTTTCTGAAATACATTTCACCGTTTGGTGTCATTCCAACAAAATTTCCCTGCAACCCAAATGGGAGATAGCTTTCACAATGAACCCATACTTTATTCCATTGAATTTAATTGAATTACCAAAAACTGTTTTTGCTAAATCCCCCCCTAAAGTTAAGAGGCGCAATGAACTTTCCGTTTCCATAAATAATCCTTTGTGAGAGCATAAACATCAGCATAGTGAGTGAATGATAAATTCAGGGTTAAAAATACTCAACAGAGGGCTCGTTTTTAGGAATTATGCCCGCATTCATAAAAAATTCCTGATTCGTTATCGCTATTACCATCACGTTATTGATCTTCTTATCAAGATCAGGCTAAGCCGTCTGACTGTATTTTTTGCTCTCCAAGTAACTGAATAACGTCATCCGCTGTGAGCCGCTCCAAAGGCCGCAGGTTACCCTTGCAAAACGATATCCTGCATCGCAGGGATATAACCGTAATCATATACCTAGCGTACAAAAGAACGGTCGCCTTCCAGCTCAATCCGCACCGTTGGCACCTCAGTCCCGCCGATACGGTAATCCTGGCCAACGGTCGGCACGCTGTCGATAAACGACGCCACCAAACCCATTTGGCATCACGCAGTGCGAATACGTCTGGAAAGACTGTTCCGGCGGGTTACCCAGCACCAGACCTGATGTGTTCATCGGCGTGTAAAGCTTGTCAGACTATCGTTGACGAAACCGTATACCCCATCCCGCCCGGTCAACCCTTCGGCATAGGTGAATTTATGGCTGATGGTGAACAGGTAATACTTGCCGTCCTGGAACACATAGTGCGGGCGTTCGGTCTGATCGTTAACACCTACCTCCCTGACCAGCGGCGGCAAAATCTCCCACTCGCCACCGCCAGACCGACGTACCCCACTTGGAAACGTGCGCCGCCCACATCTTTATAACCCGGCGGCACCAGCTCCAACTCGTCCGGCCCCACCACATGCGAGCCGCGATCGCCGGCTACGCAGTTGCTGTGCGACGAGCCGGGGTTCCGGCCGTCATTGCTCAACCGACGCGTCTAAGGCCGGCATTGCACGCAGCGTCAGCCCCCAGAACAACAAGGCCACCAGGCTGACACTCGCCCCCAGCCAACACACGCCAGACCAGCCCGCCAGGGCGAATACGTGGGTGCTGGCAAAGGCACCCAGCCCGCTGCCCACCGCGTAGAACAGCATGTAGCAGCCGACTAACCGGCTATGAGACTGCGGATGTGCGCTGAAAATCAGGCTCTGATTCAACACGTGAATGGCCTGTCCGGCCAGATCGAGCAGCACAATGCCCATAATCAGCCATCCCAGCCCGTAACTCAGCAGGCCGAGCGGCAACCAGGCCAGTAGCAACAGCAACAGACAGATACCTGTTGCCACCTGCCCCAGGCCGCGATCGGCCAGATGTCCGGCACGTACTGCCGCCAGCGCCCCCACCGCCCCCACCAGACCAAAGGCCCCAATCACCGAATGTGAAAAATTAAACGGCGCCTGGCTGAGTGGCAGCACCAGGGCACTCCAAAAAATGCTGAATGCCGCAAACATCAGCAGCGCCAGCATGCCGCGGATCTGCAGCGTGCGATCGCGCCACAGCAACGTCAGCATTGATCGCAACAGCGCCGGATAACTGAGCGTTGAAGGCGCTGTGTGGGAGACGGGCAACAGACGTGCTAGTACCGGCAACAGGACCAAGGTTACCGCCGCCGAGAAAAAGTAAACCGCTCGCCAGCCACCGATGTCCGCCAGTGCGCCGGAAAGCGTACGCGCCAATAACAACCCGAGAACCACCCCGCCTTGCGCAGCGCCGACTACGCGACCACGCTCATGCGGCGCTGCCAATGTAGCGGCGAAGGCGACCAATCCCTGGGTCATGGCGGTACCCAGTAATCCCACCAGCAGCATGCCGAACAGTAATAACAGACTGCTGTTCGCCCAGCCGACCACACAAAGTGCGGCAATCAGCAGCAGTTGCTGAACCGCCAGCAACCGATGACGATTAATCCGATCGCCCAACGGCACCACCAGCAACAATGCCAATGCACAGCCTAACTGAGTGACGGTGATCACCATGCCCACCGACGCCAGGCTGATATGAAAATCCTGAGCAATGGCGTCCAGCAAAGGTTGAGCGTAATACACATTCGCCACGCTAAAGGCACTGGCCCCCGCCAGCAATAACACCAGCGATGCAGGCAGGCGACTCAGCGCTCTGCCCTGCGAGGCACAAATTGGATCCAGCGTTTTATCACTCATCGTTCGCTCCAAAGTGGTTTCATTATTAAACCCAATGAACTTTACGCACGGAGGTTTTATAATGCAACCAGATATCGCTACAGGAATGGAAAGCCATGAAACGTAAAAGTCTGGAAGATGCACTGTGCCCGGTGGCACGTACGCTGGATGTGATTGGTGACTGGTGGTCGCTGCTGATTGTGCGCGATGCCTTCGACGGCGTGCGCCGTTTCAGCGAATTTCAAAAGGGACTGGGGATGGCGAAGAATATCCTCTCCACCCGGCTACGCACCCTGGTGGCGCACGGCATTCTGGAGATTGCCCCCGCCTCGGACGGCAGTGCCTATCAGGAATATATTCTCACCGACAAGGGGCGCGCCTTGTTCCCGGTTATCGTCGGCCTGCGCCAGTGGGGGGAGGATTATCTGTTTGACGCACAAGAGGCAAGATCAACGCTGGTAGAAAGCGATAGCGGCCAGCCGATCCCGCGTATGACGCCAACCGGCAGCACCGGGCAAACTCTTACCCCGCTGAATACATTGGTGGTGAAGGTGGACGAGGCCTGACGGACCTTTAGCCAGCCGCATGTTGGGCTATTAGTGGCCGAAAAGCAGCTCGGTGTATTTCCTGGAAACGGCGCCGGTGCGTTTACCGCCTTCGCCGTAGTAACGATCCGCGCGGCACAGTCGCTCTTTGACATCGCAGAAAATGCCATTGGCAAAGGTGAATTCGGTCGGGTCGAAGTCACCTTGCGAAGACAGTTTGCTGGCGACTTTCTTGCCGAGATACTTTTCGGTCAATGGGCGGGAAATGCCATCGGTGCCATTCGCACAGGCATAACGGTCGCACAACACGCCTGATGCCGGTGACTTGAGGGATGAGTTTTGCTTCGCCTGCGCAGGCATCACGGATGCGGCAAGCAGCAGGGTCAGTGAGAACGAAAGTGCTATTTTATTCAATGAGTCAGCCTCGTTTAATGGCAGAGCGCCCGTTATTTGGAGCACTATACTGCCATGAAAAACAGGCCTTTGACGATGTGCAATTTTAAGCAATCTTCGCAATGCCCTCCGGGTGATGTATAGTCCGCGTTTTACGGGGACACCATGCCAACTCAATCATCCATTCGCCTGAATAAATACATTAGCGACAGCGGTATCTGTTCCCGCCGTCAGGCCGATCGCTATATCAAACTGGGTAAGGTTTTTATCAACGATAACCTGGCCGCAGTGGGTGCGCCGGTATTTATTGGCGATGTTGTGAGTGTTAACGGGCAGCAGATAGCGCCGCGTGATGATGCAGATCTGGTGCTGATCGCGCTGAATAAACCTGTGGGCATCATCACCAGCATGGGCAAACACGTACCGAACAACATCGGTGATTTCGTTAACCACAGCCAGCGCACCTTCCCCATTGGCCGCCTGGATAAAGATTCTCAGGGGCTGATTTTTCTGACCAACCGCGGTGAACTGGTCAATAAAATCCTGCGCGCCGGCAATGATCACCAAAAAGAGTACCTGGTCACCGTCGACAAACCGCTGACCGATGCGTTTATTCAGGGCATGGGCGCGGGCGTGCCGATATTGGGCAAAGTGACCCATAAATGCCAGGTGGCGCAGGAAACTGCGCAGGTGTTTCGCATTACGCTGGTGCAGGGGCTTAACCGCCAAATCCGCCGTATGTGTAAATACTTTGGCTATCAAGTCACCCGACTTGAGCGCGTGCGCATCATGAACATCAGTCTGGAAGGATTAGCGCTGGGCGAATGGCGGGACTTGACCGAGGATGAACGAACCGTGTTATTTAAGCTGCTTGAGCACTCTTCGTCCGAAGAGCCTTGCCTTGCGGCATTGCTGCCATAGGCCCTCACATTGTTCGTCATGTAGGATCTGCGCCTATTTGAAATATCGCCATGAAGCAGCCTGCGGACCAGTGATACCGCCGTACACCATCACGCCACCTACCAAGCAGCGACGAAATGGCGACGTGCTTTTATATAAACCGGCCGGGTAGAATAACGCCCAGAATTTAACGGGGGAAGGTTAATGACTATTTACTAGCTCTAGTTTATTATCAGGCGTTTGGACATAAAACTTCCCATCAAGGCTTATAAAAACCTTCTTGTTAGTATTACCATTGATAATCATCGATATATTATTATAGATACATTTCTTATTGCTTTTTACATCGTTAAAACAATGATAGTCATCAACACTCCCATCATTGCTACCTGTTGGAAGCTCTACGTAACCACCGAAATTCATTATAGCAACGGTAAAATGACTTTTATCTTTGATAATAGAATACCCATTCTGAAGCATAGCCTTATTATCGTTCCACCAAGAAATTTTACCTTCGGTAGTCAGTGGAAGATTTTCAACATAAACCGACGCGCCATCAACCCTTACAATACTCGCAGGCCTTACCATCACCCAGGCCAACCAAATAATAGCAATCAAGATTGCGATTACAGCGATCTTAAATTTATATTTACGAAACATTGTTCTCACCTGTCAGTGTTATTTTCGCGCCGAAATTGGTGAAGAACGGTTTGTATGCAAATTTTTCATACCGCTGAAGCACAAACCAAATTCTAAAGAAACTAATAGAATTAAATTTCAACTTCCCAATGTCATCTTTGTCCAGACCAAAATGGTCTTGAGCCTTATATTTAACGACAGCAGTGTAGCTGTTACCCTGAAAAACAAGCGACTCGATACTTATCTCTGTACTGTTAATATCATGGACCGTTACTCCCAGCCCATTAACAGAATCTTTCCAACGAACATATTTCGGCAAGCGGCTTTGTGACAACTGAAGAGAGAATGCTTCTTTATTCAACTCATAAGAATTAAAGTCAAAAGTATCCAGGACGTTTTTAATTCGAACAAGCGTGCTATTTTCAGATTTATCGCTTAGTATAAGTTTCTTATAGGCTTGATCCATTTGAACATCATAGTAAGCAACACCGTTATTATACTGCATATGATTGAACAGCTTAGCGATCACCCCCTGATAAGCCCCTATGAAAGAAAAATATCTTGATGATGACCTCAATTCATCAAAAAGCATTGAAACCACTTTTTCTTTGCTGGCCGCCGGGATGTTTCTTGTTAACGGGTGATCGTACGGGGCTTTATAAGTACTCCAGTTTATATGCGTTGATATCTGTTCTAAATGGTAACATTGCTTCAAAGTACGTTCATTCATATCCCCGCATTGCATATCATCCGCTAAACGGTCATTAAAAGGTTTCTTGCCAGTAAAAATCGTTAACGCCCTTGTTAATCCACGCATCCTAAACCAGTCCCTTATTCGTGTTTTTCCTGTGTATTTATCGTACAGCTTACCTTATCAGCGTGATTTCCGAAAATGTCAAAATCTATGAGTATTTTCAATTATCCATAACCTAGATAAATGTAATCCATACCCCGCTGGGTTAGCGTTGGGCGAATGGCGGGACTTGACCGAGGATGAACGAACCGCGTTATTTAAGCTGTTTGAGCACTCTTCGTCCGAAGAGCCTTGCCTTGCGGCACAGGAGCGCCGAAGCTGAGATATCGCCAGGCAACATCCCGTTGCCCAGCGACATCTCGATACCACAGAAACCTAATTACTCAGTAAATCAGAATGACCATCGGATGTTGGCATTAACGGCATTAACCTGGGTATCAGAACCGTATTGCCCCTGATAGCCGAGATCCAGGCTAGTGGATCGCGACAGCTTCACGCTCACCCCAACGTCCGCCACCATCAGGTTGTCATCAACCGCGGTGCCCTGCGTAGTAAAGGCATCGCTGCCGGCAAAGGCCATACGCGAAGAGGTAGTTTTATCGCCGTAGGCATGTTGCCAACCCAATGAGCCGTAAAGACTGACGTTCTGCGGCAGTTCAACCGTACCGCGCACGCCCAACGTGGAATAGAAGGTATTCATCGTTTCATTACGCACGCTAAGCGCTGCGGCACCGCCACTTTCTTCGAAGTTATCAGTATGCAGACGGATATAGCTCAGATTGACGAAGGGCTCAAGGTTCGCGTCCGACTGCCCAAAACGGTAGCCCGCTTCGGTGAACGCCAGCAGCGAGTCGGCATCATAGTCTGCCTTAAGCCGATCCGAGTAATTACCGAAGTTAACGTTGCGCTCATTTTCCAGTCGGTGCCAGGTGTAACCCAAAGCGCCACGTAACGAGAAGGCGCCTTGCTGCCCTGCGGCATACAGACCGAGGTGATAATTATCGCTGTCGGACTTGGAGCGGCGGCTATCGACATCATAATCACCGCGGCTATAACCAAAATATCCACCAACGCGTACACTGCTATCCGCTAATTTATGGTCTGCCCCCAGCAGGAAACCGCTGGTGTTGCCATCGAGTTTTCCGACGTTGTCGTTACCGCTGTTTCTTGCCCATGAGCCAAACGTCTGCCCCCACACGCCACTGTTTTCGGCCTGCGCCGGTTGAACCAGCGTCATCGCCAATGGCGGAACGGGCAACGTATCGTTATCAAAAGCGCGCAACATGCGCTGATTGAGCACATTGAACAGCATGGTGCTGCCGGCAATCAGGTTAGATTGGATGGAGGGATAGACCTCACCAGAAAGTTGATTGAATGCCTCACGAGCTTCAGGCGCACTCAATAACAACAGTGAGTTGTACAGGGCCAATGAAGGGCCGCCTTGCGCCAGAGTCGAGAGCGCCCCCGCGGTATTCCATTGGTTGTCGGTTTGTGCCACCGTTTGGAAAATACCGGGCTTGCCGCTGCCTTCTCCCGGATTCTCACCACCTGGGTTTTCCCCCCCCGGATTCTCGCCGCCTGGGTTTTCGCCACCTGGGTTTTCCCCACCTGGATTTTCACCGCCTGGGTTCTCGCCGCCGCCTTTCTGCGCAATCGTCAGATCCACGGCGTTAGCCTCGTGTTTGAGCGCCACATCCAGAAACGCAGATTTTGAGACCGCTTCGGCGAACTGCCCGTCAATTCCCCCTTCCGAGGTTAAAATACGGTAGCTTTGGCCGGTCTGATAGCTGGTTTGCGGGTCCAGCGCAGTCACCTGCACCTTCGCTTGCTCGCTGATAGTGGTTTTACCCGTAACCTCCAGTTTGTCACTGCGGCCATCACCGGCGATATCGACGTCGTAGAAAGATTCACCAATGAAATTCAGATAGCGTTTCAGCGTCAGAGTACCAATATTCCCGTCGCCGGGAGAAATATGACCACCGGACTGAATTTCTGTCTGGCCTAAAGTGCCATTACCGCCCAACGTGCCGCCGGATTTGATTGACGCAGCACTGCTGTAACCCAGACCATTGCTGACGTCGGAACCGGCTGTCGCATTAAGAATCAACGTACCGCCATTCTCGGCACTCAGGGTCTGCACGTCGAAAGGACTGTCTTCTGGCTGCGTATTGATATCGCTGTTAATGATGATTTTGCCGCCACGGGCGGTTACGTTCGCCTTGAGCTGGGTAAGATCTCCGCTCAGCGTCGTCCGCCCGGCGGTGTTGATCACTTCACCTTCACCAACCATCTTATTGCGGAAATCGTAGTTGTCGGAGGTATGGTTAAAATACACATAGCTACCGAATAACCCACCGCGCAGATTGACCACCGTTTGGGCATCGAGGGTACCCGCGCCGCCCGCCGCACCGAGCGTGGGTTCGGTCAGACCGGTGCCGGTATCCATATTGCCGCGGCTGCCGATGATTAGCGCGCCCCTGTTCGAACCTGAGCCGGTATCGCCCAACCGCAGCTCGTTAGCCCCGGCGGAGAATGTTCCGCCGTCCACCAGCGACAGCACACCGTTGCCATAGTCCCCCACGTTGACGCTGCCGGCACTGGTAAAGCGCGAGTTCTCACCGGCGATATAAAGTTCGGCAGTTTTGCGCGAGCCAGAAACGCCGGCAATTTCCGCGCTGCCGACGTTAATCACGCCGCCATTGAGCACGTCCACATCGCCGTTGGCCGTGAGCGTTTGGCTGATATTCCACTGCGAATTTTTGCCCGTCACCGTGGCTTTGGGATTCAGCTTGTCGGCCTCATCAGGCTTGAATCCGCTGTCTATTCTGGCAGCGGCCGTGGTTGTCACCACCCCACCATCCTCAATCAACAGGGTGGAACGCGCGCCTTGCCCAAAGCCGATGCCAAGCCTGTCGCTGGTCACCCTGGAACCGGCACCTTTGACATTCAAATGGCTGTCGTAACCTCCGGTGGTGCCGACGATAATTTCTTTCGCACTGGCCAGCCCGCCATCTTCAACCCGCAATGTCCCCTGGCCGAGATTTAAACTGCCCCGCAGAACATTTTGATCGTTTACGGCGCTCAATACCGCGTTCGGTCCTCTGACCGTGACCAGGCTTTCATAAATTTTGCCGTCTGAGCGGGTGCCGATATTGATGTTATAGCCGCCGACCTGGCCATTATCTATCAACAGGCTTCCACTTTGATTGCGACCGACGTAAACATTCCCGCTGTAGGCCAAGGGTTCTGTTACTTTGGATTCACCATCGAATATGACATCGTCGGCCCGAGCCATATCGGCAGATCCCATCAATAGCAATGGCGCGGAAAAAAGTGCGAGGTAAATTTTGGAAAGCGGTTTTCTTACCGCTAAATGATGCGATATTTTATCTTTCATGTTTTCTCTCCGGCCTAATTAACTTAGAGCCATCAAAATTATTATTTATATGAAAAATTCAATGTATTAGAGGGTGTAGAGTGCGTAATGCCGCAAACACAAACTGATTATCATCGAGACGCAAGCTTATTGCCCCCCAGCGCTAACGCCTCGATGCCAAACTTATTGGGCTTGCGGATCAATACTGATTTCCCCCTCGGCTCACGCCCACAGGAGATTATTTATGCGTGACAACCGGGGTACAGCTCGGGGCGGTCAGCGATGGCGCAGATCCTAAAAACCCTGGCATCATCATCGAAGAGCAGTCGAAAATAC
Source organism: Serratia quinivorans (assembly GCF_946227985.1). GTDB lineage: Bacteria > Pseudomonadota > Gammaproteobacteria > Enterobacterales > Enterobacteriaceae > Serratia > Serratia quinivorans_A. Next base: position 81,956 of record NZ_CAMKGL010000005.1, read on the forward strand.
GCCCTTTTTCAGTGGTGGCGCGGTAAGTGAGTTTCTGTCCACCCAGTGCGTCGGGTTGGGCGCCGTTAACATTGGTCACGGTAATTTCGTCTGATGAACCCAGACCCAGCATTTTAGCCGTTTCCGCCTGCAGCAAAGGTATTGCCTGATCGGTTTTCAACGTTGAACAACCGGCGACCAGTAAAGTCACGGCCAGAGCGATAAATGGTTTCTTCATAAATTATCCTTTTCAACCAAACAGATCCAAACGCTGAATGGTTCTATGTTTTACCTTATCCAAATCCCCGCATAATATATTTCTCTTTCCTAAACGAAAAAACCCTCCTAAAGTAGGGAGGGTGGATAATAAAAGATTACCGGAACCATCCGATACGTTTATGCGAAGGAGATAGCTTTGGGACAGGAGTATGCACTGGTCGTTGATGATCATCCTTTGGTGGCAAGCGGCATCGCCAATTTTCTTAATACGCATTGTCGATTTAAACATGTCCACATGGCGACCAACGAAGATCATTGCTATCGCCACATTATGCTAAATGGCCCTCCTCGTTTAATGGTTATAGATTTTTGGCTATCCAATGGCACGGCGCTTAAATTACTCAAAGAGGTGAATGAACGTTATTCACAGGTTCGTTTACTGGTGGTCAGTGGCGACGACAACAATGAAATATGGCAAAAGGTGCGAGAAGCCGGTGGTCATGGTTTCGTTCTTAAAAATGAATCGCCTGAATTATTCGCCAAAGCCGTAGCCACACTCACCGATAATCGACTATGGTTTCCTCAGGATAATGCGATGGGCGTAGTCTCCGTCCAAAAGCATTTGCAAAATTTAAATTTAACACCGCGACAGGTTGAAGTGCTTGCAATGATGCTGCGTGGTTTTCCTAATAAAAGAATAGCCTCGCAACTTTCTATTTCAGAACCCACAGTCAAAGAACACATCAGTAATATTCTGAAAAAGATAGGTGTGAATAGTCGGGTGGAAGCGATCACCCTGCTCCACGGCAGATCGGGATCATTACAATGAAGTTACTTCAATCTTTACAAGATGATGGTATTTCTCCCCGTGCGCAAATCCGTCTGCTGGACAATACCTTTATACGCCTGGTATTTAGCTTCAGCGCAGTGCCCTTTGTTGGTATTCCGTTCGCTATTTGGATTTATTTACTGGGTGAAAACCTATGGCCGATTACCCTCTGGATCGTCTTATATTTGTTCTGCGCCGTCGCCATCAGGTTATGGCATCGCAGCTATAAAAAAGAAACAATAAAAAAAGATGCGGACGTTATTCTTCGGCGCTGGCTACCTCATATCAATAAAGTTGCCTTCGTTCATGGACTGGGTATTTCTTCGTTATATATAATCACGCCGCAGATAAACAATTTTGACTTTTTCTTATTATTGAACATCAGTATCGCGGCTATCGTTGCGGCCAACGCAACACATTTAACGCCAGTCATTAGCACCTTTACCCTGTTTTTCTTTTCCTGCTGGAGCATACTGAATATTGGCATCATCTGGCGATTAAACGATGTCATGCTTATTGTGCTGATGCTTAACCTGCTTTATGGGTTCGCCATCTACCGCCACGCATTGAGCTCCCATAAATTTTTTATCCAGCAAGCCCGCCTTGAAGAGGAAAGCTCCCGTCTTGCGGAGCAATTCAGGCAGGCCAAAGAAGAAGCGGAGCAGGCCTTATTGGATAAAAACCAATTTCTTACTACTGCCAGTCATGATTTGCGTCAACCGGTGCACGCCATGGGTTTTTTGATCGAAGCCATTATCCATAAAAACCGCGATGTTACGCTCATCCCCCAGCTATTGGATCTGCAGCAAAGTGTACGATCCGTGCATCTTATGTTTAATTCCCTACTCGATCTCAGCAAGATTGAATCCGGCAACGTCAGCACAGCCACTACCCATGTAGATATGGGTACCCTGCTCGATTCGGTGATTACCCTGTTTCGTGAAGAGGCGAATAGTCGGAAATTGTCATTGCGGACCTGGCGGCCTAAGCGACGAATTCTCGTGGTGGGCGATCAGCTACTCATCAGGCAATCACTGATTAACCTGATACAAAATGCACTGCGTTATACGCAAAAAGGGGGCGTGCTGATAGCCATCCGCCCGCAGGGGAGTGAATGTCTGTTCGAGGTATGGGATACCGGCGTTGGCATCGCCGACGAAGAAAAAGGCAAAGTTTTTTCCCCCTATTATCGCCCTGAGCTGGCGTGGAAAATCGACAGTGCCGGCCATGGATTAGGGCTGGCGGTAGTGGCACGCTGCGCCAAACTGATGAAGGTGAAATACGGCATGCACTCCGTTGAAGGCAAGGGTTCCCGTTTTTGGATGCGCTTTGCCCTTTACAACGGAGAATGCGAGCTACCAGAAAGCACAAACAGTTACTCAAATGCCATTACGCCCATCCGCTATGCGCCGCTGTACGGTTCCTGCCTGGTGGTGGACGATGACCCGCTGGTGACTTCCGCCTGGTCAAGTTTAATGAGTACCTGGGGCCTTACCGTACGCTGTGCGGCCTGTGCAGAGGAGGCGTTTGCGATTATCGATGAAGGCTTCAGCCCTTTTGCCGTGCTGTGCGATCAACGGCTCCGCTCTGGCGAGAGCGGGTTCGATATATTAAAAGCGCTGTTTGAACGCCTGCCGGATACCAGCGGTGCCATGGTCAGCGGAGAATTTAACTCACCCACTTTGCAAGAGGCCGAGCAGGAAGGTTATCTGGTACTGCGAAAACCGCTGGAACCCGCGAAACTCTATGCATTGCTGTCGCAATGGGCAGCCGCCAGTTAGCCGGTAGGCTTTATACGGTGAACCCATGCCGGAATTCCGTTTCCGCATGGGTCCGATTTCAGGAGTGGCATTCCTTTAGATCTCGAGGCCGCGCAGCAGGCCTTCAAGGTTGCGCTCGCCAATCCGGGTCTGTGCACCTGCCTTCAATCCGCCCCGAATGAGTTTTTCTGCTGTGGGCCGTGCGAACAGCCCAGCCCAGGCAGCGTGCTCACGATAAAAGCCTTCCCGCAGATCTGGTGCAGGCATCGCCTGTTTGGCTGCCGCGATAACGCCTTCGGGCAATGCCGCGATGTTGCGAGCCAACCGATCGACGAAATCATCAAGTTCGGCAGCAGGTAATGCGCGATTGATCCATCCGTAACCTTCCGCCGTAGCGGCGTCGATCGGCTCGGCACCCAGGATCACTTCAAGCGCGCGACCGCGCGTCATCCGGCTGGTCAGATACTGGGTAGCACCACCGCCGGGCGTGATGCCCATCAAGGCCTCACACTGGGCAAGCCCCGCCAGCCCATCGGCAGCAAACGCCATATCTGCCGCCGCAACAAACTCGGCACCACCGCCGCGTGCCAACCCGGCAAGCTTGACTATCGTGACCTGCGGCTGCTCCCGCAGAAGCTCGCCGAAAGCCTGAAACGGATTAAGGCCTTCAGGCGCATGGCGTGCAAGCTCATCGAAAGCGTGCGGCTCATCGATTAAGGTCATGTCGACATGAGCAATAAAAAACTCGGGATTTGCGCTCTGGAATACCAACACTCGCGTGTCCGAATCATCACGAACAGCCACAAGAAAGCGGCTGATCTCCGACATCAAAGACACATCAAGAACATTGACCGGGGGATTGTCGATCGTAATCGTCGATACGCCATGGTCATGGGAAATACTCAGCCTGCCGAAATCTGTATCTGTCATGTCAATTTCCTGGGTGGTGGGGAAGAAAGTGGCACCGGGTTTGGGTGCTGTTCACCGCATGGTATACTTTGCATACCTAGGGTCAATTACGCACTTTAAACATCCCAGGGATGCTGGAGGATACCGATGAACGAGACAGATCCTGTCTACCGGGCCGACTGCCCAAGCCGAATCATTCTCGACCAGATCGCAGATAAATGGTCGATGATGGTGCTGGAAGTGCTTCGCGAGCCACGGCGTTTCAACGCGATTAAGCGCCGTCTTGACGGCGTCACGCAGCGCGTACTGACCCAGACGCTGCGTAAGCTTGAGCGCAACGGCATGGTTAAACGCAGGGTTCTGGATGGGCGAGTACTGGGCGTCGAATATTCACTGACCCCACTCGGCCAATCGTTACAGGAGCCGTTTGCAATCCTGTTCAATTGGACGCTGGGGAATATGGAGACGATTCAGGACTGCCAGAGAAAATATGATGAGCAAAGCCAACAGGTTGAAAATTGAGGTTGGCAGCCTCAATTCCCTGCGCGATTAATGGCCGCGTACATCCAATAATCTCGGGCCTGCCCGCGCACGCGGCGGTATTGCCTGATTAAACCTTCGCGCTGCATGCCCACCCGCTCCAGGACGGCAATGGACAATATGTTGCTATCAAGAACGGTAGCCTGGACACGCTGAAGGCCCAAAACGGTGTGCGCCCACTGAATAACGGCACTCGCCGCCTCAGTCGCCAAACCCCGGCCACAGTGGCTCGGGTCAAGATCGTAGGCAATTTCCGCCCGGCCATGATCGCGGGATATTTCGTTCAACCCTACCGTACCGAGCAAGCTGTCACTCGGACCCACAATGGCCCAACGAAGCGAGTCTTTGCCTTCGGCATAGTCAGCAACCAACTTTTCGAGGTTGGTCGGGCCGACATCCCCCCAACTGGTATGTTCAAGCACGCCAGGTTTACTCAAATACGCCGACCACGCATAAATATCGTCTAATCTCAGCGGCCTTAATGACGCGTAAAGCTCTTCAGGTAGTGGTATTCGTGTTGGCAATGTCGTCATAGCACCTCCTCCAAACCAGTCACTGATGCAAAGATATAAGGTACTGTGGTTTAGATGCGTTGTGAACTTACGCCAGGTAATTCCATAAAATTCTTTTACTCCAAAAAAAATCCCGCAGTTACGCGGGATTAGATGTGATTGCTGTTATTTAGCGCCAGCCTAAACCGGCAACCAAATCATTCCCACTCAATGGTAGCCGGTGGCTTGCCGCTGATGTCATAAACTACACGGGAAATGCCGTTCACTTCGTTGATGATGCGGTTGGAGACGCGGCCGAGGAAATCATACGGCAGGTGCGCCCAATGCGCGGTCATAAAATCGATGGTTTCCACTGCGCGCAGTGAAACAACCCAGTCGTATTTACGGCCATCGCCCATCACGCCCACCGAGCGTACCGGCAGGAATACGGTGAATGCCTGGCTGACCTTGTTGTACAAATCGGCCTTGTGCAGTTCTTCGATGAAGATAGCATCGGCGCGGCGCAGCAGGTCGCAATACTCTTTCTTCACTTCACCCAGCACGCGTACGCCCAGACCTGGCCCCGGGAACGGGTGGCGGAACAGCATGTCGTATGGCAGGCCCAGTTCCAGGCCAATTTTGCGCACTTCGTCTTTGAACAGCTCTTTCAGCGGTTCGACCAGGCCCAGCTTCATCTCTTTCGGCAGGCCACCCACGTTGTGGTGCGACTTGATCACGTGCGCTTTGCCGGTGGCAGAAGCCGCGGATTCGATCACGTCCGGGTAGATGGTGCCCTGCGCCAGCCATTTCACGTCAGCCTGTTTGCAAGCTTCTTCGTCGAACAGCTCAACGAACACGCGACCAATGATTTTGCGCTTGGCTTCCGGCTCGTCAACACCGGCCAGCGCGGTCAGGAAGCGGTCTTCCGCCGCCACGTGAACAATGTTCAGGCCGAAGTGGTCACCAAACATTTCCAGTACCTGGTCGGCTTCGTTCAGGCGCAGCAGGCCGTTGTCGACAAACACGCAGGTCAGGCGTTTGCCGATGGCGCGGTGCAACAGCATGGCGGTAACGGAAGAGTCTACGCCGCCGGACAGACCGAGGATCACGTGATCTTCACCGACCTGCTGACGAATACGCTCTACCGCATCTTCAATGATGGTGGCCGGAGTCCACAGGGCTTCACACTGGCAGATATCCAGCACGAAACGCTCCAGCATGCGCTGACCCTGACGGGTGTGGGTCACTTCCGGGTGGAACTGCACGCCGTAGAAGCGTTTTTCTTCGTTGGCCATAATGGCAAACGGGCAGGTATCGGTGCTGGCAACGGTCACGAAGTCAGCCGGGATAGCGGTCACTTTGTCGCCGTGGCTCATCCACACGTCCAGCAGCGGCTTGCCGGCCGGGCTCAGGGCGTCTTCGATGTCGCGCACCAATGCGCTTTCAGTGGTGATTTCCACCTGGGCATAACCGAATTCACGCTCGTTGGAACCTTCTACCTGGCCCCCCAACTGCATCGCCATGGTCTGCATGCCGTAGCATACGCCCAGCACCGGGACACCGGCGGTGAACACGTATTCTGGCGCGCGCGGGCTGTTGGCTTCGGTGGTGCTTTCCGGGCCGCCGGACAGGATGATGCCGCTTGGATTGAATTCGCGGATTTGCTCTTCGCTAACGTCCCAGGCCCACAGCTCACAGTAAACGCCGATTTCGCGCACGCGGCGTGCTACCAGTTGAGTGTATTGCGAACCAAAATCCAGAATAAGGATGCGATGCTTATGGATATTTTTTGTCATGTGAGGCGAATTCCAGCAACAGAGAAAAAGGAAAATCTAAATCGTTAGGACGGTTTCAGTCGGCGAGGCCAAACAGTTGGTTGTCGCCCGCAGCACAGCATGCACAGTTGACATAAAGTCAATGAGCAATGCGAGCAGCGGACGGCGAACAAATGCGCCGGCCGCAGCCCCTGAAATTAACCCATGCGGTAGTTCGGTGACTCTTTGGTGATGGTCACGTCATGCACGTGGCTTTCCTGAATGCCGGCGCCGCTGATGCGCACAAATTCAGCCTTGGTGCGCAGTTCGTCGATGGTGCCGCAACCGGTCAGGCCCATGCAAGAGCGCAGACCGCCCATTTGCTGGTGAACGATGGCTTTCAGCATGCCTTTGTAAGCCACGCGGCCTTCGATACCTTCAGGCACCAGTTTGTCGGCGGCGTTGTCGGTCTGGAAGTAACGGTCGGAAGAGCCTTTGGACATCGCGCCCAGTGAACCCATACCGCGATAGGATTTGAACGAACGGCCCTGATACAGCTCGATTTCGCCCGGAGATTCTTCGGTACCCGCCAGCATGGAGCCGACCATCACACAGGATGCACCCGCCGCGATAGCTTTGGCGATGTCACCGGAGAAACGGATGCCGCCGTCGGCGATAACCGGGATACCGGTGCCTTCCAGCGCTTCAACCGCGTCGGCGATAGCGGTGATCTGTGGGACGCCAACGCCGGTCACGATACGCGTGGTACAGATGGAGCCAGGGCCGATACCCACTTTCACTGCGCTAACGCCGGCATCAGCCAGCGCTTTGGCGCCTGAAGCGGTCGCGACGTTACCACCAACGATCTGCAGGTCCGGGTATTTGGCGCGGGTTTCACGGATACGCTGCAATACGCCTTCGGAATGGCCGTGGGAGGAGTCGATCAGCAGGACGTCAACGCCGGCAGCGACCAGCGCATCAACGCGCTCTTCGTTACCTGCACCGGCGCCAACCGCAGCGCCAACGCGCAGACGGCCATGCTCGTCTTTACAGGCGTTTGGCTTGCGTTCGGCTTTTTGGAAGTCTTTGACGGTGATCATGCCCAGCAGATGGAACTGGTCGTCGACCACCAGCGCTTTCTCAACGCGTTTTTCGTGCATTCTCTGCAGCACGACTTCACGCGCTTCACCCTCTTTCACCGTAACCAGGCGCTCTTTCGGCGTCATCACGGCGGTAACAGGCTGGTTCAGATCGGTAACGAAGCGGACGTCACGGCCGGTAATGATGCCGACCAGTTCGTTTTCTTCGGTCACTACCGGGTAGCCGGCAAAGCCGTTACGCGCGGTCAGTTCTTTCACTTCTTTCAGGGTGGTGGTCGGTGTTACGGCCTGTGGGTCAGTGACCACGCCGCTTTCATGTTTTTTCACGCGGCGGACTTCTTCAGCCTGACGCTCGATGGACATGTTTTTGTGGATGAAGCCTAAACCGCCTTCCTGCGCCAGCGCGATAGCCAGATTGGCTTCGGTAACGGTATCCATGGCTGCGGACAGCATAGGGATGTTCAGGTGGATGGTTTTGGTCAATTGGGTGCCGAGCTCAGCGGTATTAGGCAGAACCGTAGAGTGAGCTGGAACCAGGAGAACGTCGTCGAATGTCAGTGCTTCTTTTGCGATGCGTAGCATGGGCAATATCTCACCAGAGTGGGCTGTGAAAAAGATAAAATATTGCCGCGGCATTATACAGAGCGTAATCGGTTGCCTCCAGCACTTTCTCACAAAAACTCTTGATTACCTTTTTCAGCCATGTAGTATCGACCAATTAAGTGCTTGTTTTGAAATTTGATCTGGGTCACATGTCGCTACCTGTTTCGCCGTCTATTTTTACCGTAAGCCGCCTGAATCAGACGGTTCGACAGCTGCTGGAAATGGAAATGGGCCAGATTTGGCTCTCCGCCGAGATTTCCAACTTCTCCCAGCCCTCTTCCGGCCACTGGTATTTCACGCTGAAAGACGATCGCGCTCAGGTCCGTTGCGCGATGTTCCGCAACACTAACCGCCGTACCACTTTCCGTCCGCAGAATGGCCAACAGGTCCTGGTTCGCGCCAGTATTACGCTGTATGAACCCCGCGGCGACTACCAGCTGATTGCCGAAAGCATGCAGCCTGCCGGTGACGGCCTGTTGCAACAGCAGTTCGACCAGTTGAAACAGCGCCTGAGCGCCGAAGGCCTGTTCGACCAACAGTTCAAGCAACCCTTGCCCAGCCCGGCCAAACGCGTCGGGGTTATTACCTCCGCCAGCGGTGCGGCACTGCACGATGTGTTGCAGGTGCTGCAACGGCGTGATCCTTCACTGCCTATCATTATTTACCCCACGTCGGTGCAGGGTGCAGAAGCGCCATTGCAGATTGTGCGTGCCATCGAAACGGCTAACCGCCGCGACGAGTGTGACGTGCTGATCGTCGGCCGTGGTGGCGGTTCGCTGGAAGATCTGTGGAGTTTTAATGACGAACGCGTGGCGCGGGCAATTTTCGCCAGCCGCATTCCGATCGTCAGCGCCGTCGGCCATGAAACCGACGTCACCATTGCCGACTTTATCGCCGACCTGCGTGCGCCAACCCCTTCAGCCGCCGCCGAGCTGGTCAGCCGCAATCAGCTGGAGCTGCTGCGCCAGTTGCAGTCCCAGCAGCAGCGGATGGAAATGGCGATGGATTACTATCTGGCCCAGCGCCAGCAACAGTTCACCCGCATCAACCACCGTTTGCAGCAACAGCATCCGCATCTGCGCCTGGCGCGTCAGCAGACGCTGTTGTTCAAACTGCAGCGCCGGTTGGAAGACGGCATGCAGAACCAACTGCGTGTGTCCTCACGCCGCAGCGAGCGGGCGCAACAGCGCTTGGCGCAGATGCAGCCGCAGGCACGGATCCATCGCTATCAGCAGCGCGTGCAGCAGCAGGAATACCGACTGCAACAGGCGCTGGATCGGCAGCTCAACGCCTGGCGTCAGCGCTTTGGCGTGGCCTGTAGCCAGCTCGAGGCGGTCAGCCCGCTGGCAACGCTGGCGCGCGGCTACAGCGTGACGCAAACCCCTCGCGGCGAACTGCTGAAAACCACCAAGCAGGCTCAGGTCGGTGAACTGCTGAAAACCCGTCTGCAGGATGGCTGGGTGGAAAGCGAGGTGAAAACCATCACCGTCACCAAGAAGCCGCGCAAAAAACGCGCGGCCGAATCTACCCGTCATAATTGAAGCCGCATCTGTGTTGGCTTCACCCGCTCACCCGAATCACTTACCTGAGTAAGCTCGTCGGGATGAACGTTCTCGCCGCCTTGATGCCACTCCAATTATTTAGGGTATAACTTTTACTACTCCAGCGTAAAACTGCTGCCCGGCACGCCGTTAATCCACAGTTCTCGCGTCTCTCCAGTTGGCAAACTGCAGGCCAACGTCTGCCATGCCGGTTTAAAGCGGCCCTCGGTGGTGATGTTCAGCGTGATGCGCTGATTGTCACTGAGCATCTCCCAGCGCAGCCACAGCGCGTCGCCCTGCTGCCAGCCATAACTTTCCCCGTCGTCTTCGAATAACAGCCCAGAAGCGCTGCCACAGCCTTTTAGCGGAAAGAGTTTAAGCTCGCGCCGATTGTCGGCCGCCACATCAACATGCGCCAAGCGGGATGACAACGGCAATGCTGCACCGGCACGTACCAGCAGCGGCAAGCGCTCCAGCGGGGCCTCCAGCACCACCGTCTGACCGCCACTGAACCATTGGCCGCTGTAGAAGCAATACCAGCCATCGCCGTTATCCGGTAAGTATACCGGCCGCTGGCGTTGTCCCTGCTCCACTACGCTGGCCACCAGCAGATCGCGACCCATCATAAAATCATCGGTTTCTTTCAGGGTCTGCTCGTCATGCTCATGGTCGAGGAAGGTCGGGCGCAGCATCGGCTCGTCGTCGGCACTGGCCTGCCACAACAGGGTGTAGAAATACGGCATCAGCCGGTAACGCAGATTAATCGCCTCGCGCACCGCCGGGGTGGCGGCCGGATACATCCAGGGTTCGTTAACCGTGGCGTCGTCATTCCAGGAGTGAATGGTAAAACGCGGATGCATCACGCCGTTTTGCACCCAGCGCACCAGGAGTTCGGCGTCCGGCTTGTCACCGGAAAAACCGCCGACGTCGTGTCCCAGGTTATACAGGCCGGACAGACTCATGCCCAACCCCATGCGGATGTTGTAACGCAATGTCTGCCAGTTGGTGCGGTTATCGCCGCTCCAGGTCTGCACATAACGCTGCATGCCGGCACACCCGGAGCGCGAGATCAGGTAAGGCCGCAGCGCGGGAGCAAAGCGTTGCTGAGCCTCCATTGAAGCGCGCATCATCAGTAGCGGCATCACCGGGCGAATGTGCTTGATGGCGATAGGCGTGCCGAAACCGTGGCAACGCGCTTCTCCGTCCCACACTTCGTATTCGTTATTGTCATTCCAGGTGGAATCGATGCCCATCTCCAGCAGCTGCTGCGTCACGCCCTGCTGCCACCATTGCACCGCCGCCGGGTTGGTGAAGTCGAGGTGCGAGCCTTCGTCATCCCAAAAGCTGGAGCGCTCCGGCCGGTCACTTTCGGAATCCCGGATAAACAGCCCCTGATCCGCCGCCTGCTGATACTGCGGATGATCCTGCAACAGGCACGGCTTGATGTTGGCCGCCAGCTTTAACCCGGCATCATGAAACGCCTGACTCAGCTGTTTGGGCTGCGGCACCTTGTCGTAGTTCCAGTTGAATACATAGCGCTTGTTGCCGATCGAGGTATAACCCGACGACAGCTGGAAGGAGTCGCAGGGAATATCATGCTGGCGACAGAGCTGAATAAACTGCTGTAGCTGCTGCTGGGCGTCCGGCGCATCGGTGTAATGCATGGTAGAACCGCTGTAGCCCAGGCTCCATTTCGGTCCAAAGTGAGTCTTGCCGGTCAGGCGTACAAACGCCTTGGTCACGTCCAGCACCTTAGGGCCGAGGAACAGGTAATAATCCAGATCCCCCGCTTCGGCCTGATAGCGGCGATAGGCCAGATGGTAGTTGTCGATCTCATTGCCCAGATCCAGCCAGCAACTGCTCAGGTTGTCGTAAAACAGCCCGAAACTGGCCTCTTCCCCGCGGGTGATGGTGAAAGGAATGTGCTTGTACAGCGGATCGGTGCTGGCGGCGTTGTAACCCATCGCGTCCAGGTTGCGCATTTCAAAGCGGCGACCGCTGCGCTCCAAATCACCGGCCTTCTCACCCAGGCCATAGTACCGCTCGCGAGCCTGACGCCGCTGATAGTGGGCCACGCCGTCGCCGTGCGGATTCAGCAGGTAAGCGCTTGTTGGCCGATCGGCGGCCAGCGGACGCCATTCACCGGCGGCGTTGCAGTGCTCCCACTCCAGCCACAGCGGCTGATGCACGGTAACGCGCAGTGCAGACGTCGTCACCACCAGCCGATCCTCATGTTGCTGCAGCTGATAACCCGGCAGGCCGAAGCCGGCCACGCTCAAGCGGTCACGCCCTTCCCAGGGCACATCCGTCTGCGGCGCAATGCTCCAGGTGCGATCCAGCGCCAACTCGCCATTGCGCTTAATCAACACGCGGAACAGGCTGTTTTCCAGTACGTACAGGCAGAACAGGTGACGTTCGTCGACCAGCAGCTCAATGCGATCGGCATACTGACCGGCCAACGTCCAGTTTTTTAAGGTTTTCATAGGCATCCAACTTAACTATTGAGTGTTTTTTTACCGCCGCGTTCGGCGATCAAGGCAATCAGGAATACGGCGCCGATCAGGTCGAAGAAGCCCATGGCGATAAACAGCGGGTTGAAACCGACGGTATCGGAGACCGCGCCGATCAGCAGCGTGAACAGGAAGCTGGCGATCCAGGCGCTGGAGCCGCGCATGCCGTTGACCGTCGCTACCTGATTTTTATCGAATGATTCCACCACCAGCGCACTGAGCATGCAGGAGATCACCTGATGGCCGAAACCGCCGATCGAGATCAGGGCGATCGCCACATAGGGATCTTTGGTGATCGCGACGAACGCCAGCGAGACCATCATGAATGCACCGGTGACCGAGCTGGCAACCACCGAGTTGACGCGGCTGCAGCCAAACCATTTACGGTACAAAGTGGTGAGATAGCCGCTGGCGACACTGCCGATGTCCGCCGCCAAAAACGGCAGCCAGGCAAACATGGCGATGTGTTTTAAATCCATGCCGCGTTCGGTGGCCAAATACAGCGGTACCCAGAAACTGAATACCGCCCAGGCCGGCTCGGCGAGAAAGGCCGGAATGGCAATGCCGTAGAACTTTTTGTTGCGGCAGAGAATGGCCAGCGACTTGAGGAAAGGCAGTCGGGGTAACTCCGGCTCGTTGTCTTCGCGGATCAGATCCAGCTCCTGCTGGCTCAGATTGGGGTGCTGCTGCGGCGAGTGGTAGAACCGCCACCACAGCACCACCCAGAGCAACGCCAGCGCGCCGGAAAACAGGAAAGCGCCCTGCCAGCCAAAGGAGACGTGGGCAATAACGATGATCGGCGGGGCCAGCATGGCACCAATAGAAAACCCGACGCCTGCCCAACCGGCAGCGATGGGCCGTTCCTTTTTCGGGAACCAGTCGGAAATCGCCTTGGCGTTGGCCGGCGTGGCCGCCGCTTCTGCCCCGCCCATAAAGAAGCGCAGGATCGCCAACTGCACCCAGGTGCCAGCCCCGGCATGCATCATGCAAACCACTGCCCAGATGCTGGCGCAGATCAGGAACCCCATCTTCAGGCCAATCACATCAATCAACCAGCCGCAGATCGGCTGAAACACCGTATAGGCCAGTTGGAACGACGCCACCACCCAGGAATACTGTTCGGTGGTCATGTTCAGGCTGGTTTTCAGCTCAGGCGCCAGGATGCCCAGCGAGTTACGAGTGATGTAGTTAACCGTGACACCCAGCAGAAACAGCGCCAGCATCCACCAGCGCAGTGATTTAAATTTACGCCGGCCGCTGTCGACGACCCTTTGATTAATTTCCACACTCATCTGTCTTCTCTCCACGACGGCTGCCCGGTGACACAGCGCGCTTTTTGGTAGGGTACGTTTGGTTGGCGAAGGTATGGGTGGTGTTAAATTGCATTATGCTTCCCAGAAGCAGGCGCCTGACCTTCACAACCACATGATTTATTTTCATTTTATTTATAATTCAGCCCGTCAATTGGACTGATAAATCTATAAAGTTGGCATACCAATTCAGACTAGCCAGCCGGAAGCGTGAGCGAAACGTGGTTTTTTGCAAAAACTTTCATACAAAGGATAAAAGCTCGCCATAATGGCCGCCGAAGCCTGACAGTACGCTGAAAAAATGCAGTGAAAATATTTTCATTGCCAAATTTGAAGGAGATCACAGAATGAACGGAAAGCTGAAAATACAGGAGATCGCCCACCAAACCGGGTTGTCGATCAGCACCGTTTCACGCGTTTTAGCCGGCAAATCCAATACCAGTGCCGAAGCCCGCCAGAAGGTGCTGGCCTGCGCCCAACAGAACGGCATTCTGCAAGGGATTTCCAGCGGTCGACTGATGCTGAACAGCGTGATGGTCTTCGCGCCACAACGCGCCTTTGACGTACGTACCGATATTTTTTACTACAAGGTTATTCAGGGCATCACCGCTGCGCTGGCAGAACATGAGGTGCGTATTCGCTATTGCGGGCTTGAAGAACTGCACAGTGACGGCGCGCTGTTTCTGGAAAAGATGAGCGATCCGCAGACCCAGGCGGCGCTGATTATCGGTATCGATGATGAGCATATCCACCAGTTAGCCGCCGATCTGAATAAACCCTGCGTGCTGATTAACTGCAGCGACCGGCAGATGCGGCTCGATAGCGTGTCACCCGATCATCAACTGATTGGTGAATTCTCCGCCAATTACCTGTTTCAGCAGGGACACAGCCATATTCTGAACCTGCAGTGCCTGCGTCGGCACACCATGGAGCTGCGGCTGGCGGGCATCAAGCAAGCCTATGCGCGGCACAACATCGCCTTTGACGAGGGTCGCCATCTGGTCACCACCTCCGGTTTCGGTAGCGAAGAGGCTGAACAGGCGCTCACCACCTTTATCAACCGGGTCAGTCAGCGCTCGCAGCTGCCGACGGCCATTCTTGCCGGTGGCGACTATATGGCGGTCGGTGCGGTCAAGGCACTCAACAAATTGCAGTTGAGTGTACCAGGCGATATTTCGGTGATGAGCACCGACGGTTTTAATCTGGCAGAAATTCATGACGTGCCGCTCACCTCGGTACAGGTGCCGCGCGACGAGTTGGGCTATGAGGCAATTCAACTCCTGCAACGCCGCATGCTGCGCGCCGATGCGCCCCCGTGCAACCTGCTGCTGCACGGCAAGCTGGCGGTCCGCGCCTCGGTCAAACGCGTCAGCCCCCATAAAACCAGCCCGGCGGTCAGCACTCACGATCACCGTCTTTACGATGTCTGAACTACACTTAGTGGCGGAATCTTTATTCAAGGAGAGCCACTATGCCGACCCTGACAGCGCGTTCGGTCATTCCCCCTTATATGCTGCGTCGGATCATTGAGCACGGCAGCCTGCCGCAGCGCGACTGCGCATTGCATACTCTGAATCACGTTCAAAGCCTGCTCGGCAACAAGCCGTTGCGCGCCCCCGGGGCAAAAACCTCGACCGGAGGTGAAGTTATCCGCGATATTTTTGATGCCGAAAACGGCACCCAACTGCCGGGTAAACAGGTGCGTAATGAGGGCCAGGCCAGTAATCATGACGTGGCGGTGGATGAAGCCTATGACTATCTCGGCGTCACCTACGATTTCTTCTGGCAGGCGTTCAAACGCAACTCGCTGGACAACCGGGGCCTGCCGCTGACCGGCAGCGTGCATTACGGCAAGGAATACCAGAACGCCTTTTGGAACGGCCAGCAAATGGTCTTCGGCGACGGTGACGGCGAAATCTTTAACCGCTTTACCATTGCCATCGACGTAGTCGGCCACGAACTGGCACACGGCGTCACCGAAAGTGAAGCCGGATTAATTTACTTCCAACAGGCCGGTGCGCTGAATGAGTCGCTGTCTGACGTATTGGGTTCTTTGGTCAAGCAGTTCCACCTCAAGCAAACCGCGGATAAGGCCGACTGGCTGATTGGCGAAGGCCTGCTGGCAAAAGGTATCAACGGCAAGGGCCTGCGTTCGATGTCGGCACCCGGTACCGCCTACGACGATCCGCTGCTGGGGAAAGATCCGCAGCCGGCCGACATGAAAGACTACATTCAGACCAAAGAGGATAACGGCGGTGTTCACCTCAACTCCGGCATTCCCAACCGCGCCTTCTATCTGGCGGCCAGCGCTCTGGGCGGCTTTGCCTGGGAGAAAGCCGGTTACATCTGGTACGACACGCTTTGCGACAAGGCACTGCCGCAGGACGCTGACTTCGCCACCTTTGCCCGTACCACGGTGAAACATGCCAAACAGCGCTTCGACAGTACAACGGCGGATAAGGTACAGCAGGCCTGGCATCAGGTAGGGGTCGAGTAATGAAACCCTTGCCGGCACTCAATCAGGACACGGTCATTGAGCTGGCGCGTGAAGGCGGCTTCGCCTTTATTCCCAAACTGGCGGGCCAGCGGCGCATTGCGCTGGCCGACATTACGCCAGAGCAACGGCAGCGCCTGAATCAACTGTTGAACCAGACGCTGCCCTACGCCCAGGAAGAGGGGCAACCGGACTCGCCCGGCTGCGGTGACCAACGTTATTTTCGCGTGCAGATCAGCTATTACAGTCAGGCTCTATGCAGTGAAATCGTGCTGTTGATCCCGGAAACCAGCGCCCCGCAGGCGTTGGTCGACCTGTGGAAAACCGGTCAGGTGGATGAGTGAATGCTTACAACGGCTGATAACTGAATAGCACCCGCTTTTTGGATACCAGCCCGTGGCCGTTCTGGCACAGGTAGTCCACCGCGCCGCAGGCCTTGAGCGCTTGTAACGGCTGCCCGCAATCCGGGCAGTGGGCCAACTGCTGATAATCGCTGTTACAGGCGGTGCAATGGTAGTGACCATTCACCCACTCCATCGTTTGATCGCATTGCGGACACTGCGCTTCCATCGTCACTCCCTGGTTAAATCACGCCCCATGAGCGTAAGAAATAGATGCCCAACGCGGTAGTGAAAAACGAGCCAACGGTGGTGATGGCGATAATATTCGCCGCCAGCGTGGCATTGCCCCCCATCGCACGCGTCATCACATAGCTGCCAGAAGCCGTTGGCGTAGCCGAGAACAGGAAGATAATCCCCAACGCCGCGCCGTGAAAACCGCACAGCCAGCCACCCAGCGTCATTATCACTGGCACGACAAACAACTTGGCCGAAGAGGACAGCGCCGCCACGTTGGACGAGCGAAACATGGCGCGCAGATCCAAACTGGCCCCGGTGCACAGCAACGCCAGCGGCAACGACAGTGCCGAGATATAGCTGCCCGTCTGCCGGATCACCTGAGGTATCCCCAGACCGGTCTGCGCATAAGCCAGTCCGCACACCAGGCCAATAATCAGCGGATTGCTGACAATACTGCGCAACAGTGACAGACGGCTGATCCTCTTGCCCTGTCCGCCCTGCAGGCTGCGCGTGAGGGTAATCACCGACAGCACGTTAAACAGGATCACCGTCACCGTCAGGTACAGCGACCCTAATGCCACGCCCTCACTGCCGTAAGCGGTCATGGCATAGGCCAGGCCGACAATGGCGGTATTGGCACGGAAGCCGCCCTGCACAAAGACACCGCGCTCACGCGGCTCTTTAACCAGCCAGACGGCGGCCACTTCCAGCAACAAAAAGGTGGCGAGAGTGCCGATAGCGCCGAAGATCACCAGCGGCAGGTTACCCAACAGCTGTGGGTGGTTGGTAGCAATGCTGAAGAACAACAAACAGGGCAGCGCCAGGTTAAACACCAGTTTGGTGGCGCCGTCGATAAAACGGTCGTCCATCAAGCGCCAGTGGCGCAGCAATATGCCCAGCAACATCATTAACAGATTGGGTACGGTGACGTTGAATGCAAAACTCCAGGTTTCCCAGGACATGATGTTCCTTCAGGCTAACGGCGGTAATAGTCAGATAATAAAACGATTTCGATCCAATAAAAAAGGGCGCGGTAGTCATACCGCGCCCCTAATACTGATTATTAGCCTTTCTTCAGGTGGCTCATCAGGCGTTTACGCTTGCGCATCTGGTTCGGCGTCAGCAGGTTGCGCTTGCCGGCGAACGGGTTCTCACCCTCTTTGAACTGGATGCGGATTGGCGTACCCATTACCTTCAGAGAACGACGGAAGTAGTTCATCAGGTAGCGTTTGTACGAATCGGACAGATCGGTCACCTGGTTGCCGTGGATCACCACAATCGGCGGGTTATATCCACCGGCGTGCGCATATTTCAGCTTCACGCGGCGGCCACGTACCAACGGCGGTTGGTGATCGTCGGCAGCCATCTGCATGATTTTGGTCAGCATTGAGGTGTTCACGCGACGGGTCGCACACTCGTAAGCTTCCAGTACCGACACGAACAAGTTGCCAACGCCGCTACCATGCAGGGCAGAGATAAAGTGAATGCGGGCGAAATCGACAAAGCCCAGACGCAGATCGAGCATCTCTTTCACGTGATCGCGATCTTCCTCGCTCATGCCGTCCCACTTGTTGACCACAATCACCAGTGAGCGCCCACTATTGAGGATAAAGCCGAGCAGCGAGAGATCCTGATCGGAAATGCCTTCGCGTGCATCCACCACCAGCAACACCACGTTGGCGTCTTCGATCGCCTGCAGGGTTTTGATTACCGAGAACTTCTCTACGGTTTCCGTCACCTTGCCGCGCTTACGTACCCCGGCGGTGTCGATCAGCACGTATTCGCGCTCGTCGCGGACCATCGGGATATAGATGCTGTCACGGGTAGTACCCGGCATGTCGTATACCACGACACGATCTTCGCCGAGGATGCGGTTAGTCAGTGTGGACTTACCTACGTTAGGACGACCCACGATAGCCAGCTTGATTGGCAGATCCTGCGGATTGAAGTCGTCTTCCGGCTCTTCTTCTGCGCCTTCGAGGGTTTCACCTTCTTGCTCGGCCCAATAAGCGGCGTTAGCCTCTTCTTCGGTCAGCTCGACTTCTTCCGGCTTTTCACCGACAAACGGCACCAGTACGTGCTCGATCAACTGCGCTACGCCACGACCGTGGGAAGCCGCGATCGGATGCACGTCGCCCAGGCCCAACGAATAGAAATCGGCGGCGGCCATGTCTGGATCCATACCGTCGGTTTTGTTGGCGACCAGGAAGGTGGCTTTCTGACGGTTACGCAGATGCTGGGCAATGCCCAGATCGGCCGGCATCAGACCGGCGCGAGCATCGACCATAAACAGCACGATGTCTGCTTCTTCGATCGCCAGCAGTGACTGACCGGCCATGCGTGTTTCAACGCCATCTTCGGTGCCGTCAATGCCCCCGGTATCGACGATAATAAATTCATTACCCTCAACCTCAGCACGACCATACTTGCGGTCTCGCGTTAGCCCGGGGAAATCCGCCACCAGCGCATCGCGCGTATGGGTTAAACGGTTAAACAAGGTGGATTTACCCACATTCGGGCGCCCTACTAGCGCGACGACAGGTATCATTGTGAAGCCTCATTACTTAATAATCAATGCGTTACTACACTATGGATAGACACCAGAAGTGTAGCTTATAAAAATACGAAACGGCCCCTGAACATTCAGGAGCCGTTTTTCCCCTTCATCTTTCGCGCCGCAGCGGCGTTGACTGTGCGCCCTCATCCCAGTCACTTAGTTTACTAAGCTCCTGGGATTCAGCGCGCTTGTCGCCTTACTGCATCCCGAAATCTTTTGGGTACTAAAAGGTTGCGACGATCGGCGTTAGCGGGTGAAAGCGTAAACTTTTCCGCCCTTCGCCTGGATGACCAGCTTGTCGCCAGCTACCACCGGCGCAGACAGGAAGCCGGAGCTATCCACTTCCTGCTGAGCAACAAAACGGCCGTCCGTGGTGTTAATCCAGTGCAGGTAACCTTCAGAGTCACCGGTCACCAGGAAACCATTGTACATCACCGGCGGAGTCAGGTTGCGGTGCAGCAAATCGCTCTGCGTCCAAACGGTCACGCCGCCTTCGGTGCTCAACGCCACCACGCGATCGTTCTGATCGATAAGGTAAATGCGACCTGCATCAACGATAAAGTCGTTCACCGAGCCCAGTTCACGCTTCCACATGATCTGACCGGAACGCAGATCCAGCGCCGTCAGGTTGCCATTGTAACCTAATGCGTAGACAACGCCCTCAACAATCACTGGCGTAGTGTCGACATCGTTCAAACGATCGATTTCGGTCGCGCCGCTCGGCTGGGAAATACGTTGCTGCCAAATCAACTGACCTTGCTGCATCAGCACGGCATTTACGCGACCGTTATCACCGCCAACAATGGCTGCGCCAAAGGCAACGGCCGGTGCGGATTCACCGCGCAACGACAGTGAAGGCATGTCCAGGTTAACCGTCCACTTCACCGCGCCGTCAGATTCGTTCAGCGCCTGCAGCAGGCCGTTGGAGGTGTGGATCAGTACCATACCGTCGCTGATCACCGGACGTGAAATCGCTTCGCCGGCCACCTTGGTCTGCCACGCTACGGTACCGTCTGAGGTATTCAGCGCGTAAACCACGGCTTTCTCACTGCCGACATAAGCCTTGTCGCCCGCGACCGCCATACCGCCCGACAGCAGTGCCGGCAGGTTGCTGGACAAGAAGCCGGTTTTCTCAGAGAGATCAACCTTCCACTTTTCGTTACCGTTATCGGCATCCAGCGCTTTCACGATGCCGTGACGATCGGCGGCGTAAATAGTGTTGTCCTGGAAAGCAGGACGCAGATGAGAATAAAACTCACCAACACCCTCGCCGACCGAGGTACTCCACGCCTTGTTCGGCGTGAACTGATTTTCAACTTTCGGTAGCGGCGACATGGTAACCACGTCTTCTTCACTGTTAAACAGCGAGCAACCACTCAGCAAGGCAACGGAAACCAGTCCGACCAAGAGTGTTTTACGCAATTGCATGGGAATTCCCCTTAGCTGGACAAGTTATTCAATTTCATGCGCAGCAGAACCTGCAGCGCCTGAGAAGCGTTAGACTCAATGCCTTTACTGTAAGCTTCACGTGCACCTTTGGTGTCACCTTTCGCCAACAACACGTCGCCGCGCGTATCTTGCGCCATCGCCGCCCAGCCTTCGCCTTTCACGCCATCCAGCGTTTTCAGCGCGTCATCCAGCTTTTTCTCCTGCAGCTGGACACGTGCCAGACGCAGGTTAATCATCGAAAGCATGTTTTCGTCTTTGGTCTGGCCCTGCGCCAACACCAATTGTTGATCCGCTTTGGCAAACTCATTCTGCTCAACAAAATGCTTCGCCAGCTCCAGGGAGGCCAGCACGCCGTAGCTGTTGCTGTTGGCCTGGGCAAACTTCTCCGCGGCGGCGACATCGTCCGGTTTACCGACAGCCAGACGATCGCTGGCTTCCTGATAAGATTGGGACGCAACCATCATGTTGGAGTTTTCGTGGCTCTGCCAGTAACGCCAGCCGACCAGGGCACCAATTCCGAGCACCACGCCCACTGCCAGCGCTTTGCCATTTTCGGCAAAGAACCGACGCACGGCGTCGACTTGTTCGTTTTCAGTGGTATAGACTTCCACGGTGTCCTTCTCCTTAACCTAACATCAGAGCCAGGCGCACTGCGACTTCGCTTTGCGCCAGCGTTTCTTGTTCACCACTGCGCAGGTCCTTAACCACCACCTGCTGGGCTGCGACTTCGTTCTCACCCAGGATCAAGGCGACGCGCGCGCCCCACTTATCCGCACGGGTGATCTGCTTCTTAAAGTTACCACCGCCGTAGTTGGTCATCAGTTTGAGCTGTGGCGCTGCATCACGCACGCGCTCCGCCAGCTGCATTGCTGCACTCTGAGTACCGGCACCGGAGGAGATCAAATACACGTCAATGGTCGCCGCGGCCTTGAACTCCGGGTTAACCGCCTGAACCAGCAGCACCAGGCGCTCCAGCCCCATAGCGAAACCGACCGCCGGCGTTGCACGCCCGCCCAGTTGCTCAACCAGGCCGTCATAACGACCACCGGCACACACCGTACCCTGAGCACCCAGACTGTTGGTTACCCATTCAAATACCGTACGGTTGTAGTAGTCCAGACCGCGCACCAGGCGCTCATTGATGGTATATGGGATGCCTGCCTGCGCCAAAAGTTCACACAGACCTTCGAAGTGGACTTTGGATTCTTCATCCAGATACTCGGACAGGCGCGGTGCGTCGTTCAACAGCGCCTGCACTTCCGGATTTTTAGAGTCCAGGACGCGCAGCGGGTTGCTGTACATACGGCGTTTGCAATCTTCGTCCAGCTTCTCTTGGTGCTGCTCCAGGAATGCCACCAGAGCATCGCGGTAGTTGGCGCGCGCTTCCAGTGAACCGATGGAGTTCAGTTCCAGCTTAACGTGCTCGGAGATCCCCAGCGCTTTCCACCAGCGGGCGCTCAGCAGGATAAGCTCAGCGTCGATATCCGGGCCCTGCAGACCAAACACTTCGGCCCCCAGTTGGTGGAACTGGCGATAGCGGCCTTTTTGCGGGCGCTCGTAGCGGAACATCGGACCGACGTACCACAGACGCTGCTCCTGATTGTACAGCAGACCATGTTCGATGCCGGCGCGAACGCAACCAGCCGTGCCTTCCGGACGCAGCGTCAGGCTTTCGCCGTTGCGATCGTCGAAGGTATACATCTCTTTTTCCACGACGTCGGTCACTTCGCCGATCGCGCGTTTGAATAACGGGGTCTGCTCTACAATCGGCAAGCGGATTTCGCTGTAACCGTAGCCGCTAAGCACCTGCTTGAGGATGCCTTCAATACGCTGCCATAATGCCGTTTCTTCCGGCAGGTAGTCGTTCATGCCGCGAATGGCTTGAATGTTCTTTGCCACGTGAGTTCTCTGTCCGTTGTCTATAAAAATGAACCCGATTATAGGGACTTTGCCGCCCCGTATTCAACGCGAATACCGAGTTCTGCTCCCGGGTTCATAAACAAGCGGGCTAAAAAGCCCGCCGTATCGGTGTAATGCTTATTTTTCCAGCAGGTTGACCGCGATGCGATTGCTTTCATCCATCATCGACGCCTTGGCGCGGATTTTGGCTTCCAGTTGGTCAATCATCTGCTCGTTGTCGAAACGTTCTTTCTGCCGCACGCCGTCTTCGTAGAAACCGCTCTTTTTATGGCCACCGGTAACGCCCAGCGTGGAAACCAGCGCTTCGCCCGGGCCATTGACCACACAGCCGATAATCGAAATGTCCATCGGCGTGATGATGTCTTCCAGACGCTGTTCCAACGCGTTGACCGTTCCAATAACGTCAAATTCCTGACGTGAACAGGTCGGGCACGCGATAAAGTTAATGCCGCGGGCGCGGATGCGCAGCGATTTCAGAATGTCGAAACCGACCTTAACTTCTTCCACCGGATCGGCTGCCAATGAGATGCGCAGGGTATCGCCAATGCCTTCCGACAGCAGCAGCCCCAAACCAATCGCCGACTTCACTGAGCCACTGCGTGCGCCACCGGCTTCGGTGATGCCCAGATGCAACGGCTGATCGATACGCGCAGCCAACAGACGATAGGATTGCACCGCCAGGAACACATCGGATGCCTTGACGCTCACTTTGAACTGGTCGAAGTTGAGACGATCAAGGATATCAACGTGGCGCATGGCAGATTCGAGCAGCGCTTCCGGCGTAGGTTCGCCGTATTTTTCCTGGATGTCTTTTTCCAGCGAACCACCATTCACCCCGATACGGATTGGGATGTTTTTATCGCGCGCGCAGTCTACGACTGAACGGATACGCGACTCGTTACCGATATTGCCCGGGTTGATGCGCAGGCAGTCTACGCCATACTCAGCAACCTGCAGCGCGATACGGTAATCGAAGTGGATATCGGCGACCAGCGGCACGTTGACCTGCTGCTTGATCAGTTTGAACGCCTCGGCGGCATCCATGGTGGGGACTGAAACGCGGACGATATCAACGCCCACGCGCTCCAGCGCTTTGATCTGATTAACCGTTGCTTCAACATCAGTGGTACGGGTGTTAGTCATCGACTGCACGGCAATCGGCGCACCATCACCAATAGGCACATTGCCGACGTAAATTCGCGTTGATTTTCGACGGATGATGGGCGATTGGTTATGCATTACTTACTCTCCATTGTTGCCCTGACTCAACGACAATGGCCGCGCAATTACTGCGCGGCAACGGTCAGACGAGCAACACGGTTTGACTTAACAAACCGGCTTAAATCAACCGGCTTACCTTGATATTGAATCTGTACTGCGGCCGGTGCGCCAATGGTCAATTTGTACGGCGCAGTACCCGCCAGGCTCAGCTTGCCGCCGCTTTTCTGGCTGCCGCTGTACAACGTTTTACCGTTGGCATCACTCACCTGCAACCAACAATCGGCGGAGAACTCCATAACCAGCGCGTTAGGATCAACAGCCGGGGCAGTCACGCCCGCGTCGGCTGTTGGCAACGGCGCAGTTGGAGCCGCAGGCGTTGTCTCAGGCAGCGTCGTCTGGCTTGGTGAAACCACCGCAGGCTGCTGCGCGGTTGCACCGCCGCTAACGGCCGGAGTCTGAGACTGCTGTGGCGCAGCGCCGGTATCTACCGGCGTGGAACCATTGTCAGCCAGAGGCGCGCTGTTGTCGGCATTGCTGTCGGTCAACGGCACTGACTGGCCTTCATTGTTTTGTGAAAGCTGCGCAGAAGATTGATCGGCCATAGTGACGATCTCTTCCTGCTGGGCCTTGTGGTTTTGCCACCACCAGGCACCGGTCAGGCCAACCACCACGAAAACGATCAACCAGGTGAAGCTCATCAGCCAGCCATCGCGTTTTTTGCGGCGCTTGCCCAATGAGAAACTCTGCATTGGTGCAACTTTCGCGACCTTCAGCGGAGCCTGCTTGGCCAGCATCGGCAGCAGTTCATCCTCTGGCAAACGCACCAGCTTGGCATAGGAACGGATATAACCCCGCACGAAGGTTGAAGCCAAATCTGCGGACAGATTGTCTTCTTCGATATCGCGCACGGTAGACATTTTGAGGCACAGGCGTTCTGCAACGGCCTGTTGACTCAACCCGAGTTGTTCACGGGCCTGACGCAGACGTTCGCCTGTCGTCATTGATACAGTTTTATCTTGGGAGGCTTCAGTATTCATTAGCTAAGAACTGCTGGTACTGTTTGGATTGTGGAAAACTTCGCGATAACTGCTTGCCATAGCGTTGCACGCTATCCTGGCGCCCGGCTAACGCGGCGAAACGAATCTGTAACCATAAGCTGTCGGCGCTAGCCGGCAAAACATGCTGATAACTATCGAGTAAAAGTTGCGACTGTGCGCGCTTCCCTTCTCCAAATTGCTTTTCTGCCTCCACCAACAGTGGAGTGCCTTTGTCCGGATCGATCTTCATCGCACGCGTTAACAAAGTACGTGCTTCATCGTTCTGTCCGGCCTTGAGAAAACAGTAACCTGCGTTTTCCAGGCTGTCGGCAACCTGACCGTAATCCGGTGCTACTGCCGCAGCGCTAAACTGCTGTTGTGCCGGTACATACTGCCCTAAACTGCAAAGA
Organism: Serratia quinivorans; assembly: GCF_946227985.1. Taxonomy (GTDB): domain Bacteria; phylum Pseudomonadota; class Gammaproteobacteria; order Enterobacterales; family Enterobacteriaceae; genus Serratia; species Serratia quinivorans_A. The sequence continues at coordinate 107,167 of NZ_CAMKGL010000005.1, forward strand.
AACGCACCGTAATTATTCAGCACGGTGCCATTGTTCGGCGCAAGTTTGAGCGCTTGCTGATAACGCTGTTCAGCCGCGCTATTTTCGCCCACCCGCTGCTCATAAAGCGCCATGCCCAATTGGGTACGGTAATCCTGTGGGGCAGCGTCTGCCGCTTTCTCCAGATTCTGTCGCGCGGCGGGTAAATCGCCCTGCTTCAGATATTCCAGACCCAGTTGCAAACGCGTCTGGCCCGCTTGCGACTGGGCGTCTTTTTCTTCCGGTGCCGAACCGGAACAGCCGGCCAGTAAACCGGCCGCCAGCAACGTTCCCCACAGAGTCAGCTTCATGCCTGCATTCATTTCCTTGTCAGATGTCACCCAAGTGTCTGATTACATAACAGACTGTAAGATAACAAAAAAATCATGCTATAGGGTTCAGACCGCACGTACGGAGATAGGTTCCCCGGCCATTTTCTTTTTCAGGGTACGCTTGGTACGGTCGATCACTTCACCCGCCAGTTGCCCGCAGGCGGCATCGATATCATCACCACGGGTTTTACGAACAATAGTCGTAAAGCCGTATTCCATCAACACTTTGGAAAAACGATCCACCCGGCTGTTGGAGCTGCGGCCGTAAGGTGCACCCGGGAACGGGTTCCATGGGATCAGGTTGATCTTGCATGGCGTGTCCTTCAGGACTTCTGCCAGCTGGTGTGCGTCGTCGGTGCTGTCGTTGATGTGGTCCAGCATCACGTACTCAACCGTTACCCGCCCCTGGTTGGCATTGGATTTTGCCAGGTAGCGACGTACCGCCGCCAGGAAGGTCTCGATATTGTATTTACGGTTGATCGGTACGATGTCGTCGCGGATCTTGTCGTTCGGCGCATGCAGCGAGATCGCCAGCGCAACGTCGATCATATCACCCAACTTGTCCAGTGCCGGCACCACGCCGGAGGTAGACAGGGTCACGCGACGCTTGGACAGGCCAAAACCGAAGTCGTCCAGCATGATTTCCATTGCCGGTACCACGTTGTTCAGGTTGAGCAACGGCTCCCCCATCCCCATCATCACCACGTTGGTGATCGGACGTTCGCCGGTCACCTTCAGCGCACCGATAATTTTCGCCGCACGCCAAACCTGACCAATGATTTCCGACACGCGCAGGTTGCGGTTAAAGCCTTGCTGAGCGGTCGAACAGAATTTGCACTCCAGTGCACAACCCACCTGGGAGGAGACACACAGGGTTGCACGGTCGCCGTCCGGGATATACACGGTTTCGACCTGCTGATCGCCCACTTTGATCGCCCATTTAATGGTGCCATCGGCTGAGCGTTGTTCTTCAGCCACTTCTGGCGCACGGATCTCGGCGACGCTCTGCAATTTATTGCGCAGGACCTTGTTGATGTCGGTCATCTGCTCAAAGTCATCGCAGCAATAGTGGTACATCCACTTCATGACCTGATCGGCACGGAAGGGTTTCTCGCCCATTTTGGCGAAAAACTCACGCAATTGCTGACGATTCAAATCCAGCAGGTTAATTTTGGCCACAGCCGGTTGTTCCGCGTTAACGGATTGAGTAGTCAGCGAATTATTTTCAGACACGATGTGCTCGGACGTGATGGGTTCTAACATAATTGATCTCTGGCCTCGTTGTTACACGTTACGGCGCGAAAGAGTGGAAAGTAAGTGCGTCGTTCAACCCGCATAAATTGCGGTGACGGCGCTAAAAGCGCGCCCCTGACAAGAAGCCTCATCAGGGGCGCGGCATTGTACAAATTTTAGTAGCAGCTTTCCACGTCTGAAAGACATTCAGGGCATTTTTATTGTTTCAGCCGGTGAATGCCGTATTTCAGCGTAGAGCTCATCCACTTATACCCTATGAATTTCATGTCACAGCTAGGCGCCTAACTCACTCATCCCCAGGCGCTTACTTTAGTAAGTAACTGGGGGGAGTTAGTGCAGGTAACAACGCTGTGGCTTGAAAGGCGACGGGTATTATTAACGTGAGCAGATTTCGCTATCGTTAAAGAAATACGCGATTTCGCGCTGTGCAGATTCTACTGCGTCAGAACCGTGTACGGCATTGGCAGTGAAGCTGTCCGCGTAGTCAGCACGCAGGGTACCGGCCAGAGCGTTGTCCGGGTTGGTCGCGCCCATGATGTCACGGTTACGCTGTACTGCGTTTTCCGCTTCCAGAACCTGAACCACGATCGGGCCAGAGGTCATGAACTCAACCAGGCCATCGAAGAATGGGCGGCCTTTGTGCTCAGCGTAGAAGCCTTCGGCTTGTTCGCGAGTCAGACGCAGCATTTTGGACGCGATGATTTTGAAACCGGCACGCTCAAAGCGAGCATAGATTGCGCCGATGTCGTTGTTAGCTACAGCGTTTGGTTTAATGATAGAAAAGGTACGTTCTACGGTCATGATGGCCTCTGTATAACTTCCAAAACAGGCCGGTCTGCAAACAGGGTGCCGGCCTTCTCAAGTGGCGCAGATTATATGTGCGCTGCCAACGCTTGCCTACGGGAAAATCAACATTTCATTAAAAAATCATTATCTTTATTCTTCACTTTGCGGCCCAGAGCACAGGTTATGAAAACTTACCTTAATCGAGGCTAAATTCGCGCAATGCCACCTGACCACTCTCATCCAGCACGCTGAGCTGATAGCGTCCTGGCTGGGTCAGCGTCTGCAGCAGCGATTCCCCTTCCCCCACCAACTGGCCATTGAGGAACCACCAGCGCTGTCCGCCGCCGCCCTGGACGCTGACCCGCAAATCCAGCGTATTATTGCCCGGCAGGCGACGCAGTATCGCGCCGTCACGTACGCCCAGCATCAACAACGGCGGTGCCTCTTGCTGGTGCAGCGGTGGGCACTGCGGATCGATAGCCGGCAAGCGCTGCGCACGACGCTCCGCCGGAGGCAACCAGGGCTCCAGCGGCGTAGGCCACAGGGACAGCCGACGCGGCGTCGCCCCCGGGCAATCCGCCGCCACCCGCAATCCACGCGCGTTCAACCACATCAGTGGCTGGCTACCCAGCAGGCTTTCCTGACCCGGTGCGGGCAGCGTCGGCGGAATAGTCCCGTCGAGAGTCCAGCTCAGGCGTCTTTGGCGGCAATTGCTGTCACCCGCGGGCAGTGGCTGGCCGCCCGGCCAGCAGATCACCGCACGGCTGACGCTGGCGGGGCGCGGATCGGCCGGGATCCCTTCCCCACGCTGGCGTAAAGAGGTCAGCAGCAGATTATTGACCTGATTGAGCAGGGGTACCGCAGTGGCGAAGCCGAACTGCCCGGCGACCGGAGTACCGTCTGGTCGCCCTACCCAAACGCCTATCGTATAGCGCGCATTAACGCCGATGGCCCAGGCATCGCGGTAGCCGTAACTGGTGCCGGTCTTCCACGCCAGCGGCACACTGGCGGGTAACACGTCATCCGGCAATGGGCGTGCCTCTCCCGCCAAGATTCGCCGTACAATCCAGGCGGCGCCCGGCGACATTAACTGGCGATCGTAGATCCCTTGCTGAGGCGTAAAGCGCAGCGGTGCCACCCGGCCCTGACGAGCCAGCGCGCTGAACCCGGCGACCAACTGATCCAGCCGGGCACCGGCCCCGCCCAGGATCAGCGCCAGGCTAGGTTCAGCGTGTGCCGGCAGCCGCAGTTCAACCCCCACGTTACGGAGATTGGCGGCAAAGCGCTTCGGCCCGTAGGCTTCCAGCAACTGGACCGCCGGCAGGTTAAGTGAACGCGACAACGCTTCACTGGCGCTGACCGGACCGTGGAAACCGGTATCAAAATTACCGGGCCGATAATCCCCAAAACGGCGCGGTACGTCCAGCAACAGCGATTCGGCGTGGATCAAGCCGTCGTCCAACGCCAAACCATACAAAAAGGGTTTTAGCGTCGAGCCCGGCGAACGCCAGGCAGCCACCATGTCGACATGGCCAAAACGGCTGTTATCGTTCAAATCCAGCGAGCCCAGGTAGGCACGTACTTTCATATTGGTATGATCAACCACCAATACGCCGACCGAGGTTTTTTCCGGCAGTTGGCTCTTCCAGCCGCGAGCCAGTTCCTCCAGCCGCCGTTGCAAAGTGGCGTCCAGCGTGGTGGTCACCACCAGTCTACGATTGCCCTGCGTCATCCGCCTCGCCAGTAACGGGGCCAACTGCGGTACCTGGCGCGGGGCCAACCACACCGCTTCCTGCCGGATTTCGGCCACCTGCTGCGCCGGCCAAACCTGATAATACGCCAGGCGTTCCAGCACCTTGTCACGCGCGGCCTGCGCCCGTTCCGGGTAGCGGTCCGGCCGCAAACGGCTGGGAGCCTGCGGCAACACCGCCAGCAGCGCCGCCTCACCACGCGTCAGCGCCGAAGGCGGTTTGCCCAAATACGTCCAGCTGGCCGCGCCAATCCCCTGTAGCGTGCCGCCGTAAGGTGCCCGGTTAAGGTAGATTTCAAGGATTTGATCCTTCGACAGATGCCACTCCAACTGGGCGGTACGCCACACCTGTCGTAACTTGCCGGCCAGTGTACGTGGATGGGGATCAATCAGGCGCGCTACCTGCATCGACAGCGTACTGCCGCCGGAAACGATCTGCCCGTTGCGCAGGTCCTGCCAGGCGGCGCGGGCCAGCGACAGTGGATTGATTCCGGGGTGCCGATAAAACCAACGGTCTTCATAGGTCAGCAGCGCCTGCAAATAATAGGGCGAGACCTGCTGCAGGCTGACCGGATAGCGCCACACGCCGTCACTGTCCGCATAGCGCCACAGCGGAGTACCATCTTCCGCCACCACTACGCGCGCCATCTCGGCATCTTTCAGCGGTAACGGCCACAGCCGATCCGCCAACCACAGCAAAGCGGGCGGCAGTAAAATCGCCAGCAGCCAGATAGCTGCACGGCGACGTAAATGGGTGAGAAGTCGATTCATCAGGAAGGTATCACTCCCTTGTCCCGCCACCGGCTAAATCACCGGGGCGGGACAAGGAGGATCATTTGGCAATTTCAAGCCGCTGTGGCGTCGCGCCCAACGCACGCCAGGCAGGCACATACATCGACTCAACCTGCGGTGCCGGAACCAGATAAGTGCCCGGCGTCACGGCCCGTGCCAGATACAGCAGCGTGGTATGACGGTAGCCGTCAATATTCACCGCCGCCACATAGCGATCGTCACGGAACTCCTGATGTTTGATATCGGCCTGCTGCATGTCCTGCAGCAGTTCGGTCACGCTACTGGCGCTTTCGCCCAGGCTGGCGCTGCTGTCCCCCAGATTTTGGTTCTCCAGCTCCAGCCCGGCCGGCAGCAGATCCACCACCAGCGCGTCCGGCACCTGATTATCGGCCCAGACGTCCAGATGCACCAGGATCAGCTGGCCGCTTTTCAGTTGGGTCAGATCCACGGATTTGCCGTCCAGCCCCAGGAATTCGCGGCGGATATTCAAGACGTTGCTCTGCGGCTGCGGCGCCTGCTGCGGATAACCGACCAAATCGACCCGGCTGTACAGCGTACCGCTGCCGGTATTGGTGAGCTGTAACCCGGTAGCCAACTGCTCAGCAGACAGGTTTTGCGTCAACGCCTGGCCGCCGGACAGGGTCTTGCCCTGCGCCGTTTGTGCCTGCCATGGCGTTTCCGCACTGCCAATCAGATTGCGCGCAGCCAGGAACAGGGCATTGCTCTCCTGCGTAGACAGGTAACGTTCGCCGTTGAGACGTTCCGAGAGCGTCAGCAACCGCTGGTCGCGCTCGGCCGGCAGCAGGTTATTTTCGGTCAGCAGCGCCAGAATCATCGCGTCATCACGCAGCGGGCTGCCGTAATCTTCCAGCCAGTAATCCTTGGCATTGCGCTGCGTTGCCAGCCCTTGCTCAATAGCCTGATTGGCACGCGGCATATCGCCCATCAACTTCAGCGCCACACCAAGTTGCACCAGCGGCAGGCCAGAACGGGCATCGGCGCGGCGTTCAAACAGCTGTCGCAATGCCCCGAGCGGTGCCTGTTGTTGACGCGCCAATACCAATCCGGCATAGGCCTGCACCGCAAAACGGGTGTGGTCCGGGTACTGGGTGGAAGCTACGTCGATCTGGCTGCGGTCCTGCAAATAGCGCTGCAGACGATTGTTGGCCGCCGTCAGCGCATCGGTCGGGACGCTGTAGTTCTGTTCACTGGCACGGAACAAGAAGTCGGTAGCATAGGCCGTCAGCCAGAACTCTTCCTGGCTGTCGCGATTCCACAGACCAAAACCGCCGTTATAACGCTGCATGCTGAGCAAGTGCTCGATACCAACGTCGATACTCTTGCGGCGGCTTTCATCACTACCGGATTTGAGCCCGAGCGCGCTGAGCTGCGCCCGGTTGGTATACAGCGACGGATAAAGCCCGCTGGTCGTCTGCTCCAGGCAGCCGTAAGGATAGGCGTACAGTTCGCTGATATAGCGCGCCAGGTTGATTGGCGGACGGCTGGTCAACAGCAATTGCCCTTCGGTCGTCGTCTGCACCAGCCCGGCGGCGGCATCTGTCGGCAGGCCCCAGCTTTCACCGGCGTGGATCACGCTGGCGAACTGGCGGGTTTGCGCCGGATAAGCCGGCCTTACGCCAATCTTCCAGCTGTGCTGATAGTCCTTGAGCGTTTCCCCCGGCAGCACGAGACCGCTGAGGGTCAGCGCGACCTCGCCCTGACCAAAGCCCGCCAGCGCCTGCACCGGAATTTGTAGCGTGGTACGTTCGCCGTTGGCCAGGCTGACCTGCTGTTCGCCAGGCCCCTGCAGCGCCACTAACCCGCTGGAAGCCAGTTTCACGGTTAATGTCTGCGGCTGACCCGACAGGTTGCTGACATCCAGCGCCAATTGGGTGCTATCGCCCCCGGCCAGGAAACGTGGCGTCGCCAGCTCTGCCACCACCGGTGCGGCCACCACGGTCTTGCCTTCCGCCTTGCCGAAGTCTTCATCACTCCACGCCTGCGCCATCAGCCGTAATTCACCGTTGAAGTCAGGAATGGCAATCTGAATTTCGCCTTCGCCGTTGGCATCCAGCTTAACCGGCTGCGCCTGTTGGGCAACAATGGTGACCGCGGTGATCGGCTTTTTACCGCCGCGTGACAACGCATCTTCGTCATCACCGTCGCCACCGTAGCGCAGGTTTGCCAAACGCCCCTTGCCTTCAATCAGTTGACCATAAACGTCGTACTGATCGGCGCTGTAGCGCTTGCGGCCAAAGAAGGCCTGATACGGATCCGGCGTCGCGTAGTTGGTAATATTGAGGATGCCGCTGTCCACCGCGGAAAGCAGCACGTTGATTTGCCGCGGCGGTTTACCGCTGCTGTGGGCGGCCTTCACTTTCACCGTCAGCATTTGGTTTGGCCGCATACGCGGCGGCGCGTCCAGCTGCAGTGCCAGCTTGCGCCCTTCGTCCACCAGCGGCAGATGCAACAGCCCCACAGCCCGTTTCGGCGTCGACTGCTGTTGCTTGTCACCCGGGCGGATCACCAATGCGCTGAGGTACAGATCGTGGCGTTTCCACTCCTGATTGATTGGCACTTCAACATCAACGCCCTTGGCCGGTACGTCCAGTTCCTGCCACCATAGAGGACCATCGCTGGACTCCACCAGCAGGTAGCCCTTACCGGCGGCCGGCGCTTCGATATGCAGCTTCACTTTCTCGCCCGGTTGGTAGGCCGGTTTGTCCAGCTTCAGCTTCACCTGGTCCGGACGCACCGCCCCGCTGCCGTTAGTGTTGTCCTGCCAGCTGTAACCCGCCCAGAAACGCAGGCTGCTGATCAGATTGTTCTGCGGATCCACCACCTCAATGCGATACGCGCCCCACTCCACCGGGAAACTGACCTTGGTGCTGCCATTGGCGGCGATATTGATCGTCTGTTCCGCCAGCGGCAGATCCTTTTTGTCGTATAACGACTGCCAGCCTTCGCTTTCTGACCACTGCCAGTAGTAGTCGCGACGCTCACGCACCAGACGGGCCTTCAACCCGCTGACCGCCAGTTTTTCACCGGCAGCATTGGCGTAGACAATATCAAACCCGGCCTGGGTGTTTTCATCCACCACCGGCTGGGCCTGGTAGCTGTTGCTACGATAATCATAAATCTGTTGTTTGTTGAACAAAGGCCGAATGCCGGGCAGCGCATCGGCAGGCCAGATCGCCTGTTCGGCGCGGCGCGTCACCGGACGGCCACCGGACTCCAGCAGGCTGGCCTGCAAGATGGCTTTCAACGGCGATTTTACCTCTGCCCAACTGCTGTCCACCGCGACCTGCGCCCTGCCGGCGTTATCCAGCGCCTGATCGAATTCATCCATATTGCGCGACAGGCTTTCTTCCGTCACCGAACCAAACTCATAGCCCGGCAGGCTGCTGACCGCCTCACGCTGCGGCCGCAGGAACACCTGCCCCTGCAGACGGTTACCGGAAGCCGGTGCGCCATAGAGGTAGCGGCCGCTGACGTCGAACACCAGTTGAGCATCAGGGCGCAGCGGGGTTTTCTCGGCGGTAATATCGAGCGCCATGCGTTCCGGCAGGAAATCCTCAACCTTGAAGCTGTAAAGCCGCGGCTGGTTATCGCCCAGATTGAAGCGTAGCGACCAGTTACCGGTCGGCCCGCCTTCAGGGATTTGATACTGATATTGATACAAGCCATCCTGCGGCTGCCAGACAAAGCTGCGCGCGACCTGATCGTCCGGTTTGACGATATCTACCTTCACCGGCTGGGCCGGCAGCGGTTTGCCGTCGGCGTCACGCAGCAGCCCGTTAACGATCAGCGTTTCGCCTGGACGGTACAAATCACGTGGGCCGAAGGCGAAGAATTGCTTGCTGTAGCCTTCCGGCCCGGCAATATCAAACTCAGCCAAATCCAACGCCGGCGTCGACAGATCGATCATGCTGGTCTGGCCCCGTTGGGTGGCCAGCAACAACCGCGCCCTGGCGCTTTTCACCAACTGGGCGTGGCCTTGCTTATCGGTGGTGCCCTGGGTCAGCGTTTGGCCTTTTTCATCCAGCAGGCGCAGTTCAACCGCGCCCAATGCCGCGCCGCCATCCAGAGCCTGGGTAAACACGTCCAGACGGTCGTGATAGCTGTGCAGCGAGACGCCGATATCACTGAGGGTGAACAGGGTCGCCGGGTTGGTATAACCGTAATGCCCGGCCTGTTGCATTACCGCCAGGTAGACACCCGGCTGCTGCAAGGCTTCGATGCCACTCAACGGCAACAGCAGGCGTTCACGCGTATTGCGCTGCGGGTTGAGATCGAAGCGGCCGCTGTAGACCAAATCGGCCATTTTCAGCAGTTCTTCCGACTCCCAACTGGAAAGCGAATTACGGTATTCCCAGTTGGCGAGAAACGCCGGTAAGGCATCGGCCTTCACCCGGAAGAAGTTAACGTCGACGTTATCGACGTTTAACGCCATCACCGGCAGCCCCTGCGCCAGCTTGGTCGGCAACAGCGAGCCTTTGCCGGCAAAGCCGACGCTCGGTTTGATGTCGCGGGTGGTAATAGTCTGTTCTTGCTGCTTGCCCAGTTCGGCACCGTTGACCGCTTTCAGGCTGCCCTCGAGGGTCAGTACCAGCTTGCGGTTGGGCTGCAGATGACGCAGCCGCAGTTCCATCAGGTTATCTGACAGCTCCCAGGCACCGTCGATTTTACCGCTAACGCTGTCGACCAGATGCACTCGCGCAGCGAAATCCTGATTTGGATCCAGCGGCAAAGAAAACGTCAGCACCATGGCACTGGCACCCTCGAGTTGCAGTTCGGAGGCATCAAGCAACGTCAGCGGTTTACCGGCGTCGCGTTTCGCCAATGCCGCCAACGCGGCGGCATCGGGCCGTTTGGCCTGCGTAACGCTGCTCGCCGGTGCATCAGCCTGCGCTGCGGTTGGTTTTTTTCCGCCGTCATCACAGGCGGCCAGCAGCAGCAGGCCCCCCGCCAATGCGATCCCCTGACAAAGCTTCTTGCCTGATGCAAATGCCCCTGAACGGCATGGTTTCATCGTTTAACTCCCTGGCAGCCTTTACGCAACGACACCCGTCGGCGCAATATCCGAATATGGATGAATAATAGCAGCGCTGTTAGCATCAGACCCAGCTCAATTTTTTCCCTTCAACAGAAAGGGTCACCCAAGCCTGAGGCAGGAAATGATATGGCCACAATGAAAGATGTTGCCCGACGGGCAGGCGTGTCGACGGCCACCGTCAGCCGGGTGATCAACAGTACCGCCTATGTGGAGCCGGTCACCCGTGAACGGGTTGAAAAAGCCATGCGCGAGTTTAACTATCACCGCAATGCCGCCGCGCTGGCTCTGGCGAAAAGAAGCGGCAATATGCTGGGGCTGTTGACCGGTAATCTCGACGACCCTTTTTTCTCGCGTCTGGCACGGGGAGTCGAAGATGTCACGCGCAAAGGCGGCGTAAAATTAATGGTCTGCAGCGGCGGCCATCAGGCCGAGCTGGAGAAGAACGGCCTCGATTTTCTGATCAATCAGGGCTGCGAAGCCATCGTGGCACACGTGACCCGGATGAGCGATGCCGACGTATCACGCTACGCCGCCCATACCCCGGCGATGGTGGTGATCAATCGCTATTTGCCTACCATCGCCAACCGCTGTATCTGGCTGGACAACGTCAGCGCCTCTCAGGCCGCCACCCAGATGCTGATTCGGCACGGGCACCGGAATATCGCCTGTATCACGACAGACTTACCCATCGATGACAGAAAACAGCGTCTGGAAGGCTATCGCCGTGCCATGAATGATGCCGGGATCTCGGTGCCGGGTAGCTGGATCATCAGCGTTCCCTTCAATGAGCAAGGGGGCGAATTAGCGGCAGAAAGGATCCTGGCAAGCGACCACCCTTTTACCGCCGCACTGACGTTCAATGACGTGATGGCCGCCGGGATGATGCGAACCTTTCGCCAGCGGCAGATAAAACTGCCGGAGGATATCTCGATTGTCGGCTTTGATGACGTGGCCCTGGCAAAATATCTCCACCCGGCATTGACTACCGTACATTATCCGGTTGAGAAAATGGCACGTCGCGCGGCTAATTTGGCGCTGCAGCTGAACTCTGCTGCCACTGTGGCACCGCAGAATAATATGTTTTCCGCTGAATTGATCCTGCGAGACTCGGTCGCCTCCCTCGAGAAAAACCCCTCAAATCAAGAAAACAAGCCTGAAAAATGAGAGGCGGCGCACATAACGCCTACACATGAAACCGATTACATGGACGGTTGCCCGCGCTCACACCTCATTTAAAACAAATTCATTAGGCTGGCGTCACACCCTCATCCTTAACCGGAGTTGTTAATGAATAACAAAAAGAAACTCAACCTGGGACTGGCGATGCTGCCCATTGTGGCGATGCTATTGCTGCTCATCGTCGGCTACGGCCAGTTTGGGCTGCGGATCGAACCGTTGCTGCTGGTCTCAGCCGCCATTGCCGCCGCACTGGCCTGGTGGCAAGGTTACCGCTGGAACGATATTATCGACTCCATCGTCGCCAAACTGGCCAAGGCAATGCCGGTGATCATGATACTGATCTGCGTCGGCGGGTTGATCGGCACCTGGATGTTCAGCGGCACCATTCCTTACATGGTTTACTGGGGCTTAAAACTGATCAGTCCGCAATATATCCTGATCGCCGCATTCTTTATCACCAGCGTGATCTCTGTTTGTACTGGCACCTCCTGGGGCGCGGCAGGCACCGTGGGTGTCGCACTGATGGGCGTCGCCGCTGGTCTGGATGTTCCCCTGGCCGCCGCCGCCGGGGCCGTGGTTTCCGGCGCCTACTTTGGCGACAAAATCTCTCCGTTGTCTGACTCCACCAACTTCGCCGCCATCGTCGCGGATACCGATCTCTACAGCCATATCCAGCACCTGATGTACACCACAATACCGAGCTTCGTTTTAGCCGCGGTGGTGTATCTGATTGCCGGGCACACCAGCGCCGTCGGCAGCGTAGCCACGCCGGAAAAGGTCACCGAGATCGTGACCGCACTGGAAGGTATGTATCACTTTAACCTGCTGCTGATCCTTCCGCCGGTACTGGTGCTGTGGGGGGCCGTCACCAAGCGACCGGTGATCCCCGTCATGCTGGCAGCCTGTACCCTGGCCATATTCATTGGCGTATTCCTGCAGGGGTTCAACCTGCAGCAAGGCTTAAATGCATTGATGGACGGCTTTAACCTTTCAATGTTCACAGCTCAGGGACACAACATTGCCGGCATCGCCCTCGATGTTCCGCGCCTGCTCAACCGCGGCGGCATGTTCTCGATGATGAGCACTATCCTGCTGGTATTTTGCGCGTTTTCCTTTGCCGGAGCCTTAACGCTGACCGGCGCGCTGACCGTTATCATCAACCGCTTGCTGAAAGTGGTTCATACCACCGGCCAATTGATTGCCGCGACGGTCGCGACCACCATTCTGGTGACCGGTGCCACCAGCGACGGCAAGCTGGCGTTGCTCATTCCTGCCGAGCTGTTTAAAGGCGCTTATCGCCGCATGGGGTTAGACAATAAAAACCTGTCGCGGACCGTAGAAGATGCGGGCACCGTCATCGAACCTTTGATCCCCTGGACCGCCGCAGGCATCTATATGGCAACCACTCTGGGGGTCAGCACGCTGGATTTACTGCCGTGGGCCATCCAATGCTACGCCGCCGTGGTCTTCGCCCTGATTTATGGGTTTACCGGTTTCGGGATTGCCAAAATACAGCCACAGAACGATTTACAGCGTAAGGAAGCCTGACGTGAAACAGACCAATTTTAATCAGATAGTCGACCGCCATCATACCGGCTCGGTGAAATGGGACTTTATCGAGCGCTATCTGCAACTCGATGAAACCGACCTTTTGCCGATGTGGGTCTCTGATTTTGACTTCCAGTGCCCAGCGGAAGTCCGGCAGGCACTGCATGAGCGTGTGGATCACGGCATATTTGGCTACAGCGAGCGTGATGACCCGTATTATCAGGCGGCGATGGATTGGTTTTTGCGCAGGCATAATTTGCCGCTGCAGCGTGAATGGTTCACCTCAATAGAAGGTGTGGTACCCGGCCTGGCGATGCTGATCCAACTGCTCAGCCAGCCTGGCGATCCGGTAGTGATCCAAGGGCCTTACTATGGTTCTTTCGCCAAGATCATCACCATGAACGGCCGAGAAGTCCTCGAAAATCCGTTGAAGAAAAGCGCGCAGGGCTATCAATTTGATTTCGAGCATCTGGAAGCCTGCTTTGAGCAGCGTAAACCCCCGTTGCTGCTGCTGTGTAATCCACATAACCCCACCGGGCGATGCTGGACCCGCAGCGAACTGACACAATTGATGAAGCTATGCAGCCGTCATGGCGTGACGGTGATTTCCGATGAAATCTGGGCTGACCTGACGTTGCCCGGCGAAACCTTTACCTCGGTGCTGCATCTGGATGAAGCCTGGCATGACCAGCTGATTTCGGCGACCTCGGCCAGCAAGAGTTTTGGCTTGTCGTCGCTGCGGATCTCCAATTTCCTGATCCCCAATGCTGGCACCCGCAATGCGTTCATCGAACGCCTCAATGCCCATGGGTTGGATGTCTTTAATGCGCTCTCGATGACTGCCGCAACGGCGGCTTATCAACAGGGGGAAGCCTGGCTTGATGATTTACAAGGTTATCTGGCCGACAACCGGCGTTGGTTTGAGCAGGCATTAGCCTGTACCGCGCCCTGGTGCAAAATGACCCCAGCCGAGGGAACCTACCTTGCCTGGCTGGATTGTCGCGCTTTAGGCCTGGATGATAACGCCCTACAGCAGGCATTGATCCACCAGTCAAAGATTGCCGCCTCGATGGGCATCAGTTTTGGCGAGCAGGGAAAAGGCTTTATTCGCATCAACCTCGGCTGCCCTCGTCAATATCTTGAACAGGCCATCGCGGGGCTCGCCCGGTTAAAACCCTGAACCGCAAAAACAGGCGAATGAAAGGCCCCAAACGGGGTCTTTTTTTGAACGATATCTGGCGAAACTTTTTTTACCAGGATTGACAGTGGGTTGTGTAACATTGTTGTATCCGGCCAGCCTTTCGAGGCTGGCCGCTCTCTTTTGCCTTGATACAGAGAACAACGGCAACAACAGAATTACTGGGTTTTATCGGTTGAAGGAATGATATTGCGCAACCAACTGCCCCAGCGGCGCTGGTAGAAGGGTTGGGTATGGGTGATCAGGTAATGGCTGACGCCGCGTTCCTTTTCCGATACCAGGCAAAAATCCACCGGTTCGTCGTTAGGCGCGGTTTCGCTGGCCACGCTGCCTGCTTCATTGATCAGCGCCTCGACATCACCTTGTTCGCCGTCGACTTCCAACCCGACCAACAGATTGGGTTTTTCGTCGACCGCCTGATCGTGCATCAATGCCAGAAACGCGCGGCGGACCGGCTTGCGCTGGCTGAACAATGTGGTCAAGGCATCGACCATCGCCGATGGATATTCTTCCGGCTGGCCCAACAGGATCTGGGTATCCTTGTCGATATAGCGTTCTGCCGGTTTGCTTACGCCGCCGGTGGCCAGCAGCATAGCCACCTCTTCAGGATAAAACTCTTTGCCGTACTCGGCCTTCGGGTTGAGGAACAGATCCGCACCCTGCGTAATCTCGAATAAGACTCGTGCCGGCATGGCGATGAAGGGCTGTTCATCCTCAACGGCTTTTTGCAGCGCTTCCACCGAGGTGAAAAACGGGATGATACTGCCGCCTTCCTGCTTTTCCCAATGCTGGATATTCACCGGTGTGTCAGCGTTGAGCGTGATGTCTCCGCCGAGTTGCACCTGCTCGCTGTCACCAAGGATCAACACCGTAGCCTCAAGCAGTTCACGGAAGAATGCCGGACGATGGGCCGGCTCCGTCACCGCCAGTTTCAACAGGCGTTCAAGTTCGTTTTCGCCTGCGGCGGCTTCGTGATGGTGAGAACTCATGACAAACTCCAGCAATCAAATAACGGGGCCCAGCATGCTGGGCCCCGAGGATAAACGACATTCTAACGCCCACCTTGGTGGGCATTCAATTATTTGGCTTTGCTCAGCAGCAGGTTGGCCAGGGCACGTACCCCCAAACCGGTTGCGCCAGCGGACCATTGATCTACTGCACCTTTGCGGTAAGTAGCGGAACAGTCAATGTGCAGCCAGCCCTGCTGGTAGTTAGTCACAAAATGCGACAGGAAGGCAGCCGCGGTGCTGGCACCCGCCGTGTAGGCCGGACCGGCTACGTTGTTCAGTTCGGCAAAGTTGGACGGCAGTTGGCTGCGGTGGAATTCAGCCAGCGGCAGACGCCAGAATGGCTCTTGCTCAGCAGCCGCACTGGTCAGCAGCTCTTGCGCCAGAGCGTCATCGAAGCTGAACAGCGCATGGTAGTCGTTACCCACCGCCGTTTTCGCCGCGCCGGTCAGAGTGGCGCAGTCGATGATCAACTGAGGGTTCTGCGCGGACGCATCGATCAGGCCATCAGCCAACACCAGACGCCCTTCCGCATCGGTATTCATCACCTCAACGGTTTTGCCGTTGCGGTAACGGATGATGTCGCCCAATTTGAAAGCATTGCCGCTGACCATGTTATCAGCACAGCACAGGTACAGCTTCACACGCTGTTTCAGGCCGCGTGCCGCCGCCAGCGCCAGTGCGCCGGTAATGGTGGCTGCACCGCCCATATCCGCCTTCATGGAGTCCATAAAGGCGCTTTGTTTCAGGCTGTAGCCACCGGTGTCAAAGGTGATACCTTTGCCCACCAGGCAGGCAAACACCGGCGCTTCCGGGTTACCGGTCGGGTTGAAATCCAGTGCCAACAGCACTGGCGAACGATCCGACCCACGGCCCACGGTGTGAATACCGGCGTAGTTTTGCTCACGCAGATCTTCACCCTTGGTGATACGGTAGCTGACAGCTTCACAACCGATGTCACACATCAGATCAACCGCGCGGGTAGCCAGTTGCTCCGGCCCCAACTCTTCCGCCGACATGTTGATGGTGTCACGCACCCAGTCAACAATCTTCAGGCGCTGTTCCAGCTCTTTGCTTTCCGCTGCCGGCAACTGTGCCCATTCGACGTTGCGTTTGCCTTTCGGCCCACGGAACCCCTGCCAGAATGCCCAGCTGTTTTCCAAATCCCAGCCGTCACCGGCCAGTTTCACATTCTTGATGCCCTGGCCGTCAATCTTACGGGCCGCACGTTGAATGCTACCCAGTTTATCTTTGCCGGTCAGGTGGATAGTCATCCCTTCTGCACCGGTGCTCAGTAGCGCTTTCTCGCCCCAGCGAGCGTCAGCAGGTTGGTTCGACAGCGTTACCAGCATAAATTCAGTTGTCATAGCCTTCTTACTCCGGATTATTCTTTTATTAATCGTGTCGGATACAAAATAAACGGGCCGCCTATGGCAGCCCGTTACGCTATTTACTCCGCTTCATCTAACCAGACCAGCAGAACAGCTTCCAGTATTTTTTCGTTGGAAGCCTGTGGATCGTCGTCAAAATCTTCCAGATCGCAAATCCACTGATGCATGTCGGTAAAACGTACGGTTTTCGGATCGGTATCCGGGTATTGGTCGTACAGGGCTTCGCCGATTTCACGGCTGTCGGTCCACTTCAGTCCCATTTCTATTGTCCTCTTACCCTTCACGCGCGTGGTTGACGGTATAACGCGGCATTTCAACCACCAAATCTTCGTCGGCCACCAGTGCCTGGCAGCTCAGACGGCTTTCCGGCTCCAGACCCCAAGCCTTGTCCAGCATGTCGTCCTCCAGTTCGCTGCTCTCTTCGAGAGAGTCGAAACCTTCGCGCACGATGCAGTGACAGGTGGTGCAGGCGCAGGATTTCTCACAGGCATGCTCAATCTCGATACCGTTGCGCAGCGCAACGTTGAGGATTGACTCCCCGTGTTCGGCTTCCAGTACTGCCCCCTCCGGGCATAAATCTTGATGGGGCAGGAAAACAATTTTAGGCATGATTAAACCTCATCCACAGAATGGCCAGCCAGCGCACGGCGAATGGAAGCATCCATACGGCGCGCGGCAAAATCTTGCGTTTGTGCATCTAATGTTTTAATTGCGGCTTCGATAGCGGCAGGATCGGTGCCCTGCGTCGCCTGTTGCAAAGCTTCTACCGCTGCGGGGATCGCCGTGCTTTCTGCTTCGCTCAGCAATGCGGCGTCGCTGGCCAGTGCGCCCTGCAGGCTTTCCAGCACCCGTGACGCCTCAACCCGCTGTTCCGCCAGCATGCGTGCGCCGACATCGCTCTGCGCATTGGCCATCGAATCTTTGATCATGCCGGCAATTTCGGCGTCGGACAGACCATACGACGGTTTAACCTGAATGGAAGCCTCAACACCGGTGGATTTCTCCATCGCAGTGACGCTCAACAAGCCATCGGCATCCACCTGGAAGGTAACGCGAATATGTGCGCCGCCGGCAGGCAGAGGCGGTAAGCCACGCAGCGAGAAACGCGCCAGCGAGCGGCAATCCTGCACCAATTCGCGCTCGCCCTGCAGCACATGGATCATCATCGCGCTTTGGCCGTCTTTAAACGTAGTGAACTCCTGCGCACGCGCCACCGGAATGGTGGTGTTACGCGGGATCACTTTCTCTACCAAACCGCCCATGGTTTCCAGACCGAGCGAAAGTGGGATCACATCCAGCAGCAGCATGTCGCTATCAGGCTTGTTGCCCACCAAAATGTCCGCCTGGATCGCAGCGCCAATAGCGACCACTTTATCCGGATCGATCGAAGTTAACGGCGTGCGGCCGAAGAACGTGCCAACCTGCTCACGTACCAGAGGCACGCGGGTGGAGCCGCCAACCATGACCACTTCCAGCACTTCTTCGGCACTCACACCCGCGTCTTTCAGCGCGCGGCGGCAGGCCATCAGGGTACGTTTCACCAGAGTGGCGATCAGCGCATCAAACTGTGCCCGGGTCACTTCGCCTTGCCAGCCGGCAATTTCAACGACGGTACTGTCGGCAGCGCTCAGTGCGATTTTGGCCGCAATGGCCGCATCCAGCAGTTGGCGCTGTACACCGTGGTCGCTACGGTCAGCCACACCGGCCTGTTCACGCAACCAGTCGGCCAGCAGATGGTCAAAGTCGTCGCCCCCCAGCGCGGAATCCCCGCCGGTGGCCAACACTTCAAACACCCCACGGCTCAGCCGCAGAATGGAAATATCAAAGGTACCGCCGCCCAGATCGTACACCGCGATAATGCCTTCCTGCCCGGAGTCCAGGCCATAGGCAATCGCCGCCGCCGTCGGTTCGTTCAGCAGACGCAGCACGTGCAGCCCGGCCAGACGCGCAGCGTCTTTGGTGCCCTGGCGTTGTGCATCATCAAAATAAGCAGGAACGGTGATCACTACACCGTCGAGATCCCCTTCCAGTGCGGTTTTCGCCCGCTCGGCAAGGGCTCTGAGGATATCGGCAGAAACCCCTACCGGGTTAACAGCACCGGCAGCGGTCAGCATCATCGGCAAGCCGTTATCACTGGCCTGAAACTGATACGGCAGATTCGGGTAACGCGCAAGTACGTCGGCCAATGAACGGCCCATCATGCGTTTGACTGAGCTGATGGTATTGGCGGGATCCTCTGCTGCCTGCCGGCGCGCATCCCAACCGACACGCAGAGTGTCAGCCTGGTAATGCACTACCGAAGGCAGTAAATCGCGGCCCTCGGCATCGGCCAGCGTTTCCGCCTGCCCGCTGCGCACCGTGGCGACCAGAGAATTGGTGGTGCCTAAATCAATACCGGCAGCCAAACGGCGCTGGTGCGGCGCAGCGCTGAGGCCAGGCTCACTAATTTGTAATAAGGCCATATTGAAGCTTCCACAATCAAAAATGTGTTACTCAAAACCCAGCAGTTTTTCTTCGAGTTGTTCAACCTGTTGCTGGAGTTTGTCCAAAAAGCGCAGCTTACGCACGGTGTCAGCGGCATCAATCCACTGCTGGCTATCGAGTTGCTGAATCATCAGAGCGCTGCGTTGTTTGACCGTCTCGTTCACCCGTGCGCCAAAGCTGGCCAACTGGGTTTCTGCATCTGCTTTGCGCTCAATGGCGTCGAGCTCTTCGCGCAGTTCCAACTGTTCCATCAGGAACGCGGTATCACGCATAGTGTGCTGCTCGTTGCCCAAATCAAAACCGTGCAAAGATAGCATATACTCCGCGCGTTTTAGTGGGTGCTTTAGCGTTTGGTAGGCTTCATTGATAGTCGCTGCCTGTTGCAACGCCATCAGGCGTTCGCGTTCTGGCTGACTTGCAAAACGATCGGGATGGAATTGGCGCTGCAGATCCTGATAGCGAGAGGCAAGCAGGCTGCCGTCCACGGGATAGCGAACTGGCAGCCCGAATAAAGTAAAGTAATCCATAGCGTGCTCTGGGCGTTATCGGATGAAGTTCCCCCGCGCCTGGCGGGGGAGCTCGATGGACTGTCAGACGTTGAAACTTTCGCCGCAGCCACACTCGCTTGAGACATTGGGGTTGTTGAACTTGAAGCCTTCGTTCAGGCCTTCCTTAACGAAATCAAGCTCGGTGCCGTCAAGGTAGACCAGGCTCTTGCCGTCAATGATCACCTTAACGCCTTTGTTTTCAAAAACGATGTCGTCATCGTTCATATCGTCAACAAATTCCAGCACGTACGCCATCCCGGAGCAGCCAGAGGTTCTCACCCCCAGACGCAGGCCAAGGCCTTTGCCACGGTTATTCATAAATGCCTGAACGCGCTGTGCAGCGCTGTCGCTCATGGTAATTGACATCACAACCTCACACTTCAAAGCCCAACCAAGGCCGGGCTAAATGACTCAGAAATAATTACTTGGCGCTATGTTTGCTCTTGTAGTCGGCAATCGCTGCTTTAATGGCGTCTTCGGCCAGGATCGAGCAGTGAATTTTTACCGGCGGTAATTCCAGTTCTTCGGCGATCTGGGTGTTTTTGATCGCTTCGGCCTGATCAAGAGACTTGCCTTTCATCCATTCGGTCACCAGCGAACTGGAGGCGATGGCGGAACCGCAGCCGTAAGTCTTGAAACGGGCGTCTTCAATGATACCTTCATTGTTGACTTTGATCTGCAACTTCATCACGTCGCCACAGGCCGGTGCACCCACCATGCCGCTGCCAACGCTAGGATCTTCGTTGTCGAAAGAACCCACGTTACGCGGGTTTTCATAGTGATCGATTACTTTTTCGCTGTAAGCCATGACCTTGCTCCTGAATCCTGAGAATTAATGATGTGCCCATTCGATGCTATTGATATCCACGCCCTGCTTGAACATGTCCCACAGTGGAGACAAGTCACGCAGACGGCCGATGGATTTACGCACCAGTTGAATGGTGTAATCGATCTCTTCTTCTGTGGTGAAACGCCCCAGAGAGAAACGGATCGAGCTATGTGCCAATTCGTCAGTCATGCCCAACGCGCGCAGCACGTAAGATGGCTCAAGGCTGGCGGAGGTACAGGCAGAACCCGAGGATACGGCCAGGTCTTTCAGCGCCATGATCAGCGACTCGCCTTCAACATAGTTGAAGCTGACGTTCAGGATGTTAGGCACCCCGTTCTCCAGCGAGCCGTTCAGATACACTTCT
Organism: Serratia quinivorans; assembly: GCF_946227985.1. GTDB lineage: Bacteria > Pseudomonadota > Gammaproteobacteria > Enterobacterales > Enterobacteriaceae > Serratia > Serratia quinivorans_A. The sequence goes on from NZ_CAMKGL010000005.1 coordinate 127,703, forward strand.
TCCATATCTTTCACGCCGTTCCACAGACGATCGCGCAGCGTACGCAGACGAGCCATTTCCGACGCCATTTCTTCTTTGGCGATACGGTAGGCTTCGCCCATACCGGCGATCTGATGGACAGGCAGAGTACCGGAACGCATGCCGCGCTCATGGCCACCGCCGTGGATCTGGGCTTCGATACGGATACGTGGCTTACGACGCACGTACAGTGCACCAATGCCTTTCGGGCCATAAATTTTGTGGCCGGAGAATGACATCAGATCAACTTTCAGCTTGCTCAGGTCGATAGGCAGTTTGCCCACGCTCTGGGTAGCATCAACGTGATAAATAATACCGCGCGCACGACACATTTCGCCGATAGCTTCGATATCCTGCACCACGCCGATTTCGTTGTTCACGTGCATGATCGAAACCAGAATGGTGTCTTCACGCATCGCGGCTTCGAGGGCCTGCAGGCTGATAATACCGTTGCTCTGAGGTGCCAGATAGGTCACTTCAAAGCCTTCACGCTCGAGCTGTCGACAGGTGTCCAGCACGGCTTTGTGTTCGGTTTTGCTGGTGATGATGTGCTTGCCTTTCTTTTGATAGAAATTGGCAGCGCCCTTGATCGCCAGGTTGTCGGATTCGGTGGCTCCGGAAGTGAACACGATTTCGCGCGGGTCAGCGCCAACCAGTTCAGCAATTTGGTTACGGGCGATATCTACCGCTTCTTCCGCCTGCCAACCGAAACGGTGGGAACGGGAAGCCGGGTTACCAAAAGTCCCGTCCAGAGTCAAAAATTGCATCATTTTCTCAGCAACGCGCGGATCAACCGGCGTCGTTGCTGAGTAATCCAGATAAATCGGTAATTTCATTGCTCTTGTGCTCCGTACATCACTTCCAAAAACTAAAAAAATATCGCCAGCTGCTTATGCGCGCAGATTAACGTTGATAGTTTCTTGCGGACGACCGTTGGCCGTGCGACGGGTATCGTTGTTTTGACGGTCCGCCACCACCAGCACGTCCTGGTTGTTCACCAGTTCAGCCAGCGTAATGTTGTTCAGGAACCCGCTGATGCGCTCGCTCAGATCGCGCCACAGGGTATGGGTCAGGCAGCGATCGCCACCCTGACAGCCTTCTTTACCCTGGCAACGGGTTGCATCTACCGATTCATCGACAGCAGTAATGACTGCACCTACGGCAATCTCACTCGCGTCTTTGCCCAGCAGATAACCACCGCCCGGTCCACGTACGCTGGCCACCAGGCCATTCTTACGCAGACGGGAGAATAATTGTTCCAGATAAGAGAGCGAGATACCCTGGCGCTCAGAAATATCCGCCAGAGGAACGGGCCCTTCCTGGGAGTGCAATGCCACGTCAAGCATAGCGGTTACGGCATAACGGCCTTTGGATGTCAGTCTCATAGCTAAGTGGTTACCTGTTGGTCAAACATGGCCGAAAGTCTGACATTCCTGAGTAAATCAGTCAACTATTTAACCTAGTAATTTACTCAAGTATTAGCACGTTTTGGACTAAGCCAGATAATATGCATATAAAATACACGTTATAACCTTTAGATAACTAATACTATTACCGCAAGCCGTCATTTCACATCAAATTAATTACCTTGATGTTTGTCCTGTTTCTCGATCGACGTCAGCATACCGCGCAGGATATTCAGCTCTTGAGCTTCCGGCCGCGCACGGGTGAATAAACGACGCAAACGGCTCATGACCTGCCCCGGATGAGAGGGGCGGATAAAGCCACTATGCTGCAGCGTTTGTTCCAGATGCTGATAGAAACGTTCCAGGTCATCCACCAAAGGATACGGCGTCTCTTCCAGTTGCGGTGCACCTACCTGTTGACGATCGAGGTAAGCTACACGCACTTCATACGCCAGAATTTGCACCGCCATCGCCAGATTCAACGAGCTATAATCCGGGTTGGCAGGGATGGCGACATGATAATGGCACTTTTGCAGCTCATCATTGGTCAGGCCGACACGTTCACGGCCGAACACCAGCGCTACCGGAGCATGTTCACCTTCGTGCACGGCGCGTACGCCGCATTCACGCGGTTCCAGCATCGGCCACGGCAAGGTTCGTGAACGCGCACTGGTGCCCACGACCAGACTGCAGCCGGCAATGGCGTCATCCAAAGTGTCGACAATAGTGGCGTTGCCGATCACGTCGCTGGCACCAGCGGCCAGGGCGATCGCCTGAGAATCAGGTTTTATCAGCGGATTAACCAGATAAAGGTTGGTTAATCCCATGGTTTTCATGGCTCTGGCGGTCGAGCCCATGTTACCGGTATGAGAGGTTTCTACCAGAACAATGCGGATGTTATGCAGCATACAAACTCTGAGCGTAGCGGAAAATCACAGCAGCTTAACACAGCCGTAGGCATTTTGCCGAACACCTGCTATACTTCGCGCCGTTTCCTGTTCTTTAACATCCTAGTTGGAAGATACCCATGCATCCGATGCTGACGATCGCCGTGCGCGCTGCGCGCAAGGCCGGTAACCTGATTGCCAAAAACTACGAAACCCCGGACGCTGTAGAAGCGAGCCAGAAAGGGACCAATGACTTTGTCACTAACGTCGATCGTGATGCAGAGCATCTGATCATCGACGTCATTCGCAAGTCCTATCCGCAACATACTATTGTTACCGAAGAACGCGGCGAGTTGGTCGGCGAAGATAAAGACGTACAATGGGTGATCGATCCACTGGATGGCACATCAAACTTCATCAAACGTTTCCCACACTTCTCAGTTTCCATCGCCGTACGCATTAAAGGCCGTACTGAAGTGGCTGTGGTTTACGATCCAATGCGTAACGAACTGTTCACCGCTACTCGCGGCCAGGGCGCACAGCTCAACGGTTACCGTCTGCGCGGCACCAATGCCAAAGATCTCGATGGCACCATTCTGGCGACCGGCTTCCCGTTCAAGGTCAAGCAGCACGCAACGCCATACATTAATGTGGTTGGCAAACTGTTCACTCAGTGTGCCGACTTCCGTCGTACCGGTTCTGCCGCGCTGGATCTGGCCTATGTGGCCGCCGGCCGCGTTGACGGTTTCTTCGAAATTGGCCTGAAGCCATGGGATTTCGCCGCAGGTGAACTGCTGGTGCGTGAATCCGGCGGCCTGGTGACCGACTTTGTTGGCGGCCACAACCACTTCAGTTCCGGCAACGTGGTAGCCGGCAACCCGCGCGTAGTTAAAGCCATGCTTTCCACCATGCGTGAAGAACTGAGTGAAGCGCTGAAGCGTTAATATCGCGAAGCGAATGAATAAAGAAAAAGCGCTGCAATTTATTGCAGCGCTTTTTTTATGCCTGTCAGCGGGAGAAAGGCCGGATGCCGCCGATAAACTCCGACTGGGCGCTGAGATACAATAACAAGCCGGCGAACAGCAGAATCAGGCCACCGGCCAGCGCCAGAGAACCCCAGGCGACTGCGCTCCAGGCCGCAGGTGCGCGTGATTGGCTGAGACGTACCGCCAATCGGCGACTGTAATGCACCAATAAGGCCAACAAGGAGATGGTCACTGAGGTGCCCAGCGCCATGGCCAACGCCGAGAAAACGCCCCAGATAAACACGCCAATCACCTTGGAAAACAACAACACCAGTATTGCGCCCGAGCAGGGCCGCATTCCCATCGCCAACACGATGGCGGTCTGCGTACGCCAGTCGCTGCCGGCCTGCAGTTCGCTGTCGCTCGGCATATGACGATGACCACAGCCGCAATGCTCACTATGAACGTGATCCGCCGGCAGCGGTTGCAGGCTGTTAATACGTAGCGCCGGAGATGGACGCATAGCCTTCACCGCATAATACAAACGCTTCAGCGCTCGCCAGCTCAGCAACACCCCGAGCAGCATCACCAGAATAAAACTGCCTTTCTCCAGCCAGAAACTGCTCTGGTGCAGTTGCCGAGACGACAGTTGCAGTACCACCAGCATCAACGTCACCAGCGCGATTGCCACCACTCCCTGCACCAACGACGCGGCAAAGGTCAGTTTCAGGCTGCTTTTCAACCGCGCCGGATGGGTGGCCAGGTAGGTGGCAATCACCACTTTACCGTGGCCGGGGCCAAGGGCGTGCAGCACGCCATAACTCAGGCTGAACAACATCAGCGCCAGTCCGGCCTGTTGCGGTGCCGCTTTTACCTGCTGCAACAGACCCGCCAGCTGCAGGTGCAGCCCTCTCTGCCACACCACGCTTTGCATCAGTAATTGCGGCCAATAGTGCCACGCCAGCTGTGCGCCCAGCATCAGCAACGCTGCAAACAGCAGCAGCGGCCACAGGCTGAAAGCCCAGTGTCGCTTACGCGCCCGGTGCTGGCTGAGATTTATTGACATTGCAAGCTAACCCGCTGGGCGAACTGTTGTCCCAGCGCCATATCTTCGCCGGGTGAATCGTTTTTATCGAGGGACAATGCATAAGCCTGTAAAGAGGAGTCCGGTTTGGGCGTCATCAGTTTGAATTTGCACTGCGAAGCCATCTCCGGCGGCAGATGCAGTGCCGTTTTATCTTTATAAGTCATATCGACAAAATAGGTGGGATCGTAGGTGGCGATCTCAAACGGCTTACCTGCCAGCGGCTGCGGCTCTGCCAGTGGCAGTACAAACTCCAGTACCGCCTGATGCCCCTGGCGTGACAGGTGGTATTCCGTTGGCAGATTCAGGTATTTCACTGGCTTGCCGTCACGATAGACATCCGTGAAATAGTGCTGCCCCAGAACATTGGCCATCACTTGCGCCGCCAGCTTTTTCCACACTTCCGAGTCGTTTTTGGCATTTTCCGCATCGTACAGCAGATCTGCCGAGGTGATTTCATCCATAACCCAAACCATTTTCAAGCCAACCAGATGTTGATCCTTCGCCACAAAGGTGGTGTTCATATCAATAAAGCTGTGCGGGTGAGCAACAGCGCCGGCGCTCAATAGCATAAAAAAACCGGCCAAAACAAAGCGTAACTTCATCATCAAACGATACTCATTATTGTTATAAAGTAACATAAATGGTTCTTCAACCGCCGCGATCCCGCCCAATATTTGTGACGAAAGTTGTAAGCCGAAGTAAAACCGGGTGCCGTTGCCGCGCCGCGCATCACCTTTTGCTATGCTTATTCATAATTTAAACGTTACCTGCCCGAAGGTGATATGAGCCTGGACACTGCCCCCGTGCCTGAGCTCTCCGGTCAACAACGACGCTGCCATCTGTTATTGATGTTGTATGCGCCGGTGCCCGCAGTACAACTGGAGACTATCAGCCAAATTAATGGCGTTCCCCCCCCGGTTACCCGGCAAGATATAGCCGAGGTTGCCAGTGAAATCCAGCGTTTCCACCATCTGGAGATCGACGGTAACCCCGACGAGGGTTACCGGATCAGGGGCAGCGCACTCAATCAACGCCTCTGCCTGCTCCATTGGCTGCGCAGAGCCCTGCGCTGTAGCCCGGAATTTATCGATCAACATTTTTCCCGCTGGTTGCAACAAGCTCTGGGGCAAAGCACCGACCTGACACCACAGCTGGAACAGTGCATCAGCGAGTACGAAGCGCAGATCAACCGAAGCTTTGATCAACGCGATCGCCAGTTCCTGCAGCATTACCTGCGCTACTGCGCATGGGAAAACCAACGCCAGCGGCACCCAACATTCAGCCCCGCACAACGCGACTGGCTGCATCAGAAACCGGAACATCAGGCGACCGGCTTGCTGCATCAATCATTGAATCAGCTATTTGCCCTGCCCCCCGAAACCAGTGAAAGCGATTTTTTGGTGCTGATGTTTACCATGCTGAAAAATCACAGCTATCACAGCAGTGACTCAGCAGAAGATCTGCGATTGATGGCGGCGATTGAAAATATGGTCGAGCGCTTCCAACAGATTTCCGGCATGACTTTCAGCAGTAAGGAGGATTTGATCAGCCAGCTGTTCGCCCATCTGGCCCCCGCGGTAGAACGCTGTCGCTTTGAGATTGGTATCGATAACACGCTGCTGGAGGAGGTTGAACGCAAGTATCCGCGCCTGATGCGTACCGCTCAGGAGGCTTTGGCCCCGCTCGAACAGGAATACGGTATTCATTTCTCCAGCGAGGAAGCCGGGCTGGTCGCCATCAGTTTCGGTGCCTGGTTGATGCAGGGTAATGCGTTGCAGGAAAAGCAGGTGTTATTGCTGACGCTGGACAACCCGCAGTTGGAAGAGGAAGTGGAATATCAGATCCGCGAATTAACGCTGCTGCCACTGAATATCAAGTATTTGCCGCTGCGCGATTATCTGCATTCTGGCGCGCCGCAGGGCGTCACCTTGGTGATCACCCCTTATGCCACAGAGCATGCCGAGCCGCAGCCGCCGCTGATTTATACCGAATTACCCTTAGCGCGCCAGCAACGCAAAGTTATCCGTGCGCTGCTGGAAACCTCTTAACGGTTGCTGCTGACCATAACGGCCGGCGGCCGGATAAACAACACCGGCAACACCACTGCCGCCATCACCCAGAACACCCCACCTTGCAGATGTTCGAACAGGAAACCGGCGATCACCGTCATAATCGCAATGCCGCCGCCCATCGCCAGCGCCGAATAAACCGCCTGCAGCCGGATCACTTCCGGCCCCTTGCGTGCGGCAATAAAACGCATCGCGGCCAGGTGGCAAACGGTAAAGGTGCCACAGTGCAGAATTTGGATCACCAGCAGCCACCCCAACTCGGTGCTACTGGCCATCAGGCTCCAGCGCAGAATCCCGCAGCAGGCAGAAAGCAGCAGCAGATTACGCGCATTCCAGCGACGAAACAGGAAATTACTGCTGGCAAAAATAATCACTTCTGCCACCACACCCAGCGACCACAAGTAACCAATGGTCGAAGCCGAGTAGCCCGCCTCCTGCCAGTAGATAGAACCGAAACTGTAATAACCGGCATGCGCGCCCTGCAACAGCGTTACGCATAGCAGGAAGCGCCAGACTGGCCCCTCCTTAAGCATCGCCCACAGAGAACGCTCGGTTTCGCTGTGAGTGCGCGCTTCCCCCTGCGGCATCACGCTCGGTTTCAGCATCATGCCCAACAGCATCGCCAGTATGCTGACTATCAGGCTGTAGAGGATAGCGTTATGGCCCCAGACAGAAACCATCTGCCCGGTCAGCGCCGAACCAATAACAAATGCCAGCGAGCCCCATAACCTGACCCGGCCGTAATCCATGGTGATTTGCTTTTGCCAGGTGCCGGCCAATGCATCGGTCAACGGGACCAGCGGCGAAAAGAACAGGTTAAAGCCTGCGATCACCAGCATCAGCCAGCCCCAGCCGTTGCCGAAACAGAACCCGATGGCAAACGCCAGCGTCAGCAACGCTAACAGGCGCAATGCCGTCACCAGATGAGCGGGATCTTTTACCCGGGGAGCAATCAACAAACTACCGAGGAAGCGCGCAACCAGACCGGCGCCGAGCAGAATACCGATGGTTTCAGGCGGTATGCCCTCACCTTTTAACCAAACGCCCCAAAAGGGTAAGAAGATGCCGTAAGAAAAGAAGTAGGTGAAATAACTGAGAGCTAGCCAACGCGTAGATTGCAGAACCATGATCCCTCCGGTGTGAGGGCGATACTTTGACAGAGCTCACACTGGCTAGCAATGTGCATTCACCATCGAGGGAGTAGACTGCTAGGCAGTTCACAGTTTAGCGCCATAATCAGGGCACAGCTTGCCGCAACCCTGATTATGGAGAGGCGGCTAGTGAACCCAACACACGTATTTATAAACGATAACGTTCTCTGACAGCCCCAGCAATAATGCGCTGACGGCATTAAAAGACGCCAGCCTGCCCATGCCATTGTCTTTGGATAATACCCTCCCCCATATAATTATTGGCAATAAATTGACGTTATGAATAATACCGAACAACGCAGAAATAAAAAAATCGGGCATAACACAATGAGAAAGAAAAATGCCAACCCTTACGCTCGCATTCCGCCGAATAAAAAAATCAGTGCCTTCACCGACAAACAGCATCAAGCCGTTAAACACCGTAGAGGTCAGTGCGGTAAATCCGCTGCCAATATCAGAACGAAGGAACAGCCAGGCCAGTAATACTTCTAACACCACCAGCTGAATAATATAGCGGACTTTAATTAACTTTCGGTTATGGCTTATCAACAAGGCCATTACCGTCACTAACAGATAAAAAAAAGCCGGTCACCCAAGTGACCGGCCTGACGCCTCAGCGTTTTTTACCCGTAATGGAAATTATGCGTAAACCGGCAGACGGGCGCAGATATCCAGAACTTTCTTCTTGGTGCGTTCAATGGTGGCTTCATCGTTGATGTTGTCCAACACGTCGCAGATCCAGCCGGCCAGTTCACGCACATCAGCTTCTTTGAAGCCGCGACGGGTCACTGCCGGAGTACCGATACGTACACCGGAGGTGACGAACGGGCTCTTGGGATCGTTTGGCACGCTGTTTTTGTTCACGGTGATGTTGGCGCGCCCCAGGGCAGCATCAGCTTCTTTACCGGTCAGGTTCTTATCAACCAGATCCAGCAGGAACAGATGGTTATGGGTGCCGCCGGAAACCACTTTATAGCCGCGTTGCAGAACCACTTCCACCATAGCTTTGGCGTTATCGGCCACTTGCTGCTGGTAAATTTTGAACTCAGGCTCCATGGCTTCTTTCAGCGCCACCGCTTTACCGGCGATCACGTGCATTAGCGGGCCGCCCTGGCCGCCTGGGAACACGGCGGAGTTCAGCTTTTTATACAGATCTTCATCACCGCCTTTCGCCAGGATCAGGCCGCCGCGCGGACCTGCCAGGGTTTTGTGGGTGGTGGTGGTCACGATATGTGCGTGAGGGACCGGGTTCGGATAAACGCCGGCGGCGATCAGACCCGCCACGTGCGCCATGTCAACGAACAGGTAAGCGCCGATGCTGTCGGCGATTTCGCGCATTTTTGCCCAATCAACGATACCGGAGAAGGCAGAGAAGCCGCCGATGATCATTTTTGGTTTATGAGTCTGTGCCTGTTTAGCCAGATCTTCATAGTCGATTTGGCCTTTTTCGTCGATGCCGTAAGGCACCACGTTATACAGTTTGCCAGACAGGTTAACCGGAGAACCGTGGGTCAGGTGGCCGCCGTGCGCCAGGTTCATCCCCAGAATGGTATCGCCCGGCTGCAGCAGCGCGGTATAAACAGCGAAGTTCGCCTGGGAGCCGGAGTGCGGCTGTACGTTGGCGTAATCTGCACCGAACAGCTCTTTGGCACGGTCGATCGCCAGTTGCTCAACGATATCCACATATTCGCAGCCGCCGTAATAACGCTTCCCTGGATAACCTTCAGCGTATTTGTTGGTCAACTGGGAACCCTGAGCCTGCATCACGCGTGGGCTGGTGTAGTTCTCAGATGCAATCAGCTCAATGTGCTCTTCCTGGCGCACCACTTCTTGCTCCATTGCACGCCACAGTTCGGCATCGTAATCAGCAATGTTCATTTCACGCTTTAACATCCGGCTTCTCCTGACTTAAATCGGCTAACTAAAAAATCACCAAATAACCACCCGGTTGGGTTCTGGCCCACAGTGTAAACTGTTTCGCCCCACTGAGGATAGGTCTTGACAGAGGTTTTTACGCAAACGATTGGCATTAGACGCAGCAAGGCTTTGATCCGATAGAACACCCCATTCGACAATGGACTTTTACTCATACTGAGCATGCGGTTTTTTCATGTTCTGTGAGCGAGATCGTCGCTTAACAACCCCGTAACAAAAACAAGGGTATTTACAGCCAGGGCAGAAACCGTTAGGATGCGTTAAAACTTAAAGATGCATTTTAAATGCATCATTTGAATATTCCAATAATGATCGACCAAGGAGCGCTGCCATGCTGGATAGCCAAACCATCGCCACCGTAAAATCTACCATTCCTTTGCTGGCCGCTACCGGGCCGAAACTGACTGCCCATTTCTACGATCGCATGTTCGAACACAATCCAGAGTTAAAAGACGTGTTCAATATGAACAACCAGAGCAATGGCGATCAGCGCCAGGCGCTGTTCGACGCGATCTGTGCCTACGCCGCGAATATCGAAAATCTGGCGGCATTGCTGCCTGCCGTAGAGCGTATTGCCAACAAACACACCAGCCTGAATATTCAACCGGATCAATACCAAATTGTTGGCGGTCATCTGCTGGCCACATTGGACGAAATGTTCAGCCCGGGTCAGGAAGTGCTGGATGCCTGGGGCAAAGCTTACGGCGTATTGGCGGATGTGTTTATCCAGCGCGAAAGCCAGATTTATCAGGCCAGTGAAACCGCCGACGGTGGCTGGCGTGACCTGCGTGCATTCCGCATCGTCAAAAAACAGCCACAGAGCGAGGTGATTTGCAGCTTCGTGTTGGCACCGGTTGACGGTGGCAAAGTGATCGACTTCAAACCGGGTCAATACCTGGCGGTCTACATCAAGCACGACAGCATGGAAAACCAGGAGATTCGCCAATACTCACTGACCACCTCACCTAATGGCGAGTACTACCGCATTGCGGTAAAACGTGAAGATCAGGGCAAGGTATCGAACTTCCTTCACCAGCAAGCCAAAGAAGGCGACGTGATTTATCTCGCTCCGCCGCACGGGGATTTCTTCCTCGAAGCGCAGCCAGAAACCCCGGTGGCACTGATTTCCGCCGGTGTCGGCCAGACGCCAATGCTCGGCATGCTCAACACCCTGCACGATAACCAGCATCCTGCGGACGTACACTGGCTGCACGCAGCGGAAAACGGCAGCGTTCACGCCTTTGCCGATGAAGTGGCGGATATTGCCGGCCGCATGCCGAATCTGAGCCGTCACGTGTGGTACAACCAACCGGGTGCCAATGATGTGGAAGGCCGCGACTACCAGAGCCGTGGCCTGATGAACCTCAGTGCCCTGCGCGAAACGCTCAGTACGCCGCAGATGCATTACTACTTCTGTGGGCCGCTGCCCTTTATGCAACACGTAGGAAAACAGTTGCTGGAGATGGGCGTCAGCGCCGATCGTATCCACTACGAATGCTTCGGCCCACATAAGGTGATGTAATTGAAAGGGGCGCGGCCTGGTGCCGCGCCCTCGCCCTATACTCTAAATAATTGGAGTTGCATCGCGACGGCAACTAAGTGCATCCCCAGGAGCGTACAAATAGTACGTGACTGGGGTAAACGCAGGCAGCCAACAAGGAGGCAGCTTCAAGTATGACGAGTATTATTGTTATTTCTCCGCCAGCTTACGCGTCTCTTTTACCTGCTGCGCCGTGACCGGTGTCGCCTGGTTGCCCCAGCTTCCCCGTAAATAACTCATCAGATCGGCCGCCTGTTGATCGCCCAAGGTCCAGGCGTAACCCGGCATGGCGATCGCCGTGGCATGTTGGGTGATTGGCGTATGTGCTCCTTCCAGCACCACGCGCAGCGCGGTTAGCGGGTTCTCCGCCGTGACCGTTGCGTTACCGGCCAATGCCGGAATGGTGTTGTCGCTGCCCTCGCCCTTATTGCCATGGCAGGTTGAACAGTACATGGCATAGGTGCGTTGCCCCGCTTGCCAGTTGTCGACCGCCATGGCTACGGGTTTCTCCGCCGGCGGTTTTTCTGCCGCCAGACTGTGCAGATAGGTCGCAATGGCGTTCAAATCACCGTCGGTCAGATATTGCGTACTGTGGCTAACCACCTCCCCCATCGGCCCTGCGACCGCCGCATGTTGGCTACGTCCGGTTTTCAGCAAGGCCACGACTTCGTCCTGCTGCAGCCCGCGTATTCCTGAAGCGTACCACCCGTCCAGCTCGGCTCCGCTCAGGAAGGCTGGATCTTTGCTGTCCAGCCCTTTCTCCTGCATCGCCCAACCGCGTGGCGTGTGGCAACTGCCGCAGTGCCCTGCCCCTTGCACCAAATAGGCGCCACGGTTCCATTCAGCGCTCTGGCCCGCGTCCGGCAGGTAAGGCGTATCCTCATGGAACAGTTGGTTCCATATTGCCAGCGGCCAACGCATCGACAACGGCCAACTGATATCACTGGCGCGATTGGCGGTGTTCTGCGCCGGGACTTCCTTCATCAGATAGTCGTACAACGCGCGCATATCTTCCGCGTTCATTTTGGCGTATGAGGTGTACGGCATCGCCGGATACAATCGATGGCCATCTTTGGCAATCCCCTGGCGCATCGCACGGTCAAACTCGTCAAAAGAATAGGCACCGATACCCTGCTGCTTGTCCGGCGTAATGTTGGTAGCGTAGATATTGCCCAATGGGGTCGGGAACTTCATGCCACCGGCAAACAAAGCGCCGCCCGGTGCGGTATGGCAGGCGGTGCAGTCACCGGCTTTGGCCACGTATTCCCCAGCCGACATCGCCTGTGCCGAACCGCCCACCGCCAGTAAGGTCAGTAAATACAGTGAACGCATGCTCATGCTCCCTCCTTGGCGGTAACATGGCCGAAGGCCAGTTCATTAACCGCTCGCCATGCCTGGTCGATCGCCGAGTTGGCGTACGGGCTCCAGTCTGAATCCGAGTTGGCAATCACAATTTTGCCGATCGGCTGGCGTGCCGTCGCAATGATTTTCTTCGCTTCGTCCTCGTCGTCAAACAGTCCGTTGAGGAAGTAAGAATAGCCGTGCGACCAGCGGTTAACGGTGATCGCCTCGATATCACGCTGATGGTCGAAACCGGCGGAGCCGAGCATGCCCTGCAGCTGTTCGCGGATCATCTGCTCATGCACTTCAAACGGCGTCCCTAACAGCAAGGCGCGACCTTTGCGCGACTGTTCGCGCGGGCTCAGCCCACTGCCCGCCAGCGTCGGCACATACACCATGTGCAGGCCAATCGGCTGGTTCGGATCGCGCGGATGCTGGTAGCCGCCCATGCTCACCGGATAATCCAGCTTCACGCGGCAATAAGGCGCTGTCGGCGAGTAAACCTCATGCACGCCCAGTTTAATAAACGACTGCCAGTTGCGGATCACCACTTTGCTGTACACCAGCGGCGACTTGACGTTCTGCTTCAGCGCCTGTTGCTGCTCAGCCGGCATTTCCGGCACCAGATACGGGATCATCATGTTGTACCCGGCCATCACTACCTGTTCGGCGCGCACCTTGGTCATTTTCTCGCCGGTCATATAGGTCACCTCAACCTTGTCGCCGACGTTGGCCGCGTGCAACCCGGTGCTGTTCAACCGCAGTTTTACCGGTGACTCCGCCCGGTCGAGCTGGCTGTAGTCGAACTTCGCCAGCACGATGTCATTCATGTCTTTGCCACCCGGTGAGACTGCCGGGATCAAATGGCGCACCATTAAGCGCGTCAGCGTGGCGTTGCCGTCCGGGAAGTGGAACACGTAAGGATCGTCGAGATCCGCCTGAGACTCTTCATCCAGCGGCGGCAGGTTCATACCGTTCAGGCCAGGTAGATCGCAGATACGTGCATCGCTGCAAGAGGTGGCATCAATACCCACCGCCTGGAAGTCACTGGTGGTTTGTTGGAAATAGCGGATCGCCATTTCGCTCAGGCCAACCTTGTCACGCAGGAATTCGGTATAGCTGTGCTTGTCGAGCCATTCGCTTTTTTGTTCCTGGCTCATCCCCGGCAGATAATCTTTATCCACGGTGTGCAGCACAATCAGCGCCTGACGATCGCTTTCCGGCAGAGGGAAATCACCGATAAAGGCTTCGTAGGAACGGCCGTTGAGGCGGTCATGGGGGATATCATCCGCCACCATGCGACCCGGATCCCCGCTCACCACTTTGTCGACGCCGAAGTTTTTGCGATCGAAATAGACGCCACGGCTCAGATTCAGATCCGGGTAAAAGGTTTTATCGAAAGCCTTTTCCAGATTGTCGATGCTGACGCCCAGCTTTTGCAACAGCCCCATCGCCACCGGGCTGAAGTTGGAACGCGGCGACTGCAGCGACTCGCTGCCGCCATAGCCGAGGATGGTGCCGTTCTCACTGCTGAACTCATTGCGCTTGGCGTGGCCACCGAAGTCGTCATGGTTATCAATCAGCAAAATACGCTGCTGAGGCCCCTTCATTTGCTGCCAGAAGCAGGCGGCCGCCAGCCCGCTGATACCGGCACCGACCACCACCAGATCGAACTCTTCCGTCGCCGGGATACTGGCAAAATCAAAGGCCTTGCCGTCACGCCCCAGTTGATGCGCATGCTCAAACGAACCGGGATGGTTGCCGCGCAGCCCGGTCAGCGTCGGTGGATAATAGAGGGTTTGATTGGCGGTTTGCGGCGATGCACGCAGGATCTGCATCGGCGTTAACCCGGCGGCGATAGTGATCGCCACCCCATTAAGAAAATCGCGTCTGGTGATGCCCATAATTGGCTTCCTTCTATTTTTATTATCATCAGACCGGCCGGAGCCGGTCTGAAAGCTGCGTTATTTTGCAGATAAAACCTGATAAATCAATGTTTAAACATCACATGGCGGATAGCGGTGTAATCCTCCAGGCCATACATCGACATATCCTTGCCGTAGCCGGACAACTTTTGGCCACCGTGCGGCATCTCGCTCACCAACATGAAATGGGTATTCACCCAGGTGCAGCCGTATTGCAAACGGGCGCTCAGGCGGTGTGCCCGGCCTACGTCGCGTGTCCACAGGGAAGACGCCAGCCCGTAGTCAGACTCGTTGGCCCAGGCCAGCACCTGCGCCTCATCGTCGAACGGCGTGACGGTCACCACCGGCCCAAACACTTCACGCTGCACGATTTCATCCTCCTGGCGAGCACCGGCCAACAGCGTCGGCTGGAAATAGTAGCCAGGGCCGTTAACCCGCTCACCACCGGTTACCACCTGCACGTGCGGCAGCGCCTTGGCCCGCTCGACAAAACCGACCACCCGCTCCAGATGCTGAGCGGTAATCAACGGGCCCAGTTCGCTACTTTGGTCTTCCGGTGGGCCGATCTTCAGGCTGGCGATGGCCTCGCCCAACGCCTTCACCAACTGCGGATAGATCCCCTTCTGCGCATAAATGCGGCAGGCAGCGGTACAGTCCTGACCGGCGTTGTAGAAACCAAAGCTGCGGATCCCTTCCACCACCTGTTGCAGGTCGGCGTCGTCAAACACCAGCACCGGCGCCTTGCCCCCCAGCTCCATATGGGTGCGTTTAATTCCGGATGCGGTATGGCCAATAATATGTTCGCCGGTGGCAATTGATCCGGTCAGGGATACCATCCGTACTTTGTTATGGCCGGTCAGCCTGTCACCGACGCTGGCGCCACGGCCAAACAGGACGTTGAGCACGCCTGGTGGGAACAGCCCGGCGGCCAGTTCAGCCAGCTTGAAGGTGGTCAGCGGTGTTTGTTCCGACGGCTTAAGCACCACGCAATTGCCCGCCGCCAGGGCCGGAGCCAGCTTCCACGCCGCCATCATCAGCGGGTAGTTCCAGGGGGCAATCGAGGCGACGACGCCCAGGGGATCACGGCGGATCATCGAGGTGTGTCCAGCCAGATATTCACCGGCCGCCAGCCCGCTCAAACAGCGGCTGGCCCCGGCGAAAAAGCGAAAGACGTCAGCCACACCCGGCAGCTCATCATTCAGCACGCAGTGATAGGGTTTGCCGCAGTTGATAGATTCCAGGCGGGCAAAGGTTTCCGCATGGCTGTCGATCAAATCCGCCAGCTTCAGCAGATGTTCAGCACGCTCCTTCGGCGTGGTCTGCCCCCAGTGTTCAAATGCGGCGTCTGCTGCCAGCACCGCCTGATCGACCTGCTCTGCACTGGCTTCAGCCACCTGTACCACTACCTCTCCGGTTGCCGGGTTATACACCGGCAACAACGCGCCCTGGCCGGTAACCAGTTGGCCGTTAATCAACAGTTGGCTTTGCATATAGACGAACCCCTCAGTTATTTATTTTTAGCGACATGATCCCTTTCCCCAATGGATTTCAAGTTGCAGCTAGGCGGCAAGAGCGTAAATCCCCCGGAGCTTATACAAAATAAGTGACTGGGGTTTAACTCGCAGCCAACAACGCTGCAGCTTGAAAGACGAAGGGGGAAGCTATTTGCCACTGCCGGCGACGCTTTCGCCACCCTTGGTCAGGTAATAGGCCCCCAAAATCGGGATCATGGTCAGCAACATCACCGACAGCGCCACCACGTTGGTGATCGGCACATCGCGCGGGCGACCGAGCTGATTCAGCAACCACAGCGGCAGCGTGCGCTCATGCCCGGCGGTAAAGGTGGTGACAATGATTTCATCAAACGACAGCGCGAACGCCAGCATGCCACCGGCCAGCAATGCAGAACCCAGGTTGGGCAACATCACGTAGCGGAAGGTTTGCCAACCGTCGGCACCGAGATCCATGGAAGCCTCAATCAGGCTATGGGAAGTCCGGCGGAAACGGGCGATGACGTTGTTGAACACGATCACCACGCAGAAGGTGGCATGACCGATCACGATGGTCAGTACTCCCGGCTCGATATTCAGCGCCTTGAACGCCGCCAGCAGCGCCAGACCGGTAACAATGCCCGGCAGCGCGATCGGTAACAGCAGCAGCAGTGAAATGCTGTCCTTACCAAAGAAATCACGCCGGTACAGCGCCGCCGCCGCCAGGGTGCCCAGTACCAGCGCCACCGCCGTCGCCAGCGCAGCAATCTGCGCGGAAAGCAGCATCGCATCGATAATGTCCTGACGACCGGCAGCGACGCTAAACCAATGTAACGTAAAGCCCTTCGGCGGGAAGCTAAACGCCGCGTCCTCGGTGTTGAAGGCGTAGATGGCGATAATCGCCAGCGGGAAATGCAGGAAAATCAGACCGCCCCAGGCGGCCAGTTTCAGCCCTAATGGCGCGCGCTCAGAGTGCATCGAAGGCCCCCAGACGTTTCACAATGGAAAGATAAATCGCGATCAACACAATCGGCACCAGGGTAAAGGCCGCGGCCATCGGCATATTGCCGATCGCCCCTTGTTGGGCGTACACCATGCTGCCGATGAAATAGCCCGGAGGCCCCACCAGCTGCGGCACAATAAAGTCTCCCAGCGTCAGTGAGAAGGTGAAGATCGACCCGGCGGCAATGCCCGGCACCGCCAGCGGCAGGATCACGTAACGGAAAGTCTGCGACGGACGTGCGCCCAAATCCGCCGAAGCATGCAGCAACGAAGGCGGCAGGCGTTCCAGCGCCGCCTGGATCGGCAGGATCATGAACGGTAACCAGATATAAACAAACACCAGAAAACGCCCCAGCCCGGAGGTCGACAGGGTATTGCCCCCAACGCCCGGCACGGTCAGAATTGCCGCCAACACCGGCTCCAGCCCCAAATGTTGCAGGAACCACTGCGCCACACCATCCTTTGCCAGCAGCAGCGTCCAGGCGTAGGCCTTGACGATATAGCTGGCCCACATCGGCATCATCACCGCGATATAGAAGAACGCCTTGACGCGGCCACTGGTGTAACGCGCCATGTAGTAGGCAATCGGGAACGCCAACACCGCACTGGCCAGCGACACCAGTACCGCCATAGTCAATGTGCGCAGGATGATGTCGTAGTTGGCCGGGTTGAACAGCGCCCGCAGGTTATCGAAGGTCAGATCCGGCGTCACCGTCATGGTGAAGTCGTCGAAGGTATAAAACCCCTGCCACAGCAGCGTCAGTAATGAGCCAAGGTACACCGCGCCGAACCACAACAGCGGCGGAACCAATAACAGCAGCAGGTACAACGTCGGCCGGCGGTAGAGAAAGGTCGACAGGGTGCGCAAGGTACCGCGGCGCGGCGCGGGATAGTCGATGCTCATCTCCATCTCACCTCTCCTCCAGCAGTGGCACCATCGCCTCACGTGACCAGCAGGCAGTGACCGGCTGACCGATCAGGTGCTGCTGCCCGGCGGCGTGCCACTGAGGATTCGCCTCGCTGACCAGCAGTTTCTCACCGCTGCTCAACGCAATTTCGTAGCGTGTGGCCGCGCCCTGATAATGGATCTCTTGCAGCAACCCCTGCACCTGGATTTCACCCTGCGCAGCACCGGCCTGATCCATTAGGCGAATATGCTCTGGGCGGATCGAGAAGGTGGCTGTCTGGCCGAGCAAGCGCTGCGCCAGCTCGCTGCGCACCACGTTAGAGGTGCCGACAAACTCGGCAACAAACGGCGTTTTCGGCCGCATGTACAGCTCACGCGGCGCATCCACCTGCTCGATTCGCCCGTTGTTGAACACTGCCACCCGGTCAGACATCGACAAGGCTTCGCTCTGATCGTGGGTGACGAAAATAAAGGTGATCCCCAGTTGGCGCTGCAGCTTTTTCAATTCGCCCTGCATCTGTTCACGCAGCTTGAGATCCAGCGCGCCCAGCGGTTCATCCAGCAACAGCACCCGTGGTCGGTTCACCAGCGCGCGGGCCAGTGCGACACGTTGACGCTGGCCACCGGAAAGATGTGCCGGTTTACGCTCGGCCACAAACCCCAGCGCCACGCTGTCCAGCGCTTCCTGTGCCCGCACCAGCCGTTCACGTTTGGCGACGCCCTTCACCATCAATCCGTAGGCGACGTTTTCCAGTACCGACATGTGTGGGAACAGGGCGTAATCCTGGAATACGGTATTCACGTCGCGCTGATACGGCGGCAGGTTGGCCGCCTCCTGGCCGTGAATGCGGATCGAACCGGCACTGAGTTGTTCAAAACCGGCGATCAGCCGCAGGCAGGTGGTTTTGCCCGAACCGGAAGGCCCAAGCATGGAGAAGAATTCCCCGTCCTGTATCTCGATAGAAACCCGGTCCACGGCACGAACGTCGCCGAAGCTCCGCGAAACATCGATAAATTGCACGGCAATGGTCATGATCTACACTCCAACAAATCAAATGATTTCGGCGAGTTTGGCGACACCCCGTAACCTGGACAGACTTATCCGCAAAATAATTCGAGTTGCTTCGCGGCGGCAACCAAACGTATCCCCAGAAGCGTACAAGTAGTACGTGACTGGGGGTACGTGCGGGCAGCCAACAAAGAGGCTGCTCGAAGTATGAAGGGGATATTAACGACCACCCATGATGGCGATATAGTCCTGAGTCCAGCGGCTGTATGGCACGAATTTGCCACCCTGTGCCTGCGGCGTTTTCCAGAAGGCAATCTTGTCAAACTGGTTGAAGCCGTTGGTTTCACAACCTTTGTCGCCCAGTAAAGTGCTGGCCTTGCAGCCCGCCGGTGATGCCGGTACCGAACCAAACCAGGCGGCAACGTCGCCCTGCACTTTCGGCTCCAGCGACCAGTTCATCCACAGGTAAGCACAGTTCGGATGCTTGGCATCGGCGTGCAGCATGGTGGTATCCGCCCAACCGGTAACCCCCTCTTTCGGGAACACGGTGCCAATCGGCTGGCCTTCCCCTTTCAGCGCATTGGCCTGATACGGCCAGGCGCTGGAGGCCACCACGCCTTCGTTTTTGAAATCGCTCATCTGCACCGAGGTGTCATGCCAGTAGCGGTGGATCAACGCATGCTGGGTGCGCAACAGCTTCAAGGCGGCCTGATACTGCTCTTCGTTCAGTTGGTACGGGTCACTGATGCCAAGCTGCGGTTGCGTGGCCTTCAGGAACAGCGCCGCATCGGCGATGTAAATCGGCCCGTCGTAGGCCTGCACCCGGCCCTGATTGCTCTTGCCGTCCGGCAGGTTCTGTTGCTGGAACACCACCGCCCAGCTGTCTGGCGGCGTCGGGAAGGTTTTGGTGTTGTACATCAGCAGGTTTGGCCCCCACTGATAAGGCGTGCCATAGGTTTTGCCAGCCACGGTGTACCAGGCACCGTTCAGCAGACGCGGATCGATGTTTTTCCAGTTGGGGATCAGCGCCGGATTGATTGGCTGCACCCGTTTACCGAAGATCAATCGCAGCGAGGCGTCGCCGGAAGCGGTGACCAGGTCATAGCCCCCCTTGGCCATCAGGCTGACCATTTCATCGGAGGTGGCGGCGGTTTTCACATTCACCGCACAGCTGGTTTGCTTTTCAAACTGGCTGACCCAGTCATAGTTTTTATCGGACTGGCCACGCTCGATATAGCCCGGCCAGGCGATGATATCCAGGCGCCCCTCGCCTTTGCCCAGCGCCTGCGGCAAGTCGGCCGCCTGAGCCAGACCGCAAAGCACGGTGAAACAGAGTGCGGAAACTGTGGTGGTGACTGCGGTCGTTTTTCCCATCGTAATTACCCCTGTGTTGCGTATCCGTGTGCGGCAGGGAACGGCTGCCGCCCTGGTTTGATTTTATTTACCCTATGAATTTCAAGTTGCAGCTTGAAAGGTGACGGGTATGCTGCCATTAGAAGCTGGCTTTAAACTTCGCCATTACGTGCCTGACTACGCTGTAGTCCTGCAGTGAATCACTGGAAAGATCTTTGCCATAGCCGGAGCGTTTCAGGCCCCCGTGTGGCATCTCACTCGCCAGGGTGAAATGGGTGTTGATCCAGGTGCTGCCGTATTGCAGATGCGCGGCGATATGCAGCGCCCGATCGATATTCTGCGTCCAGACCGACGAGGCCAGGCCGTATTCGGAATCGTTGGCCCAGTTGACCGCCTGCTCCAGATGTTCGAAGCGGGTGACGCTCACCACCGGGCCGAACACCTCGCGCTGGACGATTTCGTCGCTTTGCAGGCAGCCGGCCAGCAGCGTGGGTTGGTAATAGAAGCCAGGGCCGGAGTGCGCGGCGGCACCGGTGATCAATTCAATATGCGGCTGACTGAGCGCCCGCTCGACAAAGCTGGCAACGCGATCGCGCTGGCGGCTGCTGATCAGCGGGCCGATTTCGTTATCTTCATCGCGTTTGCGAGCAAAACGCAGGCTGGCCACCGCCTCACCCAACGCGTCCACCAGCTTCGGATAGATCCCCGCTTGCGCGTAGATGCGGCAGGCTGCGGTGCAGTCTTGCCCGGCGTTGTAATAGCCGTAGGTACGGATGCTGTTGACCACTTCATCCAGATCGGCGTCGTCACAGACAATCACCGGGGCCTTGCCACCCAGTTCGAGATGCGTGCGTTTGACGCTTTTCGCCGCGGCCTGCAGAATTTTTTGCCCGGTGACAATATCGCCGGTCACCGAGACCAAACGCACCTGCGGATGCCCGACCAGATGACTGCCGACCCCTTCTCCGCCGCCATAGATGATATTCAGCACGCCCGGCGGCAGGATGTCCTGCAGTGCAGGCACCAGCGCAAGAATGGTCAGCGGAGTATGTTCGGAAGGTTTGAAAACAACGGTGTTGCCCGCCGCCAGCGCCGGTGCGATCTTCCACGCCGCCATCATCAGTGGGTAGTTCCACGGCGCAATCGAGGCCACCACGCCGATCGGGTCGCGGCGGATCATCGAAGTGTGTCCTTCAATATATTCACCGGCCAGTTGCCCCTGCTGGGTTCGCACCGCGCCGGCAAAGAAACGAAACACGTCGACGGCCGCCGGCAGGTCATCATTGAGGGCCTGATGCAACGGCTTGCCGCAGTTGAGCGCCTCCAGACCGGCCAGGCGCGGGGCCTGCCGTTCGATGGCGTCGGCAATGCGCAGCAGAATAGCAGCACGGTAGGCCGGCGTGGTGCGCGACCAGTGGCCGAAAGCCTGCTGTGCCGCTTTGACCGCACTGCCAACCTGTGCCGATGAGGCTTCGGTGATGGAAACCAGCGTTTCGCCATTGGCGGGATTAACGATGCACTCTTGCTGGCCTTCGCCTTCGACCGACTGACCGTTAATGAATTGCTGACAGGATAAACCTGAAAGGAGGTGCACATCTGCCATCGCGTATCGCCTCTAAGTGACCAAAACGTTAACTAAATGTGAATAAGTTAGTTTCAATCAGACTAAGCGAGCATCAGGCAGCCAACAAATTCTAAATACTGAACGCCGCGTTCGATTAAATCGAATGCTTCAGCCCGGCAGCATGCATATTGCCATTCTCACGGGCAATGGTGAGAAATGGCGTGACCAGTTCCGGCCGCGCGCTGCCGCGTCGCCAGGCCAGGCCGATATCCAGCGGCTCCAGCAGATCCACCAGCTTGCGGGCCTCAATCATGTTGCCCTCCAGCGACCAGGCGCGATAGGCCATGTCCGGCAGAATTGAGACGCCCATACCTGCCGCTACCAGGCTGCGCACCGCCTCCGTCGAACCGGTTTTCATGGCGATCTCCGGTTTCACTCCGGCACGCGCCCAGATACGCCGCGCATGCACGTCCATTTCGTCGGCATTCAGCTGGATCAGCGGCAGCTTCGCCACATCCGCCAACCCGATACTTTCATGATCCAGCAACGGATGCAGTGGCGGTAGCCACAGACGATACGGCGAGTGCATCAGCACTTCGGTCTGTAGCGCATCACGATCCTCAATATTCGACAGTATCAGTACGCCGATATCGATCTCCCCGCTCACCAGCAGGTGTTCAATATAAGGACGCTCATCTTCAATCATCTGAATGGTGACATTGGGATAGGCTGATTTAAACCGCTTGAGTAGCTCGACCAAAAAGTACCCGGCTACCAGGCTGGTCACGCCAATGGTCAGCTTGCCGGTCAGGCTTTCGGTGCCCAGTTGCAGGCTGCGCTTGGCATTGTCCACCGTGGCGAGGATCAGATAAGACTGGCGGAGAAATTGATGTCCCTGATGCGTAAGGTTCATGCCCTTGGCGTGGCGATCAAACAACCGTACGCCGATGTCGGTCTCCAGTTGCTGGATGGCCAGCGTCAGCGAGGATTGTGAAACAAACACCGCCTGGGCGGCGGCGGAGATCGATCCGGTTTCCGCCACCGCAATGAAGTGGCGGATTTGGCGCAGCGTCATCATCCCCATCGCCTTTCAAGCCGCTGCGTTGTTGTCCGCGTGCGCTTACCCCAGTCACTTACTGAAGTAAGCTTCTGGGGATGCACGCCCTTGCCGCCTAGCCGCAGCTTGAAATTCATTGGGGATCGCCTTAATCAAAATAGTTGAATTGAGTTGAGTGTAGATGCCGCGCGGAAAGCGATCGGTAAAACTATCAAAAATGCGACAGCCTTCGCTTTTTTAGAATGCTCACAACAGGAATGACTGCAAAAGAAGGAGGAGTCGGCAGGAGCAGAACAGCAGATGGCAGATACAACAAGGGCGCAGTATTAAACCGCGCCCCCAAGCGACTGATAAAGCCTGTTATTAGGGAGAGCGTGCCGAAGGGGTCGTAGCAGCTTTAGCTGCCGGAGCGCCCCTCGGTGCGCTAGGCCCGAGTATCTCAATAAATTAGATCGCTTCTTCGTCCTGCTCGCCGGTACGGATACGCACTACGCGCGCCACGTCGAAGACAAAGATTTTGCCGTCGCCGATTTTGCCGGTTTGAGCGGTCTGCATGATGGTCTCGACGCAGGTATCGACGATATCGTCGGCCACCACGATCTCAATTTTCACCTTTGACAGAAAATCGACCATGTACTCCGCGCCACGGTACAGCTCGGTGTGGCCCTTCTGGCGGCCGAAGCCTTTCACTTCGGTGACGGTCATCCCGGTAATGCCAACCTCAGCCAGCGCTTCACGAACATCATCCAGTTTGAACGGCTTGATAATGGCGTCGATCTTTTTCATCTTGTTTCCTCGCACCTATTCACTAGGCTATTTTTCTTGTCATTTTGCGCCCGGGCAGTACTCGGGATCCTCACGTACTACGTGTACGCTCCGGGCCCTGCGTGCTGTCCGAACCCAAACTAACGGCGACAATAACGCCTATTGAATAGGCACTTAATTACCAATTTTTGCGGCCAAAGCCGGATGTGATTGGGTAGCGGCGGTCTTTGCCGAAATTGCGGGCGGTGATGCGCGGCCCAACGGCGGCCTGACGCCGTTTGTATTCGTTGATATCCACCAGACGGATAACCTTGCGCACGATCGCCTCGTCGAAGCCTTCGGCGACCAGATCGGCAACCGACTTATCGCGTTCGACGTAACCTTCCAAAATAGCATCCAGAATGTCGTACGGCGGCAGGCTGTCCTGATCGAGCTGATCCGGTGCCAGCTCGGCGGACGGTGGACGATCGATAACCCGCTGCGGGATCACGTAAGATGCGGTATTGCGGTATTCGGACAGCTTGAACACCAGCGTTTTCGGTACGTCTTTCAGCACGTCGAAGCCACCTGCCATATCACCATACAGCGTGGCGTAACCAACGGCCATCTCGCTTTTGTTGCCGGTAGTCAGCACGATGCTGCGGCGCTTGTTGGACAGCGCCATCAACACCACGCCACGGCAGCGTGCCTGCAGGTTTTCTTCGGTAGTATCGCGTTCGGTACCAGCAAACATGGGCGTCAACTGGCCCATAAAGGCGTCGAACATAGGTTCAATAGAGACGATATCGAATTCAATGCCGAGGATTTCCGCCTCTTCTTTGGCGTCGGCGATGCTGATATCCGCGGTGTAGCGGAACGGCATCATCAGCGCCTGCACTTTATCTTTGCCCAATGCATCGACGGCAATCGCCAACGTCAGCGCCGAATCAATCCCGCCAGATAACCCCAGCACCGCGCCCTTAAAGCCGTTTTTAGTGACGTAATCGCGCACCGCCAACACCAGGGCTTCGTACACCTGCGCCAACTGTGGCAGCTCGGCGGCCGGTGCAGTCATTGGCACCACCTCCAGCTCATTGAGCTCAAGCAGGGTCACCTGCTCAGCAAACGCCGTCAGCCGATGGGTCATATTGCCGGCCGCATCGAACACCTTCGAACAGCCGTCGAAAATCAGCTCATCCTGCCCGCCAATCTGGTTCAGATACACCAGCGGCAGATGGGTACGTTGGCAATGGCCGGCCATCAGCGTCTTGCGGATATACGGCTTTTCGCGATTGTACGGCGAAGCATTGATCGACAAAATCATTTCGGCACCGGCCGCCTTGGCGGCATCGACCGGCCCAGGGAACCACAGATCTTCGCAAATCAGCAGGCCCAATTGATAGCCTTTCAGCTCAACCACGCAGGTTTCGCTACCGGCCTGGAAGTAGCGTTTCTCATCGAAAACGCCGTAGTTCGGCAACTGCTGCTTGAAGTAACGCGCCAGTAACTGCCCTTCAGAGAATAGCGACAGCGCATTATACAGCTTGTCGCCTTCGCGCCACGGATGACCAACCAGAATGGCAACCTCGGCAGAGGCCTGCTGCAAACGCTGCAGCTGTGCGTCACAGCGCTGATAAAAATCGTTGCGGTACAGCAGGTCTTCCGGCGGATAGCCGGAGAGCGCCAACTCGGTGAACATGACCAGATCGGCTCCCGCCTTCTGCTGCTCTTGCACGGTTTGCAACATGCGTTCGGTGTTGCCTTCAATGTCACCGACCAGCAGATTTAGCTGGGCCAGTGCGATGGAAAGTGATCTGCTCATTGTTTCGGATCCCGCTTAATACGTTCCATGGTGCTCTGTGTTGGGCCACGCCACAAACTAGAGAACGGAGTGTAAATCATTCCGCCGCATTTGTTGAGAACCTGCGTGCGCAGGCTACGGCGGAAAACATCATTCTTTAAAATCGTTGGCGTCCAGTTCATGGCGCGACAACAACTTATAAAACTCGGTACGGTTGCGGCCTGCCATGCGCGCGGCCTGGGTCACGTTACCCTTGGTGATCTGCAACAGCTTGCGCAAATAGTGCAATTCAAACTGATTGCGGGCCTCGACAAAGGTCGGCAAGGCGGTATTTTCCCCTTCCAACGCCTGCTCAACCAGCGCTTCACTGATCACCGGCGCGGAGGTCAGGGCCACACACTGCTCGATCACGTTCACCAGTTGGCGCACGTTGCCCGGCCAGGTGGCGGTCATCAGGCGTTTCATGGCGTCCGTTGAGAAGCTGCGGACAAAGGGTTTGTGGCGCTTGGCCGATTCGCGCAGCAGATGATTGGCCAGCAGCGGGATATCCTCGGCACGCTCATTCAACGCCGGGATCTTCAGGTTCACCACGTTCAGGCGGTAGTACAAATCCTCGCGGAATTCGTTTTTCGCCATCGCCTTTTGCAGATCGCGGTGGGTGGCGGAAATGATGCGGACGTCAATGTCCAGATCGCGGTTGCTGCCCAGCGGGCGCACCTTGCGCTCCTGCAACACGCGCAGCAGCTTAACCTGCAGCGAAAGCGGCATATCGCCGATCTCATCGAGGAACAGCGTGCCGCCGGCTGCCGCCTGGAACAGCCCTTCGCGACTGCTGACCGCGCCGGTAAAGGCCCCTTTGGCATGGCCAAACAGCTCGGACTCCAGCAGTTGCTCCGGCAATGCACCGCAGTTAATGGCGATAAACGCCTTTTTGCCACGAGGGCTGGCACCGTGGATCGCCTGCGCCAACACCTCTTTACCGGTGCCGCTATGGCCGTTAATCAATACGCTGACATCAGACTGCGCCACCATTTTTGCCTGCTCCAGCAGGCGCAGCATAATCGGGCTGCGGGTGACGATGTCTTCACGCCAACTGTCGTCACCTGCCGGCAGTGACAGCGACAGGGCATCGTCGATGGCTTTATACAGCGCATCACGATCCACCGGTTTGGTCAGGAAGCTGAACACCCCTTGCTGGGTAGCCGCCACCGCGTCCGGGATCGAGCCATGGGCGGTGAGGATGATCACCGGCATGCCGGGCTGATGCTTTTGGATTTCGGCAAACAGCGCCATGCCGTCCATTTCATCCATCCGCAGGTCGCTGATCACCAGATCAATCTTCTCACGCCCTAACAGGCGCAACGCTTCCTGGCCGCTTTCGGCGGTGGTGACATGAAAACCTTCGCTGGTCAGGCGCATCCCCAGCAGCTTAAGCAGGCTGGGGTCGTCGTCAACCAATAACAAATTGGCCGGTTTGCGTGCGGTCATTGCGCGTGAGACTCCTTGTTAGCGGGGGGCGGCGCGTAGGTATCTTCCGGCTCCACCGGCAAAGCGGTACCCTTCTCAGGTTCAGCATCCAATTCTGCAGCCTTGGCCGGCGCGACTTTCTTGCCCGTGGCGTCGGTTTTTTGCTGCGTTCCGCTGTTGTCCGGGATGTCACTCTGCATCTGCTTGCGCGAAGAGAGCTGGCGTTCGATATCGGTCAGGTTTTCCAGCTTGCGCGAAGTGTCCTGCAACTGCGCCTGTAAGTGCACCTGGCTCTGACGCAGCGCATCTATCTGGCTGTCGGAGCTTTCCTGCAGGTGCTGATAGCGCGCCTTTTCATCAAACAGGGTTATCTGCAGTACCTGCTGTTGACGCCACAGCTGCAACAGCGGGCGCAGTGAGCTTGGGAACTCCATGCGGTAACTGTTCAGGCGGTCGATCATCTGGCGACGTTCGCCCGAGGTCGGCTCGGCACTGGCCAACAGGATACTTTGTTTGAAAATGCCGTCCCAACTGTTGCCGGGCAGGGTTTTCGCCAGCGCACGCGCCTGGGTTGAACCGATGCGATCGGCGCAGTCCATGGCTCGCAGCCAGTAAAGTGAGTTATTCAACGCATCTTTTTCGTCGAGCGGCCACAGGCTGTCGCATGCAGCGATGCGATAATCCACCACTTTGGTATCCGGGATCGCTTCCTGCTGCGGCTGATTCAGGCCACCGCTGACCGCACGATCGACGCAACCCGCCAACAAAAACGGCATAAAAAGAACGCTGCCTAAAAAGGAAAATCGACGCTTGCCGAGCGGCGTGCCCTGTGTGGCACGCGGTGAACGTTCGGTCTGCGAGAGACGAAGGCGTTTAGACCATGTGTACATTATTATTCATTCTCGGCGGTTAATGGCAATTCAATACGGAAGCAGACGTCTGTGCCGGCGACGTCAACCAACTGCAGTTCGCCACGCATGCGGCGGATACAATCCTGCGCAATGCTCAGCCCCAGACCGCTTCCTTTAACTGCCCCTTTTCGCTGGTGACTACCCTGGAAAAAAGGCTCAAAAATCATGGTTCTCTCGGCTTCGGGGATCGGCGTGCCGCTGTTGGCGACATCAATCTGCACCCGTTGCCCAACCTGACGGCTGCGGATCCAAATGTTACCGGATTCCTTGCCGTAGTGCACCGCATTGGAGTAGAGATTATCCAGCACGCGCATTAATAGCGTAGGCTCTGCCCAGCATATTTCCGCATCCAATTGGATCTCGGTGCGGATCAATTTTGCCCGGGCCGGCAAACTGTGTGCCGCCACCACCATTTCGACCATCTCTTCCAGCTCGACATTCTCATGCTCTGCCGGGCCATCGGCCAGTTTGCGGTTGTAATCCAGCAGTTGTTCAATCAGTTGCTGCAGGTGGCGACTGCTGCCGTCGAGAATGGTCACCACCTCTTTTTGATCGGAGGTCAACGGACCGGCCACTTCGTCCGCCAGCAGCTCGGTACCCTCACGCATGCTGGCCAGCGGCGTCTTCAACTCATGCGAGATATGGCGCAGAAACTCATGGCGCTGCGACTCGAGCCACGCCAGACGCTCACTCAACCAAATAATGCGCTGAGCCAGCGAACGCAGTTCACGCGGCCCTTTGAAGGTGTCGGTACTGCCCAATGCTCGCCCTTCACCCAGACGGTTGATCATTCGCTCTACCGCTTTTACCGGGCCGATAATCATCCGGGTGAATAACACCACCAGCATCACGCTGACCAGGAACAGCATCAATGCCTGCCAGCCGAAGAACTGACCGCGCTCGGCAATCGCCTGCTGTAATTGCTGGCCACGAGAGAACACCACGGCGCGCGTGGCCTGCACCATTTCGGCATTGGAACGCGAGAATGACTCCAGCAACGCCGAAGCCTGTGCGTCCGGGCCGCTGCTCTGACATTTAATCGCCGCAAGCTGGGTCAGCAGATCGCGCAAGGTTTGATAATAGCGTTCATCCGGCAGGATCGGCGCGTGGGCATCGAGCATCTGCGAATATTGTTTGCGCTGGTTTTGGTACAACCGCGCCAGGGTGGGATCCACCAGTACGCAATACTGGCGGTAACTGCGTTCCATTTCCAGCGCCACGCTGGTCATTGCCTCACTGCGTCGCGCATCCACCAACGTGGTGCGGTTGATGTCTGCCGCCTGCGCGCTGAGGTGATCCAGGCTCTGGTAAGCCTGATAGGCCAGCACCAGCAGTGGCAGCAGCACCAGCAGGAACGCCATCAGCACCAGTTGGCGCAGCGAGCGGGGAAATAAACGCCATCTTTTCAACGAAATCATCTCACTGTCTCTAGTTGCTTTGATGCTAACCGAGTCGCCGATGAGAGGAAAGCCCGGCGTTCAGCGCAGCGTCAGGAAAATACCGGCAAGTGGGCCTTGGGCAGAAGTTTGCGTTTGGATCTGTTGATAATGAGAGAGGGATAAACAGGACTTTGGCGATTTGACGCTGGGGCAGGACTGCCCCATCGCAAGAATGTGTGGATGCCCTTGAATCTCGTCCCCAGGGTGATGTAGCACCAGGCTGGCATCGAATGGGACGAATAGCATCCGTAAGTATCCGAAATTGATGAACACTCATCACAGTTGGATACAGGCGGTGCCTCACTCCACGTGTCGCCCGATGCTTGATAAAGCGCTTGCGCGTCTGTTATCGGTTTGGTTGGACGATAGGCACCATTTCTTTGGCATCATTCGGAGGCTTATGAGGCAACTATTCCGTCTAAATACGGGGCCGTCATAAATAGTTGAATGAGCAACTGAGCAGAATAATGCACTTAGCGTGCCAACTTTTCAAGTTATTTATAACCAGTTGAAATTAATAAATAAAAAATAAAAACGTCGCCGAATTTATAACATAGGCAGCCTGTCCGGAGAAGAAAAAAACGCCACCCTGTCGCCAAAAACCGACAACTTAAGCCAATTAATTTTCTGACATTATAAATCAATTAGTTAGATGTCTCCTTTTAGAGACAATGGAAATAGCCCCTGTCGCAAAATACCGACAGTCATCGGCGCAGGCAGAACAATAAAAAGGGGCGCAATCTCTTGCGCCCCTCAGGTTACCGCTAAATGCTCGCTTAGCCCAGTTGCTTGCGGGCGTTGCGGAACATGCGCATCCACGGGCTGTCTTCGCCCCACTCTTCCGGATGCCATGAGTTGCTGACGGTGCGGAATACCCGCTCTGGATGCGGCATCATCACCGTCGCGCGGCCATTGCTGCTGGTCACTGCGGTGATCCCGTTCGGTGAACCGTTCGGGTTGGCTGGGTAGGTTTCCGTGACCTGACCGGCATTATCGACAAAGCGCAACGCCACCAGGTTATGGTGCTCCAGCGCCGCCAGATGTGCAGCATCGCGCACCTCGACGTGCCCTTCACCGTGCGAGACGGCGATCGGCATGCGTGAACCCGCCATGCCCTGCATGAACAGCGACGGGCTGGCCGCCACTTCCACCAGGCTGAAGCGCGCTTCAAAACGATCTGACAGATTACGTACGAAACGCGGCCAGTGTTCGGCCCCTGGGATCAGGTCGCGCAGGTTCGACATCATTTGACAACCGTTACACACGCCCAACGCCAGGGTTTGCGGACGGTGGAAGAAGGATTCGAACTCGTCACGCACGCGATCGTTGAACAGAATCGACTTCGCCCAGCCTTCACCGGCGCCCAGTACGTCACCGTACGAGAAGCCACCACAGGCCACCAGCGTATGGAAGTCCTGCAGGTCACGACGGCCTTCCAGCAAATCGCTCATATGCACGTCTACCGCATCAAAACCGGCGCGATGGAAGGCTGCCGCCATCTCTACGTGGGAGTTAACCCCCTGCTCACGCAGCACCGCCACTTTAGGCCGTGCGCCTTTGGCGATGTATGGCGCGGCAATGTCTTCTTCCGGAGCAAAGCTCAGTTTGACGTTCAGGCCAGGATCGCGGTCATCCTGCTTGGCCTGGTGCTCCTGATCGGCACATGCCGGATTATCGCGCAGGCGCTGCATCTGCCAGGTGGTTTCCGCCCACCAGGTGCGCAGCGTCGCGCGGCTTTCGCTGTATACCGTTTTGTCGCCCTGTGTGATCACAAAGCGATCGCCGGCCTGCACGCTGCCGATGTGATGAACATTATCCGTCAGGCCGTGCTGAGCAAATACCTGTTGTACCGCTGCAAGTTGGTCGGCAGTGACCTGGATCACTGCGCCCAACTCTTCGGTGAACAGCGCAGCCAGCGCGTCGTCGCCCAACGCTTTGATATCCACCTGCACGCCGCAGTGGCCGGCAAATGCCATTTCCGCCAATGTGACCAGCAGGCCGCCGTCGGACCGGTCGTGGTAAGCCAGCAGCGCGCGATCGGCCACCAACTGCTGCATGGCATTGAAGAAGCCTGCCAACTGCTCAACGTTACGCACGTCGGCCGGTTTGTCGCCCAGTTGACGATAAACCTGCGCCAGCGCAGTAGCACCCAGCGCGTTATGCCCGTTGCCCAGATCGATCAGCAACAGTGCGCTATCGCCCTTGTCGGTTCGCAGCTGTGGCGTCACGGTGTGGCGGACATCTTCTACGCGAGCGAAACCGGTGATAACCAGAGACAACGGCGACGTCATTTCGCGCTGTTCGTTGCCTTCCTGCCAGCGGGTTTTCATCGACATTGAGTCTTTGCCCACTGGAATAGTGATACCCAGCGCCGGACAAAGTTCTTCGCCCACCGCTTTCACCGCTTCATACAGACCGGCGTCTTCACCCGGGTGACCGGCTGCCGCCATCCAGTTAGCGGAAAGCTTCACGCGTTTGAGCGAACCGATTTCGGTCGCTGCCAGGTTGGTCAGCGCTTC
The DNA here is from genome assembly GCF_946227985.1 of Serratia quinivorans. GTDB lineage: Bacteria > Pseudomonadota > Gammaproteobacteria > Enterobacterales > Enterobacteriaceae > Serratia > Serratia quinivorans_A. The sequence goes on from NZ_CAMKGL010000005.1 coordinate 159,290, forward strand.
CCCGACCGCCAGACGGCCAGAAGCGGCGAAGTCCAGCAGGGCCACCGGCGCACGTTCGCCGATCGACATCGCTTCACCGTAATAACTGTCCAGGCTGGCAGTGGTAACCGCGCAGTCGGCGACCGGGATCTGCCACGGGCCGACCATCTGATCGCGTGCCACCATACCGGTCACGGTACGGTCACCGATGGTGATCAGGAAGGTTTTCTCTGCAACCGCCGGCAAATGCAACACGCGGTTGACCGCATCATTCAGGGTGATCTCGTCACGCAGCAGCGGCTGACCTTTGGCCTGCAGACGGGTCACGTCACGCGTCATCTTCGGCGTTTTGCCCAGCAGCACGTCCAGCGGCATGTCGATTGGCTGGTTGTCGAAATGGCTGTCGGAAAGCAGCAGATGCTGTTCTTCGGTGGCTTCACCGATCACCGCATAAGGCGCGCGCTCACGGCGGCAAATCTCGTCAAACTGCGCCATCTGTGCCGGTGCAATCGCCATCACATAACGTTCCTGCGATTCATTACACCAGACTTCCAGCGGGCTCATGCCCGGCTCGTCGTTCAGAATATCGCGCAGTTCGAAACGACCACCGCGGCCACCGTCGCTGACCAGTTCAGGCATGGCGTTGGACAAGCCACCGGCGCCGACATCGTGGATAAACAGAATCGGGTTTTGTTCGCCCAACTGCCAGCAGCGGTCAATCACTTCCTGGCAACGACGTTCCATTTCCGGGTTATCGCGCTGTACCGAAGCGAAATCCAGATCGGCATCAGACTGGCCGGAGGCCATAGATGATGCCGCGCCGCCGCCCAGACCGATATTCATCGCCGGGCCGCCCAGCACCACCAGTTTGGCACCGACGGTGATTTCAGCTTTTTGTACGTGGTTGGCACGGATGTTACCGATACCGCCCGCCAGCATGATCGGCTTGTGGTAGCCGCGCAGTTCCACGCCGTTATGGCTGTTGACCTGCTCTTCATAGGTACGGAAGTAACCCACCAGCGCCGGGCGGCCGAATTCGTTGTTGAACGCCGCGCCGCCCAATGGGCCGTCGGTCATGATGTCCAGTGCCGTCACAATGCGGTCTGGCTTGCCGAAATCCTGCTCCCAAGGCTGTTCAAAGCCGGGAATACGCAGGTTGGAAACCGAGAAGCCCACCAGACCGGCCTTGGGTTTGGCACCGCGCCCGGTCGCGCCTTCGTCACGGATCTCACCGCCAGAGCCGGTAGCGGCACCCGGCCATGGGGAGATAGCCGTTGGGTGGTTATGGGTTTCCACCTTCATCAGGATATGAGTGTCTTCCTGATGGTAGTCATACCGGCCGCTTTCCGGTGCGGCGAAGAACCGACCGACCTGCGAGCCTTCCATCACCGCCGCATTGTCTTTATAAGCCGACAGCACGTAATCCGGCGTCTGTTCGAAGGTATTTTTGATCATTTTGAACAGCGACTTCGGTTGCTGTTCGCCGTCGATGACCCAATCGGCGTTGAAGATTTTATGGCGGCAGTGCTCGGAGTTGGCCTGCGCGAACATGTAGAGTTCGATATCCGTCGGGTTGCGCCCCAGACCGGTAAAGGCATTCAGCAGATAGTCGATTTCATCCTCGGCCAGTGCCAGACCCAGCTTGAGGTTGGCCTGCTCCAGCGCGCTGCGCCCTTCCCCCAGCATATCGACAGTCTGGTAAGGTGCCGGCTGATGCTGAGCGAACAGTTGCTCCGCCTGTTGCAGGCTGCTGAAGACGGTTTCCATCATGCGGTCGTGCAACAATACGGCAAGTTGCTGCCATTGGGCTTCGGTCAGCGCCTCTGCCTTGACGTAGAACGCCAGGCCGCGCTCCAGCCGCAATACCTGCTTCAAACCGCAGTTATGAGCGATATCACTGGCTTTGGAAGACCACGGAGAAATGGTACCCGGACGCGGCGTCACCAACAGCAGGCGGCCTTCAGGGGCATGTTCGGCGAGAGAGGGGCCATACTTGAGCAGCCGCGCGAGCTTGGCGTGCTCTTCGGTATTTAGCGGTGCGCTAACATCAGCAAAGTGGACGTACTCGGCGTAAATATCACTGACCGGGAGGTGAGCGTCCTGGCAGCGGGACAGCAGTTTGGTAACACGAAAAGCCGACAAAGCGGGCGAACCACGCAGTATTTCCATAATCAAAGTTCTCTCGTCTTCGAAGCAACTGACTTCAGCACTTCATTGGGCGCAACAGGGGGAAAACGCGCGCCATTATAGAGAATCTACGTCGCCGACGAAACCGTTTGCGTAGCTATTATTGATAAAAGCTCTCCGCCCCCTCGAATTGTCATAACGTGTCAATAAAGTTGCACGCTGGCGTTTTGTTGCGCAAAATGCCCCGGCACTGGTGATTTAACCATAAGAAAAGACGGGTTTGCGCTCGGCAGTGCATGTGTGCCACCACTGGATAACTATTTGAAACGCCTTAAAATAAACTACATTCTAATCGGTGTTGTTACCTTGCTTCTGGCGCTCGCCCTGTGGCCCAATATTACCTGGCGCGGCGGTCAGGGCGGGCAACTCGAAGAGATCAAATCGCGCGGAGAGTTGCGTATCAGTACGCTAAACTCGCCGTTGACCTATTTCACCACCAAGCAGGGGCCAAGCGGTCTCGACTACGAGTTGGCGAAACGCTTTGCTAACTACCTGGGCGTGAAACTGGTGGTGATCCCGCACAAAAACATTAATGACCTGTTTGACGATTTGGACGATGACGATGCCGACCTGTTGGCCGCCGGCCTGATCTACAATCAGGATCGCCTCAGCCGCGCGCGCACCGGGCCGGCTTATTATTCCGTTTCCCAACAGTTGGTTTATCGCCTGGGTACTGCCCGGCCGAAAACCTTTGCTGATATTAAAGGCAAACTGGCGGTGGCCTCCGGCTCGGCACACGTCAGCACCCTGAAACAGCTCAAACAAAGTAAATTCCCGGATCTCAGTTGGGAAGCCTCCAGCGATCTCACCTCGAAAGAGCTGTTGGAGCAGGTGGCCGACGGCAAGCTGGATTACACCCTCGGCGATTCCGTTACTATCGCACTGCTGCAACGCATCCACCCGCAATTAGCGGTAGCCTTCGACGTCACCGATGAAGAACCGGTTACCTGGTATTTGAAACGTGGCAGCGACGACAGCCTGTATGCGGCGATGCTGGACTTCTACAGCCAGATGGTTGATGACGGCACCCTGGCGCGGCTGGAAGAGAAGTACCTCGGCCACGTCGGCAGTTTCGATTATGTCGACACCAAGACCTTTCTGTCTGCCATCGATTCGGTACTGCCGACCTTCCGCTCGCTGTTCGAAAAATATGCCAGCGAGATCGACTGGAAGCTGCTGGCGGCCATTGCCTATCAGGAATCACACTGGAATCCGCAGGCAACCTCACCGACCGGCGTGCGTGGCCTGATGATGCTGACACGAGCCACAGCCGACGGCCTGGGGGTTAACGATCGTCTCGATCCCGAGGAAAGTATTCAGGGCGGTGCCCTCTACCTGCAAAGGCTGATGGCCAAGGTGCCCGACAGCGTGCCGGAAGATGAGCGTATCTGGTTCTCACTGGCGGCCTACAACATGGGCTGGGGCCATATGCTCGATGCCCGTAAGCTGACCAAAATGCAAAAAGGCAATCCGGACAGCTGGGTCGACGTCAAACAGCGTCTGCCGATGCTCAGCCAGAAACGTTACTACCCGCAATTAACCTACGGCTATGCGCGTGGACGCGAAGCCTATAACTACGTGGAAAACATTCGCCGTTATCAGGTCAGCCTGGTGGGTTATTTGCAGGAAAAAGAGAGAAAGGCGGCACAGGAAGCGGCCGAACAGGCTGACCTGGGGAAAGGTTATCCGGCCGTTACGCCGGAACTGGCACTTAATTTCTGATTATTCCGGCTTGTTATCCACATCGCTGCGCTGCGCTTGTTTCAACGCCTTTTGCTGCTCACGGCGCATACGGAAGAAGTTGCTCAGCGTGGCGGCGCACTCCTCGGCCAGCACGCCGGACAGGATCTCCACCTGATGATTCATGCCAGGGTGGCGCAAAATATCCACCAGCGACCCTGCCGCACCGGTTTTAACATCGGCCGCACCGTACACCAACCGGCGAATACGGCTGTGCACCATAGCACCGGCACACATCACACAGGGTTCCAGGGTCACATACAGGGTCGCATTCAGCAGACGGTAGTTCTGTAGCACTGCCCCGCCCTGCCGTAACGCCATGATCTCCGCATGCGCCGTCGGATCGTGGCGGCCAATCGGTCGGTTCCAACCTTCGCCAATCACCTGATTATCCAGCACCAGCAGTGCCCCTACCGGCACTTCACCCTCTTCCTGCGCACGCAGGGCCAACTGCAATGCCTGACGCATCCAGTACTCATCATTATATTCAGTCATTGCATCATTCCTCGTGCACTTTGCGGCGGGCATTATACACAGTACCCCCTTTTGTCGCAGCCACTCGACTATACTGGCCGAATAACGGTGCTTTTCAGGGACAGGGAACATGAAATTCAATAAAAAGAATGCTGCCGTGGTGCGTAAAGCACTGGATGGTTGGGTGGGTGAAGGCGCGCTGACCCCACAACAACAGCAACAGTTGCTGCTGCATGTCGAAGTGCAGCCCTTCGACTGGCGACGACTGGCGCGTTTCGCATTTCTCGCCGCGCTGGCTTCGCTGGTGATAGCCATCAGCAGCCTGTTCGCCGACAGCGAGCTGCTTTACCGCTTGAGCGAACTGTTCCGCTTCGACGCACCGGTGCGCATGATGATAGCAGCCATACTGGCTACCCTTTGCTATATCTGGGCGCTGCGTCGTCGTCGTCGCCATCCGGAAAAACGCTACGGTAATGAGGCAGCGCTGTTCGTCGCCGTGCTGTTTACCGCCAGTGCCCTGTGGCAGATGGGCGTCTGGCTCGATAACGGCAGCGGCCGGGTTTCACTGCTGCTGATATTCGCCGCCCTATTATATGGCGTGATTGGCTGGTTCAGCCGCTCTGGGCTGGTGTGGTGGTTTGCCCTGCTGTCACTCGGCAACGCCTTCGGCGCCGAAACCGGTTATATGTCCGGCTGGGGAGCTTATTGGCTGGGCATGAGTTTCCCGATGCGCTTTATCGCCTTCGGAATGGTCCTGATCGCCGCAGCCTTGCTGTTACGACCGCTGCTCGCCAGCCGCGGGCTGGAACGAGTTTCCCTGGCGATGGGTTTGTTGTATCTGTTTATTGCCCTGTGGTTGCTGTCAATCTTTGGCAACTATGGTGACCTCGACAGTTGGTACAACGCGCGTCAAATAGAGCTGTTGCACTGGAGCCTGTTGTTCGGCCTGGCCGCCGTCGGCTGCATTTGGCTGGGGCTAAAACGTGACGACGGCATGCTGCGCGGGTTCGGCCTGACTTTCCTTGGCATTAACCTCTATACCCGCTTTTTCGAGTTTTTCTGGGGCACGATGCCAAAGGCGATTTTCTTTGTGCTGCTCGGCCTGAGCCTGTGGGCGTTAGGGCACTATGCAGAAAAGATATGGCAACTGGGCCGCAAACCGCACGACCTGACCGATGATTAACATCAGGCCACGTCTGCAGCGCAGCAGACAGCAGGGTGGTTTAAAAGACAACGGGTATACCGCGAAATTGCGATAGATCATAAACGCTTAATAATTAGCGTAGTAATGTTTGAGGCAAGCAATAAAGCTTTTATCAAGGAGTGAGTTATGGCTGCCTCAACTTTCTTTATCCCTTCCGTCAATATGATTGGTTCCGGCTGTCTGGACGAAGCGGCAAAGACCATGAAACAACAGGGACTGCGCCACGCATTGATCGTGACCGACAAAGTGCTGAATAACATTGGCGTGGTCGCCCAGGTGCAACAGTTGCTCGCCGCACAACAGATTGAAAGCTGCGTTTATGACGGCACCCATCCTAACCCGACTACCCTTAACGTGAAACAGGGCCTGGCCCTGCTGCAAGAACACCACTGCGATTGCGTAGTTTCTCTCGGCGGCGGCTCGCCACACGACTGCGCCAAAGGTATCGCGCTGGTCGCAACCAACGGCGGGGAGATCAAGGATTATGAAGGTGTCGATCGCTCTGCCAAACCGCAACTGCCGATGATCGCCATCAACACCACCGCCGGCACCGCCTCCGAAATGACCCGTTTTTGCATCATTACCGATGAAGCACGCCACATCAAAATGGCGATTGTCGATAAACACGTCACCCCAATCCTGTCGGTCAACGATCCGCACCTGATGGCCGGCATGCCAAAAGGACTGACCGCCGCCACCGGGATGGATGCATTAACCCACGCGATTGAAGCCTATGTTTCCAGCGCCGCCAATCCAATTACCGACGCCTGCGCGCTGAAAGCCGTCACCATGATTGCCGAATCGCTGCGCGACGCGGTCGCCGACGGCAGCAATATGCAGGCGCGCGAAAACATGGCCTACGCCCAGTTCCTGGCAGGAATGGCCTTCAACAACGCTTCTCTCGGTTATGTGCACGCCATGGCGCACCAACTTGGCGGTTTCTACGATCTGCCGCATGGGGTATGTAACGCGGTGCTGCTGCCACATGTGCAGGAGTTCAACGCCCGGGTTTGCGCGCCACGGTTAAAAGACATCGCCGTCGCCATGGGGCTGGATGTGAAGCATCTTAACGATCCGCAGGGCGCTGCTGCCTGTATCGCCGCCATTCGTTTGCTGGCGAAAGACGTCGGCATCCCGGCTGGGCTGCTCGATTTAAAAGTGAAAGAACAGGATTTCGCTACGCTGGCGGCCAACGCGTTGAAAGATGCTTGCGGTTTCACCAACCCGATACAAGCCACCCACGAACAGATTGTCGCTATCTTCCGCGCGGCAATGTAATCCATTAAAAACAGTAAAGGGCGGATATCCGCCCTTATACTTCGTTAAAGCCAGTTATTAGGGAGAGCGCCCCTCGGTGCGCTAGGCCCGAGTATCTCCGTCTAACCAACAGCTTTATGATTAAACCAAGGGCGGATATCCGCCCTTTAGTTATTCCAACTGCTGCAGCTCACCCAGCTTACTGACCCGCCAGCGGTGCTCGCAGAAATACAGCAAAGGGTTATCCTGCTTGCTGTCACTGTAGCCGCTGTATAGCTTTAGCGGCGCACCGAGACGCTGTTCCAACTGAGTCACCTTCTGTACGCCCAGGCAACGCAGAGCCAGCACCCAACCGCCGTAACGCCGTACAATACGGCTGCCCACCAGATGGACCTGCGGCAGAAAAGCAGAGTCCTGATACACCTGTTCCACCAGACGCTCCGGCGAACCGGTGATCAGCCATACCTGCGCATCATGCGCTTCGAGGTACTGGCGCAGACGCATTTGCACCACCGGGAAAGCGGTCACCTTATCGCGGAAATAGCTGACAAAGCGCTGTTCCAGCGCCTTTAAGCGGGCCTCCGAGCGACCAAAGGTAATCGACCACAGCAGCACGCTCATCGGCCAGCGGGCGGCACGGCCCATCACCAACAGCGTCAGCCCGACGACCGGCAACAACGGTACCACCAGCAACAGATTCAATGGCAGATGGCGCAACAAGAAACGCAAGAAACTGCCAAACATGTCTTCCTGATGCAGCGTGCCGTCCAGATCAAAGAACACCACACGGCGGCCTTCCGCGGCCTGTTGGCTCTGTTTCTCGCTCAAGCGCTACTCCTCAGGATCGTTGAATCCCATTATCCAGGTGAAAATAAATCCAGCGGCAATGGTAATCACCAGACCCGTCAGATACAACATCACCTTACCCGAGACAATGGTTAACGCCAAAGGTAAACCCGAGATACCGAAGGTGATCACCGTCGCTACTTTCCAGTAGCTGATCAGCGCCCCACCCACAGCACCGCCGAGACACGCGGCGATAAAGGGCCTCCCCAGCGGCAAGGTCACCCCGAAAATCAACGGTTCGCCAATGCCGAGAATACCGACCGGCAATGCCCCCTTGATCACCTTTTTCAGCCGTGCATTACGGGTTTTCATTAATACGGCCAGCGCAGCCCCGACCTGACCGACACCCGCCATCGCCAAAATCGGCAACAGGGGGTTGGAACCCTGTGCCTGCACCAGTTCGACGTGGATCGGCACCAGCCCCTGATGTAAACCGGACAACACCAATGGCAGGAACAGCCCGGACAGCACTGCGCCCACCAGCAGGCCCCCTTTGTCGATCGCCAGGTTAGCGCCGTGGGCGATGGCATCCGAAATATAGCCGCCCAGCGGCTGCAGGATCACAATCGCCAACGATGCGGTCACCAGGGTGGTGATCAGCGGATTGAGGATCAGCTCGATCGACTCCGGCAGCCAATTACGCAGGCGTTTTTCAACCCAGCACATCAACGCCACCACCAGCAACACCGCAATGACCCCACCGCGCCCAGGCTGCAACGCCTCACCGAACAGGGTGATTTGCGCCAACGCCGGGCTGGAAAGGATACCGGCCATGACGCCGCCCATCGCCTGAGAACCGCCAAACACCCTGGCGGCGTTAACCCCGACCAGAATATTCATGATGGCGAACACTGCGCTGCCAAAAATCGCCAGCAGTCCCAGCACGTTGGGGTAATTTAGCGCCAGTTCGCCGGCAATATCCGGCCGTTTCAGCAGGTTGATGATGCCGGTAATCAGGCCGGAGGCGATGAACGCCGGTATCAATGGAATAAAAACATCGGCCAACTTTTTCAGCGCACCGCTCATTGGCGCAGCATACTTTTGTTTGGCTTGTGCCTTGTTACGGGCGACATGATCTCCGCTGGCCACGGCAACCGGTGCGCCGGTGAGCAGTGAACGCATGGCATCGACCACCTTGGCGGCGGCACCCGGCCCGACGATAAACTGGTGCTGTTCACCCTGTTTGATATAGCCTTTAACGCCCGGTAACTGCTTGAGCGCCGTCAGGTCAAGGCGTTGCTCGTCGTTAACCTCGACACGCACTCGTGTCATGCAGTTCTCCAGCCGGAGGATATTTTCCTCGCCACCAATGCCTGCCAGAATCTGTGTCGCCAGTGCCGTTGTCTTGTCCATCGCCCGCCCCAGGTATGGTTTAGCGCGTCAATGCCGCGCGCAAATAGCCGTCATGCTGTTGTAAGCGCTGCTGCGCCTCTTCAGCGTCGATGCCGGCCAGAATCATCAGGATTGCCGGTTTGACTTCAAAACCGGTCTGCGTCAGCGCCGCTTCAGCCTGACTGCGCTCGGCACCGGTGGCTTCCACCACAATGCGGCAGGCGCGATCCACCAGTTTTACGTTGGTGGCCTTCACGTCCACCATCAGGTTTTCATAGACTTTACCCAGTTTGACCATCGCACCGGTCGACAGCATGTTCAGCACCAGTTTCTGCGCGGTGCCGGACTTCAAACGCGTCGAACCTGTCAGGGCTTCCGGCCCCACCACCGGTGAGATTGCCACCTGCGCCTCATGGGCGATCGGCGAATCCGGGTTACAGGAAATCGCCGCCGTCGGACAGCCCAATTGGCGTGCATAGCGCAGCGCACCAATGACATAAGGTGTGCGCCCGGATGCTGCCAGCCCCACCACCATGTCGGTGGCGACCAAATCCAGTGCGACGAGGTCAGCCTCGCCCAGCGCCGCATCATCCTCCGCGCCTTCCACCGCTTTGAGCAGTGCGCCCGGGCCACCGGCAATCAGCCCGATCACCATGCCATGCGGCACGCCGAAGGTCGGCGGACATTCGGAAGCATCCAACACCCCAAGGCGGCCACTGGTGCCGGCCCCCAGATAAATCAGCCGCCCACCGGCCTTCAATGCCGCGGCCGCCAGATCCACCGCTTGTGCGATGGCCGGCAATACTTTTTCAATTGCCTCAGGGACTTTGCGGTCTTCCTGGTTAAAGCAGCTCACCATCTCCAGCGTCGACATCTCATCGAGTCCCATGGTGGCCGGATTGCGGGTTTCGGATACTAATGCGCCCAAGTTCATTTTTTCACCTTTGAATTTTTAATTCACAAACTGAAACCATTATTTGAATATTTTATTCAACAAAGCGAGCGCTTTTTGCTATTTTAGAGACTGGCTCACAAAAAATTTTCACTGCGCGTTTTCGCCATCGTCGTGGCAGAATAGCGTCTGGTTTCCAGGGATATATCAATATCAATGAGTACCCTTCTTCGTATTCGCCAGATGTATCCAACGCTGGCCCAAAATGATCGCAAGCTGGCGGACTTTCTGCTGCATAACGCCGAACAGGCGCGCCATCTCAGCTCGCAAAAGCTGGCCCAACTGGCTGGCATCAGTCAGTCGAGCGTGGTGAAGTTTGCTCAGAAGATGGGTTACAAAGGCTTCCCGGCACTAAAACTGGCGCTGAGCGAAACCCTGGCCCAACCGCAAGCAGAGCCCGTAGTTACAGTACATAATCAGATCCTCAGCAGTGATGCCTTGAAAACCGTCGGTGAAAAACTGTTGGTTGAAAAGCAGGCAGCGCTGCGCGCCACGCTGGACATCAATAGTGAGGAACGCCTGCACCAGGCACTGGAAATGTTGCGTCAGGCTCGAAGGGTTATTTTGCTGGGGATTGGGGCTTCCGGTCTGGTTGCCAAAGACTTCTCCTATAAGTTACTTAAAATTGGCGTGATGGCAGTAGCCGAGCAGGATATGCACGTCCAGTTGGCAACGGTTCAGGCGCTGGACAAGCGGGATTTGCTGTTGGCCATTTCGTTCAGCGGTGAACGACGGGAGATCAACCTGGCGGCGGAAGAAGCCCGCCTGGCCGGCGCTAAAGTACTGGCGTTGACCAGCTTCTCACCGAACGGCCTGCAGCAACGTGCCGACCACTGTTTATACACCATCGCCGAAGAGCCCAACACCCGCAGCGCGGCTATCTCTTCCAGCACCGCTCAATATGCCCTCACCGATCTGCTGTTTATGGCCTTAATTCAGCACGATCTTGATCATGCGCGCGATAGAATAAAACACAGCGAACAATTAGTGAAAAAACTCGTCTGAGTCGTATAATGCCCAGGCCACAAATACCAGGATAAAAAAACACATCTAAAAATAGATGTGTGTGGCGTTTATTGTTTAAATTCCGCCCGGAATTTAAACAGGCATGGACAGCAAGATATTGATAATCGAGTTATTATGAAAACACACACAGCAATTTTAAATAAAACTCACATAATCGCAACATCTCCCGCGACCCGCCATTTTTTGCTTTTTGTTGTCGCTTCGTTGATATTAATAAAAGCTATGGGTTATGGCGGTGCCAAAGGGATTGATATCCTGTTTATTACACTTAGCCTGTTATTATTATCTGCAATCCCCCTCACTCGATATTTTGTGGTTATTCCCTATATCCTATTCTGTGCCATTTATGCCCCCATCGGCGTGATCTACGGCCCACCTTCCGTTCCCGTGGTGTCGGCCCTGTTTCAAACCAACCGGGCGGAAGCCGTCGAATTTCTGCACGCTATACCTGCCGGTTGTTATCTGTTGCCCAGTGCCACACTGCTCACGTTGTTTATTCTTGCTCGCTATAGCTGGCAGCGGTCGCTTCCGGTAAAAAAAACATTGCCATTTTTGGTGGTTTTTATCGTTTTGCTGTTCGCCAGAATACTCAGTGGGGGAGTGGAAAATCTTAAATTAGTGAATTTCTTTTCATCGCTAATTTCTTCATACCAAAGCTACAACCAACAAATGGCAGAAATTGAAGCCAGTACTTTGGCCCACCCTAATTGGGTAGTTGACGCAGGAAATAGCAACCAATCTAACTACGTGATAATCGTTGGCGAAAGCATGCGCAGAGACTATATGTCATTATTCGGTTATCCGACGTCAACCACCCCTTTCCTGGATAAAGTAAACGGAACCTTTTACAGCAATTATATTTCCACTGCACCGAACACGTTCGAATCTTTGCCCAGGACCCTGGCATTGAGCGAGGGGGAAAAAAGTCGTATTGCAAATAACATTATTACGCTGGCGAAAGCTGCTGGGTTACACACTCATTGGTTTTCCAATCAAGGTTTGATTGGCCAATTTGATTCACCGGTTTCCAAAATAGCCATGTTCAGTGATGAACGCCGCTTCCTGAAAAAAGGGGATTTCCAGTCACGTAATACCGATGATGATGAGCTATTACCCCTGCTTCGAGACGCATTGGCTAAAAATGGTCTGGGAAATCTGTATGTTCTGCATATCATGGGATCTCACTCAGACTTTTGCGAACGCCTCGGTGACGAACTTCCCGTTTTCACCAGTGATAACGCTGAGCTAGCTTGTTATCTGTCAACCTACCGCAAGACAGACCGTTTCATCGAGCATGCTTATCAGATGCTGCAAGCGACACACTCCCCATTTAAATTAATCTATTTCTCTGACCACGGTCTTTCCCACCGAGAAATTGACGGTAAACTTTACCTGCGCCATGGCGGCAATAATCGGCAGAATTATGAAGCGCCGCTGCTGGTGCTTTCTGATTCAGACCAACAACGGGCCCTTGTTGAGGATCCGCACAGTGCCTTTGACTTTCTCAGTCTGTTTGCCCAACAGGCGGGGATTACCATTACCCGGCCACAATTGTCTTCAGCGGTAACGGCACAAGGTAATAGGCATGTCTTCAATGGTCAGGAAATGGTTGATTTTGATCAGTTGGCCAACGACCCGCCGGAGTTACTATGACGGCCCGGTTAAGCACATCTGCTGCTACAGGTGAAAAAACGCCCGGAAAAATGGGTTTTATGATAGATTGCGCGCCTGTTCGTGTGCACCGATTAAAAGATAACTGACATGGCACTGCTGATTACCAAGAAATGCATCAACTGCGATATGTGCGAGCCCGAATGCCCAAATCAGGCCATTTCGATGGGTGATAATATCTACCAGATCGATACCAATCGCTGCACCGAATGCGTCGGCCATTATGATGTTCCCACCTGCCAGCAGGTGTGCCCAATCGATAACACTATTGTGGTTGATCCGCAGCACAACGAAACCAACGAACAGCTGTGGGACAAGTTTGTGGTGCTGCACCACGCCGACCGACTCTGACCACGCAGTCAGATCAACAAGGGCGCCGACAGGCGCCCTCAGACTACTGACAAAACCCGTTATTAGGGAGAGCGTGCCGAAGGGGTCGTAGCGGCTTGCCCGCCGGAGCGCCCCTCGGTGCGCTAGGCCCGGGTATCTCGGATTAGAAGACCACTTTGTCATCAAACCCAAGGGCGCCTACAGGCGCCCTTGGGTTTTGTAGCCGGATAAACCCATTACCCTTCGATAATCACCGTGGCACAGGCATAGCGGCGTTCATCCGCCAGCGAAACATGAATCGAGGTCACCCCCATTTCCTGTGCCAGTTCGGCGGCGCGAGCATGCAGGCGGATATTCGGCTTGCCGAGACCATCGTTGAACACTTCAAACTGATTAAACGCCAGCCCGTTGCGGATACCGGTGCCAAACGCCTTGGCGACGGCTTCTTTCACCGCAAACCGCTTGGCCAGAAAGCGTACCGGCTGCTGATGCTGCTGATACAGCTCCCATTCAGCCTCGCTCAGCACGCGGCGCGCCAGACGATCGCCACTGCGCTCAACGACCGCTTCGATGCGCGCCATTTCGACAATGTCGGTACCCAGCCCCAGCACCGCCATTAGCGACGCGCTTCGCGCATCAGTAACTTCATGTCTGTCACTGCGGTAGGTAACCCACACATCACTGCCTGGCCGATAATGGCATGACCGATATTCAGCTCATGCATTTCCGGTAGGGCCGCGATCGGCTGAACGTTATGGTAAGTCAGGCCGTGGCCGGCGTTGACCTTCAGGCCTTTCTCTGCGGCATAGGTCGCGGCAACAGCAATGCGGTGCAGCTCGGCTTTCACCGCCAGTTCGCCTTCGGCTTCCGCGTAGGCACCGGTATGAATTTCGATATAAGGAGCGCCCACTGCAACCGCCGCATCGATCTGACGATGGTCCGGATCGATAAACAGCGAAACCAGAATGCCAGCCTTCGCCAGACGCTCAACCGCGATGGCCATCTTGTCTTGCTGCCCGGCGACGTCCAGTCCGCCTTCGGTGGTTACTTCTTCACGTTTTTCCGGTACCAGGCAACAAAAGTGCGGCTTCAGCTCAATGGCGATATCCAGCATTTCATCGGTCACGGCCATTTCCAGATTCATGCGCGTCTGGATGGTCTGGCGCAAAATGCGAACGTCGCGATCGGTGATATGACGGCGGTCCTCACGCAGGTGTACGGTGATCCCGTCGGCCCCTGCCTGCTCGGCAATAAATGCCGCCTGAACCGGATCCGGATATTGGGTTCCGCGCGCGTTACGTAACGTGGCGATGTGATCGATATTGACGCCCAACAGCAAATCAGCCATGACAACCCTCTAAAAACGATTTTCAGTGGCCGTAGTTTACACCCGGGGACAGTGCTGCAAAAGGGAAAAGGTCAGGCGTCATCGACCGGTGGATCCGGCTGTTTACGGACAAACTGACGAAACAATTCTCGGCTCTTCAGTGGTTTGCCCCCCAGGTAGGGTTTGAGCGCCATGCGGGTGAAACGTTTGGCGGCGCGCAAGGTTTGCACATCCGGAAACTGTCGCTCTGCCAACGCACGCAGCTCACGGCCGGTGAAGCTGTAATGGTCCACCACCAGGCTGGCGATAAAGCCTTTTTCCTCGCGGTAACGATAGGTCATGCCGTCGTCCACCGGCAGACCACTACCGGCACAGTGCAGGAAATCCAGGCCGTAGCCCAGGTGATTGAGCAAAGCCAATTCGAACTGACGTAGCGCCTGCTCCGGCGAAACATCTTCTGCCGCCAGCGCCTGCAAACATTGCAGATAATCGAAGAATAATACCGAATAATTGGCTTCTTGCTCCAGTACCCGTGACAGCAGTTCATTCACGTATAGGCCGCTGTAGAGCATCATGCCGCTAAGGGGTAAGCCGAGAGAGACCGCTTCGGCGCTACGCAGCGTTTTGACTTCGCCACGACCGCCCCAGCGTACCAGCAGAGGAGTAAAGGGTTGCAAGCAACCCTTTAAATTGGAACGGCGGCTGCGCGCGCCTTTTGCCAACAAACGCACCCGCCCATGACCTTCGGTAAACATATCCAGCATCAGGCTGGTTTCACTGTACGGTCGCCCATGCAGGACGAAAGCGCGCTCCCAGCCGTCCATTGGAGGGTTTATTTCAGGTCGTCGGTATAGCCCAGGCTACGCAACGCACGTTCGTCGTCCGCCCAGCCCGATTTCACTTTCACCCACAGTTCCAGATGCACTTTGGTTTCAAACATCTGTTCCATATCCTGGCGGGCTTCGATACCGATGGTTTTGATCTTGGCACCTTTGTTGCCGATGACCATTTTCTTTTGGCCTTCGCGCTCAACCAGGATCAGCCCGTGGACGTTGTAACCGCCACGTTCATTCGGTACAAATTGTTCGATCTCAACCGTCACGGAGTAAGGCAGTTCTTCACCCAGGAAACGCATCAGCTTTTCACGGATAATTTCCGATGCCATAAAGCGCTGGGAACGGTCGGTGATGTAATCGTCCGGGAAGTGGTGTTCCGCTTCCGGCAGTACCTTGCGCGCGATAGCCGCGATGGTATCCACGTTCATCCCTTTTTCGGCAGAAATCGGCACTACGTCGAGGAAGTTCATCTGCTGGCTGAGGAACGCAATGTGCGGCAACAGCTTGGATTTGTCGGTGACGTTGTCGACCTTGTTGATCGCCAGCAGCACCGGGGATTTCAGACTACGCAGCTTGTTGACCACCATTTCATCGTCGGCGGTCCAGTTGGTCCCTTCCACAACGAAGATCACCAGCTCGACGTCGCCGATTGAGCTGCTGGCCGCGCGGTTCATCAAACGGTTGATGGCGCGTTTTTCTTCGATATGCAGACCCGGGGTGTCGACGTAGATGGCCTGATAGGCGCCATCGGTGTCGATACCCATAATGCGGTGACGGGTCGTCTGTGGTTTACGCGAGGTGATGGAGACTTTTTGCCCCAGCAGTTGGTTCAACAACGTGGACTTGCCCACGTTGGGGCGACCGACTATCGCAATAAAACCACAGTATTGTTTCTCTTCGCTCATTCAAGCTCCAGCTTTATTAACGCCTGTTCCGCTGCCGCTTGTTCGGCTTTACGGCGGCTTGAGCCGGTTCCCACTACGGGTTCGCTCAAACCACTCACCTGACAGTGGATAGTAAATTCCTGATCGTGCGCCTCACCGCGAACCTGCACCACCAGATAAGAAGGTAACGGCAGATGACGCCCCTGCAAAAACTCCTGCAAACGGGTTTTTGGGTCTTTCTGCTTATCACCGGGGCTGATTTCGTCCAACCGGCTGCGATACCAGTCCAAAATCAGTCGTTCAACAGTTTGGATGTCGCTATCCAGGAACACGCCGCCAATCAAGGCTTCCACCGTATCCGCCAGGATTGATTCGCGGCGGAATCCACCACTTTTCAACTCACCCGGGCCAAGACGCAGACATTCGCCCAGATCAAACTCACGCCCCATCTCTGCCAGCGTATTACCGCGCACCAGCGTGGCGCGCATACGGCTCATATCGCCCTCGTCTACGCGAGGAAAACGCTGGAACAGCGCATTGGCAATGACAAAACTGAGAATGGAGTCACCCAGAAACTCAAGACGTTCATTGTGTTTACTGCTGGCGCTACGGTGAGTTAACGCTTGCAGTAAGAGCTCCTGCTGTTGAAAAGTGTAGCCCAGCTTCCGCTGTAGCCTATTTATTACGATGGGGTTCATGAGTTACCAATAGATCAAGAATGCGTCAAAAACTTGCAGCATACGGAACAGGCCTGCTTTGCCGAAAGCCAATCCAAAGCTGTTTCGTTTGCAGTGGCCCCCAACAGGGAGCCAACTTTTTATCGCTCGAGCCGGTATTCTACAACGAGTGGAAATATAATGCTGCGTTAATATACCCGTCGCCTTTCGAACTATAGCGTTGTTACCTGCACTCGCTCCCCCCAGTTACTTACTTGTGTAAGCGCCTGGGGATGAGCGAGCTGGTCGCCTAGCTACAGCTTGAAATTCATAGGGTAGAAACACTGGATTAATGAATTCCACCGATGCGGCTAAATCTTACGCCGGTAGGCCATTCGCCTTCCTGCTTTTCAAAACTCATCCAGATAGCCGTGGCCTTACCTACCAGATTTTTCTCCGGTACGAAGCCCCAATAGCGGCTGTCGGCGCTGTTGTCGCGGTTGTCACCCATCATGAAGTAATGACCCGCCGGCACAACCCACTCCGCCAACTGTTTACCCGGCTGCTGATAGTAAGCGCCTACCTGATCCTGCGTGCCCGGCACGGTCAGAATATGGTGAGAAACATTACCCAGCGTTTCCTGACGTTCACGCAGGCGGATGCCGCCCTGCGGCACGTTCTCACTCAGCGGGATCTGGTAGAAACCATTGCTGGCCTCACCCATGCCGCTGCGGCTGAACAGCTGCACAAAGTCACTTGGCTGCGCATCGTTATAAGTCACTGCCAATGCGGTGTCGCATGACTGACCGCTATTACACGAAGGCTGAACGGTCACGCGCTTATTGATCGGATCATAACTCACACGGTCGCCAGGCAGGCCAACCACGCGCTTGATATAATCGAGTTTCGGATCCAGCGGATATTTAAATACCGCAATATCACCGCGTTTTGGATGACCGGTTTCAATTAGCGTGGTCTGGGTAATAGGATCTTTAATGCCGTAGGCATATTTTTCCACCAGAATAAAATCGCCAATCAACAACGTCGGCATCATGGAACCGGACGGGATCTGGAAAGGTTCGTAAATAAACGAACGCACCACAAAGACCAGCAGCAATACCGGGAAAACCGATGCGCCGGTTTCAATCCAACCCGGTTGTTTCGCCACTTTTGCCAGCGTTTTATCGTCTACGGCGCCCGCAGTCTGTGCATTCACCGCCGCAATCTTCGCTCGGCGGGCCGGCGCCCATCTAAAGCGCTCAAAGGCCCAGATGATCCCGGTCACCAAGGTGGCCAGTGCCAGGATCAGGGCAAACATATTCGCCATGCAAACTCCCTAGTTTCGCGACGTTATCGCTGTTACTTACTTGTCCTTGCCAACGTGCAGAATGGCCAGGAACGCTTCTTGTGGCAACTCGACGTTACCCACCTGCTTCATGCGTTTCTTACCGTCTTTCTGCTTCTGCAGCAGCTTCTTCTTACGGCTGACGTCACCGCCGTAGCATTTAGCCAAAACGTTTTTACGCAGCTGTTTCACCGTCGCACGCGCGATGATATGAGTACCGATAGCGGCCTGGATGGCAATATCGAACTGCTGGCGTGGGATCAGCTCTTTCATCTTCTCTACCAGCTCACGGCCACGGTACTGCGAATTGTCGCGGTGAGTGATCAGCGCCAGCGCATCCACGCGCTCGTTGTTGATCAACACGTCGACGCGCACCATGTCAGAGGTCTGGAAGCGTTTGAAGTTGTAATCCAGCGACGCGTAACCGCGCGAGGTAGATTTCAGACGGTCGAAGAAGTCGAGTACCACTTCCGCCATAGGAATTTCGTAAGTCAGCGCAACCTGGTTACCGTGGTAAACCATGTTGGTCTGCACACCGCGTTTCTCGATGCACAGAGTGATCACGTTACCCAGGAATTCCTGCGGCATCAGCATGTGACATTCAGCGATCGGTTCACGCAGTTCTTCGATGTTATTCAGTGGCGGCAACTTGGAAGGGCTATCAACGTAGATAGTCTCTTTGCTGGTGGTTTCCACTTCATACACTACCGTTGGTGCGGTGGTGATCAGTTCCAGATCGTATTCACGCTCCAGACGTTCCTGAATGATCTCCATGTGCAACAGGCCGAGGAAGCCACAGCGGAAGCCGAAGCCCAGCGCGGTGGAGCTCTCTGGCTCGTAGAACAGAGAAGCGTCGTTCAGGCTCAGCTTGCCCAGCGCATCGCGGAAGGATTCATAGTCGTCGGAGCTGATCGGGAACAGGCCCGCGTAAACCTGCGGCTTCACTTTTTTGAAGCCTGGCAAGGCTTTGTCCGCCGGTTGGCGAGCCAGTGTCAGGGTATCGCCCACCGGTGCGCCAAGGATGTCTTTAATTGCACAGACCAACCAGCCCACTTCACCACAGTTCAACACGTCGCGATCAACACGTTTCGGGGTGAAGATACCCAGACGATCGGCATTATAAGTTTGGCCGGTGCTCATGACCTTGATCTTGTCGCCCTTGCGCATGGTGCCATTCTTGACGCGCACCAGGGAAACTACGCCCAGGTAGTTATCGAACCAGGAGTCGATGATCAATGCCTGCAGTGGCGCTTCCGGATCGCCTGCCGGCCCCGGAATATCACGCACCAGGCGTTCGAGCACTTCGGGTACGCCAACGCCGGTTTTGGCCGAGCAACGCACCGCATCGGTAGCGTCGATGCCAACGATGTCTTCAATTTCCTGCGCGGCACGATCGGGATCGGCAGCCGGCAAGTCAATTTTGTTCAGTACCGGCACCACTTCCAGATTCATATCCAGCGCGGTATAGCAGTTGGCCAGCGTCTGGGCTTCTACGCCCTGCCCGGCATCGACCACCAGCAGTGCGCCTTCACAGGCGGCCAGTGAACGGGAAACTTCGTAGGAGAAGTCAACGTGTCCAGGCGTGTCGATAAAGTTGAGCTGGTAGGTTTGGCCATCTTGCGCCTTATAATCCAGCGTCACGCTCTGCGCTTTAATGGTAATGCCACGCTCGCGCTCAAGATCCATAGAATCGAGCACCTGCGCGGCCATTTCACGTTCGGTCAAGCCACCGCAAATTTGGATAATACGGTCGGACAGCGTCGACTTACCGTGGTCAATGTGGGCAATAATGGAGAAATTTCGTATATGCTTCATTATAAAAGTTTTTCTGCCTTGGTATTTCTGAATTACTCGCCTATAGAAACCCGCATGGACCTAAAGCGACAGTGAATGGGTTCGGCCGTCTTGCGCCTGAATCGCAGCATTCTACATGCCACAACACTGAAAACCTAGCGATCGGTGCAGTGAAGGCATTCTATTATGTACACTTTAATGTTACAGAGCGCCCCGGGTTATGAAAGCGGATGTTAACAAAGCCCGACGTGGTCAATAGGCTAAGTTATAACAATCTTTCCCTCCCATCTTGCCTCGCCAGCCGCTGACAGGATTAGGCATTAATACATAACCGCCAATAACGCAATAAACCCTCTCCTAATTCTGGATAAAATAATATTCGGATCAACATCTTAGAATTGCACTTTGCTCCCCGGGCTTTAGGAAAAACCCGATGTACGCTCGCCGGCTGCTCCTATAGAAATGAGGGTGAACACCGCGATAAAACATAATTCAGGGCACTACATCGGCATGCCCACCGGGGTTCACCAGCATATCTCTGCGTGTTGATTGGAAGGTGCATAATGATCGATAAAGGGCAAATGCTGAGCCGGCACGATTTTTCAAAGGTCAATTGGGGCATTCTCGCAGCGGCAGCGCTGCTGTTAACTCTCGGTGCGGCACTGCTGTTACTGCCGCTGCTGAGCAACATGGATGAAAATGAGGTACTGACCTTACTGCAAACCGGCGCAGCGACTATTGTACTCGGCTGTATCCTGCTGGCACTGCGCCATTACCTGCGGCCAGCATTGACCTATCGCCTGTACGAACATGGTGTTCGGGTGATTAACCCGCATAGCCATAAAGAACGATTCATCCCCTTTGAAAAAATTGGTGATATTTATCGTTTTCGCGGCGGTCGTTTGTTTGGGGGAGTCTTAGATGTAATGGCATTTCGCGCGTCAGCCGATCAACCCTGGTGTCCGGTGTTCAGCAATGTTTCCCACTCCTTGCGGCTGGCAGATACCATTATCGCTCAGCAGATCCAACAGCGTGGACCACAGGCGTTGAATGCACTGTATCAGGGGGAAATATTATCGTTTCACTATCTCAGTTGCGGCGCTCGCTGGCTGAGTCAATTGCTGCCTGGCCATCGGAAAGGACAATCAGCCCAAACGTTGAGCCTGAGCTCAACGGCACTGATCACCGCTCAGGGGTCTATCCCGATTGAGCAGATCCGCGAACTGGAAAACAATCCGCAGCGCGGCACCATTCGCCTGTTGGATAATCAGGGCAATGCGTTATTTACTATCGGCTATTTTTCGCTGCTCAGCGCCGATCTGTTTATCGCGCTGCTGGAGCATATGATCTACACCCGCATCACCGCCTACCATAACCCGGCGATGACGCGGCAGCAGTTTTAATGCAGAGGCTGGTTTTCCGTTTGCAGGCGCATGGCACCAGGCGGTAAACCAATTTGCAGAACGATCGGTTGGTAATTTGCCTGTTCACCGAGGCGATGTGCCAGACTGCGCGCCAGCATAAAGGCCGCGACACCGCCGAGCAGTGCGCCAAGCGCGGCAGAAGCATCGGTACCCAGCCAGTATTGCAACAGGCTGCCCCCCAGCATCATGCCCAGTAGCGGTGTCAGATAAACCAGCATTGCTGAGCGCAGCAGGCTGCCTTCCGCAATGCCCACCTCAACCCGCTGACCCGGCTCAAGCGGCTGCTCGATATGCACCTGCAACTGGTGTTCGGTTTCCGGCACCAGTTCATTCAACGCCCGCGCGCCACAGCCAGAACGGGCAGTACAACTGCCACATCCGGCTTTCGGCTCACAGCGCAGCAGCGCCACGCCCTGTTGCCACGAAACGACCGTGGCCCACTCTTTCATCATTGTGGTGACACCTTGAAGGAAATGCTGTCAGCGATACGCTTGGCCGTTGCCGGCGGCAGTTCGCCCACGATAGTGATCTCATTTCCGTTGCGGACTTCGGTTTGGATAGTACGACGCCCCTGGCGATAATATTGCTGGCCGGCACCGCTGCCCGCTGGGCTGACGTTGACCGAGAAACTGAACAAGCCGTCGCTGTAGAGCCGCGACTCAACAGGTTCGGTCACATTCGGCAATTTGCGGCGGTTACGTGCGACTTCATCGACGCCAGCCGGTAACCAGCCCGTACTCCAGCTCAGCTTGATTTTATCTACCGCCGGAAGCGACAGCAAGGGGGGCAAATTAGCCTTGATCAACCCCTGCATCGCGCCTTGTACTTGCGACCCGACGACAAACGAAATCACCCGGTATTGCTCAAGCGTTTCGCCATCGCGGTCGATCAAATCCACCCGCAGTGGCAGCTTGGTGGCTTCATCCATCCAGACAATATAGCTATAGCGTGAACCATCGCGAGCAACCACGCGGATCACTTCGCATGGCCGATCGGAAATACGGGTGCTGCCGACGGAGATGAAATCGTAATACTTCGCCAGACGGTCAAAATCAGCATAAACAATGGCCGGCAACGCATCGACGATGTGATCGCCGGACAGCGTAAAGGGTTCCAGGCCGGGTTCGAAGTAGCTAATTCCGCCGCCCCGTTGCAACACTTCACGGCGCGGGCCGTCCATATGCAGTAATTGGCCGAGCGGCTGCTGGTCAATCACCGCATGACGATAGCGCAGCGATTCGATCCCCTGCTTGCTGATGCTGATATAGGCGAGTTCATAATTGAGCGAACGGCTGGCACTGCTCATCTGTTGTAACAACGCCCCGGACGCAGAGGGCTGCGCCGGGGCGATGTTTGAGTAGAGCAGGCTGCCCGTCAATAGACAGACGGAGAACCAAATTTGCTTCATTACTGCTGTTGCATTCCTAAAGACTGAGTTCCGGGTACCTGAACGGCAGCCTGTTGTGGGGTGCTTTGCTCAAGCTGCAGCTGATCAGAATGCAAACGACGTTGCAACTCATAATCTTGCAGCATAGCGTTAATGCGTTTGCGTTGTTCCTGCACCTGCTGCTGTTGACCGCTGCCAGTGGAGAAACTGTCTGCCGGCACGCCAAGGCTGACCGGTGACGCCTGCCCCATGATCGGCAGGGTATTAAACGCCGGCGATTCAGCAGCGCCAGATTGTGCAGCCGGTTGATTGTATTGCTGTACGCCTACAATCACCGCCAGCGACACGCAGGCCGCCATACCAATCTGTGTGATCTGGCTGGCCCAAGGGCGGACTTTGTGCCAGAACGGCATTTTCTGCCAGGTGTGAGGTTGCGGCTGAGATTCCGGAACTGCAGAAGGAACCAGACGTGCAGGTTCTTTCTCAAGTGCAGCAGCAACACGATCTGCGATATCGAGATGCATGACTTGTCCGATATCACCCCGTAGTGTGTCACGTATCAGGTGATAGCTCTGCCAGCTTTGTTGAAGCGCCCTGTCTTTAGACAACGAACTCAGCAGCTCGCTGTCGAGCGATTCCCCATCCATCAGAGCGGAAAGCTTTTCTTTCTGCATGCCTAAGTAC
The DNA here is from genome assembly GCF_946227985.1 of Serratia quinivorans. Lineage (GTDB taxonomy): Bacteria > Pseudomonadota > Gammaproteobacteria > Enterobacterales > Enterobacteriaceae > Serratia > Serratia quinivorans_A. Next base: position 182,625 of record NZ_CAMKGL010000005.1, read on the forward strand.
CCTTCCTGTGTCCGCCATTGCTAACGTTGAATCAGCGGTTGAACTTTATTATCGATAGCCTCCCTGGCGCGGAAAATACGCGAGCGTACGGTTCCTACCGGGCAATCCATGATGGCAGCTATCTCTTCGTAGCTTAGACCATCCAGCTCCCGCAGGGTAATCGCCATGCGAAGATCCTCAGGGAGAGACTCAATGGTACGGAAAACTATCTGTCTCAGTTCTTCTGACAACATTAAGTTCTCAGGGTTCGAAATTTCTTTCAGTGCACCCGCACTTTCGTAATTTTCGGCATCGTTGGCATCCACATCGCTGGATGGCGGACGACGACCCTGAGCCACCAAATAATTTTTTGCCGTATTCACAGCAATTCGATACAACCAGGTATAGAAAGCGCTATCCCCACGGAATGATTCCAGTGCGCGATAGGCTTTAATAAACGACTCCTGTACCACATCAGGCACATCGCCCTGCGGTACATAACGGGAAACGAGACTCGCCACTTTATGCTGGTAACGAATCACCAGTAAGTTAAACGATTTCTGATCGCCCTTTTGGACCCGCTCAACCAGAACTTGATCCGTTAACTGCTCGCTCATCCGAGGTAAACTCTCCCCAAATCCGTCTCCACGCGTAAAATTGTACTGCCAGCCATACATTATTTTCCTGAGCAAGCACTCGCTTGGAGTTCATACAGAACACGAAGTTCCGTATTGCCATTGTTTTTTATGTTGATGTCACCCATCCGTGGCTTTTGCCCGGACAATTAGGCTAACATGAATTTCACTCTTCTTCTGCACACATCATACGCTATGCAACCATCATCTGAACATGTTAGCGATGTACTGATCGTCGGTAGTGGTGCTGCCGGCCTGTCACTGGCGCTGCGCCTGGCGCAGCATTGCAAGGTTACCGTACTCAGCAAAGGGCCGCTCAACGAAGGCGCCACATTTTATGCCCAAGGCGGGATCGCCGCGGTTTTCGATGAAACGGACAGCATTGCCTCACACGTAGATGACACTTTGATTGCCGGAGCCGGCCTGTGCGATAAAGACGCCGTTGAGTTTATCGCCGGCAATGCGCGCCACTGCGTGCAATGGTTGATCGATCAGGGGGTATTGTTCGACACCGAGGTTAACGCTCAGGGCGAAGCCCATTACCACCTGACCCGGGAAGGGGGGCACAGCCACCGCCGTATCCTGCATGCCGCTGATGCTACAGGTAAAGAAGTAGAGACTACCCTGGTGGGGAAAGCAAGTAACCACCCGAATATTTGCGTGATGGAACGCCGTAATGCGGTCGATCTGATCACCTCGAACAAAATCGGCCTTCCGGGTACTCGCCGCGTGGTTGGCGCCTATGTGTGGAACCGCGAGCTGGAGCAGGTAGAAACCTACCGCGCCAAAACAGTGGTACTGGCTACCGGCGGTGCAGCCAAGGTGTATCAATACACCACCAACCCGGATATTTCATCCGGCGACGGTATCGCTATGGCCTGGCGCGCAGGTTGCCGGGTCGCCAATCTGGAGTTCAATCAGTTCCACCCGACGTGCCTGTTCCATCCGCAGGCGCGTAACTTCCTGCTGACCGAAGCGTTGCGCGGTGAAGGTGCCTATCTGAAGCGCCCGGACGGCAGCCGCTTTATGCCCGATTTTGACCCTCGCGGCGAACTGGCACCGCGGGACGTAGTCGCGCGGGCCATCGACCACGAAATGAAACGTCTGGGTGCGGACTGCATGTATCTGGACATCAGCCATAAACCAGCTGAATTCATTACCCAGCATTTCCCGATGATCCATGAAAAACTGCTGACGCTGGGCTTTGACCTCACCCGCCAGCCGATCCCTATCGTCCCTGCCGCGCACTATACCTGCGGCGGCGTGATGGTCGATCAGCATGGTTGTACCGACCTTGACGGGCTGTATGCCATCGGCGAAGTCAGCTATACCGGCCTGCACGGTGCTAACCGCATGGCATCCAACTCACTGCTGGAATGTCTGGTCTACGGTTGGTCTGCGGCGGAAGATATCATGATGCGTCTGCCGTTTATCACGCTGGCGAAACAGCTACCGCAGTGGGATGAAAGCCGGGTTGACGACGCCGACGAACGAGTGGTGATCCAACATAACTGGCATGAATTGCGATTGTTTATGTGGGACTACGTAGGGATCGTCCGCACCACCAAACGGCTGGAGCGAGCGCTGCGCCGCATCAATACCTTGCAGGCAGAAATCGACGAGTACTACGCCAACTTCCGCATCTCCAACAACCTGCTGGAACTGCGCAATCTGGTGCAGGTGGCGGAGCTTATCGTCCGCAGCGCCATGGAACGCAAGGAAAGCCGTGGGTTGCACTATACGCTGGACTATCCGGATCTGCTGCCGGAAGCGCTGCCGACCATTCTGCAGCCCTAATAATACCGTCAGGGCGCCTGACCATGGCGCCCTTTTATCTCAGTAAAACAAATAGAAATCGGTAATCAGACGGCGAAATTCATCGGTGTAACTGCCATCGGCCAACTTAATCGCCAGCTTCTGTTCGGTTGTCTCTTCCGCAGGCTGACGCGTCAGGGCTAACAATACCCGGTGCAACGGCGTATCGGCGCGATCGCTGACATTTAGCCGCTGCGCAGTATGCCAGCCACGGCGCTGTGCATTAGTTTCGAACGCTTCACCAATGTCATGCGGCAGCACTACGCAAAAGGTCCCCTGCGGGGCGATTAACTGTTCCGCACTAGCCAGCAGGGCATCGTGGGTCAGGGTTTCGGTATAACGTGCGTTGTGACGCGCCTGGTCACGACAGGCGACCGCAGGCTCGAAATACGGTGGGTTGCTGACGATCAGGTCATATTGACCGGCATGATGCTGGGCAAAATGGTGAATATCCTGCGCATGCACCTGAATGCGCGGCGACCAAGGGGATTCCAGTACGTTGTCATGCGCCTGTGCAGCGGCGGCCTCATCCAGCTCTACAGCATCAATCTGCACGTTCTCGGCTGTACGCTGCGCCAGCATCAGCGCGATCAATCCGCTGCCGCTGCCGATATCCAGCACCCGTTGTGGCTGTGCCAGGGGAGCCCATGCACCGAGCAACACGCCGTCGGTACCCACTTTCATTGCACAGCGATCGTGAGCAACAAAAAATTGCTTAAAGGTAAAACCGCCGCGACGCGGAGTAAAATTCGCTTTCGATTGAGTGCTCACAATAACCACCTGAATACAAAACTGGCGTAGCATAAGGCAATCTGATTTTTGGGAAAAGAGATGCTTTCCGCTTAAATAGGTGAAGAACGCGGCCAACCCGTCTATAATCGGCGCCCCAAGTAGAGGTAGACCATGACAGTAACCAATTTTTCCGAGCTCGAACTCGATGAACGCCTGATAAACGCCCTGCGTGATAAAGGCTACGAACGCCCAACCGCCATTCAAGCCGAGGCGATCCCGCCTGCGATGGATGGGCGCGACGTATTGGGTTCGGCGCCGACCGGCACCGGCAAGACCGCTGCATTTTTGCTGCCGGTATTGCAACATCTGCTCGACTTCCCACGCAAGAAGTCCGGCCCACCGCGCGTACTGATCCTGACCCCGACACGCGAGCTGGCGATGCAGGTAGCCGATCAGGCACGTGAACTGGCTGCTCATACTTCGCTGGATATCGCTACCATCACCGGTGGCGTCGCCTATATGAACCACGCGGAAGTCTTCAGCGAAAACCAGGACGTGGTTGTTGCCACGACCGGTCGTCTGCTGCAGTACATTAAAGAAGAAAACTTCGACTGCCGCGCGGTAGAAACGCTGATCCTCGATGAAGCCGACCGCATGCTCGACATGGGCTTCGCGCAGGACATCGAAACCATTTCCGCCGAAACCCGCTGGCGTAACCAGACCCTGCTGTTCTCCGCGACGCTGGAAGGCGATGCCATCCGCGAATTCGCCGAACGCATTCTGAAAGAGCCGGTAGAAGTCGAAGCTGACCCGTCACGCCGTGAGCGCAAAAAGATCCTGCAGTGGTACTACCGCGCCGACGACGTGGTGCATAAAACCGCCCTGTTGGTGCATTTGCTGCAACAACCGGACGTGCAGAAATCCGTGATCTTCGTGCGTAAGCGTGAGCGCGTGCATGAGCTGGCAGCCTGGCTGCGCGAGGCGGGCATCAACACCTGTTACCTCGAAGGCGAAATGGTGCAGGCCAAGCGTAACGAAGCGGTAAAACGCATGATGGATGGCCGCGTCAACGTGCTGGTCGCCACCGACGTTGCTGCCCGTGGCCTGGATATCCTGGATATCACCCACGTGTTCAACTTCGACATGCCGCGCACGGCGGATACCTACCTGCACCGCATCGGCCGTACCGGTCGTGCCGGGCGTAAAGGCACCGCGATCTCGCTGGTTGAGGCACACGACCACCTGCTGTTAGGCAAAGTGGGCCGTTACCTGAACGAGCCGCTGAAAGCGCGGGTGATCGAAGAACTGCGTCCGTCAACCAAAGTGCCGAGCGAAAAAAGCAACGGCAAGCCTTCCAAGAAGGTGATTGCCAAACGCGCAGCCGACAAAGAAAAGAACAAAGAAAAAGCCAAGGTGAAAGTACGTCATCGCGATGCGAAAAACGTGGGTAAACGTCGCCAGCCAAAGGCCAAACCTGAGAGCAACGGCGCGAAGTAATGCTGCCGTAGTGAATAAAAACCGCCTCCATTAACCTGAAGGCGGTTTTTTATTCCCGCTTACTGCTGCGCATAATGCGTTGCCTGCTGATGGGCTTTCAGCCAGGCATTGAGTTGTCGATACCCCTCGCGCATGTCTTCACTCTGCAACGACGTTGGCGTTTGTGAGAAATAGAACTGAAAGGCCATCCCCTGCTGATTGCGGGCCTTGGCATCCGCCCCTGCCTGCAACAGCATCAGCGCCAACTGTGGCGCGTTGGTTTTTGCCGCGACATGCAAAGGCGTATCGCCGAGCCGATCGCTCAACGTGACATCCGCCCCGGAGACCAACAGTAACCGCAGTTGCTCTTCCCGTCCGGCCAACACGGCAATCGCCAAGGGTGTGGCACCGGTTACCGCATTACGTGGATTAACCGCTACCCCCTGCTCCAGCAACAGCCGCAAATACTGCGGGTCCTGCACCGCCGCCGCGGTATGCAGCGCGCTGTTGCCATCCAGCCCCGGAATGGAAGCATCAGCCCCCAGCTCCAGCAGTAAGGCCAGACTTTGCGGTTGTTGCGCCAGTATTGCCCATTGCAGCAAAGTAACCTGACGGTCACCCTGCTCGCTCAGACGCCCCTGCGTGGCCTGTTCGGCAATACCCTGTATATCACCGCGCGCTACCGCCTGGGCCAGCGCCACATTGCCGCGCCCGTTGAAGGGAGAGTTTTCCTGATTCATCTGTTGCTCCTTAGCCATCATCAGCAAACCGGCGATCGCAACCAACGCCAGCATGGCGATCATTAACGTCTGCCGCACGCGCCGCCTGTCAGGCATTGGCCTTGATCTCCCATGGCTTTTGCTCCGCCATCGAACTGATGACCTTATCGATTCCGTGTGCAGTCAGGCTGCGATCCACATGTTTGCTCGGCCGCCAGTCATCGATACCGCTCAGAGTATCGTTATTGGCCAACGTGATTTTATGCCCGATAGCGTCCGGGATCAGCGAAGTGGATTCCTGAGTGCCAGTCAACATGTCGTATTGTTCGCTGTAACGGCGAATACCCCCTGCTTGCGCATCTTGTTTCGCCGCTGCCGGATCGATCCCCATACGGTTCAACGTGTAATCGGACACGCCTGCGGCGTTAAAAGTCACCGCCACCGTGCCGGTCGCCAGTGCCGCCGTTGCTGCCAGCCCACCGCCAAGCGAATGACCGGCAATCACCAATGCCTCGCCAAACGCCGCTTTGGCGCTTTTGGCAACCGCGACCGCCTGATTGTACTGCACATCATCATAGCCGGTCGCCTGACGCACATTGCTCAACCAGTCACGCATATCATTGGTGCCGGCAAAGGCCAAGACATACTGCTGATTATCGCTGTAGATCCCGGCCTGGAAACCCGATGCCGAGTCATGCAGGCTGGCGGGATCTATGCCTGCGCCGAGCAAGGCATTGTCGTTCAAGCGGGTGAAACCGCCAACGCCCTGACTGGCGGTGTTGTAAACGTCCTTGGCCAGTAACGCCAGCGTATAGTCCCCTTGCTGTGACTGTTGCCCACGCGTCACGCCCTGACTGGCAACCACCGGCGCAGCGGCCGACATATCGCTCACCAGCGTATTAAGCAGATTCTGGGCATTCAGACTGTTTGGGGAAAGCGTGGCCGCAGGGGCTCTAGCCGCTGGGGGCTCAATCGGCGGTGGCGAATTCAGGGGTTGCGGTACCGCACGGGCCACCGGGGGGTGAATGGCCGCAGGGCTGACCGCAGAGGTAAAACTCAAAGACATACTCATGCCGACTCCTTGTCGATAGACTTATCTATGCCGCACCCAAATGAGTGCTGCTGTAGCTATCGGCAGGTCGGAGCAGTTCTGTAATGCGAGCGATTATCTTTACGAGGAATGTGATCAGGATTCACTTTCTGGCGGGTACAGCAATGAAAAAGGGAGCCGAAGCTCCCTCATTAATCACGCGGACGATTACAGGCTTTCTGTAAAAGTACGTGTAATCACGTCACGTTGCTGTTCTGGCGTCAGCGAGTTGAAACGCACCGCATAACCGGACACGCGAATGGTTAATTGCGGATATTTTTCCGGATGCTTAACCGCATCTTCCAGCGTTTCGCGGCGCAGGACGTTCACGTTCAGGTGCTGCCCCCCTTCCACGCGCACGGTAGATTGCATTTCCAGCGGCACTTCACGGTACTCGATCTGGCCCAGTTCGCTGACCGGAACGACCTGATCTTCCGCATAGTTGGCTTTCGCACAAACACAGCGAGCTTCGGATTTTTCATCGTCCAGCAGCCAGAAAGAGTTCACCAGCGCCTGGTCGTTCGCTTTAGTGATTTGAATACCAGTAATCATGTTGTTGCCTCCGTACAAGGGCGAAAAATTCTACTTCGAGAAAAAACCCAATGTTGGTTTCGGCCATTTGGTAAAACCATTGTTGTCTTGTTGTTCTGTATACCAGTCTGACCGGGGCAATTCTTTGATTAAAATCAATTTCCACGGGGTACCCACACGCCTTAAAGGGGCAAGTTTATGTTTTATGTCAATTTTCCCCGCAGGACACCTCGCAATTATTTTTGTAAATTTTCAACATTATTTGCATGAACCGAAAAGACGCCAGGATAAAAGCGGGTTTCACTGAGTGACGCTAAACGGTAAGCTATGCCCAGTGAATTGTTAACGAAAACAAAGGAGAGCGTTTATGTCCACCTCCCTCACCTGGCATGATGTCATCGGCAAGGAGAAAGAGCAGCCCTATTTTCATGAAACGCTTGCCTTTGTTGCCGCTGAACGTCAGGCCGGTAAGACCATTTACCCACCGCAAAAAGACGTGTTCAACGCCTTTCGTTATACCGAACTGGCAGACGTGAAGGTGGTGATCCTCGGTCAGGATCCCTATCACGGCCCGAATCAGGCCCATGGCCTGTCTTTCTCTGTGTTGCCTGGCGTGCCAGCTCCCCCTTCGCTGGTGAATATGTATAAAGAGCTGGCGACGGATATCCCGGGTTTTGAACGCCCAAGCCACGGATGCCTGCAAAGCTGGGCGGAACAGGGCGTGCTGCTGCTGAACACGGTGCTGACGGTTGAAGGTGGCCAAGCGCATTCACACGCAAAGCTGGGCTGGGAAACCTTTACCGACAAGGTGATTGCCGCGCTGAATGAAAACCGCGAAGGCGTGGTGTTTCTGCTGTGGGGCGCACACGCCCAGAAGAAAGGCAATTTTATCGACAGCAACCGCCACCACGTGCTGAAAGCGCCGCACCCTTCACCGCTTTCCGCCCACCGGGGTTTCCTCGGCTGCCGCCACTTCTCGCAGGCCAACCAGCTGCTGGTGCAACAGGGGTTGCAACCTATCGACTGGCTGCCGCAACTGCCGCAGAGCTGATTCAGACGTAAAAAAGGCACCCGAGGGTGCCTTTTCTTTACTTAATTCGCTTAAGCCTTGGCTTTGGAAACCGCGACCATCGCCGGGCGCAGCAGACGGCCATTCAGCGTATAGCCTTTTTGCATCACCATCATTACGTGATTTGGCTGGTGATCGGCCGATTCCATCAGGCTCATCGCCTGGTGTACTTCCGGGTTGAACGGTACGTTAGTGTCGCCAACGATTTCGATACCGTATTTACGCACTACGTCCTGCAGGGACTTCAGCGTCAGCTCGATACCTTCGATCATCGCCGTCAGTTCCGGATTGTTTTTATCCGCCAGATCCAACGCACGCTCCAGGTTATCCAACACCGGCAGCAGGTCACCGGAGAATTTCTCCAGAGCAAACTTGTGCGCTTTTTCAATATCCAGCTCGGTGCGGCGGCGGACGTTTTCCATTTCCGCTTTGGCACGCAGCAGGCTGTCGCGTTCATGCTGCTGGGCTTCGGCCAGTTGAGCTTCCAGCTCAGCAATGCGCTCATCCCGCAGATCGACGCCCTCAGCCGCTTCCGGCAAGACTTCCTGCTGTTCCATTTCTTCCGAGACTTGCTCGTTTGGCGTCTTCTGTTCTTTACTACTCATGAATATCTCCGCGTTTTAGCATTAATCTCGCAACTTGGCTTATTATGGGGATCAAAACCGGGGTTTCAAGTCAACCGGTCACAATGTGGGGCATAAACTGGTCCCGGTGAGGAAAATCACAACAATGAATAAAAAATTCGCCTGTATTGGCATTGTTGGCCACCCGCGTCACCCTTCGGCGCTGGCAACGCATGAGATGTTATTTCACTGGCTGGTCGCCCGAGGCTATTCGGTGATGGTTGAACGGCAGATAGCCCAGGATTTGGGGCTGAAAGACGCCGTCACCGGTAGCCTGGCAGATATTGGCCAAAAGGCCGACCTGGCCGTAGTGGTCGGTGGCGACGGTAATATGCTGGGCGCAGCGCGCGTGCTGGCTCGTTACGATATTAAAGTTATCGGTGTTAACCGCGGAAATCTCGGTTTCCTGACCGATCTTGATCCCGACAACGCATTGCAGCAATTGGCCGACGTGCTGGAAGGCGAATATATCGATGAGCAGCGCTTCCTGCTGGAAACCATCGTACACAAGGAAAACCAGCAGTGCCGCATCAGCACCGCTATCAACGAAGTGGTGTTGCACCCTGGTAAAGTGGCGCACATGATTGAGTTCGAAGTGTATATCGACGATCGCTTCGCCTTCTCACAACGCTCTGACGGCCTGATCATCGCCACCCCGACCGGTTCGACCGCCTATTCGCTCTCTGCCGGCGGGCCGATCCTGACACCGTCGCTGGAAGCCATCGCGCTGGTGCCGATGTTCCCGCACACCCTTTCAGCCCGCCCGTTGGTGATCAACGGCAACAGCACTATCCGGCTGAAGTTTTCGCAGATTGGCAGCGATCTGGAAATCAGCTGCGACAGCCAAATAGCTTTGCCTATTCAGGAAGGTGAAGAGGTATTGATACGCCGTAGTGATTTTCATTTGAATCTTATTCATCCAAAGGACTACAGCTATTTCAATACGTTAAGCACCAAGCTGGGTTGGTCAAAAAAATTATTCTAAAAACTGCACCAGCCTCTTTACTGTATATAAAACCAGTCTATACTGTATGAAACTACAGTTATGTGTTTATACACAGGAAGGTTCCCATGCTGGCGCAATTGACCATCAGCAATTTTGCTATCGTTCGTGAGTTGGAAATTGATTTTCAACCGGGTATGACGGCGATTACCGGTGAAACCGGCGCCGGTAAATCGATCGCCATCGACGCGTTGGGGCTGTGCCTCGGTAATCGCGCCGATGGTAACGTCGTCCGGCTGGGAGCCGCCCGTGCCGATATCTGCGCCCGTTTCTCACTGGCGGACACCCCTTCTGCACGACAATGGCTTGAGCAGAACCAGCTGGACGACAGCAATGAGTGCCTGCTGCGCCGGGTGATCAACGCAGATGGCCGTTCCCGCGGCTTTATCAATGGCACCGCCGTACCGCTTTCGCAACTGCGCGAACTCGGCCAGCGGCTGATTCAAATCCATGGCCAGCATGCCCACCAGTTGTTGCTCAAGCCTGAACACCAAAAACAACTGCTCGACGCCTACGCCGACGAACCCGCCCTGCTGACGCAAATGCAACAGGCTTACCAGCGCTGGCACCAAAGCTGCCGCGAACTGGCACATCACCAGCAACAGTCCATCGAACGCGACGCACGCAAACAGCTGCTGCAATACCAATTGAAAGAGCTGAACGAGTTTGCGCCGCAGGCCGGTGAGTTTGAACAAATCGACAATGAATTCAAACGTCTGGCCAACAGCGGCCAGTTGCTGACCATCAGCCAGCAAACCCTGCAACTACTGGCCGATAACGAAGAAAGTAATATGCTGAGCCAGCTCTATACCGCCAAACACCTGCTGCTTGAGCTGGTGGGCATGGATGACAAGCTCAGTGGCCTGCTGGATATGCTGGAAGAGGCATCGATCCAAATTAGTGAAGCCAGCGATGAACTGCGCCACTACGCCGATCGTATGGATCTGGATCCAAATCGCCTGCAAGAACTCGAGCAGCGCCTGTCGCGGCAAATCAACCTGGCGCGTAAACATCACGTCGCGCCAGAAGAGCTGCCGCAATTGCACCAGCAAATGCTGGATGAACAACAGCTGCTGTCACAACAAGAAAATGACCACGAACACCTGACCGAGGCGGTCACGTTGCATCATCAGCAAGCGCTGTTGTTGGCAGAGCAACTGCATCAGAAACGCCAGCATTATGCCGCTGAGCTGACCACGTTGATTACCGACAGCATGCAGGCACTCTCCATGCCGCACGGTAAATTCAACATCGACGTGCGCTTCGAACCGCAATATTTGAGTGCTGAAGGCGCGACCCGCACCGAGTTCTGCGTTTCCACCAACCCGGGCCAACCGCTGCAGGCCTTGGCGAAAGTGGCCTCTGGCGGCGAACTGTCGCGCATCGCGCTGGCAATCCAGGTGATTACCGCCCGCAAGATGGAAACGCCGGCGCTGATTTTCGACGAAGTGGACGTTGGTATCAGCGGCCCAACCGCCGCCATTGTCGGTCGCCTGCTGCGCCAGTTGGGGGAATCTACCCAGGTTATGTGCGTCACTCACTTGCCGCAGGTAGCCGGTTGTGGTCATCAGCATCTGTTTGTCAGCAAACAGACCGACGGCACGGAAACCGAAACCCAGATGTCGCCACTGGATAAACGCGCTCGCTTGCAAGAATTGGCGCGCCTTTTGGGCGGCAGTGAAGTCACCCGAAATACCCTGGCAAACGCGAAAGAACTGCTTGCTGCATAGAAAAGCTCAACTTTTTCACTTTCCTGAGGTCTGACTTTGGCGCTGTTTACTCAATAGATTTCAAGCTGTAGCAAGGCGGCAACTCAGTGAATCCCCAGGAGCTTAGATAACTAAGTGACTGGGGTGAGAGTAGGAAGCCAACACAGCTACAACTTGAAAGATGAAGGGTATAAGGGTTTCCAACGGCTGCAAGGTCTATTATCATCGGCATCCTATGCCCTAAAGGAATGTGATTACTATGCGCTGTAAAACGCTGACTGCCGCCGCTGTGGTTCTTGTGATGCTGACTGCAGGCTGTTCTACTTTTGAGAAGGTGGTTTACCGGCCTGACATCAACCAAGGGAACTACCTGACGTCAACCGACGTAGCTAAAATTCAAAAAGGTATGACCCAGCAACAGGTCGCTTATACATTGGGCACCCCAATGCTGCAGGACCCGTTCGGTACTCAGACGTGGTTCTATGTGTTCCGTCAGCAACCTGGTCATGAAAATATCACCCAGCAAACCCTGACGCTGACCTTCAACAGCGCGGGTGTCTTGACCGATATTCAGAACAAGCCGGCGCTGACCAAGTAATCCGCGCAGGAACTATCGTCCGGCCCGTGAGGGACGCGTCAAGTTCTTCATGACAGTACCAGGCTGCAACTCGGAAGATAAAATTCTGATAAAAAATAAGGCGCTCTTAGCGCCTTATTTTTTTGCCTTCTCTGCCCGTTGACGGCGCAGCTCTTTGGGATCGGCAATCAATGGGCGATAAATTTCCACCCGGTCGCCATCGTTGAGCACATCTGCCAACTTGGCCGGTCGGCTATAGATGCCCACCTTGTTACTTTGCAGATCAATGTCACCACGCAGCTCCAGCAGCCCGGAGGCGACAATCGCCTGCTCAACGCTGCTGCCCTCCGCCAGAGTGACATTGCGCAGATACTGACGCTCCGGCAAGGCGTAAACCACCTCGACCCGTATCTCAGACACTGTAGACCTCTTTCGCCCGCTGGGTGAATGCCTGCACCATGTTACCTGCCAGCTCTTTAAACACCTTGCCGAACGCCAACTCGATCAGTTTGTTGGTAAATTCAAAATCAAGGTGCAGCTCAACCTTGCAGGCTTCCGGGCTGAGCGGCGTAAAGTGCCAGCCCCCCATCAAGGAGCGGAACGGACCATCAACCAGTTGCATATTGATGCTTTGGTTATCCAGCAGCGTGTTGCGCGTGGTAAAAGTTTTACTGATACCGGCTTTGGCAACATCTACTGCAGCGGTCATTTCATTGTTGGACGCGTTAATCACCCGGCTACCGGTACAACCTGGCAGAAAATCGGGATAAGAATGAACATCGTTAACCAACTGATACATCTGCTCGGCGCTGAATGGCACTAACGCAGATCGACTGATCTGGGGCATATCATTTCCTGTGAGACACAAAACATACAAATCATACCATTTATCTATCGGCAAACAAAAAATCTGCTATGCAACACAGAGGCCAAAAATGCGAAAAATTGCGCAGGTGCTGAGCGGGAAAGGATTTCTTTCGCTGACGCATCCAGTATAATGAACACACTATGACAAAGAAAAAAGCACACAAACCCGGCTCTGCCACCATTGCGCAAAACAAGCGTGCGCGTTTCGAATACGCCATTGAGGAAGAATTCGAAGCGGGCCTGTCTCTGCAAGGGTGGGAAGTCAAATCGCTGCGTGCCGGCAAAGCCAACATCAGTGATAGCTACGTGACCTTCCGCGATGGTGAAGCCTACCTGTTTGGTGCCACTGTCTCACCGCTCAACGTAGCTTCTACGCATGTGGTCTGCGATCCGACACGTACCCGTAAACTTCTGCTGAAAAAACGTGAGTTGGACTCACTCCTCGGCCGTGTAAACCGTGACGGTTACACCGTGGTTGCCTTGTCCATGTATTGGAAAAATGCCTGGGCCAAGATCAAAATCGGCGTAGCCAAAGGCAAGAAAGAACACGATAAGCGCGATGACATCAAAGATCGTGAATGGCAGACGGCGAAATCCCGTATCATGAAGCACGCCAACCGATAAGCCTCTGGCTTAACGGGTAAAACTTCTGTTATACTGCGCGACGTAACTTGGGGCTGATTCTGGATTCGACGGGATTGTGAGGCCTTAGGAGCATGCCGAGGGGCGGTTTGCCTCGTTAAAAGCCGCAAAAAAAATAATTGCAAACGACTCGCAATTCGAATCTGCTGCTTTAGCAGCTTAATCAGCCTAAGAAACTGAAGATTCCCTCTCTCCCTAGCCTCCGCTCTTAGGACGGGGATCAAGAGAGGTCAAACCCAAAAGAGATCGCGTGGATGTCCTGCCTGGGGCTGAAGCGTTAAACCCAATCAGGCTAGTTTGTTAGTGGCGTGTCCATCCGCAGCTGACCGGCGAATGTGAAGATTGGACTAAGCATGTAGTGCCGACGGTGTAGTAATTCCGGACGGGGGTTCAAATCCCCCCAGCTCCACCAAATGATGATCCGGGTATTACCAGATAAGTCCGGAGAAGTACGGAAAGCCCGCATCCCACCTAGGTTTGCGGGCTTTTTTGTGTCTGTGGTAGTCCGAGAGCATCCAGCTAAATCCGGGATTTATTGGTATACGTTTAGGTATACGTTAAAATGTATGCCATAAACGTATACCAATTATGGAAGAACCCTTGCATGGCGCGGACTACACGCCCCCTCACACATACCGAAGTACAAAAAGCCAAAGCCATAGAGAAAGACCTTACCCTGCATGATGGTGACGGCCTGTTCCTGTTAGTCAAAACCAGCGGCAAGAAATTATGGCGTTTCCGCTATCTCCGTCCCGGCACAAGTTCACGAACTATGGTTAGCCTTGGTGCCTACCCTGCCCTATCACTTGCTGATGCCCGGCAAATGCGTGCCGAAAAGCTCGCGATACTGGCGAGAGGCATTGATCCGCAGGCTAAAGAGGCAGAAGAAGCGGAACAGAAACAGGTAGCCCAAGAAAGCATTTTCCTGAACGTGGCAAAACAGTGGTTCGCGTTGAAACAGGCCAGCGTCAGTGTTAAGCATGCTGAAGACATCTGGCGTTCTCTTGAAAAAGACATACTGCCATCTATCGAGAATGTTCCGGTTCAAGACATCAAAGCGCGTTTGCTGATCCAAGTGCTGGAGCCTATCAAAGCCCGTGGTGCATTAGAGACAGTTCGCCGATTAGTGCAGCGTATTAACGAAATCATGATCTACGCCGTCAATACCGGGTTGATTGATGCTAACCCTGCCTCTGGTATTGGTAACGCATTCGAACGGCCTAAGAAACAACATATGCCGACCATACGGCCTGAAGAACTGCCTAAGCTGATGCGTACAATCTCGATGAGCAATCTATCAATCCCAACCCGCTGCTTGCTTGAATGGCAGTTGCTGACGCTGATTCGCCCAGCTGAAGCATCTGCAACAGCATGGGCCGAGATCGATATTGAGAAACGTGAGTGGCGTATCCCGGCAGAACGCATGAAGGCTAAGCGTGATCATATAGTTCCTCTTTCTGACCAAGCATTAGATATACTGGAAATTATGCAGCCTATCAGCGGCAGGCGTGAACATGTATTCCCTAGCCGTAATGACCCTCGTAAACCGATGAATAGCCAGACAGCGAATGCTGCGTTAAAACGTATCGGATATGGCGGTAAGCTTGTCGCCCATGGGCTACGTTCTATAGCAAGTACAACTCTTAACGAAAATGGATTTAATCCTGATGTTATTGAAGCAGCCCTTTCACATAGCGATAAAAACGAAGTCAGGCGTGCTTATAATCGCTCTATTTATCTATCGCAAAGAATCGATTTAATGATTTGGTGGGGCCAATTCGTGTCTCCCCACCAATAACTATTTATTCCAAAGGAGTTCCTAATGCTGTTATAAAACCAGCATTTAGAAACTCCTCATTATCAGACAAACTATCCATTAATGCTCTTTTCCAATGATTCAAACCAAATCTACGTGTATAATCATCTCTTATTTTTTTTAGTGAAACCCTCAACCCATCGATTCCGGATGATTCATACGTTAATTCAAAAGAAGTATACATACTACCTAAAAAGTCATTCGCCTCAGTTCCAAGTCTCTTGTTTAGGTCTATTTTATTTATTTGAAAACAAAGTGAGTCATAGATATTTTGGCTCATGCCACCCACCTTTATGATTTCGAAACTTATAGACAGCGCACCATTATTAATCTCAGTTGATGCAGTAAAAAATATCTCATCGGGCTGTTCAAAATAATACACATGTAAAAAACCAACATCACTTTGAAGTACAGAAGTTCTTTTTTTATTATTGCATTTATGACAGGTCGGTATTAAGTTGCTTGAAAGAATAGCAAGGCACTTATATTTTGATTCTGGTAAATAGTGATCTAGGTCGGTAGTAGCCCCTATGCCACATAGAGGACATTTCTTAGCGCTTAGAAATAATCTTGAACGCAGATCTGAAAGGCGACCTGACTCTTGAACTTCGGAATAGGCATCCTTCAGCGCTTGCTTGGTTTCTTCACTAAGCCCGTCACCTTTGAGTGATTCACATGGCAAACCTTTATTCTCGTGATATATATCATATATACCGTCAATTATATCTAATTCGCCTTCAATTAATTGATACTTTGCTTCTCCGCTTTTATAAGTCAATGCAGTTATTATTTCTTCTTTCCTATTGGAATCATCAGGCAAGGTTAAAGTCCACATATCACTTCTCCTTAATAGCCAACTTAGACATAATATAAGCCCGAGCCTGAATACTAAGTCCTTCATCAAAACATTTTTCAATCATATCCAATGCATTATTACTGTCACGGTACTCCATTACAAGCTTATCTAATTCATTGTGATAATCAGTAACTTGTGTAGTTAAAGAAAAAACAGACGATGTGATAGCCCCAATATTTTCTCCAAAAGTTTCAATGTCAGGCCTCTGAAAATCAATAAAATTACCACTTCTAGATATAACGTTTACATTCTTACTCAATGTTTCTTGTACAACAACAGGTGAGTGTGTAGCCACGATGGAAAAAGCATCAACTTTATTCAGAATTATTCTTAAAGCACTCATTAAAACTGCAAGAAGTGGAGGGTGTAAATGCGTTTCAGGTTCATCAAATAATATCAGGCATCTTTTATCCGCATGAAGAATTATATGCAGCATCGAGTGAAGTACAAACTTATGGCCTGTACTTAGGCCATGAAAATAATCTTTCGCATTCATGATGAAATCATCTTTAATAAGATCATCGACTATTGATGATAATGATGCCTCCTCTCTTAATTTATTTATGGTCAACATAAATATTTCTTTTTTATTCTCATCACTATAAACAATATTAAATGCTTTGCAAAACTCATCACTAAGCACCTCAAGTGGTTTTAGTACTGTATTTTCCTGCCTATCCACTGAAATATATTTTTCATCGTCATTCTCAAAATTAAAACCACTCAAAACAGAATCTAATTCCGCACACACATCTCTTACCCCGCAATATATATACCTCCCCCTACCTTCCTCAAGGTCATTTTTTAACTGAAGTTTTTCTTTATATGTAACACCAGGTATTTGGAAGCTATCGAATGCGCTGTATGACAAATTAATCACCTTAGGAAAACCCAATCCTTCAGGAAGAATCTCCCCTATATTTTTAATTACCTCTTCTTTTCTATCCTGCGTTGAAGAATATGCAACCTTTGAGAGCCTCGCTAATGTTGTACTCTTCCCAGAACCATTTCGCCCGACTATAACTGACATTCGACACGGCAATTTTTCCGTTTCAAAAAAACCATATTGGGTTGAATCAAAATAAATATATAAAGGATTTACCATTCCTGAATGAGAAAATGTAAGCTTCTCACTTATACTTGGTATCGATGAAAATTGATTTTTGATAATAAAAATCGGGAGGGTAAATATATCATCGTCAACCTTTAGATCTCTCATAACTGATTCATGCCATACTTTCTCCTCCTTAAACCCCTGAGACTGATAATCAAAAAGATTAATATCTCGTAAAAAAAACAAAATTTCATTACATATACTAGCTTTTAACTCAGATAGTCGACCATAATAATCTAATGATTGACCAATAGAACAAAACTCGTCACCTAAACTATCTAATTCCCCAACACCTATCATGAAAGAATAGTCATTGGGTTGACCTTTTTTTATTATTTTAACAGCACCGGCATATTCAATACTTTCCGATTTAGTTATCTTCTTTGTTAAATACAAATGATATTTAGTTACAAAGCTATAATCATTCCAATCGTCTTGTTGTAATATCAAATCATAGACATCATTATTATCTGGAACACTTTTCCTCGATGGGGCTGTTACTAAAACTTTCATCCTTACTCCTATAGTAGCTATACACTTCTTTAGTGATTTACTGTCTTCTTCGGCTCATTTCAAGCTCAATATGCTTAATAGCCGGCGTACGTAATACTATTCTCGCCTCGTCTGCCCCGCGACCTATCTCGCTCTTTGTGTTTGAGTATAGGTTCAATCCCCCCGTCAATTCTGGCTTGAATGAAATACATCGTACATTTCTTATATGTAGTTTCATGCAGCTTTAAAGTATCCCAATCATGCATCAAAAAGAAACATACTCTAAGACCTGTCACGGTACAATAACGCCTACACCCTGCTGAGTTAAATTGCAAAAAAAACAGATGGCTCAGCGACAAGCTGACACAGTAAACGAAAAGTTGCTCAAACCTCTGCGCGCGCAATACTCCCTCGCCTACGCGCTCTGACTTTATCATGCACATTTCATGCATGACACAGAGGCCCTGTAAGCCCTTGTGGTGCGGGGTTTCGGCTGTTTTGAGGGGCTGGGAATTAATGCAAAATCATGCACCCTATGCATGCACGCGCAGTTTGAGGCAGGCTAGCCAGAAAAAAGGCTGCTTTCGAGCTTGTGGAACGGTAAAGCCCCGCAGCAAAATCAGTATTGCAGCGGGGCCAGTTCAATCAATGAAGTGTTTGGTTTCGGCTATAACGGCGGTAACGGTTTAATGTCCTTTGTTCCGGCGGCGGTAAATCATCACCGGTCACCGTTTCCGCTTGAATGGGCTGACATAAAATCTTATCGACGCTTTCCACTGTTTTAAACGTACAGGAACACACGATGTTTTGGCACTGATAATAGGCCTCTTTCGTTTGTTCGGTCACATAACGGCTAGTACGGGTATAAGACGAATGGGTACACAGCGGGCAACGCATCATGATGCTGCCCCTTTCTGCTGCAATCGCTGGCGTTTTTCCTTCAGTTCCAAGGCAACCTGCATGCGTCTGGCAGGGCTGCGTTTCAGCTCTGGCAATACGCCGGTTTCTGCCGGTATCGTCAGACCAATATCTTTGAGTACCGGGTGGTCGATATTTTGCTGTGCTATGGCAAGGTGAATACGACCCTGTAGTGTTCCCAGTAGCTGTTGTTCAATCATTTTCATCGGGTCGGTTCCATAGACACCGTAAGCCTGCTTCGCCAGCGCGCAAGCCTTGATAACTTCGGGACTGATAAGCGCTGTGCTCAATGCATCGACTGCCTGACACATAATATGATTTGCAAAGGCCGTGAGTGCAGCTTCGTGCGAAGCCATCATTTTTGGGGCCGACTCGCCGCAACTGAGGTGAAGCTGCATTTTGTCCAGCTCCATTTCCTCAACCAGACTGTCGAACTCTTTCGCCAGCTCCCGTTTGGAAATCCGGCTGTGGTGTTGTGCTTGCAGCTCTGGGGTCATTTCCCCACGCAGTTTCCGAAACAGGATGCGCCACTGGCTTTCTGCCTCATGACTTTCCACTTCCGTGTCTTTCTTCTGTTGATGACAGCGGGCGATCCCCGTAATGACGTCCGTCAGTGCCTGATAGTTTTTGTCGTGGGCGGCGCGGGCATCACGGAGGGCTTGCAGCTTGTCGTTGATGTGCTGGGGTAATGCAGTTGTGCTCATGGGGTTATCTCCGGTGTCAGTCAATGTGAGGCTATTCTGCTGACTGCCGTACAACATCGCCATTCATCCCGGTTGGACTGTCCGCAGGACAACAGCCCCAAAATCTGACGAGAAAACCACCAACGAAGTTTTAGTTCTTATAAAAACTATTCACTACTGTTCACTTTAATAAAAAAGGTAGATAAATCAGTAAATAAAGTAGTGAACAGTTTATCTAAAACTCGTCACCAAGTGTTCACTACTATTCACTCGGCTAAAAACAGCCTTTTTTCTGGCTAGCTGGCATTTAGTGTTTTTATCTATTTATTCGCTGAACACCAATCGATATTACTGGTAAGTGGAGTTGTCATTAATTGTCATAGATTGTCAATATAGGGCAATAAAGGGCAATACACCCATTCGATTGAAAAACAAGCAAAAAAGCTCGGGCACCACACAACATCCCCTTGTTGCCACCCCGCAAAATATTCTCATAATAGGGCGCTACCAGACGAACCCACACAGCGCCGGTGAGATCCCACCGGGCATAAACGAGGTAGCATTCCATGCTTGCAGTTGCCACACAGACCCCTTCCACACTCTCGCCCGTCCCGGTGGATTACACGCCACGCGATCGCTTCATTCGCCTGCCGGAAGTGCTGTACACCACCGGGCTGTCACGCTCTACCGTGTACGAGATGATGACCCGCCATCAGTTCCCGGCCCAAATTTCCCTTGGCGGTAAAACCGTCGCATGGCTCGAATCAGAAGTCGAAAACTGGATGGCTGAACGCATCGCCAACCGTCATCAGGGGGTCGCAGAATGATGCGGTTAACGCTCGGCCGACAGAGCTTTACCCTGAACGACAACGACGCACTGTTTGTGGCGGAAGCCATCCTGTTGCAACGCAAACAGCCGGATATTGCCTTGCCGGAACACCGCAGCGATAAGCACGGCGTGATCCGCCTGGCCAGCAGCCAGGCCGAGCCGCGTCTTTTCCGTGCCGGGTCGGTGCCGCTGACCAGCGCCGCCGCCGTTACCGGCCACGACCAGCTTACCGACTGTTGATCACTATGCGATCGATTGAACATCCGGGGGTGTCTTACCGCTTGCCCCCGCGTCCGGCCCTGCGCTATAGTCCCCCCGCTGTCGCACAATCGGCAGCCGGGCGTAGGAACCCGTGTTACTTATTGGCGACACAACACGCGCCATGCGTGTTTTTTTATGTCGTGGCCTTAGTGCGCTCATTTTTTGCACAGTGGTTTCTATGCTACTGTGGCTATCAAACAATGGTGGCTCAGGCGGGGCAGCCTTCGGGCTGGCCGGTTTCCAATAAGGCCGGTATTCCTACCCCCGTCTGGGCTACCACCCATAAGCGTAGGAACTTCGGTGGTAGCAATAACCAAAACTTATTGGAGGCTGCCACCATGGCTACTATCCTCACCCCGACTCATCCTGAATTCTGTTTCCTGTTTGCGGCCATTCGCCGTACTGCCCTGACGGCAACCCCGTGCATGCTGCGCACCGTGGCGGATTCCGAGCACAGCGCCCGCCGCCTGCTGGCGCGTGACTACATTTTGTCGTTTGCGGGCCGTCTGCCCGTACAGGGGGTGGCATGAATACGCTGGCTGCCCGTTTCCACAGTGAAACCTTCTATCCTATTCCGCATGCTGATTTCCTGCGTCTTCAGCACGCACATTCTACCGGCGTGCTGTTCCTCGACATGCTGGACACGCTCGAATCGACCGGTCAGCGCCCAGACGCCGCTCAAAAAGCCGCTTTCGCGTCTGTCATAGCGGTGCTCACTGACCAGCTCGGGCAGGTCGTCAAAACCTGTGACTCCCACATTCTCGCCAGCATGGAGGCTTCCGCCGCATGAACACCCCACAGTCTTGTTTACCCGTTGAAGTCCGTACCGCCGTTTACCGCCGTGCATTGGCCCATGCCTATCTCGATACCTGCGCGTTTTACCGGGTGAACCCCGGCTATACGCTGGATGAGCTGCAAATGGCGATTGCGATGGACATTGAGGGCTACTTTGTTCGCCAGCACGGCGCGGAGGTGGGCATGGATATGGCGTGTACCATGCTCAGTGACATGGTGCAGCCGGATATTCTGGTGGCGCCGCCGCGCCTGACCACGCTCGGCCAAAAGATGATGGATGAGCTGTGCTGTGGCCGGATGGCCGTCACCTGTAACACCACCGTGCACTGAGGGAGCAAAACAATGACCACATTAAGCGTTTCTCACACCTCACGTGCTGCTACCGGTCACTGGCCGATCTTGCTCCCCGCGCTGGGCATTCACATTACGGCAGGGGGCCGGGCGCAGCCCTGCCCGGTCTGCGGCGGCAAAGACCGCTTTCGCTTTGATAATCTGCAGGGACGTGGCACATGGTTTTGTAACCAGTGCGGCGGTGGCGATGGCCTGAATCTGGTCGAAAAAGCACTGGCCGTGACCACCAAAGAGGCCGCCGTGAAGGTGGCCGGGGTATTGGGTGAACCGTCGGGCAATACATCGCCGGAGCACAATCCCCAGCAGGAACAGCAGGACAAAGCACAGGCGCGAAATAACGCGGCGCAGCAGGCCAGACAACTGCTCGCCAGCGCCCGACAGCAGGCCGGGAATGCCTATCTGACCGCCAAGGGCTGGCCGGATACTGACGCCCTGACATTACAGGGGCCGTCACTGCGTGTCGGCGGCATCACTTACCAGCCCGGCGACCTGCTGTTGCCCCTGACCAACAGCACCGGGGAGGTGGTCAACGTCCAGTTAATTAATGGCGCAGGCGACAAGCGCACGCTGGCCGGGGGACAGGTGAAAAACGCCTGCCATTTCCTGCCCGGGAAAGATAATGCCGTTATCTGGCTGACCGAGGGCTACGCCACCGGCCTGACCGTGCACCACCTGACCGGGGAAAGTGTCTGTGTTGCCCTTAGCGCCAATATCCTGCCCGCGATGGCGCAGCAGTTGCGCACCCACTACCCTGACGCGTTGTTGCTGCTGGCGGCCGATAATGACGAGAACGGCACCGGGCAAACCCGCGCCGCCGAAGCCGCCCAACTGAGCGGCGGCAAACCGGCGCTACCACCAGAGGTGGGGGATTGGAACGACGTATACCTGCAACAGGGCAAGCTGGCTGCGCTTGCGCAGTTGACGGCCTTTAGCCAGCCCAAGCAACCCAGCCCGTTTGATACGCTCAGCGATGCCGACCTGAAAGCCATGAGCGCCAGTGAAAAGGCCGAACTGCTGGCGGAGCACTACCAGCACCTGTTGGCCGTGCCACCGGTCGGTGAAGACCTGTGCCGCTATGAAAACGGCGCATGGCAGGTGTTACCGTACCGGGTACTCAGCCGCGAGATTGCCGCGCTGTTCCAGAAAATCCGCGCCCCGTTCTCAGCGGCGGGGATCAACAGCATTCTGGACACGCTCCGGCTGATGGTGCCGCAAATGGGCACGCCGGCACGGCACCTGATTGGTTTCCGTAACGGGGTGTTTGATACCACCACCGGGCAATTCAGCGCACACCAGAAAACGCACTGGCTACGAACCGTCAACAGCGTGGATTACACACCGCCCAAGGCCGGGGAAAATCTGGCCGACCACGCCCCGTATTTTTGGCGCTGGCTGACCCGCGCCGCTGGGCAACAACCCGACAAGCAGGCGCGTATTCTCGCCGCGCTGTTTATGGTGCTGGCGAACCGCTATGACTGGCAACTGTTCCTTGAAGTCACCGGCCCCGGCGGCAGTGGCAAAAGCGTGATGGCCGCGATAGCCAGCCTGCTGGCGGGGAAAGACAACACCACCTCGGCCACCATTGATACGCTGGAATCTTCACGGGAACGCGCCTCCGTGGTCGGGTTCTCGCTGATTATCCTGCCTGACCAAGAGAAATGGAGCGGTGACGGGGCGGGTATCAAAGCGATCACCGGCGGCGATGCGGTGGCTATCGACCCAAAATACCGGGATGCCTACTCCACGCACATTCCGGCGGTGATTCTGGCGGTGAATAACAACCCGATGCAGTTCAGTGACCGCAGCGGCGGTGTGTCCCGTCGCCGGGTGATCCTGCCGTTCCCGGAGGTGATACCGGCCAATGAGCGTGACCCGCAGTTGCTGGCAAAAATTACCGGCGAGCTGGCAGTGATAGTGCGCCACCTGATGCAGCGCTTTGCCGTGCCCAATGACGCCCGAGCATTGCTCGAAGCGCAACAGAACTCGGGGGAAGCGCTGGAGATTAAACGCAGTGCCGATCCGCTGGTCGATTTCTGCGGCTACCTGCTGGCAGTCAATACGCCTGACGGTCTGTATATCGGTAATGCCAACATTACCCCGGCGAACCCGCGTAAATACCTGTATCACGCGTACCTCTCTTACATGGAAGCCCGGGGGCACAAGTACCCATTGAATCTGACCGCGTTCGGGCGTGCCGTGCCGCAAACGCTGCGTGAGTATGAAATAGCGCTGTTGAAACGCAAGACCAATCAGGGGATGCAAACCAACCTGATATTAAGCGAAGACTGTGAAGCCGACTGGCTGCCCAAATGTGAAATGCGCTAAGCGAATAGCGTCACGATCGTTTCTGCCGATCAATACGCGGTTATTGATCTGCCGAACCCATTGGACGCTGTTGTGCGGGGCCGCTTATAGTCGTCCTGTACAAACCGCATACACCCAACACCGGGGAACCCCGTAGCGGTGACTACTCAGGCCTGCGTTGCAGGCCTTTTCTTTGTCTAAAACCTCTCCCTGCTGCTCATCCACTGTGCAAACAATCACCGAATTAGGTCGGTATTTTGCATTTTTGGGTCTTACTGTTCACTGCAAGTGACCAGTAAGAGCAAACTCGTCACCGACTAATCACTGGTTAATCTATTGTTTTTAAACAATTAAAACCAAAAGTGAACAGTGTGACCAGTTTTTCTATAAATCTTTTTTTCTGAGAAAGATGACGGATTGGATCTATCATGGGGCAGAGCCAAAAACAGACTTATTTAAGGGATAACCGCTAAGATGGAAACGACCAAGAAAATAATTTTGGAAGGATTAGAACGGCATGATTTAAGCGAACTACCCGGCCGCCCTTATGATTGTTCCTTCGAATTGTTAGCAGCCAAGCCAGCAAGAAAGCGCTTAATCATGGTTGGGTTCAATGGTTCATCTGCGGATGACGGTTTTACAAATGCTGAAGCAGTGATAAACGGCTTTAATTCACCTTGTTTCTCTAATGTTCAGGCCGGTACTGAAGGTGAATGGGGTATCAAACATTTGGCAAACCGCCTGCAATCAGTCCCTGAGCAGCTAGGCTTTAGATGGCAAGATACTGTCTATACCAATGCACTACTCATGTGTTCTAAAGATGCCCTGTCGCTCAAAAAAAGTGCTCAAGAGAGCGCGATTGGCAGTTTGGATCGACTGATTGAAAAATCGATGAGTTTCTTTGAAAACGTTACCGTCCCCCTGTGCAAACCTGAGCTAATTATTGCTTACAGTAACGGAATGAACTCTCACTCAGCAGCTCGCTTGCTATTAAAAGCATTCGGCGATGGCGATGAACCCGAGTACATAAGCCGAAACCGCTACTACTCCACGTTCTGCTTTACGGCACGGTTTAAGCAATTCGATGTGCCTGTGGTAGGTATCCGCCACATGTCGCGCTTCAAACCTGATGTGCAGCTCATCAAACAAGCATGGGAAAAAAAGCGCTAATTGGTGATACCAGATTCTAGAATCCCCCTCTAAATCGGTGTCACTTTCCCGCATTGGTATACGCTTAGGTATATCCCACAAGTCTGAACTCAATTTTTATCAATAATTACAACAAACTAATCTAGTTATTCAGATTCCCCCAGCCCAAATAGGTCACCGGTGATACCAGATAGATCCGGTGGCAATAACGAAAAAGCCCGCAATTCACGTTGCGGGCTTTTTTGAGCCTGTAAAACAGATAACGGCTAGTGATCCAAATACAGGTAGTGCATCCAGCTGGTCATGCGCAGCAGGACTTTGCGCATAATGGAAAGATGCTCAAAGTGCTCGGTATACACCGCAGTCTGCGCCGTCACGCCATCGGGCAGTTTGTCGAGTTCCTTGCTGGGGGCCAGATCAATCATCACGTAAACCCCTTCCTGTTGGGCGCCGACATTTAACCCCTGCAATGCCCCGCTGGCTTGGTAGCTGCCGTCCGGTACCACCGGCAATACCCGCGTCACCGAGCCACCATAAACTTTGCCCGGCAAACCGTTAAATACCACCTCGGCTTTATCGCCCTCGGTTAAACGCAGGATCGAGTTTTGCCGGAATACCGCCACCACCTGCCGTTTTTGCTGCGGAATAAAAATCATCACCGGCTTGAAAGGTAAACGCACTGCGGTGGTGCCCGGCCTCGCCAGTACCTGGGTAACATAACCGTCGCTGGGTGCGCGAATAGTGGTTTGTTCCAGGTTATAAGTGGCCTCTGCGATTTGTGACTTCAGGCTGGCGATATGGGCATCTTCACCGTTGTAGTGGCCCGAAAGCTGCTCCCTCGCCTGCTGATGCTGAGCCCTGGCGGCCTGCAGCGAGGCGGATTGCGCCTGGTATTGTTGCTGCGCATGGCTGATGTCTTGCTCAGAAAAAGGGTTGACCGCCATGGTCGCGCCTTTGGCGTAGCGCTGATAATCTTTGCGGGCACGCTCATACTCGGCATTTACCCGCTGAACATTCGCGGCAGACTCACTCAATGTTGCCTGGCGTCCGCGTACATCCGCCTGCGCACCGGCAAGCTCCGCCTGCAATTTGTTGAGCCGGGCGCGGTAGCGGGTATCATCAAGGCGAAACAGAACGTCCCCTTTGCGCAGTAACACGTTGGTTTTATCGGTCACTTCAACAATCATTCCCGAGACCTGCGGGACGATCGGCACGGATATCGCGATCTTCTGCGCCCGGTAGGTATAAGGATGGTTGTAATTCATGCCCAGGATTAAAGCACCCACAATGAAAATACCGCCAAGCACCGCCGTCGGCACCGTCCATTTATTGACCGGAATACGGAACAGTTTGAATACGCCGTAGCTCAGCGCAACGTAGCTGAGAATAATTAAGAGATCCATACTGTTTGCTTAACCTTTATTGGACGACGAGCTTTGATCTGCAACCTGCGTCTGCATACGCTGCAATTCACTTTCGAGCCGATTAATCCGCGCCTGCAACACATCAGGTTGCTCAGCTTTATCGCTCATTCCCCAGCCCCGCTCTGGGCGGTATAAGGTCGCCCAAATCCATAACAGTGGCCAAATGGCATGCAGAGTAAACAGGCTAACCCAGCCCGCCACATGAATGGCATCCTGATGCGGGTGCTGCCGTTTCTTGGCCAGCAAATAAGGAATATCGTGAATAATAATCACGCCGTAAAACAGAATTAAAAAAACGGCGATCAATACGCCTAAAGCGAAGTAATCTAGGAACATGCAACACCCTGGTTAATAAGGCTAAACTAATTGCCGACGTCTATGACGTCTTATATTCTTTAATATCATTGGCAATGGTATCTATGGCATTTTTCACATCGGCCACTTTTAACTGCGATTTTTCATTATTCAGGTTCTCTCCGGACGCCTTCCTCACCACTTTGATTACCGGCTGGTTGGTTGAGGCGTCAATAAACTCACCTTCCATATAAACGGCGCTTTCCATGGTGCGGTGGCCGGTTACACTTTGCGTTGCGGCAACCAGTAGCGTAATCGGCAGTACCTCATACACCTGTAGCCCCTTCTTCTGCGTGTCGATCGCCGTGATAGCCCCACGGAAAATCAGCGTGTTTTCACGCGGAACATCCTCCAGGATAAAATGCGACCCCATAGCTTGCTTGAACTGCCTGTTGGTGTAACTGAGAATATTATCAAGCGCCTGCTGACTCACCATCTCGCTAGGTTTTGGCCGTGGGAAAAAGATCATCGGCTGGTAAACCAGATATTTATATTTGGAAAAATCAACGTTCTTATCCTTCCAATATAATACATCCTTACCGGAGGCCGATTGGCTCTTGGTAATATCATTATAATTAGGCAGAAACGTCGAGTATTTCTCTTTTTCAGTGACCGATGATGAGCAGGCGGTCAATGTTAACGCCACGGGTAAAATTATCGCGCAGGTTTTTTTCATTATAATCTTCCATGTCAATTTTAATGCATAGCAAATAATTGACCAAAAGAATACCCGCCGGTCAGTGATAAGTCATATGACAATACCGGCAAAAATGTATATCATTTTTGATATACAAACTCAAAATGGCTCACCGCGTGAAAGCAAAAGACTTCAGGTTCGACGAACTCAGGATCGTTCGCACCATCGCCGAAACCGCCAGCGTCAGTAAGGCGGCACAGCTGCTGGATATGCCGCAATCCAATGTGTCGCGCACCCTGACGGCGTTGGAACGGCGACTTGGCCTGGAGATATTTCTACGCAGCCCACGAACGCTGTCTTTGACCGAGTTTGGTGAACAGTTTTTACGTCGCGCCACACTGCTATTAGATGAGCATAACGACCTGCTCGATATGTCCGGTACCTATAAACAAAGCCTGAACGGCATGGTGACCCTGGGTGCGCCGATCGGTATTCACTCCTTCCTGACCCGTTATCTGCTGCCGCCCCTGCTGCGTGGATCTCCCGAACTGATCGTCGATTTAGTCACCCGCAACCCGGATGAACGCGAGAAAAAATACGGTGCGGTTTTTGATAGCGACTGCGACCTGCTGATTAGCATCTTCCAGCCGCAGAATGAAAGCCTGATCGCCCGGCCATTGACCCGTTTTCGCGTCGGGCTGTTTGCATCGCCGGATTATATTGCCAGCTCACCGCTTATCGAGCCGACGGAGCTGGCGCAACATCGTTGTATTACCCTGCGAGTGTTGGGCGGCAGCCGCAATACCTGGAGCTTTTACAACCCGCAGGGCCAGTTGGTCGATGTGGCGGTCAACGGCTCCAGTATCTGTGACAATATCTTGCCGGCGATCGAGCTGGCCAAGCAGGGGTTGGGCATTGTCTATGCCCCCTATTACTCGGTGGCTTCCGCACTGGAGTCAGGTTCACTGCTGCCCTGCATTGAGCGCGAACGCTGCATCGATATGCAGGCTTACCTCATTTACCGTCAACGCGGCGTGCTCCCCCACCGGGTGCAGGTGATGATGGACAGCATCATGAATACCATCAAAATACATGAGTATCGATTGGTCTAACCCCGCCGGCTCAGTCAGCCGTGGTCCTGCGCCTGCTTGATAAAATCGATAAATGCCTGCAACGGCGCGGGTATAAATCTTCGGTCGGAATAATAGAGATAGGGCCCGGAAAACTGCGGCCACCAGCTCTCGAGCACCGGCTCCAAATCCCCCCGGGTCAAATAAGGCCTTAACCAGTCCTCAAATAAGTAGATAATCCCCACGCCAGCCACGGCAGCCTCTATGGCCAGATCGGTAGCGCCTCCCGCCTGTACCGTCAGCGGTCCCTCAGGGTGAATAACCCGTTTATCCCCCTGCCTTTCAAACTCCCAGGGATAGGTTTTACCACTGGGGAAACGCCCTTGCAGGCAAGCATGAGTGAACAGATCCTGCGGATGTTCAGGCCGCCCACAGCGATCAAGATAATCCGGCGCAGCAGCAGCGGCAAAGCGTTGTATTCTCGGACCGATAGGCACCGCGATCATATCCTTTTCCAGCCGCTCTTCATAACGGATACCGGCGTCGCAGCCCGCAGCCAGTACATCGACAAAACTTTCGTCCGTCTGCACCTCCAGCTTGATCTCCGGATAGGCAGCGAGAAATGCCGGGATCAGCGCAGGCAACACCAGCCGCGCCACGCTGGTCGGCACATTCAGCTTCAGCGAACCGGCGGGCTTATCGCGAAAACCATTGACCACATCGAGCGCCCCCTGCACTTCAGCCAGTGCCGGTCCCAGCCTTTTCAGCAGGCCATAACCGGCGGCGGTGGCCGTGACGCTGCGCGTGGTGCGATTGAACAGCCTGACACCGAGTTGTTTCTCCAGGCGACGAATGGCGTCGCTAACGCCGGAGGCGCTGCGCCCCAGGGTTCTGGCACCTTCACGGAATCCCCCCGTACGTGCCACGGCGAGAAAGGCATGTAAATCATCTAAATCGGTGTTCATTGTCCGTTTCCCCGTACAACCCGTCCACTGCCCCGCTACTTATCACCGTCGGCGGCAACGCTTATTATAAATAGACGCGGTAGCCCCGCTTACCCTCTAGGAGACTGGTTATGTTCAATCGCGATCAACACAACACCTTCAACCTCGGCGATCGAAACGTCAAGCGACTTGGCTACGGTGCCATGCAACTGGCCGGTCCGGGCGTGTTTGGGCCGCCCAAAGATCCTGATGCCGCACTGGCGATACTGCGCGAAGCGGTAGCCTCTGGCGTTAACCATATAGACACCAGCGACTTCTACGGCCCGCACGTCACTAACCAACTGATTAAATCCGCGCTGGCGCCTTACCCGGACGACCTGACTCTGGTCACCAAAATCGGGGCGCGACGGGGAACCGATGCCTCATGGCTGCCTGCGTTTTCCGCCGAAGAGTTGACCCGTGCAGTGCATGACAACCTGCGCAATCTTGGTCTTGAGACGCTGGATGTGGTTAACCTGAGAATTATGTTCAGTGCCCATGGCCCGGCAGAGGGGTCTATCGAAGCACCTTTAGCCGCATTAGCTGAGCTGCAGCAACAGGGTCTGGTGAGGCACATTGGCCTGAGTAATGTCACCCCGACTCAGGTCGCTCAGGCGCGTAGTATTTGCCGTATTGTCTGCGTGCAAAATCACTACAACCTGATCAACCGCAGCGATGACGCCCTGATTGATAGCTTGGCGCGTGAAGGCATTGCCTACGTGCCATTTTTCCCACTCGGTGGCTTTAGTCCAATCCAGTCGTCGGCCTTATCCGAAATCGCTCAACGCCTCGGGGCCACACCGTTACAAACCGCCCTGGCCTGGCTGTATCACCGTTCGCCCAATATTCTGCTGATACCAGGCACTTCTTCCGTCAACCACCTGCGAGAAAATCTCGCGGTACCTGACTTACCCTGGACAGAAGAGATTGCCCAAGCGCTGGACGCCATTGCCTGACAGCAAGCTGACCACCTTATTTGATATGGAAATCAGTGGGATGTGCGGATAACATGACGACGCTGCCTAAATATACGGCAGCGGTTTAACTCAAACAGGAGTCGTTATGACACAAAATATTTATGACAATCAGGCCTTTTTCGACGGCTATGCCCAGCTCAGCCGCTCGGTGCACGGGCTGGACGGCGCGCCGGAGTGGCCGACCATCCGCAGCATCCTGCCGGATTTACACGGCAAGCAGGTGGTCGATCTGGGCTGTGGTTATGGCTGGTTCTGCCGCAGCGCGCGTGAACAGGGCGCCGCCAGGGTTCTCGGCCTGGATCTGTCGGAGAAAATGCTCAACAAGGCCCGGGCGCTGACGCAAGACGCCAGCATCGCATATCACCAGCAGGACCTGGAACAGCTTCAACTGCCAACGGCCTCTTTTGATCTGGCCTACAGTTCGCTGACGCTGCACTACATCGAAGATCTGGCGCGATTGTTCGCCACGGTTTATCAGGCGCTGGTGCCGGGTGGGCAATTTATCTTCACCGCTGAACACCCGATCTATACCGCGCCAAAGCATCAAGGCTGGCAGGTAGACGAAAACGGGCAAAAATCCTGGCCGGTCAACGGTTATCAGCAGGAAGGTCAACGGATTTCAAACTGGTTGGCGGAAGGGGTTATCAAGCAACACCGCATGCTCGGCAGTTACGTGAACTTGCTGGTGCAGCAAGGGTTCGTCGTGAGTTATCTCAATGAATGGGGCCCTTCGGCACAGCAAATCGCAGAAAACCCCGCGCTGGACGAAGAGAAAGAACGCCCGATGATTTTTATTCTGGCCGCCCATAAACCCGCATAGTTATCCCCTGCCACAGTAAATCCTTAACACATCCAATATTGGGGAGGCTGCCTCCCCCAAAGTCACCTATGACCCAGCCTTCAGGCACGGATATCCTGATATTCCGGCGTGGTGTCAAACTCATGTTTGGCGAACGGGCACAGCGGAATAATTTTACGGTTTTCCGTCCGCATTTTCGCCACCACCAGCGCCACCAGTTTTTTACCGACGCCCTGACCTTTCAATACCTCATCCACCCAGGTGTGATCGATAATGGTTAATTTTTCGCCGCTCGGCACAAAGGATATCTCGGCGATCATTTTTCCCTGCAGATCGTTTATATAGAAACGTTTCTCGTCTGACAAAATTTCAAGATCCATAAATTTATCCCATTTTAAAAATACATAAATTTATACCCTATAGCTTTCAAGCTGCAGCTAGGCGCCCAGCTCGCTCATCCCCAGGCGCTTACAAAAGTTAAGTAACTGGGGTGAGCGACAAATCTGTCGGGAACAGATTTGAACGCTGCTTGCAGCGGCCCTGAAAGGGCAAGGACCATGGATGGGCCTTGTAAGCAGGTAACAACGCTGCAGCTTGAAAGATGACGGGTCTAGAACAAACCTGATATTAGTCTATTATTTAAACAGTAATACAACATAATTGTGACAGTGGCTGAGGAGTTCAAAATGGGTGAAAGCTCAAAAGACGGCGTTATTCTGCTATCTCGAATCTTGTTGATGATCCTGTTTATCATTTTTGGCTGGATGAAGCTGACCAGCTTTGGCGCAACCGTGACGGCAATGGAGGGTTATGGTACGCCAATGCCGTATTTGGCGGCGATTATCGCCGTGGTGGTTGAGTTCTTTTTTGGCATCGCGCTTATTCTCGGATTATTTACCCGGCCTATTGCGGTTATTTTTGCCGTCTATGTCCTCGGCACCGCTTTTATCGGTCACCCGTTCTGGAAAATGACCGGCATGGAAATGATGGGCAACGAAATAAACTTCTTTAAAAATATCAGCATTATCGGCGGGCTGCTGTTGCTGGCGGTCACCGGTGCCGGGCGTTATTCGTTGGACCATAAATTCTTTAATAAATAGCCTATTCCAGCCGGCGGCAACGCTGCCGGCTGTTCCTCCGCAATACCCTAACGGCTGCGCTTGGCATGGCGCTCGAAATTATCCGCCCTGGCCTGCGCTGATTTACGCAGCGTGACATAGCAAGCACCTTCGCCGCCGTCACGCGGCAGCGCCCGGCAAAAAGCCTGCACCTGTTCAAACTGTGCCAGCCATTTGGCGAGATAGCTGCGAATGATATTGGCATGGCTCTCTTCTTCACGCCCACGTCCGTGAATAATCAGCAGCGAACGCAGGTTTTGCTTTTCTGCCAGCAAAATAAAGCGGAACAGCGCCTGCCGCGCAGCCTCCACCGATTGTTTCAGCAGGTTCAGGCTGGCCTGCGGCGGATAGCGGCCATGGCTCAGCTTGTCCAGTACCCCCTGCTGAATGCCCTCGCCTTTGTATTCCAGCGGGACTTCGCAAGGGATCAGGTCGAGAAAGCCGGTGCTGAGAAAGTTTTCCTGCCGCAGCGCCTGCGCCTCGCGCCGCGCACTTTTATCCATCGTCTCCTGCGGTTTAAGGTACAGGGTCTCGGCGGCGCTGGATAACGGGATGACATCCGCCATCGCCTGTTCAAAAAAGTCTTTGTCCTGGTTGCTCATCTTTCTGCCACTCTCAGACGGGGCCTTTAATGCCGCGGATGAAGATGATTGTAAGACGGCGTGCCCCGGTTGCAAGCCGGGAATTTTCCGCAATTGTCGTCAACGGGTGAGGTTCTGTGCAGTTTTCGTTATACTGCTAAACCATTATTGAGTGCCGCAAAGGATCGATCCCATGAAAATGCGCGAGCTGGAAACCCAGTTTCAAAATGCCATGAGCGAGTTGCAGGCCAGCTTCGAAAAGCAGCACCGTGAATGGCAGCACAGCTATCAGGCACTGCAGCAGTTGCTGGAAGAGGCTAAACAGCGCGAAGTCGCATTGCGTATGCAAAATGAGCAGCTGGTGCGCAAGCTGAGCACCGCCAGTTCCGTGCCGGAACAGCACGCGTTAGTGAAGCAAATCAAAATGTTGGGCGCCCATCTGGACGCGCTGGCCAAGGATGCTGCCACCTTTAACCACCACCTGCGTCATCAACAGCGGGCTGCCGACAATTTCAGCGGCGAACAGCGTTGACACCGGGCGCTGTCACGCAGCGCCTCCTGCCAAATACTGGCGCAATGAGAGTGTAATAAATCATAAATGACCTGGATCATCATCGCTGCCCTGATCGTTGTATTTATTATTGGTTACCGCATTCTGACTTCCGATACTCGCAAAGCCATCGACTCTCTGGCCCACCTGCTGAAAGTCAAACCGATGCTGATTGAATCCATGATTCAGGAGATGGGCAGCCGCAATAGCCAGACTTTTATCCGCGTGCTGAACAACGGTTACACCGAAGAGATGCACCAGGCAGCCTATTTGCTGTTTATCTATCTGACCTTTATCAAACAGGCGGATGACCACCAGATAGCTCTGTGGCGGGAAACGCTGATACGCGCCGGGCTATCGCCGGAGTTGCATGCCGAACACACCGAGGCCGCGCTGTTTTATTTTGCCGATCTGGATATCGACGCTTTCGAACTGGCGCAGTTTCGCCGCGCTTACAATGAGCGTTTTAATCAGGAAGCGATTGCGAACTGGTAAGAATGTGTCCCCCGCAGGCGGGGGAAGCATTACTGGAACATGCTGTAGATATAGCGCGAAAGCGCATCACGCGAGCTGAAGCCGTGGGGAATACCGTAACGCGCACTCGGGGCATCGCTGCTTAAATCCAGGGGAAACTCAAGGTACTGATTGCTGATGCGCACCGGCGAGGTCGGCGTGGCAAAATGCACGCTTTTCTCTTTTAGCGCCGGGTGGATCACCAACGCGGTTCTGCCCATCCGCGCTTCACGATTCACATACACGTAGTGCTCACCCTTGCGGTAACCATAAGACTGGTCGGTGACATAATCACGCTCAAAGCCAGTATTCTCCAACACTCTAGCCACTTCATCCGGCCGTAAATACATCGATTTCTCCTCTCGTTCTGGACCGCTGAGCGACCTTACCGTAATCATGAGATGAAACAATAAATTTTTCGGTATGGATGTGGGTTTAGGAATAATCCTTAATTATGGTTTTTGTCGGTTTTGCAGCAGTAAGCGCAGCGTCAAAAGCACGCCCAGAAACACTATCAGCGCCGCCGCCAGATAGATTGATGGTACGCCCATGCGGCTCATCAGCAGACCGGCCAACGGCCCGGTGATCCCGAGCGCCAGATCGAGAAACGCCGAGTAGGTGCCCAGCGCGGTGCCCTGATTCTGTTGCGGCACCTGTTTCACCGCCTCCACGCCCAGTGCCGGGAACACCAGAGAGAAACCGGCCCCCGCCAACAAAGCCCCGGCCTGCACCATCAGCGGATCGACGGCCTGCCAAATCATCAACAACCCGATAATCTCGATCAGGAACGACACCAGCGTGACTTTCAAGCCGCCGTGGCGATTAATCGTCTGGCTAAATATCAGGCGGATGCCGACAAAGGCAACGCTGAACAGCGTCAGTGAGAACGCGGCCCCACTCCAGCCCTTATCAGCATAGTAGAGGGTGATGAAAGTGGCGATCACGCCAAAACCTACGGTCCCCATCGCCAGCCCGAGACCGTAAGCCCAAATACGGCCAAACACGGCCAAACACGGCGCTAAAGGCAATGCGCTTACCGGCGACGATCGTCACATTGGGCTTGGCGCTCGCCAGCCACAGCGAAACCGCGACGGCCAGCACAATCAGCGCCGCCACCCCGGCCAATCCCCAATGTTGGTTGAGATAAACACCCAGTGGCGCTCCGGCCGCCATCGCACCGTATGTCGCCACCCCATTCCATGAGATCACCCGGGCGGTATGCAACGGCCCCACCAGGCCAATGCCCCACAGCGTGGAACCGGTGCTGGCAAAGCTTTCGCCGACGCCAAGAAACACCCGGCCGACGCATAGCAGAATTAAACTCAGCAGCGGCTGGCCGCTGAACCAAAAAGCCGCGGCGTAAAACAGGCCGCTTGCGCCGCAGCAGGCCAGGCCGAATAGCACCACCTTTTTCGGCCCGAGTTGATCGGCATAGCGTCCGGCATGCGGGCGGCTAAACAAGGTAGCGAAATACTGGGCGCTGATAATCAAACCGGCCAGTACCGAGTTGTAGCCCAGGTCGTTATGCACAAACCCAGGCAGCACCGCCAACGGCAAGCCGATGGTCAGGTAACAAACGAAGGTGAACATCACGACCGACAAAATACGTTTATTCAGTTGGAGATGGTTTTCTTTGGAACTGACTGCGGTCATCGAGGGCGGCTCGCATCAAATCGGGGTAAGCAACAGCGTTCAGCATACCCGGTCGGGGGTCGATCATAAATCTGCGAGTTATAACCAATTATTATTTAACTTAACTTTTGCTGCCTGCGCCATTCACTCGGATTAACACTATAAATACGCAAAAATTCGCGGTTAAAGTTCGATTTGGTGGTAAACCCGGCCCTTTGCATGATATCGGTCACCGGATCATCACTGGCAAGTAACCACTGCGCCGCCTGGTGGACACGCAGCTGATTCACATATTGCGACACATTCATGCCCGTATGGCGGTTGATCGCCTGTGAAACCCGCCGCGTCGGCAAACCGACCTTGCGCGCCAATCGGGCCAGATTCAGCTCTGGCTCCAGATAAAGATCGTCCTGCCGCAGCCGCTGTTGTACCCGCTCAAACCACTCGGCCAGTTGCTCTTCGTCTTCGGTAACCGCCGGCGTCGGCTCCGGCAGCGGCTCCACCGGGTTATCCAAAGGGCGGCTACGGGACAGCACCAGGTAAAGGCTCAAGGCCACCAGCAGGTTAACGATGGTCGCCAGCACGCCTGCTTGCCGCCCCTCGAACAGTGAGAAATCAAGTGCAATCACCCCTTCGGCCAGCGCGATGGCTATCAACAGCATGCCCAGGCCGCGCCACAACCGGTAACTGAGCCAGCTTTCCGCCAGCGCCACCTGTTGTAAGCCGTTCTCACCGCGCCGCAACGCGTACAGCAGTGCCATGCCGTAACCCAGATAAACACTAACAATCAGGGTATCCAGCCAGAAAGGCGCGATCAGACTGGCTAACAGCGTCAGACCCAGCGGCGTCAGGTGCCCGAGTTCACGCCAGCGAAGCCGGCCCTGGGTACTGACCAAAAAGGCCAGATAGGTCAACGCAGGGATCGCCACCGCGCCGAACGGTTGCAACCGGTTGAATTGCGTCACGCCATAGCCGTAGCGGACACCCACCAGCAGACTTTGCCAGGCACATAACAGCAGCAAGAGTTGGAAAACCCAAAGCTGCGCCCGCGGTCGTCCCAAGCGGTACAACAGCCCCAGGCACAGCAAACCAAACAGAAAAGTGAGCGGAATAAGTGGCATTATCGGCATCTTGTTGTGTTCACACAGAACCGGCAGTGTACTGTCAAAACAATCATTTAACGACCCGGATCGCGATCGAGGTCGCCGGATGGCGCCGCCAATGCCACCCTCGCAAGGTCAACATTTTGAGGAGTGGAAATGAACAGAGCGTTATTGTTGTGGATACTGCTGTGCGGCGTTGCCAGCGCGACCCCTTATCAGGTCGCCACCCGCGATGAAGTCTTTCAGGCCGGTTCACGTTCGTTGAACAGCCGAATTTACTACCCCACCACCGAGACCCATCAACAAAGTGTCATCGGGGCGAATCCGGTCTTTACCGGTATCAACAGCCAACCGGATGCCGTTGTGGCCAGTGGACGTTTCCCGCTGATCGTTATCAGCCACGGCAGCGGCGGCAATAACGCCAGTCAGGCCTGGCTGGCGGCGGCATTAGCTCAACAAGGAATCATTGTCGTGGCGGCCAACCACCCCGGCAGTACCACCGGCAACTCTGTCCCGGCGCTCTCCGCCGAATTGTGGTTACAGACCGAAGATATTTCTGCCTTGATCAGCGCCATCACCGCCGCTCCCCAGTGGGATAACGTCATTAATCGTCAGATGATTGGCGTTATCGGTCACTCCAAGGGGGGTTACAGTGCCATTGCCGCCATCGGCGGGCGAGTCCGGCTGGCCGATTTCATCAGCGGCTGCCGACAGGCCCCGCAGTCACCCAACTGCCAGTTTTATACCCAGGCCAAGGTTGATTTAGGCGCGCTCTCCGCCCGGCAATTTGATGCAGACTATACCGACCCGCGCATCCGCTTCGTCGTCGCCCTCGATCCCGGCATGGTGCCTTACCTGTTGCCTGCCAGCCTGCGTCGGCTCAGCGCCCCTTTATTGGTCATCGAACCTCAACGTTTCGAACCAGACAGCCGGCTACCCGGCCTTGGCGGTGCCGCACTGGCCAAAGACGCTGGCCAGCAACCGATTGATGCTCTACGGCTGTCGAAGGGTAACCATTTCGATTTTATTCCGCTGTGTCAGCCGAATGGCCGTCAAATTCTGGCCGCAGAGGAGAAAGACGCAGCGGTGTTATGCGCTTCATCCAATACGCAGCGTGAATGGGTACATCAGCAAACGCTGGCAGCCATAATGACATTTATTCGCCCGTGGCTACCCGCGCCCGCAGGAAATCAATAAACGCCCGCACCTTTTCCGGCACGTGACGCGTGTTTGGATACAGTGCATAAATGCTTTGTGTCGGGAATTGATGGTCTGCCAGCAGCCGGCACAGCTTGCCTTCAGCAATGGCGGGCCGCACCAGCCATTCTGGCAGCAATGCCACCCCGGCACCGTGCAGGGCAAAAGCCAGCAGTGCGGCGGCGCTGTCCCCCATCAGTGTGGCAGCGTCTTCAACCTTGAACAGCACCGCCTGCCGTTCTGGGGTAATCACCTGCCAGTTTAAGGGGGAACTTAGTCGGCTGTGGGCTACCCACTGCGCCTGTGCAAGTTGCGCCAGCGAGCCAACAGGATGACGGGCCAGATACGCCGGTGAGGCGACCGGCAGGATGGCAAAGCTGTCGAGCCGCGCTGCGTGGTGACTGGAGTCCGCCAGTTGCCCCAGCCGGATAGCCACGTCGAAGCGCTCCGAAATCAAATCGGCATGATAAGAAGAAGAAACGTGCTGAATGCGCAAACGCGGATGCAACTGGGAAAATGCCGCCAGCGCCGGTACCACCACCTGTGCGCCGTATTCCGGCGTGGTGGTGATACGCAATACCCCGCTCAGGCCGTGGTGATCGCGGCGCACGTCATCCAGCACATTCTCCGCGTCTTGCAGTAGCCGCAGGCAGCGTTGATAAAAGCGTTCACCGGCATCGGTCAACGCCAGCCGCCGGGTACTGCGCACCAGCAACGAGACGCCCAACTCGCTTTCCAACTGTTTGACATTGAAACTGACTACCGCCTTGGTTTGCCCCAAAGCCACCGCGGCGGCGGTGAAGCTGCCCGCATCCACCACCGCCACAAAGATCGCCAAACGCTGCAGGTTAAGCATAGTGTTTCCCGTTATTGTCAAAATTATTTTGACAGTGTAATCGTTCGCAGCCGATTTATCCGCAGTTTCCCACCCGCTACACTGCGGGCCTTCAACCGGAGGCCCCATGCCCTATCGCATCAAAGTCGCAATCGTCTATCTGCTCGGATTTTTTGTCGATCTGATCAACATGTTTATCGCCAATGTCGCTTACCCGTCGATCGGCCATGCGCTGCAGGCTTCGGTCGGTGAACTGGCCTGGGTCAGTAACGGTTATATTCTCGGCCTGACGCTGGTGATCCCGCTCAGCGCCTGGCTGGCACAGCGCATTGGCGGACGACGAGTATTCTTGTTGTCGCTGACGCTGTTTATGCTGGCGACGACCGCAGCGGGCTACGCCAGCTCAATTGGCGAGTTGATTGGTTGGCGGGTGCTGCAAGGTATGGGGGGTGGTTTGCTGATCCCTATCGGCCAAACGCTGACCTATCAACTGTATCGCAGCCACGAACGCGCCGGGCTTTCCGCCGCCATTATGCTGGTCGGTCTGCTGGCACCGGCGCTGTCACCGGCGCTGGGCGGGTTGATTGTCGACAGTCTTGACTGGCGCTGGGTGTTCTTCGCCAACCTGCCGCTGGCGGCGCTGGCGTTGCTGCTGGCCGCGCTGTGGTTACGCCCGCAGGCAGCGGATACGCAGCCCAGACCGCTCGATCTCAATGGGCTGCTCAGCGCCTGCGCTGCCCTGACGTTAATCCTGCTGGGGCTGACCCGGCTGGGTGAAACCGATGGCCTGCTTCAGGGCCTGATGTTGTTGGCTGCCGGGGCACTGATGCTGGCCTATTACCTGCGACGCAGCCTGCGCATTGCCCAACCGCTGCTGAATTTGCGGCTGATGCAGGATCCGTTGCTGCGTACTTCAATGATGATTTATCAATGCATTCCCGGCCTGTTTATCGGCGTCAGCCTGGTCGCCATGCTGTATCTGCAAAATCAATTGGGCATGCACGCCGCACAGGTCGGCAGCCTGATGCTGCCCTGGTCGCTGGCCTCGTTTTTGGCCATCACGCTGACCGGCAAGAAATTTAACCGCCTTGGCCCACGACCACTGTTTATCGCCGGTTGCTTGCTGCAGGGGCTGGGCATTCTGGCGCTGTCGCAAATTACCCATGCCGGGGATCATCAATTGCAGCTGGCAGCCTTCGCCCTGATGGGCTTTGGCGGCAGCCTGTGCAGCAGCACCGCGCAAAGCAGCGCTTTCCTGCAGATTGCCGATGAGCAACTGGCGGATGCCAGCGCACTGTGGAATATCAATCGACAGCTCAGCTTTTGCCTGGGGGTCGCCCTGCTCAGCCTGCTGCTGAATCTGCTGCTTGGGCATTTTTCACCCGCCGTCGCTTACCAAAGCTGTTTTTACCTGGCCGCCGCCAGCACGCTGATCCCACTGCTGCTGTGTCTGCGCATCGCTAACCGCGCCATCGTGCGCCGTCTTAATACACCACAGGAAAACTGATGAACCGCTATTTTACCGAAGTGATCGACGCTCATGTCGCCATTGAAAACTGGCTGGAGAAAGGTGCAGGGGAAGAGCAGGCCTTATTGGCACGTTTTGACCCGGCGTTCACCATGATCGCGCTAAACGGCAGTCGGCTGGATTTCGCCGCACTGAGCGCCTTTTTCCACGCGCATCGCGCCGCTAAACCTGGGCTGGAAATTACTATTGAAGAGATGACATTGGTGGCCGAATGGCCGACCGGTGCGGTGGTCAGCTACCGTGAAAAGCAAATGCTGCCTGGACAGGCGGCAACGCTACGCAACTCCACCGTGGTATTCGAGCAGACCCAAACCGGGCTGGGTTGGCGGCACCTGCATGAAACTACGCTGGCGCAGTAATCAGAGAAAGCCGTCGGCCAGGAACAGCTCCCAGGCGACAATCAGCCCACACAGGGTAACGGCGCTGAAAATCACTTCGAATAAATAACGATTGATCATCATGAGCTAGCCCTCAAAAGAAAACACCCGGCAAAACCGGGTGTTTAAATATTGTCTGGATGCTGCGCTACCCGCAGACTTTACTTATTTAGCAGCTGGAGCTGCTTTTTTGGTCGCTTTGTGGTGCTTTTTAGCGGCCTGAGCTTTCTGCACTGGCGCTTTTTTGTGGTGTTTTTTAGCGGCCTGAGCTTTCTGAGCTGGGGCTTTTTTGCTTACTTTGTGGTGAGTTTTAGCAGCCTGGGCTTTCTGGGCTGGGGCTTTAGCGGCCGCTTTGTGGTGCTTTTTAGCGGCCTGAGCTTTCTGCACGGCGGCTTTTTTGTGGTGTTTTTTAGCAGCCTGAGCTTTCTGGGCTGGGGCTTTTTTGGTTGCCTTGTGATGCGTTTTCTTATGATGAGTGGCTTTAGCAGGAGCCTTCTCAGCAGCGGCTGCCGGTGCAGCTTTAGTCATGGTTGCAGCTGGAGCCGCAGCTGCCGGAGCTACTGCATCAGCAGCGAAAGCAACAGAAGACAGACCCATGGTAGCAGCAACGATCAGGGCTAATACTTTTTTCATCTTTAATTCCTCAGAGTGTTTTTTCAGTAAGCCCCGTTGGGCCGTTGAGCAGATACTAGAGGAATCGATGAGCCGCTTCCGTGAGTGATTGGTTTCGCCGAGTAACCAAATGTACAGCGGCAGTATGACCATCGGACAGGCCGTTTTTTTCCGTGATCGCCAACACATTTTAAATAATGGTCTACACTTAAAAGACATGTGTCGAAACGGAGAATCGAATGTTTAAGAGATCAGAAAAAGTAGAACGCGACATCGATCAAGACGTCACCCTACTGGCGGATACGCTGGATGAGGTGCTACGCGAATCCGGTGACAAGACCAAGGAGGAACTGAAAGAGCTGCACAGCAAGGCAAAAGGCGTATTGCGCGATGCCCGTGCGCGCTTCAATGGCTCCAGTAATTTGACACAGCACGCCCGTGATGCCGTCGAACAAGCCGACAGCTACGTGCGCGATAAACCTTGGCAGGGCGTTGGGATCGGGGCCGCTGTCGGCATCGTCCTTGGCGTGCTGCTGGCCCGGCGTTAACACCCCTTGCAGTCATAAAGATAAAACAGATGTGCGTCTGGCCCACGGGAAACCGTGGGCCGTTTAATTTCTGGCTTTGAACAATTCAGCCAATCTGGCCACCGCACGCTCCGTCTCGGTCTGCTGAGTAAAGTTGGCAAACCCCATCAGCAAGCCAGTACCTGTAGGTTCTGTGATCCGCCAGTCCGATAGCGCCTGCACCGACAACCCGCACCGCCAGGCGTCCTGCGCCAAGCGCCGATCCTGTCCATCCTGTTTAAAACGAGCCAATAACTGAATGCCACCGTCCTGCGACGCCACCGTCAAATAGTCGCTCAACTGTTGTTCCAGCGCCTGCGCCAGCCAAGCTCTGCGCTGGCGGTAGATTGGCCGCATGCGCTTCAAATGACGATAGAAATGCCCCTGTTCAATAAAGTCCGCCACGCTGGCCTGTAACAGCGGCGGGCAACCGCAGCCGCGCAGCCGACTGCCGTGCCCAAAGGCTTCCACCTGCCCTGCCGGTACCACTAAATACGCCAGACGCAATGCTGGAAACAGCGTTTTGCTGAAGGTTCCGGCGTAAAGCACCCGCCCCTGACGATCGAGACTTTTCAGCGGTGGCAATGGTCTGCCGTGGTAACGAACCTCACTGTCATAGTCATCTTCAATCACCCATGCTGCCTGCTGTTGCGCCCATTCCAGCAATGCCATACGCCGCGCCAGACTCAGCGAGACCCCCAACGGACTTTGGTGAGTCGGCGTCAGCACCGCCATCCGTGCCTGAGGTGCCCTGGCCATACCGCTGGCAATGTTCATGCCCTGTTCATCAACCGGCACCGCCACCGGCCGCATGCCTGCGGCTTGAAACAGCGGCAGCGTCACCGGATAGCCGGGATCTTCCAGCCATACCTGATCGTCCGGCTTGAGCAGGGTACCGATCACCAGTTCCAGCAGCGCCTGATACCCTGCGCAGATAAACACCTGTTCCGGTCGGCAACTGATGCCGCGCGAAAGCTGTAAATAATTGACAATCGCCGCACGCAGTTCAGGCAATCCCTGCGTTGAAGGATGGGCCAGAGCGGCCAGTGGGCTGGTGCGTAACTGGCGGCCGACAATCCGCTGCCACAGTGCGCGAGGAAAGGCATCCAACGCCGGCAGCCCCAGTTGAAACGGCTGCGTGGCGCCGTTCGGATGCAGCGGATTTGCCGTCACCGTTGGCAAAGGCTCCACCGCCAGCGCCGCACGCACCGACAGGTTCTGCAACTGTGGCGAAACATAGGTTCCCGCCTGCCCCCGACTTTGCAGAAAACCTTCGGCAATCAGCTGAGCGTAAGCACTTTCTACCGTCGCGCGCGCCACGCCCAGATCGCTCGCCAGTCCACGAACAGAAGGCAGCCGACTGCCCGCCTGCAGAGTTCCCTGCGCA
Organism: Serratia quinivorans; assembly: GCF_946227985.1. Taxonomy (GTDB): domain Bacteria; phylum Pseudomonadota; class Gammaproteobacteria; order Enterobacterales; family Enterobacteriaceae; genus Serratia; species Serratia quinivorans_A. The sequence goes on from NZ_CAMKGL010000005.1 coordinate 225,903, forward strand.
ATGGCATCTTTAATTCGCAGATAAATCTGCCGGTACAGCGGGTCGGCAAGCCGACTGTCCAGCCGCAAGGAGGTAAGAAACTGACGCATCATGGCCCGGTTAAATAATCATTTTATGGCCCTATAGCATAGTCCATATCATCGCTAAAGTAGCGTCATGTTCCTGTTATTCGCTCACCGAGGTTGACCATGATTAAGCAACGTTTGAACTATTCCGCACTCTCACCCGCGCCGTACAAAAGCATGGTGAGCGCCCTGATGGCGCTGGAGAAAGGCGCGCTGGATAAAGCGACGATTGAACTGATGTTCATGCGTGTTTCGCAGATCAACGGCTGTGCCTTCTGCCTGGATATGCACGGCAAAACGCTACGAGAAAGCGGCGTCAATAACGCCAAACTGGACCAGTTGGCAGGCTGGCGCGTCAGCCATGAATTCAGTGAGCGCGAGCGTGCGGCACTGGAATGGGCAGAGTCCGTCACCCTGATCGCCAAGACTGGCGCACCGGACAGCGCATTTGAAGCACTGCAGGTGCACTTCAGCGACGTGGAAATTGCCGATTTGACCTTCGCCATCAGCATCATGAACGCCTTTAACCGCCTGGCCATCAGCATGCGTCAGTGATAAGACCGCACTTCCCCTCTCGCGGCGAGAGGGGGTTTCCGTCAATAACCCTCTGCAAAAAATATTTACCCACCGCTTTTCCAGCCCCGCTGCGCCCTGCGCGAAATTTCCACCAAAACACCATATATAGCGTGGTTGATAAATTAAATATCTACATATAGTATTTAAGCCATCAACCGCAGCGACAATATCGCGGTCGATAGCGCCGTCAGAAACGCCGTTCAATGCTCCGTTCTCTGGCCTTTCCGCCTTTCCTTCAGCTTAAAGGGTAAATGCGAATCATGAGCATTATTATTTACAGCAAACCGGACTGTGTCCAGTGCAACGCCACCTATCGCGCATTCGATAAACAAGGGATGGACTATCAGGTGATCGACCTCACCCAGGATCAGCAGGCGCTGAGCCATGTCAAATCCCTTGGCTATCAGCAGGTTCCGGTGATTATCGCCGGTGACGATCACTGGTCCGGTTTCCGCCCGGACAAAATTGGCGCGCTGGCTCACGCCCTGGTGCCTTGAGGCCGACCATGAACCCGCTGGTCTATTTCTCCAGTAGCTCGGAGAACACCCACAGGTTCGTTGAAAAGCTGGGCTTGCCGGCGATGCGCATACCGATCGCCGGTGCCCGCAGCAAACTGTTGATGGAAACACCCTATATTTTGATCGTGCCCAGCTATGGCGGCGGCAGCGCCGTGGGAGCCGTGCCGATCCAGGTGATCCGCTTTCTCAACGATCCGCAGAATCGCGCCTTCCTGCGCGGCGTCATTGCCGCCGGGAATACCAATTTCGGTGCAGCGTACGGCATTGCCGGCGATATCATCGCCAAAAAATGTCAGGTGCCTTTTCTTTACCGCTTTGAACTGCTCGGCACCACACAAGACGTTGCAAACGTTCGACAGGGAGTAACCGCATTTTGGCAACGACAGAACTGACCAGGCCCGCCACCAGCGCGCTGGATTACCATTCGCTCAACGCGATGCTCAATCTTTATGATGCCGAAGGTCGCATCCAGTTTGACAAGGATCGGCTGGCGGCGCGGCACTACTTCCTGCAGCACGTCAATCAGAACACCGTGTTCTTCCACAACCTGGAAGAAAAGCTGCGTTATTTGGTGGAAGAAGGCTATTACGAGCAAAGCGTGTTGGCGCAATACGATTTCGCCTTTATCAAGCAGCTGTTCCAGCAGGCCTACGCGAAAAAATTCCGCTTCGAAACCTTTCTGGGTGCCTTCAAGTACTACACCAGTTACACGCTGAAAACCTTTGACGGCAAACGCTACCTGGAACGCTATGAAGACCGGGTGTGCATGGTCGCCATGCGGCTTGCCGCAGGCGATACCGCACTGGCGCAGGATTTGGTAGAAGAAATGATTTCCGGTCGCTTCCAGCCGGCAACGCCAACCTTCCTCAACTGCGGCAAGCAGCAGCGCGGCGAACTGGTTTCCTGTTTCCTGCTGCGCATTGAAGACAACATGGAGTCGATTGGCCGGGCGGTGAATTCTGCGCTGCAACTGTCGAAGCGTGGCGGCGGCGTGGCATTTTTGCTGACCAACATCCGTGAAGTCGGCGCGCCGATCAAACGCATTGAGAACCAGTCCTCCGGCGTGATCCCAATCATGAAAATGCTGGAAGATGCCTTCTCTTACGCCAACCAGCTGGGCGCACGCCAGGGGGCCGGAGCGGTCTATCTCAATGCTCACCACCCGGATATTCTGCGCTTCCTCGACACCAAGCGCGAAAATGCCGACGAAAAGATCCGCATCAAAACGCTGTCGCTCGGCGTGGTGATCCCGGATATCACCTTCGAACTGGCGAAAAATAATGAAGAGATGTACCTGTTCTCACCGTATGACGTCGAGCAGGTGTATGGCGTGCCCTTCTCGGAAATCAGCGTCAGCGAGAAATACCGCGAAATGGTGGATGACAAGCGCATCCGCAAATCACGCATCAATGCGCGCGAGTTCTTCCAGGTGCTGGCGGAGATCCAATTCGAATCTGGTTACCCGTACATGATGTTTGAAGATACCGTCAATCGTGAGAACCCGATCGCCGGACGCATCAATATGAGTAACCTGTGCTCGGAGATTTTGCAGGTTAACCGCGCCAGCACTTACCACGATGACCTGAGCTATGACCAGGTGGGCAAGGATATCTCCTGCAACCTCGGCTCGCTGAATATCGCCAAAACCATGGATGCGCCGGACTTCGGCAAAGCCGTCGGCACCGCGATCCGCGCGCTGACGGCCGTGGCGGACATGAGCGACATTCGTTCGGTGCCGTCGATCGCCGAAGGCAATCGCAGCTCGCACGCCATCGGTCTGGGCCAGATGAACCTGCATGGCTATTTGGCACGCGAACGCATCTTCTACGGCTCTGCAGAAGGCATCGACTTCACCAATATCTATTTCTATACCGTCGCTTACCACGCCATTCGCGCCTCTAACCAGTTGGCTATCGAACGCGGCAGCGTCTTTGGCGGCTTTGAGGATTCCACCTACGCCTCCGGTGAGTATTTCAACAAATACACCGAACGGGATTGGCTGCCGCAGACCGAACGGGTTCGCGCCCTGTTCGCCGACGCCAATATCGCCATTCCTGGCCGTGAAGAGTGGCTGGCGCTGCGCCAGTCAGTGATTGAGCACGGGCTGTATAACCAGAACCTGCAGGCGGTGCCACCGACCGGTTCCATCTCCTACATCAATAATTCGACCTCCAGCATCCATCCGATCGTGTCACGCATCGAGATCCGCAAAGAGGGCAAGATTGGTCGCGTGTATTATCCGGCGCCCTATATGACCAACGACAACCTGGAGTATTACCAGGATGCCTATGACATCGGGCCGGAAAAGATCATTGATACCTATGCCGCCGCGAGCCAGCACGTCGATCAGGGATTGTCGCTGACGTTGTTCTTCCGCGACACCGCCAGTACGCGCGACATCAACCGCGCGCAGATTTACGCCTGGCGTAAAGGCATCAAAACCATTTATTACATCCGCCTGCGCCAGATGGCGTTGGAAGGCACCGAGGTGCAGGGCTGCGTGTCCTGCGCGCTGTGAGGCAAATTATGAATAGCATTAAACCGGCGCAGCTGGTGCGCGCAGTCAACTGGAACATCATCGAAGACGACAAGGATTTGGAAGTGTGGAACCGTCTGACCTCCAACTTCTGGCTGCCGGAGAAAGTGCCATTATCGAACGATATTCCCTCATGGGCCACGCTGACGCCGAAGGAACAGCAACTGACCATCCGGGTCTTCACCGGGCTGACGCTGCTCGATACCATTCAAAATACCGTCGGGGCACCCGCGCTGATCGCCGATGCCATTACGCCGCACGAGGAGGCGGTGTACTCCAATATCAGCTTTATGGAGGCAGTACACGCCCGCTCCTACAGCTCGATTTTCTCCACGCTGTGCCAAACGCCGGACGTCGACGACGCCTACCGCTGGAGCGAGGAAAACCGTGCGCTGCAAAAAAAGGCCAGCATCATTTTGGCATACTACCGCAGTGACGATCCGCTGATGAAAAAGGTCGCCAGCGTGTTCCTCGAATCCTTCCTGTTTTATTCGGGCTTTTACCTGCCGATGTACTGGTCGAGCCGCGCCAAACTGACCAACACCGCCGATCTGATCCGACTGATCATCCGCGACGAGGCAGTCCACGGCTATTACATTGGCTATAAATTCCAGAAGGGGTTGGAGAAGGTCGATGCCGCCCGCCGGCAACAGGTGAAAAACTTTGCCTTCGATCTGCTGCAGGATCTGTATGACAACGAGGTACGTTACACCGAAGAGTTGTACGACGGCGTAGGCTGGAGCGAGGACGTGAAAACCTTCCTGCACTATAACGCCAACAAGGCGCTGATGAATCTGGGTTACGAAGCACTGTTTCCGCCGTCGATGGCAGAGGTCAATCCGGCGATTCTGTCGGCGCTGTCGCCGAACGCCGACGAGAACCACGACTTCTTCTCCGGTTCAGGCTCGTCTTACGTGATTGGCAAAGCGGTCAATACCGAGGATGACGACTGGGATTTCTGAGGTTAATTATCGCGATATCGTCCTAATTAGGGCGGTATCGCAACTTTAATAACCAAGCTCTTTCTGACTTCGGATCGCCAGAATAAATGCCGTATCAATATCAGGAATGTATTTGTAAAGAGCCAAATATCCATGAGTTTGCTGGCCAATGAACAACTCACGCTTTCCTGCCCCAAGCGGCCGACCAATTAGCGGATTATGTTCCAGTACTGCAATAGCCTGGATAATTTCCTCAATTCGCCGTCCTGAGTCTGCAACTTCATAATGTGCCAAATGGACGAGAATACGCTCAATATCATCCCTGACCTCTGGCGCCAACTCGACTTTTGTCATTAGTCCCCCAGTTTTTTAACAGAAGGTTTGGTTGCAGCAGTGTCCCCTGCTACATAACTTTCCAGATAGCTCCGCATATCGCTCCAGGGAATAGTTTCACCCGTAGCAACAATGTTGGCATAACGTTTTTCCGCTTCCTCTTCAAAATTACGCCGCAATTCTTCCTGCTGTGTTTTCTCGGCAATCGCCTGCAGAATAAAGCTGTGAGAAGTCACGCCGGCTTGCTCTGCTACGGCCGCAACTCGGGCTTTAAGTTCTTCTGGTATACGGATGGTGGTAGTCGGCATAGTCAACAAACCTCGACACAGACAAAGCGAATGTAGCTCAATTGTGCTACATCCACATTGATTACTCAACAGCATTGTTCATTTAATCGCCATGGCACGCTGGCGGATGCGTTGCCAGATGGCCCGCTTTTCATCGTCATCAGCGCTCGACCAGGTGGCGATTTCATCCAGCGTGCGCCAACAGCCACGGCACCAGGCCTTCTCGCTGTCAATCTGGCAAACGTTATTGCAGGGTGAACGGACGCCATCGTCAATCTGGCTGCCCGCCTTCCTTCTTCTACTACGGCCTACCATTAAACGCTTCCTCGCGGTGGATTTGCCGCCACAGGATACCCGATCCCGCGGCGGAAAAACCGGCCGTAAGCATCAGATAATGCCACCGTTGGCACGCAGGGTTTGGCCGTTGATCCAGGCACCGTCGGCACCGGCCAGGAAGGACACCGCTGCGGCGATATCCTGCGGCTGGCCCAGACGTTCCAGCGGGGCCATTTTCGCCAGACGTTCGATCAGCTCCGGCGTTTTACCGTCCAAAAACAATCCGGTGGCGGTCGGGCCTGGCGCTATCGCATTGACGGTGATATTGCGCCCGCGCAGCTCTTTTGCCAGCACGCTGGTCAGCGCCTCAACGGCGGCCTTACTGGCGGCGTACATGCCGTAGCTCGGTTGCAACAGCCCGACCACGCTGGAAGAAAAGTTGATGATGCGGCCATTGTCGCGCAGACGTTTTGCCGCTTCACGCAGGGTATTGAAGGTGCCCTTCAGGTTGATGTCGATTAGCCGATCGGCATCGGCATCGCTCATTTCCGCCACCGGGGCCAGTGCAATTACCCCGGCGTTGTTCACCAAGATATCCACGCCGCCGAAGGCCTGTTCGGCATGGTCAAACATTTTTGCCACCGCTGTGGCATCGCTGACGTCCGCTTTGGCGCTTAGCGCGCGACCGCCATTTTGCTCGATTTTACGCACCAGTTGCTCGGCTAAAGCCTGGTTACCTGAGTAATTGACGATCACGGTCATACCGTCGGCGGCCAGCCGTTCGGCGATGGCGGCACCGATACCGCGTGATGCGCCAGTTACGATGGCAACTTGTTGGATGGTGGTGTTCATCTGATCTCTCCTCGTCGGCGCTGCGCCGGCAAACTTGCTGGCGTGAGGTCATCATGCACCTTTCGCAATGGCGGATAATCCCCTAATCTTCGGTATCACTATTCGAATCAAGCGAACAATCTCATGGACAGAATTGATGCCATGCGTCTGTTCACCCGCGTGGTGGAACAACGCAGCTTTACCCAGGCCGCGCAGGATCTGGCTCTGCCACGTTCGACCGTGACCGATGCCATCAAACAGCTGGAGGCCAGGTTGCAGGTGCGGCTGCTGCAGCGCACCACTCGCCACGTCAGCCCAACGCTGGATGGCGAGGCTTACTATCAGCGCTGCCTGACTATTCTGGCGGATATCGAAGATGCCGAGATGGCCTTTGCCGGTGCAAAACCGCGTGGGCTGTTGCGCATTGATGTGCACGGCACGCTGGCCCGGCACTTTCTGCTGCCGGGGTTGCCCAATTTTCTGGCGCAATATCCGGATATCGAATTTTTTATGAGCGAAGGCGATCGGCTGGTGGATCCGGTGCGGGAAGGCATCGACTGCGTGATCCGCGTCGGTAAACTGAAAGACAGCGATATGGTGGCGCGTCGGCTGGGTGAGCTGGAAGAAGTGACCTGCGCGGCACCGGATTATCTGCAACGCTTCGGCACGCCGCTTGGCATCGATGAACTTGAAGGACATCGCATGGTGGGTTTTCGCTCCTCGGCCAGCGGCAGCATAATGCCATTGGAGTTTAACGTCGCAGGCCAGCCACAGCAGCTAATATTGCCCTGCACGGTGTCGGTCAGCGCGGCGGAAAGCCTGGTGGCTGCGGCCCGCATGGGATTGGGGATTATTCAGGTGCCCCGCTATCACCTGCGCGAAGACTTAGCCAGCGGCAGCCTGTTGCCGCTGTTACCACAATTCCCTTCCACACCGATGCCGGTATCGCTGTTGTATCCTCGCAGTCGCCAACTGTCGCCCCGTGTTCGGGTATTTATCGACTGGTTTAGCAAGGTGTTTGCCGCAGCCAACCGCTAAAAACCGCCCCCATGAGGGCGGCCAATGGCTTACAGGGTGCCGTAGTCCAGCGGTACCCAGTTATAGCCTTCACCCTGCTGATTCAGATAGCCCAATCCCGGGAATGACAGATGTGCAGCGCCCACCAGCACACTCTGCCGGGCGCTATCACTAAAGACTCGCAGGCGCTGAGCCACCGCCGCTTTGGCATCGCTGTCGAAACTTATGGCAACGCGCGGATCGGGAAGCTGCACTGCCGCAACATGGATCAGATCGCCAATCACCAGCAGCTTTTTACCCTGGCTCTCTACCAGATAAATGCTGTGTCCCGGCGTATGTCCATGAGCCGCGAACGCGCTGATCCCTTCAGACAACTCACCGTCACTGGCGAAAGATTTAAAGTTCCCGGCGGCCTGATAAGGTTTGATCGCCGCCATTGCCCTTTCAAACGAGGCTTTGTCTTCGCTCTTCGCCTGCTTCAATCGGCTTTCGCTCAGCCAAAAATCGGCATCCTGCTGACTGGCGCGTACCACCGCATTCGGGAATACCGCCTTGCCGTTTTGCGACAGACCGCCGAGATGATCCGGGTGCAGATGGGTCAGATAAATTTCATCCACCTGCTGCGGCTGATAGCCGGCGACCTTCAGGTTGGCAATCAGCTTGCCCAACCCGCCCCCCAGCAACTTACCGGCACCGGTATCAATCAGCACCAGTTTACTGCCGGTGTTGATCAGATAGGCATTGACCGAGGTGGCTAACGGCAGTTTCTGATGATGCTCCGCCAAGGCGGTTTCAACCTGCTTTGGCGAGCTGTTAAGCAGCAGTTTGTCCACCGGCAAACGGATGATGCCATCGGACAATACGGTGACTTCGTAACTCCCCAACATAATGCGATAAAAACCCGGCGCGGGGGTTTTCACCTGTGGCGCAGCGGCCAGAGTTTGCAGTGACATGACGGCCAGCGCCGCCCCCCAGCAGGTAACGTTTCCAAAACATAATGGCTCCTTATTAAAATTTGGCAGCGCTAAGTATTGACGCAAAACCCAGAGCCTGCCCGGAAGAGCGATGACACAGGCAAAAAAAATCCCCGCGGGGGCGGGGAAAGGCAAAGAAAACTGAGGTTTTTTGTTATACGAAGAATTTGGCCAGCACTAACAAAGAGAGTGAGACGTTGATCGCACCGCCGATGCGGGTAGCAATCTGGGCAAACGGCATCAGCGACATGCGGTTACCGGCAGTCAGGATGGCCACATCACCGGTGCCGCCCTGCCCGCTCTGGCAGCAGGAGACAATCGCCACGTCAATCGGGTGCATGCCAATTTTTTTACCAACGAAGAAACCGGTCGCCACCAGGGTAGAAACGGTACTGACAATCACCACCAGGTTTTGGAGAGTGAAGGCGTTAACCAGTTCCTGCCATGGGGTGATGGCTACGCCAACGGCAAACAGAATCGGGTAGGTCACCGCCGTGCGGAAGAACTTATACACCACCTGCGAACCTTCCTGAATGCGTGGGGAAACACCGTGTGCCAGCTTTACCGCTACCGCCGCGAACAGCATGCCAACCGGCGCCGGCAGCCCAATCATGCGATGCAGCAGCATTCCTACCATGTACAGCAGAATGGCCAACAGTGCGCCACAGGCAATGGTGCTGACATCAACCTTACCGCTGATTTTATCCACCGCGCTCATTTCGCTGTCACCCTGCTTGCTTGGCATCAGGCTGCCCTCACCGGTCAGGTGTGGGTAGCGTTTACCGAGTTGATTGAGCAAGCCGGCAAGCACAATGGCGGTCAGACTGCCGAGCATCACGATTGGCAAAATACGCCCTAACGCCACCCCCTGCTCCATATGCAGAATTGCCGCGTAGCCCATCGACAACGGGATCGCGCCCTCACCGACGCCCCCGGCCATGATTGGCAAGATCAGGAAGAAGAAGATCTGGAAGGGTTCCAGCCCAAGAGCCATACCAACGGCCATGCCCACCAGCATGCCGGCAATCTCACCGCACAGCATCGGTACGAAGATGCGCAGGAAGCCCTGGATCAGCACCTGACGGTTCATACTCATAATGCTGCCGACGATTATGCAGCAGATATAGAGGTACAGAATATTGGTCGATTTATAGAATTTGGTCGTCGACTCCACCACCACATCCGGCAGCAGGCCGTAATGCACCAGTGCGGAAGGAATAAAGGTGGCGCAGATCGCCGCAGCCCCCATTTTGCCGATCAGCGGCAGGCGTTTACCGAACTCGCCGCAGGCAAAGCCAAAGAAGGCCAGCGTTGCGACCATCACGACGATATCGCTGGGTAATTTCCCTTCAAAGCAATCAAGTAAAATAAGCACGCCGGCCAGAACAAAGAACGGCAACGGAATAATCCCTACTTTGTAGTTATCCAGTATGTGCCACCATTTTTCACGCAACGGTATTTCAGCGGCTTTATCTTTGGCGACGAGGTAAGAATCATCTGTTGTGCTCATAATCTGGCCTCTTATTAGTTTGTTTATACCCAAAATAATTCGAGTTGCATGAAGGCAGCAAACGAGGGAAGCCCGATGAGCTTACTTAGGTAAGTGATTCGGGTGAACGAGAGCAGCTAACGTACAGGCAACTTGAAGTATGACGGGTATCGCCATCATAGAGAAACGCACGGATTATCTGCTGTGATTTTGTTCAAAATAAAAAAGGGTTTTTAATGGTGGTTATGGTTTCTATGGTGTTAATTGAGGTTATGTAAAATATGACGTGGTTTTAATGGTGTTAATGTTATTTTAACTTTAAAAGTTATCAATTTTATTGCAGTCGTGCATGCAGCGACCCGTCAAGAATAAACCCGTGGCGGCGATCACAAGTTGATCCGGCGCAATATTACATTAACTGCGACTCATGATAGGGTAAGCGCTCAGGATCTCTCAGGGTGCCGCCCAAACCATGCGCATAAAACTCTCATTTCAAATCAAGCTGTTCCTGTGCCTGGTTGCCTTCTCCTGCGTGCTGTTAACCTTTATTGGCGCTTATACGTACTATCAGCTCGATGCACAGCTGCATCGCGATCTCGGCGCGCGAGCGCAGGTACAGGCACGGGAGATTGCCCTGATCCCTTCGCTGGTCAGCGCGGTGGAGCAAAACGACCCGGTTAAAATTGCCGAGCTGATGAAAAAAATACGTGCCAGCAGCGATGCCAGCTATATCGTCATCGGCGATAAGCAAACCCGGCACCTTTACCATTCCGAATACGCCAATATTATTGGTACCCCGATGGTCGGGGGCGATAATAAAGAAGTTTTGGAAGGGAAAAGTATTATTTCCATCCGCAAAGGGGGCATCGGCATTTCATTGCGCAGTAAAGCGCCCATTATGGATGAACATAATAACGTCATCGGCATTGTTTCGGTCGGCTATCTGAAATCCCATATCGACAACCTGAATGCCAGAACCCTGACGCAAATCGTCGGCTCCATTGTGCTGTTATTAATCGCTCTGTTTGTTTTTTCCTGGCTGTTGTCGAAGAATTTAAAACGCCAGATGTTCTGGCTGGAGCCCAAAGAAATTGCGCTGCTGGTGCGTCAGCAAAAAGCCTTGCTGGAAGCCATCTATGAAGGCGTTATAGCCGTCGACCCGCAACTGCGGATCATCACCATCAACCACGCGGCGCGTGAACTGCTGGAGCTGCGTCAGCCTGCCGCCGCGCTGATGGGCCGCAATATCGGCGAGATTATCCAGTCACAGCCCGACTTCTTCGGCGCTTCCCAGTTAGGGCACGATACCCACGACGAGGTTTGCCGCTTTAACCACGTGCGGGTTATCGCCAGCCGGGTGCGTATCATGCAGGAACAACAGCTGCAGGGCTGGGTGATCAGCTTCCGCGACAAGAACGACATCAATACCCTGAGCAGCCAGCTCAGTCAGGTCAAACGCTACGCTGACAACCTGCGCATCATGCGCCATGAGCAGCTTAACTGGACTGCCACCCTGGCCGGGCTGTTGCATATGCAGCGCTACGACGAGGCGATCCGCTATGTGGAGGCTCAATCGGAAGGCGCGCAAGAAATTCTCGACTTTATTTCGCAGCGTTTCAGCTCGGCGGCACTCTGTGGTTTGCTGTTGGGCAAGTACTCCAGTGCGAAGGAAAAAGGCGTTGAGCTGCGCTTCGATCCCGCCTGTCAGCTACGGCAAATCCCGGCGGCGCTGAATGAAACCGAACTGATGTCGATCATCGGCAATTTGCTGGATAATGCGGTAGACGCTACGCTGCATTGCGCCGCGCCACACGAGGCGGTAGAACTCTATATTAGCGATATCAGCAATGAGCTGGTGATTGAAGTGGCCGATCGCGGTACCGGCATTGCACCCGAGGTGCGTGATACGCTGTTCGAGCAAGGCATTACCACCAAAGACGACAAAGGTGACCACGGCATAGGCTTGCATTTGGTCGCCAGCCACGTAGCGCAGGCGCATGGCAGTATAGAAGTGTCGGACAACGAGCCGCACGGGGCCATTTTTTCTTTATTTATCCCTAAAACCTTATAACCCGTTTCGAGCACCCGAATGATGCAACCAGAAGCACTGGACGTTTTGATCGTGGAAGATGAGCCACAGTTGGCCACGCTGCACGCCGAGTTTATCGAGCAGAACTTTGCTCTGCGGGTGGTGGCTTATGCCGCCACGCTGGCCGAGGCCAGAGCCAAAGTCAACGCCCACCAGCCACGTCTGATCCTGCTGGATAACTTTTTGCCGGACGGCCAGGGTATCGCACTGATGGAAGAAGCTGCGGTGAAAAACCCCGGTTGCTCGGTGATTTTCATTACCGCCGCCAGCGATATGAACACCTGCAGCCAGGCTATCCGCAACGGTGCCTTCGACTACATCATCAAACCGGTATCCTATAAGCGGCTGCGCAACTCGCTGGAGCGCTTTATGCAGTTTGTTCAAACTCAGCGCACCTTTAAGGTGATCGACCAAAGCAACGTCGACGCGCTGTATAACCTGCAATCCAAACAGTTCTCCAGCGAACCCAGTGCCAAGGGCATTGAAACCAATACGCTGGAGTTGGTGCAGGCGCTGTTTATCGAACAGCCGGAGGCGGCGCACGCGGTGGAAGACGTGGTCAAACAGGTGGGTATCAGCAAAACCACCGCCCGGCGTTATCTGGAATATTGCGTCGCTACCCACTTCGTGCGCGTTGAGATGATGTACGGCAATATCGGTCATCCACGCCGCCTGTATCGCAAGGTTTAATCTGACATCTGGCTGTCATATTAAGCGGATAATATGACTGCGACGATATCCCCTCGATATCGGCACCTGTCGTTGAAATTAATGAAATACTGATGACTTTTACCCGGCCTATGGTCGGGTTTTTTATTGTCTGAATTCAGTGCCGAACGGGGAAATAATAAGATTATTGCAGCAGGATTATTTTTACCTAAAACCAAGCATTTAAGGCGAATATCAGATTCAAATAATTGAATATCCACCCCACTACCATAACCAATCGAAAAGTTGATGTAAATCGCTAATATCCCATTCATCGGACATTGAGGGTTGTCTCAGATATTCACTGTGTTAGGGTATAGGCGACTATTATTTTCTATTGGGACATTTTTTATCGTTTGATAATTCATCAGAGGAAACAGCAAATTGCATGGCAATTAAACTCGAAGTAAAGAACCTGTATAAGATATTTGGCGAACATCCGGATCGCGCATTCAAACTGATTGAGAAAGGTCTGACAAAAGATCAACTGCTTGAAAAAACCGGGTTATCACTAGGCGTAAAAGACGCCTCTCTGGCCATTGAAGAAGGCGAGATATTCGTCATCATGGGGCTTTCCGGTTCAGGAAAATCCACCCTGGTACGCCTTCTCAATCGTCTGATAGAACCCACCCGCGGCCAGGTACTGATTGACGGTGAAGATATATCGAAAATATCCGACAGCGCACTGCGCACCGTACGTCGAAATAAGATCAGCATGGTGTTTCAATCATTCGCTTTAATGCCGCATATGAATGTGTTGAATAACACTGCATTCGGTATGGAATTAGCCGGCATTCCGCCGCAGGAACGTCAGGAAAAAGCCCTCGAGGCCCTGCGTCAGGTCGGACTGGAGAATTATGCTCATTCTTATCCCGATGAACTTTCAGGAGGGATGCGTCAGCGCGTGGGATTAGCCCGTGCCATGGCAAATAATCCGGATATATTATTGATGGATGAAGCCTTCTCGGCGCTAGATCCATTAATCCGTACCGAGATGCAGGATGAGCTGGTCAAATTACAGGCCCAACATCAGCGTACCATCGTCTTTATTTCCCATGATTTGGACGAAGCGATGCGTATTGGCGATCGTATTGCCATTATGCAGGGCGGTGAGGTGATTCAGGTCGGTACGCCGGAGGAAATATTAAATAATCCGGCCAACGATTATGTACGCACCTTCTTCCGTGGCGTAGATGTCAGCCATGTTTTCAGCGCCAAGGATATCGCCAAGCGTCGTCCGGTCGCGCTTATTCGTAAAACCCCCGGTTTTGGTCCGCGCTCAGCGTTACAGCTGCTGCGGGATGAAGACCGCGATTATGGTTATGTTGTTGAACGCGGAAAGAAATTTATCGGCGTGGTGTCGGTAGATTCGCTCAAGCAGGCGCTGGCGGCCAACCTGACGCTGGATGACGCCCTGCTGGATGCTCCAGCCCCGGTACCGGCCGACATGCCGCTAAGCGAACTGATTTCATTGGTCGCTCTGGCGCCTTGCGCGGTACCTGTGGTCTGCGAAGAAAACAACTATATCGGAATTATTTCCAAGGCCATGCTGTTACAGGCCCTGGATAAAGAGGGCCCAACGAATGAGTGATACTACACAGGATCCATGGGCCACTGCGCCTGCCGACGCCGGTGCCAGTGCCGCACCGGCCACTGACGCTGCAAATTCAGCGGCTCCCGCCGGCGATGCCTGGTCGAGCGCGCCGCCACCGGCGACCCATGACGCTGCTAATCAGGCCGCTCAAGGTTCCGACTGGCTGAATAGCGCACCGGCCCAGCCGGAGCATTTCAACCTGCTGGATCCGTTCCACAAGACCTGGGTGCCGTTTGACTCCTGGGTCACCCACGGCATCGATTGGCTGGTGCTGCACTTTCGCCCGTTGTTCCAGGGGATCCGCGTACCGGTCGATTTTATCCTCAGCGGTTTTCAACAACTGCTGCTGGGCATGCCGGCACCGATCGCCATTGTGCTGTTCTCACTGATTGCCTGGCAGCTTTCCAGCCTCGGTATGGGTGCCGCTACGCTGGTCTCACTGATTGCCATCGGCGCTATTGGTGCCTGGTCGCAGGCTATGGTGACGCTGGCGCTGGTATTGACCGCCCTGTTCTTCTGTATCGTCATCGGGTTGCCGCTCGGCATCTGGCTGGCGCGCAGCAAGCACGCCGGCAAGGTCATACGGCCATTGCTTGACGCCATGCAAACCACGCCGGCCTTCGTCTATCTGGTGCCGATCGTCATGCTGTTCGGTATCGGTAACGTGCCGGGGGTGGTGGTCACCATTATCTTCGCCCTGCCGCCAATCGTGCGCCTGACCATTCTGGGCATTAAGCAGGTGCCGGAAGATCTGATCGAAGCCGCGGAATCCTTTGGTGCCAACCCGCGCCAACTGCTGTTTAAAGTGCAGTTGCCATTGGCGATGCCGACCATTATGGCCGGGGTAAACCAAACGCTGATGCTGGCACTGTCGATGGTGGTGATCGCCTCGATGATCGCCGTCGGCGGCCTGGGCCAGATGGTGCTGCGCGGTATAGGTCGCCTCGATATGGGGCTGGCCGCCGTCGGCGGGGTCGGTATCGTGATCCTGGCGATTATTCTCGACCGTCTCACCCAATCGCTGGGGCGCGATCGCCGCAGTAAAGGCATGGGGCGTTGGTACGCACACGGCCCCATCGGCCTGGTCACCCGGCCCTTCATCAAAAAGCCTTAATTGCCCTGCCCCCGGCCAGCGTCGGGGGCACCGATAAAATCGAGGAACCACTATGCGCTCGACAGGAATTTGGGCTTTGGCCCTGACTTCATTGCTTGGCACACAGGCGTTCGCCGTCGAACTTCCCGGCAAAGGCGTCACGGTTAAACCCTTGCAAAGCACCCTCGCCGAAGAAAGCTTCCAGACCGAACTGGTCAACCGTGCCCTGACCAAGCTGGGCTATGACGTCCAGCCGACCGGCGAGGTGGAATACAACATCGCCTATACCTCTATTGCCTCTGGTGATGCCACCTATATGGCGGTGAACTGGGATCCGCTGCAAACCGACATGTACCAAAGTGCCGGCGGCGACAAAAAGTTTTATCGCCAGGGCGCCTATATCACTAATGCGGCGCAGGGCTATCTGATCGACAAGAAAACCGCCGACCAATACCACATCCACGATATTTCGCAGTTGAAAGATCCCAAGCTGGCCAGGCTGTTTGACGCCGACGGTGACGGCAAGGCCGATCTGGCCGGTTGTGAACCCGGCTGGGTGTGCGGCAGTGCGATCAACACCCAAATCAAGGCCTATGGTCTGAACGATACGGTGACCCAAAACCAGGGCAACTACGCCGCCATCATCGCCGACACCCTGACCCGCTACAAACAGGGTAAGCCAGTACTTTATTTCACCTGGACGCCGTACTGGGTCAGCGACGAACTGGTGCCCGGCCGCGATGTGGTCTGGCTGACCGTGCCGTTCTCCGCCAATCCGGGCTCCCTGAAAGACAAGGATACCGCCTTGCCGAACGGCAAAAATTACGGTTTCTTCGTTAATAACGAACACATCGTCGCCAACAAGCAATGGGCGCAGGCCAACCCGGCGGCGGCCAAGCTGTTCGCCATCATGCAGCTGCCGTTGGCAGACGTGAATGCGCAGAACCTGCGGATGCACAAGGGCGAGAACAGCGCCGACGATATACAACGCCACGTTGACGGCTGGATTAAAGCCCACCAGGCCACCTTTGACGGCTGGGTCAGCACCGCTGCTGCAGCAGCGAAATAATCCCGACGTGCCGGAAATCCCGGCTTCATAACATAAAAAAGGTATTTCACTATGCGCACTACAGGAATCTGGGCGGTTGCCCTCACCACATTGATTAGCTCACAGGCGGTTTCCGCCGCGGACTTGCCGGGTAAAGGCATTAGCGTTCAGCCGGTACAAAGCACCATATCTGAAGAAACCTTCCAGACGCTGCTGGTCAGCAAGGCGCTGGAGAAGTTGGGCTATGACGTCAAGGACACCCGTGAAGTCGACTATAACGTCGCCTACACGTCGATCGCCTCTGGCGACGCAACCTTCCTGGCGGTGAACTGGGATCCGCTGCACGCCGATCAGTACAAGGCCGCCGGCGGCGACGCCAAGTTTTACCGCGAAGGGGTTTACGTCAACGGCGCGGCGCAGGGTTACCTGATCGACAAAAAAACCGCCGATAAATACCACATCACCAACGTTGAGCAGTTGAAAGATCCGAAGATCGCCAAGCTGTTTGACACTAACGGTGACGGCAAGGCCGATCTGACCGGTTGTACGCCGGGCTGGGGCTGTGAGGCGGCGATTAACCACCACATCAAGGCCTACGGCCTGGATAAGACCGTCGAGCACAACCAGGGCAACTACGCGGCGATGATTGCCGATACCATTACCCGCTACAAAGAAGGCAAGCCGGTGCTGTATTACACCTGGACGCCATACTGGGTGAGTGACGTGCTGGTACCGGGCCGTGACGTCGTCTGGTTGCAGGTGCCGTTTTCCGCCATGCCGGGCGAAATGAAAGATATGGATACCAAGCTGCCAAACGGTGCCAACTATGGGTTCCCGGTGAACACCATGCGCATCGCCGCCAACAAAAAATGGGCCGAAGCCAACCCGGCAGCCGCCAAACTGTTTGCCATCATGAAGCTGCCGATTAGCGACGTGAATGCGCAGAACCTGCGGATGCATGAAGGTCAGGCGTCCGAAGCCGATATCCAGGGCCACGTAAATGGCTGGATCAAAGCGCATCAGGCCACCTTTGACGGCTGGGTGAAAACCGCCGCCGAAGCCGCGAAGAAGTAATAACACCGGGGCGCAGTTCAGCCACTGCGCCCCGTTCTATTCATTCAGCAATACCTATCCCACTAAACTGCAAAAACCGCTCGGCGGTTCTGGACAGCGGCTGCGGCCATACGCAGTACACCTGTCGCCGTGGACCATCCTCGATCGGGATCGACACCAGCGAACCCAAACGCTGCGCCGTCGAGATGGGCACAATGCCTGCCGCCAACCCACGCCGCACCAGATTTTCCAGCCATTCGATATGGTCAATTTCAAAACTGACATGCCGCTTGATACCTGCGGCCTGAAACGCACGGTCGGTCTGCCGCCGGGCACCGGTCCCGCTGTAAAAGTCCACCAGCGGTACTTCTGACAGGGTTTGCAGATTGACCCGTTGACGACTGGCCAGCGGATGCTGCGTCGCCACCAGTGCGACCAGCGGCTCATCGGTTAGCTGCCGATGCGACACCGGCAGCATATCGATATCCCCCGGCCAGAGACCAACAAACGCCACGTCCGTTTTTTGTTGGCGGACGTCTTCCAGCAATGCTTCGCTCATGCCCACGTACAGCCGGATATTCACCGCCGGATAATGGCGATGAAAGTTGCCCAGTTTTTCGGTCAGATCAATCGCGTTTATGGTTGAAATAGTGCCGATGGTCAGGGTGCCGGATACCGTACCGCTGGCGGCAACCACCTCTTCCACCAGCGCCTGTTTCGCCGCCAGCAGCCGTTGCGCCGGTTGAATAAACGCCTGCCCTGCGGTGGTCAGCCTAACACGCCGCGAGGTGCGTTCGAACAATGTACAGCCCAGTTCCTCTTCCAGTTTGGCGATCTGGTGGCTCAGAGCAGACTGCACCGTATGGCAGCGCTGCGCCGCCCGGGTAAAGCTCTGCTCTTCGGCTACCGCCAACGCAAAGCGTATCTGTTTCAGGTTCATGGCATCTATCGCAAAATGAGATTGATCAAATGAAAATTATACATTGGATTCACCGGCTGTCGTGCCCGATACTTCGGCTAACTTTTCCCTGTGATTAATATCTTATGAGCCAACAACATTCACAGCCGGGTCTCAGCCCGGCGCTGATCGTGCTGATCGCCATCGCCACCGGTCTGGCCGTCGCCAGTAACTATTACGCCCAGCCGCTGCTGGAAACCATCGCTCAGAACTTTGATTTGTCGGTTAATCAGGCCGGCTTTATCGTCACGGCTGCCCAGTTGGGCTACGCCGTTGGCCTGCTGTTGCTGGTGCCACTCGGCGATATGTTTGAACGCCGCGGACTGATCGTCTTTATGACGCTGCTGGCGGCGGGCGGCATGCTGATCACCGCCAGTTCCACGACCTTGCCGATGATGATCCTCGGTACCGCACTCACCGGGCTATTCTCGGTGGTGGCGCAAATTCTGGTGCCGCTGGCGGCCACCCTGGCCCATCCGGAGAAACGCGGCAAAACCGTCGGCATTATTATGAGCGGCCTGCTGCTCGGTATTCTGTTGGCACGCACCGTGGCCGGAGCGCTGGCGTCAATCGGCGGCTGGCGCACCATTTACTGGGTCGCCAGCGTACTGATGATCCTGATGGCGCTGATCCTGTGGCGCGCACTGCCGCGTTACAAGCAGCATTCGGGGCTGAATTACCCGCAGTTGCTGAAATCGATCTTCACCCTGTTTTGCGGTACCCCCCTGCTGCGTACCCGCGCGATACTCGGGGCGCTGTCGTTCGCCAATTTCAGCGTGCTGTGGACCTCGATGGCCTTCCTGCTGGCGGCACCACCGTTTGGTTATTCCGAAGGGGTGATTGGCCTGTTTGGCCTGGTCGGCGCGGCTGGCGCATTGGCGGCTTCACGCGCCGGGCATTTGGCGGATCAGGGCAAGGCCGGTTTAACCACCACCGTGGGCCTGGTCCTGCTGCTGCTTTCCTGGATACCCATCGCTTTCGCTAAACAGTCCTTGTGGGCGTTGATCGCCGGTATTCTGATCCTTGATTTGGCCGTACAAGCCGTACACGTCACTAACCAAAGCGTGATTTACCGGATTATGCCGGAAGCGCGCAACCGCCTGACCGCCGGCTACATGACCAGCTATTTCATCGGGGGGGCGCTCGGCTCACTGCTGTCTGCCTCGGCCTATCAACATGCCGGCTGGACTGGCGTTGCCGCGGCCGGGGGCGTTTTGTGCCTGCTCAACCTGCTGACCTGGTGGCGCGGCAAGCACCATGATCCGCAAGGACCGGCGACAATCTGATTAGCAAGCGAATAGTCATATTAGGAATTTATTAGCGCCGCAGGGTATAAACATTATTCACTCTCTGGTAATGTTCTGCAGATGAACTATTGATCTCTCTATCCTGCGACACTCATAAACATGCAAAGCCAAGCTGCAGAAAACCTCAATCCCCCAGCCGTCAGTTCTACCTTCACCCACGGCATCGTCGACAGTTTACCGATCGTCATCGGCTATGTGCCGGTGGCCTTTGCCTTTGGCCTGAGCGCCGTTAAGCTGGGGTTCTCCCCACTGGAGAGCATCTTCTTTTCCTGCGTTATCTATGCGGGTGCCAGCCAGTTCGTGATCACCGCCCTGCTGAGCGCCGGCATGTCGCTGTGGGTTTCCGCGCTGACCGTGATGGCCATGGATATTCGGCATCTGCTGTATGGCCCCGCTCTGCGCCACCGCATCGTCTCACGCATGTCGGGCGGTAAAACCGCACTCTGGGCCTTTGGCTTGACCGACGAAGTATTCGCTGCCGCTACCGCCAAACTGATGCGTAATAACCGCAGTTGGAGCGAGAACTGGATGCTCGGCATTTCACTGTGCTCCTGGCTGTCGTGGGTGGCAGGTACCGCCATCGGAGCACTGTTCGGTAACGGGCCGCTGGAGCAATACCCGGTGATTGAAGCCTCACTGTCCTTTATGCTGCCGGCGCTGTTCCTCAGCTTCCTGCTGGCCGCCTTCAGGCGTCCACAAAGCCTGACTATCCTCGCCGCACTGGCTGGCGCGCTGCTTGGCGTGGTGCTGTTTTCCATTCCCGTCGCCATTTTAGCCGGCATCAGCGCCGGCTGTATTGCCGCCCTGTTCCAACCCACCGCAACGGAGGCCATCGATGAACACTGATGTGGTGGTGATTGGCCTGGTGGTCGGTTGCGCTAATTACCTGTTCCGTTACCTGCCCTTACGCCTGGCACCGGCGCGTGCCCAACCGGGCATTAAACGCGGTAAAACCGCGCTGTTGCTCGACAGCATTGGTATCGCCTCCATTTGTGCACTGTTGGTGGTATCCAGCACGCCGATGGTGATGCGTGAACCGGACAAGCTGTGGCCGACGCTGGTCGGTTTCGCCGCCCTGGGGCTGTGCTTTTACCGCAGTAAAAGCATCATTCTGTCTACCTTGAGCGGTGCGCTCGCCTTTGGCATCACGTTAAAAATATTTATGATTTTCGGTCCTGCCAGCCTTTGATTTTATCCGTCCCCCCCATTCTGAGCTGTCGATCGCGAATGGGGCGTTGACAAATAACTTACAAATGACACGAATTGCTAAATTATTCGCACGGCTGAAGATTTACATTATTAATCACTATCGTTACTATCTCGAACGAAATTAATGAGGCCCCAAATTATGGAAAGCTCGTTTACTCCCATTGAACAAATGCTTAATTTCCGCGCAAAACGTCAGAAAGATTTTCCTTATCAGGAAATTCTGCTGACCCGGCTGTGCATGCACATGCAAAGCAAGCTGCTGGAAAACCGCAATAAAATGCTCAAGGCACAAGGGATTAACGAAACACTGTTTATGGCGCTGATTACTCTGGATGCGCAGGAGAATCACAGCATCCAGCCTTCTGAGCTAAGCTCTGCTCTGGGCTCGTCACGCACCAATGCCACGCGGATTGCCGATGAACTGGAAAAACGCGGCTGGATTGAACGCCGGGAAAGCGACCATGACCGTCGTTGCCTGCATTTGCACATGACGCCGCAGGGAGAAGAGTTTCTCAACCAACTGCTGCCACCGCAGCACAAATGTCTGCATTTCCTGTGGTCCACGCTGAACGATGATGAACAGCAACAGCTTGAACAGCTGACGCGCAAGCTGTTAACGCGTCTGGACCAGATGGAAGTTTCAGGACAGTTATCCCAATAATTTCTGTTCAGGTAACCTACTATGCGATCCCCGTTTAACTGGAGATTCACCCCGCTGTTCGCCGTATTGCTGCTGGCCGGGTGCGCTTCTACCGACAATATTGCCCCGCAATCCACCCTGATGGACTCGCAGAGCCTGCAATTGTCACAGCCGAAAGTCAGCTCGCTGAACGTTAGCCCACAGTGGTGGCGTTCGCTCAACGATCCGCAGCTCGACAGCCTGATGACCCAGACGCTGCAAAGCTCACCGACGCTGAGACAAGCCGCCGGGCGCGTGCGCGAAGCGCAAAGCGTGGTGGGTGAAGCCAGTGCAGCCAACGGCCCGAATCTGGATCTGAACGCCAGCAGCAACCGCCAGAAAGTCCCGCAAAACGTCAACTTGGGATTGGGTTATCCGCATAAGCCGATCTACGAGAGCTCCAACTCGCTGGGGCTGAATCTTGCCTATGAATTTGACTGGTGGGGTAAATACCGCAATCAGGTTAACGCCGCCAAGGCGCAGGTCGATGCGGCCCGCGCCGAGCAGGAACAGGCTGCGCTGACGCTGACCAGCTCGGTGGCCTCCGCCTATTTCCAGCTGCAGAGCAATTTCGCGCTGGAAAAACTGCTGCAACAGGAAGTCGACAACAACCAACGCCTGACGGATTTGCGCCAACAACAATATAAAGCCGGCATCACCGGCGTGGATGTTCCGCAACAAAGCCAGGCGCAGGCCGACGGTGCCAAGCAGCAGATCCTGCAGCTGCAGTCGCAGATTGAACAACTAAGACACCAGTTGGCCGCATTGGCCGGCCAGGGACCGAGCGCGATGCAGCATCTGCGCCCGGTGGCTCTGCCCGCCAGTAATCTGATGGCGCCAAAAGGTGAACTGACCGCCGATCTGCTGGGCAAACGCCCGGATATCGCCGCGCAGCGTCAGTTGGTGGAGTCTTACAGCCAACGCGTCAGCGCCGCCCGCAAGGAATTTTACCCCAGCCTGACCATTTCAGCCTTTGCCGGCCTGACCACCACCAACACCAGTGGTACCAGCCCGAATCTGTTTGAAGCGGCCAGCCAGGCCTGGAACGTGATGCCGGCGATTTCATTGCCGATCTTCCACGCCGGTGCGCTGCGCAGCAAGCTGGGTGAGGAGTCCGCGCTGTATGACCAGGCGGTGGAGTCCTATAACCAAACCATCCTGAATGCCGTGCAGGAAACCGCCGATGCCATCACCGTCCAACAAAGCACTGCGCAACAGCAGCTGCAGGCGGCATCTGCGTCCCAATCGATGCAACAGGTGTACCGCGTCGCTAACGCTCGATACCAGGCAGGGATTATCGGGCGCGACCAGTTGTTAACCAGCCAGACGCAGCTCTTGCAGCAGCAACAGGCGGAACTGAATGCCAACAGCAACTTGCTGCAGGCGAAGATAGGACTGATCCGTGCGTTGGGCGGTGGCTATCAGGCCCCGGCCGCTGCGGATTCAAAAGCATAATAAAATCTACCCAAAATAGTTGGAACTGTATCCAGGCGGCAAGGGAACGAATCCCGAGGAGCTTACTCAAGTAAGTGATTCGGGTGAAGGAACGAAGCCAACACAGATACAGTTTCAAGTATGAAGGATAAAGAGAGCTTGGAGAACACCATGAGCGTAAGCGCGGAGACTCAGACCCCGCCACAACCTGTCGGCAAAAAGAAGCAGCGCAAGTTTTGGCTGCTGTTGATGACGGTTATTTTTATTGTTATTGGGGTGGCATATTTAGTGTATTGGTTCCTGGTGTTGCGTCATCATCAGGAAACGGACGACGCCTACGTGTCCGGTAACCAGGTGCAGATCATGGCCCAGGTGAACGGTAGCGTGAACAGCGTCAACTTCGACAATACCGACTACGTGAAGCAGGGGGATGTGCTGCTCACGCTGGATCCGACCGATGCCGAACAGGCGCTTGAACGCGCCAAAACCGGCCTGGCCAACAGCGTGCGTCAGACCCACCAGCTGATCATCAACAGCAAGCAGTATCAGGCCAACATTGCCCTGCGCAAGTCTGACCTGAGCAAGGCGGAGAACGATCTGAAGCGCCGCGTGGTACTGGGCAGCCTTGACGCTATCGGCCGTGAAGAACTGCAACATGCACGTGATGCGGTCGACAGCGCCAAAGCGGCACTGGAAGTGGCGGTTCAGCAATATAACGCTAACCAGGCAATGGTGCTGAACACCCCGCTGGAGCAACAGCCGGCTATCCAACAGTCCGCTGCGCAAATGCGTGACGCCTGGCTGGCGTTGCAGCGTACCAAAATCATCAGCCCGATCACCGGCTATGTGTCCCGTCGCAGCGTACAGGTTGGCGCGCAAATTGCCGCCGGTTCCCCGCTGATGGCGGTGGTGCCTGCCGATCACATATGGGTGGACGCCAACTTCAAAGAGACCCAGATCGCCAATATGCGCATCGGTCAGTCGGCCACCGTGGTCAGTGATATTTACGGTGACGACGTGGTGTACAGCGGCAAAGTGGTCGGTATCGATATGGGCACCGGCAGCGCCTTCTCACTGCTGCCTGCGCAGAATGCTACCGGTAACTGGATCAAGGTGGTTCAGCGTCTGCCGGTACGTATTGAACTGGATGCCAAGCAAATCGCCGATCATCCGCTGCGTATCGGTCTGTCGACGCTGGTGAAAGTTGACACCACCAATCTGGACGGCCGCGTACTGTCTGACGTGGTGCGTGACAAGCCGCTGTATCAGACCGACGCGCTGGCGTTGAACCTGGCACCGGTTAACCAGATGATCGCCGACGTGATCCATGCGAATGCCGGCTAAGCGCGTGGGAGGCTACCTTGGCACAGAAACCGCTTGAAGGTGCCCAGCTCGCCTGGATGACGGTCGCGCTCGCCATGGCGACCTTTATGCAGGTGCTGGACTCCACCATTGCCAACGTGGCGATCCCGACCATCGCGGGTAACCTCGGGTCTTCCAACTCGCAGGGGACCTGGGTGATCACCTCGTTTGGCGTGGCGAACGCTATCTCGATCCCGATCACCGGCTGGCTGGCGAAGCGCGTCGGTGAAGTGCGGCTGTTCCTTTGGTCCACCGCACTGTTCGTGCTCGCTTCCTGGCTGTGCGGCATCTCCAACAGCCTGGGCATGCTGATCTTCTTCCGCGTGATCCAGGGCGTGGTCGCGGGGCCACTGATCCCGCTGTCGCAAAGTCTGTTGCTGAACAACTATCCGCCCGCCAAGCGAGCGATGGCCCTGGCGCTATGGTCGATGACGGTGATCGTCGCGCCAATATTCGGGCCTATCCTCGGCGGTTACATCAGTGATAACTATCACTGGGGCTGGATCTTCTTCATCAACATTCCGATTGGCGCCGTGGTGATCCTGGTGGCGATGTCGACGTTGAAAGGCAGGGAAACCAAAACCGAGATCAAACCGATCGATACCATCGGTCTGGTACTGTTGATCGTCGGTATTGGCTCGCTGCAGGTGATGCTCGATCAGGGCAAAGAGCTGGACTGGTTCAACTCCACCGAGATAATAGTGCTAACGGTAGTGGCGGTAGTGGCGCTGGTGTTCCTGATTATCTGGGAACTGACGGACGACCACCCGGTGGTGGATCTGTCGCTGTTCAAGTCGCGCAACTTTACCGTTGGCTGCCTGTGTATCAGCCTGGCCTATATGCTGTATTTCGGCGCTATCGTGCTATTGCCGCAGCTGCTGCAGGAGGTGTATGGCTATACCGCTACCTGGGCGGGGCTGGCTTCGGCACCTATCGGGTTGATACCGGTATTGCTGTCGCCGATCATCGGCAAGTTCGGTAACCGGCTCGACATGCGACGGCTGGTGACCTTCAGCTTCATTATGTATGCCGTGTGCTTTTACTGGCGCGCTTATACGTTTGAACCGGGAATGGACTTTGGTGCTTCGGCGTGGCCGCAGTTTGTCCAGGGCTTCGCCATCGCCTGCTTCTTTATGCCATTGACCACCATTACGCTGTCCGGCCTGCCGCCGGAGCGTATGGCGGCGGCGTCGAGCCTGTCGAACTTTACCCGTACGCTGGCGGGGTCGATCGGGACGTCGATCACCACCACGCTGTGGACTCAGCGCGAGTCGCAGCACCACTCGCAGCTGGCGGAGTTTGTGAATCCTTACAGCCCGCAGTCGCAAGACATGTACCGGCAACTGGAACAGATTGGCATGAGCAAGCAGCAGGCGTCGGCCTATATCGCCAACGAGATCACCGCGCAGGGGCTGATTATCTCGGCTAACGAGATATTCTGGCTGTCGGCTGGGGTGTTCTTGGTCCTGCTGGCGCTGGTCTGGGTGGCGAAACCGCCATTCAGCTCCGGCGGTGGGGGCGGCGGCGCTCACTAAACAGTAGAAAGCAAAACGGGCACCCCAGGGTGCCCGTTTTTTTATTCTGCAAAGCCTTAGGCCTGGTTTTGACGCCACCAGTCAGCCAGCAAAATACCGGTCGCGACCGATACGTTCAGGCTTTCCACCTTGCCGGTACCGCCGATAGACACGTTCATGTCGCCCTGCTGCCAGGCACTGTCGCTCAGGCCATCACGTTCCTGGCCGAGTACCAGTACCATTTTGGCCGGCAGCTTAGCCTGCGCCAACGGAGTCCCTTTGTGGCTCGAGGTGGTGACGATGGCGTAACCCGCTTTGCGGAAGGTATCCAGCACCGACAGGAAGTCATCGGCGTTAATTGCCTTGATGTGTTCCGCACCGCCTTCAGCCGTACGCACCGCAGCACCTGATTCCAGCACCGCCGGATCCTGCAGCAACACGCCGTTCACGCCAAAGTGAGCGCAAGAACGCACGATAGCACCCAGGTTGTGCGGGTTGCCTACTTCTTCCAGCGCCAGCACGCAGTCTTTCGCCGGAGCTTCTTTCAGATAGGTTTGCGCATCCAGACCCTGACGCTTTTTAATCAGGAAGCAGACGCCGCCGTGGTGTTCGGTGCCGGACGCTTTGGCCAGCTCTTCTTCATCCACCACGTGATAGGCTTTGCGGTTTGCCGCCATCCAGCGCAGTGCTTCACGAAAACGTGGCGTGACCGACTGTACGAACCAGGCGCGGACGATAGCGTCCGGACGGCTGGCAAACAGGGCCTGACAGGCGTTTTCACCGTAAACACGGGTTTCTTCCGCACGCTGACGACGCAACTGCTCTGGATCGATAAAGCTCTTACCGCTAATGCCGCCATGATCAAACGCCGGCTCTTCTTCCGGGCCACGTGACACGGTTCTCCACGGCGAATCATAACCGCCACGGTCTTCAGTTTGCGCTGGACGGCGAGGACGGTCGCTTTCACTGCGGCGGGAATCAGAGCCAGAGCCACGGCGATCGTTATTACCGCGCGGCTTGTCCTGACCGGTACGGCCCGAAGAGCGCGCACCGTCTGCCGGACGGCCTTTGCCGGCCGGACGCTTATTCTTGTTACGGTCGTCGCTGTTGTTGTCGTCGTCACTGCGGACGTACATCACTTTAACTTTACCGTTCTTGCCACTAAATGAATCGTTCATTTTCTTCTCCACCAACGCGCAGGGCGCGAAGATTACCTGATGTTGGGGTGCTAAGCCACCTACTTGCGCTAAAAGCTAACAACTATCGTATTCATTGAACAAACCTCTTTGTTCATTGCCCTACTTTTAACGATAATAAGCAGCATTAAAGATACATATCCGCAACCCGAGTGCGGCATGTCGTGCATTCTCAGTATCCGAGGTCATCATGAATACAGTTTGTCCAGCTTGTAATGCCACCAACCGCGTGCCTGAAGAACGAGTGGCTGACGGCGCGAAATGCGGCCGTTGCGGCCATGCGCTCTTTGACGGCGAGGTGATCAACGCCACCGCCGCCACACTGGACTCGTTGTTGCAAGATGGCCTGCCAGTGGTGGTCGATTTTTGGGCGCCGTGGTGCGGCCCTTGCGTCAGTTTTGCCCCGATCTTTGAAGACGTCGCCGAGGAGCGCGCCGGCAAAGTTCGCTTCGTTAAAGTCAACACCGAGGCGGAACCTGAACTGAGCGCCCGTTTCCGTATCCGCAGCATTCCGACCATTATGCTGTTCCGCGAAGGGAAAATGGTCGACATGCTCAACGGTGCCATGCCAAAAACGCCGTTCGATAACTGGCTCAATGAACTAGTTTAACGCAGAAAGTCTATACCCGTCGCCTTTCAATAGGCGGTGTTGCCCATTGTCGCTGACACCGCCATGACGCAATCCAGCCCGAACGCTCCCGTCGGGCTTTTTTCTGCGTTACAATAGCGGTTTTCCCCGAGATCTTTATGACCGACAACGCCGTCCTTCGCCTGCGCCAATTTCGCCTGGAACGCTCTACCCGCCCTTTTCTGGCGCGTGGCAACCGCGTACCGCGTTGTCAGGGCTGCCTGCTACCCCATAAAAACTGCCTGTGTGACAGTATCCAGCCACAGCCTGCCGCCAGCCGTTTTTGCCTGATCATGTTTGGTGCTGAACCGCTGAAACCGAGCAATACCGGCCGACTGATCGCCGATATTCTGCCGGAAACCCAGGCATTTCTTTGGTCGCGCACCGAGGTTGACCCTGCCCTGCTGGCGGCGATTAACGATCCCGAGCGCCAGCCTTACGTGGTGTTTCCCGCCTCTTATGCCGCCCCGGAGCGGGCGGTATTCAGCGAATTGCCTGCCGGTGGCAAACCGCCGCTGTTTATTATGCTCGACGGCACCTGGACCGAGGCGAGCAAAATGTTCCGAAAAAGCCCATACCTCAATCAGTTCCCGGTGTTCTCACTCAATGTGACCGCCGCGTCGAATTACCAACTGCGCGAAGCCAGCCGCACCGAGCAGCACTGCACGGCCGAAGTGGCGGCAGCGCTGTTGCAGCAGGCCGGTGATCTGGCCGCCGCCAACGGGCTGGTCGAGCATTTTTACTATTTCCGTCAACAGTATCTGGCCGGAAAACCTACCCGCCCGGAGGTACCGGTCACAGCAAAGCCGTCGCAAAACGCCTAGAATCAGGCGTAACGTTGCCTAAAGGAGTCGTGCATGAGCCAGCGAGGGTTAGAAGCGCTTTTACGTCCTAAATCGATTGCCGTTCTCGGCGCTTCACAACAGCCCGGCCGCGCCGGTAACCTGATGATGAGCAACCTGCTGGCCGGCGGTTTCAACGGGCCGGTGATGCCGGTCACCCCACGCTACAAGGCCGTGTGCGGCGTGATGGCCTATCCGGACGTCGCCAGCCTGCCCATCAGCCCCGATCTGGCGATACTTTGTACCCATGCGCAGCGTAACCTGACATTGATTGAAGCGCTGGGCAAGCGCGGCTGCAAAACCGCCATTGTGCTCTCCTCCCCGCCGGAACAGTTCGCCGAGTTGAAAGCCTGCGCGCAGCGTTATTCGATGCGCCTGCTGGGGCCAAACAGCCTCGGCCTGCTGGCACCCTGGCAAGGCATTAACGCCAGTTTCTCACCGGTCCCCATTCTCAAAGGCAAGCTGGCGTTTATTTCCCAGTCCGCCGCCGTGGCCAACACCATTCTCGACTGGGCACAGCAGCGTGAAGTTGGCTTCTCCTATTTTATCGCGCTGGGCGATAGCCTGGATATTGACGTCGACGACCTGCTGGACTTTCTGGCGCGGGATAGCAAAACCAGTGCCATTTTGCTGTATCTGGAAAACATCAGCGATGCACGGCGCTTTTTATCCGCCTCGCGCAGCGCCTCACGCAACAAACCGATTCTGGTGGTTAAAAGCGGCCGCAGCCAGCAGGCCCAGCTGTTGCTTAACAGCCAACAGGGGCTGGATGCCGCCTACGATGCTGCTATCCAGCGCGCCGGTTTGTTGCGCGTGCAGGATACCCATGAGCTGTTTTCCGCAGTAGAGACCCTGAGCCATATGCACCCGCTGCGCGGCGAGCGGCTGATGATCGTCAGCAACGGTGCCGCACCGGCCGCTATGGCTTTGGACGAGCTGCTGGGCCGCAACGGCAAGCTGGCGCAGTTAGGGGACGAGATCCTGACGCGGCTTGGCGAGGCTTTGCCCGAGTTTATCCTCGCCGGCAACCCGATTGACCTGCGTGATGACGCAACACCGCAACGTTATCTGGCGGCGGTTAAAACGCTGCTCGACAGCCATGACTACGACGCCTTACTGCTGATCCACGCTCCAAGCGCGGCGGCCCCGGGCACCATTACTGCTGAACGTATTATCGAAGCGGTGCGTCAACACCCGCGTGGCAAACGCATTACGCTACTCACCAATTGGTGTGGCGAATACTCCTCGCAGGAAGCCCGACGGCTGTTTACCGAGGCTGGCATACCCACCTATCGCACCCCGGAAGGCGCGGTGACCGCGTTTATGCATATGGTGGAATACCGCCGTAATCAGAAACAGCTAAAAGAAACTCCGGCGCTCCCAATCGGCCTGACCGCCAACACCGCCGATGCCCACCGATTAATTAAACAGGCGCTGGCCGAAGGCGCTACGCAACTCGATACCCACGAGGTGCAATCGATTCTGCAGGCCTATGACCTGACCACGTTACCAACCTGGATTGCCGAAGACAGCGCCGAAGCGGTGCATATCGCCGAACAAATTGGCTACCCGGTAGCCCTGAAACTGCGTTCGCCGGATATTCCCCACAAGTCTGAAGTGCAGGGCGTCATGCTCTATTTACGCACCGCGACTGAAGTACAGCGGGCCGCAGAAGCTATTCTTGACCGGGTGAAACGCACCTATCCGCAGGCGCGTATTCACGGTTTGCTGGTGCAGAGCATGGCTAACCGCGCCGGGGCACAAGAGCTGCGTATTGCGGTGGAACAGGATGCCATTTTTGGCCCATTGATCATGCTGGGGGAAGGTGGCATCGAATGGCGACAGGAAAATCAGGTCGCGGTGGCGCTGCCGCCGCTGAATATGGCGCTGGCGCGCTATCTGGTATTGCAGGCGGTAAAAGGAGGTAAAATACGCGGGCGCAGCGCCCTGAGGCCGCTGGATATTCCCGGGCTGAGCCGCCTGTTGGTACAAGTCTCCAATCTGATCCTCGACTGTCCGGAAATCACCCGGCTGGACATCCACCCGGTACTGGCCTCCGGCAGCGAATTCACCCTGCTGGATGTTTCCATGCAGCTTGCCCCCTTTGTGGGCGACCCACAGGCGCGGTTGGCGATCCGTCCTTATCCCCATGAGCTGGAAGAAACCATTGGGTTGAAAGATGGTTCGCAATGCCTGTTCCGGCCGATCCTGCCGGAAGATGAGCCTGCGTTGAAACACTTTATCGATCGCGTAACCAAGGAAGATCTCTACTATCGCTACTTCAGTGAGATCAACGAGTTTACCCATGACGATTTGGCTAACATGACGCAGATCGACTACGATCGAGAAATGGCTTTTGTAGCAGTGCGTGATGAACAGATCATCGGCGTAACCCGCGCTCTGTCCGACCCGGACAATACTGATGCGGAATTTGCCGTGCTGGTGCGTTCCGATCTGAAAGGACTCGGTCTGGGACGCCAACTGCTGGAAAAAATGATCGCCTATGCCCGAGCCCATGGGTTGACCCGTCTGACCGGTATCACCATGCCGAACAACCGCGGAATGATCGGGCTGGCACAGCGATTGGGCTTTGGTATTGATGTGCAACTTGAGGACGGTATCGTTAATTTGACCCTGCCGCTGCAGGTGGAGGAAGCGCAGTGACCTGTGTCGCAATGCGCTACGAATCCACCACTTAACGCCAAAACATACGCACAATCGAGGCAACTAGTGGTATTATCGCCCGATTATTCGATTTATTGTTTTTCCGTATTTGGCGTTCAGGCCATCTAATCATGAGAGAAGAAGCGCACTGTGATGTTGTCAAAATTTAAACGTAGCAAACATCAACAACACCTTGCACAACTGCCCAAACTCCCTCAGACGGTAGCTGATGTACGTACTTTGTACACGCCGTCTGATTACCGCGCCACCCTGCTGGAATTAATCGCTAAGGCCACCCAACGCATTTATCTGGTCGCTCTGTATCTGGAGCACGACGACGCCGGGCGCGATATTCTCAACGCACTTTATCAGGCTAAGCAGCGGTGTCCGGAGCTGGAGATTTGCATTCTGGTCGACTGGCATCGTGCCCAGCGTGGGCGCATCGGCGCCGCGGCCGCCAATACCAACGCCGACTGGTACTGCTCAATGGCAGACCAGCATCCGGGGCTGCCGGTGCCGATATACGGCGTGCCGGTCAACACCCGTGAGGCCTTGGGCGTGTTGCACCTGAAAGGTTTTGTTGTCGACGATACCGTGATTTACAGCGGTGCCAGTATCAATGACGTTTACCTGCATCAGCATGAAAAATACCGTTACGATCGCTACCAACTGATCGCTAACGGTGAATTGGCCAATACCCTGGTCGATTACATCAAACAGCATCTGCTGACCGCCGGTGCCGTACAACGCTTGGATCGTGACGATCGCCCGAAAAGCCCCGAGATCAAAAACGAAACTCGCCTGTTCCGTTTCGGCCTACGCCGCGCCGGCTATCAGTTTCGCAACAACGCCAGCAACGATGAGCTGGCGGTAACTCCGCTGGTTGGGCTGGGTAAACAAAGCATACTGAACAAAACCATTCACCACCTGATGTCCAGCGCCGATCAGAAACTGACGCTGTGCACCCCCTACTTCAACCTGCCGGCGCTGCTGGTACGCAATATTATTTATCTGTTGCGCCAGGGCAAGCAGGTGGAAATCATTGTCGGTGATAAAACCGCTAATGACTTCTATATTCCGGAAGATCAGCCATTCAAAATCATCGGCGCGCTGCCTTACCTGTACGAAATCAACCTGCGACGCTTTCTCAGCCGTCTGCAGCGTTATATCGATACCGGTCAGCTGATTGTTCGCCTGTGGAAAGACGGCGATAACAGCTATCACCTGAAAGGCATGTGGGTGGATGACGAATGGCAGTTGATTACCGGTAATAACCTCAACCCACGCGCCTGGCGGTTGGATCTGGAAAATGCCATTTTGATCCACGATCCCAAGCAGGAAATGCGTGAGCAGCGGCATAAAGAGCTGGAGTGCATCCGCACCCATACCACCGTGGTGGGACACTATCTGGAATTGCAAAGCATCCAGGAGTATCCCATCAAAGTGCGTAAACTGATCCGCCGTCTGCGCCGTATCCGTATCGACCGATTGATTAGCCGTATACTGTAAGCGCGCTATAATTCAGCTATCGCAGACCCCGGCCCATGCCGGGGTTTTTTATGAGCCATGACAACAGGATGTTTTCATTATGCGCCCACTCCGCTGTCTGTTTGTGCTGCCCTTTATCCTGTTCACCAGCGGTTGCACCCATTGGGCAAATGACAGCTGGACCGGAAAAGACAAGGCGCAGCATTTTGTCTCTTCCGCTGTCTTTGCCGCCGCTGGTGCCGCTTATGGCGATCATCAAAACTGGAGTGAGGCTCGCAGCCGGAGCTTTGGCCTGATGTTTTCGATCGGGCTGGGTGCCGCCAAAGAGCTGTATGACAGTCGCGAAGGCGGCACCGGCTGGAGCTGGAAGGATTTTGCCTGGGATGTGGCGGGGGCGGCTACGGGGTATAGCCTGTACCACGCCACCCGCTGATTCACAGTTGGATCTCTTTCCCCTTGCGATGCAAGCGAAGTGAAACGATCAGCGCCAACAAACACATGCCGGAAACATACCAGAAGAAGGCATTCTCTATGCCATACGATTTCAGCGACAGGGCAACATATTCTGCAGACCCGCCAAACATCGCATTAGCCACCGCGTAAGACAATCCAACGCCTAGCGCCCGCACTTCCGGCGGGAACATTTCGGCTTTCAGCAGCCCGCTGATCGAGGTATAAAAACTGACAATAAACAGTGCCAGCACGATCAGACCGAATGCCGCATAAGGGTTGCTGACATTCTTCAAGGTTAACAGAATAGGTACTGTGAGTAAGGTGGCAAAAGAGGCAAAGATCAGCATTGAGCTTCGACGACCAATCTTGTCCGATAATGCCCCAACCAACGGCTGCAGCAGCATGTAGATAAACAGGGCCGCAGTCATAATACCGCTGGCCAGCTTGGCGTCCATTCCAGAGGTATTAACCAGATACTTTTGCATATAGGTCGTAAAAGTATAAAAACTTAGCGAGCCACCGGCGGTAAAGCCCAGCACCATCAGAAAGGCTTTACGGTTCTTCCACAACCCTTTCAGCGAACCGGCATCCTTATGGTTGCGGGTTTTGGCATCGGAGGTTTCATTTAGCGAACGACGGAGATATAACGCCACTACGGCCAATACCGCCCCTATCGCAAAAGGAATACGCCAGCCCCAGGCCTTGAGTTCGCCGGCAGAGAGGATTTGCTGCAACGCCACCAAAACCAGCAGCGCCAGCAATTGACCGCCAATCAGCGTGACATATTGGAATGATGCATAGAATCCGCGCCGCCCCTTTATGGCCACCTCGCTCATATAGGTAGCACTGGTGCCATATTCACCGCCAACCGACAACCCCTGGAACAGGCGAGCAACCAGCAGCAGCACCGGTGCCCAACTGCCGATCGACTCATAGGTCGGTAAACAGGCGATCACCAACGATCCAGCGCACATCATACAGACAGAGATCAGCATTGAGTTTTTACGGCCATGCTTATCGGCAATATACCCGAACAACCAGCCACCGATTGGCCGCATGAAGAAACCTGCCGCAAACACACCGGCCGTTTGCAGCAACTGGGTAGTGCTGTTGCCGGCGGGGAAAAACGAGGCGGCAAAGTAGATAGAACAGAAGGAATAGACGTAAAAATCAAACCACTCCACCAGGTTCCCTGATGAAGCCCCAACAATCGCGAAAATACGCTTCTTTTTGTCCTGAACCGCCAGATCGGCGACCCCTTCATCCTCAATGGCCGAGGTTGTTTCTGTCATTTTATATTCTCCGAGCCAGATAAACAGTGAAGTCGGCGTCCTGCCGTTTGAATGTGATTTAATTGTTAGTATTTGGTTAACAATTAAAACAAATAGCGGGCGAAGAATATAGCGTGATTTATGTGATGTGCATTGAAGAGTGGTCTGAAAATTGGTGGGATAACGGTCATTTATTTATAGCAGACAAAGTACAAAGCCCCATGCTTTCGCATGAGGCTTTGTACTTTGTTTGATGCCTGGCAGTGTCCTACTCTCGCATGGGGAGACCCCACACTACCATCGGCGCTACGGCGTTTCACTTCTGAGTTCGGCATGGGGTCAGGTGGGACCACCGCGCTATTGCC
>NZ_CAMKGL010000006.1 GCF_946227985.1 Serratia quinivorans
TCTTCGATTATGTAGAGATGTTTTATAATGCTAAACGCCGCCACAGTGCCTGTGAGGATCAACCCCCTGCAGTTTATGAAAGTGCCTGGTTCATGAGGCACGGAACCGTCTAGGAAATCCGGGTCTATTCACATCGCATAAATCACGCTATATTCTCGCCCGCTATTTTTCGGGTTGTTACATCGCTTCAGTTGTATGATTTATCACACTACATGGATAAAATTTTGCCTTGGCAAGCCCATGCTATTGTCCACCTGCTTTTAAATCTATTTAAAATTTAGGTGAATTAACATGTGCAGAGAATATAAAAAAATAGTTTTTTCAGGGAGTAAATATGATACGGCAGGCACTTTTTTTAAAAAAATAGACTTCAATTCAGACGTTGAATGTATATCGGGAAATAACAATAAAGATAAAGTTTCAGGTAATACTCTCCTGACTAAAAACTATATTGGTCAGGACGGTGACTTAGAGAATAGTACTATTTTTTTAGTAAAAGATAGTTTTCTAACTTCGGACTATCGTGATTTTAGTCTGTCATTCTGGATTAAAACGGGTACAGCGAGTAACGGGCTCATTATATCCAATAAAGACTGGTGGAATGATTCAAATATCGGTTGGTTGATTGGTGTCAATAAGGACTATCTGGTCTGCAACTGGAAAGACGAATCCAGGTCACGCCTGGATATTGGTGCCGAACAAAACATTAAGATTGCTGATAATCAATGGCACCATATTGCTATTACACAGGATAGACGTGGAGACGCTATTTTTTATCTGGATGGCAAGGAGCAAAAACGGATCTCCATCACTGGTAATGGTCATACCAAGACTCATCTGGATTTTAATATCGGCGCCAACGGGCTGGGTAAGTATAGCCTGGAAAATGCTTTACTCGACCGCGTTCAGATATCCAACAATATTATTCCCCCTCAGCAAGTTCAACAGGAATATGAAACCTATTACCAACAACTTGTTCCAGCGTTTAAAACTCGTCATTACTCGTTCGATGGCAGTTTGAATGAAAGCACAGATAAAGACTACCTTGTGATAGCTTATGGCAAAGAGGCGTACGCTGCCAGTTTTGCAGGCAGCGCATTCTCGTTTGACGACAAAACTTTCATCGCTGTTCCCAATGCAGAATTACAAAATGATTTAGCCAGTAATGTCTGTTTTTATAAGGACGGTGTAGACACCCAGAGGCACGGGGTAACCAATGGCGTTGCCGCTGAGGATTACTCCCCTGAGCACAGCGCCTATGCCAGCAATGAGCTCGGTTTACGCAGCATGTTTGTGTCGCAGGAGCGGTTATCAGATGCCAGCCTGGGGCAGGTATTATTTACCCTCAAAACGCGCAGGCATTTGCCCTTGCACGGTCTCCAGATTAAGGATGCGATGCTTGCTACCCGGCAAGGGCGTGAGATCTTGCCGAAATTGACAGAACAAACGCTGGTGCAAGAGGATCCATCAGGTATCACGCTAAATCAGGAGAGGGTTACGCTGGAAGTCGGCAAAGTCTTTACCTTGGTTGCCAGCATTAAAGCTGTGAATGCAGAGACACTAAACTGGGAAAATACGGATGCTGAAGTTGCCGGCTTGGAAGTCAAAGAAACGTCTTGCACTGTTAAAGCACTTCATCCGGGCAGGACGACAATTACGGTCACCAGCGCTGATGGTGCCTATTCCGCCTACTGTGACGTGACGGTGGTCGCGGCTTTCAGGCTGGAAAACCAGGGGTTCACCGATAAAAGCCGTTGGCTAATTGGGGCCGCAACACCGGGCAGCACGCTTGAGGTTTCCACTGACAGTGGGGTATCGCTGAGCGGTTTGGTGGCTGATGATGGACGTTTCAAGCTTGAACTGCCGCCATTGCTGGAACATTCCCAACTTTATATTCAGGAATGCTATCCGCATGGTATCCGCGGTGTTAAATATCAATTTGAAGTACGACCAAGCTATAACCTGCTGTGGGATATTAATGCCAAGGCCAGTGCCAGCAGCATATGGTTTAAACAGCCGCAGTATACGGCTGATAAATCCATCGATGGCGATAGTCAGAGCCGCTGGGCATCTCATAATGTTCCGCTTCCGGCATGGCTTACTGTGGATTTTGGGGCTGAGATTAATTTTGATCTGCTGCAGATCAACGAGTATAAGTCTCGGGTTAGCGCTTTTACCCTTGAAGTCCTGCAAAACGGGCAATGGCGACCGGTTTATCAGGGAACGACCATCGGCCCGAACGCCAAGCTTTATTTCCCTCGCGTTAAAGCATCGCAAATTCGGCTGAATATTACCGCGGCGAGTGACTTACCCTCGATCTACGAGCTACAAATTTTTGATACTGAAAAGCCGCCGGTTCGTGAGATAGGCGATTCCGCACTGATTGAGCTGGAAGCCAGAAAAAGTTTCGATTTCTTCTGGGAGATGGCAAATAGCGATCCTGCCAGCCCAGGCTACGGTCTGGTGAGTAACTCAGTGCAACCACGAGTCTGCAACGTGGCACAGGTCGGTTTTGCCCTGTCGGCGATTACGATTGGTATTGATAACGGCTGGATCACCAGAGAACAAGGCGCTGCCCGTACTCTGGGGACGTTGAATATGCTGTTAAATAATGCTGAGCAGCATAATGGCTTCTTCTACCATTTCCTGGATAAGTTGACTGCGAAACGAATCTGGACTTCCGAACTTTCAACTATTGATAGCACGCTGGCGCTAAACGGGGTGATTGTTGCGGGGGAATACTTTGGCGGCGAAATAAAAAAAATGGCCGACCAGATTTATCATAAGGTCGAGTGGCCATGGTTCCGTGATGAGAAGACCAATCGCTTTTATATGGCCTGGTTCCCGGAAAATGGCGGCGGGTTTCATGATAGCAAATGGGCAGGTCCTGTAGAGCAAGCCAGTATGTATGTGCTGGCGGCGGGTTCCCCGACGCATCCGGTCAACGGCGATATGTTCTACAGCATCGGCCGTGGCAAGCGATCCTATCGTGGCAGTAAGCCGGTATTTGATACTTACTTTGGCTCCAGTTTTACCAATCAGTTCTCAAATGCCTGGGTCGATTTCCGTGGCAAGGTTGATAAGGTGGGTGATGACTGGTTTAACGACGCGGTACTCAATTCGCAAATCAGTCGCCAATACAGCATTGATGAACAGGATAGCTTCAAGACCTTTGGTCCTGACTCATGGGGGCTGTCGGCGACCAAGGGTCCGGATGGTGACTACCATGGAGCCTATGGTGCACCACCGGCAATTGCCGCTAGTACCGATGGCACCATGGCGCTCTCCGGCGCGGTAGGGGCAATAGTGTTTACGCCAAAAGAATCACTGGCGGCAATGCAAAACTATTACCGGAATCACCCGTATACCTGGGGTAAATATGGATTTAACAGCAGTTATAACCTGGATGTTACACCGTACTGGTATGCGTCTTCGGTTAACGGACTGGAAAAAGGGATTAGTATCGTTATGCTTGAAAACTACCGTACCGGCATCATTTGGCGGTTGTATATGAACAATGAGGCAATTAAGCGCGGTATTGCCGCCATTGGCCTGATGGAAAAAGAATAACGTCAGCGGCAGTGAAGAACCTATTGGCTTGGATTCAGTAACAGTGGGTTCAGCATGCTGAACCCACTGGCTTATTTTTAATGCGAACTGCCCTGAGAAATCCCGAGTCCGGTTTGCGAACGAACAAACTGGGCACGGAAGCGTTCACGCTCCTGCTGCCCGGCCAGTGAGCTGTCGGTGACCGAGAACAGCCAGGTGCCGACAAAGGCAACCAGCATTGAGAACAGTGCCGGATACTCATAAGGGTAAATGGCTTTTTCGTGTCCCAGGATCTGTACCCAAATTGTCGGGCCAAGGATCATCAGGATCACCGCCGTCAACAGGCCTAACCAACCTCCAATCATGGCGCCGCGAGTGGTCAGGCGTGACCAGTACATCGAAAGAATGATAATCGGGAAGTTACAACTGGCAGCGATAGAGAAGGCCAGCCCGACCATAAAGGCGATATTCTGTTTCTCAAACAAAATCCCCAACGCAATGGCCACGATGCCCAGGATCACCACGGTAATTTTGGAAACCCGCAGTTCATCGCGTTCAGTTGCCTTACCGTTTTTAATCACGCTGGCGTACAAATCGTGAGATACCGCAGAGGCTCCCGCCAGCGTCAGGCCGGCAACCACCGCCAGAATGGTGGCGAAGGCGACCGCCGAAATAAAGCCGAGGAAGAAGTTACCGCCGACGGCGTTGGCCAAATGCACCGCTGCCATATTGGTGCCGCCCAACAGCGCTCCGGTAGCGTCTTTGAACGCCGGATTAGGGCCGACTAATAAAATTGCGCCGAAGCCGATAATAAAGGTCAGTATATAGAAGTAACCGATAAAACCGGTGGCATAGAACACACTCTTGCGGGCTTCTTTGGCATCGCTGACGGTAAAGAAACGCATCAGAATATGCGGCAGGCCGGCGGTACCAAACATCAGTGCCAACCCCAGCGAAAGCGCAGAAATAGGGTCCGAAACCAGGCCGCCCGGGCTCATGATTGCTATGCCTTTCGGATGCACCTTCACGGCTTCGGCAAACAGGGTATTGAAGTCAAAATTGACCGACTTCATCACCATCAGCGCCATAAAGCTGGCACCGGCCAGTAACAATACCGCTTTGATAATCTGTACCCAGGTGGTTGCCAGCATACCGCCGAACAAGACGTACAACACCATCAGGATACCGACCAGGATCACCGCCACATGGTAGTTGAGACCGAACAACAACTGAATGAGCTTACCGGCCCCAACCATCTGTGCAATCAGATACAGCGCGACTACCACCAGTGAACCGCAGGCCGAGAGTGTACGGATAGGTTTTTGCTTCAGGCGGTAGGAAGCCACGTCGGCAAAGGTATAGCGGCCCAGGTTGCGCAGGCGTTCCGCAATCAGGAACAAAATGATCGGCCAACCAATCAGGAAGCCGATGGAGTAAATCAGTCCGTCATAACCAGAGGTATACACCAGTGCGGAAATACCCAGGAAAGAAGCGGCTGACATAAAGTCGCCGGCAATCGCCAGACCGTTCTGCAGGCCGGTAATTTTGCCGCCGGCGGTGTAGTAATCCTGGCGTGAACGAGTGCGTTTGGAAGCCCAGTAAGTAATGTACAGCGTGGCGCCGACAAACAGCACGAACATCACGATCGCCTGAATGTTCAACGGCTGGCGATGTACTTCGCCACTAATAGCATCGGCAAAAGCCAGGCCCGGCAGCATCAACAGGGCGGCGACAGACAATAAAGGCTTCATTTATTCACCTCACGCAAAATTTCTGCAGTCAGGCGATCGAACTCGCCGTTGGCACGGAAGACGTAGATCCCGGTCAACACGAAAGAGATCACGATCAGGCCGACACCTACCGGGATCCCGCGGGTAATGGTCGATCCTTCAGCGATCGGCGTGCCCAGCCACTGTGGATCGAAGGCAATCAATAAAATAAAACTGACGTACAGCGCCAGTGTAATCAGTGAAAGCAGCCAGGCGAATCGGCTACGTTTTCGCACCAGTTCTATAAAGCGCGGGTTTTCCTCAATCCCTTGATAAATGGTGTCATTCATCAGAGCATCTCCAGTAGGTATTGATAGAGTACGCCGCGCTTGATGCCGATCACCGGGTTATTTTTCCGCTGATCGGCCTTAGGCGGCGGAAATTACGACGGAACTTTCATTGATTGTTTTTCTTCCAACAGCTTGTCGACTACGGCCGGATCCGCCAGCGTTGAGGTATCACCCAAATTGCTGGTATCACCGGCGGCAATTTTGCGCAGGATGCGACGCATGATCTTGCCTGAACGCGTTTTTGGCAGAGAGTCTGTCCAGTGCAGCACGTCCGGCGTGGCGATCGGTCCTATTTCTTTACGTACCCAGTTACGTACTTCGGTATATAGCTCAGGCGTTGGTTCTTCACCGTGGTTCAGCGTGATATAGGCGTAAATCGCCTGGCCCTTGATGTTATGTGGGATACCGACCACCGCCGCTTCGGCAATTTTCGGGTGGGAGACCAGGGCCGATTCGATCTCGGCGGTCCCCAAACGGTGGCCTGACACGTTAAGTACGTCATCGACACGGCCAGTGATCCAGTAATAGCCGTCTTCGTCACGGCGTGCGCCGTCACCGCTGAAATACATCCCTTTAAAGGTCGAGAAGTAGGTTTGCTCGAAACGATCGTGGTCGCCGAACAGCGTGCGAGCCTGGCCCGGCCAGGAGTCGGTGATCACCAGGTTGCCTTCACAGGCACCCTCTTGCACAGTGCCGATATTATCGACCAGCGCCGGTTGAACACCAAAGAACGGTCGCGTAGCGGAACCGGCTTTCAACTCGGTGGCACCGGGCAGCGGAGTGATCATAAAGCCGCCGGTTTCGGTCTGCCACCAGGTGTCGACGATCGGGCATTTGCCGTTGCCGATTTTATTGTAATACCACTCCCAGGCTTCCGGGTTGATCGGCTCGCCGACCGAGCCCATGATGCGCAGCGAGTCGCGTTTGGTGCCTTCAATAGCTTTGTCACCTTCGGCCATCAGGGCACGAATGGCGGTAGGGGCGGTATACAGGATATTGACCTGGTGCTTGTCGATCACCTGTGACAGACGGTTAACGCCAGGGTAGTTAGGCACCCCTTCAAACATCAGGGTTATGGCACCACAAGCCAGCGGGCCGTACAACAGATAGCTGTGGCCTGTGACCCAACCGACGTCGGCGGTACACCAGTACACGTCGCCGTCGTGGTAATCGAATACGTATTTAAAGGTCATGGCGGCATACACCAGATAACCGCCGGTGGTGTGCAACACGCCCTTGGGTTTACCGGTCGAACCGGAGGTATAAAGGATAAACAGCGGGTCTTCCGCATTCATCTCTTCAGGTGGACAGTCGGCTGAAACACCCTGGGTCAGTTCATGCCACCACAGATCGCGGCCTTCCTGCCAGTAACCCGGTTTGCCGGTACGCTGGAACACGACGACGTTGGTGACGCTTTTCACGCCTGGATTTTTCAGCGCGTCATCGACATTTTTCTTCAGCGGAACTGCGCGCCCGGCACGCAGGCCTTCGTCGGCGGTAATAACCAGTTTGGCGTTGGAGTCGATAATGCGCCCGGCCACGGCTTCCGGCGAGAAACCGCCAAAGATTACCGAATGTACGGCCCCGATGCGGGCGCAGGCCAGCATGGCGACCGCGGCTTCCGGCACCATTGGCATATAGATAGCCACGACGTCGCCTTTCTTGACGCCCAGTTTTTTCAGCACGTTGGCGAATTGGCAGACATCATGGTGCAGTTGTTTATAAGTCACCTGTTTTGACTGGGTGGGATCGTCACCTTCCCAGATAATGGCGGTTTGGTCGCCGCGTTCGGCCAGGTGGCGATCGAGGCAGTTGGCTGCCAGGTTCAGGGTGCCGTCTTCAAACCAGCGAATGCTGATATGGCCCGGATCGAATGAGGTGTTTTTTACCCGGGTATAAGGTTTTATCCAGTCCAGGATTTTTCCCTGCTCGCCCCAGAACGCTTCTGGGTCTTGCACAGATTGTTGATAATATTGTTGATATTGCGTTGGATTGATCAGGGCGTGTTCTGCAATTGCAGAAGGAATAGCGTGTTTATGCACTTGGCTCATGGCTTTTCTCCTTGAAGTTGTTAATGATATGTCAACTGAAGGTTAAGTATAGTTTGCTCCGATTCTTTGTTTCTTTTTTGGGCGGCAGATCACGCAACGAAGATATTGATTTGTAATAGTTCTGCCTCATTTGTGTGGGGCATCTGCCTGCTTGGCGGGAGAAAACGGTTAGATAGGAAGTTTTCGTCAGAAAACGCTATCTAAAGAACTAAAAAGAATAACCAACTCGGTCATTAATGTTCTTTTTATAGATAATAGTGAAGGTAAAAAAACGCATTAAATCGTTGTTAAACTCTTTACTAATACAGTTTGGCTAGCATTGCTATAAGTAAAGTGCCTGGGAGTTATTTTAATTAAATAGAGTATTGCTGCTCCAGACGATGACTATCATTATTTTTCATTTTAAAAACCTACGCGCAACATAATAGAAACATAATCATTAGACTAAATATGCAGGATTAACGAAAGTTAACGCACTTTTATCCGGTTTAAAACGCCGGATCTTGGGCGGTTCTGTGAGATATTCCACAGAAAATTATGCTTTTAATTACAATAAATTATGCCTTTTGCGCTTGATAATCAGATTTTGCATGGGTCGTGATTTACATAAAAGCCAGCTAAAACAAGGCTTGCAGACCATGCGGTCCAAATGGTACAGATTTAGGCAGCGTTGCACTAAGGGCAGGTGGGCGCCTCCTGGTTATTAACATAAGCCTGTATTAAATGATTAAGTATTCTTTTCGGTGCGTTATTATAAATGTGCCGAAAAGAGTCTTTGAGGACTTTTTTGGTATGAAGAGTGTAAAAATCAGTCTTGCCTGGCAAATTATGATTGCATTGGCGTTGGGTATTATCGTCGGGGCGGTGCTCCATAATCAAACTGAATCCCGAGAGTGGTTAGTCAGTAATATTCTTAGCCCGGCCGGTGATATATTTATCCGCCTGATTAAGATGATTGTAGTACCGATCGTTATTTCGACGCTGGTCGTTGGCATTGCCGGAGTGGGGGATGCGAAAAAGTTAGGCCGGCTCGGGTTGAAAACCATTATTTACTTCGAAGTAATCACCACTATCGCCATCGTGGTAGGGCTGACGTTGGCTAATGTTTTTCAACCCGGCCATGGCATCGATATGTCGACGCTGACAGCGGTGGATATCTCGCAGTATGAGAAAACCACGGAGCAGGTGCAAAGTGGCTCGCACAGCCTGGTTGCCACGATTCTGTCGTTGATCCCGTCAAATATCTTCGCCTCGATGGCGAAAGGCGACATGCTGCCGATTATCTTCTTCTCGGTGCTGTTTGGCCTGGGCCTGTCGTCACTGCCGAAAGAAACCAAAGAGCCACTGCTGAAGGTGTTTAAAGCGGTTTCCGAAAGCATGTTTAAAGTCACGCATATGATCATGCGTTATGCGCCGATTGGGGTGTTTGGTCTGATTGCAGTGACGGTTGCCAACTTTGGCTTCGCCTCGTTGTTACCCCTGGCTAAACTGGTACTGCTGGTGTACTTCGCGATTGTCTTCTTTGCGTTGGTGGTGCTGGGGGCGGTCGCCCGTCTTTGTAACCTGCGTATCTGGACGCTGATCCGTATCCTGAAGGATGAATTGATCCTGGCCTTTTCCACCGCCAGTTCGGAAACGGTGTTGCCGCGTATCATTGAAAAGATGGAGGCTTATGGCGCGCCGAAAGCGATCACCAGCTTTGTGGTACCGACCGGTTACTCCTTCAATCTGGACGGTTCAACGCTGTATCAGAGCATTGCCGCGATCTTTATTGCGCAGCTGTATGGGATTGAACTGTCCCTGGGCCAGGAGATTGTACTGGTGGTGACGCTGATGCTTACCTCCAAGGGGATTGCCGGCGTGCCCGGTGTTTCCTTTGTGGTGCTGTTGGCGACGCTCGGGAGCGTGGGGATCCCGTTGGAGGGCCTGGCGTTTATTGCCGGTGTAGATCGCATTCTGGATATGGCGCGTACCGCACTGAACGTGGTGGGCAATGCGCTGGCGGTGCTGGTGGTCGCTAAATGGGAGCATCAGTTCGACAGTAAAAAGGCGTTGGCCTTCGAGAAAGAGTTCTTGTCCGGCAAGGCCAGGCAGATGACAGACTCTTAACCGCTTTTGGGCGGGATTGATTTGACGTAAAAAACCCGCCTGATGGCGGGTTTTTTATCGTCTCGGGATCAGCAGGAGGGGGCAGAACCCTGAGCCGGCAGGAAGCGCAGCGGATCCAATGCGGTGGCACGATAACGGATCTGGAAGTGCAGCATCACCTTGTCGGTACCTGTGCTGCCCATGGTGGCAATCTTCTGCCCGGCTTTCACTTCCTGAGCGTTGCGAACCAACAGGGTATTGTTGTGGGCATAGGCACTGATGTACTCATCATTGTGTTTGATCATAATCAGGTTGCCATAGCCTCGCAGTTGGTTGCCGACATACACCACCCGTCCTTTGGCTGCGGCAAATACCGGTTGCCCGCGGTTACCGGC
Source organism: Serratia quinivorans (assembly GCF_946227985.1). Classification (GTDB taxonomy): domain Bacteria; phylum Pseudomonadota; class Gammaproteobacteria; order Enterobacterales; family Enterobacteriaceae; genus Serratia; species Serratia quinivorans_A. Next base: position 10,143 of record NZ_CAMKGL010000006.1, read on the forward strand.
GATATCGATGCCTTTATTGCCCCCGTCGGCAGTGGAATACTTGCTGATAATGTTGCCCTGAGTCGGCCAGCGCCAACATTTGATACTGCTGCGGATCGGCGGTGCAACGGCTGCAATCTGACTGGTTGACTGTGTTTTACGTGTCTTGCCTTTCTTCACCGTCGCGTTATTTAACGCCAGCTTTTGGCCAATCTCGAGGTTGTAGGGTTTGGGGATTTTGTTGCGCCGTGCCAACTCGCTGACTTCGCTGTTGGTGATCCAGGCAATGTAGAACAGCGTATCGCCACGTTTAACGGTATAGGTGTTGCCGTTATAGCTGCCTCTGGCCAAGCGATCATAATCACGGTCATAGCTGTTTGATTTCTTTCCGGAGCCGCACCCCAGTAATCCCAGACTGATTAGGCACACGGCAATCAGCCGCCATACAGCGAATGTGCTTCCCATACTCAAATATCGTCCTTAAACGTCGTCGCGCTCTATTGTGATCTGCCTATAGTAACATCAACGCTCAGGTGGTCAAAAACGCCCCCGTGGACTAAATTTGCCGGGCCTAGGCCAAAGGTTTTGCCGTTTGGCTCAATAATGTTCATGGATTGGGAACTGCAAATATGCAAGAAACCTTAACGCTTTCCAGCTATTTGGTACTGGCAGCCACACTATTAGTGGCTTATGTGATCTTCGGTATCGCCGGTTTTGGTTCCGCGTTAGTTGCCAGTCCGATAATGGCGCTCTATATGCCGGTGGCGAAAATCGTCCCGTTGCTGGCACTGCTGGATATGTGCGCGGCTATTGTTAATGTCAGTCGCGACGGGCGGAACGCCCAATGGCCAGAATTAAAAAGACTAGTCCCACTGATGATTATCGGCAGCCTATTGGGGGCGGTGATCCTGCTGAAGACTCGACCAGAAATTCTGTTGCTGGCGCTGGGGATTTTTGTGGTGTTTTACGCGCTCTATTCACTCAGTGGTTTAAAGCCTGCTCGGCAATTCTCACCCAGGGCGGCGGTGCCCTTTGGTTTGGTTGGGGGGATATTCAGCGCGCTATTTGGCAGCGGTGGCTTTATTTATGCCATCTATCTCAGCGGCCGGATTGAGAAAAAAGAAGCTTTCCGCATAACCCAAACCACGTTGATTGGTATGAGTACCCTGACTCGGGTGGTCATTTTTGCTCTGGCCGGTGTTTATCTGGACGTTGACTTATTACTGCTGGCACTGGTGCTGGTGCCGGGCATGCTGGTGGGGATTACGCTGGGCCGTTACTTCACGTTGAAGATGTCGCGTGAGCAATTCCTCAAGCTCATCAATGTGATCTTGTTGGCTTCCGGCGCTATGTTGATTGTGAAGTACTTTAGTTAACGATGATGGAAGGCGAACGGGTTCGATGAAGAGTCCTACCCCTGAAAGCAAAAAAACCGCCATAGACGGGTTCTTCTAAATATGGTGCCCGGACTCGGACAACCGGCGTTTACGCCGGGTTGAACAACGCTTTAGCGTTGGCCCGCAGGGTGAGGCCTTTGGCCGAATAATCGAACGGGTTCGATGAAGAGTCCTATCTCTGAAAGCAAAAAACCCGCCATAGGCGGGTTCTTCTAAATATGGTGCCGGACTCGGACAACCGGCGTTTACGCCGGGTTGAACAACGCTTTAGCGTTGGCCCGCAGGGTGAGGCCTTTGGCCGAATAATCGAACGGGTTCGATGAAGAGTCCTATCCCTGAAAGCAAAAAACCCGCCATAGGCGGGTTCTTCTAAATATGGTGCCCGGACTCGGAATCGAACCAAGGACACGGGGATTTTCAATCCCCTGCTCTACCGACTGAGCTATCCGGGCAACGCGCAGCATTAAACCGTATTGGCCGAAGGCAGTCAACGGCTTTATGAGTGAAATCAGGTAAAACGCCTCTGGTTGCTGGCTTTTCGGTCAAAGGGCACAAAAAATGCGCCGGGTTGGCCAAAAATTCTGCGGCGGCAGTGCACCGCCGCACACTGAATTAACTTAACGCGCCGTTTCTGCGGCACTGAGCCACCTGCAAGATGTCTTCCGCGAGCCGCTTGGCCACGGATACGTCCTGTAGTTGGCGTTTTATCAGCAGTTTGCTCAGGCAACCTTCCTGAATCAGCTCCATCTGTTGTGCCACCATATCGGCGTCATCGGCATCCATTTCACGCAGCAAATCGCGGGTCAGATCCAGCGACGTCAGCTTCTGTTGCTCTGCCAACTGGTGGATCGGGTGATCCACCTCCGGGAAAAAGCTGCAGGCAGCGATAAACAAACAGCCGGGATAGCGATCGTGTTTGACGTACTCTGCCAAAACGTCATAGCGCGCCAACAGTTTTTGCTGTGGGCTCAGGGTCTCGTCCAGTAGCAACTGGCGACGCCAGGTATCAATTTGCTGACCATGATAGCGCAGGCAGTCATACAGCAGCGCTTCACGATCCGGCCAGAACCGTTTCAGGTCGCCCGGCTGTACATCGAGTTTCTCCGCCAGCATTTCCAGTGTGGTGGTCGCCAGGCCCTGTTGTTCCAACAGCCCCAGTGCCGTATCAAGGACGTGTTCACGTTGCACTTGTGCTTCCTCCAAATTCGGTTCCGATCCTCAGTGTTATTTATTGCACCGCTTTCTGCAAATGCGCGTTGAACGCCGCGGCATCCATAAATCCGGTAACCCGTTGGCTGGTTAATTCTTGCCCCGTATCGTTAAAGAACAGAATAGTTGGCAATCCCAGGACTTTCAGATGCTTAAGGAGCGCGACCTGCTCGTTATTGTTGGCCGTGACATCCGCCTGCAGCAGCACAGTGTTGGCAAGCGCCGCCTGAACGCGCGCATCGCTGAAGGTATACTTCTCGAACTCCTTACAGGCGACACACCAGTCGGCGTACAGATCCAGCATCACCGGCTTCCCCTGCGCCTGCTGTAATGCCGCATTGAGCTGTTCGACATTACTGATACGTGTGAAGTTCAGGTGTTGTACCGCTGCCTGCTGTGCGCTGCTGGTGCCAAAGGCCCAGTCTTGCAGCGGTCGCGCAGCAATGACGGCCGCCGCCAGCAGCAGTAATTGCAGTACCCGCACCCAGCCGCGGGAGGTCTTCAGGCTTAGCGCGAAGGCCCAGCCGAAGAACGCCAGGCCGAGGAGGCTCCATAACCGTAGCCCCCACACATCACCGATCACTCGTTCCAGCAGGAATACCGGCAGCGCCAGGATCACAAAGCCGAAAGCCTCTTTGACATACTGCATCCATGGGCCACTGCGTGGCAACAGACGGTTACCGAACAGGGTCACCAGCACCAGCGGGATGCCCATCCCCAGCGCATACAGATACAAGGTGCCGCCGCCGGCCCACATATTGCCGCTTTGGGCAATGTACAACAGAATGGCGCTAAGCGGCGCAGTGGTGCAAGGGGAGCAAATAAGCCCGGCCAGTGCACCCATCAGGAATACGCCAGGCAGCGAGCCGCCTTGTTGGCTATTGCTCCAGCCCGCCAGCCGGGTTTGCAGCGAAGAAGGTAACTGCAGCGAATACAAACCGAACATCGACAATGCCAGTGCGATAAACAGGACCGACAGGCCGATGAGCACATACGGATGCTGCAGCGCTGCCTGGAATTGCAAGCCGGCGGCGGCAACCACCAAACCCAGCAGGGTGTAGGTCAGCGCCATGCCCTGCACGTAAACCACCGCCAGTGCCAGGATACGGCCGCTGCTGTGCGGCTTTTCACGTCCAAGAATGATGCCCGAAATCAGCGGATACATCGGCAACACGCAGGGAGTGAAAGCAATGCCAATGCCAATCAGCAGTGCCCATAGGGGAGAGAACGGCAGACTGGCTGGCACCGGTTCTTCGGGTGCGCTGACTGGCAGTGCGGTTGTGGCACTTACTGCATCCAGCGGGATCACCCGCGTTTCCGGCGGATAACAAAAACCTGCTTCGGCGCAGCCCTGATAAGTCACGCTCAGGCTGGCGCCGCTGGCGGCCTGCTGCAGTGGGATTGGCAGATTAAGCCGTTGTTTGAAAATGGAGACTTCGCCGAAGAATTCATCCTTGTGGCTCAGCCCGGCCGGTAGCTCAAAGGAGCCTAACCTTGCCTGCTGCGGCACCAGTTTGATTTGCTGGCGATAGAGGTAATAACCGGGGCGAATTTGCCAGTTCAGCGTCAGCTGGTGGTCTTGCTGCTTAAAATCGAAGGCAAACGCCTGATCGACCGGCACGAATGCGTTGCCGCCGTTAGGGGCGAACAGCGATGCCTGAGCCGCCTGTGGTAACAAAAACAGGCTGCATAGCAGGAATATCAATTTAATGAGGCGTTGATCCATAACAGGTAGTCTTTATCTCCAGTCATCACCGGCAGCACCAGCAGCTCGGGCGTCTGATACGGGTGATGTTGTTTCAGGTAGTTGAGCAAGGCATCTTGATGGCGGCGTTCGCTTTTAAACAGCATCTGCACTTCGTATTCCTGTTCCAGTTTCCCTTCCCAGTAATATAGCGATGACGCGCCGGGCAGCAGCGTGACGCAGGCCGCCAGCTTTTCTCCCAAAACCCGGGCCGCCAGGTCTTGAGCCGTGGCTTCATCGGGTGCGGTGCAGAGTATGACGACAGCTTCGCAATCAGACATCTTCAGCCCTCTCATCGAGATTATCAGTGGGCACTATACCTTGAAGGAGGGTCGGCTAGAAGGCGAGTTTATCGCCAATGGGCGGGGGAGAAACCGGGGCCGCAGCCCCGGTGAAAGCATTACAGCATTAGGCTGCCCAGCAGGAAGCCGAACAGCACCGCCAATATCACCCCGATGGTGCCGGGAATAAAGAACGGGTGGTTAAACACAAAACGTCCGATGCGCGTGGTGCCGGTGTCATCCATCTGTACCGCGGCGACCAGCGTAGGGTAGGTCGGCAGGATGAACAGGCCGGAAACGGCGGCAAAGGACGCGACGGCGGTCAATGGCGAGACGTTCAGCGCCAGCGCCATTGGCATCAGTGCCTTGGCGGTAGCGGCCTGAGAGTACAGCAGTGCCGAGCAGAAGAAGAAAATCACCGCCAACAACCACGGGTGTGATTGGATCACGTTACCCGCGGTATCTTTGATCCAGTCGATGTTGGCCTGCACAAAGGTGTCACCCAGCCAGGCCACGCCCAAGATACAGATACAGGCGCTCATGCCGGCTTTAAAGGTGCTGGAGTTGAGTACCATATCGGTATCGACTTTGCACAGCAAGGTGGTCAGGGTGGCGACGCTCAGCATGATGATCAGAATCGCGTTGGTGGTGTTCATCAAGGGTTTTGCCACCAGGCCCAGACCCGGACTGTTGATAATGGCGTAGGCCACTACGCACAGCACACCCAGCAGGAACAGCAGTACCGAGACTTTGGCGCGAGGTTTGATTTCCACAAGCTTGTTGCCGCGCAGGGTGACCAGGCCTTCTTCAAGGCGTTTCAGGTAAACCGGATCGTCAGACAGTTTGGAGTCGAATAACCAGCTTACCAGCAGCGACATCAATACCACGGCGCAGAAGGTAGAAGGCATGACCACCATCAGCAGGTGCAGGTAGCTGACACCGTGGCCTTCCATCACTGAGGACATGTAGACTACCGCAGCGGAAATTGGCGAGGCGGTAATGGCAATCTGGGCGGATACCACGGCGGTAGACAGCGGGCGGCAAGGCTTGATGCCCTGTTCTTTCGCTACTTCTGCAATCACCGGCAGTGCGGAGAGAGAAATGTTGCCGGTACCGGCGAAGATGGTCAGAAAATAGGTGACGATCGGTGCCAGAATGGTGATGTGCTTAGGGTTCTTGCGCAGCAGTTTTTCCGTTTGCTGGACCAGATAATCCATGCCGCCGGCGACCTGCATCGCTGAGATCGCGGCAATGACTGCCATGATGATGGATATCACGTCGAACGGAATGCTGCCCGGCTTCACGCCAATCAGCGCCAGGACCAACACTCCCAGCCCTCCTGCAAATCCAATTCCGATACCGCCCAGCCTGGCCCCTAAAAAAATGGCCAGCAGAACGATAACCAATTCTACGGCTAACATAGTGTCTACTCCTTAAAATAAGTTTTTTTGAAAACGAAAAGTTAAAATTTTGTGGGCGATGGAAAGTAAAAAGGCACGCTATCCAGGGGATTTAGCGTGCCTTTTTGGGCTACCGGGTGTGTCTGTTATTGTTCATTTTCATCCGTATAGCGTTTGGCTTTATAGGCCGGGTGCATCAGGTTCTCCACGGAGAAGATGTCATCCAGCTCGGCTTCGGTCAACAGACCGCGTTCCAGCACCACTTCGCGTACGCTCTTGCCGGTTTCAGCACAGATCTTCCCGACGATGTCACCATTGTGGTGGCCAATGAACGGGTTCAGATAGGTGACGATACCGATGGAATTGAACACATAGTGCTCGCACACTTCTTTGTTCGCGGTGATGCCGTTAATGCATTTTTCCAGCAGGTTATAGCAGGCGTTGGTCAGGATGTGAATGGACTCGAACATGGCCTGGCCAATCACCGGTTCCATCACGTTCAACTGCAGCTGGCCTGCTTCGGCCGCCATGGTAACGCAAGTGTCGTTGCCAATCACCTTGAAACACACCTGATTGACCACTTCCGGGATCACCGGGTTGACCTTGGCAGGCATGATGGAGGAGCCAGCCTGCAGTTCCGGCAGGTTGATTTCGTTCAGACCGGCACGTGGGCCTGAAGACAGCAGGCGCAGGTCATTACAGATTTTGGACAGTTTGACCGCCAAACGTTTCAGTGCGCTGTGCACCATGACGTAGGCACCGCAGTCGGAAGTGGCTTCGATCAAATCTTCGGCCGGCACGACCGGCAGGTTGCTGACTTCAGCCAGTTTCTGTACCGCCAACTGCGAGTAGCCTTCCGGCGTGTTCAGGGCAGTACCGATAGCGGTGGCGCCCAGGTTCACCTCCAGCAGCAGTTCGGCGGTGCGATGCAGGTTACGGGTTTCTTCTTTCAGCAACACGCTGAACGCATGGAATTCCTGGCCCAGAGTCATAGGCACTGCATCCTGCAATTGGGTACGACCCATTTTCAGGATGGTTTCGAACTCTGTGGCTTTGCGGTCAAAGCCTTCGCGCAGTTGGTTAATCGCGTCGATCAGTTTTTGGTTGGAAGCGTAAACCGCAATGCGGAAACCGGTAGGATAGGCATCGTTGGTGGACTGGCATTTGTTGAGGTGATCGTTAGGGTTCAGGTATTGGTATTCGCCTTTCTGATGACCCATCAGCTCCAGACCGATATTCGCCAGCACTTCGTTGGTGTTCATGTTCAGCGAAGTGCCTGCACCGCCCTGGAACACGTCCACCGGGAACTGGTCCATGCATTTGCCTTTATCCAGCACTTCATCACAGGCCTGGATGATGACATCGGCAATTTTGCGTGGGATGGTTTTGAGTTCTTTGTTCGCCAGCGCAGCGGCTTTTTTTACCATCACCATGCCGCGGACAAACTCGGGCACGTCGCTGATTTTACTGTTGCTGATATAAAAGTTTTCAATCGCACGCAGAGTGTGAACACCGTAATAGGCTTCTGCGGGGACTTCACGTGTTCCTAACAGGTCTTCTTCGATACGAATGTTATTTGACATGAGAACCTTCTTTGTATTGCTGCCGAATTAATTAATTGTCAGGTAACCAAATTATGTTGCCGAAGGCTTCAGGCGTGAAACGATTAACCACCGTGCCCGTTGCTGCCCAGATCATATGCTGGTTAGTAATAAATGACTGAATCCAGATCACCTTATGAGCCTTCTAAAATCACGTGTTTCCCGTTCTGTGATCTCATTCACGTTTACTAACTTTAGCAATAAAAAAGGGCCTTTGGTTGAAATGGCCGTCGGCTGACCCCATTGTATTTAGGTCGGCCGTTTACCGGCCCCTTTTTCGCGTTGTCGCCACCTTGCGGCAACGTAGATCTGCCAGAGGAGAACCAGGTGCGCTGGTTACCGTTACTGCTGATATTTTTATTGGCTTACATAGAAATATCGCTATTTATCAAAGTCGCCGCCGTCATGGGCGTGGCGATCACCCTGTTGTTGGTGGTGTTTACCTCCTGCGTCGGCATTTCGCTGGTGCGTAATCAGGGCATGAAAACTTTCATGCAGATGCAACAGAAGCTGGCCGCGGGTGAAAGCCCGGCGGCGGAAATGGTGAAGAGCGTTTCACTGGTATTGGCGGGCTTCCTGCTGCTGGTGCCGGGATTCTTTACCGACTTCCTTGGCCTGTTGTTGCTGCTGCCGCCGGTACAGAAATCGCTGACGCTGAAGCTGATGCCGCATCTTTCCGTCTACCGTCCTGGCGGTTGGGGAACGGGGGGGGATGCTGCCAGCGGCAACACCTTTGACGGTGAGTTTCAACGTAAGAGTGACGATCGTTATACCCTGGGAAGCCAGCCTGAAGATCGTGACAAACCTAACGATAGATAAAGAAACGCGGCCCAGGCCGCGTTTCTTGCATCGGTAGCTCAGTATTGCCATCAAAAGCGAAAATTTTTTTTGGCTGCCCCCTTGAAGGGGGATGGAATGCCCCCATTTCAAATCCCACGAGGCCGGTAATCATAATCCGGTGACAACCCTAAATCTGATAGAGACCTTCTTACAGGAGAGCGTTCAATGAGTATTCGTCCATTGCATGACCGCGTTATCGTCAAGCGCAAAGAAGTTGAATCAAAATCTGCTGGCGGCATCGTTCTGACTGGCTCTGCAGCGGGTAAATCTACTCGTGGTGAAGTAGTGGCAGTGGGTAAAGGCCGTGTGCTGGAAAACGGCAACGTCCAACCACTGGATGTGAAAATTGGCGATATCGTTATTTTCAACGACGGTTACGGCGTGAAAGCAGAGAAGATCGACAATGAAGAAGTGTTGATCATGTCCGAAAGCGACATTCTGGCAATTGTTGAAGCGTAATAACGCTTTATCTTCTGAACTGAACGAGTTGAAGGGAAATACCAATGGCAGCTAAAGACGTAAAATTCGGCAATGACGCTCGCGTGAAAATGCTCCGCGGCGTGAATGTTCTCGCTGATGCAGTAAAAGTGACCCTGGGCCCGAAAGGCCGTAACGTAGTGCTGGATAAATCCTTCGGTGCTCCTACCATCACTAAAGATGGCGTATCTGTTGCTCGTGAGATCGAACTGGAAGACAAGTTCGAAAACATGGGCGCGCAGATGGTGAAAGAAGTTGCCTCTAAAGCGAACGACGCTGCGGGCGACGGTACCACCACTGCAACCGTACTGGCTCAATCCATCATCACCGAAGGCCTGAAAGCAGTGGCTGCCGGCATGAACCCGATGGATCTGAAGCGCGGTATCGACAAAGCGGTTATCGCCGCTGTTGAAGAACTGAAAAAACTGTCCGTACCTTGCTCCGACTCCAAAGCCATCGCTCAGGTAGGCACCATCTCTGCAAACTCCGACGAAACCGTGGGTAAACTGATTGCAGAAGCGATGGAAAAAGTGGGCAAAGAAGGCGTTATCACCGTTGAAGAAGGCACCGGCCTGCAAGACGAGCTGGACGTTGTTGAAGGGATGCAGTTCGACCGCGGTTACCTGTCTCCGTACTTCATCAACAAGCCAGAAACCGGTTCTATCGAGCTGGAAAGCCCGTTCATCCTGCTGGCAGACAAAAAAATCTCCAACATCCGTGAAATGCTGCCAGTACTGGAAGCCGTGGCGAAAGCCGGCAAACCACTGCTGATCATTGCTGAAGATGTTGAAGGCGAAGCCCTGGCTACCCTGGTGGTTAACACCATGCGCGGCATCGTGAAAGTGGCTGCGGTTAAAGCACCTGGTTTCGGCGACCGTCGTAAAGCCATGCTGCAGGACATCGCTACCCTGACTGGCGGTACCGTTATCTCTGAAGAGATCGGCCTGGAGCTGGAAAAAACTACCCTGGAAGATCTGGGTACGGCCAAACGTATCGTTATCAACAAAGACACCACTATCATCATCGATGGTAATGGTGAAGAACCTGCGATTCAGGGCCGTGTGTCCCAGATCCGTCAGCAGATCGAAGAAGCAACTTCTGATTACGACCGTGAAAAACTGCAAGAGCGCGTAGCAAAACTGGCTGGCGGCGTTGCGGTAATCAAAGTCGGTGCTGCTACCGAAGTTGAAATGAAAGAGAAGAAAGCTCGCGTTGAAGATGCTCTGCACGCAACCCGTGCTGCAGTAGAAGAAGGCGTGGTTGCCGGTGGTGGTGTTGCACTGATTCGTGCAGCGTCCAAACTGAGCGAACTGCGTGGCGTGAACGAAGATCAGAACGTGGGTATCAAAGTTGCGCTGCGCGCAATGGAATCACCACTGCGTCAGATCGTCCTGAACTGCGGCGAAGAGCCATCTGTTGTTGCCAACACCGTGAAAGCGGGCGAAGGTAACTACGGATACAACGCAGCAACTGAAGAATACGGCGACATGATCGCGATGGGTATCCTGGATCCAACCAAAGTAACCCGTTCTGCTCTGCAGTACGCGGCTTCTGTGGCTGGCCTGATGATCACCACCGAGTGCATGGTAACCGACCTGCCAAAAGGCGACGCACCTGATTTAGGCGGCGCTGGCGGCATGGGTGGCATGGGCGGCATGGGCGGCATGATGTAATCATCCCCCACACGTTTGTGTGCCAAGAACCCCGGCCAATCGGCCGGGGTTTTTTTATGGTGTGCAGGTTCAGTCTTCTGCGAATGAGCCCATAAAACAGAATGAAAAAGAAAAGGGATCTTTGGCGTCAAGGTGGCACAAAAATGCGATGGGGCAGTCATCAAATTCGATGAATATAAGTTTTTTAAGGCATTCGTTTTTTATTAACCCGGAAAATTTCGTTACTGGGATAGGCTAATAACGAAAGCTATACTTGGCCGGACGGTGATAAACAGCTGGCGGTGGGGATTTGCGTGCTTAGCGGCACGGTATTTGATGATATTTTTGCAGACCAGACTGATTTAGCTGGTAAACTGATCGCTCATTAGCCGTCGCTCAAGACGTTGGCCAGGCACCAGTGGCAACGGATGCTTAAGAGATGGCATCGCTTTCTGATAAGCTTTTGCGGAATTCTCAATATCATATGGGGAACAAGATGCGGATTAAAGCCTTACTGGGTCTTTCGGCAGCCGTGCTGCTGGCAGGTTGCAGCAGCACCAATGAACTGTCCGCCGCAGGTCAGCAGGTTAAATTTACCGACACCAAACCGGCTGCGGAATGCCAGCTGGTGGGTGAAGTGACTGGCACCCAGAGCAACTGGTTGTCCGGTAACGGTGGTGAAGGCAGCTCCATGCGCGGCGCGGCAAACGATCTGCGTAACAAGGCAGCGGCGATGGGCGGCAATGTCATTTATGGTGCCACCAGTCCAAGTCAGAACCTGCTTTCAAGCTTTGCCCCGCTGGACAGCAAAATGGCCGGTCAGGTTTATAAGTGCCCGTAACGGCCTAATGAATAACGCGTAACATAAAAAAGAGGCATGCCCCGGCATGCCTCTTTTTGTATCTGCAATATACCGGTAATCAGTCTTGCATCAGGTGCAGATCGAGAGGGGTTTTGCTTGGCTTACCGCCGACCTCTCGGGTCAAACGTGGCACCATATAGCCGGAGATCTTGCCCAGCAGCGCCTGCATGATAGTGCGAGCTTCATCATCACTGACCATAAAGTGTGCAGCCCCCTGCACTTTATCCAGTACGTGGATGTAATAAGGCAGAATGCCCGCGTCAAATAACGCGTTGCTCAGTGTCGCCAGCGTATCGGCATCGTCATTGATACCGCGCAACAGCACGCTTTGATTCAGCAAGGTGACGCCAGCCAGACGCAGTTGCGCCATGCTGGCCTGCAGTTCGCGGTCAATCTCATTGGCATGGTTGATGTGCGTGACCATCAGTACCTGCAGGCGTGATGCCGACAGCCGCTGGCACAGCTCCGGTGTAATTCGCGCTGGGATAACCACCGGCAAGCGGGTGTGAATACGCAGACGTTTTAGATGCTCAATGGCTTCCAGTTCACCGATTAGCCAGTCCAGCTCATGGTCTTTTGCCATCAGCGGATCGCCACCCGAGAAAATAATCTCATCGAGTTCCGGGTGTTGGCGGATATAATCCAGCGCCTGACGCCAGTTGGCCTTATTGCCCTGGTTGTCCTGATACGGAAAATGGCGGCGGAAGCAGTAGCGGCAGTTGACCGCACAGCCGCCCTTAACCAGCAGCAAAGCACGATTACGGTATTTATGCAGCAGCCCCGGCACTACGCTGCGCTGTTCATCAAGCGGATCGGTGGTGAAGCCAGGCGCATTGATGAATTCTTCGCTGGCAGTCAGTACCTGGCGCAGCAGCGGGTCATTGGCATCGCCAGGCTGCATGCGGGCTACGAAAGAGCGGGGGACGCGCAGCGCAAACAACTTGCGTGCTTCACGGCCCTGCGGCAATTCCGGATGCGTATTCAGTGACAAAAGCTGCAGTAATTCATCGGGATCGGTAATAACATCGGCGAGTTGATGCAACCAATCTTCTCTATATGCCGTATTTTGGGTTATAATGTGTGCCATTTTTTTGGCTAAGCTACCAGTTTAAATATTCAGAGGGCCATCATGGCGACTTATTCTAGCAACGATTTCCGTCCGGGTCTTAAAATCATGTTCGAGGGCGAGCCTTACGCTATCGAATCCAGTGAGTTCGTTAAGCCGGGCAAGGGCCAGGCGTTTGCGCGCGTTAAAATGCGTCGCCTGCTGACCGGCAGCCGTGTAGAGAAAACCTTTAAATCTACAGACTCTTGCGAAGGTGCAGACGTTGTAGATACCAACATGAACTACCTGTACAACGACGGTGAGTTCTACCACTTCATGCACCCTGAGACTTTCGAGCAGCACGGTGTTGAAGAAAAAACCGTATCTGACGCGGCAAAATGGCTGCAAGATAACGCAGAATGTATCGTTACCCTGTGGGACGGTCGTCCTATCGCTGTTCAGCCACCGAACTTTATCGAAGCTGAAATCACTGATACCGATCCAGGCCTGAAAGGCGATACTGCCGGTACTGGCGGCAAGCCTGCGACCCTGAGCACCGGCGCCGTGGTTAAAGTGCCATTGTTCGTACAGATTGGCGAAGTTGTCCGTGTTGACACCCGCTCTGGCGAATACGTATCACGCGTAAAATAAGTTTCAATACAAAGGAGCCTCGTTGGGCTCCTTTGTTTTATCCCCGCAAATTGTTGGCAGAATCTGCATAATGAAGAAAACTCTGTTGGCCGTTATCTCCCTGTTGCTACTGATGTCCCTTAGCGGATGTAATACTTTCCGTGGATTCGGTGAAGACGTTCAGCATCTTGGCGGCGCTATCTCGCGTACGGCCAGTTAATAAGTATCAAATGCACTAATGTATTAGTGCGAAATAAGACCATTCTAAACAGCAACTCTCGCTGATATTTACTAAGCTTAGAAAGCCGTACTTTTTCATCACTGACAAATAAGGGCTTTCATATGCTGAAGAAAAGTATTATCGCGATTTTCTCTTTGATGTTCTTGGCCTCATTGACCGCATGCAATACTACTCAAGGCGTGGGCGAAGATATTCAGGCTGGTGGTAAGGCCATTCAGCGTAGCGCGCAATAACCCATCTTGCTGATTTCTGCGGTATTCTGCGAATGGCCGCAAAAGGGCATCGCCGCGGGATACCGCTTTCTCTGCTGAGCCTTTCTCTGCAGGCACCTTTATGCTGTTATCCTCCCAGGCTGCAGGTATAATCTTCGGGATATCACAACGCTGAACGGGACGACCTGTTTACGCATCTGTACTCGGGGACGACCCCAACGTAATGGAGCCTGTTTCATGGCTTGGATTATTCTGCTTATTGCCGGTTTGCTTGAGGTGGTGTGGGCTATCGGTTTGAAATATACCCACGGCTTTACCCGTCTGACCCCCAGCCTTATCACAATTGCCGCTATGGTGGTCAGTATGCTGTTGCTGGCGCATGCCATGAAAACGCTGCCGGCCGGCACCGCCTACGCGGTATGGACCGGTATTGGTGCGGTAGGTGCCGCGATTATGGGGATGGTGCTACTGGGCGAATCAACCAATATCGCCCGCATTCTCAGCCTGTGCCTGATCGTGGTCGGGATATTAGGGCTGAAGTTCAGCAGTCACTGATTCTGCGACTGTTTTACCCAAATCAGCTTATCGATATCAAAGCCGTTGTTCTTCGCGGTTTGTAATAACCTGTCGCGAGTGGCCGCGTCCAGCTCTGGCGTTCGCGACAGGATCCACAGGTAATCACGGTTCGGGCCACAGACCAGCGCGTAGCGGTAATCTGCATCCAACTCAATCACGTTATACCCGCCATAGAAAGGCCCAAAAAAAGACACTTTTAGTGCGGCCACCTGCGGTGAGTCGATAAAATAGGCTTTGCCGGTGCTTTCCTGCCACTGCTGTTTTTGCGGATTAAAGCCACGGTTAATCACTCTCAGACCGCCATCTTCCCGCGGGCTGTAATTGGCAGTGACCTGTTCCAGACCACGTTCAAAGCGGTGGTCAAGGCGAGCGATTTCGTACCAGGTTCCAAGATAGCGCTGGCTGTCGAAATGACTCACTACTTTGACGTCCTTCGGCGGGGAAACGCTACAGGCGACAGAGAGCACGGCGGAAAGCATCACACAAAGTTTTGACCAGAAATGCATGGCTGACTCCTGTTTACCTGATTGAGTTAAACAGTGTAGCCCAAAGGCAGAGCTGGCGACCAACGGAAGTGGCCGCCAGAAGGGGTTTACAGGGTGACTACGCCGATCACTGTCACTACGCTGAGGATCGCCGCCAGGCCGTAGAAGACCCATTTGCCAGCCGGCACATGGATTTTCAAGTCGTGCATCGCATGGTGGATACGGTGCAGACCGCACCACAGCGGCAGGATAATCATCAGCAACAGGAACAGGCGGCCAATCAGGCTCTGGCAGAAGGCCAGTACGCGATCATAGCCCAGTGCATCGCCTGGGAATAACCCCAATGGCAGCAGAATGCCGACCAGCAGCACTATGGCGGGGGCGATAATGGCTCCCCACATGCCGCCGGCGCCAAATAATCCCCAGAAAACCGGTTCGTCTGAGCGTTTAGGTGCAAGATTTATCATGTTTCCTCCGGATTACATCAAGGCCACGGCCAGAATGACCACGCTGGCAACTATCGTCACCGCCCACAGCGTTTTCACTATTGGCCCCGGACCCATTTTCTCGCTGTTGACCACAATATTGGCGGCTTTCGGCGCCAAATCGAACCAGGTCTTGGTATGCAGCAGTGCGGCCAGCAGCGCGATGACGTTAATCAGCAGCACCAGGGGGTTTTGCAGAAAACCGACGAAACTCGCCCAGCTATCCACCCCTCCTTTCAGCGAAAAGACGCCGTAGATCAGCAGGATACTGAACCAGACTGCCGGCACCGAGGTGCTTTCGCGCAGCATATAGAAACGGTAGAAGCCGAGTTTTTGCCACCAGGTCGGCGTCATGGGGCGCACATAGGGCTTACGTTGTGTTGTCATTACTGTTTTCTCCCTTATTGCGGCTTCAGCATGGCGATCATGAAGTCTTTGGCACTTTCTACCTTGCCCTGCTGGATGGCAGCGGCCGGGTCGACGTGCTTCGGACAAACTTCAGAGCAGTAGCCGACAAAGGTACAGCTCCAGACGCCGTTTTCACCATTGAGCTGCGCCATACGCTGTTTCTGGCCGTGGTCGCGGTTATCCAGGTTATAGCGGTGTGCCAGGGTGATCGCCGCCGGGCCGATAAACTCTGGGTTCAGGCCGAACTGCGGGCAAGCGGCATAACACAGGCCGCAGTTGATGCAGCCAGAAAACTGGTGATACTTGGCCATCTGCGCCGGAGTCTGCACGTTAGGGCCATCTTCCGGCTTGCGGTTATTGCCGATGATGTAAGGCTTAATCGCTTCCAGACTCTCGATAAAATGGGTCATATCGACCACCAGATCGCGCTCAATCGGGAAATTGCCCAGTGCTTCTACCTTCATGCCGTCGGTGTACTCGCGCAGGAAAGTTTTACAGGCCAGCTTCGGCACCCGGTTGACCATCATGCCGCACGAGCCGCAGATCGCCATACGGCATGACCAGCGGTAGGAAAGGTCGGGCGCCAGGTTATCCTTGATGTAGCCCAGGGCGTCGAGCAACGAGGTTTGCTCATCATAAGGCACCGCGAAAGTCTCGAAATGCGGCTCAGAGTCGCGTTCCGGGTTATAGCGCATGACCTCGATTTTCAGGGTGTTCATCTCAGCCATTTGCCTGCTCCTTATCCTTTTTATCCTGCGCTTCGGCTTCAGCGCCGTAAACACGTTTGGCCGGTGGCAGTTTGGTGATCTTCACGTCGCTGTATTCCAGGCGTGGTGCGCCGTTCGGGTTATGGAACGCCAGCGTATGCTTGAGGAAATTCACGTCGTCACGCTCGGTGCAGCCTTCGTCCAGACGCTGGTGGGCACCGCGAGATTCTTTACGGTTTAATGCGGAGTGCGCCATGCACTCGGCCACGTCCAGCCCGTAACCCAGCTCGATGGTGTACAGCAGATCGGTATTGAACACGCTGGAGCTGTCGGTAATTTTGACGCGCTTGAAGCGTTCTTTCAGCTCAGCCAGTTTATCGACGGTTTTCTGCATCAGTTCCGGGGTACGGTAAATACCGCAGCCTTCTTCCATCGACATGCCCATCTCGTCGCGGATTTTGGCCCAGTTCTCGTTGCCTTCCTGTTTCATCAGGTTGCTCAAGCGGGTTTCCACGTCGCGCCCCTGTGCATCCAGAATACTGCCGTTAGCCGGGCCGGTTTCCAACGCGCGGCGAGCGGCATGCTCACCCGCCACCCGGCCGAAGACCACCAGTTCCGCCAACGAATTGGAACCCAGACGGTTGGCACCGTGCAGGCCGACGGAGGAACATTCACCGACGGCAAACAGCCCTTTGATACGAGTTTCGCAATTTTGATCGGTTTCGATGCCGCCCATGGTGTAGTGCGCAGTCGGACGCACCGGGATCGGCTCTTTCACCGGGTCGACGCCGACGTAGGCCTTGGCCAGCTCACAGATGAACGGTAGACGTTCCAGCAGTTTCTTTTCGCCCAGGTGGCGCAGGTCGAGATAAACCACGTCTCCGCGCGGGGTAGCCACGGTGCGGCCGGCACGCCATTCATGCCAGAAAGCCTGCGAAACCTTGTCGCGTGGGCCCAGTTCCATGTATTTGTTCTTGGGCTCGCCCAGCGGGGTTTCCGGCCCCATGCCGTAGTCCTGCAGGTAGCGATAGCCGTCTTTGTTGACCAGAATACCGCCTTCACCACGGCAACCTTCGGTCATCAGGATACCGGAGCCCGGCAGGCCGGTAGGGTGATATTGGACGAATTCCATATCACGCAGCGGTATGCCATGGTGGAATGCCATGCCCATGCCATCACCGGTGACGATACCGCCGTTGGTGTTGTAGCGGTACACGCGCCCGGCACCGCCGGTAGCCATAACGACCGCATTGGCGCGGATCTGCACGCGGGTGCCTTCCATCATGTTCATCGCCACCAGGCCGCGGACCTGGCCGTCATCCACCAGAATATCCAGCACAAAGTGCTCGTCGAAACGCTGGATTTGCGGGTATTTGAGTGAGGTCTGGAACAGGGTGTGCAGCATGTGGAAGCCGGTCTTGTCGGCGGCGAACCAGGTGCGTTCAATCTTCATGCCGCCGAAGCGACGTACGTTGACTGAACCGTCCTCTTTACGGCTCCATGGACAACCCCATTGTTCAAGCTGGGTCATTTCGCGCGGGCAGTTGTGGACGAAATGGTCGACCACGTCCTGTTCACACAGCCAATCGCCACCGGCAACGGTGTCGTTGAAGTGATAGTCGAAGCTGTCGTGAGCCTGAGTGACGGCGGCGGAGCCTCCTTCAGCGGCTACCGTATGGCTGCGCATCGGGTAGACTTTTGAGATTAGCGCGATTTTCAGTTGGGGGTTGGCTTCCGCTGCGGCTATTGCTGCGCGTAAACCAGCACCCCCGGCCCCAATAATGGCAAGATCGGCGTTAAAGGTTTGCACTGCATTCCTCCAATATTCTTGTTAAGAACGGCAAATTAAATATCTATGCTTAATATTTATAAAAAAACTTCGGGTGCTAACTAACTGAGTTTATTGTCGTTGCATTAATACTAAGGGTAGATATCTCCCACCAATCATGTGGAATTAACTATACCTAAAGTTAAGTAGAAGAAATTTGATGTGATCGATTGTTTTGCCTTTTAACCGCAGGCCGGGAGGATAATTTATCGCAGGCAGGATTTAACGTTTATTCACCTTTTATTAACCTTATTACTAACTATTTATCAGGTAATGTCGCGGTTAAAAGTCCAGGGCCTGTTAAGAATTTGTTTGCATGCCGGGATACGAGTAGACTGCATCCCCTGTTTGATTTCGGAGTAATTACCATGAGCGAAACGGCAAGCTGGCAGCCAAGTGCACCCATCGCCAATTTGTTGAAGCGCGCAGCGATCCTGACTGAGATCCGGCGTTTCTTCGCCGATCGTGGCGTATTGGAAGTTGAGACGCCAACCATGAGCCAGGCGACGGTCACCGATATCCACCTGTTCCCGTTCCAGACGCGTTTCGTCGGGCCCGGTGCGGCGGATGGCCTGACGCTGTACATGATGACCAGCCCGGAATACCACATGAAGCGGTTGTTGGCGGCGGGCAGCGGTCCGATCTATCAGATGGGGCGCAGCTTCCGTAATGAAGAAGCCGGCCGTCACCACAACCCGGAATTCACCATGCTGGAGTGGTACCGTCCGCACTACGACATGTACCGGTTGATGAATGAGGTGGACGATCTGCTACAGCAGGTGCTGGATTGCGACAGCGCGGAAACCCTGTCCTATCAGCAGGCTTTCCTGCGCCATCTGGATATCGATCCGCTGTCAGCGGAGAAGGCACAACTGCGTGAAGCGGCGGCCAAGCTTGATCTGAGCAACATTGCCGATACGGAAGAAGATCGCGATACGCTGTTGCAGTTGCTGTTCACCGTCGGCGTGGAGCCGCACATTGGCCGTGACAAACCGGCGTTCGTTTATCACTTCCCGGCCAGCCAGGCGTCGTTGGCGGAGATCAGTACCGAGGATCACCGGGTGGCGGAGCGTTTCGAGGTTTACTTCAAAGGCATTGAACTGGCTAATGGCTTCCGTGAACTGACGGACAGTCGCGAACAAGGACAGCGTTTTGCCCAGGACAACCGCAAGCGTGCGGAACGCGGCTTGCCACAGCACCCTATTGATAACAACCTGCTGGACGCTTTGCAGCACGGTATGCCTGAATGCTCTGGTGTGGCATTGGGGGTTGACCGCTTGGTGATGCTGGCGCTGGGCGCCGAGAGCCTGAGTGAAGTGCTGGCGTTCCCGGTCGATCGCGCATAACTCTCGACGCGGCACTATCACTATAAGAAAAGGGTTCGGCCATGGCCGAACCCTTTTTGCATTCTGCGCTTACAGACTGCCTGATTCGCGTTTGGTGTTCGGCGGCGGAGTGGACGGCGGCGTACGGCCATTGCTGGTCAAGCGTGAGAGCGTCTCGCTGCGCACCTGGAACGGTGGGTATGGCAACGTAATGCCGTGCTCGCGGTAGCCGGCCAGAATCAACTGATGGATCTCGTGGCGTAGCGGCATGCGGTGGCCCATCTCGGCGGCATAGATACGCAGCTCAAAGATCTGGATGCCCTGCTGCAGATCGACCAGATACACTTCCGGTGCGGGGGTATCGAGCACTAACGAACAGCGTTCGGCAGCGTTGGTCAGGATCTTGGTCACCTCTTCGCTGTTGGCGTCCGCTGGTGCCGGCACGGTCAATACCACACGGGTCAGGTTATCCGACAGCGACCAGTTAATGAACTGCTCGGTGATAAAGGCCTTATTCGGCACGATGATCTCTTTACGATCCCAGTCCGAAATGGTGGTGGCACGGGTGTTGATCTTGGTGACGCTGCCGGTCAGATTACGGATCGTCACGGTATCGCCAATGCGGATCGGCTTTTCGAATAAAATGATCAGACCGGAGATAAAGTTGGAGAAGATCTCCTGCATACCAAAGCCCAACCCCACGCTGAGCGCGGTCACGACCCACTGCAGTTTCGACCATTCAATACCAATCCACGAGAAGCTGAGCAGGGCGCCGAACAGCAGTAGCAGATACTTGGTGATGGTGGTAATGGCATAGCCGGTGCCTGGCGTCAGATCCAGGTGCTGCAGTACCGCCAGTTCCAGCAGCGCCGGCAGGTTACGTACCAACTGCATGGTGACTATCAGCACCAGAATGGCGATTAGCACTGCCCCTAGGGTAATGGGGTGGGCGGTATCGACCCCATTGACTGTCGAACTGACGTTCCACAGGGTGATATTTTCCAGGAAGCTGAAGGCGGAATGGATCTCTGACCACAGCACAATCACCGACACCAGCGCGATCATGGTCAGGATCGAGCGTACCAGCCGCAGTGACTGCGCACTGATGGTATCGAGATCGATTTCCGAATCATCCAGGTCCGTCGAGCCTTCGGTGCTGTTAGGCGTGTGTGAGCTTTCTTCTTCCCCGCGTGCACGCTGGGCCAGGATATCGGCGCGGCGCTGCTTGGCACGGTCAAAGGCAATACGGCGGCGCTGGATCAGCATCCAGCGACGGATAATATGGTAAATCACCAGCAGGAAGAACCAAATGGCTACCGAGGTTTCCAGACGCGCCAGCAGCGCCTGTGAAGTGGTCAGGTAGCCCACGGCCGAGGCCAGCGCCGCCAGCACCGGTGCCGACAGCAGCAGCCCCCACAGCGCGGTGTTGACCATGTTGTCGCCAGAGCCTTTCTTGTCCAGATACAGCGGGATGCCGGCACGTTTCAGGCTGTTGGTCACCAGGGCCAATGCCAGACACAGCAAGATAAAGCACAGCCGGCCGAGGGTGTTGGCAAATTCGCGCTCTTTCAGGCTGTCGAAGGTAATTAGCGCCATGATCAGCGGCACGATCAACCAGATCGACATCTTGTAGTAACGCATGGCGCGTGAAACCTGCTTCACCGGCCAGCGGAAGTGCACGATAAACAGCCCCTGAGGGTGGGCAAAGGCGGCGCAGATCATACACACCCACAAGATCGGCAGCGTAGCGGTGACACCCTTGCCGATGGCTTCGGCTACCGGATAGTTCCAGGCACTTTGCAGGCCAAAACCGAGCGCCGCCCACAGCACCGGCAGCGGCAGCGCCACCAGAATCGACCAGAACACGGTGCGTACCGTCAGGAAAAACTCATCCTGGGTAACTTTGCCGACCCGGCTGCTAGCCCGGGTCAGGAAGGCGTGGTAGTGCTTGCGGGAACTGATGCTGAAAATCACCAGCAGCAGGGCACCGAAAATCGGGATTAGCGTTTCCTTGCTGGTCACCATCATCATAAAGGCGCCGCCAAGTTGCGACAGCGTATCCAGTGACAGTAACAGAGTGAGGTCGTGCGCCACGTTAATCGGGTAGGACAGGTTGATCGGATTAATGTCCGGCACCCAGAACAGATAACGGTGGGTGGCGTCCCGGATTTCGTTCAGGGCCTCAATCAGCTGGGTGTTGGCCACTTTCAGCTTGGTCAGCTCGAGAATTTGGGTATCGCAGCCGGAAAGCAGTGAATTGAGCAGTTCGCGCTGGGTACGTAACTGGGCGTCGACGATACGCCGTTCCGCGCTGGTCAGTTCGCTACCGTCGTCGCGTTTAAACTCCCGCTGTGGGAGTTTCTCCAGTTGGCTTTCAAACTGCAGCCGCTGTACGCGCAGCTTGGCCATATCGCCGTCCAACTGCTGTGGCTTGGGCATTTCCGGCAGTGTGGCCACCTGGGCACGCAGGGTCTCTCCCAGTGCGGACGAGGAACCAAGCCATTGGGCCTGTTCGATGATGGTGCTTAATGCCTGGCGCACCTGCAGCGTTTGCGCGGCGGCCTGGCGTTGTTGGGATGAGATCAGATCCATGCGCTGGGCCTGATTGTTCAACGCGGCGGAAAGCTCACGGTTGATCTGTAGCTGCTGGCTGATGCTTTTTGGCAGGTCGCCGTTCTGTTCGGCCAACTGCTCGGTTTTTTCCAGTGCCAGTTCGGCTTCACGTTGCCGCTGGGCATTGAGGTTATTGCGCAGTGCCTGCAGCTGGATGTCAATTTTCTCGTGGCGCTTTTTGTAGATCTCAGCGCGCATTCGCGCCAGTTCCTGGCGATTGTTGGCCGACAGCTGCGCCAGCTCGAGTTCATCGACCTTGGCTTTGCGCGCAGCGGCCTCAGTTTGTAATAACGCCAGCGCGGCCTGAGCATGTGGCGTAGTCGGGTTGGCGGGCTGTGCCTGCAGACGGCGCTGTACTTCCGTCAGCGCCCGGCGAGCATCGGTCTGCTGCTGTGGCAACTGGCCGAGGGAGTCGCTGATTTCCCGCGTGCGTTCTTGTTCCTGCTGCAGCAGACGAGCCTGTTCCAGCAGCAGGCTGCTGGTTTGCAGGATCTGCTGCTCCAGATCGCTGGCCGGCAGGTTATCGCCATTCGGCAGGATCTTACTGTCTTCAATCACCAGTTGACGGCGCAGTTCCTGCGTCATCTTTGGGAAGTCGTCAATCACCCGCTGATACTGTTCAACACGCGTCAGCGACTCTTTGCGCTCCGATAACCAGTTGAGGGCGCTTTGCAGCGCCTCAGTGGTTTCCGCCTGATTAGGCGCGTTTTTGTTGCCTTCCGCCTGTTTCAGCTCTTGCTTGAGCTGTGTTTCGGTAGGCACCGCGGCGGCCAGCACCGGTTGAGACAGTAAACAACCGAGCAATAGCGTGATAATCAGGCGCACAGTATCAATTCCCTTAGATCTGCGTTGTTTCAGCGGCGGCAGGTGCAGCCGGGATTTCTGCGAAGGCTTCGCCCATACGGGTTACGGTACCGTTGTTCAACTGCGGGGCAAACTGCACGCTGCCTGGAGCAAACAGGTTGATGACCGTGGAGCCGAGCTTGAAGCGGCCCATTTCTGCCCCCTTCTCCAGCGCGATAGCGCCTTCAGTGCCTTCTGCCGGATAGGTCCAGCGCTTGATGACGCCTTCGCGCGGTGGTGTAACGGTACCGGCCCAGACGGTTTCGATGCTGCCGACGATGGTGGCACCCACCAGGATCTGCACCATAGGCCCAATAGCGGTATCGAATACGCAGATCACACGCTCATTGCGGGCAAACAGGTTTGGCACGTTGGCCGCGGTCAGCGGGTTGACAGAAAACAGGTCGCCCGGAACATAAATCATTTCGCGCAGTACGCCATCGCATGGCATATGCACACGGTGATAGTCGCGAGGTGCCAGGTAAGTGGTGGCGAACAGGCCGTTGCGGAACGACTCGGCCAGTATGTAGTTGCCGGCCAGCAGTGCTTCCAGGCTGTAGTAATGACCTTTAGCCTGGAAAATCTGGTCGTCGTTGATCGGGCCGAGTTGGCTTATCGCGCCATCTGCAGGCAGCGCCAGCCAGTTGGTGCCATCGACGATCGGACGTGCGTCGTCACGCAGGGGGCGAACAAAGAAATCGTTGAAGGTCGCATAAGAGGTCAGGTCAGGATTCTGTGCTTCCTGCATATCCACGCGGTAATAGCGGGCGAAGCTCTTCACCACTAGCTGGGTCAGCCAGCCGGCTTGTTTATCTGCGCCCCAGCCGGCCAGGCGCGTCAGCGCCAGCTTGGGTAACCAATACTGCAATTTAATTTTGATGCTATCCAGCACATTAACCTCGTGAATCGGGGTAAAGGGCGCGCATTGTAACCGTGGCTCCGCCACAGTCAACGCCGCCCGGTATTATCAGCCTGCAGCGTCGGTGAAGTTCTTGCGAACCTTCACTGAGGCCATGCTTTCCAGAATGCGATGGTAGTTTTCGAAACGCTCTTTCGCGATATCGCCTTTCTCCATTGCCCCGCGGATGGCGCAGCCTGGATCGGTATCGTGGCGGCAGTCGCGGAATTTGCAACCGCCCAAATAGTCACGGAATTCGACATAGGCTTGAGTCACTTGTTCCGGCTCCAGATGCCACAGACCAAACTCACGCACACCCGGTGAATCGATCACATCGCCGCCGTGCTGGAAATGGTACAGCCGCGCAGCGGTGGTGGTATGTTGCCCGAGGCCAGAGACATCGGAAACCTGATTTACCAGAATTTGCTTATCGCTCGGTGGCAGCAGGGCGTTCAGCAGGCTGGATTTACCCACCCCGGACTGGCCGGCAAAGATACTGATACGATCGGCCAGCGCTTGTTCAAACGCCTCCATGCCTTCACGCGTCTGGCTGGAGACTTCCAGCACCCGGTAGCCGATATGGCGGTAGATATCCATCATCCCGTCGACGGTCTTGCGTGCTTCGGCATCCAGTAAGTCGATTTTGTTCAGTACAATCAGCGGCTCGACTTCCAGCGTTTCACAGGCCACCAGATAGCGGTCGATCATATTCAGCGACAGCTCTGGCAGGATTGCGGAAACGATGACGATCTGATCGATATTGGCGGCGATGGGCTTCACGCCGTCGTAGATGTCGGGGCGGTTCAGTACGGAAGTGCGTTCATGCACGGCCTCTACGATACCTTTCACCCCTGCATGGGTGCCGACGCCAGGGCGCCATACCACACGATCGCCGGTCACCAGCGAACGTAACGTACGGCGGATATTACAGCGGTGCTGAGTGCCATCCGCCGCTTCAACGTCGGCGTGCATGCCGAAACGACTGATGACGATGCCGTCCTGCGGCTCACCCAGTTGGGAATCATCCAGTTCCGGTTTGTTGTCAGTGCGCTTCAGGCGACGTTGATGGTTCGCCTGCACGCGGCGTTCTTGACCTTTGGACAGTTTGTTCTTGCTCACTGCGCCTCACTTGAATCCGCTTTATCGCTCATGGCGACCAAAAAGACTATGATACACGCTATTTTATATTAAATAACCGTTGTTAGCCGCCACGTGCAGCCTACTACCGTCGGCAAACAGCCAGCGTCGCTCGCCGCGTTGCCTATAGTTTGTTTATCTTTTGGCTTTTATGCAGGAAATATCATGACAGGAAACGAAAATAACCTGATTTGGATCGATCTGGAGATGACCGGGTTGGATCCAGAACGCGATCGCATTATCGAGATCGCTACCCTGGTCACCGACGCCAATCTGAATATCCTCGCGGAAGGGCCAGTGATCGCCGTGCATCAGTCCGACGAACAGCTTGGCCTGATGGATGACTGGAACGTGCGGACTCATACCGGCAGCGGGCTGGTGGAAAGGGTGAAGGCCAGTCAGTACGACGACCATGCCGCCGAGTTGGCCACTATCGCCTTCTTGCAACAGTGGGTACCGGCGGGCAAATCACCGATCTGCGGCAACAGTGTGGGCCAGGACCGCCGTTTCCTGTTCCGCTATATGCCGGAACTGGAAGCCTACTTCCATTACCGCTATCTGGATGTCAGCACTTTGAAGGAGTTGGCGCGCCGTTGGAAACCGGAAATCCTCAGCGGCTTTAAAAAGCAGGGCACTCATCAGGCTATGGATGATATCCGTGAATCAGTGGGTGAATTGGCCTATTACCGTGAACATTTCATCCAGCTATAATGGGCGTACGGCCCCTGAACAGGGGCCTGAGGACGACAAGCGACCAATTCCGCCGCTTAATTAACCAGTTTGGCGCTTTAATCGGCAAACAAACAAAAAACGCGTTTTTTTGCTTTCAGGGGCTTGCGGCAGAAAGGATTTCTCGTATAATGCGCACCCCGTACCGATGAAGAATTTCGTTTAGTTCCGACATCGTTACGTAGGGCGGGAATAGCTCAGTTGGTAGAGCACGACCTTGCCAAGGTCGGGGTCGCGAGTTCGAGTCTCGTTTCCCGCTCCAAATTCAACAATGCTGCTTAGGTGGCGTGATGAATAAAAAAAGTATCAAGTAGTACCCATGCGACGCGGGAATAGCTCAGTTGGTAGAGCACGACCTTGCCAAGGTCGGGGTCGCGAGTTCGAGTCTCGTTTCCCGCTCCAAAAAATTCATAGGCCATGTTGTTGTTTGATGGCCGGATGCCGAAAGCATCTCAATGCGGGAATAGCTCAGTTGGTAGAGCACGACCTTGCCAAGGTCGGGGTCGCGAGTTCGAGTCTCGTTTCCCGCTCCAATTTTATCTTCGATTTAACTCAGTCCAACGCCTTTACCGGCGCGGCTTCTTGTCTTGTTGTACATACCCTGTCGAAATGTTGTGAACAGACTTATCCACAGGTAGCGTACATAATACCCTCAGCTCAAAAAATCAACGCCACACAAATGAAATATTTATTCGTTTGATTTATAACGATATTTATTTATCGGAAAACGTTATGCCGATCACTTGCTCTTTTTGTTGCAGTTGAAAGACAAAGCATTTTTATTTTTATGCACAAATCCACAGAGTGACTATTGGGCCTGAACCTAAGGTTTTAGGCATCCCTCGGTAATCCTTTTTCCACAGCCCGTATCAATCGTTTTTTCTGCATTGTCTGCACTTCTATACCTTGCGCCTCACGCCGCCCCAATTGCTGCTTCAGTGCCCAGTGGATATGTTCATCCAGCATAGCGTCCTGTTCCAGCCGGGAGCGCAGCGCGATCACTATGGCATCCTGATAGGGGGCATTACCCAGCGCCACGGCAATATTACGCAACCAGCGTAAATGGCCAATTCGCCGAATGGCAGAACCTTCAGTGATGCGCAGGAATTTCTCTTCCGTCCAATCGAACAGTTCAATCAGTTGCGGCGCATGCAGTGCGGCACGCGGGCTGAAATCATCTTCGTCAGTGAGCTGTGAGAAGCGATTCCAGGGGCAGATAAGTTGGCAATCATCACAGCCGTATATACGGTTGCCTAACAACGGCCGAAATTCTTCCGGAATGGCACCTTCCAGCTCGATGGTGAGATAGGAGATGCAGCGCCGGGCATCCACGGTATAGGGCGCGACGATGGCTCCGGTCGGGCAAGTGGTGATACAGGCGACGCAGCGGCCGCATTGTTCCTGCTGCGGTTCATCCACTGGCAAGGGCAGATCGATCAGCAGTTCGCCAAGAAAGAACCAGGAGCCGGCTTCGCGATTGAGAATAAGTGAGTGTTTACCAACCCAGCCAATCCCGGCCTTGGAGGCCAATGCGCGTTCCATTACCGGAGCGGAGTCGACAAAAGGGCGGAAATTCAGTTCGCCGCAGTAGGCCTGGATCTGATCGCCGAGTTTTTTCAGCCGTTGGCGCAGCAGTTTGTGATAATCACGCCCCAACGCATAGCGGCTGACATAGCCCAATTCGGGGTTCTGCAGCGTGCTGGCAAAGGCCGCTTTGGCCGGCAGATAGTTCATGCGCACGCTGATCACCCGCAGGGTGCCGGGCAGTAGCTCATGGGGCCGGGCGCGCAGCATACCGTGGCGCGCCATCCACTCCATTTCGCCGTGGTATTGTTTGTCCAGCCAGGCCTGCAGTTTAGGCTCTTCCGCGCTAAGATCGGTGTCGCAGATGCCTACCTGCTGGAATCCTAGCGATTGGCCCCATTGCTTGATATGTTGGGCGAGTTGATTGAGATCGAGGGGGTGAGTCATGACGGGCCACAGTGAAAAACAATACTCCGGTAGTTTATCACACTCTGTCTGGTCTGCAGACTGGATCCGGCGGGCTGAAGCCAGCGCCGCTGTCTCGCTGGGGATTTCACTCTACCAACTGATGCAACGTGCCGGTGAGGCTGCTTACACCCTGGCACGCGACCAGTACCCGGCCGCTCACCACTGGCTGGTGCTGTGTGGCCATGGTAACAATGGCGGCGATGGTTATGTGGTCGCCCGACTGGCTGCGGCGGCCGGTGTAAAGGTCAGTCTGATCGCCTGCGAAGGCGCACGGCCACTTCCGCCAGAGGCCGCAGAAGCGCGACAGGCCTGGTTGGCCGCCGGTGGTGAAATTCATCCCGCTGACAGTCGTTGGCCGGAAGATATTGATCTGATCATCGACGGCTTGCTTGGTACCGGGCTGAGTAGTGCGCCGCGTGGGCCATACGATGCGCTGATTGAAGCCGCGAACCGCAGCTGCGCACCGGTTATCGCACTTGATATTCCCTCGGGCTTGCTGGCTGAAAGCGGTGCTGTGCCAGGCGTGGTGATCCGCGCTACGCACACTATGACGTTTATTGCCCTCAAACCGGGCTTATTAACCGGTCAGGCCCGTGATTGGGTCGGGCAACTTCACCAGAGTACGCTAGGATTATCGGGTTGGCTGGCGAAGCAACCGACACAGATTCAGCGGCTTACTGCCGAGTCCCTGCCTCTGTGGCTGACACCGCGTCGCCCCTGCTCGCATAAGGGTGAACAAGGGCGTTTGTTGGTGGTCGGCGGCGATCATGGTTTTGGCGGTGCGATACGCATGGCGGCAGAGGCGGCACTGCGCAGCGGCGCTGGGTTGGTGCGAGTGCTTACTCACAAAGAGCATGTCGGGCCGTTATTGACCGCCAGACCTGAGCTGATGGTACAGCCTTTAAGTGACGAAGCATTGCAGCAGGCGCTCGACTGGGCAGATGTCCTGGTGGTGGGGCCGGGGCTGGGTCAGGGCGAATGGGGTAGGAATGCGCTGAAAGTATTGCAAGCCAGTGATAAACCGGCGTTATGGGACGCGGATGCGTTGAACTTGCTGGCATTAAATCCCGAGAAGCGTCAGAATCGTGTGATTACCCCGCATCCTGGGGAGGCGGCACGCCTGCTGGGGTGCCGTACCGCAGAGATTGAGAGTGATCGCTTACTTGCAGTGCGTAAGCTGGTGGCGCAATACGGTGGCATAGCCGTGCTGAAAGGTGCGGGCACGCTGATTGCCGACCAGTACGGCCAGATGGCGATCGCCGACGTCGGCAATGCCGGCATGGCCTCCGGCGGAATGGGCGATGTTCTGTCTGGTATCATTGGCGGTTTGCTGGGGCAAAAGCTCTCGCTGTATGATGCAGCCTGTGCCGGATGTGTGGCGCATGGCGCAGCCGCCGATCGCGTGGCGGCAAGACAAGGAATCAGGGGGATGCTGGCAAGCGACTTACTGCCGGAAATTCCTTATTACGTTAATCCTGAGTTGGCATAAATAGAAACTATCGAATGAAAGAACTCGTTTTACCCCTGCCGGATGAGGCAGCGACTGTCGCACTGGGTGCCGTCTTGGCTAAGGCGTGCGATCGTGCCAGCGTAATTTACCTTTACGGTGACCTGGGCGCCGGTAAAACCACCTTCAGCCGTGGTTTCCTGCAGGCATTGGGTCATCAGGGCAATGTTAAAAGCCCAACTTACACGCTGGTTGAGCCTTATGCGTTGCAGCCGCTGGCGGTATACCATTTTGATCTGTACCGCCTGGCCGATCCGGAAGAACTCGAATTTATGGGCATTCGCGATTATTTTGCGCAGGATGCTATTTGCCTCGTGGAATGGCCACAGCAGGGCACGGGCGTATTGCCGGAGCCGGATCTGGCGCTGCATCTCAGCTATCAGGATCAGGGCCGAGAAGCAAAAATTCAGGCGGTTTCTGCCTACGGCAGCCAGCTTTTAGACCGTATTCACGGGCCACAGGAATGACGCCGCAATGACGTATGCGTTGAGAAAATTATTCGTAATCGCCCTGATCGCCGTATTGGGGCCTTTGGGTGCGGCCAGTGCGCTGGCCGCATCGTCGCTGTCTGATATTAAAGTCACCAATGCCCAACGCGAAGCCACCGTCTCGGTGAGCTTCAACGGCCCGCCGGATTATGCCTTTTTCCCACTGCACGGCCCGGACCGCGTGGTCCTGGACGTTAACCAGAAAGGCAAGGTTGGTGGTCTGCCGCTGAATTTTAGCGGTCAAAACCTGGTGAAAAGCATTCGCTCCAGTACGCCGAAAGATGCCCAGAGCGTGCGTCTGGTGTTTGACCTGACCCAGCGTTCGAAGACCCGGGTGGCCACACGACAAAGCGGCAGTATCTATACCGTGGTGTTTACCATTGCCGCCGAGGGCAGCGCTAATACCAACGTAGTGCGTAAAACTCCGGTGTCGGTGCCTGCACCGGTGGCCGTCAGCCAGCCAACGCGTAAGGCGCCGCTTGTGGTGAGTGAGCCTGATGAGCCTGCACCGATGCGTAAAGCGCCGAGCGGTTCGAATCCGTTCACCAACAAGCCAACCGTAGTTGCGGGTACCGCATCGGAGGTTACGCCGCGCAGCAGCCGCGTGTCCGCAGGTTCCGGCGATCGGGTGGTAGTGGCCATTGACGCCGGTCACGGCGGGCAGGATCCGGGCGCTATCGGCCCGAACGGTCTGAAAGAGAAAAATGTCACTATTGCTATTGCTCGTCGCCTGCAGGCGTTGCTGGATGCCGATCCTCAGTTCAAACCGGTCTTGACGCGCAATGGCGACTACTTCATCTCGGTGATGGGACGTTCCGACGTAGCGCGCAAGCAGGGCGCCAACGTGCTGATCTCCATTCACGCCGATGCCGCGCCAAACCGCAGTGCCAATGGGGCCTCGGTTTGGGTTCTGTCCAACCGCCGTGCCAACAGTGAAATGGCGGGCTGGCTCGAACAGCATGAGAAACAGTCGGAACTGCTGGGCGGTGCGGGCGATTTGCTGGCCAACAGCCAGGCTGATCCTTACCTGAGCCAGGCGGTGCTGGATCTGCAGTTCGGTCACTCGCAACGTGTGGGCTACGATGTTGCGGTCAAAGTCTTGCAGCAGTTGCAGAGCGTCGGTTCATTGCATAAACGGCGTCCGGAACACGCCAGCCTTGGTGTGCTGCGTTCGCCGGATATTCCATCATTGCTGGTGGAAACAGGATTTATCAGTAATAGCACGGAGGAGCGGCTGCTCGGCAGTAGCGCGTATCAGGAAAAAATTGCCAGGGCGATCCACAACGGCCTGCGTAGTTATTTCCTGGCGCATCCGCTACAAGCCGACCCAAAGGTGGAAAACCGACCGCTGGACGTCGCAGCGGCGGTTAACTCCTCAACACCAGACGTCAGTCAGCCAACCCCGGTCGTCAGTTCGGCTGGCAGCAGCCGTATTAGCGGTAAAACGCAGATTCACGTAGTGAAGCGGGCGGAAACGCTCTCCGGGATCGCCGACAACTATGGCACTACCATGGCGGCGTTGCGTGACCTGAACAAGCTGAAGAAGGATGGCGTATGGGTCGGCCAGCGCCTCAAGGTGCCGGCGGGTAAATCCGCTGCCGCAGTCAGCACGGTCGCCAAAGCGAAACCCAGCGTGAAGAAGCCGTCGAAGCATAAAGTGGCCCGCGGTGATACTTTGACATCTATTGCCAGTCGTTATGGTGTCAGCGTCAGCGACCTGAAACGCGTGAATAAACTGAAGTCGGACGTCGCGCCGCTGGATCGGACGCTTACCATTCCGCAGGCCTAGCGCCCACATTACAGGAGTCAGCATGCCTATCCAGGTGTTACCACCCCAGCTTGCCAACCAGATTGCCGCCGGTGAAGTGGTCGAGCGGCCCGCGTCTGTGGTCAAGGAACTGGTGGAAAACAGTCTGGATGCCGGGGCGACGCGCATTGATATCGATATTGAGCGCGGTGGCGCCAAGCTGATCCGCATCCGCGATAACGGCAGTGGTATTGGCAAGGACGACCTGGCTCTGGCGTTGGCCCGCCATGCCACCAGTAAAATCAGCACGCTCGACGATTTGGAAGCCATTGTCAGCCTCGGCTTTCGCGGTGAGGCATTGGCTAGCATCAGTTCGGTTTCTCGCTTAACCCTCACTTCACGTACCGCAGAACAAAACGAAGCCTGGCAGGCTTATGCCGAAGGCCGCGAGCAGGCGGTGACGGTCAAGCCAGCGGCACACCCGATAGGCAGCACGCTGGAAGTGCTGGATCTGTTCTACAACACCCCGGCGCGGCGCAAATTTATGCGCACCGAGAAAACCGAATTTGGCCATATCGATGAAGTGGTGCGACGTATTGCACTGGCGCGTTTCGATGTGGCGATCAACCTTAGTCACAATGGCAAGCTGATGCGTCAATATCGCGCTGCGAAAGACGAGAGTCAGTATGAGCGCCGCCTGGGGAGTATTTGCGGCCCGGCCTTTTTGCAGCATGCGCTGAATATCTCTTGGCAGCACGGTGACCTGACCATTCGCGGTTGGGTGGCCGATCCCGCCGGTGCCCGGCAACTGGGCGAAATGCAGTATTGCTACGTCAATAGCCGCATGATGCGCGATCGTTTGATCAATCACGCTATCCGCCAGGCTTATCAGGATCAACTGAAAGACGACCAGCAGCCTGCCTATGTGCTGTATCTCGAGGTAGACCCGCATCAGGTGGATGTGAATGTTCACCCGGCCAAGCATGAGGTGCGTTTCCATCAGGCTCGGCTGGTGCACGACTTTATCTATCAGGCGGTAACCACCGTGTTGCAGCAGGTCGGCAATGCGCCGCTGCCGTTGACCGATGAAACCGAGCCGCAACCGGCACCGGTCTGGCAGCAGGAAAACCGTGTCGCCGCTGGCGGCAACCATTTTTCGCAGGCTGCACCGCGTCGGGAAACACCACCAACCGAGCCTGCCGTCGCGCGTGAGCGTGCACCGCAACCGGCCTATCAGTCGGGAATGGGTTATCAGAAGCGAGAAGGCGAACTGTACGGCAAGCTGTTACAGGCCACGCCAGTGGCTGAGCCACGGCAAGAAGCACCGAAGCAGCCGCCGTTTCCGCCGGTAAAAACCGAGCAGGGAACGCCACTGGCCGGGAGTCAGCATAATTTCGGTCGTGTGCTGATGATCTACCCGCCGTGTTATGCGCTGATTGAAAACCGTCAGCAGTTGATGTTGCTTAACCTGCCGGTGGCCGAACGCTGGTTACGTCAGGCGCAACTCAATCCTTCGCAAGAAGGTCTGCGGCCACAGCCGCTGTTGATCCCAATCAAGCTGACGTTGAATAAACAGGAGGCGGCAGCCTGTGTACATCATCAGCCGCTATTGGTAAAAATGGGGCTGGATCTGCAAGTAGATCACGGGCGTGTGACGCTGCGCGCGGTACCTTTACCATTACGCCAACAAAATTTACAAAAACTGATACCCGAACTGTTAGGCTATCTGGCCGAGCATCAGGAGATGTCGCCCGCGGTATTAGCCACCTGGTTTGCCCGCCATTTAGGTAGCGAGCATGAACAGTGGAACGCCTCGCAAGCGATACAATTGCTGACCGATGTTGAACGACTTTGCCCGCAGTTGGTCAAATCACCACCCAGCGGACTTTTACAACCTGTTGATTTACAGGCTGCACTGACAGCACTTAGGCATGATTGAAACTGAAATGACACCACGTCCCCCGGCTATTTTTATCATGGGGCCGACCGCCTCAGGCAAGACTGCATTGGCGATCGCGCTGCGTGAACGCCTGCCTGTGGAGTTGATCAGCGTGGATTCCGCGCTGATTTATCGCGGCATGGATATCGGCACGGCCAAACCGAGCGCTGAAGAACTTGCGCAGGCACCGCATCGGCTGATTGATATTCGCGATCCCGCCGAAGCTTACTCCGCAGCGGACTTTCGCGCTGACGCACTGAAAGAGATGGCCGCCATTACCGCCGCCGGGCGTATCCCGTTGCTGGTGGGGGGCACCATGCTTTATTTCAAGGCGTTGCTGGAAGGATTATCGCCGTTGCCGCCTGCCGATCCCATGGTGCGCGAACGCATCGAACAGCAGGCAGCGGAGCAGGGTTGGGACGTTTTACACCGTCAGTTGCAAGAGATTGACCCGGTTGCGGCATTGAGAATTCATCCGAATGATCCGCAGAGACTGTCCAGAGCACTGGAAGTTTTTTTTATTTCGGGTAAAACTTTAACGGAACTGACTAAAATTTCGGGTGAATCGTTGCCGTATCATGTGCACCAATTTGCGATAGCGCCGACCAGCCGTGAGTTGATCCATCAACGCATCGAGCTGCGGTACCATCAAATGTTGGCAGCAGGTTTTGAGACGGAAGCGCGTGCACTTTTTGCACGGGGTGATTTGCATACGGATTTGCCTTCCATTCGCTGTGTCGGTTATCGCCAGATGTGGTCATATTTGTCTGGCGAGATTAGTTACGATGAGATGGTTTATCGTGGTATTTGCGCAACGCGTCAATTGGCCAAGCGCCAAATGACCTGGTTACGAGGCTGGGACTCGGTACATTGGCTGGACAGCGAGAAGCCGGGAGAGGCTTTGGACTCGGTAATACAGGTTGTTAGTGCATAGGTTGAGTGATTGTGTACAATTGATGAGTATTCAGCGCGCAAATTTTTTAGGTCGTTTATTTTGAGCCGACAGGTTCTTAGTTAAAAACAACAAGCAAATAAGGAAAAGATAGAATGGCTAAGGGGCAATCTTTGCAAGATCCGTTCCTGAACGCATTGCGTCGTGAACGTGTTCCGGTTTCTATTTATTTGGTGAATGGTATTAAGCTGCAAGGCCAGATTGAGTCTTTTGACCAGTTTGTCATCCTGTTGAAAAACACGGTGAGCCAGATGGTTTATAAGCACGCTATCTCTACCGTTGTCCCGTCTCGCCCGGTTTCGCACCATAGCAATACGCCGAGCGGCGGCACCAATAACTATCACCATGGTAACAACCCGTCTGCGCCGCAACAGCCGCAGCAGGAAAGCGATGACGCTGAATAAAGCGCGTTGCGAGTCAACCATGACGGGGAGCATAAGCAGCCGTGGGCTGTTTATGTCCCCCAAACTCACGGGTTCCCGTTTGAGAGGTTGCACGCTTGTTTGACCGTTATGAAGCCGGTGAGCAGGCCGTCCTGGTTCATATCTATTTCTCGCAAGACAAAGATACAGAAGATCTCAGTGAGTTCGAATCCCTGGTGTCCTCTGCGGGTGTCGAAGCTTTGCAAGTGGTGACTGGTAGCCGCAAAGCCCCACATCCCAAGTACTTTGTCGGTGAAGGAAAGGCCGAAGAAATTGCAGATGCGGTAAAAGCCAGTGGCGCATCTGTTGTCCTGTTTGATCACTCCCTTTCCGCGGCGCAAGAGAGAAACCTTGAACGCCTGTGCGAATGCCGGGTGATCGATCGCACCGGGTTGATTCTAGACATCTTTGCCCAGCGTGCCCGTACCCATGAAGGTAAGCTGCAGGTAGAGTTGGCGCAGTTGCGTCATATCGCCACGCGTTTAGTTCGTGGCTGGACGCACCTTGAGCGCCAAAAAGGGGGGATTGGCCTGCGCGGGCCTGGGGAAACCCAATTAGAAACCGACCGTCGTCTGTTACGCGATCGCATTAGCCTGATTCTACGCCGCCTGGAGCGGGTAGCTAAGCAGCGTGAACAGGGCCGACGTGCGCGTACCCGTGCTGAAGTGCCAACCGTATCGCTGGTGGGATACACCAACGCCGGCAAATCTACCCTGTTTAATCGAATAACGTCTGCCGATGTGTACGCGGCCGACCAGCTATTTGCCACCCTGGATCCTACCCTGCGGCGTATCGACGTGGCCGATGTGGGCGATACCGTGTTGGCGGATACCGTAGGCTTTATCCGGCACCTGCCGCACGATCTGGTGGCCGCCTTCAAGGCAACGCTGCAAGAAACGCGTCAGGCATCTTTGCTGTTACATGTAATCGACGCCGCGGATACCCGTGTCGATGAGAACATTGAAGCGGTAAATACCGTGCTGGCAGAGATTGAATCGGATGAGATCCCTACACTGTTAGTGATGAACAAAATAGATATGCTGGATGATTTTGTTCCGCGTATCGACCGCAACGATGAAAACTTACCGATCCGGGTGTGGCTGTCCGCCGCCAGCGGTGAAGGTATCCCGTTGCTGTATCAGGCGTTGACGGAGCGCTTATCGGGGGAAATCGCGCATTATGAGCTGCGCTTACCGCCAGAGGCAGGCCGTCTTCGTAGCCGTTTTTACCAGCTTCAGGCAATTGAGAAAGAGTGGAACGAAGAAGACGGCAGCATTGGCGTGGTGGTTCGTATGCCCATCGTCGAATGGCGTCGCCTCTGCAAACAGGAACTGGATCTGATTAACTTTATAGTATGATCATATCCTGTTACATTTGAGCTTCGCGTAAGCCTGAAGTACCCAATCACAGAATATGGAGCTAAAACATGGCGTGGAATCAGCCCGGTAATAACGGACAGGACCGCGACCCGTGGGGGAGCAGCAATAACAATGGCGGCAACTCTGGCGGTAATAACAAAGGCGGTCGCGATCAAGGGCCACCTGATTTGGACGATATCTTCCGCAAGCTGAGCAAGAAACTGAGCGGCTTGGGCGGGGGCAAAGGCTCCAACAACAATAACGACGGCGGTACTGGCACTTCGGGGCCGGGCTTTAGCGGTCGTATTATCGGTATCGCTGCGGTTGCGGTGGTGGTGATTTGGGCCGCCAGCGGTTTCTACACCATCAAAGAAGCCGAGCGCGGTGTCGTGACTCGTTTCGGCAAGTTCAGCCACCTGGTGCAGCCGGGTCTGAACTGGAAGCCGACCTTCATCGATGAAGTGCGTCCGGTCAACGTGGAGTCGGTGCGTGAACTGGCCGCTTCTGGCGTGATGCTGACTTCCGATGAAAACGTGGTGCGCGTAGAAATGAACGTGCAGTACCGCGTGACCAACCCGGAAGCCTATCTGTTCAGCGTGACCAACGCCGACGATAGCCTGAGCCAGGCTACTGACAGCGCTCTGCGTGGCGTTATCGGCAAGTACACCATGGACAAGATCCTGACCGAAGGCCGTACTATCGTGCGTAGCGATACCCAACGCGTACTGGAAGAGACTATTCGTCCGTACAACATGGGTATCACTCTGCTGGACGTGAACTTCCAGGCCGCTCGTCCGCCGGAAGAAGTGAAAGCCGCATTTGATGATGCGATTGCCGCACGTGAGAACGAGCAGCAGTACATCCGTGAGGCAGAAGCTTACGCCAACGAAGTTCAGCCACGCGCTAATGGCCAGGCACAGCGTCTGTTGGAAGATGCCAAAGCCTATAAAGACCGTACCGTCCTGGAAGCTCAGGGTGAGGTTGCGGGCTTTGCCAAACTGTTGCCGGAATACAAATCTGCACCGCAAATCACCCGCGAGCGTCTGTATATCGAAACCATGGAAAAAGTCCTGAGCCACACCCGTAAAGTGTTGGTGAATGACAAAGGCAACAATCTTATGGTGTTACCGCTGGATCAAATGCTGCGTGGCCAAACCGGCGCGGCGGCGGAAGGCAGTAAAGACACCAGCCTGATTCGTCTCAACCCCGCTCCGTCTGCCAACAGCGGCGCCAGCTCCAGCAGCCAGCGCACCAGCAACGGCTCGGTCATGGACCAACGCCGGGCGAATGCGCAGCGTGACGACACCACTCGCGTAGGGAGAGAATAATCAATGCGTAAGTCTTTTATAGTAATTATCCTCGCGGTGCTGGTGGCGTTGTATGCATCTTTGTTCGTGGTTCAGGAAGGTCAGCGCGGCATCGTGCTGCGTTTCGGCAAGGTACTGCGTGACAGCGACAACAAACCGCTGGTGTATGCGCCGGGCCTGCACTTCAAGATCCCGTTCATTGAAACAGTGAAAACGCTGGATGCACGTATTCAGACCATGGACAACCAGGCTGACCGCTTTGTTACCAGCGAGAAGAAAGACCTGATCGTCGACTCATACCTGAAATGGCGTATCAGCGATTTCAGCCGTTACTATCTGGCAACCGGCGGCGGTGATGTTTCACAGGCCGAAGTGTTGCTGAAACGTAAGTTCAGTGACCGTCTGCGTTCCGAAATTGGTCGTCTGGATGTTAAAGACATCGTGACCGACTCGCGCGGTAAACTGATGTCCGACGTGCGTGACGCGCTGAACACCGGTACCGTCGGTGACGATCAGGAAGTGGCGACCACCGAAGCCGATGACGCTATTGCTTCTGCAGCAGCGCGTGTTGAAAAGGAAACCACCGGCAAACTGCCGAAGGTTAACCCGAACAGCATGGCGGCATTGGGTATCGAAGTGATCGACGTGCGTATCAAGCAGATCAACCTGCCGGCAGAAGTGTCTGATGCAATCTACCAGCGTATGCGCGCCGAGCGTGAAGCGGTAGCCCGTCGTCACCGTTCACAGGGTCAGGAAGAGGCTGAGAAGCTGCGCGCTACCGCAGACTACGAAGTGACTCGTACCCTGGCGGAAGCTGAACGTACTGCGCGTATCACCCGTGGTGAAGGTAATGCCGAAGCGGCCAAACTGTTTGCTAACGCATTCAGTCAGGATCCGGACTTCTATGCCTTTATCCGTAGCCTGCGTGCTTATGAAACCAGCTTTAGCAGCAATAACCAGGACGTGATGGTACTGAGCCCGGACAGCGATTTCTTCCGCTACATGAAGTCGCCTGATTCCGTACGCAAGTAACCGCGATCGGTTAATGATAGAGGGCCCGTTTAAACGCGGGCCCTTTCTTTTTGGGAGTCACTGATGAATTCAACGATCTGGCTGGCACTTGGGCTGGTTTTGGTGCTGGAAGGGTTGGGCCCGATGCTGTTCCCGCAGGCCTGGCGCAAAATGATACTGGCAATGACCCAGTTTCCTGACGCGACACTGCGTCGATTTGGCGGTGGAATAGTGGTTGCGGGCTGTGTGATCTACTACATGTTGCGTACACACGCAGGCGTTTAAAGTTTAGCCTAAAAAATATGCAACCCTATGCTAAAAGTGCTGAAACTCACGAATTACGGTGGTAGAATCCATTTTTAAGCAACCGGTGATTTTTAAAATGGGTAAGAACGTCGTCGTACTGGGCACTCAATGGGGTGACGAAGGTAAGGGCAAGGTCGTAGACCTGCTGACCGAACGGGCTCAATATGTAGTGCGCTACCAAGGGGGCCATAACGCTGGCCACACTCTGGTTATTAACGGTGAAAAAACCGTCCTTCATTTGATTCCATCAGGTATTCTGCGTGAAAACGTGACCAGCATCATCGGCAACGGTGTGGTTCTGGCTCCAGACGCATTGATGAAAGAAATGGGTGAGCTCGAAGCGCGCGGCATCCCGGTACGCGAACGTCTGTTACTGTCCGAAGCCTGCCCGTTGATCCTGCCTTATCACGTTGCGCTGGATAACGCGCGCGAGAAAGCACGTGGCGCGAAGGCTATCGGTACCACCGGTCGCGGTATCGGCCCGGCTTACGAAGATAAAGTGGCTCGTCGCGGTCTGCGCGTTAGCGACTTGTTCAACAAAGAAACCTTCGCCGTTAAGCTGAAGGAAATCGTTGATTACCATAACTTCCAGTTGGTCAACTACTACAAAGTTGAAGCCGTTGATTACCAGGCGACTCTGGATTATGTGCTGTCTATCGCCGACATCCTGACGGCAATGGTTGTTGACGTGTCCGAACTGCTGGACGGCGCGCGCAAGCGTGGCGACCTGATCATGTTCGAAGGCGCACAAGGCACCCTGCTGGATATCGACCACGGTACCTATCCGTACGTGACCTCTTCAAACACCACCGCTGGCGGCGTTGCTACCGGTTCAGGTATTGGTCCGCGTTACGTGGATTACGTATTGGGCATCGTTAAAGCCTACTCTACCCGTGTGGGTGCAGGTCCGTTCCCAACTGAACTGTTCGACGAAACCGGTGAATTCCTGTGCAAGCAGGGTAACGAGTTCGGCGCCACTACGGGTCGTCGTCGTCGTACCGGCTGGCTGGACGCGGTAGCCGTTCGCCGTTCTGTACAGATCAACTCCCTGTCTGGCTTCTGCCTGACCAAGCTGGACGTGTTGGACGGCTTGAAAGAAGTGAAGATCTGCGTGGGTTACCGCATGCCTGACGGCCGCGAAATGACCACTACGCCACTGGCGGCTGAAGGTTGGGAAGGTATTGAACCAATCTACGAAAGCATGCCGGGCTGGAGCGACACCACTTTTGGCGTGAAAGAACACAGCAAACTGCCACAGGCGGCGCTGAACTACATCAAGCGTATTGAAGAGCTGACTGGCGTGCCGGTAGACATTATCTCTACAGGTCCAGACCGTAGCGAAACCATGATCCTGCGCGACCCGTTCGACGCATAATCTGGCTTTAGTGCAATAAAACAAACCGGGCGTGTCCCGGTTTGTTTTTATCCTGATTTTCCCCGATTGCGGTTTCACGTCCCAAAATCCTTTCTTTAACCTGTCCCAGAGCCAGACATACGCTAAATAATTAGCGGCGAACTCTCTGGCTGGTTTATTATCCAATAAGTAATCTTTTGAATAATGCCGGAAATCGGCGTATCAGACGGGTAAAATGATACCCAGAGGTAGATGTGCAGTTAACAAGTTTTACTGATTACGGCCTGCGGGCGTTGATCTACATGGCCTCGCTGCCACCGGACAAAATGACCAGTATCTCGGAAGTCACCGAGGTCTACGGCGTGTCCAGAAACCATATGGTAAAGATCATCAATCAGTTAAGCCGGGTTGGGTTTGTGACCGCAGTGCGCGGTAAGAACGGCGGCATCCGTTTAGGCAAACCGGCCGAAACCATTCGCCTCGGCGACGTAGTCAGGGCGCTAGAGCCGCTTTCGCTGGTTAACTGCAACAGTACTTTCTGCCACATAACCCCTGCTTGCCGCCTGAAACAGGTGCTCCAACAGGGCGTACAGAATTTCCTTGAAGAGCTGGACAGCCACACGCTGGCCGATATGGTCGAAGACAATCCATCGCTCTACAAGCTATTGCTTGTCGAATAAAGCGTCGCTGAGAAGACAAGGCTCAGCGGCACCCTGCTGATGACAACGGAGGAACCGCAATGTCACAAGATCCATTCCTGGAACGAGAAGCAGAAAAATATGAATCCCCAATCCCGAGCCGTGAATTCATTCTGGCCCATCTGGCGAAAAGAGAAACGCCGGCCAGCCGCGAAGAGCTGGCCAAAGAGCTGAATTTAACCGGTGAAGAACCGTTAGAAGCGTTGCGCCGCCGTCTGCGTGCGATGGAACGTGACGGTCAGTTAATATTTACCCGCCGCCAGTGCTATGCGCTGCCGGAACGTCTCGATCTGCTGCGCGGTACCGTTATCGGCCACCGTGATGGCTTTGGTTTCCTGCGTATTGAAGGCAGCAAAGACGACCTGTATCTGTCAGCTGAGCAGATGAAAATGGCAATCCATGGTGATGTGGTGCTGGCACAGGCAATGGCTGCAGACCGCAAGGGGCGTCGTGAAGCGCGTATCGTCCGTGTGCTGGTGCCGAAAACCAGCCAAATCGTCGGCCGCTTCTTTATGGATGCCGGTACCGGTTTTGTGGTGCCGGACGACAGCCGTCTGAGCTTCGATATCCTGATCCCGGCCGAAGCCGCCAGCGGCGCGCGCATGGGCTTTATGGTGGTGGTTGAGCTGACCCAACGTCCGACCCGCCGTACCAAGGCTGTGGGCAAGATCGTTGAGATCCTCGGCGATAAAATGGGCACCAGTATGGCGGTGGATATCGCTCTGCGCACCCATGAGATCCCGCATGTTTGGCCGCCACAGGTGGAAAAACAGGTTGCCGATCTTAGCGAACAGGTACCGGAAGCCGCCAAGAAAGGCCGTGTCGATCTGCGTCAGCTCCCTTTGGTGACCATTGACGGCGAAGACGCACGCGATTTCGATGACGCAGTCTACTGTGAGAAAAAACGCGGCGGCGGTTGGCGCCTGTGGGTGGCCATTGCCGACGTCAGCTACTACGTGCGTCCACGCACTGCGCTGGATGACGAAGCGCGCAACCGTGCTACCTCGGTCTACTTCCCATCGGAGGTCATCCCGATGCTGCCGGAGGTGCTGTCCAACGGCCTGTGTTCGCTTAACCCGCAGGTTGACCGCCTGTGTATGGTGTGCGAGATGACCATCTCCGCCCAGGGGCGCCTGTCGACGGCCAAATTCTATGAAGCGGTAATGAGCTCTCACGCCCGCTTAACCTACAACAAAGTCTGGCACATCTTGCAGGGCGATCAGGAGCTGCGTGAGCATTATCACCCGCTGGTCAAGCACCTGGAAGAACTGCATACGATGTACAAGGTGTTGGATCAGGCGCGCGCCGAACGTGGCGGTATTGCCTTCGAAACTGAAGAAGCCAAGTTTATCTTCAACGCCGAGCGTCGTATTGAACGTGTTGAGCCAACGGTGCGTAACGACGCCCATAAGCTGATTGAAGAGTGCATGATCATGGCGAACGTCGCCGCGGCACGCTTCGTTGAGAAGAATAACGAGCCGGCGTTGTTCCGCGTGCATGACCGTCCAAGTGACGATCATATTACTGCCTTGCGCAGCGTGTTGAGCGAACTGGGCCTGACGCTGGGCGGCGGTAACAAGCCGCAGCCGAAGGACTACGCCACTTTGATGGATGAAGTGTCCGAACGTCCTGACCATGAAATGCTGCAAACCATGCTGCTGCGTTCCATGAAACAGGCCGTCTACGATCCGGAAAACCGGGGCCACTTTGGCCTGGCGCTGGCTTCTTATGGCCACTTCACCTCACCGATCCGTCGTTATCCGGATCTGGCGATGCACCGCGCAATCAAATACCAGCTGGCTAAAGAGCACGGCGAGCCGAAAGAGCGCTGGACGCCAACCGGTGGCTGGCACAGCGAGTTTGAAGAAATGCTGCAGCTGGGTGAGCACTGTTCGATGGCCGAGCGCCGCGCTGATGAAGCGACGCGTAACGTTGCCGACTGGCTGAAATGCGACTTTATGCAGGATCACGTCGGGGAAGTGTTCAGCGGTATCATTGCCAGCGTGACCGGTTTTGGTTTCTTCGTCCGCCTGAACGATTTATTTATCGACGGCCTGGTGCACGTATCATCGCTGGATAATGACTATTATCG
The DNA here is from genome assembly GCF_946227985.1 of Serratia quinivorans. GTDB lineage: Bacteria > Pseudomonadota > Gammaproteobacteria > Enterobacterales > Enterobacteriaceae > Serratia > Serratia quinivorans_A. The sequence continues at coordinate 52,920 of NZ_CAMKGL010000006.1, forward strand.
CTACGATAATATCGGCCAGCGTCTGATTGGCGAATCCTCCGGCGTGGTTTATCGCCTGGGCGATACGGTGGAGATCCGCGTTGAAGCGGTGCATATGGACGAGCGTAAAATTGACTTCGCTCTGGTCTCCAGCACTCGCAAGCCGCGTGGTGAAGGCAAAACTGAACGCGATCGCGCCAAGAATGGTGGCCAACGAACCCTGCGTGGCGGGGCTGGTGCAGGCCGCACTTCAGCGCCACGCAAACGTCGTGGTGGCAAAGCGCCTGCCAATTTTGAGCCTGACAGCGCCTTCCGTAAAGACGAAGCCAAACCCGCTGACAAGGTGAAGAAAGACAAAAAGGCGAAAGCCAAGAAAGTGTCCGACAAAACCCGGAAAATAGCGTCGGCGACCAAGGCCAAACGCGCCGGCAAGAAGAAAGGTGCTGAGCAGGCTTAAGCTGCCACACGTCATTATCACCGGCTGGCATACGCCAGCCGCACAGTTAAAAGAGCATCATGAGCGAAATTATTTACGGTATTCATGCCGTCAAGGCCCTGTTAGATAACGATCCGCAACGCTTCCTTGAAGTGTTTATTCTCAAAGGGCGTGACGATCGCCGCTTGCAGCCGCTGATCGCGGAGCTGGAAGCGACCGGGATTGTTATCCAGGTGGCGAACCGCCAGTGGCTGGATGAGAAGGTCGAGGGCGCGGTGCATCAGGGGATTATCGCCCGGGTGCGCGAAGGGCGTCAGTATCAGGAAAACGATTTGCCGGCACTGTTGGAAAGCGTGGATACGCCTTTCCTGCTGGTGTTGGACGGCGTGACTGACCCGCACAACCTCGGTGCCTGCCTTCGCAGTGCCGATGCGGCCGGTGTACACGCGGTGATCGTCCCGCGCGATCGATCTGCCCAGTTGAATGCGACTGCCAAGAAAGTGGCCTGCGGCGCGGCGGAAAACGTTCCGTTGATTCGCGTCACCAACCTGGCGCGTACCCTGCGTTTACTGCAGGAAATGAACGTCTGGGTCGTCGGCACTGCCGGCGAAGCCGATCACACTTTGTTCCAGAGCAAAATGACTGGCCCAATGGCGCTGGTGATGGGGGCAGAGGGCGAAGGTATGCGTCGTCTGACTCGTGAGCACTGTGATGAGTTGATCAGCATCCCAATGGCCGGGACGGTGTCTTCACTGAATGTTTCAGTCGCCACCGGCATCTGCCTGTTTGAAGCAGTACGTCAGCGCAGCTGATTTACCGATAAGGGCGCAGAATTTTGCGCCCTTATTACTTTCTCAATTCCCACCCTGTGATCTCACCTGCGGCAGAAATCCCCCTGACGACCATACTTACTCCTGACGCTTTTATCAGGGAGCAAGCCGATGGTCTGGAATACACACACCGTTTTTAATCAGCCGAAGCCGTTGGGGAACAGCAATCTTTTCCTGTCCGATACGCCACTGCATGAGGCGATACAGCGCGAGCAATCCGGTTGGGATGTGGAAGTGCTGGCTTCGTTGGGGCAGCAGTTGGGGACTCAGGAATCGCTGGAGCTGGGGCGATTGGCCAATGCCAACCCACCGGAGCTGCTGCGTTATGATGCCACCGGCCAGCGGTTGGACGACGTCCGTTTCCATCCCGCCTGGCACATCCTGATGCAAGGCTTGATCGCCAACCGTGTGCATAACCTGCCGTGGCAGGAGGATGCCCGTATTGGTTCCTTCGTGGCGCGCGCCGCGCGTTTTGTGCTGCATGCTCAGGTTGAAGCCGGCACCTTGTGCCCGGTGACCATGACCTTTGGCGCTATCCCACTGCTGCAGCGTTCTCTGCCGGCAGAGTTCCAATCCTGGTTAACGCCGCTGCTCTCCGATCGTTACGATGCGCATGTGCTGCCCGGTGGGCAAAAGCGCGGCTTGCTGATTGGCATGGGCATGACAGAAAAGCAGGGGGGTTCCGACGTGTTGAGTAATACCACCACGGCAACGCCGCTGGCTGCTCGTGGCCCGGGGGAGGCATACCGACTGGTGGGGCATAAATGGTTCTTCTCGGTACCGCAAAGCGATGCGCATCTGGTGTTGGCACAGGCCGAAGGGGGGCTGTCGTGCTTCTTCCTGCCGCGCATACTGCCGGACGGCACCCGCAATGCAATACGACTGGAGCGGCTGAAGGATAAGCTGGGCAATCGTTCCAATGCCAGCGGTGAGGTTGAGTTTCAGGACGCCAGCGCCTGGCTGGTGGGCGAGGAAGGGGATGGCGTGCGGCATATCCTGAAAATGGGCGGCCTGACGCGCTTTGACTGTGCATTGGGCAGCCACGGTTTGATGCGACGTGGGCTATCGGTAGCCTTGTACCATGCTCTGCAACGGCAGGCGTTCGGCAAACCCTTGATCGAACAACCGATGATGCGTCAGGTGTTGGCACGGATGGCACTGCGGCTGGAGGGGCAAACGGCGGCCTTGATGCGCCTGGCGCGAGCCTATGACAGCACGGGGGCCACGGCCCCCTTGGAGCAGGGGCTGTGTCGGGTGATGACCCCGGCGGCGAAGTTTGAAGTCTGCCGACAGGGCATTCCTTTTGTCGGCGAAGCGATGGAGGCACTGGGCGGTATCGGCTACTGCGAAGAGAGTGAGCTGCCGCGGCTGTACCGCGAAATGCCGGTGAACAGCATTTGGGAAGGTTCTGGCAATATCATGTGTCTGGACGTGATGCGAGCCTGGGGGAAGCTGCCGGTGGTACAGGAAGCCCTGGAGCTTGAATTTGGTGAGGTCAGGGGACAGAACCGTCACTTTGATCGCCAGTGGCGGCAGATGCTCCAGTTGATGCGCAAACCACAGGAGGAGCAGGGACGGGCAGTCACTGGCGTGTTATTCAATCTGTTCGCCGCGGCGCAGCTTCTGCGCTACAGTTCACCGCCGTTAGCGGAAGCCTGGTGCCAAATGATGCTCGATACCCGTGGTGAGCGGATATTACCAGACCGTCTGTGCGAGACGTTGTTTGCCCGAGCGATGGGAGGCTAGGGAAAACAGTAGCGCTACAGCGGAAAAAGCTTTTTAATTCAGCACTTGGCCCGTAAGGGATACTGACCTCTGACCAGGAAACATGACATGGATATTCTCAGCGCGTTGGCGGCATTCGCCTCTTATTTCTTCAGTGGCTTTGCCATGGTTCTGGTGTTCTTGTTTGTTTATACCCGCATTACACCGCATGACGAATGGGCGTTGATCAAGGCCGACAATCAGTCAGCCGCTTTTGGATTCGTTGGTGCCTGCCTGGGTTATGTGATCCCGCTGGCCAGCGCGGCGATCAACTCGGTCAGCCTGCTGGACTACCTGCTATGGGGCGTGGTGGCGTTGGTGGTACAACTGCTGCTGTTTGCGGCGGTGAAAATCTATATGCCGCGTATCAGCGACAAGATTGAGTCCAATCACGTCGCCGCCGGGATTTTCCTGGGGGGCGTGTCAATCAGCGGCGGCATACTGAATGCGGCCTGCATGACCTACTAAAGATAGAGTATTGCAAAGGCGCGCCAGCCGGGCTGATGCGCCTGTTCTTCCATCCGCAGGATCCGGTAATAGCTCGCCCCATGCTCATCTGCCTTGCGGGCAATCAATTGTTCTACATCCTGAGGCGAACCGGACAGGTTATTCAGGGTGATTTGTGCAATTTCGCTGAGTGGCGTAACGCGGTCTGCGGGTGCCAACTCAGCGGACTGGGCGTTGGCGCTGAGTAACCCCATTGAGAGCAGGAGGGCGGTGAGTGCGGCGGAGCGTGTCATGGCGTTCCCCTTGGTCGGATCCTGGACTCACGCCCGCAGGCTGCGGCGCGCTGACCGCCAGTGTGCAACAGCCAACTTCAGTCTGTGCAAAGCCAATGTAAATCTTATTAAAACTCCAGAGTTTACCGGTAAAGGATCGCCTGCGAATACCACTGGCCGGGAACCACGGTTTCACTGTTCATCATGATCATGTAATAGCGTGCGCCGCTGGCGTTGGCTTTCTTCTGAATTTCCGCTTCCACATCCATCGGACTGCCGCGAACCAGGGCGCTGGTGGTGCCCATTTTCACCAGACTGCCGGTTTGTGCCCGGGTTACCTCTTGTGCCTGCCCATTGGGTGCAGGCGGGGCTTTTGGCGTCGTGGTCATCATGCCACAGGCACTAAGCAGCGTGACCAGCGTCAGGGGCAGAAGCAGATGGGACAGTTTCATAGGGACCTCGACAAAACGGATAGCATGATTTCAGTGTAACTCATTATAAATTGGAACAGATTGAGCTAATGCTATTAAGCTCAAGTTTGCCATTATGAAGGCAAACAGCGACGCGGAGAAAAACGGATGATTGAAATCTATGACGAGCGGGTGGGCGACACTGCGGTGATCCACGCGGTGCCTGCGGGGCAATATCACCGACCATTGCCGACGGTATTTTTCTACCATGGCTATACCTCGTCGAAAGAAGTGTATGCCTACTTTGCCTATGCATTAGCCAGGGCAGGGTTTCGTGTGGTGCTGCCGGATGCCGATTTGCACGGCGAGCGTTTTGATGGCAATGAAGCAAAACGGCTGGCCGGTTTTTGGGAGATCCTTCGACGCAATATTGATGAGTTACCGGCGCTGAAGGCGCACTTTGAACAGCTCGGTCTGATTGCCGAGGGGCGCATTGGCGTGGGCGGTGCGTCAATGGGTGGCATGACGACATTGGGCAGCTTTGCCCGCTATCCGTGGGTGAAAGCGGCGGCCAGCCTGATGGGGGCCGGTTACTACACCTCTCTGGCACAAACGCTGTTCCCACCGCTGGATGAGCAGGGAAATCCTTTGCCGAGCGAGGATTTTGATGCGCGCATTGCTATGCTGGCGGATTACGGCCTGGAGCAGCAGTTGGAGAAAATTGCCGATCGTCCTTTGCTGCTTTGGCACGGTGAGGCGGATGACCTGGTGCCGGCGGCGGAAAGCCTGCGGCTGGCGACCGAACTGCGCCAGAGTGGCTGGGACCGTCAATTGACGTTACTCACTGAGCCCGGAGTCAAACACCGCATTACGCCACAGGCACTCAGTGCCACCGCCGATTTCTTCGTGCAATCGCTGTAAAAAAGCCCCCTGCAGGCAGGGGGCCGATGGTGACTTTCGCATTTTAATTTACTGTTTTAGGCGCGAGTTGCTTCCCTGGTACTGCATTTTCCTTAACGATACAGTTCGGCGCTGACGTGGATGGTGCTGTTGTTTTCAGGCTCATGCAGGGCAATAATCCGATAGGCGGTGGCGCCGCGCTGGTCGGCTATTTTGCTCACCTGGCTGGTGGCGTCATCCGGAGAAACCACATTCTGGTTCAGCGTGACGAAGCCAACGCTCTGACGTTGATCTGCCTGGTGTGAGGTGATCTCTGTCGCGGCCATGACGTTGGCAGAAAACAGTAAAGCAATGGCGGTAGCGATGGTGATGTGTTTCATAATTGCCTCTCTTAACTGTTTGCTTCAACGGCCTGACAGCCGGTGCCAGTGCAGCAAAAAGTTATTTATATGTATTGAATAACCTCAAATCTTTTTCGTCGCGCTGTCTGCGGCGGATAACTACAATTTTAGACCTTCCGGCAGGATTAAAAAGGCCGTCATTTTGATGACCTCTTTCAAAAAAAATGAACGAAATTCATGCGGCAGTGATGATTTTATTGAGAGATTTTTTCAACTGATGGATTTGTGTACATAGGTTTTACTGACAGCAAATCGTGCTATTTACGCATCCGCTTCGCATTACCGATAATAAGCCCCCTTCGCCCCTTGAGTTTTTCAGCCTGCGCAAGTATGATTACGCGTCATTTTTTCAGCCGCACACACATACACGTTCCTTGCTTCCATGGGCCGCGGTTGACCCTGACAGGAGGCTGAATAATCCGTAAGGAGCAATTCGATGCGTCATTACGAAATCGTTTTTATGGTCCACCCTGACCAAAGCGAACAGGTTCCGGGCATGATCGAGCGTTACAGTGCTACCATCACTAACGCTGCTGGTCAGATTCACCGTCTGGAAGACTGGGGCCGCCGTCAACTGGCTTACCCGATCAACAAACTGCACAAAGCCCACTACGTTCTGCTGAACGTTGAAGCTCCGCAGGAAGCGATCGATGAGCTGGAAACAAACTTCCGCTTCAACGACGCCGTTATCCGTAGCATGGTTATGCGCGTTAAGCACGCGGTAACTGAAGCATCTCCGATGGTTAAAGCGAAAGACGAACGTCGTGGCGATCGCCGCGAAGACTTCGCTAACGAAACCGCAGATGATGCTGATGCTGGGGATTCTGAAGAGTAATTTACCGTGACGGCTAATCGGCTGACGTTGTCTGGCACCGTGTGCAAGACGCCGACGCGTAAAGTGAGCCCGTCAGGTATTCCACATTGCCAGTTCGTGCTTGAGCACCGTTCAGTGCAAGTGGAAGCCGGTTTTACCCGGCAAGCCTGGTGTCGTATGCCGGTGATTATCAGCGGCAAGGCCCATCAGGTCATTACTCAAAGTATAACGGTCGGCACGCCTCTCACCGTTTCCGGTTTCATTAGCAGCCATCAAGGGCGCAATGGACTGAACAAAATGGTGTTGCATGCCGAGCAGATTGAATTGATAGATTCTGGAGACTAGCCTAATGGCACGTTATTTCCGTCGTCGCAAGTTCTGCCGTTTCACAGCGGAAGGCGTTGTTGAGATCGATTACAAAGATATCGCAACGTTGAAAAACTACATTACCGAAAGCGGTAAAATTGTCCCGAGCCGTATTACCGGTACTCGTGCAAAATACCAGCGTCAGCTGGCTCGCTGCATCAAGCGCGCTCGCTACCTGTCCCTGCTGCCATACACTGATCGTCATCAGTAATCGGCCGCCGTCTATTAACGACTTTAAGAGGATAAGGTAATGCAAGTTATTCTGCTTGATAAAGTAGCAAACCTGGGCAGCCTGGGTGATCAAGTTAACGTTAAAGCGGGCTACGCCCGTAACTTCCTGGTACCACAGGGCAAAGCTGTTCCTGCTACCAAGAAAAACGTAGAGTTCTTCGAAGTACGCCGTGCAGAACTGGAAGCCAAACTGGCTGAAATTCTGACTGCTGCTGAAGCTCGCGCAACCAAGATCAACGAACTGGGTTCAGTCACCATCGCGTCTAAATCAGGCGACGAAGGTAAACTGTTCGGCTCTATCGGCACCCGCGACATCGCTGACGCAGTTACTGCGGCAGGCGTTGAAGTTGCCAAGAGCGAAGTTCGTCTGCCGAATGGCGTTCTGCGTACCACTGGTGAACACGAAGTTCAGTTCCAGGTACACAGCGACGTATTCGCACAGCTGAATGTAGTTGTGGTAGCAGAAGCTTAATCGCTGCTGCTCACCAAGTTAAAACGCCAGCCTTGTGCTGGCGTTTTGCTTTTCTGCGTCAGGTAAATCGCGTTACCCTGTTATCACCTTGAGTGATGAGCAGCGGCAAATGGCAGAGATTAACTTACAGCGTGTGTATGATTTTACTGGCCCGGCGCCAGTGAACTGCTATCTGATAGATCGGCTGTGGCCGCGAGGCGTCAGCAAGCAACGGCTACAGGGCGTGCAGTGGTTAAAGCAGGTGGCACCGGATAACGCACTGCGGCAGTGGTTTCATCAGCACCTTGAGCAGTGGGAAGAGTTTGAAAGCCGCTACCGACGGCAGCTGGCGGAAAATGACGCCTGGCAGCCGCTGGTGGCATTATTACGGCAAGGTCAGCCCCTGACCCTGCTTTATGGTAGTAAAGACACACAGCACAACCAGGGCGTCGTGCTGCGCGACTTTCTGTTGGCGCAGTTAGCCGATTAACGCTCGCGGCGATAGCTGCCGTCTGCCTGACGGCGGAATAACACCTGCGTATTATCAGCGGTGGTGACGGAGAGCGCGGTGATCACGCCGTTAGTATCACGTTCAATCCGCACTTCCTGGCCGGCTTTCATGTTACTGAGCGGCTTGTCATTACCCTCCACCTGCGCCATGGCGAAGACTTCGTTCACCGGCAGGCTGTTGTCGCGGAACAGTTGCGCCAGTGTCTGGCCCGGCTGGATCTGGAAGCGTTGCCAGTTGCCCGCCGGTTCAGGTTCGGCAGCGTGCTGTTGCAGAGAATCATTTTGCAGATCGGCCCGCAATGGCACGCTGTTATCCTGCTGGGTAACCGGGAAAGGCTGCCCGCTGTTCTGTGAAGAGTAAGGCCATAGCAACGCCAGCAGCAGGATGATGCCGAAAATCAGGGTCCAGCGGCGGTGAAAATAGGGTAATGGCTCCATCCAACTGAAACCGTCCGGCAGATGCCAGATCTTCAGCAGTAACGCTTTGATACTTTGCCCCTTACCGTTTCCCGGTGGTTGTTCTGAATCCGGATCTTCTACCGCCTCTGGTGCGGAGCCTGGTTTCAGGCGCTGGCTGAAATTCAGCCAGGTGCGCAGCAATGGCTGGTAGATACGGGTGGTTTTCCTTCTCCTGGGCGAGATTCTGCCCATGGTGACCTCTCTTCAACGGCGTAAAATATCAGGGTACAAAAGTCTGTACCGACGTCCCGATGCTCTTGTTTCAGTATAGTCCGCTAACTGATTGAAGTGAAAGGCAGCAGCAAACCCATGCCTGTTGCGGCAGGCAATTCGCCTGGGGCGCGGGAGCGGGCGTTAACAGGAGGTTATTGTTTCTTTTTCTACGACAAAAGTCATCATTCTCCACACAAGATTTTACCCGGCTTTACGGCGCTGTTATGCTGCGCTTTCGACTTTTTAAAGACTAAAGGAAAACCCCATGACAACCCCTTCTTTTGACAGCGTTGAAGCTCAAGCGAGTTACGGGATTGGTTTACAGGTCGGCCAGCAGTTGCAAGAGTCCGGTCTGGAAGGTTTACAACCGGAAGCTTTGCTGGCAGGTTTGCGTGACGCGCTGGAAGGGAATGCCCCGGCGGTTCCGGTAGACGTGGTTCACCGTGCGCTGCGTGAAATTCACGAACGTGCCGATGCTGTGCGTCGCGATCGTCAGCAGGCGATGGCCGTTGAAGGTCAGAAATTCCTGGAAGACAACGCCAAGCGTGACGAAGTGACGCTGACCGAATCCGGTCTGCAGTTCTCCGTGTTGGAGCAGGGCGATGGCCCGATCCCGTCCCGTCAGGATCGCGTACGTGTGCATTACACCGGTCGTCTGATTAACGGCGACGTGTTTGACAGCTCTGTAGAGCGTGGCCAGCCGGCAGAATTCCCGGTCAGCGGCGTGATCCCAGGCTGGATCGAAGCGCTGACTCTGATGCCGGTCGGCTCCAAATGGCAGCTGTACATCCCACACGACCTGGCCTACGGCGAACGTGGTGCAGGCGCATCCATCCCGCCATTCAGCGCGCTGGTGTTTGACGTAGAACTGCTGGAAATTCTGTAAGTCACCGCAGCATTTTTCAAGGGCGCCTTAACGGCGCCCTTATTGTTTATTTCTTCTGCAAATCAATCTGGTAAACGGCAAAGCCGATGCTGTCTGTCCCTTCTGCTTTCATCGGGTACTGGGCATGCGCTTTGATAAACGCGGTGGCTTTGTCACTCGGTGAGGTTTCGAAGCGGATATCCAACGGCTGCGGGCTGCTGAACGTCGCCAGGCGCCAGTTATTATCCACCTGTGGCTTCACTGCGCCGTGTTGCCTGGTTTCAGCGCTGATATAAGCCGCCAGTACCGAACGGTTCTCATCCGGTGAGGCGAAGGCAATGTGTTGATCGCCGGTACCGGCAAACTTGCCGCCGTAGGCGCGGTAGTTATTGGTGGCAACCAGGAAGGTGGCGTTTGGATCGATCGGTTTGCCTTTGAACGTCAGCTCCTTGATGCGTTCCGCCTTGTCGTTAATTAACTGGCATTCGCCGTCGTAACGCGCCGGCTGGCTGACATCGACCTGATAATTAACCCCATCAATGACATCGAAGTTATAGGTGCGGAAACCGTCCCAGTTGATTAGGCCCTGTGGTTTGCTGCTGTTGATGTCGATTTGGTTGAACTGCCCGGCGGAACATTCCAGCCATTCCTTCACTTCTTTGCCGCTGGCTTTCACCACCACCAACGTATTGGGATAGAGGTAGAGGTCTGAAGCGTTACGGAAGGTGAGTTGGCCTTTTTCCACCTCAACGAAGCTGGCCGGATCGTTTTTGCGCCCCCCCACCTTGAACGGTGCCGCGGCTGACAGCACCGGCAGGTCAGCCAGATCCGGATCGCCCTGAATATAATGCTCGACGTAGGCCTTTTGCGCGTTATTCACGATCTGCACCGTCGGATCATCCTGCACCAGCGCCAGATAGCTGTACATGTTGTCGTCGGCCTTTCCGACAGGCTTGCTGACGAAGTCGCGCGTGCCTTTGTGATCTTCCGCCAGCACCTTCAGCAGGGTGGCGTCTTCCGCCGCCAGCGATTTTTTGTTCTCTTTGTCGTAAATCGGTCGAGCTTGCGCCTTGGCCGCCGTGACTTTCCAGGTGCCGCTGTCGTTATTCAATTGCAGATCGACCACGCCGAGGTGATCGCCCCACTGGCCCGGCATCACTGCCGGGATGCCGTTCAGCGTACCCTGTGCGATGTCAGCCCCTTTGATATTGGCGAAGTCCTTGCTGGGGAACACGGCGTGAGCATGGCCGAACATGATGGCATCGATGCCCGGTACCTGGCTGAGGTAGTACACCGAGTTTTCCGCCATGGCCTTGTACGGCTCGCTGGACAGACCGGAGTGCGGGATAGCCACAACCAGATCGGCGCCCTGTTTGCGAATTTCCGGCACGTAACGTTTAGCGGTTTCGGTGATGTCGTTGACGGTGACCTTGCCCTGCAAATTGGCTTTATCCCAAACCAGGATTTGCGGCGGCACAAAGCCGATATAACCGATGCGCAAACTATGTTCTTTGCCGTCACGGTCTTTTACCGGCGTATCGACGATAATGTAAGGAGTGAACAGGGGTTTTTGTGTTTTAGCGTCGATCACGTTGGCATTGATATACGGGAATTTGGCTCCGGCAATGGCATTCTTCAGATAGTCGAGCCCGTAGTTGAATTCATGGTTGCCGATATTACCGACCACATAATTCAGGGTATTCATTGCCTTATACACCGGGTGTACATCACCGGGTTTCAGGCCCTTGGCCGCCATATAATCGCCGAGCGGGCTGCCCTGAATAATGTCGCCGTTGTCTACCAGCACCGTATTGGCAGCCTGCTGGCGGGCTTGTTCAATCAGGCTGGCGGTACGCACCAGACCGAATTTATCGGTCGGTTTATCCTTGTAGTAATCGAAGTCCATCATGTTGCTGTGCAGATCGGTCGTTTCCAGCACGCGCAGATCGACCGTTGCCGCCTGTGCTGAGGCGCACACCAGCATAGCGAGGGCAGACAACGTCAGCGGACGCTTCATCATTTTTAGTTTTCTCCATTCCATTTTTCGAGTTTTATCGCAGAGGAACATGTAATTAACATTGGTTGTCTCACCAAACTGTGAAGTGTGGCAGAAAATAAGCCAGAGTAGGGCAGTAAATGTCACAGTTGTGACGGCAAAGACTCGAGCAATTACCGCGGGTTAAATCGTTGTGATGGATATTCCATGCAAAAAAAACTAGGCTGCTAGCAATGAGAAAGGGGAAATGACCCATGGAACCGTATACCCGTCATACTTGAAGCTGCCTCATTGTTGGCTGCGTCTACTCACCCCGGTCACATAGTGGACCAGGCTCCCGGGGATTCGTAGGCTTGCCGCCGCGATGCAGCTCCAATTATTTAGGGTATTTATCTGAGGTGAATGATGTTAGAGCAAATTTGCCAACTGTCCCGCGAGGCGGGCGCGGCGATCATGGCGGTATATGACGGTAAACAACCGCTTGATGTCGCACAGAAAAAAGATGATTCCCCGGTGACGGCGGCCGATCTGGCAGCGCACCACATTATCCAACGCGGCCTGGCGGCGTTAACGCCGGACATACCTTTATTGTCAGAGGAAGATCCGCCGAGCTGGGAAGTGCGGCAGAACTGGACGCGTTACTGGCTGGTCGATCCGCTGGATGGCACCAAGGAATTCCTCAACCGTAACGGCGAATTCACGGTAAATATTGCGCTGATTGAAGGCGGTGAAGCGGTGATGGGCGTGGTTTACGCCCCGGCAATCGACGTGTTGTACCTGGCCGAACGCGGCAAAGCCTGGAAAGAAGAAAAAGGCCAACGCCAGGCGATTGGCGTCAGTAATGCCAATCCGCCGTTGGTGGTGGTTAGCCGCTCGCACAGTGACGAAGAGCTGAGGGATTACCTGAATCAGTTAGGTGAGCATCAGACCGTATCTGTCGGTTCCTCGCTGAAGTTCTGCCTGGTGGCGGAAGGTAAAGCGCAGCTTTACCCACGTTTTGGACCGACCAATATCTGGGATACCGCCGCCGGACACGCGGTCGCGGTGGCGGCCGGAGCGCAGATCCACGACTGGCAGGGCAGGCCGCTGCTCTACACGCCGCGTGAGTCTTTCCTCAACCCCGGTTTCCGGGTTTCGCTGTTCTAATTCAGTTTGCCAGGAGTTGGTGCAGTTGGCTCATGACCTGCTGCACCTCTTCCGGCGTCAGTGCGCCGTCTTTGGCGAACTGGATCCTGCCTTGCTTGTCCAGCACCACAATGGCCGACCCCTTCGGCTGCAAATCCCAGGCTTTGCGCACGTTGCCGTTGCTGTCGACCACAAACTGCGACCAGGGGAACTCTTTCTTGCTGTCTTCAATGCTGCTGCGGACAAACATCGCTGTGCCGAGCAGGGCATCATCGGTATTTACGATTGTCGTCGTTTGGTAACGATCGTGCGGTAGCTTGGCTTTCTTAATCGCTTCAATCAGTGGGTCGTTCATGTCTTTGGCAGAGCTGCGGCCGGCAATATGCTGGATGACTCGCACTTTTCCACTGAGCTGCGCGCTATTCCAGTTTTGATAGCTAAACTTATCATTAGCGTAGTTCAACTCCCCTTTGTCGCTGACGCCAATTGGCGCTACGCGTTGCTGGAGCTGGAAGTTATGCGCAGAGGCAAAAAGAGGTGCAAACAGCAGGGATGCAATGAGCATGTGACTTTTTTTCATGCCTTCTCCTTGAAGGGGGAATGGTGCCGACAGCACCCGACAGCCTAAAGCATAGGTGGTGATCGGAGGTCTGTCCTGTTAGCCGGATCTCAGTTCTTTCTTCTGACCGCTAATACCCGGTTTTTGAAGGGATATACTGAAAAAGTTATATATAATCATATACAATTCTGTCAAAAAGTGTAAATCCAGTGAAGATCTCCGGGCGGAAATGAACGATATAGTCTTTACTAGGTCTACTACATGGCAATCAAGTTGCGTTCTTACTTTAGAGGCTGCCACCTTGGCGGCTCGCTGAACGCATGGACCAAACGGAGGAAAGTAATAGAATGAGAATCTTCCAGCGTTATAATCCGTTGAAAGTGGCGAAGTATGTTAAGACCCTGTTTCGTGGCCGGCTGTATATCAAAGATGTAGGCGCGTTCGAATTCGATGAAGGGAAAATTCTGCTGCCAAAAATTCGCGATCGGCGTCACTTCAGCGTGATGTCAGAGGTTAACCGTCAGGTGTTGTTGTTGCAGACCGAGATGGGTTGATCAACTACCCGTCGCCTTTCAAGCTGCAGCGTTGTTACCTGCCCCCCATCACTCCAGTTACTTACTAAAGTAAGCGCCTGGGGATGAGTGAGCTGGCCGCCTAGCTGCAACTCGAAATTCATAGGGTAATAGTTAGAGCACCTGCAAAAGCTAAAATAATTGCGGCCCCGTTTGGGGCCGCTGACGTTTTTATCGATTGAGATCAGGCCGCGGAGTTTTCTTCCGGTGTCTTCGGCAGTACCGATGCCGGTTTGTCGCTCAGCCTGGTTACCAACAGTTGGTCAATCTTGTAGCTGTCGATATCCACCACTTCAAACTTGTAGCCGGCGTATTTGACGAAGTCGGTTCGTTTCGGGATCTTGCGCAGCATATACATCATAAAGCCGCCGATGGTTTCGTAGTTGCCCGCCTGCGGGAACTCATCAATGTGCAGCACGCGCATTACATCGTCGATCGGCGTACCGCCCTCAATCAGCCATGAGCTTTCATCACGCGCCACGATCTGCTCTTCCTGGCCCTGGCCTACCAGATCGCCCATCAGCGTGGTCATCACGTCATTGAGTGTGATGATACCCACGACCAGCGCATATTCATTGAGAATAACCGCAAAGTCTTCACCGGCGGTTTTAAAGCTTTCCAGCGCTTCAGATAGCGTCAGGGTATCCGGCACGATCAGCGCCGAGCGGATCTGCACGCCGCTGCTCAGCACCAGGCTCTGATTGCCCAGCACGCGGTTCAACAGGTCTTTGGAGTCAACGTAGCCGACGACCTGATCGATATTGCCATCACACACCAGGAACTTGGAGTGCGGATGGGTTGAGACCTTCTCGATAATGCTTTCTTCGGTCTCACGCAGGTCGAAGTAAACCACGCTTTCGCGAGAGGTCATCGACGAAGGTACGGTGCGAGACTCCAGTTCGAAGACGTTTTCGATCAGCTCATGTTCCTGTTTGCGCAGCACACCCGCCAGGGCACCGGCTTCAACCACCGCATAAATATCGTCGGAGGTGATGTCGTCTTTGCGCACCATCGGCAGTTTGAACAGGCGGAAGATCAGGTTTGCCATGCCGTTGAAGAACCACACCAACGGCCGGAAAATCATGATCGAGAAACGCATCGGGTTGATGATCCGGACGGCAAACGTCTCTGGTGCAATCATACCGATGCGCTTCGGGGTCAAATCTGCAAACAGGATAAACAGGCTGGTTACCAGCACGAACGAACAGATGAAGCTGGCCTGCTCTGCCAGTTCAGGTGACAAAAAGCGATCGAACAATGGTTGGAATGTAGGAGAAAAGGCTGCATCACCGACGATACCGCCGAGAATAGCCACGGCGTTCAGGCCAATCTGCACCACGGTAAAATACAACCCCGGAGTTTCCTGCAGCTTGAGGACTTTGGCGGCATTGACGTTACCTTCGTCAGCCATCATTTTCAGTTTAATCTTGCGTGACGCGGCCAGAGATATTTCCGACAGTGAGAAGAACGCACTCACTGCGATCAGAAAAAGAATCAGTAAAATACTGTTTAACATAATCTATCCATACGTGCCGACGGGATGACGGCGCTCTTGAGGAAGGGTAGTACATTGTAAAAAAAGTAGCGATAACAACCAGAAAGGAGGCTATCAGGCCGCAGATGCGGCCCGCACAGTATAGCAGCAGCCCTACCGGGGCCGCCAGTGGTTAAAAATTACCGCCAATCTGCGGCTTAGCTCTGTGGGGGTAAGCAAACACCTATGCCGCCCAGGCCACAGTATCCTTCAGGATTCTTGTACAGGTACTGCTGGTGGTCGTCCTCGGCATAGTAGAACGGAAGTGCCGGTGCGACTTCGGTGGTGATGGTGCGTTTATCGCCGGCCTGCTCCATTGCCTGTTGGAAACGCTGCAGGCTGCTTTCCGCTTCGGTCTGCTGCTCTGGCGTCAGCGTATAAATCGCCGATCGGTACTGGGTACCGACGTCGCCGCCCTGACGCATGCCCTGAGCCGGGTCGTGGTTCTCCCAAAATACCTGCAGCAACTGCTTATAGCCGATGATTTTCGGATCGAATACCACTCGCACCACTTCCGTGTGGCCCGTTTGGCCGCTGCACACTTCGCGATAAGTCGGGTTTGGCGTATAGCCACCGCTGTAGCCTGCGGCGGTGCTGTAAACCCCTTGCTGCTGCCAGAACAGGCGTTCCACACCCCAGAAACACCCCATGGCGAAGATCGCTACTTCCATGCCGTCCGGCACTTGAGTCATTGAGTGATCGGTGACCACGTTAAGCGTGGCAACCGGCATGGGAGTGGTGCGGCCAGGCAATGCGTTTGCCTGGTCGACGGTTTGTGTTTTATCAAAAAATGGCACCACGGTTGACTCCTGTTGTCACAGTAAGAATTGGCCCAAGAGGCGGCAGTTAAGTTGTATCTAACCGCAACTTTGCCCACAATAAGCTACATATTGAGATTATGTCTCAGATTAACGCAGTATTTAGAGCGCCAAAAGATAAGAATGCGCCAGTTCACTGCGGCAGTAAAACCGTAACATGCAGCGTCTGGAAAAATGCTGAAAAGGGCCGCCGTCCTGATAGCGCGGAGTAGGCCCTGGCCCCAGAGCGAGTGTTATTACAGGAAAGTAAAATAAATTAATTAAGGAGAACACGTGCCACGATACCGTGCCCTGTGCTTTGTGTGTGCGCTGCTCGCCACGCCTGCGGCCTATTCGGCGAATGTGCGACTGCAGGTTGAAGGACTTAGTGGGGAACTGGAAAAGAACGTCCGGGTGCGTTTGTCATCCATCGCGCCGGAAGAGGTCAGTACGGATGGCCGTTTTCGCGCCCGTGTTGATGAAGCGGTCCGCCAGGGGCTGCGGGCACTCGGCTATTATCAGCCGACCATAGACTTTACGCTCGATGACCGGCCAGGGCTGGCTCGCCCGGTGCTGCACGCCAAGGTTAACCCTGGCGAACCGGTGCGAATTGCCGGTGCCAATATCGTGCTGGAAGGCGGTGCGAAAACCGATGACGACTATCTGGCGTTAGTCAAAAAAGGCAAGCCGACGATAGGCGAGATCCTCAATCACGGCAAATACGACAGTTTTAAAGGTTCGCTGACCGGTCTGGCGCTGCGTAAGGGCTATTTCGATGCCGATATGACCAAAAGCCAGCTCGGTGTGGCCGAAGATCTGCACAAGGCCTATTGGGACATCGATTTCAACAGTGGGCAGCGTTATCGCTTCGGCCAGGTGAAATTCACCGGCTCGCAAATTCGTGAAGACTATCTGCAAAATCTGGTGCCCTTTCATCAGGGGGATTATTACAGTTCGGAAGATCTGGCCGAGCTGAACCGCCGTTTATCCGCCACTAACTGGTTTAACTCGGTGGTGGTGTCCCCTGATTTCAACGATGCCAAAGAGAACAAGATTTTGCCGTTAGATGCGTTGGTATCGCCGCGCACGCGTAACACCATCGAAACCGGGGTCGGTTATTCCACCGACGTCGGTCCCCGAATCAAAGGCACCTGGAAAAAGCCCTGGCTTAACGACCGTGGTCACAGCCTGGAAACCAGTGCCAGTATTTCGGCTCCGGAACAGCAGCTCGATTTGACCTATAAAATCCCGTTATTGAAGAATCCACTGGAGCAGTACTACCTGCTGCAGGGTGGTTTCAAGAACGTTGATCTCAACGATACCAAGTCCGTCACGTCGAAAGCGGTGGTTTCCCGCAACTGGGATCTCTCCAGCGGTTGGCAGCGGGCGCTCAACCTGACCTGGCGTCTTGACCACTTTACTCAGGGTAACGTCACCAACACCACCATGCTGCTGTATCCCGGCGTTAGCGTTAACCGCACCCGTTCACGCGGTGGTCTGATGCCCACCTGGGGGGACAGCCAGCGCTATTCTATTGATGTGTCTGACAGCACCTGGGGGTCTGATGTGGACTTCGCGCTGATGCAGGCGCAGAACGTTTGGATCCGCACCCTGGCCGACAAGCACCGTTTTGTTGCACGTGGGCAGGTGGGTTGGATTGAAACCAACGACTTTGAAAGAGTGCCGCCAGACCTGCGATTCTTCGCCGGTGGCGATCGCAGCATTCGTGGCTACAAGTACAAGGGTATTTCACCCCGCGATGGCGACGGTAAGCTGACGGGTGCTTCCAAAATGCTGACCGGCTCGCTGGAGTATCAATACAACGTGACCGGTAAATGGTGGGGCGCGGTGTTTGTCGATTCAGGCGAAGCAGTGAACGATATCAAGCAGAGCGACTTTAAGACCGGCGCCGGCTTCGGCGTGCGCTGGCAGTCACCGGTTGGGCCGGTGAAGCTGGATATCGCCGCCCCGGTTGGGGATAAAGACACCCACGGGGTGCAGTTCTATATTGGCTTGGGGCCTGAACTATGAGCCTGATAAAAAAGATTTGCCTGGGTTTCCTGATTGTCTTGCTATTGCTGATCGGCGGCGTTGCGTATCTGCTCGGAACCACCAGTGGTCTGCATTTGGTTATCAACAGTGCGGCACGCTGGGTGCCGGGGCTGGACATTGCCAGCGTCACCGGCGGCTGGCGCGACCTGACGCTGAAAGGTGTGAAATACCAGATGCCGGGCGTGACGGTAAATGCCGGGCAGTTCCATCTGTCGCTCGATCTGGCCTGTTTTAAAAACAGTTCACTGTGCGTTAACGCCCTGACTGCGCAGGACGTGGACGTGGTGGTGAAAACCAAAGAAATGACGCCGTCCGCACCGGTGGCAGAAACCAGTGAGCCCACTACCAACCTGAGCACGCCGTACCCCATCACTTTGCGCATGCTGGCGCTGAACAACGTTAAGGTCAGCGTCGACGATACGGCCATTTCTCTTGGCGAATTCCGGACTGGCGCACAGTGGCAAGAACGTGCTCTGACCCTGCTGCCAACCAAAATCAGCGGCTTGCTGATAGCCCTGCCGAAAACGCCGCAGAACCCACTGCCGGAGGCGGTGCAACCGGTGGTTGAGGTGGCGAAAAAGGTCGAGGAAAAAGCCAATCAGAGCGCGAAGCCGGCTCCTCAGCCGGAAGAGAAGCCGTTGGGCGAAACCTTGAAAGAACTGTTTGCCAAGCCGTTGCTGCCGGATCTGCCGGACATTCGCCTGCCGCTGGATATCACCGTCAAGGAGATCAGCGGTGAACAACTGCGATTGACCGGTGATACCGACGTGCTGATCACCAGCCTGCTGCTGCAGGCCAGTACTCTGGATCAACATATCCAGCTGGACAATTTTGATGTGAAATCCCCCCAGGGCACGCTGTCGGCTCAGGGGCAAGCTACGCTGACCGGCAGTTGGCCGGTGGAAATGGTGGCCAACAGCACGTTGAACATCGAGCCTTTGAAAGGCGAAAAGGTGAAGCTGAACATTGGCGGCGGGCTGCGTGAAGAACTCAAGGTAGCGCTCAACCTGTCCGGTCCAGTCGGTGCGCAGCTTGATCTGCAAACCCAACTGGCTGAAGCAGGTTTACCGCTAGCGCTGACGCTGCAAAGCAAACAGCTGAAATGGCCGCTAAGCGGTGAGTCGCAATACCAGATCAACGATTTCCGCCTGCGCTTCAATGGCAAGGCAACCGACTATGCGTTGTCGACCCGCGCCAATATCAAAGGCAAGGACTTGCCTCCGGCGGTGCTGACGCTGGACGGCAAAGGCAACATTGAACAGTTCAAACTGGATCGCCTGCGGTTGGCGGCCTTGCAGGGTAATACCGATCTGACTGCGCTGGTGGACTGGAGCAAGGCCATCAGTTGGAATTCACAGCTGACGCTGAGCGGCATCAATACTGCCAAACAGTGGCCTGAGTGGCCGGCGAAGCTGGACGGCAAAATCACCACCCGCGGCAGTCTGCACGGCGGCAGTTGGCAATTACAGGTGCCGGTGCTGCAGCTCGACGGTAACGTGAAGCAAAACAAGGTCACTGCGCGCGGTACGCTCAGCGGCAACGCTGCCGGGCAGTGGAAAATTCCAGGTATCGATTTGACGCTGGGACGCAACCAGCTGAACGTCAAAGGCCAACTGGACGAGAAGAGTTGGAATCTGGATGCAAATATCGACGCACCGCGCCTCGACGGCGCTTTGCCAGGACTGGGCGGTACGGCGAAAGGCCTGCTTAAACTACGTGGCAACCTGCAGGCGCCTCAGTTGCTGGCAGACCTGACCGCGTCTGGCCTGCAGTGGCAGGCATTGCGTATCAACCGAGTAAAAATTGACGGCGACGTGCGCTCCAGTGACCAGATTCAGGGGCAATTGGCGGTACGCGTCGAACAGCTGAAGCAAGATGCGTTGGATATCAACCTGCTTCAGCTTACTGCCAAAGGCAGTGAAAAACAGCACCAACTGCAGCTGAAAATTGACGGCAAACCGGTGTCTGGCCAATTGGCGCTGCAGGGCAGTTTCGATCGCGAGCAGCAACGCTGGCGCGGCAACCTGAATAATACTCGCTTTGATACCCCGGTGGGTGAATGGCGGTTAAGTCGAGCCATCGCGCTAGATTATCTGAATACCGCACAGAAAATCAGTATCGGGCCGCACTGCTGGCAGAACCCGAATGCCGAGCTCTGCGTACCAAAAACCATTGAAGCCGGACAAAGCGGTCAGGCCAGCGTGGTGTTGAACCGCTTTGATCTGGCGATGATCAAGCCTTTCCTCGGTCCCGAGACGGCGCTGAGCGGCGTGTTCACCGGGCGGGCGGACGTTAGCTGGAAACCGGGCGGTGCGCTGCCGGAGGCGAAAGTTTCGCTGGTGGGCAATGGGGTGAAGGTGGTACAGCAGGTACAGGGTAATGCGCTGCCGATTGCCTTTGACAAGCTGAACCTTAACGCAGGCCTCGCCAATGGTCGGGCGCAGGCCGACTGGTTGATCAAGTTGACCAATAATGGCCAATTTGACGGTAACGTTCAGGTTGTCGATCCTCAGGTGCGTCGCAATATCAGCGGTAACGTCAACATTACCAATATTTCACTGGCGATGATTAACCCGGCGCTGATGCAGGGGGAAAAAGCGGCGGGCATGTTGAATGCCAACCTGCGGCTGGGTGGTAACGCGCAGAAACCTTTGGTGTATGGCCGTATGGCGTTGGACAAGGTCGATATTGACGGTCACTGGATGCCGTTCGACATGACCGAAGGTCGGCTGGCGATGAACTTTGACGGTATGACCTCGACGCTGGAAGGCCTGGTCAGCACCACCCACGGTCAGCTTAATCTGTCCGGCGACGCCGACTGGCGTGATATCAACGCCTGGCGTGCCCGCATTGCCGCCAAGGGCGATAAATTGCGGGTGACGGTACCGCCGATGATCCGCATCGACGTTTCACCGGATCTGGTATTTGAAGCCACGCCGCAGCTGTTCTCACTTAATGGTTCGGTAGATATTCCGTGGGCGCGTATTACGGTACAAGATCTGCCTGAAAGCGCGGTCGGCGTTTCTTCCGATGAAGTGATGCTGGATGACCAACTTAAACCGATACAGCCGAAAACGGCTTCGATCCCGATCAACAGCAACCTGATGATCCACGTTGGCAACGATGTGCGACTGGATGCCTTTGGCCTGAAAGCGCGGTTGAAGGGCGATCTGAAAGTGGTGCAGGATAAGAACGGTCTGGGCCTGAATGGTCAGATTGACATCCCTTCCGGTCGCTTCCATGCTTATGGTCAGGATTTGATTGTCCGCAAGGGCCAGTTGATGTTCTCGGGTCCGCCGGACCAGCCGTTGCTGAATCTTGAGGCGATCCGTAATCCGGACTCGACCGAAGATGGCGTCACCGCTGGAGTACGCGTCACCGGGTTGGCGGATGCACCTAAGCTGGAAGTATTCTCGGATCCGGCCAAATCTCAGCAGGAAGCGCTGTCTTATCTGCTGCGCGGCCAGGGATTGGGCAGTTCCGGTGCTGATGGCAACGCAATGACCTCAATGTTAATTGGGATGGGGGTTGCACAAAGTGGTCAACTTGTGGGTAAAATCGGCGAGGCATTTGGCGTAAGCAATTTGGCCCTGGATACTCAGGGGGTTGGCGACAGTTCCCAGGTTGTCGTCAGCGGTTATGTTCTCCCAGGCTTACAAGTAAAATATGGGGTGGGCATTTTCGACTCATTGGCCACACTGACGTTGCGTTACCGCCTGATGCCTAAATTGTATCTTGAAGCGGTGTCTGGTCTCGACCAGGCATTAGATTTGCTCTATCAGTTTGAGTTTTAGCGATGCGAATAATTGTCTACGGCAGTTTACGACGCAAACAGGGAAACAGCCATTGGATGACTAACGCCCAATGGTTAGGCGAGCATGAGCTCGAAGGCTATCAGATTTATAATCTGGGTCATTACCCGGCGGCGATCCCTGGAGAGGGCACGGTACATTGTGAGGTGTACCGCATCAACTCATCGATTTTGGCTGAGCTGGACGAACTGAAAAGCAACACCAAGGACTATAAGCGCGAGCTGATTCAGACGCCTTATGGAAGTGCGTGGATCTACCTGTATAAACACAGTGTGGACGGTTACCCGCGGATTAACAGCGGTGACTGGCTGAGGCGTCTCGACGAAAAGTAAAAAAAACACCGCTCACTGAGCGGTGTTTTTTTATCGGCCGGCGGCTAAGAATTACTTCTTGGCAGCACGTTCGAAAGAGGCAACGATTTCAGCTTTGGCAGCGGCAGCGTCTGCCCAGCCTTCCACTTTCACCCATTTGCCCTTCTCCAGATCTTTGTAGTGCTCAAAGAAATGAGAGATCTGTGCTTTCAGCAGTTCCGGCAGGTCGTTCACATCTTTGATGTGATCGTACTCTTTGCTCAGTTTGCTGTGTGGAACGGCAACCAGTTTCGCATCTTCACCGGCTTCGTCGGTCATCTTCAGTACGCCCACCGGACGGCAGCGGATCACTGAGCCAGGCTGCAGCGGGTATGGCGTTGGTACCAGCACGTCAACCGGATCACCGTCCAGAGACAGGGTGTGGTTGATGTAACCGTAGTTGCACGGATAGAACATCGCGGTGGACATGAAACGGTCAACAAACAGCGCGCCGGTGTCCTTGTCGATTTCATATTTGATCGGATCGGCATTGGCCGGGATTTCGATAACTACGTAGATGTCTTCTGGCAGGTCTTTGCCAGCAGGGACGTTAAGCAAGCTCATGTCGGTTTCCTTTAATCAAACCAGAAATGGAGTGGCGGCTATTATAGCGGACTCTTTTGCGATTTCCTGCCCTTTTCATCACCCAAACCCCGGCAGACAGTCATCCACTGAATTTCCAGATTAATCCTCCAGCGACGTTAAGTTTTTCCCAGGGTTGCCGATAACTTCATCAAATAATAATGAGTCGGCGAAGTCTGGCTCCGCGTTTTACCTCCTCTACGTTAGAACTCACTATTTCTGAAGCCGGGAAGAACTCATGTTAAAAAAGATTACGGTCAAGGCCGGGCTGATTGCCTTGCTGAGCCTGATGACGCTGCTGTTGATTATGGTCAGCACCATCGGCGTCAACGCCATTAACGAAGGGTCGCGATCGTTGCACACCCTGAACCAGATTTTAGGGGAAGAACTGGGGTCGTTGGCCAGTAGCTCTAACCTGACGCTACGCGCCAGAACGGCCGCCTCATTGGCGGTGCGCCAGCGTGAAATCGGCCAGATCGAGGTGTCCGACGCCACTGTGGGTCGTATTTATGACTATCTTGCACAGTCGAAGCAGGAAATGGCGCGCTTTGTCAGCGTCGGCACCGTGACCGAACGTGGGCGCGAACTGTCCACTCGCCTGCAAAACAGTTACCGCGCCTACCTGGAACAGGGCGTCAGACCGATGGCCGACGCCATCAAGGCCGGCAAAGTTGATGACTATTACGACATCCAGGAAACCAAAATCTCTGCCCTGAGCATCGCTTTCGAAAAAGACCTCAGCGACTTCCGCAGCTTTGCCATGAAGATCGGCCAGCAACGGGTGCATGAAGCGGAAAGCAACGCCAGCACCAAGATTACCCTGATCCTGATCGCCGGCCTGCTCAGTGTGTTACTGGCGGTATTGGCCTGGTTCGCGCTGCGGGTGATCATTCTGCGCCCACTCGATGAGTCCATCGCCCAGCTGGAACATATCGCCGGGGGCGACCTGACGCACGACATCACCGGCGAAGGGGAAACCGAAATGGGTCGTCTGATCCGTGCGATGCAGCGGATGCAACAGGCGCTGGTCAGTTCGGTCAGCAAGGTTCGTGATGCCAGCAGCCAAATTGACACCGGCTCACGCGAGTTGGCCGCCGGCAACCTTCATCTGGCGCAGCGCACCGAAGAGTCGGCGGCTTCGCTGGAGGAAACCGCCGCCAGCATGGAACAACTGACCTCGACGGTGAAAATGAACGCCGAGAATTGCGAGCAGGCCAATCAGCTGGCGCTCAGCGTCTCCGATATTGCCAATCAGGGCAGTGAGGTGGTTAGCCAGGTGATGGACAAGATGCAGGCCATTACCGATAGCTCGCGGCGTATCGCCGATATTATCAGCGTGATGGACGGTATTTCCTTCCAGACCAATATCCTGGCGCTGAATGCGGCGGTAGAGGCGGCGCGCGCAGGTGAGCAAGGCCGTGGCTTCGCCGTGGTGGCGGGCGAGGTACGCAGCCTGGCTCAGCGCAGTGCGCAATCGGCCAAGGAGATCAAAGGGTTGATCGAAGCGTCGCAGAGTCGGGTGCAGGAAGGTGAGCAGATGGCCGAATCCGCGGCGAGAACCATGAATGGTATTAGCGGTGAGGTCGGGCGTGTGACGGCGTTGATGCGGGAAATTTCTGCGGCTACGCGTGAGCAAAGTAGCGGTATTGAACAGGTCAATCTGGCGGTGGCGCAGATGGATCAGGTGGCGCAGCAAAATGCGGCCTTGGTCGAGGAGTCGGCGGCGGCAACGCGCTCGCTGGAGGATCAGGCTCAGTTGCTGGCCCAGAGTATGGCGGCGTTCAAACTATAATGCAGGGGGGCGACAGGCGCCCCCCGCATAGAACCTGTTATTCGTCCGGGTTCTCGGCGATAAAACGCTCGGCGTCTTCCACCATGGATTTGGTGCCGACGAAGAACGGTGCACGCTGGTGCAGTTTCACCGGGGTAATGTCCAGAATACGGTTTTTACCGTCACTGGCTTTACCGCCGGCCTGTTCCGCCAGGAACGCCATCGGGTTGCATTCATACAGCAGGCGCAGCTTGCCTTGCGGGTGGCTGGCGGTGCTTGGATAAATATAGATGCCGCCTTTGAGCAGGTTGCGGTGGAAGTCGGCAACCAGCGAACCGATGTAGCGTGAGGTATAAGGGCGCTGAGTGGCTTCGTCCTGTTCCTGACAATATTTGATGTATTTCTTCACACCGCGCGGGAACTTGATGTAGTTACCTTCGTTGATGGAATACATATTGCCGGTAGCCGGGAAGCGGACTTTCTCGTGGGAAAGGCAGAACACACCCAGAGAAGGATCGTAGGTAAAGGCATGCACGCCATAACCGGTGGTGTACACCAGCATGGTGGATGAACCATAAACGACATAGCCGGCGGCGACCTGAGCGCTGCCTGGCTGCAAGAAGTCTTCTTCGGTCACAGGAATGCCGACCGGGGTAATGCGACGATAGATAGAGAAAATCGTACCGACCGAGACGTTGACATCGATGTTGGACGAACCGTCCAACGGATCCATCAGCACCACGTACTTGGCATTCTCAGCCCGCTCGCCGTCGAATATCACGATTTCATCTTCTTCTTCAGAAGCGATACCCGCAACTTCACCGCGTGCTTTCAATGCCGCTTTCAGCTTTTCATTGGCGTACAGGTCCAGTTTCATCTGGACTTCTCCCTGTACGTTGGAAACGCCGCTGGTGCCGAGAATATCAACCAGGCCCGCTTTGTTGATATCGCGGTGGATGATTTTGGCGCCCAGTTTAATTGCAGAAAGTAACGCTGTCAGCTCGCCGGTGGCGTGAGAGAAGTCGTGCTGTTTCTCGACGATAAATTCGCCTAACGTTTTCATGACACAATCCCTGAATCTACGGATGGGTAGCGGTTTGTTAACAAACCGCCAACGTATTCGCGAGCAGTGTAGCCCAAAGATGAACGCTATTCATAGGCAATTCCATTTCTTCTGGACGATTCTGAGCGTTAGAATATGCCAACATTCGACGTACTCTATGAGAAAACTATGCGCATTCACATTCTTGGGATCTGTGGCACCTTTATGGGCGGGCTGGCGGTGCTGGCACGTTCGCTAGGGCATGAGGTGACCGGCTCTGACGCTAATGTCTATCCGCCGATGAGCACGCTGTTGGAGAAAGAAGGGATCGAACTGATCCAGGGTTACGATCCGGCTCAGTTGGATCCAGCACCGGATCTGGTGATCATCGGTAACGCCATGACGCGCGGTAACCCGTGTGTTGAAGCAGTACTGGAGCAGGGCATCCCTTACGTTTCCGGCCCACAGTGGTTACATGATTATGTGCTGCGCGATCGCTGGGTGCTGGCCGTTGCCGGGACACACGGCAAGACCACTACCGCCGGCATGGCAACCTGGATCCTGGAAGCCTGCGGCTACCAGCCGGGCTTTGTTATCGGTGGTGTGCCGGGCAACTTTGACGTTTCTGCTCGTCTGGGTGGCAGCCCGTTCTTTGTCATCGAAGCCGACGAGTATGACTGCGCGTTCTTCGACAAGCGTTCCAAATTTGTGCATTACAGCCCGCGTACGCTGATCCTGAATAATCTGGAGTTTGATCACGCCGACATCTTCGACGATCTGAAAGCGATCCAGAAACAGTTCCACCATCTGGTGCGTTTGGTGCCAGGCAAGGGCAAAATTATTTTGCCTGACAACGACAGCCACCTGAAGCAGGTGATGGCGATGGGCTGCTGGAGTGAGCAGGAGCTGGTTGGGGAAGAAGGCGCATGGCGCGCACAGAAGCTGACGCCGGACGCCAGCCATTATGCGGTATTCCTTAATGGTGAGCAGGTGGGCGAAGTTAAGTGGTCGTTGGTCGGTGAACACAACATGCATAACGGTTTGATGGCCATTGCCGCCACGCGTCATGTTGGCGTGTTGCCTGAGGATGCCTGCCGCGCGCTCGGTGACTTTATCAATGCCCGTCGTCGTCTGGAGCTGCGTGGTGAAGCCAATGGCGTCACGGTATATGACGATTTTGCCCATCATCCAACGGCAATTCTGGCGACGCTGGCCGCGTTGCGTAGCAAGGTTGGCGGCACTGCCCGCATTCTGGCGGTGCTTGAACCGCGCTCCAACACCATGAAAATGGGCATCAGCAAGAACGACCTGGCCCCATCGCTGGGCCGTGCCGATGAAGTCTTCCTGTTCCAGCCGCACCATATCCCCTGGCAGGTGGCGGAAGTGGCGGAAGCCTGCGTACAGCCGGCTCACTGGAGCGCCGATCTGGACACGCTGGTGGAGATGATTGTGAAAACGGCCCAGCCGGGCGACCATATTCTGGTGATGAGTAATGGCGGCTTTGGGGGGATTCACGATCGGCTGCTGGAGGCTTTGGCCAACAAACCCGATCCGAAAGCAATCTATTGATTTTGATGACAAAGTCGTCTTTGAACCCGAGATACTCGGGCCTAGCGCACCGAGGGGCGCTCCGGCGGACAAGCCGCTACGACCCCATCGGCACGCTCTCCCTAATAACGGGCTTTGCCAGCGTCTAAGGGCCGATAGCGGCCCTTTTTTACGCCCATAAAAAAGCCCTCGCGAGCGAGGGCAACGGGGTCCGTCGGATAGGACGACGAATTTCTTCAGAGAATCAATACTTACGACAGAACTCGGCAGTGGCAGTGACGAGGGTAATCAGTTCGGTAAGCACGTCCTCTGAATTGTTATTTATAGATTTCGGCGGTCGCGTGCCAGTTGCCGTTTTCGTAGGCTTCGATCACGCGGTAGGCTTTAGCACCTTGTTTGTCGGCCTTGTCAGACAGCGCCTGACGAATATCGGAAGGTGCGCCGGTAATGCCGCTGGCGGTAATAGTACCGACAGACTGAAGATTGGTCGCTTGGTCATTAGTGATTAACGTAGCGGCAGAGGCCCCGAAGGAAACGACTGACAGCAGGCCAAGTGCGGCGAGAGTAGTTTTCATGCTCATGATATTAAGTCCTGTTGTGATAACCGCCTGGAAGGGCTTTTTCAGCGTTTTTATACTTGAAGGCCGTTATCGGGGTACTGGGTTCCAGAGTTTTATTGCCCGTTGCCGGGTATCGTCTTGTACTTATTTATAAATTTCTGCGGTAGCGTGGAAGTTGCCTTCGTTGCGCGCTTCGATCACACGGTAAGCGGTTGCCCCTTTGGCATCGGCTTTTTCTGACAGTGCCTGACGGATGTCTGAAGGTGCACCGGCAACACCGCTGACGGTGATAGTGCCTGCAGACTGCATATTTGCAGCCTGATTTGCATCAACAGATTGTGCTGCAAATGCTCCGAAAGAAAGCATGGATAGAACGCTCATTGTTGCGATGGTAGCTTTAATTTTCATGTTCTCACCTTATCGTATTCTTTTATCAGTTCCTATGAACTGTGATTTACGTCACGGAAATGAGTATACATCTAGTAACCCTAAAAATTAATAGTTAGCTAACAGTTTCTTGTGAAACTTTAATATGGCGTTCCTTATTTTTAATAACCAGATGGAATAAAAAACGCTTATAAAACGATCTTTCAATGTTAAATTTATGTAATTTCAATAAGGTAAGTGCTTTTGACCAAAAGTGCGGAAGATCACAGCAGCTATCACTGGTTACGTACCAATGTCATTGAAATGTGCTGCAGCGCGACGGGATTCTGGTTTTAAACGTGGTAAGGAATGAGGGAAGGGTAAGGACAGGGTTAAAGAAGCGCTAACAAAACGCGACTGTTAGCCGCATTTTGTTAGCGCACTGCATCATAACTCTTGTTCGAACAGCGACAGGATGGCTTCGTATAACTGACGAGCGGTAAAGCTGCTGGCCGGGGTAACGAAAATAGTGTCGTCACCGGCGATGGTGCCGAGAATGCCTTCCGATTTACCCAGCGAGTCCAGCAGGCGGGCAATTAACTGTGCGGCACCGGGGCTGGTGTGGATCACCACTACGGCATCGTTATGATCGACGTCCAGCACCAGGTTCTTCAGCGGGCTGGTCGTGGTAGGCACGCCGAGCTCGGCCGGAAGGCAATACACCATTTCCATTTTGGCATTACGCGTCCGCACCGCGCCGAACTTGGTCAGCATGCGCGATACTTTGGATTGGTTGATGTTTTCGAAGCCTTCTTCTTGCAGCGCCAAAACGATCTCGCCTTGAGAACTGAATTTTTCTTCTTTCAATAACGCTTTAAACGCTTTGATCAGATCTTCCTGCTTTGCGGGATTACGCATTTTGCACCGTGGAATGTTGACAATAGACGTGATTATTATGCATATAAATGAATTTTTATGCAATAAAAGGACGCCCGGAAAAAATAATAATGGCCGGACAATGGGGAAAGGGCGGCATTTTAACAAAATCTGTATCCCATGAATATGCCCTTTCCATGACCGAAGGATCCGTCCGAGGTGGTAAAGAAAATGTTATTAAAATGATGTTGTTCTGATGTTATGTAAGGGTGTAATGTAACCGCCGGTTAACTTGCTCGTGAATAACCTCGCAGTATTTTTGATTAGTGTGCGCTATGCCCTTCATGAGTAAGCGATTTAATCTAAGATATGCGCTCGATATCGGCCGTTTTATTGCACCAGCTCTCAAATGGACTGTTAAGAGATTGTTTTTAAAGGTGTAATAATTTAAGGTCCGTACCCAACATATTCACGGCGCTTTATATATTTAAGATAATAAAGGAGTATAGGATGAAAGTTGCAGTTCTCGGTGCTGCTGGCGGTATCGGCCAGGCCCTCGCCCTTCTACTCAAAACCCAGCTTCCTTCAGGTTCTGAACTCTCTCTCTACGACATTGCCCCCGTTACCCCAGGCGTTGCCGTCGACTTAAGCCACATCCCAACCGCAGTTAAAATCAAAGGCTTCAGTGGCGAAGACGCTACTCCAGCTCTGCACGGTGCAGACGTGGTACTGATCTCTGCTGGCGTTGCACGTAAACCAGGCATGGATCGTTCAGACCTGTTCAACGTGAACGCGGGCATTGTGCGTAATCTGATCCAGCAAGTGGCAACAACCTGCCCGAAAGCCTGCATCGGCATTATTACCAACCCGGTTAACACCACCGTGGCTATCGCAGCAGAAGTGCTGAAGAAAGCCGGCGTGTATGACAAAAACAAACTGTTTGGCGTGACCTCGCTGGATATTATCCGTTCCAACACCTTCGTGGCCGAGCTGAAAGGCAAACAGCCGGAAGAGTTGAACGTACCGGTTATCGGCGGGCACTCTGGCGTGACTATCTTGCCGCTGTTGTCACAGATCCCGGGCGTGAGCTTTACCGAGCAGGAAGTCGCTGATCTGACCAAGCGTATTCAGAATGCAGGTACCGAAGTGGTTGAAGCTAAAGCCGGTGGCGGGTCTGCAACTCTGTCAATGGGGCAGGCCGCGGCGCGTTTCGGTTTGTCTCTGGTTCGTGCGCTGCAGGGCGAAAAAGGCGTGGTGGAGTGTGCATACGTGGAAGGCGATGGCAAATATGCCCGCTTCTTCGCACAACCTCTGGTGCTGGGCAAGAACGGCGTTGAAGAACGTAAAGACATCGGTACTCTGAGCGCATTCGAGCAGAAAGCACTGGACGATATGCTGGATGTTCTGCACAAAGATATCGAACTGGGCGAAAAGTTTATCAATAACTGATCATTCAGTGGTGCATGAGTATGCATAGGCCGCCGGACAGCGTACCGGCGGTTTTTTTATGCCTGAAGCTATGTGCGGATGCGGGCTTTCCGATCCAGCAGGTTATGGGTATATGGGTCGAAATAACGGCTTGGCCAGATCTCCGCAGGATGAATGTTAAGGGCTTCAGCAATTAACCATTCCCCTTTTGGCCAGGGGCGCGACAGCGCGTTCGCCAGCGTTGACGAGCTAAGCCCCGCCTTGCGCGAAAGTGCCGCCAGTGTTGTTCCCTTCTTACGTAAAGCCGCAATGATATCCGCAGGATGCCAATCCTTGTTCCTTGAGTTCATGTTTGCATTCCTTTTTTGATTAGCGAAAGTTCTGTTAGTGGTATAACTAACAGGTCAAGATTAATCGTTTGAACAACATGAAACGCTTATACGGAAACTAGGATACCACTAAATTTCTTAAAAAATATCCCATAAATTTCCCAAAAAATGATATTTGCCGACTTTCCCCAGAGAACATGGCTATGAAAAAAGAGTGGTTTGCCGCCAAGGAACTGACAGGCGTGGCAGGATTACCTTCCTCACCACAGGGAATCAATTTAATGGCACGTCGTGAAGGCTGGATCAGCCGTCGGCGTAAAGGCATACAGGGGAAAGCGCTGGAATACCATATTGACAGCCTACCCGCAGGGATGCGTAATTTACTGGTTTTAAAAGAAGAATCTGCTAGCTATCAGGTCGAACGCAAAGATCCGCTGGCCGTATGGATTGAGTACTACTACCACCTGACAGAGAGTGAACGTGAGAAGGTATTGACGTTCCTGCTACGAGAAGGGATCGGTAGTTTGCTGGCGCGTATTTCAGCAGAGAAATGATCAGACCCGCTGTGCGGGTCTGTAGAAACAGCAAGATGCTTATTGTTTCTTAAAAATCGCGTTGGACCGCAAGATGCGCTAATCCTTCCAGTGCGGAGCGATGTGGCGACTCCGGCAGAACCTGCAACGCGGCAATGGCTTTGTCAGCCTCTTCTTCAGCCCGTTGGCGGGTATATTCCAGTGAGCCGCATTGCTGCATGGCTTGCAACACCGGTTCCAGCAAATGACGGCCGTTACCCTGTTCAATTGCCCCGCGGATCATGGCTTTCTGCTCGCCTTCGCTGTTATGCATGGCGTGCAGGAGCGGCAATGTCGGCTTTCCTTCATTGAGGTCGTCACCGGTATTTTTACCCAGTGTACTGCCGTCGGCACTGTAATCGAGCAGATCGTCGATCAACTGGAAAGCGGTGCCGAGATAGCGACCGTAATCTTGCAGTGCTTTCTCTTCAGCAACGCTTGCGTCCGACAGGATCGCCGAAGATTGCGCAGCCGCTTCAAACAGACGTGCGGTTTTGCTGTAAATCACCCGCATGTAGCTTTCTTCGGTAATGTCCGGATCGTTGACGTTCATTAACTGCAGCACTTCACCTTCGGCAATCACGTTGACCGCCTCAGACATCAGTGCCAGCACGCGCAGCGATTCCAGACTGGTCATCATCTGGAAAGCACGCGTATAGATGAAGTCGCCGACCAGGACGCTGGCGGCATTGCCGAAGGCGGCATTGGCGGTGGCCTTGCCGCGGCGCATATCTGATTCATCCACCACGTCATCATGCAGTAGGGTCGCGGTGTGAATGAATTCGATCAGCGCAGCAACGGTAATGTGTTTATCACCCTGATAATGCAATGCCCGCGCCGCCAGAACGGCGATCATTGGGCGGATGCGTTTACCGCCACCACTGATAATGTAATAGCCAAGCTGATTGATGAGCGTGACATCGGAATTCAGCTGTTCGAGAATTGTTGCGTTCACGGCCGCCATATCTTGCGCGGTTAACTCGGTAATTTGCTCTAGGTTCATTGTATTTTTTTCAGCTGTGTTTCTCTTCACCGCGTTGAGATCGCTGCTCACATCGGTACATGGCGGTAACTGTCCCCCTGATTGTACTTGAAAAACGGCTCAGATAAACGCCATGAAAGAAACTGTGCTTTTTTTCTTCTTTTTTCTGCTTCTGGTCTTATTCTGCTCTTGTCATACGCTGGATTATTGCGTAGAATTCGCGCCCTATTGTGAATATTTATAGCGCGCTCTGTACTGAACAGTTGGGCACGCGGAAAGCGGAGTTTTATATGTACGCGGTTTTCCAAAGTGGTGGTAAACAACACCGAGTAAGCGAAGGTCAAACCATTCGCTTGGAAAAGCTGGACATCGCAACTGGTGAAGCAGTTGAGTTTGACCAGATTCTGATGATCGCTAATGGCGAAGATATCAAAATCGGCGTTCCTTACGTCGATGGCGGTAAGATCAAAGCTGAAGTCGTTGCTCACGGTCGTGGCGAGAAAATTAAGATCGTTAAGTTTCGTCGTCGTAAGCACCATCGTAAGCAGCAGGGCCACCGTCAGTGGTTCACTGACGTTAAAATCACCGGCATCAGCGCTTAAGTTAGGGGAGCAGATTAATGGCACACAAAAAGGCTGGCGGCTCGACTCGTAACGGTCGCGATTCAGAAGCTAAACGTCTGGGCGTAAAACGCTTTGGCGGCGAAGCAGTACTGGCAGGCAGCATCATCGTTCGTCAGCGCGGCACTAAATTCCACGCTGGTACCAACGTGGGTTGCGGCAAAGACCACACTCTGTTTGCTTTGAAAGACGGTAAAGTCAAATTCGAAGTTAAAGGCCCGAGCAATCGTAAATTTATCAGCATCGAAGCTGAATAATTTTTCGAGCCTTACTAAATAGATGTAAGCCCCGCAATTCGTTGCGGGGCTTTTTACATTTATGGGCTGCTTATGCATCGGCCCGTCAGCGTCGGCAAAGGTAAGATGGAAACAAAACAGCAGGTCGGAATTGGCATTTCTCTGGCGGTAACTACGGCAGTTTGCTGGGGTGCATTGCCGATTGCGATGAAAGAAGTGCTGGTAGTGATGGATCCGTTTACCATCGTTTGGTATCGATTTACCATGGCTGCACTTGGGTTGGGGCTTATTTTGGCCGTGCGTGGCAAGTTGCCGCCGGTGACCCTGTTCCGTCAACCACGCTGGTTGTTGATTCTGGCCATTGCCACCGCGGGCCTGCTGGGGAATTTTATTTTCTTCAGCTCTTCGCTGCAGTATCTCAGCCCGACAGCATCACAGGTGATCGGCCAGTTATCGCCGGTCGGCATGATGTTTGCCAGCGTGCTGATTTTAAAAGAGCGGATGCGTATCACCCAGGTGATTGGCGCGCTGATGCTGATCTGCGGGTTGCTGCTGTTTTTCAACGTCAGCCTGATTGAGATTTTCACCCGCCTGACAGATTACACCCTTGGGGTGTTGCTGGGTGTGTGTGCGGCAATGGTCTGGGTTACTTATGGCGTAGCGCAGAAAGTGTTGCTGCGTCGATTAGCCTCGCCGCAAATTCTGGTAATGTTGTACACTTTATGTGCGGTGGCGTTATTTCCTCTGGCCAGGCCGGAGGGAATTTTCCAGCTCAGCGGCTGGCAATTAGCCTGTTTGCTGTTCTGTGGTGCCAACACGCTGATTGGTTATGGTGCGCTGGCTGAAGCAATGGCGCGCTGGCAGGCGGCACAGGTGAGTGCGTTAGTTACGCTGACACCGCTGTTTACCCTGCTTTTTTCAGATTTATTGGCGCTGGCCTGGCCACACGTATTCGCCGCCCCGACCTTAAATGTCGTCGGCTATGTCGGTGCTTTCGTGGTGGTAGCGGGCGCCATGTTTTCCGCAATTGGTCACCGTTGGTGGCCGCGACGGGCAGAACCCCGCCTGGTTGCTCCTTTGAAGCAGCCCGGTGAATGATTTACGGAGACGGTAAATGAAGTTTGTAGATGAAGCAGCGATCTTGGTCGTTGCAGGTGACGGTGGTAATGGTTGCGTCAGCTTCCGTCGCGAAAAATATATCCCGAACGGCGGGCCTGATGGTGGTGACGGCGGCGATGGCGGCGACGTCTATCTGTTGGCGGACGAAAACCTCAACACGCTGATCGACTACCGCTTTGAGAAATCTTTCCGCGCCGAACGCGGCCAGAATGGTCAGAGCCGTGACTGTACCGGTAAGCGTGGCAAAGATATTACCATCAAGGTTCCGGTCGGTACTCGCGTGCAGGATCAGGGCACCGGCGAAATCCTCGGCGACATGACCCGCCATGAGCAGCGTCTGATGGTGGCGAAGGGCGGTTGGCACGGTTTGGGCAACACCCGTTTTAAATCATCCGTTAACCGTGCTCCGCGCCAGAAAACTCTGGGCACCGCCGGTGAGGCTCGTGACATCCTGCTGGAGCTGTTGCTGCTGGCGGATGTAGGTATGCTAGGCCTGCCGAACGCGGGCAAGTCGACCTTTATCCGCGCAGTGTCTGCCGCCAAGCCGAAAGTTGCCGACTATCCGTTTACCACTCTGGTGCCAAGCCTGGGTGTAGTACGTATGGATCACGAGCAAAGCTTCGTGGTTGCCGATATCCCGGGGCTGATCGAAGGTGCCTCCGACGGCGCTGGCCTGGGTATTCGCTTCCTGAAGCATCTGGAACGTTGCCGCGTGCTGTTGCACCTGGTGGATATTGCCCCGATCGATGAGTCTGATCCGGTAGAAAATGCCAAAGTCATCATCAACGAGTTGAATCAGTACAGTGAAAATCTGTCGCAGAAGCCACGCTGGCTGGTTTTCAACAAGATTGATGTGATTGGTGAAGAAGAAGCTGCCGAACGTGCCAAGGCGATTGCAGAGGGCATGGGTTGGGAAGGCAAGTACTACATGATCTCCGCGGTCAATCGTGAAGGTGTCAATGCGCTGTGCTGGGATGTGATGAAGTTTATCAATACCCAACCGAAAGCCATGGCCATCGAAGAAAGCGCGCCGGAGAAAGTCGAGTTCATGTGGGATGATTACCACCGTGAACAGATCGCTGAAGTGGAAGCTGAAGCGGATGACGACTGGGATGACGACTGGGATGAAGAAGACGACGAAGGCGTCGAAATCATTTACCAGAAGTAATCTTGTGAAGAGAGGGGCTCAGTTAACACTGGGCCCTTTTTTTATTTCAGGGCGTTTTCCGGTAGCCAGCATTGTGCATTGAGCCCGCTGGTGTCCTGGCGGTTTTTCAGTGTTAAACGCCCCTGATGCAGCTGCACAATGCGAGTTACGATATTCAATCCCAACCCACTGCCGCCATAGCGTTGATCCATACGGCGGAAGGCCTGAGTGAGTTCACCCGCTATTTTCTCTTTGACGCCCGGACCTTCATCGATCACCTGTAGTTGGTAACCGTGTTCCTGCGTAGAAAGTTGTACCTGGATCCTGCTGCCCTCGGGGCTATAACGATGGGCATTCTCCACCAGGTTACGCAGCAGCAGGCGTAACAGTACCGGGTCACCATGCACCGGGGCGGTGGCCGGAAGCTGCCATTGCAAACTTTGCCCGCGTTGTGCGGCCAACTCCTCGAGTTCTTCCCGCAGCGGTTGGATCACGTCGCTCACCCAATCGAAGCGTTGATAATGGCCACTGGCAAAATCTTGCCCGGCGCGTGCAAGCATCAGCAATTGTTCGACGGTGTGCATCAGTTGGTCAATGCGGCTAATCAGCGGCCCGCTTTGTGGAACCCCCTGTTTTTCCATTAATTCCAGATGCAGGCGGATCCCCGCCAGAGGCGTGCGAAGCTCATGGGCTGCGTCGGCAGTAAACAGCCGTTCCTGCTGGATGGTGTTATCCAACCGTGAGAACAATTGGTTGAGCGTAGTGGTGACCGCCATGATTTCGAGGCTGTCGCTGTTGAGCGGCAGCGGTGTCAGGTTATCGGCAGAACGCTTTTCCAGCCGTTGCTGCAGCTGATTCAGCGGGCGGATAATCCAGCTTATGGCCCAAAATGAGGCGAGCAAAGTCACGATCATCATGATCAGCGAAGGGGCGAGCAGTGAGGCTATTGCTTCGGCGATTTCCGTATCGACACGCTCGGAGCGGACCTTGGCCGACAGGGTCTCATCCACCAGGAAGCTGATTTGCTCCTGGCTTTCATGCCACAACCAAAAGGCACTGATAAGCTGGGTGACCAAAAGGATCAGCGCCAGCATCAACAACAGACGACGGCGCATGCTGATCATGATGAGGACTCCAGGCGATAGCCGATACCGCGAACGGTGCGGATGCGATCTTTACCCAATTTGCGGCGCAGATTATGGATATGTACTTCCAGCGTGTTGGAGCCCAAATCGTCCTGCCAGGTATAGAGATCCTGCTGCAGCAGTTCACGATTGACCGTTTGTCCGGCGCGCATCATCAGACGTGACAGAATGGCGAACTCTTTCGGGGTAACTTCCACCGGCTGTTGTTGAACATAAACCTGCTGGCTGGAGAGATTGAGTTGGAGATCATCCAACTGCATGAGATTGTCACTGTGGCCCTGATAGCGACGGATCAGCGCCCGCACGCGCGCCTGCAGTTCAACCAACGCGAAGGGTTTCACCAGGTAATCGTCGGCGCCGGCATCCAGCCCATCAACACGGTCTTCAAGCGCATCGCGTGCGGTCAGGATCAGCACCGGCAACTCGACTTGCTGACGGCGCCACTGCCGAAGCAGGCTGGCACCGTCCATGTCAGGCAGGCCCAGATCGAGGATAATCATGCTGTACTGACTGGTGAGGAGCAGAGCATTGGCCTCCGCGGCCGTAGCAGCGCAGTCGCAGGCATAACCCTCCCCAGCTAATGCCAGGGCCAGGCCTTGCTGCAGCAGCTCATCGTCTTCAACAATCAGCAGTTTCATCGTAACCCTCAGTTATTCTGATAAATATCCCGGTACAGACGGCTTTCGAAACGCACCAGTGGAGCGCGGCGCTGTTTCTGATCTTCCGGTGGTACGGCATAACCCGAAAGATACTGTACGAATGCAAAACGCTGACCACTGGCGGTGGTGATAAACCCGGCCAGGTTGTACACGCCTTGCAGCGCCCCGGTTTTAGCGGAAACCTTCCCGTCGACACCGGCTTCATGCAGGCCTCCACGGTAACGTAAGGTCCCGTCGTAGCCAGACAGCGGCAGCATTGAAATAAAGTTCAGCTCACTGTCATGCTGCGCGATGTATTGCAACGCTTGCATCATGGTTGCCGGGGCCAGCAGGTTATGGCGTGACAGGCCTGAGCCGTCCACTACGATGCTGTTGCCCAAATCGACACCGGCTTTCTGCCGAAGTACCTGACGCACGGCATCGGCACCGGCACGCCAGGTGCCCGGCACGCCAAAACGTTCATGGCCGATAGTACGAAATACGGTATCGGCGATCATGTTGTCCGATTTCTTCAGCATGATCTTCAGCAACTCGTGCAGCGGTGCTGATTGAGCCTGCGCGATCACCGTTCCCTTCAGGCCAGGTTGGGTCTGACGCTTCAGGTGGCCGTCGATCTGAATACCGGCCTGCTTCAGCTCATCTTTCAAAATAGCCCCGGCATAGCTGGCACCATCCTGAATGGCGAAGGCCAGCGGTAGTGGATCGCTGCGTTGAGTCAGACAGCCGGTCAGGGTAAAGCGATTCAACTCGCCCGGCACCACATCCAGTTCACAATATTGGGCATCTGCGGAGCCTTTCGCCAGCGTACGTACCTGGCTGAACATATTGACCGGGTAATACGAGGCCACGCGAATAAAGGCCATATCGCCCGGATTTGGCGCGCTGTACAACGACACAGAGAAACAGTTGCGATCGACTATCGCCGCCGCCGGCGGTGCGCTGAAGCACTGGGTCAGGTCGTTCCACGGCCAGCCGGGGGCTTTGTCATGACTGGCGAATACCGAAGTATCGACCAGCACATCGCCGGTGATCTGGCGGACGCCCTGCTTTTTCAGGATCGCCACCATGTTACGCAGGCTTTGGCGCTTAAAGGTCGGATCGCCGCTGAAGCGGGCAATCAGGTTGCCTCGCAGCACGCCGTCACTGATATCACCCTGGCTTTCCAGCGTGGTGGTGAAGCGATAGTCGGGGCCGAGCTGCAATAATGCAGCCAGCGCGGTCAGCACTTTCTGGGTACTGGCCGGCAACGCCATTTGCTGAGAGTGATAATCGATGGTCGGTGCGTCTGCGCCGATCTTCTGAACTACCAGGGCAAGGTTGGCCCCATCAGGCAAATATTGTGTGTAATCTTCAACCGGGGCCGCATTCGCATTTAGAACAAATGCGCAAGCCAATGCACTGACAATTCGTGAAAAACGCATAATCTCGGGATAACAGCTGGATAACGTGCCGTCATACTACGGTGCATTCAGGGAAAAAGTAAACGATGACCCTCAAGGAACTCTAGGCTAAAATGCGTATCAAAATGCAAAATCGATCCTGACTTGGGCAACTGTTCCGAGTCAGGCTTCTTTTGTTTGTCGCCTGGAGGCGGGGGGCATGTAGCCACCGTTTTTTCATTCGAACACGTCAGGATGACGGTTATTTGAACAGGAAAGATTTAGAGGTATTTAGATTATGAAACAGATTCCGATGACCTTGTTTGGCGCTGAAAAACTGCGCGAAGAACTCGAATTTTTGAAAGGCGTGCGCCGTCCGAAAATCATTGCGGATATCGCTGACGCCCGTGAACACGGCGATTTGAAAGAAAACGCAGAGTACCACGCCGCTCGTGAGCAGCAGGGTTTTTGCGAAGGGCGTATCCAGGAAATTGAAGCCAAGTTATCCAACGCGCAGGTGATCGATATCACCAAGATGCCCAACAATGGCCGCGTGATTTTTGGCTCCACCGTATCGGTGATGAACCTGGATAGCGAAGAACAAGTGACCTACCGCATCGTTGGCGACGACGAGGCCGATTTCAAGAAAAATCTGATTTCGGTGAATTCGCCTATGGCACGTGGCCTGATCGGTAAAGAAGTGGATGACGTGGTAGTGATAAAAACCCCGGGTGGCGATGTCGATTATGAGATCTTGAAGGTTGAATATCTCTGATTGTTCTGCAATCGTTCAGAAAATCGCCAGGGTTTTGTAAAGAAAGGAAAAAGGCCGCACGCGGCCTTTTATCTGAATCAGGTGCATGGCACCTTTTCGTTAACCCAATGCTTATTAACGCGGTAGACTGATCTTGCGCTCTTTAGACGGGCGGTAAAGAATAAGCGTACTGCCGATGACTTGCACGTTGCAGGCACCCGTTTCACGCACGATAGCGTCGGCGATCAGGGTTTTGGTTTCGCGATCTTC
This sequence comes from Serratia quinivorans, assembly GCF_946227985.1. Classification (GTDB taxonomy): domain Bacteria; phylum Pseudomonadota; class Gammaproteobacteria; order Enterobacterales; family Enterobacteriaceae; genus Serratia; species Serratia quinivorans_A. The sequence goes on from NZ_CAMKGL010000006.1 coordinate 92,450, forward strand.
AGCAGCGATTTTTACCTTGATCAGCTCATGATGCTCCAGAGCCTGTTCAATTTCAGCCAGCACCCCTTCGGTGAGACCGTTATTACCCAGCATGACAACCGGTTTTAACGGATGCGCCAGGCCTTTCAGGTGCTGTTTTTGTTTATTATTCAGATTCATTGTCTTTTTTGCTTAAGTTGGGATTGAAAACGGTACATTCTACCGCCATCTCATGTATATCACCAAATCGGTCTTCACCGGTGCGAGTCTACGTGAGCTGCGAACCTGACATTAAGATTCTTTTTATGATAGTTGGAAAACGAGATGGCTAATAAAAAGCGTTCTGCTAGCTCCAGTCGCTGGTTACAAGAACACTTTAGCGATAAATATGTTCAACAGGCGCAGAAAAAAGGGCTGCGTTCGCGCGCCTGGTTTAAACTTGATGAAATACAGCAGAGTGACAAACTGTTTAAACCCGGCATGACCGTAGTGGACTTAGGTGCGGCACCGGGTGGTTGGTCGCAATATGTCGTGACCCAGATCGGCGGTTCCGGCCGCATTATCGCCTGTGATATTTTGCCAATGGATCCTATCGTTGGCGTCGATTTCCTTCAGGGCGATTTTCGTGATGAACTGGTGCTCAAGGCTCTGTTGGAACGTGTAGGTGAAAGCAAGGTTCAGGTGGTTATGTCTGACATGGCCCCGAATATGAGTGGCACTCCGGCCGTCGATATTCCAAGATCGATGTACCTGGTGGAATTAGCACTGGGAATGTGTCGTGATGTCCTCGCACCAGGCGGAAGTTTCCTGGTGAAGGTGTTCCAGGGAGATGGTTTTGACGAGTACCTACGGGAAATTCGCTCCCTGTTTACGAAGGTTAAGATTCGTAAGCCAGACGCTTCCCGCGCACGTTCGCGTGAAGTGTACATTGTAGCGACAGGGCGCAAGCTGTAGTACCCTAACGCTGTTTGTTAACACAGTTGTAATATGAGGTTAATCCCTTGAGTGACATGGCGAAAAACCTAATTCTCTGGTTAGTCATCGCGGTAGTGTTGATGTCTGTATTCCAGAGCTTTGGGCCCAGCGAGTCGAATGGCCGTAGGGTGGATTACTCTACCTTCATGTCCGAACTGACCCAGGACCAGGTTCGCGAAGCGCGAATCAACGGACGTGAAATTAACGTTACCAAGAAAGACAGTAACAAATACACGACCTACATCCCTGTCAACGATCCGAAATTGCTGGATACGTTGTTAACCAAGAATGTGAAAGTTGTTGGTGAACCGCCTGAAGAGCCGAGCTTGCTGGCTTCTATCTTTATTTCGTGGTTCCCAATGCTGTTGCTGATCGGGGTTTGGATCTTCTTTATGCGGCAAATGCAGGGCGGCGGCGGCAAGGGCGCGATGTCCTTCGGCAAGAGCAAGGCCCGTATGTTGACGGAAGACCAGATCAAAACCACTTTTGCCGACGTTGCTGGTTGTGACGAAGCAAAAGAAGAAGTAAGCGAACTGGTGGAATACCTGCGTGAGCCGAGCCGTTTCCAGAAGTTGGGCGGCAAGATCCCTAAAGGCGTGCTGATGGTTGGCCCTCCAGGGACCGGTAAAACGTTGTTGGCGAAAGCTATCGCCGGCGAGGCAAAAGTGCCGTTCTTCACCATTTCCGGTTCCGACTTCGTGGAAATGTTCGTGGGTGTTGGTGCTTCTCGTGTGCGTGACATGTTCGAACAGGCCAAGAAAGCGGCACCGTGCATCATCTTTATCGATGAAATCGACGCCGTCGGTCGCCAGCGTGGCGCAGGTCTGGGTGGCGGTCACGATGAACGTGAGCAAACGCTGAACCAGATGTTGGTTGAGATGGACGGCTTTGAAGGCAACGAAGGCATTATCGTCATCGCTGCGACCAACCGTCCGGACGTGCTTGACCCGGCATTGCTGCGTCCAGGCCGTTTCGACCGTCAGGTTGTTGTTGGTCTGCCAGACGTACGTGGTCGTGAGCAGATCCTGAAAGTGCACTCCCGTCGCGTGCCTTTGGCGCCGGATGTTGATGCTTCAGTACTGGCACGTGGTACCCCGGGCTTCTCCGGTGCTGACCTGGCTAACCTGGTCAACGAAGCGGCACTGTTTGCTGCCCGTGGCAACAAACGCGTCGTGTCGATGGTTGAGTTCGAAAAAGCCAAAGACAAGATCATGATGGGTGCGGAACGTCGCTCCATGGTGATGACCGAAGCGCAAAAAGAGTCGACCGCGTATCACGAAGCAGGCCACGCCATTATCGGCCGTCTGGTTCCTGAGCACGATCCGGTACACAAGGTAACCATTATTCCTCGTGGCCGCGCGTTGGGTGTGACCTTCTTCCTGCCGGAAGGTGATGCAATCAGCGCCAGCCGTCAGAAGCTGGAGAGCCAAATCTCTACTCTGTACGGTGGTCGTCTGGCTGAAGAGATCATTTACGGGCCAGAGAAAGTCTCTACCGGTGCGTCGAACGACATTAAAGTGGCGACCTCGATTGCTCGCAACATGGTGACCCAATGGGGCTTCTCCGAGAAGCTGGGGCCATTGCTGTATGCGGAAGAAGAGGGCGAAGTGTTCCTGGGCCGTTCCGTGGCCAAGGCGAAACACATGTCGGACGAAACCGCGCGCATCATCGACCAGGAAGTTAAATCTCTGATCGAACGCAATTACATCCGTGCGCGTGCGTTGTTGATGGAAAACATGGACATCCTGCATTCGATGAAGGATGCACTGATGAAGTATGAAACCATCGATGCGCCTCAGATAGACGATCTGATGAACCGCAAAGACGTGCGTCCGCCAGCAGGTTGGGACGATGCGAGCAAAGGCAGCAACTCCGACAACGGCGGCACACCGAAAGCCCCTACGCCGGTAGATGAGCCACGCACGCCAAACCCAGGCAATACCATGTCTGAACAGCTAGACAAGTAACTTTGGCTGTGTAATAACATCGAACCCCGGCATGCCGGGGTTTTTTATTGTCCGGCGGGCAGTGAACCAGGCAACAGTAAGGTGGATTAGTAATGCAGTTAACCGTGCGAGACACGACTTTCGATCTTTCCCATCCGCGGGTGATGGGGATCCTCAACGTAACCCCGGATTCTTTTTCTGACGGCGGCCAACACAACACGCTAAATCAGGCGTTGCTGCATGCCCATGCCCTGATTTCGGCTGGTGCGACCATGATTGATGTGGGGGGCGAGTCGACCAGACCGGGAGCGGCAGAGGTTAGTGAAGACGAAGAGATCGCACGCGTAGTGCCTGTGGTGGAAGCCATCGCCCGACGTTTTGAAGTCTTTATTTCGGTAGATACTTCGAAGGCCGGGGTGATCCGCGAGTCGGCTCTGGCCGGGGCGCATTTGATCAATGACGTTCGCTCGCTGCAGGAGCCGGGCGCGCTGGCTGCCGCCGCGGACAGCGGGCTACCGGTGTGTCTGATGCACATGCAGGGCGAACCGCGCACCATGCAGCAGGCGCCGCACTATGATGACCTTATTGGTGATGTTAACGCCTTTTTCCAGCGACATATTGAACGCTGTAATGCCGCCGGGATTACAAATCAGAAATTGCTGCTCGACCCAGGATTCGGTTTCGGTAAGAATTTAGCGCACAATTATCAGCTTCTGGCCAGATTGTCAGAGTTTCATCACTTCGGCCTGCCGTTGTTGGTGGGGATGTCGCGTAAGTCGATGATTGGACAACTGCTGAACGTGCCCCCCGATCAGCGGGTTATCGGCAGCGTGGCTTGTGCGGTGATCGCCGCCATGCAGGGCGCACAGATTGTCAGAGTGCATGACGTTAAAGAAACCGTCGAGGCGATGCGTGTCGTCGAGGCAACACTTTCAGCTAAGGGATGATAGAGACATGAGCGAACGCAAATATTTTGGTACCGACGGCATTCGTGGCAAGGTCGGTGATAGTCCTATTACCCCTGAGTTCGTTTTGAAGCTGGGCTGGGCGGCGGGTAAGGTACTGGCACGTCACGGCTCTCGTAAAATCATTATCGGTAAAGATACCCGTATTTCCGGCTACATGCTGGAGTCTGCGTTGGAAGCCGGGCTTGCCGCTGCGGGGTTGTCAGCGTCGTTTACTGGCCCGATGCCGACGCCGGCGGTAGCCTATCTGACGCGCACCTTCCGTGCTGAAGCCGGAATTGTGATCTCGGCATCACATAACCCATTTTACGACAACGGCATCAAGTTTTTCTCTATTGATGGGGCCAAGCTGCCGGATCATGTTGAAGAAGCTATTGAAGCCGAAATGGAAAAGCCGCTGACCTGCGTGGAATCATCAGAATTGGGTAAAGCCAGCCGGATCATCGATGCCGCCGGCCGCTATATCGAATTCTGCAAAGGCACCTTCCCGAGCGAATTGAGCCTGAAGGGCCTGAAAATTGTGGTGGACTGCGCCAACGGTGCGACCTATCACATTGCGCCAAGCGTACTGCGTGAGCTGGGCGCCACGGTGATTGCCATTGGTGTTGAGCCGGACGGCATGAACATCAATGAAAAGTGCGGCGCGACGGATGTTCGTCAACTGCAGGAACGCGTACTGAAGGAAAAAGCCCATGTCGGCCTGGCATTTGATGGCGACGGCGACCGCGTGATGATGGTTGATCACCTTGGCAACAAGGTCGATGGCGATCAAATCCTGTATATCATCGCTCGTGAAGGGCTGCGTCAGGGCCAGTTGCGCGGTGGTGCGGTTGGCACGCTGATGAGCAATATGGGGCTGGAACTGGCGCTCAAGCAGTTGGGCATCCCATTTGCACGTGCGAAAGTCGGCGACCGCTACGTGCTGGAGAAGCTGCAGGAACTGGGGTGGCGTATCGGTGCGGAAAACTCCGGCCACGTAATTCTGTTGGACAAAACCACTACGGGTGACGGCATCGTTGCCGGTCTGCAGGTGCTGACTGCGATTGTTCGTAACAGTATGAGTCTGCACGACCTGTGCAGCGGCATGAAATTGTTGCCGCAAATTCTGGTCAACGTGCGCTTTGCCGGCGAGCATAACCCGCTGGAATCTGAAGAAGTGCGTAAAATCACCGAGCAGGTTGAGGTAGAATTGGCCGGTCGCGGCCGCGTTCTGCTGCGCAAATCCGGTACCGAACCGCTGATCCGCGTGATGGTGGAAGGTGAGGATGAGCAACAGGTGACTGCGTTGGCACATCGCATCGCCGATGCGGTGAAATCCGCTGGTTAATTGACCGTTGATGAGTTCGGGGGCGGCAGTTGCCCCCTAAAATCACAGCCTGCGAATTTTATTGGTGTTTTTTTCCGCAAACGCGCCGGTGGCTGCAAATTGCCCTTGCGCGGTTTGGCACCTTTGGTTAGTATTCACACCCGCTTCAGTGGGCAGTTTGATATAACGCCTGCGACTTCTTGTTAGAAAAGAAGCCTATGGGGTGTGAAGCATTTGGCACGCGGTGAAGCCGCAAGGATACGGGTACAACTATGTACGAAGCTCTTCTGGTAATTTTCCTGCTGATCTCAATCGGGCTGGTAGCTCTGATTATGCTGCAGCAAGGTAAAGGCGCTGATATGGGAGCCTCATTCGGAGCAGGTGCATCTGGCACATTGTTCGGTTCGAGTGGTTCCGGCAACTTCATGACCCGCATGACGGCTGTGCTGGCGACGTTGTTCTTCGTCATCAGTCTGATCCTTGGCAATCTGAGCACCAACCAGACCAAGAAGGGCAGCGAGTGGGAAAACTTGGGTCAGCCAGTGAAATCTGAGCAGACTACCGCGCCGGCGGCACCAACCAAGCCGAGCAGCGATATCCCACAGTAAGCGCAAGCAGTAACAGAGTTTGAAAACGGTTGTTGTTACCTCGATATAAATAACAGCCGTTAGCAGTAAGAATCAGTACCGAGGTGGTGGAATTGGTAGACACGCTACCTTGAGGTGGTAGTGCCCTAACGGGCTTGTGGGTTCGAGTCCCATCCTCGGTACCAAATCCCAGAGATAACTTGCTATTTTGCGATTATCGGCGTAATATTTGCCACGTTTTCGGACGCGGGGTGGAGCAGCCTGGTAGCTCGTCGGGCTCATAACCCGAAGGTCGTCGGTTCAAATCCGGCCCCCGCAACCACTTTCCTTTAAGTGTTTATTTTCAAATACACTTTTCGATTGAATTCCGCTTTTCTCGATCAACATTTGAAAATGACACTTGCTAGAAAGTTGCACCGAAGCCGCTTAGCGGCAAACAGGGTCCAGTTGCATAAAGCCCCGAATTTTCGGGGTTTTTTGTTATTTGGCAACAGAATCACTGGGCTATTAGGCCCTTTTTTTATGTCTTGGGGGTGGGCTTGTCCACATTAGAGCAAAAATTAACAGAGATGCTTTCGGCACCGGTAGAAGCGTTGGGCTTTGAACTTGTAGGCATCGAATTTATTCGTGCGCGCCAATCGACGCTCCGTATCTATATTGATAGTGAAAATGGCATCAATGTTGACGATTGTGCTGATGTCAGCCACCAGGTCAGCGCTGTATTGGACGTTGAAGAGCCAATCACAGTCGCTTACAACTTGGAAGTCTCCTCTCCTGGCCTTGATCGCCCGATGTTCACCGCCGAGCACTATACTCGTTTCCTCGGTGACGAAGTCAGCCTGGTCTTGCGCATGGCCGTACAGAACCGTCGCAAATGGCAGGGCATTATCAAGTCTGTCGATGGCGAGATGATCACGGTTGCTGTGGAAGGGAAAGATGAAGTGTTCGCGCTGAGCAATATCCAGAAAGCGAACCTGGTACCCCACTTTTAAAGTTTGGATGAGGCAACTAGGATGAATAAAGAGATTCTGGCTGTTGTTGAAGCTGTTTCCAATGAAAAATCCCTTCCGCGTGAGAAGATTTTCGAAGCGCTGGAAACCGCATTAGCCACCGCCACCAAGAAAAAATACGAGCAGGAAATCGAAGTTCGCGTCAGCATTGACCGCAAAACTGGCGATTTCGACACCTTCCGCCGTTGGGTCGCTGTAGATGAAGTGACTCAGCCAACGCGTGAAATCACGCTGGAAGCTGCACAGTATGAAGAGCCAGGTATTGAGCTGGGCGGTTATATCGAAGATCAGATTGAGTCTGTGACCTTCGACCGTATCACCACTCAGACCGCGAAACAGGTTATCGTACAGAAAGTACGTGAAGCCGAGCGCGCGATGGTTGTTGACGCTTTCCGCCAGCACGAAGGTGAAATCGTCACCGGCGTGGTGAAGAAAGTTAATCGTGACAGCATTGCGCTGGACCTGGGTAGCAACGCTGAAGCGGTCATTGGCCGTGAAGACATGCTGCCTCGCGAAAACTTCCGTCCGGGCGACCGTATCCGCGGTATCCTGTACGCCGTTCGTCCTGAAGCCCGTGGTGCGCAGCTGTTCGTCAGCCGCTCCAGCGCTGAGATGTTGAAAGAACTGTTCCGCATTGAAGTACCGGAAATCGGCGAAGAAGTCATCGAAATTAAAGCGGCAGCCCGCGATCCTGGCTCCCGTGCAAAAATTGCAGTGAAAACCAACGACAAACGCATCGACCCGGTCGGCGCTTGCGTAGGTATGCGCGGTGCGCGCGTTCAGGCCGTTTCGAGCGAGCTCGGCGGTGAACGTATCGACATCATCCTGTGGGATGATAACCCTGCGCAGTTCGTCATCAACGCCATGGCACCGGCAGACGTTGCCTCAATCGTGGTTGATGAAGATAATTGCACTATGGATATCGCCGTTGAAGCCAGCAATCTGGCACAGGCGATCGGCCGTAATGGCCAAAACGTGCGTTTGGCATCCCAGCTGTTAAAACAGCATCGTGACGATGATCGTTGGGAACTGAACGTGATGACGGCGGACGATCTGCAGGCCAAGCACCAGGCCGAAGCTCATGCCGCCATTGATACCTTCACCAAACATCTTGATATTGACGAAGATTTCGCCACCGTACTGGTTGAAGAAGGCTTCTCTACTCTGGAAGAGTTGGCTTACGTGCCAATCAAAGAGCTGCTGGAAATCGACGGTCTGGATGAAGATATGGTTGAAGCGTTGCGCGATCGCGCCAAAGCTGCATTGACCACGCTGGCCCTGGCACAAGAAGAAAGCCTGGGCGACCAAAAACCTGCTGACGATTTGCTCAACCTGCCGGGTCTTGAGCGCAGCATGGCCTTTAAACTGGCCGCGCGTGGGGTTTGTACGCTGGAAGATCTTGCCGAGCAGGGTGTTGACGATCTGGCTGATATTGAAGGGCTTAGCGATGAGCAAGCCGGCGAGCTGATTATGGCCGCACGTAATATCTGTTGGTTTGGCGACAACGCGTAATAAACTGTAGCAGGAAGGAACAGCATGACGACAGATGTAACCGTAAAATCACTGGCAGCAGAGATTCAGACTCCAGTTGATCGCCTGGTACAGCAGTTTGCTGATGCAGGGATTAACAAGTCTGAGACAGACTCTGTAACCCAACATGAGAAAGAAGCCTTACTGGCGCATCTGAACCGTGAACACGGTAGTGCGCCGGGTAAGCTCACGTTGCAGCGCAAAACGCGCAGCACCTTGAATATTCCGAGCACCGGCGGTAAAAGTAAATCGGTGCAAATCGAGGTCCGCAAGAAACGCACTTATGTAAATCGCGATACGCCAGAAGCCCAACAGGCTGAAGCGGCAGAGCAGGCACAGCGTGAAGCGGAAGAGCAGGCACAGCGCGCAGCAGAAGAGCTGGCGAAACGCGAAGCAGAAGCAAAGCGCGCAGCCGAAGAGCAAGCCAAACGTGAGGCCGCGGAGATTGCTAAGCGTAATTCAGCGGAAAAAGAAAAAGTGACGAATCAACATACCGACGAAATGACCAAGCCAGCTCAGGCAGAAAAAGCACGCCGTGAAGCCGAAGCCGCTGAACTGAAACGTAAAGCGGAAGAGGAAGTACGACGCAAGGTTGAAGAAGACGCCAAACGCGTAGCGGAAGAAGCGCGCCGCATGGCCGAAGAGAAAGGCGAAGAATGGGCTGCTGCTGAGAAAGCCAGCGCAGCGGTTGAAACTGCCGATTATCATGTAACCACTTCACAGCACGCCCGTGCTGCCGAAGACGAAAACGACGCCAAAGTTGAAGGCGAACGCCGCACCCGCACTCGTGGCGGTAAAGCGACCAAGCAGAAAAAAGGCAACAAACTTTCCGAGTCTAAAGCAGACCGTGAAGAAGCGCGCGCCGTGACCCGTGGTGGTAAAGGCAAACGTAAGCCAAGTACTCTGCAGCAGGGCTTCAACAAGCCGGCTCAGGTGGTTAACCGTGACGTTGTGATCGGCGAAACCATCACCGTAGCCGAACTGGCTAACAAGATGGCGGTTAAAGGCTCTCAGGTCATCAAAGCGATGATGAAACTGGGCGCAATGGCTACCATCAACCAGGTCATCGACCAGGAAACCGCGCAGCTGGTTGCCGAAGAGATGGGCCACAAAGTTATCCTGCGTCGTGAGAACGAGCTGGAAGAAGCGCTGATGAGCGACCGTGATACCGGTGCTGCGGCTGAGCCACGTGCGCCAGTTGTGACCATCATGGGCCACGTTGACCACGGTAAAACTTCTCTGCTGGACTACATCCGCTCCACTAAGGTGGCAGCAGGCGAGGCCGGTGGTATCACCCAGCATATCGGTGCTTACCACGTAGAAACCGAAAACGGCATGATCACCTTCCTGGATACCCCAGGCCACGCAGCCTTTACTTCAATGCGTGCTCGTGGTGCTCAGGCGACAGACATCGTTGTTCTGGTGGTTGCTGCCGACGACGGCGTGATGCCGCAAACCATCGAAGCTATCCAGCATGCGCAAGCAGCGAAGGTACCTTTGGTGGTTGCAGTAAACAAAATTGACAAGCCGGAAGCCGATCCGGACCGCGTTAAACAGGAACTGTCCCAGTACGGCGTTATGCCGGAAGAGTGGGGCGGCGAAGCACAGTTCGTTCACGTATCTGCGAAAGCCGGTACCGGTATCGACGAACTGCTGGAAGCTATCCTGCTGCGTTCTGAAGTTCTCGAACTGAAAGCGGTACGCAGCGGCATGGCCAGCGGCGTAGTTATCGAATCCTTCCTGGATAAAGGTCGTGGTCCGGTTGCTACCGTGCTGGTACAGGAAGGTACGCTGAATAAAGGCGATATCGTTCTGTGTGGCTTCGAATACGGCCGTGTGCGTGCGATGCGTGATGAACTGGGTCACGAAGTGACCTCAGCAGGTCCTTCTATTCCGGTTGAGATCCTGGGCCTGTCCAGCGTTCCTGCTGCCGGTGATGAAGTGACTGTAGTGCGTGACGAGAAGAAAGCGCGTGAAGTTGCTCTGTACCGTCAAGGCAAGTTCCGCGAAGTTAAACTGGCGCGTCAACAGAAATCCAAACTGGAAAACATGTTTGCGAACATGACCGACGGTGAAGTTTCTGAGCTGAACATCGTACTGAAATCCGACGTACAGGGTTCTTGTGAAGCGATTATGGATTCACTGCTGAAACTCTCTACCGACGAAGTGAAAGTGAAGATTGTTGGCTCTGGCGTAGGTGGTATCACTGAAACCGACGCCACGCTGGCAGCGGCTTCCAACGCTATCATCCTGGGCTTCAACGTCCGTGCCGACGCTTCAGCGCGCCGCGTGATTGAAGCAGAAAGCCTGGATCTGCGTTACTACTCCGTGATCTATAACCTGATCGACGAAGTGAAGCAGGCGATGAGCGGTATGTTGGCGCCTGAGTACAAGCAGCAGATTATCGGCCTGGCCGCCGTGCGTGACGTGTTCAAATCACCTAAATTCGGCGCCATTGCAGGTTGTATGGTTACCGAAGGGAACATCAAACGTCACAACCCAATCCGCGTTCTGCGCGACAACGTGGTTATCTATGAAGGCGAGTTGGAATCCCTGCGCCGCTTCAAGGATGACGTTAACGAAGTCCGTAACGGCATGGAATGTGGTATCGGCGTTAAGAACTACAACGACGTGCGCGTCGGCGACATGATCGAAGTATTCGAAATCATCGAGATCCAACGCACCATCGCTTAACGCTAGCACATCTGCTTAAGTCTGTTCTGGGGGGCCTTGTGCCCCCCGATTTGTCTGGAGAATCCATAATGGCAAAAGAATTCAGCCGCGGTCAGCGCGTGGCACAAGAGATGCAAAAAGAGATTGCTATCATTCTGCAGCGTGAAGTCAAAGATCCGCGTGTCGGCATGGCTACCGTTTCTGGTGTAGAAGTTTCTCGTGATTTGGCCTATGCCAAAGTTTACGTCACCTTCCTGAACGTATTGACCGAAAACGCCGATCCGGATTTGGTGCCTAAAGGCATTAAAGCTCTGGAAGACGCTTCCGGCTACATCCGCACGCTGCTGGGTAAAGCCATGCGCCTGCGCGTAGTACCTGAGCTGACCTTCGCTTACGACAACTCCCTGGTTGAAGGCATGCGCATGTCAAACCTGGTGACCAACGTAGTGAAGAATGACGCCGAACGCCGTTCCGCATCAGGCGATGACGAGGAGGCTTAATGAGTCGCCCTCGTCGCCGCGGCCGTGATATCCACGGTGTCCTGTTGCTGGACAAACCGCAGGGCCTGTCATCCAACGATGCCCTGCAAAAAGTAAAGCGCCTCTATAACGCCAATCGTGCGGGCCATACCGGCGCGCTCGACCCGCTGGCGACCGGCATGCTGCCGATTTGCCTCGGTGAGGCGACCAAGTTTTCACAGTTCCTGCTCGACTCCGACAAACGCTATCGCGTGATTGCCAGACTGGGTCAGCGTACCGATACCTCGGATGCCGATGGCCAAATTGTGCAGGAGCGGCCGGTGAGTTTCACCCAGGCGCAGCTCGATGCGGCGCTGGACAGCTTCCGTGGCGATATCAAGCAGGTGCCTTCGATGTACTCGGCGCTGAAATACCAGGGCAAGAAGCTCTATGAGTATGCTCGCCAGGGTATCGAAGTACCGCGTGAAGCTCGCAGCATTACCGTGTACGAACTGCAGTTTATTCGCTGGGAAGGGGATGAACTGGAGCTGGAAATTCACTGCTCAAAAGGCACTTACATTCGCACCATCACCGATGATCTCGGCGAGCTGCTGGGATGTGGCGCGCACGTGATTTACCTGCGTCGTCTGCAGGTGGCGACCTACCCGACCGAGCGCATGGTCACGCTGGAGCAGTTGAACGAATTGCTGGAGCAGGCCCATCGGCAGGAAATCGCCCCGGCCGAGCTGCTCGATCCATTGTTGATGCCGATGGACAGTCCGGTGGAGAACTACCCGGAAGTGAATCTGCTGCCAGTGGTAGCGGGTTACGTTAAGCAAGGGCAACCGGTTCAGGTTGCCGGTGCACCGGCCTCGGGCATGGTTCGTATCACCGAAGGTGAAGAGCGTAAATTTATCGGCGTGGGTGATATTGCCGATGACGGTCGTGTGGCGCCGCGCCGCCTGGTAGTTGAATATTTCGACTAAGGGTAGAAAACGCACTGCCTTGCGATCGCACTGCGCTAAGGGTAGAATGGCGCAGCTTATGCATTGGGTTGCTGAATTAGAGATCGGCGCCTGTATTTATTATCTATAATCTGGAGTAAGACAATGTCTCTAAGTGTTGAAGCTAAAGCTAAAATCGTAGCTGATTTCGGTCGTGGTACTAACGACAGCGGTTCTTCCGAAGTTCAGGTTGCCCTGTTGACTGCGCAGATCAACCATCTGCAAGGCCACTTCTCAGAGCACAAAAAAGATCACCACAGCCGTCGTGGTCTGCTGCGTATGGTTTCTCAGCGTCGTAAGCTGCTGGACTACCTGAAGCGTAAAGATGTAGCACGTTACACCAGCCTGATCGAGCGTCTGGGTCTGCGTCGCTAATCAAGCGAGTTTCAGTGGAAAGGGGCCTATTTTGGCCCCTTTCTTCTAGGAAGCATAAGCAAATCAGGTTAATGTATTACTGATGTTTCCAAACAGGATCTTCCGTTACAGAGGTTCGCGCGGCTAATGAGAGGCTTTGTCTCAGGCTTGAGATAAGGATTGTCATTAGTCGCGAGGATGTAGTGAGAAGGCAAACCGAGTCACTGGCGTGTCGAGTCGACAATACGATTGCGCGCCTAATCTAAGGATATAATTTTGCTGACACCGATCATTCGCAAATTCCAGTATGGCCAGCATACCCTCACTATTGAGACCGGTATGATGGCTCGTCAGGCCACTGCCGCCGTTATGGTGAGCATGGATGACACCGCAGTATTCGTTACCGTGGTTGGCCAGAAAAAAGCCAAACCAGGCCAGAGCTTCTTCCCACTGACGGTTAACTATCAGGAGCGTACCTACGCTGCTGGTCGTATCCCGGGTAGCTTCTTCCGTCGTGAAGGCCGTCCGAGCGAAGGTGAAACCCTGACCTCCCGTCTGATTGACCGTCCGATCCGTCCACTGTTCCCAGACAGCTTCCTGAACGAAGTTCAGGTTATCGCGACCGTTGTTTCCCTTAACCCACAGGTTAACCCGGACATCGTGGCGATGATCGGTGCCTCTGCCGCCCTGAGCCTGTCCGGTATTCCGTTCAATGGCCCAATCGGTTCTGCGCGCGTGGGTTACATCAACAATCAATACGTGTTGAACCCAACCAGCGACGAACTGAAAGAAAGCAGCCTGGATCTGGTGGTTGCCGGTACCGCTGGCGCAGTACTGATGGTTGAATCCGAAGCGGACGTTCTGAGCGAAGATCAGATGCTGGGCGCGGTGGTCTTTGGCCACGAGCAACAGCAAATCGTTATCGAGAACATTAATTCCCTGGTTGCCGAAGCCGGCAAAGCCAAGTGGGACTGGCAGGCACCTGCAGTCAACGAAGCGCTGCACGCGCGCGTTGCAGAACTGGCAGAAGGCCGCCTTGGCGACGATTATCACATCACCGAAAAACAAGAGCGTTACGCTCAGGTCGATGCGATCAAGAGCAGCGTTGTTGAAACCCTGTTGGCACAGGACGAAACCCTGGACGTGTCTGAAATTCAGGACATCCTGGGTAGCGTTGAGAAAAACGTCGTTCGTAGCCGTGTGCTGCGTGGCGAGCCGCGTATCGACGGCCGTGAAAAAGACATGATCCGTGGTCTGGACGTACGCACAGGCGTACTGCCGCGCACCCACGGTTCCGCACTGTTCACCCGTGGTGAGACTCAGGCACTGGTTACCGCAACGCTGGGTACCGCCCGTGACGCGCAGAACCTGGATGAGCTGATGGGCGAAAAGACCGACAGCTTCCTGTTCCACTACAACTTCCCTCCGTACTCCGTTGGTGAGACCGGGATGGTAGGTTCGCCAAAACGTCGTGAAATTGGTCACGGTCGCCTGGCGAAACGCGGCGTATTGGCTATGATGCCTAAACCAGAAGATTTCCCGTACACGGTGCGTGTGGTTTCTGAAATCACCGAATCCAACGGTTCTTCTTCCATGGCTTCCGTCTGTGGTGCTTCTCTGGCATTGATGGATGCAGGTGTGCCAATCAAGGCAGCCGTTGCCGGTATTGCAATGGGCCTGGTGAAAGAACAAGATAACTTTGTTGTTCTGTCCGACATTTTGGGTGACGAAGATCACCTGGGCGACATGGACTTCAAAGTAGCCGGTAGCCGTGACGGTATTACTGCGCTGCAGATGGACATTAAAATTGAAGGCATCACCCGCGAAATCATGCAGGTTGCACTGAACCAGGCCAAGGGCGCGCGTTTGCACATCCTGGGCGTGATGGAACAGGCTATCAGCACCCCGCGTGGCGATATCTCTCAGTTCGCACCACGTATTCACACTATCCGAATCAACCCGGACAAGATCAAAGACGTGATTGGTAAAGGCGGTTCAGTCATCCGTGCGCTGACTGAAGAGACCGGCACTACCATCGAAATCGAAGATGATGGTACAGTTAAAATCGCTGCTACCGACGGTGAGAAAGCGAAATTCGCTATCCGCCGCATCGAAGAGATCACTGCCGAGATCGAAGTGGGCCGTATTTACCAGGGTAAAGTTACCCGTATCGTTGATTTCGGCGCATTCGTGGCGATCGGCGGCGGTAAAGAAGGTCTGGTGCACATCTCTCAAATCGCTGACAAGCGCGTTGAGAAAGTGACCGACTATCTGCAGATGGGTCAGGAAGTACCGGTTAAGGTACTGGAAGTTGACCGTCAGGGCCGTGTGCGTCTGAGCATCAAAGAAGCGACCGCACCAGAAGCAGGTTCACCTGCGCCTGAAGCAGAATAACTGTATAGATAGATTTACAGCTCCCAGCCATGGGGTTGGGAGCTGTTCGTATCGCGCGGGCAGGATGCCTGCGTATTAGCAAACGGATGAAAGGATGTTCATCCAATGTTTGTCTTCGGGAGTGGGAAATGAAGCCTTTCTTGCGCTGGTGTTACGTTGCGACAGCACTCATGCTGGCAGGATGCAGCAACCATGATTGGCGTAAAGACGAAGTTTTGGCGATCCCGTTGCAGCCAACACTGCAGCAGGAAGTGATCCTGGCACGCATGGAACAAATACTTGCCAGCCGGGCACTGACGGACGATGAGCGTGCGCAGCTTTTATATGAGCGCGGTGTGCTGTATGATAGCCTCGGGCTACGTGCTCTGGCGCGCAATGATTTCTCGCAAGCGCTGGCGATACGTCCTGATATGCCAGAAGTTTTCAACTACCTGGGCATTTACTTAACGCAGGCAGGCAATTTTGATGCTGCCTATGAAGCGTTTGATTCTGTACTAGAGCTTGATCCAACTTACAATTACGCGCGTCTAAACCGGGGCATCGCACTTTATTATGGCGGCCGCTTCCCGTTGGCGCAGGATGATCTGCAGGCGTTTTATCAAGACGACCCAAACGATCCCTTCCGTTCGTTGTGGCTGTATCTTGTGGAAAGAGAAATCGATCCCAAGAAGGCTGACGTAGCGCTCCAGCAGCGTTATGACAAAGCGAACCGAGGGCAATGGGGATGGAATATTGTCGAATTCTACCTGGGCAACATCAGTGAAAAAACGCTGATGGAAAGGCTCAAGGCAGATGCAACGGATAACACTTCGCTCGCTGAGCATCTCAGTGAAACTGACTTCTATTTGGGTAAACACTACCTGAGTCTGGGGGACAAGGACACCGCTTCGGCGCTGTTCAAACTGACGGTTGCTAACAACGTTCATAATTTCGTTGAGCACCGCTATGCATTGTTGGAATTGGCGCTGTTGGGCCAAGAACAAGACGACCTATCGGAATCGGACCAGCAATAGCTGACGAACAACTATCAGCCTGATATACATTGGTTTTTTGCCAAAGTTATCGCCTTTACGGGCGAGGGCTTTTTTGTTCGTTTTATAATCTAATTTGAGCCGGTTCACACTTTTCAATGAAAATGACTGAAAATTTTCTCGACGAGTTATGTAGACTGGCTGCCATTATTAATGAGGCACGTGTACATGACTACTGAGCTTGAAACCTCTTTTGCTGACCTGGGGCTGTCTGCTCCAATCATTTCTGCCCTGACCGATCTGGGCTATGAAAAACCGTCACCGATCCAGGCTGAGTGTATTCCTCACCTGTTGAACGGCCGTGATGTGCTGGGCATGGCACAGACCGGTAGCGGTAAAACTGCAGCATTCTCGCTGCCACTGTTGCACAACCTGAAAGCCGATCTGAAAGCACCACAGATCCTGGTATTGGCACCGACCCGCGAACTGGCGGTTCAGGTTGCTGAAGCAATGACTGATTTCTCTAAACACATGCATGGCGTTAACGTTGTGGCCCTGTACGGCGGCCAGCGTTATGACGTGCAGCTGCGTGCTCTGCGCCAGGGCCCGCAAATCGTAGTGGGGACTCCAGGCCGTCTGCTGGACCACCTGAAGCGTGGCACCCTGAACCTCTCCAGCCTGAGTGGCCTGGTGTTGGATGAAGCCGACGAAATGCTGCGCATGGGCTTTATCGAAGACGTAGAAACCATCATGGCGGAGATCCCGGCTGAACATCAGACCGCGCTGTTCTCTGCAACCATGCCGGAAGCTATCCGTCGCATTACCCGTCGCTTTATGAAAGATCCACAGGAAGTGCGCATTCAATCCAGCGTTACTACCCGTCCGGACATCAGCCAGAGCTACTGGACTGTGCAGGGCATGCGTAAAAACGAAGCCTTGGTACGTTTCCTGGAAGCTGAAGATTTTGATGCGGCGATTATCTTCGTTCGCACCAAAAACGCGACCCTGGAAGTGGCTGAAGCGCTGGAGCGCAGTGGTTACAGCAGCGCGGCACTGAACGGTGACATGAACCAGGCCCTGCGTGAGCAGACCCTGGAGCGTCTGAAAGATGGTCGTCTGGACATCCTGATCGCGACCGACGTTGCTGCCCGTGGCCTGGACGTTGAACGTATCAGCCTGGTTGTGAACTACGATATCCCTATGGATTCCGAGTCTTACGTTCACCGTATCGGCCGTACTGGCCGTGCTGGTCGTGCTGGCCGTGCGCTGCTGTTCGTAGAGAACCGCGAACGTCGCCTGCTGCGTAACATCGAACGCACCATGAAGCTGACCATTCCAGAAGTTGAACTGCCAAATGTAGAACTGCTGGGTGAGCGTCGTCTGGCCAAGTTCGCAGCTAAAGTACAGCAACAGCTGGAAAGCAGCGATCTGGACATGTACCGTGGCCTGCTGGCTAAACTGCAGCCGGGTGAAGAAGAGCTGGAAATGGAAACGTTGGCCGCAGCACTGCTGAGAATGGCACAGGGCGAACGTCCTCTGATCCTGCCACCGGATCCAGTGTTCAAGCCGCGTCAGCGTCGTGAATTCAATGACCGTGACGATCGCGGTAGCGACCGTCGTCGTGACGCACGTCCAGATAGCCGTGACGGTGGCGCTGAGCGTCCACGTCGTGAACGTCGTGACGTTGGCGAAATGCAGCTGTACCGCATTGAAGTGGGCCGTGATGATGGCGTTGAAGTTCGTCATATCGTTGGCGCGATCGCTAACGAAGGCGACATCAGCAGCCGTTACATTGGTAACATCAAGCTGTTTGCCGGCCACTCTACTATCGAGCTGCCAAAAGGTATGCCGGGCGAGATCCTGTCTCACTTCACCCGTACCCGCATCCTGAACAAACCGATGAACATGCAACTGCTGGGCGATGCACAGCCGCACGAACGTCGTGAGCGTCCTGCACCTGCCGGTAACGGTGAGCGTCGTGGCGGTGGTCGTCCATTCAACGGTGAACGTCGTGAAGGGGCAAACCCGGGTCGTCGTTCTTTCGGTGATCGTCGTGAAGGCGGTGCTGCTGCACCTGCCGGCAACGGTGGCGAGCGTCGTGGCGGTAACTTCAACCGTGACGGCCAGCGCGCACCACGTCGTGATGACGCCGCTCCGGCTGCACCACGTCGTCGCTTCGGTGATGCATAACATCTAATTTGACCGTTCGCGGTTAATTGGATTAAAAACCAGCCTTCGGGCTGGTTTTTTTATGCCTGAAATTCGCCGTTAAGTGAGGAAAAATGGCGTATCATTTATAAGGTTTTTTCTTATGGATACTACGCACGGGAGATGCCATGAGTTGGCAGCAGTTCAAGTCTCAATATCTGGTGCGCTTTTGGGCACCTTTACCCGCGGTGATTGCCGCCGGGATCCTCTCCACCTACTATTTCGGTTTGACCGGGGCCTTCTGGGCGGTGACCGGTGAATTCACCCGCTGGGGCGGCCATATATTGCAACTGTTTGGGTTACACCCTGAGCAGTGGGGTTACTTCAAGGTTATCGGGCTTGAGGGGACGCCGCTGCAGCGTATCGACGGCCGGATGATCATCGGCATGTTTGCCGGGTGTATTGCCGCCGCTCTGTGGGCTAACAACATCAAGCTACGCCAGCCGCAGAATCGCATCCGCATTGTGCAGGCGCTGCTGGGCGGTATCATCGCCGGTTTCGGCGCGCGTCTGGCGATGGGCTGCAACCTGGCGGCATTCTTTACCGGTATTCCGCAGTTCTCGCTGCATGCCTGGTTCTTTGCGCTGGCGACTGCCGCCGGCTCGTATTTTGGTGCCAAATTTACCCTGTTGCCGATGTTCCGCATTCCGATCAAATTACAGAAGGTGAAGGCTGCCGCACCGCTGACCCAAAAGCCGGAGCAGGCGCGTCGCCGCTTTCGTTTGGGCATGGTGGTGTTCTGTCTGGCGATCGCCTGGTCGCTATGGACGCTGTTTGACGCACCGAAGCTGGGTATCGCCATGTTGTTTGGCATTGGTTTTGGCCTGTTGATTGAACGGGCACAAATTTGTTTCACCTCGGCGTTCCGCGATCTATGGATCAGCGGGCGTACCCATATGGCAAAGGCCATCATTCTCGGTATGGCCGCCAGCGCCATCGGCATTTTCAGCTACGTTCAACTGGGCGTGGCGCCCAAAATCATGTGGGCTGGTCCCAATGCGGTGCTTGGCGGGCTGTTGTTTGGTTTCGGCATCGTGTTGGCCGGTGGTTGCGAAACCGGCTGGATGTACCGCGCGGTCGAAGGTCAGGTGCATTACTGGTGGGTAGGCTTGGGCAACATCATCGGCGCTACGCTGCTGGCCTATTTCTGGGATGATTTGGCCCCGACGCTGGCCACTGACTATGACAAGGTCAACCTGCTGGAAACCTTCGGCCCGATCGGTGGCCTGCTGGTGACCTACCTGCTGCTGGCATTGGCGTTTGGCGCCATGCTGTGGTGGGAAAAACGCTTTTTCCGCGCCAAGCCCGACGCGCAGGTGGTTAATTTAAGGAGTGTGTCATGAAGCCAACGGCTATAGTGCCGGATTACCGGTTGGATATGCTGGGTGAGCCTTGCCCTTACCCGGCGGTGGCGACGCTGGAGGCGATGCCGCAGTTGAAGCCAGGGGAAATCCTTGAGGTGATCAGCGATTGCCCGCAGTCAATCAACAACATCCCGCTTGATGCGCGCAACCATGGCTACAAGGTACTGGATATCCAGCAGGATGGTCCCACCATCCGCTACCTGATCCAGCGCTGATAAAATGAGGGCGCCGTAAAGGCGCCCAAATAGTTTAACCCTTCACCAAATCGCCTTTCACCCCGGCGACAATTTCAAACGAATGTAATCGCGCCTGATGGTCAAAGATCTGGCCGTTAACCATGATTTCATCCGCGCCGGTTTCGCTGAGCAGCGTCTGTAACCCATTACGCACGGTAGTCTCATTGCCGATGACTGACATGCGCAGCGCCTGGTCGACCCCGTATTGTTCCCCGGCAGTCCACAGCGCGTGGATATTGTCCACCGGTGCCGGCAGCGGGCCCGGCGAGCCGCGGCGCAGATTGATAAACTGCTGCTGCATCGAGGTAAACAGGAAACGTGCATCGGCATCGCTGTCGGCGGCCACCACGTTAACGCATACCATGGCGTGCGGCCGCTGGCATTGCTCGGAAGGCTTGAAGTTGTCGCGATACAGGTTAAATGCCTGGAACAGCATCTCAGGGGCAAAGTGGGAAGCGAAGGCAAACGGCAGGCCAAGCTGTGCCGCCAATTGCGCGCTGTACAGGCTGGAGCCCAGTAGCCAGATTGGCACGTGTAGCCCCTGGCCGGGCACGGCCTGTACCGCCTGGCCCGGTTGAACTTCACCAAAGTAATGTTGCAGTTCCTGCACGTCGCGCGGGAAATTATCCACTTCACCGGACAGATGACGACGTAACGCCATCATGGTGCGTTGGTCGGTGCCAGGCGCACGGCCCAGACCCAGATCGATACGCCCAGGGTACAGCGATTCGAGCGTACCGAACTGCTCGGCGATCACCAACGGCGCATGGTTGGGCAGCATCACGCCGCCGGAGCCGAGACGGATACTTTGGGTACCGGCGGCCAGATAGCTCAGCAGAACCGAGGTTGCCGCACTGCCAATGCCGGTCATATTGTGATGTTCTGCCAGCCAATAGCGTTGATAGCCCCATTTTTCGGCATGTTGTGCTAAATCTAAAGAGGCATGAAAGGCGTCGCGTGGTTTGGCCCCTTGCGGAATGGGGGATAAATCCAGTACCGAAACCGGCACCGCAGTTTTTTCAGTCATGATATCGTCCATCAAAGAGTTGATCGCTTAAAGGGCGATTGCAGGGTTCTGCAAACTACAAAGCAAAATGTGCTTTTAGTGTTAAAAGCATAATCCAATTTATGGTTATAAAAGAGGATATATGTGCTTGCTATATCCTTATTGGGAAAAAGGTTTTTTGGGAGCCGATTGAAATATGGACGTGATGATTCCACCTGCCGCTTATCGCTCAGGGAGCTGAGAGAATGAAGAAAAAAACGTTGTTTACCTTATTGCTGATGGTGGTGGCGATCGCCATGGCGATCTTGTTCCGGGCACATAATCAGGATTTGTTATTGCAGGGGGAAGTGGACGCGCCGGAGGTGATCGTGGCTTCCAAGGCCAAGGGACGAGTGATTGAACGCCTGGTTGAGCGTGGTGACGACGTGAAAGCCCAACAGGTGATGATCCAACTCGATAGCCCGGAACTGATGGCTCAGCTGCGTTCCGCCCAGGCGTCGCGCGATGAAGCCAAGGCGCAGCTCGACCAATCGCTGCACGGCACGCGTGAAGAAAGCATCCGTAATCTGCGTGCCAACCTGGCGCAGGCCGAGGCGCAATACCGCAACGCGCAGAATGACTACAACCGTAACCTGAGCGTATCCGGCAAAGGTTATATTTCGAAGTCCGAGCTGGACAGCTCGCGCCGGGCGCGTGACATCGCATTCCAACAGGTGCAGGCGGCCAAGGCCAACCTGGACGAAGGCACGAATGGCGACCGTATCGAACTGCGGCAACAGTACGCCGCAGCGCTGCGGGCGGCAGAAGAAAACCTGCTGCAAGTGAAGGCTCAGACTGATGACCTGCGGGTTTTAGCCCCGGTAGCTGGTGAAGTCGGGCCGATCCCGGCGGAGGTCGGGGAATTGTTGAATGCCGGCAGCCCGTTGCTGACGCTGATCCGCGTGCCGGACGCCTACTTCGTCTTTAACCTGCGCGAAGACATTCTGGCTCATGTGCGTAAGGGCGATAAGGTGCAGATGCGGGTACCGGCGCTGAAGGACAAAATGATCGAAGCGGAGGTGCGGTATATTGCGCCGCTGGGCGATTACGCCACCAAACGCGCCACTCGTGCTACCGGTGACTTCGACCTGAAAACCTTTGAAGTGCGGCTGTATCCGTCACAGCCGGTGGAAGGCCTGCGTCCAGGGATGAGCAGCTTATGGCTATGGAAAGAGTAAGGGCCGGTTGGCGCTGCTTCAGTCACGCGTTTGACAACGAGTGCCGCGTCGCCTTCCGCAGTCCGGTAATACACTGGCTGAGCTGGATTTTCCCGCTGATGCTGTTTGGTCTGGTCAGCAGCAACTTTTCGGAAGGGACCTTGCTGGATCTGCCGGTGTCGGTGGTGGATAACGATCACAGCTCGTTGTCCAAATCGCTGACGCGTCGACTGGATGCCGGCTCTCATGCTCACGTCGAGCTGTATGACGGCGGGCTGAATGAATCGCTGTATCGTCTGCGTAGCGCGCAGGATTACGCGCTGTTGTACGTACCGCCGGACTTTGAAGCCAATGCGCTGGCGGGCAAGCAGCCGAGCGTCGTGATGTATTACAACGCATTGTTCTACGGCGCCGGGCTGTATTCCACTCAGGATTTCAGCGGGCTGATGACCGAAATCAATGCCAACTACCGCAGCATTATCGCCGCCGAGATGGGCAAGACGCTGCCGCCGTTGGCGAACGTGACGCTGTCGTACGGCAGTCTATTCAACGCCAGCGGCAGTTATATTTATTATCAGCAGTTTGCCGCGACTATCCATTTGCTGCAGCTGTTTGTGGTGACCTGCATGATCTACGTGTTGGCGCGCAGCAAATCGCTGTTGAAGGCCCGGCCATTCAGCCTGGCACTGTTGGGTAAATTGGCACCATATACCCTGTGTTTCACCAGCCTGCTGATGGTTGAAATTGCCGCGCTGGTGGGCATTTTTGACGCCCGCGTCAGCGGCAATCCGTTGTTTATGCTGATGATAGCCTTCTTCTACGTGATGGCGGCGCAGAGCATCGGCCTGCTGCTGTTTACCTTTACCAGCAGCATTATCACCGCCTACAGCCTGATCGCCATCCTGGTCAGTATTGCGCTGACCTTCTCGGGTATGGCGGTACCGGAACTGTCGATGCCGTTGCCGGCGCGAATTATCTCCAATATCGAACCCTTAACCCATGCGCTGTACGCGATGTTTGACGTATTCCTGCGGCAGGTGCCGGCCAGCGCCATCTTCAGCGTTTGCGCATTACTGTCCGTCTACCCGTTGGTGACGGCATTCCTGGTGCGTAACCGGCTGTTGCCGCGGCTGCTGAAGGAAGGGGGCGCGGGATGAAAATCTACTGGCAAACCTTCGTCCGGGTGCTGCTTGGCATGCTGGAGAGGCCGATGTGGCTGATGCTGATCCTGTCGCTGTGCGTCATGAGCATGGTCTATGCCAACCGGACGGTGTGGGATCTGCCGGTCGGCGTGATTGATCAGGACCACAGCACCGCCAGCCGCCAATTGATCCGCCAACTGGACGCTACCTCTAAAATATCCATCGTGACTTACGACAGTCTTGAACAGGCGAAGCTCGATCTCGGCTGGCGCAAGCTGTTCGCGGTGATCATCATGCCGGTGGATCTGGAGAAGAAGATCCTGAGCGGCCAAAATATCGTGGTGCCGGTCTATGGCGATGCCACCAACCGGCTGGCCAATGGCCAGATCCAGCAGGACGTGGTCGCGGCCTATCAGCAACTGCTGAACCAGTACAACAACGGCTTACTGCTGCGCAGCGGTTTCAGCGAACGTCAGGCGCAGGTGATCCTGACGCCCACACAGGGGCAAACGCTGGACGTGTTCAACCCGGGCATCAGCTTTGCGGCGATCATCTTCCCCGGCTTGCTGGTGATGTTGTTGCAGCACTCGTTATTGATTGCCTGCGTTCGCGTCAGCATTGCCATGAAGAGTATTCCCGGCGGCAAGCCACCGTTGGCGGCCCATTTGGGCGGGCTGACGGCGCTGCTACCGATCTGGCTATTCCTGTCTATCGTGCTGTTTGTTCTTTGGCCATGGGTGTTGGGCTATCGTCAGACGGCGGGTATTGCAGAAATTTTGCTGCTGACCTTCCCGTTCCTGTTGGCGGTACTGGGGTTGGGCAAGCTGGTCACCGAATGCCTGCGCAGCGTAGAGATGATTTACCTGACGCTGGCGTTTATCACCACGCCGATATTCTACCTCTCCGGTACCATCTGGCCGCTGCAGGCGATGCCGGCCTGGGTGCGGGCGATTTCCTACTGTATTCCCTCCACCTGGGCCACCAAGGCCATTGCCGGGGTGAACCAAATGGGTCTGTCGCTCAATGAAGTCTGGGGCGACGTAGTGATGCTGCTGGTGTTGGGGATTATTTACACCCTGCTGGGTGTCGGGGTGGGCTTCATGCGTAACAGTGTGGCGCTGCGCAGCCTGCTCCGCAAGCGGAGTGCATAGCGCGGGGGGAGTCTCGTCGCAATAGCAGCGTTTTTCGGTGAATTTGGATTTTTGCAAATGCGTGGTTTTTTATTTATTAAGCATCAAATGATTAGGTTTTTTCAAAATGGCCTAATTGTTGGTGAAATTTTATAGTCTTAAAAAATAAAATTAATTCAGTTAGATAGTTTTAGAGTGTTCCCCGCGCCAGCGGGGATAGAGATAAACGGCAACAATGGGTTGTGCCAACACGCTTGTCTGACTACAGTTTGTCGATTATTCATCCAGCAGTTATACAGGGAGCACCATGATTCACGGACGATTCAAGTTAAATCGAGATACCGTTACTTTGTTAGAGTGCGGAGCAAACGGAAACTATCCCGCGTTCTCCGGCAACGACAAATACACCAATCAACCGGGATGCACACACACAGGCCGAATGACGGCGCGCTACCTGCCGGGCGCTACTGGATTGTTGACCGACCGGAGGGTGGCATTGGTTCACAATCGCTCACTTGGGCGAAAGACTTTGTTAACCGTACCGACCACACAACATGGTTCGCGCTGTACCGTGATGATCACCGCATTGATGATATCACCTGGATCAATAGCGTTAAGCGCGGGCAATTTCGCTTACACCCGATCGGGCCGGCCAGACTTTCTCTGGGCTGTATCACCTTATATAACTTCGAGGATTTTGTACGGCTCCGGCAGAGATTTCTCAGAACTTCACGAGTTGGGGTTCCAAGGACGAATAAAAAACTGATGGCTTATGGTTCCATCGATGTGAGCGGCTATGAGAGGCGTTGCACCGTATGAGAAAGCTAGTGGCCGTCGTGGCCTTTGTTGTGTTTATGGCCATCTTGCCAAATGTGATCCAGTCTCAGCTGCTGTTAACAAACAGCATGGCGATTAAGATGGCCCACCAGTCCACAGAGTGGGGCCTCAGTGACCCGGAAACCCTATCAACGGCCTATCTGCTAATTAACTATGCTGCGATTGCAGTCGTTGCCACCTGCTCGTTTTGCGCCTGGTTCCCGGAAAATGTTCCCCGCGTTAGCGGGGATAGATCCTAAAAATAGTGCTACAGGTGAGGAGCATGCAGAGCGCCGACACGTCGTGAATCCATCCATGGATGGCTCGTATCACACGTCCATGCGCTCAACGGTCGGCTAACCTCCGTTTCAAGCTTGGGCTGATGACAACCATGCAGTTGCTTTATCACCCGGTATTAATCGCTGCTTCCCCAAGAGAACATTTAGCGAATGCGGCTATTTCTATGGGGTTAGGTGTCAGAAGCTTTGGCCTGATGTACGGGAGTTTTTATCATTGGTACAACGGAAAGTAATGCTATTTAACATGAACAAATAAGATGCCGGCAGCGGAAAATTTACCTGCATCCCTTTGATTTATCTCGCTACGGCACCAACTCCAGCCCGGCAACCCGCCGCCAGTAACCGTTGCAGTCGGCCTGATCGGTGAGCGTTAACGGTTGAGTACCTTGTTCATTGGCGCGGAAGCGCTCGACCAGTGCCAGCGTCTCGGTACCCTGTGGTGAAAGACGCACAATGTCCACCAACCCCTGCATGCTGGTCAACTCGTTGCCCAGGTTGTAGCAGTAGCCGCTCATGGTCTGAATGCCGTTAAGCACAAACACCTGCTGCTGTTCTTGCGAACGCATCACTCGCCCCTGCGGGTATTTGATGCAGCAGGTTTCGCATTCGTCTTTGGCGCGGTCTTCCGAACGTGCGGTGAAGCAGCGCGCCGAATAGGCCAGTGGCAGGTGACCGTAGCTCAAGACTTCCACTTCAAACTGCTGGCGGAAACCCAGTTCGTCGCACTGCTCCAGCAGTTTGGCCAGCCAGTCGCGGGAAAGCTCGACCGGCATGCACCAGCGCGTCATGCCCTGGCGGTGCAGCAGGCGCAGGGTGTAGGCGTTGTAGCAATTCAGCGCATGACCGGCAACAAACGGCAGGCTGCGCTCGGCCGCCATGTTCACGGTGCCCAGATCGTTGGCTTCAATCAGGAATTCCCCGTTTTCCACATAGCGCTTCAGTTCGTTCAGTTCGGACGGTGCCTGCAGCAGTGCCAGGGTGGAGAGCACCACCTGTTTGCCGCTGCGGGCAATCTCTTGCGCCAGCGCCAGCCAGTCGCCGACCTTCATCTCGCGCCGCTTGGTGCAGACGCTTTCACCGAGGTAAATAATCTCCGCGCTGCTGCTTACCGCCTGCCGGTAGAACTCTTCGACCTCGGTTTTCGGCCAATAATACTGCACCGGGCCTAATGCGTATTTCATATTCCCTCCTGCTACTGCCATTTACGGTGATAAGCACCGAGCGTGGTTTGAGTGCCTTCTGACACCGCACCCAGGGCTTCCATCCAGCCCGCGTCGGCCTGATAGGCGGCCGGGTCTGCCTGGCAGCGATCGATGGCCTGGCGCCAAACGCGGGCCACCTGGCTCACGTAGGCCGGGCTGCGCTGGCGACCTTCAATCTTCACTGAAGCGATATTGGCAGCCAGCAGTTCCGGCAGCAGTTCCAGCGTATTGAGGCTGGTAGGTTCTTCCAGCGCGTGGTAGCGCACGTCATCGACCAGATAGCGGCCTTTGCACAGCGTTGGGTAACCGGCATTTTCATCGTCGCGATAACGGTCGATCAGCACGCCATTCAGGCGTGACTCCATGCCCTGCGCGGTTTGCTGCCAGCGTACATAGCGTGCCGGTGAACAGGCTCCAACGGTATTGGGGGACTCACCGGTCAGATAAGAGGAGAGGTAGCAGCGCCCCTCGGCCATAATGCACAGGCTGCCGAAGGCGAAGACTTCCAGCGGCACCGGGCTGGTACGTGCCAACTGCTTGACCTGGTGCATCGACAACACGCGCGGCAGCACTACCCGGCTGACATCGAAATGGCGCTGGTAGAAGCGGATCGCTTCTTCGTTGGTGGCGGACGCCTGCACCGAGACGTGGCGCTCCAACTGCGGGTAACGTTCGGCGGCGTATTCCAGCATCGCCAAATCAGCCAGGATCAGCACGTCAGCCCCCAGTTGTGCCGCCATATCTACCGCGCGTTGCCAGCGGACATAGCCGTCAGGGTGGGCGAAGGTGTTGATGGCGATATGCAGTTTGCGGTTATGGCGATGCACATACTCGACCGCTTCCTGCAGCTTTTTCTCGGTAAAGTTGAGGCCGGCAAAGTGGCGGGCGTTGGTATCATCTTTCAGGCCGATATACACGGCGTCGGCACCGTTATCCACCGCAGCCTTCAGGGCCGGCAGATTACCGGCGGGACAAAGCAGCTCCATAGATTTATCCTGACTCAAAGGGTTGCCGGTGACCCTTTCAACCGGCAAACGCTAATCGGGAGGCAATTTTAGTGAAAGCGTACTTAACAGGTTTTGATTTGAGGCAGCTTCTGGCGTATTGATAAAGCTGGCGGTGAAATACACTATTTGTTGATATAGAGCGCGGCAGCCGCACATCGCTGTGGCAAAATAGCGTATCTGTGTTGAAAGGAGTGAACGACAGTGTTGGAACAATTAAGAGCGCGCATTGTGCGCCAGGGGCCGTCGTTGCTGCGTGTACCGCTAAAATTCACGCCGTTTGCCCTGCAGCGTCAGCTTCTGGAACAGGTACTGGGCTGGCAATTTCGTCAGGCGCTGGCAGATGGCGATTTGGCGTTTCTCGAATCGCGCTGGTTGAAGATCGAAGTTCGCGATCTGGCGCTACACTGGTTTATGACGGTAGAAAACGACAAACTGGTTGTCAGCCAACACGCCGAAGCTGATGTCAGCTTCAGCGGCGACGCCAACGATCTGATTCTGATCGCAGCGCGTAAGCAAGATCCCGATACGCTGTTCTTTCAGCGTCGGCTGCAGATTGAAGGGGACACCGAATTGGGCCTGTATGTAAAAAATCTGATGGACGCCATCGAGCTGGAAGCCATGCCTGCGCCGTTGCGCATTGGCCTGCTGCAACTGGCCGAATTTGTGGAAGCAGGGCTGCAGGAGGGCACGGTGCAAACTTCCCGTGTGCCGGCAACATGTTAATCCGCGTGGAAATTCCGGTAGATGCGGCGGGCATTGATGCCCTGCTGCGTCGCGCCTTTGGGCGAGATGATGAAGCCGATCTGGTGCAGCAACTGCGCGAAGACGGCCTGCTGACGCTGGGCATTGTCGCCACCGATGACGAAGGCGGCGTGGTGGGTTATGCCGCGTTCAGCCCGGTGGACGTGGCCGGTGAGGATCGCCAATGGGTCGGTCTGGCACCGCTGGCGGTGGACGAAAGTCTGCGTCGCCAGGGGCTGGGCGAAAAGCTGATATACGAAGGGCTGGATGCGCTGAACGAGTTCAGCTATGCCGCGGTAGTGGTGCTGGGTGAACCGGCTTACTACGGGCGCTTTGGCTTTAAACCGGCCGCTGACTATGGTCTGCAGTGCCGCTGGCCAGAGACTGAGGCCGCGTTCCAGGTTTACCCACTGGCGGAAGATGCATTGGTTGATGTTAGCGGGGCGGTGGAATACTCCGCGCCGTTTAACCGGCTTTAACCGCAACCTCCGGCAGTAAATAATCCAACGAAAGAGGCGGGTGACTCACCAGCCTCTCTTTTTGCGTTTTACTCAGTTGCTTGACCCGGTATTCCAGCCTCAGCGCTTTTGAGCGATCCCCCGCCTGACAGTGAAACGCCAGCACCAGTTGGCCTTTCCCCCGTAGCGCCTTGGCCCCTTTGCCAGCCTGATGCTGCGCCAGCCGCCGCGCCACGTTGGTAGTAATGCCGGTATACAGCATGCCGCTGGGCATGCGCAGCATGTAGAGATGCCAGACACTGGTGTTGGTCATATAAGTTCCCGCAAAGAATTGAGCATTACTATAGGCAACCCGGCCCCATCGCTGAACCCTTTTCTTTGTGGGTTGATTTAATCTATTGATTTTAAATGTTTTTAATTGAATATGGGAAAAAGCCTTTTTGAGCCAATCGTGAAGTTACTCTTCAACAATCAGTTAATTAGCGCTAATCTCCAACGGTTCACTGCCGTACAGGCAGCTTAGAAAATTACCTGCAGCGGGTGTGAACTTAAAAGTTTGTTCACTGCCGTACAGGCAGCTTAGAAAGGCAGCGGAATATTCGCCATTTCCCTGGGAAAGTTCACTGCCGTACAGGCAGCTTAGAAAGAACAGAAATGTTCCTCTGTATTGGTGTTGGCGTTCACTGCCGTACAGGCAGCTAAAGCGGTGCGGATATTCAACGCGTTATTGCTCCCAAACAAACGGCTACGTAAAGCGTGAGAGAAATGAAGGTGAAAACGTGTACGGTGTGGGAAAATATTGGTTTTCAACTTGAAAACAATCCCGTCAGAGGCTACATTGTTTTCAAGATGAATACATAGGCGAAGGATTCGCGGTGCATGTGATCAGTAGACAGCCCTTTAACGAGGCTGCCGGAAAATACCCTAATAGCGCATTGGCGCTTCTGGATTTGATGCGGGTTCTGGAAAAAAGGACCTTCAACAGCCCGGATGAAATGAAAAGAGCGATCCCGTCACTGGATAACTTCAAGTACCGTAAAAAGTGGTGGGTTATCGATGTGTCCGGCAATACGTTGCGACTTATGGCCTTCATTGACTTTGAAAAGCAAAAGGTTTTTGTAAAGCACATTGGGACTCATGCCGAATACGACAAGTTAACAAAGTATTATAGGGAGCATAAAGAATGACTGTTGCCACTCATATTGACGCCGACAGTGCCGAAGGCATGATCGCGACATTTGCCAACGCGGTGAAATGCATTCCTCTGATGACGGGCAATAAAAGCGAGGCTGAATATAAAAAAGCTCTTGAGTTGATTGAATATCTTGTCGATCACGACGAGTTGAGCAACCCGCTTTTTGAACCGCTTGCGGCCAAAATTGCAGAATATGAAAACAGTGCTCCGGAATTTGAGGCGTTTAACCGTCGCTTGGCGGAGATCCCCACCGGGATCGCCGCGTTGCGTACCCTGATGGATCAGCAGGGTTTAAAAGCCGCAGATCTGGAAGAGGAGTTGGGGTCTAAAAGCAATGTCAGCAACATTCTCAACGGTCGCCGCTCATTGACTGTGCAGCACATCAAGGCGCTGTCGACGCGTTTTGATGTCCCTGCTGATTTGTTTATTTGATGGGGAGGGCGGGTTCCTGGTGACCTGCCTGACCAAACCCTAATGATTGAAATCACGAGGCGGTGCCTGTGGCGCCGTTTCTGTTCCCATTCGTCCAGTCTGGAATTTCCTTTTTCGCTGCCCTGTTCCTTAGCGGGTATGTTGCCGAAATATCGTTCCTGAGTCTCTGTTCTAAGCCAATCAAGAACCAGGGTTACAGGCAGCATAATTCTCCATCAATAATGATATTTTGTCGGTTGGTAACGGTTTTTCCATGTTGGGTATGATAAAAGCGTAACTTGTTCAGTTAGTTGGCGATTCATTCGCTCTATTGACCAATTTCGAATCATTTAAATTATGGATAATTCAAGACATGAATGACTCATTCTCGCCGTCCGATTTAAAAACAATCTTGCATTCCAAAAGAGCCAATCTTTATTACCTGCAATATTGCCGTGTTTTAGTCAATGGCGGGCGAGTTGAGTATGTTACTGATGAAGGGAAGCAGTCTCTTTATTGGAATATCCCCATTGCCAATACTTCAGTTGTCATGCTCGGGACCGGCACTTCAATCACTCAAGCCGCAATGCGCGAGTTTGCCAAAGCGGGAGTCTTGGTTGGCTTCTGTGGTGGTGCAGGCACACCTTTATATGCGGGCAATGAAGTGGAAGTCGCCGTTTCTTGGTTATGCTCACAAAGCGAATATCGGCCAACAGAATATTTGCAACATTGGGTGAGCTTCTGGTTTGACGATAACCAGCGCTTAGCTGCGGCGATAGCTTTTCAACGTGTACGCATCGAACAAATCAAAAAACACTGGTTAAACGCCAGAATGGAACGGGAAACCGGTTTTGCCGTAGACGAAAACCGTTTGTCGGCCTTGCTGGATAAATATGAAAATAATCTGGCAGCATGCCGTAATAGTACCGACTTGCTCGCGCAAGAAGCGGTGATGACCAAAGCCTTATATAAGCTGGCTGCCACGGCGGTGGGGTACGGTGATTTTACCCGTGCCAAACGCGGTGGTGGTGTAGATATAGCAAATCGTTTTCTGGATCACGGTAATTATCTGGCCTACGGTTTGGCGGCCGTAGCAACCTGGGTGATTGGGTTGCCACATGGGCTGGCGGTACTGCATGGTAAAACGCGTCGCGGTGGCCTGGTGTTTGACGCCGCAGATCTGATCAAAGACGCGTTGGTATTGCCGCAGGCGTTTATTGCCGCGATGCAGGGAGAAGAGGAGCAAGAGTTCCGCCAGCGCTGCATTAATGGATTTCAAAGGGCAGATGCCCTGGATGTCATGATTGAGGCATTGCAAACGACGGCTCAGCAACTAAGTCAGGTGGGGCGGTGAATATTCTTTTGGTGGCTCAGTGTAATAAACGTGCCTTAACAGAAACTCGTCGAATATTAGATCAATTTGCTGAACGTAAGGGTGAACGCACCTGGCAAACTGCCATCACCTACGAAGGTTTGAAGACCTTGCGTAAACTGCTACGTAAAAGCGCCCGGCGTAATACGGCGGTGGCTTGCCATTGGATTAAAGGGGCGAACCAAACGGAATTACTTTGGATCGTCGGCAATCAACGTCGTTTTAATACCGAAGGCGCGGTGCCCACTAATACCACTGAACGTGATATTTTGAAAAGCCACAGTGAAAACCAGTGGCACAATCTGGAAAGTATTAGCTTACTGGCGGCAATTGCGGGTCTATTCCATGATTTTGGCAAGGCTAACCAGTTATTCCAGAACGGTTTACGTGGTGTGAGCAAAAGCTTCCAGCCCTATCGTCATGAGTGGGTCTCATTGCGGCTGTTTTGTGCCTGGGTAGGTAAACGAAACGACAAGGAGTGGCTCGCAGCCCTGGCAATGATTGAGGCGTGCGATGAAGAACTGATGCTGGAAAGCCTGGTCAAAGATGCCATCGATGAGTCTATAAATCCTTTCATATCATTGCCTCCTCTGGCAACTACCATTGCCTGGTTGATCGTTTCCCATCACCGTTTACCGGCCTACCCAACGCGTGTTGAAGGGAATCCACCCGAATTGACGGCAATCGACACTTGGTTGACACAGCAACTCACCGCTGATTGGAACTCGACTAACCACCAGATTGAATGCTGGACACCAGATGAGCGCGGTGCGGTATGGGTTTTCCCTCAAGGCACACCGATGCGCAGTATTATCTGGCGGGAAAAAGCGCATAAGTTTGCTCAACGAGCGTTGCAACAATCGTCATTGATGGATTTTGGCGTATTGGAGCAGCGTTTCACCAGCCATATGGCACGTCTGGTGCTGATGTTGGCGGACCATCACTACTCATCCTTACCACCAACGGTGGGCTGGCAAGATACCGGGTATCGGGTATATGCCAATACCGACCGCCAAACCGGTGAATTGAAGCAGCAACTGGACGAGCACAATATCGGCGTAGGGCAAAATGCACTATTGCTGGGACGTAGCTTACCGCATATCCGAGCCACGCTACCGGCTATTACGCGCCATAAAGGGTTTAAACAGCGCAGTAAAACCGAAAAGTTTCGTTGGCAGGATAAAGCTTACGATCTCACGTATGCAGTGCGTGAACGTTCGGCTAAACAGGGTTTCTTTGGCGTTAATATGGCCTCCACCGGTTGTGGCAAAACCTTTGCCAACGCGCGCATTATGTATGGCTTGGCCGATGAGAAGGCAGGTTGCCGTTTTTCTGTGGCATTAGGGCTACGAACCTTAACGCTGCAAACCGGCGATGCGCTTAAAGCTAAACTCACTCTGGAGGAAGACGATCTGGCGGTGTTGGTTGGCTCTGCGGCGGTGCGGCAATTACATCAACTCAACAATGATAAATTGGAGCGGCGCGGCACCGGCAGCGCTTCGGCAGATGAGCTGTTCGCGGAGCATCATTATGTCAGTTATGGTGGCAGTCTGGATGATGGGCGTTTAAGCCGTTGGCTACAAGATAGCGACAAATTGCACAAATTACTGAGTGCACCGGTATTGGTGACTACTATCGATCATCTGATTGGTGCGACGGAGGGTGTGCGCGGTGGTAAGCAAATAGCGCCGATGCTGCGTTTATTGACCGCCGATTTAGTGCTGGATGAGCCAGATGATTTTGATATTGCCGATCTTCCTGCGCTATGCCGAGTGGTCAATTGGGCGGGAATGTTGGGGGCCCGCGTTTTACTTTCTTCTGCAACCCTACCGCCTGCGCTGGTTCAGGCTCTGTTCAATGCTTATAAATCCGGGCGAGCAGATTATCAACAAGGGTGTGGCCTGCCGGGCACAAAATTGAATGTCTGCTGCGCCTGGTTTGATGAGCATGATGCCGTGCAACATGATATTCAGGATGCCAAAGGCTTTAAGGCGGCGCATGAGGCCTTTGTTGGCAGGCGAGTGGAGAAATTGCAGAATGTGCCAGTGCTGCGTCGTGCACAGTTGGTAGCGGTTCAACCGACTGGCCTGCATGAAAGCGCGGTATTGGATAGCGTCTCGGAAACGCTATTCGCGTCGATGCAACAATTGCACTCACTCCATCATCAAATGCACCCAACGGGTAAAACCGTCTCGTTGGGGTTGATCCGTATGGCCAATATCAATCCGCTAGTGGCAGTAGCACAGCGATTATTAAATACGGCTGCGCCTGACAATACCCGCATCCATTATTGCGTTTACCACAGCCAGCATCCGTTGGCGATGCGTTCGTATATAGAACAGCGGTTGGACGAAACTTTGACGCGTTATTCTGAACCCGCACTGTGGCAAATGGCGGAGATTGATCGTGCACTGACTGATTTTCCGCAGCAGCACCATCTGTTTGTGGTGCTGGCCACCTCGGTTGCCGAAGTGGGGCGCGATCACGATTACGATTGGGCGATTGCCGAACCGAGCTCAATGCGCTCGCTGATCCAATTGGCCGGACGTATTCAACGCCATCGGCAGCAACCCTGCGAGCATCCGAATCTGCATATTCTGCAAAAGAACGTTAAGGCGCTGAAAGGCAACCAACCGGCTTATTGTCGACCGGGGTTTGAATCGACGTTCTATCAGCTCCAGCTACTGAGTCATGATCTGACGGAAATATTACCGCCTGAACAATATAAAGTGATCAGTGCGATCCCACGAGTTCAGGAGGCATTGGTACTAAAGCCGCACCATAATCTGGTCGATCTTGAACATGCCTGCCTGCGAACGGTTTTACAGGGACGAAAGCAGCTTGATAAATACTACGCCGCGCTTTGGTGGCGTAAACAGGCAACCTGGTGCGGTGAACAACAGCGTTTGACGCCATTTCGCCAGTCCACCGAGGAGGAACCACACTACCTGTGGATAGCGGACGAAGGGGATTCGCCGTGCTTTAAATTCCCGGATATCGCGCCAGGCCAATGGAAAACCAGCGATAATTTCCGTCAGGTTAAAGTGAACTTCGCTGCAGGTGTAGGTGCCTGGCTAACCGCAGACTATGGCGCTATTTACCAAGGGTTGGCCGAAAAGCTGGATATGGAACTGACAGAGGTTAGCCAGAAGTTTGGTGAAATCAATCTGAGGAAAGATGAGGCCGATCAGTGGCGTTTCCACCCGCTGCTAGGGGTGTTTGGCGCACTCGAATAGAATGGAATAACGATGCAATAAGGAGGCGTATGAGTAAGAACGGATTTAGCCAGTTGATCGTCGAATATATCGCCAGTCGCAAACAGCCCAAACTGGAAGCACTGGAAAAGGATTTTGCGAAAAGGCTGACGGGGCTGACTGAGGCTGAAGAGATCGCTGTTGCGAAGCAAACAGCCTTAGAACAGCGGCAAGAATTAGAGAAAAATTATACCCCACGCCATTGGCTGACCGATGCAGCCAGCCGTGCAGGGCAAATCAGTCTTGTCACTCACGCCCTAAAATTTACCCACAGCGATGCCAAAGGCAGCAGTATTTTTGCTGCGAATGGCGAGTCGCTCGCTACAGACCGGCTTTCGAGTGCGAGCTTACCTCAACAGGCTATCGACGCCGTGGGCAATGCCGCTGCGCTGGATGTGGCGAAGTTGCTGCAACTGGAAGATGAAGGCGAATCGCTGATTGCGTGTTTGAGTCGTGGCGATAGTACCCCTTTAGCGGCGTTTGCCGAAAACCCAGAGCAACTGGAGCTGTGGGTGGCGGGCTTCAAACAGGTGTTAGCGAATAAAAACCTCTCTTCCCATACCTTGGCTAAACAGCTTTACTTCCCGGTTGCCCCGAATGAATACCATCTGCTTAGCCCGTTATTCTCCTCCTCGTTGGCACAGGCGATGCACCAGCGCATCAGCGATGTGCGCTTTAGCGATACCGCCAAAGAGAGCTATCAGGCTCTAAAGGCCGGTGAGTGGTACCCGGAACCGCGGGTGATCTACCCCAAAACCGCAGTGCTGAATATGGGGGGTACCAAGCCACAGAATATTTCCTACCTCAACAGCGTACGCGGTGGCCGCGTTTGGTTGCTGCCGTGTTCTGCGCCAGTGTGGTTAACCGTCAGCAAGCTGCCGTTAAACCAGCATTCTATTTTCCAGGAGCGGAAAGCGTTCTCCGCGTTGGCAAGGGATGCGGTATGGCAACTAAAACAGTATCTGCGTGATGTTAACAAGTCTTCAGGGAACAATGTAGAGATCCGTCAGCAGCGTAGTGCTTACGTCGATGAGGTTATCGATATTCTGTTTAGTTATGTGGCCGGCATTCAAAACCGGCAAGAATGGCAATGCTGGAGCCAGCGTGAGGCGTGCCAACTTTCCCGCGCACAACAACTGTGGCTCGATCCCTGGCGGATGAAGCAGGATGAGGATTTCCGCTTTGAACGTGAAGGCGGTGGCTGGAAAAAGGAAATTGCTCTGGATTTCGGCGTTTGGCTCAATCACCAGCTAAAAAGCGAAGAGATGAAATTCAGTGAAGTTGAACGGCGCGAATGGTCGACTGCCCCCTTGTTTAAACGTCGCCTGCGTGAATTTGAAGCAGAGTTTAAGGGAGATTTTTCATGGGAGCTTTGATCGTACTGCGTCACGTACGGGTTGAGAGCGCCAATGCCATCGCTGGCCTAACTTATGGTTTCCCGGCAATCACCCATTTTCTCGGCTATACCCATGCGCTATCCCGCAAGTTGCAGCAGAGCCACGGTTTGACCCTGACTGGTTGCGGCGTCATTTGTCATCAGTATCAGCTTCATGCTCATTCCTCCGGACGTGATTATGCTTTTGCGTTAACACGTAATCCCTTGACCAAAGAGGCTAAAACGGCGGCGTTCAATGAAGAAGGCCGGATGCATATGACAGTATCCTTGTTGCTCGAGTGTCATGGAGCCATCGCTAATGGTGATGAGGGCGCCAGAGCGCTGGAAAAATATCTCGCCGATCTGTGCCCAGCTCAGCGTTTGGCTGGTGGTGTGATTACCGACATCGGTACGATCAAAGTTATGGGCACCCCTGAAAAACCAGAAGATTTGCGCAGGTTGATGCGTCGTTTGCTGCCCGGTTTTGCTTTGCTCGATCGCAGCGAGCTGTTGGCCAACCATTATCAAACGCTGCAAGAGAGCAACCCGCAGGCCGAACTGCTGGATGCCTGGCTGGATTTTGCCGCAGTAAAATATCAACCCGCCAGCGAGCAAGAGCCCCAATGGAATTATGTGCCGAAACCGGCTTCGGGTTATTTGGTACCGATGCAAACCGGCTATCGGGGGATCTCTTCGCTATATGCACCGGGTGAGGTAGCAAAAACGCGCGATCCTTCAACACCTTTCCGTTTCGCCGAGCCGGTTTACGGCATTGGCGAGTGGCGCAGCTTGCACCGTATTACCGAACTGAATCAGTTGTTATGGCAATACCATCATCAAGGCGATGACTACCTATGTCGCAGTGCCGTACCTGCCGTGATGGAAACTTACGAATTTAACGATGAAGAATAATTTAAAGGATTAATAAATATGGCTACTGTAAAGACCGCTTCTGTATTGGCATTTGAGCGTAAATTGGCAAACTCGGACGCCATCATGTACGCCGGTAATTGGCAACAACCTGAATGGACGCCGATTGCTATTCAGGAAAAAGCGGTGCGCGGCACCATTTCTAACCGTTTGAAAAATGCTGTCGCTAGCGATCCCACTAAATTGGATGCCGAAATTCAAAAACCTAATTTGCAACGGGTGGATGTAGCGGCATTGCCGTTTGACGCCGATACCTTGAAAGTGAGTTTTACCCTGCGTGTATTGGGTAATTTGGCACAGCCATCGGTATGTAACGATCAGGATTACCAGGCTGAATTAGCTAATGTGATTCAGGGGTATATCAAGGAGCAGGGGTTTAAAGAACTGGCCGGGCGCTATGCTGAAAACCTGGCGAACGGGCGTTTCTTGTGGCGCAACCGTGTCGGCGCAGACGAAATTGCTATTACCGTTAAAGGCAAAGAGAAAACCTGGCAATTTAACGCTACCGATTACAATTTGCGTGAGTTTAGCCAACCGAATAAGGCACTGGCTGAACTGGCCAAGGAAATTGAGCAGGGCTTGTCAGGGGAAAGTTTCTCTTTCTTCAGCGTCGATGCTGAAGTGCGTTTGGGCAAAGGACAGGAAATTTTCCCTTCGCAAGAATTGGTATTGGACAGTAACAGTAAGAAAAGCAAGGTGTTATATCAGGTCGATGATATTGCCGCCATGCACTCACAGAAAATTGGTAATGCACTGCGCACCATCGATAGCTGGTATCCCGAAGCGGAAACGTTGGGATTGGGACCGATCGCGGTGGAACCTTATGGTTCTGTGACCAGCCGTGGGCAAGCCTACCGCCAGCCAAAGCAGAAAATGGATTTCTACACTTTGCTGGATAATTGGGTCACTAAAGGCAAAGTCCCCGATGTGGCGCAACAGCACTATGTGATGGCGATTTTAATCCGCGGCGGTGTGTTTGGCGAGAAGGGTGAATAAGGGGGCTTACATGGATCATTATCAGGATATTCGCGTATTGCCCGATCCTGAGTTCAGCGAACCCATGTTGATGGCTGCGCTATTCGCCAAGCTGCATCGGGCTTTGGCTGCCTATGCTCAGGGGAATATCGGCGTCAGCTTCCCAGGCATGCAGCGTACGCCAGGTGCCGTTTTACGGTTGCACGGTAGCGGTAAGGCGCTGACGGAACTTCAGGAAAGCGGCTGGCTGAAAGGGTTGCGCGACTATACCGGCGTAGATCCCATCCAGGCCGTGCCGACCGGAGCTCAATACCGAACGGTCAGCCGGGTTCAGGTCAAGAGCAGTGCAGAGCGCCTGCGAAGGAGAGCGGTCAACAAAGGTTGGTTGACTGAGGAACAGGCCAGAGAAAAGATCCCGATGGCCAATGAACAACGCTCTTCACTTGCATTTATTGCGTTGAAAAGCCTCTCTTCGGGGCAAAGTTTTCGTCTGTTTTTAAAGCAGGGAGAACTGCGGAAAACGCCGGTGGAAGGAAAGTTCAGTTTCTATGGCTTAAGCCCATCAGCCACGGTGCCATGGTTCTGACCCTTTTTTTTGGGGTTGAGATAACTGATTGATTTTATTATTTTTTCCCCATGTCGGAAAAATTAGGGTTAAAGCGTGAAATAACCAATATTTTCTTTAAGAGTCAGTTGGTTACTGGTTTATTTTTACAGTTCACTGCCGTACAGGCAGCTTAGAAAATCAGTGCCACGCAGTCGGTCAGCGCTTCCTTGTTCACTGCCGTACAGGCAGCTTAGAAAACCGACCTTGCCATCTTTCGCAGGCCACAGCTGTTCACTGCCGTACAGGCAGCTTAGAAAAAGGTGCCGGGCAAGGCTCTGGGCGGCTCTGAGTTCACTGCCGTACAGGCAGCTTAGAAATGTACGGCGATGAAGTCTTTTGGATACCCAAAGTTCACTGCCGTACAGGCAGCTTAGAAAGTGGTCAGCCACTGGGCGGGCAAGGGCTATGAGTTCACTGCCGTACAGGCAGCTTAGAAATCATGGTAAAAAGAGAAGCGGGCTAACGGTTTGTTCACTGCCGTACAGGCAGCTTAGAAATCGGAGTCCTGTCAATAACTGTGGGTTGGTCGGTTCACTGCCGTACAGGCAGCTTAGAAAGGCATCAGCGGCAGCGCGTACAGCTTCCACGCGTTCACTGCCGTACAGGCAGCTTAGAAAACACACTTGAAGCCAGCGGCGCGAACGCAATCGTTCACTGCCGTACAGGCAGCTTAGAAAGAAGTGATGTTGCTGAATGAATCAGACAGCGAGTTCACTGCCGTACAGGCAGCTTAGAAATGTGCATACAATACCGGTAATGGGCTGGATATGTTCACTGCCGTACAGGCAGCTTAGAAATAAAACCATCATGGCACCCCCGGCAGCTAAGGGTTCACTGCCGTACAGGCAGCTTAGAAAATTTGTGTCGTAATACGCAACACACTGCCACTGTTCACTGCCGTACAGGCAGCTTAGAAAAATGTCATCGATACCGACAAGCGGTAGCGGTAGTTCACTGCCGTACAGGCAGCTTAGAAATAGAAAT
The DNA here is from genome assembly GCF_946227985.1 of Serratia quinivorans. Classification (GTDB taxonomy): domain Bacteria; phylum Pseudomonadota; class Gammaproteobacteria; order Enterobacterales; family Enterobacteriaceae; genus Serratia; species Serratia quinivorans_A. The sequence continues at coordinate 132,510 of NZ_CAMKGL010000006.1, forward strand.
ATCGACGCCTTGAAGCGCAGTTTAGGTTCACTGCCGTACAGGCAGCTTAGAAAGACATCTGTAGTTACGGCAACTCAAATTGAGCGTTCACTGCCGTACAGGCAGCTTAGAAATCTTCAGCAATGCGGAACCGGGGAAACCACCGAGTTCACTGCCGTACAGGCAGCTTAGAAATCTAATTCTCGTTGCAGAAAGCCGACCGCATCGTTCACTGCCGTACAGGCAGCTTAGAAAATCAGGAAGCGTCCCAGCAACAACATGGGTGTGTTCACTGCCGTACAGGCAGCTTAGAAAAACATCCTCCAGTTTGCAGAGCAATTCGAATTGTTCACTGCCGTACAGGCAGCTTAGAAACAGTAGAGCGTGAGCTTGGCCTGCGTATAGCCGTTCACTGCCGTACAGGCAGCTTAGAAATAATATCGTCTGAAATACCCCCGACTTCTTACGTTCACTGCCGTACAGGCAGCTTAGAAATAAGTGACGAGATAGCATTGCCACACCGTATTGTTCACTGCCGTACAGGCAGCTTAGAAATGCAGGCTCAGCTTGGCCATGGGGATTACGCCGTTCACTGCCGTACAGGCAGCTTAGAAACTATTCCTCCGATGCTTAATCACTGTATGCATGTTCACTGCCGTACAGGCAGCTTAGAAAAAGCGTACCACCACTTTTATGTCTTCAGGTATGTTCACTGCCGTACAGGCAGCTTAGAAAGTCGCGCTGTACTTGTTGCGCAGCCGGTCGATGTTCACTGCCGTACAGGCAGCTTAGAAATGATTGGACTTGCTCCACCACCAGCCCTTTTCGTTCACTGCCGTACAGGCAGCTTAGAAAATTACCAGGCCTCCGCAGGGTCATGCATTGCGGTTCACTGCCGTACAGGCAGCTTAGAAAGCATTCCACTTCTGAGCAGGCGCAGTACAGATGTTCACTGCCGTACAGGCAGCTTAGAAAATGAACTGAAGATCATCAACTGGGTTACCGACGTTCACTGCCGTACAGGCAGCTTAGAAAACGCAGGAACACTCTGAAAGATATGGGGAAGTGTTCACTGCCGTACAGGCAGCTTAGAAATTCGACATAGCGCTGAACCTTCACATATTTGCGTTCACTGCCGTACAGGCAGCTTAGAAATGCGATGAGCAATTGCTTAGCCTGCTGGCGTAGTTCACTGCCGTACAGGCAGTTTAGAAAAACTCGAAAATTGGCTTAGCGATGGGAATAAAGTTCACTGCCGCACAGGCAGCGTAGGAAAGCCGTTCTGGACAAGGATATGCAGCAACGTTGGTGGCCAGGGACGGAATATGATGGCATGTTCTCCAGCGTAATCCCATCCCCGGCGCTCAAGGTGTTACTGCGGTGAGCCTTTTTTCCCCGCCATTTCAAAACGCGGTGAAACCATACCGTACAGCGTCCAGCCGAGGAAGGTGGCGATAGCGCCCCACATCATCGCTTCCTCACCGGAACTGTAGAGGGCGTAGAAACTGTACAGTGCGCCAATGCCGGCAATGATGTTGGCAATTCGCGCTTTTTTCTCCGGTACTTTCGCCACTTTCTGAATAATGATCAGCGCTGCCATCGACAGAATGTAAGGGATGATATTGGTCACCACCGCCAGATTCACCAGCACGTTGAACTGTTTATTCAGCGACGGGCTGATGGTCATCAAAGACAGCACGCTCTGGATCACGACGATGGTCAGCATGCCTTTGACTGGTGCGTCGGCCTTGCTGAGCTTGGAGAAGATTTTCGGGAAGAAGCCGCTGTCGGCTGAGGATTTGAACACCTGGGCGATAGTGAACTGCCAGCCCAGCAGTGAGCCGACGCAGGACATGATCATCAGGGCCATGATGATCTTGCCGACCGTTGGGTTGAACATGTGGGAAAACGCCAGCCCAAATGGCGCGGTTGAGTTGGCCAGGTCCATATTCGGCACGATACCGGCAATGACGTTGGTTGAAACGATATAGATGACTGCCGCGCTGAGGGTACCGCCCAAAACGGCGATCGGCACGTTACGTTCCGGGTTTTCCACCACATCGGTATTGGCGCAGGCGGACTCCAGGCCCAGGAATGCCCACAGCGTCATGGAGATAGAAGCGCCGATGGCTTCAAAGGTCGGTACCGAGTGCGGATTCCAGGCGGCAATATAGGCGCTGCCGCTGAACCAGTGCCAGCCGATGATCGAGATCCCCACTACCGGGATAATCACGCCCCAGACGGTGATGCCGCTGATTTTCCCGGTCAGGCGCGCTCCGCCGAAGTTGGCGACGGTAGCCAGCCATAACACGCCAATGGTGGCGATACAGATCCCCAGCGGCGACAGGTTGGCGCCAAACAGCTCGGTGCCGTAACCGACGGCGGAAATGGCGATGGCGATATTGGCGATCAGCAACGACACCCCGTAGGTGTAGTTCGCCATGAAATTGCCCGATTTACCGAAAGCGTATTCGGCATATCCGCCCATACCACCGGATTTGCGGCTGAACATGCCGCATTTGGCGAAGGCGTAGGCCAGCGCCATCGAGCCCACGGCGGTAACCAGCCAGGAAACGATAGAAATAGTACCCACTTCGGCCAACTTGGTGGGCAGCATAATTATGCCGGATCCCATCATGTTTACCGCCGTCAGGATCGTTAGCTGCACGACCCCCATTTTATTATTGGACTTACTCATGATCATTCTCTCTTTTATAATGCGATCCGGGCGGTGAATAAAATTCACCGCCTTGTAAGGTGATTAATTTTTCATTACATAACCGTAAGCGCGGTTCCAGCCATCTTCATCCTGTTGGATATACACGCCCTGTAATTCCGGTGCGAAGCCGGGCAATAAGTTAATGCCTTCTTCTAATGCCAGGAAATAACGCTGCGCAGCACCGCCCCACACTTCCCCTGGCACGACGCACAATACGCCTGGGGGATAAGGCAAGGCACCTTCGGCGGCAATTCTGCCTTCGGCTTTCGCCAGAGAGACCAATTCCACATTACCGCGTACAAATTCGGTGTTGGCGTCTTGCGGATTCATTGCTACACGAGGGAAATAACTCTTCCTGAACATTTCTTTTTGCAGTTCTTTAACGTCGTAGCTGACATAAAGGTCGTGCATTTCCTGGCAGAGTTGGCGCAGGGTATAATTTTCATAGCGCTGCTGATTGTTTTTATAAACGGCAGGCAAGACTTCACTAATTAAAGAATCTTGCTCAATATGTTTTTCAAAGCGGGCAATCAACGCCACCAAATGCTGCATTTTGGCGATGTCTTCGGCCGGCGTCAGCAGGAACAGGATCGAATTGAGGTCGCATTTCTCCGGCACTATGCCGTTTTCACGCAGATAGTTGGCCAGAATGGTCGCCGGAATACCGAAATCGCTGTAGTTACCGCTTGCCGTATCAATGCCCGGCGTGGTGAGCAACAGTTTGCAAGGGTCGACAAAATACTGCGATTGGGCATAGCCTTCAAAGGCATGCCATTTCTCACCGGGAACGAAGTTGAAGAAGCGCAAATCGTTGGCCATGGTTTCGGTGTCAAAGGATTGCCAGGCTTTGCCCTCGATTTGGTCCGGCACAAAGGGTTTGATTAAGCTGCAGGTCTCCAGCAGCATTTTGCGCGCCTCAATGCCTACGCGAACACATTCTTTCCACAGGCGTCGGCCGCTTTTGCCCTCATGCATTTTGGCGTTAACGTCCAGTGCGGCGAACAGTGGGTAAAACGGGCTGGTGGAAGCGTGCAACATAAAGGCATTGTTAAAGCGTTTGTGGTTGCAATAGCGATCTTGTCCCTTGATATGTTTGTCTTTCTTATGGATCTGCGAGGTCTGCGAGAAGCCGGCCTGCTGCTTGTGGACGGATTGGGTCACAATGATCCCAGGGTCGTTTTCGTTAAGCTCAAGCAGCAACGGAGAGCAGTCTTTCATCATTGGGATGAATTGCTCATAGCCGACCCAGGCCGAGTCAAACAGGATGTAATCGCACAGATGGCCAATTTTATCGACTACCTGACGGGCGTTATAAATGGTGCCGTCATAGGTGCCCAACTGAATGATCGCCAGGCGGAAAGGTCTGGCTTCATTGGCGCGGTCCGGCGCGACCTCGCGGATCTGCTGGCGTAAGTAGCGTTCTTCAAAGCAGTGCGCGTCAATGCCGCCGATAAAGCCAAACGGGTTGCGGGCGGTTTCCAGATACACCGGGGTTGCCCCCGCCTGGATCAGCGCGCCATGGTGATTGGATTTATGGTTATTGCGGTCGAACAGCACCAGGTCACCGCGCGTCAGCAGGGCGTTGGTTGCCACCTTGTTTGAGGCAGAGGTGCCGTTGAGAACGAAATAGGTTTTATCGGCGTTAAACACTTTGGCGGCATGTTGCTGCGCTGCGCAGGGTGCGCCTTCATGGATCAATAAATCACCCAGTTTGACGTCCGCGTTGCACATATCGGAACGGAAAAGGGTTTCGCCAAAGAAGTCAAAAAACTGACGCCCGGCCGGATGCTTACGGAAGAATTCGCCCCCCTGATGCCCAGGACATGCAAAGGTGGCGTTGCCCATTTCGACGTACTGGGTCAGCGTATTAAAGAAAGGTGGCAGCAGTTCGCTTTCATATTTTACTGCCGCCGCTTCCAACTGCTTGCCATAGAACTGAGTGTTCTTGCCACAGAGTTCGAATACGCCATGCAGGGCAGGCAGTATGGCGTTGTCCAGCTCTTCTTCGCAGCAAACCGCCACGAACAACGGGATATTCAGGCCGATCTCTTCGAGGTGTGCCACCATACCTTGCGTGACGTCTTCCACCGACAATACGATGGCGGCAATATCATTAAAATCACTCTGGTGTACATCGACAACTTCGCGAGTGGTTTCAAAGCAACTTAATGTTTTGCTATTAGCGGCAATTTTTAATTTATTCATTTTAATCATTCTTCAGGCAAAGGCATCCCGCCGACAGGTTAATAACCCTATCGCTAATGCCCTCACTAAAATAAAGGCGTGAGAAGAACGCAGTCATGCTTAACAGCAGGCCTGAGTTCATTCGGATTTTTGTTTTATGTCGTGTGTACTATAAACAGTAATTTACTTCTGCTATTTCACGGAAAAATCAAATAGAAATCCGTCCTGATATATCAGGGGAAATAGTTCAGGCGTAATAGTGACAGGCTGTTTTGAGTAACAACGAGAGAGGTGAGGGTTATCTGAAGTTAAAGAAGGCAAAGCTAAAGCAGCTACGATGAGACATCATCATAATATGGGTTGTGCGTCTTATATGCGCCATTTTTCGATTGTTGTTTTCCATTTCTAATCCACCTTATGGAGTGAAAAGATGGCGTTATTTTAACGTGCTTCAAAGTTAAATATGTGACATCAATCACGTAATGTGGGTTATTGATAAATAATTATTCACTTGTTATGCAGTGATGTGCATAAAAATGAATAATGGTGCTTTTTAGATATGTAAAGGGTTTGATAAAAAACCAGCGAATTGAGCGCTGAATTTTTTCTGTGTTGGGCTGACAACAAAAAAGAGCATTTAAACTGTTCGCATAACACCCAGATAAAGCCAATTTGTTTTTTATATGTTATAAACTCATTTATTCACTAATTGAATATAAATTCAATCTATTTGGTTGGTTAATCATCTTCGTAAAGTGGTGGCATTATCGTTATTTGTGACCGACCTCAACAACGCAGGTAAGATGACGCGAGCAAAGGGAAGGAGAATTGACGTTGAACACGACCGAAGAGCAGCAACAAATTGCGCATTTCCTCAGCAAACAACATGTGCTGACACTGTGCGCCGGCAATGGCCTGGACATGTGGTGTGCCAACTGTTTTTACGTCTTTGATGCCGGGCTGATGGCGCTGTGGCTAATGACCGAAACCCATACTCGCCACGGCGAGTTGATGCTGCAAAATAGCCGGGTGGTTGGCACTATAGCGCCAAAGCCGAAGACCATCGCGTTGATCCGCGGCGTGCAGTATCGCGCCGAAGCGGTGATGTTGAGCGGTGATGAAGAGCGGCTGGCACGGGCGCGCTACTGCAAGCGTTTCCCGATAGCCAAAGTGATGAAAGCGCCGGTATGGCAACTGAGTCTGCAGGAAGTGAAAATGACCGACAACACCCTCGGCTTCGGCACGAAACTGCATTGGACGCGGACCTGACGCAATAAACTCTAGCCTATAGCTTTCAAGTTGCAGCTAGGCGGCCAGCTCGCTCATCCCCAGGCGCTTACTCGAGTAAGTAACTGGGGTGAGCGACAAATCTGTCGGGAGCAGATTTGAACGCTGCTTGCAGCGGCCCTGAAAGGGCAAGGACCATGGATGGGCCTTGTAAGCAGGTAACAACGCTGCAACTTGAAAGATGACGGGTATATACTTTTCATAGAGATCATTCGGCGGGAGGGTATATGGCACGGGTATTTATGGTAGGGGCTACCGGATTGGTGGGGCGCGAACTGTTGCGCCTGCTGCAGGCCGATCCGCAGGTCACGGCGATCGTGGCACCAACGCGTAAGCCACTGCCGGCGCATGAAAAATTGGATAACCCGGTGGGGGATGATCTGTTTGCGCTACTGACCGAACAGGAGCAGCCGGTCGATATGGTGTTCTGTTGTCTGGGCACCACGCGGCGTGAGGCGGGCAGCGACGCCAATTTCCACTACGTCGATTACACCCTGGTGGTGGAAAGTGCGTTGACGGGGCGTCGTCTGGGGGCGCAGCACTGTCTGGCGGTCAGTGCGCTGGGTGCCAGCAGGCGTTCGACTTTCCTTTACAACCGGACCAAGGGTGAAATGGAACAGGCGCTGCGTGAGCAGGACTGGCCGCGCCTGACGCTGGTGCGGCCATCAATGTTGATGGGCGAACGCGCTTCACCACGCTTACTGGAGCGCCTGAGCGCACCCTTGTTCAAATTGTTGCCCGGAAAATGGCGGGCAGTTGCCGCCAAAGACGTGGCGCAGACTCTGTTGGAGCAGGCGTTCAGCCCTGGTCAGGGTGTTAAGGTGCTGGAATCCGATCGGCTGCATTGTTACCGCAGTGCACGCTGAGATTATCAAACGCCAGCTCCAGACCCGGTGGCAGTTCGTTGTCCATCAGCCACAAATCGAGATGATGGCTGATGTGTGTCAGCAGGGTGCGGCCCGGTTGCAAGCGTTGTTGGGTTTCCCGTGCGCGGGTCAGATCGTTGTGATTGCGCGGAGCCTGCGGCTGGGGCGGCAGGCTGCAGTCGAGCACCATTAAATCCAATGTTACTGCACGCAGAAAAGCCTCGGTATCCGGCGGTAAACCGACGGTATCGGTCAGATAGGCCAGAGATTTGCCCGCGGCCTGGATCAGGTAACCCAGCGTGAGTTTCGAATGTTGCAGCGGCAGCGGGGTGATGTGGAGCCCGCCCAGTTCAACCGTTTCGAAGGGGGTAAACGGCGGCTGAAACGCCAGAATGCCCGGGTGCTTGAATAAATCGTCGCAGCCCTGTTCATCGGCCGGGCCATACACCGGAATAAAATTTCCGCAGCCCCAGCGTAAAGGAAATAACCCCTGTACATGATCCATGTGGTAATGTGTCAGTAAAAAACGTTGAATTTCCCCCGCCGAAAAACGCCGTTCCAACGACGGTAACCCCGCATCCAGCAAGGTCGTTTCCCCCTGAAATTCAAGCATTGCGCTGCAGGCTCTGCGCCGGAATGCAGGCTCGCGCCGCGCCCGCTGACAGACCAGACAATCACAGCCGAACGCCGGGATCTGCTGGGCACCGCCGGTGCCGAGAAACGTCAATTGCATGAGTTGCTCCTTTACCCTTCGCCTTTCACGCCGCAGCGTTGTTGGCTGCATACGTGCACCTCAGTCACTTACTTGAGTAAGCTCTTGAGGATTCACGCATTTGCCGCCTAGCTGCAACGCGAAATTCATTGGGTAAGATTAATAAGGGTCTTAAAGATACTTCTCCGCAAAGGCGTTGATATCACTGAAATCCGTCAATCGCTCCTGCAATGTCTGATGATCCCAGTGCCACCACTGGCTGCGTTCAATACGTTCAATCAGTGCGTCGTCAAACCGCATGCCGATCTTTTTGGCCGCCACGCCGGCGACAATCTCATAAGGGGCCACATCCTTGGTCACCACCGCCGCGCTGCCGATCACCGCGCCGTTGCCGATGCTGACGCCGGGCATCACGATGGCGTTATGGCCGATCCACACGTCGTGGCCGATGGTTACGTGGTGTTCGCGCCGCCAGTCGAAGAAGGCCTCATCATCTTCCCCCAGGTCGTACTCCGAAGCGCGATAGGTGAAATGGTGCTGGGCGATGCGTTGGTAGGTGGGGTGGTTGCCGGGATTAATGCGTGCGTAAGAGGCGATCGACACGAATTTGCCGATGGTGGCGTAAAAAATCTGGTTATGTCCGGCGGTGTACGAATAGTCGCCCATTTCGACTTCTTCGAGGATCGCATCGTCGGCCAAATGAACATACTGGCCGAGGCGGCTACGGTTAAGCGTCACGTTGTCGCCGATTTTCGGCTGCGCCAAGTCACTCATGGCATGGCATCCTGTGGTTGTTTGGTTGAGGCGGGCAGCAGCGCCAACAGCGCTGCCAGGGTGTCATCAAGATTGCCGTCGTTATCCAGTCGGCAGCAACTGGTGGGCAACTGTTGCTGATATTCCGCCGCCCGCGCCAGCCGCTGCGCTATCTGATCGGCGTTTTCACGCCCGCGGTTTTGCAGGCGTTGGCGCAAAATATCGCTGCTGACCTGCAGGCACACCGGCAGCAGTTGTGCGCCATAGCGTTGCTGTGCCTGTGTCAGGTGGGCACGCGAGCCGTTGACCACCACATCGATCCCCTGCAGTAACCACAGATCCACCTCGATGCCAAAGGCGTAATGGTGCTGATGCGCCTGCCAGTCGAGGGCAAACAACCCTTTGGCTCGGCGGCGCAGGAACTCCGGTTCGCTGAGCGCAATATGGTTCTCGCAGCCGGCGTCTGCCGGCCGGGTAATATAGCGATGCGCCACCAGTGGGGCGCTGTCGACATCGACGCGCAGTGCGGCCAACAGGCTGTCTTTGCCTGAGCCGGATGGCCCCATCAGATAGATTAGCTGCGCCATCAGAACACCTGCTTGCCCTGGCGCCACACGTTCTGCACGTAAACGTGCTCGCCGTGCGGTCGTACCAGCACCAGATCTGCGCGCAAGCCTTCGGCGATGGTGCCGCGATCCTGCAAATTCAGCGCCCTGGCCGGATTGCGGGTGATCATCTGCACCGCCTGCGGCAGGCTGTAGCCGTTGCGTTCATCGGCGGCGATACGAAACGCCGCATCCAGCAGGCTGGCCGGGTAATAGTCGGAGGACAGGATATCCAGCACGCCCAATGCCGCCAGGTGGTGCGCTGCCACGTTGCCGGAATGTGAGCCGCCACGCACGATGTTCGGCGCGCCCATCAGCACCTGCAGTCCTTGTTGGTGCGAAGCCAGGGCTGCATCTTCGGTGGTGGGGAACTCGGCAATCACGCTACCCAACGCGCAGGACTCGCTGACGTGGGCGGCGGTGGCATCGTCGTGGCTGGCGAGCGAAATTTTACGCGCCCGGCAATGGGCGGCAATGGCTTCGCGGTTCGGCGTGGCCCAGCGGGCAGAAAGCTCGACCTGACGCTCTTCATACTCGCTCATTTGCTGGTCGTTGAGGTGATATTTGCCCTGATAATACTCGCGGTATTTTTCGCGTGAGGCGAACTGGCGCTGACCCGGCGAATGGTCCATCAACGACACCAAAGACACCCCTGGCTTGTCCATCAACTGTTCGAACAGCGACAGGGTGCTCTCGTTGGGCAGTTCGCAGCGCAGGTGCAGCCGGTGTTCGGCGCGGTTGACCCCGGCGCGCTGGCTGTGGATCACCGCGTCGATCATTTTTTGCAGGTTTTCCAGCCGATGGCCGCCGTCGCGAACGTCGCCAATCGCCACCGCGTCCAGCACGGTGGTGATGCCGTTGGCCACCATCAGCGCATCATGGCTGCTCATGGCCGAATGCGCCGGCCAGTCGACGTTCGGGCGCGGGGTGAAAAACTTGTCCAGATTGTCGGTGTGCAGTTCAATCAATCCCGGCAGCAGCCAGCCGCCTTCACCGTTCAATGCCTGCGGCAACTGGCTGGGCGTATCGGCAAAGCTGCGGATCATGCCGTCGCTGACCTCCAGCGATCCTTCGACGGTGTGATCTTCCAGCACCAGTTTCACGTTATTGATGATCATCAGAGGATCTCCAGCGCCTGTGGCGCCTGCATGTCATATAACCGGTCGGCGACCTGCTGACGGACGCCTTCATCATGGAAAATACCGACGATCGCCGCGCCACGTTGTTTGGCCTGTTCGATCAGTGCGACCACTGCCGCACTGTTACGGCTGTCGAGGGAGGCGGTGGGTTCGTCCAGCAACAGAATCGGGTAATCGACGATAAAGCCGCGTGCGATGTTCACCCGCTGTTGTTCACCACCGGAGAAGGTGGAGGGGGCCAACTGCCACAGGCGTTGCGGTACGTTGAGCTGGTTGAGCAGCGTCTCGGCGCGTTCGCGGCATTCGGCGCGGTTGACGCCCTGTTCCAGCAGCGGCTGCATCACTACGTCCAGCGCGCTGATACGCGGGATCACCCGCAGAAACTGGCTGACCCAGCCGAGGGTATGGCGGCGCACCGCCAGGATCTGACGCGCTTCGGCCTGCACCATATCCAGCCATTCACCCTGGTGATTAACCCAGATATGGCCGCTGTCAGGCAGATAGTTGGCGTACAGGGAGCGTAGCAGCGTGGATTTTCCGCTGCCGGAATGCCCGTGCAGCACCACGCATTCGCCGCTGCTGACCGTCATGTTGGCATCGTGCAGTACCGGCAGTTGCGTGCCGTGCTGCTGGTGGAGCACAAAGGTTTTGCTGAGGTGTTCAACCCGGATTTGAATAGTCATCTGTAATTACCTTGCGTTACGACAGCACCGAAGAAACCAGCAGTTGGGTATAAGGATGGTGTGGATCGTCCAGCACCCGGTCGGTCAGGCCACTTTCCACCACCTCGCCCTGTTTCATCACCAGCAGCCGGTGCGCCAGCAGACGCGCCACGCCAAGATCGTGAGTGACGATCACCGCCGCCAACTGCATTTCCACCACCAGGGTGCGCAGTAGATCGAGCAGCCTCGCCTGTACCGAAACGTCCAGCCCGCCGGTGGGCTCGTCCATAAACACCAGCTTCGGGTGGGTCACCAGATTGCGGGCAATTTGCAAGCGCTGTTGCATGCCACCGGAGAAGGTGGTCGGCAGGTCATCCAGGCGTGATACCGGGATCTCGACGTCCTCCAGCCACTGGCCGGCCTGACGGCGAATGTCGCCGTAGTGACGCTGGCCGATAGCCATCAGCCGCTCGCCGATGTTGCCACCGGCAGAAACCTGGGGGCGCAGTCCGTCGAGCGGATGCTGATGCACCACGCCCCAGTCGGTACGCAGCAGGCGGCGGCGATCGCTTTCCGCCATTGCGTACAGGTCGTGCTGTTGCCCGGCCTGCGGACGATAAAGAATCTGCCCTTGCTGCGGCGCCAGCCGGGCGGAAATCGACTTCAGCAGGGTGGTTTTACCGGAGCCGGATTCGCCAACGATGCCCAGCACTTCGCCGGGATAGATATCAAAAGAGACATCGCTAAAGCCCTTGCCTGGCGCGTACAGATGGGTGAGGTTAGTCACCGACAGCAGCGGTGTGGTGCTCAGAGGGGTGGAAGTCATCAGTGCTGCGCCTCTTGCGAAGGTTGCGCCAGCTGCTGCTGGCAGTAATCGGTGTCGGAACAAACGAACATGCGGCTGCCCTGATCGTCGAGCACCACCTCATCGAGATAGCTGTGGCGTGAGCCACACAGGGCACAAGGCTCGTCCCACTGCTGCACGGTGAAAGGATGGTCGTCGAAGTCCAGGCTCTCCACCTTGGTGAACGGCGGCAGGGCGTAGATTCGCTTCTCACGGCCAGCACCAAACAGCTGCAGCGCAGGCATCATGTGCATTTTCGGGTTATCGAATTTCGGGATCGGTGACGGATCCATCACGTAGCGGTCGTTGACCTTCACCGGATAGGCGTAGGTGGTGGCGATATGGCCGTAGCGCGCGATGTCTTCATACAGTTTCACCTGCATCACGCCGTACTCCTCCAGCGCGTGCATTTTGCGGGTCTCGGTTTCACGCGGTTCGATAAAGCGCAGCGGCTCCGGGATTGGCACCTGATAAATCAGGATCTGGTCTTCACGCAGCGCGGTTTCCGGGATGCGGTGCCGGGTCTGGATTAGCGTGGCCTCCGGTGTGCGCTCAGTGGTGGCGACGCCGGCAACGCGCTGGAAAAAGCGGCGGATGGAAACCGCATTGGTGGTGTCATCGGCCCCCTGGTCGATCACCTTCAGCACGTCGGCGCGGCCAATCACGCTGGCGGTCAACTGAATGCCGCCGGTGCCCCAGCCGTAGGGCATTGGCATCTCACGACCACCGAACGGCACCTGATAGCCGGGGATGGCCACCGCCTTCAAAATAGCGCGGCGGATCATGCGTTTGGTCTGTTCGTCCAGATAGCCCAGGTTATAACCGGTTAATACTTCACTCATCGCGGGCCTCCTGACGTTCGCTGAATTCCTGCCGCAGGCGCTTGAGCAATTCCAGTTCGGCCTGGAAATCGACGTAGTGCGGCAATTTAAGGTGGGAAACAAAGCCGGCGGCTTCGACGTTGTCGGCGTGGGCCAGCACAAACTCTTCATCCTGCGCCGGGCTGGCGATGCCTTCCTGGTACTCGGGGCTTTGCAGTGCGCGATCCACCAGCGCCATCGCCATCGCCTTGCGTTCGGCACGGCCAAACACCAGGCCATAGCCGCGGGTGAAATGTGGCGGCTGGTCGACCGGGTCGATAAAGCCGTTGACCATTTCACACTCTGTCAACAGGATCTCGCCGATATCTATCGCGAAACCCAGCTCTTCAGGCACTATCTCCGTCGAAACATAGCCAGTGCGGATCTCGCCGGCGAACGGGTGGGTACGGCCGTACCCACGCTGGGTGGAGTAGCTCAACGCCAGCAGAAAACCTTCGTCACCGCGTACCAGCTGTTGCAAGCGTGCCGAGCGGGAGCAAGGGTAAACCGGCGGATTGCGGGTGATATCATCCGGCGCGGTGCCGTCATCCTGTTCTGCCAGCGCCAGTTGCTGCTGACTGAGCAAGTCGAACACATGGGCGCAGTTTTCCGGCAGCGGTTCGTCGGCCTGTGGCGCGCGTGGCGCTTCGCCTTCGGCCAGCAGGGCAAAATCCAGCAGCCGATGGGTGTAATCGTAGGTCGGTCCCAGCACCTGCCCACCGGGCAAGTCCTTGTAAACCGCCGAGATACGGCGTTCCAGCCGCATATTTTCGGTTGCCAATGGCTCACTGACCGCCAACCTTGGCAGGGTGGTACGGTAGGCGCGCAGCAGGAAAATGGCTTCGACCAGATCGCCGCTCGCCTGCTTGATGGCCAGCGCCGCCAACTGAGGATCGTAAATACCGCCTTCGGTCATTACCCGATCCACCGCCAACCCCAATTGCTGTTCAATCTGTTGGGTGTCGAGCGCGGGTAGGCTGTCGTCGCCGCGCCGCAGCTGTTCCTGTAACTGATGGGCGGCCTCAATGGCTTTTTCGCCCCCTTTAACGGCAACGTACATCAGCACACCTCCACATGGGTGGTCCGTGGCAGCGCCAGCAGGCGCTCACCGCAGGTCAGCAGGAAATCCAGCCCCAGCGGGAAACGCTGCGGGCGGTTAATCAGGTAATCCAGTACGGCCTGTGGCAACGACGGTGAGATAACCCGTTGATGTTCAATGCCGGGGCCGGTCAGGCGTAGCGCAGTGCCCTGTTCCAGACTGTCGAGCTGGACGACTACCGTGGCGCTGAACTCGGGGGAAATCTCACTGCCGTGCGGTAACGCGTGCAAATCAGCGGCCTGCAGTTGCGTATCGAACAGGGCAAAGCACACTTCTTCGCTGCTATTGGCCAGCGGAGCACCGCTGTGGAAGCGAATGTTTATTAGCACTTGCTCACTTTCTAGCGCCAGACAGAGTTGAATCGGCGTTTCCTGGTCTGCCAGGGTCAGCAGTGCGGCGGTGCTGGCGGCGTTCAGCGCGCCCCAGGCTGGGCTCGCCGGCAGGGTGACGATATGGCCCGGTTCACTTAATGCCTTGAGGATCAGGCGGAAAGCCTGTTGCGATTGTTCGATCGGTTGCGCAAAACCTGTCAGTAGGCTCATCGGTTAATCTCCTCGCACCAGCGTAAAGAAGTCCACCCGGCTGGAGGCTACCGCCCGGGCACGGAGTTGGCGTTGCTCATGCTGCAAGGCCGCCAGTGGCTCAATCAGCTGCTGTTGCAGCAATTCGGCCTGCTCCGGCAACTGCAGCAGGGCATCCGCCAGCGCACAGAGTTCGGCATGCGCCTTGTCACGTCCGGCGATATAGCTGTAGCCGTAACCGCCGTTTTCCAGCTGCACTACCGCGCGGGTGACGGTCATGTCGCCCAGCACAAAGCGGCGGCCGGTGGCCCCCATACGGCCCTGTAACTGCGCCAGGCCAATCTCCGGCGCGCGAATGGTTTGGTAGCGTGGGCTGAGGTTCAGCGCCTGCCAGTGGCTGCGTAACTGCTCCGGCTGGCTGTGCGCCAATACCGACATCCAGCGTTGTCTCGGCTGTAAGGCTTGCATTCAGTGCTCCATGGTCAGTTCAATCATGTCGGCGCGTGCCAGGCTGACGGAGTATTCCGCCACGCTGTCACTGCCGCTGCAGACGTTCAGGGTGCGCACGCACAGCAGCGGCGCGTGGGTGGCTATTTCCAGCAACCGGCTTTCTTTAGCCTGCGCGCGGCGTGCGCTGATGCGCGTCTGCTTGCGGGTCAGCGGCTGGTGGATGTTGAGCTCGATAAATTCGTGCAATGAGCCGCTGTGGAACTGCTGCAGCGCCGGCCACCAGTCCAGATCGGGCAGATAATGGTCGATCAGGCTCATCGGCACGCCGTTGACCCGGCGCAGGGTGCGCAGGTGGATCACCGTTTCGCCTTCTTCACGTGACAGTGCGCTGGCCACATGCCCATTGCACGGGCGTAATACAGCGAGTAAGCGCTCACTGGTGGGGTGGCTGCCCTGCTCGAACAGGTTCTGGCTAAAGCGGGTATTGGCATGCAGCGGATAGTCATAGGGGCGCATCAGCACCAAAATGCCGACGCCGTGCCGACGTTGCAGCCAACCGCGCTCTACCAACTGGTCGACTGCGCGGCGCAGGGTATGGCGATTAACCTGATAACGCTCTGCCAGTTGTTGTTCGGAAGGCAGATAGTCACCGCAGCGGTATTGGGTACGCAGCTCTTGCTCAAGCTGCGCGGCGATTTGCTGGTAGCGGGTAGGGAAACTGGTCGGATGTCTAGATAAGTCCATCATAATAAAAACCTCGGCGTGCCGAATACCCACTTGCAGGATGCTGATGGTTGGCGTTGCATGATGTGTACCCTTTGGTGAAGTTGGCGTTATTCTGCCGGGGTTAAATGACAATCTGGTTACGCGTCAGTGGCGAACAGATGAACTATTTTGGACAGGCTGATGATGCACACGGGGCTGCGGCGCGCTAAGCTGACGTCATTGTTCACCGAACCGAGCCAACCCCATGCCACAGCCCCTGACCGCAACCGAACACCACAGCCGCTCCTGGCCGCTGTGGAAACCGATCCTGTTTCTGCTGGTGGTGGCCGTCGGCCTCTACTACGTCAAATGGCAACCCTATTACGGCAAGGCTTTTTTGGCGGCGGATACCCACTCGATCGGCAAATCGATACTGGCTAATGGCGACAGCAGCCCGTGGCTGGCGGCCTGGCACTATGCGCTGGTCTATTTCACCGCGGTGTGGAAGGCAGCAGTGCTCGGCGTGGTGTTGGGCTCGCTGGTACAGGTGTTAATCCCGCGTGACTGGCTGATGCGTACCTTGGGTCACCCGCGCTTTTCCGGCACCCTGTTGGGTGCGGTGCTCGCACTGCCGGGCATGATGTGTACCTGCTGTGCGGCACCGGTTGCCGCCGGGCTGCGCCGTCAGTCGGTATCCAGTGGCGCGGCGATGGCATTCTGGCTAAGTAATCCGGTGCTGAATCCGGCGACGCTGATTTTTATGGGCTTCGTGCTTGGCTGGCAATTTGCCGCTATTCGGCTGGTGGCCGGGGTGATTATGGTATTGGGCATTGCCTGGCTGGTGCAGCGCGCTACCGCCAACGACCCGCAACCCGCCGCACTGCAAATGCCAGTGATACCGCTGGAGAAAACCGAGGCACAACCCTTCTTTGGCCGCTGGCTAAAGGCGCTGTGGTCGCTATTTTGGTCGACCATTCCGATCTACATTCTGGCGGTGCTGGCATTGGGGGCGGCGCGGGTCTGGTTGTTCCCGCATGCTGACGGTGCGATAGACAACAGTTTGCTGTGGATTATTGGGCTGGCGATCGCCGGTTGCCTGTTTGTGATCCCCACGGCAGCGGAAATCCCAATCGTGCAGACCATGATGCTGGCGGGTATGGGCACCGGCCCGGCGCTGGCGTTGTTGATGACCCTGCCGGCGGTCAGCCTGCCATCACTGCTGATGCTGAACAAAGCCTTTTCCGCCAAGGCCCTGTGTCTGACAGCCGCGCTGGTGGCGCTGTGCGGGATAGTCACTGGCGTGGTGGGAATGGGGCTGGTGTAAGCGAAGATATGCGACAATGGTTAGATGCCCATCTCCCTCTCCTGAGGGAGAGGGCCGGGGTGAGGGGATCCTCAACGCAGCTTATGCACCACCTGATTAGCGCTGCCGCGCCAGATCAGCGCCGGGTCTTTTAAATCCTGCACAAACTTGCCGTCAATCAGCACGTTAATCCGATCCACCACCTGCATTTGTTGTTCATCCAGCTCCGCCAGTCGGTAACCGGTCCACAGCCAGATATCCTTGCCGGGGCACTCGGCATGCACTCTTTTCACCAATTGCAGCACCGCCGGGACGTTGGCCGGATGCAGCGGATCGCCGCCGGACAGCGACAGACCCTGGCGCGGAATACGCCTGTCGTTCAGATCGGTAATCAACCGGTCTTCCATCGCCTGGGTAAAGGGTTGCCCGGAGTTAAGCCGCCAGGTGCTTTTGTTGTAGCAGCCGGGGCACTGGTGTACGCAACCGGCGACAAATAGCGTACAGCGGGTGCCGGGGCCGTTGACCACGTCGAGGGGGTAATACTGGTGGTAGTTCATATTTCGCTTTCTGATGATAGGGGCTCAGCACGCTGAGCCCTGATGCAGAGCGGCCCGGCGTTAGCCGATCTGCCCATTCCCCAGATGTTTCACCCGGCGTTTCACTTCTTCCTGCTTACCGGCATTGAACGGCCTGGCGTCCGGACTGCCGAGGTAACCACATACCCGACGGGTGACGGACACCTTGGACGGCTCGTGGTTGCCGCATTTCGGACAGGTAAAGCCCTTGCTGGTACAGGCAAACTCGCCGGTGAAGCCGCACTCGTAACACTCATCGATCGGCGTATTGGTGCCGTAATAAGGTACGCGGCTGTAGCTGTAATCCCACACGTCCTCCAGCGCTTTCAGGTTGTGCTGCAGGTTCGGATATTCGCCGTAACAGATGAAACCGCCGTTGGCCAACGGGGGATAGGGAGCTTCAAAATCCAGCTTGTCGTAAGGATTAACCTTTTTCTCCACGTCGAGGTGGAAGCTGTTGGTGTAATAGCCTTTGTCGGTGACGCCCGGCACCACGCCGAAATCGGCGGTATCCAACCGGCAGAAGCGGTCGCACAGGTTCTCACTCGGCGTGCTGTACAGGCTGAAGCCATAGCCGGTTTCTTCTTTCCAACTGTCGGTGGCGGCCCGTAAACGGGCCACAATGGCAATCGCCTTGGCGCGCAGTGCTTCGTCGTCGTAGACGTGCCGTTGGTCACCGAACAGCGCGTTGATGGTCTCATGCAGGCCGATATACCCCAGCGAGATTGACGCGCGACCATTCTTGAAGATATCGGCGATATTGTCGTCCGCCTTCAGGCGTACACCGCAGGCACCTTCCATATACAGGATTGGTGCGACCCGGGCCTTGATGCCCTCCAGCCGGGCAATGCGCGTCATCAGCGCTTTCTTCGCCAACAGCAAACGTTGGTCCAGCAGTTGCCAGAAACGGCCTTCATCGCCGACCGCCTCCAGCGCAATGCGCGGCAGGTTCAGGCTGATCACGCCGATATTGTTGCGGCCGTCGTGCACCAGTTCGCCCTCTTCTTCGTAGGTACCGAGGAAGCTGCGGCAGCCCATCGGGGTTTTGAACGAACCGGTGACTTTCACCACCTGATCGTAATTGAGGATGTCCGGGTACATGCGCTTGCTGGCGCACTCCAGTGCCAATTGCTTGATGTCGTAGTTCGGATCGCCGTACTGGTGATTAAGGCCGTCGCGGATGGCGAACACCAGTTTGGGGAACACCGCCGTCTTGCGGTTCTTGCCCAGCCCGGCGATGCGATTTTGCAGGATTGAACGCTGGATCATCCGTGATTCCCAGCAGGTGCCCAGGCCAAAACCGAAGGTCACGAACGGCGTCTGGCCGTTGGCGGTGTGCAGGGTGTTGACTTCATATTCCAGCGACTGGAAGGCGTCGTAACACTCTTTCTCGGTGCGAGCCATGGCGTAGTCTTGCGCGTCCGGGATCTGCCACTGTTCGGCGACCTGACGATGCTTGTTGAAGCTTTCACTGACGAACGGGGCCAGGATCTCGTCGATGCGGTTAATGGTGGTGCCACCATAAATATGGCTGGCAACCTGCGCGATGATCTGGGCGGTGACCGCGGTGGCGGTAGAGATCGACTTCGGGGGTTCTATCTCGGCGTTGCCCATCTTGAAGCCGTTGGTCAGCATGCCTTTCAGGTCGATCAACATGCAGTTGAACATCGGGAAGAAGGGCGAGTAATCGAGATCGTGGTAGTGGATCTCGCCGCGTTCGTGGGCCAGCACTACGTCACGCGGCAGGATGTGTTGCTTGGCATAATGCTTGGCGACGATCCCGGCCAGCAGATCGCGCTGGGTGGGGATCACTTTGCTGTCCTTGTTGGCGTTTTCGTTCAGCAGCGCCATGTTGCTTTGCTCCACCAGGCCGCGGATCTCCTGGTTCAGCCGCCCGCGCAGTTCACGTGCGACGTCGCGATCGTGACGATATTCAATATAGGCGCGGGCCAGTTGCTTGTATTCGCCGGCCATCAACTGGTTTTCTACCGCCTGCTGAATTTCATGGATATCAACGCGCTGCTGCTGTGACATCCGTTGAGCGACTACGCGGGCGACGGTAGCGCAGTAGTCGGCATTGACAATACCGACGGCCAGCGCGGCGCGCTCGATAGCCTGCCCAATACGTGCCTCGTCAAAAGGTACCTGACAACCGTCCCGTTTAATCACTACTGGTTTCACGTTGTTACTCCTTGTTCCCCGAGGGAGCGCTGATGCCCGGCAGGCTAAAAGCCGTTGGGTATCGGTATGATTTCGGCTTATCCACAGGGCAATGCCGCAGCGCACAAGGGCTGAAGCGACGTGTGGATGATTTTGTGGATAACTACTACATATAGGCATTGGTGTTTCTTAATGCACTATATATAGATGTTGGCGAGATTCTTTTGACGTAGAACAAGGAAATGGAAAGAGCGGGCGTTAGCTGTACAAGCCCGAATTTTTGGCCTGAAAATTCAGGCCGGGCGGTGACGGAAATGCTCGAGCAGGAACTCAACCCAGACGCGCACCCGCGGTGGCAGGTCGGCGGAGGCATAGTACAACCAGAGTTGGGTTGGCCGCGGCCAGCAGTCCGCCAGCACCGGCTGCAGGGTGCCTTGTGCAAAATGAGATTCCGCATACCAGCGTGCCAGGCAGACGATGCCCAGCCCGGCCAGCGCCGCATCCAGCAGCATTTCCGGGCGGCTGGCGACCAGACGGCCCTGCAGCTCCAGCGTTTTGGCTTCGCCGTGCTGTTGCAACGGCCATTTTACGCTGCGACCGGTGGCCGGGTTGCGGTGCAACAGGCAGTTGTGTTGCAACAGATCTTGCGGATCCTGCGGCGTGCCATGCTGCGCCAGATAGCCGGGCGAGGCCGCCAGCACCATCTGCATCGGGTACAAGGATCGCGCTACCAACCGGCTGTCGGGATCGACCCGGCTGCCGATCCCCACATCAAAACCTTCCCCCACCAGATTGACCACCCGCGCATCCAGCGAAAGATCCAGGTCGATCTGCGGGTAGCGCTCAAGGAACTGCGGGATCAACGGCATCAGCATCCGGCGGCCGAAACCGGGGATCATGCTGACGCGGACCGTGCCGGAAGGGGTTTGCTGTGCGCTGCCGGCGGTTTCCAGCGTGGCGGACAGTGCCTGCCACAACGGCGCTACCTGTTGCAACAGCGCCTTGCCCTCATCGGTCAGCACCACGTTGTGGGTGTTCCGCTGGAACAGCCGCAGCGCCAGTTTTTCTTCCAGCACGCGGATATTCTTGCTGATGGCCGCCGGCGTGACGCCCAGCTGGCGTGCGGCAGCGGAAAAGTTCTGCGCCTGGGCGGCAGCCAGGAATGCCGGCAGCAGGCGGTGGACATCAAAGGGCAGCGACATGGTGGTTGATACTTTCAGTTGAAATTAAAGTGACAACCAACAGCCTACACCCGGCGCGTGAGAAATGGAAAAATGCGATATCAAATTTAAATCAAGGATCGCTTATGTCGCGCATTTTAGTGTTAACCGCCCACCGTTTTCCCGATAACTCACGTATCAACAAAGCGTTGATCGAAGCCCTACGTCCTTTGCCGAACGTGACTCTTCACGAACTGATGCGAGCCTACCCGGACTATCAAATCGACGTGGCGCGTGAGCAGGAATTGCTGCAGGGCCATGATGCAGTGGTGATGCTGTTCCCCTTCTACTGGTACAGTTCCCCGGCGATCCTCAGTGAATGGCAGGATGCGGTATTAACCCACGGTTTCGCCTACGGCAGCGAAGGCACTAAACTGCAGGGTAAACCGCTGCAACTGGTGGTCACTACCGGTGGTAATCAGCAGGCTTATACGCCAGAAGGTTATAACCGTTATCCGGTGGCAGATTTGCTGCGCCCGTTCCATGCGGTGGCCAATCTGACCGGCATGGATTACCTGCCGCCGCATCTGGTTCAGGGGGTGTCTGATATGAGCGATGAACGCCTGGCGCAAGAGGCTGCCGGCGTGGTGGAACTGCTGAAAAAAGGGTAGGGCGCAGCCGGCCACGCCCCGACAGCATTAGTCTTCCAGCAGCCACCACACCGCTTCGAACGGGCGTAGGCTGGTGGCCTGCGGCTGGGCAGGGGCGTCAGCGTAGTTGCCCATCAGCGGTCGCCATAAGTCAGCCGGCTCCACGCCTTCGGCCTGCCAGGCAAGCGGCTCGCGGCTGAGGTTGGCTACCACCAGCAGGCGTTGGCCGTTCCAGCTACGTTGGTAGCACCACAGCGCCGGGTGAGTGGGGGCCAGGTCACGGTAGTCGCCGTGAGTCAGCAGCGGATACTGCTTGCGCAGGGTGATTAACTGGCGGTAGGCGTAAAACACCGAATCCAGATCGGCCAGCGCCGCTTCGGCGTTGATCTGCGGATAGTTTTCCGCACAACTCATCCACGGCGTGCCCTGGCTGAAACCGGCGTTCGGCGCGCTGCTCCACTGCATTGGCGTGCGGCCGTTATCGCGTGATTTGCTGGCCAGGATGGCCAGCAGCTCGGCGTCACTTTTCCCCTGCGCGCTGAGTTCGGCGTACATGTTCAGACTTTCCACATCGCGATACTGCTCTATGGCGTTAAAGCCCGGATTGGTCATGCCGATCTCTTCGCCCTGATAGATATAAGGCGTGCCCTGCATGCCGTGCAGTACCATCGCCAGCATTTTGGCGGCCGGTACCCGCAGTTCGCCTTCATCGCCAAAGCGTGAAACGATGCGCGGTTGATCGTGGTTACACCAAAACAGCGCGTTCCAGGCCTGATTATGCATGCCCTGCTGCCAGTGGCGGAAAATCTGCTTGAGTTCGACGTAATCCGGCGCCGCCAGCGTCCATTTTTCGCCGCCGGCATAGTCCACCTTCAGGTGGTGGAAGTTGAAGGTCATCGACAGCTCTTCACCGCTTTGCGCCGCGTACTGCCGACAATGTTCCAGGGTGGTGGAAGACATTTCACCGACGGTCATCAGGCCACGCGGCTGAAACACATCGCGGCTCATTTCCTGCAAAAATTCATGAATGCGTGGGCCATCGGTGTAGAAACGGCGGCCGTCACCCTGGTTATCGGACGGGAAATTCTGCTGCTTGGAGACCAGGTTGATCACGTCCAGACGCAGGCCGTCGACGCCTTTGTCGGCCCAGAACTGACACACTTTCTTCAGTTCTTCGCGCACCGGTGGGTGTTCCCAGTTGAGATCCGCCTGTTCGGTGGCGAACAGGTGCAGATAATACTGGCCACTGTCGGCGTGCCACTGCCAGGCGTTGCCGCCAAACTTGGAGCGCCAGTTGTTCGGCAGGGCATCGCCTTCGCCGTCGCGCCAGACATAAAACTGGCGGAACGGGCTGTCAGGATCCTGCGAGGCTTTAAACCACGGGTGCTCGGTCGAGGTGTGGTTGAACACCATGTCCATCACGATGCGGATGCTGCGCTGGTGGGCGGCAGCAATCAGGCGATCGAAATCCTTCATGGTGCCGTAGGCCGGGTCGATGGCGCAGTAATCCGCCACGTCATACCCGTTGTCCACCTGCGGCGAGACATACACCGGCGTCAGCCAGATGGCGTCGATGCCCAGTTCCTGCAGGTAGTCCAGCCGCTGCGTCACACCGGCCAGATCGCCGTAGCCGTTGCCGGTGCTGTCCTGAAAACTCTTCGGATAGATTTGATAGATGACGCCGTTCTGCCACCAGGGGATTGGATTGCTCATATAAATACCTTAACAGGCCCGGCGTACCGGGCCCCGACATTTCAATCAGACCGGCAGCTCACCGCGGCTGGCCTTGCGTTTGTAAACCATGATGGTCAGTACCAGCGGGATCACCACCGCTACCAGGATCGCCACCGTGTAAATCATCCAGAACTGCGGTTTGATCGACAGAATGCCCGGCAAACCACCAACGCCGATACCGTTAGCCATCACGCCGTCCAGGCCGCAGATCAGCCCGGCGAAGGCGGAGCCAATCATCGCGCACAGCATAGGGAAACGGTATTTCAGGTTGATCCCGTACATCGCCGGTTCGGTGACGCCGAGGTAGGCGGAGATGGCCGCCGGCACCGAGATTTCACGCTCGTTGGCCTTGCGGCTGACAATGATAATGCCCAGCACCGCCGAGGCCTGCGCAATGTTGGACAGTGCAATCAGCGGCCAGACCGGGGTGCCGCCCATGCTCTGGATCATCTGCATATCGATGGCCAGCGTGGTCTGATGCACGCCGGTAATCACCAGCGGCGCATACAGGAAGCCAAACAGCGCGGCACCAATAGGGGCGAAGCTGCCGGTCATCACGGCTTTCACCGCCCAGGCTACGCCATCGCCAATCATGCGGCCGAACGGCCCGATAAACGCATGCGCCAGGAACACCGCCAGCAGCAGGGAAACCACCGGCACCACCACCAGATACAGGTAATCCGGCACGATCTTTTTCAAGCGGGTCTCAATCCAGCCCAGCGCCATACCGGCCAGCATTGAAGGGATCACCTGTGCCTGATAGCCGACTTTCTGAATGGTGAACCAGCCGAAGTTCCACACTTCCGGGATCTGCTGACCGAGCTGATAGGAGTTCATCAACTGTGGAGAAACCAGCGTGACGCCCAGCACGATACCCAACACCGGGGTACCGCCCATTTTTTTCACCGTTGACCAGCAAATGGCGACCGGCAGGAACATGAAGATGGCTTCACCGAGCAGCCACAGGAAGTCGTAAATGGTTTTCCACGCCGGGTGCATCTGCGCCAGCGTTTGGCCGCCGGACATCGGGATGTCGCCGATGACGTTACGGAAACCGAGGATCAAACCACCGCTGATCAAGGCAGGCAGCAGGGGGAAGAAGATTTCGGCGAAGTGCGAGATGGCGCGTTCGCTCCAGGTCATGTTCTGGCGTGCTGCGACCTTGGCCTGCTCTTTGTCCGCTTCATTGACGCCGGTGGTGGCGATCAGGGCCTGATAGTAATCCCCGACCTCGGGGCCGATCACCACCTGGAACTGCCCGGCGTTGGTAAAGCAGCCTTTGACCATCGGCAGCTCTTCGATTTCTTTCGGTTTGGCTAGGGCTGGATCATTGAGAACAAAACGCAGCCTGGTAATGCAGTGGCTGACAGTGGCGATATTCTCGCGACCGCCCACCAACACAATCAGGCGATCGATATCCTGCTGTTTTACTTTGCTCATTATTAGATACCTTTCTTGGTATGAGACTGCCGCAGAGGTGTTGTTGGAGTAATGATCAAAGCTTAGTCACTCCGCTTTTTTTATGAAATGGGAACGTTCCCGGTTTGGGGCGAGGATCACAAAACGATAAAAAAATGACCATTTATCCAGCAGGGGATTTTGCGAGCCGGCCGAAGCATTCAGCAATATTCTCTTGAATACGCGCAACACGGGCTATACTGTCACCCTTAACAATCAATAAGTTGATTGAAATTAGTTGCACCCATTACTTCAAGGCGTAAAGCGAATGCCGCTACCACGCACTTTTTTCAAGGAAGAATGATGACTTTGACATTGCCCCGGATCCTTATTGTCTTCACCGCGCTGTTGCTGAGCGCCTGCTCCAGCCAAAAAAGCAGCCCGGAACGCCACGCCAGGCATGCGATTTATCAAATGGCGCGAGAGGATTTTTCCCCAGAAATACGAACCCAAATTCCGGACTCGATAAAAGCCTCTATTCCGTTTTTTGACCAGTTCTATCAAATGGGGAAGGCCGATCGGGCCAAGGGATTGACGCGCCAGCAGGCAGAGCAGCAGGAAGCCTATTTCCGCAGCCCTGAATTCCTTAGTGATTTGGGGAAGAAAGGAAAATTTATCAATCAGCATTATTCAGTAGATAACCCGCAAAAACAGCGGCAGATCCTGCTGGATTCCGCCGTGGCTACCTACTGGGACGGCTATGACGGCCGGCCTTGAGGGGGATAGATAAATACGCTGTTAATGAAAAAGCCCAATAAACGAGAGTTTATTGGGCATTTGTTTAAATAATCCTGTTTAGAAATGGTGGAAGATTAAAGCAGATTAAATTTATCTAGGGTCGCTTTTACTTCTTTTCTCAACTCAGACTCATCCAGTTCATAATCAGCACGATCTGAATCTGGATTATAAATCTCAGCCACCATAAATAGCTCTTCACCACAGTTTAAAATATTCTTTTCTTGTTCGATACCATATAATTTACGTCTTTCAATACATATTTCTTCAGAGAACTGAAGCGCATTAATTTTTGATTCCAAAAAACTTCTAGCTAATTCAATTATCGCCATTTTGTTCATAAATCACCTGTCTCTAAATAGATTCTACCATTATCTGCATCGGGGTTTATTTTCCATCCGGAGAGAAAATCACCGTTGGCTTTGATGATTACAACCCTCATGCTTTTGGGATTGAAGTAAACTTTAGATCCCTTTTCCCGTCGATAAGTTCCTTTTTCCACAGTGTCTCTATCCTTCAAGTGTGCTTCAACTGCATCACGATATTGAGTCAACGTTACTCTATTTTTTTTCGTATCGGCAATACCAAAGTCACTGGCGTGCTTAAATTTCTTGTCCAGCTGTTTGCGGGTAAAGCGACCCGAATCAAGCGGATCACTCAGCATCACATAAATTGGCTCGACGCCGCTGCCAGTGGCGTCCGGCTGCCAGTAAATGAAGTCTTGCAGCTCTTTAAGGTCATCGGCCGGGAAACTGGTGGTAACTATACTATCTGCCTGTTTTACTGTCGTGCCAGTATGCACCGGTGTGACGGGGGCAGGCGAACTGTTTCCTGTATGGGGAGGTGCTGTCGGGCCAGCCGGAGCTGGGTTAACCAGGATGGTTCGCGACGGTGCCCCTCCCACTGCAGGAATCGTAATCCTATCCAACCCGGTTTTCTCATCACGTGCCGCCTTTAGAACAGGCACGCTCGCGGGTACGCCACCCATACCCGTTTTAACCAGCCTGGCCTGTTGCTGACCATTCTCCATAACTAAAGAGCCACGGACCGGTAAGTCGACAGAGTGCATGTCCGGCGAAATGCTGACTTTGCCGGCAGCGATTAGATTGGCCTGAAAGCCAAACATGACAATGTCGCGTCCGTAAAGCTTGTCGCTGCCTTCCCCTGCTTTTGTGGGCCAGAAGCCCATAACTAAAGCGCCAACAGTTGCCCCTGCGGTGCTGACGGTTGCGGCTTCAGCTAACGCAATAGCTCCTCGCCACACAGCCCCGGCTATCGAGCCCGCCAACTCGCTGGTGGTGGTCAAAACGCCTTCGGCGGCGGTTGATAGCTGTAACATCCCTGGGGCACGATTCAATACCATTGAACCCATTGCGCCGAGGGAAGTCTCTGCAGCTTTCACCTGTGCGGGCGTGTAAGCTGGAGCGTCCAAAACCCCTGCTTTTGCGAACAGTATTTTTCTGGCTTCTTCAGCCTTATGCACTGCTTCGGCTTTCCGTGCCTCTTCCGCTTTTCTTACCTCTTCGGCTTTCGCCTGGGTTTCAGCATCTGCTTTTGCTTTAGCTTCTGTTTCTGCGTCAGCCCTTTCTTTCTTAACTTGATTCGCCACTTCAGTCAGAGTGCTTGCTTTAGACACGACATCCTGAATAACGAAAGCGATATTATCCAGTGCAGCGAGCAAACGCTGTTTGGCATTAAATTCTTCTACACGGGGTTTTACCGAAAACTCCTCCCAATAGGTTCGCGAAACAGGTTGGAATACTTGAGTTAGGAATGTGTCATAATCTTCTGGTGCCACCCCAGACAGTCCTAATTTCGATTTGACGTCATTCAGTGCTTTCTCTGCTGCTTCATGCTTTTGCGATACATTACCTTCAGACAGTTGCACTTCACTATTGGCTACTTGCAGACCATAGTTCGCTTCACGTAAAAGTTTTTCAGGACTAAAAATACGAGGGTCATTACCCACCTGGGTATTCATCACCAACTGTAAAACCGCATTGGTACGCTCAATAATCTGGTTAACGGGTTCCGCTATGCGGCTCCTGGCTGCAGCTATCTGGTCGTCAAAAATCTTTTGTAATTGGGTCAGTTGCCCATATGGCGTGAACTGTCGCCCTTTTCCGGGAACATACTTAACACTCATTCGGTCCTTCAAATAAACGGGTGCCACATTAGGCGGGAGCATCGACACATACAAACCACCATTAGACGGTGGATGTGCGGGAATAGTCCCGCTAGGCGGGGTCGGCCCGCCGGTAATGATAATAATGGGTTCTCCATTAGCATTGTAAGGGGTGCCATTTTGGTAATATGTTGGTCCCGACATAAAAACATCTCCCTGATTCTTTATCTATTATCGGATGTATTTTTCTGTACTAGAATGCGTGTGCCTACAGTGCATTCTAGGCATCAACCATGTTTGGTTGTGGCAGAGTTTTCCAAAACTGTTAACCGAGTTTCCAGCGCAAGCCGGGCCCCACGTTCTTCCTTTAACGCCTCGACCAGAAGGGCGACCACGCCATTGATATTAATTCCGCGGGCGTCTTTCAAAACGCTGCCGTCATTTAATTTCAGTTCGGTGGTGGTGACGGATTGAGGTAATACGTTCTCTACTTCCTGGGCTATTACCCCGGCTTCCGGAACGCCCTGTTTCAGGTAGGTATAACCGCCAATTTTCTCCAGCTTCTCCAGTGCGCCTTCAATTTTCTCGATGTCGGTTTTCATCCGGGCATCGGAGCTGCTGTTCCAGGTGCCGTTGGTGTACGCATTACCTTTATCCCGGAATTCATACCAGCCGTCGCCGCCTCCATTGGCAACGTGCAGCGCCAGCATGTGGTGTTTGCCGATACGTTCATAGTGGTATAGGTCGGCGGACAGGTTTCCCGCTCCCTGTACATGCAGGCCGTTGGTAGTGCGGTCGGCATTATTGTTAACGTTTTTATTGCCAGCAGCCCAAATCCAACCATCGGCATTGCGTTTGATTAATTGCCCGACCGAAAGCTCGCTGTTGGCTCTGACCTGTAATTCGTTCCAGTGTCCCTGCCAGTCACGGTAAGACAGCAGGCCATAGTCTTCTTTGCCAGCGATAACCCTTGTTCCCATCATCATGGTGGTGGTCACGTTGCCGCTGGTGAAATCGCTATGCACCGGCGCGGAATTATAGATTTGCCCGTTGATAAGCTGCGCTGGGCCGGTGGTTGCCGTAGAGATGCCTGCATTGTGTGACACCATAGCGCCGCCGGAGATATCGACGCCGTTACGAAGTGCAACCCGGCCACTTGAGAGGTTAAAAGAGAAGGGGCGTAGGGTGTTCCACTGCCCGTCCTGAGCCTGGCCGCTTGGCGTGGTCAGGGCGTAAAAGTCCTTACCGTCGTTACGCAGCATCACGCCGGTATTGCCGTTTGCCAGGCGAAAACCGTTTGCTGCCTTGGTCACAATTTCATCGTCACTGATGATGCGTTTACGCAGGGTGGTCAGTGATTTCAGCTCAGTCACATCGTCATTAACGCCGTTAGTCACCTGAGCATTTTTCTTTTCTTCAGCCATGATTATCTTCCTTTTCGACATTCTGTTTCCTGATGGTTAACAGCGTCCGGTACCCTCCGTTGCTCCTGAATGGCAGGTCTGGGGAGGGACACATTCCGTGTGCTGAAAAACCGCTAAAACACACAGGGAGTACTGTGTGTATAAACAGTAATTTACTTGGCTGGGTGAAGACGGTCGATTAGCGGTTGTTGTGTGGTGGCGGGCACAAAAATAGCGATGAATTGACGCTCACGGGGTGTGAGCATCAACAGGGGATTTCAGACTGGGGAATGTATGCGGATAAACAAAGAACCGCTATCAGGCGAGTTGGCTGGGTACGATGATCTGGCGGATGCCCTGTTCGCCGCTGAGCTGGCCCAGCAGCTGTTGTGCGGCCTGCAGCCCGGCCGTGCCGTAGCCCAGATCAACCGAAAAGGTTTCGGGGAACAGGAAGTTTAGCAGCGGGGTATTACCGATACCGCACACCTGCAGCGGGGCAATATGCTGCTGTTGCAGGTATTTGATCGCACCCAGGGCGATAGTGTCGGAGGCGCACACCAGGGCGGTAGTCTGGGCATCGATCACCGAGGCGGCCAGTTGGTAACCGCTCTGATAGCTCAGTTCGCCCAGCGCCACACTTGGGCTAATCTGCTGTTGCCGGCAGGCGTCGAGATAGGCCTGATGGCGGCGCATACCGGTGGTGGCATCCGACAGTTGCACCCCCAGGTAGCCGATATGCCGGTGGCCCTGCTGCTGCAGGCGTTCCATCAGCAGCCGCACGGCACCGTCGTCGTCGTAGCAAACCGAAGAAAACCCCTCGTATTCGCGCGCCAGCACCACCATTTTATCCTGCCATGGGCTGAGCATCGCCGCCGTCAGGCCGGTGAAACCGAACAGGATCACCCCGTCGACGTTGCGCTGCTGCAGAACGTGCAAATGCTCTTCCACCAGCCGGGTCTCGAACTGGCTTTCCATCACGATCGGGTCGAAGCCGTGCTGATACAGCAGCGGCAACATGGTGCGTACCGCCTGGTTTTCAGACGGAGAGTCGAGACGGGAAACGATAATGCCGACCACTTTGTCGCTCTGGCCGCGCATGGCGCGTGCCGACTTGGAGGGGGTGAACCCCTGCTGACGGATCACCGCTTCCACCCGTTCGCGGGTCTGCGGGCTCACGCTGCCTTCGTTGTTCAACACGCGTGATACGGTGGATTTACCTACGCCGCTCAGGCGTGCGATGTCCTTGATGGTCAGCCGGTTTTGCATGGTTTAATTTTCATTGAGGTTAAAAGGCGTAAACTGGCGGCCTACGCTGAATGCCCGTCAGCATAGCCTATTTTCCGCAACGGATCTTGGCGCTGTATCCATCATCTTTCAAGTTGCAGCCAGGTGACCAGCTTGAAAGCTATAGGCTAATGCAGGGATTTACGTACCGCGCTGAACGGCCGCTCTTGTCGTTTGATCTTTTCATTTACCGGAGGTTATCAACCCTATGGATCCCGATCCGACCCCGTTAGACCCTGACTCGGCTCCCCGGTAAAACCTGCCTGCTTTGCGCTGCTGTTTTACCGGTGAAGTAATAAACGGTAACCGGTAGCGCGCGCCCGTCGTTCGCTCCTGCTGCTATAAAAATGTAAGGATCTGCCCCGGCAGAGGCTTTTTGGCGTGTCCGAAAGCCTGGCCGGGGGCGATCCCGTGTTCACCCACTGCCGTGAGGCAATGGGCGACGAGGTGCGAAAAAATGAAACTGAAAAATATCCCCCGTCAGCTGCTGGGCCTGCTCAGCCGCAATTTACCGCGCCGTTTGGTGCACCGTGACAGCCTGTTGGACGGCCTTGGCGGCAAAGCGCAGGGGTTGCCCGCCGGTTTGGCACAGCAGCGGCTGGAATGCGCTGCCGCGAACACCACCGAGCTTTATCTGCGCTTTCAAAGTCATCCGGAAGGCATAACCGACCATGAGGCGGAGCGAGTACGCGAACGCTGCGGTGAGAACGTTATTGACGATCAGCAGCAAGAGGCCTGGTGGCAGCACCTGTGGCACTGTTATCGCAACCCGTTCAACCTGTTGCTGACCGCGCTTGGCATGATCTCTTATGCTACCGAGGATCTGACCGGGGCACTGGTGATCGCCCTGATGGTGGTGATCTCCACGCTGCTGAATTTCATTCAGGAAGCGCGCTCCAACAAGGCGGCGGATGCGCTGAAAGCCATGGTCAGCAATACCGCTACAGTAATTCGTAGTGACGCACTGACCGGTAAAAGCGAGCATCTGGAGCTGCCGATCTCGCAACTGGTGCCGGGCGACATCATCAAGCTGGCGGCGGGCGACATGATCCCGGCGGATCTGCGCGTACTGTCGGCAAAAGATCTGTTTATCAGCCAGGCGGCGTTGACCGGTGAGTCTCTGCCGGTGGAGAAAGTCGCCGAGCTGCGTGAGCAGGCGGAAGATCCGCTGGAATGCCAGAATCTGTGCTTTATGGGCACCAACGTGGTGAGCGGCACCGCGTTGGCGATGGTGATTGGCACCGGCGGCGACACCTACTTCGGCCAATTGGCGCAGCGCGTGATCGGTCAGGATCAGCAACCCAATGCCTTCCAGAGCGGGATCAGTAAAGTCAGCTGGTTGTTGATCCGTTTCATGATGGTGATGACGCCAATTGTGCTGTTGATCAACGGCTACACCAAGGGTGACTGGTGGGAAGCGGCGCTGTTCGCGCTGTCGGTGGCGGTGGGGCTGACCCCGGAAATGCTGCCGATGATTGTCACTTCTACCCTGGCCAGAGGGGCGGTGAAACTGTCCAAACAGAAAGTGATCGTCAAACGCCTGGACGCCATTCAGAACTTTGGTGCCATGGACATTCTGTGCACCGACAAAACCGGCACCCTGACCCAGGATAGAATCGTGCTGGAGCGCCATACCGACGTGTTCGGCGTCGCCAGCGATCGGGTGCTGCATTATGCCTGGCTGAACAGCTTCTACCAGACCGGGCTGAAAAACCTGCTCGACGTGGCGGTGCTGAGCTGCGCACAGCAAAGCCAACAGCCGGACGCGTTGCAGCATTACCACAAAGTGGATGAGATCCCGTTTGATTTTGAACGCCGCCGTATGTCGGTGGTGGTGGCTAAAGACGCGCAATATCACGAGCTGATCTGCAAGGGCGCGCTGGAAGAGATGCTGGCGATTTGCAGCCATGTGCGGCAGGAAGATCAAGTGATCCCGCTGACTGAGGCGTTGTTGGCACGCATACGGCGCGTTACCGACGATCTTAACCAGCAGGGGCTGCGGGTGGTGGCGGTAGCCAACAAGATCCTGCCGGCGCAGGCTTATGAATACGGCGTGGCCGATGAAATGGATCTGATCCTCGAAGGGTATGTGGCCTTCCTCGATCCGCCAAAAGAGAGCACCGAACCGGCGCTGGCGGCGCTGAAAAACAGCGGCGTAACGGTGAAGATCCTCACCGGCGACAACGAGCTGGTGGCGGCCAAGGTGTGTAAAGACGTTGGGCTGGCGGCGGATCATGTGCTGCGCGGCAGTGAAATTGAACAGATGGACGACCAGCAACTGGCGCAGGTGGCGGCGCGTACCACGGTGTTCGCCAAGCTGACGCCGTTGCATAAGGAACGTATCGTCAAGCTGCTGCGTCAGCAGGGCCATGTGGTCGGCTTTATGGGCGACGGAATTAACGATGCCCCGGCGCTGCGTGCGGCGGATATCGGGATTTCAGTGGATTCTGCGGTGGATATCGCCAAGGAAGCCGCGGATATTATCCTGTTGGAAAAAAGCCTGATGGTGCTGGAGCAGGGGGTGATTGAGGGGCGTCGCACCTTCGCCAATATGCTCAAATACATCAAGATGACCGCCAGTTCCAACTTCGGTAACGTCTTCAGCGTGCTGATTGCCAGTGCCTTTTTGCCGTTCCTGCCGATGTTGCCGCTGCACCTGCTGATCCAGAACCTGATGTATGACATTTCGCAGATCGCCATTCCGTTCGACAATGTCGATGACGATCAGATAACCCAGCCACAGCGCTGGAACTCCGGCGATATTGGGCGTTTTATGGTGTTCTTTGGGCCGATCAGTTCGATTTTCGACGTGCTGACCTTTAGCCTGATGTGGTGGGTGTTTAAAGCCAATACGCCGGAAATGCAGACGTTATTCCAGTCCGGCTGGTTCATTGAAGGGCTGCTGTCGCAAACGCTGATTGTGCATATGATCCGCACGCGCAAAATTCCGTTTATCCAGAGCCGTCCTTCATGGCCGCTGTGCATCATGACCTTGCTGGTGATCGCCACCGGTATCGGCCTGACCTTCTCGCCGCTGGCCAGTTTCCTGCAGCTGCAGGCGCTGCCGCTCGGCTACTTCCCATGGCTGGTGCTGATCCTGGGCGGTTATATGGTGCTGACCCAGTGTGTGAAAGGCTGGTTTGTGCGCCGTTACGGCTGGCAGTAATCTCTCAAGCCCTCTCTGCACTGCAAGAGAGGGCATCTGTGATCCATCCCGTCGGCTCACATTCATTTGCTTTTTCGGCTGCCATTCACCGTCATTTTGTTAGCGTCCAATTGCGATGTGAAGTTGTAGACAACCTGCACAATGACACCTTTTTCGCTCTTTAAGGTTCTTACCATCACGGTTTCCGTGAGATCTGCACCGCGCCAGCATACATTGTCAATATTGCAGTTGCCCTGGCGTTCGTAGCCGATTGATGTCAGGTAATCGTCAATTTTATGGGTATCCTCGGTACCGTAAAATTTCACTGCATACACATGCGTTGCAGGGCCCGTGATGTTGGCGAAATCGAAGTCATAACGGGGGGTAATACGGGGAATTTTTCTCAGAATCTCGGGCGTATAAAAATCATACTCCCGTTTATTTTGCTCGGTATAGTGCGCGCTGCCAGCAAACTCCATCTGCATATAGGGCCAGATATACGCGAGCGCAGCAGCACTCACGATAACAACGACGCTGAGTAGCTTAAGTGATCTACGCATAGGGTAATGTTCCCCCTTTCGCTTTATCAATGTATGAGCCATCAGCGCTGGCGTTCGAAATATGAACGGCCTCTTTTAATGCGCCAGATAATAAATTTACCCATTTTTATGGTGTAAAACGGATCAACCATAGACTGTGAATAGGTAATATCGTATCGATCCTGACCAGAAGATTCTCCGGTCTCAAGACTTCTCAACACGGTTTTGATGTCAGTACCCTGAGCATGGCCCAGATCAATCCATCCAAGAACCTCTGTGTAGATCAATCCATAGGGACTGCCATATTCCCGCCCATCAATGATGTCGCGACGCTTACTCATCCTTGACCCTTTTTCCCGTTTGATTAACTGATGAATATTAACAAGTCAGCCGGTCATTACATGGCGGGGATATCTTTTTAAGAAAAGTGGCCGAAGTAGCATCCATTACGCGTTACGGATGTCAGTTTGTGCAAAAAACAGGTTTGATGCCGGATGCAGAGAGAGACGAAGTGGTGATTGCGGCGGTCTACCCGCTGGAAGCCCTGCTGCGTGCCAGCGCGATCGAATAATTTTCTGCATCGCCGGGCTCAGCATGCGTAGGGGCTCTGCATGCTGAGCCCTCACAAAAACCTACAGCTGCAGCGGCGGCAACTGTTTGAAAATGCTGACCAGCCCTTCGCCCCAGCCTTTGCGGATGGCGTTGAAATGCGGATGATCCTCGGTGATGCGGTATTGTTGTGCGCTGCTGAAACTGTCGCGCGGGTAAATCATCACGTCGAGCGGCAGGCCGACCGACAGGTTACTGCGTAGCGTAGAATCGAGGGAGATTAGCGCGCACTGCATCGCCTGTTCCAGCGGGGTATCGTAGTTCAGCACTCGATCAATAATTGGTTTACCGTATTTGCTTTCGCCAATCTGGAAATAGGGCGTATCGCGGGTGGCTTCGATAAAATTACCCTGCGGATAGATATGGAACAGCCGCATCTCTTCGCCATGGATCTGGCCGCCGAGCAACAGGCTACAGCTAAAATCGGTGGTGCTGCCGCTCTGCTGGGCTTCGCTGTCGCGTTGGATCACTTCTCGTACCGTTTCGCCCACCAGCGTGGCGGCTTCGTACAGGCTGGGGGCATTGAGCAGATTGGGGCGTTCGGCGTCTTTGCAGCGCCGTTGCAGCAGGCTGATGATGCTTTGGGTGGTCGCCAGATTGCCGGCACTTTGCAGCACCAGCAGGCGCTCCCCCTCCTGCTGGAACACGTGCAGTTTGCGGAAGGTAGAAATATGGTCCACTCCGGCATTGGTGCGTGAATCAGAAGCAAAGACCAGCCCGGATGACAAGCGCATGGCCACACAATAGGTCATTCCACATTCCCTCAAAACAAGACTGGCACGCCGCCAAATGCCAGCGTGCCGTAAACCTTCATTTTCGGCAACAGGCTATTGCCCGCTGGGCATCATTTGCACTTCGGCGATGGTCTGCATATTCTCGCAGCCGCCGCCCAGCCGCATGCCGCGCACCGGGCAGGCGTCCAGATAGTCGATGCCTACCGCCAGCTTAAGGTGCTGATTCGGCAGACGGGTGTTGTTGGTCACGTCAAAACTGTGCCAGCGTTCGTCGACCCAGGCTTCCGCCCAGGCATGGGTGGCGACGTGGGTAGAGTCCTCGCTGTAAAGATAGCCGCTGACATAACGCGCCGGAATATTCAGGCTGCGGCAGCAGGCCAGAAATACGTGGGTGTGATCCTGACAGACGCCGGTACCGGTGGCGAACGCCTGGGCCGCGCTGTCGGTAACGCTGGTGGAGCCAGGGCTGTAAGGCATTTTCAGCAGCAGTTCGCCCATCAGGTTTTCCAGCCCGGCAAGCACCGCCTGCGGCTGGTAATAGCGCAGGGCAAAGGCCTGGATCGCGCTGTCGGGCTGGGTCAACGGGCTGTGGCGCAGGAATACCAGCGGTGACAGATGCCCCATCACCTGATCCTCTACGCCGTCTTCAATCTCCACCACGCCGTGGGCCTGAATGGTGATCGCCTGATGTGGGTGATCCAGCGTCAGCACGTGCAGCACGTTACCGAAGGCATCGGTGGTACACACCGCATCTTCCGGCAGCGTCAGTTGCCAGGAGATCACGCGCTGGTGCCGGGAGTTCTGTGGCGTCAGGCGCAGATACTGGGTGCTGCGCTGCACCTGCTGGGCGTAGGTATAATGGGTATTGTGCTCAATGTTGAGTTTCATTGTGCCTCCAGATAGGTGTGATGGATGCTTTCCGCAATGCCGCCAATTTGCCCAAGAAAGGCGTCCAGCCAGTCGTTCAGCCCGACCCGGTTCAAATCCTTCATGCTGCTGAAGCGCAGTTCGGCGTGCAGCGTATGTGCCAGCCGGCGTGGTTGATTGGCGCTGTTGCCACCAATCTGCTCCAGCTGTTGCACCATATCGCCGACGCAAGCCAGCAGGGAACGCGGGATCTCATTACGCAGGATCATCAGTTCGGCAATGGTGTCGCGGCTGAGCTGCTGCTTGTAGATGCTGTGATAGGCCTCGCGGGCGCTGACCGCCCGTAGCAGCGTATCCATGCGGTAATACTCGCGTACCGGGTCGCCATCGCTGTCCATCAGCGCATTTTTCACCCCCAGCAGGCGGGCGGTGCTGTCGGCCCGTTCCAGCAGGGTGCCGAGGCGGATAAAGCACATGGCGTCGCTGCGCAGCAGGGTGCCGAACATGGCGCCGCGAAACAGGTGTGAGCGTTCTTTTACCCAGTCGAAGAAGGCATCGGCGCCCACCGAGCCAATGCCCTGGCGGCGGATCAGCTTCATCTCGATCCAGGTGGAGTTAATGCACTCCCAAACCTCGGAAGACAGGCTGCCGCGTACCGCGTGGGCGTTGTTCCAGCCCATCTGCAAACAGCTGTAAATGCTGCTGTGGTTGCGGCTGTCGAGGGCAAAAAAACTGACCAGATTGGCCATGGTCAGGTCAGGATAGGCTGCGGCATACAGCTCCCCGGTGCTGGTCAGGTTGAGCGGCACCTGCAGATCCTGATCTTCGCTGTCGCGGATCGGCATCATCGACAGCTTGTTGGTGACGTCGAGTACCCGGGCGATGCTTTCTGCCCGCTCCAGATAGCGGGCCATCCAATAGAGTTCACTGGCAGTTCGGCTCAGCATGCGTCGTCCTCCAATACCCAGGTATCCTTGGTTCCCCCGCCTTGCGACGAGTTGACCACCAGCGAGCCTTGCGCCAGCGCTACGCGCGTCAGGCCGCCCGGCACCAGGCGGATTTCCGCGCCGCTAAGGGCAAACGGCCGCAGATCGATATGCCGTGGTGCCAGGCCGTCGTTGACGAAGGTCGGGCAGGTCGACAATGCCAGCGTGTTTTGCGCAATGTAGTTATGGGGCTTGGCCAGCAGTAGGGCACGGAAGTGGGCGATTTCGTCTTTGGTCGCCGCTGGGCCGATCAGCATGCCGTAGCCGCCGGCACCGTGAACCTCTTTTACTACCATCTGTTCCAGGTTGGCCAGCACGTACGACAGCTCATTTTTGTGACGGCATTGCCAGGTCGGCACGTTATTGAGGATCGGCTCTTCCTGCAGATAGAAGCGCACCATCTCAGGTACGTACGGATATATCGACTTGTCGTCGGCCACGCCGGTGCCAATGGCGTTGGCCAGCACCACGTTACCGGTGCGATATACCGACAGCAGCCCCGGCACGCCGAGCATTGAGTCCGGGCGGAACGCCAGCGGATCGAGAAAGGCGTCGTCGACCCGCCGATAGATCACGTCCACCTTGCAGGGCCCGGCGGTGGTGCGCATAAACACCGCGCCGTCCTTGACGAACAGGTCGGCGCTTTCCACCAGCTCAACCCCCATCTGCTGCGCCAGGAAACTGTGCTCGAAATAAGCGCTGTTAAAGCGGCCAGGTGTCAGCACCACCACGGTCGGATCGTTAATCGGCGAGCTTTCACGCAGGGTTTGCAGCAGGTGCGACGGGTAGCGTTCCACCGGCGCAATACGCTGTTGGGCGAACAGTTCCGGGTACAGGCGCATCATCATCTTGCGGTTTTCCAGCATGTAGGACACGCCGGACGGGGTGCGAAGGTTGTCTTCCAGTACGTAATACTGGCCGTCGCCGCCGCGCACCATATCCACGCCGACAATGTGCGCGTAAATATTGCGGTGCAAATCGACCCCTTGCATGCAGGGTTGATATTGATCGTTGGCCAGCACCTGTTCCGCCGGAATGATCCCGGCTTTCAGAATATGTTGTTGATGGTAAATATCGTGCAGAAAGGCGTTCAGCGCCTGGACGCGCTGGCGGATGCCGCGATCGAGCATCGCCCATTCGCCGGCGGGAATGATGCGCGGAACGCTGTCGAACGGGATTAGCCTTTCGGCACCATCATCCTCACCATAAACGTTAAAGGTAATTCCCACCCGATGAAACAGCAGTGCAGCCTCTTCCCTTTTACGCTGAATGGCCTTGTGATCGGCCTGTTGCAGCCAATGCCAGTAAGCTTCGTAATGACCTCGGTGTTTACCCTCAGCCAGAAGCATTTCATCAAAAAACGGTGAAGCGGACAGATCGATATTTAGCATCGTCACCTCGTCGACATTGCAGGCTGTAGACGGATCCAGCATAAAATGTGCCAAGGTGATAAAGGGGCGAAAATGGCGCGAAAACGCCAGGTCGTGGCAGGAAACGGCCCGCTTTGGGTGCAACCCAACCGGGCGCCGCCTTAAAATGGAGCAAAACTGCGGTGCGTGCCTCAGACTCTAAACCCAGCAGTGGATGTCTCGAAGACAGAATGAAAAGTGCGTTATAAAATTGAAGTCGTATTTCTAACGTCTTAATTTATAAAGCATTCAAGGGACTGATAATGCCGCATGATTTTAATGTTCAGGAGCTGGGACAAAGGGTATTAGCTACAACCAATGAAATCTTTGCTGCCGGTGAACATAACATTCGGGTGCAAATGTTAACCGCCGAGGATTTGGAATGGTGCATAGTGCAGACGCGTCGGCTGCCTGAAAATCAGCGTATCCCTTGGGAGTTGAGTGGTGCCGCGCTGAATAACCCAGATGCTTTCAAATTTAGCTTTAAGATTTTGGATGCGAATCAAAGGCCGGCTGGTGCCTGTATATGTCAGTTTTGCCCCGCGACAGGCAATATGCCTGCGGTGCTCAATGTTGAAATGCTGCAAAATTTCCACATCCAAGACTCGCGTCTTGATGGCAATACCTTTCGCTTTGCTCTCTATGCAGCCGTGTTGTTCATGGTCGAAACCCAATGCGTAGGCTTGCGGCTAATATCACCGATCAATGCGAGAGTCGCTGATTACTACATCAATGAACATCACTTTATTGATATCACCTCAGGTGATAATGGCATTCTCTATCGTGATGCACAGGCTTTATTCCAATGGTTTATCGAAGACTCAATCCGTCCAGAGTCATCGGCCTCGGTTGATGCTGAACAATATTTGAGCGACAATGATGACCTGCTGACGGGATTATAGGGGGTGATATGGTCATTAAAACTACAGGTCGGATTGTAGCGGAAACTGCTTCCTATGAGCTGGAAGTGTACAAGGCCGAAGGGGAAGGGCTGACAGTTGTAAAAACCTATACTTCTGAAGAGATTAACAACCTGACGCCCCGAGGGATGCCGATTAGCGCTTCACGTGAAGAAGTGTTAGCCGTGTTGAAACAGGCCGCAAAGCGCATTAAACCTCAAACTGCTCCGATCATGGAAGCCGCCGGCGGTGTCCGTCGAAACCGAACCCATAAGTAATCAGCAATGGCCGCAATAGCGGCCATTGGATTATTCAGTTCAATAATCACCTTTCACATTTCCGGGCGCCCTGGTCTTTATACCTGCAATGACGGCTGTGGCGCGCCGATGGACTGCTGCAGATAATTCAGTAGCACTTGCCGGGTAAAGCGCGGTTCTTCGATCCCGCTGTGCTGCAGGAAATGCTGCAGGTTGCTGCAATCCCACTGGTAGGTATTTTGGTAGAGCTGCACCGTCGATTGCCCATTCACCATATTGTCCCTGAACAGGCTGAGCAACGGGTAGAGCGGTGCATCGGCGTTGTGTTCCCACTGTGCCCGCCATTGCTCGAAGGGCAGCGGGTGGAAGTGATAGCCAAACTCACGCTCCAACAGGCCGAAGAAGTCTTGCAGCGTCAGGTTGTTGCGGTGCTGGTGGATCAGGTTGAATTTCTTCCCCAGAGCCTGCGGATTACGGGTGATATGTGCAATGGCCTGGGTCATATAGTCCACCGTTGTCAGGCCCTCGCGCAAATCCTGCAGCGCAGGCCGCGTGCCACTGGCAATACAGGTTTTCACCAGTCGCCCCCACCATTGATAGCTGGCGCTGACGCCGGTTCGGCTATGGCAGGTGGCGTACCCCAGACGGAAGGTCATCAGCGGCAAGCCTTGCGATGCCGCCAGATCGGCAATTTTTTCCATTACCCATTTGCTGCGGACGTAGCCAATATCGCTGATCACCGCCGGCAGGTTTTGATCGATGTCGTCACTTTCCAGCATCACCCGTTTGCCGGTGTGCAGATGCCCCCAGCTATAGACCGAAATCGTCGACATCAACATCAGGGGTTTGGTGCGCTGGTGCGCGGCAAAGCGAATCATTTCGCGCAGGCCCTGCACATTGTCGCGTTTCATATATGAATAGGGTTGGATAAAGTTCACCGCGCTCGCCGAATGATAAATGATATCGACCCGCTGGCTGAGTTCACGGTAGTGTTCAGGTGACAGGGCGAAATCATGCTCGGCCACGTCGCCGGGGATCAGATGGATGCGTGCGTACTGCTCGGCGGATAAAGTAATCTGATAGCGAGTCAGGATCTCGTCGAGTCGTTGTTGCGGGGATATCCGGCTGCGCTCCCGCACCAGGCAATACAACTCGGCACAGGTGGTACTCAGCAGCTCTGCCAGCAGATGCGCACCGATAAACCCGGTGGCACCGGTGAGAAAAATGGCCCTGGGCGAGCTTATCTGCCGTGTATCGTATTGTGGATTGATGGTGATGTCTGCGGGCAACCAGACGTCGTCCTGCAGAGCACGCACCGGTTCGCTGTCCACCGTCGGCAGCGCATGGCCGCTGCGTTCATCCAGCGCCTGCGCCAGACGATTTATCGTCGGGTATTCATAAATATCGCGGACATAAACCTTCCCTCCAATTTGCTGGGCGATGGCCGTCGCCAGCTTTGCCGCCAGCAGTGAATGGCCACCGATGTCGAAAAAGTTGTCTTCGGCGCGGATATGCTCCGTTCCCAACAGCCGGCACCAAATAGCGGCAAGGGCCTGCCGGCTGCCGGTCAGCGTTTCTGCTGCCGGAGGTTGAAGCGTGCGGGAAAGGGCCAGCAGCGCAGCCTTATCAGTTTTGCCGTTGGCATTGATCGGCAGACGATCCAGCAGCCGGTACTCGGCGGGCAGGAAGTAAGATGGCAATGTGGCTTTCAGATGTTGCTTCAAGCGTTCGATCACCCCAGCGTCGTTCTGGTCGGCCACCAGAAAGGCCACAATCTGTTTGTTGGCGGGATCCTGCGGCTGGGTAACGGCCGCAACGGCGGCCTTCACGCCTGTCACCTGTGCCATGACGCTTTCTATCTCGCCCAGCTCCACGCGGTTACCACGGATCTTGATCTGGTCGTCGATACGGCCGAGGAACTGGATCCGATGATCCGGCAGCCAGCGTGCCCGATCGCCGCTGCGGTAGAGCCGTTTGCCGGCAAAATGCGCGGGGGTAATAAATTTTTCGGCGGTGAGCTGCGTATCATTCAGGTAGCCGCGTGCCAGGCAGTTGCCGCTGATGTAAAGCTCGCCGGGTTGCTGCCCGCTGACGGGTTGCAGATTATCATCGAGAATGAATATCTCGGTATCTGCCACCGGCCGACCGATAGTGGCAGGGGCGTGTTGTGTGGCGCAACTGACCAAATTCCAGGTGGCGAAGATGGTTGCTTCTGTCGGGCCGTAGTAATCCACCAACGGGTAGCTCACCCCGCTGAGATCGACCGGGTTGAGCTTTTCCCCTGCGGTAAACAGGTAGCGCAACGCCAGATTTTCCGGCTGTGGCGCACTGACAATTTCAGCCACCAACACTGTGGGCACAAAAGCATGGGTGATGTGATGGTGCGCGAAGAAGTCGAGCAGGGCAGAAGGCTGCAAGCGGGTCTCTTCCTCGGGCAAATACAACGTACCGCCGCTGGTCAATGCCGCCCAAATTTCCCACTGCGCCACGTCAAAACCAATACCGGCTATCAGCGTTGAACGGCTTGCGCGATTCATGGCGAACTTTTGGTTATGCCAGAGGACAATATTCAGCAGTGAATGATGGGCAATCATGACCCCTTTGGGATTGCCGGTGGTGCCGGAGGTGAAAATAATATAGGCAGTTGTATTACCCTGCGGTTTTATTAATTCAAAGGGTAACGGTTCACTCGAGGTAATATTATCAATCGCAAAGACTTTTACGTCAGGGGACCTAATTTCGAGATCGATTGATAAGTTGCTTAATATTATTGTGTTAGCTGCACTTTGTCTGAGGATATCCTGAATTCTTTTTTCAGGATATCGGGCATCAATGGGAATATAACGGGCTCCGGCTTTCAGGATTGCCAGTATACCGATCGGGAATTCTGCGGTACGTAATGCGATGAGCGGCACGCAGTCACCGGGGCGGACGCCTTGCTGTTGCAGGTATCCGCACAGCTGGTCACTGGCATCATCCAACTGCCGGTAAGTGAGGCGCTTATTGTGACTGACGATCGCCAGTGCTTCGGGGGAATAGGTCACCTGTTGGATAAAATAATCCAATACGCTTTGAGCCATGGGGTTATTCTCCTGAGATTATTAGTCTGATTAACAAACTGCAAAGAGTCATGTCCCGGCCGGGTGAAAAATAATTATAGATGCATTTTTATTGTGGAAATGTAAATATGTTGAAAGTGAGGTTATCTTTATAAAATAACTGGAATAATATTTTTTCCTAAAATAAAAACGGCCAGCCGATGGCTGACCGTTGGGCGCTTGCGCGGTCGTGGAATTAACGACGAACGGCGATGGCTTCGATTTCGATTTTCACGTCTTTTGGCAGACGGGCCACTTCGACGCAAGAACGGGCCGGGAACGGTGCGTTGTGCTCGGTGAAGAAGCTTTCGTAAGCGGCGTTAACGGTGGCAAAATCGTTCAGGTCTTTGACGAAGACCGTGGTTTTCACGATGTCGGCGACTTTCAGGCCGGCAGCTTCAACGATCGCTTTAACGTTTTCCAGTGACTGGCGTGCCTGAGCGGCCACGTCGTCGGCAACGGCGCCGGTTTTAGGATCGACCGGGATCTGGCCGGAAGTGATGATCATGCTGCCCAGATCAACGCCCTGCACGTAAGGACCAATGGCTGCCGGGGCGAGTTCAGTGCTGATGTTACGTGACATTTTTTCTCCTGCTAATCGAGGGTTGTTCTATCCAGAAACCCCATTATAGGGCGTCGCCGGGAGAATAACAGCGCCGTCTCCCGGCGAAAACAGCAGATTCAGTCCGCCTGCAACACCACCTGATGTTCGAACTCTTTCTCGCAGTAGCGGCACTTCAGATGTACGTCGCCGTCGCGGGATTTCACGCTAAAGCTGGAGGACACCGGCTCACTGCGGCTGATGCAGTTGCTGTTCGGGCAGGTCAGCACGCCGTCGATATGGTCCGGCAGGCTGAGGGTCAGTTTGCGCACCACTTCGTAATTGTCGATGCGGTTAACCGTGGCTTTAGGTGCATACATCGCCAGCTGGTTGGCCTGCTGTTCGGTCAGGAAGGTGTTCTCGATTTTGATCAGGTCTTTGCGGCCCAGCTCGCCTGAAGGCAGGTTCAGGCCGATGGTGATGCGCTGGTCGGTGGCGGTCAGCTTGAACAGCGTCAGCAGCTTAAAGCCTATCTGCGCCGGAATATGGTCAATCACCGTACCGCACTTGATCGCTTCAACCTGCAGTTTGTTATCGTGAGTCATGACGGTTCCCCCTTAAAGAGCCAAATCTGCGTTTAATACCAGCGCCAACAGCGCCTGACGGGCGAAAATGCCGTTGCCCGCCTGCTGGAAATAGTAGGCGTACGGCGTTTTATCCACGTCGGTGGTGATCTCATCAATGCGCGGCAGCGGGTGCAGCACCTTGAGGTTGTCACGAGCCCCGGCCAGATCCGCCGCGCGCAGCACGAACTGCGCTTTCACGTTGGCGTATTCGGAAGGGTCCAGGCGTTCTTTCTGCACCCGGGTCATGTAGAGAATATCAAGCTCCGGCACCACTTCTTCAATGCTGCTGTGCAGGCTGTATTGAATGCCTTTCTCTTCCAGCATCTGCAGGATGTAGGCTGGCATTGCCAGCGCGTCCGGGGCGATGAAGAAGAAGCGGTTGCCTTCAAACTTGGCCAGCGCCTGAGCCAGCGAGTGTACGGTGCGGCCGTATTTCAGGTCGCCGACCATGGCGATATTGAGGTTGTTCAGGCGGCCCTGGGTTTCCTGAATGGTGAACAGGTCGAGCAGCGTCTGGGTCGGGTGCTGGTTGGCGCCGTCACCGGCGTTGAGCACCGGAATGCCGCCGGAGAACTCGGTTGCCAGCCGCGCCGCGCCTTCCTGCGGGTGACGCATGACGATGGCATCGACGTAGGTACCAATCACCGAAATGGTGTCGGCCAGGGTTTCGCCTTTCTTGCCCAGCGAGGTATTGCTGCCGTCGGCGAAGC
The DNA here is from genome assembly GCF_946227985.1 of Serratia quinivorans. Taxonomy (GTDB): domain Bacteria; phylum Pseudomonadota; class Gammaproteobacteria; order Enterobacterales; family Enterobacteriaceae; genus Serratia; species Serratia quinivorans_A. The sequence continues at coordinate 176,902 of NZ_CAMKGL010000006.1, forward strand.
CCACTACCGAAGCACCCAGACGGTGCATCGAGGTTTCAAACGACAGGCGGGTACGGGTGGAGGCTTCAAAGAAGCAGCTGGCGATCACCTTGTGCTTTAGCAGCTCGGGTTGTGGATTGGCTTTCAGGCTGGCGGCGGTGCGCAGCACCAGCTCCAGATCCTCGCGGCTGAGATCGTTAATAGAGATGATATGTTTGTGATACAGCGGGTTGGCCATTTTTCACTCTCCTCGACTCGTGCCCGTGGCGCGGGACTTTTCAGGCAAAAAAAAGCCCCTCAACGAGGGGCTTGAAACGATCGGTTTAGCAACAGGAGAAACAACGGCAGTTGGCTGCCGATTGGCAGTCGGTTTTGTCGGTTGTGGCTAACAAAACAAACGTCGTTTTTCATGCTTTCTCCTGGCAAATTGTCGCGCATTATACTCGCGCTTTTGATCACTGCAAGCGCTAAAACGCCGATTTTTGCCCTTTCGCAATCGATTGGCTGGTGGCCTTTAGAGACAGGCCGTATCAATTGACGATCACTGGGTTCGTCGTAGCAAGATAGCCAGCACGAAAATACCGCCAAGACCGGCAGTAATAATGCCGATAGGCAGTTCCTGTGGCGCGGTAATGATCCGGCTGAGCAGATCGCCGGCGCAGAGCAGTATGGCACCCAATATGCCAACCAGCGGCAGCAGACGCCGGTGACGTACGCCGGTAAAGGGGCGAGCCAGGTGGGGAACCATTAAACCGACAAACCCAATCACCCCGGTTAATGCCACCAGTAATGCGGTCGCCAGCGAACAGCACAGGAAGACTTCGGTGCGTAAGCGGCCGGTGTTGATGCCCAGGGTGCCCGCTGTCTGTTCGCCTGCCAGCAAGCCATCCAGCGATCGCCAACGCAAGGCAATCAATACCACCAGTATCAGTAGCGCCAGCAAGGCAAAAATCAAATTATCCCAACGTGCCAGCCCCAGCCCGCCCAGCGTCCAGAACAGCACGCTGCTGGCGGTGCGTTGATCGCCGGAAAACACCAGATAATTGGTGAAGGCCCCGAATAAAAAAGAGACCGCCAGGCCGCAGATAATCAGTTTCTCGGTGCCTTTCTGCGATTGAGTCATAAAAATAATCATCACCACCGCAGCAGAGAGTATTCCACCGACAAAGGAGGATACCGGTAATGCCCAGGCCCCGAGGCTATTACCGAGGCGGGTAATTACCATGACCACGCCGGCGGAGGCACCTGAGGAAAGGCCGAACAGAAAAGGATCGGCCAGGTCATTGCGGGTGGTGGTTTGTAATAGCGCACCGACCAGCGCCAACCCGGCACCGGCCAGTAATCCCAACAGCATGCGGGGCAAGCGCAGATCCAGCACAATGCTTTTAATCATCGGCGGCACTTCGCCAGGGGTGAGACCCAGAGCGCTTACCACCTGAGAGAAAGAGAGCGGCACGCTGCCTTGTGCGACATTGGCGAACATCAACCCCGCCAGCAACACTGGGGCGATTGTCCATGCCAGCCTGAAACGCATTTTTTCCGACATTAGGTAAAGGCTGCGGGGTAAAGGGCGTGCGCCAGTTTGTGGATGGCGTCAATATTGACCGGCCCCGGCGTCAGCTCCTGATATTTCAATTTCAAATAACGATGATTGAGCACTGCTCGCGTGTGTTTCATCAATGGGTGTTGTTCAAGAAAAAGCTGCCTTTGGTCGGTATCGCCGGTCGTCCCTGCCTGGTAATCCACCAGAATGATAAATTCAGGCTCTGCCGCCGCGACACTTTCCCAGTTGGTGGTTGCCCAACTGGTGTTTAGGCTATCCATCACATTCTTTGCCCCGGCGGCTTCAATAATCGCCGTCGGCATCGCGTAAGCTCCGCTGGTGTAGGGCTTATCTTCGCCAGAATCATAAAGAAACACCTTTATCGGCTTTTGCGTCGCAACTTTGCGATGGATATCGGTCACTTGCTGCTTCCAGCCATTGACCAGCGTTTCCGCCTGCTCCTGTTTGCCAAAGACTTTGCCGAGCCTAATCATGTCGTCGTATAACAAATCCAGACTGGCACGTGGGCGATGGTTGTCTACGTGGATGCAGCTTTCACTCAGTATCAGCGTTTTGATATTAAATTTTGCCAGTGCCTGCGGAGTGACGTCACCGCGCAGGCCATAGTTCCAGCCAGCGAAAAACAGGTCAGGATTAACGGCGAGAAGATTTTCGATGGTCGGATATTTCGGTGCCAGCTCAGGGATGGTTCCCCGCTGTTGCGTAAATTCAGGGATATTTTTGTACCAGCCGGAGATGCCGGTCACGCCAACCATGGCAGGCTGTAGCTGCAGGGCAAAGGCCATTTGCGACATATTGATGTCCTGGATCACCACCCGTTGCGGGGCCTGGGCAAAGGTCAGTGGCTGACCGCAGTTGTCCACGGTGACAGGAAAACCAGAGGCTCCGGCACTTCCTGAGGCGAATGTCAGTAAGGCGGCGAGGATTAACTTTTTCACATCGACTCCAGGTTGATAAACCGAAGTCAGTAACCCGGCTCATTGGGAACCGGGGCAACATACCTGAATAATTCATATGACAAATGTAGTTAGATCAAACAACCGTCGATTTAGATAAATTTCAGCAGGATGATGTTGGCAACGCCTCGAAAAAACGCAGGGCTTTGCCGGTTAGCGGATGGCGGGCTTGCAGCGATTTCATACCAAACACCTGTTGCAGGTGTGTTGACTCCAGCACCACATCGGGGGGCCCGTAACAAAGGATTTTCCCTTGATGCATCATGATGACCTGGTCGGAAAAGGGTTGAACCAACTCAAGATCATGCAGCACTTTCAAGCTGGTTATCTTTTTTTGATGGACCAGTGACAGCAGTTGGTGCCGGGCCAGGGGATCGAGATGGTTGGTAGGTTCATCAAGTAATAACAACACCGGCTGCTGTGCCAGTACCCGGGCAAATCCGGCCCGTTGGCGTTCGCCCCCCGAAAGCCTGGCCAACGGAAGATGTTGCAGATGGCGGATACCTACGTCATCCATCGCTTGTGCAATTATGCGTTGGTGCTCGGATGGCTCGCGATCGGCCTGCCAGGGCAGGCGACCCAGGGCCACGTACTCGTTAACTTTAAGCCGCAAATCTGCATTATCGTGTTGGCTAAGCAAGGCGATGGAACGGGCACGCTGCTGGGGCTTGATGGCCGATAAGGGCGTTCCCTGAAAGAGAATTTCACCTTCGCTCGGTTTTAGCTCACCGGTAATGAGCCGTAACAGCGTGGATTTTCCACTGCCGTTTGGGCCGATGATGGTGACGGACTCATCTTGCTGCAGGGTAAAGGTGACCCGATTAATCCGTGGGGCTTTCCCTGGGCCGGCCAGGGAAAGATTCTGCACCGATAAAAGACGGTCGGTGGGCAGGTTATTCATCAGGTATCCTTTTCCGTTATCAGAAAAACGTCTCAATGGTCTCTATAACGTTGTAATTATCATCAATCAAAAACAGCGTTTTCCATTTATCAAAGGTCAGGCACGGGTGAGACGTGGCGAACACCAGAATATCACCGACCTGCACCGGGAACTCTGCCGGACAGCTTAACATGGCGTGCTGATCCATAATGCCATGGGTCATCAGGTGCTGTGTGTCGCTCTGCTGGCGAACCCCATTGCGGTAATGGGCGATCGGTTGCGGCAGACCGGCGTCGAAGGCGGCATCCCGTTTGCCGAAGTTGACGATAACCCGGCCCGGCTCAGGCACCGACTGCACCAGCGCCACCAGTTCCAATGCCGAGATTAATTCCCCCGCCAGATCGCAGGCGTAGCTGTCACGGGCCAGCACCGCATTTTGCGCGTCCTGGTAAATTCCCCGATCGTGGGTGATGTAACAGCCGGGGCGGATCACGACGCGACAGTTTGCCGGCAGCGCCTCTTCACGCCAGACGTTGCACACCACGTCATACCAGGAGGAACCGGCACCGGTGAGGATTGCTTGCTCAGCGTTCAATAAACCTTGCTGGTGTAGCCCGCGTAGCAGACCGGCGGCCTCACGCAGGAATTGTTCGATTTTGTGCTGGGCATCGTCGCCGTGCATCACGCCTTCATACAGTTCGATACCTTGCAGACGCAAACCCGGCAGTGCGGCTATCTCCTGCGCCAGCCGTTCCGCCTGCGCCACGCTGCGGCAACCGCAGCGCCCGCCGGGGACACCCAATTCCACCAACACATCCAGCGTTTGCCCGTGCTGGCTGAAAAATGCCGCGAGGGTTTGCGCATTGCTCAGGCTGTCGATACAGCAAAAGAAACCGCTAGCGGGGTGCTGCGCCTTGAGTTCGGCGATCAGTTGCATATTGGCCTTGCCGACCAGTTGGTTCGCCATCAGTACCCGAGGCACGCCGGCTTCCATGGCCACTTTTGCCTGCCAGGCGGAGCCGACGCCAATTGCCCAGGCGCCTTGCGCTACCTGACGCTGGAAGATCCACGGCGTCATGGTGGTTTTACCGTGTGGGGCTAAAGAAACGCCGCGCGCATCGGCATAGTTTTGCATCCAGGCAATATTGTTTTCCAGGCTGCTGGATTTAATGGCGGCGGCCGGCAGGCAGACATCCTCATTGAGCAGGTTTACCGCGGCACCGGGGTGATTGTGCATCACGGCGGCTTTGTGGGTAACGGAGAAGTTTTTTTGGTATTTCATAACATTATCCTTTAAGGGTTCTATCTTTTTTAAAATGAGTATCGCTATTAAAATTATTGATTTAACTGTGTTTTAATTATTTATTTTCGTGAGTTGGGTACAAAGTATCATTTTTAGAACTGTTTTTTGTGTAGTCTTCCACTGTTTTCTTGCATTGTAAATGACAAAATTTAACCACTATGAGGTGAGGCGATGGGTGTTGAAATCGACATTATCTCGCGCATTACGGAGCGTTTTATCGAGCTGAGCAGCGCCGAAAAACGTATCGCGCAATTTATTTTGGACGACGCCGACGCGGTAACTGCGCTGCCGATCGCCGAACTGGCCCGGCAGGCCAACGTTAGCCAGGCTTCGATTACGCGATTTGCCAAAACGCTGGGCTGCCGGGACGTGCGTGATCTCAAGGTCAAGCTGGCGCAGTCGTTGGCGGTGGGGCAAAGGTTTATTCATGAAGAGCCTGACCTGGAAGGGATCCAGGGGATTTATGAAACCATCATCAATGTCCTGAATATTAACCGGCGGACCATTGATGAAGCGGCGTTGGGCAAAGCGGTAGGCTGGCTCAGCGATGCGCGGCAAATTTTGGCGATTGGCATGGGCGGCGGTTCGACCATTTGTGCGGCAGAAGTGCAGCATCGTTTGTTCCGGCTCGGGCTGCCGGTGAACGCGCAAAGTGACGGTCTCTTGGTACGCATGATGGCGGCGGCGGTGAGCAAACAGGATGTGGTGGTGGCGCTGTCACTGGGCGGCTATACGCAGGAAGTGGTGGAAAGTGCCGCCATTGCCCGCCAGTACGGGGCCAAAGTGGTGGCGATTACCCCCGCCGGAACACCGCTGGCGGCACAGGCTGACGTACTGCTGGCGCTGGTGGTGCGGGAAAATGACTACATCTACAAACCCAGCACCTCGCGCTACGCCATGCTGGCGATGGTGGACGTGCTGGCGACGGCATTGGCCATGGCGAATAAACGCCAGTCCAGGGATCGGCTACGCCGCATCAAGCTGGCGTTGGACAGCCATCGCGGAGGGGCCGATCGGCAGCCGTTGGGTGACTGAGCCGGTATCCCACAGACAATAACGGAAGGATGATGATTCATGCGGTATCAGTATCTGTTTAAAAATGTCACGGTGATCGACGGCAGCGGTGGGCCGCAGTACCGGGCGGATGTTGCGGTCAAAGACGACCGCATCGCGGCGATTGCGCCTGCCATCGAGGCCGACGCCGAGGTGGTGATCGATGGCCGGGAGCGGGTGCTGTCTCCGGGGTTTATCGACGTGCATACCCATGATGATACCAACGTGATCCGCATGCCTGAAATGCTGCCGAAGATTTCACAGGGTGTGACGACGGTGATTGTCGGCAACTGTGGTATCAGCGCGGCCGGAGCGACGATCAGGACCCAGGTGCCGGATCCGATGAACCTGCTGGGTGAGAAAGAACATTTCGTTTACCCGACGATTGCGGCCTACCGTCAGCAGGTGGAAGCCGTGACGCCTGGGGTGAATGTCGCGACGCTGATCGGGCATACCACCTTGCGCAGCAACCAGATGGATGACCTGTTCCGCCCGGCCAATGCCGGGGAGATCGTCGCCATGCGCGAGCAATTGCGCACGGCATTGCTACAGGGCGCGTTGGGGTTGAGCACCGGTCTGGCGTACGCCACGGCGTTTTCAGCCCCCACCGAAGAGGTGATGGCACTGGCGGAAGAGTTGGCGGGCGAGCAGGGTATTTACACCACTCACCTGCGCTCGGAGTTTGAACCTATACTCGAGGCGATGGATGAGGCCTTCCGCATTGGCCGTCATGGCCGGGTACCCGTGGTGATTTCCCATCATAAATGTGCCGGAGCCAAAAACTGGGGCCGCACCCAGGAAACGTTAAAACTGTTCGACAAGGTGCGCCAGACGCAGGATGTGTCCTGCGACTGCTATCCCTATTCCGCCAGCTCGTCGACGCTGGATTTAAAACAGATCACTGATGAATTCGACATCGTCATCACCTGGTCCGAACCGCACCCGGAGATGGCGGGGCAGTCTTTGCGGGACATCGCCGGAACCTGGTCGATGAGCCTGCATGAGGCCGGCAAGCAGCTGATGCCGGCAGGCGCGATTTACTACAACATGGACGAGCAGGATGTACGCCGGGTGTTGAGTTATCCACTGACCATGGTGGGATCGGATGGCCTGCCAAACGATCCGATGCCGCATCCGCGCCTGTGGGGCGCCTTCCCGCGCGTACTGGGCCATTATAGCCGCGACGAAGGACTCTTCCCCCTGACCGTGGCGGTGCACAAAATGAGCGGCATGTCCGCGGCGCGTTATCAACTGCCGCAGCGTGGGCTGATCAAAACGGGTTACTACGCCGATCTGGTCTTGTTCGATGCGTTGAAAGTGAAAGACAGCGCAACGTTCAGCCAGCCCCAACAACCCGCCGCCGGGATTGACGCGGTGTGGGTGAACGGCGTACTGAGTTATGAACATCAGGCCGTTACCGGCCTGCGCGCCGGGCGGTTTTTATGCCGCCAGGGCAAATAAATCGACAGGAGCAAGGCATGACGATCAAAAGATACGGTATTGATGGCGGCACCGGCACGGGTGGGCAACATCTGCCCTTTTCCAGGGCGGTAGAAGCGGGTGGCTGGCTGTATATCTCCGGCCAGACGCCGATGAAAGACGGTGAAGTGGTGGAGGGCGGTATTATTGAGCAGTCCCGCCTGGCGATCCAAAACTGCCTGGATATTATGCTGGAGGCGGGATATGGCCTGGAGGATGTGGTACACGTAAAGGTCATTCTGACCGATGCCCGTTATTTCCAGTCATTCAATAAAGTGTTCCGTGAATTTTTTGCCGCTCATCCACCGGCGCGTATTTGCGCTGTTGCCGATTTGGTGGTGGATTGCAAAGTGGAAGTTGATATTACCTGTTATAACGCAGCACGCATTACCCGATAGTCCCTTTCTAAAAATATAAAATGTAATAGGGTGGTTTAACCACCCTTAATAATAAAACGCCTGATTTATTTCAGGCGAGATAACGCTATTTTTATTTTCTTATTTTACTGCTACCCAACACTGACAGGATGTGAGATATGAATAATTTATCTTTCCTTATCTGGTTCGCTATCTATGCCCTCGCCATGATTGCACTTGGCTGGTATGTTTCGCGCCACCAAAAAAACGGCGATGACTTTCTGCTGGGTGGCCGATCCCTGCCGATGTTCCTGACGCTCGGCTCGACGGTCGGTACCATGGTTGGCACCGGCTCCAGCGTGGGCGCAGTGGGCTTTGGTTATGCCAACGGCTGGGCCGGCATGCTGTATGGCATTGGCGGGGCGACGGGCATACTGCTGGTCGCCTGGTTATTTGCACCGGTCAGAAAAATGCGCTTTATGACCATGAGTGAAGAAATCTCTTATTATACCGGTGGCAGTAAAATAATTAAAAACGTCGTCGCGCTGCTGATATTTATTGCCTCTATTGGTTGGTTGGGCGCCCATATTCTGGGGGGCGGATTATATTTGGCCTGGGCCAGCGGTATTGATATTAACGTGGCTAAAGTAATTATTGCCCTGGCCTTTGTGGTTTATGTGGGTATTGGCGGGTATTCTGCGGTGGTTTGGATCGATACGGTGCAATCTATTGTGCTGTTCCTCGGCTTTATTTTGATGGCGGTGCTGGCGGTACAGCATGTCGGTGGTTGGGCTAACATTCAGCACGCGGTAGATCCCGCTGCGCAAAGCCTGTTTGCCATCGACAAACTGGGCATGTTACCGGCGTTCTCACTGGCCTTGGTGATCGCCGTCGGCGTACTGGCCACTCCTTCTTACCGTCAGCGGATTTACTCGGCGAAAACCGTTTCGTCAGTGCGTCAGTCATTTACCATTACCGGCATTCTTTACCTGTTTTTCTCCTTCCTGCCGGCGATCATCGGTATGGCTGTCTGGACCATGAACCCCAATCTGGAAAACAGCGGTTTCGCTTTCTTGTTCGGCACCCAGGTACTGCCGCACGTGGTGGCAATGGTGATCCTGGTGGCCGGAATGTCGGCGAACATGTCCTCGGGCAGCTCGGACGCCATCGCTGGGGTGTCGATCATCCTGCGTGATCTCTACACCTTGTTTACCGGCCATATGCCGGCGGAAGACAAGGCTATTCGCCTGTCGCGGATCTTCCTGGTGCTGGTGATTGCGTTGGCGCTGGTGTTTGCCCTGACCTCCAACGACATCATCAGCTACATCACCAAAATGATCTCGATGATCATGTCCGGCCTGTTTATTTGCTCCATTCTGGGCCGTTTCTGGACCCGCTTTAACTGGCAGGGGGCATTGGCGGCGCTGATCGGCGGGGCGGCAACCTCAATGGCGGTGCTGATGAACAGCGATTGGCTGGCGTTTTGGGGCAACCCTTGCTTCCCTTCGGTGATGTTCAGCCTGATTGGCGCGGTAGTGGTGACGCTGGTGACACCGGCGAACAAAATGAGCCGCGAGCAGGCGCTGGAGATGATTACCCGCGAGCGGGAAAACCGTCCGGCGGTCAAGGTGCCGTTGGGTAAAAGCGCTGCCGCCGGCCGTAACGCGTAAGCGCGGGAGAACAGCATGACCGCAAATTATATAGCCATTGACTGGGGCTCCAGCCACCTGCGTGCCTGGCGCATAGAGAACGGGGCGTGTGTCGCGCAACAGCACACGGCGCAAGGGGTAAAGTTTGTCGAAGCGGGCAGCCATGATGCCGTCTTGATGGCGCTGCTGGCACCGTGGCGGGCGTGGATCGAAGCGCGGCAGATCCCGGTGTTGATGGCCGGCATGGTCGGCAGTGACAGCGGCTGGCTGGACAGCGGCTATCAAAGGTTGCCACTGCAGGTGGAAGCGATTGCCGCCGGGTGCATTGTCGTGCCGTCCTCGTTGCGCAGCCCGGTGTGGTTGCGTCCGGGGCTGGCACAGTGGGAGGAGGAGGGTGCCAACGTGATGCGCGGTGAAGAGGTGCAACTGCTGGGGGCGCTGGCCTGCCGGCAGGCCGATATTTATTTGTTCCCCGGCACGCACAGCAAGTGGGTCAAACCCAGTATTCAGGCCGATGGCGTGCTGATAGAAGATTTCTCCACCGCCATCACCGGTGAGCTGTATCAGTTGCTGCTGCAACATAGCCTGTTGGGCAAAGGTTTAGCGGAGGGTGAGAACGACCCGCAGGCGTTTACCGACGGCGTACAAGCGTCGCTGCGGGGGGAAGATAGCCTGTTGAATCGCCTGTTCTACGCCCGTTCGCGACGGGTGCTGGGTTATTTAGCGGCGACCAGCGTGGCGTCCTGGTTATCCGGCGTGTTGATTGGTGAAGAACTGGCGCAGCTGGTGCGGCGCTGGCCGCAAAGCGAGAGGCTGGCGCTGGTGGGGGATGCCCCGCTGGTGACGCATTATCTGGCCGCGTGTCATATCGCCGGGAAAAAAGCCGTGGTTATCGAGGCGCAGGTCGCCATGTTGAACGGATTCGGGAGAATTTATGCAGCCTTATAAATTACCGCTGGTGGCTATTTTGCGTGGTATTACACCTGCAGAGGTACTGGAGCACGCCAGTGGGCTGCTCGAGGCCGGGTTTGAAATGATCGAAGTGCCCACCAACTCACCCGACTGGCAGCAAAGCGTGCGGTTGTTGCAACAGTACTACGGTGCGCGAGCGCATATCGGTGCCGGGACGGTGATCGACGACGAAAAGCTGGAGGCGCTGATCGCCAGCGGTGCGACGCTGATGGTGACACCCAATACCGATCCCGTGTTGATCCGCCGAGCCAAAGCCGCGGGATTGATGAGCTGCGTGGGGGCGATGACGCCGAGCGAGGTCTTTGCGGCGCTGGCGGCGGGCGCGGATATTGTGAAAATCTTCCCGGCGGGCGCGTTGGGCACAGGCTACATCCGGGCACTGGTGAGCGTGCTGCCGAAAAGCACCCAGCTTTATGCGGTAGGTGGCATCACGCCGGAGAACCTGGCGGACTATCTTGCCGCCGGTTGCACGGGCGCAGGGTTGGGGTCAGATCTGTATCGTGCAGGCCAAACGCCGGAGGAAACCTGGCGTAAGGCCGGGCGTTTTGCCGCCGCCTTGCGCAGGGCGGTGGAGTAATCCTGCGCCGGACAACGCTTACTTGCTGACGCGATCGTAGTAAACCATGTCGGCATTCAGGCCCTGCTGGTAGCCTTTGACGTTATCGCGCAGCACCACTTCGGTTTTGGCCTGATCGATAAACACATACGGCGAACTGCGCTGCAGCTCCTGCTGCATGGCGGTATACAGCGCGGTGCGCTTGGCCGGATCGGCTTCGGCCACTGCTGCCAATGTTTGTTGACTTAACTGTGGGATCTGCCAGCCATTGAGGCCCGCCACCGTGCTGGTTTTGCCGTCGTTATAGGCAAAGGCGCTGGCGTTGGAGTGGGCGTCAAAGTAGTCCGGGATCCACAGACGGATCGCGGCCTGATGCTGGCGGGCGCGCACCCGTGAATAGACCTGGCTGCCGGCGGCCGGCAACAGCTCCAACTTCACACCGCCCTCGGCAAAGCTGGCCTGCAGCGCCTGAGCGATGGTGATAAACGGCGGCTTGTTCTCCACGTCCAGCGTCAGCGCGGCGTTGGTGATACCGGCCTTGGCCAGGATCGCCTTGGCCCTGGCGGGATCAAAGCTGAACGGGTTGTCTTTCAGCGCCCCCGGCAAGCCGATCGGCAGGAAGCTCTGGTGAACAAAGTACTGGCCCTTCAGCAGATCTTTGGTGATGCCCTGATAGTCGATCAGATAACGCGCCGCCTCCCAGAAGGCCGGATTTTTCAGCAGCGGATTGGCGGTATTGCCGGTGTTGAACACCAGATAGTTTTGCTCGGCGGATGGGATCTCCAGCACCTTCACACCCGGCTGAGTCTTCAGCGCCACGGTTTGGTCCGGGCCAAGCTCGCGTGCCACGTCAGCGTCGCCCTGCTGGATCAACAGGCGACGGGTGGCAGAGTCCGGCACGCTTTTAATGATGATGCTTTTCAGCAGCGGCTTGCTGCCCGGCGACGTCGGGTTGGCATCCAGCACGATCGCCTGATGCGGCTGGTAGACGCGCATTGTGAACGGCCCGCTGCCGGCGGAGTGCATTTTCAACCAGGCGTTGCCGTAGTCGCCGTCTTTGGCGTTGGGCTGCACCGCCTTGCTGTCGACGATCGAGGCGATCGGCGTGGAGAGAATGTTCAGCGCCACCGCCGGGCTGACGTCTGCCGTCCAGCTCAGCTGCAGACTATGCTCGTCGATTTTTTTCAGCTGTGCATCGATGTTATCCGGCTGCCAGCCGAGTACGTTGAGGATAAACGCCGGTGACTTGTTCATCTTAACTGCACGGCTGTAGGAAAAGATCACGTCATCGGCGGTCAATGGGTTACCGGAGGCAAATACCGCCTGTGGGCGAAGTTTGATGGTCAGGGTTTTGGCTGCCGCGTCGCCCTGCCAGCTTTCTGCCAGCACCGGTACCACCTTCGCCGGATCGTCGCGATCCGCCTGTACCAGCCGTTGATACAGGCTCGGCACGGTCTGGATGCTGGACAGTTCGTTGGCTTCCGCCGGATCGAGGCTGACGATATCGTCCAGCGATTGTACTACCACCAATGTATTGGACGGAGTGGCAGCCAGCGCGGCGGTGGACAGTGCGGCAAGAATTAACAGCGGCAGGACTTTGGCTTTCATTGGTATTTCCCCTGAATGCACCGCGGGCTCCGGTGCCGAGAAGTCATTGTTATCGTTAGTCTTCGCGGCTTTTCGCCGTCAGCATGCACGGTAGAACCTTTGGCGGTGACTGACAAAGGTTAATCGGCTATTTGATATGCTTTAAACATCTTAGACGTAATGCCTGGGATTGGCAGAAAGGAGGGCGCGGGTCTGTAAACCCGCGCGGGTGTCAGAAGGTTTCGCTGAGGGTGGCGACCATCACGGCCTTGATGGTGTGCAGGCGGTTTTCTGCCTGATCGAACACCACGCTGTGCGCGGACTCAAACACTTCATCGGTGACTTCCATGCCGCCGTGCAGCCCGTATTGCTCCGCCATCTGCTTACCGAGAGTGGTTTGGTCGTCGTGAAACGCCGGCAGACAGTGCAGGAATTTAACGTTCGGATTACCGGTCAGTTTCACCATCGCCATATTGACCTGATAGGGTTTCAACAGCCCAATACGCTCATGCCAGGTTTCTTTTGGTTCACCCATCGACACCCAGACGTCGGTATACAGGAAGTCCGCATCCTTCACCCCTTCGGCAATGTCTTCGGTCAGGGTGATCTTGGCACCGGTCTGTTTCGCCAGCGCCTGGCACTCCGCGACCAGCTCCGGTTGTGGCCAGCAGGCCTTCGGTGCGACCAGACGCAGGTCCATCCCGGCCAGCGCGGCGGCTTCCAGCAGGGTGTTGCCCATATTGTTGCGGGTATCGCCGAGGTAGGCGAACTTCACCTCACTTAGCGGCTTGCCCGGCAGCTGTTCCTGCACCGTGAGCAAGTCTGCCAGCAACTGCGTCGGGTGGAACTCGTTGGTCAGCCCGTTCCACACCGGTACGCCGGCATGCAGCGCCAGGGTTTCCACCAGATGCTGGCCGTAACCGCGGTACTGAATACCGTCATACATCCGACCCAGCACGCGGGCGGTGTCTTTCATCGACTCTTTATGGCCAATTTGGCTGCCGCTCGGGCCGAGATAGGTGACCTGAGCACCCTGATCGAATGCGGCAACTTCGAAAGAGCATCGGGTACGGGTCGAGTCTTTTTCGAAGATGAGCGCGATGTTTTTACCCTGCAGATGGCGAGTTTCCTTGCCTTGTTTCTTGGCCAGCTTCAAATCTGCCGACAGTTTCAGCAGTGCTTGCAGTTGTGCCGGGGTGAAATCCATTAACCTCAGGAAGTGACGTTTGTAGAACGGGTTTATGCTACTCATTGCCGTATATCCTTATCGCTTAAATTGAATTTAAATTCACTTTATATGTATGAATATTCAATTTCAACCCCAGGGTGGAAATCTTTCACGTTTATCGTGGAAGCAATGCCGACGGTGTGTGAAAATAGGCGCAATACAGGCCATTTGACTTGAGGATATAGGCATGGCAAACAGCGAACAGCTAGACGAACAACGTGAAGAGACCCGCCTGATCATCGAAGAACTGCTGGAAGACGGCAGCGATCCAGAGGCGCTCTACACCATTGAACACCATCTCTCAGCCGAGAAGTTTGAAGTGCTGGAGAAAGCCGCTGTCGAAGCCTTCAAGTTGGGCTTTGAAGTGACCGACGCCGAAGAGCTGGAAGTGGAAGACGGTACCCTGGTGATGTGCTGTGACGTGATCAGCGAAGTGGGTCTGAACGCCGAAGTGATCGACGCTCAGGTCGAGCAACTGGTGGCGTTGGCGGCACGTTGTGGCGTTAACTACGACGGCTGGGGCACCTACTTTGAAGATCCGAACGGCGAAGAAGGTGACGATGATGAAGAAGAAGGTGACTTCATCGACGAAGACGACGACGGTAAACGCCATTAATTAACTTCTGCTTAATTCCTGTGGGCCAGCGCTTGTTGGCCCCTGATAAGAACACATGAAATACCAATCCCTGCTAGCCCCGATTTTAAACTTCCTGCACTGTGAAACCCCAGACGCCTGGATTGATGCTGCGCGCCGCCCGGAAAACCTGCCGCTGTTGCTGACTGACCATATGGTGTGCGAGCTAAAAGCCGCGCAGACCGGTATGTGGCTGATCCGCCGTTACGTAGCGGACAAAGAGAGCGGTGACGCACTGCTGGCGCTGCTCAGGCCCTACGAGGCATTTTTGCATGAAGCGCAGGGCGTGCCGGAAGCGCTGTTCCAACAGAACAATTTCACCCGCAAGATCCTGCCAAAAAACGGCTCGGCCTACGGTCAGGATCTGGCAGACAGAATGGTGCTGCTGATCAAAGAGGAGCTGCATCATTTCTCGCAGGTGCTGGAGATCATGCTGGCGCGGCAGATCCCGTATAAGAAAATCACCGCCAGCCGCTATGCCAAAGGTATGATCCGTGAGATCCGCACCCACGATCCGGCCACGCTGATTGATAAACTGATTTGCGGCGCTTATATCGAAGCACGTTCCTGCGAACGTTTTGCCCGCCTGGCACCGCACCTGGACGACGAACTAAACCGCTTCTACGTTTCGCTGCTGCGCTCCGAAGCGCGTCACTATCAGGACTACCTGACATTGGCCGAACAGATTGCCGGTGGCGATATCAGCGAGCGGGTGGCCCATTTTGGCCGTATCGAAGCGGCGCTGATCCAAACCCCGGACAGCGAATTCCGCTTCCACAGCGGCGTGCCCGCCATCGCCTGACAGCCGGGCACCCAGATGATTTTATTGTGGCGTGCCCAGCAGTAAATCCACCGCTTTCTCTGCCAGCATGATGGTCGGTGCATTGGTATTGCCGCTGGTCACCTGCGGCATCACCGAACAGTCGATCACCCGCAGCCGTTCAAATCCGTGTACCCGCAGTTGTAAATCGGTTACCGAGTCCTGCGGAGATTGCCCCATGCGGCAACTGCCCACCGGGTGATACACCGTTTTGCAGAAGTTGCGCACGAACTCTTCCAGTTGCGTCTCATCGTTCAGCCAAGCCGGCTGTGGCATCAGCAGATCTTTGATAATCGGTTTGAGGGCGGCGGTTTGCAGAAAACGCAGGCCGAACTTCACCGCACGCACGCTGCCGGCCAAATCTTCCGGGTGGCCGAGGTAGTTGGCGTGCAGCTTCACCGGATCCTTGGGATCGCGACTGCGCAGCAGCACTTCACCGCGCGCCTTGGGTTGCAGGTAGCCAACCTTGAGCGTGAAGCCGTGGATATTGGGCAGCGGTTCGCCGGGCACGTCGTCCCAGCTGTCGAGCATCGGCAGGAAGTGGATCTGCACGTCCGGCCGGCCGTCGCCCAGGCTGTCGGTGAAGGCGGCCCCTTCCAGCACGTTGGAACTCAGTACGCCGCTGCGAAACGCCAGCCATTCGGTGCCGTGGCGTAGCGCCTGCAGGCCGCGATCGGCACCGTACAGGCTGATGGGTTCGCGGGTGCTGACGTTGATCGACATATGCAGATGATCGTGAAAGTTCTTGCCGACCGGCAGATCCGCCAGCGGCTCGATACCCAATTGCTGCAGGTGTTCGCGTGGCCCGATGCCGGACAGCATCAGGATCTTCGGCGATCCTACCGCGCCGGCGCTGAGGATCACTTCCTGGGTGGCATGAGCGGTGACCTCGGTGCCGCCGTTCTGGCTATACACCACGCCGGTGGCGACGTTATTGTCGAGTACCACCTGGTGTACCAGCGCATTCAGTTTCACCACCAGTCGCTGCTCGTTTCGCACCGCTTTCAGGTAAGTGCGTGCGGTGCTGGCGCGTTCGCCATTGTGGGTGGTGGTCTGGTAGAAGCCGACGCCGTGCTGGCTGTCGCCGTTGAAATCGTTGCGGTAGGGGAGATCCAGCTCCTGGCCGGCGCGGATAAACGCCATGCTGAGCGGGTGACGATAGCGGTTCTCGCTGACCGGCAGCAGCCCCTCGCCCCCATGATAGGTATCCGACAGACTCTCGTTGGCCTCGGCGCGTTTGAAGTAGGGCAGCACGTCTTGATAGCCCCAACCAACACAGCCATAGCGTTCGGCCCACTCGTCGTAATCCTGTCGCTGGCCGCGAATATAGATCATGCCGTTGACCGAGCTGCTGCCGCCCAACACCTTGCCCTGGGCTATCTGCATGCGGCGGTTATTGGCATGCGGCTCCGGCTCGGTTTGATACGGCCAGCTTTTCTTGGCGATGATCTTCGCCACGCCGGCCGGCATCTTGATGAACAAATTATTGTCGTCGCCACCGGCTTCCAGCAGCAGTACCCGTGCCTGGGTACGGCGGATCAATTGTGCTGCCAACACGCAGCCGGCGGAACCTGCACCGACAATGATGTAATCAAAAGCGTTTTCCGACATGACTGCTCCCTGTGCGATTGCGGCATTAGCCTGTTCTGGCAGAGTATCCCAAGCGGGGTAGAGGTCAATTTGTAATCGTTAATTTGTTAATGAATATCACAAAAAATATTTATATTTTTTATTATTCATATGATTTTTATGAATAAAAAATAATGTAACCATATTAATGTTTTGGCGTTGTCTTTCTGCGGGCATGGGCTGGCGAGAGAAAATGCGGTTTTATAAACAAACGGCGCATTGTTTCTTAAAGGAATATTAATTATGAGACTTATCCGAGCAGGAAAGAGAGTGTCAGAGCAAAAATGCTGCTATATGATGAGCCAATCTATCATCGGATAAGATATTAAGAAATATGGAAATTTCGATTAATAAATCTAATTATTTAAAAGGGATTGCCATCATCCTGATGTTAATCCACCACCTGTTTGCCTACCCAAGCCGTATTAGCCCGGATATCCCGGTTTATCATATGGTTAATAGTGTTGATATTGAGATGTTTGTTGGCCTGTTCGGCAAGATTTGCGTTTCGATGTTCCTGTTTTTATCCGGCTACGGATTTTCGTTAAAAAAAGAAGTCACGTTTAAATATATCTGGGGCAAGCTGAAGAATTTATATATCAGCTACTGGATAGTGCTGTTTATCTTTGTGCCGATTGGCATCATTTTCTTTCCGGGCGAGAGATATTCCCTGTCGCCGTCGCTGTTTCTCGAAAACCTGATGGGCATAAAATCCACTTATAACAGTGAGTGGTGGTTCTTTAAACTCTATGTATTGTATGTGCTTTCTTTGCCGTTGTTGTCGCGGCTGAATATCGGCCCATTACTGGGACTGCTGTTTCTGGCGGCACTGTGCGGCAAGGGGCTGCAGTATGTTGGCTGGGCGCCAGAGGTGTTAATCGAATATTGCACCTGGTTGCTGCCGTTTGGCTTCGGCATGGTGTTTGGCCGTAGCCAGAAAATGCCGGCGAACTCGTGGCTGGTGAAACTGATTGCGACCCTGAGCCGTACCCATCCACTGATCTTGCTGATGGTGACGCTGGCGGTGTTTATCGTCGCCCATAACCCGGGGCTGCTGCTGGTGACGCCGCTGTTTATTATTGCGCTGATGAATACGGCCGATGGGCTTGGCAGCAGGGTGAACCGGGTGGTGGGTGAGTTGGGCAAGCATTCAATGTACATGTGGCTGACCCACAGTTTCTATTGCTATTACTTCACCCAGAAGCTGATCTTTGCGCCGCGCTATACGCCGCTGATCCTGCTGTTGTTAATTGCCGTATCCTACCTGACCAGCCTGGTGCTGAGCCGGATTGAGTTGACTATCAAGGGCGGGGTGACGGAGAGGGTGCGATCCCAGTAGGGGCGCTGCATGCTGCGCCCGTTATTACCGCGGGCGCAGTAGCAAGATTACAGCGTTTTCAGCATGGTGACTTCGCAGTCGACGTGGCCGGTGGTGCCCATGGCCTGGTCGATATGCTCAAAGCCCAAATGCTCATACAGGCCGATAGCCTGGGTCAGACTGGCGGTGGTTTCTAAATAACAACAGCGGAAACCCTGTTGACGGGCGAACTCCAGTGCCTGCAGCGCCAGGCGTTTTGCCAGGCCCTGGCCGCGTAAAACCGGCAGGAAATACATTTTCTGTAATTCGCAAATATCCACTTCACCGCCCTGCAGCGGCGCAATACCGCCACCCCCGGCAATCTGGCCGTCGACTTCTATCACCCAATAAGCGCTGCGAGGCAGGCTGTAGAGCTGATACAAGACGTCCAGATTGGGGTCGGAAACGGTATAGCCTTTGTCCGCCGTCAAACCGTGCTCGGCGGAGACTTCGCGAATGACATTGGCAATAGCGGCATTATCGTCAGCCGTTATTGGGCGCACCAGAAGACGTACTGGGGTTGCTGTTGTCATGTTTACACTCGCCATTAAAGGGAACCACATTCGTTTTTATCGCAGCACAAACCGCGCCTGGGTTGATTCCCCGGCGGCGTCCATGCGGCATATATTAATATATTGTAATAACATCTTAAGCGGGCCAGATGCAACGGCGATAAAAAAACAGCGGGGAAATCCCCGCTGTTTTCAGCTGTTGCAATGAACCGACAGATTACAACGCGGCGATGGTCGCCTGCTGTTCCTGCAGCTTCACTTTGCCTTCTTTGCAGGCGGTCAGACGTTCGCGCTCTTTGGCGACTACGGCTTCTGGCGCGCGCGCCACAAAACCTTCGTTAGACAGCTTGCCTTCGATTGAGGCGATTTCCGCATCCAGCTTGCCCATCTCTTTCGACAGACGCGCGATCTCGGCGTCCTTATCGATAAAGCCGGCCATAGGGATCAGCAGCTCGGCACCGTCCACCAGTTTGGTGACCGATAACGGGCCTTTGTCACCGGCAGGCAGCAGGGCGATAGACTCCAGACGTGCCAAACGCTGAATAAAGCTCTGGTTCTCCTGCACGCGGCGCTCGGCGTCGGCATTGCAGTTACGCAGCAGTACTTCCAGCAGTTTGCTTGGCGCGATGTTCATCTCGGCGCGAATGTTACGCACCGCGGTGATCGCCTGCTTGATCCACTCCAGGTCGTTCAGCGCTTGCGTATCTTCCAGCGTGGCGTCGTACTCTGGGAAAGGCTGCAGCATGATGGTGTCTGCGGTTTCGCCGGTCAGGGTTTTCACGCGCTGCCAGATGGTTTCGGTAATGAACGGGATCACCGGGTGCGCCAGACGCAGCAGGGCTTCCAGCACGGTGATCAGCGTATGGCGGGTGCCGCGCTGTTCCGCTTCGCTGCCGTTGGTCACGACCGGCTTGGTCAGCTCCAGATACCAGTCACAGAACTGGTTCCAGGTGAATTCGTACAGAATGTTAGCGGCCAGATCGAAGCGGTAGGTGTCCAGCGCTTCGCGGTAAGCTTTCACCGTACGGTTGAATTCAGCCAGGATCCAGCGGTCTGCCAGCGACAGCACTTTCTCGCCGCCGTTGAAGCCACAGTCCTGACCTTCAGCGTTCATCAGCACAAAGCGGCTGGCGTTCCACAGCTTGTTACAGAAGTTGCGGTAACCTTCCAGGCGCTTCATGTCCCAGTTAATGTCACGGCCGGTGGAGGCCAGTGCCGCCAGGGTGAAGCGCAGGGCGTCGGTACCGTGCGGCTCGATGCCGTTCGGGAACTGCTTCTCGGTGCGCTTGCGGATTTTTTCCGCCAGCTGCGGCTGCATCATGTTACCGGTGCGTTTTTCCAGCAGGTCTTCCAGCGAGATGCCGTCAACCATGTCCAGCGGGTCGATCACGTTACCTTTCGACTTGGACATCTTCTGCCCTTCGTCGTCGCGGATAAGACCGGTCATGTAGACGGTTTTGAACGGAACCTGTGGCTTGCCGTTTTCATCCTTCATGAAGTGCATGGTCAGCATGATCATGCGCGCAATCCAGAAGAAAATGATGTCGAAGCCACTGACCATCACGCTGGTCGGGTGGAAGGTTTTCAGCGCGTCGGTCTGCTCTGGCCAGCCCAGGGTAGAGAAGGTCCACAGGCCGGAAGAGAACCAGGTGTCCAGCACGTCTTCGTCCTGGTTCAGCACCACGTCAGGGCCCAGGTTGTTCTCGCTACGCACTTCTTCTTCGCTGCGGCCCACATAGACTTTACCGTTCACGTCGTACCAGGCCGGAATACGGTGACCCCACCACAGCTGACGCGAGATACACCAGTCCTGAATGTCGCGCATCCAGCTGAAGTACATGTTTTCGTACTGCTTCGGCACGAACTGGATCTCGCCTTGCTCAACCGCTTCCACCGCCACTTTCGCCAGCGGAGCGGTACGCACGTACCATTGGTCGGTCAGCATAGGTTCGATCACCACGCCGCCGCGGTCGCCGTAAGGCACCGTCAGGTCGTGCGGTTTGATCTCTTCCAGTAAACCAAGCTCTTCAAAGGCAGCCACTACCGCTTTACGTGCCGCGAAGCGCTCCAGGCCACGGAACTGGGCCGGGATCTCGTTGCAGTAATCGGTGCAGATTTCGCCGAGGGTGTTGAACACTTCCGCTTCCTGACGGATATCGCCGTCGAAAGTCAGAATGTTGATCATCGTCAGGCCGTGACGTTTACCGACTTCGTAGTCGTTAAAGTCGTGCGCCGGGGTGATTTTCACACAGCCGGTGCCTTTTTCCATATCGGCGTGCTCGTCACCGACGATGCGGATGCGGCGGCCAACCAGCGGCAGAAGGATTTCTTTGCCAATCAAATCTTTGTAGCGAGGATCTTCCGGGTTCACCGCTACGCCGGTATCACCGAGCACGGTTTCCGGACGGGTGGTGGCGACCACCAGGTAATCTTTGCCTTCGGCGGTTTTTGCGCCGTCGGCCAGCGGGTAACGCAGGTGCCACATGGAGCCTTTGGACTCGCGGTTTTCCACTTCCAGATCGGAGATGGCGGTGCGCAGTTTCGGATCCCAGTTCACCAGGCGTTTGCCACGGTAAATCAGATCTTCTTTGTGCAGACGAACAAACACTTCGCGTACCGCGTTGGACAGGCCTTCGTCCATGGTGAAGCGCTCGCGCTCCCAGTCCACGGAGTTGCCCAGACGGCGCATCTGACGGGTGATGGTGCCGCCGGATTCTGCCTTCCACTGCCAGATTTTGTCGATGAACGCATCGCGGCCATAGTCATGGCGAGTTTTGTTTTCTTCTGCGGCGATCTTGCGCTCAACCACCATCTGGGTGGCGATACCGGCATGGTCGGTACCCGCCTGCCACAGGGTGTTTTTGCCCTGCATGCGCTGGTAACGGATCATGGTGTCCATGATGGTCTGCTGGAAGGCGTGGCCCATGTGCAGGCTGCCGGTGACGTTCGGCGGCGGGATCATGATGCAGAAGCTTTCCTGGCTGGTATCACCATTTGGCTTGAAGTAACCCTGGTTTTCCCAGTGATCGTACAGCTTCTGTTCGATCTCTTTCGGGTCGTAGGCGGTATCGAGGTGACTGTTTGTCTTTTCCATTTTATATCGTTGTTCAGTGAGTTGGCGGCGTGGCCGTGGTCAAATGGAAGCCGACGCTGCGATAAGCTTTAT
Organism: Serratia quinivorans; assembly: GCF_946227985.1. Classification (GTDB taxonomy): domain Bacteria; phylum Pseudomonadota; class Gammaproteobacteria; order Enterobacterales; family Enterobacteriaceae; genus Serratia; species Serratia quinivorans_A. Next base: position 198,582 of record NZ_CAMKGL010000006.1, read on the forward strand.
ATCGGTCGCGCGCCAACTGTTTTAAGGTGTCTTCGTATGGGACGAAGTCTACCACTTCATGGAAAGCAGTAGCAAAATCTGCAAACTGCGGCAGCAGGGCGATCAGCAGGTCACGCGGGGAGTTGCCGCGTTTGCCGGGCCAACACAGTTCGACCGGGGCACCGTAATGCGGGCCTTCACCGGCCAGGTTGTGCGGCACGAACTGGTGCGGATCGCGCTGCCATAGCGCTTCGTCCAACCGTTCGGCCTGTTTCTGGCTCTCGCAGGCGATCAACACCCGCTTGCCGGAGCGCCAGCGTTCGGCGGCAACGGCGCAGGCCACGGCCTCATGCGCGCTGAGCGCACCTGCGGGTTCCGCGTGTTCGATTAGATAGAACGTTGCCTGTTTCATGGTCTGATTCACCGCTGCCTATAAAAAGTGTAGGGGCACAGCATGCTGTGCCCCTCGGGATTATACCTGAATTACCGCTCAGATTTAATCGTCGCCGTTCAGCCCCGCACGGTTCAATAGGAACTGCGACAAGAGCGCTACCGGACGACCGGTGGCCCCTTTGGCCTTGCCGGAGCGCCAGGCGGTGCCGGCGATATCCAGGTGCGCCCAGCTGTACTTGCGGGTAAAGCGCGACAGGAAGCAGGCCGCGGTGATGGCCCCGCCCGGACGGCCACCAATGTTCGCCATATCGGCAAAGTTGGAGTCCAGCTGCTCGTAGTACTCGTCGGACATCGGCAAGCGCCACGCACGGTCGCCGGCCTGTTCGGACGCGCCGATCAGTTCGTGCGCCAGCGGGTTGTGGTTCGACATCAGGCCGGTGATGTGGTGGCCCAGCGCGATCACGCAGGCACCGGTCAGGGTGGCAACGTCAATCACCAGCTCTGGATCGAAACGCTCAACGTAGGTCAGGGTGTCGCACAGTACCAGGCGGCCTTCCGCGTCGGTGTTCAACACCTCGACGGTCTGGCCGGACATGGTGGTCAGCACGTCGCCCGGACGATAAGCGCTACCGCCCGGCATGTTTTCACAGCCGGCCAGCACGCCGATCACGTTCAGCGGCAGGTTCAGTTCCGCCACCACACGCATCACGCCGTACACGGTGGCTGCGCCACACATGTCGTACTTCATCTCGTCCATGCCATCGGCAGGTTTGATCGAGATGCCGCCGGCATCGAAGGTCAGGCCCTTACCGACAAGCACAATTGGCTTAGCGTCCGGGTTAGGATTGCCCTTATATTCCATCACCGACATCAATGATTCGTTACGCGAGCCGGCGCCAACCGCCAGATAGGCGTTCATCCCCAACTCTTTCATCTGCTGTTCACCGATGACGCGGGTGGTGATGTTGGTGCTGAAGGCGTCCGCCAGTTGGCGAGCCTGTGAGGCCAGGTAACCGGCGTTACAGATGTTCGGCGGCATGTTGCCGAGATCTTTCGCCGCTTTGATGCCGGAAGACACCGCCAGACCGTGCTGGATCGCACGTTCACCGCTGGTGAGCTCACGACGGGTTGGCACGTTGAACACCATCTTGCGCAGCGGACGACGTGGCTCCACTTTGTTGCTTTTCAACTGATCGAAGGTGTAGAGCGTTTCTTTCGCGGTTTCCACCGCCTGACGCACCTTCCAGTAAGTGTTGCGGCCTTTCACGTGCAGCTCGGTCAGGAAGCAGACCGCTTCCATGGAGCCGGTATCGTTAAGGGTATTGATGGTTTTTTGAATCACCTGTTTGTACTGGCGTTCATCGAGCTCGCGCTCTTTGCCACAGCCAATTAACAGGATGCGTTCGGAGAGAATGTTAGGTACATGGTGCAGCAGTAACGTCTGCCCGACTTTACCTTCCAGTTCGCCACGGCGCAGCAAAGCGCTGATATAACCATCACTGATTTTGTCGAGTTGTTCTGCGATAGGGGACAAGCGGCGCGGTTCAAAAACGCCGACTACAATACAGGCACTGCGCTGTTTTTCCGGGCTACCGCTTTTTACACTGAACTCCATGCACTCTCCTGAATCTTAAAGACAAAGGCAGGCGCTACGGCTAGAATGACGCACTCCGTAACGATCTCCCGCCATTGAGTTAACGAGTTATGTTAACCTGAACGGCGTAAATTGCTCTGTTTTGGCGACTATAGGCAAGTTCCTATAGGACACCCAAATGCTAGATGTTGTAATACTATTTTAGCTGTGTCGGTTGCCATATGATGAGAATAAATGGCGGATTAGCGATGAAACTATCGATTTTCCTGCAAAAAGACAAGTTTTCACAGGCGTAATAAGCGTGATCATCATAAGATATCTGGTACGGGAAACGCTAAAGAGCCAAATCGCGATTTTGTTCATCCTGCTTCTGATCTTCTTTTGTCAGAATTTAGTCAGGGTGTTAGGCGATGCGGTGGACGGCGATGTCCCGACAAATTTAGTTCTTTCTTTGCTCGCATTGGGTGTGCCGAAGATGGCGCAGCTAATCCTGCCATTAAGCCTGTTTCTTGGCTTATTGATGACGCTTGGGCGGCTGTATACCGACAGCGAAATCACCGTGATGCATGCCTGCGGGCTGGGTAAACGAACCCTGATCATTGCGGCCATGGTATTGGCACTTTTCACTTCCGTTATTGCGGCGGCCAACGTGTTTTGGGTCGGGCCCTGGGCTTCGCGCTATCAGGACGTGGTGGTTTCCGAAGCCAAAGCCAACCCAAGCATTGCCGGGCTGGCAGAAGGGCAGTTCAAAACCTCGCAGGACGGTAACGCGGTGCTGTTTATCGGTAACGTTAAGGGCAGCACCTTTAACAACGTGTTCCTGGCGCAACTGCGGCCGAACGGCAACCAACGCCCTTCCGTGGTGGTGGCTGAACATGGCCAGATTAACCAGATGAAAGACGGTTCGCAGGTGGTGACGCTGGACAAAGGCACCCGCTTTGAGGGCACTGCGCTGCTGCGTGACTTCCGCATTACCGATTTCAACGACTATAAGGCGGTGGTAAGCCACCGTGCGGTCGCCGTGGAGGGTAACCAGGCCGAACAGATGTCGATGAAGACGCTGCTGGAGTCTGACGATCCGGACGCGCGCGCCGAGTTCCACTGGCGCCTGACGCTGGTGCTTTCCGTCGTCATTATGGCGTTGCTGGTGGTGCCGCTCAGCGTGGTGAACCCGCGTCAGGGCCGCGTGCTGAGCATGCTGCCGGCCATCCTGCTGTATTTGATATTCTTCCTGCTGCAGACCTCGCTACGTTCCAACGCCGGTAAAGGCAAGCTGGACCCAATGCTGTGGCTTTGGCTGGTCAACGCCGTGTACTTTGCGATCGCGCTGGCGCTGAACCTGTGGGATACCGTGCCGATGCGCAAGCTGCGCGCACGCCTGAGAGGAGCGGCCTGATGTTTGGGGTTTTAGACCGATATATCGGTAAGACGATTTTCAACACCATCATCATGACGCTGTTCATGCTGGTGTCGCTTTCCGGCATCATCAAGTTCGTCGACCAGCTGCGCAGAGTGGGCCAGGGTGACTATACGGCGCTGGGCGCCGGAATGTTTACCCTGCTGAGCGTGCCGAAGGACATCGAGATCTTCTTCCCGATGGCGGCCCTGCTGGGCGCACTGCTCGGGCTGGGGCAACTGGCGACGCGCAGTGAACTGGTGGTGATGCAGGCTTCCGGCTTTACCCGCATGCAGATTGCCGGTTCGGTGATGAAAACCGCCATCCCGCTGGTGCTGTTGACCATGGCGATTGGCGAGTGGGTGGCACCGCAGGGCGACCAAATGGCGCGTAACTACCGCGCACAGCAGATGTACGGTGGCTCGCTGCTTTCTACCAAGAACGGCCTGTGGGCGAAAGACGGTACCGACTTTATCTACATCGAACGCGTTGCGGGCGAGAAAGAGCTTTCCGGCGTGAATATCTACCACTTCAACGACCAGCGCAGGCTGGAGACGGTGCGTTATGCCGCCAGCGCCAGCTTTGAAGACGGCGTATGGAAACTTTCGCAGGTGGATACCTCTGATCTGACCAACGAAAAACAGGTTACCGGCACCCAAACCCTGACCGGCGAATGGAAAACCAACCTGACCCCGGACAAACTGGGCGTCGTGGCGCTGGACCCAACCTCACTCTCCATCAGCGGCCTGCACAACTACGTGAAGTACCTGAAGCAGAGTGGCCAGGAAGCCAACCGCTACCAGCTGAACATGTGGAGCAAGGTGTTCTCGCCGCTTTCCGTTGCGGTGATGATGCTGATGGCGCTGTCGTTCATCTTCGGCCCACTGCGCAGCGTGCCGATGGGCGTGCGTGTGGTGACCGGTATCAGCTTCGGGTTCCTGTTCTACGTGCTGGACCAGATATTCGGCCCGCTGAGCCTGGTGTACAACATGCCGCCGGTGTTGGGCGCGTTGCTGCCAAGCATGCTGTTCTTGTTGATCAGCGTGTACATGCTGCTAAAACGCAAGTAGCGCAACGAGAGAGTTAATTAAGAAGGGCGCAGCCAGCGATGACTGCGCCCTTGCTGTTTCTGGCGGTTATAACACCCAGTCCAGCACCAGCACGCCGCATAGGCTGATGGCCCAGGCGATGGTGGTAGGTACCGACCACACCATCATCTGCTGACGGACATCGGTGATCCCCATCATACGGTTAACGACCCAGAACATGCTGTCGTTGAAATAGCTGAAGAACAGCGCCCCCAGTGTGGCAGCCTGCGCCGCTGCCAGCATATTAATGCCTGGCAATTGGCTGATTATGGGGGCAGAGATCGACGCGGCGGTTATCATTGCTACGGTACCAGACCCCTGGATCACCCGCACCAGCGTGGCGATCACAAACGGGATCAGCACCGGTGAGATTGGCAGATTAGCGACGTGCTGGGCCAGTTGGGTGCCTGCGCCGCTTTCGCGCAACACCGCCCCTAGCGCCCCCCCGGCACCGGTCACCAGCAGAATGATGCCTGCAGTTTGTAGCCCTTCCTCCAACCTTTCCAGCGTGGTGTTCTTGTCGACCTTCGGCATCAGTGTGTACACCGCCAGCAGTGTGCTGATCGCCAGCGCAATCATCGGCGCGCCGAGGAAGGCGAACGTTTGTCCCCACAGGCTGTCAGCCAGCCAACTCAGTTCGTCGGTTTTAGCCAGCATGTTGTTCAGCGCATTGATGAAAATCAGCACTATCGGTGCGACAATCGGCAGTAAGGACAAGCCCAGCCCCGGTAACGACTTACCTTCTTTTTCCGCCAGATAACGCTGGTGTGCAGCCTGTAAATCTTGCGGTTCGTCATCAAACCCCGCCGGTTGAAAATTGGGATAGCGCTTACCCAACCAACGGGCATAGAACACTACGCCGATCACGCAAGGGATCGCCAGCACCAGCCCAGCCAGCATCATCGCGCCAATATCCACCCCGAAAATACCCGCCACCCCGAGCGGACCTGGCGTTGGCGGCACCGCATGGTGAGTGATGATTAACCCCCCGGCCAATGCCACACCGAGCGTCAGCACATTGCGTTTACCTTTCTTTGCCAGCGCTTTCACCAACGGGTAGAGGATCACAAAAGCGGAGTCGACAAAGATAGGGATACTGACGATATAGCCGGTGATGGCAAGCGCCCATTCCTCGCGCCGTTTACCCAGCCACTTGATAAAGCTGTAGGCGATCTGCTCTGCGGCGCCGGACACTTCCAGCACCCGGCCCATCATCACCCCCAAACCAATGACAATGCCGATACTGCCGAGCGTGGAGCCGAAGCCTTTACTGATGGCTTCTACCGTTTGCAGCGCGCTCAGGCCGCCACTGATACCGGCGATAGAGGCGGCGATCAGCATCGCCAGCAGCGCATGCACTCGGGTACGCAGCACCAGAAAAATCAGCACAAACACGGCCACCGCCAGACCGATGATTGGAGTATAGAGCGCCATCATCAGCCTCCTCCCTGCGACATGTCGTCACGGATAAAGGCGCGGATCACCTGCTGGAAGGTTTCATCGGCGCTAAAACCGAGCGCCACTGCGCGCTGAGTGTCAAAATTGCCGGGCCAACCGGCGACAATGCGGTTGATGCGTTCGTCTTCAACAAAGCGCACGCGGGCGCTGACCTGTTCACCAGCCACTTCGCGCAGCGCATCTAACATGTGCTGCACCTTAACGCTGATGCCGGGCAGGTTGAGGGTGCGCGTTAGACCAAACGCACTCAGTGGCAGGGTGGCTGCGTGGATGAGATTGCGCACAACCGTCCCGGGGCTGGAGAGCCACAGTGCCAGTTCCGGTGAGACAGGACAGACGGCGGTTTCCCCCTGCAGCGGTTCGCGGATGATGCCGCTGGCGAAGGACGAGGCGGCCTGATTCGGTTTGCCCGGGCGCACGCTGATGGTCGGCAGGCGCAGCACCCGGCCGTCGACAAAGCCCTTGCGTGCATAGTCGTTGACCAGCAGCTCGCACATCGCTTTTTGCGCGCCGTAGGAGGACTGTGGCGCCACTGCACAACCATCGTTGACCACTGGAGGTAATTCACCGCCGAACACCGCCAATGAACTACTGAAGATGAACCGTAGCGCAGGCGCATGTTGCCGCGCCGCCTCCAGCAGGTGGCGGGTGGCATCGAAGTTAACCTGCATGCCGAGATCAAAATCATTCTCTGCGTGGCTGCTGACGATTGCCGCCAGGTGAAACAGCACCGTACAGTCGCTGTCGATCAGGCTATTTGCTGCCTGCGGATCGGTGAGATCGAGCGCCACGCAACGCACTCGGGGGTCATTGCCCGGTGCCTGCGGCAGGTGGATGTCGGCCAGCACCAACTGACTGGCGGCGAGAGGACTATCGTTTTGCAGTAACGCCTTGGCCAGCCGCTGGCCGAGAAAGCCCGCGCCGCCGGTAATAATTATCTTCATGTTGTGATCCTTGTTCCCCGTAGGGGTTGTGGTTGTTCGTTGTTATTAGAAAGTGATGCTGTGTAGATGCAGCCCGCGTTCCCTGAGCTGTTGCTGCACGGCTGGCGGCAGTGCGGCATCGCAGAGGATGTCGTCGAGTGCCTCCAGCGGGCAGACGCGGAACATGCCGTATTTGCCGAACTTGCTGCTGTCGGAAACCAGCACCCGACGGCGGGCGACTTCCAGCAGCGCCTGTTTGACCAACACTTTTTCCTCGTGCGGCGTCGATACGCCGTGTGCCAGATCCCAGGAACTGGTGCTGATAAAGGCGATGTCGATATTCAGCGTGCGCAGCAGCATGGCGGCGCTGTTGCCGACGCAGGAGTAGTTGCGTTGGTCGACCTGACCACCGGTGTGAAACAGGCTCAGCTGCGGCTTATTCATCAGGTGCTGGAGGATGGAGAAATCGTTGGTGACGATGGTCAGGTTGAAACGCTCTGCCAGGCTGCGGGCGATTTCGAAGGTGGTGGTACCGGCATCCAGATACACCACCTGCCCATCTTCCACCAGAGATGCTGCGTATTTGCCTATCTCACATTTGTGACGGTGGTGCAGTCGAGCCTTCTCGCTATAGGCCAGCTCTTGGCGCAGTGTGTCGCTCAGACGTACACCGCCACTGACGCTGACCACCTTGCCCTGCTCCTCCAGCACGCGGATATCCCGGCGCACTGTCATATGCGAGACACTCATCAGCTCGGCCAGCGCGGGGATAGCCGCCAGTTGGTATTCGTGTACGTGGCGATAGATAAAATCACGGCGTTCGGAAGGGATCATCAGCACTCCTCTGCCGGGCTGTCAGTGGCAGGGGCACCACAGCACAGGCGTTGTTATTTTTTGTTATTGAGCTGAATTTTTAACCATATGACTTCACAAAGAAACGAGAGTTGTCACAGATGCGAAGATGGATGAAGGGCGTTGAGTTGAAAGTTAAATTTATATTTTTCAATGTGTTGTTTGTTTTGTATGAGGCGATTTGAAGGAACAAGATCTTGTGATAAGTACTGTGATGGAGGTTGAACTTGTGAGGGGAGAAGAAGAATGGCGGCGATAAAGGTGCTGAGCTGTTGTGCTCATATTGTGTTCGCAGAAGGTTTAATATGACCAGGTCGGCGCTTTTTTCAGCACTTAACTCATTGAACAACGGATAAGTGTTGCACGAGGATCGCTGAAAGGTATAATGCACCCGTTTTCCGCATACTACTTGCAGTGCCGAAGTGGCGAAATCGGTAGACGCAGTTGATTCAAAATCAACCGTAGAGATACGTGCCGGTTCGAGTCCGGCCTTCGGCACCAACAGTATGTAAATAGACCTCAACTGAGGTCTTTTTTTATGCCTAAAATCCAGCAATTACCTAGTTTTCCCGCTATATTAATTCTCCTCAGGGTATCCGGCACCCATGTACATCTACCAACAGATGTTGGTACAGATGATGGTATTTACGGTTCGATAATGCTTGTACCAACAGGGAGGGGATAAGCATGGCGCTCACAGATATCAAAGTCAGAACAGCCAAGCCAACAGATAAGCAATATAAGCTGACCGATGGCAACGGTATGCATCTTCTCGTCCACCCAAATGGTTCAAGATACTGGCGTCTGCAGTACCGCTTTGGCGGGAAGCAAAAGATGCTGGCTTTAGGTGTTTATCCTGAAGTGTCTCTTGCAGATGCCAGGGCTCGTCGTGATGAGGCTCGTAAGCTGTTGGCGAACAGCATCGATCCGGGAGACAAAAAGAAAAATGATAAGGTTGAGCTAGAAGAAGCGCGCACCTTCGAAGAACTTGCTGTTGAATGGCATGCCACAAATAAAAAGTGGTCGGAAGAACATAGCCGACGAGTGCTCAAAAGCCTGGAGGACAACCTCTTTCCTGCCATTGGTAAACGCAACATTGCCGAGCTAAAAACGCGGGACCTTTTAGCCCCTATAAAAGCTGTAGAGATATCGGGGCGACTTGAAGTGGCTTCTCGGCTACAACAGCGCACCACGGCAATAATGCGTTATGCCGTCCAGAGCGGTTTGCTTGACTACAATCCCGCGCAGGAGATGGTCGGTGCCGTTGCTTCAGGTAACCGGCAACATCGACCAGCTCTTGAATTGAAACGGACTCCTGAACTGCTTCAGCGCATAGACAGCTATACCGGTAGGCCGCTGACTCGCCTTGCCGTTGAGCTAACCCTCCTTGTCTTCATTCGTTCCAGTGAATTGCGTTTTGCTCGTTGGTCCGAGATCGATTTTGAAACATCAATGTGGACGATTCCAGCCGAGCGGGAAGCTATCGAAGGAGTAAAGCACTCACAGCGAGGTTCGAAAATGCGAACACCTCATCTGGTTCCACTTTCCCGACAAGCTCTGGCGATTCTCGAGCAGATAAAGACGTTCAGCGGTGATCATGAACTGATCTTTATTGGCGATCATAACCCTCGTAAACCGATGAGTGAAAACACGGTTAACAAATCTTTACGGGTGATGGGATATGACACGCAGGTTGAAGTCTGCGGCCACGGTTTCAGGACCATGGCGTGTAGTTCGTTGATTGAGTCAGGGTTGTGGTCGAGGGATGCAGTCGAACGGCAGATGAGCCATATGGAGCGTAACTCTGTGCGTGCGGCTTACATTCACAAAGCCGAGCATCTTGATGAGCGCAGACTGATGCTGCAGTGGTGGGCAGATTTTCTGGATGTGAATCGAGAGAAGGGGATTAGTCCTTTTGATTTTGCAAAGCAAACAGCAGGATAAGCCCTCTTAAGAAGTATAACTCCTTGAAAATATGGTTTTTAAAGTCGTTCTTTGCGCTTTGGATGAAATGCATCCAGGTAATTTTTAAAAATTACATAGAAAAGAATTGACGGCAATTCTATCTCGTAGTTTAATGGCCTTAGTTTTTAGTTCAGTAATTTTCAAAAATTACTGATTTGAACATGAGTGGGCAAGTTCTTGGCGGAATCCCCACAAAGCTAAAAAAAATTTGAAGACGAGGGGTTTAAACATGGTGACAATTAAACAATGGGCCGATATCGAGGCCAACTACGATGATACTTTACTTTTGGGGAACGGCGCAAGTATCGCTGTTAATAGCGATTTTGCCTATCGTAGCTTACGCCAGAAGTTGACAGAGCTCAGTTCAGATGGGCGACTGACAGCTTTGTTCGAACAATTTGATACACAAGATTTTGAGTTGATTCTGCATCGTCTGTGGATTGCTACTCAAGTAAACCGACAGCTCGGTGTGCCTGAAAATGCAACGACAGAAGGGTATAAGTTACTTAGAAATCTATTGATTCAATGTGTGAGCCAAAATCATCCTGAACATCATGACATATCGGATGTGCTAATAAAAATCCGTGCTTTTATTGGCAGATTTAGGACGGTTTTATCCCTGAATTACGATCTAATTGTGTACTGGGCATCTTTGCTGGAAGATACAAATACTGGAAAATTAAAAGATTGCTTCATTAACCGTTTGTTTAATGAACAGTTAGATTGGAGTGATTTTAGAGACTTACATTGGAAAGATCGTGAAAGAGGTTACGAGACGGCAAGCTTAGTTTTCTATCCACATGGTTCTCTGATTTTGGCCCAAGACTTCAGTGGTCAAGAGTTAAAATTACACACTAATCCTCGTGGTGACGGAAATTATCTTCAGCAAATATCCCAGCAATGGGATTCTGCAGCCGTTACACCAGTTTTTGTTTCTGAAGGGACAAGTAAGCAAAAACTAAGTGCGATTGCTCGTAGTCGTTATCTTGACACTGTCTACCGTGAAGTGCTTCCAGAGAAAAAGGAAAGTATCGTGATTTATGGATGGAGTATGGGGGAAAATGACACTCATATACTCGAAGCATTGAAAAAAAGTCAGCCATCAAGGATTGCAATTTCAATGTATGGCGCTGATACGTCTGGCTGTGATGCAATTGAAAGAATGTTAAAAGTGGTGTTTGGTCAAGGTTTGCTCGTCGAATTTTTCGACAGTGAGAGCGCCAACTGCTGGTGCCATTAAACAAGCGAAAGGGGGCGCAGCCCCCGATTTTACGAGCATAAAAATGGAAAAAATCGTCTATAGCGACATCGCAAATTTTATCCCCGGAGTTAACTTATCACGCATAGCCCCTGAGGAGTCTGGTGAAGAGTATCGTTTCTATACAGCGCAATTACATCAGGAAGATGACTGGCAACCTGTAGTGCCTATTTCGGATAAAGAACAGGTGGTAGTAAGTACCCAGAACTTGAAGGTGACTTGTGCGAATGATGTCGTTATTAACCTTGCTAATGCGAAAGCTGTCATAGTCAAGGAAGCTCACGCAGGTCGAGTTATGGGCAATAATTTTGTGAGAGTCGAACTTGATGTAAGCAGAGTATCTCCACTTTTCTGGATTTGGCACTTCAATGAAAGTAAAGCTGTTGCCCAACAAAAATTATTCCATCTTCAGGGATCAACTGTCCCTAAGTTATCTCTACAGATGGTGCGTCAATTTGAGATGGATTTGCCTGCTTTAAAAAAGCAGCAAGAAATTGGTGGGCTATATCTCCATCTGCGGATGAAGAGTTACTTTCAATACCGCTTAATAGAGCTGAAACAGCAATCCTATCTTGCTCAGATAGAAACTATATTAAAATAATCAATGGATAAGGTTAGATGATGTCTCAACAAATTGAAGCGCAAAATTTAAGTGAACTACAAGGCCGCCTGTGGAATATCGCAGATACCCTGCGCGGTAAGATGAATGCCGATGAGTTCCGTGATTACTGCCTCGGCTTTGTTTTCTATAAGTATCTTTCTGAGAAGTTTGTCGCCTACGCAAACAAAATCCTTGCTGAAGACGGGATTCAGTACAACGAACTGACATCTGAACATCCGGCGTATCAGGACATTGTGGACGCGGTAAAAGAAGACAGCATCCGCACATTAGGCTACTTCCTGCCACCGACGGATTTGTTCCACACCATGGCGGAACGTCTCGCCAACGATCCTAAAGGCGCTGGTACCGGTTTTATTCTGGAAGATCTTGCTTCGACGCTGCGCAATATTGAGCAAAGCACTCTGGGTACAGATTCGGCTGATGACTTCAGCAACCTGTTTGAAGACCTGGACTTAGGCTCCAGTAAACTGGGCAACACTGCAAAAGCAAAAAACGAGTTAATCGGCAAAGTCATTACCGAACTCGACAAACTAAGCTTTAACCTGAGCGAAGCCAGCTCCGATATTCTCGGTGATGCCTACGAGTATCTGATTGGGCAATTTGCTTCGGGCGCAGGGAAAAAAGCCGGTGAGTTCTATACACCACAACCTGTTTCAACACTGCTGGCGAAAATCGTTACTACTCACAAGCTGAAACTGAAAAACGTTTATGACCCGACCTGTGGCTCCGGTTCATTGCTGCTGCGCGTAAAACGTGAAGCGTCGTCAGTGGGTAAAATTTACGGTCAGGAGATGAACCGTACTACCTATAACTTGGCACGTATGAATATGATTCTGCATGGGGTTCACTATGCAGATTTTGAAATTATCCAGGAAGATACGCTGGAGCACCCGCAGCATACGCACTTGAAGTTTGATGCCATTGTCGCCAACCCGCCGTTCTCTGCCAAATGGAGCGCCAGTTCGCTGTTTATGAATGATGAGCGCTTTGCCCAGTATGGCAAATTGGCTCCATCCAGCAAAGCAGATATGGCATTTTTGCAGCATATGTTCCACCACCTGGAAGATGACGGCACCATGGCAGTCGTTCTGCCCCACGGTGTGTTGTTCCGTGGAGCTGCCGAAGGTCATATTCGCCAGTTTATGATTGAAAAGTTGAACTGTATTGATGCCGTAATCGGCCTGCCAGCCAACATCTTTTACGGTACCAGTATCCCGACCTGCGTGCTGGTACTACGCAAATGCCGTAAGCATAACGATAGCATTCTGTTTATCGACGCCAGCAACGAGTTTGAGAAGGTCAAAACTCAGAACCGTCTGCTGCCGGAACATATCGACAAAATAGCTGATACCTACAACGACTGGAAAGACATTGAGAAGTATAGCCACGCTGCCTCGTTGGAAGACATCCGCGCTAACGATTACAACCTCAATATCCCGCGCTATGTCGATACCTTTGAAGCAGAGGATGAGATCGATCTAAATGCAGTGGCGAAAGAGATTCGTGAACTGGAAGGGAAAGTGGCGGAAATTGATAAAACTATCGCTGGGTTCTGCCAAGAACTCGGAATTGAAGTGCCATTTACAGCGGTGGAGGTAGGTAAGTGATTGCGCCGAAGTTAAGGTTTGCCGGTTTTAATTCCCCATGGGAAAAGCAACCGTTAGGGAAGGTTTTTGATATCACATCTGGATCTACTCCATCAAGGGGTAAAATAGAGTATTTTATTGATGGTGATATTCCGTGGGTTAAAACTACCGACTTAAATAATAGCTTAATAATATCGACTCAAGAAAAAGTAACAGGAATAGCAATCAGAGAAACATCTTCACTCAAGATACTTCCTAGAGATACCGTTTTTGTCGCTATGTACGGTGGCTTTAATCAAATAGGAAGAACGGGTTTGCTGATAAATGAAGCTGCATGTAATCAGGCCCTCTCTGCTGTTAAGCCTAATAAGGGAAAAGTCGTTCCTTACTTTTTATTACTATATCTGAATTTTAAGGTGGAAGATTGGAAGTTAATTGCTGCGAGTAGCAGAAAGGATCCAAATATCACAAAAAAAGATGTGGAGAAATTTCAGTTTATTTATCCATCAATTAATGAACAAACCAAAATCTCCGATTTCTTGTCCTCTGTTGATGAAAAAATCACGTTAATGAATAAGCAATACGACCTGCTGTGCCAGTACAAAAAAGGCATGATGCAGAAGATTTTTAGTCAGGAAATTCGATTTATGGATGAGAATGGGGAAGAGTATCCAGATTGGGAGCTAAAACTTATATCTGATATAGCTATTGTAAATCCTAAAAGCAAAACATTGCCGACAGAATTTATATATATTGACCTTGAAAGTGTTGAAAAAGGAATTTTAAAGAAAGAAAATCTTATTTATAAAGATAATGCACCGAGCCGGGCACAGAGATTACTTCAACTTGGTGATGTGCTTTTTCAGCTAGTCAGGCCTTATCAGAATAATAATTATCTTTTCCTACTTAGTGGAAATTATGTTGCCTCAACAGGCTATGCACAGCTTAGAGCAAAATATTGTTCTAAATTCTTATATCAATTGCTTCATCTGGAGAGTTTTATATCAGAGGTAATGAACAGATGTACTGGTACAAGTTATCCAGCAATAAACTCTTCTGATTTGGCTTCCATAGAAGTTGGGGTTCCATGCGAGTTAGAACAAATCAAAATTGCCAATTTCCTCTGTGCCATTGACGAGAAAATCGCCACAAAAAAAATAGAACGCGACAAACTAAAAACCTGGAAGCAAGGCCTGCTTCAGCAAATGTTCGTTTAATTATTTTTCAGCCCGGTCGGTATCGGGCTTCTATCACAGCAGAAGGCATTAAACACTGATGGCAACGCAAAGCGAATACGAGTTAGAAACGCAGTTGGTGGAACAACTGATTGGCATGCACTACGAACCGGTAAACGTTACCGACGAAGCTAGCATGAAAGCCAACTTAAAAAAACAGATTGAGATCCACAACCGTCTGGAGTCTGTGCCACTGACTGACAGCGAGTTTAACCGTATTTTCCTGCATCTGACCAAAGGTAACGAAGTTATCGATCGCGCAAAAACCCTACGTGATCGCTACCAATTACTGCGTGAAGACGGCACAGAAAAGTGGCTCAGCTTTATTAATAAAGAGGAGTGGTGCCAGAACGAGTTTCAGGTCACCCGCCAAGTGAAGCAGTTTAATGCCGAGCAAAACACACGCAAAACTCGCTTTGACGTAACCCTGTTAATCAACGGCCTGCCGCTCGTACAAATTGAGCTTAAACGCCGTGGTTTAGGCCTGAAAGAAGCCTTTAACCAGATTGACCGTTACCATCGAGATGCTTTCTGGGTCGGCAGCGGCCTGTTCCAGTATGTGCAGATTTTTATCATCAGCAACGGCGTGGATACCAAATACTACGCCAACAACCGCGCCAATCACTTTGAACAGACGTACTTCTGGACCGATGAAAAAAACGAGCCGATAAAAGCGCTGGATAAATTCGCCGAAGCGTTCCTGAAAGTTTGCCATATCGCCAAAATGATCACTCACTATACGGTGCTGAACGAAACCCGTAAGTGCCTAATGGTGCTGCGTCCGTATCAGTATTACGCCTGCGAAGCGATGATCCGTCATGTGAAGGAAAGCCTGCATCTTCAGGGCAAGCCACATAACGGTTATATCTGGCACACCACAGGTTCAGGTAAAACGTTGACCTCGTTTAAAGCAAGCCAGGTAATCATGGAGATGCCCGAAGTGGATCGGGTTATTTTTGTGGTCGACCGTCGTGATCTGGATTACCAGACAGCTAAAGAATTCAACAGCTTTGCCAAAGACAGCGTAGATACAACTAATAACACCAGCGCGCTGATTAAGCATCTGAAAACCACTAGCAGCAAACTGACGCTGACCACTATTCAAAAATTGAATAATGCCATTACTCACGATGGCTATAAAGCGCAACTGGAACACCTGCGCAAAGAGCGCATCGTGTTTATCTTCGATGAATGCCACCGCAGCCAGTTTGGCGACACCCACAAAGCAATTGTGAATTTCTTTGAAAATGCTCAATTGTTTGGCTTCACCGGTACGCCGATTTTCGCCGATAACGTCAATATCACCAACGGCATCAAGCAGACCACCGAAATGCTGTTTGATAAATGCCTGCACAAATACGTGATTGTCGATGCCATCCGTGACGAGAACGTGCTGCGTTTTGCAGTGGAGTATGTTGGCACCTACAAACGCAAAGAAAGCAGTAATGAAATTGATATCGAAGTAGAAGATATCGATACCAAAGAGGTGATGGAAAGCGACATACGGCTGGGGAAAATCACCGACTATATTCTGGCGCACCACGACGCCAAAACCCGCAACCGTGAATTTACAGCCATGTTCTGCGTCGGGTCAGTGGATATGCTGATCCGTTATTACAAACTGTTTAAAGAAAAACAGGCCGCCATGATCGCGGAGAATCCTGAATACAAACCGTTGAAAGTGGCGACCATCTTTACCTACGCCGCCAATGAAGCGGACAAAAGCGATAAAGAAGCGGTTAACGGCCTGTTGGATGAAGAAGACATTAGCCTGCCGCAGGGGGCGAAGATTGACACATCCAGCCGCGACCACCTCGACAGCTTTATCAAGGATTACAACGAACTGTACGGTACCAGCTATTCGGCCAATGATTCACAAAGTTTTTATAACTATTACAAAAATATCGCCCAGCGCACCAAAGAAAAAGGCATCGATATTCTGTTAGTAGTGAATATGTTCCTTACCGGCTTTGACAGCCCCACACTGAATACGCTGTATGTGGACAAGAACCTTCGCTTCCACGGTTTGGTGCAAGGATTCTCACGTACCAACCGCATCCTTAACGAGAAGAAAAGCCACGGGAATATCGTTTGCTTCCGTAACCTGAAGAAGGCAACAGACGAGGCGATTGCGCTGTTTTCCAATAAAGATGCGTCTTCCATCGTCTTGGTAAAACCGTTCGAAGAATATTTGAGTGATTATCAGGATGCTGTTGATCGCCTACTGACGTTAACCCCAACAGTTGAAAGCGTGGACCGTCTGCCGGATGAAAAAGCGCAGCTGGAATTTGTGACTGCCTTTCGCGACGTGATGCGCCTTAAAAATATCCTTGAAAGTTTTGCTGATTTCGAGGATGCGGCAAAACCATTGTCCGAACAGACACTGGCAGATTACACCAGTAAATATCTTGATATTCACGACAAGGTGAAAAAGCATTCCAGCAAAGAGAAAGTCTCCATCCTCGATGATGTAGATTTTGAAGTGTCGCTGATCCGCCGCGATGAAATTAACGTTGGCTACATTTTGAAGCTATTAGCGGGTATCCAGGCAATGCCGCCGAAAGAGCAGCAAGAGCAGAAGAAAAAGATCATGGATATCGTCGATAGCGATGTCACTCTGCGCAGCAAACGTGAGTTGATTGAAAACTTTATTGAAGAAAATCTGCTAGATGCTGCCCATGATGAAGATGTCGCTCAGACCTTTGAAACCTATGTTGAGCGCGAAAGAAGTAGAGCAATTATAGCGCTGTGTGAAGAAGAACGGTTGGATGCTGTTAAGCTCACAGGGTTACTGGAAAATTACATTTTCACCGATGTACTCCCGCGTGAGGATCAGGTTGCCGATACCCTCACCTGGCAACCAAAAATTCTGGAACGTAAAACGGTTCGTACGCGCGTTTACGAACGTGTGCGTAGCGTGATTGATACGTTTATTGATGGCATGCGCGGTTTTTAATATTCAGGGGCCAATTTGTAGCTGCTGTTGAATGAATATGGTATCTGTTTACCATATTCATTCAAATCTACTTAACCAAACTCAAATGTGGAGGGCGTTTGCCTGAGGTTTGCTCAGTTAAGCCTTCCCCATTGATGGAGCCCATAAAGAAGCTATTGCTGAAGGTAAGAGCACTTACTTCATCTGCAGGAAACCGTAGTTGTTCGAGGATCGTACTACGCTTGATCCCATTTGAACGTAATGCTGAAAACACTTTTTCTAATACAAGTGATCTCTCACGATCGTCCATGCCTTGTGGTTCGCTGGTCCGATACCCCCGTCGAGCTAACTCAATTGATAACTGTCGATAATGCCATTCGGTAGATAAACCCAAATCGAATGTGCGACGGACCAAAGCTGCGAGTGATACTTTCCAATTTTTTTTCATTGAGATAAGTAGATCCAGCGATGGCATTCTTGGGACTGTCGCTAAAACACTACGTTCAGGCATCAAAAAAGCTGATGCAAAGCGGTCGGCATCTAGCTCAGCTTGCCTGCCATTATTGCTCGAATGCTTGTGAAGAACTAAATGACCTAATTCATGAGCTGCATCGAAGCGGCTACGTTCCGGTGTTTTCATTGTGTTCAGAAGAACAAATGGTTTTTCGTCAATCCAAAACGAAAAAGCATCAACTTCAATGCAATTTTCAGCGAGCGAGAACACACGTACTCCATTAGCTTCCAGAAGGTGAATTAAGTTAGAAATCGATAATTCACCGACTCCCCAGTGTTCTCTCACTGCTCGAGCGGCACGATCAGGTTCCGAATAACCATCGAAGCTACAATCAGGAATATTGGGTTTTGGTAGTTTGAATTTTTCTTCAATCCAGATCGATAACTCTTGGGCAAGTTTGCCTGCACCAAGCGCGGAATCTCTCTTTTGTGCGCTTAGCTTAGTCATTGCTCGAAAACTAACCGATTCAGGAGAAAGAGAAGGGACGTCTCTGTCGAGGAAAAACTCAATAGGGTAACCAAGAACAGCAGAGATTTTATCCATGCTGTCACTGGCTACAGCGTCAAAGATACCTGCCTTCTCATAGTTCGAAATCGTTCTGCTGGTTAATTCAGCTGCTTCGGCTAAGGCTCTTTGTGTCAGACCTCTTCGTTCTCTTGCTATACGTAAACGCTCTGAATTAAACATGATTCATACTTAGCCTACTTTTAAAATGTCGAGGTCGATATCCGGCGTAAATTGCGGTACATCATTACTCTGGATAATCGGCTCAGGTCCGTGAATATCAAGTATCAAACGCGTAGAAAAGCTATTAACTACATTTTTATCGTTGTACGAGATAGGTCTAGAAAGTTCTGCACGGATCCCTACACGGTGAAAGTCATCGATTTCATAAAAATCGTAGAGTAAAAACCATAAGTCCATTCCGATTTTATTCGGCAGGAGAGGAACAACATCGCCTTCGGGTAGATCAAGATCCAACTTAAGTTGATTGTCGTCGAACTTCAGATCTCCTTGTCCTGGGGTATTGTTGTGAATCAACCCCATCAGATCGCAAGTAAAGTCACCTTTCTTTAGGCGAGATTCGGGGTATCCATGAAGAAGCCCAGTTTGATCGCAGCCACGGCATAGGTAAATTGCAACATTATCGCTAACGGTCAATTCAACATTCCGAATAGATAGCCGTTTGTACCCTTTTGGCGCAAGAATCTCACGAGCGCCGCTTACCCCCTCACCATAAAAATACTGCCCACGTGAAATTGCAGGGTGGTTTTGAGTCGTTGAGTAACGGCCTGATAAACCTCGTTCGAGGATACGGCCAAGATCACTTTGACTGAGATTCATAGGCTGCAGATACGATTCAACGTCATCAGGGTCAGCTAGCACGATAGTTTTTGCGAGATTATGGGAGTACATCGGTAGCGCCTCTTATAGATTTTCTGTTTTTTATACCTCATTCGAGGATTAAAAACAAGAAAATTACTGGATGCAATGCCAGTGTAAGCGCATTGGTCACCTGACAATTAAAGCGCGTGAAAAGCAAAAAAATCTAGAAAGCAATAACCCTAAAAAAATAGTGAGAAAAGTGACCTTTATCCATATCTGAGGCAGAATAGAACTAGTCAATTGCTGCGCCCCAGGAGTCTTCACCGTTATGATTAGCCTTGTTTTTTCTTATTCCCATGTAGATGAAGCACTACGCAATGAGCTCGAGAAACATCTTTCGCCCCACAAGCGGATGGGGAAGATCACTACATGGCACGATCGCCGCATCGATCCTGGGTTGGAATTTGAACACCAGATTGATCATTATTTTTCCGAAGCCGATATTATTCTTTTGCTCATCAGTAGCGATTTCATCGCCTCCGATTACTGCTATCAGGTTGAAATGACCAACGCGATGGAACGTCACAAGCGGGGTGAGGCAGTGGTCATTCCGGTGATCTTAAGAGAATGCGCTTGGCACCAGTTACCGTTCGGCAGCATTATGGCGGCGACAATCGACGGTAAGCCCATCACCAAATTTGCCAGCCACGATGAAGGTTATGTTCAGGTCTTTGATGCCGTCTCTCGCGCTATTGCCAGTATGGAAGCGAAAAAACCACAACAGAGTGTGCATGTCTCTTCTCCAGCTCCGGGGAATCCGGGGAATCGGGTGTATCAGGCAACAGAGATGGTTTTTACTCCACGTTCCAGCAATCTTTCTCTACCAAAGACCTTTACCGACCTTGATAAAGATCGAGCCCGACGTGAAGGTTTTGAGTATGTCGCCCGTTATTTTGAGAACTCGTTGGATGAACTCAAGAAACGCTATGCAGGGTTAGACGTCGATTTCCATCGGCTTGATGCGAATTCATTCACTTGCGCGGTGTATATCAACGGTAGCAAGGTTGGTCAATGTGGCATCTGGCGTGGCAATCAACATCATGGAATGGGGGGCATCTGCTATAGCCAAGAGAACGTTATTCGAAACAGCTATAACGAAAGCTTGAGCCTTGCTGATAACGGCCAGACTCTTGGTTTTCGTGCCTTGATGGGTGGATATAGTAGTGGCAACTTACGAGAACAGTTGCTGACAAACGAGGGGATGTCAGAACATCTTTGGGGAATGTTCTTCGGAGTAATTAAACAACGTATGTCCCGGTGATTCACAGCGGTCAAATCGAGTATATAGTCTGATTTGACCGTTGTCTCACTGGTAAGTGACGATAAGGATTTAGAAATGTTGCAACTTAATCTTGCTAAGGTCTTCCTGCTTGGGGACGACAACAATGGATATGTCCGTTATGAAATATTCTCAAAAGAAGGAGAGCACCCAGAATATCCAGAAAAAATTGTGGTTTATCGTGAGAAGGTATTGGAGACGAACGGCGATAAGTATTGGGCCAAAACGGATGAAATTATCAGTCTGGACCATCTCGGATTCCATAAAGGTGGATTTCAAATGGCGATTACTTATCAGATGCGTCCTGCGCGGGATATGTTTTCAGCGATAGATGAATGCAAAAAACATTATAGTAATTCCCGGTGACCAAAAGATTATAGAACAGACTAATCCAGCATAGTTGATTTCAGTTCTACTTCACTGCTGAAGCTCCAGTGTGGTAGCCCTGGCAGCGACTGGCCCTTAATAATTAGTGCCAGATTGCGTACCGTGCCGATCGTCTCTGTTAACCATTGGGAATGAGATGTTGCAGATGATGAATCAGCTGGATTTCACTGGTATCTGGCTTTGCATAAGGGCAGTCTTGCAACATACAGCCACAGAGAAGACAGATATAGCTGTCGTTAGGCGCGGCCTGTGTGGTTATGGCCCCTTTCAGACGACCATTAACGTTGTGGAACATAATCAGACTCCAGCAGGTAGGCGTAAGCCGTCCCTGAAGGGCAGACAGACGCCATGCTGTTGAATGGATTAAAAGGATTGAGAGGGCATAGCGGTACGGTTGTCACACTATGGAGTTATGGCGTAAATAAACCACCATCAGCAAAAACGATGTATGGAATATCAGCCCTGACTACATCCGAATGAGCGTTCAATACTGCTATAGCGTTTGGTACGATGCTTTGCCATGTAGCTCAGACGGAAAGTCAGTGCATCCAGTTTATCCATGAATTCCGGCTTATTGAGCTCCAGGAAAGCCAGAGGATTATCAACAAAGTGCACCAGCGTCAGATATTCAGGCCAGTCACGCTTCTTCATTGCACTTAGCCACGCGTTCTGAACAAGAGAGGCCAGACCTTTCCCCTGTTCGCCGTAGCCTCCCAGAGCATTGAACGTGTCGGTATTGACGAAAAGGGCCATGTGGTAATGCTTCTTGCCACCCAGCTCTGGTTGCTCCAGCACCCAGACGTAGCGAACTGAAGAGCGATGGCAGCGTTTACCTTCCCTGGCTTTTCTTTGTCGGTAAGCGACTATCTGAGCTTTCAGTGAGTCGATAAAGCGGGACATTAGCCCCGGGCTTAAGTCTGCATCACTGACAATACTGTCACCCACATCTCCGGCTTCCGGTAAGTGTAAATCCACCCTGATAACCGTGGTTTGTGGATGGTCCTGCAGTGCGTTACAGAGTACCCCTTCGATACGCTGTAGATATTTCTCGTTGAAAGGTTCATGGCGTTGGTCCACTACCATTGGATGGATGATGTCATCGAACAAAAACATAATGGATTCCTCCACCTGTCGGGAAACAGCAGGCATAGAGCTGCCTTCCTGAAACACAGACAGGCATAGTGATTGGGAGATTCAGGAATTAACGCTGACGGGGATACTGGTCAGGCGTTGTTTATGACTCAGCATACGGCTCTGGTTATTACAGCCTTATGCCCTGCAGAGGTTTAT
Source organism: Serratia quinivorans (assembly GCF_946227985.1). Lineage (GTDB taxonomy): Bacteria > Pseudomonadota > Gammaproteobacteria > Enterobacterales > Enterobacteriaceae > Serratia > Serratia quinivorans_A. Next base: position 220,722 of record NZ_CAMKGL010000006.1, read on the forward strand.
TTAAGTGTTTGTATTATATTGTTATTGACAGATTGTTAGGTCCTTGCCCACAGGTAAATATTACCTATCCGACATTAATTCCGCTTAGCGGAACCTTTTGGGGCAAGGCTTAACTTATTGTTTCAATGACAATAATTACTCCGAAGTTAGCAGTTCCATAAAATATGTATTTGCCCTGGAATGGTTATGTATCCGTCGCATTTCGAGCGGCTCAAATCAGCGGATCGAGTACAGTGCGGTAGGAAAAGCAGACGTACTCATCCATCATGCTGGTAAGCATGTGGTTCTCAGCCTGACGGTCATTAACCCAGCTACCAACCTCCTCACTTGATTTGAACTTTAGACTTTCAATCCAGTCAGCAAGACAATTCCCCAACATCAAATCGTACCAGCACAGCCAGACAAGCTTTAGACGCAACTCAGTCCCTCTAAACTGCTGAAACAGGCTGGTGAGCTTATTTGCCAGTGGACGTTGTTTTAAACGGACACATTCGGAAAGCAGAACACCTTCAAGCATGGGATGGTGGGCCAACAAGTGCTCCTGCGTTAATAAGCTTACGCTCAGGTCATCATCTATCGATAATGATGCTGCCGCTGCCTTTCCGTAAAGAAGCCGGTGTAGCCAGTGGGGCACAATAGCAATAACAGCTTCTTTTCCGGGGAATTTAAGACAGCCAACCGTCAGGCTATGATAGTGATATATATTTTGATGACACATACCTTGGCGAACGGTCAGCTTTGTAAAATCCAGTAGCCAGGTCTGATAATATCTGTGGAGCTCTTCGTAACGCGCCTTATAGTCTTTCATTGTTCTTGTTCCTTCTTGCTTAAATTACAGGCAGCAGAAAGCCTCCGGGTAGCCGGATAATTATTTTCATGCTGCGGGTTTAGTTAGGGGAGAGGCTTATTTGCGGGACTGGTTAATGCGTTCCTGAAGCCAGGTTTCAACTTCACTTTTTAACCAGCGGGAGCTACGACCCATTTTTATTGGTTTTGGGAAAACATCATCTTTAATTAGCTTATAGAACCACTTGTCCGTTAAACCAGTCAGGTTGGTGATAAATGCCATATTGACAAACTGGTCTTCTAAAAGAGATGGATGGGTATTCATTGTTCGATTCTCCGGTTAAGAAAGGTAAGCCGGACTCGTGATGTTTGATAACGACCACGTGCTTCGGCATACCAACCCGGTAATCTGTAAAAAAAGTTGAAGGTCATTGACCTCTATGCCATTACGGGCCTACAGGCAAATTGAATTGCTAAGTGCTACCTCAGAACGATCCGCCATCTATCAGCTACCGAGTTCCCTGAACGCTACTACATACCAATCTCTTAGCTGCCATTGAGCACTGCATTACGCGAAGTTTTTGACATTTAATCTCAAGGGGCCGCTATGTGCAGGAGTGAATAAAACGTCTACTCCTTTCCTTGCTAGTTACTGAACAGTCGATCGAATTGATAGTAGAAGGACATGATTGCTAAATCTGGCTACGATTTTGTGCAGAACATCATAAGGGTTGATTTCGTCGTGTGTTATAAAGAGAAAACTGTAGTTTTGATGCGGGAAAAATTGGGTTGCATCGTTAACTAATTGATATTATAGATTGTGAATGAATTTTAAACCTACACTTTAACTACGTTATTACACTTTTTTTGTATCGTTTTTTATTCAAAAAAAGTATGATTTACATCTGCGTTGTCATCATTTACTCTTGAGTGAAATGATGGAAAACAAGCGTTTTTGGATCAGGAGGGGAGTCATGGAAGAGTGTGAGTTCGATGAGCGGGAGATACGAAAAAAAAGACAGATACATGCAAGTCGCCTGAAGTGGTTAAGGAAAAACCCCAGGGCAAGGCATTTCTTTCTCTTTCATTTACTAACGAAGAAAACCGTAGCGCTTGCTAGTACGAACATCCGAACTACTCCCGATGAGCCAAAGCTTCATGTCCATGATCCTAAAGTGGTCATGTCCCCTCAAAATACGGGAGAAATGAATAATAAAAGCGAGATAAATATTCAGGATTTAGACCTGGGCTTAGAGGAATTAGATATAAATTTGGTTCTACCAAAATGTGATCAGGCTAATGGATTAGACTTCTCAAGGATAACAAATACTGATGTTATTCCAGATGTAATGGAAAAAATAATCGATGTCATTTTGAACATGTATCTATCGCCAAGACTGGCGGACCAAGTGATTACGGAAGTGGTGGTAGCTTGGGCTAATGCCAGCAATCAGTTCCCTAGTGCATTTTCATGGCTGGACAAGGATAACGAAGAACAATGTTTGTGGGTTTGGGAGCAAATGAGGAAAAAATATATTTCTATTGATACCAAACCTATTTCCTGTGAACAACGTTACCATTTCATTATTGCCATATTTGATAACTGGAAAGGCTGGAGTAACGAGCAACTGGGTTATCTGAAGGAAAATAAAAGAAGGAAGGGTGAGAAATTAATTTCTCATGGTTTGGGAAGTGCAAGTTCATTAAATCACAAAGAAATATTGCTCGAAGAACTGGGTAAAGCTTGGGAGCAAAAATCCCGTAGGAAAAAGATAAAAGATACAGTCCCACCTTTAAAATTAAATAAATTATACCAAAAGAAGTTGAGCCAGATTGCTGAAAGTAAAAGCATAACGCTGGATGAAGCACTCAAATGTCTTATCGACAGTGAGTTATCACGTTTGAGCATGCTGAAATCTGGATAGTGTACAATCAGATGTGATGTAGGACACATGTCTGCACATCATTCCAAATAATTTCAGACAGATATTATTCCAGAGAATCACCCCCGAAGCCTTCCAGGCTCAGGGGTTTTGTTTTTCTGTCTGAGGTTGTTTCATGAAAAAATCAGAAGGTCAACAGGCCATCGAAAAACCACTGGCGTTACTCCCCCATGCCATTGGAAAACATATTCTTGACCATATTCAAAAGCTCACTCACTACGAACCGGTGATCGGTATCATGGGCAAAACAGGTGCGGGGAAATCGTCGCTCTGCAATGCGCTTTTCCAAAGTGAGGTCACGCCCGTAAGTGATGTCCACGCCTGCACCCGTGAAGTGCTGCGATTACGACTGAACAGCGGTGAACACAGCCTGATACTGGTAGACCTACCCGGAGTAGGCGAGAGCGAGCAACGGGATAAAGAATATGAATCTCTATATCGCAATATTCTCCCTGAGCTAGATCTCATCTTGTGGGTTATCAAAGCCGATGATCGAGCCTTCTCTGTGGATGAACGCTTCTACCGGCAAGTGATGACTGGCTACCAGCAACGGGTACTGTTTATCGTTAACCAGGCTGACAAAATAGAACCCAGCCATGAGTGGTATGTCACCGGCAATGCACCATCACCGCACCAGTTAGTGAATATTGAGGCCAGGCTGGCATCCATTCGTCAGTTATTTTCACCACTCCATCCGGTGTGCGCTGTCTCTGCGAGAACAGAATGGAATCTGCCATCAATGGTAGAAACCATGATGTGCTGCCTGCCAGACCGAGCCACCAGCCCATTGGCGACACAACTGCACGGGAGGTTATGCGGTGAACCGATAAAAAAGCAGGCTCGTGAGGGCTTTGGCAACGCAGTAGGAGAGGTGTTTGATTCTGCGGAAGCGGCATCATTTATTCCTGCGCCATTAAAAGCGATTATTCGTACTGTCCGCGATGCCGTAGTATCCGTTGCCCGTGCCGTTTGGGACTGGATTTTCTTCTGAGCTGGCTTACCTGCCATTATCTTCGGGACATACCCTGTCCGTTCTGATGTTTTATAATCTGCTGAATTTCGAAACTTTCCCCTTTACGCCCCGTCACGGTTGATTTCAGCAACAGTAAAAAATACGTCTTCTTGTGTCCACTCCCTGTCCCACCCCTTCGTTAAAATAACTTTTTAATTTTCAGCTAATTATCTCACTGGAGAACCTGTCTCATGACTCAGGCTGAACGCCGTCATGACCGGCTTGCCGTCAGGCTGTCGTTAATTATCAGCCGCCTGGTGGCGGGTGAAACTCTGGATTTGCGAAAGCTGGCAACTGAATTCGGTGTGTCGGTTCGTACCCTGCGCAGGGACTTTCGGGAACGTCTGATGTATCTGGATCTGGAGTATCGCAAAGGTCAGTGTCGCTTGCTGTCCGGAGGTCGACAGAGAGAGTTAGCGGTGATGACGTTTGCTCGCCAGTCGGGTGTTGAAGCGCTGTTTCCTGATATGGATAACCATTTGGTTGCTTCACTGTTGAGCGGTCCCGGTGAGTCTCCCTGCCTTATCTGGCAGGGAGTGGCCCAAGTGTCATCCCCAGACTCGGGCGTGTTCACGCGACTGGTGAGCGCGGTATCGGAACACCGGAAGGTGACGCTACTGGGAAGCGGCTGTCGTTGCACAGACCTTGCTCCCTATCGCTTGGTTCTGCGTGAGGGAGAATGGTATCTGACGGGTGAGCATCAGGCCCGGATTGCCGTTTTTCCCCTGACTGATATTCGGGCGGTCACGCTCCACAACGGCAGCTTCGTTCCAGATATAGCGATGCGCGACATCCTCTCTCACCCGGATTTTCTTCAGGCTTTACCCCACTTTCGCTTTTTCCATTCATTGCTTGTCGCAACTGACGGCGGGCTTATACCTCAGAAGGAATAATCACAATGAAATTGCTTACCACTACAGTGCTGGCCGCCAGTTTTTGCTTTGGTGTTGTGTTTCCGGCTGACGCTGGAAACACTGTCGGCACAGTCAAAGCCTGGCAATACATGCAGGCTGACGGCTGGAAATCCGCCGATGGTATGGATGACAATAAGCTGCACAACATGCTCTATCAAGCCAGCGTGATTGATAACTACCCGTGGACGAAACAGTTTCTGCTACGTGTCCGTGGCGGCGGTGCCATTTTCCTGGCCGACAAGAAAACCCACACCATTCGCCAACTAAAACTGAATCCACTTAGCGGTAATTACAACGATATTGAAACGGTCTACCAGGGAGAGAATAACGGAAATGGATGTTATTTCGCCATTATTGATAATAAATTCTGGGCAAGAGACGAGGCCGAGCAGAATGTTCTCTATGGCTATCCTCGCGTCGATAATGTGGAAAACGAGCTGGCTAAAATCAGGCAGCAATTCAGCCCACAGGTAGTTATGGTCATGCCGGATAACTGTGTGAATAAACAGCAGCAGGCCGTTTTGGCTGCTAAACGTTCGGAAGAAGACCGAAAGCTCCAGCAATGGGTGGCACAGCAAAGTCTCGCTGAATTATGTCGCCGCACAGGAAACTGCTGATCTCTTCTCAATACCACTAAAGGCAAAGATCGATGGAAAAGGATTATCAGAAGGTTATTGCGATACCGACTCTCACGACGGCAAGGGTATGGGCAAAGCCTATTTACCGCAAAATCGCGCCACCCATGAGCCAATTTGTTAAAGCCTTACCTGTCATCGCCGGTTTAATGCTGTGCCACCTGTCATCCGCTTATGCTGATGAACAACGCTATATCAGCATCCGCAACACCGATACCATGTGGACGCCCGGTAATATCTGCGTGTATCAGTTCCGCCTGGATAATGGTGGTAGCGGAGTGGGTTTCGGCCAACTGGCTGTTTCACTGCGTTTGAAAGACAAAGCAGGCAACACACTGGCGACAGGTACCATGGACGTAGCCCCCTTTGGTGATAGCGACGCTACCCGTTCTCAGGAGGTTTTTCTGGAGCATGAATGTGTTGAAAACGTCAACGCTGTTGAAATCATGAAGGCGACCGAAGAGCGCAATGGCCATCAGGTTAGGCTGCCACTGTCCGTTTTCGACCCACAGTATTACCAGCCATTGCCGATATCGGTTGCCGGGAATAAGGCATCATAACTGGCTTAGCTTTGCATCTGCCAAACATCAACTTAGCACAATCCTTCACTACACATCAGGCCATGCCTCCTTCGGGAAGCATGGCCTTTTCGTTTTTAATCTCTAAATAAGGAATAGCCATGACCCGATTAGCATCTCGCTTTGGATCGGTGAACCTCGTTCGCCGCGATCGCCCATTAACCCGTGATGAACTGGCGCATTACGTACCGAGTGTATTTAGTGAAGAAAAGCATGAATCACGCAGCGACCGATACACCTACATCCCGACCATAACCCTGCTCGATAACCTGAAGCGTGAAGGCTTCCAGCCGTTCTTTGCCTTTCAGACCCGTGTGCGGGACCAGAGCAAGCGTGAACACACCAAACACATGCTGCGCCTGCGCCGCGAAGGCCAAATCACCGGCAAGCAGGTGCCAGAAATTATTCTGCTTAACAGCCATGACGGCTCCAGCTCATACCAGATGCTGCCGGGGCTATTTAGATCGGTTTGCCAAAATGGACTGATTTGCGGTGAGAGTTTTGGTGAGGTGCGCGTACCGCATAAAGGCAATGTGGTGGAGAAAGTCATTGAAGGGGCTTACGAAGTACTGGGGATATTTGACCGAGTGGAAGAGAAACGCGATGCCATGCAGTCGCTGCTGTTACCGCCACCAGCCCAACTGGCAATGGCAAAAGTAGCATTAACCTACCGCTTTGGCGAAGAGCATCAGCCGGTGACGGAATCACAAATCCTATCCCCACGCCGCTGGCAGGATGAAAGTAACGACCTGTGGACCACTTATCAACGCATTCAGGAAAACCTGATTAAAGGCGGTCTGTCTGGACGAACCACCAAAGGTAAACGCGCTCATACACGCGCTGTTAAAGGTATCGACGGTGATGTAAAGCTTAACCGTGCTCTGTGGGTGATGGCTGAGAATATGCTGCAGCTTGCCTCATGAACCTTTTTATTATCCCTTCCCTCAGGCCTTGCCAATAAACCGGCGAGGCTTTTTGTTTTAAGGAACAAATATGTCTGTATTTAATTTATCCCCGGTATTTCCTGCAAACGAGCAACGCGTCATTCGTCGGGCATTACGCCTGCTGGAGAAATATCAGCGTCAACCGAGTGAGCCATTTACCTCCACCAGCTTCACTAAGACCTGGCTGCAATTACAGATGGCTCATCAGGAGCGTGAAGTTTTTATCGTGATGTATCTCGACAATCAGCACTGCCTGCTGGGATGCGAAACACTGTTTACCGGCACACTTAGCCATACCGAAGTGCATCCCCGCGAAGTGGTTAAATTGGCTCTGAAACACAATGCCGCTGCGATAATTCTGGCGCATAACCATCCGTCAGGTACGACAGAAATCAGTCAGCAGGATAAACACATCACTCAGCGGATAGTGAAAGCGTTAGCACTGGTAGAAGTGCGAGTGCTGGATCATTTGGTTGTTGGGAACGAAGTGGTGTCTTTTGCTGAGCAGGGTTTGCTTTAAACGGAGGTTTTCATGTCAATCACACCACCTCATGAATGGGGTCTACAAAGCGATATCACCCCACGATTTGGCGCGAGATTAGTTCAGGAAGGCAATCGACTGTACTACCTGGCTGACAGGGCTGGATTGACGGGTAACTTTACCCCGGAGCAATTGCAGAAACTGGATCTGGTTTTCCCGCTGTTTGTAGAACAACTGGAAAATATGCTGCGTGCTGGCGAACTAAATCCACATCAGCAACATCAGGTGACCATTCAACTTGCGAGTTTAACCTGTATAGCTGATACCCGTGGTAGCTGTGGCTACGTTTACATTTCTATCTATCCAACCCAGTAACACCTTCTCTCTTCTCTTTTATCAGGATTCAACTCATGCAAATTTCATCTGTACCGGCCACGGTGCCGGTTTTGTCACGCCTGTCGCCCGTACAGGTCTGGCAGCAACTGTTAACGTATCTGCTGGAGCACCATTACGGCCTGACACTTAACGACACGCCATTCCACGACGACGCGGCCATTGAGGAGCATATCGACGCAGGAATCACGCTCGCCGATGCTGTTAATTTTCTGGTGGAACGTTATGAACTGGTACGCATCGACCGCAAAGGATTTACATGGCAGGAGCAGACGCCATTCTTGACCGCCACCGATATTCTCAGAGCCAGGCGAGCTACAGGATTAATAAATACCTGAATTCTTCGAGCCTCATTCCTGATTTTTACCTCTGAACTTCCAACCTTTTTTATTCATCGCATAATGCGCCTGCCACTCCCGGCAGGCGTGTTTGCTTTAATGGACGATTAACGATGCAAACAGAACCCGACGTGTTAACGGAACACAATGAACTCATCTGTTCGACCAGTATCGAACGAGTAGTCTCTTGCCGCGATTCCGCACTTAAACAGATTGAACAACTCATTGAGCAGCTTGATACCATTTCACGACTAACCTCAGAAATCGGTGGTGGTACAGCGCAAGACTGGGCGATGAAATCCGGGCACCGCTACGATAGCTGGCTGACTGAGAAGACTGACAAAGCGATGCCTGCCGTCACCCGCAATATAGATCGCAGCATCTGGCGAGACCTGATGCTGAAGTCCGGCATGATGGCCTTGATGGATGCACAGGCTCGCGACCAGTGGCATAAGAACCTGGAGGAGGGCGACCTTCCTGCAATCAGCGAGGCGAATATCCTCAGCACCTTTGAACAGTTACATCTCAACAAAATGGATGTCTTTGAACGTGGCATCATCAACGTCTTCAAAGGCCTATCGTGGGACTACAAAACCAACAGTCCCTGCAGCTTCGGTAAGAAGATCATCATTAACAATCTGGTGACGTATAACCGCTGGGGCTTTAGCCTTAACTGGGGTTGGCGACGGGATCAACTGGCGGACCTGGAGAGAATGCTGTTTCTGCTGGATGGCAAACCCATCCCTGACAACCGGGGTGATATCACCACCCGGTTGATGGAGCATATCCGGGATAATCCGGCTAAGGACGTTTACGAAGATGAGTTCTTCAGCATTCGTTACTATCAAAAAGGCACGGCGCACTTGACCTTCAAGCGTCTGGAGTTGATTGAGCGAATGAATGACATCATTGCGAAACACTATCCGGGAATGCTGGCCTCGAGATGATGGAGGACTGGTATTGTCTTCGCCACAGGTAGTTACGCGAACACAAACATGCTATTTTAATAAGTGTTATTAACTTTTATTAAAAGGTGGCGCTCATGAGACAACTCGCGAAACAGACGATCAGTGCTCAGATCCCAGCAGAGCTTGCAGCTGCGGTTGAAAACCTGGCTATTGAACTGGATAGATCCAAAAGCTGGGTTATTAAAGAAGCGTTGACCGCCATGATTGAAGAGAGAGAGCGGCGGCATCAGCAGATTTTGAAAGGGCTTGCTGATGTCGATGCGGGAAGGGTGGTTAGCCATGCGGATGTGGTTGACTTCGCTAACAAACTGAAAAAATCGTAACCCATGGAAATACAGTGGACCCAAAAGGCCCAGGATGACCTGGAGCGTATTTATAGGTTTGCCTGTCAGTACAGTCGGCAACATGCTGACAATGTATTAGAACGTTTGATCATAGGAACCTCAGGGCTCGCCGACCATCCAAGAATCGGTGTATCTCAGATAAGATATGAACCACGAGAAGTGAGGAAAATCTTGTTTGATGATTATGACGTTCACTATGAAATTCAGCGCGATACTATTTATATTGTTGACCTTTGGCATACTCGAGAGGATCGCTGAAGTTCGTCATCTTCCAGGTAACCTTTGCCCCGATTCGAGTCCCAAAATCAACGAGTTAATGTGTTGGTATCGATGTTGGTACATTATCTAAATGTTATTTTTTATTGATTTTAAATCAAAGGATTAGTCATTATGTGCGAGTCCGGCCTTCGCACCATTAGTACAGCGCGAACAAGAAGCCACCGAAAGGTGGTTTTTTTGTGCCTGAAATTCGTCCGCGACTTTCCCCTACCTAACTCAGGCTTATCTTCATCAACGGATTGCTGCACCTCGTCATGGCCACTTTTGCAGGCACGTCCCGCAGTCCCTTTAACGCTCATTTCCTTCCAAGAGATGCTGGACTAACCGGGAGTGATGATTATCATGTTATCGAGACTACAGACCCAGAGAGCGTCCTATGCAACATATCATTGAAGGTTTCCTCAGCTTCCAGAAAGAGATTTTCCCACAGCGTAAGGAACTCTTCCGCAGCCTTGCCTCCAGCCAGAACCCTAAAGCGCTTTTTATTTCGTGTTCTGACAGCCGCCTGGTACCCGAGCTTGTGACTCAGCAAGACCCAGGGCAGCTTTTCGTTATCCGTAACGCAGGCAACATTGTCCCTTCCTTTGGTCCGGAGCCGGGCGGGGTGTCGGCGACCATCGAATACGCGGTGGTGGCATTGGGCGTCACGGATATCGTGATTTGCGGCCACTCGAACTGCGGTGCCATGAAGGCGATAGCGTCTTGCCAGTGCCTTGACCCGATGCCGGCTGTGGCCCACTGGCTGCACTATGCAGACGCGGCCAAAGCGGTGGTAGAGAAGAAAACGTGGGATAACGAAATCGACAAAGTTAACGCTATGGTTGAAGAGAACGTCATAGCCCAGCTAAATAATATTAAGACTCACCCGTCCGTTGCCGTGGGCCTGCGCAACAACGGCCTGCGTCTGCACGGTTGGGTGTACGACATTGAAAGTGGCGAGATCCGCACGCTGGATAAAAATACGAAGAATTTCGTTTCACTGGCGGATAACCCCGCAGTTCACTTCGAATAAAGTGACGGTTAGTCTTTACTATCAAATTGAATCCACGTTTCGGCGTGGATTTTTTTATGGCAGATATCTCCGCACTGGATATCAACAATGAATCCCGGCAGGTTTCGCAGTGTACAGTTTTGTGCGGATTGAATAGACCCGGATTTCCTAGACGGTTCCGTGCCTCATGAACCAGGCACTTTCATAAACTGCAGGGGGTTGATCCTCACAGGCACTGTGGCGGCGTTTAGCATTATAAAACATCTCTACATAATCGAAGATATCCGCCTTCGCGTCTTCTCTGTTTTTATAGATCCGTTTCTTTATGCGTTCCCGTTTTAGCAACTGGAAAAAGCTTTCTGCCACTGCGTTGTCATGGCAATTACCCCGACGACTCATGCTGCTTTTCAAATTGTGAGATGCCATAAAATGCTGGCACCTTTCGCTGGTATATTGAGAACCCTGATCTGAATGGATTAATACTTCTGCTGTTGGTTTACGTCGCCATACCGCCATCAATAATGCATCCATCACTAACTCAGCAGTCATTCGTCCTCCCATGCTCCAGCCTATAACCCGACGTGAGAAGAGATCGAGAACAACAGCCAGATATAACCAGCCTTCATGCGTCCTTATATAGGTCATGTCACTCACCCAATGCGTATTTGGAGTTGGGACAATGAACTGTCGCTCAAGGTAATTAGGGCTGGCTACCGAAGGTTTTCCACCACCGTAGTAACGTCGTTTTCGATATCCGGTCTGGGATGCTAATTCAGCGAGCCTCATTAACCGCGCAACCCTGTTACGTCCGGCGCGTTCACCCAGGTCTTTCATATCGAGCCAGATTTTCCGGTAACCATAAACCGTACCACTTTCAAGCCACAGTTGCTTAATGAGGCCAGTCTGACGTTCGTCCTGTCGGGCGCGCAACGATTCTGGCTGCTTTAGCCACTGGTAATAGCCGCTGTAATGAAGGCCAAGAACCAGGCATAGGCGGCGTACAGGGTAAAATGGCGACATTTTTTTAATGAAGGCGTACTTCAGCCGGATGTTCTTGCAAAGTACGCGGCGGCCTTTTTTAAAATATCTCGCTCTTCAGTAACCCGCTTAAGTTCTTGCCTGAGACGTTTTACTTCAAGCTGGATAGCATCATCCTGCTTGCGTTGGGGTTCAGGTTTTTGGTAACGCTTAACCCAGGCATAAAGGCTGTTAGTCGACACCCCAAGTCGGGAGGCGACCTCGGATACGGGATATCCCTGCTCAGTGACCTGCTTTACGGCTTCAATTTTGAATTCTTCAGTGAAATTTTTGGCTGACATAAACACTCCTTCATTAAGCCTCTATTATGAGGCAAAAAAGTGTCTATAAAACCCGGGTCTATTCAGATAGAGATCCTGGCAGATGAGGAAGAGCATATCGACTGGCTGGAGACTGAACTTGATTTGATCGACCGCCTGGGTATTCAGAACTACGCACAAGCCCAACTTTAGCAATGTAAAACCTGTTTCTCCCACTTAACACCGATGCTGCCCTGCCGGCATGTATTATCTCCGGCAGGGAAGGGGAGCAGCCTCAAGGTTCCATCTAATTTCCTCGCATGCGAATGCTCCCAGCTTACCGAATCGTCATCTAAGACCTAAAACTGTATTAAATGTCGATATCCTGAGCATATTTCCATCTGCGCCTTGCTTCTCGCTCTGTTTTGCGTATAATGCGCGGGCTTACCTAATCTTGGTAAGCCTGATTTTAGCGAATCAGTCGATAGGCAAGCTCGTTTTGCCCTTCGAACAATACTCCCGATATGGGGGTTATATGTTGACGATTACACTCCCCCATCAATCGAAATGGGTGTGAGGAGTAATTATTTACGTTTATAAATAATTGGAGCTCTGGTCTCATGCAGAACCAAAGAATCCGTATCCGCCTGAAAGCGTTTGATCATCGTCTTATCGATCAATCAACCGCGGAAATCGTCGAGACTGCTAAGCGCACTGGTGCGCAAGTCCGTGGTCCGATCCCGCTGCCAACTCGCAAAGAGCGCTTTACCGTTCTGATCTCTCCGCACGTTAACAAAGACGCGCGTGATCAGTACGAAATTCGCACTCACAAGCGTCTGGTTGACATCGTTGAGCCAACCGAGAAAACCGTTGATGCTCTGATGCGTCTGGATCTGGCTGCTGGTGTAGACGTGCAGATCAGCCTGGGTTAATCAGGTCATTGAGCGATTGAGAGGTTGAAACAATGATTGGTTTAGTCGGTAAGAAATTGGGTATGACTCGTATCTTCACTGAAGATGGCGTTTCTATCCCAGTAACCGTGATTGAAATTGAAGCGAACCGCGTGACTCAGGTCAAAGACCTGGCTAACGACGGGTACCGTGCTGTGCAGGTTACTACCGGTAGCAAAAAAGCTAACCGCGTAACCAAGCCGGAAGCGGGCCATTTCGCTAAAGCTGGCGTTGAAGCTGGCCGTGGTCTGTGGGAATTCCGCACTGCTGAAGGTGAAGAATTTACTGCAGGTCAAAACATCAGCGTAGAAATCTTCGCTGAAGTTAAAAAAGTCGATGTTACCGGTACTTCTAAAGGTAAAGGTTTTGCTGGCACTGTAAAGCGCTGGAACTTCCGTACCCAAGACGCTACCCACGGTAACTCCTTGTCTCACCGCGTTCCGGGTTCTATCGGTCAGAACCAGACTCCGGGCAAAGTGTTCAAAGGCAAGAAAATGGCTGGCCACCTGGGTGACGAGCGTGTAACCGTTCAAAGCCTGGACGTAGTACGTGTTGACGCTGAGCGCAACCTGCTGCTGGTTAAGGGTGCTGTACCGGGCGCAACCGGTGGCAACCTGATCGTTAAACCAGCTGTGAAGGCGTAAGGGGATAGCAATGGAATTAGTATTGAAAGACGCGCAAAGCGCGCTGACTGTTTCCGAAACTACCTTCGGTCGTGACTTTAACGAAGCGCTGGTACACCAGGTTGTTGTTGCTTATGCAGCAGGTGCCCGTCAAGGTACTCGTGCTCAGAAGACCCGTGCTGAAGTAACTGGTTCCGGTAAAAAACCGTGGCGCCAGAAAGGTACCGGCCGTGCGCGTTCAGGTTCTGTAAAGAGCCCGATCTGGCGTTCAGGTGGCGTGACCTTTGCTGCGAAGCCTCAGGACCACAGTCAGAAAGTAAACAAAAAGATGTACCGCGGCGCGCTGAAAAGCATCCTGTCCGAACTGGTACGTCAAGATCGTCTGATCATTGTCGAGAAGTTCTCTGTAGAAGCGCCTAAAACTAAGCTGCTGGCACAGAAACTGAAAGATATGGCTCTGGAAGATGTGCTGATCGTAACCGGCGAACTGGATGAGAATCTGTTCCTGGCTGCTCGTAACCTGTACAAGGTTGACGTGCGCGATGTAGCAGGTATCGACCCGGTTAGCCTGATCGCCTTCGACAAAGTGGTTATGACTGCTGATGCTGTGAAGCAAGTTGAGGAGATGCTGGCATGATCCGTGAAGAACGTCTGCTGAAAGTGCTGCGTGCACCGCACGTATCTGAAAAAGCATCCGCTGCGATGGAAAAAACTAACACCATCGTTCTCAAAGTTGCCAAAGACGCGACCAAAGCAGAAATTAAAGCTGCAGTGCAGAAACTGTTTGAAGTCGAAGTCGAAGACGTTAACACCCTGGTAGTTAAAGGGAAAGTGAAGCGTCACGGTCAGCGTGTTGGTCGTCGTAGCGACTGGAAAAAAGCTTACGTCACCCTGAAAGAAGGCCAGAATCTGGACTTCATCGGCGGCGCAGAGTAAGTCGGAGGAGTAAGAACAATGGCAATTGTTAAATGTAAACCTACATCTCCGGGTCGTCGCCACGTTGTTAAAGTGGTTAACCCTGAGCTGCACAAGGGTAAACCTCATGCCCCGCTGCTTGAGAAACTGAGCAAAAGCGGTGGCCGTAACAACAATGGCCGTATCACCACCCGTCATATCGGTGGTGGCCACAAGCAACATTATCGTCTGGTTGACTTCAAACGCAACAAAGACGGTGTGGCTGCAGTGGTTGAGCGTCTGGAGTACGATCCGAACCGTTCCGCGAACATCGCGCTGGTTCTGTACAAAGACGGCGAACGCCGTTATATCCTGGCGCCGAAAGGTCTGAAAGCTGGTGACCAGATCCAATCTGGCGTTGATGCTGCAATCAAGGTAGGTAACGCCCTGCCAATGCGCAACATCCCAGTGGGTTCAACGGTTCATAACGTAGAAATGAAACCAGGTAAAGGCGGTCAAATCGCTCGCTCTGCTGGTGCCTACGTTCAGATCGTTGCACGTGATGGTTCCTACGTAACTCTGCGTCTGCGCTCAGGCGAAATGCGTAAAGTTCCAGTTGATTGCCGCGCCACCTTGGGTGAAGTCGGTAACGCTGAACATATGCTTCGCGTTCTGGGTAAAGCAGGTGCTGCACGTTGGCGTGGTATTCGTCCTACCGTTCGCGGTACGGCGATGAACCCGGTAGATCACCCGCACGGTGGTGGTGAGGGTAAAAACTTTGGTAAACACCCAGTAACACCTTGGGGCGTTCAGACCAAAGGTAAGAAAACCCGCAGCAACAAGCGTACTGATAAGTTCATCGTACGTCGCCGTAGCAAAAAATAATTAGAGGATAAGCCATGCCACGTTCTCTCAAGAAAGGTCCTTTTATTGACCTGCACTTGCTGAAGAAGGTAGAGAAAGCGGTGGAAAGCGGTGACAAGAAGCCTTTGCGCACTTGGTCCCGTCGTTCAACGATCTTTCCTAACATGATCGGTTTGACCATCGCTGTCCATAATGGTCGTCAGCACGTACCAGTGTTCGTTTCCGATGAAATGGTCGGTCACAAACTGGGTGAATTCGCGCCGACTCGCACTTATCGCGGCCATGCGGCTGATAAAAAAGCTAAAAAGCGCTAAGGTAGGAGGAAGAGATGGAAACTATCGCTAAACATCGCCACGCTCGTTCTTCTGCACAGAAGGTCCGCCTTGTTGCAGACCTGATCCGCGGTAAGAAAGTGTCGCAAGCTCTGGAAACTCTGGCCTACACCAACAAGAAAGCTGCTGGTCTGGTTAAGAAAGTGCTGGAGTCTGCCATTGCTAACGCAGAACACAACGATGGCGCTGACATCGATGATCTGAAAGTCACGAAAATCTTCGTAGACGAAGGCCCAAGCATGAAGCGCATTATGCCGCGTGCAAAAGGTCGTGCAGATCGCATCCTGAAGCGCACCAGCCACATTACTGTGGTTGTGTCCGATCGCTGAGACTCTGGAGACTAGCAATGGGTCAGAAAGTACATCCTAATGGTATTCGCCTGGGTATTGTCAAACCTTGGAACTCTACTTGGTATGCGAATACCAAAGAGTTCGCTGACAACCTGGACAGCGACTTTAAAGTTCGTCAATTCCTGATTAAGGAACTGGCGAAAGCTTCCGTTTCTCGCATCGTTATCGAGCGTCCTGCGAAGAGCATCCGTGTGACTATTCACACTGCTCGTCCAGGCATCGTTATCGGCAAGAAAGGTGAAGATGTCGAAAAACTGCGTAAGGTCGTAGCGAACATCGCTGGCGTTCCTGCGCAAATTAACATCGCCGAAGTCCGTAAACCGGAACTTGACGCTAAATTGGTTGCTGACAGCATCACTTCACAGTTGGAACGTCGCGTTATGTTCCGTCGTGCTATGAAGCGTGCTGTACAGAACGCAATGCGTCTTGGCGCTAAAGGTATCAAAGTTGAAGTAAGCGGCCGCCTTGGCGGTGCTGAAATCGCGCGTACCGAATGGTACCGTGAAGGTCGTGTTCCGTTGCATACACTGCGTGCGGATATCGATTACAACACATCTGAAGCGCACACCACTTACGGTGTAATCGGCGTTAAGGTATGGATCTTCAAAGGTGAGATCCTGGGTGGTATGGCTGCAGTTGAACAACCGGAACCGGCTGCTCAACCTAAAAAGCAGCAGCGTAAAGGCCGCAAGTAAGGAGAGTCGCTGATGTTACAACCAAAGCGTACAAAATTCCGTAAGATGCACAAAGGCCGCAACCGTGGTCTGGCGCAGGGTACGGATGTTAGCTTCGGCACTTTCGGTCTGAAAGCTGTTGGCCGTGGCCGTCTGACTGCTCGTCAAATCGAAGCAGCTCGTCGTGCAATGACTCGTGCAGTTAAGCGTCAAGGTAAAATTTGGATCCGTGTATTCCCGGACAAACCAATTACCGAGAAGCCGCTCGAAGTGCGTATGGGTAAAGGTAAGGGTAACGTGGAATATTGGGTTGCCCTGATCCAACCTGGGAAAGTCCTGTACGAAATGGACGGTGTACCAGAAGAGGTCGCCCGTGAGGCATTCAAGCTGGCTGCAGCTAAATTGCCGATCAAAACCACCTTTGTAACTAAGACGGTGATGTAATGAAAGCACAAGAGCTGCGTGAAAAAAGCGTTGAAGAGCTGAACACTGAGCTGCTCAACCTGCTGCGTGAGCAATTTAACTTGCGCATGCAGGCGGCAAGTGGCCAGCTGCAACAAACTCACCTGTTGAAACAAGTGCGTCGTAATGTCGCACGCGTTAAGACTTTACTGACTGAAAAGGCGGGTGTGTAAATGACTGATATTAACCGTACTCTGCAGGGTCGTGTTATTAGTGACAAAATGGAGAAATCCATGGTTGTTGCTATCGAGCGCACGGTGAAGCACCCGATCTACGGGAAATTCATCAAGCGTACGACCAAGCTGCACGTACATGACGAGAACAACGAATGTGGTATCGGTGACGTGGTAGAAATCCGCGAATGCCGTCCACTGTCTAAGACTAAGTCTTGGACGTTGGTTCGCGTTGTAGAGAAAGCGATTCTGTAATAGAGTAGCTGGCTCTAACTTATAAACGGCTCAGAAAATGAGCCGTTTATTTTTTCTACCCATACTCTGGAAGCGGTGTTATAATGCTGCGCCCTTGGTTATGGGGCTTTTCAACGATCTAGTAATAGGTCCTAAAGTTGTAGTTGACATTAGCGGAGCACTAACATGATCCAAGAACAGACTATGCTGACCGTGGCCGACAACTCCGGTGCACGTCGCGTAATGTGTATCAAGGTTCTAGGTGGCTCGCACCGTCGCTACGCAGGCATTGGCGATGTCATCAAAATTACCATCAAGGAAGCAATTCCTCGCGGTAAGGTGAAGAAAGGCGATGTGCTGAAGGCGGTAGTGGTGCGCACCAAGAAGGGTGTACGTCGCCCGGACGGTTCTGTCATTCGCTTCGATGGTAATGCATGCGTTATTTTAAACAATAACAGCGAGCAACCTATCGGTACGCGTATTTTTGGGCCGGTAACTCGTGAACTGCGTAATGAGAAGTTCATGAAAATTATCTCTCTGGCACCAGAAGTACTCTAAGGAGCGAAACATGGCAGCGAAAATCCGTCGTGATGACGAAATTATCGTGCTTACCGGGAAAGACAAAGGTAAACGCGGTAAAGTAAAAAATGTCCTGTCTGCTGGTAAGGTCATTGTTGAAGGTATCAACCTGGTTAAGAAACATCAGAAGCCGGTTCCGGCCCTGAACCAACCAGGTGGCATTGTTGAAAAAGAAGCTGCAATTCAGGTTTCTAACATTGCTCTCTTCAACGCGGCTACCGGTAAGGCTGACCGTGTAGGCTTTAGATTCGAAGACGGGAAAAAAGTCCGTTTCTTCAAATCTAACAGCGAAACTATCAAGTAATTTGGAGTAATACGATGGCGAAACTGCATGATTACTACAAAGACGAGGTAGTCAAACAACTGATGTCTCAGTTTGATTACAACTCTGTCATGCAAGTCCCTCGGGTCGAGAAGATCACCCTGAATATGGGTGTTGGTGAAGCGATCGCTGACAAGAAACTGCTGGATAATGCAGCAGCGGATCTGGCAGCAATCTCCGGTCAAAAGCCGTTCATCACCAAAGCACGCAAATCTGTTGCAGGCTTCAAAATCCGCCAGGGCTATCCGATCGGCTGTAAAGTAACTCTGCGTGGCGAGCGCATGTGGGAGTTCTTTGAGCGACTGATTTCCATTGCTGTTCCACGTATCCGTGACTTCCGTGGCTTGTCCGCTAAGTCATTCGATGGCCGTGGTAACTACAGCATGGGTGTGCGTGAGCAAATCATCTTCCCAGAAATCGACTACGACAAAGTCGATCGCGTTCGTGGCTTGGATATTACCATTACCACTACTGCGAAATCTGATGATGAAGGCCGCGCGCTGTTGGCTGCTTTTAACTTCCCGTTCCGTAAGTAAGGCAGGGTTACTGATGGCTAAGCAATCAATGAAAGCACGCGAAGTCGTTCGCGTGAAACTGGCTGAAAAGTACCGCGCTAAACGCGAGGAACTGAAGGCTATCATTTCTGGTGTGAACTCTTCCGACGAAGATCGTTGGGATGCTGTTCTCAAGCTGCAAACTCTGCCGCGTGATTCCAGCCCGTCTCGTCAGCGTAAACGCTGCCGCCAAACTGGCCGTCCACATGGTTATGTGGGCAAATTCGGGTTGAGCCGTATCAAGTTACGTGAAGCCGCTATGCGCGGTGAAGTACCAGGCTTGAAAAAGGCTAGCTGGTAATTACCAATTGAATCACGGGAGTAAAGACAGATGAGCATGCAAGATCCGATCGCGGATATGCTGACCCGTATCCGTAACGGTCAAGCCGCGAACAAAGTTGCGGTCACCATGCCTTCCTCCAAGCTGAAAGTGGCAATTGCCAACCTGCTGAAGGAAGAAGGTTTTATTGAAGATTTCAAAATCGAAGGCGACACCAAGCCTGTTCTGGAACTGGTACTGAAGTACTTCCAGGGTAAGGCAGTGGTAGAAAGCATTCAACGAATCAGCCGTCCTGGTCTGCGCATCTACAAGAAAAAAGATGCACTGCCAAAAGTTATGGCTGGTTTGGGTATTGCTGTTATTTCTACCTCTAAAGGTGTTATGACCGATCGTGCAGCTCGCCAAGCAGGTCTTGGTGGCGAGATTATCTGCTACGTAGCTTAATTCGGGAGGAAAGAATGTCTCGTGTTGCAAAAGCACCCGTCGTCATTCCTGCCGGCGTAGAGGTAAAACTCAACGGTCAGGTTATTTCGATTAAGGGTAAGAACGGCGAGCTGACTCGTACTGTCCACAACGCCGTTGAAGTGAAGCAAGAAGCTAACGCACTGACTTTCGCCCCGCGCGAAGGTTTTGCTAATGCATGGGCCCAAGCGGGTACTACGCGCGCTCTGTTGAACGCAATGGTTGTTGGTGTTACCGAAGGCTTCACCAAGAAGCTTCAACTGGTAGGTGTTGGTTATCGTGCTGCTGTTAAAGGCAACGTGGTGAATTTAGCCTTAGGCTTCTCTCACCCGGTCGATCACCAGCTGCCAGCAGGTATTACTGCTGAATGCCCAAGCCAAACTGAAATCGTGCTGAAAGGCGCTGATAAACAAGTTATTGGCCAGGTTGCTGCAGATCTGCGTGCCTACCGCCGTCCTGAGCCTTATAAAGGCAAGGGTGTCCGTTACGCCGACGAAGTCGTGCGTACCAAAGAGGCTAAGAAGAAGTAAGGTAACACTATGGATAAGAAATCTGCTCGTATCCGTCGTGCGACCCGCGCACGCCGTAAGATCAAAGAACTGGGTGCAACCCGCCTGGTGGTACATCGTACCCCGCGTCACATTTACGCACAGGTAATTGCTCCAAATGGTTCTGAAGTACTGGTAGCCGCTTCTACTGTAGAAAAAGCTATCACAGAGCAATTGAAGTATTCCGGCAACAAAGACGCAGCAGCAGCCGTAGGTAAAGCTCTGGCTGAGCGCGCGTTGGAAAAAGGGATCTCTAAAGTATCCTTTGACCGTTCCGGTTTCCAATATCATGGTCGAGTCCAGGCACTGGCAGATGCTGCCCGTGAAGCTGGCCTTCAGTTCTAAGGAAGAGGTTTAAGATGGCTCACATCGAAAAACAAGCTGGCGAACTGCAGGAAAAGCTGATCGCGGTAAACCGCGTATCTAAAACCGTAAAAGGTGGCCGTATTTTCAGCTTTACCGCACTGACAGTAGTTGGTGATGGTAACGGTCGCGTTGGTTTTGGCTACGGCAAAGCACGCGAAGTTCCGGCAGCGATCCA
This sequence comes from Serratia quinivorans, assembly GCF_946227985.1. Taxonomy (GTDB): domain Bacteria; phylum Pseudomonadota; class Gammaproteobacteria; order Enterobacterales; family Enterobacteriaceae; genus Serratia; species Serratia quinivorans_A. The sequence goes on from NZ_CAMKGL010000006.1 coordinate 241,447, forward strand.
GAAAGCGATGGAAAAAGCCCGTCGCGCTATGATTAATGTTGCTTTGAATAGCGGTACTCTGCAGCACCCTGTTAAAGGTGCTCACACGGGTTCTCGCGTGTTCATGCAACCAGCTTCCGAAGGTACCGGTATTATCGCCGGTGGTGCAATGCGCGCCGTCCTGGAAGTTGCAGGGGTTCATAACGTATTAGCTAAAGCATATGGTTCTACTAACCCGATCAACGTGGTTCGTGCAACTATTGCTGCTTTGGAAGATATGAAATCCCCAGAAATGGTCGCTGCTAAGCGTGGTAAGTCCGTCGAAGAAATTCTAGGGAAATAACCATGGCAAAGACTATTAAAGTAACTCAAACAAAAAGCAGCATCGGCCGTTTGCCAAAGCACAAGGCAACCTTGCTCGGTTTAGGTCTGCGTCGTATTGGTCATACTGTAGAGCGTGAGGATACTCCTGCTGTACGTGGTATGGTCAACTTGGTTTCCTACATGGTTAAGGTTGAGGAGTAACAGATGCGTTTAAATACTCTGTCTCCGGCTGAAGGTGCCAAGCATGCGCCTAAGCGTGTAGGTCGTGGTATTGGTTCTGGCCTGGGTAAAACCGCTGGTCGTGGTCACAAAGGTCAGAACTCACGTTCTGGCGGTGGCGTACGTCGTGGTTTTGAAGGTGGTCAGATGCCTTTATATCGTCGTTTGCCGAAATTCGGCTTCACCTCTCGCAAAGCTATGATCACGGCAGAAGTTCGTCTGTCTGAACTGGCTCTTGTTGAAGGCGACGTAATCGACCTGAACACGCTGAAAGCCGCTAACGTTGTTGGTGTCCAGATCGAGTTCGCGAAAGTTATGCTTTCTGGCGAAATCGCTCGTCCGGTTACCCTGCGTGGTCTGCGTGTCACCAAAGGCGCTCGTGCTGCTATCGAAGCTGCTGGCGGTAAAATTGAGGAATAAGTAGCAGATGGCTAAGCAACCAGGATTAGATTTTCAAAGTGCTAAAGGCGGACTCGGCGAGCTGAAGCGCAGACTTTTGTTTGTAATCGGCGCGCTGATTGTCTTCCGTATCGGCTCTTTTATTCCGATTCCTGGTATCGATGCCACTGTGCTTGCCAAATTGCTCGAGCAGCAGAGAGGCACTATCATTGAAATGTTTAACATGTTCTCTGGTGGTGCCCTCAGCCGTGCTTCTATCTTTGCTCTGGGGATCATGCCGTATATTTCGGCGTCGATCATTATCCAGCTGTTAACGGTGGTTCATCCAGCGTTAGCTGAAATCAAGAAAGAAGGGGAGGCTGGCCGTCGCAAGATTAGTCAGTACACCCGTTACGGTACGCTGGTGTTGGCCATATTCCAGTCGATCGGTATTGCTACCGGTCTGCCGAATATGCCTGGTATGCAAGGTCTGGTGTTAAATCCAGGCTTTGCGTTCTACTTTACTGCAGTAGTAAGCTTGGTTACCGGGACAATGTTCCTGATGTGGCTGGGTGAACAGATTACTGAACGTGGTATCGGTAACGGTATCTCGATCATTATCTTTGCAGGTATTGTAGCGGGACTCCCGCCGGCTGTGGCCCATACTATCGAACAAGCCCGGCAAGGCGACCTGCACTTCCTCCTGTTGCTGTTGGTTGCAGTATTGGTGTTTGCAGTAACCTTCTTCGTTGTTTTCATCGAACGTGGTCAACGTCGTATCGTCGTTAACTATGCGAAACGTCAACAAGGTCGTCGTGTTTATGCAGCACAGAGCACACACTTACCGTTGAAAGTGAACATGGCAGGGGTTATCCCGGCAATCTTCGCTTCCAGCATTATTCTGTTCCCAGCTACGATTGCATCATGGTTTGGGGGCGGTACCGGTTGGAACTGGCTGACAACGATTTCGCTGTATTTGCAGCCAGGGCAACCGCTTTATGTGTTACTCTATGCGTCTGCAATCATCTTCTTCTGTTTCTTTTACACGGCGTTGGTTTTCAACCCGCGTGAGACAGCAGATAACCTGAAGAAGTCCGGTGCCTTCGTACCAGGAATTCGTCCGGGAGAGCAAACGGCGAAGTATATCGATAAAGTAATGACGCGTTTAACCCTGGTGGGCGCGATGTACATTACTTTCATCTGCCTGATCCCGGAGTTCATGCGTGATGCAATGAAAGTACCATTTTACTTTGGTGGTACCTCGCTACTGATCGTGGTTGTCGTCATCATGGACTTTATGGCTCAAGTGCAAACTCTGATGATGTCAAGTCAGTACGAGTCTGCATTGAAGAAAGCAAACCTGAAAGGCTATAACCGCTAACAGGTTCGTTTGAGAAGTTACGGAGAGTAAAAATGAAAGTTCGTGCTTCCGTCAAGAAATTATGTCGTAACTGCAAAATCGTTAAGCGTAACGGTGTCGTTCGTGTGATTTGCAGCGCCGAGCCGAAGCATAAACAGCGTCAAGGCTGATTATCTCGCATATTTTTCTTGCAAAGTTGGGTTGAGCTGGCTAGATTAGCCAGCCAATCTTTTGTATGTAGCTGCAACATTATTTGAGTATCCTGAAAACGGGCTTTTCAGAATGGTGTTGCCGTATAAAATAGTAGGAGTGCATAGTGGCCCGTATAGCAGGCATTAACATTCCTGATCATAAACATACCGTAATCGCCTTAACGTCGATCTTCGGAATCGGTAAAACCCGCTCACAGTCTATCTGTGCGTCTACGGGTATTGCTGAACATGTTAAGATCAGTGAGCTGTCTGAAGAGCAAATTGAACAGCTGCGTGAAGCAGTCGCCAAATTCACTGTAGAAGGTGATTTGCGTCGTGAAGTTACCCTGAGCATCAAGCGTCTGATGGATCTTGGTACTTACCGTGGTTTGCGTCATCGTCGTGGTCTGCCAGTTCGCGGTCAGCGTACTAAGACCAACGCACGTACCCGTAAGGGTCCGCGTAAACCAATCAAGAAATAATCAGGGTGATTGAATAATGGCAAAGGCACCTGTTCGTACACGTAAGCGTGTAAGAAAACAAGTCTCTGACGGCGTGGCTCATGTCCATGCGTCTTTCAACAACACCATTGTGACTATTACCGATCGTCAGGGTAATGCATTGGGTTGGGCAACTGCCGGTGGTTCTGGTTTCCGTGGTTCTCGTAAGTCAACTCCGTTTGCAGCTCAGGTTGCAGCCGAGCGTTGTGCTGACGCAGTAAAAGAATACGGTATTAAGAATCTGGAAGTTATGGTTAAGGGACCGGGTCCAGGCCGCGAATCAACTATTCGTGCTCTGAACGCCGCTGGTTTCCGCATCACTAATATTACTGATGTGACTCCTATCCCTCACAACGGTTGTCGTCCGCCGAAAAAGCGCCGCGTATAACGTAAGCTTTTAGGTTTGTTGGAGAAAGAAAATGGCAAGATATTTGGGTCCTAAGCTCAAGCTTAGCCGCCGTGAGGGCACAGACTTGTTCCTGAAGTCTGGCGTTCGCGCGATCGATACCAAGTGTAAAATTGAGCAACCGCCTGGTCAACACGGTGCGCGTAAACCGCGTCTGTCTGACTATGGTGTACAGTTACGTGAGAAGCAAAAAGTTCGCCGTATGTACGGTGTTCTGGAGCGTCAATTCCGTAACTATTACAAAGAAGCAGCACGCCTGAAGGGCAACACCGGTGCAAACCTGTTGCAACTGCTGGAAGGTCGTTTGGACAACGTTGTTTACCGTATGGGCTTCGGCGCTACTCGTTCAGAGTCACGTCAGTTGGTTAGCCACAAAGCAATTATGGTAAATGGTCGCGTTGTTAACATCGCTTCTTATCAGGTATCTCCGAATGACGTAGTCAGCATCCGCGAGAAGGCTAAAAAGCAATCTCGTGTTAAAGCTTCTCTGGAGCTGGCTGAGCAGCGTGAAAAGCCGACCTGGCTTGAAGTTGATGCTGCTAAGATGGAAGGCGTGTTCAAGCGTATGCCTGAACGTACCGATCTGTCTGCGGACATTAACGAACACCTGATCGTCGAGCTTTACTCCAAGTAAGGCTTAGTACCAAAGAGAGGACACAATGCAGGGTTCTGTGACAGAGTTTCTAAAACCGCGCCTGGTAGATATCGAGCAAGTCAGTTCGACGCACGCCAAGGTGACCCTTGAGCCGTTAGAGCGTGGCTTTGGCCATACTCTCGGCAATGCACTGCGCCGTATTCTGCTTTCGTCTATGCCGGGTTGCGCGGTGACCGAGGTTGAGATTGATGGTGTACTGCATGAGTACAGCACCAAAGAAGGCGTACAGGAAGATATCCTGGAGATCCTGCTCAACCTGAAAGGGCTGGCGGTGAGAGTTCAAGGGAAAGATGAAGTTATCCTTACCCTGAATAAATCTGGCATTGGCCCTGTGACCGCTGCCGACATTACCCATGATGGTGATGTCGAAATCGTCAAGCCTCAGCACGTGATCTGCCACCTGACCGATGAAAACGCTGCTATCAGCATGCGTATCAAAGTTCAACGTGGTCGTGGTTATGTGCCGGCTTCTGCCCGAATTCATTCGGAAGAAGATGAGCGCCCGATCGGTCGTCTGTTGGTTGACGCCTGCTATAGCCCTGTAGAGCGTATTGCCTACAATGTTGAAGCAGCGCGTGTAGAACAGCGTACTGACCTGGACAAGCTGGTCATCGAAATGGAAACCAATGGCACGATCGATCCTGAAGAGGCGATCCGCCGTGCGGCTACCATCCTGGCTGAACAACTTGAAGCTTTTGTTGACTTACGTGATGTTCGTCAACCAGAAGTTAAAGAAGAGAAACCAGAATTCGATCCGATTCTGCTGCGCCCTGTTGACGATCTGGAATTGACTGTCCGCTCTGCTAACTGCCTTAAGGCAGAAGCTATCCACTACATCGGTGATCTGGTACAGCGTACCGAGGTTGAGTTGCTGAAAACGCCGAACCTGGGTAAAAAATCTCTTACTGAGATTAAAGACGTGCTGGCCTCCCGTGGACTGTCACTGGGCATGCGCCTGGAAAACTGGCCACCGGCAAGCATTGCTGACGAGTAACCGGATCACAGGTTAAGGTTTTACTGAGAAGGATAAGGTCATGCGCCATCGTAAGAGTGGTCGTCAACTGAACCGTAACAGCAGCCATCGCCAGGCTATGTTCCGTAACATGGCCGGCTCTTTGGTTCGTCATGAGATCATCAAGACGACCTTGCCAAAAGCAAAAGAGCTGCGTCGCGTTGTTGAGCCGCTGATTACTCTTGCCAAGACCGACAGCGTAGCTAATCGTCGTCTGGCATTCGCCCGTACTCGTGATAACGAGATCGTGGCAAAACTGTTTAACGAGCTGGGCCCGCGTTTCGCGAGCCGTGCCGGTGGTTACACTCGCATTCTGAAGTGTGGCTTCCGCGCAGGCGACAACGCGCCGATGGCATACATCGAGCTGGTTGATCGTGCTGAGTCTCAAGCAGAAGTAGCAACTGCAGAGTAATCTGTGGACGCGTGAAAAAACCGGGCTTGCCCGGTTTTTTTACGTCTATCGTCAGCTAAAAGTGCGCTCTTTCCCCGCCAGACTTAAGATCCCCGTTCCTATCCGCTATGCTAACGCTATTAATCAGACCAATTGAGGGGGTATCTCATGTGGTTACTCGATCAATGGGCGGAGCGCCATATCCTTGATGCACAGGCTAAAGGTGAACTGGATAATTTGCCTGGTCAGGGCCAACCACTTGTATTGGACGATGACAGTGCCGTGCCTGCTGAATTGCGTACTGGCTTTCGCTTGCTTAAAAACGCCGGCTATTTACCCGCTGAGTTAGAAGATCGCAAAGAGGCTTTGAATGTAGCTCGGTTGCTGCAAGTGATTGATAGTGATCATCCGGACTATATTGAACTTGGCAAACGGATGGCACTGCTGGAACATCGTTTACGACAAGCAGGGATGAGTACCGATTTCTTGCATGGTGAATATCAACGTGCACTGAGTGGAAAACTTTCACCGGAGTAAGAGTGATGCTTAAAATTGGCCAACTGGCAAAGCTTGCTGACGTGACGCCCGATACCGTGCGTTACTACGAGAAGCAGGGAATGATGGATCATAACATCCGTACCGAGGGCGGTTATCGGTTGTATAGCCAGCAAGACTTGCAGCGGTTACGTTTTATCCGTTATGCCAAACAACTCGGTTTTACATTGGAAACCATTGCTGAACTATTATCTATCCGGGTTGACCCTGTACATCATACCTGTCGGGAGTCGAAGTCGATCGTCGATGCACGGCTCAGTGAAGTAGAGAATAAGCTTAAAGAGCTGACTCGGATGCGTGAGTCGCTAAAGCGCCTCAGCGATGCTTGCTGCGGTAGCGCGCATACCAGCAATTATTGCTCGATTTTGGAAGCGCTAGAACAGGGTGCCAGTGATGAAAAAGCAAAAAAAGGTGCCTGAAAGGGCTGGCGGCTCTTTAATTTTTACACGGGCAGCAGTATTATCGCCCCGATTTATTTCCATACATAAACAAGGAGAATTACCATGACTAAATACCGTCATACCAAAGGCCAGATACAAGACAATGCCATTGAGGCACTGTTGCACGATCCGTTATTCCGCCAAAGGATTGAGAAAAACACCAAAGGGAAAGGCAGCTACCGGCGTAAAGACAAACATGCAAAAGGCGGTAACTGGGAGGCCAGTGGTAAACTATCAAAGGATAATTTACCACTGGCCTTCTGGTTTTAAGGCATTAAAAAAGCCATCTGAGAAAGATGGCTTTTTAGTAATCCCAGATAAACTAATTTATAGTTTTGGCTGTTGCTGTTGGCTCAGTAAATCGCGAATTTCAGTCAGCAGTTTTTCTTCTGCAGTTGGCGCAGGCGGCGCTGCTGGCGCTTCTTCCTGTTTACGGCGTACTTTATTCATTAATTTAATTGCCAGGAAAATAGCGAAGGCAACAATCACGAAATCGAAAATGGTTTGGATGAATGAACCGTAGTTCATCACTACTGCAGGAACCGCACCTTGAGCTTCGCGTAATACCAGGTGGAATTGTTTGAAATCAACACCACCGATCAGCAAGCCAAGCGGTGGCATGATGATATCTGCAACGAAAGACGATACGATCTTACCAAACGCCGCACCAATAATTACACCCACTGCCAAGTCAACCACGTTGCCACGCATAGCAAATTCGCGGAACTCTTTCATCATACTCATAGAACGCACCCCTTGCAGAATTTAATAACTCAAGTTTAACAAAGCAATTTCCCTTTGCCACAAAAGGAGCGAAAAGTTTTATCTCTTTCTATGGCAGAGAACAACCTCGCAATTATAGACCATTCATTACTACATTTGTTCTACAGGAAGAAAGGACTTGGCTGGAACAGCCGCTCAACGTCAGGAACGAACTTTTTATCGGTTATAAACATAATGACGTGATCGCCCTGTTCGATTTTGCTGTTGCCGTTGGCAATAATAACGTCATCACCGCGCACAATGGCGCCAATAGTAGTACCCGGTGGCAATTTAATATTTTCAACGGCGCGGCCGACCACTTTTGAGGTACTTTCGTCGCCGTGCGCAATGGCTTCGATGGCTTCCGCGACACCGCGACGGAGTGAGGAAACGCTGACGATATCTGCTTTCCGCACATGGCCCAACAGCGCTGAAATGGTTGCTTGTTGTGGAGAAATTGCGATGTCGATGACGCTGCCTTGTACCAGATCAACATAGGCACGACGCTGAATCAGCACCATTACCTTTTTGGCCCCCATACGTTTGGCGAGCATGGCGGACATGATATTTGCTTCGTCATCGTTGGTGATGGCGATAAAAACATCCACCTGATCAACATGTTCTTCTGCCAGTAGCTCCTGGTCAGAAGCATCGCCATAAAATACGATGGTGTCATGCAGTTGTTCGGCCAGCTCTGCGGCACGTTGCTGATTACGTTCAATCAGCTTCACGTTGTAAGATTTTTCCAACCTTTGCGCCAGGCCTGCGCCGACGTTGCCACCGCCAACAATCATGATGCGCTTGTAAGGCTTTTCCAGTCGTTGCAACTCACTCATTACCGCACGGATATGCTGTGATGCAGCTACAAAGAACACTTCATCGCCAGCCTCGATAATGGTGGAGCCCTGCGGGCGAATCGGTCTATCCTGACGGAAGATAGCTGCGACGCGGGTATCAATGTGTGGCATATGCTCGCGCATTGAAGACAAGGCATTACCCACCAACGGGCCACCGTAGTAGGCTTTTACCGCGGCAATGCTGACCTTCCCCTCTGCAAAGTTGACCACCTGCAGCGCACCCGGATACTCAATCAATTTATAGATGTAGTCGATAACCAGCTGTTCTGGTGAGATCAGGTGATCAATGGGCACCGCTTCTGGGTGAAACAGCTTCTCTGACTCGCGGATATATTCTGGCGCACGGATACGGGCGATTCGGTTAGGTGTATTAAACAGCGAGTAAGCAATCTGGCAGGCAATCATGTTGGTTTCGTCTGAGTTAGTGACGGCAACCAGCATATCGGCATCTTCCGCCCCCGCTTCCCGGAGTACTCGTGGATGAGAGCCGTAGCCCTGAACGACCCGCAGGTCGAACTTATCCTGTAACTGACGCAGGCGGCCGGAATCGGTGTCCACGACGGTAATATCGTTATTTTCGCCCACCAGGTTTTCTGCCAGTGTCCCGCCAACCTGACCCGCGCCAAGAATAATTATTTTCATTCGCTTCTCTGCTTCACACTGAAACCGCTGAAGATTATCTGAAAGGGCGCAACAGCCGCGCCCAGAATACTGAATAGCTACATTTTAATCAGCTTAGCGTAAAAGAAGCCATCCCCATCCTCTGGATGCGGAAGATTCTGTCGGCCAGGCTGCTGCTGATTGCCGGTTTCAACCAAGCGGGCATCGGCATGACGCTGGAGGAAGCCGCTAACCTGCTCAGCGTTTTCTGCCGGCAAGATGGAGCAGGTGGCGTACACCATCACTCCTCCACTTTTGAGATGCGGCCAGATCGCCTCAATAATCTCGGCCTGCAGTGCGGCCAGTTCAGCGATATCACGGTCGCGTCGCAACCATTTAATATCTGGGTGACGGCGGATCACACCGGTGGCAGAGCAAGGAGCATCCAGCAAAATGCGATCGAATTGCTTGTCGCCGCACCATTGTTGCGGAGTGCGGCCATCGCCTTGCTTTACTTCGGCGTGTAAACGCAGACGTTGCAGGTTTTCTTTAACCCGGCTCAGTCGCTGTTCATCGATATCGACGGCCATCACATGGGCTTTGGGAGCTGCCTCTAAAATATGGGTAGTTTTACCACCGGGAGCCGCGCACAAATCGAGGATCTGTTCCCCGTCTTGTGGATCCAGCAGATCGACACAGCCCTGCGCGGAGGCATCCTGCACGGTGACCCAGCCGTTGGCAAAGCCTGGCAGATCGGTCACGGCACATGGTGCCAGCAGGCGTACCGCATCGCGATATTCGGCATGCGGTTCCGCGGCAATGCCAGCCTGTTCCATTAACTGCAAGTAGTCTTCGCGAGTATGATGCAAACGGTTGACGCGCAGCCACATTGGCGGCTTCTGATTATTGGCATCGATGACCTGCTCCCACTGTGAGGGATAGGCCTGCTGGATACGTTTCAACAGCCAGCTCGGGTGCAGATAGCGGCTGTCATTATTGGCAGCGCGCTGCAGTAATTCTTCCTGCTGGCGTTGGAACTGGCGCAACACGCCGTTGATCAGGCCCTTAAGCTGCGGGCGCTTCAGCGCTACTGCGCCTTCTACGGTTTCCGCCAGCACCGCATGAGCGGGGATGCGGGTATACAGCAGTTGGTATAAGCCGACCATCAACAAATAGTGCAGCGTGCGCTGCTTGCCGGTCATTGGCTTGGCCATTAATTGTTGAATACACCATTCCAGCTGCGGCAAGACGCGCAGGGTGCCGAAACACAGCTCCTGCAGCAGAGCACGATCCTTGTCAGAAATGGTTTTTTGCAGTGACGGCAGGACAGTACTGAGTGACTGGCCCTGATCCAACACCTGGCCGATGGCAATGGCTGCGATGCTGCGGAGATTGTAATTGTTTTTCATAGGCTAAAGCTGATAACGATCGGCATTAAGAAAGAAGCAGCCCGGCGATTATTGGCCGGGCAGTGAGGGCGGTTTATAACCGGTTACCCGGTGTAAACCATTCACGACGTGAGTTCAGCAAATCCTGAGCTGACATGGGTTTTTTGCCTGCCGGCTGCAGTTGAGTCAGGTTAAGAATACCCTCGGCGGTCGCCACCTGAATACCATGCTTGTCGGCATGGATGATGGTGCCAGGTTCTGCATCCGCGTTTTGCACCAACACCGTTGCCTGCCAGACTTTCACCGGTTGGTCGTCAATGGTGAAATAACTGACGGGCCACGGGTTGAAGGCACGAACGCAGCGTTCAAGTTGCACGGCGGACAGGTTCCAGTCCAGGCGAGCTTCTTCTTTGCTCAGTTTTTCGGCATAGGTGACCAGCGATTCATCTTGCACTTCACGTTTCGCCGTACCTGCAGCCATCTGTTGCAACGTAGTCAGCATGCCCTGTGGGCCGAGCTGTGCCAGTTTATCGTACAGGCTGGCGCTGGTGTCATCGGCTTCGATCGGGCAGGCAATCTTGTGCATCATATCGCCGGTGTCCAAACCCACGTCCATCTGCATGATGGTAACGCCAGTTTCATGATCGCCGGCCCACAGTGAACGTTGGATCGGTGCGGCACCACGCCAGCGAGGCAGCAGCGAACCATGGACGTTGATGCAACCGAGTCGCGGCATATCCAACACCGCTTTGGGCAGGATCAAACCATAAGCCACTACCACCATGACATCGGCGTTGAGATCGGCAACCAGGTGCTGGTTCTCTACCGGACGCAGTGATTTGGGCTGAAACACCGGTAAATGGTGCTGCTCGGCCAGAACTTTGACTGGGCTGGGTGTCAGCTTATTGCCGCGTCCCGCAGGGCGATCGGGTTGAGTGAAAACCCCGACAATCTGGTGCCCAGATGACAACAGCGCGTCAAGATGACGCGCTGCGAAGTCTGGAGTTCCGGCGAAAATAATCCGTAAAGAGTCAGACACGTTGATTTCCTGATCGGTTAGGCGCGGGCGTTAAGCTTGGCCATTTTTTCCAGTTTCTGACGGATACGCTGGCGCTTGAGTGGCGACAGGTAATCGACGAACAGCTTGCCTACCAGGTGATCCATCTCGTGCTGGATACAGATGGCTAACAGGTCGTCGGCTTCCAGCTCAAAAGGTTTGCCGTCGCGGTCCAGCGCTCTGATTTTCACAGCGGCGGCGCGGGGGACTAAAGCACGTTGTTCAGGAATGGAAAGGCAGCCTTCCTCAATCCCGGTTTCACCGCTTTTTTCCAGCAGTTCCGGGTTGATCAGCACCAGGCGCTGATCGCGGTTCTCAGAAACGTCAATGACGATAATGCGCTGATGGATATCCACCTGTGTCGCAGCCAGGCCAATGCCTTCCTCTGCGTACATGGTTTCAAACATATCATCCACGATGCGCTGGATATTCGCATTGACTTCTTTTACCGGGGCCGCGACTTTGCGCAGCCGGTCATCTGGGTAATGTAATACCTGCAATACTGACATATATCTTGAGATCTGTATCCGAGTGATAAACGAGGTTTAGCTTCTATTCTAGACATTTCCCAGCCTGATTGACAGCATTGCGCACCAATTGCTCGAATTGGTAATACCACCATTTTCTGCGAGGGAACAGGCGATGCAGGCACAGGAAATCGGCTTACGGATGCGTGGGGTTACCGGGCTGGGGACGGCGCATGCCGCCCAGATAATGCGTCAGATGGTGGCGACTGGAGGAGATCCTTATCCACTGTTACGGGAATTGGGGTTGAATGATCGGCAGCAGGCTCAGTTTCGTCAGGTAGATCCGCGCTATCTGGCGGCCACTCTCAACTGGCTGGAACAGCCCGGCAATTTGATGTGGGTTTACGGTGAGGTTGGCTATCCAGAGCGATTGCTCCCTATCGACGATGCTCCGCTGTTGCTTCTGGTAAAGGGGAACCCGGATGCTGCGCAGCAGCCGCAAATCGCCATGGTGGGTAGCCGTCAGTTCAGCCATTACGGTGAACATTGGGCCAATTACTTTGCCACCGGGTTAGTGCACTGTGGGTTTACCATCACCAGCGGGCTGGCGCTTGGCATTGACAGTATCTGCCACCGCGCGGCACTGGCGGCGGAAGGAGGAACGGTAGCTGTATTGGGCAGCGGCTTGGACAACATCTATCCGCGCCGGCATCGCCGCCTGGCAGAACGAATTGTCGAGAACGGCGGGGCGTTGATCTCTGAATATCTGGTTACCGACCTGCCGATGCCCGACCATTTTCCTCGTCGTAACCGTATTATTAGTGGATTGAGCCTGGGTGTGGTGGTGATTGAAGCCTCCTTGCGCAGCGGAACGCTGATTACCGCACGTTATGCGCTGGAGCAGGGACGTGAAGTTTTCGCTTTACCCGGGGCGTTGGGCAACCCGATGAGCGAGGGCACACATTGGTTGATCCAACAGGGTGCCTATCTGGTTACCGGCCCGAAAGAGATCGCTGAACAACTGGGAAGTGGGCTGCATTGGCTGTCACTGAACGAAAATACAACTATTTGTGCGTCAGAGGCCGAAGTTGAATTGCCATTTGCCGATGTGTTGGCTAACGTAGGAGATGAGGTGACACCTGTTGACGTCGTCGCTGAACGTGCCGGCCAACCTGTGCCAGAGGTGGTAATCAAATTACTCGATCTGGAGTTAGCAGGGTGGATCGCAGCTGTACCCGGCGGCTATGTCCGAATAAGGAGGGCAGGCCATGTTCGACGTACTGATGTACTTGTTTGAAACTTATATCCACAATGAACCAGAGATGCGCGTCGATCAGGATCAACTGACCGATGATCTCGCTCAGGCGGGGTTTCATCGGGATGATATCTACAACGCATTGAATTGGCTTGAAAAACTTGCCGACCTGCAGGAAGGCGAAAATGCGCCGTATTTTATGGATGCCGATCCGCTGGCAATGCGGATTTACACCGAAGAAGAAGGCGTGCGTTTGGATGCCAGTTGCCGTGGTTTCCTCCTGTTCCTGGAGCAGATTCAGGTATTGAACCTCGAAACCCGTGAAATGGTTATCGATCGTGTTATGGCTTTGGATAACACGGAATTCGATCTCGAAGATCTGAAATGGGTGGTGCTGATGGTGCTGTTTAATATCCCCGGATATGAAAGTGCCTATCAGCAAATGGAAGAACTGTTGTTTGAAGTAAACGAAGGTTATCTGCACTGAGCCGATAACATGCATAGAAGAAGTTATGACAAAAGCCGCGATTTTTGCCGTCAGGCAAAATGAACCCTGTCCGGAATGTGGGGCCGAGCTGGTGATCCGCAGTGGTCGCCACGGCCCCTTCCTCGGCTGTACCCGTTACCCTGAATGCCAACATATCCGGCCGCTGAAAGCGCAGGCCGATGGCCATATCGTCAAAATGCTGGATGGGCAGGAATGTCCGAAATGCCAGGCGACGCTGGCCTTGCGCCAGGGGCGTTACGGCATGTTTATCGCTTGCAGTAACTATCCAGAGTGCGACCACACCGAGGTTATCGATAAACCTGACGAAACCAGTATCAGCTGTCCTCAGTGTGAGCAGGGCAAACTGCTGCAGCGGAAATCGCGCTATGGCAAGGTGTTCCACTCCTGCGATCGCTACCCTGAATGTCAGTTCGTTCTCAATTTTAAACCCGTTGCCGGGGAGTGTGAGTACTGCCACTACCCGTTGCTGATGGAAAAGCGCACGGCGAAAGGTCTAACCCTTTGCTGTGCCAGTAAACTTTGCGGGAAACCCGTAGTAACCACAGAATAATGACATCATGAGCTCAGAATCCACAGCCATCTTCACGCCAATTATTGACGCACTGTATAATCAACAGGTCATTGCTTATCCGACCGAGGCAGTGTTTGGCCTGGGTTGCGATCCTGACAGCGAGCAGGCGGTTAATGCCTTATTGGCACTGAAACAGCGCCCCTGGGAAAAGGGATTGATACTGATTGCGGCCGATTACGCGCAGTTAACACCTTATATAGATGACACCACGTTGAACGAACAGCAACGCGCCACAATGTTTGCCAGTTGGCCGGGGCCGGTGACCTGGGTGATCCCTGCTCGGACGGACACGTCGCGTTTGCTGACCGGCCGTTTCAATTCATTGGCGGTACGCGTTAGCGATCATCCGTTGGTACAGCAACTTTGTCGGCAGTTTGGCAAACCGCTGGTATCGACCAGCGCCAACCTCAGCGGGCAAGCACCTTGCCGTAGTGCCGATGAAGTTCAGCAGCAGTTTGGTGCCGCTTTCCCGGTGCTGGCCGGCAGCGTCGGTGGCCGTCTTAATCCTTCCGAAATCAGAGATGTCCTGACCGGTGAGCTGATCCGTCAAGGCTAGAGGTAACGTGCATGGAGAAGTTTGCAGTATTCGGTAACCCTATCGGCCACAGCAAGTCACCGCGTATTCATGCGCTATTTGCCGCGCAAACAGGTATAGAACATCCCTATGGAACTGTGCTGGCGCCACTGGATGGTTTCGAAACCACTCTGCAGACGTTCATTCAGGCTGGTGGCAAGGGAGCGAACGTCACGGTTCCTTTTAAAGAAAATGCTTATGAAGCGGCGACCGAACTGAGTCAACGAGCCTCGCTGGCCGGTGCGGTAAATACCTTGAAGATACTGCCAGACGGTGGATTACTGGGTGACAACACTGATGGGATCGGCCTGCTGACCGATCTTGAACGTCAGGCGTTGATCCAACCCAAGGATCGTATTCTGCTGGTGGGGGCGGGGGGGGCGGCACGTGGCGCGATCTTGCCGTTACTGTCTTTTGGTTGTGAAGTGGTGATCACCAACCGTACTTTTAGCCGTGCGCAGACACTGGCGCAGGTATTTCAGCATCTGGGTGAGATATCCGCGTTACCCCTGGCTCAACTTGCTCAACAGCAGTTTGATTTAGTGATTAACGCTACGGCATCCGGTATCAGTGGTGACATCCCGGCGCTACCGGTTGGTACGGTTAATGGCCATACGCGTTGTTATGACATGTTTTATCAGCAGGGATTAACCCCGTTTCTGGCTTGGGCGCAGCAACAGGGCGTCACAGAATATGCCGACGGTTTAGGGATGCTGGTGGGGCAGGCCGCGCATGCGTTTCTGCTGTGGCATGGTGTGTTGCCGGAGATCGAACCGGTATTACGCCAGCTGCGTCACGAACTGGCAGTGTAACCCTGAGCCCGTTCCTTTGTGCGGGAACGGGCGCCAGTCAGATATCTTCTGACAGGTATTCGTCTTTCCAACGTACATAGTTAGTAGAAGAGTAAAGCAATCCTTCCCGTTCCGCAGCGGTCAGTGGGCGAACCTGGCGTGCCGGGCTACCCATATAGAGATAGCCACTCTCCAGGCGTTTGCCCGGTGCAACCAGGCTGCCGGCACCAATCATCACATCATCTTCTATTACTGCACCATCCAACAGGATCGATCCCATACCTACCAGCACCCGATTGCCGATGGCGCAGCCATGCAACATCGCCTTGTGTCCAACGGTAACGTCTTCACCGATCAGCAATGGGTAACCCTCAGGGTTATGTTCAGACTTATGGGTTACGTGCAACACGCTGCCATCCTGAATATTGCTGCGTGCACCAATTTTTACTGCGTTCACATCTCCGCGGATGGCAACCAACGGCCAGATACTGACGTCATCGGCCAGCTCAACGTTACCGATCACCACACTGGAAGGGTCGATCATGACGCGCAGGCCCAGTTTAGGAGAGTAATGAAGATAAGAACGTACTGCATCAGACATGGTAATAGCCTCGCATCGGGATCATATTTACCGGCAATACTAGACGTTGGCGGTGGAATTACAACCAACTGAAGTGGCGGATCCTGCGGAAAACGGCCCTGATCGCGCAAGATCCACTCGAAGGGGCTGAAAAGTGTGCAAACAGTAAGAAAAGATCAAGAAAGGGGTTGTGCAAAAAATTCGGATCCCTATAATGCGCCTCCATCGACACGGAACATGTGAACAACTTCACAGAGTCTCCGGGGTTCGAAGAGAAAAAATCCTGAAATTTAGGGGTTGACTCTGAAAGAGGAAAGCGTAATATACGCCACCTCGAG
>NZ_CAMKGL010000007.1 GCF_946227985.1 Serratia quinivorans
CCGTCTGAATTTGCGGCGGCCTGGAGAAAGGGTAATTCTGATAGTGAAGGATCCGACATTACTAAGTGAGCGTTGTATCTAATCCTGGGGGCAGGTCACAGGATATGCGCCAACATTTTTATTCCGTGGAAACGCTGGCGAAGTTTGTTTCTGCACAGCGTAGCAAATAAGGGGTTTTCATGGATAAGCAAGAAATTTACCTGCAAATTAAGACGTTGCTGGTCAAACTGTTTGAGCTTGATGCCGATGACATCAAGCCAGAATCCCGCCTGTACGAAGAGCTGGATCTGGACAGTATTGACGCGGTGGATCTGGTGGTGCACCTGCAAAAAACAACCGGCAAGAAGATCAAACCGGAAATGTTCAAGTCGGTGCGCACCGTGCAAGACGTAGTTGATGCCATTGATGAGTTGCTTAAGTCAGACAGCTAAGGCCGCTGCGTTAAGGTGAAAACGTCCCCTTGGATAAACCCGATGTTGCGGCTGTTGCAGGCCGTAACCTGGCTGGTGTTGCTGCTTTACCCGCTGGCGGTCTGGGTGGGTTTGGCGCGTTGGGGTACCACCGTTCTGGCACCGCTGTTGGTGACGGTCTTTACCTTACGCCTGATACTGCTGCGCGGTAAACTTCGTCAGCAAATGTGGTTGGGCAAGGCCTTGGCTATGGTCGGCATCTTGTTGGCGCTTGCCAGTTGGGCGCTGAAGCAGAGTCATTGGCTGCTGTATTACCCGGTCTTGGTTAACGCATTACTGCTGTTGCTGTTTGCATATTCGCTGTTTACGCCACCCACTGTGGTGGAGCGATTGGCGCGTATAACCGAACCACAGCTGGATGCCGCTGGCGTGGCTTATACTCGCAAGGTGACTCAGGTCTGGTGCGGGTTCTTTATTGTTAACGGTGCGATAGCTCTGGCAACCTGTCTGTCCGGGGATATCACACTCTGGACGCTGTATAACGGCGGCATCAGCTACCTGCTGATGGGGGCATTAATGGGTATTGAATGGATAGTCAGGAAAAGGGTCAGACGCGCCTGAGTTTGCCGATGAGCCAATGGCTCAGCGTGGAGCGTGATGATGGGATGCTTATTGCCTGGCGTGGGGCTCAGGCATTCTGTCTCGGTCAATTTCGCCGTGATGTTGCCGTATTGGTCGCACAACTGGCAGGTAGGGAAGAGCAGCGTTGGGCGCTGTGTTTTGATGATAGCTATCGTTTTGCCGTTGCGTTGTTGGCCTCTTTGTATGCCAACAGGGTGCCGGTAATTTTTGGTCATCAGCGCGAAGCTATCCTCAAAGAGCAGCGGGCAGACTTCGACGCACTGCTCACTGATTTACCCCTCAATCTTGAGGTACCGATTTTGCCGGTACCAGAAGCGGGCAGTACGGAGATAGCACTGCCCGCTTGGCCTCAAGACCCACGGTTTATCCTTTATACTTCTGGTTCGACCGGCCAACCACAGGCAGTGACCAAGTCCGTTGCCTGCATGGATCGTGAAAGCGAGCTGTTGGCCGCAAGCTGGAAAGATGTCTTTCAGGGTTGCAGCGTCATCGCGTCGGTCTCTCATCAGCATATGTATGGCCTGAGCTTTCGCTTGTTCCTGCCACTGGCGTTTGGCCTGCCGTTCGATGCGCAGTTAACGCAGTATCACGAGCAGTTGATTGCCCGTCACCAGGGGCGGCGTTTGGTGTTTGTCAGCAGCCCAGCCTGGCTTAAGCGTTTGGATAACCGTTTGGCACTGGCTGAGTGCGTTGAGGTATTTTCCGCCGGCGGTCCGCTATCTTACGCGGAGGCTAATCTGTCGCAGCAAACATTGGGCGTATTGCCGCTGGAAATTTACGGCACAACGGAAACCGGCACGCTGGCATGGCGCAAGCAAGTTCGAGAGGCCTCCCTGTGGCGATTGTTTGCCGGAGTGACGTTAACGGTAAATCCAGATAACAGCATGAATGTTGCATCGCCACTGATACCCGATACCGGTGAACTTACTCTAAGCGATATTATTCAGCTCGCGCCGGATGGTCGGCAATTTCAGTTAAACGGTCGGGCTGACCGCATTATCAAGCTGGAAGAAAAACGTCTGTCGCTGACCGAAGTTGAGCGTCGGCTGGTTTCCCTGCCGGAGGTCGCCGATGCTGCCGTGTTAACACAGCAGCGAACAGGGCGTACGGTATTGGTCGCGGCGATAGTATTGTCGCCCTATGGCGAAAGCCGTCGACAAGAATTGTCAGAAGGGCCGTTAACCCGCGAACTGCATCAGGCGTTGCGGGGCTGGCTGGAACCGGTGGCCCTGCCGCGCCGTTGGCGTATTATCGATGCTATCCCTCTGAATCCGCAGGGCAAGCGCGCCTATGCTGAATTACAGGAGCTGTTTTTATGATGCAACCTGAGGTGCTGCAACAGCAGGTGAGCGATGCTACCCATGCCAGCCTGCTACTGCGCTTGCCTGCCGAACTGTTTTGGTTTCGCGGTCATTTTCCTGAGCATCCGATCCTGCCGGGGGTCACACAGCTGAATTGGGTGATGCAGTATGCCCGTCAATTGCTGGCTATCGAGGCCGGGTTCAAAGGGATCGAGGTGGTGAAGTTTCAACAGCCCTTGCTGCCGGAGCAAAGCGTGTTATTGCAGCTTGAGTGGCAGCCGGCGCGGCATAAACTGTTGTTTAGCTACCGTGTGGGCGAGGCGATCGCCAGCAGCGGCAAGATCTCATTATGTCAGTGAAGGCACCCTTTACTCCCTGCATTGTTATTCCCTGTTTCAATCACGGACAGATGATGGCCGCAGTGCTGACCAGGTTAGCTGATTATGGCCTGCCATGCCTGATAGTGGACGATGGCAGCGATGTTAGCACCGCCGAAGAGCTACAGCGCCTGGCTGCTGACCGGCCATGGGTCAGGTTGATGCGGTTGGATAAAAACCAGGGGAAAGGAGCGGCGGTGATCGCCGGCCTGCAACTGGCGCAACGGCAGGGTTACAGCCACGCTTTACAGGTGGATGCCGACGGCCAACATGAACTGAGTGATATACAGGCAATGATTGACGAAGCCCGCGTTCATCCGGATTGTCTGATTTCCGGTCGCCCCATTTACGACAGCTCCGTGCCAAAAGCACGCCTGTATGGCCGCTATGTCACCCATGTCTGGGTGTGGATAGAAACCCTGTCGCTGTCGCTGAAAGACAGTATGTGCGGTTTCCGCGTGTATCCGGTGGTGCCGACGTTGGCATTAACAACGCGCCATCAGCTCGGCAAACGGATGGACTTCGATACCGAAGTGATGGTCAGACTGTACTGGCAGGGCGTACCCAGCCGTTTTCTGCCGACGCGCGTGATCTATCCGGCTGACGGTGTTTCTCATTTTGATGCACTGCGCGATAACCTGCGCATTTCCTGGATGCATACCCGTTTGTTCTTCGGCATGTTGCCGCGTATTCCTCGTCTGCTGCGCCAACGCCGACGTGCTGCCAGTTCACAACACTGGTCGGCAACCCAGGAACGCCATGGCCTGTGGGGCATCCGGCTGATGTTACAAGTCTACCGACTGTTTGGCCGCCGGGTATTTCAATTATTGTTGTATCCGGTGATCGGTTATTTCTGGCTGACCGGGCGCAGTCAGCGTGAGGCCTCACGCGACTATCTGCAGCGCCTGCGGCAATTCGCCGAGCAGCGGCAGCAGCCACTGCCTGCACCGCTCAACAGCTTCAGTCACTTTATGAGATTTGGTGATGCGATGCTCGACAAGCTGGCGAGCTGGCGAGGAGAACTGAATGACATTCGGTTGGTGGATCGCACGGGCTGTGAGCGGCAGATAGCGTCCGGCAAAGGCACGCTGATACTGGCTTCACACCTGGGGGATATCGAGTCTTGCCGCGCACTGGGCGAGTTGGATTCTGGCGTAAAGGTGAATGCCCTGGTGTTTACCGAGCATGCCGAACGCTTCAATCAGGTGATGAAAGAGGTGAATCCGCGTGCCAATCTGAACCTGATCCAGGTGACGTCGCTGGGACCAGAAACTGCCATGCGCCTGCAAGATAAATTGGATGCCGGTGAATGGGTGGCGATCGTCGGCGATCGTACCTCGGCCGGCAAGCATCAGCGGGGTGAGCAACCGCGCGTAGTGTGGAGTCGCTTCCTTGGCCAACCGGCGCCCTTTCCGCAGGGGCCATTTGTCCTGGCCGCAGCCCTGCGTTGTCCGATATTTCTGATGTTCGGCCTCAAGCAGCAGGGGCGCCTTAACGTTTATTTCGAGCCGTTTGCCGATCCGCTGTTATTACCTCGTCAGCAGCGCCAGCAGGCGTTGCAAGATGCGGTGGACAGTTATGCCGCGCGGCTGGAGCATTATTGCCTGTTGGCACCGCTCGACTGGTTTAATTTTTTCGATTTCTGGCAGTTGGCGGCACCGCCGTCAGTGCAACAGAGGCCTGAGACATGAAGCTAAAAGACGATCCGCGATTTTCCGTCAGCATTGAAATCGCTATCCCTTTCCATGATACCGATGCCATGGGCGTGGTATGGCACGGCAACTACTTCCGTTATTTCGAAGTCGCGCGTGAAGCGCTACTCAAACAGTTTAATTACGGTTATCGGCAGATGCAGGATTCGGGCTATGTCTGGCCGATCGTGGATACGCGAGTGAAATACATTGCGCCAGTGCTGTTTGAACAACGCATCATCGTCTGTGCCGAGCTGGAAGAGTATGAAAACCGCCTGCGTATTGGTTACCGAATCCTCGATGCGGATAGCGGCAAACTCACTACTCGCGGTCATACCATTCAGGTCGCGGTGGATGCCGACAGCAAAGAAATGTGCTTTGCCTCGCCGCAGGTGCTGTTGGACAACATTGAGGGGGCGAAATGAAGTACGGGTTATTGTTTCTTATCACCTTTTTCAGCCTGAGCGTCCAGGCGGTCACGCTGCCGGAACTGCAACAGCGCTTTAGCCAACAGCCGGTACTGCGCGCTGAGTTTGAACAGCAGCGCAGCATCAGCGGTATGACGAAACCCTTGAAGTCCAGCGGTGAGCTGCTGATTTCACAGCAAAAAGGGCTGTGGTGGGCACAACAGAAACCCTTCCCGCTGACCCTGCTGCTGGATGATAAGCGTATGGTGCAAACTCTGGCCGGCCAGCCGCCGCAGGTAGTGACGGCAGAAAATAATCCGCAGATGTTCCAGTTCAACCACTTGCTGACCGCATTATTCCACGCCGACAGTCAGGCACTGGAGCAAAACTTTGCTTTGCAGTTCAGCGATTTGGGTAATAAGCAATGGCGACTGGTGCTGACGCCAAAAACCACGCCGCTCGACAAGCTGTTCAGGCGCATCACCCTCAACGGCGGGGATTTCCTGGAAACCATTGATATCGATGATATGCAAAGTGACGCTACCCATATCCGCTTTTTTAACCAGCGTACGGCACCACAGACGCTGACCACCGAGGAGCAACAGCGTTTTGCGTCCTGAGCTGCACCGGCGGCTGGCGTTTGGCTGGCTGGCGATTTGCCTGCTGTTGTTGGCGGCACTGTGTTGGCTGTTGCCTCGCAGCCAGATCAACAGCAGCGTTTTGGCGTTACTACCGAAGCAGCAACTGGTGGGCGTGCCGGATGAATTGGCCGAAGGTTTCAGTCGTCGGCTCGACCGGCAACTGATGTGGTTGGTCAGCCCGCCGCCGGGTGCGGACAACGCCGCGGTGAGCTGGTGGTGGCAGCAATTGCGCCAGATGCCTGAACTACAGCAGGTAGGCGGGCCTATGGATGCGCAGCGCCAGCAGCAGTGGGGGCGTTTTTTCTATCAGCACCGCAATGTGCTGCTCGATGACACCACCCGGCAGCGTTTGCAGCAGGGCGCGGACGCGCAAAGCCAGTGGATCCTCGGGCAACTCTATTCTGCCTTCGCTGGGGTTAGCGGCAAGGAGCTGGCTAACGATCCGCTGATGCTGGTGCGTGCCTCGCAGTTGGCTCAGCAGCAAAACGGTGGCTTGCTGAGCCTGTCCAATGGCTGGCTGGTGGCGCGCGATGCGCAGGGCCGCAGTTGGTATCTGCTGCACGCCGAATTAAGTGCCTCTTCTTACGACATCAGCAGTGCCCGACGCACGGTGGACAAACTGGGCGCGTTGCAACAGCAACTGCAGCAGCGCTGGCCGGGGGCAGAGGTACTCAACCGCGGTACGCTGTTTTACAGCAACTATGCCAGCCAACAGGCCGAGCGAGATATTTCGACTATTGGCCTGGCGTCGGTAGTTGGCGTGTTCTTATTGGTGTTGTTGATGTTCCGTTCGCCATTGCCACTGCTGTTGTGCGGGTTATCCGTGGGGATAGGGGCCTTGGCAGGCACCGTCGCCACGCTATTGGCTTTTGGCGAAATACATTTGATGACGCTGGTGTTGAGCATCAGCATTGTCGGCATTTCGGCCGATTACACGCTCTATTTCCTGACCGAACGTATGGTGCACGGTGACCAATCAACGCCGCTGGCCAGCTTGCAGAAGCTGTTGCCCGCGTTGTCGATGGCCATGCTGACCACCGTGGTTGCCTATCTGGCGCTATTAATTGCTCCTTTCCCGGGCCTGCAACAGTTAGCGGTATTTGCCGCTGCCGGGCTAAGCGCCGCCTGTATCACCGTAATTTGTTGGTACCCAGGTTTGTCGCGCCGGCTGCCGGTGCGTCCGGCACCGGGCCTGCGGCTGATCCTGGCCTGGCTGCACGCCTGGCGTCATCGGCGCTTGCTGCGCTACGGGTTGCCCACGGCGGTATTGTTACTGGTGGTGGGCGGTTTCAGCCAGTTGAAGGTTGACGACGATATTGGCCAATTGCAGGCTTTACCCGCGGCGTTGCAACAACAGGAACAACGTATCGCGGCTTTGACCGGGCAGCATAACGATCAGAAATGGTTGGTGGTGTACGGCGAAAATGCCGAACAGTTGTTGCAACGTATCGAACTATTGCAGCCCAGGCTGGCACAGGCAAAACGGCAGGGCGTGCTGGCGGATTATCGTCTGTTACCTCTGCCTTCGCTTCAGCGTCAGCAGCAGAACGTCGCTCTGTTGCAGCGGGTGGCACCGCAGGTGATGGCGCAATTACAACAGGCGGATCTGGCCCTGAAAGCTCCCGATTTAACCCCGGAATGGGTGCAACCGGATCAGTGGCTGGGCAGCGTGGTTAGTGAGGGGTGGCGGCTACTGTGGTTATCTCTGCCGGATGGGCGCAGTGCGGCGCTGGTACCGGTCAACGGCGTGCAGAACAGCGCGGCGATGCAGGCCCTGGCCGAACAGGTACCGGGCACGGGTTGGATCGACCGTAAAACCGAGTTCAGTGAGCTTTTTGGCCAGTACCGGCTGTATCTTTCCTATTTGCTGATGCTGTCGGTGGCGGCGATCGCACTGATTTATCTGTGGCGTTTTGGCCTGCGTCACGGCCTGCGCTGCATGGTGCCGACTCTGCTGTCGCTGGGCAGCGGCATCGCGGTATTGGCGTTGAGCGGGCATACGCTGAACCTGTTCTCGCTGTTGGCACTGGTGCTGGTATTGGGGATCGGCATTAACTATACGCTGTTCTTTACCAATCCCCGGGGCACGCCGACCACCTCGATGTTTGCCATCTTTATGGCGGTATTCACCACCCAACTGACCTTTGGCATGTTGGTGCTGAGTCATACTCAGGCCATCAGCAGTTTTGGTATCGTATTGAGCAGCGGTATCGCCGTGGCCTTTCTGTTGGCGCCACTGACGTTAGCAACCAGAAGAAAAAGAGGAAAAGCCTGATGTGCGGCTTACGAATGACGTTGTTAATACTGGCCACCCTGCTGGCCGGCTGTGCCGGTTCGCAGAAACAAACCCTGCCTCAGGCGTGGCTGAAACCCGGTACGCGGGTGACATTACCGGCTCCGACGCTGGCGCAACCTTTCAGTCAGCAGCAACTGTTGACCGCCGAAGTGAAAGGGCAGCAGCATTCGATGCTGGTGTTGCTCAACGCCGACGGCCAGCGCCTGCAACTGGTTGGCATGTCACCGCTCGGTATCCGGTTATTCAACCTGACTTACGATCGCCAGGGGATCCATACCGAACAGTTGATCAAAGTGGGTGAATTGCCCCCTGCCAATCAGGTGTTGGCCGACATTATGCTGAGTTACTGGCCGTTGGCAGACTGGCAGCCTTTGTTGCCCGCCGGATGGCGGCTTGAGGATCGGTCGCAGGTACGGCGGCTGTTTGACGATCGCGGGACGATCATTAGCGAAATCCATTACCAGCAGGTCGACGGCCGGCGCGAACCTCAGTCGATTGCCCAATCCGCCTTCCACTACCGCATCGTTATTCAGAATCTGGGGAGCGAATAATGGTTTACTTCTCTGCCGTAGGGATGGTGAATGCGCTGGGCAACAGCCTGTCGCAGATCGCGGAAAATCTGGCGCTTGGCGTGTCGCCCGGCATGCAGCAGCAGACGCAGTGGCTGCTGGGCGGGGAACCTTCCTGGTTCGGTAACGTACAGGGCGAACTGCCCGTCATTCCCGAACCTCTCAAACGGCATAACTCGCGCAATAACCGCCTGCTGTTGGCTGCGCTGGCGCAGATCGACACGCCAGTGCGTGCCGCCATCGCCCGCTACGGTGCGGATCGCGTTGCGGTGATTATGGGTACCAGCACCTCCGGTATTCATGAAGGAGAGCTGGCGTTGCAGCAGTATCAGGCGGGACAGTGGCCACAGGGCTATGACTATCGGCAGCAGGAGCTGGGCGATCCGGGCTTGTTCCTTAGCGCTTTTCTCGCGACCCGTGGTCCGGCCTATACCCTGTCTACGGCCTGTTCTTCCAGCGCGCGGGCCATCATCAGCGGTAAACGGCTGATCGACGCCGGGCTGGTGGATGCGGCGATTGTCGGTGGTGCCGACAGCCTGTGCCAAATGCCCATTAACGGGTTCAACAGCCTGGAGTCACTGTCCGCACAACGTTGCACGCCATTTGCGACGGGGCGCAGTGGCATTAATATCGGCGAGGCAGCGGCGTTGATGCTGTTAACGCGGGAACCAGCAGCGGTAGCGCTGTTGGGCGTTGGCGAATCATCCGATGCCTGGCATATGTCAGCACCGCATCCCGCCGGTGAGGGCGCCGAACGGGCCATCAGCATGGCGTTGCGGCAGGCCGGTCTCAATGCCGGACAAATTGGTTATATTAATCTGCACGGCACGGCTACGCGGCTGAACGATCAGGTTGAAGCGCAGGTAATCAATCGTCTGTTTGGCACCGAGACGCCCTGCAGTTCTACCAAACATCTCACTGGCCACACGCTGGGCGCGGCCGGTGCGGTCGAGGCGGCGTTGAGTTGGCTATTGCTGACTCAGCCGTTGCCGCTGCCGCAGCAAGATTTCAGCCACGTGCCGCGCGATGCCGAACTGGCACCGATCGGTCTGGTTTGCCAGCCACAATTGCTGGGGCAGCGTGCGATTTTGTCCAATTCGTTTGCCTTTGGCGGTAACAATGCTTGTCTGCTGCTGGGGGACGCCCGATGAATCGTTATCATGCTGCCGAATATTACCTGCCCCATGCAGCTCCAATGGTGCTGCTGGAGCAGGTGCTTGAAGTAGGGGAAGAACATGCCCGATGCGCCGTCACGGTTAGTCGCGACGGCGTGCTGGCGCCCTTTCTTGATGCACAAGACGCCCTTCCAGGCTGGTATGGCATTGAGCTGATGGCGCAGGCGATCGGGGTCTGGAGCGGCTGGCATGCTTGTCAGAGCGCTCAGCTACCGCAGCTTGGCATGCTGCTGGGCGGACGCGCGATTCACTGTGATCTACCGACTTTTCCTGCTGGCAGTAAACTGTTGGTTAGTGTGCAGCAACTGTTGAAAGATGAAAAACTGGCCAGTTTTGAGTGTGAAATCAGTATCGATAATGTGCGCATCGCGCAGGGCAGGCTGAACACTTATCAGCCTGATCAACAAGAAATCATTCAATTGACGACCTTAAGGGGAGACGCATGATGCGTTCCGTTTTAGTCACCGGTGCCAGTAAAGGGATCGGCCAGGCTATTGCCTGCCGCCTGGCTGCCGATGGCTTTTTGATAGCCGTTCATTACCACAGCGATAAGACCGGGGCCGAACACACACTGCAGCAGATTGTCAGCGCCGGCGGGCAAGGGCGACTGATTCAGTTTGATATCAGCCATCGTAGCCAGTGTCGTGAGGTACTGGAGCAGGATATTGCCACCCACGGCGCCTATTATGGCGTGGTGAACAATGCCGGTATTACCCGTGATGGTGCTTTCCCTGCGCTGAGCGAAGACGACTGGGATGGCGTGATCCATACCAATCTCGACAGCTTCTACAACGTACTGCACCCCTGCGTGATGCCGATGATTGGCCTGCGTAAGGGCGGGCGGATCGTCGCGTTGTCATCGGTTTCCGGCGTGATGGGCAACCGTGGGCAGGTCAACTACAGTGCGGCCAAGGCCGGAGTGATCGGTGCCTGCAAGGCGCTGGCGATTGAGCTGGCGAAACGCAAAATCACCGTTAACTGTATCGCCCCTGGGCTGATTGACACCGGCATGATCGACATGGAGCAGGCGGCGCTGGATGAAGCGATGCGTGTTATCCCGCTCAAACGTATGGGTTCGGCGGAAGAGGTGGCCGGGCTGGCCAGCTATTTGATGTCGGATATCGCCGGCTATGTGACGCGGCAGGTCATTTCCATTAATGGAGGAATGGTATGACACAACGAGTGGTAGTGACCGGCATGGCAGGCGTGACCGCGTTTGGCAATAGCTGGGCAGAGGTGTCCAGCCGCTTGCAGCAGGGCAAGAATGCGGTGCGTTATATGCCGCAGTGGGAAGAGTATCAGGGGCTGAATACCCACCTTGGCGCGCCGGTAGAGAATTTTGTGTTGCCGGATCACTATACCCGCAAGCGCATTCGTTCGATGGGGCGGGTTTCACTGTTGGCCACCCGCGCGACCGAACTGGCACTTGAGCAGTCTGGGTTGCTGGGGGAGGCGGTATTGATCAATGGTGAGACCGGTATCGCTTACGGTTCATCGACCGGTAGTACCAAGCCGGTCAGCGAGTTCGCCACCATGTTAACCGAGAAGCACACCGGCAATATTACCGGCACCACCTATGTACAAATGATGCCTCATACCGCGGCGGTGAACACTGGCTTGTTCTTCGGTCTGCGCGGCCGGGTGATCCCGACCTCCAGCGCCTGCACCTCGGGCAGTCAGGCAATCGGCTACGCTTACGAGAGCATTCGTCACGGGTATCAGACCGTGATGGTGGCGGGCGGTGCCGAAGAGCTGTGCCCTTCAGAGGCGGCGGTGTTCGACACGCTGTTTGCCACCAGCCAGCAGAACGATCACCCGGAGCTTTCGCCACGTCCGTTTGACGGTCAACGTGACGGACTGGTGATAGGCGAAGGAGCCGGGACGCTGATCCTGGAATCACTCGAGCATGCGCTGGCGCGTGGTGCCACCATTTATGGCGAGATTATCAGCTTCGCCACCAACTGCGATGCGGCACATATTACCCAGCCGCAGCAGGAAACCATGCAAATCTGCATGCAGCAGGCACTGAAGGCCTCCGGGCTGGCGAGCAGCGATATCGGTTATATTAGTGCCCATGGCACGGCGACCGATCGGGGTGATATCGCAGAAAGTCAGGCAACGGCAGCGATCTTCGGCAATAGCACACCGATTTCGTCATTGAAAAGTTATTTTGGTCATACGCTGGGGGCCTGCGGCGCACTGGAGGCCTGGATGGCGCTGGAAATGATGCGTGAAGGCCGCTTTGCGCCGACCATTAACCTCAGTGAGCCGGACAGCGCCTGTGGAGATCTGGACTACATCATGGGCGGCTATCGCCAGATCGAGACCGAGTTTGTGCAATCGAACAATTTCGCGTTTGGCGGCATCAATACCTCACTGATCCTGCGCCGCTGGGCGTAATTTTGCGTTGCCGGGGTGCTCGCCCCGGCAATTGTTGCCGTTTAATCAAAAGTCTTATGCACAATAGGGCGTTTTTGATCAACAAAACAGTTGCCATAATCCTCTCATATCGCTTCAACATCCCAATGAGAGAATAAAATTATGAGCATCCCTGCATTTGGTTTAGGTACCTTCCGTCTTCAGGAACAGGTTGTCATCGACTCGGTCAGCACGGCGCTGGAACTGGGGTATCGCGCCATTGATACTGCACAGATCTACGAGAATGAAGCTGCGGTGGGCCAGGCGATCGCTGCCAGCGGCGTGCCACGTGACGAGCTGTTCATCACCACCAAAATCTGGATTGCCAATCTGTCGAAGGGCAAGCTGATCCCAAGCCTGCGGGAGAGCCTGAGCAAACTGCAAACCAGCTATGTTGACCTGACTCTGATCCACTGGCCTTCGCCGAATGACGAGGTCTCGGTGGCCGAGTTTATGACCGAGCTGGCGGAAGCCAAAAAACTGGGCCTGACCCGCCAGATTGGGGTGTCCAATTTCACTTTGGATCTGATGCAACAGGCGATTGATACCGTGGGTAGCGACCAGATAGCCACTAACCAGATCGAGCTGTCGCCGTATCTGCAGAACCGAAAAGTGGTGGCGTTTGCCCAGCAGCACGGTATTGCCATCACTTCCTACATGACGCTGGCCTATGGTCAGGCACTGCAGGATGAGGCCATCAAGGCCATCGCGGCACGCCGCCATGCTACTCCGGCGCAGGTTATCCTGGCCTGGGCGTTGCAACTGGGTTACGCGGTGATCCCATCATCAACCAAGCGTGAAAATCTGGCGAGCAACCTGTTGGCTCAGCAGTTGACGCTGACCGCTGATGAAATGGCAGAGATCGCCAGGTTGGAAAACAATGGCCGTTTGGTCAGCCCGGAAGGTTTGGCTCCCAACTGGGACTGATTCTTCGCAGGTGACACATCGGGGCGCCCACAGGGGCGCCTTTTTTATTACGCCAATCGCTCACTGATAAAATCGATAAAGCTGCGCAGGCGGTTGCTGACCGCACTGTCGCTGTAATATACCGCGTTAACGGGCATTGCTACCGGCAGGGTTTCTTTAACCAAAATCGGTACCAGATCGCCGCGTTTGATATCTGCATCAATCATAAAATTCGACAGGCAGGCAATACCATTGCCGTGCAGACACAGATGACGCTGGGTTTCCCCACTGTTGGTGGTCAGGCTCGGAGTAATTTCCAACTGGCGGCCATCAGTACAGGCCAGCGGCCAGCGGTTGAGGCTAGGCAAATCGTTAAAACCAATACAGCTATGTTGTGCCAGTTCCTCGACCGAGCCCGGTGTGCCGTACTGTGCCAAATAGGCGGGGGAGGCCAGGACACGCCGGTAACTGGTCATCAGCTTGCGCGCCTTGAGGCTGGAGTCGGTCAATTCGCCGACGCGAATGGCGATATCCACCTTACGCTCAATCAGATTGATAAAGTTCTCCGATGACACCAGCGACAAAGACATTTCCGGATAGAGCGCCCGGAACTCCGCCACCAGCGGGGTCAGTACGTGCAGCACTACCGGGGTGGCGGCATCGACGCGTAGTAGTCCCTGAGGACGCTGACGGCTCTCCATCAGCGCATTCTCTGCCGCAGCCATATCACTCAGTACCTTCTGCACCTGACGGAAATAGTTTTCCCCTTCCTGCGTCAGACTGATCTGGCGCGTAGTGCGGTTGAGTAACGTTACGCCCAGCTTGGCTTCCAGCTTCTTGACCGTGCGGCTGACCACCGAATTGGCCTGATCAAGTTGTTCTGCCGCCCGGCTGAAGCTGCCGCTTTCCACCACGGTGACAAAGGTAATTAACTCATCAGAGTTCGCTTTCACTATTGCTCCTTTGGCAAAATTAATTTGATATTTTGAGCATTTTTATCATTTAAGCACGGGTCGATAATAGCCGCCATCAACCTGAATGCTATTTGGAGTAAAAAGATGCCTCTCGCATTACTTGCATTGACCATCAGTGCCTTTGCCATCGGCACCACGGAGTTTGTGATTGTCGGACTTATCCCTACTATCGCAGAACAGCTGGGGGTGACCGTGCCGTCAGCCGGGCTGCTGGTGACCATTTATGCTATCGGTGTGGCCATCGGTGCACCGGTGCTGACAGCCTTAACCGGTCGCGTGCCGCGCAAGTTGCTGTTGATCAGCCTGATGGTATTGTTCACTCTTGGTAACTTATTGGCCTGGCAGTCGCCTGGCTATGGGACGCTGGTGGTGGCCCGTTTGCTGACCGGCCTGGCTCACGGGGTCTTCTTCTCAATCGGTTCGACTATTGCTACCGGCCTGGTCGCGAAAGAGAAGGCCGCCTCGGCGATCGCTATCATGTTTGGTGGTCTGACCGTGGCGCTGGTGACAGGGGTGCCATTGGGAACCTTTATCGGTCAGCACTTTGGCTGGCGTGAAACCTTCCTGGCAGTATCACTGATTGGTGTAATCGCCACCCTGGCCAGCGCTATTTTGGTGCCAAGCAACATTAAAAATCAGGCCAGTGCCAGTATTAAGGAACAGTTTAAAGTGCTGACCCATCCTCGCCTGTTGCTGATTTATGCCATTACTGCACTGGGCTACGGCGGCGTGTTTACGACTTTCACCTTCCTGGCACCGATGATGCAGGAACTGGCGGGTTTCTCTGCTCCGGCAGTCAGCTGGATCCTGCTGGCCTACGGCATTGCGGTGGCGATAGGTAACATCTGGGGTGGCACACTGGCGGATCGTCACGGAGCGGTACGCGCACTCAGCTTCATTTTTGCCGCGCTGGCCGTTCTGCTGCTGGTATTCCAATTCACTGCCAGCCACAGCATTGCCGCGTTGCTGACGGTGATCGTCATGGGGGTGTTTGCTTTTGGTAATGTTCCTGGTCTGCAGGTGTATGTGGTGCAGAAAGCTGAGCAGTACACACCTAATGCGGTGGATGTGGCTTCCGGTCTGAACATTGCGGCTTTTAACGTAGGTATTGCCCTTGGCTCGGTGATTGGTGGGCAAACGGTAGCCACTTTGGGGCTGGCACAAACTCCGTGGATTGGTGCTTCGATTGTGCTGGTGGCTCTATTGTTGGTTAGCTTAAGTGGACGGCTGGATAAGAAATACCGGCCGCAATTAGCCTAAACTCCAGCGCTTTCCCTTTTCAGGCCCACATTTTGCGGGCCTTTTCGCATTTATGACACGGCGCCGCCAACCTTTACACACATATACTGTCAGAAGATTGAAATCCCTGCATCACGCCCCTATAACTGAAAGGGTATAACCCCTAAAAGCCATGCCGTCAGCCGAGGGCAGGCGTATAATCAATTCATTGTTGGCGGGAATGTCACTGCCAGTTTTATCCTAATGGGAAATAGGCGAATAGCGTGCCGAAACGAACTTATGCAATGAGGTATGTTGCAGGTCAGCCAGTTGAGCGAATTTTCCCTGGCGCTATCACCCAACCGCTGCCGCCTGGGGCTGCATTGCCCACGTCCGGCGCATTACGGGTGATGGTGTGGAATATCTTTAAACAGCAGCGGGCCGATTGGCTTTCAGTGCTGAAAAGTTATGGCAAGGATGCACAACTGGTGCTGTTGCAGGAGGCGCAAACCACGCCTGAGCTGGTGAGCTTCGCCACGTCAAACTATTTGGCTGCCGATCAGGTGCCGGCATTTGTGTTGCCTCAGCATCCTTCTGGCGTAATGACGCTGGCGGCGGCGCATCCGGTCTATTGTTGCCCACTGCGTGAACGTGAGCCATTGCTGCGACTGTCCAAGTCGGCACTGATTACTGTCTACCCGTTGTTTAACGGCCAGCTTTTGATGGTGGTGAATATCCATGCGGTGAATTTCAGCCTGGGTGTGGATGTCTACAGTAAACAACTGGGGCCGATTGGTGAGCAGATTGCCAATCACCATGGGCCGGTGATCATGGCCGGGGATTTTAATGCCTGGAGTCGTAAGCGAATTAATGCGCTATACCAGTTTGCCAGTGATATGGCGCTACGTGAGGTGAACTTTACCGATGATCACCGCCGCAAGGCTTTTGGCCGCCCGCTGGACTTTGTGTTTTACCGCAATATGGGGGTAGCAGAGGCCTCGGTGCTGGTGACCAGCGCGTCGGATCATAATCCGCTGCTGGTGGAGTTTCACCCTGAGGCCGACAAGCCGCACTGGTAATATTCGCTCCGTATGCAGACAATAAAAAAGCACCCCGAAGGGTGCTTTTTTTGTGCCGAAAATTTAGGTATCCGGCGACGTTTTATCGCTGACAAACAAGGTCAATTTCAGACCCGGCTGCAGGTTGCTGTTGGCTTTGGCAAGCGTTGAGTTCCAACGCATCACGTCGTTAATATCGACGCCGTGACGACGTGCAATACTGGCAAGCGAATCACCTTTACGAACCTGATAGGTGATGCTGCTGTTACTGCCGGTATTGCTGGCCACTTGCAGGGTTTGCCCAACTTTTAGCGTGCTCTTGGCGCGCAAATTGTTCCAACTCTGCAAATCGCTGGACTTAATATTCAACCGCTTGGCAATACCCGATACCGTGTCGCCGGAGCGCACTTTATACGAGCTGCCACCAGACAAGCCGCTGTTCTTTGCCAACTGAGTGGTTGGCTGAGTCACTGCGATCTGGCCATCGGCCAACGAGTCTTTCAGCTGATCGGCATGACCTTTGGGAACCATAATATAATGGGGCCCGTTGGGTGCCGTAACGCCTTTTTTGTAGCCTGGGTTATAAGCCTTCATCTTGGTCAGTGAAAGCCCAGCCATCTCAGCCGCCTGAGTTAACTGTATTTGCTGCCCAACATCTATACGCGCCAGTGCACGGGTGTTATCAGTCTTAGGCAGATTGATACCGTACTTCTTGCTGTTTTTAATGATGTCGCTCAGCGCCAGCATTTTCGGGACATAAATTGACGTTTCACGTGGAAGCGACAATGCCCAGAAATTGGTTGGCTTACCCTGGCGTTTATTCGCCTTAACCGCCTGCATGACACGGCCTTCACCACTGTTATAAGCGGCAATGGTCAGTAACCAGTCACCGTTAAACATGCGGTTCAAATACTGCATCATATCAAGCGCAGCAGTTGTCGAGGCCACGACATCGCGTCGCCCGTCATACCACTGATTGTTTTTCAAACCATAATTCCGACCCGTTTGCGGCACGATTTGCCATAGCCCTGCGGCGTTGGCACTTGACGTGGCGTGAGGGTCAAAAGCGCTCTCCACTATGGGTAGCAGTACCAGTTCCATCGGCATATTACGTTTCTTAATCTGCCCGACTATCCAGTACATGTACGGCTCTGCCCGTAATGTTACATCGTGGAGATAGCTCTTACTTTTTAGGTACTTTCTTTTTTGATCACGGATCCGGGAATTTTCCGGAACCTCCATCTTCAGCTCGTCGCTAATGAAGTTCCACAGGTTCTGTTGCGCGGCACCACTATTGTTATCTAGCCACCGCGCCGAGCTCGCTCGACCATTCGCTGTGTACTCTCCTGCTTCACCTTCTTGACCTGCCGAAGACAAACTCTGTGCATGCTGCTCTGGGGCCGGTGCGTCCTGCTTGGACGACTGGCACCCCACTAGCAAGACTGAGGCGAGAAATATCGCTTTAGCCTTCATGTGTATGTCAATGTAGTTGCTTA
The DNA here is from genome assembly GCF_946227985.1 of Serratia quinivorans. Classification (GTDB taxonomy): domain Bacteria; phylum Pseudomonadota; class Gammaproteobacteria; order Enterobacterales; family Enterobacteriaceae; genus Serratia; species Serratia quinivorans_A. Next base: position 17,580 of record NZ_CAMKGL010000007.1, read on the forward strand.
AAAGACGAGCAATCATACTTTGCTTCGCCAAACAACACAACTAAAAGCTCAGAAGTTGTCTTTACGCAGGCGTAATTCGGAAAAAACTGAATGAAGGTGCTGCGGTGGCGTATGAAAGCCTAATTCTCTTTGTAAATCAGTGTCATGACAGCGTAAAAATAGGTTAATTTTACGCTCTAATTGTAGCTTGGTTGGCACGCTGGGTTGGCCTTTTGCCCGTAACGCATCGACTTGTTGCTGATATGTTTCAATGTGTCGATCTTCCGGCAAAATAGCTCGCGCAAACTTAAGATTTGAAAGCGTATATTCATGCGCGCAACAAATTAAGGTGTTATCGGGAAGTTGCGCTATCTGTTGAAACGAGTTGAACATTTGCTCTGCGGTTCCTTCAAAAAGCCTTCCGCAGCCGGCAGAGAAAATAGTGTCTCCGCAGAACAGATAAGGTGCGCTATAGAATGCTACATGGCCCAAGGTATGTCCGGGAACCGCGATTGTGGCGAATTCTTGGCCGTTAATTTCGATGGTTTCGCCATCATGAACGATGTGGTTGGCTCCCTTGTCGGCAGTTTCCTGCGGCCCATAGACTTTCAGCCCGGAATAACGCGCTACAATTTGCGCTACCCCGCCAACGTGATCGTGATGATGATGGGTAAGCAGGATTGCGTCAGGTGTCAGACTCAGGCGATCCAGAGTTTCCAATACCGGCTGCGCTTCACCGGGATCGACGATAATGCAATGCCCCTGCTGGTTATCCAATAACCAAATGTAATTGTCCTGGAAGGCGGGAATGCTGATAAGATTCATGTTGGACCTCTCTCTCTCTGTTGGCAACGGCTTGAAAGAAGATAATAAATCATGAAACCAGCCCATACTCTACAAAAGCTCACCGGCCCACAGTCCTGGGCGGAGTTGCCGTGGGGGGAATACTATCGTGAGGCGCTCGAGCGGCAGTTGCAACCCTGGTGGTCGAAGCTGTTTGGTTTCCACCTGTTAAAGCTCGGTAATCTCAGTGCCAGTCTGGCGACCGACAAATGCGCCATTTCTCATCAGGTAAATGTAGCCCTGGAAGGGCAGAATCTGCAGGTGATCGCGGATGCCTATCAGCTCCCCTTTGCTGCTAAATCGGTGGATGCCTGCCTGTTGGCGCATACGCTGTCCTATGCCGATGACCCGCACCGCATGCTGCGAGAGGTCGATCGCGTGTTGATCGATGACGGCTGGCTGGTGATTAGCAGCTTCAATCCGTTCAGTTTATTGGGATTGGGTAAACTGGTGCCTGGGTTACGTCACCGTCAGCCTTATGCTAGTCGGATGTTCACCCAGATGCGTCTGCTGGACTGGCTGAGCCTGCTGAATTATGAAGTATTGCATCAGTCACGTTTTCACGTGTTGCCGTGGCAGCGTAAAGGCGGGACGTTTTTATGCACTCATTTGCCGGCATTGGGCTGCATGAGCGTGATTGTGGCGCGTAAACGCACCTTGCCGCTGACGCCAACGCCGATGAAATTCGGTGCGAGAAAACCTGCTCTCAGCCGCGCCGTCGGCGCGACCAAGAGTTATCGCAAACTGCCTTAACTTTCCGGTTTGTAACCGACATCATCCTGGGTTGGATTGCCGGCCGCATCACGCGCCAGCACGTCGCAGCGTTCGTTTTCCGGATGGCCGGCGTGGCCCTTGACCCATTCCCATTTAACCGTATGTCGCTGAATGGCCAAATCCAAGCGCTGCCATAAATCGACATTCTTGACCGGTTTTTTGTCGGCCGTTTTCCAGCCGCGCTTTTTCCAGTTGTGGATCCAACTGGTAATGCCCTGGCGCACATACTGGCTATCGGTGCTCAGGGTCACTTCGCACGGCGTAGTCAGAGCTTCCAGCGCGACAATCGCCGCCATCATCTCCATGCGGTTGTTGGTGGTCAGGCGGAAGCCCGCGCTGAAGGTTTTTTCAGTCTGCTTATAACGCAGTATTGCACCATAACCACCGGGGCCCGGGTTGCCAAGGCAGGAGCCGTCGGTGAAAATTTCTACCTGTTTGAGCATCTCTGGTAGACTCTTCCTATCAGTTTTATAAAAGCCAAGTCTGACATAAACAAGCGCTGCGAGCACTGCAATATGATCTCTACAACCACCAGACAGATTGTCCTCGATACCGAAACCACCGGTATGAACAAACTCGGGGTACATTACGAAGGCCATCGCATCATTGAAATTGGTGCGCTGGAAGTGATTAACCGTCGCCCAACCGGTCGTCACTACCACGTCTACATCAAGCCGGACCGGCTGGTGGATCCTGAGGCTTATGGGGTCCATGGCATCAGCGATGAGTTCCTGGCGGATAAACCGACCTTTGCCCAAATTGCCGATGAGTTTATCGATTTTATCCGCGGCGGCGAGTTAGTCATTCATAACGCGGCGTTCGACATCGGCTTTATGGATCACGAATTCCGCATGTTGCAGCAGGGCATCCCGAAGACCGATACCTTCTGTACCATCACCGACAGCCTGTTAATGGCGCGTCGTCTGTTCCCCGGCAAGCGTAACAATCTCGACGCCCTGTGCGGCCGTTACGAGATAGACAACAGCAAGCGTACGCTGCACGGCGCCTTGCTCGATGCCGAGATCCTGGCGGAAGTCTATCTGGCGATGACCGGCGGTCAAACCTCGATGGCATTCCAGATGGAAGGCGATACGCAAAATAGCAATTCAACGCAGGACATTCAGCGCATTGTGCGCCCGGCGACGACGATGAAAGTCGTCTATGCCAGCGATGCAGAAGTGGTGGCCCACGAAGCGCGTCTGGATTTAGTGGCGAAAAAGGGTGGCAGCTGCCTGTGGCGCACGGAAGTGGAATAACGCGGTTTTAATCCGGGCAGATAATCTTTCGGCCCTGTTAGCTGAAAAACTGTGCAAACGGTTCATTTGGTAAGAAAAAGGCATTGACGGCATAGTGGCTCAACCGTAATATGCGCCTCGTTCCTCTCGAAAGAGAAGAACGGCGCGGAGCGGTAGTTCAGTTGGTTAGAATACCTGCCTGTCACGCAGGGGGTCGCGGGTTCGAGCCCCGTCCGTTCCGCCAACATTAAGAAGCCCTGAGTTAGCAATAACTCAGGGCTTCGTTGTTTTTAATCTTTGCTCAATTCTGCCCTGGCAAAGGTTACCGCTCGATTGGCTGCCCATTCGCGGCGGGCAATGATTCGATAGCATCCCCCCAGCGGCGCACCAATAAAACCACTGACATTCGCTACCCGATACAAACTTGGTGCAAAGCCGATCAAGAAGCTGGCGGACACCGCATAGCCTCCCTTTGTTCATGCGTAGGTACCAGGTCGTCGTTACACCGCTTTGGCCTATAGTTTGCATTAGGGTATGAGAGGGTATTTTGACGAGCCGACGCCATGGTCTGTTTTGGCGCTCCGTGTTTACGGGTTTTAACGGACAATCAGAAGAGGGAAACTGCATGAATGAATATCAGTTCAATAAAGATTATCCCCGAGATTTAATAGGCTACGGTGGCCGTCCGCCGCACGCTGGTTGGCCTGGTCAGGCACGAATCGCGGTGCAGTTTGTTCTCAACTACGAAGAGGGCGCGGAAAATAACGTGCTGCACGGCGACGCCGGTTCTGAACAATTTCTTTCCGATATCATTGGTGCTGCCAGTTACCCCGAACGGCACATGTCGATGGATTCCTTGTACGAATATGGTTCACGTGCTGGTTTCTGGCGCATTCATCATGAGTTTCAGCGCCGTGGTCTGCCGTTGACGGTGTTTGGCGTGGCGATGGCGCTGGCGCGTAATCCGTTAGTAGTTGAAGCGATAAAAAATGCCGATTACGACGTAGTCAGCCACGGCTGGCGCTGGATCCACTATCAACATATGGATGAAGCGACCGAACGGCAGCATATGCAGCAGGCCATCACAGTACTGCGCGATCTGTTCGGCAAGGCGCCTCTCGGCTGGTATACCGGCCGCGACAGTCCGAACACCCGCCGGTTGGTAGTGGAACAAGGTGGATTGTTGTACGACAGCGATTATTACGGTGATGATTTGCCGTTCTGGACCGAAGTGCAGTGCGTCAATGGCCAGAAGAAACCGCATTTGATCGTGCCTTATACGTTAGAAGCTAATGACATGCGCTTTGCCTCGCCGCAGGGGTTTAACACCGGTGAGCAGTTCTTTACCTACCTGAAAGACAGCTTTGACGTGCTGTACGCCGAAGGGGCAGAGTCGCCGAAGATGCTGTCGATCGGGATGCATTGTCGCTTGCTGGGGCGTCCTGGCAAGTTTCGCGCATTGCAGCGTTTTTTGGATTATATCGAGCAACACGATCGGGTTTGGGTATGCCGGCGGCAGGATATCGCCGAGCACTGGGTAGCGCAGCACCCGTTTAATAAATGAAGAAAGGGCCGAAGTGGCCCTTTCTTCATGCTGTTTGGGCGCGAAAATGCGCCCAGGCAGGGATCAGAACAGTACGGAGTAGTTCAGACCGAAAGTGCGGCCACGGCCTTTATAGCTGTAAAGCTCTGGTGAGCCGTAGGTTGGGCTATAAAGGATAGGTGCGCGCTGGCCCCAGACGGTGGTGTATTCCTTGTCCAGCAGGTTCTCTACGCTAAAGCTGAGTTTACCCACCGGCAGGGCATAGCTGCCGAGGAAATCGATGGTGTTGTAGCCATCAATTTTGCGGCCCTGAGTGGAGCCGGCCTTGGTGTAATCACCGTCATCCGATACGTCGAAGCTCTGCTGTGACTGCAGACGCAGGTTCCAGTCGCCCGGTGCCCAGCCGACATAGGCGGTGACTTTCGATGGGCTGGCCGTGTCCACCAACAATTTTTTCCACTCGCCGTTGACCTTGGTCTCGGAGCGAATGAAGTTGAAGTTGGTGCCCGCGCTCCAGTCACTGTCTTCGAAGAAGTAATCGACCGCGCCTTCCACCCCGTAGATACGACGCTTATCCGAATTGACGTTGATGGTCATATCGGTTTTGTTGACTGAAATACTCTTATCGGACAGTGAGTAGTAGCCGGCGATCTGCGTGCGCAGGTTGTCACCGGTATAGCGCCAGCCGAGCTCATAGGAATTAACCTTAATGCCTTCCAGCTTGGAATCGCCGACGTTGACGCTTTTGTTCAACTGATAGTGACCGTTGTTCAGCGAATAAGAGCCGTTGCCGTAATATTTGCCCGGATCCGGGATCTCGTAACCCTGCGAGAAGTTGACCCAGGTCTGTTGACGTTCAGTCAGGTGCGCCAGCAGGCCGGCGTTGAACAGGGCGTTGTTGTAGTCGGTTTTCCCACCTGGGATCGCGTCCGCTGAGGTTGCGCCGCCGGTGGCGATGGCCTGCTGTTGGCTATAACCGACAAAGTCATCAATCTTGTTTTCAGTGTACTGATAACGTACGCCGCCGCTTAGGGTAAAGATAGGGTTGATATCGTAGCTGGCCTGCATAAACGTGGCCAGATTGCTGGTGGTGTAGCCCGGATAGCGCCCGGTGTTATAGGCATTCTCCAGCGTCATACCGCCGGATTGCTGTGCCTTGGCCAGATTGAAGAACTGCTGGTTGGAGTTGAACGTTTCATGCTCGGCGTCGATGCCGTAGGTCAGCGTCAGAGCGTCGATCGGTTTGCTGTTCAGCGTCAGCTTGCCGCCGTAAAAGTCGGTTTTCTGCTGTGAGGCGCCGATGCTGCTGACGTAGTAGTTCGGTGCTTTGCCCGCCAGCGTCGGGAACGGGTAGAAGGTCAGCGACTCATCGCGATAATAAACCTGCGCCACCAGATCCTGCCCGAGGAAATCGGTGTTGGAGTACTGCAGGTTAATCAGGTGACGTTCAGTGCCAGGAATACGATCCGAATTCAGGTTGCCGCTGTTATAAGCTTTGGCGCTGCCGGTCACCGCGGAGAAATTCTCCCCCAGGAACAGGCCGTGGTCGCCGTCGGACTGGCTTTTGTAATACTGGGTGGTCAGTTGCAGCTGCTGGTGATCGTCGATATTAATGGTGCCGGTACCCATCACGTCGAGGCGATCGGAGTATTGCAGGCCAGTCTGGGTATTGTCGATCAGGACTTCATTGCCCTTACCGTCGTACCAGCCGCCGTAGCGCTGGTAAGAGACCGACAGGCGGCCAGAGGCATTATCGTTACCGCCGCTGACTGCCGCCGCCACGTTTTCGTCGTGGTCGTTATGGCCGCCAAAGCCGGTTTTACCACCGATCTGCAGCTCAACCTGCTGCTCCTTCTGGCCTTTTTTGGTGACGATGTTGATCAAGCCGCCGGTACTGCCGCCGCCGTACAGCGAGGTGGCACCGGAGATCACTTCAATGTGGTCGATATTAAACGGGTCGATCGAATCCAACTGACGGCTGTCGCTACGTGAAGAGTTCAAACGCACGCCGTCGATCATCACCATCATTGAACGGCCACGCAGGTTCATGCCGTAGTTGGTCCGGCCCTGACCGCTGACGTCCATCCCCGGGATCAGCTGCGCCAGCATGTCCTTGATCTCTTTACCGCCCTGTACCTGTTGCTCAATTTCCTGGCTCTCAATCACCCAGGTGGTCTGCGCCATTTCTGCTACGGTACGGTGCGCACGGCTGGCGGAGACTACCATTTGCTCTTCGCTTTTTTGTTCTTCTGCCCAGGCTGCTGTTGGTGCGATCATCGCCAGCAGACAAGGATTTAATACCCAGAGGTGTTTGCGCTTCATCATTATCTTCCAGTGTTTCCCATCATTGGTGTGTATACCCGTCATCTTTCAAGCTGCAGCGTTGTTACCTGCACTAACTCACCCCAGTTACTTACTAAAGTAAGCGCCTGGGGATGAGTTAGCTGGCCGCCTGGCTGCAACTTGAAAGCTATAAGGTAGAGTTAAAACTCGGTGTAATTGAGCATGGCGTGTGCCGCTCGGGCTGGGGTGCCCGGTTGCTGGCTGCGCCATTGGATCACCGCCGGGGTGGACGTTAAATCGAACTGGTCGCGTCCTAAAGCCCGGTTGAGAATACGAGCCGAACGCCAGGCCATCAGGCTGAGCTGGGGTTCGGCGATGCCGTGACTGTGCATACCGGCGTTAACCGCAAACAGGCAATTTTCGCTGGGGCCTTGCCACTCCAGGGTGAAGTCGGGGGCCACGCGGTATTGGTCATCGGCGCTGGTTAACAGACGGTCCGCCAGCGGTTCAAGGAACGCCGGGCGATCCTGCTGATAGCCGGTGGCGAAGATCACCACATCGGTATCGAAGGTTTCTTTGCCCTGATCGAGATGATGGTGGGTCACTAACTGCCAGCCGTTGCCTGCGGCCTGGATGGCCGCCAGCGAGCGGCTGGGTAACAGGCGTGCCCAGGGCTTTTCGCGCAGCACTTCGAACTGGTGGTACATCGCCCGGTAAATTGCTAACAGCGAGTCGCTGGTGATGCCGTCAGAGGTCATCTTCTGTTCGGTCAGCATGCGCTGTTTGGCGCCGTCGTTAAGGCCATAGAAGCTGTCAACGTAGTCCGGGGTGAAGTACTCGTTGGCGAAAGCGGCTTCATCCAGGGCGTTATAGTTGTTGCGACGCGAGATCCAGTTCAACTGCGCCGGTTGGCCCCACTCGGCGCGGAAGATGTTCAGGAACAGATCGGCACCACTCTGGCCGCCGCCGACGATGGTGACGCGCTTGCCGGTCAGATCCGGGTTACGCAACGTCATCTCGCTGGCATGGAAGCAGCGATCGTTTTGTTCGGTCACGCAGTCCGGCAGCTTGATGCGTTTGCCGATGCCCAGACAGACGTGGCGTGCCCGGTAGGTGGCGCGCTGGGTGGTGACGACAAACAGCCGCTGCTGGTCGTCAAAGTCCACGCTTTGAATATCCTGGCTGAACTCGAGCGACTTCAGGCCATTGGCGGCCCAGTCGAGGTAGTCGGCAAACTCTTCGCGCGACACCGTGCGCAGTTCGGTGGTCAGGAAACGGTAAAATTTCTTCCGTTTCACCAGATAGTTAATAAAGCTGTAGGGATTGGTTGGCGATACCGCGCTGACCAGATCCTTGAGGAAACTGGTCTGCATATGGCAATCCGGCACCATCATGCCGGGGTGCCAGGAAAAGTGCGGTTTGCGCTCGAGAAATTTACTGTTAAAACCGGCAACTTCGCTGCCGAGTGCGGCAATACTGAGGTTGAACGGACCTACGCCAATGCCGATGAAATCCAGGGGCTGATTCATTGGGCAAACTCCTTGGTGACCAGGTAAAGAGGGTTATCCAGATCCTGCAGATAGTTTGGCAACATACGGTTGCCGCCATCCTGCTCCGAGTAGGTAAGTTTCACCGGGTTGAGCACCACGCGAATGATGTGTGGTTTAAACAGATCAAACAGGGCAAAACGTTCCGCCATCTCCGGGTGCCGTGCCATATAGCCTTCCAGCACCTGCGCCAGCAGCTGATAGAAACGGGGTTCACTGACTCCGCAGGCCTGCATCAGCGGTGAGATAAAGCGCAACACGGTGACGAAATGCCCGGTTTGCAAGTCATGGATCAGGTAGTCGGCGGACAGACGTACGGTGACGTCCTTCACTACTGTTGGCAGCGTCGCCGCTTCGGGGAAGTCCTTATCCACCAGGCGCATATCTCCCTGGAAGTCTTTAAGCAGCACGCGCTGCGGCACGTGGTCTTTCATCACCAGCGTGATGTTCTGCCCGTGGGCGATCAGCGCCACGCCGTAGCGGCACATCAGGTGATACATCGGCAACACCACCACGCTGAACATCTGTTGCAGCCAGGCTTCAGCGCTCAGGCCGGAGCGAGCAATATAGGCGGCGATCAGCGGCTGGCCATGGTTGTCGGTTTCCATCAGCGTCGCCATCAAAATGGCTTGCTCACCTTCTTGCAGATAGCATGAAGGGTTCTCACGCCAGATCACGCCAAGCATTTCCTGATAGCGGTAGGGGGCTTTGGTCAGGGATGCGTAGGTTGGGTGGGTCATATAACCCGCCGCCGGTTCACCCAGGATTTCGGCGCCGCTGGCACGCAGCGTGCTGTCTTCGGAAAAGATCTGCTGCAGCCAGCGGGAAGCGGCCGGCCCGGCGCTGATATACTTGCCAGGAATACCTCGATAGCACGAGGTGTTGTAAATGGTCAGCGGCAGCTTGATGTCGAAGGCGGAGCGGCGGCTGATATTGGTCAGGGTACGCAACGATTGCTGTGCCAAATAGTTGTCACCAAATTCCCCCAACTCCACCAGTTCACCTTCGGCCAACTGCGGCAGGAAGTGCAGAGCGATCTTTTGCTGCCACTGCCACGGATGCAGGGGCACCGGGATCCAGTCATGGGTCAGTTTCAGTTCACGCCAGCGGTGGTCGAAGCGCTGGCGTTCGGCGCTGTCCATGGCGCTATCGAGCAGCTGGGTCAGCGGATATTCTTCATCAGCACACCAGACGAAGCTGCCACGCTTGGCCGCCACCCAGTGCAGGCGGAACTGGCCCTGGTATTCCGGGGCATACTGCTGCAGCGCGGTCAGGCCCCAGCCACGACGACCTTTATTAAAGATAAACTTGGGATGTCCGGCCAGCAGGCATTGCAGCTTATCGGCGTCCAGCGCGATCAGATCCTGCGCACTCATGCCGTGACGGGCAGACAACAACTGCATATCGCCGCGCAACGTGGCGTACAGGTCTTCCAGATGTTCGGCGACCTGCGCATCGTCCATCTTCAACACCTGTGCCAGTTGGCGCAGCGTTTGGTCGGCGGCTAACGGCGATTGATCGCAGGCCAGCGTAGCAGGATCGATGTGCAGCCAGCCCCAGATGCCGCGTTCGGCGCGAAAGCGGTAGTGGGCGTCGCCCAGCGCAATGTGCCATTGTTCGTCGTGCTGTTCGGCCTGCAGCGCGCGCTCGTATTCCAGCTCGGCGAGGATCTTGGCGATCATCTGGCGGTTAACGCGCTGCCAGTCGGCGTAATCTGGGGTCATCATACGCAGGTCTCCTGGAAGAATTCGGCACGCTTATTCACGATCAAACGCGAACGCTTATGTGGGAAATCAAACTCTTTAAGGGTGTGATAACCGGCGGCAGGCAGATGACGGAACAGGCGTTGGTTGTCGGCACGCGGCTCGGCGACCACTCGCGTGGTGCGTGGCTCGTCCAGGTACAAATAATGCGTCAGGCCGCGCAGCCAACTGCGGATGTACTGCGCACCGCGGCAGTCTTCTTCACCCACCAACATGTGCAGCCCACGATCGAAGGGTTGCCAACGGTAGTGACGGCCAATGCGATCTTCGGGGGCCCAATAGACTTCGAAATAGCCGAACGGGCGATCGTCAAAGCAACCCAGCAGCGGGTAGCAGTAGCTGGAGTCCAGTTGACGCTGCAGGTAGGCGGCCTGGGTTTCGAGCGGGCCGCTCATTTCCCAGAAGGCGTCAACGCGCGGTGAATTCATCCAGCGGGTGAACTGTTCGGCGTCGCGTTCCACTTCCGGCAGGCGGAAACTGAGGGTTTTCTTCAACTGCGGATCGTAACGGCGATACACCTCACCGTTGGGACGCGCCGGGCGCTGTGGGTACCACAGGCTGCGTTCGGCGTCATACTGCATCTGGCCGGAGGCGCGGTTGCGTTCAGCCATCAGCCACAGCGGCAACTGATAAAAGGTTTCACGTGCCAGATAGTCACCGCTGGCCAACGCGAACAGCGCCTGCGCCTGCGGTTCTTCACGCCATTGCGCGTAAGGCAACGTGACGCCGCTGAGCTGTGGCGCGGCCACCAGTAACTGGTCTAACGCTTGAACCAGCCAGCCTTGTGGCAGCGGGCCCGGATAGTGCAGCACGGCGCTACCGTCGAGACCGAGACCCAGCTGCAGCTCCCGTTCCAGCCGTTCACAGCGAAAACCGTTGCCGGTATGCATCAGTTTGGCGTGCGGTATCATTGGGCGGCCCCCTGGCGCAGCGGGTTAACGAAATCGAAGTAAATCACCGCCGGATCAACGATGGTGTTTTCGTTATGGTCGTGCAGGTAACAGAAGAAGTTGCCTTTGCAGTTCCAGTGGCTGCTGTCGAGCACGTAGTCCAGGCACAGGGTGTTTTTGGCGCTGGCGCGCAGGCCGCTCAGTGCGTCGCGTACCCGGGCCATCAATGCCTCTTCACTGTCGAAACCGGCCGCAGCCAGTGCGGCGGTGACCGCCAGGCTGGAGTTGACCAACAGGTAGTAAGGGAAGTAGCGCAGCAACTGTTGCTCGCTGAAGCGGTTTTCCGCATCGGCTTCGCCAATTTCTTCCAGCCAGGGGCCGGCGTCACGGGTAAAACCACTGCCCTGGCAGTCGCGATACAGCATGCCGATCGGCAGGTCCTGCTGCATCTCTACCAAAATGTTTTGCTGGTGAGCCAGCAGCACCAGCCCGTAATCGGCTTCGGTGCTGAACAGCGGCAGCAATACCTGTTGGCAGTAGGCATCCAGCCAGGTGTGGGCGGCTTGTTGCAACGGCAGGTTCAGGCGGCTGGCCAAACGGCGCACCGCGGCAGCCAGCAGACTGTCGCCGCCATCCGGTGCGGCCTGGGTCAGCGTCACCAACACGTTGGTCTGGCTTTGCGGCTGCTCGAACAGCAGGTTATCGCGCAGCGCCATCAGGCTTTCTTCCTGGATGGTGCCGTCAGCCGAGCGAAGACCGGCCCAGCCGTCTTCCTGCATTACGCGGAAGGTTGGATAGCGCGCCTGCAACTGTTGCCAGCGTGGAGTTTGCGCCAGACGCGCCAGGCGGATCCCACGCTTCACTTCTTTTACCGACAGGGTGCGCACCGAGTTGGTCAGGCGCACGCTAAGGGAGAATTTGATCATGTCACGGTTACTGGCGCTGTACAGCGAACGCGAAGAACTGGTAGGCAGCCAGCGTTCGCCGGCTTCGCCCAGATCGCACAGCAGGCCCTGGGTCACCAGATCCTGGCACCAGCTCTGCGTCAGTAAATGGTCGGCCTGCCAGGGATGCATCGGCAGCAGCCAGACGTTATCGCTAAAGTGTGCCAACAGCTGCGGGGCACTTTCGGCGGCAAAACGTTGCAGACGCTGCTGCAGCGTCAGGTTCAGGCTGTCGCCGCACAGTTGGCGTTTATCGACGGCAAACCAACGCAGCGGGAAGCTGGCGGCAAAATCCGGCAGATAGCGGTGCGCCTGCTGTTGGTTGAATGACTCATGAGACTTCGGTGCCGGGTGGAAGGCGTGCCCCACCAGCAGGCCCTGCTCCGCCTGGGCGAAGTTCAACGGCTTGTCGCGCAGCGCGGGCCAATCGAGACGAATATCGATCGCCTGCTGGGTGTTGTCATGACTCTCCAGCACTCGCTGACGGAAGCGGGCCACCACTTCATCCGACAGTTCGCCTTTTACCGCCGGTTTTTCCAACAGCAAGGAGATAAGCTGTTCCACGCTCAGCGCAACCCCTGCACCGTCATCCTGCTGATACAAATAAGCGGGGAACAGGTACTGGTGATGCTGAGTGGGGGAGGTATGGCGTAAAGCGATGCGAATAGCCTGAGAAGACGAAAGTGGAATGTGCAGTTGCGGATACTGTTGGTGGCTGGCCGCCGGAACGATTTGCCAGTCCCGGGTTTCACGCATCAATGCGTTGAGAAAACATTGTGCAGCCACGTCGGTCGTCGCGGTTTCAAACTGGATTGTCATGATCCCATTTCACTGTTGAATCAATTGAGAATGATTCTTATATCAATAATATTTATTGTTATCAATCGTCCTATGATACAATTTTTCAATGAATTGAACATAACCTTATAATTTTATTAACGGTAAATTTACGTTTGATGCATATTTCTTCTCCCCCTAAATCACCGACAATTGGGAATACGTCTCCTTCCAACTGGCCGCTGGCGCTTTGTGCCGGGTTGTTGGGCATCGGGCAAAACGGCCTGCTGGTGGCATTGCCGGTGTTGGTCAGCATGACTCATCTGTCGCTTTCCGTCTGGGCCGGGCTATTAACGCTCGGCTCAATGTTGTTTCTGGTCGGCTCGCCGTGGTGGGGCAAGCAGTCGGAAATTCGCGGCTGCAAGTTTGTGGTCACCATGGCGCTCGCAGGGTATTTGTTCAGTTTTGCCTTGCTGGCACTGGCGGTTTGGGGGCTGGCGGCCGGTTGGCTTTCGCCAATGCCGGGTTTGGGCGGCCTGATTGTGGCACGGATTATCTATGGCTTGACGGTGTCCGGCATGGTGCCTGCCAGTCAGACCTGGGCCCTGCAGCGGGCCGGTTATGAGCAACGTATGTCGGCGTTGGCGACCATCAGCTCCGGGCTGAGCTGCGGGCGGCTGCTAGGGCCCTTGTGCGCCGCGCTGGCGTTGTCGATTCATCCGATGGCACCGCTGTGGCTGATGGCGATTGCGCCATTAATCGCCTTGCTGGTGATATGCCGCCAGCATAACGATCCGCCTTTGCCACCGGTGGCTCATCAGCAAAATCGGCTGCGCCTCAATATGCTGCCTTATTTGCTGTGCGCGGTCCTGTTGGCGGCCTCGGTCAGCCTGATGCAACTCGGGTTGGCGCCGCATTTGAGCCGTTTATTCAGCCACTCTGCCACCAGCGTCAGCCATCATGTGGCGGTGCTGTTGAGCGTAGCGGCGGGTTGTACCTTGTTGGCACAGTTTCTGGTGGTGCGCCCGCAGCGCTTTAGCGCATCACAACTGCTGCTGCTTGCAGCGGTATTGATGGTGGTCGGGCTGGGCCTGATGTGCGCTGAGCCGCTGGCGTTGTTCTATGCCGGTTGTGCGCTGGCCTCCTTTGGCGCGGCTATGGCGACACCGGGCTACCAGCTGTTGCTGAACGATAAATTGTCCACCGGCAAAGGGTCGGGAGCCATCGCCACCAGCCACACGCTGGGTTACGGTCTGAGCGCGCTGATGGTGCCGGTGGTGGCCAGGTTTTATGGTGAGTCGCAGCTGATTGCGGCGGCTCTGACGATGGCGGTGCTGTTGGGCGGTATCAGCGGCTGGCTGTGGTGCCAGCACCGTGTCAGGGTAAATTCTGCGGGAGAGTAACAGCTATGTCCGGCGCATCAAGCTACAGAGTTTTTGATATCACACTGAAAGTAAAAGAAAACGTATCGCCTTCCTTACTGCGCTGCGTTTTCGAAGGACCGGACGTCCACCGCATGAAGCTGGAGGCGCCGGATCAGCGCATCAAACTGTTGTTCCCGGCCGAGAATGGTCAACTTTCCTGTCTGGAAAACAGCGACGACTGGTATCGTCTTTATATGGCGATACCGAAAGAGCAGCGCCCGGTGATGCGTACTTACACGCTGCGAGCCTTGCGCACTGAACTCCATCAGATGGACGTCGAGTTTGTGTTGCATGGCGTCAACGGCCCGGCTTCCGCCTGGGCGACCGAGGCCAAACCGGGTGATACCCTGCAGGCGGTTGCGCCCAATGCCGATTTTGATGGCGACAGCGGCGGCTATGAATGGTCACCGCCGAGCGCCTTGCAACAGGCACTGCTGATCGCCGATGAAACTGCAGTGCCGGCGGCCGTGGGGATTTTGGAACAGTTGGCGCAGCAGGCCAATCCGCCACGGGTACAGGCGTTCTTTGAAGTACCGGTCGCAGGTGACTGCCTGAATATGGACCGCTTCCCGTTTGCCGAGGTGTATTGGTTACCGCGTGACGTGGGGCATCAGCAGATGCACGGCACCTTGCTGGTGGAATCGGTGCGCCAGCGGGTGAATATTCCGGCGTCGGCGCGTACGCAGTCACAATCGCTGACCGAAAACAGCCTGGGTGGCGACCTGCTGTGGGAACGGGCCGAAGGGGCGAAAAGCTTCTACGCCTGGGTCGCGGCAGAATCTTCAGCGGTGAAGGCGTTGCGCCGTTATTTGATTGGCGAACGCGATTTGGACCGTTCCACCGTTAACTTTATGGCCTATTGGTGTTGAGTTAATCCCTCAATAACCGGCTTCACTTTGGTGGCGTACCGCCAGCAGTACTGCGGTGTTGCCATCAAAATGATACAGCGCGATATAACCAGTGTTGCCAAAATCGATGGGCCATTCTCTAAATTCCGTATCCATCTCTTCTATCGGACGGCCTACCTGTGGCTGGTGAGCCAGGATATTGATGCTACGACGGATAGTGACAACCGCCCGTTTTGCCGAGTTGAGGTCTTTCTCCGCCAGAAATCGATACAATCGCTGAATATCTTGTAGCGCTGCAGGCGTCCATATCAGTTGTGGCACTCCGGGATCTCCGTATCGTCACCTTTTTCCAGGTCGGCGAGCCAATTATTGGCCTCTTCCTGAGACAGATGTTTACCATTTGCCTGATAGGCTTCCCATGCCTGTAACGCATCTTTGCGCAACGCTTCGCGTTTTTCTTCTCGTTCGACATATTCACGGATCGCCTCACGCATTATCCAGTGTGCGCTGCGCTGACGTGTAGCCGCAATTTCCTGTATCCGCTGCTTCAGTTGTTCATCAATTTTTATCGATGTTGCACTTGTCATTGGTCGTCCCAGTTAGCTAAAGGTAATACCTTTGGCTACTATACGGCGGGCTGCATCGAGCTGTCCAATTTTTGTTCAGTCGCAATTATTCCGCCATCAAACTCACATGCGCGGCGACGATGCGCCAGCCGCAGGGCAATTTGACCCAGGTTTGCATCTGACGGCCTAGGCTGTCGCTGCCAGGGCGGCGGAATTCGGTGCTGGCGACGGCCATATCGTCACCGTAGGTGGTGATGACGGTGTTTTCCAGCACGCGATCCAGCCCTTTTGATGGCCGCTGTTGGCGGAAGTCGCGGATCTGTTCGATACCGTACAAATTCTCCGTCGCACCATAACGGACGGTGCGCCCATCGTGCCAAAACAGCTCGTCCAATACGTCAATATCATTGCCAGTCAGCGCCTGTTCGTAACGATAAAAGGCGGCGTTCACTTCTGCCAGCACTGCCGGCCGATCGATATATTCACTCTTCATCAGTTAATCCTGTTTCCCCGGTAAAACACAGGTAGCTACGCCGCGTTGCTCCAGCGCATAGGCGGCTCGCAGCGCCAGATCCTCACGCCATGGCGGTGCGATAAGCTGCAGGCCGATCGGTAGCCCCGCCGCGGTTTTCAGCGGCACCGTCACCACCGGCAGGCCGAGGAAGGATATCGGCTGTGTCAACATGCCCATGCTGGCGCGGATCGGCAGGTCGGTGCCGTTGATACGCATAGTTTCCTGACCAATGACCGTTGCGCTGCACGGCGTGGCCGGGGCGATCAGGATGTCCCAGTGTTCAAACAGCGGCAATACCCGCTGCTGGAAATGGGTGCGGAAACGTTGTGCCTGCAGGTACCAGGCGGCGGGCAGCATGGCACCGGCAAGTAACCGTTCGCGCGACAGCGGTTCAAAGCGCTCAGGTTGGCTGCGCAACTGCGGCAGATACTGGTTACCTCCCTCGGCGGCAGTGAGAATAAACGCCGCCGAACGCGCCAGTTCAGCCTGTGGCAGTTCGACTTCGGTGATGGCCTCCAGCGCCTGAGCGACCTGCTGCACCGCCGCTTTGGCGTCGTCATTGCACCATTGCTGGAAATAGCCGGCCAGCACTGCGCAACGCAACCCTTGTTGACCACGCGGCAGCAGCGATTCGGTTTGGGTGATCGGTTTTTCCGCCTGGAAGCGGTCTTCGATATCGGTGCCCTGCATCACGTCATACACCGCGGCCAGATCGCGCACCCGCCGGGCAAAGGGGCCGACATGATCCAGACTGGCGACAAACGGCTGGCTGCCGCTGCGTGACAGGCGGCCAAAGGTCGGCTTCAGCCCGAAAATGCCGCACAGCGAAGCGGGGACGCGTATTGATCCGTTGGTATCGCTGCCGAGTGAAAATGTTACCAGCCCGGCGGCGACCGCAGCCGCTGAACCACCAGAGGAACCCCCGGCAATACGCGAGGTGTCGTGTGGGTTACGCGTCGCGCCGTAGTGGCTGTTTTCGGTGGTGAAACCGTAGGCATAGGCGTCCATATTCAGCATGCCGGAGAGCAGCGCGCCCTGTGCCGCCAGCTTGTTCACTACCCAGGCATCCTGTTTGGCTGGCGGGTTGTCGCACAACAGGCTGGCACCGGCCAGGGTGGTTTCGCCGGTGATATCGAACAGATTTTTCACCGCATAAGGAATGGCCGCCAGGCTGGGTAGCCTTTGCCCTTTGGCGCGGGCACGATCGAGGAGATCGGCCTCCGTCAGCATTCGTTCGCGGGTGACGTGGGTATAGGCGTTCAGCGAGGGATTTTGGGTGTCGATATTATCCAGCGTTTGCTGGGCTATCTCGCGGGCAGAAATCGCGCCCTGCATCAGGGCGGCGCGGATCTCGGCGATCGACAGTGCGCTTATCGGACTCATGCTCGATATACCCCGGCAACTTCCAGACGTTGATCGAGCGGCAGGGCCATCAGCGGCTCTGCCATTGCGGCGATGCGGTTGAATTGGAGCAGCAGTTCCTGACGGCGTGCGTCATTCAATTCCAGGGCCAGTATGTTCTCCATCTGGCTGATATAAGCCGCCCAGTCGGTGGCAGGTGGATGGTTCATGGGGATCCCCTTATTGAGAGAGCGGCTAGAAGCCGGCGGCGCTGCCGTTGCTGCGTGGATCAAAAGCGCCTTCGAGCATGCCGTTAGTATGGCGAACAATGGCGCCGGCGTGGCCGACCGCCTCGCTGAAATCCGCTAACAGTTCTACCTCATGGCCGCGTTGACGCAGGTAGGTCAGGGTTTCTTGGCTAAAGCGCCCCTCCAGTTTTAATGAGTCGGAGCTTTCACCCCAGGTGCGGCCGAGCAGCCAGCGCGGCGCGCTGATCGCCTGTTGCAGCGGCAGCCCCTGCACCACATGGCGGACAAACACCGCCGCCTGGGTTTGCGGCTGGCCGTCGCCGCCCATCGAGCCGTACACCAGGGTACGCCCGTCATACAGGCGTGCAGCTGCCGGGTTCAAGGTATGGAAAGGTTGTTTACCCGGCGCCAATGCCAGCAGGTGCGCGGCATTCAGGCTGAAGGACGCGCCACGGTTTTGCCACAGCACGCCACTTTGCGGCAGTACCACGCCGCTGCCGAATTCGTGATAAATGCTTTGAATAAAGGACACCGCCAGACCGCTGCTGTCCATCACCCCCATCCACACGGTATCGCCCGGCCCTTTGCCTTTACCCCAGGGGGCGGCGTGTTCAGGATCGATGCGCCTGGCCAGCGCATCCAGATGTTCGGCCGTCAGCAACGCCTGCGGATCCTGCGTCATTTGACGCGGATCGGTGATGAATTGGTCACGCAGGCCGAAAGCCAGTTTGGTGGCCTCGACGATGCCATGCACCACCGCGCCTTCACTGCGGCTGGCAAGCGGCAGACGGTCGGTCAGCCCGAGGATCGCCAGCGATACCAGGCCCTGAGTCGGCGGCGTCAGGTTAAAGATTTCACCTTTCTGATGCTCCAGCCGCAGCGGCGTGCGGCGGCGTGGCCGATAATCCGCCAGATCCTGCGCAGTGAGCGGCATGCCCAGCCTGGCCATATCCGCCGCCATGTTCTCTGCCAATCGGCCGCGATAGAAGCTGTCCAACCCCTGTTCGGCCAGGGTAATCAGAGTCTCCGCCAACTGTGGCTGGCAGAAACGCTGTCCGGCGTGAGGAATCTCACCGTGCGGCAGGTAGGTGCGGGCAAAATGCTCTCGTTCTGCCAGCTCATGATATTTGCTGCGGGTAGCCGCCTCCTGCGAGGCGGTGACCGGAATACCGTCTGCGGCGTAGCGAATTGCATCGGCCAGCAGGCGCGGCAACGGCAACTGTTCGCCGCCCAGTTCAGCGGAGTAATCCAGTGCTTCCTGCCAGCCCCCGACGGTACCGGCGACGGTCAGTGCGGCTTTGGGTCCCCGATGGGGAATGTGACTTTCCCCGGCGTAAAAATCCAGCGTGGCCAGAGAGCCGGCTGCGCCGCTGGCGTCGATGGCCACCGGGTCACCCTGCGGTGGCACGATCAGCCAGAAACCATCGCCCCCCAGGCCGTTCATATGCGGGTAGACCACGGCGATGGTAGCGGCGGCGGCGACCATGGCTTCAATCGCGTTGCCGCCTTTGCGCAGTATCGCCAATGCGCTTTCGCTGGCGAGGTGGTGCGGCGTGACGGCCATGCCCAATGGCGCGGTGTTGCTGTTAATCATTTCTTGGCCCTTGTTTGAGGTCAGCGTCTGCCTCAAACACAAGCAAGAGACGTTCCATGTTTTCCGCCAGGACAATAATCGCTTGCCAGCGGGTGGATTGGCCGTGTTATGTTCCGCTGAAACAAAGGTTACAATCCCCGTCATATTTCATATTGCTGCGGCGTTGGCTTCCCTCGCTCACCCCAGTCACTTAGTTGATTAAGCTTCTGGGGACTTGCTTGGTTGCCGCCTGGCTGCACTTTGAAATCTATTGGGGAAAGCAGGAGTAGCAATGCAGCAGATTGATGAACGCCTGCGCGGGGAATATCCGCAGCTCACGCCGCAGGAACAACGGGTGGCCGATTTTATTTTCGATCACTTTGATGACCTGATCAGCTACAACAGCGCTGAACTGGCGCGGCTGAGCGGGGTATCCAAAGCCACCGTCAGTCGCTTGTTCAAACGCCTGGGCTACCCGAGCTACCGCGCGATGCGTGACGAATTGCGTACACTGCGCCAGAGCGGTATGCCGCTGACCGATAACCGTGACGCGGTGCAGGGCAATACCCTGCTGGCACGCCACTACAAGCAGGAAATGGCTAACCTTACCCAGTGGGTTAACCATATTGATGCTGACCAGTTCAACGCAGTGATTGCTGCTTTGGTGCAGGCTCGCCGGGTGGTGTTGATGGGGTTTCGCAACAGCTATCCGGTGGCGATGCACCTGCGCCAGCAACTGATGCAGGTGCGTGATCAGGTGTTACTGGTGCCACAGCCGGGTCAGACACTGGCGGAAGAGCTGGTGGATCTAGACCTGCGAGATGTCGCGATAGTGGTGGCGTTTCGCCGCCGACCGCGCCAGGTGCGGGCGTTATTGATGCAGTTGCAGGTTCAACAGGTGCCGACACTGCTGGTGTGTGAACCCCAGGCACAGGCGTTGATCCCGCTGGCCAACTGGCATCTGGCGGCACCGCTCGACAGCGTTTCCGCCTTTGACAGCTATTCCGCTGCCATGAGTCTGGCCAACCTGCTCAGCAATGCTCTGCTGCATGAGACGCTGGCGCAAGGGCGGCAACGAATTCATCAAATCGCAGACCTGTATGCTGGTTTGGATGAGCTGGAGCAGCGCTGATCCCAGCGCCATTTTGGTGCTTTCGCACTTTGATGGTGCGCAAATTGCTCACTTTATTCATTCACCCTGTCATCGCGTTGACAGGGAAATTCCCATCTTAATCCCCTAACTTAGCGGCACTAAAGCCGATCGTTTCCGATGCTGCTTGTTGGCACATTAGTTGCAGAGTTGTGATCAAGGAATCTTTTGTTTCATCATTTCATCATCGGGGATAGTCTATGAACTTCAAGAAAATCGGCGTAGTGGCATTAGGTGCAGTGCTGTTGATGGCTCAGGCCGCTTCGGCGATGGCGGATCAACTGCAGGAAATCCAGCAGCGCGGCGTGTTGCGGGTAGCGGTGCCGCAGGACTTCCCGCCGTTCGGCTCCGTGGGCACCGATCTGCAGCCACAGGGTTATGACATCGATATGGCGCAGTATCTGGCCGACCAGATGAAACTTAAGTTGCAGCTGGTGCCGGTCACCAGCGCCAACCGCGTGCCTTATCTGCAGACCAACAAGGTTGATCTGGTGATTTCCAGCCTGGGCAAAAACGCGGAACGCGAGAAGGCGATCGCCTTCAGCCGCACTTATGCGCCGTTCTTCCTGGGGGTATTTGGCCCGAAAGAGTCGGCGCTGGCAGACGCCACGCAGCTGAATGGTAAAACCATCGGCGTCACGCGAGGGGCGGTGGAAGACATGGTGCTAAGCGACACCGCGCCAAAGGGCACGCAGATCAAGCGCTATGAAGACAACAACACCACGCTGTCGGCCTATCTGTCCGGTCAGGTGCAATACATCGCTACCGGCAATCTGGTGGTGAGCGCCATTGCGCGGCAGAATCCGAGCAAGGCACCGGTGGCCAAATTTATGCTGAAAGATTCCCCCTGCTTCGTTGGGCTACGTCTGGGGGAGCCGGCGTTGAAAGCGAAAGTGGACCAACTGATTGAACAGGCATTGAAGGATAACACCCTTAATGGCCTGTCCGAGAAATGGCTCAAAGCGCCGCTGCCTGCCAACTTCGGCGCATAACGGGGACGCCTGATGACCTATCAGCTGAACTTTCCCGCCCTGTGGCCTTACCTGCCCGAGTTGCTGGCCGGTTTGTTGACCACCATTGAACTAACGGCTCTGGCCACGTTGATCGGGGTGGCGCTGGGGATTTGTGGTGCGGCGATCCGCAGCGGCAAGGCTAACCTGGTGAGTCGCGTTTGGGGCATTTACGTTGAGGTGGTGCGCAATACGCCGTTCGTGGTGCAACTGTTCTTCATCGTCTTCGGCCTACCGAGCCTGGGTTGGAAACTGACCGCCGGTCAGGCGGCGCTGCTGGCAATGGTGATTAACCTGGGGGCCTACAGCACCGAGATTATTCGTGCCGGTATTCAGGTGACGCCGAAAGGCCAGTGGGAGGCCGGCAGGGTGCTGGGCCTCAGCCGTAGCCAGACTTTTTTGCGCATCGTGCTGCCACCGTCACTGCAGCGGATTTATCCGGCGTTGGTCAGCCAGTGCATTATCGTCATGCTGGGGTCATCGGTGGTGTCGCAGGTGTCGTTCGAAGAGTTGACCTTCGCCGCCAACCTGATCCAGTCCCGTACCTTCCTCAGTTTTGAGGTGTATCTGGTGACGGCGCTCCTTTACCTGCTGTTATCCATACTGATGCGCCAGCTGTTGCTGGCCGCCGGACGCCGTTTTCTAGGGAGCCAGAGCTGATGCTGACTTTTACCGACTGGGACATTGTGCGCAACCTGCTGCTGGCGGCACGCTGGACCTTACTGTTGTCGCTGACGGCATTTTTGGGCGGCACCCTGGTGACGCTGCCGCTGTTATTGCTGCGCCTGAGTAAAGGGAAGTGGGCGCTGCGGTTTGTTCGCGGTTATTCCGAGCTGTTTCAGGGCACGCCGCTGCTGATGCAGCTGTTCCTGGCCTTTTTTGGACTGGCACTGTTCGGCATAGATGTTAGCCCCTGGACCGCGGCCGCATTGGCGCTGACGTTATTCACCAGCGCTTTTCTGGTGGATATCTGGTCCGGCAGCATCGCCGCACTGCCGAAAGGCCAGTGGGAAGCGTCGCGCTGTCTGGGGCTGAGTTTTGGCCAGACGCTGGTACGGGTAATTGTGCCGCAGGCCGTGCGTATCGCCATTGCACCTACCGTCGGCTTTTCGGTTCAGGTGATCAAGGGGACCGCACTGGCGTCGATCATCGGTTTTGTCGAACTGACCAAGGCCGGCACCATGCTGAACAATGTTACTTATCAACCCTTTAAAGTTTTTGGCCTGGTCGCGTTGGGCTATTTCCTGATGTGTTATCCGCTGTCGCGCTACAGTCATTATCTGGAGAAGAAATTCCATGCCGCTCATCACAATTAATCAGGTTCAAAAATATTACGGTCAGAACCATGTACTGAAGGGCGTGGATCTGGATATCGACATGGGCCAGGTGATTTCGATCATTGGCCGCAGCGGCTCCGGCAAAAGCACCTTGTTACGCTGCATCAACGGGCTGGAAGGTTATCAGGAGGGCAGTATCAAACTGGGCGGTATGACGGTGACCGATCGCGATTCGCAAGCGCGTGAAATCAGTCGCTCCATTGGCATGGTGTTCCAGAACTTCAATTTATTCCCGCATATGACCGCGCTGGAGAACGTGATGCTGGCGCCGCGTCGGGTGCTGAAAAAAAGCCCGTCCGAATGCCGCGAGCTGGCGGAAGAGATGTTGAACAAGGTTGGGTTGAGTGAGCGCATGCATTACTCACCGGCCAACCTTTCCGGTGGCCAGCAGCAGCGGGTGGCGATTGCCCGGGCGTTGGCGATGAACCCGAAAGTGTTGCTGTGTGACGAAATTACCTCGGCGTTGGATCCTGAACTGGTGGGCGAAGTGCTGAAAGTGCTGGAACAGCTGGCCAAAGAGGGCATGACGCTGATCCTGGTGACCCATGAAATGAACTTTGCCCGTGAGGTCGGTGACCGGGTGGTGTTTATGCACCAGGGCAAGGTCTGGGAGCAGGGCGATAGCCGCACGCTGTTCGCCAATCCGCAAACGCAGGAATTAAAACAGTTTATTGCATCGGTTCGCGGCCTGTCTGAGCACTGATAAGCGTAAATCTCTACCCAATAGATTTCAAGATGCAGAAAGGCGGCAACGCAGCAAGTCCCTGGGAGCGTACAGGTAGTACGTGGCCAGGGCGAGCGAGGAAAGCCAACGCATCTGCAACTTGAAAGATGAAGGGAATATTAAGCTGGTAAGGAATTAACATGTTAGATATCACCCAATTCGATCAGATTAATCCACCCGCCCGCCTGTTGATGGGGCCGGGGCCGATCAACGCGGATCCGCGCGTGCTGCGTGCCATGTCGAGCCAGTTGATTGGTCAGTACGATCCGGCGATGACCGGGTACATGAATCAGGTAATGGAACTGTACCGCGCATTGTTCCGTACCGAAAACCGCTGGACCCTGCTGGTGGACGGCACTTCTCGCGCCGGTATAGAAGCCATGCTGGTTTCCTCCATTCGTCCTGGTGACAAGGTGCTGGTGCCGGTATTTGGTCGTTTTGGCCATCTATTGTGTGAGATAGCCCGCCGCTGCCGCGCCGAAGTACACAGTATCGAGGTACCTTGGGGCGAAGTATTCAGTGCCGACCAGATTGAAGACGCGATCAAGAAAGTGCGCCCGCGCCTGCTGTTGACGGTGCAGGGCGATACCTCCACCACCATGCTGCAGCCGCTGGATCAACTGGGTGATATCTGCCGCCGTCACGGCGTGCTGTTTTACACTGATGCCACTGCTTCCTTTGGCGGTAACCCGCTGGAAACCGACGCCTGGGGACTGGATGCGGTCTCCGCCGGTCTGCAGAAATGCCTGGGCGGCCCATCGGGCAGTTCGCCGGTCACGCTCAGCCCGCAGTTTGAAGAGATTGTTCGCCGTCGCAAATGCGTGGAGCAGGGTATTCGCACCCTCGATCACGCCGATGGTGAGGACGAGATGATCTACTCCAACTATTTCGATCTCGGCATGATCATGGATTATTGGGGCCCGGAGCGCCTGAACCACCATACCGAAGCCACCAGCATGCTGTTTGCCGCGCGCGAGTGCGCCAGAGTTCTGCTGGAAGAAGGGCTGGATAACGCCATCGCCCGTCATAAGCTGCACGGCGCGGCCATGCTGGCCGGGATTCAAGGCATGGGGCTGGAAGTCTTTGGCAGCCTTGATAATCGAATGAATAATGTGCTTGGCGTGGTGATCCCGCAGCAGGTTCATGGCGAGCAGGTACGCCAGATGATGCTGAACGACTTCGCCATTGAGATCGGCACCTCGTTCGGCCCGCTGCAGGGTAAAATCTGGCGCATCGGCACCATGGGCTATAACGCGCGTAAAGACTGCGTACTGCAGACGCTGACAGCACTGGAGGCGGTGTTGAACCGGTTGGGTTTCGCCAGCAAACAGGGCGAAGCGCTGCAGGCGGCATGGAATACCTACGACGACGGCAGCCATTGATGGCCGCGCTGTTAACCGCCCAGGAGGCGGAGCAGGCCGCAGCACGGGTGATGGCCCGCTGCGATGCGCTGGCGGCGATCAGCGCCACGCCGGGCCAGTTGACGCGGGTCTACCTGTCGCCGGAGCATCAGCGAGCCAACCAACTGGTCGGCGACTGGATGCGCACTATCGGCATGAAGGTCTGGCAGGACAGCGTCGGCAACCTCTGTGGCCGCTATGAAGGCCAAACGCCCAATGCCCCCGCACTGCTACTCGGTTCGCATCTGGATACGGTACGCAACGCCGGGCGCTATGACGGCATGCTCGGCGTGTTGACCGCGCTGGAAGTGGTGGCGCATTTACATCGGCAGCAGCGGCGTTTGCCGGTGGCGGTAGAGGTGATTGGTTTTGCCGATGAAGAGGGCACACGTTTTAGTATCGCCCTGTTGGGCAGCCGGGGCATCAGCGGGCAGTGGCCGGCCGACTGGCTGCAACGCACCGATGCCGACGGCATCAGCGTGGCACAGGCGTTACGTGAGTTTGGGCTGGATCCGGCAGCCGTCGGTGAAGCGCGGCGATCACCCGGTGATATTTGTGGCTATCTGGAATTGCATATTGAACAGGGGCCGTGCCTGGAGGCCGCCGATTTGGCTTTGGGGGTGGTGACGGCCATTAACGGTGCCCGTCGGCTTAACTGTACCTTTACCGGCCAGGCTGGGCATGCCGGTACCGTACCGATGGGGCAACGCAAAGATGCGTTGGCGGCGGCGGCGGAATGGATGGTGGCGGTAGAAGCGATCACCTCGGCCGCCAATCGGCACCTGGTGGCTACCGTTGGCCGGATTGAAAGCCTGCCGGGGGCGGTGAATGTGATCCCCGGTGAGGTCAGGCTGTCGCTGGACGTGCGTGGGCCTGAAGATGGCGCGCTGGCGGCGTTGTTGACGCAGTTGCTGGAACAGGCGCAGGCGATCTGTACCCGTCGGGGACTGCGTTTTGACAGTGAAGAGTTTTACCGCATAAATGCAACGGCCTGTGATGCAAAT
Organism: Serratia quinivorans; assembly: GCF_946227985.1. GTDB lineage: Bacteria > Pseudomonadota > Gammaproteobacteria > Enterobacterales > Enterobacteriaceae > Serratia > Serratia quinivorans_A. The sequence goes on from NZ_CAMKGL010000007.1 coordinate 43,297, forward strand.
TTGCAACAGCGCTGGCAGCAGGGCGTGATGGCGGTTCAGGGGCGCAGCATGGCGTTGCCGAGCGGTGCCGGGCATGATGCTATTGCCGTAGCGGCCTGTTGGCCGGTGGGTATGCTGTTTGTCCGCTGCGATCGCGGCATCAGCCACCATCCGGCCGAAGCCGTCAGCCAGTCCGATGTGGCGCTGGCGATCCAGGCTTACTGCCATACGGTTGGCAGTTGGGAGGAGGGCTGATGAGTCTGCAGCGATTTAATCAGTTACCGGAGGCGCAAGCGGAGCTGTTACTGCGGCCCTGCGTGGACATTGCGGCCTGGATTGCGGCGGTGGTGGTAGCGCGGCCATTCAGCAGTGTTGATGCCGCGCTGGCGGTGGCCTGGCAAGCGGCATTGCGCTGGCAACCGGAAGAGGTAAGACAGGCACTGGCCCAGCACCCGCGTATCGGCGAAGGTGCCAAAGGCCTGGGGCAAGAGGCGCAGTTTTCGCAGCGTGAACAAGCGGCGGTCAATGCGCAGGATGCAGAGCTGAGCGAAGCGCTGCGGGTCGGCAATCGACGCTATGAACAGCAATTTGGTCAGGTGTTTTTGATCCGTGCCGCCGGTCGTGACGGCCAGAGCATTCTGCGCGAGTTGCAACGGCGATTGAATAACAGTGCGGAGCAGGAACGGCAGGAAACGGCCGAACAACTGCGCGAAATCACGATGCTGCGTTTTAAGGAGCTACTGAGCGATGAGTAATATCAGCACCCATATTCTGGACACCTCACTCGGTAAACCTGCTGCGGGCGTGCGGGTGTGGCTGGAACATCAACAGGACGGGCTATGGCGAACCCTGGCAGAAAGCCAGACCGATGCTGACGGCCGCGCGCGTGATCTCACTTCTGACAGTCTGGATGCCGGACATTACCGCCTGTCTGCCGATCTCGGCGCTTACTTTACCCGTGACCTGCGTGAAACGCTGTACGTCACGGCAATTATCGATTTCGTTATCCAGGATGCGGCGCAGCATTACCATTTACCGCTGCTCATCAGCCCGTATTCCTACTCAACCTACCGGGGCAGTTAAATGCCAGCCTGAGGTTACGGGTGCAGCGGACCGCACCCGCAATGATTAATCGTGGCGCAGGAAGCTGTCGGCATCACGCCAGGCCGGGAAGGCGCTGCGGTAGCTTTGCAGGTTTTCCAGTGACAGTTCGGCGTCCAGCCGCGCGGCGGCACCGGGTTCCACCTGGGCCAGTGTTTCTCCCTGCGGGCTGAGGATCAGGCTGTCGCCGCTGTAGTTCAGGCCGTTACCGTCTTCGCCGACGCAGTTACAACCGGCCACATACACCTGATTCTCGATGGCGCGAGCCGCCAACAGCGTTTGCCAGTGGTTACTGCGCGGGGCCGGCCAGTTGGCGACGTACAGCGCCAGATCGTAATCCTGCTGATAGCGTGACCACACCGGGAAGCGCAGGTCGTAACAGATTTGCGGCAGAATGCGCCAGCCGCGCCACTCGAAAATTTCACGTTTTTTGCCTGCCTGATAGTGCAGGTGCTCACCGGCCATGCGGAACAGGTGGCGCTTATCATAGGCATGCACTCGGCCGTTCGGCTCCACCAGCAGAAAACGGTTAACCGCGCCTTCGGCGGTTTTCAGCGCCACGCTGCCGCCGACCAGAGCGTTACTTTTGCTCGCCCAACCGTGCAGCCAGTCGACAACCTGTTGTTCCGGCAGTGCGCTTTCTCCGGCATCCATGGCAAAACCGGTGGTAAACATCTCCGGCAGTACAATCAAGTCGCGGCCGCTTAATGGCGCCAATAGCTCGTCAAAATGCCGCAGGTTGGCTTCGCCATCACGCCAAACCAGGGGTTGCTGCAACAGGGTAATTTTTAAAGTCGACATAACCGCTCCGCAGCCGCATCCAGCGTGGCATCCTGTTTAGCGAAGCACAGCCGGACCAATTTATGAGGGAAAGGATCGGCACAGAAGACCGACAGCGGGATCGCCGCCACGCCTACGTGCTCGGTTAACCAATGGCAGAACGCCACGTCGTCCAAATCGGAGACGGCGCTGTAATCTGCCAGTAAGAAGTATGTACCCTCGCAGGGCAAAATTTCCAGTCGACTGCTGGACAGCGCCTGCACAAAACGATCGCGCTTGGCGCGATAAAATGCCGACAGCTGTTGCCAGTGTTCCGGCTCGCTGCGCAGCATATCCGCCAGCGCCAACTGGGCCGGGGTATTGACCGAGAAGGTCAGGTACTGATGCACCTTGCGCACTTCCGCGCTAAGCGCTGCCGGTGCTACGCAGTAACCTACTTTCCAGCCGGTCATGTGGAAGGTCTTACCGAAAGAGGACACCGCGATGGCGCGTTGCCGCAGTTGCGGGTGAGCCAATACGCTGGTATGGCCGCCTTTGGCGAAACAAATGTGTTCGTAGACTTCATCACTCAGCACGTAGATTTCGCGATCGCTAATGGCGTGCCACAGTTGCTGCATATCTTCCGCCTGCCAGGCAGTAGCAGAAGGATTGTGCGGCGTGTTGAGGATCACCAGCCGGGTGCGTGGTGACAGCAACTTGCCGAACTGTTGCCAGTCGACGCTGAACGCCGGGGGCTGCAACGCAATGCGTTTTAGCGTGCCACCGGATAGGGTCACCGCCGGCGCATAGCTGTCGTAGCTGGGATCAAAACAGACAACTTCATCACCGGGGCGCACCAGCGCGCTGATGGCGGCGAACAGTGCCTCGGTGGCACCCGCCGTGATGGTGACTTCGTTAGTGGCATCCGGTAGCCAGCCGTACAGAGCAGCGGTTTTCTCGGCGATGGCTTCGCGCAGTGGGGCAACGCCGGTCATTGGTGCATATTGGTTCGCCCCCTGGCTGACATGCCAGGCCAGACGTTCTTTCAGGTAGTCCGGGCCATCGAAATCGGGGAAGCCCTGCGACAGGTTGATTGCCTGATGCTGCGCCGCCAGCGCACTCATCTGGGTGAAAATAGTGGTGCCCAGCGCGGGTAGTTTACTGTCGGGGATCAGTGCTGAAGTGCTCATCGTAGGCTAATACTCCTGGCGCTTATGTTGCCGTCAATATAACACGATGTTAGTATTTGGCAATCAAGACGCTTAGATGGCTAAATGAAGAAAAAGTCTTACTATTAATCAAATCATTCTAGGCATCATTTGCTTATAACCTACAGGTCAAAAAATGTTAATGACTGAAAATCAGCAACTTAAAGCGTTATTGTCGGCCTGTCACTGGATTGGTGAAAAGGGCTGGTGCCCGGCGACCGGCGGCAATATGTCGCTGCGTCTCGATGAGCAACATTGTCTGGTCACCGAATCCGGCAAGGATAAGGGCAGCCTGACCGAAACTGACTTCCTGCTGGTGGAAACCGCAGGCAACCATGTGCCGAGCGGCCGCACGCCATCAGCGGAAACCGGTCTGCATACCCTGATTTACCGTTTGTACCCACAGATTGGCGCGGTACTGCATACGCATTCGGTGAATGCGACCGTGCTGTCGCGGGTGGAACGCGGCGATGGGCTGGTGTTGCAGGGCTATGAAATGCAAAAATCACTCGGTGGACAGACTACGCATCTGGACAGCGTGGTGATCCCGATTTTCGATAACGATCAGGATATTCCGCGATTAGCAGCGCGGGTGGCAGCCCATGCCGAAGCCACGCCGTTGCAGTACGGTTTTCTGGTGCGTGGCCACGGTCTGTATTGCTGGGGCCGCCAGGTCGCGGAAGCTCGTCGTCATCTTGAAGGGCTGGAATTCCTGTTCCAGTGCGAACTGCAACGCCGTTTACTGGAGGCCAAATGATCCGCGCCATCGTTACCGACATTGAAGGCACCACCAGCGATATCCGTTTCGTTCATCAGGTGCTGTTTCCCTACGCACGTGAACGTCTGGCCACATTTCTCCGTCTTCACGCTGAAGATGCCGAAGTCGCCGCGCCACTGACTGCCTTACGCCAGGAGCTTGACCAGCCGCAGGCGGATATTGAGCAACTGATTGCCGCGCTGTACCGCTTTATGGACGAAGACCGCAAATCCACCGCGCTGAAGGCGCTGCAAGGTATCATTTGGCGCAGCGGTTATCAGAACGGTGATTTTCGCGGGCATTTGTACCCCGAGGTGGCCGCGCAGTTGGCCGCCTGGCAGCAACAGGGGCTGAGGCTGTACGTCTATTCTTCCGGCTCGGTGGAGGCGCAAAAGCTGCTGTTCGGCTACAGCGATGCCGGGGATCTGCAGCCGTTGTTCAGCGGTTATTTTGATACTCACGTCGGTGCCAAGCGTGAAACCGCTTCGTACCTTAATATCGCCGGTAAAATCGGTATTGCACCTGATGAACTGTTATTTCTTTCCGACATTCATCAAGAACTGGACGCCGCGCGTGCCGCTGGTTGGCATACCTGCCAACTGATCCGCGATGAAGCCGATAACCAAAGCCAGCATCCGCAGGTTAACCGTTTTGATCAAATCGATTTAGGGGAGTTTGCCTCATGAGTGGATTGACCATTTTCAGCGATAAAGAGCCGCAACAGCCACTGTGGCAGAGCCGTGACGCGCAGGCCATTGAGCAGCAACTGGCGCAGATTGGCGTACGTTTTGAACGCTGGCAGGCGGATCGTGAGCTGGGTGAAAACCCGGATCCGGCAGCGGTGATCGCCGCTTATCAGCATCAAATAGACCGCTTGGTGGCGGAGAAAGGCTACCAGAGCTGGGATGTGATCAGCATGCGTCCGGATAATGCCCAGCGCGAAGTGTTGCGCAGCAAGTTTTTGTCCGAGCATACCCACGGCGAAGATGAAGTGCGTTTCTTTGTCGAGGGGGCCGGGCTGTTCTGCCTGCATCTGGAGGGCAAGATCTTCCAGATCCTGTGTGAGAAGAACGATCTGATCTCGGTGCCGGCCAATACCCGCCATTGGTTCGATATGGGCTCAGCACCGAATTTCACTGCGATCCGCGTGTTCGATAACCCGGAAGGCTGGGTGGCGCATTTCACCGGCGATAACATCGCCGATGCCTATCCGCGTCTCGACTGAGCGCTATAACGCGGGCGTTAACCCAACGCCCGTTGGAAAATCCCTTCATTGACCTGCTGTGGCGTTATCACGCCGCTGTCGAAGACCCAACCGCTAATCAATGCCGCCGGTGTCACGTCAAACGCCGGGTTATAAACCGGGGCATCGACGGGTGCCCACTGACATGAGCCAAAGCTGCCGGTGACACCGGTCACTTCAACTGCGGCCCGTTGCTCAATCGGGATGGCAGCGCCGTTCGGGCAGTGCGGATCGTGCGTGGTGTGCGGTGCGGCGACGTAGAATGGAATGTGATGATAGTGCGCCAGTACCGCCAGGCTATAGGTGCCAATTTTGTTGGCGACGTCACCGTTGGCAGCGATGCGATCGGCCCCCACCCATACGGCGTCTACCTGTCCCTGCGCCATCAGACTGGCCGCCATGGAGTCACAAATCAGCCGGTAGGGGATACCCAGTTCACCCAGCTCCCAGGCGGTCAGTCGGCCACCCTGTAATAGCGGACGCGTTTCATCGACCCACACCTGCTGCACCTTGCCCTGCTGATGAGCACGTAACACTACGCCGATAGCGGTACCAATACCGGCGGTAGCCAGGCCCCCGGTATTGCAGTGGGTCAGCAGGCGGCTGCCGGGTTTCACCAGCTCGGCACCGTGATCGGCAATGCGATCGCACAACTTTCGGTCTTCTTCCACCAGCCGCTGCGCTTCTTCCACCATCGCAGCTACCCATTGTGGCTGTGCCAAGGCCAGCTTCATACGGTCCAGATTATTCATCAGGTTGACTGCCGTTGGCCGTGAGGCACGCAGAGTGATTAGTGCCTGTTCCAGTTCCTTACGCGGCAAGCCGCGCTCGGCCAGCAAGGCCAATAACAGACTGGCGGACAGGCCGATCAGCGGTGCCCCCCGTACTCGCAGGGTAAGGATATGATCGACCAATTCTTCCACGCTGTCGCAGCTGCGCCACTGTTTTTCCTGTGGTAAAGCCTGTTGATCGAGGATCCAAAGTCGGTTGTCACTCAAGGTCAAACTGGTGGTGTTAAGCGCTTGCATCGGCGGTTAATTCCTTGTTGCGTAGTTATTGCATCTGGAAAGCTATTCTGCCAACATGACTTCCGGATGTATAGACGTCCAAATGCTTTTACGTCTAAAAAATATAATCGCTGGGTCAGTGAGAAAGTTCAGAGGGGTTGGGAATGTCGCATTATCGTACGTTTACTGCTGCTGATGCCGTTGAGTATGCTCGCCAATACGGGCAGTTAGCCGATCCTCTGGCGTTGGTGAGCGCTGACGAGATTGGTGACGGTAATCTGAACCTGGTGTTCAAGATCCGCGATCGTGACGGCGTTAGCCGGGTGATAGTCAAACAGGCGCTGCCGTATGTACGTTGTGTGGGCGAATCCTGGCCGCTAACGCTTGACCGGGCGCGCATTGAAGCGGAAACCCTATTGATCCACGGCGGTTTTTGTCCAAGGCATACGGTAAAGGTGTTGCATCACGATGCCGAATTGGCGGTGATGGTGCAGGAAGATCTTTCTGATCACCACATTTGGCGCAGTGAGTTGCTCAAGGGCCACTATTACCCCTTGGCGGCCGGGCAGCTGGCGGAGTATTTGGCACAAACTCTGTTCCATACTTCCGACTTTTATCAGACCGCGCAGGAGAAAAAAGCGGAGGTTAGTCGCTTTAGTAACCCCGAACTGTGCCAGATCACCGAGGATCTGTTCTTTACCGATCCCTATATCGAGCATGAGCGCAATCAGTTCGAACCGCGGCTCTTACCGCAGGTGCTTGAGCTGCGTAACGATGCGGCGCTGAGATTGGCGGTCGCCGGACTGAAGCACCGCTTCCTGAGTAAGGCGGAAGCGCTGTTGCACGGGGATATTCACAGCGGTTCGGTTTTTGTTGCAGAAGGCAAGTTGAAGGCGATCGACGCCGAGTTCGGCTTCTATGGCCCGATCGGTTTTGACGTCGGTACCGCGCTGGGTAATCTGTTATTGAATTACTGTGGTCTACCGGGCCTGTTTGGGCCGCGCGACGCCGCTGCCGGGCGTGAACAACGTCTGCAGGATGTGCGCGAGCTGTGGTTGATTTTTGCCGATCGCTTCCTGGCATTGTGCCACCAACAGACCCGCGAAGTGGCACTGGCGGTGCCGGGTTATGCCGAACAGTTCCTGCAGCAGGTGTGGACAGATGCCGTTGGCTACTGCGGCAGTGAGTTGATCCGCCGTACTATCGGTCTGGCGCACGTTGCCGATCTGGACAGTATCGATGATGTTGAGATGCGTACCGAATGTCAGCGCAACGCTTTGGGGTTGGGCCGTGCGTTGATTGTGAATGCGCCCCAGATTGAGCATATCGATGCGTTGTTGGCGCGTATTCGCCAGAACGGTTAAATCTCCTGGATACCGTGAAAAAGGGTGCTCATGGATCCGTCGCCAACAACCAACAGGCGGGGCGAACCCCGCCGTTGGGTTGCCTTACCCTTCGGTTTCGTAAGCCAAAATGGCGGCAACCTCCGTGTCTCCCAGTGTGATGCGCAGTTCACATAGCGAACCACGGGTGATCCACATCAGCGCTATCAGCGTGATGCAGATAATCATCAGCCTCAGAACGACCCGTTCTTGCTGCATTTTTGACCTCCTTATCCTTGCCTTGCGGCGGGGAAGAGGCTAACCTGACGTTGCTAAGCGTTCAGAGTGGCCTCGGGTTGATTACATCGACTCGGGGCCTTTCTCTTTCTATCCGTTATCAATACAAGGCTCCGGACAGAAAGATCCAGAGCACCCATCCGCAGTCTATCCGATTATCCCCGGGGTTAAATTAGCCGTTCTGGTAACCTTGCGGTGTGCCACGCAGTTTAAGCAGAAATAGAAAAGGGGCGATGATTATCGCCCCTCAAATTGCTGATTAAGTTCTTTGCAGTTACGCGGCTTCGGTGTGTTTCAGGCGCTTATCCTGCTTGAGTGACTTTTCCGGCTTGCTGGCCGCCAGCGCATCCGGTTCGAAGTCATCCACGTTGATGGAGCGCAGACGGCTCTCCTCGGCTTTCACCAGGATCTTCGCCTCGTCGGCGCTGATCTTGCCTTCTTCCAGTGCACGTTGTGCCAGACGATCCAGTCGGGTGAACGGCAGGTTCTTGCCGGCCGCCTTGCACAGACGGTCGTGAATCGGTTCGGCGGCGATCACGTCAGCCAGTGCGGCTTCCAGCAGGCCAACCGGGTTGTGCTCGCTGGGTGTCAGATACTGGCCACGGCCCAGACGGCTACGGGTAGCAGACGGCTGTTGGATAATCTTGGCCAATTGGTGATCCAGACGGTCAGACGGTGCAGTATGGACACGGCCTAACGGGAAGACGACCAGGCGCATCACTCCGGCGATAAAGCGGTTCGGGAAGTTGCGCAGCAGATCGTCCAGCGCCTGTTCTGCCTGATGCAGACTGTCCTGTACGGCCCAATGTACCAGCGGTAAATCTTCTTTCTGACGGCCTTCATCTTCAAAACGTTTCAGTGCCGCAGAAGCCAGATACATTTGGCTGAGGATATCCCCCAGACGGGCGGAGATACGCTCACGGCGCTTCAGGCTGCCACCCAGCACGCCCATGGAAACGTCTGACAACAGTGCCAGGTTAGCGCTCAGGCGGTTCAACTGTTGGTAGTAACGACGAGTCGCGTCTTTGGTTGGTGTGCTGCTGGTGCGACCGTTAGTCAGGCCCAGCCAGAAGCTGCGCACCTTGTTGCTGCCCACGTGGCCCAGATGGCCGAACAGCAATTTGTCATAGGCGTTCAGGTCGTTCTTCTGCGCTGCAGCCATTTCGTCCAGCACGTAAGGATGGCAGCGAATAGCCCCCTGACCGAAGATCATCATGGTACGGGTCAGGATATTGGCACCTTCTACCGTGATGGCGATAGGCGCGCCCTGATAGGCTCGGGCCAGGAAGTTGGATTTACCCAGCATGATGCCTTTACCGCCGGCGATATCCATTGCATCAATGATTGCCTGCTGGCCGCGATGGGTACAATGGTATTTCACGATGGCCGACAGCACGGCCGGTTTCTCGCCCAGCATCAGGCCACTGGTGATAAGCGTAGCTGCAGCGTCCATCACATAGGTGTTACCGGCGATACGCGCCAGTGGCTCTTCGATACCTTCCATCTTGCCGATTGAGAGCTTGAACTGACGGCGGATATGGGCGTATGCCCCAATCGCCAGTGCCATGGACTTCACGCTACCGGTCGAGTTGGAAGGCAGGGTGATGCCACGGCCTACCGACAGGCACTCAACCAGCATACGCCAGCCCTGACCGGCCATTTTTGGCCCGCCGATGATGTAATCAATAGGGACGAACACGTCATTGCCGCGAGTCGGGCCGTTTTGGAACGGCACGTTCAGCGGGAAGTGGCGGTTACCGATTTCAACACCTGGGGTGCTGGTTGGGATTAGCGCACAGGTGATGCCCGGTGATTCGTTATCGCCCAGCAGGTGATTCGGGTCATACAGTTTGAACGCCAGGCCCAGCACGGTAGCAACCGGTGCCAGCGTGATATAGCGTTTGTTCCAGGTCAGGCGCATGCCCAGTACCTGTTCGCCTTGCCATTCACCCATGCAGACGGTGCCGACGTCCGGAATGGCCCCGGCATCGGAACCGGCTTCCGGGCTGGTCAGGGCGAAACAAGGGATCTCGTCGCCGCGCGCCAGGCCTGGCAGGTAATGGTTTTTCTGTTCGTCAGTACCGTAATGCTGCAGCAATTCGCCAGGACCAAGGGAGTTTGGCACGCCGACGGTGATGGCCAGAATGCCGGAAACGCCGGACAGTTTTTGCAGCACGCGCGCCTGAGCATAAGGAGAGAAATCCAGGCCGCCGTACTCTTTCTTGATGATCATCGCGAAGAAGCGGTGTTCTTTCAGGTATGCCCACAGTTCCGGCGGTAAATCGGCCAGCTCGTGGGTGATTTGGAAGTCGTTGGCCATACGGCAGGCTTCTTCCACCGGGCCGTCGATGAACGCCTGCTCTTCGGCGGTCAGCTGCGGTTTCGGGTAGTTATGCAGCTTGTTCCAGTCCGGCGTACCGCGGAACAGATCGCCTTCCCACCAGGTGGTCCCGGCTTCGATCGCTTCCTTTTCAGTGGTGGACATTGGCGGCATCACCTTGCGGAATGCGCGCAGCGCCGGGGCGGACAGCATTGAACGGCGTAATGAGGTGACGTTCAACGGCAGCAGGATAATCGCCAGCGGCAGCAGCATCCAGAAGCTCCACAGGCCGATAGCGCCCATGGCGGCGGTGTATGCCAGAAGAATAAGGCTACTGAGGGTGAGGTTCACTCGGTGATAAAACACCACACCAATGAGTGCCAGTAAAACAACAATACTAAGAACCATCATAAGAAGCTCCAAAGTGGCAAGAGGTCTGACCTGTTGTGTGTATGTAATAGGTTTTAGTACAACCCCATATTTTTATCAATGCATTTACAGTTTAATTACAACTTAAGTCACAAACTGACCGCATCAATCATCAAAAACCTCATCGCTGCCTCAACCGGGCTGCTGTTTGACTGACAATGCTTCTCGGTTTTTCCCCAATCCGTTACACTGCGGGGCGGAAGATTGACGATAACAAGAGGTTCCTCATGTACCACGACCTTATTCGCAGTGAACTGAACGAAGCGGCCGATACCCTGACGAAATTTATCAGTGACGACGCCAATATCGACGCCATCCAACGCGCAGCCGTGCTGCTGGCCGATTCCTTTAAAGCCGGCGGGAAAGTCATTTCGTGCGGTAACGGCGGCTCCCACTGTGACGCGATGCACTTTGCCGAAGAGCTGACCGGCCGCTACCGTGAAAACCGTCCGGGTTATCCGGCGATTGCCATTTCCGACGTTAGCCACCTGTCTTGCGTCAGCAATGACTTTGGTTACGAGTATGTGTTTTCACGCTATGTGGAAGCGGTAGGCCGTGAAGGCGACGTATTGCTGGGCATTTCCACCTCGGGTAATTCCGGCAACATTATTAAAGCCATCGAAGCGGCGCGCGCCAAAGGGATGAAAGTGATCACCCTGACCGGCAAAGATGGTGGAAAAATGGCCGGTTCTGCCGATGTGGAAATCCGCGTACCGCACTTCGGTTACGCTGACCGCATTCAGGAAATTCATATCAAAGCGATCCACATCTTGATTCAGCTGATTGAAAAAGAGATGGTTAAGGCTTAACGGCTTTAGGGGGCACCGTGCCCCCATAAATAATGCACAGGGGCGCAGCAGGCCGCGCCCGAATAGACGGTGTCAGTGTGGTCAAGGAGTGCTGGCGATGTGTGAACTGCTCGGGATGAGCGCAAACGTACCGACCGATATTTGCTTTAGCTTTACCGGGCTGGTTCAGCGCGGTGGCCGTACCGGGCCACATAAAGATGGTTGGGGCATTACCTTCTACGAAGGGAACGGTTGCCGCACGTTTAAGGATCCCCAGCCGAGTTTCGACTCGCCGATTGCCCGTCTGGTGCAGGAATACCCGATCAAATCCTGTGCGGTGGTATCGCATATCCGCCAGGCCAATCGCGGTGAAGTTGCGCTGGAAAATACCCACCCTTTTACCCGTGAACTGTGGGGCCGTAACTGGACCTACGCGCACAATGGCCAGTTGAAAGGCTACCGTCAGTTGGAAACCGGCACTTTCCGCCCGGTGGGTCAAACTGACAGCGAATATGCTTTCTGCTGGTTGCTGCATCAGCTTTCGCTGAAATACCCGCGCACTCCGAGCCGTTGGCCAGCAGTTTTCCGGTATATCGCTTTGCTGGCGGATCAGCTGCGTCAGAAGGGGGTATTCAATATGTTGCTGTCGGATGGGCGCTTCGTGATGGCTTATTGCTCGACCAACCTGTACTGGATCACGCGTCGCGCGCCGTTTGGCAAAGCCACCTTGCTCGATCAGGACGTAGAGATTGATTTCCAGCAACAGACCACACCTAACGATGTGGTCACGGTGATTGCTACCCAGCCGCTGACGGCGAATGAAACCTGGCACAAGATTGCACCAGGTGAGTTCGCATTATTTCACTTCGGTGAGCGGCTTGGTCTGAGCGAAGGGATTGGTACTGATAACGGGAGCCGTGGTTGACGCGTACTGCGTCATCTGGCTGCTGCTCAGCACGGGCTGACCCAATACGTACTGGCCATTGGCTACGCTGACCATCGGCGGCTGGTGGTTTTTGACGAAGTAGTCATAGCCCGGTTTCAGCTGACGCCAGAAGGAGATATAGCTGGAGGAGCTGTGGCGCTTCAGGTTATTGTCGGTCATGCGGAACGGATAGATACTGATATCGATTCGGCTCTGGCCGTAAGCGAATGCGGCTTCGACGTAACGATAGATCTCGTCCATATAGGTGTTGGTCATCGCGTAACAACCAATCGATTTACATTCACCGTGGATCATCAGATAAGCGCCGGAATACCCCTGTGATTTATCGTAATCATTAGGGAAGCCGATATTTATTGCCCGATAATATTTACTGTCGGGTTTCAGATGACGTGCGTCAACGCTATAAAAGCCCTCCGGGCTTTTAAAGTCACCTTCACGGCGTTTCGGGCCGAGGCCGCCGGAGAAATTACAGATTTGGAAAGAGTTCACCAAGCGGAATTCGTTGCCCATTTTGGCATACAATTCCAGCGTGCGTTCCTCTTTGAAGATCTGAATATAAACCGGTGAACCCACTAATTGCTGTTTAACTACCGGAACCTCGGGAACCTGCTCGCTGGCGCTGCAGGCCGTGATCATCGGCATAGAAAAAAGCATCGCAAACAACAACGCGATTTTGCTCATTATTATTCCTGCTTATATTTATCTGCTGGCTCAATGCACTTGGCCAACATGCCACTGATTATTGTTTTACGGTCTTAAAACACCGCCAGATTACCAGTGTGTTCTTTTTTAGCAATATGTGTTGTGTATAAAAAAACTACAAACTTCGATAAAAGTGAATCGACAGGCAGATTTTAACGATTAGTGGGGCGAAACAGCCGGAATTTAATTGTGTTTGCTTGACTCAGGTCACTGCCTAACGCAGAAAAATGTTATGGAAAATGTTAATATTCCGCCTCGAATTAGCGCGCAAAAAATGGACGCAGGAGTTAACCAACGGAATGTACGCTACCCCATTTTGTCAGTGCGAAAGATTTCATGTTGAGCGTGATGTCGTTGCGCTCAACCCAGAGGCTACCGAAGCGGCCTCATCATCCAGGCATCGTCAGCACCAGCCTCTGGGGCCGGTAAGACGTGTGAAACTAACCAACATCGTATAAATCCTATGATTAAAATCAGAAAAGGGTTAGATCTGCCAATTGCCGGAGCCCCGGCTCAGGCGATTCAGGACGGCCCAATCATTCAGCATGTCGCCCTGCTTGGGGAAGATTACGTCGGAATGCGCCCGTCTATGCTGGTGCAGGAAGGCGAGAGCGTTAAGAAAGGTCAGGCGCTGTTCGAAGATAAAAAGACCCCCGGAGTTTTTTTCACCGCTCCTGCCAGTGGCCGTATCCTGGCAGTCAACCGCGGTGAACGGCGCGTATTGCAGTCGGTGGTCATCGCCGTTGAAAATGGCGGCGATGAGCAACTGGAGTTTGCCCATTATCCGGTTGCCGAACTGGCCATGCTGCCGCGGGAACAGGTCGAAAGCGAATTACTCGCCAGCGGTCTGTGGACCGCGCTGCGTACCCGCCCATTCAGTAAAACGCCTGCGCCGGGTACCACCCCGCGTGCCATTTTTGTTACTGCCATGGACAGCCAGCCTCTGGCTGCCGATCCACAGGTGATCATCGCCGAGCAGTTGGCAGCGTTCAACGCCGGGCTGGCGGTTTTGGCCCGCCTGACCGACGGCAAGGTGCACGTTTGCCACGCCGCGGGCGTGAACCTGGGCAAACAACCCGATGCCCAAGTGACCTATAACGAATTTGCCGGCCCACATCCAGCGGGCCTGGTAGGCACGCATATTCATTTCCTCGAGCCGGTCAGTTTGAAAAAAACCGTCTGGCATATCGGCTATCAGGATGCGATCGCCATCGGCACCTTGTTCACCACCGGTAAGCTCGATACCCGCCGGGTGGTAGCACTGGCCGGGCCGCAGGTGGAACAGCCAGTGTTGCTGCGCACCCGATTGGGCGCCAGTATCGAAGAGCTGACCGCCGGGCGTCTGAAAGCCGGTGAGAACCGGGTGATTTCCGGATCGGTGCTGAGCGGTACCCACGTTGCCGGGCCGAACGCTTACCTCGGCCGTTTCCATTCGCTGGTTTCCGTGCTGCAGGAAGGGCGCGACAAAGAATTATTCGGTTGGATCGCGCCATCACCGGATAAATTTTCCATCACCCGCACCACGCTGGGCCACTTCCTGAAGAACAAACTGTTCGCCTTCTCGACTACCACCCACGGGGGTGAGCGTGCGATGGTGCCGATTGGCAACTACGAGCGGGTGATGCCGCTGGATATCCTGCCGACCCTGCTGTTGCGTGACCTGCTGGCAGGTGACAGCGACAGTGCACAGGCGCTGGGCTGTCTGGAGCTGGATGAAGAAGATCTGGCGCTGTGCACCTTCGTTTGCCCCGGCAAGTATGAATACGCTCCGGTGTTGCGCGATGTGCTGACCAAGATTGAGCAGGAAGGATAACCGATGGGCCTGAAGAACTTTTTTGAAAAAATCGAGCATCACTTCACACCAGGCGGCAAGTTGGAAAAGTGGTACCCGCTGTTTGAAGCGACTACCACAGTGTTCTATACCCCTGGTTTGGTGACGCGCGGTGCTTCGCACGTACGCGATGCCATCGATCTGAAACGTATGATGATCCTGGTGTGGCTGGCGGTATTCCCGGCGATGTTCTGGGGGATGTACAACGTCGGCCAACAGGCCATTCCGGCATTGCACCACCTTTACAGTGGCGATCAACTGCAGCAGGTGTTGGCGGGCGATTGGCACTATCGGTTGGCGCAATGGCTGGGGGCATCACTGGCGGCAGACGCGGGCTGGATCAGCAAAATGGTGCTGGGCGCCTGCTATTTCCTGCCGATTTACGCCGTGGTGTTCCTGGTTGGTGGTTTCTGGGAGGTACTGTTCGCCGTCATTCGCAAGCATGAGATTAACGAAGGCTTCTTCGTCACCTCGATTCTGTTTGCGCTGATTGTGCCACCAACGCTGCCGCTATGGCAGGCCGCATTGGGTATCACCTTCGGCGTAGTGGTGGCGAAAGAAATATTTGGTGGCACCGGACGCAACTTCCTCAACCCGGCTTTGGCTGGGCGCGCGTTCCTGTTCTTTGCTTATCCGGCGCAGATTTCCGGTGATCTGGTGTGGACCTCCGCCGACGGGTTCTCTGGCGCGACGCCGCTGGCACAGTGGAGCGCGGGCGGGGCACACAGCCTGAGCAACGTGGCTACCGACCATTCCATCAGTTGGATGGATGCGTTCCTCGGCAACATTCCCGGCTCGGTGGGGGAAGTCTCCACGCTGATGATCCTGCTCGGCGGGGCGATAATCCTGTTTGGCCGCGTAGCATCCTGGCGCATTGTCGCCGGCGTGATGCTCGGCATGATGGCGACCGCCTTCCTGTTCAACAGTATCGGTTCAACCACCAACCCGCTGTTTGCCATGCCCTGGTACTGGCACCTGGTGTTGGGCGGCTTCGCCTTCGGCATGATCTTTATGGCTACCGACCCGGTTTCCGCCTCGTTCACCAACAAGGGGAAGTGGTGGTACGGCATTCTGATTGGCGTGATGTGCGTGCTGATCCGGGTGGTCAATCCGGCCTATCCTGAAGGCATGATGCTGGCGATCCTGTTCGCCAACCTGTTCGCGCCGCTGTTCGATTACCTGGTGGTGCAGGCCAACATCAAGCGGAGAAAAGCCCGTGGCGAATGAATCTAAAAACGACAGCATCGGTAAAACGCTGCTGGTGGTACTGCTGCTGTGCCTGGTGTGTTCTGTGGTGGTGGCGGGTTCCGCCGTCGGCCTGAAGTCCAAACAGCAGGAACAGAAGTTGCTCGACAAACAGCGCAATATTCTCGACGTGGCCGGTTTGCTGCAGCCGAAAATGGAAGGCGAGCAGGTCAAGGCGCTGTTCACCCAACGTATCGAACCGCGCCTGCTGGATTTGAACAGCGGTGAATTTGTTGCGGGTAACGCGACGGCGTTCGATCTGCCCGCAGCCCTGCGTGATAACGCCAAAAGCGTAGCGCTACCGGCGGCTGACGATCCAGCTGGCATCAAGCGCCGCAGCAACCAGGCGGAAATCTACCTGGTGCGCGACGACAGCGGCGCGGTCAACAAAATCGTGCTGCCCGTCTACGGTACCGGCCTGTGGTCGATGATGTACGCTTTTGTGGCGCTGGATAACGACGGCAACACGGTGAAGGGCATCACTTACTACCAGCAAGGGGAAACTCCGGGGCTGGGCGGTGAGGTCGAAAATGCCGGTTGGCGTCAGCAGTGGATCGGTAAGAAGCTGTTTGATGACAGCGGCAAACCCGCGATCCGCGTGGTGAAAGGCGGGGCGCGTCCGGGGGATGAACATGGGGTGGACGGCTTGTCCGGTGCCACGCTGACCTCCAACGGCGTGCAGCATACTTTTGACTTCTGGTTGGGCGAGCACGGCTTTGGCCCGTTCCTGCAAAAAGTTCGTGAAGGAGCGCTGAAAAATGGCTGATTCCAAAGAAATTAAACGGGTCCTTTTAGGGCCGTTGTTCGACAACAACCCGATTGCCTTGCAGGTGCTGGGTGTCTGTTCTGCGCTGGCAGTGACTACCAAGCTGGAAACGGCGGTGGTGATGACCATCGCGGTGACGCTGGTCACCGCGTTCTCCAGCTTCTTTATATCGCTGATCCGTCACCATATCCCAAACAGCGTGCGCATCATTGTGCAGATGGCGATTATCGCCTCGTTGGTGATTGTGGTCGATCAGTTGCTGCGGGCCTTTGCGTTCGAGATATCCAAGCAGCTGTCGGTGTTTGTCGGCCTGATCATCACCAACTGTATCGTGATGGGGCGCGCCGAAGCCTATGCCATGAAATCGCCACCGATCGAGAGTTTTATGGACGGTATCGGTAACGGCTTGGGCTATGGGGTGATCCTGGTGTTGGTCGGCTTCCTGCGTGAGCTGTTTGGTTCCGGCAAGCTGTTTGGCATCCCGGTGCTGGAAACGGTGCAGAACGGCGGCTGGTATCAACCGAACGGCCTGTTCCTGTTGGCACCGAGCGCGTTCTTTATCATCGGCTTGCTGATTTGGGCGCTACGCACCCTGAAACCAGCGCAGATCGAAAAGGAGTAATGGCCGATGGAACATTATATCAGCCTGTTTGTACGCGCCGTGTTCGTTGAGAACATGGCGTTGGCGTTCTTCCTGGGGATGTGTACCTTCCTGGCGGTATCGAAGAAGGTATCAACGGCCTTTGGTTTGGGCATCGCGGTGACCCTGGTGCTCGGGATCTCCGTGCCGGTGAACAACCTGGTCTACAACCTGATCCTGCGCGACGGTGCGCTGGTGGAAGGTGTTGATCTGAGCTTCCTCAACTTCATTACCTTTATCGGCGTGATTGCGGCGCTGGTGCAGATTCTGGAGATGATCCTCGATCGCTTCTTCCCGTCGCTGTACAACGCACTCGGCATTTTCCTGCCGCTTATCACCGTGAACTGCGCCATCTTCGGCGGCGTGTCCTTCATGGTGCAGCGTGACTACAACTTCGCCGAGTCGGTGGTGTACGGCTTCGGCTCCGGCACCGGCTGGATGTTGGCGATTGTCGCGATGGCGGGGATCCGCGAAAAACTCAAGTATGCCAATGTCCCCGCAGGGTTGCGCGGCCTGGGCATTACCTTTATCACCACCGGGCTGATGGCGTTGGGCTTTATGTCCTTCTCCGGTGTTCAGTTGTAAAGGCGGGAAGAATTTATGGAAATTATTTTAGGCGTCGCCATGTTTACCGGCATCGTTATGGTGCTGGTGCTGCTCATTTTGTTCGCCAAATCCAAGCTGGTGAACACCGGTGACATTGCGGTAGAAGTTAACGGCGATCTCGACAAGAGCTTTACCGCTCCGGCGGGCGACAAGCTGCTGAATATGCTCTCCAGTCAGGGGATCTTCGTTTCGTCTGCCTGTGGTGGCGGCGGTTCTTGCGGCCAGTGTCGGGTGGTGATCAAAGAGGGCGGCGGCGATATCCTGCCGACCGAACTGTCGCACATCAACAAGCGTGAAGCGAAAGAGGGCTGCCGTCTGGCTTGCCAGGTGAACGTGAAGCAGAACCTGAAAATCGAGCTGCCGGAAGAAATTTTTGGTGTGAAGAAGTGGGAATGCGAGGTTATATCCAATGATAACAAAGCCACTTTTATCAAAGAGCTGAAGCTAAAAATCCCTGATGGGGAAGACGTGCCGTTCCGTGCCGGGGGGTTTATCCAGATCGAAGCGCCGGTACACGATATCAGCTATGCCGATTTTGACGTGCCGGATGAGTACCGTGGCGACTGGGACAAGTTCAACCTGTTCCGCTACCGCTCGGTAGTGAATGACACCACGGTGCGCGCCTATTCCATGGCCAACTACCCGGACGAAAAGGGCATTATCATGCTCAACGTGCGTATCGCCACGCCGCCACCGCGCGATCCTGACGTGCCGCCGGGCATCATGTCCTCTTATATCTGGTCGTTAAAAGCCGGTGACAAGGTGACAATTTCCGGGCCGTTCGGCGAGTTCTTCGCCAAGGACACCGATGCGGAAATGATCTTTATCGGCGGTGGTGCCGGTATGGCACCGATGCGTTCGCACATCTTTGACCAGCTCAATCGCCTGAAGTCGAAGCGTAAAATCACCTTCTGGTACGGCGCGCGTTCACTGCGTGAGATGTTCTACGAGGAAGATTTCAACCAACTGCAGGCAGAGAACGAGAACTTTACCTGGCATGTGGCGCTCTCCGATCCGCAGCCTGAGGATAACTGGACGGGTTACACCGGCTTTATCCATAATGTTCTGTTGGAGAACTATCTGCGGAACCACCCGGCACCGGAAGACTGCGAGTTTTACATGTGCGGTCCGCCAATGATGAATGCCGCGGTAATCAAGATGCTGAAAGACCTGGGCGTCGAAGACGAAAATATCATGCTTGATGACTTTGGTGGCTAAATGCACGCATGGGCAATGAAGGGGTTAATGACGACGGTGGCGCTCAGCGCCACCCTGTTATTGACCGGCTGCGGACCGGAGCAGGTCAATCTCGATGGCAAAACCATGGGGACCTCATATTCAGTTCGTTACGTCACCGGTGACGACATGCCGTCTGCCGCCAAAATACAGGCGGAGATCGACAAGCGACTGGAGTTGGTGAATGACCAGATGTCTACCTACCGGCCAGGCTCTGAACTGAGCCGCTTCAACGCCAGCCGCGGAGTGGATAAACCCTTCCCGGTATCGGCGGCTACCACCGAGGTGGTGCTGGAAGCGCTGCGCATTAACCGCGTCACCGACGGCGCACTGGACGTGACCGTCGGGCCGCTGGTTAATCTGTGGGGCTTCGGCCCGGAAGGGCGACCGGACAAGGTGCCGAGCGCTGCCGAACTGGAGCGGCGCCGCGCCTGGACCGGTATCGACAAGCTGTCGGTGCAGGGTAACGCATTGGTAAAGAGCATTCCTGAGCTGTATGTCGATCTCTCCTCGATCGCCAAGGGCTACGGGGTGGATGTGATTGCCCAGTATCTGCAGTCGCAGCAGGTTAAGAACTACATGGTGGATATTGGCGGCGAAGTTCGTACTCGTGGCCACAACGGTGAGAAAAAACCGTGGCGTATCGCCATTGAACGGCCGACGGCCGGTATGGAGCAGAAGGCGCAACTGGTTATCCAGCCGGGGGAGATGTCGATCGCCACCTCGGGGGATTATCGCAACTACTTCGAACAGGGCGGCATGCGTTATTCGCATACCATAGATCCAGTTACCGGCAAGCCGATCCATCATCATCTGGTGTCGGTGACGGTGCTGAGCCCGACCTGTATGGCTGCCGACGGTCTGTCGACCGGGTTGAACGTATTGGGGCCGGAGCGCGGCATGGCGTTGGCGAACCTGATGGGGATCCCGGTGTTCATGATTGTGAAAACTGCCAAAGGTTTTGAAGAGCGCTACTCCGAAGCGTTCAAACCCTATTTGAACAAGAGCTAGTGAGGTCGCTATGTTGACAGTATTTATCGCCAGCTTCGTGTTGTTTCTGCTGATTGTCGGCGGGATGTCGTTGGGTTACGTGTTCAAACGTAAAAGCCTGCAGGGCAGCTGCGGCGGCATTACGGCGCTGGGGATGGATAAAGTCTGTGACTGTCCTGAACCTTGCGATGCACGCAAGAAGCGACTGGAGAAAGAGGCGCTGCGCCAGCAGCTGTTGGAAAAACACCGGATTATCTGACTTGGAAAAGCATCGGATTATCTGACTACAAGGGGCGCATGCAGCGCCCCTTTTTCTATCGGTTATTTGGCCTGGCGAAAGTTTTTCGCGTCGGCCGGTGAGTTGACCATCACTCCGTCGACCCCGAGTGCCAGCGCCTGTTGGTATTCCGCCGGAGAGTTGATGCCGAACAGAATGATGTGCGCCGGCCCTTGCGAGCGGAAGCAGTCGATCGATTCTTTATCCCAGGTCAAAAACGCCTTGGAACGCCCTTCACCCAGGGTAAATTTCTCCACCACTTCCACTTCACGCTTCAGTTCCAGCCCGTACCAGCGCGGTTGCTGATGGTCTGGCTTCAACTCGCACAGGTGCGACAGGCTGATATTCGCCAGCAGGTCGCGGGTTTTATCGCGGGTTTCAAAACGCTTGATCGCCGACGGCAGCGCCTGCAGATATTTGGCATCGGTGGAGTACACGCGGGTGCGATTCAGGCTGTTGGTCTTCTCCAGCGTTGCCAGCAGGGCTTTGCTGAACTGGGCAGGGTCTGCGTCTGGAGATTTGATATCCAGATAGAAGTTAACCTTGGGGAAGGCATTGAGGATCTCATCCAAGCGAGGAATGCCAATGCCTTTACCCCGGAACGGGTGGCTTTCACCTTTGGCAAATGACCAACCGGCGTCGACTTTCGCCAGTTGTTCAGCCGTAAAAGCGGAAACCAGCCCCTGCTGATTGGTTAGCGCTTTCAGATCCGAAGGACGGTACAACACAATTACACCGTCTTTGGATTCCTGCAGGGTGATCCAGATGGCGTCGGCACCGTTTTTCAGTGCGGTTTCAATGGCGACGCGGGTATTTTCAGGAGCGTCGGCGGTACCACCACGGTGAGCGATGATGGCGGGGGCTGCGGTAGCGGCAAGGGATATCAGGGATAAGGCTGAAGCTAACAAATAGACCGATAATGTTTTCATATAAGGCACCTTCCTGTGCGTAGCGTTATTGTTGTCAGTAACTGTGGCGACTAATTTGCCACAGCGTACTATTGAAAAATTACGCTTTTTTAACAAGTCGAAGATAATTGGGTGAAACCCTGTTTTCTCCGAATAGAGCCGAGGCTTGAGCTTTCCATTGTTGCCTGTATACTTATACAGTATTATTGGAGGCGCGATGCGTAAAATCATTCATGTCGATATGGACTGCTTCTTCGCAGCGGTAGAAATGCGCGACGATCCCAGCCTGCGCGATATTCCGTTGGCGATCGGCGGCAGTGCCGACCGGCGTGGGGTGATCAGCACCGCCAACTATCCTGCGCGCCGCTATGGCGTGCACAGCGCGATGTCGACGGCGATGGCGCTCAAGCTTTGCCCGCACCTTAAGCTGCTGCCCGGCCGCATGGCGGCGTATAAGGAAGCTTCGCAGCATATCCGCGAAATCTTCGCCCGCTACACCCCGCTGATTGAACCACTGTCGCTGGATGAAGCCTATCTGGACGTGACCGACTGCAGCCAGTGCAACGGCTCGGCAACGTTGATCGCCGAGCAAATCCGCCGGACGATCTCCGACGAACTTAATCTCACCGCTTCTGCCGGTATCGCGCCGATCAAGTTCCTCGCCAAAATTGCCTCAGAGCTGAATAAGCCGAACGGACAATACGTCATCACCCCGGCGCAGGTGCCGGCTTTTTTACAGCAGTTACCGCTGAGTAAAATCCCCGGCGTGGGCAAAGTGACCGCCAAACGTCTGGAGGAAGTGGGGCTGATCACCTGCGCCGACGTACAGCAATACGACCTGGCGGCGCTGTTAAAGCGCTTCGGTAAATTTGGCCGGGTGCTGTGGGAGCGCTGTCAGGGGATCGATCTGCGTGAGGTTTCGCCAGAGCGGTTGCGTAAATCGGTGGGGGTGGAACGCACGCTGGCGGAAGATATCCATGACTGGGAGGACTGCGAAGCGCTGATCGTCGACAAACTTTATCCCGAGCTGGAATTGCGGTTGCGTAAGGTAAAACCGGATCTGCACATCGCCCGGCAGGGGGTAAAACTGAAGTTTCAGGATTTCCAGCAAACGACGCAGGAACACGTTTGGCCAGTACTGAATAAAGACGATTTGATCAACGTGGCGCGGCAGGTATGGCGTGAGCGACGCGAAGGACGCGGGGTGCGACTGGTCGGGTTGCACGTGACGCTGCTGGATCCGCAGCTGGAGCGGCAACTGCTGCTACCCTGGGAATAACAAAGGCGCAAATAATTGCGCCTCAGACTGCTGACAAAGTCATTTGTAGCTAAAAGTACTGTTTTAGGTACTAATAAAAACAAAGAATTATGTCTTCTGGTTTATCCCAAACATCCGAAAACCACGTTTTTCGGGTGTTTGTCACCAAACTAAGGCGCAAATAATTGCGCCTTTGGTTTATCTGGAATATTACGCGCGTTCCGGGATCGCTTTCAGCAGTGCCGTCAGCAGCTTCCAGTACAGGCTCACGCTTTCGATATGCACCTGCTCATCCGGCGAGTGCGGCCCGGTGATGGTTGGCCCAATCGATACCATATCCATGTTCGGGTACGGCTTTTTGAACAGACCGCATTCCAGACCGGCGTGGATCACCATGATGTTCGGCGTCTTGTTGAACAGATCCTGATAAATTTCGCGCACCAGATGCATCACCGGTGAGTCCGCGTCTGGCTGCCAGCCTGGGTAGCCGCCTTTTGGTGATACTTTAGCGTTGGCCAACTGGCCCAGTGCGGTCAGCATGCCGACAACGTAGTCTTTACCGCTGTCGATCAGTGAGCGGATCAGGCAGATGATTTCTGCTTCGCTGTCGCTGGTGGTAACTACGCCCACGTTCAGTGAGGTTTCCACCACGCCTTTCACCGCGTCGCTCATGCGGATCACACCGTTTGGCGTGCCATTGAGCAGCGCCACAAAACGCTGTTGGCTATCGGTAGTCATCGCCTGAGAGGGACTGGTGACAGGCTCCAGCAAAACGGTAATGTTCTTCTCTTTGGCTGCCAGCTCGTTTTGCAGGGTAGCCAGGAACGCCTGGCTCAGCGCTTTCAGCGCATCGGCTTTCTCGGCCGGCACGGCAACCACCGCAGAGGCTTCACGCGGAATAGCATTGCGCAGCGTACCACCGTTCAGGTCCAGCAGGCGCAGGTTCAGCTCGGCGCTATGGTCGAACAGGAAGCGCGCCAGCAGTTTGTTGGCGTTGCCCAGCCCAACGTGGATATCCGCGCCAGAGTGGCCGCCTTTCAGGCCTTTGATCGTCAGCTTCAGGGTCTGATAACCGGCAGGCACGGCTTCGCGCTGCAGTGGCAGGGTGGTGATGAAATCAATACCCCCGGCGCAACCCATGTAGATCTCGCCTTCTTCTTCTGAGTCGGTGTTGATCAGAATATCCGCTTGCAGCCAGTTAGCCTGCAGGCCAAACGCACCGTCCATGCCGGCTTCTTCGGTCATGGTCAGCAGCACTTCCAATGGGCCGTGCTCGACGCTGTCGTCGGCCAGTACGGCCAGCGCGGAGGCCATGCCGATACCGTTGTCGGCCCCCAGCGTGGTGCCACGCGCTTTGATCCACTCACCGTCGATGTACGGCTGAATCGGATCCTTGGCGAAGTCGTGCACGGTGTCGTTATTTTTCTGGGGCACCATGTCCAGGTGCGCTTGCAGAGCAACCGGCTTGCGGTTTTCCATCCCTTTGGTGGCGGGCTTGCGCAGCAGGATGTTGCCTACATGGTCACGCTCGGCGTGCAGGTGTTTCTCTTTGGCCCACTCGAGGATGTGCTGTGCCAGCGCTTCTTCATGATAAGAAGGATGCGGAATAGAGCAGATTTTGGCAAAAATATCCCACAGCGGCTGTGGCGAAAGTTGAGACAATTCAGACACTATAAGTCTCCTGTAACAGCATTCTCGGCAGTGCGGGAATGCCGCTCGGTTAGGGTTAGGGGCATCTGTGCGGCTTTGGCACGATCTCCAGAGAATATCACTTTATTCCGGGCGGTGCCCGTACCGTATTGCGCTGTTTAAGCGCTTGATCACACTAGTTTGGTTGGTCATTGCTCATTTATTCAGCATCAATCACCAGACGAAATACTTATGAATTCCAAGGTACAACTGGTATTTGGTGCAGTCAGTCTTTATAATCTCGCGCAACCTTTTTTCCCCTGATTACTGAGTAAGCCGCACCACTGCTGGCTGGGACACCATTCTATGAGCGAAAAATACGTTGTTACCTGGGACATGCTGCAAATGCAAGCGCGCAAACTGGCTCACCGCCTGCTGCCTGCTGACCAATGGACGGGCATTATTGCCGTAAGCCGCGGCGGTTTGGTACCGGCTGCCTTACTGGCGCGTGAGCTGGGTATTCGCCACGTGGATACCGTCTGCATTTCCAGCTATGACCATGACAACCAACGCGAAATGAAAGTGCTCAAGCGCGCCGAAGGCGACGGTGAAGGCTTTATCGTTATCGACGATCTGGTGGATACTGGCGGCACCGCGAAAGCGATCCGTGAAATGTACCCAAAAGCACATTTCGTCACTATCTTCGCCAAACCGGCAGGACGCCCGCTGGTAGACGATTATGTGGTTGATATCCCACAGGATACCTGGATCGAACAGCCATGGGACATGGCGGTGACCTTCGTGCCACCGATTGGCGGTCGTTAAGTTTACCACGCTGATTTGTTAAAACGCCCGGCAGAGCCGGGCGTTTGCATTTCTGATTTCTGACCCACAGATGCGCCTTCAAGTATGACGGGTTTATCGCGCCAGACTTAGGTACACTACCTCCAGTTTATTAGGCTGTTTGCCGCCTATTACCAGATTTACGGAGGCTGTTGTTACCATGGCACAAGCCAACCTTTCTGAAATCCTGTTCAAACCCTCATTCAAACACCCTGAGACCTCAACTCTGGTACTGCGCTCGCGCAGTAAAGTCAGTGTCGATCTGCATTCCACGCTGGAGGGGAATACCGTCAGCAATTGGTACCGCATGCTCAACCCGCTGTTGTGGGCCTGGCGCGGTGTCGATCCCATTGAAATCAACGAAGTGCTGGCACGCATTGCCGTCGCGGATGTGGAACACACCAACGACAAATGGCTGGATACCGTGGTCGGTTACCGTAATGGCAACTGGATCTACGAATGGGTGCATCAGGGCATGCTCTGGCAGCAGCGTGCGCTGGAACAGCAGGATCCGCTGATCGGCGGCCAATATTGGCTCAACGCCGCCAACTTTTACAGCATTGCCGGCTACCCGCATCTGAAAGGCGATGAACTGGCCGAGCAGGCGGAGGCATTGTCCAACCGGGCTTACGAAGAGGCCGCGCTGTTACTGCCGTACCAGTTGAAAGAGCTGGAGTTTCGCATTGAAGGTGGCAGCAGCATCACCGGCTTCCTGCATTTGCCGGAGAAGGGCGAAGCGCCGTTCCCGACGGTGCTGATGTGCGGCAGCCTGGATACCCTGCAGACCGACTATCACCGCCTGTTCCGCGATTATCTGGCACCGCAGGGTATCGCCATGCTGACCATTGATATGCCTTCCATCGGTTCTTCTTACAAGTGGAAGCTGACGCAAGATTCCAGTTTCCTGCATCAGCAGGTGCTGACCCAGTTAACCTCGGTACCCTGGATTGACCATCAGCGCGTTACCGCGTTTGGCTTCCGCTTTGGCGCTAATGTGGCGGTGCGTCTGGCCTATCTGGAGCCACAGCGGCTGCGTGGCGTGGCCTGCCTGGGGCCGGTGGTGCATCGCCTGCTGTGCGACAGCAGCACCCAGAAGCACGTACCGGATATGTATATGGACGTGCTGGCCAGCCGAATGGGGATGGCCAACGCTTCGGATCATGTGCTGAAGGTCGAGTTGAACAGCTATTCGCTGAAAACCCAGGGGCTGTTGGGCCGCCGTTGCCCGACCCCGATGCTGGCCGGGTACTGGGAGCAGGATCCGCTCAGCCCGAAAGAAGAGTCGCAACTGATCGTTTCATCCTCGATGGACGGCAAACTGATCGCCATACCGCGCAAACCGGTGTACAGCAGTTTCCACAAGGCGCTGCAGCAAATGTCCCATTGGATGAAAGATAAAATGCGTTAATTAGTTGCTAAATTTTAACAATTTGTTAAAAAGAATGGTCTACATTGAGGAGCTTAAGAATGACGTTACCGAGTGGTCACCCTAAAAGCCGACTAATGAAACGTTTCGCCAGCTTGGGGCCGTATCTGCGTGAAGGGCAATGTGAGAACGACCGTTTTTTCTTTGATTGTTTAGCCGTCTGCGTCAATGTCAAGCCTGCTCCGGAGCTGCGAGAGTTCTGGGGTTGGTGGATCGAACTGCATGCTGAAGATACGCGTTTCACCTACGCCTATCAGTTTGGCCTGTTTGATAAAGAAGGGCAGTGGACGCCGGAAAAGATTAAGGATACTGAAGTCAAAACCAAGCTGGAAACCACCCTGCGTGACTTCCATTGTCGTCTGGGCGAACTGCTGGCCACCATGGAGTTGACGCTTGAACCCGCCGCTGATTTCAAAGAAAAACTGATTAAACTTTCCGCCTGACCCCGTTTGACCGCAAGTATTCTGCTGATTTCGCGTTGTGCCTGTTGGCATAACGCGTCTCTCCTGTTACAAAGTCCCTAGTACTATTCTTCTCATCTTACACGGCAGAAACACTATGAACGGCAGCCAGACACTGGTTGTGAAATTGGGCACCAGCGTGTTGACCGGCGGATCGCTGCGTCTTAACCGTGCCCATATTGTCGAACTGGTTCGCCAGTGCGCACAACAGCATGCAGCGGGTCACCGCATCGTTATCGTCACCTCCGGCGCGATTGCCGCCGGGCGCGAACATTTGGGCTACCCCGAACTCCCTGCCACCATCGCCTCCAAGCAGTTGCTGGCGGCGGTCGGGCAGAGCCGGTTGATCCAACTGTGGGAGCAACTGTTTTCCATTTATGGCATCCACGTCGGGCAGATGTTGCTGACGCGTGCCGATCTGGAAGACCGCGAACGCTTCCTCAATGCGCGTGACACCATGACGGCGTTGCTGGACAACCGTATCGTGCCGGTGATCAATGAGAACGACGCGGTTGCGACCGCAGAAATCAAGGTGGGTGACAACGACAACCTGTCGGCATTGGCGGCGATCCTGGCCGGGGCCGACAAACTGTTGTTGCTGACCGATCAGCAGGGGCTGTACACCGCCGATCCACGTAATAACCCACAGGCAGAGCTGATCCGTGAAGTACACGGCATCGACGACGCACTGCGCGCCATCGCCGGCGACAGCGTTTCCGGGCTGGGTACCGGTGGCATGGGCACCAAGCTGCAAGCCGCCGACGTGGCCTGCCGCGCGGGTATCGACGTGATCATCGCCGCTGGCAGCAAGCCGGGCGTAGTGGCTGATGTGATTGAAGGCAAACCGGTGGGCACCCGTTTCCATGCGCTGGAAACCCCACTGGAAAACCGTAAACGTTGGATCTTCGGCGCACCCCCGGCCGGTGAAATCACCGTCGACGACGGTGCGGTCGACGCCATTATGGCGCGTGGCAGCTCGCTGCTGCCGAAGGGCATCCGCGAAGTCAAAGGCGATTTCTCCCGTGGTGAAGTGATCCGTATCCGCAACCTGACGGGGCGCGATCTGGCGCACGGCGTCAGCCGTTATAACAGCGACGCGATGCGCATGATTGCCGGTCACCACTCGCAGGAAATCAGCGAAATTCTCGGTTATGAATACGGCCCGGTGGCAGTTCACCGCGACGATATGATTGTCAGCTAAGGAGTGAGCATGCTGGAGCAGATGGGGAAGGCCGCCAAGCAGGCCTCCTGGCAACTGGCGGTGCTGAGCACGGCGAAGAAAAACCAGGTGCTGTCGGTGATTGCCGACAAACTGGAAGCCGAAAGCGAAGTGATTTTACAGGCTAACGAACAGGACATGGAGCAGGCACGCGCCAGCGGGATGAGCGAAGCGCTGCTCGATCGTCTGTTACTGACCCCGGCACGCCTGGCGGCGATCGCCAATGACGTGCGTCAGGTATGCCGCCTGAACGACCCGGTCGGCCACGTATTGGACGGCAGCCTGCTGGACAGCGGGTTGAAGCTGGAACGCCGCCGGGTACCGCTGGGGGTGATTGGCGTGATTTATGAAGCACGGCCGAACGTCACCATCGACGTTGCCAGCCTGTGCCTGAAAACCGGCAACGCGGTGATCCTGCGCGGCGGTAAAGAAACCCACCACACCAACCAGGCGACGGTTAAAGTGATCCAGCAGGCGCTGGAACAGTGCGGCCTGCCGGCGGCAGCGGTGCAGGCGATTGAAAGCCCGGATCGCGCCCTGGTGAATGAATTGCTGCGCCTGGATCGCTACGTCGACATGCTGATCCCACGCGGTGGCGCGGGCCTGCACAAACTGTGCCGCGAACAGTCGACCATCCCGGTGATCACCGGCGGTATCGGCGTTTGCCATACCTATGTGGATGACAGCGTTGATTTCGACAAAGCGCTGACGGTGATCGAGAACGCCAAAATCCAACGCCCAAGCGCCTGTAACTCGCTGGAGACGCTGCTGGTGAACCGCAATATCGCCGCAGAGTTTCTGCCTGCCTTGAGCAACAAAATGGCGGCGGTCGGCGTCACCTTGCACGCAGCGGAGAACGCCATGCCGCTGTTGCAAGACGGCCCGGCAACGGTGGTGGCGGTAGCGGCGGAAGATTACGACGACGAATGGCTGTCGTTGGACTTGAACGTGGCGCTGGTGGATGACATCGATCAGGCCATCGACCATATTCGCACCCACGGCACCAGCCACTCAGACGCGATCCTCACCCGTTCACTGAGCAGCGCCGAGCACTTCGTGCGTGCGGTGGATTCAAGCGCGGTATACGTCAACGCCAGCACCCGCTTCACCGACGGCGGCCAGTTCGGCCTGGGCGCAGAAGTGGCCGTCAGCACCCAGAAACTGCACGCCCGCGGCCCAATGGGCCTGGACGCACTGACCACCTACAAGTGGATCGGCTACGGTGATGATTTGGTTCGCAGTTAACTTTTAGTTCGGTGTTTAGAAAATGCAGGGGCGCAGTTCATTTGGACTGTGCCCTTTGTCTTTGAGGGAGCTTAGCGTTGTTGGCTTAAGCGAAACCCTATCTGACAGTCGGCTTTGTGCTGTGAGTTCAACGGGTCGATGCAACGCTATCTAATCAACGGTGAGCAGGCCAATGAGAAAAAATAGGGTAGATTTAAAAGCTAAAAATGAATCAGGCATAGCCAATGTTTCACATTTCAGACGTTGATAAAGGCGATCTTGAGCTACGGACCCATTAAGTGTCTTTATGGGCAAAGAAATATAAATCATATAAATTAAATCTTTCTGCGCCCTGCTAAAGAGTTCTACATGTTGACCGGACTAAATCACATCACCCTTGCAGTGAGTAACCTAGCAAAGAGCCTGAATTTTTATGTTGAGATGCTTGGGTTCACACCTAAAGCCAAATGGGATCATGGCGCTTACCTTTCGCTGGGTGAGCTCTGGCTGTGTCTTTCAGTGGATAAAGTCTCTGTTGGTGATGACTACACGCATTATGCATTCAGTATTCCTACCGAAGAATTCGATGTGTTCGTTGAACGATTGAGGTCGTCTGGTGTTCCAGAATGGAAAACTAACAAGAGCGAGGGACAGTCCGTCTACTTTTTAGACCCCGATGGCCACAGGCTTGAGATCCATGATGGAGACCTTGAGAGCCGCATCCGTGCTTGCCGCACTCAGCCATACGAAGGCATGGAGTTCTTCTGAATGGTCATCGGTGTCTGTTTATAAGATCCATCTATTTGGTTGGCGCTGATGCGCCAAGCGGCTCCAACGCACGAAGAGGCGCAGCTATTCATACGAAGGAAGTAAGATGCTTTTGTCAGATGCAAGCTATACAAAAACCCTATATCAATCGTCATTTCAAGAATGAGCCGTCAGCTGTTTGTTTCCCTGGATGGGCCCAAGGGAGCCGGTAAAACCACACTGTTGGAGGCCATTACGAAAGTACTAAGGGCAGACAACAAGAAGGTGATCCGACTTTGCGAGAAAAAAAGCGATCCCTACAGAGGGGAAACAATGGCCCTCGTTAACCAGTTCGCCAGAAATCCCACCCTGGATTTGGAATTGGAGGTTTGTGAGCGCTTTGCTGATAGCCGTGCCTGGATTTCCCAGCACGTGCTGGCTAAACAGCCACCGGACAGCATTATCTTGATGGATCGCTGGTACCCGTCGGATGCCGCGTTTCGCCGGATGGTGCCATTTGCAGAGATTTTACAGCTTAACATTGAACGAAACGTGCGAACGCCAGACCTGCATGTCGGGGTGGTTACTGCGCCTGAAATTTCATGGGCGAGGGCCGCGGCCCGATCGCGTGGGCTAAGTAGCACGGTGATTTATAAGCTGGAAGAGCATGTCGCTTGTACCAAGGCGTTCGAGCGAGAAATTGCCAATCACGGCTGGGTTTTATGCCGTAACGAAGGAAGGATTGAAGACGCAGTGATGCAGGTGATTACCGAGATCTACAGAGTGCTTGGATGATGCACCACGTTCTTGCCATGGGCAGTTTTGTGCCAGAAGCGGACGTAAATAACATTCAGGATGTTAATAAACATGTCGCAGGTCAGTGCTAATCAATTTATTGATTTTGCTATAAAGACTTATGTCTGAAGCGAGATGGACGGTAACACTCAGGGATTTCATCGCTCTTACCGACGCGTAATTCTTCAGCGACCAGCCTCCCGATCGTCGCTGCGCAAGTAACCGCTGGGTGCATCACTGCGACATAAACGCCCTCGGACTCATCAGTAAAGCCGAGAACGGGATACCCATCCTGCGGAACAGGGCGCTCTCCTACTGAGTATTGGGTGAGCGAAGCCGACTCTGCGTCCCTGAGCCTGTCTCTTACTAAGGCCTGAGCAGCGATAATCGTTTCTCTGACACATCCGTGTTCCGGATAATCCTCTGCTGCTAATAAATCCCCGTTACGTGCATGCCTAACCTCGATATCGTCACCTGCGATGATAGTTTTGACTATGCACTTGGGTGCCGCAAAGCGCAGCAATATGGCAGGTGATGTCAGAACAGGAACAGGGGTACCCATCAGTGCAGTCAGAGCGGGAATACCTTTTCCACAAGCCAGCACAACGCAATCCGCCTCCAGTTGACCTCGAGAGGTCAGGACGCCTGTCATCTTGCCTTTGGCCATGCAGATGCCCGTAACTGTCGTTTGATTTTGCAGTACAACCCCTTTACCACAGGCTTTGTCCAGTATTATACGTGTCGCTTCGGTGGCATCGATGGCACCATCTTTTGCAGCATAGCGGGCTTCAGCGGGGGGAAGTGCCAACGCAGGTTCAAGATTGGCTATTCCGGCTCTGTCGAGGAGGCGTTCGTCCGGTAGGCAGGCCTGAGACCTTGCGCCGTATTTTAATGAACCACTCCAGTTAATCTGAAGCTCCGGAATTTGTTCTTCTAGTCTGTGCCAGTCCGCAAGTGCTGCGCGCCGAAGAAGCACATCAGGCGCATCATCACACACCACGCCGGTCAGCCAGCCAAATGCGCTGCCGGTCGCCCCGGATGCAGGCATATTTTGTTCAATAATAGTGACGTCAAACTCAAGGTTGGCAAGATGCCATGCGATTGAAACGCCAGTGATTCCGGCACCCACCACAACGATCTTTTTTTTCATACTGGCCACTGTAACCTTCCAATGTGTGGGAAACATATTCATGTCATGATGAAAAAGCTATTTTTTACGAGCAACCCCGAGGTGTTTTTATCACTGATTGATTCTCGGTTGGATAAACTGAGGTCATGGCGCTTCCGGTGAGTGATATTTCAAAATCGAATGTCTGCCATTATCCCCAAACCGGCTTGTTAAGCAATCAGTTAACCAAGAGAATTAATCATTATGGGTGAACGTGACAGGGACCCGGCGGACGTTGTTATCTGATCAAATAAGGGGCCAGGGCAGTAAAAACCACCCGTAGCCCCCAGTATTACCCCATCATTATTCTCGTTATTTCTTAACCATAAGATGTTTGCGTTGTTCCTTACTCATCGCCTTGTTTGAGCTGGAAATAACGCAGTTATATTCTTTACCTTTATTAATAATCATAAAGGTACTGACGGGGTTTTTAAAATCTTTGCCAATGGTGAAATAAACATAGTCCTGCGGTAACACATTGGGTTTGAAGGCACCAAAGGCATAAACCCCTTCCATACCGAGAGCGGACAAATCAACCGTCAACTCTAGTGGCTGTGTAGCCATCGGGGATGGCAGCATCGATTTCGCGGACATCATCATCGAGCTGGGGTTAACGGTGTATTCGCTGGTGACTTTCATCCCGACATACTTGGAGGTCGGCATCGAAAGCTCCTTCATACAGGCGGCATCATGCTTGGGCGCGGGGCTGCCATTCTCTTGCACGGCATGCACGTGTTCCAGGGTAACGGTCTCTTTGCCGGTCACCGGTTGTTTGCTGTCTGCTGCGTGTGCCATACCCGCCATTGTGATGGCGGCAAGCGTAGGTAAAATAACGCCAGTCATTATTTTCATTACTTTGCTCCTGACTTTATGATGGGAAGTTAATATTAACTTTCCCGTGTGTGTAGCCGATGGAATTTAATTAATGAAATCATAGGGTGCACTGCATCGCCTTGTGTGACCACAGGGCATGACGCACCTCTTCTGAAAAAAAACTGGCGTTTTTTAAGATGAATATAATGAGTGGCTAATAATATTGGTGACGGTTCTTCGTCAGCCCATGGGCTTATGATTTGTATGAATAACCTTAGTCAATAACTGGAATAGATACAACTCGCCGGTCGTTGTTTTTATTTTCAGCCATCCAGAAACTGTAGCTGTGGCATGAAATTAATAAGCTAATGGATTATATCCATTAGCTTATATTCACCGGCTTATTATTGTGTTGTTGGCGTTGTCGCCGGTGGCTAACGCTTTTTCAGCCATGGCAGCATACGCACCAGCGCATTGTCCTTAACGATGTAATGATGGAACAGCGCCGCGGCTGCATGCAGCCCAATCAGCCAATAGCCGAAGGCCGCCAGCGTCTTGTGCCAGCCGATAATCATCCGCGCCTGTGGTCGGTCAGCGACTTCGGTAAAGGGCATGGGCAACCCAAACAGAAACCACTCTTTACCGCCCAGATAACGGGAATAAACGCCCAGCACCGGCAGTGTCAGTAACAGCAGATAAATCAGGCTGTGCACCAGATGCGCCGCGCCAGTTTGCCATTTAGCCGACTTCGGGCTGATGGCAGGGCTGGTGTGGCGCCAGCGCAGGAACAGACGGGCGATCATCAATACAAAGACCGTCACCCCACAGCTGAAGTGGGTCACCACCAGGACATACCACAGCGGAGTGCCCGGTACGCTAAAGCCTCTCAGCTCAATCGTCGTACAGGTCACGACCAACAGGATCGCTACCAGCCAGTGCAGACGGATCTGCATTGGCATATAAGAGTTCTGCACCGGGCTGCCTTTTAATATTAAATCACAGTGCCGATGAGAGTAATCAAATGTTACAGATGAGGAAAGCGCCGGATGTGAATATCATCCGGCGCGGGCTGCAACTCAGTCGGCCTTGGCTTTGGCGAAGTCACTGCCGTTAACGTCAACCACATAGCCGCTGACGTTGCTGCGGGTGGCGTAGAACACCTTGCCGTTAGCCAATGGCAGCAGGGGCACCTGTTTGGCAAAAATCACCTGCGCCTGCTGGTAAAGCTTGGCGCGTTCGGCCGGGGCGCTGACCGAAATTGCCTGATGGATCAGCTTGTCATAGCTGCTGTCGCACCAACGGGCCACGTTGGCCCCGGTCTGTACGCCGGCGCAGTTGAGCAGGGTGGCGAAGTTGTCCGGGTCACCATTATCCGACATCCAGCCGTACAGCGCGCTTTGCTGTTCCCCTTTGCGTAACCCGGCCAGGTACTGGCCCCATTCCCAGGTGACAATTTTGGCCTTCACGCCCACTTTTGCCCAGTCGCTCTGGATCATCTCGGCGATGCGTCGTGAATTAGGGTTGTAAGGCCGCGCCACCGGCATTGACCAAATGTCAGTCTCAAAGCCTTTTTCCAGCCCGGCCTGCTTGAGCAGTTCACGCGCTTTGTCCGGGTTATAAGCGTATTCCGGCAGCTTGTCGTTGTAGCCCAGCATGCCCGGCGGCAGGATCGAGCTAGCCGTGGTGCCACTTTCTTTAAACACCGCAGCGACGATGGCCTTTTTATCCACCGCATAGCTCAGCGCCTGGCGCACCAGCACGTTATCAAACGGCTTCTTCTGGGTATTGAATGCCAGATAGCCGACGTTCAGGCCGTCGATGCTGTGCAGCTGCAGGTTTTTGTCGCTCTTGATGGCGTCAAACTGTTCCGCCAGCGGGGCTGGGATAATCTGGCACTCGTTGGTTTTCAGCTTCGCCAGCCGGGTTTGCGGGTTCGGCGTGATGGAGAAGATCAGGTGCTTGCTGGCGACCTCGCCCTGCCAGTAATGCGGGTTGGCGATGTAGCGGATCAGTGAATCCTGTTTGTACTGTTGCAGCGCGAACGGACCGGTGCCGATCGGCCAGTTATCGACGTTCTCCGGCGTGCCTTTTTTCAGCATGGCGTCGGCATATTCGGCGGAAAGAATCGAAGCGAAGTCCATGGTCCAGTCCGCCAGGAAGGCGGCGTTAGGCTGGCTGAGGGTAAAGCGCACGTGGTCGTTATCCACCGCTTCCACTTTGGTGATCAGCTTGTCCAGCCCTGTGTCGGTAAAGTACTCGTAGTTGCCGCCGGACACCTTGTGATACGGATTATTGGCATCTTTTTGACGCATCACGGTGAACACTACGTCCTCGGCGTTGAAGTCGCGCGTTGGGGTGAAGAACTTGTTGCTGTTGAATTTCACCCCCTTGCGCAGCGTAAAGGTGTAGGTCTTGCCGTCTGGGCTGATGGTCCACTCGGTCGCCAGTGAGGGAGCGGGGGTTTTATCGCTTTCACGCAGCGTCAGCAGGCGGTTGTACAACACCTGCGAGGTGGCGATAAAAGTGGTTCCGGAGCTCGATAGCTGCGGGTTGAAAGACTCCGGTGAGGCTACGGTGCAGTAGACCAGGGTATCGCTGGCGGCCAGGGCATTGCCCGCCGTCAACAGGCCGGTACCTGCCAATAACAGACCCACAGTGCTTGGTTTTAAACGCATAAAATGGATGGCTCCCTCAGGTTGATTGAGGACACTGCCGCCGCATTGGCATTCAGGCAGCCCTCAATTTAAATATAAGTGATTGATAGCAGATATGGGAACTGGGAGATGAGAGTTCTCTCCCGATATTCCTGCTTAGTCACGCTCCGGCTCGTTAAGCAAGTTTGTGGTATGAACAGGTTGTTCTATCTTCATGAAAAACGATAATAAGTGTTATTATCATTTTCATTTTCATTTGCAATTGAGATGAAATATTTTCAGTGCGCTGTGGCCACTGTTTTTAGTGGCCCACGCCGTCTCGTTTTACCTGAACCAGGGAGGTCAGGCACGCCAACCACAATAAGCAGGAACACGCCGGGCAGTTTGCCTACGGGGCACCCAGCCGTGTCCAGCATTCATCCCGCTTTGGCCGCTTTCAAACGTAATTTGCGGCGGCGGGGTTTTGGCTTGTGTTGTTTCAACATTTGTTTATGGCTTTTCAAAGGTAGGTAACATGTCGGGAACTGTTTTAGCTACTGAATGGCTGCCGCTGACACCGGCGCAGTTAGACTTCTGGGACGAATTTACCTTGCACCCTGGGCAACCTTTTTCCACCGTCGCCCACGTCACCGAACTTCGTGGCGCGGTGGACGAGGTGGCGCTGGCTCGGGCAATCACACTCACCATGGCGGAAACGCAGGCGTTTGCCCTGCGGTTTAGCGCCGGCACTGGCGATAGCCCGCCACTGCAGCGTTACGATCCTCAATCGGTGCCGTCCTTGCAGCGTATTGATCTGCAGGCGCAGTCCGATCCTTATCGGGCGGCGATGCGGCTGATGCAGGTGGATGTCGAACGACCGATAGATTTATGCCGTGAGCCGATGGCGGCCGCGTGGCTGATCAAACTGGAGCCGTCGCGCTACATCTGGTATCTGCGCGCCCATCATATTGTGATCGATGGCTTCGGTATGGCGTTGGTCGAACATCGCTGCGCCACGCTGTATGCGCACTTCCTTGGCAACGCCGCGGCGGGGCAGGCTCTGGGCACCTTCAGCACTTTCCAGCATCATGAACTGGCCTATGCAGCTTCAGAACGCTGCTCAAAGGATCGGCTTTTTTGGCAGAACTATCTGCCGCCGTTGCAGACCTTGCCGACGGTGCGCAAAGGCGGCCGGGAATACGGCGTGAAATGCCTGAGTTCCAGCACCGCACTGCCGGAAGAGATTTCTCTGCGGCTGCGTTGGCTATCGGAGCGCAGCGGTATTGGCTGGCCCGATCTGCTGTTGGCACTGTCCGCCGCCTGGCTGTTCTTTACTTTACCGCCGTTGCCACATGATAAAGGCGATACGCGTATCCTATGGATGCCGGTGATGAATCGCCGTAGCAGTCAGGCGACCAATACTCCGGCGCTGGCGGTCAATACGTTGCCGTTTTTGGTATCACTGCGCGGGGAGGAGACGCTGGGACGTTTTTTGTCAGACATGGCGCAGAGGCTGCGTGAGCTGCGCAGTCACGCCGGTTATCGCTTGCGACAGATTGCTGCCGATCGCGGC
The DNA here is from genome assembly GCF_946227985.1 of Serratia quinivorans. Taxonomy (GTDB): domain Bacteria; phylum Pseudomonadota; class Gammaproteobacteria; order Enterobacterales; family Enterobacteriaceae; genus Serratia; species Serratia quinivorans_A. Next base: position 80,443 of record NZ_CAMKGL010000007.1, read on the forward strand.
GTGACGCCGGCTTCGCGTTTGTTTATCTCTCCGTTTATCAACGTTCAGCCGTTTGATCCGGCCGGTTTCAGCGGCTGCACCAGCACGCGGCGGGTACTGGCTGGCGGCTCTGGCGACGGCGCTAACCTGACCTTCCGTGGGCGCACCGATGCCGGCGATCTGTATCTGGATGTTGATATTTACGTGCAGCAGTTCCCCACGGCTGGGGTTGCCGACTATGGCAATGCCCTGCAGGCGTTTTTACTGCGTGCGTTACAGGAAGAGGCGTTGGAAACGGCGGTCGGTGAACTGATGGCGATTCCCGCCTGATGGCTATCCGGTAGGGGTCGAACACGTTCGACCCGATTTACCCTTGGGTGAGGTGAGAGGGCGCAGCATGCAGCGCCCCTACGTTTAAACAGTGTTAACGCGCCAGCAGCGCTGCGACCTCCCGGGCATTTTTACAGGGGATCAGCAGCGTGGGTGGCAGACGGGTGCCGAAAGCGTCGTTGAGCTGCGCGGCCACCTGCCGAATGTGCGGCAGTTTCAACCCCATGCTGATAAAAGCGGTTTCATCCCCCCATTCCGGGCGCGGCGTTGCGCCGATGGTCTGCAAATAGATAGCTAAAACCTTGCCGCTATTGGCCGGTGCGGCGCTTGGCAATGGTGCTGCGCAGGCGTTTAAACCCGGCGCTGCCCGTTCGATGCTGAAGGCGGCGCGGATGCGGTGGCGGTCTGTCTTGCCATTGCCCGAAAGCGGCAGCGCTTCGGCATGGATGAAGCGCGTCGGGATATGGGTGCAGGGCAGGTAACCGGTTGAGAACGCGCGGATCGCCGCCAGCGACAGCGGTTCGCCGTCGTGAGTAAGGTACATCGCCCCGAGCGTGGTTTCTCCGTTATCTCCGCCAGGGTAATCCACCACCACGATGTCGAGGATCGCCTCGTGTCCACGCAGTACGTCTTCAATCTCCGGCAGCGAGACGCGCACGCCACGGATTTTTACGTAGCCGTTCACCCGGCTGGCGAACAGGATATTGCCATCGGCACGATAGTAACCCTGGTCGCCCGTGCGGAAGGCGCGCAGCGGTTGACCGTCTGGCCCATCCAGCGTGACGAAATCATGCTGTTTTAAATCGCCGTCTTCCAGATAGCCCAATGCCAGATTCACCCCGGCAGTGTGGATGCGGCCGACCACACCGGCCGGGCAGTGGCTGCCGTCGTCATGGCAAATAAAATACTGGTTGGCCGGCAGTGGCTGGCCATAGGGCACGGTTCCGGTGTCCTGCGGTGCTATCGAGTGCCAGATGCTCCAGATGGTGGTTTCGGTTGGCCCGCCGAGCGAGTACAGGCTGATATCCGGGCGCAGGCCACGCAATTGTTGCACCGTGGCCGGTTTGATGTAGTCGCCACCCTGAGCCACCAGCCGCAGCGAACGCAGGCTGTCGTCAGTTTTGCAGGTGAGCAGCATCTCCAAAATGGCCGGTACCGAACACCACAGGCTGACGCGATGGCGCTCCACCAACTGGTTCCAGCTGATGGCGTCTTTTTCCTGGTGCGGGGCCGGTAATACCAGCGTTGCACCGGCGCTGAGTGAGCCGAACAGATCAAACATCGACATATCATGGTGCGGCGGCGTGACCGAGATCATCACATCATCGGCGGTGACAGCCCAGCGCTGCAGGGTCTGGCCGATGACGTTAGCAGTGGCGCGGTTGTTGAGCACCACGCACTTCGGCTTGCCGGTGGTGCCGGAGGTATACAGGTAATAGCTGGCCTCGCTGCTGGCGCTGCGCTCGGTCAGCGTCTGGCTGTCCGGTAATGCTGCGAGGCTTGCTGGCGGGGCGAGCAGCTCTGCCGGCGTTACCCCGTTCGTCGTCTCCAGTTCACCACGCTGTACCACCAGATCGGGCCGACAGTTGGTCAACAGATAAGCGGTGCGTTCCGGCGGCGAGTTAATGTCGATCGGCACCCAGATAATCCCCAGCAGCGCACAGGCCAGCGAGACAGTGACATGCTCCGGGCTACGTGCCAGATACAGCGCCAGCACGCTGCCACGCCCCAGCCCGCGCTGCTGCAGATTGGCCATTACCGCGGTGACCTGTCGGCCAAGCTGCGGGTAAGTCAGGCTTTGTTGATCGCAGATCAGCGCCGGTCGCGGCTGCGGATCGTTAAACAGTCGTTCAGCCAACTGAGCAAGATAAGGATAGGTGCGGAAGGCCATTTCACTGTGGTTATGCCGGTAGTGCCGGTAATCGATAAACTGCGCCGACGCAATCTCCAACTCGCCTTCTTGGCACATCAGCAGCACCCGGCGCTGCAGCGCGTCCAGCATCGCCTGCACCTGTTCGCCATCCAGCGCCTGCTCGGCGTAGTCAACGCACAACAGCAGGTTGTTGTCGGCATCCTGCGTCAGCCGGATATCGATCGCCACCTGCGGTGTCTGGGTTACGCCGTCAAAATAACGCACTGGTGCATGGGCCGGCAGCGTCTCCCAACCCAGACAGTTGGTGAGGATCACCGGCAGCGCAGGTGATCCCTGACTGTGGCTTTGCAACTGCCGCGCCAGATCAACGCCGGAAAATGTCAGATGATCGAGTGCGCCCAGCACGTCGTCTTGCAGCGCCTGCGCGCGGCTGACAAAGCTCCCCCACAGACGGGTATAACGTACCGCCACGAAGGTAGAAGCGTTACTGAGTGAGCCATCCGCCGCAGGAAATGCCACCGGTATCCCAACGCAAAGTTCGCCGTCGGTGGTCCATTGCGCCAGCGTATCGAGGATCAGCGCCGAAAGGCTGCTGTTGCGCAGCAGGGCATGGGCGGAACCCAGGCGAGAGAACTGTTTCAGCAGCTCTCGCGGTAACGTCAGGCTGGCACGACGGTAGCGCGAAGATTTGATAGTGGCCAGCGGAGTGCGCCACGGCAACGCCGACGGGGTGGTGATGTCCTGCAGTTTGGCCTGCCAGTAGGCGGCGTCGGCCTGGCGCTGTTCTGCCGTGGCAGTGACCGGTGGGCTTGGCGGGGCGATTGGCGGCAGTGGCGCATCGTCAAACAGCCGGGCGATCACGCTGGAGATGCCCTGACCGTCGAGGATCAGTGCGTCGAAGCTGGTGAAAATCACGCTGTCGTAAGGGTTGCCTGCCACGTCCTGCATCTCTGGCAATTGAATGGCGACAATACGCCACAGCGGCTGCGTGGGGTCGTGGCGCTGGTGCGAATACTGCTCGCGCAGATCGACCAGACGTTGTTGTGCGGCCTGATGATTGAGCGTCCGCAGATCCTGTCGCTCCAGGTTAAGAGTGGCTTGCGGCCGAACATGCTGAGTAAAGCGCTGGAGATCGATGCAGGTGCGAAGCGCCGCGTAATGTTGTACCAGGTCACTCAGCCGGGCTTCCAGCCGTGCCAAATCCAGCCGCAGGCCGTGATATTCGCGAAAGTCGTGCATTGCCACGCCGCCGAGCGGCCATTGTTCGCTGCGGCCGAGCAGATAAGCCTGCTGAAGCGGGGTTAATGGTGTCTCCATGGTATTTCCCTATTGTCGCTAACCAACTAAAAAAATGCGGACCGCGTGAGGCTACGCCTCCGTCACCGGTATCAGGCTTTGGGTGCCAGCCCCTTCAGCAGTATTTGCGCCCCCTCGGCGGCGTTGGGCGCTTGCCGGCAGATCAGTGCGGCAAGGGCCGCCGGGGATGGGTTCGCCGCTACGTCCGCCGGGGTCAGCGCCACCGACAGATATTTGTTCACCACCGCCAGTAAGGCCAGCAGGCCGTCCTGCGGCAATGGCAGGGCGTTGATGTCGTCGTCATCGCTCAGTCTGGCGTCCGGTACCACGCGCGCCAGCAAACGATGCAGCAATTGGCGCACCGGTATTTGGCGGGCCAATGCCGGTGGGGAACACTGTGCCAGCCACTGCGCCAGCGGCAGATTGAAGCTGCCCGGTTGGTTGGCGGCCTGTTTCAGCAAGGCGCCATAGGTGGCAAACAACTGCGGCAGCAGCCGATCGGGGAAGGCATCCAGGCGCACGTCCCAGTTGATCAGAATGCCTCCGTTGGCGTGTGCCACCTGGGCATCCAGCGCCACCTGCGGTCCCTGGGAAATCACCCATTCCAGCGGACCAAAGGTGCGGGTGACATTGCCTGAGAACAGCGCTTTGCCGCGAATGCCGAAACCGGCGGTAAATACCACCGGTGAAGGCTGCATGCTGCCCTGCAGGCGTGACAGATCGCGCATCACGCTGACGCCCGGATAGTCGGCATGGGCGATCAATTCCGCTAACTGCGACATCAGGCGTCGGCAGAAGGCTGGCAGATTTTCTGCCGGATCCAGCTCTACGCCGAGCAGCACCAAGTTGGAGAAGTCGCCAATCAGATTGTCGACGTTCTCTTCGGCCCGATGGAACAGCGGTACGTTCAGCCGAAAGCGCGACAGCTTCCAGCCGTGGCCGACGGTGACGGCGAACAGCGCTAAAAACAATGATGAAAGCGTGATGCGGTGCGCTTTGGCGACGTGTTCCAGCGTTTTGGTTTCTTTGGCGCTCAGTTGCAGCGCCAGCCGATCGCTACGGCAGAGACCCGGGGTACGCAGCAGGTGGGGGGCGGGCGGCAGCTGGGCTAGCCGCTCACGCCACCAGGCCTGCGCGCGGGTGCGGCGTGCCTGAAGCTCTGTATCAGCTTGCTGCCGCTCCAGATAGTCAAAGTAGGCAACGCCGTTGTCGCTCGGCGCAGCCGGACATTGATGATAAAAACGCGCCAAATCCTCCATCAGCACGCGGAAGCCCATGGCATCACCGGCAATCATATCCAGATCGACATGTAACCTGCTGTGGCCACCCGGCAGCAAGCTGAGGCTGATATCACAGGGGATGCCCTGTTCCAGCGGCAGCTTTTGGCTGCTTTTCGCCAGACGTTTTTCGGCAAGCCGGTGGGTAACATCGGCAGTGTCCGCGTGGCTAAAATCATCCAGGTGCAGGCCATGTTGCGGGCCGCAGGGGGCGATAGTTTGCTGGCCATCGGTAGTGATCTGCAGGCGCAACATGGGGTGATGCAGGTAAAGAATGGCAACGGCCTGTCTCAGTCGTTCGACGTCCAGGTCGCAGCAGTTAAATTCCGCATACAGGTGGGCAGAGACGTCTCCCAGCGGCGCTGCGGATTGCCGACCCACCCAGTAGGCGGCCTGCATCGTGGTCAAGGCTTTCATCGGGTTTCCATCAATATTGAGAGACTGTAAGAATATATTACAATGTTAATGAGAATGAAAATTATTGCTATTAATATTTATTGTAATAACGCATGGGAATAATGTGGGTAAGGCGGGGAATTACTCAGAGGGGGGAATTATTAACGCTGATATGCTTATGTTTTTATATTATTTTTAAATGAAATTATTGATTTTTTAGTGATGTGAAGCTTTTGCTTTACCGATCTCCTTTCTGATTGTTTTTCATAGTATTCGTTCTCTCAAGTGATAATGATTTGCATTAAAATATGTAAAATATTATCATTATTAACAATTCTTTACGTTTCCAGACAAAAATCAGCCTCTACCCGCTGCGCATCGGGGGTGGGGCGTTTGTCTGCGGCAAGGATATGCAACAGCAAGGCCAGGAAGGCCGCAATGCCATTGTCAATGTGAAAAGCAGCGTCGTTACCTATGTGAAAACAATTAAATTTTTGTGCATCTGGGATGAAAGGAGAATACATCTATGAGCAAGCATTCAGCGGCTCAAAGGCATAAAATCGTAGGAAACAAGGAAAAAGCAGGCTTACAGGCCATTGGGGCATTTTCCTCACTCTTTCTGGGTCTTTTTTCTCTGTCCGTGGGTAGCGTTAACGCCGCCGTTGTGGACGAGAAGGTTCAGGAAACCGCAGACAGCAAACGTAACGATAACTGGCAGGACTCGGAAAGCCTGTTGGTCACCGGCGAAAAAATCAAGCGCAGCATTTTTGATACCGGCTCCAGCGTGCAAGTGTTCGACAGTGAACGCATTGCCTCTATGCCCAATGCGTTGCAGGTCCCCGATTTGCTGCGCATGACCCCCAACGTGGTGGATTTGGGCATTGGCAACAATCTGCCGACCGTGCGCGGCATCGACGGCTCCGGCCCGAATACCGGTGCCAATGCCTTCCTCAGCGGTACCCGCCCGCGCCTCAACCTGTCACTGGATGGGCGCTCATTAACCTATAACGAGCAGGCATTCGGCCCGCAGTCGCTGTGGGATCTGGATCGTGTCGAGGTGTTCCTCGGTCCACAGAGTTATATCCAGGGGCGTAACGCCATTGCCGGTGCCATAGTGATGACCAGTAAGGATCCTACTTTTGACTGGGAAAGTGCCTTCAAGGGCGGGGTTGGTAATCAACATTCATCTCAGTTGTCTGCCATGGCTTCCGGCCCGCTGGTGGAAGATCAACTGGCGTTCCGCGTCAGCGTTGACCGTCAGCGCCGCCGCAGTGACGTCGACTTGCCAGCTTATGAACCCGTGGGTGACCCACGCGAGGTAGAGGCTACCACCGCCCGCGCCAAGCTGCTGTTCAACCCGGCGGGGATGCGTGAACTGACCACCAAGCTGACCTTTAACCACTTTGGCAGCACCTCTCCACAGAACGAGAGCCTCAATCCGCTGGTGCACCCGGCCGGCCTGCGTCACGATCCGCGCCGTGCGGTGTTTAAAAGCAACTCGAATAGCGGCGTCTGGGATCTGGCCTGGGAGCAGTCCGACAGCCTGACGCTGGAAAACCGCGTTATTTACACCGACTTTAATATCAACCGTCCTACCGCCTATAACATTCAGTATGCCGAAATTGGGGGTAAAGAGGTGCATGTGGAGCCGGTGGCGCGCTTTGGCGGGCCGGATAGCCGCCTGCACGGGCTGGCGGGGCTGCGTTATTTCCACGCCAAGCAGGATGAGTTCGTTAATATTTTCGGCGGTTCCAGTTTCAAAGATAAAACCGACACCCATTCGGCGTTCGCCGAACTGACCTATGCCATCACGCCACAGGTAGACCTGACCGCGGCCAGCCGCCTGGAGCGAGAACACCGCCAGCGCAATGGCGGCAGCCAGGCGGTGCGTATCGACTTCGACGAAACCTACACGGTGTTCCTGCCGAAGCTGGATCTGGCCTGGAAACCGACGGATACCCAGACCTACGGTGCCAAGGTGGCACGTGGCTATAACGCCGGCGGCGGCGGTATCACGATTGGTGTGCCGGTGGTCAGTTATACCTACGGTTCCGAGTATGTCTGGAACTATGAACTCTACACCCGCCACCACCTGAAAGACGCCAACGTCATTCTGACCAGCAATATCTTCTACAACGACTACAAGGACATGCAGCTGCCGTATTCTCTGGGGCCAAACTCATCGGTGATCCGCAATGCCGACAAGGTGGAAACCTACGGGGCAGAAATGGGAGCGACCTGGCAGCCGCGCTGGGACTTCGAGCTGTTCACCAACGTTGGCCTGCTGAAGACCAAGATCAAGAAGTTCTCGGGCAGCGGCGTTGATGGGCATGAGTTGGCACGTGCGCCGGCTTATACCGCCAACATGGGGGCCAAGTACCAACTGATGGCCGGGCTGGAACTGAGCGGCAACGTGGCGTTCTCGGACTCTTACTACTCGCAGTACGACAACGACTCACGCGGGCGCATCGGTTCCTATTGGTCGGCGAATACCCAGCTGGCGTACACCTTCGCCTATGGGCGCGCCACCCTGTATGCACAGAACCTGTTTGACTCTGAGCGCCGCGTGATGGTCAGCGGCAACGACATTTATACCGCGACTCAGCAGCGTCCGCGCATGGTTGGTGCGGCAGTTGAACTGACATTCTGATGCGTTAGCAACCAGTCTGCATAGGGGCGTATCGACGCCCCTTCTTATCATCAGCGTTCCCCCGATGCCCCGGCATAGCCGGGCACAAGGAGATAAAGCAGTGAGCGGTTATTTTGACAATATTCTCAGCGATGACGAGGCCCAGCGTCTGGATCTGGCGTTCGAGACTCTGGGTGTTCGGGCGGAGGACGCCAGTCAGCCATTGAGCGAAGCGGAAGAGCTGGCGTGGTTTATGCACCAGCAGCGGGGCGATGGCAGCAGCCAGCAGGCAATGGCCTGGCGCCTGGGTGGCGAGCCGGATATCGGCCGTTTGGTTAGCGCGTTGGAAGCCCTGATGCGGCTGATGCCGGAACTGGACGTTCGTTATGACTTTGATGATGAACAGGGTTTACGCAAACTGCGGGGTAGCGCGACGCTGAACCCAGTGAGTATTCAGGCGGTCACTGGCCAGCAACAGGCGGTTAGCCGTTTGCTGCAGGCGCAGGCCACTCCTCTCGAACTGGCGCGAGTAGCGCCGATACGTTTTCTGCTATTCACCGGCACCGGTGCAATATTAGGCGTAGTGGCGCACGATATTTTGGCCCCAACCCTGTCCTGTCGGCAATTATTGACCACGCTGTCGGCGCTGTATAACGGCATTGAGCCGACGCCGAGTTTTGCCATCATTCCTCCGGTGGCGACCCTGGCGGAAGCCACCGAGCTGGTGCTGCCATGGCCGCGCCAGGCGACGGCCCTGCGGGATCACCAGACATCCGTCCCTCAGGATGCGCTTTTGGCTCAGGCTGGGGTGCGTATAGCGACCCGCGTAGCGCGCAAAATCTTGCCGGCTGCAGACAACCCCGCGACGCTGCTGGCGGCGATTGCCGTGCGTTTTGGTCGCTTTATCAGCGCCCAGTCCGGCGGGCAGCCGGTGCAACTGAGTGTGCCGCAGGGCGATGCGCAGCAGGCGAGCGGTCTGGATACCTGGATGAGCACTGCGCAGCTAAACCGCCTGACCCTGGGGCCTGTGGATCCAGAGGCGGAAAGTCGCCTGCTGGCACAGCAAACGGCGGAAGTGGCTAATCCCCAGCTGGCCCAACTGTTGGTGACCTGGCTGGCGGACTCGTCGGTGGCGTTGCAGCTTGACGGTGTCAGCGCCGAACGGCTGTTGCTGCCACCACTGCATACGCCGTTTGAAATGGTGCTGGCCCTGAGCCTGCCGGATCCGGACTCGGTGGTGCTGGAACTGGTTACGGATCCCCGCTTAACTCCGCATGCCGCGCCTTTCCTGCTGGAACAGTTTGTTGCTTTCCTCGCCGGACGGTTAATAACGGCGGCGCAGCTTCCTGCCGCTAAACAGCCGTCAACCTTGTCCGAGAGCGTTTTGGCGACGGAACACGCGCAGGCCGAGAATGCAGATATTGCCCAACTGATCCTGGCGGAATTCCGTGACGCACTGGTTGCGCCGGAGATGACCGCCGATGAAGATTTCTTCGATCGCGGCGGGCACTCGCTGGTGGCTACGCGTGTTATTGGCCGTTTACTCAGCCTGCACCGTATCGAACTCAACATTAACGATCTCTTCAGCCATGCCACAGCCCGAGGTTTGTCGGTTTACGCCAAACGTCAGGTCGCTGCCGCCCCGGTCGTGCAGGAACTTGCCACGCTGCGGCAGGACGACGTCATACAGGCACCGTTGTCGCTGGCACAGCACTCTCTGTGGAAAGTTTATGAGGCGTTTGGCCACGACGAGATCTTCAATCTGCCATTCGCCATCTGTTTCCTCGATCCGGTGGATGAAACCGCGCTGCGTCAGGCGTTTATCGACGTGATGACCCGCCACAGCGTATTGCGCTCGCTGTTTATCGAACGCCAGGGCGAGGTATATCAGCAGGTGGTGCCAGCCACTGGCTTGCTGGATTACGGCTGGTTCCATTTCTCCGATGAAACACCGGCCGGTGATGCCAGTGAGTTGTTGGCCAGGGCGGGGGATCATCGCTTTGACCTGACCGCCGAGCTGCCGCTGCGTGCTACCTTCCTGCGGGATGCGGCCACCGGTCAGCAGTTGCTTTCGCTGCTGTTCCACCATGTGGTGCTCGACGAGTGGTCGCTGAACCTGATGATGGACGAATTGGGGGTTGCCTATCGCCAGCGTGTGGCGGGGCAAGCGCCGCAGTGGAAAAGTGACGTGCCGCAGTTTCATGCCTTTGCCCGGCGGCAGCAGGCGGGCGGCGTAGTACAGCAACACCTGGATTACTGGCTGGATAATCTGCGCGACGCGCCGGTCGGTCAGCCTCTGTTCCAGCAGGAACCTTCACACCATCCTGCGGTACCGGCCGAGGCCGACGTTGACGGCGGCTGGCTGGAGTTCGACGTCGATCCGGCGGTGGCCGATGGGCTGTACGCGCAGGCCAGAAAGAACAACGCCTCACTGTTCAACGTGGTCTACGCCGGTATTACCTCGGCCCTGCGCCTGCTCGGCGGCCCGGCGGATCTGCTGGTAGGCACTTCCACTTCCGGGCGTAACGACGCCGAGTATTTCGACACCATCGGCTACTTCACCACTGTGGTGGTGCACCGGATACGTTTCGCCGAACAACTGACGGTGGCGGGCCTGATTGATCAGGTTAAAAACACCATCAACGGTTCCATGCCCTACACCGATATTCCCATCGATCTGGTGGAGGAAGGGCTGTTTGGTGTTGATGCCGATCGCAAGAATCACATGTTCGAAGTGTTCATTCAGATCCACAGCCGCATCAAGTTGAATGGGGCATTTACCCTGCAGGATGGCAGCAGGGTGGCCTACCGTCAGGTCGAGCCGGAGAAAACCGCGTCGCTGCTCGGTCTGCAGTTTGAAGTGATGGAAGAAAACCTAGACGGCGTGAAATCCCTGCGCGTAATGATGACCTATCGCACCGATCACTACACCGCGCAACAGGCAGAGCTGATCGCCGGCAGCATTCAGCACGTGTTTTCACATTTTGCCCAGTTGGCCGACGGGGACATGCCGCTGGCCACCCTGCCGCCGGTACCACGGCAATGACGCTGTTCACCCTAACTGACTTTATTACTTTCATGGAGATAAACGGATGTCTGGAAATTTAGGAACACCCCGCGCTTTACTGTCATTGTTGATCGCCACGTCGCTGGTGGTGGCCGGTGCGGCACAGGCCCGTGATGCCGGGATTAAGCCAGAAGATATCAAGCGTCAGCCGTTGTCGTCGGCGGTGGTGGAAATGGCCTTCAGCCCAAGTCAGCAGGCGCTGTTTGTCAGTGCACCGGACTGGAAGGAAGAGGCGAAATCCCGCGTGCTGCGTCTGGATCCGGCCACGCTGGCGGTGCAGGCGGAGGTCCCGTTGCAGGTGAAAGGCTTCGGCGTGGCACTGGATGATGCCGGGCATCGGCTCTATCTGACACAGGGGTTCAACGGTTCGGTCGGCGTGGTCGACACCAGCACTAACCGTGCACTGGCCAGCATCCCCGTGACCGAAAAGAGCATGTTGGAAAAAACCTACAAAGACGCCGGTATCAGCGGTAAACGGCTGGCGTTTCTGCTTGAGGAGCTTAAGCGCTTCAAGATAACTGAAGACTATCAATACCGCATCCGCGAGGTGAAATATGATGCGCAGACCGGTCGCTTGTTCCTGCCGGGGCTGGGGTTCGGGGTGGATAGCGTGCTGTTTGTGGTGGATACCCGTAACAAAAAACTGGAAAAAACGATCCCCGGTTTTGGCTACAACGCGGTAGGGATCACCATAGATGAAAAAGGACGGCGCGTATTTGTTTCTAACATGCAGGGGCAGTTGATCACCTTGAATGCCGACACGCTGGCGATCACCTCCACCAAAGAGATCCAGGCGGATCAGTTGCTGAATTTGGTGTATGACGGCAAGAACAACCGTTTGTTAGGCGTGGATCAGGGGATCGATCGCGATAACTATCGCAACACTCATCTGGATCGCGACTACGTGAAGCGCAGCAGTGGTCACCGGGTATTTTCCCTGGACGCGGACAGCGGCAAGGTTTTGGCCAGCGAACTGACCGATGAAGTGCCGATCGGTCTGCTGCTGGACGATCGTAACCAGCGGCTGTACGTCGCCAATCGCAAAGGGATCCGCGTTGATCACGGCACCGGCACGCTGACGGTGTTTGATGCGAAGACGCTTAAACGCCTGCAAACGCTGGATTTGCCGCCGCATCCAAACAGCCTGGCACTGGATACCAGTAACAATGTGCTGTTTGTAACGGTGAAAAATGACGGTGCCAGCACCAAAGCCGGCAAACCGGAAAGCGTGGTGCGTATTCAACTGCCTAAAAACTAGCTTTATCCTGCTGCGTCGGTGAAGGCTGACGCAGCATATTCCCGCCCGCCCCAAGCTTCAGAACGATCGGCATACACATTCTGTGCTTCCTGGCCGCCAATGAGATTGATCCCCGCAGCAACCCAGAACTACACTGCGTGGTAGAAGGCTATCACCGTTCCCCCGATGTTATATCCGCCAGAAACACCAATGAAGGACACCCCATGAATCATTTTCGACCCGTTGCACTGGAACATGCCAGCCGTTTACTTAACCATGGCCCGACGGTGTTGATCACCAGCAGAAGTCAGGATGGGACACGCCGCAATGTGATGGCGGCCGCTTGGTCGATGCCGGTTGAATTTACGCCGCCGCGAATTGCCATCGTGGTCGACAAGGGGGCGCATTCACGGCAGATGATTGAGCAGAGCGGGGTGTTCGGCATCTGCATTCCGGCAGCCATGTTTATCGATACCACCTATGCGGTGGGCAGTATTTCGGGGCAGGAAGTGGAGGACAAGTTTTCCCGCTTCAATATTGCCACCTTCTCCAGCGCCCAGTTGAATGTTCCCTTGATAGAACAGGGTTGCGTGGCCTGGCTGGAGTGCCGTCTGTTGCCGGAAAGTGGCGCGCAGCAAAAATATGACACTTGCTTTGGTGAAGTGGTCGCCGCCGCCGCAGATGAGCGGGTGTTTCAGGGGGGCCGCTGGAACTTTGCCGACGCCGATCCGCAGTTACATACCATCCATCATCTGGGAGCCGGCAATTTTATTCGCAGTGGCGATACCCTGCGGGCAAAAGAGCTGTAAATCATGCCCCGAGACTCGCCCCCACGGCATGCCGGCGGGTAAGTTTTCCACAGTCGAGTTGTCGCTGTTCAATCACTGGCATTAATAATCGCGATCGGTGGGGGCGGGTTAATATCCCGCCCTGAGCATTTCATCGCGTAATAAATCGATAATTGCCGGCTCTATATGAGGGAACTTGCGTTTAATCTCTGCGATGGCTTCTGCCACGGAAGGGGCGGCAAAGCGACCGGAGAATGGCAGCAGGGGAAGACTGGCATCGCTGTCCGGGAATTCACCGCTGATGGTGCCGGTGATGATGTCCGCTCTCTTTTCCGCAGTGAAGTCGTATTCGCCAATGTTTTTGTTAATCGGTGTCATTTTAACCTCGGTATAGGATTTCCTGGTGCTGTTACGCACCGTTCAACGCCTTCTTTTAAGCATAGAACCTGAGTCAGAGAATACCACCGAGCGCCTGGCCCACGCTTTTGATATGGGTCAATTCCACATAAACATAAGGTAATAAAGCCTGGCCTTAAGCCAGTAATTTGATTATAAACACCGGCGTTAGGGATAATGTTCTCATCTGAATTGGAGTATTTATGTTGGCTAGAATTAATCGGCTGCTTGCCGGTGCGTTATTGGTGTTACTGCTTCCTGCCGCCGCGGGTGCGGCAGATTACCGAGCGGGCGAACAATACACCCGCCTGGATAAACCGGCCGCTTCGGCCCCTGCGGTGGTGGAGTTCTTCTCCTTTTATTGCGGGCCGTGCTATCAGTTTGCCGAGACTTACCATGTGGGCAGCACCGTCAGCCAGGCATTGCCTGAGGGCACTAAACTGACCAAATACCACGTTGGCCTGATGGGTAAGCTCGGGAATGAGCTGACCGAAGCCTGGTCGGTGGCGATGGTGATGGGCATCGAGGATAAAATCGAAGGCATGCTGTTCGACGAGCTGCAAAAGAAGCGTGCCATCAACAGTGAACAGGATATTCAGCGGGTGTTTGCCGCTGCCGGTGTTGATGCGGCCACCTATGAAAATGCGCGTCACAGCCTGCTGGTGAAAGGCATGATCGCCAAACAGAATGAAGCGGTCAAAGCGCTGGACGTGCGCGCCACGCCATCGTTTTATGTTTCCGGCAAGTACAAGATCGACAATGCCGGTATGGCGAGCCAAAGCGTTGACGGCTATGCCAAAGAGTACGCCGCCGTGGTCCACTATCTGCTGACCACCCAGCCTTAAGCATTCCCTCTTATGCTTGTAAACCCGGCTGCGGCCGGGTTTTTCATATCGGGTGGCTCAAGACGCAATCTGTGATCTCGGCGCCAGATCCCGGTTCCGTCATTGCTTGTATGTTATCGGGTTGTTATGTTGATTTTCTGTTCAACGCCGGCAGTGCTTGTCGGTGATGTTTGAAGGGGGAAAGCATGGCAATTTCCGCACAGGTCAGGGAGTCCGGCTTCGAGGAGTGGTTGGCAAAAATCAACTCCGCCTGCGGCCGGTTTTGCGCCAGGACATTGGGGCCTGGCTTTAGCGGTGCTATGCAAGAGTACCGCGCCCACGCGCTGCGCCTGAGCGTGGTGGATGCCGCTCAGACCCGACTGTATCGTACCCAACAGGAGATTGCCCGCAGCGACGGTTCGCACTTTTTCACGGTCTTTCAGCTACGTGGCAGCTCATTGATGGAGCAGGACGATCGGCAGGCGGTGTTGTCCGCCGGTGACGTCACGTTAATCGACGCTTCGCGCACCAGCAGCTTTACCTTTCAACAAGACTCTCGCCAAATTTCATTGCTGATGCCTCGCAGCTATCTTGAGCAGTCTGCATCCGATGTACAGTGCGTGCGGCGGCTTGATGCACAAAGCAGCGTGGTGCGCCTTAGCCGGCAACTGGTGCTGGGGTGTATGCAGGACTCACAGATGAGCGCTCCAGAGAGTGAGGCGATATTGAACGCGGTTGCGACGCTGTTGCGTCCGGCGCTGGTCGATCGCGTGGTGGGGGAAGACAGCCCTCCGCGCAGCTTTAGCCGTACACTGGCGTTTATCGATACGCATATTCAGTCGCCGCAGTTGCGGCCGGAGTGGATCGCCGATGAGCTTGGCGTTTCGGTGCGCAGTCTTTATCGGATGTTTGCTCGCCAGGGACTGGTGGTGGCGCAATATATCAAGCACCGCCGTCTGGATTTGTGCGCGCAGGCATTACGCCGCGCACCGGAGCGACAGAAACTGGCCACTGTCGGCTATGACTGGGGCTTTAGCGATCACAGCCACTTTTCCACCGCCTTCAAAAGCCGCTTTGGCGTTTCGCCGAGCGAATACCGCAAGCAGTATCAATAGCGCCATCTGCGGCGCTATTGATGATTAAAGCGCTCTTTAGTAGCGAATACACACCGATTTGGATTCGGTATAGGCATCCAGCCAGTCCGGGCCGAAGTCGCGGCCGCTACCCGATTGTTTAAAGCCGCCGAAAGGCATGTTGGCGTCGATCAACGTATGGGTGTTGACCCAGACCGTACCGGCCTGAATGCGGGGGGTATAAGCCATTGCTGCCTGCAGGCTGGTGGTCCACAGGCTGGCGGTCAGGCCGTAATCGGTGTCGTTGGCTTTGCTCAGTGCTTCTTCGGCGTCCGCCACCCGGATCAGATTCACCACCGGGCCAAACACTTCTTCGCGTGCCAGATTCAACTTATCATCCGGGTTAATCACCAGCGTCGGCGGAATATAGAACCCTTGCGAGTCCGGCCCGGCTGCGCCGCTGATCAGTTCCGCATGTTTGGATCTGGCGTCGTCCAGATAGGCCGCGACTTTATTACGGTGATCGCTGGAGACCAGCGGGTTGATCTGCGCGTTGACATCCATGCCCGGCCCGACGGTCAGCGATTTCACCGCCTGCTCGAACCCGGCGACCAGGCTGTCGTAGATCGGTGCTTCAATATAAATCCGCGAACTGGCGGCGCACACCTGGCCCTGATTGAGGAAGCTGCCCGCCATCAGGCCTTCGATAACCTGTTGTAGGTCCGCGTCTTTCAGCACGATGGCCGGGTTTTTACCGCCCAGTTCCAGCGTAACGCGGGTCAGACGATCTGCTGCCGCACGCGCGATGCCTTTACCCACCGGTGTGGAACCGGTAAAACTCACTTTGGCGATCAGCGGGTGTTCTGTCAGTGCCTTGCCACAGCCGGTGCCTTTGCCGGTCACCACGTTAAATACGCCCGGCGGTATACCGGCTTCGGTAGCCAGTTCTGCCATGCGCAGCAGGGTGAGCGGGGTGGTTTCTGACGGTTTGATGACGATAGAGCAGCCCGCTGCCAACGCCGGCATCACCTTCCACATACCGATCATCAGCGGGAAGTTCCACGGCACGATTCCGGCTACCACACCAATCGGCTCTTTACGGGTATAGACCTGATATTTGGCACCCGGCGGCATCGGGATCGACACGTCCAGCGTCTGGCCGGTGATTTTGGTGGTCAGCCCGGCGGTATAGCGCATCCAGTTCAGCGTGCAGCCGACCTCGAACATGCGGGCAATATTGATCGATTTGCCCTGTTCCAGCGTTTCCAACTGGGCCAGTTCTTCGGTGTGTTGTTCAAGCAGGTCGGCATAACGCAGTAAAATGCGCTCGCGCTCGGCGGGTAAACGTTGGGCCCAGACTCCGGAGGTGAAAGCCTGATGGGCCGATTGCACGGCACGCGCGACGTCCTGTGCATTGGCGTCGGCGGTGGAGGAAATTTGTTTTCCGTCAGCGGGGTTATATACCGCCAACCGATCTTCGGCACTGGACTCGCACCATTGGCCGTCAATATACAGCCCATGATGACGATCGAGAAAACGCGAAACGCTGTCCATCACTGCTAGGATGTTGTCAGGCATACGCCCTCCTGTCAGACAAAAAAGGTCGTACCCTTAATTATTGAAGCTACATCTGTGTTGGCTTCTCTCACTCACCCGAATCACTTACTTGTGTAAGCTCATCGCGATTCACGCGCTAGCCGCCTTGATGTAGCTCCAATTATTTTGGGTAAATCGTTAACCTTAAAAGTCTACAGCAGGCCCGGCGGCACGACTTTTGTCTGCCTGACAATCGGTTTGCTCTGCGTGACATAACGGCTGACTGAGTCAGCCGTTAATCGGCGGGATCAGGAGCTGAGGGTCGCCAGGCGGGTGGCGAAGCCGAGGAACAGCAGGCCAATCAGGCCATTGCCCAGTTTTGCCAGGCCTTTCTTATGGTTGAAGAAGTGCGCCAGCATCGCGCCGGAGAAAATCAGCGTGGTCATATAGATAAAGCTGACCGATTCGAGGATCAACGCCAGAATGGTGAACGACAGACCGGTGTGGGCATAGTTGAAGTCGATAAACTGCACGAAGAACGACACATAAAACAGGATAGCTTTCGGATTGGTCAGGCTGAGCGTCAGCGATTTGCGCAGAATGCTGTGGCTGCCTTCAATCTGTTGATGCTGCTCGGCATTCTTCTGGATAAAGGTGGCGTAGAGAATCTTGGCACCCAGGAACAGCAGGTAGATCGCGCCGAGAAAACGCACCAGGGTAAACAGAAACGGCGTGGTGCGGATCAGCGAAGCCACGCCGATATAGGCGCAGAAAATCAGGATAGCATCACCGATAAACACGCCCAGCGCGGCGGTATAGCCGGCCCGCACACCGCGTGTTACGCCGGTTTTCAATACATACAATGTATTCGGGCCCGGCAGGATGATGATAAAAACCACCCCGGCCAGATAGGTCCAAAGATTCAGGACGCCAAAACTTTCTAACACAATAACCTCTCCATGCGCGGAACTGACAGCCAATAACACTGGCTACACCCGTAGCCGGGCGCGATCCTAACGCCGCGGGGGCGGGTTGGCAACGTAATAAACTTCATGTTGATTACCGTGTTTCGCCATCAGTTGCGCGCAGGCAGACAGGGGTTATGGCTTACGTGCCAGCAGCGTGGCGAAACGCAGCGAAATACGATTACCGGCGGCATCGGTTTTGTGCAGTTGGCCAACCTCTTCGTTGTACTTAAGCACTTCCCAACCGGCGTAATACTCTTTCAACTCACCCGGTTTAAAAGTGAATGGGAAGGGCAGGCTGCAAGGGTAATCCGGGGTATCCATTGCCGCGACGATCAGGTTGTAACCGCCGTTGACCGTGCTGTCCTGCATGTTTTTCACCAGCCGCGGGATCTGCGCCGGGTTGAGGAACATCAACACCACGGTAGAAAGGATAAAGTCGTATTCGCCGCTGAAGCTGTGGGTATTGAGATCCTGCACGCTGGCGCGAAGGTGCGATAAGCCTTCTCTGTCGATGATGCCGTTGAGATTATCGACCGATGGGCCGTGCTTGTCCCAGGCGGTGACGTCAAAGCCTTTCAGGTTGAGATAAAGCGAGTTGCGTCCGCCGCCACAGCCCAAATCCAGCGTCTTGCCGGGCGCGATCTGCTGGACGGCCTCAATCACTTCGGAGTGGGTACGCGTCAGTTGGTATTTCTTGTGATAGTAATCTTCCGGCGAGCAATAGAAAGCCAGTTGGCAGGTCATATCATCGGAGAATGAAACGATGCGATGCCATTGCTGCGGCTCGATAAACGGCGGTTGGCTCTCGGGGCTGAACTGCCAGGTTTCGGTGGTTTCACCCTCTTCAGTCATCAACGCGAAGGTCAATGTTCCGCTCAGCAGCCTGAGTTTGGCCCAGGTACCGCTTTGGGTGTTGTGCTTTTGCTGGAAGCTCTTTGGTAGCGTAGTGCTGTTCCACTCCGGCAGGGTTTTATAACAAAGCAGTTCGTTCATCTATCACTCCTCGGGTTCTGCGTTGCCGCATCGCTATTTTATATGTTGCATATAAAATACATGTTTATAGTGGCTTTGAACATGCCTGAGATCATCAAAGCGGATTTTCCTGGTGGCCGTACGAGAGGATTGGCATATTTAAACTGGATCGCGGCCCCAGCCTGGGCTAACGTCAGTGGAGTTTATGCTAAAAGGTCAGGGAAAAGATGCTAATTCGCCATTTTATCAAGCCATTGAGCCTGGGTGCACTGTTGGTGTTGGCCGGTTGTAGCACCAAAACCACGACCACTACGCCGGTACAACGTCCGGCAGACGTCAAAGCCCAACTGGTGCGGTTAATGCCGGCCAATACCGCCGATCGTCAGGGGTGGGCCACCGATATCACCGCCGCTTTTGCCGCGCAGGGTATTGAACCCAGCGACCAGAACCTGTGTTCGGTGCTGGCCGTCACCGAGCAGGAATCGACCTTCCAGGCTAACCCGCCGGTGCCGGGGCTGCCAAAAATCGCCTGGAAAGAGATCGACCGCCGCGCCGACCAACTGCATATCCCCAATTTCCTGGTGCACACCGCCCTGATGATCAAATCGCCGAACGGCAAGAGTTACAGCGATCGGCTCGATAAGGTGCGCACCGAAAAAGACCTGAGCGATATTTTTGATGACATGATTAATTCGGTGCCGATGGGGCAAAAGCTGTTTGGCAGCCTGAATCCGGTGCATACCGCCGGGCCGATGCAGGTGAGCATTGCCTTCGCCGAAGCCCATGCCAAAGGCTACCCGTACCCGATTGACGGCACGATTCGTCGTGAAGTGTTCAGCCGCCGTGGCGGCATGTATTTCGGTATCGCTCACCTGTTGGGCTATCCGGCCAACTACAGCCAACCGATTTACCGCTTTGCCGACTTCAATGCCGGTTGGTACGCCAGCCGCAACGCGGCCTTCCAGAGCGCAGTCAGCCGGACGACAGGTATTCCATTGGCGCTGGACGGCGATGTGATTAACTACGGTACCGACAAGCCGGGGACCACCGAGCTGGCGGTACGCACCCTCGGCCAGCGTTTGAATATGAGCGACTCGTCGATTCGTCGGGCGCTGGAGAAGGGCGATTTGCCGGAGTTTGCCGACACCGACCTGTATGAGCGAGTCTATGCCCTGGCGGAGAAATCCACCGGCAAGAAACTGCCACGGGAAATGCTGCCGGGCATTCAACTGGAAAGCCCGAAAATTACCCGCAAGTTGACCACCGCCTGGTTTGCCAAACGGGTGGATGAGCGGCGCCAACGCTGTATGACGCGCGCCTCGGCGGGTTAAACCTGCGGGGTGCTGATAAACGCAGGATGCCGTTCGGCCTGAGCGGCAAATGCCGCCAGCGTCGGGTGGTTATCGGCGCTAATCTGCCCGGGCAGCATGAGTTGAGTGAAGCTCCAGGCCACCGCTACGCTGACCTCTGCACTGCCCATAACCTGTGGTGCAGTCACGGCTTGCGCCAACTGTTTTTCCAGTTCGACGTAGGCCGCCAGCAGTTGGCCCTGAACGCGATCCAACCAAGGCTGATGTTGTTTCTCTTGCGGCCGTAGCTGTTGCTCATAAACGATTTGCACCGTTTTTTCGCAGGCGGCCAGCGCCAGGCCATTCAGTTGCAGGGCATGCAGTCGTGCTGCGCTCTCGGCTGGCAGCAGAGCCTTACCGCTGGGGGCGATGCCGGCGGCGTATTCCAGGATCAGTGAAGAGTCCATCAGGATTTGATCGTCGGCCAGCACCAGCGTCGGGGCTTTCACCACCGGGTTAATGGCTTTGAATTGCTCAAAACCGCTGAATACCGAAATTGCGCGGTGCTCAAACTCGAGCTCCAATAATTTCAGACAAATTGCCACCCGGCGCACATAGGGTGAATCCAGCATGCCAATCAGTTGCATCATGTTCTCCTGGGCCTATTCGCCCGATTTAAGTGAATGAATAAACGTCACCAGCCGTTGGGCTACCGTTTCTGGTGCGTCTTCCATTAAAAAATGCCCCGCCTGAGGGATCACCTGCAGCCTGGCACCGGGAATATCGCTCTGCAAACGGTAGGCGTAACTGACCGGTTGCCACTCATCGTTCTCACCCCACAGGATTTGCACCGGCAGACGTAGCTCAGGTAAGCGCAGGGCGAAGTCCTCAGTATAGCGGGCGTCATAATGGGCGATTTGATGCTGATAAAATGCCGGTTGGCCGACCACGCCGACAATCGGCGCCAGATAGTGCTGCAATAGCTCTCCTGACATCCGCGACTTGTTGAACACCGCCATTTTCAGTTGGCGAGCCAGGGTTTGCTCATGCTGTGAGGCGTCCATGACGGCGTACTGATGATAATTATCGCGGATGCCGCGCCAGCTTGGCGAAGGCCAGGAATCATAACTGCAAATATCCGCGATGGTCAGGGAGCGGAAACGTTCGGCATGCCCAAAAGCCGCGCGCAGCGACAATGCGCCCCCAATATCGTGACCAAACACATGGGCGGAATTCAGTTGCCAGTGGTCCAGCAGGGCGATCAGTAATTCCGCTTGGGCGGCAATGGAGGTATCTGCCGACAATGGGCGTTCTGATGCGCCGTAACCCAGCAAATCGTAGAGATGGACTCTAAAGCCCGCCGCCGTCAGGCTTGGCAGCAAATCCCGCCAGATTATCGCGTGGGCAGGGGTGCCGTGTACCAATACCAGGGGGGCGCCGGTACCATGTATGCCGGTGGCAATACGATGGCCATCGACAATAACTTGCTGATTAAGCACAGATGTTAAGCCATTCATGTTGATTATCCGGTTGCCGTGTTGTACGCAAACCATACTGATCGTCTTCCTATGACGCCAATGACAAGTTATGGTGGTTAAATCCAATTTTTGTCATGAGGCGTCTATGAACCAGCGCTTATCCATTGATGCATTGCGGGCGCTGCAGAGCGTTATCGACACCGGCAGTATGACGCGTGCGGCACAACAGCTAAATCTCAGCCAGTCGGCGGTAAGTTGGAAAATCAAACGGCTGGAGGAGCAGTTGGGGCGCACGCTGGTCAATCGTCAGGGCATGACGTTGACCGCCACAGCGGATGGCGAGGCCCTGTTGTCGCATGGACGGCAGATTCTGCAGGCGCACGATCGGGCACTGGCGCATTTCTCCCCCTCGTTATTGCAGGGCAAGGTGCGTTTTGGCGCCACGGAGCAGATGTCTTTACCGCAGTTGGCGGCCTTGCTGGCGGCATTCACCCACCAACACCCGCAGGTGGATGTGCAGTTGGTCATCGAGCAAAGCCAGGTGCTGCGTAACGCACTGGATCAAGGGACGCTGGATCTGGTGCTGCATCAACAGTTTTGCGATGCGCTGAGCGCGGAAGATATGGTGCTGGCAACGGAGCGTATTCACTGGTGTGTGCCACCGGGTTGGCGCTATCAGCCGGGGGATAGCGTGAAGCTGGTAAGTTACGGACCTGATTGTTTTTACCGCCGCCTGGCGCAAGAGCGCCTGAGCGCCGCGGGTATTGCCTGTCAGGTGTCGGTGGAGTGCCCGTCGGTGGCGGGGATGTTGGCGGCCATCTCTGCAGGAATGGGCGTGGGGTTACTCAATCAGCAGTCTGTCGATCGGCGAGTGCAGATCGAGGCCAACTTTGAGCGCAGGCTGCCTTTGCCGACAGTGGCGCATGCCTTGCGCCTGGGAGCCAAGAGGCAACACCCGCTACTGCAAACCTTGCAGCAGCAGGTGGTACAGGTTTTGGGAAAATCCGCCGTTACCTGAGCAACGGCGGAGGGAGGCTGATGGGGCTAAGCGCGGCGCGGGTTGGTCAGGCCGAAGTTAAAATTATTGCAGCGGTTGCAGAACTCCTTCATCACCGGCGGCGTGTCCATCATCGGCACCTTTATTTCGATAAAGGTCAATTGATCCTGCCGTGAGGCGTGCTCCAGCGCCAACTCCAGCTGTTGGGTGGTTTCTACCGCCACGCAATACGGTGTCGCCTGGGTGTTGAGCACCGCCGGCAGCTTGGCGTAGTCCCACGGCCCAATATCGTTGTACGACGAATTTTCGCCGAGAATGTAACGCTCGATGGTGTAACCGTCGTTATTAATCAGGAAGATAATCGGTTTCTGATCGTAACGCAGCAGGGTGGAAACTTCCTGCGCGGTAAGCTGGAACGAGCCATCGCCAATAAACAGCAGGTGCCGACGTTCCGGTGCGGCCATCATGGTACCCAGCAGCGCCGGCAGGGTATAACCGATCGAACCCCAAATGGGCTGATTGACCACGTTGACGCCATCCGGCATTCGCATGCCGCCAATCGCCGCGCCCGAGGTGCCGTTTTCTACCACCAGTACGTCATCGGCCCGAATAAAGCGTTGCAGGCGCTGCCATAAATAGGCCTGATCGATGGGGGTTTCGCCCGGCGTCGCCAGCCGATGGCGTACTTCGGGTAGCGCGGCCGGCTGATGGTCTGCCACGCCTTCACCCAATGCCAGCAGCGCCTGCAGCAGATCTGCCGTCGCCACTGCCGGATAAGACGTCTCGCCCAGCTTCACTGAAAATGGCTGAATATCGATTTGCGCGTCGGCCGGGATGCGATGCGAGAAATAGCCGGTGGTGGAGTCCACCAGCCGTACGCCGAAGCTCAACACGCAGTCTGAGTGCGCCATGTGTTCAAAGAGTTCGGGGCGTGACAGGTTACCGCTGTAACCGCCGATCCAGCCCGGCGTGGTTTCCGGAATAATACATTTGGCCGTTGGCATGTTGGTGAGCGGGATGGCGAATTTATGTGCCACGTCGATCACTAATTGCTGTAGCTGAAAACGGTCCACCATTTGGTCGACCAGAATAATCGGTTTTTTTGCCAGTTTGATTCGCGCAAGCAACGCCATTGCTGCCAGTTGAACATTATATTTGTCGCTGGCGGGTAATTGCGGTGGTGCCACCGCCTGAGTGATTTCAATTTCTACATCACAAATATCGGAAGGCAATTGCAAATAAACCGGTTTCTTTTCCGTCCAGGCGCGGGAAATAACGCGGGGGATTTCCACCGCCGCATTTTCGGGCGTAATTAATGCCTGGGCGACGGTGAATTGTTTAAAACAGTTCATCACGTTATCAAAGTTACCGTCCGCCAGCGTGTGGTGCAGCAGCAGGTGATTTTTCATTGCATGCAGCGGCGGGGTACCGGACAGACAGACCACCGGGGCCGATTCGGCGTAGGCACCGGCAATGCCGGACAGCGCGGCCAGGTCACCGACGCCGTAGGTAGTGATTAGCGCTCCGGCACCTTTTAGTCGTGCATAGCCATCGGCTGCGTAGGAGGCATTGAGTTCATTACAGTTGCCGATGAACTCAAGATTGTCATCCTGTTCAATCAGTTCCAGCAGCGCCAAATTATAGTCGCCGGGTACGCCATAAATACGATCGATGTTCAGGGTGCGGAGCTGTTGCAGGATAAAGGCTCCAATAGTGATTTTCATGTATTTCTCCGGATTTCTTATCTTTCTTTTATCAGGCAGAGAACGGCACAATTAATTGCCGGTGATGTTGTGTAACGAATCATGAAATAACGCTGGGCCCTGTAGGCTGGGCTTCGCTGGTTAGCTTTAACAATTATTTAAACTATCGGCTTGTTCAAGTTGCGGTGGCGGTATCGTGGGGCGGTGGCTTGTATTCGCGGGTTTACGTTGTGCTGATGCTGCATGAATTGTGTGGATATTACCGGTGGTATTTTTCATCGAATGTAATAGATATGTAAAATCTGGCTTGTGTAGCCAGATCATGGGGCACGGGTTACGCACCCGGTACTTTTGCCTGCTGATTAAATGACTCCCTGCCATCCGCCTGTTATTGGTGGCTCGGGCCACTATTGCAGCGATGTAACTGCATATTTACAGCAGCTCTGCACGGCAAGGGCCTTAGTTTGGCAGGATCGTCGATAAAGCGGCTTTTCAGTAGCGATTAAAAACGTGACCGCCGTTACATTTGCTTGCCGGAAGGGAGTAAACATTTCACTACACCCAGCGCAGAAAAGAAGTTTTACCGCATGCCGCATAGCCGCCAGCACTTGCTGCCGTGGCGGCGCGATTGCGGAGTTTTCTGACAGACGCTGCCCTGAGGGAAGGGTAGCCTGAGCGCCCAAAATCGGCTCTCTTCCCTGATGGCGACTAAACTTAACCAAGTGACAACAGGGGGCAGAAACAGGCTGGATAAATAAGATACAGCTTGATCTTGATGGGGCAATCGGTAAGAATCCTCGGCCTTATTTTTTACAGGAATTTATGATGTTTTTTAAACGGACTATTTTGGCTTGCACAATGGCGTTGCTATTTCCTGCACTACCTTCTTACGCTGAGGTTGGTGCAGAAAATAGCAACGCCACGCAGGCTGAAAAGCCGGGTCTGTGGCAGCGTTTCACCAGTAACGTGGCGGAAACCTGGAACAACTCTCCGAATAAAGACCTCTATGTGCCGGCAATTACCTGGCACAACCGTTTGACTTACAGTCAGGAAAAAATCGACTCGTACAACGAGCGGCCGTGGGGCGGTGGCTATGGTATCTCGCGTTACGACAGCGACGGCGACTGGCATGGCCTCTATATGATGGTATTCAAGGATTCGTTCAATAAGTGGGAACCGATCGGCGGTTACGCTTATGAGAAGATCTGGCGGCCGCTGGAGGACAAGGATTTCCGCCTTGGCCTGGGCTTTACCGCCAGCATCACCGCGCGAGATAACTGGAATTACATTCCTATCCCGGCACCCTTGCCGTTGGCCTCTATTGGCTACAAACAACTGACCTTCCAGGCCACCTATATTCCCGGTACCTACAATAACGGGAACGTGTTCTTTGGCTGGTTCCGCTGGCAGTTCTAATCACCGGCGGGTCGTTCGATCTGCCCCCTGTTGCTGATTATTCAGCCAAAAAATTACCTGAATTCCGAAAAAATTGCGGCGCGATCGGTTAAAAGGAACTTGTCGCCGGTGGTGGCGTCCGAAGATGTGAACCAGCGCATTGCGCTTATTGCAGCGGATAGACCCGCCTGATTTCTCCTGCCGCACAGGGCAATGGAAGCAGGCAGGAATGGCGAGATAACAGGAGTTTTACCCCCATGAACACCAAGCAACGTTTACTTTTGGCACTGACATTGACCACCGCTATGGCCTGTGGCGCGGCTCAGGCTGCCGGACTGATGGATTCTCTCAGCAGCGCCGCCGGTGAACTGAGCAAGTCAGGCGACAGCACTGGCGGCACTTCACTGTCCTCGCTAACCGGCCTGTTGAATGGCGGTGATAAAGCGCTGAGTTCCAACAGCATGACCAATGCCGCCGGCATCCTGCAGTACTGTGTGAAAAACAACGTATTGTCAGGTAACAGCACTGAAGCGGTACAGGACAAGTTGTTGAGCAAGCTGGGTATCAGCAGCCCTGAGAATGCCAAGAGCCAGGACTACCAGCAAGGGCTGGGCGGTCTGTTGCAAACCGGCGAAGGCAAGAGCCTGGATCTGAACAGTCTGGGCACCTCGCAAATTACCGAGAAAGTGAAGCAAAAGGCCTGCGATCTGGTACTGAAGCAGGGCGCATCCTTTATTTCCTGATAGCGTAAACGGCGGTTAACCAGAGTTACCGCCGTTTTAATTGGTATAAGCTGAAAACATGAAAAAAATTCTGATGATCTCGCTGTTCGCAGGGATGGCGATGCTACAGGGCTGCACCATGAACTCCAACGATGCGCCACCCCCACCCAAGATGAAACCGATCGGCATGGCTAATCCGGCAGACGTTTATTGCACCGAGATTGGCGGCAAATTGAATGCCAAACAAAATACCAACGGCCAGTATTCCACCTGCACCCTGCCTAACGGCCAGGAAATTGAAAGCTGGGAACTGTTTCGCCGCGATCACCCGGTGAAGAAATAAGCGCTCAGGTTAAAACTCACGATCGCTGATCGGCTGGAGCCTCACGCTGCCGTCCGTTTGCGGGGTTAGCGGCAGACGCCAATTCTGCTGACTGCTGAGGGTGAAAGGCCGGGAGCGGAAGTTACAGCCGCTTTTGATATTTCTGATCTTCAGGACATATTCGCCGGCCGGATTGGTTTTGAGATTGAAACTGCCTGCCGCGGGAATAAATACTTCGGCCAGCTGTTGCGGCTGGCCGGGTGTTTCCAGTTTGACCAACACCGGAAAATCGTTGTTTTGATTGTCCAGCGTCAGTTGCTGCAGGCGCCCGTTGGCCTGGTGTTCCGCCTGGTGCAGGAAACCGGCTGAGGTTGGCCAGGGTCGTCCAGCATTGTCATGCAGGGGGCCACCGCACTGTTCGCGTGCCTCGCGCAGCGGCATTTCACGCTGGATAGCCCGGTTGTAATCAGTGGGGATGACCGAGACAAACTCATCGTCATTTTGATGAGCACGCAGATAGCGTTTGGCGCTGAACACCCCAACGGCGATCAGCATAAAGAAGATAAAAATCGTCAGGCGACTCCTGAAAATCCCCCCAAACAGCCTGACCGGCAACTGAAACAGCCACTTCACTATTTTTGACAGCATCTTTTTCCCTTAGCGCCCAAGCCGTTACGTTCTGCGGTAACGTTGCTTGCCTCAGTATAGCCAAATCATTCGGGCTGAGGAGATCGTCTGATGAAATTCCCGTGTTTACCCGATCCCTTCTTCCAGCAACGGCAGCAGTAAATGTCCACCACGACGGCAACCACAAAACCCGCCAGCCCTGTTCTCGAATTATTTGTACGTTTATGCACACTTGTGTACATTCATGATCACTTGTTCGCCACCGAGAGACAGAATGTCCAAACTGCTTCCCAACCAACGCCATGAAGCGATCCTGACCCTGCTGCAGCAACAGGGGCAGGTGCTGGCGGTCGAAATGGCCGAGCGGCTGAACACGACCGAAGCCACCATTCGGCGCGATCTGCGTCAGTTGGCGGCTAAAAACCTGTGTAAGCGCATTTATGGTGGCGCACTGGCAGCGACACCGGCAACCGGGCCGATTAGTACACGACTGCATTTGAGCGGTGATGAGAAACAGGCGTTGGCGTTGGCCGCACTGGCATTGATCAAGCAGGATCAGGTGATTTTCCTCGATGCCGGCAGCACCCACCTTTACCTGGCCGATTTGTTGCCATCTGACCAACGGCTGACAGTGGTGACCAATTCGCTGAGTATCGCCGCTAAGATGCTGGAAAGACCGGGGATCCGCACTATTTTAATCGGCGGTGAGCTGGATGCCGACATCGGTGGTTGCGTGGACGCTAAAGCGGTGCAGGAAATTGACGGTTTTCATTTCGATATCGCCTTTACCGGCATATGCGCCTATGAGCCGGGCAGCGGTTTTTCGGCGCTGAATTATCAGGATGCTCAGTTCAAAAAACGCCTGCTGACGCGTTGCGGAAATGTGGCGGTGCTCTGTACCGGCGACAAACTTAATACCTATGCCCCTTACAGCTTCCTCGATGCCAGCCGCGTTGATTATTTGGTGACGCTTCCCGGCAGACATCCACAGCTCGAACAGCAGGTGACCCACAGCGGTGGCAAGGTGTTGTACAGCGATTTCCCTATTGGAGAGTGAAATGAAAATAGCCCATGTTGCCCTGTGGACCCGTGACATTGATGCGCAGGTGGCGTTCTGGCAGCGTTACTTCAACGGCGTGGCCGGAGAATTGTACGTCAGCAAGAATCGCCCGGGTTTTGTTTCCCGTTTTGTCAGCCTGGCTAGCGGCCCAACGCTGGAGATCATGAGTTTGCCGGTGTTGCTGTCGGCGGAGCAGGCCAATGAGCGAGTAGGTTGGGCGCATATTGCGCTGTCGGTTGGTGACGAGAACCTGGTCGATCAACTGGCGCAGCGCGCGCAACAGGAAGGGATCCTGCAAGCGCCGCCGCGCTGGACCGGCGATGGTTTTTACGAAGCGATCATCCGCGATCCGGACGGTAACGCCATCGAAATTACCGGTTGATCACTCTTCTTCGATAGTCGCGAACTGTTGCGCCAGATAGTCGAGCAGTAGCCGCACCGCTGGCAATAGCCCACGGCGTGACGGGTAAACCGCATGCACCACGCCGCCCTGCGGCTGCCAGCCGGGTAACAGTTGTACCAATTCCCCACGCAACATGTCATCGCGCATCATCATCGACGGCAGTTGTACAATACCGGCGCCGGCAATCGCCGCGGTCCGCAACATCAGCATATCGTCGGTGACCAGCCGTGGCCTGTGTTCCCATTCCGCTTTCACGCCGTCCGGCCCGGTCAATTGCCACAAATGTTGTGCACGCGCAGGCCCGAGATCGAGCGTGGGGTATTTATGCAGATCCTCCGGTCGTTGCACCGGCCCGAGGGTGCGTACCAATGCCGGGCTGGCGGCGACACACCAGGTACGTTGCGCCAGGATCTTCAGTACCAGATCGCTGTCTTCCAGCGGCGGTGGCCGCACGCGGATCGCCAGATCCAGCCCTTCACCTACCACATCTACCCGACGGTTGGTGGCGTCCAGATGCACCGTGACTTTCGGGTAATCGGCCATAAAGGCTGCCACCATACTGCCGACTCGGGTATGCAGGATCGCTACCGGGCAAGACATGCGCACCGTGCCGCAGGGTTCGGCGCGGGTTTGTTCGATGGCCTGCTGCGCCGCATCGGCTTCCACCAGCATCGCCTTGCAGTGTGCGTAGTAATTCAGCCCCACGTCGGTGACGGAAAAACGCCGCGTTGAGCGCTGTATCAGGCGTACGCCCAGGCGCTCTTCCAACAGCGCCACGCGGCGGCTCAGTTTGGACTTGGGAATACCCAGCGCACGACTGGCAGGGGCGAATCCCTGATGGTCGACCACGCTGGCGAAATAAAACAGATCGTTCAAATCAGTGAACATCGGCTGTCCTTATCGTTCCATATATAGAACGCTGAGTGTACATCTTGCCTACTACTGCAGCAAATGGCATTGGATTAAACTTCTGGCATCAACCTAAGGTCGTGAGACCTGAAACAGGAGTCCAAGATGAAAAAAATCCTCGGTATTTACAATAGCCCTGAAGCCCACTGGGTCGGCAATGGTTTCCTGGTGAATTCACTGTTCTCCTATAACGATCTGGGGGCGGAAATGAGCCCGTTCCTGCTGTTGGATCATGCGGCGCCAACCAAGTTCCGCTCTGCTTCCGGCACCCGTGGCGTTGGCCAGCATCCGCATCGCGGATTTGAAACGGTGACCATCGTCTATCAGGGGGAAGTCGAACATCGCGATTCCACCGGCAGCGGCGGGGTGATTGGTCCCGGTGACGTGCAGTGGATGACTGCCGCCTCAGGTATTTTGCATGAAGAGTTCCATTCGCGGGATTTCTCGCGCAACGGCGGCACCATGGAAATGGTGCAGTTGTGGGTAAACCTGCCGGCCAAAGACAAAATGGCTGAGCCGGGTTACCAGACGCTGCTGAATGCGGATATCCCGGTGGTCTCACTGGCGGATGGCGCAGGGCAGGTTCGGGTGATTGCCGGTAGCTTCGGCGACGCATCAGGCCCGGCACGCACCTTCAGCCCGCTTAATGTCTGGGACATGAAGCTGAACGCCGGTCACACCACCACGTTGACGGTGAAAGAAGGCCATACGCTGGCGCTGGTGATGCTGCACGGGGCCATTCATGTTAACGGCGAGGAAGTGGTGCGTGAAACCCAAATGGTCAGGTTTGACCGTGCGGGGGATTCAGTCACTATCGAAGCCAATAACGATGTCAGCTTGCTGGTACTGAGCGGCGAGCCCATCGACGAGCCTATCGTGGGTTATGGCCCGTTCGTGATGAACAGCGATGCGGAAATTCAGCAGGCTTTCCATGACTTCAACGGCGGTAAGTTCGGCAGCATGGCAGCTGAGCACCAGGCTGGTTAAGCACTGATCTACACTTCAGAACCGATCCGGAAAAACAGCTCCGGATCCGGTTCTACACTTTAAGACAATCTCTGCGCTCTGGCCTTATCGGCCAAGGGCAACTTTAGCCGCAATAATCAAACCCCCACAGGAGTAAACCATGACTGCAAATTACAAACGCCTCGACAAGGATCAGGCCGCCGTATTGCTGGTGGATCATCAGGCAGGGCTGCTTTCACTGGTACGAGATATCGATCCCGATCGTTTTAAAAATAACGTACTGGCATTGGGTGATTTAGCGAAGTATTTCAACCTGCCGACCATCCTGACCACCAGTTTTGAAGATGGCCCCAATGGCCCGCTGGTACCGGAGCTAAAAGCTCAATTCCCCGATGCGCCCTTTATTCCTCGTCCTGGACAGATCAATGCCTGGGACAACGATGACTTCGTCAAGGCAGTGAAAGCCACCGGCCGTAAACAATTGATTATCGCCGGGGTGGTTACCGAAGTGTGCGTGGCCTTCCCGGCGCTGTCTGCTCTCAGTGAAGGTTTTGAGGTGTTTGTGGTCACCGACGCTTCCGGTACCTTTAACGAACTGACTCGTCAATCGGCCTGGAGCCGTATGGAAGCGGAGGGCGCGCAGTTGATGACCTGGTTCGGCGTTGCCTGTGAACTGCACCGTGACTGGCGTAACGATGTGGAAGGGCTGGGGGCGCTGTTTGCGAATCATATCCCTGACTACCGTAACCTGATGACCAGTTACAGCACGCTGACTCGCGGCAAGTAATGTCTCTGGAGCGCAGCTTCTGGCTGTGCTCCATTTGATTTGAATCAAGCGGAGTGATATTGGTTGACTGAACAATTTTAGTAGATAAATCCATCTGTTATACACATCTTCTTGCCGTTTACCTCGTTCTGTCCCACCAGCGAAATACAAAATATATAAAAACGAAATACTGAAATTTAATTTTGACTGCAATTATTTAATTTCTATAAGTTTTCTTATGGTTATGAATGCTGACCGATTATTTTTGAACTGTGTATTAATATTGAATTGATGCCTTTGATCAAAGCTTGCTTGTTCTGCTATATATTTAATGTTTAACGTTAATATTATTTTATTCAATAAATAAACTCAGCCAGTTACTGATACGGTAACGTCCGTGAAATCAGTAACCCTTTCTGTAGGTATGACTTTAAGATATGACCAATTTCTAACACAGCAAGAGGGATGTTTGATGAATGCATTCAGAGACAAGCTTAAAGCACATGTACATCATGTCGCTGCGGTAGGCCAGCATTGCAACACGGAAGAAACAACAAAGCAGGCATTAATTTTACCATTATTGGAAATTCTTGGTTTTCACCCTTATGACCCCACTAAAGTAAAAGCAGAATATGGTGCTGATTTCCCAGGGGTTAAAGTGGGAGAGCGGGTTGATTATTCTCTTTTCTGTCATGCCGTACCTGTCATGTTTATTGAGGCGAAATCCTTCAGCCAAAACTTAACAAACCACAGCCCACAGCTATCACGCTACTTTAATGCCACCCCAGAAGTCACCGTATCAGCAATCACCAACGGCAAGGAATGGCGGTTCTTTACCGATCTAAAAGATAAAAATATTATGGATGATACGCCCTTCCTTAAGATAGATTTTAATGATTTGAATGACTCTGATATTGAACAGCTTTATAGGTTTAGGCACGATCAATTTCAGCCGGAAGCGTTGAGAACCTTGGCTGAAGAGAGCATTTATCTGACTTCATTTACCAAGACCATCAGTGCCAGCCTAAGGGATGTGGACGTGGATTTTGTCAGATATGTGGCGAATCGTTCTAACGTCCAACGTCAACTTAACCAGCGTTTTCTTGAGACGATCACCCCTTTGGTGCGCCTGGCCGTAGAGAAAGCGGTTAGTGCAATGGTTGTTTCAGGATTGTCTGTGACTTCTGAAAATAAAGCGCCGTCTGAAGAGTTTGGTGACGTTAAGAAAAGCAACGAAATCGATCCGTTAGCGCCGATTATTGACCCAGAAAACAGTAAGATAGTTACTACTTTTGCTGAGCGGGCTTTATTTGAAAATGTGGCAATGATCCTGGGTGAAAGTGCAGATTTAACAGCAAAAGATACGGAAAGTTATTTCAGTATTTTGGTTCAGGGGAAGACGACCCGATGGGTGCTACGCTATTTCGACAATAAGCAAAGACCTACCGTATTACTCCCTTTGGAAATCAATGAAGAGAGACATGCCGAAATTATCCGAGCGGGTTTGGAACTTGCGGCTGGAGGGCATATTATTATTGACCGACCTGAGAATATCTTGCGGCTAACAGGCCTGATTATCGACTCCTACCATTATTGTATTAATGATGAAAACTTCAGACAGAAGAAAAAAACGCAGTTGTAAAAATGGTTAGGCTGAATGCCTTTCACATTGTACAGCCGTGTGTTCTCAACAAAAATTTCTTCATGATCTTTACATAATCCTTAAGCTTTCATCACGTTAGCGGTGGAATGTAAGCAAAGATCATCGGGGATGAAAAGGTCGTGAAAAGCGACTTTCTCATGTGTCGGGTGCGGGGTAGGTTAAAACCCAATCCCGGCAAATGAGGTCAATAACATGAAAAATACCGTCAAAGTACTGGCACTGCCTTTTCTGGCTGGTGTGACGCTGTTCAGCGTCAGTGCACTTTCCGCTCCGGCTCCGGCCGATAAAAATGCCCCACCGCCGCCTGAGCAAGGCTTCCGTCTGCCGCCGTTCCCTGGTGGGCATATGCCTAAACCGGGCTTCTGCCACGGGGGCGAGCTATTTTGCGCGACTTCCGCCAGTGATAATCCGACTGAAACCATCAATAAGCTAACGTCGGTGATCCCGGCCAGTAGTGCCAAACATTATGAGGTGCGTATCTCCGTTGTGGCATTACCGGATAACCCTCCGGCCCCGCCTGCGCCTTAAGCGAGCCTGCTGGTACTGAGGGGGAAAGCGCGTTAGTCTGGTGGCAACCCTCAGGAGGCAGAATGAATCGGCCAGGACTCCCCCCTTATCTGCAGCCCGGTGATCGGGTGTTGTTATTCGATGGCGAATGTAACCTGTGTCACGGGCTGGTGAGATTTTTGATCCGTGCCGATCGTCACGGCAGGATCCTGTTAGCCACGGTGCAATCCGTGGAAGGGCAGGCAATTCTGCGCTGGCTGGCGTTACCCACCGATCGTTTTGACTCCATTGTTTATCTGGAGCGCGGCCAGCATTGGCTGCGTTCGGCGGCGTTTTTTCAGGCACTGCAACAGCTTGGCTGGCCATTTCGCCTGCTGGCATTGGCACGCTTTCTGCCGCAGCGGCTGGCGGATGCGTTTTACGATGCGGTGGCGCGTAACCGCTATCGGCTGTTTGGGCGCAACGACGGCACCACCTTGCCTGGGCTGAGCCTGCCGGAGCGCTATCTGCATCGCCGTGGTGAATAAATCCGCCGAGCTTTACGCTTATTACTCTTTAATCGATTGAAATATGAGCATTCCGTTCCGGCCCTTATAATGGAACCTCCAGCCAGTCGGGAAAGAGTATGGAAATCAGTGAAGAAGAGCACATCCGCCGTTTAAGTCAGGAAAAGAATATGATGGGGAATACGGAGAAGTGGATGCCGGGCTACCTTGCGTCCCATGATATATCATTGGTGATGAGTGATATCACTATGTAAGTTTGCTGAATAGATATGTCACGACCTATTGAATTTTAGGGTTATGAATAACGTTGCTGGTTATTGGTTTTTTATTGATAAATCATATTGCTAGAGGGGGTTTTGTTCGGGGTATACCTATAAAGAAATTCAAATAGTAAAGGGTATTGGACATCGTACAAAACTCATTAAGGATATTGGGATAAGCCTCTGCTAAATTGTTTCTGGTATCGCTGCCAGGAGATGAAGTATGGGATGCCAGCACGCGGTAAAGGAAAGTAAGCGGGAGTGACAACATTTGGGTGAACTCCCGTATATAACCCGTAATCATGTGATTACATACTTTTTAAAAGGAATGGAGCTTAAGGATGAGTAAACGGAATGAAATAATCGACGGTTCACAGGCGGCAACCGCCAGAGGTGGGCTGATCTATACGGAAGTGCTGGGTTGGGTTGATCTTGGTCATGCGAGAGGGGATGACGTCAGAATATTGAAGAACAAAATAGCGCACGGCGAGGCAATGAGAGCTGAACGCTACGATGTTACTTATGCCCAGTCTATGGTTTCCCCAAAACAGATCATTCGAGTAGGCAAGTTCATCACGTGGCGGATCCGGAAGGGCCGCCTGTATCACGAACGTAAAAGCATTGCTTTGGCAATGATGATGGCGTTAGCCAGCCTCTGTTGTTTCCGGACCCTGAACGATTCCCCAACGCTAGGCCACGCTTAGGCCAACTGCCTGACTTTATGAAGACTCTCCAACCCTACAACGATTGGAAGTCCGGAAACGTTGCTATTGCGACCATGGATGGCTCTTTCATACAAAACGGGAAGAGAAGGGATCTGATTGTATGAGAAAGCCATTTAAAATCGCTCTTGCCGTCGTTGTTATCATCATGGCCGCGTTTGCTTACTTATGGCCAACGATACGAATGGAACTGGCTGGCAGCGCGCACTACACCGAACAGGATAAAAAGGAGTATGAATATTATACGCCTGACATTCTGAAGAACATTCCGCGAATATCGGACTGGTATGAATTCGATTTTTATAACGTGGCGGGTCCAGGTTCACTTGTATATTCGGTAACGTTTCACGGTACAACTGAGACCAGCAAGGTTAGCGCTTACCTTACTTCTCTTGACTACATTAAGCAAAACACCTGTTCAGTCGAGGGGGAGTGTTGGCGCGGAAATGATCCGGCAGAAACTGTGACCGTTGGCGTTGTGCCAAAAATCAATGCGGTGATGGTGCAAGTCGATAATTCACCGCAGTTCTAACCCCTTGAAGTCTCTGACTGAAAACTTTTTGCGGAAGCTGTCGTCCTCGCTCGCCAGTCCATTTCTCCAAGAAAAAAGGAGCTGAAGATTAATGCCGATCGTTTAAGGATCAGTTGAACTATCCTGTGGTTGGTGTAAAGGGTTTCAAGGCATGACTGGAGCCCTTTTTATGCATCTTTCAGGCTCTTGGCATTATCAACATGACTTCCCCTGAAAAGATTCAGACGCTGACCGATCTGCTTTCCCCTGACCTCATTCAGCAGGCTTTTTCCCTGACCGATACCCTGACTCTCAGAAAACGTAAACTCCCTCTTGAATCCATGGGTTGGCTGGTCATCGGAATGGCGCTTTATAGCAATCGCCCTCTGTCCCAAATCGTGAATTTAATGGGCATAGTTGATCGGACGGGGCACCCGTTCACCGCCCCCAGTTCCGTTATCCAGCGGCGTAAAACGCTCGCTGAAGACCCGATGAAAGCCCTGTTTAAACTCACCGCAGATTACTGGCATCAGGAAGCACGCCAATCTGGTGCGGTATCAAATGGTAAGAATGGCATTCCATCTGAAAGGGGATTATCTGCCGTATCAGTTGAGCTTCAGCGGGACAATAAATGAGATTTTCAGGTTATTGATAGGATTACCATTATGTTCACCGGAGGCTGTGCCTGGGCATCTGAAGCATTTTTATGAGTTTGTGGAGAGTCTGGTGTTACCAGGGCGAAGGGAACGCAGTGATCCCCGGGAACTGAAATCATTTAAACGAAAATACCCTATAAAAATCAATGCCGGCCACCTTGAGTGACTGGCATTAAGCTGAAGGTCCTTTTTCAGATTGGCGAGCTCAGTTTTTGCCGTGCTCTCTGCCGGAGCGCTATCTGCATCGCCGTGGTGAATAAATCCGCCGAGCTTTACGCTTCTTTACTCTTTAATCGATTGAAATATCAGCATTCCGGCCCCATATAATGGAACGTTCAGCCAATCGGGAGAGAGTATGGGAATCAGTGAAGAAGAGCACATCCGCCGTTTAAGTCAGGAAAAGAATACGATGGGGAATACGGCGAAATGGGTAGCGATTGTCTCTGCCATTTATTTTATCATGATGGTGTTTTACGGCCATCCGATTGGTGTACTGACCCTATCCGGGCTGATTTTTATCGTATCCACCACCACCTGGCTGAAGAAACGTCAGAAGGTGAAGTCCTACCGCCGGGAACTGGCGAAAATCAACGATGAACCCCCGTCTCAGCAGCCCTGATAGTCGCTGCGCGTGATGCTGTATACCAGGCTGGGTGTCTCACCGGGCACGTCATCGAGGGTATCCACCAGACGTAAACCTGCTTTTTCCAGCACGCGGCACGAGGCCAGGTTTTTTTCACGAACAATCGCAGAAATTTCTGCCAGCCGCAGCTGTTCGAAACCATATTCCAACGAGGCTTGCGCCAGTTCCGTAGCCAATCCACGGCCCCAAACCTGTGTGTCAAACCGATAGCCCAAATTCACCGTACGTTGAGCCCCCAGCGGCCGCCAGGAAATCCCGCCAAATCCAATAATCCACTCCGGCCGTTCATGCAGCGCAATCGCCCAGGAACCATAGCCATGCTGCCGCCAGTTCTCGATCCTTTCCGACAGCGCCTGTTGTGCCAACTGCTCACTGGCAACAGGCCCGGCGGGGTTAAAGCGTTGAGTTTCCGGATCGCCAAAAATAGCGTAAAAGCGGGCAACATCGTCGGCTACCGGCGGACGCATCAGTAAACGGGCGCTAACAAAAGGGGGGATAGAAGGTATTTGCGGCATGGCTTCTCGTCACTAGCGGTCATTGGCAAGGGTTAACTGTAGACCAGGATGCGGGAAACAAGAAACATTACCCCCCTCCCCAGGCGGAGAGGGGGCTGCATCAGATAAACGAATCGTCGTCGCTGTAGTCGTCATCAGAGAAGTCGGTGTTATCGTCGTTTTGATAATCCGCGTTCTGGAAGCCGTTGTCCTGATTGAGGAAGCGACTATCGCCACCGTTGAAGGTGTCGAGGTTGTTGGAGGCGTCGAAATTGCTCATCGCGCTGTCATCCACCGGCGCTGCCGGGGTCTCATCGATAATGTTCACAATTTCTTGCGGTTGCGAATGACGGAACATGCCGGTCAGCATATCGGCCAATACCACCCCGCCCGCCACGCCAGCAGCGGTCTGCAACGCCCCACTGAGGAACCCACCGGCACGTGAAGTTGCCGCCTGTTGTGGCTGGCTGTAAGCGGGTTGCTGCTGCTGCGGAGCATAGCCCGGTTGCGGCTGATTGTTCCATGCTGCGTTATTTTGTTGTTGCGCCTGATACTGCTCGCGTGGGCTTGGCGTGCTGCGGTTACCGCCGCCGAACAGCCCGGCCAGAAAACCGCCGCTGCTTGGCTGGCTGGCGTTATTTTGCTGCTGTTGGGCAAGTTGGCCCTCCAGATCTTTCACCCGCTGATCCAACTGTTTGAGCGCTGCTTCCTGAATGATCATCGCCTGCGCCATGTAATAGGGCGCGGAAGGCTGTTCACGGATGTGCTGATTGATTTGCTGCTCTGCCTGGAGATCCCTCTGGCCCGTCTTGGTCTCGGCTTCTTTCAAGCGGCCAAACAGACCATCGATAAGACGTTGTTCTTCGGATTGCATAGGATTACCTCAAGGAGATGAATAACGTTACTGGATGATGGATATCATCGGTAGCTATCACCCTAGCGCGTTTATATGAACCAATAAATAAATGGCAGGTAAACCTGTTTATGAATTTGTTACCAGTTACGGCAGAGGGATCAGCATCACCAGCTTCAACCCGCTATTTTCCGCCGGATTAAACGTCAGTTGCCGATAGCGCAACGCCCCCTGTTGCAAGTGGGTAAACACGCGCTCGCCTCCTTCTCGTGCCAGCACGTCCTGCTGTTTCCACCAGTGGTTAAAAGCCTCACTGTTGTGCGTCATGTTACGCACGAAAGCACGCATTTCTTCGGTGTTCTGATGATGACTGGTTTCGGCCCGAAACTCGGCGACCACGCGGCGCGCACGGTCATCCCAGTCGCTGACCAGGGTTTTGGCCAACGGATGGAAAAACATAAAGTGCAGCAGGTTGGGGGTACCGGCCTGGCCCAGCCAACCGCTGAACAGGCTTTCCGCCTGCGGGTTCCAGGCAACGACATTCCAGGTGATATCCAGCAGGTAGCAGGGCACCGTCACCTGGTGAACGCTTTGCAACACGGCGCTGTTAGCCGTTTCCTGATGTTGCTCCTGTTCGGGATCGGCCACTCGTGCCAGGGTAAACAGGTAGTGACGTTCGGCTGGCCCCAACCGTAGCGCTTTGGCGATGCGGGCCAGCGTATGGGGGGATATGGAAACGTCGCGCCCCTGTTCGATCCAGGTATACCAGGTGGCGCTGATACCGCTGATTTGGGCCAGCTCTTCACGGCGCAGGCCGCTGGTACGACGGCGTGGGGCGCTGGGTAAACCCAACATTTCCGGTGTGATGCGTTCCCGGTGCGCACGCAGGAAAGCCCCCAAGGCTTTAGGGCCGGATAAGGCTTCTGATTGCATAGACTGGTACCTCATGATACTAGGATAACTGCTTATATTGTACCCGTATA
Organism: Serratia quinivorans; assembly: GCF_946227985.1. GTDB lineage: Bacteria > Pseudomonadota > Gammaproteobacteria > Enterobacterales > Enterobacteriaceae > Serratia > Serratia quinivorans_A. The sequence goes on from NZ_CAMKGL010000007.1 coordinate 119,519, forward strand.
ATAAGCCGATTATAGTCATTAAAAGCCATCCGGCACAGGCGCAAGCCATACAATAAAGGGAGCATCTATGAGCATCAGCAATAGCCATAAAAATGCGGTCGACCGCCAGTTTGGTGAGCAGGCCAGCGCCTATTTGACCAGCGCAGTGCATGCACAGGGAAAGGATTTACAGCGGCTGGCACGATTGTTGGAACCTCATGCCAACGCCAAATTACTGGATCTGGGTTGTGGCGCGGGTCATGCCAGCTTTACCGCGGCAGCCAACGTGGCGCAGGTGGTGGCCTATGATTTATCGGCGCAGATGCTGGCTGTAGTAAGCCAGGCAGCGCGGGATAAAGGCTTCAACAACATTCAGGTGCAGCAGGGCGTGGCAGAATCGCTGCCGTTTGACGATGCCAGCTTTGATGTGGTGATCAGCCGTTACTCGGCGCACCACTGGCATGACGTCGGCCAGGCGCTGCGCGAAGTTCGGCGGGTATTGAAACCGGGCGGCAAGGCTGTCTTTATGGATGTGGTTGCACCGGGGCATCCACTGTTGGATATCTATCTGCAAACCGTAGAGGTACTGCGTGATACTTCACATGTGCGCAATTACGCACCAGGTGAATGGCTGAGTCTGCTGACAGAGTCTGGATTGTTGGTTCGGGAGGTGACGTCGGATCGGCTTTATCTGGAGTTCAGCAGTTGGGTGGAGCGGATGCGTACGCCAGAGCATTTCGTCACTGCGATTCGCGCGTTGCAACAGGGACTCTCTGAAGATGTGCTGCAGCATTTTGCCGTCAAGCCGGACGGTTCATTCACCAGCGACATCATGATGTTTGAGGTTGTCAGAGGCTAAATAATTCAGGGCAGCCGATATACCTTTCATTTTCCCGATGGCAATCGGAAATTTATGGGATATAGCGGCTGCCCTGACAGACTATTACCGGGCAGAAATTACTTCTTGTCTTCCAGCAGGCAGCGATAAATCAGACCGCCAATAACACCACCCACTAATGGCACCAGCCAGAATACCCAAAGCTGTTGCAATGCCCAGGTTCCCTGGAATATTGCCACGCCGGTACTGCGCGCCGGGTTAACGGAAGTATTGGTTACCGGAATACTGATCAGGTGAATCAGGGTTAACGTCAAACCAATGGCCAACGGAGCAAAGCCCGCAGGCGCACGTTTATCTGTTACACCATGAATAACGATCAGGAAGAATGCGGTCAGTACCAATTCAATTACGATAGCGGACTGCAGAGAATAGCCGCCCGGTGAGTGTTCACCGTAACCGTTGGAAGCAAAGTCGCCGCCGGTAGCGTCAAAACCTGCCTTGCCGCTGGCGATCAAATACAACACCGCTGCTGCTGCGATCCCGCCAATAACCTGAGCAATCACATAGGGGATCACGTCTTTAGCGGCGAAACGGCCGCCGGCAAACAGTCCCACGGTAATTGCCGGGTTAAAGTGCCCGCCAGAAATATGGCCCACGGCATAAGCCATGGTGACCACGGTCAAACCAAAAGCGAGCGCTACACCAAGAAAACCAATACCCAGCTGTGGAAATGCTGCTGCTAATACTGCGCTACCACAACCACCGAACACCAACCAAAATGTGCCAAAAAATTCGGCAAAAAGTCGCTTCGACATAGACTCTATCCTACGGAAAATACTAACGGGCGTTAGCACTAAAAACTATAGAACACCTTTTCCAATTAATGCAGGTTTCTATCAGGATTATTCTTAATGCACCTTGAATAACGGCAGGTATTAAATCCCCGTAAATTAACTTTGTCTATGCGAATGCGGCTATATATGTGGTATTACAGTGCGTTTGCTGATTTTTTTATCGCTGTTATAAGAATTTACCCTAAGCTTAAGCGATATAGGTATTTCTGGCGAAAAATAGCTACGGTTAAATTCGATTTCTCATATGATTTTTCCATTGGGTTTATCAGAGTTAATTGTTAATTCCTATTTGCTATATTTAATTTTGACGACAATTCAGGGTATTAGCTCTGTCTTGTCATCAAACCGTCATGCAGGAGCAATACCTTAGCAAGCTGCCAACGTCATCCCCTTAACTCTGAGCCATAATCATGAAAATAAAATCGGTTTCGCTGTTAATCAGTTCGTTGTTTCCTCTGTTTTCTTATGCTGCCACCGACGTTGAGGTGGCGCGTTATGTGGTCAGCTTCCCCGGCGGCGAGCATGTGAGCTATCAAGGCGCATTCGCCAGGAATTTCCCTCAAGGGTTGCCTGTAGGTATTGGTTCGGGCCTGGTATTCAATGGCCGTGATGGCCAGGATCTGCTGCTGACTACCCTGACCGATCGTGGCCCCAATGCCGACGCACCCGCGGTGGGTGAACAGGAAGCGAAAATTTTTGCCAACCCGGAGTTTGTTCCGTTGTTGATGGATATTCGCGTCGGTGGCGGCAAGGCCGTTGCCGGCAATTCACGCCCGCTGCATGACCAGCAAGGGCCGATCAGTGGCTTGCCGCTGCCGGCGGGTCTGATTGGTTCAACCAACGAAGTGGCGCTGAGCGATACGCTGAAAACCTTGCAGGGCGATCGGCGCGGGCTGGATACCGAAGGTATCACTGCGGACGGCAAGGGCGGTTACTGGTTGTGTGACGAATACGGCCCGTTCCTCATCCATATCGACAGCCAGGGAAAAATCCTCGCCAAATACGGCCCAACGCCGGAGCAGGGCGAGCAGGCAGTGGCCGGTGGGTTGCCAAGTATCATCAAGTGGCGCCAGCCGAATCGCGGCTTTGAGGGCATCACCCGGATGCCGGACGGACGGATTTTAGCAGCAGTACAGAGCACGCTCGACGTTGAAGGTAAAAGCAAGAACAAGGCGCAGTTCACCCGGCTGGTCAGTTTTGATCCCGCCAGCGGTAAAACGGCGATGTACGGTTACCCGATCGATATAGACAGCTATAAAAAGGCTAAAGACGCCAAGGTCGGCGACATTGTGGCGGTTGATGACCAGCATATCCTGTTGGTTGAGCAGGGCAGTGACAAAGATAAGCAGATGATCAACAAGATCTATCTGGTTGATCTCAGCCAGGCAACCGACCTGACGGCTTTTGACGGCAAGGGCAAGGCGTTGGAATTTGACGATGCAAAAGATCTCGCTAAACGTGGCGTGAAGCTGGCCCAGAAGCGAGAAGTGGTGGATCTGCGTAAATTGGGCTGGCGGCAGGAGAAAGTAGAAGGTTTGTCGTTGATCGACGATCGCACATTAGCCGTCATCAACGATAATGACTTTGGCCTGCAGGCCAAGCTGGTGGACGCGCAGCCGAAGGCCAAGAAAATCGGCGATTATCAGTTGGATCAACAGGGCAAGCTGAGCCTGGACGGCAAAATCGTGCCGACCCGTATCGAATTGCAGCCGCTGGAAAAACCGGAGTCGCTCAGCGAACTCTGGGTATTAACGTTGCCGCAATCGCTGAAGTAAACACCTGGACAGGGGGCATGGCCCCCTGTTTCCTTCCTTATATGATAGCGTCGCGGCTAGCCTGCGATGCTCTGCCACGCGAGATGCTCTCCCACACTGCTACTGCCACCATAATCAACGTGGTCAGGCCGTTCACCATCAATAAATCGGTGAGATACGCAATCGGTGCCAGCACCGCCAGCGCGATCAGCCCCAGCAAATGCGACAGCGGGAAACGGCGATACACCAGTCGCTTGTACAGCGCATTGGCGAGCAGATAAATCGCCGGGCCCAGCAGTAGCACCGCTGCCGTTACGTTATTGATGTGACCGTCAGGGTGGGCGATCACCAGTTCATTGGCAACGGCGCAGACGATGATCGCACCCACCAGTACCACATGGACATAATGGAAATAGGCACCCAACTGGCCAGGATTTTCTGCCTGACTGATGGCATGGCTGCCGGCTTTGCTGCTGGTATCGAAATAAACCCACCACATTGCCAGACTGCCGAGAAAGGCCACCAGCGACGCAATCAGCACCGGCGCTGTCCAGGACTCCATTTCGCTGAGGGTGGAGCCGGTGATCAGAATGGTTTCCCCCAGCGCCACGATCACGAACAGTTGGCAGCGTTCTGCCAGGTGATGGCCTTCAATCGTCCACTCGCTGCTGCTGTCGGAGCGGCCAAGCACCGGTAAGCGAAAACCGAACATCGGCGAAACGTATTCACACAGGACCGCCACGGCCCACAGCAGCAGTCGATGGTTGCCCTCCGTCAGGCCGCCGAGGATCCAGAAAATTGCCGAGATGCACATCCAGCCGAGAATGCGGCGGAAGTTTTGTTTTAGCGGATGCTGGGCCGGTAACAGATTCAGAACGACCAGTGATCGGCCAACCTGGATTGCCACGTAAAATAGTGCGAACGTCAGTCCTCGTTCACCAAATGCCTGCGGCAGCGCGGATGAGGCGAACAACCCCAACAGCATGATGGCGAACAGCAGGATGCGAATAGGGCGAGTATCCGGGTTAAACCAGTTAGTGACCCAGGCAGTGTATTGCCATGCCAACCAGACTGCGAACCATAACAACAGGGTTTCCAGCGCACCGGTTAACGTCAGGTGATGGAGCAGGTAGTGGGAAAGTTGGGTAACGGCAAAAACGTAGATCAGATCGAACAACAGTTCCGAGAACGAAACCGAGGCACCGTGGCCATCGCGTACACGTAGTAAGGTTTGTGACATAGAGAGTCCTTCCAAAATGATAACCTTCAGCAATAGCGTAGTTCAGCCGCCTGGCTATGGATGATAAATCTTAAAAACGAGGTTTTTATCTTTCTATGACCAAACAGACTTTTCATTGTCATCCGTCGGGGGTATTGTTGGCCTACCCTCTAGGAACAATCTCCGGCAAGACATATCCGCACGCACCTTCTCCTTATTTTCGTCACAATGATTGATGTTCTTTACATTGCATTACGTCCATTTTCACTGCCTGGCAGATAATTAACTCCACTGATACGACAAAATAAACAAAAACACCTGGAGTTAATCATGAAACTATTAACAGGCATTGCAGCAGTTCTGTTGGCGGCCGCCTCGTTCTCTTCATTTGCAGCGCCGCTGTCATCGGTAAAACAGGTCAACACTGAGCAAGCCAGTGGCCTGCAGAGCCTTGGCGTGGTATCGGTTTCCGGCGTCAGTGGTTCACCGGCTGATGCGGTTCACGCGCTGAAAGAAAAAGCTCAGGCGGATGGGGCCAGCCATCTGCGTATTATTGGGCTGGACACCCCGGGGGATTCCAGCAACTGGCGTGGTAATGCGGAAATATACCGCTAATAATCCGGCAATAAATACAATTCGGCCACTTTAATAGGTGGCCGATAAAATAAACGGTTGTGGATAATAATCTGACCGGTAAGGCCATTCCTGGCTTACCCGATGATCATTACCACAACCGTTTTTTTTGCCTGCAGTCAGTCGCATTTTATTACAACTGTGTCGGTGGTTTTAGGAAACATGTTAATGAATACTTAAGGAATTGAGTTCAGATTGGTGGCTACTCAACCTAAGGAGGCCCCAATGTTAAATGCGACACGGCTGCAACTGAAGAACCACTTTTCCTATCTCCAGCAGTTTATGGCTTCGCCACGCACCATTGGTACTCTGGCGCCTTCTTCTCCCTGGTTGTGCCAGGCGATGCTCAATCAGATTGAATGGACAGGGGCACTGTCGATCGCGGAATTGGGTGCGGCGGATGGCGTATTGACCAAGCGTATACTGGGACGCATGCGGGCCGATGCTTCGCTGGAGGCTTTTGAAATTCAATCAAATTTTGTTCATCAGTTGCGGAAAATCGACGATCGCCGCCTGCAGGTGATGGACCGTTCGGCAGAAAAGATGGCTCGTGATTATGACGTGGTGTTCTCCTGCCTGCCGCTGCTGTCAATTCCGCTTAAAATCAGCATTCGTATTTTACAGCAGGCACAGCAGTGCTTGCGTGCAAACAACGGGACATTGGTGTTGTTTCAGTACAGCCACCTTTCGGAAAAGTTGCTGTCCCGCTACTTCCACTGGAAACGGTTGCGAGTGGTGCGTAACTTCCCGCCGGCGTTGGTGTACGTCTGTACACCACGTTAACTAAAGCCTTTTCTCCATCACCACCACCTGGCCATCATATTGTTGCCGACGTTCGATAGTTTGCCAGCCCCAACCCGTATATAGCGACTCTGATTTATCGGTAATCAGGTGCAATACGGGATGGTTGCGTTGGCGTGCCAGTTGGACGATGGCGGCTTCCAGGCGCTGTGCAATGCCCTGACGGCGATGGTCAGGATGAACAAACACCCCAGCCAGCCAGGGGGAAAGGTCCATCCGGTGATGATCGTCACTCGGCCACAGGCTGGCCATGCCCAGCGGGCGTCCGTCCTCAAGCATCAACAAGGTCGTGTAGTCTTCACTCGGTTGCGCGCACTGGGCAAAGCGTTGACGCGTGCGTTCCAGAGAACCGCCGCGTTGCGAACCCCATTGACCAAAGGCCCATGCGGCACAAACGTCGCTAAACTCTGGACATTCGGTCAGTGGGATAATCTGTTGAGTCATCTCTGTCCCTCCTGAGAGTTATCGGCCAATCTGGCTCACCCGCCATCGGATTGTCGACCGCTTTTTTAACTTAATAAAACCGTATTTATAGCGGTTTTGCACGCATCAGTGACGAAACTGCGTAATTCAGCGGATTTGACGCCTTCTTTGCCTGTTGTGATTGAAAGTGCTAATGAGAGTGATTATCATGCGCGCATATTTTGGCTAATCCGGCTCATTGATGCGCAACTCCCTCCTTTTTCTGCTGCTTTCCCTGCTGCTCGGCTTCTTTGGCGTTCAGGCAAAAATGGTCACTGACATTACGGGTCGTCAGGTTGAGGTGCCGGACAATCCGCAGCGTATCGTGCTGGGCGAGAGCCGCATGCTGTATACCCTGGCGCTGCTCGAGCCGGGAAACCCCGCCCAACGCATCGTTGGCTGGCCGGAAGACATGGCGCGTTTCGATGCGCAAAGCTGGCAACTCTACACGCAGAAATTTCCGCAGATCAAAGCGATTCCCTCTATCAGCAAGGGTAATTTCCGCCAGGTAAATATTGAAAACCTGATCCGCTTAAAGCCGGACTTAGTGATCCTCGCACGCTATGCGCGGGAAGAGGGTGACAGTGATTTATTGCTGAGTGCGTTGAGCAAGGCCGGAATTGCGGTGATCTACGTCGATTTACGGGTTGATCTGCTGCATAACACCGTACCTAGCGTGCGCCTGTTGGGCGAAGTGCTTAACCGCCAAGCGCGCGCAGAGCAGTTCATCAACTTCTATCAACAGCATATGGCGGTGATCCAGCAGCGGCTGGCCGGCTACCAGGGGCCGAAACCCAAGGTGATGTTGCATCTGCACCTTGGGCGGCGCGAAACCTGCTGCACCACGGCGGCCCATGGCAACCTCGGTGATTTACTGGCTTTTGCCGGCGGCGATAATATTGCCAACGCCAGCATCAAAGGCGTCTACGGTGAGCTGAATCCGGAAACCATTCTGACCGCCAATCCCGACATCTATATCGCCACCGGCATGGCCGGGCCGCAGGGCAAGCATTTTTCCGATCTGCGCCTTGGGCCGCGGGTCACCCAGCAGGAAGCCGATGAGAGCTTTAGCCGGGTGATGCAAAAACAGCCAATGCTCGCCAACCTGAAAGCCATAAAAAATCACCAGGCCTGGAGTCTCTGGCACAACTTCTATCTCAGCCCCTATCACGTGGTGGCGGTTGAGATGTTCGCCAAAACCTTCTATCCGGATCTGTTTGCAGACATCAACCCGCAGCAGACCTTTAAGCAGTTATATCAACAATTTTTGCCGTTACCTTTTTCAGGGACCTATTGGAGTCAGTTAAATAATGAATAACACCCAACGTGGCTGGTGGTATGCACTGCCTCTGGCGGCCTGTGCATCGGCACCGGCGATCGGTGCCGACAAAACCACGGAGAAGAGTGAAACCCTGGTGGTGGTCGGGCAAAAACAGACCGATGGCGTGCAAAGCTATCAGCCGTTGACCAGTGTGACCGGCACCCGCACCGAAACCAGCCTGTTGAACGTGCCGCAGGCTATCGACGTTGTGCCGCAGCAGGTGATTAGCGATCAGGCGGTCAGCAGCCTGGATGAAGCGCTGTATAACGTCAGTGGCATCACCCAGGCGAATACGTTGGGGGGGACTCAGGACGCGGTGATGAAACGTGGCTTTGGTGATAACCGCGATGGCTCAATTCTGCGCGACGGCGTGCGTTCGGTGCAGGCGCGCAACTTTACTCCAACCACCGAACGGGTTGAAGTGCTGAAAGGCCCGGCCTCGATGTTGTACGGCATGGGTGAACCGGGCGGGATGATCAATATGATCACCAAAAAGCCGCAGTTGCAGCAGCACACCCATGTGGAAGGCTGGGGCAGCAGCTTCAAGGGCGGTGGCGGCCAGTTGGACGTTACCGGGCCGTTGGGGACTTCAGGTTTCGCCTATCGGATGATTGTCGATCACGACGAGACCGACTACTGGCGCAACTTCGGCCGCGACCGTCAGACGGTGATCGCACCGTCACTGATGTGGTACGGCGAGAGCACCACGGTGCGTGTTGCCTACGAGCATATGGAGTATTTGGTGCCCTTCGATCGCGGTACCATCATCGATTCACGTACCGGCAAACCGGTGAATACGCCGCGCGATCGCCGCTTCGACGAAAGCTATAACGCCACGCGTGGCGATCAGGACAGCGTTACCCTGCAGGTTGATCAAGTGTTGAACGAGAGCTGGAAAAGCTCACTGACCTACGCCTACAGCCGCAACAGCTACAGCGACAACCAGGCACGTGCGCTGGCTTCGGATCCTGAAACTGGCGTTTTGTCGCGCCAGGCCGATTCCACCGCCCATGCCGTCAGCCATGCCAACGCGGTGCAACTGACGCTTAATGGTGACGTCGACTGGGGTAGCATTAATCACCAGATGCTGTTCGGCTTTGATTTTGAAGATAATCGCACCTACCGCGGCGATATGATCCGCGGCAAGAAGAACAGCGATTTCAATATCTACCATCCTGTTTACGGCCAGATGCCCACTTCGAACGCCGTCAGTGCTAAAGACAGCGATCAGCGTGAAAACCTCACCAGCTACGGCTGGTTTATGCAGGACTCCGTCCAGCTGACCGATAAATGGCTGGTGATGGGCGGGCTGCGTTACGACGCCTTTGACGTGTTTGCCGGCAAAGGGCGGCCGTTTGTGACCAATACCGACAGCGCCGACGGCAAACTGGTGCCCCGTGTCGGGATGGTCTACAAGCTGACGCCGTATGTGTCGCTGTACAGCAGCTATACCGAGTCTTTCAAACCAAACTCTTCTATCGCCAGCCAGATTGGTTCGTTACCGCCGGAACAGGGCAAGGCCTGGGAACTGGGCAGCAAGGTTGAATTGCCTAACGGTGTCACCGGTACTTTAGCCTTGTTCGATATTACCAAACGCAACGTGATGGTCAGCGAACTGGTGAATGGCGAAACCGTTACCCGCACCGCCGGGCGCGTGCGCTCGCAGGGGGTGGAGCTGGATGTTGCAGGCAATATTACCGACTCGCTGAGCCTGATCGGTTCTTATGCCTATACCGATGCGCGGGTGGTGGATGATCCTGACAACAAGGGCAAGGAAATGACCAACGTGGCACGCCACACGGCTTCACTGTTCCTGACGCAGGATTTGGGTTCCCCAGGGCTATACAGCGGAGACAACCTGCGCATGGGAGCCGGTGCGCGTTATGTGGGCCGCCGCCCGGGTGATGCTGCCAACAGTTTTAATCTCGATAACTACACCGTCGCGGATGCCTTTGCCGCTTACACCATGCCGGTCAATGGCTACCGGGTGAAATGGCAGTTGAACGTGAAGAATTTGTTCGACAAAACCTATTATCCTTCCAGCGGTGGCAATTTGCGTGTGGCGGTGGGGGAACCACGTGAAGTGGTTCTGCGTGCCAGCGTCGACTTCTAATTTGGCGGGTTGGGAGGCAAGTCCGGCGGTGGGTATCTGCCGCCGGGTAAATCTGGTTAAATAGCCGGCCTGTTGTTAAGGAGAATCCGATGAGCCTGAAAATCCGTTTGGCACAACTGCAGGATATTGCTCAACTTATCGCCGTTGAACGGTCGGCTGCGCAGTTATTTCATCAACAACCGGCATGGGCTTTTATTGCCGAAGGCCCGGTGATGGATGCACCGCAGCATACTGATTTTATTCAGCGGCGGCAGGAATGGCTGGCGGAAAGCACCGCGGGTGAGGTAGCCGGGTTTATCGCGGTGAAGGTGCAACAGCAGGATTGGCATATCGCCGAACTGTCGGTTGCCGCCAACTGGCAACGTCAGGGCATTGGACGTCGGTTGATTGCTGAGATCGCAATACAGGCCAGGTTGCAGGGCGCGCAGCGCCTGACGCTGACCACCTTTATCGATGTGCCCTGGAATGCACCTTATTACCAACGGCTCGGATTCCGGCCGATATCCCCTGAGCGGCTCAGCGCATCATTGAGCTCTCGGTTGGCGCAAGAGGCGGCAGAGGGCTTTGCCGTCGGCAGTCGCTGTGCCATGGAATTTACACTGTCGTAAATATTGAAATACAGGATGATGGCGGTATGATGCAGCAACCACGCCATCGCAGGATCAGCACGCCGGGTTCTGGCGAGCAAATGCACTCAAGTCACCGTATAAGGGACAACCCGTAATGACACAAACCATTTTCATGGTAGGCGCGCGCGGAGCCGGTAAAACCACGGTGGGTAGCGCACTGGCGCTGGCGCTGGGCTATCAATTCATCGATACCGATCTGTTTATGCAGCAGACCACGCAGATGAGCGTGGCGGAAATGGTCGAACAAGAAGGCTGGCTGGGATTTCGTCGCCGTGAAAGCATTGCTCTGCAAACCGTCACTCAACCGTCAACTGTAGTTGCCACTGGTGGTGGTGCGATCCTGGCGGAAGAGAACCGCCGCTTTATGCGTCAGCATGGCAAGGTCATTTACCTGCGTTCACCCGCCGAAGTGTTGGCACAGCGGCTGGAAGAGTACCCGCAAGATACACAGCGCCCTACGCTGACCGGCCGTCCGATTGCCGAAGAAATGCTGGAGGTGCTGGCCGCGCGTGAAGCGCTGTATCAGGAGGCCGCTCACTACGTGATGGACGGCACCGGTGGCCCGCAACAGGTGGTTGAGCAGATCCTCGCGGCCCTGCAGCGGGAAACGGTAAAATAAGGTCTCTCTTGGGGCACCGTCAATTGCGCCTGACGGCTGCCTCGTTTTTCTCTCGAAAATGAGTCTCGCGCTGAACAAAATACAATCCCGGTGTGGTGCCAAAACGCTGACGGAAAGCGGCAATGTAGGCACTGACATTGTCATAACCGCAGTCGCCGGCAATCTGATTGACGGCTTCACCGCGTGATAGCGGCTCCAGCGAACGGATCACCCGGGCTTGCTGGCGCCAGCGGGCGAAAGTCACGCCGGTTTCGCTGATGAAATGCCGGCTCAGGGTGCGGACGCTCAGCCCGGCCCAGGCGGCCCATTCACTCTGGCTGCGTTCGCTGGCCGGCTCATTGAGTAGCGCACGGGCGATTTTCAGCAGTCGTGCGTCCTGTGGCAGAGGCAGTTGCAACGGAGTACTTTCCTGCGCGCACATCTCATCGAGCAATACCTGTAGAAGCCGCCGTTGCGGCGCGTTCAGCCTTTGGCCTGCGAATTGTGCAAGGCGTTCCACCAACGCCAAAATCAACGCGGAAGCCGTGCTCAAATGGGGGTGTTTCGGCAGATCTGCACATAGGGATCCAGGCAGATACAGGCTCCAGCCGGCGACGTTGCCACAGGCCAATGCCTGGTGCGCACAGTTCGCTGGTAGCCAGCCGATACTGCCGGCGGTCATTGCCCATTGTTGCTCCTGAGTTTCCAGCGCAATCATGCCGTGGGTTAATAAATAGAGCTGTCCGCGGGTATGTTGATGCCAGGGCGTTAAGTGCTTTTTTTCATGCCACAGTCGCTCACTTTGCAGGATCATCTTGATTGGCCGATTTACCGTATTGAATGTCCAGTTGCGGTTATTATGCCACCCTTAGTCTCATCTATGATCTCCTCAACGTTTAATTTTGGAGATAAAAAATGAGCCAGCAAACCCCAACCACCCTGGTGCTCGAGGCCCTGCAACGGGTCGTCGCGTCACCACAACACCAGCCGCTGCTGATCGCTGAGTTTTTCAGTGAAGATTACCTCCAGCAGGTGGACGGCAACACGCTGGATTATGCCCATTTTATGCAGCATATGGCGTTACTGAAACAACTCACCCGCAGCATGACGCTGGAAATAGTCGCCGTGGCCGGGCAGGGGGATTGCGTACTGACCCACCACCAGGTTCGGGTGGAAAAGCGTGACGGAGGCCGCAGCCTGGTCAAGGTGTTGGCACATTTCACCGTGCGTGACGGCAAGATCTGCGCCTGCGATGAGCTGACGCAGCTGCTGGAAGGCGAACGCGGCGATCGCGATTTGGGGTCGCGCGTGTCGGTATAAATACCGCTGCTATACTTAACCTTGTGGAATCACACGGGAGATCAGCATGCGCGAAAATGACCGACCTGGCTATCCAAGAACCGCCCGAGTGGTCGCCGTTGACCGGGGCGATCCAAGCTTGCATATGCACCGTTTTGAGGTGCGCACCGATGACATTGAGCCCAATACGCTACTCAGTGAGCATCCTACCGAGCAGGAAGCGCTCGATGCCAAACATCGCTATGAAGATCCTGCGCTGGAAGATTAAATAATATCCCTCTGAAACCGGCATCAGGCCGGTTTCTTTATTCATTCCGCTTACTGCTTTAATTAGCTCACTCGAGAACGATAAATTAGCATGACATGCTGGTTTATACCGCCATGCTCGAATAACCGCGTGGTAATTGGCCTGTTTTATCAGCATTAGCCGTTGCATTTAATTTAGCGAAGCATCATCCGCTGCTATTAATGGGCGGAATAAAAAACAAACTGCTTGACGATAAGTTGTACGAGTTTTAGTTTCTAATTATCAAACAGGAACTGAGTTCCATATAGTGGAACAAGGCGTGCGATGACAACTCTGGAAAATGCTGCTGCGGTATTAAAGTTATTTTCACAACAGCGAATGATGCACGGCCAGGCCGGTATTTCATTCAGTGATGTGGTGAGTCAATTGGCGCTGCCAAAAAGCACGGCCTCTCGCCTGTTACAGACCATGGAAAATGAGGGCATGCTGGAGCGCGATCCTGACAGCAAGCTGTATAAAATCGGTCGTTTGCTGCTATCGGTCTCCAGCCACTATCTGTCGACGCCGTTGGTCGACAGCGTGGCGGCCAGTATGGTGCAGCTCAGTCAACAGACTAACTGCACGGGGTATGTTTCAGTGCTGGAAGCGCAGGAAATTATGGTGATGCGCATGTTCCCCGGTCGCCATTTCCTCCAGGTGGTGACGCCGGCGGGCAGCCGCTCACCGGTGGCGGAAACCTCGGTAGGCCGGGCGATACTGGCGCGTGACAGTGATGAGCAGGTGATAGCGCGTTTTGCCGCAGGCTACCGTGCGGCTTCACCCAACGCTCCGCAAACGCTGAAGGCATTGTTGAGCAAGCTGGCACAGGTTCGGCAGCAGGGCTGGTCTCTGGCACGTAACGAGACGCTGCAGGGCATCAGTTCGCTGGCGACATCGGTGACCAACAAACACCGCAATGAGACGGTCGGTCTGTGTTTGTCTTTTCCTACGCAGGCGGAAGAACAGCCATTTTCACCCGGTGTGCTGGAAGCATTAATGACAGTATCCCGGCAATTGGCGGAAAAACTCGGTGATGATTATTGGCAACAGATCAAATAACACACCGGAACAATCCTCCAGTAACTGATAATTAACGAAAACCAACGCCAGGGAATTTCTTAATTATCTATCTTGGATTTATGGGCAATAAAGACTTAACGGCACTCACAGTTCCAATATTCGGAACTGTGAGTGCCGCCTCATGCCGAAATTAACGTTGCCAGACGCCAGGGAATATTCAGGGAAATTAAAACTATGAAACCAAATAGCAGCATAAATCCTTTGAAAGATATCGGTACTCTGCTGGTGATGGTGCTGCTGTCCATCGTTGGCGCGATTATCGGCGTGCAGCTGATCACCACGCTGGGCGTGACGCCCAATACGTCGATTATTGGCGCGTTGCTCGCCATGCTGTTGGCGCGCATTCCGCTGCAAATGTTCCAGCGCTACCGCTCGGTACATACGCAAAACCTGGCGCAAACGGTGATCTCTTCCGCCACCTTTGGCGCGGCCAACTCGCTGCTGATGCCAATTGCCGTGCCTTATGTGATGGGGCAACCGCAGCTGATCCTGCCGATGTTTTGCGGGGTGGCGGCCGCGATGTTGCTCGACGCCTACCTGCTGTATCGCATGTTTGACACCAAAATCTTTCCCGCGGCCAATGCCTGGCCACCGGGTGTCGCGGCGGCGGAAGCCATTAAGGCCGGTGACCGGGGCGGTAAACAAGCCTGGCTGCTGGTGGTGGGCGTGGCGGTAGGCATCGCCGGTTCGATGCTTAAAATCCCGATGGCGGCGTTCGGCACCGCGTTTATCGGCAATATCTGGGCATTGGGCATGTTTGGTGTCGGCCTGTTGCTGCGAGCCTACGCGGAACCCATGGCAGGCTTTGATATCAATGCACATTTCATTCCTCACGGGGTGATGGTCGGGGCCGGGCTGGTGGCATTGATCCAGGTGGTTCAGGTGATCCGCAGCAAGCGTGCGGATACCGGTGGTTATAGCCAGGCCGACAGTGAAGTGCGCAAGGCGCTGGGGTTGGGCGCGGTGGGCTATATCGTTATTGCCGCGCTGCTGGCGTTGGCCGGCGGGCTGTACAGCGAGATGTCGCTGGGCATGCTGGTGCTGTTTGTGATTTACGCCGCCTTTGCCGCCTTTGTGCATGAACTGATCGTCGGCATCGCCGCGATGCACTCCGGCTGGTTCCCGGCCTTTGCGGTGGCGCTGATTACGTTGATTATCGGCATCCTGATTGGCTTCCCGCCGCTGGCGCTGTGCGTGCTGACCGGGTTTACCGCCGCTACCGGCCCGGCGTTTGCCGATATGGGCTTTGATCTGAAAGCCGGCTTCATTCTGCGCGGCTACGGCAAAGATCTGCAGCAGGAGCTGCTGGGGCGCCGCATTCAGCTATTTGCCGCGCTGATCGCCTTTGTCATCGCCATTCCGGTGGTGTACTTCGCTTATACCAGCTACTTCCTGCAGGACCTGATCCCGCCGGTGGCGCGGGTGTACGCCAAAACCATCGAGGCGGGTGCGCAGCCGGGCATTGCCTACAGCCTGCTTATCTGGGCGGTCCCCGGTGCCATCGTGCAGTTGATTGGCGGGCCCAAGCGTCAACTCGGCGTGCTATTGGCCACCGGTCTGCTAATCAACAACGCGTTGGCAGGTTGGGCAGTGATCGTCGGTATCGCGCTGCGCATCCTGATTATTCGCCGTTGGGGTGACAAGGGGCGCACGCCGATGGAGATCATGGCGGCCGGTTTTATCGCCGGTGACGCGCTGTACAGCTTCTTCAATTCCATTTTTTCCAGCAAAGGGAAATAACCCACCCGGTTAAATTGTGAGGTCAGCCAATTATGAGTTTGCAACAGACGCTGCAGGTTTTTGAATTAATTGATAGTGCTTATGTGAACGGTCAGCAGGTGGTCGATTTATTCACGTCCTATCCCGGCATCCGCGCCAGCACGCTGCGTGCCAGTGGGCCGAAGGGGGCGACCGACTTCGTGCGCATTGAGATCCCCGGCAGCACCGGTAAAAGTCAGGGTGGGGATGCGCCGACGTTGGGCATTATCGGCCGCTTGGGCGGTATTGGTGCGCGGCCAACGCGTATTGGCCTGGTGTCCGACGGCGACGGAGCGATAGCCGCGATTGCCAGTGCGCTGAAGCTGGCGGAAATGCAGCGCAAGGGCGATGTGCTGGCGGGCGATGTGATCATCACCACCCATATTTGTCCTGATGCGCCAACCCGTCCGCACGACCCGGTCGACTTTATGGATTCGCCGATCGACGACGTGACGATGAACGATAATGAAGTGGTGCCGGAGGCCGATGCGATTTTGTCCATCGACACCACCAAGGGCAACCGCATCATCAACCACAAAGGCTATGCGTTGTCACCGACGGTGAAAGAAGGTTACATCCTGCGGGTGGCGGAAGATCTGCTGCGGATTATGGAGATGACCAGCGGCCGCCCGGCGGTGACCTTCCCGATCACCACCCAGGACATTACGCCGTACGGCAATGGGGTACACCATCTGAACAGTATTTTGCAGCCCTCCACCGCAACCTCTGCGCCAGTGGTTGGTGTGGCAATCTGCACCGAGTCAGTAGTACCGGGTTGCGGAACCGGCGCCAGCCATGAAGTGGATATTGCGCTAACCGTCAAGTTTGCGGTTGAAGTGGCAAAAGAGTTTGGCCGCGGTAGCTGTGATTTTTATCAGGCCGATGAATACGCACAGTTGCTGGCGCTGTACGGCAGCCTGAGTCACCTGCAAAAAAGGAAATAACCGAATGAATGCCTCATTTGCCACGCTGACTATCGGTCAGGCACCGCGCAGCGACATTATGCCGTTGCTGTCTGCTTATCTGCCTGCGGAGCAGGTGAGGCATGTCGGGTTGCTGGACGGGCTGAATGCCAGCCAGATTGACGAGCGTTATACACCGCAGGCTGGAGAGAAGGTGTTGGTTTCACGCCTGCTGGACGGCACACAGGTGAGATTGGCGGCCTCGCGGGTCGAAATGGGGTTGCAGCAGAAAATCAATGGGCTGGAAGCGGAGGGCTGTGAGGTGATCCTGCTGTTGTGCACCGGCGAGTTTGGCCAGTTGCATGCACAACAGGCGCTGTTGCTGGAGCCGGACCGCATTATTCCACCGTTGATTTCTGCCATTGTCAGCCAACATCGGGTCGGCATTGTGGTGCCGGTGGCGGAGCAAATCAGCCAGCAGGCGAGCAAATGGCAGTTGCTGGCGACGCCCCCCTGTTTTGCCGTCGCCAGCCCTTATTTGGCGGATGACGCGGTGCTGGAGTTGGCCGCATGCGAGTTACAGCGGCAGGGCGCGCAGGTGGTGGTGCTCGACTGCATTGGTTATCACCGGCAGCATCGTGATTTCCTGCAGGCGCGGCTTGAAATACCGGTGCTGTTGTCCAATGCGCTGGTGGCCAAGCTGGCCGCTGAGCTAATTGACTGATTAAAAAGCCAATAAAATCTTATATGGCGGTCTGTCGGGGGCGGCGCTGCGTGCTTTTGGGCGTGGGCCCAGAACGGCAGGCTGAAGGTCAACCGCTTGGCAGCGTTTTACTCTGCGCCACGATCGCATTTCGCGAGAAAAACCAGTGACAGATCAACCTCAATCCCCCAATATGGATTTCCCATAAAGTTGATTACGCGGGTGACAGTTATGCTGAAAGTGAACGAGTATTTTGCTGGAAAAGTGAAGTCTATCGGTTTTGATAGTAGCAGCATCGGTCTTACCAGCGTCGGTGTTATGGAAGAGGGTGAATACACCTTCAGCACTGCCCAGCCGGAAGAAATGACCGTGATTACCGGAGCGTTGAAAGTGCTGCTGCCGGGCTCGCCTGACTGGCAGGTGTTTACGCCAGGGGAGAAATTCTTCGTACCGGCCCACAGTGAGTTCAACCTGCAAGTGGCCGACGCAACCGCCTATCTGTGCCGTTATTTAAGTAAGTAACCCATAGCCTTCTTACTTGAAGCTGCAGCGTTGTTGGCTGCGTGCGCTCACCCCAGTCACTTACTTGAGTAAGCTCCTGGGGATTCCCGCACTTGCCGCCTAGCTGCAACTCCAATTAATTTGGGTATGCTATCTGTGTTGCAAAGCTACTCATGTGGAACAAAGGCGCAGCGATTTGCGCCTTTGTGTACTTAGCGCTGAGCTTCGCCACCCAGGGCTTCGATGGTGTTTTTGATTAACGCCGCCAGCTCGCTGGTCATCAGGATAAAGTCGGCGTCAAAACGCTGGGCGAAGTCGTCACGATCGATATCGTCGTTCTGCTCGCGCAGCGTATCGGCGAACTTCAAACGCTTCAGCGAACCGTCGTCTGCCAGCACCAGTTGAATGCGCTCCTGCCAGTCCACCGCCAGCTTGGTCACCAACTTGCCGGCTTCGATATGTACCGCAATCTCATCGCTGATCAGGTTCTGTTTCTTGCAACGGATCACGCCGCCGTCTTCCAAAATCGCCTTCAGCTCCGCTTCGTCCTGAATGATAAAGCCGGCCGGCAGTTCGCCGGAACGCACCCACTCGGTCAGCGTCAGTTCGATCGGGCTTTCCATGGTCAAGGGCACTACCGGCAGTGAACCCAGGCTCTTGCGCAGCAGCGCCAGAGTGTCTTCCGCGCGTTTGGCGCTGGCGGCATCAACCATAATCAGGTCGTTAACCGTGTCGATCCACATAAAAGTCTGGTTAAAGCGGCTGAAGGCGCGCGGCAACAGGCTGTGCAGCACTTCGTCTTTCAGCGCGTCTTTCTCGGTTTTCTTCAGCTTACGGTGCTGCTCACCTTCCAGGCGTTCAATTTTGGCCTGCAGCTCTTGTTTGATGACCGGCGACGGCAGGATTTTTTCTTCCTTGCGCGCGCAGATAACGATTTGGCCGTTAACCGCGTGTGTCAGTGACTCGCTGTGGGAACCCATCGGAGAAACCCAGCCGGTTTTCGCCATGTCCTGGCTGCCGCACGGGGTGAAAGCAAAAGCGCTGAGTTGTTTTTCCATTTCATCCGCGTTTAACGCCACTTCGCGGCTCAAACGGTAAACCATCAAATTCTTAAACCACAGCATAATGTTATCCCTGGCTGGGCGTGCGTCTGGCACGCTTATTCATCAAAAGCAGGGCGGCATAATAACGAATCAGGGGCGAAAAATCGCCTCATTCCCTCCGAATTGCGTCAGCGGCCGCGTTTGAGCGGCATGCCCGTTGCAGCGCCAACGCCAGTTGCCGCTGGCTGAAAGGCTTGCGCAGCAGTTCAACGTTGGGCAGTGTGTCTTCGTGGTGGCGGCGTATATCCTGACCGCTGATCAGCAGCGCGGTAATGCGCGGATTAATCTCCCGCGCCAGCCCAATCACCTGCACGCCGTCCAGTTCACCCGGCAGCATCAGATCGCTAATCAATACCCCAATATCCGGCGTCTGGCGCAACAATGCCAACGCCTCATTGCTGTCTGCGCAGTCCAGCGTCAGGTAACCGAGCTGATGCAGGTGTTCGCACAGCGTATGGCGCACGTCATTTTCATCTTCCAGCACCAACACCAGGCTGTCGGTGCCGTCGCTTTCTTCGAGCGGCAGGGGCGGTGCTTGCGTGATTGCCGGTGCCGGGGCGCGCGGCAGTTGCAGACGCACCAGAGTGCCTTTGCCCGGTGCGGTTTCAATCTGCACCCGGCCGCCTGACTGGCGGACAAAGCCGTAAACCATCGACAGCCCCAGCCCGCTGCCGCTGCCCACTGGCTTGGTGGTGAAGAAAGGTTCGAACACCTGCGCTTTCACTTCCTCCGACATGCCGCAGCCGGTGTCGATCACCTCCAGCGCCACCATGTCCTGTTTCTTGCCACCGCTGCGCACCACGCGTTGGTTGTAGATACGGATCTTGACCACGCCGCTGCGGCCTTCCATCGCATCCCGGGCGTTGACCACCAGGTTGATCAGCGCGTTTTCCAACTGATTGGCATCAACCCACGCCGGCCAGCCGGGCCGCTGAGTCTCAATGCTTAGCGACAACGTCGTGGGCAGTGAATGACGCAGCAACTCCTGCAGGTTTTCTACCAGCGTCTGTAGCGTGATGGCCTGCGGATGCAACGCCTGTTTACGCGAAAATGCCAGCAGCCGCTGGGTAAGCTGTGCACCGCGTTCGGCGGCCTTCAGCGCCCGGGCAATACGCTGTTCGGTTTGGGCGTCCTGAGTCTGTTGGGTGGTCAGTTCCAGGCTGCCGATAATCACCGCCAGCAGGTTGTTAAAATCATGCGCCAGGCCGCCGGTGAGCTGACCGACCGCCTTCATTTTCTGGCTGTGCAGCAGCGCCTCTTCCAGCGCTTTGCGCTCGGTGCGTTCCAATACCACGTTAACTACGCCGCGATTGGGCACCGGACTGAAGCGCAGCTCGACGGTGCGGCCGTCGCTCAGGCGCAGTTCCTGCGGCTGCGGCAGTTCACTGGACAGGTTGGCCAGCACCGCTTCCCAGCGCTGACCCGCCGGGGGCGTCACGTGTTGCAGCAGTTCACGGTAGTGTTGGCCCCGGTGCAACTGGTGTTCGTTTAGCCCCAGCAGCAGCGGATATTGCGGGTTCCATACCACCAGTTGGCCGTCGTTATCAAACAGGGCAAAGCCGTCGCGCATTGCCAAAAAGGTAGTTTCCAGCTGGGTGCTTTTCTCTTTCAGCAGGCGAGAAGTTTGCTCCAGCGAGGCGGTATTGCGTGCAAAGACGTTGAATGCCCGCGCCAAATCGCCCAGTTCGTCACGGCGCTGCAGTGCCGGTACGCTGACCTCACGTTCGCCGCGCGCCAGCCGCGTCATGGCACCGGCGATTGCCGTCAGGTTCGATCCCAGATTACGGTAGATATACCACCCGGCGAAGCCGGTAATCACCAGCGCCAGCAGCGCGAACAGGCCGATAAACCAGCTGATGGAGCTGAGCTCGCGATGGGTTTGATGGGTGCGCAGCTCCGACTCGTCCGCCACCTTCTGTACGTAGAGATTGATGTCGTCATTGAGCATCGCCACCAACGCCTTGATATGGTAGGTATAATAGGCCAGGGCCAGATCGCTTTGCTCCAGCTCCAGCGTTTCGGGCAGCAGGCGCTGCTCGCTGTCGCGAAACTGCCGCATTTTCTCGTCGACCAGGGCATCCGGGCTGTGCTGCGGCCAGTAGGCCATCACGCTGTCGAGTTGCTGGGCGGCGGCCTTGGGCGTCGGGGTTTGAATGGCGATTGCCAGCAGCCGGTCGATCTGGCTCAGCAGCGGCAGCGAGGGCGGGTTCAGATTGTTACGCTGGTTGAGGTCGGCAATATGCCGCAGCGTGCTCTGCGCCTGATACAGCCCACTGAGCAGGATATTGCGTTGCAGATGCCGTGCGTGACCGAGATCCAGCATGCGGGTCACGCTGGTTTCCAACGCGTTGCTGCGGCTGATGATGCGTTGAACCAGCTCCGGCTCGCTATGCGCTAGCGGAGCGGCCGCCAGTCGGCCCAGAGAGGCCTGCAGCGCCAGCTGGGTTTGCTTCAGCCGGGCTGACTCGCTCTGATATTCCAGCGCCCCCACCACCTGCGATAGCCGAATGGCGGCGGTCGCCACATTTGAGGTATCCCGGCTCAGCGCCATGCTGCCGTTCATCTCATTTAGCGTTTGCGCCTGAACTTGTTCCTGCAGCTTGCCCGCATGGTTAAAGCCGACGATCGCCACGCCGCTGACCATCAGCGTCACCGCCACCACCAACAGGTTGAACATCAGCAGGCGCCCACGTGCACCGGCAAGGAAAGGCAGTCTGCGCATTGGATCCCCCGTAACTGACTGTCCGCATTATAAATCCTCGTCCCATTAACAATATGACAAAGATGAACGAGCGCTGACATTTTGCATTTATTTATGCGTGGTTTACTGCACTCAATCCGAACCGCAACCCGAGGTATGACGATGAGCGCGACCCCGATTCTGGAAATGCACAACATCGCCAAGAGTTTTGGTCAGTTTTACGCGCTGAAGGGCGTCAACCTGACGGTTTATCGCGGTGAGATCCACGCGTTGATGGGTGAGAACGGCGCGGGTAAAAGCACCTTAATGAAAATATTGGCCGGCGCTTATATCGCCAGCAGCGGGGAAATTTTTATCGATGGGCAGCCGTTTGCCATTAAAGGGCCAAAAGATGCCCTGGCAGCGGGTATCACGCTGATTTACCAGGAAATGAATTTGGCACCGAATCTGACGGTGGCGGAGAACATTTTTCTGGGCAGCGAGATCCAGCGCGGCGGCCTGGTGAAGCGCCAGCAGATGTTGCTGGAAGCACAGAAAGTCATCGATCGTTTGGGCGCGCAGTTCAGCGCCGGCGATCGGGTAATGAAATTAACCATTGCCGAACAGCAGCAGGTGGAAATCGCCCGCGCGTTGCACCGCAACAGCCGCATCCTGGTGATGGACGAACCGACGGCGGCGCTCTCTTCGCGTGAGACGCATCGGCTGTTTGAATTGATCAAACGTCTGCGCGATGAGGGGATGGCGATCATTTACATCAGCCACCGTATGGCGGAGGTCTACGAGCTGTCGGATCGCGTTAGCGTGCTGCGCGACGGCCAGTACGTCGGCAGCCTGATGCGCGACAAACTGTCTGCCAGCGAGTTGGTGCGCATGATGGTGGGCCGCCCACTGAGCGATTTGTTCAACAAGGAACAGGGTATTGCGGTGGGCGAACCGCGCCTGACGCTGCATGGCCTGACCGACGGCAAGAAAGTAAAACCGGTCAGCCTGCAGGTGCGTGCCGGTGAGATCGTCGGCCTTGCCGGGCTGGTGGGCGCCGGCCGTTCCGAGCTGGCGCAGCTGATTTTCGGCGTGCGCAAGTCCAGCGGTGGTACGGTGGAAATTGACGGTAAACCGGTCAATATCCATTCACCGCGTGACGCTATTGCGCTGGGCATTGGTTTTCTCACCGAAAACCGCAAAGAGCAGGGCCTGTTTCTCGATCTGGCAGCGCATGAAAATATCGTTATGGCGACGCTGGAACGTGACGGCCGTTATGGCCTGCTGAATCGGCGTAAGGCGCAGCGTATTTCCAGCGACGCCATCGGCCTGCTGAATATCCGCGTGCCGCATGCTCAGGTACGGGCCGGCGGGCTGTCCGGCGGCAACCAACAAAAGCTGCTGATCTCACGCTGGGTGGCGATCGGCCCGCGCATTCTGATCCTCGATGAACCGACACGCGGCGTTGACGTGGGCGCCAAAAGCGAAATTTACCGCATTATGAGCCAGATGGCGCAGCAGGGAGTGGCGATCCTGATGATCTCCAGTGAACTGCCCGAGGTGGTTGGCATGAGTGACCGGGTTTATGTGATGCACGAAGGCAGTATTGCCGGGGAATTGAGCGGCGCAGAGATCAGCCAGGAGAGCATCATGACGCTGGCCACCGGCGTCGAACCCGTCCTGGAGGCGGCCAGCCATGAATAATTCTATCCCTACGCTCAAGGAGCCTGTCATGACTTCGAACCCGCTGCCACCGGCCGCAAAAAATCCCACGCTGAAACGGGCATTATTGGGCGATATGATGCAAACCGTCGGCATCTTGCCGATCTTGATCCTGATCGTCGCCGTTTTCGGCTTTGTCGCACCCAATTTCTTTACCGACGCCAACCTGCTGAATATTGCCCGGCAGGCGTCGATTAACATTGTGCTGGCGGCGGGTATGACCTTCATCATCCTGACCGGCGGTATCGATCTTTCTGTCGGCTCGATGCTGGGTACCACGGCGGTGGTGGCGATGGCGGTTTCACTGATGCCGGGCCTGTCCGGGCTGTCGATCCCGCTGGCGCTGCTGGCCGGTTTGGGCATGGGGCTGTTTAACGGTTTTCTGGTGGCCTACGCCGGTTTGCCACCCTTTATTGTCACGCTGGGGACCTATACCGCACTGCGCGGCGCGGCTTATCTGCTGGCCGACGGCACCACCATCATCAATTCCGATATCAGTTTTGAATGGATCGGCAACTCTTATCTGGGGCCGATCCCCTGGCTGGTGATTATCGCCTTTGCCGTAATTGCACTGTGCTGGTTCATTCTGCGCCGAACTACGCTGGGGGTTCATATCTACGCCGTGGGCGGCAACATGCAGGCGGCACGCCTGACCGGGATCAAAGTTGGCGCGGTGCTGCTGTTCGTCTACGGCATGAGCGGCTTGCTGTCAGGGCTGGGGGGGATAATGAGTGCCTCACGGCTGTACAGCGCCAACGGCAACCTCGGCATGGGCTATGAGCTGGATGCGATTGCCGCGGTGATCCTCGGCGGCACCAGCTTTGTCGGCGGCATTGGCACCATTACCGGCACGCTGGTGGGGGCGCTGATTATCGCCACCCTGAACAACGGCATGACGCTGATGGGCGTCTCTTATTTCTGGCAGTTGGTGATCAAGGGGGCGGTGATCATCATAGCTGTGCTGATAGATAAGTACCGCACCCGCAATTACCAGCACTAGCTTACCCGTCGTCTTTCAAGCCGCAGCGTTGTTACCTGCACTAGCCCACCCCAGTTACTTAACTTTAGTAAGCGCCTGGGGATGAACTAGCTGGGCGCCTAGCTGCAACTTGAAATTCATAGGGTAAGGTTGAGTGATAAAGAAAGGTTGGCGCCCACCGGGGCAGGTTTTTCGTAGATCGGAAAATAATGAGGAAAACACTATGCGTTTCAAGCCATTGATTACCGCTTTGCTGGTTACTGCCGCGCTCGGCAGTGCCTCGTTGGTGCAGGCAAAAGAGTTGAAATCGATTGGGGTGACGGTGGGCGATTTGGCCAACCCGTTCTTTGTCCAGATCACCAAGGGTGCAGAAATGAAGGCGCGTGAGTTGGCCGGCGATAAGGTCAACGTGACGCTGGTGTCGAGTGGTTACGATCTTGGCCAACAGGTGGCGCAGATCGATAACTTTATCGCCGCCAAGGTCGATATGATCATCCTGAACGCCGCAGATTCCAAGGGTATCGGCCCGGCGGTAAAACGCGCCAAGGATGCCGGTATCGTGGTGGTGGCGGTTGACGTGGCGGCCGAAGGTGCCGATGCCACCATCACCTCGGATAACACCCAGGCCGGTGCCATGGCCTGTAAATACATCAGCGACCGCCTGAAAGAGAAAGGCAACGTGGTGATCATCAACGGGCCACCGGTGTCTGCGGTACAAAACCGGGTCGAAGGCTGCATGACCGAACTGAAGAAACACCCGGAGATCAAGCTGCTGTCCTATAACCAAAACGCCAAGGGCAGCCGTGAAGGTGGGCTGGAGGTCATGACCGCGCTGTTGGCGGCCAATCCGAAGATCGACGGCGTATTTGCAATTAACGATCCTACGGCGATCGGCGCCGATCTGGCCGCCAAACAGGCGCAGCGCAGCGAGTTCTTTATCGTAGGCGTGGATGGATCGCCGGACGGTGAAGAGGCGCTTAAGCGCGGCGGAAAATCGCTGTTTGTCGCGACGCCGGCGCAGGATCCTCAGGTGATGGCGGCCAAGGCGGTCGAGATCGGTTATGACATTCTGCAGGGTAAACCTGCGCCAACCGCTCCGGTGCTGATCCCGGTAACCATGATCGATAAAAACAATATCGGCAGCTACAAAGGCTGGACGGTGAAATAACCTGTTATCAGCGGGGCCTGCCAGATTGGGCCCCTCATTTCGTTATCGCTTCCGGAGGCACCATGAACCGTTCCGCCGTGAACCAAATCCTGCAGCAAACCCAGCACTTTTTTGCCCGTTTCGACGTCCAGCTGCCGCCCTTTGCCCATTTTAGCCCTGCGGTCTGGCAGCAGCTCGAAAGTCAGTCGTGGCAGGAGGTGTTTGACCTGAAACTGGGTTGGGACGTCACGGCGTTCGGCGATGATGATTTCGCCCACAAGGGGCTAACGCTGTTTACCCTGCGCAACGGTTCACCCGGCGGTAAACCTTATGCCAAAGGCTATGCGGAGAAAATCATGCATTGCCGCGAAGCTCAGGTGACGCCGATGCATTTCCACTGGCGTAAGCGGGAAGACATTATCAACCGTGGTGGCGGCAACCTGATTGTAGAACTGCACAACGCAGACCCTCGGGAAGGGCTGGCCGAAACCGCCGTGACCGTAACGCTGGATGGCTGCCGACAGACTCACGCCGCCGGTTCGCGTTTGCGCCTGGCGCCGGGAGAAAGCATCTGTCTCACGCCGGGTATCTATCACAGTTTCTGGGGCGAAGAGGGCTTCGGAGACGTTTTGGTAGGGGAAGTCTCGACGGTAAACGATGACGATAACGACAACCGTTTTCTGCAGCCGCTCAGCCGCTATAGCCAGATTGAAGAGGACCAGCCGCCGCAGTGGTTGCTGTGTCACGAATACTTGCGCTTTATCGCTTAAGGAGAACCAGCATGGCATTGATTTCATTGGCGCAGGGGTTAGCGCAGGCTCGTCAACACGGCTATGCGCTGGGCGCATTCAACGTGCTCGACAGCCACTTCCTGCGTGCGTTGTTCGCTGCGGCGCAGGCGGCGCGATCGCCGTTTATTATCAATATTGCCGAAGTGCACTTTAAGTACGTCTCGCTGGAGTCCCTGGTGGCGGCGATTAAAAGTGAAGTGGCGCAGCACGATATTCCGGTGGTGTTGAATCTGGATCATGGTCTGCATTTCGAGGCGGTGGTGCAGGCGTTGCGGCTGGGATTCAGCTCGGTGATGTTCGACGGTTCCGGCCTGAGCTACGAAGAGAACGTGCGTCAGACGCAGGAGGTGGTACGCATGTGCCATGCGGTCGGCGTATCGGTTGAGGCTGAGCTGGGTGCGGTCGGCGGTGACGAAGGCGGCGCGCTGTACGGCGAGGCCGACAGCAATAAATTTACCGACCCGCAGCGGGCGCGCGAATTTGTCGAATTAACCGGCATTGATGCGCTGGCGGTGGCGATTGGCAATGCGCACGGCAAATATAAAGGTGAGCCGAAGCTCGATTTTGAACGGCTGGCGGCTATCCAGCAGCAGGCGGGGATCCCGCTGGTGCTGCACGGCGGTTCCGGTATCAGCGATGCCGATTTCAAACGCGCGATCGGCCTGGGCATTCACAAAATCAATTTCTATACCGGCATGTCGCAGGCGGCACTGGGGGCGGTTGAACAGCGCATCACGCAGCGCCACGCGATTTACGATGAATTTGCCGAAGTGCTGCTGGCGGTGGAGCAGTCGATCAGCGAAGTGGTGCAACAGCAAATGCATATTTTCGGCAGCGCCGGGCGGTTGTGATGACCCGGCGTGGCATTGTTTCGGCCGGCAACATGCTGGTGGATCACGTGCATCAAATTGCGCACTGGCCGCAGCCGGGCTGGCTGGTTGAGATTGAACACAGCCAGCGCGCTACCGGTGGCGCACCGCTCAATGTGCTGCTGACGCTGGCACGCATGGAGACCGGGTTACCGCTGGCGGCGCTCGGGTTGATTGGCTGCGACGCCGACGGTGACTATATCCTGCAGATGCTGGCGCAGCACCGGGTCGACAGTGGCCTGGTCAGACGTAGCGAAGCGGCGATGACCGCCATGTCGCAGGTGATGACCGAGCCGGGCGGCCAACGGACGTTTTTTCACGCGCCGGGGGCCAACCGGCAGTTGGATCTGGCCGATTTCGATGAACTGCACAGCGAGCATAAAATTTTCCATCTGGGGTATCTGCTACTGCTCGACAGTCTGGATCGCCCGGACGAAGAGTTTGGCACCCGCAGCGCCCGCTTGTTGGCGCAAATGCAGCATCGTGGTTATCAAACTTCATTGGATTTGGTGTCGCGCCAGGGCGATCCACGCTATCGGCCGCTGGTGCTGCCGGCGCTGCGCTGGCTGGATTATCTGGTGATTAACGAGCTGGAGGCCGGTGAGTTTACCGGGCTGGCATTGCGTGCGGCCAATGGTACGGTGCAACCGCAGTTGATGGCCGAGGCCGCAAAACAGCTATTGCTGGCCGGCGTGCGGCGGCGAGTGGTGATCCACTGCCCGGAAGGTGCATATGGACTGGAGCAAGGCGGTGAAGCGCGCTGGCAACCGTCGTGGCAGGTCGGCGAAACGGAGATCGTCGGCAGCGTCGGTGCCGGGGATGCCTTCTGCGCCGGGGTGCTGTATGCCAGCCATGAAAGTTGGCCTTTGGCAGAGACGCTGCAATTGGCGCATGCCTGTGCGCGGTTCAATCTCCTGTGCGCCAACGCGATCGATGGCGCACGCCCCTTGTCGGAACTGCAGGATTATATCAGGCGGCAGCTACCGGCTGGCTGACGTCAGCGGCGAAAACATAGCCCAGCCCGCGAATGGTGCGGATCAACTCGGGCTGATGGGGGTTGATCTCGATCTTGCGTCGCAGACGCATGATCAGCACGTCGATAGTGCGATCGAATACCTCCAGGGTTTCGCTGTGGGTCAGTTCAAGCAGGCGATCGCGGGTCAGTACTTTGCGCGCGTGCTGTACCAGCGCCAGTAACAGGCCGTATTCGCCCTGGGTCAGATCGACCGGTTGTCGCTGCGGGTTGTGTAAGGTGCAGCGAACAGTATCCAGGCACCAGCCGTTGAACTGCCAGCCTTCGGGTTTGTTCCGGCCGGCGGTGGCCGGCTCCAGCGCCAGCGCACCGGTACGGCGTAACACCGCCTTGGCGCGGGCGACCACCACGCGTGGATTAAAGGGTTTGGCAATGTAGTCGTCGGCCCCCATTTCCAGACCGACCACCACGTCGGACTCGGAGCCCAGGCCGGTCAACATCACGACCGGCAGATCCGGGCGCAAACGGTGGATCTGCTGCAACACCAGCAGACCGTTGGTGTCCGGCAGGATCAGATCAAGCAGCACCAGAGCAATATCCGGCTGCTGGTTGAGTAGCGTCAGCGCCTCACTGCCCCGGTGGCAGGCATGCACGGTAAACACGTGCTCATTGAGGACGTCGCAGAGCAGGTCACAAATGGCAGGATCGTCGTCGACGATCAATACGGCAGGTTTCATCGCTGCTCTCCGGATTTTAGGATGCGGAAAATGTTATCAACAAGTTAACTGCAGTGTACCCGATGACTAATTAATAAGCGGTAGCCGGTGTGAGTCTGATGCGGAAATTGCCATCACCGTCACACTCGGCGCTGATTGAGTGATCCCGGCAACTGAATATATTAGGCTGTGGCAACGTTGTTGTGCATTGAGGAGAAAAATCGTGCGCATTGGTATCGACCTGGGTGGCACCAAAATTGAAGTGATCGCGTTGGCCAACGATGGGCAGGAACTGTTCCGCCATCGCATCGCTACGCCGCGTCATGACTATCAGCAAACGCTGGATGCGATCACCGGTCTGGTGAAATTGGCAGAAGAAAATACCGGCCAGCAAGGCTCGGTCGGCGTCGGCATTCCCGGCACGCTGTCGCCCTATACCGGGCTGGTCAAAAACGCCAACTCGGTTTGGCTCAACGGCCAACCGCTGGATAAAGACCTCTCAGCGATGCTGGCCCGTGAAGTGCGTATTGCCAACGATGCCAACTGCCTGGCAGTGTCGGAAGCCACCGATGGCGCTGCGGCCGGCAAGCAAACCGTGTTTGCGGTGATTATTGGTACCGGTTGTGGCGCCGGAGTGGCGATCAACGGCCAGGCGCACTCGGGGGGGAACGGCATCTCTGGCGAGTGGGGCCATAACCCGCTGCCGTGGCTGGATGATGACGAGCTGCGTTTTCGGGCAGAGGTTCCCTGTTACTGCGGTAAGCAGGGGTGTATTGAAACCTTTATCTCCGGTACCGGCTTTGCCACCGACTATGCTCGCCTGAGCGGTAATCCGCTAAAAGGTCATGAAATCATGACGTTGGTGGCACAGGGCGACACTCTGGCAGAGCAGGCCATCAGCCGTTACGAGCTGCGGCTGGCGAAATCGCTGGCGCACGTGATCAATATTTTTGATCCGGACGTCGTAGTGCTGGGCGGGGGGATGAGCAACGTGGATCGTCTGTATCAGCACGTACCGCAGTTGGTGAAATCCTGGGTGTTCGGTGGCGAATGCGAAACCCCGATCCGCAAGGCGGTTCACGGCGACTCCAGCGGGGTGCGCGGCGCGGCCTGGCTGTGGCCGCAACTTTAATTACCGTTGCAAAAAAGCGCGGGCCTGCTCGCGCTTTAATCAATTTTCTGTACAAAAACTGGACTCCCCTCTATGCTTTAGCTAACTTAGCTAAGGAGATCGCGTATGCCTATTCAGGCCAATATGCACGAAGCCAAATCCAACCTGAGCCAACTGGCGGATAAAGCCGCACAGGGAGAGACCGTGATTATAGCGAAAGCAGGGAAGCCTTATGTTCAGCTGATGGCCATCAAGGGGCAAACCCGCAAGCCGGGTGCTGCCAGGGGCCAATTCACCGTACCGGACAATTTTAATGATGGCGATGCAGACATCACCGCGCTGTTTGAGGGCGACGAGTGAAACGTCTGCTGCTGGATACCCATGCGCTGTTGTGGTGGCTGATAGACGATCCCAGCCTGGGGGAGAACGCCAGAAGGCAGATCGCCGATCCCGGCAACGTGGTGTATGTCAGCGCGGCCAGCATTTGGGAGATTTCGATTAAGCGTGCGCTGGGCAAGCTGACGCTGCCGGAGGACATTTTTGAGGTGATTGAGGCCGAAGATTTTCTGTCTTTGCCGATGGCAGCCTTTCACGGTCAGCAGGCGGGCCAGTTGCCGCCGCATCATCAGGATCCTTTTGATCGCATGCTGATCGCTCAGGCGCAGGCCGAAGGGCTGACGTTAGTTTCCGCCGACGCCGCTTTTCCGCAGTATGGCATCCGGGTGTTTGACGCCCGGCGCTAAAGCGGGTTAACCCTGGGGTTCACTAGGCACCGGCTCCCTTTCGCCGGTGCTACTACCCGCTTTCTCAGTCAGAGCAGGGTTATTCCAGCCGGAACTGTGGTTCCAGCCGGCTGATGCCAAGCCCGTTGACCTTTTTCACCTTAATTTGTACCGGGATCCGTTCTTTCATGGCTTCCACGTGGCTGATCACGCCAATGGTTTTCCCGGAGGCGTTCAGGCTGTCGAGCGCATCCAGCGCGGTATCCAAAGTTTCCGCATCCAGCGTGCCAAAGCCTTCGTCGAGGAACAGCGAGTCGATACTGGTCTTGTGGCTGACCAAATCGGACAGCGCCAGTGCCAGCGCCAGGCTCACCAGGAAGCTTTCACCGCCGGACAGGGTGCGGGTATCGCGCAACGCGTCCGCCTGCCAGGTATCCACCACCTGCAGTTCCAGCGCGTCGCTGGTTTTACGTTGCAACAAATAGCGCCCGTGCAGCCGCCCCAACTGGTTATTGGCCAGATACACCAGGTGATCGAGCGTCAGCCCCTGAGCAAACTTACGGAATTTGTCGCCCTCTTTGGAGCCAATGAGCTGATTGAGATAGCTCCAGTCGTCGTACTGGCTCTGACTCTGGCTGATTTGCTCAAACAGCGACTGCTGATTGATGCGGCGGGCAGTATCGCTTTCTAATTGATTGCGTACTTCGCCCTGGCGTAGCTGCAAGGTTTTTAACTGCTGCGCCAGCGTTGCCATACTCTGGTTCAGGGCCTGGGGATCGGCCTGCTCCTCATCCAGCCCTTCGGGACGCTGCTGCAAATGCTGCTTCAGGCTGTCTGTGGCCTGGGCCAGCAGGGCGCTGGCTTCAACCTGGCGTTGTTGCAGCTGTTCTTTGCGCTGTTGCAGCTGTCGGCGCTGGTCGTCATCCAACAGCGCGGCGCTGAAGCCGGCTTCGTCGCTGAATTCACTGGCGGCCAACGCCTGTTGCCACGTTTGCTCCGCCTGTTGCAGCCGCTCGGTCTGTTGCAGTTGTTGCTGTTGTAACCCGGCCAACTGGCCACTTAGCCGATCCCGTTGCTCTTGTGCCTTCTGCCATTGCTCGGCCGCTTGCCGGCTGGCTTGCTCGCAGGCCGTCTGCCGGGCGCGTAACTGTTCACGTACCTGGGTGATTTGCTGTTCACCAAACAGGGCTAGCCGCTGCGAACGTTGCTCGCCAAGGGCCTGTTCGCCATCCTGCCACTGTTGCTGCAGCCGCTGCTGTTGCAACTGGGCCTCTGCGTGGTTTTTCTCCAGCAGGATGTAACGCTCGTCCAGCCGCGCTTTCTCTTGTTGCGCCTGCTGCTGTTGCGTTTGCAGTGCGGCCAATTGGTCTTTGGCCTGCTGCACGGCGTGCGATGCCTGTTCGTGTTGCAGCAGGGCGGCCTGACCCTGACGTTCTTCGTTGTCGCAGGCGTTCAGCCACTGGCTCAGGCGGTCGGCGTCTTGCAGGGTAAAGTCAAATGCCAGCGGTGTACTGAGGGTTTGCCACTGCTGCAGGTGAGTAGCCAGCTGTTGCTCGTCTTGCGTGATGAGCTGTTGTTGGCGCTGTTGCTGTTCTTTCAGGCTTTCGCAACGGGTGCGCAGTTCGGTGCCCTGAGTATACAAAGCTTCGGTTGTGGCGCGCATCTGGGCCAGGCGCAATGCGGTTTCAGAAGGTTTTACCGCCTGATACTGCTCAATGGCCGGGTGGTTGCAGGAGCCGCACAGCGGACAGGGTTCACCGGTTTGCAGGCGGGCGCGCTCGGCTTCCAGGCTGACAATGCGTTGTTCCAGCTCGAGGGCTTTTTCCACGTCTGTCTGGTGGGCTTTTTGCTGCTTATACTGTTGCCGCGTCTCTTCGAGCTGTTTTTCATGTTCGCCGAGTTGCGTCTGGCGGGCGGCAAACTCCCTGCGCTGCTGCGCCAGACGTTCGCTGACCTGGTTAAACAGCGAAGACAGGGTAAATAACTGCTGGCGTACCGGGCGTAGCTCGGTCAGCTCGGTTTGACGCTGGCGCAGTGCCATCAGGGGCGAGTGGGTTTCCAGCGTATTTTGTTGTTGCTGTTGCGCCGTCAGCGCGGCGGTGAGGCCGTTAAGTTTTTCCTGATGCTGCCCGGCCTGTGCGGTCAACTGGGTTCGCTGAACCTCGAGTTGTTCCAGCGCTGTTTTTTGCTGGGCATACTGCTGTGTGGCGCTATCGCACGCCAGTTGCAGCTCGGCCTGCGTTTTCTGTAACTGGGCAATCTGGTTATCGAGCGGGACGACTTGCTCGTCAATCAGCTGCTGTTGCGCCTGCTGGTGTTCAACATGTGTCTGCAGTTGCGCACGGGCTTGATCCACCGCCTGTTGCAACGGCGCCATCTGGGCTAACTGTTGCTCCTGCTGTTGTGTTAATTGGCTTATCTGCTGTTGTAGCGTCTGTTGATCGTTGCGGCAGCGGTTACGTTCGTTAAGCAAGGGCCGCAGTTTTTCTGCCGGTTCGCTGCGCGCCAACAGCTGCAGTTGCGGTTCGGCCGCCGCCTGTTCCTGCTGTGCCGCGTTCAGTTGACGTTGGTATTCCTGTTGTTTTTGTTGTGTTTGTTGCCACTGTTGTAACCAGTTCAGCGCCTGCTGCTGCTGGCGGGCCTGTTCGCCAAGGGTATTTTCCTGGGTTCCCAGCTCAATTAATTGGTTTTCAAGCTGCTGACGCTGTTCGTCATTGAGCAGTTCAATGCCGCTGGCGCGTTGATGCAGCGCATCCAAATCGGTCTTGGCCTGCTTATGCTGTTCGAAAACCCGCTCGGAAAGCTGGCCGTAGATCTCGGTGCCGGTCAGCTCTTCCAGCAGTTCGGCGCGGTCATTGGCATCGGCATTGAGGAAGGCGGCGAACTGCCCCTGGGATAACATCATCGATTTTGTGAAGCGGCCGAAGTCCAGCCCGGTGATCGCGGCGGTCATATCCAGCTTGTCGCGCACCTTGTCCGCCAGAATTTTTCCGTCCTCACGCAATGCCAGCTCGACTTTTGGGGCCTGCAGGTTACCGTCCGGAGCATTTTTGGCACGGCGCTGGCTCCAGAAGGCGCGGTAGCCGACCCCTTTAACTTCAAATTCGACCTCAGCCAGCGATTCGGCGGTGTGGCGCGTCATCAGTTCGTTCTGGCTCGGCGTGACGTTTAGGCGCGGCGTCTGGTGGTACAGCGCCAGACAGATGGCGTCCAGCAGGGTGGTTTTTCCCGCGCCGGTAGGCCCGGTGATGGCGAATAACCCATTACTGGCAAAAGGCTCGGCGGTAAAGTCGATTTTCCATTCACCCTGCAGTGAGTTGAGGTTTTTTAATCTCAGGCTGAGGATTTTCATTAGCTCGGCTCCTGGTCGTTGTGCCGCACGGACTCGACTACCTGCTGGAACATTTGGCCCATTCGTTGCCGACGTTCTTCGGCCATTTCAGGCTCCTGTGCCAGCCGCCGTTCGAACACCTCGTTGACGCTCAGTTCGTTGAGCGTTTCCTTGTCCTGCTGTTCAACGGCCTGGCGCCGCTGTTCTTTGCTGCGGCGCAGCAGCACCACTTCTACCGGCAGTTGATCGGCCAGCAACTGGATACGGCGCTGAATGTCGCTAAGGTAGTCCTGCGTTGCCACTTCAATGTCTAACCACACCGGTAGTTCACCCTGATATTCGCCGAACTGCTGCAATTGTTGCTCGATCTGCGCCAAATCACCCTTGATAAGCTGCATCGGTTGAAAGCTGGGGATCTCCAGCGCAGTGACCTGTTGCAGAGCGCCCGCGCTGAAATCCACCATAAACACGCTTTTGGCTTTGCCCAACTCGTCAAAACTGAGTGGGATTGGCGAGCCGCTGTAGCGAATATGTTCGGATTTGGCGACGTTCTGCGCGCGGTGAATATGTCCCAACGCGATGTAGTCGGCGGGTGGGAAGGCCTGCGCCGGGAAGGCGTCCAGCGTGCCAATGTAGATATCGCGCACCGAATCGGAGGTGGTGACACCCACGGTGGTCAGATGGCCGGTGGCAATAATCGGCAGTGGCAAGCCCAGGGAATCACGACGCGTACAGGCCGCCTGATATAGCCTTTGATAATGGTCGGCGATAGCCTCTTGCAGCGCCTGCTGTTTTTGCACCCCGGACTCGCCGGCGCGGCTGATGAGCAGATCGCGTGGGCGCAGGAAAGGGATGGCGCAAAGTACCGCACCCGGCTGACCGTCGCGCTGATTCAACACCAAAATTTGTTGTTCGGTTTCGCTCTGCGCGTTGGCAATCACGGTGGTATTCAGGCAGGAAAGCAATTCACGCGATTCATTCAAAGTGGCCACGGAGTCATGGTTGCCACCCAGTACCACCAACTGGCAGCCGGTGCGTTGCAGTTCCACCACGAAACGGTTATACAGCTCGCGGGCATAACTTGGCGGCGAGCCGGTATCGAACAGATCCCCGGCGACGATCAGCGCATCCACCTGCTGTTGTTCGATTTGCTCAATCAGCCAGCGCAGAAAAGCCTGATGTTCGGCGGCGCGGCTTTTGGTGAAAAAATACTGGCCAAGATGCCAGTCAGAGGTGTGGATCAGGCGCATGACACTCCCGGGGCGATAGGGTAATGGCTGGGATTATAAAGGGAATATGATGTTTCTGTATTATTAGAAATAATCGCTATGCTTACTGCCTATAACAGCCTTCTTTTTTCATGGCTATTTATTTCATAAATCTGTCACAAAACTGACGCATAATGGCGCCCGCAATCAACTGTGATCGCTAACACATTGGCAGGATTGACGATGGCAAGACGCATACTGGTGGTGGAAGACGAAGCGCCGATCCGTGAGATGGTGTGCTTTGTGTTGGAACAGAATGGTTACCAACCGTTGGAAGCTGAGGATTATGACAGCGCAGTGACGCGCCTGTCTGAGCCGTTCCCTGATTTAGTGTTGCTCGACTGGATGTTACCCGGGGGTTCCGGCATTCAGTTTATTAAACATATGAAGCGTGAAGCGATGACCCGCGATATTCCGGTGATGATGCTGACCGCACGCGGTGAAGAAGAAGACCGTGTCCGTGGGCTGGAAGTCGGCGCGGATGATTACATCACCAAACCTTTCTCGCCGAAAGAGCTGGTGGCGCGCATCAAGGCGGTAATGCGCCGCATTTCACCGATGGCGGTGGAAGAAGTAATTGAAATGCAAGGGCTGAGCCTGGATCCTTCTTCACACCGGGTGATGGCCAACGAGCAGGCGCTGGATATGGGGCCGACCGAGTTCAAATTGCTGCACTTCTTTATGACTCATCCAGAGCGTGTTTATAGCCGCGAACAGTTGCTTAATCACGTCTGGGGCACTAACGTTTATGTGGAAGACCGCACCGTTGACGTGCATATCCGTCGGCTCCGTAAGGCGTTAGAGACCAGTGGTCATGACAAAATGGTTCAAACCGTTCGGGGCACCGGCTACCGATTCTCAACGCGCTACTGATCGCGACGCGCTGGAGAATATGCCGTGCTAGAACGTCTATCCTGGAAGAGGCTGGCCCTGGAGCTGGCCCTTTTCTGCCTGCCTGCCTTACTGCTGGGGCTGATTTTCGGTTATCTGCCCTGGTTGCTGCTGGCCTCCGTGCTGGCGGCGCTGGTATGGAATTTCTACAACCAACTCAAACTTTCCCACTGGCTGTGGGTTGATCGCAGCATGACGCCGCCACCTGGGCGCTGGAGCTGGGAACCGCTGTTTTACGGCCTGTATCAGATGCAGCAGCGTAATCGCCGTCGTCGGCGTGAACTGGCGCTGTTGATCAAACGCTTCCGCAGCGGCGCGGAATCGCTGCCCGATGCGGTGGTGATGACCACCGTCGAAGGCAATATCTTCTGGTGTAACGGTTTGGCGCAGCATCTGCTGGGTTTCCGCTGGCCGGAAGACAATGGTCAGCACATCCTTAACCTGCTGCGTTATCCGGAGTTCAGTCACTATCTGCAACAGCAGGAGTTCACCCGGCCGTTGACGCTGCAGTTGAACAATGAGCACTACGTCGAATTCCGCGTGATGCCTTATTCCGAAGGGCAATTACTGATGGTGGCGCGTGACGTCACCCAAATGCGCCAGCTGGAAGGCGCGCGACGCAACTTCTTCGCCAACGTCAGCCACGAGCTGCGTACCCCGCTCACGGTGTTGCAGGGCTATCTGGAGATGATGAGCGACGAAGAGCTGGATGGCTCGCTGCGCGGCAAAGCGCTGGGCACCATGCAAGAGCAGACCCGGCGTATGGATGGGCTGGTCAAACAGCTGCTGACGCTGTCGCGGATTGAGGCGGCGCCTAACGTCGATATGAACGAACGGGTTGATATCCCGCTGATGTTGCGAGTGTTGCAACGCGAAGCGCAGTCGCTGAGCGGCGGTAACCATGAGATTAGCTTCCGGGTGAACGAACAGCTCAAGGTGTTCGGCAACGACGACCAACTGCGCAGCGCGGTATCAAACCTGGTGTACAACGCCGTCAATCACACGCCAAAGGGCACCAATATTGAGGTAAGCTGGCAACAAACGCCAAACGGTGCGCAGTTCCAGGTTAGTGATAATGGGCCGGGCATCGCCGCCGAGCATATTCCGCGCCTGACCGAACGTTTCTATCGCGTCGACAAGGCCCGTTCACGCCAGACCGGCGGCAGTGGGCTGGGGCTGGCGATCGTCAAGCATGCGCTCAGCCACCATGACGCGCGGCTGGAGATCCTCAGTGAGCAGGGCATTGGCACCCGGTTCATCTTTACCTTGCCTAACCGGTTGATTGTTCCCGCAGCTTTGTCAGAGAATGCGGTGAAAAATTAACGCGCGAGAGACTGGTATGATCCGAATGACCCGAGGGCTGTTGCTTTGCCTGGCGCTGCTGGCGAGCCGTGGCGCGTTAGCGCAGCCGGACGGCATGTTGTCCGGCAACCTGTCGAGCGTCGGTTCCGATACGCTGGCGAATCTGATGGTGCTGTGGGCACAGGACTTCAGCCAGCATTATCCCAACGTTAATTTGCAGATCCAGGCCGCGGGCTCCTCAACTGCGCCAACCGCTTTGGCTGCGGGGGCCGCGCAGCTGGGGCCGATGAGCCGACCAATGAAGGCGGCGGAGGTATCGGCATTCGAACATCGCTATGGCTATGCGCCGCTGGCAGTGCCGGTCGCCGTCGATGCGCTGGTGGTGCTGGTCCATCAGGACAACCCGCTACGCGGTCTTAACTTGCAGCAGCTTGACCGAATTTTCTCCGCTACCCTGCGCTGTGGCGAAAACCAGCCGGTGACGCGCTGGGGTGAACTGGGGTTGAGCGGCGATTGGCAGCAGCGTGCGCTGCAACGCTTTGGGCGTAATTCGGCATCCGGCACTTACGGCTATTTCAAACTGCGTGCGCTGTGTGGCGGTGACTTTATGCCACGGGTCAATGAACTGCCCGGTTCTGCCTCGGTGGTGCAGGCGGTGGCCGGTTCGCTGAACAGTATCGGTTACGCCAGCATTGGTTTTCGCGCCAGCGGCGTGCGGCTGTTGCCGCTGGCGGAGTCCGGCGAGAAATACGTCATTCCCAACGATGTCAATGTGCGCAACGGTAGCTACCCGCTGTCGCGCTATCTGTATATTTACATTAACAAAGCACCCAACCAGCCGTTGGAGCCGCTGACCGCCGCATTTCTCGATCGCGTACTGTCTGACACTGGACAAAACCTGGTGAACCATGACGGCTATTTGCCGCTGCCTTCTGCTACTTTACAGAAAACCCGCCAGGCGTTGGGTCTGCAATAAATTTCCCTCGGGGCGTTGATTCGCCCTCAACATGAATTTTTCTCACTACCGATGAAATTTCTTCTATTGCTGCCCGGCAGTCGGTATGACAGCATGCTCTTTATCTTTTTTAGACGTCTGGATGTCCATAATAACCTGGCGTAATAATTCAAACTGTCAATTACTGAGGTAAAGGTCCGATCTTTTACCTGCTACCGGGAGTCATAATATGTGCGATTGCAACCATGCTTTTCACGCTGACGTTGTCGGCAGTCTGTTGCGCCCCGCAGCGCTGAAAACTGCTCGCCAACAGTTTCAGCAAGGCGAGATTGATGCTACTGAGCTGCGGGCGGTTGAGGATGAGCAGATCCGTCTGGCGGTGGCCAAACAGCAAGAGCTCGGCCTGGCGGTGGTGACTGACGGCGAATTCCGCCGGGCGTGGTGGCACTTTGATTTTCTGGAAGGGCTGGACGGCGTGGAAGGTTATGACGCGGAACAGGGGATCCAGTTCAACGGCGTGCAAACCCGGGCGCGCAGCATCAAGGTGGTCGGTAAGCTGGGGTTTAACCCACAGCATCCGATGCTGGCTGATTTCCGCTTCCTGAAGGCGATCGCCGGTGATACGGTGCCAAAAATGACCATTCCAAGCCCGAGCGTGCTGCACTTTCGCGGCGGGCGCAAGGCCATCGACAGTCAGGTCTACCCGGATCTGAACGCCTATTTCAACGATCTGGCCCAAACCTATCGCGATGCGATCAAGGCATTTTATGATGCCGGTTGCCGCTACCTGCAGCTGGATGACACCGTCTGGGCCTATCTGTGTTCAGACGATCAACGCCGGCAGATCCGCGAGCGCGGAGAGGATCCGGATCGCCTGGCGCGTATTTATGCCGATGTGTTGAATGCGGCGATCGCCGACAAGCCGGACGATCTGACCATTGGGTTGCACGTTTGCCGCGGCAACTTCCGTTCCACCTGGATCTCCGAGGGGGGTTATGAGCCGGTGGCGGAAATCCTGTTCGGTCAGGTGAATATCGACGCTTTCTTCCTGGAGTATGACAATGAACGTTCTGGCGGGTTTGAACCGCTGCGTTTTATCAAGCCGGGTAAACAGCAGGTGGTGCTGGGGCTGATCACCACCAAAAACGGCGAACTGGAGAACCCTGACCAGGTGAAACAACGTCTTGAGGAGGCCGCGCAGTTTGTCGACCACAGCCAACTTTGCCTCAGTACCCAGTGCGGTTTTGCCTCGACCGAAGAGGGCAACAGCCTGAGTGAATCACAGCAGTGGAATAAACTGCAAAGCGTGGTGAATATCGCCCGGCAGGTTTGGTAACGGCGAAAAACGCGTTCAGACCGCGCGAAAACTGGCTGTTTATTGGCGTTTTCGCGCGGTGTTTTGCCATAGTCTTCACGTTTTGTGAATGGGTTGCTCAAAAATGATACAAATCATGTATTGTATATTTATTGATAGCCACTATGATCGACTGGTGTGTAACCATTATCTGGTCTATAACTCTGCTTTTTGTCATGCGCCTTGCCTTTCAACGCTATAAACGTTTAACTTAGCCCTCGTTGTCGGACTAAACCTCCATTTATAACTCCTAAAACACTGCCCATCATCATGAGTGGTCACTTTCGAATAAGGACAAAACGCCGGACGTTATGCGTTTTCTGCTCTTATTGGTCTCGCGATGAAATGGCAAGCCGGCAACCGGGTGGGGCATAACGCCACCACGTATCGGGCACTTTTTTTCATTTGAACAGGCAACACGACATCGTATGAGTCATCGTTTAACGTCAAAAGATATTATCGCATTGGGTTTTATGACCTTTGCCTTATTCGTCGGCGCCGGGAATATCATTTTCCCGCCGATGGTCGGTTTACAGTCCGGTGAGCACGTCTGGACTGCAGCTATCGGCTTCCTGATCACTGCCGTCGGTCTACCGGTGATGACGGTGATCGCGCTGGCTCGTGTCGGTGGCGGCATTGATGCCCTGAGCACGCCAATTGGGCGTCGCGCCGGCCTGCTGCTGGCGACCGTCTGCTATCTGGCCGTCGGCCCGCTATTCGCCACCCCGCGTACCGCGACCGTCTCCTTTGAAGTGGGCATTGCACCGCTGACCGGTGACGGCACCATGCCGCTGTTTATTTACAGCCTGGTGTATTTCGCGCTGGTGATCGGCATCTCTCTGTATCCGGGCCGCTTGCTCGATACCGTCGGCCACGTACTGGCACCGCTGAAAATTGTTGCGCTGGGCGCGCTGGGTATTGCCGCGCTGGCCTGGCCTGCGGGCACGCCAATTCCGGCGACCGAGGTCTATCAGAACGTTCCATTCTCTACCGGCTTTGTTAACGGCTATCTGACCATGGATACGCTGGGCGCGCTGGTCTTCGGCATCGTCATCGTTAACGCCGCGCGTTCCCGTGGTGTGAAGGATGCCAAATTGCTGACGCGTTACACCATTCTGGCGGGCCTGATCGCCGGTGTCGGTTTGACGCTGGTTTACCTGAGCCTGTTCAAGCTGGGTTCCGGCAGTGGTGTGCTGGTACCGGACGCCACCAACGGCGCGGTGATCCTGCATGCTTACGTACAGAACACCTTCGGTGGGTTGGGCAGCTTCTTCCTGGCCGCGCTGATCTTTATCGCCTGTATGGTGACTGCGGTTGGCCTGACCTGCGCCTGTGCCGAGTTCTTTGCCCAATACCTGCCGTTCTCTTACAAGACGCTGGTGTTCATTTTGGGTCTGTTCTCGATGCTGGTTTCCAACCTGGGACTGAGCCATCTGATCCAGATCTCTATCCCGGTACTGACCGCGATTTATCCGCCGTGTATCGTGCTGGTGGTGCTGAGTTTCACTCAGCGCTGGTGGAACAGCGCACCGCGTATCATCGCGCCGGTGATGTTAGTCAGCCTGTTGTTTGGTATCCTTGACGCGGTGAAAGCGTCCACCTTCCAGCATTTCCTGCCGGAGTGGACCAATCACCTGCCATTGGCTGATCAGGGACTGGCATGGTTGCCGCCGTCGCTGCTGATGCTGGTGCTGGTCGCAATTTATGACCGGGTTTGTACGCGCTCTGAAGTGACCGCGCACTCCTAATTCCCCGGCTAAATTTTGGGCCACGGACTTGTCCGTGGCTTTTTTACGTTTAAAAACCACGGGTTATCTTCATGCAACAACAGTCACCCGCCGCTCCTGCGGCCAATAAGCTGAAACGCGGTCTCAGTACGCGTCACATTCGCTTTATGGCGTTGGGCTCGGCTATCGGCACCGGTCTGTTCTACGGTTCGGCGGACGCCATTAAAATGGCCGGCCCGAGCGTTTTGCTGGCCTACCTGATTGGCGGTATTGTCGCCTTTATCATCATGCGCGCGCTGGGCGAGATGTCGGTCAACAACCCGCAGGCCAGCTCGTTTTCACGCTATGCGCAGGATTACCTTGGCCCGATGGCCGGATATATTACCGGCTGGACTTACTGTTTTGAAATCCTGATTGTCGCGATTGCCGACGTGACGGCGTTCGGTATCTATATGGGGATTTGGTTCCCAGAGGTGCCGCACTGGATTTGGGTGCTGAGCGTGGTGCTGGTGATTGGCGCCATCAACCTGATGAGCGTGAAGGTATTCGGTGAGCTGGAGTTTTGGTTCTCGTTCTTCAAAGTGGCTACTATCATCATCATGATTGCTGCCGGTATCGGCATCATCATCTGGGGGATTGGTAACGGCGGGCAGCCGACCGGTATCCATAATCTGTGGTCTAACGGCGGCTTCTTCAGTAACGGGTTTATCGGCATGATCCTGTCGCTGCAGTTGGTGATGTTTGCCTACGGCGGCATCGAAATTATCGGTATTACCGCCGGTGAAGCCAAAGATCCGAAAAGCTCGATTCCCAAGGCCATCAACTCGGTGCCGTGGCGTATTCTGGTGTTCTACGTCGGTACGCTGTTTGTCATCATGTCGATCTACCCGTGGAACCAGGTGGGCACCAATGGCAGCCCATTCGTGCTGACTTTCCAGCACATGGGGATTACCGTGGCGGCAGGTATCCTTAACTTTGTGGTGATCACCGCATCATTGTCTGCGATTAACAGCGACGTGTTTGGCGTTGGCCGCATGTTGCACGGCATGGCTGAGCAGGGCCACGCGCCGAAGATCTTCAGCAAGGTATCCAAACGCGGTATTCCGTGGGTCACGGTGGTGGTGATGATGCTGGCGCTGTTGCTGGCGGTATATCTCAACTACATCATGCCGGAAAACGTGTTCCTGGTGATTGCCTCCCTGGCGACCTTCGCAACCGTGTGGGTGTGGATCATGATCCTGTTCTCACAGATTGCCTTCCGTCGTAGCCTGAGCAAAGAGCAGGTGAAAAACCTGGCCTTCCCGCTGCGCGGCGGTGTATTTACCTCGGTGGTGGCGATCATCTTCCTGGTGTTTATCATCGGCCTGATTGGTTACTTCCCAACGACCCGCGTATCGCTGTATGCCGGTCTGGTATGGGTCGTGGTACTGCTGGCGGGCTACTACTTCAAGCTCAACCACCAGAAGAAACTGGCGGTGCTGGCGCAGCAGCAGGATTGAAAATAAAAACACCGGCCATGTGCCGGTGTTTTTTTAAGGGTGTTCCTCAGGTTCGTCGTCACCGGAGGAGCGCGCTTCGATACGCAGGCTGCTGTCGTTCAGCCGTTCTTCCTTCCCTTCTCCTGCTGCGCGCGCCAGCATCTCGCGGATATCCTGCATATTGCTGCTCAGGGCGCTCAGTGCCGGCTGCAAGGTCCGACTCATATGGCTTTCGTCCAGCGAAGCGCTGTGCAGGCAGCCAATAAACAGCAGCGTTGCCAGCAGGGTAAATAGCCGGTGGCGTAGTGGTTTCAGCAATCCTCTTTTCCTTCAGCGGGCGTTAATCAATGCATTAACGCTGGTTTTATGCCGAAAGAAAAGCGGACTGAGACATCCGTTGCTCCTGGGTTGAGAGTCATTTCCGGCAGAAACAGTTACGTCAGCCTGCGTCAGGAAATGTCTGCCGCCTGCCGCAAAGGGTTTAGCATGCTGCGCATGTCGTTGCCGGTCGGCGTTTGATGTACCCGCAGATCGAACTCGTTAATTACCGCCAAGATATGGTCAAAGATATCCGACTGAATGCTTTCGTATTCCGCCCAGACCGTGGTGTTGGTGAAGGCGTAAATCTCCAGCGGCAAGCCCTCTGGCAGCGGTGCCAAC
This sequence comes from Serratia quinivorans, assembly GCF_946227985.1. Classification (GTDB taxonomy): domain Bacteria; phylum Pseudomonadota; class Gammaproteobacteria; order Enterobacterales; family Enterobacteriaceae; genus Serratia; species Serratia quinivorans_A. The sequence goes on from NZ_CAMKGL010000007.1 coordinate 163,028, forward strand.
TGGCGTACCATCAGCGTCATATTCTGATGAATGCCGGGGTGGGCGCGTAGATAGGCCACCAGGTAAGCGCGCAGCGTGCCCAGATTAGTCAGGCGGCGGCCGTTGAGCGGTGAACTGAGATCTACGCCAGTCTGCTGATTATGCTGGCTCAATTCCTGCGTTTTATCATTCAGATAACGTTGTAGCAGCGGATTGCGGTTCAGCCGCTGTTGTTCTTCATCCGACAAGAAATGGACGCTGGTGGTATCGATATTGATGCTGCGCTTAATGCGGCGTCCACCGGATTCCGACATTGAACGCCAGTTTTTAAAGGAGTCGGAAATCAGCGCGTAGGTTGGGATGGTGGTGACGGTATTATCCCAGTTACGCACTTTTACCGTGGTCAGGCCGATGTCGGTGACCGCGCCGTCCGCGCCGTACTTCGGCATCTCCAGCCAGTCGCCAATGGTCAGCATATCGTTGGCTGAAAGCTGAATACCGGCCACCAGGCCGAGGATCGGGTCTTTAAACACCAACATCAGCACGGCGGTCATCGCCCCCAGGCCGCTGAGTAGCAGCAATGGCGATTTACCCATCAGCAAGGAGACGATCATGATGCCAATCAGGATGGCGGCTACCAGCTTCAGCCCCTGGAAAATACCGCGCAACGGCAGCTGGTTTGAAATTGGGCTTTGGCGCAGCATCGCCAACAGCGTATCCAGCAGGGAAAACAACGACAGCAGGGCGAAGCCCATGATCCACACCTGGGCGGCGGTGACGATAACCGCCTGCGTCTGACCACCGGCGTGTAACCACAGCACGGCCTGCAGATTAATGATCACCCCCTGCAATAACAACGCCATACGCTGGAACAGCTTGTACTGGGTGATTGCCTGTTGCCATACGCGCTGCGATTGCTGGCCACGGCGCTGGACAGCCTTCAGCACTACGCGGTGCAGCACCAGATGGATCACCACCGAAATCAGGACGATCAGCCCCAGCACCATCAGCAGAGACATCACCCCACTAAATTCCAGCCCGAACTTCTCCAGCCACAGGGTTATCTGTTGTTGCATTGCCGCTCCTTTAAAAAATGTGCAAAAAATATCCAATAGACTCAAAACACGTTAGCCTAATGGCTACGGGCCGTAATGTGCGTCTTTTTACCCTTTTTTACATAGGGTTGCCGTTGACCGACTATCTCCACCCCCCGGCTCCTCCCCGAGTTAACCGGCCAGAGAGGAGGGGGACTGGCACTCAACGTGGCATTGTTCGTGGCATTGAATAACGTCGTCGATTTCGTTTTGTACAGCAGGAGGAAAGTCATGCTTAACGCCTGGCATCAACCGGTCCCGCCCTTCGTGGTGAAGAAGGGGCAGCGCCTGGATATCACGCTGTGGTTACAGGGTGATGATTTGCCCGAACGGGTATTTTTACGAGCCGAACCGGATAATGAAGAATGGCTGCTGATCATGAAAGCTCAGCAGGCGGAGGGTTTGCACCGCTATCAGGCCAGTTTGACGCTCAATGAAGGTGAGCCAACCCGTCGTTACTGTTTCAAACTGGTTTGGGCCGATCGTCAGCAGTGGTTCGGGCCTCGGGGCTGGTCGTTGATACCGCCGGGGCAGTTGACACAGTTTGCGGTCGACGTGCCCGATAGCAGCCCGGCATGGGTGGCGGATCAGATTTTTTATCAAATTTTCCCCGATCGCTTTGCCGGCAGCGGGGGGGAACACGGCATTCAGAGCGGCAGTTATCGTCATCATGCGGCCGGTTGTGATGTGGTGCGCCAGGATTGGCAATATCCGCTGGAAGACCGGCACGCTGCGTCCACTTTCTATGGTGGTGACCTGGACGGCATCAACCAAAAGCTGCCTTATTTACAGAAACTGGGGGTGACGGCGCTGTATTTAAACCCGATTTTCACCGCGCCGAGCGTGCATAAATACGATACCGAAGATTATTACCAGGTCGATCCCTACCTCGGCGGTAACGCCGCCCTGCAACGTTTGCGAGTGAGCACTCACAAGGTAGGGATGAAACTGGTGCTGGACGGGGTGTTTAACCATACCGGTGATTCGCATCCATGGTTTGATCGCCATCAGCAAGGTGAGAACGGCGCTTGCCATCACCCTGATTCTCCCTATCGCAGCTGGTTTAATTTCTACCCCGATGGCCGGGCGCTCGACTGGAAGGGTAACGCCAGCCTGCCGAAGCTCAATTTCGCTGAGCCGCAGGTGGCCGAGGCGATTTATCGTGGTGAGGGTAGCGTGGTACGCCATTGGCTGCGGCCGCCGTACAGCATTGATGGCTGGCGGCTGGACGTGGTGCATATGCTGGGTGAGAACGGGGGGGCTAGCGGTAACTTGCAGCATTTGGCGGGTATTTATCAGGCGGTTAAACAGGAAAGTCCGCAGGCCTATGTACTGGGCGAGCATTTTGGCGACGCGCGTCGTTGGCTGCATGCCGGGGTGGAAGATGCCGCGATGAACTATATGGGCTTTGCCCTGCCGGTTCGGGGGTTCCTCGCCGGGCTGGACGTGGCGCACCACCCGGTGCAGATGGACGCGGCGGACTGTGCCCAGTGGATGGACGACTACCGGGCCGGGTTACCGCACGGCCGCCAGTTGATTCAGTTCAACCAGCTCGACAGCCATGACACTGCACGTTTTCTGACGCTATTACAGGGCAATCAGGCACGGATGCGCATGGCGGCGGTGTGGCTGATGAGCTGGATTGGTGTGCCTTGCCTGTATTATGGCGATGAGATTGGCCTGGATGGCGCTAATGATCCGTTTTGCCGTAAGCCTTTCCCGTGGGACGAGAACCAGTGGGACCAGAACTTGTTAGCCCTGTGCCAGCGTATGGCGGCACTGCGTAAGCAGAGCCTGGCGCTGCGCCGTGGGGGTTGTCAGGTACTGCACGCCGCCGGTGAAACACTGGCGTTTGTGCGCATCTATCAGCAGGAGCAGGTGCTGGTGGCGTTACAGCGTGGCGGGAGCGGCAAAGTGACGTTGCCGCACAGCCCGCTGCTGGCGGCAGGCCAATGGCAACGGTGGGAAGGGCATGGTGAGTTGAATAATGAGCTGAGCGCGATCTCGCTGCAATTAGGCGAGGAGTCCGTGACGCTGTGGCGACGAGTCGGTTAGTTCTGTAAAGGGGCCGGCATACCGGCCCCTTTATGGGTTAGTGGGTGTTCACATCCCCCAGTCAGATCAATAGCCTGCGGCAGAACCGGCCGGGCGACGAACGTCGTTGGCACCGTACAGGTAGCCTTCGCGCACCTTGCCGGAAACGGCGGAGTCGTTACCGGAGTTGGCCGGGCTGACGCCAGCCGCACCTGGCAGACCGACCAGAATCAATTCAGCGGCGCCCCATGGCGTTTGCTCGACCATTTTGTAACCCATGCCGCTGAGGATTTTCAGCGTATCGGCAGAAACTCCGCGCTGTTCGTAATAAACCTCATCCGGTAACCATTGATGATGGATACGCGGTGCATCGACGGCCTCCTGTGGTGCCATACCGTGGTCGATCACGTTCAGCGCAGTCTGCAGTGTGATAGTTATGATGCGCGATCCCCCCGGCGAACCGAGTACCATAAAGATTTTATTGTCCTTGGTCACCAGCGTCGGGCTCATTGACGATAGTGGGCGCTTACCGGGGGCAATGCTGTTGGCAGTGCCTTGCACCAGCCCATAGAGGTTTTTCTCCCCGACCTTGACGGTAAAGTCGTCCATTTCATCGTTGAGGAAGAAGCCGGTGCCTGGCGCAATCACCACCGCGCCAAAGCGACCGTTGACAGTATAGGTGGTGGAAACCGCGTTACCCTGATGATCGACAATCGAATAATGGGTGGTTTCCGGTTTTTCGTGGGGTTCCATACCGGGCTGCACGTTCTCCGACGGCGTGGCCTTGTCCGCGACGATTTTCTTGCGGATTTCCTCGGCATAGCTTTTGCTGACCAATCTGTCGATCGGATTCTTGATGAACTCTGGGTCACCGAGGTAAGTATTACGGTCCATATAGGCGTGGCGCATAGCTTCGGTCATGGTGTGAATGGCTGCCGCCGAGTTAAAGCCCATGCTTTTCAGGTCGTAGCCTTCGACCACGTTAAGAATTTCGCACAATGTGACGCCGCCGGAGCTTGGCGGGGGAGCAGAAACAAATTTATAGCCGCGATAGCTACAGGTAATCGGCGGGGTTTCGGTGACTTTGTAGTTGGCGAAGTCGGCCGCCGTCAGAATACCGCCCCCCTGTTTGGCCGCGGCCTCGACCGCCTGCGGAATTTTGCCTTTATAGAAGGCGTCCGGGCCTTCTTTGGCGATGGCCGCCAGCGTATTGGCCAGGTCGCTCTGCACCAGGCGATCGCCCGGCTGTAGCGGCGTACCGTCGGGACGCAGGAAAATCCGGGCGGATTCCGCATCCTGTTTAAAACGTGCGGTGGTGGTATCGAGAATATCGGTATCGGCACGGGTCAGCACAAAGCCCTCGCGCGCCAGTTTGATTGCCGGGGCCATCACCTGCTCGCGGCTCAATTTGCCGTATTTCTTACGTGCGGTTTCCATGCCCAGCACGGTACCCGGCACGCCTGCGGCCAGATAGCCGTACAGGCTGGCGCCTTTCTTCACGTTGCCGTCGGCATCCAGATACATATTGGCGCTGGCCGCTGCCGGTGCGGTTTCGCGGAAGTTGATAAAGGTATCGGTGCCATCGGCCAGGTGCACCGTCATAAAGCCGCCGCCGCCGATGTTACCGCAGCACGGGTTGACCACCGCCTGCGCATAACCCACGGCTACGGCCGCATCAATCGCATTGCCGCCCAGCTTCAGGATATCCACGCCGACCTGTGAGGCCAGATGTTGCGATGTCACCACCATGCCGTTTTTGGCTTCAACCGCCGGATTGGAGGCGGCATACAGGCTGCTGCTGACCAGCAGCGCCGCCATGGTCAGCGGCTTGCTCCATTTTTGTAAAAACATAGTTTACCCTGTCAGTTTTCTTATTGTGTTTGGCTTGCCCCTCCGGTCGTGCAAAGAGCGGGCCAGCGTTATTGATACTAGCCAGAGTTAAGGGATTGTGCGGAAAATAGCCAGGGAAATGTGAGCGGAAACAAGCAAATGAAGCACACAATGGGGGCGATGTGCCCTAAAAAAGGGCAAAAAAAACCGGCCGCGAGGGCCGGTTGATACAGGTGCAGGCTGAAATTACAGCTTGGAAGCGTTCTCGGACAGGTATTTAGCCACGCCATCCGGAGATGCGCCCATACCTGCTTTGCCTTTTTCCCACTGAGCCGGGCACACTTCGCCGTGTTGCTCGTGGAATTGCAGCGCGTCAACGGTACGGATCATTTCGTCGATGTTACGGCCGATTGGCAGGTCGTTAACAACCTGAGCACGAACCACACCGTCTTTGTCGATCAGGAAAGAACCACGCAGGGCAACGCCTGCTTCTGGGTGCTCGATGCCATAAGCTTTCTGAATTTCACGCTTAATGTCAGCAACCATTGCGTATTTCACTTCCCCGATACCGCCATTCTCGACAGGGGTTTTACGCCATGCGTTGTGGACAAATTCTGAGTCGAATGAAACGCCAACCACTTCAACGCCACGCTTCTGGAATTCTTCATAGCGGTGATCGAAAGCGATCAGCTCAGAAGGACATACGAAGGTGAAGTCCATCGGCCAGAAGAACAGCACGGCTGGTTTGCCGTTCAGGTGCTTCTTGAAGTTGAAGTTTTCTACGATTTCGCCATTGCCGAGTACGGCAGCAGCGGTGAAGTCAGGGGCTTGACGAGTTACCAGGACCATAATTACTCCTGTAATAGGTGTTAAGGGGTTGATGTAAAAGCAAGGGCCAGTATAGGGGCCACGACTTGGTGAAGAAAGGGTAAAAGACCAATCAATGAGATAGCTTTCACCTATCAAAGTCGGTGATTAAATTTAGCAGTCTTTAAAAATAACCTTTTCCCATAAAAGGGCAAGGCTTAAAAAGCAATTTCTTGTAAAGCATCGCATTTTCAACGGCTTTGGCTTGACCTTACAGCTGCTTGTCTTTGGCCTGCTGCATCATCTGTGGGTAAAACTGCCAGAATTGTGTTTCAAGCTGATGATAGTTGCGCTCCACGTCGGCGAAGGAGCCGGCCAGTGCGGCCAGGCGCGGACGACGGCTGGCCATGCCTGCCAGCACCTTACCGATAAACGGCAGTTCGGCGTAGCGCTCCAGCCAGCGTTCCGGCCATAAATAGCCGTTCAGATTCTGAAAGCGTGGCGGCGTCAGCGGCAAATGCGGCAGGATTTGGCTCTGGGCCTGCTGGGTAAAACCCTGCAGGCTGAGGGACGGTTCCAGCTGTTGCCAGTGACGTGCCAGGAAGTGATCCCATACCACGTCGAGCGTAATGGGGGCCACGCGCCGGTGTTCTTCCGAGAAATAGGCGCGGCAGGCTCTTACCTGCGGCAGGCTGTCGGTCAGCACATCGACGCGACGGTGCATCATAATGCCGGCCACCACGGCGGGATCGTACTCGCCTGCAGGGTTGCCGCGCACGAAGTCGGCCAACAGATTACCCAGCAACGAGCTTTCCGCCAGTGAGGCTAAATGGAGATGAGCGAGAAAATTCATTCGGCAACTATAACGCAACTCATGCAAATCCTCCTTATTTCTTGCCGCTGACCGCCCGCAGCTTTAGACTAGGCCGCCTGTTTTTTATGACCAACATACCCGTCGCCTTTCAAGCCGCAGTGTTGTTGGCTGCACTTGCCCACTCCGGTCACTTACTCAAGTAAGCTCCTGGATATGGGCAAGCTGGCCGCCTAACTGCAACTTGAAATTCATAGGGTATATACAATTGAAGAAGTGAATAGCCATGCGCGTCGCCGATTTTTCGTTTGAACTTCCCGAGTCCCTGATTGCCCACTATCCCCAGCCTGAACGCAGCGGTTGCCGTTTGCTGCAGTTGGACGGGCCGAGCGGGGAGCTTAAGCATGGCGTATTCACCGATTTGCTGGATAACCTGGAAGCCGGCGATCTGCTGGTGTTCAACAATACCCGAGTGATCCCGGCACGCATGTTTGGCCGCAAGGTCAGCGGCGGCAAGATTGAAGTCCTGGTCGAGCGCGTGCTGGACGACCATCGGGTGTTGGCACACGTTCGCGCCTCCAAGGCCCCCAAGCCGGGTACCGATTTGCTGCTGGGTGACGACGAAAGCATCGCTGCCACTATGGTTGCGCGCCACGATACGCTGTTCGAACTGCGCTTCAACGACGAGCGGGATGTATTCACTATCCTTAATGCCGTCGGCCATATGCCGCTGCCGCCGTATATCGATCGTCCGGACGAAGACGCCGACCGTGAGCTTTATCAGACGGTCTACAGCGAAAAGCCGGGCGCGGTAGCTGCACCGACCGCCGGGCTGCACTTCGACGAGCCGCTGTTGGCTGCACTGCGCGAGAAAGGCATTGAGATGGCGTTTGTCACCCTGCACGTGGGCGCGGGCACCTTCCAGCCAGTGAGGGTGGAAACCATCGAAGAGCACGTCATGCATGCCGAATACGCAGAGGTGCCGCAGGAGGTGGTTGACGCCGTATTAGCCTGCAAAGCGCGCGGCAAGCGTGTGGTGGCCGTCGGTACCACTTCGGTACGTTCGCTGGAGAGCGCAGCCAACGCCAGCAAAGAGGCATTAATTGCGCCGTTCTTCGACGACACCAGCATCTTTATCTTCCCGGGTTACCACTACCAGGTGGTTGACGCACTGGTGACCAATTTCCACCTGCCAGAGTCGACGCTGATTATGCTGGTTTCTGCCTTTGCCGGTTATAAAAACACCATGCATGCCTATCAGCAGGCGGTGGCCGAGCAGTACCGTTTCTTCAGCTACGGCGATGCGATGTTCATCAGCCGTAACCCGCAGGCGGAGCAAGAGTCCGTCGGCGAATAAATTCCCTGAGTCGCGCATCTGGCGTGGCTCGATGTTAATCACGCCAGACTGTTTCTCTGGCGCTGGAGGCTTTGTGAAGTACGAATTAGACACAACCGATGGCCGCGCTCGTCGTGGCCGCCTGATCTTTGAACGTGGCGTGGTGGAAACCCCAGCCTTTATGCCGGTCGGCACCTACGGCACGGTAAAGGGCATGACGCCGGAAGAAGTGAAAGACACCGGTGCGCAGATCCTGCTGGGTAACACCTTCCACCTGTGGCTGCGCCCAGGGCAGGAGATCATGAAGCTGCATGGCGATCTGCATGATTTCATGCAGTGGCATGGCCCGATCCTCACCGATTCCGGCGGCTTCCAGGTGTTCAGCCTGGGCGCGATGCGCAAAATTAAAGAAGAAGGCGTACATTTCCGTAACCCGATTAACGGCGATAAAGTCTTCCTCAGCCCGGAAAAATCGATGGAAATCCAGTATGACCTGGGTTCCGACATCGTGATGATCTTTGATGAATGTACGCCGTACCCGGCAGACTGGGACTATGCCAAGAGCTCGATGGAAATGTCTCTGCGCTGGGCGCAGCGCAGCCGTCAGCGTTTTGACGAACTGAATAACAAGAACGCCTTATTCGGCATTATTCAGGGCGGTGTTTACGAAGATTTACGTGATGTATCAGTAAAAGGGCTGGTGGATATCGGTTTTGATGGTTACGCTGTGGGCGGTTTGGCAGTCGGTGAGCCAAAAGAGGATATGCATCGCATTCTCGAACATGTTTGCCCGCAAATTCCGGAAGATAAGCCACGTTACCTGATGGGCGTTGGCAAACCGGAAGATCTGGTAGAAGGCGTGCGTCGCGGTATCGATATGTTCGACTGCGTGATGCCAACGCGTAATGCCCGTAACGGCCATCTGTTCGTGACTGACGGTGTGGTAAAAATCCGTAATGCCAAGCACAAGGATGATACTTCTCCGCTGGATAAAGACTGTGATTGCTACACGTGTCGCAATTACAGCCGCGCCTACTTGCATCATCTCGATCGTTGCAACGAAATACTGGGTGCCCGATTGAACACCATTCATAACCTGCGCCACTACCAACGCCTGATGGCGGGTTTACGCGAGGCCATTGAACAGGGTAAATTAGAGCTGTTTGTTGCGGATTTCTACGGTCGGATCGGTAAACCGGTTCCACCTTTAAACGCTTGAATTAATAATTGATAACTTAATGAGGGAATTTCAATGAGCTTTTTCATTTCTGACGCCGTCGCATCCGCAGGAGCTCCGTCTCAGGGAAGCCCGTACTCTCTGATCATTATGCTGGTAGTTTTTGGCCTGATTTTCTATTTCATGATCCTGCGCCCACAGCAGAAACGCGCTAAAGAGCATAAGAAACTGATGGACTCGATCGGCAAGGGTGATGAAGTGCTGACCACCGGTGGCCTGATCGGTCGCGTGACCAAAGTGGCTGACACCGGCATCATCGCTATTGCGCTGAACGACACCACGGAAGTGATGATCAAGCGTGACTTCGTGGCGGCCGTTCTGCCGAAAGGTACCATGAAGGCCCTGTAATTTTGTTTTCCCGAAGGGAATTGCCGTGCTAAACCGTTATCCTTTGTGGAAGTATCTGATGCTGATCGTAGTGATCATCATCGGTCTGCTTTATGCGCTTCCCAACCTCTATGGTGAGGATCCGGCTGTACAGATCACTGGCGCGCGCGGTGTCGCCGCCAGTGAAACTACGCTGGACCAAGTCCGTACCGTATTAGAAAAAGACAAGATCGCGAGCAAGTCGATTGCGCTGGAAAATGGCGCCATCCTGGCTCGCTTTAGCAATCCTGATATTCAGCTGCGCGCCCGTGAAGCCTTGATGGCTGAGCTGGGCGACAAGTTCGTGGTGGCACTGAACCTGGCCCCGGCAACGCCGGCCTGGTTGGCCATGCTGGGCGCCGAACCGATGAAGCTCGGTCTGGACCTGCGTGGCGGTGTGCACTTCCTGATGGAAGTGGACATGGACACTGCGCTGAGCAAGCTGCAGGAACAGACCATGGATACCCTGCGCAGCGAGCTGCGTGAAAAGGGCATTCCTTATGCGTCTATCCGCAAGCTGGACAACAACGGCGTGGAAGTGCGTTTCCGTGACGATGCTGCCCGCGATCAGGCCATCAGCTACCTTGGCCCGCGCCAACGTGACATGGTGTTCTCTGCCAACGGCACCAATACTCTGAAAGCCAACCTGACTGATGCCCGCCTGAGCGAAGCGCGTGAGTATGCGGTGCAGCAGAACATCACTATCCTGCGTAACCGTGTTAACCAGCTCGGCGTTGCCGAACCGCTGGTTCAACGTCAGGGTTCTGACCGCATCGTGGTCGAACTGCCGGGTATTCAGGACACCGCTCGCGCCAAAGAGATCCTGGGTGCGACTGCGACACTGGAATTCCGTCTGGTTAACACCAACGCGGATGCCACTGCGGCAGCCAACGGCCGCGTGCCGGGTGACTCCGAGGTAAAAGACACCCGCGAAGGCCAGCCGGTTGTGCTGTACAAGCGCGTGATCCTGACCGGTGACCACATCACCGATTCCACCTCCAGCACTGACGAATACAACCAGCCGCAGGTTAATATCTCGCTGGACAGTGCCGGCGGCACCGCTATGTCCAACTTCACCAAGGACAATATCGGCAAGCCGATGGCGACCCTGTTTGTGGAGTACAAGGACAGCGGCAAGAAAGACGCTAACGGCCGTGCAGTCTTGGTGAAACAGGAAGAAGTGATCAACGTAGCGAACATTCAGTCGCGTCTGGGCAACAGCTTCCGTATTACCGGTATCGGCAACCCGAACGAAGCACGCCAGCTTTCGCTGTTGCTGCGTGCCGGTGCGCTGATTGCGCCTATCCAGATCGTTGAAGAGCGTACAATCGGTCCGACCCTGGGACAACAGAACATCACCCAGGGTCTGGAAGCCTGCTTGTGGGGCCTGGTGGCATCCATCGTGTTTATGGTGGTTTGGTACCGTAAGTTCGGCATGATAGCTACCACGGCGCTGGTCGCCAACCTGGTGCTGATTGTTGGTGTAATGTCCCTGTTGCCGGGGGCGACGCTGACCATGCCGGGTATTGCCGGTATCGTGCTGACGCTGGCGGTGGCGGTCGACGCCAACGTACTGATCAATGAACGTATCAAGGAAGAGCTGAAGAACGGACGTTCCGTTCAGCAGGCGATCCATGAGGGCTATAAAGGCGCGTTCTCCAGTATCGTTGATGCCAACATCACCACCCTGATCACCGCGATTATTCTGTACGCAGTGGGCACCGGTTCGATTAAAGGCTTTGCGATTACCACCGCAATCGGTGTGGCGACGTCCATGTTCACCGCGATTGTCGGTACCCGTGCCATCGTCAACCTGCTTTACGGCGGCAAACGCATTAACAAGCTGTCTATCTGAGGAGTGCGTTGTGGCACAGGATTATACTGTTGAACAACTCAACTACGGCCGTAAAGTCTATGACTTTATGCGCTGGGATTACGTGGCCTTCGGCATCTCGCTGGTGCTGCTGATCGCGTCAATCGCCATTATGTCGGTGCGTGGTTTTAACTGGGGTCTGGATTTCACCGGCGGTACCGTCATTGAAATCAGCCTAGAACAACCGGCCAACCTCGATCTGATGCGCGATACGCTGGAAAAAGCCGGGTTCCAGGACCCGGTTATTCAGAACTTTGGCAGCAGCCGTGACGTGATGGTGCGTATGCCACCGGCGATCGGCACCGCAGGCCAGGAACTGGGTAACAAAGTCATCAGCGTGATTAACGACTCGGTCGATAAAAACGCCACGGTGAAGAGGATTGAGTTCGTCGGCCCGAGTGTGGGCACCGAACTGGCGCAAAACGGCGGCATGGCGCTGCTGGTAGCGCTGATCTGTATTCTGATTTACGTCGGTTTCCGCTTCGAATGGCGCCTGGCGCTGGGGGCGGTTATTGCGTTGGCGCACGACGTGGTCATCACTCTGGGCGTGCTGTCGTTGTTCCGTATCGAGATTGACCTGACCATCGTCGCATCATTGATGTCGGTTATCGGTTACTCGTTGAACGACAGCATCGTGGTTTCCGACCGTATTCGTGAGAACTTCCGCAAGATCCGCCGCGGGACGCCTTACGAAATCATGAACGTGTCGTTGACCCAGACGCTGAGCCGTACCTTGATGACTTCCGGTACCACCCTGATGGTGGTTCTGATGCTGTACATCTTCGGCGGCGCGATGCTGCACGGCTTCTCTCTGGCTATGCTGATTGGTGTGTCTATCGGTACCATATCTTCTATCTACGTGGCGTCCGCGCTGGCGTTGAAACTGGGTATGAAACGCGAACACATGCTGCAGCAGAAAGTGGAAAAAGAGGGCGCAGATCAGCCTTCGATTATGCCGTGATTCACGGTATTTTCAGCGAAGTGAAAAAGAGCGCCGGTTGGCGCTCTTTTTTTTGCCTGGTGGCTCAATGTTGCTGGAGCACCGCCGGTTGGGTGGTTGGGACAACGCTATGCAGTCGTATAAAACCCAGTTGGTCGGGTGTTAGGCCACTGAAACGTAACTCAAAAGTATGCTCTGTTTTAGGCAGCAGTGAGTCTTGACTGGCAATAGGTTGCGAAAGTGAATCAGCCGTCAGGGGTTTTCCGGTGACGGGATCCAACTGGCCCCATTGCACCACCGCGTTGAACGCCGGCAGCGACGCCTGCGAAAGCGTGCGGACGTGCAATAAGGCTTGGGTGCCGTTGGCCTCGGTTTTTACGTGGCTGAGTGACACGCTCAACTCGCCGAGGCTGCTGTGCAGACGGGCGCCGTTATTGGCCGCCGGCAGCAGATAGACGCCGCTGGTGGAGTTCTTGTTCAACTGGTTTTGCTGTTCCAGCGCCGTGGCCTGGTTAGTCAGGGTGGTTAATTGCTGATTTAGCTCAACCACCTGATTATGCAGCTTGGGCACTTCGCGAGTTTGCGCGCAGCCTGCCAACAGCACCAGTGTGCTGAGCAGGAAAATCTTGGGGTAACGGGTTGTCATCGCGGGGATTTCCTATTCAACTTCTTCCTGTTATCAGCTTAGTCCGCCTGGTGGGGAAAGTCATGTTGATTGCCCTTCCGGGGCGTGATTCAGAGGGGAGCGCTGCAACAAATAGCCGACGGCCTTTGTTGTAACCGTACTTCGGGGTAAACTGTTCTTAACTATGAAAACGTTTATCAGGACGTGTTATGCATTGCCCTTTCTGCGCCGCCGTTGATACCAAAGTCATTGATTCCCGCCTGGTGGGTGATGGTTCGCAGGTGCGCCGTCGCCGCCAATGTTTGGTTTGTAATGAACGCTTCACCACCTTTGAAGTGGCTGAGCTGGTGATGCCACGGGTAATCAAAAGCGATGAGGTGCGTGAGCCATTCAACGAAGACAAGCTGCGTCGCGGCATGCTGAAGGCGCTGGAAAAACGCCCGGTCAGCTCTGACGACGTGGAGAACGCGATCAACCACATCAAATCCCAGCTGCGCGCCACTGGCGAGCGTGAAGTCCCGACCAAACTGGTCGGTAACCTGGTGATGGACGCGCTGAAAAAGTTGGATAAAGTGGCCTATATTCGCTTTGCCTCGGTTTACCGCAGTTTTGAAGATATCCGCGAATTCGGCGAAGAGATCGCCCGTCTGCAGGACTAAAGGGGCTTTGATGCATAACGACGAGTTTTATATGGCTCGCGCCTTTGAGCTGGCGCGACTGGGGCGTTTTACTACTGCCCCGAATCCCAATGTCGGCTGCGTTATCGTGCGCGACGGTGAAATCGTCGGTGAGGGTTACCATCTGCGCGCCGGTGAACCGCATGCGGAAGTCCATGCGCTGCGCATGGCGGGCGAAAAGGCGCGTGGTGCCACCGCTTATGTCACGCTGGAACCCTGTAGCCACCATGGCCGTACGCCGCCCTGTGCCGATGCGCTGGTCGCTGCCGGCGTAGCTCGTGTAGTTGCGGCGATGCAGGATCCTAACCCCGAGGTCGCAGGTCGCGGGCTGTACAAACTGCAGCAGGCGGGGTTGGATGTACGGCATGGTTTGATGTTGGCGGAGGCCGAAGCGGTGAATCTGGGCTTCCTCAAGCGGATGCGCACCGGCTTCCCTTATGTGCAACTGAAGCTGGGGGCCTCGCTCGATGGCCGCACCGCGATGGCTTCCGGCGAAAGCCAATGGATCACCTCACCGCAGGCGCGCCAGGATGTTCAGCGTCTGCGGGCGCAAAGCGCCGCTATTCTCAGCACCAGTGCCACCGTGTTGGCTGACGATCCGTCACTGACGGTGCGCTGGGATGAGCTGGACGCCGAGACTCAAAGCATTTACCCGCGTGACAACCTGCGTCAACCGTTACGCATTATTCTGGATAGCCAAAATCGCGTCACCCCACAGCATCGGGTGGTACAACAGCCGGGGCAGACCTGGCTGGCGCGTCTGCAGCCGGATGGGCAAATTTGGCCGCAGGATGTCGAGCAACTGACCTTCCCGGCGCACGGCGGTGGCGTTGATCTGGTGGTGATGATGATGCAACTGGCGAAACGCCAGGTGAATTCCATCTGGGTCGAGGCCGGCGCGCAGTTGGCCGGTGCCTTGTTGCAGGCCGGGCTGGTCGATGAGCTCATTTTGTACATCGCGCCAAAACTGTTGGGTGATAATGGCCGCGGTTTGTGCCATTTGCCAGGTCTTGAACACCTGACCGATGCACCAGAATTCGTCTTTAGCGAAGTGCGGCAAATCGGCCCTGATTTGCGGCTGCGGCTGAAAGCAAAATACTGATTTTAAAACCTGCGTGCCGGGTCGGCTGTCGTTTTACAAAACCGCCCGCGCAGGCAGATAAAGAATGTGATAGAATCCGCCCCCCTGCGGGGTATTGAACCCATTTTTAAGGAAAGCCCATGAAAGTTATCGAAGGTGTTGTTGCTACTCCAAATGCCCGTGTGGCGATTGCAATTGCACGTTTTAACAATTTCATCAATGACAGCCTGCTGCAAGGTGCTATCGACGCACTCAAGCGCATTGGCCAGGTTGCTGACGACAACATCACCGTTGTCTGGGTCCCGGGCGCTTACGAGTTGCCGCTGACTGCACGCGTGCTGGCTAACACCGGCAAATACGATGCAGTGATCGCACTGGGCACCGTTATCCGTGGGGGCACCGCGCACTTCGAATATGTCGCGGGCGAAGCCAGCTCCGGCCTGGGCAGTGTTTCTCTGAACACTGAAATCCCGGTTGCCTTTGGCGTGCTGACGACCGAAAGCATCGAACAGGCTATCGAGCGTGCTGGCACCAAAGCGGGCAACAAAGGCGCTGAAGCGGCTCTGACCGCACTTGAAATGATTAATGTTATCAAAGCTATTAAAGCCTGAATTTAGTTAAGGGGAATTCCGTGAAACCTGCTGCTCGTCGCCGCGCTCGTGAGTGCGCTGTTCAAGCGCTTTACTCTTGGCAGTTGTCTAAAAATGACATTGCCGATGTTGAACACCAGTTCCTGTCGGAGCAAGATGTCAAAGATGTAGACATCGTCTATTTTCGGGAGCTGCTGTCCGGCGTGGCGGTGAATGCAGGTCTGCTGGATAGCCTGATGGCACCTGTCCTGTCGCGTCAGCTCGAGGAGCTGGGCCAGGTAGAAAGAGCCGTTCTGCGTATTGCGCTGTATGAGCTGAAAATGCGTGAGGATGTGCCTTACAAGGTGGCGATCAACGAGGCGATCGAGCTGGCGAAAACCTTCGGCGCTGAAGACAGCCACAAGTTTGTGAATGGCGTGCTGGATAAAGTGGCACCAAGCATTCGCAAGAAAAAATAAAAAATTAAGGCCGGTATCCCCGGCCTTAATTTCTTCTATTGGAATATCGACCATGGCATGTGGCGAATTTGACCTCATTGCCCGCTATTTTGACCGGTTTAAGAGTCTGCGCCGGGATGTACAGTTGGGCATTGGAGATGACTGCGCACTTCTGACAGTGGCAGAAAAACAGCTTTTGGCCGTCAGTACCGACACTCTCGTTTCGGGCGTTCACTTCCTGGCGGATATCGATCCCGCCGATCTCGGCTACAAAGCACTGGCAGTTAACCTGAGCGACCTGGCAGCCATGGGCGCCGATCCTGCCTGGCTTTCACTGGCGTTAACCCTGCCTGAGGTGAATGAACCCTGGCTGAAGGCGTTCAGCGATAGCCTGTTCGAACAACTTAATTATTACGGTATGCAGTTGATTGGCGGCGATACCACACGTGGCCCGTTAAGCATGACGTTAACCATTCACGGCCTGATCCCGGCCGGGCGGGCATTGACCCGCAGCGGTGCGCGTATCGGCGACTGGATCTACACCACAGGTACGCTGGGTGACAGCGCCGCCGGTCTGGCTGTGCTGCAGGAACGCTTGCAGGTAGCGGACGCCGAGGCACGCAATTACCTGATTGGCCGTCATCTGCGGCCTCAGCCACGGGTATTGCAGGGGCAGGCACTGCGCGATCTGGCCAGTTCGGCGATTGATATTTCCGACGGCCTGATTTCTGACCTGAAACATGTGCTGAAAGCCTCCGAGTGCGGTGCGCGCATCAATCTCGATGAGCTGCCGCTGTCGCAGGCGTTAAGCAGCCAAACGGATGCCGATCAGGCACTGCGTTGGGCGTTGACCGGCGGTGAAGATTACGAGCTTTGCTTCACCGTACCGGAAATCAACCGTGGTGCACTGGAGGTGGCGTTAAGCCATCTGGGCGCTGACTATACCTGTATTGGTCAGATTGGCCCGCTTTCCGAAGGCATCAGGTTCTACCGCAGCGATGAAGTGGTGGAACTACCTTGGCATGGCTTCGATCATTTCAGCGAAGGGCAGGCGTAACATGGATGAAGCTAAACGCCGTTTGCGGATGAGCAATCCGTGGCACCTGCTGGCCACCGGTTTTGGTAGCGGTTTGTCGCCGGTCATGCCGGGCACCATGGGTTCACTGGCGGCAATCCCATTCTGGCTGTTGTTGATCCAACTGCCATGGCAACTGTATTCGCTGTTGGTGATGTTCAGCATTTGTATTGGCGTCTACCTGTGCCATCAGACCGCCAAAGATATGAAGGTGCACGACCACGGCAGCATCGTCTGGGACGAGTTTGTCGGTATGTGGATCACGTTGATGGCATTGCCGGTCAACGACTGGCAGTGGGTCGCGGCAGGTTTCGTGATTTTCCGTATTTTGGATATCTGGAAGCCATGGCCGATCCGCTGGTTTGATCGTAATGTGCACGGCGGCATGGGGATCATGGTCGACGATATCGTCGCCGGGGTCCTTTCCGCCGGTATTATCTACCTGATTGGCCACCACTGGCCGCTTGGGTTGTTCTGATTTTGAGGGCGCAGTTCAATGCTGCGCCCTTGAACCCTCCTGGTTATTCAAATCCTGTCACGTGGTGCGGTACGTAGGCCGTTTCCAGCTCGGCAATCTCCTCCGCCGTTAGCTCGAGATCGACGGCGGCAATGGCGTCTTCCAGATGGTCATGGCGTGATGCACCGATAATCGGCGCGCTAACGACAGGCTTGCTCAATAGCCACGCCAGTGCGATTTGCGCACGCGTCACACCACGCTCTTCGGCAATACTGGCCACGCGTTCGGCAATGATGGCGTCGATGCCCTCGGTTTCATCGTACAGATTCTTACCGACCTGATCGGACACCAGACGTGCCGTAGTTTCCCCCCAGGGGCGGGTTAAGCGGCCCCGCGCCAACGGGCTCCACGGCAGTACTGCAATGCCTTCGGCAGCGCACAGCGGCAACATCTCACGTTCTTCTTCACGCTGGATCAGGTTGTATTGGTTCTGCATGCTGACGAAGCGCGTCCAGCCGTGCAGATCGGCGGTGTACAGTGCCTTGGCAAACTGCCAGGCGTACATTGACGATGCGCCGATATAGCGTGCCTTACCGGCTTTCACCACATCGTGCAGCGACTCGAGCGTTTCTTCCAGCGGCGTTTCATAATCCCAACGATGGATCTGCAACAGATCAACGTAGTCGGTGCCTAGTCGCTTCAGGCTGTCGTCGATGGATTGCATGATTTTGGCGCGCGACAGGCCGCGTTCCAGGTTGCTCAGGGGGAAATAGACTTTGGTGGCGATCACCACCTGGTCACGGCGGGCATAATCGCGCAGTGCCTGGCCGACGATCTCCTCACTGCTGCCGTCTGAGTAGCTGTTGGCGGTGTCAAAGAAGTTGATGCCGGCATCCAGCGCCTGTTTCAGCAGCGGTCGGCTGCTTTCCTCCGGTAACGTCCAGGCATGGTTGCCACGGCTGGGTTCACCGTAGGTCATGCAGCCCAGACAGATACGTGAGACGTTCAGGTCGGTGTTACCCAGTTTCAGATACTTCATGCTTGCCTCCCGGTATCAGCACAGAACTTTAACTGTAGCGGATTTTCGGGTGACAGAAATAAAAACGCCCCCGCAAAGCGGAGGCGTCGATCCATCGGGCGTGACGATTATTGCGCCAGCCAGACCTCAATTTGCCGCTGGATGCCGGCGGGGTCCAGACCCAGATCGACACGGACTTCTTCCTGACTCCCCTGGGAGACAAAGAAGTCCGGCAGGCCAATATTCAGCACCGGTACCATTCGGCGCTTGGCCATCAGCAACTCGTTCACGCCGCTGCCGGCCCCCCCCATAATGGCGTTTTCTTCCAGCGTGACCAGTGCGTCGTGGCTGGCTGCCAGTTCCAGTATCAGCTGTTCGTCCAGTGGCTTCACAAAGCGCATATCCACCAGCGTCGCGTTGAGCGTTTCCGCTACCTGCGCGGCTTCCGGCAGCAGTGTGCCAAAATTCAGGATTGCCAGCTTCTCACCTTCACGGCGGACAACGCCTTTGCCGATCGGCAGAGAGTTGAGAGGTTCCAGTGGTGCACCGGTACCATTGCCACGCGGATAACGCACGGCGCTTGGGCCTTCGTTATAGTGATAGCCGGTGTACAGCATTTGGCGGCACTCGTTTTCATCACTTGGCGTCATGATCACCATGGTTGGAATGCAACGCATGAATGACAGATCAAAGGCTCCCTGGTGAGTCTGGCCGTCGGCACCGACAATACCGCCGCGATCGATGGCAAACATTACCGGCAGCTTTTGGATGGCGACGTCATGGATCAACTGATCGTAAGCACGCTGCAGGAAGGTGGAATAAATCGCTACCACCGGCTTATAGCCGCCAATGGCCAAACCGGCGGCGAAGGTCACCGCATGCTGTTCGGCAATCGCCACGTCAAAATATTGCTGCGGATAGTCGCGAGAGAACTGCACCATGCCCGAACCTTCACGCATAGCCGGGGTGATGGCCATCAGCGAACTGTCTTTGGCTGCGGTCTCACACAGCCAGTCGCCAAAAACTTTTGAATAGGTCGGCAGGCCGCCGGCACTTTTCGGCAGGGTACCGCTGGCCGGATCGAATTTTGGCACCGCGTGGAAGCTGATCGGGTCTTTTTCCGCCGGGGCGTAACCACGGCCTTTTTTGGTCATGATGTGCAGCAGTTGCGGGCCTTTTAGGTCACGCATGTTTTTCAGTGTGGCAACCAGCCCCTGGACATCGTGGCCGTCAACCGGGCCGATATAGTTAAAGCCCAGTTCTTCGAACAGCGTGCCCGGTACCACCATGCCTTTCAGGTGTTCTTCGGTGCGCTTGACCAACTCTTTAATGGGCGGCAGGCCGGACAGCACTTTTTTACCGCCTTCACGTAGAGTGGAGTAGAGCTTGCCGGACAGCAGCTGCGCCAGATGGTTGTTCAGCGCGCCGACGTTTTCCGAAATCGACATTTCGTTATCGTTCAGCACCACCAGCATATCCGGATCGATATCACCGGCGTGGTTCATGGCTTCAAACGCCATGCCGGCAGTGATCGCGCCATCGCCGATCACGCAGACCGTACGGCGATTTTTGCCTTCACGCGCAGCGGCTACTGCCATGCCGAGACCCGCACTGATCGAGGTAGAGGAATGACCGACCGACAGTACGTCGTATTCACTTTCTGCCCGCCACGGGAATGGGTGCAGGCCATTTTTCTGGCGAATGGTGGCGATTTTATCGCGGCGACCGGTCAGAATCTTATGCGGGTAAGCCTGGTGGCCAACGTCCCATACCAGATGATCGAAGGGGGTTTGGTACACATAGTGTAATGCCACCGTCAGTTCGACGGTACCCAGCCCGGAGGCAAAGTGGCCGCTGGAGCGGCTGACGCTGTCCAGCAGGTATTGCCGAAGTTCGTCACACAGCTTCGGTAGGCTCTCTTTTGGCAGCGAACGGAGTTCATCCGGATTTTCCGCTAGCGCCAAGGTCGGGTATTTGGCTATATCAAGACTCATTCGATACTCATATCAGAGGAGTTAACGTCACACGTTAATTGTCGCGTTCAATAATGAAGCTGGCTAACGCTCGCAATGGCGCTGTGTTATAAGATTGTGCTGCCAAAGTGTCTAATGCAGCTAAAGCTTCCTGATAGAGATCCCACGCTTTTGCTTTCGCGCTGTCAAGCCCGAGCAAAGCTGGATAGGTGCTCTTTCCGTGTTGCTGGTCCGCCCCCTGGCGTTTACCGATTTTTTCGGTTTCGCCGACCACGTCCAAAATATCATCCTGTACCTGGAACGCCAGACCAATCGCGGCGGCGTAGCGATCAAGCTGCACCAGTGCGGCACGGCCAGGCTCACCGGCGGCTAACGCCCCAAGGCGAACGGCTGCGCGAATCAATGCGCCGGTTTTGTGACGATGGATTTGCTCCAGCGCTTCCAAACCAATTTGCCGGTCTTCGGCTTCCAGATCCAAGGACTGGCCGCCACACATACCGGCAACGCCGCTGGCGGTTGCCAGTTCGGAAACCATCGCCAGCCGGTCGCGCAGTGCCACGTCGGGCATGTCTGCATCGGCCAGAATGGAAAATGCCAGCGTTTGCAGTGCATCGCCGGCCAAAATGGCGTTGGCCTCACCAAATTTGATGTGGCAGGTCGGCTGACCGCGACGCAGGTCGTCGTCATCCATTGCCGGCAGATCGTCATGGATCAAAGAATAGGCGTGAATGCATTCTACCGCAGCGGCGGGCGCATCCAAATTATTCAGTGATACGCCAAACATCTGTCCGGTGGTGTACACCAGGAACGGACGCAGGCGTTTACCGCCCAGCAGCGCGCCGTGGCGCATTGCCGCCACCATGTTGCCATCATTGAACGGCAGCGGCGCGATAAAATTTAGCAGCGTGCGGTCGGCCCGTTGGCGTAAAACCTGCAACTGGTCAGAAAAAGCGGTCTGTTGGACAGTCTCGGACATGATGATTACTCGGCATCCGGTGTGAAAGGCGTCAGCGTCGCATCATCGGCGCTGTCGTTAAGCAAAATTTGTACGCGTTGCTCCGCCTGCTGCAGTTTCTGCTGGCCCTGGCGTGCCAACTGTACGCCGCGTTCGAACTCATTGAGCGCGTCTTCCAGCGGTAATTCACCCGATTCCAAACGCGTGACGATGCTTTCCAACTCGCTGAGGGAGCTTTCAAAGCTGACGCTTTGCTCTGTACTGTCTGATTGTGCAGGTTTTTTTGGCATAATCTTCTTTTTACATCATCATGTGAACAGTGGCGCCAGAGCCTATATTAGCGAATCTTGATTGGCAAATCATGGCGCACATGTGTGGTTTTGTGCACCGAGCCCCACCAGATAGTGGTATACTCAGCGCCGCAAATGCGATTGATAAAACATTCGGCAGCTCCGTTGGTTTTATCAATCGCATATACATTGTAAATCCTTTTCCCTCGTAATTCTGACAATAAAGACCGCCATGAAGTTTATCATTAAATTGTTCCCGGAAATCACCATCAAGAGCCAATCTGTGCGCTTGCGCTTTATCAAGATCCTCTCGACCAGTATTCGCAACGTCCTGAAGCAGTATGATGAAACACTGGCGGTTGTCCGTCACTGGGATCATATCGAAGTTCGCGCCAAAGATGAAAACCAGCGGCCGGTGATTGCCGACGCGCTGACGCGCATTCCCGGTATCCACCATATTCTGGAAGTGGAAGACCGTGACTATACCGATATCCACCATATTTTCGAGCAGACGCTGGAAGCCTACCGCGAGCAACTGGAAGGCAAGACCTTCTGCGTGCGCGTTAAGCGCCGCGGCAAGCAGGACTTCAATTCGCAGGACGTGGAGCGTTACGTCGGTGGCGGTCTGAACCAGCATATTGAAAGCGCGCGCGTTAAGCTGTCGCATCCGCAGGTGACGGTCAACCTGGAAATCGAAGACGACAAGCTGATGCTGGTGAAAGCCCGCCGTGAAGGCATCGGCGGCTACCCGGTAGGCACTCAGGAAGACGTACTTTCGCTGATTTCCGGTGGTTTCGACTCGGGTGTTTCCAGCTATATGCTGATGCGCCGTGGTTGCCGTGTACATTATTGCTTCTTCAATCTGGGCGGCGCTGCGCATGAAATTGGCGTGCGCCAGGTAGCTCATTACCTGTGGAACCGCTTTGCCAGTTCGCACAAGGTGCGTTTTATCGCCATCGATTTTGAACCTGTGGTTGGCGAGATCCTGGAAAAGGTCGAAGACGGCCAGATGGGCGTGGTGCTCAAGCGCATGATGGTGCGTGCCGCTTCGCAGATTGCCGAACGTTATGGTGTGCAGGCACTGGTGACCGGTGAAGCGCTGGGACAGGTATCCAGCCAGACGCTGACTAACCTGCGCCTGATCGACAACGCGTCCGATACGCTGATCCTGCGTCCGCTGATCTCCCACGATAAAGAGCACATCATCAAAGTGGCGCGCGAGATTGGTACCGAGGACTTCGCCAAGACCATGCCGGAGTACTGCGGTGTGATCTCGAAAAGCCCAACGGTGAAGGCGATTAAAGCCAAGATCGAAGAAGAAGAAGGGCACTTTGACTTCAGCATTCTTGACCGTGTGGTTAGCGAAGCCAAGAACGTGGATATTCGCACCATCGCCGAGCAGACTCAGGAGCAGGTTACCGAAGTCGAAACCGTGGCGGAGTTCGATGCTGACCAGGTGATACTGGATATTCGTTCTAACGACGAGCAGGAAGACAAACCGCTGAAGCTGGAACAGGTTGAGGTGAAACCGCTGCCGTTCTACAAGCTCAGCACCCAGTTTGGCGATTTGGATCAGAGCAAAACCTACCTGCTGTACTGTGAGCGTGGCGTAATGAGCCGCCTGCAGGCGTTATATTTGCTGGAGCAGGGCTTCACCAACGTGAAGGTCTACCGTCCATAATCCACTTCATACTTGAAGCTGCAACTGTGTTGGCTGCGTGCACTCACCCCGGTCACTTACTCAAGTAAGCTCCCGGGGATTCCCGTACTGGCCGCCTTGTTGCAACTCCAATTATTTTGCGGATTTTATACTTTTTTCAGAACTGGGTATTTAATCGCGGAAATCGTACATTCCCGGTATCAATACCAACTGAGCGGCGATCTCCGCCGCTTTGGTTTTCCCCAGCAGCAAATCAATCAGCTTCAGCGCAAACTCCATTGAGGTTCCCGGCCCCTGGCTGGTGAGCAGGTTAACGCGCGGATCGAATACCACACGTTTTTCTATCCATTTGTCGGCCGGGATCTGTTCTTTCAGCCCCGGGAAGCCGGTCATATTGCCGATGGGGAACAGCTCGTGGTGTTGCAGCACCAGCGCCGGTGCTGCGCAGATGGCGGCGACGATATTGCCCTGCAGGTGCATCTGACGCACTTTCTCCACCAGCAGCGGGCTGTCGCGGAAGCACTCGGCACCTTTCAGGCCACCGGGCAGCACGATAGCGTCGAAAGGCTCGTCCACAATCGACACCAGCGGCGCATCGGCCAGCAGTTTTACCCCGCGTGAACAGACGATAGTCAGATTGCCATCGCCAGCTACGCTGGCGGTGGTCACTTTAACGCCCGCCCGCACCAGCAAATCTATCGTGGTGACGGCTTCGATTTCTTCGCTACCAGGTGCCAGGCAGACCAGCGCCGATACGCTCATATTCATTTTCCTTTCGCTTAATCAATTCAAACAGGCGTGCGTTCTCTGGCAGAGTCACGCCGTAGCTACGCGCGCGGCGCAGCAGGTAACCGGTAATGTAGTCGATTTCGGTGTGTCGCTGGGTGCGGATATCCTGCAGCATCGAAGAGACATTGTCCGCGGTGCTTTGGATCACCTCCATGACATACTGCTGCAAGCCCTCGCATGAGGTGTGGTAGCCCTCCATTTCCATTACGCTGGAGACCTCGCGGCAGATAAGCTTGATTTGTTCGGGATAGCGTTGCAGATCGCCATTACGGCAATTATACAGCGCCGTTAGCGGGTTAATCACGCAGTTGACCGCCAGCTTGCGCCAGTTCGCCGAGGCGATATTATTGTGCCAGGCGACGTCAGGCAGGGCCTGGTGCAGCACTTCTGCCAGGTGGCTCAGTGATTGCGCCGCCGGTGAGGTCGGGCCGATATGGGTGATGCCGCCGGCGACATGGATAATAGTGCTGCCATCATGGCGTGCCGCATGGGTGGTGGTGCCCTGCAATATCGGTTGGTTGTTCGCCGGCAGTTCGTCCTGGGTGCCCATGCCGTTATGCAGCAGCAGGATGGCGCAGCGTGGGTTCAACTTTGGCAGCAGCGTGCTGACCGCGCTGGAGACCTGCCAGGCTTTCAAGGTGACCAGCAGCAGTTCGCTCTGGGCTAAATGTTCGGGGTCGTTGGTGGGTAAATTACGGTTGAACGAAGCGCCTTCCGGCTCAATCACGTTCACTGCGCAGAAGGGTTGTGGCACCCGTAGCCATCCCTGTACATCGTGACCCTGCCGATAAAGCCGGGAGAGCCACAGTTGTCCGAGCGCGCCGCAACCAAGAATAGTTATTTTCATCCGGACTCCTTGGGGTAACGGGAATATCGCTCAATGACTGTCTTATAATTATAGACTTTTCTGCTGTTCGGCAGCTTATCCGCCGCCAGCTTCAGCAGATTTTGCCTGAGGCGCTAAAGCGGTTATTATGCTCGGCATCGAAATCGCCTAACGTATTAGGCTCTCATTCAGGAGGAAGAAGTATGCCATCTTTCGACATTGTTTCCGAAATTGATATGCAGGAAGTGCGTAACGCCGTCGAGAACGCCACGCGCGATCTGGGCACCCGTTGGGATTTCCGCAACGTGCCGGCCAGCTTTGAGCTGAACGAAAAAGACGAAAGCATTAAAGTCGCCAGCGAGTCTGATTTCCAGGTGCAGCAGTTGCTCGATATTCTGCGTGAAAAACTCAGTAAACGTAGCATTGAAGGCAGCGCACTCGAGATCCCGGAAGAAATGACACACAGCGGTAAAACCTACAGTGTGGATGCCAAGCTGAAGCAGGGGATTGAAAGCGCCCAGGCGAAGAAACTCGTCAAGCTGATCAAAGACAGCAAGCTGAAGGTCCAGGTACAAATTCAGGGCGATGAAGTGCGGGTGACCGGCAAATCACGCGACGATCTGCAGGGCGTGATGGCGCTGGTGCGCGGTGCCGATCTCGGACAGCCGTTCCAGTTCAAAAACTTCCGCGATTAAGGTTTTTGCGAAGGTGGCGATCTTGAAGGGCCAGCTTGCTGGCCCTTGAGTTAGATGACAAAGTTGTCTTTGAGCCCGAGATACTCGGGCCTAGCGCACCGAGGGGCACTCCGGCGGGCAAGCCGCTACGACCCCTTCGGCACGCTCTCCCTAATAATGGGCTTTGTCAGCCGTCTGAAGGGCCAGCTTGCTGGCCCTTTTCTTTACAGTGAATTCACCAGCGCTTCCAATTGGACTCGGTTGGTTTGTTTGGTATCGACCTTCACGTAGGCGCTGCGCTCTTCCGGCACCACTATCGCTTCCGCCACGCCCGGTTGGGCTTTCAGGCGGCTTTCCAGTGCCGAATCCTTCACGGCCAGTTCCGACAGCGTAATACGCAGGCTGCTGACGTAAGGCGGTTCTTGCATGGTGCTGCTGACCAAAAACCAGATTGCCGCCAACACCGCCCCGGCGATAAACACCAGGCCCGCACCCTGCAGGCCATACAGCAAGCCACCCAGGCTGCCGCCGATCGCCACGCCGATAAACTGGCTGGTGGAGTAAACCCCCATCGCCGTACCCTTGTAACCGGCCGGAGACTCTTTGCTGATCAGCGAAGGCAGGATCGCTTCCATGACGTTAAACGCCATAAAGAACAGCTGCACGCCGGCAATGATGCCCCACAGGTGCGCGCCGGACAGCCACAGCAGCACTTCCGCACAGAACAACACCGCTACGCACCCCATAAAGACCTGCTTCATGCGGCGCTTCTTCTCGGCATAAATGATAAATGGCACTACGGCGGCAAAAGAAACCAGCATGGTGACCAGGTAGACAATCCAGTGTTGGCTCGCTGCCAGCCCGGCTTTTTCCATCGCCAGTGGCAGCGCCACGAAGCTGGACATCAGCAGGATATGCAGACACATGATGCCGAAGTTGAGCTTCAACAGCCGGGAGTTGCTCAGCACCTTGCTGAAGCTGCCGCGTACGATGCTCGATTCCCGGTTCAGCACGTGGTGGCTGGCGGAAGGGACCACTGCCAGAGTGATTACGATGCCGGCCAATGCCAGCACGGCAATCATCCAAAACAGCGCATGCAGGCCAAAGGCGTGGGTGACGATTGGGCCAACCACCATCGCAATAGCGAAGGTAATACCAAAGCTGACGCCGATAAACGCCATTGCCTTGGTGCGATTCTGTTCCCGGGTTAGGTCTGACAGCAGAGCCATCACTGCGGCGGCGATAGCGCCGGAGCCCTGCAACGCCCGGCCGAGGATCACCCCCCAAATGGAGTCGGTCGCGGCGGCAATGACACTGCCCAGCGCAAAGATCAGTAGCCCGCCGACAATCAGCGGTTTGCGGCCGATACGATCGGAGATCAGGCCGAAGGGGATCTGAAACACCGCCTGCGCCAGGCCATAAATACCGATGGCGATACCGATCAGCGTTTCGCTGGCGCCGTTCAACGCCATACCGTAGGTGGTCAGTACCGGCAACACCATAAACATGCCCAGCATACGCAGTGAGAATACCGTGCCTAATCCCCAGGTCGCTCGTCGTTCCAGCGGGGTCATTGCATTATCGCTCATTAAAACCTCATTAAAAGCCATTCCGTCAGGCTATCGGTGATAACGCCTGAGGGGATAGCTTCTGTGAAAGAAGCGTCATTTTAGTGTGAAGGGCAGGGGGGGTAAATCTAATGTTGTTTAGCAGATATTACAGTTCGTCGGCTTTTTGGCGAGACAAATAAAATGGGCCGCGAAAGCGGCCCATTCACAGACGATTTGGCTTACCAGACGTACGTCATCAACGCTTCCGGCGCGGCCGTCGCGCTGAAGTCGATAGACATCATTACGCTCAGCGAAGTGATGGCAACAATCGAGAACACAAACAGCTTGCGTGCCCAAACGCTGTCATTTTCGGTTTTGTAACCACGCAGTGCCATGCCCAGCCACCATACGCTCACCGCCGCAGCGACGATCAGGTATTTGTAGCCGGCGTAGCCGCCCAGGGTCAACATCAGGGTGGCAATCATAAACGCCACAATGTAGACCGTGATGTGGTTCTTCGCCACCGAAATGCCTTTCACTACCGGCAGGACCGGAATGTTGGCTGCCTGGTAATCTTTAAAGCGGAAGATGGCAATCGCATAGGAATGCGGCATCTGCCACAGGCTAAAGATAGCCAGCAGGATCAACGCGCCGGCATCGAACTCGTTGGTGACTGCGCAATAACCGATAACCGGTGGCGCAGCGCCCGACAGGCTGCCGATCAGCGTGCCGTATACCGAGTGGCGCTTCATGTACAGGCTATAAACGCCGACATAAACCACAAAGCCCATTACCGCCAGCCACATGGCCAGTGGATTGGCACCGATATACAGCAACGCAAAGCCCGCAATACCCAGAGCGGTAGCATAAACCAGGCTTACACTCGGCGCGATCAGGCCCTTAACCAGCACCCGATTCTTCGTTCTCTCCATTTTCTTGTCGATGTCGCGGTCAATGTAGTTGTTAAATACACAGCCCGAAGCGACAACCAACGAGACCCCCACCAGGGTGGCGAGAAACAGGGGATAGTCGATGCTCCCTTTAGAGGCGAGCAGGAATCCCCCGACGACAGAAATTAAATTGCCGAAAATAATTCCTGGTTTAGTTACTTGCAGGTATTGCTTAATCATCACGTCCAGCTCTGCTCTTAATCGACCATCATATTGATGTTGAGGTTGTACATAATCCAGAGTGAACCCACAACAACGATACCGATGATCATAGCGGTGAACAGCAATGCCACCAGGTTCCAGCGCTCTTCCGATGAGGTATTCATGTGCAGGAAGTAAATCAGGTGAACAACCACCTGAATCACCGCCATGCCGACTACAACCGCCAGGATAGTGGAGTGAGAGGCCGTGCCGCTCATCACCATCGCAAATGGAATCACCGTCAGGATGATCGACAGAATAAAGCCGATCAGATAGGTCTTAACGCTACCGTGGCTTGCGCCGCCGTGAGAAGTTTCATGGGATGAATGACTCATGACATAACCCCCAGCAGGTAAACAACGGTAAATACGCAGATCCAAACCACGTCCAGGAAGTGCCAGAACAGGCTCAGACACATCAGACGGGTCTTGTTGGTTGACGTCAGGCCGCGCTTGCTGACCTGAATCATCATGATAACGATCCAAACCAGGCCGGTAGACACGTGCAGACCGTGGGTAGCAACCAGTGCGAAGAAGCCTGACAGGAACGCACTGCGATCCGGGCCATAGCCTTCAACGATCAGGTGATGGAACTCATAGATTTCCATCGCTACGAAGCCCAGACCAAACAGGAAGGTCAGGAACAGCCAGGTATTAACGCTGCCAACCTTGCCTTTGTTCATGCCGATCATCGCCATACCGTAGGTGATGGAGCTGAACAGCAGCAGGAAGGTCTCAACCAGAACAAACTTCAGATCGAAGATGTCTTTGCCAGAGGGACCGCCAGCGGTCCCGTTCACCAGTACTGCATAAGTCGCGAACAAGCTCGCAAACAAAATACAGTCGCTCATCAGGTAGATCCAGAATCCGAAGACTTTGGTCTCTCCTGCGTCGTGGTGCCCATGTTCTGCATGGGCTGCGTCATGGTTAGTCAGAGTATCAGTTGACATGTTTCACGCCTGCTTTGCTGATTTGTTCATAGTGTTGGTTTTCAATGCGCTCGATTTCATCAACCTGCACATAGTAATCAACATCTTCATCGAAGCTCTTGGCAATCCAGGTCACGATCATACCTACGAAGGCAGCGATCGCCATCCACCAGATGTCCCAGATCATCGCGAAACCAAATACCAGGCTGAAGCCAGCAATAATCACACCGGCACCGGTATTTTTCGGCATATGAATCGGTTCGTATTTCGCCGGTTTCTTATAAGCGTTGCCTTTTTCTTTCATGTCCCAGAATTCATCACGGTCATGAATCTGCGGCACTACGGCAAAGTTATAGAACGGCGGTGGAGACGAAGTGGACCACTCCAGTGTACGAGCACCCCATGGGTCACCGGTCAGGTCACGGTTCTGCTCACGGTCACGCACACTGACGTAGATCTGAATCAGTTGGCACAGGATACCGCAGGCAATCAGAGCTGCGCCGCACGCCGCTACCAGCAGCAGTGGGTGGAACTCTGGGTTGATGTTCTGGCTGATACGACGAGTCATACCCATAAAGCCCAGAGCATACAGTGGCATAAAGGCCACAAAGAAACCGATGATCCAGAACCAGAACGCACGGATACCCCAGGTCTCGTTCAGCGTAAAGCCGAAGGATTTAGGGAACCAGTAGGTCAGGCCGGCGAAGCAACCGAATACCACACCACCGATAATCACGTTATGGAAGTGGGCAATCAGGAACAGACTGTTGTGCAGCACGAAGTTCGCGCCCGGTACTGCCAGCAGAACGCCGGTCATCCCACCAACGGAGAAGGTGATGATGAAGCCGATGGTCCACAGCATTGCGGAGTTGAGCTGAATGCGGCCCTGGTACATGGTGAACAGCCAGTTGAAGATTTTCACCCCGGTAGGGATGGAAATGATCATGGTGGCGATACCGAAGAAGGCGTTAACGTTCGCGCCGGACCCCATGGTAAAGAAGTGGTGCAGCCATACGATGAACGACAGAACGGTAATCGCGATGGTTGCCCATACCAGTGAGGTATAGCCGAACAGGCGTTTTCTTGAGAAGGTCGCGGTGACTTCAGAGAACACACCAAACACTGGCAGAACCAGGATATACACCTCTGGGTGACCCCAGGCCCAAATCAGGTTGATGTACATCATCATGTTGCCGCCCATATCGTTGGTAAAGAAATGGAAGCCCAGGTAGCGATCCAGGGTCAGCAACGCGATGGTAACAGTCAGAATTGGGAAAGAAACGATGATCAGGACGTTAGTACACAGCGCCGCCCAGGTGAACACCGGCATCTTCATCAGAGGCATGCCAGGAGCACGCATCTTCATGATGGTGGCGAAGAAGTTCACACCGGTCAACAGGGTACCCAGACCGGAAATCTGCAGACTCCAGATCCAGTAATCGACCCCGACGCCAGGACTGTATTCCTTACCCGACAGCGGCGGATACGCCAGCCAACCGGTCTGCGCAAACTCACCCACACCCAGAGAGATGTTGATCAGGACGACACCCACCACGAAGAACCAGAAGCTCAGGGAGTTCAGGAACGGGAAGGCAACGTCGCGCGCACCGATTTGCAAGGGTACAACCACGTTCATCAGGCCGACCACGAAAGGCATCGCCATGAAGAAGATCATGATTACGCCGTGGGCGGTAAAGATCTGGTCGTAGTGGTGCGGCGGCAGGAATCCGGCCTCACCGGCGGACGCAAGCGCCTGCTGGCTACGCATCATGATGGCATCGGCAAAACCACGCAGCAACATAACCATTGCCACGATGATGTACATGATACCAATTTTTTTATGGTCGACCGAAGTCAGCCAATCGCTCCATAGCCATTTCCACTTGCCGAAATAGGTTATCAGCGCCAGCAGAGCCAGACCCCCGATAACAATTGCAGCAACGGTGACCATGATGATCGGTTCGTGGTACGGAACCGCATCAATCGTTAATTTTCCCAACATCAGTTATTCCTCGGCTCCGGCGTGAGCAGCATGTTCACCCATGTCCATACCCTGGCTCATGTCCATACCTTCGTGCGTGGTAGCGCCCTTGTGCATGTTCATATCGCCCATAAATTTGCCAATAGTTTCTTTGAACAAATTCGGTTTGACACTGGAGAAGTACTCAACCGGGTTGTTTTCACTCGGCTCTGCCAGTTTGTTAAAGTCGCTGGTGGCGTTAAGGTTAGTCGGCGATGCTTTCACCTTGGCAACCCACTGATCGAAGTCGCCTTCGGTTGGGGTGACAATGGCGGTGAACTTCATGCCGGAGAACCCGCGACCGCTGAAGCTGCTGGAAATACCGTCGTATTTGCCTGCTTCATTGCCGATCAGGTGCAGTTTGGTCTGCATCCCGGCCATCGCATAAATCTGCCCACCTAACTGAGGGATAAAGAACGAGTTCATTACCGAGTTAGAGGTGATTTTGAATTCAACTGGAACGTCTTTCGGGAAAGCCAGTTCATTAACCGTTGCGATGCCTTGTTCCGGGTAGATAAACAGCCATTTCCAGTCGAGCGACACCACTTCGATCGTCATCGGCTTCTTGTCAGTGACAATTGGCTTGAACGGATCGAGTTCGTGGGTAGTCTTCCAGGTAATGGTGCCAAGGATGGCGATGATAATGATAGGAATGGTCCAGACGACCGCTTCGATTTTGTTGGAATGTGACCAGTTCGGACTGTATTTGGCATCTTTGTTGGAAGCACGGTACTTCCAGGCAAAGGCGAACGCCATAAAGATGACTGGTATCACCACGATCAGCATTAATGCGATTGCAGTGATAATCAGTGTCCGTTGCTCAACACCAATTGCTCCTTTGGGATTCATCAATACCATATTGCAACCACTGAGCATTACAGTGGAGGCAATTAATGACAACATCCCAATACTTTTATTGTATTTCTTAAGTCTCATCTAACGACCTCAATTACAAAGGCTCTATTGTCGTTTCATGTGTGCGGGCATTTTACGGGAAGGTTGCAGTACTGTAAACATGCTTAAGGGAGTGTCAGCGCCTTGTTGACACTTTCTGTTAAGGGGGTCACAGATGTCACGTTGCGTGACAATTTACTAATGGCAACAAAGCGTTGGCACGCTGAATCGTGCCGGGCAATTCGTATGTTAAGGAAAACTAAAGGTATGATGAATCCAGCAGGTAAAAACGCTTTTTTGAAATACGAATGAAAGGTTTATTTAATGTAAAATAATTGTGTATTAAAGGTGAATTTAATTTTATTTCCCGAGCGCCACACTCGGATAAAAAAATAATTCGGACGGGAATTATATTTTTTAACTAAATAAATACATCACACTGATGCATTTTTGCCGACCGGTGTTACCACCGGCCGACGATATCAGGCCAACCGGGTACGCCGCAACGCCAGATAGTCCAACAGGCTGCCCATCGCAATTCCCACCAGGCTCAGCGCGGCGCCCATCTGCAGCAACCGATCGGCCAGACCTGGCAAGGCGCTCCAGTCGAGTGCGTTGGTGATAAGCAGAATCAACCACAGTCCCAGCAATGAGCAACCCAGGGTCAGCATGCGCAACGCCCAACGGTAAAACTGACGGAATTCGGTGCGTGGCATGAAGTTATCCGTGCGCTGGGTATATTCCAGCGTCTGTCGACACAGGCGCAGCAGCAACAGACCGGGCAGGGCAGCGACAATCGAGAATAAATAGAACAACGGCCAGCCGTGCGCTTCGACAAACCAACCGGCAATTGGGCCAACATAGACGCGGCCGACGGCGGATAATGCCGACAGCAGGGCAAACTGGGTCGCGGAAAATGATTTGTTGCACAGCGTCATCAGCAGCGCGACGAAGGCGGCGGTGCCCATGCCGCCGCACAGGTTTTCCAGGAAGATAGCGCTACCCATCGTCATGATGTTTTTATCGGTAACCGCTAATATCCAGTAACCGAGGTTGGAGACCGCCTGCAGGATGCCGAACAGCATCAGGGCGCGGAACAGGCTGAGACGTTGCATCAGCACGCCGCCAAACAGTGCCCCGACGATAGTGGCGAACAGGCCGAGAGTTTTGTTCACCAGCCCAACTTCCCCGGCATCGAACCCTACGCCTCGGATCAGGAAGGTGGTGCTCAGGCTGCCGGCAAAGGCATCGCCCATTTTGTACATCACGATCAGCAGTAAAATCAGCCAGGCATTGTTACGCGCGAAGAAATCACGCAGCGGGGCGACTACCGCCTGTTCCATGGTGCGTGGAGCCGGAATGCTGTTGTCCGGTTCCGGTGCCAGCAAAGTAGCGGCGATGCCGATCAGCATCAGTCCAGCCATCAGCCAGTAGGTTGACTGCCAACCGAAGTAACGATCCGCCAGCCACAACGCCAGCCCGCCGGACACCAGCATCGCCAAGCGGTAACCCAGAACCGAAACGGCGGCACCGGCGCCGCGTTCTTCAGCGCTCAGCAGATCGGTTTTATAGGCATCGAAAACAATATCCTGCGACGCAGAACAGAACGCCACCAAAACAGCCAATGCTGCGAGCCACCACAGATGCTGTGCCGGTTGCATAAAGCCCATCGCCACAATTGACACTACCAGCAGCACCTGGCTGATCAGTAGCCAGCCGCGTCGGCGGCCGAGGAATGGCGGGGTATAGCGGTCCATAAAGGGCGACCACAGGAATTTGAACACATAGGCCTGACCGACCAGCGAAAAAATGCCGATGGTTTTCAGATCGATGCCTTCGACGGTCATCCAGGCTTGCAGCGTGCCGGAGGTCAGCGCCAGTGGCAGACCCGAGGCAAAGCCCAGCAGCAGCAGGATAGCGGAGTTACGCTGGGTGAAGAGATTCAGATAGTGTTTCGACATGAGTTCCCTGTCTGCACCGCCCAATTATCCGGGCGGTGCAAGGCGTTCGCGGATTAACGCGCGTTTTGCTTGATAAAGTCGTTGACGCTGGTGTCCTGCGCCATATCGGCAATAACGTCACCCAGCACGCTATTGACCGCGTTAGTGATTTTATCGTTGGTTGCCGTGAAGGCACCCTGGACGTTATAAGTTGAGCGGTAGTTTTTCACCTGTTTATTGCCGTTTTTCGCCTGAGCGATAATCGAGATATCGGCCTTGGTGGTGATGTTGTAGCGCAGGTTGCCTTCGGAGACGTCTGCGTACAGATTATTCACCACGATTTGCAGATCAACGGCACCGTCGGCACCGATCATATAGCCGCGTGCGCCCATTTGTTTTTCTAACACTTCTTGCAGCAAGAAACGCAGGTCGCGTGATGGCGTCAGGGTCACCAACTGGCCGTCGCGGTTGACTTTGGCCAGGGCCTGATCTTTACGCTGGTCCGCGCCGTTAATGCTGATGGTGATGCCTTGCAGGGTCGGATCCTGCTGCGGCAGTACGATCTTTGGAGTTACGTTCAGGGTGTTGCTGCTGGTAGCACAGCCGGCCAGCAGCAGTGCGGCCAACAGTGGAAGGCAAAGTTTCTTTAACATAGTTACTGTCTCATTCACGATGGATTTTAAGCTGCCCAATATAGCGAGGCTGGTTTGAGCAAGCTTTCTGTAATAATCAGAGCGGGATAGCCAACAACAAATTGTCGACATCATAGCATCGCCGCCGGCCGGAGGAAGCGCAGAACGCACCGGAGTGACAAATTTTTACCTGCCGTTGATAAAAACATGCTTTTTTGACCGTCTCAATAAGAAAAACCTCAAGCGGCGACGGATGTTGGCCGTTTTTTGTCCGCAAAGAAGAGAAATTTACCTGCGCAATGGTCTAAAAGGGGAGAAAGAGGCTAATATTGAAATAGATGGGGACGGTCCTCTGCCGGTGTAGTAAGGAGATCCTATGATTCGCGAGCAAATAGAAGCAAAGTTAAGGGCGGCATTTGAGCCCGCGTATCTGGAAGTCGTTGATGAAAGCTATCGTCATAACGTTCCGGCGGGCTCAGAAAGTCATTTCAAGGTGGTGTTGGTCAGCGATCGCTTCGTCGGCGAACGTTTCCTGACGCGGCATCGCTCGATTTACGGCGTCCTGTCGGAAGAGTTATCTGATGGTGTACATGCGCTGGCGTTGCACACTTATACCCTGAAAGAGTGGGAAGGGCTGCAGGATACCGTGCCGGCCTCCCCCCCTTGTCGAGGTGCCGGAACCTTGGCCTGACGGCTAAATTTGCGGTATCAGTGGAACTTTGACCACGATTTGGGGTATTACTACAGACGAATTTTGGAACGGCCTGCGGGCCGTTTCTGTTTTTGACGACGACACAGCGGATGCGCAATGCAGCCAAGGCCGGGTCGGCTTCGGCGGCCTTTTGGCGATCAAATCGACAAAAGTGTGAGTTTTAGCGCGCCGCCGCTGCCTTGCTTTCCTCGACTCGCTCCGCTTGCGCCGCTATAATGTCGCGTCTTATTTTTCCGGAATGGTTTCGGGACACTTCTGTCATCAGGAAACTCGGTTCTGTAATGTAGCCGTCCTGGTTCTTCGAACGGAGTTGACCGAGCACTGTGATTTTTTTGAGGTAACAAGATGCAAGTTTCAGTAGAAACCACTCAAGGCCTTGGGCGCCGTCTCTCTATTACTGTACCCGCTGATACAATCAAGCAGGCTATTAAAAAAGAGCTGATCAACGCTGCAAAAAGCGTTCGTATCGATGGCTTCCGTAAGGGCCATGTACCAATGAACATCGTTGAGCAACGTTATGGCGCTTCCGTTCGTCAAGACGTACTGGGCGATGCGATGCAACGCAGCTTCGTTGATGCGATCATCAAAGAAAAGATCAATCCGGCTGGCGCACCAAACTACGTGCCAGGCGAGTACAAAGAAGGTGAAGACTTCACTTTCGCCGTTGAGTTCGAAGTGTATCCGGAAGTTGAGCTGAAAGGCCTGGACGGCATCGAAGTTGAGAAGCCGGTGGTTGAAGTTAACGACGCTGACGTTGACACCATGCTGGACACCCTGCGCAAGCAGCAGGCGACCTGGAAAGAAACCGATCGCGCAGCTCAGGCTGAAGACCGTGTGACCGTTGACTTCTCTGGTTCTATCGACGGTGAAGAGTTCGAAGGCGGCAAAGCCTCTGACTTCGTACTGGCCATGGGCCAGGGCCGCATGATCCCAGGCTTCGAAGAAGGTCTGGTCGGTCATAAAGCCGGTGAAGAGTTCACCATCGACGTTAACTTCCCGGAAGATTACCACGCTGAAAATCTGAAGGGCAAAGCGGCTAAGTTCGCTATCGTTCTGAAGAAAGTAGAAGAGCGTGAACTGCCAGAGCTGACTGAAGAATTCATCAAACGTTTCGGCGTGGCTGATGGTTCTACTGAAGGCCTGCGTGCTGAAGTGCGTAAAAACATGGAGCGCGAGCTGAAAGGCGCTGTGCGTAACCGCATCAAGACTCAGGCAATCGACGGTCTGGTCAGCGCTAACGAAATCGACGTTCCTGCTGCGCTGATCGACGGCGAAGTTGACGTTCTGCGCCGTCAGGCTGCACAGCGTTTCGGCGGCAACGAGAAGCAAGCGCTGGAACTGCCACGCGAACTGTTCGAAGAGCAGGCCAAGCGTCGCGTAGTTGTCGGTCTGCTGCTGGGCGAAGTGATCAGCACCAACGATCTGAAAGCTGACGAAGAGCGCGTTAAAACGCTGATCGAAGAAATGGCTTCCGCTTACGAAGATCCAAGTGAAGTTGTTGAGTTCTACAGCAAAAACAAAGAGCTGATGAACAACATGCGCAACGTTGCTCTGGAAGAACAAGCGGTTGAAGCCCTGCTGGCAAAAGCGAAAGTGACTGAGAAAGCCACTACCTTCAGCGAGCTGATGAACCAGACTCAACAGGCGTAATGTCTGTACGCCAGAGCGCAACTTGTTGCGCTCTCAGGGCCGGCTTGCTGGCTCTGGCGTTAAAAAAGCCCGTAACCTTCGGTTGCGGGCTTTTCTTTTTGCCACGTTGCTGATTAATCTCAGGTTAAGCGTGACAATATGCACTATATTTACACTGTTGATCTTGGCACAGTCTGGCATGATGGTTATCACCTGTAGCCAGGGTGTGTAGGATAACCGCTAAAAATACTCTGCCGGGCTTGAAATTCTGACTGTGGCCCCAATCTGTAAAAAGTATATGTATACCCTATAGCTTTCAAGTTGCAGCTAGGCGCCCAACTCGCTCATCCCCAGGCGCTTAATCGAGTAAGTAACTGGGGTGAGCAAGTGCAGGTAACAACGCTGTGACTTGAAAGATGACGGGTATAGGCTGTTTGCCAGAGTGCGCGGGATAAGAAAAACCGTCGGGTACGTGTGGCGTGGGTCGAATGCTTGAGCATAGTCATCATGACCGTTCTCAAGTAGAATCGGTGTAATAGGGTGTAACCCTGGCCGCCAAGGCAATTTCTATTAGGAGACGGTAATGTCATACAGTGGCGAACGAGATCAATTTGCACCTAACATGGCCCTGGTGCCGATGGTGGTAGAGCAGACTTCACGCGGGGAGCGTTCTTACGACATCTATTCCCGCCTGCTGAAAGAGCGCATTATTTTCCTGACCGGCCAGGTCGAAGATCACATGGCCAACCTGATTGTGGCGCAGATGCTGTTCCTCGAAGCAGAAAGCCCGGAAAAAGACATTTTCCTCTACATCAACTCCCCGGGGGGCGTGATCACTGCTGGCATGTCAATCTATGACACCATGAAGTTCATCAAGCCGGACGTCAGCACCATTTGTATGGGCCAGGCGTGCTCGATGGGCTCCTTCCTGCTGACTGCGGGTGCCAAGGGAAAACGTTTCTGTCTGCCTAATTCACGCGTGATGATCCACCAACCGCTGGGCGGCTATCAGGGCCAGGCGACGGATATCGAAATCCATGCGCGTGAAATCCTGAAGGTGAAGGCGCGCATGAATGAGCTGATGGCAGAACACACCGGCCAGACACTGGAGCAGATCGAACGCGATACCGAGCGCGATCGCTTTATGACCGCGGAAGAAGCGGTAGAATACGGTCTGGTTGACGGCATTCTGACGCACCGCAAGTAACACCACGCGGCTGGCGAGGTAATTGTGCGAGCCGATAGACTATAGTAATCAGAGCGGGCGTGGCTCGCTCTGGTGAGCATTATCGGCATTCCCGGTATGAATTCGGGGCGCACGGCCGCCGTGATTTTCCTGCGGGACAAAGACTAAAGAAGAGGTTTACTGATGACAGATAAGCGCAAAGACGGTTCAGGAAAGCTGCTGTACTGCTCTTTCTGCGGCAAAAGCCAGCATGAAGTGCGTAAGCTGATTGCCGGTCCGTCAGTGTATATCTGCGATGAATGTGTTGACCTGTGTAACGACATTATTCGCGAAGAGATTAAAGAAGTTTCACCGCATCGTGAGCGCAGCGCGCTGCCGACGCCGCACGAGATCCGCCACCACCTGGATGATTATGTCATCGGTCAGGAACCGGCGAAGAAAGTGCTGGCGGTAGCGGTGTATAACCACTACAAACGTCTGCGCAACGGCGATACCAGCAACGGTATCGAGTTGGGCAAAAGCAACATTCTGCTGATTGGTCCTACCGGTAGCGGTAAAACCTTGCTGGCGGAAACGCTGGCACGCTTCCTGGATGTGCCTTTCACCATGGCCGATGCCACCACGCTGACCGAAGCCGGTTATGTGGGTGAGGACGTGGAGAATATTATCCAGAAACTGCTGCAGAAATGTGACTACGACGTGCAGAAAGCCCAGCGCGGCATCGTCTACATCGATGAAATCGATAAGATTTCTCGTAAGTCAGACAATCCGTCCATTACCCGTGACGTTTCGGGTGAGGGCGTGCAGCAGGCGCTGTTGAAGCTGATCGAAGGCACTATTGCTGCCGTTCCCCCTCAGGGTGGCCGCAAGCATCCGCAGCAGGAGTTCCTGCAGGTTGATACCTCGAAAATCCTGTTTATCTGTGGCGGCGCATTTGCCGGCCTGGATAAAGTGATCGGTCAGCGCGTTAATACCGGTTCCGGTATTGGTTTTGGCGCCACCGTAAAGGGCGAGTCTGAGAAGGCGACCGAAGGCGAACTGCTGCTGCAGGCTGAACCGGAAGATCTGATCAAGTTTGGCCTGATCCCTGAGTTCATTGGCCGTCTGCCGGTCGTGGCCACGCTGAGTGAGCTGAGCGAAGATGCGCTGATCCAGATCCTGAAAGAGCCGAAAAATGCCCTGACCAAACAGTATCAGGCATTGTTCAATCTGGAAGGTGTGGAGCTGGAGTTCCGTGAAGAAGCACTGAACGCCATCGCCAGAAAGGCGATGAAACGCAAAACCGGCGCACGTGGCCTGCGTTCTATCGTGGAAGCTGCGCTGCTGGACACCATGTATGACCTGCCTTCAATGGAAAGCGTCGACAAAGTGGTGATCGACGAGTCGGTTATCGCCGGTCAGTCCAAACCGCTGCTGATTTACGGCAAACCGGAAGCACAGGCTTCAGGCGAATAATTAGCCAGTCAAACCAGAAAGTTAATGTCAAAATGGGGGATTTTATCCCCCATTT
Source organism: Serratia quinivorans (assembly GCF_946227985.1). Lineage (GTDB taxonomy): Bacteria > Pseudomonadota > Gammaproteobacteria > Enterobacterales > Enterobacteriaceae > Serratia > Serratia quinivorans_A. Next base: position 202,614 of record NZ_CAMKGL010000007.1, read on the forward strand.
TTATTTCCTGCATTCTTGCCGTTGAATGTAAGAGATTCATCCCCATATACTCATTAACCAGATTTTATGAAACGTTTGATGCTTGCGTCTCATGAGATTCCCCCTCAACCTGGCGGAAGTTAAACTTAAGAGAGAGCTCTATGAACCCTGAGCGTTCCGAACGCATTGAAATCCCCGTGTTGCCGTTGCGCGACGTGGTGGTTTATCCGCACATGGTGATCCCGTTATTTGTTGGCCGGGAAAAATCGATTCGGTGCCTCGAAGCAGCAATGGATCACGATAAAAAGATCATGCTGGTGGCACAGAAAGAGGCCTCAACGGATGAACCTGGCATTAATGATTTATTCTCAGTCGGCACCGTAGCGTCGATCCTGCAAATGCTGAAATTGCCTGATGGCACGGTAAAAGTGCTGGTCGAAGGCCTGCAGCGGGCGCGTATTACTACGCTTTCCGACAGCGGCGAGCATTTTGCTGCCCAGGCAGAATATCTTGAGTCACCCGCGATTGACGAGCGTGAACAAGAAGTGCTGGTTCGCACTGCAATCAATCAGTTTGAAGGCTACATCAAACTGAACAAGAAAATTCCACCGGAGGTGCTGACGTCATTGAACAGCATCGACGATGCTGCGCGCCTGGCGGATACCATCGCTGCGCACATGCCGCTGAAGCTCAGTGACAAGCAGTCGGTACTGGAGATGTTCGATATCACCGAGCGTCTTGAATACCTGATGGCGATGATGGAATCGGAAATCGACCTGCTGCAGGTTGAGAAACGCATCCGTAATCGCGTCAAAAAACAGATGGAAAAAAGTCAGCGCGAGTACTATCTGAATGAGCAGATGAAGGCGATTCAGAAAGAACTGGGCGAGATGGACGATGCGCCGGACGAGCATGAAGCGCTGAAGCGCAAGATCGAAGCGGCGAAAATGCCGAAAGACGCGCGTGAAAAAACCGAAGCGGAACTGCAAAAGCTGAAAATGATGTCGCCAATGTCTGCGGAAGCAACCGTGGTACGCGGCTACATCGATTGGATGCTGCAGGTGCCGTGGAATGCACGCAGCAAGGTTAAAAAAGACCTGCTCAAGGCGCAGGAAGTGCTCGATATTGATCACTACGGCCTGGAGCGCGTCAAGGACCGTATCCTTGAGTATCTCGCAGTACAGAGCCGCGTAAGCAAAATCAAAGGGCCGATCCTGTGCCTGGTAGGGCCTCCTGGCGTGGGTAAAACCTCGTTGGGGCAGTCGATCGCTAAAGCGACCGGACGCCAGTACGTGCGTATGGCGTTGGGTGGCGTGCGTGACGAAGCGGAAATCCGCGGTCACCGTCGCACCTATATCGGTTCCATGCCGGGCAAACTGATCCAGAAAATGGCCAAGGTTGGGGTGAAAAACCCGCTGTTCCTGCTCGATGAGATCGACAAGATGTCTTCCGACATGCGTGGCGATCCAGCCTCTGCACTGCTTGAGGTGCTGGATCCGGAACAGAACGTGGCGTTTAACGATCACTATCTGGAAGTGGATTACGATCTGTCCGACGTGATGTTCGTGGCGACCTCGAACTCGATGAACATTCCTGCGCCGTTGCTGGATCGTATGGAAGTGATCCGCCTGTCTGGCTATACCGAGGACGAGAAGCTTAATATTGCCAAGCAGCATCTGTTGCCGAAGCAGCTTGAGCGTAACGCCCTGAAGAAAGGTGAGTTGACGGTCGACGACAGCGCCATTACCGGCATTATTCGCTTCTACACCCGCGAAGCCGGGGTGCGTAGCCTGGAGCGTGAAATCTCCAAGCTGTGCCGTAAAGCGGTGAAAACGCTGCTGATGGACAAAAAGCTCAAGCATATCGAGATCAACGGCGACAACCTGAAGGATTACCTGGGCGTACAGCGTGTCGACTACGGCCGCGCGGATACCGAAAACCGGGTGGGCGAGGTTACCGGTCTGGCGTGGACGGAAGTGGGTGGCGATCTGCTGACCATTGAAACCGCCTGCGTACCGGGCAAAGGCAAGCTGACCTACACCGGCTCGCTCGGTGAAGTGATGCAGGAATCTATCCAGGCTGCACTGACCGTGGTGCGTGCGCGCGCGGATAAATTGGGTATCAACCCTGATTTTTACGAAAAGCGCGATATCCACGTGCACGTACCGGAAGGCGCGACACCTAAGGATGGCCCAAGCGCCGGTATTGCGATGTGTACCGCGCTGGTTTCCTGCCTGACGGGCAACCCGGTTCGTGCCGATGTGGCGATGACCGGCGAGATCACGCTGCGTGGCCAGGTTCTGCCGATTGGTGGCCTGAAAGAGAAGCTGCTGGCGGCGCATCGCGGCGGTATCAAAACCGTGCTGATCCCTTATGAGAATAAGCGCGATCTGGAAGAGATCCCGGCCAATGTTATCGCCGATCTGGATATTCATCCGGTGCAACGAATTGATGAAGTTTTGGACCTTGCGTTGCTCAATCCGGCCTTCGGCGCACTGCCGGTAGCGGCAAAATAGTGATGTATCGCAAAATCCATTGATAAAACTTATGCTGGCAAGTCATTTCGGACTTGCCAGTCTTTTTTTGTACCGCTAAGTTAGACAGCTGTCGGCCCGCGTTTTGTCACGCTTCGGTGGCTTGCCAAGGCACGATGGGATTGATATAACAGCTGCGCTGTCGCAACCGTAGGGATTTTTCGGTGCGACGATTGAATTCTAGAGGGGATGATAGAGTGAATAAGTCACAACTGATCGACAAAATTGCCGCAGGTGCTGATATTTCCAAAGCGGCAGCTGGACGTGCTTTAGATGCAGTGATTGCATCTGTTACTGACTCCTTGAAGGAAGGGGATGACGTGGCCCTGGTGGGTTTCGGTTCCTTCACCGTGCGTGAACGTTCGGCCCGTACCGGTCGTAACCCGCAAACCGGTAAAGAGATCAAAATCGCGGCAGCCAAAGTTCCGGCCTTCCGTGCAGGGAAAGCGCTGAAAGACGCAGTAAACTGATTGTTTGCGTCTAACCGTTTAGCGTTACAGGGCTTTGTAATAAACAATCACCTGACGCAACGGTGCTGGTAAGGTAAGATATAAGGCGCATCAGATTGATGCGCTTTTTTTATTTTTGTCGCAGGGAACGCGCCTGCGCAAGGGTGTTTTTAATCCACATCACAGCGGAGTGTTGTCACACTATGATGGACAATTTACGCGCGGCAGCTAATAACGTCGTGCTCAAAATCATCCTGGCCCTGATCATCTTGTCATTTATTTTGACCGGGGTGGGTAACTACCTGATCGGCGGTTCCGGCGATTATGCAGCGAAAGTAAATGGTCAGGTGATCGAGCGCGCTCAGCTGGAACAGGCTTTCCAAAGCGAACGCAGCCGCATGCAGCAACAGCTGGGTGACCAGTTCTCTGCGCTGGCGGGTAACGAAGGTTATATGCAGCAGATGCGCCATCAGGCGTTGTCTCAGTTGATCGACAACATGCTGCTGGACCAATATGCCAAGAAATTAGGCCTGAGCGTCAGCGACGATCAGGTAAAGGACGCCATCCGCAAGGCGCCTTACTTCCAGACTAACGGTCAGTTCGATAACGCTAAATATCTCGATCTGATTAGCCGCATGGGTTACACCGCCGATAACTTTGCTCAATCAATGCGTCAGCAGCTGGTTAACCAGCAGGTGATCCAGGCCTTTGGCGGTTCGGGCTTTATTCTGCCTGCCGAAGCTCAGGATATGACGGCACTGGTGCTGCAACAGCGCGATGTTCGTCTGGCTACGCTGGATCTGAAAGCATTGCAGGCCAAGCAGACCGTGACCGACGACGAGCTGAAAGACTACTACAGCCAAAACAAGAACAGCTTTATTGCGCCAGAACAGGTCAAAGTAAGCTACATCCCAATGGACGCCGCTGCTATGCAAGACAAGGTGACGGTAACCGACGCGGATATCAGCGCCTATTACGACCAGCACAAAAGCAGCTACGGCCAGCCTGAACGCAAGAACTACAGTGTGATCCAGTTGAAAACCGAGGCGGAAGCCAACGCGGTACTGGATGAACTGAAGAAAGGCGGCGATTTTGCCACCCTGGCGAAAGACAAATCCACCGACATCATTTCACGCCGCACCGGCGGTGAACTGGGTTGGCTGGAGCCGGACACCACTGCAGACGAACTCAAGCAGGCTAACCTGACCGAAAAAGGCCAGCTTTCCGGCGCCGTGAAGTCTTCAGTAGGTTATCTGGTGATCCGTCTGAACGACATCGAGCCGGAAAAAGTGAAACCCTTGAGCGAAGTGCATGACGCTATCGCCAAGCAGGTTAAGCAGGAGAAAGCGGTAGACGCTTATTACGCGTTGCAACAGAAGGTGAGTGAAGCTGCTACCAGCGATAACGAGTCTCTGGCATCGGCCGAAGAGGCCGCAGGCGTGAAAGCGGTACAAACTGACTGGTTTACCCGCGACAACATCCCGGCAGTGCTGAACTTCAAACCGGTCATTCAGTCGATTTTCGACGGTTCCCTGATTGGTGAAGGTGGCTCTCCGGGCAGCAACTCCGACGTGATCAACGTTGATGGCGACCGTGCCTTCGTGATCCGCGTGTCTGGCCACAAGCCAGAGGGCATCGAACCGTTCGACCAGGTGAAAGATCGCGTGGCAGAACTGGTCAAGCGCAACAAAGCGGAACAGGAAGCCAAACTGCAGGGCGAGAAACTGCTGGTTGAGCTGAAACAGGGCAAGGGCGACGAGGCGATGAAAGCCGCCGATCTCCGCTTTGGCAGCGTGCAGAAGATGGCGCGTGCGCCGGAAGACAGCCAACTGGTGCAGAGCGTGTTCGCACTGCCGCATCCGCAGGAAGGCAAGCCGGTCTATGGTATGTCGCAAGACCGCCAGGACAACGTGGTACTGATTGCGCTGGATGCCGTGAAGCCAGGCACCTTGTCGGCGGAAGAAATGAAAACCTTCGTCAGTAAAATGGAAGAAGGTGCAACTGGCGTGTCCTTTGACTCTCTGCTGGCCAGCCTGCGCAAAGAAGCCAAAATCACCATGGGTGCCGCTGAGCAGCAGCAACCTCAGTAAAGCGCCGCAGTTTTCTGCAACGCAATGCAATCCTCAAAGGCCGCTTTCGCGGCCTTTTCCATATCTGAAATCCGCCAATTGCTGAAGTTTCCTCGCTGCGGCAAGGTGAGCTTGCTGTTAAACACAAGGAGGACACAGCATGCAACTTACAGAAAAAAAAGCGGTAAATGAGAGTGGTTTTAGCGTCAAAGCCTTGCTGACCGTAGCACTGCTCTGCCTGACCGGGCCATCATTGGCCGCGGAAGAAAAAGCGGTTACCGGGCAACCGGTGCTCTCCGTGCCGGCGGCTAATGCCGGGCAGGGCGCAGAAGCCGCGGTGGCTGCCAATGATGAGGCATCAGTCAGTATCAATCAGGCCGATGCCGAACAACTGGCCAGTATACTTAAAGGCGTTGGATTGAAAAAAGCGGAGAGCATTGTGCGCTACCGCGAGCAAAATGGCCCCTTTACGCAGATTGAGCAGCTTCAGGAAGTACCGGGCATTGGGCCTGCACTGTTTGAAAGGAATCGTGCGCGGCTCAAAATGTGATTTAGATCACGGCTGCGTGGCAAAGTGATAATGCAGCCCTTTTTCCTCTGCTACATTTTACAGGTCTTACCAGTTTGGCACTTTGACCAAATGGGTGAAGGAGTCGCTTGCGGCTCCTTCTTTCTGTAATCATCAGGCAGGAGCGGTTGTTACCTATGCACCAGACCTTTATCAAAGTCCGTGGTTATCATCTTGATGTTTATCAGCACGTGAACAACGCTCGCTATCTGGAGTTCCTGGAGGAGGCGCGATGGGATTGGCTGGAGAACCAGGAAGGCTTCCGCTGGATGACGGAAAACAACATCGCCTTTATTGTGGTGAACATCAACATTAACTATCGCACCCCTGCGGTATTGGGCGACAAGTTACGCATTGACAGCCAGATGGTACAACTAAACGGCAAAAGCGGCGTGTTGAGCCAGAAGGTATTTCAGGATGCCACGGGGGCTCCGGTGGCGGATGCGCTGCTGACCTTCGTTTGTGTCGATCTGAAAACCCAGCGAGCATTGCCGATTGAGGGGCAACTACGTGAACACCTGCAGGTGCTCACGCCGCTTGAAGATAGGTAAAGCAACGAGCGGCAAGCCGTGCCGCCGTTATTCAATCAGACCAGCCCGGTCTTTTGCTTCAGGCTCGCCATCACTTCGGCCTTGTTGATTTGGTACTGCTTCAGCCCGTTGGCGCGCAGATGGCAGGCCGCACATTCACCGCAGCCATTGCCTTTGATGCCGTTGTAGCAGGTCAGGGTATCCTGCTGCACCAGTTCCAGCTGATGGTAGTAATCTGCCAGTGCCCAGGTTTCTGCCTTGTTCAGCCACATCAAAGGCGTTTCAAAGCGGATATCGCGGGCGATGCCCAGCACTATCGCCTGGTTCAGCGCTTTGACAAACTCATCGCGGCAGTCTGGGTAGCCGGAGAAGTCGGTTTCACACACGCCGGTGATTACCGCTTCAGCTTCGACCTGATAGGCATAAATCGCCGCCAGCGTCAGGAATAGAATGTTGCGGCCCTGCACAAAGGTGCTCGGTAATCCATTGCTCTGCGAGCTGTCGTAGGCGGGAACCGGAATGTTGTCACGGGTAAGGCTGCTGATCGCCAGCTCATTGAGCAGGCCTACGTCCAGCAGCTTATGCGCCTTGGCCCCCAGGGCCAAAGACAGTTCCTGAGCTACCTCAATCTCGGCGCGATGGCGCTGGCCGTAATCGAAGGTGACGCAGTGAACTTCATCATACTGTTTCAATGCCTGAATCAAGCAGGTCGTGGAATCTTGTCCACCGCTGAAAACGACAACCGCGCGCTTCATAAAATAACCTCAATTTATTGCTGAGACCCTACCCGATACACATTCGGGCGGTAAGATAAAAATGCGTTGCGGCAGCAATGGTAGCAGAAATGGTGGCATACCGCAGGATCGGGCAAATTCAGTCGGTGGATGGAGGCGTGGTATTTTTCACCGGCGGCGGTAGCCAGGCCTGGCAGAAATCGAACCAACCGTGGGCCGTCAGGGTGACGCCATGAATGCGCGGCGGCGCGCTGATTTGATACTGATAGTGAAACAACGGAGTGATGATCGCTGCCGCCATAAGCTGCTGATAATAGTCTTTCAATTGCTGGTAACGTGCTTGCTGCGCCGGGAGCTGCTGGATCTGCTGCAGCGTGTGTTGCTGGTGCCGCCAGCGAGCCTCGGGCAGGATACCGCGCCACAGCGTATCTTGCCGTAGCCAGCTTTCCAGCGTGGCCTCCGGTGACTCTCCAATCAGGTTATCCGCCAGCAGCAGGTCGGCCTGTTCGATTTGTTCGGCGCTTTGCCAGCGTTTACCTGCGTAGTAGCGCAATTCCAGCTCGCAGCCGTGTCGCGCCAACAGTTGCTGCAAGGCCACTGTGACCGTCTCCAGTTCTACCGGGGGCCGATACAGCAGCGTCAATTTAGCGGGCAGGGCAATATCCTCGTCAGCCTGATGCTGTGGAATTGACCAGCCGGGCAGCATCTCGCGACTGGGGGTGATGACGCTGTTGGGCACCGGCAGATTGGCCAACAGGCCGGATTGCTGGATCAGCATCAGCAGTTTTTTTCCCTGAGCCTCGCTGAGCACGCCGTGTTTCAAATTCACCGCCAGATAGCACCAACCCAGACTCATGCTCCTCTGTACCGGCCGCGCCAATGCCATTTCTTCCTGCTGACCGAGGGTAATGCGTACCGGATGCTGGCAACTGGTATAAGCATCACCGGTGTTCAGCTCGGGTGTGATCCAATACTCGATGCTCTCAAGAAAAGGATGCTGCAAATGGTAAAACGGGTGTTGCTCCAGCCTGACCAGGTGCGGTTGGTTTAGCGTCAGTTTAAACGGGCCGGCTCCCATGCCCGAAGCCTCTGGATGGGTCAGCAAACAAGGCAACTCCGCCAGCCGGTGCGCCAGCCAGTAGTCCGGACACTGTAAATCCAACTGCAGGCACAGCGCATGGGGCAGGCTGATAGTGGCAACGTTGGCCAGGCTCGGTTGGCTGCGTGGATGTTGCTGCAGTTTTTCCAGCGTTTGCAGCAGTTGCTGGCCGGTCAGCGGCTCACCGTTGTGCCAGCGCAGTTGGCTGCGAAGAAAGAATTGCCAGCGCAGGCCGTCATGGCTGATTTGCCAATGGTGGGCCAGGTCGGATTGTGGCTCGGGATTACCGGTAATAAATCGCGTCAGGCCGGCATGCAGAGTGGCGACCAAATGCTGTTCGGCGCGGCCGGTCAGGGTCAGCGGATCCAGCGATTCGAGCGTGCGGTAGTAGGGGATACGCAGCGTTGGGCTGCCGGCCTGCCATTGACCACCAAGATGTGGACTGAGCAGTTCCTGTAAATGTTGTGGATCCAACTGCGCCATTTCCAGCGCCCCCTGATGATCGCCATCCTTCAGCAACCTTTGAAGATGGGCAGCACGTAGCTCATCCGGCGTTTTCAGGCAGTGCAGATGCGCACGTTTACCGCGTCCGGGCTGGGACTGCCAGCTCAGCCAGCCCTGATCCTGCAGTTGTTGCACCAGCGTGCGGGCGTGGCGTTCGCTGCAATAGAACATCGCCGCCAGCTCGCCGACGGTAATGGCGACCGGCGTGCCACCGAGCTGCTGGTACAGGCGTTGATACTGGCTGAGGCGGTGGTTCAGGCGTATGATGTAAATCCGGAACAGTTTTCCAGAATTGTTCACTATTACTTCCGTAAATACCATCCCATACTGCAGGGACTGTAATCGCGTTCACATTCACGAGGTTTTTATGTATCGCCTGGCGGCTTTTGATATGGATGGCACTTTGTTGACACCGGATCACCGGGTCGGGCCGGAGACTCTGGCGGTGCTAAAACAACTGCTTGAACGTGAGATGGTGGTGACTTTCGCCACCGGGCGCCACTACCTTGATGCGCAGCCGATCATGGCGCAGTTAGGTCTGCAGGGGTATCTGATTACCGGTAACGGCACGCGGGTCTATGACAACCGGGGGCAGCAACTGCAGGCTACCGATTTGCCGGCCGATATTGCCGAAGAGGTGCTGCATACCCATTGGCATACCGACGCCAGCATGCACGTCTTCCGTGATGAAGGCTGGATGACCGAGTTTGCGCTACCGCAGGAAATGTTGCAGGCCCACCACCTGAGCGGCTTCCATTATCAGCTTACCGAACTGCGGCGTTTACCGGCGTTCGGCAACAGCAAGGTGTGTTTTGTTGGGCCGCATGAGGAACTGCTAAAACTTCAGGTGCAGCTGCGCCAGCACTTTGCTGCGCGGGTCGATCTCTGTTTCTCAGCCTATGAATGCCTGGAAGTCTTGCCACTGGGCTGCAACAAGGGCTCGGCGCTGGATATGCTGAGCCGCCATCTGGGGCTGAAGATGGCGGACTGTATGGCGTTTGGTGATGCGATGAACGACAAGGAAATGCTGGCGACGGTAGGGCACGGGGTGGTGATGGGCAATGCCCTGCCGCAGCTGAAGTCGCTATTGCCACAGCTACAGGTTATCGGACACTGCGAACGGCAGGCGGTGGCCCACTATTTGCAACATTGGCTGCGTTCGCCCTACCTCACCTATTCCCCCGAATTATGAGGCTTTATTGGCAGCCAGCCGGGTAGACTTACCCGGCTTTTTTTCGTCTGATCCTGCTGATTACAAATCTGCCAACTGTGCCAGATAGGGCGTCAGGTCACCGATATTGTTACTGATCCATTCCGGGTTGTAATAGGTGTCGAGGTAACGCTCACCGCTGTCGCACAGCAGGGTGACAATCGAACCCTGCTCGCCGTTTTCCCGCATTTGCTTCGCCAGCTGCAGCGCACCCCACACGTTGGTACCGGTGGATGCCCCAACCTTGCGTCCGAGCACCGTTTCCAGCCAGTGGATAGTGGCGACGCTGGCGGCATCCGGCACGCGGATCATGCTGTCGACCACCGACGGAATAAAGGAGGGCTCGGCGCGTGGGCGGCCAATGCCCTCGATACGACTGCCGCAACTGCCGATAAGGGTACGGTCACGCTGGTGGAAGCAATCATAGAACACCGAGTTTTCCGGATCGACCACCGTCAGGCGGGTGTCATGCCCCTGATAGCGGATATAGCGGCCCAGCGTCGCGGAGGTGCCGCCGGTACCGGCGCTCATCACGATATGTTTGGGTACCGGGAAAGGTTCGCGTTCCATCTGGCGGAAGATGCTGTCGGCGATGTTGTTGTTGCCGCGCCAGTCGGTGGCCCGTTCAGCGTAGGTGAACTGATCCATATAGTGGCCGTTCAGTTCTTTCGCCAACTGCTCGGAGACGGCGTAAATCTGCGCCGCGTGGTCGACGAAGTGACAGCGACCGCCGTAGAACGCGATCTGCTCAACCTTGCGGCGTGCGGTACAGGAAGGCATGACGGCAATAAACGGCAGGCCAATCAGCCGGGCGAAGTAAGCTTCGGATACCGCCGTACTGCCGGAGGAGGCCTCGATAATCGTGGTGTTTTCGGTGATCCAGCCGTTACACAGACCATACAAAAATAGTGAACGCGCCAGCCGGTGCTTCAGGCTGCCGGTCGGGTGAGTGCTTTCATCTTTCAGGTACAGGCAGATACCGGGAAATTCCGGCAGGTTCAGGCGGATCAGGTGGGTATCGGCGGAGCGTTGAAAATCCGCTTCTATTTCACCAATAGCATATTTTACCCAAGAATTTGTCATCATCTGGCCTCAGAATAGGGGGCTTGTTTGTTGCATAATATAGCCTGCCGCGGGGAAAAAAAGATTGCCATTTTTCCTGTTTAATCGCCTAATGAGAGAAAAATATTCTCCGAGTTGACGAAATGTTAGATAAAACAGACCGTAAATTACTGTGCATGCTGCAACAGGACTGTACGCAACCGCTGCAGGTGCTGGCCGACGCGGTCAATCTGACGTCAACACCCTGCTGGAAAAGGCTCAAGCGGCTGGAAGAAGAAGGGTATATCCGTGGACGAGTCGCGCTGCTGGATAACGAAAAGCTTGGGCTTGGCCTGACGGCATTTGTGCTGATCAAAACTCAGCAGCACAGCAGCGAGTGGTATCAACAGTTCGTGCAACTGACAAAGCAGATGCCGGAGGTGCTGGCCTTCTATCGCATGGCGGGAGAGTACGATTACCTGATGCAGGTGGAAGTGGCGGACATGAAAAGTTACGACAGCTTTTACAAGCGTCTGGTGAACGGCGTGCCGGGGCTGATCGACGTCACTTCCAGCTTCGCGATGGAAAAAATCAAATACACCACCGCACTGCCGGTTCCTGAGTGAAAAGTTCACCAAATTGGCAAAGTAACGGTGGTATCCTACTCTGCTGAGGCAGAACGAGAGAAAAAACCATTACATCCTGGAATAAAACTGCGTGAGACTATTTGCTCAAATCGGCTGGTATTTCCGCCGCGAGTGGCGCCGCTACCTCGGGGCGGTGGTGCTGCTGATCATCATTGCCATACTGCAACTGTTACCGCCCAAGCTGGTGGGGATCATTGTGGATGGCGTCACCGAAAAACAGATGTCCGGCGGCGTATTAATGGCATGGCTGGGGCTGATGCTCGGCACTGCCGTGGTGGTCTACCTGCTGCGCTATGTTTGGCGGGTGCTGCTGTTTGGTGCGTCCTATCAGCTTGCCGTGGAGCTGCGTGAAAACTTCTACCGCCAGCTTAGTCGTCAGAACCCGGCCTTCTATCTGCGCCACCGCACCGGCGATCTGATGGCGCGCGCTACCAATGATGTCGACCGGGTGGTTTTCGCCGCCGGTGAAGGGGTGCTGACGCTGGTAGATTCGCTGGTGATGGGCTTGGCAGTGCTGGTGGTGATGAGTACCCAAATTAGCTGGCAGCTTACCCTGTTGTCGCTGATCCCGATGCCAATCATGGCGATCGTCATCAAGTACTACGGCGACCAGTTGCACCAGCGTTTTAAATCGGCGCAGGCGGCGTTTTCCAGCCTGAACGATCAGGCGCAGGAAAGCATGACCAGCATCCGCATGATCAAGGCGTTCGGCCTGGAAGATCATCAGTCCAACCAGTTTGCCGAAGTGGCCGCCCAGACCGGCGCCAAAAATATGCACGTTGCGCGGGTGGATGCCCGTTTCGATCCGACGATTTATATCGCCATCGGTACCGCCAATCTGCTGGCTATCGGCGGCGGCAGCTGGATGGTGGTGAACGGTACTCTGACGCTGGGCCAACTGACCAGCTTTGTGATGTACCTCGGCCTGATGATTTGGCCAATGTTGGCGCTGGCCTGGATGTTCAACATCGTTGAACGCGGCAGCGCGGCCTATAGCCGTATCCGCAGCCTGCTGGATGAAGCGCCGGCAGTGACGGACGGCGATCGGGCGTTGCCGGCTGGGCGTGGCAATCTGGCAATCGACATTCGCGCATTTCATTATCCGGGCAATACCCACCCGGCGCTGCATGATGTGGTGCTGAAGCTGGAGCCGGGGCAAATGCTCGGCCTGTGCGGCCCGACCGGTGCCGGTAAATCGACGCTGCTGTCACTGATCCAGCGTCAATTTGATGTTGATGACGGCCAGATAAGCTATCAGGGGTTGCCGTTGACCCAGGTGAAACTCGATGATTGGCGCTCGCGCCTGTCCGTAGTCAGCCAGACACCGTTTTTGTTCTCTGACAGCGTGGCGAACAATATCGCGCTCGGCAATCCGGGGGCGACGCAGGAACAGATTGAGCGTGCGGCCCGCCTGGCCAGCGTGCATGAGGATATTCTGCGCTTGCCGCAAGGCTATGAAACCGAGGTGGGTGAGCGTGGCGTGATGCTTTCCGGTGGCCAGAAACAACGTATTTCCATCGCTCGCGCCCTGTTGCTGGACGCGGAAATCCTGATCCTCGACGACGCGTTGTCGGCGGTAGATGGCCGTACCGAACACCAGATCCTGCATAACCTGCGCAGTTGGGGGCAAAACCGCACGGTAATTATCAGCGCACACCGGCTTTCGGCGTTGACCGAAGCCAGCGAAATTCTGGTGATCCAGCACGGCGGTGTGGCACAGCGTGGGCAGCATGCATCGCTGGCGGCTCAACCCGGCTGGTATCGCGATATGTATCGCTATCAGCAACTGGAGGCGGCATTGGATGAGGCCCCGGAAAGCGGCGAGGAGATACTAGCCAATGAATAAGATGCAAAAGCTGTGGCCGACGCTGAAACGGTTGCTGGCTTATGGATCGCCGTATCGCAAACCGCTGGGCCTGGCGGTGTTGATGCTGTGGGTCGCGGCGGCGGCGGAAGTCGCCGGGCCGATCCTGGTCAGCTACTTTATCGATAACTACGTTGCCAAGGGGCAGTTGCCGCTGACTATCGTCTGCGGGCTGGCGGCGGCCTATATCCTGCTGGAGCTGCTGGCGGCAGCGCTGCACTATTTCCAGGCGTTGTTGTTTAACCAGGCGGCGGTCGGGGTAGTCCAACGGCTGCGAACGGACGTGATGGACGCTGCACTGCGCCAACCGCTGAGCGCTTTTGATACTCAGCCGGTCGGGCAGTTGATCTCACGGGTGACCAATGACACCGAGGTGATCAAAGATCTGTATGTGATGGTGGTGTCTACGGTGCTGAAAAGCGCTGCGCTGATTGGCGCTATGCTGGTGGCCATGTTCAGCCTCGACTGGCGCATGGCGCTGGTGGCTATCTGCATCTTCCCGGCGGTATTTGTGGTGATGGGCATTTACCAATACTACAGCATCCCTATTGTACGCCGGGTGCGGAGCTATCTGGCGGACATCAACGACGGCTTTAACGAAGTGATTAACGGCATGGGCGTGATCCAGCAGTTCCGCCAGCAGATCCGCTTCGGGGAGCGCATGAGCGCTGCCAGCCGTTCCCACTATACCGCGCGTATGCAGACGTTACGCCTGGACGGTTTCCTGCTGCGACCATTGCTCAGCCTGTTTTCGGCGCTGGTGTTGTGCGGCCTGCTGATGCTGTTCGGCTTCAGTGGGGAGGGGGCGATCGGCGTTGGTGTGCTGTATGCCTTTATCAACTATCTGGGGCGTCTGAATGAGCCGTTGATAGAGTTGACCTCACAACAGTCGATTTTGCAGCAGGCGGTGGTGGCCGGTGAGCGTATTTTCGAACTGATGGATCGTAGCCAGCAGAGCTACGGTACGGACAATCGTCCGCTGGAGAGCGGCCGTATCGATATTGACGACCTGAGTTTTTCCTACCGGGATGACAAGAAGGTACTGCAGCATATTTCGCTGTCGGTGCCTTCACGCGGCTTCGTGGCGCTGGTCGGTCATACCGGCAGCGGCAAGAGCACGCTGGCTAACCTGCTGATGGGCTATTACCCGGTCGATCAGGGGGAAGTGCGTCTCGACGGACGTCCTCTGTCCAGCCTTTCACACTCGACCCTGCGTCAAGGCATCGCTATGGTGCAGCAGGATCCGGTGGTGATCGCCGAATCGGTACTGGCCAACGTGACTCTGGGGCGCAATATCAGTGAAGAGGCGGTTTGGCAGGCATTGGAAAGGGTGCAACTGGCTGAGTTGGTTCGCTCTTTCCCTGAAGGCATTCATACCCGGTTGGGCGAGCAGGGTAATAACCTGTCGGTGGGCCAGAAGCAGCTATTGGCGATGGGCAGGGTGCTGGTGCAGGCACCGCAGATCCTGATCCTCGATGAAGCCACCGCCAATATTGACTCGGGTACGGAACAGGCGATTCAGCGGGCGCTGAGTTTGATCCGCGAGCACACCACGCTGGTGGTGATCGCTCACCGTTTGTCGACCATTGTTGATGCCGACTCGATTCTGGTGTTGCACCGCGGCCATGCCGTCGAGCAGGGGAATCATCAGCAACTGCTGGCGCAGCAGGGCCGTTACTACCAGATGTATCAACTGCAACTGGTTGGCGAAGAGCTGGCAGCCGCCAACCGCGAAGAAACACAAACTGCATGATCTCTGAGGCCGCTTTAGCGGCCTGAGTTAGATGACTAAGTTGTCTTTGAACCCGAGATACCCGGGCCTAGCGCACCGAGGGGCCATTATGGGACACATCCCTGTGTCCCACCCTACGGGCCGACTGGAAGTCGTTCCAATTTGTTCCCGGCAAATTGGTCGGCGGACAAGCCGCTACGACCCCTTCGGCACGCTCTCCCTAATAACTTGCTTTGTCAGTAGTCTGGGGCCGCTTTTGCGGCCTCTTTCTTTTCCCGCCACGCACCACAAACAGGCATCGCTGCGTTTTAAATCCCTTTCTCTGCACTTTTACGACGCGTCACGCACCAAAGTGGTGCGCAATATTTAATCAACTCCCTATGCGTTAGCCTGCCATAGGCTAGCGGCGTTGCTTTACGCCCCAGCCTGGTCGGTTAATTTGCTGAATTAGCGTACCAATCCATTT
The DNA here is from genome assembly GCF_946227985.1 of Serratia quinivorans. Taxonomy (GTDB): domain Bacteria; phylum Pseudomonadota; class Gammaproteobacteria; order Enterobacterales; family Enterobacteriaceae; genus Serratia; species Serratia quinivorans_A. The sequence continues at coordinate 218,040 of NZ_CAMKGL010000007.1, forward strand.
ATGGCATAGCCTTTGCTTTATAAGACAGGTACCAGGGGTGAGTTTGGGCTTAATTCGTGGAGGGGCAATATGAAGCTGGTGACCGTGGTGATTAAACCATTCAAGCTGGAGGACGTGCGTGAAGCCCTATCCTCTGTGGGTATTCAGGGGCTGACCGTAAGCGAGGTAAAAGGCTTTGGTCGCCAGAAGGGGCATGCTGAGCTCTATCGTGGAGCCGAATACAGCGTCAACTTCTTACCTAAGGTAAAAATCGACATCGCTATCGCTGACGATCAGTTAGATGAAGTGGTCGATGTTATCAGTAAAGCGGCCTACACCGGCAAAATCGGTGATGGCAAAATTTTCGTTGCCGAATTGCAACGTGTCATTCGCATTCGCACCGGCGAAACAGACGAAGCAGCACTGTAGTCATTGGCTCAGTAAAGTAATGGGGATGGATTGATAATGAAAAAACTTTTATCCATGTTGGGCCTGAGTACGTTAACCATGGTTCCTTCTTTGGCACTGGCCGCTCCGGCGGTCGCAGACAAGGCGGATAACGCCTTCATGATGATTTGCACCGCTTTGGTGCTGTTCATGACCCTGCCGGGTGTCGCTTTATTTTACGGTGGTTTGCTGCGTTCCAAAAACGTGCTCTCCATGTTGACCCAGGTCACCGTCACCTTTGCCTTGGTGTGCGTGCTGTGGGTGCTTTATGGTTACAGCCTGGCCTTCAGCGAAGGTAACGCCTTCTTCGGCGGTTTCCAGACGGCGATGCTGAAAGGCATTGGCATCGACAGCGTCACCGGGACCTTTAGCCAGATGATCCACGTGGCGTTCCAGTGTTCGTTCGCCTGTATTACCGTTGCGCTGGTGGTGGGGGGCTTTGCCGAGCGTATCCGCTTTTCTGCGGTGGTGATCTTCGCGGCCATCTGGTTCACCATTTCTTACCTGCCGATTGCCCACATGGTGTGGGGCGGTGGCTTCCTGGCCACTGACGGCGCGCTGGACTTTGCCGGCGGTACTGTTGTGCACATCAACGCCGCCAGTGCCGGTCTGGTTGGTGCTTATCTGCTGGGCAAGCGTGCCGGTTTCGGTAAGGAAGCTTTCAAGCCGCACAACCTGCCAATGGTGTTTACCGGGGCTTCCATCCTGTACATCGGCTGGTTCGGCTTTAACGCCGGTTCTGCCAGCGCGGCTAACGGCATTGCGGCCCTGGCGTTCCTGAATACCGTGGTGGCCACTGCCGGCGCGATCCTCTCCTGGACCTTTGCCGAGTGGATTGTTCGTGGCAAGCCTTCCCTGTTGGGCGCCTGTTCCGGCATGATCGCCGGGCTGGTGGCCATCACGCCGGCTGCGGGTACCGTGGGCGTTGGCGGGGCGTTGATTATCGGCCTGATTGGCGGTATTGCCGGCCTGTGGGGCGTGGTCACGCTGAAGAAATGGCTGAAGGTAGATGATACCTGCGACGTGTTCGGTGTGCATGGCGTGTGCGGTATCGTCGGTTGCCTGCTGACCGGGGTATTCACCTCGGCCTCACTGGGCGGCACCGGCTACGCGGAAGGCGTCACCATGGGCCATCAGGTGTGGATCCAGTTGTTGAGCGTGGTGATCACGCTGGTGTGGTCTGGCGTGGCGGCCTTTATCGCCTTTAAAGTGGCTGGGGCCATCGTTGGGCTACGCGTCCCGGAAGAGCAGGAACGCGAAGGTCTGGACGTCAACAGCCATGGCGAGAGTGCCTATAACCAATAAGCCTTGAAGAAGGGCAGTGCGCTAAATAATTCGAAAAATAATGATGATAGAAAGGGCGATGGAGACATCGCCCTTTTTCTTTGGCTGGCGTTTAGGCTTCGCGCTGGCGGATCACGCCTTCCTGTACCGTGGTGGCAACCAATACGCCGTCACGGGTATAGAATTGACCGCGTACAAATCCACGGGCGCCGGAGGCGGAAGTGCTTTCCACCACGTACAGCAGCCAGTCATCCATGCGGAACGGGCGGTGGAACCACATTGAGTGATCGATGGTGGCTACCTGCATGCCCGGCTCCAGGAAACCGACGCCGTGTGGCTGCAGCGCCGTCGGCAGGAAGTTGAAGTCGGACGCATAACCCAGCAGGTACTGATGGATGCGCAGGTCGTCCGGCATGGTGCCGTTGGCGCGGAACCATACGTAGCGGTGCGGATCTTCCACACTGCCTTTCAGCGGGTTGTGGAATTTGACCGGACGCATCTCAATCGGTTTCTGGCCGATAAATTTCTCACGCACCTTGTCCGGCAGCATATGCGACAGCTTTTGGGCAATCTCTGACTCAGACATCAGCCCTTCTGGCGGTGGCACATCGGGCATGGTGTTCTGGTGTTCAAAGCCTTCTTCCGGACTTTGGAAGGAGGCGGTCATGTAGAAAATCGGTTTACCGTGCTGAATGGCACTGACGCGGCGGGCGCTGAAACTGTTGCCGTCGCGCAGAATTTCCACGTCATAAATGATGGGTTTACTGCTGTCGCCCGGACGCAGGAAATAGCTGTGGAACGAGTGGACGCTGCGCTCGGCAGGCACCGTTTGCTTGGCTGCATACAGTGCCTGGCCCACCACCTGGCCACCGAAGACCTGGCGTAACCCCAGATCTTCACTTTGGCCGCGGAACAGCCCTTCTTCAATTTTCTCCAGATCCAACAGGTCGAGGAGGTTTTGCAGTGCCTGGCTCATAAAATTACTACCCTTTTAATAATCATTTTGCGCAGTGTGCGGAATATCACGGTAAGACGTCAATATATTGCGTTATGGCACAGAGAAAATTGACTGAATGCTGAGCGTTATTAGAAGGCTAAGTGATTAATAGGCAGGACTAAATGGATTTTTCAGTGTTTTGTGCTAAGTTTAATAGGTGCGGTGGTGAAAGCCACCAACATGTTGATAATAAAAAAGGAGAGCGATCCATGAAACTCTGGCAAATCGTAGGTGGAGCAGCAGCATTGACCATCACCCTGGCGGGCTGCGCCCAAAAGAGTGCGAATGTGCCTGTACCAACAGCGGGAAACCCGGCGATTGCGCAAACGCAGATTCAGGGCCCGGCGGTGACTGGCTCGGTTAACATTCGCCAGCGCATCGCGCTGCCGCCGGATGCGGTACTGACCGTCACGCTCTCTGATGCCTCGTTGGCGGATGCACCGTCTAAAGTTATTGCCCAGCGTGCGGTTCGCACCGAGGGTAAACAGGCACCGTTTAATTTTGTCCTGCCGTACAATCCGGCCGATATTCAGCCTAATGCACGCATCATCCTGAGTGCGGCAATTACGGTAAATGGGCGGATGACCTTTATTACCGATACTATCCAGGAAGTGGTAAATCGTAACGGCACCCGTGCAGACCTGGTAATGGTCCCGGTGCAGGGCGTTGCGGTTCAGGCAGCCCCGGCAACCATGCCGTAAGCCAGCAGCACTGAAACAGTAAATCATCAACAGCCTTTGCGCTCCGGCCAAAGGCTGTTTTGTTATTACCAGCGCCAGCCGTAAACTAACAGGTCAACCGTGCTGTGCGTGCCAAAGATAATCCCCTCTTCAAGCAACGCCTGTCGCTGGCGCTGGAAGTCTTCTCCCTGCTGTGAAATTTGGCCGTGCCGGTTTATCACCCGATGCCAGGGCAGGCTGCTGCCTTCAGGCAGGCGCCTTAATACGCCGCCGACCTGGCGTGCGGCGCGTGGTGAACCGGCCAACCGCGCCACTTCACCATAGGTCGTGACCTTGCCATAGGGAATCGCGGCTATTACGTGGAACACGCGTTGACTGAATGAGGCATCTTCTGGCTCCATTTCTGTTTTCCTGCTGCGGCAAAAACCAAGGGTGAAAGTGTGCCACAGTCGGTGTGGGTAAGAAAACAGCGGTTGGTCCCGGTTGGCTTGCTATTTGGCTGGCCATCACCGATAATGCCCACCGCTTCAGAGTACAGAAGCCGTCAATGGGGGCCCTGTTGGTTCTCCCGCAACACTAACTTGTGAACTCGGTCAGATCCGGAAGGAAGCAGCCGTAGCAGGTGACGTGTGTGCCGGGATGTAGCTGGCAGGGCCTCCACCAATTTGTATCTAAGTACTTAATAAGTAATCATTAAAGTACTGAAATCCCGCCTCCATAGCCTTAGTGGTACAAAAAATGTGTATCACCAGTAGGCTTCACGATGTCTCTTATGCTCTCCCGTCATGGGATCTGGTATTACCGTAAAGTTAACGTTTTACCCTGTGGTAAACGCCGTGAGTTTCGTCGTTCGTTAGGTACTCGTTCAAAGACTGAAGCGACAAAGCGATCGTTACGCTTTGCAGATCGCCCTTGGCTGATTACTGAAACTGTCAGTCCTACAATCGGTATGAGCCAAACCCCTCAATCAGAATTGCCATTCCAAGAGCTAAAATTACAGGCTGTACAGTATGTAGAGTTTAAAAGCCTTGAAGTTTGCGAGAGGGAAGCCGCTTCTATCAAACGCTGTATTAGCAAGTACTTTAACTTTACTGATCAAGTTCTTAAGCGTAGTAGGGCTGCTGAATTTATTCGCGGGCTAGATGTCGCCATTCCAACGAAGAACAAATATGTTAAGAAAATCAGCGGATTTTTCCGATGGCTGAAACATCGTACTGACTATGATTTTCAAAACCCTTTTGAAGGATTGCTCCAGAAGGATCGTGAGCCAGTATCCCAAAAGCGAGAGGCATATACAGATTTTCAGATTAAACATCTTGAGAATGGGTGAATAGACCCGGGTTTTATAGACACTTTTTTGCCTCATAATAGAGGCTTAATGAAGGAGTGTTTATGTCAGCCAAAAATTTCACTGAAGAATTCA
>NZ_CAMKGL010000008.1 GCF_946227985.1 Serratia quinivorans
TTTTGAATTCTTCAGTGAAATTTTTGGCTGACATAAACACTCCTTCATTAAGCCTCTATTATGAGGCAAAAAAGTGTCTATAAAACCCGGGTCTATTCAATCATCAAATCACGGCTGACATAGTCATGGATGGAATCGGCGTAAGCTATAGCTTCACGCAGCCCCTTGGCACCGTCCAACTCCAAAGCCAGATCTGAACGCAACATTTCTTCAATATCTTCGCCAATATTCAACTTGCCGAGGTCCTGCAAGTTCGGAATACCTTCCAAAAATAAAATGCGTTCGATGTAACGATCTGCATGCTTCATTTCGTCGATCGACTCGTGGTATTCCTTATCATTGAGGCGAGTTAAACCCCAGTTCTTGAACATTCGGGCATGCAGGAAATATTGATTGATGGCAACCAGCTCGTTGCCGAGCAGTTTGTTGAGGTGAGCAATGATCTTTTTATCGCCTTTCATAGGTAACTCCTCCTGGCCAGTTCTAAAAGTGTAGAAGCTGAAAGCCAAGAGTCAAAAAATAACCTTACCTTTAGTTAGGCAACTTCGTGCATATGGATAATGGTTCCGCTTTCCTCCACCATAATCTGTCTCGCCTGGCGAATGCACTTTCCACAATCGGTACCAATAGGTACAAGTTCACGCAGTTGTTTCATGGTATGCGGATTGTGCTGACGCACGGCCTTGCGGATCGCTTTGTCAGTCACGGCATTACACAGACATACATACATAGAGAGACTCACTTCTTAACCAATGCTGTAAGTCTAAATAGGAATACTTTTTATTTCAATTAAGATTTGGAAAAATTGCATAAAAAAAGGGCACCGGAGTGCCCTCTTTTTGTGTCGAAAAATTATTCGCGATTAAGCGATAACTTTAGCAACAACACCAGCGCCTACAGTACGGCCGCCTTCACGGATTGCGAAACGCAGACCGTCGTCCATCGCGATTGGGTGAATCAGGGTAACAACCATGTTCACGTTATCGCCAGGCATTACCATCTCAACGCCTTCTGGCAGTTCGATGGTACCGGTCACGTCAGTTGTACGGAAGTAGAACTGTGGACGGTAGCCTTTGAAGAATGGAGTGTGACGACCACCTTCTTCTTTGCTCAGGATGTACACTTCTGAGTCGAATTTGGTGTGTGGCTTGATAGAACCTGGTTTAGCCAATACCTGACCACGTTCGATGTCTTCACGCTTGATACCGCGCAGCAGAACACCAACGTTCTCACCAGCACGGCCTTCGTCCAGCAGTTTGCGGAACATTTCAACGCCGGTACAGGTAGACTTAACGGTGTCTTTGATACCAACGATTTCAACTTCTTCGCCAACTTTAACGATACCGCGCTCAACACGACCGGTAACAACGGTACCACGACCGGAGATGGAGAATACGTCTTCGATTGGCAGCAGGAACGGCTTGTCGATAGCACGCTCTGGTTCTGGGATGTAAGAATCCAGGTAGCCAGCCAGCTCGATGATTTTAGCTTCCCACTCAGCTTCGCCTTCCAGTGCTTTCAGCGCTGAACCACGAACAACCGGCAGGTCATCACCAGGGAAGTCATAAGCAGACAGAAGTTCACGAACTTCCATTTCTACCAGTTCCAGCAGCTCTTCATCATCAACCATGTCGCATTTGTTCATGAATACGATGATGAAAGGAACGCCAACCTGACGACCCAGCAGGATGTGCTCACGGGTCTGAGGCATAGGGCCGTCAGTCGCAGCAACGACCAGGATAGCGCCGTCCATCTGAGCAGCACCGGTGATCATGTTTTTAACGTAGTCGGCGTGCCCTGGGCAGTCAACGTGCGCATAGTGACGGCTTGGGGTGTCATATTCAACGTGAGAAGTGTTGATGGTGATACCACGAGCTTTTTCTTCTGGCGCGTTATCGATCTGGTCGAAAGCACGTGCAGAACCGCCGTAGGTTTTAGCCAGAACGGTGGTGATTGCTGCAGTCAGGGTAGTTTTACCGTGGTCAACGTGGCCGATAGTACCAACGTTAACGTGCGGTTTGGAACGTTCAAATTTTTCTTTAGACACGGCTATATTCCTTACTCTTATGCTCTCCCCTCATGGAGAGAGCACTGATCAATGTGTTAAACCCGAAAGCTTATTTACCACGGGCTTCAATAACGGCCTGAGCGACGTTGTTCGGCGCATCATCGTACTTCAGGAACTCCATGGAGTAAGAAGCACGGCCTTTGGTCAGAGAACGCAGTTGAGTTGCGTAACCGAACATCTCGGACAACGGAACTTCAGCGTGAATCTGAACGCCAGTAGCGTTGGATTCCTGACCTTTCAGTTGACCACGACGACGGCTAAGGTCACCGATGACGTCACCAGTGTTCTCTTCCGGCGTTTCAACTTCAACCTTCATGATTGGCTCAAGCAAAACAGGTTTCGCTTTCTTAAAGCCATCTTTAAAGGCGATAGAAGCGGCCAGTTTAAACGCCAATTCGGAGGAGTCAACATCGTGGTAAGAACCGAAATGCAGACGCACACCGAGATCAACTACCGGGTAACCCGCCAGCGGACCAGACTTAAGCTGCTCCTGGAGGCCTTTATCAATGGCACCGATGTATTCCGTTGGGATTACACCACCTTTAATGTCATTGATGAACTCGTAGCCTTTCGGATTTGAGCCCGGCTCCAGTGGGTACATGTCGATAACAACGTGACCATACTGACCACGACCACCAGACTGCTTGGCGTGTTTACCTTCGACATCGGTAACTTTCGAACGAATCGCTTCACGGTAAGCAACCTGAGGTTTACCCACGTTTGCTTCAACGTTGAATTCACGACGCATACGGTCAACCAGGATGTCCAGGTGAAGTTCACCCATACCTGCGATGATAGTCTGACCTGATTCTTCGTCAGTCCATACGCGGAATGATGGATCTTCCTTCGCCAGACGGCCCAGAGCCAGACCCATTTTTTCCTGGTCAGCTTTGGTTTTTGGTTCAACTGCAACGGAGATTACCGGCTCAGGGAACTCCATACGCTCCAGAATGATCACGTTGTTCGGATCACACAGAGTGTCACCGGTAGTCACGTCTTTCAGACCGATAGCTGCAGCGATGTCGCCTGCGCGAACTTCTTTGATCTCTTCACGCTTGTTAGCGTGCATCTGAACGATACGGCCCAGACGTTCACGCTGAGATTTCACTGGGTTAAATACAGTGTCACCTGAGTTAACAAGACCGGAGTAAACACGGAAGAACGTCAGGTTACCCACGAATGGGTCAGTTGCGATTTTGAACGCCAGAGCAGAGAACGGCTCAGCATCGTCAGAACGACGAACTGCTGGAGTGTCTTTACCGTCATCCAAAATACCGTTGATTGCTGCAACGTCAGTTGGTGCTGGCAGATACTCAACAACAGCATCCAGCATTGCCTGTACGCCTTTGTTTTTAAACGCAGAACCACAGGTAACCAGGATGATTTCGTTGTTCAGAACGCGCTTACGCAGAGAAGTTTTGATCTCTTCTTCAGTCAGCTCTTCGCCACCAAAGAATTTCTCCATCAGCTCATCAGAACCTTCAGCAGCGGACTCAACCAGCTTCTGACGCCATTCTTCAGCCAGTTCTTGCATATCAGCCGGGATCTCTTCGTATTCGAAGGTCACGCCCTGATCGGCTTCGTTCCAGTTGATGGCTTTCATTTTCACCAGGTCAACAACACCGGTGAATTTCTCTTCTGCGCCGATAGCCAGCTGCAGAGGAACCGGAGTTGCGCCCAGACGTTTTTCAATCTGATCAACAACTTTCAGGAAGTTAGCACCCATGCGGTCCATTTTGTTAACGAACGCGATGCGTGGAACTTTATATTTGTTAGCCTGACGCCATACGGTTTCAGACTGTGGCTGAACGCCACCAACTGCACAGTAAACCATTACCGCGCCATCAAGAACACGCATGGAACGTTCTACTTCGATGGTGAAGTCAACGTGTCCTGGGGTGTCGATGATGTTGATGTGGTGTGCGTCGAACTGCTTAGCCATACCAGACCAGAAACAGGTAGTCGCAGCGGACGTGATGGTAATACCACGTTCCTGCTCCTGCTCCATCCAGTCCATGGTAGCAGCGCCGTCGTGCACTTCACCGATTTTGTGGTTTACACCGGTGTAGAACAAAACACGTTCGGTAGTGGTCGTTTTACCGGCGTCGATGTGAGCGCTGATACCGATGTTACGATAGCGCTCAATGGGTGTTTTACGAGCCATTTGATTCCTCTATTGCCTTAGGCGTTCAAGTTCAGTTAACCCAAGCGGGTTGGCTTCTTGAAGCGCCCGCTTGGTTAGCATAACTACTGCGTGGCAATTACCAGCGGTAGTGGGCGAACGCCTTGTTGGCTTCTGCCATACGGTGAACGTCTTCACGTTTCTTAACAGCAGAACCTTTGTTCTCAACTGCATCAGAAAGTTCGTTCGCCAAGCGCAGAGCCATGGATTTATCACCGCGTTTACGAGCAGCATCAACGATCCAGCGCATTGCCAGAGCATTACGACGGACCGGGCGGACTTCAACTGGTACCTGATAAGTAGAACCACCAACGCGGCGCGACTTAACTTCTACAGTCGGGCGAACGTTGTCGAGAGCTACTTCGAAAGCTTCCAGGTGATCTTTACCAGAACGCTGAGCCAGGGTTTCCAGCGCGGTATAGACGATTGCTTCTGCAGTAGATTTTTTACCATCTACCATCAGGATGTTTACAAATTTGGCCAACAGTTCGGATCCGAACTTAGGATCTGGAAGGATTTTACGTTGGCCGATTACGCGACGACGTGGCATGGAAATACTCCGTTGTTAATTCAGGATTGTCCAAAACTCTACGAGTTTATTTTGACATTAAAGTGAAAATGTTTGGCCTTACTTAACGGAGAACCATTAAGCCTTTGGCTTCTTCACGCCGTACTTGGAACGAGCTTGCTTACGGTCTTTAACACCGGAGCAGTCAAGTGCACCACGGACGGTGTGGTAACGCACACCTGGCAAGTCTTTTACACGACCGCCACGGATCAGGATCACGGAGTGTTCCTGCAGGTTATGACCTTCACCGCCGATGTAGGAGGTGACTTCAAAACCGTTAGTCAAACGCACACGGCATACTTTACGCAGTGCGGAGTTTGGTTTCTTAGGAGTGGTGGTATATACGCGAGTACATACGCCACGTTTCTGCGGGCAAGCTTCCAGCGCTGGAACGTTGCTTTTAGCAGCCTTCACAGAGCGTGGTTTGCGTACCAGCTGATTAATTGTTGCCATTAAAAAGCTCCTGGTTTTTGCTTCGTTTGTTGCTTCGTAAACATGTGATAAATCCCCCCGTATGCACTACAGGCAAAGTACGGGACGCAGAATTTTATGGCTGAGCAGTAGAGGTGTCAAGAAATATACAACATTACTCTCATCACCAGGACATTTGGCTGCGATGCTTTTCGGTTAATTCAACGAAGTGATTATAGCCGATGACAGTGATTTTGTGCGAAAAATGACCAATCAGGCCTCTGGCCTCCAGGTCATCTTGCAGTGCATAAAGGGATATGGGGGCGTTAAGCAGTAATTCAAGATGCGCACTGCCGACCAGACCAGCCAGCACGCCGTCCTGTAACAGCAGCAGGTCGTCGCCCGCTGCCGTCAGGCGCAGCAACGCAGGCAAATCGCATTGAGTGGGGGAACGGCTAAGGGTATACAGCATCAGGATTTCCTAAAAAGTCATCACCGCATCATAGCCGGCCAATTGCTGGCGCAGCGCGTCCGGCGCCAATACCTCTGCGTCCAGCACCCAGTCAGTCACCTGACTCAGACCGCGTTCCTGCAGGGATGCCTGGCACAGATAACAGCGTTCAACGTCATACAACGGCAGTACGCCAAAGGTGGCAATGTAATTGCGAGCCAGAATTTTTTCCGGTTGCTGCCCCGGCAATAGCTGTAATACGCCGTCACCGATAAAAAACACGCCCAGATCTTCGCTCAGCGCCGAGGTGGCCAGTAACGCATCAAGCCCTTCCCTGCCGCCGGCGTTGCCGTGGGGCCCCTGGGTAAAAACAAAAGCAACTCGTTTCATAAATTATCTCAGAACTGCACCAGGCGGTCACTGCTCAGCGCAGCCTCGGCCAGTGAGCCTAACCCGCTGAGGATAAAACCCGGCTGTAGGTTTGCCGCAGGCAGGCCCTGCTGCGCAGCCTCCTGTTCATCTGTTACCCCACGTCGCAATGCAGCTGCAACGCAGACATTGAGCTCGATGCCATGCAACTGCGCCAATTGTGTCCAGCCGCGTACCAAATCAAACTCATCACCGGCAGGCGCCGTCAATTGGTTGGCGTTCAACACCCCTTCACGGTAAAAAAACACGCTGGAGAGGCGGTGTCCTTTCGCCAACAGGGCCAGAGCAAACTGATAAGCGCTACTGGCCTGCTGGGTGCCATACGCCGGACCGGTGACCAAAAGGCAGTAATCCAGCATCAGCGGTCAGTTCCCAACAGGTCGCCGCTTTTGAACTGGCGGATGTACAGATAAACGGTGTGCTTGGAGATATTCAGACGATCCGCCACCTGATTAATCGCATCTTTGATATCAAAAATGCCCTTTTCATAGAGGTTCAGCACCACCTGACGATTTTTGGCATTGTTGGAAACATTGCGATCGGCATTAACTTCTTCGATGGTGAACTCCAGCGTTTGTGCCACCAGATCGTCAACGGAGGACGCAAAGTTGACCGAAGGGGCCACTTCCTGGGTTTCCGGCGGCATAAATGTCTGCATCACCTGCGAGAAAGGTACGTCGAGGTTCATGTTGATACACAGCAGGCCGATCACTCGCTGCTCGCGATTGCGGATGGCGATAGTCACCGACTTCATCAGCACACCGCTCTTGGCACGAGTAAAATAGGCCTGCGATACGCTACTGTCATTGCCGGCCATGTCATGCAACATGCGCAGCGCCAGATCGGTAATCGGCGAACCGATTTGCCGCCCGGTATGCTCACCGTTGGCAATACGTACCGCCGAGCATTTCAAATCTTCCAATGCGTGCAGCACGATTTCACAGTGCCCGCCGATCAACATCGCCAGGCCATCAACTACCGCTTCGTAAGACTTCAAAATTTCATGATCCGTTTGGGTAAACGGACGTTCGTTCAGCAAATCAAGTTCGCTGGCTTCGCTGGATAAAAGCGAATTAGACATCGAAAATACCACCCTCAAAGATCGCCTGTGCCAGGGGGCGCAGCTAAAACTGCTCGTGCGGGTTCCCTTCCACAGGCGGCTCCCCTGTGATTATGCAGGGTGGGCTGGCTGATATCAGTCTGAAACAGCACGACGTGCGTCCGCCGGCCTTAACGACCAGGAACAGTTTTAGGTACACGCCCTAAGGGGCAGGCGCATGACTTATAAGTCCGGACAAATAGTCTAGCAAAACAGCCAGAGTAAAGTCCTTGCGTTTGCGCGTGGTATTGACGTTAAGCCCGATGCCCGGCAGGCGTCAAGCGATCAGTGGGGGAGGAGGTGAAAGTTACGCCTGATTTGGCAGGCTGAAATGAACACCGCCGCGAAGAATGTTCGCGGCGGTGTAAGGACTCAGGCAGACTTACTGCGCTTTGGCATCAGCCGCTGCGTCAGCCGGTTTTTCAGCCTTGGCATCCGCTTTCGGCGCGGCTTTCACATCCAGCAGCTCAACGTCGAACACCAGAGTGGAGTTAGCCGGAATACCCGGGACGCCAGTTTTACCGTAGGCCAGCGCCGGTGGGATAACCAGCTTGATTTTGCCGCCTTTCTTGATGTGTTTCAGGCCTTCAGTCCAGCCTGGGATCACACCGTCCAGACGGAACGACAGTGGCTCACCACGGGTGTATGAGTTATCAAACTCGGTACCGTCGGTCAGGGTGCCCTTGTAGTTCACCACAACGGTATCGCTGTCTTTAGGCGCCGCGCCGGTACCTGGCTTCTCTACCTGATACAGCAGGCCAGACTCGGTTTTCTTCACGCCTTTTTCTTTAGCGAAGGTATCACGGTACTTGGTGCCTTTCGCTTCGTTATCTTTCGCGTCCTGCTCCATCTTCGCCTGGGCGGAAGCCTTCACGCGTGCTTCAAAGCTTTGCAGGGTTTTTTCGATATCTGCATCGTTCAGCTTGCTCTTGTTGGCAAAAGCGTCCTGAACGCCTGAGATCAACTGGTCTTTATCCAGTTTAATGCCCAATTTTTCTTGCTCTTTCAGCGAGTTGTCCATGTAACGGCCCAGGGATGCACCCAGTGCGTAAGCCGCTTGCTCGTCATCGTTCTTGAACTTGCCAGTGCTTGGTGCCGCATCAGCCGCTTTAGCCGCTTCTGCTGGTTTAGCTGCATCAGCAGCCATAACCTGGGTCGCATTCAAAGCAAAAGCCATAGTGGTTGCCAGAAGCGTGACTTTAAACAAAGATTTCATCCATTTCTCCAGTGTCTGAAGCGATGCCCCAAACAATCATTAAGTAAGATAACCGGGCTACTATAGCTGTCCGAAACAAAACAAAACAGTCACACAGGTAACCAATCGAGTCAAAGTGTGACTCCAGCTTTAAACAGAAGTTTCCTTTAATGTGCTACCCGTATGATAAATCAGATTTTTCCATCATCCGACGCCCAACGGTAACAAATCCGCCCATGGTAAGCGCTCTATTTTTCAGCACTTTACACAGTGCTCTGACGCGTTCGGTTATCGCCCCCGCGAAACGGGGTGAAATAGCGCAGCGCAAAGCCGGCGGCAGCTGTTAACATAGCGTCAGATTCAGGATTAAACCGCGTCAGAGGTAGCACCATGCACAACGCCGATAACCACAGCCTGTTACTGCGGCTGGAAGAGCTGGAGAGCCGCCAGGCCTTCCAGGAAGTCACCATCGAAGAGCTTAATCAGATCGTGGTGCAACACCAGTTTGAAATGCTGAAATTACAAGAGCACCTGCGCGTGCTGACCGATAAACTGCGCTCTAGCCAAACGTCGATGATCGCTTCGCAGTCGGAAGAAACACCGCCGCCGCATTATTGATGAACCATAAAAAAGGGCAGCCCCAGGGCCGCCCTTTTTTTGCCGTTACAGCATTGCGATTAGTGGCAACCGCAACCGCCGTTACCGCAACCGCCTTTCTTGGCTGGAGCCTGGTCGTGTGCATGGTCATGATCGTGGTCATGGCCATGACCGCCACAGCAGCCTTCACCGTGTTCATGGTCGTGGTGATGATCGTGCTCGCCATGTACGTGGCCGTGCGCCAGTTCTTCAGCGGTAGCTTCACGGATCGCGACAACTTCCACGTTGAAGTTCAGGTTCTGGCCCGCCAGCATGTGGTTACCGTCAACCACTACGTGGTCGCCGTCCACTTCGGTGATTTCGACCGGCACTGGGCCCTGATCGGTATCAGCCAGGAAGCGCATACCCACTTCCAACTCGTCAACGCCCATAAAGACGTCTTTCGGCACGCGCTGCACCAGGTTTTCGTCGTAGTTGCCGTACGCATCGTTAGCGCCAACATTCACATCAAAACGATCGCCTGCTTCGTGGCCTTCGAGTGCTTTTTCCAGACCCGCAATCAGTGAACCATGCCCATGCAGATAGTCCAGCGGCGCACTCACCGGAGACTCATCAACCAAAACACCGTCTTCTGTACGTACTTGGTAAGCCAGGCTGACCACCAAGTCTTTTGCTACTTTCATGATATCTCCTACCGTTGGATACTTGGACGCAACCGTCATGGGGGCCGCGCCTTAACCGGACAGATTGTATCGGAAATCTTTCCCGCTGTACCCTTCAGCATAAAAAATCGCGCCCGATAACGCTACTCCGGATGGAAAATACCGATCACCTGCTCCTGCGGCCGGACGTGCTTTTCCACCTGTTCTTCGGTCTGTCGCTGGTGATGGCCGCACTTGACGCACTCCACTACTTCGACCTGGTCTTCACGCCAAACTGCCAGCGTATCCATAGCCTTACAGCTCGGGCAAACCGCTCCGGCGATAAATCTTTTACGTGTTGCAGACATCTCAGTACTCCAAATTATTCGTATTCATCCCAGCCGTCGAACTGGCGACTCTCTTTTTGCATTTCTCGGTGGAAAAGTTCTTCCAACTCACGCCGCGCTTCTTTTACGCGGGAAATTTGCGCCACATCGCCGTGATGCGGCGGCATCAATTCACGCAGCATACGCATGTCGAGCCGGCGGAAGTGCTGTTGCGCACGATAGGCCTGATGCGGATGCATACCCAACTCCATCAGTGCCTTTCGCCCCAGTTCCAGCGCGCTGGAGAAGGTTTCGCGGCTGAACTGCTTGACCCCGGCCTGCAGCAATTCGTGCGCTTCAACACGACCGCGTGCCCGCGCCAAAATGCTCAGATCGGGGAAATGCTGCTGGCACAGACGCACAATCTCCATGGTGTCTTCCGGCTCGTTACAGGTGATCACGATCGACCTGGCCTTCGCCGCACCGGCCGCACGCAGCAGCTCCAGTTCGGTGGCGTCGCCGTAATAGACCTTGTAACCGTAGCGGCGCAGCACGCCAACGGCGCTGACATCGCGCTCCAATACGGTGATGCGCATCTTGTTGGCCATCAGCAACCGGCCGATCACCTGACCAAAACGCCCGAAGCCGACAATGATCACCTGCGGGTCATCGTCCTCCACATACGGTGTCTCTTCGTCTTCATCCCGGGCGTTGTATCGCCGTACCAGAATACGGTCAATAATTTGCATCAACAGCGGCGTAGTCATCATCGACAAGGTCACCACCACCAGCAACAGCGCGAGTTGATCGGACTGCAGCACCTTCTGCGTGCCCGCCGCCGAAAACAGTACGAAGGCAAACTCTCCGCCCTGGCTAAGCACGCCGGCAAACTGCAAACGTACCGAACTGCGCAGGCCAAAAATACGCGACAGCGAATACAGGACCCCCGACTTGATCGCCACCAGCAGCACCACGCCCAGCAGCACTTCGGCCAGATGGGTATAGAGTACGCCGATATTCAGCGCCATGCCCACCGAGATAAAGAACAACCCCAGCAGCAGCCCCTTGAACGGCTCGATTGAAATCTCCAGCTCATGGCGATATTCACTCTCCGCCAGCAACACGCCGGCGATAAAGGTGCCGAGCGCCATCGACAGGCCGAGCGCATCCATAAACAGCGCCGCCCCCAACACCACCAGCAGAGCGGCAGCGGTGAAGATTTCACGTACCCCGGAAGAGGCGATATAGCGGAACAGTGGCCGCAACAGGAACCGCCCACCAATCAGCATGCCGCCGAACGCCGCCACCTTGAGTGCAATTTGTGCCCAGTCGTCACTGCTGCCACCGGCCCCGGCGAGGATGGGGATCAGCGCCAGCGCCGGGATCACCGCCATATCCTGGAACAGCAGCACCGAAAACCCCAGCTGGCCGCCCTCATTGCGGTTCATGCCCTTCTCGCGCATCAGCTGCAACGCCATGGCGGTTGACGACATCGCCAGCCCGA
This sequence comes from Serratia quinivorans, assembly GCF_946227985.1. GTDB lineage: Bacteria > Pseudomonadota > Gammaproteobacteria > Enterobacterales > Enterobacteriaceae > Serratia > Serratia quinivorans_A. The sequence continues at coordinate 11,472 of NZ_CAMKGL010000008.1, forward strand.
TACCGCCTATCACGGCGGCCTGCCAGGCAAAATGAGTCAGGTAAAGCAGTGCCCCCAGCACCGTGGCGGTAATCAGCACCTGCCCGGCACCGACGCCAAAGATTGAACGCCGCAATTCCCACAGCTTGCTTGGGTTCAGCTCCAGCCCGATGATAAACATCAGGAACACCACGCCCAGTTCGGAGAAGTGCAGGATCTCGTCGACGTCGCGAATGAAGCCCAACCCCCAGGGGCCGATGGCAATGCCGGCGATCAGGTAGCCCAATACCGCGCCAATACCCAGGCGGCGTGCAATCGGCACCGTGACCACCGCAGCGAACAGAAACAGTAAAATTGCGGTCAGTAAGGTTGAGCCTTCCATGTTTACCTCCCTCCGTGTGGCAGCGGGTTGCGCAGCCAGTCGCCATACGCCGTGGCATGGCTTTCCAGCACCTCCGGCTTCTGTCGACGCGCCCAATACACCAGCATCGGCGTCAGCCAGTGCATATGGCACATGGCGGCGGTCAACTCAAACGGGCGCAAAATATCTTCTATCGGATAGCGGTTATAACCGCCGGTACGGTAGGCTCCCTCCGGTTCACCGGTGGTGATCACCGAACGCCAGTACTTTCCCGCCAGCGCATTGCCCCCCATGCCGCTGGCAAAACCACGCGACAGCACGCGATCCAGCCATTCTTTCAGCAGGGCCGGGCAACTGTAGGTATAAAGAGGATGTTGAAAAACAATGACCTGATGTTCACGCAGCAGTTGTTGTTCGTGGTGAATATCAATAAAAAAATCAGGATAGTGCGCGTATAAATCGTGCACGGTGACATGTTCCAACTGCTGTGCCGGTCGAAGCAAAACCCGATTCGCGACCGAGTCCTGGGATTCCGGATGGGCATACAGCAGCAAGACCTTCGGCGGCTGCGACATCATTCCCCTCCAAAGCGTCGTCAGGGTAGCGGTTTTCCGTTACCATGCTCCGCAAAGACTAATAATAGGACAGTCTGCGTCCTGTTAACTTAGAACTCACTCAATTTAACATACTCTGAACATACGGCACTTTATGATTGTATTTTCCTCGCTACAAATCCGACGCGGCACCCGCGTCCTGTTGGACAACGCCACGGCGACGGTTAATCCAGGTCAGAAGGTCGGCCTGGTGGGTAAAAACGGCTGCGGCAAATCCACGCTGCTGTCATTGCTGAAGGGCGAGATGGCCGCGGACGGCGGCAGTTACACCTTTCCAAGCAACTGGGCCCTGGCCTGGGTTAACCAGGAAACACCGGCGCTGGACGTACCTGCGCTTGAGTATGTGATCGACGGCGACCGCGAATTCCGCCAGCTTGAAGCCGAATTGCAGGTGGCAAACGATAAAAACGACGGCCACGCCATCGCCACCCTGCACGGCAAACTGGATGCTCTTGATGCCTGGACCATCCGTTCACGCGCCGCCAGCCTGCTGCACGGCCTGGGCTTTTCCAACGAACAGTTGCTTAATCCGGTTCGCGCCTTCTCGGGCGGCTGGCGCATGCGTCTGAACCTGGCACAAGCGCTGGTCTGTCGTTCAGACCTGCTGCTGCTCGACGAACCCACCAACCACCTGGATTTGGACGCGGTGATCTGGCTGGAACGCTGGTTGAAAAGCTACCCAGGCACGCTGGTGCTGATTTCGCACGATCGCGATTTTCTTGATCCGATCGTCGATAAGATTCTGCATATCGAACAAGAAACCATTAACGAATATACCGGTAACTACTCCTCGTTCGAACGTCAACGTTCGACCAAGCTGGCACAGCAGCAGGCGCTGTACCAGAACCAACAGGAGAAAGTGGCGCATCTGCAAAGCTATATTGACCGCTTCCGCGCGCAGGCCACCAAGGCCAAGCAGGCGCAAAGCCGTATTAAAATGCTTGAACGCATGGAGCTGATTGCACCGGCCCACGTCGATAACCCATTCAGCTTCAGCTTCCGCCAGCCGGAAAGCCTGCCGAATCCGCTGCTGCGCATGGAAAAGGTCAGCGCCGGTTATGGCGACAAGGTGATCCTGAACTCAATCAAACTGAACCTGGTGCCCGGCTCACGCATCGGTCTGCTGGGCCGTAATGGCGCCGGTAAATCCACCCTGATCAAAATGCTGGCCGGTTCACTGGAGCCGCTGAGCGGTGAGATTGGTCTGGCGAAAGGCATCAAGCTGGGCTACTTCGCCCAGCATCAGCTGGAGTTCTTGCGCGCCGACGAATCCCCGCTGCAGCATCTGAGCCGCATCGCCCCGCGGGTGCTGGAGCAGCAGTTGCGCGACTACCTGGGCGGCTTTGGCTTCCAGGGCGATAAGGTTACCGAGATTACCGAACGTTTCTCCGGTGGCGAAAAGGCGCGGTTAGTGCTGGCGCTGATTGTCTGGCAGCGCCCTAACCTGCTGCTGCTTGATGAACCGACCAACCACCTGGATCTGGATATGCGTCAGGCACTGACCGAAGCGCTGATCGACTTTGAAGGCGCATTAGTGGTGGTTTCGCACGACCGCCACCTGTTGCGCTCCACTACTGACGATCTCTATCTGGTGCACGATGGCCAGGTGGAAGTGTTCGACGGCGATTTGGACGACTATCAGCAATGGCTGGTTGACCTGCAACGCCAGGAAAACCAGCAGGACGCGCCGGACAAGGAAAACAACGCCAACAGCGCGCAAGCCCGTAAAGATCAGAAACGTCGGGAAGCCGAGTTCCGTAGCCAGACTCAGCCGCTGCGCAAGCAGATCGCCAAGCTGGAACAGCAGATGGAAAAACTGAGTGCCGAACTGGCGGCGGTGGAAGAGAAGCTGGCGGACTCCGCGTTGTACGACATCAGCCGCAAGGCCGATTTAACGCTTTGTCTGCAGCAGCAAAGCCAGGCCAAATCCGCGTTGGAAGAAACGGAAATGACCTGGCTGGATGCGCAAGAGCAGTTGGAACAGTTCACCAACGAGTTTGACCTTTAAGGCCTCTGCCCTTACGCCTTGTAGAAAGGTTTATCCCCCAGAATGGTCGCGCGGTGCATAATGCGCCGCTGCGGCAGATAATCCGCGTTGGCGTAATGCTGCGTCACGCGGTTATCCCAGATGGCAATGTCATTTTCCTGCCAGCGCCAACGCACCTGAAACTCCGGCTTGGTGATGTGGGCGAACAGGAAATTCAGCAGCGCGTCGCTTTCCTTCGGTGCCAGATCAACAATACGCGTCGTAAAACCTTCATTGACGAACAGGGCCTGCCGGCCGCTGACCGGATGCGTGCGCACTACCGGATGCAGCAAGGGTGGGTTTTTCTGTACCGCTGCCTGCCAGCGCTGGCGTTCGTCTTCACTGCCGCGATGCTTGTGTTCCGGGAATGACTTGGTGAAGTCATGCTCCGCCTTCAGCCCGGCCAGCAATTGCCTGAACGGCTCAGACAGCGCTTCATAGGCCGCAATACCACTGGCCCACAGCGTATCGCCACCGGTGGAAGGCAGGGTTTTCGCCGCCAGAATCGCCCCCAACGGCGGGTTTTCGATAAAGGTCACGTCGGTATGCCAGTTATCGTTGTCCGGCGGATTATGGTCATGGGTATCCAGCACGATAATCTCTTTCACCTCGGCGGCTTGCGGATAGACCGGGTGGATATGCAGGTCGCCGAAGCGACCGGCCAAATTCCGCTGTTGCAACGGCGTGATCGGCTGATTACGCAGAAACAGCACCTGATGTTTCAGCAACGCATGGTAGAGCTGTTCGAATTGGCCGTCCCCCAAGGGACGTGCCAGGTCAACGTTTTCCACCAGCGCACCGATATAAGGCCCCAACGGGGTGATACTTAAACGTTCGTTCATTGGTTTACTCCGTGCCACGGGGTCAATCGGCGCTGCAAGGCGCGTAACCCCAGCTCCAGCCCAAATGCAATTATCGCAATCACACCGATCCCGGCCAGCACCACATCGGTAGCCAGAAACTCACCGGCGGATTGCACCATAAATCCCAGGCCACGGGTGGCGGCGATCAGTTCTGCGGCCACCAGCGTCGACCAGCCGACCCCCAGCCCAATTCGGATGCCGGTTAAAATCTCCGGCAAGGCGCTAGGCAGCACCACAAAACGCAGCAACTGCCAACGGTTTGCCCCAAGCGCACGGGCGGCCCGCACGCGAACCTGCGCCACACTGCGCACACCGGCTACGGCAGACAGCGTCACCGGGGCGAAGATCGCCAGATAAATCAGCAAGATTTTCGAGGTTTCGCCGATGCCGAACCAAATCACCATCAGCGGTAAATAGGCCAGCGGCGGCACCGGGCGGTAAATCTCAATCAACGGATCGAGAATGCCGCGCACCGTATCGTTCAGCCCCATGGCGATACCCACCGGTACACCGATAATCACCGCTGCCAACAGCGCCACCAGAATACGCCCCAGGCTGGCGGCCAAATGCTGCCATAGCGTGGCGTCCATAAAGCCTTGCGGGCTGGCGATGGTAATCAGTTGATGCAGCACCTGCTGCGGTGCCGGCAGGAATAACGGGCTGATCAGGTTCAGCGCGGTCACGCCCCACCAGATGGCCAATACCACCAGCAGGGTGGCGCTGCTTAGCCAAACATTACGCGGCACGCTAAAACGGCGCGTCGGTGCTGCAGCCTGCGGCTGAGCCACCTCTTTGAGAGCGGAGTGCAGACTCATAACAAGGCCTCGCGCTGTTGAAAGACCTTGCCCAGCACATATTCGCGCTGCGCGATAAATTCAGGGTCGGACTTAATCGAACGGCAGGGCTCCCCGTCGGCATAGCGCTGGCCAAAGTTAAGCGTCAGGCGCTCCACCACCTGCCCCGGTCCCGGCGACAGCAACAGCAGTTCACTGGCCAGAAACACCGCTTCTTCAATATCATGGGTGATCAGCAGCACCTGTTTGCCGGTATCACGCCAAATGGTCAACAGCAGTTCCTGCATTTGCTCGCGGGTAAATGCATCCAGCGCGCCAAACGGCTCATCCAGCAACAACAGGCGCGGATCGGCAGCCAGGGCACGGGCAATCCCTACCCGCTGACGCATGCCGCCGGAGAGCTGCCAGATAAAGTGCTGTTCATAGCCGGCCAATCCGACGCGTTGCAACATCTCTTTTGCCACCTGACGTCGCTGCTGTTTGCCGACACCGGCCAGTTGCAAACCAAACTCCACGTTATCCACCACGTTGCGCCACGGCAGTAAACCCTCATGCTGGAACACCACGCCCCGCTCGGCTCCGGGGCCGCTAACGGTCGTTCCATCAAGCGTGATGCTGCCAGCTGAAGGCTCAATAAACCCGGCGATCAAATTCAGGAGCGTGGTTTTGCCACAGCCCGAAGGCCCGAGCACCACCACCAGTTGCCCGGCGGCAATCTGGAAAGAGACGTCGCGCAGCGCGGGGCGGCCCTGATACTCTGCTGAAAGGTGATTAACGTTTAACATTCTGCTCCCCTACGACTGCGGCGCAGCCTGCACCTGTTTTACAAACCGATCGGTGACGTAGGCACTGTAATCGCCGTCGACCTGCGGAATTTTGCCCTGCTGTTTAAGGAACTCGGCAGTATCGCGGATAGCCTTGTCCACCGGTTGGCCCAACTGGGTGATTTGTTCCGCCACCGGCAAATAGGTATTGCCCTTCACCAGCACCGGTATTTGTTCCTCCGGCACGCCGCTCAAACGGGCCAGCGTGCTGAGATTGCCCTTGTCCTTCAGCCACTGCTCCGGCTGCGCCAGATAGGCTTTTTGCGCGTTCAGCGCACTGGCGGCAAAGGCAGTCACCACTTCCGGGTGTTTTTCGGCAAAGTCTTTGCGCACGACCCAAACGTCAAGCGTTGGCGCGCCCCATTGTCCAACCTGGGCGGAATCGGTCAGCACCTTGCCCTGCTTGGCTAATTCATTGACTACCGGCGCCCAGACGTAGGCTCCGTCGATGTCACCGCGCTGCCAGGCAGCGGCAATGGCCGGCGGTTGTAGATTGAGAATTTTGACCTGCTCAGGCTTGATGCCCCAGTGCTTGAGCGAGGCCAGCAGGCTGTAGTGGGTGGTTGAGATAAAGGGCACGGCGATACGCTTGCCGATCAAATCCTGCGGGCTTTTGATCTCTTTTTTCACCACCAGGGCTTCGGAGCTGCCGAGCTGGGAGGCGATCAGGAAGACTTCGATAGGGAGTTTTTGGCTGGCGGCCACTGCCAGTGGGCTAGAGCCGATATTACCGATCTGCACGTCACCGGAAGCCAACGCGCGTAGCACGCTGGAGCCGCTGTCGAATTTACGCCAGTCAACGGTGGCACCGGATTGTTTGGCGAAGCTGTTTTCCGCCTGCGCCACCTTGGCAGGTTCCGCCGACGTCTGGTATGCCACGGTCACGTCCACCGCATAGGCGCTGGCTGCGCTGAGTGACAACACCAAAAGTGCCGCGCTGCGTAATGAAAACAGTTTGCTCGCCATGATCCGCTCCGTTGATAAAAGTCTGTTCAGTTGCTGACAGTTTTATCTGAGCGGTGACAAGCTATAAAAGAATAAAAAAAACTGCGTTATTACTTATGGGAATAAAAATTTATTCAGAGTTTTATTTCCCCACGCAAAAACGTGTGTGCATAGCCGCCAATCAAGGTGCGATCGCCCTTCAGTTCACAGAACAACTCGCCGCCGCGCGCCGAAATCTGCCGGGCGTGCAGCTGATGGCGACCAAGACGTGCGCTCCAGTATGGCATCAGCGTGCAGTGCGCGGAGCCGGTCACCGGGTCTTCGCCGCCGTCGAGGGTAAAATAGCGCGAGACAAAATCCACTGTCGCCCCCGGAGCGCTGACAATCACTGCCCGGCCAACCAGGGCAATCAGTGCCGGGATATCCGGCTGTAATGCCCTTACCTGTGCTTCGTTTTCCAACACTACCAACAGCGCATTGGCCTGCCACACTTCCTGCGGATGAGCACCCAGCAGCGCCGCCAACCCTTCAGGTTCCACAACCTTCTGTGGGGGCCGGGACGGGAAATCCAGGACCAGGCGTTCGCCATCTTCGGCGTCGCGTTTAACGTACAAGTCGCCGCTCGCCGAGCGGAAACGAATATCCTGCAGCGCCGGGTTCACCACGCTGAACATCACGTGTGCCGCCGCCAGCGTGCCATGACCGCACAAATCGACTTCTCGCTGGGGAGTAAACCAACGGATGGCCGACATATCGCCATCGTCCCAGACAAAGCTGGTTTCCGGCAGGCTCAGCTCATTGGCGATGGCCTGCATCTGCGCAGCCGACAACGGCTGCTTCAACAGGCAGACGCCAGCCGGATTGCCCCGAAACCCTTTACCGGTGAAGGCCGCAATATGGAAGTAATTTTCTGCCATTCGCAATTCCTTAATGCCAGATGAGTAACACGCAGGCTGCGGTGAGCAACCCCATAGAAACGTTAAAAATGATCCAGGCCTTTTTGCTGCGCAGCAGGCGACCAATCACCGTGCCAAATCCCAGCCAAATCACGCCGGCAATGATGTTCACCACGAATATGCCCAGTGAGATAGCCAGAATCGAGGCGTTGTATTGAGCACCAGCCAGGCTGAAGCTGGCCACCGCTCCCAGCGCCATCAGCCAGGCCTTGGGATTAAGGAACTGTAGCAGCCAACCCTGGTACAGCCGTATCGGTTTGGGCGGTGCCACGTCGGTTTCCAGCTTTTCATAAGCGGCGGTAGCCACTTTCCATGCCAGCCACAGCAGATACAGGCTACCGAGAATTTTCAGCACCAGATGCAACGCCGGATAAACCAAGATCAGGCTGCCGACGCCGAACGCCACCAACAGCAAAATGCTTTGCATGCCGAGCATGATGCCAATCATCAGCAACAGTGAACGCATAAAGCCAAAGTTGGCGCCGGAAGTGGTCAGTAACATATTGTTGGGGCCGGGTGTGATCGCGGCAACCCACAGAAAACCTAACATCGAAAGAAATAAACTCGCATCCATCAGGCGGGCGCTCCTCACCCTGGTCATTTTTTGCAGTATTATTGTTAACTCTGGCTAGTGAAGCTAACAGCGCACTAATCATCCCACAATAGTTGCCAATAAGAATTTAATTCAAGCTATGCATGAATCCTTTCGCCCGTTGACCGGGGCCAGTAATCCCCATCTGCAAACGCTGCTACCACGGCTGGTGCGTCGCCGCGTGCAGTTGAAACCCCACTGGCAACGGTTGGAGTTGCCCGACGGCGACTTTGTCGATCTCGCCTGGAGCGAAGATCCGGCTCTGGCCGGCGGCAAGCCGCGCGTGGTGCTGTTCCACGGCCTGGAAGGCAGCTTCTACAGCCCCTATGCCCATGGCCAGCTCAACGCCTGGCGCGAAAAGGGCTGGCTCGGTGTGGTGATGCATTTTCGCGGTTGCAGTGGCGTGCCGAACCGCAAGCAGCGTATCTACCACTCCGGTGAAACGGAAGACGCGCGCTTCTTCCTCCAGTGGCTGCGTACTGCCTACGGAGAAGCCCCCACCGCTGCCGTTGGCGTCTCACTCGGCGGCAATATGCTGGCCTGTTATCTGGCACAGCAGGGTGCCGACAGTCTGCTGCAGGCGGCGGTGGTGGTTTCTGCGCCACTGATGCTGGAACCCTGCTCATGGCGGATGGATCAAGGCTTCTCGCGGGTTTATCAGCACTACCTGCTCGGCCAGTTGAAACAAAACGCCACCCGCAAACTGCTGCACTATCCTGATACCCTGCCGCTCAAGCTACCGCAGCTCAAGGCATTGCGTCGGATCCGCGACTTTGACGATGCCATTACCTCGCGCATCCATGGCTTTAGCGATGCCACCGATTATTACCGCCGTTGCAGCGCCCTGCCGCTGTTGCCGTCGATCCAAACGCCGCTGTTGATCATCCATGCCAAGGACGATCCTTTTATGACCGACGAAGTGATCCCCGAAACCGCCACGCTGCCGCACAACATTGAATATCAATTGACCGAGTTTGGCGGCCACGTCGGTTTTGTCGGCGGTACATTGAAAAAACCCCATATGTGGCTGGAATACCGTATTCCATCCTGGCTTGCCCCTTACCTGGAAACAACCAAGTGATTATCCCCTGGAAAGAACTGGAAACCGAGACCCTCAATAGCCTGATCGAGTCCTTTGTACTGCGCGAAGGTACCGACTACGGCGAGCATGAGCGCTCGCTGGAACAGAAAGTGGAAGACGTGCGCCGCCAGTTGAAAAACGGCGAGGTGCTGTTGGTGTGGTCAGAACTGCATGAGACCATCAACATTATGCCGCGCGGGCAGTTCCGCGCCGGGCAAGAAGAAATTTAGTGTCTGTCGGTTCTATGACTGACGGAAAAAATCAGGTAACAATGAGGGATTGCAAACCAACGCGCGGAATTTTGCCCTTGGCGAAAGGGCGTCAAACAAACCAATATAGCCTATAGCTTTCAAGCTGCAGCTAGGCGCCCAACTCGCTCATCCCCGGACGCTTACTCAAGTAAGTAACCGGGGTGACAAATCTGTCGGGAACAGATTTGAACGCTGCTTGCAGCGGCCCCCAGGGGCGTGGCCCACGGATGGGCCACGTAATTGAGTGCAGGTAACAACGCTGCAGCTTGAAAGATGACGGGTATAATTTTATCTGACGCCTGCGCATTTAACACGGAGTGATCCATCACCATGTCCGCCAAACATCCCGTTATCGCAGTGACCGGCTCCAGCGGCGCCGGCACCACCACCACCAGCGTGGCGTTCCGTAAAATCTTTCAGCAGTTGAACATCCGCGCCGCGGAGCTGGAAGGCGACAGTTTCCACCGCTATACCCGACCGGAAATGGACGCGGCGATCCGCAAAGCGCGCGATCTTGGCCGTCATATCAGCTATTTCGGCCCCGAGGCCAACGACTTTGGCCTGCTGCAACAGAGCTTTAGCGAGTACGGCACCAACGGCACCGGCCGTTCGCGCAAGTATCTGCACACCTACGATGAAGCAGTGCCCTATAACCAGGTACCGGGGACCTTTACCCCGTGGGAAGCCTTACCGGCACCGACCGACGTGCTGTTTTATGAAGGGCTGCACGGCGGCGTAGTGACCGAGCACAACGACGTGGCCAAACATGTCGATTTGCTGGTCGGCGTGGTGCCTATCGTTAACCTGGAATGGATCCAAAAGTTAATCCGCGATACCGGCGAGCGCGGCCACTCCCGTGAAGCGGTGATGGATTCTGTGGTGCGTTCGATGGAAGACTACATCAACTACATCACGCCGCAGTTTTCGCGCACCCATATCAACTTCCAGCGCGTGCCGACGGTAGATACCTCCAACCCGTTCGCCGCCAAGGCGATCCCCTCACTGGACGAGAGTTTTGTGGTGATCCACTTCCGCGGCCTGGATCAGATCGATTTCCCTTATCTGCTGGCGATGCTGCAGGGATCTTTTATCTCGCATATCAATACGCTGGTGGTGCCGGGCGGCAAAATGGGGCTGGCAATGGAGTTGATTATGGCGCCGCTGGTACAGCAACTGCTGGAAGGCAAAAAAATCGAATAACTAACCGGAGCGCGGCAACTGGCCGCGCTCCTTTATCCGTCAGGACACCGCGCGGATCTCAAAGCTGTGGGTCACGCTGGCGGCCTTACTCAGCATCAATGACACCGAACAGTACTTCTCGGCGGAAAGATTCACCGCGCGTTCAACAATTTTGTCACTTAAATCTTTACCGGTGACGATGAAATGCAGGTTGATATGGGTAAACAGTCGTGGTGCTTCCTCACGCCGCTCGGAGGTCAATTTCACCTCGCAGTCGCGCACATCGTTACGTCCTTTTTGCAGGATAGACACCACATCTATCGCGCTGCATCCCCCTACCGACATCAGTACCATTTCCATTGGGCTGGGGGCTTTATCCCCGGCGTTGCCGTCCATGAGTACCTGATGGCCAGACGCGGATTCGCCCAGAAACGTCAACCCTTCCACCCACTTAACTCTTGCCTGCATACTGGTCACTCCGGTTAATTTCTTAAAATCAGACTACGCTTTCGCATAGAAACTGGCAACGGAACCTGATGCTAATCATGCTGAAGCGAGACAACACAAGACACCCGCCTCACTCTGTGCTACAAACAGAGCCGCAATAAATCTTTCCGGGACACTGATTTCAGGGAAACTCCCAGGGAAAGGCTCCTTTACCGGTATGTTAACAGAATGTAGCTTGCAGCTCTCCCGGCAAGTTAATATGCTAGGGCGACAGCGTATATTTATGACACGCCTCAAAACCTGCTGCCAGCCACCATTAAAAGAACGGCGACAGCACGTTTTACAGGGAACTCTGACCCCTGTGACACAAGGCAGCGATAACAACAGAGGATAACAGCGAATGGTTCTCGGCAAACCGCAAACAGACCCTACTCTCGAATGGTTCCTGTCTCATTGCCATATCCACAAATATCCATCCAAAAGTACGCTGATTCACCAAGGTGAAAAGGCCGAAACGCTTTACTACATCGTCAAAGGCTCCGTCGCGGTGCTGATTAAGGATGAAGAAGGTAAAGAGATGATCCTGTCCTACCTTAACCAGGGGGATTTCATCGGCGAGCTTGGATTATTTGAAGAAGGTCAGGAGCGTAGCGCCTGGGTTAGGGCGAAAACCGCCTGTGAAGTGGCTGAAATTTCCTATAAGAAATTCCGCCAGTTGATTCAGGTTAACCCGGACATCCTGATGCGCCTGTCAGCTCAGATGGCGAACCGTCTGCAGATCACCTCTGAGAAAGTGGGTAACCTTGCTTTCCTGGACGTTACAGGCCGCATCGCGCAAACCCTGCTGAACCTGGCGAAACAGCCTGATGCCATGACCCACCCGGATGGTATGCAGATTAAAATTACCCGCCAGGAAATTGGCCAGATCGTCGGTTGCTCACGTGAAACCGTGGGTCGTATTCTAAAAATGCTGGAAGATCAAAACCTGATCTCCGCCCACGGCAAAACTATTGTCGTTTACGGCACGCGTTAATTACTGAAAAAACGGCGCGATGATTCGCGCCGTTTTTTTATGCCCCGAGTCATCATGTGGCGCCGACTGATCTACCACCCGGAAGTTAATTACGCACTGCGGCAAACGCTGGTGCTTTGCCTGCCGGTACTGCTTGGCTTGCTGATCGGCCAACTGCAATACGGCCTGCTATTTTCTCTGGTTCCCGCCTGCTGTAACATCGCCGGGCTGGACACGCCCCACAAACGTTTTTTCAAACGCCTGATCGTCGGCGGTTCACTGTTCGCATTCAGCAGCCTGTTGCTGCAGCAAGCCCTGTTATGGCAATTACCGCTGCCGATACTGATGCTCGGCCTGGCGCTGCTGCTTGGCGTCAGCGGTGAAATCAGCCCGTTACACGCCCGTCTGCTGCCTGCTGCGCTGGTTGCCGCCATTTTCTCCCTCAGCATGGCCGGTTCAGTACCGCTTTGGCATGCGCCGCTGCTATATGTAGTCGGCACCGCCTGGTACGGGCTGTTCACCTGGTTCTGGTTCAAACTGTGGAAAGAGCAGCCGATGCGTGAGTCGCTCAATCAGCTCTATCTGGAGTTGGCGGACTACTTCGAAGCCAAATACTCACTGCTGACTCAGCATACCGATCCACAAACCGCGTTACCGCCGTTGTTGGTACGTCAGCAAAAGGTGATGGACCTGATCACCCTGCTGTATCAACAGCTAAACTTTCTGCCGCACGCCAGCAACCTCGAGCAAAAACGTCTGCAACGTACCTTTCAGGTCGCGCTGGATTTGCAGGAACACATCACCGTCAGCCTGCACCTGCCGGAAGAGGTGCAAAAACTGGTGGAACAGAGCCAGGCCGAAGCGATTATCCGCCGCAACGCACAGGTGATTGCCGGCCGGCTACGCACGGTGGCGCATGATATTCTCTACCACCAGCATTCGCAGCGCTTCAAAATGGACCCTGAACTGGCGGCATTGGAAAAAGTGGCGGCACAGCACCCGGATAATCCGGTGGGTCAGTTCTGCTACTACCACTTCAGCCGCATCGCCCGTCTGTTGCGTACTCAGCATCCACTCTACCGGCGTGACCTGATGGCCAATCAAAACCGCCTGCCGTTTTGGCCCGCGCTGGTCAGTTATCTGTCGTTCAAATCCAATGCCCTGCGTAATGCGGCGCGATTAGGCGTCACGCTGGCGGCGGGCAGCAGCCTGGGGATGATATTCAACCTGCCGAAACCCTACTGGATCCTGCTCACCATCATGCTGGTAAGCCAGAACGGCTACAACGCCACCCGGGTACGCATCCAGCACCGTGCGCTCGGAACCCTGGCCGGGCTGGTGATCGCCGCAGGTCTGCTGCAATTACAACTGCCCGAGGCCGAAACCCTGAGCGTGATGCTGGTGATTACGCTGCTGGCCTATCTGGTGTCACGTAAAAACTACGGATTGGCGGTCATTGGTTTCACGGTGACGGCGGTATACACCCTGCAACTGTTGGCACTCAACGGCACCCATTTCCTGGTGCCGCGTCTGATCGACACCCTGATTGGCTGCGTGCTGGTGTTCGGCAGTACCATCTGGCTTTGGCCGCAGTGGCAAAGCGGGCTGCTGCGCAAGAATGCCCATCAGGCGCTGGAGAACGATCAGCAGGCATTACGTCTGTTGCTGGAAGAGCAAGAACCGGATCCCAGTGCGCTGGCTTACGCACGCATGCAGGTCAATCAGGCGCACAATGCGTTATTTACCTCGCTGAATCAGGCCATGCAGGAGCCGGGCTTTGAGTCGAACTATCTGGCGGATATGCGCCTGTGGGTGACGCACAGCCAGTTTATTGTCGAGCATCTGAATGCGATGACGATTCTGGCACGCGAGCACTATATGCTGACGCCAAAACTGGCGGAGGAATATCTGCAATCTTGCGAGATCGCGCTGCAAAGCTGTCAGCAACGGCTTGAATACGACGGCCCGAGCAGTGGCAACAGCATTATGCAGCCGCCGGATTTGCACCCAGATATGCCGGTGACCGAAATGGAGCGCCACCTGCGGCGTATTCTTTCGCACCTGAGCGTCATGCATACCATCTCGTCATTGGCCTGGAGCCAACGCCCACACCACGGCATCTGGCTGAAACGCAAACTGCGCGATCAATAAGGGCGCCCTCTGGCGCCCTCGTCATCAATGCAACGCACTACGCGTTAATCACGTCCTGTACCGCCAGCTCAAACAGCGCCATTCCTTCGTCAATATCCTCGGTTGCTACCACCAGCGAAGGGGCAAAGCGGATCACATTTGGCCCGGCATTGAGGATCATCAGCCCACGGGCAGCGGCTGCGGTCAGAAAATCGCGCGCCTTACCCTGGTATTGCGGCGTTAATTCAGCACCAATTAACAGGCCCATGCCGCGAATATCGCTGAAAATACCGTACTTATCGCCAATTTTCTTTAACGCCTGCACGTATAACCCATGACGCAACTCAATGCCACTCAGCACTTCCGGCGTATTGATCACGTCCAGTGCCGCTTCCGCCACCGCACAGGCCAGCGGATTACCACCATACGTGGTGCCGTGGGTACCGACCTGCATCACCGAGGCAATCTCCTCGGTGGTCAGCATGGCGCTGACCGGGAAACCGCCGCCAAGCGCTTTGGCCGTGGTGAGAATGTCCGGCGTCACACCATAGTGCATATAGGCAAACAGCTTGCCGCTGCGCCCCATGCCGCTTTGCACTTCGTCGAATACCAGCAGCGCCTGGTGCTTGTCGCACAGTTCGCGTATCCCCTTGAGGAATTCGGCATTAACCGGAGTAATCCCCCCTTCCCCCTGGATCGGTTCCATCACCACCGCACAGGTGTGGTCGTCCATCACCGCTTTCACCGCCGCCAGATCGTTGAAGGGTACATGCACGATGTCGGCCGGTTTTGGGCCAAAACCATCAGAATACTTGGCCTGCCCACCCACCGAGACGGTGAATAGCGTGCGACCGTGGAAAGCGTTATAAAACGCGATGATTTTGGTTTTGTACGGGCTGTGGCGGGTAATGGCGTAATGACGAGCCAGCTTGAAGGCCGCTTCGTTGGCTTCTGCACCTGAATTGGCGAAAAACACCCGGTCGGCAAAGGTGGCGTTGATCAACTTGGTGGCCAGACGCAGCGCCGGCTCGTTAGTAAAAACGTTGCTGGTATGCCACAGAGTTTCACCCTGCAGTTTCAGCGCCTCGACCAAAGCCGGGTGACAGTGCCCTAACGCCGTCACCGCAATGCCGCCAGAGAAATCGATATATTCCTTTCCCTGCTGGTCCCACACGCGGCTACCTTTGCCCCGGACAGGAACAAACTGCGCGGGTGCATAAACAGGCAGGATAACCTGATCAAAGGTACTACGGTTAACTGCGTATTTCTCGGTCATTTCAGGCTCCAGGCGAACGGCTAAAAAGTGATAATATAATCATAAAATATGCATAAAAAATCAATCGAGAGCAAATGCAAATTTACGGTTACGCGAAAAAACCGACGGGTTATACCCAATAGATTTCGAGACGCAGGTCGGCGGCAAACGCGAGGATCCCGATGAGCTTACTCAGGTAAGTGATTCGGGTCCATAAGAGCAGCCAACATCCCTGCGGCTTGAAAGATGACGGATATAATTAACTTTTAAGGAAATTATCCAACAGCTGATGCCCCTGCTCGCTAAGGATGCTCTCCGGGTGGAACTGGACCCCTTCCAGCGCCAGATAGCGGTGGCGGATCCCCATAATCTCATCGCGTACGCCGTCGCGCTCGCTCCAGGCCGTCACTTCAAAACAGTCCGGCAAAGTAGCGGCTTCAAGCACCAGCGAGTGGTAGCGGGTCACGGTCAGCGGGTTGTTCAGTCCGTGAAAAACACCGCGGTCGAGATGGCGGATCGCCGAGGTTTTTCCATGCATTACCTCGCGGGCACGCACGACCTTGGCGCCAAAAGCCTGCCCCAGTGCCTGGTGCCCCAGGCAAACACCGAGGATCGGCAGCCTGCCGGCGAAATGCCTAATGGCCGCCAGCGAGATACCGGCTTCGTTCGGGGTGCAAGGGCCAGGAGAGATCACCAAATGCTGCGGTGCCAGCCTTTCTATATCGGCCAGTTGCAGTTCGTCGTTACGCTTCACCAACACTTCGGCGCCTAATTGGCAGAAGTACTGGTAAAGGTTATAGGTAAAAGAATCGTAGTTATCGATTAGCAGCAGCATACACTCTCCAATTTATTGACTTTAAAGCTATAGTGCATGCAACTTAGGGTGCCTATATGCACAAATACGGTAGAATTTTCCGAACATGCCTGCGTGCGTGAACTCTGCAAGTACCCGGCAGCGCTGACAAAGTGACAGCAATATACACCCAGCGCCCAGCGGGTGCGATTCCCAGTCGTTCCTCAATTGCCCATTATGGATAAAAAACAGGTTTCCGCCCCGCGGAGCTGCCTTGGCTTCCTCCTAATGGCAGACCGCCAATGCATCTAAAATCGTAATATACGTTTAATAACGTGTGAAAAAAATTCATTGCTGATTTTGAATATTATTTGTTAACCCTCTTATTATTGCATGAGGTAGAGTCAACGTACTCAAAAAAGCGAAAGCACATTGCCATCCGGAGTTCCATACAGCGGTGTGGTTCCGCAAAAAAACCAAATATCCTCATAAAATGAATTTAATAAAATAGCTTAAATGCCTTGTAGCAATAAGATAAAAAAGTCGTATACCCGGGTACTTACGAAAATAGCCATAAGCAATGGCTATAATAAATCTATATTTCTTCCAGGTGGCCGCATATGACCTTAAAACAATTAGAAGCTTTTTACTGGTCGGCCACTCTTGGCAATTTTACTGCCGCCGCCACTCGGTTACACCTGACGCCTTCAACGCTATCAAAGCGTATATCGGAGCTAGAGGCTTATTTGGGCACTCGCCTTTTCGAGCGTTTGCCCCAGCGTTCGATATTGACATCTGCAGGTGAACGTCTGATAGAGCACGCGCGGCAAATTCTATTGATCGAAGCAAGAATCAAGACGGATTTGACGTCACAGTCGCAGCTCCGGGGGCGCTGCCGGCTCGGGATCAGTGAACTGGTGGCTTCGACGTGGTTTCCCCGGTTTGTGAAGCGCGTTCAAACGCTGCACCCAGAATTGATCCTTGAGCCTCATGTCGATCTGACCGAACAGTGTGAGCGTCGTCTTGAAAAAAGCGATCTCGATTTTGCGGTGATCCCCGGCCCTTCCGTTGCGAACCAACTCATAAGCCTTGAGATTGCCACGCTGAGTTATGCCTGGATGGCCGCGCCTGATGTGTTGGCGGCAGATACGTTGCTTACTGCGAAACATTTCGCTGAGCACTCGTTGATCATGCTCGCTCCAGAAGCGCGACTCACGAGGGAGATCAACCGATGGATGGCCGAGCAGCAGCTTAAGGTCAACCGGGCACTGACCTGCAATAGCCTTTCGGCGCTGATTGAATTGACTATCGCCGGAGTGGGGATCAGTTGTTTTCCAATCGATTACGTAGAACCGTTAGTGCGTAACGGCTACCTGGTTTTGCTCAGGTGCGAGCGAGAACTGCCACAAATCAAATATCACTTCCAATGGAGGGATGGCGATAGCAGGGCGCTGATCGCATCACTGAAGGAACTGGTCATTGATGAACTGGATTTTCATCCTCCGTACCGTTTTTAGTCAACCCAACCCGTTTCCAACCATTAACGAGATGCGGCACACCCACTACCACAAGGAACATTCATGAGACAACAACAGCCAGAGTGGATATCGCTGATTTACGCACCAGCCCATGATGAGCCGGCGGTGTTAAAAGCATTAGCATCGAACGCTCATGCCGTCATTTTCGACCTCGAGGATTTTGTGCCGTCGGCGCAAAAATCCGCTGCACGCAATGCGCTGGCCTTCAATGCGCGCCAAGCCCATGAAACAGGCAAGGGCTCCATTGTAAGAATTAACCGCCGTCTTGACCTTGCGGTGGCCGACATCGAGGTTGCCGTTTGCAAAGAGGTTGATGCAATCATGATTACCAAGGCCGCGAATGCCGAGCATATTGTACTACTGGATGAATGGGTATCCGAGCTCGAAGGCCAGCGCGGGCTAGACGCTGGTCGAATCAAGTTCATCGCGATGATAGAAACAGCCGACGCGGTGGCCAACATCAAGGAAATTGCGCGCTCAACGCCGCGGATGATTGCCATGAATATAGGTGCAGAAGACATCGCCAAAGAAATGCACATACCCAGCGACAGTCCAACGTTGTTCCACATTAAGGAAAACATGATTGTTAGCGCATTTGCCGCCGGAATTTCACCTTGGGGGCACAATGGTTCGGTGAAGACGTTCGGCAGCGGCCAAGGCTTCACAGAACTGTTGCAAAGTTCCAAGACGCTCGGGTTCCGGAGCGCTACGTGCCTTACTGCAGACCAAGTTGAATACATCAACCTTATATATACCACTTAAGTTAATAATAACCTTTTCAACGTTAATTCAAAAATCGTTGCGTCCATATAAAGCCTATAAGCACCAGTCTATTTAGCATGTATTTGATATTTAAATCCGTCGCATGAATATGTGCGGCCCTCAACAGTCTGCCCACCTGGTTTTCTGTTGCTATCTTGTTCACGATACTTTGTCGTCATAGGGTGATGCTATGTCAAACTCAGAAACACTTGCACTTGCGTCTAATAAAGAATCGAAAATAAAGTCTGTATGCCGCGTTATTAGCGGTAATTTTCTGGAAATGTACGATTTCATGATTTATGGCTATTACGCCAGCGCCATTGCCAAAACATTCTTCCCGGCTGAAAGTGCATTCGCGTCATTGATGCTGTCACTGGCGGTATTTGGTTCCGGCTTTTTGGTAAGGCCACTGGGCGGTATTGTATTGGGGGCATACGTCGATCGCCATGGCCGCCGAAAAGGTTTGGTATTGACCCTGGCCCTGATGGCGCTTGGAACCTTGTTAATCGCCCTCGTTCCCGGTTATGCCACTATCGGCGCTGCTGCGCCCTTGCTGGTACTGACTGGACGCCTGCTGCAAGGATTTTCCGCTGGGGTGGAGCTAGGTGGCGTCTCTGTCTATCTCAGCGAAATCGCACCACCCGGGCGCAAAGGTTTTTATTGTGCCTGGCAATCGGCAAGCACCCAGGTAGCCGTTGTTGTCGCGGCACTGGTGGGGCTATGGATGAATTACATATTCCCGATTGAAGACATACTCGACTGGGCTTGGCGCATACCCTTCTTCCTTGGGTGCATAATAGTGCCTTTTCTGTTTCACGTACGTCGCTCACTTCAGGAAACCGATGTATTTCTGGCGAACCGGATACACCCGACGTTTCGTCAGGTGCTTAGGACGATCGGCATTCATTGGCGATTGATTGTCGCAAGTATCGGGATGTCGGTCATGACCACAGTGTCGTTTTATACTATAACCGCCTATACACCAACCTTTGGCAAGGAGGTATTGGGGCTGAGTGCGGGCACTGCGTTACTGGTCACCGCGTGCGTGGGTCTCAACAACTTCATCTGGCAACCGATAAGCGGCGCGCTTTCGGATAGGTTCGGCCGTCACAGAGTGCTGTTTGGTGCCACTGCGTTGACCCTATTTACCGCCTACCCCTTCATGCACTGGTTGGTGAGTGAACCTTCATTCGGCCGGTTATTGATGGTGGAACTGTGGCTATCGTTCTTGTATGCACTCTATAACGGTACGCTAATCATCACTCTGATCGAGCAGATGCCAGCCCAGGTCAGGACCAGCGGGTTTTCATTTGCTTATGGACTGGCTTTGGTTCTGGGCGGCTTTACTCCCGCAATTTCCACTTACTTCATCCACCTTACCGGCAATAAATCGATCCCGGGCTTGTGGATGACCCTTGCAGCCTGTTGTGCAATGGCGGCCACCTGGTGGCAATGTGTTATAAGTCGAAACCGAGCTGAAACCTGATTATTCCCGTGGCAGCGCTCACCACGGCTTGTAGCTAAGTGATGGGCAGTGCCATGCATAACGCTCAGATTAACCCGTCATGGGTGCCACACAGCCCATGACGGCATTGCAAAAAACCTAAGGTTTCATCGGTTATCTTAGCGCTTGCGACCGCCCATAATCGAACCGAGCACACCGCGCAGGATCTGGCGGCCGAGATCGCGAGCCATGCTCTTGGCGGCGGTCTGGACGATGCCGTCACGCTTGCCACCGCGCGGGCCGGTAGAGCCGAACAGGATATCGTTCAATCCGCCCATCAGGCCGCCGCCCGCCGGCTGTTGCGCCGGTGATGGTGCCTGCGGTTGCTGCCCCGACTGCGGGGCACCTACGGTAGAGAATCCCTGCGCCGATAGCTTTTCATAGGCCGATTCGCGATCGATCATATCTTCGTAACGGCCATACAGCGGCGACTTGTTGATCGCACTGTTCAGCCCTTCCGCCCCCAGCATGCCCATTTTGGATTCCGGTGCGATAACCATCGCTCGCTCCACCACATTTGGCCGCCCTTTCTCATCCAGGAACGACACTAGCGCCTCGCCTACGCCCAATTCGGTGATCGCCGTTTCGGCATCGAAGGCCGGATTGGCACGCATGGTTTGTGCCGCAGCCTTCACCGCCTTCTGGTCACGCGGAGTAAAAGCACGCAACGCATGCTGTACGCGGTTGCCTAACTGACCCAGCACGCTGTCCGGGATATCCAGCGGGTTCTGGGTCACAAAGTAAATGCCGACGCCTTTGGAGCGGATCAGGCGCACCACCTGCTCGATTTTAGTCAGCAGTGCCGCCGGCGCATCGTTGAACAGCAGGTGTGCTTCATCAAAGAAGAACACCAGCTTCGGCTGTTCCGGGTCGCCCACCTCTGGCAGGTGTTCGAACAGTTCCGCCAGCAGCCACAGCAGGAATACCGAATACAGCTTCGGCTGATTAATCAGTTTGTCCGCCGCCAGCAGGTTAATCATCCCGTGGCCATTGGCATCGGTTTTCATCAGGTCGTTGATGTCGAGCATCGGTTCGCCGAAGAATTGGTTGGCACCCTGCTCTTCCAGCGTTAACAGCCCGCGCTGGATAGCCCCCACCGAAGCCGAAGAAATATTGCCGTATTGCGTCTGGAACTGTTTGGCGTTGTCACCCACGTACTGCACCATGGCACGCAGATCTTTCATGTCCAGCAGCAGCAGCGCATTATCGTCGGCAATTTTGAACACCAACTGCAGCACGCCACTTTGTACTTCGTTTAGATCCAGCAAACGGCCCAACAGCAGCGGACCCAAATCAGACAGGGTAGCGCGGATCGGGTGGCCCTTCTCACCGTAAATGTCCCACGGAATAATGGTACAGGCCTGCGGCTGCCAGTCAGTGACGCCAATGGCGGCCAAGCGTGCCTGCAGTTTCTCGGAGGGCACGGCTTCGGCACCTATCCCCGACAGGTCACCCTTCACGTCGGACAAAAATACCGGAATGCCGATACGCGAGAATTGCTCAGCCATTTTTTGCAGCGTCACGGTTTTACCGGTCCCGGTTGCACCGGTGATCAGACCATGGCGGTTGGCCAACGCGGGCAAGATAACCAGATCCTGTTCGGGTTTCCCGTCTTTCATCGCTTTGGCAATAATCCGTGCTTCACTCATTTTCTTTTCCTTGGACGCTGACGTGGCGCGAAAAGCGCCAGTGGATGTCAATAAAGCTATAAGCGCGGCGTAACCCCGTCAAGGACAAACAAAAAGGGCGTCATCAAGACGCCCGCAAAGCCAGGAATTTCAGAATCGCCCTAACCACGCAGCCCCAGCTCTTCTTTCAGCGCTTTCAGGTAGCGGCGGCTGACCGGTACCGGCTCGCCGACCGGCATGATCATTTCCGCCGCGCCGTTGTCATCAAAGCGAATCTCGCGTACCTGCTCCAGATTAACCAGATACTGGCGGTGACAGCGCACCAGCGGCGTTCGCATTTCCAGCGTGCGCAGCGTCAGCTCGGTAAAGCACTCCATGCCGTCATTGCGGACCACGAACACCCCACTCAGCCGTGAACGAATAGCCACCACCTCATCAAAGCGCAGCAAATAGATGCGGCTGTGGCCGGTGCAGGGAATGTATTTCAGATAGCCGGCGCTTTCATCCAGCGCAGCGATATTCTGCTGCCCGCGTTGCTGCTGCAGGCGCTGCAACGTTTTACTCAGCCGCTTCGGTTCCGCCGGCTTCAGCAGGTAGTCAAACGCATGCTCTTCAAAGGCCTGCACCGCATATTCGTCATAGGCGGTCAGAAAGACGATGTGCGGCATACGGTTGGGATCGAGCATGCCTACCATCTCCAGCCCGGTGATGCGCGGCATCTGGATATCCAAAAACACCACGTCCGGCTGCAGACGATGGATCCCGCTGATGGCTTCTATCGCATTGGCGCATTCGCCAACAATAGAGATGCCTTCTTCCGCCTCCAGCAAATGCCGCAGGTTATCGCGCGCAGAAGGCTCATCATCGACAATCAGTACATTTAACATCAGGCAGCTCTCGCCAAAGGGACATTGATCGTAATGCGAGTGAATGTTTGCGGCTCACAGGCTACCTGTACACCATAATCATCGCCGTAGCGTACACGGATACGCTTATCCACCAGGTTCATCCCCAGCCCACTGTTGTTCGGCTGCGATTGGAATAATCCGGCATTGTCGGTCACCTGCAATAATAAGCACTCTCCCTCGCGACGCGCACCGATATCAATCCGCCCCACCCCCAACAACTGCGAAGTACCGTGTTTAATGGCATTCTCAACGATTGGCTGCAGTGAAAATGCCGGCAACCGTACGGCCAATAGCTCTTGTGGCAACGAAACCACGACTTCCAGCCGATCGGCAAAACGCGCCAGTTCGATTTGCAGGTAGGCATTCACGTGTTCCAGCTCGTCCGCCAGGCTGACCTCATCACCGGAACGCTTGAGGTTCTTGCGGAAAAAGGTCGAAAGGTTCTGCACCAACTCACAAGCCCGGTCGCCGTCACGGCGGATCACCGCCACCAGCGTATTCAGGGCGTTAAACAGGAAGTGCGGATTGACCTGAGCATGCAGTAATTTGATTTCCGACTGTGCCAGCAGCTGTTTATGACGCTCATACTGGCCGGCCATAATCTGTGCGGATAACAGGCTGGCGATACCTTCTCCCAGCGTACGATTGATGGTACTGAACAACCGGCTCTTTGGCTCATACAGTTTGATGGTGCCGATCACCCGCTGATTCTCACCGCGCAGCGGGATCACCAGTGTCGAGCCCAGTTTGCAACCGGGATTAATCGAGCAGCTGTAGGAGTGCCCATTGCCGTCGGCGTAGACCACTTCGTTGTTGTCGATTGCGCGGTGCGAATGCTTTGATGAAATCGGCGTGCCCGGCAGGTGGTGATCGTCACCGATGCCGATAAACGCCAGCAATTTGTCGCGGTCGGTTATCGCGACGGCGCCGATACCCAGCTCCTGATAGATCACCCGCGCTACCCTCATGCTGTTTTCCTGATCAAACCCCTGCCGCAAGATCCCTTCGGTGCGTTCGGCAATCTTCAGTGCTTTGGCGGAAAACGCACCGGTATATTTCTCGAACATCGCTCGCCTGTCCAGCAGGATTTGCATGAACATCGCGGCACCCACCGTATTGGCGATCAACATCGGCAAAGCGATATGTTCCACCAGCCGCAGTGCCTCATCGAACGGGCGGGCAATCGCCAGGATAATCACCATTTGCAGCACCTCGGTCACCAGCGCGACCCCGGCGACAAACAGCGGATTAAACAGCAGATCGATACGCCGGTGACGCATGGCAATGCTATGCACCAGCCCCCCTACCAGCCCTTCCGCCACGGTTGATACCGCACAGGCGATATCGGTCATGCCCCCCAGAGTATAACGGTGCAGGCCGCCGGTCAGCCCCACCAGCAGCCCTACCGAAGGCCCACCCAGCAGGCCGCCCAATACGGCGCCGATAGCGCGGGTGTTGGCAATGGAACCTTCGACATGCAGACCGAAATAGGTGCCCATGATGCAGAACACCGAGAAAATGACGTAGCACAATAGCTTGTGCGGCAGGCGAATGGTCACCTGCGTCAGCGGAATGAATAACGGGGTTTTGCTCAGTAAATAAGCAATAACAAGGTAAACGCACATCTGCTGCAACAGCAGCAGAACCTGGCTAAATTCAAACATGGCAGCAGCTCATCCCTTAACAAAACAGATGCAGAACGCCGGGTTTCCGGTCTGGTTATAAGCTGGCGATTAAAACATGTGAAGGGGGGAAAAACAGTGATGCAGGCAAGGCTTCCAGGGAAAGCAACGCAGCCGGCCCACCAGGGGCCGGCGCAAAATCATTATGGCAGCACTTTTGCGGACAAAATGACGATAGGTTTACTCGGAACATTCTGGTACGGGCCGACGTTGCCGGTCGGTGCCTGGGAGATTTTATCTACCACGTCCATACCTTTAACCACTTTGCCGAATACCGCATAGCCGAAATCGCGCTGGCCGTGATCCAGGAAGGCGTTATCCGCCACGTTGAGGAAGAACTGGCTGGTGGCACTGTCTTTGTCGGCAGTACGCGCCATCGAAATGGTACCGCGCAGGTTGCGCAGGCCGTTATCCGCTTCGTTCTTGATCGGTGCCTGGGTGGATTTTTGCTGCATGTCAGCAGTAAAGCCACCGCCCTGAACCATAAAGCCCGGGATCACACGGTGGAAAATGGTGTTGTTGTAATAGCCGCTGTTCACGTAATCGACGAAGTTCTTGGTGGAAACCGGAGCCTTCTGACTGTCGAGCGCCAATTCGATATTCCCTGCCGAGGTAGTCAGCATGACATGAGTTTCACCGGCGGCGAGCGCGGCAGGTGCCATTGCTGTCAGGGAACACAGCGCAACGAAGGTCACTAAAGTACGTTTGAACATTAACGGGTCCTTTCTCTAAGAGACAAACAACGGAAAAGCGCATTGATTCTAAAGAGCTGTACCTGCGAGTGCCAGCCATTTACCTATATTTACTTAATAGTGGGACTTATCTCAGTCAGCCCCGGATTTTACTGCCAAAAGTATGATGGCCTTAGACCTTTTTGCCAACTGCATCACGCATTTTTTGCCCTTTTTACACCTTGGTCGTTTTTTGCGACACAACTCCCGGTTTCATTTCCCATTCCCGATACTCTAGACAAATGAGAGCGCTCTCATTTTGGCGCAACGATAAGAATAATGAATGTCCGCCGGCACCACCGCCGCGCAATACAGGAGAAATAATGTGAGTGAATTGATGACTGAAACTGAAATCAGCCCCGATTTTGAAAGCACCATCATGGAGCTGCTGGTGTTCTCCGGTGGTGCCCGCAGCAGTGCGCTGATGGCGCTGCAACAAGCGCGTGCCGGCGACTTTGAAGCTTCAGCCAGGCACATGGCCGAATCCAAACAGTCGGTAAAAAAGGCCCATTCGATCCAGACCCAACTGATCGGCCTGGACGAAGGCTGCGGCAAACTGACCATCAACCTGATTACCGTTCATGCCCAGGACCATCTGATGAACGCCATGGTGATCCAGGATCTGGCGGATGACATGATTGAGCTTTACCGACGTCAGGCCCAAATGGAGATTCGTGCATGAAATCGTTAAAAATCGCCGTCATCGGCGGCGGCAGCAGCTACACGCCAGAATTGGTCGATGGCTTGATCCAGCGCATCGAAGAACTGCCGGTCACCGAACTGGCGCTGGTGGACGTTGAGCCTGGCCGTGAAAAGGTCGAGATTATTGCCGCCCTGACCGAACGCATGCTGGCGCGCCACGGTCTGGAACAGGTGAAGGTCAGCGTGCATTTCGAACTGGATGAGGCCATTCGCGACGCCAATTTCGTACTGACCCAGTTCCGCGTGGGTCAGTTGCCGGCACGCGCCGCCGACGAGCGCCTGGGGCTGAAATACGATTTAATCGGCCAGGAAACCACCGGCGTTGGCGGCTTCGCCAAGGCATTGCGCACTATTCCGGTGATGCTGGATATTGCACGCCGAGTGGAAAAACTGGCACCTGACGCCTGGATCATCAACTTCACCAACCCGGCCGGTATCGTCACCGAAGCGGTTTCCCGCTACACCAAAGCGAAAATCATCGGCCTGTGCAACGTGCCGATCAGCATGCATCACATGATTGCCAACATGCTGAAAGTCCCTTCGCAAGAGGTGCAGCTGCAGTTCGCCGGGCTGAACCACATGGTGTGGGTACATCAGGTACTGCAAAACGGGCATGACGTCACCGGCAAGGTGATCGACATGCTGTGCGACGGCGCGGCGCTGACCATGAACAACATCAAGGAAGAACCTTGGCAACCGGACTTCCTGCGTGCCGTAGGCGCGATCCCTTGCCCCTATCACCGCTATTTCTACCAAACCAAAGAGATGCTGGCCGAGGAAATTGCCGCGGCAGCCGAACGCGGTACCCGCGCCGAGCAGGTGATGAAGGTGGAGAAAGAGCTGTTTGAGCTGTACGCCGATCCACATCTCGACAGCAAGCCGGAGCAGTTAAGTTTCCGCGGTGGATCATATTATTCGGAAGTGGCGCTGGAGCTAATTCGTGCGATCCATAATAATCTCGGAACGCAATTAGTCGTTAATACCGCAAACCGTGGCGCTATTCGCGGTTTACCGGACGACGCGGTGATAGAAACCAACTGTATCGTCGATGCTCAGGGAGCCCATCCGTTGACCTTCGGCACGCTGCCGGACTCCATGCACGCGCTGACCCAACAGGTGAAAGCCTATGAGCGCCTGACCATTGAAGCCGCGGTGCATGGCGATCGTCGCAGTGGTCTGCTGGCGTTGGTCACCAACCCGTTGGTCGGCAATGCCAATGTGGCGCAGCCGCTGTTGGATGAAGTGCTGGCGGTGAATGCGCCTTATCTGCCTCAGTTCAAATAACCGTCGGGCCAACCGCGGTTGCTGATACATTGCTATACCTAATATACAGGGGTCGCTGCGTCGGCCCCATTTTTGTCGTAATCAGGAGTCGGATGATGGTGACACTGGAAGATGTCGCAGCCCTGGCGGGCGTGTCCCGCGCCACCGTGTCACGCGTAGTGAATGGCGATACCAACGTTAAGGGGCAAACCCGCGAGAAGGTTGAAAAGGCGGTGGCCCAACTTGGCTACACGCCCAACCCGGCCGCCCGGGCGCTGGCCTCCAGCCACAGCAATACCCTGGGGTTGGTCACTACCTCCTATCGCGGCGGTTTCTTCGGCGCACTGATGGATTTTGTGCAAACCGAAGCCGAATCCCACGGCAAGCAATTGCTGGTGACCCAGGGGCGTAACAGTGCGGAAAACGAATGGCAGGCGATCCAGCGGCTGTTCAATCTGCGCTGCGACGGCGTGATCCTGCACGTCCGTTTCCTCAGCGATGACCAGTTGCGCCAACTGGCGGCGGAGCAACGCCGCTTTGTGCTGCTCGATCGTCTGGTACCCGGTCTGGAAGCGTACTGCGTCACTTTCGATCACCAATACGCCAGCCGCATGGCAACACAACAATTGATTGATGCCGGCCACCGGCACATCGCCTGTATCAGCGGCCCACGCGACCGCCCTTCCAGTCTCTTGCGGCTGCAGGGTTTTGAACAGGCCATGCAGGCGGCGCATATCAAGCCGGTCGCCTGTACCGAAGGGCTTTACGATCTGGAGAGCGGTTATCGCTGCGCCGATCAACTGCTGAAAATGAAAACCCTGCCCACCGCCATCTATTGCTGCAATGAAGAAATGGCTATCGGCGCACTGTTGGCCGTCAACGAACACCGCCTGCGGGTGCCGCAAGATATCTCGCTTATCTGTTACGACAGCGGTGAGCGCGCCCCCTTTGTCCGCCCGGCGCTGACCAGCGTACATTTCCCGATTACCGAAATGGCGCAATATGCCGCACGCCTGCTGATTGACCCGGCTACGCCACCGATTAGCTTTGCGCCGATAGTCATCAGCCGCGACTCGATCGTGACGGCGAGCAAATAGATCACAAAAATATTTTAGTGCTTCTCATTGATTGCATCAAAAAGTAGATAGGCATCACAAAAACTCCCGTTGTCTGTGCTAGGATCCGCTCCCTGGTGGCCTGATCGGGACTTTTTTCTGCTTTTGCCAGGAAAAGCCAGCGGCCTTATGCCAGTTTTAAACTCTTTATAGACTTAATCAGGCCTAAATAATGAATGACAGCAACCGTCTACGGCTTACCTGGATCAGCTACTTTTCTTACGCGCTGACCGGTGCTTTAGTTATCGTCACAGGGATGGTGATGGGGAACATTGCAGAGTACTTTAATCTGCCGGTTTCCAGCATGAGCAATACTTTCACCTTCCTTAACGCCGGTATTTTGATTTCGATCTTCCTCAATGCCTGGCTGATGGAAATTATCCCGCTGAAACGTCAACTGATGTTTGGCTTTGTGCTGATGGTACTGGCTATTGCCGGACTGATGCTCGGCAAAAGCCTGACCATGTTCTCGTTGTGCATGTTTATCCTTGGCGTGGTCAGCGGTATCACCATGTCGATAGGCACCTTCCTGATCACCCATATGTATGCCGGCCGCCAACGCGGGTCGCGCCTGCTGTTCACTGACTCCTTCTTCAGCATGGCCGGGATGATCTTCCCGATTGTCGCCGCGATGCTGCTGGCACGTCAGATCGGCTGGTACTGGGTGTACGCCTGCATCGGCCTGCTGTACGTAGGTATCTTTGTGCTGGCCCTGTTCTCCGAGTTCCCGGTTTTGGGCAACAAAGGCGCCGACGCCGGCCAGCCGGTGGTGAAAGAAAAATGGGGTATCGGCGTGCTGTTCCTGTCGATCGCCGCATTGTGCTACATCCTCGGCCAGCTTGGTTTCATTCAGTGGGTGCCGGAATACGCCACCAAGTCGTTCGGGATGGATATCAGCCAGGCCGGTAAGCTGGTGAGCGATTTCTGGACCTCGTACATGATTGGCATGTGGGTGTTCAGCTTTATCCTGCGCTTCTTCGATTTGCAGCGCATCGTCACTATTCTGGCCGCTTTGGCGACCGGTGCGATGTACCTGTTTGTCAGCACCGACAATCCGGAACATCTGGGCTACTACATTATGGCTCTGGGCTTCGTTTCCAGCGCGATCTACACCACGCTGATCACGCTGGGCTCGCTGCAGACCAAGGTTTCCTCACCGAAACTGGTTAACTTCATCCTGACCTGCGGCACCATCGGTACCATGCTGACCTTCGTGGTTACCGGCCCGATCGTAGCCAAAGGCGGCGCACACGCGGCGCTGACTACCGCTAATGGTTTGTACCTGGCGGTATTCGTGATGTGTCTGCTGCTCGGTTTCGTGACCAAGCACCGTAGCCACGGTCACGTGACCCACTGATCTGTCGTCAATGACGTGATATGAAAAGGGCGCCTCGGCGCCCTTTTTTATGCTGATAACCTCCAGCTCAACGCCGGAAATCCACCTTTTCGTCCTGCGCCAGATACAGCGTGGTTTCTGCCGGCTGGGTTTCGGCAATCACCGTGCCCTGACGTATCGAGTAACGCACCGGCGTCTGTCGGCGCACCGCATCAAAGCCGCTATCGGCCGGTAGTATCACCAGGTTGGCACTGTTACCCGCCGTCAGACCGTAGTCGGTCAGATGCAGAGTGCGCGCGCTGTGGCTGGTGATCAGTTTCAGCCCGTCGTCGATCTGGCCGTATCCCATCAGTTGGCACACGTGCAATCCCATATGCAGCACCTGCAGCATGTTGGCCGTGCCCAGCGGATACCAGGGATCAAACACATCATCATGGCCGAAGCAGACGTTAATTTCCGCCTCCAGCATCTCCTTCACCCGGGTGATGCCACGCCGTTTCGGATAGCTGTCGAAGCGCCCCTGCAGGTGAATATTGACCAAGGGGTTGGCGACGAAGTTGATGCCGGACATTTTCAGCAGGCGGAACAACCGTGAAGTGTAAGCCCCATTGTAGGAATGCATCGCCGTAGTATGGCAGGCGGTGACTCTGGCGCCCATATCCAGCTTAAGCGCCAACGCCGCCACGGTTTCGACAAAGCGCGACTGTTCGTCGTCTATCTCATCACAGTGAACATCCACCAGCCGATCGTATTTTTGCGCCAGAGCGAACGCCTTGTGCAGGGATTCCACACCGTACTCGCGCGTAAACTCAAAGTGCGGAATGGCCCCGACCACATCGGCCCCCAGCCGCAGCGCCTCTTCCAACAGCGCCTCGCCGTTGGGGTAAGACATAATGCCTTCCTGCGGAAAAGCGACGATTTGCAGCGTGACCCAGGGTGCGACTTCCTGTTTCACCTCCAGCATCGCGCGTAGCGCGGTCAAGGTCGGGTCGGAAACGTCAACGTGGGTACGCACGTACTGCACGCCGTTGGCGATCTGCCATTTCAGCGTCTGCCAGGCGCGCTTTTTGACGTCCTCATGGGTCAGCAGCGCCTTGCGCTCTGCCCAGCGCTCAATCCCTTCAAACAGAGTGCCCGACTGGTTCCAGGCCGGTTGCCCGGCGGTCTGGGTGGTATCCAGATGGATATGCGGTTCGACAAACGCCGGCAGCGCCAGCCCGCCCTGCGCATCCAGCACGTCGCTGCGCCATTCCTGCCCTTCCGGCTGCGGCACGATATGGGCGATGCGCCCCTGCTCAATGGCCAATTGCCACAGCCCTTCATGCCCGCTCAGACGCAAGTTATCGATAAACTTCAATGGACTCTTGGCCACCCTTCACCTCTGCTGTTCCAGCCTGTTTCATTCATCATACTGGCAGCTCATCCTACTGACAAAGACGCCAATAATTTATTACCCCCGCCCATTACTCCCGAATGGGTAGAATTCGCATTAACTGGCTCGTTTCAGCTAAAGGTGAATAAAAACCGCAACTTATCAAATAACGATAAAAATCATCCATATACCACATTAGAGGTATATGGAGGGGCGCTTGATTTACATCAATAAATCGCCCACAGGGAGGAATAAGGTAACGCTAGGAAACCAGAATTTTGAGGCAATAATGAGCAGAGTCAAACTCGCTGTCATCGGCAATGGCATGGTCGGCCACCGGTTTATCGAAGATCTGTTGGAAAAAGCAGACAAAGACCAATTCGACATCACCGTATTTTGCGAAGAGCCGCGCATCGCCTACGATCGCGTACACCTTTCTTCTTATTTCTCCCACCACACCGCCGAAGAACTTTCACTGGTACGTGAAGGCTTTTACGAGAAGCAGGGCGTGAAGGTTTTGGTCGGTGAACGCGCCATCACCATTAACCGCAGCGAGAAAGTCATTCACTCCAATACCGGCCGCACTGTCTACTACGACAAGCTGATCATGGCTACCGGTTCTTACCCCTGGATCCCGCCAATTAAAGGCTCCGAAAGCCAGGACTGTTTCGTCTACCGCACCATTGAAGATCTGAACGCCATCGAAGCCTGCGCCCGCCGTAGCAAACGCGGTGCGGTGGTCGGCGGTGGCCTGCTGGGGTTGGAAGCCGCCGGTGCGCTGAAAAGCCTCGGTGTTGAAACTCACGTCATCGAGTTCGCGCCGGTACTGATGGCCGAACAGCTTGATCCGATGGGCGGCGATCAACTGCGTCGCAAGATCGAACGCATGGGCGTCAAAGTTCATACCGGTAAAAATACCCAGGAAATCGTCAACGGCGGTGAACAGGCACGCAAAACCATGCAGTTTGCCGACGGCACTGCGCTGGAAGTGGACTTTATCGTCTTCTCCACCGGCATCCGTGCCCAGGACAAGCTGGCCCATCAGTGCGGTCTGGCCACTGCCCGCCGCGGCGGCATCGTAATTAACGACAGCTGCCAGACCTCCGATCCGGACGTTTACGCCATCGGTGAATGTGCCTCATGGCGTGAGCGCACCTTCGGTCTGGTAGCGCCGGGTTATAAAATGGCGCAGGTCACCGCCGACCATCTGCTGGGCCGTGAAAATACCTTCCTGGGTGCCGACATGAGCGCCAAGCTGAAACTGCTGGGCGTCGACGTCGGCGGTATCGGTGATGCCCACGGCCGCACCGAAGGCGCACGCAGCTACGTTTATCTGGACGAAAGCAAAGAAATTTACAAGCGCATCGTGGTCAGTGCCGACAACAAAACCCTGCTGGGTGCAGTATTGGTTGGCGACACCAGCGACTACGGCAACCTGCTGCAGCTGGCACTGAACGCCATTGAACTGCCGGAAAATCCGGACGGCCTGATCCTGCCGGCGCATGCGGGCAGCAAACCGGCCATCGGCGTCGATTCACTGCCGGAAAGCGCACAAATCTGTTCCTGCTTCGACGTCAGCAAAGGCGATATCATCAAAGCGGTCAGCATGGGCTGCCATACCGTGGCCGCGCTCAAGTCAGAAACCAAGGCCGGTACCGGCTGCGGCGGCTGTATTCCGCTGATCACCCAGGTGCTGAACGCCGAGTTGAGCAAACAGGGCATAGAGGTGAACCACCACCTGTGCGAGCACTTCGCTTATTCACGCCAGGAGCTGTACCACCTGATCCGCGTCGAAGGCATCAAATCCTTCGACGAACTGCTGACCAAATACGGCAAGGGCTACGGTTGCGAAGTCTGTAAACCGACCGTCGGCTCGCTGCTGGCCTCCTGCTGGAATGAGTACATTCTCAAGCCGCAGCACACCGCGCTGCAGGACACCAACGACAACTTCCTCGGCAATATTCAGAAAGACGGCACCTACTCGGTGATCCCACGCTCCCCCGGCGGCGAAATTACTCCGGAAGGGTTGATGGTGGTTGGCCAGATCGCCAAGGAATATAACCTTTACACCAAGCTGACCGGCTCCCAGCGTATCGGCATGTTCGGTGCACAGAAAGACGACCTGCCGGCTATCTGGAGCAAACTTATTGCCGCCGGTTTTGAAACCGGCCACGCCTACGCCAAGGCGCTGCGCATGTCCAAAACCTGCGTCGGTAGCACCTGGTGCCGCTTTGGTGTCGGTGACAGCGTCGGTTTTGGCGTCAAACTGGAACACCGCTACAAAGGCATTCGTACCCCGCACAAAATGAAGTTTGGCGTTTCCGGCTGTACCCGTGAATGCTCCGAAGCCCAGGGCAAAGACGTCGGTATTATCGCAACCGAAAACGGCTGGAACCTGTACGTATGCGGTAACGGCGGGATGAAACCACGCCATGCCGACCTGCTGGCAGCCGATCTCGACCGCGAGACGCTGGAGCACTACCTCGATCGCTTTATGATGTTCTATATCCGCACCGCCGATAAGCTGCAGCGCACCTCGGTATGGCTGGAAAGCCTGGAAGGCGGCATCGATTACCTGCGTAAGGTGATCATTGACGACAAACTGGGGATCAACGATCAACTGGAAGCCGAGATCGCCCGCCTGCGCGACGCGGTTGCCTGCGAGTGGAAAGAAACCCTTGAGCATCCTGAAGCCCAGGTGCGCTTTGCCCACTTTATCAACAGCAGCCTGCGCGATCCTAACGTCCAGGTGGTCGCCGAGCGCGAACAGCACCGGCCGGCACGTCCGGATGAACGCATTCCCGTCACCCTGCTTGAAGCCGAGGAGAACAACGTATGAGCCAGTGGACAACCCTTTGCGCCATCACCGATATCCTGCCCGGCACCGGCGTGTGTGCCCTGATCGGTGACCAACAGGTGGCGGTTTTCCGCCCCTTTGCCGACGAGCAGGTGTTTGCCATCAGCAATATTGATCCCTTCGCCCAGGCCAGCGTGTTATCACGTGGGCTGATTGCCGAACATCAGGGTGAGCTGTGGGTCGCCAGCCCGCTGAAAAAACAGCATTTCCGCCTGCACGACGGTTACTGTCTGGAAGATGACAGCCGCTGCGTCGCGCATTTCACCAGCCGGGTTGTAGACGGCATGGTGCAGGTCGCGGCCTGATTTTTTTATTTAACCTCAGGGGAAGCAGCATGTTCACCGATACCATCAACAAATGTGCCGCCAACGCGGCGCGCATCGTCAGGCTGGCAAAGCACAGCCCGCTGGGCTTTTGGATCAGCTCGGCGATGGCCGGGGCCTACGTCGGCCTCGGCATCATTTTAATCTTCACCCTCGGCAATCTGGTCGATCCGTCTCTTCGTCCGCTGGTCATGGGCGCCACCTTCGGCATCGCGCTGACGCTGGTGATCATTGCCGGGTCGGAGTTGTTCACCGGTCATACCATGTTCCTGACGCTGGGCGTCAAAGCCGGCACCATTACGCAGGGCCAAATGTGGGCCGTATTGCCGCAAACCTGGCTGGGTAACCTGTTGGGATCGGTGCTGGTAGCGCTGATGTACTATTACGGCGGCGGCAGCCTGTTGCCGGTGGACACCAGCCTGGTACACACCGTGGCACTGGCGAAAACCACTGCTCCGGCAGAAGTGCTGTTCTTCAAGGGCGTGCTGTGTAACTGGCTGGTCTGCCTGGCAATTTGGATGGCCATCCGCGTTGAGGGTGCCGCCAAATTCATTGCGATCTGGTGGTGTCTGCTGGCCTTTATCGCTTCCGGCTACGAACACTCGGTCGCCAACATGACGCTGTTCGCCCTGTCCTGGTTCGGTCATCACAGTGAGGCCTATACCCTTAGCGGGATCGGCCATAATCTGCTGTGGGTGACGCTGGGCAATATCCTGTCCGGGGCCGTGTTGATGGGCCTGGGTTATTGGTACGCCACGCCGCGCGCCGAACGGCCACAGGCTGAGAAAGCCGTAGCACGCCAGACTGCATAATATTCCGGGGCGCCTTGCGCCCCACTGCTGATTGCCCCGAGGAGTGCCGATGGATTACCTGCCGATTTTCTGCCAACTGCAACACAAAGCCTGCCTGCTGGTCGGTGGCGGTGAGATTGCCGAGCGCAAGGCTCGCCTGCTGCTGGACGCCGGTGCGATGTTGACCGTCAATGCCTGTACTTTCACCCCACAGTTCCACGAATGGGCAGCTCTTGGCCGCCTCACGCTGGCGGCAGGTGAATTCAGTGCAGAGTTACTGGCAGAAAAGTGGCTGGTGATCGCCGCCACCGACCGGGTTGAGGTCAATGCGCTGGTGTACCAATGTGCCAACCAGCAGCGGGTATTTTGCAACGTGGTCGACGATCCGAAACGCGCCAGCTTTATCATGCCGTCGATCATCGACCGCTCGCCGATCATGGTCGCGGTGTCCTCCGGCGGTAAAGCCCCGGTGCTGGCACGACTGCTGCGTGAAAAGCTCGAAGCCGTGCTGCCCCAACATCTTGGCAAGTTGGCACAGTTAGGGGGTTCACTGCGTCAACGGGTGAAAAAGCACTTCGGCGACATCGGCTCACGCCGCCGTTTTTGGGAAAGGCTGTTTGCCCACGATCGGCTGGCACAGTCACTGGCCAATAATGACGTAGCGCTGGCGGAGCGGCAAATTGAGCAACTGTTTAGCCATCAACCACAAGAAAGCGGCGAAGTGGTATTGGTGGGGGCCGGGCCGGGCGATGCCGGTTTGCTGACGCTGAAAGGCCTGCAGCAAATCCAGCAGGCCGACGTGGTGGTTTACGACCGGCTGGTGTCTGATGAAGTCATGACGCTGGTGCGCCGCGATGCCGAACGCATTTTTGTCGGCAAACGTGCGGGCCAACATTGCGTGCCGCAGGAGCAGATCAATCAAATTTTGCTGCAGCAGGCGCAGCTCGGTAAACGCGTGGTGCGGCTGAAAGGCGGTGATCCCTTTATCTTCGGCCGCGGCGGTGAAGAGCTGGAAACCCTGGCCGACGCCAATATTCCGTTCTCGGTGGTGCCGGGCATTACCGCCGCCTCCGGTTGTTCGGCCTACAGCGGCATTCCCCTCACCCATCGCGACCACGCCCAGAGCGTGCGCCTGGTGACCGGCCACGCCAAGAGTGACGGCGGATTGGACTGGTCAACGCTGGCCGCCGGGCAACAAACTCTGGTGTTTTACATGGGCCTGACGCAGGCGGCAGAGATCCAACGCCAACTGATCGCGCACGGCATGCCTGCCGCTACGCCGGTGGCGTTGGTAGAAAACGGCACTTCCTGCCACCAGCGGGTAATCGAAGGTGAATTGAGCCAACTGGGGACGCTGGCCTTACAGGCTGCCAGCCCAAGTTTAATCATCGTCGGCAGCGTAGTCAGCCTGCGCAGCAAGCTGAACTGGTTCTCAAGCCAGGAGCCACCGCAACCACTGGCGCAAATGGCCTGAAACAGACGTAAAAAAAGCGGCCAATGGCCGCTTTTCTTTTTGCTCTGATCCTCACTGCGGGGAAACAAAGCCCACAGCCTGGTAAACCTTCGCCAGCGTTTCCTGAGCGCGTGCACGGGCCTTGGCAGCGCCATCACGCATCACTTGCTGCAGCAGGGCCTCGTCATTGCGGAAACGATGATAACGCTCCTGCAGCTCGCCCAGCATGCCGGATACCGCTTCAGCGACGGCGCCTTTCAGGTGGCCGTACATCTGCCCTTCAAACTCGGCTTCCAACTGAGGGATGCTCTTGCCGGTCACGCCGGAGAGAATATCCAACAGGTTAGACACCCCCGCCTTGTTCACCACGTCATAACGCACCACTGGCGGCTCTTGCGAGTCGGTCATCGCGCGTTTGATCTTTTTGGCCACCGCTTTCGGATCTTCCAGCAGGCCGATCACGTTATTACGGTTATCGTCCGACTTGGACATCTTCTTGGTCGGCTCTTGCAGCGACATCACGCGAGCGCCGGACTTGGGAATAAACGGCTCAGGCACTTTGAACACGTCACCGTACAGCGCGTTGAAACGCTGACCGATGTCACGGCTCAACTCCAGATGTTGTTTCTGGTCTTCGCCGACCGGCACCTGGTTAGTCTGATACAACAGAATATCGGCCGCCATCAATACCGGGTAGCTGAACAGGCCGGCGTTGATGTTCTCCGCATAACGAGTGGATTTGTCCTTGAACTGGGTCATGCGGCTCAGTTCGCCGAAATAGGTGTAGCAATTCAACACCCAGCTCAGCTGCGTGTGTTCAGGTACATGCGACTGCACGAAGATGGTGCTTTTTTGCGGATCGATACCACAGGCCAGGTACAGCGCCAGCGTATCCAGCGTGGCTTTACGCAATTTTTCTGCGTCCTGACGGACGGTGATCGCATGCAGGTCGACGATGCAGTAGATGCAGTCGTAATCATCCTGCATTTTCTCCCACTGACGCAGTGCACCCATGTAGTTGCCAATGGTCAGTTCACCGGACGGTTGCGCGCCGCTAAATACGATGGGCTTACTCATGTTTAAATTTCCTGATTCTCTAAAGATGACAGCCCAAGAGCGGGCAACAAATCGGCAAAGCGCTCCAACACGCGGTCGGGATGGCTCAGGGCAATCGCCTCGCCGTAGTTATAACCGTAGGTCAGTGCGGCGCTTGGGCAACCTGCCCCCTGTGCCGCCTGAATATCATTGCGGGAGTCGCCGACAAACAGCAACTCGTTGGCGCGCAGGCCAAGCTTGCCGAGGACCAGATACAGGGGCGCCGGGTGGGGTTTCTTCTCCACCACGTCGTCACCGCCGATAATCAGCGAGAAGTAATCAATAATGCCCAATGCGGCCAGCAACGGCGCAACAAACGGCGTTGGCTTGTTGGTCACCAGCGCCATCGGGTAATTTTGCGCAGCCAGTTGAGCCAGGGTTTCTTTCACCTGTGGGAACAGGCGGCTGCCGCTGTCGACGGTTTGCGCATAGAAATGATCGAAACGCTCGCGAAGCTGCCCACAGTGTTCCGGCGTGGTTTCCACTTCTGCCCAGCGCAGCGCACGCTGTACCAGTACGTCGGCGCCGTTGCCAATCCAGGTGCCCACCCGGGCCTCACCGGCCTGCGGCAGGCCCATTTCCGCCAATGCCAAATCGATAGCGGCTGCCAACCCCGGCGCGCTGTCTACCAGTGTGCCATCGAGGTCAAAAGCCAGAGCGCGGATCGCTCCGAAATCAGCCATGCGTCACCTTCGCCAACTCGCTGCGCATTTCGTCGATCACCCGGCGATAATCCGGCTTGCCGAAGATGGCGGAACCCGCGACAAACATATCCGCACCGGCGGCTGCGATCTCAGCGATATTGTCGACCTTCACGCCACCATCCACTTCCAGTCGGATATCGCGACCGCTTTCGTCGATCATTTTGCGCACCTGACGCAGCTTATCCAAAGTGCCGTGGATAAACGACTGACCGCCAAAACCAGGGTTGACCGACATCAACAGGATCACGTCGATTTTATCCATCACGTAATCGAGGTAGCTCAGCGGCGTTGCCGGATTGAATACCAGGCCGGCTTTACAGCCGTGCTCTTTAATCAATTGAATGGTGCGATCGACGTGTTCGGAGGCTTCAGGATGGAAAGAGATGTAACTGGCGCCCGCAGCAGCGAAATCCGGCACAATGCGGTCGACCGGTTTCACCATCAGGTGAACGTCAATCGGCGCAGTGATACCGTAATTACGCAGCGCCTGACAAACCATCGGCCCGATGGTCAGATTGGGAACGTAGTGGTTATCCATTACGTCAAAATGCACTACGTCGCCGCCTGCGGCCAACACGTTGGCAGTGTCCTCACCCAGGCGGGCAAAGTCTGCTGACAAAATGGACGGGGCAATCAAAAATTTTTTCATCCGCTATCTCCAAACGTAGGGTTCGAATTGTTATACGCCGGGGCGTAACCCGGTGCAGGCTATGACCCGCCATTGCTCGTGGCGCCGTCGCAGACCCAAAAGCCCGTAATCAAGGCGGAGGGGGCCGGGCATAGCGGGCCTATGTTCAAGCCCGACAACGCTGAGTACGGGCTTTTGGGGCGCGACCCGAAGGGCTGGGGCCATTTGAACGCGCACCTGTGTTACGAGCCGCTTATTTGGCCCACCAAACCTCACGACTCGCGCCTTGCTGCGCGTCCAAATGACCGCCAGCGGTGCTCACGCACAATGGCGGGTCACAGCCTATCGATACAGCGCTAAAAGCTCGTTCACTTTGCTGCGACCAAGAATATTGCGGCTGATGGTACGGCGCGCTTTCACCACGTACAGCGAGGCGTGCTGGTACCAGTCACGCGTCAGCTCGGTATCATGGTTGGAAATCAATACCGGCACCTGATTTTCTACCGCAAGCTGGTGCGCCATCAGCGCCAGGCTCTGCTGGTCGGCCATGCTAAAGCTGTTGGTGTGGTAGGCGGTAAAATTCGCCGTCGCCGATAATGGCGCATACGGCGGATCGCAATACACCACGGTACCACGCTCGGCTTTTGCCATGGTATCGCGGTAATGCTCGCAGACAAAAGTGGCGTTGCGGGATTTTTCAGCGAACCAGTACAGCTCGTCCTCCGGGAAGTACGGTTTCTTGTAACGTCCAAACGGCACGTTGAACTCCCCGCGCAGGTTATAGCGGCACAGGCCGTTATAGCAGTGGCGGTTCAGGTAAAGAAACAGCAGCGCACGACGGTAAGCGTCGGCACTCATATTGAACTCTTCGCGCAGCAGGTAAAACTGTTCTGACTTATTGAATTCATCGGTGAAAAGCAGGCGGGCATCACGCACGAAGTCATCCGTACGCAGTTTAACGATGTTATACAGATTAATAAGATCGCTGTTGATGTCGGCGAGAATATAGGCGTCGTATTCCGTGTTCAGGAAGACTGAACCCGCACCCACGAAGGGCTCGATTAAGCAGTCGCCTGCTGGCAGGTGACGACGGATCTCGTCCACCAGCGGGTATTTTCCACCAGCCCATTTTAAAAAAGCGCGGTTTTTCTTCATGCCGTCAATTAGCTACTTATTATACAATTCAGAGCGGCGGATTGTACTCTGTTTCAGACAGCACATCAGCGCACAAATTTAAGTGATTGATACCCTTCATCCTTCAAGCCGCAGCACCCTTGGCCACGCACAGTTATTCGGCCTGTCCGCAGGCAACTCCAGCCATCGGTCATGGGCGACTCTGTCCGCCCTGAGTAACAGGGGCGCAGTTTGTGCGCCCCTTCAATGCCTGAATGCAGCTTGAAATCTATCGGGTTACTTTTTCAGATCCTGTTGAACCTGACTTACAGGCCGGACCCAGGGTTTTTTCGCCTGAACATCCGCCGGCAGCGTCGCGATGGCACGCTTGGCTTCCGCTGAAGAGGCATAGTTGCCACTCACCAGCACGTACCAGGGTTTGCCGTCACGTTTAGTCGAGTACACCAGATAATGCTGTAATTTCTGCTGCTTGGCGTAGGCGTTCAGCGTATCGGAACGCGAAGCGCTGCTCAGTTGCAGAGTGTAATGGCTTGCCGGTGCAGACTGCAGCGAACCGCCGCTGCCGCTAACGGCCCCCGCCTTGGCACTTGCTGTTCCCGCTTTGGCAGAAGAGGCGGGTGCCGGCGTATACACCGTGGTTGGCGATTTATGCTGGGTGGCCGTGGCCGTCGGCTTGCTGACGGTTTTCGCCGGTGTTTTATGTTGCTGTGGCGCCGTGCCCTGAACCGGGCGGACGCTTTCTTTCGCCGCAGCGCCGTTCATCAGGGTGGCCGGGGCCGTTGGCAGCGTCGAAGCTGGCCCTGTCATGCCCTGGGTAGCGGCATCAACCTGACCTTGCTGCGCTGACAATGCATCCGACATATTGCCCGGCAGATCGACACGCTGCTGCGCGCCGCCCTGCGGTGGCTGCGGTTGCGCTTCCGTCGGGGTGCTGGAGATCGGAGGAACGCTGACGGTTTGCGGCTGCGAGCTGCTGCTCACGCCGTTGTTGTCATTGGTATCCGTGGTTCCGCCCGGAACACCGGTATGACCGGCAGTCAGTGACGAAGAACCTGACAGATTAATGTCTTTGGCTGCGCCATTCTGGGCGCTTTCCTGTGCCGCCTCATGCTTGGTTGGCGCCTTCAACGCCGAACCAATACCGATAATCAGCAGCAACAACACCAAAATACCGATACCAATCATTAAGTGCTGACGTGAAACGGCAAAACGCGGTCCCGGAGCCGGTTTACGCGAACGTGCAGGACGACGATCGCTGCTATCAGGTCTGAGATCGTCTTCCGGTTTAAACTCATCCATCTGAAACCCTCCAACTAGAGGCAAAAGCCCACCACTGTATACCTACCGTGGCACGGGCAGATTAACCCGATGATGGCAAAGCGACGTCAGTCATGCTTCGCACATTAATTAATATAGATGTAAACGGCGGCTAAGCCACTGTTACTTCGCCCGATTTACTTAGACATTCCGTCAGGAAGGCAAGCTGCGATCGAAGCGAGCACCCTATCATGCCCCACTCCGCCACGGACTTCCGCCTGGCCAATGGCCGTCGGCAGTACCAAGCGCAGTTCACCGGCCAGGACTTTCTTATCGCGCATCATATGCGGCAGATAAGTTCCCGGAGCCATTTCCTGCGGGCCACACACCGGTAAACCAGCGCGCAGCAACAGTGCTTTAATACGTTCAATATCTTCGCGGGAGAACTGGCCGAGTCGGTGCGCGGTTTCTGCCGCCATCACCATACCGGCGGCAATGGCTTCACCGTGCAACCATACACCATAGCCCATTTCGGCTTCGATCGCATGGCCGTAAGTATGGCCCAGATTCAGCAGCGCGCGCAGCCCGCTTTCGCGTTCATCAGCGGCAACCACTTCGGCCTTCAGCTCACAGCAGCGGCGGATACAGTAGGCCAGAGCCTGCATATCCAGCGCCACCAGGGCATCGATATTGTTTTCCAGCCAGACGAAGAAATCGTGGTCGAGAATAATCCCGTACTTGATCACTTCAGCCAAACCAGAGGAGAGCTCACGCGCCGGCAAGGTTTTCAGGCAATCGAGATCAACCACCACAGAAACGGGTTGATAGAAGGCGCCGATCATGTTCTTGCCGAGCGGATGATTGACGGCGGTTTTACCGCCAACGGAAGAGTCCACCTGCGACAGCAGCGTGGTAGGGACCTGAATAAAGCGGACACCGCGCTGATAACAAGCGGCGGCAAAGCCGGTAAGATCGCCAATCACGCCGCCCCCAAGGGCAATCAGCGTGGTATCACGACCGTGCGGCTTTTCCAACAGTGCCGAGAACACCTGCTCGAGTACGGCCAGAGATTTATACTGTTCGCCATCAGGTAAAATCACCTGATCCACCATGACGCCTGCCTGCTCCAACACCTTCCGGACATGCTCCAGATAAAGTGGCGCCAGGGTTTGGTTGGTGACCAGCATGACCTGTTCACCCGCCTTCAGCGGCATAAAAGAAGCCGGATCGTTAAACAATCCGGCGGCTATGGTTATCGGGTAGCTGCGCTCCCCAAGCGTTACGGTAATTCTCTCCATGTCGCGCTCAGTTCTCAATGTGGTTTATCCCCGCA
This sequence comes from Serratia quinivorans, assembly GCF_946227985.1. GTDB lineage: Bacteria > Pseudomonadota > Gammaproteobacteria > Enterobacterales > Enterobacteriaceae > Serratia > Serratia quinivorans_A. The sequence continues at coordinate 53,690 of NZ_CAMKGL010000008.1, forward strand.
ACGCGGGGAACACAATCAGTCTTCCGCATTTGCCGTGGCGAACACGGAAACCGCTATCAGTTGCTTTCCAGCATGTTGATTATCTGGTTGGCAACCACTTTGGCGCTTTGATCGTCGGTGCGGATGGTGACATCTGCAATTTCTTCGTATAACGGATTGCGCTCTTTCGCCAGCGCTTCAAGCACTTCACGCGGAGGAGAATCAACCTGCAGCAGCGGACGCTTTTTGTCGCGCTGGGTACGGGCCAATTGCTTCTCGATAGTGGTTTCCAGGTACACCACTACGCCACGCGCCGACAGACGGTTACGCGTTTCACGCGATTTAACCGAACCACCGCCGGTAGCCAGCACGATGCCTTGCTTTTCCGTCAGTTCATTAATGACTTTTTCTTCACGATCGCGGAAACCTTCTTCACCTTCCACGTCGAATACCCAGCCCACGTCAGCTCCGGTACGTCGCTCAATTTCTTGATCGGAGTCGAAAAACTCCATATTGAGTTGCTGAGCTAACTGACGGCCAATAGTGCTTTTGCCGGCACCCATAGGCCCAACCAGAAAGATATTGCGTTTCTCTGCCATGTTTTTCGGTATTACTAAGACAATTCGTTAATGTTAACCCGCCCCGCCAATCAAATCAGCGGCGGGACCTAAACTGAAACCTCATGAACGATAGTGCGAGATCAGACGGAAAATTATCTCAACACTCTTGGTAGTTTGGCAACCGAATAAATCGCAATCCACGCCGCAGGAGGGAAACCATACGTTTTTAACGGCGTCTTGGCGCTAACAAAAAAACCTCGGTGCTCAATTCGGTAACCCTTGTAAGCTAAATCGGTCGCAGCGTCAAACGCAGATGCCCCGAAGGTGATAAAAAAGTGCATCTGCTCATCAACTTTAGGCGATTTCCCACGAACCGCACACCCGGTTGCTCAGGCCTTAATCAATGTCGGAGTAATGAATATCACCAGTTCGCGCCGTTTATGCTGTTTGCTGCTCTGTTTGAACAGGGAACCCAGCAAGGGTACGTCGCCAATCCCGGGCACCTTGTCTGCCCCCTCGGCGCTATGGCGCTGAAATACGCCCCCCAAAACAACGGTTTCGCCATCTTTTACCGTCACCTGAGTTTTGATTTCCTGCTTATCTATCGCCAACGTCTCGCCTGCCGCACGGCTGATTGAACGCCCGGGCATGTTCTGGCTGATTTGCAACGTCAGGGTAATGCGGCCATTGGGCAAAACTTTCGGCGTCACCTCCATGCCCAGTACCGCTTCCTTGAACTCCATCGACGTCGCCCCGCTGGAGCCGTTGTTCACTTCATAGGGAATTTCAGTCCCCTGCTTTATGCTGGCGGTTTGCAGGTTCGCGGTCAGCAGGCGCGGACTGGCGATGATTTCTACCCGGTTTTCCTGCTCCAACGCCATCAACTCCAGATCCAATAATCGCCCGCCGATTCGTGCCAGATGGAAACCCGCGCTGACAGCACTGCGCTCCAGCGGTAATCCCACATTAAAGCCGCCCATCTGCCATGACTTGGCCGGACGGTCGTCCGAAGCCAACCCCCAGCGCACACCCAGCTCACGTAAACTCTCACTGTTGATGGTGACGATATGCGCCGCCAATTGCACCTGTGCCAAAGGCACATCCATTTCGGCGATCCTTTGCGTTAATAACGCCACAATCGACGCGGTATCGCGGATCAATACCGCATTGATGCGTTTATCTGCCACCACGCTGCCACGCTCGCTCAGCAATATTCCACCCTGCGCGTTCAGGTTTTCAGCAACCTCTTCCGCATCGGCATGGCTCAACGGCAGGGTCACGCTTTTTAGCGGCTGTTTTTGTACCAGCGCCTGCTGTTGGCGCTGCTTTTCTTGCTCATTGGGTTCAGGAGAAACCAGCATGACATTCCCCTCCAGCGTCATTGACAACTTCCCCATGCGCAAAATCACCGCCAGAGCCTGATGCCAGGGCACATTATCCAACCTCAACGTCAGATTGCCCCCCACACCTGCCGCGGTGACCATATTCAACTGTTGATAATCCGCCAACGCCTGCAGCACCTGGGTAACAGGAGCCTCCTGAAACTCCAGTGAAACGGGGTCTTGCTCCTGTGCTGCACCGGCGAGAGCTACCCCCCAGAACAGCACCGCCAACCAACGGCATCCTTTCATTTTTCTTCCTTAAGGTTTCCCAGACTCAACACCACTGCATTCTCAACGGCCGGACATACCGGATCGCCCTGATTCGCTTTCAGCGTTACTTGCCCCTTAACGACCTGCTCTACCCGCCAACGCCCGTCTAACAGGGTTTGTTGGGGTTTTAAGCGCAGCCACTGCCCGGTGGACGTAACCACCCAGGCATGGTGTAACGCCGCCTGCCCAATGGTGCCCTTCAATTGCCAGTTCACCGGCGACTCCCCCGCGCTCGGGCAATCGGGCAAGGGCAATGGCTTAAAAGGATCGCGTGGCTGAGGCTGGGCCATCAGCGCCAGAGGCAGCCACAGTAACCAGAACCCACAGCATTTATTCATTGGTTTACCGCCTCTGCCTCTGTCGCAGCCGCCTGGAGAATGAAATGTGCTGTCAGTTCGCCCACCTGCGCCTCAACGGTCATTTGATCAATACGCAACTGGGCCGGCAAACTCTCCAACAGCCTTAATAAACTGCCGTAATTGAGATGCAGCATCAGGGTTTGCCGTGGCGAATCACCCTGCTGCTGCCAACGCTGCAGCCCGGCCCCCGCTCGTTGCAACGTGCTCGCCAAATCGCTATCGACGGCAGGCGGGCGGGTGACCTGCTGCAGGCTTTGATTCACCTGATCCAGCGTCGGCATACGAGCCAATTGCTCCCACAAGGGGGTCATCTGTTGCATCAGACGCTGCTGCTGCGCCTCGGTCTGTGTCAGTTGCTGCCATTTTCCTTGCAGCAGCAGGCCGAACAGCAGGATCAGGCTGCCCAACACCAACCACTGGATGGCCAACAGTTTCCACACCGGCAAACCCAACCCTCTCGCTAACCACAGCGGCAATGACTTATCCACCCTGCCCCCATTGCGCCATCAACGTAAATGAGAACAAACCATCCTGACGCTGTACCACCTCTGCCAGACGGTAGTTCTGTAACAGGGGTAACGCCGTCAGTTGCTGTTCAAACTGAAGCACCGCCTCATAACGCCGGCTAAGCCCCCGTAAAGTGATATTCTGCGAGTGGCTTTCCAGCGCGATCAGCCACAGCGGGTCAGGCAGTGAAGTGGATAGGTGCTGCAACAGCTGTAGATAACGTCGGTTATGCGCAAGGTTGTTGTCATACTGTTGCGCCAACGCAGTTAAACGCGCCAGACGCGCCACCGACTGTTGCAATTGTTGATAACGCTCGGTCAGTTCTGCCTGCTGACCGATCAGCGTCAATAGCGCCTCATTCCGCTGTGCCTGGTGTTGACTCAACAGGCCAAAAACCACCATCAGTAGCGCCAACACCAGCACCAGCTGCAAAATGAATATGCGTAACCAAAAGGCATAGCGGCGACGCTGTCCCCGTATGCGCCAGGGCAAAAGATTAACCTGATACATCAGTTGTCCTCAGCGCGCAGCGCCAGACCGCCGGCCAGGACAAACGCCGCCGGCAATGTGGGTAACGGGGGACGCAGCTGGCTGAAAGCGCTGAGAGGCGACCACGGCAAGCTTCCTGACGGAGGCGGCTCATCAATCACGCTGCTATAGTAAATCTGATGTTCGCTGAGTGATGGACAGGCGGCATGCATTGCGGCCAGCGCCTGATTTGCCCCGTCCGCTTCCCGAAGCGGTACGATGCCATAGGCAAACTCCGCTCGGTGTGCGGTCACCCATAACCATTCTTCATCGAGGCGGTGCAGCAAACCGGCTTCGCCCGACACGCCTGCCGCTGCCGCCATCACACGCAGTGCGCATGGGGCAATATCAACCACCTGCGGCTGTAAATTTGCCTGACGCAGGCAGTTCAGCCACTGTTGCAGCTCTTGCTGACGGGCGGCGGTCAGCAGCAGAGTTGCGTGTTCGGGCAGTGACTGGCGGTAGTCCAGCGCCAATGTTTGGCTATCCAGAGGAAACTTTTTCAGCCCCTGACTGGTGATGTAGTCACTTCGCGCCGGCTCTTTCAGCCTGGCGTCCGGCAGTGGCAATCGATGCTGTAAAACCCGCTGCGCGGGCAGAGCAATGCGTAAGGAAATATGTCTTGGTAACTGAACCCGCCATTGGCGCAACGCCTGGATCAGCGCATCGCTCTGCTCTAGGCAGCCCTCACGCAGCACCGGTTGCGGCAACCTTTGTTGCCACCAGTGACGCAGTTGCCAGCCATTGCGACGGCGCTGTGCCGCCAGGGCACGAACGCAGTGACTTTGTATATCCAGCCCCACCTGCCATGCTTGAGTGATCATATTTTGCCCAACCTCCATATCGTCAGATAACAAAAGAACATATCCATGTTGCAGGCTTGCCTTTATACTACCGCGCGGTTGTTTATAAACTGCCCAAATGACATGAAAATGGGAAATCTCAGGTGAAGTTCGTAAAGTATTTACTAATCCTTGCAGTGTGTTGCATCGTGTTGGGGGCAGCCTCGATCTTTGGCTTGTACAAATATGTCGAGCCACAGCTGCCTGACGTCGCAACGCTGAAAGATGTGCGGCTGCAAATACCGATGCAGGTTTACAGCGCCGACGGCGAGCTGATCGCCCAATACGGTGAAAAACGCCGTATTCCGCTAAAACTGAACCAAATTCCGCCGGTTATGGTGCATGCGTTTATCGCCACCGAAGACAGCCGCTTCTATGAGCATCATGGCGTCGACCCAATCGGTATCTTCCGTGCTGCCTCAATTGCGCTGGTGTCTGGCCATGCGTCACAGGGGGCAAGTACCATTACCCAGCAGCTGGCGAGAAACTTCTTCTTAAGCCCGGAACGCACCCTGATGCGCAAGATCAAGGAAGCTTTCTTGGCAATACGCATCGAACAGATGCTGACCAAAGACGAAATCCTCGAGCTGTATCTGAACAAAATCTATCTGGGGTATCGCGCCTATGGCGTGGGTGCTGCGGCGCAGGTTTACTTCGGTAAAGACGTCAGTCAGCTCAGCTTAAGCGAAATGGCGACCATCGCCGGCTTGCCGAAAGCCCCCTCTACGTTCAATCCGCTCTACTCCCACGATCGCGCCGTAGCTCGCCGCAACGTGGTGCTGTCGCGGATGCTGGATGAGCATTACATCACTCAGGCGCAGTTCGATCAGGCGCGCAGTGAAGAGCTGGTGGCCAATTACCATGCGCCAGAAATCAGCTTCTCCGCACCCTATCTCTCCGAAATGGTGCGTCAGGAGATGATCAAGCGTTACGGTGACAATGCTTATACCGACGGCTACAAGGTCTACACCACCGTCACCAAGAAACTGCAGTTGGCGGCGCAGGAGTCGGTGCGTAACAACGTGCTGGCGTACGATATGCGCCACGGCTACCGCGGCCCGTCTAACGTGCTGTGGAAAGTGGGTGAAGCGGCCTGGGACCAAAAACAGATTGTCGATTCATTGAAGAATCTGCCGAACTACGGCCCATTGTCACCGGCGGTGATTGTCGCAACCAGCGCCGAAGAGGCAACGGCCATGATGGCAGACGGCAGCCATGTCGCACTGCCGATGTCCACCATGCGCTGGGCGCGGCCTTACAGATCCGACACTCAGCAAGGCCCAACGCCGAAACGCGTCACCGATGTCGTGCAGGCCGGTCAACAAGTGTGGGTTCGCAAGGTGGGCGAAAACTGGTGGCTGTCACAGGTGCCGGACGTCAACTCAGCCCTGGTATCGATCAACCCGAATGACGGCGCGGTGAAAGCTCTGGTCGGCGGGTTTGACTTCAACCAAAGCAAGTTCAACCGCGTGACTCAGGCGCTGCGTCAGGTCGGTTCCAATATCAAGCCCTTCCTGTATACCGCCGCGATGGACAAGGGTCTGACCCTGGCCACTATCCTGAATGACCTGCCGATCACCCGTTGGGATCCAGGTGCAGGTACCGACTGGCGGCCGAAGAACTCACCGCCAACCTACGATGGCCCGATTCGCCTGCGTCAGGGGCTGGGACAGTCGAAGAACGTGGTGATGGTGCGTGCCATGCGTGCCATGGGCGTTGACTACGCAGCGGAATATCTGCAGCGTTTCGGCTTCCCGGGGCAAAACATCGTGCATACCGAATCACTGGCATTGGGCTCGGCTTCGTTTACCCCAATGCAACTGGTACGCGGTTACGCGGTGCTGGCCAACGGCGGTTATCTGGTGGATCCGTACTTCATCACCAAGATTGAAGACGATAACGGCAACACCGTGTTCGAAACCAAGCCGAAAATTGTCTGCAACAGCTGTAATCTGCCGGTGATTTATGGTGACACTCACCGTTCGGCCGTGCTTTCCGAAGACAACATTGAAAATGTCGCGACGTCGCAGGAAGGCAAAAATGGCAACGTGCCAATGCCGCAGTTGGAGCAGGTGACACCTGCTCAGGTTCAGCAAGATGGCGATCAACAGTATGCGCCACACGTTATCAGCACCCCGCTGGCATTCCTGATGCACGATGCGCTGAACAGCAATATCTATGGCGAACCGGGTTGGATGGGTACCGCCTGGCGTGCAGGCCGTGATCTGAAACGTCGTGATATCGGTGGCAAAACCGGTACCACCAACAGTTCAAAAGACGCCTGGTTCTCCGGCTATGGCCCGGATACCGTGACGTCGGTATGGATTGGTTTCGATGACCACCGCCGTGACCTTGGCCGTACAACGGTATCCGGCGCGATCCCGGATCAGGCTTCCGGCGGTGAAGGCGGTGCCAAGAGTGCGCAACCGGCATGGGATGACTTTATGAAGGCCGCACTGGAAGGCATTCCAGAGCAGAAGGTGACCCCACCACCGGGCATTATCAGCGTTACCATCGACAAGAGCAGCGGTAAGCTTTCCGGCGGTGGCGGCGGTAGCCGTTCCGAGTACTTTATCGAAGGGACTCAGCCGACGGACTATCCTTCACGAGATACCGGCACTACGCTGACGGATCCCGGCGGCGAAAGCCACGAGTTGTTCTAACAAAAAAAGGGCCCAGATGAATCTGGGCCCTTTTTCATTTAACCGTCGCGCTTAGCGGGAACCGCGTAAAAATGCCTCGGTGAGGAACAACGCACTAACGTTGCGCGCCTCGCGGAAATCAGGCTCTGCCAGCAGCGCCATCATGTCGGCTATTGGCCAACGCACCTGCGGCAAGGGCTCCGGCTCATCCCCCTCCAGACTCTGCGGATAGAGATCGTGCGCCAGTACAATATTCATTTTGCTGGAAAAATACGAGGGAGCCATCGTCAGCTTGCTGAGGAAATCAAAGCGTCTGGCGCCAAAACCTACCTCTTCCATCAGCTCACGGTTAGCCGCTTCCAGCACGCCTTCGCCCGGATCAATCAAGCCTTTGGGAAAGCCAAGCTCATAAGATTCGGTGCCCACGGCATATTCACGGATCAGCAGCAAATCGTCGCCAATCACCGGCACAATCATCACGGCCTCGCGATCTGAGGGCCGCATCCGCTCATACACCCGCCGTACACCGTTACTGAACTCCAAATCGACCGACTCAACGTTAAATAAACGCGAACGCGCGACCGTTTCCACTTTCAGAATTTTTGGTTTTTGCAGGTGTTTATCCATGATTGCCTCAAATGAGTTATCCGCTAGCAGGCCGCAGCATCGGGCGTGATAACGCGGGTAACCAGAATAATGATTGGCGCGACGCGCAGTCCGCATGCGTTCAAACGCTGACCAAATCCGATCTTGATCACATTGTGCGTTAATGAGAACCTTTGCCGCAACGAGCACAAGCAGTAATTTACTTTTTTTTAACAAGCGTAGCCAGTACCCGCCGCTTTTCTGTTCTCATTCAGCAAAAAGAGCGCATTAAAATAAGATAATGCCGATATCGACAGTGCAACCTGGTTGCTATCATCACGCAGGCAAGACAGGGAAATAAGACTGATATTTTTATCAATAAGTGAGATCCCGACGGAGAATCTGTTCTCTCGTTACGGATCAGGGTGTCTCTTGGTGATTTGGCTGCGTATAATAGTCTAGGATTCATCAGGTTGGTGAGGTTCACGGGTACAGGATGGGGATAGCATGAGCACAATAGTGTTGATATTGGCCTTAGTGCTTGCCTGCCTGATTGCCGCCGGCCTGTATATTTGGTTCAAAGCCCGCAATCAGCCACTGCTGACGCGTACGCTGCCCTTTATCAAACCCACACACCGCAAGCTGACCGGCGAAGAACGCGCCGCCGTTGAGCACTATCTCGGCCAACAAAACAAGCTGAGCAACAAACTGTTGCCCGGCAGCAATTCATTGCCTTCTGCCAAACTGGCGCTGACGCCGCAAAGCGACAACGTCTATCCGGTCACCCACGCCATTACCCGCTACGGGCTGGCCAGTGATGAACCCAATAAATGGCGCTATTATCTGGACGCCGAAGAGGTGCATCTGCCGCCGTTCTGGGAGCAGTACATCAGCGCCGATAACCATGTGGAAGTGATTAGAACCCAGACGCTGCCACTGGTGATCTCTCTCAACGGGCATTCGCTGAAAGACCATATTCACGATCGGCCGCTGCCGCCGGTGGTGCAGGCGACTCCGAGCCAAAACGCCTCTATCCGCAAGGAAGAGAGCGAGCATGTCGAACTGCTGAGCATCCGCAAGGAAACCCCGGAAGAACACGCACTCAATCGCCCGAACGGTATCAAGGAAGCCGCCATTATCTCGGCGGCCCTGCTGTTGCTGTTCTTCAGTCTGATAAGCCCGGTCGTGGTAATCCCCTGGATGATTGTCGTCGCCGTGTTGACGATCGCCTGGGGCTGCTGGAACCTGTTCCGCCGCCCTGCGACACGCGAGCTAAAAGAAGTGCACTGCTTACGGGGTACCCCCAAGCGCTGGGGGCTGTTTGGCGAATCCAATCAGGGGCAAATCAGCAATATTTCACTCGGCATCATTGACCTGATTTATCCACCACACTGGCAGCCATACATCGCCCAGGATCTGGGTAAAACCACCGACGTGGATATCTATCTTAACCGTCAGGTGCTGCGCCAGGGTCGCTACCTTTCACTGCATGATGAGGTGAAAAACTTCCCGCTGCAGCAATGGGGCAGGAACGCGGTTCTCATGGCCAGCTCACTTTTAGTGCTGCTGCTGTTGCTGACCTATATCCCACTAAGCCTGCCGCTCAAGCTGAGCATGGCCTGGCTGCAAGGCGCACAAAAAATTGAAGTAACCAACGTACAAGCACTGGAAGGCGCAACGTTACGCATCGGGGATACCCTGAGGGCCCAGGGCACGGGCATGTGCTACGTACCGCCGTTAACCAGTGGCGCGCGCTCCACCAGCTTTATGCCGTTCGACTGTTCCGGAATTTACTGGAACAACGCGGCACCGCTGCCGCAGCCGGAATCGGAAGTGATCGACAAGGCCTCAGCCCTGCTGGCGACGGTCAACACCCAATTGCACCCTGACGGCACCGATCAAAAGCTCAACCCACAGTTGGCCAGCGCAATCGAGAAATCCGGCATGATCCTGTTGGATGATTTTTCCGATATCGTGCTGAAAACGCAGGATCTGTGCCAAGCGGATAATGACTGCGTCCGGCTGAAGAACGCACTGGTCAATCTGGGCAACGTCAAAAACTGGGGCACCCTGGTGAAACGTGCCAAATCAGGCTCGCTGCAAGGGGTGAACGTGTTGCTACGCCCGGTGAGCGCCGAATCACTGGAAAGCCTGACCAAAGTGGCCGCATCCTCCTTCGTCTACAGCGAAACCAGGCAGGCCGCCGCAGCACTCAACAGCCCACCACCGGGAGGTTTCCTGATCACCAGTGATGAAGGCAAACAGCTGGTGAATCACCCGCAGCCGACAGTGCCGCTAAACGAATACAACGCACTTGACCAATGGAACGAGCTGCAACGGCTTGCCGGTATGCTGTTGCATACGCCGTTCATGGCGCAGGGCGTGATCACCAATATCAGCGTCGATGCCAACGGTACCCGTCATATTGCACTGCACAGCGAGCCGGATATCATCACCCTGTGGCGCTATCTCGGCACCAGCCTGCTGCTGCTGACCGTCGCCGTCGTTCTGGGCTACAACAGCTGGAAGCTGGTGCAGCGCCGTCGCATCAATCAGCACCGCATCGCCGATATCCAGCGCTACTACGAAAGCTGCTTTAACCCGCAGCTTGCCCCGATGTCATTGCGGCCGATGCCCTGAGTCACTAGCCGGCCTGCGCCCTGTCATCAGCTTATGCTACGCTAACGCTATTACCCTTATCCTGCGGACCGCCGACGGTTCGCCTATGGAGTTTTCATGGTTCCCGAGTTTGACTGGAGCGAGATCGATACCGTGCTGCTGGATATGGACGGTACCCTGCTCGATTTGGAGTTCGACAGCCACTTTTGGCTCAGCCTGGTGCCACAGGCCCTGAGCGAACAGCGGGCTATTCCCTTCGATGAAGCGCGCAAAATTATTCATCAGGAGTATCTGGCCGTACAGCACACCATGAACTGGTACTGCTTCGATTACTGGAGCGAACGGCTGGATATGGATATTTACCGGATGACCAGCGAGGTAGGCAACCGTGCTCGGCTGCGCGAAGATACCGAGCCGTTTTTACAGGCATTACGTGCGGCAGGCCACCAGACTATTTTGTTGACCAACGCCCACCCGCACAGCCTGGCGGTAAAAATTGAGCATACCGGTTTGGACAGGCACCTTGATTTATTACTTTCCACCCACACATTTGGTTATCCGAAAGAAGATCAGCGTTTGTGGCAGGCAGTGCAGCAACACACCGGTTTTGATCCGCAGCGTACGCTGTTTGTCGACGACGGAGAACCGATTCTGGATGCCGCCCGTACCTTCGGTATTCGCTACTGTCTGGGCGTGCAAAACCCGGATTCCAGCATGGCGGAGAAAACCTTCCAGCATTACCCATCGATGCGCGATTACCGCCTGTTGATACCGGCGTTGGCCAGGGGGAATTGATGAAAGGAAAAACAACAGGCGACGAGGCCGTCCGGCTGGACAAGTGGCTATGGGCGGCACGTTTCTATAAGACCCGCGCACTGGCACGGGAGATGATCGACGGCGGCAAGGTGCACTACAACGGACAGCGCGGCAAGCCGAGCAAGATTGTCGAGCTTAACGCCGAGATCAAACTGCGTCAGGGAAACGAAGAACGCACGGTGATCGTGCTGGCTTTGACCAGCCAACGGCGCGGCGCCGATGAGGCGCAGCAAATGTATCAGGAAACCGAGGCCAGCATCGTCAACCGAGAGAAAGTAGCGCTCGCTCGCAAAATGAATGCGCTGACCATGCCGCATCCGGACCGCCGTCCGGACAAGAAAGAGCGGCGCGACCTGATTAAATTTAAATTTGGTGAGCAGGAATAACCCCTCACCGCAATGAGAGAAAACTATGTCTAACCATGACCAATTGCACCGTTACCTGTTTGAAAACTACGCGGTGCGCGGTGAGCTGGTTACCGTCAGCGAAACCTATCAGCAGGTTCTGAACAACCACGACTATCCGGCACCGGTAAAGAAACTGCTGGGTGAACTGCTGGTTGCCACCAGCCTGCTGACCGCAACGTTGAAGTTCGACGGCGACATCACCGTACAGTTACAAGGCGACGGCCCGCTGAAGCTGGCGGTGATTAACGGTAACAACCGCCAGGAAATGCGTGGCGTAGCGCGCGTACAGAGCGAAATTGCTGATGACAGCACGCTGCATCAGATGCTCGGCAATGGCGTCATGGTGATCACCATCGCCCCGTCCGAAGGCGAACGCTATCAGGGCGTGGTCGCACTGGAAGGTGAAACGCTGGCCGAGTGCCTCGAGGCTTACTTCCGTCAGTCAGAGCAGTTACCGACCCGCCTGTTCATCCGTACCGGTGAGTCTGAAGGCCAACCGGCCGCGGGCGGCATGCTGCTGCAGGTCCTGCCGGCGCAGGATGGTAATGCCGATGACTTCGATCACCTGGTGCAACTGACCAACACGGTGAAAAGCGAAGAGCTGTTCGGCCTGCCGGCCAACGAAGTGCTGTATCGCCTGTACCATCAGGAAGAAGTCACCCTGTATGAACCGCAGGACGTTGTCTTCCGTTGCACCTGTTCACGCCAGCGTTGCGCCGATGCGCTGATCACGCTGCCGGCGGAAGAAGTGGCTCAAATGCTGGAGCAAGATGGCAACATTGATATGCACTGCGATTATTGCGGTAATCACTATGTCTTTGACGCTATGGACGTCGCCGCTTTATACACCGGTAACACCGACGAAAGCGAGCAGTTGCACTAAGTAGCACCTTTTATCGGCGGGCGCTCCCAGCGCCTGCCTGCTTACTTCGTTTGCACGTTTGCTTTTTTCCGTGTGCTATCTCTCATAACGTAACGAAAAACCGACTAAAACGTTAAATATTTGATACCTATCGCGGTTACTCGCTGCTGAATCCCTACAATTGGCGCCAGAAATTCTGTGACCAAGGAGTAGTGACATGCGTGTTAAAGGTATAACCCCTCAGGATCTGGCCGCTTATGGGATTCATAACGTCGGCGAAATCGTTCACAACCCGAGTTATGACTTGCTGTTCAAGGAAGAAACAGACCCATCTCTGGAAGGTTTTGAGCGTGGGGTCGTAACCAAGCTGGGTGCCGTATCCGTCGACACCGGTATTTTTACCGGCCGTTCCCCGAAAGATAAGTACATCGTCCGTGACGACATCACCCGCGACACCGTCTGGTGGGCCGATCAGGGTAAAGGTAAAAACGACAACAAACCCCTTAGCCCGGAAACCTGGGCAGACCTGAAACAGCTGGTCACCACACAACTCTCCGGCAAACGTCTGTTTGTGATGGATACCTTCTGCGGCGCCAACGCCGACTCCCGTCTGAAAGTCCGCTTTATTACCGAGGTAGCCTGGCAGGCGCACTTCGTTAAAAACATGTTCATCCGCCCGACTGATGAAGAGCTACAGGATTTCGAGCCAGACTTCGTGGTGATGAACGGCGCCAAATGCACTAACCCGAACTGGCAGCAACAGGGCCTGAACTCGGAAAACTTTGTCGCCTTCAACCTGACTGAGCGCATGCAACTGATTGGCGGCACCTGGTACGGCGGCGAAATGAAAAAGGGTATGTTCTCCATCATGAACTACCTGTTGCCGCTGAAAGGCATCGCCTCAATGCACTGCTCGGCCAACGTAGGCGAGAAAGGCGACGTGGCGGTATTCTTCGGCCTGTCCGGCACCGGCAAAACCACCCTGTCCACCGATCCGAAACGCCAGCTGATTGGCGATGACGAGCACGGCTGGGATGACGACGGTGTGTTTAACTTCGAAGGCGGTTGCTACGCCAAAACCATCAAGCTGTCTGAAGAAGCAGAGCCGGATATTTATCACGCCATCAAACGCGATGCACTGCTGGAAAACGTCGTCGTTCTGGCTGACGGCACCATAGATTTCAATGATGGTTCAAAAACCGAGAACACCCGCGTTTCCTACCCGATCTATCACATCCAGAATATCGTGAAGCCGGTTTCCAAAGCGGGTCACGCCACCAAGGTGATCTTCCTGACCGCAGACGCCTTCGGCGTACTGCCGCCGGTATCTCGCCTGACCGCTAACCAGACCCAGTACCACTTCCTGTCTGGCTTTACCGCCAAACTGGCCGGTACCGAACGCGGCGTGACCGAGCCGACCCCAACCTTCTCCGCCTGCTTCGGCGCAGCCTTCCTGTCGCTGCACCCAACGCAGTACGCTGAAGTGCTGGTGAAACGCATGCAGGCTGCCGGCGCGCAGGCCTATCTGGTGAACACCGGCTGGAACGGCACCGGCAAACGTATCTCGATCAAGGATACCCGCGGCATTATCGACGCGATCCTCAGCGGTGAAATCGATAAGGCAGAAACCATTACTCTGCCTATCTTCGACCTGGCGATGCCAACCTCACTGCCGGGCGTTAACCCGGATATCCTGGATCCACGCGCCACTTACGCCAGCCTTGAGCAATGGCAAGAGAAGGCACAGGATCTGGCCGAGCGTTTTGTCACCAACTTTGACAAATACACCGATACCCCGGCAGGTGCCGCATTGGTCAGCGCCGGTCCAAAACTGTAATACCTTCTTTTTACAGCTTCAGCTAAGGCGTGGATCCCACGCCTTTTTTTATTTTTATCGGTTGTTATTTAATCAACGCAAAGGGATAATAAGCACTGCAATCATTGATAGCAAAGGAGATTTCAATGGCTACCATAACCGTCAGGAATCTGGACGACGAAGTAAAAGAGTTGCTGCGCGTTTCTGCAGCGAAAAATGGCCATTCCATGGAGGAGGAAGCTCGTATGATTTTGAAACAGGCATTAGTGAAAAAACACCCGCGCTATGGGTTGGGCACCTGGATGCATCAGCATTTTGCCGAGTTGGGTGGCGTTGAACTGGAGATCCCGCCGCGTGATAAAACACCCGCGCGCATTGTCACCTTTGACGACGACGATGACCAGGTATGATTATTCTCGATACCAATGTGATTTCGGAAACGTTGCGCCCCAATCCGCACTACAACGTCCTCACATGGCTGAATGAAAAAGACAACGATGAGCTTTATCTGAGTGCGGTAGTTCTCGCCGAGCTGTTCAGCGGGGTGGCCTGTATGCCTGATGGAAAGCGAAAACGCGAATTCAGGTTTAAGTTGGCAGAGGCGGTGCAGATAAGATTTGATGAGCAAATTCTGCCCTTTGATACGCTCTGCGCAATGCAATACGCGGAACTTATGGGGAAGAATCAGCGTCAGGGTCGGCTGATGAGCATGGCAGACACCCAGATCGCCGCCACCTGCCTGCATTACGGTGCCGCCCTGGCCACGCGTAATACCCAAGACTTTATCCATTGCGGAATTGAATTAATCGACCCCTGGCAAGCCGGCACCGGTCGGCGTCTGCATGAAGAAGCGGCGGAATATTACGTCATGAGCAGAAAACCCTGACAGGGCAGCCTCACTGTCAGGGGAGTTTGGCGCTGTCTTTCACTGCCTGATGCCCGTTGGCCGACTCTTTCTTTTCCATCGGTAACGGAATATAAGCCCTGATCAACAACCCACCGCGTTCGCTGGTACCAATATCCAAAGCGCCGTGATGACCATCAATAATACGTTGTACGATAGCCAGGCCAAGCCCGGTTCCGCTGGTGCTACGTGCGCTGTCACCACGGACAAACGGCTGCAGCAGATGTTTCAACTCTTCCGGTTTAATGCCCGGGCCGTCGTCCTCCACCTGGAACCAGCCGCGCTGCAGCTCACGGCCACTACTGACTTTGATCCAGCCGTTACCGTAACGCGCCGCATTCACCACCATGTTCGCCGCCGCTCGCTTGATCGACAGGGGATGCACATTCATCATCAGTTCACCCGGCGCCATGGCGGTTTCGATAACCCGCTCATAGCCACTCTCGGCCGCGACCACTTCACCCAGAATGCCATTCAGATCGCTTAACTCGGTCTGCATCTCCTGGCCGGTGCGCAGATAATCAATAAACTGCTCAATGATGGCGTTGCACTCTTCAATATCTTTATTGATCGACTCCGCCAAATAGCCGTCTTCGGCACTCATCATCTCGGTTGCCAGACGGATGCGCGTCAGCGGTGTACGCAGGTCGTGGCTGACGCCGGCCATCAGCAGCGTGCGGTCATCCGCCAGTTGCTTAACGCCCGATGCCATCTGATTAAAGGCCCGCGTTACCGAACGTACCTCAGATGCGCCGTACTCACGCAACGGCGGCGGAATAATGCCCTTGCCGACCTGCAGAGCGGCATGCTCCAGCTCCACCAGCGGGCGGTTTTGGATACGAATAAACAGCCAGGCACCGCCTATCGCCAACAGCATAATTGCCAGGGTATAACGGAACAGCGGCGAGAAATCGCCCTGGTGAATTTCAGTCAGCGGAACGCGCACCCAGATATCCGGCTGCAGCCAGGTCTTCAGCCACACCACCGGTGAGTTTTTGTTCACTTCAACCCGGACGTCGGTTGGCCCGCCGAGCTGCTGAGCCATTTGCTGGCTGAGGAATTGATAGTGCTGCGCCCAGCGCAGACCGCTCTCCTCCGCCGCCGAGTTGGTGTAGAGAGAAATCCCCAGTTCGCGATAGATTTCACGACGGAACGCCGGCGGCACCTCCAGCAAGGTTCCATCCTCCAGCTGCAGCTTATCGGTCATCAGCATACGAACTTCGTAGGCCAATACCTTGTTGAACTGCTGCAAACTGGGCAGGATGGCGAAGTTCAGCACCACCAGATAGGTCGTCACCAGGCTGACGAACAGCAAGGTGACGATCAATAGCAGGGTTCGGGCAAACGAGCTACGCGGTGAAAAGCGTAATCGTCTCATGCCTTGCTGCCGTCCGGGACGAAGACGTAGCCAAGACCCCAAACGGTCTGGATATAACGAGGATGCGCAGGATCTTCCTCAACCATACGGCGCAGACGAGAGATCTGCACGTCGATGGAGCGTTCCATGGCGCTGTATTCACGGCCGCGGGCCAGGTTCATCAACTTGTCACGCGACAGCGGTTCACGCGGGTGGCTCACTAACGCCTTCAGTACCGCAAACTCGCCGCTGGTCAACGGCATAGGCTCGTCTTCACGGAACATTTCACGGGTACCCAGGTTCAGTTTGAATTTGCCAAAGGCAATCACCGCTTCTTCTTGCGAAGGCGCGCCCGGCAGTTCATTGGCCTGACGGCGCAATACCGCACGGATACGGGCCAGCAGTTCACGCGGGTTGAACGGTTTTGGGATGTAATCGTCAGCGCCGATTTCCAGGCCAACGATACGGTCGACTTCTTCACCTTTGGCGGTCACCATAATGATCGGCATAGGGTTGCTTTGGCTGCGCAGACGGCGGCAGATAGAAAGCCCGTCTTCACCCGGCAACATCAGGTCCAGCACCATCAGGTGGAAGGATTCACGTGTCAGCAAGCGATCCATTTGCTCAGCGTTGGCTACGCTGCGAACCTGAAAACCCTGTTCGGTTAAATAACGCTCTAAAAGCGCGCGCAAGCGCATGTCATCATCGACGACCAGAATCTTATGATTCTCTTGCATTGTATTACTCCCAAAGGCTGTATTGCCTGACGTGAATATTGTTAAAAAACCATGCCAATTCGGACAGCGATTATTGGTATATATTCTAGACTAAATTGTTACAAAGCTTATTCTTTTACCGAGTTATCAATATCTTTCATTCAACAAGTCAATTAATCCACTCAATATTGCCTCGTTTCGCCGGGAAAAGAGGCCACAACCGCTCGGCAACATTACGCCACATTCACTATGCCGCTGGTGATTAACGCTCAAATTAACAGCGTATTTATGATCGGGTTTACCCTATATCAGCGACCACCCAAAACAGTCTAAGCCGGTAGTGACAATGCGCCTAATGTCATTCATCGGCAGTCTTGGGAAAGTACCGAGGATAATATGCACCTTACCCGCAGGTTACAGCAACTGCACTTCGGCATGATGCTCAGTGGCAAGCAATGAGATGCCTATTTTCGATGCCGCTGGCTTCATATCTGTCGTACACTTTGCGCTACAGATTCCACTATTGCCACGGTCACAAGGTTGCATGAGAACACCGCTTATCACCCGTGAAGGGTACGAAAAACTGAAACAAGAGTTGGACTACCTCTGGCGTGAAGATCGGCCAGAGGTCACCAAAAAAGTGACCTGGGCGGCCAGCCTCGGTGACAGAAGCGAAAATGCCGACTATCAGTACAACAAAAAACGGCTGCGGGAAATCGATCGCCGGGTACGTTACCTGACCAAATGCCTCGAACAGTTGAAGGTCGTCGATCACTCGCCGCAGCAGGAAGGTAAAGTCTTCTTCGGCGCCTGGGTGGTGGTGGAAAACGAAGATGGCGAGATCAAACGCTTTCGCATCGTCGGCTATGACGAGATTTTTGGCCGCCGGGACTATATCTCCATCGACTCACCGATGGCCCGCGCCCTGCTGAAAAAAGAAGTGGGTGATGCCGCCACCGTCAACACCCCGGCAGGCGATGCGCTGTGGTATGTGAATGAGATCGAGTACGTTAAATAAGATTTCAGTTTTTTCCGAGCGGTCGCCCGCCGCCGCGGTACAGGCCGCTTTGCGCGTCATTGCTGCCGAGAGGCGGCCCGCTTCACTGGCATTTTCCGCGCGCAATCCGTATAACTGTCCCCCTGTTTACTAACCATTCTCAACAGATACCAGACCTATGAATGACCCACTGAGCCGCATTATTGCAACAGAACTGCAGGCCCGGCCGGAGCAAGTTGACTCCGCCATCCGTCTGCTGGATGAAGGTAATACCGTGCCCTTTATTGCACGCTATCGTAAGGAAGTCACCGGGGGTTTGGACGATACCCAACTGCGCCAGCTGGAAACCCGCCTGGGTTATCTGCGTGAACTGGAAGACCGCCGTCAGACCATCCTTAAATCGATCGACGAGCAGGGCAAACTGACCGAACAGCTGGCGGGGGCGATCACCGCCACGCAAAGCAAAACCGAACTCGAAGACCTCTACCTGCCGTACAAACCCAAGCGCCGCACCCGTGGACAGATCGCGATTGAAGCCGGTCTGGAGCCCCTGGCAGACACCCTGTGGCAGGATCCTCAGCAACAACCTGAACAGCTGGCCGAAGGCTACGTTAACGCTGACAAGGGCGTGGCAGACGTTAAGGCCGCTCTCGACGGCGCGCGTTACATCCTGATGGAGCGCTTCGCCGAAGACGCCGCGCTGCTGGCCAAGGTTCGTAATTACCTGTGGAAGCACGCGCATCTGGTATCCAAAGTGGTGGAAGGCAAAGAAGAAGCCGGCGCGAAATTCCGTGACTACTTCGATCACCATGAGCCTATTGCCCAGGTGCCTTCACACCGAGCTCTGGCCATGTTCCGTGGCCGCAACGAAGGCGTGCTGCAACTGGCGCTGAACGCCGACCCGCAGTGTGAAGAAGCTCCGCGCGAAAGCCAGGCGGAACAGATCATCATCAGCCATCTCGATCTGCGCCTGAATAACGCTCCGGCAGATGCCTGGCGTAAAGCGGTGGTCAACTGGACCTGGCGTATCAAGGTGCTGCTGCACCTGGAAACCGAACTGATGAGTACCCTGCGCGAACGTGCGGAAGACGAAGCAATCAACGTCTTCGCCCGTAACATGCACGACCTGCTGATGGCCGCGCCGGCCGGCATGCGTGCAACCATGGGGCTGGATCCGGGCTTGCGTACCGGGGTCAAAGTGGCGGTGGTGGATGCCACCGGCAAGCTGGTCGCCACCGACACCGTCTATCCGCACACCGGCCAGGCCGCCAAAGCCGCGGCCATCGTCGCGGCACTGTGCATCAAACATAAAGTGGAACTGGTCGCCATCGGCAACGGTACCGCGTCGCGTGAGACCGAACGTTTTTACCTCGATTTGCAACAGCAATTCGGTGAAGTCAAAGCGCAAAAAGTGATCGTCAGCGAAGCCGGTGCCTCGGTATATTCCGCCTCAGAACTGGCGGCGCTGGAGTTCCCTAACCTCGATGTCTCGCTGCGTGGTGCCGTCTCCATCGCCCGCCGCCTGCAGGACCCGCTGGCCGAACTGGTAAAAATCGATCCGAAATCCATCGGTGTTGGTCAGTACCAGCACGATGTCAGCCAAAGCCAACTGGCGAAAAAGCTGGATTCGGTGGTTGAAGACTGCGTAAACGCCGTTGGGGTCGATCTGAACACCGCCTCGGTGCCGCTGCTGACCCGCGTGGCTGGCCTGACGCGCATGATGGCACAGAACATCGTTACCTGGCGCGATGAGAACGGTCGTTTCAGCAACCGCGAGCAGCTGTTGAAAGTCAGCCGCCTGGGGCCAAAAGCCTTTGAGCAATGCGCCGGCTTCCTGCGTATCAACCACGGCGATAACCCGCTGGACGCCTCGACCGTTCACCCGGAAACCTACCCGGTGGTCGAACGTATTCTGGCCGCCACCCGCCAGGCATTGCAGGATCTGATGGGTAACCCGGCAGCCGTGCGCAGCCTGAAGGCCGGCGATTTCACCGACGACAAATTCGGCGTGCCAACGGTGACCGACATCCTGAAAGAGCTGGAAAAACCGGGCCGCGATCCGCGTCCGGAATTCAAAACCGCTACCTTTGCCGAAGGCGTTGAAACCCTGAACGACCTGCAGCCGGGGATGATCCTGGAAGGTTCGGTGACCAACGTCACCAACTTCGGGGCCTTTGTCGATATCGGCGTGCATCAGGACGGCCTGGTGCATATCTCCTCGTTGGCGGACAAGTTTGTCGAAGATCCGCACACCGTGGTGAAAGCCGGCGACATCGTCAAAGTGAAGGTGATGGAAGTTGACCTGCAGCGCAAACGCATCGCGCTGAGCATGCGTCTGGACGAGCAACCGGGGGAAGGTTCACCACGCCGCGGCGGTAACGCCGCCCCGGCAAGGGACAACGCCAACCGGGCACCGGCCAATAAGGCCAAACCGCGCGGCGGCAACAACACCTCGGCGGGTAACAGCGCCATGGGTGATGCGCTGGCAGCGGCATTCGGCAAAAAATCTTAATCAGGCCTAACCAGGCCTATGGGATGCAGGGCGGGGTTTACTCCGCCCTTTCCTGCCGAACTATCCTCGCAATTTTTTGACCCGCCTCAATAAACCTGCATATTTCTCCAATCTTGCCAACAGCCATAATGACCCGATGTTTCAGGCCTGAAAATAGCGCTGCATAGCCATCGATTAACACCGTTATTAACATCATGTTCTCATTTTGGTATTTCTCAGAGAAACACAAATAGTTACCGCTCGTATTTAGCCGATGAAATGTTGCCAAATAAATACCCATAGTAACGCTGCCGGATCATGGCTATTGAATGTGTCGCTAATTTTTTCAATCTGGAAAAAATTACTACAATCACGTAACTGATTTAACCCACCCTTCTCATTTGCACCTGGCCAGGCCGGGTGATAAAAGTAGCCTCGTCAGGCAATCTCGAGCGTTAAATGTGATCGCCACAACCTTTGGTTACCAATACCCCTATTTTTTGTATTGAATGCGATAATGATTCTCACTATTATTATTTTGCGTATTCACTGCATTACTTCATGGATTGAAACGTCGGTGGAGCGTCATGTTTACTTCCGCGCTTCCTTTGGAACGTTCTTTATCATCATCAGCCCAATAAGCTGGGCTCAGGGAAGGTTACATGCATCTTCAGCCTAAACGATCGTATAAGATCACCGGCTTCGCCAATGACATTGGCCCAGCCTACCGTCAGAAACTGTTATCGCTCGGCATGCTGCCGGGTTCATCGTTTGAAGTAGTGCGCGTAGCGCCGCTGGGTGACCCAATAGAAATTAAAACCCGCCGTGTCAGCCTGGTGCTGCGCAGGAAAGATCTGGCCCTGATCCTGCTCGACGGCCAATCCTGACGCTGAGCCGCCTTGCCTTGGCCACGCATATTGCCTGGCCCAATTTCCCTTGACTGATATCACGCAATATTATGAAAAAACTCACTATTGGCTTAATAGGAAATCCTAATTCCGGCAAGACCACGCTGTTTAATCAGCTTACCGGGGCGCGCCAGCGGGTTGGTAACTGGGCGGGGGTGACGGTAGAGCGTAAAGAAGGCCTGTTCACCACGCCGCAATCCCAGGTCAAACTGGTCGATCTGCCCGGCACCTACTCCCTGACCACCATCTCGGAGCAAACCTCCCTCGATGAACAGATCGCCTGCCACTACATCCTGAGCGGCGACGCCGATCTGCTGATCAACGTGGTCGACGCTTCCAATCTGGAGCGCAATCTATACCTGACGCTGCAACTGTTGGAACTGGGCATTCCCTGCATCGTTGCGCTGAACATGCTGGATATCGCCAGAAGCCAGAAAATTGATATTGATATTGCCGCACTGTCCGCACGCCTCGGCTGCCCGGTGGTACCGCTGGTCTCCACCAAGGCCGACGGTATTGGCGTACTAAAGCAAATGATCGACAATCATCAGTTCAACGAATTGAAGGCGCTGGTGCTCTACCCACCGGTGCTGCTGAAAGAAATGACCACGCTGAGCGACGCGATGCCGCAAAACCTGCCGAGCGAACAGCGTCGCTGGTTGGCACTGCAAATGCTGGAAGGCGATATCTACAGCCATACCTTGGCCGGCCCGGCGGCGGCCCTGCTACCGGCAGCCAAAGAGGCGCTGCGACAGCAGCAACAGGAAGACCCGGCACTGGTGATCGCCGATGCGCGCTATCAGTCAATCGCCACCCTGTGTGACGCCGTCAGCAATTCTCAGCAGGCGATGCCAAACCGCCTGACCGAGGCATTGGATAAAGTGATCCTCAATCGCTGGCTGGGGGTACCTATTTTCCTGCTGGTGATGTATCTGATGTTCCTGCTGGCGATCAACATCGGCGGCGCGCTACAGCCGATTTTCGATATTGGCTCAGCGGCCATCTTTATCCAGGGCATTCAATGGGTGGGCTATAACCTGCACTTCCCGGAATGGCTGACCATTTTCCTGGCGCAAGGGGTCGGTGGCGGTATCAATACCGTGCTGCCGCTGGTGCCACAAATCGGCATGATGTATCTGTTCCTGTCATTCCTTGAAGACTCCGGCTACATGGCGCGAGCGGCCTTCGTGATGGATCGCCTGATGCAGGCACTCGGACTGCCGGGTAAATCTTTCGTGCCGTTGATTGTCGGCTTCGGCTGTAACGTGCCCTCCATCATGGGCGCACGCACGCTGGATGCTCAGCGCGAACGCCTGATTACCATCATGATGGCCCCCTTCATGTCCTGTGGTGCCCGGTTGGCAATCTTCGCCGTCTTTGCCGCGGCCTTCTTCGGCCAGGACGGAGCGGGCGTGGTGTTCTCCCTGTATATGCTCGGCATTGTGGTGGCGATCCTCACTGGGCTGGTGTTGAAGTACACCATCATGCGCGGCGAAGCCTCCCCCTTCGTTATGGAGCTGCCGGTCTACCACGTGCCGCACCTGAAAAGCCTGCTGCTGCAAACCTGGCAGCGACTGAAAGGCTTCGTCCTGCGTGCCGGTAAAGTGATCGTGATTGCCAGCATCTTCATTGGCGGCCTGAACAGCTTTTCGTTCAGTGGCAAGCCGGTGGATAACATCAATGACTCCGCTCTGGCATCAGTGTCCAAGGTGCTGACACCGCTGCTGCAGCCAATGGGCGTACACAATGATAACTGGCAAGCCACCGTCGGCCTGGTCACCGGGGCCATGGCGAAAGAAGTGGTGGTCGGCACGCTGAACACGCTGTACACCGCCGAACACATCAATAACACCGAGTTTGACGCCGCCAACTTTAACCTGCTGGACGAACTGGGCGGTGCCCTGGATACCACCTGGCAGGGTTTGAAAGACACCTTCAGCCTGAGCGTGCTGTCCAACCCGATTGAGGCCAGCAAGGGTGACGGGGAAATGGACGTCGGTTCGATGGGCGTGATGAGCAGTAAATTCGGTTCAGGAGTCTCCGCCTACAGCTACCTGATTTTCGTGTTGCTGTATGTCCCCTGCGTCTCTGTCATGGGGGCTATCGCCCGTGAATCCAGCCGCGGCTGGATGACCTTCTCCATTCTCTGGGGGCTGAATGTCGCTTACTCGTTGGCCACGCTGTTTTATCAGGTCGCCACCTTCAGCCAGCACCCACAGTACAGCCTGACGGCGATAACCATCGTGGTGCTGTTCAATGTGTTGATCCTGTTCGGCCTGCGCCGGGCGCGCAGTCGGGTAACGGTACGTCTGGGCAACGTCACACCCGCAGCCTGCTGTCAGGGTGCCAAGGGCAACTGTCACTGATGGCCGGCCTGTTGCAGATCCGCGATGCATTGGCGCTGCACGGCAGCGTGCAGGCGCTTCAACTCAGCCGTCAGTTGGCGGCTCCGCTGCCGTTAGTGCAGGCAATGCTGGAGCGTTTAATCGCGATGGGGAAAGTGGAGCGAATCGAGCAGGATAATAGCGCCTGCCTGAGCGGCAGTTGCAAAAGCTGCCCTGAGGGCCAGAAGTGCAGTACGGTGGTCTATCGTTTGAAGTCGTAAAGAAGGATCGGGGCGCGGCACAGGCGCGCCCCCTGTTTAATCAGTCGTTATTTCTTGTCTTTATACACGTCAGCAATCGCGCTGAACTTGCCGTGTTCACGGCCTGCCAGAATAACGTAGTATTGGCCGCCTTTTTCATCAGCCAGTTTGGACAGTTCTTCTTTTGCGTCCATTGGCGACGTGGTCTGTGCGGTAGTGGTCACTGAACCCACTTTCTCGTATTTACCCGGATTCTTGTCCAGATCTTCCTTGGTCAGCAGGGTCGCGGCCATGGAGCTGAAAGACACTGAACCTACAACTAACGCGGCAATAATCATTTTCAAAGATTTCATTACAATACCTCTCAATGGATAATTTATTTATTATGAAAACTGTCCAGGGTAAATGCGTCATAACACCGGCTGCCGTGACATCTTCTGACCTCGCTGCTTTCCCTGACGAGAGCCGTTTTCCCAGAGACGAAACGCCAAAGTAAAAAAACCATGAACGGTTTTTTCATTTCCCAGCCAACGCAGTTACCCCACTAAGTATCGGACAGGTTTATTTTTTATCCACTAAGCGGCTATTTTTTTAACGCTTTATTGTGCGTTTTCGCGGCGGATCCCACTTTCGGCCACAAAGGTGCAGATAATTTCAGCGAATTCCTCAGGCTGAGAAATAAATGGCGCGTGGGCCGCTTTCGCAATGATGATTGACGGCGAGTGTGGCCAACTGACGTCGAGCAATTCAGCGACCTTGCGCGGCACTAATCCGTCCAGATAACCGTAAACCCGCAACAGGGGTAGTGACAGCTGCGCCAACGACTGACGGAGGTCGGCAGTCCGCAGTATTTCAAGGCCGCCGTTCAGAACTTCAACGCTCGGGGTCGGCTGGTTAAGCACCACCGATTTCAGCAAGCGGGCGTCCTGCCGCGCACTTTCCGTGCCCAACGTTTGTAATGCCAGAAAACGCTCTACGGTGCGCTGGAAATCCTGGCTCAGCTGATGCTGAAAACCGCTTAGCACCTCCGGGCGGATCCCCGGCCAATCATCCTGTGCAGCAAAACATGGCGAAGAAGCTACGGTGATCACCCCATGCACCCGTTGCGGCTGCGTCAACGCAATCTGGCTTGCCACCAGCCCACCGAGCGACCAACCCAACCACCAGGCCTGCGCCGGCGCGGCATCCAACACAATTTCCGCCATTTGCTCAAGCGACATGGCAGCAAACCCCTGGCTGCGGCCATAGCCCGGCAGATCGACCAGATGCAGGCGAAAATGCGGCGTCAGCCGCTCAAGCATGCAACTCCACACTTCCGCGTTCAGCCCCCAGCCGTGCAGCAGCACAAGATCGCGGTCGCCTTCACCTATTGTTTGCCAGTACAACGCTGTCATCGGTTATTGTCCTTTCATTCTCATCCGTCAGGGAGGACGGCTATGCTAACAATCTACAGCCGCTGTTGGCTATGCCGACAGCCATTACGCCTCAGCCATCATGGCATCTGCAGCTATTGTTTGCGCCACCTGCCGGCCAAGCCCCTATGCTGCCCCCGCTGCGGCCTGCCCGCCGGCGATGCCGCATTACCCTGTGGCCGCTGCCTGCAGCAACCGCCCCCCTGGCAGGCATTGGTGTTCGTCAGCGACTATCAGGCCCCGTTGCGTCAGCTAATCAAGAAATTCAAGTTTCAGCAAACGCCAGAACTGGCGCCGCTGCTGGCACGGCTCATTTTGCTAAACTGGCAACAAGCGCATCGAGAGCAGTATTTGAACAGACCCGATGTGATTTTAGCGGTACCCTTGCAGGCAAAACGTTGCTGGCGACGCGGCTATAACCAGAGCAGCCTGCTGGCACGGCCGCTGGCTTACTGGTTGGGCTGCGACTACCGCCCCGCCGCCCTGAGTCGGGTACGCAAAACCGCCCCACAGCAAGGGTTGCCGGCCCGCATGCGGCGGCGTAATCTGCGCGGAGCATTTCGTTGCCATGAATCCCTCGAAGGCCGACATATCGCCCTGCTGGACGATGTGGTGACGACGGGCAGCACGGTGGCGGAAATTGCCAGGTTGTTGCAGCGGCAGGGCGTGGCATCAATACAGATCTGGTGCGTTTGCCGCACGTTGTAGTGCCACGGCAATGGGCGTATTATAACCTAGTATTAAAGTCAACTATTTGAACTAACGAGCTAATGCCATGATTCGTATAACAGATACTGCACAGGAACACTTTGCCAAACTGCTGGCAAATCAAGAGGAAGGCACCCAAATCCGCGTATTCGTGATCAACCCGGGTACGCCTACGGCCGAATGCGGTGTCTCTTATTGCCCGCCGGACGCGGTTGAAGCGACAGACACCGAGCTGAAGTTCGAAAAGCTGTCCGCCTATATCGACGAACTGAGCAAGCCTTATCTGATTGATGCCGAAATTGACTTCGTCACCGACCAACTGGGCTCGCAGCTGACGCTGAAAGCGCCAAACGCCAAAATGCGCAAAGTGGACGACAATGCCCCGCTGATGGAGCGCGTTGAATACGTACTGCAGTCACAGATCAACCCACAGCTGGCAGGCCACGGTGGCCGTGTGACGCTGATGGAAATCACTGATGACAGCCTGGCGATCCTGCAGTTCGGTGGCGGCTGTAACGGTTGTTCCATGGTCGATGTGACCCTGAAGGAAGGCATCGAGAAAGAGCTGCTGCAGAAGTTCCCTGAACTGAAAGGCGTGCGCGATTTGACCGAGCACCAGCGCGGCGAGCACTCCTATTATTGATCCCCTTCTTACTTGAAGTTGCAGCGTTGTTGGCTGCGTGCGCTCACCCCAGTCACTTACGAAAGTAAGCTCCTGGGGATTTACGCACTTGCCGCCTAGCTGCAACGCCAATTAATTTGGGTATCCGCCCATTAAGGATGAGAATCTTGGTTCTCAGATTTCATCTTTAATGAAATCTTGCATCCATAATTACCCTACCGACACCTTACGCCGCCGCTTGTCTAAATCCTTCAGTAAGCGATTGACGTGTTGGTCGGCAAACATCTCCTCCAGCGTTTGGGTCAATTTACGCCGCCAGTTCGGGTACTGACTGCTGGTACCGGGAATATTGACCGGATCCGCCATGTCCAGCCAGTCTTCCGGCTGCAGACCCAGCAACGCGCTGGCGCTGTCGGCAACGTAACGCTGCAAGCCCCGGTTAAGCAACGGGCTCATCTTCAACAACGCCGCCTTTTTTCCTACCTTTTGCGGCACACAACCATAGTGGTGCAGCCCGTCCAGCAATCCCTGCTTGGCACGTTCGCGGTCGGCAAACAGCCCTTTGAGGATCTCCGCATCCGGATACAACCCCAGTTGGTTGCCCAACTGCAGGTCACCACTTTGCCAATAGCCGCGCAGCGTCGGCAGATCGTGCGTGGTAATGGTCGCCATGGCCTGCACCGGATAGGCCTGCGGTGCGCGGAAGTGGTTCTCACCGTCACGTTCGAAATACAGCACCTTATAGGAATAGACCCCGCTGTCGCGCAACTTCGCGACAATCTCAACCGGAACGGTACCGAGGTCTTCGCCAATCACCATACAGCGGTGGCGTTGGCTTTCCAGCGCCAGCACCGCCAACAGGTCATCCACCGGGTATTTCACATAGGCACCGTGAACCGCCGTTTCACCGTAGGGGATCCACCACAGGCGCAGCAACGCCATCACATGATCAATGCGCAATGCACCGCAGCTGGTCATGTTAGCGCGCAGCAGATCGATAAACGGCTGGTAGCCACGCGCCGCCATCACATGCGGGTCCATCGGCGGCAGGCCCCAGTTTTGCCCGAGCGGCCCCAGAATGTCCGGCGGTGCGCCCACCGAGGCTTTCAGACAATAAAGATCCGGCTCGCACCAGGTTTCCGAACCCCCTTCCGCCACGCCGACCGCCAAATCGCGATACAGGCCAATTGGCATCTGCTGTTGCTGGCTCAGGCGGAAACAATCGGCGAACTGGCTGGCGGCCAGCCACTGCAGCCACAGGTAAAACTGCACCTGATCCTGCTGTTGCTGACAAAATTGCTGCACCGCAGCGCTGTCGCCCTGTTGATATTGCTCCGGCCAGGCCGGCCAGCCCCACAGGCTGCTGTCAATGGCTGCCAAATGGGCATGCAGCGCATCAAAGGCCGCCTGCTGATACAGGCTGTCACCGCCGTCGAGAACAAACTGCTCAAATGCCTGGCGCTGCTCGTCACCTGCTTTGCGCGCCTGGAACTGCGGGAACGCCAGCTTCAGCGCCGCCAGCTTAAGCTGCGTCACCGTGCTGTAATCCACCTGTTCAGTGCTACGCGCTGCGGCCAATTTTTTCTGCGTGGTCGGTTTCAACCACCATTGCTGCGCGGCATCGTTACGCTGGAAATCTTCCACCGCGTTCACATCGATATAAATCACGTTCAGCCAGCGGCGCGATGACGGGCTGTACGGGCTGGCGCTTTCCGGGTTGGCCGGATACAGCGCGTGGATCGGGTTCAGGCCAACAAAAGCACCACCTCGTTCACCGACCTGCTCTACCATCTGGCGCAGATCGCCAAAGTCACCGATGCCCCAGTTGCGATCGGATCGCAAGGTATACAGCTGGACGCAAGCGCCCCACAGCTTCTTTCCGGTCAGCAAGGCATCCGGTTCAAAGCAGCGTTTCGGTGCCACGATCAGCCGACATTGCCATTGTTGCTCGCCCTGCTTCAGCGTCAGTTGGTGATAACCCGGCGGTAACTCGCTCGGCAGGGTAAAGGTTCTACGCGCGCTGGCACGTCCCTGTAGCTGGCCACCGTCTTCGCGTTGCAGCGTCCACAGATACTCGCCGCTGCCTGCCAGCGGCAATGCCACCGGCGCCCCCTGATAGAAGACCTTCACCGCCGGTAGCGGCAGCACTGCGGCCTCCAGCGGGGTCGTACTGCGCCCCATGGCGTCCAGCAGTCGGCGCTTGGTGTCCTCAGCGATCGCCTGCTGTTGACCGTGGGCATTAATATAATCGGCAGCGATACCCGCCTGAGCGGCCGCCTGATCGATGACCTTGTGATCCATTCGTTCTCCTTAACGCTTGGCTTGCCAGATACGCTGCTGGTAGTCACGGATCGAACGATCCGAACTGAACATACCGACACGCGCGGTGTTAAGAATAGTACGGCGCGTCCACTCATCACGGTCACGGTAGAGTTCATCTACCTGCTGTTGAGCTTTGCAGTAAGAAGCAAAGTCCGCCAACACCAAATAAGGGTCGCCGCCTTCCAGCAGGCTGTGCAACATCATGTCGAAAGCATGCTTGTCGCCGTGGCTGAAGACACCGCTCGCCAGTTCGTCCAGGATAGCCTTCAGGTGCTTGTCTTTCTTGCGATAGCTGAGCGGATCATAGCCTTTCGCCAGCAGCGCCTTCACCTGATCCACGGTGTTACCGAAGATAAAGATATTGTCCTCACCCACCTGTTCGGCAATTTCCACGTTGGCACCATCCAGGGTGCCGACGGTCAGCGCGCCGTTCAACG
This sequence comes from Serratia quinivorans, assembly GCF_946227985.1. Classification (GTDB taxonomy): domain Bacteria; phylum Pseudomonadota; class Gammaproteobacteria; order Enterobacterales; family Enterobacteriaceae; genus Serratia; species Serratia quinivorans_A. Next base: position 83,322 of record NZ_CAMKGL010000008.1, read on the forward strand.
CCAGCTTCATATTGCCGGTACCGGAGGCTTCTTTACCGGCGGTGGAGATCTGCTCGGAAATATCCGCCGCCGGGATCATCAGTTCAGCCACAGACACGCGGTAATCAGGAATAAACGCCACTTTCAGTCGATCCTTCACCAGCGGATCGTTATTAATCTTTTCCGCCGCCTGATTGATCGCGTAAATGATGTTTTTCGCCAGGTAGTAGCCCGGTGCCGCTTTGGCACCAAACAGGAATACCCGCGGCACGATATCGAGTTGCGGGTTATCACGCAGTTGGCGATACAGCGACAGAATGTGCAGCAGGTTCAAATGCTGGCGTTTGTATTCGTGCAGGCGTTTGATTTGTACGTCGAAAATCGCGTCCGGATTAAGCGTCAGCCCCATCACGTCGTGTACATAGTTGGCCAATACGACCTTGTTATCGCGTTTGATCTGCTGATAACGCTGGCGGAACGCCGCATCATCGGCGTATTTCTCCAGCCCTTTCAGGGCATCAAGGTCGTTCGCCCACTCCACCTTCAGCGTTTCATCAATCAGCCCTGATAGCGCCGGATTACACTGCTTCAGCCAGCGGCGTGGCGTAATGCCGTTGGTGACGTTATGGAATTTGTTTGGCCACAGCTGGTGATATTCCGGGAACAGGTCTTTCACCACCAGATCGGAGTGCAGCTGGGCCACGCCGTTAACTGCAAAGCCACTGACCACGCACAGGTTAGCCATGCGCACCTGTTTATCATGGTGAACCGCCAGCTTGGCCCACACTGCATCGTCACCCGGCCAGTGTTTATCCACCAGCTTTTTGAAGTTGGCGTTGATCTGCTTGATGATGGAGAAATGACGCGGCAGCAGGCTGCGCACCAGCTTCTCATCCCAGCACTCCAGCGCTTCCGGCATCAGGGTATGGTTGGTGTAGGCGAAGGTTTTGCTGGTAATCGCCCAGGCGGCATCCCAATCTAACTGATGCTCATCAAGCAGAATGCGCAGCATTTCCGGAATAGCGATGGTCGGGTGGGTATCATTGAGCTGGATAACTTCGTACTTCGGCAGGTCCTCAATCTTGCGGCCCGCCAAATGGTGTTTACGCAGAATATCGGCCACCGAACAGGCACACTGGAAGTATTGCTGCATCAGGCGCAGGCGCTTGCCCGCCTGGTGGTTGTCATTCGGATACAGTACCTTGGTCAGTTTGGCGGCTTCCACGCCCTGCTTCTCCGCCTGCAGGAATTTACCGTCGTTGAAATCGCTCAGATCAAACGGATGTTGATGGGTGGCCTGCCACAGGCGCAGCGGCTGAGTCACACCATTACGAAAGCCCAACACCGGCAGATCCCAGGCTTCACCGCGCAGGGTAAACTCAGGGCGCCACAGTTCGCGGCCATCGGCCAGTTTCTCCAGTTTCCCGCCGATCCCAACATCCACCGACAGCGCCGCATTGTGGCGGAACCACGGGTAGCTTTCGCGCTGCCAGTTGTCCGGGGCTTCTTGCTGCTGGCCGCCGCTAAATGACTGACGGAACAGCCCATACTGGTAATTCAGCCCGTAACCGGTGGCTGGCTGCTCCACCGTCGCCATCGAATCCAGGAAACAGGCCGCCAGGCGCCCCAGTCCGCCATTGCCCAACGCCGGATCGGTTTCCTGCTCCAGCAGATCCGCCAACTTGATATCCTGTTCCGCCAATGCCTGTTCGACGGTGTCGTACCAGCCCAGGTTAATCAGGTTGTTAGCCGTCAGACGGCCAATCAGAAACTCCATCGAAATGTAGTTCACATGGCGCAGCGACTTATTGCTTTTACGCGGAGCCGGTTGTGCAGCAAGCTGCTCGGCCAGTGCGCGGCTGACCGCTTCCCACCATTGGTGCTGGGTCATCTGTTGTGCAGAACTGAGGCCAAACTGTTGCCACTGACGGGTCAGTGCCGCCAGAAAAGCATCCTTTTTGAGCATAGGCTGTGACATAAGGAAAACTCTCTATCCAGTAAGTGGGTCAAATTACCGTTATCGTGCCGGGGAGAAACAGTGAAGGCATCATCCCGCCTGGGGATTAGCTGGGGAGGAGGATTGGGGCGTAGCTAAAAGTGTGATCTCAGGCACTTTTTGACTCCCTTGCATCATGCAAAAAAGCCCACCGACGAAGGCAGCGAGCACCGAGAATAAGGTGAAAACTTGTTCAATGACGTTAGCATAGTTATTGCAGCGGCTATAGTGTTGCACACAGCCGGAAATGCTTTTCTGCATCTGTGTCACCAAAGCGTGCCACCGCGCCGCTATTGCGCAGGGATTTGCCTGCAAACGTAAAAAAGTGTGATCAATAGCAATTTAACTCCAAGTCAATGCCGAACCTTGTTGCAATACGTTTAACGTTGTCAGAACTTAGGAGGGGGATTAATTACGAGCCATAAAATAATTAACCTCACTCCGATCCCGGCAGGCGTCACGATGAAAAAAAACGCCATCGGGCAGGCCTACGGCGGCGGGAACCGCGCTTTTCACTCTGGAATACTATGCTGATCCCATCAAAACTGAGCCGTCCGGTACGGCTGCAAAATACCGTGATCCGCGATCGCCTGTTGGCCAAACTTGCCAGCACGGCCAACTATCGTCTGACATTGGTCAATTGCCCAGCGGGATACGGAAAAACGACGCTGGTCGCACAATGGGCGGCCGGCAAATCAGATTTGGGCTGGTACTCGCTGGATGAAAGCGACAACCAGCCCGAGCGTTTCGCCAGCTATCTGATCGCCGCCCTGCAACTCGCCAGCGGCGGCCACTGCGTGAAGAGCGAAGCACTGAGCCAAAAGCATCAGTACGCCAGCCTGTCGGCGCTGTTTGCCCAGCTGTTTATCGAACTTTCCGACTGGCACCAGCCGTTGTACCTGGTGATTGATGACTACCACCTGATCACCAACGATGTCATTCATGAAGCCATGCGCTTTTTCCTGCGCCATCAGCCGGAAAATTTGACGCTGATCCTGCTGTCCCGCACCCTGCCGCCGCTCGGCATTGCCAATTTGCGCGTGCGCGACCAACTGTTGGAAATGGGTACGCAACAGCTGGCATTTACCCATCAGGAAGCCAAACAGTTCTTCGACTGCCGTCTGGTGGCACCAATGGAATCGCAAGACAGCAGCCGCCTGTGCGATGAGGTCGAAGGTTGGGCCACCGCGCTGCAGCTGATCGCGCTGTCCGCCAGACAGTCGACCTCCTCCGCCCAACAGTCCGCCAAGCGCCTGGCCGGGCTGAATGCCAGCCACCTGTCGGATTATTTGGTGGACGAAGTGCTGGATCACGTCGACGCCGATGCGCGCGCCTTCCTGTTGCGCTGCTCGGTGCTGCGCTCCATGAATGATGCGCTGATCGTGCGTCTGACCGGCGAAGACAACGGCCAGCAACGGCTGGAAGAACTGGAGCGTCAGGGGTTATTTATCCACCGCATGGACGACAGCGGTGAATGGTTCTGCTTCCATCCGCTGTTCGCCACCTTCCTGCGTCAACGCTGCCAATGGGAACTGGCGCTGGAGCTGCCCGGCTTGCACCGTGCCGCCGCCGAAGGCTGGCTGGCGCTGGGTTACCCGGCAGAGGCCATTCACCACGCGCTGGCCGCCAGCGACGTCAGCATGCTGCGCGACATCCTGCTACAGCACGCCTGGTCGCTGTTTCATCACAGCGAATTGGCCTTGCTGGAAGAGTGTTTGAATGCGCTGCCGTATGAACGGCTGATCCAAAACCCCAAGCTGGCGCTGCTGCAAGCCTGGTTGGCACAAAGCCAACACCGCTACAGCGAAGTAAACACCCTGCTGGAACGCGCCGAACAGGCGATGCGCGAGCAAAAAATTGAGGTCGATCGCACCTTAGAGGCCGAATTTGACGCCCTGCGCGCCCAGGTAGCGATCAACGCCGGTAAACCCGAAGAAGCCGAACGCCTGGCGACCGAGGCGCTGAAGTTCCTGCCACTTTCCAGTTATTACAGCCGCATTGTCGCCACCTCGGTAACCGGCGAAGTCCATCACTGCAAGGGCGAACTGGCCCGTGCACTGCCGATGATGCAGCAAACCGAGCAGATGGCGCGGCGCCATCAGGCTTACCACTATGCGCTGTGGGCACTGTTGCAGCAGAGCGAAATTCTGATCGCTCAGGGTTTCCTGCAGGCCGCCTTTGAGACACAGGACAAGGCGTTTGAACTGGTACGTGAACAACACCTGGAACAATTGCCGATGCATGAGTTCCTGCTGCGCATCCGTTCACAAATCCTGTGGTCATGGTCACGGCTGGACGAAGCGGAAGATGCGGCCCGCGAAGGTCTGAAAATTCTGGCCAACTACCAGCCTCAGCAACAGTTGCAATGCATCGCCATGCTGGCCAAGTGTTCTCTGGCTCGTGGCGATCTGGATAACGCCAATGCGCACATGCAACGTTGCGAAGTGCTGCTGCACGGTACCCAGTACCATCGCGACTGGCTGACCAACGCCGACAAACCGCGGGTGATCCACTGGCAGATGACCGGCGATACTACCGCCGCAGCCCAATGGCTGCGCCAGACTGAAAAGCCGGGCATGGCGGATAACCACTTTATGCAGGGCCAGTGGCGCAACATTGCCCGGGTACAAATCATGCTGGGCCAGTATGAAGAAGCCGAAGTGGTGTTGGATGAACTCAACGAAAACGCCCGACGTCTGCGGCTGGTCAGCGATCTGAACCGTAACCTGTTGCTCAGTAACCAACTTTACTGGCAGATGGAACGCAAAAGCGACGCGCAAAAGGTGCTGATGGAGGCGCTGTCACTGGCCAGCCGCACCGGATTTATCAGCCACTTCGTCATTGAAGGTGAAGCGATGGCGCAGCAGCTACGCCAACTGATCCAGCTCAATACGCTGCCGGAGCTGGAAAACCACCGCGCCCAACGTATTCTGCGCGACATCAACCAGCATCATCGGCATAAGTTTGCGCACTTTGACGAGAACTTCGTCGATAGGCTACTTACCCACCCACAGGTGCCGGAACTGATCCGCACCAGTCCGCTGACGCAGCGCGAATGGCAGGTGCTGGGGCTGATTTATTCCGGTTACAGCAACGACCAGATCGCCGGCGAATTGGCAGTGGCCGCCACCACCATCAAAACCCATATTCGTAATCTGTACCAGAAGCTGGGCGTGGCCCACCGCCAGGAAGCAGTGCAGCAGGCACAACAGCTGCTGAAGATGATGGGATATGGTGCTTAAAGCCCACAACGTCGCTCTGGTCTTAATTGCCTCGGAGTTGGCTACAATAGCGACATTATCTAATTATGAGGCAGTCGGAAGTCATGGAACAGTTTGAAGCGATCAACGTTGAGCAGGCATACCGCCGTTGGAAAGACGGCAGTGCCGCCTTGGTTGATATCCGCGATCCGCAGAGTTTTGAAGCCGGGCACACGCCGGGCGCTTTTCATCTCACCAACGCCAACCTGCAGACTTTTATGCAGCAGAATGATTTTGAACGACCGGTGATGGTGATGTGCTACCACGGCAACAGCAGCCGCAGCGCGGCGCAATACCTACTGCATCAGGGGTTTGACGCGGTATACAGCATCGACGGCGGTTTTGAAGCCTGGGCGCGTCAGTATCCGCAGGACGTTGAAACCTCCGCATAATCCTCTTCCCGCCCGCTGCGGCGGGTTCTTTTCTCGCGCCGTTAGTGAGTGTTTTTACTGGTATTTCGCAGATCCTTTGCCTGCGCTCAGGATTTCGACGCTATAATCGGCCGTCAACGCCATCGGGTCACCGGCGGCTAAAATCATTCACTTAGACGGAAGAGCAATGGTTAGAGTAATCGCCGTATCCAACCCCCGCCTGGCGCAGGCCTTTGTCGACTACATGACGACACAGGGCATTGAGCTTAGGGTGCACAATACCGGCGAGGCGGCGGAAATCTGGCTGGCAGACGACAGCCATCTGGAGCAGGTACAGCACGAACTGCAGCAGTTCCTGATCGACCCGCTTAACAGTCGCTATCGCGCCGCCAGTTGGCAGGCCGGCAATACCGATGCCGACCTGCACTATCAGGGCTTTTCCTATCTGCAAACCCTGCGCAGCAAGGCCGGGCCGCTGACGCTCGGCGTGATGGTATTGTGCATTGCAGTATATATCCTGATGCAGGCGCTGGGCGATAATACGGTGATGTATTGGCTCTCCTGGCCGCAAGACAGCAGCCAGTACCTGCAGCTGTGGCGCTGGGTCAGCCACGCTTTCCTCCATTTTTCAGTGCTGCACATCACCTTTAACCTGCTGTGGTGGTGGTATCTCGGCGGCCCGTTGGAAAAACGTCTCGGCAGCGGCAAACTGTTCGTGCTGGCAGTGGTCTCGGCCTTCTTCAGCGGCTGGGCGCAGTCACTGTTTAGCGGTGCCCTGTTCGGCGGCCTGTCCGGCGTGGTCTACGCGCTGATGGGTTACTGCTGGCTCAGCGGCGAGCGAGCACCGGAACGCGGTCTGATGCTGCCGCGCGGCCTGATGGTGTTTTCCGTCCTGTGGCTGGTGGCCGGATATTTCGATATTTTAGGAATGTCGATCGCTAACGCGGCACACGTGGCCGGTTTAGTGTTAGGGTTATTGATGGCATTTTGGGACACGCGTCATCGCGCGCACAACGAACAATAACAGCCAGGTACAAGCCAGGCGTTTTAGGGGATTACCGTGAAGCAAACACAGCGTCATGACGCTATTATCGAGCTGGTGCGCCTGCAGGGTTATGTCAGTACCGAAGAGCTGGTCGAACATTTTGACGTTAGCCCGCAAACGATTCGCCGTGATTTGAATGACCTGGCCGATCAGAACAAAATCCAACGCCACCACGGTGGGGCAGCCTTGCCTTCCAGTTCGGTCAATGCCGCCTACAACGATCGCAAAGTGATGTGGTCGGAACAAAAAGCGCGTATCGCCCAACGCGTCGCCAGCCAGATCCCGGACGGCGCCACGCTGTTTATCGACATCGGCACCACGCCGGAAGCGGTCGCCCATGCGCTGATGAATCACAAGAACCTGCGCGTGGTGACCAATAACCTGAACGTCGCGACTTTGCTGACCGCCAAGGAAGATTTTCGTCTGATCCTGGCCGGTGGCGAGGTGCGTACCCGCGACGGCGGTATCATGGGTGAGGCCACGCTGGACTTTATCTCCCAGTTCCGTCTCGATTACGGCATTCTTGGTATCAGCGGCATCGATATGGACGGCTCGCTGCTCGAATTCGACTATCACGAAGTGCGCACCAAACGCGCAATTATCGAAAACTCTCGCTGCGTGATGTTGGTCACCGACCATTCCAAATTCGGCCGCAACGCGATGGTTAACCTCGGTAATATGAACCTGATCGACTACCTGTTTACCGATCAACTACCGCCGCCAAGCGTGATGAAAATCATCGAGCAGTACGACGTACAACTCGAGCTTTGCTAAGTCTTTTTCACCACACTTAATCCCAGCGGTGCTGCCTGTCGCGCCCGTCATGCCTACCGTTTTATACAGGGTTCAGTCTACTGGACCCTGTAATTCCTGACTGAAATACCCCTCCTTTTTGTATAACTACTATCATCAAACTGTTACCTCTATCACGCCTAAATGTTTTTGTTTGGTTAAGTCTTGGCTTGTTTGTTGGTTTTTGATTACAATCATGAGCGAAAACGAACATGAAAGAGCTATTTCGAACATCTGGAGGAAGTTGACGTGGAAACCAAAGACTTGATCGTTATCGGTGGCGGCATCAACGGTGCCGGCATCGCGGCCGATGCTGCCGGGCGCGGGCTGTCCGTTCTGCTACTGGAAGCGCAAGACTTGGCCTGTGCTACGTCTTCCGCCAGTTCCAAACTGATCCACGGCGGCCTGCGCTACCTGGAACACTACGAATTCCGTTTGGTGAGCGAAGCACTGGCCGAACGTGAAGTATTGCTGCGACTGGCACCGCATATCGCCTTCCCAATGCGTTTTCGCCTGCCGCATCAGCCGCACCTGCGCCCAGCCTGGATGATCCGTATTGGCCTGTTCCTGTACGATCACCTGGGTAAACGCACCAGTCTGCCAGGCAGCAAGGGTTTGCGCTTTGGACCAGAATCGGTGCTGAAGCCTGAATTGAAGCGCGGTTTCGAATATTCTGACTGCTGGGTCGACGATGCTCGCCTGGTGGTACTCAATGCCCAAGAAGTGGAAAAGCGCGGTGGCGAAGTGCGCACCCGCACCAAAGTGACCCGTGCATGGCGTGAAAACGGCCTGTGGATGGTGGAAGCGGTCGACGTCGACAGTGGCAAAACCTTTACCTGGCGCGCCAAGGGCCTGGTCAACGCCACCGGTCCATGGGTGAAGCACTTCTTCGACGATGGTCTGAAGCTGAAATCCCCTTACGGCATCCGTCTGATCAAAGGCAGCCACATCGTGGTGCCGCGCGTACACGATCAGCCACAGTCCTATATTCTGCAAAACGAAGACCACCGTATCGTTTTCGTGATCCCATGGAATGACGAATTCTCGATCATCGGCACCACCGACGTGGAGTATCACGGCGATCCAAAAGACGTGAAGATCGACGATAACGAAATCAACTACCTGCTGAAAGTGTATAACGACCACTTCAAGAAGCAGTTGGGCCGCGACGATATCGTCTGGACATACTCTGGCGTGCGTCCGCTGTGCGACGACGAGTCCGACTCACCGCAGGCGGTGACCCGTGATTACACGCTGGACGTGCATGACGAGCAGGGTAAAGCACCGTTGCTGTCGGTATTCGGCGGTAAACTGACGACCTACCGCAAGCTGGCTGAGCATGCGATGGAAAAACTGGCACACTACTACCCTGGCTGCGGCCCGGCGTGGACCAAAAACGGTTCGCTGCCAGGTGGTGATATCGGTGGCGATCGCGACAGCTACGCCGCAAAACTGCGCCGTGAACACAATTGGTTGCCGGAATCCCTGGCACGCCGCTTTGCACGCACCTACGGCAGCCACAGCGAGCTGATCCTGGCCAATGCCAATAGCCTCAGCGACCTGGGCGAAGATTTCGGTCATGGCCTGCATGAAGCCGAATTGCGCTACCTGATCGACAAAGAATGGGTTGTGGAACTCGATGACGCTATCTGGCGCCGTACCAAGCTGGGTATGTGGTTGGACGAAGCGCAGCAGGCACGGGTAAAAGCCTGGCTGGCAGAACACGCGAAAGCGAAAACCCTGTCTCTGGCATCGTAACTCGCCAAAGGTAAAAAGGGCCGGATTTCCGGCCCTTTTGTATTTACAGCTTGATAGGCTTGATGTGCCAGATCTCGTCCGCATACTCCTGAATGGTGCGGTCGGAAGAGAAGTAGCCCATGTTAGCGATATTCAATATTGCCCGCCGCGTCCAGTCATCCTGATTGCGATACACCTCATCCACCTTGTCCTGCGTATCCACATAGCTGCGGTAATCGGCCAGCAGTTGATAGTGATCGCCCAGGTTAACCAGTGAATCAAACAGGTTGCTGTAGCGCTTTGGCTCCTCAGGGCTGAAAGCACCGGTGGCGATCTGGGTCAGCGCCTGATGCAGCTCGGGATCCTGCTCATAGTAAAGATGCGGGTTGTAACCGTTGCGTCGCAGCTCCTCTACCTGTTCGGCAGTATTGCCGAAGATAAAGATGTTCTCCTCCCCCACGTGTTCCAGCATCTCTACGTTGGCACCGTCCAGCGTACCGATAGTCAGCGCACCGTTAAGCGCAAACTTCATATTACTGGTGCCGGACGCCTCGGTGCCCGCCAGTGAAATTTGCTCGGAAAGATCCGCCGCCGGAATGATCATCTGCGCCAGACTGACGCCGTAGTTCGGGATAAACACCACTTTCAACTGCGTATGCACGCGCGGATCGTTGTTGATCACCTTGGCAACATCGTTGATCAAGCGAATGATCTGCTTGGCAGCGTAATAGGCCGAAGCCGCCTTACCGGCAAAGATAACCACTCGCGGCACCCGCTCGGTTTCCGGATCCTGCAGCAGCCGGTTATACAATGTGATCACGTGCAGCACGTTGAGCAACTGCCGTTTGTATTCGTGAATACGCTTGATCTGTACGTCGAACAACGCATCCGGGTTGACCACCACATTCAGTGTCTTGGCGATGTAAGTGGCCAGTCGTTCCTTGTTCTGTCGTTTGGCGGCCTGAACTGCCTGCAGGAAGCTCGGGTAGTCGACGTTGGCCTTGATCTCGCTCAGTTGGCTGAGATCGGTGCGCCAGGTCTGGCCGATACTGTCATCGAGTACGGCGGATAACGGGCGATTCGCCAGCCCCAACCAGCGGCGTGGCGTAACACCGTTGGTTTTATTGCAGAAGCGATCGGGGAAGATATGGGCAAAATCGGCAAACAGCGATTGCACCATCAGCTCGGAATGCAGTGCGGAAACGCCGTTAACCTTGTGGCTGGCCACCACCGCCAACCACGCCATACGCACCCGACGCCCATTGGTTTCATCAATGATCGACACCCGCGCCAGCAGGTCATTGTCACCCGGCGCGACTTCCTGCACGTGTTTGAGGAAGTGATCGTTAATCTCGAAAATCAGCTGCAGGTGACGCGGCAGGATCCGGCCGATCATATCCAGCGGCCAGGTTTCCAGCGCTTCGCTCATCAGCGTGTGGTTGGTATAGGAGAACACCTTTTCCACCACAGCCCAGGCATCCAGCCAACTGAATTTATGCTCGTCGATTAGCCGGTGCATCAGTTCCGGGATCGACAGTACCGGGTGAGTGTCATTCAGGTGGATGGCAATCTTGTCTGCCAGGTTGTCGAAGCTTTTATGCATCGTCCAGTGGCGGTTGAGGATATCCTGCACCGTGGCCGACACCAGGAAATACTCCTGCCGCAGGCGAAGTTCGCGCCCGGAATAGGTGGAATCATCCGGGTACAGCACGCGTGATACGTTCTCCGAGTGGTTTTTATCCTCAACGGCCGCGAAGTAATCACCCTGGTTGAATTTACCCAGGTTGATTTCATTACTGGCCTGGGCGCTCCACAACCGTAGGGTGTTAGTCGCATCGGTATCAAAACCGGGGATCACCTGATCGTAAGCGGTGGCAATAATCTCTTCGGTTTCTACCCAACGCGCCTTGGCACCTTCCTGTTGGATACGGCCGCCAAAACGCACCTTATAGCGCGTGTTGTGGCGTGGGAATTCCCACGGGTTGCCATATTCCAGCCAGTAGTCCGGCGATTCCATCTGCTGACCGTTGACGATATTTTGTTTGAACATGCCGTATTCATAACGAATACCGTAGCCACGTCCCGGCAGCGCCAGCGTCGCCAGCGAATCCAGGAAACAGGCAGCCAACCGCCCCAGGCCACCGTTGCCGAGGCCCGGATCGTTCTCTTCCTCCAGCAGTTCGCCCAGGCTCATCCCCATCTCATTCAATGCGTCGTCAATATCCTGATAAATGCCCATCGACAGCAGGGCGTTGGACAAGGTGCGGCCAATCAGGAACTCCATCGACAGGTAATACACCTGACGCACATCCTGTGAAAGTTGCGCACGGTTAGAACGCAGCCAGCGTTCCACCATACGGTCGCGAACCGCAAACAACACGGCATTCAGCCAGTCATGCTGGTTGGCAATTGCCGGGTCCTTGCCGACAATAAACATCAATTTATAGGCGATGGAGTGTTTCAGCGCTTCAACACTGACCGTGGGTGAGGTGTAACTAATCGGTGAAGTCATAGCTTTTCGATCCCAATTTCGTGGCTGCCCGTCGCCTTTCAAGCCGCAGCGTTGTTACCTGCTTTACAAGACCCATCCGTGGGTCTTGCCCCTTTCGGGGCCGCTGCAAGCAGCGTTCAAATCTGTTCCCGACAGATTTGTCACCCCAGTTACTTACTAAAGTAAGCGCCTGGGATGAGTAAGCTGGCCGCCTAGCTGCAACTTGAAATTCATAGGGCATTACAATAGGTGTTGATATACCCAAAATAATTGGCGCTGCATCAAGGCGGCAAAGGAACTTATCCCGATGAGCTTACACTGGTAAGTGATTCGGGTAAGTGAGTGCAGCCAACACAGAGGCAGCGTCAAATATGACGGGAATAAAGCGACAGGTATTCCTGTGCCGCAACTTGCCAGCCAAAATCCACGCCCATGGCGTGGCGCTGGACGTGACGCCAATGCTTGGGTCGGCTCCACAGCACCATGGCACGCCGGATGGCGTTAGCCAGTGCGGCGGCGTCACAATCATCAAAGACAAATCCGCTGGCGCTGCCGTCGGCCAGGTTCTCCAGCGCGCAGTCCACTACCGTATCCGCCAACCCACCGGTGCGGCGCACCAGCGGCAGCGTGCCGTATTTCAGGCCATAGAGTTGGGTCAGCCCGCAGGGCTCGAAACGGCTCGGCACCATAATCACATCGGCCCCGCCGATGATCCGGTGCGAGAAGGCCTCGTGGTAACCAATCTGCACGCCAACCTGTTCAGGATAGTCGGCGGCAGCGGCCAGAAATGCCTGCTGCAATACCGCATCACCGGCCCCTAACAGCGCCAGTTGGCCGCCCTGCTCCAGCAGCGCCGGCAGAGCTTCCAGGACTAAATCCAGACCTTTCTGGCTGGTCAGACGGCTGACGACCGCAAACACCGGCAGCGACTCATCCACTTTCAGTCCCATGGCTTTTTGCAGGTGCAGTTTATTCTTGGCCTTGTTTTTCAGATTGTCAGCGTCATAGCGCGCAGTCAGGCGCGGGTCGTGGGACGGATCCCAAATCTTGTCATCCACGCCGTTAAGAATGCCGCTAAGACGCCCCTGCCGCTGGCGTTCCTGCAACAGCCCTTCCATGCCGTAGCCGAACTCCGGCCGGGTGATCTCACGCGCATAGGTCGGGCTGACGGCGGTGATATGGTCGGCGTAGAACAGACCGGCTTTCAGGAATGACATCTGGCCGTAAAACTCCAGGCCATAAATGTTGAAGAACGAAGGCGGCAACCACAGCTCCGGTACGTGATGGGCGGAGAACAACCCCTGGTAGGCCAGGTTGTGCACGGTGAAAACAGAACGTGCCGGGTGGCCGTTAGCCGCCAGATAGGCGCAAGCCAGCCCGGCGTGCCAGTCATGGGCATGCACGACCTGTGGCCGCCAGTAGCGGTCCAGCCCCTTGGCCAGTTCGCAGGCCATCCACCCCAACAGGGCAAAGCGCCGGTGGTTGTCGGAATAGGCATTCATGGATTGGTCGTGATAAGGGCTGCCAGGGCGTTCGTACAACCAGGGTGCGTCGATCAGGTAGATGCCCACACCGTGATAGGTACCGTAACGCAGGCCGACCCGGCCGGCGAACGAATCGATTTCCGCCACCAGCACGGAGTCCGGTATACCGTTACGAACGTCAGGGAAAGCGGGCAATAACACCCGAACATCGCCGCCCTCGGCGATTTGAGCCGCCGGTAATGCGCCAACCACGTCTGCGAGCCCCCCGGTTTTCAACAGGGGGAACATTTCAGAACATACGTGTAAAACCTGCATTATCACTCCTGAGAGTCGGCAAAAAATGCCTCTGGATAAGAAATAAAGCAGGCTTGCCGCTGTTGTTAATCCGCGTTTTGCAAGCCATCAGTCAATCCGTTTACATGGCGGCAGGCTATCGTTCTGCCGGATACCTTAACTCACAATTTTGACAACATTTCGCGCGTGACCAACACAATGCCGCCTTCCGAGCGATAAAAGCGTTTGCTGTCCTCATCGGCGTTTTCGCCAATCACCATGCCCTCGGGGATATGGCAGGCGCGGTCAATGATGCAGCGTCGCAGACGGCAGGAACGGCCGACGTTAACGTCCGGCAGCAATACAGTAGAGTCGATGGTGCAGAACGAGTTCACGCGCACCCGCGGGAACAGCACCGAATGCACCACCACCGAACCGGAGACAATACAGCCGCCGGACACCAACGAGTTCATGGTCATACCGTGGCTACCGGAACGGTCCTGAACGAACTTGGCCGGCGGCAGTGGCTCCATATGGGTACGGATCGGCCAGGCGCGGTCATACATATCCAGCTCCGGCGTCACCGAGGCCAAATCAAGGTTGGCACGCCAGTAAGCTTCCAGCGTCCCCACGTCGCGCCAATACGGCGGCAGCTCGGGGTTGGAGGTTACGCACGACAGCGTGAACGGGTGCGCCCACGCCGCCTTCTGGGCGGTGATTTTCGGGATCAGATCCTTGCCGAAGTCATGCGTTGAACCTGGTGTCGACATGTCCTCCTCCAGCAGTTGGAACAGGTAGTCGGCGTTAAAGATGTAGATCCCCATGCTGGCCAGCGACATATCAGGGTTACCTGGCATCGGCGGTGGATTGCTGGGTTTCTCCAGGAACTCGAGGATCAGATCGTTCTCGTCCACTTCCATCACGCCGAACTCGCTGGCCTCATCGCGCGGCACCGGCAGGCAGGCAACGGTACACTGCGCCCCCTTTTCCACGTGGTCGATCAGCATGCGCGAGTAATCCATCTTGTAGATATGATCGCCCGCCAGGATCACCACATATTCAGCCTCGTAGCGGCGAATAATGTCCAGGTTTTGATACACCGCATCCGCCGTGCCCTTGTACCAGTGTTCGGTACTGAGGCGTTGCTGGGCCGGCAGCAGATCGACAAACTCATTCATCTCTTCGTTGAGGAACGACCAGCCGCGCTGAATATGCTGTACCAGGGTATGAGACTGGTATTGGGTGATCACACCAATACGACGGATCCCCGAGTTCAGGCAGTTCGACAGGGCAAAATCAATGATGCGGAATTTACCGCCAAAGTGGACGGCCGGCTTGGCACGGGTTGAGGTTAAATCTTTCAAACGCGAACCGCGGCCACCGGCCAAAATCAGGGCGACGGACTTAATCGGCAGTTGGCGTGCCAACATCAGGGGGTCTTTATTTTCAAACCTAACCATAGCTGACTCCTTTTATTTTTTCTTGACCAGCACGCAAATCGAGTGCGCAGCCTGGTTCCAGGCGGGTAAGACCGCCCGCGAATCTTCCTGAGTAAAGGGGGCGACAAGCTGCCAATCGCCGGTGGGCAACGTCATCTCCACCGCCTGCTGCGTGGCGTTCACCACCACCAGCCAGCGTTGTGACAGACAGATCTGCAACTGCAGTGCTCCCTGCTCCCACTGTTGCGCGCTGAGCGATTGCCCCTGCGCGTTCAGCCACTGCACGTTACCGTCGCCCTCCTGCCACCAGCGGTCATGCTGCAGGGCGGGAATTTGTTGGCGCAGTTGGATCAGTGCGGCGGTGTAAGCGGTGAGTGAGTCATCCGCCGTGGCCCAGTCGAGCCAGGTGATAGCGTTGTCCTGACAATAGGCATTGTTGTTACCCTGCTGGCTGTGTCCATGTTCGTCGCCGGCCAGCAGCATCGGCGTTCCCTGGGACAGCAATAACGTGGCAAGCAGTGCCTGCCGGCTGGCCCTACGGCGTTGCACAATGGCGTCGTCGGCAATCGGGCCTTCAACGCCGTGATTGTTGCTAAAGTTACGGTCGCTGCCGTCGCGGTTACCTTCACCGTTCAGTTGGTTATGTTTACGGTTAAAGCTGACCAAATCCTGCAGGGTAAAACCGTCATGGGCGGTCAGCATGTTGATGCTGGCGTACGGCGCACGCCCGCGTCGATTAAACAGGTCGCTGGAAGCGGCAAAACGCTGGGCGAACTGGCCGAGCGAAATATCTCCCTGCAGCCAGAAGCGACGCATATCGTCCCGGTAGTGGTCGTTCCACTCGGCAAAGCGCCCGGGAAACTCACCCACCTGATAACCGCCTGGGCCAATATCCCAGGGTTCGGCGATCAGCTTGCAGCGCGACAGCAGATCATCCGCCAGTATCGCCTGGAACAGCGGGGCATCACGGTCGAACGCCGGCGTGCGGCCGAGCACGCTACCCAGATCAAAGCGAAAACCGTCTACGTGACACTCCCCCACCCAGAAACGCAGGCAATCCATCACCCAGGCTACGCCAAGCGGCTGATCAAGCCGCAGCGTGTTGCCGCAGCCGGTATCGTTCACATAACCGCCATCGGGAGTGAGCCAGTAATAATTCGAGTTATCGATGCCGCGCAGCGACAGCATTGGCCCGTCCATATCCAGCTCGGCGCTGTGGTTGAATACCACGTCGAGGATCACTTCAATCCCGGCCTTATGCAGTGCTTTCACCGCGTCGCGGAATTCCCGCAGCGGCGTCATGTCGGTACGCAGGCTGGAGTAGCGGTTATCCGGCGCATAGGGCGCCAACACGTTATAGCCCCAGTAGTTAATCAACCCGAGGCGCTGCAGGCGCGGCTCGGAGCTGTGTTGCTGCACCGGCAGCAGTTCCAGCGCGGTAATGCCAAGACGCTTGAAGTAGGCGATCATCACCGGATGCCCGAGCGCGGCAAAACTGCCACGCAGCACCTGCGGGATATCCGGGTGTTGCAGGGTCAGACCGCGCACATGCGCTTCGTAAATCACCGTTTTGCCCCACGGCGTTGCCGGTGGGCAATCATCCTGCCAGTCGTAAGCTTCGTCGATCACCACGCACTTTGGCATCAGCTCCGCGCTGTCTTGCGGGTCCGGATGGCCATAGCCACCGTGTAAATCAGGGTCATCGGCTACCGGCCCCTCGACCGCACGGGCAGCGGGATCCAACAGCAGCTTGTTGGGGTTAAAACGCAACCCCTGCGCCGGATCAAACGGGCCGTGCACCCGGTAGCCATAACGCTGGCCCGGTTTACCGCCCGGCAGATAACCGTGCCAAATATCACCGCTGCGCGTTGCCAGCGGCAGGCGTACTTCGCGCTGTTGTTCGTCAAACAGGCACAGCTCCACCCCCGTCGCATGGGCGGAGTACAGGCTAAAGTTGATGCCGTTACCGTCATAGTGCGCCCCGAGAGGCGCGGCGATGCCGGGCGTCAGCTCAGTCATTGCGCCTCCCGCAGCAGGTAGATGGTTGCCAACGGCGGCACGGTCACGCTAATCGAATGCTCACGGCCGTGGTTACCGATCTGCTCGGACACCACGCGCCCCTGGTTGCCGGTATTGCTGCCGTGATAATGGTGCGAGTCGGTATTGAGGATTTCCCGGTACTCACCGGGGCGGGAAATACCGATGCGGTAGTGGTGGCGCGGCACCGGGGTAAAGTTGCTGACAGCGATCAGCTCATTGCCATGCGCATCATAGCGGGCGAAGGCAAACACCGAGTTGTCATGGTCGTCCACCACCAGCCACTCAAAACCGTCCGGCCGGTAGTCACGCTCATACAACGGCGCCTGCTGTTGATAGCAATGGTTAAGATCGCGCACCAACCGCTGTACGCCGTGATGCCAGTTATCCAGCCCTTCAAGCAGATGCCAGTCGAGGCTGCTGTCGAAATTCCATTCGCGCCCCTGGGCGAACTCACAGCCCATAAACAGCAGCTTCTTGCCCGGGTGCGCCCACATAAAGCCATAGTAGGCACGCAGGTTGGCGAACTTCTGCCAGGCGTCGCCGGGCATGCGGTCTAGAATCGATTTCTTGCCGTGCACCACTTCGTCATGGGAAATCGGCAGCACGAAGTTTTCGGTGTAGGCGTACAACATGCCGAAGGTCATCTGATTGTGATGATACTTGCGGTGTACCGGGTCGCATTGCATGTAGTTAAGCGTGTCGTGCATCCAACCCAGGTTCCATTTGTAGTGGAACCCCAGCCCGTTAGATTCCGGCGGCAACGTCACCCCTGGGTAATCGGTGGACTCTTCCGCCAGCGTCACCGCACCGGGCCGCTCCTTGCCGACGCTCTGATTGGTGTAACGCAGGAAGGCAATGGCCTCCAGATTTTCGTTACCACCGTAATAGTTCGGCACCCATTCGCCTTCGGCACGGCTGTAGTCACGGTAGATCATCGAGGCCACCGCATCGACACGCAATGCGTCGATGCCATAGCGTTCCAACCAGTAAAGGGCGTTACCCGCCAGATAGTTGCGCACCTCATGGCGACCATAGTTATAGATCAGGGTATTCCAGTCCTGGTGGAAGCCTTCGCGCGGATCGGCATATTCATACAGCGCGGTGCCGTCGAAATTTGCCAGGCCATAGGCATCGCTGGGGAAATGCCCCGGCACCCAGTCCAGGATCACGTTGATACCCGCCCGGTGCGCCGCCGCGACAAAATCTTTAAAGTCGGCCGGGGTACCGAAGCGCCGGGTCGGGGCGTACAACCCTAGAGGTTGATAACCCCAACTGCCGTCAAACGGGTGCTCGTTAATCGGCAGCAGTTCGATATGGGTGAACCCCATGTCTTTAACGTAGCCAATTAACTGTTCCGCCAGTTCGCCATAGCTGAGCCAGAAATTATCATCGGTGTGACGTCGCCACGAGCCAAGATGCACCTCGTAAATTGAAATCGGTCGGTCAAAATCATTGGCTCGCCGACGCTCCGGGGTGTTTTCCACCACCTCCGGCAGCGGCGTCACCAGCGATGCCGTGTCCGGCCGCATTTGCGCCTCAAAGGCGTAAGGATCGGCCTTCAACTGGGTATTGCCGTAGCAGTCGATAATTTCGTATTTGTACAATTGCCCGGCTTTCACCCCTGGCAGGAACAGCTCCCATATCCCGTTTTCACGACGCAGGCGCATCGGGTGGCGGCGGCCGTCCCAGAAGTTAAACTCGCCAACCACCGAAACGCGCTGGGCATTCGGTGCCCAGACGGCAAAGCTGACGCCTTCAACGTCATCGAGCGTAGTGAGATGGGCCCCCAGACGCTCATAAGGGCGCAAATGGGTGCCTTCTGCCAGCAACCAACTGTCGATATCCTGCAGCAGGGTGCCGAAACGGTAGGGATCGTCGACGATCTGCTGATTATCCTGCCAGCGGACTTCGAATTGATAGCGGAACGGGGTTTTGCGACGCGGTACCGTGGCGCTGAAAAAACCGCGCGCATCATCGCAGTTCAACTGCACCAGACGCCGGCCGGTTTGCTGCTCCAGCAGCCAGACTTCGCTGGCGTCAGGCAACAGCGCACGCACCTGCAGGCCGGTATCGGCCGCATGCATACCCAGCAGAGAAAAGGGGTCGGCAGAATTGCCGGAGAAAAGCTGATCAATCACGTCACGATCGGGAAGTACAGGCATAGTCTTCTTCCTAAGATTAAGAGCATGATTTATAAGGGGCCGCGTAAGCTCATCGTCTTTCAGGTTGCAGCGAAATGGCTGCACCTTGAGATCCACAGGGCGTAACGCTTAATCCATAGCCGTTTTGGTTATCATGCAATTCATTCGGTATCTAAAGCGTGATTGCGGTCGGTTATTGATCAATTCTCACCTTCCCGGCCCAAATTCCGCTCTTTATGCTTATTTTTAGCGCTGGTGAAAATATATCCGCCAGCCCTTTAAGCATAGCCAATGCCGGTTAAAAACATTGCCCATTAGCAAGGAAAACGCTTCATTAAGAAAACTGCCAGCCTGACAGCGTCTTTGCGCTGCTGCCCGCGTGGAGAAGTGCCGATGACTTGTGTGCTTTTCCCCCTTTGCAGCGATTTGGTCCATAGCGCGCAGAAACGAAGAAAAAGGAAGAAAATAAGGCTTTTGGGGGCTGAAAGAGGTCAGCCCCCGGGAAGTACAGTTCAGGTTTACAGCAGGATGCGCAGCATGCGGCGCAGCGGCTCGGCCGCACCCCACAGCAACTGGTCACCCACGGTGAACGCAGACAGGTATTCCGGCCCCATATTCAGCTTGCGCAGACGACCAACAGGGGTGTTCAGTGTCCCGGTGACCGCTGCCGGCGTCAGTTCACGCATGGTCAGTTCACGGTCGTTCGGGATCACTCGTACCCAGTCATTATGGGTCGCCAACATGTGTTCGATTTCCGGCAGCGAAACGTCCTTTTTCAGCTTCAGGGTAAACGCCTGGCTATGGCAGCGCAGCGCACCAACGCGCACGCACAGACCATCGACCGGGATCACCAGGCCGCTGTTAAGGATTTTGTTGGTCTCCGCCTGGCCTTTCCACTCTTCACGGCTCTGGCCGTTATCGAGCTGCTTGTCAATCCAGGGGATCAGGCTGCCGGCCAGCGGCACACCAAAGTTATCGGTCGGCAGTTTGCCGCTGCGGGTGGCCGCAGTGACCTTACGTTCGATCTCCAGGATCGCCGAAGCCGGGTCCTGCAGCTCTTTCGCCACGTCGGCGTGCAGCATGCCCATTTGGGTCAGCAGTTCACGCATGTGACGTGCACCACCACCGGAGGCCGCCTGATATGTCGCAACGGACGCCCACTCCACCAGATCGTTGGCGAACAGGCCACCGAGCGACATCAGCATCAGGCTGACGGTGCAGTTACCGCCAACAAAGGTCTTGATGCCTTTATCCAGCCCCTGCTGGATCAGCGTACGGTTGACCGGATCAAGGATGATAATCGCGTCATCCTGCATGCGCAGAGAAGAAGCTGCGTCGATCCAGTACCCTTGCCAGCCGATTTCACGCAGCTTTGGGTAAATTTCGTTGGTATAATCGCCGCCCTGGCAGGTAATAATAATGTCGAGCGCACTCAGTGCATCAACATCGTAAGCATCCTGCAGCGTGCCCTGTTGGCCGCCGAAGGTGGGTGCCGCCTGGCCGTGTTGCGAGGTGGAGAAAAAGACCGGGCGAATGGCGTCAAAATCGCGCTCTTCCGTCATGCGTTGCATGAGTACGGAGCCGACCATTCCGCGCCAACCGATGAAACCAACGTTTTTCATAATGACTGTCCTGCCTTGGAGGATGACTGCTATAAGTTGTGTGCAATATCTCTCCACCTTACAAAATGTCGACGCAGGCGCAAAGTGAATTTATTCGATGGGTGAGCGATTCTCAGCAATCCTTCTTATATACCTGGGAGATGAGCCGGCTGGTCGCCTGGCCGTAACTTGAAAGTCATAGGGTATAGGTTATTAAGCGGCCGGGATGACCGACGCACTTTTCAGATTCAGAGGTAGTGATGACAGAGATGATTTCAGTCACGGTGTTGCTGTTTTTAATCATGGATCCGCTGGGAAATTTGCCGATTTTTATGTCGGTACTCAAGCACCTGGAGCCGCGTCGTCGTCGGGTGGTGCTGATCCGTGAACTGCTGATCGCCCTGCTGTTGATGCTGATTTTCCTGTTTGCCGGTGAAAAAATTCTGGCGTTCCTTAACCTGCGCACCGAAACCGTCTCCATTTCCGGCGGGATTATTCTGTTCCTGATCGCCATCAAGATGATCTTCCCCTCGCAGGAGGGTGACAGCAGCGGGCTTTCCGCCGGTGAAGAACCCTTCCTGGTGCCGTTGGCAATCCCACTTGTAGCCGGCCCTTCGATTCTGGCTTCGCTGATGCTGCTGTCGCACCAGTATCCGAACCATATTTCGTATCTGGTGGTGGCGCTGCTGATTGCCTGGGGCATTTCCGCCGCCATTTTGCTGATGTCGAACCTGTTCCTGCGCCTGCTGGGGAGTAAAGGGGTGAGCGCGCTGGAAAGGCTGATGGGGCTGATTCTGGTGATGCTGTCGACCCAGATGTTCCTGGACGGCGTGAGAGCCTACATGAAGTTGTAGTGAAGATACTGGCGCCAGTGCGGCGCCGAGAAGTGACGGCAGCCCGGGTTACTGGGCTGCAACACGACGAATATAGGCCAGGGTATCGGCCACCACGCCGTCCAGCGGCTGGTCAATCTCGATCGCCTGCACGTCTTGTTCTTGCTCGTTCGGCTCTTCCAAAGTGGCGAATTGGGAAACCAACATCTGCGGCTTGAAGAAGTGGCCCTTGCGCTGTTTCAAACGCTCCTCAATCACCGCCTTATCACCCTTCAGATAGATGAAATGCAGATTGCGGTTACCTTCGCGCAGACGGTCACGATAGCTTTTTTTCAACGCCGAACACACCAGCAGCGAGACATCGTTGGTGCGCTCCATGGCAAAAATCGCGTCATTCAACGCCGCCAGCCACGGAGCACGATCGTTATCGTCCAACGCATGCCCGGCGGCCATTTTATTGATGTTGGCACGCGGATGCAGGTAGTCGCCGTCCAGCATGGCAGCATTGGCCTCATGGGCTACGGCGTTGGCCACGGCGGATTTACCGCTGCCGGAAACGCCCATCAAAATAAATACGTGGTGCTGTGGATTGCTCATATGTCATGCCCTTATGGAGTCAAATAACGCTGGCAGCGTCATCAAATGCGCCCCAAACTCAAAATAGTTTCCGGCACCGCCGGGGCACCGGAAACCTCAGTATTTTAGACGACCGTCGCCAGCAGTAGGCAACCTACCAAACCACAGACTGAAATGATGGTTTCCAGCACCGACCAGGATTTAATGGTTTCCATGATGCTCAGGTTGAAGTACTCCTTGAACAGCCAGAAACCCGGGTCATTAACGTGAGAGAAAATCACGCTGCCTGAACCGACCGCGATCACCATCAGTTCCGGACTGGCGCCGGTAGTAGCGATCAGCGGAGCAACGATACCCCCGGCGGTGATGGCCGCCACGGTCGCCGAACCCAGTGCCAAACGCAGCGCGGCGGCAATAGACCAGGCCAACAGAATCGGCGATACGTTACTGCCTTCCATCAGGGCGGCAATATATTTCTCTACGCCACTGTCGACCAGCACCTGTTTGAACGCGCCGCCACCGCCGATGATTAACAACATCATGGCGATAATCTTGATGGAGTCCGTGATGGTGCCCATCACTTCATCCATGGTGCGGCCACGGTTCAGGCCAAAGGTGAAGATAGCAATCAGCACCGCAATCAGCGTCGCCATTACCGGATCGCCGAAGAACTCGGCAAAGCGCAACAGAGTATGGCCCTTCGGCAGCACCATTTCGGCTACCGCGCGCAGCGCCATCAGGATCACCGGCACCAGAGAGGTCGCAACGCTGATACCAAAGCTTGGCATTTCCGCTTCAGTGAAGATTTTTGGGTTATACAGACCTTCAGGTACCGGCTTGTCGATACCTTTCAGGAAGCGGGCATAAACCGGGCCGGCCAGGATCACCGTCGGGATAGCCAGCAGCGTACCGTACAGCAGGGTTTTGCCCATATCGGCATGGAAGATGGTGGCGATCGCCGTTGGGCCAGGATGCGGCGGCAGGAAACCGTGGGTTACCGACAGCGCAGCCGCCATTGGCACACCAACATACAGCAGAGGAACGCGTGCAGAAGCGGCGATACTGAATACCAGCGGCAGCAACAGCACGAAACCCACCTCATAGAACAGCGCGAAGCCGACGGTAAAGCCCGTCAACACCACGGCCCACTGAATGTGTTTCTTGCCGAACTTGTCGATCAACGTAGTGGCGATGCGCTGGGCACCGCCGCAGTCCGCCAGCAGCTTGCCGAGCATGGCACCGAAGCCCATGATCAGCGCCAAACTGCCCAGCGTGCCGCCAACGCCGGCCTTGATGGAACCGATCACTTTATCGACCGGCATCCCCTGGGTGATCCCGACCGCCAGAGCAACCAGAATCAAAGAGATAAAGCCGTTCAGCTTAAAACGAATCATCAGCAGCAGCAGCAGCGCTACGCCGCCCGCAACAATCACTAATGGCATAATTTTTCTCCAACCTTTTTATCGCTAGACCCTCTTTACGATAGATCGTAAAGCGCGCGTTTGTTGTATTTTTAGGCTCTTCCCGGTGTTAGAAGACGAGCTGTAGGTGGTGCTGAGGCAAAGGTTCTATCTCATTCAAGATAACCGCACGCTCATTGTTACCGGTATCATGATACCGGTAACAACCCGGCTGCCGGAACCGGGTAACCGGCCAAAATTCGCGTTATGGGATAGAGATCAAACTTATGGGGGTAACAGGGGGCAAGCTTACAGAGGGAAATGAAAACGCGCCGGGCGGCGCGGCCCCAGAATTAAAATGGTTCAAGCAACGGCTTAAAACCGGTCAGATACTGCCACCGGGGATCACGGTGAAACCGACGTCTACCATGCGCGGGCTGACCGTTTCACCCCGCAGTCGGGCCAACAGGCGTTCGGCACCGATTTGGCCCATGCGCTCACGTGGCGTCAACACGCTGGCCAGCTTCGGCACCATCACCTGGCCGATATCGTGGCCGTGGAAACCGGCAATCGCCATATCTTTCGGAATCAACAGCCCCTGCCGCTGGCACTCAAAGGTTGCGCCAATCGCCAGGTCATCGTTGGTGCAGAAAATACTGTCAATCTGCGGGTAATCGCGTTGCGCCTGGCGCAGCAGTTCACCACCGGCGGAATAAGACGACGAACGCGCCGTCATCACGCTGTACGGCTGCAGGCCAGATTCACGCATCGCCTGTTCATAGCCCTGCTGTTTGATAATGGTACGTTCATCCTGACGCGCGCCGAAATACACCACGTGGCGATGGCCGTGCGCGATGATTTGCTGGGTCATCTGGCGTGCGGCCTCAAAGTTATTGAAACCTACCGCCAGATCGATACAGGGCGAAACGCAGTCCATCAGCTCGACGACCGGGATACCCGCAACCTCGATCATTTTCATGGTGCGTGGCGTATGGTGGCGTTCAGACAGGATCAACCCATCAATATTGTAAGACAGCAGCGAGGTCAGGCGCTGTTCTTCACGCTCCGGCAAATAACCGTAGTGCGCCAGCATAGTCTGGTAATTGTGCGCATCGGTGACGCTCTCGATGCCGCGCAACACTTCGGCAAATACCTGGTTGGTCAGCGACGGCAGCAAGACGCCAATGGCGCGGCTGGTGGAGTTGGAAAGGATATCCGGCGCACGGTTGGGAATGTAGCCCAGCTCATCAAGCGCGACGGCAATTTTTTGCTGCAAGACGGCAGAAACCTGATCGGGATTACGCAGATAACGGCTCACCGTCATCTTGGTCACGCCAACCTTGTCTGCAACATCTTGGAGTACCGGCCGTTTTTTCTTCATTATCAATGAACTGGCTAACCGTGAATGGGCGCTCATTTTAGCAAAAAAAAACCGGGGCCGATATTGTTGGTTGTTGGAAGAGCAAACGCAAAAAAGGCTCACCGCGTGAGCCCTCAATATTTATACCCAAAATAATTCGAGTTGCATCGCGGCGACAACTGAGCACATCCCCGGGAGCGTACAAACAGTACGTGACCGGGGTAAGCGCAGGAAGTCAACAAAGATGCAGCTTGAAGTATGAAGGGTATACCGCTTAATCAGACCGGCGGCAGATCAAACAGCAATATTTCGCTGTCTTCATCGGCCTTCATCGACAGTGCCGTTTCATCCCACACCGCGAAAGCATCGCTGGTGCCGGCCTGTTGACCGTTGACCACCACCTTACCGCGTACCACCTGGATCCACACGCGACGCCCGGCTTCAATCGGGTACTCCGCCAGCTCGTCTTTACCTAACGCCCAACGGGACAGCGTCATGTCCTGGAACACCTTCAGTGAACCCTCACGTGCATCCGGCGACAGCACCAGTTGACGGCCCTGTGGCGCATCGAACATGCGTTGCTCATAACGCGGCTCCAGCCCAACCCGATCGGGAATGATCCAAATCTGATACAGGTGCAACGGACGATCGTTATTGCCGTTGTACTCGGAGTGACGTACCCCGGTGCCCGCACTCATGATCTGGAACTCACCGGCCTGGATTTGCTCTTTGTTGCCCATGCTGTCCTGATGTTCTACCGTGCCGCTCAGCACGTAGGTCAGGATTTCCATATCTTTATGCGGATGGGTGCCGAACCCCTGCCCTGCGTCAATCATATCTTCATTGATCACTCGCAGCGCCGAGAAGCCCATAAAATCAGGATCGTGATAGTTGGCAAATGAGAAGGTGTGCCAGCTATCCAGCCAACCATGATTGGCATGACCGCGATCTTCTGCCTTACGTAAATAAATCATATTCAACTCTCCTCAATGTTTTTTACAGTCTAGTCCTGACAGCAGAATAAGAAAGCGCAAAAAACTCTTCCCTCTGTTCAAAAAATTAGATGGAGTATAGAAGTAAATGGCAGTGGATTTGTTGAAGGCATGTTGGGCTGGAAATAGGCAAAAAAAAAGCCAGCACCCGAGCTGGCTAAGTAATACTTGGAAGCAATGTGAGCAATGTCGTGCCTTCGCAGCGAGTGTACCAAAGGTTGATACTCCCCCGAGAACGCATCGCAATAATAATCATTATCATTCGCACCTGTAAAGCGTTTTTTTAACCAATACGTAATAATGTTGACTCGACACATTAAACGGATAAATTCAGAGGTTATTCAACCGGTAAGCCAAAGGAGCAGCGTAATGAGTGAAATCGTAGTTCGTCACGTAGAAAAAACAGATGCACAGGCCCTGCATCAGCTTTACTCTCAACCGCAGGCTTACCGTGACACGCTACATCTTCCGCTACCGACAATCGAACTCTGGCACCAGCGTCTCGCCAATCTGGAGCCGGGCACCCACAACCTGGTGGCTTGCATTGATGGGCAAGTCGTCGGCCAACTGGGCCTTATGCTGAACCAGCGCGTGCGCCGCCGCCATGTGGCGAGCTTTGGCATTGGCGTCGATGACCGCCATCAGGGCAAAGGCGTCGGCAGCAGCCTGATGAAGGCGATGATCGACCTTTGCGACAACTGGGCGGACATCGAGCGCATCGAACTGACGGTGTTTACCGATAATCAGGCCGCCATTGCGCTTTACCGCAAGTTCGGCTTTGACATTGAAGGTACCAGCCGCGCCTATGCCATGCGCGACGGCGTGCTGGTAGATTCTTACCATATGGCGCGTTTTCGCAGTGAACAGCAGAAAAAATCAGCCTCATGAGTGAGATAAAAAAGGGATCAGGGGCGGCAAACCGCCCCTTCACCGTCAGCCGCCGCGCCTTTGTACAAACGCTGGCCTGCGTAACGGGTGCCATCGGCATCCTTTCTCCCACCACCTTCCTGGGGGCCGCGATGCCAACTTCTCCTGCCATACGTACCGGTGCCCGTAACCTGATTACCGATGTTCCCGGTCTGCGGGTCGGCATCGCGCAGGACAGCCGGGTACGGACCGGCACCACGGTGATCCTGCCGGATCGCCCAGCGACAGCCGCAGTCGATGTTCGCGGCGGCGGACCGGCAACCCGGGAAACCGACGCGCTGGGGGAAGATAACCTGGTGCAAACCCTTGATGCGCTGGTGCTGAGCGGTGGCTCGGTATATGGCCTGGCCGCAGCCGACGGCGTGGCCGCCTGGCTGGGGCAACAGGGTAAGGGCTATGCCCTGCATCCGGCACCGGGCGTGCCGGTTTCCCCGATAGTCCCCACCGCCTGTCTGTACGATCTGAGTAACGCGGGTGATAAAAACTGGCAGCGTGATCCTCCTTATCGTCAACTCGGGATAGAGGCCGCGAGCAAAGCAGGTCACGACTTCCCGCTCGGCACCGTGGGTGCAGGCTATGGCGCAATGACCGGCATGGGCAAGCTGAAAGGCGGCCTCGGTTCGGCTTCAATCATGGCGGCTAATGGTGCCACCGTCGGCGCTCTGGTGGCGGTCAACAGTCTGGGTTCTGTAGTTGCACCTGGCACTCGCGCCTTCTGGGCCACGCCCTATGAAATCAACGGTGAGTTTGGTAACGGCGGAGCCGCGGCACTGGCACAACTGCACGGCCAGGGCGAAGACTGGATGCCCGAAGAGCCGACGGGCGGCAGGAAAAATACCACCCTGGCCTGTATCGCCACCGATTTGGCGTTGACCCGGGTAGAGCTGAAACGCGTGGCGATCATGGCACAGGACGGCATGGCGCGCGCCATTCGCCCACTGCATAGCCCGTTCGACGGCGACGTGGTGTTTGCCCTGTCCACCGGCCAGCGTGAAGTCGAAGGCAGCCGAGAGTTGGCGGTGCTGCAGATTGGTGCGCTGGCAGCGGACACCCTGGCGCGAGCGATCGCCCGTGGCGTTTACGCGGCAACCCCATGGCCCGGCGGGCAGGTCACAACCTGGAAAACCCTCGCCTGACACCGCCAATAAAAAGGGGCGCATTGATTGCTCAAGCGCCCCTTGCAGATTTCTGCCAGCTTAAATACCGGCAGTCTCTTTGATATAACGCCGTGCCTTCACCGCATACTCAAACGGATTGGCCAACGCCGGATCCTGTTCGGCCTCCACCACCATCCAGCCTTTATAACCGCGCTCGTCCAGTAGTTTAAATACCGGCAGGAAGTCGATTACCCCGTCACCCGGTACGGTGAAGGTGCCTTTCTTCACACCGTCGAGGAAGCTCAGTTTGTTGGCCTTCACCTCGGCTACCACCTCGTCGCGCACGTCTTTCAAATGTACATGGTTAATGCGCGGCAGGTATTTTTCCAGGATCGCCATCATCGCCTGTTGGCTGCCTTCGGAGTAGTAAGCGTGGCCGGTATCAAACAGCAGGTAGACGTCGTCGTTCACCATACTCATGTAGCGGTCGATCTCGGCGGTAGTCTGAATACCGGTGCCCATATGGTGGTGCAGACAGACCTGCATCCCCTTACCCGCAGCCATTTTAGCCAGCTCATTGTAACCTTCGGCCACCCGCTGCCACTCTTCATCAGTGAAATACGGCTTCTCTTCGAACACCCCTTTGGTGGTGCCCTGAATACTCTTGCTCTGCTCTGAGCAGCCAATGACTTTGGCCCCCATCGCATGCAGGAAATTCATATGGTTAATAAACTCATCGATGGTTTTTTCTTTCAGGCCATCGGCGAAGAAGGTGCTAAACCAGGCGTTGCAGATCTGAATGCCGCGGATATCCAGCATCGGCTTCAGCACAGCCGGATCGCGCGGGTACTTGCTGCCCACTTCGCTGCCGGTGAACCCGGCCAGCGCCATTTCACTGACGCACTGTTGGAAAGTGTTCTCTTTGCCCAAGTCGGGCATGTCGTCATTGGTCCAGCCAATTGGGGCGATGGCCAGTTTTACGTTGTCTTTATTCATTGTCAGCCTCAACAGTCAAATCGGCCTGGCGGTCATTTTCACCCGCGTAGCCGAGAAATTTATTTACCCAACAGCTCTTTTTCGATGCGCTCGCGGGTCGCTACCGCCTGGGTTTTCATTCTTTCCGGATAACCAAACAGCGAGGTGCAGATAATCGACTCACCGCCGACCTTAAAGCTGCGGTTGGCAAACTCCATATCACGCAGAGTCTGGAACAGGGTATCGAAGTCCACTTCCCCTTCGCCGATGCCCATATGCTGGTGTACAGCGGCATCGACACCCGGTGGATTGACGATATAGCGGCAGTGTTTGGTATGGTTCATGGTGTCGGCGATCAACACATGCGAAAGATCGTCACCGGCATATTTCAGCATGCCGGCCACGTCACCCTGGCCTTTGTCGTAGTAGAAGGTGTGCGGCACGCTGTAGAGGTACTTAACGTGATCGCTGCGTAGCGATTTAACGATATCGGCGGTTTCATTGCTCAACTCGCAGAAGTCCCAAGGGTGAGACTGGATCTCCATGCGAATACCTTCGCGCTCGATAATCGGCAACAGCTCTTCCATGGAGCGATACCACAGCTCTTCACAGATCTCCGGCTCATTAGGATTGCCTGCCAGTTCGGTGTTAATCACCTGCACGCCCATTTCCACCGCGATTTCTATCATCCGACGCCAGTTTTTTACCGCCGCCTGGCGACGATCTTCCCCCGGGCCGGACCAGCGATACACCACGATAAATGAGGAAATCTCTACGCCGGTGGCCTTCAGCGCGTTTTTGTATTCCGCCATCACTTCACGCCCGGCTTTCGGGTGCTTGTAGAACGGATTGATCTGCGGATGCGGCGACTGCTCAATATATTGATAGCCCCAGTCAGCCACCTGCTGAACCATTTTTGTGATGCCCAGGTCCCTGATGACATCAACATCAAAAGCGATCTTCATGGTGATTCCTCTTTAAACGTGAGTACCGCATTCAGCACACTACTTGTTGTAGAACGCCGGGCGCGGCGGCAGAGTCACAGGTACGATCTCGCCGCTGAGCTGCGCAGCCACGCAGGCATCGGCCGTCACGGCTGCAGCATAGCCATCCCAGGCGGAAGGCCCGGTCAACTTGCCGGCCAGCACGTCGTTGATAAAACCTTGCAGCTCAACGTCGTAAGCATCGATAAAGCGGTCTTTCCAGTCGGTCAGAATTTCGGTAGAAAGTTTGGCTCCGCTGCGCATCTGCACTGAGGACGGCTCCGGCAGTTTGGCAATGCCGGTTTCACCCACCACTTCACACTGAATGTCATAGCCGTACTGGCAGTTAACGAAGATTTCGACGTCGATGCGCGTACCTTTAGCGGTTTCAAACAGCACAATCTGCGGATCTTTCAGGTGCGGGAATGCTTTGGTACTTTTGCGCGGGAACACCACCTGAACCGACACATAGTCGTCATCCAGCAGCCAGCGCAGCACGTCGATCTCGTGGATCAGGGTGTCGGTGATCGCCATATCCGTGGTGTAAGCCTCACCCACGGTGGGGTTGCGGTGCGCGCAGTGCAGCATCAGCGGTTCGCCGATTTGCCCGCTGGTCAGCACCTGCTTGAGTGCACGGTAGCCCTGATCGTAAGGGCGCATAAAGCCTACCTGCACCAGGCGTTTGCCGTGTTTGGCTTCTGCCTCAACGATGTTTTTACAGCCCTGCGCAGTGACCGCCAACGGCTTCTCGCAGAATACCGGCTTGCCAGCGGCAATCGCTGCCAACACGAACTCTTCATGGCTCGGGCCCCAGGAGGTCACCAGCACCGCCTGAACGTCCGCGGCCTTGACCAGATCGTGGCCGTTGTCATACACCTTGGCGTCCAGCTTCAGGTCGCTCACCACCTTGGCGGCGTTATCACGGTTGATATCGTTGACCGCCACGATGCGGCTGCCCTGCAACACTTTGCTGCAGCGACGAATGTGATCCCGACCAATTGCGCCGGTGCCAATAACCCCAATGTTCAATGTCATTTTCGTTATCCTCTTCAAATAGTTGCGGCAGACGCAAGGTCTGGGTCATCAAGCAATGTGTTAATCAGTAGTCGCGGGCCTTGTCGATGTTCTCTTGCAGCTTGCGGGCCACGGCGACAATTTTTTCGCTGTCGGCCACCTGGGCACCGCCCACGCGCCACCAGCTGAGATATTTGTGCACCATGGTTTTTGGCAGCACTTTGATGTCCAGCAGGGTAGAAACGCTTTGCAGGCGAGCATCGGCCAGCGCCTCGATCAGCTGTTGTTCGGTGGTCACGCTATAGGTTTTGCAGCCGTAAGCCGCCGCCAGCATGGCGAAGTTGACCGGAACCAGTTTGCCGTCGAGTTTGCCGCCCTGCGGGTTGCGGAAGCGGAATTCGGTGGTGTAGCTGTCCATGCCGTGTTCCATCTGCAGGTTGTTAATGCAGCCGTTGGTCATGTTGTCGAACAGCACCACGTTGATTTTGCAGCCTTCCTGAATTGAGGTGACCAGCTCGGAGTGCAGCATCATAAAGGCACCGTCGCCGACCATCGCGTACACTTCACGCTGCGGCTCGGCCAGCTTGACCCCCAGCGCGGCGTTGACCTCGTAACCCATGCAGGAATAACCGTATTCCACGTGGTAGCCGTGCTCGCCATGGTTCTGCCACACGCGCTGTAAATCCCCTGGCAGGCTACCGGCGGCGGCGACGATCACGCTGTCCTGCGGCAGATGCTGGTTTAGCACCCCCAGCACCCGGCTTTGGGTGAGCAGTGAATCGGTCTTTTCGATAAATTCGGCAAACACGCTGTCGCGATCGAGGTGGTCGTCAATTTCCGGTACAAAACCTTCGCCGGTGTATTCCACCGCATAAACTCGAGCGGTTTCCTGCTGTTGCGCGCTACGCGCTTCGGCAATGGCGTTGCCCCAACCGGCGCGGTAGTCGGCCTGAGCCAATAATGCTCCCAGGGCAGACAGTGCCTCGCGGGCATCGGCCAGCACCTGCAGGCCGTCGAGCTTACCGGCATCGAAGGCGCTGACGTTGACGTTGAGAAAATCGACATCGGGATTCTGGAACAGCCATTTGGACGAAGTAGTGAAGTCGGTATAACGGGTGCCGACGCCTATAACCAGATCGGCCTGTCGGGCCAGGGTATTGGCCGCCAGACAGCCGGTTTCACCAATGCCGCCCAGGTTAAACGGGTGGTTGGATGGGACTGTGCCCTTGCCTGCCTGGGTTTCCACAAACGGGATCTGGAAGCGTTCGGCAAACTCGCGCAGCGCCTGACCGGCCTGTGAATATTTCACCCCGCCGCCGCACACCAGCAGCGGTTGACGCTTGGTGGTCAGCAGCGCCAGCGCATCGGCCAACATGCCTTCAGTCGCCGGGCGGCGATCCAGCCGGTGCACACGTTTTTGGAAGAAGTAGTCAGGGTAGTCATAGGCTTCACCCTGCACGTCCTGCGGCAGACTCAGCGTCACCGCGCCGGTTTCCGCCGGGTCGGTCAGCACACGCATCGCGTTGATACAGGCGCTCATTAACTGTTCCGGCCGCACAATGCGATCCCAGTATTTGCTCACCGCGCGGAAAGCGTCGTTGGTGCTGATGCTGAGGTCGTAGGTTTGCTCAATCTGCTGCAATACCGGATCTGGCTGACGAGAAGCATAAACATCGCCCGGCAGCAGTAATAAAGGAATGCGGTTGGCGGTGGCCGTCGCGGCGGCGGTGATCATATTGGCGGCGCCGGGACCGACAGAAGAGGTGCAGGCGTAAATCTGTTGACGCAGCTTCTGCTTGGCAAAACCGGTCGCTGCGTGGGCCATGCCCTGCTCATTACGCCCCTGATGCACGATCAGATCACCGCTATCCTGTTCCAGCGCCTGCCCAAGACCAAGAACATTGCCGTGGCCGAAAATCGCAAAGATGCCTTTGACGAATTTGGTTTCCACGCCGTCGACTACCAGATACTGGTTATCAAGGAACCTGACGAGTGCTTGTGCCATGGTTAACCGGATCTTGCCCATTTGCTCACCCTTTTAGATTAGTCGCGCCCGCTCCGGCAAAAAACCGGCATGCCGAGCCTGGAATCTCTGTGGTCCCCGTCGCCTTCAAGCGCACTGCGCTACTTAAGCCGACAACCTGAAACGTGAAGCGATTATAAACAAATATATTTTCCATAAAATCACATTACAGAAGAAACATTTCATTTTGCGATAAAGATCGCATATTGATGAAAACAGCGTTTCATCCATGCCTTTAGAATTCACTGACTTAGCGCCTCCTGTTCCCACCGACCTCTCAGTCCACCAGCCGTTGGCGGTACCCTAACCCTTGGCAGCATCGGCTTGCGACGCACGCTATACCCTTGCCGTTGACCGGTGTTTTCGCGTCAGGCAGGACGCGGTTTTTAGTGCTTTCATCTGGCGCATTCGCGCCGTTTTAAATGCATCACATTTTTGGGGTGTAAATTTCATTCAATCTTGAAATTGAAATTTTTATTCCTCATACTCCAAAAATGCTTCGTAGTCGGGGTTTGGCTTAATACAGAAGGAAACGGGTATGGCTACACAAGAAAAACAGCTTGATGTCATTTGTCTCGGGCGTATTGCCGTCGATTTCTATGCACAACAGATCGGCGCACGCCTGGAAGATGCCAGCACATTCTCCAAATATCTCGGTGGCTCTTCCGGCAACGTGGCTTATGGCACCGCCATTCAGGGCCTGAAGTCCGGCATGCTGGCCCGCGTCGGCGACGAGCATATGGGCCGTTTCCTGCGTGAAGAACTGCAACGCGTCGGTGCCGACACCCAGAGCCTGATCACCGACCCTCAGCGGCTGACCGGTCTGGTGATACTCGGTATCAAGGATCAGGAAACCTTCCCGCTGATTTTCTACCGTGAGAACTGTGCCGATATGGCGCTGACGCCGGACGATATCGATGAGTCCTACATCGCGTCATCGCGCGCGCTGGCTATAACCGGTACTCACCTGTCACACCCCAACACCCGCGCCGCGGTATTAAAAGCGCTGGAATACGCCCGCCGCCACGGCCTGCGCACCGCGCTGGATATCGACTACCGACCGGTGCTGTGGGGCCTGACGTCGCTGGGCGACGGTGAGACCCGCTTTGTCGAGTCAGAGAAAGTGACCCGCGAACTGCAGGAAGTGCTGCATCACTTTGATCTGATCGTCGGCACCGAAGAAGAGTTTCATATTGCCGGTGGCAGCACCGACACCCTGACCGCGCTGAAAAACGTCCGTAAAGCGACCCAGGCTACGCTGGTCTGTAAGCGCGGCGCACAGGGCTGTTCGGTATTCGAAGGCGAGATCGCCGCCGACTGGCAGCAGGTAAAACTGCATTCCGGCGTACGGGTTGAAGTGCTGAACGTGCTGGGCGCAGGTGATGCCTTTATGTCCGGCCTGCTGCGTGGCTATCTGAACGATGAAGGTTGGGATCAGGCCTGCCGCTATGCCAATGCCTGCGGCGCATTGGTGGTTTCGCGCCATGGTTGCGCCCCGGCGATGCCCAGCAAGCAGGAGCTGGATGACTATCTGCAACGCGAACAGGAAGTGAAACGTCCTGACCGCGATGAACGGCTTAACCATCTGCACCGGGTCACCACCCGCAAACAGCAATGGCCGGAACTCTGCGTGTTTGCCTTCGATCACCGCAAACAGCTGGCGGATATGGCGCGAGAAGCCAAGGTTAGTGAAGAACGCATTCCCAAACTGAAAACGCTGCTGCTGACGGCGGCACAACAGGCCGCCGAGGTCGCCGGGCTGCAGGGTAACAGCGGCATTCTGGCCGATACCACCTATGGCCAGGCGGCGCTGAACCAGATCACCGGGCAGGGTTGGTGGATAGGCCGACCGGTCGAACTGCCCGGCTCGCGTCCGCTGCGGTTGGAGCACGGCAATATTGGATCGCAGCTGATCGACTGGCCGCAGGAACACGTCGTGAAATGTCTGGTGTTTTACCATCCACATGACGCCGTCGAACTGCGCCGCGAACAGGATGAACTGATTGGCGATGTGTATCGCGGCTGCTGCAAATCCGGCCATGAACTGTTGCTGGAAGTGATCCTGCCGGAAAGCAACGCCGACAAGGATGAAAGCCACTATCTGGAGATGCTGAAGCACTTTTATCAATTGGGTATTAAACCGGACTGGTGGAAATTGCCGCCGTTGAGTGCTGAAAACTGGCAGCAGGTCGGTGCGTTGATTGACGCTAACGATCCACAGTGTCGCGGGGTGCTGATTCTGGGGCTGGATTCGCCGGAAGAAACGCTGAAGGCGGGTTTTGCCGCGGCGGCGGATGCACGCTGGGTAAAAGGTTTCGCCGTCGGTCGCACCATCTTTGGCCAACCTTCACGCCGCTGGCTGCAGGGTGAGCTGGATGACGCCACGTTAATCGAACAGGTGAAACAAAAATACCTGACGCTGATTGGTTTCTGGCGTCAATATCGCCCAACCCCTCACCAGCATTAATTGCTGACCCCTCCCCTTAAACGGATTTTCGCCGCTTTAAGGGGATTTTTTTGCCTTTTTTCTGTGAAGTAACGCAACTTGCAATCGAATAAATCGCTTTTTGTTGAAATGAAATTTCCAATCCATCTGTTAGAATAACCTGTCAATAACTCAGGCGTCAGGCCGATACGCCTTAGCCCCCACTGCGAGCCGAATGGATGAACAACCCAACTCAACTTTCGCTGTTACAGGACGAGATACGCCACCGCTATGAAACGCTGAGCAAGCGTTTAAAACAGGTGGCGCGTTACATTTTGGATAACAGTAACAGCATTGCTTTCGATACCGTCGCCTCCATCGCCGCACAGGCCAGCGTCCCCCCCTCTACCCTGATCCGCTTCGCCAACGCCTTTGGCTTTAGCGGTTTCAACGAAATGAAACAGGTTTTTCGTCAGCACCTGATGGAAGAAACGGTCAACTACACCGAGCGGGCGCGCCTGTTCCGGCAGACCTCGACCGACGGTAACGTGGCACCGGAAAAGCCGGCGGAAATCCTCAACGTTTTCACCATGGTCAACTCCCAGGCACTGCAACAATTGGCGATGCAAACCAGCTCCGAGCAGTTGGACCGGGCGGTTGAGCTGCTGAATAACGCCGAGAATATCTACGTGATTGGTCTGCGCCGCTCTTTCAGCGTCGCGTCCTACCTCACCTATGCGTTGCGCCATCTGGAACGCCGGGCGTTCCTGATCGACGGACTGGGTGGCATGTTTACCGAACAGCTGAGCATGGTGAAACCGAATGACGTGGTGATTGCCATCAGCTATTCGCCGTATGCGCAGGAAGCACTGGAGCTGGTTGAATTGGGTGCCAAGCGTGGCGCGCAGCAGATCGCCATTACCGACAGCCAGGTCAGCCCGCTGGCGGCCTTCAGCGACGTGTGCTTTGTGGTGCGTGAAGCGCAGGTGGATGGTTTCCGTTCCCAGGTCGCTTCAATGTGTCTGGCGCAAACCCTGGCGGTATCGCTGGCGCTGAATAACGCCAAAGAAGGGTAACGAAGAATTACCCTTTCCCTTGGGAAAGGGTAGGCATAGTGGCGTGAAATCCCCTCACCCCGGCCCTCTCCCCCTGGAGAGGGTGACGCTCATCTTGGCAACGTCGTAAATAGGCAATTATTTAGCTGCAGGATAGCCGTCGGTGTTAATCCAGGCGTGGTCTTTTTCCCAGGTAAATTTCCAGAGCCGTACCGGCCCGGCCATCACGTTGAGATAGTAGTTGTCGTAACCGGCCATCGTCGCCACCGGATGGTAGCCACGCGGCACCTTGACCACGTCACGGTTATACACCGGCATGCACTCGTCCAGTGAGCGATCGTCGGTATACACCCGCTGCATGCAAAAACCCTGCTCCGGCTGGATCCGGTGATAATAAGTCTCTTCCAGATAGGTTTCATCCGGCGAGTCTTCCTGGTCGTGTTTGTGGCTGGGATACGAACTGGTATTGCCCTCATCCGTATACACCTCTACCACCAGCAGGCTGTCGGCAGGTTCGCTGTCCGGCAAAATATTATGCACCAGACGCTGGTTACGCCCTTTGCCACGACGTTCGACGCCCACCTCTGCCGGGGTGATCAGGCGCGACGGCAGGTGCCCATGACCTGGGGCACTGCAGACCGCCAACTCCAAAGCGCTTTCCGCCCGCACTTCAATCTTGTCGTGATGCGGCACGTATACCGCATAAGGCGGTGTGCGCTCAAACGGGCTCATGCGTTTGCCGATGCTCGGGTATTCCGCACGCAGGGTGGCAACGGAAGCAATACCGGCAACCAGCACCAGGCACAGCTCTTTGTCGCCGCTTTCCAACCGCAACGATTGACCGGCCTCAAGGCGATAAACATCAAACCCGACAAAGCGCCAGCCGGCGTTCTCTGGGGTGACATGCTGGATGCGGCCCTGGGCATCCGGCTGCTGACATTTGGCGAGCAATGCAGACATGATTATTCTCCCATTTCAGTATCAAAATACCCAAAATAATTGGCGTTGCATCATCGTAGGGGCGCTGCATGCTGCGCCCGCGATAATCGGGGCGAATTTATTCGCCCCCTACAGGATGACTGGGCCGAATGCACGCAGCCAACACAGATGCAGCTTCAAGTATGAAGGGTATAGGGGCCTTAGCCCAGCGTCGGCATACTGTATTCAGACACCGTTTGCTGCCCGGTTGGCCAGCGGGCGGTGGCGGTTTTCATGCGGGTATAGAAACGTACCCCATCGGTGCCATGCACGTTCAGCGCACCGAACACCGAACGTTTCCAGCCGCCGAAGCTGTGAAATGCCATAGGAACCGGCACCGGCACGTTAACCCCCACCATACCGGCCTGCACTTCCTGCACAAACTGACGCGCGTAGTGGCCGTTGCTGGTAAAGATGGCGCTGCCGTTGCCAAACTCATGGCTGTTCACCGTGTCGATGGCGGTCTGGTAGTCCGGCACGCGGACAATACCCAACACCGGCCCGAAAATCTCTTCTCGATAGATACGCATATTTGGTTTGACGTGGTCAAACAGGGTGCCGCCGACATAGTAGCCGTCCGGATAACCCGCCACCTGATAATTGCGGCCATCGGCCACCAGGGTTGCGCCTTCTTCCACGCCAAGATCGATATAACCCAATACTTTTTTCTGGTGTGCCGAGGAGACCAACGGCCCCATTTCGTTCTCTTCGCCGCCCTGCTGAATGCCTGGGCCAACACGCAGTTGAGCGATCAGCGGTTTCAGTCTGGCGATCAGTTTATCGGCCGTGTCGTCACCGACCACCACCGCCACCGGCAGCGCCATACAGCGTTCGCCGGCAGAGCCGAAAGCACCGCCCATCAGGGCGTTTACCGTCGCGTCCAGATCGGCATCCGGCATGATAATCGCCTGATTTTTCGCCGCGCCGAAGGCCTGCACCCGCTTGCCGTGGGCGCTGGCAGTGGTATAGATGTGTTCCGCCACGGCGGACGAGCCGACAAAACTCACCGCCTGGATATGCGGGTCGGTGCACAGCTGCGCGGCATCTTCGTTAGCGCAGTGCACCACGTTGAATACGCCATCCGGCAGGCCGGCTTCTTTCAGTAATTCCGCCATCCGCACCGAAGCCGAAGGCACCAGCGCCGGTGGCTTAAGCACGAAGGTATTACCGCAGGCCAACGCGATAGGGAACATCCACATCGGCACCATCGCCGGGAAGTTGAACGGGGTGATGCCTGCAACCACGCCCAGCGGTTGCATCAGCGAGAAGCTGTCAACGCCGCTGCCGACGTCCGCCGAATACTCGCCCTTGATCAAATGCGGAATACCGCAGGCAAACTCGACCACTTCAATGCCGCGGGTCAATTCACCCAGCGCATCGGAGTAAACCTTGCCGTGCTCACTGACAATCAGCGCCGCCAGCTCGTCGCGATGCTGTTCCAGCAGCGCCTTAAAATTGAACATGATGCGCGCCCGGCGCAGCGGCGTGGTACGCGACCAGTCGGCAAAGGCCTGGTGAGCCACATCAATGGCCTGCTTCACCTCGGCGGCAGTGCTCTGCGTAACGCGGCGTTCAACCTGCCCGGTAGCCGGGTTATGTACGTCGACGGTTTGATTGCTGCTGCTCAGGCACACCTGCCCGCCAATAAAGTTACCCACGGTTTTCATGTCTCACCCTCTTTTAAGTCCGCTGTCGCCTGACTGCCTGCGGCACTGCCGCAAGCGGTGGCGTTTTCATCACACCGCCTGCCGGAAACGGCCCACAAGCAGGCTAAATCCTGACCGGATGAAGCAAACTCTATTTCATTGAAAAAAAAGTTTCAAATAAATTATTTTAGAAAATTTGTTTTTAGTGCGGAAGGTCGCAATTTTGCCATGCCCTTGTGCAAGGCCATTACATGCCGGAAAAAACTCGCCATACCACTTATCCGTCGGGCAGCGGGAATTAACCCTGACTTTTATACAGAAATAGGCGACCCACCGGACAATATAGCGAAACCTGACGCCATAGGATCGCCCGGCAACGCTGGGTGGCCGTTTGCGGTTTTTTTTGAACTGGATCTAAAAATCAATATTTCATTATTCACTAATTATGAAATAAATGTTCTTGTTTAGAGAAGATTCATTCAAGTATCACCGCCTTGATGACAGGCACGGTTCACACCCTTCCGCCTCCCTCTTCCCAACAACCTACTGCGCGGGTGGAAGCCAGGAAAAAAATCGGAGCAACACATGTCACATCAGCGTAAGCACAACACCGGGTACATATTGCGAATTTGCGGTATTGCAGCACTCGGCGGCATTCTGTTCGGTTATGACACCGCCGTGATCTCCGGCGCGATCGATGCCCTAAAAACCTATTTTGACCTCAGTCCGGTTGAAACCGGCTGGGCTGTCTCTAACGTGGTGATCGGCTGTGTGGTCGGTGCCTTTGGTGCCGGGCCGTTGGCTGCGCGTTACGGCCGTAAAAAGGCCCTGATGCTG
Organism: Serratia quinivorans; assembly: GCF_946227985.1. Lineage (GTDB taxonomy): Bacteria > Pseudomonadota > Gammaproteobacteria > Enterobacterales > Enterobacteriaceae > Serratia > Serratia quinivorans_A. The sequence goes on from NZ_CAMKGL010000008.1 coordinate 123,092, forward strand.
GCGGCGGTGCTGTTCACTATTTCAGCTGTGGGCGCCGCGCTGGCCACCACCTTCACCTGGTTTGTGATTTACCGCATTATTGGTGGTTTGGCCGTGGGTATTGCCGCCACCGTCTCACCGATGTATATGTCGGAAGTCTCACCTAAAGACATGCGTGGTCGAGCGCTCAGCATGCAGCAGTTCGCCATTGTGTTCGGCCAAATTGTGATTTTCTACGTTAACTTCAAAATCGCCAGCATCGCCAGCGAAGCCTGGCTGGTGGAAATGGGCTGGCGCTGGATGATAGGCTCGGAAGTGATCCCGTGCATGCTGTTCCTGATGCTGGTGTTTATCATTCCGGAATCGCCACGCTGGAGCGTCATGGTCGGCCGTGACAGCCAGGCTCTGGCGATGTTGACCAAAGTCTCCAACGCTGCCCATGCGCAAAGCGTACTGCAGGAAATCAAAGACTCATTGCAGCAGGACCAACAGAAAAGCCAGCAGAAGCTGAGCTTCGGCGACGTACGGGTGCGCTTCATTCTGTTTGTCGGCTGTATGATCGCCATGCTGCAACAGGTCACCGGCGTCAACGTAATGATGTACTACGCGCCAATGGTGCTGAAAACCGTTACCGAAAATGCCCAGGAGGCACTGTTCCAGACCATTTGGATCGGCGTGCTGCAGTTGGTCGGCTCGGTAATCGGTGCCATGCTGATGGATCGCATGGGCCGCATTCCGCTGATGCGTTACGGCACCCTTGGCGCCATCGCCGGGTTGCTGATCACCTCTTATGCGCTCTACACCCAGGCCACCGGCTACCTTGCCCTGTTCGGCATGCTGTTCTTTATGGTGTTTTACGCCCTGTCCTGGGGAGTGGGTGCCTGGGTTCTGGTGTCAGAAATCTTTCCAAATCGCATGCGATCGCAGGGCATGAGCATCGCCGTCGGCTGCATGTGGTTGGCCAACTTTGTCGTTTCGCAGAGTTTCCCGATGATCAACGACAACCCTTATTTATTCTCCAGCTTCCATGGTGCCTTCCCGATGTGGGTCTTTGCCGCCTGCTGCCTGTTTAGCTACTGGTTCATCGGCCGTTATATTCCGGAAACCAAAGGCGTCTCGCTGGAAAAAATGGAAGACGTCGTGATGGCCAAACGCTATCGCCAAGCGCCACCCGAAACACAACGAACGCCGCTGTAAGTCGGCAACTCTCAGGTTTTATCAAACTATTCAGGAGTAATGCATCATGACCATTGCGCCAGACCGTTTTTGTATCAACCGCAAGATCGCACCCAATCTCGATTTGGAGCCGTTTTTCAGCCTGGTAAAAAAGTGCGGACTCAGCAAAGTTGAGCTGCGCAACGATATGCCGAGCGGCAAGGTGACAGATAACCTAAGCAACGATCAATTAAATGCCCTGGCGGCCAAATACGGCATCGAAATCGTCACCATTAACGCCCTCGGCAAGTTTAACCTGCCAGGCGATCAGGCCGGTTTGCTGGAAAACGCCGAGGCGCTGTTGGTGCAGGCTCAGGCGATCCATAGCCAGGCGCTGGTGCTGTGTCCACATTGCAGCGCGGACGATCGGCGCAGTGAGGAGCAGAAAAAAACCGATACGCTGGCAGCGCTGAAGCTGTTGGCACCGCTGTTTAAACAATACGGCGTGCAGGGCTACGTCGAGCCGTTGGGGTTCGGTATCAGTTCACTGCGCTCATCGCTGCTGACGCAATCCCTGATTCGCGACTCCGGCGCGCCGTACAAGATCGTGCTGGATACCTTCCACCACTATTTAAGTGATGTGGCGCAATCTGAGTTTGATGAGCAGATTCAAATTGAGGGTATCGGTCTGGTACACCTGTCCGGTGTGGAAGATGCACGGAGCAAAAGTGCGCTTAGCGACGAAGAACGCATTATGTTGAGTCATCAGGATCGGCTGGAGAGCAAAAAGCAGGTGCAGAATCTGGAGCACCTGGGCTACACCGGGATTTATGCCTTCGAGCCGTTCTCTTCGCAGTTGGATAGCTGGACAGAGGCGGATATCGAACGTGAAATCCGCCAGAGTATCGCTTTGCTGCAAGGGTAATAGCCGCAGCGTAGGGGGCGAGCATGCTCGCCCCGATTTAACCGGGCGCAGCATGCAGCGCCCCTACTCTTATTTTTTATGACGCTATTTCAGCGTGCTCACCACCAGTTGGTGGCGGGCGTTGTAAAACTTACGGTAGGCCAGGTAGCAGGCGATAATGGTCGACAGGCTGGCGGTGGAAAGCAGCATAAAGGTCACCATAATCTGGTACTTAATGGCTTTCACCGGATCAATACCGGCGAAGATCAGACCGGACATCATGCCCGGCAGGCTGACCAGGCCGACGGTTTTGGCCGAGTCTACCGTCGGGATCAACGAAGCACGGATGCTGTCGCGGATCAGCGCAGCCGAGGCAAACTTCGGCGATGCCCCCAGGCTTAACATCTCCTGAATCTTCTGCTGATCGCTTTTGAAACGCTGCCCCAGATTGTTGTAGCACAGCCCCACCGCCACCATCGCATTACCGGCCACCATGCCGGAAATCGGAATCACCTGCATCGGGGTAAATTCTATCGAGCCGGTCAGCACCAGCACCACCAGCGTCAGTACCGCACCAGTAGTAATGGCGATAAACGATGTCATGAACGCATGACTGATATATTTACTGCGCTTTTGCGCGTTGTAAGCGGCGTTAAAGCAGATAAACAGCACCATCAGTACCGTCAGAATGGCGTTGTTCACATCAAAAATGTACTTCAGTACATAGCCGACGATAATCAGCTGCACCACCGCCCGGCAAATACTCCAGATAATGTCTTTTTCCAACGCCAACTTTTCTTTATGGCTGATGAAAATGGCGATCATCACCAATACCATCGACAGCACCAGGGACTCATTGCTGATATTATGCTGGTTCATCGTCTGTCTCCTGTGCGCTTGCACCGTGCGCACTCAGGGTAATCACATCATCCGCATGTTTTATTTCGTCTTTATCATGCGTGACCCACAGCACCGCCACGCCATGCTGCTCTACCAATTGATGAATAATTTCGTTTACGTTGCGCTTATTATCTTCATCCAACGCACTGGTAATCTCATCCAATAACAGCACCCTGGGCATAAATTGCAGGTTACGGATCAAGGAAATGCGCTGTTTCTCCCCACCGGATAATTCGTTCACGCTTTTTTTCAGCATATTTTCCGGCAGCCCAAAGCGCACCAGATCGGCCTGCATTTTTTTCTCGTCCGGTTTTTGCTTCCGGATCTGGTAGGGCAGCGCAATATTGTCATACACGCTGTCGCCAAACAGCGAAGGGGTTTGAAAACAGTAAGATACCTGTTGGCGATATTCTTCCGGTGGTATTTCGGTGATGGCTTTGCCGGCAAAGATAATTTTTCCACGGGTCGGGTCGATCAGCGAAGAAACGATTTTAAGCAAGGTACTTTTTCCGCAGCCAGATGGCCCGGTAATCAGTTTAAATTCTCCCGGATCCAGGTTGAAAGACACCGAATCCAAAATAACCTGCTCACCTATTTGATAATGAATATCATCCAACAACAGTATTTCTTTGCTTTCCTTCATTATAAAACCGCATTCCTCATAAAAATATTGGCGCTCAGGCCACCAGTATAGAGCTTAAGAAAATGCACTGACAATGGTTGGTCATTAACCGTAACAAAGGCGTCGGGCTGAGGGGCATTTCGCCCCATCAGCCCTATAAATATCTGCTGTGAAAAGTAGTCAAAACGGGAAAGGAATTACGCTTTTTTAGCTGATGTGCAAATATACCAGCGCAACGAATTATTGATGCTGCGATGGGTACAACTCACTTTACCCTCTTTTTCCAATGCCAATAGCAAGGTACGCGTAGTGTAAATATTCTCACCGCATTGATCCGCCAACTCCCTGGTTTTGGGCCAGTGTTCCGGCGCGGGTGGATGCTGTCCACCTTCCCCGGCCGCACGTTCCATACACAGTTTTCGTAACACGTTTAGCATATGCGACTTCCTGATTTCATATGTTATCGGCACCTTGGCCATCGCGTTCTCCTTGAGTTACTTTTGCCTGCTCCTGTCCTGCGGCAAGGCGTCGGCCACGCGCAGGGTATAAATCATGGTGGCCCCAGGTGGCATGGCCGGGGCTTTCATCGACATTACTGCGAATGTCGGCATATCCGGGGGGCGTTGGACAGCATCCCGTTAAAATAAGACCCACCGACTCTGGTAGCCTGGTTGATTAATATTCTTAAGCGATTTAATGCGTTGCTGACAAAACGCGATGCGTTACTCTCAGCCTTTTCATTAGGATTATTCTGTGAAACTTTTTTCACAGCTACGTTACCCGTGCTATTTTTCCAGCGCTGTTGAACAACGGTAAGCAGAACATTATCAACGCGACCTTAGCGACTGCAGAACGACGAGTTTAATCATTAATTCTGGTAATCATTCCGTTTATCATCCTTTAATTATCGCTTAGGTCATTATTATGTTTTGTGGGCCTTTTTTGATCTGCCAGACCAAGATTAATCCCAACCGGATAAATAACAAAAAATCGCTAGAACGGCGGATTTTGGTAATAATCACGCCCCATAGATATTGTTATAGATTTGTTAATATCAAAAAGAAACCCTCAGCCGTTATAATGAATAAAAGCCCTATTCCAAGCCAAAAAATCGGCATTGTGACCTTTAAAAACAACGAGTTAACTTTTAACTTATGATTAACAGGAAGAATTCATCATCTGCTGTCTGATGGCGATATTATCAAAACAATATTGTTAATTGTAGTGTGATGAGCAACTCTGCCGATCTAATATCTCGCATATTGCTATTTATGTAGTCATTTATTCTGCATAATATTTGTATACGATCTATTGATTTTCAATCATATATATTTCTTTTTCCTTTTGGATTTATATTCTGTATTTGACTTAAATTAATAAAATGTATTTCCAAGCGAGCCTATTATTTGCAAGAATAATCCCAGCAAAACGCCACGGCGATTTACCTGTTTTTATTTTACGGATTTTGCCTATACGACTTCCCAAACCTTTCGTTATTTACCCATAAATAACGGACGGTGGCGTATTGCCCAGAGCAAAAGGATCTGGCTCCAACTACCACGTCGGTGACATGAGGTTGCCGCCGTTGTGGGGGATTTAGATGTGCTGTTCTTTTTATTTAAATACTCTCTACAGGAAATTGAGAAATGAAACTGAATAAATTAATGCTGGCAACCGTGATTGCTTTCGCTTCTGCATCTGTTGCTCACGCCGCATCTAACCAGGGCAGCGGTAAAGTCACTTTTACCGGTGAAATTATTGATGCGCCATGCAGCGTAGCACCGGGTTCTGTTGAGCAAACCGTGCCAATGGGTCAAATCAGCAGCCGTCTGTTGGCCAAAGAGGGTAAATCCAGCTCTGAGCCATTCAGCATTGAACTGAAAGATTGTTCTGTATCGACCATGAATAACGTCAAAGTGACCTTCACCGGTACACCGGACTCAGATAACAACAAATTGCTGGCTCTGAACGGCACCGCCACCGGCGCTGGCATCATGATCTACGACAACCTGCACTCCAAAGACGTTGAACTGGGCACCGCGACCGATGGTCAGGGCCTGACCGAAGGCAATAACTCTCTGAAATTTTCCGCCTATCTGCAAGGCAGCAGCGCTTCTGGCGCCGTGGTTCCAGGCGAGTTCACCAGCGTTGCAAACTTCACCCTGGCTTACCTGTAATCCCTGGCTGGGGATACCCCTGCGGTATCCCCGCTTTGCCTGCACGGACATTGGGTTACGGGACCAACGGCAACAGGGAGAGCCGGCATGACGAACCAGATTTGGGGTGTATTGCTTATTGCGCTCAGCGTTTGCAGCGCAGAAGCGACGGCAAAAAATCAGGGCCACGGCACGCTCAACCTGGGTGGCGAGATCGTCGAAACCCCCTGCGGGATTGCCAGTGAAAGCCTGGATCAAACTGTTGATTTCGGGCTGATATCCATGACCGATGCCGCGTTGGGCGCACAGCCGGTACTGATTGGCAGCCGCCGCAACGTTGAGATCAAGCTGGTGAATTGCGAGCTGGCAAGCCAGGTCAAACCCGACTTTATCTACCGCGCAGCCACCGTCACCTTCGACGGTACGGCTGATAGCCGGGATCCCGCGTTATTGGCGGTTTATGGCGAAGCGCAAGGCGTGGCTATTGAGCTACTGACCGCCGCCGGCACCCCGATACCACTGGGCAGCACTACGGCGGATTACCAGATAGTCGCCGGTGACAATACGCTGCGCTTTAGCGCTCAGCTACGTATCCACCCTGACAGGGCCCGAGCCGGCGGATTCAGCTCTCTGGCGAAATTCACCCTGTCTTATCTGTAACGCCTCGTTAGGCGGGTACCGCCATCAGGTACTGAATGACATCACGTATTACGTTTTCAGGTCGTACAGGATGACCTGCTATTGGGCGCGGATTTGCCATGAGTGATTATGCTATGACGTCATTACTGACACGGAAAAAAATACCCCTCACCGTCATTCTATCTTTCCTCTGGGTGCATCCGGCTTTTTCCGCCACGGAATTTAATACCGACGTATTAGATATTGCCGATCGCAGCAAAGTGGATTTATCGCGTTTTTCCGATGCTGATTACGTCATGCCCGGTACCTATCTGCTGGATATCAAGATCAACCAAAAGACCCTGCCGCAGCGCAGCATCCAGTATTATCCGTCGCCGGACCAAAAGGATCGTTCCCGCGTCTGTCTGCCGCCGGATCTGGTTGAAAAAATGGCTTTGAAAGAAGAAGTCGTCAAAAAAATAACCCTGTGGCACGACAACAGCTGTGCCGATATCAGCGGCATTAAAGGGGCGACCATTTCCGACCGCATCGGCGGTGGCGTGCTGGCGATCACTATTCCACAGGCCTGGATGAAATATTCCGATCCGGACTGGACGCCACCGGAACAGTGGGATGACGGCATTCCCGGCTTGTTGCTGGACTACAGCATCAGCGGCCAGATCGGCAAACAGAGCCACAATAATAACACCGCAGAAAACCTCAGCAGCTACGGAACCATGGGCGCTAACCTCAGCGCCTGGCGCCTGCGTGCCGATTATCAGGCTAACTACAACCAGCAGGCCGGTGAGCGTGACAGTAATTTCGACTGGAACCGGATTTACGCCTATCGCGCGCTGCCGATGCAGGCCGCCAAGCTGACCCTCGGCGAAATCTATCTTGACTCGGGGATATTCGACTCCTACCGCTTCACCGGTCTTAACCTGGCCAGTGACGAGCGTATGCTGCCACCAAACCTGCAGGGTTATGCGCCGGAAGTCCGCGGCATCGCCAAAAGCAACGCCAAGGTAACCGTGTCGCAAGAAGGCCGTACGCTGTATGAAACCACCGTGCCCGCCGGGCCCTTTGCCATTCAGGATCTCAACAGTTCGGTACGCGGCCGGCTGGATGTGAAGGTGGAAGAACAAGACGGCAGCGTTTCAACCTTCCAGGTAGATACCGCCACCATTCCTTACCTGACTCGCCCCGGCTATGTTCGCTACAACGTCGCCGTGGGCAAGCCCTCGGCTTACGATCACCGCACACAAGGGCCGCTGTTCTCCACCGGCGATTTCTCCTGGGGGTTAACCAGCGCCTGGTCGCTGTACGGCGGCGCGTTGCTCAGCGGCGATTACAACGCCTGGGCGCTCGGCCTGGGCCGTGACCTGAACGTGTTTGGCGCCATGTCGGCGGACGTGACGCAGTCTATCGCCCGCTTGCCCAATGAGCCGACCGCCAGTGGGCTGTCGTTCAAGGTCAACTACGCCAAACGCTTTGATGAGATGAACAGCCAGATCACCTTTGCCGGCTACCGTTTCTCACAGCGCAAGTTCATGAACATGTCGCAGTACCTGCAAGAACGCTACAGCGACTACGACGAACGCTACGACGGCCGCCAGAAAGAGCTGTACACCATCACCGCCAGCAAAACCTTTATGGCAGAAGACAACGCCAAGGCGATCACCGCTTACCTGACCTATGCGCACCAAACCTACTGGGATGCCAGGGCGCAGGATCGTTACGGGGTGTCCGCCAGTAAATTGTTCAGCGTCGGCAATGTCAGCAACATCACCGCCTCGCTGTCGGCCTATCGCACCACCTATCACGGCCGTACCGATGACAGCACTATGGTGAATTTCAGCGTACCGATTGGCGATCGTCGGCAACTGGGCTATTCGCTGCAAACCAGCAACAGTGACGTGACGCAGACCGCGTCTTATAACGACTACAGCGATCCGAACAACACCTGGCAGCTCAGCGGCGGCTTTAATCAGTCCGGCAAATCACTGACCAGCGGCTACTACAGCCATAACGCCTCGTTTGGCACACTCAATGCCAGTGCTTCTTACCAACAGGACAGCTATTCGTCGATCGGCGGTACTTTCCGCAGCGGCATTACCGCTACCCGACATGGCGTAGCCGCGCACCAAAATTCCAGCAACGGCGGCAGCCGGATGATGCTGGATACCGACGGCATCGCCGGGGTGCCGATCAACAACGGTCGCGCCTACAGCAACCGCTTCGGTCTGGCAGTGATCTCCGACATCACCAGCTACTACAACACCGACACCCGCATCGACGTCAATACCTTGGCGGACGACGTGGAGGCCACCCGGGCCGTGGTGCAGGGCACGCTGACTGAAGGTGCCATTGGCTACCGCCACTTTGAGGTGGTGAAAGGCAGCAAGTTGCTGGCCACCATCAAACTGGCTGACGGCAGTGAACCGCCGTTTGGTGCCACGGTGATGAGCGAACGCGGCCGTGAAGTGGCCGTAGTGAACGACGGTGGCTCGGTCTACCTGACCGGCGTGCAGCCGCAAGAGCAGCTGGACGTCGCCTGGGAAGGCCAGCGCCAGTGTCGCATTGTCATACCGACTGCCGCCAAGCCGCTGGACCAGCTATTGCTACCCTGCGCCAAACTGTAATCCGTAACACAGAGAATGAATGATGATGAACAACTTCCCGTTAGTAAAAATGGCCGCGCTGGGCCTGGTATTGACCACTGCAGCCCCTGTTGCCAATGCGGCGATATCGCTGGATCGCACCCGTGCCGTCTACCTCAGCGACGCGAAATCGATCAGTCTGAATATCATCAACGAAAACAAGGAACTGCCTTTCCTGGCGCAGTCCTGGCTGGAAAACGAGCAGCACCAGAAAATCACCTCGCCGTTGGTGGTATTGCCGCCATTGCAAAGGGTTGAAGCCAATGAACGCAGCGTGGTGCGCATCACCAAGACGCCGGAGGCCGACCGACTGCCACAGGATCGCGAAACAGTGTTCTATTTCAACCTGCGTGAGATCCCGCCGAAAAGCAGCAAAACCAATGTGATGCAGTTGGCGTTACAAACCCAGATCAAACTGTTTTACCGACCGAAGGCCATCGTCGCGCCAAAAGGCGAAGTGTGGCAGGAGAAACTGGTGTTCCGCAAAACCGACGGCGGCTTCACCATTGAGAACCCTACGCCGTTTTACATCACCCTGACCGGCATGACCCACCAGACCGAGAAACAAGGCGGTGGCGCACTCGGTGACTTTAAAGCGGTGATGCTGAAACCGAAGTCCAGCGAATCCGTCAAGCTGCGTGACAACGGGCTCAACAGCTTTGTCGTCAGCTATATCAATGACTACGGCGGCCACCCGGAGCTGCGCTTCGCCTGCAACGGTAGCGTCTGCAACGCCGTGCCCGATAGCAAAAAATAAGGAGATAGCGCATGGCTGAATTCACCGGCGGCCGCCTGCGGCCCCTGCTGCTCGGCGCGTTGCTGTTCACCGGCAGCGCCGCAGCGGCGACGCCACTGGGCGTGATCCAAGGCACCACCGGCACCGTCAGCTTTCATGGCGGCCTGCTCAGTTCCCCCTGCAGCCTGACGCCGGACAGCCAGGATCAGGCCATTGATTTGGGCGAGGTTAACGCGCGTGACTTCCAGAATGCCGGCGACCAAAGCACGCCGGTGCGCTTTCGCCTCTCTTTCCGCAACTGCCTGCTGGGGGCCAAAGCGCTGGCGGATAACCCGGCAGGGCAGCGCAACGGCGATGCCGGGCGGCTTTATTTACAGGGTGAGCAGACTGCCACGCTGGTGTTTCTCGGCGACAGCGATGTCAACAACCCGGAGCTGCTGAAACTTAACGGCGGCGTACAGGGCATCGGCCTGCGGCTCAAGGATCAGCAAGGCCGTGCGCTATCGCTCAACCAACAGAGTCGGCCTTACATTCTGCAGCCCGGCAGCAATACGCTGTGGTTCAGCGCTCAAATCGAATCCACACAGAAATATCCTCTGGCAAATCAATTCAACGGAGTGGTGCATGTTCAATTGGTCTATTTATAAACGCCTGCTGCTGTTGGGCAGTCTGACGATGCCGTTCAGCGTACAAGCTCTGGAATGTCATCTGGATAGCGCCAATGGCATTACAGAAGAAACCGAAGATATCGGTCAGTTAAAGATCCCGGCGACCCTACCGATCGGCGAACGGCTTTGGACCTCGCAGCCGATGAGCCGCAACGTAGTCTGCTGGGGCTACCCCAACGTGCCAAAAGGGGAATGGGTTTATTTCTATCCGAACCCGGATAAAAAACTGTTCGCCCCGGGCATTTCCATGGGCGTCATTTATAACGGCACTGACCTGGGTCTGATCACCACCGCGACTCAAACAGATATGTTCCGCAAACCCAATCAAAAGGAACTGGGCCACGTCAACTATCAAGTCTATCTGCAAAAAACCGGAGACATCACGCAGGGGGGATCCAGCCAGATTTCGATCTTTCAACTGGATGGGGTCAAGGGCCTCAATAATAAGCCGGGGAAAAATTACCGGTTTACCCTGACCGGTCTTGACAAGATCCAGGTGATCCAGTGTTCCGCATCGGTAGAGCTCACCACACCCGAAGGTGTCAACTTTGGTGATGTCCCGAGCTGGAAACCCAATGCCGGCACGGTAGCGAGTAAAGATTTTACCGTACTGATCCGTAAAAATGGCTGCAGTGACAAGTTCTCACTGAACGCTAACTTTATGGTGAAAAGTGGTTCGTTAGTCGATGCCACCGGCCTGGATATGGATAACGGCTCGGCGTTGCGCATTTACGACAACACCAACCCCAAGTGGATAAAATACAACCAGTTCGACAGTTTTGCCGATATGACTAATCGCGATCAGGTACAGAAATCATATACCGCGTCGTTGCAGGCAACCGCCGAAGGAAAGGAGGGCGACTTTCATAAAACCCTTATTTTGCTGATTAACTACATTTAATGGCGGCTGAAATGAAAAAATACGCTGTTATTACCACCTTGTGCAGCATCAGTTATTTATTTTCCTGCACAGCGGCGGCAGAAAATAAAGAAATCGATTTTTTCGGCACTGTGGTAAGCCGCCCCTGCAATATTGAGCCGCAGTCGGCCGATCAGGTGGTGGAAATGGACACGGTGATCGTCAAAACCCTGTATCGCTATGGGCATAGCAACCCGGTGCCGTTCAACATCAAGCTGACCGACTGCAAAACGGCGGTGTTCAAAACCGTCACCGTTACCTTCAGCGGTACCGAAGACAGCGAGCTGCCGGGCAAGCTGGCGATCAATAACGGCACCAACGGCGCCGCTATCGCCCTGTTTGACAGCAAGGGGGCGGATATTGATTTGAACCAGACCTCCAGCGCGGTGGCATTGCAGGAGGGTGACAATATTTTGAATTTCACCGCCCATGTGCAGGGTCATCCCAGCGCAATCCAGAATAAAACCATTACCGAGGGCGAGTTCAGCTCGGTGGCCAATTTCGTGCTGGCCTATCAATAAGCCCGGCATCTGCAGGAAGAAGTGATGATATCCAAATCCAAAACAGCCTGGTTATTCGGGCTGGCGGCGTTTTATTGCCTGATTGCCATGCATATTTACTGGCCCAATCGCGGTGGCAGCGGTTTTTATCTGCCGTGGAATCTGGTTGGTGGGATATTTATCGCCCTGACTATCCTCGGCACCCTGGTGTTTTGCCGACCGCCGCTGGCGGTCTCCGGCTTTTTTAACCGGCTGGCGCTGGGTGGCCTGATTTTATTTTTGCCATTGCTGTGGACGCAACAGCCCTGGCTAAGCGAAGCCCTACCGCGCCTGATGGGGTTGGCACTGGGCATTATGGGCTACTTCGCACTGCTGCAGATCCCGCTCAGCCGCCAAGGGCGGCGCAGGCTGCTGACTCTGTTACTGGCGGCAACGGTGATCGAGGCCCTGTTTGGCCTGGTGCAATACAGCCTGCTGCAACCGGGTAACTGGATCGGCTATAACAGCCTGAAAAACCGCCCTTACGGCATCTTCCAACAGTGGAACCTGATGGCGAGCTTTATGGCGACCGGTCTGGCGCTGGCGCTGTATTTGCTCAGTAACCGTCGTCCTTTGTCGCGCATTCTGCAATGGCTGAGCACCGCCATATTGGTGCTGGCACCGCTGTTGCTGGTGGTTATTGCCTCGCGCGTCGGGCTGCTGGCCGCCCTGCTGCTGTCACCGCTGCAACTGTGGATGCTGTACCGTCTTAATCGCCGCCGCGCCACCCTTTCCCTGTTGCTGCTGCTGACCGGGGTAGCCGCCGGATTACTGTTGGTACTGATCAATGGTGCGACGCGGGCGGTCACAGTGGCAGACCCCATATTCTACCGCCTGGCTTATTGGCAAGAAGCGCTGCGCATGATCGCCGAACGCCCGTGGCTTGGCTGGGGTTACGGCCATTTTCAGCACGATTTCCTGCACCATTTCTACACCACCCATAGCAGCGGCATGGAAAGCGTCGCCATCAGCCACCCACACAACGAAATTTTGCTGTGGGGCATCGAAGGCGGTCTGCTGAGCCTGAGCGGCATTGCCATGATCGGTTGGGGATTATGGCGTTTACTGCAACGCATTCGCGTCCTGCCGCTGCGCCCTGCCCCCTGGATGGCGGCGCTGCCGATCCTGTTGCATATGATGGTGGAGTACCCGCTTTATCTTTCCGCCGCCCACGCCGTACTGCTGCTGGCAATCTTGCGCGCGGGTGACGTACGCCGCCGTTGGCGATTAGCTCTCAGGCCACAGCAGACACTGCGTCTGCTCATCGGTGCTGCAGCCTTACTGATCCTGCCCTATCTGCTCAACGGTCTGCACAGCGCGCTGATCGTTACTGCGGTAGAGAAAAGCGGCCTGCGGCAGTTTGGCCCCATGAGCCGGGTGATGACGCCGACGCCGTGGCAGGTACGTTATGACTACGACGTTCAATTACAGCGGCTGCTGCAATATCCGCAAACCCGCGATGTCGCCACGCTGCTCAATTACCGGCAATGGGCAGAAAACGAAATCCGCGTGCGGCCGGACGCCAATATCTACATCAATCTGGTGGCGGTCAGCAGCTTACTGCAACAACCCCAGCGGGCCGCCGCGCTGCAACATCAGGCTCGTCGACTGTTCCCGCAAGATATGCGTTTTGAGGAGTAATCATGCTTAATATTCAGTTCACCCTACTGGGCAGCGATAACTTTTATCAATTCGGCTTACGGCGACTGCTGGAAGAATATCTGTATGATCTGAACACCAGCAGCCGTAGGTATCCGGCCTACCTGCAAAACCTGGAGCCGATCGAAATCGTGTTTCGTACTCTGGAAGATGCTTGCGGCTGCGCGCGTTGCTATCAAAGCCCGCACCAGACACCGCGTCACCGACAAATGACCGTATTGATCCTCGACGATCGCGACACCCGCTATTCGCACGCCCATCCGGCGCTGTTCAGCATCAACCGCCGTGACGCCACCGCGACGATCCGCTACAAATTGCAGATGGCGTTGGAACATTTTTGCCAACAGCCCTGGGTGGCACTGCATGCCAGCGGTATCTGGAAATGTCGGCAGTGTCGCATCGCCGCCCTGAGCAGTTGCGAAAAGAAGGTGCTGAAACTCATGAGTACCGGCATGTCCGCCTGCACTATCGCCGGTATGCTGCACCGCAGCCAAAAGACCATCAGCGCCCATAAGCGCTCGGCGATGCGCAAACTGAACGTGCACAAAAACACCGAGCTGAACAAAATGCTGTTAAATCAGATGGGATTAAACTGACCGTGGTTTCTTTTGCAGGAAGATCTCCGCCAGCATGCAGCGTGCGCCACCTCCGCCAAGATCTTCAATAATGTCAATTGGCCCCAGAGCCAACCGGGCATAGCCGCCAATCAGCGCCTGCTGCTGCGGAGTGAAACTGGCCCAGGCGCGGGTCGACATGGCATAGACCGGGCTGCCATCCCCGGCACGCAGTTCCAATACGTTGCAGGCAAATGCCTGCATCTGAACAAAACTGACGTCAATAATGGTTTTCCCGCTGCGTTCCAGCGTAGCGATCAGCACGCTTTTTTGCGCCTCGTTGCGGATGCTTTCAAGGCAAATAATGGCGTATTGCGCACCGACGCTCATCATCACATTGGTGTGATAGATCGGCTGATTATTAGCATCCACGGCGTCAAACCAGACAATCTGATACCCCGAGTGGCGCTCAAATTCGTGGCCGACCACCGGCGAGCTGCGGGACGACTGGCAGCAGTAAGCCAGCCGGTGTTGACGATCCAGGATCAGCGAGCCGGTGCCTTCCAGAAAGCGCCCGGCCAGTTCGTGGGCTGAAAGATCGACACGTCGTTCAACCACAAAGTCGTTGGCGAGCTGCGCGATAATGTCCTGGCGACGTTCCCGTCGTCGGTTCACGGCTTCCATCGGAAAGGTGAACAAGGAGCCGTCCGCCAACAGGGCAATCCAGTTATTGGGAAATAACGCGTCCGGCGTTTCCTGCCCGTCAATCTCATCAATCACCCTGACGTCGACACCGGCTTGCCGTAATGCATCGACGTAGCCGTTAAAGGCAATGACTGCCCCAGCCTTGTGATCCTCATGTTTCTCGGTGATTTTCTGGAAAAAATTGCTGTGCCGGGTTTCCGGATTAGCGGTAAAGCCAGACGGCCTGATCATAAAAACGGATTGGGTGGTTTGCATGTTATTTTTCACCGGGTTCAGGATTAGCCAGGGGCTGGCGCGACACCATTATGGATAATCAATTTGAAACCAGTCAGTGTGAAAAATGATTAAATTGCTCTATATTTTTACAAATCGCCATACATCAGTGACACATTGCCAACATGAATGATACCGATCGCCAGATCCTCGCGCTGCTGCGCGAAAACGCCCGAGCCTCCATCACCGAGATCGCCAACAAGGTGCGGGTTTCGCGCGCTACGGTACAAAAAAGAATTGAGGCGCTGGAAGCACAGGGGATCATCACCGGCTATACCATCCGCATCAAACCGGGCGTGGAGCATAACCGCATCCGTGCCTGGATGTGTGTGGCGGTAGAGGGCACCAAGGCACCCAGCGTGTTGCAGCAACTGCGCGGCGAGCCTTCGGTCTTCACCCTGCACACCACCAACGGCAAGTGGGACATTCTGGTGGAGATCCGCACCGACAGCCTGGAGAGCTTCGATAAAATTTTGGGCCGCATCCGGCGTATTGCCGGCATTGCCAGCACCGAGACCAGCATTCTGCTGTCGACACACAAGGCTTAACGGCTCACGGGAGGTTTGACTCCCCCAAATTTTGCACAGGCAATATCGCAGACGAAGTTATGACGAAAACAAGGCGCCAAGTGATGGCCGTTATTTAAACTCTTTATCATTACACCAATAGTATAAAGCGAAGATACTCATCCACAGGGTATAAAACCCGACAAAAGAAAGAACTGCGACGATAACGTCAATCAACTGCCCACAAGGCTGGACAATCTGCAATGTTGATTGATTGATAAACCATAGATTAAAAAAACTGGCAGCCGCAGCCAGCGGCCTACAGGATTTTCTGCTTGCCATAACACTCTCCATTTGCGTGTTATATTAAAACGAAACAGTAATTGATAGCGGTTACTTAAACTCTTCCCCCTTATGCCAAAAGTACAAAGCAAATATATTCATCGACAAGGTATAAAACCCGACAAAAGAAAGAACCGCGACAATGATATCAAAGACATCCCCACAAAACTGGGCAATATGCAATGATGACTGATTGACAATCCATAGATTAAATATACAAGAACCTACAGCGGACGGCATCCAGGGTTTCCTACTTGCCATGTTATCCCCTCTTTGCGGATTTTTATTAGATGTTCGGGTAAATACTACCCGAACATTATTTACCACTACCAATGGCACTGGCCATTTACACTGTTTGGATTGGCATCGCCCCCAAAAGCGCCCCGACCTCTGTCGCCATTATCATTATATGGACTGTTGCTGGGGTATCCTATTGCTCCTGCGATTCCTGCCATAATTCCCGCAGCAACTAATCCATATGGCCCGAATCTGGATGCGACTCCAGCTCCTGCACCAAGTAAACCTATGACAGCAGCATCATTTACTTGAGTTTTAGGTGCACCGCCACCATTACCACGCTGCTTGTTTCTGCCACCATTATCGGTGCGGTCTCCGCCATTATTTCCCCGGCCACCGGCTATCTGGTCTAATAAATCGCAACCAATAGTTTTCATTAACGGTTCCTTTTATTGGTATCGTTTAATTGACCTACACTTTATAATTCTATTTATTGTTAATCCGTATAACCCTCAAAAGCAAGTCAATCCCCATAAAATAAAACTACGGAGATCACATATTTTCAACGCTACATCTAAATCCATATAATTCTTTAATAATTAAACAATGAGTCATCAATGCTGAGAGGGGGATAATGGTTGGAGTTTTTTCAGTTTGATCACACGTAAAAATACTTTTTCACTTACCGATTCATTTAATTCTTATAACTGAGAAATAACGCACGGGCCACTGCCGGGGCTATGGCCGGGTCGATCGCGTGCGAGTCAGTGGCCTCATCAGGCGCGTCTGGTTCGTCAGGCACACACGTTAATCGTCGATGACGGTTACCACTCAGCCGATGGCAACACTTTGGTTTACCGCCCTGGCAATACCTCTTATCGCGGCGCCAGGAACGGGCCAGGCAGCAAGTGACCCAAACGATGCTCACGCTGAACGCCATTGCCCCGTGGCAGGCTTAGTATTCTGCTGCCAGCGCCTGAGCGCAGGCCCAGGCAGAGCTCCAGGCCCACTGGAAGTTATAGCCCCCCAGCCACCCTGTCACATCCACCACTTCACCGATAAAGTACAGGCCTGGCACCTTGGCAGCTTCCATGGTCTTAGAAGAGAGTTCTTTGGTATCCACACCGCCGAGCGTCACTTCCGCCGTGCGGTAACCTTCGGTGCCGTTGGGCTGCACGCGCCAATTCTGCAAGGTTTCGACCAGCGCAGCCTGCTGCGTCGGGTTCAGCTGTTTCAGCGTGACTTCCGGTAATTGCCCTAACGTCTACAGGCACTCCACCAGGCGCTTCGGCAAGTGCAGCGCCAAGGTGTTTTTCAGGCTTTGATTCGGGTGTGCCTGGCGTTGCTCATTGAGGAAGCCCGCCAGATCAAGCGCAGGAAGTAAGTTAACGCTTACAAACTCACCGGGTTGCCAGTAGCTGGAAAGCTGTAGCACCGCCGGCCCCGACAGACCACGGTGGGTGAAAAGCAGGCTCTCGCGGAAGCTGACGCCGTTTTCGGCAGTGATCACCGCCGGCACAGAGACGCCAGACAGGGTTTGCAGATGTTCCAGCAGCGGTTTATGCAACGTGAACGGCACCAGCGCGGCGCGTGTCGGCAGCACTTTCAGGCCAAACTGCTCCGCCAGCTTATAGCCAAACGGCGTCGCACCCAGTCCCGGCATCGACAGACCGCCGCTGGCCACCACAAGTGAGCGAGTACTTACTTTCTCACCATTCAGCGCCAGTTCAAACCCTTCTTCCGTTTTTTCCACCGCCAGCACTTCGCTGCGCAGGCGCGTCGTCACCTGGCCCAGTTCACACTCTTTAACCAACAGTTCGACCACCTGCTGCGCCGAGTCGTCGCAGAACAGCTGCCCAAGCGTTTTCTCGTGGTAGGCAATGCCGTGGCGGTTAATCAGATCGATAAAATCCCACTGGGTGTAGCGCGCCAGTGCAGATTTACAAAAATGCGGGTTATTCGACAGGTAGGCAGCCGGTTCGGTGTACATATTGGTAAAGTTACAGCGTCCGCCGCCGGACATCAGGATTTTTCGGCCCGGTTTTTTGCCGTTGTCGAGCAGCAGTACCCGGCGACCGAGTTGCCCTGCCTGCGCCGCGCAAAACATGCCCGCTGCGCCCGCACCTATCACCACGACATCAAACTGTTCCACCTGCGCCTCTCTATAAAAACCACAATCGCGACAAAAGGCCGCCATATTACGCCGAATCGCCGCCGGTAACCGGCAACTTTACGGCGGCAGATTGTAAAGCCATGGCGCCGACAACGCCATAGTAAGAAAATATTACAGCGGGCCAGGCAGCATAACGCGCTGATATTTCATATCTTTGTCATAGCAACGCCATCATTTCGTCATATCCAAATCAAAAAAACGTCATATTTTCCTTTTCCCCGGCCCCGGTTGTCACTGATAATGCGCGGCGTTCATGTCCACAAACTGGCGTAACGCTTATGCTGCATTTGTTCGCTGGCCTGGATTTCCATACCGGCCTGATGTTAATTCTCGCATTGTTGTTCGTGTTGTTTTATGAAGCCATTAATGGTTTTCATGATACGGCCAATGCGGTTGCTACAGTAATTTATACCCGTGCCATGCGCTCGCAACTTGCGGTCGTGATGGCTGGTTTGTTCAACTTTCTTGGCGTGATGCTCGGTGGTTTGAGTGTTGCTTACGCCATTGTTCACCTGTTGCCAACAGATCTGTTGTTGAACGTCAGTTCAGCACACGGATTAGCCATGGTCTTTTCCATGCTGCTGGCGGCTATCATCTGGAACCTCGGCACCTGGTATTTCGGTCTGCCGGCCTCCAGTTCTCATACGCTGATTGGCGCAATTATTGGTGTGGGTTTAACCAACGCACTGATGACCCACACTTCGGTGGTGGATGCGCTTAACGTCCCGAAAATGATTGGTATTTTCCTGTCATTGCTCATCTCGCCGCTGGTTGGCATGATGGTCGCCGGGTTGATGGTGTTTGCCTTGCGCCGCTATTGGAGTGGCACCAAGAAACGCCAGCGTATCCACATGACCCCTGCGGAACGTGAAAAGGTCGACGGCAAACGCAAGCCGCCGTTCTGGACCCGTATCGCTCTGATCCTGTCTGCTATTGGCGTTAGCTTCTCGCACGGTGCCAACGACGGCCAGAAAGGTATCGGCTTGATTATGCTGGTGCTGATCGGCGTTGCGCCGGCCGGCTTCGTGCTCAATATGAATGCAACCGGTTATGACATCACCCGTACGCGTGATGCCGTGGCCCACCTGCAGCAATATTATGAGCAGCACAGCGATGCCCTGTCGCACGTGGTCGCACTCACTCCGTTGGTGCCAAGCCCGGATGAAGACGTATCGTCGGATAAACCCGTCGAGTTCCACTGTGACAGTGCCCGCGCCATGCCGGCAATTCAGCTTGCCTCCGGGTTGCTGAACAATCTGCAAAGTTACGATCAACTGTCGGTAGATCAGCGCAGCCACCTGCGCCGCCTGCTGATGTGCGTAACAGATACTGCAGACAAGATTGCCAAGCTGCCGGAAACCTCGAGCCAGGACCAACGTTTCCTGAAAAACCTGCGTCAGGATCTGCTGCAAACCGTTGAGTATGCACCGATCTGGATTATCGTCGCGGTTGCTCTGGCGTTGTCACTCGGTACCATGGTCGGCTGGCAGCGTGTAGCCACCACCATTGGCGAAAAAATCGGTAAGAAGGGCATGACCTACGCTCAGGGCGTGTCGGCTCAGATGACCGCAGCCTTGTCGATTGGTGTCGCCAGCTATACCGGCATGCCGGTTTCCACCACCCACGTGCTTTCTTCGGCAGTAGCCGGGACCATGATCGTGGACGGCGGCGGCGTACAAAGCAAAACCGTGAAGAATATCCTGTTGGCCTGGTTGTTAACCCTGCCGATTTCGATTCTGCTTTCCGGTTCGCTGTACTGGTTGGCGCTTAAGGTGATCTAAGCAGTTTGCTCCATATGAAAGGCGGCCCTGGTGGCCGCCTTTTCTTTATCTGTTGCAGGGCAAACAGGCCGGGCTTAATACCAAATCATCAATGCGAGCAGGCTGATAACCACCAGGCCGCACAGGGCGGAAGTCAGCATAAACTGCCCGCGCACCCGTTCGCAGCGGCGGATAAACTCCGGATCGTGATGCTCGATATAGCGCTGCGAGAAGATATAGCGTACCAGCCGTATCTGCTTGCTCGGTTGGCCGTGGGCGGTAAAGAAGCCACCTCCGTCAACATACTGGTACAGCAGCGGGTCACAGCCGCGCAAAACCACCAACAGCGCGCGCAGAGAAGAGTAATACCGCACCATGTTTAACACACACACCACACACAGAGCCCAAAACAGCGCGACGGTACTGATCATGATTGCCTCCTCAAGGCGTTGTAATCCACGGCGCTCCGCCGGGTCCAACTGCCCTACCTCTATACCCATTACTGCTGGAGCCTACCGCTCCGATCCCCTTGGCACCGCACAGGCCGCGCATAACCCACCGCCACTGAAAGCAAACCCTCGCCACGCAGAGACTCAACGCAGGGTTTCACTCAGTGGAGTAATGATAAGGCCCATATTCATTATTGTAGGTTAATGAAACGCAAACTGGCCTGAGCAGTAGATAAAATTTACCGCAACCCACCGATTTGTCAGCTACCCATTAGTTATATCTGATTACCGCGCAGAGTAACCCGCCTGGCCTTTTCTCCTGTCCGATGGGGTATTTGGGGCTATACTCTGTTTAAGAATGCTTATATTTCAAGCGGTCAACACGCCAATAGCACCACGAGCGATAGGATTTTCCGGCTGGCGGGTGTAAAACTGACCGGGTTGAAATAAAGAGATTTTTTGATGCGATGCAGTGTGATCGCCTCAACATATCATTGCGTTAACTGAATGATAAAATGAAACCTGAAGCGCCAGGCTGGTACGCTGAATGCCTGCTAACCTTTTAATCGGCATTATATGGAAGGAGTATTCTCATGGCTTACAAACACATTCTGATCGCGGTAGACCTGTCCCCGGAAAGTAAAATCCTGGTGGAGAAAGCCGTATCTATGGCGCGTCCGTACAACGCCAAAGTTTCCCTGATCCACGTAGATGTTAACTATTCCGACCTGTATACCGGCCTGATCGACGTTAATCTCGGCGATATGCAAAAACGTATCTCGGAAGAAACCCACCATGCCCTGACCGAGCTGTCACAAAATGCCGGCTATCCGATTACCGAAACCCTGAGTGGCAGCGGCGATTTGGCGCAGGTGCTGGTTGACGCGATCAAGAAATACGACATGGACCTGGTTCTGTGTGGCCACCATCAGGATTTCTGGAGCAAGTTGATGTCCTCCGCGCGTCAACTGATCAACACCGTGCACATCGACATGCTGATCGTGCCACTGCGCGATGAAGACGAAAAAGCTGAAGACTAAGTAAGTACCTACCAACCAAATACCCCAACGCCCGCTGCTGCGGGCGTTTTTCATTCTGCCGCCATTATTAATCGCTTGATAATCAACCGCCCTCCGGTGATATAGTCGCTAAAGACACAACATCATTCCCCGCGCTTTACCTAAACCTATAGCTATAAAAATGGTGGGGGAAATTCAATGCTACAAGGAGTTATCCATGGAGTCGGTAGAATCATTTTTGTCCTCACTACAGCAGCATAATCCTCATCAACCTGAATTCTTGCAGGCGGTAAGAGAAGTTTTCTCCTCGCTGTGGCCGTTTATCGAGCGTAACCCGCGCTACCGTGAATACGCCCTGCTGGAACGCCTGGTGGAACCTGAGCGTACCATCCAATTCCGCGTCAGTTGGGTGGACGATCGCGGCCAGGTGCAGGTCAACCGCGCCTGGCGCGTGCAATTCAACTCCGCGATTGGGCCTTATAAAGGCGGCATGCGTTTTCATCCGTCGGTCAATTTGTCGATTCTTAAATTCCTCGGCTTCGAGCAGACCTTCAAGAATGCGCTGACTACGCTGCCGATGGGCGGCGGCAAAGGCGGTTCGGACTTTGATCCAAAAGGTAAAAGCCAGGCGGAGATCATGCGTTTCTGCCAGTCGCTGATGACCGAGCTGTACCGCCATCTGGGGCCAGACACCGACGTGCCCGCCGGGGATATCGGCGTCGGCGGCCGTGAGGTCGGCTTTATGAGCGGCATGATGAAGAAGCTGTCCAACAACACCGCCTGCGTGTTTACCGGCAAGGGCCTGTCATTCGGCGGCAGTCTGATCCGCCCCGAAGCCACCGGCTATGGCCTGGTGTACTTCACCGATGCCATGCTGCAACGTCACGGGTTGGGTTTTGAAGGCATGCGGGTGGCGGTTTCCGGGTCCGGCAACGTGGCGCAGTACACCATTGAGAAGGCGCTGGAACTCGATGCGCGGGTGATCACCGTCTCTGACTCCGGCGGTACGCTGGTCGATGAGGCCGGTTTCACTACCGAGAAACTGGCCCATTTGGCAGAGATCAAGAACCAGCGTTATGGCCGGGTAGAAGACTATGCTCGTGAACGCGGCCTGACCTATCTGGCTGGCCAGCAGCCCTGGAACGTCCCGGTAGATATCGCTCTGCCGTGCGCCACCCAAAACGAGTTGGATCTGGAAGCTGCACACACGCTGATCCGCAACGGAGTCAAAGCCGTGGCCGAGGGCGCCAATATGCCAACCACCATTCAGGCGACCGATGCGTTCCTGGATGCCAGCGTGCTGTTCGCGCCGGGCAAAGCCGCCAACGCCGGTGGGGTGGCCACCTCCGGGCTGGAGATGGCGCAGAATGCCGCGCGCATCGGCTGGCGAGCAGAAAAAGTGGATGTACGTTTACAACATATCATGGCGGATATTCATCAAGCCTGCGTGGAATACGGCGGTGAAGGCAAGCAAACTCACTACGTACAGGGTGCCAATATCGCTGGATTCGTCAAGGTTGCCGACGCCATGCTGGCACAGGGCGTGCTGTAACCTCCACATAAGGTGATTTTGTTCACACATCGATCAAATACTTCCATGCCGGCGCTCAAGCCGGCATTTTTCCCTCAAGGATCCGTGTACCCCCAATCAAATATGTTTAATTTATGTAAAATAATATGATTAATATTGTTAATTAACTGGTGTTTTTAGGTGGTAAAATTACCACCAATAAATTATTAAACATTTAATTAACATTAAAACCGTCATAATTTTACCTTAACGTGCATATCTCACAGTTTTCCTATTCGGGTTACGTCCCCTCTTCCTTTCCTTTGTAATCTGCTCAGGTGGAAAAACAACCACCCCTACAGATAAAAAAGGTACAGCGAAATGAAATTTAACCTCGCATTATTAAATGCATGTGTGGTTTCTGCGTGCATGTTATCGACAACACCTGCCTTGGCTGCTGAAAAGTACGAGATTGCCGTGGTCGCTAAAGTGACCGGCATTCCCTGGTTCAACCGTATGGAAGTCGGCGTCAACGACGCGGCGAAAAAGCTCGACGTTAATGCCTATCAGACCGGGCCTGCAACCCCAGACCCGGCAGCACAGGTCAAAGTGATTGAAGACCTGATCGCCAAGAACGTTAACGCCATCATCGTGGTGCCGAACGACGCCAAGGTGTTGGAGCCAGTGCTGAAGAAGGCACGTGAGAAAGGCATTGTGGTGCTGACCCATGAATCGCCGGACCAGCAGATTGGCCAGTGGGATATCGAAACCATCGACAGCGAGAAGTATGCGCAGGCCAACGTCGATGAACTGGCAAAAGACATGGGCGGCAAAGGCGGCTACGCCATTTACGTCGGCTCGCTGACCGTGCCGTTGCACAACGCCTGGGCGGATTCCGCCATCAAGTATCAGAAAGCCAAATATCCGGACATGTTCGAAGTGACTTCGCGCCTGCCGGTGGCGGAAAGCATCGATAAATCCTACGCCACCACGCTGGATTTGATGAAAACCTACCCGCAGATGAAAGGCATTATCGGTTTTGGCTCCCTCGGCCCGATTGGTGCCGGTCAGGCGGTCGCCAAGAAACGCGCCAAAGACAAAATTGCCGTGGTGGGTATCGCCATGCCGGCGCAGGCCGCCCCTTACCTGATGCGCGGCGACATCAAGAAGGCGCTGCTGTGGGATCCGAAAGACGCCGGCTACGCGCTGGTGACGGTGGCCGATCAACTGTTGCAGGGTAAGGAAGTGACCAAAGACTTGTCGATTGAAGGTTTGGGTAAAGCCGACGTCGATATGGATAAGAAAGTGATTCGGTTTAATAAAATTCTTGAAGTGACCAAAGATAATGCCAAATCACTGGGCTTCTAGCCTTCAGTAATATTGCACCACACCGGGAAAATCATTAAATAACGTCGGCGCGCAGCCTACCGCGCCCGACGATAATAAGAACCTGCATAGGTTCAGACGACTGACAAAGTCCATTATTCGGGAGAGCGTGCCGAAGGGGTCGTAGCGGCTTGCCCGCCGGAGCGCCCCTCGGTGCGCTAGGCCCGGGTATCTCGGGCTCAAAGACCACTTTGTCATCAACCTCAACCTGCATAGGTTAATGCCATGACCACATCCACCGCATTTATCAGCCTGGAAAACATCAGTAAAAAGTTTCCGGGCGTGCTGGCACTGGACCAGATCAACCTGACGCTGAATATTGGCGAAGTGCACTGCCTGGCCGGACAAAATGGCTGTGGCAAAAGCACCATAATTAAAATTATTTCCGGCGTTTATCAGCCGGAAAAAGGCGCCAATATTTCGCTGGAAGGCAAACTCTTTCATTCACTGACGCCGCAGCTATCCGGTTATTACGGCATTCAGGTGATTTATCAGGATCTGTCGTTATTCCCCAATCTGACGGTGGCGGAAAATATTGCCATTCACCGCTACCTGCCCGGCGGTCATTTCTGGGTACGCAAACGGGTGATGCGCCAGACGGCGCTGGATGCCATGGCGCGCGTCGGCGTGCATATCGATCCCGACAAGAAAGTTGAAAAGCTGTCGATTGCCGATCGCCAACTGGTGGCGATTTGCCGCGCCATCGCTGCCGAAGCACGGCTGGTGATTATGGATGAACCTACCGCCTCGCTGACGCGTCAGGAGGTCGACGGCCTGCTGCGGGTAGTTAACGAACTGAAAGCAGCCGGCATCTGCGTGGTGTTTGTCAGCCACCGGCTGGACGAAGTGATGGAAGTCGCCGACCGTATCAGCGTGATGCGCGACGGCAAACTGGTCGGTACTTACCCGGCCAGTGAACTCGATAGCCATGAGCTGGCGTTCCTGATGACCGGCCAACGCTTCCACTACAGCCAGTTACCCCCACGACCCGCAGCTGAGAGTGCGCCACTGCTCGAAGTGCGTAATCTCAACCGACGCGGGAAATATCAGAATATCAATCTGTCGCTGCACGGCGGCGAGATCGTCTCGATCGTCGGCTTGCTGGGCGCAGGCCGCACCGAGCTGTGCCTCAGCCTGTTCGGCATGACCCGCCCAGACAGCGGTGAAATCAGGATCGACGGCCGGCCGGTGCGGCTGCATAACAACCGTGAAGCGGTGCGCCAGGGCATCGGCTATGTGTCGGAAGATCGTCTGACGCAGGGGCTGATCATGGAGCAGTCGATCTACGACAACACCATCGTCACGGTGTTTGATCAACTGCATACCCCGCTCGGGCTATTGGATCATGCTAAAGCCGGCGAGCTGGTGAACCGATTGATCCGCGATCTGAACATTAAGGTTTCCGACAGCGCGCTACCGGTCAAAACCCTGTCCGGCGGCAACGCCCAGCGCATCGCTATCGCCAAGTGGGTGGCCACGCAGCCGAAGATCCTGATCCTCGACTCGCCGACCGTCGGGGTAGATATCGCCAACAAAGAGGGGATCTACCAGATCGCCAAAGATCTGGCGGCGCTCGGCATGGCGGTGTTGATGATCTGCGACGAGATCCCGGAAGCCTATTACAACAGCCATCGGGTATTGGTGATGCGCAAGGGCGAACTGACCGCCGAGTTTTCACCGCACCAGAGTACCGAACAACAGATCGCCGAGGTGGTGAATGGATAAGTCATTACTGGCCCGCCTGGCCGGGCGGCACGAATTTTACCTTGGCCTGCTGGTGTTGCTGCTGGCCATCGGCCTGAGCGTTGGCACCAGCGAGTTTCTGACGCTGGGCAACCTGACCGATGTGGCCACCAGCTATGCCATTCTCGGCATTCTCGCCTGCGGCCTGTTCGTAGTGCTGATTGCCGGTGGCATCGACATTTCGTTCCCGGCGATCACCGCTATCGCCCAGTACGTGATGGCCAGCTGGGTGATCCAGCACGGCGGCGGTTTCCCGCTGGCGTTTGTTCTGGCGATAGGCGTCGGCCTGCTGCTCGGGCTGGTGAACGGTTTTCTGGTCTACTGGCTGAAGGTACCGGCCATCATCATCACCATCGCCACGCTGAACCTGTTCTACGGCCTGCTGGTGTACGCCACCAACGGCACCTGGCTGTACGGTTTTCCCGATTGGTTTATGGACGGCATCAGCTGGTTCTCGTTCCAGGGTGCCGACGGCTATGACTACGGCCTGACACTGCCGCTATTGTGCCTGCTGGCGGTGATTATCGTCACCGGCGTACTGATGAACTTCACCCGTCTTGGCCGCCAGATTTTCGCCATGGGCGGCAACCGCGATGCGGCATCGCGCCTGGGGTTGAACCTGCTGCGACTGCACTTCTACGTTTACGGCTACATGGGCATTCTGGCGGGCATTGCCGCCGTGGTGCAGGCCCAGATCACCCAGTCGGTAGCGCCCAACTCCCTGCTCGGCTTCGAACTGACGGTGCTGGCGGCGGTAGTACTGGGTGGCACCAGCATGACCGGCGGCCGCGGCTCGCTGACCGGGACGCTGCTGGGCGTGGTGCTGCTGGCCTTCCTGCAAAACGGTCTTACGCTGCTTAGCGTATCGGCCTATTGGCACCAGGTGTTCAGCGGCGCGATCATTTTGATCAGCATCAGCAGCACCGCCTGGAATGAAAAACGCAAGCTGGCCAAGGAGCTATGACATGACCCAGTTAACCCGTCTGATCCCAAACGATCGGATCATCCGCCTGCAGAGCGCGATCATTATCGTCGTGGCGCTGCTGTTCGCCGGGCTGCTTGGATCGCGCTTCTTCAGCCTGGGTAATTTCCAGTCGATCGCCTCACAGTTACCGATCCTCGGCATGCTGGCACTCGGCATGGGCATTACCATGCTTACCGGCGGCATCAACCTGTCGATTATCGCCGGGGCCAACGCCTGCTCGCTGGTGATGGCGGCAATTATCGTCAGTCACCCGGATCAACCGCTGTTTCTGGCGCTGGCGCTGCTGGCCGGGTTGCTGGTCGCCGTCGCCATTGGCGCGCTTAACGGCGTGCTGGTCGCCTGGGTCGGCGTTTCGCCGATCCTCGCCTCACTCGGCACCATGACGCTGATCACCGGCCTGAACATTCTGTTGTCCAACGGCGCGGTGATCTCCGGCTTCCCGGCGGCGATTCAGTATCTCGGCAACGGCAACCTGCTTGGCATTCCGGTAGCGCTGCTGCTGTTCCTGCTGGTCGCGGTGGGCCTGTGGCTGTTGCTGGAGCACACCACGCTGGGGCGCAGCCTGTATTTAATCGGCTCCAACGAGCAGGCTACCCGTTTCAGCGGGGTGAACACCGCCCGGGTGCAAATCGCGGTGTATGTGCTGTCCGCGCTGCTCGGCTGGGGTGCGGCGTTGCTGATGATGGCCAAGTTCAACTCGGCCAAGGCCGGCTACGGCGAATCCTATTTGCTGGTGACCATTCTGGCCTCCGTGCTGGGTGGGATTAACCCGGACGGCGGGTTTGGCCGGGTACTTGGCCTGGTGCTGGCACTGATTGTGCTGCAAATGCTGGAAAGCGGTCTCAACCTGTTGGGCGTCAGCAGCTATCTGACCATGGCCCTGTGGGGTGCGGTGTTGATCTTGTTTATCGCGTTACAGAATCGAAAAGCCTAGGAGAAAAATAATGGCGAGCTATTTTATTGGCGTAGATGTAGGCACCGGAAGTGCGCGCGCTGGGGTATTCGATCTCAACGGCCATATGGTCGGGCAGGCCAGCCGCGCTATCGACCTGTATCGGCCAAAGGCTGACTTTGTTGAACAGTCCTCGGACAATATCTGGCAGGCGGTGTGCAACGCGGTGCGCGATGCGGTCAATCAGGCCGATATCAACCCGATTCAGGTCAAGGGGCTGGGTTTCGACGCCACCTGCTCGCTGGTGGTGCTGGACAAAGAGGGGAAGCCGCTGACCATCAGCCCTTCCGGCCGTACCGAACAGAACATTATCGTATGGATGGATCACCGGGCAATCACCCAGGCCGAGCGGATTAACGCCACCAAACACCGGGTGCTGGATTTCGTCGGCGGCATCATCTCGCCGGAAATGCAGACCCCCAAAATGCTGTGGCTGAAGCAGCATATGCCGACCACCTGGGCCAACGCCGGTTACCTGTTTGATCTGCCGGACTTCCTCACCTGGCGCGCCACGCAGGACGCCACCCGTTCGCTGTGTTCGACGGTGTGCAAATGGACTTATCTCGGCCATGAACAGCGCTGGGACAAAAGCTATTTCAAACAGATTGGGCTGGAAGACGTGCTGGAAC
Organism: Serratia quinivorans; assembly: GCF_946227985.1. GTDB lineage: Bacteria > Pseudomonadota > Gammaproteobacteria > Enterobacterales > Enterobacteriaceae > Serratia > Serratia quinivorans_A. Next base: position 151,830 of record NZ_CAMKGL010000008.1, read on the forward strand.
ACGATGCCGCCAAAATTGGCAGCGATGTCAAAATGATGGGTGAACCGCTGGGCCACGGCCTGACCCAGCGCGCCGCCAGTGAGATGGGGTTGATTGCCGGCACCGCGGTCAGCGTCTCGATCATTGATGCCCACGCCGGTACTCTCGGCACGCTGGGTGCTACCGGGGCTTCCGGTGAAGTGGCAGACTTTAATCGCCGCGTCGCACTGATCGGCGGCACCTCGACCGGTCATATGGCGATGTCGCGTACCGCACGCTTTATCCCCGGCGTGTGGGGACCCTATTACTCGGCCATTCTGCCGGAATACTGGCTGAATGAAGGCGGCCAGTCCGCCACCGGCGCGCTGATTGATCACATCATCCAGTCACATCCTTGCTATCAGGAGCTGTTGGCGCAGGCAAAAACCCAGGGGCAGACCATTTATGAGGTGCTGAACGCCCTGCTGCGCCGGATGGCGGGCGAGCCGGAAGATATTGCCTACCTGACCAAAGACATTCATATGCTGCCGTATTTTCACGGCAACCGCTCGCCGCGTGCCAATCCGACGCTAACCGGCACCCTGACCGGACTGAAGCTGTCACGCACCCCGGAAGACATGGCGCTGCACTATCTGGCCACCATCCAGGCCATCGCGCTCGGTACCCGCCATATTATCGAAACCATGAACCAAAGCGGTTACAGCATCGATACCATCATGGCCAGCGGCGGCGGCACCAAGAACCCGATTTTCGTGCAGGAACATGCCAATGCCACCGGCTGTGCCATGCTGTTGCCGGAAGAGAGCGAGGCGATGCTGTTGGGCGGCGCGATGATGGGCACCGTGGCAGCCGGGGTATTCGACAGCCTGCCGGAAGCGATGAGTGCCATGAGCCGTATCGGTAAAACCGTGACGCCGCAGACCAACAAGATCAAACGCTATTACGATCGTAAATACCGGGTGTTCCATGAGCTGTATAACGACCATATGAAATACCGCCAACTGATGCAGGAGGACGCCTGATGCAGCAGGAATGGCAACGGGCAACGCAGGCCTGGGCAATCTACAGCCGAGAGCTGGCCCAATTGGGGCAACGCATCGACCCACAGACCTGGCAACGGCTGCTGACCCTGCTGGCGGAGTGCCGGGGTAAAATTGTGGTCACCGGCGTTGGTACTTCCGGCATCGCCGCACGCAAAATTGCCCATATGCTGGCCTGTGTGGAGCGACCGGCTATTTACCTGAATGCCACCGACGCGGCGCACGGCGATTTGGGCTTTCTGCGCGGCGATGATCTGATGATTTTGATTTCGCGCGGCGGCAATTCCGACGAGTTGACCCGGCTGCTGCCGACGCTGCAGGCCAAGGGTGTGCCGTTGATTGGCGTGACGGAGAATCCGGACTCGGCGATAGCCCAGGCAGCACAGCTGGTGATCCGCACCGGGGTAGAAAATGAGATAGATCCGCTGAATATGCTGGCAACTACCTCTATCGTGCTGGTGTTGGCGATTTTCGACGCGGCCTGTGCCTGCCTGATGGAGCGCAGTGGCTACAACAAGGAAACGCTGCTGGCGGTACACCCGGGCGGTGATGTCGGTAAGCGTTTACTGCAGGGGCATTAACGTTAGTCGGTGTAGTAAGGGCTCAGCATACACATGCCGAGCCCGTAATCATTCTCAGGCCTTGTTAATCGCCTCAATAATCACCAACTGGTCACTCAAACGCTTTTTCACCAGCGGATCGCTGGCGGCAGTTAACTGCGCCTGCAGCGCGGCCTGTTGCTGCTGACGTGCCTTCGGCTCGCTGAACAGCAACCCTTTCACGTTGAATGACGCCACGTTGCCGTAACGCCCATCTTCGCTGGTGGGCACGCTGATTTTGCCGTCGTTCAGCAGTTTTTCGACGATTTTGCGCTCACGATCATAACCTTCCAGCCCGACCAACTGCCAACGCTGCACCGCCTGCCCCTGATACTGGCCTTTTTTCACCTCGGTCAGGTAACGAATGGTCAGATTGCGGATGGTACCGGCCTCTTCACCGTATTCCACCTTACTGTCAGACAGCACCGGGAACTGCATGCCTTCCAGCGCACCGCCTTTTTGCGTCAGGTGCCCCATACGGTAGCTGTTCATCCCCAGACGAATTGGCGTGCTGTCGGTCACCGGCGTGCCGTCGGCCATCTGCAGGTCACGGATGCGCTGCCCGGCCGGTTGGCGCAGGTCGATTTTGTAGGTCACGCCATCGAAGAAATCATTGGTCGAGTATTTCGATGCGCGGCGCTGCGGGTTAAAGCTGTAGGTCACGTCGCCGTCATGCAGCTGATTGAAGTAGCCCGCCGACCATTCCATGTACTTCTTCAGTTCTTTGCCACTGAGCTGATAAACGGTGATTTCACCACCGGCATATTGGTAGTTGAAGGCAATGTCCTTGGCGGTGATGGTACCGACGTTCAGTTTCGGCCGGTCGTTATCAATCTGCAACGCGATCACCTGCGCCTGCGGCGCATAGTAATGCCCGGCTTCCTGATACAGCTTGCTGATGCCGGTATCCTGTACGTGTACCTGCGGAATGCCCTTCACCGCATCCGGCGGCACCAGATCCTGGCCGCTGAGCTGGGCAATCGGCCGATTGGCATTGGCCCGCAGGATCTTGTGGTACGGCTGATAAATCTCTTCGAGTTTTTTATCCGAGGCGATGCCTTTGATTGGGTAGGTGTAACTGTCTTTGTTGATCAGCACGTACTTGCCGTTGTGCTGCTCAAACTGCAGATCGATGCGTGACAGCGCGCGGCCATATTTGTCCGGTTCGGTGACAATCACGCCGTTAATCACTTCTTTATCGACTTTTACGTGCATATGCCCGGCGACGATCGCCGCCAGTTCCGGGTTAGCCCTGGCAATATCACCCACGCCGGTGCCCGGCCGCTGGTTCTCGTTGTCGATCCCCATGTGTGCCACCAGCACGATGGCGTCCACTTGCCCCTGGATCTGCTGGACAGCCTGCTTCACCGCCTGGACCGGATCGGTAAAGTTCAGCCCTTTCACCCGATCGGTACCTTTGGCAAATTCCGCGGTCATCGGCGTATCCATGCCGATAATGCCGATTTTCACCCCCTGGCGCTCGATGATTTTATACGCCGGCAGGTAGGGCTTGCCGCTGTCCCACAGAATATTACCGGCCAGTGCCGTGCCTTTGAATTGATTGAGTGAAGTGGAAAGCGGTTTGAGGCCGAAATCGAATTCGTGATTGCCCATCACCCAGACGTCATAGTCCAGCGCGTTAAAACCGAGGATCATCGGGCTGGTTTTGTCGTTCTTAAAGGTCTCGACAAAGTTGCCCTGAATGGTGTCACCGGCATCGACCAGGATCACGTTCGGCTGCTGGGCGCGCACCTGATGCACCTGAGTGGCAATTTGGCTCAGGCTGCCGGCCAGATTGGCGGTGTCGGTAGAATAATCCCAGGGCACAAAGGTGCCGTGCAGATCGGAAGTGCCAAGAATGGTGATATTGACAGGTTCAGAGGCCATCGCAGAGGTACCCAGGCAAAGCAAAACGGCAAGGAGTGTCTTTTTCATTATTTATTTAATTATAGGAAGGGAAACGAAAAGGAATCATGCGATCTGGAACACAAGCTTGCCAGTATCTTTGCAAGGTAAAAAATAAAATTGGGAGGTGGATCAATGAATACCTCCCTATTTAACTCTCTATGCCCTAAATAATTGGCGTTGTATCAAGGCGGCAAGTTTGTAAGTCCCCAGGAGCTTACTCAAGTAAGTGACTGGGGCGCACAACAAATCTGTCGGGAACAGATTTGAACAACGTTTGCGTTGGCCCCGTTAAGGGGCGAGGCCCATGGACGGGCCGAGTAATGCAGCCAACACAGATACAGCGTCAAGTATGAAGGGGATAGGGCATGTAGATATCGAAACGGTGACTTTTTGTCGTCGAGGCCGCATGCGCCTGTACGTTAGCCAACGGCGGCGCATAATCCGGGCGTTTCACCACCACGCGCTTGGTTGCCAGGCGACGTGCCGGTTCCAGCAGGCCATCAGCGTCATCGTCGCTGCCCACCAGCGACTGGAACACCCGCATCTCCTTTTTCACCAACGCACTTTTCTGCTTGTGCGGGTACATCGGATCGAGATACACCACCTCCGGCCGGGGTTCAATATCCCCCAACGCCGTCAGGCTGGAGGCATGCAACAGCGTCATGCGTTCGCGCAACCATGGGCCGATCTCCGCGTCCTGATAGCCGCGTTGCAGGCCGTCATCCAGCAATGCCGCCACCACCGGATTACGCTCCAACATCCGCACCCGGCAGCCCAGAGAGGCCAGTACAAAGGCATCGCGCCCCAGACCGGCAGTAGCATCCACCACGTCAGGCCGGTAACTGCCCTTGATGCCGACCGCCTTCGCCACCGCTTCACCGCGCCCGCCGCCAAATTTGCGCCGATGGGCCATAGTACCGGAGACGAAATCGACGTAGATCGCCCCGAGTTTGGGTTCGTCACGCTTGCGCAGCTCCAGCCGTTCGGGCGTCAAGACCAGCGCCATCAGCGCCTCGTCGTCCGACGTTAACTGCCAGCGCTGCGCCAGAATAGACAAGGCGCCGGGATCGGCGCCTTCTTCACACAATAAACACACGCTCACCGGTGGGGTTATCCTTTAATACCGTAATGGCGCAGCATAGCATCCAGCTGCGGCTCACGGCCACGGAAGCGTTTGAACAGTTCCATCGGCTCTTCCGAACCGCCGCGCGACAGGATGTTGTCGAGGAAGGATTTACCGGTTTCGGCGTTGAAAATCCCCTCTTCCTCAAAGCGCGAATAGGCATCGGCCGACAGCACTTCCGCCCACAGGTAGCTGTAGTAACCCGCCGCGTAACCACCAGCGAAGATATGGCTGAAAGCATGCGGGAAACGGCCCCAGCTTGGTGAAGGGACCACCGCCACCATTTTTTTCACTTCCGCCAAGGTTGGCAGGATCTGTGCGCCTTTGTCCGGGCTGTATTCGGCGTGCATGCGGAAGTCGAACAGGCCGAACTCCAACTGACGCAGAATAAACAGCGCCGCCTGGTAGTTTTTGGCTGCCAGCAGCTTATCGAGCATCTCTTTTGGCAACGGCTCGCCACTTTGATAGTGGCCGGAAATAAACGCCAGTGCTTCCGGCTCCCAACACCAGTTTTCCATAAACTGGCTTGGCAGTTCGACCGCATCCCATGGCACACCGCTGATGCCGGCAACGCCGGCGGTGTCGATCTGGGTCAGCATATGGTGCAGACCGTGACCGAACTCGTGGAACAGCGTGGTCACTTCGTTATGGGTGAACAGCGCCGGCTTGTCGCCCAGCGGGCGGTTGAAGTTACAGGTCAGGTAGGCGACCGGCTTTTGCAGCTCGCCGTTAGCCTTGCGCAGGCTGCCGACGCAGTCGTCCATCCACGCCCCGCCGCGCTTGTTTTCACGCGCATACAGGTCAAGGTAGAAGCTGCCGCGCAGTTCGCCGTTGGCGTCGAACAGATCAAAGAAGCGCACCTCTGGATGCCAGGTATCGACATCCTTGCGCTCTTTGGCCGTGATGCCGTAAATGCGTTTGACCACTTCGAACAGACCTTCCACTACCCGCTGTTCCGGGAAGTACGGGCGCAGTTGCTCGTCGCTGATCGAGAACAGGTGTTGTTTCTGTTTTTCGCCGTAATAGGTAATGTCCCAGGCTTCCAGCTCATCCACACCGTAATGCTGTTTGGCGAAGGCGCGCAGCTGTGCCAGCTCCTGCTCGGCCTGCGGACGGGCACGCTTGGCCAGATCGCTGAGGAAACCGAGCACCTGCTCCGGGTTTTCCGCCATTTTGGTCGCCAGCGATTTGTCGGCATAGCTGTCAAAGCCCAGCAGTTGGGCCAATTCGTGGCGCAACGCCAGCGTTTCTGCCATCACTTCGCTGTTGTCCCACTTACCGGCATTTGGCCCCTGGTCGGAGGCGCGGGTAGCGAAGGCGCGATACATTTCTTCACGCAGTGCGCGGTTGTCGCCGTAGGTCAGTACCGGCAAATAGCTCGGCATATCCAGCGTCAGCAGCCAGCCGTCCTGCTCTTTAGCCTGTGCCATCGCCTGAGCCTGAGCCAGCGCGCTTTCCGGCAGGCCGCTCAGCTCGGCTTCATTGGTGATCAGCTTGCTCCAGCCCATGGTGGCATCGAGCACGTTGTTGCTGTAGGTAGAGCCCAGTTCGGACAGACGCGCGACGATTTCGCCGTAGCGACGCTGTTTTTCCGGCGACAGGCCGATGCCCGACAATTCAAAATCACGCAGCGCATTTTCTACCGACTTGCGCTGTGGCGCGGTCAGCTTTTCGAACCCGGCCCCTTCTTTCAGGCTGCGGTAAGCCTGGTACAAGCCTTCGTGTTGCCCTACCCAGGTGCCGTATTCAGACAGCAACGGCAGCGCCTGCTCATAGGCAGCGCGCAGTTCCGGGCTGTTTTTTACCGAGTTTAAATGCCCCACCGGCGACCAGATGCGCGACAGGCGATCGTCCGACTCCGCCAGCGGCTGACACAGGTTATCCCAGGTGAACGGCCCCGGCTGCGCGACAACGCGCTCTACCGCAGCGCGGCAATCGGCCAACGCGGATTGCACCGCAGGCACGATATCTTCAGGGCGAATGGCGGAAAACGGTGGCAGGGAAAACGGGGTCAGCAACGGATTTGTCATAGGGCAGTCCTGATTAGCGTTGGGGCCCGCCGCAGCGGGCAGGCCTTAAAATGCGTATGAATATCTAACATGGAGCCAAGCAGCAGGAAAATCAATGGCCGGGAATGTTATTTCACTCATTCTTAACCGACGGGGGGACCGGATGGGCGGATATGTCCTTTCCTTTGCGTCCATACGGCCAGGCAAATATCCCTGCCAGGATCCCCCGCAGGAAAAAGCAAAAATGTGACGTAATACAATAAACCTGACAAAATCCTGTTTTACAAAACAAAAAAGACCTCTATATATAGCCTCTTATATTTTATTAAGAAAATAAATTGACAGTCATTATTTTAGATAATTATTACATACACTCGATGAATGAAAAGGATTTAATATGACATGGACTTATGAAGTTATGACGAGAAAGTTTTCTTTGAATGGAGAGTTAAAATTCTATGCGCTGTACGCTGGCGCTGTAGGCTACCAAAACAATACCAAATTTGAATATTTGAAAGACAAAGGTCCATTGCCAAGGGGAAGGGACAAAATTGGAGCACCTTACACTTCCGTCAATACGGGTAAATATACCCTTCCCCTTACCCCAACAAGTACCGCTAACATGTGTAATCGCGATACATTTAAAATCCATGGTGATAGCCTCAAAAACCCAGGAAGGGCATCAAAAGGATGCATAATCACCAACCCGAAATACAGAGAAAAAATATGGAAGAGTGGTGATAGGGAGTTAATTGTAAAATGAGAAAATTTTTCGCCATCTCAACCTTTTTATGCTCCTCTTCAGTTATTGCCATTGAGAGTAACCCTTGTGTTATTGTTGGCTCATCAGTAGACGTTCCGATATTCAATGCAATGATTAATGAAATGGGAGTTAAGAGAGAATCAATAGTGGCAAAAAAAACCAAGTTGGAACTGCTCGAAAACAAACCTGTAAATAAACTATTGGCTATGCAAATGGCTAAAAGTGACGAGAAAAAACTCTCTTTCGTTAAGTATAAAGACCTTATTTCCATTTACCAGAATGATAACCCAAGGAACCTTATCATAAAATATACATACGAAAATACAGACGGAAAGCATAATGTTTTTATTGGTTCTGCCATAGTCAATAACAATGAGTGTTCCGTTGGTTTTAACGGGTATATTGTCGTTGAACGTGAGTTTTAAAAAACCATTCAGTTACATCGACTATCACGGAACTTATTTTTACTCTGGACATGCGCATCTGACATCGGTTTAACGCACTCTTTCTTTAAAGCTTCGCCTATCACCTTGGCCTGGCGATCACCCTCGCCACGCTTATTCTTTCAGGCCAACCATGGCTACCCACTCGGCAAAAACCAAAAGGCCTTATGGATTAGCTGCAGGCTTAAACCTGACCGTCATGCGCTGGTCTTTTATCGGTTTGCTGGACGCAAAGCGCCATTGACTGACGGCGGCAAGAATCTCCCGATCAAACGCCGCCTCAGGATGCTCCTCAATGACCCTTAGATTTTGCACCTTACCGCCCCTATCTATGTCGTAACACAGCACTATGTATCCCCCATCGGCAACATTTCCCCCAGCAGATGCGGACAAATGACGTGGCGTCTGGCCATGGCTGTCAATTTCGCACCCTGTCGGCGTTGCAGCCTGCACCTGAAGAGCCAACAAGCCAAACAGCACCCCACACCATCCCTTTATCGCCAGCTTGATTAGCACGTCTTTTTCTCCTGTACCTGATAATGACGGATCTGGTCGGCCAATTTCGCCAGATGCCCATCGTCGGCACGCGCAGCATCGTGGGAAGACAGGTAACCTTCGTAGCGTTCGAAGAACTTCGTCGATTTCGACTCAATCGGCTGCCACTGCTCCAGCGCGGCGGTACCGTGCATCGGGATCAGCTTGGCATGCAGGTGATCGACACCAAAACCCTCGAACACCATGCCGCAGCGCCCCACGTCGTCAAACGCCCGGTCAAGCAACTGCGCCACCCGCTTGGTCGCCAGCATCAGCGCGCTCAGCACCTCGTCCGCTACGGCAAACGCATAGCTGGGATGGTGCGCCTTGGGGATCACCACGCTGAACCCTTCGGTATTTGGATAGATGGACAGGAACGCCATGTGGCTGTCGTCTTCCCAAATTTTATGGCACGGCACCCGGCCTGCCACCATTTCACAAAATATGCAGCTCATCACGCCTCCTGAATGCAGCGACGAGCCCCCCGGCCCGCCGCAAAAAGCCTTTCAGCAACATAGCGGATATTTTGCCCTTTGACTGCTATAGCTATGCATTTCCTGCCCAAATCGCAGGACGTCGCTGGTGCCAGGGCGCAGCTCGCTCCAGTTGGCCAGCCAGTTGCAGCAGCAAATCTTCACGGCCAAAACCGGCAACAAATTGCATGCCTATCGGCAGGTTTTGCTGCGGATCCTGCGCCAACGGCACCGACATCGCCGGCACGCCCGCCACGTTAAATACCGGCGTAAACGGCGAGTGATCGAATAAATGCGCCGTCCATTCCAGGCCGCTCATACCCGCAGTCCCGGTGCCGTAACGGCCAAGCCGCCAGGGCAAGTCGGGCAGGGTCGGGGTCAGCAGCAGGTCGTACTGCTGAAAATAGGTCGCGACGGCGCGAGTCACCCGGTTACGCACCTCAAGGGCCGTGACCATATCCACCGCCCTGGCAGCCAAACCGTAGCGGTAACAGGCCAGCGTTTCCGGCTCCAGCGTTTCGGCTGATACCGGCCGCCCGGTCGCCTGACTCAAACCATCTACCCAACCGACCAGATTAGCGCACCAGATTTGCGCATTGGCGAACACCAGCTCCTGCCAACTAACGCCGATCGCCATGTCAGCTTCGCTCACCTGATGGCCCAACTCACTTAGCAGCACGGCAGTTTCGGCCGTGGCCTGGGCAATCTGCGGATCGGTTTTCCCGCCGTTCCACGCCTGAGTCATCATGCCGATACGCAGACGGCCGGGTTCTGACGTGACCTGTGACAGCCATGTCTGGGCCGGGGGGACGGTGTAATAGGGTTCGCCGGGATGTGGGTGCTGCAGGGCATCCAGCAAGGCCGCGCTGTCGCGTACCGAACGGCTTAGCCCCAGTTGGACGCCAAAACCGTTAAACACTTCGTCCATCGCCGGGCCATGTGATACCCGGCCACGCGTCGGTTTGAGGCCGAACAGCCCATTCGACGCGGCAGGTACGCGGATAGATCCGGCGGCATCAGTGGCATGAGCGATAGGCACGATCCCGGCAGCCACCGCCGCACCGGCTCCGCCACTGGAACCGCCTGCGCTGAAATCCGGGTTCCAGGGATTGCGTGTCGGGCCGTAAAGCACCGCTTCGGTGGTGGTGCTGAACGCCATTTCCGGCGTGGTGGTGCGACCAAAGGTGACCAACCCGGCGCGACGAATATTGCTCATCAGATAACTGTCTGCCGTCGCAATATTGCCCTGCGCCAATCGACTCCCCAGTTCCAGACGCTTACCTGCCATGCTGATGGCGATATCCTTAATCAGGAAAGGTACGCCTGACAGCGGGCCCTCACCCTGCGGTAGCGGCTGAGTCCAATGTTCCACCACCGCATTAATCGCCGGGTTCACCGCCTCAACTGCGGCCTGCGCCGTCTGTTGCAGCTCCTGCGCACTGACTTCGCCGCCCTGTAGCAGTTCGGCCAACCCCAGTGCATCGTAGCCAACGTATTCGCTCAGTTTCATCGTTTCGTCCTTATCCGTTAGGGTATCGTCGGCTTTTCCGACGTCCGTTCCACGGTAGGAGGATTAACGCTATAGTTGAAATTGATAGATTCAATACGAGGAATAGTTATCAACAATTTAAAGCGGATCGATCTCAATTTGCTGGTTACGCTGGAAGCGCTGCTCAGCGAACGTAACGTCACGCGGGCGGCGGCACGCCTTAACCTGAGCCAACCTTCGGTCAGTATCCAGCTCGCCAAACTGCGCGAGATTTACCACGATCCCCTGCTGCTGCCCGGCCCACGCGGCATGCTGCCCACGGCGCGTGCACTCGGCCTGTTGACGCCACTGCGCCAGACACTGGCCGATCTCGGCCGTTTGGTAGCGCCGGAACACCCCTTTGATCCGCTCCAGGCCGAAATGACCTGGCAGTTGGCCGCCGCCGACGCGGCTGAATATGCCATTCTGCTGCCGATGCTGCCCAAACTGCGGCTGGCGGCACCCCATTCCCGTCTGGCGATCCGCGAAGCGTCGCCCACAACCATGAGTCGCGATCTGGCCGATGGCGTGATCGACCTGGGTTTTCTGGCCCGTGAAGAAGCGCCTGCCGGGCTACGTCACCGCCAGTTGTTCCACGAGAATTACCTGCTGGTGGGTCGTCATGACCATCCGTTATTGCAGACCCCGCCCTCGCTGGAGCAGTTCTGCCAGCTTGAATTTGTCATGGTCTCACAGGACGGTGGCGGTTTTCGTACCCTGACCGACACGCTGCTGGAGGCGCAGGGGTTGGCACGGCGGGTAGTGATGTCGCTGCCGCACTTCCTGTTCATCCCCGCGCTGCTGGCAAAATCCGATCTGGTGGCCATGCTGCCTTCGCGCATGCTGGGGGAACTATTGGGCAGTCTGCGTACCTGCCCGGTGCCGCTGGCACTGCCAGGCTATGACATGGTGATGGTCTGGCATGAACGATCGCACCTCGATCCGGCCCAGAGCTGGTTGCGCGAGCAGGTGGTTGCCGCCCTGGAGTCACCAGCGGCGTAACTAGAGGACATCGACCAGCTCAAACTCTTCAAATACCAGCCACATTTGCGGCGAAAAAGTGCCTTCTCGGGTAAAAAACGCCTGATGTCCCTCACGCCAGAAGGCCAGGCTCTTATCCCCCTCACCTTCCCGCGCGGCCATTTCGGTGGTAACGTCACAGTAACGAGTCAGCTTCAGTGAAAGCGTTCTGATGACACAGGCGGGTTCACCCCGGCCATTAAGGATCACGTTATAATCCCCAACCATCGGTGATTTCTCTTGTTGATAGGCGACATAAGAACCACAGGTTGCGGTTTTGTCGCCGTCGAGCACCCGTTGCAGCAGCTCGTCCGCCAGCGCCGGGCTGTCGCCGAATTGCCAGCGCGATGCGCCGGGATACTTAGCCAGAATAGCCGACTCGGTCATTGTCCTGCTCCTTGATAGAGGGTCTGCGGTAACGCATTCCGGTTTTTCCCGCCCAGACAGTTTATACTGTGCAGAATATAAGCCTTTATACCCTAAATAATTCGAGTTGCAGGAAGGCGGCAACTGAGCGAGTCCCGATGAGCTTACTCAGGTAAGTGATTCGGGTGAGTAAAGGCGGCCAACACACCTGCCACTTGAAGAATGACGGGGATATTCTGTTCAGCACGCTCCGTCGGGAGCACAAGGAATTACCACAAGCCATGTTAAGTTACCGCCACAGTTTCCACGCCGGCAACCACGCCGACGTGCTCAAGCACACCGTTCAGAGCCTGATCATTGAATCGCTGAAAGAAAAAGACAAACCTTTCCTGTACCTGGATACCCACTCCGGCGCAGGGCGCTATCAGCTGAGCGGTGAGCACGCCGAACGCACCGGGGAATACCTGGAAGGCATAGGTCTGCTGTGGCAACGTGACGATCTGCCGGAAGAACTGGCGGCCTACATGAGTGTAGTGCACCACTTTAACCGTACCGAAAAGCTGCGCTACTACCCTGGCTCACCGCTGATTGCCCGCCAATTACTGCGCCCACAGGATAAAATCCACCTGACCGAACTGCACCCGAGCGACTTCCCACTGCTGCGCGGCGAGTTCCAGAAGGACGAACGCGCCAAGGTGCAACGCGCCGATGGCTACCAACAGTTGAAATCCCAGCTGCCGCCACTGTCACGCCGTGGGCTGATCCTGATGGACCCGCCGTACGAGATGAAAACCGATTACCAGGACGTGATCAAAGGCCTGCAGGAAGGCCACAAGCGCTTTGCCACCGGCACTTACGCGCTATGGTATCCGGTGGTGATGCGCCAGCAGATCAAACGTATGCTGAAAGAACTGGAAGCCACCGGCATCCGCAATATTCTGCAGATCGAACTGGCGGTAAAACCCGACAGCGACCAACGCGGCATGACCGCCTCGGGCATGATCGTGATTAATCCGCCGTGGAAGCTGGAACAACAGATGAAAAACGTGCTGCCATGGCTGCACAAAATATTGGTGCCGTCGGGCCATGGTCACCACTTGGTGAACTGGGTGGTGCCGGAATAAGCATCCGGGGCGCGGCCTGCCGCGCCTTTATACCCTATAGCTTTCAAGTTGCAGCTAGGCGGCCAACTCGCTCATCCCCAGGCGCTTACTTAAGTAAGTAACTGAGGTGAGCGAGTGCAGATAACAACGCTGCAACTTGAAAGATGACAGGTATACCCCACCTATCGCAACCATCGACGCAACCTTTGCGACAAACCTGCATCAGGCGTTAAACTCTTACGCTCTTCGATTCACACAATTCATGGAAATCCCAGATGACCAGACATTACGATTATCTAGCAATTGGCGGCGGCAGCGGCGGCATCGCATCAATCAACCGGGCAGCCATGTATGGCCAGAAATGCGCGCTGATTGAAGCTAAAGAACTGGGCGGCACCTGCGTCAACGTGGGTTGTGTACCGAAAAAAGTTATGTGGCACGCGGCGCAAATCGCCGAGGCCATTCACCAGTACGGCCCGGATTACGGTTTCGATACCACCGTCAACGCGTTTGACTGGAAAAAGCTGGTGGCGAACCGCACCGCTTATATCGACCGCATCCATAATTCCTACGACAACGTGCTGGGTAAAAACAAAGTCGACGTGATCAAAGGCTTTGCGCGCTTTATCGACGCTAACACGGTGGAAGTGAACGGTGAGAAAATCACCGCCGATCATATTCTGATCGCTACCGGCGGACGCCCAAGCCACCCAGACATTCCGGGCGCAGAATACGGCATCGACTCCGACGGCTTCTTCGAACTGGACGCCATGCCAAAACGCGTTGCGGTAGTGGGCGCGGGCTACATCGCGGTGGAAATCGCCGGCGTGATGAACGCACTGGGTGCCGAGACGCACCTGTTCGTGCGTAAACACGCGCCGCTGCGCAGCTTCGATCCGATGATTGTCGAAACCCTGGTAGAAGTGATGAACACCGAAGGGCCAAGCCTGCACACCGAATCGGTGCCGAAGGCCATCGTTAAAAACGCCGACGGCAGCCTGACGCTGCAGTTGGAAAACGGCAAGGAATTCACCGTCGACAGCCTGGTGTGGGCGATCGGCCGTGAACCGGCGACCGATAACCTGAACCTGGCCGTTACCGGGGTGAAAACCAACGAAAAAGGCTATATCGACGTCGATAAATACCAGAACACCAACGTAAAAGGCATTTACGCGGTGGGCGACAACACCGGTGCCGTTGAACTGACCCCGGTTGCCGTGGCCGCAGGCCGCCGTCTGTCCGAGCGTTTGTTTAACAACAAACCGGAAGAACACCTGGATTACAGCAACATCGCCACCGTGGTATTCAGCCACCCGCCAATCGGCACTATCGGCCTGACCGAGCCGGAAGCAATCGAGAAATTCGGTGTGGACAGCGTGAAAGTGTATAAATCTTCCTTCACCGCCATGTACAGCGCCGTGACGCAGCACCGCCAGCCGTGCCGCATGAAGCTGGTGTGCGTGGGTAAAGAAGAGAAGATTGTTGGCCTGCACGGCATTGGCTTCGGCATGGACGAAATCCTGCAGGGCTTCGCCGTGGCGATTAAAATGGGCGCCACCAAAAAAGACTTCGACAACACCGTCGCGATCCACCCGACCGCTGCTGAAGAGTTTGTCACCATGCGCTAAGCGCAAAAATCAGAACAAACCAAGGCCAGGGTAACCCCTGGCCTTTTCTTTTCGTGCTCTTTACCATTCCCTTCAACACAAACTTTTATTTTCTGCCATTATTTTGCCTGATCAATGGGCGGAGCTCATGTAAGCATCCGCGACACTGGAGAACCCCGATGCTGTTCAAGCTATTTAAAAACATCACCTTGGCATTTTTTGCGTTGATGGTCGTCCAATCCAGCGCGCTGAGTTTTACTCTGGAAGTCTCGGGCAACATCCAAAACACCACCGACCCGGTAAAGAAAAGCTATCTGTTTACCGATAAACAACTGTTAGCGATGCCGGTGAGCAGCATCACCACCTCAACCTCCTGGACGCCGCAAAGAAAGTTCGAAGGGATTGCCGTGGCGGACATTTTGGCGCGTGTCGGGGCCAAGGGCAGCACGCTGACGTTTTATGCGCTGAACGATTATTACATCGACGTGCCGCTGTCCGACGTCGAGAAATACAATATGATTTTGGCCTACAAGATGGACGGCGAAATGCTGAAGATCCGAAACTTCGGCCCGCTGTTTTTGGTTTATCCCAGGGATGCCGCAGGGCCTGAGTTGAATTCCCCGCTCTACAACTCACGCTTTATCTGGCAAGTGGACAGGATAGTGATCAAATGAAGCTCACAGGGTTTAAAAGCAACAGCAGGCTGGCGATCCCGGCTATTTTTGCCGCACTGTTTTTGGTTGCCTCTACGGTGACGCTGTATTACTACAGCGCAACCCTGTCAAAAAAGGGGTTGTACGCTATCGCCGGCACCCAGGAAAATTACTCCTGGTCGATCGCCAAGTTCTCCATCAAGCTGGCTGAGTTTGAGACGCTGGTCGAACAGCTGAAAAATGCGCCACAGGTGGACGCCGAGGATCTGCGGCTTAAATTTGAAATCCTTTATTCTCGCTTTTACGTGCTGGAAACGGTGTCCGAATCCACCCAGCCACTGTATGCCGAACCGGGTTATCCCGAGGTGGTCACGCATATGCGTGAGAAAATGGATCAGATCGATCATTTGCTCAGCAGCCCAAAGATTGATTTCTCGCTTATTTCGCAGGCCATGAGGCAAATCAAGCCCTATGCGATTGAGATGGCCAACCTGACCGATCACGCCGAAGTGAAGCAGCGCACCGCCGCCTACGAAGACTATATCGAAAAACGACACATCATTTTTTATGGTCTGGTGATCGTGATGTTCTCGGTGATCGCGCTGATCGCCATCACCCTGATTGTACTGCGCCAGCAACGCCTGACCATTCTGCAGCAGGCCAAAGCGATTGAGGCAGAAAAAGCCACCCGCACCAAAAATGCTTTCCTGGGGGCCATTGGTCACGAACTGCGCACCTCGCTGCAGAGCATCATGTCTGCCATTGATGTGCTGGTGAATACCAAGGTGTCGGCCGAACATGCGGACACCTTCCAACGACTGGAAATCGCCGCGCAGCAAATTGAAAGCCAGATGAAAGATCTGACCGATTTCGCTCATCTGGACAGCGGAATGATGGAGCTGCGCATCGCGCCCTTCGACGTCCAGCGACTGGTCGAGGAAACGGCGAATGAAATCAATACGCTGAGTCACAAAGAACAGGTGACGCTGTTGTGTGAAGTAGAGTGCGGCCATCTGCAGATACATTCCGACCCACTGCGCATCAGGCAGATTATCGTCAACCTGCTGACCAACGCGTTCAAATATACCGAAAGCGGCACCATCACGCTGTATAGCAGCCTGCGGCGTCAGCCTAGCGGTAATTCATTGATTATTGAGGTCACTGATACCGGTATCGGTATCGAAAAGGAGATGCTCGACCAGATATTCCAGCCCTTCACCCAGCTTGATCAGTCGCATACCCGGCAGTATGGCGGCGTCGGCATGGGACTGGCGATTGTGCACGGACTGGTCACGCTGCTCGACGGCAGCATTACCGTCTACAGTGAGCTCAAAAAAGGCAGCACCTTTATCGTCAGTATTCCGGTTGAAGTCAGCAACGAAGAACAGCTGGACGAAATACCTCACCACCACCAGGGCCTGCTGCAAAAACAGCAGCATATTTTGGTGGTTGATGACAACAAATCGGTGAGTGACGCCTTCGCGGCGCTGCTGGACAAGCTCGGCTATCAACATGAACTGTGCAATTCATCGGAACGAGCGCTGCAAAAGCTGCTCCGCCGCCCTTATGACGCATTACTGCTGGATCTGCAAATGCCCGGCATTGACGGTGCCGCGCTGGCTAAACAATTACGCAGCCAACGTGGCCCCAACCGCGGAATTCCTATCGTGGGGATCAGCGCTTATACCCCGGAACAGCTGTCTGCCGAACAGCGGGCGCTGTTCGACAATTACTTGATGAAACCGGTCAGGCTGGATGCATTGTCTTCCGCACTGGCTTCACTGCTGGCCGCTAGAGATTAAAACAGCGCAACAGTGCGGCTTCAATCACATGGAGCCGTACTGGTTTTTCATAAGGACCCAGTACGTCATAGTCGCGCATCGCTCTGGCGATTTCAGATTCGCGCTGATCGGTCCCTAACTGGCCGGTGAGTACCAGAACCGGCGCATCCGGGTTATCCGAGCCGCGGATGGCGGCAATACATTGGTCTGCCGTTTCCTGACCAATCAACCAGTCGACCACATAACCATCGAACAGGCTCTGCTGCAACGCCAGGTTAAAACTGCTGACATCATAAAATGCCACCGCATGAAAACCGCGGCTGTTCAGGTATTTGGTCAGCTCATCGGCCGCCTGGTGTGAATCATCGAGTACCGCAATGCTCAGGCGCTCATCTTCGACGGCGGCTGAGCGTAGCTCTATCAGCTCCACGCAAAAACGTTGCCCCAGCGGCGCATCATCCGCACGATAAAGGCACCATTGCCCCGCCTGTTGCAACGCGACATATTCCGACGAACGCCCGCCAACCAGCTCATGACCGATATAAGCCACACAGGCCAGCTCCACGCCACCCACATAAAAGATGGCATCTCGCACCATAGTTTGCGCAGAGATGTCATTTTCAGTGCCGGTGTCCACGATCGCGGCAGGCGTTTCCCCTAATGCCGCAGCGACGTTGTTAATTTGCTCCAGAGTCCAGGGGCTTTGCCCCTTCAGCTTACGATGCGCATGCGAAAAACTCAGATCCAGAATGCGGCTGAGCTCTTTGGCATGCTGACGCTTACCAATCCCATAATGTACAAACAGTTCCCTGACCCGGTTTGCTATCGACTGTGAATCGAATTTCTGGTGATTGTTATCCATTTTTTCCTTCGATTTTTTTTGCTGTTTTTTCAGTCGTTTTCATACGTGCCGTGCAAAAAAGCGATCCAAAACTGGTATATGGTACAATGTATAACCTAAACATTGCTTGACATACCACATTATATAGTCAAACATGGTATCAGAAGAGACACACAGCAACACCACAATAAAAATATAACAATAGTAAGATCGCATCACCAATAATCATAATGACACCAGGGAAAGCTCGTTTCAGTTACGACGTGAGAGAATGTATGCAATAGATCCTCGTCGTAATTTGGGCCGTAGCGCTAATATGTTTTACCCCACTTTGAACCGGGATCCGCAAGGGTCCCGGTTTTTTTATTGCCGCTTTAACCCCCACCGCGTGCTGCATCATAGGTGATCCCTGCCGTTAAAAATGCAAAAAAATAGGGCCAGCAAGCTGGCCCCAGTGTTTCGGTAATAGGATTAAGATGGGTGGATCAGAACTTCCAGGTGAAACCGGCGTTGACGCTGTTGTCCTGGTAGTTTTGCGACAGCAACCCGCCGTAGCCCAATGACAGCGTGGCGTTCTTGTTCACCGCCACTTCCGCACTGGCTTTCAGCACCGCACCGTCACGCGACGCCGACACGCTGTTCACCACGAACGGGGAATTACCCCCGTTGAAGCGCAGCCCGGTGCCGCGATCCAGGTCGCCGTACTGATGCTGCCAGCCCAGTTCGCTGCGCAGCGCCACGCTGGTGGTTTTGCTCGCCTGCCACTCGGTATCCGCACGCAGCCCCAGCGTCGAGACCGTGGCGTCAGTGTGCTGTTTGTCGCCGTGCAGCGCCGCCGCCCCACCGTCCTCCGAGATACCGTTGTTCTGGAAGTTGATGTACGCCAGGTTGGCGAACGGCTCCAGATTCACCCAGTCGGCCTTCACGCTGTAACCCGCTTCGGCAAACACCTGCTCGGTGCGCGCGCTGTACTTCGCGGTTTCCCGATCTGACTGCATGCCGTAATTGACCGAGCGCGAGGTATCGAAACGGTGCCAGGTGTAGCCACCGCCGGCACGCAGCGCCAGTTCACCGAACTGTTTGCCGCCGTACACCGCCAGGTGGTAGTTGTCGCTGTCAGCATTGGAGCCGTAGCCGCCGTCCAGCGAAGTGCGGGTGTAACCGGTCGCCACCCCCAACCGCCAGTCGTCCGCCAGCGCCGAGTCCAGCCCCACCAGCACGCCGTAGGTCGAGGCCTGATAGCCGGTGGCATTGGCATCACCCGACGCATGGTCCCAGGCCCCCAGCAACTGCGCCCAGGCACCGCCGTCGTCGTCCGCCTTGATGTCCGGCGAGGTCGCCAGCCCTTCCGCCTGTCGCAGGCGGCCGTTCAACGCATCACGCAGGTAACGGCTGTCGTTGACCTGTGCCGAGGCGATATCCGCATGGATCTGCCCGGACAGCTGACGGAACGCCTGACGCGCTTCCCCTGCCGAACCGGCGTTGAGGATGCTCTCGTACACCGGGTTGCCCGCCGCCAGGGCATCCGCCGCGGCTGCTACCGCACGTTCGTTCCGGGTGGCAGCCACACTGGCAAAGGAAGTATCGTTACGGCCCACGTTCAGCGTGACCTGATTGGGTTGGTAGGTCAGCCCGGTGCCCAGGAACAGGTAGTTCGGTGCCACCGAATCAAACCGCCCGCTGATGCCCTGCTGGGCGGTCAGAATGTTGTATTGCTGGCCGAGCAGGCTGCGAACTTCGCTTTGCGACAGCAGATTGGCGCTGTTCTCCAGCAAAACAGCCACTTCACCGCCGCCGATCGTTGCCGATCCTCCGCTTTGGATCCGATCGCTCTGGCCGTTTGGCGCCACTTCCACCGCATAGCGGGAACCCGGCTCGAAGCTGAGGTTACGCGTTACGTTCAGCGTACCGATCGAGTTACCCGGTGCCACGGTACCGCCGCTGCGGGCCGTCAGTGACCCGACCGTCCCGGAGCCCCCCAGCACGCCGGCGTTTTGCACGGTGACATCCGAGGTGACCGAACCGTTAACCGCCAGCAGGCCGGTATTTACCCAAGTCGGGCCGGAATAGGTATTGGTGCCGGTCAGTACCAGCGCACCCTGGCCTTCCTTGGTCAGGCCGCCATGGCCGTAGATATCATTGGAATAGACCTCCACCGTACAGTGGTAGTCATCACAAAGACGAGCCTGCAGCGTGCCTTGATCGATTTGCGCCCCGAAGCCGGGAATGTTGGCAACAAACTGTGACGAGCCGTAAGCCACGCCTGTCGGATCCGGAATGCGAAACTCTTCAGGAATATCTTCGACGGTATAGAACATGCCCGGACCGTTAATCGCCTTGCCCAGATTGATCATCCCCCAGCCGTAAAGTGCATCGATGCCCGGTGCACCCATATCGGTGGCGGTGGTCTTCAACACGTCGGCAATTTGCGCCGACGTCATGTACGGGAAACGCTGCAGCAACACGGCAACCGCGCCGGTCACGTGCGGCGTCGCCATTGAGGTCCCATTTTTATTGCCATAGTCCGAGACCAGTTGATTCGGATCGGAACCGTTGGCCACGGTGCTGTAGATTTTACTGCCCGGTGACGAAACGCAGAAACTGGCGGTATAACCGCAGCGTGAAGAGAAGCTGCTGATGGTATAAGGCACGCTGTTGGTAGAGGCGGCATCCTGTGCGACGCTGGCAACCGACAGCCAGTTAGGCGCAATATCCGGCACAAAATAGGCCAGGCCGCTGATCACGTCCGGTTGGTTGTAGTTGCCGTCGTTACCGGCGGCGAACAGCACCAGAATATTTTTACGTGCCGCGTCGATCGCGCCCTGATAACCCGCTCCCGCCAGGCTGCCCAGCAGCGGTTTCACCTGATCAAACTGTTCCTGTGCGTCTTTCAGTTCGAAATGCAGCGCGTCGGGCTTTTTGCCATTATCCGATAAGAAATCGGGAATACTGACGCCCCAACTGTTATTGATAACCCGCACGCCATTGTTGATCATCGCCTGCCAACCGGCGTTGGTTACGCTGCCATCCAGCCCGAGGAATTCGCCATAGGCCGGGCCATCATTGTCGTTATCAACGCTGATTATCTGTGAGTCAAAGGCGACGCCATGCATGCCGGTACCGTCGCGATTGGCCCCGCTGATGCCGGCCACGTGTACGCCGTGGTTAACCAGCGTCACCCCATCGCCGTTATAGAAATGGAAGGTGCCGTCGAAGTAAAAACGATCGCCGGCCTTAATTCCCTTCCGATGCGGGTCGGTATAGGCGCGGTTACCCTGGGTCACCACGTTCACCAGCTTGCCGTCACCGGCGAATTCAGGATGCTTGTTCACCGGGGTATCGAAGATGCCCACCTTTTGCCCTTTGCCGGTATAACCCGCGGCATAGGCCTCGTCAGCGTGAATGGCCCCCAGTCCCCAGTTGGCATTGAACTCATTACTGCGCCAGCTTGCCGGATCGCCTATCTTGCCGCCTTCCATGTAGGGCGTAGCCTGTACGCCACCGGCCGCCAACAGCGCGCACAGCAAGGCGTTCAGTTTCCATGTCGGCGTCAATACCGGTTTATTCTTTCCTGTAGCTTGCTTCATTCCCTTATCCTTTTTGTTTTAGTCAAACCGCCCCCCGACGAGGCGGTTTGTCCCTCAGTTTTTTAAGATCAGAATTTCCAGGTGAAGCCAGCATTGACGCTGTTGTCCTGGTAGTTTTGCGACAGCAACCCGCCGTAACCCAATGACAGCGTGGCGTTCTTGTTCACCGCCACTTCCGCACTGGCTTTCAGCACCGCACCGTCACGTGAGGCCGACACGCTGTTCACCACGAACGGGGAATTACCGCCGTTGAAGCGCAGCCCGGTACCGCGATCCAAATCGCCATACTGATGCTGCCAGCCCAGTTCACTGCGCAGCGCCACGCTGGTGGTTTTGCTCGCCTGCCACTCGGTATCCGCACGCAGACCCAGCGTCGATACCGTGGCATGGGTGTGCTGTTTGTCGCCGTGCAGCGCCGCAGCCCCGCCATCCTCCGAAATACCGTTGTTCTGGAAGTTGATGTACGCCAGGTTGGCGAACGGCTCCAGGTTCACCCAGTCGGCCTTCACGCTGTAACCCGCTTCGGCAAACACCTGCTCGGTGCGCGCGCTGTACTTCGCGGTTTCCCGATCTGACTGCATGCCGTAATTGACCGAGCGCGAGGTATCGAAACGGTGCCAGGTGTAGCCACCGCCGGCACGCAGCGCCAGTTCACCGAACTGTTTGCCGCCATACACCGCCAGGTGGTAGTTGTCGCTGTCGGCATTGGAGCCGTAGCCACCGTCCAGCGAGGTGCGGGTGTAACCGGTCGCCACCCCCAAGCGCCAGTCATCCGCCAGCGCCGAGTCCAGCCCCACCAGCACGCCGTAGGTCGAGGCCTGATAGCCCGTCGCATTGGCGTCGCCCGACGCATGGTCCCAGGCCCCCAGCAACTGCGCCCAGGCACCGCCGTCGTCGTCCGCCTTGATGTCCGGCGAGGTCGCCAACCCTTCCGCCTGCCGCAGACGGCCGTTCAACGCATCACGCAGGTAACGGCTGTCGTTGACCTGTGCCGAGGCGATATCCGCATGGATCTGCCCGGACAGCTGACGGAACGCCTGACGCGCTTCCCCTGCCGAACCGGCGTTGAGAATGCTCTCGTACACCGGGTTACCTACCGCCAGGGCATCCGCCGCGGCTGCTACCGCACGTTCGTTCCGGGTGGCAGCCACACTGGCAAAGGAAGTATCGTTACGGCCCACGTTCAGCGTGACCTGATTGGGTTGATAGGTCAGCCCGGCGCTCAGGAAGGGAGAGAACGTTGAAGTAGAAGCAAACCGCCCGCTGATACCCTGCTGGGCGGTAAGTATGTTGTATTGCTGGCCGAGCAGGCTGCTCACGCTACCTTGCGACAGCAGGTTGGCGTTTTGTTCCTGCAACACCACGACTTCACCGCCGCCGATCGTTGCCGATCCTCCGCTTTGGATCCGATCGCTATGGCCGTTTGGCGCCACTTCCACCGCATAGCGGGAACCCGGTTCGAAGCTGAGGTTACGCGTTACATTCAGCGTACCGATCGAGTTACCCGGTGCCACGGTACCGCCGCTGCGCGCCGTCAGTGACCCGACCGTCCCGGAGCCCCCCAGCACGCCGGCGTTTTGCACCGTGACGTCTGAAGTCACCGAGCCGTTGATTGCCAGCAGGCCCTGATTGATCAGCGTCGGCCCCGCGTAGCTGTTGTTGCCGGTCAGCACCAGGGTGCCAATACCCTGTTTGGTCAGGCCACCGTGACCGGAAATGTTGTTGCTCCAGACATCCAACCCGCAATGCGTATCGTCACACACGCGTTCGGTCGGTTTGCCCTTGTCCAGTACCGCGCCGACCCCCGGCAGATTCACCACGAACTGCTCCGGGCCGTAAGCGCCGCTAATCCGAAACTCTTCAGGAATATCCTGCTCGGTAACAAACATGCCCGGGCCGTGGATTGCCTTGCCCAGATCGATCATCCCCCAGCCGTAAAGCGCATCGATACCCGGAGCGCCCATATCAACGGTAGTGGTCTTCAGCACCGAGGCAACCTGTGCGCCGGTCATGTACGGGAAGCGCTCCATCAGCACCGCAATGCTGCCGGCCACGTGCGGCGCCGCCATTGAGGTCCCGCTGTATTTGGCGTAACCGGTGGTCAGGTTATCTACGCTGTTGCCTTCGATGATTGAGCTGTACACCTTGGTCCCCGGTGCGGCAACGCAGAAGCTGGCGGTATAACCGCAGCGCGAGGAGAAGGTGCTGATGCTGTAATCACCGGTGTTTTTCGGATCCTGCAGACTGGCGACCGACAGCCAGTTGGGGGCTATCTCCGGCACGAAATAGGCCAGCCCGGCCATGGCGTCCGGGTTATTGAGGTTGTAATCGTTACCGGCGGCAAAAATGGTGACAATACCGCTGCGTGCCGCGTCAATTGCGCCCTGATAAGCGCCCCCGGCTTTTGTGCCAAGGATCTGTTTGATTTGATCGAATTGTTTTTGCGCGTCGGCGAGCGTGAAGTGGGGATAGGCCGGATCCTCGCCACCCTGATCAAACTTCTCAGTGATGCCAATACCCCAGCTGTTGTTGATAATGCGTGCGCCGCTGGCGATCAACGCATCCCAGCCGGCCTGGTACACCGCCCCATCGTTACCGAGAATGATGCCGTCTTCCGGGCCGGGGTCGCCGTTTTCCGCGCTGATGATTTGTGCGTTGAACGCCACGCCGTGCATCTCGCCGCCATCGCGATTACCGGCAGCTATGCCGCCCACGTGGGTACCGTGTGAACCCAGGGTGCCGTCGGAATCCACGCTGGGCGTGCCGTCATAGCGGAATACGTCGCCTTTTTTTACCGGAATGTAGGGATCGGTGTATTCGCGGATGCCGGTCGTCACCAGATTGATCACTTTGCCCTGGCTGGCAAACTCCGGGTGTTTGGCATACACCGGCTGATCGAAAATACCGAGCTTTACGCCTTTCCCGCTATAACCGGCGGCGTAGGCCTGATCGGCGTGGATCGCTCCCAGCCCCCATTCGGCGTTGAATTCGTTACTGCGCCAACTCGCAGGATCGCCCGACTTGCCGCTCTCTACATAAGGTGCAGCCTGCGCTCCACCGATCGCCGCCAGGCAAAAAAGCACAGCACTCCACTGTGCGCGATTAACGCCAATTTCAGGCCAGCCGAAGGCCGCCTGAACAGGCTTGACTCCTTTACGTTTATTTTCCATCACAGATACCGTCCATTGTTGTTTGCAAATGTCTTATTGATTTTTTGTGTAACAGTTTCGTAACACCAAATAAATAAAGCACAACAATCTCAAGCGCGCCTAATGGGTCAATGCGCGAAATGGCCTAAACGGCAAGACTAAGGATCGAGTAAACCGGGGGGGAAACATAAGGATCTTCGATGGCCAGGAGCCAGCGGAAAGAGTGAATTCTTCTTGCTGAGGATGAAATGTAATTAGATGATAAATAAGTATAATATAAACAAAACAGGCCGTATGGGTCTCTCCCTCGCGGCCTGTTCAACAATGCTTAAGATGCTCTTTTTATCAATTTTAATTATAACTATTGCCAATACTCACTCAGTGAAATGTGCTGATTTTCGCCGAGAAGGGCAGTAAAAATTGGACTATCATGCTAGCGGTTTTCTGTTGTTCATCGCATCTTCTTCAGCCTGGCGAATAATGGCTTTCGCCATCCATTGCGTCACATCCTGGATGCCACCGAGATCCAGTCCCCAAATATCTTTCAGTACCAGGAAAACTTCCGAACCATAGATCAGCGAGAAAGAATGAATCACCCGCTGTAACGCCTCGGGCGGTAGTTTATCCTGCAACGGCTCTACCGCCAGGTTGAGCAGGCGCTTGCGGTTGCCGCGGACGAACTTTTCAACAGGTTTAATGCTGCTCGATTGTGCCTCGGCCCATTGCTGGAGGGACAATAGCAATGCCGCGCGCAAAGCGCCCTCATGTTGCTCCATTTGCGGATAAGCAAAACTCAGTAATTGTTGGATCCGCGCCCCAGCATCATTGTCTATCGGCCGCCATTCAAGAATAGGTCCCAAACTCTCTGCAACCACCGCCGTAATCAATGCGCTCTGAGTAGGAAAATAACGATAGGCCGTCGCGCGGGAAACCTGCGCGTGCTGGGCCAATTCAGTAATGGAGGGAAAGGCCCCACCATCGAACAATACCATCGCGCTGGCGAGCAACAGCTTGCGGGTTCTGGCTCGTGTATGAGTCAAATTTTCGGGTAGATTTAATGGCACGACGACCCCTTTCTCACCAATCTAACGCAGGCCAGAACAAGAGCTCAGGCAAATATAGCCCACTGTAACAAACTTGCCTGACTCTGTGCTATCCAGGAGACGACGCAATTCTGTCCTTTCATTTATCTAATGAGACATTAATCTCATTTTTCCATCAAACCCACTTGCATAAATGATACTACAGTCTCATTATGATGATGAATTCACCGACTACGCTCAGCAACCTTAGTCAGCACCAGGGATTCAATTTAGTTAACTAATTAAATTATAATAAAATTATCAGAAAGCGTGGCGGCCATCCGAACCTACAATTCAGGAACAGGCTAATGAACAATAATCAGGCAATCATCTATATTGCGACAACGGCGGATACTAAAGGACGAGAACTGGCTTATGTTCGCAGCCTGATCGCCGATACCGGATTACCCACGCTAACCGTCGATTTATCTACTCATCATATCCCGGCCAGCTACCCTGCCGATGTTTCCGCCGCCACCGTCGCCAGCTATCATCCTGAAGGCGAGAATGCCGTATTTTGTGACGACCGAGGTAAAGCCATTGCCGCCATGGCCATTGCTTTCGAGCGATTCATGCTCTCACGCCAGGATGTTGCAGCCCTGCTTGGCCTGGGCGGTTCCGGCGGCACCGCATTGATTACACCTGCCATGCAACAATTACCCATTGGCCTGCCAAAGCTGATGGTATCGACCATGGCTTCCGGTGACACTTCCGGCTATGTCGGTGCCAGCGATATTGGCATGTTGTACTCGGTTACCGACGTCGCCGGGCTGAATCGTATTTCCCGCCTCGTGCTGGGCAATGCCGCACATCAAATTGCCGGCGCCGTTCGCTTTGCCACACCGATTGATACAGACAGTAAACCTGCCGTTGGGCTTACCATGTTCGGTGTCACGACTCCCTGCATTCAGGCAGTAACTGCGGCAATTGAAAATGAGTGGGATTGCCTGGTATTTCATGCGACAGGCAGCGGTGGCCAGGCAATGGAAAAACTGGTCGACAGCCATCTGCTGAACGGGGTATTCGATTTAACCACCACCGAAGTCTGTGACCATCTGTTTGGCGGCGTGCTGGCCTGTACTGAAGATCGCTTCGACGCGATAGCCCGTACCGGCATTCCCTGCGTCATGTCCTGCGGTGCGCTAGATATGATCAACTTTGGTCATCCCGGTACCATCCCTGCTCGCTACGCCGAACGCCAGTTTTACAACCATAATGCCCAAGTGACGCTGATGCGGACTACACCAGAAGAAAATGCCCAAATGGGCCGCTGGATCGGCGAAAAGTTGAACGCATGTTCGGGAGAAGTTCGCTTCCTGATCCCTGAGGGCGGTGTTTCAGCGCTCGATGCCCCAGGGCAAGCATTTTGGGATCCTGAGGCACTGGCTGCGTTCATCAGCTCGCTGGAAGCGACGTGGCAACCCACGGATAAACAGCGTCTGATCAAGACCCCTTACAACATCAACGATCCCCGCTTTGCCGACGCCGCCGTGCAACAGTTCCGGGAGATCTCTCATTCTTATTGATTGGAGTTACACATGGCCAAACACACTCGACAGGCATTACTGACCAAATTCAGGGGAATGATTGCTCGCCGCGAACCAATCATCGGTGGCGGTGCCGGCACCGGGCTCTCGGCCAAGTGTGAAGAGGCCGGCGGTATCGATCTGATCGTCATTTACAACTCGGGTCGCTATCGCATGGCGGGCCGAGGTTCCCTGGCTGGTCTGCTGGCGTATGGCAACGCCAATGAAATCGTGATGGACATGGCCAAAGAAGTCCTGCCGGTGGTCAAGCAGACCCCGGTTCTGGCTGGGGTCAACGGCACGGATCCTTTTTGCCACTTTGATAAGTTTCTCGATGAGATTAAAAACACGGGTTTCGCCGGCGTACAAAACTTCCCAACCGTCGGCCTGATTGACGGCAATTTCCGCGCCAACCTGGAAGAAACCGGGATGGGCTATGCGTTAGAGGTAGATATGATTCGGCTGGCGCATGAGAAAGACCTGTTGACCACCCCCTACGTTTTTAATGCGCAAGATGCGATCGCGATGACCGAAGCAGGGGCAGATATCATCGTCCCACACATGGGGCTGACAACCGGCGGCAGCATTGGCGCAGAAACTTCGTTGACACTGGCTGATTGCGTCCCTCTGATTAACGAATGGGCTCAGGCCGCCAAACAGGTTCGCGAAGACGTGATCGTCCTGTGTCACGGCGGCCCCATAGCCACGCCTGAAGATGCTGCGTATATCATGCAGCACTGTCCGTTAGTCGATGGTTTCTACGGCGCCAGCTCGATGGAGCGCTTACCTACAGAACTGGCGTTAACTGAAACCACGCGCCAATTTAAAAATATTAACAGAGATTGATGGGGAAATAGCTTACTCGCGCACAACATCAGGGAAACCCGTTGTTTAACGGGAAGTGAAGTCGCAGTGAGATAAGCAAAAGGGCCAGAGATTACTCTGGCCCTTTTTATTTACCACATGAAACTATTACTGTGCGGTCGTCATTTTCGACTTCATGTTATTCATGTGTTCCATCATTTTCTGTTCGCGTTTCTGATAATTCTCATTGTATTGTTTTTTCTGCTCAGGGGTCAGCAGGTTATACATTTTATTTTCAGCTTTGGCGCGCTCCAGCATATGTTCGGACTGTGCTTTGCTGATGGCATCAATTTGGGTTTTCGCTTTGGCTTCATCGAAGCTGTCGGAAGCGACCATGCTATGCAGTGCCTGGCGTTCCTCTTTGGTACCTTCGCCGCGTTTCTGGTGCGATTCTTTCATAATATCGCGCATTTGCTGGCGCTGTTGCTCGGTCAGGTTCAGGCCGGCAAACGGCCCACCTTTACCTTCACCTTTGTGATGCATCATTTTCATGTTCATCGGGGCGGCTTCAGTCGTGGTCGGTGCCGCCGTGGTATCTGCAGCAAAAGCCATGGAAGCAGAACCCAGTGCCAGAGTAGAGGCGACAAATAAAGCGGTCAGTTTACGCATAATCATTTCCTTAAAAATTATTCTTCATCAGGAGCGCTGTACGTGAACAGGCTCATCTTTCGTCGGAGATAATAATAGGCCGATAAATATATAGTAATGCGATGGAGTGTAAATTTATTAAAGCCCGAAACACTTTTATTCATCAATAATGAATGAATTATGAAGATGATGCGTATTATTTGGAAAGTTTGGTTTCCCACCGCATAAAACTCACCACAACATGACGTCTGTTTCTATAGGATTATTCCTGCCAGCGGCCCACTTTATTATAATGTAGACCCCTCTGCTACAACCGCCCTGCAACAAAATGATCGCGTGCCGATGCGCTAAAATCGCCCCAACCTCTCGAAATTTCAGGTTCTCACTTACACTTTAAAACGTGCGGCTATCTGACGATTACAGGGCAAAACTAATTATTGCTTATATAATAGTTTCATCCCTCGCCGGTGAAAAACGTGTTATATGATGGAGATACGTGCACTACGGCCACGCCCGGGCCAGAAACCTGCGGCTGCGCTCATCGCACAGACCTGGCTGTCGTGCCCTTTTGAGGAATCATCATGTTCGCAGACCAAGGCCCTATGCTTCTTAACGCCCACTTCGGCACCAACAGCCCTTATTGGCGGTTGGCGTTTGACAGCAATGCGTTGGCGTTGTCGGCCGTCAAAGGCAAAACCCATATGGCCGTGGCGCTCAGCGCTATGCAGGCGGCTAAAATCCGTCGCCTGAGCGGCATTACCGCCAGCCTTGATATCACCATCACGCTCGGCGGCGAACCGATACATCTGCATCTGGTTGGGCGGCGAGTCAACAATCTGGAATGGGCAGGCACCGCCTCCGCCTTCAGCGATACCCAATCGGTCGCCCGTGATTTGGTACACGGCCTTTCCTTTGCCGAACAGGTGGTGTCCGAAGCCAACTCCGTGATTGTGATTGTCGATCAGCACGGTCGCATTCAGCGCTTCAACCGCCTGAGCGAAGAGTACACCGGCCTGCACGAGCATGATGTTATTGGTAAAAACGTCTTTCAATTATTTATGAGCCCGGAGGAAGCCTCGGCATCACGGCGCAACATCGCCGGCTTTTTCCGTAATGGTTCATCCTATGAGGTAGAACGCTGGATCAAGACGGTGAAAGGCGAGCGGCTGTTTTTGTTCCGCAACAAGTTCGTCCACAGCGGCAGCGGTAAGAATGAAGTTTTTCTGATTTGCTCCGGTACCGATATCACCGAAGAACGCCGCGCGCAGGAACGTCTGCGGGTACTGGCCAATACCGACATCATTACCGGCCTGCCCAATCGCAATGCCATTCAGGACAAAATTACCCAGTCGATTGCCACTCGCGATGGCCACAGTGTTGGGCTGGTGTATCTCGATCTCGACAACTTTAAAAAGGTTAACGACGCCTACGGCCATATGTTCGGCGACCGTTTATTGGTAGAGGTGTCGCTGGCGGTGCTCGGCTGTCTGGATAACGACCAAACCCTGGCCCGCCTGGGTGGCGATGAATTCCTGGTGCTGGCCCAACAGGCCGACCGCGAAATGCTGCAACGCCTGGCCCAGCGTATTATCGACCGGTTGAAAACGCCGTTCCGTATAGGGCTTATCGAAGTTTATACCGGCTGTTCTATTGGTATAGCACTGTGTCCCGAACACGGCAACGACATCGACAGCCTGATCCGCAGTGCCGATACCGCCATGTATGTCGCCAAAGAGCACGGCAAACGCACCTATACCGTATTCTCGCCGGAAATGAATAAACGCGTCGCGGAATACATGTGGCTGGACACCAACCTGCGTAAGGGATTGGAACAAAATCAACTGGTGGTGTATTACCAGCCAAAAATAGAGACACTCAGCGGCAGAGTATGTAGCGTGGAAGCGCTGGTGCGCTGGGATTCCCCCGAGCGCGGCCTGATCCCACCGCTGCAGTTTATCTCCTACGCGGAAGAGTCAGGTCTGATCGGCCCGCTTGGCCGTTGGGTGCTGCAGACCGCCGCCAAACAGGCCGCTCAGTGGCAACGACAAGGGTTACCACTGCGGGTCGCGGTCAATCTTTCCGCCCGCCAGTTGGTGGATGACTCTATCGTTGAAGATCTGGCGCAGGTGTTGCAGCACAATCAGTTGACTCCCTGCCTGCTGGATTTCGAACTCACGGAAAGTAGCCTGATTGAGGATGAGAAACGCGCTCGCGAAGTGATCGCCCGGTTACGCCAACTGGGTGCACAGGTCCATCTTGATGATTTTGGCACCGGTTACTCTTCGCTGGCGCAGCTGGCACGTATTCCGCTGGATGCCATTAAACTGGATAAAAGCTTTGTGCGTGGGGTGAATGATAACCCGGTTTCACAATCGCTGGTGCGTGCCATCGTCGCGGCGGCCGAAGCGCTTAAATTCCGGGTGATCGCCGAAGGCGTAGAGACAGAAAGCGAAAATCGGTTCCTCGATGAAATCGGCGTGGATGAAAAACAGGGGTTCCTGTTTGCGCAGCCAATGCTCCCGGAGCAGCTGGAGCATTGGCTGCAGTCCTATCGCCCGCCATCCTCCTCAGCGTGAGGCGGGCAGGGTAACATTAGCCGGCACGACGCAGGTTCACCGTATGACGGTCCTGCAGCATCACCAGACGTTCGATATAGGCGCGATCTTTCTCCTCGATGGTGAAGGCCGAATGCACCCAGTCTTCGGTAATGTCCATTAGTTCCGAACGCGTCAACTGCAACACCCGCTGACGGGCACGCAGCATGGCACGCATACCGTTCAGTTTGGGCCGAATGGTATCGATAAAGGTACGGGTAGCCACATAGGCGTCGCCGGGCTGGAATAACTGATCGACCAGGCCGCGGCTTTCAAACCACTCCGCGGTATGCGACTCGCCGCCCCAAATCAGCTCTTCCGCCAGGCGCATGTTTCCTTTACGCGCTACCAGCGAATAGCCGCCCATGCCGGGGAACAGGTTAAACGCAATTTCCGGGAACCCCATGCGCGCATTGTTCTGTGCCAGAACGAAATGGTGCGCCAGCGCCGCCTCAAAGCCACCGCCCAGCGCACTGCCCTCGACCATCGCGATGCTAACCGCTCCGGTATCAAATCCGCGAGCCGCCGCATGCACGCAATCAATGCAGGCCCGTGCGTAGGCCATCATCGCCTCACGTTTGCGATTTTTAATCGCCTCGGCGAAGAACTGCAAATCGCCACCCACGTTGAACATATTGGGCACCAGCGAGCCAGTGACCCAAAAGTCAAACTGCAATGATGACTCTTTAGCTGCCTGCGCCAACGTCATGATGTCTTCAATTAACGCCTGATTGAAGCAAGGGCGCGGTTCCGCGCGCAGCAGCATCCACATGATGTGCCGCTCTTCCTCATAGTAGGCGGAAATCTGTGTCAAATTGCCCGCTTCGGTAAACGGACGACAGGTGGGGTGATTAAGTAATTTCATATGACCTTCCATTTTATCCAGTGATAACAGGTGAAACCGTTCCAGCCCCTACGGCTGCAGTCACGCGGCGGTTGGTAAACCGCAGCGCCACATCATGAGTAAACGCTTTCTTGGTGATGAAACAGATAAAAATTGGAGGTCGATGAACGAAAAAAACCCCGCTGGCACGGGGCTGATATAAGAATTTTACCTATTGGCAGGCAGTAACATTTCACCCGGTGAACGAACGCGTTAAGCTCACAAATTAGCCGGTTGCCCCACCCGGCGGCCAAATCAACGTACCTTTTGGCTATAATCAAGGTTGAGAGAGCCTCTACCCTAAAGACTTCGAGTTGCAGGAAGGCGGCAACTGAGCGAATCCCGATGAGCTTACTTGAGTAAGTGATTTGGGTAAGTGAGGGCAGCCAACGCGCATGCAAGTTGAAGTATGACGGGTATATTCATCGTTAAGGAAATCGTGACGTAATGCCTACAGGATCAGATAAAGACCCCCGTCAGCCCAACAGTGAAGCGCCGCAAAAGCCACTGATCGCCATCAAAACCGGCCACCAGACTATTGACCGGCGCATCTCCGGTTTTTCACGCCTGGTCGAACGCATCAAGGCCTGGCCAAGCATCGCTCACCTGCTCCGCGCCACCGAGCGCTTTAACGATCGTCTGGGCAGCCAGTTCGGCGCCGCTATCACCTATTTCTCGTTTCTTTCGCTGATCCCGATTTTGATGGTGTCGTTTGCCGCCGTCGGCTTTGTGCTGGCATCCAACCCTGACCTGTTGACTGGGATAATTAATAAGATTGTTGGCAGCATCAGTGACCCTACGCTGGCCAGCACGCTGAAAAATACCGTCAATACGGCAATTCAGCAGCGCACCACCGTGGGGCTGACCGGTCTGGCGCTGGCGCTGTATTCAGGCATCAGTTGGATGGGTAACCTGCGTGAGGCGATCCGCGCGCAGTCGCGTGACGTATGGGAACGTAATCCGCAGGATCAGGAAAAAATCTACTTCAAATACACCCGCGACTTTATTTCGCTGAGCGGTTTGGTGGTGGCGCTGATTATCACCCTGACGCTGACCTCCATCGCCGGCTCGGCACAGGCGGCGATTGTCCGTGCGCTGGGCCTGGAAGGTATCGAGTGGCTGCGGCCGGCGATGACGCTGATTGCGCTGTCGATCTCCATCTTCGCCAACTATCTGCTGTTCCTGTGGATCTTCTGGATGCTGCCGCGGCATAAGCCGAAGAAAAAGGCGCTGCTGCGCGGCACGCTGCTTGCCGCCATCGGTTTCGAAGTGATTAAGTTTGTGATGACCATGACGCTGCCCCAGGTGGCTAAATCGCCTTCCGGTGCCGCCTTTGGTTCGGTCATCGGGCTGATGGCGTTTTTCTATTTCTTTGCCCGATTGACGCTTTTCTGCGCTGCCTGGATCGCCACTGCGCAGTATAAAGAAGACAAAACCCTGCCAGCCTCCGAGCAATCTGCCCCCTGAAGCAATGCAATCATACCGGCCACCCTCTGGTGGCTGGTTTTTTATTCCGACATTTAGCCAACTACCCAGCATATAAAACCAAACAAGACCTATCACACCGGCAAAACCCAGCATAACAAACTACCTGATAACTTTTCTTTGCGGCTTTTACAGATGTTAAGTCTGCAAATCATTCATTTGGCAACGTTAAAAACCACGCAGAAACACACCAATGAAACATTAAGCTTTTTAACCGGTTAATTCCCGCATTGTACAAAGTTTCACCATTGAAAAGGCATTTTGCTATGACTAAGATGGATTTTTACCAATCCAAAATATAAGAAAAATTATGCAAGCCTCCATCGCACCAACTCTGGACGCCGACGACGCGCCAACACCCGTCAACTCACGCGGAAAAGTGATTGTCGCCTCGCTGGTCGGGACCGCCATCGAGTTTTTCGATTTCTATATTTATGCCACCGCGGCGGTGATCGTATTCCCGCATATCTTCTTCCCGCAGGGCGATCCCACCACCGCGACGCTACAGTCGCTGGCCACCTTTGCCGTCGCCTTTGTGGCGCGTCCGATTGGCTCGGCGCTGTTCGGCCACTTTGGCGATCGCGTGGGGCGCAAGGTGACGCTGGTCGCCTCGCTGCTCACCATGGGGATTTCCACCGTGTTGATCGGCTTGCTGCCGAGCTACGAAACCATCGGCATCTTCGCCCCAATCCTGCTGGCGCTGGCGCGATTCGGTCAAGGCCTGGGGCTGGGGGGTGAATGGGGCGGAGCCGCCTTGCTGGCGACCGAGAACGCCCCGGCCAAAAAGCGGGCACTGTACGGCTCGTTCCCACAGCTGGGCGCGCCTATCGGTTTCTTCTTCGCTAACGGGACCTTCCTGCTGCTCTCCTGGCTGCTGACTGACCAACAGTTTATGGAATGGGGCTGGCGCGTGCCGTTTATCCTGTCCGCCGCCCTGGTGCTGATCGGCCTGTACGTGCGCGTATCGCTGCATGAAACTCCGGTATTCGCCAAGGTGGCCAAAGCCGGGAAACAGGTAAAAATCCCGCTCGGCACGCTGCTGAGCAAGCATCTGAAGGCGACCATCCTCGGCACCTTTATCATGCTGGCGACCTATACTCTGTTCTACCTGATGACGGTTTACTCAATGACCTACGGCACTACGGCGCAGCCGCTGGGGCTGGGCTACTCACGCAACAGCTTCCTGTGGATGCTGATGGTGGCGGTGATTGGCTTTGGTGTGATGGTGCCAATTGCCGGCCTGCTGGCCGATGCCTTTGGTCGCCGCAAGACCATGATCGTTATCACTCTGCTGATGATCGCCTTCGCCTTCCTGTTCCCAAGCATGCTGGGCTCCGGTAACCAGGCGCTGGTGATGGGCTTCCTGCTGTGTGGTCTGAGCATCATGGGCCTGACCTTCGGCCCGATGGGCGCGCTGCTGCCAGAGCTGTTCCCGACCGAAGTGCGTTATACCGGGGCCTCGTTCTCGTACAACGTGGCGTCAATCCTCGGGGCGGCAGTGGCACCTTATATCGCTACCTGGCTGGCAACCCATTACGGCCTGTTCTACGTCGGGCTGTATCTGGCATCCATGGCCTGTCTCACGCTGATCGCCCTGCTGCTGATGAAAGAAACCCGCGACCAGTCGCTGTAACCCTGCTTATGCGGCCCCTGCCTGCGGGGCCGCACTTCCCGCGCTGTCTCCTGTCATAAAATCAGACTATGCTGAATGCTTCGCCTTTTACGGAAATGGAAATCAATCATGTCTTTGCGCCGCAGACTGTTTTTGTACGTTGCGCCGTTGGTAATGGCCGTCATTGTCATTGCCGGCGCGCTCTGGATATGGGTGAAGCCACCCCAATCGAGCGCGCTGTGGCGTATCGTCAGCCAACAGTGTTTGCCCAACCAGCAGGCGCATAGCAATCCGGCCCCCTGCGCGCAGGTGGACCCACAGGCCGGTTTTGTGGTGTTCAAAGACCGTAACGGGCCGTTGCAATATCTGCTGATGCCAAGCGCTAAAATCACCGGCATTGAAAGCCCCGCGCTACTGGCTGCCTCCACCCCGAACTTCTTTGAGCAAGCCTGGCAGGCACGGCACTTTATGGCCGATAAGTATGGTAAGGCGATCGACGACGCCGATATTTCGCTGGCGATCAATTCAGCCTATGGCCGGACCCAAAATCAGTTGCACATTCATATCTCTTGCCTGCTGCCGTCGGTAAAAACGCAGTTGGCGCAGTACGCGGCGGATTACAGCGAGCGGTGGGAGCCGATGCCTGGCGGCCTGCTGGGCCATGACTATCTGGTGCGCCGGGTGACGCCTGAAGAGTTGCAAAAACAGGGTGCTTTCCGCCTGCTGGCAGATGAGGTTGCACGCTCAAAGGGCCGTATGGGGAGCTTTGGCCTGGCGATGACGGCATTGCCGGGCGGCGATTTTCTGTTGCTGGCCACCGAGCGCAGCCTGCTGCCGTTTACACTGGCTTCGTCAGAAGAGATCCAGGATCACGACTGCCAGGTATTGAAGTAAAACGGCCCGCGGGATATCCGCGGGCCTTCACGATCATTTCTTCTGCTTCATCTGCTGAAGGATTTTCCCGCACTGGTTTTCTTCACCGCCTTCGCTGGGAGAAACCAGTGCCAGCAGGGCCGCCGCCGGCGTTAGCACCACGCCAAGTGCCACCGCCGCCGCACCGCGTGCAATCAGCGGGCCGGCCTTCACACCGGCATCCGGGTGCGCAAAAGTGCCTTTCACGTACAGCGGTGAACGCAATGTCAGCACCCGCATGCCTTTGCTTTCCGGATCGATGGACAGGTCCAGCCGCTCGGTAGCGAAGTTGGTATTACCGCTGATATTGATAATCGCATTCTCGGTGTCGAACACAAACAGCCGTGGTGTCGCCACGCCGTCACGGATACCGACATCCGCCGCCGCGCAGTTGATCCCCACGACGTCATCACCAAATAGCTGCGCCACCAAATAGTTGCCGACGTTCAACCCGAGAATTTCCATCAGGCTGCGGCTGATCACCCCGTTGTTAATCACCATGCGCAGATCGCCGCTGCTGGTCGCCAGCAAATCGGCGACCGAATTGCCGCTGCCGGTCAGTTTGGCATCGCCGTTCAATTGCCCCAGGCTGCGTTTCATCGATCCTACATCCGGCAGCAACTGCTTGAGCTGGAATTTACGCGCATGCAAATCCGCCCGACCCTGCATCGGATTTTTGCTGCCATCGAGACGGACGGTCGAATTGAGGTTACCGCCCGCCACGCCGAACCGCAGCGGATCCATCACAATGACGCCGTTATCCAATTGCAGGTGGGTATAGAGGTCGCTCAACGGTAACGAACTGCCGTGTTCAATGCGTTTGGCGGTGAATTTGACGTCCGCATTCATCACCTTCCAGCTTTTGGTATCAAATTTCTCTACCGGCAGCACTTTGCCCGCAGGCTGGCGACTCTTCTCACCGCGACCGGCTTTTTCCGTATTGGAGTCGGCACCAATCAGCGGCGCCAGATCGGCAAAACGCAGCTGTTTCGACAACACTTCGCCGCTCAGCGTAGGCCGGGGTTTGCCGGCGACATATTTCAAATCGCCGTGGATATCGCTGTCGCCAATTTTGCCGTCGAATTTCTGGTACTGGAACACCGCCCCGCCTTTCTCGTGCAACCGGGCAGTCAGGTGACCATCGGTGGAGTATGGCGGGGTATTGGGCAACAGCACGCCGGTGAGGGCATACAGGTTACCCAGGCTTTCGCCGGAGAATTTAAGCCGCAGATCCAACCCGCCAAGGTTCATCGGGTCGGACAACGTCCCCACCACCACCACCCGAGTAGAACCGGAGCGTACGTCAGCCTGCAGCGGGAATGGCACCTCGGCATTCTGCAACGACAGCATGCCGCCAATCTTGCCACTGCCCGATAACGGCTCGCCGTTGTATTTGCCTTTCACCTTCCAACCGAAGATATAGTCTTGCGGGATCGCTGTGGCAGCGTCTTTTTTGCCGGTGACTTCACTGAATGGCAAAGGCTTGCCGAGTGGATCAATCTCTGCGCGGAAATCGGCCTTCAGCGTGGCGTCCTTGAAAGCAATCTGGCCGCGATCGAAGACGATGTCATGAATGTTCACCGACCAGGCAGACGGCGGCTGGTTTGGGTCACCGGCCAGGTTGAACGTCCAGTTATTCTCGCCGTTGGCCAGCCGCTGCAAGCTGGCGTTCGGCTGTTTCAGCCAGATACGCGGGATCAACAGTTGCTTGCCCAACAGTGCCAGCGGCGAGATGCTGGCTTCGACGCGCTGCAACTGCACCATGCTGTCGCCAGGGATATTTTTCGGGTTTCCCAGTACCACATCTTCAGCATGAATTCGCGGCCAGGGTACCCAGGCGCGCCAGCCACCTATATCTTTATCATCGCGTGACCAGTCCACCCCTAAATCGCCACGGATGGCGAACGGACGATGCAACTCGGCCGACACCTTGTCATTGATGGTCGGTTTGAGGCGGTTCCAGTCGAAGGTCAGCACAAAGACCACCAACGCGGCGATGATCAGCAGCACAATGCCGCCAACCCAAGTGAACGCTTTTCCTGTTCTTGTCATAACTGCTCCCTGAACGCAATAACTTACCCGTAAATTGAATAAGTGGCTTTACCAAGCCTAGCCGAGAATAGGCAAGAGTTCACGCTTTCGAGGACGATGGGGCTCAGGCCGCAGGCATGGAAAATCGCGTAGGCAGGGTTTGCAAGGTGTCGAAATGGGCCGGGCGAGAAAGAAAGTAACCCTGGGCAGCCAGTGCGCCAGAGCGCTGTACCAGTAACCATTCCTGCTCGGTTTCCACCCCTTCGACGATCACCCCTTCGCTATGCTGGTTCATCATTTTGATCAGGGTGACAAGCAACTGGACGCCATCTTCCGTTTGCTTGAGCAAGGTGAATAACTCACGCGCAACCTTGATATATTGATAACGCCAGGTACTGACGGCAGAGAAATTCGCCAGGCCGCTACCGAAGTCATCCAGCCACAGCCGCTCGGCACCGGCAATCTGCTGCAACGGACTGTTTAAAGCCATCCCGGCGTGCTCCACCAGCTTAAAGCGCAGATAGGGCATGCCGGCAATCTGACGTTGCAACGCGCCGTGCTGCTGCAATGCCTGCAAGGCAATACCGTCGATATTGACCGACACCATCAATCCGTGGCGGGTCAGCAGCGGCTGCCAGTACTGCAGCAGTTCAAGCTGTTCCTGAATGATCTGTAGACGTTTGCGGACGTCGAGAGCAGCGAAATAATGCTCCGGCGACAGAGGTTTTTCCGGGGTGGCTGGGTGATATATCGCCGTCAGCAGCTCGAGCGCCATTAAAGTGCCACAGATGCGATAGATCGGCTGGAAGGTGTATTGCCGTCGGCATTGCCGCCAATAATGCTGTGCTTTGATCTGCGTGCATACGGCGAGGAGTGGCGCCAGCAGGCCCGTGCTCATCTTGGTTATCATTGGTACTGTCGCCATTGAAGGGGAATGAAAACGCTCTGGCTGCGCTATTGGCTCCCTGGGTTTATCGGCAACAGACAATAAAACTTTAAGCGGTGGCTAAAGCCTTCTACATTGAATATACCCTATAGCTTTCAAGTTGCAGCTAGGCGACCAGTTCGCTTATCCCCAGGCGCTTACTTTAGTAAGTAACTGGGGTGCGCGAGTGCAGGTAACAACACTGCAGCTTGAAAGATGACGGGTAAAGCGGTATCAAAATCCAAGGAAAAAACATGCCCTACGTAAATATCAAAATTACCCGCGAAGGCGCGACGCCGGAGCAAAAGAAACAGCTGATCGCCGGGGTGACCCAACTGCTGGTGGATACGCTGGGTAAGAATCCGGCTACCACCGTGGTGGTCATTGACGAAGTAGAAACCGACAACTGGGGTATCGGTGGCCAAAGCGTCACCGACCTGCGCGCCGCGGCTAAATAACGGCCGGAGGTTGGCTACGCATCGGGAAACTTTTTAGTTTCCCGATCGCTGTCATAAATAAATTAAAACGTTGTTTTATTTTTATTGACTCCCTCGCCCCTTGCATTGAGACTGGCTTTATTTCACATCAATTCATCTTCTTCTTTCAGCCAGGGCTCGTTGACTATGACCACCCAAAATCTTGCCGTGATCGGCGAATGCATGATTGAACTGTCGCAGAAAGGCGCGGACTTGAGCCGCGGCTTTGGCGGAGATACGTTAAACACCGCCGTCTACATTGCCCGCCAGGTGGCGGAAAGCGCGCTGCAGGTGCATTACGTGACCGCACTCGGCACCGACAGTTTCAGCCAGGAAATGCTGCAGGCGTGGCAACAGGAAAAGGTCAACACCAGCCTGATACAACGGCTGGAGAACAAGCTGCCTGGGCTGTACGTGATTGAAACCGATGCCACCGGCGAACGCACCTTCTATTACTGGCGCAACGACGCTGCCGCTCGCTACTGGCTGGCTGGCCCGCAGGCGGAAAGCCTGTGCGAGCAACTGGCCCAATTCGATTATCTGTACCTCAGCGGCATCAGCGTGGCGATCCTCGATACGGCCAGCCGCAGCAAGCTGCTGGCATTGCTAAGGCAGTGTCGCGCCAACGGCGGCAAGGTGATTTTCGATAACAACTATCGGCCGCGCCTGTGGCAAAGCCGGGAAGAGACGCAGCAGGTTTACCGCGAAGTGCTGGCCTGCACCGACATTGCCTTCCTGACCCTGGATGACGAAGACCTGCTATGGGGCAAACTGCCGCTGGAACAGGTGGTGCAGCGCACCCAGCAGCTCGGCGTGAAGGAGATAGTGATTAAACGCGGCGCAGATAGCTGCCTGGTGTTCAGCGCCGAAGGCAGCGAATTTGAGATCCCGGCAGTGCGTCTGCCTAAAGAAAAGGTGGTGGATACTACCGCGGCAGGCGATTCCTTCAGTGCCGGTTATCTGTCGGTGCGTTTAACCGGCGGTGATGCCGTACAGGCGGCGCAGCGCGGTCATCTGACCGCCAGCACGGTAATCCAACACCGCGGAGCCATTATTCCACCGGCAGCGATGCCGCAATAATTCCGGCCCTGTAGAAATGCGAAAGGCCAGCAACAATGCTGGCCTGTTTATTGGACTCGAAAACCAATCTTAATACCCTATGGATTTCAAGTTGTAGCTAGGCGCCAAGCTATCTCATCCCCAGGAGCTTACTTTAGTAAGTGACTGGGGTGTGATAGTGCAGGTAACAACGCTACCGCTTGAAAGACTCCGGGTATTTAGCCTGCTACCGCGATGCGTTTCATATCGGTCATATACCCGCGCAGCTTGCGGCCAACGGATTCGATCGGGTGATTACGTACCGCTTCGTTCACGTCACGCAGTTGCGCGTTGTCTACCGAAGTACCGGCTACAGATTTGCCCAGGTCACCCGCCTGCAGGGTGGTCATGAACTCTTTCAGCAGCGGCACTGCCGCGTTGGCAAACAGATAGTTGCCGTATTCTGCGGTATCAGAGATAACCACGTTCATTTCGTACAGACGCTTACGCGCGATGGTGTTGGCGATCAGCGGCAGCTCATGCAGTGATTCGTAGTAAGCGGATTCTTCGATGATGCCCGCATCAACCATGGTTTCGAATGCCAGTTCAACACCGGCTTTCACCATCGCAACCATCAACACGCCATGGTCAAAGTATTCCTGCTCGCTGATTTTACCTTCGAACTGTGGCGCATTCTCGAACGCCGATTTGCCGGTCTCTTCACGCCAGTTCAGCAGTTTCACGTCGTCTTCTGCCCAGTCAGCCATCATGCCGCCAGAGAAAGCGCCGGAGATGATGTCGTCCATGTGTTTCTGGAACAGCGGTGCCATGATCTCTTTCAACTGCTCAGACAGCGCATAGGCACGCAGTTTGGCCGGGTTGGACAGGCGATCCATCATCAGGGTGATGCCGCCCTGCTTCAGCGCTTCGGTAATGGTTTCCCAACCGAACTGGATCAGTTTTTCTGCATAGGCCGGGTCAGTGCCTTCGGCAACCAGTTTGTCGAAGCACAGCAGCGAACCCGCCTGCAGCATGCCGCACAGAATGGTCTGCTCACCCATCAGGTCAGATTTCACTTCGGCAACGAAGGAAGATTCCAGTACGCCCGCACGGTGGCCACCGGTCGCCGCTGCCCAGGCCTTGGCAATCGCCATGCCTTCGCCTTTCGGATCGTTTTCCGGGTGAACCGCAATCAGCGTCGGCACG
Organism: Serratia quinivorans; assembly: GCF_946227985.1. Taxonomy (GTDB): domain Bacteria; phylum Pseudomonadota; class Gammaproteobacteria; order Enterobacterales; family Enterobacteriaceae; genus Serratia; species Serratia quinivorans_A. The sequence continues at coordinate 193,558 of NZ_CAMKGL010000008.1, forward strand.
CCGAAACCACGTTTGTATTCTTCACGCACTTCAGTGCCAGGACATTTTGGCGCAACCATCACTACGGTGATGTCTTTACGGACCTGCTCGCCCACTTCTACGATGTTGAAACCGTGGGAGTAGCCCAGCGCCGCGCCGTCTTTCATCAGCGGCTGTACGGCACGAACGACCGAGGTATGCTGCTTGTCCGGCGTCAGGTTAACCACCAGGTCTGCCTGTGGGATCAAATCTTCGTAAGTCCCTACCTTGAAGCCGTTCTCGGTCGCTTTACGCCATGAAGGACGTTTTTCGTCGATGGCTTCCTTACGCAAGGCATAGGCTACGTCCAGACCGGAGTCACGCATGTTCAGACCCTGGTTCAGCCCCTGCGCGCCACAGCCGACAATCACCACTTTTTTGCCTTTCAGGTAGCCGGCTTCATCAGCAAATTCTTCTCGTGCCATAAAGCGACACTTGCCCAATTGCGCCAACTGCTGACGCAGGTTCAAGGTGTTGAAATAGTTAGCCATGGTGGTACTCCAGTGAGATGTTGTGTCTTGCTTATCCGTCGTCTTTCAAATTGCAGCGTTGTTATCTGCACTAGCTGCAAATTGAAATACATGGGATGCATGTTATTTTCATTCCCCGCCCTGTCTGTGCGGAGATTCGTTAAACTCAATGTATAACAGGAAACGCGTTGCTTAAATTGATATATTACGAATGTGATATTGCAATTTATGCAACACTCTTGCTGCGAGCGTACTGATATGGATTTGCGTGATTTAAAGCTATTCCTCCATCTGGCTGAAAGCCATCACTTTGGCCGCACCGCCAAGGCGATGCACGTCAGTCCTTCGACGCTGTCCCGCCAGATCCAACGGCTGGAAGAGATCCTCGGCCAGCCGCTGTTTTTGCGCGATAACCGCACGGTGCAGCTCACCGATGCCGGTGAACAGTTAAAAGATTTTGCCCAGCAGACGCTGCTGCAATACCAGCAACTGAAACATGCGCTGGGTCAACATGGTCCTTCGCTGAGCGGCGAATTACGGCTGTTTTGCTCGGTTACCGCCGCTTACAGCCACCTGCCGCCGATCCTCGACAGGTTCCGCGCGCAGCATCCACTGGTAGAAATAAAACTGACCACCGGTGACGCCGCCGATGCGGTCGATAAAGTGCAGTCCAACGAAGCCGATCTCGGCATTGCCGGTCGGCCCGAAACCCTGCCCACCAGCGTGGCGTTCACTAAAATCGGTGAAATCCCGCTGGTGCTGATTGCTCCGGCCCTGCCTTGCGCGGTACGCAGCCAGGCGTTTGCCGAACAGCCCGACTGGGCCAATATTCCGTTTATCCTGCCGGAGCACGGCCCATCGCGAAAACGCATCGAACTGTGGTTCCGTCGCCAGCGCATCGCCAATCCGCTGATTTACGCTACCGTTGGCGGCCACGAGGCCATTGTTTCTATGGTGGCGCTGGGCTGCGGAATTGCGCTGATCCCCGGAGTGGTGGTGGAAAACAGCCCGGAGCCGGTGCGTAATCGCATCTCGCAACTGGAGAATATTTCCATGGTCGAGCCGTTCGAGCTGGGGGTTTGCGTGCAGAAAAAACGCCTCAGCGATCCGCTGATCGACGCTTTCTGGCGTTTACTTTAAACGACCGTTGATTCGCTATCATTCGATAAATAAAGATAAAAATACCCTATGGATTTCAAGTTACAGCTAGGCGCCAAGCTCGTTCATCCCCAGGAGCTTACTTAAGTAAGTGACTGGGGTGAGCGAGTGCAGGTAACAACGCTGTGGCTTGAAAGACGACGGGTTATTCATAGATCCGAGGGATCGACCTGCTTCATCGCCTCCACCTGCATCAGCCAGTGGTAAAGCGGTTCCAGCTGCAGGAACCCTTGCGCCAGTGTCTGTACCAACCCGGCATTGAACAGCGTTTCCACCTGACTGTCGGTCGCCATCACCGCAAAGGATTTGCGGTTGTACCAGGTGGCGATTTCTGGCACCTGCTCTTTCACCAACGGCCGCTTGTAGCTTTCACCCACCAGCTCGAACGGTGGCCGGCAGCAGGCCGCGACCTCCAAAAAGGGCTGCGGTCGGCGTTGCAGCGTATGGCGAAACAGATCCATGGTCGGTTTGTTGGCGCTGTAATAACCCAGCCCATAGCGCAACATGTCCGGCCCCAGTTCGAAGAAGTAGACCGGCGCGTCCTTCCAGTCTTTGCTTGGCCGTTTGAACGTCAGCCACATGCGACTGCGGTAGCGCGATTTGTCATGGGAAAAACGCGTGTCGCGATGGATGCGTGACAGCGTTTTACCGATCGCCGGCCGGGTCTCGAACAGGGGATCGATCGCCAACATCGCCGGGCTCAACTCCGCCACCAACGTACGGAATGGCGTCAGCAGTTCGCGATCGTAAACGTCACGGTTGGCCTCAAACCATTCCTTGTCGTTCTCAATGCGCACCTGCTGAAGAAAATTCAGGCCCTGCTGGCTAAAACCGTTAAATTTATCTGTCATGCGCCGTCCTTGTCGGTTTTCTTAGCCCTGCAAAAAAAAGCGGAACGCCGGGTTGTCGGTTTCATCGTGGCAGTCATAACCCAGCGCCTGCAGGTGCTGCTCAAACTCGGGTTCGGTCTGCGACAGCTCAAAACCTGCCAGCACGCGGCCAAAATCGGTGCCGTGGCTGCGGTAGTGAAACAGTGAAATATTCCAATGGGTGCCCAACGTCTGCAAGAACTTCAGCAGCGCGCCCGGCGACTCCGGGAATTCAAAGCTGTACAGACGCTCGCGCAACGGCTTCGAAGGACGCCCCCCCACCATATAACGCACGTGCAGCTTGGCCATTTCATCGTCGGACAAGTCCACCACCTGATAACCATCGGCCTGCAGTTCATCGATGATTTCCAGGCGTTCGGCATGGCCGCGCGTCAGGCGGACACCGACGAAAATACAGGCGTTATCGGCATCGGCGTAACGGTAGTTGAACTCGGTGACCGAGCGCCCGCCCAGCAGTTGGCAAAACTTCAGGAAGCTGCCTTTCTGTTCCGGAATGGTGACCGCCAACAGGGCTTCGCGTTGTTCACCCAGTTCGCAGCGTTCCGACACATAACGCAAACCGTGGAAATTCAGGTTGGCGCCGGACAACACGTGCGCCAGACGCTCACCCTGGATGTTGTGCTGCTGCACATACTTTTTCAGCCCGGCCAGCGCCAACGCACCGGACGGCTCGGCAATGGCGCGCACGTCTTCAAACAGATCCTTGACCGCGGCACAGATGGCGTCGCTGTCGACGGTGATCACGTCGTCCAGGTATTCCCGACACAGGCGGAAGGTTTCGTCACCGATGCGCTTTACCGCCACGCCTTCGGCAAACAACCCAACGCGGGCCAGATCCACCGGTTGCCCGGCATCCAGCGCCGCGCGCAGGCAGGCGGAGTCTTCCGCCTCCACGCCGATCACCTTAATCTGCGGCATCAGTTGCTTGATCAATACCGCCACGCCCGCCGCCAGACCGCCACCGCCCACCGGCACAAACACCCGGTCGAGATGCGCGTCCTGCTGCAGCAGTTCCATCGCCAACGTGCCCTGCCCGGCGATCACCGTTGGGTGGTCGAACGGCGGCACAAAGGTCATGCCCTGCTTGAGTGAAAGCTCTATCGCTCTGGCCTTGGCTTCATCAAAGTTGGCACCGTGCAACAGCACTTCGCCACCAAAACCGCGTACCGCATCCACTTTGATGTCTGCGGTGGTCACCGGCATCACGATCAGCGTTTTGATCCCCAGCCGTTTGCCGGAATAGGCCACGCCCTGCGCATGGTTGCCGGCCGAAGCCGTCACCACGCCGCGCGCCTTTTGCTCTTCGTTCAGACTGGCGATCATCGCGTAGGCCCCACGCAGCTTGAAGCTGTGCACTGGCTGACGATCTTCGCGCTTCACCAAAATAGTATTGCCGAGGCGCGAAGAGATTTTGCTCATTGTCTGCAACGGGGTGACCTGAGCCACCTCGTAAACCGGCGAGCGAAGTACCGCTCGCAAATACTCCGCGCCACAGGGGGCGTCGGGTAGGGGTTGCGATACCGCCATGGTGCTTAGCCTCCCAGCTTGCTCTTGTCACGTACTGCGCCTTTGTCCGCGCTGGTCGCCAGTGTGGCGTAGGCGCGCAGAGCGAAGGAAACCTGGCGCTCACGGTTTTTCGGTGTCCAGGCCCGATCGCCACGCGCCAGTTCAACTTCGCGGCGTGCCGCCAGTTCGCTGTCGCTGACATCCAGTACCATGCTGCGTTTTGGAATATCAATGTCGATCATGTCGCCGTCTTCGATCAGCGCAATCAGGCCACCGCTGCCCGCTTCCGGAGAAACGTGGCCGATTGACAGGCCCGAGGTGCCGCCAGAGAAACGACCGTCGGTGATCAGCGCGCAGGCTTTACCCAGGCCCATGGATTTCAGATAGGTGGTCGGATAGAGCATTTCCTGCATGCCCGGCCCGCCCTTCGGCCCTTCATAGCGGATCACTACCACGTCGCCGGCAACCACTTTACCGCCGAGGATCGCTTCCACCGCGGTGTCCTGGCTTTCATACACTTTGGCCGGGCCGCGGAAGGTCAGGTTGTCTTTGTCGACACCGGCGGTTTTCACAATGCTGCCGTCCAGTGCCATGTTGCCGTACAACACGGCCAAGCCACCTTCCAGGCTGAAGGCATTTTCCAGCGAACGGATACAGCCTTCTGCGCGATCATCGTCCAGCGTGTCCCAACGGCAATCCTGCGAGAACGCCTGGGTGGTACGGATACCCGCCGGGCCGGCGCGGAACATTTTCTTCACCGCTTCGTCCTGGGTCAGCATGATGTCGTACTGATTCAACGTTTCCGTCAGCTTCAGGCCCAGGATGTTATCGACGTCGCGATTCATCAGACCCGCACGATCCAACTCGCCCAGGATAGCCAGTACGCCACCGGCACGGTGCACGTCTTCCATATGGTATTTCTGGGTGCTTGGCGCCACTTTGCACAGGTGCGGAACCTTGCGCGACAGACGATCGATATCTTCCATGGTGAAATCAATTTCACCTTCCTGAGCCGCTGCCAACAGGTGCAATACGGTGTTGGTCGAGCCGCCCATGGCGATGTCCAGCGTCATGGCGTTTTCGAACGCAGCCTTGTTGGCAATGCTGCGTGGCAGTGCGCTTTCGTCGTCCTGCTCGTAGTAGCGCTTGGTCAGCGCAACGATGCGTTTACCGGCGTTGAGGAACAGATCCTTACGGTCAGCGTGGGTTGCCAGCAGCGAGCCGTTACCCGGCTGGGACAGGCCCAGGGCTTCGGTCAGGCAGTTCATCGAGTTGGCGGTGAACATACCGGAACAGGAGCCGCAGGTCGGACAGGCGGAACGTTCGATCTGTGCGCTGTCGGCATCGCTGACGTTCGGGTTGGCACCCTGGATCATGGCGTCGATCAGGTCCAGCTTGATTATTTTGTCGGAAAGCTTGGTCTTGCCGGCTTCCATCGGGCCGCCGGAAACGAAAATCACCGGAATATTCAGGCGCAGTGACGCCATCAGCATCCCCGGGGTGATTTTGTCGCAGTTGGAGATACACACCATCGCATCCGCGCAGTGGGCATTCACCATGTATTCAACCGAGTCGGCGATCAATTCGCGCGACGGCAGGGAATAGAGCATGCCGCCGTGGCCCATGGCGATACCGTCATCCACCGCAATGGTGTTGAACTCTTTGGCGACGCCGCCTGAGGCTTCGATCTGTTCTGCAACCAGTTTGCCCAAATCACGCAGATGCACATGGCCCGGAACGAACTGGGTAAATGAGTTGACCACCGCAATAATGGGTTTGCCAAAATCGTCGTCGGTCATTCCGGTCGCGCGCCATAATGCGCGGGCACCCGCCATGTTACGGCCGTGGGTGGTGGTGGCGGAACGGTACTTAGGCATGCTCTTCACTCCAAATGTATTCATTGCAGGCGGCGAACGAACCGCCTGGATATTCTTATCTGTCTGTCGATTTACCCTCTGCATTTCAATCTGCAGCTAGCAACGCTGCAGGTTGAAAGGCGACGGGTAAATTATGGATTTACCGGATCCAGCCAACCGTACTTGTCTTCGGTCTTGCCGGTAAACAGGCCAAAGAACGCCTGTTGGATCTGTTTGGTCACCGGGCCGCATTTACCAATGCCGACCTTGATGCCGTCAACGCTGCGTACCGGGGTAATTTCTGCGGCGGTACCGGACATGAACACTTCATCGGCCAGATACAGCGACTCGCGCGACAGCACTTGTTCACGCACTTCGAAGCCCATGTCTTTTGCCAGCTTGATGATGGCATCGCGGGTGATACCCGGCAGCGCGGAAGAGGTAAACGGCGGGGTGAACAGCACACCGTCTTTCACTTCAAACAGGTTTTCACCTGCGCCTTCGGAAATATAGCCGTGCACATCCAGCGCGATCCCTTCCTGATAACCGTGACGGCGTGCTTCACTGCCCACCAGCAGGGAGGAAAGATAGTTACCGCCGGCCTTGGCCGCGGTTGGGATGGTGTTTGGTGCTACACGGTGCCAGGACGAAACCATCGCATCGATGCCTTGATCCAGCGCCTCTTCACCCAGGTACGCGCCCCAAGGAAACGCCGCGATAATCACGTCTGTTTTGTAACCGTCCGGCGGGTTAACCCCCATGCCGACGTCACCAACAAACACCAACGGACGAATATAAGCGCTGCCCAGATTATTTTTACGCAGCGTGGCGCGACAGGCTTCCATCAGCTCATCAACGCTTTGCGATACCGGCATACGGTAGATTTTTGCCGAGTCATGCAGGCGTTGCATATGCTCACGGTGACGGAACACCACCGGACCTTTATGGGAGTCGTAGCAACGGACCCCTTCAAACACCGAAGTGCCGTAATGCAACGCATGCGACATCACGTGCACTTTGGCGTCAGCCCAAGGAACCATCTCACCATTGAACCAAATGTAATCGGCTTTCTTCGTCATTGTTATTTATCCTTCTCGCGCGTCAGGCGCGTATTTGTTGTGATGTTTGTTGCTGGATCTCAACGCAGGAGACATCCATCAGTTTGCTCAACTGAGATGACAGTAGATCCACCGGGCGCTGGCTGGCAACGGTCAATTCAATATTAATCTTGTCGGTATTTACCGCCGAAGCCATATTCATAGCACAAACCTGAAAGCCACGATGACGCACAACGCGCAATACGCGCTCTAACATTTCAGGGCGAAAGCGGGCCTGGATCGAGAGTTGATGCTGCATCATGATATTTTCTCCAACATGGTTTCGTTTCCGGCACCCGGCGGCACCAGCGGCCAGACGTTTTCAAGTTCATCAATCGACACGTGCAACATATAAGGCCCTTCGCTATTGAATAAGGCGTCGAGCGCTTCTGCTACCTGGTCTTTGCGGGTGATACGCTGGCCGGGGATGCCAAAGGCATTGGCCAACATCAGGAAATCGGGGTTATCGGAGAGATTGGTTTCGCTGTAACGCCCGTCAAAAAACAGTTGCTGCCACTGGCGAACCATTCCCAAACGCTGGTTATCCAGCAAAACGATTTTCAGCGGTAACTGTTTGCGTTTGATGGTGCCCAGTTCCTGCACGTTCATCATGAACGAACCGTCACCCGATACGCAGACCACCGTATCCTCCGGGCGGGCCATCTGGGCGCCAACCGCGGCCGGAACGCCAAAACCCATGGTGCCCAAACCGCTGGAGGTGATGAAATTCTCCGGACGTTCAAAGGTCATGTGCTGTGCGGTCCACATCTGGTGCTGGCCCACGTCGGTAGTGATCACGCTGTTGGCCGGCTTGCGCTCAGACAGCTGCTTCAACAGCAGCGGTGCGTAGATCGGCTGGCCCGGATGGTCATAACGCCAGCTATGGGTTTCTTTCAGTTCAACCACTCGCTGCTGCCAGCCAGCGATATTCAACGGCTGCTGCAACGCCGGTAACAAGGCTTTCAAATCGCCCTGCAGCGCTACGTGCGCCTGGCGCAGCTTGCTCATTTCCGCCGGGTCGATATCCATGTGGATCACCTTGGCATGCGGGGCGAAAGCATTCAGTTTACCGGTTACGCGATCGTCAAAACGCGCGCCAACGGCAATCAACAAATCGCACTCCTGCACCGCCAGGTTGGCGGCTTTGGTGCCGTGCATCCCCAGCATTCCGAGGTAGTACGGCTGCTCAGCGTCCGGTGCGCCCAGCCCTTTTAGCGTGGCAACGTTAGGCATTTGGGTCACCGCGATAAACTCACGCAACGCCGGTACCGCCTGCGCCATGCCAACACCGCCGCCGACGTACAGCATCGGTTTGTGCGCCTGCGCCAGCAATTCGACGGCCTGCGCCAGCTCCGCTGCCGGGTAATGCAGTTCTTCCACTACCGGCATCAGGTGCGGGTGTAATTCACCGTGCGCCAGTTGGATGTCTTTCGGGATATCGATCAGCACCGGGCCAGGACGACCGCTGCTGGCGATGGCGAAGGCTTCCGCCATGATGCCCGGCAACGCATCCAGTGATTCCACCAGGAAGCTGTGTTTGGTGCAGGCCAGAGACAGGCCGAGGACATCGATCTCCTGAAAGGCATCGGTACCAATCAGTGCTGAACCTACCTGGCCGGTGATCGCCACCAGCGGAACAGAATCCAGCAGCGCATCGGCCAGGCCGGTGATCAGGTTGGTAGCGCCGGGGCCGGAAGTGGCGATACAAACGCCCACCTTGCCGGTTGAACGGGCATAGCCAATGGCCGCCATCGCGGCGCCTTGCTCGTGGCGGCACAGCAGGTGTTCCACACCACCGTCATACAATGCATCGTAGACCGGCATGATTGCGCCACCCGGGTAGCCGAATACCGTATCAACTCCCTGTGCACGCAACGCTTGTACTACCCACTGAGCCCCGTTCATAGTTATTTCCCCGCCTTACTTCGACAGCTGCAGGATTTTGTTCTGTTATTCATATTGTTATCCTCGATTCACTTTTCTCTTGCCAATAAAAAACCCCCGGACCTTTCGGTGCGGGGGTTCTCTTGCGATTCCGGCTTGTTTTCTAAGCCATTCTTCGTCCAAGTGCAGCCCCGCACGGTGGGATAATAATCACCACCACGCTAATCACGACTAGGCTAATCACTTGGGCAAAGGCTTTCATAATAGGTTTGTTCACTGTGCTCGTTTCGAACTAATGCCTACAGAGGTACCATAGTCCCGCGCGGCATGACAACACTTTTTTTGCGTTATTATTCGGCGCAACCTGGTCATACCTCGTGCAAAATGCCCGGATTTCAAACGTTAGCCTGCACGCCCGGAGATTTAGCTTCACCCGAAATCGCCTTGCCGTGTGTGTCCTTGCCCAGGAACACCAGTAGCGCAATGACGATCGCCACCGTGCCGGCGATAATCGCCATCGCCAGGCCATAATTATGGCCATGATGTTCGGCAATGGTCGCCTGCAGCGTGGCGTTGACCGAAGCAATCAGGTTGCCCAACTGGTAAACAAACCCTGGCAGCACCGCACGGGTATTGGCCGGCACCAGTTCGGTGAGATAAGTCGGTATCACGCCCCAGGCCCCCTGCACCATGAACTGCATCAGGAAGGCGCCAATCCCCAACATCAGTGAGCCGCTGGAAAATGCCCACAGTGGGATCACCGGCAATGCCAATAACGCGGCAATGATAATGGCCTTACGGCGGCCGATTTTTTCCGACAGCGAACCAAAGAAAACGCCGCCAATGATTGAAGCGATGTTGTAGCTAATGGCGATGATACTGACGGTTTTAGGATCGAAACCGTGCTGAACTTTTAAAAATACCGGGTACATATCCTGGGTGCCGTGCGAGAAAAAATTGAATGCCGCCATCAGTAACACCAGATAGCCGCACAGCTTCCAGTGACTTTTCAATACCGGCAGCAGGGCACTGCTTTCCTTGCGTTCACGTGCCGCCAGCCATACCGGCGATTCCTGCACGCAGTAGTAAATAAACGGCAGCAGCAAAATCGGCGCCGCACCGATCACGAACATACCTCGCCAGCCAACCACCTCAAACAGCAGGCCGTACACCACCGCCGCCAACAGATAACCAAAGGGATAACCGGCCTGGAAAATCCCCGACATAAGGCCACGCGAGCGATCCGGAATGGTCTCCAGCGCCAGCGACGAGGCTACGCCCCAGATCCCCCCCATCGCCACGCCGTACAGCACCCGCAGTAACAGGAATACCGTCAACGACGGCGCCGCTGCGGACAACAGTTCAAAGATCGAGAAAAACACGATATTCAGCATCAAAATCGGTTTGCGGCCATACTTTTCCGCCGCCCGGCCGAAGATCAGTGCGCCAATAGGTCGCACCGCCAGCGTCAGCAAGATAGCCAGCGTGACCTCCTCCATGCCGACATGGAAAGATTGCGCAATATCGCTGAGCAGAAAGACCAGCACGAAGAAATCGAAAGCATCAAGCGTCCAGCTTGAAAAGCTGGCGATGGCTGCATTGCGTTGCAGCGGAGTCCAACCAAACATAGTGTTATCCCTACTCTGGAATACGAGGTGATGAGGTTTAGCGGCTGCCGCAGCGGAAGGCGACGGCGGTCGGAGTTTGTTAACAAAGTGATTTTTATTTTGCTCAATTGTTAAATACACCCATTAACCCTCTCACTGCAACTTGGTTAGCTTGCTAATTTGTTGCAGCATTCACGTAATTGTTAAGGGGTATTGCCGCCACTTGCGCAGTGCTGCACAAAAATTCGTTATCCCTATGAAATTCATTATTTTAATTACGATTTCCCACGCAAATTCTCCAAGGTTACCGTGCCATGGCAGGGCCTTTGTCGCATCATGTTGCCTACAGCAAGGAGAGCAATATGTCACTGGCGATTATCTATACCCGTGCCACGCTGGGGGTTCAGGCCCCTTCGGTTACGGTGGAAGTGCATATCAGCAACGGGCTACCCGGTCTGACCATGGTCGGCCTGCCAGAAACCACGGTGAAAGAAGCCCGCGATCGGGTACGTAGCGCATTGATCAATAATGGCTTCACCTTTCCCGCGCGGCGTATCACCGTCAATCTGGCACCGGCCGATTTGCCCAAGGAAGGTGGGCGTTACGACCTGCCGATCGCTTTGGCGATCCTCGCCGCCTCCGAACAGTTACCGGCCGATAAACTGGCTCGTTATGAATTCCTTGGGGAGTTGGCGCTATCCGGCGCACTACGGGGAGTCAGTAGCGCGATACCCGCCGCGCTGGCCGCAATGGAAGCGGGCAGGCAGTTGATTCTGGCTGCCACCAATGGCCGGGAGGTGGGGTTGATTACCCAGAGCGAAACCCTGGTGGCAGAACACCTGCTGGAGGTGTGCGCCTTTCTGCTGGGTAAAGGGGACTTACCGATAGCCAGCGCGCCGCCGGCAACGGATATCACGCAGGAACCTGCCGACCTGCAAGATATCCTGGGCCAGGAGCAGGCTAAACGGGCGCTGGAGATCGCCGCGGCCGGGGGCCACAACCTGCTGCTGGTCGGCCCACCGGGAACCGGGAAAACCATGCTGGCCAGCCGTTTAAATAGCCTGCTGCCCCCGCTGACCGACAAAGAGGCACTGGAAAGCATCAGCGTCGCCAGCCTGCTGCATCACCCTGCGCAAGCGCTGCCATGGCGACAGCGGCCGTTTCGCGCACCGCATCACAGCGCCTCGATGGCCGCGCTGGTTGGCGGCGGCTCGCTGCCGCGGCCGGGTGAAATTTCCATGGCGCACAACGGCGTGCTGTTTCTTGATGAGTTGCCCGAATTCGAAAGGCGAGTGCTGGATGCCCTGCGTGAACCCCTGGAGTCCGGCGAAATAGTCATTTCACGCGCTATGGCCAAGGTCTGCTTTCCGGCCAGAGTGCAGCTGATCGCCGCCATGAACCCCAGCCCCACCGGGCATTATCAGGGCATGCATAACCGCGCGTCCCCACAACAAATCCTGCGCTATCTCGGCCGGCTTTCAGGGCCGTTTCTCGATCGCTTCGATTTATCGATTGAGGTGCCCCTGCTGCCGCCGGGCGTGCTGAGCAAACGACGCATCGCCAGTGAAAGTAGTACCCAGGTACGCAAGCGGGTGCTGCTGGCACGCGAAAGGCAGCTTAACCGTTCAGGGAAGATCAACGCCCTGCTGAATAATCACGAGGTAGAGCGAGATTGCGCATTGAGCGAGGCGGACGCAGATTTTCTTGAGACCACGTTAAATCGATTGGGGTTATCGGTTCGCGCCTGGCAACGGATTTTAAAAGTGGCTCGCACACTGGCGGATTTGGCGGGAGATCGGGATATTGATAAACGCCATTTGAGCGAAGCGCTTGGCTATCGCAGTATGGATCGCCTGTTGCTGCAACTGCACCGCAGTCTGGAATAAAAATGGGGCCCAAAGGCCCCATCGTTATCAATCGTCGCTGTCGGTGTAATCTTCCACCGCGTCAGCCTGCGGCTTGCCGCCGGACAGGGTATGGAATTTTTTCGGGCGACGTGTGCGCACCAGATATTTAGCCCATACTTTTTCCTGCTCGGTAACCGGCTCACGCTCACCATGGCACACTGCGACGAACAACTGTTCTTCTTCAGTGACCGGCTGACGTTTGCCCGCGTCCAGCTCATTGAACGCATACCCGAAACGCTCTAGCAATTGCGCTTCTTTAATGGTGAAATCGCCGTGACGGGAGAACCCGCGAGGATAATGTTTATTATCAAAAAAACGATTGGTCGTGGTGAAGCTATCCGCCATCTGACACGCTCCTAATTCTCTCATGGCCGTGCTGTTTATGGCGCGGAGTATTAGATAGGCTTGACATTGTGTAAAACAAAACATTTAAATCTTAACGATAAAAATTTCTGGAGATGGGTGTGGATACCGAATTACTGAAAACCTTTTTGGAGGTCAGTAGAACGCGTCACTTTGGCCGAGCCGCAGAATCCTTGTACTTAACGCAGTCTGCCGTTAGTTTCCGTATCCGCCAGTTAGAAACCCAATTGGGCGCGAATTTATTCACCCGACATCGTAACAATATCCGTCTGACACCAGCAGGGGAGCGGCTTCTGCCCTATGCTGAGAGCCTGATGACGACCTGGCAATTGGCGAAAAAAGAGGTGGTGCGTTCGCTGCAACACACTGAATTGTCCATCGGTGCCACCGCGTCATTGTGGGAAGCTTATCTGACCCCGTGGCTGCAATCGTTGTATCAACAACGCGAAGCGTTACAGCTGGAAGCCAGGGTGGCGTTACGGCACTCTTTGGTAAAACAGCTGCATGAAAGACAGCTCGATTTGCTCATCACCACCGAACCGCCAAAGATGGATGAATTGGCCAGCCAGCTATTGGGCAATTTCTCGCTGCGGCTGTTCTCCTCCACCCTGCGTGATAAACATGCGCCAATGCCGTATATCAAGCTGGAATGGGGGGCGGATTTTCATCAGCAGGAGAGCCGTATGCTGGAGGGGGATAACTTGCCGGTACTCACCACAACCTCCGCCCACCTGACCCGACAACTGCTGGAAACCACGGGCGGTTGCGCCTTCCTGCCCAGCCAATGGGAGAAGGACTACCCGCAGTTGGCCGCCATTGCCGACATCCCGCCGATAATCCGCCCGCTGTACGCCGTTTGGCTGCAAAATAGCGATCAACAGCCGCTGATCCGGCAACTGTTGAAAATACCTTTAAATACTACGGCATGAGGCATTATAACGGCGTTAAGCGAGGATGCCGGGGTTTGGTTCGTCTACCGAGCCAAAACGCGCTCATCGCCTTCTGAAGGCCGATAAAGCCGAACAACAGAATGCCGATGACAATTTTGGTCCACCAGGAGCTGAGTGTGCCGTCGAAAGTGATGTAACTCTGAATCAGCCCCTGGATCAGCACGCCAAACAGCGTGCCTAATACGGTGCCGACTCCACCGGTCAACAAGGTGCCACCAATCACTACCGCAGCAATGGCATCCAGCTCGACCCCGCTGGCCGCCAGCGCGTAGCCCGCTGAGGTATATAACGAGAAAATAATCCCGGACAACGCAGCCAGCGTGCCTGAGAGCATATAAATCAGCACCGTGGTCCGTTGCACGGGTACCCCCATCAGCGCCGCAGACACCCGATTACCGCCGATGGCGTAGACGTTGTGACCAAATCGGGTGCGGTGCGCCAACACTATGCCGACCGCCACCACCATTAACATTACCAACGCCAACAGCGTGAAACGGCCGCCGCCCGGCAGTTTCCAGGCGTAGTTCGCCAGCGTCGCGTACAAAGGGTGATCGATGGGGATCGACTCTTCCGAGACGATAAAACTCATGCCACGCACGAAGAACATGCCGGCCAACGTGATGATAAACGCCGGTAGCTTCAACACATCGATGATCCAGCCCATCAGTGCGCCAAATGACGCCCCCATCAGCAGCGCAATAACAAACGCATAACCAGGGGCAATACCGTAGGTTCCAATCAATTTGGCCAATAGCACCCCGGTAAAGGCGATCACCGAGCCGACCGACAGATCAATACCGCCGGAAAGGATCACAAACGTCATGCCTACCGCGACGATGCCAAGAAAGGCGTTGTCGGTCAGCAAGTCACACCACACCCGCGTTGAGGCAAAGCTGGGGAACTGAGTAAGACAAAAACCATAGCCCAAGAGGAACACCAGGACGGTCATCAACAGTGGCAGATTACGCTTGATCATGGCCTTTTTCTCCTAAGCAGTTGACGCAACGAAACGCTGGGTGATTGCACCATCAGCACCGCCAGCACCACGATCGCTTTCAGTACCAGATTAAACTCCGGCCGATAGCCGGAGAGCAGAATACCGGTATTCATCCCCTGAATAATCAATGCCCCCACCACCGACAGCAGCAGGTTAAAACGCCCCCCCAGCAATGAACCACCGCCAATCACCACCGCCAGGATCGCATCCAACTCCAGCCATAGCCCGGCATTGTTGGCGTCTGCACCCCGGATATCCGCCGTGACTATGATCCCGGCCACCGCTGCACAGAGCCCGCAGATCACATATGCCGCCATCACCACCCAGCGCGTACTGACCCCCGCATTGCGGGCCGAGCGCAGATTGATGCCCACAGCTTCGATAAACAGCCCCAGCGCCGTTTTACGCGTCAGCAGCCAGATCAACAGCAGCATCACTGCGGCAATGATCGCCGGCAGCGGCAAATACATCAGTGCGCCGCTACCGAGCCACGCCAGCCCTTCTCGTTCAAAGGTGACGATTTGTCCTTCGGTGATCAGTTGTGCAATGCCACGACCGGCCACCATCAGCATCAGCGTGGCGACAATCGGTTGTATCTGCAGTACCGCCACCAGAAAGCCGTTCCACAGGCCACACAGCGCTCCGGCCGTCAAAGCAGCGGCCAGCACGTACCCCAGCGGATAACCGGCACTGGTCAAGGTTGCAGCCGTGGCACCGGCTATCGCCATCACCGCCCCCACGGAAAGGTCGATACCCCCGGTGGCGATCACTAACGTCATACCCAATGCCAATAACGCTACCGGCGCGCCACGGTTAACGATGTCGATCACGCTACCAAACAGTCGGCCGTCCTGAATGTGGATGGAAAAGAAATTCGGGGCGACCAGGCTGTCGATCAGCAAAATCACCGCCAGCGCCCCCAGTTGCGTTGCCCCAGCGGGGAACACCCATCTGACCTTGCGTGGCCCACCGGACATGGAAAAACTCCTGAGGTTCATTCAACCCCCTGTTGCGCGGCAATCGCCTGCATGATTGCAGGCACCGTAATGGCGTCATGTTCAAGCTGCGCCACGTGCTTCCTGTCGCGTAGCACCAAGATACGATCGGCATAACCCGCCAGCTCTTCCAGTTCGGAAGAAATCACCAGCAGCGCCAGCCCTTCATCACAGAGTTTTTCAATTAAACGAATGATTTCAGCATGTGCGCCAACGTCTATTCCGCGTGTTGGTTCATCCAGGATCAAAAAACGCGGTTTGGTCGCCAACCAGCGGGACAGCAACACTTTCTGCTGATTGCCACCGGACAGATATTGGATCTGCTGTTCCGGCCCCGGAGTGCGGATGCCCATCAGCTGGATATAACTCTCGGCAATGCGGGTTTGTTCCCGCAGCGATAACGGTTTTAACCAGCCGCGTTGCGCCTGCAGAGCCAGAATAATGTTTTCCCGCACCGTTGCAGCGCCGACAATCCCGTCGGTTTTACGGTCTTCAGGGCAATAGCCGAAACCGAGACTGGCAGCTTTGCGTGGCGTGCGGATATTCACCGTACGGCCCTCGACTTTGGCATTACCGCTATCACAAGGTTTGATGCCGAATATCAGCTGAGCCGTTTCCGTGCGCCCCGATCCCAGCAGGCCGGCCAGGCCAACTATCTCGCCCGGACGTATTTGCAGATCAAAGGGTTCAACCATGCCACGCCGCCCGTAACCACTGAATTCGACCAGCGAGGGCGCTTCAGTTAGCCCGTGTTCGCCGCGTTTGAGTAGTGATTCGTCAAAGGCATGGCCAAGCATCATCTGTACTAACTCCAGGCGCGGTAAATCAGCGGTAACCTTGGTGCCCACTAACTTACCGTTGCGCAGTACGGTGATGCGATCGCAAATGCGGTAAACCTGATCAAGGAAGTGGGTGACAAAGATCATCCCCATACCCCGGGTGCGGAGCTGGCTGAGAATCCCCAGCAGCATGCTGACTTCTTTAGCATCCAGACTGGCAGTTGGCTCATCCAGGATCAGGACTTTGGCTGACAGGTCGACCGCCCGCGCGATAGCGATAATCTGCTGGATCGCAATGGAGTAATTCCCCAACGGCTGGCTGACATCCAACTGTAATCCATACCCCAATAAAAGTTCTTGGGCCTGGCGCAGCAGCTTTTTTTGATCAACCAGGCCAAAGCGCGTTGGCTCTCGACCAATGAACAGATTGGCTGCCACCGAGATGTTCGGCAGCAGGTTAACCTCCTGATAAACCGTACCAATTCCCAGCACTTGCGCCTGTGCGGTGCTCTGTGGGGCTATCGCACGCCCCTCCAGCAGTATCTCACCGGCGGAACGCTGATAGACCCCGGTTAACGCTTTGATTAACGTGGATTTTCCCGCGCCATTTTCACCCAGCAACGCCATGATCTCTCCGCGCTGCAACGTGATATCAACCTGCTCCAGCGCTTTAACGCCAGGAAACTCAACGGATAATCCCTTAATCGCCAATAACGTGGTCTGAGATGTGTCCATCTTCTGTCCCGCCGGTAAGTGGATTAATAACCCATACTTTTCTTCAGCTCGAATTCCTGTTTCGCGGTATCTGGCTGCAGCAGTTTCGATTCAGTCTGGATAAACTTCGGCGGCTGAGTGCCATCTTTCTTCATCGCCAACAACGCATCGAACGCCGGGCCAGCCATATTCGGCGTCAGTTCAACTGTGGCATTAGCTTCACCATTCATCATCGCTTTGAATATGTCAGGAACACCGTCGATAGAGACAATTTTGATCTGTGAGCCCGGTTTTAAACCCGCCTCTTTGATTGCCTGAATAGCACCAATCGCCATATCGTCGTTATGCGCATACACCGCACAAATATTTTTGCCGTTTTGCTCGGCCTTGATAAAGCTTTCCATCACTTCTTTGCCCTTGCTGCGGGTAAAGTCGCCGGATTGCGAGCGGATGATTTTAACGTTGGCAGCGGTGGCTATGCCGTCGGCAAAGCCTTTCTTGCGGTTAATGGCGACGCTGGAGCCCACGGTCCCCTGCAGTTCCACCACGTTACAGGGCTTGCCAGCGACCTCTTTCACCAGCCACTCTCCTGCGACTTTACCTTCATGCACGCTGTCGGACGCCACGGCTGCGGTATACAACGAGGGATCGTTCACTTCGATCATCCGGTCGAGCAGGAATACCGGGATCTTGGCCTCTTTGGCCTCTTGCAGTACCGGGGTCCACCCGGTTGCGACTACCGGTGCAATGAAAATGGCATCAACACCCTGGGCGATGAAGGATCTGACCGCTTTGATCTGGTTTTCCTGTTTTTGCTGCGCATCGGCTATTTTTAACGTAATACCGCGTTTTTCCGCTTCCTGTTTCGACACCTTGGTTTCGGCAGAACGCCAGCCCGATTCCGAACCAATCTGAGAAAAACCGACGACCAGCGGTGCCGCCTGTACCGTACTTATCAATGCGCCAGTGATGGCGGCCGCTAACAGCAGACGTTTAATCATGTTTGTGTTCTCCCCGCACTGCCCAGGCATCAGGCGGCCTCAGGCAGTGGTAACTGTTGTTGTGTATGCTGCATATTTTTCTGGTGAAGTGGGTATCCAAAGACTCGGACACCCATTAGGTGTAGTCGAAAATCAGGCAGGAATAATGAGCGGCATCACATCACGGGAGAACAACCATTTTGTACATGGATCCAGCTAAAAATGTCTAAATTTGGAACAGTTTCGGCAGGGTTTTTAGGCAATTTATCAGAGGAATAGCGAAGATTAGGGAAAGTTGAAAGCAAAAAAACCCTTCGCTTTCGCAAAGGGTTTCTAATATGGCAGGGGCGGAGAGACTCGAACTCGCGACACCCGGTTTTGGAGACCGGTGCTCTACCAACTGAGCTACGCCCCTAAATCATGCTTAACATTATGCCTGCTAAAGTTAGCAGGCATAATTTAAATAAGTGGCGGAACGGACGGGGCTCGAACCCGCGACCCCCTGCGTGACAGGCAGGTATTCTAACCAACTGAACTACCGCTCCACCGGTTCTTTCACGTTACATCTTTCGATGTTGCAAAACCGCACTTGGCGATCCTGCTCATTATCGGGTGTCAAGGCCGATAACGTTTAATTGATGCCTGGCAGTGTCCTACTCTCGCATGGGGAGACCCCACACTACCATCGGCGCTACGGCGTTTCACTTCTGAGTTCGGCATGGGGTCAGGTGGGACCACCGCGCTATTGCCGCCAGGCAAATTCTGTTTCATTCTCGGCCGTCATTCTCATGACCACCAGAACCAATCTCGGAACTTCGCTGAAAATCTCTCAAATCAAAACACTTT
>NZ_CAMKGL010000009.1 GCF_946227985.1 Serratia quinivorans
ATCCCTGCTCAGTGACCTGCTTTACGGCTTCAATTTTGAATTCTTCAGTGAAATTTTTGGCTGACATAAACACTCCTTCATTAAGCCTCTATTATGAGGCAAAAAAGTGTCTATAAAACCCGGGTCTATTCAGATAATGGTTTGGACACACGATTAATACAAGATTATCTCGGCCATAGAAATATTCAACATACAGTACATTACACGGCAAGTAATGCGTCTCGTTTTCGTGCCGTAACATTTTGCGAATCATTAAAAAAACCCCTTGCTTTAAACAATAAGAGTTAGTAGCCCGGAGAGCAATGGAGTTATATTGTTGCATTAATGCCCATTTAACAATGCCACTTAGACACCAATAAACTGATTTGTATGTAATCCCTGCTTCAAACAGAACAGGGATTATGTTAAAGGCTCAGGTTCGGCCAATCGGATTATCTCGGATTGCGTCATAAAAAGGGGATGCGTACTCATTGATAGGGCCCCCTCCCACATATAGCGAAACATTGTGAGTTGTGTCAGTCAGGACCTCTGTGGACATGTGATATTAAAGACCAGCTTTAGTTTTTAACACCCCATAGGGTGTTTTTCCATCATGTGCTGAATGGGGACGATGACAGTTATAAAACGCTTCCCATTCAGCTAACTTTTCATAAAAATCGACATCATCGGTAGAGTGAGCTGTATAAAAGTTACTATTTATAATGAAAATGAATTAAATATCGATTGGATGGTTTTGATTTATCACTCCTGTTATTGCCAATCAATCTGCTTCATTCCCCAAAAGTGATTGAGAACACCATTGCCCAAGCAGGGCGATCGCCTGCTCAACCTCATCGTTATAACCAAAGCCTGCATTCAGTCGGAAACAGTGATCGTAGCGGTTATCCGTGGCAAAAATATGCCCGGGGGCGATGCCGATCCCGGCATTGCGCGCTTTGATAAACAGCGTACGTACATTCAAGGTATTCTTCGGCATTTCCACCCACAGCACATAGCCGCCTTCAGGCTCAGAGACGTTTGTGCCCGGGGGGAATACGCGTAGCACTACCTGACGGATTTTGTTCACCAGGTTAGCCAACTTATGCCTGAGTTTGCGCAGATGGGCGTCGTATCCGCCATTGCTCAGTAATTCGGCAATGGTTGCCTGCGGCAATATGGGTGAGCCCATGGTCGAGGTATATTTCAGCGAGGTGATTTTTCGCATGTAATGGTTGCTGTGAACCCAACCGACACGCACGCCTGGCGCCACGGTTTTAGAGAAACCGCTGCACAGGATGACATTGGGGCTAAAGGCCCTCATTGGAAATGGCCGTTGGTCACCAAAGGCGATGTCGCCAAAGGTGTCATCTTCAATAATGATCACATCGTTTTCATCGGCCTGCCGCGCGATGTGCGCTTTTTTCTCGTTCGGTATGGTTTTGCCCAGTGGGTTATTAACATTGGCGAGGGTGACAAACACCTTCACCGCTTTTCTCTGGAACAGCGCAACCAGCTTTTCACTATCCACATAGCCTTCGTTACCCGTTTCAACCTCAATCACGCGCAGTTTGAGCTGACGCAACATTTGCAATAAAACGAAATAGCAGGGCGATTCAACGGCAACCGCATCTCCCGGTTTCACTGTCGCAAGCAGCGAGAGCGACAGTGCCTCCACGCAGCCGTTGGTCACTAAAATGTTATCCGGATTAATATTGCAGCCATAGTCTATCGCTCGTCGGGCGATTTCTGTTTTTAACGGTGCATAGCCGGAGCCTTTGACCGTATCACCGAGCAAAAATGGCTTGCTATAACCAAGCTGGCGCATGATCAAACTCAGCTTTTTGATGGGGTACAAAGAGCTATCACCATTAGCCAGATCCAGACGAACGCGGCAATCTTCCCCCACCATTGCCATGTGCAATTCGGTTTGTTCATCCAGCGGCGCAATCTCACGTGGCTGTTCCACGATAGCGTCGCGCTTTTGCAGCGAATGCTGCCTTGGTGCGACAAAAAAACCGGATTTGGGTTTGGCTACGGCGTAATGTTCATCTTCCAGGGTACGCAAGGTTTTAAGTGCGGTTGTCAGACTGATGTTGTATTGAGTGGCCAGCGTTCTTACCGACGGCAAACGTGCATTGGCAGGTAAAAATCCCGCGTGGATTGCCTGCTTTATCTGTTCGGCAATCTGACGGTACAGGCTGCCCTGTCTCCCCGCTTCCGTCTGCTCCATCGGCATCTGTTCCACTCCATATCGCTCTGATCTGTACGTATAAAACAGATTACTTTGAGAGTAGTTTAGCTAGCAAGGCTTAGAAATAATGAATTCAACGTGTTCATTCGCAGAACCTTTTTCAATTCGAATGGGTGAATGACCGAGGTCTATATTCTGTGACTGAGCCGTTCGTTATTTATCAAAGGATAACTTTGAAGGGATACAGAGAATTAATTTTTACTGCAATGATAAATTTCTAAAAAAACTGGGCTATTTTCGACTTTCGAGGAGGTTTGCATGGAATTGTGTGTGGCCAATGTGGCTGATATTGAACAAGTGACTGAACTGCTCAAGCGGTACCAGGTAGCAACCATCAGTGAGGAAGACAAAAAAGATGGTTTTGTGACCACTTTACTGACCTATGAACAAATGGTCGCGTTGATTGAACAAGAACAAGGGCTGTTTGTCGCCAGGCAAGAAGGGAAAATTGTCGCGTTCGTGATGGCCGCTTCCTGGCGGTTTTGGGCGCCCTGGCCTTTGTTTGAGCACATGATTGGCAGATTGGGAGAATGTGAGTTTGCCGGCCAGGTGTTGACGGTGGAGAACTCCTACCAATACGGGCCGATCTGTGTCGACGTTTCGGTTCGGGGTAGCGGGGTGCTTGAAGCGCTGTTTGCGTTTGCATTAAAACAAATGTCATCGCGTTTTGATGTTTTGGTCACATTTGTGAATAAAATTAACCCACGATCTTATGCAGCACATACGCGTAAACTGGGGCTCCAGGTTTTGAATGAGTTTACCTTTAATAATAATCATTATTACTGGATGGTTTGCGCTACTCGTTAGAGCGATAACGGATCTTTCGCTTAAACCCAAAAGTTCCATAAAATCAAAGTGTCGTTGTTATCTATTTTTGGTTCATTTTCTATAAGGTACACCCGCCGAAATAAACTTACCCAGTTTTAGCACAAAGAGCTAAAAACGCGTCTATCTTTACCAGTGAACACGGGTTCCGCAAATGAGAGGCAGTTATGTTTCTTAATTACTTCGCGTTGGGTGTACTTATTCTGGTTTTCCTTATTATTTTCTATGGGATTATTATTCTGCATGATATTCCCTATCTTATTGCCAAGGCACGCAACCACCCGCATGCCGATGCTATCCATGTCGCGGGCTGGGTAAGCTTATTTACTCTGCATGTGATTTGGCCATTTTTATGGATATGGGCTACTTTATATCGCCCCGAGCGTGGTTGGGGTATGCAAGGTCAGGAGGCGTCGTTCGCACAGTTGCAGCAACGTGTGGCGGAGCTGGAGTTGAAACTGGTTGATCATAAAACGCCGCCTTCGGAGTAGCCACCATGGATCTGCTCATTATCCTGACTTATGTTGCTTTTGCCTGGTCTATATTTAAAATTTTCAAAATACCGGTCAATAAATGGACCGTGCCCACGGCTGCATTAGGCGGAGTGTTTTTAATTGGCGCATTAATTCTGCTAATGAATTATAACCACCCCTATACTTATTTGGCGCAGAAAGCGGTTATCTCAATCCCTATTACGCCACAGGTGACGGGCGTGGTTAGCGAAGTTACCGAGAAGCAAAACGTATTAATAAAAAAAGGTGAAGTGCTGTTTAAATTAGATCCCATACGCTATCAGGCGCGGGTCAATCGACTTCAGGCTGATTTGGTCACCGCGATTAATAATACTCAGGTGCTTAAAGGGCAGCTCGACGAAGCTATTGCCAACACATCTCGGGTCAGTGCAGAGCGTGACCGCTTATATAAAGACTATCAACGTTATGTCAGAGGCAGCCAGGCCAAGGTCAATCCATTTTCGGAAAGTGATATTGATAACGCCCGGCAGAACTATCTGGCGCAAGATGCGCTGGTAAAAGGTTCGGTGGCGGAGCAAGCACAAATAAAAAGTCAGTTAGACAGCGTGATTAACGGGGAACAGTCTCAAATCGTTAGCCTCAGGGCGCAGTTGGCGGAGGCCAAATATAATCTTGATCAAACGGTGATACGCGCTCCCAGCGACGGTTACGTGACACAGGTGCTGATCCGTCCAGGGACCTATGCCGCGGCAATTCCGCTGCGGCCGGTGATGGTGTTTATTCCTGAGCAAAAACGGCAAATCATTGCTCAGTTCCGCCAAAACTCGTTGCTGCGTCTTAAGGCCGGTGACGAAGCCGAAGTGGTGTTTAATGCATTTCCCGGCCAGGTATTCCCCGGTAAATTGATCAGAATTCTTCCGGTAGTCCCCGGCGGGTCTTACCAGGCGCAAGGGACGCTGCAATCGCTGAGCGTGGCCGCCGGCAGCGACGGTGTGCTGGCGGTGATTGAGCTGGTACCCAACAGTGAAATCGATGAATTACCTGACGGAATTTTTTCGCAGGTGGCAGTTTACTCCGACCACTTTACGCATGTGGCGGTGATGCGCAAGGTACTGCTACGCATGACCAGTTGGATGCACTATCTCTATCTGGACCATTAGCCCAGCACAAAAAAGCCGCTTCCTGAGGAGGCGGCTTAGTGACTTACGGCTTAGGCATATTGCGTTAATCGCCAGGTGACAGCCTGGTTATTATAGGGTGGCATGGTATTGCCTTTGGCAATGGGAGCGGTGGTTGATGGTGTACCTACAACCGTCCAGACGCCGCTTTCAGGGCATTTGTGCCCGGTAGAGGCTGTGGTGCCGATAGGGGATTTAGCCATAATGATCTTTCCTTAATCAGTGCGGTGCTACCCTTAGCCCCGCCAAGAAAGATATTTACATGTTCAGGTATATATTCAATCCCACAAGCCAAATACAAAGTATTAGTTTGTTATTAGTAGATTCAGGTGTTGGTTATTTAGTTTTAACCGTTCTTCACCCTAGGTTGTTTCAATATATAATAAATGTATATTTTAAAAGTGATAACATTTAATTTAAATATGTTTTTTTGATATGATTTAAGTTGTTTATTATTCTGAAGTGTATACTTGTTATATTGAAATATGTTTGAAGTGAGAAAGAAAAAACAGGCTCAACGTACAGCCATTCCCGCCCCTCTGATCAGCTAGGTTATCGTCGACCATGATCGTCGCTTGTCTGCTTAAGAGAGTAAAGCAACCCAATGGAGATGCATTGGTGACCTGCGGCCTTGGCGAAGATGAATTTGAAAGGATAAATTAGCGGTGTTAAAGTAAGGCTCCGGCCAGCAGTGACTTTTTGCACATCCTGTCTGACCGGAAAATTTTTCCCTGGTGTTGGCTGACTTAGCTACCTGACCGTACAGGTCAGGTTTTTTTTACTGTTCGTCCAACGGGATTTATTATATGCAGTGGTTCCAAATTCGTAAGTTGTACTTAAGTCTTATCGGTACCTATACTTAAGTGCAGGTTCTCATCACAGGGAAAATCCAGACCACCACGGAGCCTGTATGTTTTCTATCTTCAATGAAAATCAAACAATAACGGAAACGCTTAGGGACCATATCGACAGGAAGTTGTCCTCACTCGGTAGCCCGGCATACGCTTACACGGTCGTCAGAAAGAAAAATCCGTCAGATGTGCTTATTATTTCCAGTTATCCGGATGAATGGGTAGACCTCTACCGCGTTAACAATTTCCAGCTTACCGACCCGGTGATACTGACTGCGTTCAAACGCACTTCGCCCTTTACATGGGACGAAAATATCACCCTGATGTCAGATCTTAAGTTCACCAAGATCTTCTCCCTCTCCAAACGGTACAATATCGTTAACGGCTTCACCTTTGTTCTGCATGACCATATGAACAACCTGGCGTTGTTATCAGTCATTATCGACAACAATAAGCAGGGTGCATTGGAAGAGCGGCTTTCGTCCGAGCGCGGGACGATGCAGATGTTATTGATAGATATTAATGAGCAGATGTATCGTCTCGCCGGGTCGGTCTCATCCAGTCGGCAGAGGCATCATGCGGACGAGGACAAACCCATCTTCACCCCGAGAGAAAATGAAGTTCTGTATTGGGCCAGCATGGGGAAAACCTATGGGGAGATTGCCACTATCGCCAGCATTTCCTTGAGTACGGTGAAGTTTCATATGGGGAATATTGTGGTCAAACTGGGTGTCAGCAACGCCCGTCAGGCTATCCGGTTGGGCGTTGAGCTTGAGCTGATTACACCGGCAACAACAGCGGCCAGGTGATAACCGACGGAGCAGGGCAGCCAAGATCCGTGATGATCCCCGATGCCATTCGAGCCTGGTCTTCTGGCCCTGTTGGCAGAAACAGCAGATAAATTCTTTCGCGTTCGCTGAGGTATGCTTCTTTGAGTACGCTGACTTGCCATCCTGAGCGTTTCAAGATCCTCAGCATAGCTCGGCTCACTATGGTGTGAATACCATTACGCTCATGGTGGCGTGCCCAGTTAATCATTGCCTGAAACAGAGCTTGGCTAACAGGGTACTGCTCACCGAGCAGCCGCCGTGCCCGAGTCTTGTCGACAAAAAAGCGACTTGATTCTATACCTACCAGGGGCAGTGACACACTGTCAAAACTGGCCTGGAACGTGTGCGTTATCATGTTGGGCTGACTCAGGGCGGTGAAGCGAACGCTGCAGATCAACTGTCCTTGGCACAGTCCCAAAATGTAACTCGTGTTAGGGTTATCAAATTCATCAAACTCCATATCGAGTTTGCATGCCACGTCCCACCCCAGTCGGTCGCTGAAGGTTTTTTTTCTCAATCGGTAAAGCTCATCTGAGTGTGTTGCTTTCAGCTCATCATAGCTGACGTCAAATAATTCAAGCATTCCATTACCTTGTTTTTATTGGCGGAAACGTATCGCGGTATTTAGATTACCTGGCGATATTCTACAAAAATTTTAAGCACACTACGGATGAAAACAAAGCCATGTCGAGGGATGAAATTAAGGGGCAGCCAGTTGCCAAAACGTACGTTTGACTCAAAGGCGTAAAGTCTGGCAGGCCATGCGTGATTTTTTGCGTATTCCGCTGACAATGAACTTTCATTCTGGTTAGTGAACATATGGGTTGGTAAGATAATACTTTAGGCTAAGAATTATTAGGTTATACCAGATCAATGAGTCTCGTTTCCTGAGTTGTATAGAATTACTCTAAACATGCAATAATTCTCATTTTCCCGTTAGGGTACTTATTTATCTAGTCCCTATATCATACAGGGCTGCTGCTCACCATTTCTATTCGTCAGCCAAAGGCGGTTTGGCATTATCCCCCCGAAGGGCAGGTCTCCGCCAACTGCGTCAAACCCTCACTTTCCTGCCTGAATGAAACCTTGTCCTGATCCAGCGTCACCACAAAAATGCTGTCAAAGTCGCTGCCCGGCCATTTGGGCACTGAATCGGCGTTGCCCCCGCGTGCGGCCACGATGTTCTTCACTGCCTTATCGAGATTCTTGTGTTCCCAAGCGATAAAAATACGTGAGTTTCGGTATTTATCGCTCAGCAGTTCCTGCTGCAGCCCATTGATGTCATCGGCGTGGAACTGAATGCCGATCGGTAACCCTACCCGTACGGCGGTGGGCATGATGGTCGACAGCGCCCGCAGTGAACTGCCGGTCTTGTCTTCTTTCGGCCCGGCGGCAAAGATAAAGTCCGGCTTGCCATAGCGGTTCAGCAGCACGTCCGGTAGTGCCAGTGCGCGGTTCAGTCCCTTGCAGGTTAACTGCCCGCTGTTGTTGGCCGGTTTTTCCCCATGCCGCACAAAGATCAGCGTTTCCTGCGCCAGTGCGCTTTGGCTGAGCAGCAGCAACGCCGCCAAACCACCGAGTAAATTGTGAGCAACTTTGTTAAACATCTTCAACCCTTATGTAATGGCTTGCTGATTTCTATGCGCTTTTGGTCGCGTTACTCGCTATCATTACCGATGTGACAAAAAGGGCTTGCCGCTCCGATGCGGCACCTCTGGGATAATTAAATACTGGCCTAAGGAAGGATTTACAATGAAAAACATTTTCTTTTTTGATGCGATGCTGACTCCGAAAATCATCACCGGTGTTTACTGGCTGTGCCTGCTGAGCATTATTGTTGGCGGGATTGGGGCGATGTTCTACGGTGAGTTTTTCCGTGGTCTGTTCGCGATCATCATCGGCGGCGTGTTTACTCGCGTTTGCTTTGAAATGATCATTATTGCGTTTAAAAATAACGAATACCTGCGCAAAATCTCCGAAAAGCCGTAATGCGATAAAAATGCCGGGCATCGCCCGGCATTCTGTTATTCCCCCAACGTCAGCGCCAGCCGTTCCCGCATCAACGCAATAAAATTATCCGGCAATGTTTTCGTCGTGGATGCCCGCAGCGCCTGGCTCCAGACCGGCTCCGGGAAGTGCGAGTCGTCGAGGTAACGCGGGACGATATGCCAATGCAAATGCGGTAGCGCGGTGCCCAGGCTGGCGATGTTGATCTTCGCGGGCGTCAGTAATTGGCGCAACTGCGCCTCAACCTGTGCCACCACCGCCATGATGTTGTTGCGTTGGTCGTCACGCAGGTCGCTTAACTCGGCGATGTGTTCATGCCACACCACCCGACACCAGCCGGGGAATGGGCTGTCGGCGATAAAAATTGCCCGGCACTGTGAGTTTTGCCACAGCACGGTCTCATCGGTCGGATGGCAGTAAACACAAGATTCATGATTCATTTTATTCTCCTGCTGCGGTTTTGGGCGCAGCGAAACCCCGCCGCGCGTTAGCGCAGCCAGGTATTCAGTGTGAAAGAGAGCGGGACCGGCGGCCCCGCCGGGGCTACGAGTTAATCACCGACTGGCGGCGCACCAGGCTGGGGGCAAATAAAAACTCCTCAACTGGCAGTTCCGGGTTTTCCAACCGGCCGATCAGCCGATCGACAATTTTCACTGCCATTTCGCGCAGCGGAGGGGCCACAGAGCTGAGCGCCGGGTTGAACAGTTCGGACAGAAACATGTTATCGATGCCGACCACCGAAATATCCTCTGGCACCCGCACCCCCAATCGCTGGAAGGCAGAAATCATGCCGATGGCCAGCATGTCGTTCAGCGCGACAACACCGTCCGGCCGCGGTTCACTCTGGCAGACTTGTTCGGCCAGCGTTTTCCCCAACTCGGCCATTTCGGCATCGCCGTAGGCGAACTGCGCTTTACCTTCTATCACCCTGACCGGCAGCCCGGCAGCTTCCAGTGCCTGCCGATAACCGGCAATCTTGTTGGCGCGGCTGCTGGTCATGCCGGAGGCGGTGGCGAAAGCGATACGCTGGCAGCCCTGGGCGATCAGATGCTGGGCCGCCATGCTGCCGGCGGCGCTATTGTCCATCGACACGCTGTCGATCGGCAGCGCCGTTTCGCCAGGGGCTGTCAGGGTGCGTTCGTCGTAGTTGATCATCACCAGGCCGCGTTTCAGGGCGTCACGGAAATGGGGGCGATCGTAAAAGGTGGAGGCGACCACCACGCCACGGATGCCTAATGCCAGCAGGTCGTCCAGAAAACGGATCTCTTCTTCCTGCTGGCGATGGGTATCACCCAGCAGCACCTGATAGCCGTAGTTTTGCTTGGCCGCCAGCTCAATTTCGCGTACCAGTGCGGCGAAGCTGGGGTTGACGATCGAGGGCACCAACAGGCCGAGCATTTTGACCTGTCCGGTTTTGAGCTGCTGCGCCGCGCGGTTTGGTTGGTACTGCAACGCCGCCATCGCCTGCTCAATACGGGCCAGCGTATCCTTGCGCATCTGATCGACCCGGCCGTTCAGCACGTTGGAAACCGTACTGACCGAAACCCCGGCATGACGTGCCACATCACGTATATTCGCCATCACATTCCCGTTTTGCATTAACCCATTACCGCGACTTTATCACGCACTCGAAAGTGAGTCACAGGCCCTTAGGGCGCGATCTGCCCGCCGTTGACGTCGATAATCTGTCCGGTGATATAACCGCTGCAGTTATGCGATGCCAGGAACAGGTAA
Source organism: Serratia quinivorans (assembly GCF_946227985.1). GTDB lineage: Bacteria > Pseudomonadota > Gammaproteobacteria > Enterobacterales > Enterobacteriaceae > Serratia > Serratia quinivorans_A. The sequence continues at coordinate 10,129 of NZ_CAMKGL010000009.1, forward strand.
GTGGGCGCCACTTCTTCGCTGCGGCCAAAACGCCCCATCGGGATCGAAGCGCACATCTTGCTCAGCACTTCTTCACTTTTGCCGTGGTGGAAGGCGGTATCGATGCTACCCGGCGAGACGATATTGAACCGAATATTATCTTTGGTGAACTCCTTCACCCAGTTGCGATGAATGTTGTGCAGCCAGGCCTTGGCGCTGGCATACAGACCGGCACCGATGCCGCCGCCTTCACGTGCGGCGATGGACCCGGTGCTGATCACACTGGCGGTAGCGCCGCTCTCGCGTGCCGAGGCGCGCAGGTGCGGGATAGCGAATTTGGTGACCATCAGTGCCGAGCGGCAGTTCAGGTCCATCACCCGATCAAAGAATTCGTCGTCTATCGCTTCCAGGCCGTTACGTCCGCCCAGTCCACCGGCGTTATTGATCAAAATGTCGATGCCACCAAAGCGGGCGACAAAGGCTTCGACCAGCGCTTCACAGCCTGCGGAGCGTGATAAATCGGCAGAGAAGAACTCGCATTCACCGGGGAAGGCGGCTATTTCTGCCGGTGACTCGCTGCGCATGCCGTTAATTCCCACTTTGGCGCCGTGTTGGGCGAACAGGGCGGCGGTCGCCAGACCAATACCGGCGGTGGAACCGGTGATCAACACGCGTTTATTGGTTAAATCAGAGAACATGGTGTGACTCCTTGCTTGAGAAAATCAGTACCCCAGCTGCGTGGGCAGCCAGGTGGTGAGCGCCGGGAACAGCGCGATAACGATGATGCCGAGCAGTATGATCAGCAGGTATTTGGCCATCGGCTTAATCACATCCTGCATAGGCACGCCGCAAATGGTGCAGGTGGTGTACAGACCCAGGCCGATGGGCGGGGAAAACAAACCGAAACCCATCGCCAGAATCATCACAATGGCGTAGTGCAGCGGGTTAAAGCCGAGTTGGGTAGCGATGGGTACCAGAATGGGTGCAAAGATAATCAGTGCCGGAGCGCCCTCCAGCACCGCGCCGAAGATAATCAGGATGACAATCGACAGCAGCAGGAACAGCCACGGGCCGTAGTCCGCACCGATAGCGACCAGCAGCTGTGCGCACTGCTGAGGGATCATTTCGATGGTCAGGGCGAAGGACAAACTGGTGGCGCAGGCAACGATAAACAGCAGCATGCCGGACAGCGCAGCGGTATCGACAAACAGCGTCAGGGTGGCTTTTAGGGTCAGTTCCCCAAAGGCCAGTCGACCGACCACGATGGCGTAAACTACCGCGAAGGCGGAAATCTCGGTGGAGGTGGCGATACCGGCCACCACGCCCTTGCCGATCATCAAAATCATCACCAGCCCGACGGTGGCACCGATCAGCAGTTGGCGGGTTGGCATTCGCACCGGGTAGGCGTCATCGACGTTGATGCGCTTGCCGAATATCACGGCAGCAATCAGCAGTAACACCAACAGGCACAGCGCGGGGATCAGTCCCGCGATGAACAGTGCGCCAATGGATATGTTGGCGATAAAGCCCATCACGATCAGGTTAACGCAGGGGGGAATGGTTTCCGCCATGATGGCCGAGGCGGCGAACACCCCGGCAGACTCTGCCGCCGGTTGACGCGCCCGCCGCACCGCGGGCATCAGCACGCCGCCGACCGTGGCGACGTCCGCCAGTTTGGAGCCGGAAATGCCGGAGAAGAATGCCACCGACAAAATAGTGGTGATGTTCAGGCCGCCGCGATAACGACCGGTGCCGCGTACGATCAGTTCAACCAACCGTGACGACATGCCGTTGACCTCCATCACCGCACCGGCCAGCAGAAAGAACGGAATAGCCAGCAGCACGAAATGGTCGACGCCGGCAGTCACCTGCTGGGCAAAGAACACGAACGGCAGCGACGGATCGCTGAGGAAGAACACCATCGCCGACATGCCCAAAGTAAAGGCGATCGGCACGCCGGAGATGATGCCCAAAATAAAGCAGGCCAGCATCAGCGCGGCGGGCAATGAGCTGAATCCCAGCGGGATATGCAGGCTGAGGTAACCCGTTCCGCCCAGAAGAGCAACGGCGGCGGCGCTGATTAACACCACTTTTAACGGTGCCTGGCAGGCGTGATCGAGCGCGCTGACCAGCATCACCGCCGCGCCGATAAATACCGGTACCACAAAGATCGCCTGCGGCAGGCCGTGTTCGGTGGTCTGCGGTAGTGAAATACCCACCAGGCTGAAGCTCGATACCGTTAACCCCAGAGCCACCAGGACCAGCACCCAACGGCTGGCATGTACTACGTAGGGGCGGACCACCACCGGTACCCAGCGCAGGAACAGATCGACGCCGATGTGTCGGCCACGCCCCGTGGAGGTGGCGACGCCGAAGAACACCAGCGTTACCATCAGTGCGCGCGCCACTTCTTCCGCCCATTCAATCGGGCTGTGCAGCGCGTAGCGCCAAATCACCGAGGCGAACACCACCACCACGTTGATCAGCAGCGCCAGTGCGCCACCCCAGGCGGTAAAGCGGGTCAGACCGCGGCTTAACTGCGTCAGGATGGCCACTTTTTTCACACTCATTTCAAGGGTTACAGGAAGGGTCATAGCATATCCTCCGCCAGAAGGGCGTTACGGCTGCGCCGTGGCATGAATGGCATCCAGCACCGCTTTGGCCTGTGGATATTTCCCGCTAAATGCCGCCTGCAGCGGCAGAGTTTGCTGACGGAAATAGTCGCGGTCGGTTTCGGTAAAGGTCACGCCGGCGGCTTTCAGTTTTTCCATCGCCTGAGTTTCTTTTTCCGCCGCGATTTTGCGTTCATAAACCGTGGCTTCGCTGGCTGCCGCCAACACCTCGGCTTGCAGTGGCTGCGGGATGCGTTGGAACGCCGCCTGGCTGATGGTGGCGACAATCGGGTTGTAGATATGGCGGGTCAGCGTGGCGTATTTGGCTATCTCGTAATACTTGCTGGTGTAGACCGTAGCAGCGTCATGTTCCACGCCGTCGATCACCCCCATCTGCAGCGCGGAATAGACTTCACCGCCGGGCATCGGGATCGCCGTGGCACCCATGCTTTTCAGCGTGGCGATAAAGTTGGGGGCCGGCAGCACGCGTACTTTCATTCGGTTGAGGTCCTGCGGTGTCTGCAGCGGTTTTTTACTGTAAATGTTGCGTGCGCCCAGGCTGAAGCCGTAGCCCAGCACTTTGATATTGCTTTGCTTGGCCAGCATGGCGCTCAGCAGTTGGCCCGCCTGACCATCCAGTGCCTGGCCCAGTTGCTGGTTGTCGTTGAACAGATAACCCAGATCCAGCACGCCGATTTCCGGCACCAGCGTGGCCCAGATTGAGGTCCCGGAGATAGTCATATCGATCGCGCCGATACGCACCTGCTGGACTGCATCGGCCTCTTTGCCCAGCATGCCGTTCGGGAAATAGCTGAGGGTGATTTTGCCCGGCAGGCGCTGGTCCAGATTTTGTTTGAAGCGGTGAAACCAGATGGCGTGCGCGGAATATTCATCATCGGGCAGTGATGAATACACCCGCAGGTTAACTTCGGCGGCGTTGCTACGCAGCGGCAAGATAAACAGCATAAATAACAGTGTGATAAACAGACGCGGCGTTAAGCGGCATATCAGTGATTTCATCAGCCTGGCTCCCGATCGCAGGTAGCCTGCGATGCTGGTGGTGAAGATGATTCCCCTGTGGGGTAACGCTGTAGGGACAGGGGGAACGGGTACGATACTTTGTGTCTTCGGTTTCACTGTAACGTTTTAGTGTATCGTTACAGTCAACCTACAAACATTGATTGGGTAGATCAATTTTTATCCGCCAAAACGGTTGGGAAATGCAGATTCTGTGAGCAGGTTCTAAAAATCGGCGGGTAGCGATTGGTCGTTATTGAACTGCCGCTGCGGGCATTTAACTTCTATAATCGCAGCTTGGATAACCGTGAAATCAGGAGTGAGCATGCCTTCCAGGGCGATAATCAAATGGACCAAACGGCTGACGATAGTGATGGTCACCGTGCTGCTCACGCTGTTTGCGGTACGGATTTACGATACCCAAAGCGGCCCGGCGCTGGAGCCCTGGCACACCTTTGTACCGCACGAACTGTCGGCCGCCGAGCTGGACAACACCGACTGGCAGGGCTATCTGGCCGCAGAGAGCCGGGTGTTTGATGAGGTGAAGGCTAACGTCACGGACAAACTCTCCGCCAGTGAACGTATTCCGCTCAACCGCTACTTTGACGGCAGCCCGATATACCCGGAGCACTTCGCCCATGACTGGAACCGTTCCTATGAACTGCTGCCACAGGGCGAACCGCGTGGTGCGGTGGTGCTGTTGCACGGCCTGACCGATTCCCCTTACAGCCTGCGGCACATTGCCGAGAACTACCGACAGCAGGGATATGTGGCGGTCGGTATTCGCCTGCCGGCACACGGTACGGTGCCGGGGGCGTTGACCGATATTGAATGGCAAGACTGGTTGGCGGCGACACGTTTAGCCGTGCGCGAGGCACGCAGCAAAGCCGGGGGCGATAAGCCACTGCATATCGTGGGCTTTTCCAACGGTGGTGCGCTGGCGATGAAGTACGCGCTGGATGCATTGGACGATCCGCAGTTGGCGGCACCTCAACGACTGGTGCTGATCTCACCGATGATCGGCGTGACCAGTTTTGCCCGTTTTGCCGGTATTGCCGGTTGGCCTGCGGTGTTCCCGGCGTTTGCCAAAGCCGCGTGGCTCGGGGTGCTGCCGGAATTTAACCCTTTCAAATACAACTCGTTCCCGGTGAACGGAGCGCGTCAGTCTTATCTGCTCAGTAACGGTCTGCAACAGCAAATTGCCCGGGCGGCGCGTGACGGCAAACTGGATAAATTAGCGCCGATACTGACCTTCCAGTCGGTGATGGATTCCACGGTCAGCACCCGGGCGGTGATCCGCGCGTTATACAACGAATTGCCGGCTAACGGCAGCGAACTGATGCTGTTTGACGTCAATCGTACGGTCAACTTCGGGCCGCTGCTGCGGCCAAACGCGGCTGCGGCGGTCAGCCAACTGTTGCCTGCGCCTCCACGCCGCTACCAGACCACGGTGATCGCCAACGCCTCACCGGAAAGCAGTGAGGCGATCGCCAGCGTAACGCCAGCCGGGGTAACGACGGTAAGTGAGCAGCCGCTGGGCATGACTTACCCAGCGGATATTTACTCGTTGTCGCATGTGGCATTGCCATTCCCGGTCAGCGACTCACTTTATGGCCGTTTTCCGGCGCAGCGTGATGAGTTTGGTATTAGCCTCGGCACGCTTGCTGCGCGTGGTGAAAGCTCGGTGTTGGTGGTCAGTCTCGATTCGCTAATGCGCATCGCCTCCAACCCGTTTTTCCCTTACCTGCTGCAGCGCATTGATAGCAAACTTTAGCCGAAACCGAGGATGCTAAACGCGTCGTCCTGCGGGTAGTAACCGAGCAGTTGGCTGGTTTCCTCCAGCGACAGCCGCTTGTAGCGATTATTGGAAACGCCGTGCACCACCGCATGATGCACGCCTTCAACGCGCAGGCAACGTTCCAGCAGATCGGCGGCGTCGCGGTGGCTGAGAAAAGCGCTCATATCACGGGCGCTGAGCTGTTCACCAGGCTCCAGCGTGGTGAAGTTGGCGATGCGTACCGACAGCGCAGAAAGCCCTTCCTGATGGGCAAAGTAGGCGGCGATGCCCTCGCCAAATGCCTTGCTGACGCCGTACATATTTTTCGGTTTTGGTGCGTCCTGCGGTCTAATCTGATAATCCAGCGCATAACCTTCTACCGCCTGCGCGCTGCTGGCGAAGACCACGCGTTTACAGCCGGCGTCTTTTGCCGCGCGGAAAATATTGAAGGTGCCGAGAATATTGTTATCCATCAGCGAGTGGCAAAAGTCCGCATCGGGAGAGGGATCGGCCGCCAGGTGCAACACGGTATCGATGTCGGCGCAGGCCGCTCGGCAGGCTGCGATGTCGGCAATGTCGAAGCTGATGGTCTCATCATTCGGCTGCAGGTTGGTCAGCAACCCGAGGTCTTTTTCCGCCAGCCGCAGTTGATAGCGATTTCCCACCGATTGACGGAATGCCGTCGCCACCCGGCCGCCCGCGCCGGTAATCAGAATTCGTCCAAATTCAGTACGCAAAGTCATGATCTCAGCCAGTCCCTAAAGTCCATTCTGTGGTGACCAGTAATAATCCGCCGCGTCAGATTTGTCCAGCATCAAATTAGCATGTCTTATGTTTTAGCCTGCCAGTGGGCATTTTTCCCCGATGGTTTCGGCCAGAAAGTTCATTACCGCGCGCACGGCCGTCGAGCGGGCCAAGTCCGGGTAGGTAACCAGCCACAGCTCGCGGGTCGGTGCGGCGATTGGCGTGGGCAGTGTAACCATATCTGGGTCGCCATCGGCAACAAACGTCGGCAATACTACGGCTCCCAGACCCGATCGTGCGGCTTCTTGCAATGAGAACAGATCGCTGGCCTGAAATACCACCGGACGGCCCTGCAACAGCTGTTGCAGCCATTGTTGATGCGGTTGGTTTTGGTAATGGTGATCGTAACCGATGAAGGCCCGCGCCGCCTCCGGCAGGGCAGCGTGCTGCGGCGTGGCATACAGCGCGTAGCGCATCATGCCGATGCGCTGCACCAGCAGGTCCGGTTGTTGTGGACGCACCATACGCACCGCTACTTCGGCATCACCGCGATCCAGTTCGGCGATCGCCGATTCGCCGGAGAGTATCAGCGTAATATGCGGAAAAGTCTGGTGAAATTGCGCAATCTGCGGGGCAATAACCCGCGCGGCAATCGACGGCGGGGCGCTGATACGCACCTGGGTTTGCGGTGTTTCACCAATGCTGCGCGCATGGCGGACTATGGCGTGGCTTTGGTTTTCGATGTCAGTCGCCAGGCCGGCAATCACCTTTCCGTCCTGCGTCAGCGGCGTGCTGCGCGGCAGACGCAGGATCAGCGGCACGCCGAGGGCTTTCTCCAGTGCCGCCACTCGACGCCCTACCGTGGCGTGATCGCAGCCCAGCTCCCGTGCCGCTGCCGACAATGAACCGGTGCGTGCCAGCACCACGAAGTGTTTTAAATCCTGCCAATCGAACATCAGTGAATTCCTGCACAGTATTGCCGCGAGTTTACGGAATATTCACACAGACTGGGACGTGATTCAATGGCGTTATCTTTGTAACCAGATTGAATTATTCAATTAGGATATCTTATGAATTTGCATCTGCAGGGGCGTATCGCGCTGGTGACCGGTGCCAGCGAAGGGATTGGCGCAGGCATGGTTCGGGTATTGGCGGCGCAGGGGGTGATTGTGGTGGCGACGGCGCGCCGGGAAGACCGCTTGCAGACCCTGGCAGATGAAGTTGAGCAAGCCGGTGGCATACGGCCCTGTGTGGCCGTGGCGGATGTCGCTAATACGCAATCGCTCGACGCTATGCTGTCGCAGGTCATGCAGCGCTTCGGGACCATTGATATTGTGATTAATGCGGTCGGCGGGGCTCGCCCAACCACGTTGAGCGAAGGCGATGCCGGTTGGGAAGAAGCCTTTGCCCTTAACTTTACCCCGGCGCGTAGGGTGACTCACGCCTTGCTCCCCCGGATGCTGGCGCAGGGCTGGGGACGGGTGATCAACATCAGTGGCTCGATGGAGCCGCGCAGTTTGAATGCGGCCACCGCCGCCAAGGGGGCGTTGCACCTATGGGCCAAGGGGCTGGCAGGCGACGTGGCGGCGCAAGGCGTTACGGTTAATACGCTGCAGCCCGGGCGAATTAATAGCGAGCAGGTGCGTGAAAAACTGCACCCGACAGAGGCCGCACGCCAGGCATTTATCAAACAGAATATCCCGATTGGCTACTTTGGTGAGCCGGAGGATATGGCCTATCTGGCCGCGTTTCTTTGTTCCCCGCAAGCGCGCTATATCACCGGGGCGGTGATCCCGGTGGATGGCGGTATGCATTATTTTGCGCACTGAAGTGGTTGTCGGCTAAGCCGCATCGCTTTCCCGGTAGCGCCGGCGGGCATGTTCAAACCAGCTTGCCGGGACGTTATGCGGTGGCAATTGCAGCCTTTCCAGCCCCTTTTCGACGATATGATGCGCCTGCTGCCATAGCGTCGGGTCACCTTCGGTCAACACTTCCAGCAGCCGCTGTTTTTCGATCAGGTAGGTTTGGGCGAAATGGCTGTCATAGTCCAGCAGTGAACGGGTGTTGTCGATCAGGTCTGCCAGCTTGATGGTTTTGGCCTGCGGTGAGGCCTTGGCGCTGTGGCGGCGATCGCGGTTTTTACGCTCAAAGCGGTTGCCGTCACCGGTGCCGCTGACGTTGGTCAGCATCGCCACCAGGCTTGCGACCTGCGGGCCAAAATGGCTTTCGATATCGCCAAGAGTGGTGGGTGTATCTTCTACCGTGTCGTGCAGCCAGGCGGCGGCCAGCATTTCTTCGCTGTGCGGCACGCTGCTGACGATTTCCATCACCGCCTGCGGATGAACAATATAAGCGTCATTCGTATATTTTCGGCGCTGATCGATAGCCGCATGTGCCTTGGTAGCGTAGCGGCGCGCGCGCTCTGTCAGAGTGTCTGTCATGTCCTTTCCCTCCACACAGCACCTCGCTGTGGCATCCCCTGCTTTTAACAAGGTAGCATATTGGCCAAAAAATAGTTTGCGATTACATCGCGCACTATCTATATTCAGAACATGAAAATCGAAAACACCGAACAACCCGCGACGAAAAACCTGCTGCTGCTTGACCAGCAACTTTGCTTTGCCCTGTACTCCGCCAACCTGGCGCTGAACAAGGTGTATCGCAAACTGCTGAGCCAGCTTGAACTCACCTATCCGCAATATCTGGTGATGCTGGTGCTGTGGGAGCGGGACGAAATCAGGGTCACGGACATTGGCGAACGGCTATTTCTCGATTCCGCCACCCTGACGCCATTGCTGAAACGCCTGGAGACCGCCGGTTTGTTAGCGCGTTACCGCGCCACCACCGATGAGCGGCAGGTGATTATCGCGTTAACCGACGCCGGTCGTGCATTGAGCGAGAAAGCGCAGTCGGTACCGGAAGCGGTAATGTGCGCTACCGATTGCAGCCTTGACGAAATCGTCAATATCAAACAGCAGTTGGAAAAGCTGCGTGGCAAGCTGATCAACCAGCTTTGATACCCCGTGCCGGACGCAGGATCGGCACGGGTGGACTACACTGGAAGTAAGCGTTAAATATATAGCGTACGATTTAATCGTGAAAGATATACCAATGACGACGTTCCGCCAGCAGGAATTGCCGTCTTGCCTCCAACCAGAAAGAAGGAATGATGTATGTCGATTGAAAAAGTTGTGTACCGTGCTCATGCCACCGCAACCGGTGGTCGCGATGGCCGTGCGACCTCATCTGACGGCGTGTTGGATGTCAAACTGGGCGTGCCGAAAGAAATGGGCGGCGCGGGCGGTGAAGTCACCAACCCGGAACAGTTGTTTGCTGCCGGTTATTCGGCCTGCTTCCTCGGCGCACTGAAGTTTGTCGCGGCGAAAGAAAAAGTGAAGATCCCGGCCGAAGCCAAAATTGACGGCACCGTCGGTATTGGCGAAATCCCCAACGGTTTCGGTATCGAAGTGCAGTTGGATATCTCTCTGCCGGGCATCGAGCGCAGCGTGGCGGAAGACCTGGTGAAAAAAGCCCACGTGGTCTGCCCTTATTCCAACGCCACCCGCGGCAATATTGATGTAACGCTTAACGTTAAGTAAATTTTCGCCGATATCACGGAACAAATGGAGGGTTTCAGCCCTCCATTTCTCGTCTCGCTCCCCTTTATCCTTTGCACAAAAAATGGCAAAAACGCTTATTTTTTGAGAATTCTCTTGATTCTTACCCCAAAAATAGCGCTTATTGCCGATCGGCTGAACCTGCAGCCGCATCGAATGTCTGACAGACTTCAGAACTGTTAAAGCCCCCGGAGCCACCGCGTTACATGAACAAAGTTAAATCGCTATCACAGCAGAATTTATCGTTATTGTTAGCGATCTATATCGGCATCTTTTTGAACCTTTCCGTTTTCTATCGTCGCTTTGATTCGTTTTCGCACGGGATTCAGGGGATTAAGGTTATTTCTGCGGTAACCGAGGTTATCGCCATCGTTCTGTTCACCTTCTTTATTATGCGGCTGGTCTCGCTCGGCGGCCGGCTGTTCTACCGGATTACCGCCTCGCTCTTGGTGCTGATTTCCGTGGCTGCCAGCTATTACATGACGTTTTTCAACGTGGTGATCGGCTACGGCATTGTGGTGTCGGTGATGACCACCGATGTCGACCTGTCGAAAGAAGTGGTCGGAATGCACTTCGTGCTGTGGATGGTGGTGCTCAGCGCATTGCCGCTGCTGTGCATCTGGAAAAACAACCTGCGTTATACCCTGATCGAGCAACTGAAAACGCCCGGACACCGGATAAAACCGCTGGTGGTGCTGGTGGCGGTGGTGGCGCTGGTCTGGCTGCCGCTGCGTATGCTGGATAACGAGCAAAGCGCGCAGGAAAAAATCACCAATGTGGATTTGCCAAGCTACGGTGGCGTGGTCGCACATTCCTATTTGCCATCCAACTGGCTGTCGGCGTTGGGGCTGTTTGCCTACACCCGCTATGACGAAAGTCAGGATCAGGCCAATTTGTTCGACCCGGCCAAGAACTTTACCTATGTGGCACCGGCCGATATCGATGACACCTACGTGGTATTTATCATTGGTGAAACCACGCGCTGGGATCACATGGGCATTCTTGGCTACGACCGTGACACTACGCCACGGCTGTCCAAAGAGAAGAATCTGGTGGCGTTCCGCGGCACCTCTTGTGATACCGCCACCAAACTGTCGTTGCGCTGTATGTTCGTGCGGGAAGGCGGTACGGCAGATAACCCGCAACGGACGCTGAAAGAGCAAAACGTGTTCGCGGTAATGAAAGATCTGGGCTTCACCTCTGAGCTGTTCGCCATGCAGAGTGAGGTTTGGTTCTATAACAACACCGAAGTGAACAACTATTCGTTCCGCGAGATGATCGCTTCCGAAAAGCGCAACGACGGCAAGTCGGTTGACGATATGCTGCTGGTGGATGAAATGAAGGAGTCGCTGGCCCGTTATCCAAAGGGCAAGCATCTGGTGATCCTGCATACCAAAGGCTCACATTATCTCTATTCCCAGCGTTATCCGCGCAGCTACGCGCGCTATCAGCCGGAGTGTATCGGCGTTGACGATTTCTGCTCCAAGGATCAGTTGGTTAACGCCTTCGATAACTCGGTGCTGTATACCGACAGCTTTATCGCCAATGTGATTGACCAGGTGCGCGAGAAGAAGGCCATTGTGTTCTATTCTTCCGATCACGGCGAATCGATAGGCGAGAATTCGCATCTGCATGGTACGCCGCGTGAAATGGCACCGGTGGAGCAGTTCCGCGTGCCAATGATGGTATGGGCATCTGACAAGTTCCTGGAAGACCCACAGCATCGCGGTGCTTTTGAGCAATTGCAGGCGCAGCAGCGGGTTGGCAAGACCCACCGCCATGTCGAACTGTTCGATACCATTCTCGGCTGCCTCGGTTATACCTCGCCGAACGGCGGCATCGTGGCGAAAAACAACTGGTGTAATATTCCGCAGGAAAAAGCGGCTCCGGCCGAGCTGTAACCTCTCCCATACCGGGCGCATTGCGCCCGGTAAAATCTGTTAATACCTTCCTTTCATCAACTAATCCGGCACGGGCTTGCGGTATACTTGCGCACTTTCCTCGGACCGGAGATTTCCATGACCTTGCGCGTGGCGTTTATTGACGATCATGACATTGTGCGATCGGGTTTTGTGCAACTGCTGTCGCTGGAGCCGGATATTCAGGTGGTCGGCGAGTTCAGCAGTGCGGCTCAGGCACGCGCCGGCCTGCCCGGTCTGGAGGCGGAAATCTGCATCTGTGATATTTCGATGCCGGACGGCAGTGGACTGGATCTGTTGGCGGATATTCCCTCGGGTATTCGGGTGGTGATGCTGTCAATGCATGACAACCCGGCGCTGGTGGAGCTGGCGCTGGAGCGAGGTGCCTGCGGGTTCTTGTCCAAACGCTGCAAGCCGGAAGATCTAATCACTGCGGTGCGCACCGTCGCCAGCGGTGGCGTGTATCTGATGCCTGAAATCGCCCAGCAACTGGCACGGGTGAAGGTGGACCCACTGACCCGTCGTGAACGTGAAATCGCACTGTTACTGGCGCAAGGGCAGGAGGTGCGGGAGATTGCTGCTGCGCTGGGTCTGTCACCCAAAACGGTACACGTGCATCGCGCCAATCTGTTCGCCAAGCTGGGTATCAATAACAACGTCGAACTGGCGAAGCGGATGCTGAACCTGTGATGCAACGCTTGATCACCCAACTGGCATTGTTCTTTATCTATGCCACCAGTGCGTTTTGCCTGTGGGGCATTGGCACTGCGCTGATCGACCCGCCGTGGCAGGCGCTGTTGCTGTTCCCGTTTGGTCTGCGTATGGGCATTCTGCTGCAAAGCCCTTACCGCTTCTGGCCTGGCATCCTGCTGGCCGATCTGCTGCTGATGGTGGTGCTGGCCGATCAGTTCGGTTACGGGCCGGCACTGTGGGCTTCGGTGGTGGTGCTGGTGCTGACGGTGTTGCTCAGCCTGGTGGCTTCCCCCTGGCTGCTGCGGCATCAGGAAAGCGACAGCGAATGGCAATGGCCGTTGATGCAGGGTGCTGTGGTGGCGGTGGCCGCGTTGCTGCAGGCGTTGGTGTGGCAGTTAGTGAACGGTGAGGGGGCCAGAGCCCTGTTGCTGGGGTTGGCGGGGGGATTCACCATTGCACCAACCTGTCTGCTGCTGTGGCACTATCTGGCGCGGCAGATCTGGGTGCCGCTTGAACCGGGCCTGATCCATAAGCCGGTGACGCTACGGCTGCGCCATTTGGCCAGTTATTTACTGCTGTTTGCGCTCAGTATCTGGCTGCAACAGCAGGTCAATGCCGCCGAACTGCGCCGTTTTGCCCCCTTTTGTCTGGCTATTCCGATTGTCTTTATGTCCTATCGCTACGGTTGGCAGGGCGCGCTGTTGGCAACCTTGCTCAATGGTGTGGTGCTGGTGGCCAACGAGCCGCCCCAACCCGAATCTCACCGTGATTTGCTGCTGTCGCTGCTGGCCCAGAGCCTGACCGGTCTGCTGCTCGGCGCGGGTATTCAACGCCAGCGCGAGCTGAACCAGCAACTGCGACTGCGGCTGACGGAAAACCGCCAACTGGCGCGCGCGCTGGTCACGGCAGAAGAACAGACCCGGCGCGAGGTGGCGCGGGAGCTGCATGATGAGGTCGGTCAAACCATCACCGTGATCCGCACCCAGGCCAGTATTATCAAGCGTTTGGCACCACAACCACAGGTGGTGGGCTGCGCCGAGGCGATAGATACCCTGGCGCTACGGGTGTATGACGGCGTGCATGATGTGCTGACCCAGCTGTGGCCGGCTGCGCTGAATAATTTGCCGCTGTCGGCGGCGGTGGCGGCGATGCTGCGTGAAGCATTACCGCAGGATACGTCGCTGGTGAGCGTGATGCAGTGGCAGGTGCCGGATGAACTGCTGGATGAAACGCTGAAAATTACTCTGTATCGGGTCTGTCAGGAAGGGGTGACCAATGTCTGTCGTCACGCCGCCGCCAGCCGGATTGAGCTGGATGCACGCCTTCGCCGGCGCAAAGGGCGCTTGCCGCAGGTACTGTTGACCATTCGCGATAACGGCGTCGGTATCGATTTGGCCCATCATGAGCCGGGTTATGGCCTGCGCGGCATGCAGGAGCGCATCAGCGCACTGGGCGGCCGCCTGCGGCTGACGTCGGAGAATGGCACCTGTTTGAATGTGATCTTACCCACAGTTTCATCGGCGGAAGGGCCAAACTAGGAAATACTCCTAGCCGCGTCGGGAATCCGGCGTAAGTCATTTTCGCGCGCGCGCAGCATGATAGCGGCACTTTTCATATTCTCTGAGGTTTCACATGTGGTCTTTCCTTAAAAGCCGCGATGATGTGCCGCCGGTTACCGATCAAAAACAGATCGATGCCAGCTATAAATACTGGCGCATCCAGCTGATGTGGACGATGTACATCGGCTATGCCGCGTTTTACTTCACGCGCAAAAGCTTCAACTTCATTATGCCGGCGATGCTGAGCGATCTTGGCCTGACGATGTCTGACGTCGGCATCCTCGGTACGCTGTTCTACATCACTTACGGCTGCTCGAAGTTTATCTCAGGCATGATCAGCGATCGTTCCAACCCGCGCTATTTTATGGGGTTGGGTCTGATTATGACCGGCATACTCAATATCTTCTTCGGCCTCAGTTCTTCGCTGTTGATGCTGGGGACGCTATGGATCCTCAACGCCTTCTTCCAGGGCTGGGGCTGGCCGCCATGTTCAAAAATCCTCACAAGCTGGTACTCGCGTTCCGAGCGCGGCGGTTGGTGGGCGATCTGGAATACATCGCATAACTTTGGCGGAGCGCTTATCCCTCTGCTGGTCGGTTTTATCTCGCTGCACTTCAGCTGGCGTTACGGCATGATTATTCCGGGCATTATCGGCGTGGTGTTGGGCCTGCTGATGTGTTGGCGTCTGCGTGACAAGCCGTCCACCATGGGGCTGCCCAGCGTGGGCAAATGGCGTAACGACGCCATGGAACTGGTGCAGGAATCGGAAGGCCAGGGGCTGACCAACCGCGAAATCATCAAACGCTATGTGTTGACCAACAAGTACATCTGGCTGTTGGCGATATCCTACGTGCTGGTGTACATCGTGCGTACGGCCATCAACGACTGGGGTAACCTGTACCTGACCCAGGAAAAGGGCTATTCGCTGATGACCGCCAACTCGGCGATCTCGCTATTCGAAGTGGGCGGCTTTATTGGTTCGCTGGTGGCCGGTTGGGGTTCTGACAAGCTGTTCCGCGGTAATCGTGGGCCAATGAACCTGATCTTCGCCATCGGGATTTTCCTGTCGGTCGCGGCGCTGTGGATCATGCCGGGTATCACTTTCCTGCTGCAGGCGGCCTGCTTCTTTGCGATCGGTTTCTTCATCTTTGGCCCGCAGATGCTGATCGGCATGGCAGCGGCCGAATGTTCGCACAAGGATGCTGCCGGGGCGGCAACCGGTTTTGTCGGCCTGTTTGCTTACCTGGGGGCGGCGTTGTCCGGCTACCCGATTGCCCGCATCATGGAAATCTGGCACTGGAACGGTTTCTTCGTGGTGATCTCGATCGCCGCCTGTTTGTCCGCGTTGTTCCTGCTGCCGTTCTTGCGCGCTCAATCACCGGCGCTGAAAACTGCGAAGGCATGATGAAAAAGCGTGCTGCAGGCTGCTGTAGCGCGCTTTATGCCGCTTTTATCGCCACTTGATTGGCCGGGACGAGAAAGTGATTGACGCGTAATATCGTCAGCAGTAAGATGCGCCCCGCATCGGCGAGTAGCGCAGCTTGGTAGCGCAACTGGTTTGGGACCAGTGGGTCGGAGGTTCGAATCCTCTCTCGCCGACCACATTCAAGAAAACCCGCTTTTTAGCGGGTTTTTTTACGCCTGTAGCTTTGTCGAACAGTGCTCAATCTGAGCTGACTTACTGTCGAAGGCAGTGTTAGCGTGAACGCCTTGTTACGGCAATGAGCACTGTGATAAATATTTATCCTTCCTCAGTAATAAATTCACTCTCCTTATATCTGACCACTTCCAAAACGCATGTTTAAATAAATTCACTGTTGCATAATAAAACCCAGTTGATAGTGCTCTTGTTTTAAGGGGTATTTTATCTATAGTCTGAATACACAACGCGAGAGTAATTATTCCCGCCGCGTGAAAAGACGAGTGACTATTTATTTACTTTAATCGGCCAGGATTGTTGCAGAATTATTCTGCTCCGATAATCGGCGGCCGTCATTAAATATTTTACGTTTATCCTCTCGGAATAAAGGAATCAGTTATGCGCAAATTTAATAAACCGCTGTTGGCGTTGTTGATCGGCAGCACGCTGTGCTCTGCGGCGCAGGCCGCTGCTCCAGGCAAGCCTACGTTGGCCTGGGGCAATACCAAGTTCGCTATTGTCGAAGTCGATCAAGCGGCGACGGCTTATAATAATCTGGTGAAGGTAAAAGATGCCGCCGACGTTTCTGTTTCATGGAATTTATGGAATGGCGATGCCGGTACTACGGCAAAAGTATTATTAAATGGAAAACAAGTCTGGAGCGGTGCCTCAACCGGCGCTTCGGGCACGGCAAACTTTAAGGTTAATAAAGGTGGCCGTTATCAAATGCAGGTGGCGTTATGTAATGCCGACGGTTGTACCGCCAGCGATGCCACCGAAATTGTCGTGGCGGATACCGATGGTAGCCATTTGGCACCGTTAAAAGAACCGCTGCTGGAAAAGAATAAGCCTTATAAACAAGACTCCGGCAAGGTTGTCGGTTCTTATTTTGTTGAATGGGGCGTCTACGGCCGCAATTTCACCGTTGATAAACTGCCGGCGCAGAACCTGACGCATCTGCTGTATGGCTTTATTCCGATCTGCGGCGGTGACGGCATCAACGACAGCCTGAAAGAGATCGAGGGCAGTTTCCAGGCGCTGCAACGCTCTTGCCAGGGCCGTGAAGACTTCAAGGTGTCAATCCACGATCCGTTCGCCGCGTTGCAGAAAGGGCAAAAAGGCGTGACCGCCTGGGACGCCCCCTACAAAGGCAACTTTGGCCAGTTGATGGCGCTGAAGCAGGCGCGTCCGGACCTGAAAATCCTGCCGTCGATTGGCGGCTGGACCTTGTCCGACCCGTTCTTCTTTATGGGTGACAAGGTCAAGCGCGATCGTTTCGTCGGTTCGGTGAAAGAATTCCTGCAAACCTGGAAGTTCTTTGACGGCGTGGATATCGACTGGGAATTCCCGGGCGGACAGGGCGCTAACCCGAAACTGGGCAACGCGCAGGATGGCGCGACCTATGTGCAATTGATGAAAGAACTGCGGGCGATGCTGGATCAGCTTTCCGCAGAAACCGGTCGCAAGTATGAACTGACCTCTGCGATCAGCGCCGGCAAGGACAAAATCGACAAGGTGGACTACAACACTGCGCAGAACTCGATGGATCACATCTTCCTGATGAGCTACGACTTCTATGGCGCGTTCGATCTGAAAAACCTGGGCCACCAGACGGCACTGAAAGCGCCGTCCTGGAAACCGGATACGGCATATACCACGGTGAATGGCGTCAATGCGCTGCTGACGCAGGGGGTGAAGCCGGGCAAAATCGTGGTGGGTACTGCCATGTACGGCCGTGGCTGGACCGGTGTTAACGGCTACCAGAACAACATTCCGTTTACCGGTACCGCGACAGGCCCGGTGAAAGGCACCTGGGAAAATGGCATCGTCGATTACCGCCAAATCGCCAATGAGTTTATGAGCGGTGAATGGCAGTACAGCTACGACGCCACTGCCGAAGCCCCTTATGTGTTCAAACCTTCCACCGGCGACTTGATCACCTTTGACGATGCCCGCTCGGTACAGGCGAAGGGCAAGTACGTGCTGGATAAGCAGTTGGGTGGGTTGTTCTCCTGGGAAATCGACGCTGATAACGGCGATATTCTGAACAATATGAATAGCAGCCTGGGCAACAGCGCTGGCACGCAATAAATCGGTTGTAGCACGTTGCCGGGGGATATCCTTTTGCCCCCGGCTTTTTAACAGACGAAAGTTTTTTTACGGTGAATAGATTGTGGCGTCACCCGGCTAAAAAATACGCTAACGCCTCACCCTTTCGGGTAACAGGACAGCATTTCGTCCTGTCTTATACGGCGATCACAAAAATAACCGTTCAGATATTCATCATTCAACAACAAACTTTTTTGGTTTTTTATCGGAGTTAAACACCAGCAACTTTCTGCAACGCAGCTAATCGAGCTAAAAATGACCGCATAGCATAAGTTTTCATGCTGCATCTGTTAAAGAAAGGTTTTTTTTATGTTTGTTTGCTGTTTCTCACAGTCTGTGTAAATCCCCACTGGTTATATTGACGACACCCCAAACAGTTGGCAATTTGGTAGCCTCAGGGGTAAGAGCGAGAGTTGTTTGAGTGAATTCCACGCGCTCAGACGCCCCCACCGGATGCGTTCCCCCGGCTCTCTTGCGCAATTATCCCTCCCAGCCTTCGGGCACCGACTGCACAGGCCGCGCAATAAAAAATACAGGCTCTGGCGGTAATACACACATCACATCACATAATGGAGCACTAGCGATGACAAGTTCCTTGGGAAAAACAGGGATTCTGAAATTCGGTATTGGGCTGATTGCGTTGACCGTTGCGGCCAGCGTGCAAGCCAAGACTCTGGTTTACTGTTCTGAGGGTTCCCCGGAAGGGTTCAACCCGCAGTTGTTTACCTCGGGCACGACCTATGACGCCAGCTCGGTCCCTATTTACAACCGTCTGGTCGAATTCAAAATCGGCACCACCGAGCTGCAGCCTGGCCTGGCTGAAAAATGGGATGTCAGCGAAGACGGCAAAATCTACACCTTCCACCTGCGTAAAGGCGTGAAGTGGCAGAGCAGCAAAGACTTCAAACCGACCCGTGATTTCAACGCCGACGACGTGGTGTTCTCCTTTGAACGCCAGTTAGACGCCAACAATGCCTATCACAAAGTCTCCGGCGGCAGCTATGAGTACTTTGAAGGCATGGACATGCCGAAGCTGATCGCCAAAATCGAGAAAGTGGACGACTACACCGTACGCTTTGTGCTGACCCGTCCTGAGGCACCATTTGTCGCTGACCTGGGCATGGACTTCGCTTCTATCCTGTCTGCTGAATACGCGGACGTGATGATGAAAGCCGGCACCCCGGAGAAAATTGACCTGAACCCAATCGGCACCGGTCCGTTCCAACTGCTGCAATACCAGAAAGACTCCAAAATTCTCTACAAGGCGTTTGACGGTTTCTGGGGCACCAAACCGAAGATCGACCGTTTAGTGTTCTCCATCACGCCTGACGCTTCAGTGCGTTACGCCAAACTGCAGAAAAACGAATGCCAGGTGATGCCGTATCCGAACCCGGCTGACATCGCGCGCATGAAGCAGGATAAAACCATCAATCTGATGGAACAACCGGGGCTGAACGTCGGTTACCTGTCATTCAACGTTGAGAAAAAACCGCTGGATAACCTGAAGGTGCGCCAGGCGTTAACTATGGCGGTCAACAAGCAGGCGATCATCGATGCGGTGTACCAGGGTGCAGGCCAGGCGGCCAAGAACCTGATCCCACCGACCATGTGGGGCTATAACGATGCGGTGAAAGACTACGCTTACGATCCGGCCAAGGCGAAAGAACTGCTGAAAGAAGCGGGCATGGCAGACGGTTTCTCCATCGACCTGTGGGCAATGCCGGTACAGCGTCCGTACAACCCGAACGCGCGCCGCATGGCGGAAATGATCCAGTCTGACTGGGCGAAAATCGGCGTGAAAGCCAAAATCGTAACCTATGAGTGGGGCGAATACCTCAAGCGCGCCAAAGCGGGCGAGCATCAGACGGTGATGATGGGCTGGACCGGTGACAATGGGGACCCGGACAACTTCTTCGCCACGCTGTTTAGCTGCGCCGCGGCCAAAGACGGTTCCAACTATTCTCGCTGGTGCTACAAGCCGTTTGAAGATCTCATTCAACCGGCGCGCGCCGAATCGAACCACGACAAACGCATAGAACTGTACAAACAGGCCCAGGTAGTGATGCACGATCAGGCTCCGGCGCTGATTGTTGCCCACTCCACCGTTTATGAGCCAGTGCGTAAGGAAGTGAAGGGCTACGTCGTGGATCCGCTTGGTAAGCATCACTTTGAGAATGTCTCTCTGGATTAATTTCACTACCGGTTAATTCCACGGCCCTCTCTTTAAGGGAGGGCCGTGGTTGCCCGTAGGCAGAGAAACACCAGAAGTGTGTGAGCTTTAATAAGCCTGGCGGACGATGAGCTGCCGGGCATTGATACAGAGAGTTCGGGATATGTTGCAGTTCATACTCCGACGTTTGGGGTTAGTTATCCCAACGTTTATCGGCATCACTTTGCTGACTTTTGCATTCGTCCATATGATCCCCGGCGACCCGGTGACCATCATGGCCGGGGAACGCGGGATCTCCGCAGAACGCCATGCACACCTGATGGCGGAAATGGGGCTGGATAAACCGCTCTATCAACAATATTTCACTTACGTATCCAACGTGTTGCATGGCGACCTGGGTACCTCGCTGAAAAGCCGTATCTCCGTTTGGGAAGAGTTCGTTCCGCGCTTCAAGGCCACCCTGGAGTTGGGCGTCTGCGCGATGATTTTCGCCGTGCTGGTAGGCATTCCGGTTGGGGTGCTGGCGGCGGTCAGGCGAGGCTCAATATTCGATCATACCGCGGTGGGCATATCACTGACCGGCTATTCGATGCCGATTTTCTGGTGGGGCATGATGTTGATCATGCTGGTCTCGGTGCAGCTCAACCTGACGCCGGTATCGGGACGGGTCAGCGATACGGTGTTCCTTGACGATAGCCTGCCGTTGACCGGCTTTATGCTGATCGACACCCTGATCTGGGGCGAACCGGGCGACTTTGCTGACGCCGTGATGCATATGATCCTGCCGGCCATCGTGTTGGGTACCATCCCGTTGGCTGTGATCGTGCGTATGACGCGCTCCTCAATGCTGGAAGTGCTGGGCGAAGATTATATTCGTACCGCGCGCGCCAAGGGCGTGAGCCGTATGCGGGTGATTGTGGTGCATGCGTTGCGTAACGCCTTGCTGCCAGTCGTGACGGTGATCGGCCTGCAGGTCGGTACCATGCTGGCCGGTGCGATCCTGACCGAAACCATCTTCTCCTGGCCGGGCCTGGGGCGTTGGCTGATGGATGCGCTGCAACGTCGCGACTATCCGGTTGTTCAGGGCGGCGTGTTGCTGGTCGCCTGTATGATTATTCTGGTTAACCTGCTGGTAGACGTGCTCTACGGCGTGGTTAACCCGCGTATTCGCCACAAGAAATAAGGGGCGCTCTGATGTCTCAAATCACTGAGTCTGTAGTTAAAGGTGCGCCGAAGCCAATGAGCCCGTTCCAGGAGTTCTGGCACTATTTCAAGCGCAATAAAGGGGCCGTTGTCGGCCTGGTGTATATCGTTCTGATGTTTGTGATTGCCATCGGTGCCGGGGTGCTGGCACCGCATGCGCCGGCGGATCAGTTCCGCGACGCGCTGCTCAAGCCGCCGGTCTGGCAAGACGGCGGCAGTTGGCAATATCTGCTGGGTACCGACGACGTTGGCCGCGATGTGCTGTCGCGCCTGATGTACGGCGCCCGACTGTCACTGTTGGTCGGCTGTCTGGTGGTGGTGCTGTCGCTGATCATGGGCGTGGTGCTGGGCCTGCTGGCCGGTTACTTCGGCGGCGTGGTGGATGCCATCATCATGCGTATCGTCGACATCATGCTGGCGTTGCCCAGCCTGCTGTTGGCGCTGGTATTGGTGGCAATTTTCGGTCCGTCGATCGTCAATGCTTCACTGGCGTTAACCTTCGTCGCCCTGCCGCACTATGTGCGACTGACCCGCGCTGCGGTATTGGTGGAAGTGAACCGCGACTACGTCACCGCTTCACGCGTGGCGGGTGCCGGTGCGATGCGCCAAATGTTTATCAATATTCTGCCAAACTGCCTGGCGCCGCTGATCGTTCAGGCTTCTCTGGGTTTCTCGAACGCTATCCTGGATATGGCCGCTCTCGGCTTCCTGGGTATGGGTGCACAACCGCCAACGCCGGAGTGGGGCACCATGCTCTCCGACGTACTGCAGTTCGCACAAAGCGCCTGGTGGGTCGTGACCTTCCCTGGCGTGGCGATCCTGCTGACGGTGCTTGCATTTAACCTGATGGGGGACGGCTTGCGTGATGCTCTCGACCCCAAACTCAAGCAGTAAAGAGGACGAGAGAGATGGCGTTATTAAATGTAGACAAGCTTTCGGTGCACTTCGGTGACGAAGGCACCCCTTTCCGCGCGGTAGACCGTATCAGTTATAGCGTGGAGCAGGGCCAGGTGGTGGGGATCGTCGGTGAGTCCGGCTCCGGCAAATCCGTCAGCTCGCTGGCGATTATGGGCCTGATCGATTTCCCCGGTAAGGTGATGGCCGAAAAGCTGGAGTTTAACGGCCAGGATCTGCGCAAAATTTCCGAAAAAGAGCGCCGCCAACTGGTGGGCTCGGAAGTGGCAATGATCTTCCAGGATCCGATGACCAGTCTGAACCCGTGTTACACCGTCGGTTTCCAGATTATGGAAGCGCTGAAGGTGCATCAGGGCGGTAACCGTAGTACCCGCCGCCAGCGGGCTATCGATCTGCTGACGCAGGTGGGGATCCCCGATCCGGCCTCGCGTCTGGACGTGTATCCGCACCAGCTTTCCGGTGGGATGAGCCAGCGCGTGATGATCGCCATGGCAATTGCCTGTCGGCCAAAGCTGCTGATTGCCGATGAACCCACTACCGCACTCGACGTAACCATTCAGGCGCAAATTATCGAGCTGCTGCTGGAATTGCAACAGCGTGAGAATATGGCGCTGCTGTTGATTACCCACGACCTGGCGCTGGTGTCTGAGGCTGCGCATCATATTATCGTGATGTATGCCGGTCAGGTGGTGGAATCCGGTAAAGCATCGGAAATCTTCCGCGCACCGCGGCATCCTTATACTCAGGCGCTATTGCGTGCGCTGCCGGAGTTCGCGGCCGACAAGGCGCGCCTGGCTTCGCTGCCGGGCGTGGTACCGGGCAAATATGACCGCCCAAGCGGCTGTTTGCTCAACCCGCGTTGCCCGTACGCCAATGAGCGCTGCCGCGTTGAAGAGCCGGAATTACGCACCATTCCCGGCCGTCAGGTTAAATGTCACACACCGCTGGATGATGCGGGGAGGCCGACCGTATGAGCCAGAACCAACCCTTATTGCAGGCGATTGACCTGAAGAAACACTACCCGGTCAAGAAGGGCATCTTTGCCCCGGAACGGCTGGTTAAAGCGCTGGACGGCGTCTCTTTCACCCTTGAGCGTGGCAAAACGCTGGCGGTGGTGGGTGAGTCCGGCTGTGGCAAGTCAACGCTGGGCCGTTTGTTGACGATGATTGAAGTGCCGACCGGTGGTGAGCTGTACTACCAGGGGCAGGATCTGCTGAAGCCGGACGTCACCGCTGAGAAGCTGCGGCGCCAGAAGATCCAGATTGTGTTCCAGAATCCTTACGGATCGCTCAACCCGCGTAAAAAGGTCGGGCAGATCCTCGAGGAGCCGCTGCAGATCAATACCGGGCTAAACAGCGCGCAACGTCGTGAGAAAGCGCTGGAGATGATGGCCAAGGTCGGCCTGAAAACCGAACATTACGATCGCTACCCGCACATGTTTTCCGGTGGGCAACGCCAGCGTATTGCTATTGCACGTGGGTTGATGCTTAACCCGGACGTAGTGATTGCCGACGAACCTGTCTCCGCTCTCGATGTCTCGGTGCGGGCGCAGGTACTGAATCTGATGATGGATCTGCAGCAGGATTTGGGGCTGTCCTATGTGTTCATCTCGCACGATCTGTCGGTAGTGGAGCATATTGCCGACGAAGTGATGGTGATGTACCTCGGCCGCTGCGTGGAAAAGGGCAGCAAAGATGCCATTTTCAACAACCCGCGTCATCCGTATACCCAGGCGCTGCTGTCCGCGACGCCACGTCTGAATCCGGATATGCGTCGTGAACGCATCAAGCTGACCGGCGAGCTGCCCAGCCCGATGAATCCACCGCCGGGTTGTGCATTCAATGCCCGCTGCCGTCGTGCTTTTGGACCCTGTACCCAGCTGCAGCCGCAGTTAAAGCAATACGGCGAACAGATGGTGGCCTGCTTTGCGGTCGATCAGGATGAAAATCCTGCGGCATAGCTTTGTTATCAATGACGATTAATTTAAATGCCGGCATTTACGCCGGTATTTTTTTTGATTAAAGCCACGGGCCTGTTAATTAGTTTATTGAGCGAATAATTCATTTGTATTAATGGCGCTTATTTCTCTTAACGAAATCCTGACGAAATAATCGTTTGTTAGGAATCTTCGCACGATCATAATAAATGAATCGCTTAAATTTAACGTTGCCTGATACCGGCTATAAAAAAGCACGCCCGAAGGCGTGCTGAGTATTAACGAAAATATTCTTGGGGCATTTACTGGGGGTAAGGCACCCAATCACCGCCGTTCAGGCGGATATACGGTTTACCCTGGTATTGCATCACGATGGCGTTGTCATTTTCCGAAATGACCGCCGTCTGCGGCAGGTTCTGCGTCAGCGCCTGCCAGTCGACGCTCGGGGCGGTGAAAGCTTTGCCGTCGACCAGGCGTGAGACTAGCTCGGAAAGTGCCAGATAGCTGCTCGGTGTCTTAATCTGCAGCGTACTGCCCTGATGCGGCGCTTTCATGCCCACCAGTTTGATGCCCACCGGCGTATGGGTAATGTTCGGGCTTGGGATATCCCGCAGGCCGGACATCTGCATTTTATCGCCCACCAGTGCCGCACCGTGCTCCGGTACAATCACCACCATCACCTTGCGCCCGGATTTCTCCAGTTGGTCAAGGAAGGTATTTAACTGGTCGAACAGCTTCTGCGCCCGTGGCTGATAGTCCGCGCTCTTGTTCGAACCGACGAAGCGGTTGCCGTCGTGCAGCGGAATGACGTTGAAGAAGGTGGCGCTGCGGCCGTCGCCGGCCTTCTGTTGCTGATCCAGCCAGCGGGTGAGCAGTTCCAGATCGTTGAAAATCGGCTCGCCGTCGAACGAGGCCAGCTCATTACCGATACCGGCTTGTGACATCAGCGGCGCTTGCATATCGCCCTGCTCGCGCAGCTCCTTCAGGTAATTGCCGAACACGCCGGAGTGGTCCAGCATCAGCTGTTCTTTGAAGCCCAGCTTGGCGAGATTATCGAACAGATAGCATTGCTGGTTCACCGGCTGATACAGGTCGTGGTGCGAGAGCTGGCCGCAGCTGGCACGCAGCAAGCGTATGGATGCCGGGCCACTGTAGGCGGTCGCCGAGTTGAAGTTGTCGAACATGATGTCCATCTTCGACCACAGTGGGTGGTTCTCCAGTTTCACCGCATCCATGTCTGCCCAGGCCAGCGAACAGATATTGATTACCAACAGGTCGAACGGCTGAGCATCGGCAGGCAGGCTGGCCGGGAAGGCGGTGGCGCGGGCTTTTTCCTTATCGTAAAACTGGTTCAGGTAGGCCGTCAGGTTGGCGCTGGTGGGCGGCGCGCTGTCCGTCGGGGCACCATCACCGCCCGCCGTCGGGGCTGTCGCTGCCGGTGTGCTGCTGGTGGCCGCGGGGCTGCTGGCGGGCAGCAGTGATACTGCCGGGCCGGCAATATTGACCAGGTTCAGCCACACCAGCGCGGCAACGGTGAACACCGTCACCCGTATCCACTGGGATAAAAACAGATAGGCAATCAGCATCACAAAGGCGGCGCCGATCATCTGCCAGTTGATAAAGCGGTTGGTCAGCCCCAGCAGATACTGGGCGCTAAAGCCGGTCAGCTGCGAGCCCTGGCTCATGATGCTGTTGATGCCAGGCAGCCAGGTGTCGTGATAGAACAGCGCGAAACCAATCGGGATTGCCAGATAATGGCGCCAGCGGTGCACGCGCAGCGCCGGTATCGGCATCAACAGAAATGCCATGAACACCAGGTTTGGCAGTGCGTGGAAGTTTAGATAACCGAACCACAGCAGGGCAAACTTGGCCAAAAAGTAGTAGTTCCACCCCCCCAGCCCACGCCAGTAGCGCCACAGGGAGTTATCGGATTGCGGGTTATTTGTTGGCTTCATGGCTGTTTTTACGCTTAATCTGAGATGAAGAACCTTCGCGCACCCATAACCCGGCGGATTTTAAATAGCGCGGTGATAACAACAGGTTTTGCCAGTATTGACGCCAGTGCGGGAAACGCCGATGAAAGGCATAGCCCAGTGGAATAAAAATAATGGCGCACAGGATAATCAACTGCACGATATCGCTAAGATTCAACATGCTTGTTCTCCTGTGCCGTGGTGGTTAGCGTGAAGGCCACCGGCTGACGGCGTTCCTGCGGGCTTTCAGCCTCGACGGCGGTCTGATGTGGCGCTACCGGTGCGGTCGCCGCGGCCAACTGAACAGGTGCGTTGTGCGCCAGTCGTTTGATTTCTGAAATAATATCTACGTCCTGATGCCACACCACCCGGTTGCTGAAGGCTTCATCCACCGGCAGGCGGAAGATAAATTTCAGGGCGGTATCCAAATCGTTAATTCGGCAGGTGGAGAGGAACAGCACCAGGCGGCCTTGCACCACGGTCATTACGTCGCCGAAGCGGCGCAAAAAACACAGGGTCATTGCCTGTTCGGCACGCAGCCCCGGCGCCGGGCGCAGTGCGACCATCACGCCTTTGCCGTCTTCGGGCAACAGCGTGTTGCCCATCAGCGAAATGACCGCCTGGCTAAAATCATCCGGCCGCATGTAGCCTTTCAGCTGCAACGGCCGCAACCCGGCCAGCAGGGCGTCGATATCTGCCGGAACGTGGCGTGAGAAGCGTTGCCCCTGGATGCCTTCAAGCATGGTCAGAAAGCGCGACAGCGGTGCCACGTGCGGCACAATCAGGTTGGCGCCGCAGGCCAACAGCAGGCGTTCGTCGCTGTAACGCAGGCTGGCGCTCATCTCGCGCACCACGATTTTCAGCCCGTTGCCGCGCTGGCGACGCAGGCTGTGGATTTGGTGCGCCAGTGCATCTATCTCATCGCTTTGGTACAGCGCAAAAATCAACGTTGCCGAGAGTGTCAGCATGCCGTGCTGCGCCAGTAGCGCATTGCTTTCCAGCAGTTGCCAGTTGGCCGACAGCGGCGGCGCACCTTCCAGAATGCTCTGTTGGGCCAGATAAAGTCCTTCATCGCTGCGAATGGAGGTTGGCGAGGGTTTGTTGTTGTCATCGTCACCCTGCCAGCCGTTTTCACCGGCATACAACGTCAGCAGTTGGTTGGCATTGATGCCGTTTTCGGTACTCCAC
The DNA here is from genome assembly GCF_946227985.1 of Serratia quinivorans. Taxonomy (GTDB): domain Bacteria; phylum Pseudomonadota; class Gammaproteobacteria; order Enterobacterales; family Enterobacteriaceae; genus Serratia; species Serratia quinivorans_A. Next base: position 37,179 of record NZ_CAMKGL010000009.1, read on the forward strand.
CAGTTAACCAAATACTGTGCGCTGTCCTGTTGCCACTGCAGGCTGGACAGGCCGTTAAGGATCCGGTGCTGGGCGCTGAGTTGCCCCTTGAGCTTGTTGACGCCGCCGCCGTGGCTGAGAATCAACAGCGTGCAGCCTTGTTGGCGCAGCCAGATGGCGGTGGCGCGCGTCCATCTGCGCAGTTCTTCACGGGTGAAGGTCTGCCACAAACTGGCGTGGGCCAACAGGATCAATAAGCGGTTTTGGGGTTTTAAGGCGCGCATCAGGTCGTCGCTGAAATGCATCAGCGCGGCTTTTTTTTCCGGCAACTGGTACAGCGGAATTTTTTTCAGGGCCGGGGAGGCCAGCTCGGCCAGCAGTCGGTCAGGTTTATCCCCACTGCAAATCAATGCCACCTGGCTGGTTGCGGCCTGGGCGGCCAGGGTTTGTTGGCAAAGCAGGTTAGCATCGGTCTGACGGTCGATATTCACCCAATACAGCCCCGGGGCCTGCATGACAGACAGTTCTTCCCAAACCTGCCGAATACCTAATGAGAAAGATTGCGCCATAGGTTATGTTTCTACTTTCGTTGAAAGTGTCGTCGCGGCCAACTGAGTATAGCTATTCAGTCATCCTGTTATTGGAAACAATAATAAAAAAGAAAACAATCCTTGTACTAATATTTGTTGAGAATCATCTTATTGGACGTATCTTTTTTTTTGCGTTGCTATAGTTAATTAACATTAGCCTATTTTTAAAGGCGGCAGAATGAATAATCAATTAACGCGCTTTCATGCAGTAGTACCGCCAGAAACACAGGATGATCTGCTGGCCCTCAGCCACGCCTTTTCTTTACCAAAATTAAGTTATATCGATATTTCGCGTCAGGAGCGTTTAACGCAGATGATGACTCGCTGGCCGCTGCTGGCCGAACTCGTGCAGAACACGGGGAGTCGTTAATTTATGCCAGTGATTGCGCTGCAGGGTTTGCGAGGCGGGATGGGCACAACGTCGGTCACCGCGGCGCTTGCGTGGGCATTACAGCAATTGGGCGAGTCGGTGCTGGTCGTCGATTTCGCGCCGGATAACCTGCTGCGTCTGCATTTTAATACGCCGTTTGAGCTGGCGCGCGGCTGGGCCAGAGCGGAGCAGGATGGCGGCGAGTGGCAGCAGGGCGCGATGCGCTACTGCGAAAACCTCGACTTTCTGCCCTTTGGCCAACTCACCGCGGCAGAACGGTTAAATTTACAACAATATTGTCGGCAACATCCCACCCGCTGGCAGGACAATCTGGCGCAGCTAGGCGCCAGTGCGCAGTACAACTGGATCCTGCTGGATTTGCCGACGGATGACCCCCTGTTGGCCGCGCAGGCACTGCCGTTGGCTGACTGCGTATTTATGCTGATCGCCCCGGACGCTAACTGCCAGGTGCGGTTGCATCAACAGGCTTTGCCGGAAGGCTGCCGTTTCCTGATTAACCAATATTTCGCTGCCAGCCAGCTCCAGCAGGATTTGCATCAGCTGTGGTTGCAAACCCTGGGCGGGCTGTTGCCGGTGGTCATCCACCGTGATGAGGCGATGGCCGAGGCGCTGGCGGTAAAGCAGCCGCTGGGCGAGTATCGACCGGAAAGTCTGGCCGCAGATGAAGTGCTGACGCTGGCCAACTGGTGTCTGATCAATCTGAAGGATGCGGCGTCATGAGCCGGGTGATGAGCCTGCTGCTGGTGCCGCCGGTCCAACAGGCGGTGCAGACGCGTTATCGCGCCTATCGTCGCCATGGCTCATCGGCCTTTACCGCCTTTTTCACCACGTTGCTGGTGGCGCTGGGCTGGATTTTCCTGCGTTTTGAATCGCCGGGCTGGCAACGGCTGCGGGCCGGTCGTGCCTATTGGTTCCCGCATCTGTCGTCTAGCCGCCCGCGGCCGGCGGATGTGCTGCGTTATCTGGTGCAGGGATTGTGGTTGTTGGTGTTCCGTACCGATCGCGAGCCGATGAGCCATCAGCGCTTCGCCGGTTGGCAGCGCCTGCAATTGCGCTACGCCAATTGGCTGAACGCTATCCCTCAACGGCTGGAAAATGCCGGGCTTGAGCAACGCTCGGTAGCACGGCTGAGCCGGATGAACCGGCGAGTGCGCCGCGTGCTGTTTATTATTGTCGGCGTATTGGCGGCGATCCTGGCGATCCTGTGTATTTCGCAGCCGTTCGACCTGCCTGCGCAGTTTGTGTTTGTGCTGTTGCTGTGGGGCATCGCCATGGTGGTGCGCCGGATACCGGGCCGCCTGCCGGCGCTGATGTTGATCGTGCTGTCGCTGACCGTGTCCTGCCGCTACCTGTGGTGGCGCTATACCGCCACGCTGAACTGGGACGATCCGCTCAGTCTGACCTGCGGTCTGCTGTTGCTGGTGGCGGAAACCTATGCCTGGGTGGTACTGGTGCTGGGCTATTTCCAGACCGTCTGGCCGCTTAACCGCCAGCCGGTACCGATGCCCGCCGACAGCGCGACCTGGCCGACCCTCGATCTGCTGGTGCCGACCTATAACGAAGACCTGGGGGTCGTGAAGCCCACTATCTACGCCGCGCTGGGCATCGACTGGCCGAAAGAGAAGGTCACCATTTATATCCTCGACGACGGCAATCGCCCTGAGTTCAAGGCCTTTGCCGAAGAGGTGGGGGTGAAATATATTGCCCGGCCAACCCACGAACACGCCAAGGCCGGTAACATCAATAACGCCTTGAAGCAGGCTACCGGTGAGTTTGTGGCGATTTTCGACTGCGACCACGTGCCGACGCGCTCTTTCCTGCAATTGACCATGGGGTGGTTCTTCAAAGACAAAAAGCTGGCGATGCTGCAGACCCCGCATCACTTCTTCTCGCCGGATCCGTTTGAACGTAACCTCGGGCGTTTTCGTCAGACGCCGAACGAAGGCACGCTGTTTTATGGCCTGGTGCAGGATGGCAACGATATGTGGGACGCAACTTTCTTCTGCGGCTCCTGCGCTATCTTGCGGCGCAGTGCGCTGGATGAAATCGGGGGTATTGCGGTGGAAACCGTTACCGAAGACGCCCATACCTCGCTGCGCTTACACCGTCGTGGGCATACCTCGGCCTATATTCGTATCCCGCAGGCGGCGGGGCTGGCGACAGAAAGCCTGTCGGCGCATATTGGGCAGCGTATTCGCTGGGCGCGGGGCATGGTGCAGATCTTCAGACTGGATAACCCGTTGTTCGGCAAGGGACTGAAACTGGCGCAGCGGTTATGTTACGCCAACGCCATGCTGCACTTCCTTTCCGGTATTCCGCGGCTGATCTTTCTCACCGCGCCTTTGGCCTTCCTGCTGCTGCACGCCTATATCATCTTTGCTCCGGCGCTGGCGATCGCGCTGTATGTGCTGCCGCATATGATCCACGCCAGCCTGACCAATTCGCGCATTCAGGGTAAATACCGCCACTCTTTCTGGAGCGAGATCTACGAGACGGTACTGGCCTGGTACATCGCCCGGCCGACCACGGTGGCGCTGTTTAATCCGCACAAGGGCAAATTCAACGTGACCGCCAAAGGCGGGCTGGTGGAGGAAGAGCATGTCGACTGGGTGATTACCCGGCCCTATATGTTCCTGGTGATATTGAACCTGGCTGGATTGGTGTTTGGCGTCTGGCGATTGGGCTACGGCCCGACGGACGAAGTGATGACGGTGATCATCAGCCTGGTGTGGGTCTTGTACAACATGACCATTCTCGGCGGCGCGGTGGCGGTGGCGGTAGAGGCCAAGCAGGTGCGCCAGGCGCACCGGGTGGAGATTGCCATGCCGGCCGCCATTGCCCGTGCCGACGGGCATCTGTTCCCCTGCACGCTGCGTGATTATTCCGACGGTGGGGTGGGGATTGAGATGCGCGTGGCGGACGCGTTGAAAGACGGTGACAAGGTGTCGTTGTTACTCAAGCGCGGCCAGCAGGAATACAGTTTCCCGTGCGTGGTGACGCGCGCTTTCGGCAGCAAGGTGGGCATCCGCATGGTTGGCCTTAGCACCCGTGAACATATTGATTTTATTCAGTGCACCTTTGCCCGCGCCGATACCTGGGCGTTGTGGCAGGACGGCTTCCCTGAAGATAAGCCGATCGAAAGCCTGCGTGACGTTCTGGCGCTGGGCTTCCGGGGTTATATACGTATGGCAGATTACGCACCGCCGTTGGTGCGCCGCTTGTTGGTTGGAACCACGACGCTGATTGGCTGGGTGGTGTCATTTATCCCGCACGGTGTCGGCAGGGCTCCGGCCTTCAGCCAAAAAGAGACAGTGGTATAGGCAAACCGCCCGCTTACTCGCCTGGCCCCCAGGCTCTAACATTGATGATGATACGATGACGAGAAAAATAACCTGGTTTACTGCCCTGGCCTTAGGCATCAGCACCCTGTCTCAGGCTGAGACTGCCACCGCGCCGACCGTTGCCGCGCAACCGCCGCTGGCGGTGCCTGCCGACGCAGCGGTTACGACACCCATGGGATCGGTCGCGCCGCAGGATCCGAATGCGCCGGTGCGTGACGTGCAGTTGCAGTTTGCCCAGATTGCGCCGCCGCCGGGCACCTTTACCCTGCGTGGCACCCGGCCGGATGGCCAGGTCGAATTCGGTGTGCGCAGCGATGAAGTGGTGTCGCAGGCGATGCTCAATCTGGAATTCACCCCGTCACCTTCGCTGATCCCGGTGGAGTCGCACGTCAAGGTGTACCTCAATGACGAACTGATGGGCGTGACCACTCTCGCCAAAGAGCAGCTCGGCAAACCCAATCGTATCCAGATGGCGATCGACCCGCGCTATATCACCGATTTTAACCGTGTGCGGTTGGTGTTCGTTGGTCATTACCAGAACATTTGTGAAAACCCGGCCAGCACCACGCTGTGGCTCGAAGTCAGCAAATCCAGCTCGTTGAATTTGCGCTACCAAACTCTGCCGGTGAAGAACGAGCTGTCGCATTTCCCGGAGCCGTTCTTTGACAGCCGTGACAACCGGCCGCTGACCCTGCCAATGGTGTTTGCCGGTCAGCCGGATGTCACCCAGCAGCGGGCTGCGGGCATTCTGGCTTCGTGGTTCGGCAGCAAAGCGCAGTGGCGCGGCCAATCGTTCCCGACGCTGTATAACAAGCTGCCGGAACAGCATGCCATCGTCTTTGCCACCAACAAGCAGCGCCCGGACTTCCTGCGCGATTATCCGCCGGTCAACGGCCCGACGGTGGAAATGATCAGCCATCCGGATAATCCGTACATCAAGCTGCTGCTGGTGCAGGGCCGTGACGACAACGATTTGATCACCGCCGTGAAAGGCATTGCGCAGGGTAACATCCTGTTCCGAGGGCAGAATGTTACGGTGGACAAGGTCGAACAACTGGCGCCGCGCCAGCCGTATGACGCGCCTAACTGGGTGCGGACCGACAGACCGATGACCTTTGCCGAGCTGCAGCAGTACGCTGAACAACTGCAGACCAGCGGCATCGAGCCTGGGCCGATTTCGCTGACCATGAACCTGCCGCCGGACCTGTTCCTGATCCGCAGTACCGGCATTGATATGCATCTGAAATATCGCTATACCGCGCCACGCATTCAGGACGGCTCGCGCCTGAGCGTCAGTCTGAACAACCAGTTTGTGCAGGCCTATTCGCTGGTGCCGGAGCATGAGCAGGGCGCTCAATTGTTGCGTTTGCCGCTGACCCAGGGGCTGATCGACTCGGACAAGAGCGTCAACATCCCGGCGCTGCGGCTGGGGGCCACCAACCAACTGCGTTTCGACTTTGACTACACCACCCTGCTCGCCAGCGGGGCCGAAGGCCGCTGTGAAACCTACTCCTTCACCGCTAACCATGCGGTGATCGACGGTGCATCGACCATCGATTTTTCCGGTTACCGCCACTTTATGGCGATGCCGGATCTGCGTGCCTTTGCCAACGCCGGTTTTCCTTTCAGCCGTTTGGCCGATCTGTCGCAAACGCTGGTGCTGGTGAACAAGCAGCCACAGCCATCGCAGGTCAGCGCATTGCTGAACGCGATGGGCGTTATCGGCGCCCAGACCGGTTATCCGGCGCTGGCGGTGACGGTGAGTGACGACTGGTCGCAAGCCAAACAGCGTGACGCCGATATTCTGATGATCGGCACTATTCCGCCGGAACTGCGGGACGACAAAAAAATCAACCTGCTGGTCGATGCCACCCAGAGCTGGGTGAAACAGCCGACACGGCAGTTGCCGCTGCCGACCATGGACGTGCTGGCGGAGGACACCAGGGCGGACAGCAAAACCACCATCAGTTCAGAAGGGGCCATGTCGGCGATAGTCGGCGTACAGTCACCGTTTAACGATCAGCGCAGCATTGTGGCATTGCTGGCCGACAGCCCGCGTGGCTACGACCTGCTCAACAATGCACTGCTGGACAGCGGCAAGCGTGCGGCGGTGTTTGGTTCGGTAGCGGTGATCCGCGAATCCGGGGTGAACAGCCTGCGCGTGGGCGACGTTTATTATGTCGGGCACCTGCCGTGGTGGGAGCGTATCTGGCATGCGCTGTCGACCCACCCGGTGTTGCTGGCAGTGATTGCGGTAGTGGTGGTGGTGATCCTGGCGCTGATGTTGTGGCGTGGTTTGAAAGCCTTCAGCCGTCGTCGCCTGTCGCCTGAAGATCGGGATTAATCGCTATGCCTGCGGCATTGAAGCGTCTGACATTCGGCATGTTGCTACTGTGCTCATTCAGCGCGGTAGCCACCTGCGAGTGGCCAGCCTGGCAACAGTACAAACAGTTTTATATCAGCGAGCAGGGGCGGGTGATCGACCCGAGTAGCCCGAATCGTATCACTACCTCGGAAGGCCAGAGCTATGGCCTGTTCTTCGCGCTGGTGGCCAACGATCGGCCTGCTTTCGACCAACTGCTGGCGTGGACGGAAAATAACCTGGCGGCGGGCGATCTCAGCGCCCATTTGCCGGCCTGGCTATGGGGTGAGGACGATAAAAAGCAGTGGACGGTGCTGGACAGCAATTCGGCCTCCGATTCCGACCTGTGGATTGCCTATAACCTGCTGGAGGCCGGTCGCCTGTGGAAAAGCCGTCGCTATCAGACCCTGGGTACCTTGCTGTTGCAGCGTATTGCCCGTGAAGAAGTGGCAGATATCCCCGGTCTGGGGCTGATGTTGTTACCGGGTAAGGTGGGGTTTGTGGCGGGAGATCGCTGGCGGCTCAACCCAAGTTACCTGCCGCCGCAACTGTTGGCGCGTTTTGCCGCGTTGAACGGCCCATGGCGTGCGATGCAGCAAACCAATCAGCGGCTATGGCTGGAAACTGCCCCTCACGGCTTCTTGCCGGACTGGGTAGTGTGGCAGGTCGGCAAAGGCTGGCAACCGGACACCGTCAAGCCGAACATCGGCAGCTATGATGCCATTAGGGCCTATTTGTGGGCCGGTATGCTGGCAGATGACGATCAACACAAGGCGGCGCTGCTCAAGCAGTTGCAACCGATGGCACAGCTCACCGTTCAACAGGGCGTGCCGCCGGAGAAAACCGACACCGCCAGCGGTAAAACCACGGGGAACGGCCCGGTGGGTTTTTCTGCCTCGATGTTGCCGATGCTGGCCAATCAACCCGAGGCGCTACAGGTACAACGCCAACGTATTAAGCAGAACCCGCCGGGCGACAACGCCTATTTCAGCGCCTCGTTGGCGCTGTTCGGCCAGGGATGGGATCAACAACGTTATCGTTTTAATCGGCAGGGTGAACTTCAACCCGCCTGGGGCGGCCAATGCGTAACTTCCGAATAAACTGGCTGGGCCTGGTGCCTTTAAGTCTGGCGATGTTGCCACAGGCGCAGGGGGCAGAAACCGTCGCGCCGGAACAATGGTTGCTGGAGCAGGTGCGCGTTGGTGAGGCCGGCAACAAAGATGAGTTGGTGCGCCAATCACTCTACCGGCTTGAGCTGATGGATCCGAACAACCCGGAGGTGATTTCAGCGCGTATGCGCCTGGCATTACGCCAGGGGAATCAGGCGTTGGCGCAGCAGCAGCTGGATAAGCTGAAAACGATTGCGCCGCAGTCCAGTGCCTATCGCCAGGCGGAAATGAACATGCTGCTGACCCAACCGGAAACCCGCCAAAAGCTGCAGCAGGCGCGGCTGATGGCGACCGCCGGTCGTTTGCCGGAGGCCAAAGCGCAGTATGATGCCCTGTTCCATGGGGATCCGCCGACGCTTGAGCTGGCGGTGGAGTATTGGCGGCTGGTGGCACGGCTGCCGGGACAGGAAGCCGCGGCACTAAAACAACTGCAGGCGTTGGATCAGCAATATTCCGGTAACGTGCCGCTGCGTATGTCGCTGGCGCGCATGTTGTTTAGTCAGGATCGTGATGCACAGGCCTATGATTTGCTGCAGAAAGTGGCGGCCGATCCTGCCGGGCGCGGGGATGCTGCCGATCTGTGGCTGGAGAAAGTGAAGGCCATGCCGGTCAGCCCGCAAAGCCTGGCGGCCCTTAACCGTTTTCTCGGGGTGTTTGAAACCGGCGATCAGGCGGTCAGCGCCCGGCAAGAGCTGGCCCGGCAGCAGGCGTTGTTGTCGGATCCGGCCTATCAGGCACGGGTACGCGGGTTGGCGCAGGTCGACAAGGGCGGCAGCCGTGCCGCCATTCCCGAACTGAAGAAAGCGCTGGCGGCTTCCCCCAATGATGCCGAAGTGCTGGGCGCGCTCGGGCAGGCTTACTCGCGCGCGGGTAATCGTCCGCAGGCCTTGAGCCTGTTCCGCCAGGCGTTGCAAGCCGATAAAAGCGGTTACGGCAGCAGTAAATGGCAGAGTTTGATCAAGAGTAACAGCTATTGGCTGGCGGTCGACGAGGGTGACAAGGCGTTGAAAGCCGGCAATCTGGCGCTGGCCCAGCAAAAATACCAACAGGCACGGCAATTCGACAACACCGACAGCAGTGCGGTGATCGGTTTGGGTGACGTTGCGGTCGCGCGTAAAGATGACGCCGCCGCCGAACGCTTTTATCAGCAGGCATTGCGGTTGGATCCGGGCAGCGGCAGTGCGGTGCGTGGTCTGGTGAATATTTACCAACGGCAATCGCCGGAAAAGGCGCTGGCCTACCTCAACAGTCTGCCGCGCAGCCAGCAAAACAAAATGCGCAGTACGCTGGAGGGTTTGCAGCTCGATATGCTCAAGCAGCAGGCCGATCGGCTGGTTCAGCAGCAGCAGTGGCACCAGGCGGCCGAAAAATACCGTCGTGCCCAGCAGATGGACCCCGATGACGTCTGGTTGACCTATCACTACGCGCAAACGCTGCGTCAGGCCGGGCAGCCGCAGCAGGCGGATACCCTGTTCGCTCGGCTGGCGCAAAAACAGCGTGGTAACCCGCAGTTGGCCTATGCCTATGCGCTGTATCTCTCCGGTAGCGATCGCGACCCGCAGGCGCTGGCACAGTTGAATGCCTTACCCACCGCACAGTGGAACGACAATATGCGCGAACTGGCGCAGCGTTTGAAAATGCAGGCAACGCTGGAGCATGCCGAGCAGCTACGCACCGCAGGTGATGAGCCGGGCGCGGTGGCTTACCTGCGTCGACAGCCGGTGGATACCCGTATCGATCTTCAGTTGGCCGATTGGGCGCTGGCACGCGGTGACTATGACGCCGCACTGGTCGACTATCAGCGGGTGCGGGCGCGCGAACCGAATAACCCGGATGCGCGACTGGGCGAAATCGAGGCTTATGTGGCGCAGGGCAAGCTGAACGAGGCACGCCAGCGGCTGCAAACCAACGCGCCGGAGCCAATCCCCTCAGGCAACAGCGAGCGACGGGAGGCTAACGCCTGGTATGCCGTTGGCGAACCGCAAAAAGCCACCGACATCTTTACCCGGCTAAAAACCGCGGCCCAGCCAGAGCCGGCAAGCCAGTCGAAGGCGTTGATTTACCGTGATGCGGCGCGGCTCGAGCGCGACCAACGCCAACCGGCGCTGGCGCAACAGGATTACAAACAGGCGATGGTGGCCAGCGGCATTGCGCCGGACGTGCCGCAGGATAACGACAGTTACACCTATCTGACACGCAACAACCCGAGCGATGACTGGCTCAAGCGAGGTATTCGCTCGGACGCGGCAGATTTGTACCGTCAGCAGGACGTTAACGTCACGCTCGATCACGATTACTGGGGCTCGAGTGGTACCGGCGGTATCTCAGATTACAAAGCGCACGACACCATGCTGCAGGTGGATATGCCGTTGTACGACGGGCGGGCATTTTTCCGTTCCGATACCGTGCAGCTGGATGCCGGCCGTTTCTCTACCGACGGCAGCGGCAAATATTACGAAACCTTTGGTACCTGTAATACTCAGGGTTGTAGCGGTGACGAACATCAGAAAACCACCGGCACCAGCGTGGCGGTGGGCTGGCAGAACGATCGCTGGTCAGGGGACATCGGCACCACGCCGATGGGCTTTGAGGTGGTCGACTGGGTCGGCGGGCTGGCCTACAGCAATGACTGGAACCACATTGGCTGGACGTTGGCGGCTTCGCGTCGACCGATTTCCAGCTCATTGCTGGCGTTTGGTGGTACCAAAGATCCGAACACCGGCACCACCTGGGGTGGCGTTCGCGCCACTGGAGTCAGCCTGAGCGGCAGCTACGATCGTGGCGAGGCTCATGGGGTCTGGGCCGATCTCAGCGCACATCAGTTGACCGGTAAAAACGTTGAGGATAACCAACGTGAACGCTTTATGGCCGGTTATTACTACAAGCTGATCAATGAAGATAATCGCCGCGTCACCGTCGGGCTGAACACCATGCTGTGGCACTATCAGAAGGATTTGAGTGGTTACTCTCTTGGCCAGGGGGGCTATTACAGCCCGCAGCAATATATGTCGCTGGCGCTGCCGGTCAATTATCGCCAGCGAACCGAGAACTGGTCATGGGAGCTGGGTGGGTCGGTGTCGCTGTCCCATTCGAAAACCAACAGTCAACAACGTTATCCGCTGCAAGGGCTGATCCCGGACTCGCTGCCGGACAAGTTTGCGGTAGAAGACGGCAGTTCTTCTTCCGGTGTCGGTTATACCCTGCGGGCGATTGTCGAGCGACGCCTCAGTTCGCACTGGACGCTGGGTGCCGGGCTCGATATCCAGCAGGCAAAAGACTATACACCAAGCCACGCATTGATTTATCTGCGCTATTCGATGGCCGGTTGGCAAGGCGACCTGGATTTACCGCCGCAGCCGCTGACGCCATACGCCGATTTCAAGTAACTCAACTCAGGTAGATTCAGAGTGTCGGCACAGGGTAGTTTTGCTACCCTGTGTGAGTTTGGTATGCATCCTGAGATACCTGGGCCTGGCGCACCGAGGGCACTATCACTAATAACTGGCTTTGTAAGCCGCGTTTCATTAGGAAAAGACTGAAACCCGCGGTTTTCTTGGTTTTGTCCTGGGTATGGCAAGATAAAAACAGCTGACAATCGAGTATACTCAGACCGGTCCGAGGGATGGGTATTATTCATCCCTTTTTTATTTCAGCCCGAATTAGCGGAGAGCAGGTTTGCGGGTCAGGCGTTCATTAACGATTAAACAGATGGCAACGGTTTCCGGCGTGGCGCTGGTGACAATCTGTATCTTTATCGTGATCCAGTTATTCCATTTTGTGCAGCAGCGCAGGGATGACTATGCCCAGCAACTGGAAAATATTGCTCATTCCGTACGCCAGCCGCTGGCGGAGGCCGTGCTGCGCATGGATGTGCCGGAAACCAAGCGGGTGCTGAACACCTTGCTGCCGGTAGGTATCCTGAGCCGGGCGGATATTGTACTGCCGAACGAATTCCAGGCATTACACGCCAATTTCCCGCCTGAACGCCCGGTACCGACGCTGATTGCTCGCCTGTTTGAGCTGCCAATCCAGATTTCCGTTCCGCTCTATTCGCTGGAGCGCGTGCCGGCCAACCCGCAGCCGTTGGCTTATCTGGTGCTGCAGGCCGACTCGTTCCGCATGTACCAATTCATTCTCAGCATTCTGTCGACCATGTTATCGACCTATTTGCTACTGGCGCTGATTCTGTCGGTTTCTATCAGCTGGTGTATGAACCGGCTGATGGTGCATCCGCTGCGCGCGATGGCCAAAGAACTGGAAAATATTTCCCAGGAAGAAGCGCCTTACCATCAACTGATGCTGCCGGCGTTACACCAGGACGACGAACTGGGGTTGTTGGTTCGCAATTACAACCGCAATCAGCAGCGGTTGGCCAAAGCCCATGCCGAAATGAGCCGTATGAGCACCCATCATCCGGTTACCGAGCTGCCGAATCAGGCGCTGTTTACCGCTCTGCTGGAGCAACATATTGCTTCCAGCCTGAGGCCTGAGCGTTTTAATTTGCTGGTTATTGGCATCGAAACCTTGCATGAGGCCTCCGGTGTGCTCAACCCGGCAATGCGTGAAGCCCTGCTGCTGACGTTGGTTAAGAAACTGCGTGAGTGCATCGATGAAAACGGCGTGCTGGCGCAGCTGAGCAAAACCGAGTTTGCCATTCTGGCCAAAGGTGTTGAGCGGCCGTTCCACGCCATGCAATTGGCGCGTCGAATCATGGCACAGATTAACGCGCCGCTGAGCCTGCAGGATATGCCGCTGCGGCCCAACGCCAGCATCGGCATCGCCCATTATCTTAATCCGGGAGAAAGCGCGGAGCAGTTACTGCGCAGTGCCACCTCGGCGATGATGTCGGCGCATCGTGAAGGTAAAAATCAGGTGTTGTTCTTCGAGCCCAGCCTGACGGAGCGTACGCAAAAACGACTGACGCAGGAAAGTGAAATTCTGCAAGCCATCGAACAGCGTCGTTTCACCCTGTTTTTGCAGCCTCAGGTCGATATGCAGTCCAACTCGGTGATCGGCGCCGAGGCCTTGCTGCGCTGGCAGCAGTACGACGGCAGCTTTACCCTGCCGGCCGAAGTTATTCCGTTAGCCGAAGAGCTGGGTGTGATTGTGCCGCTCGGCAACTGGGTGCTGGAAGAGGCTTGCTTGATCCTGGCCGATTGGCAGGCCCGGGGTATTACGCTGCCGCTGGCGGTCAATGTGTCCCCAATCCAGATGCGGCATGAGGATTTTATTCCGCACCTGAAGAACCTGCTGGCGCAGTATCAGATTGACCCGCGCAAATTGCTGCTGGAAATTACCGAAACGGTGCGTATTGACGATCTCGATCGCGCATTGGCGCTGTTGCGGGAGTTGCACGATTTGGGGCTTTCCATCGCGCTGGATGACTTCGGCATGGGATATTCCAGCCTTAATTACCTCAACCGATTGAAATGCCTGCCGATCGATTTGATTAAAATCGACAAGAGCTTTATTCAGGGCCTGCCGACGGACGATGCCATGGTGCGTATTGTCAGTTCGATTTCTGAGGTGCTGGCTCTGCCGGTGATGGCCGAAGGTGTTGAAAATGCCGAGCAGCGTGACTGGCTGTTGCAGCAGGGTATTCATAGCGGCCAGGGCTTCCTGTTTGCTCGTCCGTTACCGCGCAGTGAGTTTGAAGCCGAATTCTGCCGGCCTTCGGCCTGACTCCCTTTTGCCTTTCGTCATGGGTGACATCCGGGTCGCCCATTACCCTGTCCGAAAACCGCCAGTGATACCTACCTCTTTTGCGTTAGTGCAAACAAAGGGTTACGCAATTTATAACCTTGCATTTGGGCTGGCGCGTTTCAGCTCTTAAATTCGTATCAACATGTATCTATTGGTGCAACAAATTATTTCCATGTTGTTAGGTGGGTGTTATTTTCCGCGCAAGCGATGAACAGGCGAGATAACTAGACTACCGCCTGGTGCGTGTCTTCCCCTCCAAAGGATGTTCATATGAAACTCACTATCTTTAAGAGCCTCTATTTTCAGGTGCTGACAGCGATTACGCTGGGCGTCCTGCTTGGCCATTTCTACCCTGACATTGGCGCGCAGATGAAACCTCTGGGCGATGGATTCGTCAAACTGATTAAAATGATCATCGCTCCGGTGATTTTCTGTACCGTGGTGACCGGTATCGCGGGCATGGAGAGCATGAAGGCCGTAGGCCGTACCGGCGCGATTGCACTGCTTTATTTTGAAATTGTCAGCACCATTGCGCTGCTGATTGGTTTGCTGATCGTCAACCTGGTACAACCGGGTGCCGGGATGAACATCGACCCCGGTACGCTGGATGCCAAAGCGGTAGCCGTCTACGCCGAACAAGCCCAGCAGCAAGGCATTGTCCCGTTCTTGCTGGACATCATTCCCGGCAGCGTGATTGGTGCCTTTGCCAGCGGCAATATTCTGCAGGTGCTGCTGTTTGCCGTGCTGTTTGGTTTTGCCCTGCATCGCCTGGGCGATAAGGGCCAACTGATCTTCAATGTGATTGAAAGCTTCTCCCGCGTGATCTTCGGCATCATCAATATGATTATGCGCCTGGCGCCGTTGGGAGCCTTTGGGGCAATGGCGTTCACCATAGGTAAGTACGGCGTGGGCTCGCTGCTGCAGCTCGGTCAGTTGATCGCCTGTTTCTATCTCACCTGCGTTCTGTTCGTGGTGGTGGTGCTGGGCTCGATTGCCCGCGCCAACGGCTTCAGCATTTTTAAGTTTGTTCGTTATATAAGAGAAGAGTTGTTGATCGTGCTCGGGACCTCTTCTTCCGAGTCGGTACTGCCGCGTATGCTCGACAAGATGGAAAAACTGGGCTGCAAGAAATCGGTGGTGGGCCTGGTTATTCCGACCGGCTATTCCTTTAACCTGGACGGCACCTCAATCTACCTGACTATGGCCGCGGTGTTTATCGCGCAGGCGACCAACACCCATATGGATGTTATCCATCAGGTAACGCTGCTGGTGGTGCTGCTGCTGTCCTCTAAAGGGGCGGCAGGGGTGACCGGCAGTGGCTTTATCGTGCTGGCCGCCACCATTTCCGCCGTCGGTCATCTGCCACTGGCCGGTCTGGCGCTGATTCTGGGTATTGACCGCTTTATGTCTGAAGCCCGTGCGCTGACCAACCTGGTCGGTAACGGTGTGGCCACGGTGGTGGTGGCAAAATGGTGTAAACAGCTGGATGAAAAACAACTGCATGACACCCTGTCCAACAAGACTGGCTCAGGAGCCGATAAAACGCTGCCTTCAGCCTGATTTTATCCTCAAATCACCGGTTGCCACGGCAACCGGTGACATTTTATCCCCCCGCGTAATGATTTCTTGCATTAAAAATACGGTTATCCATTATTTTTCACACTAATGAGTGACATCCGCAAAGGCGCGCGGTCTAACTCGATGGTACACTTTCTACTTTCCGCCCCACTGTGAAACTCAGGGCGTTTTGTTTGTAGGCTGTTGGTTGCAGCCTAATATTCCGGTAAATGGAATATCCGCATTTGCATAAAGAAATTGGATAGTCATTAAGTAGGGGTTCACATGCAGGGCACCAGAATTCATCTCATAGCAGGTGGGCTGCTGTTGGCTGTAGCCAACAGCAGCGTGCAGGCTGAAGCACTACAACCCGATCCTGCCTGGCAGCAGGGGGCATTGGCCAACGGGTTTTCATGGCAGATATTAGACACACCGCAGCGGCCGAGCGATCGCGTCGAGCTGCGGTTGATGGTTAACACCGGCTCTTTAGTGGAGTCTTCACAACAGATTGGCTTCGCCCATCTGTTGCCGCGCCTGTCGTTGGCGCGCAGCGAAAGCTTTACGCCGCCGCAGTTGCGCTCACTGTGGCAACAAAGCGTAGACAGCGAACGACCTTTGCCGCCGGCCATCAGTTCTTATGACTTCACCATTTATAATCTCAGTTTGCCGAATAACCGCCCAGATCTGCTGAAAGAAGCGCTGACGTGGCTTTCCGATACCACCGGCAAGCTGGCGATCGACGAACATACGGTGCATGCGGTGGTCAACTCCAGTGTTGATCCGGTTGGCACTTTCCCACCGAATCCAAAAGATGCCTGGTGGCGCTATCGCCTGAAAGGCTCAACGATGCTGGCACACGATCCGGCCCAGCCCGCCAAGCGACCGGTGAATGTTGATCAACTGAAGAAATTCTACCAGCAGTGGTACACCCCGGACGCGATGACGCTGTACGTGGTGGGCAAGGTAGACAGCCGTAGCCTGAGTGAACAAATCAACAAAGCCTTCTCGCCGCTGCAAGGCAAGCGTGAAACGCCGGCCCTGATGCCAACGCTGACTTCACTGCCACCACAGCCGGTCAGCCTGATCAGCGAGCAGGTGAAGCAGGATACGCTGTCGATCATGTGGGATGCACCCTGGCACCCGATCCGTGATTCGCAAAATCTGAGCCGCTATTGGCGCGGGGATATGGCTCGCGAAGCGCTGTTCTGGCATCTCCAGCAGGTGCTGGACAAGAGTGACCAGAAAAACCTGCATCTGGGCTTCGATTGCCGCGTGCAGTACCAACGCGCCCAATGTGCCATCCATCTCGACACGCCAAACAACAACCTGAACAACAGCCTGGGCTTTATCGCCCGCGAGTTGGCTAACGTGCGTAATAACGGTTTGTCGCAAGACGAGTTTAACGCACTGCTGGCGCAGAAAAACGATCAACTCAGCAAGCTGTTTGCCACCTATGCCCGCACCGATACGGATGTGTTGATGAGCCAGCGCCTGCGTTCGCAACAGAGCGGCGTAGTGGATATCGCGCCGGAGCAGTATCAAAAACTGCGTCAGGAGTTCCTGAGCGGATTGACGCTGGAAGCGCTGAATCAGGAACTGAAACTTCAGCTTTCGCAAGATGCGACCCTGGTGCTGATGCAGCCGAAAGGCGAGCCTGAGATGAGCATGAAGCAGTTACAGGAAACCTATACCGGCATTATGTCCCCGGCACCTGCCGTAGTCTCGGAAGAGGTTAAACCTACCGATACCGCTCCAGCGCCGGAGACCAGCGCACAGTAAGGGGTGGGGGGGCGTTTGCCCCCTCAATCAACTGCGGTACAGCACTTTGATGATGTGGTAGCCGAACTGGGTTTTGACCGGGCCGTAGGGCTTGAGCAGCGGAATGCTGAATACCGCTTTATCGAAGGCTGCCACCATGGTGCCCTTGTTGAACTCGCCCAAAGAACCGCCATTGCGTTTTGATGGGCAAGTTGAGTATTTGCGCGCCAGGGTGTCAAAGCTGACGCCGCGTTTAAGCTTGGCCAGCAGTTCATCGGCCAGTTTTTCGTTATCTACCAGAATGTGCAGGGCGCACGCCGTCTTTGCCATGGTATTGCCTTTATCAATACAGAAATTGCGCTGATTATACCCGTTAAATCTCGTCGACGCTTTCTGCTACAATCCTCTCCCACGTTATAAAGTCGAGCAATAAAGCGCCATGCGATTAAATCCCAGCCAACAACAAGCCGTCGAATTCGTTACCGGGCCCTGTCTGGTGCTGGCCGGTGCCGGTTCCGGCAAGACGCGCGTCATCACCAACAAAATCGCTCACCTGATCCACAACTGTGGTTATCAGGCGCGGCACATCGCCGCCGTGACCTTCACCAATAAGGCTGCGCGCGAGATGAAAGAGCGTGTGGCGCAAACCATGGGGCGCAAAGAAGCACGCGGACTGATGATTTCCACTTTCCACACGCTGGGGCTGGAAATCATTAAACGTGAATATGCCGCGCTGGGGATGAAGTCCAACTTCTCACTTTTCGACGATCAGGATCAGCTGGCGCTGTTGAAAGAACTGACCGAGAAATGGCTGGAGAATGACAAGACGCTGGTGGCGCAGCTGATTTCCACCATCTCCAACTGGAAGAATGACCTGATCGATCCCCAGAAGGCGATGGAGCTGGCGCGCTCTGAACGCGACAAGCTGTTCGCGCATTGCTATGGCCTGTATCACGCGCATATGCGTGCCTGTAACGTACTGGATTTTGACGATTTAATCCTGCTGCCGACACTGCTGCTGCAGCGTAATGAAGAAGTGCGCGAACGCTGGCAGAATCGTATCCGCTACCTGTTGGTGGATGAATATCAGGACACCAACACCAGTCAGTACGAACTGGTGAAGTTGCTGGTGGGTAACCGTGCGCGTTTCACCGTGGTGGGGGACGACGATCAGTCGATTTACTCCTGGCGTGGTGCGCGTCCGCAAAACCTGGTGCTGCTGAAGGAAGACTTTCCGGCGTTGCAGGTGATTAAGCTGGAGCAGAACTACCGCTCCAGCGAGCGTATCCTGAAGGCGGCGAATATCCTGATCGCCAATAACCCGCACGTGTTTGAAAAACGGCTGTTTTCCGAGCTGGGTTACGGTGAAGAGCTGAAGGTGGTGACCGCCAATAATGAGGATCATGAGGCCGAGCGTGTTGTCGGGGAGCTGATTGCCCATCACTTCGTGAAGAAAACCAACTACGGCGATTATGCGATCCTTTATCGTGGTAACCATCAGTCACGGCTGTTTGAAAAAATGCTGATGCAAAACCGCATCCCTTACAAAATTTCCGGTGGCACCTCGTTTTTCTCACGGCCGGAAATCAAGGATCTGCTGGCCTACCTGCGTGTTCTGACTAACCAGGATGATGACAGCGCATTTCTGCGCATCGTTAACACGCCAAAGCGTGAGATTGGCCCGGCAACGCTGCAAAAGCTGGGTGAATGGGCCAATCAACGTAACAAAAGCCTGTTCCGCGCCAGTTTCGATCTCGGTCTGAGCCAGCACCTGACCGGTCGTGGGTTGGAGTCGCTGCAGCGCTTCACTCACTGGCTGGACGGGATTGCTCAGTTGGCGGAGCGTGAACCGATAGCCGCGGTGCGCGATCTGATCCGCGGTGTAGATTACGAAAGCTGGCTGTTTGAAACCTCACCCAGCCCGAAAGCCGCCGAAATGCGCATGAAAAACGTCAATACCCTGTTCGGCTGGATGACGGAAATGCTCGAAGGCAGCGAGCTGGATGAGCCAATGACGCTGACCCAGGTGGTAACGCGCTTTACCCTGCGTGACATGATGGAACGTGGCGAAAGCGACGAGGAGCTGGATCAGGTTCAGTTGATGACGCTGCATGCTTCCAAAGGACTGGAGTTTCCTTATGTCTTCCTGGTGGGGATGGAGGAGGGGTTACTGCCGCATCAGAGCAGTATTGATGAGGATAACGTCGATGAAGAGCGGCGTTTGGCCTATGTGGGGATCACTCGTGCCCAAAAAGAGCTGATTTTCACCCTGTGTCGCGAACGTCGCCAATATGGTGAACTGGTGCGGCCGGAGCCAAGTCGTTTCTTGCTGGAACTGCCGCAGGATGACCTGGCGTGGGAAAGTGAACGTAAGGTGGTCAGTCCGCAAGAACGGATGCAAAAAGGTCAAAGCCATCTGGCGAATATTCGCGCTCAGTTGGCCAAGGCTAAAGGCGGAAGTTAGAAGAAAGGGCGCGATTAGCGCCCTTGTCATATCAACGTTGTTCTTCCAGTATCAACGGCCAATGAACATAGCTTTGCCAATGACTTTCCTGATCCAACGCCTCTGCCCGTAGCGGGTGCTGTTCCAGCCAACCTGGCGGCAGGATCACCGTCAGCTCATCATCATTATTGGCACGCAGGCGCACCGCCGGCAGCGTATCGTCGCGGCGACGGCTGGCGAAGATGATGGCCAGGCGCAAAATCCGGCATAAACGTTGCGCCGTACGCGGCGGCAGGGCGTTTTGCTGGCTCAGCAGTGGCAGATCGATAGTGTTGCTCTGGTTTTGCAGCAGGGTGGCCAGCAGTTTTTTCTGTGCCGGGGTGAAGCCGGGTAAATCCAGATGGCGAATCAGGTAGGCGGCGTGTTGCGGCGCCTGTTTGAAATCAACGCTGAGGCCGATTTCGTGGATCAGGCAGGCGCTGTGCAATAACTCGCGACATCGCGCATCCAATTGCCATTCATTGCTTACCTGCTGCGAGAAGTTGGCGGCCAATTGGCTGACGCGTTCGGCTTGTTCGGTATCCAACAGATAACGTCGTTGCAGGTTGCGAATGGTGCGGTTGCGAATATCCTGTTCGACCGGCAGATGCAACATGCCGTAGACCAGTCCTTCGCGCAGTGCGCCGCCGGCCAGCATCATGCTTTCGATGCCCAACTCCTGGAAAATCGCCAGCAGGATCGACAGCCCGCTTGGGAACACCAGAGCGCGCTCCAGCGTCAACCCTTCAATTTCCAACTCTTCCAGCTTGCCGCACTGAATGGCGCGCTGTTTCAATTGGCGCAGTTTGGACAGGGTGATACGTTCATCCATGCCCTGTGCCACCATGATTTCCTGCAGCGCCTGGACGGTGCCGGAAGCGCCGACGCAGACTTGCCAACCATGCTGACGCAGCTGTGGCGCGATGGGACGCACCATTTCACGTGCAGCCTGTTCGGCCCGCTCGAAATTCTCCTGCCCCAAATTGCGATCGCTGAAGAACCGCTCCAGCCAGGTGACGCAACCCATTGACAGGCTGTACAGCTGGGCCGCCTGTGCGCCGGTACCGGTGACCAGCTCGGTGCTGCCGCCGCCGATATCGACCACTAAACGCTGGTCCGGACCGCCGGTAGTATGGGCAACGCCGTGGTAGATCAGCCGTGCTTCTTCCTCACCGCTGATCACCTGGATCGGGCAGCCGAGAATTTGCTCTGCGGTTTGCAGAAACTCATCGGCATTGGACGCCAGACGCAGCGTCGCCGTGGCGACCACTCGGATCTGTGCGCGTGGAATGTCCTGCAGGCGTTCGGAGAACAACTTCAGGCATTGCCAGCCGCGCTGCATGGCTTCATGCGACAGGAGATTGTTTTGATCCAGCCCGGCCGCCAGACGCACCTTGCGCTTGATGCGCGCCAAAGTCTGAATACTGCCGGCTACCTCGCGCACCACCAACATGTGGAAGCTGTTGGAGCCAAGGTCGATAGCGGCATAAAGTGCGCTGGAACTGAGCATGGTCTATCAGCCTGAACGTTTACGGTTATTGCGTGGCGCACCGCCACGACGTGGCGCGGAGTTACGGCGTGGGCCGTTGCCGCCGCGTGGGCGAGCCAGGCGTTTCGGCGCAGGCAGGTCACTCAATAACGCATCACTGTTATACTTGCTCACCGGAATACTGTGACCGGTGTAGGTTTCGATCGCCGGCAGGTTGAGTGCGTACTCTTCGCAAGCCAGGCTGATGGAATGACCGCTTTCGCCGGCACGGCCGGTACGACCGATACGGTGAACGTAGTCTTCGCAGTCGTCAGGCAAATCGTAGTTGAAGACGTGGGTAACCAACGGAATGTGCAGACCGCGGGCGGCGACGTCGGTGGCGACCAGAATATCGAGGTTGCCCTTGGTGAAGTCATCGAGAATACGCAGGCGTTTTTTCTGCGCCACATCGCCGGTCAACAGGCCTACGCGGTGACCATCGGCAGCCAGATGGCCCCAAACGTCTTCACAGCGGTGCTTGGTGTTGGCGAAGATGATGCAGCGGTCAGGCCACTCTTCTTCGATCAACGTCTGCAGCAGACGCATTTTTTCTTCGTTGGACGGGTAGAACAATTCTTCTTTAATGCGGTGGCCGGTTTTCTGTTCCGGTTCCACTTCAACATATTCAGCGTTGTTCATCTGCTCGAAAGCCAGCTCGCGTACGCGATAGGACAGGGTGGCAGAGAACAGCATGTTCAGGCGTTGATCGACCGCAGGCATGCGGCGGAACAACCAGCGAATGTCTTTGATAAAGCCCAGATCGTACATGCGGTCGGCTTCATCCAGCACCACAACCTGGATCGCGCCCAGATCGATATAGTTCTGTTTGGCGTAATCAATTAAACGACCGGTAGTCCCCACCAGGATATCCACGCCGCTTTCCAGCACTTTCAGCTGTTTGTCGTAGCCATCGCCGCCGTACGCCAGACCCATTTTCAGGCCGGTGGAGTGAGACAGGGCTTCCGCATCGGAGTGGATCTGCACCGCGAGTTCACGCGTTGGCGCCATGATCAAGGCGCGCGGCTGGTTGATCTTGCGATCCTGTTTCGCCGGGTGAGAAAGCAAATAGTGAAAAGTAGACGTTAAAAATGCCAACGTCTTTCCGGTACCGGTTTGCGCCTGACCTGCAACGTCACGCCCAGAGAGCGTGAGCGGCAATGCTAACGCCTGGATAGGCGTGCAATGTTGAAACCCTTTCTTTTCAAGGGCTTCAAGGACTAACGGGTGCAGGGCGAAGTCGGAAAACTTCTGTTCGGTCAAGTGTGTTTTGCTCATAGTGTGGTAGAATATCAGCTAACTATTGCTTTACGAAAGCGTATCCGGTGAAATAAAGTCACCTTAGGTTGGTTAATGCTACACCAACAAGGTAGACACAATCCTTTGGAGTAGAACATGAGCGATAAAATTATTCACCTGACTGACGGCAGCTTCGACAGCGACGTGCTGAAAGCTGAAGGGCCAATCCTGGTCGATTTCTGGGCTGAATGGTGTGGGCCGTGCAAGATGATTGCTCCGATTCTGGATGAGATTGCCGATGAGTTCGAAGGCAAGCTGACCATCACCAAGCTGAATATCGACCAGAACCCGGCAACCGCACCCAAGTACGGCATCCGTGGTATCCCTACGCTGTTGCTGTTCAAGAACGGTGAAGTGGCCGCGACCAAGGTTGGTGCGCTGTCCAAAGGTCAGCTCAAAGATTTCCTTAACGCGAATCTGTAATCGGGCGGGATGCCCTATGCCCAATGGATGTGATGCGGCGGCTAAAAACGTTGCCGCGTGAGAGACAACGGGGATATACAGGCGTCTGGCGGGGATGTTCAATTCACCGCTAGACGCCTGCCAAGAAGCGTGTTAAGTTTAACCATACTGCATATAGAACTTGCCCGAAGTTTTAAATCTAAAGAGTCTAAATCTAAAGCTTTACTCTGTGCTGAACCGCTGGCGTTGAAAGAAAAAATGAACTCAGCCCGCGTTTTAGCAATCAAACGGTTTTGCAAAATCAATTTTAAGGTACCTTCGATCTTAAACCGTCAATGCGCGCGTCCTCTGTAAGCCATTTCTTACCGTGACGGCTCAGCGCCCGGTGATCGAACGTCCAGTAAACAGGCACGAATATCCAATGGATTTCAAGGTGTGGCCAGTCGGCAACCGAAAGCGTCTTCGCAGCTTAGTCCGCTAAGTTTTGGGATGAACAAGGGAAGCCAACGCAACCACCGGAAAGCCGGAAGAGATATCCCGCTGCCATACCATTCACGATGTAAGTTCGAGACATACCCCGAGTTTAAGAACCCACCACTATGAATCTTACCGAATTAAAGAATACGCCGGTTTCTGAGCTGATTACTCTCGGCGAAAATATGGGGCTGGAAAACCTTGCCCGCATGCGCAAGCAGGACATTATCTTCTCTATCCTTAAGCAACATGCGAAAAGTGGAGAAGATATCTTCGGCGATGGCGTGTTGGAGATATTGCAGGATGGATTTGGTTTCCTCCGTTCTGGAGACAGTTCCTACCTTGCAGGCCCCGACGACATCTACGTATCCCCTAGCCAAATCCGCCGTTTTAACCTCCGTACAGGTGACTCCGTTTCCGGTAAGATTCGTCCGCCAAAAGAAGGCGAGCGCTACTTTGCCCTGTTGAAAGTTAACGAAGTTAACTACGACAAACCGGAAAATGCCCGTAGCAAGATCCTGTTCGAAAACCTGACCCCACTGCATGCCAACTCCCGTCTGCGGATGGAACGCGGCAACGGCTCAACCGAAGACCTGACAGCACGCGTGCTGGACCTGGCTTCGCCGATTGGTCGTGGTCAGCGTGGTCTGATTGTTGCTCCGCCGAAAGCCGGTAAAACCATGCTGCTGCAGAACATTGCACAAAGCATCGCTTACAACCATCCAGACTGCGTGCTGATGGTACTGCTGATCGACGAACGTCCGGAAGAAGTGACCGAGATGCAGCGTCTGGTGAAGGGCGAAGTTATCGCTTCGACCTTTGACGAGCCGGCATCTCGCCACGTTCAGGTTGCAGAAATGGTGATTGAGAAAGCCAAGCGCCTGGTTGAACACAAAAAAGACGTGATCATCCTGCTTGACTCCATCACTCGTCTGGCGCGTGCCTACAACACCGTTGTACCGGCTTCCGGTAAAGTGTTGACTGGTGGTGTGGATGCCAACGCCTTGCATCGCCCCAAGCGTTTCTTCGGTGCGGCACGTAACGTTGAGGAAGGCGGCAGCCTGACCATCATCGCTACCGCGCTGGTCGATACCGGGTCGAAAATGGACGAAGTTATCTACGAAGAGTTTAAAGGTACCGGCAACATGGAATTGCATCTGGCGCGTAAAATCGCCGAGAAGCGCGTATTCCCTGCGATCGACTACAACCGCTCTGGTACCCGTAAAGAAGAATTACTCACCACCTCTGAAGAACTGCAGAAAATGTGGATCCTGCGTAAAATCATTCACCCGATGGGTGAGATTGATGCGATGGAATTCCTCATTAACAAGTTGGCCATGACCAAGACCAACGATGAATTCTTCGATATGATGAAGCGCTCATAATGACGATACGCTCATAATTGAGTAAATATTCCAAGAACGCCACGCCTAGTCGTGGCGTTTTTTGCTTTTGGAAGATACGATAAGTAACAGAAATGGAAACGTAAGTTATTTTCGTGACTTACTGAGAATTCATCTTATTTGCGGTCGGCGCTTCGTCGTTCGCCCATTGTTGCTGCCGAAACAGCAGGCAAGCACGGTGGAATAAGCATGAATGGCTGTCGTCATAGGAAATGACTGAAAGGTAGCGGGATACCATGGCGCAACCTGTCGCCCGTGTTAAGCTGCCTTATCTTCTACAGAGATCTTGTTAACTGTGAACTTACTCACTATGAGTACTGAAATTCTATTTGTTTTCCTGTTTTCTTTGGCTTTTCTCTTTGTTGCCCGTAAAGCAGCAAAACGTATTGGTCTGGTTGATAAACCTAATTACCGTAAACGCCATCAGGGGCTGATCCCTCTGGTCGGGGGTATTTCTGTTTATGCCGGGCTGTGCTTTGCTTTCCTTATCTCTGACCAAACGATTGCGCATGGCAAACTCTACCTCGCCTGTGCGGGGATATTGGTGTTCGTTGGTGCTCTTGACGATCGTTTCGATATCAGCGTTAAAATTCGTGCGCTGGTTCAGGCACTGGTCGGTATCGCGATGATGGTTTTCGCTGGGCTTTACCTGCGCAGTTTTGGTCATGTGCTGGGCGATTGGGAAATGCTGCTGGGGCCGTTTGGCTATCTGGTCACGCTGTTTGCCGTCTGGGCAGCCATCAACGCCTTTAATATGGTCGACGGCATTGATGGCCTGCTGGGCGGGCTGTCGTGCGTGTCTTTCGGGGCGCTGGGCGTGTTGTTGTATCTGAGCGGTCATTCTGAATTGGCCTTCTGGTGCTTCGCAATGATTGCCGCCATCGTTCCTTATATTCTGCTTAACCTCGGCATTCTTGGCCGCCGGTATAAAGTGTTTATGGGGGATGCCGGCAGCACGCTGATCGGTTTCACCGCCATTTGGCTGTTGCTGCAAAGTTCGCAGGGCAAAGCTCATTCCATCAATCCGGTTACCGCGTTGTGGATTATTGCCATCCCGCTGATGGACATGATTGCGATCATGTACCGCCGTTTACGCAAAGGGATGAGCCCCTTCTCTCCAGACCGCCAACACATTCACCATCTGATTATGCGCGCGGGCTTTACGCCACGGCAGGCTTTCGTGTTGATTACCCTGGCGGCAGCCTTGCTGGCGGCCGTCGGCGTGCTTGGCGAACGCCTTACTTTTATCCCTGAATGGGTTATGTTGGCATTATTCTTGCTTGCCTTCTTTTTATACGGCTACTGCATTAAACGCGCCTGGCGTGTTGCACGTTACATTAAGCGTATCAAGCGTCGTCTGCGGCGTTCGAACGGCAATAAGCAAGTATCTTAACCAGAGGCTTTTGGGCAGTGATGAATCCAGAAACAAGGTCTGACAAGAATATCCCGGCGGTGGATAACGAACTCGATATCCGCGGCCTGTGCTGCACCCTGTGGCGAGGTAAGCCATGGATTATCGGTATTGCGGTGTTATTCGCCGTGGTTGCACTGATGGTTTCCTACCTGGTGAAACAGGAGTGGAGTGCGACGGCGATTACCGATCGGCCAACAGTGAATGCGTTGGGGGGATATTATTCTCAGCAACAATTCCTGCGTAATCTGGATGTGCGGACCATGCCGGCTACCAGCACCGATCAACCCGGCATTGCTGACGAAGCCTATAATGAATTCATTATGCAGTTGGCGGCCTACGATACGCGTCGCGATTTCTGGCTGCAGAGCGATTATTACAAGCAGCGCCAGGAGGGCGATGCTGCTGCCGATGCGGCATTGCTCGACGAACTGATTAACAACATTCAGTTCACGCCGCGTGATGATAAAAAAGTGCCGAACGACGGCGTGAAGCTGACGGCGGAAACGGCGGCGGATGCCAACCGTCTGTTGCGTCAATATGTGGCGTTCGCCAGTCACCGTGCTGCGCAGCATTTGAACGAAGAGACCCAGGGTGCCTGGGCGGCCCGTACCACCTCGATGAAGGCGCAGGTCAAGCGTCAGGAAGCGGTGGCGGCGGCAGTGTATAAGCGCGAATTGAATACCATTCAACAGGCACTGAAAATTGCCGAGACGCAGGGTATCAGCCGGACTCAGACCGATACGCCGGCAGAGCAACTGCCGGACTCCGACCTGTTCCTGTTGGGTAAACCTATGCTGCAGGCGCGTTTGGAAGGGTTACAGGCTTCAGGGCCAACCTTCGATCTCGATTACGATCAAAATCGTGCGATGCTGTCGACATTGAACGTCGGCCCGACGTTGGACGAAAAATTTCAGACTTACCGCTATTTGCGGACCCCGGAAGAACCGGTAAAACGTGATAGCCCACGGCGGATATTCTGGTTGATCATGTGGGGCGCGATGGGTGCTTTGGTTGGCGCAGGTGTTGCCCTGGCGCGTCGGCCGCGTAATTAAAAATAATATAATAATTCGCTGAAGGGCGCATAAGCGCCCAATTCGCAGGTACGCCTGCGGTTAACCGACAATAAGAGATTCGCTGTGAAAGTGTTGACTGTTTTCGGCACCAGACCTGAAGCCATCAAAATGGCCCCGCTGGTACATGCCCTGGCTCAGGATGAGGCCTTTGAATCAAGAGTCTGCGTTACGGCACAGCATCGTGAGATGTTGGATCAGGTATTGCGGTTATTTGAGATAGTGCCTGATTACGACCTGAACATCATGAAGCCCGGCCAGGGATTGAGTGAGATTACCTGCCGTATTCTGGAAGGCCTGAAAGGCGTTCTTGAAGAATTCAAACCGGACGTGGTGCTGGTTCATGGTGATACTACCACCACGCTGGCGACCAGTTTGGCGGCGTTTTATCAGCGTATCCCGGTTGGGCATGTAGAGGCGGGTCTGCGTACCGGCGACCTTTACTCCCCATGGCCGGAAGAGGCTAACCGCAAGCTGACCGGCCATCTGGCGATGTATCATTTTGCCCCGACGGAAAACTCGCGTCAGAACCTGTTGCGCGAACTGTTACCTGACGATCATATCTTCGTCACCGGTAACACGGTAATTGATGCACTATTCTGGGTACGCGATCGGGTGATGGGCGATGCTGCATTGCATGACAGCCTGTCACAGCGTTATCCGTTCCTGGATGCCGATAAAAAAATGATCCTGGTGACCGGCCACCGTCGTGAGAGTTTTGGCGGCGGGTTTGAGCGGATTTGCAGTGCGCTGGCAGAAATAGCCCGCACTCATCCCGATGTGCAAGTTGTGTACCCGGTCCATCTCAATCCCAACGTTAGCGAGCCGGTCAACCGTATTCTGAAAGGGATCGATAACATCATCCTGATCGACCCGCAGGATTACTTGCCCTTTGTGTACCTGATGGCCAACGCTTATATGATCCTGACCGACTCGGGTGGTATTCAGGAGGAGGCGCCGTCATTGGGTAAACCGGTGCTGGTCATGCGTGATACCACCGAACGGCCTGAAGCGGTCGATTCGGGCACGGTGCGTCTGGTGGGAACCGACGTAGCCAAAATTGTTGATGCGGTTACCCGGTTGCTGATGGACGAAGACGAATATCACGCCATGAGCCGGGCGCATAACCCTTACGGTGACGGGCATGCCTGCCAACGTATTCTCGAAGCTTTGAAGAATCATCAGGTGACACTATGAGTTTTAGCACTATTTCGGTTATCGGCCTGGGTTACATCGGTCTGCCAACGGCGGCGGCGTTTGCCTCCCGCAAGAAAAAAGTGGTGGGCGTAGATGTTAACCAACATGCGGTGGATACCATTAATCGCGGCGCGATCCACATCGTTGAACCCGATCTGGATAAAGTGGTGAAAGACGCGGTCGACGGCGGCTATTTGCAGGCGGTGACCCAACCCCTGGCGGCAGATGCTTTCCTGATCGCGGTGCCAACGCCGTTTAAAGGTGACCATGAGCCGGATCTGGCCTATGTCGAAGCCGCGGCCAAATCACTGGCACCGGTGCTGAAAAAGGGCGATCTGGTTATCCTGGAGTCCACCTCTCCGGTCGGCGCCACCGAGCAGATGGCGCAGTGGCTGGCCGAGGCGCGCAGCGATCTCAGCTTCCCGCAGCAGGCCGGTGAGGCCGCCGATGTAAACATCGCTTATTGCCCAGAGCGCGTTTTGCCAGGGCAGGTGATGGTTGAGTTGATTCAGAATGACCGTGTTATTGGCGGCATGACGCCAAAATGTTCGGAGCGCGCCAGCGCGTTGTACAAGATTTTCCTCGAAGGCGAGTGTGTAATTACCAATTCACGCACTGCAGAGATGTGCAAACTCACCGAAAATAGCTTCCGTGATGTGAACATCGCCTTTGCCAACGAACTGTCGCTGATTTGCGCCGATCAGGGGATCAATGTCTGGGAGCTTATTCGCTTGGCCAACCGCCATCCGCGGGTGAATATCCTGCAGCCAGGCCCTGGCGTCGGCGGCCACTGCATCGCGGTTGACCCTTGGTTTATCGTGTCGCAAAACCCGCAGCAGGCGCGTTTGATCCATACTGCGCGTCTGGTGAATGACGGAAAACCTTTGTGGGTAGTCGACCGCGTGAAAGCGGCCGTTGCAGACTGTCTGGCGGCGACCGACAAACGTGCCTCAGAAGTGAAAATTGCCTGCTTTGGCTTGGCTTTCAAACCGAATATTGACGATCTGCGCGAAAGTCCGGCGGTGGAAGTTGCACATCTGATTGCCGATTGGCACGTGGGGGAGACGCTGGTCGTTGAGCCCAACGTGGAACAGTTGCCGAAATCGCTGGCTGGCCACGTGACGCTGAAAGCGTTGCCAGAAGCGTTGCAGCAGGCGGATGTACTTGTGATGCTGGTCGACCATAAGCAATTCAAGGTAATCAAGCCGGAAGAGATTACGCAGTCCTGGATCGTGGATACCAAAGGGGTTTGGCGTTGAAACGTATTTTAGTCACTGGAGGCGCCGGCTTTATTGGCTCCGCGGTCGTGAGGCATATTATCGAAGCCACGCAGGACAGCGTCCTGGTTCTGGATAAGCTCACCTACGCGGGCAATCTGGAGTCGCTTTCGGTGGTTGCCGATAACTCACGCTATTCGTTTGAGCAGGTGGATATCTGCGATCGCGCGGCGTTGGATCGGGTGTTTGCCGAGTATCAGCCGGACGTTGTCATGCATCTGGCAGCAGAAAGCCATGTTGACCGTTCTATCGACGGCCCGGCGGCATTTATTGAAACCAACGTGGTGGGCACTTACACCATGCTGGAGGCGGCCCGCCATTATTGGCAGCCGCTGGACGCGGAGAAAAAGCAAAGCTTCCGCTTCCATCACATTTCCACCGACGAAGTGTATGGCGATTTGCACGGCACGGACGATTTGTTCACCGAAACCACACCTTACTCGCCAAGTAGTCCGTATTCGGCCTCGAAGGCCTCCAGCGATCACCTGGTTCGTGCCTGGCTGCGTACTTATGGCCTGCCGACCCTGGTCACCAACTGTTCCAATAACTACGGCCCCTATCACTTCCCTGAGAAACTGATCCCGTTGGTGATCCTCAATGCCGTTGCCGGTAAACCCTTGCCGGTGTATGGCGACGGGGCGCAGGTACGTGATTGGCTGTATGTAGAAGACCACGCTCGTGCGTTGTACCAGGTGGTTACCGAAGGCGTGGTCGGCGAAACCTACAATATCGGCGGACACAACGAGCGCAAGAATATTGAGGTGGTACAGACTATCTGCGATCTGCTGGAAGAGCTGGCCCCGAACAAGCCACAGGGCGTTGAGAAATACCGCGACCTGATTACTTACGTCAAGGATCGTCCGGGTCATGATATGCGCTACGCGATAGATGCCGGAAAAATTGACCGGGAGCTGGGCTGGCGTCCGCAAGAAACCTTTGAAAGCGGCATCCGCAAAACGGTTTCCTGGTATCTGAACAATGAAACCTGGTGGCGTCGCGTTCAAGACGGTTCCTATGCGGGTGAACGTTTAGGTTTATCCGACTAAATTTAACGAGGTCGCCGCTTGAGTGGCGGCCCTGTGGATTCTGGAGTGAGTATGAAAGGTATTATTCTGGCGGGCGGGTCCGGTACACGCTTACACCCGATTACCCGCGGTGTTTCCAAACAGCTATTACCTATTTACGACAAGCCGATGATTTATTATCCGCTGTCAGTTTTGATGCTGGCGGGGATCCGCGACATTTTGATCATCTCTACCCCAGAAGATTTACCCTCATTCAAACGCTTATTGGGCAGCGGTGAAGAGTTCGGCATTAGTCTTAGCTATGCCGAACAACCCAGCCCCGACGGCCTGGCGCAGGCATTTTTGATTGGCGAAGAATTCCTCGCCGGCGAACCGAGCTGCCTGGTGCTGGGTGACAACATTTACTTTGGCCAAGGCTTTAGTCCGAAACTGAAGACGGTTGCCGCCCGTACGCAGGGCGCTACGGTGTTCGGTTATCAGGTCATGGATCCCGATCGCTTTGGCGTGGTGGAGTTTGATGATAATTTCCGCGCGCTGTCGATCGAAGAAAAGCCGAAAGCGCCTAAATCCAATTGGGCGGTGACCGGACTGTATTTCTATGACAGCCAGGTTGTGGAGTTCGCCAAACAGGTAAAACCTTCGGAGCGCGGCGAGCTGGAGATCACCAGCATTAACCAGATGTACCTGGAGCGTGGCGAACTGACGGTTGAACTGCTGGGGCGCGGCTTCGCCTGGCTGGATACCGGTACCCATGACAGCCTGCTGGAAGCCAGCAGCTTTGTGCAAACGGTGGAAAAACGTCAGGGCTTTAAAATTGCCTGTCTGGAAGAAATTGCCTGGCGTAACGGCTGGCTGGACGATGAGGGCGTGAAACGCGCCGCACAATCGTTGCTCAAAACCGGTTATGGAAAATACCTGCTGGATCTGCTGCATGCACGCCCACGCCAGTATTGAGCCATTAGCCTGGGAAACTGAGTTTTTCGCCCTTAATAGCGCCAAACTCAACTTCTCTACGGCGGCTCCGATGCTGAGCGAGGCCGAACTGGATGCCTACGCATTAGTGCAGGCCAAAATTCCTGCGCAGCAAACTGCTTTGGTGGACGGCTTGACCCGCTTGGGGTTCCAACTGGTTGAGGGGGAAGTTGATCTGGTGCTGAATATCGGCACGGAACGTGCATCACTTGATACCGAGGCTACGCAGGCCATTCGCCCGGCGGTGCCGGCCGATATCCCGATGTTGCGCGCAGCGGCAGCCAGCGTGTTCACCGCCAGCCGTTTCCGCGCCCCCTGGTATCACTCCCAGGATAGCGGCCGCTTTTATGCTGAATGGATAGAAAAGGCGGTATTGGGGACCTTTGACCATCAGTGTCTGCTGGCATTGGATCCTACCGGACAGCCGGAAGGCTTTGTCAGCCTGCGTGAACTCGATGGCCAGGAGGCCCGCATCGGCCTGCTGGCGGCGTTCCCCGGCGCGGCAGGCAAAGGAATTGGCTCGCGACTGATGGCAGCGGCCATGGCTGAGTGCCGCTCATTACAGCGCCTGCGGGTTGCGACCCAGTTCGGTAACATCGCCGCGTTACGGCTCTATCAACGACAGGGTGCTGTTATTGAAAGCACCTCGTACTGGTTATACAGAGGAAGACATGATTCCATTTAACGCTCCACCGGTTGTTGGCACTGAACTTGACTATATGCAGGCTGCAATGAGCAGTGGCAAGCTGTGTGGTGACGGGGGTTTTACCCGTCGTTGCCAGCAGTGGATGGAACAGCGGTTTGGCAGCCCGAAGGTGCTGTTGACGCCGTCCTGTACCGCCTCGCTGGAGATGGCGGCGATCCTGCTGGATATTCAGCCGGGCGATGAAGTGATCATGCCGAGCTTCACCTTTGTTTCAACCGCCAATGCCTTTGTGTTGCGTGGTGCCACCGTAGTGTTTGTCGACCTGCGTCCTGACACCATGAACATCGATGAAAGCAAGATTGAAGCGGCCATCACTGATAAGACCCGTGCCATTGTACCGGTGCATTACGCCGGTGTTGCCTGCGAGATGGACACCATCATGGCGCTGGCAGAAAAGTATAAATTGTTCGTGGTGGAAGATGCCGCGCAGGGCGTCATGTCAACCTACAAGGGGAAAGCGCTGGGGACCATAGGTCATATTGGCTGCTTTAGCTTTCACGAAACCAAAAACTACACCGCAGGCGGTGAGGGCGGCGCCACGCTGATCAACGATCCGGCGCTGATTGATCGGGCGGAGGTCATTCGTGAGAAAGGCACCAACCGCAGCCAGTTCTTCCGCGGGCAGGTGGATAAGTACACCTGGCGTGATATCGGCTCCAGCTATCTGATGTCAGATCTGCAGGCCGCTTATCTGTGGGGGCAACTGGAAGCCGCCGAAGCTATCAACCAACGTCGTCTGGCGCTGTGGCAACGGTATTACGACAGCCTGCTGCCGTTAGCCAAGGCGGGCCGTATCGTGCTGCCGAGCATCCCGACGGACTGCGTGCAGAATGCCCATATGTTCTATATCAAACTGCGCGATGTTGAAGACCGTACGGCGTTTATCGATTACATGAAAGAAGCCGAGATCATGACGGTGTTCCATTACATCCCACTGCATGATTGCCCGGCGGGCGATCGCTTTGGCCGCTTTGCCGGCGAAGATCGCTTCACCAGCCAGGAGAGCGCGCGGTTGGTTCGTTTGCCGCTGTTCTACAATATGACTGATGTCACTCAGCGCACGGTGATCAATACCATTCTCAGCTTCTTCGCCTGATATGTCGCTGGCAAAAGCATCGATTTGGACCGCCGGCTCTACGCTTATCAAGATTGGCGTGGGGCTGTTGGTGGTGAAACTGCTGGCGGTCGCCTTTGGCCCCAGCGGAGTTGGGCAGGCGGGTAACTTCCGCCAGTTGATTACCGTGCTGGGCGTGCTGTCCGGTGCCGGGATTTTTAACGGCATCACAAAATACGTTGCCGAATATCATCAGGATCCGCAGCGGTTGCGGCTGGCTGTTGGCACGGCGTCAACTATCGTGCTGGGTTTTTCCACGCTGTTGGCGCTGGTGTTCTTGTTCGCGGCCAAACCTATCAGCATCGGGCTATTTGGCCATGCTGATTATGTCGGCGTGGTGCGGGCGGTGGCGTTTATTCAGATGGGTATTGCTTACGCCAACCTGTTTATGGCGGTGCTGAAGGGCTACCGCGATGCGATGGGCAACGCCCTGTCGGTGATTGGCGGCAGCCTGATTGGCGTGGTGGCCTACTATCTGTGCTTCAGGCTGGGCGGTTATGAAGGTGCCCTGGCGGGGTTGGCGTTGGTACCGGCGTTGGTGGTGTTTCCCGCCGGCTTTATGCTGTGGCGGCGTAAAACCCTGCCGCTGAGCTATTTGGCGCTGGCGTGGGACAAGGCGCTGGCCAGCCATCTCGGCAAGTTCACCATTATGGCCCTGATCACCTCAGTAACGCTGCCGGTGGCCTATGTGATGATGCGTAACCTGCTGGCAAGCCATTACAGCTGGGAAGAGGTGGGGATTTGGCAGGGCGTCAGCAGCATTTCCGACGCGTATCTGCAGTTTATTACCGCCTCGTTTACCGTCTATCTGCTGCCAACGCTGTCGCGGTTAAAGGAAAAAAGCGCTATCTCGCAGGAGATTGTGCGCTCCCTAAAATTTGTGCTGCCTGCGGTGGCAGCAGCAAGCTTCACGGTCTGGTTGCTACGCGATTTCGCTATCTGGTTGCTGTTTACGGACAAGTTTGTCGCGATGCGCGACCTGTTCGCCTGGCAACTGGTGGGAGATGTGCTGAAGGTGGGCGCTTATGTATTTGGCTACCTGGTTATTGCCAAGGCGTCGCTGCGTTTTTATATCCTGACCGAAGTCAGCCAGTTCCTGCTGTTGACGCTGTTCTCGCATTGGTTGATCCCTTTGCACGGCGCGCTGGGTGCGGCACAGGCCTACATGGCAACCTACATCGTGTATTTCACGCTCTGTAGCTGCGTATTTATTCTTTATCGTAGACGAGTATGACTACACTGATTCACGTACTGGGATCTGACATCCCGCATCACAATCAGACGGTGCTGCGTTTCTTCAACGACGTGTTGGCGAAGCGCCTGCCGTCCGATCAGACACGTCATTTCATGGTGGCTGCCAAAGATGCCGCTGCGTTAGGGCCGTTCCCCGAACTGAACCTTGAATATCATCCGGATAAGAAAAGCCTGGCGACGGCGGTTATAGCCCGTGCTCAGGCCGATCGCGGCCAGCGTTTCTTCTTCCACGGGCAGTTTAACCCTACCTTGTGGTTGGCATTGCTGAGCGGGAAAATCAAAGCCCATCAGGTCAGCTGGCATATCTGGGGCGCTGACCTGTATGAAGACGCCACCAGTTGGAAATTCCGCCTGTTCTATTTGCTGCGCCGCATTGCACAGGGCCGTGTTGGACGGGTGTTCGCCACCCGTGGCGATGTGATCCATTATCAACAGCGGCATGCACGTGTACCTGCCTCCCTGCTGTATTTCCCGACGCGGATGGATCCGGCATTGACCGGTATCAACGTTGAGAAAAGTCTGGCCGGGCCGATGACCATTCTGGTGGGCAACTCCGGCGATCGCACCAATCGCCACGTTGAGGCACTGAAAGCGATTCATCAACAGTTTGGCGCGGATGTGCGCGTGATCCTGCCGATGGGCTATCCGGCCAACAACGAGGCTTATATTGAACAGGTCCGCACTGCCGGGCTGGCGCTGTTCAGTGCCAACAATCTGCAGCTGCTGACGCAGCAGGTGGCGTTCGACGACTACCTGAACATTCTGCGCGAGTGCGATCTTGGCTACTTTATCTTTAACCGCCAGCAGGGTATCGGCACGCTTTGCCTGCTGATCCAGTTTGGCGTGCCGTTCGTGCTGAGCCGTCAGAATCCGTTCTGGCAGGATCTGGCGGAGCAGCACCTGCCGGTGCTGTTCTACGGCGACTCTCTGGATGAGGCGGTGGTGCGTGAAGCGCAGCGCCAACTGGCGTCGGTGGACAAGCAGACGATTGCCTTCTTTAATCCCAACTACGTTGATGGCTGGCAACAGGCATTAGCCCTGGCGGCAGGGGATAATTCATGACGCTGGCGCAATTTGGCGGATTATTTGCCGTCTACCTGATTGGCACGTTGTTTGTTCTGACGCTGACTTATCAGGAGTTTCGGCGCGTCCGTTTTAACTTCAACGTCTTCTTTTCGCTGTTGTATTTGCTGACGTTTTACTTCGGCTTCCCGCTGACCTGCCTGCTGGTGTTTCAGTTTGACGTTGAGGTGGTGCCGGTCGAGTTCTTGCTGTACGCCATTCTCTCGGCCACCGCGTTTTATGCGATTTACTACGTCAGTTATAAAACCCGGCTGCGTAAGCGCAGCGTACAGCCGCGTAAACCGGTATTCAGCATGAACCGGGTTGAAACCCATCTGACCTGGATTTTACTGGCATTGGTGGCGATGGTTACCGTCGGCATTTTCTTTCTGCAAAACGGTTTCCTGCTGTTCAAGCTCAACTCATACAGCCAGATTTTCTCCAGTGACGTGTCGGGCGTAGCGCTCAAACGGTTCTTCTATTTCTTCATTCCGGCGATGCTGGTGGTGTATTTCCTGAAGCAGGATCTGCGGGCCTGGTTCTTTTTCCTGGCGGCGACGGTGGCTTTTGGCATCCTTACCTATGTGATTGTCGGCGGCACCCGTGCCAATATCATTATCGCCTTCT
Source organism: Serratia quinivorans (assembly GCF_946227985.1). Lineage (GTDB taxonomy): Bacteria > Pseudomonadota > Gammaproteobacteria > Enterobacterales > Enterobacteriaceae > Serratia > Serratia quinivorans_A. The sequence continues at coordinate 73,332 of NZ_CAMKGL010000009.1, forward strand.
CGCTGTTTCTGTTTATCGGTATCGTACGCGGCTGGATCTCGCTGTGGATGCTGGTGGCTGCCGGGGTGTTCGGCATTGTCGGCATGTTCTGGCTGGCGTTAAAGCGCTATAGCCTGGACGTCAGTGGCCCCGAGGCGTTTTATACCTTCCTCTATCTGACGCGTGACACCTTCTCGCCGTGGGAAAATTTGGCGTTGCTGCTGCAAAACTACGACAAGATTGATTTCCAGGGGTTGGCACCGATAGTGCGTGATTTCTACGTGTTTATTCCGAGCTGGCTGTGGCCGGGCCGACCGGACACGGTGCTCAATACCGCCAACTATTTCACCTGGGAAGTACTGGATAACCATTCGGGCCTGGCAATCTCACCGACGCTGATCGGTTCGCTGGTGGTCATGGGCGGCGCGTTGTTCATTCCTGTCGGCGCGGTGCTGGTGGGTATGATCATCAAATGGTTCGACTGGCTGTATGAGATGGGCAAAAGCGAATCGAACCCTTATAAAGCCGCCATATTGCAGGGCTTCTGCTTTGGCGCGGTATTCAACATCATCGTATTGGCGCGAGAAGGGGTGGATTCCTTTGTCTCGCGGGTGGTGTTCTTCTGCCTCATTTTCGGCGCCTGTTTGCTGATGGCAAAATTGCTGTACTGGCTGTTTGATACTGCCGGATTGATTAAGGCGCGAGTGCAGCGTTCGCGAACGCTGACACCGCCTGCTTCATCTGTGCGGGCCGACGGCCTTTTGTAAGGGTAATAATAAGATGGAAGCAAAAATCTCGGTTCCCAAATATGAGCTGCGCGGTTTCAGCCTGTGGGGATTTCGCGATATGGCGCAATGCATGGATTTTCTGTTTGACGGCGGCCGGGTCAAGCGCGGCACGCTGGTTGCCATGAACGCTGAAAAAATCCTGACTGCAGAGCAGGATACTGAGCTGCATGCCTTGCTGGATGAGGCGGAGTACAAGTATGCCGACGGCATCAGCATGGTGCGCTCAATCCGCCGTAAATATCCGGGTGCCGACGTGTCTCGGGTAGCGGGAGCCGACCTGTGGGAAGCGCTGATGCAGCGCGCCGGTCGTGAAGGCACGCCGGTGTTCCTGATTGGCGGCAAGCCATCGGTGCTGGCGGAAACCGAACAGAAGCTGCGCAGCCAGTGGAATGTGAATCTGGTCGGTAGCCAGGACGGTTATTTCAAGCCGGAGCAACGTGAACCCTTGTTTGAACGTATCCGTGCCAGCGGGGCCGCCATAGTAACGGTTGCCATGGGGTCACCGAAACAGGAAATCCTGATGCGTGACTGTCGCAAGGTGCATCCACAAGCGCTGTATATGGGCGTAGGCGGGACCTACGACGTATTTACCGGGCACGTTAAGCGTGCGCCAAAGGTCTGGCAGAACCTCGGTCTTGAATGGCTCTACCGGCTGCTCAGCCAGCCGAGCCGCATTGGACGTCAACTGCGGTTGCTGAAGTTCGTAAGTTACTATTATCGCGGCAAGATGTAATCAAGGCGTTGGGGCAGATTTTTCTGCCCCGGCGCAATAAGTTGTTCAATTAACCTGCGTTATGGCCAATTATCCAGCCCTCTATAACCTCAGCCGCTAAACTCCTCCATGTTTATGCCATAAAGTTTTAAATTGCGGTTTGCTTATAGCGGCAAAATGCGAAACGATACCGCCCTGAAATTATCCCCAGCTGTTGGCGCCAGATGTGGCCGCATTGAACGACGTTTTTCTCCGCCGTAAGACTGCCCCGACTACACGTTGATGTCCGCCAGAGCGGCGGGAGATGATTTGCGCTATTTTCATTAAAACAATAACGACCGGTAACGGCCGGCATGCAGACACAATCAAAAGAATATCATCGAGGATTTATGCCACACACTAAAAAACCGCAAGGACTACACCGGGGGCTGGAAGCCCGGCATATCGAGCTGATTGCTCTGGGCGGCACCATTGGCGTTGGCCTGTTTATGGGCTCGGCCAGTACGCTGAAATGGGCGGGGCCGTCGGTATTATTGGCTTATATCATCGCCGGGCTGTTCGTGTTCTTTATTATGCGTTCGATGGGCGAGATGCTGTTCCTTGAACCGGTCGCAGGCTCCTTTGCCGTTTATGCACATAAATACATGAGTCCTTACTTTGGCTATCTGACGGCCTGGGGCTACTGGTTTATGTGGATTGCCGTCGGCATCTCGGAAATTACCGCCATTGGGGTTTACGTGCAGTTCTGGTTCCCGGAGATCCCGCAGTGGCTACCGGCGCTGATCGCGGTGGCGATGGTAGCGCTGGCTAACGTGGCGGCGGTACGCCTGTACGGCGAGCTGGAGTTTTGGTTTGCCATGATCAAGGTGACCACCATCATTGTGATGATTTTGGTAGGGCTGGGGGTGATCCTGTTCGGCTTTGGCAATGGGGGGCAGCCTATCGGCTTTGCCAATCTGACCGAGCACGGCGGTTTCTTTGCCGGCGGCTGGAAGGGCTTCCTGTTTGCGCTGTGTATTGTCGTGGCGTCCTATCAGGGGGTTGAGCTGGTCGGCATTACCGCCGGTGAGGCCAAGAACCCGCAGGTGACGCTGAAACGCGCGATTAACAACATCCTGTGGCGCATCCTGATCTTCTACGTCGGCGCCATTTTTGTCATTGTTACTATCTTCCCATGGAACGGTATCGGCACCACCGGCAGCCCATTTGTGCTGACCTTTGCCAAAATCGGCATCGTTGCCGCTGCCGGTATCATTAATTTCGTGGTGTTGACCGCTGCACTCTCTGGCTGCAATAGCGGTATGTATAGCGGGGGGCGCATGCTATACGCGCTGGCTAAGAACCGCCAACTCCCTGCATCACTGACCAAGCTGTCTGCCAGCGGTGTGCCGGTGAACTGTATTGCCGTGACCATCGCCTGCCTGTTGGTCGGTTCTGGCCTGAATTATCTGATCCCCAATCCGCAGGCGGTATTTGTCTATGTCTACAGTGCCAGCGTACTGCCGGGTATGGTGCCGTGGTTTGTGGTGCTGATTAGCCAGCTGTATTTCCGCCGTGCCCATAAGGAAGCGATTAAAACCCACAGCTTTAAGTCGATTATGTTCCCCTATGTGAACTATCTGACCATTGCTTTCCTGGTCTGCGTGCTGATCGGCATGGGAATTAACCCGGATACTCGAATTTCTTTGTTGGTTGGGGCGATATTCCTGGCGGCGGTCAGTCTGTGCTACTTTGCTTTCGGTATGCACAAGAAACATCATCCGGCTGAAAAACGGACAGAAACCCAGCAATAACCGGTGAAAAAGGGCTACGGATAGCCCTTTCCTGCGCAGGAGTGAGCAAAGCGTAATCAAACGCAACATTTCTGCGAAAAAGCACTAGACAGGATTGGGTTAAAACCGTAGTATCCCCTCCCGCAACGGCGCTATGCGCCCGTAGCTCAGCTGGATAGAGCGCTGCCCTCCGGAGGCAGAGGTCTCAGGTTCGAATCCTGTCGGGCGCACCATTAAGTTTGTGTGCAAGAGCTGCGGTGGTAGTATTACCGCGTGAAGTTAAGAAGTAATGGTGGCTATAGCTCAGTTGGTAGAGCCCTGGATTGTGATTCCAGTTGTCGTGGGTTCGAGTCCCATTAGCCACCCCACTTCCTAAGAGAAGTGAAGAATTGTAAGCTGTTTTGTGACTGTGCGAAGGTGGCGGAATTGGTAGACGCGCTAGCTTCAGGTGTTAGTGTTCTTACGGACGTGAGGGTTCAAGTCCCTCTCTTCGCACCACACACAAAATGTCTAATAAATTTAATATTTACATAGACATAAGCGATAAAATTCAGTAGTATCTGCAACAAGAAATCGGCGAGTAGCGCAGCTTGGTAGCGCAACTGGTTTGGGACCAGTGGGTCGGAGGTTCGAATCCTCTCTCGCCGACCACATTCAAGAAAACCCGCTTTTTAGCGGGTTTTTTTACGCCTGAAGTTTACAGGATGAGAACCTCCGAAGGAGGTTTGAGCCGAGCGTAGCGAGACAACGTTGCTTTAGCAACGGCCCGCAGGGCGGCATCGCAGATGCAGTAATCCTCTCTCGCCGACCACATTCAAGAAAACCCGCTTTTTAGCGGGTTTTTTTACGTCTGAAGTTTACAGGATGAGCACCTCCGAAGGAGGTTTGAGCCGAGCGCAGCGAGACAACGTTGCTTTAGCAACGGCCCGCAGGGCGGCATCGCAGATGCAGTAATCCTCTCTCGCCGACCAGATTCAGAAAGGCCCGTTCAGCAATGAACGGGCCTTTCGCTTTCTGCCATTCAGTAAACCTCACTTTTAACTTCCTGCTGCCTGCTTTTGGTTTCTGGGGCGTGTTGGCTTTCAGCGACATCGGTATGGCGCATTGTCGCCAGGTTGAGACATATAAGATTATGATTTAATACGATAAAAATCACTTTGGCTTAAGTCGTCGTTATAAGGCGACATATCTGCTGGGGTCAGGGAGAGAGGGGGGAATACCCGGTGGGAGACGATAAATTTAATATGACGTTTAAATTATATTTAATTCAATGGGTTAATTTTTATTACTCAAGCTAAATCGCATTTTTCCAAAGTTGGCACGCCAAGTGCAATATCTACCCTGTAGATGCTCATTCCACCTCTTATGTTTGCTTAGGCTTCATAAACCCTGGGAATGACGCAGAGCCGATTTAAGGTGCCTATTGCCCACCAGAACGATGTCAGCGTTGCTTGCAGCCGCAGACATCACACTCCGGGCATAACGTTGAGTGAGGCACCGCCCCTGTTGTCCTAGACCTGATTGCTTTTTTATACACTTGCCTCCGCGGCAAGTGTTTTTTTTTGCCTGAACATAAGCGACAGGCGAAAAAAAAGCGCGGCAATCATGCCGCGCTTTGATCTCTCGATAATGCCGTTATGAGTCGCCGTTCTGCTTCAGGGTCAACATCAAACCTTCGCGCCGCATTTGGGCCGCTTCGTCCGAGCGGTGCAGCTTATCCAGCACGTCCGCCAACCAGGCGTAGTCGTAGGCATCCGGCCGCTGTTTCAGGGCTTCCCTGAATGCATCCGCAGCCTGTTGCCATTCGCCGTGTTTCATCAACAGCTGACCCAGCGTGCTGTTCAGCAACGGTGTGGCACCGTGTTGCTTCACCTGCTGACGCAGCGCTTTCTCCAACTGTTGCGGATTGCCGGACTTCAGGCGCGGGATCAACAGTACCAGACGCTCATCGTACTGACGCTTCAGGCTATCGAGTACGATTTCCTGCGCCAATTCATGGTCATTGCATTCGATCAGGTGATCCACCATCGCAATTTGCAGCGGAACCTCATGGCGAGTTTTACGGCTCTGATCTTTCCACCAGCGTTTCAGACCCTCGCTGCCTTCATCCGCCATGGCCTGATTCATCAAGCCAATATAGGCCTGCTGCTGCAAGACCTGCAGTTCAGCCTCGGTATGCAGGTTGATCTTGCTCATCGACGGCAGGATTTCCAGCAACGAGGCAAAAGCGCCGGTGCGCAGATAAGCCAGTTCTGCCAGACGCAACACTTCCGGGTGGCGCGGTGCCTGGTTCAGCAGGCGATCAACACCGTGACGTGCGGCATGGTTTTCGCCCTGCGCCAGTTGGATGCGCACGCGGGTGATATCTACCGGCAACTGGTCGGTGTCGGCGGCTTCAGCGGCGCGTTCCAGGTATTGGTTGGTGCGGAAATCGTCACCGCGCTGCTGCGCGGCCTCGGCGGCCAGCAGGTAGTTAACCACCGGCTGTTCGGCGTGATCGGCGTTGCGCGTCAGCAGTTTTTCGACCTGCTTGTAATCACCTTCGGCCAGTTTGATCAGCGCGGCCTTGGTCTGCTTGCGCGCACGGCTACGTTTGCGCCCCAGGAACCAGCCGCGGGTATGAGCACCGGTGCGGAAGATGCGGCGCAGGATCCATTCGATCACCAGCAGCACGACAAACAGCAGGACGCCCATGATCACCAGGCCGGTGACGCTGGTTTCGATATTGTAGTTATCGGTCTGAATCAGCACATAGCCCTGATGGCCGGCCAACATCGGCCCGACGACCACGCTGGCGATCAGCACCAGGAACAGAAATAGCACGCGTAACATGGCTTATCCCTCCTGATGAGCGGCAGGGGACTGGGTCATCAGATTACGCACCCGGGTCTGCATCAGTTTTTCCAGCAGTGGCTGGCTTTTCAACTGGTCCGGCACGTCCATGGTGATTGACTGCTGGCTCAGGGCATCCAACTCTTCCAGGAAAGCTTTCGTGGCCGGGTCGGTGGTATCAAAGTAGGCGCGGATCCAGGTAGAGATGGTTTCCAGCGACTGTTTATACACTTCGTTCTGGTGGCGTGGGATCGCCTGAGCGGCAACCAGCAGGCGCGAACGGATATTCTCGCGCAGGTAAATGTCCTGATTCGGCGCCAGCAGCGGTTCCGCACTGCTATCACGGCGGCGAACGGTAATAAAGTCGGCCATAAAGTTGTGCCAGCTTTTGGTCAGGTTTTGTCGCCACTCGCTGATCGAACTCGATAGCTCACTGCTGTCCTGATCCATCGGCGCTTCATCATTGTCGTTATCGGCCAGGCGCAAGTTATCAACCTGGTTGGATAACTGGTTGGTCTTGAGAATGATACCGTCGAAATCCACCTGGGTCAGGGTGGACAGCGTGCTGACGTCCTCGGTGATCGCCCGACGCACCTCGAGCAGGCTCGGATCGTTCATGTCTGCCAGACTGGCATCGGCACTTTTCAGCAGGGCGGCGGCAGTCGTCACGTCCTGATCGCTCCACAGTTTACGGCCGGCCATTTTCACCAGGAAGTCGGCCTGCGCCAGCAACCAGGTTTTGGCGTCGCTGCCGGAGATGATGGCGACTTTTTCTTGCAGTTCACTCAGTTGCCGCGTCAGGGTCGCTTGCTCGCGGTCGGCGGCATCCAGCGTTTTTCCCTGTTGCTGCAACAGGCCTTCCAGCGCATTTTTTTCCTGCTGTTGGCTCTGTTTCAGCGCTTCGAGCTGCTGCTGCAAGTTTTGATTGGCGGTGATCAACTGCTGTGCCTGTCGATGTGTGTGGTAATAGCCACCCGCGCCAAGGGCAATAACCAGCACGATGGCGATCGCGCCCAAAACCGGGCCGGTATTTTTACCTTTACGCTGGTTAGCGTCTGGTGGCTTGGGGCTATCAGCCACTGGGGTTGGCTCTTCAACCGGGGCGGAGGGGGTATTTTGTTCCGTCATAGTGGCACATCCCATAGTCAGGTTTATTGTAGCGCGCGGATCAGCGCGTCATTATCGGCGTTATCAGCTACCCGAATTGTGCTCCAGCCCAATTCCTGGGCGAGGGTAGCCAGGCGTTCACTCACTACGACCAGGCGGCAACGCAACAGCCACGATGAACGGTAGTAATCAGGAACTAAAGTATAGAGCTGTTGTAACATTTCACCGCTGGTGACTACCAGCGTATCAACACCAGCACGTTGCCAGTGGGCGCTTTGCTCGCTGCCATCATAGTGCACCGGGCTGCGTTGATAACATTCATAATAGCTGACGGCGGCGCCGCGCTCACTCAGGCTGTTGCCGAGCAGTTCACGCCCGCCGTTGCCGCGCAGGATCAATGCCTGCTTACCGTCCAGCTTCTGCAACGCCGGCAACAGGAGCAGCGTTTCGCTGATTTCCTGCTCGCGCGGATATTCCACCGGCAGGCTGCTGATGCGGTGCATCGCCAGTGCGGTGTTACGGCCGATGGCATAATAGGCCAACCTGGCCGGCCATGGCAGCCCAACGCGACCCATCACCGAGTTGGCGTAGCTGACCGAATGTTGCGACAGGATAAACACCAAATCGCCATCATTGAGTTGCTGCAACGCCTGCGGCAGTTTGGGCAGATCGCCGCCAGGGGCGAAGTCGATCAGCGGGGCATGATAGGCAACCCGGCCGAGCGCGCGCAGTCGGCTTACCAATTGCTCTCCCGAAGGAGAAGGGCGGGTTACCAGAATCGTCATGCCGGAGGATTTCCCTGATAAACATCCTGTAGAATTTCGCGAGCGCCCTGCGCCAGCAGCTCTTCCGCCAGCTCAATGCCCATTTGTTCCGCTAGCGCCGCCGGGCCGCGACGTTCGCCGCGCACCATCTGACTACCGTCCGGGGAGCCTACCAATGCACGCAGCCATAGGCTGTCGCCATCGAGTTCGGCATAGCTGCCGATCGGCACCTGACAACCGCCTTCCAGCCGGGTATTCATCGCACGTTCGGCACGAACGCGGGTTTCGGTGACGGCGTGGTTGAGTGGGGCCAATAGCGCACGGGTGGTTTCATCGTCGAGGCGGCATTCAATGCCCACCGCACCCTGACCGACTGCCGGCAGGCACTCCTCCGGGCTCAGTGGGCTGCGGATGCGTTGTTCCAGTCCCAGGCGCTTGAGCCCGGCGACCGCCAGAATAATGGCGTCGTAATCACCGTTGTCCAGTTTTGACAAGCGGGTGCCAACGTTGCCGCGCAGATCGCGCACGATCAGATCCGGGCGACGCTCACGTAACTGGCACTGGCGGCGCAGGCTGGAGGTGCCAACCACGCTGCCCTGCGGCAGTTGATCCAGCGAGGCGAAACGATTGGATACAAATGCGTCGCGTGGATCGTCGCGTTCGCAAATGGTCACCAAACCCAAGCCGGCGGGGAAATCTACCGGGACGTCTTTCATCGAATGGACGGCGATATCGGCGCGGCCATCGAGTAACGCCAGCTCAAGTTCCTTAACAAACAGCCCTTTACCACCGACTTTCGCCAGTGGCGTATCCAGAATAATGTCGCCCTTAGTGACCATTGGCACCAGTTCGACCTGCAGGCCAGGGTGGCTGGCCATCAGGCACTGCTGCACATAATGTGCTTGCCAAAGAGCGAGTGGGCTTTGTCGGGTGGCAATTCGAATAATTTTGTCTAACATGCTTGTTACCGTTTTTATAATTCGCCGTTCATCCTACCACTGAGTGTGAAAACTGTCAGTGCAAGAAGCCGCAGGCGAAGAAAGGACAACGGAATCAACGGGACGTGTGATGTGTTTTGGGGCAGTTAACACTGCGGGTAAATCGTTTGGAGTGGCGCTACAATAATAGTGAAGCGTTACTTCCTTTACGGTCAATCAGCAAGGTGTTAGATTGATCACGTTTCCAGCAATAAGTTGCCAAATATTCTTCCAACACTAACGGCGCTTATGGAATACGGGTTTTTTTCTAAATACCGGGATAATCAGGCGAGACGTCTTGTACCTCTACATCGAGACACTGAAGCAGAGACTGGATGCGATCAATCAATTACGAATCGATCGCGCCCTAGCGGCCATGAAGCCCGCGTTTCAACGGGTATACAGTCTGCTGCCTACCTTATTGCACCACCACCACCCACTGATGCCAGGCTATCTGAACGGTAACGTTCCCCATGGCGTTTGTATCTACACGCCTGATGAAACCCAGCAAGATTACCTCAACGATTTAGAAGACAAATGGGGCAGCCCGTTTGACAAGCCGGCCAGCGGTGAACTGCCGATTACCGGGGTTTACTCGATGGGCAGCACCTCGTCGATCGGCCAGAGTTGCAGCTCGGATCTCGATATCTGGGTGTGCCACCAGTCCTGGCTGGACAATGAAGAGCGTAACCGCCTGCAGCAGAAATGCAGCCTGTTGGAAAAATGGGCGGCGTCGATGGGGGTCGAAGTCAGCTTCTTCCTGATCGATGAAAACCGCTTCCGCCATAACGAAAGCGGCAGCCTGGGCGGTGAAGACTGCGGTTCTACCCAACATATCCTGCTGCTGGACGAATTCTACCGTACCGCGGTGCGCCTGGCCGGGAAACGCATTTTGTGGAACATGGTGCCGGGCGAAGAAGAAGCGCATTACGATGAGTATGTGTTGTCACTGTACTCGCAAGGCGCATTAACGCCGAACGAATGGCTGGATCTCGGTGGTTTGGGTACGCTGTCGGCGGAAGAATACTTCGGTGCCAGCCTGTGGCAGTTGTACAAAAGTATCGACTCGCCTTACAAAGCGGTGCTGAAGACCCTGTTGCTGGAAGCTTATTCCTGGGAATACCCGAATACTCAACTGTTGGCGATGGACATCAAACAGCGCCTGCATCAGGGTGAAATCGTCTGCTTTGGTCTCGACGCCTACTGTATGATGCTCGAACGCGTCACGCATTATCTGAACGCCATCAACGATACCACCCGCCTCGATCTGGTCCGCCGCTGTTTCTACCTAAAAGTCTGTGAAAAACTGTCGCGTGCCAATGCATGCGTCGGCTGGCGTCGTGAGATCCTCAGCCAGCTGGTCAGCGAATGGGGCTGGGACGAAGAGCGCCTGGCTATCCTGGATAATCGCGCCAACTGGAAAATCGAACGGGTTCGTGAAGCGCACAACGAACTGTTGGATGCGATGATGCAAAGCTACCGCAACCTGATCCGCTTCGCGCGTCGCAACAACCTCAGCGTCAGCGCCAGCCCGCAGGATATCGGCGTGCTGACCCGCAAACTCTACGCCGCGTTTGAAGTGCTGCCCGGCAAGGTGACGCTGGTGAACCCGCAGATTTCGCCGGACCTGTCAGAAGACGACTTGACCTTTATTCACGTGCCGGTTGGCCGCGCTAACCGCACCGGCTGGTACCTGTACAACCAGGCACCGGCCATGGACTCGATTGTCAGCCATCAACCGCTGGAATATAACCGTTACCTGAACAAGCTGGTGGCCTGGGCTTATTTCAACGGCCTGCTGACGCCGAAGACCCGTTTGCATATCAAGAGCGGCAACCTGTGTGACACTGCCAAACTGCAGGAGTTGGTGGCCGATGTGTCGCACCACTTCCCGCTGAGGCTGGCGGCACCCACGCCCAAAGCCTTGTACAGCCCGTGTGAAATTCGCCATTTGGCGATTATCGTCAATCTGGAAAACGATCCGACCGCCGCCTTCCGCAATCAGGTGGTGCATTTCGATTTCCGCAAGCTCGATGTATTCAGCTTTGGCCAGCAACAACAGTGCCTGGTGGGCAGTATCGATCTGCTGTACCGCAACTCCTGGAACGAAGTGCGTACCCTGCATTTCAGCGGTGAGCAATCGGTGTTGGAAGCCTTGAAGACCATTCTCGGCAAAATGCATCAGGACGCCGCCCCACCGGAATCGGTAGAGGTGTTCTGTTACAGCCAGCATCTGCGCGGTTTGATCCGTACGCGTATTCAGCAGTTGGTGTCAGAGTGCATTGAACTGCGTTTGTCCAGCACCCGACTGGAACCGGGCCGCTTTAAAGCGGTGCGGGTTGCCGGCCAGACCTGGGGCCTGTTCTTTGAACGGCTGAGCGTGTCGGTGCAAAAGCTGGAAAACGCGGTGGAATTTTACGGGGCGATTTCCAACAACAAATTGCATGGCCTGTCGATCAAAGTGGAAACCGATCAGGTGCATTTACCGCCGGTAGTGGATGGTTTCGCCAGTGAGGGGATTATTCAATTCTTCTTTGAAGACACGTCGGACGACAAGGGCTTTAACATCTATATTCTGGATGAGTCGAACCGCGTTGAGGTTTATCACCATTGTGAAGGCAGTAAAGAGGAACTGGTGCGCGACGTCAGCCGTTTCTACTCGTCCTCGCACGATCGTTTCACCTACGGTTCCAGTTTTATCAACTTCAATTTGCCGCAGTTCTATCAGATAGTGCAGCTTGATGGCCGCACTCAAGTGATTCCATTCCGCAGTAACGTGTTGTCGAGCCTGTGTGTTCCGCTGGCCGACGGTGCGGCTCAGCCGCTGAAACAGCAGTTCCAGCTGCACTGACATCACAGGGGCTCAGTCAACTGAACCCCTGTGAGTGCGGCTATTTTCAGGCAAATTTCACTTCTTCGCCGGCCTGTGCGCTGGCGGCTTCGCTTAGTAACGGATAGAACGCACGATCGCTGCGATCGCAGAGCCATACGCCATCACGGTAGTTAAAGTGATAGCCGCCGGTCTTGGTTGCCAGCCAAACCTGATGCAGTGGCTCCTGGCGATTGATGACAATTTTGGTGCCATTTTCGAAGCTTAACGTCATTACGCCGCCATTGGTTTCGTAATCGATATCCGCATCGCCGTCAAAATCGTCCAGTGTCTCTTCAATATTAAGCATCAGTTGGTCAGCTAACTGGTGAAACTCACTGTCGTTCATATTCAATTCCTATTGCTTTTCATGATCCACCTGCGATTATAGAGACCTTGGACGCATGAATTACAGGCATTAATGCAAATGAAAAAACAACTACGCTATGCGCTGATGGCAGTTCTGCTTGCCGGGCTCTCCGGCTGTGGTCTGAAAGGCCCGCTGTACTTCCCTCCAGCCGATCCGGCCAGCACTAAGAAACCGGCCACTCAGGTTCAGACCGGCGAACAGGTACAGAAAAATCAGCAGGAACTTTCCAGCTCTCAGCAAAAACCGTCGATGAGCGCTCAGTAACACCTTGTTTGCGGCGGCTCAGGCCACCGCAAACCAAGACGGATAGCGGAGTATGATATGCAGTTCTCCAAAATGCACGGTCTGGGCAACGACTTTATGGTGGTCGATGCCGTTACACAGAATGTCTATTTTTCACCCGAGCTGATCCGCCGTTTGGCCGATCGGCACCTGGGCGTTGGCTTTGACCAGCTGCTGGTGGTAGAACCGCCTTACGATCCGGAACTGGATTTCCACTACCGCATTTTTAACGCCGACGGTAGTGAAGTGGCGCAGTGCGGCAACGGCGCTCGCTGTTTTGCCCGTTTTGTGCGGCTGAAAGGGCTGACCAACAAGCGCGATATTCGCGTTAGTACCCAGACCGGGCGTATGGTGCTGAGCGTCACCGATGATGATCTGGTGTGTGTGAACATGGGCGAGCCGAACTTCGATCCGCAGACGGTGCCCTTTCGCGCGACCAAAGAAGAAAAGACTTACATCATGCGCGCGGCGGAACATACGGTGCTGTGCGGCGTGGTGTCGATGGGCAACCCGCATTGTGTTTTACAGGTGGATGATGTAAAAACCGCCAAGGTGGAATTGCTCGGGCCGGTATTGGAAGGGCATGAGCGTTTCCCTGAACGAGCCAACATTGGTTTTATGCAAATTGTCAGCCGTGAGCACATCAAATTGCGCGTGTATGAGCGCGGTGCCGGCGAAACCCAGGCCTGTGGAAGCGGCGCCTGTGCGGCAGTGGCAGTGGGGATCCAACAGGAATTGCTGTCAGAAGAGGTGCATGTAGAACTGCCGGGCGGCAGCCTGCATATTCGCTGGAAAGGACCGGGCAGCCCGCTGTTTATGACCGGTCCGGCAACCCATGTATATGACGGATTTATTCATCTATGAAGAGTGTTGAGGACCAGGCTGTCGCAGGCATTGAGCTTGACGACGATACCGTGATGCAGTTTCTGCTGCAAAACCCGGATTTCTTTATCCGCAATGCGCGGTTGGTGGAACAGATGCGCGTTCCCCATCCCGTTCGCGGTACCGTGTCGCTGGTCGAGTGGCATCTGGCCCGCCAGCGTAACCATATCAACCGGCTGGAAGAAGAAATCACCCTGCTGATGGAGCAGGCCAGCGCCAACGAGACGCTGTTTGCCAGCCTGCTGCATTTACAGGCCAATCTGGCCACCGCCGACAGCCTGCAGGATATGCTCAATCGCCTGCAGCGTTGGGCGCGGGGTTTCGGTTTGGCCGGCGCCAATATTCGCCTGTTTTCTGAAAGCTGGAAAATCGGTGCGCCTTCCGATTTCACCCACCTGGCCCTGACGCGTTCGTCGTTTGAACCGTTGCGCATTCAGCGTCTGGGTGACCAACAGCATTTCCTCGGCAGCCTGAATGGCCCTGAGTTGCTGCTGCTGCTGCCCCAGGCCAAATTGGTCGGCTCGGTAGCGCTGTCGATGCTGGGTGAAGACGGCGAACTGGGCATGGTGATTTTCAGCAGCCGCGATACACAACACTACCAGCAGGGTATGGGTACGGTGATGCTCAATCAACTGGCACGTATGCTGCCGGAACTGCTGGAACGCTGGGTCGAACGCGCATGATTCCGCTGGCGACCAGCCTGCAACAGCCGGTGGACGCTTTTTTGCGCTATCTGAAGGTCGAGCGCCAGCTCAGCCCGCTCACCCAACTGAGTTATTCGCGTCAACTGCAGGCGCTGATGGCGTTGGCGCAGGACATTGGCGTCACGGAGTGGCCGTTGCTGGACGCGGCCAAAGTCCGCCAGCTTGCGGCGCGCAGTAAACGTGCCGGATTGCAGTCTTCCAGCCTCGCACTGCGCCTGTCGGCATTGCGCAGTTTTCTCGACTGGCAGGTCAGCCAGGGTATGCTGATTGCCAACCCCGCCAAAGGGATCCGAACGCCACGTAGCGGCCGTCATCTGCCGAAGAATATCGACGTCGATGAAATGAATCAGCTGCTGAATATCGATCTTAACGATCCGTTGGCGGTGCGCGATCGCGCCATGCTTGAAGTCATGTACGGTGCCGGGCTGCGTCTTTCGGAACTGGTGGGGCTCGATTGCCGCCATGTCGATCTGGCCGCCGGTGAAATTTGGGTGTTGGGTAAGGGCAGCAAGGAACGCAAGCTGCCGGTGGGTCGCACTGCGGTGACCTGGCTTGAACACTGGCTGGCGATGCGCGATCTGTTCGGGCCATCAGACGATGCCATGTTCCTGTCTAATCAGGGCAAGCGCATCTCGACCCGCAACGTGCAAAAGCGTTTTGCCGAGTGGGGCGTCAAGCAGGGCGTTAACAGCCATATCCATCCGCACAAGCTGCGCCACTCGTTTGCCACCCATATGCTGGAGTCGAGCGGCGATCTGCGTGCGGTGCAGGAACTGCTCGGTCACGCCAATCTGACCACCACCCAAATCTACACCCACCTCGACTTTCAACATCTGGCGAACGTGTACGATGCTGCGCATCCACGTGCCAAACGGGGGAAATCCTGATGCATTTTTATCGTCCGTTGCGACCGCTGGCGGCGCTGACTTTCGATCTGGACGACACGCTGTACGACAATCGGCCGGTGATCAAACAGACCGAACTGCAGTCGGTGGCCTTTTTGCAGAACTACCATCCCGGCCTGAACCACTTCCAGTCGGCAGATTTTCATCGCCTGCGCCAGGAGCTGCGTGAACAGGATCCGGAGATTTATCACGATGTCACCCAGTGGCGCTGGCGCGCTATCCATTTGGCGCTGAGCCGTCAGGGGCTGCGTGATGCCGAAGCCGCCGACGGTGCCGATGCGGCGATGCAAAACTTCGCGCTGTGGCGCAGTCGCATCGAGGTGCCGGACGCGACCCATGCCACTCTGAAAGCGCTGGGTGAACGTTTCCCGCTGGTGGCGATCACCAACGGCAATGCCGATCCGGCGCTGTGCGGGCTGGATGGTTACTTCCAGTTTGTGCTGCGCTCCGGGCCGGATGGCCGCGCCAAGCCCTATCAGGACATGTATCAACTGGCCGCCGAGCGGTTGGGGGTTGCCCCTGAACGCATTCTTCACGTGGGTGATGATTTGACCACCGACGTCGCCGGCGCATTGCGTTCCGGTCTGCAGGCCTGTTGGATCAACGACCGCCGACGTAGCCTGATGCAGGCCGCCGACAGCCGTCTGCTGCCACATATTGAGATCACTCAGTTGGCATCGCTGACAGCATTGCTATAACCCCTTCATACTTGAAGCCGCAGCTGTGTTGGCTACGTGCACTCACCCCAGTCACTTACTTGAGTAAGCTCCTGGGGACTCACACACTCGCCGCCTTGCTGCAACTTCAATTATTTCGGGTATAATCCCAAATTGACTCTGTATAAATTCACAGTGGAATCGCGTCTCTGACGCGCTTTCCCTTACCAATTAATGGTGCCTATGGACGTTTCCGATCTGCTCGACAGCCTGAATGAAAAACAACGCGAAGCGGTGGCGGCGCCACGTGGCAACCTGTTGGTACTGGCCGGCGCGGGCAGCGGTAAAACCCGGGTGCTGGTGCATCGCATCGCCTGGTTGCTGGCGGTCGAGAACTGCTCGCCGTATTCCATTATGGCGGTGACCTTCACCAACAAGGCGGCGGCGGAAATGCGTCACCGTATCGAACACCTGATTGGCACCAGCCAGGGCGGCATGTGGATTGGTACCTTCCATGGCTTGGCTCATCGGCTGCTGCGCGCTCATCATCTGGATGCCAACCTGCCGCAGGATTTCCAAATTCTCGACAGCGACGACCAGTTCCGCCTGCTCAAGCGCATCGTCAAGGCATTGAATATCGACGAAAAGCAATGGCCGCCGCGTCAGGCAATGTGGTACATCAACGGCAAAAAAGATGAGGGCCTGCGTCCACAGCACGTTGAAACCTACAACAACCCGGTGGAAGCGACCTGGCTGCGTATCTACCAGGCCTACCAGGAAGCCTGCGATCGCGCCGGGCTGGTGGACTTTGCCGAACTGTTGCTGCGGGCCCATGAGCTGTGGCTGAACAAGCCGCATATTCTTAATCATTACCGTGAACGTTTCACCAACGTGCTGGTGGACGAGTTTCAGGATACCAACAGCATTCAGTACGCCTGGATCCGCCTGCTGGCCGGCAATAACAGCAACGTGATGATCGTCGGTGACGATGACCAGTCGATCTACGGCTGGCGCGGCGCTCAGGTAGAGAATATCCAGCGCTTCCTGAAGGATTTCCCCGGCGCGCAAAGCGTACTTCTGGAACAGAACTACCGTTCGACCAGCAATATCCTGAAATCGGCCAATACCCTGATCGCCAACAACGGCGGGCGCATGGGGAAAAATTTGTGGACCGAAGGGGGCGAAGGCGAACCTATCTCAGTCTACTGTGCCTTCAATGAGCTGGATGAATCGCGCTTCGTGGTGGGCCGCATTAAAGCCTGGCAGGAAAACGGCGGTGCGCTGAATGACTGCGCCATCCTTTATCGCAGCAACGCCCAGTCACGCGTGCTGGAAGAGGCGCTGCTGCAAACGGCGATGCCTTACCGTATCTACGGCGGGCAACGCTTCTTCGAGCGTCAGGAGATCAAGGATGCTCTGGCTTACCTGCGGCTGATCGCCAACCGCAACGATGATGCTGCGTTTGAACGCGTGGTGAATACGCCGACGCGTGGCATTGGCGACCGGACGCTGGACGAAGTTCGTCGTACGGCCCGCGATCGTCAATTGACCCTGTGGCAGGCCACCCGCGCACTGTTGCAGGACAAGGTGCTGGCCGGGCGTGCGGCCTCTGCGCTGCAACGCTTTACCGAGCTGGTGGACTCACTGGCGCACGAAACCGCCGATATGCCACTGCACGTTCAGACCGATCGGGTGATCCGCGACTCGGGGCTGTTCATCATGTATGAGCAGGAAAAAGGCGAAAAAGGTCAGGCGCGTATCGAAAACCTTGAGGAACTGGTGACGGCAACGCGCCAGTACAGCTATCAGGATGAAGATCAGGATCTGATGCCGCTGCAGGCGTTTCTGTCCCATGCTGCGCTGGAAGCGGGTGAGGGGCAGGCCGATGCCTATCAGGATGCGGTGCAGTTGATGACCCTGCACTCAGCCAAGGGGCTGGAGTTCCCACAGGTGTTTATCGTCGGCATGGAAGAGGGGATGTTCCCGAGCCAGATGTCGCTGGACGAAGGTGGCAGGCTGGAAGAAGAGCGCCGTCTGGCCTACGTTGGGTTGACGCGCGCCATGCAGAAACTGACGCTGACTTATGCCGAAACCCGTCGTCTGTACGGTAAAGAGGTTTATCACCGACCTTCACGTTTCATCGGTGAGCTGCCGGAGGAATGTGTGGAAGAAGTGCGTTTGCGCGCCAGTGTTTCACGGCCGGCGAATCACCGCCGCATGGGCACGCCGATCAGCGAAAATGACACCGGGTACAAGCTGGGCCAGCGAGTGCGCCACCCCAAATTTGGTGAAGGGACCATCGTCAATCTGGAAGGCAGCGGCGAACACAGTCGGCTGCAGATTGCTTTCCCGGGTGAAGGCATCAAGTGGCTGGTGGCCGCCTACGCCCGTCTGGAGACGGTGTAAGGCGCAGTGAATCGTTAGCGGCATACCCAAAATAATTGGGGTTGCAACTAGGCGGCAAGTCCGCTCCCTCCAGGAGCTTACTCAAGTAAGTGACTGGAGGGAGTGGGCACAGCCAACAACGCTGCAGCTTCAAGTATGAAGGGGGTAGCGATCGCCAATCTGCGCGGTAGCGTACCAACGCATCACGGCTTCGGTACCTTCGGCCCCTTCCTGCGGTGCCCACGGCATGCAGTCTTCTTCCGACAGCGCCTGATAAGGCCCCTGTTTCACTTCGAATATCACGCCACCCGGATCAACCGACAGCACGGCATGCCAGGTAAACGCCGGCATCTCCAGCACTTTGGTTTCTTCGCCGAGCAGGGTGCGCTGGGTAACGACGCCGTCCTCGTTAAACTGCAGCACCACAAAGCGGCCGCGCAGCGGTGTCAGCAGCTCCCAGGTTTGCGGATGGCGGTGGGGGCGGATATAGGTGCCGGGTTCCATGGCAATCGCCAGTCGCTGCACCGGGTCGCTCAACTCTTCGTGTAACGTACGGTGCGCGCGCAGGCGTGCCACTGTAGCGGCCTGTTCACTCATGCTGGTCAGGTCGTGGGCAGTAATTTGTTTCATCGGTAAAGTCCGCAAGCTTATCGTGGCCTAATCTTAGCAACATTCTTGGGCGTGGTCAGAGATCGTCGCCGCTTTTTCTTTCCCCTTTATCGCAGATTTTGCTGATTTTTCCCCATTGGTTATAGCGATGAATTGTTGCGCAATTATCGAGCCTAACCGGTTGACAGGCTTTTTCTTCTCGGCGTAACATGCGCGCACTATTATCAATGAGGACATACGCCTTGGACACACCCAGTAGATACTGGCTCACTGACCTGGACAACAACAGGTGCAACTTCTAAGGCTATCCCATTGAGCTGATAGCCTTCGTGGTTGTCGGCGACCTCTTCAGTGTCGCTATGAGTCAGATCCTTCATGGTCTGAAACAAGCTGGTGATACAACATCCCCCTGTTTCTGTGCTTCCACGCGTTGTTTACCCCTGTCACCCCAAGGGAGTTTTAGCAGATGCTGAGCGCGTTTAAATTAGATAACAGCCGCCTGTCCCGTCTGGAGTTGGATGACTCCGATGACCTCACTACGTCACTGTGGGTTGACCTGGTTGAGCCGGAAGAGGGCGAACGTGAGCGCGTGCAAAACGAGCTGGGCCAAAGCCTGGCGACACGCCCGGAGCTGGATGATATCGAAGCCTCCGCGCGTTTCTTCGAAGACGAAGACGGTCTGCATATTCACTCCTTCTTCTATTTTGAAGATGCGGAAGACCATGCCGGTAACTCCACCGTGGCTTTCACCATTCGCGATGGTCGCCTGTATACCCTGCGTGAGCGCGAACTGCCGGCATTTCGCCTGTATCGCATGCGCGCCCGTAACCTGACGATGGTTGACGGCAACGCCTACGAGCTGTTGCTGGATTTGTTCGAAACCAAGATTGAGCAGTTGGCGGACGAGATCGAAAACGTCTACAGCGATCTGGAAAAGCTCAGCCGGGTAATCATGGAAGGCCATCAGGGCGATGAATACGACGAGGCGCTGTCGACGCTGGCCGAACTGGAAGATATCGGCTGGAAAGTCCGCTTGTGCCTGATGGATACCCAACGGGCGCTGAACTTCCTGGTGCGTAAGGCACGTTTGCCGACGGGTCAACTCGAACAGGCGCGTGAAGTGCTACGCGACATTGAATCCCTGCTGCCGCACAACGAATCCCTGTTCCAGAAAGTCAACTTCCTGATGCAGGCGGCGATGGGCTTTATCAATATCGAGCAGAACCGCATCATCAAGATCTTCTCGGTGGTTTCGGTGGTGTTCCTGCCGCCAACGCTGGTGGCTTCAAGCTACGGGATGAACTTTGAGTTTATGCCGGAGCTGAAGTGGTCGTTCGGGTATCCGGGCGCGATCAGCCTGATGATCCTGGCGGGGCTGGCCCCTTATCTGTATTTCAAGCGCAAGAACTGGCTGTAAGCTGACGGGCGAACCTGTTCGCCCGATATTTCTGCCGTTGGCCAACGCTTAGCCTACTAAATAGGGGTAGAATGCTTCTACGGCTTATCTGTCTGTAAGGCATGCGTTTTGATGGAGAAGTTTCCCCGCGTGATCCAATGGTCAATCCTGCTGCTGGCTTCGCTGGTACTGGGGTTTGGCCTACAAGCATTCCATATTCCTGCCGCACTGTTGCTGGGTCCGATGATTGTCGGCGTAGCCATGGGGCTGTTGGGCGCCACGGTGCGCATTCCCGGTTACCTGTTTATCGCCGCACAGGCGGTGCTGGGCTGCATGATTGCGCAAAGCCTTTCTCCTTCGATTCTCACGCCGTTACTTAATGACTGGCCCCTGGTGCTGCTGGTGCTGATCGCTACGCTGCTGGCCAGTGGCATTTCCGGCTGGTGTCTGGTGCGCTTTAGCAGTTTACCGGGGCCGACGGGTGCCTGGGGGTCATCGCCTGGCGGAGCGTCGGCGATGGTGGCGATGGCCGGCGATTTTGGTGCAGACGTTCGATTGGTGGCATTCATGCAGTATCTGCGGGTGCTGTTTGTCGCAACGGCGGCAGCGATAGTGGCGCGTATTGGTCTCGGAGATGAGGCGGGTCACGGCAGCGCGGCACTGGAATGGTTCCCGTCGCTGGATTGGCGCTTCCCGGCGACGCTGGGCGTTGCCATTGTCGGTGCCTGGTTGGGGCCTCGCCTGCGTATTCCTTCGGGTGCCTTGTTGTTACCGATGATCATCGGCGCAGCGCTGCATTCCAGCGGTGTGATGGCTTTGCAGGTGCCGGAATGGTTATTGGCGTTAGCCTACACCCTGATTGGCTGGAGCGTCGGGCTGCGTTTTACCCGACCGATATTTTTGTTGGCGTTGCGTACCCTGCCGCAGATGGTGGTGTCGATAGTCGCGCTGATGTTGCTTTGCGGCCTGCTGGCATGGATGCTGACGCATTTTCTGCCGGTAGATTTGATGACCGCCTATCTGGCGACCAGTCCGGGCGGGTTGGATACCGTGGCAATCATTGCGGCGGGCAGCCGGGTAGATATGTCTTTTGTGATGGCGATGCAGACGCTGCGGTTGTTCACGATCTTGCTGACGGGGCCGGCGATGGCGCGGTTTATTTCCAACCGCGCCGCGCCGGCATCAACCTGACATTGGCATTAACGCAGTTTGCGCTGGGTGTAGAGCGCGTCGAGAATAAACAACAGCAACGCCGCCCAGATAAAGCCGAAGGTCACCAGCTTGTCCTGACCGACGGTTTCACCGTAAAAGGTGACGGCCAGCAGGAACATCAGCGTGGGGCCGAGGTACTGGAAGAAGCCGAGCGTCGACAGGCGCAGACGGGTAGCCGCAGCGGTAAAGAACAGCAGCGGTATGGTAGTGACGATACCGGCCGCCACCAGCAACAGGTTCAGCGACCAGGCATTGGCACCGAGATGGCTGGTCGGGCTGTCGGCGAACAGGAACAGATAGGCCGCAGCCACCGGCAGCAGCCACAGGGTTTCTATCAGCATGCCGGTTTGCGCGTCGATGGCGATCTTCTTGCGCAGCAGGCCGTAAAAGGCAAAGCTGAACGCCAGTCCCAGGCCGATAATCGGTAGTGAGCCGAATTGCCATAGTTGGATCAGGACGCCGGCAAAAGCCAGTATCACCGCCAGCCATTGCATACGACGGAAGCGTTCGCCCAGGAACAACATCCCAAGCAGCACATTCACCAGCGGATTAATGAAATAGCCCAGGCTGGCTTCCAGCATATGGTGGTTATTCACCGCCCAGATAAACAGCAGCCAGTTGCCACCGATCAACAACGCGGTCACCGCCAGCAACAATAGCCGTTTACGGTTGTGGCAGGCGGCCCGCACCTGTGACCAGTTACGTCCGAGAGTGATCAGCGCCAGCATAAAGAAGAACGACCAAATCACCCGATGGGTGAGGATCTCATCGGCAGGTACCTGCTGGATCAGTTTGAAATAGGCCGGGGCGATACCCCAAATAAAATAGGCGGCCAGAGCAAAGAAGATGCCCTGTCGTGTTTGTTGTGCGTCCATAGACGTTACTCGGATGGGGAAAACGGAGATGCGGTGAGTGTACTGAAGACGCTCACCGCACACAATCACCCGACCAGGTAGGTGGCAGTGGCGCTGGCGATATGCAGGCCATCGTGGTTATGCAGTTCGACGCGGGCGACCGCGACTTTGTTGCCGCTGCGCAATACGCTGGCGGCGGCAACGAAATGCTCGCCACGGCCAGGGCGCAGATAGTCAACGCGCAGATCGATGGTTCCCATACGGGAAAGACGAGTGGCGACTTCTTCTTCGATCAACGGATCCAGACGCATCAGTACGCTGCCGGCACATGCCAAACCCGCCGCAACGTCCAGCACCGAGGCGATCACGCCGCCGTGCAGAATTTTCTGGGCGGCATTGCCCACCAGCTTGGGCTGGTTGGTGAAACTCAGCTCAACGTAGTCGTCGTCAAAGCGGCGCAGTTCCAAGCCCAGCTCGCGGTTAAACGGCATGTGATAAACAAAGATTTCGCCAATTTTCTGGCGGGCAGCTTCAAGAGTCAGTGGTGTGGTAGACATAAATACCCATTCATTTCTGTGTAATAGGGGGAGCTAACTGGTCAGTCCAGGTTAACCGTTTGTTGATATTATGCCTATATCTTGTTGCTTTCCAGACTAATCCAATAAATACACGCCGCACTGCTGTAAAACTCCCTTTGTGTGTAAAATGGCCTGTTTTTATTTCAGCGTTTGTCATTTTATGTTGGGGTGAGGAAGTTATGCGCATTTTGACCGGGGTCGTTTTGGCCACGCTGGCGGCAGCACCGCTGGTACAGGCAGAAGAAGCCAAAGAGCAGCAAATTCATGATAAACCGGCGGTGCGTGGCAGCATTATTGCCAATATGCTGCAGGATCACGACAACCCATTCACGCTGTATCCGTATGACACCAACTATGTGCTATATACCGATACCAGCAATATCAACAAAGAGGCTATCAAGTCCTATAACTGGGCTGATAATGCGCGCAAGGATGAAGTGAAATACCAGCTCAGCCTGGCGTTCCCGCTGTGGCGCGGCATTCTTGGCGACAACTCGGTGCTGGGCGCGTCTTATACTCAGCGCTCCTGGTGGCAACTTTCCAACCACAGTGAGTCATCACCGTTTCGTGAGACCAACTACGAACCGCAGGTGTTCCTGGGGTGGGCGACTGATTACAGCTTCGCCGGCTGGACACTGCGTGACGTTGAAGTGGGCTTGAATCACCAGTCCAACGGCCGCTCTGATCCCACTTCCCGCAGCTGGAACCGGGGTTACGCCCGCTTTATGGCGCAAAACGGCAACTGGCAGGTGGATCTCAAACCCTGGTTCCGCTTCGCGGAAAGCGACAGCAGCGACGATAACCCGGATATCACCAAATATATGGGCTATTACCGCCTGAAAGTGGGTTATGCCTGGGGTGACAGCGTGTTCAGTGTCGACAGTCACTACAACTGGAACAGCGGCTATGGCGGCGCGGAATTAGGCTGGAGCTATCCGATCAGCAAGCATGTGCGTTTCTATACCCAGGTGTTCAGCGGCTACGGCGAATCCTTGATTGATTACAACTTCCGGCAGACACGGGTTGGCGTTGGTGTCATGCTTAACGATATTATGTAATCCGGCCGTCATAAAGGCGGCGTTTTGCTACAAAAAATGGGGAAGTGTGTGTCAACCGCAGCAGTGATAAACAAAGAGTTGCTGGCAGAGCAGGTATTACGCGATACCTTCGGCTACCAGCAATTCCGACCGGGTCAACAAACGATTATCAACACGGCGATCGGCGGGCAGGATTGCCTGGTGGTGATGCCGACCGGCGGCGGTAAATCGTTGTGCTACCAAATCCCGGCGCTGGTGATGGATGGCCTGACGTTAGTGGTTTCCCCGTTGATCTCATTGATGAAAGATCAGGTCGATCAGTTGCTGGCCTATGGCGTCTCCGCTGCCTGCTATAACTCGACCCAGACGCGCGAGCAACAGCTTGAGGTGATGGCGGG
Organism: Serratia quinivorans; assembly: GCF_946227985.1. GTDB lineage: Bacteria > Pseudomonadota > Gammaproteobacteria > Enterobacterales > Enterobacteriaceae > Serratia > Serratia quinivorans_A. Next base: position 97,400 of record NZ_CAMKGL010000009.1, read on the forward strand.
TTGCCGCAGCGGCCAGATCAAAATGCTTTATATCGCTCCCGAGCGGCTGATGATGGACAGCTTCCTCGATCAGCTCGGCGGCAACCCTCCCGCCTTGCTGGCGGTGGATGAAGCGCACTGTATTTCTCAATGGGGTCACGACTTCCGGCCTGAATACCGTGCATTGGGGCTGTTGAAGCAACGCTTCCCGGATATGCCGGTGATCGCGCTGACCGCGACCGCTGATGAATCGACCCGTGGTGACATAGTCCGTCTGCTGGCACTGCAGGAGCCGCTGGTGCAGGTCAGCAGCTTTGACCGGCCAAACATCCGCTATACGCTGGTGGAGAAGTTCAAGCCGCTCGACCAATTGTGGCGGTTTGTGCAGGACCAACGCGGCAAAAGCGGCATCATTTACTGCAACAGCCGCGCCAAGGTAGAAGACACCACTGCACGCCTGCAAAGCCGTGGGTTGAGCGTGGGTGCCTATCATGCCGGGTTGGACAACGACCGCCGCGCGCAGGTGCAGGAAGCGTTCCAGCGGGATGATTTACAGGTGGTGGTCGCCACCGTCGCCTTCGGCATGGGCATTAACAAACCCAACGTGCGCTTTGTGGTGCACTTTGATATTCCGCGCAATATCGAATCTTATTATCAGGAAACCGGCCGTGCCGGTCGCGATGGCTTACCGGCCGAGGCGATCCTGCTGTATGACCCGGCCGATATGGCCTGGCTGCGCCGCTGTCTGGAGGAAAAGCCCGCCGGGCAGCAACTGGATATTGAGCGCCACAAGTTGAACGCCATGGGGGCTTTCGCCGAAGCGCAAACCTGTCGTCGGTTGGTGCTACTCAACTATTTTGGCGAAGGTAAACATCAGAACTGCGGCAACTGCGATATCTGCCTGGATCCCCCCAAGCGTTACGATGGACTGGAAGATGCGCGCAAGGCGTTGTCCTGTGTGTATCGCGTCGGCCAGCGTTTCGGGCTGGGATACATTGTCGAGGTACTGCGCGGTTCCAATAACCAGCGTATCCGCGAATACGGGCACGAGAAACTGCCGGTGTACGGCATTGGCCGCGAGCAGACCACCGAACACTGGACCAGCGTGCTGCGTCAGTTGATCCACCTGGGCTTTATCACCCAGAACATTGCCATGCACTCGGCGCTGCAACTGACCGAGGCCGCGCGCCCGGTGTTGCGGGGGGAGCTGGAACTGCAACTGGCGGTACCGCGCATCCAAAGCCTGAAGGCCCGCAGCGGCAGTAACCAAAAGTCCTACGGCGGCAATTACGATCGCAAACTGTTCGCCAAATTGCGCAAGTTGCGAAAATCGATTGCCGACGAAGAAAATATCCCGCCTTATGTGGTGTTTAACGATGCCACCTTGTTGGAAATGGCGGAACAGATGCCTATCAAGGCCGGCGACCTGTTGAGCGTTAACGGTGTCGGTCAGCGCAAGCTGGAACGTTTTGGCGCGCCGTTTATGGCGATGATCCGCGATCACCTCGATAATGACGAAGATTAAGGGCAATAAATCATGCTGATGCTGTTTCTGACCGTGGCACTGGTGCACCTGATTGCGCTGATGAGCCCGGGGCCGGACTTCTTTTTTGTTTCGCAAACCGCTGCCAGCCGCTCGCGCCGTGAGGCGATGATGGGCGTACTGGGCATTTCACTGGGTATCGTGGTGTGGGCGGGCGTAGCCTTGATGGGCCTGCACCTGATCCTGCAAAAAATGGCCTGGTTGCACCAAATCATCATGGTTGGCGGTGGGATTTACCTGTGCTGGATGGGCTGGCAACTGTTGCGCTCCGCCCGTTCTCAAAATGCCCGGTCGGTGCCTGCGGCGGAGGTGAAAGTGGCTTTGCCGAAGCCTGGGCGCAGCTTTATCCGTGGCTTTCTGACCAACTTGTCCAACCCGAAGGCGGTTATCTATTTCGGCAGCGTATTTTCACTGTTTGTGGGTGACGACGTCGGGGCCGGTGCGCGCTGGGGCTTGTTCTTGCTGATCATCGCTGAGACATTTGTCTGGTTCAGCCTGGTGGCGGTGGTGTTTGCATTGCCGACCATGCGCCGTGGCTATCAACGGCTGGCCAAGTGGATAGACGGACTGGCGGGGGTGCTGTTTACCGGTTTTGGTTTACACCTGATCTTTACCCGCTAAACACTGCCGTACAGATTTTGAGGGCCGAACTGCCATGTTCGGCCCTTTTGCTTTATGCCTTCCTGGCCGTAGCCAGCAGCCCGGCCACCAGAATAAACAGTGAACCGAAAATACGGTTTAACAACTGCATCTGGCGAGGCGTCTTCAGCCAACCGGCAATGCGGGTGGCCAGCGTGGCGTAGCCAATCATGACAAAAATATCCACAACCACGGTGGTGATACCGAGCACCAGGTACTGCTCGGCCTGCGGTTGGTTGGGCAAAATAAACTGTGGGAACAGTGCGGCCAGAAACACGATGCTTTTCGGGTTGGTCAGATTCACCAGCACGGCACGGCGGAACAGACGGCGACGCGGCATAGTGCCTGCCAGCGTATGCAAGTCCAGCGAACCAGCAGCGCGCCACTGTTGAATGCCAAGCCACACCAGATAGGCGGCACCGAACCACTTCAGCATTTCAAACGCCAGCAGTGACTGCGATACCAGCGCACCCAGACCAATACCTACCAGTACGATATGCAGGCTCAGCCCGACCTGCAGGCCGGCAATGGACGCCGCTGCGCCACGATAACCGTGGCTGATACCGGTACTCATGGTGTTAATTGCTCCTGAGCCGGGTGACAGGCTGAGGATAAGAGTAGTCAGCAGATAGGTTAACCACCAGTCCAAGGTCATTGCAGTACTCCCTGAAAGCGCCAATTTGTGCCAAAATGATGCGTTTTTTGTAAGAATTGAATCACAATACGCTAGTATTATTTCTTGTGCCAGAGGTCACATTTTTGCCACTGGTAGCTCAGGGAAAAGCACTTGATGACGTCGTTTACTCTCAGCACTGATGATTGGTTAACGCGTGAAAGGCAGTTTGCTGCTTTCGCCACGGGACCGCTGCTGGACTTTTGGCGGCAGCGTGAGGAGGGTGAGTTCAGTGGCGTCGGCGGCGTACCTATCCGTTTTGTGCGTTTCAGTTCCTCTCGCCATCGGCGGGTGGTGGTGATCAGCCCCGGTCGTATCGAAAGTTATATTAAATATCCCGAGGTTGCCTACGATCTGTTCCATTGCGGCTATGACGTGATGATTTTGGATCATCGCGGGCAAGGCCGTTCCGGCCGTTTGCTGACTGATACGCACCGTGGTCATGTGATAAACTTTGCCGATTACGTCGACGACTTCGCCCAGTTTTATCAGCAGGAAGTGGTGCCACTGGGTTACCGGCAACACTTTGCGTTGGCTCACTCGATGGGCGGTGCGATCCTGGCGCAGTTTCTGGCCCGCCAGCCACAAGCATTTGACGCTGCTGCGTTCTGTGCACCGATGTTCGGCATTTATTTGCCGATGCCAGGCTGGATGGCCAACCGCATTCTGAACTGGACGGAGAAGCACCCGAGGGTGCGCGATTACTATGCGATAGGGACCGGTCAGTGGCGACCGCTACCCTATGTGGTCAACGTGTTGACCCACAGCCGTGAGCGCTATCGCCGCTGTTTGCGTTATTACGCCGATTATCCCGAGTTGCAGGTGGGGGGGCCAACCTACCACTGGGTACGGGAAAGCCTGCAGGCCGGACGAGAAATCATCGCCCAGGCGGCTAAAATCACCACGCCGCTATTATTATTGCAGGCCGGTGAGGAACGGGTGGTCGACAACCGTTCCCATCAGGCTTTTTGTCAGGCATTGTCAGAAGCGGGGCATCCCTGTGAAGGGGGAAAACCGCAGGTTATCGAAGGCGCACGGCATGAGATCCTGTTTGAGCGGGACGCGATGCGCGCCGAAGCATTGAGCGCAATCCTGCGCTTCTTTGCTCAACACTTAGGTGGTACCCCTACCGCCGACCACACCATTAGAGGTTAGAAATTACCGCTATGTATCACGTCGTCGCTTCCGATTTAGATGGCACGCTGCTGTCACCCGACCATACCCTGTCACCTTACGCCAAAGAGACACTGAAGCTGCTGACCCAGCGTGGCGTACATTTTGTCTTTGCTACCGGCCGTCATCATATCGACGTTGCGCAGATCCGCGATAACCTCGAGATCAGCGCCTTTATGATCACCTCCAACGGCGCTCGCGTGCATAACACTGACGGCGAGCTGATTTTCAGCCACAACTTGGCCGAAGACATTGCCCGCGATCTCTACGGTATGCTGCATAACGATCCGGACATCACCACTAACGTTTATCGTAATGACGACTGGTTCATTAACCGCGAAAGTCCGGAGCAGGAAGAGTTCTTCCGTGAGTCTATTTTCCAGTACCAACTGTTCGAGCCGGGCCTGCTGGAAACCGATGGCGTGTGCAAGGTGTACTTCACCTGTGACGATCATGAAAAGCTGTTGCCGCTGGAAGATGCCATCAATGCGCGTTGGGGCGATCGGGTTAACGTCAGTTTCTCGTTCCCAACCTGTCTGGAAGTGATGGCCGGTGGCGTGTCAAAAGGCCATGCGCTGGAAGAAGTGGCCAAGATCATCGGCTATACGTTGAAAGAGTGCATTGCCTTCGGCGATGGTATGAATGACCTGGAAATGCTGTCGATGGCCGGCAAAGGGTGCATCATGCGCGACGCGCATCAGCGCCTGAAAGACAAGTTGCCGGCGCTGGAAGTGATCGGCTCCAACGTTGATGATGCGGTGCCGCACTACCTGCGCAAGATGTTCCTGGGTTGATATGAACAGGGCGCCTTACGGCGCCCTGTATGTCTGGAGTACATGAAGGTTTACCAGCAGACAAAACCGCCATCGACGACCAGATCAACACCGGTACAGAACGACGCTGCATCACTGGCGAGGAAGAGTGCCGGGCCTGCCATCTCTTCCACTTTTGCCATCCGCTGAAGCGGCGTCTGGCTTTCAAATTCACGTGTCTGATGGACCATCTCAGGGCGTGTGTTCATCGGCGTGGCGGTGTATCCCGGGCTGATGGAGTTGACGCGAATCCCTTTGCTGACCCACTCCATTGCGAGACTTTTGGATAGGTGAATAACACCCGCTTTGGAGCAGTTGTAATGCGCCTGTTCAAGACCGCGATTAACAATAATGCCGGACATGGAGGCGATATTAATAATCGAGCCTCCACCTGACTCCTGCATCAGTTCGGCTTGCGCTTTACAGGAGTTCCATACGCCGGTGAGGTTAATATCGATAACCCGCTGCCATTGTTCAGTCTCCATCTCAAGCGCCGGATTGGCATTGGCGATACCGGCCGCGTTAACGGCGATATTGAGGCGTCCGAAGCGGCTTTTGGCCAAGGCGACGCCGGCACGCAGATCGCTGTGTTGACGCACATCCCCGGTATAAAAGCAGGCCTGCCCGCCAATCGCCTCGATATTTTTAACAGTTTCAGTAAGGCCACCGTCTTCGCGCAGATCAAAGCAGACTACCCGAGCGCCCGCGCTGGCGAGTCCGTAAGCAATCATCTGACCGATGCCGCTGCCTGCACCAGTCACAAAGGCCACGCGGTCCTGCAGGTTAAACAGCTGTTGAGCAAAATCTTTTGTGATCATAGCCATCACTCTCTGAATTAGTACCCCGTGGCACAATATGGCGTAAACCGACGGGGAGGAATGTCCCGGCTCGCAGCTAACGCCTTCCGGGCTACGAATCTGGTTTGTCGTCCCTGATGGGCATTACGACATAATCAGGCCACCGTCGATGTTGATGGTTTGCCCGGTAAGATAGCGTGCATCGTCTGAAGCGAGAAAAGCCACCAACCCGGCGACATCTTCGGGTTTACCGGCACGCTTCATCGGGATACCTTCGACCCATTCCGCCATCAGTTCACCTTTGCCATAGCGTTTTTGTTCGGTGCTCAGGGCTTCACCCCATACACGATCGTTGTAATCCCACATGTCGCTTTCGATAATGCCTGGGCAGAAGGCGTTGACGGTGATATTCCACGGTGCCAGTTCGTGGGCCAGGCTTTGCGTAATACCGATAACGCCCATTTTGCTGGCAGCGTAATGCGGGGTGTAGATAAAGCCCTGACGACCCTGACCTGACGACGTATTAATCAGGCTGCCGTGTTTTTGCTTCACCATGTATTTGGCCGCTTCGCGGCAGCAGAGCCAGACGCCAGTGGTGTTAACCGCCAGCACTTTCTCAAAATCGGCTTTCGGCATGCGGTCGTAATAATCGATGGTGATGACACCAGCGTTCTGGATAGAAACATCGATAGTGCCGAAACGGGTGGCGGCTTGCTCGTACAACGATTGCACCTGCGCTTCATCAGTGACATCGACCTGCAATGACAGGATCTCGGTCTGGTAACGTTGGCGTAAGGTTTCTGCCGTTTCGTGAACGCGCTCGGCGTTGGAGACCATCACCAGGTTTGCACCATCTCGAGCAAAGCGCTCAGCAATTCCCGCGCCAATCCCGCGGCATGCGCCGGTGATCACGACCGTTTTATTATGGAAATTTCTTTGCATGTTTTTTCCCTTTTGTATGCCGGACGCAAACGCGTGCGGCGGGGTAATGAAAGCGTATTAACTGGCAACCTGAGCCGTGGCATGTTTTTCCTCATGGCGACGCATCAGGATGACTTTGTTCTGTAATTTCTGCTGGAATTGGTCGACGATGACGGCGGTGACAATAACCACCCCCTTAATGACCATTTGCCAGAAGTCGCTGACACCCATCATCACCATGCCGTCAGCAAGGAAGACGATGACGAAAGCACCAATAATTGAGCCCGTGACCCGACCACGCCCACCTGCCAGCGCGGTTCCGCCCAGTACGGTGGCCCCGATGGCGTCCATTTCGAACATATTGCCGGTCATTGGGTGGGCCGTTTGCAGCTGTGAAGCGACGATCAGGCCAACAAATGCGGAGCACAGGCCAGAGAAGGCGTAAACGAATACTTTTGCTTTAACTATGGGGACGCCAGCCAGACGAGCAGCGGATTCGTTACCACCAATAGCGTAGATATAGCGACCAAGTGGTGTTTTTGTCGTCAGCCAGTAGCCCAGCAGCAGGAACCCGATCATCAGCCAGATAGGCAGATAAATGCCCATTAGCGTACCGGAGCCCAGCGTGGCGAAACCGGTATTACCCAGTGCTTCTATCCCATTGAGATTGGGGTAGGTGCTGCCGTCATTGAACAGCAAGGCAGAACCCCTGGCGACATACATCATGCCCAGCGTACAGATAAAGGGTGCCACGCCGAAACGGGTGATCACGGCACCGTTAATAAAGCCGACAAGGATGCCGAAGATGGCCACGCACAGAATAACTTCAGGGACGTTGAAGAAGATGACGTTGCCGTTCCATAAGGGCAGGCCGTTGGTCAATAATGCCCCTGCGACCATTCCGCAGATCCCGGCGACGGCGCCGACAGAGAGGTCAATCCCTCCAGTCAGGATAACCAGCGTCATGCCGATGGCCAGCAGGCCGGTGATGGCCACGTGCTGAGTCATAATCAGCAGGTTAGATGGGGTCAGGAAATTCGGTACCATCACGCTGAAAAACGCGATAACCAGCAGCAGAGCGATAAAAGTTCTGGCCTTCAGCAGGTACATATAAATCATATATTTCTGGTTCATGATGGATTCCAGCCTGATTAATCTTGAGGTGTTGAAGCCGCGATTAATTTTTCGCGGGTAACCGCATGACGCGGTAAATCAGCGGTAATACGGCCATCGGCCATCACCAAAATTCGATCCGCCAGCGCCATGACTTCATCGAGTTCCGATGAAGAGAACATCACTGCCAGTCCCTGTTGGGCCATTTTGCCTATCAGGTGATAAACGTCAGTTTTGGCGCCGACGTCGATGCCGCGAGTGGGCTCATCGAGAAAAACAACCTGTGGTTGTGTCATTAGGGCTTTGCCTAACACCACTTTTTGTTGATTGCCACCGCTTAAGGAGGTAATCGGCAGTTCAGGGTCGCTGACTTTGATAGCGAGCTCGCGAATCATCTCTTTTACCCTGGCGTGTTCTTTTTGTGGGTTCAGCCATTTCCACGCCTGGCGAAAACCTTTCAGGCTAAAATCCGATAAGGTCATATTCGATTGAATCGACATAATCTGCACCACGCCTTCGCCCTGTCGGTCTTCGGGAACTAACGCCAGCCCTTTTTTAAGCCGGGTTTGAAACTGGGCTTTGCCAATATTTTCGCCATTAAGATAGACGCTGCCATTCTGGCAAGGCATCAGCCCTATCAGGCCTTTAAACAGCTCCGTGCGCCCGGCACCCAGCAGGCCGTAAATACCAATCACTTCCCCTTTACTCAGCGTGAAGCTCACATTGTTGAGCTTATATCCGCCGCTGTGGTGTAGCGCCGTCAAACCTTCAACAGCCAGCACCGCTTGGCCTTTCGGGGCAGGCTGATAGTCGAAATGTTTTTTCTTATCGCCAACCATCTGTTCGATAATCCAGGGAATGCTGGCATCGCTGACATTACGTTCACTGATAAAGCGTCCATCGCGGAAAATGGTAATGTGATCGCCAATTTCCATCAGTTCTTCCAGTCGATGGGAAATATAAATAATGGTGACGCCGCGACGTTTAAGCTGCTCAATAACGTTAAACAGAATTTTGACTTCCGACTGGCTCAGCGCAGAAGTAGGTTCATCCATGATTAATACACGAGTGTCTTTTGAAAGTGCGCGTGCAATTTCGACCAACTGCTGGTGGCCGATACCTAATTCGCCAAGCTGAGTATAAGGATCGACATTGAGCTCCAGTCTTTCCAGTAATTTTTTTGCTAACTCATATTGATAATTTTCGTTGATCTTCCCTTTCTGAAAGAACTCGTTAGCCATAAATATATTATCCATGATGTTCATGTTCGGGAATAAATTTAATTCCTGAAAAATGATGCTGATTCCCTTTTTTTCGGCTTGGTGAGTCGAACTAAGGATAACCGGACTGTCATCAAGAATAATTTGACCGGAGGAAGGGGTTTCAACGCCAGCAAGCATTTTCATCATGGTGGATTTACCCGCACCATTCTCTCCGATCAGTACGTTTACTTTATTTCGATAGACCCGATAATTCACGTTATCCAAGGCCACTACCCCTGGATAGACACGTGACAACTCACGGGTTTCGATAATAACTTCAGATTCGACTGGTTGGGGAGTGACGAGTTCTTGCTGTTGCATTTTTATTTCCCTCCCAAACGAGCAATTTTCGCTGGTGTAATATCAGGAATGGTTTGCGGAATATCCCAGGCCGAGAATACGCCATACACTTGCGTTATTTCGCCCGTTTTAATTTGTGCCGCTTGAATCATTTTTACCGCATGTTCGTTAATGGCCTGGCCATATTCGCCAAACAGAACCTGATCGTTAAAGTCTTGATAACTGGTACCCTGGTAGGCGTCGCGTAACAGCGTGCCGCGCAGCGTGGGGCCAATTTGCACCACAACATTGCTGCCGTCGGTATCCTGAATCGTCATTTTTCCGCTACGGGAAGTGGAGTCAATATGAGTGATATTGCCTTCAACCTTGACGTAAAAAATGCACGGATTCTCATCCTGAGCGCGATAGCCCAATGTTTTGCAAGCGCTATCAATATCTTTAGCCGCACGTAGGGCAGCCATTAACTCGGCAACGGGACGGGCCTGAGAAACGACCTGTGGAACCACTTTGTCTTGCCACGTCTGATCGATATTCGCCATATGCGGATTGGGCGGGGATTTAAGATCGGCCAGCTCTTGCTGAGAGACAATACGACAGCCCCCAAGCGCAAGAACGGCCAGTGCCAGCCAGGTTTTTTTATACATAAACTCTCCTATACGCCTCCGAAGAGGCGCAACAACCCGAACTCAGGATTTGATATTGAAGTCCTGAACTTTGTCTGCATTGTCTTTGGTAATCAGAATGCCGCGGAACATAACGCGTTGTTTCGCTGGATTTTCACCTTTTTGCAGGTAGTTATCGAGATCGGTAACGCCCTGAGCGGCAATAGCCTGCGCCTGGAGCATCACCGTGGCTTGCAGGGTTCCGGCTTTAACGGCATCGCGTTCATCGTTACTGCCATCAATACCAACAACTACAACATCGCTGCGATTCGCGGCTTTCAGCGCGGCAATAACGCCCAGAGCGACAGGGCCGTTGCCGCAAATCACGCCTTTCACGTCAGGATGTGCCTGTAAAATACTGTCCATAATGCGTTTGCCGTCGATTAACGTCCCTTTGGCATCTTGCTTCGCGACGCTGATCATATCCGGGTATTGGTCGATGACCTGATGGAAAGATTTAGAACGGGTAACACAGTTTTTATCTGCCAGGTTACAGGTCAGTTCGGCATATTTTCCTTTTTCCGTCATCTTCTCAACAAATACGTTGGCGACTTCAGAGCCGGCCTGAAAGTTATTATGGGTGATTTGTTCAAGAGCGACGTCATCAACAGGGATTTCCCTGTTAATTAATATCACAGGAATGCCTGCTTTCTTCGCTTTCTCAATTGCCGCTACGCTGGCGGTTGAGTCGGCATTATCAAGAATAATCCCCTGAACTTTTTTACCTATGGCGGTATCAATCAGTTCATTCTGTTTTTTTACATCTTCACCATGTGAAAGAATTGTGGTTTGGTATCCCAGTTCTTTTGCTTTTTCGCTGGCACCTTTGGCTTCAGAAGCGTAATACGGATTATCCAGCGAATTTACCATGATCATGATGGTGCCTTTTTCCACTGCCTGAGCAGTAAAAGAAAAGGCGGTCAGGGTAGCAACAGTTAAAAGCGTTAAACGTAATTTCATGACAATGTTCTCTCTTGGTTGTTATTGTCGGGTACGGTGAAACAACGTATGGCCTGAATATCAAATTTATGGGCGAGGGGCTCCTTTGGTTGATGATTAAGGTTCGTCGCGCACGAAGATTCCCTGGTGGGCGTCAGGTGGACGATGCCGGTTTCCATAATGTTCTGTTCACCGCATGGCGCCACTCCTGCCATCTTTTTTGCAGACGCTGATGGCGGTCCATATCGGGGATAAATTCACTGTGTTCGGTTAAAAAAACCTTCAGGTCGGTAATCGATCCTGGTGTGAGGGCTTTGCGGGCGAGTAGGGCGGCACCAATCGCCGAAAGTTCGGCAACATCGCTGCGCATTACCGGGCAACCCAGCAGGTCTGCCTGATACTGCATTAACCAGTCGTTTTTCGTCGGGCCGCCGTCGACCATTAATGCCGTCAAGTGAAAGTCATCCTGCTGGCGCATGGCGGCAACCACATCGGCGATTTGATAGGTAATTGACTCCAGTGCCGCGCGAATCAGATGCGCGCGTTTGACACCACGACTCAGGCCACAAATAACGCCGCGAGCGCTGTCATCCCACCAGGGAGCGCCAAGGCCGGTTAACGCTGGCACAAAATAGACGCCCAATGTAGATCCCACAGAGGCGGGCAGGGTGTTGAGTTCATGTGCCAGTTCGACATCGGAAAGCTCGCTTAAGCCCGTGCTGTCTGCCATCCATGCAACGGCATCACCGGTATGTGGGATATTGCCCTCCAGCCCATAGGTGATGCGATCGCCATCGTGCCAGGCAATGGTGGTGGCCAGTGCGTCAATATCGCATTTTGCCGATTGCACTGGTGCCATCACCGAGGAACCTGTCCCGTAGGTGGCTTTAACGCAGCCCAATTCGCCGAGGGCGTGGCCGAACAGCGCGGCATGCGAATCCCCTACCATCGCCATCACCGGAATACCATCCGGGATCGCGTTTAACCCGCAGGTATAACCATAAAATCCGCTGGAAGGTTTAATCTCCGGTAGTGCGGCAAGAGGGATCTGGAACAGCGCCAGCATCTCGTTGTCCCACTGCCCGGTTTGCAGGTTCAGCAACTGGGTGCGTGCGGCATTTGAGTGATCGCAATAGAACGCCTTACCCTGGGTTAAATTCCACAGCAGCCAGCTATCGATAGTGCCGAGACAAATTTCACCGCGTTCTGCGAGCCGGTGGCCTTCGGGAACAGATCCCAGCAACCAGCGCATTTTTGATGCAGAGAACAGGGGGGCAATCGGCAGTCCGGTGGTGGTTTTAATTTGCGCTTCTTTGTTATCGCGACGCAGTTCATCGCAAAAAGCGGCGCTGCGGGTACACTGCCATGAGATGGCTGCGTTAATTGGTTTACCGCTCTGGCGATACCAGCCAATAGCGGTCTCACGCTGGTTGCTGATAGCTAATGCGGCAATGTTTTCTGCGCCAACGTGTTCGACGGCCTTAGCGATAACGTCGAGAGAGGCTTCGACCAATAGCTCGCCCGACTGCTCGACCCAGCCATCGCGCGGCGTTTGAATTGCCAGCGGTTGAGAGAATTTCACCACTATGTGGCCGCGGCTATCGAGTACGACGGCTTTGGCGTTAGTGGTGCCTTCGTCCAGTGCAATGATGAACTCTTTACGTGTTGCCTGCATTAGGTTGTCTCCTGAGTCACATTTTGTCCTGGCGCGGGGGGAAATGTAGGCATTCCTCTTTCTCGCATTGCTGCCTGGCAGGTCATGTTGTGACAATTCGTTTTCACTGGTTTAATCACTGAATATATATTCGATAGTGATTATTTATTTAACACCTTAGCCAGAAACTTCACGTCGGGCTACAGGAAAAATCATCAATTGTGCTGGCAATCACACTTATCCGATCGAGGAAGCTTCCGGATGCGGGTGAAAGAGAGTGAGGCTTGGTATGATTATCACATTGAAATGTATATATTTATTTTCAGTTCCTTTACGCTCGGGATAAAGCGTAAAGGTTTTGAGAAAGAGTTGGCTGGGGAAATTAACCGGCGACAAGCAGGCGCGCGGTTGGGTAATCCGTGATTAAAACATCGATATAACCACCCGATAGCGCACCTTTGATAGCCGCAACCTTATCGGCCCCACCAGCAAGGGCAACCACATTAGGGCACTTTTTCACTTTCTCCAGCGCCATACCGATAACCGGGTCTTCATCATCGCGTAACACAGCCTGGCCGTTTTTATCGTAGTAGTGCAGACAAATGTCGCCGACCGCTCCGCGTTCCGCCAACACCTGGAGCATATCTTCGTGGTAGTAGTTTCCTGAGGTTTTGAGCAATTGTGAGGGTTCGAGGATGCCAATCCCGACGATGGCAATGTCGACTTCATCGAAGCGAGCAATCACATTGGCGACATCTTTACTGGCAACGAGACGATTTTTTTCCTCCGTCGAGCCTTCAATGCTCTGGGACGGCAGCAGCCAGGCATCACAGTTCAGATGTTGCGCCAGGGTTTGAGTGAGGATGGTTGCTTGCACGTTACCATTAGGCCCTACACCGCCCAGCAGTTGAATAACGCCGTTCGCCTTCAGGTTCTGGGCGTGAACCTCATCGACCATGGCGCGGATTGTTGAACTCCACGAAGAGACACCAATCAGATCTTTCGGCCGTAATCGAGTTTCCAGATAGTGGGCGGCGGCGGAACCGATGGCGCGTTTAATCGTGTGATCACTGGCGTCCTCTTCGGTATCCACCACGATGGCTTGTTTAATTCCGTAGCGATCTTCCAGGCCTTTTTCAAGATTCAGGAAAATATTCGATGGCTGAACAACGCTAATTTTGACCACGCCCTCCTTTTGGCAACGCGTAATCGCTCGGGAGATAAATGACTGAGAAAGCGAGAGAATTTGAGCAATATCGGACTGCTTTCGTCCTTCAAGATAGTAAAGCGTGGCAATCTTAACTAATAGCCGTTGTTCATCCTGCTTAGCCATATATTTCCCCGAAAATCATTTACGTGCAGCCATTATGTTAGAGCTATTTATCATACGCGAAATGAACAGACATTTAAGTGTGATGGATATCTAACTTTCACCAATACTCAAAATCAGCTATGGACAAAAACAGAACAGCGATCGCATAATTGAATAAAGAATCGTTATTGAATATATATTCATTGGTGATTCCAGGTCAACTCAAACAGTATCCAGGCGCAGATAAGTCTGGTGGTAAGGAGGCTGAATGTTCCTGAGTATGATGCAGCGGCGGAAGCCTTGCGATGCCTTGTCTGGGGATGTCTGGTTTTTTTAGTCCCTGTCGGAATAAATATTCCAAGTTGAAAATAAATTCAGAGGTATTAAATGAATCCCTATAGCTATGATGTCCAGGCACTTGAGCGTAAAGCCCGCGCCATACGTCGCCATATCGTCAGATTGAATGCCAACAGCCCTGCCGGTGGGCATACCGGAGCCGACTTGTCTCAGGTTGAACTGATCACCGCACTCTATTTTCGCATTCTGAATGTTGCGCCAGATCGTATCGCTGACGACCAGCGCGACATTTACATCCAGTCCAAAGGCCACGCGGTGGGCTGCTATTACTGCGTACTGGCCGAAGCGGGTTTCTTCCCCGTTGACTGGCTGGAGACTTATCAGCATGCAAACTCCCATCTTCCTGGCCACCCGGTGCGGCAGAAAACCCCGGGTATAGAACTCAACACCGGAGCGCTGGGTCACGGCTTGCCCGTTGCCGTGGGGTTGGCGCTTGCTGCCAAAAAAAGCAATAGCGCCCGCCGCATCTTTCTAATTACCGGCGATGGCGAACTGACAGAAGGCAGTAACTGGGAAGCTGCGTTGGCTGCAGCGCACTACGGGCTAGATAATCTCGTCATCATTAATGACAAGAACAACCTCCAGTTGGCAGGGCCGACCCACGAAATTATGAACACCGATCCGCTGGCCGATAAATGGAAAGCCTTCGGCATGACGGTGACCGAGTGCCAGGGAAATGACATGGCGTCGGTGGTTGCGACGCTGGAAGGGCTGAAACAGGAAGGTAAACCGAACGTTATTATCGCCAATACCACGAAAGGTGCCGGTATTTCCTTTATCCAGGGGCGTCCGGAATGGCATCACCGGGTACCGAAAGGCGAAGAAATTGCACTGGCACTGGAGGAACTGAAAGATGAGTAATGCAGAACACCTGGCGAGCGTAATGGTTCAAGCGTTTATTGATGCAGTTGAAAGCGGGGTTGATCTGGTGCCGGTGGTGGCTGACTCAACGTCGACGGCAAAAATTGCCCCCTTTATTAAACAATTCCCAGGTCGCCTGGTTAACGTAGGCATCGCCGAGCAAAGCATGGTTGGAACGGCTGCCGGTCTGGCGCTGGGCGGGAAAGTGGCGGTGACCTGTAACGCTGCTCCCTTCCTGATCTCCCGTGCCAATGAGCAAATTAAAGTCGACGTTTGCTACAACAATACCAACGTCAAACTGTTCGGTCTCAATGCAGGGGCCAGCTATGGCCCACTGGCTAGCACCCACCATGCGATCGATGATCTGGCAGTGATGCGCGGCTTCGGCAATATTCAGATTTATGCGCCCTCTTCACCGCGAGAATGTCGGCAGATTATCGATTATGCCATTGGTTATCAGGGGCCGGTTTATATTCGCCTCGATGGCAAGGCGCTGCCGGAACTCTATGATGAAAGCTATCAGTTTGTACCGGGGGCGGTGGTGACGCTGCGCGAAGGTGAAGACATTGCGCTGGTAGCAACCGGGTCGACGGTACATGAAGTTGTCGATGCTGCGCAAAGGCTGGTCGACGCAGGGATCCAGGCCAAAGTGGTCAGCGTCCCTTCAATTCGTCCATGCGATACTGCAGCCTTGCTGGTGGCGCTGAAGTCATGCAAAGCGGTGATAACGGTTGAAGAACATAACGTGAATGGCGGGTTGGGGAGCCTGGTCGCGGAAGTGCTGGCCGAAGCGGGTGTCGGCATTCCGCTCAGGCGTCTGGGTATTCCTGATGGAGAATATGCGGCGGCGGCCGATCGCAGCTGGCTGCGTCAGCACCACGGTTTTGACGCGGTGTCTATTGCTGCGCTGGCGCAGAAGATGCGTTAGCCGTGGGTGAAGGGGGGCGCCTTACGGCGCCCTCATTCGAATTACTTGTGCTGGTTCTGCTTTTGCAGGAATTGCACGCCCTTATCAGGGAAGTCGGTGAACACGCCGTCAACGCCTGCCTGGTTGTAAATCACGTCATACAGCTGATTTACGTCGGTGACATAGTCCGGCAATGCGTCTGCACGGATGGTGAAGGGGTGTACCGCCAGCTTGTTGGCATGGGCTTCTTTCACCATATCGGTCAGTACCACCTTGCCCGGTTTGGATTTCTCAGCCACCACCAGCATGTGGTAGTCCGGCCCAATGCCATCGGCATACTGGGCGATTTGTTTCATCGCACCCGGCTTGAACATCCAGTCATAGTCATATTCCACCCATTTGCCGTCGGCCTTCTGCTCATAGGTTTCCTGCCATTTGTTATAGGCAATCAGTTGGATCAGCTTCAGATCCATGCCCATTTTCGGCTCCAGGTCGGTTTTAATCCGTTTCAGCTCGTTGGCGTCGAAGCATTGCAGATAGACATTGTCACCCTTGCCGGTATAACCGTACTGCTTCAGCACCGCCAGCACTTTGCTGGAAATATCCTTGCCTTCCTGCTTGTGGAACCATGGCGCTTTGATTTCCGGATAAATGCCGATGTTCTTGCCGGTTGAATGGTTCAGACCCTGTACAAACTCGATCTCTTCCTGGAAGGTATGGACGCGGAAATCGGATTTGCCCATCGGGAAACGGCCAGGATAACCCTGCACTTTTTTACCGTTCTCAATCTCGAAGCCTTCGGTGAACTTCAACGATTTGATTTCCGGCAAGGTAAAGTCGATGGCGTAATAGCGGCCGTCTTTACGTGCGCGGTCCGGGAAACGTTCGGCTACGTCGGTGACGCGATCGAGGTAGTGGTCATGCAACACCACCAGCTCGTTGTCCTTGGTCATCACCAGATCCTGCTCGAGGAAGTCTGCACCCTGCGCGTAGGCCATAGCCTTCGCCGGCAGCGTGTGTTCCGGCAGATAGCCACTGGCGCCACGGTGGGCGATCACCACCTTGTCGGCAGCCTGTGCGGCGCTGACCATTGAGGTGGCCAGGATAATCCCTGTCAGCAGGGCTTTGACTTGAGTCCGCATTCTGTTGTTCTCCATATTCTAGGGGCAGGGGTAGTAAAAAGGCCGCAGTGCGGCCTTTAAAGTTGCTGACAAAGCAGGAAAAAGCGTGGTTTTTCCTGCTTTGTGGTGGTTGGCCGAAAATCAATAAATTGATTTTCCTGATTTTTTGTTTATCAACCTCTACTTGCTCTGGGCAGGAATGAGGTTTGTCTTCAGTCTGAAGGCCGCAGTGCGGCCTTTAAATAATGCGAAAGTTGTATGACGCTTAACCGCGTTTGTTGGCAGCGATTTCCGCGTGGTGTTTTTTCTCGCTCAGCATGGTCAACAGCAGCAACAATACTGCACCGACGCTGCCGCCAATCATCACCATAAAGCCGCCGTCCCAACCGAAGTAGTCAACGGTGTAGCCGACGATGGCGCTGGCTGCGACTGAACCGCCCAGATAACCGAACAGGCCGGTGAAGCCCGCCGCGGTACCTGCCGCTTTCTTCGGTGCCAGTTCCAGTGCGTGCAGACCGATCAGCATCACCGGCCCGTAAATCAGGAAGCCGATGGTGATCATGCAGGCCATGTCGATGCCAGGGTTACCGACCGGGTTGAGCCAGTAAACGACGGTGGCGATGGTGACCAGGGTCATGAAGAACACGCCGGTGGCGCCACGGTTGCCCTTGAACACCTTGTCCGACATCCAGCCGCACAGCAGGGTGCCCGGAATACCGGCGTATTCGTACAGGAAGTAGGCCCAGGAAGATTTATCCAGCGTGAAGTGCTTCACTTCTTTCAGGTAGGTCGGTGACCAGTCCAGGATGCCGTAACGCAGCAGGTAAACGAACACGTTGGCCACGGCGATGTACCACAGCAATTTGTTCGGCAGGATGTACTGCATGAAGATTTGCTTGGCGGTCAGTTCTTCTTCTGCTTTCTCGCTGTAGTCGTCCGGATAATCGTTTTTGTATTCTTCGATCGGCGGCAGGCCGCAGGATTGCGGGGTGTCACGCATCAGGGCGAAGGCGATCAGGGCCACCAGGATGGCACCGAAGGCCGGCATATACAGCGCTGCATGCCAGTCGTTGAACCAGGCCATGCCCAGCAGGAACAGCAGTGGCGGCAGACCGCCACCCACGTTATGGGCACAGTTCCAGACCGAAACGATGCTGCCGCGCTCTTTCTGCGACCACCAGTGCACCATGGTACGGCCACATGGCGGCCAGCCCATCCCCTGGAACCAACCGCACAGGAACAGCAGCACGAACATGACCGCGATGCTCGAAGTCGCCCATGGCACGAAGCCCATGAACAGCATTACCGCGGCAGCCAGGATCAGGCCGGCGGGCAGGAACACGCGGGGGTTGGAGCGGTCAGAAACCGACCCCATGATGAATTTGGAAAAACCGTAGGCGATGGAAATACCGGACAGCGCGAAACCGAGGTCACCGCGGCTGAAGCCCTGGTCGATCAGGTAAGGCATGGCCAGGGTGAAGTTCTTGCGCACCAGGTAGTAGGCGGCATAACCGAAGAAAATCCCCATAAAAATTTGCCAGCGCAATTTACGGTACAGCGGGTCGACTTTGTCGACCGGCACACGGGAAATGTGTGCTGCCGGCTTAAAAATACTCAACATGAGCGCCTCCGATGGCTTTATCTAGTTATCACATCAATATGACCTTTTACGTTCATTTGATGATTGAGCGGATATCGAATGTGGTGTTTTTTTGTTCCATAACGAGCGTCATCCTAGTCAAATCAGCCTGGCGTCGCTGTGATGAATGGCGCAATTGTTACACTTTTATGAAACACCGGCGGATTTTGAGCGATTCGTTAACGTTATGAAATAGAAAAACGCCTAAAAATCGTGATTATGATCACATTCATGGTTTTTTGTGGACATTTGGTTTTCGTTTTAAGTTCGTTATTGTTCCTTATCAAACAAAGCCCCCAATAACTGTGGCTCAATAGGCTAATAATCACGGATCCTGAGAGAGCCTCATGAGCAGCCATTCATCGGATAACGAAACGGATGTGATCATTATTGGCGGCGGTGCGACCGGTGCGGGCATTGCTCGTGACTGCGCGCGCCGTGGCCTGCGTTGCATACTGCTGGAGCGTCACGATATTGCCACCGGTGCCACTGGCCGTAACCACGGCCTGCTGCACAGTGGAGCACGCTATGCGGTGACCGACGGCGAGTCGGCGCGTGAATGCATAGAAGAAAACCACATCCTCAAGCGTATTGCGCACCACTGCATCGAGCGTACCGATGGGCTGTTTATTACGCTGCCGCAGGATTCACTGGCCTATCAACAACAGTTTATTGCCTCCTGCCACAGCGCCGGTATCAACGCCGAAGCGATTGACCCACAGCTGGCGCTGCGTCTGGAGCCGGCGGCCAATCCGGCGCTGATCGGCGCGGTTCGCGTGCCGGACGGCACTGTCGATCCTTTCCGTCTGACCGCCGCCAATATGCTCGATGCCCGGGAGCACGGTGCGCAGATCCTCACCTATCATCAGGTGGTCGGTTTACTTCGTGCTGGCGATCGCGTAACCGGAGTGCGCGTTTTCGACCATCAATCTGCGCAGCGCTACGATATTCATGCCGAAGTGGTCGTCAATGCCGCCGGCATCTGGGGCCAGCAGATTGCGGAATATGCCGATCTGCGCATTCGCATGTTCCCGGCCAAGGGCGCGCTGCTGATCCTCGGCCACCGCATCAACAACATGGTGATCAACCGCTGCCGCAAACCGGCGGATGCCGACATTTTGGTGCCGGGCGACACCATCTCGGTGATTGGCACCACCTCCACCCATATTGACTATGACCAGATCGACAACATGCTGGTGACGCCGCAGGAGGTGGACATTCTGATCCGCGAGGGGGCGCTGTTGGCACCGGAGCTGGCGCAGACGCGTATTCTGCGCGCCTATGCCGGTGTGCGCCCACTGGTAGCCAGTGACGACGACCCCAGCGGCCGCAACGTCAGCCGCGGTATCGTGCTGCTCGATCATGCCAGCCGCGACGGCCTGGAAGGCTTTATCACCATTACCGGCGGCAAGTTGATGACCTACCGGCTGATGGCGCAGTGGGCGACCGATAAAGTGTGTGAAAAACTCCGGTTGGACAGCCCTTGTACCACCGCGCAGGAAGCCTTGCCCGGCTCACGGCAGTCGGCGGAAGAAACGGTGCGCAGCGTGGTTTCTCTGCCCGCCAGCATTCGCGGCTCGGCGGTTTATCGCCACGGCGACAGGGCCAGTCAGGTACCGGCCGGCGATCGGCTGGATAACAGTCTGGTGTGCGAATGCGAAGCGGTAACCGCCGGAGAGGTGCGTTATGCGGTGAACTCCCTCACCGTCAATAACCTGGTCGATTTGCGCCGCCGTACCCGCGTTGGTATGGGTACCTGTCAGGGGGAACTCTGCGCCTGCCGTGCCGCCGGTCTGTTGACGCGGTTTAACGTCACTAGCCCGCAGCAGTCTATCGATCAGCTATCGCATTTCCTTAACGAGCGTTGGAAAGGGGTGAGACCGATCGCCTGGGGCGATGCGTTACGTGAAAGTGAGTTTACCAGCTGGGTTTATCAGGGATTGTGCGGGCTTGATGCCCGAGGGGAACAGGGGGCCGATGATGCGATTTGACGTAGTGGTGATTGGCGGTGGCCTGGCAGGCATGAGCTGCGCCATTCGACTGGCGGAACAGGGCAAGCGTTGTGCCGTGGTCAGTTCTGGCCAAAGCGCACTCTATTTTTCATCCGGATCGCTTGATCTGCTGGCGCAGTTGCCCGATGGCACCCGGGTGGAATCACCGTTGATGGCGCTACCGGCTCTTGCGCTGCAGGCGCCACGGCATCCTTATTCGCTGATGGGCGCTGAACGGGTAGCCGCACTGTCGGATGACGCGGCCCAGCTACTGCAACGCTGTGGTTTGAGCCTGCAGGGCAGCAGTACACGTAATCATTTGCGGGTGACTCCGTTGGGTACGCGCCGGGCCACCTGGCTTAGCCCTCAGGCTATTCCGGTCACGCCGTTGGACGGCGAGTTGCCGTGGAAAAATATTGCAGTGATCGGCATTGAAGGATTTTTGGATTTTCAGCCACAGCTGGCCGCCAGTTCCCTGGTACAGGCGCTGGGCATCAAGGCTGAAGTCGCTTATATGCACTTGCCGGCGCTGGATCGGCTGCGTAACAACCCCAGTGAGTTCCGGGCGGTGAATATCGCCAGAGTGCTGGATCTGCCGGAAAACCTGGCGCCGATGGCGGAAGAAATGCGCCGGTTGGCCGGTGATGCGGAGGCGATTTTCCTGCCTGCCTGTCTGGGGCTGGAAGATGATACCTCACTGGCCGCATTGCAGGCGGCGGTGGGTAAACCGATTCTGCTGTTACCGACGTTGCCGCCTTCGGTACTGGGTATGCGCCTGCATCAGGCGCTGCGTTCGCGTCTGCAGCAACTGGGCGGCGTTTTTATGCCGGGTGACAGCGTACTGCGGGCAGATATCGAAGCCGGGCGGGTCACTGGCCTTTATACCCGCAACCATACCGATATTCCGTTGCTGGCGCAGCAGGTGGTGCTGGCCAGCGGCAGCTTCTTCAGCAACGGGCTGGTGGCGGACTTCGACGGAATACGTGAACCGGTGTTTGGGCTGGATGTCGACAGCCGCGCAGATCGCGCAGACTGGAGCTGCCGCAATCTGTTTGCTCCACAGCCCTATTTGCAATTTGGCGTACGTACCGATAACCGGCTGCGTGCCTTAAGGCAGGGGGAGCCATTGAGCAACCTGTATGCCATCGGCGCAGTGACCGGTGGCTATGATCCCCTGCAGCAGGGCTGCGGTGCGGGTGTTTCGCTGATCGGGGCGCTGTACGTCGCGCAACAGATTGCGGCACAGGAGGAGCGTCCATGAGCCTGCACAAAGATAATAGCTTTGAAAACTGCATCAAATGCACCGTCTGCACCACCTATTGTCCGGTGGCCAAGGTGAATCCGCTCTATCCGGGGCCAAAACAGGCGGGGCCGGACGGCGAGCGCCTGCGACTGAAGGATCCTGCGCTGTATGATGAGGCGCTGAAGTATTGCACCAACTGCAAACGCTGTGAGGTGGCCTGCCCGTCCGACGTCAAAATCGGCGACATCATTCAGCGTGCCCGTGCCGACTTTGCCCAGAGCAAGCCCACGCTGCGTGACGCTATCCTCAGCCATACCGATATCATGGGCTCGCTGTCGACGCCGTTTGCGCCGATTGTTAATGCCGCTACCGGGCTGAGACCGGTACGCGCTTTACTGGATAAAGCGCTCAAAATTGATCATCGTCGCGAGCTGCCAAAATATTCGTTTGGCACCTTCCGCCGCTGGTATCGCCAACAAGCGCAGGCTCAACGGCGTTACACCGAGCAGGTGGCGTTCTTCCATGGTTGCTTCGTCAATTACAACCATCCGCAGTTGGGGAAGGATCTGATCAAGGTCTTTAATGCGATGGATATCGGCGTGCAGTTGCTCAAGCGGGAGAAATGCTGCGGCGTACCGCTGATCGCCAACGGCTTTATCGCCCAGGCCAGAAAACAGGCCCAAGTTAACGCCGAATCGCTGCATGAGGCGGTGTTGGAGCGGGGTATCCCCGTCGTGGCGACTTCATCGAGCTGTACTTTTACCCTGCGGGATGAATACCCGCACCTGCTGGACGTAGACACCTCGGCGGTACGTGAACGGGTGGAGTTGGCGACGCGCTATCTGTATCGCCTGATCAATCAAGGGCGCCAGTTACCGCTGAAGCACACGCCGCTGCGGGTGGCCTATCATACGCCATGCCATATGGAAAAAATGGGCTGGACCGCCTATACGCTGGAGCTGTTGCGGCAGATACCGGGGCTGGAACTGGTGGTGCTGGATTCGCAGTGCTGCGGTATTGCCGGCACCTATGGTTTTAAATCGGAGAACTATGAAACTTCGCAGGGCATTGGGGCGTCGCTGTTCCGCCAGATAGAGCAGAGCGGGGTCGATTTGGTGGTGACCGACTGCGAAACCTGCAAATGGCAAATCGAAATGTCGACCAGCAAGCGCTGTGAACATCCGATCACCCTGCTGGCGCAGGCATTGGCTTAAGGGCGCAGCAGTTGTGAACTGCGCCCGGAAAAGTTTATTGCTTCAGTTTCAGCGTGTTGATGATGCCTTCGGCCTCGCTCTGCGCCTGCTGCTGGTTATCCGCCGGCAGCGTCACCTGAATGGTCAGCATGTTGTTGTCCAGCGTGCCGATCAGAATAGAGGAGTAGGCTTTCTCGCCGCCGCTGGTGATGATGCTGTCCAACTGACGCAGCGGAACACCGTTAACGTCGATGGCTTTGTTGGTGATCACCTGCAGGTTGGCGTCGCGCGAGCGCTGGGTATCTTCCAGACGCTTGCTCAGGGTTTCCAGGCTGTCGGCAGTTTTGTCGCCGAGGATCACGATCAGCGCGCGCTGGCCGGTACTGTCGGCGTAAACATGCATGTTGTTCGCCTGATTACCCAGCTTGCCGCTTTGGTCCGCCATGCCCGCCGGCAGGGTGAACGCCAGCTTGCCATCCAGCAGGCTTACCTGTTGCCCGGCTGGGGCGCTGGCTGCTGCATCGCCTGCCGATGCCTTGGTGTCTTTGGTGTCGCCGTCACAGGCCGCGAGGCCAAGCACTAACAGGCTGATACCCATCAATTTTGCTACTTTACGCATTGGGCTTCCTTTTTCCTTTCAGGTAGGGTTTCACTGCCTTATCGCACCCTATTCAAAGGTGAAATGCAAGGCAGATGTTGTCACAAGGTTTTCTCAAGTAATAGCCGATAATCAGCCACTTCGCCTTTCTTTTCCAGCTGAACAATCTGATAGTGATGACTGACGAGCATCATCAGCATTGCACGGAAATGATTGCGCGTTTTTACCGCCAACAATCGATAACCCTGAGTCCGCGCCCAATGCTCTTGCTCAACGAGTAAAGCCTGTGCGACGCCATAGCGGCGAAACGCCGGCAATACACCGCCCAGCCAACTGTAGAACACCTTTTCTTGTTGTTGATAACCGAGTTTGAAACCAGCGGGCTGACCGTCGACCTCGGCGATCAGTGCGTTAGCTGGGGCGGATCCAATACGTTGTTGTAAATCAGCCAGACTGTGCAAGTTACCGAACTCAGGGATTTGTTGGTACAGACGATGAATTTCTTCGAGGGTGGCGTGGCGGATGGTGACGGTCATGGCGGCCTCAGGGTGGGTGCAGGCCGCCAATAATAGCACGGGTCAGCTCGCTTGCAGGCTGCCGTCGTTCTGCCGAGCAGAGATACGCTTAAGCAGCATGTTCAGCAGTACACCGTACATTGGAAGGAAGAACAACATGCAGATCAGCACTTTGAAGCTGTAATCCACCAGCGCGATTTCAACCCAGTTGTTAGCCATAAAGGCGTCGCTGCTCTTGTAGAACGCAATAAAGAAGAACGACAGGGTATCGCTGATGTTACCGAGGAACATGGCTGCTGCGGGGGCGACCCACCAGGCGCTGCGCTGACGCAGGCGATTGAATACGTGGACATCAAGGATCTGACCCAGCACATAAGCCATAAAGCTGGCGACGGCGATACGCGCGACAAACAGATTAAAGCTGCCCAGTGCGGCAAAGCCCTGCCACTCGCCCTGATAGGTCACGGTGGAGATCACGTACGAGATGAACAACGCCGGCACCATCACCGAAAGAATGATGCGTCGCGCCAGCGGAGCGCCGAAAATACGCACCGTCAGATCGGTCGCCAGGAAGATAAACGGAAAGGTAAAAGCGCCCCAGGTGGTATGAAAGCCGAAAATGGACATCGGCAACTGCACCAGGTAGTTACTGGAGGTAATGATGACAATATGGAACAGCGATAGCCAGACCAACGCGGTAAGGCGCTGCCGAGCAGTAAACGAATACATGTTGTAGCCTTTTTAATAGTGGGGTGAGGGAACCCAGAATGTCTTGTCTGCGCCGAGAAATAAGCGTCGCGGCCGCATGATACGCGTTTGCGCAACCAATGCAATGGTTAGGCTGTGCCTCCCTATGAAACGTGAGGGCCGCTGGAGGTCAAATCACAGTGCAGCAAGGCGTGAGTCGTGAGGTTTGGTGGGCCAAATAAGCGGCGAATAACGCAGCTGCACTGTGATTTGGCCCCAGCCTGAAAGGTCACGCACCCAACGACCGTTCTCTGTGTTGTCAGGTTTGCCCATAGGCCCACTATGGGCTGCACCCTCCGCCGTGATAACGGCAGTTGTGGTCAGTGACGGCACCACATTTCATAGGGAGACGCAGCCTCTTTTAACGCAAACGTTAACGCATCTTGCACAGAAAAACTACCGGCGTAAACTATGCGCTAATGAGATGTGGCGAGCGTTCGCCGATCGTTTTCGACCGAGAAAAATTGCATGACTGACTTATTTGCCCAGGCCGACCAGACGCTTGATGCGCTGGGGCTGCGTTGTCCGGAACCGGTAATGATGGTGCGCAAAACCGTGCGGCATATGGATAACGGTGAAACGCTGCTGATTATCGCTGACGATCCGGCTACCACCCGCGACATTCCCGGTTTCTGCCGTTTTATGGAACACACGCTGGTGGCGCAGGAAACCGACACCGCGCCTTACCGCTATTTGTTGCGTAAGGGCGTCTAAGTACCGTAGCCATATTATGACACCCCAGAGGCAAGTCATTCGGTGCCTCTGGGGTGTGTTATGACTTAGTCGCGCTTCTTCAGCAGTCGCAGGGCATTGGCGGTGACCAGCGCGGTGGCGCCGGAGTCTGCCAGCACCGCCAGCCACAGTCCGGTCAGCCCCAGCAGGGTGGTGATCAGGAATACCCCTTTCAGCCCCAATGCAATGGTGATGTTCTGCCGGATATTGGCGTGTGTCGCGCGCGATATGCGGATCATTTCCGCCACGCCCACCAGCCGATTATGGGTCAGCGCCGCGTCGGCGGTTTCCAGCGCCACGTCGGTGCCGCTGCCCATCGCGATACCGATACTGGAGGCCTTCATCGCCGGTGCATCATTGATGCCGTCGCCGATCATCGCCGTTGGGCGCAGTTCACTCAGTTCGGTTACCGCCTTCACTTTGTCCTCCGGTAACAGCCCGGCACGGTAATCCAGACCCAGCTCAGAGGCGATCGCTGCCGCCGCGCGTGGGTTGTCACCGGTTAGCATGACCCCGTTGATCCCCAATGCATGAAGTTCGGCAATCGCCTGTTTGGCGTCGCTGCGCAATGTGTCGCGCAATGCCAGCAGGCCGATAGGGGCACCGTCTTCCAGGACTACCACCGCTGTCTTACCGGCATCTTCCAGCCGTTCCACTTGCTGGGCGGCCTGTTGTTTCAGTAAACCTGCAGTCAGCTTGGCTGGCGCGCTGATCAGCACGGTTTTACCGTCGACAATACCTTCCACTCCTACGCCAGCTAACGCACGACGGCCCTGTGCCAATGGCAGAGGCACGCCATACTGTTCGGCGCGGTTGATAATCGCTTGCGCCAGCGGATGATGGGAACCGGCCTCTACGGCGGCGGCCAGGGTCAGCAGTTGCTGTTCGCTGATGCCGTTGAGTGGCAGGACATCAGTTACCGTTGGTTTGCCTTCCGTCAGCGTACCGGTTTTGTCAAAGGCGATGGTTTGCACCTGGCCCAACTGCTCCAGCGCGGCACCGCCTTTAATCAGCGCACCGCGGCGGGTGGCTGCTGCCAGCCCGGAGGTGATCGCCGCCGGGGTGGAGATCACCAGCGCACAGGGACAACCGATCAGCAGCAGGGTCAGACCGCGATAAATCCAGGTGTCCCAGGGTTGTGAATACAGTAATGGCGGTACCAGAATCACCGCGATGGCCAGCAACATGATGGCCGGGGTGTAGTAGCGGCTGAAACGGTCGAGGAAGCGCTCAATTGGCGCACGACGCTCTTCGGCTTCTTCAATCAATTGCAGAATGCGGTCGATAGCATTTTTACCTGGCTCAGAAACCACTTTCATCTGGGCGGCCTGATCGACTGACAAACTGCCCGCCGCGACTTTCTGGCCTTGCTGACGTTCGACCGGCACCGATTCGCCGGTCAGGGCACTTTCGTCGAAGCTGGCGAACGCATTGATCAGCTCGGCATCTGCTGGCAGGCGACCACCGGGGGCAATTTCAATCACATCGCCGGGACGTAGGCTGGAGACCGGTACACGCTTGCGCTGCGTGCCTTGAAGCAGCAAGGCATCTTCCGGCACCAATTCCATCAGTGCTTTTACGCCGCGGCGCGCGCGGTTAGCGGCATAGGATTCCAGCATTTCGCCGACCATAAACAGCAGCAGCACCATCGCCGCTTCGGCAGTTGCACCGATAAACAGTGCGCCGATGGCAGCCACACTCATCAGCGTTTCAATGGCAAACGGTGTACCAGAGCGGATCAGTCGAACCGCTTTGGTCGCGACGGGTGCCAGACCTACCAATGTGGTGGCGATAAAGGCAATGCGGCTGAGCTCAGGGTTGACCATGCTGAGCGCCCAGCTGACGATCATCAGCGTGGTGAGCAGCAGCAGTGGGCCGTACTCCCCGAGGCGTGACGGTTTTGGCTGTTCAGCTTTGGTTGTTTGGGTACCGAGCAGGGTAAAACCGGCTTGTTTCACCGCGTCCTGAATACGCAGGCTGATATCGGATTGAGCATCGACCACCAGTTTTTCGGTGGCGAACAGCACGCGAGCGTTGTCGACACCCGGGAGCGCCGTCACCGCATTTTCAATTTTCTTGGCGCAGCTTGGGCAGTCCATGCCGGTGACTTTCCAGCTGTAGCGTTGGCTACCGGAGAGAGGGGCGGCAGCTAATCTGTCGCTTTCCTCATCCGGATCCTCATGATCGTCAGTGCTGCACCCGCCGGCACCGTGATCGTGCGTATGGGCATGTCCGCCATGGCTGGCGTCACTTTGCTTTTCACTGCTGCAACCGTGCTGGGTTTTGCTGTGGCTGTGGTTGCAACCGCAGCCGCCTTCCGCATGGTGATGTTCCTGATGATTATGCTTTTCATGGTGAGTCATAGCGTCCCCCTCCGGGCCGTTAATGAAGTTCATTGGGCAGACTCTACACCCTGGAGTCAACTCCAGAGTCAAGTGGCGGGATGAGAATTATTGCTAACTGTGAGGCGGGCGTTATCGTGGGTGACGTAAGGCCGTTAGACGAAAAAAGAAAAGGATATTCCCTTAGAAACTTAAAAGTCCCGGCGGCTAATAATAAAGAGTTATTAATCTATAACTCTTTAGCTAAATTTAACTTTTCGTCACTTAAAAGCCAGCACGATCCGCTTGTTCCTGCAGGCCGCATTTTTGTTGAAGTTTGTTGCCAACTTGTGACCGTAAGGTTTCATTTAGATTCTAAGTATCGCCAAAAACCAGCACAACTCTCCTTCGTTATGAAAATATATAGCTGATTATTTTATGTTCAGTTTTGCACGCCTGCCTATAATTGGAATCGATTACCATTTATGGCGGTAATCTTATTTGCTGATATATATGCATTAATTCTATCTAACACACTGCCGGTCACGGCGCATAAGTCCCTTCCGGTTAATCGGCGGATCCTTCCCGCGGCTGACCGGCAGGTTATGTCTATCTGTCTGATTGATAACGATCAGCTAATGAGTGGAATCGAACCAATGCAATCTACTAAAAAGGCAATTGAAGTTACTGAATCCAGCCTCGCAGCTACGGGCTCCGGCTACAATGCTGTAGACGATCTGTTGCATTACCACGAGCGTGGCAACGGGATTCAGGTTAATGGCAAGGACTCATTTTCTAACGAACAAGCTGGGCTGTTTATTACCCGTGAGAACCAAACCTGGAACGGTTATAAAGTTTTTGGCCAGCCGGCTAAATTAACGTTCTCATTCCCGGATTATAAATTTTCCTCCACCAACGTCGCCGGCGACACCGGGCTGAGCAAGTTCAGCGCAGAACAGCAGCAGCAGGCCAAGCTGTCGCTGCAATCCTGGTCTGACGTGGCCAATCTCACCTTCACCGAAGTTGCCGCCGGCCAAAAGGCCAATATCACTTTCGGCAACTACAGCCAGGACCGTCCCGGTCATTATGACTACGACACCCAGGCCTACGCTTTCCTGCCGAACACCATCTATCAGGGCCAGAATCTGGGCGGCCAGACCTGGTACAACGTCAACCAATCCAACGTCAAACATCCGGCCAGCGAAGACTATGGCCGTCAGACGTTTACCCACGAGATTGGCCATGCGCTGGGCCTGAGCCACCCTGGTGAATACAACGCCGGGGAAGGCAACCCAACCTACAATGATGTGACCTATGCCGAGGACACCCGCGAGTTCAGCCTGATGAGCTACTGGAGTGAAACCAACACCGGCGGTGACAACGGTGGGCACTACGCGGCAGCACCGTTGCTGGATGACATTGCCGCCATCCAGCATCTGTATGGCGCCAACCTGTCCACCCGCACCGGTGACACCGTGTATGGCTTCAATTCCAATACTGGTCGCGATTTCCTCAGCACCACCAGCAACTCGCAAAAAGTGATCTTTGCTGCCTGGGATGCGGGCGGTAACGACACCTTCGATTTCTCCGGGTACACAGCCAACCAGCGCATCAACCTGAACGAGAAGTCCTTCTCCGATGTGGGCGGGTTGAGGGGCAACGTGTCTATCGCGGCAGGGGTGACCATTGAGAACGCCATCGGGGGTTCGGGCAATGACGTGCTTGTTGGCAACGCAGCCAACAACGTGCTGAAGGGCGGGGCAGGCAACGACGTGCTGTTCGGCGGCGGCGGGGCGGATGAGCTGTGGGGCGGTGCAGGCAAGGATATCTTTGTCTTCTCTGCGGTCAGCGATTCCGCGCCGGGCGCTTTCGATGTGATCAAGGATTTCCAGAAAGGCACCGATAAAATCGATCTGTCGTTCTTTAATCAGGGCAAACAGAGCGGTGACCAAATCCACTTCGTCGATCATTTCAGCGGCTCTGTGGGCGAAGCGTTACTGACTTATGACGCTTCGAATAATGTCAGCGATTTGGCGCTGAATATCGGTGGTCATCAGGCTCCGGACTTCCTGGTGAAGATCGTGGGTCAGGTAGACGTTACCACTGATTTTATCGTGTAACAGTGAAGATAACGCCCGGCGCAATTTGGTCGGGCGTTATGCGGGAGCCAATATGAAAGGCAGCTTGGCGTGTGCCGCCGTAATGGCGGGAAATATGATGGTAACGGGGGCAGCTATGGCCAGCAGTTTGGTTCTTCCTTCCGCGCAGTCTCTGGCGGGGCAATGGCAAATCGCCGATGCGCAGCAGCAATGCCAGATTGAATTTTTGGCCAACGAACAGAGTGCAACCAACGGCTATCAATTGGTTGATCGGCAAAATTGCCTGAAAAAAGTTTTAACGGCTGAGGTGGTCGGCTGGCGCCCGGCACCGGATGGCATTGCTTTATTGCGGGCGGACGGCAGCACGCTGGCGTTCTTTTCGCGGGATGGGGAGGTTTACCGTAACCCACTCGGCGCGGATGACGGGCTGACGCTCAAGGCACTGGCTTAGCAGCAGCGGGTTCGGCAGCCGAACCCGCCCTGAGTCACTACAGGTACAGCGAACGCACAATCAGGAAATGGCCGGAGAAATAGCAGAAGGCCACCAGCGCATCGGCCGCGCGGAAGCTAAAGCGATAGCGATTAAGCAGCCAAATGACATTGGCCAGCAACAGCAGCGAGGTTCCCGCCAGCAGTGAGAAACCGAAATCGGTGCTGCGCATGAAGTACTGTTCCCCCGCCAGCCACACCATCAGCAGCGTCATCGCGACCAGAGTGGCAATCGGCCAGCGCATTTCTTCCAGCCGGGTCCAGATGGTCGCCAGCAACAGCACGCCAATTACCAGCAGCGCCAACGGCAGCGGCCAAAACAGGCTGAAGGTCATCTGGCTGGCAAAGCTCAGGGTATACAGCAGGCTCGACAGGAAAAATGCGCCGATGGCGTACAGTACGCGTTCACGTGGCAGCAGCAACAGAGCATCGCCGATCAGCGTTGCCAACAGGCCGAGAACGATCAGATAGCCTGCCGCACCCAATACCGGCGCTTGCCAGGCCAGCAATAACAGCAGCAGCAGAGTAACAGGTTTAAATACCCAACGTTGCCAGCGTGGCCCACGGTAGGAGGCGTCGACGAACAGCCAACCGGAAAAGAATACGGCAAGGAACGGCCAACTCATATGTCTTCCTTATTCATTATGGGAGCCACAGCCTCCGGCTCCAAATTGTCACCAGTGTCACTTCCTGCTTGCAGTGTAGGCAGCAGGCCTGTAATCGACAATGCTTTCTTGAGAATGCTATGTTTACGCCGATTTAGCCACTAAGGGAATGGGAATAGAGATGAGCAAACCGCCGCTGTTTTTTATCGCCGTAATAGCACTGATCGCCGTACTGGCCACGCAGCGCTATTTCAACCAGCGCCGATCTGAGGCGGAAAACGACCGCGCACCGGTACGCAGCCTGCAGGTTACGGTGAGCGAGAAGCGTGAATTCCCTGCCTCAAATAGCCGTTCACGCCAGCGTGAGCACATCGTCAATGAAGCAATGCGGTATGAAGTGGTATTCCACCCGCAGCGTGGGGGAGAGGATATCACCCTGCGGCTGAAACAGCAGCAGTACAACCCTATAGAGAAAGGTGCGCAGGGTATGTTGCTCGTGCAGGGCACGCGCTTTGTATCTTTTACCGCTCAGCCATAGCACACGCGATCCCGCGCCCGTGCGGCATTATTTTCTTTTGATTGGCGGCTGCTTTTTCTGCCAGGCCAGCAGTTCGAAGACGCCAAAGATGAAGATCTTGGCTTCCTGCCAGTAGCTTATCGGCTGATCTTTCGGTTGCGTGGATTTCAACAGCACCAGTTGTAACCCGTGCATCACCACCATAAAGAACAGCGCCACGTCGATGAAATACTTCAGCGGCTTGGGAAAAGGGTGAAACAGATTGGAGAGCAGAAAGGCCCATACGCACAGCATCAGCAGGCGACCCAGATTAATCAGCATTGTCGGTTTTCTCTTGAGAGCGAATATAAAGACGGTAGGCCACCTGACCGGCGACTTTTTCACGGTGTAGCTGCCAGTTGGCCGGGACGTCGGTGGCGGCGCTTTCGGCTTCGGCCTCTATGTAGATCCAGGCCTCATCGGCCAGCCAGCCCTGTTGTTCCAGCAGCGTGACGGTTTCCGCCAACAGTCCTTTGCGAAAAGGCGGGTCGAGGAATACCACGTCAAACGGTTGGGCATTATTCGCCAGCCAGCTCAGCGCGTTGGTGTTGACCACATGGCCTTTGCCTTGCAGCAGCGCCAGGTTCTTTTCCAACTGCTGCGCCACCGGGCGTTCGAACTCCAACAGCGTAACGCTACCGGCATAGCGGGACAGCGCTTCCAGACCGAGTGCGCCGCTACCGGCGAAACAGTCCAGGCAACGTGCGCCCTGGATCACCGGCGCCAGCCAGTTGAAGAGGGTTTCACGGACGCGGTCGGTAGTTGGACGTAGCCCAGGGCTATTTGGCACCGGCAGTTTCCGTCCGCGCCATTGACCGCCGATAATACGGATCTGCCCGGCCGCAGCCTGAGGCGGTTTTTTTGCCGACGCCCGTGGCGATATTCTTGTCATAGGATTGGTTTATTTCTGTTTGGGGCGGTGAAGGCCGCACAAGTTAACGAAAAGTTGCCTCTATTCTACCGGTGAGACGCGCCGGGGGAAACGGTAAAACTTTGTTGCCTGATTTCACAGTGGAAAGCATACCGGATGCGTGTTGCTGGGCGAGGGAAAGTGATAGACTCGGCGGAATAATTGTCAGCATAAGCAAGCCTTCGGTACGGAGTAGAGTCATAACATGGCAAAAGATAAGAAACGCGGGTTTTTCTCCTGGCTGGGCTTCGGCCAGAAGGAAGAAGAGCAACAGCAACCTGAGACGGCGGTAGAACCGGCGGAAAATCAGGCCGTGGAGACCCCGGCTGAACCGGTTGCTCCCAAGCTGGATGACCAACTCCCCGCCCAGGAATCTGAACCTGCCGCCTCCGTAGAAACCCCAGGAGAATGGGACGGCAGCCTGACCGGCGAGCATATTGCAGAAAGCGTGCCGGTGGTTGCCGAGCACCCAGCAGCGGCTGAAGCGCTGGCGGAAGAGATTGTTACCATCACCGAACAGGTGGCGGCAGAGCAGCAGCCGGTGACAGAGGAAGAGAGTGCCGAGCCGGTTGTCGTTAGTGAACCTGAAACGGTGACCCTGATTGAGCCGGAAGTGGTTGTCGTAGCCGAACCGGAAGTGCTTGAGCCAGCTGCGGTTATCGAACCGGAACCGCAAGTGGTTGCGCCGGTGCCCGTCATCGAGCCTGCGCCAGAACCGGTTACTGTGCCTGAAGCAGAAACGATCGAGCCTGAACCTGAGGTCATCGCACCAGAGCCAGAGCCAGAGCCAGAACCAGAACCAGAACCAGAGCCTCTGCCGGCCAGCGTGGCGCTGGAGCCGATTATCGTCGCCCCGGCCATTATTGAAGAGATTGAAGAACAACAACCTGAGCTGCCGGCCCCTGCGGTGACTCAGGAGCAGGAACGCCCGACCAAAGAAGGTTTCTTCGCCCGCCTGAAACGCAGCCTGGTGAAAACCAAACAGAATCTGGGTTCCGGTTTTATCGGCCTGTTCCGCGGCAAGAAAATCGACGACGATCTGTTTGAAGAGCTGGAAGAACAGCTGCTGATTGCCGATGTCGGCGTGGAAACCACGCGTAAAATCATTACCTCCCTGACCCAGCACGCCAGCCGCAAGCAGTTGAAAGACGCCGAGGCGCTGTACGGCAAGCTGAAGGAGGAAATGTCCGAAATTCTGGCTAAAGTTGATCAGCCGCTGGATGTTGGCGGTAAAAACCCGTATGTCATTCTGATGGTTGGCGTGAACGGCGTGGGTAAAACCACCACCATCGGCAAGCTGGCCCGCCAATTCCAGGCGGAAGGCAAGTCGGTGATGCTGGCGGCGGGGGATACCTTCCGTGCCGCCGCGGTGGAACAACTGCAGGTATGGGGCGAACGTAACCGGATCCCGGTGATCGCGCAGCATACCGGTGCAGACTCCGCCTCGGTGATTTTTGACGCGGTACAGGCCGCCAAGGCTCGTGGCATCGACGTACTGCTGGCCGATACCGCGGGGCGTCTGCAGAATAAAGCGCACCTGATGGAAGAGCTGAAGAAAATCGTCCGCGTCATGAAAAAACTGGACGACCAGGCCCCCCATGAGGTTATGCTGATCCTTGATGCCAGCACCGGACAGAATGCTGTCAGCCAGGCGAAATTATTTAATGAAGCCGTAGGCTTAACCGGTATCACACTGACTAAACTGGACGGTACCGCCAAGGGCGGGGTGATCTTCGCCATTGCCGACCAGTTCGCTATCCCGATTCGCTATATCGGCGTTGGGGAAGGCATCGAAGATTTGCGGCCGTTTAAGGCCGACGATTTTATTGAGGCACTTTTTGCCCGAGAGGATTAATACGGATGATTCGCTTTGAACAGGTCAGTAAAGCTTATCTGGGCGGACGGCAGGCACTGCAGGGGGTAGATTTTCATCTGCGCCCGGCAGAGATGGCGTTTCTGACCGGCCATTCCGGCGCGGGTAAAAGTACCCTGCTGAAACTGATTTGTGGCATCGAACGGCCGAGCGCCGGCCATATCTGGTTTGGTGGTCACGACATCAGTCGCCTGAGAAACAGTGAGGTGCCGTTCCTGCGTCGTCAGATCGGCATGATTTTCCAGGATCACCACCTGCTGCTGGATCGTACGGTGTATGACAACGTGGCGATGCCGCTGATTATCGCCGGTGCCAGTACCGAGGACATCCGCCGCCGCGTTTCCGCCGCGCTGGACAAGGTCGGGCTGCTGGATAAGGCCAAAAACTTCCCAATCCAGCTTTCCGGTGGTGAGCAGCAGCGCGTGGGTATTGCCCGTGCGGTGGTGAACAAACCGGCGGTGCTGCTGGCGGATGAGCCAACCGGTAACCTGGATGATGCGCTGTCGGAAGGCATTCTGCGTCTGTTTGAAGAATTTAACCGTGTTGGCGTGACCGTGCTGATGGCCACCCATGACACCGGGCTGATTGCCCGTCGTAATTACCGCACTCTGCGCCTGAGCCAGGGTCGTATGGCTGGAGGAGCGCATCATGGCGAATAACGCAAAAACCGCCAAGAGCAAAGCGCTGCGCGGTGGCTGGCGTGAACAATGGCGTTATGCCTGGATGAATGCCATCAAGGATATGCTGCGCCAGCCGTTGGCAACGCTGCTGACGGTAATGGTGATCGCCATTTCTCTGACGCTGCCGAGCGTGTGTTACATCGTCTGGAAAAACGTCAGTACCGCCGCGACCCAATGGTACCCAACGCCACAGTTGACGGTGTATCTGGATAAATCGCTCGATGACGACGCGGCGGTGAAAGTGCTAGACGCCATCAAGGCGGAAGCCGGCGTTGAGAAAGTGAATTACCTGTCGCGAGAAGAGGCCCGGGGCGAATTCCGCAACTGGTCCGGCTTTGGCGGCGCACTGGATATGCTGGAAGAAAACCCGTTGCCGGCGGTAGCTATCATCACGCCGAAAATGAGCTTCCAAAGTTCCGATACCCTCAATACCCTGCGCGATCGCGTAGCCGCGGTACAGGGTGTGGATGAGGTAAGAATGGACGACAGCTGGTTTGCCCGCCTGGCGGCGCTGACCGGGCTGGTGGGCCAGGTGGCTGTGATGATCGGCGTGTTGATGATTGTGGCGGTCTTCCTGGTGATCGGCAACAGCGTGCGGCTGAGCATCTTCAGCCGCCGTGATACCATCAACGTGATGAAGCTGATCGGTGCGACCGACGGTTTTATTCTGCGACCTTTCCTGAATGGCGGGGCAATGCTGGGCTTCTTTGGCGCATTGCTGTCGTTGCTGTTATCCGGCGGGATGGTGTGGCGTCTGGAGTCGGTGGTCACCGGCGTGGCCAAGGTGTTTGGCACCACCTTTACCCTGCACGGCCTGGGTTGGGATGAGGCTCTGCTGCTGCTGATTGTCTCCGCGATGATCGGCTGGATCGCCGCCTGGCTGGCGACGGTGCAACATTTACGTCGATTTACACCACAATAAAGTTTTTTTGGTATACTCTTCTCCTGCTGCTCCGAGCGTGTTGCGGGAGAAGAGTTACCGGCACCAACCCAAGCCTCAATCAGTCTCTTCTTTGCGCACAAATTCCCTATCGGCCCAAGTCTTCGTCACGTATTGTCATGCACAATGTGATCGAAAAACTGTGAACCAATAGGGCGGAACACGGTCAAAATCTGCAGCAAAATGTTATGGTGCCCGGCGTGTGGACCGCTTTTGCAATAGCAACTGCCGTAGAATCAATTATTTCCCCGCCGTGATAAATCACCTGCATGACCTGTTTTTTCAAGAGAGGGTTTGAATGACCAAAGAAATGCAAACTTTAGCTTTAGTGCCCCAGGGCAGTTTGGAAGCCTATATCCGGGCCGCCAACACCTATCCGATGCTGACGGCAGAGGAAGAGCGGGAGCTGGCTGAACGGCTGCATTATCAGGGCGATCTGGAAGCCGCTAAGCAGCTGATCCTGTCTCACCTGCGCTTTGTCGCTCATATTGCCCGGAATTACTCTGGTTACGGCCTGCCGCAGGCGGATCTGATCCAGGAAGGTAATATCGGCTTGATGAAAGCTGTTCGCCGCTTCAACCCAGAGGTTGGGGTGCGCCTGGTTTCCTTTGCGGTGCACTGGATCAAGGCAGAAATTCACGAGTACGTACTGCGCAACTGGCGTATTGTCAAAGTTGCTACCACCAAGGCACAGCGCAAGCTGTTCTTTAACCTGCGTAAAACCAAGCAGCGTCTGGGCTGGTTCAATCAGGACGAGGTGGAGTTGGTGGCCCGAGAACTGGGCGTGACCAGCAAGGACGTACGCGAGATGGAATCCCGCATGGCGGCACAGGATATGACTTTCGATCCAACGCCGGACGACGACGCTCGTGAAGGCCAGTCGATGGCGCCGGTGCTGTACCTGCAGGATAAAAGTTCTGACTTTGCCGAAGGTATCGAAGAAGATAACTGGGAAAGCAACGCTGCAGACAAACTGGCCTACGCGATGGAAGGCCTGGACGAGCGTAGCCAGCATATTATTCGTGCCCGTTGGCTGGACGACGATAACAAGTCCACGCTGCAAGAGCTGGCCGATCAGTATGGCGTTTCCGCTGAGCGTGTCCGCCAGTTGGAAAAGAATGCCATGAAGAAACTGAAAATGGCGATCGAAGCCTAATCCCGCGTAAGCGTTAAAAAGCCCGGCTAGCCGGGCTTTTTTGTGCCTGAAATTCGGCGCTATGGCGTAACGGCAGCGAAGTCTGGCGCCGGGCAGCTATAGCCAAACTTGGTGGCCCAGGGATAACGAGACCCGGTGTTGATATAGCGCTGATACAGTGCCTGACCGGTTTTTGCATCACGTTTTATCACCCAACCGGCGGCATTGCACAGCACGGCGGCATAGGCCTGGCTTTTTGGTGGCAGCAAATCGGCAGCCTGCTGGGCCAGGGTGACGGCCTGCCAACGATAGTGCAGGAAGCGATTGTCCTGTGGCGGTAGCGCTGCTTTGGCCCGTGCCGCTTCCGCATTGCTGATCCAACTCTTATGTTTAAGTTCGCGGGTATCGAACGCATCTCCCAGAGAGGAATAACCTGCGTCATAAATCGCGTAATCCGGCGTCATCTCGTAACCGGTGAAGGTTAGCCCCTGTGTGCGTAGCAGCATGGCCGCCTGATAATAGGCTTTGGCGCGCGCCAGTTTGTCGGCGGTTTTGTCCTGCGCCGTTTTCAGCGTATCGGCGTACTGCTGCGCCACCTGACGATAGTTAGGGATGTCGAAATAGCCCATGGCCTCTTGAGGACGTCCGGCGCGCATCAGTCGCCGCGCCAGCAGCTCGCGCAGCTGTACCTCTGGCGTCAGTGGCTGGCCGCTGTACTCGTCCGGATTGACCGGTTTTAGCGGCGTAGTGGGCGCTGGCGCATGCTCATCGACAAAGCCTTTCAGCTCGTCGACGGTCAGCACCCGTTCGGCCACGTCGGCGACGTCAGCCCAATAAATCTCTTTACCGCGATACAGGAAATCCATCGCCTGTAGATAATCACCGCGATCCAGCGCCAGGATCGCCTGCTCACCTGCCACCCGACACTCGGGCACAATGGTTTCTTGCACAAAGTCGGCATTGCGCTGCTCGCCCCAGCTTTCACTGGATGGGAAAGCGGCCGCCGCTTTGGCGTAGTTTGCGGTAGCGGCTTTAACATCACCGTCACGCAGCGCCATCTTGGCGCGTAGCCACCAGGCCAGGCCACTGTCACCGGCGTGTTTCAGCAGGCTGGCCGCCATCGGATATTGCCCGGTGCGGTAGGCCAATGCTGCCAACCGGTCGCTGTCGCTGAAGCCGTTTTTCACCGAAGCATCCAACAGCGTCAGAATTTGGCTGACGATCTGCGTTGAGCGGTTGCTGGTGCCGTCGGTGTCGGCCATTTGCAGATTACTGCTGCGGGCGAACAGTTCGATGGTCACCAACTGTTGGATCAGCGGATCGGTAATCGCCTGTTTTAGCGTATCAAAGTGGTCAGGATTGACCAGGTAACTGGAAACGTACTGCAGCGACAGCCCGCCGTCTTGATCGCCCTGCGCCGCCTGTTGGGCGTACAGCCGCGCCGCTTGGGTCACGTCATTGAGCCACAGGTGGATACGTGCCTGCTGGCCGAGACTGCTCAGCGCCAGTTGATCCGGATCGGCCGTACCGCTTTTCACTCGCTCAATCACCTGCTGGAAAGCCGCCAGCGCTTGCTCCAGCTGTGGTTTTGCCGGGTGTTTGACCGTCGCAGCCGGTTCGCCACTTTCGTTCTCTGGCGTACCGCGATCGCCCATCAGCAATCGGCCGAGTGAGTATTGCGCTCGTAGCCCCCAATCGCCCTGTTCTGCAGCGGGTAGCGCCAATACCTGCTGGAAGTATTCGCCGGCCCGCGGATCCTGGCCGGCAAAGGCCACTGCGCCCAGTTGGTACAGGCGAGCGGCATCAGACAACCCCTGAGTATTGACCGCATCGGCCTCTTCAACGGTTTTTGCCGCGCGCATTTTGCCGATGATGATGGTTTCTGGCGACAGGGGCATCGGTTTCGGCGGCATGGGCGGCGGTGGCGCTTTCCATTGCGGTAGTTGCTTATCTATCGCGACCAGGCGGCCGGCTTCAAAGGCAAAATTGCCTTCCGGCATATACAGCAGCGTGCCGTTACGATCGACCAGCAACCGGTTAGGGAAATCCGGTCCGCAGGCGTAGCCGTTAATCGGCAGCGCCAACGCTGAGCCGATCAGGGCTGCCAGTGGAAGAGTGTGGGCATTAAGGTGTAACAAGGGTGCCTCCTGGCGTCAGTTGTTGGCAGCGCAGCCAGCCCAGTGGCCGGGATTGCCCGGCGCGCAGTTGGTCGCCGCTAATCAGGACAAAGCGTTGCCGTTGAGGCTCACTTTCCAGCCGGTAGTTGCCCGCGGCATCTGCCGCCAGACAGTCGCTGGCGGTGATGACAATTTCATGGGGCAGCGGGGCATCAATTGGCCCATTATTGTGAAGTATCAGATCATTGAGCCCATTTTGCTGTGGTTGAGGGCTAATTTTTACCAGCCAGTTGACGCTGAGCGGTTGGTTTTCAATCACTGCCCGCAGCGTTGTCAGCGACCAGGCGCGACGATCGTCCGCCAGCGGCAGCCGGAACCAGATAATGCCACGCAGGTGCGGCGTGGTTTGTGCGTTCAATTGATGTAGAAAATCAGCTATCTGCTGCGGCGCGACCGTCAGCTCGCGCGCGGTCCCGGCTACGCGCAGCGAGGCTTCGCTTTCAACCTGCGCGCCCTGTGCATCAAACCCCACCAACCCCATGCCGTAGGCGGGCAGGGCCACCCGGAAAGGCTTCTGCGTCATTTTCGCGTACTGCTTTACCCAGCGCAGTGCCAGCGGGCCGGAAAATAACCCTTGCTGTGGAGACAGCACCGCATGTACCTGCAGTACTGAACTGTCCACCTGTTGCAATATGTCGGGCAGTGTCGCTGAGCCGATCCAGGTTGGTAAGGCGGTGATGCCCAGTTGCAATGAGCGCGGCAGCTGCTGACGCAGTTGCTGAAGGAATTGCTGATAGTCGGGCAGGCGAGCGGTAGCGGCGTCATGGTCTATTTCAACGCCGATGACCTGCAACCCGGCGGCCTGCCACTGTTGCACCTGTTTTAGCAGGCGCTGGCGAATGGCGAATTCGTCCAACTGCGCCAACTGCCCGTCCAGACGCACGACTAACCACAGCGGGCGGCCATCTTGTTTCAATAATGGGAGATTAACCGGGATTTCACGCCAGCCTTCGCGCGGATGTACCTGCAAACCCAGCACCCGCAACGCGGAGAACAGATCGCGGCTTTGTGCCAATGCCACAGCATGTTGCGGCGTCCAGACCCGTTGCCAAACGTAGGCCTGGTTATCCCAGGCTTGCTGCAGTTGCAGTGCCTGCTGGCGTCCGCCAAACCAGGCGATGAATGCAACTACCAGCAGCAATAGCGCCACTAAGTTGCGCTTCATTGCTGCCAGATTTCGCCTTGCTGAATAAAACCGCAGGCGCGCATAAAGTTATCCACTTCACCGCGTTCGCGCGGTGTCAGACCGGCGGTTGAAAGCTGCCAGTGCGTTATCTGCGGCAATTGGCGCTGGGCGTCCTGTACCAGATACAGACCAACACCGCGACGGCGTGTCACCTCACGCACCAGTAAATCTTGCAGTTGGGCATGCTTACCGTCCAGCTCGATTTTCACCGCACCGAGCAGCCGTTCGTTGAAGCGGGCGGCGAACAGGGCCTTATTGCCGCCCAGCCAGCTTTCCCACTGCTCCGGCTGCTGATGCGGCCAGATCTTGCCAAGGTCGATAAGGTCTTGCGGGGACAGCGTGGTCAATCGCTCAATAGTCAGTTTCATGCAGGATTTCCGAACGGCTAATCGATGCCGACAGTGTAATAGATCTTGCACAGAGCGTTGTGTAAGTTTTTCTGTACGATTACTGCGCGAAATGTTTTTTGCAAGACGCATTTTCCGAGTAAATATGTAGTAAAGCGATCGGTAACCAGCATAACGCGCTGTGCCTGACGCTAAATGGCGCAGATTTAATCCGGATTTTATGCTGTTTACACCGCTTGTTCCTGATTGTGCAAGTTGATTTGCAGCAGAAAATTCCTGTTTAATGGCATGAAAAATAAAGTCTTATTAGAAAATATTGCCATGAAAACACCTAAATCATTATTACTTATGAATAAAAGCAGTAAATAAGGGTCAGGTGCAGGCAAACACAACAGGTACGTTCACAACGACAGATGGGGATTTGCGGATGAAATTAACAAAAGGTAAGGCATTGTTGGCTGGCTGTATCGCGATGGCTATCGGGCATGCG
Source organism: Serratia quinivorans (assembly GCF_946227985.1). Lineage (GTDB taxonomy): Bacteria > Pseudomonadota > Gammaproteobacteria > Enterobacterales > Enterobacteriaceae > Serratia > Serratia quinivorans_A. The sequence goes on from NZ_CAMKGL010000009.1 coordinate 138,891, forward strand.
GCAATGGCAAAAGACATTAAGGTTGCGATCGTCGGGGCGATGTCCGGCCCGGTCGCCCAGTATGGCGATATGGAGTTTACCGGTGCCCGACAGGCGATTGCCGATATCAATGCCAAGGGTGGCATCAAGGGCGATAAGTTGGTTGGTGTGGAATACGACGATGCCTGCGACCCGAAACAGGCGGTAGCGGTGGCCAACAAGGTGATCAACGACGGTATCCGCTATGTGATCGGCCACCTGTGTTCCTCCTCGACGCAGCCGGCTTCCGATATTTATGAAGATGAAGGCGTGATCATGATTACCCCGGCGGCCACCAACGCCGATCTGACCACCCGTGGTTACAAGATGATCATGCGTACCACCGGTCTGGACTCCGATCAGGGCCCGACCGCGGCCAAGTACATCCTCAGTGAAATCAAACCCAAGCGTATTGCCGTGATCCACGACAAGCAGCAGTATGGCGAAGGCCTGGCACGCTCGGTACGCGACAGTCTGAAAAAACAGGGTACCGACGTGGTGATGTTTGAAGGTATCACCGCCGGCGATAAAGATTTCTCCACCCTGGTGGCGCGCCTGAAGAAAGAGAACGTCGATTTTGTTTATTTCGGCGGCTACTACCCGGAAATGGGCCAGATCCTGCGCCAGGCCAAACAGGCCGGCCTGACCACCCGCTTTATGGGGCCAGAGGGCGTGGGCAACTCCTCACTGTCCAACATCGCCGGTGCCGCTTCCGAAGGCATGCTGGTGACCTTGCCGAAACGCTACGATCAGGTTCCTGCCAACAAACCGATTGTGGATGCGCTGAAAGCCAAGAAACTGGATCCGACCGGGCCGTTTGTCTGGACCACCTACGCGGCACTGCAATCTCTGACCACCGGGATGGAGCGCAGCGGCAGCCAGGAGCCGGCCGACATCGTCAAGGATTTGAAAACCGGCAAGCCGGTGGACACCGTGATGGGGCCACTGAGCTGGGATGACAAGGGCGATCTTAAAGGCTTCGAGTTCGGCGTATTCGAATGGCATGCCGACGGCACATCAACACCGATTAAATAATATACCCGTCATACTTGAAGCTGCCTCTGTGTTGGCTGCGCCCGCGCACCCCAGTCACTTAGTTTACTAAGCTCCTGGGGATTTACGGCCTTGCCGCCTTGATGCAACTCCAATTATTTAGGGTATACCCTTGTCTTTCACGTTGTCTCGTTGTTGGTTGCAGCGTGAAATTCATTGGGTATAAGCATCTTTAATGGTTTTCATTCCAGGTTGCGATAAACATGCAGCCAAGGGTTAGAGTATGTCAGAGCAGGTTCTCTATTTTCTGCAGCAGATGTTCAACGGCGTCACGTTGGGCAGCACCTATGCATTGATCGCCATCGGTTACACCATGGTCTACGGCATCATCGGCATGATCAACTTCGCCCACGGCGAGGTGTATATGATCGGCAGCTATGTCTCCTTTATTGTTATCGCCGCCCTGATGATGGTGGGCATCGACGTTAGCTGGTTGCTGATTGGTGCCGGGTTCCTGGTGTCGATCGTCATTGCCAGCGCCTACGGCTGGAGCATTGAGCGGGTGGCCTACAAGCCGGTGCGCAACTCCAAGCGTCTGATCGCGCTGATCTCCGCCATCGGGATGTCGATATTCCTGCAAAACTACGTCAGCCTGACGCAGGGCTCGCGCGATTTGGCGCTGCCTAGCCTGGTCACCGGCCAATGGGTGCTGGGTGAAAGTAACGGTTTTGCCGCCACCATCACGACCATGCAGGTGATTATCTGGGTCGTCACCTTCCTGGCGATGTTGGCGTTGACGATATTTATTCGTTATTCACGCATGGGCCGCGCCTGCCGTGCCTGCGCGGAAGATTTGAAAATGGCCAGCCTGCTGGGCATCAATACCGACCGGGTTATCTCGCTGACCTTCGTGATTGGCGCGGTGATGGCGGCAGTGGCCGGCGTGCTGCTGGGCCAGTTCTACGGGGTGATTAACCCCTACATCGGCTTTATGGCCGGTATGAAAGCCTTTACCGCGGCGGTGCTGGGCGGCATCGGCAGCATTCCCGGCGCAATGATTGGTGGCTTGGTACTGGGCGTGGCGGAAGCGCTGACTTCAGCCTACCTGAGCACCGAATATAAAGACGTGGTGTCGTTCGCGCTGTTGATCGTGGTGTTGTTGATCATGCCAACCGGCATCCTTGGGCGTCCGGAGGTTGAGAAGGTATGAAACTCAATCTGCTCAATGCGTTGATCGCCACGCTGGTGCTGTTTGTAATGGCTTCGTTCCTGATGGGGATGCAACTGAGTCTCGATGGCACCAAACTGGTGGTGCATGGCGCGGCGGAAGTGCGCTGGATGTGGATCGGCATTGGCTGCGTCATCGTATTTTTCTTCCAGTTGCTGCGCCCGCTGATGCAGCAAGGGCTGAAAAAAATCTCCGGCCCGTCATTCGTCTTGCCGAGCTTTGATGGCACCACCGCACGCCAGAAACTGCTGGCCGCGGCGATCATTATTGCCGCCGTCGCCTGGCCGTTCCTGGTATCGCGCGGCACGGTGGATATCGCCACCCTGACGTTGATCTACGTGATGCTGGGTCTGGGCCTGAACGTGGTCGTGGGGCTGTCCGGGCTGCTGGTGCTGGGTTACGGCGGCTTTTACGCCATCGGCGCTTACACCTATGCGCTGCTGAACCACTACTATGGCCTGGGTTTTTGGGAAAGCCTGCCGCTGGCGGGTATCGTCACCGCCATCTTCGGTTTCCTGCTCGGTTTCCCGGTGCTGCGCCTGCGCGGCGATTACCTGGCGATTGTGACGTTGGGCTTCGGTGAGATCGTGCGCATCCTGCTGCTGAACAATACCGAGATCACCGGCGGGCCGAACGGCATCAGCCAGATCCCGAAACCGACCTTCTTTGGGCTGGAGTTCAACCGCAGCCTGCGCGACGGCGGTTGGGACACCTTCCATAACTTCTTTGGCCTGAAATACGATCCGAGCGATCGCATCGTGTTTCTGTATTTGGTGGCACTGCTGCTGGTGGTACTGACGCTGTTTGTGATCAATCGCCTGCTGCGCATGCCGCTGGGCCGTGCCTGGGAAGCGCTGCGCGAAGATGAAATCGCCTGTCGTTCACTGGGCCTTAACCCGACCAAAATCAAGCTGACCGCCTTCACCATCAGCGCCGCCTTCGCCGGGTTTGCCGGTACGCTGTTTGCCGCGCGTCAGGGCTTTGTCAGCCCGGAATCCTTTACCTTCGTCGAGTCGGCCTTCGTGTTGGCGATTGTGGTATTGGGTGGCATGGGGTCGCAGTTTGCGGTGATCCTGGCGGCGATTCTGCTGGTGGTGTCGCGTGAAATGATGCGCGATCTGAACGAATACAGCATGTTGCTGCTGGGTGCCCTGATGGTCTTGATGATGATTTGGCGACCACAGGGATTGCTGCCGATGAAGCGGCCACAGCTCAAACTGAAAGCGGCGGATATCCACGCGGGCAAGGGGGAACAGGCATGAGTATGCAACCTTTGCTGAAGGTCGAAGGGCTGTCGATGCGTTTCGGCGGCCTGCTGGCGGTCAATAACGTGGCGCTGGAACTTAATGAAGGCGAAATCGTTTCGCTGATCGGCCCGAACGGTGCCGGAAAAACCACGGTATTTAACTGCCTGACCGGTTTCTACCGCCCAACCGGCGGCACCATTAAACTGCGCGAACGTCATTTGGAAGGGTTATCCGGCCAAAACATCGCTCGCATGGGCGTAGTGCGGACTTTCCAGCATGTGCGGCTGTTCCGTGAAATGACGGTGATCGAAAACCTGCTGGTCGCGCAGCACCAGCATCTGAAAAGCGGCGTCTTCGCCGGGCTGTTGAAAACGCCGGCCTTCCGCCGCGCCGAAGCTGACGCGCTGGAACGTGCTGCGGTGTGGCTGCAGCGGGTTGGCCTGCTGGAGATGGCTAACCGCTCGGCGGGCAACCTGGCTTACGGCCAGCAGCGGCGGCTGGAGATTGCGCGTTGCATGGTTACCCGGCCGGAGCTGCTGATGCTCGACGAGCCGGCGGCGGGTTTGAACCCGAAGGAAACCGACGAGCTGGATCACCTGATTGTCGAACTGCGTAATCAGCATAAAGTGTCGGTGCTGTTGATCGAACACGACATGAAGCTGGTGATGGGCATTTCCGACCGTATCTACGTGGTGAACCAGGGCACGCCGCTGGCGCAGGGCACCCCGGCAGAAATCCGCAACAACCCGGACGTGATCCGGGCGTATTTGGGGGAAGCTTAATGTTGTCATTTAATCAGGTATCCGCCCATTACGGCAAAATTCAGGCGCTGCATCAGGTCAGCCTGAACATTAAACAGGGTGAGATAGTCACGCTGATCGGTGCTAACGGCGCCGGTAAAACTACGCTGCTCGGCACGCTGTGCGGTGAACCCCGTGCCAGCGAGGGCAGCATCACTTTCCTCGATCAGGATATTACCCAGTGGCAGACCTCGCGCATCATGCGTGAGGCGGTGGCGATTGTGCCGGAAGGGCGTAGGGTATTCTCGCGCATGACGGTGGAAGAGAATCTGGCGATGGGCGGTTTCTTTGCCGACCGCCAGCAGTATCAGCAGCGTATCGAACGGGTTTTCGGCCTGTTCCCGCGCCTGCTGGAGCGCCGTGCCCAACGTTCCGGCACCATGTCCGGCGGTGAGCAACAGATGTTGGCGATCGGCCGTGCGCTGATGAGCCAGCCAAAGTTGCTGTTGCTCGACGAACCTTCGCTGGGGCTGGCGCCGATCATTATCCAGCAGATTTTTGACATCATTGAGCAACTGCGCGAAGAGGGAATGACCATCTTCCTGGTGGAGCAAAACGCCAATCAGGCGCTGAAACTGGCCGATCGTGGTTATGTACTGGAAAACGGCCGCGTGGTGTTGGAAGATACGGGAGCCGCATTGTTAGCAAACGAAGCAGTTAGGTCGGCATATCTGGGCGGCTGAAATACCCGTCGTCTTTCAAGCTACAGCGTTGTTAACTGCACTCGCTTACCCCAGTCACTTACTAAAGTAAGCTCCTGGAGGATAAGCGAGCTGGTCGCCTGGCTGTAACTGGAAATCCATAGGGTATTAGAGGGAATTTACCGATAAAGGTAACTCAGGCTGCACCTGCATTTTTAACGATTACGAGAAGAAGAAGAAATGAACACAGAAGGGTTACTCGCGCAGCGCATCGTAAAAGTAAAAAGCTCGGCAATTCGTGAATTGCTCAAGCACAGTAAGATGGAAAACGTCATTTCGCTGGCGGGCGGCATCCCCTCTGATGCCCTGTTTGATTTCGAGGGCCTGAGCATCGCCACTCATCAGGCGATCACCGAGCAGCCGAAAAGCGCTTTCCAGTATGGTTTGACCGAAGGCAGCCCGGTGCTGCGTGAACGCATCTGCGAGCTGTGTGCCGAGCGTGGCGTCACCGCCACCGCCGAAGAAGTGATGGTCACGGCCGGTTCCCAGCAAGCGCTGGATCTGGTGATGCGCGCCATCGTCAACCCGGGCGATGTGTTTGTGGTGGAGCGTCCGACCTATCTGGCGGCATTACAGACGCTGGAACTGGCGGAAGCCAACATCATGTCGGTGTCGTCCGACAGCGATGGCATGGTGGTCGAAGAGCTGGCCGAGTTGCTGAAAACCCAGCGCATCAAGGGTGTGTATGTGGTGCCGAACTTTGGCAACCCAAGCGGTATCACCCTGAGTGCGGCGCGCCGCGAACTGTTGGTAAAATTGGCGGCCGAGCACAATTTCCTGATCATCGAGGATGACCCGTACGGCGAACTGCGTTTTACCGAAGAGCGCAACGCCACGCTGCACCAGATTTCGCAGCAGGTACTGGGTCATACCGATAACATTATCTATACCTCGACCTTCTCCAAGATCCTGGCACCGGGCCTGCGTCTGGGCTGGGCAATTTTGCCGCCGTTCTTGCTGCATAAAGTGGCGATCATCAAGCAGGCGGCGGATCTGCACGCCAGCGCGCTGTCGCAAAGCATCGTCGAATGCTACCTGGGGCTGGATCGTCTGCCGGCGCAGATCGAAAAGATCCGCGCGGCCTACAAGCAAAAGGGCGAGATCCTGGCCGGACTGGTGGAACAAGAGCTGGGCGATCACATCAGCTTTGATATGCCGAAGGGCGGTATGTTTCTGTGGGCACGCTTCCGTCAGCCGTTTAACGCGACCGAATGGCTGAAAACCACCCTGCAGCAGGGCGTGGTGTTTGTGCCGGGAGAGTACTTCTTCTCAGACAACCCGGATCGTTCGACCTTCCGCCTGTCGTTCGCCACCGCGACCGAACAGCAAATGCAGGAAGCGGTCGCTCGACTGCGTCGTTCGCTGTAATCCCTGCGGCGGCGGGGCAGTTTTCCCTGCCGCCGACATCAAACCGCAATCTGCACTTCACTCTCCCGTCATATGGCTGTCATCTAACGTTTATGTTTCTGTCATCCGAGCATGGCATGTTATCCCCGTCATCTTTCAGGCCGCTGCGTTGTTGCCTGCCCTGATGTTTCCCTGTCACTTAGTTAACTAAGCTCCGAGGGATCCATCAGGTTGCCGCCTGGCCGCGACTTGAAAGCTATAGGGGAACACTTCCGAACAAGAATTGATTCTTTTCGCTCACGCGCTTATTACACCAGCTTTTTTCAGGAGTTAGGCATGCTCACCTACGCTATTCGCAAAACTACGCTGTGCGTCGCATTGACCCTGGCGGTCAGCACTCAGGCACTGGCGGCCACCGAGATCCCGTTCTGGCATTCAATGGAAGGTGAATTGGGTAAAGAGGTCGATTCCCTGGCGGATCGCTTTAACCAGTCGCACACCGACGTCAAAATTGTCCCGGTTTATAAAGGTAACTACGAACAGAGCCTGGCGGCGGGCATTGCGGCCTATCGCTCAGGCAAAGCGCCGGCAATTTTGCAGGTGTACGAGGTGGGCACGGCAACCATGATGGCCAGTAAGGCGATCAAGCCGGTGTATGAAGTGTTTAAAGATGCCGGTATCAACTTTGACGAGTCGGTGTTCGTGCCGACGGTATCCGGCTACTACACCGATAACAAGAGCGGGCACCTGCTGTCTCAGCCGTTCAACAGCTCCACGCCGGTGTTGTATTACAACAAGGACGCCTTCAAAAAAGCGGGCCTGAACCCGGATCAGCCACCAAAAACCTGGCAGGAACTGGCGGCGGATACCGCCAAGCTGCGTGCAGCCGGTATGAAGTGTGGCTACGCCAGCGGCTGGCAGGGCTGGATCCAGCTCGAGAACTTCAGCGCCTGGCATGGGGTGCCATTCGCCACAGAGAACAACGGTTTCGGCGGTACCAGCGCCAAGCTGGAATTCAACAAGCCGCTGCAGGTCAAGCACATCCAACTGCTGGAAGAGATGAACAAAAAGGGTGATTTCACCTATTTCGGCCGTAAAGACGAATCTACCGAGAAGTTCTACAGCGGTGACTGCGCCATTACTACTGCGTCATCCGGCTCTCTGGCGGATATCAAGCATTACGCCAAGTTCAACTACGGCGTGGGCATGATGCCTTACGATGCCGATGCCAAAAATGCACCGCAGAACGCCATCATTGGCGGTGCCAGCCTGTGGGTGATGAACGGCAAAGATGCTGCCACGTACAAAGGGGTCGCTGAGTTCCTGCAGTATCTGGCCCAGCCGGAAATCGCTGCCGAATGGCACCAGAAGACCGGTTATCTGCCGATCACCACCGCTGCCTACGATCTGACCAAGCAACAGGGCTTCTATGACAAGAACCCGGGTGCCGATGTGGCGACGCGTCAGATGCTGAACAAGCCACCGTTGCCGTTCACCAAGGGCCTGCGTCTGGGCAACATGCCGCAGATCCGTACCGTAGTGGATGAAGAATTGGAAGGCGTGTGGACCGGCAAGAAAACGCCACAGCAGGCGCTGGATGCCGCCGTGCAGCGTGGTGACGTACTGCTGCGCCGCTTCGAGTCCCAGACCAAGTAACGTCAACCGGAATTCCCTTCCGGTGAACGACACCGATTTCACCCCCTCTCCCCAGGGAGAGGGCCGGGGTGAGGGGCTCAGTTGGCCCTTCACTCACATTAACGGTTAACCCCTATGTCATCTTCCCGTCCCGGTTTCGGCTGTAGCTGGCTGCCCTATGCACTGGTGCTGCCGCAACTGTTGATCACCGCAATCTTCTTCCTGTGGCCCGCCGGCGAAGCGCTGTGGTATTCGGTGCAAAGCCTCGATCCATTCGGCCTGTCCAGCCAGTTTGTCGGCTTGGATAACTTTACTCAACTGTTCCAGGATCCTTACTATCTCGATTCGTTTTACACCACGTTGATTTTCAGCTTCCTGGTGGCGGGTATCGGGCTGGTAGTGTCGCTGTTCTTCGCTGCGCTGGTGGATTACGTGCTGCGCGGCAGCCGGATTTACCAGACGCTGATGATCTTGCCTTATGCGGTAGCTCCGGCAGTGGCGGCGGTGCTGTGGATCTTCCTGTTCAACCCCGGCCTGGGGCTGATTACTCATTTTCTTAACGGATTGGGCTACAACTGGAACCACGCGCAGAACAGTGGGCAAGCGATGTTCCTGGTGGTGCTGGCTTCGGTCTGGCAGCAAATCAGCTACAACTTCCTGTTTTTCCTGGCGGCGCTACAGTCCATTCCCCGCTCGCTGGTGGAAGCGGCAGCCATCGACGGTGCCGGTCCGGTGCGGCGTTTCTTCAATCTGGTGCTGCCATTGATCACGCCGGTGAGCTTCTTTCTGCTGGTGGTGAATCTGGTGTACGCCTTCTTCGACACCTTCCCGGTGATCGATGCCGCGACCGGCGGTGGGCCGGTGCAGTCCACGACTACGCTGATCTACAAGATCTATCGCGAAGGCTTTGCCGGTCTGGACTTGTCCAGCTCTGCGGCGCAGTCGGTGATCCTGATGCTGCTGGTAATTGGCCTGACGGTGATCCAGTTCCGTTTTGTCGAACGTAAGGTGCGTTACCAATGATTGAGAACCGACGCGGGCTGGATATCTTCAGCCACGTAATGCTGATTATCGGCGTGCTGGTGGTGCTGTTCCCGCTGTATGTGGCCTTTGTTGCCGCCACGCTGGACGACAAACAGGTATTCCAGGTGCCGATGACCCTGGTCCCGGGCGGCCACCTGTGGGAAAACATCAGCAATATCTGGCAGGGCGGAGTGGGCAACCTTAAGGTGCCGTTTTCGCTGCTGCTGCTCAACAGCGTGATCATGGCGCTGGCCATTACCTTCGGCAAAATCGTGGTATCGGTGCTGTCGGCCTATGCCATCGTTTATTTTCGTTTTCCGCTGCGCAGCCTGTTTTTCTGGCTGATTTTCATGACGCTGATGTTGCCGGTGGAAGTGCGTATTTTCCCTACGGTAGAGGTGATCTCCAACCTCAACCTGCTGGACAGCTACACCGGCCTGACGCTGCCGCTGATGGCCTCGGCAACCGCGACCTTCCTGCTGCGCCAGTTCTTTATGACCTTGCCGGACGAACTGCTGGAAGCCGCGCGTATTGATGGTGCCGGCCCGATGCGCTTCTTCTGGGACATCGTGTTGCCGCTGTCGAAGACCAACCTGGCGGCGCTGTTTGTCATCACCTTTATCTACGGCTGGAACCAGTACCTGTGGCCGATCCTGATTACCAGCGACGCCTCAATGGGTACCGCGGTGGCGGGCATCAAAAGCATGATCTCCACCTCCGGCGCGCCGACCCAGTGGAATCAGGTGATGGCGGCGATGATTCTGACTTTAATCCCGCCGCTGGCGGTGGTTCTTCTGATGCAGCGCTGGTTTGTACGCGGCCTGGTTGATAGCGAAAAGTAACGAGAGAAATTTTCACATGGCAGGTTTAAAACTACAGGCAGTCACCAAATCCTACGACGGTAAAACGCCGGTGATTAAGCAGATCGATCTCGACGTGGCGGACGGTGAGTTTATCGTGATGGTCGGCCCGTCCGGCTGCGGTAAATCAACGCTGCTGCGCATGGTCGCCGGGCTGGAACGTACCACCAGCGGCGATATTTATATCGACAGCCAGCGTGTGACCGATATGGAGCCGAAAGATCGCGGCATTGCGATGGTGTTCCAGAACTACGCGTTGTACCCGCACATGAGCGTGTATGACAACATGGCCTATGGCTTGAAAATTCGCGGCTTTGGCAAACAGCATATCCAGCAGCGGGTAGAAGAAGCGGCGCGCATTTTAGAACTGGAGCCACTGTTGCAGCGCAAGCCGCGTGAGCTTTCCGGCGGCCAGCGTCAGCGGGTGGCAATGGGGCGAGCTATCGTGCGTGAACCGGCGGTATTCCTGTTTGATGAACCGCTGTCCAACCTGGATGCCAAGCTGCGCGTGCAGATGCGACTGGAATTACAACAACTGCATCGCCGGCTGAAAACCACCAGCCTGTACGTCACGCACGACCAGGTAGAGGCGATGACGCTGGCGCAGCGGGTGATCGTGATGAACAAGGGCGTGGCGGAGCAGATTGGCACCCCGAGTGAGGTCTATCAGCGCCCGGCGTCGCTGTTTGTCGCCAGCTTTATTGGCTCACCGGCGATGAACCTGTTGCCGGGCACCCTGAGCGCCGACGGCAGCCAACTGCAGCTGGCGGACGGTATGACCTTGAGTTTACCGCAGGCGAAGGCGCACTGGGGCGGACGCCGGTTGACGCTGGGTATTCGTCCCGAGCATATTCAACTGCTCCCCGATGAGCAGGGGGGCGTGCCGCTGGTGCTGCAAACGCTGGAGCTGCTGGGCGCGGATAATCTGGCGCACGGGCAGTGGGGCGGCCACGGGGTCATTGCACGGCTTTCGCATGAAGCTATGCCGACGCCAGGCAGCACGCTATATTTACAACTGCCTGCACAGGCGCTGCACTTTTTTGATACCGATAGCGGATTACGGATGGAATGATGACCACAGCCTGGCCTTACCCTCATATTGTTGCCCACCGCGGCGGCGGCTCTCTGGCACCGGAAAACACCCTGGCGGCGATCGACGTTGGCGCCCGTCACGGCCACAAAATGATTGAGTTCGACGCCAAGCTGGCGCAGGACGGGCAGATTTTTCTGCTGCATGACGATACTCTGGATCGCACCAGCAACGGCTGGGGCGTGGCGGGCGAATTGCCGTGGGACAAGCTGGTGCAACTGGATGCCGGCAACTGGTATAACTCCGCCTACAAAGGCGAACGCTTACCCTTGCTGGCGGAGGTCGCGGAACGCTGCCTGCAGCACGGCATGATGGCGAACATTGAAATCAAGCCCACCACCGGCAGCGATGATGAAACCGGCCGGGTCGTGGCGCTGGCGGCGCGCCTGCTGTGGCAGGGGCAGACCGATCCGCTGCTGTCTTCGTTCTCGGTTGAAGCGCTCGCAGCGGCACAGCGCACCGTGCCTGAATTACCGCGCGGCCTGTTGCTGGATCAGTGGGATGACAACTGGCCGGCGCTGACCGAACGCCTGGGTTGCGTGTCTTTGCACATCAACCATAAAGAACTGACCGCCGAACGGGTGGCAGCGCTGAAAGCGGCGGGATTGCGCATTCTGGTTTATACCGTCAACCAGCCGGCGCGGGCGCGCTTGTTGTTGAACTGGGGCGTTGACTGCATTTGCACCGACCGAATAGATTTGATTGGCCCCGATTTCCCCAATGGCTAACCTCGGTTGACCGGCGTCGGCAGCGGCGCCTGAGGTACCGCAGGCGTGGTGCGATCGAACGGATTGCGCGGTTGATTGCCATTTGGCAGCAGTTGCCCGCCGTTCGGAGCAGTTCGCTGCAGTTGCTGCTGGTTGTTGTCGAACAGCCGCTGTTGCTGCAGGCGGCGCTGATCCAACTGTTGGTTATTCAGCATGCGCTGCTGTTGCGCTTGCTGATTGCGTTGGTTGAGAAACTGCTGTTGCGAGCTGAGTTCGGTAACCCCATTGGCTGCACTGGCCAATCCGGACAGCAGCAACAGGCCGTAGAGCAGGTGATAAGTCTTCATGATGTTTACCTCGCTTTTTTGCAAACGGTATCTACCATAAAGAATAGACTCTTGTCTCGAGTAGTTGTAGCAAGCTCTGAGGGAAATAAGTGTAAATTACTTATCCTCGAATTTACTTTCGTATTCAACTACTTCACCATTTTTTTGTAGTAGGTATGTACCATTATATACTGTGAGATATACCCTGTTCTCACTGTCATTATTAACAGAAAAAACAGCATCTTTTTCGATACAATTTATCTTTGTTTTCATATCGTCAAAGCAAAGTCTGTCATGCTTATCTTCTGCTTTATACCCATCACCGAATAACCAGAACGTAATGTTAAAATTACCATAGGATGCTGGTTTTGGAATGCCATATTTTTTCTTTAACATATCTTTATTTTTCAGCCACCAAGCTATTTTTCCTTTGTCAGTAATAGGGAAGTTTTTCACTAAAACAGCACTGAAATTCCCATCATCATGAATGGCAACGATTTCCACTGGACGCAACGACAACCAGAAGAAATAAATAAGCAGAACACAGCCAGCTAATGATAGTGCACGAAGCGTTTTCTTGTTTTTTGTTTTCACTAGAACCTTCGGTAATCTTTACTGTGATTTCTGTATTGCTCTCGCAGGATTAACCACTGGGAAAACTATTTTAGTTATATTTGTTTTTCACTATCTTACCGTTTTCCTGTAGTCGATATATCCCGCTATCCAGGCGGAAAGACAATTCCGTGTTTTTACTGTATCTCACCATAATAAGAGCGTTTTTATCAATGCAATTAATTTCTGTTTTCATATCATAAAAACAGAGCCTGTCATGTTTTCCCTCTTGTTTGTATCCATCGCCAAAATCCCAAAATATTACAGAAAAAAAACCATCTTTTGCAGGTTTAGGAATATTGTATTTGTCTTTTAACAGGGATTTGTTTTCCATCCACCAGTTTATTCTCTCTTTCTCAGTAAAAGGGAAGTTTTTTACCAGTACATCACTGTAATTATTTCTCTGATGAACAGCGATAATTTCCACTGGACGAAGCGACAACCAGAGGATGTAGCAGAGAGCAACACAAACCACCAGTGTTAGTATGCAGAAAGGTTTCTTAATTTTTTCTTTCATTTTTTATTATTGATATTATTAGCATGGTCGTAGCTATAAGCCATAGGCTTGCTGGGCTGAGCGATTTTCGTTAGTGAATAAGGATAAACCTGGGTTGATACATCGGTCAGATGAAAATGCGTTTTTAACTGTGTTTCGGATAAATCACCAAAGCGCATATCGCTTGCGCCACAATCATCCATTTGCCTTTGGGTTTTGAATATCGTACAGGGGAACTCTAGTGCTGACATAGTGATACATTCCTTGTGTCGCCATCCATGTTGTTCTTTGCAGGGGATGCTATGGTATAACGGACAGTATTGCACAGCGCTCCTCCATAATTCCCGCCTTGGCTTCCATGCTAATCATGTTAAGTAATTATTCCTGGAGCTAGCAGCATGCGATTAGCGATCTTACCAATCCTCAATTTTAACTACCTCTCCATCTTTTTTTAACATGTATCGTCCGTTATCCACTGTGAAGAATGCATTTTTATCTCGGTCGTTACTGACAATAAGGATCGCATCCTTTTCAATACAGTTAACTTTAGTTTTCATACTGTCAAAGCATAGCCTGTCGTACTTGTCTTTTTCTTTATAACCATCGCCAAAATTCCAAAACGTTATGGAAAAATGACCCGATGATGAGGGTTTAGGTATGAAATAATGGTCTTTTAAAAAATCCCTGTTTTCCACCCACCAACTTATTTTACCTTTATCCGTAAAAGGAAAGTTTTTTACCAAAACATCACTAAAATTTTTGTCATCATAAACAGCAATAATCTCTACCGGACGAAGAGCCAGCCAGAGAGGAGAACTCAATGATACGCCCACCGCCAGTAACAGCGCCCCGAGGATCCTTTTATTTTTTGCTTGCACTGTGTCCCCCGGTGATCTCTACTGTGGCTTCCATATCGGTCATAAAGGGCTTAAAACCAAACTGATCGCTTGCGCCACAATCATCCATTTGCCTTTGGGTTTTGAATATCGTGCAGGGGAACTCTAGTGCTGACATAGTGATACATTCCTTGTGTCGCTATCCATGTTGCTCTTTGCAGGGAATGCTATGGCATTACGGGGAGTGTTGCATAGCGCTCTTGCCTAAATTCGGATTTTTGGCCATTTAGGGGTTATCAGCCCATTGGTTTTTCCGTCTTATATCCCTATCCACATTCACTGGGTCAAGGTTTGTGGCAGATTTGTTATCCCACCGACAGAAAGTTTGCCGACAGTTTGTATTTTGCGCAGATGTAAACCGCCTTTTCGTCACCCCTTCTCCCACCTTCCGTTACAATCGCCCTTTCTGACTTGTTAGGGTGAACCCATCGTGCTGCTTCTGGTGATTACTACCATTTTGTGGGCGTTCTCTTTTAGCCTGATTGGCGAATATCTGGCGGGCCAGGTCGACAGCTGGTTCTCGGTGCTGATGCGCATTGGCCTGGCGGCATTGGTGTTCCTGCCTTTTCTGCGCTGGCGCAATATCAGACTGAAAGTGATCCTGATGTACATGTTGGTGGGGGCGTGCCAGCTCGGCATCATGTACCTGTTCAGCTTCCGTGCTTACATGTACCTGACGGTGCCGGAATTCCTGCTGTTTACCGTGCTGACGCCGCTGTACGTCACGCTGATTTATGACCTGATCAGCGGGCAGCGCTTGCGCTGGAGCTACGTATTCAGTGCTTTGCTGGCCGTTTTGGGGGCAGCGATCATCCGTTACCACCAGCTTAGCGAGCATTTCTGGTTGGGGCTGCTGCTGGTGCAGGCGGCGAATATCAGCTTCGCGATTGGCATGGTCGGTTACAAGCGTTTGATGGAAGTGCATCCGTTGCCACAGCACACCGCGTTTTCCTGGTTCTATCTGGGCGCGTTGGTGGTGGCGGTGGTGGCCTGGTGCCTGTGGGGCAACCCGCAACAGTTGCCGACCACCAATCTGCAATGGGGCATTCTGGTGTGGTTGGGCGTGGTAGCTTCCGGACTGGGATATTTCATGTGGAACTACGGTGCCACGCAGGTGGACGCCGGTACGCTGGGCATCATGAATAACATGCATGTGCCTGCCGGGCTGCTGGTGAATCTGGCTATCTGGCAGCAACAGCCGCACTGGCCAAGTTTTATTATTGGTGGGGCGGTGATTGTTGCTTCGCTGTGGGTGCATCGCCGCTGGGTGGCACCCAAAATAATCAGTAAATAAACCGGGCTGCCCAAGCGCAGGCAGCCCTGGTCGTCAGGGTTGTGAGGCCAGCGGTTTGACGCCGGCAACGACGGCGCTTGGGCGGGCGGCGTCACGGACGAACGGCAGATGATTGCAGGCGTGCTGGCGTGCCGAACGGATAAAGGCTTCGGTTACCGCTTGGCGCTGCTCACCATCGCGAACTGCGGCATAAAGACGGCTCCACAGGCCATCGCCCAGGGTTTTGGTCACCACCAACCCCTGGCGCTCAAAACTCTCCACCACCCAATGCGGTAACGCCGCAATCCCCATCCGCGCCGACACCATCTGGATCAGCAGCAGGGTGTTATCGACGTTTTTCAGCGCCGGGCTGATGCCCGCCGGCTGCAGGAAATGACGCCAGATATCCAGCCGTTGACGCTGTACCGGATAAATCATCAGGGTTTCATCGATCAAATCTTCAGGTTCAATGTGCAGCTTGTTGGCCAACGGGTGATCCGGCGCCAACACCAGCCGCACTTCAAAATCAAACATCGGTGAATAATGCAGACCGCTGCGCGGCAGAATATCGGACGTCAGCACCAGATCCAGCTCGCCTTGCTGTAAGGCCGGTTGCGGATCAAAGGTGACGCCGGACTTAAAGTCCATCACCACCTGTGGCCAACTCTGTCGGAAGTTATCCAGCGCCGGTGTCAGCCACTGAATACAGCTGTGACACTCAATGGCGATACGTAGCGTGGCCTGATGCGGTTCGTGGCACGTCTGCAATGCCTGCTGAATTTGTGGTAGAACCTGCTCTGCCAGCTGTAACAGGATCTCTCCCTGCGCGGTAAAGCGCAGCGGTTGGCTTTTACGAACGAACAGCTTGAAGCCCAGGCGTTGCTCCAGATCGCTGAACTGATGCGAAAGAGCAGACTGCGTCTGATGGAGTTGGGCAGCCGCGGCCGCCAGCGAACCGGTATTGCGCAGAGCCTGCAGCGTCCGTAAGTGTTTCAGTTCGATCATGAGAGTCCTTCACAGTGACAGTGAATAAATTGCGCTTGTGGTTAATACAGTACCTGCGGATTATGGATGTGTAAACATCTGGACGGCTAAATGGGGAATATGACGATGGCAATTCTAAATCACACACTGGGTTTTCCTCGCGTTGGGCTACGACGTGAACTGAAAAAAGCTCAGGAAAGCTACTGGGCAGGTGACTCGACGCAGGAAGAACTGTTGGCCGTTGGCCGCGAGCTGCGCGCTCGCCATTGGCAACAGCAACAACAGGCCGGGGTGGATTTGGTGCCGGTCGGCGATTTCGCCTGGTACGATCATGTCTTGACCACCAGTCTGCTGCTCGGCAACGTGCCGGCGCGTCATCAAAATGCGGACGGCACAATCGATCTCGATACGTTGTTCCGTCTGGGCCGTGGCCGCGCGCCGACCGGTGAACCGGCGGCAGCGGCGGAAATGACCAAATGGTTTAACACCAACTATCACTACATGGTGCCCGAATTCCATAAGGGCCAGCAGTTCAAACTGGGCTGGACCCAATTGCTGGACGAAGTTGACGAAGCGCTGGCGCTGGGCCACAAAATCAAGCCTGTGCTGCTGGGGCCGGTCACATACCTGTGGCTGGGTAAAGTGAAGGGTGAGCCGTTTGACCGCCTGTCGCTGCTCAACGATATCCTGCCGGTTTATCAGCAGGTGCTGGCCGAGCTGGCGAAACGCGGCGTTGAATGGGTGCAGATCGACGAGCCTGCGCTGGTGCTGGAATTGCCGCAGGCGTGGCTGAACGCCTTTAAACCGGCTTATGACGCACTGCAGGGCCAGGTAAAACTGCTGCTGACCACCTATTTTGACAGCGTTGGCCACAACCTTGACACCCTCCGTGAGTTGCCGGTGCAGGGGCTGCACGTTGACCTGGTTGGCGGTCACGACGATATCCCGGTATTGAATAAGGCGCTGCCGAAAGAGTGGCTGCTGTCACTGGGGGTAATCAACGGTCGCAACGTCTGGCGCGCCGATCTGAGCAGCTGGTTTGAGCGTTTGCAGCCATTGGTGGGCAGCCGCCCGCTGTGGATCGGGACTTCCTGTTCCCTGCTGCACAGCCCGATCGATCTGAGCGTGGAAACCCGCCTGGACGAAGAAGTGAAGAGTTGGTTCGCCTTCGCCCAGCAAAAATGTGGCGAACTGGCGTTGCTGAGCGCGGCGTTGAACGCACCGGGCGCAGCAAAACAGGCTGAACTGGACGCTTACAGCGCGCCCATCCGTGCCCGTCGTCAGTCCAGCCGTGTGCATAATGCCCAGGTCGGCCAACGCCTGGCGGCTATTACCGCGCAGGACAGCGAACGTCAGCGCCCTTACGCCGAGCGTGCTCAGGCACAGCGTGAACGCTTTAACCTGCCGGCCTGGCCGACCACTACCATCGGTTCATTCCCGCAAACCACCGAAATTCGCGGCCTGCGTCTGGATTTCAAACAGGGGCGTTTGGACGGCAACAACTACCGCACCAGCATTAGCGAGCACATCAAACAGGCGATCGTTGAGCAAGAACGCCTGGGCCTGGACGTATTGGTTCACGGCGAAGCCGAGCGTAACGACATGGTCGAATACTTTGGTGAGAACCTCGACGGCTTCGTCTTTACCCAAAACGGCTGGGTACAGAGCTACGGTTCCCGCTGCGTAAAACCACCGGTGATCATTGGTGATATCAGCCGACCGGAAGCCATCACCGTAGAGTGGGCGAAGTATGCTCAGTCGCTGACCGACAAGCCGGTGAAGGGCATGTTGACCGGTCCGGTGACCATTCTTTGCTGGTCATTCCCGCGTGAAGATGTGACTCGTGAAGTGATTGCCAAGCAGATTGCCCTGGCGCTGCGTGACGAAGTGGAAGATCTGGAAAAAGCCGGCATTGGCATCATCCAGATTGACGAACCGGCACTGCGTGAAGGTCTGCCGCTGCGTCAATCCGACTGGGCTGCCTACCTGAATTGGGCGGTGGACGCGTTCAAATTGAATGCCGCCGTGGCGCAGGATGATACTCAGATCCACACCCACATGTGTTACTGCGAGTTCAACGACATCATGGATTCGATAGCCGCGCTGGATGCTGACGTGATCACCATCGAAACCTCGCGTTCCGATATGGATTTGCTGGAAGCCTTTAAAGAGTTTGAATACCCGAACGAAATCGGTCCGGGCGTGTATGACATTCACTCGCCAAACGTGCCAAGCGTGGAATGGATCGAAGCGCTGTTGCGTAAAGCCGCGCAGAACATTCCGGCAGAACGCCTGTGGGTTAATCCGGATTGCGGCCTGAAAACCCGCGGCTGGCCGGAAACCCGCCAGTCGCTGGCCAACATGGTGCTGGCGGCACAGCGCCTGCGCGAGCAGCAGGCCTGATTGCCACCCTTGGGCAATGATACTTTGATGTGATTATTCTGGGCGCTTCGGCGCCCTTTTTTATGCCGCAAGCGGCTGCCTGGTCAGGCAGCCGTGAGGTGAGGCTTATTTCACGCCCGGTACGCCATGTTGGGCGAACCATGCCAGCATACGTTGCCAACCGTCGGCGGCCGCTTCAGCATCATAGCTTGGCCGGTAGTCGGCATTGAAGGCATGGCCGGCGTCGGGATAGACCACGATCTCGGCATCGGCGTTGGCTGCCCGCAGTGCCTGACGCATGCTTTCCACCGTCTCCTGCGGGATGCTGGTGTCCTGCCCGCCATATAATCCCAGCACCGGCGCAGAGAGTTGGGTCGCGACATCGATCGGATGTTTTGGCGAGTTCAGCGTTTTTTCGCCCACCAGTTTACCGTACCAGGCGACGGCCGCTTTCAACTGCGGATTATGTGCCGCATACAGCCAGCTAATACGCCCGCCCCAGCAGAAACCGGTAATCGCCAGCTTGCCGGCATCACCGCCGTGGCGTGTGGCCCAATGGGCGGCATGATCCAGATCCGCTAGCACCTGACGATCCGGCACCTTGAGCACCAGCTTTTGGAACAGCTCGCCGATGTCGGTGTAATCCCGGGCATCTCCCTGGCGGAAATACAGCTCCGGTGCTATCGCCAGATAGCCCTGTTTGGCCAGGCGACGGCACACATCCTGAATGTGCTCGTGTACGCCAAAAATCTCTTGTACCACCAGCACCACCGGGAAGGGGCCGCTGCTATCGGCAGGTTTGGCGATATAGGCCGGCAGATTGTCACCCTGCGAGGGAATGGTGGTTTCCCCGGCATGAATGCCTTGTTCGTCGGTGAGAATGGTTGAAGCAGCCAAGGGTGTAACGGCCGGGGTGAATCCCCCCTGGGCCTGTTTTAATGTCATCACTTGATCGGTTTTCATTGCGGTCTCCGTGCAATCGAGAAAAGCGCTGAGATTAACTATAGGAAAGATTACCCGTTATTGGCACCGGGTGGGGCATTTTCGGCCAAGTCTGTAAAAAACGAATAATTATCTGGCCTTAGCGCATTTTTGTTGCCTTTTTATCATGCTATTACGCATGTTGACCTGCATTAATACCATAAGGTGCGTTAGCTCCCTTTATTGTGGCTAAGTCACCGATAAAATAAGGTTATTTTCTGTGGGGGTGTCAATAATTTCATCAGGAAATCAGCTCTGCGCTCAGGAGACAGGGTGAAAAACGGCGGTGCATTTTGTCGACTAGACTTGGGGCATTTGAGACGACCATTCCGGCTTCTGGTTTGTTTTTGTGACTTTAATCACAAAAGTTATGTAGATTGCATTCTGTTTCTTTATTCAAAGTGATGGTTGTCACGAAATTGAATGGCAATTTTCAGTAGAGTACTTTTTTGTTCCTCCCAATAAACATGATCCATGAGGAGTCTCGCATGTCCCAATCTGACGTTTTTCATCTCGGCCTCACTAAAAACGATTTACAAGGGGCCCAGCTTGCCATCGTTCCTGGCGATCCACAGCGCGTAGAGAAAATTGCCAAGCTGATGGAAAATCCGGTGCATCTGGCTTCCCATCGTGAATTTACCTCCTGGCGCGCAGAGCTGGACGGCAAGGCGGTGATCGTCTGCTCTACCGGCATTGGTGGCCCGTCTACCTCTATCGCCGTTGAAGAACTGGCGCAATTGGGGATCCGTACCTTCCTGCGTATCGGCACCACCGGTGCGATCCAGTCGAACATCAATGTCGGCGATGTCCTGGTCACCACCGCGGCGGTTCGCCTTGATGGCGCCAGCCTGCATTTCGCTCCAATGGAATTCCCGGCCGTGGCCGACTTTGCTTGTACCACGGCACTGGTCGAAGCCGCCAAGGCTGCCGGCGCCACCACGCACATTGGCGTGACCGCCTCTTCCGATACCTTCTACCCTGGCCAGGAACGTTACGATACCTTCTCCGGCCGCGTCGTCAGCCGCTTTAAAGGCTCGATGGAAGAATGGCAGTCGATGGGCGTGATGAACTATGAAATGGAATCCGCTACCTTGCTGACCATGTGTGCCAGCCAGGGCCTGCGTGCCGGTATGGTTGCCGGTGTGATTGTTAACCGTACCCAGCAGGAAATCCCGAACGCAGAAACCATGAAAAACACCGAAAGCAAAGCGGTGCAGATCGTGGTTGATGCGGCGCGCCGCCTGCTGTAATCATCTCGCAGTTCGACGGGTCGCCGACGCGGCCCGTTTCTCCATTCAGCCGTAATCTGTTACGGTTAACCTCATCAGTGCCATCTTTCTGGCCGCCTCTTTACCCGTTGAGTCCGGTTTTTCCGCTGCTCTCAGGTTGCGTTTTTCAGACAATAACCACGAGGACGTCTATGACCGCCCAGATCTTGCTTCATCCTTCATTGGCGCCGCTTGATGGCGGCATTAACTTTCGCGATCTTGGCGGCAACAGCGTCGCCGACGGCCGCCGTATCAAGCGTGGATTGTTGTTCCGCTCAGGTTCACTGGAGCGTCTGACCGAGGACGACTGCACCTTCCTGGCCGGTGTGCCGGTGCGTTCGGTGCTGGATTACCGGGATGCCGATGAAGTGCAGGCCAAGCCAGACATCCTGTGGCGCGGTGCCGATTACCATCATTTCCCGGCCAACCCGTTGAGCAATGAAGTGAATGCCAATCTGGAAAAGTTGACCAGCGATACATTGGCCGGTTTCGACGCGCAGGCCTTTATGCTGGAACTGTACCGTCGGTTGCCTTTCGGTAATGCGGCGTATAACCAGTTGGCCCAATTGCTGAGCAATGTCGGGAACGGGGCTATCGTTCAGCACTGCGCGGTAGGTAAAGACCGCACCGGGATAGGATCGGCGCTGGTGCTGTTTGCTTTGGGAGCGGATGAGGCGACGGTAGTGGAAGATTACCTGCTGACCGAAACCACACTGGCGACCTTCCGCGAGCAAATGCTGGATCAATTGTCGATTCGCCTGAGTGCTTCGGCGCTGGCGCAATTTGCCTACGTGCTCAGCGCCCGTGAAGAATTCCTGATGACCGCCCTGAGCTGCATCCGTGACCAATATGGTTCAACCGATCGCTGGCTGGAGGCCGAGTACGGCCTGGGACAAAATCAGCGTGAAGCGCTGCAGGCGTTCTACCTCGAGTAAACTGCACGGGTGTTTAGCCGGGGTTTAATCGGCTCCGGCCGGCATTGCGTATTCTTGGGGCCATAAATCCCGCATCAGGAGCCCATATTGAGCCTCAATGACATTATCCACTGGGTCAGCGACACCGTGCGGCAGCATGAAGCCTGGGCCATCCCGATTATTTTCTTCCTGGCGTTCGGTGAATCGCTGGCATTTCTGTCGCTGCTGTTGCCGGCCACGGTGATTCTGCTGGCGCTGGGAGCCTTGATAGGCGAAAGCGGCATTGCATTCTGGCCTATCTGGGCCGCCGCCGCCGCCGGGGCCTTTTTCGGCGACTGGCTCTCTTACTGGATTGGCTATCACTATCAAGACCGGGTGGCGCATATGTGGCCCCTTTCTCGCAATCCACAGTTACTCACGCGTGGCCATGCGTTTTTTGAACGCTGGGGCGTACTGGGCATTTTCATCGGTCGTTTCTTCGGCCCGTTGCGTGCCGTCGTGCCGTTGGTCGGTGGCATTTGCGGCATGCCCCAGCGTTATTTCCAGGTGGCGAATATCACTTCGGCGATGATCTGGGCGTTCGGCATTCTCGCGCCGGGGGCGTTTGGCATCAAGTGGTTAAGCCAGTGGTTTGGCTAGTTTTGGTCTGACTTGCGTAGCGTTTCGCAATTTTGCGCCGTTGGGGCAAAAACAGACTGGACATCCATACAGCATCCCCTTAACGTGACGGGCAACAGGCGCATAAAACGCCGGAACGGTCAGGTGTAACAGGAGGCAGGGTGGATACCAGTTTGGTTTACGGTATGGGCGGGGTGGCAATTGGCCTGCTGTTGGGGTGGCTGATTGCCAGTTTGCGTGTGCAGCAGACGCAGGCACAGCATGAAACCGAGCTACGGCTGCTGGAGCAATCGCTGCAACAGGCGCAGCAGGAAACCACAGCCCGGCAAGAAACGCTGCAGCGTAATGAACAACAAATGCGGCAGACCGACCTGGAGCTGCGCAATTTGCACAGCCAACTGGCCGCCGGGCACGAAAAACTTCAACAGCTCAATCACTGGCGCAGCGAATGCGAGTTGCTGAATCAGGAACTGCGTGCCCAGCGTGAGGTTAACAGCGCTCAGGAGGCCGAGCTGCGTGAGGTGACTATCCGCCTGGAAGAAACCCGTATGGCGGCAGAAGAGAAACAGCGTCTGCTGATCAACAGCGAACAGCGTCTCACCACCCAATTTGAAAATTTGGCCAATCGCATTTTTGAACACAGCGGGCGCAAGGTTGACGAGCAGAATAAGCAAAGCCTGGACCGCCTGTTGCTGCCGCTGCGTGAACAACTCGATGGTTTCCGCCGCCAGGTGCAGGACAGTTTTGGCCAGGAAGCGCGTGAACGTCATACGCTGACCCACGAAATACGTAACCTGCAGCAGCTCAACGCACAAATGGCACGCGAGGCGATTAACCTCACCAAGGCCCTGAAGGGAGATAATAAAACTCAGGGTAACTGGGGTGAGGTGGTGTTAAGTCGGGTACTGGAAGCCTCCGGCCTGCGTGAAGGACACGAATACGAAACCCAGGTGAATGTGCGGCTGGATCATCAGAGCCGTATGCAGCCCGACGTCATCGTTCGTTTACCGCAGGGTAAGGACGTGGTCATCGACGCGAAAATGTCGCTGGTGGCCTACGAACGTTACTTCAACAGTGAAGATGACGTGGAGCGCGAGGCGGCGCTGAGTGAGCATATCGGCTCGCTGCGTGGCCATATCCGCCTGTTGGGACGTAAGGATTACCAGCAGTTGCCCGGCCTGCGTTCGCTGGACTACGTACTGATGTTTATCCCGGTCGAGCCGGCTTTCCTGCTGGCCATCGACCGTGAGCCGGAGCTTATCAGCGAAGCGCTCAAACACAACATCATGCTGGTCAGTCCGACCACCTTGCTGGTGGCGTTGCGCACCATTACCAACCTTTGGCGCTATGAGCATCAGAGCCAGAATGCCCAACGCATTGCCGACAGAGCGGCGCGGTTGTATGACAAAATGCGGCTGTTTGTTGACGATATGTCGGCGCTGGGGCAGAGCCTGGACAAGGCCCAGGGGAGTTATCGCCAGGCGATGAATAAACTGAGCGAAGGCCGTGGTAATCTTATCGGCCAGACCGAGGGGTTCCGCGCGTTGGGGGTTGAGGTGAAAAGACCGATTAACCCACTGCTGGCTCAGCAGGCCAGCGCGCAGCATGATGAAGAATTCGAGACGGCAGGGGACGATGGAGTTGACGCGTTGCCCGGGGCGGAAGACGACGACTCCGCAGAGGAACCCCGCTCCGCATCGCAGGCATGACAGCCGCTGCGAGGTGGGGTATTGCACAGGGTTCTGGTACACTCATCCACACTAAATTGACTGAATAGCAGGCAGGACAATGGCAGATCAACCGCAGGAAACTACCGACTTCGGTTTTCGCACCGTAGCTAGAGACGAGAAGCAGGCCATGGTGGCAGACGTTTTTCATTCGGTAGCTGCAAAGTATGACGTGATGAACGACCTGATGTCGTTTGGTATCCACCGTATCTGGAAGCGTTTTACCATTGACTGCAGCGGCGTTCGCCGTGGGCAGCGGGTGTTGGATCTGGCCGGTGGTACCGGTGACCTGGCCGCCAAGTTCTCCCGCATGGTCGGTGAGCAGGGGCAGGTGGTACTGGCGGACATTAACGATTCCATGCTGAAGATGGGGCGCGAGAAGCTGCGTGACCGCGGCATTATCGGCAACGTCAACTATGTGCAGGCCAATGCCGAAGCGCTGCCGTTCCCGGATAACTATTTTGACTGCATTACCATTTCATTTGGCCTGCGCAACGTGACCGACAAAGACAAAGCGCTGCGTTCCATGTTCCGCGTGCTTAAGCCGGGCGGCCGTTTGCTGGTGCTGGAGTTCTCCAAACCGCTGCTGGCACCGTTAAGTAAAGCCTATGACGCCTACTCGTTCCACGTGCTGCCGAAAATCGGCGAGCTGGTGGTGAAGGATCCGGAAAGTTACCGCTATTTGGCCGAGTCGATCCGCATGCATCCCGATCAAGAAACCCTGAAAGGTATGATGGGAGCTGCCGGCTTTGACAACGTGACCTATTTTAACCTGACCGGCGGCATTGTGGCCCTGCATCGCGGCTTCAAGTTCTGATATGGACATGCCGATGCTGTTAACCCCGTTGTTGACCGGCGTGCTGGAAACATCGCTCAATAGCCTGCTGTTCCGCGATCGCAGTATGAAAGCCGCCCGTCTGCGCCTGGCAGGTAAGGTCTTGCGTATTGAATTGCAGGAGCTTGCCTCACCGCTGGTACTGATCTTCAGTGAGCAACGTGTCGATGTGCTTGGCCAGTCTGAAGATACCGCCGACTGCACGGTGCGCAGCCGCATCTCGGTGTTGCTGAAGCTGCGGGATCGCCAGCAACTTTCGCCATTGATGCGCAGTGGTGAACTGATAGTCGAAGGTGATATTCAGGTGGTTCAACAACTGGTTGGGCTGCTCGATCTGGCAGAGTGGGATCCGGCTGAATGGTTGGCCCCCTACATCGGCGATATTGCCGCGCAGGGTATTACGCAGGCGCTCGGTAAGGGCGCGAACCTGTTGAAGACAGGCTTCCAGCGCCAACAACATTATGTAGCGGAAACGCTGACGGAAGAGTGGCGCATGGCGCCAGGTCCACTGGAAGTTGTGTGGTTCAACGAGGAAGTTGATGCCACCGTTCGCAACCTCGAAGCGCTGATTGCTCGCATGGACAAGTTGGAGGGTAAACGATGACCCCTGGCGAACTACGCCGCCTGTATTTGATCGTCCGCGTTTTTCTCAGCTATGGCCTGGATGAACTGATCCCCCAGATGCGCTTGACGTTGCCGCTGCGTGTGGGGCGCCGTCTGCTGTTCTGGATGCCAAACCGCCATGCAGATAAACCTCTGGGTGAACGTCTGCGTTTGGCCTTGCAGGAACTGGGGCCGGTATGGATTAAGTTTGGCCAGATGATGTCCACTCGCCGCGACCTGTTCCCACCGCAGATCGCCGATCAACTGACTCTGTTGCAGGACCGGGTTGCCCCCTTCGATGGTGCTCTGGCGCGCAAGCATATTGAGTTGGCGATGGGCGGCCCGCTGGAAACCTGGTTTGATGATTTTGACCAGCAGGCGCTGGCTTCGGCATCGATAGCTCAGGTGCATACCGCACGGCTAAAGACGACCGGGCAGGAAGTGGTTCTGAAGGTGATTCGGCCCGATATCCGGCCGATCATCAAGGCTGACGTCCGCCTGATGTATCGTTTGGCGGCCTGGGTGCCAAAGCTGATGCCGGATGGTCGCCGTCTGCGTCCGCGTGAAGTGGTACGCGAATATGAAAAGACCTTGCTGGACGAGTTGAATCTGCTGCGTGAAGCGGCCAACGCCATCCAGCTGCGCCGCAATTTCGACGGTAGCCCGATGCTGTATGTGCCGGAGGTTTATTCCGATTACTGCCGCGAAAGCGTGTTGGTCATGGAGCGCATCTACGGAATTCCGGTTTCGGATATTCCAACGCTGGAAAAGCAGGGCACCAACATGAAACTGTTGGCCGAACGCGGGGTTCAGGTGTTCTTTACCCAGGTCTTCCGCGACAGTTTCTTCCATGCGGACATGCATCCCGGTAATATTTTTGTCAGCTATGAGCATCCTGAAGATCCCTGCTATATCGGCATTGACTGCGGTATTGTCGGCTCGTTGAACAAAGACGATAAACGCTATCTGGCGGAAAACTTTATTGCCTTCTTCAATCGTGACTATCGCAAGGTCGCAGAGCTGCATGTTGATTCTGGCTGGGTACCGCGCGACACCAACGTGGAGGATTTCGAGTTCGCTATTCGCACGGTGTGTGAGCCCATCTTCGAAAAACCACTGTCGGAAATTTCGTTCGGCAACGTGCTGTTGAACCTGTTCAATACCGCACGCCGTTTCAATATGGAAGTGCAGCCCCAACTGGTGTTATTGCAGAAGACCTTGCTGTATGTTGAAGGTCTGGGCCGGCAGCTCTATCCACAGCTGGATTTGTGGACCACTGCGAAGCCGTTCCTGGAAAGTTGGATGCGCGATCAGGTCGGTATACCGGCAGTGATCCGCGCACTGAAAGAAAAAGCGCCGTTTTGGGCCGAGAAACTGCCCGAACTGCCTGAATTATTTTACGATAGCCTGCAGCAGCATAAACTGTTGCAACAAAGCGTTGATAAGCTGACGCATCAGATGCAGGCCCAGCGTGTTCGCCAGGGGCAATCGCGTTATTTGTTCGGCGTTGGCGCTACACTGTTAGTAAGCGGTACGATTTTGCTATTGGGGGATGTTGAAGTGTTCCCTGCGTGGCTGATAGCGGCCGGTATCGTATCCTGGGTGATTGGCTGGAAGCGAACCACCTGAATTGATTCGAAACTCTGGTAAAATCTGCCGTATAATGCGACGGATTTTGAAAAAACCCTGTAAAAATAGAGGTAATTGCAATGGGCGGTATTAGTATTACGCAATTGTTGATCATCGCAGTGATCGTGGTGCTGCTGTTCGGTACCAAAAAGCTCCGTACGCTGGGCTCTGATCTCGGTGCATCAATTAAAGGTTTCAAAAAGGCGATCGGCGATGAAAATACGCCGCCGACCAACACGGCTGAGAAAAGCAGCCTGGATGACGCTGACTTCACGGCCAAGCCTATTACCGATAAGCAGCCGGAAGTGAAAACGGAAGAGTCGAAGAACAAAGAGCAGGTATAAACCGTGTTTGACATTGGGTTTAGTGAACTGTTGCTGGTTCTGGTTATCGGCCTGGTGGTACTCGGGCCGGAACGGTTGCCGGTTGCGGTAAGAACAGTTTCGGGCTGGATCCGCGCGCTGCGATCGCTTGCGGCTTCGGTGCAGAACGAACTTTCTCAGGAACTGAAGCTGCAGGAACTGCAGGACAGCCTGAAAAAGGTAGAGAAGGCGGGCATGCAGAATTTGTCGCCGGAGCTGAAGGCGTCAATGGATGAGCTGAAAGACGCAGCGGAATCGCTGAAACGTTCTTATCAGGGCGGCAATGACAATAAAACCGAACCTGCGCACACCATCCATAACCCTCTGGTCACCGATCCTGAAGCCATTCATGACGGCGTGACGCCGGCAGAGGCTGCTGCCGTGGCATCGTCCCCGGCTGCCGTGCCGGTAACGCCGCCGGTTGCACAACCCGTGGTCGAGCCGGTGAAACAACCGGTCGCGTCGGCCGTTCAGGCAACCCCAGAACCTGTTGTGGATAAAACCCCAGCGTCTCACCAACCTAGTGGCGATCGTTAAAACATGGCTGTTGAAGATACCCAACCCCTTATCAGTCATCTGATAGAACTGCGTAAGCGGTTGTTAAACTCGATTATCAGCATACTGGGAGTCTTCCTGGTGCTGGTTTTTTTCGCCAATGACATTTATCAACTGGTGTCTGCGCCGCTGATCAAGCAGTTGCCCGCCGGGGCCAGCATGATCGCCACCGACGTGGCTTCACCGTTCTTTACCCCGATCAAGCTGACCATGATCGTCTCGGTGTTTGTGTCTGCACCGGTGATCCTGTATCAGGTGTGGTCCTTTATCGCACCGGCGTTATACAAGCATGAACGCCGCCTGATGATGCCTTTGCTGGTTTCCAGCAGCCTGCTGTTTTATCTCGGCATGGCGTTTGCCTACTTTATCGTGTTCCCGCTGGCGTTCGGCTTTTTTGCCAAGACCGCGCCGGTCGGAGTGATGATTGCGACCGACATCAATAACTACCTCGATTTCGTCATGGCGCTGTTTATGGCGTTCGGCGTGGCGTTTGAGGTACCGGTTGCCATTATTCTGCTGTGCTGGAGTGGCGTCACTTCACCGGAAGACCTGAAAAAGAAGCGGCCTTACGTTCTGGTCGGCGCTTTCGTGGTCGGCATGCTGTTGACCCCGCCGGATGTGTTCTCTCAGACGCTGTTAGCGATCCCGATGTACCTGTTGTTTGAAGTGGGCGTGTTCTTTGCCCGTTTCTACACGGGTAAGCGTCGTGCACAACCTGAAGAAGAAGACGAGGGTGATGAACCCCCGGCACCTTAAAAATTAGTTAGTCTCAAGCCGCCCGATGGGCGGCTTTTACTTTGGAAACATCATGTTTGATATCGGCGTCAATCTCACCAGCTCACAGTTTGCCAAAGACCGTCCGGCGGTGGTGGAACGCGCCCGCACTGCAGGGGTTACAGGGCTGCTGATTACCGGTACCGATCTGCAGGAAAGCCTGGCTGCCAGTGAACTGGCGCAACAGCATGCTGGTTTTTGTTGGTCCACTGTCGGCGTACATCCGCACCATGCCAGCAGTTGGGACCATCGGGCCGCCGACCAAATCCGCGAGTTAGCCTCTTTGCCGCAGGTCGCGGCTATTGGCGAATGCGGGCTGGATTTTAACCGTAACTTTTCTGCACCAGAGCAGCAGGAGGCGGCATTCAGCGCGCAGTTGGCGTTGGCAGCAGAACTGGCGATGCCGGTTTTTCTACATTGCCGTGATGCACACGCACGATTTGTCGCGCTGTTGACACCCTGGTTGGATAAACTGCCCGCGGCTGTGGTGCACTGTTTTACCGGCACCGCCGAAGAATTGGAAAGCTGTCTGTCGTTAGGCCTGTCGGTGGGTATTACCGGTTGGGTCTGCGATGAGCGGCGTGGCCTGGAATTGCGTGCGTTGCTGCCGCAGATCCCGGCGGACCGTCTGTTGCTTGAAACCGACGCCCCCTATCTGTTGCCCCGGGATTTACATCCGAAACCTGCATCTCGCCGCAACGAACCCTGTTTTTTGCCTCATATCGTCCGGCAGGTGGCCGCCTGGCGGCAAGAAGATCCCGAATGGCTGGGACAAAAAATCGATGAGAACGCCCGCCGGCTATTCCGGCTGGAATGAGTTAGGAGAAAACTATGAGCTATGCATTTCCGGGCACCTTCCCAGGTCGCCGTATGCGCCGTGTGCGCCGTCATGATTTCAGTCGTCGCCTGGTGGCGGAGAATCAACTGACGGTTAACGACCTGATCTACCCGGTATTTGTCATGGAAGGCAGTAACCGCCAGGAAGCCGTGGCATCCATGCCTGGCGTATCGCGTATGAGCATTGACCTGCTGATTAAAGAAGCGGAAGCCATTGCCAAGCTGGGCGTGCCGGTGATCTCCCTGTTCCCGGTCATTGAGCCGGGCCTCAAGTCACTGCACGCAGAAGAGGCTTATAACCCGGACGGCCTGGTGCAACGTACGGTGCGTGCGTTGAAAGACGCGGTGCCAGAGCTGGGTATTTTGACTGATGTGGCGCTCGATCCTTACACCACCCATGGTCAGGACGGCATCATTGACGAGCAAGGTTATGTTATTAACGACATCACCAAAGAGATTTTGGTGCGTCAGGCTCTGTCACATGCTGAAGCCGGTGCGGAAATCGTGGCGCCAAGCGACATGATGGATGGCCGTATCGGTGCGATCCGCGATCAACTGGAACATCAGGGCCTGATTAACACTCAGATCATGGCTTACTCTGCCAAATATGCGTCTTGCTACTATGGTCCATTCCGTGATGCGCTCGGTTCCAGCGGCAATCTGAAAGGCGGCAACAAGAAAACCTACCAGATGGACCCTGCCAACAGCGACGAAGCACTGCAGGAAATTGCACAAGATCTGCAGGAAGGCGCAGATATGGTAATGGTGAAGCCGGGCATGCCGTATCTGGACGTGGTTCGCCGGGTGAAAGACACCTTCGGTGTGCCGACCTTTGCCTATCAGGTGTCTGGTGAATATGCGATGCACATGGCGGCAATTCAAAACGGTTGGTTGCAGGAACAACCGGCGGTGATGGAGTCGTTGATGTGCTTCAAGCGAGCCGGTGCCGATGGCGTGCTGACCTATTTTGCCAAGCGGGTAGCTCAGTGGATGCATGACGACGCGATGCAGCGCTAAGGCGCGAATATCCAATAAAAAAGGCGCCTTGGGCGCCTTTTTACATTACAGCTTTTGGAACTGTCGGTTGTCCACGCTTTGGCTGACCTGTTTGTTGATCAGGTTGAGCAACAGCATTGAGCGCGCTTCGCCGTCCGGCTCGGTGTAAATCGCCTGCAGCCCTTCGAATACCCCATCGACGATCAACACGCTATCGCCGGGTTGCGGCGTTTCCGGGTCGACGTAGGTTTCGCAGGTGTGAGTCTGCAACTCTTCGATTACCTTCTGCGGGATCGTGGTCGGCGTCGAACCAAAGCGCACGAAGTGGCTGACACCACGCGTTGCACTGATGGTGGTGGTATGGATCCGCTCCGGATCGAATTCCACAAACAGATAGTTGGGGAACAGGGGTTCGCTGACCGCGATGCGTTTGCCGCGTACGATCTTTTCCAGCGTAATGATCGGGCTCAGGCAATTCACTTCCTGCCGTTCCAGATGTTCCTGCGCCCGTAAGAGCTGGCCGCGTTTGCAATACAATAGATACCAGGATTCCATAATTTCACATGCCTTTCTGTCAGCCGGTAAGCATATCAAAAGCCAATACGGATACATAGTGATGCAAGTTTCAGCATGTAACAGACGCTATCTACATGAATCGTTAGCAATTAGCGAGGGGTCACACACTTATCCGCACGGCTTGGGTATAACAGAGGGCTAAGAATTTGCTACCGTCGCAGTATGCCTTGGGGCGCTGTCGTCTGATGTGACGGTATTCATCGTTTTTGATTGAGGGGGAGAAATGGAGTTATTTCTGTTGAGCAACGGCAAGCTGTCCGGTGAAAGTGAACTGCTGGGGTATGCCAAGAGCCATCTGTTGGCGATGATCGCGCGCCGCAGCATTACGTCCGCCGTCTTTATCCCATATGCCATGATCCGCAGTGATTACGATCAGCGCGCGCAGGAGCTGGCGCAAACTCTGGGCATCAAAGTCACCAGCATTCACCATGCCGAGTCCCCAGCTGCGGCGATTGAACAGGCGGAATGTATCCTGGTCAGCGGTGGCAATACCTGGATGCTGAACCAAATGCTGCATGAGAAGGGCCTGATTGTCCCGATCCAGCGGGCTGTTCGTGAACGTAACGTCCCCTATGTTGGCTGGAGTGCCGGTTGTAACGTGGCTACGCCAAGTATACGTACCACCAATGACATGCCGGTACGCAATAGCGTAGTGTTGCCGGCGTTGAGCCTGTTCCCGGTGCAGATTAACCCGCATTACATTGACGCCCATATCAGTGGCCACATGGGTGAAACCCGTGATGAGCGCCTGGCGGAGTTCTGTGCGGTTAATCCGAGCGAATCTGTGGTGGCGCTGCGCGAGGGCAGCCTGTTGCACGTTGAGGGCAATGAATTGCGATATTTCAGTGCCAGAGACCAGGGCTTCAAGGTGTTCCGCCACGGCGTAGAGACCCAGGAGTATCAGGATACGCAGGCATTACGTCCGATGGTGCCGTTCACGTGCCACTGAGTGCCGGTGAGGTCTTTACCGGTGTTTAACAAAAGTGCAGCAACAACCGTGAAGAGGGCTTATAATGCCCTCCTCACTGGCCGTTATAATGATCAGCATGAAATACCGTGACTTACGCGATTTCCTCTCGTTGCTGGAAAAGAGAGGGGAACTAAAACGCATCAGCCAGCCGATTGATCCCTATCTGGAAATGACAGAAATTGCCGATCGTACTTTACGTGCGGGCGGCCCGGCATTGCTGTTCGAAAACCCGAAAGGGTATGACATGCCGGTGCTGTGCAATCTGTTCGGTACTCCCGGTCGCGTAGCGATGGGGATGGGCCAGGAAGACGTCAGCTCGTTGCGCGAGGTCGGCAAGTTGCTGGCGTTCCTTAAAGAACCGGAGCCGCCAAAGGGCTTTCGCGATCTGTTCGATAAACTGCCGAAGTTCAAGCAAGTGCTGAACATGCCGACCAAGGTGCTGGGTTCAGCGCCTTGTCAGGAGCAGGTATGGCAGGGGGATGACGTCGATCTCAGCCGTATTCCGGTGATGCACTGCTGGCCGGAAGATGCCGCCCCCTTGATCACCTGGGGCCTGACCGTGACCCGCGGCCCGCAAAAAGAGCGACAGAACCTGGGTATTTATCGCCAACAGGTGCTGAGCAAGAATAAAGTCATCATGCGTTGGCTGTCGCACCGCGGCGGCGCGCTGGATTATCTGGAATGGTGCCAGGCGCACCCCGGTGAGCGTTTCCCGGTTGCAGTTGCGCTGGGCGCAGACCCCGCTACTATCCTCGGCGCGGTCACGCCAGTGCCGGATACCCTGTCTGAATATGCCTTTGCCGGGCTGCTGCGCGGCAACAAAACTGAAGTGGTCAAGTGTATCTCCTGCGATCTGGAAGTCCCCGCCAGCGCGGAAATCGTGTTGGAAGGTTATATCGAACCGGGAGAAATGGCGCCTGAAGGCCCTTATGGCGATCACACCGGTTACTACAACGAAATTGACCACTTTCCGGTATTCACCATCACCCACATCACTCAGCGTCGTGACGCCATTTATCACTCGACCTATACCGGCCGTCCGCCGGATGAACCGGCGGTGTTGGGCGTGGCGCTGAATGAAGTCTTCGTTCCTATCTTGCAAAAGCAGTTCCCGGAAATTGTCGATTTCTACCTGCCGCCTGAGGGTTGCTCATATCGCCTGGCGGTGGTGACTATCAAGAAACAGTATGCCGGTCACGCCAAGCGCGTAATGATGGGGGTCTGGTCGTTCCTGCGTCAGTTTATGTACACCAAGTTTGTTATCGTCTGCGATGATGACGTCAACGCACGCGACTGGAATGATGTGATTTGGGCGATCACCACCCGAATGGATCCGGCAAGGGATACCGTTTTGGTGGAGAATACGCCGATCGATTATTTGGACTTCGCCTCACCGGTTTCCGGTTTGGGATCGAAGATGGGGCTGGATGCCACCAATAAATGGCCGGGTGAAACCCAGCGCGAATGGGGCCGTCCGATTCAGATGGATGAAAAGGTGCGTGCGCGCGTCGATGAAATCTGGGATGAGCTCGCAATTTTCAGTGACAGAGAACCGACGCTTTAGCGCCAGGCTTTGTTCTCAGCTTTGCATTGATGACCCGACAGAGGGAACGCATGACAATATTGAGCTGTAAAGTGACCTCCGTAGAGGCCATTACCGATACGGTTTATCGGGTACGCTTGGTGCCTGAGGCACCGTTTTCTTTCAAGGCAGGACAGTATCTGATGGTGGTGATGGATGAGCGCGACAAGCGTCCGTTCTCACTGGCCTCCATTCCGTCAGACCAGGATTACATTGAGCTGCATATTGGCGCTTCGGAGCTGAATCTGTACGCCATGGCGGTAATGGATCGCATTCTGAAAGAGCAGGCGATTACCGTTGATATCCCGCACGGTGACGCCTGGTTGCGTGAAGAAGGCAGCCGTCCCCTGGTGTTGATCGCTGGCGGCACGGGTTTCTCCTACGCGCGCTCGATTCTGTTGGCCGCGCTGGAGCAGCAGCCGGATCGCGATATCTCCATCTACTGGGGCGGACGCGAACTGAAGCACCTGTATGACTTGAGCGAGCTGGAAGCGCTGTCGTTGCGGCATCCTAATCTGAAAGTCATTCCGGTGGTTGAACAGCCGGAAGAGGAGTGGCGTGGCCGCAGCGGCACAGTGCTCAGCGCGGTGCTGCAGGACTTCGGCACGCTGGCAGAGCACGACATTTATATTGCCGGCCGCTTCGAGATGGCCAAAATCGCTCGCGAGCGTTTCTGCGCCGAACGTGGCGCGCTGGAAGCGCATATGTTTGGCGACGCCTTTTCGTTTATCTGAGGCGCGAAGCAGTAGCAAACGGGGTGGCTAATGGCTGCCCCTTTTTATTGAGGCGTCAGCAGAATTCAGGCATAAAAAAACCCGCCCCTGACAGGCGGGAAGTACGGCAACTAAACTTGGTGGGATGCTGCGGTTTGAAGTGTTGACGCAGTCATCCCAAATAGACACAGCTAAACGCGTTCAAAAACGGTGGCAATCCCCTGACCCAGACCAATACACATGGTTGCCAGACCAAACTGCACATCGCGGCGTTCCATATTGTTCAGCAGGGTAGTCGAGATACGTGAACCCGAGCAGCCTAATGGATGGCCCAGAGCAATGGCGCCGCCGTTCAGGTTGATCTTGTCGTCGATGCTGTCCAACAGCCCCAAATCCTTGATGCACGGCAGTGACTGGGCGGCAAAGGCTTCATTCAGTTCAAACAGATCGATGTCCTGCACGCTCAGCCCGGCACGTTTGAGCGCCAATTTGCTGGCAGGCACCGGGCCGTAGCCCATGATGGAAGGGTCGCAACCGACTACCGCCATCGAACGAATACGGGCGCGGGCTTTCAGGCCAAGCGCTTTGGCGCGTGATTCACTCATCAACAACATGGCAGAGGCACCGTCGGACAATGCTGAAGAAGTCCCGGCGGTCACGGTACCATTGACCGGGTCAAATGCCGGGCGCAGCGCTGCCAGGCTGGCGACGGTGGTTTCCGGGCGGATGACTTCGTCGAAGTCATAACGGGTCAGCACACCATCGGCGTCGTGGCCGGTGGTTGGGATGATTTCATTCTTGAAATAGCCGGCCAGGGTGGCGGCATGCGCACGTTGGTGCGAGCGTGCTGCGAACTCATCCTGCATCTGGCGGCTGATATTGTGCATCTTGGCCAGCATCTCGGCGGTCAGCCCCATCATACCGGCGGCTTTTGCCACGCTGCGACTCAGGCCCGGGTGGAAATCCACACCGTGATTCATCGGTACGTGACCCATATGTTCTACGCCACCAATCAGGCTGACGTGTGCATCGCCGACCATAATAGCGCGTGCGGCGTCGTGCAGCGCCTGCATGGATGAGCCGCACAGTCGGTTGACGGTGACCGCCGGGACACTGTGTGGGATCTCGGCCAGCAGCGAAGCGTTACGGGCGATGTTAAAGCCCTGCTCCAGCGTTTGCTGCACGCAACCCCAGTAAATGTCGTCAATTTCGGCGGCATCCAGCGACGGATTACGGCTCAGTACGGCGCGCATCAGGTGAGCGGAAAGATCTTCAGCACGTACCTGGCGGAAGGCGCCGCCTTTAGAGCGGCCCATCGGCGTGCGTACGGCATCAACAATAACTACGTTTTCCATCTTTATGACCTCATGCCGGTTGGCCAGTGGAGACATCGGACAGCGGCGCTGCCACCGGGTAGTAGCTTTCATTATGTTCAGCTTTGGCGCGTAGGCCGGCAGGCACCTGATACAAAGCGCCGAGATGCGCATAACGCTGGGCCAGTTCGACATAATTGGCGGTGCCAAGCGTATCCAGGTAACGGAACGCCCCGCCGTGGAACGGAGGGAAACCGATGCCGTAGACCAGCGCCATATCGGCTTCGGCCGGGCTGGCAATAATGTTTTCTTCCAGACAGCGCACCACTTCGTTAATCATCGGGATCATCATGCGGGCGATAATTTCTTCGTCGCTGATGGTCTGACGCGGTTGGCTGACTTCGGCCAGCAGCACATCGGTCTGCTCATCGTTGTCTTTACGCGGCTTGCCTTTGTTGTCCTGGCTGTAGCGATAGAAGCCCAACTGGTTTTTCTGGCCAAAACGCTGGTTATCGAACATCACGTCGATAGCATCGCGGTAATCTTTGCTCATACGCTCAGGGAAACCGGTCGCCATCACCGCCTGGGCGTGGTGCGCGGTATCAATCCCCACGACGTCGAGCAGATAAGCCGGGCCCATTGGCCAACCAAACTGTTTTTCCATCACTTTGTCGATCTGGCGGAAGTCCGCACCGTCGCGCAGCAGCATGCTGAAACCGGCAAAATACGGGAACAGTACACGGTTGACGAAGAACCCTGGGCAGTCGTTAACCACAATCGGCGTTTTACCCATACGGCTGGCATAGGCCACCACGGCGGCGATGGTGCTGTCGCTGGTCTGCTCGCCGCGGATAATTTCCACCAGTGGCATGCGGTGTACCGGATTAAAGAAGTGCATGCCGCAGAAGTTCTGTGGGCGCTTCAGCGATTTCGCCAGGTGATTAATCGGAATGGTCGAGGTATTGGACGCCAGCACGGTATTTTCACCGATCAAGCCTTCCACTTCGGACAATACTGCCGCCTTAATCTTTGGATTCTCGACCACGGCTTCGACGATTACCTGAGCGCGTTCGATACCGGCATAATCCAGCGTCGGTTGAATGGTCGACAGCACCTGGGCCATCTTCATGCCATCGAGCTTGCCGCGTTCCAACTGCTTGTTCAGCAGTTTGGCGGCTTCATTCATACCGAGTGTCAGGGATTTGTCGCTGATGTCTTTCATGACAACCGGCACGCCTTTTAGTGCCGACTGGTAGGCGATGCCGCCACCCATGATACCCGCACCCAACACTGCAGCCTGCTTCGGTGCTTCGACACCTTTTGCCAGTTTCTTCGCCTGACCTTTCACAAACTGGTCATTAAGGAAGATGCCGACCAGTGCGCGGGCCTCTTTGGAACGGGCCAACGGTACAAAGCTGGCGGTTTCCAGTTTCAGTGCTTCATCACGGCCCAGCCTGGCCGCGGCCTCAATGGTTTTGACTGCGGTCATTGGCGCCGGATAATGTTTACCAGCGGTTTGCATCACCATGCCTTTGGCGGTGGTGAAGCTCATGGCCGCTTCGATAGGGCTGAGTTTCAACGGCTCGAGCTTTGGCTGACGATAAGCGCGCCAGTCCAGTTTGCCCTCAATCGCCTGGTGCAGCATTTTCAGCGCGGCATCTACCAGCTTCTCCGGTGCAACTACCGCATCCACCAGGCCGACCTTCAATGCATCTTTGGCACTGACGTCCTTACCGGCGGCGATAATTTCCAGTGCGCTGTCGTTACCCAAAAGGCGTGGCAAGCGAACCGAGCCGCCGAAGCCCGGCATAATACCCAGCTTGGTTTCCGGCAGGCCGATACGCGCATCCGGAGACGCAACGCGGAAGTCGGTCGCCAGAATACATTCGCAACCGCCACCGAGCGCATAGCCGTTAATGGCCGAAATGGTCGGTACCGGCAGATCTTCCAGCCGGTTAAAGATCGCATTGGCGAAGTTCAGCCACTGCTGCAGCTTTTCAGCCGGGGCAGCAAACAGCGAAAGGAATTCGGTGATGTCGGCGCCGACAATAAAGGCTGCCTTGGTAGAACGCAGCAGCAGGCCTTTCAACTCGGTCTGCTTTTCCAGCACCGCGAGCGCTTCGCCCAGGCTGGCAACGGTGCGGGTATCGAGCTTGTTTACCGAGCCTGGGGCATTGAACACCAGCTCGGCGATGCCGTTGTCGAGCCAGTGCAGTTGTAATGTTTCGCCTTGGTAGAGCATGTCTATCTCCTGAATCAGCGTTTGATCTGGTATGACCAGATGATGAGGAGTGTGGTTTTTATGTTAACAATATGCAAATGAGAGATTGCATTTTTGCTGGTCTGATCACATGGCTCTGAGTTAGTGCTTTGATTTAAAACGAAGTTATATTTTATGCTTTATGGTGATTTGTCGACGAGTGAAAGCCTTCATACACTTGCCGGAGCAGAGTGTTGCTCACGCAGAGGTGCGAAATGAGTAAAGCGGTATGTGTAAAACACAGCGGTTTCTGGAGTATCCCCGCCAGAACCATGACGCTGGCTTGTCTGCTGGTGTTTATGGCGCAGATGGCGACGACGGTGTATTTGCCTTCATTACCGACGGTGATGCAGGAACTGGCAATGACGCGCCGCGCCACCGAACTTTCTATATCGATATTCGTGATAGGAGCCGCCTTACCGGTGTTGTTCTGGGGGGCTGCGGCCGATCGTTTTGGCCGTCGCCTGCCGCTGACACTGTCTCTGGCGTTGTTTATCAGTTGCAGTGCTCTGCTGGCATTTTGCAGTAACGGTACTCAGTTATTAGTGCTGCGGGCACTACAGGGGGTTGCCGCCGGAGGTGCTGCAATCATCGCGCGCATTATTGTTCGTGATAACTGGAGCGGTGATGAACTGGCAAGGCGTCTTTCGGTACTGTCGGTAGCCTTTATCGCCGCGTTGGGCGGTGGGCAGTTTATCGGTGGGCTGCTCAGTCAGTATTCACACTGGCAAATGGGTTTCGTGGTGATGGGGCTGACCGGACTGGCGATATTGTTACTGATGGTGACGCTGCCACTGGAAGCGGGCCGCACCTTGGGCCAGCGCCCGGCCATGGTGGCAACCTATTGGCTTATTCTGCGTCGCCCGGGGTTCTTCTGGCCTGCCATTGTCGGCGGATTGGGGTTTGCTACTACTGTCACTCTGCAGGAAGTTAGCCCGTTTATCATGCAGCAGGGGTTTGGCCTGAATGTTACCGCCTTTGGGGCTCTGGGGCTGGTGATCGGCGTGGCTTACTTTACCGGAGCAATGGCAGTAAACCGGACGGTTGCACGCTTTGGCGGTAAGCGGCTGATGCAGGCGGGGACGAGTATCGTCGCCGTTGCCACTGCTGCGATAATGGTGCTGTGGTGGAGCGGTGTGCTGGTGGGGCTTTCCGGTATGACAGTCTTCATCGCTTTGTATTGTTTGACGATTTTTGGCCAGGCGGTACTGTTCCCTAATAGCATGGCGATGGC
Organism: Serratia quinivorans; assembly: GCF_946227985.1. Classification (GTDB taxonomy): domain Bacteria; phylum Pseudomonadota; class Gammaproteobacteria; order Enterobacterales; family Enterobacteriaceae; genus Serratia; species Serratia quinivorans_A. The sequence continues at coordinate 178,256 of NZ_CAMKGL010000009.1, forward strand.
CGTTAGCGATGCCAAAGATCAGGGTGCCTACGCCATGGCGTTATGCGGCTTTCTGCAACAGTGTCTGGCAGGCATAGCTGCAGCCGGCGCGGTTCTACTCGAACATCACGGCCTGTGGGCGGCCGCTATCGCGTTGCTTGGTCTGGTCGCCTGGTTAATTGTTAAGCTACGGATGTAACGACGTTTACAGCGATTTGCGAACCGCTCCGCATGCCAGAGCTGATGGGGTTGGTGCACCTGAACGGTGTGCTAAGATGACTCATTCCGTTCTAATGGTATGTATAAGGGTATTGTGATGGAAACGCTGGCTTCTTTGTATAACGACCACCTGGCAGAACTGCAAAAACGGGCGCGTGAAGTGTTAACGCGCAACAAACTGGATGCGCTGCTGATTCACTCAGGAGAGCTGCAACGGATATTCCAGGACGATCGCAGCTATCCGTTCAAAGTGAACGCGCACTTTAAGGCTTGGGTGCCAGTTACCTCGGTACCCAACTGCTGGCTGTGGGTGGACGGCGTTAACAAACCGAAGCTGTGGTTCTATTCGCCGGTCGACTACTGGCACAGCGTTGAGCCACTGCCGGAGAGTTTTTGGACCAAGTCCGTTGAACTGATGCCGTTGGCTAATGCTGATGATATCGCGCAGCAGCTTCCTGCCCAGCGTGAGCGTGTGGGTTATATCGGCTATGCGCAACAACGTGCACGCGATCTCGGTATCCTGGCAGAAAACGTCAATCCGAAAGCGGTGTTGAATTACCTCGATTTCCATCGCTCAATCAAAACCGGCTACGAGTTGGCCTGCATGCGCGAAGCACAGAAAACCGCGGTTATGGGGCACCGTGCCGCTCATGAGGCCTTTCTGTCCGGCATGAGTGAGTTTGATATCAATCAGGCTTACCTCACCGCCACGGGGCATCGCGACACCGATGTGCCTTATGACAACATTGTTGCGCTGAATGAGCATGCGTCGGTGCTGCATTACACCACGCTGGATCATCAGCCACCGTCCGAAATGCTGAGCTTCCTGCTTGATGCCGGTGCCGAATATAACGGTTACGCCGCCGATCTGACTCGTACCTACGCTGGCCAGAGCGGCAGTGACTTCGCGCATCTGATAAAAGATCTTAACGGTGAGCAGCTGGCACTGATGGATACCATCAAAGCCGGAGTGCGTTACACCGATTACCATGTGCAAATGCATCAACGTATCGCCAAATTGCTCAAGAGCCACAAGCTGGTGACCGGCATCAGTGAAGAAGCCATGGTTGAACAGGGGCTGACCACGCCATTCCTGCCACACGGTCTGGGCCATCCTCTGGGGTTGCAGGTGCATGACTCTGCCGGCTTTATGCAGGATGAACAGGGTACCCATCTGGCCGCTCCGTCCAAATACCCGTACCTGCGCTGCACCCGCGTGTTGCAACCTGGCATGGTGTTAACCATTGAGCCCGGTATGTATTTTATTGATTCCCTGTTGGCGCCATGGCGCAGTGGCGAATTCAGTCAACACTTTGCCTGGGATCGCATCGATGCGCTGAAACCTTATGGTGGTATCCGTATTGAAGACAATATCGTGATCCACGAAAAGCGTATCGAGAACATGACGCGCGATCTGAATCTGGCCTGATGCAGCCTTACCCGATCCCGGCAGGCCCCGTCAGTGTCAGCGAAGAAATAAAGAAGAGCCGTTTTATCACCCTGCTGGCACCGACCGGCGGGGTTGATGTTGCAAAGGCGTTTATTCAGCAGGTTCGTGATGAACACCCTGCGGCCAGGCACCATTGCTGGGCATTTGTCGCAGGATCACCGACTGACTCACAACAGTTGGGCTTTTCCGACGACGGCGAACCTTCCGGAACGGCGGGTAAACCTATTCTTGCCCAACTAATGGGCAGTGGAATCGGCGAAATCACCGCCGTGGTCGTGCGTTACTACGGCGGTATCAAGTTGGGCACCGGTGGTTTGGTGAGAGCCTACGGCAGTGGTGTGCAGCAGGCATTAAAGCAATTGGCCGTGAGCTATAAAATCCCGCAGGCCGAATATACTTTGCAATGTGACTATGCTCAGTTGGCATTGGTAGAGAATTTATTGCAGCAAACTGAAGGACGGATAGTGCAGGGGGAATATGGCGCTTCCGTCAGGTTGCATCTGGCTTTACCTGTCAGCGGTGTCGAAGCGTTCGGGAATAAATTACGTGATCTCAGTCGCGGTAATTTGCAATTAACCCCCATTTCGCAATAATTCCCCCAACTGAATTGCTAAGGATCGTGCTGAAATGCATTTTCGCGCTATAACCCGTATCGTTGGTTTGCTGGTCATCCTGTTCTCCGGGACGATGTTTATTCCTGGGCTGGTGGCATTGATATACCGCGATGGGGCGGGGCGGGCGTTCAGCCAAACCTTCTTTGTGGCGGTAACCATCGGCCTGATGCTGTGGTGGCCCAACCGTAAACAAAAGCATGAGCTGAAGCCGCGAGAGGGTTTTCTGATTGTGGTGTTGTTCTGGACGGTGCTGGGCAGCGTCGGGGCATTACCGTTTTTATTTTCGGAGCGGCCTAATCTTTCGCTGACCGATGCCTTCTTCGAATCGTTTTCCGGTTTAACCACCACCGGGGCGACGACGCTGGTGGGGTTGGACTCACTACCCAAAGCCATTTTGTTCTATCGACAGATGCTGCAATGGATGGGCGGGATGGGGATCATTGTGTTGGCCGTAGCGATACTGCCGATCCTCGGCGTCGGCGGCATGCAGCTGTACCGCGCAGAAATGCCAGGCCCACTGAAAGATAATAAAATGCGGCCTCGCATTGCTGAAACGGCCAAAACCCTGTGGCTGATTTATGTCCTGTTGACCATTGCCTGTGCACTGGCGCTTTGGGGGGCAGGCATGTCAGTGTTTGACGCCATCGGCCATAGCTTCTCGACTATCGCTATTGGCGGTTTCTCTACCCATGACGCCAGCATCGGTTATTACGCCAGTCCGACCATCAACACTATCATTGCTATTTTCTTGCTGATCTCCGGTTGTAACTACGGCTTGCACTTCGCCTTGCTGAGCGGCCGCAGCCTGAAAGTTTACTGGCGTGATCCTGAGTTCCGTATGTTCATTGCCGTGCAGTTGACGCTGGTAGTGGTGTGTACTGCCGTGCTGTGGGGGCATGGTGTCTACAAAACCGGTATGGAAACGGTCAATCAGGCGTTCTTCCAGGTGGTATCTATGGCGACAACGGCTGGCTTTACCACCGACAGTATTGCCAAATGGCCGTTATTCCTGCCGATGTTGTTGCTGTGCTCTGCATTTATTGGGGGCTGTGCCGGCTCGACCGGTGGCGGTCTGAAGGTGATTCGCATTCTGCTGCTGTATTTACAGGGCTCGCGTGAGCTAAAAAGGCTGGTGCACCCTAATGCGGTTTACACTATCAAGTTGGGTAACCGCGCGCTGCCGGAACGCATCCTGGAGGCGGTATGGGGGTTCTTCTCCGCTTATGCGCTGGTGTTTATCGTCAGCATGCTGGCGATTATCGCCACCGGCGTGGATGATTTTTCTGCCTTTGCTGCCGTAACGGCGACGCTGAACAACCTTGGGCCTGGGTTGGGCGTGGTGGCGGATAACTTCACTACTATGCCTGCACCGGCGAAGTGGATCTTGGTTCTGACGATGCTGTTCGGGCGCCTTGAAGTCTTTACACTGCTGGTTCTGTTCACGCCGACGTTCTGGCGTGAATGATCCTGATAGAAGGAGTAACGCCGTGAAGGCACTGATTCTTTATTCTAGCCGTGATGGGCAAACACGCTCTATTGCTTCTTATATTGCAAGCCAATTGCAGGATACGCTGCGCTGTGACGTGATCGATTTGCTACAGGCGGATAATGTAGACCTCAGCCAGTATCAGCAAGTGCTGATTGGTGCCTCAATACGCTATGGCCATTTCCATCCGAAGCTGGATAAGTTTGTTAAGCGCCATGCTGAGCAGTTGAACCAGATGCCGAGTGCGTTTTTTAGCGTTAACCTGACCGCCCGTAAGGTAGACAAGCGTTCGCCACAGACCAACGCCTATACCCGCAAGTTCCTGTTGTCTTCTCCCTGGCAGCCAAAACAGTGTGCCGTGTTCGCCGGCGCGCTTCGCTATCCACGTTATCGCTGGTTCGATCGAGTCATGATTCAACTTATTATGCGTATGACGGGGGGCGAAACAGATGCCAGTAAAGAAGTGGAGTACACAGACTGGCAGCAGGTGGACCGTTTTGCTCAGGAGTTTGGACATATTCAGTATGAAAAGTGACGAAAACGCTGACTTGTGCAGCGCTTTGTTGAAATAATCCGCGCTTGAAAAGTTTTTTGCATTTAGGGGTTGCGGCCTTCTGAGAACTCCCTATAATGCGCCTCCATCGACACGGAACATGTGAACAACTTCACAGAGTCTCCGGGGTTCGAAGAGAAAAAATCCTGAAATTTAGGGGTTGACTCTGAAAGAGGAAAGCGTAATATACGCCACCTCGAGATAGCGCGCTACGGCGGCTAACTCACTGCTCTTTAACAATTTATCAGACAATCTGTGTGGGCACTCCACAAGACGATATCCAGAACCTTCGGGTTCGAAAAAATATCAAGTCTTGAAGAGTGACCAAGCAATAAGTTGTTTNGACTATTACGAAAGTTATTTTCGAGCATCGCTTCACGAGTTGAAGCAAATCAAGCTTTTAATTGAAGAGTTTGATCATGGCTCAGATTGAACGCTGGCGGCAGGCCTAACACATGCAAGTCGAGCGGTAGCACAAGAGAGCTTGCTCTCTGGGTGACGAGCGGCGGACGGGTGAGTAATGTCTGGGAAACTGCCTGATGGAGGGGGATAACTACTGGAAACGGTAGCTAATACCGCATAACGTCTTCGGACCAAAGTGGGGGACCTTCGGGCCTCACGCCATCAGATGTGCCCAGATGGGATTAGCTAGTAGGTGGGGTAATGGCTCACCTAGGCGACGATCCCTAGCTGGTCTGAGAGGATGACCAGCCACACTGGAACTGAGACACGGTCCAGACTCCTACGGGAGGCAGCAGTGGGGAATATTGCACAATGGGCGCAAGCCTGATGCAGCCATGCCGCGTGTGTGAAGAAGGCCTTCGGGTTGTAAAGCACTTTCAGCGAGGAGGAAGGGTTCAGTGTTAATAGCACTGTGCATTGACGTTACTCGCAGAAGAAGCACCGGCTAACTCCGTGCCAGCAGCCGCGGTAATACGGAGGGTGCAAGCGTTAATCGGAATTACTGGGCGTAAAGCGCACGCAGGCGGTTTGTTAAGTCAGATGTGAAATCCCCGCGCTTAACGTGGGAACTGCATTTGAAACTGGCAAGCTAGAGTCTTGTAGAGGGGGGTAGAATTCCAGGTGTAGCGGTGAAATGCGTAGAGATCTGGAGGAATACCGGTGGCGAAGGCGGCCCCCTGGACAAAGACTGACGCTCAGGTGCGAAAGCGTGGGGAGCAAACAGGATTAGATACCCTGGTAGTCCACGCTGTAAACGATGTCGACTTGGAGGTTGTGCCCTTGAGGCGTGGCTTCCGGAGCTAACGCGTTAAGTCGACCGCCTGGGGAGTACGGCCGCAAGGTTAAAACTCAAATGAATTGACGGGGGCCCGCACAAGCGGTGGAGCATGTGGTTTAATTCGATGCAACGCGAAGAACCTTACCTACTCTTGACATCCAGAGAATTCGCTAGAGATAGCTTAGTGCCTTCGGGAACTCTGAGACAGGTGCTGCATGGCTGTCGTCAGCTCGTGTTGTGAAATGTTGGGTTAAGTCCCGCAACGAGCGCAACCCTTATCCTTTGTTGCCAGCNGGGAACTCAAAGGAGACTGCCGGTGATAAACCGGAGGAAGGTGGGGATGACGTCAAGTCATCATGGCCCTTACGAGTAGGGCTACACACGTGCTACAATGGCGTATACAAAGAGAAGCGAACTCGCGAGAGCCAGCGGACCTCATAAAGTACGTCGTAGTCCGGATCGGAGTCTGCAACTCGACTCCGTGAAGTCGGAATCGCTAGTAATCGTAGATCAGAATGCTACGGTGAATACGTTCCCGGGCCTTGTACACACCGCCCGTCACACCATGGGAGTGGGTTGCAAAAGAAGTAGGTAGCTTAACCTTCGGGAGGGCGCTTACCACTTTGTGATTCATGACTGGGGTGAAGTCGTAACAAGGTAACCGTAGGGGAACCTGCGGTTGGATCACCTCCTTACCTAATGATATTGATTGCGTGAAGTGCTCACACAGATTGTCTGATGAAATGAAAGAGAGCATAAGGCTTAATCTTCGCGGTTAAGTCTTAAAGCACCTTGTCGGGTCTGTAGCTCAGGTGGTTAGAGCGCACCCCTGATAAGGGTGAGGTCGGTGGTTCAAGTCCACTCAGACCCACCAATTCTCTCCTATCCTGCGTTGTCGCCCTATTCGTTTATGTGAATAAACGTCGTAGGACTTCGCTTTGACTAGAAGCGAATTGGCGAAGGTAGTAGATAAGGTGTAAAAATGCTTTTCTGATATGGGGCTATAGCTCAGCTGGGAGAGCGCCTGCCTTGCACGCAGGAGGTCAGCGGTTCGATCCCGCTTAGCTCCACCATATCAAAAAATCTTAAAACTGATTCGCAAGAGTCATGTTTAAGATATTGCTCTTTAACAATCTGGAACAAGCTGAAAATTGAAACATGACAGCTGAAACTTACTCCTCCGTAGATGTACTTGGAGTAAGGACTAACCTGTCATAGAGTCTCTCAAATGTAACAGCGCGAAAGTGGAAACACTTTTGGGTTGTGAGGTTAAGTGACTAAGCGTACACGGTGGATGCCTAGGCAGTCAGAGGCGATGAAGGGCGTGTTAATC
>NZ_CAMKGL010000010.1 GCF_946227985.1 Serratia quinivorans
AACGCCGCCACAGTGCCTGTGAGGATCAACCCCCTGCAGTTTATGAAAGTGCCTGGTTCATGAGGCACGGAACCGTCTAGGAAATCCGGGTCTATTCACAGAGCATCGAGCAAATTTCCGGTTTCCCCAACAATGATTTACCGCTCGAAGGCGAGTTGGCCAGCGGCAGCACGAGCGATTTTGCACCTTTGGATCGTCAGGGCGTCAACGTTTGGGCATTGAATACGATAAAGCCAGGGCCTCAGGCTTTTACCTGGTTTATCACCGCCAAGCACAAAACCAATAACTGGCGTTACTACATCACCAAGCAAGACTGGGACGTGAACAAGCCACTGTCACGCGACGCTTTTGAAAAAGAGCCTTTCTGTGAAGTAGACGGCCAAGCCAAGATTCCAAACGATCGCGAAGTTCACCAGTGCGTAGTGCCGGAAAGAACCGGTTATCAGCTGATTTACGGCGTGTGGGAAATCAACGATACGAGGAACAGTTTCTATCAGGTGGTTGACGTTAACTTCGAAAACGATGGCGTCGTTTCCGAATGGCGCAAGCAACTGAAGGGGGCGCTCACCGGTAAGAACCTGCAGATTGGCGACAAAGTGATCGTGCGCTTCTTCAACGAAGCCGGCGAAGTGCTCGCCATGCAAACTGAACTGGCTATCGACAGCGAAGCCTTGACCGACAAGAATCGCTGGAGTGAGGCGCTGGCGAAAAAAATCAACGCCGGTCAGAAAGAAGTGCGCGCCGGGGTGAAAGGTAAAGACGGTAACGTCAACCCGGTCTTCGGCAATAACGCGGTCTTCGCCAAACAGGGCAGTACCATGAAGAGCCTGGTGATTTCCTACGAGGAAGAAACGCCGGCCATGACTGAAGAAATCCGCATGGGTGGGTTGTCCAGCACCAAGATCAAGGACGGAAAATCTCAATTGACCTTCAATGCCGAAGTCAAAGGCAAGCTGACGGTTGAAGCGCGCGTATACGATCACGGTCAGACCGAAAAAGGCTACCTGAAGACCACGCTGGAAGACGCCAGTCAGTCGCTGACGATAGATCTGAACAATGTCAGCGAAGGCCATCATATGCTGAAAGTGATCGCCACCAACGACAAAGGGCAGAGCATTCAGCCTGACATCGGGAACTTCAACCTGGAGGCTGACTCCACCGGCACCGGCACTGATACCGGCACTGGTACTGACACCGGCGGCGACAGCGGCAACTATGACTTCGTCTTCCCGAACGATCAGAAAAAATACGTCGCAGGTACCACTGTGCTGCAACCGAAAGACGGCAAAGTTTATGAGTGCAAGCCTTTCCCTTACAGCGGTTACTGCATGCAGTGGAGCAGCAGTGCGAATCATTATGAGCCGGGCGTAGGTTCCAACTGGCAGGACGCCTGGGTGGTGAAAAAGTAACGACGAACCGGATATTCAAGTGGCCAGCGATGGCCACTTATAAGGGAGCTTTATGTCACACAAAATCAATCGCTACGATTTTTTCAGCCGTATATTGCATTGGGGTATTGCTGCGGTAATTATTTATGTAATGATCGTCGGTTATTCATTGCACTTTATGACTGATATGCGGATTTTTACTTTTTTCTCGGTTACCAATATGTCGTTGGCTCTGGTCATAACGCCATTGATGGCCGTGCGCTTTGCCTGGCGCTTTTTCCGTCCGTCGGTGCCCTATGGCGAAATGCTGAAAGGGCATGAGAAGGGGCTGGTGCATTTGCTGCATGAAATATTCTATCTGCTTATTTTCATGGTGCTGATCAGTGGATTTTTAATGCTGGAGAGCGGATTTTCCATTTTCGGAAATATCGATTTTCCTCGCCCGGTCGCTAATCTTGAAGTGAACCGCTTTTTTTTCGTCGTGCACCGTTATTCATGTATCGCGTTGTCGGTCATGATTGTGCTTCATGTGACGGCGGTGATCAAACACCACTGTTTATCCAGAAAGGCGATTCTGCAGCGTATGCTCTAATCCACATAGTGCTTTATCGCGCCGCCCGGTGGGACAATGCGTGGGCGGCGTGATTCTGCAGAACAGGCGATTTTTTGCCAGCTAGGGCTGCATGGGAACGTTTTACCGCCGTGGAGGCAACATAGGTTAATTTTTCGCGTTAATGCAGTCGTGTGCATACTCGCTTGGCATTAAAAGGGAATGGCTTCTATTTGTTATTATCGACGGTACGTAATGTAATTAACATTTTGTTGTCAATAGGAGAAAGATGTATTTAATCTTAACATTGAGGCCGACGAATGTATCGGCTCAACGCGTTTTAGCCTGGATTATCTTACGAATTTCCAAACGGCAGTAGGGATTTTATCGTAGAGTTTATTCATGGTGAGCTCGGCCAGGCGGTGGTCGGCTGCAGAGTAAAACAGCTCCAGCTCGTCATCTGAAAGCTCATACTTGTTTTTTTCAATAACGCGTTCCAGTGTTTCGATCGTGGTGCATTTACGTAAACGCATCAGATAATCAATTTTAGTCATGATAACCTTTGGTGTTATAAACCGTCGAATAGAATAATTTGGGGATAATTATCCCCTAAGTTTTCATTGTCGTACAGATGCCCTCTCCTGAGAACATTCTGAATAATCGCGCCTTGGTTTTCTGCCAACGACGCAGATCGGAATCATTTATACCGTAACTGCTGAACAGCGTGTAGGTATCATCGAGGTACTCTTCGACGAGTTCCGATAAATCACTTTCGTCCATGTATTTAATTTTATAACTCATCACGAACGAAGCAATATGTTCGATCAACTCATTAAGCTGGAGGTTGACGGAAGACGTCGGATCGTTCACCCAGCCATGATGGCTGTCGCCCAGCGTAGCGATACCTTCATCATACAGGTTTTCACACAAGAATTTCAGTTGAGCAATATCGTGCCTTTTAGGCGAATACTCATCCATATCATCCCCTCCGTAAGTCTTAATTTCGGTGTTGATAACACTCTGTGAGTAAGCTGATTTACATCATGGACAGAGGTAGCTTAAAGATGATGATAAAATAAACTTCCCGTATAATGAATATAAATCATTTCTTCGCATCTGGCCTGCTGTTATTACGTAAACTTACAATTCATCTGCGGTAGATGGCCGGGTGTTATCAATGAGGTCAAAGATAAGTCCCGCTTCGGCAAGGCTGAAAGTGACGCTATCACTGATGTATTCCTCGGCGCTGATATCGAGACAGGCATTGAAAATTGACCATTTATAGCGGTAACTCATTGAATACTGGCTGATGCTCAATTCCTGAATATCAAGTATTTCTAATGAACCTTCAGCATAACGCGCGCTTTCCGAATAAAAACTCAGGCCGCTGGTCAATGCTGGGACCAACTCTGATATTTTTTCGTTAATCACTTTCTTTAGTTTTTTAACAGAAAGTGCTTCAGTCATTGTGTCGCAGCGAAGAGTTACTTGCATTTAATGCCTGGCAGTATAGCGATCCTATCTATTAATCTTACTCCTTTTTTGTCAATTCGTCGGTAAACTTTTCGTTAACAGTCGGATTTTTTACAGAATCGCAACGGTGTTTGCCGGTTAATAGCCCTGATGTTTCTCGGTATATCCCGGAAGGCGTCGCGCTGATGTTGTTAAAGCGGTGAATTGCCAACGAAAGTAGCTCACCCCTTGTTACGTTCAGTTGCATTAATCGTTGGCTGAGAGCTTGAGTCATTAAAATTTATGTGATGTTATATTGTAACACCAAGACCTCCTCCGTATGATCATGAAACTGACATTCACACCGCAAGATGGTGCCATGCCGTCCTTGAATTCATTGTTCACCGCCTCTGCCCGATTGCGCTGTGGCATCGCCATTTTATTGCTGGCCATACTCTGGTTAGGCATCTACTGGGCGGTGGCGCTGCCATGATTACCTTAAAACAGGCTGTCGTGGGTTACGGTAGTACACCGCTTTTCCCGCCGCTCAGCGGTCACTTCACCGTCGGCTCTTTGACTGCCGTCGTCGGAGTGAACGGTGCCGGCAAGTCAACACTGTTGAAAACGTTGGCCGGGCTTTTGCCTCTGCAAAGTGGGAGCCTGTCTTTTAGCGAAAATAAATTACCGCGTATGGCTTATTTACCGCAGCAGGCCGAGTTGGATCGCCAATTTCCAATAGTAGTCAGCGATCTGGTGGCGATGGGCAGTTGGCCGCAGATGGGTATGTTTGCTGGGCTGAATAAGCGCGCTGCACAGCAGATTGCCGAGGCGCTGGATACCGTAGGGATGACATCGATGGCCCGCAGCCCGGTTGGTGAGCTTTCCGGTGGTCAACTGCAGCGGGTACTGTTTGCCCGTCTGCTGGTTCAGCAGGCACCGCTGATTTTACTGGATGAACCTTTTACCGGTATCGACAGCGCCACTATCCAGCTATTGCTGCAAGTGATTGCTCAGTTGCATCGACAAGGCAAGACGGTCATCGCGGTGCTGCATGACATGTCGATGGTGGCGAACCATTTCCCACAGGCCTTGTTATTGACGTCACAGTGTTGCCACTGGGGAGCGGCAGATCGGGTGCTGGAACACATTCCAGCGTTGAATATTGCCAGCTCGCCGCTGTGTCGAATGGCGGTAACGCAATGATGTTAATTGATCTCCTTGTCGATCCTTTTGCCTCGTTCGGCTTTATGCGGCGTGCGCTGGTGGCTTGCTTTGCCCTGTCACTCAGCGCAGCGCCGTTGGGCGTTTTTTTGCTTTTGCGGCGCATGAGTTTGGTCGGAGATGCGCTGTCCCATGCGGTCTTGCCCGGTGCAGCGATAGGCTATCTGATTTCCGGTATGTCGATAGTGGCGATGGGCGTCGGTGGCTTTATTGCCGGGCTGGCCGTGGCAATGTTATCCGGGTTGGTCAGTCGGCGAACGCCGCTGAAAGAGGACGCCAGTTTCGCCGGTTTTTACCTGGGGTCGCTGGCGCTGGGCGTCACTTTAGTCTCGCTGCGTGGTTCCAGCGTTGATTTACTGCATGTGTTATTCGGCTCGATTCTGGCGGTGGATATTCATGCGATTGTGATGGTGGGGGCGATAGCCAGCTTGTCGCTGCTGGCATTGGCCGCACTGTACCGTGCCCTGGTAATTGAATCTTTCGATGCCACCTTTTTACGCGTCAGCGCACCGCGTTGGCTGGCGCTGATACACGGATTGTTCCTGGCGTTGGTGGTGATCAATCTGGTCGCTGGTTTCCAGATCCTCGGCACATTGATGTCGGTCGGGCTGATGATGCTTCCCGCCGCCAGCGCGCGCTTTTGGGCGCGTAATTTGCCGCATACGTTGGCGGTGGCTATGGGTATCGGCATGCTTTCAAGCCTTATCGGGCTGGAATGGTCGTACTACGCGTCATTGCCGGCGGGGCCGGCGATTGTGCTCAGCGCCAGCGTGATTTTCTTTGGGTCAATTTTGTTTGGGACGCGTGGGGGGATTTATTCCCTGGCGCGCCGTTGAGAAGTGCCAAGTGCAAGGAGAAAGTATGAAACGTTTACCTATATCGCTGGCAGTCGCTGCTCTGCTGTCCAGCCCATTGGCTATGGCGAAGACTGTTGACGCTGTCGCCAGTTTTTCTATCCTCGGTGATATCGTCAAGCAGGTGGGGGGAGAACATGTCAATGTCTCTACGCTGGTGGGGCCTGACGGCGACCCGCACAGCTTCGAACCTTCACCGAAAGACAGTAAGCTATTGTCGCAGGCTGATGTGGTGTTCGTCAGTGGCCTGGGACTGGAAGGGTGGATCGATCGCCTGGTCAGTGCCTCGGGTTACAAAGGGCAGGTGATTACCGCATCGCAGGGGATCAACTCGCGTCAGATGAATGAAGACGGCAAAGAGGTCACCGATCCGCATGCCTGGAACAGCATGAAGAACGGCGTGCAGTACGCCACCAACGTGATGAACGCGCTGATTGCCGCAGACCCTGAGGATGCCAACTATTTCCGTCAGCGCGGCGCGGAGTATATCCAGCAGCTGCATAAGTTGGATCTGTGGGCTAAAACGCAGTTTGCCGCAGTGCCGCAGCAAAAACGCAAGGTGCTGACCAGCCACGATGCTTTTGGCTACTTTGGCCAAGAGTATGGCGTCACCTTCCTTGCCCCGGTCGGCTTCTCGACCGAGGCTGAGGCGAGTGCCAGCGACGTGGCCGGGCTGATCAAGCAGATCAAGCAGGAGAAAGTGAATGCCTACTTTATCGAGAACCAAACCGATCCGCGCCTGGTGAAGCAAATTGCCGTCGCCACGGGGGCCAAGGCTGGGGGGGAACTGTATCCGGAAGCCTTATCCAAAGCTAATGGTCCAGCAGCCACTTACGTGCAGGCATTTAAGCACAATGTTGAGACTCTACTCGGCAGCATGAAATAACGGATTCGCCCTGTCTGTCAGGCAGGGCATTTTTGGTGTTTCAGCTTTCTCCATAAAAAAAGCCCCGTTGAGCAGCAACGGGGCTTTGCGACAGACAGATGGCACTGCTTTACTTAGCGCTTTTTCTTACGTCCCTGTACCGCTTTGAAGCGTGGGTTAGTTTTACAAATCACATAGATACGGCCTTTACGGCGCACGACCTTGCAATCCGGATGGCGATTCTTCGCCGAACGCAATGAACTCAAAACCTGCATGTGGATCCCCTGTTACTGATTGCCGGTAAAGAAGCGGCCAAACCGTTGCTGGAAGCGCGCGGTGCTGCCTTCTTTAGAGAACTCTTTCTGCTTGCCGGTGTAATACGGGTGCGAAGCGGAAGAGATGTCGAGAGTGACATACGGCCAGCTTTCACCTTCAAGCTCAATGGTGCGATCGGTGTTAATGGTCGAACCCACCTTAAAGTAGGTATCGGCACTGAGGTCGTGGAACACCACGGTACGGTAGTTTGGGTGGATGCCTGCTTTCATTATGCGCTCCAATGTAATGTTATACTATAACAATAATTATGCGCCGCACGGCAAGGCGGATCAAGTACAAAATGCATCTGTCGATAAATTAATGAGAGTGGTTTGCATTAAGCCGATGACGCCAAAGAAAAAGGCCGCATAAGCGGCCTTTGTATTCAGAGGTTTGGGATCACGACTTTAATCAGTGATGATCAACCGGGTGGCTGTGTTCCACATCATCGGACTTCTTGCTGAAGCGGCGGCGAACCACCACGAAGAAGACCGGAACGAAGAAGATGGCCAGCACGGTTGCGGTAATCATCCCGCCCATAACGCCGGTACCTACCGCGTTCTGTGCGCCGGAGCCTGCACCGCTGCTGATAACCAGCGGCAGAACCCCGAGGATGAATGCCAGGGAAGTCATCAGAATTGGACGCAGACGCATACGCACCGCTTCCAACGTGGCTTCTATCAGACCCTTGCCTTCTTTATCCATCAGGTCCTTGGCGAATTCCACAATCAATATGGCGTTCTTCGCCGACAGACCTATGGTGGTCAACAGCCCCACCTGGAAGTAAACGTCGTTGTTAAGGCCGCGCATGGTAGCCGCCAGCAACGCACCGATAACCCCCAGTGGCAGAACCAGCATGACCGAGAACGGAATTGACCAGCTCTCGTACAATGCAGCCAGACACAGGAACACCACCAGAATCGAGATGGCATACAGTGCTGGAGCCTGGTTGCCGGACAGACGTTCCTGATAGGACATACCAGTCCAGTCGTAACCAATGCCGCTCGGCAGCTTGGAGGCCAGTTCTTCCATCAGGTTCATTGCTTCACCGGTACTCTTGCCTGGCGTTGCCTGTCCCAAAATTTCCATGGAAGGCAGACCGTTATAACGTTCCAGACGCGGTGAACCGTATTCCCATTTCGCCGAGGAGAAGGCGGAGAACGGAACCATCTGGCCGCTGGTGCCGCGGACAAACCATTTATTGATATCTTCCGGCAACATACGGAACGGCGCATCAGCCTGTACGTACACTTTCTTCACACGACCACGGTCGATGAAGTCGTTAACGTAAGAGCCACCCAGCGCGGTGCTCAGCGTGCTGTTAATGGTGGTGATGCTAACGCCCAGTGCCTTGGCTTTTTCCTGGTCGATAATCAGCTTGAACTGCGGCGTATCTTCCAGACCGTTAGGGCGCATGCCCACCAGCATATCCGGATGCTTGGCAGCCATGCCCAGCAACTGGTTACGTGCTTCGGTCAGTTTCTCATGCCCCAGGCCACCCTGGTCAATCAGCTGGAAGTCAAAACCGGTCGCGGTACCCAGTTCGATAATCGCCGGCAGGTTGAACGGGAATACCAGGCCATCTTTGATTTGCGAGAACGCGCCCATTGCGCGGCCTGCAATCGCCGGTACCTTATTCTCTTCACCTTTACGTTCAGACCAGTCTTTCAGGCTGACGAATGACAGACCGTTGTTCTGACCGTTACCGTTAAAGCCGAAGCCCGCAACGGTAAACACCGAAACCACGTTGTCTTTTTCTTTGGTCATGAAGTAGTCGGTGACTTCTTCCAGAACCTTAGAGGTACGCGCTTCGGTAGCACCCGCAGGCAACTGCACCATGGTCAGCAAAATGCCCTGGTCTTCGTCCGGCAGGAACGAGGAAGGCAAGCGCAGGAACAGCAGCGCCATGCCGACAACGATCAGCAGGTAGATCACCAGATAACGACCGGTGCTGCGCAGGATGTTGGCTACGCTGTCGGTGTAGTGATGGGTGCTCTTTTCGAACATGCGGTTAAACCAACCGAAGAAGCCGGTTTTAACCCCGTGGTCGCCTTTCGCTACGGGTTTCAACAAGGTGGCGCACAGCGCCGGCGTCAGAATCAATGCAACCAGCACCGACAGCGCCATCGCAGAAACGATGGTGATGGAGAACTGACGATAGATGGCCCCGGTCGAGCCGCCGAAGAACGCCATAGGAACGAATACCGCAGACAGCACCATGGCAATACCGACCAACGCGCCCTGGATCTGTTCCATCGATTTCTTGGTGGCTTCCTTCGGCGGCAGTCCCTCTTCGGACATCACACGCTCGACGTTCTCTACCACCACGATGGCATCATCCACCAACAAGCCTATCGCCAACACCATGCCGAACATCGTCAGGGTGTTTATCGAGAAGCCGAAGGCCGCCAGAATGGCAAAGGTCCCCAGCAATACCACCGGTACCGCAATGGTTGGGATCAGGGTTGCGCGGAAGTTTTGCAGGAACAAATACATCACCAGGAATACCAGGATGATGGCTTCGATCAGCGTTTTCACCACTTCGTTAATCGAAATTTTAACGAACGGTGTGGTGTCGTACGGATAAACCACTTTCATCCCTTGCGGGAAGAAAGGCTGCATTTTGGTCAGCGCGTCTTTCACACCTTGCGCGGTGTTCAGGGCGTTGGCACCGGTAGCCAGTTTAATACCCAGGCCCGCCGCCGGTTTACCGTTATAACGTGCGGTCACGGCATAGCTTTCAGCGCCGCGCTCAATGTGTGCCACGTCGCTCAGGCGAACCTGAGAACCGTCGGCATTCACCTTCAGCAAAATTTTGCCGAACTCTTCCGGAGAGGTCAGACGAGTCTGCGCGATGATCGAGGCGTTAAGCTGTTGACCCGGCACCGGTGGCATCCCACCCAATTGCCCTGCGGCGATCTGGTTGTTCTGCTCAGTGATGGCGGACGTCACATCCGTGGTGGTCAATTGGAAGTTATTCAGCTTGTTAGGATCCAACCAGACACGCATCGCGTACTGGGCACCAAACAGCTGTACTTCACCCACGCCGGATGAACGGCTGATCGGGTCCTTGATGTTGGAGGCCACATAGTCCGCGATATCGTCCTGAGTCATGCTCGGATCGTCGGAAATGAAGCCGGCTACCATCAGGAAGCTGCTGCTGGATTTTTCAACTTTCAGACCCTGCTGCTGTACTTCTTGCGGCAGTAACGGCGTAGCCAATGACAGTTTGTTCTGTACCTGAACCTGTGCGATGTCAGGGTCTGTTCCAGAGTTAAACGTCAGTGTAATGGTGACGCTACCAGAGGAATCACTGGTAGAGGACATGTACATCAGATTATCGATACCGTTCATGTTCTGTTCGATAATCTGAGTCACGGTATCCTGTACCGTTTTTGCATCTGCGCCCGGATAGTTTGCGGAAATACTAACCGCCGGTGGTGCAATAGTTGGATACTGCGCAATCGGCAGTTTCATTATTGACAGCACACCCGCCAACATGACGATGATGGCGATTACCCAGGCGAAAATCGGGCGATCTATAAAGAACTTAGCCATGTCTTACCGGCTCCTTTTTATGACTTCTGCGCTTCAGACTGCGGCTGCTTTTGCGCCTGAGTGTCAACTTCCTGCACTTTTACCTGAGCGCCTGGGCGGACTTTCATCAGGCCAGTGACAATCACGCGGTCGCCGGCTTTAAGGCCGTCGGTAACCAACCATTTGTCACCAATCGCCTGGTCCGCTTTCAGCGTGCGCATTTCGACTTTATCGTCAGCGCCCACTACCATCGCGGTAGCTTCACCACGCGGGTTACGTGTTACACCCTGTTGCGGCACCAGCAATGCATCGCTGCGCACGCCTTCGTCCAGACGGGCGCGAACGAACATACCTGGCAGCAGCGTATCGTTCGGGTTAGGGAACAGGGCGCGAATGGTGATGGAGCCGGTGGTTTCATCCACGGTGACGTCAGAGAATTCCAGCGTGCCTTCCTGAGCGTACTGCGCGCCGTTCTCCAGCAGCAGTTTCACCTTGGCCTTACCGTTTTCCTGTTTCAGCGCACCGCTGGCCAATTCTTGCTTCAGCCGCAGGAAGTCGTTGCTCGATTGGGTTACGTCGACGTAAATCGGATCCAACTGTTGCACGGTAGACAGCGCCGTGGTTTGACCGTTGCTGACCAGCGCGCCTTCGGTTACAGAAGATTTGCCGATACGTCCGGAGATTGGGGACGTCACTTTGGTGTAAGCCAGGTTGATACGCGCAGTTTCAACCGCCGCTTTTGCGGCTATCACAGCGGCGTCTGCCTGCTGCAGGTTGGAAACGGCTGTATCGTAATCCTGCTTGCTGATGTAACTGGTGCCCAGCAAGGGTTTGTAGCGGTTGACCGTTACGCGCGCGATAGAAGCGCTGGCCTGTGCTTTAGCCAGGTCGCCTTTGGCGCTGTCATAGCTTGCCTGATAGGTAGCAGGATCAATCTGATACAGGGAAGTGCCTGCTTTGATATCACTGCCTTCAACAAAGTTGCGTTTCAGGATAATGCCACTGACCTGAGGGCGAACTTCGGCGATACGATACGCAGCGGTGCGGCCAGGAAGATCGGTAGTCATATTGAGAGGCTCGGCCTTCAATGTCACTACACCCACTTCGGGTGCCGGTGGATGGGCGCCTTGCTGTTGGGTTTCTTTATCGTTACATCCTGTAAGCATTAAGCTGCCTGAAAGCATCAGAACTGCCGCCAGAGGCGTTAACCCTCTGTTTTTGTTCATAGAAAAACCTCAAGTGTCCGATTTCAAAATGATCAATGGATCACAAGCTTTAAAACCCATTGCTGCGTTAATTATATGTGCGTGCTATGGTACATACATACGCGAATGTATGTAAATCACACTCCCCCGAAAAAACAACGTCATGGCACGAAAAACCAAACAACAGGCGCTAGAAACTCGACAGCACATACTTGATGCTGCGGTGCAAGAATTTTCTGAACGTGGCGTTTCTGCAACGTCACTGACAGATATTGCCACTGCTGCCGGAGTTACGCGTGGTGCAATTTATTGGCACTTCAAGAACAAGGTAGACCTGTTTAACGAAGTTTGGGAATTATCAGAGTCAAAAATTGGCGATCTGGAGCTAGAGTATCAGGCAAAGTTCCCAGAGAATCCACTGCGTATTTTACGAGAAATTCTGATTTACATTCTGACGGCTACGGTCGATGACAGCCGTCGGCGAGCGCTGATGGAAATCGTTTTTCACAAGTGCGAATTCGTGGGTGAGATGATGCCGCTGCATGAAGCGCGTAAAGTCTTGTACCTGGCAGGTTATGAACGGATTGAGTCGGTGCTGCGTGACTGTATGGGCCATGGCCAACTGCCCGTTGATTTGCACACCCGCCGCGCGGCAATTATCCTGCATGCTTATATTACCGGCCTGATGGAGAATTGGCTGTTTATGCCGGAGAGCTTTGATCTGAAAGCCGAAGCGACGGCGCTGATCGACTCCTTTCTCGAAATGGTCCAATTCAGTCCCGCCTTACGCGTCAAGCCGGAAGAACTGGCGACGCAGCCACGCAGCGTCGAAATCCATCCTTTATAGGAGAAACACCATGTCATCCGTAGTGTTGATTGCCAATGGCGCCGCCTATGGCCACGAATCCCTGTTTAACGCCCTGCGTCTGGCCATTACCCTGAAAGAGCAGCAAAGCGATCTCGACCTGAAACTGTTTCTGATGTCCGATGCGGTGGTGGCCGGGCTGGCAGGCCAACAGCCGCGCGAAGGTTACCATTTACAGCAGATGCTGGAAATTCTCACAGCGCAACAGGTGCCGGTGAAACTGTGCAAGACCTGCGCCGACGCACGTGGCGTGAGCCAATTGCCACTGGCGGATGGGGTAGAGATCGGCACCCTGGCAGAGTTGGCACAGTGGACGCTGGCGGCAGGAAAAGTGCTGACGTTCTGATCCTGCGACATCTGTACATCATCAGCAATGCTTTTCTTATTCTTTGGCTATCTGCGATCGTGATAATCTTTAGGCTTCTTTATTATTGATTCGAAGCCACATCATGCATCGCAGGTTAGCTAAAGGTTCTTTTCTGGCGTTCCCCTCGTTCCTGAGTGTGGGCCTTTCCCGCACCCTGGCCCTGTTTTTACTGATCGCGGTTTGTGCGGTGTGCCAACCTGTGGCCTATGCCTCCCTGAATGGCGACCTGCCGTCCCGCAGCGAAATTCAAAGCCAGATTGAAGCGCTGAACAAGCAAAAGACGCAGACCCCGGTCAATAAACTCACGCAACAAGATTTGGCCCGCACGCTTGAGCTGCTGGACGCGATTGAACGCACCAAACAGGATGGCGCTCAGCTTAAGCAGCAGTTGCAACTGGCGCCGGGCAAATTGCGTCAGGTAACCGCCGATCTCGAA
The DNA here is from genome assembly GCF_946227985.1 of Serratia quinivorans. Taxonomy (GTDB): domain Bacteria; phylum Pseudomonadota; class Gammaproteobacteria; order Enterobacterales; family Enterobacteriaceae; genus Serratia; species Serratia quinivorans_A. Next base: position 13,056 of record NZ_CAMKGL010000010.1, read on the forward strand.
GCACTCAAGACGCCGGTAGACGGCACGGCTGCCAGGGCCGAATTGCTGCAGCTTTCACTGCGCCAGTTGGAAACCCGCCTTTATCAAACCCTCGACGACCTGCAGACTGCGCAGGAAAACCTGTCGACCTATAACAGCCAACTGGTTTCACTGCAGACCCAGCCGGAGCGGGTGCAGAGCAGCATGTACACCGCTTCGCAGCGTCTGCAGGAGATCCGTAACCAGATCAACGATCAGACGCCGGGCCAAAATTCACTGCGCGATAGCCAGTTAGTGATGCTGGCAACCGAACAGACGTTGCTCAATGCGCAAATTGATCTGCAGCGCAAAAGCCTGGAAGCCAACACCACCCTGCAGGATTTGCTGCAGAAACAGCGCGATTACACCACCGGGCATATTGATGCTTTGGACCACAGCGTGCAATTGCTGCAGGAAGTGGTCAACAGCAAGCGCCTGACGCTGTCGGAAAAAACCGCCAAAGAGGCGCAGAACCCGGAAGATGCGACTGACATTCAACACGATCAATTGGTCAGTAAAGAGCTGGATGTTAACCGCCAACTCAGCCAACGGCTGATTGCCGCCACCGAAGAGAGCAACGTGCTGTTCCAGCAGAATATTCGGGTGAAGAACTGGCTCGATCGTGGCCTGCAGGCGGAACGTAATTTAAAAGAACAGATCCAGGTGTTGAAAGGCAGTCTGGTGCTGTCACGCATTTTGTATCAGCAGCAACAGAGCCTGCCGCAGGGGACGCTGGTGGCAGATATGGGCACGCGCATCGCCGATCTGCGTCTGGAACAGTTTGATATCAACCAGCAGCGCGACGACCTGTTCAAAGGCGACGATTACATCAATAAGCTGGTTGCCGACAGTAAGGAAAAAGCCAGTGCGGACGTGCTGGACGCTTTAAACGAAATCGTCGATATGCGCCGTGAGCTGCTGGATCAGTTGAACAAACAGCTTAGCAATCAGTTGGCGCAGTCGATCAACCTGCAGATCAACCAGCAGCAGTTGACCAGCGTTAACAGCTCGCTGCGGGATACGCTGACCCAGCAGATTTTCTGGGTTAACAGTAACAAACCGGTTGATTTGGCGTGGTTGAAAGCTTTGCCGGGGGCGGTCAGAGATCAGCTTGCCACCCTCGATTTTAAATTAGACCTTGGAAAAATAGTGCAGGGCGGTTTGAATTCGCTGGTGGTGCTGATCCCGTTACTGCTGTTGCTCGGCCTGTTACGCTGGCGCTACAAGCTGATCGACAGCCATTTGCAACGGTTGGCCAATGATGTCGGGCAGTTAAAGCGCGATGGCCAACTGCACACACCAAAAGCCATCTTACTGACCTTGCTGAAGGTAGTACCCGGCTCGGCGCTGCTGCTGGGGGCGGGGTTCTGGGGGGATCGAGCCGAAATTGGCCTCAGTGATTTCATTTGGGCGCTGTCGCAGCAGTTGGCGCTATTTTGGCTGATTTTCGGCTTCACCTACCGCATGTTGGCAGTCGGCGGCGTTTGTGAGCGGCACTTTAATTTTGCCCCTGAGCTTTGTGCGCATTACCGTCGTCAGACGGTGCGGCTGGGCCTGGCGCTGCTGCCGTTAATCTTCTGGTCGGTATTGGGCGAGAAAGCGCCGCTGCGGCTGGTGGAAGACGTGATCGGCCAGGTGGTGGTCATGCTGACGCTGGCACTGCTGACCGTGCTGGTGTTCCCGATGTGCCGTGACAGTTGGCGAGAAAAAGGTTCACATGCGGTGCGGCTGGTGATTGTTACCGCCATTGCGGCCACGCCGTTGATCCTGCTTGGGCTGATGTTTGCCGGTTACTTCTACACCACGCTGCGGCTGGCCGGCCGCTGGATCGACAGTTTATACCTGTTTTTCCTGTGGAATATTGTTTATCTGACTGCGATCCGTGGGTTGAGCGTCGCGGCCCGCCGTCTGGCCTACCGCCGCGCACTGGCCCGTCGCCAGAGCCTGGCGAAAGAGAAAGAGGGGACCGAAGGGCTGGAGCCGGTTGAAGAACCTCCTTTGGCGCTCGACCAAATCAACCAGCAGTCGCTGCGTCTGACCACCATGGCGCTGTTTATTATCTTCGCCAGCGCTTTTTATGCCATTTGGTCCGATCTGGTGACGGTAATCTCGTATCTGGACAGCATCACGCTATGGCATTACACCGCGACCGTTGCCGGCAGCAGCGTGGCGCAGGCGGTAACGCTGGGCAATATGATGGTAGCAATAGCTGCGGTTATCGTTGCTTACGTCATGACGCGCAACCTGCCGGGTTTACTGGAGGTGGTGGTGTTGTCGCGGCTGCAGTTGCGGCAGGGGACCTCTTACGCCGTCACCACCATACTGACCTATTTGATCACCACCGTGGGGGCGGTGACTGCACTGGGATCGCTGGGCGTATCCTGGGATAAGCTGCAATGGCTGGCGGCCGGTTTGACCGTTGGGCTGGGTTTCGGTTTACAGGAGATTTTCGCCAACTTTGTCTCCGGTCTGATTATCCTGTTTGAACGGCCGATCCGTATCGGCGATACCATTACTATCGGCAGTTTCTCAGGCTCGGTCAGCAAAATTCGCATTCGTGCTACTACCATCACCGACTTTGACCGCAAAGAAGTGATCATCCCTAACAAGGCGTTTGTCACCGAGCGGTTGATCAACTGGTCGCTGTCAGACACCATCACCCGCGTATTGATCAAGGTTGGCGTAGCCTACGGGTCTGACCTGGACAAGGTGAAGGCGGTGCTGTTGCAGGCGGCGCGCGATAACCCGCGGGTGATGACCGATCCCGAACCGCAGGTATTCTTCCTGAATTTCGGCGCCAGCACGCTGGATCACGAACTGCGCCTTTACGTGCGTGAGTTGCGTGACCGCAGCTATACCGTTGACGAACTGAACCGCTCGATCGAACGCCTGTGCCGTGAGAACGATATCAATATCGCCTTCAACCAGCTTGAGGTGTATTTGCACAATCAGCAGGGTAATGAGGTGCAGGAAGTGAAACGGACATTATCGCCGGATGAAGGCGGTACGTCGGCGGGCTAATGGAGTGAGGAGCAAGGGTTCAGCGCAGGCTGAACCCTTTTTACTGGCCGACAGGCAGGTAAGGGGAGGTTACACCGTTGCGCTGCAACTTTTCCTGGTAGTCCCGTTTGACAATATCCAGCGCCGCCAGCGCGGTGGCCGGATCGATCTCATTGCATTCCAGCAGGTAAATCAGATCTACCGCCAGTTGCAATTCTGCTGAGGCATTTTCTAGAGACATAAAACCCACGTTTAAATTGAGATGAATGAGTGATGCTTTGCTTCGGCTGAGTATAGTGAACAAGGTCCGCGGAGGGGAATAATCATTAAAATATTGTGATAAATCTTCAAAAACCGTTTTCTTTACGTTCAATACTGCGCTCGATTCGTGCCAGCGCCTGGCGGCAACGCATCAATCGGCCTTCCAGCGCCGCCAGCTCATGCTGCAGTTTTTGCTGCGCTGCCAGCGTGGTCTGTCTGCCCAACAGGCTTTCCCGATCCTGGATCATCGAAATAATCCGACGCTCATAATCCTGATGTTCAGCCAGTTTATGGTACAAATCGGCCGCCACGACTTCCTTGGGCTGATTTTTCCGGCGCAGTGCCTGGGTCGCCAATTCGCGCTGCAGGGCGGTGATCTGCGCCACCAGTCTCTCGGCCAGAAAGGCCACCTGGGTGGTGCGGCTGTCGTTGGCTGCGGTCTGTAACTGGGCGAAGTTCTTCTGTACTTCTGTCAGGTAATCGCGCAGCCGGGTGCCGCGGTTGGAAAATAACGCAGCGTCAAAGCGTGCCTGAGGGATCGGGGCGTCGCCTTGCGGTGTGATTTCGCCGGCTAACACCGTGATCTGTTGTTCTAACACTTGTAAAAGACGCTGAGTACTCACGTTGGCTCCATGACGAGGATAGTGGGCCCAGCTTGCACGCGTTCACACCGTGAAACAAGCGCTGTACGCATATTCCGGCCGCTGCGACTGGTGGTGCTGGGGAGGCTGGTGATAAAGTGACGTCAGACAGGTTGATGGACAAGGCCCCCATGACGCGTTGGTTATTGATTATCCTCGGTTGGCTGGCGGTGGTGCTGGCGACGCTGGGTGTGGTATTGCCGCTGCTGCCCACCACGCCCTTTCTGCTGTTGGCCGCCTGGTGTTTTGCCCGTTCATCCCCGCGATTTCACGCCTGGTTGCTGTACCGTTCATGGTTTGGCCCCTACCTGCGCCACTGGCAACAGCACCGCGCATTGCCGCCAGGGACCAAATGGAAGGCCGTATTGATGATTGTGCTGACGTTTGCGGTTTCGCTGTGGTTGGTGAAGCTTTGGTGGGTGCGCGGTTTACTGTTAGTGATGCTGGCCGTTTTGCTGATCTTTATGTTGCGGCTGCCGGTTGTTGACCTGCCGCAACAAAAACAGCGCTGATCGCACTCCGTCGGTTGCATTTGTGCGCCAGTTTGCATAAATTTGAGCGTTTTCGTGTGCGGGTTAAGATGACCTGCGCGCAAGTCATCAGGCAGTTTTATCAGGCAACAATTATGACCGCTTCTGCGCAGCAGCTTCAGTTTATTAAAGACAGTATCAAAACCATCCCGGATTACCCTAAGCCGGGCATACTGTTCCGTGACGTCACCAGCCTGCTGGAAAACCCGCTGGCCTACGCCGCCAGCATCGAATTGCTGGTTGAGCGTTTCCGCGAAGCGGGGGTTACCAAAGTGGTTGGTACCGAAGCGCGCGGCTTCCTGTTTGGCGCCCCGGTTGCGTTGGCGCTGGGCGTGGGTTTTGTTCCGGTGCGCAAACCGGGCAAGCTGCCGCGTGCCACTCTCAGCGAAAGCTATGAGCTGGAATACGGCACCGACAAGTTGGAAATCCACACCGATGCTATCAGCGCCGGAGATAAAGTGCTGGTGGTGGACGATCTGCTGGCCACTGGCGGCACCATCGAAGCCACCGCAAAACTGATCCGCCGTCTGGGTGGTGAAGTGACAGACGCTGCCTTCATTATCAATCTGCCGGATCTCGGCGGTGAAGCGCGTTTAAACACCCTGGGTATTGAATGCTACAGCCTGGTCAACTTCTCCGGCCACTGATCTGCATTACCACAACGGCCTCGCGGATCGCCGCGGGGCTGTGTTAGCATGACCCTCCAGATTACTCGACTTTTCCGGTATTAATGAGCTATCAGGTTCTAGCCCGTAAGTGGCGCCCTCAAACGTTTGCAGATGTGGTCGGACAGGAACATGTCCTGACGGCACTGGCTAACGGCCTCTCGCTGGGGCGGATCCATCACGCCTATCTGTTCTCGGGTACGCGCGGCGTGGGTAAAACCACCATTGCGCGCCTGCTGGCCAAAGGCCTGAACTGTGAAACCGGCATCACCGCCACGCCGTGCGGTCAATGTGATAACTGCCGCGAGATTGAGCAGGGGCGCTTTGTCGATCTTATCGAGATCGACGCCGCGTCCAGAACCAAGGTGGAAGATACTCGCGATCTGCTGGATAACGTCCAATACGCCCCCGCCCGCGGTCGTTTCAAGGTTTACCTGATTGACGAAGTGCACATGCTCTCGCGTCACAGCTTTAATGCGCTGTTGAAAACGCTGGAAGAGCCGCCTTCGCACGTCAAATTCCTGTTGGCAACCACCGATCCGCAGAAGTTGCCGGTGACCATTTTGTCCCGCTGCCTGCAATTTCATCTGAAGGCGCTGGACGTCGATCAGATCCGCAGTCAGTTGGAAACGGTGCTGCAGGCAGAACAGATCACCAGCGATCAGCGTGCGTTACAGCTATTGGCGCGCGCCGCCGATGGCAGTATGCGTGATGCACTGAGCCTCACTGACCAGGCGATTGCCATGGGACAGGGGCAGGTGACCACCGCCACCGTCAGCCAAATGCTTGGCACGCTTGACGATGAACAACCACTGGCGATCCTCGAAGCGCTGGTCAGTGCCGATGGCGAAAAGGTGATGGCCCAGGTCGCGCAGGCTGCTTCGCGCGGTGTCGATTGGGAAAATCTGCTGATCGAGACGTTGGCGTTGCTGCACCGTATTGCGATGGTGCAGTTGCTGCCGTCGGTGTTGGATAATCATTACGCCGCCATTGAACAGCGGCTGCGTGAGCTGGCGCGTACCTTGCCGCCGACTGACGTACAACTCTATTACCAAACGCTGTTGGTTGGACGCAAAGAGCTGGCCTTTGCGCCGGATCGTCGCATGGGGGTTGAAATGACCCTGCTGCGCGCGCTGGCGTTTCACCCGAAAGCGATGATCCCCGAGCCGGTAGCCATGGTGCAGACCGCGCCGGTGCAAATGGCACAGCCACAGGCGGCCCAGCCGCCACAGTTTCAGGACGCACCACCGCCGTTAGGGCAGGTTGCGCCGCAAAACAGTCAACAAGCGAATTTACCGGATGCCACCGCGCAATTATTAAAGGCGCGTACCCAACTGCTGAGGCAGCAGGGAGCATCCACAACAAAAAAGAGTGAACCGGCGGCGCCTGGAAAAGCGCGGCCGGCGAACTCGGCACTGGAGCGGTTGGCTTCCGTGACTGAGCGCAGCCAGCAGCGCCAGGCGGAAAAGATCGTGCAGGAAAAACCGGCCAAGCCGGAGGCTTATCGCTGGCGCGCACTGACCGAACCGGAGGCCGAACCAGAGCCGCTGGCTACGCCGAAAGCGTTGCGCACCGCGCTCGAGCATGAGAAAACGCCCGAGCTGTCGGCCAAATTGGTGGTTGAATCGCTGGAACGCGACGCCTGGGCGGCGGAAATCGATAAGCTTAAAATTCCAAAACTGGTGCAGCAACTGGCATTAAACGCGGTTAAACAACAGTTGGAACCCGGTAAGATTTGTCTTCACCTGCGGTCGTCGCAGCGCCATCTGAATTCGCCTTCGGCGCAGAAGGTCCTGACCGATGCGCTCAGCGAGCTGTACGGTAGCCCGGTTGAGTTGACCGTGGTGGAAGACGATAATCCGGCGGAGCGGACTCCGCTGGAGTGGCGACAAGCCATTTATGAAGAAAAACTGGCGCAGGCGCGCCAGTCGATCGTTGCGGATACCAATATCCAGACCCTGCGCCGTTTCTTCGACGCGGACCTGGATGAAGAGAGTATTCGCCCCATTTAAACGCTGCGTAAAGTGCGCGGCCCTAGCGACGAGAGACGACTATGTTTGGTAAAGGCGGTCTGGGCAACCTGATGAAGCAAGCCCAGCAAATGCAAGAAAAAATGCAGCAGATGCAGGAAGAAGTCGCCAAATTGGAAGTGACAGGCGAATCCGGTGCCGGCCTGGTGAAAGTCACCATCAATGGCGCGCACAACTGCCGTCGTGTGGAGATCGATCCGAGCCTGTTGGAAGACGATAAAGATATGCTGGAAGACCTGATCGCTGCTGCGATCAACGACGCCGCACGTCGTATCGACGAAACCCAGAAAGAGAAGATGGCGTCTGTATCCAATGGCATGCAACTGCCACCTGGCTTTAAGATGCCGTTCTGATGCAAACCAGCCCGCTCCTTGAAACACTGATGGAAGCGTTGCGTTGCCTGCCGGGCGTTGGCCCAAAGTCAGCGCAGCGCATGGCATTCCAACTGTTGCAGCGCGATCGCAGCGGTGGAATGCGTTTGGCGCAGGCGCTGACCCGCGCCATGTCGGAAATCGGTCACTGTGCCGACTGCCGCACTTTCACCGAGCAGGACATCTGCACCATCTGCGCCAATCCGCGCCGTCAACAAAACGGCCAGATTTGCGTAGTGGAAAGCCCGGCTGATATTCACGCCATCGAGCAGACCGGCCAGTTCGCCGGTCGCTACTTTGTGTTGATGGGCCATCTGTCGCCGATGGACGGCATTGGCCCAGGCGATATCGGTCTGGATCGGCTGGAGCAACGGCTGGAAAAAGAAAGCGTTACCGAAGTGATCCTGGCGACCAACCCGACGGTGGAAGGTGACGCAACCGCCAACTACATCGCCGAGATGTGTGGCCAGTATGGCGTAGTGGCCAGTCGCATTGCCCACGGCGTGCCGGTGGGTGGCGAACTGGAAATGGTCGACGGCACCACGTTGTCGCATTCCCTGGCCGGTCGCCACGTTATCAAATTCTGATGCTTAGCGGGGCCATCGCGGCCCCGTTACTTTCCAAAAAAATTCCCCCCAGTCGCTTGAAAAACAATGCCCTGACCCCCACTTGATCCTCATTGTCCGATTTTGGTAGCTATATCTTTGAGGTAATCAATGAGTATGAAAGGTCAAGAAACCCGTGGTTTCCAGTCTGAAGTAAAACAACTGCTTCATTTGATGATTCATTCGCTGTACTCCAATAAAGAAATTTTCCTGCGCGAGCTGATCTCCAACGCTTCAGACGCCGCCGACAAGCTGCGTTTCCGCGCGCTGTCCGCGCCTGAGCTGTATGAAGGTGATGGCGAGCTGCGTGTGCGTCTTTCCTTCGATAAAGACCAGCGTACGCTGACCATTGCCGACAACGGCATTGGCATGAGCCGCGAAGAAGTGATTGAAAACCTGGGCACCATCGCAAAATCAGGGACTAAAGCCTTCCTGGAGTCTATCGGCTCCGATCAGGCCAAAGACAGCCAACTGATCGGCCAGTTCGGCGTGGGCTTCTACTCCGCGTTCATCGTGGCGGATAAAGTCACCGTGCGTACCCGAGCTGCCGGTGCCGCCGCCGATCAGGGCGTGTTCTGGGAGTCTGTCGGTGAGGGCGATTACACCATTGCCGACGTTAGCAAAGAAGACCGCGGTACCGAAATCACCCTGCATCTGCGCGAAGGCGAAGATGAATACCTCGACGCCTGGCGTCTGCGTTCGGTGATCGGTAAATACTCCGACCACATCGCACTGCCGGTTGAGATTGAAACCAAAAACGAAGAAGACGGCACCGTTACCTGGGAAAAAATCAACAAGGCGCAGGCCCTGTGGACCCGTAGCAAGGCTGACGTCACCGACGAAGAATACAAAGAGTTCTACAAACACATTGCTCACGACTTTACCGATCCGCTGAGCTGGAGCCACAACCGGGTGGAAGGCAAGCAGGAATACACCAGCCTGCTGTATATCCCGGCTCAGGCCCCGTGGGACATGTGGAACCGCGATCACAAGCACGGTCTGAAACTGTATGTACAGCGCGTGTTTATCATGGACGAAGCTGAGCAGTTCATGCCGAACTACCTGCGTTTCGTGCGTGGTCTGATAGATTCCAACGATCTGCCGCTGAACGTCTCGCGTGAAATTCTGCAAGACAGCCGTGTGACGCAAAACCTGCGTGGTGCGCTGACCAAGCGTGTGCTGCAGATGCTGGAAAAACTGGCCAAAGACGACGCGGAAGGTTACCAGAAGTTCTGGCAGCAGTTCGGCCTGGTATTGAAAGAAGGCCCGGCGGAAGACGCGAACAATAAAGAAACCATCGCCAAGCTGCTGCGTTTCGCCTCTACCCAGAGTGACAGCTCGGCGCAGACGGTGTCGCTGGAAGAGTACGTTGGCCGCATGGCGGAAGGGCAGGAGAAGATTTATTACATCACTGCCGACAGCTATGCCGCCGCCAAGAGCAGCCCGCACCTGGAACTGTTCCGCAAGAAAGGCATCGAGGTATTGCTGCTTTCTGACCGTATCGATGAATGGATGATGAGCTACCTGACCGAGTTTGACGGCAAGCCGTTCCAGTCGGTCAGCAAGGCGGACGACGCGCTGGACAAACTGGCGGATGAAACCGAAGAGCAGAAGGCCGCTGAGAAGCAGCTGGAGCCGTTTGTTGACCGCGTGAAGACTCTGCTGGGCGATCGTGTGAAGGACGTGCGTCTGACGCACCGCCTGACCGATACGCCGGCTATCGTCATCACCGACGCCGACGAAATGAGCACCCAGATGGCAAAACTGTTTGCTGCTGCGGGCCAGGAAGCACCGGCCGTGAAATACATTTTCGAGCTGAATCCGGAGCATGCGCTGGTCAAACGCGCATCCGATGTGGGCGATAACGAACAATTCGCCGAATGGATAGACCTGTTATTGGATCAGGCGCTGCTGGCCGAACGCGGCACGCTGGAAGACCCCAATCAGTTTATCCGCCGCATGAATAAGCTGTTGTCCGCATAATTTTGACCTTATACGCCTCTGACCTAAAGGTTGGAGGCGTTTTTTTTTGCTTTTCTCACTGATTTTCAGCGTTTTACCCTCTTTTTTGCCCTTTCTGCTCCGCAATCGATTTCCTCGCGTACCTTGAGCCAGCCCCCTCTGAAATGGTATGGTTGAGCGTTTTCGCAATTTTATAAAAACTACATAGCAAGGGGATTTACGCAATGCGTATCATTCTGCTGGGCGCTCCGGGCGCTGGTAAAGGTACTCAGGCTCAATTCATCATGGAGAAATACGGTATTCCGCAAATCTCTACGGGTGATATGTTGCGCGCAGCCGTGAAGGCCGGCAGTGAACTGGGCAAGCAGGCGAAAGAAATCATGGATGCCGGCAAGCTGGTAACCGATGAACTGGTCATTGCACTGGTTAAAGAACGCATCACCCAGGAAGACTGCCGTAACGGCTTCCTGTTGGACGGTTTCCCACGCACTATTCCACAGGCTGACGCGATGAAAGAAGCCGGCATCAACGTGGATTATGTGCTGGAATTCGACGTACCGGACGAACTGATCGTTGATCGCATCGTTGGTCGCCGCGTGCATGCGCCATCTGGCCGCGTGTACCACGTTAAATTCAATCCACCGAAGGTGGAAGGCAAAGACGACGCAACCGGCGAAGACCTGACGACCCGCAAAGACGATCAGGAAGAAACCGTGCGCAAACGTCTGGTTGAATACCACCAGATGACGGCACCGTTGATTTCCTACTACAGCAAAGAAGCTGCAGCAGGCAACACCCAATACCGTAAAATCGACGGCACCCGCAAAGTGACCGAAGTGAGCGCTGAACTGGCGACCATCCTCGGCTGATCGGTTTTTCATTGCGGTGCATAGCGCCAGGCCTTATCGGTCTGGCGTTTTTTTTCGCCATTTTCCAGCCGAACTGTGATCGCCGTGGCTTGTTGAGCCAGTGCGCTTTAATCACCCACGATAAATAACGTATAACTGCCTCCATAATAACCCATGGGGACTCTCCTGATGCTCAGAACCACCAATTTGCTGGCAGAATCCACCGCGCGTCAGATAGTGCAGCGGGCGATGGGCATCATCAACCATTCCGTCAACGTGATGGACAGCAACGGTGTCATCATCGCCTCCGGTAATCCCTCACGCCTGTTCCAGCGCCATGAGGGGGCGGTATTGGCGCTAACTGAGAACCGGGTAGTGGAAATCGATACGGTGACCGCAGCGCATCTTAAAGGTGTACGGCCAGGCATTAACCTGCCATTTAGCTTTCGTAGCCAACAGGTGGGGGTGATCGGCATTTCCGGCGAGCCTACCCAGGTGCGTGCCTATGCCGAACTGGTAAAAATGGCGGCTGAGCTGATGGTGGAGCAGGCAGCATTGCTCAGCCAAAATCAGTGGGAAAAGCGTTATCGCGAGGAACTGGCGAATCAGTTGCTGCAGTCGCAGCCGGCATCGGCCTCGCTGGAGGCGATGGCTGCCTATCTGGGCCTGGATCTGCAACTGCCGCGTATCGTCTGGATCCTGGAGTTACAGGATCCCCAGCCGAATTTGTTGCGTGAACTGCTGGCGGAACTGGAACATACCCAGCGTGAAGCGCTGCTCGCCATTACCGGCCTTAACGAAATGGTCCTGCTGCGGCCCGCCAGCCTGGTGCAGGGGGAATGGAACTTGAAGCAGGAGCGCAAGCAGGCACAGCAGTTGCAAAGCCAGCTTCAGTCGCGTTTCAACCTGCGTTTGATTATCGGTGGCTTCTTTAGCGGTGAGGCGGGGCTGCACCGTTCTAACCTGACTGCCCGCGCCACGCAGGCGATGGCGCAGCGCTTGAAGCTGCGCCACAAGACGCTGTTCTACCCAGATTATCCGCTGCCGTCATTGCTGTGCGATTTGGGCGAAGACTGGCGTGCGCAGGAGCTTTCACGCCCCTGGCAGATCCTGGGGACCAGTGATGAAAAAGGCGTACTGCGCAGTACCCTGCGGCACTATTTTTCGCGGAATTGTGATCAGACGCAGACCGCCACAGAGCTGCATATCCACGTCAATACCCTGCGCTATCGCCTGCAGCGCATTGAGGCGATTACTGGATTGAAAATCAATCAGTTAACTGATGCCTTGCAGTTGTATATCGGCATGCTGATGCACGACTGAGTTGTGTAAAACCACAACTTTCCAGTGCGCCATGCGGTGGGTTTTTGTGGCTTCCTCTCACGCTAATGTTCGGCGCTCAGGATATGTTTTCCCCACACCAACAACGGGGAAAACAATAATGACAACGGTATCCACACTTGGGGCGCTGGTGGCATTGGTCGTCGCTATCGTTCTGATTTTACGCAAGGTTCCGCCAGCCTACGGCATGATTGCAGGCGCGCTGGCCGGTGGGCTGTGCGGCGGCGCCGATCTGGTTCAGACCGTGACGCTGATGATCACCGGCGCTCAGGGCATCACCAACGCCGTGATGCGCATTCTGGCCGCGGGGGTCTTGGCCGGGGTGCTGATTGAGTCCGGCGCGGCGCACACCATTGCTGAAACCATTGTCCGCAAGGTCGGGGAAACCCGTGCGCTGCTGGCGCTGGCGATAGCTACACTGATCCTTACGGCGGTTGGGGTATTTATCGACGTGGCGGTGATCACCGTAGCGCCGATCGCGCTCTCCATTGCCCAGAAGGCCGGGATCTCGCGCGGTGCCATCCTGTTGGCAATGATCGGTGGCGGCAAGGCCGGTAACGTGATGTCACCCAACCCGAACACCATTGCGGCCGCCGATAATTTCCACGTGCCGCTGACCTCGGTGATGATGGCCGGCATCGTGCCTGGTCTGTGTGGGCTGGTGGTGGCCTATCTGCTGGCCTATCTGCTGGCCCGGCGCTTGAGCAACAAGGGTGACAAGGTGCTGGCAGAGGAACTGACGCAGCATGCTGAGGGGGCTCGTCCAGGCTTTGCGGCGGCGATCAGCGCACCGTTGGTTGCCATTGTGCTGTTGTCGCTGCGGCCGATTGCCGGTATCGCCGTCGATCCGCTGATTGCGCTACCTGCTGGCGGATTGGTGGGGGCGTTATTGATGGGACGTATTCGCCAGTGTAATCAGTTTATGGTTTCTGGCCTGAGCCGCATGGCACCGGTGGCTATTATGCTGCTCGGCACGGGGACGCTGGCGGGCATTATCGCCAACTCGGCGCTCAAAGACGCGTTGATTAACGGATTGACCCACACCGGTATGCCGGCCTGGCTGCTGGCCCCGCTCTCCGGGGCATTGATGTCGATGGCGACCGCGTCCACCACCGCCGGTACCGCCGTGGCATCCGGCGTATTCAGTAGCACTTTGCTGGAACTGGGCATCAGTGGGCTGGCAGGAGCAGCGATGATCCATGCCGGTGCCACGGTGCTGGATCACCTGCCACACGGCAGTTTTTTCCACGCCACCGGCGGCAGCGTCAATATGGTGGTTCATCAACGGCTGAAGTTACTGCCGTATGAAACCCTGATCGGTTTTACCATTGCCGCCGTCTCGGCGTTGATGTTTGGCGTATTTAATCTGGCAGGATAAGGAATACTGATGAAAACGCTGAAAAAAGTGGTAATTGCCCCAGACTCGTTTAAAGAGAGCCTGAGCGCGATGGCGGTGGCTGAGGCCATCGAGCGCGGATTCCGCCAGATATACCCGCAGGTGCAGTATGTGAAATTGCCGATGGCGGACGGCGGCGAAGGCACGGTGGATTCGATGGTGGCGGCCACCGGCGGAGAAATTGTCAGGGTTGAGGTCACCGGCCCGTTGGGCCAGCCAGTCTCTGCCTTTTACGGCTTGCTGGGGGAGGGGGAAACTGCCGTTATCGAGATGGCGGCCGCTTCCGGTTTGCATTTGGCGCCCAAGGGACAGCGCGATCCGCGTATTACCACCAGCTACGGTACCGGTGAACTGATCCTGGCGGCGCTGGAACGCGGCGTGAAGGCGATTATTCTGGGCATCGGCGGGAGTGCCACCAACGACGGTGGGGCCGGTATGATGCAGGCGCTGGGGGCCAGGCTGCTGGATGACCAACAGCAACCGCTGCCGCCGGGTGGCGCGGCACTGGCCCGGTTAGCGCAAATTGACCTTTCAGCGGTAGATCCGCGCCTGCAGCAGGTGAGCGTGACGGCTGCCTGTGACGTGGACAACCCTTTATGTGGCCCTCACGGGGCTTCGGCGGTGTTTGGCCCGCAGAAGGGCGCCACGCCGGAGATGGTGACGCAGTTGGATGCGGCACTCAGCCATTTCGGCAGTTTGCTGCAGCAGGCCACCGGCCGTGAGGTGCTCAACGCACCGGGCGCCGGTGCAGCGGGCGGAATGGGGGCGGCCTTGCTCGGCATGCTCAACGCTCGCTTGCGGCCGGGAATTGAGATCGTGATTGAAACTTTGCGGCTGGAAGAGGCGCTTCGTGACGCCGATCTGGTGATCACCGGAGAAGGGCGACTGGACAGCCAGTCGATCCACGGCAAAACGCCGATTGGCGTGGCAAGGGTAGCCAAGCGCCATGGCTTGCCGGTGATCGGCATCGCCGGCAGCCTGTCGAAAGATTATCAGGTGGTGCACCAGCATGGCATTGACGCTGCTTTTTCGGTGCTTGACCGTGTCGTCACGCTGGAAGAAGCCCTGACGGACGCTGCCGATAATCTTGAGGTCACGGCCCGCAATGTGGCGGCGGTCTGGAAACTGGCGCAATCCTGAGGTTCATACCCTTTACCTGTTGCTGATATCGGTTCCGATGAGGCGCTTTTCCGTTACAATGGGCGCCATTAATTGACGTTAACCCCCTGACCCAGAACGGGGGGTTAGCTTGCAAGGAACGAAGGGGAACTGTGATGAAGCAAGAGAAACACGGGGTATTGCTGGTGAACCTGGGCACGCCGGATGCTCCAACCCCATCGGCGGTAAAACGCTATCTAAAGGAATTCCTCAGTGACGACCGCGTGGTGGATACGGCCCCGCTGATTTGGTGGCCGATCCTCAACGGCGCCATCTTGCCGATCCGTTCACCGCGGGTCGCCAAGTTGTATCAGTCGGTATGGATGGACGAAGGTTCTCCGTTACTGGTTTATAGCCGCCGTCAGCAGCGTGCGCTGGCCGCGCGTATGCCCAACACCCCGGTTGAACTGGGTATGAGCTACGGCTCCCCAAGCCTGGCCGAGGCGATTGACAAGCTGTTGGCGCAAGGGGTGACCAATCTGGTGGTGTTGCCGCTGTACCCGCAATACTCTTGCTCGACCAGCGCCGCGGTATGGGACGGGGTAGCCCGGATACTGAAAGGTTATCGTCGCCTGCCGTCAGTCAGCTTTATCCGCGACTATGCCGAGCACCCGGCCTACATTGCTGCGCTGCGCCAAAGTGTTGAGCATTCGTTTGCCGAGCATGGCCAGCCGGACCGACTGGTGCTGTCATTCCATGGCATTCCCAAGCGCTATGTGCGTCTCGGCGACGATTATCCGCAGCGTTGCGAAGACACGTTGCGTGCCCTGACGGCCACGTTGCCGCTGGCACCGGAACGGGTGATGATGACTTATCAGTCACGCTTTGGTCGTGAGCCCTGGCTGACGCCTTATACCGACGAAACCCTCAAAGGCCTGCCGGCTCAGGGCGTTAAGCATATACAGCTCATCTGCCCCGGTTTCTCGGCGGACTGCCTGGAAACGCTGGAGGAAATCAAAGAGCAAAACCGCGAGATCTTCCTTAAGGCCGGCGGTGAGAAGTTCGAGTACATTTCAGCGCTCAACGACGATCCGGCGCACATTGATATGATGCAGCAACTGGTGGCGCAACGCTTCTGAATCTCATAGCGCAAAATATACCCAAAATAATTGGAGTTGCATTGAGGCAGCCAGTCTGCAAGAGCCTGGGAGCATAGATAACTATGTGACCAGGGCGAGTAGACGCAGCCAACAAAAATACAGCTTCAAGTATGACGGGTATAGTGACAGCCATCATCAATCGGGCAGGAATGTGCTAACATTCTCTGCCTGTTAACTGCCACTGCCGCCAATTAAATGAAATTTCCTGGTAAACGTAAGTCCAAACACTATTTTCCGGTGAACGCCCGCGATCCGCTGTTACAGCAGGCTCAGCCCGAAAATGAAGTCAGCACCTCTTATGTCGTCGGTATTGACCAGACGCTGGTAGATATCGAAGCCAAAGTGGACGACAGCTTCGTCCAGCGCTATGGCCTCAGTCTGGGGCATTCTTTGGTGATCGAGGATGACGTCGCCGAGGCGCTGTATCAGGAATTGATCGACAATAATTTAATCACCCATCAGTTTGCCGGCGGTACCATCGGCAATACTTTGCACAACTATTCAGTGCTGGCAGATGACCGTTCGGTGCTGCTCGGCGTGATGTGCAGCAATATTAAGATTGGCAGCTACGCCTACCGCTATCTGTGCAATACCTCCAGCCGTACCGATCTTAACCACCTGCAGGCGGTTGACGGTGCCATTGGTCGCTGCTTCACGCTGATCGGCGAAAGTGGCGAACGTACCTTCGCCATCAGCCCAGGGCAGATGAACCAACTGCGGCCGGAAAGCGTGACGGAAGAGGTAATCGCCGGTGCCTCGGCATTGGTGCTGACGTCCTATCTGGTGCGTTGCAAGGAAGGTGAGCCGATGCCGGCGGCGACCATGCAGGCGATCGAGTTTGCCAAAAAGCACGATGTGCCGGTGGTACTGACGCTCGGCACCAAGTATGTGATCGCCGACAACCCGCAGTGGTGGCGCGACTTCCTGAAACAGCACGTTTCTATTTTGGCGATGAATGAAGATGAAGCGTTGGAACTGACCGGGCTGAGCGATCCGCTGACCGCTTCGGACATGGCGCTGGAATGGGTCGATCTGGTGCTGTGCACCGCCGGGCCAAGTGGCCTGTATATGGCGGGCTACACCGAAGAGGCCAACAAGCGAGAAACTCAGCATCCGTTGTTGCCGGGGCATATCGCCGAA
Source organism: Serratia quinivorans (assembly GCF_946227985.1). Taxonomy (GTDB): domain Bacteria; phylum Pseudomonadota; class Gammaproteobacteria; order Enterobacterales; family Enterobacteriaceae; genus Serratia; species Serratia quinivorans_A. Next base: position 30,122 of record NZ_CAMKGL010000010.1, read on the forward strand.
TTCAACCGCTATGAGTTCAGCCGCGCGATGCGTCGTGAAAGCTGCGAGAGCCCGTTCCGCATCTATTCGCATATTGCGCCTTACATGGGCGGGCCGGAAAAAATCATGAACACCAACGGTGCCGGTGATGGGGCGCTGTCTGCGCTGCTGCATGATATTGCCGCCAACGGTTTTCACCGCAATAACGTGCCGAACTCCAGCAAGCACGTTCGCAGTTATCTGACTTACTCCTCGCTGGCACAGGTGTGTAAATACGCCAACCGCGTCAGCTATCAGGTGCTGAACCAGCATTCACCGCGTCTGACGCGCGGCTTGCCGGAACGAGAGGACAGCCTGGAAGAGTCTTACTGGGAACGGTAAAAAAGCAAAAGGTCCGGCTCGCCGGACCTCAGACTACTGACAAAGCCCGTTATTAGGGAGAGCGTGCTGAAGGGGTCGTAGCAGCTTTAGCTGCCGACCCATTTGTCTGGAGCAAATGGGAACGACTTCCAGTCGGCCCGCAGGGTGGGACACACGGACGTGTCCCATAATGGCCCCTCGGTGCGCTAGGCCCGGGTATCTCGGATTCAAAGACGACTTTGTTAAATCGAATGACCGATCAAATCGGGCAGCCGCCCATTTTCTCTTCTTCAGTCAGCGTATCCAGCTTAAGGATATTCAGCATGCTGTTGGCGATTTCCCGTTCTCCCATCACCACCTGATTAGCCCCGCGATCGGAGATATAAGACACTTCGTCATCGTAGTGCGCCCGGGCGATAATCTCGATGTTGGGCCGCTTGGTTCGCGCAGAGGCTACGATCTCACCGGCCTCGTAACCGTTGGGGATGGTCAACAACAGCCAGCGCGCGCAGTCCAGCCGTGCCAGATCCATCACTTCCGGATTGGCGGCGTTACCCAGCACCGTTTTAATGCCCTGTTCACGCAGTGCTTCCACCCGTGGCCGTGAGTTTTCGATCACCACCAGTGGAATACCGGCCTCGGCCAGTTTGGCCCCCAGCAGGCTACCGACGCGGCCATAGCCAACCAGCAGCGCGTGGTTGCACATATCGACCGGGATCTGCTTCTCGTCCTCTACCGCTTCTTCCAGGATTTGGTCTTCTATGGTCTCGGTCTTGGCCAGATAACGTTCGAGCAGGGTGAACAGCAGCGGGTTAAGCATGATCGACAAAATAGCCCCGGCCAGCACCAGATTACGGCCGTGCTCCGACATCATGCCCAGCGTGATCCCGAGCCCGGCCAGGATGAAGGCAAACTCGCCAATCTGCGCCAGGCTGGCGGAGATGGTCAGCGCGGTGCGTTTGGAGTGGCCGAACATTTTCACCAGCAGGAATGCGGCCGCCGATTTACCGAACACGATAATCGCCAGCGTTGCCAGCACCGCCAGAGGCTCATTGATCAGGATCATCGGATCAAACAGCATGCCGACCGAGACAAAGAACAGTACGGCGAAGGCATCGCGCAGCGGTAAGGTGTCGTGGGCCGCTCGATGGCTTAGCTCAGACTCATTGAGCACCATACCGGCAAAGAATGCCCCCAGGGCAAAGGAAACATCGAACAGTTTCACCGCGCCATAGGCAATACCGAGTGCCAATGCCAACACGGCCAGAGTAAAGAGTTCACGTGAACCGGTACTGGCGGTTTTCGCCAGGATCCACGGCACCAGGCGACGGCCAACCACAATCATCAGCGCGATAAAGGCAATGACTTTACCAATGGTCATTGCCAGCTCAATCAGTAACTGGCCGCTGCTGGCGTTGTTATTGCCCAGCATATTGCCGAACGCCGGCAGCAATACCAGCGTCAGCACCATCGCCAGGTCTTCTACGATTAGCCAGCCGATGGCAATTTGCCCACGCTGACTATCAATCAGCTGACGTTCTTCCAGCGCACGCAGCAGCACCACGGTACTGGCGGTGGATAAGCAAAGCCCGAACACCAGACCGGAAATCAAATCCCAGCCGAGCAGTTTCGACAGCCCCATGCCCAGTAAGGTGGCAACGGCAATCTGGGCCACGGCACCGGGAATGGCAATATGTTTTACTGCGAGGAGGTCTTTAAGAGAGAAGTGGAGGCCAACACCAAACATCAACAAAATCACGCCGATTTCCGCCAGTTCCGGAGCCAGCGAGGTGTCGGCAACAAAACCGGGGGTAAAAGGGCCGGCGAGCACGCCTGCGGCAAGGTACCCGACCAGCGGGGAGATGCGCAGGCGATTCGCCAGCATTCCGAGGAGGAAGGCGAGGACTAAGCCTCCGACAATGGTGGTGATTAACGGTGTTGAATTATGCATCCAGACTCCTTCTAGCTATGCATTGCAGCAGAGGGGAAACGCAACAGAGTTACGAAAAGATACATTTAGTTTATTGCATTTGTTCGCGACGCGCTTAGCTAAATATAGCTATTTTGCGAAAAAGCAGAGGATTCCGCTTTTGGCATGCCAATGAGGAGATTTAACACTTAATAAGTCAAATAATATGGATTTGTGTGGGAGATGACCCGGTTTGTCGATGAATTCAAACCGGGTCTGTAGCAGGGTTATTGTGAGTTATGATCCATATTGGGCAGTAATGCAGTAATAATGCCGATCAGTGGCAGGAAAGCACAGATTTGGTAGACCAGCTCGATACTGGTCAAATCTGCGACATAACCAAGAACTGCCGCACCTAATCCCCCCATGCCAAAAGCAAAACCGAAGAATAACCCGGAAACCATGCCCACTTTACCTGGGATCAGTTCCTGTGCGTAAACCAGAATGGCAGAAAACGCCGATGCGAGGATTACCCCTATAAAGACCGTTAAAATGCCGGTCCAATACAGAGATGCATAGGGTAAAACAAGCGTAAAGGGTGCTGCACCAAGAATTGAGCCCCAAATAACACGTTTTCGACCTATCTTGTCGCCAAGAGGCCCACCAATAATGGTGCCTGCGGCTACAGCGAACAGAAATGCAAACAGGTGAAATTGGGCGTTTTGCACTGAAACACCGAACTTGTGCATCAGATAAAAGGTGTAATAACTGCTAATGCTGGCCAGATAGAAGTATTTGGAGAAAATCAGTACCAGCAGGATGCCAATGGCATAGGTAACCGTACGTTTCGGCAGCGGTTTCGCCAAAGAGGCCGTTTTAGGCTGGCCTTTTGTTGCCCGATGCTGCTGTTGATACCATTTACTGACCTGCAATAGCACCACAATGGCCAGCAGCGCTGCCAGGGAGAACCAGGCGACGTTACCCTTGCCGTAAGGCGCGATAATCAGCGCCGCCAGCAGGGGCCCGAGGGAGCTGCCAAAGTTACCGCCCACCTGGAACAGTGACTGCGCCAGGCCATGTCGGCCACCGGAAGCCATCCGTGCTACACGGGAGGATTCAGGATGGAATACCGAAGAGCCGGTACCGACCAATGCCGCCGCCAACAGCACCAGCGGGAAGGTATTGGCCACGGACAGCAGCAGCAGCCCGCACAGGGTAAAACCCATGCCGATGGGCAGCGAATACGGCTGCGGATGTTTATCCGTGTAGTAGCCGATCAGCGGCTGCAATAAGGACGCCGTGAGCTGGTAGGTCAGAGTAATCATGCCGATCTGCACGAAGCTGAGGCTGAAGTCAGCCTGCAGGATCGGGTAAATCGCCAGGATCAGCGATTGAATCATGTCGTTGAGCAGGTGAGAGACGCTGATGGCACCGAGAATCGAGAAAGCAGTCCCTTTAACCGCACTGCCCTTGGCCGGTGGCAGGGCGGTTTCGCTACGGTCGGTCATTTTATTATTAGCCTGGTAAGTTTTAGAGGACAGAGCAGATATCTTAGGCAAGTTGTTCAATATTTACCATATCCGACATAATTTGACGCACATCGCAAAAATTTGAAATTAGTTACCTTTGTTTCGCGCTACAATTTCGGCCATCTCAAAAAAGCAGTTAAATATCAAATGGAGTTCCGCCATGCGCTTTTCGTTAAAGACCACCGCATGCGCTTTGGCCGTGTCCCTGACTTTCCTGTCGGGAGCCGCCAGCGCCTGGGAAAAGGATAAGACCTACAGCATCACCATTTTGCATACCAACGATCACCACGGCCATTTCTGGCAGAACGACCACGGTGAATATGGTCTGGGCGCACAAAAAACGCTGGTGGACAGCATTCGTCAGGAGGTCGCGGCCAAGGGCGGCAGCCTGTTGCTGCTGTCGGGCGGTGATATTAATACCGGCGTGCCGGAATCCGATCTACAGGATGCCGAGCCGGACTTCCGCGGCATGAATCTGGTGGGCTATGACGCGATGGCGATCGGCAACCATGAATTTGACAATCCTCTCAGCGTGTTGCGCCAGCAGGAGAAGTGGGCGACTTTCCCGCTGCTGTCGGCCAACATCTATCAGAAAAGCACCCAGCAGCGCTTGTTCAAACCCTATGCCTTGTTCGATAAGCAGGGTATCAAGATTGCGGTGATCGGCCTGACTACCGATGACACCTCCAAGATTGGCAACCCGGAATATTTCACCGACATTGAGTTCCACGTGCCAGCGCAGGAAGCCAAACAGGTGGTGGAGCAACTGCGTAAAGACGAGAAACCGGACGTGATCATCGCCGCGACCCACATGGGCCATTACGATGACGGTAACCACGGCTCTAATGCCCCCGGTGACGTAGAAATGGCGCGCAGCCTGCCTGCCGGTTATCTGGATATGATCGTCGGCGGCCACTCGCAGGATCCGGTTTGTATGGCCGGTGACAACCACAAGCAGGTGGATTATGTGCCGGGCACTCCGTGCTCGCCGGATCGTCAGAACGGCACCTGGATCGTGCAGGCGCACGAGTGGGGCAAGTATGTCGGCCGTGCCGATTTCCAGTTCCGTAATGGCGAGCTGAAGCTGGTGCATTATCAGCTGATCCCGGTCAATCTGAAGAAAAAGGTGGAGAAAGCCGACGGCACCAGCGAGCGCGTGTATTACACCCAGCAGATCGCGGAAGATGCGTCGATGATGAAACTGCTGACGCCGTTCCAGGAAAAGGGCAAGGCGCAGCTGGAGGTTAAAATTGGCAGCGTTAATGGCAAGCTGGAAGGCGATCGCAGTAAGGTGCGCTTTGTTCAGACCAACCTGTCGCGCGTGCTGTTGGCAGCGCAGATGGAACGTGCCGAGGCCGACTTTGCTGTAATGAGCGGGGGCGGGGTACGTGACTCGATTGAAGCCGGTGACATTACCTATAAAAACGTGCTGAAGGTACAGCCGTTTGGCAACACGCTGGTCTACGTCGAAATGAAAGGCAGCGAGGTGGAGAAATACCTGGCGGTGGTGGCTAATATGAAAGTGGATTCTGGCGCCTATGCACAGTTTGCCAACGTCAGCCTGACGGCGGACGGCAAACAGGGCGTCAGCAATGTCAAAATCAAAGGCGAGCCGCTGCAGGCGGATAAAACTTACCGTATGGCCACGCTGAACTTCAATGCGCTGGGCGGTGACGGTTATCCGAAGCTGGATACTTTGCCAAGCTACGTCAACACCGGCTTTATCGATGCCGAAGTGCTGAAACAGTATATTGAGAAGCACTCTCCGCTGGATGCGGCGGCCTATGAGCCGAAGGGCGAGATTGTGTATCAGTAAGTCGTCAGCGGGGGAGGCGTAAGTCTCCCCCTATCGATTCAGTCGCGCTTGGCGATATCGGCGAAGCTGCCGGCCAGCAGCCGGCAAAGATCCTCTGCCGCCAGCTCAATGTCCAACCCGCGTTTGCCGCCGGAGACGTAAATAGTGGAGAACTGCTGTGCCGGGCTGTCAATCACCGTCGGCAGGCGCTTTTTTTGCCCCAGCGGGCTGATGCCGCCCACCAGATAACCGGTGACGCGCTGTGCCAGCAGCGGATCGGCCATTTCGGCCTTTTTCGCCCCCAGTGCGCGGGCGACCTTTTTCAAATCCAATTGGCTGGCAACCGGCGTGACGGCCACCGCCAGATGTTTGGCATCGCCGTTAAGTGCCACCAGCAGCGTTTTATAGACGCGGTCGGCATCCAGTCCAAGCTTCTTTACCGCTTCATCACCGAAATTGGTTTCGGCACTGTCGTGATGATAGGGATGAAGGGTAAAGGCGACTTTTTGTTTCTCTAGCAGGATCACTGCAGGCGTCATACGTTTTCCTATTTCTCCCGGTGCTCAAGGTTGCAACGGGATGCAACAAAATTACAAAAATATAACGGTAACAGCAACCTGAGCAGCGGTAGCGTAAAGCGGGTTGCCAAGATGTTCACTCGGTTGCTACCCTGTGTATTGTAACCGTTAACACGGTTGCTATGCGTATAACTACAATACAAGAAATTCCTCTTTGACTGGCCAGTAGCGATATTGGCCACTTTTTTACTGCCCCTGCAGCATTGCCGGAAGATTATCCTCGCCGTACAGATGCAGCGCACCCACCGCTACCACGTAGTTTCCGGCCGGTAATGCCTCCAGTTTTTGTCGCCAATCGCGGTTGCGCTGATGCATCAGCACGTCGTAAAGATCGGCACTGAAAGTGGCGGGCAGGGTTTCCAGCATTCCGCTGGGTTTCGCGTCCAGCCACCAGCTCACCATGGTTTGCAGCAGTCGTGCGTTGGTATGCCAGTGTTCCAGCGTATCACGCAGCAGGGCCATGCCCCCTTCAGGTAACTGCTCCAGCATCGCCATTTGCTGCTGCGCCCCTTCCAGTTCGATCACCTTTTTATGCTGTGCTCTGGCAGCCTGCAGCAGTTGATAATCCACACCGTATTCGGCACGCAATCCCAAACGCTGCGCCTGGCGGGCCTGCATCATTAGCGCCACCTGCCAGCCGGGCAGGGTGGAAAATGTTTCCGCATCGGTGCCCAGTTCCTGACACAGCGTCAGTAACTGCTGAAACTCGGGCTCGGAGAGCCGCTGATCAAGTTCTGCTTGCTGTTCGATATGGTCAAACGGCGAGGCGGAGCCGGTAATATCAGCTTCGACAATCAAGGCATCTGCCTGCTTCAGGCGTGCGGCCAGTTTGGCCGGCAGCGGCGACATATCTACCGTACCCATATGAATGCTGCCGACCAGATGGAACTGACGATCGCCAGGCAGTCGAATATCCAGCGCCGGATAGGCGTAGGTCATGGGGGAGATCAGACCGAGAAAGGCGGCGATGCGGCGTAACAGTTGACCCATACAGCGTGGCTCCTGAATAACTTGTTCGCCTTTCAGCTTGAAAGGTGAGGGGCGTAACATTTCCCCCATGCTAAACGCTATCAGGCAGACAAGAAAGTCTGAAGAGTGAAGGAATTATCCCAAAGAAAAAAGGGCGCATTGATGTGCGCCCCGTGGTATTGGTTCAGTCTATTAGGGGTTAGGCAAGGATGGCTTGATAACCGGCCTGTTCCACCGCGTTAATCAGCGTTTTTGGCGCGACATCGCCGGTTACTTTGGCGCTATCAAGGGCGACTTCCACGGCGGTAACGCCAGGTACGGCTTCTAAAGCTTTACGTGTGCTGCCAACACAATGCATGCAGGTCAGCCCCTGCAATGCCAGTACGGTAACTTGTGACATGGTTTGATTCCTCTCAAGGGCGGTGTTTAAAGGTTGACCGCTTTACCTGTTTTCACTAAGAATAAAGGATAAACCTTCCAGCAAGGGGAAGGTCAAGGAGTGAAAATGAATATCAGCGACGTAGCGAAAAAAACCGGTTTAACCAGCAAGGCCATTCGCTTTTATGAAGAGAAAGGGCTGGTGACTGCGCCGATCCGTACCGACAATGGCTATCGCAGCTACAGCCCGAAGCACATCGAAGAACTGACGCTGCTGCGCCAGGCACGGCAGGTGGGGTTTAATCTGGATGAATGCGGTGAGCTGGTAGCGTTGTTTAACGATCCGGCCCGTCACAGCGCCGATGTGAAAGCGCGTACGCTGCAAAAAGTGGCGGACATTGAAAAGCACATCACCGAACTCGATGAGATGCGCCAGCGTTTACTGGCGCTGGCGGATCAGTGCCCGGGTGATGACGGAGCCGAGTGCCCAATCATTAATAACCTGGCGGGCTGTTGCCATAACCATTAACGGGCAACGGCGCGGATCACCAGAGTTATACCTTCGACGGCGATGACTTCTACCTCGGTGCCCACCGCCAGATCTTCACTGGCCTGGGCGCGCCAACTGCTGTCGCCGATGTTAATGCGGCCCATGCCGTTGTGCATGGGTTCGGTCAGCGTAGCGCGGGTGCCAATCAACTGACGATTGCGCTGGTTCAGCACCTGCGAACCGCTGGAAGCCGCGGCCGGGCGCTGGCGTAGCCAGTACCACCACAGGTAGGCCACCACCACGGTCAGTACGGCAAAAATCACCCCCTGCCACTCCCAGGCCAACTGCGGCAGCAGCCAGACGATGGCGCCGACCACCACCGCCGATACGCCACTCCACAACAGGTAGCCACTGGCACCGAGCATTTCTGCCGCCAGCAGCAGCCCGCCGAGGGAAAGCCAAAACCAGTGCGGGTTTGCTGCAATTTGTTCGAGCATGATTACTTGCCTTTGTTGTCTTTCAACAGTTCGGCAATGCCACCAATGGAGCCGAGCAGGCTGCTGGCGTCCAGCGGCATCATGATGACTTTACTGTTGTTGGCAGAGCCGATTTTTTGCAGCGCATCGGTGTATTTCTGTGCCACAAAGTAGTTAACCGCCTGGATATTACCGCTGGCGATAGCGTCGGAAACCAGTTGAGTGGCTCGCGCTTCCGCTTCAGCGGCACGTTCACGGGCTTCGGCCTGCAGGAACGCCGACTGACGTTCACCTTCCGCCTTGAGGATTTGCGACTGTTTGTCGCCTTCGGCACGCAGGATGGCAGCCTGACGCACACCTTCGGCCTCCAGAATATCCGCACGCTTGGTTCGCTCAGCCTTCATCTGGGCGTTCATTGCCGAGACTAACTCTGCCGGTGGGCGTACGTCACGGATCTCGATACGGGTGATTTTAATGCCCCACGGATTGGTGGCTTCGTCGACGATATGCAGCAGGCGACTGTTGATGCTGTCACGCTGTGAGAGAATTTCGTCCAGCTCCATGGAACCGAGCACGGTACGGAAGTTGGTCATGGTCAGGTTGACGATCGCCAGCTCCAGGTTGCTGACCTCATAAGCGGCACGCGCCGGATCGACGACCTGGATAAAACACACCGCATCGATGGCCACGTTGGCGTTGTCGCGCGAGATAATTTCCTGCGAAGGAATATCCAGCACCTGCTCCATCATATTAATTTTTCTGCCGATGCGGTCCATAAACGGCACCACCAGGTTCAAACCGGGCATCAGCGTTTTGGTGTAGCGGCCGAAGCGTTCCACCGTCCATTGGTACCCCTGCGGAACAATTTTGACGCCGGCGAATACGATGATCAGTGCGACGACAATCACGATGGGAATAAGGGTAAACATGGCAAACCTCCTGTCAGACATATGTAAACAGATATTACGCCAGCTAGAGTGCAAAGACTAATATACCCGTCATCTTTCAAGTTGCAGCGTTGTTATCTGCACTCGCTCACCCCAGTTACTTACTTGAGTAAGCGCCTGGGGATGAGCGAGTTGGCCGCCTGGCTGCGACTTGAAAGCTATAGGGTATAATCAGGAGCGTTGTGCCATTAACATTCCAAATTGGCATGTTTCCAATAATTTTAATTCATTTCATGACGTTGTCCGTCTTGGCTAGAGTAAAAAGCATTGCCGCTTTTCACTTCGAATATTTGTCATTTTTATTTGCGACTATGCTTTTTGAAATGACATTTCTCCAAGGATTGTTATGGACTCAATCAGTGTTGATGAACTCGCCCCAAAAAAAGATCGTTGGTATCGCATTGTAGCGGAATTACTGTCCGCTGCCGGTATCGCCATCAATGGCAACCGTGCCTGCGATATCAAGGTACACAACCCGGCGTTGTTTAAACGCATTTTGCAGGAGGGTTCGCTGGGGTTCGGCGAAAGCTACATGGACGGCTGGTGGGACTGCGAGCGGTTGGACGCGTTATTCACCCGCGTCTTGCAGGCCGGCGTTGATGAACGCTTGCCAAAAAATCTGAGCGACATTGCGCGTATCGCCTATACCCGGTTGTTCAACCTTCAGTCGCGCAAACGCGCCTGGCAGGTGGGTAAAGAACATTACGATATCGGCAACGATCTGTTCCGTGCGATGCTCGATCCCTATATGCAATATTCCTGCGGTTACTGGAAAGAGGCCGATACGCTGGAGCAGGCTCAGTTGGCCAAGCTGAAAATGATCTGCGAAAAGCTGCAGTTGAAACCGGGCATGTCATTACTGGATATCGGCTGCGGCTGGGGTGGGTTGGCGCAGTATGCAGCGGAAAACTACGGTGTAACAGTGCATGGTGTGACCATTTCGGCCGAGCAGCAAAAACTGGCGCAGGAGCGCTGCGCCGGTCTGGAGGTCGAAATTGTGCTACAGGATTACCGTGACTTGAACAGCCAGTTTGATCGTATTGTTTCAGTCGGCATGTTTGAACACGTGGGGCCGAAAAACTACGACACTTACTTCCGTGTTGCCGCGCGTAATCTGAAGCCCGATGGTTTGTTCCTGCTGCATACCATTGGCGCCAACCAAACCAATCTTCACGTCGATGCCTGGATAAACAAGTACATCTTCCCCAATGGCTGTCTGCCTTCGGTGCGCCATATTGCCCAAGCCAGCGAAGGGCGCTTTGTGATGGAGGATTGGCACAATATCGGCGTTGATTACGATCGCACGCTGATGGCCTGGTATGAGAATTTCAAACAGGCGTGGCCGATGCTGTCCGAGGGCTATTCGGAACGTTTTGAACGGATGTTCACCTATTACCTGAACGCCTGCGCGGGCGCATTCCGCTCGCGTGATATTCAGCTGTGGCAGGTGTTGTTCAGCCCGAAAGGCGTTGACGGCGGTATTCGAGTCTACCGCTGATATCATTTAGGGGATATTTCTTATTTGCTTTGGCATAGATACCCAATGGATTTCCAGTTGCATCTAGGCGGCAAACGCGAGAAACCCCAGGAGCTTAGATAACTAAGTGACTGGGGTTCGAGCGAGCAGCCAACAACGATGCGGCTGGAAAGACGAAGGGTATTTAGTAGAGTAGTGAATACAGCTGACGACGGTACTTGGCGGCCAGCGCGTCGCCGGTGCCCAGTGCGGCCAGAATATCCATCAATGTTTTACGGGCGCTGCCGTTGGCGGCGGCGAGATCTTTCTTCAGATGCCCGATCAACAGTTCCAACGCTTCTTCATTGCGCCCAACCTGATGCAGTTGCAGCGCCAGCTGCACGGCTAAATCGACGTTCTCCGGCTGCTGCGCCACTTGCTGTTGCAACAGCTGAATTTCCGGCGTGTCGGCGGCTTGTTTAAGCAGTTCAATCTGCGCCAGCAGGCCCTGATAACGGGTATCTTTATCCTGCAACGGGATGGTCGCCAGCACGGCTTCGGCATCTTCTGTACGGTTCAACGCGATCTGGGTTTCCGCCAGTGTCAAACCAATATCACTGCGTTGCTGGCTGGCTTGCCAGGCGTCTTTCAACAGCGGCAGCGCTTCTGCCGCATTGCCTTCGGCCAGCAGCTCGGTTGCCTGCGCCAGTTTCAGATCTTCTTCCTTTGGCAGGAAACGCTGCAGGAATTCACGGATCATTTCTTCCGGCTGTGGGCCCTGGAAACCGTCTACCGGCTGGCCGTCTTTGAACAGATATACCGTTGGCAGCGAGCGCAGGCCGAACTGAGCGGCGATGGCCTGCTCGGCGTCACAATCCACTTTTGCCAGCAGGAACTGGCCGGCATATTCCGCCGCCAGCTTATCGAGAATCGGGGTGAGTTGCAGACAGTGTTGGCTGCGATCCGACCAGAAGTAGAACACCACCGGCATGGACATTGACTGTTCCAGCGTCTGGTGCAGGTTTGTTTCGTTAATATCAACAACAGCTTGAGCTAGCATGTAATTTTCTCTCTGATCTTGCGGAGCCATTGGCTTTTAGATGGGGGCGGGACGGCATTCTTCAACCCCGGGCAGCCAAATTAACCGTTGCTGCGTAACACCCAGTCCAGACAGCGGCCGGGCAGAATGCGGCGTAATACGCTTAACGCGTGCGCCAGCAGGGTCACCGGATACCGCAGTTTGGCCCTTGGGCTTTCCAGCGCGTGGCGTAATTTGGGCAAAATGGCCTCCGGCGGCAGCGTCAGACGTTTGGCAATGCCGGGGTTATGCACCGGTTTGTCGCTCTGCGCCTGATTGACGTTCTGGGTAAAGTGGGTGGAGATAGGGCCGGGTTCTATCAGGCTGACCTGAATGCCCGTGCCGTGCAGCTCCATCCGCAGCGCGTCGGACCAGGCTTCCAGCGCAAACTTGCTGGCGGCATAGGCACCGCGTCCGGCGCTGGACACCAGCCCCATTACCGAACTGGTCTGAATAATACGGCCCTCGCCGTGCGGCAGCATCGCCGGCAACAGCAGCTGGGTCAACTGGTGGGTGCCGAACAGGTTGGTGGCGAACTGCCGTTCCAACTGCTGACGGGAAATGCTGCTCAGCGGGCCGTAAACGCCAAAGCCGCCGTTGTTGAACAGGCCATACAGGCGGCCGTCGGTCAGTTCGATCACCTGTGCGGCGGCGCGTTCGACGCTGTCACTGTCGTCCAGATCCAGCTCAATGCCTTCCAGCCCAAGCTGACGCATATTTTCAACGTCCTGCGGCTTGCGACAGGCGGCCAGCACCCGGTAGCCACGGTTACGCAGATCCTGCGCGGCAATCAATCCAATCCCGCTGGAACAGCCGGTTATCAATACTGCTTTTTGCATAACTTTACCTAGTGTACAACCCTATTTAGTTAGACTCGTGTTTTACTAACGGTTCCAGGCGTTCCGCCATCCAGGTGGCAATAAACGGTTGGGCATCCTTATTGGGATGCAATCCGTCATCCTGCATCCATTCCGCTTTCACCACCACCTGTTCCATATAGAACGGCAGCAGTGGAATGTCGAATTGTTTGGCAAGCTGCGGGTAAATCGCACTGAAGGCCTCGGTATAGCGGCGGCCATAGTTGGGCGGAATACGGATTTGCATCAGCAGCGGCTGTGCACCGGCTTGTTGTACCAGCGTGATGATTTGGCTGAGGTCGCGTTGCAGATCCTGCGCCGGGAAACCGCGCAGACCATCGTTGGCACCCAGTTCAATCAGTACCCAACGTGGCTTATGTTGTTTCAGCAGCTCGGGCAGACGTGCCAGCCCCTGAGCGGCGGTGTCGCCGCTGATGCTGGCGTTGACCAGCTGCGGTTCACCCGGTTTTTTCTGCCATTGGTCGGCCAGCAGCGTCGGCCAGGCTTGCGCCACCGGCAAGCGGTAACCGGCGCTTAAACTGTCGCCTAATATCAATAAGGTATCGGCGGCGACAGCGCGTAAACTGAATAATCCCAACAGCAAAAGGAAGGGAAGATGCCAGCGGAAAACGTTCTTGAAGTTCATCATCTTAGTAAACACGTTGGTCAGGGTGAGCATCAGCTCTCCATCCTTACCGGAGTCGAGCTGGTTGTCAAACCCGCACAGACAATTGCCCTGATTGGCGAATCCGGTTCGGGTAAATCAACGCTGCTGGGGATCCTCGCCGGGTTGGACGACGGCAGTGAAGGGGAAGTGCATTTGTTGGGCGAGTCGCTGACCACGCTGGATGAAGAGCGCCGTGCCGCGCTACGCGCCAAAAATGTCGGCTTTGTTTTTCAATCTTTTATGTTGGTGCCAACGCTCAATGCGCTGGAGAACGTTCAGTTACCGGCGTTGCTGCGTGGCGAAAGCGATCGTCAGAGCCGTGATCAGGCGGTGCAACTGCTGGAGCAACTTGGGCTGGGCCAGCGCCTTGGCCACTTGCCGGCACAGCTTTCCGGCGGCGAGCAACAGCGCGTAGCGCTGGCACGGGCGTTCAGTGGCCGACCGCGGGTGCTGTTTGCCGATGAACCCACCGGCAACCTCGATCGCCAGACCGGCGAACGCATCGCCGATTTACTGTTTTCCCTCAACCGCGATTTCTCCACCACGTTAATCCTGGTCACCCATGACGAAACCCTGGCGGCTCGCTGTCAGCGTCGGCTGCGTCTGCGTGAAGGCCAGCTGTGGGAGGAAGCATGATCTGGCGCTGGTTTTGGCGTGAGTGGCGTTCGCCGTCACTGCTGATCGTCTGGCTGGCGCTGACACTGTCGATGGCCTGCGTGTTGGCATTGGGCAGTATCAGCGATCGGATGGACAAAGGCCTGAGCCAGCAGAGCCGCGATTTTATTGCCGGCGATCGGGTACTGCGCAGCGCCCGCCCGGTCCCGGAAGGCTGGCTGCTGGACGCGCAGCAACAGGGGCTGAAAGTCAGTCGGCAGTTGTCGTTCACCACTATGACCTATGCCGGGGATCGGCCCCAGTTGGCGGACGTGAAGGCCACCGACCTGGCCTATCCGCTGTACGGCAAGCTGGAGACCCGCCCGGCCAACGTCAAACTGGATCCGGGGAACGTGCTGGTGGCACCTCGTTTGCTGGCGCTGTTGAACGTGAAGGTAGGTGACAGGCTGGACGTGGGTGATACCAGCCTGCGAATTGCCGGTGAAATTATTCAGGAGCCGGATTCCGGCTTTAACCCGTTCCAGACGGCACCGCGTATCATGATCAATCTGGCGGACGTGGACAAAACCGGGGCGGTACAGCCGGGCAGCCGCCTGACCTACCGTTATATGTTTGCCGGTACTCCGCAGGATATCCAGCGTTACGAAGATCGCCTGACGCCGCAGCTTGGCCCCGATCAGCGCTGGTTTGGGTTGCAGGAGTCCGGTAGCGCATTGGGCAAATCGCTGCAGCGTTCGCAGCAGTTCCTGTTGCTGTCGGCGCTGCTGACCTTGCTGTTGTCGATTGCCGCCGTCGCGGTAGCGATGAGCCACTATTGCCGCAGCCGTTACGATTTGATCGCGGTGTTGAAAACGCTGGGGGCCGGCCGCAGCGCTTTGCGCAAGTTGATCGTCGGCCAGTGGTTGGCGGTAATTCTGCTGGCAGCCGCTGGCGGGGGCATTATCGGGCTGGGGTTTGAAGCGCTGTTGATCCGCCTGCTGGCACCGGTGCTGCCGGCGGAACTGCCTGCGGCCGGGGCCTGGCCGTGGCTATGGGCGGTCGGCGCATTGCTGATGATTTCGCTGCTGGTGGGCCTGCGGCCGTACCGGCAGTTACTGGCGACCCAGCCACTGCGCGTGCTGCGCCGTGATGTGGTGGCCAACGTCTGGCCACTGCGTTATTTCCTGCCGGTGACGGCGGTGATTGTGGTGGCGCTGTTGACGGCATTGATGGGGGCCAGCACGCTACTGTGGTCGATCCTCGCCGGTATTCTGGTGCTGGCGCTGCTGTTGGGTGCTATCGGCTGGGGCAGCCTGTTATTGCTGCGCCGTATTACGTTGAAGAATCTGGCACTGCGACTGGCGGTTAACCGTCTGCTGCATCAACCCTGGGTCACGGTCAGCCAACTGGCGGCGTTCTCGCTGTCGTTTATGCTGCTGGCGTTACTGCTGGTGCTGCGTGGCGATCTGCTCGAGCGTTGGCAGCAGCAACTGCCGCCGGACAGCCCGAACTACTTCCTGCTGAATATGACCCAGGCGCAGGTGCCACAGGTGAAAACCTTCCTGCAACAGCATCAAATTAAACCGGAAACCTACTATCCGATTGTCCGCGTGCGCCTGACCGAGATTAACCAGCAGGTCGCGACCGAACGGGTGCATGAGGACGATCCGGGCGGCGAGGCGGTGAATCGTGAGCTGAACCTGACCTGGCTGGCCGATCTTCCTGCGCACAATCCATTGGTGGCCGGCAGTTGGCCGCCGAAAGCCGGCGAGGTGTCGATGGATCAGGGCATTGCCGGACGACTCAAAATCAAACTGGGCGATACGCTGACCTTCAGCGGTGATACCCAGTCGTTCAGCGCCAGGGTTACCAGCCTGCGCCAGGTGGATTGGGAAAGCCTGAAGCCAAACTTTTACTTCATCTTCCCACCGGGTGCGCTGGACGGTCAGCCGCAAACCTGGCTCACCAGTTTCCGCTACGACGGTGACGGGCAGATGCTGACCCAGCTTAATCGCCAGTTCCCGACGCTCAGCCTGCTGGACATAGGTTCGATCCTTAAACAGGTGGGCGGCGTGCTGCAGCAGGTGAGCCGCGCGCTGGAAGTGATGGTGGTGCTGGTGGTGATCTGCGGCGGCCTGTTGCTGATGGCGCAGGTGCAGGTGGGGATGCGTCAGCGGCGCCAGGAACTGGTGGTGTATCGCACGCTCGGCGCTGGCAAACGTCTGTTGCGCAGCACGCTGTGGTGTGAGTTTGCCCTGCTGGGGCTGGTGGCAGGCATTGCCGCCGCGGTGGGCGCAGAAGCGGCACTGTGGTTGCTGCAAAGCCAGGTGTTTGACTTCCCATGGGCGCCAACACCGGTGTTGTGGTGGGCGCTGCCGCTACTCAGCGCGTTGCTGTTGTCGCTGTGCGGTGGTTGGCTGGGCGTGCGCTTGCTGCGCGGGCAGGCGCTGTTCCGCAGTTACGACGGTTAATTCTCGCTGAATATCGAGCTGGCCCAGGTGAGCGGGCCAGCCGAACAACGATCGATATTGACGTCCCTATCTGACCTTCGCTTACCCCCCATTCCCGGTCTTTCATCCAAGGCATTTGGCCGTTCTTAGTGTGAAATCGATTACATTTAGTGGACGATTTATTGAAGTGGATGCCCTGCGATATGGTAAAAAGATGTTGCTGTTATCTTCATTTTAAAACAGTGAGTATGGTTATTATCTTTTTTAATCAATGCAATTTTACTGTTTTATGGCTATTCGGCTTTTATGATTATGAAAATAAATCGGTGTAATCGTTTCCACTAATGTGATCGCACTCACTTACCTCTGACGGATTGCCTCCTATCATAACGGCAACTTAAGAACGTTATCGATTGGAGGCAGTATGAATACTACCGTCAAAGTGTCGGCGGCTGAGGAAAGCCAAAGCAACGCAGGCATGACTTTCTTCGTCTGTTTTTTGGCCGCACTGGCCGGGCTGTTGTTTGGTCTGGATATCGGCGTCATTGCGGGGGCTTTGCCGTTTATCACCGATTCGTTTCATATGACCAGTTCCCAGCAGGAGTGGGTGGTCAGCTCAATGATGTTTGGCGCTGCGGTCGGTGCCGTGGGCAGTGGTTGGATGAATTTCCGCATCGGGCGTAAATACAGCCTGATGATTGGCGCCGTGCTGTTCGTGTTGGGTTCCTTGTGCTCAGCGGCTGCGCCTAACGTAGAAGTCTTGTTGGTGTCCCGCATTCTGCTCGGGCTGGCGGTGGGTGTCGCATCCTATACGGCGCCCATTTACCTGTCTGAAATCGCGCCGGAAAAAATTCGCGGCAGCATGATCTCCATGTATCAGCTGATGATAACCATCGGCATCCTGGCGGCCTACCTGTCGGATACCGCGTTCAGTTACACCGGAGCCTGGCGCTGGATGCTGGGGGTGATCACCATTCCTGCCGTGTTGCTGCTGGTTGGGGTGTTCTTCCTGCCGGATAGCCCACGCTGGCTGGCTTCGCGTAACCGCCATGAGCAGGCGCGTCAGGTGTTGGAGAAACTGCGTGACAGCAGTGCCCAGGCGCAGCATGAGCTGAACGAAATTCGTGAGAGCCTCAAGCTGAAACAGAGCGGCTGGTCGCTGTTTAAAGACAATAAAAACTTCCGCCGTGCCGTTTTTCTCGGCGTGCTGCTGCAGGTGATGCAACAGTTCACCGGCATGAACGTCATCATGTATTACGCGCCGAAGATTTTTGGTCTGGCGGGTTTTGCCAGTACCGCACAGCAGATGTGGGGGACGGTGATTGTGGGTCTGGTCAACGTGCTGGCCACCTTTATCGCCATTGGTTTGGTTGACCGCTGGGGCCGTAAACCGACGCTGACGCTGGGCTTTATCGTCATGGCGGTGGGCATGGGGGCACTGGGGACGATGATGCATGTGGGGATGAGTTCGCCTGCCGAGCAATACTTCGCCGTTATCATGTTACTGATGTTTATTGTCGGTTTTGCCATGAGCGCCGGCCCACTGATTTGGGTGCTGTGTTCTGAGATCCAACCGCTGAAAGGCCGTGACTTTGGTATCACCTGTTCCACTGCCACCAACTGGATCGCCAACATGATCGTCGGGGCGACCTTCCTGACCATGCTTAATTCGCTGGGCAGCGCCTACACCTTCTGGGTCTACGCGGCGCTTAACCTGGTGTTTATCTTCATCACGCTGGCGTTGATCCCGGAAACGAAAAATATCTCGCTGGAACATATCGAACGCAATCTGATGGCCGGTAAGCCGTTACGCAACATTGGCTCTCGCTAAGCGGCATGCCAGTTACACGAGGTCCGCTGACACGGCGGGCTTTCGCTCCTGATACTGATTAAGGGGAAATTATGTCTATTCTGGTTACCGGCGGCGCCGGCTACATTGGTTCACATACGGTGCTGGCTTTGCTGGAACGTGGTGAAGATGTGGTGGTGCTGGATAATTTGATCAATGCGTCTGAAGAGTCTTTGCGCCGCGTGGAGCAACTGACGGGCAGGGCCGCGACGTTTTATCGGGGAGATGTACAGGATGCCGGTTGCCTGAAGCGCATCTTTGAGGAAAACAACGTTGCCTCGGTGATCCACTTTGCCGGCCTGAAGGCGGTGGGGGAGTCCACCCAAAAACCGCTGGAGTACTATCAGAATAACGTGGCCGGTACCTTGGTGCTGTTGGAGGCCATGCGCCAGGCGGGAGTGCATCAGTTTATCTTCAGCTCCTCCGCCACGGTGTACGGGGAACATGCGCCGGTACCTTATCGGGAAGATATGCCGATCGGCGGTACTACCAGCCCTTACGGCACCTCCAAATGGATGGTGGAGCAGATCCTGCAGGACTTTGCCAGGGCCGAACCGGCGTTTTCGATCATTGCACTGCGCTACTTCAACCCGGTAGGCGCGCATGAGTCGGGCCTGATTGGCGAAGACCCGAGCGGCATTCCCAATAATCTGCTGCCTTATATCGCACAGGTGGCTATTGGTCAGCGGGAAACTCTGAGCGTGTTTGGCGGCGACTATCCAACCAAAGACGGCACGGGCGTGCGCGACTACATTCACGTAATGGATGTGGCGCAGGGCCATCTGGCGGCGATGGATCGTTTAGCGCAGATTGCCGGGTTTAAAGCCTATAATCTGGGTTCCGGGGTCGGTTACTCGGTGCTGGAAATGGTGCAGGCGTTTGAAAAAGCCTCGGGCGTGGCCATTCCGTATCAGATTTTACCGCGCCGTGCGGGCGACCTGCCAGCCTTCTGGGCCGATGCCGGGTTGGCGAAACAGGAGCTGGGTTGGCAAGTGCAGCGCGGGCTTGACGTGATGATGCGTGATACCTGGAACTGGCAAAGTAAAAATCCGCAGGGCTATACCCGCTAACAAACCTGCATAAAGGCTAAACCGGTAGGGGGCGAACATGTTCGCCCCGACTTAACCCGTTGATTATATGATAGGGCGCGGTATGCAGCGCCCCTACCATGAAACAACTTTTGGCACGGGGAAACGCTTAAGCCAGCTTTTGCTGCGCCCAGGCCAGACCGCTTTGGTATTCGGCCGGCAGCAGCGGTGCCAGTGCCTGCAAAGTCTGCAGCAGCGCAGCGGCGTCAGGATCGTTCAGGTTCAGGTGCCCGACCTTACGGCCTTCACGCACCTCTTTCTCATACCAGTGCAGATGCACCAGCGGCAGCGCCAGCCACTGCTGATTCACTGCTGTGCCAATCAGATTGACCATCACCGACGGCGTGCTCACTACCGGCTTCGGCAGCGGCAGGGCGAGAATAGCACGTAGATGCAGTTCGAACTGACTGATGGACGCGCCGTTCTGCGTCCAGTGACCGCTGTTGTGCACCCGGGGGGCCAGCTCGTTAATCAACAGGCGATCGCCAACGATAAAGCACTCCATCGCCATCACGCCGACGTAGTTCAGTTCATCAAGGATGGCCGTCAGCATTTGCTCCGCCTGCCGTTGCAGGGCAGGGTTGGGCTGCGGCAGTGCCACGCTGGTGCGCAGAATGCCTTCTTCATGCAGGTTATGGGTCAGCGGATAGAACACCGACTGGCCGTCATGCCCGCGTGCGCCGACCAGCGACACCTCACCGGAAAAGTTAATCCCTTGCTCGACGATACATTCGCCATAGGCATCGGCCGGCAATTCGGCCTCTTGCCCTGGGCGCAAGCGCCACTGGCCGCGGCCGTCGTAACCGCCAACGCGACGCTTGACGATCGCCAGTTCACCCAGTGTAGTGAACACCTGTGGCCATTCGGCGGCGTCAGCCAGCAGTTGCCACGGCGCGGTGGCCAGACCAAGCTGGTCGAGCAACTGTTTTTGCGTCAGGCGGTCCGCCAGACGCGGGAAAATATCACGGTTGACGAAGCTGTTATGGGTTGCCAGCTCGCGCGTCAGCGCGGTTTCCGGCCAGCGTTCGATTTCGGCGGTGATCACGCTGTTCTGGTAGGGCACGGCTTCAGGTTCGGCGTCAAGGCCCACCGGATATACGGCGATGCCCAGCGGTTCACCGGCCTGGCGCAGCATGCGCCCTAACTGACCGTTGCCCAGTACGCAAACCGGCTTCATGCTTCCTCCCGCGGATCCGGGTGGTTCAGCACCTCGTCAGTTTGTGCCTGACGCCAATCGGCCAGGCGTTGTGCCAGCTCGGCGTCGTGCAGCGCCAGAATTTGTGCCGCCAGCAGGGCGGCGTTGGCAGCACCGGCTTTGCCGATGGCCAGCGTGCCCACTGGAATACCGCGTGGCATTTGCACGATCGAATACAGGCTGTCTACACCGCTCAGGGCAGCGCTTTGCACTGGAACACCCAGCACCGGAACCAGCGTTTTCGCCGCCAGCATGCCCGGCAG
Source organism: Serratia quinivorans (assembly GCF_946227985.1). Lineage (GTDB taxonomy): Bacteria > Pseudomonadota > Gammaproteobacteria > Enterobacterales > Enterobacteriaceae > Serratia > Serratia quinivorans_A. The sequence goes on from NZ_CAMKGL010000010.1 coordinate 51,029, forward strand.
GTGCGCAGCACCGCCAGCACCGGCAATGATCACGTCAAAGCCATTATCAGTTGCCTGCTCGGCAAAGCTGAACAGCTTGTCTGGCGTGCGATGAGCGGAAACGACTTCGACATGGAACGGGACATCGAGCGAGGTCAGGACTTCGGCGGCAAACTGCATGGTGGCCCAGTCACTTTTCGATCCCATTACGATTGCGATTTTAACCCCAGCGTGGGTGGCTGAAGCGGCGTTGGCTCCCATGGGTGTAAGGCTCCTGTATTGTACAAACGACGGCCGGTTGCCTGCGGCGGGAGGCCGAATGAGGGCACAGAGCATACCATGAGCGCTCGGCGAGGAAAACGGTTGCGTCGCCGGTTTTCATTGCCAAAAGCGTGAATTTTTTTACCTGCGCGACAAGTCAGGAACTTAGAACGGGAATTGGATCAGCTCGACGGCGTCGGCACTGACTTTGATCATTGAACCTTCAAGGTGCCAGGCTCCCAGCACCACGCGGTGGGCCTTGCCGCTGCTCAATGCCAATTCATGCACCGCCGGACGGTGAGTGTGGCCGTGGATCATCCAGTGAACCTGGTGGCGCAGCATCGCCTGCTCAACCGCCTGCGGGTTGACGTCCATAATGGAGTCCGACTTGTACTGATTACTCTGCTGGCTGCGAGCACGCATTTTGGCTGCGATCTTAAGACGCCAGCGCCGCGGCATTGCCAGAAACAGCTTTTGGATCAGCGGATTGTGTACCTTACGGCGAAACTGTTGGTAGGCCTGATCGTCGGTACACAGCGTGTCGCCATGCAGGATCAGGATTTTTCGCCCATACAGCTCCAGCACTTTCTCTTCTGGTAGCAGTTGCATACCGCTGGCACGGGCAAAGCGTTTACCGACCAGAAAATCACGGTTGCCGTGGATAAAGTAGCAGGGCACGCCAGCCTGTTGCAGCGCCTTCAGCGCCGCGGCAATTTCACCGTGCAGCGGCTCGGGATCGTCATCGCCGATCCAGGCTTCAAACAGGTCCCCAAGAATGTACAGGGCGTCGGCGTGTATGGCATCTTGCCGCAAAAAACGCAGAAAACCGGCAGTGATTGCCGGTTCCTGTGCGCTTAAATGCAGGTCTGCGATGAACAGCGTGTTCATGCAGCCGCGATTACTCGCTGACGGTAACGCTAGTGACGATGACGTCTTCTACCGGTACGTCCTGGTGCATGCCGCTACGGCCGGTTTTCACCGCTTTGATCTTGTTAACCACGTCCATGCCTTCAACCACTTCAGCAAATACGCAGTAGCCCCAACCCTGGGCGTTTTCGCCGCGGAAGTTCAGGAAGTCGTTGTCTGCCACGTTGATGAAGAACTGTGCGGTCGCAGAGTGTGGATCGTTGGTACGAGCCATTGCCAGGGTACCGATGGTGTTTTTCAGACCGTTGTTGGCTTCGTTCTTGATAGTCGCTTTGGTGTCTTTCTGGGTCATGCCCGGCTCAAAACCACCGCCCTGAACCATAAAGCCATTGATAACACGGTGGAAAATGGTGTTATTGTAGAAACCTTCACGGCAGTAGTTCAGGAAGTTTTCAACGGTAACCGGCGCTTTGTCAGCAAAGGTGTTGATAACGATATCGCCGTGATTAGTGTGGAAAGTAACCATAGTTTTAGTCCTAACAAGATGAATTGAGATGTCACAAGGATCGAGTGAACAATCAGACCGCCGTTATAACATATCTCCTTTAATCAGTCAGCAGCGGGTAAACCGCACGCTGGCTGTGGTAAAACGATAATTGTTATATTATAACGTTGGTGGCGATCGCTGATTTCTCACCGTTTTCCACCTCTCAGCTTAGCAAAGCGCGGCCTTAACCTTGCATTAGATCAGGCTTCGGGTTTCAATACGCTGCTGGGTGAATCGCCTAATTACTATTTTTGTTATCACGCACACCACGGAATGTCCCGATGCTAAAGATTTTTAATACCCTGAGTCGTCAAAAAGAGGAATTTAAACCCATTCATGCCGGTAAAGTTGGCATGTACGTGTGCGGGGTAACCATCTATGACCTGTGTCATATCGGCCACGGGCGTACCTTTGTTGCTTTCGACGTCGTTGCGCGTTATTTGCGTTACCTTGGCTATTCGCTGAACTACGTGCGTAACGTTACCGACGTTGACGATAAAATTATCCGCCGTGCGACAGAGAATGGCGAAAGCTGCGATCAACTGACCACGCGTATGCTGGCAGAGATGCACGCCGACTTCGATTCTCTGCTGATTGAACGCCCGGACATCGAGCCGCGCGCCACTCAGCATATTTCCGAGATCGTTGAGATCACCCAGCGCCTGATCGATCGCGATCACGCCTACGTGGCCAGCAACGGCGACGTGATGTTCTCCATCGACAGCGATCCGCAATACGGTTTGTTATCACGCCAGGATCTGGATCAGCTGCAGGCCGGTGCGCGGGTAGAAATCGATGACGTAAAACGCAACCCGATGGATTTCGTGCTGTGGAAGATGTCCAAGCCGGGCGAACCTAGCTGGGAATCGCCATGGGGCGCAGGCCGTCCGGGCTGGCACATTGAATGTTCTGCGATGAACTGCAAGCAGCTGGGCACCCATTTTGACATCCACGGCGGCGGTTCCGATCTGATGTTCCCGCACCACGAGAACGAGATTGCCCAGTCGAGCTGTGCGCACGACGGCCCGTACGTCAATTACTGGATGCACTCCGGTATGGTGATGATCGACAAAGAAAAAATGTCGAAATCGCTGGATAACTTCTTCACCATCCGCGACGTGCTGGGTTACTACGACGCCGAAACCGTGCGTTACTTCCTGATGTCCGGCCACTATCGCAGCCAGCTAAATTACAGCGAAGAGAACCTGAAACAGGCGCGTACCGCACTGGAGCGTCTGTACACCGCGCTGCGCGGTACCGACGTTAACGCGCAACCGGCCGGTGGTGACGTGTTTGAAGCCCGCTTCCGCGAAGCCATGGATGACGACTTCAATACCCCGGAAGCTTACTCGGCGCTGTTTGACTTGGCACGCGAGGTTAACCGCCTGAAAGCGGAAGATCTGACTGCAGCCAACGGCCTGGCGGCAGAACTGCGCAAGCTGGCGAAGGTGCTGGGCCTGTTGCAGCAAGAACCGGAACTGTTCCTGCAGGGCGGCGCACAGGCGGACGACGGTGAAGTGGCGGAGATCGAAGCCTTGATCAAACAGCGTAATGACGCGCGCAAAGCCAAAGATTGGGCGCTGGCGGATGCCGCACGCGACCGTTTGAACGAGATGAACATCGTGCTGGAAGATGGCCCGCAGGGAACCACCTGGCGCCGTAAGTAATTCGCTTTAGGCTTAAAATAAAAAAGGCGCTGGGTTAACCCTCAGCGCCTTTTTCTATGGAGCACGGTTTATGGCTTAACTACAACCTTGCCGCCGTTAAACTCCACCACCTGATCGGCGACGATTTTGCAGCGCTTGCGCGTTTCTACTTTGCCGTTTACTTTCACCTGCCCATCGGCGATGACTTCTTTGGCGGCACCGCCACTTTCACACCAGCCCTGGAACTTGAGCAGGTCGCACAGTTCGACGTGCGGGTGATTATCCAGATTAAAAGTTTCCATACTGCCTTACTTATTTAGGTTGAACGTCGTGATAAACCTCGCAGGCCTGCAAGGTATTTTGGATCAGTGTAGCAACGGTCATTGGGCCAACGCCACCCGGAACCGGAGTAATGTAGGCCGCGCGTTCACTGGCGGCATCGAATTCTACGTCGCCGACTACTTTACCACTTTCAAGACGGTTAATGCCGACATCCACCACGATCGCGCCCGGTTTGATCCAATCACCCGGAATAAAGCCCGGTTTTCCGACCGCGACGATCAGCAGATCGGCGTTTTCAACGTGATGACGCAGGTTTTTGGTGAAACGGTGGGTCACGGTGGTGGTGCAACCGGCCAGCAGCAGCTCCATGCTCATCGGGCGGCCAACGATGTTGGATGCGCCAACCACGACGGCATTCAGGCCATAGGTATCGATGTTGTAACGCTCGAGCAGGGTGACGATGCCGCGCGGGGTACATGGGCGCAGTTTAGGCGAGCGCTGGCACAGACGGCCGACGTTGTAAGGGTGGAAACCGTCGACGTCTTTATCCGGATGAATACGCTCCAGCACTTTGACGTTATCGATGCCGGCAGGCAGCGGCAACTGCACCAGGATGCCGTCGATCTCGCCGTCGGCATTCAGCCGATCGATCAGCGCCAGCAATTCGGCCTCACTGGTGGTGGCAGGCAAATCGTAGGAGCGGGAGAGGAAGCCCACCTCATCACAGGCGCGGCGCTTGCTGGCGACGTAAATCTGTGAGGCCGGGTTCTCGCCAACCAGCACGACTGCCAGGCCCGGCGCGCGTTTTCCGGCGGCCAGACGTTGTTTAACTTGCTCAGCCACTTCGTTTCTAACCTGCTGCGCAATCGTTTTACCATCAATAATCTTTGCTGACATCAGTGAGGAAATCCATCAATTAAGAAAAGCGGGGATGGCGCTATTTTGTCAGAAGCGGAGCGCGCTGTCAGGCGCTGAATCGTGTTCGACGCTGTTTGCCGGGGGAGATTTACGCTTTTTTTATGCCAACAGAATGATCCTCTACGCCTTTTTTACCTTGCGCTACCTAAGCTGTGGCTATTCACACTGCGGTATTCGCGCCAGCCGCAGGCGCTAACGGAGCCACTATCATGATGATCATCACCCGGCTACATCCATGGCATCAGCAGATTGCCAGCCCGATTAACCCGCCCAAACACGTGGGCGAAACGGTGTTCGACTCGTCAATGCATCCGGCGGACGTGGCGCAGTTGATGGTGTTGCATCAGCTCGCGGTACACAAAGCACCGCCATCCTGGCGAGCACGCCTGCGTGCGCTGTGCCGGAGGCTATGCTGAGAAGACGCATCGGAAGGGGATAGGCTGCGAATGATGAGGTGAATTTAGCGAACGGCAGGGGGAATGGTGGAAAAACCACCATAAAGTACGACCAGCGCCGTAACGTCATGAAAAGGCATTGACTCAGTAACCCCTGACCGTATAATCGCACTCCGCAACTCAGGTTGCCGCATCCCAATGCGCCCTTAGCTCAGTTGGATAGAGCAACGGCCTTCTAAGCCGTAGGTCACAGGTTCGAGCCCTGTAGGGCGTACCATTTAGATTCAACTGCTTACGAAAATCACCCAAGCTTTTCATTTCCCTCGTGGGACAGATTTGGGACTAAGCCACCAAAAATCGTATTAATCTGCCCCGCATGCTCAGTTAAATTATTCGGTGCCAAGTGCGCATATCTCTGCACCATTTCTATGCTTTACCATCCTCCCATTTCCTGCAGGCGGATAGCTATGTTGTGGAGTAGAATAAGGACCCCACCCATTTTGATAGAGACGGATGTGAATGGAAGCGTTAGCCACTTTTTCTGCTAAGAATTTCAAATCAACTGGGCTGAGCCCAATCCCCGAGATTACGACTGCCTTGCCGGTGTCTATTAGCACCATGGAGAAATGTTACTCGGGTGCTATCGATGGTATTTCCTCAACAGTGTTTACTGCGGCGTTCGACCAGACGACCAGAACGGGCAGTTACATCGCAATTGAGAGCTTCAAAGGTAGGGTGAATGGGAAAGAAGGCACTTTCAATTTCATCCACTCAGCTTCTACAGCCAGCACTGGTCGGGCAGATGAATTTTTTTGCATAGTTGGAGGCAGTGGTACAGATGAATTGAGAGGGATATCAGGATCTGGAGGTATCAAAATCGACACCGATGGCACGCATCATATTTGGTTGAATTACCAACTTGAATAGGTCAGAAATAGTTTTAGATACGGTGGTCAGGGGTCCTGAGTTTTTTGTAACAAGCCAAACGTTATAGACGGATCTATTTATATAGCTAATTTTTCATTAAAAAACGGCAATTAGCTGTTGTCGGACACAATGATCTCGTCTATAAGCAGCGACGCGTGGTTTCATTTCTTAAGTGAAGGTGAAATCATCGTCAAACGTAGCTTTTTGTCTCAGCTTGGTTAGCTGTCCCGGCCAGCTCATCTCCATACTGTCGACAATAGGCTTCTTTGAACGAGATGGGAAAAGGTCACGCAGCCAGGGCATTTTGGTGTTTGCTTGAACCGGATATTCAACGCCTGCTGGCCCCGAAATTGGATAACTCTCTACTGAGGAATATCTTTAGCGGTCTTCGCTACGGCGAACTGGTCGAGTTGTTGCGTGGGTTTAAATTCGTTGAAATTCCTTCGCTGGTGGCATTGTTGCCAAAGGCGTTAAAGTCACTGATGAAGGAATTTAATGGCAATCTCGACCGTCTGGCTGATTATTTAAAGACTGAAGGACTAACGGATAAAATAGCGCCTGTAATAGCAGCCGAGACTATTTTACGTTCCAGTATTACCTGGGGAATTATTTTGAATACATTACCGGTAGTGTGCGTCATTATTTTATAACCGAAATGGGGAGTCACGGGGTCGCCAACCTCAGCCGGCCATAGAACCAAAAAGCGCACCGACGCCAGATGAAACCCCCATCGCCAGGGCGCTCCAGAAAGTAATGCGAATAATACCAGGAAGTATCGGTGCCCCACCGGCCTTGGCGGCAATCCCGCCCAGTATGGCCAGCGAAATTAATGCGGAAAGGGCAATGGCGGCGATCGCCCACTGGGCCGGGGCAATAGCGGCCACCAATAAAGGCAATATGGCCCCCGTCGAGAAGCTTGCTGCAGAAGTCAGAGCAGCCTGCAAGGGGCGGGCGGTGGTGATTTCTGAAATGCCCAATTCCTCGCGCGCATGTGCTGCCAAAGCATCATGGCTCATCAGTTTTGCGGCCACCTGTTTCGCCAGCGCGGCGTCCAGACCCCGATGGACATAAATTGAGGTTAACTCGCGAAATTCACCCTGAAAATCGGCATCCAGCTCGGCCTGTTCTTCCGCCAGGGCGGCTTTCTCGGTGTCTGACTGCGAAGACACGGAAACATATTCACCGGTTGCCATCGACATCGCACCAGCGACCAAACCGGCAATGCCGGTCAACAAAATACTTTGGTGAGTGGCATTGGCGGATGCTACCCCCAACAGCAGGCTTGCGGTAGAAACAATGCCATCGTTAGCGCCAAGGACCGCCGCTCTGAGCCAGCCTATTTTCTCTATGCTGTGTCGTTCTCTGTGCATCACACCGCTCCCATATTTCAGCCTGTCGATTCAACCGGTCTGCTTTGCGGAACTCAGGCTGGTTTATCAGCGAGCAAAGTTCGGAAATTTTAGTTTAGCCTGCATCTGGCCCCTGCCCGTAAAGCGGATGCTTTGTCGGGAGATTTCACTGACTTTTATCTATTGATTGAGTCGCCATTTACTTGCTCTCGGCAATGATGACGCGGCGTCTCCACATTGTGTGGAGCAATCCGGTGGAATGTGGCTATGTCACTGCAACAAATATCAAATGCCCCGCTGACGAGCAACAGGTTAAAAGGCATCGGCTATAAACAATACGTGTATTTGATCGTGATGTTTGCGGCCGTGATTCGGGGCGTTTCTTTAACCAACAAATATTTTTGGTGTGACGAAGCGTCCAGCGTGCTGACCAGCCGCTATGACCTGTCGGCGTTGCTCTACCATGCATCCTTTGACGTACATCCCCCGCTTTATTATCTGCTGCTGCACGGTTGGATGCTGTTGTTTGGCGACAGCATTCTGGCGGTGCGCTCCCTCAGCATGCTGTTTGGCGTGGTTACGGTGGCACTGGTAATCAAACTCACCCGTTGGCTGGCCAATGAACGGGCGGCATTGCTGGCCGGTGGCCTGATGGCAATGATGCCGATGGCGGTGCGTTACAGTCAGGAAGCGCGCATGTATGCGCTGATGGGGATGTTGATCATCGCTGCGACCATGGCACTGGTAATGTGGTTGAAGGCACCCGCCAACCGTCGTTATCTGGCGGCCTATGCGGTGTTGATGACGCTGAGTTTATATACTCACTACTTCACCATTTTTGCTCTGGTAACTCACTGGATGGTGCTATTGGCACTGTCCTGTCGGCGTGATGAACCGGTTTGTTATTTAAAGCAATCGACGTGGTGGCTGGCTAATCTGGCCATCGGGCTGGCTTATATCCCCTGGTTGCTGGTGTTGTTAAATTTGCTGGCTCATATTGCGGAGCTAAGAGTCGGTGGGGACGTCGGCTGGATCCCACAAGTGGCATGGAGCGACTTGCCCGCCATGCTCTGGCGTTTTTTAACCGGAGATGATGGCCGAAATTATTACTGGGGCATTTTCCTGTTGCTGCCGGCCTTCTTCGTTGGGTTGTCTGGTTTGCTGCTGGTTTCACGTGGGGTAGAGAACAAATTCAAACTATTGCTGCTCAGTGGCGTATTTGTCCCGGTCTTGCTGCTGTTTGCGATTTCCTGGCGGATGCCGCTGTTTGTTGATCGCTATTTGTTTTTTGCTGCGTTAGGTATCCCAATCATTTTGGCGATCCTGATTGCAGAAAGTAAAAGTAAGCTTCGTGGGGTTTCGCTGCTGGTGTTTTTTAGCCTGCTGTTCGGCAGTGGGCTGCGCGATGATTATTTATCGGATAAAGATCAGTTTAAGGGGATGGTGCACTATATCAACAGTGGTTATCAGCCTGGTGATGCGGTTGTCGTCAGCAACATGTTCAATTATCTGAGTTATGTCTATTACAACAAAAAAGACTACCGCGCGTTGTTATATACCCCGATAAAACCCAACGGCATTTCCGGTAAACCCAATGCCTATGGATTTGGGACTTTCTTCCACGATCGGGCGGCGCAAACCTACGTCGATAATCTCAAAGCTTTGTCAGTGAAGTATCACCGGGTATGGTTGGTCAGCGGTGGCGATTTCAATCAGGATTTTGGTCGCTCGCCGTCAGGGTGGGTTAATACCCGTACCTTTAAAAGTGGTGGATTCGAATCGCGTCTGTTTGTGGTTCACCCCGCCAGATAAGCGGCTGCCGTCAGTGCAGATACCCGCTCCATCAGCCACAGTAACGCGGGATCCTGACTGCGTTTGTGATGCCACAACATGGCTACTTCGAAAGGTGGGAGATCCAGCGGTAGCTCGCTGCGCTTCAGGCCATAATCCTGACTCCAGATTTTGCCCAACCCTGCAGGTACGGTGGCCAGTGCCGGGCTGCGCTGCAGGATCAGCGGCAGCGTGGCGAAGTGCGGGCTGGTGTAACGCACCGAACGCTGTAGCCCATAAGTAGTCAGCTGTTCATCGATAGCGCTGGTGTTTGCGCCACGGTAGGAAACCAGCAGATGGTCGTTAGTAATGTAATTCGCCAGCGGCAGCGGGGTGGGCAGGTTTAGCTGTCCCGGATGCCACAAAGTGCAGAAGTTCATCTTGGTCAACACTTCTCGCTGCAGCCATTTAGGTCCCGAGGGCGCGACGGAAATGGCCAGATCAATACGGTCCTGCTCCAGTGCATCACAGTCCTGGAATGGATCGGTGGCCACCACGTTTAGAGTGATACCGGGTGCCTGCTGTTTCAGGTCAGCCATTAGCGCGGGCATCAGCCACATTTCGACCCAATCGGCCATGCCTATCCGGAAGCTGTGTTGCGCCGTGGCGGCAACGAAATTGGGGGGCTGAAATAGCACCTGTTGCATCTCTTCCAGCAAGGGGGTCAATGCCAGCACCAGCGCTTGTGCCCTTGGGGTGGGTTCCATACCCTGAGCGGTACGGATAAACAGTGGGTCATTGAACATGTCACGCAGACGTGCCAATGCACCGCTGACGGCCGGTTGCCCCAGATACAGCTTTTCTGCCGCCCGCGACACGCTGCGTTCACGAAACAATACCATCAGCACCGTCAGTAGGTTCAGGTCGATACGACTAAAATCATTTTCTCTGATGTTCATAATCATTCCAATCAATTTGAATGATGTTAACTGCCGCTACCATAATCTCCGTCAGCGTTAAAGGCGACGCATTTTTCTAACTGAAGGGGATGTTATGAAGCTGTTTTCTGCGCTGGCATTTGCCGGCTTACTGTTGACTGGTGCCGCCACGGCGGATGTGCAGGTCCAGGCACAGGCACCGGGCTATTACCGCATGCCACTGGGTAAATTTGTCATTACCGCCGTGTCCGACGGCACGGTGACCATCCCGCTCGATAAATTGTTGACCCATATCTCGCCGCAGGAGCTGAAGCAAAGGATGGCCCTGGAGGCGATGACGCCGCAGGCGGAAACTTCAATCAACACCTTTGTTATTGATACCGGCAAGCAGCGAGTGCTGGTTGATACGGGGGCCGGACCGCTATTGGGCAAAACCGGTGGGCACCTGTTGGAAAATCTGCGTGCGGCGGGCTACCCGGCGGAAACCCTGGACGCGGTACTGTTGACCCACATACATGGCGATCACTCTGGCGGAGCGTCGTTAAACGGCAAACCGGCATTTCCTAATGCGCTGGTTTATGTCGATAAAAAAGACGTGGATTTTTGGCTGAATACGGCCAATCTCGGCAAGGTGGAGGCGAGCCAGAGGCATACCTTCAAGGAGTCGGCAGATTCGCTTAATCCGGTGATCGCAGCCGGTAAGCTGAAAACTTTCACTGCGCCGCTAAGAGTACTGGACGGTATCCAGGCGCTACCGGCACCGGGCCACACGCCGGGTAGCGTGGTCTATCGGGTCGAAAGCGAAGGGCAAACGCTGGTATTGTGGGGTGACATCATTCATGCCAAGGCGGTGCAAATGCCGGACCCTGAGGTGGCGATCCATTTTGATGTGAACCAACAGCAGGCAGTGCAAACCCGAGAGCGTATTCTGGCACAGGTGGCGCGCGAGGGAGATTGGGTGGCCGCAGCCCATATCTCATTCCCCGGGCTGGGGCACGTGAAGGCCGAGGGCAACGGCTATCGTTGGGTTGCCGCCAACTATACCACTCAGCTTTCGCACTAAAGGCGGTGAGGCGTTGCAGGCACTACTTTTCGTCAGGAAGGAAATAGTGGCCGCATTTGGGGCAAATCAGGGTGATGTTTTTACGCACTTTGCGGCTATTTTGTTCAAACACGTGAGCGCATTCTGGACACGTCACTTTAACCGTTGTGTTGCTGAACATCTTAAGGGCATCAAAGATAGACATATCTTTCACCGGGTAGATGTAGGGGTTTTTCAGTATACCACCCGGGGCTTTTAATAGCCCTTGATCGATTATTTATTAATCATTTGTGTGAGGTTGCTAAAGCGCTGCGCGAGTTCCTGAACGGTAGCGCCAGGGGCAACAATGTCACATTTCCATCCGGCGTTACATCTGCCGGAGCAAACTTACTCAGGGATGACAGTTCTATACATTGGGATTGGTAATGTAGTCCTACCCGATGATGTTGTGTGTTATCCATTCCCTGTAGTGTATTACCCCATCCCTGTTAAGTTTATCCCGCCTGGTGCGGGATTTTTTTTATCTGCGCTCAATCGTCAAACCGCCAAACATAATGTCGCGCGTAACCTGTAGCGCCAGAAAATCATGGGGGAAACCCAGTTCAATGGCGCTTGCCGTGTCCAGACGCCGCCACTGCTCTGCTGTCAGCCTGACCTCCAGCGCTCCCAGGTTATCTTCCAGTTGTGCCAGCGTGCGTACACCTATGATTGGGGCCGTCACTGCCGGGTTGCGCAGCGTCCAGGCCAGGGCCACTTGAGAAGGGCTAAAACCCGCCTCCCTGGCCAGGGTTAATACCGTTTCGGCAAGGGTAATGTTGCGCTCGGTCAGCATACCTTTGTTGCGAACCATGGCACGTCGGGTTCCGTTCTCTTCCCCCTGCGCTTGTAAATCCTGGCGACTGTATTTTCCGCTCAATATGCCACCGGACAGCGGTGACCATGGAATGACGCCAAGGCCCAGCTCTTGCGCCATCGGTATCAGTTCTCGCTCCACGGTACGTTCCAACAGGCTGTATTCAATCTGCAGGCCAATCAACGGCGACCAACCGCGTAAATCTGCCAGTGTCTGCATTCTGGCGGCCTGCCAGGCGGGCAGATCCGAAACGGCCAGATATAACACTTTGCCGGCCCGTACCAGATCGTCCATGGCGCGCATGATCTCCTCCGCCGGAGTGGTGGCGTCCCAGGCGTGCAGATACAGCAGGTCGATATAATCGGTGTTCAGGCGTCGCAGGCTTTCTTCCACCGAGCGCACCATGCTTTTACGGTGGTTACCGCCAGAGTTTGGATTATCGGGCTGCATGGGTAGCGTGTACTTGGTGGCGATCACCAGACGGTCGCGGCGTCCGGTGGCGAATTCTCCAATAAATCGTTCGGAACTGCCTTCGGTATAGCGGTTGGCGGTATCAATAAAATTGCCGCCACGCTCTACATAAACGTCAAACAGCCGACGAGCTTCCGCTTGTTCTGCGCCCCAGCCCCAATCGGTGCCGAAGGTCATGGTGCCGAGCGCCAGCGGCGAAACGCGCAGGCCAGAGCGGCCAAGCAGGCGGTAATGGTTCAGGGCCAGTGATGTCAGCATGGGGTATTTCCTCTGTGGTTTTGTTCAAGCATAGGCCCCTCCGGGAGTGTAATGAATACGCTATAATCTTCATGAATTATTAAGTGCAGGGGGCATAATGAGAGGAAGTGACTTCGCGGAATTACGCGCTTTTGCCGTCATTGTTGAACATGGCAGCTTTACCCGTGCCGCAGCGCAATTGGGCATGTCCGCCTCAGCGCTTAGCCAGACGCAGCGCAATCTGGAAACCCGGTTGGGCGTGCGTCTGCTGAATCGCACCACTCGAAGTGTCGCGCTAACCCAAGCGGGGGAGTTGCTGTTGGCGCGTTTGTCACCGGCAATTGCCGAGATTGAGGCCGCCGTGACGCAGACCGCCGCGCTGCGTTTACAGCCTGCGGGTACCCTACGGCTTAACGCCTCCGGCCTGGCGGCGATCCATTACTTGGCTCCGCTGTTGGCCCCGTTCAATGCGCATTATCCCGATATTGTTGTGGATCTGAGCGTGGAGGATCGGCTGGTGGATATGGTGGCCGCGGGTTTTGACGCGGGTGTGCGGCTGCATGAGCGGCTGGAGAAGGATATGGTGGCCGTCGCGCTGGGGGGCGAGCAACGAATGTGCGTGGTAGCCTCGCCAGCTTATTTGGCGCGTTATGGCACGCCGCAAACCCCCGATGCGCTCCGTCAGCACCGCTGCCTGAATACTCGCTGGCCAACCAATGGCAGTATTTATCGTTGGGAATTCGAGCGCGGTGGCGAAAAGCTGGAAATCGCGGTGGAGGGGCCGCTGATCGTCGATGAGCCGCAGGTGCTGGTGCGTGCCGCTGTGGATGGATTGGGGATTGCCTATCTGTTTGAGAGTCAGGTGGCAGAGGCACTGAACGACGGTCGATTACTGCCGTTGCTGGCGGCCTGGACGCCACCGTTTCCCGGTTTCTATCTTTACTACCCCGCCAACCGGCAAATGCCGCGGCCGCTGCGTGCGTTTATTGATTTCGCCCGGCAGCAGGGCCCACAGGCAATTGGCGCATGAGTACCGGCCGGTTTTTTTGAATAACTCTGTCAGATAAATTTGGTATTCACCCCAGGGTCAGTTGATTAGATTGGATAAGAATATCCTCGAGTGCCGTCGGCACTCTACTGCAACGATCTGGGAGTTCCTAATGGCGAAGACAGTGGTTATTTTTCATTCCGGCTACGGCCACACCGAGCGTTTGGCAAAGGTTGTTGCCGAGGGCGCGCAAGCGGAACTGATCGCTATCGATCAGGAAGGCAATATCAGCGATGAAGCCTGGCAGAAACTCGATGAGGCGGATGCCATTATCTTTGGTTCGCCGACCTATATGGGTGGCCCGTCCTGGCAATTCAAAAAGTTTGCCGATGCCAGTTCAAAGGCCTGGTTTGGCCGTAAGTGGCAGGATAAGGTTTTCGGTGGATTCACCAACAGCGCCAGCCTGAATGGTGATAAGCAGGTTACGCTGATCGCTCTGCAAACTCTGGCCTCGCAGCATGGCGGCCTGTGGGTCAGCCTGGGGCTGATGCCCGCGAATACCAAGTCGGCGCAGCGTACCGATATCAACAACCTGGGCGGTTCGGTAGGGCTGCTGGTGCAAACGCCTGCCGACGCCGGTGTGGATGAAATGTTGTCTGGCGATTTGGAAACGGCCAGCCTTTACGGGCAACGCGTGGCGGGTTTTGCCGCCAAACTGGCTTAACAGCCATCCATTTTGCTCATTTTTTCTACACAATTGCAGCGTAAAGTGGTGAATGTTATTAGCCTGCTTGGGCTAACACTGCATTTCGTACAAACATTCCCGGTTCCTAGACCGGGTTTTTTGTTACTAAGGTGGGCTTAAGCTTCCGGCGATACAATGAGCAGCAACACAGGCATGCAATGGCTGTGTCGTAACTGTCAATTAGCTGCTCTTCAAGCGAGCCCGCACTGTGCGGGCTTTTTTTATATTCCCGGTTTTAATTGTTGTCAGGAGTCGCTTGCTGAAAAATAATAGCCAGCGGAATGGTTTGGCAGTAAGTAAAATACCATTTTATTTTTAAGGTCATTGTATTGTGCTGATTGGCGATGCTTTACGCTATGCTGGTAGATATCCTTGAACATTATTTTCGGCAGGATGAAATTTCGTTTCATCATGAACCATCTCTTTGACTGCTTGAGTTAAGAACATTCCGTTAAATAAAAGTGAATGTATCTTTGTGATTGATCTGCCTGTATTTTTTTAAGTCTGCCTCTGGTTTTCATGTCATTTGCATTATGCCGGGCGAGGGAACATGCATAGAATTGCTCTGGTTATTATAAATATATGGGTAAGGTGATGAACGCCAGAATAAGCGACAAACATGGTTTGCCTGCGGCTATCCAGCTGATTACGCTTTTTCTGCTGGCCTTTTTGCTTTCCCTGCTGGGTATTTTTACCCGTCCAATAGGATCGCTTTCGCTGTTTTGGCCGGTGAATGCGATTTTGCTCGGCCTGTTATTACGTAAACCCGCCTATGCCAGGCCATCCGGTTGGCTGGCCATCTATATTGGGATGGTCGCCGCCGATTTAGCCAACGGCGAGAGCCTGTCGCTGGCGATGTGGTTGAACGCCTGCAATATGTCGTTGATTGCCACCGGTTACGGCGTGATGTCGCTGCTGCCAAAGTCGCAGCGCCGGATGGGCAAGCCCCAGACCATCCTTTATATGTTTACCGCCAGCCTGAGTAGCGCGGCGGTGGCGTCGACCTTATCGATACTGCGTAATGACAGCCTGTACAACAACACGGCCGTTATCGCCTGGTTAGCCTGGTTCAGCGAGCAGTTCTCGACCAACCTGCTGCTGTTGCCCGTACTGCTGGCGGCACCGCGTCTTAAACAACTGTTGCGTATGCAGTTCAACTGGCAATTGCGTGCCAGTATGCCGCTGCTGGCACTGCTGTTTTCACTGGTGTTTAGTGTGTATATCGGCGGTCCGGGGGCTATTGCCTTTCCCATTCCGGCGCTGCTGTGGTGCGCGGTGCGCTACCAATTGTTCACGGTCACCTTGTTGACGCTGCTGACCGGTATGACCGAGATCAGCAGTATCTCCGCCAACCTGATGCTGTATGAAACGCCCAACAACCACGTTGCCTTCCTCGACACGCTGATGTCAGCCCGTTTGGGGATTGCCATGCTGGTGATGGGGCCACTGATCCTTGCCAGTTCAATTGCCGTTAACCGTAAGCTGCTGCGGCGACTGGAGCACAGCGCCAATCACGATTTTCTGACCGGTGTACTGGCGCGCAATGCAATGACGCGCAAGGCCGGTGAACTGCTGGAGCATAAACATAAATCGAAGGAGGCGGTGTCGCTGCTGCTGATCGATATCGACCATTTTAAACAGATTAATGATACCCATGGGCATCTGGTGGGCGATCAGGTACTGGCTTCATTCGCCCATATTGTCCGGCGCGAGTTGCGTCACGATCAGCTGTTTGGCCGTTTGGGTGGGGAAGAGTTCGCCATTATGCTGCCGCGGGCGCTGGCGGCGCAGGGGGTGGCACTGGCAGAGCATTTGCGGCAATTGGTACAAAAAGCCGATTTGCTCCCCTCTGGCAAGGTGCCGTTGAACATCACCATCAGCGTTGGCGTCGCCAGTCTGGGGATGAACGAAGTTAAATCGCTGGAACAGTTAATGAATATGGCGGATATCGCGCTTTATCGCGCCAAGTCGCAGGGGCGTAACCGGGTGGAATCGTTTAACGCGGTAAGTGGCAACAGCGTTGGTCACATCATGTTTAAATAAGGGCTTCAGTTCTGCTTGGGTTCAAACTCGGTACCGCAGTTTGGGCAGATAAGCATGACATTTTGCCGCAGCATCGCGCATTTTTGAGTGGTGACGTAGGCGCATTTGGGGCAGGCGATTTTGGTGGAGCGGTTGATAAAGCCTTTAACACTGCTGGTATCAGACATAGTAAAATGGCCTGTGTCAGGTGAAAACCCACGCTAACACAGGTGGTATCAAATTGCTTAGAATGTTTTTTATACGCCTGAAAAGGGATTACAGGCTTTTCAGTACTTTCAGGGTTTCATCCATGTCGATCTCATGTTCAGAGAAGGTATGGGTGTCGTTCTGGAAGGTGGTGATGGTCAGCATGCGCAGCGTTTGCATGGTCTGCGGCGCTTCTTCGGACTGCGGGCGAATGCGGTTCATCAACAGGCCGACCGACAGCACGGTATTTTCTTTATCCACGTCCGCTTTCACCGGCACTTCTTTGGTGAAGGTGTTGAAGGATTTGATGCTGGTGATCTTGATTCTTTCGTTGGCGATGATGATGTACTTACTCGACGCCAGCACCTTGACCGCAAACGCCGATGGGCCTTTGGTGTTGTTGGTCGGTTCGAAAGTCACCGCCGCGTTTTTCTTAATCAGCTCCGGATTCTGCACTTTAATCACGTGAAAATAACGATTTTCCCCGTTCTCATCGGTAATAAAGCCGAAGCCTTTGTCTTCAAAAAAAGTCGTTATCTTGCCGTTCATCATCATTCTCATAAAGTCGCTCAATACAGTGCATATGATAGCGCGGAATGCCCTGCAGTGACAGATTGCGTGCCCGGCATTTGATAATGCGATTACGGCATTTAGCGGGGTTGTCGGCACATGCTATTTTCTTTCTGACTTTATTCATTTCTGAAAGGGACAATCGATGGGCATTAAACGGCTAAACCATGCGGTGCTGTATGTCAGCGATGTACAGCAAAGCGCAGATTTTTATCATCAGGTGCTGGGGTTTAAGCTCAAACCCTCAGGCAGCCCCGAGAAAGCGGTGTTTACCCAGGCGGCCGATTCGGATAACGATCACGATCTGGCGCTGTTCAGCAAGAACCTGGGGCAGCAGCGGGCCGGAGTATTTCGCGCCAACGGTGAGCCACCGGCGGAAAACGAGCCGCCGGCCGGGTTGTACCATTTAGCCTGGGAAGTCGACAGTCTGGACGAACTCGAGCGCATTCGCGACCAGTTGGCGCAACGCGGCATTCTTGGGCTGGAAGAAGATCATGGCGTGCACAAAAGCATCTATGGGCACGATCCGGATGGGTTATTGTTTGAAGTGACCTGGTTTATTCCTCCGGCGCTACTGACTGCGCAGGATCGTAATCAGCGTGGCATCAAACCGCTGGATTTTACCGCTGAAAAGCGCCGTTTCGCGTCTCTCTAATAGAGCGGGGCGCCGCTGACGCCCCGTTGATCACAGCACTTTATTGAGGAAGTTGATGGTGCGAGGGTGTTGCGGATGGTTCAGCACCCGACGAGCGTCGCCCTGTTCGACGATTTGCCCATCGACCATAAAAACAATCTGATCCGCCGCCTCGCGCGCAAAGCCAATTTCATGGGTGACCACCACCAGCGTTACGCCAAGATCTGCCAGCCCCTTGATGACGTCCAATACTTCACCGACCAGCTCTGGATCGAGCGCCGAGGTCGGTTCATCAAACAAAATCACCTTCGGGTTCAGCGCCAAAGCACGGGCAATGGCGATGCGCTGCTGTTGCCCGCCGGACAGATGGCGTGGGTAGGCGTCTGCCTTGTGGCGCAGGCCGACGGTATCCAGCAGTTGATAAGCGACCTCTTTGGCCTCGGCCCGCGAGTAAATTTTATGCACTATCGGGGCTTCAATGATGTTCTCCAGTACCGTCAGGTGAGGGAACAGGTTGAAGTTCTGGAACACATAACCGACGTTGATACGCTGCTTGAGAATGGCGTTCTCTTTTAGCTCATACAGCTTGTCACCTTTGCGCCGGTAGCCAACATAGTCACCGTCGATCCGGATAAAGCCTTCATCGACACGCTCCAGGTGGTTGATGGCCCGCAGCAGGGTGGACTTGCCGGAACCGGAAGGGCCGAGGATCACCGTGACGGTGCCCGGTTGCAATGTCAGGCTGACGTCGTCCAGCGCCTTGTGTTTACCGAAAAATTTGCTGACGTTGCTGATTTCAATCAGGCCGCGTGCCGGTACTGGCACGATGCTGTGTACCGCCGCTTCGCGCAGGGCATAATAATCAATGGCTTCGGACATGGGATCCTCCTAAGGTTTTAACCAGCCGGCCAGTTTCTGCCATGGCGTTGGCGGCAGTTCGCGCACTGCGCCACGGGCGAAATAGCGTTCGATGTAATACTGAATGACCGACAGCGCGGTGGTGATGAACAGGTACCAGACGGTGGCGACCATCAGCAGCGGTATCACCTGCTGGGTGCGGTTGTAGATCACCTGAATGGTATAAAACAGCTCCGGCAGCGCCAGCACGTAGACAATCGAAGTGCCCTTCGCCAGGCTGATAATTTCATTGAAGCCGGTCGGAATGATTGAGCGCAGCGCCTGGGGCAAAATAATGCGGAAAGTGCGGCGATAGCCTGGCAGACCCAGTGCAGCTGCCGCTTCATGCTGGCCGTATTCGACCCCGATAATGCCGCCGCGGATGATTTCTGCGGTATAGGCCGACTGCACCAGCGTCAGCCCCAGCACCGCCACCGAGAACTGGCTGAGGATATCGATGGTCGGATAGCTGGCGAACACCAGCGAGGTAAAGGGGATACCCAGTGAGATTGAGTCGTACAGATAAGAGAAGTTATACAGAACGATCAGCACCAGGATCAGCGGCAGCGAGCGGAACAGCCAGATATAACCCCATGCCAATGAGGCCAACAGGTAGGAGCGCGATAACCGCGCCAGGGCCAGCAGCGTACCGAAGATGATACTGAACAGCGTGCCGAGCAGCGTCAGCAGCAGGGTTTGCCCCAGCCCCGATAATACCGCCGGGGCAAAGAACCATTCGGCGAATACCCCCCATTCCCAGCGCTCGTTGGTCGCCACAGACTGGAGGATCGCAGCCAGAATAAACACCGAGAACAACGCACCTGCCAGCCGCAGCGGGTAACGTGCGGGAACCACTTTTAAGACTTCTTGTTTGGACATCACAACTCTCCTGAAACAGATAAAAGGGCGAAGAACGGGGAACGTCCCCTAGGCAATCTTCCTTTCCGGCGCGCAACAGAGTGCGTCCGCTGTTATCAGGCTTTTGCGAAATGGCAGCCGGCCATCGTAAGGGGGGCGGCTGTAGACTTCAGTATCGACGCTGGTATCGAACTGCGGCTGGTAGCCATTGCTCAAATACAAGCCCACCGCCTCTGGCTGGCGAAAACCGGTGGTCAGGTAGAGTTGGCGATAACCCTGTTGCTGCGCAAGCGTTTCCAGTTGCTGCAATACCCGCTGTGCCAGACCCTGGCGGCGCAGATCGGTTCGTGTCCAGATGCGCTTCAGCTCGGCAGTTTGCGGATCGTAGCGTTTGAAGGCCCCCATGGCGATCGGCTCCCCAGCGCGCAACAGCACGATAAAGGCGCCTTGCGGTGGGGCGTACACATCCAGCGCTTCCTGTTCCTGGTCACCAAAATAGTCGCCGTAGCGTTGGCGATATTCACCGAAAAGCCCTGCGATCACCGGCTGGACCAGCGGATCGTTCGGCAGCGTTTGGATAAAAACGTCGTTTGCCATCTGTATGCTCCTAATCGCCCAGATCGTTACGTTGGGTGGGCAGGACGCTAAAGGTTGTTCGCATAGCGGATATCCCTGAGAAATTATTATTGTTATTGGGTGAATTGATTGGCTGGCAACTTGAGGCCCAGATGGTCACGCAGCGTGTCACCGCTGTAATCGCTGCGGAACAGGCCGCGCTGCTGCAGGATCGGCACCACGCGATCGACAAAGTGGCCGAATGAATTTGGCGTGCCGCCGCTGATGATGAAACCGTCCGCGGCCTGGGTGTCGAACCAGTTTTGCAGGCCGTCCGCTACCGCTTCCGGCGTGCCGCCAAATACCGGGCGAGGTGAGGCGGCTTCCAGCGCGACTTCCCGTAGCGTCAGATTGCGTTCGCGGGCATTGCGCTTGATGGCGTCGGTGGTGCTGCGGAAGCTGTTTTGCCCCAGTTCACCGACGTCCGGGAAGGGTTCATCGAGCGGATGACGGGCGAAATCATAGTGCTCGAAATAGCGGCCAAGGTAGTTGAGTGCGTTTTCGATACTGACCAGGCGGGCGGTTTCCCAATACTGGCGCTCCACGTCTTCATTGTCGTCACCGACAATCACGCTGACGCCCTGAAAGATCCGCAGGTCATCCGGTTCGCGGCCTTGTTCCACCAACTGTTTTTTAACGTCCTGATAAAATGCCTGTGCCTGTTGCTGGCTTTCATGGTGGGTGAAAATGGCGTCGGCGTGTTTGGCTGCCAGTTGCTTGCCGTCCTCCGAGGCGCCGGCCTGGAACAGAATGGGCCGCCCCTGCGGCGTGCGGCCGATATTCAGCGGCCCCTGAACCGAGAAGAACTCGCCCTGGTGATTTAGGGTATGCAGTTTACCGGCGCTGAAGAATTCACCGCTGTTCTTGTTTCGCACAAAAGCGTCGCTTTCCCACGAGTCCCATAACCCTTTGGTGACGTCGAGGTATTCGCTGGCAATGCGGTAGCGCAGGCTGTGTTCAGGATGCTCGGCGCGCGAGAAGTTCTTTGCCGACCCTTCCAGCGGTGAGGTCACCACGTTCCAGCCGGCCCGGCCTTTGCTGAGGTGATCCAGGCTGGCGAACTGGCGCGCAACGGTAAAGGGATCGCTGTACGAGGTGGATAAGGTGCCCACCAGCCCGATTTTATCGGTGGCGGCGGACAGTGCGGCGAGCAGGGTTAAGGGTTCAAAACGATTGAGAAAATGGGGAATGGATTTCTCATTGATATATAAGCCGTCGGCCACAAATACGAAATCCAATTTACCCTGTTCGGCTTTTTTTGCCGTGGCAATATTAAAATCGAGATTAATACTGGCATCGGCAGTAGCGTCCGGATGTCGCCAGGCGGACATATTTCCCGATGCGCCATGCAAAATGGCGCCAAGGCGCAATTGTCGTGGTTCTTTTGCACTGTTGCTCATTGCTTTCACCCTGTTAAGTGCCGGTGTGGCGCTATCTTTAGAGCCCCACTATTGACGAGCACCATCAGGATGTAAAACAACAAAACAGCATATTCTAATGTTGAAATTGGCAAATATAACCGAGGGGAAATAATAACTCGCAGCGCAGAATACACTGCGCCGCGAATAATAACCGGCCGAGCGCTATGCCTTGCTGGTGGCTTTTTCCGGCGTGGTAGCTAATTGCTGCAGCGTGCGCTCAGCTAACAGTTCAAAATATTGTGAGGCCGGGAAAATCGCCTGTTCATCCGGGTTGAAACGCGGGTGGTGCAGGCCAAACTCACTCGCCGAGCCGATACTGACAAAGACGCCCGGTACGTGGTGCAGATAAAGCGCAAAGTCTTCTCCGCCCATCTGTAGCTCAGCCTCTTCTACCCGGTAACCGGCTTCGGCGGCGACGGTTTTACTGAAGGCTGCCCAGCGCGCGTCGTTGACCACCGCCGGTGGACCGGCCTGCCAGCGTAGTTCCGCTTGTGCGCCAAGGGATGCGGCGACGCCGTTAATCACCTGGCGAATTTTATCCGGTACCTGGCGGCGGACCTTATCGCTATGGGTCCGTACAGTCCCTTCCAGCTCTACGGTCTGCGGCAGGACATTCCAGGTGTTACCGCCCGCAATGCGCGTGACGCTCACCACCAACGACTCCAGCGAACTGAAGCTGCGGCTGGGCAGGGTCTGCAGCGCGTTGACAATCTGGCTGGCGGTGACGATGGTGTCCACCCCTTGCTCCGGTTTGGCGGCGTGCGCCCCTTTGCCGGTGATCAGGATCTGGAAGCGATCGACGTTGGCGTAAAACGCCCCGGCGCGGGTGGCAAAGGTACCGGTCGGCAGCTCCGGCGCGTTGTGCAGACCGAATACCGCCGCCACGTTATCCAGGGCTCCGGCATCGATCAGGTGCTGGGCACCGTTGAAGGTTTCCTCCGCCGGTTGGAAGAAAATGCGTACCGTGCCAGGCAGGGTGGCTTCGCGTGCTTTCAACAAATGCGCCGCGCCCAGCATCACCGAGGTGTGAAAATCATGTCCGCAGGCGTGCATCACGCCGCTGTTTTGCGAACTGAACGGCACCCCGGAAATTTCTTCAATCGGCAGGGCGTCAATATCCCCGCGCAGCGCAATGATTGGCCCCTTGCCACTGCCGATTTCAGCCACCACGCCGGTCTTCAGCGCCAGCGGAAGAATACGGATACCGGCCTCTTCCAGCCAGCGGGTCAGGCGGGCGGTAGTGGCAAATTCGTGGTTGGACAGCTCAGGGTTCTGATGCAGTTCACGGCGGTAGGCGACGATTTTTTCGGCCAGTTGGCTGGTCATAGTCTTGGCTCACAGTGGTTAATAAGTCTTAACCCTAGTGCAGGGCGGCCGGAAGCAAAAAGACTATCTGGTTATATTTCATAGCGATTGTGTCTGCATCACGCCGGCAAGGCAGGCTGACCGCGGGTGAAACAGGCGTTCGACCGTTGTTCGACGTAGTTTGAAGAGGAATGGACTACCTGCAGAGACAATGGCAAAGGGGACAAGCGATTTACACCGAAGCACACGGATTTTTTCACTCTTTATCGATTTTATGTGATCCAGGTTGTGGACAAAATCCCGTCTAATTGCTGTACTGTATTGGACACATGTTTAGTGTCTTTCATTCACGTTAAAGGTAAGTTTGATGTCTAAGATTAAAGGTAGCGTTAAGTGGTTTAATGAATCCAAAGGCTTCGGCTTCATTACTCCGGAAGATGGTAGCAAGGACGTTTTCGTTCACTTCTCTGCCATCGCTAGCAATGGTTTCAAAACTCTTGCTGAAGGCCAGCGTGTAGAATTTGAAATCACGAACGGTGCCAAAGGCCCATCTGCTGCTAACGTTATCGCTATCTAATGCTACAGCCGAAATTCTTAAAACCCGCTCACTGAGCGGGTTTTTTATTGCCTTTTTTCCGTCGCTTTATGCCTGAGCTTTGCGTACCAGCAGTTTAAACAGCGTAATGGCGACGGCGTAACAGCCGACAATGGTCAGTGCCATTGATACGCTGGAAGTACCACCCAGCCCCGTCAAGGGCACGCTACAGGCACCGAGTGCGAACATGCTCACGCCAATCAGCGCAGAGGCGCTGCCCGCCTTGTCGCCCTGGCTTTGCATCGCCAATGATGATGCCGTCGGGCCGACAATACCGATCACGGCCACCGAGAAGAATAGCGGCACCATCAACAGTGGCAGCGGCGCATGCAGGCTGGCTGCCAACAGTAACAGCAGCGAAGAAACCGCCGCCAGGGTTAATCCGCCTTTCAATACCTTCCTTTCACCAAAATGTATGCTCAGGCGGCTGGCGATCTGCGCGGAAATAATCAGTCCGACACCGTTGATGGCGAAGCACAGGCTGAACATCTGCGGGCTGAGGCCATAAATCTGCTGCAGCACGAAAGGCGAGGCGCCGATATAGGCGAACATCCCGGCCATCACAAAACCTTGCGTCAGACACAGGCCCATAAACTGACGCTGGGTCAGCAATCCGCCCAGTGACCGCAACATGGCAAAAATACCGCCCTGGCTGCGGCGTTCGGCAGGCAATGACTCATCTAACTTCAGGCTGGCGAGCGTGAACAACAGCACGGCAATGGCCGCCAGTACGCCGAAAATTCCGCGCCAGTCCATAAACTGCAGCAAGGCGCCCCCCAACACCGGCGCAATGATCGGTGCCAGGCCGTTGACCAACATCAGCAGGGCAAAGAAACGCGTCAGTTCGTGTCCGGAATAAAGGTCACGGGCGATGGCGCGAGAAATGACGGCACCGCCGGCACCGGCCAGCCCTTGCAGCAGACGGGCAATCAGCAACTGATCGATATTGGGGGCCAGGGCGCACCACAGCGAGGCGGCAAGCAGCAGCGTCAGCGACAGTAACAGCGGGCGCATACGGCCGAGCTTGTCGCTGTAGGGGCCAAAAATCAGCTGGCCGACGCCCAAACCGAGCAGGCCGGCGGTCAGGCTGAGCTGCGCCGTAGCGGTTGAGGTATTCAGATCGCCGGCCATTTCCGGCAGGGCGGGCAGGTAGAGGTCGATGCACAGCGGCCCCAGTGAGGCTAGCAGGCCAAGCACGAGCGCGTACACCAGACGTTGTCTGGCGAGTTGTCTGGTCATAAGGATTAGGGTTTCCTGAACAGGTGAGAGATAGCTTGTTGGTATAGGCCGTTCAGCAGGCTGACGTCGGCTTTTTGTGTGGTCAGTATGCGGTAACCGGTGCCTTCGCTTAATACGGCGATAAACTCTACTCTGGCGGCGATCTCCTGCTCGCTGAAGTGCGGGTAGATCCGCTGCAGGTTTTGGCAAACATGGTGGAATAACCGCGTTTCGGCATCGCTGAGCATTTTTGCCACTGTCGGGTTACGGGTAGCTTCGGCGGTGACTTCCAGCATCAGCATATGATCGGTTTCGCTTTCACCCGGTTGTTGAAACAGAGTGCGCGCCGCCAGGGTGCCTGCGATCAGGTTGATATGATCGCCAAGATCTTCCAGCCGCCGCATTTTACTGGCGATGATGCGGTTAACGATCTCTTCGATGATCGCATCTTTGTTGTCGAAGTAGCGGTAAATCTGGCCGACGCTAAGCTGGGAACCCTGCGCGATTTCCGCCATGCTGGCGGCGTGAAAACCGTGCTGACGAAAACAGAGTTTTGCTGCGTCGACAATCTGATCGCGGCGGGCCTGTACTTTGGCCTGCCTGCTGTCGCTGGTGGATATCATGTCCCGATCCTTTGCCAAGTGAAATGCGGTTCGCCTTCTGGGTGCGAACGTTCATTCTCAATTGTAATGCAACAATGGCAATAGGCAAGAGCGCAACTGTAAAGGTGGGGTTTGCAGCGGTTGGCTTCAGGCGAACAGATAAACCTTGAGGAAGGCCCCAACAATGAGCAGGCACAGTAGGGTGGCGGTGACTTCAGTGGGCGTTTTTGGCAGGCTAAACATCTGAGTTCTCATCCAGTGGGGTACTGGATGAGATTATGCTTAGGGCAGATTAAGGAAACATTAAGACTCCGAAATTAAATTATTGCCCGTTAATCCAGACCACCAGCATAAATGCCAACAGGGTCATCACCAGCGATCCCGCCAGATTGAGCAGCATATTGGCCAACGCCCAGGCAAAACGGCCATCCTGCAGCAAATACACCACCTCCAAAGAGAAGGTGGAAAAGGTGGTCAACCCACCGCAAAAACCGGTGGTGATCAGCAACTTCCAGGTGGGATCCAGGTGCGTCAGACGGGTGAAGATGGCGATAGCCAAACCGATAATAAAGCCGCCCAGCAGATTGACTGCCAGCGTCCCCAGCGGGATGTGCGCGTTAAGCGGATTCATCTTCATGCTTATGGCCCAGCGCAGAACGCTACCCATACCGCCGCCAATAAAAACTGCCAGTAAAGAACTCAACATGGTCGAAACTGCCTTTCATTAAATGGGGGACAAACTCAGAAAGGTTCAGGCGCAATGCTACGCACCTCTCTGAGAGGTTACGTAGACATCATCAGCCCGTGAAGGCGGTTAAGGAGGAATGTCATCTCCGTGGATCGGCGCCGCTGTTTGCCGCGCAGGTGGGATCTTACACCCGACGTTGCCTATTTTGTAGTATCAAAAGTGGCTGGAAAGTGAAAATTGTCCCTCTGGCCTCAGTGGCCAGGGACGGCCAGTTCCAGGCGGTTGCGGCCTTTGTTCTTCGCCCGGTACAGCGCGTTGTCGGCAGCTTTTAACCAGTCCAGATAGCCTTTCATATCGCCATGATAATCCGCAATGCCTGCACTGATGTTCAGCCGTAACTGTGGCGCTTCGCGGAACACAATCGTGTTCAGCCGCTCCTGAATGCGCAATAGCGCTATGCTGGCCTGTTCGGCGCTGGTGTTGGGCAACACCGCCCCAAACTCGTCGCCGCCGTAGCGCCCGACAATATCCACGGCGCGCAGACCGATAAGCAGTTCCTCTGCCAGTACCGCCAGCGCCTCGTCACCCAGCGCATGGCCAAAGCTGTCGTTAATGGTCTTAAAGCGATCGATATCCATCAGGATCAGGGTCGCGCTGTGCTGATAGCGGCGGCAGCTGTCAAATTGGTGATGCAGCAAATGTTCCCAATGGCGACGGTTGTACAACCCGGTCAGACCGTCACGCATGCTGATGCGCAGCAACTCCTGCTTTTTCTCCGCCAGTCTCTTGGCGGTACGGTACGTCACCAACCCCAATAGCGTGGGGTAGAGGTAGATCATCGGCAGACACAGATAGATCTGCAGCGGTGTGCTTTGTGGTTGGAAAGGGAAGCCCAACAGTGCGCTTATTGCCAGGGCACTGAGCACCTGCACCGCCAATCCTTTAAGGAACAGTGATTTTCCGGCGGAGGCGATGTTATTCATGCCCATCATCGACAGGATAACGACCGACGGTAAGGCATTGAATGCCATCATTGCCACCCACAGCCCGCCGAAAAATGAATCGATCAGCAGGTTGCGGATTTCAGCCTTGAAGGGCATGGCGGAACGGCGCGCCCATTGATAGGCAAGGTGTGGCCAGATAAACCCGTGGAAAATCAGCAGGCCCCATAGCCAGGGGGACGTCTGC
Organism: Serratia quinivorans; assembly: GCF_946227985.1. Taxonomy (GTDB): domain Bacteria; phylum Pseudomonadota; class Gammaproteobacteria; order Enterobacterales; family Enterobacteriaceae; genus Serratia; species Serratia quinivorans_A. The sequence goes on from NZ_CAMKGL010000010.1 coordinate 78,064, forward strand.
TGTGAATAAAGCACCGAGAATACACAGATAAAACCGACCCCCAGACCGACAATGCGTGGCAGGTAGGTGCGTCTGGCGAAGCTGAGGCCGGAACGTCGGGTATCAATGACTGAAGGCGTATACATCCGGCAACTCCATGATGAGCAGGAGGACAGACTATCATGCGGGGTAAAAACTCAGAATAGTCTGAAGCGTACCCAGCCGATTTAAAGTTGCATATTGGCGTGGGATCTTACTCTGTTACATGTTGCTATTGTTTTGAATCTGGGAAAGTAGGTAAATATCCTCAGGCAAGGTTTGTTTTCTCGCTGCGTCCGCAGCGCTATATGAATAAGAAGGTGAGTATGGAAGGGATCAGTATTACCAAACTTCTGGTGATTGCGGTGTTGATCATCTTGCTGTTCGGTACCAGCAAACTGCGTACTTTGGGCGCTGATTTGGGTGCTGCGCTGAAGGGCTTCAAAAAGGCGGTGGGTGACGATACGACTCCGCCACCGGCAAATACGGCAGAAAGTCAGTCCAACCCGCAGAGCGTCGAAAAGAAAGACGTTTAATTCTGCTTTCTGACGGGCAATAAAAAACGGATGCCGCAGGGTCATCCGTTTTTTGCCGTATCTGTCAGTTTAATGGTAACAATCCATTACCAGAATTACTTAACTTCCATCCCTTTCGCCTGCAAATCGGCATGGTAGGAAGAACGGACAAATGGACCGCAAGCGGCATGGGTGAAGCCCATTGCCATTGCTTCTTCTTTCATTTCATCGAACTCGGCCGGACTGACGTAACGCTGTACCGGCAGATGATGGCGGCTTGGCTGCAGGTACTGGCCCAGAGTCAGCATGGTGACGCCATGGCGACGCAGATCGCGCATCACTTCAACGATTTCCGCATTGGTTTCCCCCAGGCCGACCATCAGGCCAGACTTGGTTGGGATGTGCGGATGCGCTTCTTTAAACCGTTCCAGCAGCTTCAATGACCACTCGTAGTTAGCGCCCGGACGAACCTGACGGTAGACGCGCGGTACGTTTTCCAGGTTGTGGTTAAACACATCCGGTGGTGTTTCGGTCAGGATTTCCAGCGCACGATCCATACGACCGCGGAAGTCCGGTACCAGCGTTTCAATCTTGATGGTCGGGTTTTTAGCGCGGATAGCGGCGATACAGTCGGCAAAGTGCTGGGCGCCGCCGTCACGCAAGTCGTCGCGGTCCACCGAGGTGATCACTACGTAACGCAGACCCATATCGGCGATGGTTTGAGCCAGTTTTTCCGGCTCGTTGGCATCTGGTGCCACCGGGCGACCGTGGGCCACGTCGCAGAATGGGCAGCGGCGGGTACAGATGGCACCGAGGATCATAAAGGTAGCGGTGCCGTGGTTGAAGCACTCAGAGAGGTTCGGACAGGAAGCTTCTTCGCACACCGAATGCAGACCGTTTTTACGCATGGCGGCTTTAATGCCCTGAATGCGCGTAGAGTCGGCAGGAAGTTTGATTTTCATCCACTCGGGTTTACGTAACAGCTCCTGCCGTTCAGTGACCACCGTTTTAACCGGGATCAACGCCATTTTGTCTGCATCGCGGTATTTGACGCCGCGTTCCATCTGAATTGGTTTACTCATAATCGTGCAGGTTCCAGTTACGAAGCTCGACCTTCGGGTAGCCGAGTAAATGAACAAATTCCTGTACCAGGACTGGGTGTACGTCTTCAATGCCAACGCCGGGCACCAGCGCGCTGACCTGCGCCATCTGCATACCGGCGTAACCGCAAGGGTTGATACGCTGGAAGGGGCTGAGATCCATAGCTACATTCAGGGCCAGGCCGTGGAATGAACTGCCTTTACGGATCCGCAAACCCAACGAACAGATTTTTTGCTCTCCCACGTAAACACCGGGCGCATCCGGACGGGCGCGCGATTCGATGTGAAAGTGGGCGAGGGTATTAATAACGGTATCTTCGATAGCCGTGACCAGTTGGCGAACGCCAACCTTGTTGCGTTTCAGATCGACCATCACGTACATCACCTGCTGCCCCGGCCCATGATAGGTTACCTGGCCACCGCGGTCGCTCTGGACAACCGGAATGTCACCCGGCATTAACAGATGCTCCGCTTTACCGGCCTGGCCCTGGGTGAACACGGGCTGATGCTGAACCAGCCACAGCTCATCGGGCGTGGTTTCGGTTCGGCGATCGGTGAAGTTGTGCATGGCTTGGGATACAGGCTCGTAGGGCTGCAACCCCAGCTGACGCAAAATGATCTTGTCTGGTTGCAAAAGAGTCATCGTCAGGTTACAGAAGTGGTAATGCCATTATACCGAGCGCTCTGGCCCGCGGCCAGCATTTCGCTGACCAAAAATGCGCAACCCGGGCAGAGGATGCTCTGGCCCGGGCTGAAATGCAGGGGTTTGTGCTGGAATTACAGCACCATGCGGACAATTTCAATGTTGCCCAACTCATCATATAAGGTTTCCACCTGATCGATATGGGTGGCGGTGATGGTGATGGACACGGAGTGGTAATTGCCTTTGCTGCTAGGTTTAACCTGTGGGTTGTAATCCCCGGGAGCATGGCGCTGCACCACTTCAACCACCTGGTCCACCAGCTCGGGTTGTGCCAGGCCCATTACTTTGTAGGTAAATGAGCAAGGGAATTCGAGCAGTTCGTTCAGTTTAGTTTTCATGTGCGCTCCAGAGTGCGGCTATCGGTATAGCGATTCTATAAATTATAACTCCCGCCGGAGCGGGAGTTAATGTTAATCAGTATATGGGGGCGATTTCGCCCATTTCAACTGTTAACCGAACCAGTGGTGGAACATCAGTTTGATGTAATCCACGATACGGCTGAAGAAACCGCCTTCTTTCACTTCGTTCATTACCACCAGTGGGCGCTGATCGATGGTTTTGCCATCGAGCTGGAAGTTGATGCTGCCGACAACCTGGTTTTTCGCCAGTGGCGCATGAATTTCCGGCGTGTTCAGCACGTAGCTGGCTTTGAGATCTTTCATCCGGCCGCGTGGGATGGTCAGGTAAACGTCTTTGTCTACGCCCAGCTCAACGCGATCCGCATCGCCGAACCAGACGGGTTCAGACGCAAACTCTTTGCCCACTTTCAGTGGCGCAACGGTTTCGAAGAAGCGGAAGCCCCAGGTCAGCAGTTTCTTGCTCTCGGTCTCACGGCCTTTATAAGTACGACCGCCCAACACCGCAGAGATCAGACGCATCTGGCCTTCGGTCGCAGAAGCGACCAGGTTGTAACCTGCCGCATCGGTATGACCGGTTTTGATGCCGTCCACGTTCAGGCTGGTATCCCACAGCAGACCGTTACGGTTCATCTGGCGGATATTGTTGAAGGTGAACTCTTTTTCTTTATAAATCGCGTATTCGTCCGGTACGTCGCGGATCAGCGCCTGGCCGATCAACGCCATGTCGCGTGCCGAACTGTACTGACCCTGTGCGTCCAGGCCGTGTACCGTCTGGAAGTGGGTGTTCTGCAGGCCCAGCTTGCTGACGTAGGTGTTCATCAGGTTAACGAATGCGTCCTGGCTGCCGGCTACGTAGTCGGCCATCGCCACGCAGGCGTCGTTACCGGACTGCAGGTTGATGCCGCGGGTCAGCTTGGAGACCGGTACGCGGTCACCCGGCTTGAGGAACATCAGCGAAGAACCCTTGAATACCGGGTTGCCGGTAGCCCAGGCGTCTTGCCCCACGGTAACCATGTCTTCCTGGCCGATTTTACCTGCTTTCAGCGCCTGACCGATGACGTAGCTGGTCATCATTTTGGTCAGACTGGCTGGGTCGCGGCGGGCATCGGCGTTCATTTCCGCCAAAACTTTACCGGAGTTGTAATCAATCAGGACGTAGGACTCCGCATCGATTTGCGGTACCCCTGGGATCATGGTCTTGATATTAACGTCATCGGCATGCGCAACGGAGGTTGCACTCATTGCGATAACTGTGCCGAGCGCTATGCTCTTGATTAAGCGAAAAGAAGTTACTTGTTTCATGATCGAGACTACAACATCCATGAGGGTAAAATTAAAAACGAGCCACACTATAACAGATGAGATCCCGGCAGGCATTAGCCAATGCTCTGACTAAGCGCGCTTTACCGTCTTTAGCTGAAAGAAAATGTTTCAGTTAAAGAAACGCTAATCAGTCGTGTTCGCCTGCCGGACAGCTGTTTTAAGGTGCGGCGGTGACAAAGGATTGTTGCTGCGCTTCGCTGGCCAGACGCTGCTGCAGTTCGGCGGCCTGCTGACGACTGCTGAACGGGCCGAGCTGTACGCGATAGACGCTGCCGCTGGCGGCCACTTTACCCGGTACGCCAAACTTTTGGCTCAGGCTTTGTTGCCAGCTCTGCGCGCGTTCGGCACTACTCAGTGCGCCGACCTGTACCACATAGCTGCCACCAGCAGAAGCATTGGCGGCAACGGCGGCGGTGGCCGCGACCGGTGCGGCAATGGCTGCGGCACTGACGGCAGGTTCAGGCTCTGAGCCTTCCAGTACGCCGACCGGTACGGCACTTGGCGCCCCCAGGAAACCGCTGCGGCTATTGCCGGTAGTGGTTGCCGGGGCGTTATCGCCGGTATTCAGGCTGCTGTTGTCAATCGGACGTACTGCGGCACCGTTGGGGACCGGGACATCCTGTTGCATTGGGGTTCCCATGCCGCTGGAGCCGAGCTCCGGGCGTGCGGGCAGGGCATAGCTTTGTTTGGCAACGGTAGTACCAATGGTGCCCGGGCCGCTCAGAGTGCCGTCCGGGGCCACGTTGATGAAATCAACCTTGACCCTGGTGTTGTTGGACAGGTTCAGGCGGTCGGCGACGGCTTTCGACAAATCGATAATGCGACCCTGGGTGTAAGGCCCGCGATCGTTAACCCGCACCACCAGTTGGCGGCCATTGGCCAGGTTGGTCACGCGTACGTAGCTTGGGATCGGCAGCGTTGGGTGTGCGGCGGTTAAGCCATTAGGATCGAACTGTTCCCCCAGCGCGGTGGTATTGCCCCGGGCTTCTTCACCGTAGGAGCTGGCCAAACCGGTCTGCGAGAAGTTCTGCGGATCCTTGACGATGCGGTAAGTGTCGCCATTAACCTTATAATCCTGCATGTTATTAGGGTTATAGGGTTCATATTGAGGCTCAACGCCACCGATCTCCACCACGGGGCCGTTATACGGCTGCTGCGGTGGCGCTTGCTGTTCCGTGGTCGGGGCGGTACAGGCGGAAAGTAATACCGCGACAACGCCGACCCAAAGCCATTCCTTACGCATTACTCACCCCTTATAAACTCTTGGACATCATTTTTCGATGCGTGTGGATCGACATGATAATGCCGAACCCAGCCATAAGCACAATCAGCGCCGAACCCCCGTAACTGACCAGAGGCAAAGGTACGCCAACTACCGGCAAAATGCCACTGACCATACCAATGTTAACAAACACATAAACGAACAAAATCAGCATCAGACCGCCGACCATCACCCGACCAAAGGTGGTTTGTGCCTTGGCGGCGATCATCAATCCACGAATGATAACCAGCAGGTACAGCGCCAGCAGCACCAGAACCCCAATCAACCCCAGCTCTTCGGCCAGGACCGCGAAGATAAAGTCCGTATGGCGTTCCGGCAGGAATTCCAACTGTGACTGAGTGCCATGCAGCCAGCCTTTGCCGGACAGGCCGCCTGAGCCAATGGCGATTTTCGACTGAATAATATGGTAACCGGCGCCGAGTGGGTCAGTTTCCGGATCCAGCAGCATCATCACGCGGTCGCGCTGATAGCCGTGCATCAGGAAGAACCACAGCACCGGGATAAAGGCCGCCAGCAGCACGGCGGCTACGGCGATCAGCTTCCAGCTCATGCCGGACAGGAACAGCACGAACAGGCCGGAGGCGGCAATCAGAATCGAAGTCCCCAAATCGGGCTGCGCGGCGACCAGCAGGGTTGGCAGGAAAATCAGCACCAGCGCAATCGCGGTATTCTTTAGCGAAGGCGGGCAGACGTCACGGTTCATAAAGCGCGCCACCATCAGCGGCACGGCGATTTTAGCGATCTCGGACGGCTGGAAACGCACAAAGCCAAGATCCAGCCAACGTTGCGCGCCTTTACTGATCTGGCCGAAAGCGTCTACCAGTATCAGCAGGATCACGCAGAAAATATATAAATACGGTGCCCAGCTTTCATAGACCCGCGGCGGTATTTGCGCCATGACGGCCATTACTATCAGCCCCATGACAATCTGGCCGATCTTGCGCTCCATCATGCCAATATCCTGACCGCTGGCGCTCCACATCACGAACGCGCTGTAGACCAGCAGGGCCAGAATTAATAGCAGGAATGTGGGGTCGATATGGATTTTGGTCCAGATCGAGCCCTTTTGTTGGCTTTCAGTCATGTTCTACCTTAATCACCCTCTACGCCTGGTGGCAGTGGGGCTTCAGATGGTAATTGCGTATTGTTGTCGCCCAGCAAAATATGGTCGAGGATCTGACGGGTGATCGTCCCGACCGCCGGACCGGAGCCGCCGTTTTCCAGAATGATGGCGACCGATACCGTTGGATTGTTGAACGGAGCAAAGGCGGTCATCAACTTATGGTCACGCAGGTGTTCCGCCAGTTTGTGAGCGTTGTAGGTTTCGTAGCCGAATACCTGTGCGGTACCCGATTTCGCAGCGGCTTTGTAAGGTGCATCCGAGAAGTACTTACGCGCCGTCCCGTTCGGACGGTTGGCTACACCATACATGCCGTCTTTGGCAATTTCCCAGAAGCCTGAATGAATATCGCCGATCTGCTTGCTCTCTTCCTGGGTGAAAGGCACCAGCGCACCATTGATTCGGGTGCTCTGCAGCAGGTGCGGCGTTTTGACGTTGCCGTCGTTAATCAGCGTGGTCAGTGCCTTGGCCATCTGGATCGGCGTTGCCGTCCAGTAGCCCTGGCCGATACCCACCGGAATGGTGTCACCCTGATACCAGGGTTTTTTATAGCGTTTGAATTTCCAGTCGCGGGTTGGCATAAGGCCGGAACGTTCTTCGGACAGATCGATACCGGTATATTCGCCGTAACCGAATCGGGTCAGCCAGGTCGACAGGCGATCGATACCCATGTCGTAGGCGACCTGATAGAAGAAGGTATCCGCTGACTCTTCCAGCGCCTTGGTGACGTTCAGGCGGCCGTGACCCCACTTTTTCCAGTCGCGGAAGCGTTTTTCCGAGCCGGGCAATTGCCACCAGCCGGGATCGAACAGGCTGGTGTTTTTGGTGATCACCCCGGCACTGAGCGCCGAGACGGCAATGTACGGTTTAACCGTCGACGCCGGTGGATATAGCCCCTGCGTGGCGCGGTTAATCAGCGGTCGGTTCGGATCGTTGAGCAGGCCCTGATAATCTTTACTGGAGATGCCATCAACGAACAGGTTCGGATCATAGCTGGGGTTAGAGACCATCGCCAAAATGCCGCCGGTCCGCGGATCGCTCACTACCACCGCCGCACGGCTGCCGACCAGCAACTGCTCGATATAGCGTTGCAGGTTGAGATCCAGCGTCAGGTAAACGTCCTGACCGGCGGAAGGGGGTTGTTCATGCAGTTGGCGGATCACCCGGCCGCGGTTGTTGACTTCAACCTCTTCATAGCCGGTTTTGCCATGCAGGGTCTCTTCGTAATAGCGTTCGATGCCCAGCTTGCCGATATCGTGAGTGGCGGCGTAGTTGGCCAGCTTGCCGTCTTTATCCAGACGTTCAACATCGCGGTCGTTGATTTTCGATACGTAGCCGATGACATGGGTCAGAGCGGAGCCATATGGATAGTAGCGACGCTGGTAGCCTTTGACCTCGACGCCGGGAAAGCGGAACTGGTTAACCGCAAAACGTGCCACCTGAACTTCGTTCAGGGCGGTTTTCACCGGAATGGAGACGAAGCGGCGTGAGCGTTTGCGCTCTTTCTCGAAGTTGGTGATGTCGTCATCGGTCAGATCGACCACCGGACGCAGTGCCTGTAGCGTGGCCTTCAGGTCATCGACCTTTTCCGGCATCAGCTCCAGTTGATAAATGGTGCGATTGAGCGCCAGCGGGGTGCCGTTGCGATCGTAGATAATGCCGCGACTGGGCGCGATCGGCACCAGTTTGATGCGGTTTTCGTTGGAGCGGGTACGGTAATCCTCAAAGCGGACGATTTGCAGGTTATACAGATTGGCGATGAGGGTGCCGGTCAGCACCAGGATGACCAGAAACGCCACCAGGGCGCGGCGTACAAACAGGGCGGATTCAGCCGTATAGTCGCGAAAAGGGTTACGTTCTATTTTCATCCCGCTGCTTTATTTCACTCTGTCACGGTTACCACCGGTTATTCCCGGTGGTAAGGATGATTTGTTGTAATACTCCAGGCGCGATAGAGGCTTTCAGCCACCAGGACGCGCACTAAAGGATGCGGCAATGTCAACGGTGAGAGCGACCAACTTTGTTCGGCTGCGGCCTTGCACGCCGGGGCCAGCCCTTCCGGGCCACCAATCAGCAGGCTGACGTTGCGGCCGTCCTGCTTCCAGCGTTCGAGCTGCTGCGCCAGCTGCGGTGTTTCCCACGGCGTACCGGGGATATCCAGCGTGACAATGCGATTGCCTTTGCCTACCGCCGCCAGCATCTGCTCGCCTTCCTTTTCCAGAATGCGTTTGATATCGGCATTCTTGCCGCGCTTGCCCGCCGGGATTTCGGTCAGCTCAAACGGCATATCTTTCGGAAAACGGTGCAGATAATCCATAAAGCCGGTCTGCACCCAGTCTGGCATTTTAGTGCCGACAGCAACCAGTTGCAGTTTCACCGCTTAGCTCCAGAGTTTTTCCAGCTCATACAGACGACGGCTTTCTTCTTGCATCACGTGGACGATCACTTCGCCCAAATCAACCACTATCCAGTCGGAAGCTTCCTGGCCTTTCATGCCATAGAGTTCCATGCCCGCAGAACGGGATTCTTGCACCACGTGGTTGGCGATCGACATCACGTGACGGGTAGAGGTACCGGTGCAGATGATCATGCAATCGGTGATGCTGGATTTACCCTGGACATCCAGAGCGATAATGTCTTGGCCTTTCAGGTCATCAATTTTATCGATGACGAAATCTTGGAGCGCTTTACCTTGCAAAGGTTCCCCCTCGGGAGTGTTCTGTTCATTCGACTGCGGCGGGCAACTGCCCGTTTGGCGGCCTGAATCAATGATAAGTCGGCAGGATGCCGCTGAAAGCCAGCTGGTGACTGCCCGGCCAGCTAAGGTTTCCGGGGTTTTCAGCGAATACCTGAAAAATAGCGGCGCAGTATATCATGCGGCTCTCGCTAGCGATATAAACCCTGTAACTCGATATAGCGCTGTACCGAACGCGGCAACAGGTCGTCACAGTTGAGGCCCTGATGGCGACGCTGGCGGATTTCCGTTGCTGAAATTTCCAGCTGCGGCGTATCGGCCAGATAGATATAGCCCTGTGGCTGCCGGCTGAGCAGCGCGGCATCGGTCACCTGATGCTGTTCCAGCCACTGCTGCAGTTCCGGCGTGTCCATTCGGTCATTGTAGCCCGGACGGGCCAGCACCAGCAGGTGGCAGGTATCCAGCAGCGACTGCCAGCGGTGCCACTTGTGCAGCGTCAGCAGCGAATCCTGGCCAATGATAAACGCCAGCGGCAATGCAGCGCCACGTTCTTTACGAATGGCTTCCAGCGTCTCTATGGTATAGGAGGGTGTGGTACGGTGCAGTTCGCGATCGTCAACCGCAAACAGCGGGTTGCCGGCGATTGCCAGTTCAACCATCTTCAACCGTTGCTGAGCGTTAGCCTCGGGCTGAGGGCGGTGTGGCGGCACATGATTTGGCAACAGCGTCACCCGATTCAGCCCAACTTCTGCCGCCAACGCTTCCACCGGGCGCAGATGGCCGTAATGGATTGGGTCAAAGGTGCCGCCAAACAGGGCGTGCAGGACGGTGGTGCCTTGCGAATTAGTGGGCATCGGAAAAACTCGTGGCCAGAGGTTTGCCGCACAGCAGCATCGACAGGGTTTCCAGTTCCGACCAGACCGACTGGCCGTAATCCTGCTTAAGGGTGATTTCAATCTGCGTCAGCAGATGAACGGCTTGTCGCAGCTGGGCACCGGATAACCGTTGCAATGCCTGGGTGACCAGGTTACGGCGGTTTTGCCAGACCTTGTACTGGTCGAACAGCGTACGCAGCGGCACTGACGCCATACGCCGTTGCAGGTTCAACAATTGCAGCAATTCGCGCTGTAAGGTGCGCAACAGGATCACCGGCTCGACATCTTCCTGCTGCATCTGTTGCAGGATATGCCAGGCCCGTTTGCTTTTCCCCGCCAGCAGGGCGTCCAGCCAATGGAATGGTGTGAAGTGCGCGGCGTCATTGACCGCCAGCTCGACACGCGGCAGCGTGAGCTTGCCATCCGGATGCAACAACGACAGTCGTTCCAGCGCCTGCGACAGCGCCAGCAGGTTGCCTTCGTAGCAGTAACACAGCAACTGATTGGCCGCGTCGTCCAGTTCCAGCTTCATGGTTTTGGCGCGCTGGGCTACCCAGCGGGGTAACTGCGCCTGTTCCGGTGTCTGGCAACTGACGTAAGCGCCATGTGGGCTGAGTGCCTTGAACCATGCGCTGTTTTCCTGGGCTTTGGTGAGGCGTGGCCCACGCAGCATCAGCAAAATATCGTCATGCAGCAGAGCAGCCAGCTTGATCAGCTGTTCGCCTATCGGGGCGGTCGGCCCGTTTTCAGGGAAGATCAGCAACAGCGTCTGACGGCTGGCGAACAGGCTCATCGCCTGACAGATGCTGAAAATGGCGTCCCAGTCGGTGTGGGCATCGAGTGAAATGCTGTAGTGCTCGGTGAACTGGTGCTGCTGTGCCGTTTGGCGGATCAGATCCTGGCTTTCCTGTAACAGCAGTGGTTCATTGCCACTCAATAAATAACAAGCGCGCAGCCCCTCTCGGAGCTGCGCGGCAAGTTGTTCAGGGTAAATACGGATCATTGATCTACGCGACTGGCCGCTTTTTCACCGGCCGCAGCGGCTTTCTGCTGCGTTTCTTCTTCCGCCGCATGCACCGTCAGCAGTTTACGCACCAGTTGCTGGGCGGCCTGCTCACGCATTTCCTGACGAATAATTTCCTGTTCGGAATCTTTTGCCAGTGCGGTTAGCGGGTTATCGAAGAACGAACGGAATACTTTTACGTTCAGCGGATACAGATCGTGACCCGGGATCAACACCTGTGCCTGGACCGTCAGCACCATTTGGTACTCAGCGGTTTTACCGTCCTGGAAGATAGAGGCGGTATCCTGGCTTTCAGTGGCGCCAATGATGCGCAGGGAAGGGAGATCCTTACGTTTTGCATCTTTGACAATGGTCACGTCGCTCAGACGTAATTGCTCACGCACCGAACGGGTCAGCGGCCCATAAGGGTCTGAACTGTCCAGAATCAGCGTTTTCATTTCCGAGGGTACCTGCGTGGTGCCACGCAGGTGAAAACCGCAGCCGGCGGTGACCAGCACCGCCAACCCCAGCAACAGCGTCAGAATACGTTGTCGCACAATTCCTCCTTGTGTTAACCCACAACCAGGTTAAGCAATTTGCCCGGAACATAGATCACTTTACGAACCGTAACCCCGTCCAGATATTTAGCGACCAGATGTTCCTCAGCGGCGCGCGCACGCACCTGTTCTTCGGTTGCATCAGCTGCCACAGTAATTTTAGCGCGGACCTTGCCGTTGACCTGTACTACCACCAGCTTGGAATCTTCGACCATCGCCTGCTCGTCGGCTTGCGGCCAGGCTGCGGTGTCCACATCGCCTTCACCGCCCAACGCCTGCCACAGTGAGAAGCACACGTGCGGGGTGAACGGATACAGCATACGGACCACTGCCAGCAGGGCTTCCTGCAGCAGAGCGCGATCCTGCTCGCTTTCCTGCGGAGCACGGCCCAGCTTGTTCATCAGCTCCATCACGGCGGCAATGGCGGTGTTGAAGGTCTGACGACGGCCGATATCATCGGTCACTTTGGCGATGGTTTTGTGCAGATCGCGGCGCAGCGCTTTCTGGTCTTCCGTCAGCGTTGCTACGTTCAGCGGCTGTACGGCACCTTTTTCCAGGTGTTCGTAGGCCAGTTTCCAGACGCGTTTCAGGAAGCGGTTTGCCCCTTCCACGCCGGATTCTTGCCATTCCAGCGTCATTTCTGCCGGTGAGGCGAACATCATGAACAGACGCACGGTATCCGCACCGTATTTCTCAACCATTACCTGTGGGTCGATGCCGTTGTTTTTCGACTTCGACATTTTGCTCATGCCAGCATAGACCAGTTCACGACCTTGTGGATCGGTGGCTTTGGTAATGCGGCCTTTGTCATCGCGCTCAACGATGGCGTCGGCTGGGGAAACCCAGACGCGTTCGCCGCTGTTGCCGCTGTAATAGAAAGCGTCGGCCAACACCATGCCCTGACACAGCAGGCGTTTTGCCGGCTCGTCGGAATCGACCAGGCCCGCGTCACGCAGCAGCTTGTGGAAGAAACGGAAGTACATCAGGTGCATGATGGCGTGTTCGATACCACCGACATACTGATCCACCGGCAGCCAGTAGTTGGCGGCGGCCGGATCCAGCATGCCCTGGTCGTACTGCGGGCAGGTGTAGCGCGCGTAGTACCAGGAAGACTCCATAAAGGTGTCGAAGGTGTCGGTTTCACGCAGTGCCGGCTGACCGTTAACGGTGGTTTTCGCCCACTCGGGGTCGGCCTTGATCGGGCTGGTGATGCCGTCCATCACTACGTCTTCCGGCAGGATCACCGGCAGTTGGTCTTCCGGGGTTGGCATTACGGTGCCGTCTTCCAGGGTGACCATCGGGATTGGTGCGCCCCAGTAACGTTGACGGGAAACGCCCCAGTCGCGCAGACGGTAGTTGACCTTGCGTTGGCCGACGCCTTTGGCGACCAGTTTGTCGGCAATGGCGTTGAAACCGTCCTGGTGGTCCAAACCGTCAAACTCGCCGGAGTTGAACAGCGTGCCTTTCTCTGTCATCGCTTCTGCCTGGACATCCGGCTGGCTGCCGTCCAGCGCCAGCACTACCGGTTTGATCGGCAAACCGTATTTGGTGGCGAATTCCCAGTCACGCTGGTCGTGAGCCGGAACGGCCATTACCGCGCCGGTGCCGTATTCCATCAGCACGAAGTTGGCGACCCAAACCGGCACTTGCTCGCCGGACAGCGGGTGGATGGCGAACAGGCCGGTCGGCATGCCTTTCTTCTCCATCGTTGCCATTTCGGCTTCGGCCACTTTGGTGTTGCGGCATTCTTCGATAAACTCAGCCAGCGCCGGGTTGTTCACCGCGCCTTGTTGCGCCAATGGATGACCCGCGGCAACGGCCACGTAGGTCGCACCCATAAAGGTGTCTGGACGGGTGGTGTAAACGGTCAGTTTCTCGTCGCTGCCCGCCACGTCAAAGGTGATATCCACCCCTTCGGAACGGCCAATCCAGTTACGCTGCATGGTTTTCACCTGCTCTGGCCAGCTTTCCAGCGTATCGAGGTCGTTCAGCAGTTGATCGGCGTAATCGGTGATTTTGATAAACCACTGTGGGATCTCTTTACGCTCAACCTTGGTGTCACAGCGCCAGCAGCAGCCGTCGATAACCTGTTCGTTGGCCAGCACGGTCAAATCGTGTGGGCACCAGTTGACCGCAGAGGTCTTCTTGTAGACCAGGCCTTTTTCATACAGCTTGGTGAAGAACCACTGTTCCCAACGGTAGTAATCCGGATCGCAGGTGGCGATCTCGCGATCCCAGTCGTAGCCGAAGCCCAGCAGTTTTAGCTGGTTCTTCATATATTCGATATTGTCGTAGGTCCACGGAGCCGGAGCGGTGTTGTTTTTTACCGCGGCACCTTCCGCCGGCAGGCCGAACGCATCCCAGCCGATCGGCTGTAGTACGTTTTTGCCTAGCATGCGCTGATAGCGCGAGATCACGTCGCCGATAGTGTAGTTACGAACGTGCCCCATGTGCAGACGGCCTGATGGGTATGGCAGCATGGATAGGCAGTAATACTTTTCCTTGCTTGCATCTTCGGTAACCTTGAAAGTCTGCTTCTCTTGCCAGTGAAGCTGTACGTTCGATTCTATGTCTTCTGGACGGTATTGCTCTTGCATGGCGGCTGGTGGTCCTGTAGGTGTAAAACAGCTACATCCGTAGCATTCTGTTGAGTACTTATAGATCCGCATAGCATAGCTGATAAGACCTCTCGGCAACAACACCAAGCGCCCGACTCGGCGTATTTAAAAAATCTCCGCCATGATATGACTCACATCTTGAGGATCCCATGCGTTGCCAAGTGACATCAGCAATTTACCGCTAAAATGATAAGAGCTACTTTATTCCCATCATCTTTCAAGCCGCAGCCAGGTGCCTAGCTGCAACTTGAAAGCTTAAGTTATAGGGTATGGGAGGAAAGCCCTGTCACGTAAGTTCACCGAGGAGAGATTATGAACAAGGTTGCTCAGTACTACCGCGAATTGGTGGCATCTCTGACCGAACGCCTGAAAAATGGCGAACGTGATATTGATTCACTGGTGGCGAGCGCTGAAAAACGGCTGAACGACGCCGGTGAGCTGACGCGCGATGAAGTGGAGCAGGTGACCCTGGCGGTAAGGCGCGATCTGGAAGAGTTTGCGCGCAGTTACCAGGAAAGCCGGGAAGAATTTACCGACAGCGTTTTTATGCGGGTGATTAAAGAGAGCCTGTGGCAGGAACTGGCGGACATTACCGACAAAACCCAATTGGAATGGCGCGAAGTTTTCAAAGACGTCAGTCACCATGGCGTTTACCACAGCGGTGAGGTGGTCGGGTTGGGGAATCTGGTGTGCGAGCAGTGTCATCATCATTTGGCGTTTTACACGCCGGAAGTGTTGCCGCTATGCCCGAAATGCGGCCATGACCAGTTTCAGCGTCGGCCTTTCGAACCTTGAGTTTCCCGCACCCTGGCCTTTTCCCGAGTGGAAAGGGCCGGGGCAGGGAGGTCGTCATTAACCGAACAGCTTTTTCATCAGGCTACTGAGGAAACCGCCGCCGGCCGGCGCTGTGGTCAGTTCAGGTTGGCGAGCGGGGGCGGTATATACTGCCGCAGGCACTTTCTGTGCTACCGCTATCTGGCTGTCCTGCGTTGCTTTTTCTGCTGCTTCCGGCCCGTAAGCAAAACCTTCCGCCAACACGAACTCCACGTCAGTAATTCCGATAAACCCTAAGAACAGCTTCAGGTAAGGCGTGATCAGATCGGTTGGTGTATCAGCATGGATACCGCCGCGGCTGGAGATCACAATCGCTTTTTTACCGGTGACCAGACCTTCGGAACCCTCGGAGGTATAACGGAAGGTTTGGCCGGCACGCGCGACCAGGTCGAAATAGATTTTCAACTGGGTCGGGATATTGAAGTTGTACATTGGGGCGCTGATGATAATGGTGTCGTGCGACTTCAATTCGGCAATCAGCTCATCGGACAGCGCCAACGTCTTTTGCTGATGTGGCGTTAAGGGTTTATCGCCGGCGCTAAAGCCGCCAATCACTTCACCATCGAGCTCCGGCAGGGTTGGGTTGGCCAGGTCGCGGAAGGTAAAGCTGTCGCTTGGGTGTGCTTCACGCCACTGTTGAACAAAAAAATCGACTAATTTTCCAGACTGGGAGTAATCGCCCAGGATACTTGATTTCAGGACCAGTATACGACTCATGCGGATATCTCCAGGCTTACTCTAAGGTTGTCAGCGTTTGCTGTGCGTTTAAAGCATCTTAGAGGCAAGCCTGGGCCAGTGATAGCGTAAAAATTCGCTGAGTTAAATCAAAAAAACTGAATATTGACCATGCCCGAGTTTCGGCTGTCAATAACGTGCGACGCGTTCAGCCAGCAGATTGATAAACCCTTCACGATCGATATCGGTCAGCACTTCCACGTTGGCCGCTTTGCCATTTTGCCCAAAGATATCCACCACCGTCATCCCCTGGGTGTACTCCCCTTTGGTTTCTACACCGACCCAGCGTTCGATACTGCCAAACAGCTGTGGTGCCAGCAGCCAGGCGATGGTGCAGGGGTCGTGCATTGCGGCACCGGGTAACCCGCGCGGGTGGCTGAGATACAGTGGCAGGTAGAAGTCGAGCATTTCTGCTACTGCCCGCGCTACCGGATTGTCAATCTGGCGGATTCGTTCGATATCCTGTGGTAGCACCAGCGCCTGATGGGTGACGTTCAGGCCTGCCATGGTCAGTGGTACGCCGGATTTGAGTACCATTTCGGCGGCTTCCGGATCGACGAAAATATTAAACTCCGCCACCGGGGTGGTGTTACCGGCGTTCATGCCACCGCCCATAAAGACGATACGCTCGATGTTGCCTTTTAGCTCAGGGTGTTGAGCCAGCAGCAGGGCGATATTGGTCATCGGACCGGTAACCACCAGCGTTATGGGCTCCGCGCTGCTGCGCAGCAGGCTGGCGATCAGTTCGACGGCGCTTTGTTTGACCGGATTGATGGTGGGCGTTGGCAGATGGGTATTGCCCATGCCGGTTTTGCCATGCACATAGTCGGCAATCACCAGCTCACGCATTAGCGGGGCCGCGGCACCGGCGGCGACAGGAATGTCTTCGCGTTTCATCAGCGTCAGCAGGCCGAGTGCGTTATGCAGGGTTTTCTCCGGCGTCTGGTTACCGGCGGAGGTCGTAATGGCTTTCACTTCAAGTTCCGGTGAACTCAGTGCCATGGCAAGGGCAATGGCGTCGTCGAGGCCGGGATCGCAATCGATAATGATAGGGCGAGGCATAGAGATCTCCTTGTAGTTGTGTTCCGAGCATCAGATCAAAACCAGGGAGAAACAAGCGCTTTTAGTGCCGGGAGAGGGGAGATGCGCCCCGAATGGAGCGCATCAGATAAATCAGTGCAGGATTTTTGCCAGGAAGTCTTTGGCACGCTCTGACTCGGGGTTGTTGAAGAAGTCGTCTTTATTGCGGTCTTCGACAATTTTTCCTTCGTCCATAAAGATCACCCGGTTGGCTACCTTGCGGGCAAAGCCCATTTCGTGGGTCACCACCATCATGGTCATGCCTTCGTTCGCCAGTTCGACCATAACGTCGAGCACTTCGTTGATCATTTCCGGATCGAGCGCCGAGGTGGGTTCATCGAACAGCATGGCGATAGGATCCATGCACAGCGCACGGGCGATAGCCACACGCTGCTGCTGGCCACCGGAAAGCTGTCCGGGGAACTTGTTGGCATGAGCGGTCAGGCCGACGCGCTCCAGCAACTTCAGGCCTTTCTCACGGGAGGCGGCTTTATCGCGCTTGAGCACTTTTACCTGCGCCAGCGTCAGGTTGTCGATGATCGACAGGTGTGGGAACAGCTCAAAGTGCTGGAACACCATGCCGACCTTGGAACGCAGCTGCGCCAGATTGGTTTTCTTGTTGTTGACCGGGGTACCGTTCACCAGGATATCGCCCTGCTGGATTGGCTCCAGGCCGTTAACGGTTTTGATCAGGGTAGACTTGCCTGAGCCTGAAGGACCGCAGACGACCACCACCTCGCCTTTTTTTACTTCGGTGGTGCAATCGGTCAGAACCTGAAAGTGACCGTACCACTTAGAAACATTTTTCAGGGATATCATCAAACAGTCCTTTTCTTCAAATAGCTTACCAGCGCCGAGGCGGCGAGACTGATAACAAAGTAGACAAAGCCGGCGAACAGGATCATTTCAACCTGGGTGCCGTCGCGCTCGCCGATGGTTGAGGCGGTACGGAAGAAGTCAGCCAGGCTCAGTACGTAGACCAGAGAAGTATCCTGGAACAGTACGATGCCCTGAGTCAGCAGCAGTGGCACCATGGCGCGGAACGCCTGCGGCAAAATAACCAGTTTCATTGACTGCCAGTGGCTCATGCCCAGCGCCAGTGCGGCGGAAGACTGGCCGCGCGAGATGCTGATAATACCGGCGCGGATGATTTCCGAGTAATAGGCCGCTTCAAACAGGGAAAAGGCTACCATAGCCGAGATCAGGCGAATATCGGTTTTCGGCGACAGCCCCAGAACCTTTTGCAATAAGCTTGGAACTACCAGATAGAACCACAGCAGAACCATTACCAGCGGCACCGAACGGAACAGGTTGACGTACAGCGCGGCAAACCAACTGATGGGCTTGAATGGCGACAGACGCATGACGGCCAGAATGGTGCCCCAGAGGATACCAAAGACAATGGCGGTCACGGTGATCTTCAGCGTGATCAACAAACCTTGCAGCAGGTAAGGGAAGCTTGGGACAATTGATGCCCAGTCAAATTCGTACATTATTTACTCCCCAGATTGCCGGGCAACTGCACTTTTCGCTCTACCAGTCGCATAAACAGCATGATCACCGCGTTGATGGCGATATAAGCCAGCGTAATCGCGGTAAAGGATTCATAGGCGTGCGCCGAGTAATCCAGCAGTTTGCCGGCCTGCGCAGCCATGTCGACCAGCCCGATGGTGGAAGCGATGGCGGAGTTTTTAACCAGGTTAAGCATTTCCGAGGTCATCGGCGGCACAATCACCCGATAAGCGTTCGGCAACAGCACGTAGCGATAGGTTTGCGGCAGCGTCAGGCCCATCGCCAGTCCGGCGGCTCTCTGACCGCGTGGCAGTGACTGAATGGCAGCGCGTACCTGTTCGCATACGCGAGCGGCGGTAAACAACCCCAGGCACAGCATCGAGGAAACGAAGAACTGCACGTTAGGATCGAGTTCGGTTTTGAACCACATGCCGATATTGGCCGGCAGCAGTTCCGGGATCACCAGATACCAGGTAAAGAATTGCACGATCAGCGGCACGTTACGGAACAGCTCGACGTAACAGGTGCCGAGGGTGGAAAGAAAGCGGTTGGGTACGGTACGCAAAATACCGAATAGCGAACCGACAAAGAAAGCGATAATCCATGCACAGACGGAGAGGGCTACCGTGACCTGAAAGCCGGACCAAATCCAGCCGAGGTAAGTGGTATTCCCAAACGGGGCCTGCTGCAGGAAGATACCCCAGTTCCAATCTATTGACATAACAAACTCCGTTAAGCGGGCGCAGAGCGCCTAAAGATTGATGACTTTTTCCGCGTCGATAGCACCGCGGCCAGTCGGGCTGACCTGTCTGTGCGGGCATCGGTGGTGCGTTAAGGGGAAAATGCGGGAGGGGAACGGCCCCCCGCACTCCTGTCTGTCCCAGTCATCAACAGAGCCAGGTTGGCCTGGCGCCTGTTTTATTAGTTCAGTGCTTTGTCGTTAGGCTCTTTGAACAGCTGCTTCATGTCGTCTGACAGTTCGAAGTTCATGTTGAGGTTCTTCGGTGGGATTGGCTGTTTGAACCACTTATCAAACCATTTTGCCGCTTCGCCAGAAGTCTGGGCCTGAGCGATGGTGTCATCGACCAGTTTTTTGAACTCAGGATCCTCTTTACGCAGCATACAGCCGTAGGCTTCTTTCGACTGCGGCGTGCCGATGATTTCCCATTGGTCCGGCTTCTTGGCTTTCGCACGTTCACCGGCCAGCAGGGCGTCATCCATCATAAAGGCCACTGCGCGGCCACTTTCCAGGGTGCGGAATGAATCACCGTGGTCTTTGGCGCTGATGATGCGCATGTTCATTTTGCCGCTGTCGTTGAGTTTATTGAGCAGCACTTCCGAAGTGGTGCCGGAGGTGACTACGACCGGTTTGCCTGCCAAATCTTTGAAATCTTTAACGTCAGAGCCTTTTTTCACCAGCAGGCGGGTACCGACCACGAAGATGGTGTCGGAGAAGGCGGCCTGTTTCTGACGTTCAAGGTTGTTGGTGGTCGAGCCGCACTCGAAGTCAAAGGTACCGTTTTGCAGCAGTGGAATACGGTTCTGCGAGGTGATCGGCAGCATTTTGACCTGCAGATTCGGGGCGTTCAGTTTTTTCTTAACTGCTTCAACGATTTGGTTGGAATAGTCCTGGGAGTAGCCCACCACTTTCTGCTGGTTGTCGTAGTAGGAGAACGGCACTGACGATTCGCGGTGGCCGACAACGATCACGCCGTTGTCTTTGATTTTCTTCAGCGTACCGGTCAGTTCTTCCGCATGGGCTACGTTAGCCGCCGTACCGATCAGCAGTAACGATAACGCCAATTTACGCATTTGCATGGTCCAACTCCTTTGCTGTTGTGGTGGCTCAAATACAAAGAGCATCAGATTCTAAATGGAGATTTATTGCTCAAGTATAAAGATAGTCTTAGAACAGATAACCGTTAGAAAATAGCCGATTGTGAACAGATTGAAACTAAAATGTTTCTTTTTTTGAGACGCCACGCGCACCAAATTAATGCAACAAAACTCCAGTGCACCCTTATGGTGCCAGTGATGCTCTCGGGTTGTGCACAGATACGACGAAACGTCAGCAAAAGTAAATCGGCTCTAAATCACAAAGTAATTAAAGCAAGGAGTGTGCCAGAAGCGTTGATTTTCGTATGGTTTATACCCGTCGCTTGAAATTTATAGGGTATATCACGAGTCATTGAACGGGGCGTGGCGATGGCCGCGCCCCGGGGGATTATTTACGACGCAGGCCGAGGACCAGCGCCAGACCGCCGAGCAGTAAGGTGATTATCCACAATGGCGTGGCACCAAAGCGGGCATAAGGCGTAGTGCCGGTGGTGGGGGGCATTTTCACCTCCAGCACCTTGCGAGTGAACTGCGGGATTTCCGCAATCACTTCACCGTTAGCATCCACTGCGGCTGTCACGCCATTATTGGTGCTGCGCAACAGAGGTCTGCCCAACTCAAGTGCACGCATCCGTGCCATCTGGAAGTGTTGCCACGGGCCGATGGAATGACCGAACCAGGCATCGTTGGAGATGGTCAGCAGGAAGTTGGTGTCCGGGCGGAAGTTATCGCGTACCTGCTGACCGAGGACAATTTCATAACAGATCGCCGCCGTCAGGTTATAGCCCTTCACGCTGAGCTGTGGCTGGACGTAATCGCCACGGCTGAAAGAGGACATCGGCAGGTCGAAGAAAGGGGCCAGTGGGCGAAGCAGGGTTTCCAACGGCACAAACTCGCCGAACGGTACCAGATGGTGCTTGTTGTAGCGGTCTTTGGCCGGATACACGTATGGCGTCGGTTCACCCAACACGATGGCGCTGTTGTAGATTTGCTGGCCCTGCGGAGTGGCGCGCACGTCAACAATGCCGGTGATCAGGCTACTGTTTTTGGCACGCATCAGGTCGTCCATCATGGTCAGGAAGCCGTTCTGGCTGGCTTCATAATCCGGGATGGCGGACTCCGGCCAAATGATGATCGGCGCTTTGCCCATATATGGACGGGTTTCATCCAGATAGGTTTGCAGCGTACTGACCAGCGCTTTCGGGTCCCACTTCATCGACTGAGCGATATTGCCCTGCACCATAGCGACGTTGACCGCCTTGTCCGGCTGCGGGGTATACCAGTGCAGCTGGCGCAGCGGCCACGGCAACAGCAGTAGCGCAACCGCCACCACCGCCGGCGTGATGCGGCGTTGACTGACGGCGTATACCAGCAACCCGGCAATCGCCATCAGCATAAAGGTGATGGTATCCACCCCCAGCAGCGGCGCCACGCCTTTCAGCGGGCCGTTGATTTGGCTGTAGCCAAACTGCAGCCACGGGAAGCCGGTCAGCACCCAGCCGCGTAAAAACTCGGTGACCTGCCACAGTACCGGTGCGGCAATGGCCAGACGATACCAGCTGGTGGTAGGCCAAAGGCGTGCCAGCAAGCCGGCGAACAGCCCGGTATACAGCGACAAATAGGCGGCGAGCAGTGCCACCAGGAAGATATTGACGGAGAACGGCATGCCACCGAAGTCGGCGATACTGACGTAAACCCAGTTGATCCCGGTACCAAACAGGCCAAAGCCCCAGCAGAAGCCGAGCAGGGCGGACTGTTTGGTGGTGCGGTTCAGGGTAACGGCCAGCAGGCCAAACAGGGAGACAATGGCCGCCGGCCAAATGTCGTAAGGGGAAAATGCCAGCGTGCCACTGGCACCCGTCAACAGCGCCAGCAGGGCGCGAACCCACTGGCGATCAAGGTAAGAGGCTTTAGCCATGTTCGATTTATTCTTCCAGTTTCGGTTGCGGAGAATCGTCCGGAATTTTTACATGAACCTGGATGATACGTCGACTGTCTGCCATCGCAACTTTAAATAGGTAACCTTCGATTTCAATGGTTTCCCCACGTGCAGGCAGGTGGCCGAAGGCTTGCATGACCAGGCCACCGATGGTGTCGACCTCGTCGTCGCTGAAGTGGGTGCCAAAGGCTTCGTTGAAGTCTTCAATCGGCGCCAGTGCGCGCACGGTATACATATGACGGCTGAGCTGGCGGATGTCCAGGTCGTCCTCGTCGTCATACTCGTCTTCAATTTCGCCGACAATCAGTTCCAGAATGTCTTCGATAGTGACCAGGCCGGACACGCCGCCGAATTCGTCAATGACAATCGCCATGTGATAACGCTGGGAGCGAAACTCCTTCAGCATCCGGTCGACCCGCTTGCTTTCCGGCACCACTACCGCGGTGCGCAGCACCTTGTCGATGCTGAATTCCTCGGACTCTGCGCGCATAAACGGCAGCAGATCCTTGGCCATCAGAATGCCTTCGATGTGATCTTTATCTTCGCTGATCACCGGGAAGCGCGAGTGGGCGGATTCGATAATCACGTCCAGGCACTCTTCCAGCGTTTGGTTACGCTTGAGCGTCACCATCTGGGAGCGCGGGATCATGATGTCGCGCACGCGCTGCTCGGCGATATCCATCACGCCTTCCAGCATGTCTCGGGTATCGGGATCGATCAGATCGTTTTGCTCGGAATCACGGATCAGCTCTACCAGATCGCCACGGTTTTTAGGTTCGCCGTGGAACAGCTGGTTAAGGATAAGAGTAAAGAACCCCTTCTTGGGACTGGGGCTGTCATTGCTTTGTGAATGGTCGTCGCTCATGGCGTTTTAGTTAATATCACTCATGTCAGAGTTAGGGGAGTCAGCGACAGCCCCATACGGGGGCTGTGGGGAAATCAGCTGACGTCAGAGGGGGTCTTTTTCCGCCAGGTACGGGTCCGGGTAACCCAGTCCGTGCATGATTTCGGTTTCCAAAGACTCCATTTCTTCGGCTTCATCGTCTTCGATGTGGTCATACCCTAGCAGATGAAGGCTGCCGTGGACAACCATATGCGCCCAGTGGGCCTCCAGCGCCTTGTCTTGCTCAGCCGCTTCTCGTTCAACCACCTGACGGCAGATGATCAGATCGCCCAGCAACGGCAGCTCGATACCCGGAGGTGCTTCGAACGGGAATGACAACACGTTGGTCGGTTTGTCCATGCCACGATAGGTCAGGTTCAGTTCATTGCTTTCGGCTTCATCCA
The DNA here is from genome assembly GCF_946227985.1 of Serratia quinivorans. Lineage (GTDB taxonomy): Bacteria > Pseudomonadota > Gammaproteobacteria > Enterobacterales > Enterobacteriaceae > Serratia > Serratia quinivorans_A. The sequence goes on from NZ_CAMKGL010000010.1 coordinate 101,455, forward strand.
CCAGGCGAATGGTGACCTCTGCTTCTTCCTGAAACTGCGGCAGCACGCCTTCCAGCCAGCGCTGGAAGGTGGCTTCGTCCGGCAGGCCACTGTTGTCTGCACAGGCCAGCTGCAGATCCAAAATCACCTGACTCATGGTGTCTCCTGCTCGGAGGCGAGGATCGCCTCGCGTTTACGTTGTTCGGCAATGGCGTCTTTGCGCTTTTGTTCGGCGGCTTCCCAGGCTTCATAGGCGATGACCACGCGGGCCACCACCGGATGACGTACCACGTCTTCACTATGGAAGAAGTTGAAGCTCAGTTCTTCAACGTCCGACAGCACTTCCACGGCATGGCGCAGGCCGGATTTTTGGTTGCGCGGCAGGTCTATCTGCGTCACGTCACCGGTAATCACTGCCTTTGAATTGAAGCCGATGCGCGTCAGGAACATTTTCATCTGTTCGATGGTGGTGTTCTGGCTCTCATCAAGAATGATAAACGCATCATTCAGGGTGCGGCCACGCATATAGGCCAGCGGTGCAACTTCAATCACGTTACGTTCAATCAGTTTCTCCACGCGCTCAAAGCCCAGCATTTCGAACAGGGCGTCGTACAGCGGGCGCAGGTAAGGATCGACCTTTTGGCTCAGATCTCCCGGCAGGAAGCCCAGTTTCTCACCGGCCTCGACCGCAGGGCGGGTCAGCATAATGCGGCGAATTTCCTGGCGTTCCAGCGCGTCTACCGCAGCGGCAACCGCCAGATAGGTTTTGCCGGTACCGGCCGGGCCAATACCGAAGGTAATATCATGGTCGAGAATATTGGCGATGTACTGCGCCTGGTTCGGCGTGCGTGGTTTCACCATGCCGCGTTTGGTTTTGATGGTAACCGCTTTGCCGTAATCGGGCACGCTGTCGGCAACCTGTTCCAACACCCGGCTTTCTTTAATGGCCAGATGGATCTGTTCCGGGTCGATATCCGGGATCACGCCGCGGATGGGCGAGGTATCCACATACAGGTGGCGCAGGATATCGGCGGCGGCAACCACGCACAGGTTTTTGCCAACCAGCTTGAAACGGTTATCACGGCGGTTGATTTCAATGCCCAACCGGCGTTCGAGTTGTTTGATATTGTCATCAAACGGGCCGCACAGGCTGAGCAATCGCTGATTGTCTGCCGGCTCTAACAAAATTTCTTGTGTTGCGACGTTCAAACTATTCCTCAAGGCTCATATCGGGCCTGGTTGATTTTCGGTACGCGCATTCAGGGCAAACCCTGAGGTTCTCTACCCTGAATTATTCATGGTGCGGAGCATGGGTGCAAGTTTACCCATGATCTATCTGTGCGTCGGCGCTGAATTTCAAGGGCAGGGGGCGGAAAAACGCGGCCAAAACAGCCGCGTAATGACTTGAGAAGAGAAGCTGGGATCAGTTCTTTTTCACGAACTCGGATTTCAGTTTCATTTGGCCAAAGCCATCAATTTTGCAGTCGATGTTGTGATCGCCTTCCACCAGGCGAATGTTCTTCACCTTGGTGCCAATTTTCAACATCGAAGAGCTGCCTTTGACCTTCAGATCTTTTACCACGGTCACGGCGTCGCCGTCGGCCAGCAGGTTGCCGTTGGCATCTTTGACAATCAGCGCATCGTTGTCTTCCACCGGGGCGCTGTCGCTCCACTCGTGGGCGCACTCAGGGCAGATAAACAGATTGTTGTCCTGGTAAGTGTATTCGGAATTGCACTTCGGGCAGTGTGGGAGTTGCATGCTATGTCGCCTCTTCAATCAAAAAAATAAAAAAAAGAAAATTGCCGGGCGCGTGGCCCGACAGAGAAATAAAGGGGGATGTGCTAATTGTCATCCCAAAATAATTGGTGCTGCATCAAGGCGGCAAGGACGCGAATCCCCGGGAGCTTAGTAAACTAAGTGACCGGGGCGAGCGTGCGCAGCCAACACAGATGCAACTTCAAGTATGAAGGGAAGGGTGGTAAATGCCGACACCCAGCGCATTCTCTTTGCGGGTACGGGCGATCACCGACTGCGGGGATTCATGTACGCGCAGATCCATCTGCTGTTCGGTACGCACCACTGCACCACGCAGTGAGTTGGTCAGGACTTCGGTGATTTCCACATCCACGAACTGGCCAATCATATCCGGCGTGCCCTCAAAGTTTACCATGCGGTTACAGGCGGTACGGCCCGCCAGCTCCATCACGCTTTTACGTGAGGTGCCTTCCACCAGAATGCGCTGTACGGTGCCGAGCATCCGGCGGCTGAACTGCAGCACCTGCTGGTTGATGCGATCCTGCAGGATATACAGGCGCTGTTTCTTTTCGTCTTCGCTGACGTCGTCCACCATATCGGCCGCCGGGGTACCTGGGCGTGACGAGTAGATAAAGCTGAAGCTGGTGTCGAAGTTAATCTCGGCAATCAGGTTCATGGTCTGTTCGAAGTCGGCCTGGGTTTCCCCCGGGAAGCCGATAATAAAATCAGAGCTGAGCTGAATATCCGGCCGCGCCTTGCGCAGTTTGCGAATGATCGCTTTGTATTCCAGTGCGGTGTGCGCGCGCTTCATCATGGTCAGTATGCGGTCTGAACCGCTCTGGACCGGCAGATGCAGGAAGCTGACCAGCTCCGGCGTGTCTTCGTATACCGCAATAATATCGTCGGTGAATTCAATCGGATGGCTGGTGGTGAAACGGATGCGGTCGATGCCGTCAATGGCCGCCACCAGGCGCAACAGTTCGGCAAAGGAGCAGATGCCGCAGTCGTAGGTTGCCCCGCGGTAGGCATTGACGTTTTGGCCGAGCAGGTTGACTTCACGCACGCCTTGCGCCGCCAGTTGGGCGACTTCAAACAGCACGTCGTCGCTTGGGCGGCTGACTTCCTCTCCGCGGGTATAAGGCACCACGCAGAAGGTACAGTATTTGTTGCAGCCTTCCATGATGGAGACAAAGGCGGTCGGGCCTTCGGCACGGGGTTCCGGCAGGCGGTCGAACTTTTCGATCTCCGGGAAGCTGATATCGACGATTGGGCTGCGGGTGCCCTGCACGTGGTTGAGCATTTCCGGCAGGCGATGCAGGGTTTGCGGCCCAAACACCACGTCGACACAAGGCGCACGGCTACGGATATGCTCACCTTCCTGTGAGGCCACGCAACCCCCCACGCCGATGATCAACGCCGGGTTCTTTTCTTTCAGCAGCTTCCAGCGGCCCAACATGGCGAAAACTTTTTCCTGCGCTTTCTCGCGGATCGAGCAGGTATTGAGCAGCAGCACGTCCGCTTCTTCAGCGTTGTCGGTCCATTGATAACCGTGCGTGCTTCCCAGTAAGTCCGCCATTTTTGATGAATCATATTCATTCATCTGGCAGCCCCAGGTTTTGATATGTAGTTTTTTGGTCATTGACTTGCCATTACTCAGTGCGGAGCGAAAGTTGCGATACGCGACATGCAGGGCGCTTATAACTTATGGCTTTCAAGTTGCAGTTAGGCGGCAAGTTCGGGAGTCCCCAGGCGCTTACTCAGGTAAGTAACTGGGGTGAGCGAATGCAGCCAACAACGCTGCAGCTTGAAAGACGACAGGTATATTGTAAACATTTGACGCCGTTGTGACCAGCGTGGGGAAAACGGCATGCGACCTGAAGCCAAATTAAAAATCCGTTACACTGATGCCAAACGCCATGCCGGTGGGGATGGCGATAATTAACCAAGAAAAAATAGCCAACAATATGAACACTTCTCAAAAACGGTATGACGCGGTGGTGGTAGGCGGTGGCATGGTTGGCGCGGCCGCTGCGCTGGGGCTGGCGCAGGCCGGTTGGTCGGTGGCATTGCTGGAACATCAGGCGCCGCAAGCATTCGATGCGCAAAGCCCGCCGGACTTGCGTATTTCCGCGATTGGCTGCACCTCGGTAGGGTTGCTCAAACAGCTCGGTGCCTGGCCGGCGGTGCAAGCGATGCGCACTGCGCCGTACCGCCGTTTGGAAACCTGGGAGTGGGCATCGGCACGGGTGGCGTTTGACGCCGCTTCACTCGGCCTGCCCGAGCTGGGCTTTATGGTGGAAAACCGCATTTTGCAACTGGCACTGTGGCAGCAGCTCGAGCAGTGCGACAATCTGACGCTCTATTGCCCCGCCAGACTGCGTTCGCTGCAACGGGGTGACGAGCATTGGCGAGTGACACTGGACTCCTCTGAGACGCTTCAGACGCGTCTGGTGGTCGGCGCTGATGGGGCCAATTCGCAGGTGCGTAATTTGGCGGCCATCGGTACCAGCGGCTGGCAGTACCGTCAGTCCTGCATGTTGATCACCGTTGAGACCGGTGCACCGCAGCAGGATGTGACCTGGCAGCAGTTTTTCCCCTCAGGCCCACGCGCTTTCCTGCCGCTGTATGATCAATGGGCTTCGCTGGTGTGGTACGACAGCCCACAGCGTATCCGTCAGTTGCAGGCGATGCCACCAGCGCAACTTGAGCGCGAAATCGCTGAGGCGTTTCCTGCACGTTTGGGAACGGTGAAAGTGCATGCCGCCGGATCTTTCCCGCTGGCGCGTCGCCACGCACAGCGCTATGTGTTACCGGGGCTGGCGTTGCTCGGCGACGCAGCACACACCATTAATCCGTTAGCCGGGCAGGGCGTGAACCTGGGATATCGCGATGTGGACGCCTTGCTGGCGGTTTTGAGTGAGGCGCGGGAACAGGGTGAGGACGGGAGCAGTGAAGCGGTGCTGATGCGCTATCAGCGTCGTCGCCGTACCGATAATCTGCTGATGCAAAGCGGTATGGATCTGTTTTACACCGCCTTTAGCAATAATTTGGCACCGTTAAGTGTGGCACGCAATCTTGCGTTGATGGCGGCCCAACGGGCGGGCAAGCTAAAGGAACATGCGTTGAAGTATGCGCTGGGTTTATAACCTGAACGGGTTCAGCTTGCTGGGCCCGGCCATTGACCCGAATGCCCAATAGCAAAAAGCCCGCCGAAGCGGGCTTTTCTAAATGTGGCTGGGGTGCCAGGATTCGAACCTGGGTATGCTGGTATCAGAAACCAGAGCCTTACCGCTTGGCGACACCCCAATGGTGTAACAGTAAAATATGGTGGCTACGACGGGATTTGAACCTGTGACCCCATCATTATGAGTGATGTGCTCTAACCAGCTGAGCTACGTAGCCATTTTTTGATATTTTACTTTAAAAGTCAATGATGTTGATGGCTGGGGTACCTGGATTCGAACCAGGGAATGCTGGTATCAAAAACCAGTGCCTTACCGCTTGGCGATACCCCATCAACAAATTTTCAACTTCTTCTTACTGCATCCAACCATTTAAAAAATGGCTGGGGTACCTGGATTCGAACCAGGGAATGCTGGTATCAAAAACCAGTGCCTTACCGCTTGGCGATACCCCATCTGATGCCTGCAACCCGATGATAAGAAATGGTGCGGGAGGCGAGACTTGAACTCGCACACCTTGCGGCGCTAGAACCTAAATCTAGTGCGTCTACCAATTTCGCCACTCCCGCAAAAAAAAGATGGTGGCTACGACGGGATTTGAACCTGTGACCCCATCATTATGAGTGATGTGCTCTAACCAGCTGAGCTACGTAGCCATCTTTTTTCGCGCAACCTTCATCGGCGTTGCGGGGCGCATTATGCGTATATGGCCGTTTTGCGTCAACAAGTTTTTTCCCGAAAAAGCGACCGGATGTGTTGTTTGTCTGGGTTGTGAACAGTATGGCGATAAAATCACCAATTCCGACAATTAATGGTTGAAAACATCAACAAAAAGGCGGGCCCGAAGGCCCGCCCAGGGAATAAAACGCCCGGCGATTATTTGTAGGCGGACTGGTGAACGCCGACTGCACGACCAGAAGGATCGTCCATCTTTTTGAACGACTCATCCCATTCGATGGCTTTGGCTGAAGAGCAGGCTACTGACGGGCCGCCAGGCACGCATTCGGCCGCGCTTGGCAGGGGGAACAGCTCTTCAAAGATTTCGCGATACAGGTAGCCTTCCTTGGAGCTAGGCGTGTTGTACGGGAAGCGGAAACGTGCGGTTTCGAGCTGTTGATCGCTGATCTGCTTGGCAGCGACTTCTTTCAAGGTGTCGATCCAGCTGTAGCCAACGCCGTCGGAGAACTGCTCTTTCTGGCGCCAAGCCACGCTGGCTGGCAGGTAGGATTCAAAACATTCACGCAGGATATGTTTTTCCATTTTGCCATTGCCGCACATTTTGTCTTTCGGGTTAATGCGCATCGCCACGTCGAGGAATTTTTTATCCAGGAAGGGGACCCGGGCTTCCACGCCCCAGGCGGACATCGCCTTGTTGGCGCGCGCGCAGTCAAACATATGCAGGGCCAGCAGTTTACGCACGGTTTCGTCGTGGAACTCACGAGCATCCGGTGCCTTGTGGAAGTACAGGTAACCGCCGAACACTTCGTCCGCACCTTCACCAGACAGCACCATCTTGATACCCATCGCCTTGATCTTGCGTGACATCAGGTACATCGGGGTGGAGGCACGGATGGTGGTGACGTCATAGGTTTCGATGTGATAAATCACGTCGCGAATGGCGTCCAGGCCTTCCTGCACGGTGAAATGAATTTCGTGGTGTACGGTGCCCAGGTGGTTAGCCACGTCCTGCGCGGCGCGCAGATCCGGTGAACCTTCCAGGCCGACGGCGAAGGAGTGCAGCTGCGGCCACCAGGCTTCGCTGCGCTCTTGATCTTCCACGCGGCGTGCGGCGTACTTTTTGGTAATGGCGGAGATCACCGAAGAGTCCAGGCCGCCAGACAGCAGCACGCCGTAAGGCACGTCAGACATCAGGTGGCTTTTCACCGAATCTTCCAGCGCGTTGTGCAGGGCGTTGGCGTCGGTGACGTTGTCTTTAACCGCATCGTAATCGAACCAGTCACGCTGGTAGTATTCGCGGATCTCACCGTCCTGGCTCCACAGATAGCTGCCCGCCGGGAATTCTTTGATGGTGCGGCAAACCGGCACCAGCGCTTTCATTTCAGAGGCAACATACAGGTTGCCGAATTCATCATGCCCCATGTACAGCGGGATAATGCCCAGATGGTCGCGGCCAATCAGGTAAGCGTCTTTCTCGGAGTCGTACAGGGCAAAGGCGAACATGCCCTGCAGATCGTCGAGGAAGTCGGTGCCTTTTTCCTGATACAGCGCCAGGATCACCTCACAGTCGGAACCGGTCTGGAACTCATAGCGCTCGCTAAGTTGCTGACGCAGTGCCTGGTGGTTGTAAATTTCACCGTTAACCGCCAGAACGTGGGTGTGCGCAGCGTTGTACAGCGGTTGGGCGCCATTGTTGACGTCGACAATCGACAGGCGCTCATGCACCAGAATGGCTTTATCGCTGGCGTAAACACCGGACCAGTCCGGGCCGCGATGGCGCATCAGACGGGACAGCTCCAGCGCTTTCTTACGCAGTTCAACGGGATCGGACTTCAGATCGAGCACACCGAAAATAGAACACATATACCGACTCTCCTAACGACTTTTTTATACCCGTCATACTTCAAGTGGCTTGGGTGTTGGCTGCCTTCACTCACCCCAGTCACATACTTGAGTAGGCTCCTGGGGCTTCGCTCAGTTGCCGCCTACAAGCAACTCGAATTATTTTGGGCATAGACTGTGATGTTGTGTTTGGTTTTATAGGCAGCATGGCCGGCTCATCAGCGATGGCACGGTTTTGCTGCGTTGTGTTTATGAAAATGCGTCAAAAGCGGCAGGGGATGCAAGCGTTTTAGCGCTGCGCTGGAAAATAGTTGTTTGGGATAGGTCGAATATTAGCGGATGTTCAGTTAATGACGCATAAAATTAACGAATATGCATTTTTTTACTAAATAGATGAGTTGCCGGGCGGTTTTTCCGGCAACTCATTGCTGCTTATCAGGCGGTCAACTGCCACAGGGTGAAGGCCGCATCCGGCGTCCAGCCCGCGTTAGAGGTGTGTGCCTGAAGGCAGGTATATTTCTTGCCTTTATAGGTCACCACATCACCGACCTTATAGCCGTGGTTGTTCTGCCACTCGCCTGGGGTAGGATCGGGCGGTGTGCCGCCGTCTGCGGTTTTCACCGCCAGCGCATTGCTCGGCAGTGAGGTACTGCCCTGGTTATCGGTGGCGGTAACGAAGTAGCTGTATTGCGTTGCCGGAGTCAGGCCGCTGTCTTGCAGCGACAGGCCGCCGGTCTGGCCGATAGCGCTACCGTTACGGTAAACCGTATATTGACTCACCGGATTGACGCTGCTGGCAGCCGCCCAGTTCAACGTCAACGACGTTGCGGCGATCGTGGTCGCGTTCAACGCCGTTGGCGCATCAGGCTTTCCCGGTGGTGGCGTGATCCCTCCCTGGATCAGCGCGGCATAACGCGTTTTGAATTCCCAGTTATAAGCCACGCCGGCCTTGCTCCTGCCGTTGTCCCAGTTTACCGACCAGGTCATCAGGCCCTTGATCGACAAACCTTTGGCGTCAAGACGCGCGAAGGCGTTATAAACCGCCATTTTGTCGACCACATAGCCGGTGGCGGCAGCGTCATTGTTGGTTGGCAGACCGATAACGAATTTGGCTGCCGGGATTTTGGTATAACCACGGGTGCCGGTTACCAGACTTTCGGTCAGGTAATACAGGAAATCCTCTTTCATGGCATCGTTATTCTGGGTGATCCAGGCGCCTTTACCGCCGTTGGCTTCATCCACCCAGATACCATCACCGCCCTGATTATAATATTGCGGCGCGATAAAGTCGTAATAGCCTTCGAGCGCGGTAATATAATCCAGGTAAGTACCGTTGGTGCGTAAATAAGGGAACTCGGGCGCCATGCTGACAATAAAGTTTTTACCTTCGGCTGCATAGTGTGATTTAACTTTTTTCAGTGCGACCGGCAGAACGGTTTTATTATTGGCTGCACCAATGGCGGCCTGTTCCAGATCGATATCCAACCCGTCGAAACCGTAGGTTTCCACCAGGCGGATAATCTCATTGGCCAGCTTGTCTTCGTCGCCGGTTTTCAATTCAATATGCGCGTCTGCACCACCCAGTGAAATCAGCACGGCGCGGCCCTGGCTATTGAGCACGCCAACCTGACGGCGGAACTCGGCATCAGACAGGTTGTAAGGCTTGAAGGTGGGGATACCTTCGCCTTTCATAAAGGCCACGGCGACCACGTTATATTCGGCCGGAATGTCGGTCAAATTCATATTGGCGAATTGGCCTTGCTGATAACCGTCACTGGCACCGGCGGCCCAGTTGTGCCAAAAACCCATCATGATTTTTTTATTGGTCATGTCCGGCATGATGGCTGCGTCATCTGCTGCTTGTGCATTGATCATATTATTGGTGCTCATGGTAACCTCGTTTTTTTAAGTAAGATTATTTCCGCACGACGTCAATATCAGTGATTGGCGGGGCGTAAATATAGAGTGCGCTTTTTAAACGAGGCTGGGGTGAAACCTTTGGTGGGCAATAATAAATTTAATTCAACTTGGGGACGTTACCCTAAATAATTGGAGTTGCATTGAGGCGGCCAGTTTGTAAGTCCACAGGAGCATAGATAACTATGTGACTGGGACGCATAAACGCAGCCAACGAAAATGCAGCTTCAAGTATGACGGGTATAAGGGTGGCCGTGATGGCCACCGCAGGCATTAGAAAATATTGATATCGGCGACGGACGGGAAGATATAACTCGGGCGGAACGGCATGGTTTCGACATCGTTCAGCGTCGAGACGCCGGACAGCACCAATACGGTTTCCAGACCGGCCTGGAAGCCTGCCAGAATATCGGTGCGCAGGTTATCACCGACGATCACCGTTTCTTCCGAATGCCCCTGCATCTTATTCAGTGCGGCACGGATGATCCACGGGCTTGGCTTGCCAACGTAAAACGGTTTGCGGCCGGTGATTTTCTCGATGGGGGCGCACAGCGCACCGCAGGCCGGCACAAAACCATGGCCGTGGGTATCCGGGTTGGTAGCAATAAAGCGCGCGCCGTTATTCACGAAGTAGGCGGCCTTGTGCATCATGTCCCAGTTGTAGGAGCGGGTTTCGCCGACGATGACGAAGTCCGGATTGATGTCGGTAATGGTGAAACCGGCTTTATACAGTTCATGAATCAGCGCGCCTTCACCGACCACATAGGCTTTTTTGCCTTCCTGACGGCGCAGGAAATCGGCGGTGGCCATGGCGGAGGTATAAAACGCGCTTTCCGGCACTTCCAGTCCGGCGGCGGCGAAGCGGTTCGCCAGATCCTGCGCGGTCTGTGACGGATAGTTGGTCAGCACCACCAGCGGCATGCCCTGTTCCTGAATGCGCGCCAGGAAAAGATCGGCACCGGGAACCGGCGTGTTGTCATGCAGCAGCACGCCGTCGATATCACATATAACGTTTTTGATTGTCATTGTTGCTGTTTCTCATGATTTGCGGCAGGCAAAACGCGAAGATAGCACACCTGCCTGAAGCGGCGGATCAGCTTTCCAGCAATCGCTGCAATAGCACGCCGTTGAGCATCGCCCGCTTGGCCAGGGCGAAAGCGCCGATCGCCGAGCGATGGTTGAGTTCGGAGGTGACCACCGGCAGATTTTTGCGGAAGTCCTTCAGCACCTGAGTATTGATGCAGCTTTGGATCGCCGGCAGCAGCACTTTTTCCGCCTCGGTAATTTCACCGGCGATCACCACTTTCTGCGGATTAAACAGGTTGATGGCGATAGCCACGGCTTTGCCGAGGTAGCGGCCGACGTGTTCGATCACTTCGCTGGCCAGCAGGTCCCCGCGGTTGGCGGCCTTGCAGATGGCGGCAATGTTGCAGTCGTCGAGGGTCAGCTTGCTGGGGTAACCCTGGGTCAGCAACTGGCGCACACGGTGTTCAATCGCGGCGTTGGCGGCGACGGTTTCCAGACAGCCGAAGTTGCCGCAGTGGCAGCGCTCGCCCAATGGGTCAATTTGAATATGGCCAATCTCACCGACGTTACCGTTATTGCCCAGGAAAATCTGGCCGTTGACGATAATGCCGGCGCCGGTGCCACGGTGCAGACGCACCAGAATAGAGTCTTCGCAGTCGCGGGTGGCGCCAAAGTAATGCTCTGCCAACGCCAGGCTGCGGATATCGTGGCCAACAAAGCTGGTGACGTTAAAACGTTGCTGCAGGTTATCGACCAGCGCCCAGTTGTTGACGCTGATGTGCGGCATGTAACGCACTACGCCCAGCGCCGGGTCAACCAGGCCAGGCAGGATCACCGCGATGGCGATCAGCTCACGGAGCTTGCGCTGGTAGTTTTCGATAAACTGGGCAATGGCGATAAACAGCGCGTTTTCCAGCGTCTCCTGGGTGCGTTCCGGCAACGGGTAGTGTTCTTCACCGAGCGATTTGCCGCTCATATCGTACAGGGTGATGGTAGCGTCGTGACGACCGAGGCGCACGGCCACGGTGTGGAAATGCCGGGTTTCGGAGACAATGGAAATGGCGCGGCGGCCGCCGGTGGAGGCTTGCTGATCGACTTCTTTGATCAGCCCGCGCTCCAACAGCTGGCGAGTAATTTTAGTGACGCTGGCGGGCGCTAGCTGGCTCAGTTCGGCTATTTGAATGCGCGAAATCGGACCCTGCTGGTCGATCAGGCGGTAAACCGCTGCGCCGTTGAGTTGCTTGACTAAGTCAACGTTCCCTATCTGTGCCTGTCCGCCAGTACTCATCAATAATTTTACTCGCTGTTCATTAAATTAAACCTCGTTACCGTTAACGAGCGTTTTGGTGACTTTAAAATCACGGGTAAAGGCCGTCAGGTTCGCCACTTTACCAGGTTCGATAGTGCCTAAACGGTGGTCCACGCCGATAGCGCGCGCCGGATACAGCGTCGCCATGCGCAGTGCTTCGTCCAATGCAATACCGACGTGCTCAACGCTGTTCTTTAACGCGTCAATCATGGTCAGCGCTGAGCCGCTCAGGGTGCCGTTTTCGTCCACGCACAGCCCATCACGATAGTATATTGTTTTACCGGCAAAAATAAATTGGTCGATATCGGCACCTGCCGGCGCGGTGGCGTCGGTGACCAGCACCAATTTATCACCTTTCATGCGCTTGGCGTTACGGATACTCGCCCAGGCCACGTGATGGCCGTCGGCGATAATGCCGGTATAGACTTCCGGCGTGTCGAAAATCGCCCCCATCAGCCCTGGCTCACGCCCGGTAATATACGGCATGGCGTTATACAGGTGAGTGGCGAAGGTGATACCGGCGGCAAAGCCGATACGGGCCTGATCGTAGGTGGCGTTCGAGTGACCGGCGGACACCACGATGCCAGCTTCGGTCAATTGCTTGATAAAGTGCGGCTCCACCATTTCCGGCGCCAGCGTGACTTTGGTTATCACATCGGCATTGGCGCACAGATAGTCGATCATCTCGCGGGTTGGTTTGCGGATAAACGCCGGATTATGGGTGCCTTTCTTCAGCGGGCTAAGGTACGGCCCTTCCAGATGCAGGCCAAGCGCCTGATTGGGATGTTTCTTCAGATAAGCGCGCATCACTTCGATGCTGTGCTTCATAAATTCGTCGCTGCTGGTGATCAGCGTCGGCAGATAGCTGGTACAGCCGGATTTTTCGTTGGCACGCTGCATAATTTCCAGCGTCTGTTCCGAAATGGCCTCCAGCGAATCGTTAAACTGCACGCCGCCACAGCCGTTAAGCTGCACGTCGATCAAACCGGGGGCCAGGATAGCGCCACCCAGATCGCGCGTTTCAATGCCGGCCGGCAGTTCAGCCAGCGGGCAGACTCGTTCAATCAGCCCATCAGCGATAATAACTGCGTGGTCGTCAAGTACGTCGTGGCCGGTATAAATGCGGCCGTGGGTTAAAGCGAACATCGTAGCCCCCTGCAAGAATTAAAGACTCTTAACGCTTTCCGCTTCTAACTCGCGGAAATATTTAACGGTTTTGACTTTCAGTTCCATGGTGGATGGCTCATCGCACACCACAACGGCCTTGGCATGCAACTGCAGGCAACTGATGGTCCACATGTGGTTGATATTGCCTTCCACTGCGGCTTCCAGCGCCTGTGCCTTGGCATGGCCGGTCACCAGAATCATCACTTCTTCTGCATCAAGCAGCGTGCCCACGCCCACGGTCAGGGCAAATTTTGGCACCAGGCTGACATCACCGCCGAAGAAGCGGGAGTTGGCGATGCGGGTATCTTCGGTCAGGGTTTTGATGCGAGTACGGGATGCCAGCGATGAAGCCGGTTCGTTAAACGCGATATGACCGTCGATGCCAACGCCACCCATGAACAGGTTGATTTTGCCGTAGGATTTGATTTTCGCTTCGTACTGGCGGCACTCGGCGTCAACGTCCGGCGCATTACCATTCAGCAGGTTGATATTTTCACTTGGGATATCAACGTGATCAAAGAAATTACGGTACATGAAGGTATGATAGCTTTCCGGGTGTTCCTGCGGCAGGCCAACGTATTCGTCCATGTTGAAAGTCACCACATGCTTAAAGCTTACTTCACCTGCTTTGTGCATCGCAATCAGATGTTTGTAGGCTTCCAGCGGGGTACCGCCGGTTGGCAGGCCGAGCACAAACGGACGCTCCGCAGTAGGCTTGAATGCGTTGATGCGCTGGACGATATGGCGGGCGGCCCATTTGCCGACTTGTGCAGTATCTTTCAGTGGGATAAGTCTCATCTAACACCTCTTGGGGTAAGTAAACTAAAGCTATACTGGTTCGAGCCTGAACGAGAGTCTTAAGCCTAACCCAGCTTTATGATTCTCACGTGATGCTTCAGGTTCAATGATTTTTTTAATGATAAAATAAGTTTTGTGTGATGGCTAGCAATGTGGCAGCTTAAGACTGCTTTTTGGTGATGTAAATCACAAAAAAGGAGGTTTTAATTTGCGATACGAAATAATTTTTTTACACTCCACGTGTTGTCGTTCGTCCAGAGTTAATCGCAGTGTGTGATGGCGCTTGCGTAAAATATGATAAAGCTCATAAAAGGGCATTAGGGGGAATATTAAGGTGAACATACTCGGCTTTTTCCAAAGATTGGGCAGGTCGTTGCAACTGCCAATCGCAGTACTGCCCGTTGCGGCGCTTTTGCTACGCTTCGGTCAGCCTGACTTACTGAATATTTCATTCATCGCACAGGCCGGTGGATCAATCTTCGATAACCTGGCGTTAATCTTTGCTATCGGTGTGGCGGCAACCTGGTCGAAAGACAATGCCGGTTCAGCCGCATTGGCGGGCGCGGTGGGTTACTTCATCCTGACCAAGGCGATGGTCACCATTAACCCGGCGATCAATATGGGTGTGCTGGCGGGTATCATTACCGGCCTGGTGGGCGGTGCGGTCTATAACCGCTGGTCCGGCATCAAGCTGCCCGAGTTCCTCTCCTTCTTCGGCGGTAAGCGTTTTGTCCCAATCGCTACCGGCTTTTTCTGTTTAATTCTTGCTGCCATCTTTGGTTATATCTGGCCACCGGTACAAAATGCGATCCACGCAGGCGGTGAATGGATTGTTTCGATGGGCGCTGTCGGTTCCGGCATTTTCGGTTTTGTTAACCGTCTGCTGATCCCAACCGGCCTGCATCAGGTTCTGAACACCATTGCCTGGTTCCAGATTGGTGAGTTCACCAACGCTGCCGGTACCATCTTCCACGGCGACATCAACCGCTTCTACGCGGGTGACGGCACTGCCGGGATGTTCATGTCCGGCTTCTTCCCGATCATGATGTTCGGTTTGCCGGGTGCGGCACTGGCCATGTACTTCGCTGCGCCGAAAGAACGTCGCCCAATGGTTGGCGGTATGCTGCTGTCCGTTGCTTTGACCGCATTCCTGACCGGTGTGACCGAGCCGCTTGAATTCCTGTTCATGTTCCTGGCTCCGCTGCTGTATCTGGTCCATGCCATTTTGACCGGTATCAGCCTGTTTGTAGCCACCTTGCTGGGTATTCACGCCGGGTTCTCCTTCTCTGCAGGTGCCATCGACTATGTGTTGATGTACAACTTGCCGGCAGCCAGCAAGAACGTCTGGATGCTTGTGCTGATGGGTCTGGTCGCCTTCGCGGTGTACTTCGTCCTGTTCTCTATCATTATCCGCGCATTCAACCTGAAGACCCCAGGCCGTGAAGATGCGTCCGACGATGTCGTCGCACCTGAAGCCAACAGCAATACCGATGAAGGCCTGCGTGCACTGTCCCGCAGCTATATTGGTGCCATCGGGGGGTCTGACAACCTGACCGGCATTGATGCCTGTATCACCCGTTTGCGCCTGACCGTTAAAGACTCTTCTAAAGTGCTGGATGCCAGCTGTAAACGCCTGGGTGCATCAGGCGTGGTGAAACTGAACAAACAAACCGTTCAGGTTATCGTGGGCTCTAAAGCCGAAGCCATTGCTGACGGCATGCGTGCGGTGATTGCTACCGGCCCGGTGCCTGCGGCAGAAGTGGCGCCGGCTCCTGGCGTGAATGCAGTTAAATCGCAGGCTGTGCCTAATGCGCCGAAGGTGGCCTTCGAGTCGCTGGTGGCTCCGGTGACCGGTGAAATCGTGGCCCTGGATCAGGTGCCTGACGAAGCCTTTGCCAGCAAAGCGGTAGGCGACGGCCTGGCTATCCGCCCGACCGACAAGACCGTAGTCGCGCCGGCAGATGGCACCATCGTTAAAATCTTCAACACCAACCACGCTTTCTGTCTGGAAACCGACAAGGGCGCGGAGATTGTGGTGCACATGGGGATCGACACCGTGGCATTGAACGGTCAGGGCTTCAAACGTCTGGTTGAAGAGGGGGCTGAGGTGAAAGCCGGCCAGCCAATCCTTGAATTGGATCTGGAGTTCCTGAACGCCAATGCCCGCTCGATGATAAGCCCGGTAGTGGTCAGCAACTCTGACGATTACGCCGGTCTGACGGCGCTGGCGACCGGTTCTGTGGTCGCCGGCCAGACCAAACTGTTCGAGATCCAGAAATAAACCGTTTTACCTGAGTAGTACCCAGGGTGTTTAACGAGTCATGACGGAACGCACCCTACCTTTGGCGGGAAGAGAGCAATCTCTTCCCGCTTTTTTATGGGTAATGAAGGGCAAAGGGGGCCCTGATAGGGTGCTGCGATCCATCGTGGTGCAATACTCCGCATTTTTCGTAAAACAAACGGTTGTTTCCGGGCGTGGCTTGTTGGAACATAGGCGGTTATGAGTAGCGCTTTGCATTGAGGAATAGTGAAATGAGTGAGGCTGAAGCCCGCCCAACCAATTTTATCCGTCAGATCGTTGATGAAGATCTGGCGTCCGGGAAACACACGTCAGTCCATACCCGTTTCCCGCCGGAGCCAAATGGCTATCTGCATATCGGCCATGCGAAATCCATCTGCCTGAATTTCGGCATCGCTCGCGATTACCAGGGCCAATGCAACCTGCGTTTTGATGACACCAACCCGGTGAAAGAAGACATCGAGTTCGTTGAGTCAATCAAACATGACGTCGAGTGGCTGGGCTTTGAGTGGAGCGGCAACGTTCGTTACTCCTCGGATTACTTCGATCAACTGCACAACTATGCGGTGGAGCTGATCAACAAGGGCCTGGCTTACGTCGACGAACTGTCGCCTGAGCAAATCCGTGAATATCGTGGCAGCCTGACGGCACCGGGTAAAGACAGCCCGTACCGTGGCCGCAGCGTGGAAGAGAATCTGGCGCTGTTTGAAAAAATGCGCAACGGTGAATTCGCCGAAGGGACCGCTTGCCTGCGTGCCAAGATTGATATGGCTTCCTCGTTTATCGTCATGCGCGATCCGGTGTTGTACCGTATCAAATTTGCAGAACACCACCAGACCGGCAATAAATGGTGCATCTACCCGATGTACGATTTCACCCACTGCATTTCCGATGCGCTGGAAGGGATCACCCATTCGCTTTGTACGCTGGAGTTCCAGGACAACCGCCGTCTGTATGACTGGGTGCTGGATAACATCACCATCCCTTGTCATCCGCGTCAGTACGAGTTCTCGCGCCTGAATCTTGAGTACGCCATTATGTCGAAGCGCAAGCTGAACCTGTTGGTGACCGAGAAAATCGTTGAGGGTTGGGATGACCCGCGTATGCCGACCGTTTCCGGCCTGCGCCGCCGTGGTTATACCGCTGCGTCAATCCGCGAATTCTGCCAGCGTATCGGCGTGACCAAGCAGGATAACAACGTCGAAATGATGGCGCTTGAGGCCTGTATTCGTGAAGAGCTGAACGAGAACGCACCGCGTGCGATGGCCGTGCTGGATCCGGTGAAGGTAGTCATTGAAAACCTGACCACCGGCGTGGAAATGGTCAGCATGCCTAACCACCCGAGCAAGCCGGAAATGGGCAGCCGTGAAGTGCCATTCAGCCGTGATATCTATATCGATCGCGCCGACTTCCGTGAAGAAGCCAACAAGCAGTACAAGCGCCTGGTGCTGGGTAAAGAAGTTCGCCTGCGCAATGCCTATGTGATCAAGGCGGAACGCATTGAGAAAGACGCTGAAGGTGAGATCACCACTATTTTCTGCAGCTACGATCCCGATACCCTGAGCAAGGATCCTGCCGATGGCCGCAAGGTGAAAGGCGTGATCCACTGGGTGTCTGCCGAGCACGCGTTGCCGGCGGAAATTCGCGTGTATGACCGTCTGTTCAGTGTGCCAAACCCGGCGGCGGCAGAGGACTTCCTCACCACCATTAACCCGGAGTCACTGGTTATCAAGCGCGGCTTTGTTGAGCCAAGCCTGGCGGCCGCACAGCCGGAAAAAGCCTACCAGTTCGAACGTGAAGGCTATTTCTGTGCTGACAGCCGTGACTCATCGGCCGAGCATCTGGTGTTTAACCGCACCGTGGGCCTGCGCGATACCTGGGCAAAAATTGGCGCCTGAGTGCTGATCAAAAGCTAATGCGATAAAGCGCAACTTCGGTTGCGCTTTTTTTTGTCCGCAAGCCCGCTTTTTCTCCCCGTTAATGCTTTTAATTCCCCAATCTATTTTTAAATTTTAATCCGGCGGTTGTATCAGCAATTTCTTGATAAAAATCATTAGTCATATAACATTGTCTTATATATTCGTGATGCGAATTAATGTCATTTAGAGAGCGCTCTCATGTTTTTTCTTTTGGCTGACCTTTTTGCTTAGGCTGAAACCATTAATCGTCTCTGATTGACCTGGTATTAAAGTTTATTCTGATTTTATTGAATTTTTTATTCGACAGCCTCTTTGCATAGCCACGTAACATAATCTCATCGATATGTGCTCTTTGTCATACTTTGACAAATCTCTCTCATAATTCATTTGATAATTCGCGTCGCGAAAAATAGTCTGTCTGTAGCAATAAGTGCTGTGGGATTTTAACCCGTCAGCAATATTTTTTACCCGATTGGGTTTTTATTAGCGGTCGTGCAGGGCAGTGGTGAACACGGGCGACTGCAACTTTTAAAGTTTAAGTCAAAGAGGAATTTCATTATGGGTACGCACGGTGCTCAGCGTAAAACGCTGGCGCTCGCAGTCGCGGGTGCGCTGTTGGGAACAGGGTTTGCCATGGCCCCTGAGGCGAAAGCCGCAGGATTTATCGATGATTCCACGATGACCGGCGGTGTGTATTACTGGCAGCGTGAACGTGACCGTAAAGATCTCAACCCGACCAGTGACGATTACAATAAATACACTACCAATCTGTCACACTCGACCGCCAACCTGAGCCTGGATTTCGCCTCAGGCTATGCCTGGGACATGTTTGGTATGGATGTGGGGGCCTTTACCGCCATTGAGCTGGCCGAATCCAGCGCCAGCGGTCATCCGAATGAAATCGCGTTCTCCTCCAAAAACCGTACCTATGATGAAGACTATTCCGGCGACAAAGGCGGCATCAGCCTGTACAAAGCCGCCGGTAAATTCAAGTATGGCCCCGTCTGGGCACGCGCCGGTTATATCCAGCCAAGCGGGCAAACGCTGCTGGCACCGCACTGGAGCTTTATGCCCGGCACCTATCAGGGGGCGGAGGCCGGTGCCAAGTTTGACTACGGTGATGCCGGTGCGTTGAGCTTCTCCTACATGTGGACGAATAAGTACAAGGCTCCATGGCATATCGAGATGGATGACTTCCGCCAGAACGACAAAAAAACCGGCGTCTCCTACCTGCACTCTTTGGGTGCCAAGTATGACTTCAAAAATGATTTAGTGCTGGAAGCGGCCTTTGGTCAGGCCCAGGGCTATGTGAATCAGTACTTCACCAAGGCATCTTACAAATTCGATCTGGTGGGCAACCCGCTGACCACCAGCTACCAGTTCTATGGCACGGAAGATCGTATTAGCGACAAAAATGACCCGAACAGCATTTACGACGGTCTGGCCTGGCTGCAAGCGCTGACCTTCGGTTACACCACCGGCCAATTTAACTGGCGTCTGGAAGGGACCATGGTCAAGGCCGAGGGCAACCAGGGCTACTTCCTGCAACGCATGACCCCAACCTATGCCTCTTCCAATGGTCGTCTCGACGTATGGTGGGATAACCGTTCCGACTTCAACGCCAACGGCGAAAAAGCGGTTTACGCCGGGGTAATGTACGATCTGAGCAACTGGAACCTGCCGGGCATGGCCGTGGGCGGTTCTTACGTTTACGCCTGGGACGCCAAGCCAAGCACCAACCCAATGTATGACCAGAGCCAGCGTCTCAAAGAGAGCGCCTGGAGCCTGGACGCGCTGTACACCATTCAGGAAGGTCGCGCCAAAGGCACCTTGCTGAAACTGCACTACACCCAGTATGACAACCACACCAACATCCCGAGCTGGGGTGGCGGTTACGGCAACATCTTCCAGGATGAGAAAGACGTCAAATTCATGGTTATCGCGCCATTCACCATCTTCTGATGCGTTCCCCGGCGGCAGCGCCGGGGACAGCGTTTTTGACACTTAACGGGAAAATCTTGATGAAAAAAATCATGCTGATGTTGGCTGCGGTGGTCACGCTGAGTGCCTGTGTGCAGCCGGTCGCACCGCCGGAAGACGCCAAACTGAAACAGGCCTACAGCGCCTGCATTAATACCGCTGAAGGCTCACCGGAAAAACTGCAGTCGTGCCAGGCGGTATTGAACGTGCTGAAACAAGAGAAGCAGCACCAGCAGTTTGCCGAAAAAGAAACGGTGCGTGTGATGGATTACCAGAACTGCATTCAGGCGGTACACAGTGGTAACGGCCAGGCTTATGACGCCAAGTGCGGCAAAATTTGGCAAGAGATCCACGATAACAATAATTAAGGATGATGTTAAACATGAACAAATTCAAATTGAGTACGCTTGCTGCATTAACGGCAACCGTTGGATTATTTGGCAGCGTGGGGAATGCGCTGGCCAATCAACCGCTGGTGGATCAACTTAGCCAGTTAAAATTGAATTTGAAAATGGTCGATAACCGGGCTGCCGACAGCGGCCTGGATTGCGGTAAATTGGGTGCCGACTGGGCGGCCTGCAACAAGGTATTGATCAGCCTGACCAACGATCATCAGGAGATTAAGGGGCACGACTGGGCGATTTACTTCCACAGCGCCCGTCAGACCATGCGGGTGGATAACGATCAGTTCAACATTACCCACCTGACCGGTGACCTCTACAAACTGGAGCCGACCGATAAATTTACTGGCTTCCCGGCAGGTCAAACGGTTGAGATCCCGATTATTGCCGAATATTGGCAACTGTTTAAAACCGACTTTGTACCACGCTGGTACGCCACTTCGGGCGATGCCCAGCCAAAAATTCTGGTTAATACCGATACCGAAGATCTCAGCCAGTTTGTGACGCCCTTTAGCGGCGACCAATGGAAGCGCATCAAGGATGACAATAATATCCTGATGACCCCGGCCTCCCGCTTTACCAAAAACGCCGAGCTTAAAACCTTGCCTGCCGCTTCGCTGCGCGGCCAGATCGTACCGACGCCGTTGCAAGTGAAAGTGCATCCGCAAGACGTGAGTCTGAGCAACGGCGTGGCGCTGGAGTTGAGTGCGCTGGCCAAACCGGCGGCGGACGCAGCCACCCAACGTTTTGCACTGTTGGGCATAACCCATAACGCGGCGGGCTACCCGATCAAAACCGATATTCAGCCGGGCAAATTTAAAGGTGAACTGGCAGTGCCAGGAGCCTATGAGCTGAAAATTGGCAATAAGGAAGCGCGGGTTATCGGCTTCGATCAGGCCGGGGTGTTCTATGGCCTGCAGTCTATTTTGTCGCTGGTACCGACCGACGGCAGCGCTAAAATCGCCACTCTGGAGGCCAAGGATGCACCACGCTTCCAGTATCGCGGCATCTTCCTCGACGTGGCGCGCAACTTCCATCAGAAAGATGCGGTACTGCGCCTGCTCGATCAGATGGCGGCTTATAAGCTCAATAAATTCCACTTCCATCTGAGCGACGACGAAGGCTGGCGCATTGCTATCCCAGGCCTGCCGGAACTGACCGAAGTCGGGGGGCGGCGTTGCCATGACCTGAGCGAAACTACCTGCCTGTTGCCACAGTACGGACAGGGGCCAGAGGTGTATGGCGGCTTCTTCTCGCGTCAGGATTACATTGAGATTATTAAATACGCCCAGGCGCGCCAGATTGAAGTGATCCCGGAAATCGATATGCCAGCACATGCCCGTGCCGCCGTGGTCTCGATGGAGGCGCGCTATAAAAAGCTGCATGCCGCCGGTAAAGAACAGCAGGCTAATGAGTTCCGCCTGGTGGATCCGACCGATACCTCCAATACCACCTCGGTGCAGTATTTTAATCGTCAAAGTTACCTTAACCCTTGTCTGGATTCGTCCAGGCGCTTTGTTGACAAGGTGATGGGTGAGATTGCCCAGATGCACAAAGAGGCCGGGCAGCCGCTGCGCACCTGGCACTTTGGCGGCGACGAAGCGAAAAACATTCGCTTGGGGGCAGGCTATACCGATCTGACCAAGCCTGAAGCAGGCAAAGGCATCATCGATCAGAGCAAAGAAGATAAGCCTTGGGCAAAATCCCAGGTGTGCCAAAAGATGATCAAAGACGGCAAAGTCGCCGATATGGAACATCTGCCAAGCTACTTTGGCGTGGAAGTCAGTCAACTGGTGAAGGCGCATGGCATCGACAGAATGCAGGCCTGGCAGGACGGCCTGAAAGATGCGAAAAACGCCAAGGCCTTCGCCACTCCACGTGTTGGGGTGAACTTCTGGGATACGCTGTATTGGGGCGGTTTTGATAGCGCTAACGACTGGGCCAACAAAGGTTACGAAGTGATCCTTTCCAACCCGGATTACGTCTACATGGACTTCCCGTATGAGGTGAACCCGGACGAGCGCGGTTATTACTGGGGCACCCGTTTCAGCGACGAGCAGAAAATGTTCAGCTTTGCCCCGAACAACCTGCCGCAGAACGCCGAAACCTCGGTTGACCGCGATGGCAATCACTTTACCGCCAAGAGCGACAAGCCATGGCCGGGCGCTTACGGTATCTCTGCCCAGATGTGGAGTGAAACTCAGCGCACCGACCCGCAAATGGAATACATGATCTTCCCGCGTTCACTGTCGGTGGCCGAACGTGCATGGCACCGGGCCGACTGGGAACAGGATTATCAGGCGGGGCGTGAATACAAAGGCGGTGAAACCCACTTTATCGATACCGGGAAACTGGATCGCGACTGGTTGCGCTTTGCCAATATTCTTGGCCAGCGTGAATTGGCAAAACTGGACAAGGGCGGCGTGAGTTATCGGCTGCCGGTGCCGGGGGCCAGCGTAGCCGGTGGCAAGCTGGAGGCCAATATCTCGTTGCCGGGTCTGGGCATTGAATATTCCACCGACGGTGGCAAGCAATGGCAGCGTTACGATGCCAAGGCCAAACCTGGTGTCAGCGGTGAGATACTGATCCGTGCGGTCAGCCCGGACGGCAAGCGTTATAGCCGCGCCGAGAAAGTGTAACTCCTGAACCGCGGCCCGTCTGTTCGCTGGTGGGCCGTTATTGACTATTAACAGCAGCGACCGGCGGTAATCAGCGATGAATTCGATACGGCTGACCTTTATGGTCGTTGCTTTCTTTTCTGGCATTGCCGGGGCACTGCAAATACCGACCCTGAGCCTGTTCCTCACCACCGAGGTTCGGGTGACGTCATTATGGGTCGGTTTTTTTTATGCGGTAAATGCCGGGGTCGGCATTATTGTCAGCTTTTTGCTGGCAAAAAAATCAGATCGCCAGCGTGACCGGCGTCATTTGATTTTAATCTGTTATTTATTGGCGGCGGGCAATTGTCTGTTATTTGCTTTTAATCGCAATTACCTGACGTTAATTAGCGCAGGCGTGCTGTTAACCGCCATCGCCAATACGGCGATACCGCAATTATTCGCTCTGGCGCGTGAATATGGGGA
The DNA here is from genome assembly GCF_946227985.1 of Serratia quinivorans. Classification (GTDB taxonomy): domain Bacteria; phylum Pseudomonadota; class Gammaproteobacteria; order Enterobacterales; family Enterobacteriaceae; genus Serratia; species Serratia quinivorans_A. The sequence goes on from NZ_CAMKGL010000010.1 coordinate 124,791, forward strand.
ACGGTCATCGCAAAATGTCGCGATGTTTAGCGCCATTATGCGCGCCCAGCTCTCTCTGGCCTGGGTTTTTGGCCCGCCACTGGCTTTTATGCTGGTGGTGAATTATGGCTTCACGGCGATGTTTATGTTTGCTGCCGGTATATTCTTGCTGGTATCGCTGCTGGCCTGGTGGATATTACCCGAGGTCGCTCGCCCACCTGTGGGTAATGAAATCGCCATACCGCAAAAAACGGTCTTCGATAAAGATATTAGCCGGTTGTTTTTCGCCTCGGTATTGATGTGGACCTGCAGCGCCATGTATCTGATTGATGTGCCGCTGTATATCACTGCCGAGTTGGGGTTGTCGCAAAGTCTGACCGGCTGGATGATGGGCATCGCCGCCGCGATCGAGATCCCCATCATGATCCTGGTAGGGCGTTACGTAAACCGGGTGGGCAAGCGCCTGATGATGGCGGGGGCGATGGTGGCCGGCATACTGTTTTATGCCGGGATTCTGTGGTTTACCTCAACCGCCAGCTTGCTGGTTTTACAGCTGTTTAACGCGATTTTCATCGGCATTATCGCCACCGTCGGCATGCTGTATTTCCAGGATTTGATGCCGGAGCGGGCGGGCATGGCCACCACTTTATTCACCAACAGTATTTCCACCGGTGTGATCCTGGCCGGAATATTACAAGGGATCCTGACCGAATACGGGCCGCATTCCTCCGTTTATCTGTTAGCCATATTACTGCTTTGTATTGCTTTACCTGTCGGTTTTAAAACCCGGGAAGTTTAGGTGGTTTCTGAGTGAATCGTTTATTTTTAAGCATAAACAAGGAAATATGATGGCTATATTGGTGACGGGCGGCGCCGGTTATATCGGCTCGCATACGGTATTGGCACTATTGGAAAGGGGGGAGGACGTTGTCGTACTGGACAACCTGTCCAACAGTTCGCCAGAGTCTTTATTTCGGGTCGAGCGATTAACCGGTAAAAAAGTGATTTTTTATCAGGGAGATATCCAGCAACATCATTTGCTGGATCATATCTTCCGGCAGCATGATATTCATGCGGTTATTCATCTTGCGGGGTTAAAGTCTGTCAGGGAATCTACCGAAGAGCCGCTGAAGTATTATCAAAATAATATTTCCGGGTCATTGATCGTACTGGACAGAATGCGCCATGCCGGCGTTAAGCAGTTTATTTTCAGCTCTTCGGCCACTGTCTATGGACCGGCGGAATATACCCCGCTGACGGAGAATTGCCGTATTGGGCAGACCACCAATCCTTATGGAACCTCCAAGCTGATTGTCGAGCAGATCCTGGCGGAGTTTGCCTCCACTGAACCGCAGATGGCGATCACCGCGCTGCGTTACTTTAATCCGGCCGGGGCACACGAGTCCGGCTTGATTGGTGAGGATCCCGCTGGCATTCCCAATAATCTTCTGGCTTATCTGGCCCAGGTGGCTATTGGCAAACTCGCGGTGTTGCCGGTGTATGGCAACGACTACCCCACCAGCGACGGTACCGGGGTACGTGATTACATTCACGTTATGGACCTGGCCGAAGGGCATTTGAAAGCGCTGGATAATCTGCAGCCAGGTTTTAACGTCTATAACCTGGGCACCGGTAAAGGCTACTCGGTGCTGGAGATTATTCAGGCGTTCGAACGCGCCTGCGGGTTCAAGATCGCCTATCAGTTTAATCCCCGGCGGGCGGGAGATATTGCCGAGTGTTGGTCCGATCCGTCGCTGGCGGCAGAAAAACTGGGTTGGCAAGCCAAACACAGCCTGGAAAAAATGGTGCGTGATGCCTGGTCCTGGCAGAGCAAAAATCCGCAGGGTTATGGCCGTTGTGCAACGACACCCTCAATAAGGATGCTGGCCGATGAAGCTTAACGACGGGCATTTTGGCGTTCTGCAGGATGATCTGTTCCGTGCCGAATATGAAGCCCGAATCAACGATCTGAAATTTGAGTTCGTCAAATATCAGCGCCAGAGCTCACCAGCGCGGCTGGAAAGCTATCAGCGTGGGGTCGCGCAACTGCGTGAGTGGCGGGCTGCGCATGGGCATTTATTCGATGCCGCCCGCTGTTCTTCATTATTTTGCGTGCCCACTCGCCCGCTGGCTGCGAGTGAAAAACTGCTGCACCGTATCTGGTTGGGGGGCGCCATACCTGACGATGCCAGAGAGGTTATCTCCCAGTGGGGCGATGCGCAGCAGGCGGTGAATAACGCCGAAGGGAATGAGTGGGTCGGCATGTTATGGGTTTGGGACGTGCGGCAACTGGCAAGGGATGCATATTTCAACCCCGCATCCACGAGCAAAGGCGGATACCTAGGGGAGTATGATGCGGTCAACCATCGCCTGCAGGTACATTCTCTCCTTGAGCTGGCGCAAAAAAAGGGGGGCGACAACCTGTGCTTTATCTATCAACTGCACGATAAGCGCTATTACGCCACGCTTTCCGACTACTTCCGTTTTCTGATTTTGATAGAGATGGGGGGGGTGTATATGGATATCGACACTATTCCCCACCGGTCGGCGACGCTGTTTCTGATCAAGCCCGAGGTGCCGGATTATCTTCAGTTTCTGCCCGGAGGCGAGGTTAGCCACGTCAGTTGGCTGAATCTGTTTCTCGACGAAACCGGAATGATCATCAGCCGCAAAGGGGACATTTCGCTGTGCCGGATGCTGGCGGGGTTGGATCAGATCTATGCGGCGGAAAGCGGTGAAGTGCCGGACAAGAATTCGGTTTATGAACGGAAATTGTTTGATCCCTTTTATCAGCTGTGGAGTCGCCATATCGGTTGCGCCTTCCTTAGCCACGATCGCTTCTGCAGAGATTATGGCGTCATGTATAACGCTATTCCGCAGGCTGTCAGCTGTGGTATTCGCGGTATGCGTCTGTTGGAAGATGTGATCACCAATGAGCGGTTTCCGCTGTCGCAGGAAGAACAGCACAGCTACCGGCACTGTGTCAGCCGGCTGGAACAGGTGGATTGGCAGCTTGAGCAGCCGCTGGACCTGGCTCGCTATGCAGAGATATTCACCGTTGATGAAGTACCGCGTATGGCTTATCCGGCGCAGATCCGCTCCGATATTGACCATTACCATTATTATTCAGTGCTTTCTCATGACCACCAGCTGGATCGGGTAAATCGGCTTTTTGGTGAATACCTGATAGCTGATAACCGGCGGCAGATTATGGCGGGGAATTACTGGTGTCCGACCGCTGGGGTGGGCGATGCGGTGTTGCCGGAGCCGCGCGGGGCATTGCACTTTCTACCTGGACGACAGGCGAGTGAAGTCGATAAGACTCGCATGGCGAAGCTAATCTTCACCACCAGTTACCTCGAATACTGCTCTATCGGCAATCGAGCCGGGCTGGATCTGGTGTCATTGCAGTTGGCGCAAAATATTGAGCCTTATCTGGGGTTGATCACGGTAGCTTACGATCGGCGTGGAGAGTTTGTCGGCTTTTTTAATGCGGCTACCATTAGCGAACTGTATGGCATAGAAGCGGATTATCATTATCGCGATGAAATAAGGCCGCTTGATGAGGCTTATGACAGTTTTGTCCAACGTCTTTGCACTGCAGACGATTATTTCATCTGCAGTCTGGCAATCGAAAGTCAATTCCGCGGGCAAGGGCATTTTAACCAGTTGTTTGCGCTGATAAAGCAGCGAGCGCAACAGCACCAGGCGAAAAATATCGTGCTGTGCGTATGGCAACGCAGTGATGCCAGCCAAATTTATCTGAACAAGGGGTTCCGTGTTCGCGGTGTATTCGATCACGCCTGGTCGTTGTTCTTTGATCGGTTGCTGTTTCTTGAGTATGAGCTGTGAAGAGGTTTGCCCATCCGCGTGTCGGCGGGTGAGTTGACGGTGAAGTGAGTGTAAGTGGGAAGCCGGAAAGAAGTGCCGCTGCAATTGTTGTATTTCAAGCTGTGAACTTTCCCCGGGCCTGTCCGGGGATTTTTTTATCTCTTCATTATCGGGCTGCAGGCATAAAAAAACCGCCGTTAAGGCGGTTCTTAATGCTGGTTGAGGGCATTATTTTTTATCGTGCAGAGTTTCGTCTTCGCGGCAGTCACCTGCTTCACAGTGGCCGTACAGGTACAGGCTGTGGTTGCTGAGCTTGATACCGTGTTGCTTGGCGATATCACGCTGACGAACTTCGATGGATTCATCGCTAAATTCGATCACTTTGCCGCAGTCCAGGCAGATCAGGTGATCGTGGTGATGCTGCTGGGTCAGTTCGAACACGGACTTGCCGCCTTCGAAATTGTGACGGGTCACAATGCCTGCATCATCAAATTGGTTCAGTACGCGGTAAACTGTAGCCAGGCCAATTTCTTCGCCCATATCTATCAGTTTTTTGTACAGATCTTCCGCACTGACGTGATGGCATTCCGGATTTTGCAGTACTTCCAGGATTTTGAGTCGCGGAAGCGTGACTTTTAAGCCGGCCTTCTTCAATGCGGTGTTGTTGTCAGTCATGCGGATTCAGTCCTGTTACTATGCTAATCAAGTTGAGGCGTTCTCGCCTGTGGCATCGGTCGGCACAAAGAGTTAATTGCGTCTCATTATAGAACCGGTTGACCTAAATAGAAACCGCCGGTTGTTAACAAAGATATAATTGCACTATTGCATGTTGCACACGCAACGTCTTGATGGGCGGGATAAACCGATAACTCAGTCTACCTTGACGATGTGGGAAGTTACAAATATGTATCTTCGATTGCAGTAATCAGTACTGCCAATGATGGCCCTGCCGGCAACACTATGCACTTTGCAGGGCTTTTGTTCAACCTTTGGCGTTAGCCGACGATCTCGGCCAGGCTCAGCTCTTCGACGATTTGTTTTACCCAACCTTCAACACGCTCATTGGTCAGTTCAGGTTGACGGTCTTCGTCAATCGCCAGGCCAATAAAGTGGCTGTCGCTTGCCAAACCTTTTGAGGCTTCGAAATGATAGCCTTTGGTTGGCCAGTGGCCGACTATGGCAGCGCCACGCGGTTCAATGATGTCGCGGATGGTGCCCATCGCATCACAGAAATATTCTGCGTAGTCTTCCTGATCGCCACAGCCAAACAGGGCTACCAGCTTGCCGTTGAAGTCGATGTCTTCCAGCGTTGGGAAGAAGTCATCCCAGTCACACTGGGCTTCACCGTAGTACCAGGTTGGGATACCGAGCAGCAGAATATCGAAACCTTCCAGGTCTTCTTTGCTGCTTTTGGCGATGTCGTGAATTTCGCACACATCGTCACCGAACTGTTGCTTAAGAATTTTCTGGATCATCTTGGCAATGTTTTCGGTATTGCCAGTGTCGCTGCCAAAGAAAATGCCTACATTAGCCATATCGCGTATAACCTTTAAATTCAATAAATTGCATTACACGATGTTAGCGCTGACCACGATAACACCGATTAAAATGATGCCATGGCAAGGGGAGTCCTCACCGGTAATTGCGTATCATGCCAGAAATTTACCCCGGGGTTTTATCACGTTTATGCGATACCGGGTGGAATAAAATGATGTTGATCGGGCGTCATCCTTAACGCCGCGCCGCATGTGCGGCTGCAATGATCAATGTTCTGGCTGGTCGTCCGCCAGTTGTGCCAACAGCATTTGCTCAATAAGCTCGCTGCGGCTGATATTCCGCTGTTCCGCCAGTTTGTTCAGGGCGTCCACCGCATCCGCGTTGATCTTCAGTTCCACACGCCGTAAGCCACGGACTTTATCGCGTCGAAGCTGATTACGCTTATTGATTCTAAGCTGTTCATCTCGGGATAGCGGGTTGGTTTTCGGGCGCCCCGGACGGCGTTCATCTGCGAACAGATCCAGCGTCGTGCGATCCGTTTGTTCTTTTGCCATAGGTAGCGGTACTGCAAGGGAGTTTGCATCTAAAAGCGCGTAGACGCTTCTGGATGGTTCGGTTAACACACTTCGGGCTAATAAACCCTAACCCAAATTCACCCCCAGCCAGGCGTTAATCAACACGCTCGACACGGCGGCAAAATTATAGCGCGCCATATTACCCCAGCAGGTGGAGCAACGACAATGCTTAACTGAGCCGAAAACGCGCTAAGCCGTTATCTTTAGCGCGTTTTTTCGCCAGGTGGCTGTTTTAGGCGGCTGGACGCACGAGTGTAAAGAGTCGGTCAGCTCAGGCTTCGCCGAGAAAACGGTGAATAGCGCGCAGCACCGCCTCCGGTTTTTCCGCATGAACCCAGTGCCCGGTGCCGGCGACCACATGTGCGCGAGCCTGAGGGAACTGGCGGGCAATATCTGCGCGGTAGCTGTCCTGCACGTAGGGCGACAAGCCACCACGAATGAATAAGGTGGGATGCGGCCAGGCGGGAACCTCCTGCCAGCCGGTGATATTTTCGTATTGCTCGATCAGCACCGGCAGGTTAAAGCGCCATTCGCCCTGGTGGAAGGATTTCAGCAGGAACTGGATCACTCCTTCTTCCTTCAGGTAGCTGCGCATCAATTCCGCCGCCTGCTGGCGTTGGGTGATACCGGCCGCACTTACGGCTTGTAAGGCGGCAAAAATCTCGTCGTGGCGACGGGTTTGATAATCCACCGGTGCCACGTCAATAACGATCAGTTTCTCCACTCGCTCAGGTGCGATTGCCGTCAGTGCCATCGCCGCTTTGCCGCCCATCGAGTGGCCGATTACAATCACCTTGTCCAGTTGCAAATCATCCAGCAGCGCCAGCAGGTCCTTTGCCATTTCCGGGTAGCTCATCACCTCTGAACGTGGCGACAGACCATGGTTGCGCAGATCGACTTTAATCACGCTGTGCTGTTGGTTTAGATCGCGAGCCAGCACGCCCAGATTGTCCAGATTGCCGAACAGCCCGTGGATCAGGACAACCGGCAGAGCATCGGACTCGCAGGCCAGCAGTTGATAATGTAATTTCATGGCAAAGTTCATACTGAGTGAGATTCAGATTAGGGTATCATGATTAAAACACACGATGAAAATACCCGTCGCCTTTCAAGCCACAGGTAACAACGCTGCGGCTTGAAATCCATAGGGTATAACGCGGATTTTTCATGGTAAGGTGCGGGTTTGGCAGATCCAATGCCAGGCAGGCTTTAGGTAATAGTCTGCTTTTGCCGTGTTGAGGCACATTGTGATGTTCGCATCTGCGCTTTTAACCTTATAATCCCATGGCTTGAATGCAGGATCTGGCTTCAGGTTCTAAGTAGAAAAAAACAGTACTGGATAAAGATGAAAACTATTGAAGTCGACGAAGAGCTCTACCGTTATATTGCCAGCCACACGCAACATATTGGTGAGAGCGCGTCCGATATTTTGCGCCGCATGTTGAAGTTTACCGCAGGTCAGCCGTTACGTGCGGTGCCGGCAGCCAGTGCCCAGAGCGCTGAGCAGGATAAAATTGTTGCCGCGCAGCGCCCGCGCGATCGCGTACGGGCCGTGCGTGAGCTGCTGCTGTCGGATGAGTATGCCGAGCAGAACAAAGCGGTGAACCGTTTTATGCTGGTACTTTCCACCCTGTATACCCTCGATGCGGCCGGTTTTGCCACGGCGACCGAGGCGTTGCATGGCCGTACCCGCACCTATTTCGCCGGCGATCAGCAAACCCTGCTGGCGAACGGAACGCACACCAAACCCAAGCACGTTCCAGGCACCCCGTACTGGGTGATCACCAATACCAATACCGGTCGTAAACGCAGCATGGTGGAACACATCATGCAGGCTATGCAGTTCCCCGCGGAACTGACAGAAAAAGTTTGCGGCACTATCTAATTTAGCGAACAGCCCGTCATGGTGGCCGTGAGCGACATATTGCCAGGCCGCAGGACAGGGATGAGGGAGATATGTCGATGGCGAATAATCCACGTGCCGGGCAGCTGGCTCAACAAAGCGATTTGATTAACGTAGCCCAGCTGACGTCGCAGTACTATGTACTGCAACCTGAAGCCGGCAATGCAGCACACGCGGTGAAGTTCGGCACTTCGGGCCACCGCGGCAGCGCTCTGCGTCATAGCTTTAATGAAAACCATATTCTCGCTATTGCGCAGGCGATTGCGGAAGTCCGTCATCAGCAAGGGGTGACCGGCCCATGCTACGTGGGTAAGGACACCCATGCGCTGTCCGAGCCTGCCTTTATTTCTGTGCTTGAAGTGTTGACCGCCAATGGCGTCGATGTTGTCGTGCAGGAAAATAACGGCTTCACGCCAACCCCTGCGGTATCCCATGCCATTTTGTGCCATAACCGCAACGGTGGGGCATTGGCCGATGGTATCGTTATTACCCCGTCTCACAATCCCCCGGAAGACGGCGGCATCAAATATAACCCGACCAACGGCGGCCCGGCCGACACCAATCTGACCTCCGTGATTGAAAAGCGCGCCAATGAACTGCTGTCATTGCAGCTGCAAGGCGTTCAGCGTCAGTCATTGGACAAGGCCTGGAACAGCGGCCGTGTGCATGCACAAGATCTGGTACAGCCGTACGTCGAAGGGTTGGTGGATATCGTCGATATGCCTGCTATCCAGCGCGCCGGCCTGAAATTGGGTGTCGATCCGCTTGGCGGTTCCGGCATTGCCTACTGGCAGCGTATTGCCGAGCATTACAAGCTGGATCTGACGCTGGTGAACGACTCTATCGATCAGACCTTCCGCTTTATGCACCTGGACCACGACGGTGTGATCCGCATGGACTGTTCGTCGGTTCCGGCGATGGGCGGTTTGCTGGCGCTGCGTGACAAGTTCGATCTGGCGTTCGCCAACGATCCGGATTACGACCGCCACGGCATTGTTACGCCGAAGGGCCTGATGAACCCGAACCATTATCTGGCGGTGTCCATCAACTACCTGTTCCAGCATCGTCCACAGTGGGGGGCCGATGTGGCGGTGGGCAAAACGCTGGTTTCCAGCGCAATGATTGACCGCGTGGTTGCCTCCCTGGGCCGTAAACTGGTGGAAGTGCCGGTGGGCTTCAAATGGTTTGTCGATGGTTTGTATGATGGCAGCCTGGGCTTTGGTGGCGAAGAGAGCGCCGGGGCATCCTTCCTGCGTTTCAACGGCACACCTTGGTCTACCGATAAAGACGGCATGATCATGTGTCTGTTGGCGGCGGAAATCACCGCAGTCACCGGTGAAAACCCACAAAATCACTACGAAGATCTGGCCAAACGCTTTGGCGCGCCAAGCTACAACCGCATTCAGGCGCCGGCAACCTCAGCGCAGAAAGCCGCGTTGTCCAAGCTGTCGCCGGAAATGGTCAAGGCCGATACCCTGGCGGGGGATCCGATCACCGCCCGTCTGACCGCAGCACCGGGCAATGGCGCACCCATTGGCGGGTTGAAAGTGATGACTGACAATGGCTGGTTTGCTGCGCGTCCTTCCGGTACCGAAGAGGCTTACAAGATTTATTGTGAGAGCTTCCTGGGGGCTGAGCATCGCGAAAAGATCGAGCACGAAGCGGTAGAAATCGTCAGCGCAGTGCTGGCCTCTGCCAAGTAGTTTTTTCCCGTCTCCGATGAAAGCGCTGTTTTTACAGCGCTTTTTTTATGCCTGCGATTTAGATATATCTATTTAACAAGCCGCGCTTGCGCATTTAGATATATCGATCTAAATTAGCTATATCGAAGTCGTTTAGATATATCTAAATCACCTCGTTAACTCACTGTCTATTGAGAGGTATAGCTATGTTTCACCGTTTAGATTCACACCGTCGTCACGGCGGTCACCCTGAGTACGAAGAAGGGCACTGTCATCATCATCGCCGCCGCGGCGGACGTCATCACTTTGGCGGCGATCACGGCGAAGAGCATGGCCGGGGCGGACGCGGAGGGCGGGGTGGGCGTCACCGCATGTTTGAACATGGGGACCTGCGGTTGGTGCTGCTGGCGCTGGTGGCACGCAAACCGAGCCACGGTTATGAACTGATCAAGGCCATTGATGAGGCCTCTTCCGGTCTGTATGTGCCAAGCCCGGGGGTGATTTACCCGACCCTGACGCTGTTGGAAGAGCAGGATTTCCTCGAGCCAATTACCAGCAGCAACGGCCGCAAAAGTTATCAGATCACCGAACTGGGCCAGAATGAGTTGCAAAAGCACCAGGCCGTTGTCGACGTGATCCTGGCCCGTTTGGCAGGTGCCGATCGCGGTCATCATCATCACGGCAATCTGGCTGAAGGTATCTCCGAAGCCATGAACCGCCTGCGCAGTTTGCTGCGCGGCAACGTGATGCGTGCGGATCTTTCACCGCAGCAGGTTGAGAACATTAATGCGGCGCTGCTGACCGCCGTGGCGGCGATTGAAAGTGAAATGAACATTGCCCCGACAGCACAGGAGAATGACTGATGCCAGGCCACCGTTTTCGCATTACCGTTGAAGCCCTGAGCGATCGTAAAGGCGAGCCCGTAGAGAAAGCGCCACTGAGTTTTGAAGTAGAAAACCACGACGATATTCTCGGTATAGTTGAGCGCATCAAAGCGCGTGAGGATTTGAACTTTGGCGAGAACAACAGTGCGGCCTTTGCCGTTGGCCTTAAGCTGTTTTCCGAAGTGATGATCGAAAACCGCAAGCATCCGGTATTTGCACCGCTGCGTGAGGCATTCAAGGAGTTTATGATGGGATTAAAGAAAGGCCCTAACGCGTAGGGGAGCCGCATGCTGCGGCCATTAACCTCAAGGCATAAAGCGGTAACCGACGCCGGTTTCGGTCAGCAAGTGTTTTGGCCGGGCCGGGTCGGCCTCCAGTTTCTGCCGCAGATGGCCCATATAAATTCGCAGATAATGGCTGTGTTCGACGTAGTTCGGCCCCCACACGTGGCTCAGAAGCTGACGCTGGGTCAACACCTTGCCGGAGTTGGCCAGCAGCTCGGCCAGCAGTCGAAACTCTATTGGCGTCAGATGCAAATCCTCACCCTGGCGCAGCACCCGGCGATTAATCAGATCTACGGTGATTTCTGAGAAGCTGACCAACGGACTTTCCTGCAGGCTACCGGAATGACGTCGCAACGCGACCCGCACGCGCGCCAGCAATTCGCCAATACCAAATGGTTTGCTGAGATAGTCATCCGCCCCGGCGTCCAGCGCGGCGATTTTGTCTTCCTCAGCGTTGCGTGCCGACAACACGATGACCGGAATGGCGCTCCATTGGCGTAAATCGCGGATATAGTTAAGCCCGTCGCCGTCCGGCAACCCCAAATCGAGAATAATCAGATCCGGTTTACGCGTGCCGGCTTCAATCAGCCCGCGTTGCAGCGTTTCGCTTTCAAACACCCGCAGGCCTTCACTTTCCAGGGCGGTACGGACGAAACGCCGGATCTCTTTCTCATCTTCAACAATCAGAATATTGGTTGGCGTGCTGCTCACAAGACTCCCGGAACTTGATTAAAGATCAAAGGCTTCACTGTCTATTTCTGGCGGTTTCTCCAGCGGTAGCACAAAGCGGAAACGGGCACCGCCATTGGCACCGTTTTCGGCCCAGATACGGCCACCGTGCACTTCAATAATGGCACGGCAAATCGCTAACCCCAAGCCCACGCCGGGGATCGCCGACTCTTTATTACCGCGGGAAAACTTATCGAAAATAAGCTGCAATTTCCCTTCGGGAATGCCCGGCCCATCGTCCCAGACTTCGACTTCCAGCCACTCTGGCAGAGTATGGGCACGAATACCGATAGTAGCATCGTAGCCGGCATATTTATTGGCATTTTCCAACAGGTTAGTGAACACGCGCTCCAGCAGGCTGCCGTCGCAATTAACCAATACCAGCTCCGCTGGAAGCTCAACCTTGATTTGATGCTGAGTCATCAACGGTTCCAGCATGTGCAGCGATGCGCCAACGATCTCCTCCAGCGATTGCCACTCTTTACGCAGATTAAAACCACCGGATTGAATGCGCGCCATATCCAGCAGGTTGTTCACCAACCGGGTGGTGCTCAGCACCTGCTGGCGGATCTGACTGGCCTGGGGCGCATGGTTGGAGCCTTCCGCCGCCAGATCGAGCGTCAGAATTTCCGCCTGTCCGAACAGCACCGTCAGCGGAGTGCGTAAATCGTGGGACAGCGCCGCCAGCAGCGAGTTGCGCAGTTGTTCGCGTTCGGCGTCCAGCTTGGCTTCCTCGGCGCTGCGCGCCAGATGCAAGCGTTCCAGCGCGCTGGCAATCAGTACCGCAAAAGTTTGTAGCAGCCGCTGCTGTTCCGGCACCATCAGCTGACGCAGGTTGCTGGGCTCGATGGCCAACAGGCCAAAGGTTTGCTTCGACGTAGTTAATGGTAGCAACTGATAGGGAACGCCGGGCAGGGTATCGGTACCGGCCCCGGCCGGCATGCCTTTATCGAAACTCCAGCGTGCAATAGCCTCATCCACCGACAGCAGCCCGCCGGTTTCCCCGACCATTTGCTGTAGTTTGCCGTCTTCCTGTGGCAGCAGCAGCACGGTTTTGGCCTGGAAACTGCTGGAAAGGAAGTGGCGGCTGGTTTTGGCGATATCTGCGGTGGTCAGTGCCTGGCTTAGCCCACGGGAGATCTCATACAGATGACGAGCCCGCTGCTCGCGGTAGCGCGCCACCCGAGCCTGATAACGTACGCCGGCGGTCAGGTTACCGATAGTGATACCCACCGTCAGCATCACGCCGAAGGTCAACAGATACTGCATATCGCTGACGGCAAACGACCATTCGGGCTGGACGAAAAACAGGTCAAAACTGGCGACGTTGATTACCGCCGCCAGCACCGATGGCCAACGGCCAAAGAACAGCGCGACAATGGCAACGCCAAGCAGGTAGACCATCACCAGATTGGCCTGGTCGAAGCCCGGCAGCAGCCACTGGGACAGCAGGGTGATCAGGGCGCAGAGTGCGACGGCGACGGCACAGCCACGCAGTTGGATGCGCCATTTCTCGCTAAAGTTACGGTTGTCGTGCTCTTTGCCTGGCTGCGGGAGGCTGTCGTTTTCCAGTGCGACAATCACCAGATCGAGGTCAGGGCCTAACTTGCCAAGGCGATCGGCAAAGCTGCCGCGCAGTTTCCAGCGTTGTTCACTGCGGCGGCCAATAATGATTTTGCCCAGGTTGTGCTCACGGGCGTAACGCAGCACTGCGCGTTCTTCATCAGGTTCGGACAGGGTGGCGGTTTCGGCCCCCAATTCCTGCGCCAGCCGCAGTGCCCGCAAAATTGCCCGGCGATGGCTCTCTGGCAAACGGTGCAACTTGGGCGTTTCGACATAGACCGCGTGCCAGTGGCAACCCAGGCGGGCTGCCAGCCGGGCAGCGATACGCACCAGCTTTTCGTTGCCGCTGTTATGGCCGACGCACAGCAGGATACTGTCGCGGGTGTGCCACACGCGTTCACGGCCCTGGGTATCCCGGAAGGCGCGCATCTGGTCATCGACCCGATCGGCGGTGCGGCGCAGTGCCAGTTCGCGCAGGGCGATCAGATTGCCCTTACGGAAAAAGTGCTCGATGGCGCGTTCGGCCTGACCGGGAATATACACCTTGCCTTCATTCAGACGCTGGCGCAGATCGTCCGGTGGCAGGTCAACCAGCACCACCTCGGTGGCTTCGTCGAACACGTGATCGGGCACGGTTTCACGTACCCGTACCCCGGTCACGCCGCCGACCACGTCGTTCAGGCTTTCCAGATGTTGTACGTTGACGGTGGTCAGTACGTCGATACCGGCATCCAGCAGCTCTTCGACATCCTGCCAGCGCTTCGGATGACGCGAGCCATGAGCGTTGCTGTGCGCCAGTTCGTCCATCAGGATCAATGCCGGGTGGCGAGCCAGTGCGGCGTCGAGATCAAACTCCTGCACCATTCTGCCGCGATACTGAATGCGCTTTTGTGCCAGCAAATCCAGCCCGTCCAGCAGCGCGGCGGTTTCGCTGCGGCCATGAGTTTCCACTACGCCGACCAGCACGTTCAGCCCCTGGGCGCGCAGCCGCTGGGCTTCCTGCAGCATGGCGTAGGTTTTGCCTACCCCGGCGCAGGCGCCGAAGAACACCTTCAGGCGGCCACGGGGTTTTTCATTGGCCAGCGCCAGCAGGCTATCAGGGTCGGGGCGCTGTTGTTCCTCTTCCACCATCGGAGTTCCTTTTTGCAGCAACGTAAAGCGGGTCCGGCACGCCGAACCCGTTACTTATCCTTTAACACGCGAGGCATTATTTCAACGCGTCGAGTGCCAGATTCAATTTCAGCACGTTCACCACCGACTCACCCATAAAGTTGGGAGTGGCCTGATCGATATTTTCATCAATCAGTTTGGCGATTTGCTCCGGTGCCAGTTGGCGCGCCGCAGCCACCCGGGCCAGTTGATACTGTGCCGCCGCGAGGGAAATCTGCGGATCCAGGCCGCTACCGGACGCGGTCAGCAGATCGACCGGGATCGGGCCTTTCATCGCCGGATTAGCCTGGCGCAGCTGCGCCGCACGTTCGGCAATGGCTTTATCCAGCGCCGGGTTGGTGGCGGCCAGATTGCTGCCGGCAGACGCCATGGCATTATAGGCCGAATCAGCGGTGGCAGAAGGGCGGCCCCAGAAATACTCGGGTTTGGTAAAGTTTTGGCCGACTAACGCCGAACCTACCACGTTGTCGCCCTGGTACAGCAGCGAGCCGTTAGCCGCGCCGGAGAACAACAGCTGCGACAGCCCGGTGGTCAGCAGCGGGTAGGCGATACCGGTAATCAACGTCAGCAGGATCAACATCACCAGTGAAGGTCGTAAATAAGACATGTTCATTTCCTCTTAACCCTTCATACTTCAAGCTGTATCTTTGTTGGCTGCCTTCGCTTACCCCAGTCACTTACTGGAGTAAGCTCTTGGGGATTTACTCCGTTGCCGCCGTGATACAACTCGAATTATTTTGGGTATTCATGATTAACCAGCGATATGCAGCGCGACCAGGAGCAGGTCGATCAGCTTGATACCGACAAAGGGCACCAGCAGACCGCCCACGCCATAAAGCCACAGGTTACGACGCAGCAGCGCAGCGGCGCTCATCGGCTTGTAACTCACCCCTTTCAGCGCCAGCGGGATCAGGAACACGATCACCAGGGCGTTGAAAATAACCGCCGACATAATGGCGGAAGCAGGGGAGTGCAGATGCATCACGTTCAGCGCATTCAACTGCGGATAGGTTGCCGCGAACGCCGCCGGGATGATGGCGAAATACTTGGCCACATCGTTGGCAATACTGAACGTGGTCAGCGAACCGCGGGTCATCAGCATCTGCTTACCGATATGCACCACTTCAATCAGCTTGGTCGGGTTGGAGTCCAGATCGACCATGTTGCCCGCCTCTTTGGCGGCCTGGGTCCCCGAGTTCATCGCCACCGCCACGTCGGCCTGTGCCAGCGCCGGGGCGTCGTTGGTGCCGTCGCCGGTCATCGCCACCAGGCGGCCTTCTGCCTGGTATTGGCGGATCAACGCCAGCTTGGCTTCCGGCGTCGCTTCCGACAGGAAGTCATCCACCCCGGCTTCGGCGGCGATGGCGGCAGCGGTCAGCGGGTTATCGCCGGTGATCATCACCGTTTTGATGCCCATTTTGCGCAGTTCGACAAAGCGTTCTTTGATGCCGCCTTTGATGATATCCTTCAGTGCTACCACCCCCAGCACCCGTGGCCCTTCGGCCACCACCAACGGCGTACCGCCGGTGCGTGCCACGCTGGCCACCAGGTCGTCTACCGCCTGCGGGAAGTGGCCCTGATTGGATTCCACATGACGGCGAATGGCATCCACTGCGCCCTTACGGATCATGCGGTCCTGCACGTTGACGCCGCTCATGCGCGTCTGGGCGGAGAAGGGCACGAAGGTGGCGTTCAGCGCCTGCAGGTCACGTTCGCGCAGATTAAAGCGCTGTTTGGCCAACACCACAATGCTGCGGCCTTCCGGCGTTTCATCCGCCAGTGAAGACAGCTGTGCGGCGTCGGCCAGTTCCTGCTCTTTCACCCCAGGCGCCGGCAGAAATTCGGAAGCCTGACGGTTACCCAGCGTGATGGTGCCGGTCTTATCCAGCAGCAGCACATCCACATCGCCGGCGGCTTCCACCGCACGGCCACTGGTGGCGATGACGTTGGCACCCAGCATCCGGCTCATCCCGGCTACGCCGATGGCGGATAGCAGACCCCCGATGGTGGTGGGGATCAGGCAGACCAGCAGGGCCACCAATACGGTGATACTGACCACCGAACCGCCGTTGGCGGCGTCGACGCTGTATTGCGAGAACGGGAACAGCGTGGCGGTCGCCAGCACGAACACCAGGGTCAGGGCCACCAACAGAATGGTCAGCGCCACCTCGTTCGGGGTTTTGCGGCGTTTTGCGCCTTCGACCATGGCAATCATCCGATCAAGGAAGGTTTCGCCCGGGTTGACGCTACACTGCACCACCAGCCAGTCGGACAGCACGCGGGTGCCGCCGGTGACCGATGAGAAGTCGCCGCCGGACTCACGGATCACCGGTGCGGATTCACCGGTAATGGCGCTTTCATCCACCGATGCGCCACCTTCCAGCACTTCGCCGTCGCAGGGAATGGTGTCACCGGCCTCGACCAGTACCACGTCACCCTTGCGCAGGCTCTCGGCGGAGACTTTCTCGGTGGCTCCCTCGCGGCGCGGCGCGGCCAGTTTCTTCGCCCAACTGGTTTTCTTGGTGCCTCTCAGGCTTTCCGCCTGAGCTTTGCTGCGCCCCTCGGCCAGCGCTTCGGCAAAGTTGGCGAACAGCACGGTAAACCACAGCCACATAGCGATGCTGCCGGTAAAGGCGGCGCTGCCGTCGGTCTGTTTGGCGAGGATCGCCAGCCAGATGGCCGTGGTCAGAATGCTGCCGATATACACCACGAACATCACCGGGTTACGCCACTGGGTGCGCGGATCCAGCTTTTTCAGCGCATCGATCAGCGCGGTACGGACCAGTGCCGGTTCAAACAGCGCGCGTTGTTTGCGAGTCATCTTTTATTCTCTCTCTTTATTTCATTCCCTATGGATTTCGAGTTGCAGCTAGGCGGCCAGCTCGCTCATCCCCAGGCGCTTACTTGAGTAAGTTACTGGGGTGAGCGACAAATCTGTCGGGAACAGATTTGAACGCTGCTTGCAGCGGCCCCGAAGGGGCAAGGCCCACGGATGGGTCTTGTAAAGCAGGTAACAACGCTGCAGCTCGAAAGGCGACGGGAATGCGCCTGTTATTTGGTCAACCAAAGTTGCAAATGCTCAGCCACCGGTCCCAGCGCCAGCGCCGGTACGAAGGTCAATGCGCCCACCAGCAGCACGGTGCCGACCAGCAGGCCGATAAACAGCGGCCCGTAGGTTGGCAGGGTGCCGTTGCCCGCCGGTTGGCGTTTCTTGGCACACAGCGAACCGGCAATTGCCAGCACCGGCAGGATCACCCCGAAACGGCCGACGAACATGGCAAAGGCCAACAGCAGGTTGTAGAACGGCGTGTTGACGCTCAGCCCACCAAAGGCGCTGCCGTTGTTATTGGCGGCGGAGGACAGGGCATACAGCACTTCGCTGAAACCGTGCGCACCCGGGTTAAGAATGCCGGCGCGACCTACGTCGGTGGATATGGCCAGTGCGCTGCCCAGCAACACCAGGGTCGGCGTGACCAGGATCGCCAGCGCGGTCATTTTCATGTCATAGACGTCGATTTTTTTGCCCAGATATTCCGGGGTACGCCCAATCATCAGCCCGGCGATAAACACCGTCAGTAGTACGAACAGCAGCATGCCGTACAGGCCGGAACCGACGCCGCCGAACACCACTTCACCAATCTGCATCAGCCACATCGGCACCATGCCGCCCAGCGCGGTGAAGGAGTCATGCATGGCGTTGACGGCCCCACAGGACGCTGCCGTGGTGACCACCGAGAACATGCTGGTGGCGAGAATGCCAAAGCGCGATTCCTTGCCTTCCATATTGATGTTGCTGGCACTGCCCAATTCGCTCAGGTGCGGGTTACCCGCCAGCTCGGCGTACATCACCACGACGACGGCCACGATGAAGATCAGCGACATCGCCCAGATCAGCGCATGACCCTGACGGTTCTCACCGGCCACCTGGCCGAAGGAAAAGCACAGCGCGCAAGGGATCAGGAAGATCGCCAACATCTGCACAAAGTTGGTCAGCACGGTCGGGTTTTCGAACGGATGAGCCGAGTTGACGCCGAAGAAGCCGCCGCCGTTGGTGCCGAGCATCTTGATCGCTTCCTGCGAGGCAACCGGCCCCATTGGCAGCGTCTGCTGCGCGCCTTCCAACGTGCTGATATGCAGGTAAGGCAGGAAGTTTTGCAGCGTGCCCTGGCTGACGAAGAACAGCGCGATCAGCAGCGATATTGGCAGCAACACGTACAGCGTGATGCGGAACATGTCGATCCAGGCATTACCAATGGTGGCGCTGGAACGGCGGGTGAAGGCGCGGATCAGCGCAAAGGCCACGGCGATACCGGTAGCGGCAGACAGGAAGTTCTGCACTGCCAGCCCGGCCATCTGGCTGAGGTAGCTGAGGGTGCTTTCACCGCTGTAGGCCTGCCAGTTGGTGTTGGTGACAAAGCTGACGGCAGTATTGAACGCCAGATCCCACGACAGACCAGGGAAACCCTGCGGGTTTAGCGGCAACGAGCCTTGCGCCATCAGCAGCGCAAACAGCAGCGCCAGACCGAGCAGGTTAAACCACAAGATTGCCAGCGCGTACTGCCACCAGTTCATTTCAGCGGTGGTATTGCCACAGCAACGCCAGACGGCGGCTTCCACCCGACGCAGAGCCGGTAAAGGTTCACCTTCGATCAGACGCGCCAGGAAACTGCCTAACGGCCGGGCCAGCAGCAAAAGCACCAGCATAAAGCTGGCAATCAATAAAAAGGCTGAAGCTGCCATCAGAAATCCTCCGCATTGAACAGGGCATAAACCAGATAGCCCAACAGCAGCAGGACCAACAGCGCACCACCAATAACGCTGATACTCACAGGACACCTCCAGAGGTGTAGTTTTTGATATGGCGAGTGTAGGGAGGGCGGTAGAAAGAAGATGAAAAAATAGCGACGGCCGGTGTAAAAAAAGTATAAAAATGGCTGAAATTACAGCAAAAAATGACTTTTTAATGAGGGCGTGGTGAACGGAGGGCGCGTTTGGGGCAGGCTTGCTCAGCGGCGGAAACGCTATGGGTATAAACAGGTGATAAATATCCACAATGTAACCAATGGTTAGTTAATTTTTAACCTTGGTGTAACAAAATTACGTAATGGCGTATTTGTTTGCGATTTTTTGACCTATTTAGTGGTCGGATGAGTAGTAAACTTTCATCAATTGCGCTAAAATTTTGTCCAGTTACCAAATCATCCCGTTTTAATGGTTTACGCCAGTGCTGTTTACAAGACAAATCAACGGCCGGGCGTTTTTAAGGAGGTTCGCATGTCTATCTACCCAGCTTATTCATTGCATCGGATTCTCCTGCGTCGCAGCGCAGTGATCCTGGCAGGTGTGTTGGCTTTACCGGTAATGCTTTTCCGCGGTGACCGCGCCCGTTTTTACAGCTATTTGCACCGTGTCTGGTCAAAAACCAGCGATAAACCGGTCTGGCTGCAGCAGGCGGAACTGGCGGCCTGCGATTTCTACTGATTGCCGCCGCTGTCCCCTGAAACCCTCGCTTCGCAGCGGGGGTTTTTTTATGCGTGTCGTTCAGTCATTGTGGCGGTAAGGTTCGTCTCCAGAGGGAAATTCCTCTACACTTTTAACATCATCCAATACTGCGGGAGCCCAATATGAGTGACAAAATTCCGGTCGGGATCAGTGCCTGCCTGCTGGGTGAAAAGGTGCGTTTTGACGGTGGCCATAAACGGCTGGCCTTCGCGGTGGAACAACTGGCACCTTACGTGCGGTTTGAGGCGATTTGCCCGGAAATGGCGATCGGCCTGTCGACCCCGCGCCCGGCGCTGCGGTTGATCAAAAAGCAACATCATATCGCGCTGCGTTACAGCAATGACGACAGCATTGACGTGACCGACCAGATGCAGCAGTTCTCCACCCAGCGTATTGCCGCTTTGCAGCATCTGTGTGGCTACATTGTTTGCGCCAATTCGCCAAGCTGCGGTATGGAACGGGTGCGATTGTATGATGAGAGCGGTGAAGGCGCGCGTAAAAGCGGCGTCGGGTTGTTCACCGCCGAACTGCAGCGCCAAATGCCCTGGCTGCCGGTGGAAGAGGACGGACGGCTGAATGACGCAACGCTGCGGGAAAACTTTGTCGAACGAGTTTACGCGCTGTATGAGTTGAACATGCTGTGGCGCAAAGGGCTGACTCGTGGTGGGCTGATCGCTTTCCACAGCCGTTATAAGCTGTCGCTGCTGGCGCACTCACAGCCGGAATACCGTGAGCTGGGGCGCTTTGTGGCGGACGTGGATAAATGGGCGTCGCTGGAAGCGTTCGCGATTGAATACCGCAGCCGGCTGATGAAACTGTTGGCGCATAAGGCGACGCGCCGCAACCACACCAACGTGCTGATGCACGTACAGGGTTATTTTCGCAGTCACCTGAGTTCCGCGCAGCGTCAGGAGCTGGCGCAGTTGATCGACCGTTATCGACAGGGTGTACAGCCGCTGCTGGCGCCGATTACCCTGCTCAAACATTACATGGCCGAATACCCCGATCGTTATCTGGCCGATCAGCGTTATTTCGAACCCTATCCCGAGGCGTTGCGCCTGCGTTATGGCCACTAATTGACAAGGAGTTTTATGACCACGCATCTGGTCTGGTTGCGTAACGATCTGCGTATTACCGACAACAAAGCGTTGCATGCCGCTTGCAGCGACCCCGACGCCCGCGTGCTGGCAGTGTTTATCGCCACCCCGCAACAATGGCGACAGCACGAAATGGCCCCCCGTCAGGCTGCATTTATCCATGCCAACCTGCTGCAGATGCAGCAGGTTCTCGCCGAACGGGGCATTCCGCTTTGCTACCACCAGTGTGATGATTTTGCTGCCTCGGTTGACTGGCTGACGGCGTATTGTGCGCAGCAGCGGGTGGATAGGCTGTTTTACAATCGGCAATACGAAATCAATGAGCGCCAGCGCGACCAACGGCTGGAACAGCGTTTGGTCGGGCAGGTGATTTGCCAGAGCTTTGATGACAGTCTGCTGTTACCGCCGGGGAGCGTGCAGACCGGTAGCGGCGAAATGTACAAAATCTACACGCCGTTTCGTAAAGCCTTTATCCAGCGTCTGACTGAATCCGACGTTCAATCCTTGCCTGCGCCTAAACCACGGGCAGGCGGCGCATTACCGGTAACCGCGACCCCAGCGGCATTTGATTATCCGCCAGCAGAGTCGAACGAGGATTTCCCCGCCGGGGAAGACGCGGCGCTACAGCGACTACGCAGCTTTTGTCGTGAGCAGGTGCAGGATTACCTTCAACAGCGAGATCTGCCAGCCATTGCCGGGACCAGCAGCCTGTCGCCTTATCTGGCGATTGGCGTGTTGTCGCCACGCCAATGTTTTAACCGCCTGCGTGCTGAATGTCCGCAGCTGCTGGAAAATCATGACAGTGGTGCCTTCGGCTGGCTGAATGAGCTGATCTGGCGCGAGTTTTATCGGCACCTGATGGTGGCCTATCCCGCGTTATGCAAGCACCGTCCCTTTATCGCATGGACGGATAGGGTACGCTGGCAGGATAACCGAGAACTGTTGCAGGCCTGGCAGCAGGGCGTCACCGGTTATCCGATTGTCGATGCAGCCATGCGCCAATTGAATTCCACCGGCTGGATGCACAACCGATTACGCATGATCAGCGCCAGCTTTCTGGTGAAAGACTTGTTGATCGACTGGCGTGCCGGTGAAAGCTATTTCATGTCACAGCTATTGGATGGCGATCTGGCGGCCAATAATGGCGGTTGGCAGTGGGCAGCCTCAACCGGCACCGACGCTGCGCCGTACTTCCGCATCTTTAACCCGACCACTCAGGGCGAACGTTTTGATCCGCAAGGCACTTTTATCCGTAAATGGTTGCCCGAGCTGGCGGATGTACCGGACAATGCTATTCATCAACCCCATCGCTGGGCGGAACAACAGCAGCGCGTGCTGGATTATCCGCTGCCGATTGTCGACCACAAGCAGGCGCGGCTAGCGACGCTGGCCGCCTTTGAAGCGGCGAAGCGCGGGGAATATTAAGGCAACAGCAAGGAGCGAAATAATGATGAAAAAGGTGCTGGCCCTGTGCCTGAGCGGCTATTGTGCCCTGGCGCAGGCCGGCTTTGACGTGGTGGCGCTGGGCGTGGACGGCGGCGTCAGCGACGGCAATCTGACCTCCTACCTGATCCGCAGCGACAACCAGCCGCAGTACCTGGCGCTGGATGCCGGCTCACTGCTACCTGGCATTGCCAAAGGGCTGGAAAAGGGCAGTTTCCCGCAGGTCACCCCTGAACTGGCTGCGCCTTATACCCCGCAGGGCTATATATTCCGCCAGTTAATCGGCGCTTACTTTATCAGCCATGGTCATCTGGACCACGTGGCTGGGCTGATTATTGGCTCGCCGGAAGACGGTAAAAAGAATATCTATGCCCAGGTCGATACCATTTTGACCCTGCGTAATCATTATTTTAACTGGAAGGCCTGGCCCAACTTCACTGATTCCGGCAACGGTTCCCGACTGGGGACTTACCGGCTGCAAACGGTGCGGCCGCAGCAGCGTGTGACTCTGGGCATGACCGGTTTGAGTGGCGTGATGTATCCGCTCAGTCATGACCGCTACCCTTCTTCGATGTTGCTGGTGTCCGATCGCAGCGGCTCTTTCGCCTATTTTGGTGATACCGGGGCGGATGCGCTTGAGCAGTCGCGTAATCTCGATAGCGCCTGGCGTGCGCTGGGGCCGCTGATTGAGCAGAAAAAGTTGAAAGGGATGATTATCGAAACCTCCTATCCCAATGAGGTGGAAGATAAAAATCTGTATGGCCACCTGACGCCGGCGTGGCTGCAAAAAGAGTTGAAAAATCTGACTCAGTACAGCGGCGGCGAAGGCTCGCTGAAAGATTTCCCGGTGGTGATCAGCCATATCAAGCCCAGCCTGAAGCAGGGCGAAGACGTGCGCGCGACCATCAAACAGCAGTTGGAACAGGGTAACAGCCTGGGCGTGAAATATATCCTGATGGAACAGGGCGACCGGCAGACATTTTGAATTGAAGAGAGAACTCTATGCGTAACCTCGATCTGGAACAGTTGATCAACACAGAATTGAACACCGCCGCGTTTCAGGATTACGGGCCGAATGGCCTGCAGGTGGAAGGGCGAGCGCACGTGCAGCGTATCGTTACCGGCGTGACCGCCTGTCAGGCGCTGCTGGATGCGGCAGTGGCGCATCAGGCGGACGCCATCGTGGTGCATCACGGCTATTTCTGGAAAAACGAAGCGCCCTCGGTGCGCGGCATGAAGCGCAACCGGCTGAAAACGCTGCTGAGTAACGACATCAACCTGTACGCTTATCATCTGCCGCTGGACGCGCATCCGGTGCTGGGTAACAACGCGCAGTTGGCACATTTGCTCGGGATCCGGGTGATTGGCGAAGTGGAGCCGCTGGTGCCGCACGGCGAATTCGAGCAGCCATTGACCGGTATTGAACTGCAACAGCGCCTCGAGAGCCGTCTGGGCCGTGCCGTGCTGCACTGCGGCGATAACGCACCAGCGCATATCCGCCGCGTAGCCTGGTGCACCGGCGGCGGTCAGGGCTTTATCGACAGCGCCGCACGCTTTGGTGTTGATGCCTTTATCAGCGGTGAAGTTTCTGAGCAAACCATCCACAGCGCGCGCGAGATGGGTATTCACTTCTTTGCCGCCGGCCACCATGCCACTGAACGCGGTGGCGTTAAGGCGCTCGGTGAATGGCTGACTCAACAGCATGGCTTTGACGTGACCTTTATCGATATTCCCAATCCCGCCTGATTATCCCCCCAGGATCCAGCCCGGTTTTTACCGTGGCTGAATCCTTTTAATAGCCTAATCCCTTATTTTCTCAAAGGTTGTTCTATTGACAGCCAGAGCGCTGTCACGCATAACTGTTGTGTTTTCATCGCGATAATAATAAGGAGAAAAGGGTGCAACGAGCACGATGTTACCTGTTAGGTGAAAGAGCGGTAGTGCTTGAACTGTCGCCGCCGGTGACGCTGCCAAGCCAGCAGCGGATCTGGGCGCTGGCCGAAAAACTGAATCATCATCCCGATGTGCGTGAAGTGATACCGGGTATGAACAATCTTACCTTGCTGCTGCATACGCCGCGGGCCGACGCAGAACACATGCTGACGCTGTTGCAACAGGGCTGGGACAGCAAGGAAATCCTGGTGCCTGAATCACGCCAGGTGGATATTCCGGTGATCTATGGCGGTCAGGAGGGGCCAGACCTGGATGACGTGGCGCGTCACACCGGCATGACGCCGCAGCAGGTCGTGGAATGCCACTCCTCAGCGGCCTACGTGGTCTATTTCCTCGGTTTTCAGCCCGGTTTTTCTTACCTGGGCGGGATGCCGGAAAGTTTGGCGACGCCGCGCCGCGCCGAACCGCGTCTGTCGGTGGCGGCAGGCTCCGTTGGCATCGGTGGCAGCCAGACCGGCATTTATCCGTTGGTCACCCCCGGTGGCTGGCAGTTGATTGGTCGTACTCCTTTGGCGCTGTTTAATCCTTATGAAATGCCGCCAACCTTGCTGCGTCCCGGCGATAGCGTGCGGTTTGTGCCACAGAAGGAGGGCGTATGCTGAAGATCCTGCGTGCGGGCATTTACACTACGGTGCAGGATCTGGGCCGTAACGGTTTCCGTCGCCTGGGCGTTAGTCAGGGCGGGGCACTTGACGAACCTGCGTTGAGGATCGCCAACCTGCTGGTGGGCAATGCTGCCAGTGCCGCCGGACTGGAAATCACTCTGGGGCAATTTAGCGCCGAATTTACTCAATCAGGTTGGATCGCTCTGACCGGTGCCGGTTGCGATGCGCAACTCGATGGTAAACCACTGTGGACCGGCTGGCGCTATCCGGTTAGTGCGGGCCAACAGCTGATACTGAAAACGCCAAAACGCGGTATGCGTACCTATCTGGCGATCAGCGGAGGCATCGCGGTAGCGGAAATACTCGGTTCGCGCAGCACCGATAACAAAGCCGCTTTTGGTGGCCTGGAAGGGCGCAACCTGCGAGATGGCGACAGCCTGCCGCTGGGGCAAAGCCATTCATTGCCAAAGCAGAGTTTTGGTGTGAAGCAACCGCTGTTCAACAACCGTATCCGTGCGTTGCCGGGGCCGGAATATGATGAATTCAGCGAAGCGGCGAAAGAGGCTTTCTGGCGCACCCCCTGGCAACTGAGCCCGCAGAGTAACCGCATGGGGTATCGTCTGCACGGCAGCCATGCGTTAAGCCGTACCACTGACCGCGAAATGCTATCGCATGGTCTGTTACCGGGAGTCGTACAGGTACCGCATAACGGCCAGCCGATCGTGTTGATGGCCGATGCGCAGACTACCGGTGGTTACCCGCGCATTGCCTGCGTGATCGAGGCCGATCTCTACCATTTGGCGCAGATCCGTCTGGGTGAGGCCATCCACTTTGTTCCCTGTACTTTGGCCGAGGCACAACGCGCCAGGGTCGAGCAGGAGCACTTTATCCAACAGATTGCCAGGGGGTTAGATGATCGTTGATTTAAATGCCGATCTCGGCGAGGGCTGCGCCAACGATCAGGCGCTGCTGCAACTGGTCAGCTCGGCCAATATTGCCTGCGGTTTCCACGCCGGGGATGCGCAAACCATGCGTCAATCGGTGCGTTGGGCACTGCAGTACGGCGTCGCTATTGGTGCGCACCCGAGTTTTCCCGATCGCGAGAACTTTGGCCGTACCCGGATGCAGCTACCGGCGGAAACGGTCTATGCCCAGGTGGTCTATCAGCTTGGCGCGCTGGCCGCGATCGCCCGCGCCGAAGGCGGGATGATGGTCCACGTCAAACCGCACGGCATGCTGTACAACCAGGCGGCTGTGGAGCCGGAACTGGCGCAGGCCATCGCCCGCGCGGTTAAAGCGGTCGATCCGACGCTGCGGCTGGTGGGGCTGGCGGGCAGTGAGCTGATCCGTGCCGGTGAAGAACAAGGATTGGTAACACGGCAGGAAGTGTTTGCCGATCGCGGCTATCAGGCAGACGGTACATTGGTACCGCGTGGCCAGCCGGGGGCGCTGATTACCAGCGACGAACTGGCATTGGCGCAAACGCTGGAAATGGTGCGGCATCATCGGGTTCGCACCCTGAACGGCACTTGGGCCGCAGTGCAGGCCGAAACCGTTTGCCTGCATGGCGACGGTGAGCACGCGCTGGAATATGCGCGCACGCTGCGCGAACGTTTTGCCCTGGAAGGCATCAGCGTCAGCGCAGAATAAAAATAATTAAATACATACAACACAAACACACAACACAATATTACCCAATGAATTTCGAGTTGCAGCTAACAACGCTGTGGCTTGAAAGGCGAAGGGTAAAAGGGAGATATAATGGAACAGGCTGTTAATTTATGGCCACTGATTGGCATCGCCGCCATCGTGGTTGGATTTGTATTACGCTTTAACCCGGTGCTGGTGGTGATTGCCGCCGGCATTATCACCGGGCTGGCTGCGCTGATGCCGCTGGATACGATCCTGGAAAAACTGGGTGAAGGCTTCCTCAATACCCGTAACCTGCCGCTGATCTTGCTGCTGCCATTGGCGGTAATTGGCCTGCTGGAACGTCACGGGCTAAAAGAACGTGCGCAGGCGTGGATCGCCAAGATCAAAAGCGCCACCGCCGGACGTTTGCTGATCGTCTATCTGTTTGTACGTGAAATTACCGCCGCCATGGGGCTGACCAGCCTGGGCGGCCATCCGCAAATGGTGCGTCCACTGTTGGCACCGATGGCCGAAGGGGCGGCGGAAAATCGTTACGGCGAGCTGCCGGAGCGTACGCGTCACCGCCTGCGCGCGATGTCTGCCGCCACGGATAACGTTGGCTTGTTCTTTGGCGAAGATATTTTTGTCGCCTTCGGCGCGATCATCTTCATGCACAACTTTATGCTGGAATCCGGCGGCATCCAGACCGAACCGCTGCATATCGCCTTATGGGGCATTCCTACCGCCATATTTGCCTTCCTGATCCATGCGTTCCGGCTTTACCGGATGGATAAACAGCTCAGTGCCGAACTTTCGCAGCTCAACCAGGCGGCGCTGCAGGCCAAGGGAGATGCCCAATGACTTTCCAACAACAATATCTCTACTGGCTGGCCGGCGTGGTGCTGTTGATCGTGGCGGTGATGTCTTTCCGCGATCGCGCCAACCCGCGTCGCGTCACCACGGGCCTGTTCTGGGCGTTGTACGGCCTGATTTTCCTGGTCGGTGACTGGACCTATAGTCTGTTGGGCGACGTACTGGGTGAGGGTAGCAATGAGAAACGCATGCTGCATATCATCGTCGGTGTGGTGGTGGTAATCATGGCGTTGATCGCCGGTTTCGGCGGCGTGCGTCTGGGTAGCTATCACCAACGTACCCCGCAGCAGCGTGAAGAGAGCGCCAAATGCCTGGGCAACCGGCTGTTTATTCCGGCGCTGGCGATCCCGGTGGTGACGGTGGTGGGCGTGTTGTTGTTCAATAATATTCCGGTGCTGCAAACCGCGGTCTTCGGCAGCGGCAACCACGCCACCTTGATAACCCTGTTCTCGATGACCGTCGGCTGTTTGCTTGGTCTGGTTATCGCAGTGAAAATGACCCATGAAAAAGCGTTGCAGCCGATCCAGGAAGCGCGCCGCCTGCTGGACTCCATCGGCTGGGCGTTTATTTTGCCGCAAATCCTCGCGACGCTGGGCCTGCTGTTTACCACTGCCGGCGTTGGCACGGCCATTTCTCATCTTACCCAGGAGTATCTGGCGGTAGATAACCGCTTTATCGCAGTGGCGGTTTACGCCATAGGCATGGCGCTGTTGACCATGATCATGGGCAACGCCTTTGCGGCTTTCCCGATCGTCACCGCCGGTATCGGCATCCCGATCCTGGTGCTGCAGCACGGTGGTAATCCGGCGGTAATGGCGGCCATCGGCATGTTTTCCGGCTATTGCGGCACGCTGATGACGCCAATGGCTGCTAACTTTAATATTGTACCGGCGGCGTTGCTGGAACTGCCGGACAAGAATGCGGTGATCAAGGCACAGATCCCGACTGGGGTGCTGCTGCTGTTGGTCAACGTATTCCTGCTTTATTTCCTGATGTTCCTGTAAGGAGAACGCATGCAAAAGGTATTGATCACGGGCTTTGAGCCCTTTGGCGGCGAACGCGTTAATCCTTCGTGGGAAGTGGTAAAACAACTCAATGATATGGAACTGGCCGGTGCGCGCATTATTGCCCGCCAACTGCCTTGTGTGTTTGGCGCAGCGCTGGAAGCACTGAATGCGGCAATTGATGAAGTGCAGCCGGTGATGGTGTTGGCTATCGGCCAGGCCGGTGGACGCACCGATATCACTATCGAACGGGTGGCGATCAACGTCGATGATGCCCGTATCCCCGATAATCAGGGGAAACAGCCGATCGACGAACCTATTGTTGAAAATGGACCTGCAGCCTATTTCAGCACGCTGCCGATCAAGGCGATGGTGGGCTCGATGCGTGAAGCGGGTATCCCTGCCTCGGTATCGCAAACGGCCGGGACCTATGTCTGTAACCACGTGATGTACGGTCTGTTGCACCGTTTAAGCCGTCAGCAGGCGATCAAGGGTGGGTTTATTCATATTCCTTATCTGCCTGAACAGGCCGCTGCACACCCTGGCGCTCCGAGCATGGCGGCGACCACGGTGTTGTTCGCCCTGGAACTGGCCATTTCTATTGCGTTACAGGTTGAACACGACCTGAAAGTGGTCGGCGGCGCGACGCATTAATCGCAGTTATTCCCCGGTGCGGCCTGCTGCGCCGGGGTCCATTCAGGAGTTTTCATATGCCGGAAGGACCGGAAATTCGCCGGGCGGCAGATGCACTGGCGGCAGCGGTGATCGACCAACCACTGACCGAAGTCGGTTTTGCCTTTCCCCAGCTTAAACACTACCGCGACCGGTTAATCGGTGAGCGTATTATCGCTATTGAACCACGGGGTAAGGCTCTGCTGACCCATTTTTCCAACGGTCTGACGCTGTATAGCCATAACCAGTTATATGGCGTGTGGAAAGTGGTGAAAGCGGGGGAGACGCCGGAAACCAAGCGGGACCTGCGCGTGCGGCTGGAAACGGCGGAGCGGGCGATTTTGCTGTACAGCGCCTCGGAGATCACCGTCGGGCCGCGTGAAGAAATTGAACAGCACCCGTTTTTGCAACGTATCGGCCCTGACGTTTTGGATATGACATTAACGGTAGCCGCGGTGGAGCAACGGTTGCTGTCACCGGCGTTTCGCCGCAGGCAACTGGGCGGTATGTTGCTCGATCAGGCGTTTCTTGCCGGGCTGGGCAACTACCTGCGGGCTGAGATCCTCTGGCAGGCAGAGCTGGCACCCCAGCATAAGCCACAGGATCTGGAACCCAAGGTTTTACAACGCCTGGCGGAGGCGTTACTGGCAGTCCCACGCTTGTCTTATCAGACGCGTGGGCAGGTGGATGAGAACCGCCATCATGGCGCGCTGTTCAGTTTTAAGGTGTTCCACCGCAGTGGTGAACCTTGCGAGCGTTGCGGTGCGATGATCGAGCGCACGACGCTGTCTTCTAGGCCCTTTTATTGGTGCCCAGGGTGTCAGAAATAGGCTATTCAATGTTTGCCCTCACCCCGCCCATTGTCCTGGGGAGAGGGCAAAAAAAAGCCGCCCATCGGGGCGGCTTTTTGCTGCAATACCTAGGGTAAAGCGGCGTTACTTGTTTTTCACCTGGGACTTGAAGTCACGCTCGGCATAGCCGGTGTACAACTGGCGCGGACGGGCAATCTTGATGCCTTCGTCATGCATTTCGTTCCAGTGTGCAATCCAGCCGATGGTACGGGCGATGGCAAAGATAACGGTGAACATGGAAGAAGGGATCCCCATCGCCTTCAGGATGATGCCTGAATAGAAGTCGACGTTCGGGTACAGTTTCTTCTCGATGAAGTACGGATCGTTCAGTGCGATGTGTTCCAGCTCCATCGCCACTTGCAACAGGTTGTCGTCCTTCTTGTTCAGTTCTTTCAGCACTTCGTGACAGGTTTCGCGCATTACGGTGGCGCGCGGATCGTAGTTCTTGTACACGCGGTGGCCGAAGCCCATCAGACGGAACGAGTCGTTCTTGTCCTTGGCGCGCTTGATGAACTCAGGAATGTGATCGACAGTTTTGATCTCTTCCAGCATCTTCAGTGCGGCTTCGTTGGCGCCGCCGTGTGCTGGGCCCCACAGGGAAGCGATACCGGCAGCGATACAGGCAAATGGGTTAGCGCCTGAAGAACCTGCGGTACGTACGGTAGAAGTGGAAGCATTTTGCTCGTGATCGGCGTGCAGGATCAGGATGCGATCCATTGCGCGTTCCAGCACTGGGTTCACCACGTATTCTTCGCACGGGGTGGCAAACATCATATGCAGGAAGTTACCGGCATAGGACAGATCGTTGCGTGGGTAAACGAACGGCTGACCCAGCGAATATTTGTAACACATGGCCGCCACGGTAGGCATTTTGGACAGCAGGCGGAACGCGGTGATCTCGCGATGACGCTCGTTGTTGACGTCCAGTGCATCGTGGTAGAACGCCGCCAGGGCACCGGTCACACCGCACAGCACCGCCATTGGGTGTGAGTCACGGCGGAAGCCACGGAACAGATGGGTGATCTGGTCGTGGATCATGGTGTGACGGGTCACGGTAGTTTTGAAGGTCTCGAACTCTTCTGCGGTTGGCGTTTCGCCGTACAGCAGGATGTAGCACACTTCCAGATAGGAAGACTCTTTCGCCAGCTGTTCGATCGGGAAGCCGCGGTGCAGCAGTACGCCTTTGTCACCGTCGATAAAGGTGATTTTGGATTCGCAGGAAGCGGTAGAGGTAAAGCCGGGATCAAACGTGAAATAACCTTTGGAGCCCAGGGCGCGGACATCGAGGACATCGGGGCCCAGTGTCGGGGTTAATACGCCCAGTTCGATTGGAGCTTCGCCATCGTTAATGGTTAGCGTCGCTTTCTTATCAGTCATTTACAGTCTCCTTTGCGCCTTATTTTAAAAACCTCTAACAACTGAAATACCTTAATTCTCCTCAGGTTGCCCGCAAAAAATGGAGCGGACGCTAACTCTGTGAGCGACTGCGCAAATGCGCGGGTAGGGTACAGAGTGCTAACCAGGCGAACGAGGTGGGTGACCAGTTGTTAACGATTCATCGGAATTCGTTATGTTCTGTTAATCTTACCTACGACGTGTTCGGGGGTGGTTGAACCTATCCCAATAAACTGTTTTATATGCCTTATTTGTTCTCGTCTGCGGTGATGTGCTGCAAACGTGACCGGCAAAAACCGCCATTGGGATAGGTTCTTTCAAATACACTGTTGCACATCCTGAACATCGGGGGAAGTGTATCTGCTGACCTATAGCGCATCATAGGGCCGTTTGTGCCCCTATATGTAATGGAATTGTTGATCTCTTGTCAAATCAGATAATTAATTTTATGCTAATTGTGAAATCCGTGATCTAAATCACTGTTCGGGGGAAATGTTACCAAAGGGATTGTATGGGAATTGTAATCAGAATGTGATCCTCCTATACTGCCGCCAGGTCTCCGGGATACCCTGAAGTAGGAGCACCCAGCGTTATAACTACGCGCCGTTTAAGCACAGAGGATGTTGTTGTTTGAGCGCGTGACGTGTGAGGGTTTTGGCTCTTAACGCTGTCTGATCCCCGCCCAGGCCGGAGGAAGGAAAATAATAAGAGCTGTGTGGGCAAAAACGTGAAAAAACAAAGACCTGTCAACCTGGATCTGCAAACGATTCAGTTTCCCGTAACTGCGATAGCGTCCATCTTACACCGAGTCTCTGGCGTAATTACCTTCGTTGCCGTGGGTATCCTCCTCTGGCTGCTGGGCCTGTCACTCTCTTCCCAAGAGGGTTTCATGCAGGCTGCTGCCATCATGAATAGCTTCGTTGTCAAATTCATATTCTGGGGCATCCTCACTGCGCTGGCCTATCACATTTGCGGTGGCATTCGCCACTTGTTAATGGATTTTGGCTATATCGAAGAGAGTTTAGCCGCCGGTACCCGTTCTGCCCAGGTGGCAATCGGTCTGACCGTCGTGCTGTCAGTTCTGGCTGGAGTCCTCGTATGGTAAACAATGTTTCTGCATTAGGACGCAACGGCGTACACGATTGGTTGTTACTGCGTGCTTCCGCTATCGTCATCACCCTGTATGTTCTGTATATCCTGGGCTTCTTTGTCACGGCTCCGGATCTCACCTATGAAATCTGGCGCGGCTTCTTCGCCACCTCTATTACGAAAGTGTTCACGCTGTTGACGCTGCTGTCGATTCTGGCTCACGCCTGGATCGGTCTGTGGCAGGTGCTGACGGATTACGTCAAGCCGGTAGCGGTACGTCTGGTGTTGCAACTGGCGATCGTTGTCGTGTTGCTGGTCTATTTACTGTACGGAACAATCGTAGTGTGGGGTGCGTAAGATGAAACTGCCGGTCAGAGAGTTTGATGCTGTAGTTATCGGTGCAGGCGGCGCAGGTATGCGCGCGGCACTGCAAATTTCTCAAGCGGGTTCTTCTTGTGCCCTGCTGTCCAAAGTATTCCCGACCCGTTCCCATACCGTGTCTGCACAGGGCGGCATTACCGTAGCCCTGGGTAACAATCACGAAGATAACTGGGAATGGCATATGTATGACACGGTGAAAGGTTCCGATTATATCGGTGACCAGGACGCCATTGAGTATATGTGTAAAACCGGCCCGGAAGCGGTTCTGGAGCTGGAGCATATGGGTCTGCCGTTCTCCCGTACCGACGATGGTCGCATCTATCAGCGCCCATTCGGCGGCCAGTCACTGAATTTCGGTGGCGAGCAGGCGGCACGTACCGCTGCGGCGGCTGACCGTACCGGTCATGCCCTGCTGCACACCCTGTATCAACAGAACCTGAAAAATCACACCACTATCTTCTCCGAGTGGTATGCGCTGGATCTGGTGAAAAACCAGGATGGCGCGGTGGTCGGCACCACGGCTATCTGCATTGAAACCGGTGAAGTGGTTTACTTCAAAGCCAAAGCCACCGTGCTGGCGACCGGCGGTGCAGGCCGTATTTACCAGTCCACCACCAACGCCCATATCAACACCGGTGACGGTGTCGGCATGGCGCTGCGCGCCGGCGTGCCGGTGCAGGACATGGAAATGTGGCAGTTCCACCCGACCGGTATCGCCGGCGCCGGGGTTCTGGTGACCGAAGGTTGTCGTGGTGAAGGCGGTTATCTGCTGAACAAACACGGTGAGCGTTTCATGGAGCGTTATGCGCCGAACGCCAAAGACCTGGCGGGCCGTGATGTCGTCGCCCGTTCGATCATGATTGAAATCCGCGAAGGCCGTGGTTGTGACGGTCCGTGGGGCCCACACGTTAAGCTGAAGCTGGATCACCTGGGTAAAGACGTGCTGGAATCCCGCCTGCCGGGCATTCTGGAACTGTCGCGCACCTTCGCGCACGTCGATCCAGTGAAAGAGCCTATCCCGGTTATTCCAACCTGCCACTACATGATGGGCGGTATTCCGACCAAAGTGACCGGCCAGGCGTTGACCGTGAACGAGAAAGGCGAAGACGTAGTGATCCCGGGGCTGTTCGCCGTGGGTGAAATTGCCTGCGTATCGGTGCACGGCGCCAACCGTCTGGGCGGCAACTCGCTGCTGGATCTGGTGGTGTTCGGTCGTGCCGCGGGCATGCATCTGCAGGAGTCCATCCTGGAGCAGGGCGCCAGCCGTGAAGCCAGCGAGTCCGATGTAGAAGCGTCGCTGGATCGTCTGAACCGCTGGAACAACACCCGTTCAGGTGAAGATCCGGTTGAAATCCGCAAGGCGCTGCAAGCCTGTATGCAACACAACTTCTCGGTATTCCGTGAAGGTGATGCGATGGCGAAAGGGCTGGAAGAACTGAAAGAGATCCGTGAACGTCTGAAGAACGCACGTCTGGACGATACCTCCAGCGAATTCAACACCCAGCGCATCGAATGCCTGGAGTTGGATAACCTGATGGAGACCGCGTTTTCCACCGCCGTGTCGGCCAACTTCCGTACCGAGAGCCGTGGCGCGCATAGCCGCTTCGACTTCCCGGAACGTGATGATGCCAACTGGCTGTGTCACTCGCTGTATCAGCCGCAATCGGAAAGCATGACGCGTCGTGAAGTGAACATGCAACCGAAGCTGCGCCCGGCATTCCCGCCGAAAGTGCGTTCTTACTAATTGCGGAGATCGATTGATGAAACTCGAATTTTCAATTTATCGCTACAATCCGGATGTTGATGACGCTCCGCACATGCAGGACTACAGCCTGGAAGCGGAAGAAGGTCGCGACATGATGTTGCTGGATGCGTTGATCCAGCTGAAAGAAAAAGATCCAAGCCTGTCGTTCCGTCGTTCCTGCCGTGAAGGCGTGTGTGGTTCCGATGGGATCAACATGAACGGTAAAAACGGCCTGGCCTGTATCACACCGGTGTCGTCGCTGACCAAAGGCAACAAAAAGATTGTGATCCGTCCGTTGCCGGGCTTGCCGGTAGTGCGCGATCTGGTGGTCGATATGGGGCAGTTCTACACCCAGTATGAAAAGATCAAGCCTTTCCTGCAGAACGACGGCAAGAATCCGCCGGCGCGTGAGCACCTGCAATCACCGGAAGAGCGTGCCAAGTTGGATGGTCTGTACGAGTGCATTTTATGCGCTTGTTGTTCGACCTCTTGCCCGTCATTCTGGTGGAATCCTGACAAGTTTATCGGCCCGGCTGGCCTGTTGGCGGCGTACCGCTTCCTGATTGACAGCCGTGATACGGAAACGGAAGAACGTTTAGACGATCTGGACGACGCTTTCAGTGTTTTCCGCTGCCATAGCATTATGAATTGTGTCAGTGTATGTCCTAAGGGCTTGAATCCGACCCGTGCAATCGGTCATATCAAGTCTATGCTGCTGCAACGCGGCGCATAAATGGAATGAGATGCTGCGCCGGGCAGTTTCCGGCGCACATCAACGAGGAGGGAACCTCTAAAAACTGACCCGCGGCTGCGGCGCTAAGCAGCCTGGTTCGCCCGCCGGTTTTTAGAGGTTCCTTGTAAGGGACCGCAAGGTCCATAGCAGAACGTACCGTGCCTTTCTTTTGGCTAAAAGTACGTCGAGTGAACCGTTTCTACGGCAAACCGTATCCATCACGGTAATTATGTTAACCACGGCGAAAACTAAAGCTTCAAAGCTTAAGGGATCATGATGCAGAACGGCGCAATGAAGGCCTGGCTGGATTCCTCCTATCTGGCGGGCGCGAACCAGTCTTACATAGAACAGCTCTATGAAGACTTCTTAACCGATCCGGGCTCCGTTGAAGATAGCTGGCGTTCCATTTTTCAACAGCTACCAACCGCGGGTGTAAAACCCGATCAGCTTCACTCTCAAACGCGTGACTACTTCCGCCGCCTGGCGAAAGACTCCGCGCGTTACAACACCACCATCAACGATCCAGACACCGACGCCAAACAGGTCAAGGTACTGCAGCTGATTAACGCCTTCCGTTTCCGCGGACATCAGCATGCCAACCTCGATCCGCTCGGTCTGTGGCAGCGTGAGCAAGTTCCTGACCTTGAACCCGCCTACCACAACCTGACCGAAGCCGACTTCCAGGAAACCTTCAACGTGGGTTCTTTCGCCATCGGCAAAGAAACCATGAAGCTGGGCGACCTGTACGCTGCGCTGAAGCAGACCTACTGCGGCTCGATCGGTGCGGAATACATGCACATCACCAATACCGAAGAGAAACGCTGGATCCAACAGCGCATTGAATCGGTGGTGGGGCACGCCAGCTTTACCCATGACGAGAAGCGCCGTTTCCTGAACGAGCTGACCGCAGCGGAAGGTCTGGAACGCTACCTCGGCGCCAAATTCCCAGGGGCAAAACGCTTCTCGCTGGAAGGTGGCGATGCGCTGGTGCCAATGCTCAAAGAGATGGTGCGCCACGCCGGTAAGAACGGCACGCGCGAAGTGGTGTTGGGCATGGCCCACCGCGGTCGTCTGAACGTGTTGATCAACGTGCTGGGTAAAAAACCTGCCGACCTGTTCGACGAGTTTGCCGGCAAGCATAAAGAACACCTCGGCACCGGTGACGTGAAATATCACCAGGGCTTCTCCTCCGACGTAGAAACCGAAGGCGGCATGGTTCACCTGGCGCTGGCGTTTAACCCGTCGCACCTGGAGATCGTCAGCCCGGTAGTTATGGGTTCTGTACGTGCCCGTCGTGACCGTCTGGACGAAGCGCGCAGCAACATGGTACTGCCAATCACCATCCACGGTGACGCCGCCATTACCGGCCAGGGCGTGGTTCAGGAAACGCTGAACATGTCGCAGGCTCGCGGTTACGAAGTGGGCGGCACCGTGCGTATCGTGATCAACAACCAGGTTGGTTTCACCACTTCCAACCCGCTGGATGCGCGTTCTACCGAATACTGTACTGACATCGCCAAGATGGTGCAGTCGCCGATCTTCCACGTCAATGCTGACGATCCGGAAGCGGTGGCCTTTGTTACCCGTCTGGCGTTGGATTTCCGTAACACCTTCAAACGTGACGTGATGATCGATCTGGTCTGCTACCGTCGCCACGGGCATAACGAGGCCGATGAGCCAAGTGCAACCCAGCCGGTGATGTACCAGAAGATCAAGAAACACCCAACGCCGCGCAAGATTTATGCTGACGTGCTGACCGAACAAAAAGTCGCCAGCCTGGAAGATGCCACGGAAATGGTCAACCTGTACCGTGATGCACTCGACCGCGGTGATTGCGTGGTTGAAGAATGGCGTCCGATGAACCTGCACTCCTTTACCTGGTCGCCGTACCTCAACCACGAGTGGGACGAAGAGTACCCAAGCAAGGTTGAAATGAAGCGCCTGCAGGAACTGGCCCGTCGCATCAGCACCGCGCCGGAAGCTATTGAAATGCAGTCACGCGTAGCGAAAATCTACGGTGATCGCGCAGAGATGGCTGCAGGCAATAAGGCGTTCGACTGGGGCGCGGCGGAAGCGCTGGCTTATGCCACCCTGGTTGACGAAGGTATTCCAATCCGCCTTTCCGGTGAAGATGCCGGTCGCGGTACCTTCTTCCACCGTCATGCGGTAGTGCACAACCAGAAAAACGGTTCGGTCTACGTGCCGCTGGCCAATGTCCACAGCGGACAGGGCGAGTTCAAGGTTTGGGACTCCGTACTGTCTGAAGAAGCCGTTCTGGCGTTCGAATATGGCTATGCCACCGCAGAACCTCGCACCCTGACCATCTGGGAAGCGCAGTTCGGTGACTTCGCCAACGGCGCTCAGGTGGTGATCGACCAGTTCATCA
Source organism: Serratia quinivorans (assembly GCF_946227985.1). GTDB lineage: Bacteria > Pseudomonadota > Gammaproteobacteria > Enterobacterales > Enterobacteriaceae > Serratia > Serratia quinivorans_A. The sequence goes on from NZ_CAMKGL010000010.1 coordinate 162,248, forward strand.
GCTCCGGCGAGCAGAAATGGGGCCGTATGTGTGGCCTGGTGATGCTGCTGCCGCACGGTTACGAAGGCCAGGGCCCAGAGCACTCCTCTGCGCGTCTGGAACGTTACCTGCAGCTGTGCGCCGAGCAGAATATGCAGGTGTGCATCCCGTCTACCCCGGCACAGGTTTACCACATGCTGCGTCGTCAGGCGCTGCGCGGTATGCGCCGTCCGTTGGTGGTGATGTCACCGAAATCTCTGCTGCGTCACCCGCTGGCGACGTCGTCTCTGGATGAACTGGCTAACGGCACCTTCCTGCCGGCGATTGGTGAAATTGACGATCTGGATCCGAAAGAAGTCAAACGCGTGGTGCTGTGCTCCGGTAAGGTCTATTACGATCTGCTGGAACAGCGTCGCAAGAACGACCAGAAAGACGTCGCCATCGTACGTATTGAGCAACTGTACCCGTTCCCGCATCAGGCCCTTCAGGCGGTGCTGGAGAAGTATGCTCACGTGCATGATTTCGTCTGGTGTCAGGAAGAGCCGCTGAACCAGGGTGCCTGGTACTGCAGCCAACACAACTTCCGTGAAGTGGTGCCGTTCGGGGCTTCTTTACGTTACGCCGGACGACCAGCCTCTGCCTCTCCGGCAGTAGGTTATATGTCCGTACACCAGAAGCAGCAACAGGCTCTGGTTAATGACGCGCTGAATATTGTTAAAGATTAAGGGAAAGCTAAATGAGTAGCGTAGATATTCTGGTTCCTGACCTTCCTGAATCGGTTGCCGATGCGACCGTCGCCACCTGGCACAAGAAACCAGGTGACAGCGTCCAGCGTGACGAAGTTCTGGTTGAAATCGAAACTGACAAAGTGGTGCTGGAAGTTCCGGCCAGCGAAGCAGGCATTCTGGATGCGATCGTGGAAGAAGAGGGCGCAACCGTGCTTTCTCGCCAGATCCTTGGCCGTATTCGTCCAGGCGACAGCTCTGGCAAGCCGACCGAAGAAAAAAGCCAGGCTAAAGAAGCCACTCCAGCCCAGCGCGCAACCGCCAGCCTGGAAGAAGAGAGCAACGACGCACTCAGCCCGGCTATCCGCCGCCTGATTGCTGAACACGACCTCGATGCAGCTGCCATCAAAGGCAGCGGCGTGGGTGGCCGTATCACCCGTGAAGACGTGGAAGCGCACCTGGCCAACGGCAAGAAAGCCGACAAGCCTGCCGCCGTTGAAGCCGCTCCGCAGCCTGCTCTGAGCGGTCGCAGCGAGAAGCGTGTCCCTATGACCCGTCTGCGCAAGCGCGTAGCGGAGCGCCTGTTGGAAGCGAAGAACAGCACTGCGATGCTGACCACCTTCAACGAAATCAACATGCAGCCGATCATGGACATGCGCAAGCAGTACGGCGAAGCCTTCGAAAAACGCCACGGTGTACGTTTGGGCTTCATGTCCTTCTACATCAAGGCGGTGGTTGAAGCACTGAAACGCTTCCCGGAAGTGAACGCTTCTATCGACGGCACCGACGTGGTGTACCACAACTATTTCGATATCAGCATTGCGGTATCTACTCCTCGTGGCCTGGTGACCCCGGTGCTGCGCGATGTAGACAGCATGAGCATGGCGGACATCGAGAAGAAAATCAAAGAACTGGCAGTCAAAGGCCGTGATGGCAAATTGACTGTGGAAGAGTTGACCGGCGGTAACTTCACCATTACCAACGGCGGCGTATTCGGTTCACTGATGTCTACCCCGATCATCAACCCACCGCAGAGCGCCATCCTGGGCATGCACGCCATTAAAGATCGCCCAATGGCGGTGAAAGGCCAGGTTGTGATCCAGCCGATGATGTATCTGGCTCTGTCTTACGACCATCGCCTGATCGACGGTAAAGAATCCGTGGGTTATCTGGTGACGGTTAAAGAGATGCTAGAAGATCCGGCCCGTCTGCTGCTGGACGTATAACCCTGATGGGCGCGGTACCTTAAATAATTGGAGTTGCATCGCGGCGGCAACTGAACGAATCCCCAGGAACATAGCGAACTATGTGATTGGGGTGAGAGAAGGCAGCCAACAAAGATGCGGCTTCAAGTATGACGGGTACGCCGCGCCCACACTCTGTGCTATGTGGCCGACTAAAGTCATGCGGTTTTCCGCCAAAATGGCTCGGCTAAAACCTTCAGAACTGAATGGATAGAACATCATGAATTTACACGAATATCAGGCAAAACAGCTGTTTGCTCGGTATGGTATGCCGGCACCAACCGGTTATGCCTGTACCACACCGCGTGAAGCGGAAGAAGCCGCATCCAAAATCGGCTCCGGCCCGTGGGTGGTTAAATGTCAGGTTCATGCTGGCGGTCGCGGTAAAGCTGGTGGCGTTAAAGTGGTTAACAGCAAGGAAGACATCCGTGCTTTCGCTGAAGCCTGGCTGGGCAAGCGTCTGGTGACCTACCAGACTGATGCGCTGGGCCAACCGGTTCACCAGATCCTGGTAGAAGCGGCGACCGACATCGATAAAGAACTGTATCTGGGTGCGGTTGTTGACCGTGCCAGCCGTCGCGTGGTGTTCATGGCATCCACCGAAGGTGGCGTTGAAATCGAGAAAGTTGCGGAAGAAACCCCGGAACTGATCCATAAAATGACCATCGATCCACTGGCAGGCCCACAGCCTTACCAGGGCCGTGAACTGGCTTTCAAACTGGGTCTGACCGGCAAGCAAGTCGGCCAGTTCGCCAAAATCTTCATGGGTCTGGCGACCTTGTTCCTGGAGCGTGACCTGGCCATGGTTGAGATCAACCCGCTGGTGGTGACCAAGCAGGGCGATCTGATCTGTCTGGACGGCAAACTGGGCGCTGACGGCAACGCCCTGTTCCGCCAGCCTGAGCTGCGTGAAATGCGCGACCTTTCTCAGGAAGATGAGCGTGAATCCCGTGCGGCACAGTGGGAGCTGAACTATGTTGCTCTCGACGGCAACATCGGTTGCATGGTGAATGGCGCAGGCCTGGCGATGGGGACCATGGACATCGTTAAACTGCACGGCGGCGAACCGGCCAACTTCCTCGATGTGGGCGGCGGCGCAACCAAAGAGCGCGTGACCGAAGCCTTCAAAATCATCCTGTCTGACGACAAGGTGAAAGCGGTTCTGGTTAACATTTTCGGCGGTATCGTGCGTTGCGACCTGATCGCTGACGGTATCATTGGCGCAGTAGCTGAAGTGGGCGTTAACGTCCCGGTGGTGGTGCGTCTGGAAGGGAATAACGCCGAGCTGGGCGCCAAGAAACTGGCGGACAGCGGTCTGAATATCATTGCTGCGACCAGCCTGACTGATGCGGCTCAGCAAGTTGTTGCGGCAGTGGGGAGCAAATAATGTCCATTTTAATCGATAAAAACACCAAAGTAATTTGTCAGGGCTTCACCGGTAGCCAGGGGACTTTCCACTCCGAACAGGCTATCGCTTACGGTACCAAAATGGTCGGTGGTGTAACGCCGGGCAAAGGCGGCACTGAGCACCTGGGCCTGCCGGTGTTCAACACCGTGCGTGAAGCAGTAGAAGCGACCGGTGCCACCGCATCCGTTATCTATGTCCCGGCTCCGTTCTGCAAAGACTCCATTCTGGAAGCTATCGATGCAGGCATCAAACTGATCATCACCATTACCGAAGGCATCCCGACGCTGGATATGCTGACCGTGAAAGTGAAGCTGGATGAAGCCGGCGTGCGCATGATTGGCCCGAACTGCCCAGGTGTTATCACCCCGGGCGAGTGCAAAATCGGCATCATGCCTGGCCACATCCACCTGCCGGGCAAAGTGGGCATCGTTTCCCGCTCTGGCACCCTGACCTACGAAGCGGTAAAACAAACTACCGATACCGGTCTGGGCCAGTCTACCTGTGTGGGCATTGGCGGTGACCCGATCCCTGGCTCCAACTTCATCGATATCCTGAAACTGTTCCAGGAAGATCCGCAGACTGAAGCGATCGTCATGATCGGTGAGATTGGCGGTAGCGCTGAAGAAGAAGCGGCAGCCTATATCAAAGAGCACGTGACCAAGCCAGTGGTTGGCTATATCGCGGGTGTTACCGCGCCTAAAGGCAAACGTATGGGCCACGCCGGTGCCATCATTGCCGGCGGCAAAGGTACTGCAGACGAGAAGTTTGCGGCGCTGGAAGCGGCAGGGGTTAAAACCGTACGCAGCCTGGCTGACATCGGCGAGGCAGTAAAAGCGGTTCTGAATCGCTAATTTACCGCCTGCAGTAAGCCCTATTTAAACGGGGCCAGACCACGCGTCTGGCCCCGTTTTTTTTGCTTGTGGTAAACCAGTGCGTCTGGCCAAATCTTGTGGTAACGAACGTCAGCACAGTAGACATTAGGTGGGGGAATGAGGATAGGTGGCTGGTGTATATGCGGGGGGTTTTAACCAATAAATTTTCTTTTTTATGGTCAGAAATTATCAGAGTAAAAAAATAAGCTAAGCTTGTCCTGTAGTCAGGTTAATTAAAGCTAACATTAGTCACAGGCCAACTTCGATTTAAATACAAACAATCATTAAATATCACATCTATTTAACACAAAGGCTACGTACAGAGACTACGAAACCATTGTGTAACATAACCACAAGATAATTATGAGAAATTGTGAGCTGAATCTGGAAATAAAATCCGGATAGGCTTAAATTGTTTCAGATCAAATTACGCCTGAATACCTCTTTGGGGGAAAATTTGACCTGTAACCCAAAGTCTAACCCATATGACCTGCTCCCAGTTGATTAGTACACCCCGATGTTAGTAATGTCTTCATAAGCCACATGAGGACATCCCCATGAAGAAGCGTTTTTCCGACCAACAG
>NZ_CAMKGL010000011.1 GCF_946227985.1 Serratia quinivorans
TTCGATTATGTAGAGATGTTTTATAATGCTAAACGCCGCCACAGTGCCTGTGAGGATCAACCCCCTGCAGTTTATGAAAGTGCCTGGTTCATGAGGCACGGAACCGTCTAGGAAATCCGGGTCTATTCAATATTAATAAGCCAACACTTATAGATGGAAGGATTCAAGCCAAAATAGAAAAGCTTGGTAAAGATATGCCTAACGGAAATATGGCAACGGCTCATGCTGAAGTAGGAGTGATCCAACAGGCTTATGAAAAGGGTATGACTCTAGGTCGTGAGATGACCATGACTGTGTCAAAAGAACCTGTCTGTGGCTTCTGTCGCGGAGATGTAGCTGCAATGGCTGAACAATCTGGATTGAAATCGCTCACTATATATGAAGAGCAGACAGGGAAAGTTCTGTATTGGCAGCCTGGAATGAAGTCTCTGAAGGTGAGGGAGTAATTATGATTTTTTTATCTAGCTGGACATTGCATGGCAAGGGTGGAAATAAAAAAACTTCCCAATGGGAGGATATATCGCTTCTATTAAAAGGGCTTAAGGATGAAGCTGGGACATTAACACTTGATCGGATAAATACTGATAATACAGGCCCTGAAATGTTACAAGTTAGAACTGAGAAAGGTAATTATCTACTGATGTTGGGGGAAACAACAGAAGATGACTATGAGGTACGTTCTTACTGGGATAAAAGCCTGCCAGAGGAAAAGATAGATATCTTGGGTGATTATTGGTCAGCAAGGCAGGTAACAAAGGACTTTGATCTTGTTGTCAGGGTCTTTAAAGAGTTCTTCGATACTGGCAATGTGTCGACGGATCTTCTGAATTAAAACAGTAACCCCGGCCTGGGTCGGACGCGATGGCGCATGCGGTGCTGGGTGCGGTGACGGCGCAACTGAACAACCAGTCGGCAGTCGCCGGCGGGTTGGGTGCCGGCGGCGGCGAACTGGCAGCGCGGGTTATCGCCAGTCAGCTGTTCCCAGACAAGAAACTGGACCAACTGAGCGAAAGCGAGAAACAGCAGGTGAGCGCCCTGAGCCAACTGGCCGCAGGACTTGCAGGCGCTCTGGTGACGGGCGATACTGCGGGGGCAGTGACAGGCGCTCAAGCTGGCAAAAATGCGGTTGAGAATAACTTGTTGGCGGTTCCAGTGCCGGTTCCGCCACCAATTGCCGTGCCTAATACGGTCGTTAACGGAGCCGGAGGTAATGAGGCATGGGACGCGGATGATGGCTCAGATCCGAGTAAGTCGCGTGAAGAGAATGCGCGCAAACCGAATATAGCCAAAGATCTGACGGATGAAGATAAAGCGGATTTGGGTGGTTCGGGATCAGGAACGCCGGGTGGCTGGGAGCCTCAGGATGAGGAGAATGCGCGGAATAACGAAAGTGATCAGACTAAAGGCAACCAAATCGGTAAATGGACTGTCGATGAATTATCCGAAGGTGCGAAACATACTGATCCAGCTTCGAAAAAAGGGGACCTAACATTAGCCGGTCGTGCTCTCCAAAAGCATGGTAGTCGTGAAGGAAGTTCATTCCCTTCCGCTAAGGGAAACCCGTCTGCTATCAATGAGCAAGGCCAGAAAATTGTAGATAGCATCTTGAATGACCCAAATAAGACTGTAATTCAAAATAATACGGGGCGTTATGGGCAAGTAACGGATGTGATCTCGTCCAGTGGACGTGGATTACGTTATGACGCACAGGGCAAACTTATAGGTTTCTTGGAACCACCAAAATGATGAATAAATTAACAGCACAAATAGTGAGTTTACCGGATCGAGAGAATGTTGTTTATGAGATCTACTCTGGAACTAATCAGGTCGCAGAAATATCAAATGAGCCTGATATTGGCTTGCGAATAGAGATTTTTAATAGCGCTGATGGGAGTTGGAATTTTAACTTTAATGAGTTCCGTGCTCTTGTTGAACAAGCGGAAAGAAACCTTACTTAATTAATCCCCGGCCATCGAGCCGGGGTTGTTACTTCTAAGCCCTAAAAACTCCCCCTTCCCGCCGTTGCAACCGGAGCACTCCAGGTGCGGCGGTGATCTCCAGCTGTTCCGCGTCAGTGATCCCGGAATCAATGAGCCAATCCCCGCCGATAATCACCTCGCCGTACTCCCGTACCCAGTCCGCTCCCAAATCTTGCCGCTGCTGACTGGCTTCGCATACGGCTTCCCAAGTGGCGTCATCGGTGACGACGGCGATCTACAGGCCATCGGATCTGAGCGTAAGCTGCAACGGTTCACCGAGTCCAAAACCCAGTTCAGCCAGCATAGCGCCTGCGATCGTCAGCTCCGGGATAGGTTCTGAGGTAAAGGTGATGTTCATCCAGCATCCTCCGGGGTCGGCTCAAGCACCCCCCAAATATTTATTGATGTAGGTAGAGCCGGGTTGAGCTCCGGAGACAATAATGAGCATGTAATCCAGTGAATACGGGGGTTTAGGAGAGTGTGGGAGGTATGGATTGGCGGAAGATCACAGGAGTGATAAATTAACTATATCATATTGATATTGATTGTATTTTTTAATACAAAAATCCATTTTATACATCTCGCTATACACAAACACTGCCATGAACAATTTTGACTCACCCCCTGCAACTCACCGCTGGTCAGAAAAAGATTTATGGCAAAACAGGTCACAGTAGTCACTTTTTTATTTTTTCAAAAAAAATCATTAAGTTATGACGTGAACGGTTATTTAAAACTATACATAACCGTTCACTTTAGAGTGAACAGCGGCAGTCAGCATCCACCTACCCCACAGACCAATTTGCTCCCTTCATACGCTTATGAAGCGCCCCATATTGCCTGGTTTAAGGCTCAGACAACCCGACCATTATGCAAATGTTAGGAACAACACCACTAGAGATAGCTATTGTGATAATAACCATGAGAATAAAAATATATCTAAATAACCTGACACCACGTCTCCGCAGTTCCGACTTATAGCCTATTGCAAAGTTTCCAGATGAAAACCTGGGGTCGGGATTTTTTCCTGATATATTTTCCACTTACTTTATCCAGCATCCAGGATACATTACCCCTCTTACCACTGTTTACTCTGGCATGGTAACGTTGCTGAAGAACAGGAGCATATTTTTTGTTGGCGGCCGGAGAATCCGGCAGCACAACATTTTCTGACTTGGCTCCATTAACACGAAAGAACCGACTTTTGCGTCCCCCCAGATAAACAGAATGTTATTGATATCCCAGAACAACAACACCGCTTCCGCTGTAGTTACCGGCTATCGGTTTTGCGTCCGAAGAGAGTGTAGATGTTATAGGAAAAGATTGGCTCCCTTGCGAAACCGAAATTTTAGCCCCCGTAGATAAATCAGTATCATTGATGAATAATTTGGAGGCTATCCCCCCACCTAGCGTTATACTCCTCTCCCCGACGAGGGTAATAATAATATTCGCAGTAGCAGAACACTGCACATTAATATATTCAGTTTTACTTGAGCCTTGCACAGCCCCTGCAGAGATAGAGCCGTAATCGAAAACTACATCCCCCATCAACTCACACTTAGTAGTCGGAGGCGGTGGTTTGCCACAGTAAGAGCCTGGGATCACTAAACCAGTATAATTTCCATTATTGCTGCCTTGCCAATACAAAATTCCAAAACAAGTACTTGGATCATATAATACCGGTGTTATGGTACTCCAATTACCGCTATTGCCATTTTTATTCACAAATGCAATATGGGCATCCTTCACAGTAGCATTACGAGGTATTACAACCCTTGAAGAAGTCGCTGACGGGTTCACACATTTTTCTGATGCAGTCGCTGAATAATGGCATACAGCCACAGAACAATCAGCAGCATTGCAAATTACCATATCGCTTTCTTCAGTAGGCCATGAAAAATCTCCTAGGTATCCATTGCTGGTCCTTGTGTGAGGAGAAACCCATGCGCTAGCCTCTGTATACGGACTCCAAAACAAGTAACCGATAGTTACTATAAAAGTCACAAAGAGGATTAAAGCCGAACGCACTGATAAATATACGCGACCATCCAACATATAATACCCTTGAATATCTTTCATTTCACCTCTCAAAATTCCCCCTGTTATAAAACCACTCCCATAAAAAATATTTTTTACACTTGTAGTTTATTTTCAACATTTCATTTCGGTAACCAATTTAACCTATGACAGGAAAACTATTCACTGTTGTTATGTATTTTTATTGGGATAATTAATGCTTACTCATATTCCAGGTGGAAGGTCGCCACCGCACTGAAGGGCCCGCGTTCGATACGCTGCTCCCTAAGGGCGTCCGGCTCACCCTGCACATAGGCCTTCAGCGCAATACTGTTGCTCCCTTCCTGCAGCAGGGATTTATTACTCGCCTGATTGAGCGGCAGCGGTTGGGCCGACGGCGTCTCAAGCCCGATGGCAATCCCCGTGGCCTCACTGCCGCCGTCCAGGGCCAGCAGGCCCGGCAAGGCAGTGCTTTCCGTGCCGGTAAAGCGCACACTGACCGTCTTGCCCAGCGTCAGGTCGCATTCCTCCAGGTGTATATCGAAGGCTTGCCCCAAAGTGCGCGTGTTCAGGTACAGGTACTTGTCAATGATGGTGCCAAAATCCAGCGTGATGTCTTCATCGCCCGGCAGTATCACACAGGGCTCTGCGACCAGGGCGCCGTGCAGGTGCACGTTGTTGTCATCCGCCGCCAGGCTCGGTAGCGGTATCGCAATCAGCGCCTGTGCCAACAGCAGGGCTACCGCCTGGGTGCGTGGATGCCCTGAACGCGCACGCGTGCCCGATTTTCCTTTCATCTCGCGCTCCTTATTCATAGTCGGCACGCAGCGTCGCCCAGGCCTCAAAGACCCCTTCGGTTAGCGTGGCACCGGCTTGTTTTATCGGCACCGCGTCCAGACGCGGCGGGTTGGCCAGGCTTATCTTCACCGTGCTGTTCGGGGTGAAGGGTTTGTCGTTCTGGTACACCCGTATGCCGAGGCTGGCCTTGTCCGTCAGCAGGGCGTCATTGTCGAACCCGGCCGCACTGCCACTCAGGCTGAGCGTCAGCGCCCAACTGCCGCCGACGGCTTTGTCACAGGTGATTTGGTAATTCAACGGCTGGCGGTAGTTCAGCCCGTCCACCTTGTTGATGCCCACCCGCTCGCCGAAGTCGACATCCACCTGATTACCGTCGTTTATGGTGCAAGGCGGCGGCTCTATCAGGGTACCGTGAAACGTCATGTCCGCCTCACCGTCCTTGGCCTGTGCCGGGGTAATGCCCGCCATCAGGCCGCAGGTCAGCAACAGGACTCCTATCGTTCTGGTCATGCTCCGCTCCCGTTACTGGTAAGCCACTTCCATCGTGGCACCCGCACTGAATTCGCCCCCCGTCAGGGTTGCGCCACGTTGTTTCACCGGCACCGCCCACAGTTCAGGCTTGTTCGGATAGGTGAAGTTTAGCCAGCCGTTGACCGCCAGCTTGCTGTCGCCCTGGCGCAGTTCGATGCCGAGATCTGCCTTGTTGCTCTGCAGCACCGTGGAGTCAAACGCCGCACCCGTACCCTTCACCTGCAGCTTCATCGCATTGGAAGGCGCGCCGGGGCATGACAGCATGTAATTGACCGGCATCTTGTAGTTGTCGCCGTCCACCCGGGTGGTCATCACGTCACCGAACTCCACTTCAATCGGGCGGTCATCGTTTATCACGCAGGGCGGCGGGGCCACCACGGTCACCTTGACCGTGACCGTGGCCGAGCCCGCAGCCCATGCCAGTAGCGGCAGCGCGGACAGTAAGGCGGACAGTGTCTGCCAGGCCTGTCGCTGCCGTATCAGGGTTTCCTTCATCGTCCTGCCCACCTCAGTCATAACTCAGATGAAAGTCCACCACGGCCCGATAACTGCCAGCCATCAGGGGAGCGGGGGTGCGTTCCGGGGTCACGGTGTAGCTCAGCGTGTTCTGCCCCGGCGTCAGCAACAGCGGCTTGCCCTGGCTGCCCAGGCGTACGTCTTCGCCCTGCGCGTTCTCCAGCCGAAGTCCCAGCCCCGAGACGCCCTGCGCCTTCACCAACTGCGGGTTATCGGCGTCACGTGGTGCGTTAAAACTCACCGTCACCGCTGGCTGATTATCTGCCCAGGTCAGACCGCCGGTGCGCACGTCACGGCTGCCCGCCGCGCTGCGCAGGCAATCCGCCAGGCGCAGTTCGACCCGGACCGGTTCTCCGCGGGCGCCAAGGGTCTGCAGGCGCCCCGTCCCCACCTCGCCCAGCGCAACATCCTGATGGGCGCTGGTCATGTCCAGCCGACAGGCGCTTTCCGTCAGTGCGCCGTGTACATACAGAGAGCCATTGGCCCCTTCAACATCCCAGTTATCTGCCTTCGCCTGCGCACCGGGCAACAGCCACAGCATGGTGCCCAGCGTCAGCGGCACCATCAGCGCCAGCCCGCCCAGCGTGGCGTAGTACTTCAGCTCGGTTGCCCCACGCGGGTCCTGCCGGTGTCTGCCTGTCTCGTGTGTCATGCCCATATCCTGTCTCCCTTCGCTTCGCCGATGCCCGGCACCACCCGCCGATACTGTTCTGCTACGCCTTCTTCGCCGGTATCACGGTGCAGGTGCTGCCGTTGCAGCTGAAACTCAGCTGCGGTCGGCCGCCGTAGTCGTTGACGTAGGTGAGCACTGGGCTGTTGCCCACCGCCGCCGCACTCACCGTCAGCGGCAGGTTACCCTTGGGCGGCACCATCATCGGCTCGAAGTTTTTGATGCCCGGGCCGTCTTTCTTGTTGCTCGCGTCAACCAGGGTGACGTAATACGGCGTCGGATTGTTCACCACATACTTGTCGCCCTGTTTGCTCAAAGTCAATTGCTCCTGTGGCGGAGATGCGCTCTTGTCCATCGCAATGGCCGTCGGGCGGTAGAACAACTTGATGCGCGTCTGCAGCGCGATTTGCAACGTGTTCGGCTTGGTGCTCTTCGGTGGGATTTCCCGCAGGTTGAAGTAATAAATCGTCTCGCGGTCCTGCGGCAGCATCTTCACCACCGGCAGCGCCTGGATTTTCACCTGGCTCGGCTTGCCCGGCTCAATACGTTGCACCGGGGGCAGCACCGTGAGGGGGCTCTGGATTTTGTTGCCCTGGTCGTCTTCTATCCAGCCCTGTGCCAGGTACGGCAACTGTTTGTTCTGGTTGCTGACGTTCAGGCTCACCGACGTCTGGCTGCCGTCAAAAATCACCCGAGTACGGTCCAGGGCTATCGCTGCCTGAGCCTGCTGGGCCACCATGCCACCCAGCAGGGTGACAGTCAGCAGCGCGGTCGTGCCGGCGCTGCTGCGTGAAGGGATAGTCGTTTTTAATAAGTCGTTTCGCATTGTCTCTTTCCCGGCCTCAGGGCCTGTGAAATAGGTTAGTTAACACCGCATACCGCTCTCGTCACTCAGCGGTACAGGCTTGTGTTGTCACGCCGTGGGTTTATCTCCGTCAGGCTCTGGGGCGCCGGCGCTCACCGGATGGCACGGCAACAGCAGCGTATTCATCAGCATGTCCGCAGGCAGGGGGGTCGGCATCCGCACCTCGCACTGCGCGCCACCGTTCCAGTGCACCGTCATGGCGTCACCGGCGTTAATGCCGCTCAGGTAGACGCTGCCGCCGTCGTTGACCAGGCCAGTCTCCTGTTTACGCGCATTCATCACCGTCGCGCCAAACGGCGGCTCGCTGCCATCGGCCAGTTTGATCACCGCCATCGCCTTGGCGCCGGCAATCACGTCGAATTGACGGTAACCAATCGCGCCTTCGGTCAGCGTCGCCTGGACCACCGATTTGGTGGCTTCGGCATTGTCACCCAGTTGGTTCACATCGATGCTCGCCTTGTTGCGGTAGTAGCTGTTCACATCGCCGATGACCGCCTTGCCCCAGGCGTTGGTCCGGCTGGTGCTGCCATAGCCGCGCACCGGCACGTCCGCCACCCCCTGGGTATCAATCAGCATCCGGGTGCCGCCCGCCGTGCCGGCACGGTGCAACGCGCCCCCGTTCGCCGTCAGCGTCATTCCGCCCTGCATCGACATCCCGACGGCGCTGTAGCGCCCTTCCTGGTAGCTGGCATTGCCGCTCATGCGCGCCGTGTCGCCTTCATGGTTGTAATACCCGCTCACGTTCACCCCGCTGCGCGAGGTCCCGGTGCTCAGTTGGTAGTTGTTGTGTTCGTCAATCCGGTCGTAATACCCCACCCGGTGGGTGGTGTCGTTGCGGTTCACCGTGGTGTTGTAACTCACCGTAGAATTGTCACCCCACGGCATCGACAGCGACAGGTAAGCCCCGTCGTCTTTGGTGCCGTTATATTCATTGCGGTACGCCGACAGCGACAGGCTCAGGTTTTTAAACCGGCCCACGTCGAAATAACGCGACACCGTCAGGTTGTAACGATCGTTGGCCGGCCGGTCCCAGTAGGTCTGATGGCTGTAGTTGATGTAGCTGCTCAGCCCCCAGTCGCGGAAGTGCTTGTTGAAGGTGACGGTATACATCTCCTTACCGTTGCCGGTCCGGGTACCGTAGTATTTCGCATCCAGGTACTCGCTCATGCTCATGAAGTCCTGCTCCGAGAAGCGGTAGCCGGCGAAGGTCACCTGGCTGTCGTACTCGTCAAAGTTCTTCGAGTAACTCAGGCGATAAGAGCCGCCACTGAGCGTGCCCTCTTCCTGCGACAAGCGCGCCCGGGACTGCGTGGCGTCGAACGACAACGCCCCCAAGAGCATCAGGTCACGCCCGATACCCAGTGACAACGCGTTATAATCCCCACCCGCCAGCGCGCCCCCGTACAGCGACCAGCCGTTGCTGATCCCCCAGGAAAACTCACCGGTGCCGAACACCGGGCCGCGCGAATGATGCTGCCAGTCCGACGGCTTACCCGCCGCCAGCTTGAAACGTACCGCCCCCGGCCGCGTCAGGTACGGGATGTTCGCGGTGTTCACCACAAACTCCTGCACGCTGCCGTCCTGCTCTTCCACCCGCACGTTCAGCTCACCGCTGACCGCATCGTTGATGTCCTGAATGCGGAACGGCCCCGAGGCCACGGTCGTCTCGTACAACACCCGCCCCTGCTGGCTGATGACCACCTTAGCGTTGGTCTTCGCCACGCCCACTACTTCCGGGGCGTACCCACGCAGGTTAGGCGGCAGCATGTTGTCGTCCGATATCAGACTCGCCCCGGTAAAGCGGAAGCTGTCGAACATGCCCGAATCCAGGTAGCTCTCCCCGACTGTCAGCTTCGAACGCAGCGACGGCACCGCCCGGTAGGCGTAATACCGGCTCCAGTCCAGTTGCTTACTGGTCGATTGCCCCGCCCCGGTCTGATGGTTGAGGTTGGCCTGCCAGTCCGCCCGCAGGCGCCAGGCCCCCAGGTTCACCCCGGTCGTGCCGTTGCCACTCAGGTTCTGTGTGCTGCTGCCACCTTGCTGCTGACGCTGGCTGCGGGCATTGACGTTGTAGTCAAACAGCAGACCCGGAATACCCTCGTCCCAGCGTGACGGCGGGTCCCAGTTCTCGTCGCTGTACTCCAGGAAGGCCTGCGGGATGCTCAGGTACAGGGCATTGGTGGCCAGGTCACCCCGCACCTCCATCCCCGGCACGCTGCTCTCATCCAGACACTCACCGTCATGCCACCAGGTCAGATCCTTGAACACGCCTTCCTTGAACCCCAGCTCATTCGACAGCGCTTTGCTGATACAGGCCCGGCTGCCGTTCGGGTCATCCTTTGGTGCATAAAAAGGCACTTGCTGCTCCGGTAGGTCATTTTTGTTGACATGTACCACCATGCCGTAGGTACCCGGCATGATGTAACCACCACGGGAAAACTGGCTCAGGTCAATATTTTTTCGGTCGTTGACGTCCAGCACATCCGTATTGAACTGAATGTCGTCTGCCGCGTAGACCACGGTCATCGGCGTGCCCAGTGCCAGCGAGACGCACAGTCCCACCGCCTGGAGTCGAACCAGTTTTCCTGTTGGTGACAATCCCATATCCTTACCTTTTTATTTTAAATAATCGTTTCCGACGCAGTGCCCGAGGTATTCAGAAATAATCCAGTTTGAAACGAATTGACGAAAAATAATCACCGGACTTCAAAGCGTGATTATTCGCCACCAGTTTCAGGGAGTAATTCAATTGCATGCTGCCGGGAATAATATCGACAAACGGCAAGACTTTTCCGGGTAACGCAATATTCCCCGAGCCATCAGAAATTTGCAGTCCCACGCCGGACGCGCCGCCGCGAACACCAAATAAATCCCCTTCCGTGTCACCGTCGAAGGTCACCTGGAATTGTTTCCAGTCCTCTTTACCCGGGCGCTCAAGCACACAATCAACCAGATCGATGGAAAAAGGTTTACTGCGCCCCTGACCATCACGAATAATATCGGCCACGGGAATAACTCCCATATCGATACTTTGCTCACGACTGTCCACCGCAATAGCACAGGCGGTATCGATAATACTTCCCTGCATATTAACCCGTCCCCACCCCGCCAGGTCACCGGCGGCATACGCAGAAAATAATACAGGGGGAAACAGGCAGGAAAATACGATTAACGTTTTTCTATTAATGTGCATCTTCCATTATTCCTTTGGGCGACTCGCATAAAAAAGGCATGCGGGAACCCCGCATGCATAGACACACCAATATTTAAAATAAAGGGAATAAAAGGGGCTTAGTTGTACGCCAGGGTGAAGTCAGTCACAGCCTGGAAGTCACCTTCAGTAATGGTCGCTGACGCGCCATCACCCTGCATGTAAGCAGCGAACCTCAGCGTGTTGTTACCGTCCTGCAATGTATGTTCTTTGGTAGCCTGACCCAGTGTGATGACTTGACCATCAGCCTGGGTGATAGCGACGCTGGCGCCCTTGGCATTACCGGTGATCCCCAGCAGACCGTTACCCGCCACAGATTCCATGCCGGTGAAGGTCACTTGTACCTTGTTCTTGGCAGCCGGGGTGCCGAATGAGCAATCTTCCAGTTTAATATCAAAGTTTCTTGGTGTGGACTGGCCACTGTCTTTCAGCGCAGCATTAGAAATCTGCCCCATATCAACGGTCTGATCGATAGACTCCGGTGCGATAGAGCAAGGTGCATCGATAATAGAACCGGTAAAGGTGACTTTGCCGTGACCCTGGTCAGCGGCATGTGCCATAGAAGCTGAACCAAACGCAATTACGGCAGCCAGAAGTGTCTTATTCAGGTTCATTTGTAAATTTCCTAATGATAATTAATGATTAAAGTTTTATTTCCGGACCCCGGACTGCACAATCCATTACGCAAAAACAATAACTCAAAAAGAGATAAAATCGACTCACGTTAAAACAACATGCAGATCCAGAATAAGAACAAAGGACACCCTCGTTCTGAAATTAATTATTGCAAAAAAAATATTAAACTGAGAGCTTTTTTATCAAAACCAAATAAAAAAACAATATAAAACTAGCAACCTTTTTTTTTGAGGTAAAAATCAAAATATACGATCGTGAAAAACACTATTGCGACATAATCAACTGAAATTATATTGATATGCGATTTTATAGATCGCCAAAACACAAAATTGCACTACAATGAACCACTAAAGGGGCGCATTCCCACATTCAGCGACACATAACGGCATTGGGTGTGGATGGGATCATGGAGCGAATACAATGGCGGAGCTAAAGGTCACACGCAGAGAAAGCCTTCGGCTACAGCACGCGTTACTTATCGCTTTGCAACAGTTAGCACCGCCAGTAACAAACAATAGGTTACCACCGCAGGCGAGCTGGCCTTCTACGCGGCAATTGGCGATGGCTCTTGATATCGGGATTTATCGAGCACGTTATTTACTACTCGATATGGTTAGAAAAAATCATGTCGTCGTCAGTAATAGAGCAGTAAACAATTCGCTACGCTGGTTTCCGATAGAGAAAATCATCCCCTCTCCAGTCGATAATTTTTTACAGGCAAAAGCCATTAATAAATAATAAATAGCGAGGAGTTAATATTGGCCTTCTATGTCAATATTCTGATATGTCTGGGACTGTCCCTGGGGTTGTTTGGCTTTTGGTTTCGGCGTGCCGCAAATTATCGCGCGATTATAGTCTCACCTGCCTTGGCCTATTTTACTGCGGGAGTTGTCGTATTGGCCTTCCCGTTAACCTATACAACAGACATGCGAGTTACGGGTGCCGCCTGGCGGGTTGGCGGTACCGTACTTGGACTATTTTGGTTTGTTTCGTGCCTGCAAATACACTGGCGCCGATGTACGGTGCTTGCGGCACTCTATGGCTTACTCTTTTTGGTTGCTGTACAGGCCGTTATTGCCGGACAGCAGTGGCTTGTGCCTGATAATGCCTGGGTCCCTCTCTATGGCAACCGTGTCTACGGCTCATTCTTTCAGCCGAACGTCCTCGCCAGCTTTATCGCTACCGGCGTTACCCTGACCCTTGCATTGCTGCTGCTGCCTGGACTGGCCTCAAAACGAGCCAGGAATGAGCACGCACGCCAGTGCGGCTTGCTGATCCTACTGGCGATGCTTTCTGCCGTTCTGATTTGCATTCAGTCCCGGGCTGGTTGGTTAGGTGGCATCGCCGCAGTATTGCTCCTTTTTCGTTTTGGTCGTCTCAACTCGCCACGAACGGTCCGTGCCATTGCAGCACTGACCGCTGGTGTAATCCTGGGTGGTACATTGCTGCTCTTGGGGCAATCCCTTGTTCCCCTGGTCGACCACTCTCACAGCAACCTGTCTCGCTGGACCATGTTACGCGATACGCTCGCCATGATTGCTGACAGACCCTGGCAGGGTTGGGGGTATGGCGGGTTCGAGTATGATTTTCAGCACTTTCGCGTTTCCCAGGCTTCGCCCACTCAGGTGACCGAAATTGCTCGCCATCCGCATAACGAAATATTGCTGTGGGTCGTTGAGGGTGGCCTGATAGGGCTAACTGGCATGACGCTGGTTCTTATCGGCATAGGGACTATTGTCAGGCAGGCTATAAAACGGGACCGTTCTGCTCTAATGGCCGGTCATCGCATGGCCGGGGTGACGACAGCGCTGAGTATTGCCGCATTGCCCATGGCTATCCACAGTCTGCTGGAGTTTCCGTTCTACCTCTCGACGCTGCATTTCGTCATATTCCTGCTTTTGCTCGCCATGGCGGACCGCCTCAGCACAACAGAGGCAACCCTAAGCACCTTGCCGAACATCTCAAGCAGAATACTGAATCGGACCCTGACTGTTCTGGCGCTGGGTATTACCGTGCTGACCAGCTTTACCCTTAAGGGAGGGCTTACTCTCACGCAAGTGGAAAGGTTTGGCATGGAAGATGTCACCCCCTTAAAGACGTTACCCTCTCTGACTCGTCAACTGCTTCAGGAACGTATTACCTTTGATGAGCAGGTCGGTGCCCTGATGACATACAACCGGACGCGTGATGAACGTCTACTGGAAGACTACAGCCAGTGGGCACAAACCTACCTGCAACAACGCATCGATAAGAACGTTTACGCCAACCTGATCCCCGTATTACTGCACCAGAAACACCCAGCAACCGCAGAGCGTTATCGCCGTGAGGCGGCATTGTTTTTCCCGACCGATATTCGTTTCTCCCTCCCTTCAGTCGATAGCACTGCAACGCAAAATAACCAGGAAAGGCGATGAAAAAAAACCACGTCAATATCTTTATACAAGACCCCAATCAATATTTTGCACAGGGCCTCAGTGCCCTGTTGCAAATGGAGGAATTGTCTAGGGACACAACAGTCACCTTTTTAACTCATCAGAATCGCTATCTGGCCGACCTAATAATAGTAACGGATGAGCCCTCCACGTTCTTCAAGGCCTATTCGACAGCCATGATGAATGCCCGGCGAAATGTACTTCTGATCCAGGATAACCTCCGATACCGGGCAGTTTCACAAACGCTGTACCGGGCCAGCATCATCAAACGCCGCGACAGCATAAACACCGTGCGGCAGTTAATTGAGACGGCATTCAAAAAACACAATGACAGCGCTACCGCTGATGCCCTGTGCAAAAATCCGCCACTAACGTTCCGAGAAGGCCAAATTTTGACCGCCATTGCGCAGGGGCTGCAGCCTAAGCGAATAGCCATGCAGCTCGGTGTGCACATCAAAACGGTCAGCGCCCATAAATGTGCCGCCATGCGCAAGTTGGGGCTCTCTCGTAATTACGAATTGTATCTCTGGTTGTGCAACCAGAACGGGCTGCCGCAGAGCCTCATCGAGGCCCAATCACTGTCTCCTCCTCGGAAGAGTAACGCCAATCAAGCCACACCTCGGTAACGAGTTATATCATCATGATAAATGAAGAAAAAACCCACTCAACAGGATGCGCACCAAGAATGAACAAATCGGTCAGTCACACAATTCGTATGGGCATCGTGTTCCTTATGGTCCTCGGTTCTATAGCCTGCCAAACGCAAAAATCAGGCAAGCCAACCACCAAGGACCCTGCCACCACAGAACAAAACATCACCGAAGATGCCCAGCTCAAGCACCGTGAGATCGAGCGATTAACGCTGTGCCAGGAGCAATTAGGCGCGTTGATTAAAATTAACCCAAAACAGCATCAGCAGTACAAACAGGCCTTCGACAACCTGATGAATGGCGCCTCACAGTATGCGAGTCTGCGCGTTCAGGTGAACAACAATACCCAGGAAACGGTAGATGCTCTATATCGTTACAAGATCAACTACCTGTGCGCCGGAGTCAGTCAAGCCGTGTTGACTGGCCTGGCTGAGCGAGCGGAGCAGGTTAAAGAGGAAACGGTGAAATGAGTCAACGAAAATGGCTGTTCACCCGAAGTTACACGGCATTAGCAGCCCTTATGATAACCGGCAGCGTCTCAGCGGATGACGGTGTGCCTGCGTTATTACAGTTTGCCGAACAATATCAACAACAGGTGCTTGAAAAGCCGGCGACCACAGAAAAAGCGTCGACGTCAGGCGTCGCCGTATCGACGAAAAATCCGGCACAGCCCGCCCGCAGGCCGGAGAAACAGAGCACCGTAGCCCCGCAGGGTAAACCCAGTACGCAACATCAATCGCTGCTAGCCAGTAAACAGCAACTTGCACGGCAACACATCGAGCTGGAAACGCTTCGTAAGGAAGTTAGCGCTTTGCGTGCAGAAAAAATCTTACTACCCGCTGTTATCCCCCCCCAATTGCCTGACCTGCAACCGTTGAAACAATGGGTCGTCAGTCTGGGAGACGCCTGGCGTGGATCACCCGATGCACAACGAACTACCGCCCTGCTTCGTGAGGCGGCACAACAGACAGATCGGGCACAAAAAGCGGCAGCCCTGGCCAACGAACAGATCAAGAGTCTCAACGTTGCAGCGCAAAAGGCCGAAGGTGAACGTGAAAAACTGCAGCAGGAGACTGAAAATACGTTACAGGCCTTGCGCGCAACGCTACTGGACAATGAACAGAAATTGGCCAAGCAGAAGGAGGTAACAAACCAGGCGCAAACAGAATTGGCCGCGTTGCGTAAACGGACTTCATGGAATATGACACCAGAGCAACTGGCGCAGGAGAAAACCCGTCTATCCTACGCCGCGGGTTCAACGCTGGGTCAGGATATTCAGGCGATGATAGCCGAGCGCCAAGAATGGGGAGTCGCCGTGGAGCGGGATGCCTTGCTGGCCGGCGTTATCGACAGCGTTACAGGGCACTTGCAGCTGCCGCAGGAGCAACTGGCCCAATTAATGGTAAAAACAGATGCCACCGCCAATGCGGCACGCGATAAACGACTTCATGCACAAGCGATCCGCGATGACGACTATCTCGCTAAGTTTAAAAAAATGAAAGGTGCAACCCTTTCTCCGATGGGGTTCTGGTATCGAGTCGATTACGTCGGCGATAGTGAACTTGCAAAGGATGCAGTCATTGACGTGGTGGTGAAAGAAACCTTGACCGACAACACCGTCATTCAGGACATGGATCTTAATGGAAAGGTCTTGTCACAACCGCTTTCAGCGTTTCCACCGCTATTCCGGGAGGCGATAAGCTATATCCGGAACCACGGTTCACTGACCCTGGTGGTTCCGCCAACACTGGCCTATGGGGAGACCGGCTATCCGCCTAAGGTGCCGCCTAATGCCACCATGGTCTATACGCTACGTATTGACAATAGCCATGCCCCGCAATAAACCGTTTCGATATAAATAGCCACACGCCCCGTCAGCAGTATTATCGCTGACAGGGGGATTCATTTGCGACGGAAGCGTGGGGGAAAAATATCACAGAACTAACAACACATCATTATTTGATCAACGCGTCACGCAACGGCAATACATGCAAAGAGTTTGCCTGGCGTGATTTATTATAATATCTACGGAATAGAAAATAGCATAGACCCAGGCCATTATGTTTTTTCGAAACATCGCGGCAACATCGAGTACAGGTCATCACATCGACAATACAGACCACAAGCACTATCGGGATAAAAATAAAGACTCAATCTACAAATGAAACATTACATAGTTGGGTGTCAACATTGAACAGATGGCAACAATAAAACAACCTAACTTGCGCAAGCTCACGCAACATAAGAAAAAATAAACATGTAACTACATTCAATTACAATTAATACAAACCCTCCGCAACCTATAAAATAAAAGGTTGTGTTCGCATGTAAACATCACGGTCAAAGCTTTTTTCTTTCATGTCAAAGAAATCACTGTTCAGGCAAAGACCAAAGCCCTTGAGGGTCAGAATAAAATCCGACGGAAATCCATTATCATTTAGAGCGCGCCGCGTTTTGAAAATAAGTTGATTATAACGAGCCTCCATCAAGTCATGGTTCTGCTTGGGCCATATATATTCAATCAATAACGCCTTTTCATTTATTTTATTCATTAGACAGTATATCAGCAGGGCCTGATTTTTACTCAGAGCAACGACGATATTTTGGCCCTTGAGCTGCAGCACCCGAGATTTCAGAAGTAACGCATTATTTTCAAAAAAAATATGATTTGGCACAGAACCCCCTCTCGTTTAGAACGTTTCATTAGTCCAAGGGTGGATACCCAGGATAGTTTCAAGTTGTCTGGTCACATTCACTTACTCGGAATATCCGCAAGCCATGCATCCAGCGTCAAAGCATGAGAGAGGTTACCACTTAAAAACACGATTTGGTTTTATATAATCAATACAACACCATTCATAGATTAATATTCTGCTTTATAGTTTTTTATAGGTTTATCTTTCATATAAATGTAACTCATCGGAAAAGGTTTACCACCGTCGTAAATCTTGGCGGCATTGGCATAGCAGCGTTCATTTTTATCCTGTCACCTGGAGCCAGAATAGCTTGGGCACTGACGGATGATCTCTGCCTGTTACGTTGACCGTGACCAAGAAAATCTGCTGAAACAGGCAGTGCGAAAAACAGGCATGGTGTAGAACATCACCAATTTTATAGGGTGGCAATTACAATTCTCCACTCTATCCAAACTCCCAATATTAATCTTCAGTACATAGCATCAATGTTTCATTAGGGAGCGTCAGGACAAAGTCCGAAGAATTAATCGCAGTCACTTTTAACTTTATATCGCGGTATGTTAAAACACGAAATATGGCTTCAAGTTGCGGATTCCGTTCCTTCATATGGATAGAATAGTAATCGCCATTTTTAATATAACTGAAATTCATTATGCCATCGACACTCTTCGGTGATGAGTTTTTACATGACCATTCTCCAGAGACAAGAATATAGCCTTCCCCACCGGAGTGCATGGATAAAAAAATATCATACACGCTCTTTCCATTGCAATTTCCCACATTACCCTGGGTGTGCAAGCGCGCCCAGCAATTAAAGCCTTTGTCGTTGTGGAAATTTATCCAATAAATTACACAAGCCGTTAAAACGAGAAAAAAAACTACAAGTTTAGTTTTTATTTTCATATACACCTTCGACTCTGGAGTAAATGTAATTTTCACAAGGCGCCTTGCTTTTATAAGTACAGTAACCGAGCAGTTCTAAAAAGACATAATTATCTAACGTATTCTTTTTTTTGTCTACTGAAAAATAAACGTTCGTTTTAATGGCGCAGTTTATTTTCTCATCCTTAATAATGGCATTAATCCTGTTAATCACCCTACCTCTATCAAGTCGGCGGGTCATATCATCAATAAGATAAAATCGGCATTGCTGGTAACGAAAAATCTCACTCCTTACCGAGTTGAGTCTCAGATTTTCGTGTATATAGGCTGTAGCCGCTGCAGTGAGTAAAACTAAAAAAAAGGTCGTTATTTTTATTTTTTTGGATAAAAAAAAACCACTCCCCATCCATTTACCTTTATGACCTACTGGCGGGCTTGGGGATTGATTATATTCAGTAACGTCAGGTGAGATCACAGAAGGAGTGATATATATAATATCTGCTTCAAATAAAAAACCATGCTTTGGAATCGTGGAAATGACACCAGGGAAACCGCATTGTGCCAGTGCCTTTCTCAGCATAGAGACATAGTTATTGAGGTTATTATTAGACGCGCTCAGGCCTTTTTTTTCCCATAGCTCATTTAATAACTTATCTCGGCTTATCGGAACGCCAACATTTTGGATAAACAACAATAACAATTCATTACTCACCCGATTAAGTGTGATCATATCAATACTGTCATCCTGGCAAAACAACGTGCCATCCGATGAGTTAAAACTCACATAATTGTTTATTATGTACTCCATACACTCCCCTTCAGAATTAACGACCACACAACATTATTTAATCAGAGATTATAAAGTCCATTCTATAAGAAAACTCTGCCATATTTTAATATAGTGATCATTTTCGTTGAATGCAAATTATTGGGATTGCATTTATTAAAAATTTAAATAAATTTATAATGAGGAATTGCATGTACGCATAAAACTTAGTATATAAAAAATCAAAGTGGGATTGTTTTTAGTTACTTTCAATCGCTCTGCGCAGGAGTGTTCGACGACTCTTGCTGTTGTACGCTGTTGTTTAAAACGACAGTCCTGCCGCATTAGTCTAGGTAAACCGGAAAGTTGCATTCACCTGTTTTTTGGGCTGGCACCAGATAAAATTGGTAGCTTAAATCATCAACGCAACGCTTAATTCACGAGGTTCAGTTGTACTAAAACGCGATCATAAAAATCTAGTTATCGCATTGAATTATTTTGTTTTTTATGATTTTGCTAACCAAAGAAAAACGCTGTGGGGCATTGATTGCAGAGGTATCGATAAAGGGCTCAGCTTGGAAAACAGAAAATATCCGACGCTAAGAACGTTTTATATGCAGATTTTACGTAAGCTCTCAAACTGCAATTTACGGTTTCATTTTTCATCGGGTAAACCTATTATGCCTCGAAACACATTAGTACTCCAAAACAATATGGTATTGCTGAAGCCAGAGGGTTGGACTTGATGCTGATGTATATATACTCACATTTCTGCTGATAATCTAATTATCATAAATTATTTTATAAAAAATTGGTTATTTAACGAAGAAACATTATCGAATTGATGAAAAATATTTTCAATTACATCCCAACCCTTATCAAGTTTAATAAACGATAAGTAGTCGTGAATATTAGACCCAACAGCATCATTTCATATAACAATCCGCACGAATCCTGTGGTTGGTTTAATATTAATAATGTCAATATGAAAAATAACTTCAGGAGATTTTCCATAGTTATTAATGAAATAAGCCATTGAGTTACTTGCTCCCCATAAGCTCACTATTAACAGTTCCGTACGTCACACAATCCTTATGAAAAATATCAGCCAACACATCAACATTACCGCTGCGTAAAGACTCGACATATTTTGTAGCTGCTTCAATAACATCGTTGTGCTCATTAGCTGATACCGTACTTTGATTCACATCCTGCTCATCATAACTAATTTTGTAGAAAAAATTGAAAATTAAGCACATAACACTCAGTTGGTGATAGCAATCATCAGGCTACTGGTAGACTGGCCCCATAGATCACTAGACACTTCGCCTCTCTTAAAATAAGAGTTAGTCTTAGACCTATGTTTAACACCAGTCAGAATAATAAGATGGTTGAAGTGTTATCAGGACCAGAGCGGCGCCAGCGTCGTACACCTCAGGAAAAAATTGTCATTATTCAGCAGACTATGGAGCCCGGTATGACCGTGTCTCATGTCGCTCGCCTGCATGGTATCAATGCCAACCAGATCTTCAAATGGCGCAGGCAGTATGAAGACGGTTCCCTGACTGCCGTGGCCTCCGGCGAAGAGGTCGTACCCGCTTCCGAACTGTCTGCGGCCAACAAGCAAATCCGCGAGATCCGGCGCCTTCTGGGTAAAAAGACGATGGAAGCTGAAATACTTAAAGAGGCCGTGGAGTTCGGCCGGGCAAAAAAATGGATTGCGCATGCGCCCTTGTTGCCCGGGGACGACGAATAGCCGACATCTGCCGGAGCATTGGAGTGTCGCGTACGCAACTGAGTATCAGGGTTCACCGACAGTCTGACTGGCAAGACCGCAGACAACATTCCAGTTTTGACGATACTGCTGTGTTGTCCCGGATAAATACCGCCGTGGCTGACCTGCCCACGTGCGGTTATCGACGGGTATGGGCGCTGTTGCGGCGGGAGTCTGAGTGGGACGGACAGCCTGTTGTTAACGCAAAACGGGTGTACCGCATTATGAGCACCCACCATCTGCTTCTCGAGCTTAAGCCTGCTGATAATCATCGGAAGCGGGCCCATAAAGGACGCGTGGCGGTGGCCGAGAGTAACCGGCGCTGGTGCTCAGATGGCTTCGAGTTCCGCTGCGACAATCGCGAAAAGTTGCGGGTGACCTTCGCACAGGACTGCTGTGACCGGGAGATCATCGACTGGGCAGCGGGCACAGGTGGCTATGACAAAGAAACCGTGCAGGATGTGATGCTGGGAGCGGTGGAAAAGCGCTTCGGACAGCAACTGCCGTCAAAGCCGCTGGAATGGCTGACGGATAATGGTTCGGCCTACAGGGCACATGAAATGCGGGCGTTCGCCCGGATGCTGGGGCTTGACCCGTGCACGACAGCAGTACACAGTCCGGAAAGTAATGGCATAGCAGAAAGCTTCGTGAAAACGATCAAGCGAGATTACATCAGTATAATGCCGAAAGCAGATAGTCGGTCGGCGCTGGTGAATCTGGCGATAGCGTTCAGTCATTACAACGAGCATCCCCCCCACAGTGCGCTGGGGTACCGCTCACCACGGGAATATATACGCAGGAAGTTATCGCAACCGTAAGAGAGAAAAAGCGTCTGGATATATAGGGCCAAATCCAACTGGTTTGCGGCTATGATGCTGCCGCGATCGATTTTTAAGTTGATGTCATTGCCAGATGAAAGTCGCAAGTTAGTCACTTTTATTCTGAGCATAGTCTGTCACATGGTATTGAAATCACGCGCGATAGCACTCACGCCATTTTCGGCACTTAGCTTTTTAAGGACAATTACCCGTTGTTTTTCGTTTAGTGCCGGTACGTTTACCCGTGGCTTAGGCTCATGCAATATCTAAATATAAGTAATTAAGCAACAAATTCCATTCAAATTCCACTACAGCGTAAATCACCTACTTCGTCATTTTCCAGCCAGACTGGTCAGCCACCAGTCTCGTAAAAAATATCCAGATCAGGCGTGGCGCTGGCCGGAATTATGCGGGTGGTACAATACGTATCGGTCTGAAGCACGATAATCTCCCTGAAAACGACGCATTTAACATATTGCAATTATCTGAACTTAGATCAGCGTTGACACTTTGCAGAGTTTGACGTAAATACAAAAAACCGGCCTGAGCCGGTTTGGGGACTACTTTTATTATAATATCAGCCACAGTATGGCTTTCGTGAAACCCTGGTATTGCCGTGTGTTTTGTTCCTAGCCACTTTAGGCAACCTCATTTGTTGGCGTCCAATGGGTTCGGCAGATCAATAACCGCCGATTGATCGGCCACACCGATCGTCAATGCCCGATTATGCGCTATCACACTTGGGCAACCAGTCAGCCTCGCACTCTTCACTCAACGTCAGGTTGGTCTGCATACCCTGATTCGTTCTGCGTTTAAGCAACGTCAGCTCATGCTCCCTGAGCGTTTGCGGTACGGCCAACCCGAATGAGGTCAGGTTCATGGTATTTTGATGCCCGCGTGCCTCCATAAACGACAGGTAGGCGTGATAGAGGTAACGGCGCGGATTGGCCGGTCTGATATTCCCGTTCCCCATCAACATGCCCACCGGGGTACTCAGGGTTGTCAGGTAACCGCAGAAATCCATTAGCGGGTCGGACTGGCGTTTGACGGCTAATGCTTCCTCTGAACTCTGCTGCGCCTGGAGCAACTCACGGGCATCGTTCGGGTTGGCAAAGTGTTGCATCAGGTGACGGACAATGACCGCCAACTCCCCACTGATTTTCTCCAACAGCTGCGGGTCACGCTCCTTCGCCGGTATCGCTTCGGGAAACGTGATAATCACCCGACGACGCGAGACACCGCCGCTGCGGTCACTGAAGCGCATCGGGTTGTTATTCACCGCCAAAATCACGGCCGGGATGTAGGTTGAGTAGGCATCGCGGTATTTCGGATCGATAGCCACCGCGTCGCCCCCGGTGATGGCCTTGATACCTGCACCGTCACCGCTCCATTTCTCCTGGTCGGGCAGGATTATCAGCGAGTACCCCACTACAGAAGCACGTTCCCGCGCCGATTCCAGATTATCGATGGTCGCAGAGGTGGTGTTGTCGGCACCCGCCAGCAAGCGGGCAATGGAGGCCATCACGCTTTTACCGCTGCCACCGGGGCCGGTGACTTCCAGGAACAGTTGCCAGTCATACCGGTTCGCCAGCACCATAAACAGCGCCGCCAGAATGCGTTCCTGCTTGTCGTGGCTGTTCCCGGCCGCCCGCGTCAGCCACTGCCAGAAATGCGGCGCATGGTCGGCCAGGTTTTCTCCCGTGCGCGGCGGCGTGTAGTCCACGCTGTTGACGGTGCGCAGCCAGTGTTCTTTACGGTGTGCGCTGAATTGTCCGCTGACGGTATCAAACACCCCATTGCGGAAGCCTATCAGGCGTCTCACCGGTTCGCCCATTTGCGGCACCATCAGCTTGAGCGTATCCAGAATGCTGCTGATACCGGCCGCCGAGAACGGCGCACGGACCTTCTGAAACAGCGCGGCAATCTCCCGGCTGAGCTGCCGATGGGGCAGCACCTGCCAGGCACCCTGCGTATAGCGGCACAGTTCTTCACCAACTAATGGCACCGCCAGGGTATTGCCATAATGCTCTGACAACAGTTCAGCCTTTTCACTGGCACTCAAGGCTTTCAGGTCGGCATCGCTAAGCGTATCAAACGGGCTGGGCTGCTGGGGCTGGCTGAAAGCCGTCAATTGTACGAGCGCGGCCAGTTTGCCCTGTTGCAGGTAAACGTCGTTCCAGTCACCGGTTTCTGCGGGCAATGCAAGCTTGCCGCAGCTCAATTGGGCAGCCTCGGCAGCTCTGGTCTGGCCGGTGCCGTTTTCGTCATTATCCGCCGCCAGCAGCAACGCCGCATCAGGGTAGCGGGTGCGCAGCTGCTGTGCCATTAAGGGCATGTTATTGGCACTGAGAGCCACGCAGACACTTTCCCCTGTCAATTGATGTACGGTCAGGCCGGTGGCATAGCCCTCGGTCAGCCAGATAACGTCAGTATTCTGACCAGACAGGAAATGGCAGGCGTCTTTCACCTGCCCCCCGGCCAGCGTGCGCTTGTCACCTGCGGCGTTAATCAACTGGACGTTGACCACCTCACCGGCGCTGTCGGTCAGGGGTAACAACAGGTCGCCGGGCTGGTAAGTGATGCCGCCCACGCGCAGTGACGGACCCTGAAGTGTCAGGGTATCGGTGTCCGGCCAGCCTTTGGTGGTCAGGTAGGCATTCCCGGCTTGTTGCCGGGCGCTGGCAAATAGCTGTCTGGCCTGCTGTGCCGCATGATGGCGCACCTGTGCTTTGTCTTGCTGTTCCTGTTGAAGGTTCTGCTCCGACCATACGGGTTCGGTTTGCTCACCCAATACCCCGGCCACTTTCACGGCGGCCTCTTTGGCGGTCACGGCCAGTGCTTTCTCAACCAGATTCAGACCATCCCCACTGCCGCACTGATTACAGAACCAGGTGCCGCGCCCTTGTTGGTTATCAAAGCGAAAACGGTCTTTACCGCCGCAGGCCGGGCACGGTTGGGGCTTGCCGTTCGGTTGCAGGGCAATGCCGAGGGCCGGGAGTATCACCGGCCATTGGCCGGTGGCGGTGCGTACGGTCTGTGATACGAAGTGGGCATTCATCATCTTGCTCTCCCTTAATGCACAGTGGCGTGACTGGCAGTTGCCAGGTGGTCGCAGCACAGCTCGTCCATCAGTTTTTGTCCCAGTACGGTCAGGCGCGGCGGTGCCACCAACACATCTGGTTGCACCATGTCGCTGAGCATCGTGCACGCCATATCCATGCCTGCTTCCGCACCGTGCTGCTGCACAAAGTACCCTTCCAGGCGCAGGGCAATCAGCATCTGCAACTCGTCCAGCGTGTAACCAAGGCTCACCCGGTAAAAGGCACAGGTGTCGCTATAGGCCTGTGCCACAGCGCGGCGGAAAACGGCGGTACGGACTTCAATCGGTAAACAGGATTGGGTACTCATGCGGCGGGTGCCTCCATGCTGGCAAGAAGTTGAGGTTCACAGGTGTTGACGACGTGGCCGAGCTGGTCAGTCAGCACGGCAATGACTGAGGCAAAGGCCGCCTGTTGAAAACAGTCGGGACGTTGCCCACTCAGGTCAAGGCTGTCCAGCATGTCGAGGAACAGCACGCCGGTAGAATGTGCGTGCTGAAGACGCAGGAAGTCCGCATGCGGGATGGCGTAATGGGTTTTACTGTGGAAACGGGCGGCCAGCGTATTCATGCCACCTCCTGTACGGGCAGGCGACCGGCAAACGCCAGAATGTAGTCACGCGCCAGCAAACGTCGGGCACTGTGTTCGGAGTCTGCCACAGTGCGCAGCATGCACGGGGTTGCCGTCAGAGCAGTACGGCGAATGGCCGCAAACAGGAAACAGAATTTGGGGTGAGCTGGGGTAAGGATAGTAGCCATGGTGGCAGCCTTCTTAGAGTAAAGGTTATTGCTACCACCGAAGTTTCCACGCTTATGGGTGGTAGCCCAGACGGGGGTGGAAATACCGGCCTCTAAGAATACCGGCCTGACCGAAGTCAGCCCCGCCTGAGCCACCATTGTTTGACTGCTGCGATAGCATAACATCCATCGCGCAAAAAATGAGCGCACACAGGCTGCGACGAAAAAAAACACGCCTGGCGCGTGTTGTGTCGCCTTAGAGTTACTCGGGTTTCCACGCCCGGCTGCCGATTGTGCGACAGCGGGAGGACTATAGCGCAGGGCCGGACGTGGGTGCAAGCCGTAAGACGCCCCCGGACGTTCAATCGATCGCATAGTGATCAATGACCGGTTTGCAGGTCGTGGTGGGTACGGACTGCCACTTCGGTCAAAGGTACCGGCCCGGCGTAAAACAGGTGCGGTTCGGCCTGGCGACGGCTTAAACGGATAACGCCGTGTTTAGTGCTGCGGTGTTCCGGTAAGACAAAATCCGGGTGCTGGCGTTGCAGCAGGATAGCTTCGGCCACAAACAGCGCGTCGTTATCGTTCAGGGTAAAACTCTGTCGGCCCAGGGTTAACTGCATCATGCGGTGGCCCCCTGATGACGGTTGGCAATGCGCTCATCCATCCACTGCTCCACTTCGGAGGCCAGCCAGGCGACGTTCTTGCCGCCCAGCGAGATTTGGGCCGGAAACTGCTTGCGGGTCATCATCTCGTAAACGGTAGAGCGTGACAGACCGGTGGTGTAAAGCACTTCCAGCAGACGAATAAAGCGTTCGCGTGGGGTGTAATCACTGTAAACAACTGGGGCTGATGTGGTGTTAACGGGACGGGAAACTGAAAGCATGTATTGCTACCTCTTTGTGTCCGGTCAGCTCTGGCCGGGACTTTGTGAACTCTGGTAGCGCCCTATTATGTGAATATTTTGGGGGTTGGCAACAAGGGGATGTTGTGTGGTGGCAGAGCTTTTCTGCTTATTTTTCAATCAAATGGGAACATTGGTTAATATTGGCCATTATTGACAATCGTTGGCAACACCATAGAAAAGAATAAGCAATGGATAATGGCTTATTAATAGGTAAAAACAGGCTAAAGGAACAACTACAGGCTAGCCAGAGAAAAGGGCCTTTTTAGCCGGGTGAACAGCAGTGAACACCGAGTGACGAGTTAGAGATTCACTGTTCACAGACTTATTTATTGATTTAACTGTCTTTTTTACTTAAGTGAACAGTAGTGAAGAGTTTATATAAGAACTAAAATCACAATGGTAATTTTTCAGTCATTTTTAGAAGGGTTATCAAAAGGAAAACTCATACGGGATAGATAACGATATCTGGTGGGCAGTCAGCAGATAGATTCTATAGTCTGAACAAAAGACCAATCTCGGACATCGCCATGATGGGGTAACCAGGCTCACTTCCATAGCGATCCTGCGCCCCCAGCCCTCACCCAAAACAGCCTTTTTCCTGGCTAGCCTGTGTCAAATTACGCTTGCATGCATAGGGTGCATGATTTTGCATGCAATAAAATGCACGTTGTACACCCTGCCGCGCCAGTACTGGCGCGGCTTATAGCCCATCATGCACCTGCATGAAAAGCGACACATAAAGCGGGCAGGCGAGGCGGGGGTAGCATTGCGCGCCAGAGGGTTTTAACGATTTATTGGCGGTGAGGCCGCTGGGCCAGGCCCGCGATAAAATCGGCGTACCACTGCAACATGTCACGACGCTTCTCAAGGTACTGGGCATGGTTGTATGTGCCACGAATGCCGTTCTTGTCTACATGGGCGAGTTGCATCTCTATCCAGGCAGAGTCAAACCCTTGCTCATGCAAAATAGTAGACATCGTATGCCTGAAACCGTGGCCAGTGGCTCGTCCCTTATATCCCAGCAGCTCTATTACCTGATTCACACTTTCCTTACTTATGGGTTTCCTACGGTTGTTTCGTCCAATGAAAATGTAAGGATAGTGACCGGTGATCGGTTGTAGCTGTTTGAACAGCTCAATCACCTGAGTAGAGAGTGGCACCATATGGGGGCGACGCATTTTCATGCGTTCTACAGGGACCTCCCAGATGGCACGTTCAAGATCGATCTCATCCCAAGTGGCAAAGCGCATTTCTTGCGTTCGCACGCCGGTCAACATAACGATCTTCGCGGCATTCTTAGTAATGATGCTGCCGGTATATCCTTCCAAATCCTTAACAAAGTAAGGAAGCTCATCGGCAGAAAGAAACGGGTGGTGCTTTTGCTTAGGAACGGCTAGCGCGCTGGCGAGATCTGGGGCTGGGTTGTACTCCGCCCTACCGGTAATAATTGCATAACGAAATACCTCCCCACAGCGCTGGCGAATCTTGCGGGTCTTCTCCAATGCTCCGCGTTTTTCAATACGCCGCAGTACTTCCAGCAGTTCCAAGGGCTTAATTTCGGCAATAGGGCGTTGGCCAATATGAGGGAACACATCCTGCTCAAAGGTACGCATGATTTCTTCCCTGTAGGCTAGAGTCCAACGGTCAGATTTATTCGTATGCCATTCACGGCTAATCGCTTCAAAGGAGCTCTCGAAAGAAAGTTTCTGCGCGAGCTTTTGCGCCTTTTTATCTGCCACTGGGTCAATGCCATTCACAACCTGCTTACGGGCTTCCCCGCGCTTTTCTCGCGCCTCAGCCAACGTTACCAAGGGGTAGGTGCCAAAGGACATCAACTTGGCTTTTCCAGCGTAGCGATAGCGAAAACGCCAGCCTTTACTGCCGTCAGCATTGATAAGAAGGGACAAGCCTTGACCATCATTGAGGGTATAGGGCTTTTCTTGCGGTTTGGAACGTCGGATTTGTATGTCAGTTAGGAGCATGTGTATAAGTGGATTCTGTGTATAAAAAATCTATACGCACCACTATACACATTTTTCACGGATTCAGGCAGTCACATACGGACTTATACGGACAAAGAACCGAATCAATGCATTGATTTAATGGGTTTTTATGGACGCTACGGGAGCTATCAGGACAAGCATTGGCGGAAGATCACAGGAGTCGAACCTGCCCAGGACCGCTGGCGGCCCCAACCGGATTTGAAGTCCGGCCGCCCCACCGGGGACGAGGATCTTCCTTCAGGAACAGGAAGCAAGGGACTGATTATAGCGCAGTTTACCCTTAGCGCTAAGAGGGAAATAGCGCTAGCCCCCGGCACCCTGCCGGAGGCAGGCAGGGTTAAGGCTTCAACAGTTCCTTCACGTCCAGCAGGATAAACTCGTTGTCATCCGCCACGTTCGGCTGGCGGCTGGAGGAGAACGGGAAGTTATTATCGTTGCCGACGATGATATGGCTG
Organism: Serratia quinivorans; assembly: GCF_946227985.1. Taxonomy (GTDB): domain Bacteria; phylum Pseudomonadota; class Gammaproteobacteria; order Enterobacterales; family Enterobacteriaceae; genus Serratia; species Serratia quinivorans_A. Next base: position 28,441 of record NZ_CAMKGL010000011.1, read on the forward strand.
CCGTCCACCACGTCCACGTTTTCAATGGTGAAGAACGGAAAGGTCAGTACGCCGTTATTCAGCGGTTTGCGCGCCAATTTGTTCGGGTCCTGAATGTTCATCAGGTCAATATAGGCCAATTTATCGACCGGTTTACCGACGTTGTCGTCAGAAAAGGCAATTTTATATACCCGTTTAAACTTCGCCACCTGACTGAAGCAGTTGTCTGTGGGGGCACCCGCAGCGCAGGCTTTGTCCGCCGTGCCTTCGTTATTATCGCGCTCGATCACCAGGCCATGAGTGGCGTCTATCATATTAAAATCGCCGATGGCGTTCTGGTTGTCTTCCAACACGTATTGCCAACTACGCCCGGTCCAGGCCTGTTGTTTCACGTCAAATTCCAGCACCCGCAGGTAGCGTTTGCCGTCGATGTTCTCGAATTTTTCACCGTCCCACAGCGCACCTTCCAGCAACGGGTACAATTTGCTGCCGTCCGGTGATGCCGCCATGCCCTCAAAACCCTTGGAACGCGCCACCTGGAAGTTCTGTTTGCCGTCCGGCGCACCCGGCAGGGTCAGCGTCGGGTTATCCGGCGACTTCACCACCTTGCCGTCGACCTTGGTATCGAACACCGCCAATACCTTACCGTTCAGATCGGCCTTAATCAGGTAGGGGCCGAACTCATCGCCAATCCACAGGGCATTATCGGCAAACTGGAAGCTTTCCGGGTCAAAGTCGCTGCCGGTCAGGTAACGTTTATCGGTGCTCTCATTGATGATATGGAAGGGGACATTTTTGTCCGGATCGTGCAGAAATACCGTTTTCAGCGGCGTCACCGTGCCGTTGCCGAAGTCGATTTTGTAGTGATTGAGGTACAGCATGGCATCCGGCGAATTGGCCTTGCTGCCGAAGCCGTTGTCGGTCAACACCCAGTAGGTGCCGTCGGGCATATGTTTAATGCCGGAATGCCCCTGCAGCGGCTGGCCGTTGATCGGCAGGCCAATACCGGTCATGCGATCGGCGGATTTACCCGCCACGCTGCCCAGTTCGGTCACGCGTTTGCCGCTGGTGTATTTTCCGCTTTGCTGTAGATCGGCTGGGGCATCCTGCGGTGCGGCAACGTTGGATTTCACCGCCAGTAACGCGTGCCCGGCCAGGGTCGCCGGCACCGGTTGGGCTTGCGCCCACAGGTTAGTGCTCAGCGCCATACAGCCGGCCAACAGTGCCAGGCGGGTTTTGGTTGTGTGCATGTCTTGGTTCCCTTTTTGTTGTTATCACCCAGAAGTAAAAGCAACGTCACTATAGGGAACCGCAATGACAGTAATATTATTCGGCGAACGCCCGCCGGTAGCTGCGCGGATGGAAGCACCAGGTGATGGCGATCAGCACCACCACCAGCAGCGCATGGATTTGCCAATCCAACACAAAGCCGCCGCTGTAATCACGCAACAGGCCAGAAATATAAGGCGTGGCTCCCGCCAGCAGGAAACCAATGCCCTGCATAAAGGCCACCAATCGCCCCGCGGCCGCCGGGTGCGGAATATGATCGAGCGCCAGCACCAGGCACAGCGGGAAGGCGCCGCCCAGCCCCAGGCCGGAAACCAGCACCCAAAGCCACGGCAACGTCTGCGGCAGATAAATCAGGCCGATGAAGCCGATCAACTGCATGACTAATGCCAGCAATAATAACGGCCGCCGATCCAGCGATCGCGCCAGCGCCGGCAACAGTAGCGCCCCGACGACCTGCCCGAAGGTCATCAGCGCTAACAGCGATCCGCTGGCCTGCGGCTGCCAGCCGAGCTGCATATAATACGGCGGTAGCCAGGCGATCAGGCTGGTATAGCCGCCATTGATCAAACCAAAATAAACGCCGAGCAACCAGGCACGACGGTTGAACCACAGGCTCGGCCCGGAGGAGGTTCCGGACGGTGTCAGGCGCGCCAGGCCACGGCTGACCGGCCACCAGGCGATTAACGCCACCAGTGCAGGTAGCGCCCACCAGGCCAATGCATTGTGCCAGTCATGGCCGACAGTCATCAGCCAGGGGGTAATCGCCGCCCCCAGACCGCCACCGCCCATCAGAGCCGCCGACCACAGCCCGGCCACCAGTGCCATCTGCTTGAGAAAGTGATGTTTGATAATGCCGGGCATCACCGCCTGGATCACCCCAATCCCCAGCCCACCCAACACCGCGCTCAGCAGCAATTGCGTGCTGCCCGGTGCCAGCTCGCGCCAGGCAGCCCCCAGGCCAATGGCCAACAGGCTCAGCACTACGCTGGTACGCTCGTCGAACAGGCGGTTGATCGCCCCACCCGCCAGCGCCATCAACCCCATCATCAACACCGGCAAGGTGGTCAGCAGCGCCGCACCGCCAAAGCTCAGTCCGGTGGCCTGCCGCAACGTCGGCAACAACGGGCCGATCGAGGTCAACAGCGGCCGCATATTCAGGCCAATCAGCACCAGCACCCACAGCAGGGGGTTGAACCAGCGGCGTAGGAAAGGGGGAGCAACAACTTGATTTAACACGGTCTATTCCTGAACTTCCGGGATGAAGAGTGCGGGGTCACAGAGTGGCGGCCGCAACGTTGCCTTACTCTAGGCTTCCCCGTTAGTATTGGGAAATTAAATAATAAAATAGCCAACAGTGGAAAAATGAATCGTTACCCGATGTTCAATCCGCAGTTACTGCTCAGCTTTGTCGCAGTATGCGACAGCAACAGCTTCACTCGCGCCGCAGAGCGGGTGTTTTTGTCGCAGTCGACCGTCAGCCAACAGGTGCGCCGGTTGGAAGATATGCTGGGTAAGCCCCTGTTTGAACGTTCTTCCCATCAGGTACTGCTGACCGAGGAAGGCGTCAAGTTGTTGAGCTATGCGCGGCGCATCATCGCGCTGAATGAAGAGGCGCACGACGCCTTGACCGGCATCTGGCGCGACGGCGTACTGCGGTTGGGGATGCCGGAGGATTTTGCCGCCCCCACCACCGAACTGCTGGCAGAATTCAGCCGGGCGCATCCGCATCTGCGGCTGGATGTCACCAGCGGCCTGAGCGCCGATCTGCACAGTGCCTACGCCCGTGAAGAACTGGATCTGATCCTGGTTAAACAACGCCGTAGCCAGCCGCCGCGGGCCGCCCGGCCGGAACCGCTGCTGTGGCTGGACAGCCGGGCCTTCCCGGCAATAGAACAGTCGCCGGTACCGCTGGCGGTGTTCCCGCTCAATGGGTTATATCGCGATGATTTGTGTCAGGCGCTGGATAACCTCGGCAAGCGCTGGCGTATTGGCTACAGCAGCGCCAGTCTGGCCGCACTCACCGCCGCGTCTGCCGCCGGGCTGGGCATCACCCTGCTGCCGGCCAGCTGCCGTTTGCCCAGCCACCGGGTACTGGGCAGTGCCGAAGGTTTACCGCCGATCGACAATATTGAGCTGGCGCTGTATTACCGCGACGGTGCCCCCGCCGCTACGCCCGCGCTGGCCGAACGGTTAAAAGCGTTTTGTGGGCTGGCGTGAGGAAATCTGTAGCTGGATTAGCTACATATGTAGCCATAACGGCTACACCCACCCTAATACCCAACCTCGCCATAACGCCCACGGTAATCTTTGGGGGTCATGTCATAGCCCTTCTTGAACACCGAATAAAAATACTGCAGTGACGGGTAGCCGCACATCTGTGAAATCTCGTTGATGGTCAACGAGGTAGCCGTCAACAGGTTGCGGGCGCGATCCAGCTTTTCCTGATGGATCACGTGATGGATAGTTTCGCCGGTCTCATCCCTGAAACGTTTTTCCAGATTGGAGCGCGACAGGCCGATCGCATCCAGTACCTGCTCGACCTTGATGCCCTTGCAGGCGTGATGGCGGATGTAATGCATCGCCTGAATCACCGCAGGATCGCGTAGCGAGCGGAAATCGGTAGAACGACGTTCAATCACCTTCACTGGCGGCACCAGAATGCGCTGCAGCGGCAGCTCACGGCGATCGAGCAGTTGGTGCAGCAGCTTGGCGGCACGGTAGCCCATCTGGCGGGTGCCCTGCGCTACCGAAGACAGCGCCACCCGCGACAGGTAACGCGTCAGTTCTTCATTGTCGATGCCGATGACGCACAGCTTTTCCGGCACCGCGATGTCCAGATGTTCGCACACCTGCAGTAAATGGCGCGCCCGCGCATCGGTCACCGCGATGATGCCGGTCTGCTGCGGCAGGGTCTGCACCCAGTCCGCCAACCGGTTCTGCGCGTATTGCCAGTTATCCGGCGCGGTGGCCATACCCTGATACACCACGCCCTGATACTGCTCCAGCGCGACCCGCTGGCGGAAAGCATGCTCACGCTCCTGCGCCCAGCGTTTACCGCCTTCACTGGGCAAACCATAGAAGGCAAAACGATTAATGCCTTTTTCTTTCAGGTGACTGAATGCCGCCTCCACCAGCGCCTGATTGTCGGTAGCAATGTAGTGCACCGGCGGATAGTCCTCATCACGGTGATAAGAGCCGCCCACCCCGACAATCGGCACCCGGACGTTATGCAGCAGTTGCTCGATGGCTCCATCGTCGAAATCGGCGATCACCCCATCGCCCAGCCAGTCCTTGATGTTGTCGATACGGCAGCGAAAATCCTCTTCGATAAAGATGTCCCAATCACATTGTGAGGCCTGTAAATACTCGCCTACGCCCTCGACCACCTGACGGTCGTACACTTTATTGGCGTTGAACAGCAAGGTAATGCGAAAGCGTTTTTCGAACATGGGCATCCCCGGTAACCCCCAGTGACTGTAGGGGGCGAATAAATTCGCCCCGATTAAGGCGGGCGCAGCATGCAGCGCCCCTACAATGTCTGGGGATAGGCGAGTGAGTCGCCTGGCTGCAACCTGAAAGCTACAGGGTATTATCTGCAAGAACAGCAGGCATCACCTCATAACTGTGACCGTGGCCGCTTTTCTTATGCCCGGCGCTTGGTCGCAGAGTCCATCCATACCGCCAGCAGTAAAATGGCGCCTTTGACGATGTACTGCCAGAAGGTCGGCACATCCAGCATGCTCATGCCGTTATCCAGCGACGCCATAATGAATGCGCCCATCACCGCGCCGGCCACGCTACCGATCCCCCCGGCCAGGCTGGTGCCGCCAATCACGCAGGCGGCGATGGCGTCCAGCTCGGCGATATTGCCCGCCGAAGGCGAACCGGCCCCCAGACGTGAACTGAGGATCAACCCGGCAATCGCCACCATCAGGCCGTTGATGGCGAACACCGCCAGCTTGGTGCGCTCGACGTTAACGCCCGACAGCCGCGCAGCGTCAATATTGCCGCCAATGGCGTAGATCCGACGGCCAAAAGCGGTGCGGGTGGCCATAAATATCCCCGCCAACATCAGTGCGGTGAGGATCAGCACCGGCGTCGGTACCCCACGGTAATCATTGAGCAAATAGATAGCCCCGAGCACCAGCAGCGCCAAAATGCTTTGTCGGGTGACGTCACCGCCGGCTGTCGCCACCGGCAAACCGAGCTGGGCACGCCGACTGCGTCGCCGCCACTGCCAGGCGACAAACAGCATCAACCCAACGGCACCGATGCCAAAACCCAGGCCGTTCGGCAAATAGCTCTGGCCAATTTGCGACATCGCTCCGCTGGTCGGCGCGACCGTGGTGCCATTGGTGATGCCGATCAAGATGCCGCGAAAGGCCAGCATCCCGGCCAGGGTAACGATAAACGACGGAACCTTGCGATAGGCGACCCACCAACCGTTCCAGGCCCCCAACAGCAGACCGGCCAGCAGCGTCACCACGATGGTCAGCGGCAGTGGCCAACCCAGCCAGACGTCAAAAATCGCCGCCGCCCCGCCCAGCAGGCCCATCATTGAGCCGACCGACAGATCGATTTCTGCCGAAACAATCACGAACACCATACCGACCGCCAAAATGCCGGTGATCGCCGTTTGGCGCAGCAGGTTGGAAATATTACGCGCGCTGAGATAGGCCCCTTCGGTGGTAAAGGTAAAGAACAGCATAATGACGACTATCGCCGCCAACATCACAAACACCCGCAAATTGATGGATTTTAGTTTCACTATGGGATTTTTCTCCACCATTACCGGCACGATCGCTTCAGATTGCGTGTTTTTCGACATCTGTTTCACTCCTCAATGCAGCTTCCATCACCTGTTCCTGGGTCAGACCCTGGTTGACCAACGAAGCCTTGATTCGCCCCTGGTGCATCACCAATACCCGATCGCTTAATCCCAACACCTCAGGCAGCTCCGAAGACACCACGATCACCGAAATGCCCTGCTGTACCAGCTGATTGATTAACTTATAGATTTCGTGTTTGGCCCCGATATCGATACCGCGCGTCGGCTCATCCAGAATGAGAATTTTCGGTTTCAGCAGCAGGCACTTGGCAAGTATGGCCTTCTGCTGGTTACCGCCGCTCAGCCGGGCTATCGCCAGTTCGGGCGAGGAAGTCTTCACTTTTAACTGCGCCAGCGATTGGCGAATGATCGCTTGTTCCCGGGCATCATCAATCACCGTCAGCACGCCGCTAAAGTCGCTCAGCGCCGCCAACGTCATGTTGGCCCCCACCCCCATCACCGGCACGATGCCATCACGCTTGCGATCTTCCGGCACCATGGCGATGCCATATTGCATCGCCTGGCGGCAATTGTTGATGACGGCCGGCTGGCCATTGAGGCTAATGCTCCCCTGCCAGCGGCCAGGGTAGACGCCGAACAGGCACTGCATGGTTTCGGTGCGCCCGGAGCCGACCAACCCGGCGACCCCGAGGATCTCGCCGCGCCGCAGGCTGAATGAGACATCGTCCACCCGACGAACGTGACGATTCACCGGGTGCCAGGCCGTGAGATTATCCACCTGCAGGATCACCTCGCCGATATCATGCTGTTGCTGCGGATAGAGCTCGGTTAATTCGCGTCCAACCATCATGGCGATAATGTCGTCCTCGCTCATTTCCGCTGCCGGGCGCGTACCGATATGCTTGCCATCGCGGATCACGCAGATCAGATCCGAGATCGCCTTCACCTCATTGAGCTTGTGCGAAATGTAAATGCAGGCGATGCCGTGATCGCGCAGATCCTCGATGATCGCCAGCAGCGTAGCGGTTTCACTTTCGGTCAGCGACGCCGTCGGCTCGTCCAGCACCAGCAGCCGCACCTGCTTGTTCAGCGCCTTGGCAATTTCCACCAGCTGTTGCTGCCCCAGGCCCAGTTCGCCGATGGGAGTGTTGGGATCCACCTCCAGCTTGACCTGCGCCAGCATCCGTCGGCAGCGCAGATACATGGCGTCATAATCCATTACGCCGTACCGCCGCCACTCATTGCCGAGAAACATGTTTTCCAGCACCGTCATCTGCTTCACCAGCGCCAGTTCCTGATGAATGATGGCGATGCCTTTCTGCTCGGTATCGCGAATATTTTTCGCCGCTAATAAATCATCAGAGAAATAAATATCACCCTGATAACTGCCGTGCGGATATATACCGCACAGCACTTTCATCAGGGTGGATTTTCCCGAACCGTTTTCACCACACAGCGATAATACCTGGCCTGCCTCTAACCTCAGGCTGACATTATCTACCGCCTTGACCACACCGAACTGCATGGTGATATTCTTCATTTCTAATAGGCTGGGCATTATTCCCCCGTATTACCGGTTAGCGAAATTAATTAATCTCGGCTTTTTTATGGAAACCGTCGGCAACAATGGTGCTGTCGATATTCGATTTATCGACCGGGATAGGGGTTAATAACCAGGATGGCACGTCTTTGCTGCCGTTATTTAATGTGGCGTTGGCCTTCGGCTGTTCACCCTTGCCCAGTTGCACCGCGATGCCCGCCGCCTCGTCGGCCAGCTTGCTGATCGGCTTATACACCGTCATGGTCTGGGTACCGGCGACAATGCGCTTCACCGCGGCCAAATCAGCATCCTGACCGGAAATCGCCACCTTGCCCGCCAGGCCCTGTGTGGCCAACGCCTGGATCGCGCCGCCGGCGGTGGCATCGTTGGACGCCACTACCGCGTCAATCTTGTTATTGTTGGCGGTCAGCGCATTTTCCATAATTTTTAATGCGTTCTCCGGCAACCATCCGTCGACCCACTGATCGCCCACCACTTTGATTTTCCCACCGTCAATCAGCGGCTGCAGCACCTTCATCTGCCCCTGACGGAACAGCTTGGCGTTGTTATCCACCGGCGAGCCGCCCATCAGGAAATAATTGCCCTGCGGCACCCGTTGCACCAGGCTTTGCGCCTGCAGCTCACCGACCTTTTCATTATCAAAGGAGATGTAAAAATCGATATCGGCGTTATTAATCATGCGATCATAAGCCAGCACCTTAATGCCTTCCCGCTTGGCTTCACTGATAACATTGCTCAACACCTTGCCGTTGTAGGGAATAATCACCAGCACGTCGACGCCACGGTTGATCATATTTTCAATCTGCGCCATCTGGGTTTCTTCATTGCCATTGGCCGACTGAACAAACACATCCGCCCCCAGCGCTTTGGCTTTGCTGACGAAGATGTCGCGGTCTTTTTGCCAGCGCTCCAGGCGCAGGTCGTCGATCGCCATACCGATTTTGACTTCTTTGCTGAACGCCGGTTGGCTGGCCAGCGCCAGCAGTGCGCAGACCGAAAGGAACACAGGTTTGAATTTCATCTTATATACCTTTGTTATTTAACGTATAAGGAGATAATTGAAATAGGCTAGTGACGCAGCTTAGAGCGGATTGTTATCGGTTATTTAATATTCAGCAATTACTGATTTTTACCGGCCAATTATGATTTTTGGTTTAATGTTATTTTTATGATGGCGGTCATGCTTTCACGCTGAAAAACAGCAGGTCGACAAATAAAAATGAATTAAACCTTAAATAGACTGCGGTTAATAACCGATTATGCGATCTGTCGCACATTTAATAATTCTGTGAATTTAACTGTGAAATAACGTAATTGAGCAGCCTGTCGCAAACTCCGAAGATAAAGCCATCCCGTAAACCGGGCATTGCTACCCAGGAGTCGATAATGCAATCTTATTTTGATCAGCTTGAGCAAGTGCGCTACGAAGGCCCCACCAGTAATAATCCGCTGGCCTTTCATCATTACAACCCGGATGAACTGGTGCTCGGCAAGCGCATGGCGGAGCACCTGCGCTTTGCCGCCTGCTACTGGCACACCTTCTGCTGGAACGGTGCGGACATGTTCGGCGTCGGCTCCTTCGATCGCCCCTGGCAGCAGCCGGGCGACGCGCTGACGTTAGCCAAACGCAAGGCCGACGTGGCGTTCGAGTTTTTCCACAAGCTGAACGTCCCCTATTACTGCTTCCATGATGTCGACGTGTCGCCGGAAGGCGCCTCACTGAAAGAGTATCTGCACAACTTTGCGATCATGACCGAGGTACTGGAAGAAAAACAGCACAGCAGCGGGATAAAACTGCTGTGGGGCACCGCCAACTGCTTTACCCATCCGCGTTACGGTGCCGGTGCGGCCACCAATCCGGATCCGGAAGTCTTCAGTTGGGCGGCCACCCAGGTGTTCACCGCCATGAATGCTACCCAGCGCCTGGGCGGTGAAAACTACGTGCTGTGGGGCGGCCGTGAGGGTTATGAAACCTTGCTCAATACCGATCTGCGCCAGGAACGTGAGCAAATTGGTCGCTTTATGCAGATGGTGGTGGAGCACAAGCACAAAACCGGTTTCCAGGGCACCTTGCTGATCGAGCCAAAACCCCAGGAGCCGACCAAACATCAATACGATTACGACGTCGCCACCGTTTACGGCTTCCTCAAGCAGTTCGGTCTGGAAAAAGAGATCAAGGTGAATATCGAAGCCAACCACGCCACGCTGGCGGGCCATTCGTTCCACCATGAGATCGCCACCGCCATTGCGCTCGGCATCTTTGGTTCCGTCGATGCCAACCGGGGCGACCCACAGTTGGGCTGGGATACCGACCAGTTCCCGATCAGCGTGGAAGAGAACGCCCTGGTGATGTTCGAAATTCTCAAGGCCGGGGGCTTTACCACCGGCGGGCTTAACTTCGATGCCAAGGTGCGCCGTCAAAGCACCGACAAATACGACCTGTTCTATGGCCATATTGGGGCTATGGATACCATGGCGCTGGCGCTCAAGGTTGCGGCAAAAATGGTGACCGACGGCCAGTTACATCAGCAGGTATCAAAACGCTATGCCGGCTGGAATGGTGAATTGGGCCAGCAAATTTTGCAGGGCAAACTGTCGCTCGAAGCGCTGGCGCAGTACGCTGAAGGACATGCACTGGCGCCACAGCACGTCAGCGGCCGCCAGGAACAGCTCGAAAACCTGATGAACCGCTATCTGTTCGGCTAACTGACCCCGCGCGGCACTCGCCGCGCCTTTAAGGATCTTTTCCATGTATATCGGCATCGACCTCGGCACGTCCGGCGTAAAAGTCATCTTGCTCAGTGAGCAGGGCCAATTGCTCGCCAGCCACGGTGAGTCGCTGCCCATCTCCCGCCCTCATCCCTTATGGTCAGAGCAGGCACCGCAGGACTGGTGGCACGCCACCGATCGCGCCATGCTGGCACTGGGCAAACAGCACAGCCTGCAACAGGTGAAGGCCATCGGTCTCAGTGGCCAGATGCACGGCGCCACCCTGCTGGACGCACGGCAGCAGGTGCTACGCCCGGCCATTTTATGGAATGACGGCAGAAGCGGCGCGCAATGCCTGGCGCTGGAACAGGCGGTGCCGCAATCGCGGCAAATCACCGGTAACCTGATGATGCCGGGCTTCACCGCCCCTAAACTGCTGTGGGTGCAACAACATGAACCCCAGGTGTTTGAACGCATAGATAAAGTGCTGTTGCCCAAAGATTATTTACGCTGGTGCATTACCGGCGACTTCGCCAGCGACATGTCGGACGCCGCCGGCACCGGCTGGCTAAACGTGGCGCAGCGCGACTGGAGCGACGAGATGCTGGCCGCCTGCGGCCTGACCCGCCAGCAGATGCCGCAGCTGTTCGAAGGCAACCAGGTCACCGGGCAAACGCATACCGAACTGGCCCGGCGCTGGGGCATGTCCCCGGTACCTGTCGTGGCAGGTGGCGGCGATAATGCCGCCGGGGCGATAGGTGTGGGGCTGTATCAGGCCGGGCAGGCGATGCTGTCGCTCGGCACCTCGGGGGTTTATTTTGCCGTCAGCGACGGCTTTCTCAGCAATCCGGCCAGCGCGGTGCACAGCTTCTGCCATGCGCTGCCCAACACCTGGCACCTGATGTCGGTGACCCTCAGCGCCGCCTCCTGTCTGGACTGGGTTTGCAAACTGACAAACGTCGAAGACGTCGCCACCCTGCTGCGCAATGTCGAACAGGCCCCCCCAGCGGCGGCTCCGCTGTGGTTTCTGCCCTACCTGTCCGGCGAACGGACGCCGCATAACAATCCGAACGCCAAGGGGGCATTCTGGGGCCTCACCCACCAACATGGGCCAAACGATCTGGCACGGGCGGTGCTGGAAGGCGTCGGTTTCGCTCTGGCTGAGGGCATGGACGTGCTGCACGCCAGCGGCCTGCAGCCCTCCAGCATCACCCTGATTGGCGGCGGTGCGCGTAGCCCGTTCTGGCGGCAAATGCTGGCGGACATCAGCGGTCAACGGCTGGAATACCGCACCGGCGGCGACGTCGGCCCGGCGCTGGGGGCCGCGCGGCTGGCCCAGATCGCGCTGAACCCGCAGCGTTCACTCGGCGAACTGCTGCCTGAATTACCGCTGGAACAGGTACATAGCCCAGATGTCGAACGCCACCAAGAGTACGCTGCGCTACGCAACACCTTCCGCGAACTCTATACTCGCTTGTTGCCGCTGATGTAATACCCTGCATACTTGAAGCTGCATCTTTGTTGGCTGCCATTACTCGCCCCAGTCACATAGTGGACTATGCTCCTGGGAACTCGCGCAGTTGCCGCCGCGATGCAGCTCCAATTATCTTGGGTATAATGCCGGAAGGCACTAGCTCTGCCCCTTATTATTGCCAAATCGAATAGTCTCTAGTGGCAAATGTCACTGCCAACCCGTCTGCTCCTCTCCTAAATTGGTGGCTGTCTTTTGACGCACTTCACCTCTGGATTAAGGAACTGAACGTGGAAAAAAACCAACAACAAAGCCGCAGAGCTTTCCTCAGCCAAACCGGCAAAATTACCACTGCCTGCGCGGTGATCGGCCTGACCGGCGGCGTGGCGCAGGCTGCCGTCCCCACCGGCAGCCCTTGTTTACCGGAGGCCCACCCCATGACCCTGACCGACAGCCACTACTGGCTGAGCGATGTGCGGCTGGAAGAGGGTTTTGAGTACGATGGCGACACGGTGATTGGCACCCGTACCGCGCTCTATCAGCTTGAAATCAAAGACGGCAAGATTGCGGCCATCCACCCGAAGGAGGCAGCGGCACCCGCCGGCGTACCGCGCTATCAGGCGCAGGGCCAGTTGCTGTTACCGGCATTTCGCGACATGCATATCCATCTGGATAAAACCTTTTACAGCGGCCCATGGCAGGCACCGCGCCCACGCCAGGGCAAAACCATCATGGATATGATCGCGCTGGAACAAACATTAATCCCCAAACTGTTGCCCACCTCGCAACAGCGCGCAGAAAACCTGATTGCCCTGCTGCAATCCAAAGGCAGCACCGTGGCGCGCAGCCACTGCAATATCGATCCGGTCAGCGGGTTGAAAAGCCTGGAACACCTGCAACGGGCACTGGAAAAACATCAGGCGGATTTCAGCTGTGAAATCGTCGCTTTCCCGCAGCACGGGCTGCTGCATTCCAAAGTCGACGGTTTAATGCGCGAAGCCATGCAGATGGGGGTGCAATACGTTGGCGGGCTGGATCCGACCAATGTCGACGGGGCGATGGAGCCGTCGTTGGATGCCATGTTCCAGATTGCGCTCGATACCGGCAAAGGCGTCGATATCCACCTGCACGAAACCAGCCCGGCCGGGGTGGCCGCCATCAACTACATGATTACTACCGTAGAAAAGAACCCTTCGCTGCGCGGCAAAGTCACCATCAGCCATGCCTTTGCCCTGACCGCGCTAAACCCGAATGAACTGGAGGAAACCGCTACCCGACTGGCGGCGCAGCAAATCACCATCGCCTCAACGGTGCCGATTGGTGGGCTGATGATGCCACTGCCGCAGCTCAGTGAGAAAGGGGTATTTGTGATGACCGGAACCGACAGCGTGATTGACCATTGGTCCCCGTTCGGCACCGGCGACATTCTGGAAAAAGCCAACCTTTACGCCCAACTGTATCGGGGTTCCGACGAGTTCCATCTGTCACGCGCCATGGCGATTTCCACCGGCGGGGTGCTGCCGCTGAATGACAAAGGCCAACGGGTGTGGCCCAAAGCCGGGGACAGCGCGGAGTTCGTGCTGATCGACGCCAGTTGCTCCGCCGAAGCGGTGGCCCGTCTGCCGACGCGCCGCGCCACCTTCCATCAGGGGCGACTGGTGGCCGGTCAGGTTAGCAAAGCCTGATGCTGGTCCGCTAATGCCACCATGATGGCCGTTTTTGGCCTTCTTCCTTACAGGATAACGGCTCAGTATGGCGTTATACCTAATTGGCGGAGGGCCGAAAATGTCACATAGCGCGTTATTGATCATCGATGTTCAACAATCATTCCAGCATCGTCCATTCTGGCAAGAGCAGGATCTCCCCGCTTTCCAGCAGGCGCTGAGCAGGCTGATCGAAGGCTGCCGCCAGCAGGGCGTAGCGCTGGTTGATGTATTTCATGTATCGCCACAGGGGCCATTTTCGTTGGCGTCCGGCTGGGTAAAGCGCCTGCCGTTCCTCGACCATCAGGCCGATGTCACCGTACACAAACAGGTACACAACGCGCTGACAGAATCCGGCCTGGACGCCTGGCTGCTGGAGCGACACATCAAGCATTTGATTATTTGCGGGATTCGTACCGAACAGTGCTGCGAAACCACCACCCGGGTGGCGGCCGATCTCGGCTATCGGGTGACTTTCGTGACCGAGGCCACGCTGACGTTCCCGATGCAGCACCCCGACGGAGAAGTCTTTACCACCGAACAACTCAAGCGGCATACTGAAACGGTGCTGGTCGACCGCTTCGCCCGCATCGCCAGCGTGGATGAGGCTCTGGCGCAACTCTCACAGGAGTAACCATGCCGCAGGCCGTCTATTTTCTGATACTGCCCCAGGTACTGTCGCTGGACGTCAGCGGCCCGGCCGAAACCCTGCGCCTGGCCGGGCAGTTCAACCTGCACTACATCAGCCCAGTGCCGCAGGTTACCTGCTCGGTTGGCATGACGTTGAGTCAGCTCCAGCCGCTGCCTGACCGGCTGGAAGACGGCGCTATTTTAGTGGTGCCGGGCGTCAGTGATTCGCAGCATTTCTTCGCCAATGCGCCGGCCGAACAGGCCCGTTGCTGGCTGGCCGCGCTGCAGCCCGATCTGCAGCAGCAACGTATCACGCTGGTCTGTGTCTGTTCCGGCGCCCTGCTGGCGGCACAGGCCGGTTTACTCGATGGTTACCAGTGCACCACCCATCACGACGTGATCGAACGCATGCGGCAGCAGGCCCCGGCAGCGCAGGTGAAAGAAAACCGCATCTTTGTTGAAGATCGCAGCGTTTACACCAGCGCGGGTATCACTGCCGGTATCGATCTGGCGTTGCACCTGATTAATCGCCAATGCGGCGCTACTCGGGCGATGGAAATTGCCAGGGAAATGGTGGTGTATTTTCGCCGTTCCGGCGACGACCCGCAGCTTTCACCCTGGCTCCGCTACCGTAACCATCTGCACCCGGCGGTGCACCGGGCGCAAGACGTGATGGCCGCCGAACCGGAAGCAGAATGGTCGGTGCCGCAGGTGGCGGAAAAGGCCCACGTCAGCAGCCGCCATCTGGCACGGCTATTCCGCAGCCATGTTGGCATCAGCGTGCGTGAGTACCATGAGCAACTGCGGCTGGCGGTGGCGCAGCAGCGCCTGCAGCAAGGCTATGGGCTGGAGAAAGCGGCGTTGGCCGCGGGGTTTTCCTCCGGCCGCCAACTGCGCCGCGCCCAGCAGCGCGGCTCAATCGGGTTATGACACCAGCCGCCGAGAGTCTATTTTCTGCAGGCCTATCGACAGCAGCAGGCTAAGCGCCAGCGCCACACCGAACACCCAGAAGATATCCAGCAACGGATGATGGGTCAGTTCCAGGTGTCGGTTGCGCATAAAGTTAACGATAATGGCGTGAAAACCGTAGATCGCCAGCGAATGGCGTGAAAAAACGCCCAACCAGCCAATCGGCTCCGGCAGGCAGTTTTTAAACCAGATAACCAGCGATACCGCCGCGATAAACACCAGCGGGCCGCAGTAAATGTAATAGGTATCGGCGAAGTTACCGTTAATGAACATCTGGCTTTTGGTGCCGTGAATAATCAACGCCACGCAGGACACGAAACCAAACGCCGCCAGCCCACTGACGCCCCGCCCCTGGGTGTCCATCATGCCAATCGCCCGTCCGGCCAACGCATACAGCAGGTAATAGAAAGTATCGCCGTAGATATACAGATTCACCGGTAACAGGTGCGTGTTACCCAGGGTCAGCGGGCTGGTATTGGGGTTGGCGATCACCGCCAGGATCACCAGCACAGCGGCCAGATAACGGCGCGATACCGGTTTGATGCTGACCAGCGGCGACAGCAAGTAAATGACCGCAATCGCATAGAAGAACCACAGGTGATAGAACACCGGCTTGAGTAGCATGCCGCGCAGCGACGGCCAGAAGCCGATTTTGGTGAACGTCGCGATATAGACCAACGCGATGGTGCTGTAGAACAGGATGCAACAGCCAATGCGGATGAAATGTTTCTTGCCGGCGCTTTTCTCGCCGAAAAACAGATAGCCGGAAATCATGAAAAACAGCGGCACCGAGACGCGTGACAGCGAGTTCAGCACGTTGGCGATATCCCAGTTGTGTTCCCCTACCGCCACCCCGCTGGTGACGTAATAGGTGGTCGCGTGGATCATCACCACCATCATGCAGGCCACCGCACGCAAGTTATCTATCCAGCCAATTTTATTACTCAAAAGGTCGCCCGTAATATTTACCCTATAGCTTTCAAGTTTGCAGCTAGGCGACCAGCTCGCTCATCCCCAGGCGCTTACTCAAGTAAGTAACTGGGGTGAGCGACAAATCTGTCGGGAACAGATTTGAACGCTGCTTGCAGCGGCCCTGAAAGGGCAAGGACCATGGATGGGCCTTGTAAGCAGGTAACAACGCTGCAACTTGAAAGATGACGGGTATTGTCATCTTCGTTTGTTATAAAGAGGTTAACCAGCGAAAGTGTGGGTGGCAACCCTGATGGGCAATATCAGAATGTGCTGAAACAACACCTTATGATTGCCAAGGTGAACAATTGGCGGCAAAATAGCCGCCACAACTCGCTCAGATAGCGTTCCTCGCCCTGACAGTTCCTTATTTCTTCTTCACTTTCAGTACGATAACTATGAAAACAACATTACCACCTGCGGCTCGCTTGGGTCGACAGGCGCTTTTATTCCCTCTTTGTCTGGTGCTGTTCGAGTTCGCCACCTATATCGCCAACGATATGATCCAGCCTGGCATGCTGGCGGTGGTGGCAGATTTCAACGCCGGAGAAGAGTGGGTGCCAACCTCAATGACCGCCTATCTGGCCGGCGGTATTTTCCTGCAGTGGCTGCTGGGGCCGTTGTCGGATCGCCGTGGCCGTCGCCCGGTGATGCTGGCCGGCGTGGCGTTCTTTATCGTCGCCTGTCTGGCGATTTTGCTGGTGACCAGCATCGAGCAATTTATCTTTATGCGCTTCCTGCAGGGGATTGGCCTGTGCTTTATTGGCGCGGTCGGCTACGCCACGATACAGGAATCTTTTGAGGAATCGGTGTGCATAAAAATCACCGCGCTGATGGCCAACGTGGCGCTGATCGCCCCGTTGCTCGGGCCATTGGCCGGTGCTGCGCTGATCCACGTCGCGCCGTGGCAGAGCATGTTCGTGCTGTTCGCGGCGCTGGCGGCCTTTGCCTTCTATGGCCTGTGGAAAGCGATGCCGGAAACCGCGTCGCTGCAGGGTGAAAAACTCTCGGCCGCCAACCTGTGGCGCGACTATCGCCAGGTGTTATCCAACCGTCGTTTTGTCTGTGGTGCGTTGGCCATTGGCTTCGCCAGCCTGCCGCTGCTGGCCTGGATTGCCCAATCACCGGTGATCCTGATCAGCGGCGAGTCGCTGTCGACGCTGGATTATGGCCTGTTGCAGATCCCGGTGTTCGGCGCGCTGATCCTCGGCAACCTGACGCTGGCGCGCTTGACCGGCAAAAACAGCGTACAACGGCTGATCAAACTGGGCGCAGGGCCAATGATGGTGGGGCTGCTGATCGCGGCGCTGGCAACCCTGTTCTCGACCCACGCCTACCTGTGGATGACCGCAGGCCTGAGCCTGTACGCTTACGGTATCGGGCTGGCCAACGCCGGGTTGTATCGCCTGACGCTGTTCTCAAGCTCCGTCAGCAAAGGCACGGTTTCCGCCACCATGGGCATGCTGAGCATGATGGTGTTCACCGTCGGTATCGAACTGGCAAAAGTGGCCTACGTGTGGGGCGGCAGCGGGTTGTTCAATTTGTTCAACCTGATTAGCGGCCTGTGCTGGTTGGCGCTGGTGGCGCTGTTCCTCAGCAAACGCCGCAGCGGCGACGCAACGCCGACGCCTAACGCCGCGTTGTAATGATCAGCACGTGAGGAGAGGTTATCTCCTCACGTGCTGTAAAGTTTGCATTGGATTCAACACCCTCAACTCCGTTTGTCAGCATCCAAATTTATCGCCCATGCTTGCACTTCCTCATGGCTGATAATATTCAGCTGTTCTACATCATTAAGTGCCTCTAGCGTCAAACGTCGCTATTCTTCCTCTCGAACAGTTTTGTCAGTCCCTACGTTATTTTTTGCAACTAGCAGAAAAGTATTAATATTCATCCTGATCGCCTCGTCCCTAAACCAAAAAACGTAAGATACCCAAAATAATTGGAGTTGCATCACAACAAAGCCACGGCTTTGTTGAACAGCGCTTGCGCTGGCCCCAACGGGGCGAGGCTTTGCCGAGTAACGCGGCAAGAGCATGAGTCCCCAGGAGCTTACTCAAGTAAGTGACTGGGGTGAGTGCTCGTAGCCAACACAGAGGCAGCTTCAAGTATGACGGGTATACAACCCACTGTCGCGCAGCAGGTGCTGGTTGCCCTTGCGGCGGGTGAAGCCGCTACGATCGAAGAACTCCAATACCTGAATAGCCAGCTTGCGACCCACGCCGAGCCGATCGCGAAAATCGGCCGCATTGGCACTGCCCTGCTCCACATCAAGCTCACGGATCAGCGCAGCGAACTGTTCAATACGTCGGCTTAGGTAGTAACGATCCACCACGACTGCCGTGACATGCCCCAACTGTGCCGCCTTACGCAACGTCGCTCGTACCCGGGCCTCGCTTTCGCCCAGTTCGGTCGCCAAATCACGTACCCACCAGGCCTCGTCGCCAAAACGCGGTTCGATAGTTTCCCACAGGGCCAGTTCTTCAGCACTGAACGCCAGGCCGTGATCCGGCAGGTGCAACCAACCCCGGGTATTGTTTATTAACCCCTCGGCCAGTAGCCGATCGATCATCATAAATACCAGCAGCTCAGAAAGCTGCGGCAGTGCCATGCGCCGCAGGCGCGCTCGCCCCAGACCGAGTTGATCGGCATGTTGCTGGTGGTAGTCGGCCAATACCTGCAACAGACGCTGTTGGCCCAGCTGCACATTCTCCTGCGCCAGCGCCATATCGCCGGCAAGCAGCAACTCACAGCCCACCAGCAGTGCTGCCAGTTCGCCTGCGGTCAGTTGCCGGGCCCAGGCAAAGGCGGCCAGATCCAGTGCGCCATTAGGCAGATGCAATGCCAGCACCTGCCGGTCATCGTCGGCCTGTGCCAGCGCCGCCAGCCAGGCCAGATACTCAGGTTGGCGCTTGCCTCGCTTCGGGGTGGTCAAACTCAGGACTCTGGCCCCCCCAGCGTGTGCCGAGCGCCAATATCCCGCAGCACCAGCCGATCGTTTTCCGCCAGCCAGAGTGGACGATCGAGGATCAGCTCTGCCAGCCCCTCATTGAGCAGCGAAATGCGCCCGGTGATATGGCTGGCGGCATGATGCAGATGCAGCGGTTGCCAGTGCTTTATCGGTTGGTCAGCATCCAGCGCGACCAAAATGCGCTCGGCAGCGGCCAGCGGCTTTTGCGCCAGCAGCCAGTCACCGCGCGCCACCTGTTCCTTACTGACGTCACCGCTGATATTCAGCGCGATACGCTGCCCGGCCTGCGCCTGCTCAACCGGCTGATTTTGCGCGTGCAGGCCTCGAACCCGCACCGGGGTATCGGCACCGGTCAGCCACAGCGAGTCGCCCACCGCCACCTGCCCACCCAGCGCGGTACCTGTCACCACCAGACCCGCACCCTTCACGCTGAACGCGCGATCCACCGCCAGACGGAAGCGACGGCTTAACGCATGTTCGTCTGGCCGCAACGCCAACAGGTGCGCACGCAATGCCTCGATTTCCCGCGCCTGTAGCGCTGCGGTGACGAACGTGGGCACCTGATGCCACCCCTGGTGCGCCAGCTCGTCACTTAGCTGGCGTCGTACCTCTTCAATGCGGGCTTCATCCACCCGATCGGCCTTGGTCAGCGCCACCGTCAACGTTGGCCGCCCACTCAACCGCAAGATGGCCAGGTGCTCACGGGTTTGCGCCATCACGCCGTCGTCGCAGGCCACCACCAGCAGCGCATGGTCAATGCCGCCGACGCCTGCCAGCATATTGGCGAGGAATTTTTCATGACCGGGTACGTCGATAAAGCCCAACACCCGGCCATCGGGCTGCGGCCAGTAGGCATAGCCCAGATCTATGGTCATGCCACGGCGTTTTTCTTCCGGCAGGCGATCGGCGTTGATCCCGGTGATCGCCTGCAGCAGGGTGGTTTTTCCATGATCGACATGACCGGCGGTAGCGATAATCATGCGCTCAGCGCCTCAATCAATGTGTCTTCCTGCTCCAGGCAGCGCAGATCCAGCCACAGCCTGCCGTCGTTAATGCGGCCAATCACCGGCTGCGGCAGAGCGCGCCAGCGTTCCGCCAGTGCCTCCAGCGTCGCACCGCGGCCGTCCTGCGGCGTAAAGGTCAATGCGTAGCTGGGCAGCCGATCCACCGGCAATGAACCACTGCCGATCTGCGACCAGCACGGCTCGGCACGCAACTGGAAATGCCCGGCAAATTGCGGCGTCAGCGCCTGTAACAGTCGCTCGGCAGCATCCTGCATCGCCTGCTGTGGACGCGTGAGCAACCGCAGCGTCGGCAACTGTTGCCCCAGCAGTTCGGGTTGTTGATAGAGGCGTAAGGTGGCCTCCAGCGCCGCCAGCGTCAGCTTGCCGACGCGCAGCGCACGCTTTAAAGGATGCTGCTGCAGCCTGGCAATCAGCGCCTTTTTGCCCACGATGATGCCGGCCTGTGGGCCGCCCAACAGTTTGTCACCGGAGAAGGTCACCAGATCAACCCCGGCAGCCAGCAGCCGCTGCGGCATAGGTTCGGCCGGCAGGCCGTACTGCGCCATATCAATCAGCGAGCCGCTGCCCAGATCGGTGGCGGTCGGCAGGCCGTGTTCGGCACCAAGCTGCGCCAGCTCGGCTTCGTCCACCGCAGCGGTAAAGCCCTGAATGCTGTAGTTGCTGGTATGCACCTTCATCAACAACCCGGTCTGATCGTTAATCGCGTTACGGTAGTCTTTCAGATGAGTGCGGTTGGTGGTACCGACTTCGACCAACTGGCAGCCCGCCTGACGCATCACGTCGGGAATACGGAACGCGCCGCCAATTTCCACCAGCTCACCGCGCGACACCACCACTTGCTTGCCGGGGGCGATCGCCGCCAGCATCAGCAGTACCGCGGCCGCATTGTTATTGACGATGCAGGCGTCTTCCGCGCCGGTCAGTTGACACAGTAAATCTGCAACGGCGCGATCGCGATGCCCACGACCGGCACCATCGAGATCGTATTCCAGCGTCACCGCCGCGCCCATCGAACGCGTCACCGCCTCTATCGCCGGTTGCGCCAGCAAGGCCCGGCCGAGATTGGTGTGCAACAGGGTACCGCTCAGATTGAATACCGGGGCCAACGACGGACGCTGCTGTTGTGCCAGCCTGGCACCAAGCGCCTGCGGCCAGTCGGCACACCAGTCGGGCAGCCGTTGA
Source organism: Serratia quinivorans (assembly GCF_946227985.1). GTDB lineage: Bacteria > Pseudomonadota > Gammaproteobacteria > Enterobacterales > Enterobacteriaceae > Serratia > Serratia quinivorans_A. The sequence goes on from NZ_CAMKGL010000011.1 coordinate 49,689, forward strand.
TGCTGTTTAATGGTCTCACGCGCCTGCCATTGCAGTTGGCGCAGTAGCTCGCTAATCAGCGTCTGGCCATATTGCGCCACCAGCGGTTCGATAGCGGGATCGCGCAATAGGCGGTCAATGGCGGGTAACTGGCTGTAAAGATGCTGGGATTCAGTGCTCATGGTCGCTCGGTTTTAGTGTAGTGGTCTCGGCATAAAGCAAAACCCCGCAGTTGCGGGGTGAGGGCGATCAGGGGGGCGAGGTGCGGGCAAAGCTTTCGCGGGCAAACAGCCGTTCGGCCAGTTTGATCAACGCCGGTCGTTCAACGCACCAGTTGGGCATAATGCGACGGAAGTTGAGGTAGCCCAACGCGCAGCCGGTGGCGATATCCGCCAGCGTCAGCGTTTCGGAGTTCAACAGCTTTTTTTCCTGCGCCAGCTTTTCCAGCGCATCCAGCCCGTGCGTCAGCTTGGCGCGTTGGCGCAGGATCCAGTTTTCGTCCTGTTTGTCCGACGCCCGTTTGCTCTCGCGATACAGCGTGGCAGCGGCTTCGGTCACACCATCCGCCAGGGCTTCCACCTGACGTATGCTCAGTGCTACCGCGCGATCGGCAGGCAAAAACGCCGGGGCGACAGGCAGCAACTCAAGGTATTCGGCGATCACCCGCGAGTCGTAAAAGACGCCGCCGTCGTCAGCCACCAGCACCGGAACCTTGGCGAGCGGATTTAGCTCCACCACCCGACTGCCCGGCTCATACGGCGGATCGTTAACGAATTCGAACGCCATTCCCTTTTCCAACAGCATCACGGAAATCTTGCGGACAAAAGGGCTGGTGTAACTGCCAATAAGCTTCATCAGTCTTCCCCTCGGCTTGCAAACCTCAGCGTTGTTAGTTCACCGCCAGCGTATCGATAATCTGCTGCACCAGCGCCTGGTGTGCCTCCGGCGTTTTGGCCGGCGACAACATTTGCAGCGTCACCACCCGCTTATTGAACACCGTCAGCATGATGGTGGATACCACCTTCTGCCCGTTAATGCTCTGCTCGGTATCCAGACGATGGAATTTCTGTTTACCGACGGTGAAGTTCTCTTCTTTGGTGGTCTGGATATTCTGATAACGGTCGGCCAACTCGGTAATCATGCTCTGCGTCAGATCTTTGAGCATTTTATCGCTGCTGTTGAGCTTCATGTCGTCAGGCGGGATCACTTCGGAAGAGACGGTGCTCTGGCGCGATTTGCCGTCCAGGAAGCGCTGAATGGTGGATTTGCTGTCGTTGACGATGCCGCTGTTCTCGGTCTGATCGCTAAAACCCGATGGCAATTCAAAGGTGATTTTGCCCTTTTGCATCGAGACTTTCAGGCCCGGAGGCGGTGCGGGTTTTGTCTCCACCACCGGCGGTGGCGGTGCAGGCTGCGTGACGACCGGCTTGGTATCCGGCTTTGGCACTTCCGGCTTGGTGTCGTCCTTGTTGTCACAGGCCGCCAGTCCGATGGCCAAAACGGCAACCGCCGTGAATTTCGCAATGGTCTTCAACATCGTCAGTCCCTTTCCTTTCGCTTCGCGCGTCATGGCGTAAACGTAGCAAGTCGCCCCGGCGAATGCCAGAAGCCCAGTCCGAAATTAATGGTTATTTACGGCCCTAAAGGCGTAGCGGGCAAGGACAGTTTGAGTGCGGACAGCGCGCAGGCCCCGGAGCGTACACGCAGTACGTGAGGAGGCCGAGCACTGCCCAAGGTCAAAATGTCGCAGCCCGGTAGCCGAGCATTATTCCCCCGGGAACAGGAACGGGTTGATGCTGCTGCGGGCAAAGCCTTCATCTTCCATTTTGGCGTCGAGCACCAGCGTGGCCAGATCGTCGGCAACCGCCTCAACCTGCGGGTCTTTTTCCTGATATAAAATCTTCAGGTAAGTGCCGCAGTCACCGCAGCTTTCCGCTTTCACCGCCGCCAGTTCGCTATCCAGCGACCAGTAGTTGAGGTCACGCGTCTGCTCGCAGTTGCTGCATTTGATTCGCACTACGTGCCATTCGCTTTCGCACAGGTTGCAGTGCAAATAACGCAGGCCACTGACGGTGCCGATATGCACCACGCTGGAAACCGGAATACTGCCGCACACCGGGCAAAATTGGCGATGCTCGCCATATTCGGCGCGTGCCTTGCCGGGGATTTGCCCGGCCATCTGCGCCCAGTAGAGCGACAGCGCAGCCCAGATAAACGGCGCTTTCTCGCTGCCAATCTTGCCGAAATCCTGGTTAAGCAAGGCGTCTGCCAGCAACTCCAGCTCGTGCGACGAGGCCTTTTCCAGGTTATCCAGCACCGCCAGAATGTGTTCCGGCGCCTGCGGGCGCAACTCGGCAATCAGCGAAGCCAGCAGTTTGTGCCAGTGGTCACTGCGCGGAAAAACGCTCAGATCCAGCGGGGGTTTGCCGCTGGCTGCGCCCTGCTGCAACGCTTCGGTCAGATCCAACGTCAGCGGGTTATCGTGCAGCGCGTGATGCTGCGCCTCGGCCAGTTGGGCGGCGAAGTTCAGGTAGTCGCCCAGCGGGTTGTCGGTCGCCAGCTTGCGCAGGCGTTCAGCGCGGCGGCTGTAAAGGCTTTTCAGATTCGCGAAAAGTAACGGCGGGATGGTTTCCGCCGTTGTGGACTTCTCACGCTGTGCCCCTAACTGCTCTTTAGGAACAATGCGGATGCTCATCAGGGTTTGTCTTCCTGTTGTTTCTCGCGGACCTCTCGGTACCAACGCGGGTGATGTTTTTTAGCCCAGGCCGCCGGTACCCAGCCTTCCACCATCGCGGTAATGGTGCCTTTTACCCACAACGCGGCGTAAATATGCACCATAATCACAATGATAAGCCCCACCGCCGCCAGCGAATGCACCAGCAACGCGATACGGATCAGCGGTATCGGAAATGACGGCGCAAAGTACGGCCGCCAGATCACCACACCGCTGGCCAGCAACAGCACCAGACTAATGATTGCCGCCCAGAATACGCACTTCTGACCGAAATTATAACGCCCGGTGTCACCCACTTCCTCGTTCATGACGATTTTTTGGATGTTTTTGGCCCAGACGATGTCTTCGCGGTTGATCAGGTTATGCTTCCAGTAGCGCAGGAACATCAGCAGGAAGGCCGCAAACATAATCACCCCAACGAAGGGGTGCAGAATACGCGCCAACTGCGGCGTGCCGAGAATGTTCATCAACCAGTTGAAGGAGGGGAAAAAGAACCCCAACCCGCTGATGGCGGCGAACACAAAGCAGAACGCCACAATCCAGTGGTTAATCCGCTCCGGCGCGCTGTAGCGCTGAATACGCTTTTCCTTCTTCATTTGCGCGTCTCCTCATCGTGCAGCTCGTCGTTGTCTTCCTCTTCGACGCGGTTAGGACCGACGCCGACATAGTGGAACACGCTCGCTGCAAAGGTGGCGGCAAAGCCGATGGCCGCCAGGGGTTTCCACACGCCTTTCCAGAACGTGATTGCCGGGCTGATGGTCGGGTTATCCGGCAAACCGTGATACAGCTGCGGCTTGTCGGCATGGTGCAGTACATACATCACGTGAGTGCCGCCCACGCCCGCCGGATCGTACAAACCGGCGTTCTGATAACCACGGGTGTTCAGCTCGCTGACCCGCTCGGCGGCGATCTCCTTCATCGCGTCCTTGGTGCCGAAATGGATGGCACCGGTCGGACAGGTCTTCACACAGGCCGGTTCCTGGCCGACATCAACCCGATCGACGCACAGGGTACACTTGTACACCCGGTTGTCGTCCTTGTTCATGCGCGGCACATCGAACGGGCAACCGGCGATGCAGTAACCGCAGCCGATGCAGTGTTCGGACTGGAAATCGACGATGCCGTTGGCGTACTGGATGATGGCCCCTTCCGATGGGCAGGCCTTCAGGCAGCCCGGATCGGCGCAGTGCATGCAGCCATCCTTGCGGATCAGCCACTCCAGCTTGCCGTTTTCCTCCACCTCGGAAAAGCGCATCACCGTCCACGACTTGGCGGTCAGATCGGCGGGGTTATCGTACACCCCGACGTTGCTGCCGATTTCATCGCGGATGTCGTTCCATTCGGAACAGGCCACCTGACAAGCCTTGCAGCCGATACAGGTGGTGACATCGATCAGTTTGGCCACTTCCTCCTGGTGGTCACGGGCGCGCGGCGCCGGCGTGAAACCATTGGTGGCGGATTTACGAATGATGTCCTGAGATTGCATTGCCATAATTCGTCTCCGTTACACCTTTTCCACGTTGACCAGGAACGCCTTGAACTCTGGCGTTTGCGTATTGGCATCACCGACAAACGGCGTCAGCGTGTTGGCAATAAAGCCTTTCTTCGCCACCCCTTCGTAACCCCAGTGGATCGGGATACCTATGGTGTCGACGTCCTGGCCGTGCACCTGCAGGGTACGAATACGCTTGGTCACCACCGCCTTGGCCTTGATAAAGCCGCGGTTGGAACTGACCTTCACCGTATCGCCATGCTGAATGCCTTTTTTCGCCGCCAGCTTCTCGCCAATCTCCACAAACTGCTCCGGCTGTGCGATAGCGTTGAGTATCGCGTGCTTGGTCCAGTAGTGGAAATGCTCGGTCAACCGGTAAGTGGTCCCGACGTACGGGAACTTGTCGGAGGTGCCCATTGCCGCCAGATCGTCCTTGAACACCCTTGCCGCCGGGTTGGAAACCACGTTCGGGTGCAGCGGGTTGGTACCGAGCGGCGTTTCAAACGGCTCGTAGTGTTCCGGGAACGGCCCTTCGGCCATTTTATCGGTGGCAAACAGGCGGCCCATGCCTTCCGGCTGCATGATGAATGGCCCCACGTCACTGCCCGGTGCGGCGGCGCTGTAGTCCGGGATATCCACCCCGCCCCACTTGGTGCCGTCCCATTCCAGCAACTGACGTTTGGGATCCCAGGGCTTGCCCTGCGGATCGGCGGACGCACGGTTGTACAGAATGCGGCGGTTGAGCGGCCAGGCCCAGGCCCAACCCAGCGTATTGCCGAGGCCGGACGGATCGGCGTTATCGCGCCGCGCCATCTGGTTACCGGCCTGCGTCCAGCTACCGGCGAAGATCCAACAGCCGCTGGCCGTCGTGCCGTCGTCACGCAGGTGGGCAAAGGTGCTGAGTTGCTCACCTTTTTTCGCCAGCACTTTGCCGTCGGCGTCGAGAACATCTGCCAACGCCTTGCCGTTGCTTTCCATCGCCACTTCTTCAGAAGCCGGATTTTCCGGCGTCAGGTAATCCCAGGTCATGTTCAGCACCTGTTCAGGTACCGCACCGCCTTCACGCGCGTACATCTCACGCAAACGGATAAAGATACCCGCCAGGATTTCCCCGTCGTTCATCGCTTCACCCGGGGCATCCGCCCCCTTCCAGTGCCACTGCAACCAGCGCCCGGAGTTGACGATTGAACCGTTCTCTTCGGCAAAGCAGGTGGACGGCAGGCGGAACACTTCGGTCTGAATCTTCGACGGATCGACGTCGTTGAACTCGCCGTGGTTCTGCCAGAAGTTGGAGGTTTCGGTATTGAGCGGATCAATGGTCACCAGGAACTTCAGTTTTGACAGCGAGGCCACCACCTTGTTCTTGTTCGGGAACGACGCCACCGGGTTGAACCCCTGGCAGAAGTAACCGTTGACCTTGCCTTGTGACATCAGCTCGAAGTACTGCAGCACGTCGTAGCCTTTGTCCCACTTCGGCAGCCAGTCAAAGCCCCAGCCGTTTTCCTTCTGCGCCTTGTCGCCGTAGAAGCTCTTCATCATGCTGACGAAGAATTTCGGGTAGTTGCTCCAGTAGTTCACCTGGCCCGGCAGCAGCGCCTTCGGCGTATTGGCTTTCAGGTAGGTGTCGATATCGGTCTGTTTCTCCGACGGCAGCGTCATATAGCCCGGCAGGCTCTGCGACAGCAGGCCCAGGTCGGTCAGACCCTGAATATTGGAGTGGCCGCGCAGCGCGTTGACGCCGCCGCCCGCCATGCCCATGTTGCCGAGCAACAGCTGGATCATCGCCATGGTGCGGATGTTCTGCGAGCCGACCGAGTGCTGAGTCCAGCCCAGGGCATACAGGAACGACGCGGTTTTATCTGCCACGCAGGTTTCGGCGATGTATTCGCAGACCTTGATGAAGTCTTCGGTTGGCGTACCGCAAATGTTGTTCACCACCTCCGGCGTATAGCGGCTGACGTGCTGTTTCAGCAGGTTCCACACGCAACGCGGGTCCTGCAGTGTCAGATCGCGCTTGGCAAAGCCGTTTTCATCGAACTGATAGTTCCAGGTGGTTTTATCGTACTTGCGGTTTTCCGCGTCATAACCGCTGAACAGGCCGTCTTCAAAGGTAAAGTCTTCCCGCACCAGCAGGCTGGCGTTGGTGTAGGCGTGGACGTATTCGTGGTTAATCTTGTCGTTGGTCATCAGGTACAGCAACACGCCCGACAGGAAGGCAATGTCGGTCCCGGAACGGATCGGCGTGTAGAAATCCGCCACCGATGCGGTACGGGTAAAGCGCGGATCGATGACGATCAGCTTGGCTTTATTGTGTATTTTGGCTTCCATCGCCCAGCGGAACCCCACCGGATGCGCTTCCGCCGCATTACCGCCCATGACGATAATCAGATTCGCGTTCTTGATATCAACCCAGTGGTTGGTCATCGCACCGCGACCAAATGTTGGAGCAAGACTTGCTACCGTTGGTCCGTGTCAGACACGTGCTTGGTTGTCTACGGCAAGCATGCCGAGAGCGCGACTAAATTTTTGCGTTAAATAACCGGTTTCGTTACTGGAGGCGGAGGCACACAGCATGCCGGTGCTCAGCCAGCGGTTAACGGTCACGCCCTGTTCGTTGGTTTTAACGAAGTTGGCGTCACGGTCTTCCTTCATCAGCTTGGCGATGCGGGTGAAGGCGTCGTCCCAGCTCAGGCGCTGCCATTTATCGGAACCCGGCGCGCGGTACTCCGGTGACTTAAGACGGCTTTCACTATGGATGAAGTCGACCAAACCTGCGCCTTTCGGGCAAAGCGCGCCGCGGTTGACCGGGTGATCCGGGTCGCCTTCAATGTGGAAAATGCTTTCTTTGGCGTTTTTGGCGCCATCACCAAGGCTGTACATCAACAGCCCACAGCCGACGGAACAATACGTACAGGTATTACGGGTTTCACGGGCGCGCAGCAGTTTGTACTGCCGGGTTTCCGCTAACGCCACTTCCGGGGCAAAGCCCAGAGCAGCCACCGTCGTCCCTGCCATACCGCCAGCGCAGATCTTAAAGAACTGCCTTCTGCTGACCTGCATGGGGGTCTCCTTTCACTTGCGATTGTCACATTGTTTCAAATGGCGCTTTCCCCCTGGAAGCGGGAAGCGCTAAAATTACTGTTGTTTTTACGCGGCAATATTACCACAGCGTATATGTGGTTGTTACAAACAGGTGCCACTTAAGTGAACAATATAAACCCAGACCAACATATCAATGATATCAATGAGACCTTGCTCACAGGGGTAACCCGGTCTCAGGTATATCAACGCGGGCAACTCGCCACCGCACAGCAGGATTGGCTGGCGGAAGAAGTCCCGGTCGCACTGGTCTATAACGGCATTTCTCACGTGGTGATGATGTGCACCCCCAAAGATCTGGAGGCGTTCGCCCTGGGTTTTTCCCTCTCTGAAGGCATCATCGAGTCACCGCGCGATATCCACAGTATAGAGATTAACCAAACTTGTAACGGGCTGGAGGTGCAAATTGAGCTTTCCAGCCGTCGCTTTGCCGGTTTGAAAGAGCGCCGCCGTGCCATGGCGGGCCGCACCGGCTGCGGCGTGTGCGGTATCGAACAGTTGGCAGATATTTTTCGCCCGCTGCCTGCACTGCCGTTTACCCAGACCTTTTCCCTCACCAACCTCGACTGCGCGCTGGGGCAGCTCAAGCAGGTGCAGACCGTCGGCCAGTTGACCGGTTGCACCCACGCCGCCAGCTGGATTTCGCCGCAGGGGGAACTGCTGGGGGGCTGTGAAGACGTAGGCCGTCACGTGGCGCTCGACAAGCTGCTCGGCGTGCGCGCTAAACAAGACTGGCAACAGGGAGCAATCCTGGTTTCCAGCCGCGCCAGCTATGAAATGGTGCAAAAATCCGCCATGTGCGGCGTCGAGATCCTGTTTGTGGTTTCTGCCGCCACGTCACTGGCAGTGGAAATCGCCGAGCGCAGCAACCTGACGCTGGTCGGCTTCAGCAAACCCGGCCGTGCCACGGTGTTTACTCACCCGCAGCGCATTGTGGATTAACCAAAGACCACAATATAAGTAGGGCATTGATAATCATTTTCAATATCATTTAAATAACTATAATGATCCGACTGCTTACGCGGTGCTCACATAATGCGCCGCCCCTATACCCTTGGAGATGATGATTATGAGTTACTCACTGCCATCCCTGCCGTACGCCTACGACGCACTGGAACCGCATTTCGACAAGCAGACGATGGAAATCCATCACACCAAACATCACCAGACTTACGTTAACAACGCCAACACCGTACTGGAAGCTTACCCAGAACTGGCTAAATACAGCGTTGAAGACCTGATCCAGGATCTGGATAAAGTGCCTGCTGACAAGCGCACCTTCATGCGTAACAACGCCGGCGGCCACGCTAACCACAGCCTGTTCTGGAAAGGCCTGAAAATCGGCACCACTCTGGGTGGCGATCTGAAGGCTGCTATCGAACGTGATTTCGGCAGCGTTGAGAAATTCCAGGAAGAGTTCGAGAAAGCCGCAGCGACCCGCTTCGGTTCAGGTTGGGCCTGGCTGGTGCTGAAAGGCGACAAACTGGCTGTAGTGTCTACTGCTAACCAGGACAGCCCGCTGATGGGCGAAGCCGTTGCCGGCGCTTCAGGTTTCCCAATCGTGGGCCTGGACGTGTGGGAACATGCTTACTACCTGAAATATCAAAACAAACGTCCAGACTACATCAAGGCATTCTGGAACGTGGTTAACTGGGACGAAGCCGCAGCACGCTTCGCTGCGAAGAAGTAATTCGCCCCCAGAAATGAAGATACCCGCTTAGTGCGGGTATTTTTTTGACCAAAATTCGCTAAAGCTTGACCGTTTTTTGCCGATGGTTTGTTCAATTGACGTACGCCCAAAGGAAAGGAAAATCATTATGGCGGCATTGAAAACCTTGGCAGGAAAGTTCGTTCACCTCACCGTGGGTAAAAAGCTCGGCCTCGGATTTGGCCTGATGCTGTTACTGACGACGATCATCGCCGGTACCGGCGCTCATTACCTGAATATCATCGAATCCCGCGCCAACCGCATCGATTTCAGCAACCGGCTGAACGACGAGATCAACCAGGCCAAATACAACCGCGCGCTATTCGGCCAAACCTACAAACCGGAATACCTGAAAAATAACCGCATTAATATCGACAACGCGGTCAAGCTGATCAACCAGGGCCAGGCGCTGAACTGGGATGCGCAGAGCCGGAAAGATCTGCAGCGTTTGGTCGGGCTGATTGGCCAATACCAGCAACAGCAAAACGCCTTCGAAAAGGCAGTGGCGGCAAAAGATGCCGTACGCCAAAGCTGGAACATGTCGGAAGTGCAGGACAGCCTGAACCAGGTGGAGCGGCAAATCACCAATGCCGACCTGCAACTGGCCTTTATCCAGTTGAACCAAAAGCTGACCCTGGTGCGCTACGGTGCTCGTGGCCTGTTGCTGAGCCTGAGCGCGGAGTCCGAAGCCCCGCTGGTGGCGGCGATTGACGATGCACGCAGCGCGGCCAATGCGCTCAGTCGCCGGCTCAGCGATGCTCAACGCCCCTTGCTGCAACCCCTGCTGACCGCACTCGACGACTACAAAAACCGTATCGAAGCCTACCTGCCGGCCTATCAGCAGGAACAAGCGATCAGTCAGTTGCTGGGCAACAGCGCACAGGAAGTCGGCACGCTGGTTAACGCCTTTATGCAGGACGAACTGACGCAAACCCATAACGACATCAATTCGGCGCAGTTGCAGATGGGCATCACCACGCTGATCGCGATCATCGCCGGATTACTGGTTGCCTGGCGCATCACGCTGCAAATAACCCGACCGCTGCAAAGCACGCTGGCACTGGCGGAACGCATCGCCAGTGGCGATCTGCGTCAGGCGCAGACCAGTACCCGCCGCGATGAGCTGGGCCAGTTATTGAACGCGGTGGCGGCCATGAGCCAGAACCTGCGCGATATGATTGAAAAAATCCAGATGGGCGTCAGCCAGGTGTCCACCGCCGCCGCCGAGATTGCCGCCGGTAACACCGATTTGTCCTCACGCACCGAACAGCAGGCCGCCGCAGTGGAAGAAACGGCCGCCAGCATGGAGCAACTGACCGCCACGGTGAAGCAAAACGCCGAAAACGCCCATCATGCCAATCAGTTGGCTACCGACGCCTCGCAGACTGCCCAGCAGGGCGGCAAGCTGGTGGAAAGCGTGGTCAGCACCATGCGTGATATTTCCAGCAGTTCGCAGCGGATCGCTGAAATTACCACCTTGATCAACGGCATTGCCTTCCAGACCAACATTCTGGCGCTGAACGCGGCAGTGGAAGCTGCGCGCGCCGGCGAACAGGGCCGTGGCTTCTCTGTGGTCGCCAGCGAGGTGCGCAATCTGGCGCAGCGCAGTGCCCAGGCGGCAAAAGAGATCGAAGGGCTGATTGCCGAGTCGGTCAACCGGGTGCAGACCGGTACCACACTGGTGGAAAACACCGGCAACACCATGGAGCAAATCGTCCTGTCGGTCACCCACGTGCGCGACATCATGGCGGAAATCGCCGCGGCCTCCGACGAACAGACCCGCGGCATCGCCCAGATCGGCCAGGCGATTGTCGAAATGGACCACACCACCCAGCAGAACGCCGCACTGGTGGAAGAATCCGCCGCCGCCGCCGACTCGCTGGAAGAACAGGCAGAAATGCTGCTGCAGAGCGTCTCGGTATTCCGCCTGGCGGAGCATTCTGCGCCTGTCGCCGCGAAAGCCGCCGCAATCAAAACCCCGACCGGCAAACAACCGGCGCCCCAAACCGCCGAGCAAGACAACTGGACCACCTTCTGACCCTCTCCCGCCTGAAACCTCTCGGGCGGGTTATTGTTCCCCGCGGCCAACTCGGGCTATGCTGGGCCTTCGACGCGAGACAAGGAGGCGCACATGCATCACCCAGAGGTTTACATCGGCACTATCCAACCCTACGAAGGCGGACGGCCCAGCGGCATCGCCAAGCGCCTGGTGGACGGTGCCGTCAAGCTGACCCCGCTCGGCCTGGAAGGCGATGAACAGGCGGAGAAAAGTTATCACGGCGGGCCGGACCGCGCGCTGTGCCACTATCCTCGTGAGCATTATGTTCACTGGCGTGAACAGTTTCCGGCACAGGCCGAACAGTTCTGCGCGCCCGCTTTTGGCGAGAATATTTCTACCCTCGGGCTGACCGAACATAACGTATTTATGGGCGATATATTCCGCTGGGGCGAAGCGCTGATCCAGGTCACCCAGCCGCGCTCTCCCTGCTTCAAGCTTAACTACCATTTTGCTATCGACGATATCTCGGTGCTGATGCAGCAAAGTGGCCGCTGCGGCTGGCTGTACCGCGTGGTGTCCGCCGGCAAGGTCAGCGGCGATCGTCCGCTGGAATTGGTGACGCGCAACAGCGACGTCTCGGTCGCCGAGGCCATCGGCATCGCCTGGCATATGCCATTTGATGAAGAGCAGTATCGTCGTCTGTTGGCGGTGGCCGGGCTGTCTGCCAGCTGGAGCAAAACCATGCTGACGCGCATCAGCGAAGGCCGTCTCGAAGACTTTAATCGCCGCCTGCTGGGCCGCTGAATAAGACCGGTCGAGAATAAAAAATCCGGTGCAGGATGCGGCGTTAAGCATTTTTAGCGACCTATACTGTGATGCAACCCAACCGATATACCCTAAATAATTGGAGTTGCATAAAGGCGGCAAGAGCGCGCATCCCGAAGAGCTTACTGTCGTAAGTGATTCGGGTAAGTGAGCGCAGCCAACACAGAGGCAGCTTCAAGTATGACGGATATAACCTCTTTCAGGCAGGAGCAACGTTATGAACACCCCGTCTCATTCGATTCACCATGCCGCAGCCGAAGGCTACCAGGCCAATGCCGATCGTTACGTTAAAGGGCGTCCGGATTATCCGCCGGAGATAGCGACCTGGCTGCGCGACACCATCGGCCTGCACGCCGGTATGACGGTGATCGATCTCGGTGCCGGAACCGGCAAGTTCACCCCGCGCCTGCTGGAAACCGGTGCGCAGGTGATTGCCGTAGAACCCGTGGCCCAAATGCTGGAAAAGCTGTCGGCGGCGCTGCCGCAGGTGAAAACATTGGCGGGCACCGCGGAATCTATCCCATTGCCGGATGAGTCAGTCGACGCGGTGGTTTGCGCGCAGTCCTTCCACTGGTTTGCCACGCCGCAGGCTTTGGCCGAAATCCAGCGCATCCTCAAGCCCGGCGGCAAACTTGGCCTGGTGTGGAACATGCGCGATGCGCGCGTGAGTTGGGTGCGTAAGCTCAATCAGATTGTCGACCGTCACGAAGGCGACGCGCCGCGTTTCTATACCGGTGAATGGCGTAGACTTTTCCCGTCCAAAGGATTAGAACCGCTGCAGGAACAGGTGTTTATGCTCGGCCACCAGGGCGCGGTAGAAGATGTGATTTATAACCGGGTGCGTTCCACCAGCTTTATCGCCGCTTTGCCGCACGAGCAGCAAGAACAGGTGATTAATCAGATTCGGCAATTGGTGGCAGAGGAAGGGGAATTGCAGGGCAAAGAAACGGTAACCGTGCCCTATCAAACCAAGGCGTATTTCACCACCAAGCTATGAAAACCGGGCGCCACATACCCAAAATAATTGGAGTTGCATCACAACAAAGCCACGGCTTTGTTGAACAGCGCTTGCGCTGGCCCCAACGGGGCGAGGCTTTGCCGAGTAACGCGGCAAGAGCGAGAGTCCCCAGGAGCTGACTCAAGTCAGTGACTGGGGGGACAAATCTGCCGGGAGCAGATTTGAACGCTGCTTGCAGCGGCCCCGAAGGGGGGAGGCCCACGGATGGGCCGAATAACTGCGCAGCTAACACAGATGCAACTTCAAGTATGACGGGTACCGGTAATCAGAAGGCTTTCTTGGCGTAGCCGGTGACCACTTTCAGGCCCATTTCTCGGCCCAGTGCGGTCATCGGGTGCACCACGATCAGGCCGCGCACGTTTTTCTTCAACGTGCCCATATCCGCCTGTTCTTTCTTGGTGATTTCACGGCTGAACGGCAGTTGGCTCAGCTTTTGCGCTTCAGCGCTCAGCTTCTCAACGCGCACGCCTTTCAGGCGCTCGATCTCCGCTGCCATCTTCTCTTTTTCTTTGGTGTGCTGAGCAATCAGGTCAAGATTGCCCTGTTGGATAACCAGGGTGTCTTTGTGCTTGAGGGCGTCCAGCAGGTCGCTAAGGCGCTTAATCTCTGCCTTTTCTATTTCTTTCATGGTTTCTGGCCTGTTGTGCCGTTACGGCACGCTAATCAATGATGTCCACATTGTAGCAAAATGCGCGCGTGGTTACTCGTCTTGCGCAATACCCGGCGGCAAGCCGCTCATCTCGCAGGCTTTGGCACCGACGCGCGCCAGTGCCTGACTGTAACGGGCATTAAACGGGTAGCAGCAGGAAAGCCGCAACGCGTTACGATAGCGGCCACTGGGGGAATACAGCGTGCCGGGCGTCAGGCAAATTTGTTCCTCCAGCATCTGGTGGAACAACGCCACGCTGTCGACTCCGACCGGGAACTCCACCCAGAATACAAAACCGCCCGCGGGTTGTGTCGCCCGGGTACCGCGTGGGAAGTGACGCGCAATCAGCGCCCGCGCCTCGTCCACCTGAGCGGCGTAGCGTTTTCGCAGGTTGCGCAGATGGTGATCGTATCCACCGGTTTCCAGAAACATCGCCAGGGTTTCCGACAGCAACTGCGACTCGGACATCGACGACACCGCCTTCAGCTTGCGCAACGCCTCGTTAAAGCGGCCACCGCTGATCCATCCGATGCGGAAGTCCGGAGCCAGGGTCTTGGTAAAGCTGGAGCAGAACAGCACCCAACCGTCGCGGTCGAAAGATTTTACCGCCGGGGACAGCGCACCGCCGAATTGCAACTCGGCGTACAACCCATCTTCAATCAAGGGCACCTGGTGATCGTTCATCAGCCGCGCCAACCGTTTTTTCGCCGCCAGCGGCATGGTGCAGCCCAGCGGATTTTGCACCGTCGGCATGGCAATCACCGCATTCAGCCGCTTCTCATTGAGCAACAGTTCCAGCGCATCCAGCGACAGCCCGTGCTGCGGATCGGTAGGAATTTCCAGCGCCTTCAGCCCCAGGCTGGCCAGCAGCGGCAGCAGATAAAAATAGGTCGGTGATTCCAGGCCGATACAATCACCCGGTTTGGTGGTCACCCGCAGCGCCAGTTGCAGCGCCTCCATGCAGCCATGAGTCAGCGTGATATCGCCGGGCTCCAGCAGCATGCCCAGCGCCATCGAACGACGAGTGATTTGCTGTCGTAGCCGCAGGCTACCCGGCGGTAGTGCATATTGGCCGATCAAATTCGGCTGACGGCGTAACTGCGACGACAGCATCCGCCCCAACTTGCCGCCGGGATAAAAATCAGAAGTCTGCGGGCAGGCCAGCGAAAGATTGGTGAACGCCGGATTTTGCTGAGCGGCAAACACCGTGTCGATCAACGCCAGTACGTCATCCGCCGGTGGCTCTATCCGGCTGCTGGTCGGTGAAGCGGCCTTCAGCGCCGGTAAGGTGTTACACACATAAAAACCGGACTGTGGCCGTGCTTCTATCAACCCGCGATCTTCCAGCGTGCGGTAAGCCGCCACCACGGTATTGATACTGACGCTATGGCTCTGCGCGCAGCGGCGCACCGAAGGTAAACGGCTGCCGGGTAGCAGCGTGCCGCGGCGTATGGCTTCTGCCAGCGTATCCGCCAGCTGCTGGTAGCGCGTTTCCGGCATTTCATCGAGCAAGGTCACAGTTTGTCTCCAGGTAATGGGTACAGTTTGAATTTGATACAACTGTATCCATGACAATAGCGGGTTTCTGGTTCTGTCACCATCTGTCCGTAGGTTTTATGCTGGTTCCCTTGCTTCTCAGCTCTTGTAAGGAACCCGTTATGCTGGACTCCGCCTTTATCAGTTATGTCACAGTAATGTCGATCACCCCTGGCCCCAACAACCTGCTGCTGGCCTCATCCGGGGTCAATTTTGGTCTGCGTCGCACCTTGCCGATGGTGTTTGGCATTAGCGTCGGTTGTGCGGTGCAGCTGGCCTTGACCACCACCCTGCTGGCGCTGATCCTGAGTTCGGCCGCGATGATCCGCTTTCCGTTGGCGGTGATCGGTTGCACCTATCTGCTGTGGCTGTCATGGAAACTATTCAGGGCAGCCTCACCTGACGGCAAGCAGCAGGCGCAGCCGATGCGCTTAATCAGTGGCGCGCTGTTTCAGGCAGTGAATCCCAAAGCATGGCTGATGGCGATTAACGTCGCCATTCTGTTCACCCCGCGTGAAGGTGCCAGCCTTGGCCATACGCTGATGATCATTGCCGGTTTCACCGCCTTGAACATTCCTTGCGTACTGGTGTGGGCGATATTGGGCGATCGGCTGCGCGATGCGCTGCGCGTGACCTGGAAACTGCGGTTGTTTAACGGCGTCATGGCGGGCTTGATGGCAGCCACGGCACTGTGGCTGTTATTCGACGAGTGGCGCGCGGCCTTTGCTTAATTGCGGCCGAGCGGGGAAAGCCGGGACGGTTGTTTGGCACCGATACCGGCGATCAAATCCGTGACCGACAGTACCATTGTGGAACGTAGCACCTGCTGGTATCGCTGACGCTGCATGGCGATCAGCGATTCTTCCGCTTCGCCGGGCTGCAGGAAGGTCGGTACCGGTGGCAGTGCAGCCACGCAATGCAGTTCGCCGAACGGCCCGAGGATTTCATCATCGACAAAACGGTATTCCGCCCCGTCGTGGTTCAGTTCTTCGCGCATCGCCATCAGCAGTTCGGCGTCTTCGTATTCGTGACGTGAGATCACCCCCAGCCCATACATCAGCTTCAGGCGTACCGACAGCTCACCCAGCGGACCGGCCCCGGACAATAGCGGTTCGACGGCATACTTCACCGCATAGTCATCTTTGCGGAACACCTGCACCACCAGCACGTTCAGCGCTTCCGCCAGCAGCTCTACCGCCGCGATCAGAAAACTGCGCACCGTCTTGCCTGCGTTCAGCCGTTCCAGAACCTTATTTTCAAATGCCTGTGCTTCTTCCATCGTCGCTTTTCGAATGGCGTGGGAGGGGTGTGCTGTATCGGCCACTAATTTAATACCATAGGCGTTATTGTCGCAGCCAGTTTGCGGGCGGACAGCGCGCAGAACCCGCAGCGTACACGTAGTACGTGAGGCGTTCGAGCACTGCCCAACCGTAAAATGGCAAGTAAAATAGCCTATTGGCGCTGCATGGCGTTATACACAGCAATGGCCTGTTCTACAACCTCACTTTCCGCCGGCAGGCCGGAAATTTGCGCCAGCGCCGCTTTTGGCCCCAGTTTGGCCAGCAGTTCCACCAGCTCTTTGGCCTGCGGATCCTGCTCGCTGCGGTAGCTCATGGCGGCGGCAATACCCTGGATCAGATTGGCGTGCGGCAGAGCGTACTCCAGCGTGCCGAGCAGCGGCTTGATCAGGCGATCGCCGGCGCTCAGCTTGCGCAGCGGCTGACGGCCCACGCGCTCCACGTCGTCGTGCAGATAGGGGTTTTCAAAGCGGCTGAGGATTTTGTCTATGTAGGCGGCGTGCTTGGCGGCGTCAAAACCGTAGCGTTTGATCAGCACCGCACCGCTCTCTTCCATCGCGCCTTTCACCACCTGGCGGATCTTCGGGTCAAGAATGGCATCGCGAATGGTCAGCAGGCCGGCCTGTTGCCCAAGATAAGCGGTAATCGCATGGCCGGTATTGAGCGTGAACAACTTACGCTCAACAAACGCCATCAGGTTATCGGTCAGTTCCATGCCGGCAATCGCCGGTGGCTGCCCCTTGAACTGGGTTTGATCGACAATCCACTCGCTGAAGGTTTCTACCGTCACTTCCAGCGGATCGCTGCTGCCCGCTTCCGCAGGCGGTACAATGCGGTCAACCGCCGAATCAACGAAGCCGACATGCTGTAGGGCCCATGCCTGATCTTCCTGCGGCAGGACATCAAACACGTGCTGTTTTAACTGGCTGGTGCCACGCACCATGTTCTCGCAGGCGATGATGTTCAGCGGTTGGCTGTTGCCCTGCTGATGACGTTGGGTCAGCCCTTTGGCGATAGTCCCGGCAATCTTAGCCAGGATCTGCGGCCCCACGGCGGTGGTCACGATATCCGCTTCGGCGATCAACGCAACCGCCTCTTCACTGCCGCTGTTCACTGCGCTGACGTTGTTGACCTGTTCAACCCGAGCCTGTTCGCCGACCACGTGCACCTGATAACTTTTGCGGCTGTTCAGCAGGTCCAGCACCGTCTGGTTAACGTCGGCAAAGGTCAGTTCGGCCTGCGCGTCCGCCAGCAGCTTGCCGATAAAACCACGGCCAATATTTCCCGCACCGAAATGTAATGCTTTCATATTCCTACCTTTCTAATGTCGAAGGGTGCAGCAAGCTGCACCCCTTAAAATGGTTCTGTTATCCGCGTTTTTTGCCGCCCAGCAGATCCAGCACTTCCTGCACGCTGCTGGTATTCGCCAGCCGCTCGATGACGCCGTCGTCATCCAACGCGTTGGTCAGGCTGGTGATCACCTGGATATGTTCGTTATTGCGTGCGGCAATACCGATGACCAGCCGCGCCACCTCATCCTCTTCTTCACCGAAACGTACGCCCTGCGGGTATTGGCAGAACACCACGCCGGTGCGCAGTACCCGGTCTTTGGCTTCGATGGTGCCGTGCGGCACGGCGATCGACTCGCCCAGGTAGGTGGAGGTCAGCTTTTCGCGCTCCAGCATCGCAGGAACGTATTCCGGCTCGACGTAGCCGCCCTTGACCAGTTGCTCACCGGCAAAGCGGATCGCCTGCTCTTTGTCGCTGGCCTGCAGGTTAAGGAACACGTTGCTTTCGCTGAGGCGGAACAGGTTTTGCTCGGACGCTTCAAAGCTATCGTCCAACGTGCTGATGACTTTCTGTTGGTTATCGGTGGTTTTGTTGGCCGCCACCAGACGCTCGGTCAGATCGCTGTACAGCTTGCTGTCGAGGAAGTTGGTCAGCGAGATATGCTGGGCCTGTGGCGCATGACGCATCGCTCGTTCGGTCAGGTCGCGGTGAGTGATCACCAGATCCACATCGTCCGGCAGGCTGTTGATGGCGCTGTTGGTCACCGAGATATTTTTCAGCCCGGCATCTGCCACTTTTTTGCGCAGCACCCCGGCCCCCATCGCGCTGGAGCCCATACCGGCATCGCAGGCAACGATGATTTTACGTACCGTGGTCAGGTCGCCATCGACCGCTGCATGAGCCGCCGCGCCGCCTTTAGACTGCGACTTCATTTCTTGCATACGGCGAGTCGCATCGATCAGGTCGTCCTCTTCTTTCACTTTTGAGGTCTTCAGCAGGAAGCTGGCGACCACGAATGACACCACAAAGGCCGCACCGATAGCCGCCAGGTTGGCGAAATAAGCGCCCTTCGGCGTCATCGCCAGCACGGCCAGAATAGAACCCGGTGAAGCCGGAGAAACCAGACCACCGTTCAACAGGGTCAGGGTGAATACGCCGGTCATGCCACCCAGGATCACCGCCAACAACAGGCGTGGGTTCATCAGCACGTACGGGAAGTAGATTTCGTGGATACCACCGAAGAAGTGGATGATGGCGGCACCACCGGCAGACTGCTTGGCACTGCCGCGGCCAAAGAACATGTAGGCCATCAGCACGCCCATGCCCGGGCCTGGGTTGGCTTCGATCAGGAAGAAGATGGATTTGCCGGTTTCTGTTGCCTGCTGGATACCCAGCGGTGAGAAGATACCGTGGTTAATTGCGTTATTGAGGAACAGGATTTTCGCCGGTTCCACGAAGATTGACGCCAGCGGCAACAGGTTGTTGGTCACCATGATATTTACGCCGGTGGCCAGGATATGCGACAACCCTTCGACCAGCGGACCAATCGCCATAAACGACAAAATGGCCAGCAGCATACCGATAATGCCGGCGGAGAAGTTGTTCACCAACATCTCAAAACCGCTTTTGATCTTGCCGTCTACCCAGCGGTCAAAATGCTTGATCGCCCAGCCACCCAGCGGGCCGGCAATCATCGCACCGAGGAACATCGGCATGTCTGCACCGACAATCACGCCCATGGTCGTGATGGCACCGACCACACCGCCGCGATCGCCCCCCACCAGGCGACCACCGGTGAAACCGATCAGCAGCGGCAGCAGGTAAGTGATCATCGGGCCAACCAACTTGGCTAAGGTTTCGTTCGGCAGCCAGCCGGTAGGAATGAATAACGCGGTAATGATACCCCAGGCGATAAATGCGCCAATGTTGGGCATCACCATGTTGCTTAAGAAGCGGCCAAAGTTCTGAACTTTGACTTTGATGTCTGGTGAAAACATAAAACACACCCCTATTGTTACGCGCTGACAATAGAGCGCGTGATTATTGTTGTTACGATCCAGCTATGTTGTGGCTGTATGCGAAATGGACTCTATCACGCTGTTTTTACCGTGCGAACCTCACGGATTTTTTGTGATGCAGATCACCAACACCACCCCATCCAATGGGTATTTATAGTGATTTACATCACATTTTATCGGTGTAGAAAAAATACAACGCGCCAAATTCGCCCTAACATCCCGACATAATGAGATGCTGATCACATTTTTATATTGCGCGTTTGTTTTTAAATTGTGACATTGATCACAATCTATTTATTGATGGCTACCGAATCCTGGCCTGGGGGTGTTCTTCCCTGTGAGCATTCATCCCGTCGGGAAATAGCAGTGCGATGAATGAAAGAAAACTACATGTCGGAAAAAGATGATTAATTGAAGTGTAGTACAGAAGCGACGCGCAAGAAGTGAGCAAGTGATTGGAAAGACTGGAAGGGAAATAGCAGAAGCCGGGATACCGGCTTCTGCATTGACACTATTACTGAGTGACGCTTGAGACGGTTTTCTGTGCGTTCAGTAAATCCTGCTGCTTGGCGACCAGATTCGACATCATGGTGTTGTACTGCGTTGCCTGCTGGGAGGTACGGAATTGCACGCCGTTATTGTTAAAGCTCACCTGATTACCCTGCGTACGCAGGAAATCCCCAACCTGCACCAGATCCTGAACGAAACTGGCGGTAGCAGGAATAACCGGCATCAGCGCATTGGCCGGCCCGGTGACAATTTTGTCGTAGGCCTGGTTATATACCGCTTTCAGATCGTCAGGTTGCTTCAGCGCTGCACGGGCGGTATCCGCCTGTGATTTTGCTGACTGGATCTGTTGCCCCAGCAGGTTCAGCGCCCCAACGGACTGTTGCAGCGAATCACGCTTGCTCATGTAGTCCTGTGCAGTGCGGATCTGGTTAATTTGATCCAACGCCGGCGTCAGGCTGGCGTCCAGTGACTTGGACAACTGCTGTGAAAAGCCGACCAAAATAGCGTAATCACCGGCATAGTTGCCGAACTTCTGTTTCTGATCTTCGCTTAGCGTCGGGATTTTCGCGCCGCTGCGCATCACCGTATTCTGTATGTAATCAATAAACGCCTTGCGTTGTTCCGGCTCTTTATCGCCGCAAGCAGTCAGCTGCATGACCACCAACAATGCCAATACCGGGGCCAACCAACGCGCGAAATTTCTGCTCTGGATCCCTACCGCCATGTGACATAACTCCTGTTATAAACCTGCTTTTTCATCGGACTCCGTCCCTTTTGCTGCACTCCCTGCGCCTATAAGAATAGATCAACTGAGTGCGATCCGATACGCGATTCACCTTTCGGGGTTCATTCTTCGGTGAAAGGCCAATATGCAAGGCGCTATAGGCGCTGGCAAGAGGCTACTGTACCTGCTCAGGGGCATGATACACTTTTGTATCATTTATCACCGGGCCAAGCGACGTATGTCATCCTATCAGCCACCGTTGACCATCAGCTCACGTATGCTGCATCTGGTAACCGATGTCGGCGATCGGCTTGCGCGTTTAAAAATGCAGGCTGAGCAAGAGCAGGCCTTACGGCTACGCCGCATCAACCGTATCCGTACCATTCAGGGCTCTCTGGCTATCGAAGGCAATACTTTAAGTGAAGAGCAGATCACCGCCATCATCGAGGGTAAACGTATCATTGCGCCACCTCGCGATATTCAGGAAGCGCTCAATGCCATTCGTTGCTATGGAGACTTGAACAACTGGCGTCCCGTGCAGGAGGAAGATTTACTCGCTGCACACCGAACGCTGATGGCTGGCCTATTACCAGATGCCGGGCATTATCGCCACGGCGGTGTCGGGGTGATGAACGGCAAAACCGTCATTCATATGGCGCCACCTGCGGAAAGGGTTTGCCTGTTAATTCGGCAACTGCTGCTCTGGTTAAAAGAGACCGATCTACCGCCGCTGATCGCAAGCTGTGTATTTCATTACGAGTTTGAGTTTATCCACCCTTTCGCCGATGGTAACGGACGAATGGGCAGACTGTGGCAAACGCTGATCCTGTCACGTTGGGAGCCTTTGTTTGCCAACGTGCCAGTTGAAAGCCTGGTACATGACAATCAGCCCGGTTATTACCAGGCGCTGAATACCAGTAACCAACAGAGCGACTGCGCTCCCTTTGTCGAATTTATGCTGGGCATGATCTTACGAGCGTTAGAGCACAGCCTTACCCCCCAAGTCACCCCCCAAGTCACCCCCCAAGTCGCCGAGCTATTGGCGATACTGAAAGGCGAGATGTCACGCGAGGAAATTCAGCACGCGCTGCAACTGCAGGATCGAAAATCTTTCAGTGAGCGCTATTTACGCCCGGCTTTGAACGCACGGCTGATTGAAATGACGCTGCCGGAGAAACCCAACAGCCGTCTGCAGAAATACCGACTCACTCCTGAAGGCGAAACACTACGCCGGCGGTAATAAAAAAGGCGCCCTAAGGCGCCTTTTCACAACAGAACGGTTTACTGCAGTACGGAAATATCCGCGACCTGCAGGAACAGCTCACGCAGCTTGCTCAGCAGCGTCAGACGGTTCACACGCACCGCTTCGTCTTCTGCCATTACCATGACGTTGTCGAAGAACGCATCGACCGGCTCACGCAGGTCAGCCAGTTCCACCAACGCATCCTGATAGTTGCCTGCCGCAAAATACGGCTCCAGCTTATCGCGCAGCACCACCAAATGGGTCGCCAGTTGGATCTCAGCCGCTTCTTTCAATACCGAGGCATGAACGCGGTCATTGAGCGTATCGGTAGATTTCGCCAGGATATTGGAAACGCGTTTGTTGGCCGCAGCCAGCGCAGCTGCCGCTTCCAGGGTACGGAAGTGGGTCACCGCTTTGACGCGCGCATCGAAGTCCGCCGGTTTGGTCGGGCGACGTGCCAACACCGCCTGAATGGTGTCTACCGCGTGGCCTTCTTCCTGATACCAGGCGCGGAAACGGCCCAGCATAAACTCGACGACTTCGTCGACGACCTTCGCGTTGGTTAGCTTGCTGCCGTACAGGCGCACGGCCTCTTCGGTCAGGGTCTGCAGATCCAGCGTCAGGTTTTTCTCAACGATAATACGCAGCACGCCCAGCGCAGCACGGCGCAGTGCAAACGGGTCTTTATCGCCTTTCGGATGTTGCCCGATGCCGAAAATACCGGCCAGGGTATCCATCTTGTCAGCGATCGCCAGCGAACAGGCCACCAGCGACTCTGGCAGTGCATCACCGGCAAAGCGCGGCTGATACTGCTCATTGAGTGCAACCGCCACGTCTTCAGCCTCGCCGTCATGACGTGCGTAGTGCATGCCCATCACGCCCTGGGTGTCGGTGAATTCGAAGACCATGTTGGTCATCAGATCGCACTTCGACAGCAGGCCCGCACGGGTGGCGTGGTTAACGTCGGCACCAATCTGGCCGGCAACCCAGCCCGCCAGCTCCTGAATACGGTCGGTCTTGTCGCGCAGGGTCCCCAGTTGCTGTTGGAACAGCACGGTTTCCAGACGCGGCAGGTTATCTTCCAGACGTTTTTTGCGGTCGGTGTTGAAGAAGAACTCGGCATCGGCCAGACGCGGACGCACTACCTTCTCGTTACCGGAGATAATCTGCTGCGGATCTTTGGATTCGATATTGGCCACGAAGATAAAGTTCGGCAGCAGTTTGCCCGCGGCGTCATACACCGGGAAATACTTCTGGTCGCCCTTCATGGTGTACACCAGCGCTTCCGCCGGCACCGCCAGGAATTTCTCTTCGAACTTGGCGGTCAACACCACCGGCCATTCAACCAGCGAGGCCACTTCTTCCAGCAGGCTTTCGCTCAGATCGGCCTTGCCGCCAATGGTCGACGCAGCCAGCTCGGCGTCACGCTTGATCATCGCCTTACGGGTTTCGTAATCGGCGATCACCTTACCGCGCTCCAGCAGGATCTGCGGATATTGGTCGGCGTTGTCGATAGTGAACTCGGCTTCACCCATGAAACGGTGGCCGCGAACCGTACGGGCAGAATCGATGCCCAGCACGGTGCCAGGGATCAGTTCCGCACCCAGCAGCATCGTCACGGTGTGCACCGGACGCACGAACTGCACGTCGGAATCGCCCCAGCGCATCAGTTTCGGGATCGGCAGCTTGGCCAGAGAATTGCTGACCATGCCCGCCAGCAGCGCTTGCGCGGACTGGCCTTTAACATGGGCGCGATACAGCAGCCATTCGCCTTTGTCGGTCGCCAGGCGTTCGGCCTGCTCGACAGTAATACCGCAACCACGTGCCCAGCCTTCGGCCGCCTTGCTTGGCTTGCCTTCGGCGTCAAACGCCTGGGCAATGGCCGGACCGCGTTTTTCGACTTCGCGATCGGCCTGTGCAGCGCTCAAATTAGCCACTTTCAGCGCCAGACGGCGCGGAGCGGCAAACCAGCTCACTTCGCCGTGTTCGAGGTTGGCGCTATCGAGCTCGGCGGTAAAATTCGCGGCAAAAGCTTCTGCCAGTGAACGAAGAGCCTTCGGCGGCAGCTCTTCCGTGCCGATTTCCACCAGGAAAGTCTGTTGAGTCATGGCTGCCTCTTAGCTCTTGTTCTTTTTGCACATTGGGAAGCCCAGCGCTTCGCGAGAAGCGTAGTAGGCCTCGGCAACGGCTTTGGTCAGCGTGCGGATACGCAGAATATAACGTTGACGCTCGGTCACCGAGATCGCCTTGCGCGCATCCAACAGGTTGAAGGTGTGGCCGGCCTTCAGAATACGTTCGTAAGCCGGCAGCGGCAGTGGTTTCTCCAGCGCCAGCAGCGACTGGGCTTCTTTCTCGTACTGCTCAAAGCAGGAGAACAGGAAGTCCACGTCGGCGTATTCGAAGTTGTAAGTAGACTGCTCCACTTCGTTCTGGTGGAACACGTCACCATAGGTGGTCACCCCCAGCGGGCCGTCGCTCCACACCAGATCGTAGACGCTGTCCACGCCCTGGATATACATCGCCAGACGTTCCAGACCGTAGGTGATCTCGCCGGTTACCGGTTTGCACTCCATGCCGCCGACCTGCTGGAAGTAAGTGAACTGCGTCACTTCCATGCCGTTCAGCCACACTTCCCAGCCCAGGCCCCAGGCGCCAAGCGTCGGGTTTTCCCAGTTGTCCTCCACGAAGCGGATATCGTGAATGGTCGGATCCAGACCCAGCTCTTTCAACGAGCCCAGGTACAGTTCCTGAATGTTGTCCGGCGATGGCTTAATCACCACCTGGAACTGGTAATAGTGTTGCAGACGGTTTGGGTTTTCACCGTAGCGGCCGTCGGTCGGGCGGCGGGACGGCTGCACGTAGGCGGTGGCCATTGGCTCCGGCCCCAGTGCGCGCAGGCACGTCATCGGGTGTGAGGTTCCCGCACCGACTTCCATGTCCAATGGTTGAACGATGGTGCAGCCCTGGCGCGCCCAATAGTCCTGCAGTGTCAGGATCAGGCCCTGAAAGGTCTTGGTATCAAACTTTTGCATGTTGAATTCGCACGCGATACAAGTGGATTTAAATGGGATGCGCCAGTATACCCGTTGACCGTAAGATATACAGCCCGAATCCGGTAACAAGTGCGAATCATCAAAGAAGCGCGGCGTTTTTACGCACTGAAATGGGGCAAATGCGCCCGAATGGCACTGTTCCACTCTGTGGACACATAACGGCCCCCCTGCCCACCCTGGCCGCCGAGACTGGCACTAACCTTGCTAGCGTCCTGATAACCCACATTTCAGGAGGTTCGCAGATGACTACCGCCTTAACCGACAGCCGCTATCGCTACCGTATTTTCGCCATGGTGTTCTTTATTGCGTTGATCAACTACGTCGATCGCGGTGCGCTGTCCTTCGCCGCCAACGATATCTCCCGAGAATTCAACTTCAACAAGGCCCAGTTGGGTGCCGTACTCGGCTATTTCGGCTTTGGCTATTTATTCGGTTCGCTGTGCGGAGGCTTCCTGGCCGACCGCATGGGCACCAAAAAGGTCTGGCTGATCGCCGGGGCCCTGTGGTCGCTGCTGGAGATCGCCACCGCTTGGGCGGGTGAGCTGGGGGTGGCACTGTTCGGAGGGTCGGCAATCATGGGTTTCGCCGCGCTGCGCATCATGTTCGGCTTTGCCGAAGGCCCGGCCTATGCGCTGATGAACAAAACCATCGCCAACTGGGCACCGCGCAAAGAGCGTGGGTTTTCGCTGGGCATCGGGCTGCTGAGCACCCAGGTGGGATCGCTGCTGACCGCACCGCTGGCGGTGGGGCTGCTGCTGCTGACCGATGACTGGCGCAGCATGTTTATTTTGCTGGGTCTGTTCTCGCTGATCGCCATTTTGCTGTTTGCCCGTTTCTTCACCGACACGCCGCAAGAGCATCCGCAGGTCAACGCAGCCGAACTGGCAGCCATTAGCGCCGATCAGGACGCAGACAGCCAGCAACCGCGCCTGCCGTGGTGGGCCTTTTTCACCAACCGCACGCTGGTGTTTAACGCCCTGGGTTACTTCTCTTTCCTCTATGTCACCTTTGTGCTGGTTACCTGGGGGCCTAAATACCTGCAAGACACCTTTAATTACGATCTGCACTCACTGTGGTATGTGGCGATGATCCCGTGGAGCGGTGCCTGTTTCACCGTTCTGCTCGGCGGCCGCATCGCCGATGCGCTGCTGAGACACTTCGGCAATCTGCGGCTGGCCCGTAACCTGTTTGCGGCGGTCACGCTGCTGCTGACCGCCACCTGCTTCCTGTTAATCCCCTTTATGAGCACGCCAACCGAAATCATTTTGTTGATGACATTGGGAAACGCGCTGAATGCGCTGGTGAATAATGTGTATTGGTCGGTAGTGATCGACGTAACGCCGAGAGCTTCCGTGGGGGCTTACAGCGGTATGACGCTGGCGATAGCCAATATTGCCTCGATCACCGCGCCGATGCTGAGCGGCTGGCTGGCACAACACCACGGCTATGGCGCCATGTTCTTCGCCACCGCCGCGGTGTCTTTTTGCAGCATGCTGTGCATGACCTTGCTACAGCCGGAAAGAAAGATCGGGGCGGGCAGCGCGCTACCCAATCGCCCTGGTGTGCAGCAAACGGCTCCCTAAGCGATTAGGCTTCGACACTCAAAACCGCGCACTGACGCCGACGTTATACATAAACTGTTCGCCGCTGCTCAGGCCGCCGGTCTGCGAAACGGTGGCGAACGCGGCTACCTGATCGGTCAGCGGCATGTTTGCTCCCAGGGTCACATCCACCCAGTTTTTATCCTGATTGGCGCTGTCGCGGGTAAAAGAGGTCTGGGTAGACTTCAGCCCGCCGCCGGCCCGATAGACATCATCGCCAAACTGATGCTGATAGCTCACCTCGGCGTACGGATTAAACAGGCCGAAATTACTGTCTAACCGCCAGCCCAGCGCACCAATCTGCGAATGGTAGTTCTGGTCATTGAACCGCATGGCGGTACTGTCGTTGCCGTCCTCGCTGTAACCGGAGACGTTACTGTAATCCCAGGCAAACTGCGCCATTGGGCCGGTGGTCAGGTAGGAAGTAACAGGGAAGTCATAACCGGCGGTGACCCGCGCGCCCCACTGCTTGCCATCGGTGCTGCCGGTTTCGGTGCGGGTTAACGACCCTAGCTGCATGCTGCGGCGAATATCATCGTAATCCATTGTCGCGTAGTGCAGATCGGCATTCACCCAACCGTGCTCAAACACATTCAGGCCGGTAAAGGCCGAAAACAGCAGGCCGCGCGCCTTGTACTCATAGCGGCTGGAAGGCTGCTGATCGTCATTGGAACCGGAAATCAGCGCCCCAATTAGCCAGCCGTCGGTCAACTGGTAATCCACCCCGACCGTCAGATTATGGGTGGTGGCGTTGCCGTCACCTGCCGCCAGATTGGAAGAATAGTCATAGTGTTGTCCGGCATAACCACCGAATACGCCCAGCGCCCCTTGTGGGTTGCCGCCATTGCGTAGCTGTTGGAAACGGCTGTCGAGGGTAGCACGGCTGTCACGTGCCATGGCCGCCGTCGCCTGATTCAGCGCCACTACCTGCGCCGGGCCGTCCAGCACCGCCTGAATGTAATCGGCTATCAGTTGATGCGCCTGCGGGCTGGGGTGGAAATGATCGGAAAACAGGTAGGATTGGCTGCTGTCAAAACCTGGCATGGCCGAGCTGCACACGGCGGAAGAAACGCCTGGCGGGCAAGCCATACCGGCGGTATTGGTAAAGCCAAACTGCGCCGGATTGGCAATCGCCTCGCTAAACAACTTGTTTACATCAACCCGCACGATATTGCCGCTGCCCTGTGCCAGCAGGCGGTCTTCGCTTTGGTTATAAAAATCGGTCAGTTGGCCGGCCTGAGCGCTCAGGCTGTCAAAGGCGGCAATCAGCTGTGCGGCAATCGCCTGCTGCACCTGCGGGATGGCGCTGCCCTGTGCCGCCGCGGCCGTCAGTGCCTGGTGGATGGCCTGAGTTCGCGAGTCATTGTTCGGTGTCGCCAGCGAGTTAAGGGTGGCGTAGGCCGCCTGCACTGCCGCGCTTTGCACCGGCGTCAGCGCCTGCTGGATAATCAGCTCCATCAGCTGCGGCGTAGAGCCAATATTCGGCACCGTCGGAACGATCACCGTACCGGCACCGGCATTCAGCAACGAGTGAACCTGCGCTGCTGCTGCGGCCGCGCTGTTGTAGGCCACACCCGGCGCAGTCGTCGGGTTTAACGCCGCCGCAGCCAGATCATTGCCGCCAATCCAGTGTATATACAGGCCATCACCATCGGCCCGGCCATTGACCCGATTGAGATAGCTTTGAACCTGGTCCTGCGTGTTATCCGCCGGGTTAAGCGCCGGCACCGCCACGCCACCACCGGCGGCATAGTTGTCACCGCCGTTATCCGATGCCACCAGCGCGGCACCGATACGTTGCGCCAGCACTTCGTCATATAACAGGTGTTTATTGCTGTCGTAGGTAAAGCGGCCATTGTTACCGGTGTCGCTTAGACTGTCGCCAAACACGTAGAGTTGATCATAGGCCAGCACCGGGGTCGTCATACTGCATAATATTGCCACTGCAAGCACCGCCGGGCGGGGCATACGCGTTATTTTTAGAGGCATGAACAGACTCCTGAGAGCCAAGCAAATGAAGGAAAATACATTTTTATCATTGGCCTTTTTGGCTACCGGCCATCTAGTAAATATTGCTGGCTTTTTCGCCACGTCAAGCCGGTCGTTGATAAAACAATCAGGGGCTTGCCAAGTTCGCAACTTCGGGCGATGCTTACTGTAAATAAACACAGCACAAGGACAGTCAGTATGATCAACGAACGTTGCGGTTGGGTGACGGCAGATCCGTTATATCTCGAGTATCACGACAAGGAATGGGGCGCACCGACCACCGACGCGCATGAACTGTTTGAAATGCTGTGTCTGGAAGGGCAACAGGCCGGGCTTTCCTGGATCACCGTGCTGAAAAAACGTGAAAACTACCGTCGCGCCTTCCACAATTTCAACCCGCAGCGGGTAGCAGCCATCAGCGAACAAGAGGTGGAAACCTTGCTGCAGGACAGCGGCATCATCCGCCACCGGGGCAAAATCGAAGCCATCATTGCCAACGCCAGGGCCTATCTGGCGATGGAAGCGGCAGGAGAAGACTTCGTCAGCTTTATCTGGGCCTTTGTCGACGGTGAACCGCTGCTCAACCGTTGGCAACAATTGAGTGAAGTACCGGCGAAAACCGAACGCTCGGACGCCATGTCCAAAGCGCTGAAAAAGCGCGGTTTCAAATTTATCGGCTCCACCACCTGTTACGCCTTTATGCAGGCCAGCGGGCTGGTGAACGATCATCTGACAGGTTGCCTCTGCTACCCAAAGCCATAGCGATCCGCCCTTGCCGGCCGGGCGATCTGCCGCGACTGATGGCCCTGTGGCTGCCCAGCACCATCGCCGCCCATCCTTTCGTGAAGGAAAGCTACTGGCAGGAAAGCGCCACCCTGGTGCAGGAAAACTACCTGCCGCGCGCGCACAGTTGGGCGTATTGGCATGAAGGGGAAATCGTCGGCTTTATCAGCGTGTTGGATAAACGCTTTATTGGCGCGCTGTTTGTTGAACAGGCGTTTCACGGCCGTGGCGTCGCCCAGGCGCTGATGGCGTATGTGCAACAGCGCTATCCCCGGCTAAGTCTGGAGGTCTATCAGCAAAACCTGCGGGCCTGCGCCTTCTACCATAAGCAGGGTTTCCAGGTAACACAGCGTTTGTTTAATGAAGAAACTCAAGCCCATACGTTGATCATGAACTGGGCTGCCAGCGTTTGATTTTTGTCACTTCTGACTAAAAACAGCGCACTCCGCACCGGGGTGCGTTCAATTCAGAATCCGCTGCATGGTATTCCCCTTCGTTTTACCGGATAACAAGCGCAGCCCGTGAGCCGCTTATAATTTGTCACGTTTTTTTCCGGAACTGCCGGAGGAGATACGCGTCATAGTAGCGCCGCAACCTGGCGTGCCAGGCGGCCAACGGTTTTTTTAGCGTCCCCGAGATTGGACCGACGCACACAGATTCTGATGCCACAAAGGAAAAAACATGAATAAACGCATTGCGATTATTGCCGGCGCGGTGAGCCTTGCGCTCACGCTGTCAGCCTGTACCACCAACCCGTACACCGGGGAGTCTGAAGCCGGAAAATCCGGCATTGGCGCAGGGATCGGCGCGGCATTGGGCGCAGGCGTCGGCATGCTGTCCTCGTCTAAAAAAGACCGCGGCAAAGGCGCACTGATTGGTGCCGCTGCCGGCGCAGCATTGGGCGGCGGTGCCGGTTATTACATGGACGTGCAGGAAGCCAAACTGCGCGACAAAATGAAAGGTACCGGCGTTAGCGTGACCCGTCAGGGCGACAATATCGTGCTGAACATGCCAAATAACGTCACCTTCGACAGCAGCAGCGCTACCCTGAAACCGGCGGGTGCCAATACCCTGACCGGCGTGGCCATGGTGTTGAAGGAATACCCGAAAACAGCAGTTAACATCATTGGCTACACCGACAGCACTGGCTCCCGTGCGCTGAACATGACCCTGTCGCAGCAACGTGCCGACGGCGTCGGTAGCGCGCTGATCACCCAGGGTGTGGCGGCCAACCGCATCCGCACCTCAGGTGCCGGTCCGGACAACCCAATCGCCTCCAACAGCACCACAGAAGGCAAGGCGCAAAACCGCCGCGTTGAAATCACCCTCAGCCCTCTGCAGTAATCCCGTGCGGGGCGCTCTGCCCCGCTACTTCTTATCCCCCGGCGCTCCGCCATTGGGCATTCCGGCTCTGCGCCGGGTGTGTTAGTCTCCTTGGCAATTAACCACAGGGGAGATCGGCTGTGAGCAGTGTTAAGGCAATGCGCGCCTCGGGGCGGGCCACCATCAGCGATGTGGCGAAAACCGCCAAGACCGGTAAAACCAGCGTATCTCGCTATCTCAATGGTGAGCAGCACCTGCTTTCTGACGATCTCAAACAGCGCATCGAACAGGCGATCCACCAGCTCGACTATCGGCCAAGCCAGATGGCACGCAGCCTGAAGGGTGGCCAAACGCGGCTGATTGGCCTGATCATCGCCGATATCACCAACCCCTACTCGGTGGACGTGATGCGCGGTATCGAAGCGGCCTGTCGCCAGCACGGTTTTACCCTGCTGGTATGTAATACCAATAATGAGGTCAATCAGGAACAGCACTACCTGCAACTGCTCAGCAGTTACCGGGTTGAGGGTATCGTGGTCAATGCCGTCGGTATGCGTGAAGAGGCGCTGTCGACCCTGCAACAATCGATGTTACCTATGGTGCTTATTGACCGCAAAATCTCTGATTTCGCCTGTGATGTGGTAGGTCTCAACAATCACGAAGCGGCAACCGTCGCCACGGAACACCTGCTGCAACAGGGTTTCGAAGCCATTTTGTTTCTCAGCGAGCCGATCGGCACGGTCAATACCCGCCTGGAAAGGCTGCACGCCTTTAACCAGACCATGGCGCAGCATGCCGGACTGTTGGCCGAACAGGCCGAAACTCCGCTTAACGACGTTAAGCAGCTGGAAGGCGTGATCCGCGACTTTAACGCTCGCCATCGCGGTATGCGCAAGGCGGTGATTTCCGCTAATGGTGCCCTGACGCTGCAGGTAGCACGCGCCATGCGCCGATTGGGTATCCAATGGGGCAGCGATATCGGCCTGCTGGGCTTTGACGAACTGGAATGGGCCGAACTGGCTGGGGTGGGCATCACCACCCTGAAACAGCCCACCTATCAAATGGGCCATGCCGCGCTGGAGCAATTGGTGCAACGCATTCAGGGCCTGAATACACCCATCAGCGAACAGATGTTCCCCGGTGAGCTGATCGTGCGCGGCTCCACCACCCGATAATCTCCCTCCCTTTCCCGCAGGGGCGCGGCCTGTTACGCCCCTCACATCGCATCATCCAGACTATTTTTTGCTCAGGTTCGTGATTGCGATCATATTTTTACACTCTGTCGCTTTCGCCTGGAACCGGTACCATTTAACGTGTGGTTAACAGTATCGGTGGGACTGACACCACCTCAGGAGCAAAAATGACCAGAGAAATTATCATAGTGACCGGCGCCTATGGCACCGATACCGTCCAGCAGCTCGGTGGCCAGGCCGCTTTACTGCCGATCATCGCCGGCGCAGGTGCCGACGGCGTAGAAATTCGCCGCGAACTGTTTTCTGCTCAGGATCTACAGGACCTGCCGGCTCTGGCTCAGGCCATCGAACAGCAGCAACTGTTTGCCGTTTATTCCGCACCTGAAGCCCTGTTTACCCCACAGCACACTCTGAACCCAAACCTGGCGGCTCTACTGGCGGAAGCCCAGACGCTGAACGCACGCCAGTTAAAATTATCCCTGGGCCATTACCAGCCGGGCTTCGATTTTACCGAACTGAAAGTGGCACTGGAGCAGCATCCGGTCAGCCTGGTGGTAGAAAATGACCAGACCCCGGACTGCGGCATTCTGTCACTGCTGAATGCCTTTTTCCACGCGGCGGAAGATAACCGTCTGCCGGTCAGCATGACTTTCGATATGGCCAACTGGCACTGGGTCGGGCAAGACGCCTTCGCCGCTGCCGAGCGTCTGGCTCGCCACGTCAGCTATGTGCACGTGAAAGCGGCTACCCATGGCCTGCGTGGTTGGCGCGCCGTGGCGCTGGACGACAGTGACGGTAAATGGCGTGAGTTGCTGACCCGCCTGCCGCAGGATGTTCCACGTGGCATTGAATTCCCATTGCAGGGCGACAGTCTGGAAGACGTAACCCGCTACTACGTTAACCTGTTACGCGCGGAGTAAAACATCATGACAACGCTGACAGCCGCGCATAGCGCCCCCTTGGACGTCGTCACCCTGGGTGAAGCCATGGCCATGTTCGTGGCCAGCCAAACCGGCGATATGGCGGAAGTGGAAACCTTCACCAAACGCATTGCCGGTGCCGAACTGAACGTGGCGATCGGTCTGGCACGTCTGGGCCTGAACGTCGGCTGGGTCAGCCGCGTCGGCAATGACAGTTTCGGCCGCTTCGCCCTGCAACAATTGAAAAAAGAAGGCATTAACGCCCAGCGGGTAACGGTAGACGGCAATTATCCGACCGGTTTTCAGATCAAATCTAAAACCACGGATGGTACCGATCCCAAGGTGGAGTATTTCCGCAAAGGTTCGGCGGCCAGTCATCTTTCAGTGGACGATTTCAACCGCGAATACTTCGGTTCCGCCCGCCATCTGCACCTGAGCGGCGTAGCGGCGGCCCTGTCCGGTCAGTCGCTGGCGCTGTGTCACCATGCCGCACGTGAGATGCGTGCGATGGGCAAAACCATTTCGTTCGACCCTAATTTGCGTCCGGTGCTGTGGTCCAGCCAACAGGTGATGATCGAACAGCTCAATAAGCTGGCGTTTGCCGCCGACTGGGTGCTGCCGGGGCTGAAAGAAGGGCAAATCCTCACCGGCCAATCAACACCGGAAGGCATTGCCGATTTTTACCTGGAGCGCGGCGTACAGGCGGTGATTATCAAAACCGGCCCGGACGGTGCCTGGTTTAAAACCGCCGCCGGCGACCAGGCGGCCGTAGCCGCCATCAAAGTCGACAACGTGGTGGACACCGTTGGGGCAGGCGACGGTTTTGCCGTCGGCACCCTTAGCGCCCTGCTGGAAGGAAAAACGCTGAAACAGGCGGTTCAACGCGGCAACAAAATCGGCTCGCTGGCGATCCAGGCCATCGGCGACAGTGAAGGCCTGCCGACCCGCGCAGCACTGGCTGAATAAATATAACAAACATAATCGGTTAACCGACTTCTCCACATGACGTGTACCTCTGGCCCTACAACCAGGACGCGTTGAGAGAACACTGAGGAATCTGAACATGAACAAAGCGACTATCGCGGCTAAACGCTGGTGGTACATCATGCCCATCGTGTTTATCACCTACAGCCTGGCCTATCTCGACCGCGCCAACTTCAGCTTTGCTTCGGCCGCCGGCATTAATGACGATCTGGGCATTACCAAAGGCATGTCCTCGCTACTGGGTGCGCTGTTTTTCCTCGGCTATTTCTTTTTCCAGATCCCCGGCGCTATCTATGCCGAACGCCGCAGCGTTAAAAAACTGATTTTCTGGTGCCTGATCCTGTGGGGGGCGTGTGCCTCACTGACCGGCATGGTCAGTAATATCCCCATGCTGGCCGCTATCCGCTTTATCCTCGGCGTGGTGGAAGCCGCGGTAATGCCGGCGATGCTGATTTACATCAGCAACTGGTTCACCAAATCAGAACGCTCACGCGCCAATACCTTCCTGATCCTCGGCAACCCGGTAACGGTGCTGTGGATGTCGGTGGTTTCCGGCTACCTGATCCACGCCTACGGCTGGCGTGAAATGTTTATCTTTGAAGGCATTCCGGCGGTGATCTGGGCCTTCTGCTGGTGGGTGCTGGCCAAAGACAAGCCCGCCCAGGCCAAATGGCTGAGCGACAATGAAAAGCAGGCGTTGCAGCAACAGCTGGAAGAAGAACAAAAAGGCATTAAAGCGGTGCGTAACTACGGTGAAGCCTTCCGCTCACGCAACGTTATTTTGCTGTGCGCACAGTACTTTGCCTGGAGTATTGGCGTGTATGGCTTCGTGCTGTGGTTGCCTTCCATCCTGCGCAGCGGCATGCAGATGGGCATGGTGGAAGCAGGCTGGCTGTCGGCGGTGCCTTACCTGGCGGCGACTATCGCCATGATCCTGGTGTCCTGGGCCTCCGACAAAATGCAAAACCGTAAGCTGTTCGTCTGGCCACTGTTGCTGATTGGTGCGCTGGCTTTCTTCGGCTCTTACGCCGTTGGTGCCAACCATTTCTGGGTCTCTTACACCCTGTTGGTGATTGCCGGTGCCGCCATGTATGCCCCTTATGGGCCTTTCTTCGCCATCATTCCTGAAATGCTGCCGAAAAACGTTGCCGGTGGCGCTATGGCACTGATTAACAGCATGGGTGCGCTGGGCTCCTTCTTCGGGTCGTGGTTTGTCGGTTACCTGAACGGCGCTACCGGTAGCCCGGCGGCTTCTTATATGTTTATGGCCATTGCCCTGCTGGCGGCGGTGGTGCTGACGCTGGTAGTCAAACCCGCTCGCAACGAGGCCCAGCCACAACTGGCCTGATCTACCTGAATGACCGGGGTGACGGGTGCTGCGCCCTTCACCCTTTTTGCTTTATGTTATGTTGGATCCCCAACGTCCTAATCGTTAGCTTGCTGGAGTTCGTGATGAAGCCTTCTATCGTTTTATACAAAAACATCCCTGCCGACCTGCGTGAACGACTGGAACAGCACTTCACCGTGCACGCCTTCGACGGCCTGAACCCGGATAACCGCGATGAGCTGCGCCAGGCGTTGCAACAGGCGGAAGGGATCATCGGTTCCGGCGGTAAAATTGATGAGGCCTTCCTGCAGCAGGCGCCAAAATTGCGTGCGGCCTCAACCATTTCCGTCGGTTACGACAATTTCGACGTCGACGCGCTTAATGCCCATAACGTGCTGCTGATGCATACCCCCACCGTGCTGACCGAAACCGTCGCCGATACCATCATGAGTCTGGTACTGGCGACAGCGCGCCGGGTGGTGGAAGTGGCCGAACGGGTCAAGGCCGGCGAATGGCAGGGCAGTATCGGGGCCGACTGGTTTGGCGTCGATGTGCACCATAAAACCATCGGCATTCTCGGTATGGGCCGAATTGGCCTGGCGCTGGCGCAACGTGCGCACTTCGGCTTCGGCATGCCGGTGTTGTATAACGCCCGCCGCACGCACGAAGAGGCGGAGCAACGTTTTAACGCCCGCCGCTGTGACCTGGATACCCTATTGGCTGAATCCGATTTCATCTGCATTACGCTGCCGCTGACGGATGAAACTTTCCATATGATCAGCCGTGACCAACTGGCGAAGATGAAAAAGAGCGGCATCCTGATCAACGCCGGTCGTGGCCCGGTGGTGGACGAAGCCGCGCTGATTGAAGCACTGCAAAACGGCACTATCCATGCCGCCGGGCTGGACGTGTTCGAAAAAGAACCGTTGGACGTGTCTTCACCGTTGCTGACGCTGCCAAACGTAGTGGCACTGCCGCATATCGGTTCTGCGACCCATGAGACCCGCTATGGCATGGCCGAATGTGCCGTCGACAACCTGATTGCCGCACTGACCGGCACGGTCAAAGAAAACTGCGTGAATCCGCAACTGCTGAAAAAGTAACTTTCATGGATGCCAGTGAATTAAAAACTGGCATCCATTCAAATGTCGCGACCTTAGAACACTCTTGAGAGAACTAATCGTATTCCTCATCAAAATTGCTTACAGCTTCCCTTAGCCATTTAATTCTCATCGTGATTAATCACCCTCATCCGCTTGAAGCGCGCTTGCATTTCGTCGTCAGGAACAAAATCCCTCTTTTCCGCTTCAATGATTGCCTGTTGAGTTTCAGTAATCTGCCAGGCAGCTAACGCTTCGAGCTGCTCACTAAGATCTTCCGATAGTCGAACGGACATCACGCTCATAAATCCCCTCATACTACAAATGTACATGTCGCAATGTAGATTAAAAAACCACCGGGTAACAGCCTGGTTTCTCCCCCCGCCATCTCCTCCCGGAAAATTATCTGTTGGGATGAGGCTATTTTTTTATCGTTGGTCACACTGGGCATTACCCTACAAGAAAAACGCTTCCTGCCACGCGTAAGGAGAGCCATGAAACGCCTGACCCTTCCCCTGCTGATGCTGCTGTCACCGGCCGCCATGGCAAGCTGGACGCTGCAAAGCTTCCCGGCCTTTGACGAGTCCGCCAGCGGCATGTTCACCAGCCACGCCACGCTGCCCAAGGGCGAACTGCCGCTGAAGATTTACCAAGGCCAACAGTGCTGGCAGCCGACCACCACGGCCAAGCTGAATCAAGCCCTGTCGCTGCAACCTTGCGGCGATAACCCACCGGTCAACTGGCGGTTGTTCCGCGCCGGTGAATATCAGGTGCGTATCGACACCCGCAGCGGTACACCAACGTTGCAGCTCAGTCTGAAAACCGCACCGGAAACCGCCGCCGCTTCGGTAGCCCGCACCTGCCCACGCTGGAACGGCTTGCCGGTCACTCTTGACGTGGCGGCGACCTTTGCCGAAGGCGAAACGGTGCGTGATTTCTATTCAGGCCAAACGACCAGGGTCAGTCTGGGCAAAGTCACCCTGCAACCGGCCGCAGGCAGCGGGGGATTACTGTTGCTGGAGTCGGCAAGCAGCGAGAAAGCCGCGCCGTTCAACTGGCACAACGCCACGGTTTACTTTGCCCTCACCGATCGCTTTGAAAACGGTAACCCGGCTAACGACCACAGCTACGGCCGCCGCAGCGACGGCATGCAGGAGATAGGTACCTTCCACGGCGGTGATTTGGCCGGCCTGACGCAAAAACTCGATTATCTGCAACAGCTCGGCGTCAATGCGCTGTGGATCAGTTCGCCGCTGGAGCAGATCCACGGCTGGGTTGGCGGCGGTACCAAGGGCGACTTCCCGCATTATGCCTATCACGGATACTACGCGCTGGACTGGACCCGGCTCGATGCCAACATGGGCAGCGAGCAAGATCTGCGCGCGCTGGTCGAGCAAGCCCACCAGCGCGGTATCCGTATCCTGTTCGACGTAGTGGTGAACCACGTCGGTTACGCCACGTTAGCGGATATGCAGACCTTCCGGTTCGGCTCGCTGTATCTGAAAGGTGCA
This sequence comes from Serratia quinivorans, assembly GCF_946227985.1. GTDB lineage: Bacteria > Pseudomonadota > Gammaproteobacteria > Enterobacterales > Enterobacteriaceae > Serratia > Serratia quinivorans_A. The sequence continues at coordinate 87,595 of NZ_CAMKGL010000011.1, forward strand.
GAGATCGAAAAAACACTGGGTAAAAACTGGGGCGACTGGCGGCCGGGCACAGGACAAAACTGGCACAGCTTCAACGATTACATCAACTTCAGCGATAAGGCCGGTTGGGACACCTGGTGGGGTAAGAACTGGATCCGCACCGATATCGGTGACTACGATCCACCGGGCTATGACGACCTCACCATGTCGCTGGCCTTCCTCCCGGACATCAAAACTGAAGCGCCCGGTGCCAGCGGTCTGCCGCTGCTATATCGCCATAAACCCGACACTGCTGCGCACGAAATTCCCGGAGCCACTACCCGTGACTACCTGACGACCTGGCTCAGCCAATGGGTACGTGATTACGGCATTGACGGCTTTCGCGTCGACACCGCCAAACACGTAGAGAAACCGACGCTGGCGCTGCTGAAACAGCGTGCCACGGCGGCGTTGGCCGAGTGGAAGGCCGCTCATCCGCAACAGGCGCTGGATAACGCCCCATTCTGGATGACCGGTGAAGCCTGGGGCCATGGCGTGATGAAAAGTGACTATTACCAGAACGGCTTCGACGCGATGATCAATTTTGATTTTCAGGATCAGGCGTCGCAGGCGCTGAGCTGTTTCTCCAGCATCGACGCCACCTACCAACAGATGGCCGACAAGCTGCAGGATTTCAACGTATTGAGTTACATCTCTTCGCACGATACCCGGCTGTTCTTTGCCAGTGATGCCAAAGGGTCGCTGGCGCTGCAGCAGCGCGCCGCCGACCTGCTGCTGCTGGCCCCCGGCGCGGTGCAAATTTACTACGGTGATGAAAGTGGCCGTCAGCTTGGCCCGACCGGTTCAGACCCATTGCAGGGCACCCGTTCCGATATGAACTGGAATGAGCTGCAGGGCGACAAAGCCCCACTGCTGGCGCACTGGCAGCGGCTGGGCCAATTCCGCGCTCGCCACCCGGCAATCGGTGCGGGTAAACAACTGTCGCAACAGACGGCGCAATACTACGCCTTCAGCCGTCGGCTGGGCGACGATAAGGCTATGGTGGTGTGGGTCGGCGATCGGTCACATTAATTCAGATAAATATGCTGATAAATTACCATCGGGTGAAATTAACTCCCGGTGGTTATTTTGTGAGCCGCATTGCGCCGGAAATTGTCAGGCGGTATGGTGGGGAATTACCTGCTAAAAACAATACAGCTGCACCTATGACTTTTTCACTTTTCGGCGACAAATTTACCCGTTACGCGGGCATTACCCGTTTAATGGATGACCTGAACGAAGGCCTGCGCACCCCCGGTGCCATCATGCTCGGCGGCGGTAATCCGGCGCAAATTCCAGAGATGGAAAGCTACTTCAAGCAACTGTGTCAGGACATGCTCGACCAGGGCAAACTGACCGAAGCACTGTGTAACTATGACGGCCCGCAGGGCAAAGACGCCCTGCTGAAAGCACTGGCCAAATTGCTGCGCGACGAGCTGGGCTGGCAGATCTCTCCACAGAATATTGCACTGACAAATGGCAGTCAGAGCGCGTTTTTCTACTTGTTTAACCTGTTTGCCGGGCGCTATGCCGACGGCAGCCGCCGCCGCGTACTGTTCCCGCTGGCGCCGGAATATATCGGCTATGCCGATGCCGGGTTGGACGAAGGGCTGTTTGTCTCGGCCAAACCCAACATCGAATTGCTGCCGGAAGGCCAGTTCAAGTATCACGTTGATTTCGAACACCTGAACATCGGCGATGATATCGGTATGATCTGCGTATCACGCCCGACCAACCCGACCGGTAACGTGATCACCGACGAAGAGCTGATGAAGCTCGACCGGCTGGCGCAGCAGCGCAATATTCCGCTGGTGATCGATAACGCCTATGGCGTGCCCTTCCCCGGCATTATCTTCAGCGACGCAACGCCGCTGTGGAACCCCAACATTATTCTGTGCATGAGCCTGTCGAAACTCGGCCTGCCCGGTTCGCGCTGCGGCATTGTGATCGCCGATGAAAAGACCATCAGCGCCCTGACCAACATGAACGGCATCATTAGCCTGTCACCGGGCAGCATGGGGCCGGCGATGGCAACGGAAATGATTGAACGCGGCGACCTGCTGCGCCTGTCCAATGAAGTGATCAAACCCTTCTACAAACAGCGTGTCGAACACACTATCGAGATCATTCGCCGCTACCTGTCGCCAGAACGCTGCCTGATCCATAAACCGGAAGGGGCAATCTTCCTCTGGCTGTGGTTCAAGGACCTGCCGATCACCACCGAATTGCTGTATCAGCGCCTGAAAAAACGTGGCGTGCTGATGGTACCCGGCCACTATTTCTTCCCGGGGCTGGAACATGAATGGCCGCATACCCATCAGTGCATGCGGATGAACTACGTGCCGGATCCGGAGAAGATTGAGCGTGGCGTGGCGATCCTGGCGGAAGAGATCGAACGCGCGCATCAGGAAGCAGGCTGATCGTTGAGATGGGGCGCCCAAACGGCGCCCAGTTTTTTACATTGCCCAAAAAAGTACCGCCAGCAACTGCGGTGACATGATGCGCAGGAACATCGCCAAAGGATAAACCGTCGCGTAAGACAGTGCGGCAGCACCGCTGGTCGGGTGCAGGCCGTTAGCGAAGGCCAGCGCCGGCGGATCGGTCATTGACCCTGCCAGCATGCCAGACAGCGTAAGGTAGTTCATCTTGCCCACCATCCGCGCCAGTACGCCAACGCTAAACAGAGGGATCGCGGTAATCAGCGCACCATAGCCAATCCATGCCAGCCCTTCGCCATTAATCAGCGTATCGACAAAGTTGCCGCCCGATTTCAGCCCGACCACCGCCAGAAACAGCACAATCCCCAGTTCACGTAACGCCAGATTGGCGCTGGGCGGCATAAACCAGTACAGCTTGCCGATGCTGCCGATACGCCCAAGGATCAGCGCCGCCACCAGCGGGCCACCGGCCAGTCCCAGACGCAATGCCGCCGGGAAACCCGGTATAAACAGAGGGATAGATCCCAACAGCACGCCCAGGCCGATACCGATAAACACCGGCAGCATTTGCACCTGCTGTAACTTCTGCTGGGCGTTGCCGACAATCGCCGCCACCGCCTCGATAGATTCGGGCCGCCCCACCAGGTTGAGAATGTCACCAAATTGCAGCGTCACATTGCTGCCGGCCACCAGTTCGACCCCGGAACGGTTAAGGCGTGAGATCACCACGTCGTATTTCTGCTTCAGGTTCAGATCGCGGATTTTACTGCCCAACACCTTCTCATTGGTCACCACCGCTCTCACTACCTGCAGCTCTGTACCGCGCGTTGACAGCGAGACGTCGACCTCTTCGCCAATCACCAGCCGGGCATTTTCCAGGCTTTCGCGCTTGCCCACCAGATGCAGGTAATCGCCCAGTTCCAGCTTCTCCAACGGGGCAGGCACCATCAGCAAATCGCCCCGTTTCAGGCGAGAACAGATGATGTCCTCACCATTGAGCAGCGGAACATTTTTGACAGCCATTCCCTGCAGATTCGGGTTACGCACCGCCACGTTCATGGTGTGCAGTAGCTCGCGCTGGTTGCCCAGGCTGCTTTCAAACGCCTGCGCCTCTTGCTCGATATTAATGCGGAAAAACAGGCGTATCAGCCACATCACCAGCAAAATGCCACAGATGCCAAACGGATAGGCCATGGCGTACCCCATACCCATGCGATCGACCAATGCCGGATCTGACCCCAAATCGGTAAGGATTTGCTGCCCGGCACCGAGCGCAGGAGTATTGGTGACCGCCCCGGAGAACACGCCGAGAATGATTGGCAGCGGCACGGCAAACAGCTTGTGAACCCCCGCCGCGACCACCCCACCGACCAGTACCAGTAAAATGGCAAAGCCGTTGAGCCGTAGCCCGGACACCCGCAAGGAAGAGAAGAAACCTGGGCCGACCTGAATACCAATGGTGTACACGAACAGGATCAGGCCGAACTCCTGGATGAAGTGCAACATGTCGCCATTAAGATTGAGCTGCCAGCTCTGGGCGAAATGCCCAACGATAATGCCACCGAACAACACCCCACCGATGCCCAGCCCCACCCCATAGATCTTCCAGTTACCCATCCACAGCCCGAGAACGGCCACCAACGCCAACATACTGACGGTCAGGGCGATTTCGCTCATAGCGCACATCCTTGCCAGAAGTTTAACAACCAATTTGCGGTTAAAGTCACACAGTTAACAGGGATTTTGGCACAGGCGGGAAAGGGTGACTGTGGCTTGCGCCACAGATAAGCAAAAGGGGAAGCCCGTTAGGACTTCCCCCTTTGTCCGTCGTCTTTCAAGTTGCAGCGTTCAAATCTGTTCCCGACAGATTTGTCGCTCACCCCAGTTACTTACTTAAGTAAGCGCCTGGGGATGAGCGAGCTGGTCGCCTAGCTACAACTCGAAATTCCTAGGGCATTGTTGAAATTTTTCAATTTGTTATTTGGCTTCCAGCCCTGGCGTAGTGCCGATGGCGATCCGCTGTGGCTGCAGGGCTTCCGGCACCTGACGCACCAGATCGATATGCAGCAGGCCATTTTCAAACTGGGCCTCGGAAACCTGCAAATGTTCAGCCAGCGTGAAGGTCAGTGTGAACTCTTTGCACACCAGCCCCTGATGCAGATATTCCACCTGTTTTTCCGACGGCGTCGGCTTACCGCGCACGGTCAGGCGTGGGCCTTCGACTTCGATATCCAGTTCGCTTTGTTTGAAGCCGGCCAGCGCCAGAGAAATGCGGTAGTGGTTATCGTCGCTTTTCTCGATGTTGTATGGCGGGAACCCTTGCGGCTCCTGGCCGCCCATTGAACTGGCCAATTTGTCAAAGCCGATCCACTGACGCAGTAGTGGGGATAAGTCGTAATTACGCATAGTATAAACTCCTTCTATGAAGCGAGATTTTACCCGTAGGGTAAATTAAGCTGTGCCCCCTGACGGCAGGCAAGTTAACTAACATTCATTGCACCGGCGGTTCATTTCGCCGATGAAATAAGAATTATTTAATTTCTATCCGGCGCGGTTTTAATGTTTCCGGCACGATGCGTTCCATATCGATATACAACAGGCCGTTTTCCAACTTGGCGCCTTTAATTTGGATATGCTCAGCCAACTGGAATTTACGTTCAAAGTTGCGTTCGGCAATACCTTGATATAAGTAGGTTCTTTCCGCCGGCTCATTATTATGAGCACCGCGCACAATCAACAGATTATCCTGGGTAGTGATCTCGAGCTCTTGCTCGGCGAACCCTGCCACCGCGATCGCGATGCGGTAATGATTTTCATCCACCAGCTCGACGTTATAAGGGGGGTAGCCGCCATTACCCTGACTCTGGCCCGCCTCCAACGCATTAAACAAACGGTCAAAACCAATCGCAGAGCGATAGAGTGGAGAAAGATCGAAATTACGCATAAAACAGCCTCCTAAGGCACTTCAGCGAGGTTTAATAATTAAGCCTTCCATCATGGACAGGCTAAATATCAGAATTCCCTTACGGCGAATTCTTAATTTACTTCTGATAAGAAAATGGGGGTGGCTTTCACCATTTCAACCGGTGATGATCAAAAAAATGATAATCAGTGCAGCGAAAGTTTTTTTATCCCTTACAATAAACTGAGACGGCCGCCACAGAGCGGGCTCTTGCTCCTTTTAAAACATCCACAAGATGTTATAGATCAGCAGATTTTGGGGAACAGCACCCTGCAGGATGGAATAATGAAAACGATAAGAGTCATAGCAACCAGTTGCATGCTGTTAGCGACCAACGGCTGCTCCAGCGTAATGAGTCACACCGGCCCGAATCAGGGCTACTATCCGGGTACCCGTGCCAGCATGGACGTGCTGAGGGACGACAATACCAGTTGGGCGATGATGCCACTGGTGGCGCTGGATCTGCCTTTCTCGGCGGTGATGGACACGGTGTTACTGCCTTACGACTATATGCGCTCTGGCAGTGACGGTACCGCAGACTCACCGAGAGCGCGCATCTTGCGTGGCGAAGAGCAAAATCTGGCCGTCAGCGGCGATCCAGCCCATGTCGCCACTGCAGCACCACATTAAGCGACTCTGATGCGGGCTGCTCGCCCGCCGTTGCTCACACCTCGGCCACAAAAATCTGGCTGAATCCACCAACATCTCGCATAAACGCCACTTTGCTACCGTCCGGTGAGAACACAATAGCGTCCCCCGAAGGCGGTAACGCCGTTCGCTGCGTCAGGCGCTGCATCCGTCCGCTGGCTACCTCACATAACATCAGGCTGTTATCACATACCAGCGCGATACGACCGCCCTGCGGATGCCAACTGAACGCCGATTGAATCCCCTGTTGCCCCTGCGTGACCTGACGCGGGTCACCGCCGTTGGGTGAGACCACCCACAGCTGTACGACGCCCACGTCATCCTTCATCAGGCAGGCAATCATACTGCCGTCAGGTGAGCTGCGCAGCCAGTGGCGGGGAGTGGTCACTACACCGGGGAAACGTCGCTGGCCGCTAAAGGTCAGCCGACGTTGGCGTACCCCCAGCGGGGGGGCAGGTAAATGGGTCGGGGTACCTTGCAACGGCCGGGCACCGGCTTTGGCGTAATCGGCATCATCCTGGGGCAGATCAACAATAAACACTTCAGGCAGCTTTTCACCGCTGCTGGAAATCGTATCGCCGATGAACGCCAGCGCCCAGCGCTGTTGCCGCCCATCAGGCCGGGTATAACCGCCTTGGCCAACCCAGCCCTCTTCGTAGGCCCGATTAATTTGGTCACTGCCCGGCTGCGGTTGTGGCGTGGCCTCGCTGACCAATACGCAGTAATGGCTGCCGTCATATTCACGCGGATGCTGCTTGGGAGGGTTCACGCCCTGTAATGGCACAGCCACCCCCACGTTGCGCAGATCCAGCGCGGGGTCCAGCTCATGCATCACATGGTCATTATAGGTAAAGCTCAGGCGACTGCCGTCCGGACTAAACACGTGCACATGAGTGCCGCCGCGCAGTGCGCCGGGAGTGTAGGGCGCGGTGATATCCATCGCATCGAGGGTGATGGCCAGCTCGCGATCCGGTTCGCTGACAATCACCCCGCGACGGTGGTGAAAATCGTAATGCCAGACGCTATCAGGGTGCTCCGGGCCGTGAATAAAAGCATATCGGGCCGGCGTATCCGGGCTGACGGTCACCACGCCCACGTGAGCACCGTGCTGGGCACGGTACACCACTTCCACCACGCCGCTGTCTACGTTGACCCGTTCAATGCTCAGGCCGGTGAACGAAGCGCCGCTCGGGCGTACGTCGTAAGCCAGCCACTGGCTGTCCGGCGTCCAGACGTTAATATTGCTTAGCTGATGCCCACGTGGATCAAAAGTCAGCTGTTTTTCCCGATGGCTCATGGCGGCTCCCCTGCTCATGCTGGCACTGAGCCGCCATCTTACCGGATCAGCCGACGCGTTTCACATCACCCACCAACAGCAGATACGACAACGCGCCGAGGAGTGCCACAACGGCGATATAAATCAGTGAGGGTGCAAAACCATAATCCTGCGCCAGATACCCCACCACCAGCGGTACCGTGATGCCACCCAGCCCGCCGACAAAGTTAAACACCCCACCGGTCAAGCCAATCAACCGGGTTGGTGCCAGCGATGACACCAGCGACCAGGTAATGGAAGCGAAACCGTTGCCAAAGAATGCCAGCGCCATCAGCACCATAATCCACAGCGGATCGTCGGTGTAATTGGCGCCCATGATACAGGTGGATAGCAGCAACCCGCAGATAATCGGCGTTTTGCGCGCAAAACCGATTGAACGCCCACTGCGCAGCAAACGATCGGCAACAAAACCGGATAACAACACACCGCAGAACGCCGCCAGGAAAGGCACCGTGGTCATAAAGCCGGCGGTCAGTGCAGCAATGTGCTTTTCCTGCGTCAGGTAATTCGGGAACCAGGTAAGGAAGAACCACAGCGTTGAGGTAATGGCAAACTGACCCAGATACACCCCCACCAGCTTGCGGTGAAACACCAGTTTCCAGTCAGCGGTGGTGAGCGCTACGCGGTTTTTCTTTTCCGACGCGACGTCGCCGTCCACCATGCCACCACCGGCCTGAATATATTTTAGCTCGGCGTCGTTCACCCCTTTGCTGTTACGCGGCGACTGATAAACACGCTGCCACACCAATGCCCAGACGATACCGACACCACCAGTGATGATGAACACCCAGTGCCAGCTCAGGATCTCTTGAACCCAGATCAATAGCGGCGTCAAAAACGCCAGCCCGACAAACTGACCGGAAGTATAGAACCCCACCGCTGAAGCCCGCTCCTGCTCGGGGAACCAACTGGTGACGATGCGATTATTGGTGGGGAATGCCGGTGCTTCAAACAGCCCGGTCACCGCACGCAGGCCAATCAGTGATACCAGGCCACTGGCGAACCCCTGCAGCAGCGTTGCGATCGACCAACCCATAATGGCAATAAAATAGGTCAGCTTGGAACCGACGCGATCCAGAAACCAACCGCCAGGGATCTGACACAGGGTATAGGTCCAGGCAAACGCAGAGAAAATATAGCCCATCTGCGCCTTGCTGATGCCGAACTCCTGCTGAATATGCGCCGAGGCCACCGCCAGATTGGCGCGGTCGACATAGCAGATCACCACGGTGACAAATATCATTAATAACGTTAGATAGCGGCGTTTACTTTTTGGTGCTGAGGTTAAGGTTGTATCCATTATCTTTATTCCGTTATTTTTCGGATTTTAATAATAGCGGTGCGATGTTGTAGGGTAGCGCCGCCGAGTAGATTTACTGGTGATGATTTAAAAAAACGTCACGGGACACACTGGGAAAAACCCACCTAATGGCGGTATTAACCTGTCATGACAATAGGTTAGCGATATATATTCTTCTTAAAAAATAATAAAATCCACGTTATTGAAAATTGCGAGTGGTTATTCATTGCTTACCCTCTCAGTATTTATTTCATGTTTGTCCCTCGCCTGACGGCGACGTCAAGCGAGACACCATTTAAGTATCCTTTCAGCGTGAAATTTAATAATGATTATTTAAACCTGTATTACCACTCGGCAACTGCGCCGTCAGGATAGCGCCACACGGGATTACGCCAGTCCGTCGCTTGTTTGCTGCGCTCGATCACCAGCTCTTCGTTAATTTCCACCCCGAGACCCGGTTTAGTCAGTGGGTAGAAATGGCCATCGGTCATTTTGAAATCGTCTTTATTCACTACGTAATCCAGTAGTTCGGCTCCCTGATTGTAGTGAATACCCATGCTCTGCTCCTGGAACACCGCGTTACGCGCCACAAAATCCACATGCAGACAGGCGGCCAGCGCAATCGGCCCCAGTGGGCAATGCGGTGCCAGCGCCACATCATAGGTCTCCGCCATGGCGGCGATTTTGAAACATTCGGTGATGCCACCGGCGTGAGACAGATCGGGCTGAATAATCGCCAGGCCGCCCTCTGCCAGCACCCGTTTGAAATCAAAACGCGAATACATACGTTCACCGGCGGCAATCGGGATATGCGTCTGCGCCGCCAGGCGCGGATAGTACTCCGCCTGTTCCGCCAGCACCGGTTCTTCGATAAACAGCGGGCGGTACGGCTCCAGCTCTTTGATCAGGATTTTAGCCATTGGCGCATCGACACGACCATGGAAATCCAGACCGAACTCGATACGGTTGCCAAAGGCTTCGCGGATCTGCGCCACCACGGCCACCGCAGCATCCACCTTACGCGCGCTATCGATAATGCCCATCTCTTCGCAACCATTGAGCTTAAAGGTGTCGAAGCCGATTTCCGTCAGCTTGTTGATACCGGCGATCACGTCGGAAGGACGATCGCCGCCCACCCAGCTATACGCCTTGATTTTGTCGCGTACCAAACCGCCCAGCAGTTGATAAACCGGTACGCCCAGCGCCTTGCCTTTGATATCCCACAGCGCCTGATCAATACCGGCGATCGCACTCATCAGGATCGGTCCGCCACGATAGAAGCCACCGCGATAGAGCGTCTGCCAGATATCGTTAATTCGCGCAGGATCCTGGCCCACCACATATTCCGACAGCTCGTGCACCGCCGCCTCCACGCTGCGCGCACGCCCTTCAATCACCGGTTCGCCCCAGCCGACGATGCCTTCATCGGTTTCAATCTTCAGGAACATCCAGCGCGGCGGCAGCCGATAAGTGGTCATTTTGGTTATTTTCATTGGGTGGCTTCCTTATAGGCTCGAACGAAAGCGGCAGCCTGCTGAGCGGTGCGTTCTACCGATTGGCCGGCGCGATAGAGATCGCCCCCCAACCCGGCACCCACACAGCCTGCGGCCAGATACAGATGCACGTTTTCCGGCGTGATGCCGCCGACGGCAAAAACAGGGATCTGAGGCGGCAGTACCGCTTTCAGCGCCTTGATATAATCCGGGCCAAAGGAGACCGAGGGGAAAATCTTCAATGCCTGAGCCCCGGCCTCCAGCGCGTTGAATGCTTCCGAAGCGGTGGCGCAACCGGCGCAAACCGTCATGCCCAGCGCCACGCCCCTGCGGATCACCGCCGGTTGGGTATTGGGTGTCACCACCAGTTGGCCACCCAGCGCGGCCAACTCTTCCACCTGCGCAGGTTGCAGCACGGTGCCGGCACCGATCAGTGCGCGATCGCCGAATTTCTTCACCGTATCACCGATGCTTTGCTGCCAGTCCGGCGAGTTCATCGGTATTTCAATCGCATCAAACCCCGCCTCCAGTAAAGTTTGTACGTGATCAGCCACCTCCTGCGGTGTAATGCCGCGCAGGATGGCGATCAGTGGCAGTTCAGTATTCCAGCTCATGCACAATGCTCCTTATTCCCGATTGGAAAGCCCGATCGCCGTCCAGGATCTGGTGGCGTATCCCGGCCATAGTCAGTGCCTGGGCATAACGCTCGCCAAGCTGCGGGTTGCCGATCACCGTTAATGCCGCGTCAGGCGGCAACGGATATTCACGCTGCATTTGCGCCACCTCATTGCCGATCAACAAGCCGGAAAGCCAGTCGCTGACGGCGCTTTTTTCCATTTTGCCGAGCACGTGAGCAGCGCGAGTTTCAAATAAACATCGCACGATGTGGCTTTCATTCATACCGACATCCAACCCGCTGGCAAACGCCTGCGGATTAGGCCGTTGTTCACTTAATCCCACGCCGATCAACGAATGGCTGAGCAGCAAATGATGCAATTCGCCCGTCATCACCGTACGGAAATCCGCCAGGGTGTCATCTTCCATGCGCACCCATTTGCTGTGGGTACCTGGCATGACATAAACCGCCGCCGGCTGTTCGGCATAGGCACCGATCAACTGGGTTTCTTCACCGCGCATAACGTTGCAGTTATCTTCACGTTCGATACAAATGCCCGGAATAATCCAGGCCCGATAAGGTAAGGCCTGCTCTACCGCCGTTAACTGTTGGGCAACCTCGGTCAGGCGGGTTGGGCAATGCAGATAAGGCACCTGCAGCCAGCCGGCATTGCTGCCGACCATCCCCGCCATCACCACCGGCAGCGGCTCCGCCCAACGCGCCATTAGCTCGCTGAAAACCTGCTGCGGCGTGCGGCCGCCAAGGCGGGTAACACCGGCCTGCGACTGCAAGCTATCGACGCAGACACCCTGTTCGTAACGCCAGGCGCGCAGGTTGGTGGAACCCCAGTCAATCGCGATAAAATTGTTATTCAAGTGATGTCCTTTAAGCGTTTGGTCGAGCTGGCGATCATCGCCAGTGCCGCCTGCTCTGCGGCGTCCGCATCCTGATGACGGATGGCGTCATACAATTCCTGATGCTCGCGCAGAGTACGTGGCATATTGTCCTCATCTGACATGTAGGTGCGCTCAAACACCGCGCGCTGCAGCGAGCTAATCGCCACGCTGAGCTGCTGCAAAACCGGGTTGTGCACCGCCGCCAGCACCGCTTCGTGATAACGAATGTCGGCCTCATTAAAACGTTCACGATCCTGGTGGTGGATTTTCATGTCGTTCAGCGCCGCTTCGATCACCGCCAGTTCGCTGGAGGTAGCTCGCTCCGCCGCCCAGCGAGCAATCGTTGGCTCCACCAGGTTACGAACTTCACTCATCGAGGCGATTAGGCGTGGATCATAATCCTGCGCCAGCACCCAGTTCAGGACGTCGGTATCCAGATAATTCCACTGGCTGCGCAGCGTCACGAATGCGCCACGATAGCGCTTCACCTCCACCAACCGCTTGGCCATCAGCGCACGCAAGACTTCGCGGATGATATTGCGCGAGGTTTCAAACTCTTCGCACAGCTCCGTTTCTGCGGGGAGTGCCGCCCCCGGGACATATTTGCCACCGACGATCTGCTGGCCCATCTCGATAATGATGCGGTCGGTTTTACCGATCTGCTGCTTGTTCATGATTTCTCCGTGGCATTCGCCATGCTGTGATAACGGATTTACTTTACCCGCGTCTCCCATTGGCGTCCTGCGGTTGCAGCACAATCTTGATAACTCACCTCAACAACAATGGTCATATTGTAGTTCCAAAAATAAATGTTGTACTACAATCTGGATCACAAAATAGACAATCCAAGTTGGTGGGGATGCCAATAACCAATGGCAGTCGTTGAATGATCATCGTTAGAACGGCTCCGAAAGTTTATCGGTTTACAAATTAGAAAATTAATTCTAAATTGGACTTTTAAATCTAAATAAAAGATCACCATGCTGAGTCGCTACCACGCCATTGCCGATGCCATAACGCTGTTATTTTCCCCTTACGCCGAAGTGGCACTTCATGATCTCGCCAGCCAGAAACTGGTTTACATCAGCAATAACCGCTCGCAGCGTGAGCTGGGCGAAGACTCCAACCTGAGCGAGTTACAGGGCGATCAAGGTTTGCAGGTGATCGGCCCCTACCTGAAGCGCAATTGGGATGGCAGCCAACTGCGTTCTATCAGCGCAGTATTGCGCGACGATAACGGTGCCCCCATTGGCCTGTTGTGCATCAATCTTGATATCACCGTGCTGGAAAGCGCCAAAGCCGCGCTGGAAGTCTTCCTGGGTGGCCATGCCCTGCAACCACAGCCGGACGTGCTGTTTCAGGATGACTGGCAGGAACGCATCAACACCTTTATTCATCAATGGTTGCAACAGCGCCAACAAACGCTCGGCACCCTTAACGGTGCGGGCAAGCGGGCCATGGTGGAGGCGCTCTATCATCAGGGGGCTTTCAAAGGAAAAAATGCCGCCGGCTACGTCGCCAAGATCCTCGGTATCGGCCGCGCTACCGTCTACAACTATCTGAAAAATATCAAGGATTCTGTATGAGTCAGCTATTTGACGCGATTGTTTCCGCCCATCAGCAATTGCGCCCGCAGGTTCGCGTGACCCCGCTGGAACGCAGCGTACTGCTGTCACAGCAGTTGGGCTGCGAACTGTATCTGAAGTGCGACCATCTGCAACATACCGGTTCTTTCAAATTTCGCGGTGCCAGCAACAAACTGCGGCTGCTGAATGAGCAACAACGCAGCCGCGGGGTGATCGCCGCCTCGACCGGCAATCACGGCCAGGCCGTCGCGCTGGCGGGCAAACTGATGGGCGTCAGCGTGACGGTGTATGCCCCGGAAACGGCGGCAGCGATAAAACTGGAAACCATCCGTGCACTGGGTGGCAAGGTGGAACTGGTGCCGGGCGACGCACTGAATGCCGAGCAGGCGGGAGAAAAGGCTGCCATTGAGCAAGGCAAAGTCTATATCTCCCCCTATAACGACCCACAGGTGATTGCCGGTCAGGGCACCTGCGGCATGGAGTTGGTTGAGCAGCAAGCGGATTTGGATGCGGTGTTTGTTGCCGTGGGTGGCGGTGGCTACATTTCAGGAATCGGTACCGTTTTACAGCAATTGTCGCCGAAAACTCAGCTTATTGCCTGCTGGCCGGAAAATGCCACCAGCATGTATAGCGCACTGCAGGCGGGTCATATCTATCCGGTGGAAGAACAGGATACGCTGTCAGATGGCACCGCCGGCGGCGTTGAGCCGGATGCGATCACCTTCCCGCTGTGCCAGCAGGTGATTGACCGCAAAGTATTGGTCAGTGAAGCGGAAATCAAACAGGCCATGCGCCAGATTGCCGCCAGCGACCGCTGGATTATTGAAGGTGCTGCCGGGGTGGCCTTAGCCGCTGCCATCAAACTGGCTCCGGAATTTCAGGGCAAAAAAGTGGCTGTGGTACTGTGCGGGAAAAACATTGTGCTGGAGAAATACCTTAAGGCAATCTCCGATGAAAATCCTTAATAAACGGCAGATCCTTGAAGTTTTCGATGCAGATGCCGTCACATTGTTGCTAAAAAAGGGATTTATTGCATATTCCCAACGGCAAGTGCAACAGCCGCCAGTGCAGCATTTTCTGTTTGAACAGGCGGCGGGTGACTGCTGTATTAAATCGGCCTGGCTGGAAGGGGACGAACAATTTGTCCTCAAGGTTTCCGCCGGCTTTTACCATAACCCGGCGCAGGGGCTGGCCAGTAATCAGGGGCTGATGATGGCCTTCTCGGCGCAAACCGGTGAACCCCGGGCATTGTTACTGGACGAGGGGTGGTTAACTGCGTTACGCACCGCGCTGGCCGGGCGTATTGTCGCCGAACTCTGTGCTCCGGCATCGATCCCGGCGATTGGCATTGTCGGCTGCGGCATGCAGGCCCGACTGCAGTTACAACAGCTAAAGTCCCTGACCGCCTGCCGTGAGGTTTGGGTGTGGGGCCGCAACGAAGAGACCTTGCAAGCCTATCGGCGCGATGTCGAAGCCGAAGGCTTCCGGGTGAATATCACCCAGGATGCCGCGGAACTGGCAGCGCACTGTCGGTTGATTGTCACCACCACCCCGAGCCGCGAACCTATTCTGCACGCGGCGGATATTCAACCCGGTACCCACATCACCGCCGTCGGCGCTGACGCCCAGGGCAAACAGGAGTTGGCGGCCGATCTGGTGGCCAGGGCGGACGTGCTGTTAGTGGATGCTTTGGCACAATGTGCAGATTATGGTGAGATCGCCACCGCTTATCGGCAGGGTTTGCTTAAATCGACGCCGATCGTCGAATTGGGTACGGCATTGGCTCAGGGGATAAAAATGCGTAGCGACGCGCATCAAATCACGCTGGCCGATCTGACCGGGCTGGCGATTCAGGACGTACAGATTGTGAAGGGTATTTTGGCACGGATATAGAATGTTTTTAGGGGCGCAACTGCGCCCCTTTAAATCGAATCACCGTCAGGCATTCAGCACAAACTTCTCGATGGCGCGGGCTACACCGTCTTCGGTATTGGTGCTGGTAACAAACTGCGCTACCGCTTTCAGTTCCGGGATAGCATTACCCATCGCCACGCCAACACCGGCATACTCTATCATCGCAGTGTCATTGGCCTGATCGCCCAACGTCATCACGTTTTCACGCGCAATACCAAGATGATCGGCCAGCATTTTCACCCCGGTCCCCTTATCGACTTTCCGGTGTAAAATTTCCAGGAAGTAAGGCGCGCTTTTCAGGATAGTGTAACGCTCCCATGCTTCGGCCGGGATGCGGGCAATGGCGTGATCCAGCAGCTCTGGCTCGTCGACCATCATCAATTTCGGGAACCGAATCTCAGGATCCATCTCTTCCACGCTGCGGTACTTCAGCGGAATACCGGTCATCTCCGACTCATGCACGGTGTATTTGCCGATATCCTTGTTCGGGGTATACAGTGTGTCAAAATCAAATGCCTGGTAATGGACGCCCAACTCGCGTGCCATCTGCTCGAAATAAAGATAATCCTCAAAACCCAGCGTTTCCTGCAGGATGCAGGCACCGTCTACTGCCTGTAAAACCAGTGCGCCATTATAGGTAATACAGAAATCACCGGCCCCCTGAATATCCAACTGTCGCAGATAGTCCTGCACGCCAACATAGGGCCGTCCGGTTGCCAGCACCACATGCACCCCTTTGCGGCGTGCCTCGGTGATCGCCTGCTTTACCGCCGGTGTAATCTGGTGCTGCGGGTTGAGTAGCGTGCCGTCCATATCAATCGCAATCAATTCAATAGCCATTCGAGCCTTCTCCCAGTGGTTTTTTCCCATGCTAACGCGTTTCAGCGTCTAATGTCAGCGCCAAAAAAGGCGTAAAAAAAATCCGCACAAGTTTCCCTATGCGGATTTTCACAGCCCCGATCATACTTCAAGCCGCCTCTTTGTTGGCTGCCTTGACTCACCCCAGTCACTTAGTTATCTAAGCTCCTGGGGATTCGTTCAGTTGCCGCCTTGATGCAACTTGAATTATTTTGGGGAGAAAGAGGTTAGATATCGATGTTTGCCGCTTTCAGGGCATTTTCTTCGATAAAGGCACGACGAGGCTCAACCGCATCACCCATCAGGGTGGTAAACAGTTGGTCAGCAGCAATGGCGTCCTTCACGGTCACGCGCAGCATGCGGCGGCTTTCCGGATCCATGGTGGTTTCCCACAGCTGCTCTGGGTTCATTTCACCCAGACCTTTATAACGCTGTACGGCCAGCCCACGACGTGACTCTTTCACCAGCCACTCCAATGCCTGCTCGAAGCTTTCAACGGGTTGACGACGCTCACCACGTTCGATGAAGGCATCTTCTTCGATCAGGCCGCGCAGTTTCTCACCCAGCACGCAGATCTTGCGGTATTCACCGCCGTGGATGAAATCGAAGTCCAGCGCGTAGTCGGTATCCACACCGTGGGTACGGATGCGCAGTACCGGCTCAAACATCTGACGCTCACGGTTCTCAAAGAGAACCGAGTCATAGCTGCTGCCGTGCTGTTCTTTGTCGTTCAGCAATTTCACCAGCGAATCAATCCAGGTCTTAACCTTGGCCTGATCGCTCAGATCGCCCTCTGCCAGCGTTGGCTGGTAAATCAGGTTGTTCAGCAGGGCACGCGGGTAGCGGCGCTCCATACGACCGATCAGCTTCTGCACGCTATAGTGCTCGGCAACCAGTTTTTCCAATGGCTCACCGGCAAGCGCTGGGGCGCTGGCGTTGGTGTGCAGGGTTGCGCCATCCATCGCGATGGCGATTTGGTACTGATCCATCGCCTCGTCATCTTTGATGTACTGTTCCTGCTTGCCTTTTTTCACCTTGTACAGCGGCGGCTGGGCAATGAACACGTGGCCGCGCTCAATGATTTCCGGCATCTGACGGTAGAAGAAGGTCAACAGCAGCGTACGGATGTGCGAGCCATCGACGTCGGCATCGGTCATGATAATGATGCTGTGGTAACGCAGTTTGTCCGGGTTGTACTCATCGCGGCCAATGCCGCAGCCCAGTGCAGTGATCAGCGTCGCCACTTCCTGCGAAGACAGCATCTTGTCGAAGCGTGCTTTCTCAACGTTGAGGATTTTACCTTTCAACGGCAAGATTGCCTGGTTCTTACGGTTACGCCCCTGCTTGGCAGAGCCGCCCGCTGAGTCCCCTTCCACCAGGTACAGTTCGGACAGCGCCGGGTCACGTTCCTGGCAATCTGCCAGTTTGCCCGGCAGGCCGGCCAGATCCAATGCGCCTTTACGACGGGTCATTTCGCGCGCTTTACGCGCCGCTTCACGGGCACGTGCCGCATCGATGATTTTACCGACGACAATTTTCGCATCGCCCGGATTTTCCATCAGATAATCGACCAGCTTTTCGTTCATCAGTGTCTCAACCGCGGTTTTCACCTCGGAAGAAACCAGCTTGTCTTTGGTCTGAGAAGAGAACTTGGGATCCGGAACTTTCACCGAAACCACGGCAATCAGGCCTTCACGCGCATCGTCACCGGTGGCGCTGATTTTGGCTTTTTTGCTGTAGCCTTCTTTATCCATGTAACTGTTCAGGGTACGGGTCATAGCGGTACGGAAACCGACCAGGTGGGTACCCCCATCACGCTGTGGGATGTTGTTGGTGAAGCAGTAGATATTTTCCTGGAAACCGTCGTTCCACTGCAGCGCCACTTCCACACCGATGTCGTCTTTCACGGTTGAGAAATAGAACACGTTGGGATGGATCGGGGTTTTGTTTTTGTTCAGGTACTCAACAAACGCCTTGATACCACCTTCGTAGTGGAAGTGGTCTTCTTTATCGGTGCGTTTGTCTTTCAGGCGGATAGACACGCCCGAGTTCAGGAATGAGAGTTCACGCAGGCGCTTGGCCAGAATATCGTACTCAAATTCGACATTATTGGTGAAGGTTTCATAGCTCGGCCAGAAACGCACCGTGGTGCCGGTTTGATCGGTTTCACCGACCACTTTCAGCGGCGCCTGTGGCTCGCCCATGGCGTAGGTTTGCTCGTGCACTTTGCCTTCGCGACGGATAACCAGTTCCAGCTTCTCGGAAAGGGCGTTAACAACAGAAACACCCACGCCGTGCAGACCGCCGGACACCTTGTAGGAGTTGTCATCAAATTTGCCGCCGGCATGCAGCACGGTCATGATCACCTGCGCCGCAGAAACCCCTTCCTCTTCGTGAATACCGGTCGGGATACCACGGCCGTCATCCTGTACCGAAACGGAGTTGTCGGCATGGATGGTCACCTGGATGTCACTACAGTGGCCAGCGAGTGCTTCGTCGATAGCGTTGTCCACAACCTCGAATACCATGTGGTGCAGACCGGTGCCATCATCGGTGTCGCCGATATACATGCCCGGGCGCTTACGCACCGCGTCCAGCCCTTTTAATACCTTGATACTTGAGGAGTCATAAGAATTCGACATCAACGTTTCTCGCTCATTTTAGTCCTGTGGTTGAACCTCTATTTTACCTTGTTCCACGCGGAACATCTTGCCCTTTTCACCGGCCATATCGGTCACTTGTTCAGCACTTACGGCACTGACAAAGACCTGGGCCTGGGTGGCTTTCAGGCGATCGGCCAGCAACCGGCGACGGCCGGTGTCCAGCTCGGAGGCAAAATCATCAATCAGATACAGGCAACGCCGCCCGCTCTGCCGGGTGAGAAACTCACCCTGCGCTAAGCGCAACGCGCACATCAGCAACTTCAGCTGACCGCGCGATAACAAATCCTCTACCGGCGTGCCGTCGGCACGGATGCGAAAGTCCGCTTTATGCGGCCCCACCGCGGTATAGGTTAACGCCCTGTCACGCTCAAACTGGCGCTCCAGCAGCTCTCCGTAGTCGCTCTCCTTGTCCCAGCCACGCTGGAAAGAGAAACTCAGGGCAAATTCGGGCAAAAACTGCGCACATGTCGCGGTAATATCCGCGGCAATCGCGTCGCTGTATGCTGCCCGCCACTCGCTGATACGCTCGGCCAGCGGGATCAGTTCCTGATCCCAGGCGCGGAGCTGCGCATAGCGACTGACCTGGCGCAGCGCGGCATTGCGCTGCTTCAGTAACCGTTTCAGGTTGCTCCAGGCGGTGAAAAAACCGGGTTCGTTATGAAAACAGCCCCAGTCCAGGAAGGCACGCCGGAATTTCGGCCCACCGTTTAGCAGGGTAAAACCTTCGGGGGTAATCAGTTGCATCGGCAATAGCTGCGCCAGTTCAGCCACTTTGTGGCCGTCGCTGCCATCGATGCGTACCTTGCTGTCCCCCTGACGGCTCTTGCTTAATCCTACGGATATTTCACGCTCTGCACCGTCAATACGGCCGTGCAAAATAAACTCAGGCTGATCGTGGCGGATCACCCGCCCAGCCTGCAGGCTGCGAAAGGCCCGCCCGTGCCCAAGGGTATACACCGCCTCAAGCACGCTGGTCTTTCCACTGCCATTGGCACCCACCAGGAAGTTGAATCCCGGCGCCAGCGCCAAATCGGCAGCTTCTATATTACGGAAATCTTTAATCAGTAAACGCGTTAATGCCATGCCAATTCCATCACCGGGAAATTACGCTCAATGTGAGGGCGTTATCGGCGCTGGCAGTTTACGTGCGGACAGCGCACAGCAACCGGAGCGTACACAGAGTACGTGAGGATTGCGAGCACTGCCCAAGCGTAAAATGGCAAGCAAGATAGCCCGGATATCGATCACAACCGCATTGGCATGACGACGTAGGCAGCGGACTTACTGGCACCGTCTTCGATCTGCACGCTGGAAACCGAGTCGGTCAGCAGCAGGCGCACATCTTCACACTTGAGCGCGTTCAATACGTCCAGCACGTAGCTGACGTTGAAACCAATTTCCATCTCGGTGCCGTCGTAGCTGACATCGAGGATCTCTTCCGCCTCTTCCTGTTCTGGGTTGTTGGCGGTGATCTTGAGCTGATTTTGGCTGACATACAGGCGTACGCCGCGGAACTTTTCGTTCGACAAAATGGCCGCTCGAGCAAACGCCTGCTTGAGCAGATCGCAGCCGGCTTCCAGCGTTTTGTCCGGGTTCTTCGGCAATACGCGACGATAGTCAGGAAAACGGCCATCAACCAGCTTGGAGGTGAAAATAAAGTCACCGACGTGGGCGCGAATGTTGTTACTGCCGATCTGCAGTTGCAGCAGCGTATCGCCACCGTCGAGCAGACGCACCAGTTCCATCACGCCTTTACGCGGCACGATCACCGAATGCGATGGCAATTGCTGACCGATCGGCATTGAGCACACCGCCAGGCGGTGACCATCGGTCGCCACGGTACGCAGTTCTTCACCTTCGGTTTCGAACAGCATGCCGTTTAAGTAGTAGCGCACGTCCTGATGAGCCATTGAGAACTGCGTGGCTTCGATCAGGCGCTTAAGGGTCGCCTGCGGCAGAGAAAATTCAACTTCGCTCTGCCAGTCGTCCAGGTTCGGGAAATCCACCGCCGGCAACGTAGAAAGAGAGAAGCGACTGCGGCCGGAACGCACCAGCATACGCTCGCCTTCCAGCGTCACAGTAATCTCGGCCCCTTCAGGCAAGCCACGGCAGATATCAAATAATTTACGCGCGGGGACGGTAGTCGCGCCCACCTCATGAGGTTGGGACAGGGCAACGCGCGCCACCATCTCCATCTCCAGATCGGTGCCGGTCAACAGCAGGCAGCCTTCCGTCACCTGCAACAGCAGGTTACCCAGAATTGGCAGCGTTGGGCGGCCGCCCAGCGGGCTGCTCACCTGTTGCAGTGGTTTTAGCAGATGCTCACGTTCAACGATAAATTTCATAGCGCTAGGAAGATAATGTTCTGATTAAATTGGAGAAATCTTCTTTGATGTCGTGACTTTCCTCACGCAGCTGCTCGATCTTCCGGCAGGCGTGCAACACCGTGGTATGGTCGCGGCCACCAAACGCATCGCCGATTTCTGGCAGGCTGTGGTTGGTGAGCTCTTTTGCCAGCGCCATCGCCA
The DNA here is from genome assembly GCF_946227985.1 of Serratia quinivorans. Lineage (GTDB taxonomy): Bacteria > Pseudomonadota > Gammaproteobacteria > Enterobacterales > Enterobacteriaceae > Serratia > Serratia quinivorans_A. The sequence goes on from NZ_CAMKGL010000011.1 coordinate 108,851, forward strand.
TTTGGCGGGGACGGGCAACGGAACGCGAGCGCCGCTTGGACAACAAATCAGCGATTTTAATTTTATAGTATTCCGCCACCGTCTTTTGAATATTATCGATGGTGACCAGCTTTTCCTGCAGTGCCAGCAGATCGCGCAGCGCTTCACGCACGAAATCGATGGTAATGGCACGGCCGGTAAAGTTTGCGTTGGCAATCACGCGGTTCAACGCCCCTTCGAGCTCACGCACGTTGGAACGCAGGCGCTTGGCGATAAAGAACGCCACTTCGCCCGGCAGACGGATATTATTCTCGTCGGCCTTTTTCATCAGGATCGCTACGCGGGTTTCCAGTTCTGGCGGTTCGATTGCTACCGTCAGCCCCCAACCGAAGCGGGATTTCAGACGATCTTCCACGCCGTTAATCTCTTTCGGATAACGGTCCGAGGTCAGGATTATCTGCTGATTGCCTTCCAACAGGGCGTTAAAGGTATGGAAGAACTCTTCCTGTGAACGCTCTTTATTGGCAAAAAATTGGATGTCATCGATCAGCAGCGCATCAACCGAACGGTAATAACGCTTAAATTCTTCAATGGCATTGTTCTGCAAGGCTTTGACCATGTCCTGCACAAAGCGTTCAGAGTGCATATAGACCACTTTGGCGTTGGCCTTGCGTGCCATGATGCCGTTACCCACCGCGTGCAACAGGTGAGTTTTACCCAGACCGGTACCGCCATAAAGGAACAACGGATTATAGGCACCGCCCGGGTTATCTGCTACCTGACGGGCCGCCGCGCGCGCCAACTGGTTGGATTTACCCTCAACAAAGTTATCAAAGGTGTGCTTTGGGTTAACGTTGGAGCGGTAAGAAAGTTCAGGCTGCGGCGCTGCGTTGTCCCAGCTTGGGCGGGACGGCGCGGCAACACGCGCTATTGGCGCGCTGGGTGCACTGACGCTGGCGGTGACGGTCTGGCTAATGATTTGGGAGAGGGGTTTACTGCCCACTTCAAAACGCAGCAATGGGGCATCCGTACCGCAGAAATCATTCAACAGGCCATTGATATTGTTTAAGTACTTATCGCGAACCCAATCCAGCACAAAACGATTGGGCGCATAAAGCGCCAGGGTGTTGTCACTCAGTTCCGCCTGCAATGGGCGTATCCACATACTAAATTCTGTGGCAGGTAACTCATCCTGCAATCGGGCAAGACACTGCTGCCAAAGCGAAAGTGACACGGCGGACTCCACTCGAACAAGATCAATAAAAGAAAAGAATCAGGCTAATTTTTTATAACTCATGATTTTTGACACATACCCGGCATCGGCTGTTTGCCTGTGGGGGATGCGAACCGCCTTTCACGGTTTATGTCCCTCACGATCCCCGCTTGAGAGATCGCGATCGGAATGACGGATCATAGCGCAATCCGCGCAAGAGATCCTCCTCTTCATCACAGATTAGATCCATTTTATCCACAGGCCCCGGCCTGCGGCGATCTTTTCGCCAGCCTCGCTAAATTGCAGGCAAAAACCCGCCTGAGGAAAGGTATTTTTTACATTGTCAACCGGTTATACCCTGTTATCCACGCCAGATCCTTGGCTTTGCCCCCAAGGATCGCATCGGGATCCTTGCGATTTACCCCCGAGTCCGTATAATCTTCGCCCTACGTGTGTACCTGGTTCCTAAATGGTGTGTCATTAACCGGACAGGATTCTGCGGTGACCACGGGCCAATACCGGATTTTACTCCGAATTGGCAGACAACCAGGTAGGCTAGCGCAATGTGAATTGACTCAGGACTGTACAATTATTACAATCCCGCCTCTTTATATATTGCGATTGAGGCGTCGGTCGTCTTCACGCCGAATAGCCAAACGCGTTTACTGATCAGTAATTATTTTAAGTTTAGGTAGAAATCGCCATGAAACGCACTTTCCAACCGTCCGTATTGAAGCGTAACCGTAGCCACGGCTTCCGTGCTCGTATGGCCACCAAAAATGGTCGTCAAGTTCTGGCCCGCCGTCGTGCGAAAGGCCGTTCTCGTCTGACTGTTTCTAAGTAATAAAAGCTAACCCGCTGAGTGGTTAAGCTCGCTTTTCCCAGGGAGTTACGTTTGTTAACTCCCACTCACTTCACTTTCGTCTTCCAGCAGCCACAACGGGCTGGCACGCCGCAAATCACCATCCTCGGCCGCCTGAACCAGCTGGGGCATCCCCGCATCGGTCTTACCGTCGCCAAAAAACACGTCAAACGCGCGCATGAACGCAACCGGATCAAACGCCTAACCCGCGAAAGCTTCCGTTTACTTCAGCACGAGTTACCGGCGATGGATTTTGTCGTGGTGGCCAAAAAAGGGATAGCGGATTTGGATAACCGTGCACTGACGGAAGCTTTGGAAAAATTATGGCGTCGCCACTGTCGCCAGGCTCCCGCATCCTGATCGGGCTGGTGCGGGCTTACCAGCTCGTCATCAGTCCGCTGCTTGGGCCTCGTTGTCGCTTCCAGCCGACATGCTCTCATTACGCAATTGAGGCATTAAGCAGGTTTGGCATGATAAAAGGCAGTTGGTTAGCATTGAAACGCGTATTAAAATGCCACCCCTTGAACCCAGGTGGCGATGATCCCGTGCCGCCGAAACCCGACGATAACAGAGAACACTAACGATGGATTCGCAACGCAATCTTCTCCTCATCGCTCTGCTGTTCGTGTCTTTCATGATCTGGCAAGCCTGGCAAACGGACAACGCTCCGCAACCAGTCGCGCAGACCACGCAACAGACTTCGAACCCTGCTACCGGTGATGCCGCAAGCTCAGCAGTTCCAGCCAGTGGCCAAGGTAAACTTATTACCGTAAACACTGACGTGCTGTCGCTGACCATCAACACCCGTGGTGGTGATATCGAGCAGGCTAAACTGTTGGCCTACCCGGACACTCTGGGTTCATCGACGCCATTCCAGCTGCTGGAAACCACACCGGCATTTGTTTATCAGGCGCAAAGCGGCCTGACCGGCAGAAACGGCCCGGATAACCCGGCAAATGGCGAACGTCCTCTGTTCCAGGCGGCGCAGGACAGCTATACCTTGCCGGAAGGCCAGGAAGAGTTGCGTATCCCGCTGACCTTTACCGGTAAAGACGGTGCAATCTACACCAAGACTTTCGTGCTCAAGCGTAACCATTACGCGGTTGGCGTTGACTACAACGTCGACAACAAGAGCACCACTCCGCTGGAACTGACCCTGTTCGGTCAACTGAAGCAGACCACCGAACTGCCTAAGCACCGTGACACCGGCAGCAATAACTTCGCTCTGCACACCTTCCGTGGTGCGGCGTACTCTTCCAGCGAAGACAAATATCAGAAGTATGCGTTCGATAAGGACGAGAACCTGAGCGTGACCACCCAGGGCGGTTGGGTTGCGATGCTGCAACAATACTTCGCCACCGCCTGGGTACCGGCAACTCAGGGTAGTAATACCTTCTATACCGCCAAGCCTGGCGACAACCTGTCTACCATCGGCTTCAAATCTACTCCGGTAGTGGTGCAGCCTGGTGCGCAGCAGCAGCTGAACGCCACCCTGTGGGTTGGCCCGGAACTGCAGGATCAGATGGCCCAACTGGCACCGCATCTGGACCTGACCGTGGATTACGGTTGGTTGTGGTTCATCTCCCAGCCGCTGTTCAAACTGCTGAAGTTCATCCACGGCTTTATCGGTAACTGGGGCTTCTCAATTATCATCATCACCTTCATCGTGCGCGGCATCATGTACCCGCTGACCAAAGCGCAGTACACCTCGATGGCGAAAATGCGCATGCTGCAGCCAAAACTGCAGGCGATGCGTGAGCGTATCGGTGATGACAAACAGCGCATGAGCCAGGAAATGATGGCGCTGTACAAGTCTGAGAAAGTGAATCCGTTGGGGGGTTGTCTGCCGCTGGTTATCCAGATGCCAATCTTCCTGGCGCTGTACTACATGTTGATGGGCTCGGTTGAGCTGCGCCATGCGCCGTTCGCGCTGTGGATCCATGACCTGTCGGCGCAGGACCCGTACTACATCTTGCCAATCCTGATGGGCGTGACGATGTTCTTCATTCAGAAGATGTCGCCAACCACCGTGACTGACCCGATGCAGCAGAAAATCATGACCTTCATGCCGGTGATCTTCACAGTGTTCTTCCTGTGGTTCCCGTCCGGTCTGGTGCTGTACTACATCGTCAGTAACCTGGTGACCATCCTCCAGCAGCAGTTGATTTACCGCGGCCTGGAAAAACGTGGCTTACACAGCCGCGACAAGAAAAAGACCTAAGCGTATTGTAAGGGTTTGGCGCGCTGAACCCTTGCAGCGATAGATAAGAGGCGGTCATTAGACCGCCTTTTTGCATATTTTATTGTCAGAGAGAACCGCCTTACCCGACAGCATTCGAGCTTGCAGGTAGGCGGCAACTGAACGCATTCCCGAGAACCTGGTAAGCCAGGTGACCGAGGGTAAGAGAAGGCAGCCAACACCGCTGCAACTTGAAGGATAAAGGGTATATGAGCACCACCGATACCATCGTAGCCCAAGCCACCCCGCCGGGACGCGGCGGCGTCGGCATTCTGCGTATTTCCGGCCGTGGCGCCAAAGACGTCGCCCAGGCCCTGCTCGGCAAGCTACCCAAGCCGCGTTACGCCGATTACCTGCCATTCCGAGATGCCGCAGGGGCCACCCTGGATCAGGGCATCGCACTGTGGTTCCCGGGCCCTAATTCGTTTACCGGCGAAGACGTGCTGGAACTGCAAGGCCATGGCGGGCCGGTGATCCTCGATCTGCTGCTCAAACGCGTGTTGGCGCTGCCAGGCATGCGTATCGCGCGGCCCGGTGAGTTTTCCGAACGCGCATTCCTCAACGACAAGCTGGATCTGGCGCAGGCCGAGGCGATTGCCGACCTGATCGATGCCAGTTCAGAGCAGGCGGCACGCTCAGCCATGAACTCGTTGCAGGGGGCTTTTTCCACCCGCATCCACCAGCTTGTGGAAGCACTTACTCACCTGCGGATCTATGTAGAAGCGGCCATCGACTTCCCCGATGAAGAAATCGACTTCCTGTCTGACGGTAAAATCGAAGCGCAGCTCAATGGCGTTATGGCCGATCTGGACAGCGTACGCGCCGAAGCGCACCAGGGCAGTCTGTTGCGTGAAGGGATGAAGGTGGTGATCGCCGGGCGGCCAAACGCCGGTAAATCCAGCCTGCTGAACGCATTGGCCGGCCGCGAGGCGGCAATTGTTACCGATATCGCCGGCACCACCCGCGACGTTTTGCGCGAACATATTCACATCGACGGCATGCCATTGCACATCATCGACACCGCCGGCCTACGTGAAGCTATCGACGAAGTTGAGCGCATCGGTATCGAACGTGCATGGAACGAGATCGAACAGGCGGATCGCGTACTGTTTATGGTCGATGGCACCACCACCGCGGCCACCGAGCCGGCTGAGATTTGGCCAGAGTTTATGGCACGTCTGCCGCACCGCTTGCCCATCACCGTGGTGCGCAATAAAGCCGATATCACCGGTGAGACGCTGGGTATGACCGAAGTAAATGGCCACTCACTTATTCGCCTGTCGGCGCGTACCGGCGAAGGCATAGATCTGCTACGTGACCACCTGAAGCAGAGCATGGGCTTCACCAGCAATATGGAAGGCGGCTTCCTGGCACGCCGTCGCCACCTGCAGGCGCTGGAGCAAGCGGCCCAGCATCTGGTTGAGGGCAAAGAACAGTTAGTGAGCGCTTACGCGGGGGAGCTGTTGGCCGAGGAATTGCGCCTGGCGCAGCAGGCGCTGAGTGAAATCACCGGTGAATTCACTTCCGATGACCTGCTGGGACGCATCTTCTCCAGCTTCTGTATCGGCAAGTAAACCATCATCCCTCTAAGGAAAGAACAGGCATGGCATTAACTCTCAAGGTGTTACTGGAAAACCGCCGCGCCACCGGCGTGGACAAATCGCTGCGGGTGAAAGCCGGGCTCAGCCTGTTGATTCAGGATGAAACGGACTCGGTTTTATTTGATACCGGCCCTGATAACACTTTCCTGCATAACGCAGAACTGATGGGCGTCGATCTGTCCGGGTTAACCGCGACGCTACTGTCACATGGTCATTATGACCACTGCGGCGGCGTCCCTTGGTTACCCGATAACAGCCGTATCATCTGCCATCCGCAGATCGCCAATGAACGCTATTCGGCGGTAAAACTGCTGGGTAAAACCCGGAAAATCAAAAAATTATCGCTGGATATCGATTACTCACGGCATCAAATGGAGTACAGCAGTGAGCCACTGCATATCAGCGAACGTTTTATCTGGTCCGGGGAAATCGCGGTTGCCGAGCCAAAAGCCTATGGCGTGATCAGTGGCAACACCGAGGCGGTGGATTACGTTAGCGACGAGGGTGTGCTGATTTATAAGTCCGATCGTGGGTTGGTGATTATTACCGGCTGTGGACATCGCGGGATCATTAACATCGTGCGCCACTGCCAAAAGATCACCGGGGTCAATAAGATCCATGCGTTGATCGGCGGTTTCCACCTGCGCTGCGCATCACCGCGCCTGTTATGGCAGGTCAGGCATTTTCTGAATCAGCAAAAACCCGATAAGCTCATGGGGTGCCATTGTACCGGTTCATGGGGACGGCTGTGGTTACCGGAGATGATATCACCGGCGACGGGAGACACTTTCGTTCTGGAATAAAACGCTAATAAGCACATTAGTTTTTACCGCCATACCATTGAACAAGAATCGCTATCTCCCCTGGCTTGCCAAAAATCACCTAAGCTTATCTCAGCGATTTTTGTCGGGAGAGATAAGAAAAAATGAATGACCCACTGGATTTACTGGGTGTCGGCCTTGGCCCCTTCAACCTCAGTCTGGCCGCGCTGGCCTATGAAAGTGGCGTCCTCAAATACACCTTTCTCGATCGAAACGCCAGCTTCCGTTGGCACCCCGGCATGCTGCTGCCTTCCGCCTATATGCAGACCTATGTACTGCAAGACCTGGTGACGGCGGTAACACCTCGTAGCCAATTCTCCTTTATCAATTACCTGGTCGAGCAGAAAAAAATCTATCGGTTTTTGATCACCGAACAGCAAATTATCAGCCGTGAAGAGTTCTCAGACTACCTGAGCTGGGCCTGCGATAGATTAGATGGGCTACAGTTTTCACAGTCGGTTGAAAGTATTGATTTTGACGATGACAAGCAGCTGTTCGAAGTCCGCACCATCAACCAGACTTTGTGGGCAAAGAATATCTGCCTGGGTACCGGCCACGATCCCTGGCTGCCGGAGGCGTTTTACCCTGCACTGGGCGAAAACTGCCTGCATGCCGCCGAAATTGCCATTCGCAACCCGGATCTGACCGGTAAGCGAGTCGCCGTTGTCGGGGGAGGCCAAAGTGGTGCAGATATTTTCCTGAACGCGCTACGCGGCCATTGGGGAGAAGCCGCACAGCTGGACTGGATTTCTCGTCGGCCGAATTTCCAGCCGCTGGACGAGTCCGCCTTCACCAATGAATACTTCACTCCTGAATATGTCGATTATTTTTATACGCTACCGCAGGAGATCCGCGAACGCGAAATCAAGGCTCAGAAGTTACCTGCAGACGGCATCAGTAATCATACGCTGCGCACGCTGTACCATGAGTTGTACATGCGTTTCGACGTGATGCACCAGCCGCGTAATGTCCGTCTTTTACCACACCGAACGTTGCTGGCGATCGAACCGACGGACCAAGGCTATCAATTACGTACCCGCCACGGTTTGGAAAATCGTCAGGAAGGATTTCATGCCGACGTCGTCATTTTAGCGACGGGTTACCGCCCTTCGCTGCCGTCCTGTCTAAAACCGCTGCTGTCACGCATTCCTTTCGACAACAAACAACGCTTGCCGCTACAGCCGGATTTTAACCTTGAGTGGCAGGGGCCTGAACAGAATCGCATTTATGCGGTGAATGCCGGAATACATAGCCACGGCAGCGCAGAAGGAGGACTCAGCCTGATGGCCTGGCGCTCGGCCCGCATCCTCAATCACCTGCTCGGCAAACCCCATTTTGATTTGACGCCGAACGCATCGATGATCCAATGGTGGAGTGATGCGCCGCCGGACAATGATATTGCTTAGTCCGATAAATAGGATAAAACGCATACTGTTTTTTAATGATAAATCCTCGACTTATGCTTAATCTAACTCCCCAGCGTTTTCAGCGCCCCCTCTGTCACGGAGTGAATAATGGCATGTCATTTTGCCCGATGGATCCCCACATCCACCGCACTGGATACCCGGAGATTATCCGCCGAGGTAGTTGCTGCAACCGCTGCTTTTTCCGTTAAACGCCGCCAGCGCTTCCTGCAGGGGCGCATCCTGCTCGCAGAAATGATGTTTTATCTTTATGGCTTGTCGACATTGCCGGCTCTCGCCACCACCCCCACCGGACGCCCCTGTTTCGTCGATAATCACCTGCCCGATTTCAGCCTGGCCTATGCCAGCGATACGGTGGGGGTTTTGCTCAGCCAGGAAGGCAAGGTAGGCCTGGATATCGAAGTCATGCGTGCCCGTGCCGGGCAACATAGAGAGCTGCAACACCAATACCAAACGCCGGCAGAAAACGCCTGGATCAGCGCACAGTACGACCGGCTAGAGGCGGAAACCCAACTGTGGAGTATTCGCCAGAGCGTGCTGAAGCTTTCGGGCCTGGGTAACAGTGGGCAATCGACGCTGCTGCTGCACCCTTTCTCCGGTCATTTGCGCTCCAGCATCACTCCTCAGGTTCATGTGATGAGCGATGCCGACGAATATCTGAGCTGGGCTTGCGCACGTGAACCCAGCCTGGAGCGCTTAATCTGCTGGCAATACGAAGCGGGTAAAGGCCTGTACAAGCACGGCGAAATCTCCCCGCGAGCCCCTGCACTCTCCACCCGCTTTGTGAAATTAACCAGTCTGGCGCTCCACCGCTGACATCGGCGATTTATGGCTAATCTGTAAGATAAAACTTTCTTTAACAGATAAATTTCTGCATAAAACTGCAAAGTCAGCCAATTATTCAGCAATCATCTATTCTCTCCGCCCTTCTTGCCCTAGTATCTTCAGGTGTTCCAAGCTGAATCTGTTCATTCGAAAGGGAGAATCACCATGTCAGACCAAGCATTAAAAATCGTCACCCTGCTCGGCAGTTTGCGCAAAGGCTCTTACAACGCAATGGTAGCCCGCGCCTTACCCGGCCTTGCGCCACAGGGTGTCACCATCGAAGCTCTTCCCTCTATCCGTGATATTCCGCTGTACGATGCCGATGTACAACAGGAAGAAGGTTTCCCCGCTTCGGTGGAAGCCATTGCCGAGCAAATCCGCCAGGCCGACGGCGTGATCATCGTGACTCCGGAATATAACTATTCGGTACCAGGTGGGTTAAAAAATGCCATCGATTGGCTATCCCGCCTGCCGAATCAGCCGTTAGCCGGTAAACCGGTGGCGATCCAGACCAGTTCTATGGGGCCGATTGGCGGCGCACGCTGCCAGTATCATCTGCGCCAGATCCTGGTATTCCTCGATGCGATGGTGATGAACAAGCCGGAGTTTATGGGCGGTGTGATCCAGAACAAAGTGGACGCGCAGGCTGAGGAACTGATCGATCAGGGAACCTTAGACTTCCTGACCGGACAACTGTCCGCTTTCAGCGATTATATTCGTCGTCTGAAATAAATGTCTTTTTTGACGCCTTCATAAAAAATTCAATTGAAGGCGTCATTTCAATCAGAGAGTTACTCCCAACACATTAAAAATAAAGCCATTAAATTATGTATTTTTTCATTTTGTCCATCTTACTGGCTTTCACCACCAGACCGCTATTAGCTACAGAAATGCATTATCCCGCCGGAGAAGAGCCGATCGAGCTACCGGTACATAGCCCACTCAGCGCCCAACTGCCACGCACCACCCAGAGCCAGGAAGATAAAAAGATCGCAGCCATGTCGTTGTATCTGACGCTGATGCGTGAAGACGGCCGTAACATATGGGCACCCTATCAACTGGCGGCTTCCTCAACGGAAAAGGGCCAGACCGAACTGGCAGAGCGCTATCTGCAACTGAGCGCCGATCGCGGGTTATGGTATTACTACAATCTGCTGGAAGACGACGCCTTCAACAACATCCAACATAGCAGCACCTACCTGTCGATTCTGGCGATAACCAAAGCCCGCTATCTGCAACATGCTCATTGGTTCGAAGGCAAAGCCAGCTATGCCATTCCTGACGGCACACCACCGCCCGGAGGCTGGCCAACGGTGGTGTACCTGCACGCCTATGGCAAAAGCGCCGGTATCACACCGGAAGAGCGCGTGTTTTTTAGTGAGATCGGCGTCGCCTATATAGAGATCAACGGCACCCAGTTGCTGTCTGAAAACAGCTTCCGCTGGTCAAATTACAGTGACGAAAGCACCCAGAGCGCGATTCAGCGGGCTCTGCAGCCATCCACCGAAGAATTAAAGCTCAACCCGCAGAAAATCTACCTTGCCGCCCGCGGACAGGGGGCGCTGCATGCCGCTAATCTGTTAGCCAAATACCCGCAACTTTATGCCGGCGCGCTGCTGATTGCCCCAAATGGCGGGATCAAGCAGGCACAGCAATCTCTGGCGACCCATAAGCGGCTGGTGGTGGCCTACTACGAACGGCAAAATTTCAGCGAACAGGCACTGGCAATGCACTTTGCCAATCTGTTCAGCGAAAATAATCAGGTGGAGGCTTTGCATTTTGCCCAGGGCGAGAGCCCTGATGGCGGCTGGCAGGCGCGTTTTAAACGGCCGTTGCAGTGGATGTTGCATCAGGCGCCCGACGCAACACCGGGCACCTAAGATAACTACACGCATTGGCTTGCAGGCTACGGAGAAAGTTAGTTATTAGGGAGAGCGTGCCGAAGGGGTCGTAGCAGCTTCAGCTGCCGGAGCGCCCCTCGGTGCGCTAGGCCCGGGTATCTCGGATTCAAAGACAACTTTGTCATCAAACTCGGGCCGACATTGTCGGCCCTGTTCTTTCGTATCAGTGACCGTCGACAAAAACAATCTTCAGCACAAACAGCAGCGCTACCACGACCACGCATGGGCTGATTTCACGCCAGCGGCCGGTACCCAGCTTCATTACGCAGTAAGAAATAAAGCCAAGCGCGATACCTTCGGTAATCGAGAAGCTGAACGGCATCATCACCGCCGTCACAAAAGCAGGTACGGCTTCGGTCAGGTCATCCCACTTCACCCGCGCCAGGCTGGATGTCATCAGCACGCCCACGTAGATCAACGCGCCGGCAGCGGCATAAGCCGGCACCATGCCTGCCAATGGCGACAGGAAAATCACCAACAGGAACAGAATACCGGTAACCACCGCGGTCAGACCGGTACGGCCGCCGACGGAAACCCCGGCAGAACTCTCAATATAGGCGGTAACGGAAGAGGTGCCGACAAACGAACCGGCCACCGAACTGATGCTGTCCACGTACAACGCCTGCTTCATGCGCGGGAACTTGCCTTTGTCGTCGGTCAGACCGGCCTTGTCGGTCACGCCAATCAAAGTGCCGGAGGAGTCAAACAGGTTCACCAGCATAAAGGAGAAAATCACCCCTGCCAGGCCAATGTTCAGCGCACCCGCCAAATCAACCTGACCCACTACCGAGGTAATGTTCGGAGGCATGGAGAACACACCGCCGTATTTCACATCGCCCAGCGCCCAGCCGATCAGGGTAGTTACCACGATGGAAACCAGCACCGCCGCATGGAAATTACGTGAGGACAGTACGGCAATAATAAAGAAGCCCAGCGCGCCCAGCAGCACGTTGTGCGAGGTCAGACTGCCTATGGTCACCAGCGTATCCGGGTTAGCCACCACGATGCCGGCATTTTTCAGCCCCATCATGCCGATAAACAGGCCGATACCGCTGGTGATCCCCACACGCAGGCTCATGGGTATATTGGCAATCATCCAGTAACGGACGCGGAAAATAGTCAGCAACAATAAGCCGACCGCCCCCCAGAAGATAGCTCCCATGCCGACCTGCCATGAAATGCCCATCGCGCCCACGACCACAAAGGCAAAGAACGCATTGAGGCCCATAGCCGGTGCCAGTGCCACCGGCAGATTCGCCAACAGGCCCATAAAAATACTGCCGAAAGCGGCAATCAGGCAGGTCGTTACGAACACCGCCTGCGTATCCATGCCCGCCGCACCCAGAATTTGGGGGTTAACGAACACGATATACACCATGGTCAAAAAGGTAGTAATACCGGCAATCGTTTCCGTACGCGCCGTGGTGCCATGTTGCTTGAGCTTAAACACACGCCCAAGCAAGCCTTGCTCAACGTCAAGGCCAGTGACTTGTTTGTTCATTTTCAGAAATTCCGAAGAAGGGAATGGACCGTCGCCGGCTATCCTATACCCAAAATAATTGGACTCGCAGCCAACACAAATGCGGTTTCAAGTATGCCGGGTATATAACAAAAAGTCAGGGTTTTGATGCTGATCACGGCTTTTTTTCGCCGTCTTTACGGCTAAAAACCTCAACAGCTTGTATTTACTGAAATTGATCGGCAATCCGTGATTCTGGGGTCGCAATCCTGCCTGATGCGGTTAAAGTGGCATTATCACCGCATAATCTAAGGACACGGCCCCTGATGAAGCAGATTGACTGTATTTTGTTTGATTGCGACGGCACGCTGGTGGACAGCGAAGTGCTGTGCAGCAAAGCCTATGTGCACATGTTTGCCCACTTTGGCATTCACCTTTCGCTGGACGAGGTATTCAGGAAGTACAAAGGGGTAAAGCTGTACGAGATTATCGAACAGGTTAATGCGGAGCACGGCGTCGCCTTGCCAAAGGAAGAACTGGAGCCTTTGTACCGTCAGGAAGTGGCCCGTCTGTTTGACAGCGAACTGCAGCAAATTGCCGGTGCGCGCGAGCTGCTGGCGCAGGTGACAGTGCCAATGTGTACCGTGTCTAACGGCCCGGTCAGCAAAATGCAGCACTCGCTCGGCCTGACCAACATGCTGCACTATTTTGATGACCGGCTGTTCAGCGGCTATGACATTCAGCGCTGGAAACCGGACCCGGCGATCGTGTTTCACGCCGCTGAAAAAATGCAGGTTCCAGTGGCGCACTGCATCCTGGTAGACGACTCCGCCGCCGGTGCACAGGCGGGGATCGCCGCCGGGATCCCGGTATTTTACTTCTGCGCCGATCCGCACAACCAACCGATCGACCACCCGCTGGTCACCGCATTCGACGATTTGGCGCAATTACCTGCGCTGTGGCGTGAGCGCGGCTGGCAGTTGACTAGCTAGCCGGCAACGGCGGTTTATTGCGCCACCAGCGCCATGAGCGTTTCAACGCCCGGGTCTGCGGGCTAAAGCGGCGGTTGACCGCATTGGCCAGCAGATCCAGCGCCAGACAGAACACAAAGTACACCAGGGCGATAAACAGGAAGACCTCCATCGGGTACACCATGCTGCGGTTGTTGACCTGGGTCGCCAGAAACGTCAGCTCACCGACACCGACGATATAGGCCAGCGAAGTGTCCTTGATCAGCGAAATCCACTGGTTGATAAACGAAGGCACCATCATTCGCAACGCCTGCGGCAACACGATCATCCGTAGCGTTTGCCAACGGGTCAATCCCAGAGACAAACCCGCCTGCCACTGGCCGGGGCCAATAGCGATAATCCCCGCCTTCACCGCATGGGCCAAATAGGCCGAGGCGATCAGCGCCAATGCGCAAACTACGGTGGTGATTTCCGGAATATCCACACCAAAAACGATAGGCAGCAGGAAATAGGTCCAGAAAATCAGCATGATCACCGGGATGGCGCGGAAAAAACCCAGGAGCATGGCCAGCAACCCGGCCGCCACGCCGCGCGACATCGCCAGAGCCACCCCCAGCAAGGTGCCGATAATGGCCGAAGCCACGCCGGCCATCAGGCTGATCGCCAACGTCAGCGCTGCGCCCCCCAGCGGCCCGTCCGGCCAGGTGCCCCACAGCAGATAACCCAGATTGTCGTAAATGACGCTGAAATCCATCTTAATGCCCTCTCAGCGGTTTACGCTGCTGTCGCCACATACCCCAAGCTTCCAACAGGGCAATGATGGCGATGTACAGCACCGTCGCCACGCCAAACGCCTGGAAGGTGCGTAGCGTCTCGGTTTCCACCTGACGCGAAGCATAGGACAGTTCGGCAACGCCGATCGCCATGGTCAGCGAGGAGTTTTTTATCACGTTCATATACTGGCCCAGCAGCGGCGGCATGGCGATTTTCAGCGCCTGCGGCAGCACCACGTAGCGCATCGCCTGCCAGCCGGTTAATCCCAGCGCGTTGGCCGCATATTTTTGCCCACCGGCGACACCACGGATGCCGGAACGGATCTCTTCGGCGATAAAGGCACTGGAGTACAGCGTCAGGCCGAAAAAGCCGGCGAGAAATTCAAACGACGGCCACTCAAGCGGGCCGATTTGATGTGACGTATTCAGCCACTGCATGGCGGCGGACGGCAGGATCTGCCCGGCGGCGAAATACCAAAAGAACAGCTGCACCAGCAACGGCGTATTGCGAAACAACGAGCTATAACCCACCGCCAACCAGCGCAGTGTCCACAGGCGGCTGTCACGCATCACTGTCAGTAAGAACCCCAACAGCGTGGCGGCCAGGCTCGCGCAGGCGGAAAGCCACAGCGTCAGCAGGAAACCCTGCCACAGCCAGCTCAAATACTCCGGCGCCAGCAGCCAATCCAGATTCATGGTCAATCCTTGTCTTGCAAAATGCGTCAGGGGCGCAGCAAGCTGCGCCCCTCCAAACAGATTTCAGCCCGTGAAAATCAGGCCTTCGGCTGTTGATCCAAAGGCGCGATTTTGAAGTCGCCACGTGGCTGTGCGGTTTTGGTTTCCGGGCCAAACCAGCGATCGTAGATCTTCGCCGCTTCACCGTCTTTTTCCAGCTTGATCAACGTGTCGTTAACACTGGCGGTCAGGCGGTCTTCGCCCTTGGGAAGGCCCACCCCCTGATACTCTTTGGTAATGCTGAACGGCGATATCTCGAAATCTGCCTTTTGCGCCGCCGGCAGGTTGCCGAGCAGGCCCACCAGCTTGGCATCATCCTGAGTAATCGCCTGAACGTTGCCGTTGCGCAGGGCGACGAACGCCAGCGGAGTGTCGTCGTAAGAGATCACTTTGGCCGTCGGGTAATGTTCACGCAGGGTAATCTCCTGCACCGTGCCTTTGTCCGCGCCGATACGCAGTTTTTTGATATCTTCCGGCGTTTTCAGCACGCCTTTATGGGCGATAAATTTCTGGCCGGTAGCGAAGTACGGCACGCTGAAGTTCACTTCCTTGGCGCGCTCGTCAGTAATAGTGAAATTGGCGGCGATCAAATCGACCTTTTTCGATACCAGCAAAGGAATGCGGTTAGCCGGGTTAGTGGCACGCAGCTCCACCTTCACCCCCAACGCCTTACCGATCGCATCGGCGACATCAACATCATAGCCCACCAGCTTTTTGCTTTGCGGATCGATATAACCGAACGGAGGATTGCTGTCGAACACCGCGATACGCACTACGCCGGCTTTCTTGATGTCGTCGAGTTTGTCCGCATGCGCGGCACCGGTAGCGAGGCTGGTCAGGCTGGCTAACAAAGTTAAGGCCAAAACGCGATGTTTCATGAGTTGCTCCTAAGGGGTTGATGTCCTGCTGGCTGCTACGCTAGCAAGACCCACTTAGGTCAGGAAATAATATAAAACGCTATATTTATAACCTTTTTGTCTTTAAGGGTTTTAAACAGCATAAAGGCGCAGTCTTCTGCGCCTTTTAAGAGGTAACTCGAGGGGATATTACTCTTGTTTCTCGTCTTTACCGTCGGAGGACAACAGCTTTTCCAGCGCATCGCCACCAATATGACGGAAGTCCTGGCCTTTCACGAAATAGAAAATAAATTCGCAGATGTTCTGGCAACGGTCACCGATACGCTCGATTGAACGGGCGCAGAACAACGCAGTCAGTACGCTGGGAATGGTGCGCGTATCTTCCATCATGTAAGTCATCAACTGACGCACGATGCCTTCATATTCCTGATCGACCTTCCTGTCTTCGCGATAAATTCGGATCGCTTCATCCAGATCCATCCGCGCGAAGGCGTCCAGCACGTCATGCAGCATCTGCACGGTGTGGCGGCCCAGCGACTCCAGGCTGACCAACAGTGGCTGGTGCTGGTGCGAGAATTTTTCCAGCGCGGTACGGCAGATTTTATCCGCCACGTCGCCGATACGTTCCAGCTCGGAGATGGTTTTGATGATCGCCATCACCAGGCGCAGGTCGCTGGCGGTCGGCTGACGTTTGGCAATGATCCGCACACAGGCCTCGTCGATCGCCACTTCCATCATGTTGACCTTGGCATCGCCTTCGATCACCCGCTTGGCCAACTCACCGTCCTGGTTATGCATCGCGGTAATGGCGTCGGTCAGTTGCTGCTCCACCAGCCCGCCCATGGTCAACACCTGGGTGCGGATGTGCTCAAGTTCTGCGTTGAACTGGCCGGAAATGTGTTTATTTAAATTCAGGTTATCCATGATGCATCCTATCAACCATAACGGCCAGTGATGTAGTCTTCGGTCTGTTTTTTCTGTGGCGCGGTGAACAGGGTATCAGTATCACTGAACTCGATCAGTTCGCCCAGATACATAAAAGCCGTGGAGTCAGAGCAACGTGCGGCCTGCTGCATGTTGTGGGTTACGATCACCACGGTGTAGTCAGACTTCAGTTCGCTGATCAGCTCTTCAATTTTACCGGTGGAAATCGGATCCAGCGCCGAGCAGGGTTCATCCAGCAATAATACGTCCGGACGAATAGCGATGCCGCGGGCGATACACAGGCGCTGCTGCTGGCCGCCGGACAGGCTGTAACCGCTCTGGTGCAGCTTGTCCTTGGTTTCGTTCCACAGTGCCGCCTTGGTCAGAGCCCACTGCACGCGCTCATCCATGTCGGCACGCGACAGCTTTTCAAACAGACGCACACCGAAGGCGATATTGTCGTAAATCGACATCGGGAACGGCGTCGGCTTCTGGAACACCATGCCAACCTTGGCACGCAGCAGGGCAATATCCGAGTTGTCGGTCAGAATGTTCTGCCCATCCAGCAGGATGCCGCCTTCTGCGCGCTGCTCAGGGTACAACTGATACATCTTGTTGAAAGTACGCAGCAGCGTTGATTTGCCACAACCGGATGGGCCGATAAACGCGGTGACCTTGTTCTTGGCGATATCCAGCGTGATGTTTTTCAGCGCATGGAATTTGCCATAGTAGAAGTTCAGATCGCGTACCTGAATTTTGCTGCTGGAAGCGTCGTTAACCATACTCATCAAGACTTCTCTCTTTTCATCAGCGCCGCCAGGGCCGCGCTCAAAATTTTATGAATGCTTTTGCTTGGCGAAAACTACGCGCGCCAAGATATTCAGTACCAGTACACACAGGGTAATCAACAGCACCCCGGCCCAGGCCAGCTCTTGCCATTCGGCGAACGGGCTCATGGCGAATTTGAAAATGGTCACCGGCAGGTTGGCGATCGGCTGCATCAGATCGGTGCTCCAGAACTGATTCGACAGCGAGGTAAACAGCAGCGGTGCGGTTTCCCCGGCGATACGTGCAATCGCCAGCAGCACGCCGGTGATAATGCCGGAAACCGAGGCCTTCAGCGTGATGGCCGAAATCATGCGCCATTTCGGCGTACCCAGCGCGTAAGCCGCCTCACGCAGCGTATCCGGCACCAGTTTCAGCATGTTTTCAGTCGTTCGAATCACGATTGGCACCTGCAACAGCGCCAGTGCAATGATCCCGGCCCAGCCGGAGAAGTGCTGCATCTTCGCCACCACGATGGTGTAGACGAACAGGCCCACGACGATCGACGGTGCCGATAACAGGATGTCGTTAATAAAGCGGATGACTTCCGCCAGCCAGGATTTACGGCCGTATTCTGCCAGGTAAATGCCGGCCATAATGCCCAGCGGCGTGCCGAATACCGTCGCCCACATGATAAGCAGCCCGCTACCGGCGATGGCGTTAGCCAGGCCGCCACCCGCGGTGTTCGGCGGCGGGGTCATTTCGGTGAACAGCGCCAGCGACATGCCGTCGATGCCTTTGGTCACGGTGGAAAACAGGATCCACACCAGCCAGAACAGGCCAAACACCATGGTCGCCATCGACAAGAACAGTGCCAGACGGTTTTTCTGACGGCGCCAGGCCTGCATTTTGCGACGGCTTTCCAACAGCGCCAGGTTGTTTTGCATTTCCATAGTCGCCACGTTAGCGTCCCTCCTTCTTGGCCAGACGCATTACCATCAACTTCGACAGCGCCAGGACGATAAAGGTGATAACAAACAGGATCAGGCCCAGCTCCATCAACGCTGCGGTGTGAACCCCAGACTCCGCTTCGGCGAATTCGTTGGCCAGCGCAGAGGTAATACTGTTGCCCGGCATATACAGTGAGGCACTGTCGAGCTGGTAGGTGTTACCGATGATAAAGGTCACCGCCATGGTTTCCCCCAGCGCGCGGCCCAACCCCAGCATCACACCACCAATCACGCCATTCTTGGTAAACGGCAGCACGATACGCCAGATCACTTCCCAGGTGGTGCAGCCGATGCCATAGGCCGACTCTTTCATCATCACCGGGGTCTGTTCGAACACATCGCGCATCACGGCGGCGATGTAAGGAATAATCATAATCGCCAGGATCACCCCGGCAGCCAGAATACCGATACCAAACGCCGGGCCAGAGAACAACTCACCGACAATCGGAATGCCGGACAGCACATCACCAACCGGAGTCTGGAAATATTCGGCAAACAGCGGAGCAAACACGAACAGGCCCCACATGCCGTAAACGATACTTGGGATTGCCGCCAGCAGTTCAATGGCGATACCCAGTGGGCGTCGCAGCCAGTTTGGCGCCAGCTCAGTCAGGAACAGGGCAATACCAAAGCTGACGGGTACGGCGATAATCAGAGCGATCAGCGAGGTCACTACGGTGCCGTAGATGGGCACCAGCGCACCGAACTGTTCGGCAGGCGCGTCCCACTCTTTGGTCCACAGGAAGGAGAAGCCGAACTTCTGGATGCTCGGCCAGGAGGCGAAGATCAGCGAAACAATAATGCCGCCCAGCAACAATAGGGTAATCAGCGCTGCCAGTTTAACCAGCGCGCTGAAGATGACGTCACCATTTTTACTCGGTGCTTTCATGGTCGGCTTGTACTCAGCCATAGATTACTCTCTGTTTTAACCCTGGCAGGCCCAACATAGTCAGACCCTGAAAAACTGAGTGGGGCGCGCCGAATCACGCGCCCCTGCGTTGTTAGTACAGCGCTTTACCGGAACTGTCTTTTACGTTGGTTTTCCATGCTGCACGCACCTGCTCGACAACTTCTTTCGGCAGAGTGGCGTAATCCAGGTCATTAGCCTGCTTGGCGCCCGTTTTGTACGCCCAGTCAAAGAACTTCAGCACTTCGGTGCCCTGAGCCGGGTTTTTCTGCTCTTTGTGCACCAGGATGAAGGTGGTGGAGGTGATTGGCCAGGCGTTGTCGCCTTTCTGGTCAGTCAGGTCCTGTGCGAAGGTCTTGCTCCAGTCCACGCCTTTGGCAGCGGCGCTGAAGCTCTCTTCTGTCGGGCTAACCGCTTTGCCATCGGCAGAAATCAGCTTGGTGTAAGCCAGGTTGTTCTGCTTGGCGTAAGCATATTCCACGTAGCCGATAGAGCCTGGCAGACGCTGTACGAAGGCTGCGATACCGTCGTTACCCTTGCCGCCCAGACCGGTTGGCCAGTTAACGGTAGAGCCTGCGCCGATTTTCTCTTTCCACTGCGCGTTGGCTTTAGACAGGTAGCTGGTGAACACGAACGAGGTGCCTGAACCATCAGCACGACGGACAACGGCAATGTTCTGATCCGGCAGTTTGACGCCTGGGTTCAACTTGGTGATCGCCGGGTCGTTCCATTTCTTCACGTTACCCAGGTAGATATCGCCCAGAGTTTTACCGTCCAGGGTCAGTTCACCGGATTTGATGCCCGGGATGTTAACCGCCAGTACCACGCCACCGATCACGGTAGGGAACTGGAACAGACCATCAGCAGCCAGTTTTTCGTCAGTCAACGGTGCGTCAGAAGCACCAAAGTCAACGGTGTTGGCAATGATTTGCTTCACGCCGCCAGAAGAGCCGATGCCCTGATAGTTAACTTTGTTGCCAGTTTCTTTCTGATAAGAATCTGCCCACTTGGCATAAACCGGAGCGGGGAATGTCGCACCTGCACCGGTCAGGCTAGCAGCAGCGAACGCGGACACGGCGGTCAGGGAGAAAGTCGCTGCCACAATACTGGCGACGGTGGTACGCATCAGTTTCATAATCCCTCCTAATGGGATATTCAAAAATCGACTTCAAGTCGTTTTCATCAGAGTAAGTATTGCTGCAGGAGGGAAAATAGGACAGTTTGGTGACAGTAAAATGTACGAAATATGACAGTTATATTACAACGCAAGTATCGTGATAAGTATTCATTTAAAATCAGTCAATTAAAGATAAAAACACTCAGTAATTAATCAATAAAAAAACCCGTTCCAACTCACCTATCCGCTTGAATATGACAACTTTTATCCCTGCTGTCGCACCATTGTCATATTTGCTACAGCCATGAAAAAAGCCGGCACTGCGGCCGGCTTTTAGAGATTAACAGAAGCGAGTTACTCTACCGTGACAGACTTCGCCAGGTTACGCGGCTGGTCAACGTCGGTGCCTTTGATCAGCGCTACGTGGTAAGACAGCAGCTGCAACGGCACGGTGTAGAAGATCGGTGCCACAATTTCTTCGACGTGCGGCAACGGGATGATAGTCATACCTTCGCTGCTGACGAAACCAGCATCCTGATCGGCGAACACGTACAGTTGGCCACCGCGCGCGCGCACTTCTTCAATGTTGGACTTCAGCTTTTCCAACAGTTCGTTGTTCGGCGCTACCACGATCACCGGCATATCGGCATCGATCAACGCCAACGGGCCATGCTTTAGCTCACCGGCCGCATAGGCCTCTGCGTGAATATAGGAGATCTCTTTGAGCTTCAGTGCGCCTTCCATAGCAATCGGGTACTGATCGCCACGGCCGAGGAACAACGCGTGATGCTTGTCGGAGAAGCCTTCCGCCAGCGCTTCAATGTTTTTGTCCAGCGACAGCATCTGCTCGATACGCGCCGGCAACGCCTGCAGGCCGTGCACGATTTCATGCTCAACGCTTTCCGCCATGCCTTTCAGACGACCCAAACGCGCCACCAGCATCAACAGCACCGCAAGCTGGGTAGTAAATGCCTTGGTGGAGGCAACACCAATTTCGGTGCCAGCTTTGGTCATCAATGCCAGATCGGATTCACGTACCAGTGAAGAACCGGCCACGTTGCACACGGCTAACGAACCGAGGTAACCCAGCTCCTTCGACAGGCGCAGTGCCGCCAGCGTATCGGCAGTTTCACCGGACTGCGACAAGGTGATGATCAGACTGCCCGGACGCACGGCAGATTTGCGATAGCGAAATTCTGACGCGATTTCCACGTCGCAAGGCACGCCGGCCAGCGATTCGAACCAATAGCGGGCAACCATGCCGGAGTGGTAAGACGTCCCACAGGCAATGATTTGCACGTGCTGCACCTTCGCCAACAATTCGTCGGCACGCGGGCCCAGCTCGCTCAGGTTGATTTGGCCATGGCTGAAACGCCCTTCCAGGGTGTTCTTCAGCGCCAGCGGCTGTTCGTAGATCTCTTTTTGCATGTAGTGGCGGTAAGCGCCTTTGTCACCGGCGTCGTACTGTACCTGAGATTCGATTTCAGGACGCTCAACGGCGTTGCCCTGCTTATCGAAAATGTTGACGGTGCGGCGAGTCATCTCCACCACATCACCTTCTTCCAGGAAGATAAAGCGGCGGGTTACCGGCAACAATGCCAGTTGATCGGAAGCCAGGAAGTTTTCACCCACGCCACGGCCGATAACCAGTGGGCTGCCGGAACGCGCAGCCACCAGCACACTAGGGTCGCGGCTGTCCATCACCACGGTGCCGTATGCGCCACGCAACTGAGGGATCACGCGCTGAACCACTTCCAGTAAGGTGCCCCCCTGGCGCTGTTCCCAATGCACCAGGTGAGCAATCACCTCGGTATCGGTTTCAGAGCTGAAGTGATAACCGCGTTCGATCAGCAATTCACGCAGCGGTTCGTGGTTTTCGATGATACCGTTATGCACCACAGTAATGTAATCAGAAACATGCGGGTGCGCGTTAGCTTCGGTAGGTTCACCGTGCGTTGCCCAGCGAGTGTGAGCAATACCGGTGCCACCATGCAATTCATGTTGTTCAGCGGCTTCGGCCAATTTATTGACTTTGCCTACGCGGCGTAAGCGGCTGACGTTGCCTTCAGCATCCACCACCGCCAAACCGGCTGAGTCGTAGCCACGGTATTCAAGACGGCGTAACCCTTCCAACAGAATCTCTGCTATATCACGTTGCGCTACTGCGCCTACAATTCCACACATCAGTTGTATTCCTAATTAAACGCCTTTCGGGGCGCTTTCGATGTCTTGACCTGATTTTGCCGGTTTTTACCGTGCGTCCCCGAGCCTGTAGATGGTGGGGATTATTATGTTTTGTATTGGGTTCTTAAGCAGAACCCAACGCAAAACACACGGGTTACTTCTTCTTGGTTGGACGCTGCCAGCCTTGAATATGCACCTGCTTGACGCGGCTCAGCACCAGTTCATCCTCGCCGATATCACGGGTCACCGTAGTGCCTGCGGCAATGGTAGAACCTTTGCCGACAGACACTGGCGCCACCAGTTGGGTGTCGGAACCGACGAACACGCCGTCGCCGATAATGGTTTTATGCTTATTGGCGCCATCATAGTTACAGGTGATGGTACCGGCGCCAATATTCACATCATCGCCAATCTCGGCATCACCCAGGTAGCTCAGATGGCCCGCTTTAGAACCTTTGCCCAAACGCGCCTTTTTCATTTCGACGAAGTTGCCGACATGGGCACCCACCGCCAGCTCAGCGCCAGGACGCAAGCGGGCAAAGGGACCCACGGTGCATTCAGCTGCCAGCACGGCATCTTCCAGCACGCTGTACGGGCTGATTTCGCAGTCATCGCCGATCACGCAGTTTTTCAACACGCAGCCGGCACCGATTTTCACTCGATCCCCGAGCTTGACCGTGCCTTCAATAATGACGTTGACATCAATAGAGATGTCACGGCCGTGCACAAGTTCCCCGCGCAGGTCAAAACGCGCCGGATCCAGCAGCATTACGCCGGCCAACAGTAATTTTTCAGACTGTTCTGCCTGATAGATACGCTCAAGCCGCGACAGTTGCAGACGGTTATTCACGCCTTCCACTTCACTCAGGCGTGATGGATGCACGGCTTCAATTTTCTTGCCGTCGGCATGGGCCAGCGCAATGATATCGGTGATGTAGAATTCACCCTGTGCGTTGTTGTTGTTCAGCATCCCCAACCAGCGTTTGAGATCGCGGCCGTTGGCCACCAGGATACCGGTGTTGATTTCATTGATTTGGCGCTGGGCTTCGCTGGCATCTTTATGCTCAACAATCCCCACCACCTGGTCGTTCTCACGCACGATACGACCGTAACCGCTCGGGTCAGCCAGCTTCACCGTCAGCAGGCCAATGCCGCCCTGTGGCTTCGCGGCCATCAGACGCTGCAAAGTATCGACAGAAATCAGCGGGACGTCACCGTACAGCATCAGCACGTCTTCATCATCGGCAAAATGCGGTGCAGCCTGCTGCATGGCATGGCCGGTACCCAATTGCTCGGCCTGCAGCACCCAGTTCAGTGCACCGTCGGTCAGGGTATTTTTCAGCAAGTCGCCGCCATGGCCGTACACCAGATGGACGTTTTTCGCGCCCAGTTTCATCGCGGCATCAATGACGTGCTGCACCATCGGCTTTCCGGCCAACGGATGTAACACCTTGGGAAGATCGGAATACATGCGTGTTCCCTTGCCCGCGGCGAGGATCACCACACTCATTGCGCTGTTCGACATAAGCAACCTGATAACTCCATTTTAATAGACGAAAGTAGAACCGTTCTGTGTCGATATTACTACATATTTCTCTGCACGAACCCGGCTCAGGCCTTGGGGCACTAGGCACGCCGAAGTTAACGTTCTGGTAACCCGACGCCGGGGATAACTGTCGGCGATCGGCGACATTTCCAGCCTCTATTGAAGGTTATACCTCACAATGCCTGCCGGGGTATCAGGCTTATTTTAAAACAAAAAAAAAGCGACCCAATAGGCCGCTTTCTTAATTTTGGCTGCGTTATGCACGCGCCAAAATATTACATCGATCTTCTGGTGAGTTCGATAACGCGCAGTTTTGCGATCGCTTTCGCCAGTTCTGCAGATGCCTGAGCATAGTCGACATCGCCATGAGAGCTACTGATATGTTCTTCAGCTTTACGCTTAGCTTCCAGCGCTCTCGCTTCGTCGAGGTCCGTTCCACGGATAGCAGTGTCAGCCAACACGGTGACCACGCTCGGTTGTACCTCAAGGATACCGCCGGACAGGTAGATGAACTCTTCTTCACCGTGTTGTTTAACAATACGCACCATGCCAGGCTTGATGGCAGTCAGCAGCGGCGCATGACCAGGGAAAATCCCCAGTTCGCCTTCGCTACCTGTCACCTGGATCTTTTGCACCAGGCCGGAAAACATATGTTTTTCCGCGCTGACTACATCCAGATGGTAAGTCATAGCCATATCACCCTCCTCTCAAGACGTTACAGTTTCTTGGCTTTTTCCACTGCTTCTTCAATGGTGCCAACCATGTAGAACGCTTGTTCAGGCAGGTGGTCATAGTCGCCGTCCATAATGCCTTTGAAACCACGAATGGTGTCTTTCAGCGATACGAACTTGCCCGGAGAACCGGTGAAGACTTCTGCCACGAAGAACGGCTGAGACAGGAAGCGTTGGATTTTACGCGCACGGGATACGACCAGTTTGTCTTCTTCAGACAGCTCGTCCATACCCAAGATTGCGATAATATCTTTCAGTTCCTGATAGCGTTGCAGAATGGACTGCACGCCACGCGCTACATCGTAGTGCTCCTGGCCAACTACCAGCGGATCCAGCTGACGGCTGGTGGAATCCAGCGGGTCAACGGCCGGGTAGATACCCAGAGAAGCGATATTACGGCTCAGTACCACAGTTGCATCCAAGTGAGCAAAGGTGGTGGCTGGTGACGGGTCAGTCAAGTCATCCGCAGGGACGTAAACGGCCTGTACGGAGGTGATTGAACCGGTCTTGGTAGAGGTGATACGTTCTTGCAGAACACCCATCTCTTCCGCCAGCGTTGGCTGATAACCTACCGCCGATGGCATACGGCCCAGAAGTGCGGACACTTCGGTACCGGCCAGGGTATAACGGTAGATGTTATCAACGAACAGCAGAACGTCACGGCCTTCGTCACGGAATTTCTCCGCCATGGTCAGACCGGTCAGAGCAACGCGCAGACGGTTACCCGGTGGCTCGTTCATCTGGCCGTAAACCAGGGATACTTTGTCCAGTACGTTGGAGTCGTTCATTTCGTGGTAGAAGTCGTTACCCTCACGAGTACGCTCACCCACGCCTGCAAACACTGAATAACCGGAGTGCTCGATCGCGATGTTACGGATCAGCTCCATCATGTTTACGGTTTTACCAACGCCCGCACCACCGAACAGACCGACTTTACCCCCTTTGGCGAACGGGCAGATCAGGTCCATTACCTTGATACCGGTTTCCAGCAGATCCTGGGAGTTGGCCAAATCTTCGTAGCTTGGCGCCGGACGGTGAATCGCCCAACGTTCTTCTTCGCCGATATCGCCCTTCATGTCGATTGGTTCACCCAATACGTTCATGATACGGCCCAGGGTAGCTTTACCTACCGGTACTTCAATTGGGTGGTCCAGGTCAGTGACTTTCAGACCGCGACGCAGACCATCAGAGGTCCCCATTGCGATACAGCGAACCACGCCACCGCCCAACTGTTGCTGAACTTCCAGCACCAGCTTATTGGCACCGTTTTCTACCTCAAGAGCGTTGTACACTTTTGGTACGGCATCCTGAGGGAACTCGACGTCCACTACGGCGCCGATTACCTGGATAATCTTTCCAGTAGCCATCTTGAATCCTCTACGTAATTCGTAAACCTAGCTTAAACCGCGGAGGCTCCCGAAACGATCTCGGTGAGTTCCTGAGTGATGCTGGCCTGACGAGCCTTGTTGTATACCAACTGCAGCTCTTTGATCAGGCTACCGCCGTTATCGGTTGCGGCTTTCATCGCTACCATTCGTGCGGCCTGCTCGCTGGCCAGGTTTTCCACGACGCCCTGATAAACCTGAGATTCCACATAGCGACGCAGCAAGGTATCAAGCAGCACTTTTGGATCGGGTTCATACAGGTAATCCCAAGATTTTTTCTTCAGCTCACCGTCTTCGGCAGGCGGCAACGGCAGCAGCTGAACGATCTGTGGTTCTTGGGACATCGTATTGATAAATTTGTTACTGACAATGTACAGCTTGTCCAAACGACCTTCGTCGTAGGCTTGCAGCATCACTTTCACCGGTCCGATCAGCTCCGACAGGGAAGGGTTATCCCCCATGCCGGTGACCTGGGCAACCACGTTGCCACCCACGGAACCAAAGAAAGAAGCGGCTTTAGAGCCAATCAGTGCCAAATCAGTTTCGACACCTTTTTCGGACCAGCCTTTCATCTCTGCCAACAGCCGCTTGAACAGGTTAATGTTCAAGCCACCACAGAGACCACGGTCAGTAGACACCACCAGATACCCGACGCGCTTAACATCACGCTCATCCAGGTACGGGTGCTTATATTCCAGATTACCCAACGCAAGGTGACCAATCACTTTGCGCATGGTCTCTGCATAAGGACGGCTGGCCGCCATGCGTTCCTGCGATTTACGCATTTTGGAGGCGGCGACCATTTCCATCGCTTTAGTGATCTTTTGCGTGTTTTGCACGCTCGCGATCTTACTACGTATCTCTTTTGCGCCGGCCATGTCTGCTTCTCCTCATTGCCAGACGGCCTGCTGTCTTTCAACTGCAGGCCGCTGAGCGTTACCAGGACTGGGTTTTCTTGAAGGTCTCGAGGATGCCTTTCAGCTTGCCCTCGATCTCATCGTTGAAATTGCCAGTTTGGTTGATGTGGTTCAGCAACTCGGCATGCTCGCGGTCTGCGTAAGCAACCAGCGCGGCTTCGAAGCTCACGACTTTCGCGACTTCAACGTCGTTCAGGAAGCCACGTTCTGCGGCAAACAGCACCAGAGACTGTTGTGCGACGGACATCGGCGCATACTGTTTCTGTTTCAGCAGCTCGGTCACTTTCTGACCGTGGCTCAGCTGTTTGCGGGTCGCATCATCCAGATCGGAAGCGAACTGAGAGAACGCAGCCAGTTCACGATACTGTGCCAGCGCGGTACGAATACCACCGGACAGTTTTTTCATGATCTTGGTTTGCGCTGCACCGCCCACACGGGATACGGAGATACCCGGGTTAACTGCCGGACGAATACCGGAGTTAAACAGGTTGGATTCCAGGAAGATCTGACCATCGGTAATCGAGATTACGTTGGTCGGAACGAACGCGGAAACGTCACCCGCCTGAGTTTCAATGATCGGCAGAGCAGTCAGTGAACCGGTTTGGCCTTTGACTTCACCTTTGGTGAAGGCTTCAACGTATTCGGCGTTAACACGCGCAGCACGCTCCAGCAAACGGGAGTGGAGATAGAATACGTCGCCTGGGTAAGCTTCACGACCTGGTGGACGACGAAGCAGCAGGGAGATCTGACGGTAAGCAACGGCCTGTTTGGACAGGTCATCATAAACAATCAGCGCATCTTCACCGCGGTCACGGAAATATTCACCCATCGCACAACCGGCATATGGCGCCAGATATTGCAATGCAGCGGACTCAGACGCGGTAGCAACCACAACGATGGTGTTTGCCAGTGCGCCGTGCTCTTCCAGTTTGCGCACCACGTTAGCGATGGTGGACGCTTTCTGGCCGATAGCCACGTAAACACATTTGATGCCGGAATCGCGTTGGTTGATGATCGCATCGATCGCCAGGGCAGTTTTACCTGTCTGACGGTCACCGATCACCAGCTCACGCTGGCCACGGCCGATTGGGATCATGGCGTCAACAGATTTGTAGCCAGTTTGAACCGGCTGATCTACGGACTGACGCTCGATAACACCAGGGGCAATAGCTTCAACCGGGGAGAAACCGTCGTTATCAACCGGGCCTTTACCGTCGATAGGTGCGCCCAGGGTGTTAACTACACGGCCCAGCAGGCCACGGCCAACCGGAACTTCCAGAATACGGCCGGTGCATTTTACCTTCATGCCTTCGGCCAGATCCGCGTACGGACCCATGACCACAGCACCTACGGAGTCACGCTCCAGGTTCAATGCGATTGCGTAACGGTTGCCTGGCAGTGCGATCATTTCGCCCTGCATAACTTCGGCCAGACCGTGTACGCGGATGATCCCGTCACTGACGGAAACAATAGTACCTTCATTGTGAGCTTCGCTCACCACATTGAACTGAGCAATGCGCTGCTTGATCAGTTCGCTGATTTCGGTGGAATTCAGTTGCATGCTCCAGTCCCCTTAAGACTGCAAGACGTCTGTCAGGCGTTCAAGACGACCGCGAACGCTGCCATCAATCACCATATCGCCAGCACGGATAATTACGCCGGCCAGTACAGACTTGTCAATTTTGCAATTCAGCTTAACTTTGCGTGACAGACGTTTTTCCATCGCAGCGGCAATATTAGCCAGCTGTTTGTCGTTCAGTGCGCTCGCAGAGAGCACGTCGACTTCGACGGTGGATTCCAGCAAAGCGCGCAGTTCGATGAACTGCTGCAGCACCGCAGGAAGAACCAGTAAACGTCCATTTTCGGCCATTACACGGATAAAGTTCTGGCCATGTTCGTCGAGTTGTTCGCCACATACCGCGATGAACGTTCTGGACAGCGTCTCCGGTGCGACAGCACCAGCCAGCAGTTCAGAAATCTGTTCATTGCGAGTGACATCAGCAGCAAACGCCAGCATATCCTGCCAGCGATCCAAGCTTTGATGCTCAACGGCAAAGTCAAAAGCTGCTTTGGCGTAGGGGCGAGCTACAGTTACAAATTCAGACATCAGCCCCTCCCTCCTTACAGTTCAGCGACCAGTTTATCAACGATGTCGCTGTTAGCAGCTTCATCCACGGAACGTTCGATGATCTTCTCGGCGCCGGCAATTGCCAGCATCGCGACTTGCTTACGCAACTCTTCACGAGCGCGCTTACGTTCGGCTTCGATCTCAGCCTGAGCCTGCGCCACGATTTTGTTACGTTCCTGCTCGGCTTCGGCTTTCGCTTCATCCATGATCTGAGCTTTGCGTTTGTTTGCTTGCTCGATGATCACCTGAGCTTCTGCCTTGGCAGTTTTCAGCTGGTCGATCGCATTGGCTTGCGCTAAGTCCAAATCTTTTTTGGCACGTTCTGCAGAAGCGAGACCGTCAGCAATTTCTCCCTGACGCTTCTCGATGGCTGCCATGATCGGCGGCCATACGTACTTCATGCAGAACCAGACAAACAGAACGAACGCGATGGCCTGGCCGAGGATTGTTGCGTTAAGATTCACAGCACAATGCCTCTTTAAAAGTTAATAGTGTGGTTTCAGTGTAGAGAAAATCTCTACTTACGCGACAGCAAACATCACGTACAGACCCAGACCAACAGCGATCATCGGGATGGCGTCAACCAGACCCATAACGATAAAGAACTGTGTACGCAGCAAAGGAATCAGGTCAGGCTGACGTGCAGCGCCTTCCAAGAATTTACCACCCAGGATGCCGATACCGATCGCAGCACCGATTGCCGCTAAACCCATCATCACAGCGGCAGCCATGTACAGCAGATCCATACTCAGGTTTTCCATGACAGTCTCCAGTTTGTTTCAGTTTAAAAGTACAAGTGTTTTAAGAAAATCAGTGCTCTTCAGATGCCATCGAGAGATAGACAATCGTCAGAACCATGAAAATAAAGGCTTGAAGCGTAATGATCAGGATGTGGAAAATAGCCCAAGGCACATTCAGAAGCCACTGTGACCACCACGGCAACAAACCGGCAATCAGGATGAAGATCAACTCACCCGCATACATGTTGCCGAACAGTCGCAGGCCCAGTGAAACAGGCTTGGACAGCAGGCTGACACCTTCAAGAATCAGGTTGATTGGAATGAATAACGGATGGTTGAACGGCTGCATGGTTAACTCTTTAACGAACCCACCAACGCCTTTCATTTTGATGCTATAGAACAGAATCAGGATAAATACGCCCAACGCCATCGACAGTGTAATACTCACGTCTGCGGTAGGGACGACACGCAGTGCCGGCAAACCAAACACATGTTCGCCAATAAACGGCAGCAGATCGATTGGCAGCAGATCCATCATGTTCATCAGGAATACCCAGACAAACACGGTCAGCGCCAGCGGAGCAATAACCTTGCTCTTGCCGTGATACATATCACGAACGCTACTGTCGACGAACCCCATGATAAGTTCGACGGCAGTTTGAAGTTTCCCCGGTACACCGCTGGTGGCTGTATTGGCTACTTTCTTGAAAATAAACAAGAACAGCGCGCCCAACACCACAGAGAAGAACAATGAGTCAATGTTCAACGTCCAGAATGTCGGATTACCAGAGTGTGGTTCAACTAACTGAAAAGTACGCAGATCCAACTGAAGGTTATTCAGATGGTGGCTGATATAGTCCTTTGCAGTCCCATTTTCTCCAGATGCAGACATGATGCCTCTTACCCTTTTAGTTAAGTTCGGTAACTGTTAATCACGGCCGGTGCCACTATCTGCACCACTAACACCGCTAAATAGGTCAGGCCAAGCGGTATAAACGCCGCTTTAAACACCCCAAGCGCCACGATCAACAAAACTATGGTGATCAGGACCTTTAATCCCTCGCCGATGGCGAACGACCAGGCAACCCGACCGGGTGCCGGCGTCTGCGCCTGATGGCGCAAGGCAAACAGCATAAACATGGTACTCGGCAACCAGGCAGCGAGACCGCCCGCCAGTGCCGAACCGCTCCATTCCAGGCTTTTCAGACCGAAAGCAGCGCTGATCAGAACAAAAGTCATTAACTGCAGAAACAGCAATTTGCGAGCAACTTTTCCGCTGTAAAGGGACACAGACATGACGTTTGTTCTCTCCGTACCCCTGAGGAGGTATGCTGAGTGACGTATAAAACTGTCTTTACTGCTCTGAGTCAAGCAGCAAAAAACGAGCAAATTATACGGGGCATACCAACGAATTCAATCGATAAGTAGCGAAAAGGTGAACAATTATTTAAATTCCCCCATTTCAGGCTATTTTCACAAGAAAACGGTCGGAATAATAGGGCTCATTTAATTGTCTGATTATTCCAGTGTTACAGTAAGAAACGTGTAGTTGCTCACAATAATACCTATTTCTGATTTATAGCCCACGGCCAGCCAAAGCGTCTTTAGCAAATCGGGCGATCAAAAAGATATTATAAATCAGAATATTACAAGTTAACTGTTCAAAAACAATCCGTCTACCCGCTAAAAACCTTTTATTGACAGCTTCAGGGATAATATTCCAACAGCTAATTAACATTAGCAGCAAAGCAAGATCCTTCACTTATGGTTGCTAACGCAACTATTACGACCTGCAATTACCCTATTGTCGCCAATCGGTGGCTATTTTGGTGTTAATAAAAAGTAAATTAACTAAAAAAACCACCTATTGATTAGCCTGCTTACTTTAACCACTGGCACTATCTTTTAATTCGCGCTTACTTGATCAAAAACAAACTCAGTTTGCCTTAAGGATCACCAGATGGCGTTCACCTTCGAGTTCAGGTACCTGCAGACGTACTACCGATTCCAACTCGATGCCTTCCGGCAACTGCGTCAGCTCTTCGTCTGGGCGCACCCCTTTCAACGCGTAGAAACGCCCCTGCCCTTTTGCCGGCAAGTGATGACACCAGGACAGCATATCCTGCAGTGAGGCGAAGGCGCGGCTGATGACGCCGTCAAACGGCGGCTCCGCAGGAAACGCCTCAACGCGGCTCTGAACCGGCTCAACGTTGGTCAACCCCAGTTCATGCTGCACCTGACGCAGGAAGCGCACACGCTTACCCAGGCTGTCCAGCAAGGTAAAATGGGAATCAGGGCGAACAATTGCCAGCGGAATGCCTGGCAAGCCGGGGCCGGTGCCCACGTCGATAAAACGCTTACCCTGCAGATGCGGGTTAACTACGATGCTGTCGAGAATATGGCGAACCAGCATTTGCTGCGGATCGCGCACCGAAGTGAGGTTATACGCCTTGTTCCACTTATCCAGCATGCCGACATAGCCCAGCAACTGCTGTTTTTGCCGATCGGGAAGCGTAATGCCTGCCGCTTTGAGCAACGAATCTAATTTTTTCTGCACAATGAGTCCTTAGACTGGCGCACAACGGCAAGCCAGGTAGGGGCTGCCCAAGAAGGTGACCATAATAATTCAGGCCAGAAACGATGTCAGCGGCCGTTTGCTGATCAAATAATCAAACGGCCGCCTAAAAACAGGATTTATGCGCTGCGGCGGAGCAGCCCCTGCTTTTTCAACCAAATAAGTAGAATTGAGATCGCCGCCGGCGTAATGCCTGAAATGCGGGAAGCCTGGCCGATAGAATTCGGCTTGTGGTCATTCAACTTGGCGATCACTTCATTCGACAGGCCGGAAACCTGCTGGTAATCAAGATCCAACGGCAGCACGGTGTTTTCATTGCGCTGCTGTTTTTCGATCTCTTCCTGCTGACGAGCAATATAACCTTCGTATTTTACCTGGATCTCAACCTGCTCGGCTGCCTGGGTATCGGCCAGCGGCGGCGCAAATGCCGCGACGGAGGTCAATTGCGTGTAATCCATTTCCGGGCGGCGCAGCAGTTCTTCACCGTTGGCTTCACGCGACAGCGGTGCTTTCAGCAGCGCGTTCACCTGCTCGACGTTTTCGGCGTGCGGGTGCATCCAGATGTCGCGCAAGCGCTGACGCTCCTGTTCGATGTGCTCGAGTTTTTCGCTAAAGCGAGCCCAGCGGGCATCGTCCACCAGGCCCAGTTCACGGCCCTTTTCCGTCAGACGCAGATCGGCATTGTCTTCACGTAACATCAGGCGGTATTCGGCACGTGAAGTAAACATGCGGTACGGCTCTTTGGTACCCAGGGTGCTGAGGTCGTCCACCAGCACGCCCAGATAAGCCTGATCGCGGCGTGGCGACCAGCCTTCGTCTTCATTGGCGTAGCGTCCGGCATTCAGGCCGGCCAACAGGCCTTGCGCTGCAGCCTCTTCGTAACCGGTGGTGCCGTTGATCTGGCCGGCGAAGAACAGGCCCTGAATAAATTTGCTTTCCAGTGTCGGCTTCAAATCACGAGGATCGAAGAAATCATATTCGATGGCATAGCCAGGTCGAATGATTCGGGCATTCTGCATGCCTTCCATCGAACGAACAATCTGCATCTGTACGTCAAACGGCAGGCTGGTGGAGATGCCGTTTGGATAAATTTCATTGCTGGTCAGGCCTTCCGGCTCGAGGAAGATCTGGTGTGCGTTACGATCGGCAAAACGCATCACCTTATCTTCGATCGACGGGCAGTAACGCGGGCCGATCCCTTCGATGATCCCGGCATACATCGGGCTGCGATCGAGGTTATTACGGATCACATCATGGGTTTTTTCATTGGTATAGGTGATGTAACACGCCATTTGCTCAGGGTGTTGCCCGGCGTTGCCCATGAACGAGAACACCGGGATCGGTGTATCACCGTGTTGAGGTGCCAATACGCTGAAATCTATGCTGCGGGCATCGATACGCGGCGGTGTGCCGGTTTTCAGTCGGTTGACACGCAAAGGCAATTCACGCAGTCGCTGTGACAGTGAGATCGACGGCGGATCTCCGGCACGGCCACCGCTGTAGTTCTCCAGACCAATGTGGATCTTGCCGTCCAGGAAGGTCCCTACGGTCAGTACCACCGCTTTGGCGCGGAATTTCAGCCCCATTTGGGTCACAGCACCGACAACGCGATCGTTTTCCACGATCAGATCTTCGACCGGTTGCTGGAAGATCATCAGATTGGGCTGGTTCTCCAGGGCAGTACGTACCGCTTGGCGATACAGTACTCGGTCAGCCTGAGCTCGGGTGGCTCGTACCGCAGGGCCTTTGCTGGCGTTTAGTATCCTAAACTGGATACCCGCATGGTCGATCGCCGTGGCCATCAGGCCGCCAAGTGCATCAATTTCCTTAACCAGATGCCCTTTACCAATACCGCCAATCGCCGGGTTGCAAGACATTTGCCCCAGCGTATCGATATTGTGAGTCAGTAATAAAGTCTGACGTCCCATACGTGCCGCAGCCATAGCGGCTTCGGTACCGGCATGGCCACCACCGATGATGATGACGTCAAATTGCTCTGGATAAAACATGGAACTGCACCTCGTCGTATTGCGAACGATCGTTGTTTGCCCTGGGGTGGAGGATTCTACTCAAGTTTAGTCGATCGACCAAGTGGTCAGGATCCTTGAGTAATTAAAAGAAGATCTTTTTATTTAAAGATCTCTTTATTAGATCTCTTATTAGGATCGCGATCTTCTGTGGATAAGTGATTATTCGCGATTGAGATCAGCTAATTAAGGAGGATCGTTAGCTGTGAATGATCGGTGATCCTATGGCTTATAAGCTGGGATCTAAATGGCATGTTATGCACAGGACAAAAAGCGACCTAAGGTTGTTATTGGGATAACTACCGGTTTTACCCTGCTTTTAAGCATAGTTATCCACAATCGTTCGGGTGATCTTTGAACAAATTAGAGTAAATTAATCCAATTTTTCACCCATTCCTCAGCTGGATCCTCAGGAATTTCGTGTTCAGTCACGTCGATCTCGAGCCGATCGCCGATCCTTTTTGCTCCACGAGCGATCAGAAGATCGTCGATCCGCTGGATCGCGCCACAGAAAGTATCGTATTCAGAGCTGCCCAAACCGACTGCGCCGAACTGCACCTGAGACAAGTCAGGAAGCTGTTCTTCTATTTGTTCCAGCAGCGGTTGCAGGTTATCCGGTAAATCCCCGGCGCCATGGGTCGAAGACACCACCAGCCAGCGTCCGGACAGGGTCAGTTCATCCAATTCAGGGCCGTGCAGCGTCTCGGTAGTAAAGCCTGCGGCCTCCAGCTTTTCAGCCAGGTGCTCGGCTACGTACTCGGCACTGCCAAGCGTACTGCCACTGATCAGAGTAATGTCTGCCATGAAATGAATGATCCCAGCCTTCTCAAAGTGGCAGCATTGTACGCTGTGAATCGGCTGGGATCTACCTGTGGATAATATGGGTATAGTAAATAGTTGGCTAGGGGGTGATGGTACGCATGATGGGGTTCTGCAGCGAGATCAGGGTTTCCGTAGACTGGATCTCGTCTATCGTCTGGATCTTGTTGATAAGTACTTGTTGCAGCGCATCTATCGAGCGGCACATTACTTTGATAAACACGCTGTAGTGGCCGGTGGTGTAATAGGCCTCAACCACCTCCTCCAGACTTTCGAGCTTTTTCAATGCGGAAGGATAGTCTTTGGCACTCTTTAATATAATGCCGATAAAACAGCAGACGTCGTAACCCAGGCGTTTGGGGTTCACGTCTACCCGTGCACCGGTGATGATACCGGCCTGTTTCATCTTCTCCACTCGTACATGAATGGTGCCGGGGCTGACGGCAAAGTTCTTCGCCAGTTCGGCATAAGGCGTGCGCGCGTTTTCCATCAAGGCATTAAGGATGCCGCGATCGAGATTATCGATCTGATAATTTTCAGCCATTTAATCCCCCACTAATTGCTGATTGTTGAATTATTACCGCATAAAAATGAACGATTAAAAGTGAAAAGGCAATATTGATTAGCGGATATTGAATTGTAGTGCCGTTCTGTTGCTTAATCGTTGGCAACAGAGACAGGTTTATAAGAGATACGGCAATGAAAAAACAATTTATTCAAAAACAACAACAAATCAGCCTGGTTAAATCCTTTTTCTCCCGCCAGTTGGAACAACAGCTTGGCCTGATCGAAGTGCAGGCACCGATCCTCAGCCGTTTGGGCGACGGTACCCAGGACAACCTGTCCGGTAGCGAGAAAGCGGTACAGGTTAAGGTGAAAACCCTGCCGGACGCCACCTTCGAAGTGGTGCACTCGCTGGCCAAATGGAAGCGTAAAACGCTGGGTAGCTATGACTTTGGTGCTGGTGAAGGCCTGTATACCCATATGAAAGCACTGCGTCCGGACGAAGATCGTCTGAGCGCCATCCATTCTGTCTACGTTGATCAATGGGACTGGGAGCGGGTGATGGGCGATGGCGAACGCAGCCAGGATTACCTCGAAAGCACCGTGCGCAGCATTTATGCGGCGATTAAGGCTACCGAAGGGGAAGTGAGTCGCGAATATGGCTTAACGCCGTTCCTGCCGGAGCAAATCCATTTTGTGCACAGCGAAACCCTGCTGCAACGCTACCCTGAACTGGATGCCAAAGGCCGTGAGCGGGCGATTGCCAAAGAGCTGGGCGCGGTATTCCTGATGGGTATTGGTGGCAAATTGTCGCACGGCAAATCACACGATGTGCGTGCGCCGGATTATGATGACTGGACTACGCCGGCAGCTGAAGGGCTGGCCGGCCTGAACGGTGACATCCTGGTATGGAACCCGGTGCTGCAGGACGCCTTCGAACTTTCTTCTATGGGGATCCGCGTTGACGCCAGCGCGCTGAAACGCCAATTGGCACAGACCGGTGATGAAGATCGCCTGGCGCTGGAATGGCATCAGTCACTGCTGCGCGGCGAGATGCCACAAACCATCGGTGGCGGTATCGGTCAGTCGCGCCTGGTGATGCTATTGCTGCAACTGTCGCACATCGGGCAGGTACAGTGCGGCGTGTGGTCACCTCAGGTACGTGAGGCGGTAGAAGGGCTGCTGTAATACTCAGCGCCGCCAGCGGCGCATTAAGCGGCTTTTTAACCCGGTATCAAAGCGCCAGATATGATCGAAAATGCGCATGATACCGGGCTTGCCGTAGTTGGACATCGCCACTGCGTGGAAACGCTGCTGGTGGTTTTGCTGCTGTTGTTTAACCTTCTTTATTATCTCTTCCGGCAATCGCTGGGCAATAAAGTCAGAAATGATCACTGCGTCGGCGTCGAACCAGCCGCTTTCCGTCATTTTGCTCAACGTGGCATTCAGGCAGGCCGCCAGATCGGTACCGCCGCGAAAATGCTGGCCGAGAAAGCGCACCGCCTGCTCAATACCGCTGGCGGCAGTCAGTTCGTAATGTACGATCTGGTTGGCGAACAGCATGATGTAGCAGCGGCGGTTATCCGCCAGCGCAATGCGCAACAGCGCCAGACAGAAAGCCTTGGCGCACTGCTCGTTAAAACCGCCCATCGACCCTGAAGTATCCACACAGACAATAAACGGCCCGCGAGGTTGTTGATCCTGCTGCTGGTGAGTGACCTGGCGGATATGGATCTGTTCCTGCCAGACATCGCCCTGCAGACGATAACTCAATAGCCGTTTTTCCAGCAGGCGGCGGTAAAACTCAAATTCCAGCTCTTCAATGCCCAGCGTGACCAACTCGGGCGGCAGCAGGCGCAGAATATCGTCGCTCTGGTGAATGCCGCTGACCTCTTCCGGCAGCGTTGCCGGTACCTGCACCATTACGCGGAACGGTTCCGGCAACGCGTCCTGCTGTTGCACCGCCTTGGCCTGATAGCTGCGTCCCAACTGCTGCGCCAGCTTTTTCAGTTCTGGTTGCTGCTGCAAGAAATTACCGTATTCCACCAGCCGTTGATAATCACCCCGTTGCAGATGGCCTTTACTCATATCCCACAGCCGCCCGGCAGCGGTGTCGTTTTCCGACAGCAGCGGCTCCAGTGCACCACTCAGCGCCAGACGTTCCTGCAGCTCCGCCATCAGCTGTTCGCGTTCCTGTTCCAGCAATTGGTGATGCATCATGGTGGCCTGCAGCGTCAGGCTGATACGCCAGCGCTGCAGAAACAGGGTTTGGAAGCTGTCATCCAGTGGATGGTTGGGCAGATCGGCGGCGTCCACCAGTGAGCGCGCCTGCTCATAAAAGGGAGAAACCAGCTGCCGCAGCAGATCCAGGGTGTCATTAAGGTTATGGAAGAACTGGGTATTGTTCTCTAGCTGGCACTGTTGATAACGATAGAATTCCTGTGCCAGCGCGGGCGGCACCATGGCTTCATGCAGGCGTTCTTTCAGCTGTAGCTTCCAGCGCGGCAGGTCGCGATCCAGCGCCCGGCGGATCGCCGGAAACTTTTTGAAGAAAATCGACAGCTGCGGTGCCGCCAGCATGCCGATGATCATCTCCTCGATCAGCTCACCTTCGGTGATCGCCAGCAGCAGATCGAGAGTTTCCAGGCTGAGCATAATTACTGGCCGCGCATTTGCTGGTACTGCTGTTTGATTTGTTCCGCCACCTGCAGCAGGCTGGCCTCAATTTTTGCCAGCCTGGCGGCAGGGGTAAACAGGCAGGGCTGATGCTGACTGAATAACCGACGCTGCTCTGCCAGGCGCTGAGCCAACAGGTCCATTTCGTCCAGCATTGCCTGCGGCGTGCCGCTGGTTTGCTTGCCGGGCTGGGCCAGTAAAGAGGGCTGGCGGCTGACGTCCAGTACCGTCAGATACAGTTGCTCGTCAACCTCCAGGTCAATCTGCTGAGCAAAGCCAATGCCGTTCAGCTTGGCGCGTACGTCGCCGCCTTTTTGCAGCCAGTTTTCCAGCGCGCTGTTTTCAATACTCAGATGGTTGACCTGAATATCATGCAGTTGCAGCGGTTTTTGCAGCAGCAGGGTCAGGCTGCCGGTACCGAGCGGCGTTGCCAGGGCAAACTGGGGCTTTCTGCTGAACATGCCGCCCTTTTTTACCAATGTAATAGCGTGACTGTCGCTCTGCTGTTGTTGATGCTGTAGCCAGCGGGTATGGATTTGTTGCAGTTGGATCAGCAAGGTTTGCTGTTGATAGGCCGACTCGTTCAGCAACTGCTCAACTTGCTGTTGCAGTAGTTTCAGCGAGCTGAGGTCGTGCCACAGGCAGTCTTTCAGCAGCAGCAGATCGATTGGGGCCACGGCGTCGCGACCACTGAAGAAGGCACAGGCCTGCAACAGCCGCAGCGCTTTTTTCCAGCGACGGTCGGAAACGTACGGAGCACTTTCCAGTGCATCCAGCCGCTGGCGCAGTTGGAATATCAGTTCAAAGCAATTTTCAGGCAGTTTGATTTTGTCGATCTGCGGTTGCCACTGGTGATATTCCTCGTCACTGATGCTCAGTGCTTCGGGCACCGGGTTTTCATTCTCGTTCTGGCGGCTGACCAGCAGTGAACGGAAATTCTGTTTGTCCTGCACTTTATCCAACCACAGGCGTATCAACATGCGGTCATACAAGGCTTCCAGACTGTTGTCGGCTTCCGGCAGTTCGTTGGAGGCGGTGACCAACAGCCGCAGTGGGATCGGTTCTTCGTTATTACCGTTACGGAAACGGCGTTCGTTAATCGCCGTCAGCAGGGTATTGAGGATCGCCGGACCGGCTTTCCAGATTTCGTCCAGAAAGACGATTTCCGCCTCGGGCAGATAGCCGGCGGTCAGGCGCTGGTAGCGCCCTTCATCTTTTAAAGCCTGGATTGATAATGGGCCGAAGACTTCTTCCGGCGTTGAAAAGCGCGTCATTAGATATTCAAACGAGCGCGCGCTGCGAAAGGCGAATTTTAACCGACGGGCAATCAGGCTTTTGGCAATGCCCGGTGGGCCAAGCAGAAACACGCTTTCCCCGCTGAGCGCCGCCAGCAAACACAGGCGAATTGCTTCCTGCCGTTCATAAAGACCGCTCTCCAGCGCGCTGCTGAGGCGGGATATCCGTTCTGCCAGAAGTGATGATGGCGCCATATTATTATCGTGTTGTCCGAGAGTTAGCCAATCTTGGTGGATAATCCGATGATAAACCACCATTATTTTTAATGGTATAGCTTGTTGATTAGTAAAATCTTTCTATTATCAAAAGGGTGGCTGGTTCACATTTTGTTTATTTTTAAGGTCTGATATAAGGATAGGCAAGCAGTATAAATCGTGCATACTGTGCGCCTTTTAGTGGGCGTAACGGATCTTAGAGCCCGTATCTCTGGCTGATGCGGATGCATCGCTAACGGATGTTCTAATAAAGAAACGAATTATGAGCACAGAGCATAAACAGTCCTTATCGGCGGTAACCCTGGCGGCAATTGGGGTGGTTTACGGTGATATCGGCACCAGCCCTCTCTATACTCTCCGAGAGTGTTTCTCCGGCCATTACGGCTTCGATGTTCGTCCAGACGTGGTTTTCGGTTTTCTTTCGCTGATCTTCTGGATGTTAATCATCATTGTTTCCCTCAAGTACCTCACCTACGTCATGCGGGCGGACAACGCCGGTGAAGGGGGGATACTGACGCTGATGTCGCTGGCCGGGCGCCATACTTCGGCGCGGACAACGTCCATATTGGTGATCCTGGGTCTGATTGGCGGCAGCTTCTTCTATGGCGAGGTGGTGATCACCCCGGCGATATCGGTGATGTCGGCGATAGAGGGTTTGGAAATTGCCGCGCCGTCGCTTGATGGCTATATAGTCCCGCTGTCGATTCTGGTATTGACCCTGTTGTTCGCCATCCAAAAGCACGGCACCGGCAGCGTCGGCAAGCTGTTTGCGCCGGTCATGCTGCTGTGGTTTATCGTTCTGGCGGTGCTGGGGGCTCGTAGCATCATGGCCAACCCGGAGGTGCTGCAGGCGCTAAACCCGAAATGGGCGCTGAACTTCTTTATCGAATATAAGAAGGTTTCGTTCTTTGCCCTGGGTGCGGTAGTGCTGTCGATCACCGGCGTTGAGGCGCTGTACGCCGACATGGGTCACTTTGGCAAATTCCCTATTCGCCTGGCCTGGTTCACCGTGGTGCTGCCTTCGCTGGTGCTGAATTATTTCGGCCAGGGTGCTTTGCTGCTGAAAAATCCTGAGGCAATAAAAAACCCGTTCTTCCTGCTGGCACCGGACTGGGCGCTGATCCCGCTGTTGATTCTGGCGACGCTGGCTACGGTTATCGCCTCACAGGCGGTGATCTCCGGCGTGTTCTCGCTGACCCGCCAGGCGGTGCGTCTGGGATATCTGTCACCGATGCGCATCATCCATACTTCGGAGATGGAATCCGGTCAGATCTACATCCCGGTGATCAACTGGACGCTGTATATCGCGGTAGTGCTGGTGATTATTGGTTTCGAGCACTCCAGCAACCTGGCGGCGGCATACGGTATTGCGGTGACCGGTACCATGGTATTGACCAGTATCCTGGTGACCTCGGTGGCGATCAAAAATTGGCACTGGAACCGCTTCTTCGCCGTTGGCATTCTGGTTGTCTTGCTGATTATCGATGTGCCGATGTTCTCCGCCAACGCCTTGAAGCTGTTCTCTGGCGGTTGGTTGCCATTATTGCTGGCACTGGTGATGTTCATCATCATGACCACCTGGAAAAGCGAGCGTTTCCGGCTGCTGCGCCGCATGCACGAACACGGTAATTCCCTCGAAGCAATGATCGCCTCGCTGGAAAAATCACCGCCGGTACGGGTGCCGGGGACGGCGGTCTTTATGTCGCGTGCCATCAATGTGATCCCTTTTGCGCTGCTGCATAACCTTAAACACAATAAGGTACTGCATGAGCGAGTGGTGCTGTTGACGCTGCGCACTGAAGATGCGCCTTACGTCCACAACGTGCGGCGGGTGACCATCGAACAACTTTCGCCGACCTTCTGGCGGGTGGTGGCCAGCTACGGCTGGCGTGAAACGCCGAACGTGGAGGAAGTGTTCCACCGCTGTGGGTTGGAAGGGCTGCCATGCCGGATGACGGAAACCTCATTCTTTATGTCGCATGAGTCGTTAATCCTGACCAAGCGGCCGTGGTACCTGTTCCTGCGCGGCAAGCTGTTTATCGCACTGAGCCGAAACGCGCTGCGTGCGCCGGACCAGTTTGAGATCCCACCCAATAGGGTGATCGAGCTGGGAACCCAGGTCGAGATTTAACTTCCCCCTCAAGGGCTCAGCAACGGCTGGGCCCTTTCTGTTTATGTTCTCGGTAACTATGTTCTCGGTAACACCAGCGAAACGTTTCGATAGCGATCACATTTCTGCACTGTCCCAGTTGCCTTCTGTTGGCGTTTTTTTAAACTCCAGATACAAGCGAAACGTTTCGCTGGTGGAGTGAGAAGAAAAAATGAAAAAAGGCGTGCTGCTGAATGCTGATGTTTCTGCCGTGGTTTCCCGCCTCGGCCATACCGACCAGATCGCCATCTGTGATGCGGGGTTACCTATTCCGGCGGCAACGCAGCGTATCGATCTGGCGCTGACCCAGGGTGTGCCGACGTTTTTGCAGGTACTCGGGGTGGTGACACAGGAAATGCAGGTAGAGAGCGCCATTCTGGCGGAAGAGATAGTTAAACAAAATCCGCAGCTCCATCGTGCGTTGTTGGCTCAACTGACCGAACTTGGCCAACACCAGGGCAATACCATCAGCGTGAGCTATATCAGCCACAGTGCGTTCAAAGCGCAAACTGAACATAGCCGGGCAGTGATCCGCAGCGGGGAATGCTCGCCGTATGCGAATGTCATCCTCTGCGCCGGCGTAACTTTCTGAGGCATTTATGCAACCTTTACTGCAACTGAAAGGGATCGATAAAGCCTTTCCCGGCGTGAAGGCGCTTTCCGGCGCCGCACTCAGCGTTTATCCCGGTAAGGTGATGGCGCTGGTGGGAGAAAACGGTGCCGGGAAATCCACCATGATGAAAGTGCTGACCGGTATTTATAACAAAGACGCCGGCAGTCAGTATTTTCTCGGTAAAGAGGTGGCATTCAACGGGCCAAAGGATTCGCAAGAAGCGGGTATTGGCATTATCCATCAGGAACTGAACCTGATCCCACAGTTGACGATTGCGGAAAACATCTTCCTCGGGCGTGAGTTTGTTAACCGCATCGGCCGCATCGACTGGAAGCGCATGTATGCCGAAGCCGACAAACTGTTGGCGCGGTTGAACCTGAGTTACAGCAGCCACCGGCTGGTGGGCGAGCTGTCGATAGGCGATCAGCAGATGGTGGAAATCGCCAAGGTGCTGAGCTTCGAATCCAAAGTGATCATTATGGATGAACCGACCGATGCGCTAACTGACACTGAAACCGCCTCTTTATTTAAAGTGATCAACGAGCTGAAGGCTGAAGGGCGCGGCATTGTTTATATTTCGCATCGGCTGAAAGAGATCTTTGAAATTTGCGACGACGTCACGGTGTTTCGTGACGGGCAGTTCATTGCCGAGCGTCCGGTCAGCGAGCTGCAGGAAGATTCGCTGATAGAAATGATGGTTGGCCGCAAGCTGGAAGAACAGTACCCACGCCTGAATCTGCCGCGCGGCGAAAAGCGGCTGGAGGTCAACCAGGTTTCCGGCCCGGGTGTGGATGACGTCAGCTTTACCCTGTACCGCGGCGAAATACTAGGTGTGGCCGGGCTGATGGGCGCCGGGCGTACCGAACTGATGAAAATTCTCTACGGTGCCGCACCGCGCAAATCCGGTACCGTCAGCCTCGATGGCCGCCCGGTGGTTACCCATTCTCCGCAGGACGGTCTGGCGAACGGCATTGTGTATATCTCCGAGGACCGCAAGCGCGATGGCCTGGTGCTGGGGATGTCGGTGAAGGAAAACATGTCGCTGACGGCCCTGCGCTATTTCAGCCGTGCCGGTGGCAGCCTGAAACAGGCAGAAGAACAACAGGCCGTGGGCGACTTTATCCGTTTGTTCAACATCAAGACGCCGTCGATGGAACAGCCGATTGGCCTGCTCTCCGGCGGTAATCAACAGAAAGTGGCGATCGCCCGTGGTCTGATGACGCGGCCAAAGGTGCTGATCCTCGATGAGCCGACACG
This sequence comes from Serratia quinivorans, assembly GCF_946227985.1. GTDB lineage: Bacteria > Pseudomonadota > Gammaproteobacteria > Enterobacterales > Enterobacteriaceae > Serratia > Serratia quinivorans_A. Next base: position 152,996 of record NZ_CAMKGL010000011.1, read on the forward strand.
CGGTGTCGATGTCGGAGCCAAAAAAGAAATCTATCAGTTAATCAACCAGTTCAAGCAGGAAGGGCTGAGCATCATTCTGGTGTCTTCGGAAATGCCGGAGGTGCTGGGCATGAGCGACCGCATCCTGGTGATGCACGAAGGACACCTCAGCGGTGAGTTCCCGATTGAACAGGCCACCCAGGAAGCGTTGATGGCTGCGGCCGTTGGCAAGCAATACGGCGTAAAGCAGGAGTAATCAGATATGAGTTCCCAGAGTGCGGCAAAACGCTGGTTCAGTAAAGAGTGGCTGTTAGAGCAAAAATCACTGATTGCTCTGCTGGTGCTGATCGCCGTGGTCTCTTCAATGAGCCCGAATTTCTTCACTGTAAACAACCTGTTCAATATTCTGCAGCAAACCTCGGTGAACGCCATTATGGCGGTGGGGATGACGCTGGTGATCCTCACTTCCGGCATCGATTTGTCGGTGGGATCGCTGCTGGCGCTGACCGGTGCGGTGGCGGCGTCGATCGTCGGTTTTGAAGTTAACGCGGTGGTGGCCGTGGCGGCGGCGCTGGCATTGGGAGCGGCAGTCGGCGCCTGTACCGGGGTGATCGTAGCCAAAGGCAAGGTGCAGGCGTTTATCGCTACTTTGGTGATGATGCTGCTATTGCGCGGTGTCACCATGGTGTACACCAACGGCAGCCCGGTGAATACCGGCTTTACCGACGTGGCCGATACCTTCGGCTGGTTTGGCATCGGCCGTCCGCTGGGCGTTCCTACCCCAATCTGGATCATGGCGATCGTGTTTATCGCCGCCTGGTACATGCTGCACCATACCCGTCTGGGCCGTTATATTTATGCCCTGGGCGGTAACGAAGCGGCGACCCGACTGTCCGGCATCAGCGTCGATAAAGTGAAGATTATCGTTTATTCGCTTTGTGGACTGTTGGCAGCACTGGCGGGGGTGATCGAAGTCGCGCGCCTGTCTTCCGCGCAGCCAACCGCCGGTACCGGCTATGAATTGGACGCCATTGCCGCAGTGGTGCTGGGTGGTACCAGCCTGGCCGGTGGCAAGGGCCGCATTGTTGGCACGTTGATCGGGGCGCTGATCCTTGGCTTCCTGAACAACGGCCTGAATTTACTGGGTGTTTCTTCGTACTACCAAATGATCGTGAAGGCAGTGGTGATACTGCTGGCGGTTCTGGTAGAGAACAAAAGCAACAAATAACCTCCCCCTACAGGAATCACGATGATGAAAATGAAAAAACTGGCAATTCTGGCTGCAGCCTTCGCGCTGAGCGCCACCCTGAGTGCTAACGCGCTGGCTAAAGACACCATCGCGCTGGTGGTTTCTACCCTGAATAACCCGTTCTTTGTCTCAATGAAAGAGGGCGCACAGCAGGAAGCCAATAAGCTGGGTTACAACCTGGTGGTGCTGGACTCGCAAAATAACCCGGCGAAGGAACTGGCGAACGTACAGGATCTGATGGTGCAGGCACCCAAGTTGTTGCTGATTAACCCAACCGATTCCGATGCGGTCGGCAACGCCATCAAGATGGCCAACCAGGCCAAGATCCCGGTCATCACCCTGGACCGTGTGGCGAGTAAAGGTGAAGTGATCAGCCATATCGCTTCGGATAACCGCGTCGGCGGTAAAATGGCCGGTGACTTTATCGCTAAAAAAGTGGGCGCAGACGCTAAAGTGATCCAGCTGGAAGGGATCGCCGGTACCTCCGCCGCTCGTGAACGTGGCGAAGGCTTTAAACAGTCGTTGGATCAGAACAAATTCAAACTGCTGGCCAGCCAGCCGGCAGACTTCGACCGTACCAAAGGCCTGAACGTGATGCAGAACCTGCTGACTGCTCATCCGGACGTGCAGGCGGTGTTTGCCCAGAACGATGAAATGGCGCTGGGTGCACTGCGTGCGCTGCAAACCGCCGGTAAAACCGACGTGGTCGTGGTAGGCTTCGACGGGACTGCTGACGGCGTGAAAGCGGTTGAAGGCGGAAAACTGGCAGCGACCGTGGCACAGCGCCCGGATCAGATCGGCGTAATCGGCGTAGAAACGGCGGATAAAGTGTTGAAAGGCGAAAAAGTGCCTGCCACTATCCCGGTTGATCTCAAGCTGGTCACCAAATAACACTCTGTAGCACCAGCGCCATCAAAACGGGGCGTTTATGATGGCGCGCAATTCAGGAATCAATGCGATGGCAACAGGTAAGCTGGTGGTTTTGGGCAGTATCAATGCCGACCATATCCTCAATATTGAGCAGTTTCCCCGTCCGGGTGAAACGGTGATCGGGAAGCAGTATAAAGTGGCGTTTGGCGGTAAAGGCGCCAACCAGGCGGTGGCGGCAGGGCGCAGCGGCGCGGATATCGCTTTTATCGCCTGCGTAGGCGCTGATGACATCGGCGAACGCATTCGTCAGCAACTGGCTACCGATCGCATTGATACCCAACCGATAGAGGCGATTACCGAAAACACGACCGGCGTAGCGCTGATTTTTGTTAATGCTGAAGGCGAGAACGTGATCGGCATTGATGCCGGGGCCAATGCGGCAGTGACTCCTGACTATCTGGCTCGCTATCAGCAAAAAGTGATCGATGCTGACGCGCTGCTGATGCAGCTCGAGTCGCCGCTGGAGACGGTTATCGCCGCCGCCGGCCTGGCGAAACAGCATCAGACTCAGGTGATCCTCAATCCTGCGCCGGCACGTGAACTGCCGGACGAATTATTGGCAATGATCGATATGATTACGCCAAACGAAACCGAAGCCCAGCGTCTGACCGGCATTGCGGTCAACAATGATGATGACGCCGAGCGTGCCGCGCAGGCTTTGCATGATAAAGGCATTGCCACGGTGATTATCACCCTCGGCAGTCGTGGCGTTTGGCTGAGTGAAAACGGCAAGGGTAAGCTGGTGCCTGGCTTCAAGGTTAAAGCAGTAGACACCATCGCAGCCGGCGATACCTTCAACGGGGCACTGGTCACGGCGCTACTGGAAGGTAAGGTAATGGCAGATGCGGTACGATTTGCCCATGCGGCGGCGGCTATTGCGGTGACCCGTCCAGGCGCTCAACCTTCCGTACCCTGGCGCGAAGAGATCGACACCTTCTTGCTTCAGCAGGAGTAATTCCCTTGGCCACCATGAAAGACGTTGCCCGCCTGGCGGGCGTTTCAACCTCGACGGTCTCGCACGTCATTAATAATAATCGCTTTGTTAGCGACAGCGTGCGAGCCAAAGTCATGGCGGCCGTTGAACAACTGAACTATGCGCCTTCTGCGCTGGCGCGCAGCCTCAAACTAAACCAGACGCGTACCATCGGTATGCTGGTTACCTCCAGCAATAACCCGTTTTATGCCGAAGTCGTGCGTGGCGTTGAGCGCAGTTGCTATGAACGTGGCTACAGTTTGATCCTGTGCAATACCGAAGAAGATGCCGCACGCATGAATCGCAACATGGAGACGCTGCTGCAAAAACGCGTCGATGGTTTGCTGTTAATGTGTACCGAAAATCATCGGCCATCGCAGGACGCGCTAAGTCGCTATCCTTCGTTACCGATAGTCATGATGGATTGGGCGCCGTTCGAAGGGGCCAACGATATCATTCAGGATAACTCGCTGCTGGGCGGTGAGATGGCGACCGATCACCTGATCGCCCGTGGGTATCGCAAGATTGCCTGCATCGCCGGCCCGCAGGATAAAACTACCGCCCGCCATCGGTTGGAGGGCTACCGTCGAGCCATGCAGCGCGCTGGGTTGGCAGTCTTGCCGGGGTACGAGGTGCACTGCGATTTTGAGTTTGAAGGCGGCGTGGATGCCATGAAGCAACTGCTGGCGCTGGCTGAACCCCCGCATGCGGTATTCGCCGGTAACGATGCGGTAGCCGTAGGTGCCTATCAGGCGCTGTATCAGGCCGGATTGTCGGTACCGCAGGATATGGCGGTGATGGGCTACGATGATATAGAGCTAGCCAAATATTTGGCCCCACCGTTAAGCACCATTCACCAACCGAAAGATTCACTGGGAGAATTGGCGATTGATACGCTGATTAACCGCCTGCAGAACCCGGAACGCGCAGCCCAGGTTCTGGTGTTGACCCCTGAGCTGGTTGAGCGAGCCTCGGTCGGTTACCGTTAGCCTGCCGTTTTAACCGGTTTCTTCGGGTCCTGGCCGCTAATCAAGTTACGGCCGTCTTTTCTTCTCAGCAGCATAAACACAAACGCCGAGGCCACGGTGACAATCCCCATGGTAATAAAAGTGTAGTGGAAGTGATCGACCATGGTACCCAGCGACATGGTTTGATAGAAACGTAATACCGCTGCGCTGATCGCCACCCCGAAGCTGATGGAAAGCTGTTGAGTCACTGCCAGCACGCTGTTACCGGAGCTGGCATTGGCGTCATTCAAATCTGCCAGGCTGATGGTATTCATGGCGGTGAATTGCGTAGACATCGCCATCCCCAGCACGAACAACGGCAGGATCATCAGCCACAGCGGCATCCCCGGGCTTTGCAGCGCGAACTGGGCAATCAGCACGCCGATAATCATGGTGATACCCACCAGGGTTTTACGATAGCCGAACCAGCGCAGCACCTGAGTGACGGTGGATTTCGCCATCAATGAGCCGACCGCAGTCGGCGCCATCATGCAACCGGCAATGATCGCCGAGTAACCGAAACCCACCTGCAACATCAGTGGCATCAGGAAGGGGACACAGCCGGTTCCCAGGCGTGAGGCGACGTTACCGGCAATCCCTACCGAGAAGGTTCGGGTCTGGAACAGGTCCAGGCCAATCAGCGGTTGAGGGTGCCTGCGAGCATGGACGATATAGCCGAACAGCATCACTACACCACTGAGTAAAATACCCAGCGAGATATAGCTGGCCAGTACCTGCTCGCCAAACAGCTCAAGCCCGGTGGAAACCAGTACCAGGCTCAGCCCAAACAGCATAAAGCCCATAAAGTCGAAGCGCCGTTTGGGGGTGGTAAAGTCCGGCATATATTTACGCGCATAGAAGATGCCGAGCAGGCCAATCGGGATATTGATAAGGAATATCCAGTGCCAGGTGGCGTAGGTCACCAGCCAACCGCCCAGCATCGGCCCCATGATTGGCCCAACCAGCCCTGGCATGGTCACGAAGTTCAGCACCGGTAACAGTTCGCTGCGAGGATAGGCGCGCAGCAGAGCAAGACGCGCCACTGGCATCATCATCGCACCGCCGACACCCTGAATGACTCGTGAAGTTACCAACAGGCTTAACGTCGGAGAAAGCGCACACAGCAGCGAACCGAGAGTAAACAGAGAAACGGCGATGATAAACACCCGGCGGGTACCGAAGCGATCCGCCAGCCAGCCGCTGACCGGGATCAGCATCGCTACCGTCAGGGTATAGCTGATAACCGCTGACTGCATGGCCAACGGCGAACGCTCAAGACTTTGAGCAATCGCCGGCAATGCCGTATTGAGGATGGTGGCATCCAGTGCCTGCATAAAGAACGCCATGGCGGCGATCCAGGGTAGCCCTGCCATACTGCGCGCGGATTTGGTCATTGTGAGTCCCGGTTAACTGTCGTCTTCGTCCCTTTCATCTTCTTCTATATATAAGTAGGGGGCGTTAGTCTTTCTCTCTGAGCAAAATCTGGCAGGCGGCTAATGCCTCCGCGCTGTCACCGGCGAGTATCGCATCGACGATGGCCTGATGGTGCTGGAGCTTAATCACTTCGTTGCCGGTGATGGCGCGGAAGTAACTTTGATATACCGAACTGAACAGATTGGCAAATGAGGTCAGAAATGGGTTGCCGCTCGCTTCATAGATGAGCTGGTGGAATTGGGTATCCACCTGGATCCAGTGCTCTCGGTCGAACTGGATATGCAGAGCGCGCATTTCCGCCATCAATTCAGCCAGTCGTGCGGTTTGCTGATTGCTGGCATTGGCCGCCGCCAGTGAGCAGGCCTGAGGTTCCAGAGAAGTGCGCAATATAAGGAAGTGCTGCATGACCTGATCGAAGTTTTCCTTGGTCATCCACCAGGTCAGCAAATCCTGATCGAGAAAGTTCCACTGGCTTTGTGGCATCACCCGGGTCCCAATGCGTGGTCGGGGTAACAGCATACCTTTGGCTGCCAGCATCTTCACGGCTTCGCGTACCGCGGTACGGCTAACGCCGAACTGTTCGCCCAGCTCCATCTCCCCGGGCAGAATGCTGCCGGCCTGATAATCGCCAGCCAGAATTTGTTGGCCGAGTTTTTCTGCGAGTAGATAAGAAAGATTGCGCTGGGCGGCCTGTTGTTGAGCATTAAATTGCATGGCTGCGAGTCCTTACTGACATTGTTACTCTTATTTTACTCTACGGATCGCCAGCTTTTGTGGCTCTTTACCGGAAAAAGTGACGAAAACGCTGACTTGTGCAGCGCTTTGTTGAAATAATCCGCGCTTGAAAAGTTTTTTGCATTTAGGGGTTGCGGCCTTCTGAGAACTCCCTATAATGCGCCTCCACTGACCGGGAACAACGACTCCTCTAACGAGAACCAAGTCGCCCAGTCGGAAAGAGAAAAGCGAAATAAACGCTTGACTCTTCGGGTGAAAAGCGTAATATACGCCACCTCGAGATAGCGCGCTACGGCGGCTAACTCACTGCTCTTTAACAATTTATCAGACAATCTGTGTGGGCACTCCACAAGACGATATCCAGAACCTTCGGGTTCGAAAAAATATCAAGTCTTGAAGAGTGACCAAGCAATAAGTTGTTT
>NZ_CAMKGL010000012.1 GCF_946227985.1 Serratia quinivorans
TCTGTTGGTCGGAAAAACGCTTCTTCATGGGGATGTCCTCATGTGGCTTATGAAGACATTACTAACATCGGGGTGTACTAATCAACTGGGAGCAGGTCACGGGTATTTTTCCTTCGTCAGCGCACTGATCTCCGCTGTGGAAAGATTTTTGTCCTGGATAAGTTCGACAAACTGCCGAGTTGTGATTCTGGTCATTGGTTTATGCTCCGGTTACTTCGTGTTTTTATTACCCATGCCAGCGCGGATCTTTGCCAACATTTCCATACCTTTTTGCTGATAACGCCCGTCTGTATCAGCAGCCTGTGCGTGGCCCGGTGGTCGGTGTTCCAGCGCCTTAGTTTTTCGTATCGGTGGGACGGAATAGCCCATTTCTACCTGCTTCGCCCACTTGGTCAGCAGGCGACCGGCCAGCGCGGCCAGTTCGTTTTGTCCCAATTTTCGCTCAACGCCAACCCGGCGAATTTCAGTGCAAATCTGGAACAGTACCGGGTGGTGCCAGTTGAAACTGTCGGCGCTGTCATAGCGCCATGAATCATTGCGCCACCGGTGATACTCAGTCATCACATCTTCAACGGTGAGACCGAATGGATTAGCCGTGCACTCGCCTACAATCGCGGTGAACTCCGCGAGGTCTGGCGGCCAGTGATTACCGGCGCTACAGCGCTCCATGCAACGCTGTGCGGCAAATGCAAGTTGTTCATTCGAGAATCGAGAAATCGTTTGGCCCCAGATCGTGGATGGTGCCACTCCGTTCTTGGTCACCCAACGATTGGCGTAAATCCCCGCCATCGTCTCCCAGAGGAGCCAAGCCCTGTCGCTCCCGTTCTGCGTTGCGTGCGGCTCTGACCTGCTGCTGAGCGGTAGCGGCTGCTGCGGTGTGTCTGGTCGCATTTGAACCTCCTGCTTGCTGGTTTCGTTTCGCTGCCGCCTGGCGTTCGTAGAGCACGCTGTCGGCAAATTTCTGTTCCCATTGGGTTTGGTGGTACACCCGGCCCTCGGCTTTCCAGAAGGCGGAGAAGCTCGCCAGTTCCTCAGGGGTGTATCCCGGCGCCGGACCTTCCAGTTTTTTATTCCACAGCACAGCCTGCCGCTGGAATTCTGGAGATGGTCGCCAACTGGTGCTCATCAGGAATTTTCCAAACTGTGGCGACTCGTCGTCTTGGTCATCCCAGAACGGTGGCTCGGCCATTGGTGGTGTTTGGCCCTCTGGTGAAATTTCACTCACACCCGCCTGAGAGAGTGGTTTTTCTTTTAAGATCTGTTTACTGCTTACTGCTTTCTGGAAAGGTCTTGGCAAAGGCTTAGCCTTATCCTTAGCCAAAGGATTAGCCAAAGCGAAAGCCTTATCGAAAGCCAAGCCCATAGACCCAGAAACGCCGTGTGACGCGGCTCTTAGCGATTCCAGCGCCTCATATTTAAGGTTGCATTCAGGCAGTAATTCAAATGCTCGCACCCATGATTTAATGACGTTCACCGACGTTGGCGGGTTATGCTTTGCCGCGTTCGGCAACCAAAAAACTCTGGCTTGGGTGTCGGCTTTCACCATCCCTAGAGATAAGGCTTCGCCTAAGGCTAAGTCGAAGGCTTCGACATCCCACCCCAACTCCTCGGACAAGGCAGCACGCCCCGCTTTGAAAAGGCCAGGTATAATCCCAGTGAACGGACCGGTGAGCAGATAAACAAACAGGCTCTGCCCACTGGGCGGCAATGGGGATAACGCCCTAAAACTTGGGTCATTCCACATCGTGATTTTTACCTTACGGTAAGGCTCATTATTTGCCTTGGTCTTAGCCAAAGGGTTAGCCATAGGTCTTGCCTTTACTTTTGTCTGATGTCATTACCCAAATCACCGGCGCCCCATGCGGCGCCCTGGAACATGTGGGCGGTCCGGCTTGTCCTTCACTCGCTTTAGTGTCTTTGCGTATGCCTTGGCGGCAGCTAGGCTGCTGGTGATCGAGGTGTTTGTATGTCCCAAGTAGTGATCGGCACCCTGCACTGCAGCAGAACGCGCCACATCAGCAGAAATCCCCTCACGTTCCAGTTGACCGCGGATCTGCGCCTCAACCTGTTCTCTTGAAAAATTGGCCATTGGTTTATGCTCCGGTTAGTGCAGTGCTGAATAGGCGCGGCGCAGCTCGTAAAAGCTGCGTTCGGCCTCATCGCACTCTCTTTCAAAATCTGCCGGTGACGCATGCAGCAGCGCCGCCGCTATCGCCTCTTGGTGTTCTTTCAGCGCACGTATTGCCAGATATTCAATGCTGTTACCGGCAACCAGCCGGGCGCGCAGCTCCGCCGGCAGCGCAGCAAGAATTGCAGGCTGCAACTGCTGAATTTTCTGCTGGGCAGAAGCACTATCACCGTCCAGCCATCGGAAAATCTGCTGTTTGTTGTTGTGCCATGCAGCATCATCAACGCAGCCGTCGGCGTGCTCGATTTGCGCCAGGTGCGGTTCCTGTATCTGCTGGTCGAAATAAGCACGGGTAATCTCCGCTGCGACCGTGCGCTGTGTGGCCTCCGTGGCCCATCCGCGCAGCGCATCGCGGATCTGCTCATGTTTGATTTCCATAAATCATGTCCTTAGGCTGCAGGCTTGGTATCCTGCTGTTCTGGTGGTAGGGCATCTTGCGGGTTAGGATAAATATCCGGTCGAAGTTGGTGTGGAGTTACAACCCACCCCAATGCTTGGCAAACGTTAATCACTTCGCCTTTTGCTACGCCATTGCGGAACCATGCGCTGACGGTCTGAGACTTCTTCCCCAACCTGCGGCCTAACTCCGACTGACTGCATACAGAAAGGATCTTTGCTTGTGTTGTTTTGTCCATTTTGCCTCCTCATTAATTTTTCATATAACAGCAAATTTAATTTTCAATGTCAATAAAATTGGCGACTACTGACATGCAAATAAATTTTGTATACTGGGTTGTCATATGGCATGAGAGGGTGAAATGATCTTTGAACAACGTTTACAACAAGCCTTAGAAGAGTCAGGGATGTCACAAGCAGAGCTCGGCCGCAGGGTAGGTGTAAATTCGCAATCGGTTAGCGGTTGGTGTTCTGGAATTTTTCCTCGGAAAGACAAACTGGAAATGCTACCTGCAGTTCTAGGTAAGCCACTGTATTGGTTTTTTTTAAGTGAGGATGAGGAGAAAGGACTTACATTATCCGAAAATAATCATTCACTTACTGAAAAACATATGGAACTTATCAACCTCTTCGAACAATTGCCAACCAATGAACAAGAGAACATGATTGCAGCCTTTTCAGCTCGATTAAAGGAGCTGGATTCCTTCGTAGAGCAATACTTGCAGAGAAGAAAGCCCACATCTTCAGACTAATCTGAGCGAATTGGTAATAACTCGCAAACTAAGAGAAACAAACCATGTCAGTCGAGTCAACAGATGATATGTTCAAAAGGATTACCCCAAGTATTTTAGCTATCTATCTGAAAGAAAAGAATGTTTCTGATATATGCCCTGCCTGTGGTAGCACTGACAGAACGACCCCATTGATGCATGTTGAGTATAGAGGAACAACAATCCTGACATCTAAGCCACATGATTATGTTGCTATTTATCAATCACCTAGCCTAATTGATAAAAAGATGCCAGGAATCTCTAGTTTTGCAGTCGTATGCGGAAATTGCGGGCATACCACATTCTTTAATGCCTGGAGACTACTCAACTGGTTCAGAGATAAATACCCTCTGGAGGGCTCTGATGAAAACCAATGATGAAAATGTCGTTCAGTTTGCTAGACTCCCTAAATCAGGTGGTGAAGGTGGAGGTGGCGATATGTTGGAAGAAAAAGTAAAAAAATTGGAAGAAAGGATCTCGACAATTGCAATAGATTTAGCGGTTCTTAAGGCGACTGCTGCCACAAAAGAAGACCTTCAAAAAGAAATGAATTCGCAGACTTGGAAAATAGTCACGGCATTGGTAGTAACAGTCTTGTTGGCTGTTTTTTCTAGATATTTTATTAAATAATCTCATAAAGCATAGCTTCATTTTGCTTTCATCTCACCACTACAGCTCTTAATGTCGATTGTTAAGCCGCCTTCCAGGCGGTTTTTTTATGCCCTATCATAAATCCCCCGCCACAATTTGAAAATAAAAAGATCACATACAATTTTAATCATCATTTAACATTGACGCATGATAATTTATTTTGTAGTCTTTACCTCATCAAGCAGCAGCGAACAGGCAGGAAGCCCACGAAGTAGTCGTCCGGGACGCATGAAGACCGGAATGATTCGCTAACGCAGCAGGTGAAAAACGTTCTGACAGCCGGAAAGACGGCGAGCATAACCAATGACCAACCACTCGAAAGAGGCAATCATGAGCAACAGAGGTTTCTGGTTTTTGATTGTTGTAGGTGCCTGCATTGTTTTCTGGGCAGGTGTATTCGCCACGGCAGGATTAGGAGCATAACCAATGATCAGCACGGCAGTTCCACACAGCGGTAAGGCCACCAGTTTCCGCAACAAGCGTACCGGTGCAGCATGGGTGGCGCATTACGATATCCACTGCCAAGTGTATCGCTTTGAACCAACAGGCAATCTTCGTGCGATCAAGTCGTCGTTCGAATCTCGCAGTATCCCGGCATATTTCGAGCCTGCTGGAACGCACTAAAACGCAGCACTAAATAATTAACTCACTGGCTGATTAATTCAGCCACGGGATCCCATTACCTAAAATTGGAGCATAACCATGATCAAGACCGTAGAAATTAAAATTAACCTTCTGCACAAAAACATCGTTGAGGTATTAAGCGAGGGTGAAACCATTGGCTTTATCGTTAATACGGAAAACAAAGAAAAGCCACATTCTCTGGTGACCCCAACAGGGGATGATGCTGGTGACTTTGATTGCCCGAAATGTGCCATTGATGCCGCAGTGCGTACGCACTTTAACGTGGGTAGTGAATACGCCACAGAGTTCAAAGTCAAGGGCCGCCCTTCCCCGAGAAAACTGCTCCTGCTGGCGTTACTGGCGATGCTCGCAGACGAATAATTGCTGTGTGTAGTCTTCCCCGCCGTCGCTGGCGGGGCTTTTTGAAGTTATTAAAATGTGTCCAGCGTTTCCCATCCGGGGCGTCAACTCGCCGGGCATATTTCAATAACAAAAGGAGAAGTATATGGAACAACGATTAATTGAAGCATTAGATGGTATTCGTGATGGGGCTGATATATACGCCCGTCACATCGCCATGCAATTGCGTGAAATACAGAAACTTCACCCGGAATATATCGACATTTGCAAGCCAATGGCATACGAGGGCGACGGTAGCGACCAAGTGCCATTTTTCGGTGCTATCGCGACTCCGGCAGGTATTGAGTTTTTGAATACTGAAAATGTATTTGATTCCGAATCGGCCCGGCAAGCTCAAAAGAAATATTGCGAAGAAAAACACGCTCCGCATTTTGCGCCATTAGATGGCATTTGCTTTCGCTGCAAAAAGGATATTTACGCACGCATTGATAATGGTTTTTCCGTCACCGGTATTTCAGTTCGTCGTGCTGGTTCTCAGTTGGTCACTGGCTGCCCGCACTGCAACCGCAGTTACTGCGATTAAAACGTAAAAAGGCCCGCACAAGGCGGGCCAGTCTACCGGCTTAACGTCCCGGAGACGGGTTACCGGGGAACCACCCCCAATAACCGGAGCATAACCAATGACCAACCGAGGCGGGCCACTGATCGGCCTGCATTCTACCTAAGTTTCAGGAGAATTGCACAATGCAAAACGTATATGCCTTTTACCTCAAGGCCAAACAAAAAACCGGGAAACCTTCCCTCTTTATCTGGTTCGACGCGAAGAACGACAGTCGCGCCCAGCGTGATCTCGCCAACTACATTGAGGATGCGGAACTGGAAGAGAAGGATTACTTCAAGGCCGCCCGTACCGATTACCCTGTTAATGATGATCTGCCTCCAGAGGGTGCATTTTCTGATACCTGGTGCGATCGTTACGAACTGGCAGACGACAAACGTACTTGGCAATTGATCACCACAGCCGGCGAACAACAGCAGGAGCAGAACAAGCCTACGGGTGAGTATTTCGCGACAAACCTCGATAAGCACACCGTGATCGCCGCTGCCTGGCTGTATGACCGCGACTGCTTGAAACTGAACGAGGACCAGTTAAAAACAGCTAAAGCGCTCGTAATGGACGATGCCCAGCGTTACCCACAAAACGTAATTCTGGCGCTGACCAGCCTCAAGCAATTCGAATTTCTATATCCAGAAATGCCGGTTGCTGCGATAGCTGGAATGAAGGCCGTGTGGCCACCATTCGGGAAAGCCCCGGAACTTGGGAAACTTTGCCAGTTTGCGACCGAATATTTAGACGCCAAGATAGAGCAGCGCGTTGACATTATCACAAAGTGGCTCACTTCTACTGGCGGCACCAAGCCTGCCGAACCGGCAGAAGAGCAGTTGCGCACTTCTTCCGGCGCACTGGCTAGCACGGGTAAAGACCCCGCACAGGGCACGCCGATCGATTCATTCCAAACGTTGGAAATTGTAATCGGCTGTGCGCTCTACCCGTCCGATTTTGATATCAGCAATCCACCGGGTTCGATTGTGAATGCCGTCCGTGAAATGAAAGCCCGAAAAGACAAAGCACTGGCGGGCTGGTACGAGCTGTTGCGCGAGACTCCGGGTGTGCTCGATTTTTCCCGAGAGGCCATCGTAACGCTGATTCGTAGCGCCGAAGAAAATATCCACGTTACTCCGGGCGCCCTGCGTACCTACATCAACGCAAACCTGATTGAAGTCAGCAGCAATGCCGTGCAACAAAAACCGGAATTCACGCAACAGAACGGTGTCGACGCGCACCAAATCGCCTCAAATGAGGGTGAAAAAGAAGAAGTGGCGACCGTTGATACTACGGTTGTCGAGTTTGAAACTGAACGCCGAGCATGGATCCGCGGCGAAGTTATAGCGGCATTGAGCGGCGACACTGGTGTGATGGGTGAAGATGACGTCGCTAAGCTCATGGCTGCAATCGACGAAGGTATGAAATACACCTACATTGCTCGACTACTGGCCAAAGAGATCGAACCGTGCGACCCGCTGCAACAGCTGGCCGCTGATGAAATTCATCACCTTACCTGCGACGTGCTGGAGAACTGGGTAGATGACAAAGATCCGCGCGTTGCTTTCATCAACGAGCGAGTCGAGTTCTACCTGAGAGAAGCACGCCAGGCATTGGAACAAACTGAGGCCTCTGCACCTGCAGCCGGAGAACTGCGCAGCATGGGTGGTGGCCAATTCGACGTGTCTGCGCTATTTGCTGAGTCACCACTGGCTAACATCAGTACAGCAGAATCCATATCAACAGATTTTCGGGAAAATGAGGATCTGACAACCGAAGGTGTTCGGGGATTCCTGAATTCGTCAACCAAAGCGGCCGATTTGTCAGGTGAAACGACTAAATTGTCAGGTGACGGCGTAACGCCGAACGATGAAAAGCCCACAGAGAAGCCGTTACTATCGGTCCCGCCATATTTCGAGCCGGGCCGCTATCACGATGTCCCTAACGAGGTCTACCACTCGGCCAACGGTATCAGCAGCACAATGGCAAAGGATGCGCGGATCAGTCTGATGTATTACCACGGCCGCCACGTCATCAAGACGATCGGTCGTGACCGCAGCGACGCGCTGACATTCGGATCCCTGGTGCACACTCTTGCGCTGGAGCCAGAGAAGATGGAACGAGACTTCAACGTCGAACCCATCATTCCGGAGGGTGCTTTCTCCAACACGGCATCAATGCGCGCGTTTATCGACGCACATAATGAAACTCTGCCGAAAATGACAGACTCGGACACCCTGCGGTCAATCATGGACGAACACAACGCCAAGCTGCCTACGCCCTACGCGCTGGGTGGGAATGTCGATGAGATTGGCAGGATATATGCTCTGCTGCCGCCTGAGTTCCAGAGCATCCCTGATGGCCAGAAATTCACGTCTACAGCCATGAAAGCTTGTATCAAAGAGTACAACGCAACATTGCCCGAACCACTGAAAACATCAGGTCCACGCGAGGCGTTACTCGAACAGTTGGCACTCATTGATCTGGAGTTCGCCACGTTGGAAAAAGCGATCCCGTCCCCTCTTCCAGTCAGCGGCAGCAAAGAGGATATGGCAACGCGAATTAGAACCATCTTACCAACGGCAATTTTTGCTGATGAATTGATTGATGTTTGGAGAAATGCGGGCGACGGACGCCAATTAGTTACCCAGCAACAAATTCAGCATGCCAAAGCAATCCAGCGTGCGCTATTTACTCATCCGTCGGCCGGGCCGTTGCTACAGCATGAGCATCGTGCTGTAGAGGCTAGCTATTTCGGCTTTGATGAAGAGACCGGCCTCGAGGTTCGTGTTCGCCCTGACTTAGAAATCGATCTCAATGGTGTTCGCGTCGGCGTAGACCTGAAATCAATCAGTATGGGCCGAGTGAAGCAGGACGCCCTGCGCACCAAACTTCACCGGGAAATCATCGACCGTGATTATCACTTGAGCGCCGCCATGTATAGCGACGTCGCCGCTTTCGACCAGTTCTTCTGGATCTTCGTCAACAAGGACGAAGGCTATCACTGGGTCGCAATTGTCGAAGCATCGCCAGACCTACTGGAGCTAGGCCGACTGGAATACAAAAAAGCCATGCGCGACATCAAGCACGCTTACGACACAGAAACCTGGCTAGCACCGATCACAGAAGAGATCGTCGATGACCTTAACGATTTTGACCAGCGTCGCATCGAAGCGCTGCGCGTGGCATGAGGAGAAACCAAACTATGAGCAATATCAGCATTCCAGAAGAAAAAACTGCATCGGTTACTGACTCAAACGTCGCGCTGTTTAACCCTCAGTACCTGACAGCTATTAATAACTTCGCCCAGGTGATGGCAAGCGGCGTGTCAACAATTCCTCGTCATTTACAGGGAAACCCTGCTGACTGCATGGCAATCGCTATGCAAGCCGCACAATGGCAAATGAACCCATTCGCAGTAGCGCAGAAAACTTTCACCGTTGGCGGAGTTCTTGGATATGAGGCGCAGTTGGTCAACGCAGTTATTTCAACTCGTGGTCCGCTGGTCGATCGCATCAACTATGACTGGTTTGGTCCGTGGGAAAAGGTGATCGGCAAGTTTGAAATTAAGAAAGGTGACAAAGGCGAATATCGGGTTCCGGGTTGGAAATTTGCGGATGAGGAAGGGATTGGCATTCGTGTTTGGGCAACGTTAAAAGGCGAAAATGATCCGCGAGAATTGACCATTTTGCTGGCGCAGGCTCGTACACGTAACTCGACGTTGTGGGCAGATGATCCACGTCAACAACTTGCCTATTTGGCCGTTAAGCGCTGGGCGCGCCTGTATTGCCCGGAAGTGATCCTCGGC
This sequence comes from Serratia quinivorans, assembly GCF_946227985.1. Taxonomy (GTDB): domain Bacteria; phylum Pseudomonadota; class Gammaproteobacteria; order Enterobacterales; family Enterobacteriaceae; genus Serratia; species Serratia quinivorans_A. The sequence continues at coordinate 9,402 of NZ_CAMKGL010000012.1, forward strand.
GTGTATACCTTCGATGAGCTGGAGCAACGCACCGAGCGTGAAATAAACCCACAGCAGGCAACGTCACGCGTTAGCGTCAGTCAGTTAGCCGACGCGCCACCGGTAACAGCGGCTCAACGTAGCGCCCCGCCAGTGGCTTCTGACGATATCGCCAGCGATATCAGAGCATCAATTGAAATAGCAGTGACGACAGATCAAGCCTCCTCTATCCGTGCCCAGGTGGAAGAGTTGAAACAGAAACTAGGCATCAGCGCATACACAGAGCTGAAAAACAAAGTGGTGAAGCGCCACCGACAGATCACCGCAACGGCAGATATCAGCACCCAATTGAAGGATTGCCGTACTCCTGAGGATTTCGCCGCGGTTGAGTCGTTGATCAGACGGTCTGAACGTGACCTGAACGTCGACGAGTTAGAGCGCTTCCAGTTGGCACTGGATGACCTGCGGCCGGAGTACCAGTAATGAGCATACTGATCGGTTTCGTTCTGCTGGTCAGTCCGTGCGGCCACGACGCCTGCGACGGGTTGCCGGTATCTGAACGGATTTACTCAAGCCTCGACGGGTGCGAGAAGGTGAAAGAGGCTATCCAGTTGCGCCGGCCCCGCGCTGTTTTGTACTGCAGCGAAGTATTTCGATCTGAAAACTGATTTTTGAAAATCAAAACACAACGCAGGCCACGGCTAAGATCGTGGCCGGTTGTGCGTAGGAGCATAACCAATGAGTAAAAAGCTGACGTTAGAAGAATGGTGCGATGAAACTTACCCAGGCAAGAAACCAACACTGCAAACATTATGGCGTTGGGCCAGAAATGGGAATTTTTATCCGCCAGCAGAAAAACACGGCAAACAGTACCGGCTGACACCAGGGACTATCTACATCAACCCCAATGATCTCACCCTGGGGAAAAAAATAAAGGAAGCGCAGAGCCCACAACCGGCGAGGCAAGCGTTCATGGAAAAGGTGATCAATGGCACGGCGAAGGGAGGGTTATGACATGCGCTTACCGAAAAACCTTACGTTTCGTCGTAATAGGAACGCATTTTATTGGCGCAATCCGGTCACAAAAAAGGAAATATCTCTTGGGCAGATTGCGCGACGTGACGCCATAGCGCAGGCGATCGAAGCCAATCATTACATCGAGGAAAATTACTCCCCGATTTTGTTATTGGAGAAAATCAAAGGCAGCCACGAGTACACGCTAAACTCCTGGCTCGAGCGGTACGATGTCCTTTTCAAGCGCCGGAGTCTGGCCGAGAACACTTACAAGGTGCGCATCGGTCAGTTTGCCATGATCAGCGAAAAGTTAGGCAGCATGGTGCTATCAAAAATCACGACTCGCCACGTTGCCGAGTTCCTCGAAATTTGGATTGCCCAGGATAAAAAAACAATGGCAGCAACTATGCGCTCCGTACTGTCTGACATATTTCGTGAAGCAATTGTGGAAGGTCATATCGAAAACAACCCCGTTACGCCCACGCGAGCCGCAAAGGTGGTGGTGAAGCGCGAGCGGCTAGAGTTGGCGCAGTACATGTCCATTCGTGAAACTGCTGTCACCATGCCGCCGTGGTTCGGTCTGGCGATGGATCTCGCGCTGGTCACCGGGCAACGACGCGAGGATTTGACGCAATTCCGATTCGAGCACGTCGTAAATGGGCGGCTACAGATCGAGCAAGGTAAAACAGGCGCCATGATCTCCCTTCCCCTCGATCTGGAACTGAAATCGGTAGGCCTGCGCCTCGGTACGGTGATTGACCGTTGCCGGCTCGCCAGCAACACCGAATTTATGCTCAGTGCCGGCATCAGGAAAAACAGCCCGGACGGCTCCTTGCACCCAGATGGATTAACGAAAAAGTTTGTTGCTACGCGAAAGGCCTCAGGGTTGCAATTTGAGGAAAATCCGCCGACGTTCCACGAGATCAGGAGCCTGGCCGGACGGTTGTATGAGAAGGAAAAAGGGAAAGAATTTGCGCAGAAATTACTGGGGCATAAATCCGAAAAAATGACGGGTAAATATCTCGATACGCGGGGGAAAGAATACGTGATGTTGTAAAAGACCGAATATAGAAATTCGGACATAATTCGGACATTTTCGGACAAATCAAAATAAACACTTTAAAATCAATAACTTAAAAAAAGACCGAATACGATTCCTATATTCGGTCTAGGGAAATGGCTCTTGGGAGAGAGCCGTGCGCTAAAAGTTGGCATTTTGTGCAAAGCTTGTTCAGCCGTGCACTTTAAGAGTAGCTTACCGCGCTATTTTTGCCAGCCAGCCACACGGCGAGTGATAGTTTCATTAAGAAATTATTTCCACATGTTTTTCATCACCGGTTAACCCCAAACTAACCCATTGTGCGATAAGCGATTAGTGAGCGCACAGCTTCTCGGCGCGTTCGCGGTACGGCTCAACGCTCATTTTATGACCGGGATTGGCAGCGTCATCCAGCAGGATCACGTCCAGCGGCTGGGCGCGCTGTTGCCCTGCTTTCACCTGCGCCTCTGCGGCTTCGTTGAGGGGGTACTGCATCAGCGTGCTGTTGTTGAGAACAAACAGTGCGCCGCCGCTGCGGCACTGCAACGTCACCTCTTCTTTGGTGAACGCCCATTGTTTGCCGTATTCCAGCTTGGTGATGTTCACCAGTTGATCTGCCGCCAGCGCACCGGTCGCGGTTGCCAACAGCGTTATACCAAGTAATGCCAATTTCATGTTGTGGCCTTAAGGTTGCTATTTGATTCAATTTTCCCGCAGTTCGGGGGCATCCGGCAAGCCGCAATGTTACACCGGCGCATAAGTTGCAAATAAACTGACCAGCAGCAGCACGCCTGCACCCAACCCCACTTCAATCCAGCAGGCCAGCACCAGCCCGCGCTGTGCCAACTGCGGCATACTGCTCATTGCCGGGACGATAGCGTAACGGTTGGCCAACGCCACCATCACCATCATCGCCACCAGTGCGGTTTTGAACAGCAGCAGGCGCTGGTAAGATGAATTGACGTCCAGCGGCCAACTACCGAGAATGATCAAACTGTTGATCACACCGGTCAACACCACCAGCGCAACCGACAGGTGGCCCCAACGCGAGAAGCGAATCAGCGTGGTGATCGCATCGCTGCGGCTTTGTGGTTGAGCCAGATAACGCAGGCAAATCAGCAACGGCAGCAGGCTGCCAAACCAGTAACCGGCCGCCAACAAATGCAGTGCATGGTTAAAACGATGCGCTACGCCGAGCGCTCCATCATGCATTGCTGCATGGCCGATAAACGCCATGCTGACCAGCAACAGTGTAGAAAGCAGGGCCAAAAACTGCGTGCGGCGCGGTTCTGCCAACCACAGACTCAGCAACGCCAATAATGAAATGCCCAGGTGCCAGCGCCAAACCTCACCGAAGGTGGTGCCCAGTACCGCCCACCACACGTCCAGCCGCCAGGTATCGGCCCAACCGTCGCCCATCTGTCCGGCCTGAATAGCCAACAACGCCACGGCAGAAAGCCCGGCAAGCCAGGTGCAAGAGACCAGCAAAGGACGCACATCACGGGTGAGATACGGGGAAAGGCGCTGCGGCGACAATAAGGCGGTGAACAGGCTGGAGCCAAACATCAGCATCACCGCCGCAAAGTGCACAAAGCGACACAGGACAAACAGGGTCGCCAGACTCATGAGTTAGTTTACGGTGAAGCTGTACTGGCCTTTGGTTTTATGACCGTCGACCGAAACCACATGCCAGCTGACGTTATATTTTCCTGCTGCCAGATCGCCCTCGATAGGCAGATTGACCTGGGTATTGTTGTTTGCATCAAGCTGCAACTTGCCGGTTTTCACTTCGGCGTTGTCTGGCCCGGTGATTTTAATGCCGCTAAAGTTAGGCTCGATACCTTCGGAGAAGTTAAGCGTCAGCACTTTTGGTGCCGGGCTAACGCTGGCATCTGCCGCCGGCGTTTCAACTTTCAAATGAGCATGGGCCAGTGCCTGCTGGGAAGAAAGCCCGACAAACAGTACGAAAATAGTGGAAAGCAGGCGATAAGAAGAACGAATTTTACCAATCACAGTGATATCCCTTAAAGCAATAATCGAGGGTGACAAGGATTAAGGCCAACCGCCAGGGCGATGTATCAGCAGCCCAACCCACCGCAGATGATTGCGCCACGGGTAAACAGAAGAAGGGATTAACCAGTAACCCACTGTTTTAACTCTCTACCATCCCTGTAGCGTATCGGGTCAAATGATAACGAGTGTCATTATGCAAGTCGAGCAGAACGCTGGCATTTTGCGATCTGGTAGCACATATCGCTGCATAACCACGATAAACTCAGGGCATAAAAAAACCGCGCACCGGGCAAAGCCGGCACGCGGTTTTCAACAAAGGCAATTAGACCTGGCCGTTAGCACTTTCGCCGGCCGCACCCATTTTCTTCAGATCTTTATCAATGAAGAACAGTGCATTACCGCTGTTACCCACCAGCGCCAGTTTATCCAGCACGGATTTGAACAGCTTCTCTTCTTCGTGCTGCTCGGCAACGTACCACTGCAGGAAGTTGAAGGTCGAGTAATCGTGGGCGGTCATTGCAGCATGCGCCAGTTCGTTGATCTGACGGGTAATCAGTTGTTCATGTTCGTAAGTCTGCTGGAACACATCCGCCAGGGAGGCAAACTCAACCGGCGGTGCAGCGATACTGCCCAGCAGCGGCAGGGAACCGGTGTCGCTCAGGTATTCGAACAGGCGTTGCATGTGCTGCATCTCTTCCTGAGAATGCTCTTTAAGGAATGAGGCGGCCCCTTCAAAGCCTTTATCGCTACACCATGCGCTCATTTGCAGGTACAGATTGGCAGAGTAAAACTCCAGGTTCAGTTGCTCATTCAGCTTCTTGGTCATTTCTGGCGTCAGCATAATTATCCCTTTATTTTGCAGGTATCAACTTAATTTCCCCGCATTATGCCTTGGTGAAAACAGAATAAACACACTTGATTTACATCATTACCCATTTAATTTTTAATTAAATAAAAATCAATGCCTTATGAAAAACATAAATTATTCATTTGAATTATTATGATAACCATTTACATCTATATATTTAATCAGAAGGCGAATCATTCTTATTTAAAATAATAAATAGATTACATTGCCATCGGTGTAATAAATAACCCTTTATGCCGCCTGTCATTCTTTGTACTTAACTCCCCTTCTGCGCTTCAGGCTTGCCAAGCGCCGCCGGGTGCATTACCTTCTGCGCTGATCCAATGCGGTAACAGTAAGGAGAATACGGTGGGTTACAATCTGGCAGAGCTTTCCAAAGAAGAGATGGACAAAGTGAACGTTGATCTCGCAGCTTCCGGTGTGGCATTCAAAGAACGCTACAACATGCCGGTGATCCCGGAAATGGTTGAGCGCGAACAGCCGGCGCACCTGCGTGATTATTTCCGCGAACGCGTTGCGCATTACCGCGTCGAATCACACAAGTTTTCACGTCTGCCGTACGAGCCGAAGTCCAAATAGTAAAAAGCCCGCCGAAAGGGCGGGCTTAATGTCACTTGGCAGCAAACCTGTCGGTGGCCAGCATCAGCTGATGCAGGATGCCCGGTTCGTCAAAGGAGTGTCCGGCCCCTTCGACGATATGCAATTCCGCCTCCGGCCAGGCCTTCGCCAGATCCCAGGCGTTTTGTACCTGGCAAGCCATATCGTAGCGACCATGGATAATTACCGCCGGAATATGACGGATCAGCGGGACATTGCGCAGCAGTTGGTCATCGCTCTCCAGGAAGCCCAGATGAGTGAAATAGTGGTTTTCTATGCGGGCAAACGCCAGCGCAAAATCATCCTCACCAAAAGAAGCCGACTCGCTGCTTGGCAGCAAGGTAACCGTCTCCCCTTCCCACACGCTCCACAGCTTCGCCGCCTCAAGCTGCACCTGCAAATCCGTTGAGGTCAGGCGCTGGCGATAAGACGCAATGACGTCCTTACGCTCTTCCTCTGAAAGAATCGACAAGACGCGCTCCCATTTTTCCGGGAAGAAGCGCGAAGCACCGTCCTGATAGTACCAATGCAACTCCTGCTTACGCAGTGTGAAGATACCGCGCAGCACCATCTCGCTGACGCGCTGCGGGTGGGTTTGCGCGTAGGCTAACGCTAACGTCGAGCCCCAGGAACCACCAAACACCAGCCACTGATCGACACCGGCCATTTCGCGCAGGCGTTCAATGTCCTGCACCAGGTGCCAGGTGGTGTTGTTTTCCAGGCTGGCGTGCGGCTTGGAACGGCCACAGCCACGCTGATCGAACAGCAACACTTTATAACGCTGCGGATCAAACAGTTGGCGATGATAAGGGGAAATACCACCGCCCGGCCCGCCGTGAATAAAGACTGCCGGCTTACCCTTTGGGTTACCGCTCAGCTCCCAGTAGATCCGGTGGCCATCTCCAGTGTCCAGCCAACCGCTGTCATATGCTGCTAACGGCGGGTACAAACCTCTTAATTGTTCCATGGCGCTTCCGTCTCTGAATGGGTCATACCCTCATAAAAGCCGAAGCCACTCATTTGGTCAACGGTAAAACCTGAAAACTCCCACCCTCCCCAACAAGTTAAGGTGCGTTTGCTTAAAATGAATACGAACTGACGGCAAAATACCGGCTGGCCACAAGTCGCCAGCCGTGAATTTAGCCCCGTTTACGCAGATGTGGCTCACGCATTTCCTGAGCGGTTTTGGCTTCAATACTCAGTTCCGCCGTCGGCCGCAGCAACAGGCGCGCCAGCCCAATAGGCTCGCCGCTTTCACGGCAATAGCCGTATTCGCCGTTATGTAATCGCGTCAGCGCCGCGCTGATTTTCGGCAGCAGGCGGCTTTCGCGATCCAACTGACGGAACAGCAACCGCAGGTCTTCTTCGCGGGCGGCTTTGTCCGCTTCATCACCGGACACCTCCCCACCATCGATATCCCGCTTCAGCGCATCAATATGCTGCAACAGCTTTTGTTGCTCGTCCTGCAAGCGCTGGCGGAAAAAAGCCCGCTGCGCCGGGTTCATGTAATCAGACTCCGGCATGGCCAGGAGCTGCTGTTGATTTAGTAAGCTCACAACGTTCATTGCGCTCTCCGCTTATCAGTTTATTGTTATATTATAACATATCATAATGATTAAGCGGCCATGCATAAGAAAACAAAATTGCACCTATAAACAATCGATTAACAAAACCACTCGCTTTCCTGCTTGCATCCGACAGGCGTAAGGGGGTTAATGGCTGAGCAACCCACCCAACCATAGGTAACTGAGAGGCCATCATGAGTAAGGGAATGGATAGCAAAAAAAATGCGAAGAAGAAGCCGTTGAAAACCCCTGCAGAAAAACGTGCAGGCAAACGCGCTAAGAAAGGCCAGTCGACCGGCGAGTAAGCGAACTTCTAACCGTAATTAAACCCGCCAAGGCGGGTTTTTTGTTGCCTAAAATAATGCTCCACCTTTCAGCGGTTGGCAGGCGCTGGCCTGCCGGTTAAGCTAAACCTGTACAGCCACTCTGAGGAAACCATGATTTTACGCGTAATAGACACTGAAACCTGCGGACTGGAAGGCGGCGTGGTAGAGGTGGCCTCTGTTGATCTGATTGACGGACAGCCAACCAACCCAATGAGCGATTTAATCAGCCCCGACCGCCCTATTGGCATTGAGGCCATGGCCATTCACCATATCACCGAGCAGATGGTCGAAGGGAAACCACGCATCGCGGTAGCCATCGGTCGCTATCAGGGCAGTCCCTACTATGTCGCGCACAATGCGGCATTCGATCGCGGCGTGTTACCAGAAATGCGCGGCGCCTGGATATGCACCATGAAACTGGCGCGTAACCTGTACCCGGACATCAAATACGGCAACCAATATCTGCGCTATGCGCTGAATCTCGATGTTCAACTGCCGCAGGACACCACGCTTTACCCACACCGGGCGTTATACGACTGCTACGTGACCGCCGCGCTGTTGCAACGCATCATCAAGGATTCAGGTTGGACGCCGGAACAGATGGCGCAAATCACTGACCAGCCAGTGCTGCTGAAGAAGTTTAAGTTCGGTAAGTATCGTGGACAGGAAATCGATCGCATCGCGCAGGAAGATCCCGGCTATTTACGCTGGATGCTGAAATCTATTGAAGACCTCAGTCCGGACATGAAGCACACGCTGAAATACTATCTGATTGGTTGAAAAAGCGGGCAGCGCCAGCCGCCCGCCTGAGGTTACTCCGCCAGCGCCAGAATAAAGGCGTACTCCAGCGCGATATCTTCATAAGCTTTGAAACGCCCGGACTTACCGCCGTGACCGGAATCCATGTCGGTATACAGCAACAGTTGGCGATCGTCGGTCTTCAGCTCACGCAGCTTGGCCACCCACTTCGCCGGCTCCCAATACTGCACCTGAGAGTCATGCAGGCCGGTAGTGACCAGCATATGCGGATAATCCTGCGCCTTAACCTGATCGTACGGGCTGTATTGCAAAATGTAGTCGTAATAAGCCTGCTCGTTCGGGTTACCCCATTCGTCGTACTCGCCGGTCGTCAGCGGAATCGACTCATCAAGCATGGTGGTGACCACATCAACAAAGGGCACCTGTGCCACAATGCCGTTGAACAAGCTGGGCGCCTGATTAATCACCGCCCCCATCAGCAAACCACCGGCACTGCCGCCCATGGCGAATACCCGTTTGGCATCACCGTAACCCTGGGCGATCAACGCCTCGGTCACGTCGATGAAATCGTTGAAGGTGTTTTGCTTTTTGAACAGTTTGCCGTCTTCATACCACAGTTGCCCCAGCTCACCGCCGCCGCGAATGTGCGCCAATACAAACACAAAACCGCGATCCAACAGGCTTAAACGACTGGCGCTGAAGGCCGGATCCATGCTGCTGCCGTAGGATCCGTAGCCATACACCATCAGCGGGTTAGTGCCGCGCGTGAAGCTATCGTGGCGGTAGACCAGCGAAACCGGGACTTCGACGCCATCGCGTGCCTTCACCCATACCCGCTCGCTGCGGTAATTTTCCGGGGTGAAGTTTTTCACTTCCTGCTGCTTGAGCATCACGCGCTCATCGCTGTCGAGATTAAGCTCATACAGCGTGGTCGGCGTGGTCATCGAAGAATAGCCATAGCGTAGCAACTCGGTTTCCGGTTCCGGGTTGTACGCCAGCCAGGTGGTATAGGTGGGATCGTCGAAGGCAATACGCTTCACTTCACCGCTCTGCCAGTGGATCTGTCGCAGTTGGGTCAGGCCTTCGCTGCGCTCTTCCACCACCAACCAGTCACGGAACAGGCTAAAGCCTTCCAGCATCACTTCGATACGCGGAGCGATCAGCGTCTGCCACTGCGCCTCATCCGCCTGCTCACTCTGGTATAGGCCGAAGTTCTTGCCGTCCTTGTTGGAACGGATATAGAAATGTTGGTGGTAGTGATCGATACCGTATTCATGATCCTTACGACGCGGCACAAACATCTGCGGCTTGCTGTCGGCACGATCGGCGTCCAGCAGCAGGATTTCCGAGGTGGTGGTGCTGCTCAGGTGGATCAGAATAAAACGATCGGAGGTGGTCTTTTCCAAGCCGACGTAGAAGGTGTCATCCAGCTCTTCGTAGATCAGCTCATCGAACTGCGGATCGGAGCCCACCACGTGGCGATAGACCTGATAAGGCAGCAACGTTTTGGCGTGTTTGCGTACGTAATACACGGTGGCCGAGTCGTTGGCCCATTCAAAGCTGCCGGAGGTATTTTCCAGCACTTCGTCGGTCCAGCTATCGTCGCTGAGGTTTTTGAAACGAATGTCATACTGGCGACGAGAGAGAAAATCTTCTGCGACCGCCAGCTTTTGGTTGTCAGGGCTGACTTCCAGCCCGCCCAGGGTATAAAACTCACGCTGCTCGGCACGTTGATTGCCGTCGATCAGGATATCCCAATGCTCGCTCTCGGCCTGCGGCTGACGGACGTAAATCGCGTACTCATTGCCCGGTTCGAAACGCGTCTGATAGCGGTAGCCGTGCCGGACGTAAGGCACCGAATGTTCCTGCTGAGGAATACGCGCCACCATCTCTTCATACAAAGTTTCACGCAGCGCCTGTTGCGGTTTCAATACCGCGTCGGTAAAGGCGTTTTCCGCCTGCAGATAGTCCAGCACCTGGGGGTCTGCGCGCTCGTCGTCGCGCAGCCAATAATAGTCATCTACCCGCGTGTCGCCGTGGGTAGTGATGGGATAAGGACGTTTTTCTGCCTTAGGGGGTGTCATCATTGCTAAATCATCCGCTTACCTTGATTAAGGCAAGAGTGACACGATTCCCCCCGGCTTGCCAAGCGGCGCTACGCCAGCTCGCGCTTTTTCTCGTTCACGTCATTTTCAATGCCCTGCTTAACGTCCGCCGGGATCTTCAACGACTGCGCCAACGCGTCAAGATAACCACGCTCCATAAAGTGATCGACGTCGATCACCATGCAGCTCAGGTAATAAACTTCTAACGCTTCATCTTCATTCTTCACGCTCTGGGCGATCAGATCCGGGTTCAGCGGCTGATCGATAGCCTCTTGCACCCATTTTTGCGCTTCCTCTCCTACCTGCAGCTGTTCCAGGCTGTGGTCGATAGCGCGTTTTTCTTCCGCATCGATATGGCCGTCACTTTTGGCGGCGAACACCAGCGCCTGCACCAGCCGTTTGGCGCGCAAATCTACCGGCGTGGTTTGCAGACCGAACTGCGGTTCATCCTGATGGGTTTCTTTCACGCGCTGCTTGTACTTGTTCCACAACACCGCGCCCACCGCCGCGCTGCCGCCGATAATCAACGCGTTCTTGCCAAATTTCCCCACCAATTTGCGTGATGACTTGTTCGCCAGCAAGACGCCCACCAGGCCACCCAGTGCGGTCGGGGCCAGCAGTTTGCCGATGCCTTCCGACCCACCAATTGAACCGGCCTTTTGCCCAATCATGGATTGGATCTGCTGCATCCAGTTATTTTTCATACTTTACCCTTTGCCGAAGGAAACGAAGCGCGCAGGCACAGATTGGCCACACCGCCGGTGAACCGTCAGATTAGGGGATTATTTGTCAATTTACGTATGGGGGATGAAAACCTGTGTAGCGGGGAAAGTGGCCGGCTCCGCCGCCAGGCGCAAACCGGCCGGCAAGGCATTAAGGCTGTTCGCCCTCTTCGCCCGGCTGTTCTTCGTATTGTTCGTACTCCGCCAGTTCGTCACGCATCGCCTGAATTGACTCACGCGCCAACAGCGACAGTGTACGGTAAAAACCGGTAGTGGCATGAGCTTCCACTTTGCCGAGGAAACGGCCGCACCAGGGCAGCAGATAGTCGTCAAACAAGGTGATCTGCGCCTGCGCTTCGTCTTCCTGCGCCTGATCTTCCAGCCATGAGGCGGCCAGCAGCAGTGAACCGAAGTGATCGGCAGGCGCTTCGCTTAATGGCATCCCGCGCTGCTGCAGGAAAGTACGCACTTCCGCTTCCGTCGCCCCTTCAACATAGGCAGAGCGGAATGGTGACACGCTGCACTCGCTGCCGACAAACATCGCGTTGAAATCACTGGACAGCTGGTTGACATCACAACCCTGCTGCAGACGCACCAACAGGTCGTCCTGCTCCAGCGGCCAGTGTTGCTTCAGTTTGCCTTCTTTGATCAACGTAAACAGCGGCACCAGCAACGGATCTTGCGGCTGACGATAAAACAGCGTACCCAGCACGCGGCAAACAACAGAAAACTCATTCATGGTAATGCCTTATACAATACGGAAAAATTTGCCGGGACGATGTCACAAATCGGCCAGTTCCGCAATCGCCGGCTTGCCGCGCCGTTCGAGAAAGTCCAGCAGGCGCCGTGGGCTAACGTTAAGGATGCGTTCCTGCGGGAACTCCACTTCGGCAATAATGCGCTCGCAGTGTTCAAAACCGCCGAGCGAGAAAGCAATATGTGAATCCGAGCCCAGCGCCAGCCAGCCACCGGCATCACGCACCGCAGCCGCAATCGCACGGCAGTTGTCTTCGCTGCCCTTGCGTGAATGGGTGAACGACGAGTTGTTCAGTTCCAGCGCCACTTCATACCTGGCTGCTGCCGCGGCAACCGCGGCAATATCAATCGGGTATCTTGGGTTACCGGGGTGGCTGATAATGTGCACGTCCCCCTGCGCCATCGCAGCAATCATCGCTTCGGTATTGGCGGCTTTGTCCTGTGGCGCAAACACCGGCTCGTGGAAACCGGCGATAATTACGTCGATTTTATCCAGCATCGGACCGGTGCAGTCGATATCACCCTGCAGGTTTTTGATGTTGGCCTCGATGCCGCGCAGGATGCCCACGCCGTCCACCAGGCGCGGCCACACGTGCATGTTCATAAAGTGCCAATAATGCGGTGCATCGGCCATATCCGGGCCGTGGTCGGTGATGGCGAAAAGTTTGATGCCCTTTTGCCGGGCTTCGACGATGTAATCATGCAGCGTGCTATAGGCGTGGGTGCTGGCGACGGTGTGCATATGTAAATCAACGGGGTACATTGCTTCTCCTTCTTAGCGGCCTGCCAGAGTACGGCGGCAGGCGCGGTTTGTTATTTATTTAGCTTAGCAGGTGCATCACCGGAAGATCAGTAACCGAGCTGCACATCTACCACTCCGGCCGGTGTTTGTCCGGCTTCGAGCGCGAGAATGTTCGCCGCTATCTGATCCATCGCCGCTTCCGGCAAGGTGATGGCAGCAATATGCGGGGTAATGGTGACACGCGGATGACGCCAGAACGGATGCGCCTGCGGCAGCGGCTCGGTGACGAACACATCCAATGTAGCGGCGGCAAGTTGACCTTGTTCCAGCGCCTGCAACAAATCGTCCTCAACCAGATGCGCACCGCGTGCCAGGTTGATCAGATAAGCCCCCGGAGCCAAATGCGCGAACAGTTGCTGATTGAGGATCCCGGCGGTTTCCGGCGTATTGGGCAGCAGGTTGATCAGCAATTGCACACCATCGAGAAACGCAGCGCGCTGTTCGGCTCCGGCAAAACTTTGCACACCGTCGATTTGTTTGGGGCTACGGCTCCAGCAACGCACGTTAAAGCCAAACGCCGTCAGCTTCTGCGCCACGCTTTTGCCCAATACCCCAGCGCCGAGAATGCCAATAGTGAAGTTATCCTGCTGATGAGGATCGAGCGGCCGCCACTCTTGCTGCTGTTGCAACAGCTGGTATTCATCAAAACGGCGGAAATAGCGCAGTACATAGCTCAGTGCATATTCCTGCATCTGTTGCGCCATGCCGGTATCTTCAAGGCGCAGCAACGGCACACCTGCCGGCAGGGTCCCCGGGTAGGCACGTTCTTGCTCCAGGATAGCATCGACGCCGGCGCCGAGGGCAAATACGCCTTTCAACCGACCACGGTTAGCCAACATCTCATGGGGGGGGCGCCACACCAGCGCGTAATCTGCCGGACGATCATCGCCCGGTTGCCAGGCACGAACCTGCGCTTGCGGCAGGCGCTGTGACAGGCCGGTCAGCCATTCCTCGGCATTAAAGAAAGGGTGGTAAAAAATGATGTTCATCTTCGCGACTCCGTCTGTTTTTATCTGTTTCCATCCAGACTTCCGCGATTCGCCGACAGATGCAAGCGTTAAAGCCCAAAACGCAAACAGCCCCGACCAGTGGGGCTGTTTTCATACCGCGGGATCTCAGACTGCGACGGGGGTGTCCTGCCTGATTAGGCGGCGCAGCAGCGGGATCAAAATCAGCATCACCACGCCGACACCTGCGGCTCCCCAGCCCAGCACGCTAAACACTTCGCTGTAACCGGGGTTGGTCAATGCCGGGGTACTGCCGCTGTTTTCCGGCATCAGACCCGAAACATAGCCCGCCAATACCGAAGCGACGCCGGTGACCATCATCCAGCAGCCCATCATCACCCCCTGGTAGCGCGGGGGAGCCAGTTTACCGATCATCGCGTAGCCGATCGGGGAAATCATCAGTTCACCGATGCTCTGCAGCACATAACTGATGGCAATCCATTTAAACGCCACCAGCCCATCACCGCCGGCCAGGCTGATACCCAACGGCAATACCAGCATACCCAGCCCGATACAAAACAACGAACCGGAGAACTGCATGGGAATGTCGATTTTGCAGCCACGGGCGCGCAGGCGATTGAACCACCAGGCCATCAGCGGCCCACCGACCACGATCACCAGCGTATTGATGTTCTGGATCCACTGCGGTGCCACCTGAATGCCGTAGACATTCAAATTGATGTTGTGCTCGGAGAACAGCATCAACCCCATTGGGGCCAACTGGTACAGCGCCCAAAACACCAGGGACCCCAATGCCAGGATCAGATAAGCGGTCATCCTGCGACGCTCGTCACGCGGATGATGGCGTAACGTGACCACGCACAGCATCAGGAAAATCAGCACGCCGAGGCCAATGACGAAGTGACCGCTGAACTCGGCGTGGGTCAGCATCACGCGGATGATTGGTACCAGCGCGACCAGCACCGCCAACCCGACCAGCATGCGCCAGCGGTATTCTCCACGACTGGCGTCGTGCAATGGTGTGTTGAGATCGGCCAGAATGCGCCAACGGCTGACGGCGACGATGATTGCCGCCGCGTTGCCCAGAGTGGCGAACAGGAACAGCGCACGGTAGTTTTCGGTCAGTTGGAAATAGCCGGCGACGGTAAAACCGACAAAGAACCCCAGGTTCATCCCGGCGTAATTCCACAAGAAGGCTGATTCACGCCGATCGTCGTCCGGCTTAAAACGCTGGGTCAACATCATATTAATGCAGGTGACGTTCAGCCCACTGCCGGTCAGGAACATCGCCAGACCCCAGTAGAGCCCCCAAACCCCGGCAACGGCGATCAACGCGCAGCCAATCACCTGCAGTACCATACCCAGTACGAACAGGTTGCGGTTACTGAGGAAGCGCCCACCCAGATAGCCGCCGAACATATGCAAGCCGTAGTTGAACGCCCCGAACACGCCCATCATGGCGTTGGCGTTAGTTTCGCTGAAGCCCAAACGCTTGGTGGCGTACAGTACCAACGTGGAGTACAGCACGGCAAAACCCAGCGTGGCGAAGATTTGAATAAAGAACAGTGCCCCGGCCCCCGGGGGGATGGCATGGCGCTGTGGCGCCGTCGGTGTGGAATCTGACGAAGTCAAAGTGAACCTCTGCTGCATTATTATTTGATAGATCAATCCCTGTCTGCTTATCGCCGGGTCATTGCCCGGCAACCTGCGCGGCGGTGTGAAAATCCTTGCCAAAACCCCGCACCAGCACCCTTCCATTTAGCGACACATATGACTAATAATCCAGTATTAATGCATATAACAGCACTGCAGACTTCACTCTTGCTGATATATTGAGCTAACGCATACTGAAGCGCTCAAATATTAGCCTGCTATATAATTTTACGCTATGTCTCCCCCATCAATTGATTCGACATGCCGGTCGATTGCTCGGGAAATCAGCAAATTGCTGCAAGTTTAGCTAAACAGTCATGGTTATGTCACAAGAGGGTTGACGCTGGGATCAGATTCTCCTACATTAGCGCCCGTCGACAACGCAATGCGTTAGCGATGCAGTAAAACGGTGAGGTGTCTGAGTGGCTGAAGGAGCACGCCTGGAAAGTGTGTATACGCGTAAGTGTATCGAGGGTTCGAACCCCTCTCTCACCGCCATATTTTACGAGAAAGCCTGAACGCAAGTTCAGGCTTTTTTGTTGTCTGCAAGACAGGGAATTCTGATGGCAGCCTCCCGCCCCTGCCGTTCGCCGCAGTTTTCAGCAAAGCGAACACGGCTTAAGCGGACGCACCGAAACGCAGAAATTCTGCTTGACCGGATCGCTCGCTCTCCCTATAGTACCGCCCCGTTGCAGCAGTGAGCACGCAACGACAAAATACGGTGAGGTGTCTGAGTGGCTGAAGGAGCACGCCTGGAAAGTGTGTATACGCGTAAGTGTATCGAGGGTTCGAACCCCTCCCTCACCGCCATATTTTACGAGAAAGCCTGAACGCAAGTTCAGGCTTTTTTGTTATCTGCAATCGCCCTCAGTGCGTGTGGCTAGCCACCATGGATGGCTGCATCACGGCGCGGCGCCAGTCGCCCGGGGTTTGACCATAGTGGCGTTTAAAACTGCGATTGAAGGACTGCTGCGAGTCAAAGCCGAGTGAGATCGCCACGCTGACGATCGGTTCGCCGCTGTTGGCCAGGCGCTCTGCCGAGACCCTCAGCTTCTGCATGCGAATATACTCTCCCAACGCGTAGCCGGTCTGGCGTTTGAACATTCGCTGCAGGTGCCATTTGGAATACCCCGCGCGGCCCGCTACGGTATTGATATCCAGCTTCTCTTCCAGATTGTTATCAATCCACTCAATCAAATCAGTAATAAAACCCGTGCTGTTCATGCTGACGCTCCCATGACTTGGCAGGTAGATCCGCTGCCCGATGTCATTACGTTGCAGCAGTTTCGCATTAAATGCAATTTTTATTATTGCATTTAACTGAGAGGCACTTCTATAATCCAGCCAATTAATGTAACCGATATTGATACATTAATGTGACAACAATGTGTTTCAAAACCTAACCGTTGCACCAATGACCGGTGCAACCGCTCTGCCGCCGGTCACAGGCCAGGGAAGTTACCCGGATAACAGGGCCGGGTGTATCGCCAGATCGTGCTTACTACTGGAAAGAAAAATAATGCCAAGCCAGCCAAACCCATTGTTTCATTCACACCGTCGCCAAAGCGGCATCGGTATCAGCACACGCCTCTCTGCCGTCGCGTTGCTGGTCGCTCTGCTGGCCGGGTGTGACAACAGCGCCGCTCAAAATGCGGCTCCCCCACCACCGGCCGTCAGCACCGCCGACGTAGTGATAAAACCCATCAGTCAATGGGATGCTTTTAACGGTCGGATCGAGGCGGTGCAAAGCGTCCAGCTACGGCCACGGGTTTCCGGCTATATCGATAAAGTGAATTACACCGAAGGCGATGAAGTGAAAAAAGGCCAGGTGCTGTTCACCATCGACGATCGTACCTACCGCGCCGCTCGTGAGCAGGCACAGGCCGAACTGGTTCGGGCACGCAATCAGGCGGCACTGGCCCGCAGCGAATCCGGCCGTACCGAGAAACTGATCGGCAGCCAGGCGATATCGACCGAGGTGTGGGAACAACGCCGTTCCTCTGCCGCGCAGGCGCAGAGCAACGTATTGGCGGCTCAGGCCCAATTCGATCTGGCGCAACTGAACCTCGATTTTACCCGAGTGATTGCGCCGATTGACGGGCGCGCCAGTCGCGCGATGATCACCGCCGGTAACCTGGTGACCACCGGCGACAGTGCCAGTGTACTCACCACGCTGGTGTCGCTCGACAAGGTTTACGTCTATTTCGACGTCGATGAAGCCACTTTTCTGCGTTACCAAAACGATGGGCGGCGCACGACAAAGCTGCCGGTGAAGGTCGGGTTGGTCGGTGAAGACGGCTATCCACACCAGGGCATTGTTGATTTTACCGACAACCAGCTGAACGCCGGTACCGGCACTATTCGCATGCGCGCCCTGCTGGAAAATGCTGAGCGCCGCTTCACTCCAGGGTTATTCGCCCGGGTGCAGATGCCCGGCAGTGCCGAGTTCAATGCCATGTTGATCAACGATAAATCGGTAATGACCGATCAGGATCGCAAGTTTGTTTATATCGTCGATAAGGACGGCAAGGCGCAACGACGCGATATCGAAGTGGGCCGGGTAGCTGGCGGGCTACGTATTGTACAGAAGGGGCTGGCTGCCGGTGACCGGGTGATCGTCGACGGCATGCAAAAAGTGTTTATGCCGGGTATGCCGGTCGCTGCCAAAAACGTGGCGATCAACGCCGACGCTTCCGCACTTAACTAAGCCCCAGTAAAGGATCCTGATCCATGGACTTTTCCCGTTTTTTCATCGACCGGCCGATATTTGCCGCGGTACTGTCGATTCTGATTTTTGTCGGCGGTGTTATTGCCATCCCGCTGCTGCCGATCAGCGAATATCCGGACGTGGTGCCGCCCAGCGTGCAGGTGCGTGCCCAATACCCCGGCGCTAACCCGAAAGAGATCGCTGAAACGGTGGCAACCCCGCTGGAAGAGGCGATCAACGGCGTCGAAAACATGATGTACATGAAGTCGGTGGCCGGTTCTGACGGCGTGCTGGTCACCACCGTCACCTTCCGCCCAGGAACAGACCCCGATCAGGCACAGGTTCAGGTGCAAAACCGCGTGGCGCAGGCCGAAGCACGCCTGCCGGAAGACGTGCGGCGGCAAGGGGTGACAACCCAGAAGCAATCCCCGGCCCTGACGCTGGTGGTCCATCTGGTTTCCCCTTCCGGTAAATACGATTCGCTCTACCTGCGTAACTACGCCACTCTGAAGGTCAAGGATGAGCTGGCCCGCCTGCCCGGCATCGGTCAGGTACAGATTTTCGGTGCCGGTGAGTACGCCATGCGTATTTGGCTCGATCCGAACAAGGTGGCCTCACGCGGGCTGACCGCTTCTGATGTGGTCTCTGCCATGCAGGAGCAGAACGTACAGGTTTCTGCCGGGCAACTGGGTGCGGAACCGATGCCGACCCGCAGCGATTATCTGCTGTCAATCAATGCGCAGGGGCGCCTGCAGACCGAGGAAGAGTTCGGCAATATTATCCTCAAGAGCGGCGACAACGGCGAAGTCGTTCGCCTGCGCGACGTCGCACGCATTGAAATGGGCTCCGGCAGCTACGCGCTGCGTGCCCAGCTCAATAATAAGGACGCGGTGGGGATTGGTATCTTCCAGGCTCCGGGGGCCAATGCTATCGAGCTGTCCAACGCGGTGCGGGCCAAAATGGCCGAGTTGTCGACCCGCTTTCCGGACGGCATGAGCTGGCAATCACCGTACGACCCGACGGTATTCGTGCGCGATTCGATCAGCTCGGTGGTAGATACCCTGCTTGAAGCGGTGCTGCTGGTGGTACTGGTGGTCATTCTGTTTCTGCAAACCTGGCGTGCGTCTATCATTCCACTGCTGGCCGTACCGATCTCCATCGTCGGTACTTTTGCGGCGCTCTATCTGTTGGGCTTTTCGCTCAATACGCTGAGCCTGTTCGGACTGGTGCTGGCCATCGGTATCGTGGTCGATGATGCCATCGTGGTGGTGGAGAACGTCGAGCGTAATATCGAAGAGGGTCTGTCACCGCTGGCGGCGGCGCACCAGGCAATGCGTGAAGTATCCGGCCCGATTATCGCCATCGCCGTCGTGCTGTGCGCAGTGTTCGTGCCAATGGCGTTTCTGTCCGGCGTCACCGGCCAGTTTTATAAGCAGTTCGCCGTGACTATCGCCATTTCGACCGTGATCTCGGCTATCAACTCGCTGACCCTGTCACCGGCGTTGGCGGCGTTGCTGTTGAAACCGCATGGCGCACCGAAAGACATGCCATCACGCCTGATTGATCGCTTGTTCGGCTGGCTGTTCCGTCCGTTTAACCGCTTCTTTGCCAGCAGCTCACAACGTTATCAACGTGGGGTTTCCCGGGCGCTGGGCAAACGCGGCGCGGTATTTGTGGTGTACGTGCTGCTGCTGTGCGCTGCCGGGGTGATGTTTAAAACCGTGCCCGGTGGATTCATCCCGACGCAGGACAAGCTTTATTTGATTGGTGGCGTGAAAATGCCTGAGGGCGCGTCGCTGGAGCGCACCGACGCGGTGATCCGCAAGATGAGCGCCATCGGCCTGAGCGTCGATGGGGTGACGGATGCGGTCTCCTTCCCCGGGTTGAATGCATTGCAATTTACCAATACGCCCAACACCGGCACCGTGTTCTTTGCGCTGGAGTCCTTAAGCACCCGCACCCGCAGCGCGGCGCAGATCAATGCCGAGATTAACGCCAAGATTTCGCAGATCCAGGAAGGGTTTGCGTTCTCGATTATGCCGCCACCGATCCTCGGTATCGGCCAGGGTTCCGGTTACTCCCTGTATATTCAGGACCGTGCCGGTCTGGGTTATGGCGCGCTGCAAACCGCAATCAACACCATGTCGGGCGCGATCATGCAAACTCCGGGCATGGGCTTCCCGATCTCGTCTTATCAGGCCAATGTACCGCAGCTGGACGCGAAGATTGACCGCGACAAGGCCAAGGCGCAAGGGGTGCCGCTCAATGCCCTGTTCAGCACCTTGCAGACCTATCTCGGTTCGTCTTATATCAATGACTTCAACCGCTATGGCCGCACCTGGAAGGTGATGGCGCAGGCCGACGGTCAGTTCCGCGACAGCGTGGAAGATATCGCCAACCTGCGCACCCGCAACGATAAGGGGGAAATGGTGCCGATTGGCAGCATGGTCAGCATCAGCACCACCTACGGCCCGGATCCGGTGATCCGTTACAACGGCTTCCCGGCGGCAGATCTGATTGGTGATGCCGATCCGCGAGTGCTGTCATCGTCACAAGCCATGAGCGAACTGACGGTCATGGCCAGCAAGCTGTTGCCGAACGGCATGAACATTCAGTGGACCGACCTGAGCTATCAGCAGTCCACCCAGGGCAATGCGGCCATTATTGTCTTCCCGGTGGCGGTGCTGTTGGCCTTCCTGGCGCTGGCAGCATTGTACGAAAGCTGGACGCTGCCATTGGCGGTGATCCTGATCGTGCCGATGACCATGCTGTCGGCACTGTTCGGGGTCTGGTTGACCGGCGGTGATAACAACGTGTTCGTACAGGTGGGGCTGGTAGTGTTGATGGGCCTGGCCTGCAAGAACGCCATTTTGATCGTCGAGTTCGCCCGTGAACTGGAGCTACAGGGCAAAAGTATTATGGAAGCGGCGCTGGAAGCCTGTCGTCTGCGACTACGGCCGATTGTAATGACCTCCATCGCCTTTATCGCCGGGACTATTCCGTTGATCCTCGGACATGGTGCCGGCGCCGAGGTTCGTGGCGTCACCGGCATCACGGTATTCTCCGGCATGCTGGGCGTCACACTGTTTGGGCTGTTCCTGACTCCGGTGTTCTACGTTACTCTGCGCCGTATGGTGACACGCAAAACACGGCAACCCGTGGCGGAATAATTCGCCTGCCATAGCCACAAAAAAGCCCGGCGTTTAAACCGGGCTTTTCTTTGTCTTATGTTTAATACCGCAGCTACCGCAGACTATTTTTCTGCTGTCTCTTCGTCTTTCACGTCCTGCATTGCATATGCCGCGCAGGCACGCTTGTCGCCCCGCTCCAGCTCAGCCAGAGAATCCGCCACCGTATAGCGCGCCAGCACGTTCAGCGATGCCTCTTCCGCTTCGTTCACCACCGACTTGAAATACCAGCAGGCGTTGGCACTGACCAGGCAACGCGCCGGCCCTTCCGGTCGAGCGGCCCAAATGCGTTTATCTTCAATAACGGACAGATAGATATCCCGCAGGGTGATCTGCTCCGCCGGGCGGCCCAGGTGAATTGAGCCGTTACGGCCCAGGGTCGAAACAATGATGCCATTTTTGGTCAAGGGCACCATCAGCTTGCGGATAAAGCTAGGGTTGGCTTCCAGACCGGCGGCAAGCACCGCACTGGTCGAACGCACGCCCAGCTTTTCAGCCACGGCCACGCTAAGTACCATTTGCATTGCAGTCGGAAAGCGAAAATCTAACATGTTTTTATCTCTGTCTCCGGGAGACCAAATACCTGGACTGGGCCGGTGCGAGATGACGCCATCACACCCACTCAACTGCACAATAATATAACAAACACTGTTGCACTATTGAAGGTATGCCCGGATAAATCGCACGGATACATTAGGTCGGAAGTCACGTCAGAACTGGCCTGGGGATAAAACGGTGGGGATGAAGAATACAGAAACCCGCGTCAATATTAATGCCGCTCGCTTAACTGCGTTAAACGATCAGAACTAACACTGCCCGCGGGTTTAATTCTTGTCTGTTGATTAGGCTTTATTCAGCACCAGTTGGCCGCTTTTATCCAGCGGGATCTGGGTACCGGGATCGTGATCCATGCGGATCTTGCCCTGCTGAGTGCCAATCTTGTAGGTCACGTCGTAACCCAGCATTTTCTGTGATTTGTCGTAGACCGTTCTGCAACGCTGCTGCGTGCTGGTGGTGCTGTCGTTATTCTGCATCGCACCCTGTACCTGGTTACCGGCGTAACCGCCGCCCAAGGCACCCACCACCGTCGCCACATCACGACCACGACCACCACCGAACTGATGGCCAATAACGCCACCGGCTACTGCACCCAGAACCGAACCGGCAATGCGGTTCTCATCCTGCACTGGCGCACGATGAGTGACGGTCACATTGCGGCATTCCTGACGCGGTGTTTTGATGGTTTCTTTGATCGGCGTTGCGGCAATAACCTGCGCGTACTGCGGACCTGAAGAAAAAACATCAAGACTGGCCACCGCAGCAATACCCAGAGCGGCTGCAATACCAATACCCACACCGGCTAACATTGACTTGTTCACAGGAAATCCTCCTGAAAGTGTTACCACGCATTTGTACCGGGGATTTTACCGACATTGCACCGCGCTTATTATTTTGCGCATTGGCGGCACGTGGTATTCCGGTTTACGGCGTGCGCGACGCGCCGTCTGTAAACAAGATAAAGTCTGCACAATGTTCCAGAACCTCGCAATAAGACAATGTGACCAATGATGCTGGAAATCGCCCCTACCCCCATTGTTTAGGAGGAATCTTAAGACTTTTACCCATAGTCACGGGACATTGTGCTGAATAATCAGCCCGTAACTGCCCCATCGCACGGGGACCGGCATAAAAAAACCCACGCGGGCGAACCGGCGTGGGTGGGTCAAGATCGGCAACTATCAGTGCATTTTCAACCGCGGGCGGATCACCCGGTTGATGCCGCCGACCAGCATCATCAGGCCGGTTTTAATATAACCGTGTAAAGCCACCTGGTGCATACGGTACAGCGAGATATAGACGAAGCGCGCAATGCGGCCTTCAACCATCATCGAACCGCGCATCAGGTTGCCCATCAGGCTGCCAACGGTGCTGAAGCGGGACAGAGACACCAGCGAACCGTGGTCTTTATACACGTAAGGCTTCAGCGTCTGGCCGTTCATCAGCGCCAGAATGTTGGTAAAGCAGCGGGATGCCATCTGGTGCGCCGACTGGGCGCGTGGTGGCACAAAGCCACCGCCCTCTTTCGGACAGGAAGCACAGTCACCGATAGCGAAGATATTCGGATCGCGCGTGGTCTGCAGCGTGGGTTCCACCACCAGCTGATTAATGCGGTTGGTTTCCAGCCCGGCGATGTCCTTCATAAAGTCCGGCGCCTTGATACCGGCCGCCCACACCATCAGATCGGCATCAATAAATTCGCCGCCCTTGGTGTTCAACCCCTTGGCATCCGCGCTGGTGACCATGGTGTTGGTCAAGACGCGCACGCCCAGTTTGTTCAATTCCTGATGCGCAGCGGCGGAAATACGCGGCGGCAACGCAGGCAGAATACGCTCGCCCGCTTCGACCAGCGTCACGTTCAGCGCGCTGTTGTCCAGGCCTTCAAAACCATAGCTGTGCAGTTGCTTCACCGCGTTATGCAGCTCGGCAGACAGTTCCACCCCGGTGGCGCCACCGCCAACGATGGCAATATTCACCCGCTCTTTTTGCCCTGGCTGTGCCGAGAACTTGAGGAACAGGTTCAGCATTTCGTTGTGGAAACGACGCGCCTGGTGCGGGTTGTCCAGGAAAATACAGTGATCTTTCACGCCGGCAGTACCGAAATCGTTCGAGGTGCTACCCAGCGCCATCACCAGGATGTCATAAGGCAGTTCACGCGCAGGAACCAGTTCAGCGCCGTGCTCATCGCAGATTTGCGCCAACTGCAGGGTTTGCGTTTCACGATTAATGTTGGTCAGCGAACCCAGCTGGAAGCTGAAAGAGTGATTGCGCGCATGTGCCAGATAGCTCAGCGCGTCGACGCCGTCATCAAGGGAGCCGGTTGCTACTTCATGCAGCAAAGGTTTCCACAGATGGCTGTGATTGCGGTCTACCAGCGTAATTTCTGCTTTGTGCTTACGACCGAGTTTATGGCCCAGGCTGGTCGCCAGTTCCAGACCACCGGCACCACCACCGACAATGACGATTTTTTTCTTTGGCGTTGTCAAAATAACCCCCTAAATGTGAACCAATTGTTGCCTAAGGGTAAATAAATAATATCCTTAGAATACATAGGGTTCGCTTAAAATAAACCTGCTATCTGAAGTCAGAATAGCATGTGGGGTTATTTGGTCATACCAAAATTGATGTACATCAAACTTTTTTGGTTAAAGCCTGGACGAAGGGAAATTTTGAGGATTGTGATTCAAATAGTTAGCGCGAGATCACAGTTTTAAATTTTGGCCCTCAACGGGAAAAACGGGGCTTTCAGGCAAAGAAATGCCGCAATTCTTGCCTGTTCAGAACAATCATTGCGGCGCTGTCGGGCGTTATGAAACTGTTAAGGCAGAGTCTTGAATGCCTTGATGCGTTGCAGATGTGGCGACAGGTTTTTGAACTTGTGGGTCTGCTGTTCATCCCAGACAATTTCATAGTATTTATGCAACAGTTCAGCACTGAGCTGACTGTCCAGCACCTCGTCGTGGCGGGAAAGCACCGCCAGACAGCGATCGCGATTTTTCTCACGGAAGTCTTCCACGCACTTGGTGGCGATATCGCGATACTCTTCCGGCCGGTCGATTTTGCCTTGCATATGTTGTTCAGGAGACAAATTGGGGTTGAAGATCACCTGGCGGATACCGCACAGAAAGCCGATACGTTCGGCCCAAAAACCCCCGAGGCCCACTCCGCAGATCAGCGAATGTTTATCTCCTCCCTGCTGAACCGCCTTGTCCACTTCTTTCAACAAATGCTGCATGTCATGGCGTGGGTGCAAGGTGCTGTAACTGATAAAGCGTACGTCAGGATCGATAAACTGTAGCTGTAATACCTTTTCATGATTGCCGGGACTGGTGGAATCAAAGCCATGTAAATAGATAATCATCTGGATCCTCGCAACAAACGGAGGGCCGCACCGCAGCCCTCATCATTTACGCCGCACTACGACGTCCTGGGTTCACCCCGCATTATGCTGCTTGTGCTCTTCCCAGCGTTCGCTGAGCGCATTCAGCTCTTTATGCGCCTGCTGCCAGCGCGCGGAATCACGCAGCTCCTGACGGGTGAATTGACCGCGATGATATAACCGCTTCACCCGCTCTGCTTTGACCGGGGACAGGATATCCAGCACGCTGACCGCCCCTGCGCGGTTATTGCATACCAGGATCATGTCGCACCCCGCATCCAATGCTGCCTGACCGCGCTCGGCATAGCTGCCCATAATTGCCGCCCCTTCCATCGACAGATCGTCCGAGAAGATAACGCCGTCAAAACCCAACTCCTGGCGCAGGATCTGTTTTAGCCAGTAAGGCGAGCCGCTGGCGGGACGTGGGTCTGCTTCAGTATAGATGACGTGCGCCGGCATCACGGCATCCAGCAGCTGACGGTTAATCAATTCACGGAAGATCGACATATCATGTTCGCGGATCTCAGCCAACGGACGTGGATCGCGGGGGGTTTCTTTGTGCGAATCGGCACTGACGGCACCGTGGCCAGGGAAATGCTTACCGGTGGTTTTCATCCCGGCGCTGTGCATGCCCAGAATGAAGCGCTCGGCCATCACCAGCGCCTGCTGCGGATCGCTGTGGAACGAGCGCTCGCCAATCGCCGCACTGACGTGGCCAATATCCAGTACCGGTGCGAAGCTGATATCGATATCCTGCGCGATCATTTCCGCCGCCATCAACCAGCCTGCTTCCTGTGCCAGACGCCCGCCCTCATGCACTTCGTTTAATGCGGCAAATGACTGCGCCGCCGGCAGACGGGTGAACCCCTCGCGGAAGCGCTGCACGCGGCCGCCTTCCTGATCCACCGCTACCACCAGCCGATCGTGAGAAGCCTCGCGGATTTGGCGTACCAGCTCACGCAGCTGTTGCGCATCGTGGAAATTGCGGGTGAACAAGATCAGGCCGCCCACCAGCGGGTGTTTCAGGATCTCACGTTCTTCTGCATCCAGCTCATAGCTGGCGACATCTAACATTACTGGGCCCACGGCCACCTCACTTCAATATTTATTCAGAACATGGGGATGTTAAACAAAAACGCCGGTGCAACACTGCGCCCCAACGCAAAAATTCAGGATCGCCGGTTTGTTGCCAGCGCACTTCAAACCATAACAGCATCAGGTAATCTACCCACGGCAACCAACGCTGCACCTGCGCGCTCAGCAAGGGTAAATTTGAGTAGCCGATGCGTGCATAATGCCCTAAAAACTGCTGCTGATCGGCTGGCGACCAGGCATTGCCGCGAAACAGTGCGGCGATGTCCAGCGCGATATCCCCGTCGGCCGCATACTCCCAGTCAATCAGCCGCAAGCCTTGGCCCTGTGCAATCAGATTGCCCGGATGAATATCCATATGCAGGGGAGCCAGTTTTAGCGGCGTTGGGGGCCGATGATGCAGAAAACGCTGATGCAACTTTAGCCAGGCGGGTGTCAGGCGTCGAGGATCCAGCTGCTGCCAGTAGCGAGTAAACTGCCGATGCAGGCTCAGCGGGTAGCCACTGGGCGATTGTTGATGTAACCCGGCCATCAACTCAGCCAGACTGCCGCCCTCATTCAGCCGGGTAAAACTGGCCTCAGTGACAACGTCACCATTGAGCCATTGCAAGATAATCCACTGATTACTCTGCGCTAAAACCTGCGGCCCGATGCCCTTACCGACACGACACAACACCCGAGCCTCACGCCGACGACTGACACCCAACGCGCTTTTTTCTGGACTTTGCTGGCGAGCCAGTAACTGCACGCCTTCGCCTTCAATCCGCCAGCTTTCACCGGTCAGTCCCTGCACCGGACTGAAACGACAACCGGCGGTTTTCACCGCCGGCAGTTCGTGCTCAATCAGTCTTCGCAGTGCGACTTCAGTGTGTAACGGCGCCATTACCTGACCAGACGATTTCACCGCTTTGCACCAGCATCAATTGCATATCCAGCGTGGGTGACTTCACATCACCGCTGACGTCGCTGTACAGCACGTACTGCGCGCTGACGATACGCGCCAGACCAATTGCCTTGCTGCGTGAACCCAGGCTGTCATCCGCCGACAGGCCCAGCGTCTGCTTGGCGGTGGCCAACTGCGCTTCCGGCACGATCGAGAAGGTTTGATTTGATGCCAAAGCCTTATGCAGTGCGGAGGTCGCTTTCGCGGTCTGCAGCGCACCGTTGGTGTTATTCTTCACGCTGTCCAACAACAACACGCTGCCCGGATTAACGCCATCGGCTTTCAGCATCTGATTGACCAGCGGCTGTACGCTGCTCAGCCAATCGAGCTGCTGAATCTTTGGCGGTTGCGGCACCGGTTCGGTCACCGGCGGCTGCGGTTCTTCGGTCACCGGCGGCGTCACAGGCTCAACGGTCACTGGCGGTTGCGGTTGTTCCGGCTCCGGCGGGCGCGACAGACAACCGGTTAACACCAACGCGGTCAGCGCGACAAATAGATACTTTTTCATTAACCCCTCTCTCAATGAACCAAGAGTTTACAAGAATAGATACAGACGCACGCGCTTGGCATCGAGGTTGCCATTGAGCGAGTAAATGGTGGCATCTGAATTTGGCGCAATAGTAATGGTGCGCGGCGCTTCAAAAGGCCGGATATCCAACCCCTGATCGTCATACCAGTAGAAGCGGTAGTGCACCGTGACCGGCGTTGGTTGGCTGTTGCTGAGCTCCGAGGTCGCCATCACCCGCCCGGAAGCATTCGAAATCGACGGATTGTCGGCCAGAATGCCCGCGGTCAGCACTGGCGAATCCATCACGACCGTCTGACGTTCGTTAACCGCAATGCCTCGCGGGCTACTACAGCCCATCAGTATAATGGCGGGCAACGTCAGCGCCATCAGACAACGCAGGGTTTTGCTATAGCGCATTATTTTCCTCGATTAGCGTGACAGCAGCGGCCCCAAAGAGCGGCCACCGACCAAATGCATATGAATATGATAGACCTCCTGGCCGCCATGACGGTTGCAATTGATAATCAGGCGGTAGCCGTCTTCGGCGATGCCTTCCTGTTCGGCAATCCTGGCGGCGGCGGTGATCATACGGCCCAGAGCAGCTTCGTGCTCAACGGTGACGTCGTTAATGGTGGGGATCAGCACATTGGGCACGATCAGAATATGGGTCGGGGCCTGAGGTGAAATATCACGGAAGGCTGTAACCAGTTCGTCCTGGTAGACCACATCAGCAGGGATTTCGCGGCGGATAATTTTACTGAAAATCGTTTCTTCGGCCATCTGGCGTTCCTTGTTGAGGAAAATAAGCTGTACGCAGTATGAGTGACAAATTCTACTGCTTTCAACCTGATTGCGCACTTTCCGCGTTGAGTGATGCAGAATCAGACAACCGATCAGGGAAATAGCGCCGCTGTCAGCGTTGCCCGGCGGCATTCATCTGATTTTTTTCACTTTGGTTATTCACTATTGTTGCTTTACTTGCCTGTGGCCGCCGCCAATAGTAACCCTATGATTAAAAACGGATAGGTGACAACATGCGATGCAAAACCCTGGTACTGAGCGCGCTGCTGCTGTGCGGCCATGCAGCGGCTGAAACCAAAAGCATTATTGACCTGCAGGCTAATCAGCAACATTTGCGTGCAGCGAAAAACCCAGCCGCAGTGGCACTGATCCCGGCTAATTACCCTTTTGCCGTACCGGGCAAGCTGACCGTCGCGGTGGCGTCTGAAAATTCTCCGCCACTGGCGCTGTTTGCCGAAGACAATAAAACGCTGATTGGCAGCGACCCGGATATTGCACAACTGGTGGCGGACAGCCTGGGGCTGGAACTTAATCTGGTGCCCACCTCCTGGGAAGACTGGCCACTCGGGATCAGTTCGGGCAAGTACGATGCCGCCATTTTCAATATTGCCGTCACCAAACTGCGCAAGACCAAGTTTGATTTCGCCACCTACCGCGTGGATACGCTGGGTTTTTATGTGAAATCCACCAGCAAAATCACCTCAATCAACCAGCCTGCGGACATTGCCGGGCTACGGGTTATTGTCGGCTCGGGGACCAATCAGGAAAATATCCTGCTTGGCTGGGATAAACAGAACCGCGCCAACGGTCTGGCACCGGTGCAGCCGATTTATGTTACCGACGATGCCGCCGCCAATCTGAGCATTCAGTCCGGACGCACCGATGCATTTTTCGGCCCCCACTCTACCGGTGCCTACAAGGCGGCACTGACCGGCAAAACCAAAATGGTCGGGATTGGCCCGAACGTGGCCTATGTGGCGGTGACCACCAAAAAAGATAACGGTCTGGTTGCAGCCATCAACGCCGCCATCAATGGGGTGATCACCAGTGGCGAGTATGGCCAGGTGCTGGACCGTTGGGGCGAACGCGATGAGAAGGTCCCACGCTCAACCATCAACCCACCGGGCATTGGCGACGAGTAGTTCATATCAACTGGGGTGCATGCGCGCGCATCCAGTTGGCCAACGAGTCGAGCGTCGGGCGCAGCGTTTTGCCCAGCGGCGTAATTTGGTATTCAACACGCGGCGGGACTTCCGGGAATACCTGCCGCGTGACCAGGCCACGCTGCTCAAACTGCCGCAGTTGGCGTGTCAGCTCTTTCTGGGCGATCGGTGCCACGGCACGCTGCAGCTCGCTGAAACGCACCGGGCTGTCGATCAGTATCAGTCGGTAGAGGATCGGGATCGCCCATTTCCCCGCCACCAGATTCACGAAGCCCACCATTGGGCAAGGTTCACCCGCTGCCGGTAACGTCGCTAAATTTTTTTCCACTGTCGAACGCCCTGCGTCGGTCATTTCATCCCACCTTGTCCTTTAGTATCCAAAAGGTGCCTACTATGCAAAAGGTACTATAGCGCAAATAATGCCTGCATCGACAACAAACGGGAGTGGGCTATGTCACGACTTAGAGGTAAATATGCGTTGATCACCGGCGGCACCAGCGGTATTGGTCTGGAAACTGCGCGCCAGTTTATTGCCGAAGGCGCCACCGTGGCGATCACCGGCCGCAGCCAAAGTGGCCTCGACGCGGCGGGTGAAGCTCTGAGCAAGGTTCTGTTGTTGCGCAGCGATGCCGGGGATATTGCTGGGCAGCGTAGTTTGGCACAGCAGCTGGCCAGCCATTGGCCGCGTCTCGATGTGCTGTACGTCAACGCCGGCGACGTCACCCACCATCCGTTGCAGGAATGGGATGAGCAAAGCTATCAGCGGCTGATGGACATCAATCTCAAGGGGCCGTTCTTTCTGATCCAGGCACTGTTGCCACTGTTGGCCAATCCTGCATCGATTATTTTGTGTGGCTCGGTCAGCGCGCATATTGGCCTGCCGTTAAGCAACGTTTACGCCGCCAGCAAAGCCGGCCTGCTGTCGCTGGCCAGAACGCTGTCCGGTGAATTACATCCGCGCGGCATCCGGGTTAACGGCCTCAGCCCCGGCCCGACAGAAACCCCGGCGCTGGGCAAGCTCGGGCTGAAGGAGGCCGATGAGCAAACACTGCGCGACGAGATCCGCGCACTGGTACCGATTGGCCGCATGGGCACGGCGCTGGAATTGGCCAAGGCGGCGGTGTTTTTGGCGTCTGACGAGTCCGCCTTTATGGTGGGCAGTGAGTTGCTGATCGACGGTGGCGTGGGAAATTTGTAATTGCGTCGGAAAATACCCAGGGTTTATCCCTGCATCATTAAGCGAATAGCGCTAATTATTTCACTTGCAACAATATCACATACCCCGTAAGCAATTGCGGACTCCGTTTACATTAGCGCGACCACTCTGGCTGGCACCACTGCCTACACTGATCAAACAGGGCGAATTGTGGATCCCTTATCGCCAGCCAGAACCCGACTGACCCTAGCTATCCCTCCCCCTCGTTGTATTTTCCTGATAACACCATGCATCCCCTAACCGGGTGTCATGGGCATAAGTGGAGATTAAGACGATGAGAGTAAAAAACCTGATTAATATCGCGCTGCTGCTGATACCACTGGCTTTAGGCGGCATCGCCCAGGCCAACGATCAGACCATTCCCTGGGGGGAAAATACCGGCGGCGTGGAATCCAATCATATTGCCGCCGTCGGCCAGAATCTGAATGCCACCCATCAAAAAGTAACCAAGACTCAGGAAGGCGTGTGGGCAGCAAATACCGGCAGTATTTCCAACGACGAAAAAGCGCTGACCCATGGTCAGAACCCGTCACCGAAAACAACGCCTTAACGGAAATGATAGCGAAGCCACAAGCCGTGACAGCCAAACTGCACGGCTTGTCGGTCAGCCCAGACCGGGGATAGCAACGCCGAAGGTCTGCAGCAGTAACACCATATTGAGCAAAAGAATAATCACCGTCCCGATGATTGACACCAGGCTGGTCAGGCGACTATTGACAAATTCGCCCATAATGTCGCGACGGCGGGTGAACATCACCAGAGCAATCATCGGCGCCGGCAGCGCCAGGCTCAGTACCACCTGGCTGTAAACCAGTGCATCGGTGGCATTAACCCCTAACGCGACCACGATGAACGCCGGGATCATGGTCACCATACGACGTACCCAGACAGGAATGCGGAAACCGACAAACCCCTGCATGATCATCTGGCCCGCCATGGTACCCACCACCGAGCTGGAAATACCGGAGGCAATCAGCGACATCAGGAAGATACCGGCGGCGGCGGCGCCAAACAATGGCGTCAGCGTGTGGTAAGCGGTGCCAATCTCCGCCACATCACTGTTACCGGCATGGAAGGCACTGGAGGCCATAATCACCATCGCGATATTCACCAACCCGGCAATAGACAGTGCAATCACCACTTCAATATTGGAAAAACGCAGCAGTTTACGGCGCTCGCCGCTGTCACTGGCTGGCGCACGGTGCTGGGTCAGGCCAGAGTGCAGGAAGATGGCGTGCGGCATCACGGTGGCACCAATGATACCAACGGCAATAGTCAGCGCCTGTGCATCCGGCAATTGCGGTGTGACCATGCCCATGCCCGCTGCCGCCCAATCGACCGGCACGATAAACATCTCCACCAGATAACACAGCGCAATCACCGCGACCAGCCCGCCGATCATCAGTTCTACCGGGCGGAAGCCTTTTTTCTCCACCATCAGCAAGGCATAGGTGATCACCGCCGTCACCCCCATTCCTGGCAACAGCGGCATATGGAACAGTAATGCCAGCGCTATCGCACCGCCGAGAAACTCCGCCAGATCGGTAGCCATTGCCGCCACCTCACTGAGCAACCACATGCCAATGACCACCGGGCGAGAAAACTGGTCGCGGCACATCTCTGCCAGATTACGGTTAGTGACGATGCCCAGCTTGGCCGACAGCGCCTGAAACAGCATGGCGATCAGGTTGGCCATCACCACCACCCATAACAGGCTGTAGCCGTATTTCGAACCGGCCTGAATATTGGTGGCGAAATTACCCGGGTCCATATAAGCAATAGAGGCAATCACTGCGGGGCCGGCGAACAGTAGCGGCGTGAATGCACCACGCTTGCGCCCGGCAAGTGCGTTACTAATTGCCGCATTGGTCCGTTCGGTTAACGATGTGGTGGTTGCCGCATCACGCATGATTTACCCTCAATCTTATTCTGGTTATTTTTCACCCAACACTCACAGCAATGTAGCATCGGCTACACTTTATGCAAAATGGAAGATTAACTGCCTTTGTGTACAAATATTTCTTATTGTCATCGAATACGCCAGCCGAATTGATAATACGCCGCCTTTGGACTAACGTATGGCGGAACCGCACTGACCTGCAACTTACTGGTTTAACGTTTAAAGGACGTCTCAGACTATGGCAACAAGCGCACCAGACGACGCAGAACGCCCCGTGGTGGCTGAAATGCCGGATGAGGCTGAACATGCCCTGCGCTTCACCCGCGCTCGTGAGGCGCAATCCAATGCGCTGATAGAGGATTATGTTGAGCTGATTGCCGACCTGCTGGTCACCACCCGCGAAGCCAGAACCACGGATATCGCCAAACGCTTCGGCGTTTCGCACCCGACTGCGATCAAGAACATCGCCCGGTTGAAAAGTGCTGGCTTGGTAGAGTCACGCCCTTATCGTGGGGTTTTTCTGACCGAAGAGGGTGAACAACTGGCGCAGAAGGTACGGCGTCGCCACCGGATTGTGGTTGATCTGCTGGTGTGCCTCGGAGTACCGAATGAAACGGCGGAGCTGGACAGCGAAGGGATTGAACATCACATTTCTAACGACACCCTGGCGGTGTTTGAACAGTATCTGCAAAAGCACGCAGTAAAATAAATCCTCGCCAATAAAAAAGGGAGGCTTTCGCCTCCCTCAAAACTCCCCTGCCTGAATTAATGATTACGGATGTATTCGTCCATATCCGTTTTCAGGTTGTCAGATTTGGTACCAAAGATAGCCTGAACGCCAGAGCCTGCGACAACGACGCCGGCAGCACCCAGTTTTTTCAGGCCAGCCTGGTCAACCTTGCTCACGTCCGCCACGCTAACGCGCAGACGGGTGATGCAGGCATCCAGGTTGGTGATGTTGTCTTTACCGCCAAAGGCCTGAACCAGCGCCGCAGACATTTCAGAACCACCCTGCGCAACCTGCTCAGAAACCGTATCTTCACGCCCTGGGGTTTTCAGATCCAGCTTGGCAATCAGCACGCGGAAGATGGTGTAGTACACCAGACCGTAGATGATACCGACGATTGGGAACAGCCAGATTTTGCTGCTGTTGCCGCTCAGGACGATAAAGTCGATCAGACCGTGTGAGAAGCTGGTGCCGTCACGCATCCCCAACAGGATACAGATCGGGAACGCCAGGCCAGCCAGGATGGCATGGATTGCGTACAGGATCGGCGCAACGAACATGAAGGAGAACTCGATCGGTTCGGTGATACCGGTCAGGAACGAGGTCAGCGCAGCGGAGATCATGATACCGCCGACTTTAGCGCGGTTTTCCGGCTTGGCTGAGTGCCAGATGGCAATCGCCGCAGCTGGCAGACCGTACATTTTGAACAGGAAGCCACCGGACAGTTTACCCGCAGTTGGGTCACCCGCCATATAACGTGGAATATCGCCGTGGAACACCTGACCCGCAGCGTTGGTGTATTCACCAATCTGCATTTGGAACGGCACGTTCCAGATATGGTGCAGACCGAACGGTACCAGCGCACGTTCAACCACGCCGTAGATACCAAACGCCACTACCGGGTTCTGATAAGCCGCCCACTGGGAGAAGGTCTGGATAGCCGTACCGATTGGAGGCCAGATAAAGGAAAGCACTACGCCCAGAACGATTGCCGCCAGGCCGGAGATAATCGGCACAAAGCGCTTACCGGCAAAGAAGCCCAGATATTCCGGCAACTGAATGCGGAAGAAACGGTTAAACATATAGGCAGCGATGGAGCCGGAGATAATTCCCCCGAGCACACCGGTATCCGCCAGGTGTTTGGCCGCAATTTCCTCAGCCGGCAGGTGCAGCACCAGCGGTGCAACCACCGCCATGGTTTTCACCATGATGCCGTAAGCCACTACCGCAGCTAACGCGGAGACACCGTCGTTATTGGTGAAGCCCAGGGCAACACCGATGGCAAAAATCAGCGGCATGTTGGCGAAAACGGAACCGCCGGCTTCCGCCATCACGTGTGAGACTACCGCGGGTAGCCAGCTAAAGTTGGCGGAACCGACGCCCAGCAGGATACCTGCGATAGGCAATACGGATACCGGCAGCATTAGCGACTTACCTACTTTTTGCAGGTTTGCAAATGCGTTCTTGAACATAGTTGAGTGTGCTCCTGAGTAATAGTGCTTTGCTACTTTTCGCGATTCTTCGCGTTGCAAGGGGGGGAGAAAAACCCCTGCAATTCAGGGTGTCTGAGCACCCCTTGAATTATTACGCAGAGTAAAATAAATAGGCTGCGCAATGTTTGATGACAGTCACGTTTCGATGAACAAAACCGGGTATTTTTCTTACATTGCATATTTTTTGTTAAGAATGAGCAAAAAACGCCCGCACATCGCCCGAAAAACGGGTGGGAACATTACCCGTTTCGGCGATTAATTACGAGCTTAAAAAGAATTCAGATTTTGTTAACCACAGCTATAGCCTAGGTCAAAGATTAGAGTTCGATGTGAAATAAGCGTGAAAAGTTGGCGGTGGTGGCTTCGGCCAGCGTTTCCAGGCTCACGCCCTTCAATACCGCCATGTATTCAGCCACATCGCGCACATAGGCAGGTTGGTTTTCTTTGCCGCGATGCGGCACCGGGGCCAGATACGGCGAGTCGGTTTCCACCAGAATACGATCCAGTGGCACATAGCGCGCTACTTCACGCAGTTGCTCTGCATTGCGGAAGGTCAGGATGCCTGAGAAAGAAATGTAGAACCCCAGATCCAGCAACGCCTCTGCGGTAGCGCAATCTTCGGTGAAGCAGTGCAGTACACCGCCACAGTCCTGGGCATTTTCTTCACGCAAAATAGCCAGTGTGTCTTCCCGTGCATCGCGGGTATGCACGATCACCGGCTTGTTCAGATCGCGGCCAATACGAATGTGTTCACGGAATGACGCTTGCTGCAGCTCAAGATTGTCTTTCTGATAGAAGTAGTCCAGCCCGGTTTCACCCAGTGCCACCACTTGCTCCGCGGCCGCCAAGCGGCGCAGCTCAGCGTAGTCGTAACCCCCCTCCAGATTGAGCGGATGCACCCCGCAGGAGAAGGCCACGTCATCGCGTTGACCAATCAATTGCGTCATCGCCTGATAGCCCGGCAAAGTGGTGGCCACCGCCAGCACGTAACCGACATCGCGCGCCTTGGCC
Source organism: Serratia quinivorans (assembly GCF_946227985.1). Lineage (GTDB taxonomy): Bacteria > Pseudomonadota > Gammaproteobacteria > Enterobacterales > Enterobacteriaceae > Serratia > Serratia quinivorans_A. The sequence goes on from NZ_CAMKGL010000012.1 coordinate 45,254, forward strand.
TTCGCCAAAGCATCATCCACATTTTGATGCAGCGTTTGGTAATCCAGGCCGTCGAGGTGACAATGAGAATCTACTAACAACATAATATTTAACTCTTTTACAGCGAATGAGGGTGGAAATAGCCGGTAGCGCCGAGCAACTGCTCCCAGCCAAGTAACTGTTCGGTCAGCAGCAGTTCGCGGTTAACGCCGACGACGCTAAGCAACTGATGGCGACAATGCAGCCATTGCTGCACGGCTTGCTGCAACGACGTACTGCTCAGACGGCTGGCCAACTGGTGCACCAGCGGTTGCTGATCCTGGTTCAGAACAAAGCTGGCGGCACCCTGCTGCCATTTCATGGCGTCCATCAACAATGAACATAGCCAGTGTAGCCGCTCAGCGACGTCTTCGTGATTCAATACCGGCAGCAGCGACAACATGTCGTGCTGCGGCAAAGCGGCACTCAGGGCCGTGCACAGCATGCTACGTTGTTGCCAACGTTCCGGCTGGAGCAACTGCTCTGCGGCCAACGGCGCGCCGTCATGCAAGCGCAAGGCGGTCAGGAGATCAATCTGATTACCCGGCGTCTGCCGATTCAGCCATTGCAGACTGAGCTGTTCGTCCGGACTGGCGAGATGCCAGTACAAACAACGGCTGCGCAACGTCGCCAGCAGGCGTGAAGGTTCACGGCAGCTCAGCAGGAAATAGGTTTTTTCCGGCGGCTCTTCGAGCGTTTTCAACAGGGCATTGGCGGCAGCCTCGGTCAGCAATTCCGCCTGCGGCAGCCAGATCACCTTGGCACCGCCTTGCTGCGCATGAGAATAAAGGATCTCAATCAGCTGGCGGATGGGCTCCACCCCCAGGCTGCTTTTGCCTTTTTCCGGCGTCAGCACGTGATAATCCGGGTGATTTCCCGCCAGCATCAACCGGCAGCTATGGCATTCACCGCAGCTTTTCTCACCGTTGCGACGTTGGCAGATCAACCAACGGCTCAGGCCATAGGCCAGCGCATCCTCACCATGGCCCGCAGCGGCATGCAACAACAGTGCGTGATGGCCGCGCCCGGTAGCATATTGCCCGACCAACTGGCGGTAAGGGGTATTCAGCCACGGGTACCAGTTCATTACGCGCCTTCCTGCTGCTGTAACCATTGGCTGACGCAACGGCGAATCGCCGCCGTCACCAGATCAAGCGATTGAGAAGCATCTATAGTGGTAATGGACGCATCTTGCGCCGCCAACTCCTGATAACGTGCGCGGGTACGTTCAAAGAACGGCAATGCCTCCTGTTCGATACGATCCAGTTCGCCCCGTGCTCGGGCACGCTGCAGGCCCACTATCGGCGGCAAATCCAGATAAAGCGTCAGATCAGGACGAAAATCGCCTAATACCGTGTCACGCAGCGAGGCCATGAGTTGTTGATCCACACCCCGGCCGCCGCCCTGGTAGGCTTGAGAAGACAGGTCGTGCCGATCGCCAACCACCCAGGCACCGCGCGCCAACGCTGGTTTGATCACCGTTTCCACCAACTGTACACGGGCCGCATACAGCATCAGTACCTCGGCCTTGATGGTCGGCAGTTCGCCATCCACGCCGCGTTTGAACAGGTCGCGCAGTTTTTCCGCCAGCGGCGTGCCGCCCGGTTCACGGGTAAAGGCAATGTCGTTGATGCCATGCTCGCGCAGTACGTCGACTACGGTATCGCGTGCGGTCGTTTTGCCCGCACCTTCAAGCCCTTCGATAACCACGAATTTACTTTTCATTCTTTTCCTTTAGCACCTGGCGATAGGCACGCACCGCCTGATTATGGCTGGCCAGGTTAGTGGTAAATTGATGCCCGCCCTTACCGTCGGCAACAAAGTACAAATAAGGCGTTTTCGCCGGATTGGCAGCGGCTTCCAGCGAAGCCTGGCTTGGCATGGCAATCGGCGTTGGCGGCAGACCGTTGATCACGTAGGTGTTGTACGGCGTCGGCGTTTCCAAATCCTTGCGGGTAATGTTGCCATTATACGCCTCACCCATGCCGTAGATCACCGTCGGGTCGGTCTGCAAACGCATGCCAATACGCAGGCGATTAATGAATACCGAGGCCACTTTGGTACGTTCCTCCGGCACCGCAGTCTCTTTCTCAATGATTGAGGCCATGGTCAGCAGCTCTTCCGGCGTTTTGTACGGCAGGTTGGCTTCACGGCCCTGCCAGGCGCTCTCCAATGCTTTAATCATACGCAGGTGGGCACGCTTCAATAGCGCCATATCACTCATGCCTGCGGTGTACAGATAGGTATCCGGGTACAGGCGCCCTTCCGGGTTGGTGCCTTCCGGCAAGCCCAGCGCCCCGGCGATTTCCGCTTCGCTTTTACCGGCCAAGGTATGTTTGAGATATTTTGACTGTTGCAGCACCAGCAGCCAGTCACGCAGGCGGGAGCCTTCAATAAAGCGTGCGCTGAATTGGGCTTCTTTACCGCTGGCCAACAGTTTAAGCATCTCCCGCACCGTCATGCCTGGCGTGAAACGGTAGGTTCCGGCCTTAAACTCCGCCAATTGCGGTTCCAGGCGCAGTAACCATGGGAACCACTTCCCATTGTGGATCAGCTTATCGCGTACCAGCAGCCCTTCCAGGCCAACCCGACCGGTCCCTGCCGGCAGCTTGAAAATGGCTTCCTGCTGGATCGCCAATGGCGTATCCGCGAAGCGTTCAACCTTCTGGTAGCCCCAAAACAGCAGGCCCAATACCAGAACAACAATAATAGAAACGAACTTCAGCTTTCTTTTCTTCATCAATCAGCCATCGTTAACAGTGTGGGCGCAAAAAATCATAAAGTTGGCGTGAAGGGTAACACCATGATTGCGCAGTATTGACCGGCAGCAACGGCATTAACGCATTGCTCACCAGCACCTCTTCAGCATCGGCCAGCGTCTCGAGAGGTTCGCTGACGCAATGCAGTGAATATTCACTGCTCGCCAGAAGCTCAATAACCCGGCGACGCATCAGCCCAGACACGCCTGCCTGGCTCAAATCTGGCGTAAATACCGCTTTTCCCTTACGCCAGAACAAATTAGCCGCACAGCATTCCACCAGCATACCGGCAGTGTCAAGCACCAGCGCCTCGTCGGCGGTTGTCTGGTCAAGATGCGTGCGGATCAACACCTGCTCCAAACGGTTTAAATGCTTCAGCCCTGCCAACAGGGGATTGCGTCCCAGCGCTACCGGACTGAGCGTCAGGCTGATGCCTTGCTCTCGCCATGGCAAATAGTGCATGGGATAGGTGCTACGAGAGACTATGCGTGTAGGAGCCTCACACCCTTGCGGGCTGTATCCCCTGCCACCGCTGCCGCGTGTCAGTATCGCTTTGACCACGCCCAAAGGGATAGATTCTGCCGCGCGCACCATTTCACCTTGCAAAGCGTTCCAGTCACAGGATGGCAGCATCAGCCGTTGCGCTGCCAACTGCAGCCGTTCGATATGCCAGGGCAGCAGGTCTATTTTCCCCTCAATCACCCGGGCGGTAGTGAAACAGCCGTCACCAAACTGCAAACCGCGATCGCTTGGCGCTAGCGCATCGTGCTGATGTCCATTAATCCAGTACATAGACTCCCCCTGACTGCGTTGGTATCACTACAGAATAACAGGCGCAGGTGCCGTTAGCAGCAGCTTGCCGTTTGGCTACAGCGCCGACAAGCAGAGCTTTCCGAGTCGCGGGTCAGCGCCATAAAAAAAGCCCGGTTTAAAAAACCGGGCTTTTTTACCGTCTGCCAGCAGAGGCATTATACCTTGCGGAAGATCAGTGAACCGTTGGTGCCGCCGAAACCGAAGGAGTTACACAGCGTGTACTGCATATCACTCACCTGGCGAGCTTCATGCGGAACAAAGTCCAAATCACAACCTTCATCCGGATTATCCAGATTGATGGTTGGCGGCACGGCCTGGTCACGCAAGGCCAATACGGTGAAGATCGACTCGATCGCGCCTGCGGCACCCAACAGGTGGCCGGTCATCGATTTGGTCGAGCTGACCATCACGCGCTGGGCATCGATGCCAAATACCGACTTCACCGCCTGCGTTTCAGCTTTGTCACCGGCCGGCGTTGAGGTGCCGTGCGCATTGATATAACCAATTTGTGACGTAGTCACACCGGCATCAAGCAATGCATTCTCCATCGCCAGCGCTGCGCCCGCACCGTTTTCAGGTGGTGACGTCATGTGATAAGCATCGCTGCTCATCCCAAAGCCGACAACTTCAGCATAAATCTTGGCGCCGCGTTTTTTGGCGTGTTCGTACTCTTCCAGCACCATCATGCCGGCACCGTCACCCAGCACAAAACCGTCACGGTCTTTGTCCCATGGGCGGCTGGCCGCTTGAGGATCTTCGTTACGGGTCGACAACGCGCGTGCTGCGCCGAAGCCGCCGACACCCAACGGAGTACTGGCTTTCTCTGCCCCACCGGCCAGCATGACGTCGGCATCATTGTAAGCAATGATACGCGCGGCATGGCCAATGTTATGCACACCTGAAGTACAGGCGGTGGCGATCGAAATGCTCGGGCCACGCATGCCGTACATGATGGTCAGGTGGCCTGCAATCATGTTTACGATGGTTGACGGCACAAAAAACGGACTGATTTTCCGTGGGCCACCGTTAACCAGTGAACTGTGGTTCTCTTCAATCAAACCCAGGCCGCCAATGCCGGAGCCGATAGCGGCACCAATGCGGCTGGCGTTAGCCTCGGTGATATCCAATTGTGCATCCTGCATGGCTTGCATGCCGGCAGCGATACCGTATTGAATAAAGGCGTCCATCTTGCGCGCATCTTTGCGTGAGATGAAATCCTCTGAATTAAAATTCTTTACCAGGCCAGCAAACTTGGTCGCATAGGCTGCGGTATCGAAATGGTCGATCAGGCTGATGCCACTCTGACCGGCAAGAAGAGCTGTCCATGTGGACTCTACCGTATTGCCGACAGGAGACAACATGCCCAGTCCGGTCACAACTACTCGACGCTTAGACACGTTTGTCCTCCAAGGAGGGAAAATATGACACTAGGGATAGAAAAAACTTAGGCGGTCGAGTGACCGCCTAGATATGTTCTCTTACTGCTGGCTGGCGTTGATGAAATCAATAGCTGCCTGAACAGTAGTGATTTTCTCAGCTTCTTCGTCTGGAATCTCTGTGTCGAACTCTTCTTCCAGAGCCATTACCAGCTCAACGGTGTCAAGAGAATCAGCACCCAGATCTTCAACGAAAGAAGCGTTATTTAAAACTTCTTCCTGTTTAACACCCAACTGCTCAACAATGATTTTCTTAACGCGTTCTTCGATAGTGCTCATACTCTTAAATTTCCTATCAAAACTCGCTTTCGCGATGGTTTTCGTAGTGTATAAAATGTTGAAAAAGATGCAACTAAATCCCGGCTGGTCAAACCACGATTTTACGCTATTTTGCGGTTTTTACCCCAAATAACGCAAATAGTTTTCGCATTTTTTAAATCATGTACATGCCGCCATTGACATGCAACGTTTCACCGGTGATGTAGCCAGCCTCATCAGAGGCTAAAAAAGCAACAGCGCTGGCGATTTCTTTAGCATCCCCCAGCCGATTGGCTGGAACTGATGACAAAATGCCTGCACGCTGATCATCTGTCAACGCCCGTGTCATGTCCGTCTCAATAAAGCCAGGTGCCACGACGTTGACCGTAATGCCACGCGAAGCAACTTCGCGTGCCAAAGACTTACTAAAACCAATCAGACCGGCTTTAGCCGCCGCGTAATTAGCCTGCCCTGCGTTCCCCATGGTACCAACTACGGAACCGATGGTGATGATACGGCCAAACCGCTTTTTCATCATAGCTCGCATTACCGCTTTTGACAGACGGAATACGGAAGTCAGATTGGTGTTCAGGATATCCTGCCACTCGTCGTCCTTCATACGCATCAGGAGGTTATCACGCGTAATACCGGCATTATTCACTAAAATGTCGATTTCGCCAAATTCAGCACGAATAGATGCCAGAACGCTGTCGATTGATTGAGCATCGACCACATTCAACGCAAACCCTTTGCCGCTTGCACCCAGGTAGCTGCTGATAGCCTCAGCGCCGCTTTCACTGGTGGCGGTGCCGATGACTTTGGCGCCACGTGCCACAAACGTTTCTGCAATAGCCCGGCCAATACCCCGGCTGGCGCCGGTGACCAGAACAACTTTACCTTCGAAGCTCATTGTTTTCCTCTTTATTGTTCAAGCGCCGCTGTCAGGCTGGCTGCGTCATTAACCGCCGCCGCCGTCAGGGTGTCAACAATACGTTTAGTCAGCCCGGTCAGAACTTTACCCGGACCAACCTCTAGCAGCAAGGTAACGCCCTGTGCTGCCATAAACTCTACGCTTTCGGTCCAACGTACCGGGCTGTACAACTGGCGCACCAGAGCACTGCGGATCGCTTCTGAATCGGTTTCAGTACGCACATCGACGTTATTCACCACCGAGACCTGCGGAGCATTGAAGGTAATCTCCTGCAACGCCACCGCCAGCTTGTCTGCAGCCGGTTTCATCAGTGCGCAGTGCGAAGGCACGCTCACCGGCAATGGCAACGCACGCTTGGCGCCAGCGGCTTTACAGGCCGCACCAGCACGTTCAACCGCTTCTTTATTACCGGCGATCACCACCTGGCCCGGTGAATTGAAGTTCACCGGTGAAACTACCTGCCCCTGGGCAGACTCTTCACAAGCCTTGGCGATGGCTGCGTTGTCCAGGCCGATAATGGCGGACATCGCGCCAGTGCCTTCCGGCACCGCTTCCTGCATCAGTTTGCCGCGCAGCTCAACCAGACGGATTGCCGCCTGGAAATCCAGCACGCCCGCGCACACCAATGCTGAGTATTCACCCAGGCTATGACCAGCCATGATGGCAGGCATTTTACCGCCCTGCTGCTGCCAGACGCGGAAAATCGCTACGGAAGCGGCCAGCAATGCCGGCTGCGTCTGCCAGGTTTTGTTCAGTTCTTCCACCGGCCCTTGCTGCACCAGTTGCCACAGGTCGTAACCCAGGACGGAAGAGGCTTCGCTGAAGGTCGCTTCAACGATCGGATATTGAGTGGCCAAATCGGCCAGCATGCCCAGAGTCTGTGACCCCTGACCTGGAAAAACAAAAGCAAATTGCGTCATTTTTTCTTCCTGTTATATCAGAAACGAACCAGCGCCGAGCCCCAGGTAAAGCCGCCGCCAAAGGCTTCCAGCAGCACCAGTTGACCGCGTTGGATCCGCCCATCACGCACAGCCTCGTCGAGCGCTGCAGGGACCGAGGCAGCAGAGGTGTTACCGTGACGATCGAGCGTCACTACCACTTTATCCAGCCCCATACCCAATTTTTTCGCCGTCGCGCTGATAATACGCAAATTAGCCTGGTGCGGTACCAGCCAGTCCAGCGCGCTGCGATCCAGATTATTGGCCTGCAGCGTTTCATCAACGATGTGAGCCAGTTCGGTAACCGCAACCTTGAAGACTTCATTACCTGCCATGGTGACATAGGCCGGCTGGTCCTGATCCTGACGATCCTTGAACGGCAAGGTCAACAAACCACCGTAGCTGCCGTCGGCGTGCAGATGGGTCGACAAAATGCCCGGCTCTTCAGAAGCCCCCAACAGCACCGCGCCTGCGCCATCACCAAACAGAATGATAGTGCCGCGATCTTCTGGATCCAGCGTGCGTGACAAGACGTCTGCGCCGATCACCAGAGCATGCTTCACCGCGCCGTTTTTAACATACTGATCGGCGACGCTCAACGCATAGGTGAAACCGGCACAGGCCGCAGCCAGATCGAATGCCGCGCAGTCTTTGATGCCCAGCATCTGCTGCACCTGGCAGGCAGAACTTGGGAATGCGTGGCTCGAGGTGGTGGTAGCCACAACGATCAGCCCGATGTCTTCTTTAGCCACACCTGCCATTTCCAGCGCTTTTTCAGCCGCATGGAAGCCCATCGTCGCGACTGTTTCATCAGCGGCGGCAATACGGCGTTCACGGATACCCGTACGTGAGACGATCCACTCGTCAGAGGTATCCACCATTTTTTCAAGGTCAGCGTTGGTGCGCACTTGTACGGGTAAATAACTCCCCGTACCGAGAATCTTTGTATACATGTACGATCAGTCACTCTTAGGTAATACAGCTTCAAGGCGCGCAGCAATCCTGTCAGGGACTTGCCGCTGCACCGCCTGCACAGCCTGTTCGATTGCCACTGCAAACGCGTGTGGGTTTGCAGCGCCGTGGCTCTTGATTACGGTGCTGCGCAATCCTAACAGACATGCGCCATTATACTGGTCGGGGTTCAGGTGGCCGAACCGCTTTACCACCCGTTTTTGCAACCAACGGCCCAACAATTTTAACCACCACGCCTGCTTGCCACCGTCTCCGGATGATTTCAGCAGCGATAAAAATACTCTTACCACCCCTTCCATGGTCTTCAGGGTGACGTTACCCACAAAGCCGTCGCAGACCAACACATCGGTTTTACCGGTGAGAAGATCGTTACCTTCCAGGTAACCAATATAGTTGATTGCCGGAGTATTTTTTAGCACGGCGGCCGCTTCGCGGATATTATCCAGGCCTTTGGTTTCTTCTTCACCAATATTCAGCAGCGCCACGCGAGGTTGCGCAATCCCCACCACCTCTTCGGCCATAACCGCCCCCATCACCGCGAACTGCACCAGCATGGTACTGTCGCATTCGACGTTGGCGCCCAGATCCAGCACCACGGTTTTGCCCCCCAGCTGATTCGGGATCACCGTCATCAGCGCCGGCCGTTCAATACCGTCCAGCGGCTTGATCAGCATTTTCGCCAACCCCATCAACGCGCCGGTATTACCTGCGCTGACGCAACCTTGCGCATCGCCGTTTTTAGTCAGTTCCAGCGCAATGCGCATGGAAGAACCGCGGCTGGCGCGTATCGCTTGTGAGGGTTTGGCGTCGCCGGCAATCACAGATTCAGCGGGCACAACTTGCAAACGTTCCAGAAGAACCGGATCGGCTTTGGCAAGTAAGGGAGAGAGGGTGTCGGGATTGCCGACCAGCAGAAGATGAAGCTGTAAATTAGAGGCCAGTGCCTGCAATGAAGCAGGCACTGTGACGCAGGGACCGAAGTCCCCGCCCATTGCATCTAACGCCAGGGTTAGACGAGTCAAGGTATCGCTACTTAGCCGATAACCTTGCGACCGCGGTAGAAACCGTCGGCAGTGATATGGTGACGCAGGTGAGTCTCGCCAGATGCTTTATCAACAGACAAAGTGGCGGTGGTCAGAGCATCGTGTGAACGACGCATGCCACGCTTGGAACGGGTTGGTTTATTTTGTTGTACGGCCATGGACCTTACTCCTTGATTACTTACGCTTTAAACTGGCTAATACGGCAAATGGATTTGGTTTCTCCGCCTCTTCAGGCAGTTTGCCAAACACCATATCCGCTTCGGACACTTCACAGTGTTCAGATTCATGTACCGGGACGACAGGCAGTGAAAGAATAATTTCGTCTTCAATCATTGCCAGCAGATCGACTTCGCCAAACTCATCGACTTCGATCGGCTCGTACGCTCCCGGTAATGCCTCAGCCTGCTCATCATTGACGACCGGGCTAAAACAATATGTTGTGTGAACATGATGTTCAAACGGAACTCCACAGCGTTGGCACATCAGCATTACCTGGACGTCCGCATGCCCTGTTATCACCGCGAGGCGCTGGTTATCAATATCAAAGGATAACGAGACCTCAACATCACTGTCCACACTGACCACAGAGGCGGCGACACGTGTAACCTGCTCAGGCGCATAGGAACCAACATAGTCCAGGCGTTTCTGAGCGGTACGTACCGCATCAATGGTCAAGGGTAATTTTACCTTTTGCATAGGGCGCGCATATTAACTTTGTAACGACTTAGAGTCAAAGAAAAAGGCCGTAAAACGGCACCTTTCACCAATATTCGCTTCCTCAGCGGCGGACAGTTTAAAATGCCTACTCTATTTACGCTACGGTTTAAGAAAAAAATTATGCAAAGACTCCTGCTTGCCTCCACCTCGACCTACCGCAAGATGCTATTGGAAAAACTGCATCTGCCTTTTATCTGCGATGCTCCCCAGGTCGATGAAGCCCCACTGGCCGGGGAAAGCGCCGAAGCGCTGGTGCTACGACTGGCAACGGCGAAGGCCCAGGCATTGGCCGCCGCCTACCCCGACCACCTGATTATCGGCTCCGATCAGGTCTGCGTGATCGACGGTAAAATCACCGGAAAACCACACACCGCAGAAAATGCCCGCGCGCAATTACGCCAGGCCAGCGGCCAAAGGGTCACCTTTTATACCGGCCTGGCGTTATACAACAGCCATAGCCAACACCTGCAGGTGCTTTGCGAACCTTTCCACGTTCACTTCCGTGCGCTGAGTGACGCTGAGATCGCCGCCTATATCCGCCTTGAACAACCGCTCAACTGCGCAGGCAGCTTTAAAAGTGAAGGTTTGGGCATTGCGCTGTTCGACAAACTGGAGGGGCGGGATCCGAATGCGTTGATCGGCCTGCCGCTGATCGCGCTATTGGAGATGCTGCGGGCTGAAGGCATCAACCCGCTGGCATAAAATACGGTTTACTGCTGTTTGGACTGCTTGCGCAATACCTGCAGGCAGTGGCGCAATTCTGCGTCCATCGGTGCTTCGATACGCATGGTTTCGCCGGTGCCCGGATGTTCAAACCGCAACGCCGCTGCATGCAGGAACAAACGTTTGAGCCCGGTGCCCGCCAATTGGCGATCGAACTCACGATCGCCGTAACGATCGTCAAAGGCTATTGGATGTCCGGCGTGCAGCGCGTGAACGCGGATCTGGTGAGTACGCCCGGTGATCGGGCTGGCCTTGACCAGCGTCGCATGCTCAAAACGCTCTTCCACCTTGAAGCGGGTTTCCGACGGCTTGCCTTCACTGCTGACACGCACGATGCGTTCACCGCTTTGCAGAATGTTTTTCAGCAAGGGTGCCTGCACCGCTTTACAATGCGACTGCCATTCACCGCGCACCAACGCCAAATAATCCTTCTGCATCCCTTTCATGCGCAGTTGCTCATGCAAGGATCGCAGCGCAGAACGTTTTTTCGCCACCAGCAGCACACCCGAAGTATCGCGGTCCAAGCGGTGAACCAACTCCAGGAAGCGGGCTTCCGGGCGCAACGCACGCAGGGCTTCGATGACACCAAAGCTCAGGCCGCTACCACCATGCACCGCAGTGCCGGAAGGTTTATTCAGCAACAGCAGGTGATCGTCTTCATACAGAATGCAATTGGCCAGCGCGGCCACTTTATCCAGTTTGGCCGAGACCGGCGCGTCTTCACGCTCGGCAACACGCACCGGCGGCACACGCACCACATCACCGGGTGCCAGCTTGTATTCCGCCTTGATGCGTCCTTTATTAACGCGCACTTCGCCTTTGCGCACGATGCGATAAATCATGCTCTTCGGCACGCCTTTTAGGCGGGCAAGTAGAAAGTTGTCGATTCGCTGACCGGCTTCGTCGTCAGAAATCGTGATTAATTGTACTGCAGGAATGTTCGTTTTCATGGTGCAGGATTCTAAATAGAGCGCGTAAATAGCGCCACTTCTTTTTATGTGCTTAACTGTCTCTCTGACTGCAGGCGAAATCCCAGCGGACAATAAGGCAGCAAGCCGGTTTGAACGTTTGCGATTTCTTCCGCAGTTAAGGAAAAGTCACCTTGCTATAACAGTATCAGCAGTGGAATAATGCGTTTACTTTCCACGTTGATTCTCGTTAAACAGGGAAAACTGTGGAATTATAAAGTTTGTCTGATGGCACAAAAACGCAGCAATGGCGTAAGACGTAATGTGAAATCAAACAATTAGCGGGCTGCGGGTTGCAGCTTGGCCGGCAAACGGAATCAGATCTGTCGACGTAAATCAGAGGCTATTCCCCTAGTAAAAGTGCTGTTTTTCACAAAGAAATACAGGCTTACCGAGATAATGCGCCCCTATGCAGGCGACAACCGTGAGGTTGACGGCTTTGCGAGAAGACACGGGGTTTTCGGTTTTAATCCGGCCATGAGGTTATTTTGCCCGCAGCTTTGTCGATAATGTAAAAATAACGAGTAAGTTAAGATGAAAAGAATGTTGATTAACGCAACTCAGCAGGAAGAGTTGCGTGTTGCCTTGGTAGATGGACAGCGGCTGTATGATTTGGATATTGAAAGTCCGGGTCATGAACAGAAAAAAGCGAATATTTACAAAGGCAAAATCACTCGTATAGAACCAAGTCTTGAAGCAGCGTTCGTTGATTACGGCGCCGAACGACATGGTTTCCTCCCTCTTAAAGAAATCTCTCGCGAATATTTCCCAAGTAACTACTCTTCTCATGGTCGCCCAAACATCAAAGATGTGCTGCGCGAAGGCCAGGAAGTGATCGTTCAGGTTGATAAAGAAGAACGTGGTAACAAAGGCGCTGCCTTGACCACCTTCATCAGTCTGGCCGGCAGTTATCTGGTGCTGATGCCGAACAACCCACGTGCCGGTGGTATTTCACGCCGCATTGAGGGTGACGACCGCACAGAACTGAAAGAAGCACTTTCGTCCCTGCAACTGCCAGATGGCATGGGTCTGATTGTTCGCACCGCCGGCGTGGGCAAATCTGCCGATGCGCTGCAGTGGGATCTGTCATTCCGCCTGAAGCACTGGGAAGCGATTAAAAAAGCCGCTGAAGGCCGCTCTGCGCCATTCCTGATCCATCAGGAAAGCAACGTTATCGTGCGTGCATTCCGCGACTATCTGCGCCCGGACATCGGCGAAATCCTGATCGACAATCCAAAAGTTCTCGATCTGGCCAAGGAGCACATCGCTGCCCTGGGCCGTCCGGATTTCAGCAGCAAGATCAAACTGTACAGCGGCGAAATTCCTCTGTTCAGCCACTATCAAATCGAATCCCAAATTGAATCCGCTTTCCAGCGTGAAGTTCGCCTGCCTTCCGGCGGTTCGATCGTTATCGATTCCACCGAAGCGCTGACCGCTATCGATATCAACTCCGCGCGTGCAACCCGCGGCGGTGATATCGAAGAGACTGCATTCAACACCAACCTGGAAGCGGCGGACGAGATCGCTCGCCAGCTGCGCCTGCGTGACCTTGGCGGCCTGATCGTTATCGACTTTATCGATATGACCCCGGTTCGCCATCAACGTGAAGTGGAAAACCGTCTGCGTGACGCCGTCCGTCAGGACCGTGCACGTATCCAAATCGGTCGCATTTCCCGTTTCGGCCTGCTTGAGATGTCGCGTCAGCGCCTCAGCCCATCACTGGGTGAGTCCAGCCATCACGTCTGCCCGCGCTGTAACGGCACCGGCACCATCCGTGATAACGAATCGCTGGCACTTTCCATTCTTCGTCTGATCGAAGAAGAAGCGCTGAAAGAAAATACCAAAGAAGTTCACGCCATCGTGCCAGTACAGGTTGCCTCTTACCTGCTGAACGAAAAGCGTGAATCGGTGAGTGCGATCGAAAAACGTCAGGGTGGCGTGAAAGCGATCATCGTGCCGAACGATCAGATGCAAACCCCGCACTACTCTGTACTGCGCGTGCGTAAGGGCGAAGAAACACCAACCCTGAGCTACCTGCTGCCGAAGCTGCATGAAGAAGAGATGGCCCAGCCGCTGGAAGATGCGCCGATGGAGCGCAAGCGTCCGGAACAACCGGCACTGGCTTCGTTCTCTCTGGCTGCAGATGCCCCACCTCCTGCAGAAGAACCTGTTGTGGCTCAAGCTACCGTCGCCGCTACTGCAACCAAGCAAGCCGCGCCGGCCGCTGCCAAACCGGGCCTGTTGGGCCGTCTGTTCGGTGGTCTGAAAGCGCTGTTTGCCGGTGAAGAGCAGCCGGTTGTCGAAGCCAAACCTGTGGTTGAGGCGCCGAAGTCTGAAGGCAACGGTGAAAACCGCCGTCAGGATCGTCGTGGCCAACGTCGTCAGGGCACCGGTCGTAAAGATCGTGGTGAGCGCGGAGAACGTGGTGAACGAGGCGATCGTCCAGAACGTGGCGAGCGTAAAGAGCGCGGTGAGGGTCGTGATAATCGTGAGCCGCGTGAAAATCGCGAACCTCGCGACAACCGCGAAGGTCGTGAAACACGTGAAGTGCGTGATGAGCAGCGTCGTAACCGCCGTAATGCACCACAAGCCACTGCTGCCGTAACCGAAGAGCCACTGTCTGAAGAAGCCGCCAAGGCACAGCGCGAAGAGCAGCAACAGCGCCGTGACCAACGTGCCGAACGCCAGCGTCGTCGTCAGGAAGAGAAACGTCAGGCTCAGCAAGAAGTGGCTGCGTTGGAAAGCGTAGAAACCGCAACCCCTGCCAATACCAACGTTGACGAAGATCTCGAAGAACGTCAGATGCAGAACATGCAGCGTCGTCAGCGTCGTCCTCTGTCGCAGAAAGTTCGCGTGCTGTCTGCGGAAGAAGAGCTGCATCGTGCAGCGGAAGAACTGCTGGCGCCAAAAGCACCGGTAGTGAAAGCCCAGGACGTGAAACCGGCCCAGGTTGAAGACAGCGTTAAACTGCTGCCGGAAACCCTTGATGCACCGGCCGAAGATGATGCGCAGGACAACCGCGCTAATGGCGAAAACGGTATGCCACGCCGCTCACGTCGTTCTCCACGCCACCTGCGTGTTAGCGGTCAACGTCGTCGCCGTTACCGTGACGAGCGTTACCCTACCCAGTCCCCAATGCCGCTGGCAGGTGCTTTCGCCTCTCCAGAAATGGCTTCCGGCAAGGTGTGGGTGAGTTACCCTGTCACACAAGCCGCGCAAGTGATTGAAGAGGCAGAAGTTCAGACTGAAGCTGTTGAAATCGCTGCCGACAACGTCATGGCACAGGAAGCCGTCAGCGTAGCCGCTCCGGTTATTGCCCAAGCCGTTGTACCAGTGAACGAACCTGAAGTTGTGACCCCGGCAGAAGAGCCAGCCCAACCGGTTGTTGAAACCGCTGAACCGGCAATCGCTGCCCAGGCAGAAGAAACCTCACCTGTACCGGTGGTTGAAGCGCCTGCAGTAGTAGAAGAAGAGGACTCAGTGGTTGAAGCTGCACCGGTGGTAGAGGAAGCCCCTGTGGTTGAACCTGCCCCTGTGGTTGAAGAAGCGCCAGTCGTTCCAGCAGCAACCGTTGCTGAAGAAACTGTCGCTGAACCAGCTCCGGCATTCGTTGAGCCCGTCGTTGAAGCTGCACCAGTGCAGGAAGTTGCTGCCGCGGCAGTGGTCGAAGAAAAAGCGCCGGTGGTGCAACAGCAGCCAGTGCCGGCGCAAGATGTGTTGTATAAACATATCGCCACTGCGCCAATGACCAAGGCTCCTGCGCCGGACTATGTCCCGGAACAGCAGCAACAAAGTGATTGGCAACGCCCTTCCTTCAACTTCGAAGGCAAAGGTTCTGCGGGGGGTCATGCGGCGGCAAATCAGGCTACTGCACCGGCAACCAAACCGCAGCCGGTTAACGATTAAGTTAATCTGCTCCGATAAAAAAACCCGCCACTCGGCGGGTTTTTTATTACCGAAAAATCGGCTCAGGCTATTTTCTTCAACTGTTTGATATCCAGTAAATCCAGCTTGCCCTCTAACTGGCTGACGAAATGCTTGAAATGCTCGGTGGCATTGTGTTTTTCCAGTGCCTCAGCGCTTGCCCAACGCTCAAAGAATACGAAGGTGCCCGGCTTTTCCAGATCGCGGTGCAAATCATATTGCAGGTTGCCCAACTCCTGGCGGCTTGGATCGATAATCGCATGCACCACATCGCTGACAGCGGACACAAACTCGGGTTTAGCCTGTAAGGTGGCAATAACACGTACTTCCATTTCTCTCTCCCATTCCACATGATTAACATTGATAACCTGATAGTTATGACGCAGGTATCATTCAAATCCCTGTCACTATGCCCCCGATAGCCAATTGATTTCAACTTGCCGTGAACAAACAGATGCATCGCAAGCGCTTTACGCTTATCCTTACACCCCGGCGTGAATAACCCCCATTATTCGCTTTTACGTAGACCCGTTTCTAACCGCCGGAGCCTTGCAAGATGACCGCACAACCTCAAGCCCTAAAAATTCGCCGCCCTGACGACTGGCACATCCATCTGCGTGATGACGACATGCTGAAAACGGTATTACCCTATACCAGTCAGGTCTTTGGCCGGGCGATTGTGATGCCGAACCTGGCTCCGCCAATTACTACCGTCGCCGCGGCTTGCGCTTATCGTGACCGCATTCTGGCAGCGGTCCCTCAGGGACATGATTTCACCCCGCTGATGACCTGCTACCTGACCAATTCACTGGATGCAGCCGAACTGGTCCACGGGTTTGAGCAAGGCGTGTTCACCGCAGCCAAGCTGTACCCGGCCAATGCTACTACCAATTCCAGCCACGGCGTCAGCGATGTGAAAGCCATCTATCCGTTGTTCGAGCAAATGCAGAAAATCGGCATGCCGCTGTTGATTCACGGTGAAGTGACCGATGCCGCCGTTGATATTTTCGATCGCGAGGCACGCTTTATTGAACAGGTCATGGAGCCGATTCGTCAGCAGTTTCCGGAGCTGAAAATCGTCTTCGAGCACATCACCACCAAAGAAGCTGCTCAATACGTGCAGGAAGGCAATCGTTTCCTTGGCGCAACCATCACCCCGCAACACCTGATGTTTAACCGCAACCACATGCTGGTTGGCGGCATCCGTCCACACCTGTTCTGCCTGCCAATCCTGAAACGCAACATTCACCAGGACGCGCTGCGCAAAGCCGTTGCCAGCGGTTCGGATCGCTTCTTCCTCGGCACCGACTCCGCACCACATGCCAAACATCGCAAGGAATCAAGCTGCGGCTGCGCCGGCGTATTCAACGCCCCCAATGCGATCCCGGCTTACGCCAGTGTGTTCGAGCAACTGGGTGCGCTGGATCATCTGGAAGCCTTCTGCTCGTTGAACGGCCCGCGTTTTTATGGCCTGCCGGTCAATACCGATTTCATCGAGCTGCAACGTGTACCGACGACCCAGCCGCAAGAGATCGCCATGGGCAGCGAAACGGTCATTCCATTCCTGGCCGGAGAGAGTCTGAACTGGTCGGTGAAAGCATAATTATCTTTTTTTAATCCAGCCTCTTGCCCCCGCGCACGGTTAACTGTATAAATATCCAGTAAATCGCTTCGGGGGCAATTATGCGTGTTGAAGTCACTATAGATAAAACCAAACCGCTACCGTCAGGGGCCATCGAAGCTCTGACCGGTGAATTGAGCAAGCGGGTAAACCGCCTGTTTCCAGACACTCTGGTTCAGGTTCGTTATGCCGGTTCCAATGGGCTTTCGGTACTGGGCGGCCTGAAAACAGATAAAGATCTGATCGCGGACATTCTCCAGGAAACCTGGGAAAGTGCTGACGATTGGTTTAGCGCAGAATAATACTGCAATGTAGTTTTTGCCGGGGGTCGCTCTCCGGCTTTTTTGTATTTGAAACCCGGCACAACGCGGTTTGATTTTCCGCTGGAAGAAAAGCCTTATCTGGTCTGTACTGAATGCTTTAACAGGAGGTATTCAGATGGCCCCGGACAAGGTAAAAACCGAAGAAGCGATGACCTTTGGCGAACTGCTGGCGCTGATTGCCGACCAAAAGCGGCGTTTGAGCGTGCTGGAGGTGGCATTTTCCTATCTGGCGTTTAGTCTGGATGACAAAGCCAATCAATTGCTAATTCACAGTTTGAAGCTGGAATCGCAAAACCAAAATCGAGATACCGAAACCCAGCAACACTTTGCCCATTTGGCCCTCGAGCTGGAAAAACGATTGCACAGCGTTCCACTCCCTCCTGATGTTGAATGAATGTGATGCCTCCGTTCTCACGTCTTTGCGTACCGACGTGTAGAATAATCACTCAAATAAATAATTATTTTGCAAAAGAAGGCAGGAAAGTCTCCACCGCTGTAGCCAGATGCGTATACTGTAATTGCTCACATGATGATGGGCCGCATTGATCCTCGTTAGTCACTCACGGTAGTCACTACTCAATAAGGGGTCTTTATGGACAGAAATGATGAAGTAATTCAGACACACCCGCTTGTTGGTTGGGATATCAGTACTGTCGACGCTTACGACGCCATGATGATACGCCTTCATTACCTGTCTTCACGAGATCAGACACCCGAAGATGCCCAAGTAGACAGAACGCTTTGGCTCACCACAGATGTCGCACGTCAATTAATCAATATATTAGAAGCCGGCATCGCCAAGATAGAAGCAACGGATTACCAGGACCTTGATCGTAAAAAGCACTAATTCACTGTACCAAAATGCCTAAGGCGCCAGCGATTATCTCTGGCGCCTTTTTCTTTGTCTGCGAACGGCACAACGGGTGCATTGCAGCTTCCAACCTTTTATCATAACGAAATAAGCAACGTATAACAGAGAGGGTATCGCACGTGGAATATGACTTAATTGTTGTGGGCAGCGGTTCGGTAGGCGCGGCGGCAGGTTACTATGCGACACGGGCCGGCCTGAAAGTATTAATGATCGACAGCGCCATGCCCCCACACCGTAACGGCAGCCACCACGGCGATACCCGCATCATCCGCCATGCTTACGGTGAAGGCGAAAAGTATGTGCCGCTGATCCTGCGCGCCCAAGCCTTATGGAACGCTCTGATTAAACAAACCGGCGAAGAACTGTTCCAGGACTGCGGCGTTCTGAATATGGGGCCGCAGGATTCTGAATTTATCAACAACGCCCAACACAGCTCACAAAAATTCCGCCTCAATACGCAAAATCTTAGCGCAGAACAGATTAACCAGCGCTGGCCGGAATTCAATGCACCGGAAGGCTACGTGGGTGTGTTCGAGCCTGACGCCGGGTTCCTGCGCTCGGAGCAGGCCGTTGCCAGCTTCATCAAACTGGCTAAAGATGCCGGCTGCGGCCAGTTGTTTAATTGCCCGGTTAGCGCAGTCCAGCCGATTGACGGCGGTGTGGAAGTGATCACCCCCGAAGGTCGCTTTCAGGGGCGTAAAGCCGTGATCACCGCAGGGACCTGGGTAAAAGCCCTGCTGCCACAGTTGCCGATCGCGCCACTGCGCAAGGTTTTTTCCTGGCATCAGGCGGATGGCCGTTACAGCGTCAACAACCGTTTCCCGGCATTTACCGTCGAAGCGCAGGACGGCAACCATTATTACGGCTTTCCTGCCGATAATGACGGCCTGAAAGTGGGTAAACACGATGGTGGCCAACCAATGGACACGCCCGAGCAGCGCAAGCCTTTTGGCAGCTTCACCACGGATGGAACTGAAGTTTTCCATTTCCTACGCCAGTTTTTACCCGGTGTAGGGGTATGTTTACACGGTGAAGCATGCAGTTATGATATGAGTCCTGATGAAGATTTCATTATCGATACCCTGCCGGGATGCGATCGTTTAATGGTTATCAGCGGCCTGAGCGGCCATGGTTTCAAGTTTGCCAGTGTGTTAGGTGAGATTGCCGCACTCTTTGCTGAAGATAAAACCCCTCCTGTGGACATCACTCCTTTCTCACTGAAACGCTTCATTTAACCCTTTCTTGCTTGCTTAATCGCAGCCGCCAATTCGCGTGGGCTGCGGTTTAGCCTTTTAGTTACATACCGAAATCATCATAGTAAGCTGAAATCTATCGTAAAAAAATATTTCAACGGAAATTTCTGGCGTAAGTATCCGGATTTCCGAATTGATCCCCTGTGGTGTAAGTTCTATTTTACAGCTGATATGCCCCTGCTAATTCTTCAAACAACAAGGACGTCACCATGAAACTGCTTGTCGTGGACGAATGCTGCTTCACTCGGGTCGGGATCGATAACTATTTTACGGAGAATGTTTTCGCCCAGATTAAATGTTGCCACAGCCTGGAACAGGCGACTCCCCTGCTTGAGCACTACCGACCCAGTCATATCCTGGTCAACCTGACCAAACATTGCCGTCATAGTGAGGATGATGTCCAACTGCAGGCTTTTATTAAAGCCACCCCGTCGGCGTTGCTGTTTATTTACCTGGATACCCCCTATCCCTATAGCGAAGCGCCAATGCGTATTGCCGACCATGCTTTCCTGTTCAATAAAGCCACGCTGCCGGTGACATTACGCATGATGCGAGAAAAACCGGTGTCGCTGATGGATTGCAGCGTTGAACATTCACTGTTCAGCCCACAGGAACTGACGGTAATGAAGCACTGGATGGCGGAAATGCCCAATTACCGCATCGCAAAGAAGCTGCAAATCAGCTCGCACACCGTCTATGTTCACAAGCGTCATATCACAGAGAAAATCAACGCCCGCAACCGGCTGGAGTTTTATTCGCTGTATAACGTACTGCGTTACTTCTACCCACCAAGTGTTCCTGCCAACCCGATGTCACTGTCCCTACTGGCGGTATGATAAAGGTAGGCTGATTTTAGCGGTGAAATTGGCCTATCTACACGCTTTGCACTATCGGCAGTATTAACGCTGGCCGCAAAAATCTATACTCTGCCAGTCCCTATCTTTTGGCTGCTGAGAATGCTAAACAAAATACTGTCGGCGATCGTCAACAACGTACGCGAACATTTGGTGCTCTATATCTGCCTGTGGCTGGTGTTGTTGGCGCTGGACGTCTATTTCTTCTTTATGCCTTAATTCATGTTGCCCACTTTTCCCCGCTTGTGCTTTAACCGTTTTGGCCCCCCGGAACAGGTGATTGCCCTGGAGCATACTGCTCTTCCCAGGCCGCGTTCCCATCAACTGCTGTTGCAGATGCGCTATGCACCTATCAATCCCTCCGATCTGATCCCGATCTACGGCCAGTATGCGCACCGTATCGCCCTGCCTCAGGTTCCTGGCTATGAAGGCATTGGCGTAGTGGCAGATACCCGGGGGCAACCGACCGGCAGACGCGCGTTGGCGGCTCTGGGTGATGGCAGTTGGCAAACCTTTATCACACTCGACCAGGATAAAGTCATTTGGGTTCCGGACGATATTGACGACGCCAGCGCAGCGCAAATCTATATTAATCCGCTCACCTGTTGGGTATTGCTGACGCAGTGGCTACCGCTGGAGACTAATGACGTTCTGCTGATTAACGGTGGAGGGTCGGCGATTAGCCTGTTGTTCTGCCAATTAGCTACGCTGCGCGGAATTAAATTGGTCGTGGTGGGACGTAATGCAAGCCATCGGCAGGCGCTGCTGAATGCTGGTGCCTGGCGGGTCTTTGAAGAGGAGTTACTGCAGGAATATCGCCTGCAGCAGCTTACCGGTCATGCAGCGCGAGCGGCGATCGACTGCGTCGGGGGTGAAGCAGGGCTGAATCTGGCTCGTTCTGTCAGCACCAACGGTGACTTTGTTGCCCTGGGGTTACTCGGCAACCAACAGGTTGATTGGCGGCATATTGCTCATCAACTTGGTTTGCGCACCTCACTGTTCCACCTGCGTAAATGGAATGCCGAGGCAACCTCGGCTCAATGGCAGGCGGCGTTCCAACAGCTTTTCCTCCTGCTGAGGCGTGGTCAACTGGTGTTACATCCCCCTGCGGCCATTTACCCGCTGCGGCACTATAAGCTGGCACTGCAATACATCGCCGATAGTAAACCGCAGGGAAAAGTTTTCTTTACTCCGGAGTAACCGGTTTACCCGGCTGGCCATCACCGAGTATCACCGCCAATTTATGCCCACCTTCGGTGGTCTCCAGCGCGATACGGGTAATAATGGTCAGGGGCACCGACAGCAACATCCCTACCGGCCCCATCAGCCAACCCCAGAAGATCAATGACAGGAACACCACCAGCGTTGACAGCCCCAGCCCGCGCCCCATCACGCGCGGCTCCAGCATATTGCCAATCACCAAATTGATGGTGATAAAGCCTGCGGCCACTACCAGAGCATCGCCAAATCCGTTAAATAACAGAGCCTGAATCAGCGGCGGAACGGCGGCGATCACCGAGCCAATATTGGGAATATAATTCAGCAGGAACGCCAGCAGCCCCCAGATAAAGGCAAAACGCACGTCAACAACCGCAAGGAAGGCCCATACGATAATTCCGGTAGCCAGACTGATCGCCGTTTTGATCAGCAGATAACGGGTAACGCCGTCCAGTGCCCGCTGAATGTTGGCAATACCTTCGCTCGGTTTATCCAATGCCTGCTGCAATTTGTAAGGCAATAGCTGCACTTCAAACAGCATAAATACCACGGTCATAAGCAACAGGAAGATATTGGTCATCGCGCCGGAGAAACGGCTCAACAGGCGAGTGATCAGATTCATCGCCGCACTGGGATCGACGTACTGCAGCATCGCCTCGGTGGAAATGGTAATGTTGAAGCGATCGGCGTAGTGCTGCAGTTCGCTCAACTTTTCCAACATCAAGCCACGATACTGCGGCAATGAGCGAGCAAATTCGTTCAGAGATGCCCCCAACACACCGACAAACAGCATCAGCAACACCACCACAACCACCACCAGCAAGCTCACACCCAGCACGCGGGGTATCCGCCAGCGTTCGAGCTGTGCCACAAGCGGATTCAGCACCATCGCGAGGAACAGTGCCAGCAGGAAGGGCACCACAACATCCACCGCCGCTTTCACACCGGCAAGAATAATCACCAACATC
The DNA here is from genome assembly GCF_946227985.1 of Serratia quinivorans. GTDB lineage: Bacteria > Pseudomonadota > Gammaproteobacteria > Enterobacterales > Enterobacteriaceae > Serratia > Serratia quinivorans_A. The sequence continues at coordinate 67,862 of NZ_CAMKGL010000012.1, forward strand.
GCCAGCATAATTGCCAGCCGCAGGCTGCTATCGGTCAACAGGGTTCGGCCCATACATTTCCTTTGCGTTAATAGCACAGGCCCCAAGGGCCATCAGATGAGTGTTATGTTAGCAAACTCTCCCCTTACGCCGCAGAGGTATTACGCCACAAATTAAAGCCCTCGTTTTCCCAATCCTGGCTGGAAATAATCGACAATTTTGACTGGGGTTTATTTGTTAAAAAAACTCACGGCACTTACGTTACATGACAAAAGCTGACAATAATATATAAAACCTTTTATTTTCAATTCATAACATAAAAATAATATGTCAACGCAGTAATCACTTCAACGATTTCACTGATTGACTTAACGCTATCTCAGCCAAATTCACTGATTAATATTATTAAGAAGTAACATAGTTAAATTTATTATTGATTTTATGTTTCTTAAAGTTTAATTATTGCAGCCGGATAATGAGGATAGTAAGGAAACAGGATGCTGTGGAAAAATACCGCCAATCGTTTTGGTCATATTTCAGTGCTGATCCACTGGCTGGTTGCACTGACGGTGTATGGCATGTTTGCCCTGGGCCTCTGGATGGTCACGCTGGGATATTACGATGTCTGGTATCACCAGGCACCGGAGATTCATAAAAGCATCGGCACACTGCTGTTTATCGTTATGGTGATTCGGGTCATTTGGCGTTTCGTTTCACCGCCGCCCAAACCTTTGGCCAGCTACGGTCGTGTTACTCGCGTCAGCGCGATCCTCGCCCATCTGGCGTTATATGTCGTGCTGTTCAGCATTCTAATCAGCGGCTATCTGATCTCTACCGCTGACGGTCAACCGATCAGCGTTTTTGGCTGGTTCGACGTCCCAGCTACCGTCACCGGTATGGCGGAGCAGGCCGATACGGCCGGTACCATCCATCTTTACCTGGCCTGGATTGTTGTAGTGCTTTCCGTACTGCACGGTCTGGCTGCGCTTAAACATCACTTTGTTGATCGTGATGTTACTTTGAAACGGATGCTGGGTAGCAGCGCCGATTAACCTTTGGATTTATGGAGATTGCTATGTTGAAGAAAACCGTACTGGGCCTGACCGCAGGCGCAATGCTGCTGAGCGCCGGTTCCGCGCTGGCTGCCGACTACAAGATTGACAAACAGGGGCAGCACGCCTTTATCGAGTTCCGTATCCAGCACCTGGGTTACAGCTGGCTGTACGGCACCTTCAAGGATTTTGACGGCGGCTTCACCTTCGACGAAAAAGACCCGTCCAAGGACAAGGTTAACGTCACGATCAACACTGCCAGTGTCGATACCAACCACGCTGAACGTGACAAACACCTGCGCAGCGCCGAGTTCCTGAATGTAGAAAAGAACAAACAGGCCAAGTTTGAATCCACTGAAGTGAAAAAGAACGGCGAAGGTTATGCGGTGGTCGGTAACCTGACGCTGAATGGCGTGACCAAACCGGTCACTCTGGAGGCCAAACTGATCGGCCAGGGTAATGACCCGTGGGGTGGCTACCGTGCCGGCTTTGAAGCCAATGGTAAAATCAAGTTGAAAGACTTTGGCATCACCACCGATCTCGGCCCGGCATCGCAGGACGTGGAGCTGATTATTTCTGTGGAAGGCGTTCGCGCGAAGTAATACTAACCCTATGAATTTCAAGCTGCAGCTTGAAAGGCGACGGGTTTAAAGCGCGGCAAGGCTGCCGCGCTTATCAACGACTCAGTTTGACGAGTCTTCCTCTTCCGGTGCCGGAATGTGCATCGTGGTCTGCAATAACCCTTTCGACTTATTGAAAATCTTGATGCCGTTTTCACGGCCGGCTCGGCGCGCACGTTGTTCTTCGCGCGGCAATTTCAGCTCTTCGCGGCAGATCTCGCTGCAGCAACCTTCAAATTTGGCCGCGCAGCTCGGGCACTGAATAAACAGCAGATGACAGCCGTCATTCAGGCAATTAGTGTGAGTATCGCAGGGAGCACCGCACTGATGGCAATTGGCGATCACATCGTCAGAAATTCGCTCACCCATACGCTCATCAAACACAAAGTTTTTGCCGACAAATTTCAGCGGCAGCCCCTGCTCTTTTGCCTTACGCGCATACTCGATAATGCCGCCTTCCACGTGATAGACGTTCTTGAAGCCATTATGCAACATATAGGCACTGGCTTTTTCACAGCGGATCCCGCCGGTGCAGTACATGACAATATTTTTGTCTTTCTTGTCCTGCAGCATCTCAACCGCCATGGGCAGTTGATCACGGAAGGTGTCTGACGGCACCTCAATAGCGTTTTCAAAGTGGCCGACTTCATATTCATAATGGTTACGCATATCGACAAACAGCGTATCCGGATCGTCAATCATCTGATTAACGCGATCGGCTTGCAGATACTCACCGACATTCGCCGGATTGAAGCTCTCGTCATCGAGGCCGTCGGCGACGATACGTTCACGCACTTTCAGGCGCAGCACCCAAAAGGATTTTCCATCGTCTTCCAGGGCGATATTCAACCGAACCTGGTCCAACGCCGGATGTGAGGCAAAGAGTGCGGCTTTGAACGCCTCGAATTTATTCTGCGGCACGCTGATTTGCGCGTTGATGCCCTCTTTCGCCACATAAATGCGGCCGAACACCTTCAGCGTGTCAAACTGCACGTACAGGCTGTCACGAAACGCTTTGGGATCTTCGATGGTGAAATATTTATAAAAAGAAACTGTAGTGCGCGGCTCGGTTTCCGCCAACATGCGCGCCTTCAGTTCCTCATTAGAAATTCGGTTATGTAACACTGGCATGGTGTACTTTCCTGTCTTTCGGGAGGTGACTGATTTAAACACGCGCCGACCGCCGGCCCACGCGCGGCGCACATAATACCCGATGATACGAAGCGCTGGCAACTTGACGCTGCTCACAAATCCCGATACTCCTAACAGGAGTTTCCCCCCTATTTATCACGGTTCAGGAGGACGTCATGAGTCAGCTATTTACCCCCATTACACTGGGAAAATTGAGTTTACCCAATCGCATTATTATTGCACCTATGTGCCAATATTCTGCCGACCACGGCAAAGCCACCGAATGGCATACCCTGCACCTTGGGCACCTGTCCTTGTCCGGTGCAGGTCTGCTGATTGTCGAAGCCGCCTCGGTCGCGCCCGAAGGGCGCATTACGCCGAACGATCTTGGTCTGTGGGACGACGCGACCGAACAGGCACTGGCCGAGGTAGTACAGGCGGTCAAAAAACACGCCACCATGCCACTGGGTATCCAACTTGCGCATGCCGGGCGTAAAGCCTCCTGCGCAGTGCCCTGGGCGGGCGGTGGTCAACTTAGTGCCGCCAACGGGGGCTGGCAGACGCTCTCTTCCTCCACCGTTCCTTTCGCACAGCAGGATGAACCTCCTGCAGCAATGAACCTGGAACAGATTGAGCAACTGAAAGCACAATTTGTTGACGCGGCAAAACGCGCCGATCGGCTGGGTTTTGAATTAATTGAGCTACATGGCGCACACGGTTACCTGTTGCACCAGTTCCTTTCACCTCTGGCCAATCAGCGTAACGACCAATACGGCGGTTCATTGCAAAACCGCATGCGCCTGCTGCTGGAAATTTTCACCGAAGTACGCGACGTATTTCCGGCACACAAAGCGCTCGGCGTGCGTATTTCCGCCAGTGACTGGGTCGAAGGTGGTTGGGATGAACAGCAATCGGTTACGCTGGCAAAAGCGCTGAAAGAGCTGGGTTGTGACTATATTCACGTTTCCAGCGGCGGCCTTTCCCCCCTGCAGAAGATCACGGTGGGGCCCAATTATCAGGTCCCCTTTGCTGAAACCATCAAGCGGGAAAGCGGGCTGCCGACCATTGCGGTCGGGTTAATTACCGAGCCGGAACAGGCGGAAGCCATTGTCGCGACCGGCCAGGCCGATATGGTAGCGCTGGCACGCGGTATCCTTTACAACCCACGCTGGCCATGGCACGCCGCGGCGAAACTGGGTGAGAAAGTCAGCGCACCACCGCAATATTGGCGCTCTGAACCGCACGTACTGAAAGGCTTGTTTAAAAACGGCTAAAGCTATCGGGGCGGATGCTCAGCGCCCGCCCCGGCATTCGGTAAAACCGGAAATCACCGTTCCCGCAGCCAGGGCGATACCCGCCACCAGCAGCAACGGATTAAACTGCAGATGTGCCCCCAGGCTGCCTAGCAGTGCTCCACTGACCAACAATCCCGCACTCAACCATGTAGCCAACATAAGATCTCCCTAACAAATTGCGCGAGATAATACGCGCCTGTCGAGTATGGATTTTATCCTTTAGAGCCATTTAGCTTAATTTCCAGCCACTTTATATCCGTTCATCATTAAAAATGATGTTTTAATGCGGTGCCTTTTCACGTTCTTCGATAAAAATGCCACAATAGTCGGTTATAAACGGCAGAAAATAAAAGCTTGGTTAAAATTCCCCCACAGGAGAGACCATTCAAGAACTCTGTTATTATCATTAAATGACTGCTTCTAAGCTGAGAACATATGACTCAAGTTCCTTCTTTTAATCGTTCTTTACTGCATCCGCGTTACTGGCTCACCTGGATCGGCATCGGTTTGCTTTACCTGTTGGTCTTGCTGCCTTATCCGATTATTTATCGCCTTGGCACCTCGCTGGGCCGTTTTTCCATGCGATTTCTCAAGCGCCGCGTGGCAATAGCTCAGCGTAATCTGGTGCTGTGCTTCCCGGACATGCCGCAAGCCGAACGCGATGCGTTGGTGGTGCAAAATTTTGAATCCGTCGGTATGGGGCTGTTTGAAACCGGTATGGCGTGGTTTTGGCCAAACTGGCGTATCGAACGCTGGTTCCAGGTTAGCGGGCTGGAACATATTCAGAAGGCACGAGACAACCATCAGGGGGTTTTGCTGATCGGTCTGCACTTCCTGACGCTGGAACTGGGTGCCCGTATCTTTGGTATTCATAATCCGGGCATCGGCGTTTATCGGCCGCACGACAACAAGCTGATGGACTGGCTGCAGACCTGGGGTCGCATGCGTTCCAACAAATCGATGCTGGACCGTAAGGACGTAAAAGGCATGATCCGTGCGCTAAAGCAGGGGGACATCATCTGGTACGCCCCGGACCACGATTATGGCCCGCGCAGCAGTGTGTTCGCCCCCCTGTTCGCCGTAGAGAAAGCCGCTACCACCACCGGCAGCTACATATTGGTCAGGATGGGCAAACCGGCCATTATTCCCTTTACCCCGCGCCGCCTGCCGGATGCCAAAGGGTATGAGTTGATTATGCAGCCGGCGGTGGAAAACTTCCCGCTGGATAATGAGTTCGAGGCCGCCGCCTTTATGAATAAGGTCGTGGAGAAGGAAATCCTGATGGCGCCGGATCAGTACATGTGGCTGCACCGCCGCTTCAAAACCCGCCCGGAAGGCGAACCTTCACTGTATTGACTCGCTAACCCGCCCTCGGCGGGTTTTTTATTCCGCAGATCTTGAGAATCAATGGTAACGGTGGGATGGTAAAGCCTTCGCCGTTAATTCTGGAGCCGCCATGTACATCGTTAACCTGACCTACCACCGCCCGATAGAAGAAGTCGACAGCCACCTTGAAGGGCACATCGCCTGGCTGAAAAAATATTTCCAGGACGGTACCTTCATCGCCTCCGGCCGTAAGAACCCACGTACCGGCGGTGTGATCCTGGTAAAAGGTATTGAGCGTGCGCAGCTGGACATCATTGTCGGGCAAGATCCTTTCAATGCCGTAGCCCACTATGAAATTACCGATGTCGCCCTCTCCACCACCGCCAGTGGTTTTGAACTGCTTGCCGGGCTTTAAATTCGCCTTTTTTCCGCGCGTACAGCGCGGAATACTGCCAATATTCGATTTTTAAAACTTTATTTCATTTCCCGTATATCTCACCCCACATCAATTGATGCTACCTATAATTAAGCGCATACTTACCAGGCTAACTTTTTTGCTTTGCCCGATTGACTGCTCATGCAAGCAAAGCCTTCTACCTTACGTAACAGGATCTTATGGCTTCGGCACCCGAACTCATCAACTGGAAACGCAATCTCTTTGTCGCCTGGCTGGGGTGTTTCCTCACCGGTGCCGCCTTCAGTCTGATCATGCCATTCCTGCCGCTGTATGTAGAAACCCTGGGCGTCACCGGTCACCAGGCGCTGAATATGTGGTCTGGACTGGTATTCAGTATCACCTTCCTGTTCTCTGCGATTGCCTCCCCGTTCTGGGGCGGGCTGGCCGATCGCCGCGGGCGCAAGTTGATGCTGCTGCGATCGGCATTGGGCATGTCGATAGTGATGCTGTTGATGGGCATGGCGCAGAATATTTGGCAGTTTTTGGCTCTGCGCGCAGTGCTGGGCCTGCTCGGCGGTTTTATCCCCAATGCCAATGCGCTGATTGCCACACAGGTGCCGCGCAATCGCAGCGGTTGGGCACTGGGTACCCTGTCCACCGGCGGCGTCAGCGGTGCATTGATTGGGCCGCTGATTGGCGGCCTGCTAGCCGACCAGTATGGCCTGCGGCCGGTGTTCTACATTACCGCCGGTGTGCTGCTGGCCTGCTTTGTGCTGACGCTGCTGTATGTCAAAGAACAGTTCACCCCGGTGCAGAAAAAAGACATGCTGCACGCCCGTCAGGTATTCGCGGCGCTAAAAAGCCCCAAGCTGATCCTCAGCCTGTTTGTCACCACCATGATTATTCAGATTGCCACCGGATCCATCGCGCCGATCCTGACGCTGTACGTCCGTGATTTGGCCGGTAACATTCATAATCTGGCTTTTGTCAGCGGTTTGATCGCCTCGGTGCCGGGCGTCGCCGCACTGATGAGTGCGCCACGGCTGGGCAAGCTGGGCGACAGGATCGGCCCGGAGCGCATTCTGGTATTTATGCTGATCGTATCGGTGCTGTTGCTGATCCCGATGGCTTTTGTGCAAACCCCGTGGCAACTCGGCGTACTTCGCTTCCTGCTGGGCGCTGCCGATGGCGCACTGCTGCCGGCGGTACAAACCTTGCTGATCTACAACTGCACCAATCAGGTCGCCGGGCGGATCTTCAGCTATAACCAATCGTTCCGCGATATTGGCAACGTCAGTGGCCCACTAATGGGGGCCGCCGTCTCCGCCAGTTATGGCTTCCGTGCGGTATTCTGCGTCACCGCTCTGGTGGTGCTGTTCAACGCCGTTTATTCCTGGTGGTGTTTGCAACGTCGCCCGACACGAATGAGAGAAGACACCCTGCAGGAAGAGTAATAGCCGCATTTATCACCACTTCCTTTACTTTAATGGGTCGACGGCCCGTTTCCCCTACTTTTAGTATTGATACCTTTCACCCCCACCTTTCCAGCCACCACCAGACAATTCTTAGTTTAATTGATTGTTTTTTAAAAAGTTATTAACTTTTAGCGCAATAAACCAGCTGTCAATAACATTCCCGCCGAAACCAACATAAAAACCAGGAAAGGAGATGTTTGTCGACTTTTCATCTAAAAAATGGGATACAGGGACTAGACAAAACCACCATCCAGTTATCAAATGGTTAAATAATATCACGCCCAATGTAAAGCATTGGCCAAGTGAAAAAAGGCCGACGCGCTTTCCACGGTTAACGGGCGCTGCGGCTGCGGTTTTGTCGGGTAATCCGCACTGGGTGGATCACCTTCCTTAAATACACATACATACCACAGTATAAGCTGCATAAATGCGGCGCATTTTATTGGGAAGACGTTATGCAATCCTCTGTTAATAACCAAGAAAGCCGGACCTTCTTCGGTCACCCTTATCCACTGGGATCCCTGTTCTTTACCGAAATGTGGGAGCGGTTCTCGTTTTACGGCATTCGCCCATTACTGATCCTGTTTATGGCCGCCACTGTCTATGACGGCGGCATGGGGCTGGCACGTGAAAATGCTTCGGCGATTGTCGGTATCTTTGCTGGCAGCATGTATCTGGCGGCCCTGCCGGGTGGCTGGCTGGCGGATAACTGGCTCGGCCAACAAAGAGCGGTTTGGTACGGCTCGATTTTGATCGCCCTCGGCCACCTGTCGATCGCACTGTCCGCCTTTATGGGCAATAACCTGTTCTTCATCGGCCTGATGTTTATTGTGTTGGGTTCCGGCCTGTTCAAAACCTGTATCTCGGTGATGGTCGGTACGCTGTACAAGAAAGGCGACAACCGCCGCGACGGTGGTTTCTCGCTGTTCTATATGGGCATCAACATGGGCTCGTTTATCGCCCCGCTGATCTCCGGCTGGTTGATCCGTTCTCACGGCTGGCACTGGGGCTTCGGTATCGGTGGCATCGGTATGTTGGTGGCGTTGGTGATCTTCCGCGTCTTTGCCGTACCGGCAATGAAACGTTATGACAGCGAGGTCGGCCTGGACTCTACCTGGAATAGCCCTGTTGCCAAGAAAAATGGCGTTGGCGCCTGGTTGATTGCACTGGCCATCGGCGTAGCCGTGGTTGTTACCCTGATTGCCCAAGGCATCATCGTGATTAACCCTGTCGCGGTAGCCAGCATGCTGGTTTATGTCATTGCCGCCTCGGTAACCCTGTACTTCATTTACCTGTTCGTGTTTGCAGGTCTTAGCCGTAAAGAACGCGCACGCCTGCTGGTATGCTTTATTCTGTTGGTGTCCGCTGCCTTCTTCTGGTCAGCATTCGAACAGAAACCAACCTCGTTCAACCTGTTCGCCAACGACTACACCAACCGTATGATTGGCGACTTCGAAATCCCTGCGGTGTGGTTCCAGTCAATCAATGCCCTGTTCATTATTCTGCTGGCCCCGGTATTTAGCTGGGCATGGCCGGCTCTGGCACGTAATAAAGTGCGCCTGAGCAGTATCACCAAGTTTGTTATCGGTATTCTGTTTGCCGCTGCAGGTTTTGGTCTGATGATGCTGGCAGCGCAGAACGTACTGGGCAATGGTGGCGCAGGCGTGTCCCCGCTGTGGCTGGTCGGCAGTATTTTGATGCTGACGCTGGGCGAACTGTGCCTTAGCCCAATCGGGCTGGCAACCATGACGCTGTTGGCACCAGAAAGAATGCGCGGCCAAATGATGGGCCTGTGGTTCTGTGCCAGCGCACTGGGCAACCTGGCTGCGGGACTGATCGGTGGGCATGTGAAAGCCGACCAACTGGAAATGCTGCCTAACCTGTTCGCACGCTGCTCGATTGCCCTGCTGATCTGTGCTGCGGTGCTGACCCTGCTGATCGTCCCGATCCGCCGGATGATGGAAAACACTCAGGGTAAAAGCGCGCAGAAACCGGCAACCAACGCCTGATAACCGTTTTGCTTAACCCTTCAGCCAGCGCCCGGTGCGCTGGCTTTTTTTATTGTTCCCACGCCCGCTGTTGCAGCACCACTCGGTAACCGTCCAGATCTTCGAACGTCTGTCCGCTATTGTCCCAATAGGGATTGTATGCCACGACATGCCGAAAACCTGCAGCCAACATGCGCCGGCAACCGGCAAGCCATTCCTCCTCATTCGGCAAGTAAAATACCAGCAAATGATCTTGCGTCGGGGCCTGTCCCACTTTTATGCCACGATGGTGAGTGAATTCCAGGTGATAACCGTGCTGTGGGTGCCCGACCATCACGCCGTCAAAACCCTGATGATCGTTAAACTCGCCCAAGCGTTCAAATCCCAACCCCTGGCAGTACATAGCCGCAATTTCCTGCAGGTGGTCGGTCGGGCGCGCAATGCGCAGCACTGCGTTGGCTATTGGCATTATTTTCTCCGTATCATGATGAACTCATACAGCGCCATGCCCACCAGCATGGCCGCCACGAACTGCCAGCCGGCCGAAGAACCGGCACCGGCGAGTACCCAGGCCGGTCCGGGGCAAATACCCGCCATGCCCCAACCGATACCAAACAGCGCGCTGCCTGCCAGCAAACGGCCATCGAGGCGGCGGTTGGCTGGGATCTGCATCTCTTCCCCCAGCAAAGTACGTTGTCGCCTGTGTGCCCAGTAAAACGCCGGGGCGGCCACCGCAATCGCACCCACCATCACCAGAGCCAATGAAGGATCCCAGTGGCCGGTAATATCGAGAAACGCCAATACCTTGGCCGGATTGGCCATCCCTGCAACGATCAGACCAAGGCCAAAAATGGCACCGCTCAGCAAAGCAAACAGGTATCTGTGCATGCGGTTAGCCTCCTACCCAGTGACGGACGGCCCATACCGTGGCAAAACCCAACAGCATAAATACCTCCGTGGCCGCCAGCGAACGCGGTGCCAGTCTTGCCGTGCCGCAAACCCCATGACCGCTGGTGCAACCACCACCCAACCGGGTACCCAAGCCAACCAACAATCCGGCCAACATCAGCCACAGGCTGCTGCCGCTCACCGCCATGGCCGGTAAGGGTGCGGCGATACCATACAGCCAGGGTGAAACCAGCAACCCGACAAGAAATGCGACTCGCCAGGCTTTCTCTTTACCCTGGGGTGTCAACAGACCGCCGGTAATGCCGCTAATACCGGCGATACGGCCGTTAAACATCAGCAGCAGTACCACCGCAACGCCAATAATGCCGCCGCCGGCCAGGGCTGATATGGGCGTAAAATGCAGCCAGTCAATGGTCATGGTGTCTCTCCCGATGCTGGGCAATAGAGTTGGTACAGGGTGTTAAGTACTACCAACGCCTTTTCGTCGCTAACGACGTAGTAAATTTGCTTGCCTTCACGACGTGTGGACACCAGCCCTTCCTGACGCAATACGCCCAACTGCTGTGAAAGCGTCGGCTGACGAATTTCCAACGCTTGCGCCAACTCCCCCACCGACATCTCGCCCTGGCTAAGCTGGCACAGTAGCAGTAGGCGATCCTCATTGCCCAGCGTCCGCAGTAATGTTCCGGCCTGCGCCGCTGCCTGCCGCATGCTGTCGATATCCATGACTCCCCCGAACAATTTATGAAATAATATATTGTATATTTATAAACTATATTTCCTCACCGCACCATAGGCTGGTGCGAAAGGTTTCAGCATGGCATGCTGCCGTTACGATTTTTCCGCGGACAGGAGATGCCCCGAACAATGCTGCTTTTCCATGACGCTGTGCCCGCCAACCGGTCGATTGTGCCGGTTGCCAAAGATTATCAGCACGGCGACTTCGAGCCGCCCCACTACCATGACTGCGCGCAACTGATTCATAGCCTCAGCGGTGTGGTGCAGGTCAATACCCGTCAGGGAAGTTGGGTGGTGCCCCCCGGACGCGGCGTCTGGCTACCGGCCAGGGTTGAACACAGCCTGCGCATTACCGGCAAGGTGGCGGCAAGAGCGCTGTTGGTCGATCCGCTGGCGCGTGCCGATCTGCCGGCCTGTTGTGAAGTGGTACAGGTTTCCCCGTTACTGCGTGAGCTGATTATCTGCGCGATGGATATCACGGCTGACTACCCCGTAGGGGGACGTGAGGAGCGAATAATGGAGTTGATCCTGGATGAGCTGCGCGTGCTGCCTATTTTGCCGCTGAATTTACCTGAGCCGCGTACTGAGGCCCTGCTGACGCTGTGTCGGCATATTCAGCAATCGCTGGCCCATCCCTGGGAATTAGAGCAGGCAGCCGGTTATATCAGCGTCAGCGGCCGCACGCTGTCACGGCGCTTTCAGCGTGAGACCGGACTGCGCTTTGGTGACTGGGTGCGCCGCGCCCGTTTGCTGGCGGCATTGAACGCCCTGGCCGCCGGGCATTCGGTGCTGGAAGTGGCGCTGGATCTGGGTTACGACAGCCCCAGTGCTTTCAGCGCCATGTTCCGTCGCCTGCTGGGCGTCGCGCCCAGTGCTTATTTCGCCAAATAACGTGCGGCAACGTTGAACAAGGCCTGCAGCGAGGCGCTGGCAGAATCGACGTCGATGCCCACGCCATAAGCCGCCTCACCGTGCGCTAGCGTACAGCGGATATAGGCAACGGCGCGACTCTGGCTCTGATGCCCCAGCGTGTGCTCGTGATAGTCCTCTATCGCCAGGCTCAGACCAAAGCGCTGGCGCAGTGCATCTACCGCGCTGGATAACAAACCGTTCCCTACCCCCAACAGCCGCTGCTGTTGCCCATCGAACAATACCCGGGCGCTGAAACTATAGGCTTCGACGCTGTGGCTCTCGGTCTGGTAGCTCAGCAATTGCAGGCGCGGCTGCTCAACCAGCCCATAGCTGAGGCGAAAAAGCCGCCACAGCTCTGCCGTGGTCATCTCTTTGCCGCTGCCGTCGGTGGCGTGTTGCACCACCTTGCTGAAATCAATCTGCAACCCACGTGGTAACGACAACCCATGGTTCTGTTCCAGCAGCCAGGCCGCTCCGCTTTTGCCCGACTGGCTGTTAACCCGGATCACCGCTTCATAACTGCAACCAACGTCCGCCGGATCGAGCGGCAGATAAGGCACCTGCCACAGACCGTCCTGCCGTTGCTGTTGGGCGGCGAAGCCCTTTTTGATTGCATCCTGATGCGAGCCGGAAAAAGCGGTGAAAACCAGTTCACCGGCATAAGGATGACGCGGGTGAACCGGCAGCTGGTTGCACTGCTCCACCACCTCCACCACCTGCTTCAACTGGCTGAAGTCCAGCCCCGGCGCAATGCCCTGGGTGTACAGATTGAGCGCCAACGTCACCAGATCGACATTGCCGGTGCGCTCGCCGTTGCCGAACAGGCAGCCCTCCACCCGATCGGCCCCCGCCAGCATCGCCAGTTCGGCGCAGGCGACCCCGGTGCCGCGATCGTTATGAGGATGCACGCTGATGGTCACCCTGTTACGCTGACTGAAGCGACGACAGAACCACTCGATCTGGTCGGCATAAACGTTCGGCGTACTGACCTCCACCGTCGCCGGCAGGTTGATGATCATCGGTCGCCCTGGGCCTGGCTGCCAGACATCCGCCACCGCTTCGCAGATTTCCAGTGCAAATTCCAGCTCGGTAAAGCAGAAGGTCTCTGGTGAATACTCGAAAGTCCAGGCGGTTTCCGGCTGCTGTTCGCACTGCTGGCGAATACGCAGCGCGCCATTGACCGCCAGCGCCACCGTCGCCGCCTTGTCCTGTTTGAAGACAATGTCACGGAACATCGGTGCGGTGGCGTTATACAAATGCACAATAGCCCTTGGGGCACCTTGCAGAGCCTCAAAGGTGCGATCGATCAGATCGTCACGCGACTGGGTCAATACCTGAATGCTGACGTCGTCCGGGATCAACTGTTCATCGATCAACGAACGGACAAAATCAAAGTCGGTTTGTGACGCCGAAGGAAAGGCCACCTCAATCTCTTTGAACCCGCACTGCAACAGCAGTTGATAGAATTGACGCTTGCGGGCGTTATCCATCGGCTCCGCCAACGCCTGATTGCCATCACGCAGATCGCTGGAGCACCAGCGTGGTGCTTGCTGCAGGCTGCGCCCCGGCCACTGGCGATCGGGTAATGTCACCGGTGGGAATGGGCGATATTTGACTGAGGGATTGGTTAACATGGCGGTCTCCTGGGCTGTTATAAGCAATGCCTTATTATTTCCCACCGGGAGATAGCCTGCTCTCGCCTGGCAGACAACCATCGTCGCGAAACGGACAACAAAAAAATTTGCATCTTGCGCCAGTGCAGCAACAATTAATTTTGACCTCAGTCATGGCGCTTTGGCCCCGCCAAAATGCTTTCGTTACCCTCACTACTGGAGACGACTATGAGCCTGTATGCAACCCTGGAAGACGCTATTGAAGCGGCGCGCGAGGAATTTATTGAATCCGCTGAGAGCGGTAGCGACGATCAACCGCCGGCGGTGCAACAATTCAATCTGCAAAAATACGTGATGCTGGATGGTGATACCCTGTGGCAGGCCGAGTTTTTTGAGCAAGAGGGCGAGTCGGTCGAATGCCTGACACTGCGCAGCGGTGCGGCGGCCCAGGCTATTTTTGACGGTGATTATGACGAAATCGAAATTAGCGCCGAATGGATAGAAGAAAACACGCTGCACGAGTGGGAAGAAGGTGATTTCCAACTCGATCCGCCGTTGGATACCGAAGAGGGCCAGACAGCCGCCGACGAGTGGGATGAACGTTGAATGATAACGGGCGGGAGCAAGCAAAATCCCGCCCATAAACTCCCCCTTAATTTTCAGAGAGGCAGTATGATTATCCGTCAGGCACGCCCCGAGGATTACCCCGCCATTCTGCAGTTGCAAACACAAAATACCCCGGCCAATTTGAGCGACAGCCAGAAGCGTCAGGGTTTTATTGTTTCGAGCATGAACGAAGCGCAACTGGCTCGTATTAACCAGGGCCTCGGTATTCTGGTGGCCGTTGAAGACCAGGCATTGGCCGGTTTTGTCTGCCTGATGACCACGAATGCACAGCCCCGTCCGCCGGTGGTGGATGCGATGCTGGAAAAGCTGGCCGACGAGTCATTCAACGGGAAACCTTTGAGTGAACAACGGGTGTTTATGTACGGGCCGGTGTGTCTGGATCCCGCCTGGCGCGGCAAAGGCATCCTGAAGCAATTATTCGCCGCCGTCAAAGCGCACACCAGGGAGAAGTTCGACGTTGGCGCCTTGTTTATTGACGACAGCAACCCGCATTCATTAGCTGCCCATCAGCAAGGATTAAAGATGACGGTGCTGGCCCCCTTCCACTGCGGCCCACAGGGGTACCAGCTGTTGGTGTTTGCCACCCGGGAATAGACTTACTCGTAAGGCCCGTGCTGTGCATCAAACGGCAGCATAAAGGTATCCACAACCATCGACAGCGGCACATCGATCACCGTGACATAACGCCAGGGGGTATCGCGCAGGTCCCATTGCACCCCCGGGTAATATTGATGGCCGTGTCCGGCGCCCGGCACTGTGCGGCTGATAATACTGCCGCAGCCGGTTAACAGCATCACGCCTGCTGCCAATAATGCCAGTCGAAGAAAAGAAGAGAGATTCACCAAATTGACTCTTAGCCCTGGTTGTTCTGAAAGTAAACAACGCCCGGCGCGAATGTTAACATAGTTTTTTCCTTGCAGATCGTCAGCATTACCTAAGCCAATAGCCAAAAAAAACGGGGAACACGCTGTGCGCATTCCCCGTTTGGGCTACCCGGTCAACGCTTAGCGCTGACCTTGCGGATGAGCCCGTTCATTATGTGGCAATTGCTGGTAATGCTCACGCCAGGCGGCCCCTTCCGGCAACAACCAAACACGCTGATGCAGACGCGACAAGGCTACGGGATCGCTCAACAGTTCCAGGCGTTTGCCCTTCACCAATTTCTCCGGCCCAAGTTGCAAGGCCTCATTCACCCGCTCCTCACGATTGCGCTCGATAGCACCGCGCAGATGGTGACGCGCGGTCGCCAGCGCAGCCGCCAAAGCATTGAACGATGGGTTAACCACGGCGTGCATAAAGCCATTGGCCAGTGCACGTTCACGGTTGAGCTGCAGATACTCTTCGGTCGCCAGCAGTACACGCGGAGGAGAATACTCTTCCGGGATCAGGAATAGCTTGGCACGCTTGCTCTTGATACCCAGCGTCGCGCGGCTCGACAGAGACGAAACGATCGGTGACAGGATCAGCGAGAAGACGATTGGCGACAACCACCACAGGAAGCGCAGATCCAGCCAGGCCATACCACCAGCCCAGACCAGACCGAGCAACATCTGCGAACCATGGCGCTTAAAGGCTTCGCTCCACGGCGTGTCATCATCGTCACGCTGCGGAGAATTCCACACCACTTCCCAACCGAGGAAAGCGCTGACCACAAACACCGTGTGGAACAACATGCGTACCGGAGCCAACAGCACCGAGAACAGCATTTCCAACAGCATTGACAGGAACAGACGCACGCCACCGCCGTATTCTTTGGCTCCCTTCGCCCAGATCAGCACGATACTGAGCAGCTTGGGCAGGAACAACAGCACCAAAGTGGTAGAGAACAGCGCTATCGCCAGTTCAGGACGCCACTGCGGCCAAACCGGGAACAGCTGACGCGGCTGCAGGAAGTACTGCGGCTCCATCAGAGTATGTACCACCTGCAACGCGGTGGACAACGCCAGGAACATAAACCACAGCGGTGCTGACAGATAGGACATCACACCGGTCAGGAACACCGCACGGTGCACCGGGTGCATGCCTTTCACCAGGAACAGACGGAAGTTCATCAGGTTACCGTGACACCAACGACGGTCACGCTTCAGCTCATCCAGCAGGTTAGGCGGTAATTCTTCGTAACTACCCGGCAGATCATAAGCAATCCACACGCCCCAACCGGCACGACGCATCAGTGCGGCTTCCACAAAGTCATGCGACAAGATGGAACCGGCAAAGGAGCCTTCACCCGGCAGCGGTGCCAGCGCACAGTGCTCGATAAACGGCTTCACGCGGATAATCGCGTTGTGACCCCAGTAATGTGACTCACCCAACTGCCAGAAGTGCAGGCCAGCGGTAAACAGCGGCCCGTAGACCCGGGTGGCAAACTGTTGCACACGGGCATACAACGTATCCATACCCGAAGCTTTCGGCGCAGACTGAATGATACCGGCGTTCGGGTTGGCTTCCATCAGGCGTACCAGACCGGTGAGACACTCGCCGCTCATCACGCTATCGGCATCCAGGATCACCATATAGCTGTACTCGCCACCCCAGCGACGGCAGAAGTCGTCGATGTTGCCGCTTTTACGTTTCACACGGCGGCGGCGGCGGCGGTAGAAAATACGACCATGGCCGTCTACGTCACGGCACAGTTCCATCCAGGCTTTCTGTTCCGCCATGCAGATATCCGGATCGTAGCTGTCACTCAGCACGTAGATATCGAAATGTTCGAGCTGGCCGGTGGCCGCAACGGACTCATAGGTCGCGCGCAGGCCGGCGAACACACGTTCGACGTCCTCGTTACAGATCGGCATGATCAACGCGGTGCGGTGCGCCGGGTCGATCGGCTCATCGCCCTTGATGGTGGAGGAGATACTGTATTTGTCTTTGCCGATCAGCAGTTGCAGGAAGCCCATCAGCGCAGTCCAAAAACCGGCCGATACCCAACAGAACAGAATGGCGAACAGGATCAGAATGCCGGTTTGCAGTACATAAGGCAGCAATTGCAACACCGACTGCATCAGATCCTGGTCCAGCATCGCCATCGGGTCGATCAGCGCCCAGCCCTGATACGGCAAAATGGTTTTCATGTACCAGGTAGCGATACCGGTCTGCACCAGCATCAGCACCAACAGCACGTAACGACGCATTGAACCGACCACACGCCAACGGTTTTCCGCAGCGGCTTCCTCTTTGGAAGCATAACGATTGTGCGGCGATCGCCCCAGCAGGGAATCCCAGAAGCGCGCCACCGGATTGGTGCGCCAGGCTTCAGGGAACATGCTGGTCCGTTTAATCGATGGCGTGGCCTTCAAAATACTGCGGCCTTCCACGTCATTGTCAAAATCGTCGTCGCTGACCGCATCCGGCCAGGCGCTTTCGATACGCGCCTTGACCGAGGCCAGCGCCACGTCATCCGCCGACAGCGTATTGACGTTGGCATCGGTGGCGCCCATCTTGCGATGCAGCGCCTCCAGTGCCTGGGCGTCATCCGCTCCCGGCTGGGGGTTAAGCGCCTCCGACCGCTCAGCGGTCAGAGGCATTGCCGCAAGATAATCCTGGGCACGTTGAGTAGGCTTATTCATTGGCAGGTAGCTGATAGCTCCAGGTTTCCGACAGGGTCTTATCACCATTGACCAACGCTGCGCGCATTTCTACCGGCTTCTTGTCGTCTTTCACTTTCAGACGCAGCGTCAGGCGCCAGCCTTTGGTCACTGGATTATAGCGGACATTGTTTTCTACCATTTCACCGTTATCACCGATGCTCACCTGAGCGGCGACCGGCGTAGCGCCATCCAGGCCTTTCAGTACCGGCCCCACGAAGTCGACCAGGAATGCCACGCTGCCGTCTGGCTCGCGGATCAGGTTCGACTGCTTCACGTCACCGGTAGAACGCATGGTCTGGCTGACGTAGGCAATATCCTGTGAATGCAACTTGTCTTCATCACGGGTGAAATGCAGGCGATAGTTCAGCGCCAGCGGCGTTTTGGCATCCGGCAATACGTCCGGGGTCCAGAAAGCAACAATATTGTCATTGGTTTCATCCGCCGTTGGGATTTCTACCAGCTCAACTTTACCCTTGCCCCAGTCGCCACGCGGCTCAATCCAGGCGCTTGGGCGCAGATCGTAACGATCGTCAAGATCTTCGTAATCCTTGAAGTTGCGACCGCGCTGCAGCAGACCGAAACCTTTAGGGTTCTCGACCTGATAGGTGCTGACGGACAAATGCTTCGGATTATTCAGCGGACGCCAGATCCACTCGCCATTGCCGGCATGGATAGACAGACCGTTGGAGTCATGCAACGCCGGGCGGTAGTTCAGGGTTGGTGAAGGTTGGTTTGGCCCGAACAGGTACATGCTGGTTAGCGGTGCCATGCCCAGTTTGCCGACCTTGTCGCGCAGGAACACTTTAGACTCGACGTCCACCGTGGTATCACGGCCTGGATAGACCACAAAACGGTAAGCCCCGGTTGCGCGTGGTGAATCCAGCAGCGCGTAAATCACCAGATGCTTGTCGCCCTGTTTCGGACGTTCAACCCAGAATTCGCGGAAACGCGGGAACTCTTCACCGGATGGCAAGGCGGTATCAATGGCCAGACCACGGGCGGAAATCCCGTAAACCTGCCCTTTACCTACCACGCGGAAATAGCTCGCGCCCAGCAGGCTCATAATTTCGTCGTTCTTATCAGCACTGTTGATCGGATAAATCACCTTGAAACCGGCGAAGCCGAGGTTTTTTACCGAATCCGGATCGTGCTTCACCGAACCAAAGTTGAAGTAGTCCGGGCTGTACTTGATCTGCTTCACGGTGGTCGAGGTGACCTCGTTGATTTTCACCGGTGTGTCGAAGTACATCCCCTGATGATAAAACTCAAGCTTGAATGGGGTTTTCAGCTTGCTCCAATAGGCTTTATCGTGATTGAACTGAATTTGCTGATAGTCCGCGAATTTCATCTCACGGAATTGAGAAGGAAGGTTGCTTTTCGGAGCCTCGAAGCCTTTCCCTGCCAGATCCTGCGCCTGCTTGGCCACATCATCAATAGAAAAAGCCCATGCCGGTGAAGTCAACAGCGTGAACAATACGGTCGCACCTAACCAACGTACGCTCGCGGCGCGTGGTTTCTTGGATAATATATTAACTAGCACATCCCCCCCTATTCGTGTGCTCAAATCATTTAAATCCATATTAATGGATTATTCAGCTTTCCGACAACATGATAAATGGATGGTTCATGTTTATGGCTCATTGTTTAAGCAGCTGACTAAACACCAGCGTAGCAAGCCCCGCAACAAGACGCTATGGAAAAATGTGAAACGCTATAGTAGGGTTTGAGGTTCGATTTAACCATTGCCGACTTATTAAGCGTGTTAATGACCATTTGATAAAATCATCAGCGGTAAACTATGACTAAAGGCAGCAACCAACGCGAGTTTTTCCTCGATTCGATCCGGGCTTATTTGATGCTGCTCGGCATCCCTTTTCATCTGTCCCTGATCTATTCCAGCCATGCCTGGGCGGTGAACAGCGCTACCCCTTCCTTTTCGCTGACAGTGCTGAACGACTTCATCCATGCCTTCCGCATGCAGGTGTTCTTTGTGATTTCCGGCTACTTCTCATACCTGCTCTATGAACGTTATGAACGCCATAAGTGGTTGAAGGTAAGGCTGGAGCGGGTGGCGATCCCGCTGTTGAGTTCGATCCCATTAATAACGGTGCCGCAGTTTTTCATGCTGAAATACTTCACCGATAAATTAAACGGCTGGGAAAATTTTTCGCTCTATCAGAAAATAAATGTAACAGTTTGGGAGCTGGTTTCTCACCTGTGGTTTTTATTAACGCTGTCATTACTGACTACCCTTTGTTTTTATCTGTTCAAAAAAATCAAGGCAATTAAAAGTAACACCCCACCCTATCCAATAAATAAAATGACCGGATTAGGAAATATCTCACTGCTCTTTCTTATTTATGCTTTATGCTATTCGGCCGGGCACCGTATTATTTTAATTTTCGCTCCCTATTTACTCTCCAATGGCCTGTTCAATTTCGTGGTCATGGAGACAATGTTCTACCTACCGTTCTTCATCCTTGGCGCTTACGCCTTCAAGTACGTGTGGTTGAAAGAGATTTTCCTCAAACCCTCTGTCTGGTCGCTGCTCGGTTCACTACTGCTGTTTATTGCCTACATGCTGAATCAGAAGTATCTGACCCACAGCAGCTATATGTTTGAACTGGAAGTGCTGATCAAAACCCTGCTGGGGATCCTGATGGCCAACGTGGTTTTCTCATTCGGACATACCCTGCTGAATTATCACTCGCCACGAATCACTTATCTGGTCAACGCCTCGCTGTTTATATATCTGGTGCACCATCCACTGACCTTGATATATGGTGCGTTTGTGACGCCATACATCAACAATAACCTGCTGGGCTTCCTGCTGGGATTGGTGTTTGTCTTCTCCTGTGCCTTCGCCTTATATGAGCTGCACAAACGCGTCCCACTACTCCGCTTCCTGTTCTCTGGAAAACCGCAATAACCGATTGGCCCGGCATGCTGCTGGGCCCTTTGCTGTCATGCAGATGCACAACATAACCAATATCATTATTTTGCACACCAGCGCCGCCGTCTATTTCAGCCGCTGAGCACGCATTGCTCACCCCGGTGGTGAAAGTTAAGGCAAAGTTATGCTGGAGCATATTGCCGCTAGTTGTTATAACTGCAATGCATAAGTGGAAATCCACATCCCTGCCTTACGGTAGCGATTGGGCTCAATGAACCCTGAGGGACGGCGTTGTCGTTATCATTGCGGCAACGTTTGCAGTATCTCCCTTCCGTCACGACAGAGAGGATTTTTAATGACTGATAAAGACACTTCGGCTCCGGAAGCCGTACCAGAAAATGCCACCCTGCTGAAAATTCTTGGTCGGTTGCTTTCCGCACTGGATGCATCAATCAGCGGCAAGGACCGCAGCATTCTGGTCACCGAGCTTTCCAGCCTTAACCTTGACGGTATTTCAGAGTCAGAACGAAAACTGGCTGCCGAGCTGATCAAGCGGGCTTTGCAATCACTCGATCATTAATGACACCACGCCTGCAAACCATTAAGCCTCCTCACGGGGGTTTAATGGTTTTTCCATCCCACCGTTTTATTGCTCGCATAAAACCACAGCAAGCTGATAACTATAGATAAAAGCGAGAAGTTCGTCGTTTTCTCCCCACTTACTCACACTTCCTATCTTAAATGACAATAAATACCAAACTGTTTTCGAATCACCCTTGGCGTTTTACCTAAAAAACAGGCTATCATCATGGGGTATCTGCGCTCGCGCGCAACGCCTTTCCCCCAGCCTGCAGGAGAACGTTATTTTGGATGCCAGCACCATTAACAGTTTGTTCATCATCGGTGCCGTGTTGGTGGGAGCAAGTATTCTTCTCAGTTCATTTTCTTCCCGCCTGGGTATTCCCATTCTGGTGATCTTCCTCGCTATCGGCATGCTGGCGGGGGTTGATGGACCGGGCGGTATCGTTTTCAGTAATTACCCGGTGGCCTATCTGGTCAGTAACCTGGCACTGGCCGTGATCCTGCTCGATGGCGGCATGCGCACCCGCGTCAGTTCATTTCGCGTGGCACTTTGGCCAGCACTTTCCCTCGCCACCGTCGGCGTGGTGATCACCGCCGGGCTGACTGGGCTGGCTGCCGCCTGGTTATTCAACCTTGATCTGCTACAGGGCATGCTGATTGGCGCCATTATCGGCTCCACCGATGCCGCGGCGGTATTTTCACTCCTCGG
This sequence comes from Serratia quinivorans, assembly GCF_946227985.1. Lineage (GTDB taxonomy): Bacteria > Pseudomonadota > Gammaproteobacteria > Enterobacterales > Enterobacteriaceae > Serratia > Serratia quinivorans_A. The sequence continues at coordinate 89,695 of NZ_CAMKGL010000012.1, forward strand.
TGGCAAAGGGCTTAACGAACGCGTCAGTGCCACGCTGGAGATTGAATCCGGCAGCAACGATCCAATGGCGGTGTTTCTTACGATCACCCTGATTGCGATGATTTCCGCCGGTGAAACCACGCTGAGCTGGATGTTCCCCGTCCATCTGTTACAGCAGTTTGGTATGGGCATTGTATTTGGACTCGGCGGCGGCTGGCTGTTGCTGACCTTGATCAACCACATCAAACTGGCCGAAGGTCTTTACCCACTGTTGGCCGTCAGCGGCGGCATTTTGATTTTTGCGCTGACCACTGCGCTGGATGGCAGCGGCATACTGGCGGTGTACCTGTGCGGGCTGACGCTGGGCAATCGGCCGATCCGTAACCGGCACGGCATTGTCCAAACCTTTGACGGTCTGGCCTGGCTGAGCCAGATCGGCATGTTCCTGGTGCTGGGCCTACTGCTTAACCCGCACGAGTTGTTGCCTATTGCCATCCCTGCCCTGCTGCTGTCGTTATGGATGATCCTGTTCGCCCGGCCGCTTTCGGTATTTATCGGCTTACTGCCGTTTCGCAGCTTTACCCTGCGCGAACGCAGCTTTATTTCCTGGGTCGGTCTGCGCGGAGCCGTACCGGTTATTTTGGCCGTATTCCCGATGATGGCCGGATTGCCAAACGCGCAGTTGTTCTTCAACGTGGCCTTTTTTGTGGTGCTGGTTTCGCTGTTGTTGCAGGGCACTACACTGTCCTTCGCCGCGAAGAAAGCCAAGGTTATAGTACCGCCGGCCCTGGCGCCTATATCTCGCGTCGGGTTGGACGTACACCCGGAAAACCAGTGGGAACAGTTTGTTTATCAGCTCTCGTCGGAAAATTGGTGTGTGGGTGCAGCACTGCGTGAATTGAAAATGCCACCCGGCACACGTATTGCTGCACTGTTCCGTGGCAAAGAGTTGTTGCACCCTAGCGGAAGCACGCGGTTACGCGAAGATGACATTCTGTGCGTTATTGGCCACGAGCATGACCTGCCGGTGCTGGGTAAACTGTTTAGCCAGGCACCGGTGGTTACAATGGATGAGCGTTTCTTCGGCGACTTTATCCTGCAGTCGGACGCACGCCTGAGCGATATTTCGCAGGTGTATGGGCTTAACCTGCAAGACGGCGTGGACGAACAGCAAACACTGGGCCAATTCGTCATAAAACTGATTGGCGGTGAACCCGTGGTAGGTGACCAGGTCGAATGGGACGGTTTGACCTGGACTATCGCCGAGATGGATGGCAATGCCATCAGTAAAATCGGCGTAAGAATTGTGACGTACTGATCCGCCCTCAACACCGGTCGCCGTGTGGCAATCCCCGCAGCGACCGCCTCAAAACTGACGGAACTTATAGACCCGGAAAGGTTCTTAAATTCTGTGATTATCAAAACCGGGCGTTTAGCCCCGACGTTTTAACCTTTACTCTGGGAACGCTGCGTAGCGGTGATGGGTATTGATTTGAACAGTAAAACTCGATTTCTATCGGCCATGCTGGGTATCGCACTGACGGTCATTGTGCTGGATCTGAGTATCGCCGATTTGGTCCACAGGCTCTTAATTGGATAATTTTAACGTGGCACAGCAGCAGCAAGAAAAAGACATTCTGGGCAAGATACTGATTACCGTCTCCGCACTCTGCCTGATTACCGTGGCGGCGTTGCTCATTTGGGGTTTCGTACTGGATTAACCCCGCCTGACGAGCGCAATCTTCCCAAATTCGGACATAAAAAAAACCGCCGCAGCGGTTTTTTTATTGGCGATGGCAATCAGATCTTACAGCCTTCGCAATCTGCCTCATCCTCAAGGATTTCTGGCAGTTCTTTTACTTTCTGCGCCGCTTTCTCTTCTGCTTGCGCCAATTCGGCATCGATATCGAAATCGAAATCGAAAATGTCATCACTCATGGTAAATTCCTCACGCTTAACTGGCTTCAATGCGTGAGTATAATCGACAACTCTTCAGCCGCAAACCCTTCAGTTGAGCACCGCCACCTGTGGCTGTTCATCCTGTGGCTTCTTTGAATACGCCAGATCGTAAACGTCATAGAAATCGATTTCGCCTTTATTGGCGATGATTTCCTGCATACGCGTTTTCATCGCTGTCCCGATCGACGGTTCATCCAATAACGCCTTCACCGACTGCGGCGACAGTGCCCGAGTGAAATACCACTCGCCGTTATAGCATACGCGCAGATCCAGCACGCCGATGTCCTCAAAGCGATACACCGGTTTGATTTCAATCAGCAGCATGGCGAACATGAACAACACGAAGGCGGTGAACGCCAGGAAGGAGATGAACCCCATATAGGGGACCTGATACATTACGGCGATCACGGCAAAATAACCGGCAAACATGGCAAGACACAGATAACGGTGATCGCGGGCAAACTCACTGTTAAAACGAAGTTTACCGTCGCGCCCTTCCTGCCTGTTGATCCGCTCGATTTCTTTTACCAAGATGCTTTTAATCGCGTCCATCGCTACAACCTTATGCCTGTGGGACATTATTGCTATCAATAATCATTCCTCAAACTAACATAAGTACAGTTTGCGCAGGTAGATCAGTTAAGCAATTTTAAATGGGTAACTGTTATACCTCTAATGGCTAACGTTGCAGGGAGTTTTTGCCTTGGGCAAACATAAACATCCGCTGAGCGATATCGTCAGCCTGTTTGATTTTTTGCTTTTGCGGCTCATTGCAGCGCTGGATGGCGCGAGCATAGGCCAGCTCATGCGCCTGGTCGATCATCGCGATAATCTTGTCGCGATCCTGTTTATCCAGATTGCCGAGCATGGTGGTGATTATCGCCTGATAGGCGTTGGAGGCGGCGGTCAGCGACTTTTCTCTGGCTTCAAGTATCGCTACGCGTTGCATTAATTCCTGTAGTTGATCGGACTCTGACATAGCGATCTCCTGTTGCCGGGCAGCATACCTGCCTGATTACAGTTTAGCAAAGATCGTTGGAACGGAAGAAAACATAAAGAAAGGAAGAGAAACGGTTACGGCAAAGCACACCCGAAAAACCCAATAAGGAGCCGATAGTGCAAATCAACCCGGGTGCACTTTACGGTAACAGTTCACGAAAGGAAGCTGGCGCGCTATGCAGGACTCGAACCCGCGTCTATCAATTTTGTAGCCAATAAAGCATTTTAAAACCAACCACTCTGCCAACTGAGTTAATAGCGCATTCCTTTGCTTCGAGGAGGCATTATCCATATTAATGCTATGGATTCAAGTTATCGAACCATGAACCGCTGCATTTGCAGAGAAATCTTATATTTTTGCCTATTTAACCCTCAGCGAAAATCACTTTCCACCGATGAACATTAGTAATGGCCATTTTATGGCCCGTCTGGGACGTGTTTATTGTTAGTTAAAGCGCTGGATGCCACTATAGCGCCTTCTGGGATCGTCGTTTTCTGTTATGGATAACACTATGAAAGTCACTCCGCGCCGCTTGGCGTTTCTCCTGACCGCAGCCCTGCTGGTCATACTTGCATTGATAGTGCTCTCTTTACAAAGCCGCCCGCAAGCCGCCGTGGTTACCGCACCGGCTCGTCTGGGCGACATTGAAAATGCCGTACTGGCCACCGGCAAACTTGATGCGATAGAACGGGTTAACGTTGGGGCGCAAGTTTCCGGCCAGGTCAAATCCCTGAAGGTCAAACTGGGCGACAAAGTCACCAAAGGCCAACCTATTGCCGACATCGACGATCTGCCACAACGCAACGATCTGCGCACCGCCGAAGCGGCTCTGAACGTTACCAAAGCGGATTTGCAGGCCAAACAGGCACTGTTGAAACAGGCCGAGTCCCGCTTTAAGCGCCAGAAACGCATGTTGATTGATGAAGCCAGTTCCCGCGAAGAGTTTGAGACTGCAGAGGCCACGCTAGCCGCTACCCGCGCCGAACTGATCGCATTGAATGCACGCATCGTGCAAAGCCAAATTGAGGTGGACAAGAAAAAGGTCGACCTGAGTTACACGCGCATTCTGGCGCCGATGGACGGCATCGTCATTGCGGTGATTACTCAACAAGGCCAAACGGTGAATGCCAACCAGAGCGCACCCACCATAATCAAACTGGCACAGTTGGACGTAATGACCATCAAGGCACAGATTTCCGAGGCCGACATTACCCGCGTTTCGCAGGGGCAAAAAGCCTACTTCACCATTTTCTCCGAGCCGGACAAGCGTTACGACGCTACACTGCGCACCGTCGAGCTGGCACCAGAATCGGTGATGAAAGACGACTCTATCTCCGGTAGCAGTTCGTCCTCCGGCTCCGGTAGCTCCAATGCTTCGGTATATTACAACGCATTGCTGGACGTCCCAAACCCGGATAACCGGCTGCGGATTGCCATGACGGCCCAGGTTTCATTGCTGCTCGGTGAAGCGAAAAACACGCTGTTGGTGCCGATCCAGGCGGTACATAAAACTGCAGATAATAAACAACAGGTACAAGTGCTGACCGGGGACAACCGGTTGGACATGCGCGAGGTGAAAACCGGCATTACCAATAACGTCGATATTCAAATCCTGTCCGGCTTGAAGGCAGGTGAAAACGTGGTGCTGGTGCATGAAAATACCCGGTCAGGCGAGGAAGATCTCTCACTGTGAACACTATCATTGAGCTGAAAGGTATCGGCCGCACCTACACCAATGGCAGCCAGCCGCTGACCGTCCTGAAAAATATCAACCTGAGCATCGCTGCCGGGGAATTGGTCGCAATCATTGGTGCTTCTGGCTCCGGCAAATCCACGCTGATGAACATCATTGGCTGTCTGGACGTGCCGGACCAGGGTGACTATTACATCAGCGGCCAAAACGCGGCTCACCTATCGCCGGACCAACTGGCCAGGCTTCGTCGCGAACACATTGGTTTTATCTTCCAGCGTTATCATCTGATGCCGGATATCAGCGCGCTGGGCAACGTCGAGATCCCTGCGATTTATGCCAACAGCAAGCGAGACCAACGCCGAGTGCGTGCGGCGCAACTGTTGGCCCGACTCGGGCTGGAAGGTCGTGAACACCATAAACCCGGTCAGCTCTCCGGCGGCCAGCAACAGCGCGTCAGTATCGCTCGTGCGTTAATCAACGGCGCTGAAATCATCCTGGCGGATGAACCCACCGGTGCCCTGGACACTCGATCAGGTCAGGAAGTGCTGGAGATCCTCAGTGAACTTAATCAGCGCGGCCATACGGTAGTGATCGTCACTCACGATATGAAGGTGGCGCAGCATGCACAGCGCATCATCGAACTGCAGGACGGTGAGATAGTCGCCGACAGTGGTCGTAAATCGGCACTTCCTCTGCCGGTAATGAAAAAGACCCCAACGGTTGCCCAAGGCTACTGGCAGAGTCTGCTCGATCGCACCCGCGAATCGTTACAGATGGCACTGAAGGCCATGAATGCCCATCGCTTGCGTACCGCACTGACCATGACCGGCATCATTTTCGGCATTGCTGCGGTGGTGACGGTGGTCGCGCTGGGTGAAGGTGCCAAGCAGCGCACGCTGGAGAGTATTAAAAGCCTGGGCACCAACGTGGTCAGCATCTATCCCGGCCGTGATTTCTTTGATGACGCCATCGACAGCATCCGCACTCTGGTACCGGCAGATGCCGACGCGCTGGCCCGCCAAAGCTTTGTCGATAGCGTCAGCCCTGAGGTCACTGCCTCAGACAGTATCCATTTTCGCAGCAAATCAGCCAACGCGTCGATCACGGGTGTTGGACGCGATTATTTACGCGTTAACGGCCTCACTCTGCTGCAAGGTCGCAATTTCCAGGACGACCGCAACGCCCTACAGGAAGTGATCATTGACGAGAACGCACGCCAGTCGTTGTTCAGTGATTTCGGCGTAGAGCCGCTAGGCCAGATCGTGTTTCTTGGCGCAGTACCGGCCCGGGTGATTGGCGTGGTTCAAAGTAACCAGGACTCAGCCCCCAACCGCATCAGAGTGTGGATGCCCTATACCACCGTCATGTACCGCATGGTGGGGCAAACCAAGTTGAGCAGCATCAGCGTAAGGTTGAAAGATGACGTGGCCAACGAAGCCGCTGTCGCCGCTATTAACCAGTTGCTGACCCAGCGTCACGGCGCTAAAGACTTTATGTTGTTCAACCTCGATAAATTCCGTAAGTCGATCGAAAGAACGTCGATGACACTCAGCCTGCTGATCCTGATGGTGGCCTCAATTTCCCTGATCATCGGCAGCCTCGGCGTGATGAACATCATGCTGGTCTCGGTGACCGAACGGACGCATGAAATCGGTGTGCGTATGGCCGTCGGCGCACGTCGCAGCGACATTATGCAGCAATTTATGATCGAGGCGGTGCTGGTCTGCCTGATCGGCGGCGTACTGGGCATTTTACTGTCTTTCACCGCCGGCTCGCTGTTCACCCTGCTGGCGGGCGGCATGCTCACTGCCATCTATTCCTGGCAAGCTGCCGCCGTGGCCTTTTGCTGCTCCACTCTGATCGGCATGATCTTCGGTTATCTCCCGGCCCGCAAAGCGGCGCGGATGGATCCGGTCGTTTCACTGGCCAGCGAGTAACTTATGAAAATTGTATCCCCCCTGGCGTTATGCCTCGCCGCCCTGCTCAGCACCGGCTGCGGCAATGCGTTGAAAAGCAAATATCAGCCTCCGAAGGTGGACTATCCGTCCCAATGGCAACCCGGTGCCGATGCCGCTACGTCAGTCCCTTTTGCCTGGCATGACTTCCACGATCCCCAGCTAGATCACTGGTTACAACAGGTCATGCTGGCTAATAACGATCTGGCCGCTGCCGCGTTGCGCGTCTATCGTGCCCAGTTGGCGGCCCAACGGGTCGATATCGGCACCGATCCCAGCATAAACGCGACGCTCAATAGCGGCGCCAGCACCGCCCTGTCCAATTCGTCCCCGTGGAATAAAAACAGCAGCGCCAACCTCGGTGTCAGCTATGAAGTCGATCTGTGGGGCAAACTGGCACGACAGCGCGACGCAGCAGACTGGGCCAGCCAGGCCACCCAGCAGGATTTGCAAAGTGCACGTTTGGCCTTGCTCGCCAGCGCCAGCAAAAATTACTGGCGTATAGGCTTTATCAATCAACGGATCGGCGTCAGTCAGCAAAATATTGCCTATTCCCGGCAGACCCTGCAGTTGGTCAATGCCCGCTACCGTGCCGGCAGCATCTCTTCATTGGACGTGGTGGACGCCGAGCAGAATCTGATCAATCAGGAGAGCAGCCATCTGGCGCTGTTGCGTGAGCGTCAGCAAGCCTTGAACGAACAAACCGTGTTACTGGGTTCACCACCAGGTAAGGCTTTGGTCGAACCCGCCCGTTTGCCCACCGGTCCGCTGCCGCAAATCAATGCCGGTATCCCGGTCAACGTGCTGCGCCATCGACCGGATATCAGCGCCAAAGAGTTGCGGCTGCGTGAAGCATTGGCTAACGTCGATGTGAAGCGTACCCAGTACTATCCGGCCTTCAGCCTGACCGGTTCATTGGGTGCCAGCAGTACCGCCTTGCTGGAATTTTTGCGCAATCCGTTGGCCTCGGTGGGGGCTGGGTTGTCGCTGCCGTTCCTTGAATGGCGGCAGATGGATGTGGATATCAAAATTGCCCGCAGTGACTACGACCTGCAGGTGCTGGAATTCAAACAGGCGCTGTATAAAGCCATGGCCGATGTGGACGATGCCTTGTCGTTGCGTAGTCAATTGATAGCGCAGGAAAAACACTTACGGGCCTCGGTGGCGTTGGCGCAAAAATCTGAACGCTTGAATGAGGTCCGCTACCGGCAAGGCGCCGTCCCCATCAGCTTCTGGCTGGATGCGCAAAATCGCCGTAGGCTGGCAGAACTGGCGCTGGATGAAAACCGTTTTGGTCAATATCAAAACCTGGCACAACTCTACCTGGAATTCGGCGGCTCAGCTCAATAACTCACCACTCTCCGGCCTGACTTCTTCGTCAGGCTTTTTTCAGCTGCAGAACGCATTAATTTTGACGGTTTTTACCGCAGTTCTTTCTATACTTAACCCATCCCCCCACCAGACAAAAAACCATCAATATGCACAAGAGTTAATCTATTTATGCGCTAAATCGGTGCAAATTCATTAGATAAACTGCTAAATTTGATCGCCGCAAGATATAACGTTAAGCTATAGATGCAAAATAATTAGTCACCTAAATGACATATTCCCGGTGAAAATTGAAACATTACGTGATTCGCGTCACACAAAAAATGGCAATGGCCGATCTCTGCGTATAGCGCTTTGATTAACCAAACTGATAACTGGGCAGAAGGATCGCGAATTCACGTACGACTAAAATTGATTAAGGGATGATTATATGAAGTTAAGAAAAAAACGTCATAAACCGATGCATATTAATGACATCACCATTATCGACGACAGCAAGTTGAAAAAGGCAATAACCGCGGCGGCATTAGGCAACGCGATGGAGTGGTTCGACTTTGGTGTTTATGGCTTCGTGGCCTACGCCCTCGGACAAGTATTTTTCCCTGGCGCCACGCCCGGCGTACAGATGATTGCCGCACTGGCAACCTTTTCCGTTCCCTTCCTGGTTCGTCCGTTAGGCGGCATCTTCTTTGGTGCAATGGGCGATAAATTCGGTCGTCAAAAAGTCCTCTCCATCACCATCATTATCATGGCGGTGAGCACCTTCTGTATCGGGCTGATCCCCTCTTACGCTTCGATCGGTATTTGGGCACCGGTGCTGCTGCTGTTGGCAAAATTGGCGCAGGGCTTCTCGGTCGGTGGCGAATACTCCGGCGCGGCAATCTTTGTTGCCGAGTACTCCCCGGACCGCAAGCGTGGCTTTATGGGCAGTTGGCTTGATTTCGGCTCGATTGCCGGCTTCGTGCTGGGTGCGGGCGTTGTAGTGCTGATTTCCAGCATTGTTGGGGAAGCCAACTTCCTCGACTGGGGATGGCGTATTCCGTTCTTCATCGCTGCGCCGCTGGGCCTGATTGGTCTGTACCTGCGACACGCGCTGGAAGAAACGCCGGCATTCCAGCAGCACGTGGAAAAAATGGAGAAGGAAGACCGTAACGCTATCGAAAACCCGCCAAGGACTTCGTTCAAAGAGATTGCTGCCAAGCACTGGAGAAGCCTGTTGGTGTGCGTCGGTATCGTGATTTCGACCAACGTGACCTATTACATGTTGCTGACCTATATGCCGAGTTACCTGTCGCATAACCTGCACTACTCGGAAGATCACGGCGTTCTGATTATTATCGCCGTCATGATCGGCATGCTGTTCGTACAGCCGGTGATCGGCATGACCAGTGACCGCATTGGCCGTAAACCCTTTATTATTGGCGGCAGTATCGGCCTGTTGGCGCTGGCGATCCCGTGCTTTATTTTGATCAACAGTAATGTGATCGGTTTGATTTTCGTCGGACTGTTAGTCCTGGCGGTGCTGTTAAACTGCTTTACCGGCGTGATGGCTTCGATTCTGCCGGCAATGTTCCCAACGCACATTCGTTACAGCGCATTGGCTATTTCGTTCAATATTTCGGTACTGGTGGCCGGTGCTACCCCAACGGTGGCCGCCTGGTTGGTCGAGTCGTCCGGAAACCTGTATATGCCGGCTTACTACCTGATGACAGTCGCGGTAATTGGTCTCGCCACCGGCCTGTACATGAAGGAAACCGCCAATAAACCGCTGCGCGGTGCTACCCCAGCCGCTTCGGACCGTTCGGAAGCCAAAGAGCTGCTGCAGGAGAACTACGACAACATCGAACAGAAAGTCGAAGACATCAACGAGCAGATCGCCGAGCTGGAAAAGAAAAAACAGACGTTGGTCGACCAGCATCCAAAACTGGACTAAATATCGCTCTGCCAACCAGCCACCTTCGGGTGGCTTTTTTTGGGACTTTTACGCCGGTTTGTTACACTGAACCAGTGCGTTATTCAACGAGGTTCCCACCAATGAGTAAAATGGATTTGCCGGTTGTGATTGGAGTGGTGTTAATGATTGCCGTATGGATAGGCGCAATGTTTAACGTGGGTGATATCACCCCCAGTCTGGCACGTATCTTCCATTGGATAGAAAGCCTTCGCTAATCTGTTTACCGTCTGGTTTAGCCAAAAAAAACCGCCTTGCGGCGGCTGATGATGCTGCTGTTGATTTAGTTAACCTGGCACCAGTTATGCTGTTTCACGATCCCCCCGTCCGGCGAGGTATAGCCGATACAGCCCAGAATACTGTCGAACAGTTTCTCGTGGAAGACCGGCGTTTTCGCCTGCTGCAGCGCTTTTAACTGATTGAATGCCGCCTGATGGTCAGGCTGGCTAAGAAACTTGTCAGATGCCCAAACCATAATAGGAATGGTGCGCTGCGCCTGCGGTGCATGGTCACGCGGGGTACCGTGGAAATGCATATTTTCCGAGATCGACTCGCCGTGATCCGAGGAATAAAACACGATGGCATTACGATTACGCATCTGGTTAAAAACCTGCTCAAGGACGTAATCGGTATACAGCAGGCTATTGTCGTAAGAGTTAATCATTGATTGCGTAGAGCAAGTATCATCAATACCCTGACATTCCGGCTGGTAACGGGCAAAAGCACGAGGATAACGTTCAGTGTACATATAGTGCGAGCCCTTGGTATGCAGGATCACCAAATGCTTGCCCTGCGGGTGGCGGTCTAACGAATCTTTTAACTCGTCAATCAGCGCAATATCATCCACAGGTTTACCGGCATTACGTTTTTCCGCCTGAATACTTTCTCTCAACTCATAATCATCCGCCTGGGTTTTGTTATAAAACCAGGCCTCGCTCTGCATTGAAAACAGTTCAGAGGAAAAACCCTGCTTTTTCAGCACGGAAAATACGTTCATTTCCTTCAGGGTTCGTTCCGGCGCTTCTGACGCGCCACCTTCACGCACGAACATACAACGTAACGAGAGTTTGGTTGAGGTATCGCAGGAATAGCCCTGCAGCACCGCAAGATTGCTCTCCTTATCCAGATTAGGCGTGTTGTCGCGTTGGTAGCCATAAATGCCCATGTGATCGCGTCTGGCGCTTTCACCAATCACAAACACCACGTACAGATCGTTCACGTCTTTTGGCGGTTGATAGGTAAAGTGCGCCGCGGGATCAAACAGATTACGGCTGTCTTCTGCCTGGCTGTAAGAGCTGTAGGTAAACAACCCCAAGGCAGAGAGCCAGTTGGATGGCGAATAACTGCCGGCCACCACCCCACCATAACTGGCCATCAACTGATTGCTTTCCCGATCGTGACGATCCTGTACCTGCCCCATTAGCTTCAGGGGTAGCCAGCACAGCAGTGCGGCACTCAGCATAATGCCGCCCTTCTTGCACCACGCCCAGCCGTTGCCTTTCTTATAAGTAGCTTCGTGCATCGGGGCCAGCCAAATAAGTAGCATCGGCAACAGGCTCACCAGCAGCACCCACACGGCAAAATGCCAGCCTACCGACTCTCTGGACAAATCAACGTCAGTGGTCATCACCGCCGCCAGAATGCCGTAGCCAATATCAACGTGGAATAACACCATGTAGTAGCTGGCGGCAACCGAACTCAACACCAATAACGATGCCAAAACACGGAACAACCTGCGCCCCAAAAACGAGATCAGCAGCGTGATAAAACACACCAGGCAGAAGGCTGCGAGCACCTCAATGCCGATCGACAAGGCGTTGTCATAATGAAGTTGCTGATAGCGGCGGTAAAATATGGGGATATTGAGCAACACACCGAGATAAAAAGCGATAAAGAAAGAGACCTGTAACTGGGTCCAGCGTCGGAACTTCTGCATTATTGATACCATTCTTGCCAAAGTGAATTCATAACCCTTGCCAGATACAGGTTATTATTGAGAGTTTTCTCTCTCCTGCTGCTGGAATGGTTATCTGACAGGTAATTTAGGCAGGCGTTGCCGCGGCGGGTGAAATTAATGCTGTTATGATGTAACAATTCATGTGTGGCGATTTTTAGCTTATTTCCAGTAACGGCAGTATCCGACCACCGTTACTGGAAGAGCCCATTTTATGGCGTCTGCGGTTGCTCATTGGCCACGGCAGTTTTCGCTGGCTCCGCCGCCTGATTTTCTTCGCGGTACTTTTGCTTATCCCAGGCGCGGAAGAACGGATAGTAAATTGCCATTGAAATCAGCAAATTGACCACCTGGATCACCGTTCCTGAAATATGGCCGCCGGTTGCCAGATAACCACTAATGAAAATCGGCGTGGTGAACGGCAAGGCAATGCCAACCGGAGGTGTCACCAGCCCGGTGGCCATCGCGCTGTAGGTCACAATCACCAGCACCACCGGGGTCAGGATAAACGGCAGGAAGAAGTACGGGTTCATCACCAAGGGGATGCCGAACACCATGGGTTCACTGATGTTGAACAGACAACCCGGCGCAGCGATTTTCCCCAACTGTTTCATCTGGGCGCTACGGCTGCGCAACAGCATAAAGATCACCAGCCCCAACAGGGCTCCCGTCCCGCCGGGGGCAATCCAGAGGTCGTAGAATTGCTGGGTGATAATGTGCGGGATCGGCTGATTGGTCTGAAACGCCACCAGGTTTTCAGACATATTCGCCAGCCACACCGGTTGAATAAACACCAGTACGATGGCGTCGCCATGCAGCCCCAGCGTCCACAGCAGACCTATCAGAATGACCGAGAAAATCATCCCGGGAAGTGTCCCACCCACGTGATGCATCGGAATGCCGATAAGCGTAGCGATCATGGTGTTGATATCGCCAAACGGCGTAGCCTCAACAATCAAACGCAGCAGCAAAATCACTGCCAGCGCGCAGAACCCCGGGATCAGGGCCAGGAAGGATTTGGCTACCGCCGGCGGCACCCCTTCCGGCATGTTGATCACCAGATTACGGTTATGCACAAAACGGTAAATTTCCGTCGATAACAGCGCCACTACAATCGCCACAAACAGCCCCTGGCTACCGATAAAATTCATCGGCAGCACGCCTTTAACAATTTGCTCTGCGGCCCCTTTCACCGGTGCAAACAGCGTATGCTGAGGAATGGTCATGATAAACGCCACCAGCGAAACCGCACCGGTACTGAGCGGATCCATCCCACGGTATTTTTCCGCCAGCCGGTAGGCAATGCCAAAGCTGGAGATTATCGCCATGATGTCGTAGGTCGCCTTGACCGGGTACAGTAGTTTATCTCGCCACGCTGCGCCAAATACCTCGCCCATCAGATTGGCGTAGCTGGGGATCGGTAAGTAAGCGAAAATCAGGAAAAATGACCCGATTAACATAAACGGCATGTTGAGAATTATGCCGTCCCGCACCGACAGAATATGTTTTTGCCCGGCAATTTTTAACGCCGTCGGCAACACGTAACGTTCCAGAATGCTATTTAAACCCGCCATCATCCCCCCTGCCCGGCAAAGCCGGCTGTCGTGATTGTTATTATGGAATATCGACTTAATTAAACTGCGGTAGATAGGCCTGGTTCAGCCTCAACACTTCGTCCAGCAAGGGTTGCGCAATGCCGACACCGCCAATCAACGGGTTCACCACCAGCGCTAACAGCGCACTCTGACGATCGCCATGCACCGCCGCCTCTATGGTCAGGCGTTCAAAATCTTTAACCTGTTGAGTCAGTCCGTTCATGGCCAGTGGCAACGGGCCGAAGCTCAGCGGATGCGCGCCCAGTGCATCGATCACACAGTTGGTTTCAATGACCGCATCATCGGGCAAGCCCTGAATCGCACCGTTATTGCGAGTATTCACCACTAACACCTTGCCGCTGTTATTGTGAATTGCGCGGATCAATTCGACCGCCACCTCAGAATAGAAGGCACCCCCGCGGAAACTCAGTTGCTCCGGTTTTTTATCCAGCGTCGGATCGGCATATAAGGCAAATAACTCCGCTTCCACCTTCATCACCTGCTCGGCACGGGTGCCCTGTGCAGCAGCCGCTTCCAGCTCTTCTTCCAGCATGCCGGCGGTCTGATAAAAATAGCGATGATACGGACAAGGGATTGCCCCCAGTGCCTGCAGAAATGCCGGTGGCCACGGCAGGTCTTTGATGTTGTTCATCGACAGCGTTTCGCCATTGCTTAACATTTCCAGCACTTTGGCGGTCACATCCTTACCGCTTTGTGTCACCTGATGCACCCACACCATATGGTTCAGCCCGGCAAACCGCAGGTCTACCTGATCGTGCGGCGCTTTCAGCATATCGGCGATCATGTGATGCATGGTGATCGGCACGTTGCACAACCCAATAATCTTCGCCTTGCTGTAACGTGAAACCGCTTCGGTAACGATCCCCGCCGGGTTAGTGAAGTTGATAATCCAGGCATCCGGCGCCACCGCCTCCACCACGCGTGCCACCTCCAGCATCACCGGAATGGTGCGCAACGCCTTGGCAAAACCGCCGACACCGGTGGTTTCCTGGCCCAGTCGCTGGTATTTCAGCCCCAGACGCTCATCGGCGGCGCGGGCGGCCAGTTGCCCCACTCGCAGTTGAGTCAGCACAAAGCTGGCACCGCGAATGGCCGGTTCCAGCGTGAAATGCACCGAAACCACTACCTGCTCCAGCCCATTGCGCTTGAGCATTCTTTTGGTCAACTCCGCAATGATGCCCACTTTCTCACGGCCGGATTCCACATCAACCAGTGCCAGTTCGGTTAACGGCACATCCTGATAATGCGCAATCAATCCTTCGACCAACTCCGGCGTGTAGCTGCTGCCCCCGCCTATTACGGTGATTTTAGTCATTGCCTGCCCCCTGGGGTAAACGACGATAAAGTTCGATCATGTCAGTGGCCAGATCCTGGATCAGCATCGCATTCATCAAATGATCCTGCGCGTGCACCAAAATTAAACTGACCGGTACCCTTCCACAGCCTTCATCCATACCAATCAGCGCCGTCTGCATACTATGTGCCCGGCCAATACCGGCCTTCGCCTCTTCCAGCCTGGCGCTGGCGGCTTCAAACTCACCGCGACGCGCCAACTGCAATGCAGAAAGCAGCGAGCTACGCGCACTACCGGCATGAACCAGCAATTCCATTACGCTAGTTTCCAAATCCATCATTACCTCCCCCGGCCTGATTCCAGACACGGCGATCCCACCGCGGGTTAATAAAAAAGCCCGTGGTAAATCAATAAATAAATGAATATAGGGAACGGCGTCCCCAGAATGTTATCAGCCCAGCAGGCTAAGCGCCTTGTCCAGCACCTTATCGCCGCGCATGGTGCCGTAATCCATCATGTCAATAACCGCCACGGCTTTTCCCAATGGTGCCGCCAGTTCGGCCAGCCGCGCATGTTCATATTTCACCTGCGGCCCCAACAGGACAATGTCTGCCCGCCCCAGGATGCGTTCAAAATCTGCCACCGGAACGGCTTCGATCTCGATATCCAGCGCCCGTTTTTGCGCTTCGTTTTTCATTTTTTGTACCAACATGCTGGTCGACATTCCTGCCGCGCAGCATAAGACGATTGTTTGCATTTTTCAGTGTCCCGGTTGTTAGCCACCACGGCTGTTCAAATATAAAACAGCGCTGTAACACGCTTGTAAATACCTTAGAACTATACGATTTGATTATGCTTTTCACTTAATCATTTAAAAACAATAAGTTAACATTAAATTATTATGAAAATTTTTTTCAACACTGTGACCGGCGATCGAATTTTTGGTTCGCAAATTGAAATACTTCTTTTAAATCGTTTAAAAACAAAAGGATAAAAATACAACGAATCAACGCTGAGATGGGTGTCGTGTTTTACAACACTGTGCATTGAAAATTATTTTCATTGATTTATTCTGCCGGTCAGGGCTTTATAGCGTGCGAAAAACAGGCTAGTTTGAAGCACCGGGCATCGGTTGGCATAACAGAAGGGACACTGCAGTTATGGATCTCGTTTACCACATTCAGTTCCGTCAGGATCCGTTCAACCGGCAGGAGGCAAAAATTGCCCGAACCATCCTGGACAATCCCGGATTCACTTCAACCGCGACTATCGAACAGTTGGCAGAACGGGCCGGCGTCAGTACCGAGATCGTTGCCCATTTTGCCCAGTCTCTTGGTTGTCAGGATCTTAACGACTTTATCTCGTTGATGCGCACACAGCCTGTACCGGTAACCCCGCCAGCAGCCGTGGCGCAACCGGTACTGGGCGGCATGGATATCGCCTTCGCTTCCGCCGCCGGTATCGGCAAACTGCCCGGTGTCAGCCCCACGGCGTTGAGTCGCTTCGCCAAATCCATCGGTTGTGAAGATATCGGCGATATCGTCTATCAAATCCGCGCGCGGCAAAACCAACTCAGCCAGCAGGAAGCCAAGGTTGCACAGGCCATTTTGGACGATATCGCCTTCGCCTCTTCCGCGACCATAGAGCTGCTGGCCAGTCAGGCAGGGGTCAGCCCGGCAACCATCACCCGTTTCGCCAAAACCATAGGTTGTGATGATATTCGCGATCTGCGCATGAAACTGGCGCAGGCCAGCGTCAGTGGATCACGCTATTTGACTGCCCAAACGACGCCCAATGGGCCACCTCGTTTGTGGCTGCAACGCGTCAATGACGTGGAAACCACGCTGCATCAACAGCTGCAACAGGTAGAACATTCGGCATTAATCGACGCCAGCCAACAGATAAGCCAGTGCAAAAGCGTGCATATTTTTGGCGTAAACAGCATGGCGTTGTACGTCAACGAGCTGCAACAACGCCTGGTGGGTTTGGGCTATCCCGCTTTTGCCTGCCAGGATGCGGCACTCATGCGCATGACGGCCTCCACCCTGAGTACGCAACAGTGTGTGATACTGCTCTCGCTGAGTGGGGAAAATACCGACTTGCTCAATGCCGCCAAGCTGGCCGGCGCCACCGGCGCTTATCGCATCGCGTTGACCCCAGCAGGCAGCACTCTGGCATCACTGGCAGATAGGGTCTTGCCCCTGAGTGGTGGGAGTGCAGCACGCTACGGGTTGATGCTGACTCTGGATCTATTGCTGGCTCAGTTGCTGCCAGAAAGCCTCGGTGCGCAAGCGGAAGATTAAATCCGCAAAACACCCCTTAACTATGGCTATCACCTGAGGATTTTCCTAATTAGCCATCCAGATTGCTACTGCCTATTGATGGGAATAATCTTACTACGTTATCGTTAACATTCCACTTAGGTAGCGACCTAAGTGAAATTTGTACGACTTTAATTTTTATATGGCTTCTCTGCCAGCTTCGGCTGGCACTTTAAATTTCATCAGCGGTAAAATTCCATGATCGATTATTCCCTTTACGGTCTCAACGATAGAGATATCGAGACGTACCGTGAACAAATTTACAGCCTGCTCGGCAAGGGCGTCATTCAGGTGCTCTCCGCCAACAAGGCCATCAGCAAACAAAGTATTCTCGCCTATCTGATCAAAGAGATCGAAACACAACCCGATGACCATTGCCAAAAGCTGCACAGGGCGGCAATTGAAGTCATTGGCGTCACTGGCCGCTAAGGAACTGCATGCGAAAATCGGATCTATGCACCATCATCTCTATCATCGCCGTGGTGGCCCTGATGTGGGTGGCGAACTGTAGCGCTGATCTAGCCCCGCCGTTTGGCATTCACTAATGCGGCCAGGCCTTAGGGAGAAATAGATAACAGCAGCCCCGGCTCCATCGCCGGGTATTGCGCCAGGCCAGAATGATTGTTGTCGTTTGGGAGACTGTAAATTATTTGCGCACGAATAAAATAAAGGGATATCAGGAAGGTATGGCTCAGCGGGGAACAGGCACAAAAAAACCGCCTTCCGGCGGTCACGACATTACTGCTTATTGCTTGTTATTCTTGAATTTATTTTCCTGGTACCCGGGGCGGGACTTGAACCCGCACAGCCATAAGCCGAGGGATTTTAAATTCATCGCTTACATATTAAAAAACAATATGTTACGTAAAAAATCAGAACATGGATTAATAATCGTATACTTTAAATTCATATGGTTAGCTCATGGTTAACCGTTATCTTCTGAAATATTTAGAACATAAAAAAGCATAAGTTCATGATGCGGCGGGTGGGCGCCCCTTCACTGCTTTTCTCTCACCAAAGCAGCCGCATCCCTCAGCACACCTTTGTAAAGCGTATTGCCCACAGTCTTTCGCTTCAACTGCAATTAGTCGGTAATATTGAGGCGACTAACGTCCATACCATTGGCGATAAGATCGATCACCGCGGCACCAATCTCGTTGGCTATGAACATTGCGCGTTGTTCGTCAGTTTCCATTGTTCCTCCCCATTGCTCTGTAAGCACGTATGTATTGTGTGCCACACGTTTCTGAAAAACTCCACATTAATCATCAATACATAATGTTCTCATGTACATGGCCTAGAAAATTTTGCCTTCAGCATGACGCAGTGGCAAAATACAGTAAATCTAATTTTAAGAATTTTGCGCATTGAATACTTTTTTACGTTATGCATCAGTAGGTGTGATGAACACCTGTGCTCATTGGGCTGTTTTTGCGCTCATGCTGCTTGGCGGCTCCTCACAGTCGATCTCTAACGTTGTTGCTTTCTGCATCGCAGTAACCATTTCATTCTTTGTAAACGCTAGGTGGACGTTCAAATCAGAGGCAACAACAATCCGGTACGTGATGTATGTGCTGTTTATGGGCGGCATGGCATTCTTGGTAGGTTGGCTAGCAGACAAAATGGATGTAAAGCCAATTATTACACTGATTACTTTCTCTGCGGTAAGCCTAATATGTGGTTTCATTTACTCTAAATTTTTTGTATTCAAGGATGATTAATGAAAGTTTCCTTGGTAGTTCCTGTGTTTAATGAAGAAGAAACAATACCTGTCTTCTATAAGTCAGTACGCGAATATAAACCAATTTCCGATTATGACATTGAGATTATTTTCATTAATGATGGTAGTTCAGATAAAACAGAAAGCATTATATCTTCATTATCCTTGGCAGATAGCAATGTTAAATCTATAAACTTTACACGTAATTTTGGTAAGGAACCTGCCCTCTTCGCTGGATTAGAATCATCTACTGGTGATGTGATTATTCCTATAGATGTTGACTTGCAAGATCCAATAGATGTCATCCCACGATTGATTCAGCGATGGGAAAATGGCGCAGAAGTGGTTTTAGCAAAGCGCATTGATAGAAAATGTGATGGAAGAATGAAGCGTAAAAGTGCAGAGTGGTTTTATAAAGTTCATAATAAAATAAGTGAACCTGTAATAGAGGAAAACGTTGGTGATTTTAGGCTTATGTCTCGAGAGGTGGTAGATAATATCAAACTACTCCCAGAGCGGAATTTATTTATGAAGGGAATATTAAGTTGGGTCGGGGGTAAAGTTGATGTTGTAGAATACAACAGAGCTGAGCGTATCGCCGGCACAAGTAAGTTCAATGGTTGGAAGCTTTGGAACTTGGCCATTGAAGGAATCACCAGTTTTTCGACATTCCCACTTAGAATATGGGCATATCTTGGTTTTTTCGTTGCAACCTTATCCTTCCTATATGGAACATGGATGATTTTAGATAAAATTATTTGGGGTAACCCTGTGGCAGGCTACCCATCTATCATCGTTTCCATCCTCTTTCTTGGAGGCGTACAGCTCATAGGCATTGGTGTCCTTGGTGAGTATATTGGCAGGATTTATATTGAAACAAAATGTAGACCACGTTATATAGTGAAAAAGTGAGACATAAATTCAAATGATCTGCAAAAACGACAAAAAAATATTGGCACTGTACTCAGGATTAGCTCTGCTATTCATATACCCTCTTATCCAAGCTGGGGTATTTTACAGGGATGATTTAGATAGGGCTATAACAGGGCAATATGGATGGCGAGGGCTAGGAAGACCCGTGGCTGATATCCTAATGAAAATACTGTCTGCAAGCGGTCACTACAATCTTGACCTATTCCCATACACAATGATTACGTCCTGTCTGTTCATAGGGGCGTCATCTTTATTGTTAAAAAAGCACTTAACCAAAATGGATGTTCAACATCCTATTTTCGTCGCTGCGTTTTTGATATTCAATCCTTACATGCTGCAAAATATCGCCTATAGATATGACTCGCTTGGTATGGCTTTGGCTTTTTTCCTTGCTGTTTTATCTTACACTTATAGCAACAAAAATCTAATCCACGAAGTGGCAGTAAAAATAGTTTCCGGAGTCCTTGCATTAACTCTATATCAACCATGTGCAAATATCTTTATAGGTCTACTTGCTGTAGACATTATTATATTTGGGCTTAAGAGCTGCTTAGAGATACATCACTTTACGAAGCTTGTCGCAAGAAAAGCTTGTGAATTCATTTCATTTTACATTGTTTATATGTTGCTATTTTCAACAAAAAGCAACTCTCGCTCGGAATTAATAACCCCAGATATTGATGGCTATAGAACGCTAGTTAATACCGTGAAAGATTTATATGAAATGATTGCATCTTACTTTCATGGTCCTGTGTATATTTACTTCTTAATTCCTGCATTTTTTATAATTGCATTTTCAATAAAGAGGTCAGTTCAAAAAAACAACAACTTTGTTTCACTTTCAATACTGATAGTTATTTCCATATTTGTTTTTTTAATTTCACTTTTAGGCCCGACAATATTTCTGCGGGATTCGCCCGTTTTTCCGAGAACATTAGTATCATTCTCAGTGCTGTTTGTAATTATAGCCACCTCAATCGTTGAGCTTGCACCAAAAGCAAAGCATCTTGCGTTAATACCTTTAATTACAGCCTTTGCTTTTAGCGCTCAATTAAGTAGCGCTATGAAATCGCAGCGTGAATATGAAGACTTTGTATTTGACATGATATCCAGAGACATCATTAGTCACCCTAATGTGAAACTTATTGGCACAATCGGTCAAGTTAACATTAATGAGAGAGCAAGGTTACTGATGGATAACAAACCATTAATAGGATATTTCCTTAGCCCCGCGGCTGAATTTCTGGCATCATTCCAATTAATTAATAAAGGGTTGCCGAAAACCCTGCATGGTTATGGTGACGAGCAAAGCAATAAAAACAAACTTGCATATATAGTAGGTAAAGGAATCACCCCTTTTTCGTCTAACAAGGACTATTCACTTTACTTTTTCGATAATGAAGTCATAGTTTCCTTGGGTGCCAATAAAAATTAACACCTTTTAAAACCGGCCCTCCCTGCAGAGGGCCATTGTTTTAAAGCGGCGGGTTGGGCCATGCGATTTTATCTGCTAAGTGTATATCAACAGCCTGAACTTTCTGCACATACTCCATCCATGTAATTAGAGATACCTTATCAGTATCGGTAATTATCCCCAACATCAATTGAGTTTGCCAAGCCTGAGTTTTTTTATTGGCTTCGTCCAAAAGTAACTTCTTCTGAGCTTGAGCCTGCGCCTTGTATTCTTCCTTGGTGTAGGTGCGGGGAGTAATTTTTTTACCATTAAAAACCCATTCCCCGGCGTCTGATAGCCCACGCGGCGCGCTTTTCTCGCTCACTTCAACAACAGATAAATTAATTGGCCAAAGCATCGAAACATCACGCGCCACGGCCAATATGATGCCATCGGCATCATAGGCAACTTTCACAGTATCGGCGGAAAAGTCCTTTTGGCTTTCATACCAATCATTGCCATCTTCATCACGTAGATAGGCAACCGTCTTGCCTAACGCTGGTTCATCGGGGGTGTACTTTTTGAGATTTTTTAAATTCTTCATAATTATACCGTTCCTACAGTGGCCCATTGTCCATTAATCAAAACTTGGATGGCCGAATATGCCCCCCATGTATCGGGATTGTAGTTCGCACCAGACATGCCGGTATAAACACAACCTGACGGTAAATCAATGCGCCCCCCTGAGTCCCTAATAACAGTTCGGCCAGAGAGCCTCACGGCATTGACTAAATTCTGATAGGCCCAGTTTTGCGCGTTATTTTGTGCGTTAGAAATATTTTGGTTAAGCCAGTTACTGAGATAGCCTCCCCATATGGAGCCAGACAGATTCCCATCTTGATAAAGTTTACCTCCATTGCTTCCCCCTGCGCCAACAGTAGCCCCGGCACTGAATGAGCCATCATTCCTAAATTCATACCAGCCATCAGCACCACCATTAGCCACATGAATGCCAAGAAAGTGATACTCACCCATGCGCTCAGCCTGATATATATCAACAAACAAATTTCCTGCGCCTTGAATCCGCATGCCGTTAGTTTGCCGATAGTTATTCACGGGGTCCTGTAACCCCTGCTTCACAATAAACTCCATGCCTTTAACGAAGAGCGTTCGACCAACAGTTATATCATTCCCTGTAGATAATCCATCCCTGACAGTTAGCCAATCTATCGTGTCGCCAGTCTTATAAATAAAACGACCATCCGACTCTTGTTTTGTATAAGCATTTACATCGGCAGCGGTGGGTTTGTAATCAGTAGTGTAGATGCGACTCCATTTCACACCGTTTGCAGGTGTGTTTGACGAACCGACATAGGCAGCACCATTTCCTGAAACGGCAATATATCCCGTTGAAGGTGCTGCATCACATGGCAGACTCACCACGCCGGCTGCAATATTGCCTGTAATTGGTGGCGCGTTAGCCGAAGACACATTAACGCGGTAAAATTGCGCTACGTTGCTGTAAGCGTCCGATTTAGCTACTGGCCCCAATCCCAGGCCGTACATCGGCAGCGTTACATTACCGCCGACATCTGGGCCGATTGAATTAACCGTCCGGACGGAGCCAACATCCGTGGTTGGGTTCAGTACGATAAACCTCTCTTGCTCAGCGTTGAACACCGTCAGGAATGGTGTTTTGGCAACGATATCCCCTGCCCGTAATGCCGTATTACTGCCCTTCACCAGCGGGTAAGTTCCCATCACACGGCCACCCATAGTCAACTGCAGCGTGCTGGCACCGGTATTGTTCAGGGTGGGGTAAATGAGGAGCGGCGTTTTTAATGCCCAGTCTGTGGAGCCGTTCAGGAAATAGGTTGCCGGCAGCGCCAGCGTTAACCCATTCGCCGTACCGCCGGCCACCGCCGACGTGTAATGGCCGCTTTGCAATTGCTCGATCTGCACGAACTGATTTTCTGAACCCCGCGTCGCAAAGTTGGCGATCACATCGTTCAGGGACCAACCCTTAGCCGCGGTGCCTTCCTGACCCCGTACAATCGTCAGCATATCGTTGTTGACTTCCGTAAGGTGGCAAACTTCGAACACGGTTTCTTTCGCATCCGTGAGCGTAATTTTCGCGTAGGTCTTAAGAAGGTTTGAGTCGTTAGCGTAGTCGTAAGTGAGCAGACCGGCGAACAGCGCCCCCGCGCCTGGCATCACCTGTATTGTGGTCTGGGTCGCCGTAATATCTGCTGCCAACGACGACACGACGTTGTTTCCAAATCCAATAATCATTGTGCAACCACCGTTACAGAGTAGGTATAAACAAAGGGGAGCTTGACCAGAGACTGGCTGATCGCATCTTTCAGGAAATAGCCGACGCCATCGCCATAATCGGGGATCTGGATGGTGAACACGCCGTTATTGACCGTCACACTGATATCGAAGGTGCTTTGCAACGGCGGATCGATTCCATTAGTTCCATGAATAAATCGCGCCAGGCGGCGCTTGAGCCAGTCGATGCAAAAGTGAGAACCGTCACCTTTGTAAAAATTCCAGGTCAGGATCCGTTTAAAATAATCATCGGGTACGTATGACGCCGAGCCGGGAACGTAATTCTTCAGACCGGCATAAGGAATGGCGTTGTACTCGATGGTGTTGTAGGCACCGCGGGCGATCGCATCCTCAGATATTTGCAGTAATGGCCGCCCTTCCCCGTAAATGCCGAGCGCTATCCAGTCCAGCAGTTCCCCCGTGATGGAGGGAGAAGTCCAGCACGGCAAATTAAGCGCATTGAGATAGTCAAGATACCCCTGCGCCAACGTGTTATAGGCAGTGAAGAATGCGACGATGTTGGGATCTTCGTTATATTGCGTATACGGATAAGCGGGAATGATTTTCTCAATGAGAGCTTGCATATTGCTTCACCTGTATTTGTGCTGCCGAGGTGGAGAAATAGGCGTAGGTGTCGCCATAAACCAGACTTGACTCTGGTGCCGGTGGTTTTATTGCGCCGTTAATCCCGATTTGAACCTGGATCATGGAAAGCAGCGACGCAGCAACCAGCCCCTCAACCGATTTCAGAAAAATATCCTGTATCTGGAAAATGTTTATCGGCTGTCCAACAGCGACAGCATTAACGTAATCGGCAATATTCTGCTGCACCGCTTTAGCAATGCCTTCCGGATCGATGTAGGTCGTCGAGGCTGAGTTCCAGGTGATCAGCACCACCACGTTTTGCGATGAAGGCACAACGAATGGCACCTGGTAGACGTCGGGGTAGACCGTGATCGGTATGGTTTTCTTTTCCACCTCCGCCCCCGATGGATTCGATACATCGTTGGTCAAAATGGAAATATCCGGCACGGCTTTATAAATCGCATAGGCGACTTCATAAGGATCACCACCACCGACGACGGCTACCCATTTTCCGAGCGTCGCCTGGCGGAACGAAATCAGGTTTTCCTGTACGCCAGCCACTTTTTGCAGGGATGATCGGTAGCAATCCGGCGTACCTTGCACCCCAAACATTCCGGACTGCAACACCTGCGCACGATACGACGCGGGGCTTTGCTCGTCCGTACCCGGTAAACCGGCAGTCAGATTAGTGCAGGTTATCTTGTAAGACTCCGGAACAGAGGTTTTCACCTGGTTAACTGTCCCTGCCGGCACTGCCCATATTCCCCCCGTCGTGGCCAGACAGTACTGGGGTTCCGTCTGTCCGCTGTCGGGGATCACCGTGTCTCGCCGGACGGTATACAGATAGGTGCCATCCCCTACTGTGAACCCCTTCTGAATACCAAACCCCGGCGGCCCCGAAAATACGACATACACCGATGTATTGGTGCCTTCGCCCTGTGGCACACCATAAGTGTTACCCAACTGCGTCAGAAGGTGTACATTCGCGCCGTAGGGGCTGCATGAGTTAATCAAATCGACCCGCGCCTGGTCGCAAACCAGCAACGCACCCACGCTGGTGCTGACCATGTCCTCTATCAATGAGCCGGGTAAATCGGTCGTGATCCCGGGTGAAAGCCGCGTTGCTGTTTCAATAACCTGCTGGCGCAACTCTTCCGCCGTTTTGGCGACCGGGCCGGAAATATCATAAATAACGGGTAAATCGCTCATACATACACCTTCGCCACTATTTTCGAACCCGAGTTGGTGATAACCGAAATGTCGTACACCGGCGGATCAACTTCGGTCAGTGCAATCTGAAGTGAAGAGAAATGGCCGCTGAATTGCTGTTGCAGCCGGTTCACGTAAAACGTGGGGATAATCTGCTGGATCACAGAACCGTTGGCAGGAATGCCGTGATTCGCAAAAAAGGGGGGCTCCTGCGGTGCCAGCTTGAGGTTTTGAACTAGCGTGGTGAGATAGACGGCATCGTTAAAGCCGTTCGCGTCAGTGGCGATCGTGACCCACTTGCCGGATTCATCCTGCCCGTATGTTCTCATTCGGTAATGCTCCCGTCGAAACTTGTTGTCGGCCCTCCGGTGTCTTGCCCATCGTTACCGTTACTGTGCTGATGGGAATTCACCCAGGTAAGCAGTTGCTGCCAGCCCTCATGCATAATGGCGGGGCTGGTGCTGGCCTGACCATCAGTCAGGGTTCCGCTCTGGCCAGTCAGCGACCATGAGCCCTTTGTCAGCGTCAGCACGGTACTGCCCACCGTGACCTTGAACTGCTCAGGCGTGGCAATCGTGATGCTCTCCGGCGTTAGCAGGAACGTCGTCTTGCTGCCGGCATCGCGTATCGTGACGCCTTCCGGGCCATACAACGTGAGCACTTGTCCGTCGACGTTCTCCCATTCCGTGTGACTGATCGGCAAAAACACCAGCGCGCTGAGATTGGCCGGCGGAGTGAGATCGGCAGTGCCCCCGCCCTGTCCGCTGGCCCCACCCAGGTAGGTATC
Source organism: Serratia quinivorans (assembly GCF_946227985.1). GTDB lineage: Bacteria > Pseudomonadota > Gammaproteobacteria > Enterobacterales > Enterobacteriaceae > Serratia > Serratia quinivorans_A. Next base: position 115,704 of record NZ_CAMKGL010000012.1, read on the forward strand.
CGCCGGGATGACAATCCCCCTGTCTCCCGGTTGCATGGGATAGCGGATGTACTGTGGGCCGAACAAGGGGATAGTGATCTGCGGCAGCATGTACGGAATATCGCGAAGCAGGAATGACACCGTGACCATATTTCCCGAGCGGATCACCACCGATGCGGGCAGTACCTTACCGGCCATTTGCATGGCGTCCGCGATTTTTTGGTCGGCGAACCGATGCATATTGCCGCCAAAACTCAGCTTTTTATCAATGCTCACGACGCCCCCAATTTCACGTCCGGGTGAGCTTCAATGACGGTCACCCAACTATTAGCGTCCGGTTGCCGGCTGTTGCCGAGCAGACGCACCGAAGACACCAGAAAATCACCGGTAAATGCAGCGTCATCACGAAACTGGGAATATGAAGATGCCTGTATCATCGGCCGAGAATCCTTAGGCATTCGGATATAATCCCCCACCTGAATGTCGCTGCGCATGACGCAGGGAATACTGACCGTACCAAATTGCACCCACGTTGGCTGACCGACCAAATCGGTAAATTCTATCTGTATCGGGTTTTGTCTACGGTAACCGCTGCTTTTTTTCGACTCTTTGTCGATTTGGTTTTCAATATCATTATCGAAAACACGGATTTCTTTGCCATTCACCACTGTTATTTCCACACCGGAATATTTACCGTCTTTGATGATGTTTTTACTCAGTGTTTTTAATTTCGTCGCCAGTTCAGAAAGGCTGCCGCAAAACATGTTGCTGTCGTAGTTATTCACCAAGCGGTCACTGATGCTTATCGAGAAACGGTAATCGCCCCCCATATTCTGAAAGCATTGTGTCAACGCAACAGACAGCTTGATCCCTTTATTCCACGGCAGTGTTAAATTGATCGGGGCCAACGGCGCGGGATTGACCGCAGAGACCGCCCCCGCCGTCACAATGAGATCTGTCCGTAGCTCGGTTCCCTGCCAGTTTCCCAACACCTGCCACACGGTCCCCTCCAACACCAGTCCTTGCTGTGCAGGCTTCGCCAGCGGTAACCCCTTCGACATGCCCACCCACATTTTTATCGTCATGCCAAACATATTCTGTCTGGCCTGCTGCATATCCTTCGGGCCTATCCCCCAAATGGTGATGCAGCTTTGCCCCATTGGCGTCGATTCACCAAAGCGTTGAATATCAAACTCAATCATTAAATTACCGGGATTGAACACACCATTTTTCAGACTGGAATATTGCTTGAAAAGTTTTCCGGGGTTACCGTTTTTATCGGGTGGGGCAAATATCTGAATATCATAGTACCGCATCAGTTGATTACCTCTATTTGCCCCGATGAATATCGCCACACCATTTTCGTGGCTGTGAATGCCCCGATAAGCAAGTTAATGTCGTACCCCATCGGCGAATCGATCATCGGCATGGTTAACAGGCGATTACCTGAGTTGTCCGTAATATTGAGATACCAGCGCTGCGCGGCAATATTCCATTTGGTCTGGCAGTTGTATACCTCACCGTCAAGCATCGGCGTAAAAACCATGCTTTTCTGCTCATTCCCGGAAAACGGATAAAGTGTTGTGCTCATAAATTAAACGCCCCGCTTAATTTACCGATAAGCCCGGTTACAGCATCAGAAACGCTACTGCCCAACGACGTATTCCCGAGTGCAGAAACCGTATTGGTCCAGGCGCTCTCCGTGGTTTTGTCGCCGTTATCAATCTTGCCCAAATAACTGTTAATCGCCTGCTCCGCGCCGGTTTCGGTAATCAGCGGTTGTTCAAAGTCCCACAACCATTGACGCTGCGGTAGCGGATCATTCGACCCCGTGACGTCCCGAACGGTACGCAGGATACAACCGCTATAAATCAGCGACGGGGTGGCCACGACGAACGTACCACCAAGATTGGCATGCGCCTGCAGGACGGCCTGCAATGCGCTGAGCGTGACCAGCTTTGTCAACGCTCCGGTGTTTTCATTCACCGGTGCATCCATCAGCATGGGAATGCGCAACGGTTGCGCCAGCAGTGCGTTAGCGGCGACAGCCTGATTAGCAAAGGGGTAACGGCCGATATCGTAATCAACCATGCTGGAACCCTGTGCGGCGCGCCAGTGGCAGAAATATTTATCCAGGTCGGTCAGATTTACCGCGCCGCCCATCAGGTTGCTGACAAAACTGGCGCTCTGCGTTAGCGCAACGATCGGCAGCATTCCTCCGGGGATACTCTGCGCAACACCGTCACAAAGGATCACCGGTGAGATTTCAAACCCCAACTTATAAAGTTCGCGGGTAAATGCCATTAACCATATCCTCCGAGTTGCGTGCTCGAAACAATCGCGCTGCCACCGGTGTTGTTGTACACCACCACACCGGCACTTCCTCCCCGTCGCTGATTATCCAAAATCTGCTGCAATATCTGATCGGTTTTGCTGGAGGATTGCTGGGTGAGTTGCTGCTGGGGATTACTTTGGGTAGAACCCGGCGCGCCTGAACCGTAGAGCTTTATGAACTGCTCTCGTACTCGTCCGGGGTATTCACGATTTTCCTTGCTGCCGCGATTCTTGCCGCCGTTATACCAGCGCAGCATTTCTTCAACATCACCGCCCGCCTGATTTTTTGCCCACTTCATTACCCTGGCACCGGCCATAATGTTGTCACGGGGGTTGTAGGGGTCCTCTCCGGGTTTAAAGTTGAAAGGCATCACCTGCATCAAGCCTTGCGCTCCCGCTTTGCTGACAGCATGTGTATTCCACGATGACTCTGCACCCGTTACCGCTTTTAGCAACTTGGCATCTAATCCGTATTTTTTGGCTGCCTCTTCAAAATATCCATCGTAATCAGATGGGTTTGTACCTGAGGCTCGTTTTTTTGCTGATTGGGCGTATTGCTCCGGTTGATTCCATTTGTTGTTTAAAATGCCATCATTACCGGCGCGTAATTTCCACCAAGGTTGATTGTCATCACTACCGGAGGGGTTACCATCACTGGAGAAAAACCCTTTTACGCCTTTCAACCATCCCCACACGCGGGGATCATCATCACTGCCTGGCGTATAGCTCTGGCCGGTCTGCGGGTCCGTCTGCTTTTCATCGCTTAGCATGGAAGAACCCGACTTAACATCATCCAATGTAATATCGGTTTTTCCGGTAACCCAATCGATCACCTTGCCAATAACCCGCGCCAGCCTTTCAACACCGGTCATAAACGACTCAACGTCGCTTTTGAAATCCGGGGATACCAGGTAGTTACCGAACCGTCTGATGCCATCTGCCAGCCCATCAAGCCATTTGCCCAGTTCAGGTGATTTAAGGACGGTATCCACTGCCTCAGAAAATGCATCTGACAGTTTCCCTAATTCCGGAGCCAATGGCGCAAGCCCACGAATAAAGGTGTTTTCAATACTGATCTTGCTGCGATCCAACTGAATATTAAAATCCTGCCATTGTTTCAGTTGCTGGTCGGTCACCTGAAGGCGTTGTGTATCTTTCTGGGCCTGCTTCGTCATCGCCTCGATTTCAGCATCGCTCATTTTTTTAAAGCGATTGAGATCGTCAAGGGTGAAGTAGTTAGTCAGGCCGTAAGCCTCAGCTCCCTGCTGCGAGCTGCCATTGCGCACAAAAATATCGCGTGCGCTTTTGATCATCTGTGGCAACAGTTTCGCCGGATCCTGATCAGGGTTATCAATCCCCATTGCCTTAAACTGCCAGCGCTTGCTCAGATCCAGTTGGCTGTCACGGATGGCACCCAACGTGCCGACAGGATTGCCGAGCACCTTCTGGTAGTTAACAGCGCTAGAATTAAGGCCGCCGGCGGTAGTTCCTAACCCCATCGCAGTGAACCGCTGCGCGGAAGCCGAACCCGCCAGGCGATTCATCCCCCACAAACCACCGGCCCCGGCCAACCCAGAAAACAGCCCCAGCACAGTCCCCCACGAGAGCAAACTAGTTGTGGCGTTTTTAATGTGGCCGGCCAGATCTTTGGCATCCTTGCTGGCTTTGCTCAGAAATTTACTGGCACCGCGATTTTTTTTGTTAAATTCAGACTGCGTTTTATTGGCTTTCTCAAGGTTTCCATTCAAACGGTCAAGGCCATCATTGACAGAGGCGATGGCTGCAACCCCTTCGTTGAATGACTGGGTGATCGCCTCCGTGCTACCCAGCACCTTCTCCGTCTGTTTGGCAGAATCCCCGATCCCCTGCGCCGCGCCCCGCCATTGCTCAGGCAAACCTTCAAGCGCCTTCTGGTACTCATTGAATTTTTCGAGGAACGCCTGAAATTTCTCGTCCTGAACATCAATTTCAACAACGGATTTAGCTGCCATTGAAATAGCCCTTCTGTCTTATTTCTTCCAGAATGAACCGCTGCCGGAAATGGAGCGGGCTTTTGTAGTTGCCGCAATCCAGTTCCCGACAGAGTTCGCTGAACCCCTCACAGGAGGCCCAGGTCAGGAGGGAATGTACGACAGTTCCTGCGGGGCTGACGGGGTCGGGGTATCGGTATCCGTCTTCGACGTCGGTAAAGAATCGCGAAACGCCGTAGCACTCAATGAGACGAGTTGCCCACTGTACATATCGAGCGCTTTCCCCACAGTCCCCGCTATCAAGTTGGCTTTCTGAATGGCAGAGGCGACCATAAAAAACACCACTTCGCCCTCAACTTCACGGTATTCGTCCGGAGAAATAACCGCCTGCTTAAATGCCGTTTCAAGCGGCACAGGACGCCATACGCCGTTATCATTGAAAATTACTGTCGTCAGTCGTTGAATGTCGTCAACGAGGGTCGGTTCATCCGCCGGAACGCCCCCAGTATCCTGCCGCGCCTTGAGAATATTACGCAGCATCATCGCGGCCACACGCGGCGCGCCCGTCGCCCCCACCGAGGTGAAGAAGTTATGGAACATATTCCCCAGCATCACGCAGTTTTCCTGCACCACTTCATACGGGAACGGCACAACGTGCAGGTAGACCAGCGATCCGTCGTCGCGCGTGATCGTGCTGACGAAATTCAGTTTTTTATCAATTTTCATACCCATCAATCCCACATCTTGTCGTTGGTGGTGAGGTAACCGGAAATTGTCGCAACAAAGCCGGCATCCGTACCGTTGAGGGTGATTTCGTTAAAATTCACCAGGTAGCAGTTCAGAATGGTGTAGTTGCCGAAAGTGGTCGCATCCGGTGTAACTACCACCTCCCCCAATGCGGTATCAGAGGCAAATTGCCGCTGATAACTGGCAGCCAGCCCCTGCGTTTTCAGCAGATGCACCGTCAAGGTCACTTGCTGATAGGGTGCCTGGCTGCCGACAGTACCCGTCATCGTGGGGATAATGTCAGTGGCGGGAGAATCTGGCCGCATGCTGATCCCCTCTTTGCCCAGGAATGATGCTGTAATGTTTAGCGCCGGGTTGTCGGTAATGCTGACCGCGCCACGGACGCGGTTAAGGAATCCCTGCGGAACTAATGGATTTGGCATTTATTACGCCCCCACAAAATTGGTTACGTTTAAGTTGAAGGTGATGGACTCAAAACCACGTTTCGGCGTGACAACCGCACTCAGGCCGCTATATTTTCCATCGGCATAATCGGACGGATTCAGGCTGGTGTAGTTGGCGAACGGTACGGCGTTGATCACCGCGCTGCCGGCATAGGTCCCTTTTTCGTACTGCTCGTTGAAGGCATCCTGGCTAAGTTGCGTGTCGATCACCTGACCGAGGATTAGCCCGTAACTGATACCGGAACGAAGCGTTTTCAGTGCCCTGCGTTGCAAGCGACCGATACCTTGAGGCTCGTAATAGAGCGGGTTAACGGTAGTGTTTGAGCCGTTGATGACCTCATTCGCCAGATCCATCTCCAGGTTGATGGCACACCAGGCCACCGAGTACCAGTAGTTGAACGGCATACCGTCCAGCATATGCCCGGCGACCAGCATTTTGTTGCTTAGCCCCCCTTCGGCCGCCGTGCCGATGTAGTTGATATTGTTGTCCTGCAGGGCTTTTAGCAACTTGCCATTCCCAGCAGGCGGATACTCGGTGACGCCATACATGAAGCGGAACGCCATCGGCGGCACCATGTTCGACGAGCTTGGATCGTTGGCCAGCGACGACTGGAACGGTGCCGCCATAGAAAACTCGGTCGCGCCAATCCCCGGAGCCTCAACACCGGCAAAAACATTCGGGTATTTCCCCGACACCCACGTTTCATAGGTGGCAATGGTGGTGGTGACAAAAAACTTCACCAGCGATCCCGGCGACGTGTAGTTGTTCGCCAGCGTCTTGAATGTGGCCTCTTCGTCCCATTCGCGGGGAACCAGATAGGAGAAGAATTTTTGATAGGTGTTACCCAGCGAAATATCTTCGTCGATAAATTTGCTTAACGCCTTAATCGCGTCTGCTGCGCTCAGCTCGCCTAACTCCAGTACATAAACCGCACGGTTGGTCCCCTGCGCCCAGTAGGTGGTATTCATCTGCTGAATTTCGCCGGATGCCACAGACGCCACGGTACCCATCGTTGTTGCGGTACCCGGATCGGCGCTCAACGCATAGGTAAACGCTTTGTCACCAGTCACCGTTGCCGTATGTGCGCCGTTGTACTCCACAGGCACCACACCGGAAATCACCACCGGCACTTTGTCTCCGTTGGCCCAGCCATGCGCTTCGGATAGCGTCACAGTGACGGTATTCGTCGCCCAGGCGATCGCCGTGATCGTTTTCGCCGGCGCGACAATCGTTTTCAGGTCGTCTTTTGACGTCAACAGCTCGTAACTGCCCGGCGCTAACGTCGCCCCCCCGACAGAGACCAGCGCACCGGATTTCAGTAACTGGCTCGGTTTCGGTGGGTTGGTGACCGAAACATTAATATTCACTATGGCCATTTAACTATTTCTCCACATAAATGGACGGGATGGCAGACGTGATCAACTGGCGGGCGACATTTCTCATCCGCTGCTGATAGTAATTGACGCGAAATTTAATCTTCTTCCGCATGGCGATGATGTTGAGCTCGTTTTGCGTCACGCGCTCATCCTGCACCACGGGAATATTCATTACGCCCATCTCGGCATCATCGCTGAGCGTGTATTGCTGGACGTAGCGGAGAAAATCCTCTACGGATGCATTGCGCAGGCCGGTTACCGAGATCGTCACATCCTCGGAAACCAACTGGTACTGGTTGGATTTTTCATCCAGGTAAAAAGCGCCGGCGACCGGTACCGGGTCGCTGCATTTCACCGTGGCATACGGCGGGGCCAGGTTCTGCAATGACAGCATGGCCGGAAACATCGGCATGTACTGGTTCAATGACAACCAGATCGGCAGCGAACTTGAGACCACCAGATCCGCCAGATCGATATCGTCCGGCGAGTTGATGATCTGCGACATCATGTGCGGGTAAATGGCGTGCCCGGTGTAGTGGTAAATATTGGCGGGTTCGTTCAACCCAGAACGGCGAGAAAACGCAAACCGGATACCGTAGAATTCGCCGATGTAGAGCACCTCGGAGCCAATATCATTAAAGGGATCGATATCAGCCTGCGCGGTAAACGTCACCACGTTTTTGTCGTAGAGTTGCTCCTCATCCTGAATACTTTCCGTCGTCAGGTGCAGGTAGCCTTTTACATCCTTGGTATCCGGCTCACTGCCCGGATCATCAGCAATAATCGACGCCTTTACCCAAAACACGAAGCCATCCAGCGGAAGTACTTTCCTGATGTACTTCGTGAAGGTGACCACCTGAAAACGGCTAAGGTCGTCAAGCCCCTGCGTCAGTATGGCGTTAAGTTCGGTTTTCGCATTCTGCTGCAGTTCACTCAGGGAAGGCATTTAACACCCCACTTACCCAGGCGCGCATAGCTGCCTGATAATTTCCTGTATCGATAAATGATTGTCGCGGATCACCTTTCTTATTTTTGAAACGCTTCGAGATGCCAAGCAGCGCGCGTCGGGTTGGGACGCCCTGCATACCGTTCATCTCGCCGTTATCCAGAAAGGCCACAAACAAGTCGTGGATCCGCGACATGGATTCTGCAAGCGGGTCCCTTGATGGTGGTGCACCAGCCAACATATTTTCAAGATTTGCGGCGAGGTCCTTACTCATCAGGTCGGCAATGTCATTGCCATACCTATCGAAGAAGGTCTGCATAATCTGGTATTTTCCCTCCAGATATTCAGCAACGTCGCCAGTTGTGGTGTTCTCATCCCCGTAAGGAATATCGATAACACCCAGATGGAAGGTGATCATGACAACCCCCACAGGCTGCCAAACTGCTGGGCAATCATCAGGTAGCGGCGTCCCCAAGGGTCCTGAAGCATCTGAAGGTCAGCAAGTGACAAATCTTTGAAGAAGTCAGGAACCAGACGCTGCGCACTGGTTGCGTTGTCCCCGGCTCCGGTAATCACGCCAGCATTGAAATCATTCAACCCATGTTCTTTCCTGAAATCAGTAAACACCGACTCAGTGCCGTAATTGATCAGGAACGACGCCCCGAGGTTGTAAACAGCCACGGTATAGAGATTCGGCATGACGCACGCGATTTCCTGGTTAACCCATTCGATCGCGCCGCCATAAGCCAGGGAAAATGATGGAGAGTCGTCAGGAACCTGGACAACGGTTACCTTCATGTCAGTTCGAATGAATTCAATAAATCCCGACAGGCTCGTTGTCATTTTTTCTTGCTCCCGGATTTTTCAGTCACGATGGTTTCGTTAACCACGTCGGCCTCTTCGTTGTCATCGCGGCCTTTTGCCTGCTCTGCGCTGACTTCCATTTCGCCGGAATAGCCGGTACCACTTTCGCGCAACGAGCTATCAAGCGCAGCCACGGACGCCTGGCGACGGTTGTGCGCGCCACGTGTCAGATGAATGTCGTTATCGCGGATAGTCTTTTCGATGACCGATGCTGAAACGGGCTTATTGATGCTGTAGCAAAGGCCGACAAACACCTGGCTCTGGTCGATTTTCGTCGAGTCGATCAGTCCATACACCTGGTGATGCTGAATGACTGATTCCACTTCATCCGTGGAACCGTCGAGCACCATCATCTGGTCTCCGTGGTTAATCGGGATCTGGACAAGTCGACCGGTCTCAAGCTTGCGGTAAGCAAAGATTTGGCGTTGTTTGGTAGTGTTAGCGATAAAAAGTTTCATTGGTTCCCCTCGTAAAAAAGCCCCTGCTGAGTTACCCCGGCAGAGGCTTAACTACTTCAAGAATGGGTCAGGCGCTGTACGCCATCGACAGGATGGTGATGGCTTCTGGACGGACAGCCCACCCAGCGGTTGAGCGCATTTCGGACAGAACATCAATCGCGCCACCAGCAATCGGTGTCGGAATTTCACGCGGCGCGGCCATGTCGCAGAACATCAGGGCGTTCGCAGCAAGAGACGGGGTCAACTTGGCGAATTCGTTGGTGTTAACGGTCGAGTTAACCATTGGTACCTCAACCTCCGGGATGGTGATTACCACCGCATCAGTGCCGCCCGCACCAGCGCCGATTAAGGTATCGTCATACACCCAGTCAACCTGGATGTTTGCCCCTTTCAGCACTTCTTTTACCGTGTTACCCACGGTATCAGTACCGCCGCCAGGGCGCTGGTAAGAAGTCAACTGCACGATCTGCTGAATCTCCATTGCGCCGAGAATACGCTGAGGACCAAGGATAACGACACGCTGCTGGCGACCCAACTGCATGGTACGGGTCATAGCGGCTTGAACGTGGCCCAGCAGATACACAGCCATCTGGCCGTGATCATAAGTCAGCACAGTGGTGTTGTTGTTGCTGTCCGGCGGCAGAGACTCGGTGGTCGCACCCGCAGTATTCAGTAGGCCCTCACCACCCGCAGGGTTCATACCGTACAGCAGCGCAGAGCGGAGCTGCTGGAAGATGCCTTGGCGCATACCGAGACGCTGGGCCTCCGGCAGAGCAAAGTTCCAGTTACCGGCCGCTGCCATGTCGTGGTGATCGTAGATACCACGGCAGCGGAACAGATAAGTTGGGGTGGAAATCATCTTCGCATCCAGCGCCACGCTTGGAAGCTGGTTGCCGTTTCCAGACTGGCTGGAGGTGGATTGGGTGCGGATATCCAGTCGGCGCATGTAGACGTACTGGTCGCCAACGCCGAGGCGCACTTGCGGGTTACCGCTGGCAATGGTTTCAAACGCACCTGATGCCTGCTGGTAACCGAGGATCATCTCCGGCGCAATATACGACGGATTGACGATGGTGTAGCTGGGGGTAATTGCAGCCATTTAATTCAGCTCCCGATTAAAGTAAGACCAGCGCGCAGCTGTCGGTGTTGTTCCAGGTCAGGAAACCCGTCGTGCTGTCATAGCTGACAGTCTTTGAGTTTCCTGATTCGATGGCGATCACTTTTACCGGCAGCGTGATGTCGGAAAGTGTTACTGCACCAATAGTGCCTTGCGTGGTAGCCGCGCCGCCCGGTGCTGTTGCCGGGGCATAGGTGAAGGTGGTTGAGTTCGTAACGGACAGCACAACAACGGTGCCGTTATACGCTGCCGGCACAACGTCGTTAATTTTCACGTACTGGCCAGCGGTCAGTCCATGAGCAGAGGCGGTAGTCGCCGTGGCCACACCAGATGCGTACACCACAGCTGTAGTCGCAATATCATTGCCAGCAAAACCTGCAGCTGCTGCGGTGGTGACCTGGTTGTTCACAAAGTCCCAGGCCAAAGCCGTTTTCACAGATGCGCCACTGGTGCCCAGCGCAACAACCTGCGCAGAAGCTTTCAGCGGAACGCGCATGTTTGAGCCGAGGCGATAGTACGAAACACTCATACCGGATGCGTACAGTGGCACCGGTGACTGTGGTGTGGTCAGACCGTTGTGCGCCTGGTTGAATACGGTGAAGCCTTCCAACTCAGCGACAGACACCGCATGGCGGATGTATGAACCGCGCGGACTAGACTGCGTGCCTGACAGAAGTTCAGCCACCGGCAGACCGCCCCACAGAGGTTTAGTTTCCGTTGCCGCCACGGTACCCGCAGCCAGATTAAAGCGGTTGGCCGGATCATCCAGAGCCACACCCTGGATATAACCGTCGGACTGCACACCGAAGGAACCCAGCGCATTCGTGGTTGCCATCGGATTAAGAGATAAATTAGCCATGCTTTATAACTCCCATTAAGCCTGGTTGTTGAAACTAGTGACCTGACGTTTACCTGATTGGAACGGTGCCCAGGTGGCAGCAGGATCGCCTTCGAAGGTGCTAATCTGGCGGCCTGTTGCATCAGCGCGTTTAATTTCACGCAACATGCCAGGGCCGACAGACAAGCTTGCCGATTTTTGCGCGTCGGCATAAATCTGCTTTTCAGCAAATCCAAGCAACGCAGAATCAGCGATTGATGACAGGTCGACGGTCTTAAAGTCCGGCGAGTGTTCTTGCAACTGGATCATCAGACGGCGACGGTATGCCAGCGGCTTTTCGCCAGACAGCGGGACCGGAGCGCGTTTGCCAAAGCTGGAGAACACACTGTCAGCCTTCACCTGCGCGTCAGCAACTTCGTTGCGTTCTTCATCACTCAACTCGGTTGGGATGCGTGTTTTAAGGTCGGCAATCTGCTGACGGAGTTCAGAGTCTGCTTTTTCTTTCGCTGCCTTTTCTTCTGCTGCTTCGGCATCAGCCTTTTCTTTAGCCTCAGCATCGGCCTTTTCCTTCGCGGCTTTCTCTTCCGCATCAGCTTTGGCCTTCGCTTCATCAGCTTCTTTCGTTTCAGCATCAGCCTTTTCTTTCTTCGCCGCCTCTTCGGCATCCGCTTTTTCCTTGGACTCTTTCGCCTCAGAATCAGCTTTTGCCATGCGGGCATCGATCGCTTTATTGATAAGCGCTACGATTTTTTCCTCGTCCATCTTTTCAGCCTCATTTGGAATGGAATCAGATTTAACACCGGTAGGGGCAAGGAGTTTGTCCCATACGCCCTGTTCACAAATTGCAACGTGGTCGAGCAGCTCGGGGGATGGCTCCACCAGCAGAGACTGACCGTCGACAATGATTGATTTAGGTGCCTCAACAAACTTCACGGTTGGGGAAGTGCTTAATTGCCTGGTCGCCATAATTTCGGCGGCCTCAGCGTCGTATACGCGCGCAATAGCCCACACCTCGCCATTATCAGCAACCCAACTGTTGGTCAGGGTGCCGATAACGCGTTTTGCGAACTCATCACTATCAAGCGTATTTTTCTCCGGGTGCAGCCAGATTAAAGGCAACCCGGCAACTCTCTGGAGAAATTCAGGAGTGAGATAGTCATCCGGGTTACGGAAGGCCATCTGTTGATCTGCAGAGCGCCAGGTAACCCCCGTTCCGGTCACCCGGATGGCGAACATCCACATGTTGATAAAGTATTGCGGGCTGCTTAATGTCCCATCAGCGATGAGCGCGGCCACTTCGGTTTCATTGAGCGCCTGCTGCGCCAGCATCTCAGCAAAAGGCTGATGAAGCGGCTTAGGCAGATCGTCAATATGGAACCACCCGGCGGCCAGCGATTCGTCGTTAAGCTTCGCTTCAAACTGCTCCGGCACCTCAGCGCGAAATGTCAGGTAATCACCGTAGACGCTGTGCGGAGTCAGCAGGCCATCGTACTGATACCCCACTTCCTCCAGCACTTCGCGGCGCGCAGCATCAATAGCGAGCTCTCCCGGCTCAACCGAGCCGCCAGGTTGACACCACGTTCCATCATCAGAGCGCTGGATCAGGAAGACGAACTTACCCTGACGGAACATTATCCCGCTGCCAAAAATAGCCACGTTTTAATGCCCCTATGCTGCTTTCAATGACTCCATGAACTTGTGACCCTTCTGGGTCAACATGTATTCAGGAATACTGCGGATGTTGTAGATGTAGGTCACATAGCACTGGCAGAAAACCTCTTCACCAGGCTGAGTGATTTCATCGAGATACCCCGCAGGGCCAACTTTCACATACCCGTTTTTTTGCGCCCAGTTCCCGCGGATCAGGTAGTACAACTGATCGCGCTCCTTGTGGTCTTCGCGGAAGTCATAACCGGGCCTGCGCCAGTGGCTGTGCCAAATCGCCGCAATCGCGTTATTACTCGTTGCGATCACATTATCAATATTGGCTATCAGTTTGCGGTTCTGGTCGATCATCACACGGCGCGCTTCATAGTCGACCTTCTCGGCAGCCTTCTGAATATGATCAGCTGTTGCCCGCATCGTCCCCTGAATGCCAGACAGCGCGATACTATCGGCAGAAGGTATGCTGCTGGCCCAGCCGCTAAAACGCGACAACGTTGTGTCGATAGCTTTTTTGCGGTTGAGCTGGATAAGGTCGGCGCTGGACAGGATCCGCCTGTCGAGTTCAGTCCTCAGTTTTGGCTCAAGATAGTTGAGCGTAAAGCGGGATATGCCCTGGTGACGCTTCAGTGCGCCAGCGCGACCAACCTGCAGATCGTACGATTTAGTCAGGTTGCGGGAAACCATCGCCATGTAGTCGTTAGCGGTTTCGCTCTCTGCCGCCTGCCGGATGATGCTCTGCCAGCGCTCCAGCTCTTCGCGAGACGTGTAGCCATTACGAAGAAAGAACCTCACCGCGTCTCTCACGGTTCGCGTGAACGTGTTCATAGCATCATCCCACCACCCGGCCCTTCAGCCTTTGGAGGGTCTGGTGGCGGATTTTCAAGGAGAGAGTCGTAATCGAGGTTAAGCCGTTGAGGGAACAGATTCTCGTTGGCGTTGGCGTTTTCACACGCCCATTCGATCAGCGTTGCGCGGTTCTCCGGGTCTGCCGTGAGTTGCGGCAACACCACCTCCAGCATGCTGACGATGGCCTTAAACCGCGTTTCGTCTACCTTCACCTTCTCGCTCTCCGGCTCCTTGAGGGAGGACGGCCAGCGGTATTCGAAGTTATTTATCCACGTAGAGAAATACAGGCTGTAGGTGTTTTTCAGTTCCGGGAAGTCGGCGCGCAGTGACTGGAAAAACTCAATGCTCCACGCCCGGTACTGGCATACACGAACAAAGAACGCATAAAGCTGATCAAGCCATTCGCGGATGTTGTCGATGTACACGGCAACTGACCGAGCATCCTCTGTACCCTCACCAAACCCCTGAGCAAACGTCTCTGAGTTCAGGATGATTGCTGGCATGTCAGCGGCGGCTGCCACGTTCTCCAGAATATGCTTACGGGCAGAGTCGAGCGGTTTCTCCAGATTGCTCAGGTCGATTGACTCGATATTGTCACTCTCGCCGATCTGCAGGACCTCTCCTGTTTTCCCGCGCTTCAACATCATTCGCTTAATGCCGCTGAGCTTCTGCATCATGTTGTTGACGACAGAGCTTGGCCCCTTGATTTTCGTCACCAAGAGACCGCCTTTCACTGCCACCATGTCGTCGGTACGCATGGTCTGAATGAAGGATTTCAGCGGGTACAGGGCACGCTGATAAACGCTGCGCCCAGAGAAGCCGAACGCTGCAGGATTGTATGCCAGATAAATCGGGTCTTCGTTCTGCACGACGACGCAGCGCGATTTGTGGTATGGCTTTCCTGCAACCCGGATGCCATCGACTTTCTGAAAGTCCTGAGCATTCGGATCCTGATTTAATACGATGCTGCCCGCGGTATTCAGCGGGTCGAGGATATTAAAGCTGACGTTGTGCTTGTACAGCGTGCGGTAATCCAGCGATTCATTCGGAGCCTGGTTATCCACCAGCATTGCCACCGCCGACACACCGTAAATTCGAGCAATACGGGCAGCATTGGCAATGTGCTGGTTAGCCCCCATAGCTTTCCATTCGCGCTCAAACGCATCACGCAGGCGCTGCTCAAGGCCATAAGACTGAGCAACATGCACGGTGCGCGGCTCGTTCATCGCCATCTTAATGGGGCGATCCACCATCTTGCCGCCCAGCGGGTGGTAAAGGTAAACCGTTTTGCAGGTCTGATAGCCCGCCGTTGATCCTGGCTGAATATCATCGCTGTCCAGCAATGCCATCAACTCTGATTGTGAGCAGCTGCCGATTTCGAAATCGTCTTCGTTCATTGGTTGTCTCGTCAGATTGCATCGCCACTACCGAATGCGATGATCAGCCCGTAGGTATAATCATCGAGCAAGTCATCGGCGCGCTTGTGCGCTTTCTTATCGGCAAGGTGAAATCGGGAAACCTGCTTATGCAGATGGTTAGCTGTTTCGCCTTTGAAGACGGCCGTCTTCTCGTAGGCGTACCGGGATATTTTTGCCAGCCCGCGGTAGTGATAACCGGAGGCCATAATGGCACGCTCGTCCTTACCTTTGCTGGTAAGGGCTGATTCAATTTTGTTGACCGGCCATCCCAGGCTCTCGCCTTTTTGTAGCAGGATGCTGCCCATGCTGGCGTCTTCGATAAAAACACCCAAGCTTCCGTTTACGGCCACGCACAGGGTGGTTAACTCGCTCAGTCGTGCGAATACAGACGGCATCCAGGTTTCCAGCAGGGCGCCATCAATCTGCACCACATCCCAGTCGAGAATGGTCAGGCGCTGACGCCCTGGGCGCGTATCAACGGCATAATAAACCACAGCCGTGCCATCGTGCTCAGCGCCACCTTTCACGGCGGTGTCCATTACCGCGAATACGGCCTCGCACATCTCCGGATAATCGACAGGTTGATCCTGATTTTCACCTTCGAACCATTTGCGCACATCGAACAGAGAGGCCGCTGACCAATCGACGAATTCGGCCAGAAACTCCTGGCGAAAAACTCTGGGATCGTTGTTCTCTCGCTCCTTATCCAGTTCTTCCGGCGGAACGAAAGGATTGGAGGATGTCGGCGCATGGTGTTCAACAAAGCCCAGGCTTTTGTTATTACAGATAGCGTAAAAAAAGTTTTCTTCGTCCACGCCGTCCGGTGTTGAAAATATGTAGGCGCGGCCCTTGGTCGTCAGCAACGTTGGCTTTATCGACTTAGGCCAGATCTCTTTCAGCATCTCTGGCGACTTGGTAAATGCCGCCTCATCTATCAGGATGATTTCGTACTCACGACCACGCCCGGCCAATTTGTTGTCATTGGTGACCCAAAAATCTATCTTGCCGCCGTTCTTCAGCAGTAGACGCTTTTCTTGGCGGCTGAATGACTTCTTCAACGGGAGAAGCGTTTCTTCGAGCTTGTCGTAGATTTCCTGATACTGGCGATACTCAGCAGTGAAGATCCCTACCCGCCCGCCAAGCTCAATGTCCATGCCCGGGCGCTTAAACTGCGCTGTGGCGTAGGTCACCGCCGCGCTGGTAAGCATGAAGGTTTTACCCCAGCGGCGACCGCATCGGACAGCGTGCAACTGGTCATCCCATGAATCGGACCAAACCTTTAACTGTCCGTCATGAAGTGTCGGAAGGTAAATGTCAGCCATATCATCTTCCAGGTATCGGCAGCGCGTTATGCACGACAATCGCATTATCGCGGTCGCCGTCTTTCATAATGTCGATTTCCATTTCCACTTTTTCAGTAGCCGCCGCTCGATACGCCGTATCGACCTGCATTTTAGAAATAGACCCCTTGGTGCCCTCTATCGATTCAATTCGAACGGTATTACGCATCATGGCCTTGTCCGCCGAGCTGATTTTTTCCAGCAACCCTTTTACTTCGTCGGGTTCGGCGTCTTCCAACTGGGTTTTCCAGCGCCCGATATTTTCCGAGGCGACCAGGTTACTGGCGCGTAGGCGAAAGAGTTCGTCGTCGAGCGTCAGCGCCTTGGCATCCTCTATAACTTCATCGCTCAGCAACAAGCGACGAGCGTAGCCACCATGTTTAAGCGCAACCTGATTGCGTGGCTGGAATGCGTTAATGGGTGGGTCGGTACGCGCACCACGTATCGGTTTCGTATTTGCCGATGATGGACTCTCCCCTTCGGCGCCATTTTCGCCGGCGTCAGGATTGGCGGGTGTTGCCTTGGTACGCACCTTTGATTTTTGCGTACCACTTTTGCGTACCTGCGTACCTTTTTGCGTACCAGTTTTTCCACTGCGTACCCAGCCGTATTTCTTGGCGCGCTTTCTTATGGCCCCCTCACTGATGCCGTATATCTCTGCCAAGTCTCGGAGAGAAAGTTGACCGGCACAGTAATCGCGCTCAAGGCCGCTTTCTTCCGGTTGTGACATGGCGTTCTCCATAAAAAAAGCCACCAGCCTCTACCCCACAGCGAGCCGGGTAGATTCGGTGACTTTGCTTTGCGCATTACGCAGCACCTGGATAGATGCTCTGTGATGGACAATAAAAAACCGCCCGGAGGCGGCTTGCTTATTTTTCCTGCATTGCAGCCTCGATGGCGTCTGCAATTTTCGAAATTTTATCGATTGCAAACTCGCTATCGTATTTTACTTTTTGGTAGCCAGTATATGCAGTTGATGTTGATGCAGAGGCTTTCACAATTTCAAGGGCAGCCTTTACTGCCTCGAGGCGATTCTTTTCTTCAGTGGTTTTTATTACATAGTTATCTAACATATCAAACTCCATTTCTTAACCAGCCGAATTAGCTGGTAACCGTATGTAAATGGGGCCTACTCTGAAAAATTCAAGCCTCGTTCCCGCCACTGGTTCAACGTAGCCACCTGGCCGGCGCAGATTGATAAAGCTGTTTGTAATGCCAGCGCGTAGCTCAGAGCATCGCCCCAAGTGTTGCCCTGCAGCGTTGGTTTCTCACATGGGATGAATACGGACTCAGGGGGCAACAGGACGACCTGCTGCGGTGCCGGTGGCAGCGTTTTGCTGCAGGAGGTCAATAACAGCGGCAGGCATAGGACTATTGCCACATTTATCGTTTTTAAGTGCATCGCGTAATTCTCTCTGGTAGCGTTCCCCCAGCTGGCGCAGTTGCTGATTATTCTTTTGTTGTTCTGCCATCAACGTGCGGTTATGGGCGTCCTGTTCCTGCATGGTGGCAATCAGTCCTGACTGCTGCGCCAGCGTCTTCTTCTGTTTCTCAACCTGTTGCCGAGCCTCTTGGTATTTTCCGTGGTAATGATCTGCACTCCAGATCAGTCCACCAGCAAGGCTGAGAACAAACACTGCGACCAGTATCTGATAGCGGTTCATTTGTCTAATCCCCAGCATGCCAGTTCGGCTTCCTGGTCCCGTCGTGCAACCTGACCAAAACAGTTATTCGAGCGGATCCGGCAATCCCGTCCACCGTCAAATATCCAGCGGCGGATCTCTCGGCATGCACCAGGGCGATCACCGGCATTCAGTTTTTTGTAGAACGTCGAAGTAAAGCATTTGCTCGGGCCAATGTTCCATGGGCAGAACGAGGCGATCCCGACCTTCTGCGGCTCGGTCAGCGTCACTTTGACGTTGCGAACCACCCAATCGAGTGCTTTCTTCTGTTCGGCTGCGTCAATACGCTTGCACTGCTCGGCAGTCAGGCGCTGGCCCTTCACGACCTTTTGGCCGTTGACCATTGTCACGCCGCCACAGAGTGTCCAGATGCCGACACCATCCTGATACGCCGTTAGCCGCTGTCCTTCCTTCTCATCCTGAAACTGCGCCATCATCACTGGGGCAGATGCGCCAGCAGCGATTAACGCCAGCATCGCAGAACTGAGTTTCGTTTTTATCGAAGCCACTACTCGCCCCCTATCAGGTCTACATCCTGAGCGCTGATGTTCTTGGTAGAGCGGTCAATCAGGTACATTTTGAGTAGTTTCTCTCGCCGGCATCTAAACCAGATACCGACGACACACCCGACAACGGAGGAGAGAATGCCGACAATGATGCCGATCACCATCCACTCACTGGGGGAGAAGTAATTAATGGCCCCGAGCAACAGGCCTACCAGCCAGCCGCCATGCGTGGCGTTATCTGCAATTTTTTCCGGCATGGTTCTCATACCTCCCCCTTCCGGGGATTAGTCCCGGTACCGGGTGATAGAAACGAAAAAAGCCGAGCATTAGCTCAGCTTCTGAATTATTTGCCTGTTAATTTTCCACCTCAGACGGTAGTGGTATCCTCTGCCCTCATCAATAAGGAGGTTCACTGTGAGCGCTATATACAATTTGTGGCACATCATCAAGGCAAGAGTCTGTGATAATCGTAATTTGAACCATTCCGCATATTACTCTGGTAGCCAGCAAGATAACTGCATTAAAAATCGTTCCGCTCAGTTACTAATTCTCGAAATAACACTTCATGAACACCGCAAAAAATTTGCAACTATCTTCGAACCACTGAGTGGCAAGACAGCACTGCATCATCTGATTTTTACAAAGACCAACTGGAAGCTAGCAGAAATACGAAGTTTATCCCTCACTGATAGTCTGCTTGTTATCCAAGCCGAAATGCGCGTCGAAAAATTACCCGCAGAGGTACAAAAATTTATCGATTCACTTGAGCTACCAGAGGTTGCTTTTAACTTTGAGGAGCTTTTAGAGCAGGATTGGGATCCCAAGGAAAACTCAATCGTCCTGGCGTCAATGAATTAGCATAATGTTCCAAAGCTAAATCTACCTCAGAGAGCTGCTTTACTAGATCGGCTCTCTGTCCATTTAACTGGTTGTAATGCGCCACATACAGCCTCTGCTGATTTAACCAGTCCTCAAGCTGTTCGCTACTTAAGTCCGGATTGAAAAAGTATGGTTCGTTCTTGTCCATCGAGGGCTCCTTGCAAACAAAAGGCCACACTTACTCATGGCCTTTATATTATAAATAAAACGCCGATAATTATTTTTCAAATAAAAAACTATCTTGATAATCAACTAGCTTTATCACACGAATCTCAGACTGTTCGAAATCAAGCTCCACCCGTTGCGATGGTTCGAATTTTTCAGAATTATTAGCAAGCTTAGGATTGGTGTTCTGATACATCTTGAATTTAGTGCCAGAGATGTGTTCTAAAGATGGATGAACTCTCAAGTCGGGAACAAAAAATATCGTTTCCTCACCAGACACTCTTGGAGTGATGTCAAAGACCTCACCCTCAAGTGATTTATAAAGGCAATGTGCCTCACCCTCAATCATGGTGGGGCTTTCCCATATCATCCAGCCTAAAACCGGCTCTCCCCCTCCATTATCCCTGATCATTCTGGCCACATTGTAATAGCACTCACCAGCTAAGGGGGCAAAAGATTCCGGCAATGTTAATTTAAAATAACCACCTGAAATAGATGCTGTTGGGAAGATTTTTTTTAAAAGCCTGGATACATTTGCACTCATAATAGTAGGTGTTGTTGGTTCATAAAGGTGAAACAAACCATCAAACCCGTTTAACATATGCATACGCGATTACCTATTAATTTCAGGAGTTAATAGAATACATATGTACATAGGCTAAAATCGATAAATTTTTACAAAATCCTATAAAGCTCACCATAAAAAAACCCACTCGATGGCGGGTTTCTTTTTGATTTGTCGCTGCGGGTACTACTTCGCGAAGCTTAACCTAATCTAACCATTTTCCGCGCAAAGTCAACGGTAAAATCTTTCAACGTTTGAATTGAACGCATCACTCATCGGCAGGTAAAGCATAAACTCGGCAGTTTTCAACCAAACGGCGATCCGGGTTTCGCAGGTGCGCAGGCTCCAATCAGGGCGAATATCATGCAAATCTGCCGCCATACTCTTTTTGCTTTTTCCTTTCCCGATATAGCGTTCATGGATGACAAATTTCAGGCCAGGGTGCGACAGCAGAACGGTACCGATCACCTGGTCAATGGTCCCCGCCTCTTGATCAGTACAGAACGCCAGGCTACTTTTTTGTTTCCCCTCGAGGATATCCAAAAGATAACGCTGCAGTTCCTCTTTGCTACACCCGGTCTTTTTTAATTGCCGCAACGCTTGGGTTATCGCTGCTTTCGTCACTTTCTCACAGGCCAATAAACGGTTAAACATACTGCCGGCGCTGCCGTACTTTGCCATGCCCGACCAGCGGCCCCACATTTTCAACTTACCCTCTATCCAAACTTGCTCCAGCGCACGCAAGTGCAGCTCTTTGCCGTCGCCCTTACCAATATTCTCAGGATAAATCATAACTTGCCCTCACTTCTTAAAATAACTTGCGTGCGAAATACGCCCTCGGCGTGGTAAAGACGCAGGGTTTCACGGTTATATTCGGTTTTTGTACGGGAATCGATGGCGTCATGGCAGCAGCTGCAAGACCAGGCACCCTGCTCATCGTTAGGTTTCATGCCGCCACCGCAAGTGCCAGCCAGGCGGTAATGCGCCAGGACGGTGGTTTCTGGGTTGAAATTACAGATGCCTGGTATCCGGATCTGGCAGTCGCGGCCTTTGGCCTCTTTTGTCAACTTGCTCATGAGGTGTACCCCATAAGTTGGGCAGCAGCATTTTCTGCAGATTGCTGATCAGGGAAGGTGCGGAACAGGATGTAATTCCAGAGCACGTCGAGCACTGCCTTGTAGAATTCGCCAAACTCGATATCGTCCATTTTTGCGAACGAGATCGACTTGGGTTCTCTACGTGTGGTGCCGTCAGGCATGAGGTACTCGGTATAGAAGCCGGCCTGTATAGTTACCCAACCGCGGAACGCTTCGAATGATTTTGCGGCGCTGATATTTCCTGCGCGCTTCTCAGCGACATCAGCCAGATATTCATCGGCAGCAGCCTGCAGTGCTTCTGCACCACCAGCGTAATACGTGAGGAATTTGACGTAGCCATTCACCAGTGCTTTATCTGCGGGTGATATGGCACCGCCGCTAGGCTGCCAGTAGTCGAAACCAAGGTTCAGCAGCGAGAACAGCTTGCGGTGAAATGCCGGATTACGGGCCTGTTTGAAATCGGCGTATAGAACAGAGCCGAACTTTTTGGAACGCAGAAAATCCCTGGCATCCCGTGTCGCGGGTACCAGCAGGTCACCTGCTGTTTTGATGTAAGAATACTGCGCCATTGGGTTCTCTCCGGTGGCGCAGCAGTTGCTCAGAATTTGAATGGGCTGGGTGTTCAGTCCAGCTCATTAATTATAGCGCGTTTCCATCGGGTCTTACAATCGAATACCCGGCGGATTTTGCCAAATCTATCAACGAGTTAAATGATGCTATGTGCTCGTTTTCTTTAACGATGCGAGTGCCAGCTATGACGCCGTTATCGCAAGTAATTACAATTCGTCCGGTGCTGGGAAGTGATTTAAGTAAATCTTTAATATCAATCAATTAACTGTCTCTTTATTGTGTGCTGCGAGTTTATTAAACCAAAGCACTGTACAAATAAACAGTGACTGGTTTTGTGTCACGCCTCAAACAAAAAAACCGCTAAGTGGCGAGGTTTTTTAGTCAGCATCGAATCCCGTCAAATCTTTGATTTTTTTCTTAGCAAAACCTGTGGCCAAGCTTTTCGCAATACCAATCAATGACTGGATGCTGGCCACATCTTTGAATTCCGTTTTCACCGTTTCCCAAACCTCCTTTTGTCTAAGGTTGGTAATGAATTCATGACCCGAAGTCGTTAACCGAAGTGGCATTGCACCCCATGAATACCCATCGTCCGCTCGAGCGTATAAACCAAATCCACTACCACCGTCAGCCCGAGCAATCATACCCTGCTCGTAAAGAAGCCGAATGTGGAAAATAAATTCATCTGTGTTGTAATCAAATCCTTGATCTGCAAGTTCATTAATATCGGTTTCTGGGCCGGGGTTATCCTCAAAAGCCAACAGCAAATTTTTGATATATTCTTGGTTTATTCTCATGCTATTTCCTCTGTGTATTTTTTTCTTTGACTCCACTTAAATTTAGCACTTAATTTTTAATCTGATTGCGGGATATAACCTATTTTTAAATGAATTCAACAGGTTAATTTATTGAGGCTTTTTTTAAGTTATATCCCAAAACAGCAATTTTTGAGAAACCCACACTCAGTTATGCCACCATCATACTAGCAACACTGCAGATGCAAAAAAGGGAGCCTAAGCTCCCTTACCTAAAATTATCGACATATCAGCCTTGCCGGTACTTATCGCGCGGAACATAGAAGTGGAACAAACCGCCATCTTTCTTGAAGATACGTTTCCCGTTCTTCGTAATGAATGGGGTGAAAACTTCCACCATGTCGTCTTGTGGTGCTTCATTTAGGTTGTTAGTCATCGTCTGATACCTGTTCATTTGACAAGCTACCTTTACAACCCTGAGTTCCGCGATTACAATCTCGAGTGTCTAAGTCAAGTAGTAACCTGAACCTCAGGAAATCTAGGGGGTAGCAAATACCCTAGAATTCTTTGTTGTTCGATAAGGGCTAGAGGTATGTTTCATGCTTCTAGCCCTTTAGTTTTCGCCACACTATGGTGGCAGTCTCCATACTCACTCCAAACGCCCTGCTTATCCGTCCTGGGTTGAGTAAATTAGTGCGGTCACCCTCATCCACTAGCATCCAAGCTGCAAATTCATTAGCCTGCCACTCGACATCCTCCATATAACTATGGTTAGAAGGGACTTGAGAATGTGCAAACTGAGGTATTGTATTTGCGTGCAAAAAGAAATGCCCAAGCTCATGCGCTAACGTAAACCTCCCACGTGATTCCCCTTTATGGGCAGAAACGTAAGTGTCGCTACGTACAACTATTCTCTTTTGGCTAGGAATAGTCACAGCGTACTCGCCGGGCATTTCGTCTATATCAACAACTTCCAGAGTCAAAAACTCAAGGTTGTGTAACTTATCTAACACGCCAAGCACATTGACTTGGTTCCCTATTGGTGGAACCAGTGAGCAGCACGCCCGGCGAATTATTGATGCGTTTTCCCTGATAAACTCAGAGGATAGTGGTGTTACTTTATTACCCAAAATCCGCGTTGCTCTCTGCATCGGTTCGTTCCTATCTTATCGTTTCATAGTCATCTCATTTAAGGTCTGAAGCCACTGCAAAGCCTCTTCATCAGGTATTTCTTTGTATTTCCTAGCGAAAGATATAAATAACTCCCGTTGAAGCTCAGGGGTACCATCAAAATCCTCCTTAAAGCTGGGTTGGGATACATCGACCAACCGTGCTAACTCTTCTTCCCCAGAGCAATATGCACTGTAAAGAGAGATGATTTTATACTTTGTACTATCGTTAATGGCTCGCTTTCCTAGTTCAATCGCAGAAAGCTGTGCAATGCTAATATCCAATTCTGCAGCCATGTCTATAAGAATCTGATTACGATCGATCCTTACCTTTCTCAAGAATTTGCCTAACTGTGTAATTTTCATGACATCTCCTCGGTGTTTTTATCAACTCATGACACCCTGAGCATATCAAATCATATTACAGAATCGTTTTCAACACTTTTTGTAGAATGGTTTGCACAACAAAGATAACTGTTCTTTTTTTTATGTAATGCATTGATGCAATATAAGATAAAGAGCACCCTTCAGTTTTGCAAGTGAACAAACTGAGCGTTTTTTGTGGATAAGCTGTGCGAGAAATTACCATCTACAATCACAATCCCATACAGCACAAGGGATTGAGCGAAAATGGCAGATATGTACAACCATAAAAAAACAACCACTACATATAGATTGATTGTTCATTTACCGTACAGCTCGGGCGTTTTGAATCTCTACTTTTTGATTCGACTACAGTGATTGCATTTTCTTCAGTAATAGAAATGCATTCATGAGGGCAAATTTTTATATGTTTCTGGACTAACGCAAAAAGGAACTTGCATGCATTCGGTTAAGAAACACATGAACAGGCGGCACGGATGATACGCATTGCTACATTTCTGTTGGCCAAATGCTCATACCAGCACCGCCAGAGCGGCAACTACCGCCCCCACTACCCAAAAGATCGCACACGCCCAGAACACCGCCGCCCATGGATTACGCACTACCCAGCCCTTTAAATTCGTCATTGCCCCGTTCCTTCTCTGCGTTCGCGCCAGTAATTCAGACGCGCCTTGAAATGTTCCCGGTACCGCTCCGGAGCCTCTTCAATCGCCACCAGCACCTTTGTGCGGGTGATCTTCCGTGCGTACAGGTCACGGATCAGGCCGCTGGCGCGCAGGTCGTACTGCTCTAAATCGCGGCATTCCTGCGGCCACTGGCCTCGATTGAATGGCAGGCCGGGCGGAAGATAATCCGATTGCCCGGCCATCGTTTATGCCCTCGATTCGGCAGCCAAACGGCGCATGACGTCTTTTTCTGACGGAATTGATGCTGTGAGCACCCTTTGCTGTATCTCGCGGCGTACAGCCGTTAGAGGCTTAAGGATGTGCACTACCCGATCGAGAGGCATGCGGAGCATCAGGGCGATGCTTTCAGGGGAACGTCCAAGGCGCTGCAATTCGTAAATGCCAGTCATTACCCGGCGGCCATAACTGATACGGTCACCGATTTTGACGATTGGCCCCATTTCAGAGACTGGCTTAGCTACGCGCTGGGGTTTTGGCGGTGGGCAGTATGGGGCGCGACAGCGTGCACGTGCCGCCTGGTTGATGCTGTCCATGATGGCCGGGCCGTGGTCACAGCCGTCATCCATAACAAAACGCTTATCGCGGATCATTTCGTTGATACTGGTCATTGGTCTTTCCTCGTTTGTTTGTTCAAGCGCTGGTCAGGCGCTGGTTAAAACGGTTTGCTCGAGTAACGTCGTTCTTTCTGTTTTGGTTGTTGTGCCTCCTGTTGCATACGGCTGGATTCTTGCGCCACCACCTGATCGACAGCGATAAAGTGGCCGTTTTTAAATTCCTGATAAATCGTGCCTCCCGGTCCAAACCGGTTTTTTCCTACGATGATTTCCGCAAAACGTGCAGCCGGTCCGTTCGGGTTATAAACACCGTCGCGGTACAGCAAAACGATGCTGTCGGCATCCTGCTCAACTTTTCCTGATTCACTCAGATCAGACATGGTTGGCCGCCGAGCGGTAACCGGGCGATCGTCAACTTTTCGCGATAACTGGCTCAGTGCCAGCACCGGCGTTTTGCTACGCATGGCCATGGTTTTCAGGCTGCGGGAAATATGCCCCATGGCCAGGTCATTTCGTTCCGCTTTCGGTTTGGCAATCAGGCCAAGGTAATCGACCATCACCACGCTCAGGTGCGGGTACCGGCGCTTATGGGTTTCTGTGATGGCGCGGATCTGGTCAACGGTCAGGTCGGTAGCGTCAACAATCCAAATGTCGCGGTTGTTCAGTACCTCGAGCGCCGAGTGGATCCGGCCCCAATCTTCATCACACAGTGACTCAGGTTTGCGAAGCTTCGACACGGACAGATTTCCGGCACCCGCAACTGAACGCTCAACCATCTGCAATGCAGCCATTTCCATGCTGAATATCAACGCCCCACCGCCGCTGCGCGTTGCCCCTTCGATAACTTTCA
The DNA here is from genome assembly GCF_946227985.1 of Serratia quinivorans. Lineage (GTDB taxonomy): Bacteria > Pseudomonadota > Gammaproteobacteria > Enterobacterales > Enterobacteriaceae > Serratia > Serratia quinivorans_A. Next base: position 141,908 of record NZ_CAMKGL010000012.1, read on the forward strand.
GAGCAAACTCGGTTTTCCCCATGCCTGGACGACCGGCAACCACGATTAAATCCTGTGGGTTCCAACCGCCGGTAATCGCGTCCAGCTCCTCAATGCCGCTGTACAGGTTGCGCATTTCGGCATCACCCTTCATGCGGCGATCCATTAAATCCATGTAGCCGCCCAGCAGCTCCCCCAGATGCACCGGCACCACCCCGCCCGTGTCGGCGGTCATTTCGATCAGTTTGGTTACTGACGCCTGGATCACCGTGTCGCGTTGCTCTTGGTTTCTGGCGCTGCGGATACCGTCTGCGCCTTCCTGCAGCAATGCGGCCATCTGACGGCTACGCCACCCTTTGGTGGCCAGACTCGCAAAGCCTTTCAGGTTGGCCAGCGTGCCGGGCATGCGGCTAATTTCTACCAACGACGCCAGACTATCGCCGCCGAGCGATTCGCCGATCAGCACCACGTCGATCACACCGTGCGTCAGTGCCTGCTTTTTGATTTCTTTGTAGGTTTCGCGGTGAAAACGGATGCTGAATGCCTCTTCCGGCATGGTGGCGATCACGTCCAGTGCATCAGGGGTGGCACCGCCAACCAGCAGGCCGCTCAGCACCGTGGCTTCCATCTCCTGCGGGGTCATAGCGCCCCCTCTCGGGTTTTCACCAGCACATCAGAACGGAGCAGGTAATCGAACCCAGCACGCCAGCTGCGATTGTTGTCGCCAAAGTAAAACGGCCCTGCAGCCTCACCGAAGGTTTCGAAATAGGCCTTCACCGCGTCGAGGGTTGGCTCATGCAGTTCGCCCAGCAGGCGCTTGATTTGGCGTTTGCGCTTCTCGTTCAGCTCCTGCACTTTCGGCAGACGTTCACCGAGGATTTCGTTGTAGGCGTCAGCCACGTCCTGATATTTAATTTTTGGAGGCTTACCCGACGCGTCAGCGTCATCCCCCTCTTGGGGGTTAGGGGGATTCTCTGTAGTAGTCTCTGTTGTATTCTCTGTAGGAGATGAGGTCATTTTGACCCGAGGGGTAAGGTCATTTTGACCCGCTCCTTGGCTCATCTTGGCACCTTCGATAGGGTCAATCTGACCCAATCGATCGTCCACTGGATATTTAGTTGATTCCATCGCTGCAAGCACTTCATAATTAACGGAATACCACTTTGTTTTATCCCATGAATCACTGTTGTAATTTGCAGTATGGACCATCTGCAATTTCTCTAAATTGGCCAACGCACGTTTAACAGTTGACCCACTCCAAAACGGGAATTGTGCTTGCCAGCTCGGGACGCTGTTATAGACCCAACGACGCCCGTCGTGAAAATTCTGAGAGATATTCATCCAATAATGGATCTGCTGCAAAACTATGGCCTCGTTAAGGCCAATTGCACATGCCAGCGTCGGCAATACTTGCAAGGGATTTTCATTGATCAGTAAGCGGCTCACTGGTCACCCCCAGTTTGGAAATAAAACTGGAATGACTCACTGGCCCCAATCGCAGGGAAAAGCCCATTTTTGAATAAATAATCAACTTGCTCCTGCCCAAAAATAGTTTTACCAGTAACTGATTTGACTGCATAGAAACGGCGCCATTGCTCCATGGTCTTCGCTCCCTTAGCCGTATTGCATGGACGGCAGCTCGCAAGGAGGTTCGATACGCTGTTGTCACCACCGCGATTTTTTGGGAGTACATGATCGATTGTTAGTGACTCACCACTAAGAGACACACCGCAATAGGCACACTTCCCCGAGGTTTTTGCCATAACATTCGATTTTTTGATGGCGGAATATTTTGTAGTCATGATTAGATCCCCAGCCCATCTGCAAGCTGGCGGCACGCGTCCTGGTACTGCTCCGGCGATAAGTTTTCATCACGCAGCGCGGCCTTGCCCTGCTCGTATTGTTCCCAAACTGCATGTGCGGCAGCCTGGCGATCTTCGAAAATCGGTCTGATATCTGCGGCGTCAGCAGGCATGCCATTCAGGCGCCAGCCGTTCCGATATGTGATGTGATCGGTTTGCATGTTGGTCTTTCCTCGATACAGCGTTTTTTACGCGGCGCTGGTCAGGCGCTGAGTTTCCTGCAAGGCACTTAATGCGCCGGCTATTCGTTGCGGCATGTCACATGCCCCAAGCAGAATTGCGATGATCGCCGCAGCAAACTCTCGAATGGCCACTGACAGTAAATACTGCGGTGTTGGGCCATCCAATCTTGCGCGCCGTTCTGCTGGCATGGCCGCGATCATCGCGTCGGCCAGTTCCTGCACCTTTGCCCGTGCAGCTTTTGAATCGCTGCGCATATGGCGAAAAATCGCCTGCCGGTTGGTGTTAATTGCACGCCAATCAGCGGTGCCGGCTGAATCTTCAATCGGGTAAAGCCGAACCCGACCGCCATCAGCACCAAGCTGGAACCACGCGCGGCTGATCTCGATGGCCACATGTTCCTGACCACTCTCAGCCGCCCAGGCCGTAATTTCATTTTTCAGTTTTTCGATGTTTTCCACTTCGCGTCTCCTGTCGCTTCGAAAACCAATCACACGTAATCAGTTTTCGGTGGGATTGGTTGTTAAGCTGCTGTCTGTTCAGGCAGACCATCGCGAGCATTTGGATAAAGATCAGGGCGTAATTCATGCGGTGTAACTTTGAAACCGGTAGCTGCAGCCCATTCGATCACTACTTCACTGCCAAGCTTGCAAGAACCAGCAACAACTCGGCTTACATAGCCCTGTGATTTTTCAACAGATTGAGCAAACTCTTGCTGCTTGATGCCGGTTTCGTTGAGATAACTTTTTAAGTCCATCACCCTTCCTCGTGTTGATGTGATAAACCAATATTACCGCTACGAATATTAAAAGATCAAGCGTGGCGGTGATTGGATGATATTAATTCTGCGAATAAAATGGCCCTATGAAGAAAAAACCGCTCGATATCAAAGACCAAGAGACTGCAGAACGCCTGCGGAAAATTTGGGATGAGAAGAAGGTCACGTTACGTCTGACGCAAGAAAAGGCGGCAGATGCGCTTGGTTTCGAAACGCAATCAACCGTCAGCCAATACTTGACTGGGAAAAACCCTCTGGGTACCGATGCGATTCTAAAGTTCGCAGCCCTACTCGGAGTTAAGCCGGAAGATATAAAGCCAGAACTAAAAGAGATGATGAATTATGTTCGCAAGTCCGGTGAGCATAGTGAAGACATTGCGGCGCCAGGCTGGCAAATACTGAAACCAGAACAAGCAGAGTTGATCAGCTTGTATGAGAGATTGCCTGAGAGTGAAAAAATAAGACATATCAATGATTTAAAGGAAAAAGTATCTGGTTTTGATAAGTTATTCAAAGAACTGCTAGCCGCAAGAAAACAATAAGCCCACCGTCTCATGCCCGCATTTCGCGGGTTTTATTTTTTTATCCCCCCATAAATCAACAACATATTACCTTTACGCATATTATTATCACCGCTACGCTTGACCTATTGTTATTCGTGGCGGTAATATAATTCCCATCAACAGCGCACTAACCCTGCAGCAGTTGTTCAGAATGTTCCGCCAGCCGGGCGATACGCGGCAAAGAATTGAATGACCATTGCTGTGTGAAATTTGGCCCCGAACCTTGGGGCAATTTTTTACAAAGCAAATCGAGGAAAGACCAACGGCATGACCAGCCTGACAGTCGGGAAAGACCGACAACCACCAGACGTAAAAAAACCCACCGAAGTGGGTTCTTTTACCCCGGACGCCGACCAAAGCAACCGGGAGTGATACAGGGGACCAACCCTGTATCGAGGAAAGACCAACAACCCAATGAGCTGTCGATCAGCTCCGATTATATCAGGAGTCGCTATGAAAGCACTACAGATACCCGTCACGCTGTTTATCCATGCAAACACTTTCCCAAACGGTGAAGGCATCACGGTCACCACCGCTGATATGTCCTCTTTCCGTGGGTACGTGTTGCTGGAAACTCGCCAAATCCATATCGATGTTAACCAGCCAGAACCGATCGACATCATCGGCAAACAGGTTGAAGCGCTGCAGTTGGAAAAAGTCCGACTGACTGACGCGGCCTATAAGCGTATCGCCGAGATCGATGATCAGGTACAGCAGTTGCTATGCATTGAGCACTGCCCTATCGACGCCCACGAAATCCCATTCTGAGGGCGCGGTCATGGATATCGAAACTCACAACCTGAGCGCTGAGCTGGCGCTGTGGCAACGCCATGACGCAGCCGAACAACGTGACCAGTTCGAAGCTGCTGCGACACACGGTTATTCCGACGAGGCGATCGAGGTGTTCACCCATATCGACGGCACTGCCGCAGACACCCGCGACCGCCTGCTGATGGCCGTAATGATGGCGACGCCTGACACTCTGCGCCTTCGCCAGAATGAGCTGTACAGCTGGTATTGCGACAACGTGAAGGCCGTAGCACGCGAGAAGTTTTAACCCACCCCGGCGCCTGACCAGCGCCGATTTTCACAGAGGAAAGACCAATAATGCCTATCTACATTTCATTTTTTGAGCCAAAGAAAAAGGCTCTGACAAACGGCGCTGTGGCGCTGGTTATCGCGCTGGAGGCTCCAAGCAAACGAGCAGCCGAAAGCATCGCGTTAGGGAAGCTGTTCGAAGCCTACCCCGAGGGCGGTGACAACTTCTTCAACCCGAAGACCGTTGAAGATCAAACTGGCAACCCACGTCCAGCCGTTGGCCAGTTCGATGAACAGTTCGCTGCAGAGAACGTTTTCGACGGCAGCAAGTGGACACCGAAAGAGCCTGAGCCAGAATTCCCGGCTGGGCCAGTAGATTTAATGTCACAGCCTGCCAACGTCCGGATCACCGCAGTGGTGATGTATGGCGACGCTGAGATCGATAACAGCCAGCTGTCGATGGCGGTCGATTTCATTAACGACGATGAAACACCAGACGATACCGGCATGCGTGCGGTGATCGATGGGCTTGTATCTGTGATCGCCGTCGGTGCTATGTCCCCTGAGGCCGTTAGTCGATTGATCTCAGCCCTCTTCCAGTGTGCTGGCGAGACTATGCCATCACAGGCTGACACAACTGCCTTTGCTCAGGCGTGGGTAGATAAGCCAGGCGAACGGGAAAACCTGACGCTGGCCAGCACCAGCACCAGCACCAGCACCAGCACCAGCACCGAAAATACTGGGGGCGTGCCGGATTACAACACCCTCAGCATGCATACAGCTTTATCGATCATGGGCGTTAACCCTGCCGCAGCCAAGGCGACAGACGTGAAGAACGCAAAAGAGATCATCGCGTCACGTGATTCAGTCTGGCGTGCCTGGGATAAATCTCTAGGGGTGATCATCGGCATTTTGAATGTTGAAACTGATACCCGACACGCGATCGTTTCCGAGGGACTGAAAAATCTCAAATTGGTAAATAACGACGAAGAGCGCCTGCACTTTGTGAAAACGCGTCTTGCTGGCCATCCGGCATGCGCTGAGTTGGCGAACTATGGCCAGCAAACCACGAAAAGTGTCGAGGTAGAAAACCTCGGCGGCGGCCGCTTCTCGATTGACGGCTTGACCGGCGCTGATGCACGTCAGGAAAACCCAGCGCAAGCAACGGCTAACGCCTCAAATCATGGTGAAAAACAGGAAGTAACCCAGCCGCAAGTTACCGATTCGACAGCGCAGGAAGCCAAACAGCAGCTGGATCAGATGGGTTACAGCGTCTATGCCAATGCGCCAGAGGAAAAATCCTCCCAGCTGCAGCAGGCAGAAGAGAACGCCGACCGCGCCGAAGCGCTGGTAAATCAGCTTAAAGCCGACGATTTCCAACAGCGTGCCGCACAGGTTGAACAGACAATCGCCGAACAGCCCGCAGAGGATCGGGACAATCTTGGGATTTGGAATCGTGTTTATAAAACCGATGCCAAGTTTACCAAGGCTTTCAGCAATAACGGCGGCGGTACCTCGATCAATGGCACCTACATGGTGATGCAGGCCACAAAGGTATTCGGTCCGCAGGGCACCGGCTGGGGGGTGGAAATTATCGAAGAACGCTTCGACGACGGCGCCCCGATCATGCGTTCGGTGAAGCAGCAGGACGGAAGCTTTATTCAAGAGATTATTCCAAATGGTGCTGGCGGCTATCTGTCCGAAGTAAACCACACGGCAAAAATCCGACTCTGGTACAAGCACGAAGGTAAGACTGGCGAAGTGTTCGCTTACGGCTGCACGCCATACGTTTACAAGAGCAAGAATGGGCCGATCAGCGACGGCGAAGCGCCGAAAAAATCCCTCACTGATGCCACCAAAAAAGCCCTCTCACAGCTTGGCTTCTCCGCCGACGTGTTCCTTGGCCTGTATGACGATCTGACGTATCGCCAAGAGAACGAAGCGGAATTCGCGCTCAAGAATGCCAGTGAAAAAGCCGAAGGCGTGACCCGCATGCGTGAAGAGCTGGATGAGCACATGACCAAGGTCGCGGAAACGCTCAAAGGCGCGGTAACTGTCAACGAAGCAAACAAGATTCACACCTCGATCGCCCGCGAAATTGAAGCGCACCGCAAGGCTGCGGACGCCAAGGGTGATAAAGAACACGCCCAATACCTGGCTGGCCGACTGCGCCGCCTGACCGCGCTGAAAGATGAACGCGTTGCCACCCTGTCCAACGAGGAGAAAGCATCATGAGCGTAAACGCCATTGCATTAGCCGCTGATTACGCCAAGTTTCAGCAGCTGATTGAAACATCCGACGACCTAACGCCGGAAATGATCGCCGACACGCTTGAAGGTATCGAAGGCGCTCTGGGTGACAAGCTGGATGCCGCTTTTGTGCACGTGCGAAATTTGGAGGGGTTGGGTAACACTGTCGGAGAGGAAATTAAACGCCTGACCGATCGTAAAAAGTCTTTCGACAACCGCGCCAAGTCGATCCGTAAGTACGTGTTGAGCTGCTTGCTGGCAAGTGGGCAGGATACCATTAAGACCACGATCAACACTTTTACTGCGCGCAAAGGTGTTGCCAGTGTGGAGATTGATAACGAAAGCCTGCTGCCTGATGAATTGGTGAATGTTTCCACCACCGTGACGCCCGACAAAAAGGCCATTAAGGCACGAATTGAAGAGGCGGAAGCGGCGGCGGCGGAAATCCTCGCTCGCGGCGAAGAACCACCGGCGGAATTGCTCAACCCGGTACCCGGCGCGCACATCGAGATCGGTGAGCGTTCGCTGCAGGTGCGGTAATCACCCGGCCCTGGCAACGGGGCCAACACTGAGGACTCACCATGCTGAGAATGTACCTGGCTAAAGGCGACGCCATTCACGTGACTTTCCCCGACGGAACTACGGGGATCATTGAGGCCGAAAGCCGTGGCGAACTGGCTTTTCACTTCCCGCAGAGTGTACGTCTAACGCGAGAAAAGGAAGCGTTTAAAAAACCAATTCCGTCTAATCAGAAATAACACCCTGAATAGACCCGGATTTCCTAGACGGTTCCGTGCCTCATGAACCAGGCACTTTCATAAACTGCAGGGGGTTGATCCTCACAGGCACTGTGGCGGCGTTTAGCATTATAAAACATCTCTACATAATCGAAG
>NZ_CAMKGL010000013.1 GCF_946227985.1 Serratia quinivorans
GTCAGGTTGCTCGGTGCCAGGTCAGCGGAGCCGCCGAGGAATTCCGGCAGCACCTTGCCGAAGGTTTCCAGCGCGTTCTGCGAGGCCTTGCGGCTGGCGATGTTGGCCGGGTTGGCCTGCAGTTTTTCCACGAAGGCTTTGGCTTCGGCTTTCCAGTTGGCCGGCAGCTCACCGTTCACACGGCGTTTGAACTCGGCAGCCAGTTCCGGGAAGGCCTTGGCGTAGGCGGCGAACTTGTCGTTCCAGGCCGCTTCTTTGGCCTTGCCGGCTTCCTTGGCGTCCCACTGGGCATAGATGTCCTGCGGGATGTCGAAAGCGGCGTATTTCCAGCCCAGGGCTTCGCGGGTGGCGGCCACTTCGGCGGCGCCCAGCGCGGCACCGTGCACGTCGTGGGTGCCGGCCTTGTTCGGGGAACCAAAACCAATCACGGTTTTGCACATCAGCAGGGACGGCTTGTCGGTGACCTTGCGGGCTTCTTCAATGGCGGCCTTGATGGCGTCCGGGTTGTGGCCGTCAACGTGACGCACCACGTGCCAGCCGTAGGCTTCAAAGCGCTCGGCGGTGTTGTCGGTGAACCAGCCTTCCACGTGACCGTCGATGGAGATGCCGTTGTCATCGTAGAACGCGGTCAGTTTGCCGAGCTTGAGGGTACCGGCCAGCGAACAGACTTCGTGGGAGATGCCTTCCATCATGCAGCCGTCGCCCATAAAGGCGTAGGTGTGGTGGTCGACGATGTCATGGCCAGGGCGGTTGAACTGCGCGCCCAGGGTGCGTTCGGCAATGGCGAAACCGACGGCGTTGGCGATGCCCTGCCCCAGTGGGCCGGTGGTGGTTTCCACGCCCGGGGTGTAGCCGTATTCCGGGTGGCCCGGGGTTTTGGAGTGCAGCTGGCGGAAGTTTTCCAGCTCGCTCATCGGCAGGTCGTAGCCGGTGAGGTGCAACAGGCTGTAAATCAGCATGGAGCCATGGCCGTTGGAGAGGACGAAGCGGTCACGGTCAGCCCAGTGCGGGTTGGTCGGGTTGTGGTTCAGGTAGTCACGCCACAGAACTTCGGCGATGTCCGCCATGCCCATAGGTGCACCCGGGTGGCCGGAATTTGCTTTTTGTACGGCGTCCATGCTGAGTGCGCGGATGGCGTTGGCAAGCTCTTTACGAGAGGACATGTTTTACTCCAGGTCGGATTAAAAAATCAGTCAAGTTTTCTATTTTCTCAGACTCAGCATTAAAACGGCAATCCCTAATGCCAAATGAGAGCGAGTTCACAACTTATTAGCACAATTGGTCGGTTTTTCGGAATAACACTATTTTCCTGATTGCCAGCGTACACTAGTCTCAGGCGGCAAGATTACCCTAAATTAAAATGGCACTCCCCCCTTGTTACTATCACAGGAAGATGGCGTTATGAAAATCCGTACCTCTTTGATTGCATTAAGCATTGCCACTTTGGTAAGCGGCTGTCAAAACCTGAATACCGATACCCTGATGCAGTCAGGCGCACAGGCGTTCCAGGCGGCGACGTTGAGCAATGACGACGTAAGAACCCTGAGTGATAAATCCTGCGCAGAGATGGACAGCAAGGCACAAATCGCGCCGGCGGACAGCACCTATGCCAAACGTTTGAACAAAATCGCCGCGGCGCTGGGCGATAACATCAACGGCACACCGGCCAACTACAAGGTTTACGTCACCAAGGACGTGAATGCCTGGGCGATGGCCAACGGCTGTATCCGCGTTTACAGCGGCCTGATGGACATGATGACCGACAATGAAGTGGAAGGCGTGCTGGGTCATGAAATGGGCCACGTGGCGCTGGGCCATACGCGTAAAGCCATGCAGGTGGCTTACGGTACCGTGGCGTTGCGTACCGCAGCGGCATCGACCGGTGGCATCATAGGTTCGCTGTCGCAGTCACAGCTGGCGGACATGGGCGAAAAACTGGTGAATGCCCAGTTCTCGCAGAAACAGGAAAGCGAAGCGGATGACTACTCGTTCGATCTGATGAAACAACGCGGTATCGATCCGAACGGTCTGGTCACCAGCTTTGAAAAACTGGCGAAAATGGAAGCCGGCCGTCAGAGCAGCATGTTCGACGATCACCCAGCCTCCGAAGCGCGTGCGCAGCACATTCGCGACCGCATCGCGGCAGGCAAATAACCTTCATTATCCTACAAAGCAACGGCACCCTAAAGTGGGCTATCCACTAATTAAGGTGCCATTTTCAGAAAATAAAAAAAGCATTCCTATTAACTTCATTATTAAAAAAAACACTCAACTCCACTTATTGAATCATATAAATAAAACAACTTACAACAACACATAATAACCATTTATTTTTTGTGATCTTTAGCGAAAATTCACCCATGTGGTATTGAACGTTGCCTGGAAACAATATAATACTAAGTTTCCTTATGGACATAAAACAACACTATGGAATGGAATTATTTATGAAAACTATTGACTCATCTTTACTCGAACAAATCTCTGGTGGTCGTGGAAATAATGGCGGTGACCGTAGCGATAATGGCGGAGGAAGCCGAAATAATGGCCGTAACGGAGGCGGAGCCCCAAAAACATGTGCAAATGATGTTGGCGTTGGCATCATCACTGGCGCGCTAACAGGCATGGCTGGTGGGCCATGGACGATGATTGGCCTTGCCGTTGCGGGGGGTGCGACGGCAAGCCTCAGTTGCCCTGATAAAAGCCCATATAAAAATAACAACAATAATAACAGAGATGCACTCGCGGGTAACCGCTCCCCAAATAGCGTAAATGGTCAATGCCGCTGGTAATACTCTTCTGTATATATCCCCCCACTCAGCGGGGGGATTAAGGCGACAATTTATGAATAAAGCAAGATACTCGTTAATTTCCATTATCTGGATGCCAGGCTGTTACTTTATTGGCATTAAGTCATCATTGAAAATATTACAACCGGCGACCAGTTATGTGGACTTGGTCACACTGGTTCTGGCTATTATTGGGCTACGAGTATCCATTTCACTGATAGTCGACGCCCTGGGAATATTTAATAAAAATTAACTTCATTTGAACGACACCTTACTGATTAAGGTGTCGTTCAATCTGTCACGGCTCAGTACAGGGTTTTCTGCGGTGGCCCGGCGAAGGTCAGCGGCCCGATGCTGTTCATGTCCACTTCCACCACCGACGGCCCCGGATAGTTAATCGCCTCCGCCAAGACGCCGCTGAACTGCGCCGCGCTGTCGACCTTCCAGGCTTTCAGCCCCATAGCTTCGGCCACCAGCGTAAAGGACGGAGTGTGCAGTTCGTTATAGTACTGACGACCGGCAAAGTATTTATCCTGAATGCCGCGCATCACGCCGTAGCCACCGTCGTTCATAATCAGCAAAGTGATATTGGCCTGCTCCTGCGCCATGGTCGCCAGCTCGCCCAAGCCTAACGCCAACCCGCCGTCGCCCACCAACCCGACCACCTTGCGCTGCGGGTTAGCGATCGCGGTACCAATCGCCATCGGCAGGCCCATGCCAATCGCCCCGGCCAGCGAGTGAATGTTACACAGCGGCGAAATCGCGCGGAACAAACGGCTGCCCCAAACGCTGCCGGAGACGGTGATATCACGCACCAGCAGCCCATCCTGCGGCAGCGCGGCGGCAATGGCGTCGTTTAATTTGGCATATTCCCCCGACTGTTGGCGCAGCGCGCTTTCCGCCTGCTGCACCGCGCGGGCGATTTCGCTATCCCACTCGGCATTGACCTTCTCACCTGGGTTCAGTCGGGCAGCCAGTGCGTTAAGCAAAGCACCACAGTCGCCGTTGATTTGTTCGTCAGCCAGGTAGTTGCGATTGGCCGCCGCCGGATCAATATCAATCTGCACCAATGGGCGCGGCAACGGCAGCGTCCAGGTACGGGTTTCATTGCTGCGCAGGCGTGAACCGGCCACCAGCGTCAGATCGCACTGCGTCAGGATCGCCTCAATGCTCGGCGAATTATGGAACGCGCGCAGGCTGCGCGGATGGCTATCCGGCAGAATGCCACGCCCGTGGGTGCTGGAGATCACCGCTATACCGGCATCCGCCAGTTTGCGCACCGCATCGCCGCAGGCCAGCGCACCGCCGCCCAACCATAATAGTGGGCGTTTGGCCTGTTTCAGCCGCTGATACAGCCGTTCAACCGCATCGTCACTGGCTGGCGGCAGCGGCGCAGGCATCACCGGCTGGCTCAGCACCGCACTGGAGACCAGGCTGCTTTGAATATCGATCGGGATCTCTACCGCCACCGGGCCGCAAGGCACCGTCTGCGCGTCGAGAATGGCCCGCTGGATCACTGCCACCGCCTGTTCCGCAGAGTTAACCCGATACGCGCGTTTGGAGCAGGCGCGCAGGAAACCCAATTGATCGCGGGTTTCATGAATGAACCCGGCGTCGGCATCCAGCCAGGCTTTTTCCACCTGACCGGTAATGTGCAGCAGCGGCGTGTTGGCGTTCATCGCCTCGATCATTGCACCGACCGCATTGCCGGCGCCGGCGCCGGTACTGGTCAAGGCCACGCCCAGACCGGAGAAACGGCCGTGGGCATCGGCCATGGTCACGGCTCCAGCTTCACCACGTGCCGGCACAAAGCGAATGTTGCCGCGCTGCCCCACCGCATCGGCAATCGGCAGATTATGAATCGAAATGATGCCGTACATCGCCGACACCTCGTACTGTTCCAGAGTCCGGGCTATCGCCTCGCCAACCGTTATTTTCTCGCTCATCATCAGCCTTCTTATATGTTCGTTGTAGGGGTACGCACCGTCGCTCAAAACTAATCGCTCCAGCGATTCGCCTGATGGCTAAGCGCCAGATACAGGCTTTTTTGCTGCATGTAGGCTTTGATGCCGTGCAGGCCCTTTTCGCGGCCCAGACCGCTCTCTTTAAAACCGCCGAAAGGCGTAGAAATGGAGAATGTTTTGTAGGTATTGATCCACACCGTGCCGGTTTCCAATTGCTCCGCCAGCGCCATAGCCCGCGGGAAATCACGGCTCCAGATGCCGGCCGCCAGCCCGTAGACCGAATCATTGGCTTGTTCAATCAACTGCCGCTCGTCGTCGAACGGCAGCACCACCAACACCGGGCCAAAAATCTCTTCCTGACAGGCACGGGCGCTATTGCTCAGCCCTTCAATAATCGTCGGCAGGTAATAGCTGCCACCGGCCAGTTGCGGATCCGCCGGGGCTTCACCGCCAATCACTATCCGCCCGCCTTCCTGCTGCGCCAGCGCCACATAATCCGCCACGCTTTGGCGATGCTTTTGGTTAATCAGCGGGCCGAGATGCACACCCGACGTCAGTGGATTACCCACCCGCAATCCGGCCGCCAGTTCACTCAGGCGCGCCAGCAGTGGCTGGTACAAAGAACGGTGCACAAACAACCGCGAACCGGCGATGCAGGCCTGGCCGGCGGAGCTGAAAATGCCATAGCAGATACCGCGCGCCGCCTGTTCCAAATCCGCATCTTCCAGCACGATAGTCGGTGACTTGCCACCCAGTTCGAGCGAGGTAGGGATCAGTTTTTCAGCGGCAATGTGTGCCAAATGGCGGCCGGTATTGGTGCCGCCGGTAAAGGAAATCTTTTTCACCAACGGGTGGCGGGCCAGCGCTTCGCCAATCACCGAGCCTTTGCCCGGCAGCACGCTGAGCAGTCCGGCAGGCAGCCCTGCCTGTTCAAACAGTTCCGCCAGTTTTAGCGCCATCAGCGGCGTGGCTTCGGCCGGTTTGAGGATCACCGCGTTGCCCGCCGCCAGCGCCGGGGCCACCTTTTGCATTTCACTGGCAATCGGCGAGTTCCACGGCGTAATCGCCGCGATCACCCCCAGCGGTTGATACTGGCTCAGCGTCATCACCTCGGCGCTGCGTTGGGTCGGCAGCTCACCCTCCAGCACCTCGCAGGCGGCAGCAAAGTAGCGGGCCGTCGCCGCCGCACTGGCCACCAGCCCACGGGTTTCCGCCAGCGGTTTACCGTTGTCGCGGGTCTGCAACTGCGCCAACTCTTCCTGCTGCGCCATAATCAGATTACTGACGCGATACAGAATATTGGCGCGCTGATGCGGCACCAGCCCACGCCACTCGGGCGCACGCCAGGCGCGTTCCGCCGCGGCTACCGCATCATTGACGTCTTCAACGCTGGCGGCACGCAGCTGCGCATTGACGCTGCCGTCGGCCGGAAACACCGAGGTCATCTCGTCGCCACGCCCTTCACACCAGCGCCCAGCTACAAAAATCTTTAACTTTTCCATGCTCGCTCCTGCCGTTCAGGCAATAAAGCCACCGTCAACCAGACGGCGGCAGGCTTGTACCGCGCTCAGCGCCGCCAGGGTTGATGTTTTGGGATTACTCGCCAGCGGGTTGCCGCTCAGCTCAATCTGAAATTCACCGAAATTGCCGCACACCTGCAGCCGGTGGGTATTGCGTCGGGTGGCGGGATCAACCAGTAGCCGCACCCGGGTGGCGTCCATCCCCAATCCGTTAAGCGCAATGGTCGCGGCCACGTTGGCATTGGCCGGGAACAGCCGCGCCGCCTCACGCGCCGAGCCTTCAAAAAACACCTGCGCCTCGCTCACGGCATCAAGATCAATCAATTGTTCTGCCATGCTGCCGCGCCAGCTCGCCGGGCTTTTACAGGCCTGATAGGTGACGCTGTCCAGCCCGCCTTCACGCGCCGACGCCAGCCCATCCATTCCTGCCACCGCACCGGACAGGACGATCAACTGGCCCCGATGCTGAAGGCAAGCCTGCTGCAACCGCTGCTGCAGCACCGCATCCGCCAGCGCCCCGGTGGAGATCACCGCCAATGGCCAGCCACGCGTCACCACGGCCTCACCAAATTCCGCCACCGCCTGCTGGCTGGCACACTCCAGCACCAGGTCCGGTTGTTCAGTACACTGATCCGGATGGGTTAGCGCCTGCACCTGCCCCCCGAAGGCACTGTCGATTGCCGCATGATGCGCCGCACGCGCCAGGATCCAGCCCACGCTCACCCCATCCGGCAGACGAGAAAGCACTTCTCTGGCCATTGCGCCGTAGCCAATCATCATGATCTTCTTCATCTGTTCGGCCTCTGCGGTTAAAGATGGCGGTTAAAGCCACCGGAGACGTCAAGCGCCGCACCGGTAGTAAAGGACGCCAGGGGGGAAGCCAGGAACAACAGCGCCCGCGCCGGCTCCTGTGGCTTACCGAGGCGTTTCATCGGGATACCGCGACGTTCGGCAATCGCCGCCGTCCACTGCTCCCAGCTTTGATCCTTATCGCTGCGCTCGTCGAAGCGGCGTCGCCATTGGCCGGATTCCACCATGCCCAGCAGGATCGAGTTGACGCGAATACCTTTGTCCACCAGCTCTTTCGACAGCGTCAGCGTCATGTTTAGCAGTGCGGCGCGCGCCGCCGAGGTGGCGATCATGTGTTCTTCCGGCTGCAAAGCCAGCAGTGAGTTCACGCAGGTAATTGAAGCGATATCCGACCGCTCCAGCGCCGGCAAAAACGCCTGTACCGGGTTAATCACGCCGAACAGTTTTAGCTCCGCCTCATGCAGCCAGGCCGCACGTGGGGTGTGCTCAAAATGTGCCACAAATCCCTGACCGGCGTTATTAATCAACAGATCCACCCCGCCGAAGTGCGCCGTCACCTGAGCGGCAAACTGCGTCACCTGCGCCTCGTCCAGCACGTCGCAGCACAGCGCCAGGATCTGCCCCTGTGGAAACTCATTACGCAGGCTGGCTTCGGCACCGGCCAGTTTGTCCGGGTTGCGGCCGCAAAAGGCCACCTTCGCCCCTTCCGCCAATAGCAGGCGCAGGGTCTCAAAACCGATGCCCGACGAACCGCCAGTGACCACTGCGACCCGTTGCTCAAGCTGAAAATTCATGGTTGGATTGCTCCCGTAAAGTCCTGCAGATAACGGTTAAATTGCTCCGGCGCATCGAGATAGCTGGCGTGCCCTGCGCCCTCAATCAGCCGCAGAGGCGCGTCCTGCTGCTGCGCCAGTATTGCCGCCGCTTCCGGCGGTGTGATCCGGTCGCCGTCGCCGCACCACACCTGTAACGGGCCACGGTAACGCGCCAGATGGCGGCTGATATCGTCGTTGGCCAGCATCCAGGCGGCGCTGAGAAAACCGTCCGGATCCAGCTGCTGCATGCCATTACGTACCCAGGCGATATCCTGCGGATCCGCGTCATCACGCAACAGCGCAGCCGCCCGTTGTTCGCCGTAGCCCTGCGGCCCCAGCGTTTCAATCATCTGTTTGCGCTGGTCGTAAACCTGCCGGCGTTTTTCTTCCGGTGCCGTGGCATAACCCTGAGCCGGATCCGCCAGCACCAGTCCGCATAGCCCGTCGGGATGATCGGCAGCATAGGCGCTGCCGATCAACGCACCGAGCGAATGGCCGATAATCAGCGGTTGCTCCAGCCCAAGCTCTGCCACCAGCGCCGCCAGCGCGGCGGCGTAAGCGGTGGCATCCGGCTGGTTCACCGTCAGCGGCAGGCTGCCGCCGTAGCCCGGAGCATCCCAGGCCAGCAGGCGGTGACCGTCGGCCAGGCCAGGATCGTTAAACTGCTTGACCCACGAGGCCGAACCAGAGCTGATGCCGTGCAGCAACACCACCGGGCGGCCGTGCCCCGCTTCGCGCCAGCTCAGGGTGTAACCCCCGCAGCGCGCCTGCTGACGTTGCGCCAGACCGTTCATCAGTTGCGTTTCACTTTGGATAAGGGGTGATCTGCCGGGTAGGTCGGCGTTTCCGGTTTGGCGGTGCCGAGCATCACGCACATCAACGCCTCTTCCTCGCCGTGGTTGAACAACCCACGATAAACACCGGCCGGAACCGAGATCAGATCGCGCTCTTTCAACTTGGTTTCGTAGTACTCCGTGCCGTCCTGGATCATCAGCGTAATGCTGCCCTTGAGCATAAAGAACACCTCTTCCACATCGTCGTGCAGGTGCAACGGGCCTTCGCATTTCGACGGCAGCACCATGGTGGAGAAGGTAAAGTTGCCCGCCGGAATGGTGTTGGTGTCGTTCACCACCCCGGTGGCACCGGTGCCGATATAGCGCATCTGCGCACGGCGGTATTTCGGGTCGTAGTCAGCCTGGAATTTCAACGCATTCCAGTCATATTTACGGCCTTCAAAGCGGGCGATACGTGATTCCACCCAATTTTCTATCGACTGATCCTGCGGCTTGACGGCAGCTTGTTTCTCAACCTGAGACATGTTGGTACTCCTCTGTGAATCAATGGGATATCAATATTTCTTCAGCAACGGCAGCAGAATGATGCAGCCGATAAAGGCCATCACCACCAGGAACAGCAAGCCGTTATCCATGTTGCCGGTGGCGGCGATCAGCGCCCCCATCAGCACCGGTGCCAACGCACCGGCAAAATTGCCCAATCCGTTAAAAATACCGCCGGCGGTGGCGCTAACCTTGCTGCTGGTGGCCTTCGCCAGCAGGGCAAAGATGTTCGGCGCACCGGCTCCCCACATAAAGGTGCTGAAAGCCATGGCGGCGATCACGCTGTAGGTCCCCTGCATATGCAGCACCACGGCCAACCCCAGCCCGGCACCGCACAGCGAGATAAAGCAGGCCAGCGCACGGCGATCCAGTTTGTCCGACAGCCAGGCACCGAGCACTTCGCCGAGCAGCATGGCAATAAACGGCAGCGATGACAGATAACCGGCGTGTTCCAGGTGAATGCCTTTGCCCTTGATCAGGTAGCTGGGCAGCCAGCCGTTCATGCCCCACAGGTAGGTCAGGAAGGCGATGTTAAACAGGCAAATCATCCAGAAATGCGGGTTACGTAACAGCTCAAGGCGATGCTGTTTGCGTTCGGCCACCGCCGGGGGAGAAACGGTAGCGGCAGCCGGGCGCGACACATTCAGATGACGCATGCCGAACAGCACCAACAGCATTACCGGCAGCGTCAGGAACGCCATAAAGAAGAAGGTGGTCTGCCAGTCAAAGGTGTTGAGGATATACAGCGTGACCGGGAAGCCGAGCGCCGCCCCCAGCGGGGTGCCGAGTAGCCACAGCATGGTGGCTCGCGCCTGCAGCCGCTGCGGGAAGGCCTGGCGAATAATGGCGTAGGCCATCGGCAGCAGCGGGCCTTCGGCAATGCCGAGTAAAATGCGCAGCGTCATCATGGTGTGATAAGAACGGGCCAGGCCCATCAGCACCATCAATACGCCCCATACCACCATCATGCCGATCAGCACTTTTACCGGGTTCAAGCGATCGCCAATGCCGCTGAGCAGCATCGAAGAAATGCCGTACGAGAACAAAAATGCGCTCATCAGCAAGCCCAGTCGCGCCGGGTCAAAACTGATGCCCAGCGCCTGCTGGAATTCGCTATCGGAAAACAGTGCCGCGATGCTGATCTTGTCGAAAAATGCCAACAGCACGCAGGCAAACAGCGCAATCGGCACCGACCAGCGCACCCGCTGCTGCGGATTTTCGGCAACGGCTTCCCCCACCCGTCCAGCGCGGGCGTCAATTTCTTGCGTAGTCATGAAACGCTCCCGGTTTCCCCTTCGTGTTTCACGCTGCAGCGTTGTTGGCTGCGGACATTCACCCAGTCACTTACTTGAGTAAGCTCCCGGGATTCATGTCCTTGCCGCCTAGCCGTAACATGAAAATCCTTGGGGAGTTATTATTTCAACGCCATCAAAGAAAACTCTGCGTCCGCCAACTGCTGCGGTTCCAACACTCGCCCACTGGCCAGCCAGCGCTTGCCCAGCTTGATGGTGCGTGCGTCGTTGAACGCCACCATCTGTACCAACTGCCGGTCGGCATTCAGCGTGAAGAACACCTGTGACTGTGGCGTGCGTCGCACCACGTGATGCACACCGCCGGTGGGTATGCCGAGGATCTGGATATTGGCATCGTATTGATCCGACCACAGCCAGGCCACGTCATCGTAAGGTGAGGCGAAGGCATCCAACATCGCGCAGGCGGTGCTGATCGCCTGATTCTGCGCATAGGCCCAGGATTGCAGGCACAGACCCAGCGTCGGATGGCGCGCTACGTCGCCGGCGGCGAAAATCGCCGGGTGGCTGGTGCGCCCCTGGCCGTCAACCACGATACCGGCGTCAACCTTCAGCCCGGCGCTATGCGCCAGTTCCAGATTCAACTCCACGCCGATCCCCACCACCACCAGATCAAACTCCTGAGGATCGCTGCTGTCGCTGCCGATCCAGGCGCTGCCGTTACGATCTTCCAGTTGGATGTCACCGCAGCCGCAATGCACCGTCACGCCCTGCTGCTGATGCAGTTCGAGCAGCGCCTGGGAAACGTCTGCCCCCACGCTGCGCATGCACAGCGCGGGCTGACGCTCGAATACCGTGACCTCTGCCCCAATACGCCGTGCCGAAGCGGCGATTTCCAGGCCGATCCAACCGCCGCCGACGATGGCCAGATTACGGCAGCCCTGCAGCGCCTGGCGCAGTCGGCTGGCATCGTCCCAGGAGCGCAGCGTCATAACGCGCGGATGACTGGCCCAACGGGCGTCCGGCAGACGCGGTCGCCCACCGGTGGCGATCAGCAGTTGATCAAACTGCAGCTGTCGGCCGTCGCTGAGAGTGACCATTTGTTGTTGTGCATCAATAGTTTCGGCACGCAGTGGGCGGCACCAGTTGATATTCAACCCGGCCACCACCTGCTCACTGAACAGTCGGCTGAGCGGCGCATTGCCGTCCAGCAGCGCCGCCTTGGAAAGTGGCGGACGTTCATAAAAGTCATAGGGTTCGTCGCTAACCACCGTCAGCTTGCCGCTGTAGCCGCGGTCACGCAGCGTTTTCGCTGCCCAGCCCCCGGCCTGACCGCCACCGATGATCAGGATGCCCGCCGCTTCTGGCTGGCTCATAACGCCTCCGGCTTTTTATGTTGGCGACGTGTATCGTGGTCAATACCGCCTTCTACTGCCCACTCGGTGAACGACACCAGTGAGTGCTCCAGCTCGCGTGGCTGCCAGTTTTCGGTCAGGTAATCGTCGTTGGTGTAGTACTCAAACGCCCCGCCGGTCGGGCTGTTGACGTACCAGAAATAGGCCGAGGATATCGGGTGGCGGCCGGGGCCGATAAAGGTGCTCCAGTTCTCTTTGTTCATGGCGATACCGCCGCCGATCACCTCGTGGATGTCGCGTACGGTAAAGGCCACATGGTTCAGGCCGCGCGGACGATTAGGCAATTTCAGCAGGAACAGGTTGTGATGGCCGCCGCGCGCCTGAGTACGCAGGAATACCGCGCGGTCGATATAGCGGTCCGAGACCTGGAACCCCAGTACTTCACGGTAGAAACGTTCGGTCGCGGCCAGATCCTCGACGAAAAACACCACGTGGCCGATATTGATTGGCTGTGCCTGGGCATACACCGGGCTCGGCTGATCGATACGGCGCACGTCGCCCCACTGGTTGATCGGCGACACCGGTAAATCAACGTCCCGCTGCCGGCTAACGCAAAAGCGCACTGTCATACCGTTCGGATCAAGGCACTCAAGTTCTTCCCCGACCAGGCGGAAACCCGGCATCTGCGCCAACACTGGCTGCAACGCCGCCAATTCGGCCGGGCTGCCAACGCCCCAGGTCATGCGACGCAGGGTCGAACCGCCCTCAAATGCCGGAGGTAATGCTTCGCTCTGCAACGGATGCAACACCACGCGCGCCCCGCTCAGGGTAGTGAATTCACGCTGGGTTTCGCCCCAATGCTGTTGCGCCGCCTGCAGGCCGAAGTCCTGCATGAATTTTTCGCAGGTTGGCAGATCTTCGACGCCAAATTCCAGTTTTTCGATTCCGATTACGCTCATTAATTGTGCCTCACGTTCTCGCTGAATGCGTTTTTCAGGCATGACAAACCCCACCCCATGATTGTCATGGGTCTTATCCCTGCCTGAGTCATTGGTAGGGGACGACGCTATTCGTCCCGATTAATGCGGACGCAGCTTGCAGCGCCCCGACGAAAATCAGTTAACCGGCGTTAGCCTGCGGCGGTGCGCCCAGGAAGCCGGAGATTTTCACTGCGGCGTCCCGCACCTCCATGCGTAACCGCTCGCGATCCGCTTTTGGGATCTCATCGGACGGCACCATAATGCTGATCACGGCCTCAACCCGCTGCTCGCGGTTGAAGATCGGGTAGACGATGGAAGAGATACCGTGGCGGAAAAACGACTCGCCGATCACATAGCCGCGCGCCTTGTCCTGCTGCACCATTTGCCACAGCATTTCGCGATCTGCCGGGGTACCCGGGCCACTCCCCGGCAGTTGTTCCTGCGGATACAGCAGTTCGAATTCTTCGCGGGTGGCGCTGGTCAGCAACATGCGGCCAAGCGAAGTTTGGTGCACCGGCAGACGGGTGCCGACGCTGACCTGGTTGATTTGCGAACCGGCGGCGCTGACACGGGCAATGTAGATCACATCGCGTCCATCACGGATCGCCAGATGACTGCTGCACTGGCTGCGATCGCGCAGTTGTTCTATTACTGGCTGACCGGCCTGCGCCACGTCCAGCGAGGCAATATATTCAAAGCCCAGGCGCAGCACCTTGATGCCCAGCGAGAAAGTGTTGGTGCGTGGGTTGCGCTCCAGAAAACCCAGATGCTCCAGCGTTTGCACCACGCGATAGGCGGTAGCTTTTGGCATATCGACCAGGCGATGCAATTGGGCAAAGGTCATTTCCTTATGTTGCTCGCCAAACGCCAGCAACAGTTGCAATCCGCGATCCAGTCCTGGGATCAGATATTTACACCCTTGGTCGTCTGCCATGTCCGTTTCCTTATAGGGTCATGCCTTAAATAATTGCAGTTGCATCCAGGCGGCAAGCGAGTAAATCCCGATGAGCTTACATTAAGTAAGTGATTCGGGTGCGCGAACGCAGCCAACACAGATGCAACTTCAAGTATGACAGGCATAATTAGTTAAAGACGAAACCGCCGTTGACCGGCAACAGCTGACCGGTCACGAAGTTCGCCAGCGGTGACAGCAGGTAAAGCACCGTACCGTTGACGTCGTCAGGATGCTGCGCCCCGGCCAACGCCCGGCCCTGCTCGTACAGCTGATGACGCTCGGCAGGCACGTATTCCGTGGCCTCCACCCGCGTCAGGCCCGGGGCGATGGCATTAACGCAAATCCCCTGCGGGCCCAGCTCACGCGCCATCGAGCGGGTCATCGAGATAATCGCCCCTTTGCTGGCCACATAGGCCATTAAGCGCGGTGCGCCCCACAGCGCGGTATCCGAAGCCACGTTAACGATCTTGGCATGCGGGTTTTGTGCCAGCAGCGGTACTGCCGCCTGGCTCACCAGCCAGGTGCCGCGTACGTTGACCTGCATCACCCGATCCCACAGATCGATATCGTATTCCATCATGGTTTTGCCGCCGACACCGGTGGCCAGGGCCGCATTGTTCACCAACCCGTCAACGGCCCCGCCTTCGGCAATGGCGTTAAATGCGGCGCTGATCGAGGCGGGATCCGCCAGATCTATCACCTGGCTTTCGACCTGTGCCCCCTGCTCACGCAGGCTGGCGGCGCCGTCTGCCAGTTCATCCGCCAGAATATCGCACATCACCACTTTGGCACCGGCGGCGGCAATCGCGGCAGCGAAACTACGCCCCAGCCCGCGTGCTGCGCCGGTTACCACAATACGTTTTCCCGTCAGCAGGCCGTTCACTGCGCCGCCTCCAGTTCACTGAGGCGCGCCAGCTGTTTCTGCGCTTCCTTTTGCATCATACGGCGCAGGCGAGATAGCCCGACGTCATGCTGATACAGATATTCACGGCCACGCGCGTTCGGTGCCATGTTTTCCAGCACGATGCGATCCTGTTCCAATACATCCCAGTGCAAGGATTCCAGGCGGTTGCGGTACATAAAGCGCCACATGTCACGCTGCCAGTCTTTCACCTTGCGGATCCGCCAGAAGAACACCCGGCAATGATCCTTGTCTTCCGGAACCACCATGCCGATGATCCAGAAGTGGCCGCCCGGTCCAAAGCGCTTTTTGTACGGGATCGACAGGCGCATCCAGTAGGCTCCGCTGCTGCCGAACTCTACCCAGTCAAAGTTGACGCCAATCTGGCCATTCTTCTTAAAGATGAAACCGCTGTCGGTCGGCTCCAGCGCCATGTCTGCCTTGCGATCCCCTTCCGCCATTGAGTGCGACGAGGAATGCAGGTAGGTGCCGTGCATCGGGTCCATCACGTTTTCCAACGCGTACTGGTAATTACAGTCCCAGCTGGCGGTGCACAGGAAGTTGCTGTAGGCGGCTTCGTCCGCCAACTCAGGCGGGAAGGTCAGTTCGGCCGGTTCTTCATCTGCGGTCACGCCGAAATAGAGGAACACCGCGCCGTAGGCCTCTTTGGCCGGATAAGAACGCAGGCATTTCTGCCCCACCAACGGGCAACGATCGACCGCCGGCACGTCTTTAACCGTACCGTCACCGCCCACTTCAACGCCGTGATACCAGCAGGCGATACGATCGCCCAGGTTCCAGCCCATGGAAAGCCGTGCTCCGCGATGCGGACAACGATCTTCCAGCGCGTGGATCGCGCCTTCGCCGTCACGCCACACCACGATTTGCTGCTCCAGACGCGTAATACCAACCGGATTATTGCCAATTTCCCAACTGGCCAGCACCGGATACCACATGCCGCGCAGCCCCTGGTCGAGATAGTCCTGCAAGGCTTGTGCTGAGGACGTTGTGTTTGCTGTCATTGTCTTCTCCCGGGTGTGGATCAGAAACCGTTAACGTGAAGGAATTCGCGGAACGCCGTCTCATTCCACGGCTGGCCGTTGCGATCAAACAGGCGGCGCTGATTAAGCGCGCTGACGATCTGCTCCAGCTCTTCCGCACCCTGATCGAAGATCTCTTCCAACGCCGTCACCAGCGCAGTTTCAAAACCGTCCGGCACCCGGGCACGGTTCTGCCAGATGACGTTTTGGAATTGGCCTGGCTGGTGAATTTGACCGTTGCCGCCTTCGCGCGCCGGGATCACCTGTTGGGTGTCCGGCAGCCAGGGATTGAAATCGGTGATGTGCTGCATGATTACTCCTCCGCAATAAAGGTGATTTGGATTTGATTGTCGATCACCCGGGTGGCATAGGTTTGCAGATCGCGGCCGCCTGGCTCACGCAGGCACTGGCCGGTACGCACGTCGAACAATGCTTCGTGCAACGGACACTCGACCTTACCGTCATCAACAAACCCCTGGCTGAGCAAGGCATAGGCATGTGGGCAAACGTCTTCCAGCGCGTAATAGTTGCCGTCGATCAGATACACCCCGACTTCTTTCCCTTCCACGTTGGCGGAGAAAGGAAAATCTTCTTTCACCTGAGACACTTCACACACTTTCTTCCAGCTCATTGCTTCTGTCCTCTATCTGATTGTTTCATATATGAAACTCAGTTTCTTATTTAATACGCTCACTATAAGTCTGGTGAAACTTTCGTCAAGAGAGCAACGCGGCAATTGTTAATGGAAAGTTGTTTAAACATGACAAATGCGGAGAGGATCACGAAAAAATGCACGGATATGAAAAACTGATGAACATTGTGCTTTTCATCACAAATTCATGGCTAAAAACAGGTTGATCTGGCTAAGGCAATGAGAGTAAAAGTTTTCTCTCACTGGCTAACCACCCTTTTAAATAACAATAAATTTACATTTAGATGACTCAATCCTGCTTTTCAGCACTGTGAAATCAGCGGGTTAGTTCTCTGCTGCCTGAATTCGTTAACCACCCGCCAAAGGAGCGCAGATGGAACGCATTGTGCAACAACGTCAACGCTGGTTCGGGGTCATGGCCCTGCTGTTTTTGATCGTCATCGCCTATGCCGATCGGGTCAATATCGCCGTGATGCTGGTTAACCCCGACTTCCTGCAACACTTCCAGCTCGGGGGTAACCGCGCGCATCAGGGCATGCTGATGACGGTGTTTTTACTCGGCTACGGGCTTTCCGCCATGCTGTTGACGCCGTTCCTGGAAACGCTGATGGGTTATCGCCGTGCGCTGACGCTGAGCATTGTGCTATGGGCGTTGCTCACCGCCGCCTCGCCGCTGGCGGGGTCGCTGCTGCTGTTATTTGCGGTGCGCGCATTGTTGGGTGTCAGTGAGGGGCCGTTGTTCTCGCTGAAAACCATGTATATCGGCGATCACTTCGCTGCCGATGAACGCGGCAAGCCCAATGCGATCAGCACTCTGGGCGTCTCGCTGGGGCTGGTGATCGGTTTTCCGCTGGTGAGCTTCCTGATGGCGCACTTCGGCTGGGCGGTTTCTTTCTATCTGCTGGCACTGATCAACCTGTTGCTGGGGCTGGCGTTGGTACGGCTGTTTATCCACCCCGCCGCATTGCCGTCGCGCGCCGTTGACTCAAGGCCGATCCTGCAACGCGTCTGGGATACTTTTGCCCTCGCCTGGCGCACCCCGATGCTCGGCTGGATCATGCTTATCGAGATCGCCACCCTCAGCTACCTGTGGGGATCCAGCTCCTGGCTCCCGGCCTACCTGACCGACGAGAAAGGTTTTTCCATCAAACAGATGGGGTGGATGGCCTCCTTACCGTTTATCGTCAGCATCGGCTCAAAATATCTCGGCGGCGTACTGCTCGATCGCATCCGCCCTTATCAGGCACCGCTGATTTTCGCCTTTGGCGGTGCGGCGACGGCGCTGTGCATCTATGGCGTGATGCATAGCGAACAGCTCGGCTGGCTCGCCTTTTTCCTGCTGGCGGCCAATGCCTGTTGGGGCGCTCAGGGAGCCGCGATCCCGACGCTGTTGCAGCATTATGCACAGCCGCAGGCCGTGGGCAGCGCCTATGGGCTGATTAACGGCATCGGCAATATGTTCTCGGCGTTTGTACCTATGATTATGGGCATGGTGATGGCCAGCCAGGGCAAGGTGTCTTCGGGATTTGCGGTGCTGATCGTGTCACAGGGGGTGACATTGCTGGCCGGTGGCGTGTTATTCAGCAGAATGCTGATGACGCGTGAGGTAAAGCGGGCGTAAAAGGGTCGGGGCAGATAACGCGCCCCGACTCATATTCATGTTACTGCGGCTTAACGCCCTTTCTTTTTACGACCAGGCTGAGCGAAGCGCTTACGCGCAGGAGCACCTCCGGCTGGCTTTTCGGCGCTTTTCGATGCACTGGCAGGCTTTTTCACCGCCGGTTTGGCTTTCTTCGCCGGCTTGGCTTCTGAGGAAGAGCCTTCAATCGATTTGAACAGCTCGACCAGCTCATCGTCGGTTAAGTCGCGCCATTCACCCGGAGGCAACCCGGCCATGCTCACATTCATAATGCGAGTACGCTCCAGCTTGGTCACCTCATAGCCGAAATGCTCGCACATGCGGCGGATCTGGCGGTTAAGCCCCTGCACCAGCACGATACGAAACACAAAAGGCGCTTCTTTCTTCACCTTGCACTTTTTGGTCACCGTACCCAGCATCGGCACGCCGGCCCCCAGGCCACGAATGAAGTCGTCGGTTACCGGTTTGTTGACCGTGACCAGATACTCTTTCTCGTGGTCATTACCCGCCCGCAGGATCTTGTTCACCAGATCGCCATGGTTGGTGAGGAAGATCAGGCCCTGTGAATCTTTATCCAATCGCCCGATCGGGAAGATACGGGTGCTGTGATTGACGAAATCGACAATGTTGTCTTTCTCGCCTTCTTCCGTGGTACTGACAATACCGACTGGCTTGTTCAACGCAATAAAGATCAGATTGTCTTCATTGCGTGGCTCAATCAGCTGACCGTTGACCTTGACGACGTCGCCTGGGAACACCTGATCGCCAAGCGTCACGCGCTTGCCATTGATAAAAACATTGCCTTGTTCGATGTAACGATCGGCATCGCGGCGCGAGCAGATACCGCTCTCGCTTATATATTTGTTAAGACGTGTGGATTGTTTGGTCAACATATTCTCTCCGTAAGCCCGGATTATAGACCTTCAAGGCAACAGATACAGGCATTTTCATAGTGCGGTAACGAACGGTGAATAGAGTGTTTTAGACTATATTTTCCATTCTAAATTCATCACCCGCTATACCCTATGGATTTCAAGTTGCAGCTAGGCGCCCAGCTCATTCATCCTCAGGAGCTTACTCAAGTAAGTGACTGAGGTGAATGAGTGCAGGTAACAACGCTGCAGCTTGAAAGACGACGGGTATATTTAGGCCTGTTTTTTTGCTGCCTGCAGATACAGCATCTCCAGGCCCAGGGTCGCTGCGGCCAGCGCGGTGATCTCGGACTGGTCATAGGCCGGAGCCACTTCCACTACGTCCATACCCACGATGTTCAGCGACTGCATGCCGCGTACCAGTTTCAGCGCGCGATCGGAGGTCAGGCCGCCGATCACCGGCGTGCCGGTGCCCGGTGCGAATGCCGGATCCAGACAGTCGATGTCGAAGGTCAGGTATACCGGCATATCACCGACGATCTGTTTGATCTGGGCCAGCAGGTCGTCCGCGCTGCGATCGTTAACCTGCGCAGCGTCCAATACCGTGAAGCCGTTGTCGTGATCGTATTCGGTACGAATGCCGATCTGCACAGAGTGTTTTGGATCGATCAGGCCTTCGTTCGGCGCATGGAAAAACATGGTGCCGTGGTCATATTGGCTGCCGTTGGCGTAGGTGTCGGTATGGGCATCAAAGTGCACCAGCGCCAGCTTGCCGAAATGTTTGGCGTGCGCACGCAGCAGCGGCAAGGTAACGAAGTGGTCACCGCCGAATGAGAGCATGCGTTTACCGGCCGCCAGCAGTTTTTCCGCGTGCGCCTGCAGCTTGTCACTCATGTCCTGAGCGTCGCCAAAGTTGAACACCACGTCGCCGCAGTCGACCACGTTCAGACGATCGCGCAGGTCAAAGTTCCACGGCCAGCGGTTGCCTTCCCAGGCCAGGTTGGTAGAAACCTGACGGATCGCCGCAGGGCCATGACGGCCACCGGCGCGGCCGGAAGTTGCCATGTCAAATGGAATGCCGGTGATGACCCACTCTGCATCGCTGTCGTAAGGCATAAAGTTCAGCGGAAAGCGCAGGAAACCAAAGGCGTTGGACACTAAAGAATTATCGGGCTGGTGGCCTAAGGTACTCATAGTAAACCCTCATATTTCAACGTTTCGCCTGTTGAAAAATCACACAGGCGCTGGCAAAAAAAAATCCCTCCCGCGTCGTTAGCCCGACGAGAAAGGGATCCATTCGAAATCTGTTTCAGTACTGCTGATGCAGCAGATTATCGCCGCATTTCGTTCGCGCTTCAAGAGCGCGCATCATCATCTCGGCAGCTCGTCGTCACCCAGTATAGACCCTGGATCCTTCAGCTATATGATCGTTGCCGCTTGCCGTGACTAAATTTTGTGATTTTGGTCCCTTAACCTGGCCTATAAACTCTATAAGTTGTTTACTAATTAATTTATAAAATACGAAATAATTAAAATCACGATAATTAATAATTAAACATTGCGCTAATGAGTAGATCTTATACGTTCAGATAAATGCGAGATAAGTAAATATATGTTAAAAATAATGCCAAGACACCAAAAGCGGATTATCAAACACAAAAAAAACTTATTTGGCACTGGAAGCTATAACCTTCCTGTTAAGTTTTCCTTTGGGTTACCTGTGTTCTCAAATTGATTCACTGAATGATATTGCCTTAGAAATCATTCTCTTCTATGTTCCGGTGTCTATGCTCTTGGTGGATTACCTTTACCAACGGCTTGAAAGAGAATAGGCTCTGCACCAGATATAAACGGATCTTTTCAGAACAAATCCAAGAGGTTCATTATGATAATTAAAAAATTTTCTAAAGTTTTTGCGCTCTTTTTTATCTGCTATTTGATTGCTTACCTCTTTCAAGGAATAACCATTACCGGCCCTACCGTTTTCAAATCTATAGGCTACGCTGTGCTGATTGCTTTGGCATACTTATTTGTCACCAGTGCATGGTGGAAAAAACACGTGTTAAAATTAAAAAGTGACGACTAGGTTATAGAATAAGATCCCGCCCCCCAACGGGATCAACCGAGATTGAAAGCATAGGCCAACATCAGCCTAGAGAGTCATATTACACCGCTACTGCTTCACCAATACCGGCTGCTGGCTATAACGCGTTGGGAATATATGCTCCAGCTGTTTTATTTTCGGTTGGTCGTTAATCATGATGTACATGGAATCAGAGTGGTCGGTCAAAAAGTTCTGGTGGTAACTCTCTGCCGGATAAAAATGCCCATTGCTCTCGACGCGAGTCACCAGCGGCTGAGCATAACTGTGGCTGGCCTGTAACTGGGCGATGTAAGCGTTGGCGATCCGTTGTTGTGAATCACTCTGCGGGAAAATCGCCGAACGATACTGGGTACCACTGTCCGGCCCTTGTCGATTAAGCTCGGTGGGATTATGCGCCACCGAGAAAAAGATCTGCAGCAAGTCACCGTAAGAAACCTGAGTCGGGTCAAAGGTCACTTTCACCGACTCCGCATGGCCGGTATCGCCGCCGCTGACCTGCTGATAATCGGCAGTTTGCGCGGTTCCCCCGGTATAACCGGAGACGGCGTCGGTTACGCCCTTCACATGCTGAAAGACGCCCTGCACACCCCAGAAACAGCCGCCGGCAAAAATAGCGGTCTCGCTGTGTGACGTCCCTGCCGGCTCATCAACCGCGGGTGCAGGGATCATCACCGCCGTTTCC
This sequence comes from Serratia quinivorans, assembly GCF_946227985.1. Classification (GTDB taxonomy): domain Bacteria; phylum Pseudomonadota; class Gammaproteobacteria; order Enterobacterales; family Enterobacteriaceae; genus Serratia; species Serratia quinivorans_A. The sequence goes on from NZ_CAMKGL010000013.1 coordinate 21,663, forward strand.
GCACCACCAAATGACCATGCGCTTCCCTGCCAGAGTCCCACACCGACCAAGGCGACCACGCCAGTGATGGCATACGATCTTAACCACGTACCTAGCCTGTTTGAACGTTTCATCATATTCACCACTGGGTTAGCCAAAAGTGAAGGCGGTAGTCAGAATGCCGCCGAGATAAGCCAGTATCAGGATCAACATTTCTCTCTCCCCATTATGCCTTCTGCGGCGCAAACAGCAGCGCCAACCCATTCATGCAGTAACGCAATCCGGTAGGCTGTGGGCCGTCGTCAAACACGTGCCCCAAATGTCCGCCACAGCGCCGACAGTGCACCTCGTCCCGCACCATGCCAAATGATCGGTCCTGCCGCTGTGCGACCGCCTGTTCCAGCGGCTGGTAAAAGCTTGGCCAGCCGGTGTGGCTGTCAAACTTGGTGTGAGAGGAAAACAGCGGCAACTGGCAACCCGCGCAGGAAAACAGACCGTCGCGATGTTCATCATTCAGCGGGCTGGTATAGGGCGCTTCCGTGCCTTCCTCGCGCAAAATATGATATTGCGCGTCGGACAGCCGCTGATGCCACTGTTGATCGGTGTAGTTGACTTCAAATTGTCCGGAGGCCGCCGCATGGGCTGTCCGTCTCGGCAATAGCCCTAACGCGAGCGCTGCGGACAGGCCGCCGCCAGCCAGAATAAACCGCCGTCTGTTGATCATCATTGTCACCCCGCAAACCGATCAAACCGATAGTGACAACCTACAGAGAAAACCCTGTCCGAATCCTCACGGAGAGTTAACAAATTTGTGATAACTGATGTGGGGGAAAGAAATATCGAGGGGGATTGCGGGGAAAAACCATTAAAAAAGGCCGGACATCAGGGAGATGCCCGGCCTTTCACGGCTACTTACTCATCTTCTAAGTAAGTATAACCGTATAAACCGGCTTCAAACTCTTCCAGGAACTGCGCCTGCAGTTCGCTGTCCAGATCGGTTTCTTTCACCTGATCGCGGAATTTGGCCAGCAACGCGGTAGGATCGAGCTGCACGTATTCCAGCATGTCGGCAACGGTATCGCCTTCATCGGACAGTTCGGTTTCTACCGTGCCGTCAGGGAAGACAAACACGTCAACCGAGGCAGTATCACCGAACAGGTTGTGCATGTTGCCCAGAATTTCCTGATAGGCACCGACCATAAAGAAGCCCAGCGCCGGCGGGTTTTCCGGATCGTACGGTGGCATTGGCATGGTGGTTGCCACGCCGTCACCGTCGATGTAGTGATCGATGGTGCCGTCAGAGTCACAGGTGATGTCCAACAGCACTGCGCGGCCTTCCGGCGGCTTGTCCAACCCTTCCAGCGGCAGCACCGGGAACAGTTGATCGATACCCCAGGCGTCCGGCATTGACTGGAACAGCGAGAAGTTGACGTAAAACTTGTCCGCCATACGCTCCTGCAATTCGTCGATGATAGGACGGTGGGCGCGGTTGCTTGGATCCAACTGCTGCTGGATTTTGTTGCAGATGTTCAGATACAGCTGCTCGGCCCAGGCGCGCTTGGTCAAATCCAGCATGCCGTGAGCGTACTGAGTGTGAACGTCATGCAGGTCCATCTGGCTGTCGTGCAGCCATTCGCGCAGCGAGCGACGGTTTTCCGGCTCGTTCAATTCCTGCCAGGTTTCCCACATGCTTTCCAACGCGCGTGGCGCGTCTTCTGCCGGAGGTAATGGCTCACTGAATTCATTGCGCTCAACGCCGATCACGTTGGACACCAGCACCGTATGATGTGCGGTAACCGCACGGCCGGATTCGGTGATCACCGTCGGGTGCGGCAAGCCGTGTTCATTACAGGCGTCGCCGATACCCCAGATTACGTTGTTGGCGTATTCGTTCAGGCCATAGTTCACCGAGCAGTCAGACTGCGAACGGGTGCCTTCATAATCCACGCCCAGACCACCGCCCACGTCAAAGCACTGGATGTTAACGCCCAGCTTGTGCAGTTCAACGTAGAAACGCGCAGACTCACGCACGCCGGTAGCGATATCGCGGATATTGGCCAGTTGCGAACCCAGGTGGAAGTGCAGCAGTTGCAGGCTGTCGAGACGACCCGCTTCGCGCAGAGTTTCCACCAGCTTCAGCACCTGTATGGCCGCCAAACCGAACTTGGATTTTTCGCCACCGCTCGACTGCCATTTACCGGAACCTTGTGACGCCAGACGCGCACGCACACCCAGACGCGGTACCACGTTCAGACGTTCGGCTTCTTCCAGCACCATGTTGATCTCGGACATCTTCTCGATCACCAGGTACACCTTGTGCCCCAGTTTTTCGCCGATCAGCGCCAGACGGATGTATTCACGGTCTTTATAACCATTACAGACGATCACTGAACGGGTCATGCCGGCATGTGCCAGCACCGCCATCAGCTCGGCTTTGGAGCCGGCTTCCAGCCCCAGCGGTTCGCCGGAGTTGACCAGCGATTCAATCACGCGACGGTGCTGATTCACTTTGATCGGATAAACCAGGAAATAACCGCCTTCATAGCCGAACGACTCGCGCGCGCGTTTGAACGCGGCATTGATCGAACGCAGGCGATGCTGCAGGATCTGCGGGAAACAGAACAGTGCCGGTAAACGCAGGCCATCTTTTTGGCGTTGTTTTACCAAATCGGCCAGATCGACACGTGCCTGCGGGACGTCCGGATCCGGGCACACGCTGATGTGGCCCAGTTCATTGACGTCATAATAATTGTTGCCCCAGTAGGCGACGTTATAAGTGCGCAGCATCTTGCTGGCATCACGGTCATTCATAGCAACCTCCTGCATGGAGCGCAAAGATATGGATTCGCCCGTTGCTGACGGACGGTGAATCAATAGATCATCAGACATTACTCGCCTCACATCCCGTACTGACGATACAGTCAGCCACTATCGCAGCTACAACCCGCGAGAACAACCCAACAAACCGCCCTTGCGGCAGCGAATAAAACTGCCGTTCGCGGTTAGCGATCGGTTTATGCCCAAAAGATTTCATGTTGCGGCTAGGCGACAAGCGCGTAAATCCCCAGAAACTCAGAACAGCTGAGTGACTGGGATGAGCGCGCGCAGGCAACAACGCTGCAGCTTGAAAGCTGAAGGGGATATTACTCATATAATTGTAAGACACCCTGTTCAAACCTCGTGAATCGGGTCAAGAAACATCCCACAGGAAGGCTGCAGGCTACCCTTGTTCAGTTCTTCAGACGACCGTTAACCGGCCCGAGAATCCTGAGTAGCGCCCAGGTGTTTATCACACCTGAAAGGTGGTGTAGAGACAAGATGGGAGATAGCAAAAGAATGTGCGCCAGAACGGCACTGTTGCTGAGAACCAACAATCGGTAGACAACGGATCATTAATCCAACCACCTCCACGCACGCCGCCCACAATGAACGACCGAGCCTCTATTAATAGTGTAAGAACGTGACCATTCTATGAAGCGGCGACGCCAAAGGTCGGCATCTGCGGCTGACCATTCGGCCACTAACGGGAGCGTCACAGAAATTTACAACTTCTTGCCCCACGCTGTGCATCAAATGAGCCGCGCGCGCAGTTTATACCGATAACACGGGGAAAATGCAAAATGAAAATTTGCCGGAAACTGTTTCAAGCGATGAAAATGGCGTCGCCGGCTTTGCGCAAAAGAGCGAAATGGCAAAAAAACACTGGCAATCCGGCTAAGCCCTGACCTAAAATAGACGTCCAGATGTTAATCCATCTATACTGATTAACGAAGAAACTGCTTAACGGCTTTGCCTGAGGGGCGTTGCAGGATGCATCTCGCGCCATCAGCGGAAGACCCTTCGCTTTGATGCCGGATCTCCAGCGCTGTGCAGTAATTTCTAACCCGTCTTATGCAAGGTAAAGAACACAATGGCTAAACACCTTTTCACGTCTGAATCCGTCTCTGAAGGACATCCTGACAAAATCGCCGATCAGATCTCCGATGCCGTTCTCGACGCCATCCTGGAACAGGATCCTAAAGCACGCGTAGCCTGCGAAACCTACGTGAAAACCGGCATGGTACTGGTCGGCGGTGAAATCACCACCAGCGCCTGGGTTGATATCGAAGAAATCACCCGTAAAACCGTGCGTGAAATTGGTTATGTTCATTCGGATATGGGTTTCGACGCCAACTCTTGTGCCGTACTGAGCGCCATCGGTAAGCAATCCCCGGATATCAATCAGGGTGTTGACCGTACCGATCCGCTGGAACAGGGTGCTGGCGATCAGGGCCTGATGTTTGGCTATGCCACCAACGAAACCGAAGTGCTGATGCCTGCACCGGTGACCTACGCACACCGTCTGGTACAGCGCCAGGCCGAAGTACGCAAGAACGGCACTCTGCCGTGGTTGCGTCCGGATGCAAAAAGCCAGGTCACCTTCCAGTACGACGACGGTAAAATCGTTGGTATCGACGCGGTAGTGCTGTCCACTCAACATTCCGAAGATATTTCTCTGAAAGACCTGCAGGAAGCAGTGATGGAAGAGATCATCAAACCGGTTCTGCCTACCGAATGGTTGAGCGCCAGCACCAAATACCACATTAACCCAACCGGCCGTTTCGTTATCGGTGGCCCAATGGGCGACTGCGGTCTGACCGGGCGTAAAATCATCGTTGATACCTACGGCGGCATGGCTCGCCACGGCGGCGGTGCATTCTCCGGTAAGGATCCGTCCAAGGTTGACCGTTCAGCAGCCTACGCTGCGCGCTACGTAGCAAAAAACATCGTTGCTGCCGGCCTGGCTGACCGCTGTGAGATCCAGGTTTCCTACGCTATCGGCGTAGCAGAACCGACCTCAATCATGGTGGAAACCTTCGGTACCGAGAAGATCCCTACCGAACAGCTGACTCTGCTGGTGCGCGAGTTCTTCGATCTGCGCCCATACGGCCTGATCCAGATGATGGATCTGCTGCAGCCGATCTACCGCGAAACTGCTGCCTATGGCCACTTCGGCCGTGAGCACTTCCCTTGGGAAGCAACCGACAAAGCAGCCCTGCTGCGCGATGCCGCCGGCCTGAAATAGGCCCGGGTATCGGAAGTGAAAACGGCGAGCCTGGTGCTCGCCGTTTTTGTTACTGACAACACAGGAAAAAACGTGGTTTTTCCTGTGTTGTGATGAACAGCCGAAAATCAATCAATTGATTTTCCAGATTTTTATTTATCGACCTTTACTCGCTCTATGCAGGAAAGGGGTTTGTTATCAGTCTGAACGGCAAGCCGAGGCCTGCCGTTTTGTTTTTATCGGATGGGTGCTCATGGATCAACGCACAAACAACCAACAGGCGGGAGCAACGCCCCCGCCGTTGGGTTGGGTTGCCTTACCCTTTGGATCCGTAAGCCAGAATGGCTGCAACTTCCGTGTCGCCCAGCTTGATGCGCAATTCGCATAGCGAACCGCGGGTGATCCACATAAGCGCAATCAGCGTCATGCAGATAATCATCAGCCTTGGAACTATCCGTCCCTGCTGCATTTTTGACCTCCTTTTCCTTGCCTCTCGGCAGGTAAGAAGCTAACCTAACGTTCTCTGGCGTTAGAGTTGGCCTCGGGTTGATGTATATCGACACGGGGCTTTTCTCTTTCTATCCCTTGCGTATGCTCAGGACGAAAGATCCAGAGCACCCGCACGCAGTATATTCACCCATACCTTGGTTTCGGCGTCCCTTTCCGCACTAAATTCCGTTTCTGCGCAGCGTTGCGCAAAGCGCTGCAACAGTCTGTAAATACAAAAAAATAAGGCCCAGCAATGCTGAGCCTTTGAGAGCAAAAACCGGAGTCGCCAGGTCGTTTACGAGGTTTGCTTGCGCAACAGGTAAACGAAATACGGTGCGCCGATAAAGGTCGCCAACAGCCCAGCGGGAATTTGGTACGGGAACATCACCATGCGTCCGCACCAGTCGGCAAACACCATCAACAACCCGCCTAGCAGCGCGGCAATCACCATCTGCGGTAACGCACGGCGGAATCCCAACATCCGTGCCATATGCGGCGCCATCAAACCGATAAAGCTCAGCGGCCCTACGGTCAGCGTTGCCATGGCGGTCAGCGTGGCGGCCAGCAGCAGAATACTCAAGCGCACCGGCGTCAGGGCAATGCCCACCGAACGGGCAGTGGCACTGCCGAGCGGCAGGATGCTGAGCCAACGACGACACAGCGGCGCCAACGCAATCAGCGCAGCCGCAATGACCGCCGTTCGCACCGCCTGCTCAGGCGTCACCGAATAAGTGGAGCCGGAAATCCAGGTCAGCAGGCCGCCGGTGCGCGGATCGCCACTGGCCAGCAGCAGGAAAATGGTGGTGGTAAACGCCGTGCTGAGTGCGATACCGGCCAGCAGCATACGCTCGGTGGAGAACCCTCCGCGCCCGGCCGCAATCATGATCACCAGCAGGGTCCCGGCGGCCCCCAGACTCCCGGCCGGCAGCAGCCAGACAAAGGCATCACCCGGTACTATCAGCAGCATCATCACCACGCCAAAGGCGGCCCCCGAGCTGATACCCAGGACTTCCGGGCTGGCCATTGGGTTACCGGTCAGCTTTTGGATTAAGGTCCCCGCCACCGCCAGCATCATGCCCGCAGCCAATGCCGACAACACCCGAGGCCAGCGCCACGGCAGCAATGACTCCAGCTGGACACCCTGGCTCCAGTGCCAGCCGGCAGCGTTTTGGCCGAACATCAGCGCAACGGCAATACCGGCCAACAGCACCGCACCGGCCAGCGTCACCCACACCACCAAGTGGCCACGTTCGGCCGGTACCTTATCGCCCAGATCCATCGGCGGCGGTGTTGAAGCACTGCGCAGACGCGGTAGCAACCATAACAACAGTGGTGCACCAAACAGTGCGGTAGCCGCACCGGTCGGGACTTCTCGCCATACCTGCGTCAGCCAGATCATCACCTGATCGGTTAACCACAACAGCAGAGCACCCAGCAACGGTGCCAACATCATGCGGTGCGCCAACCGACGCGCCCCCAGCATTTTCGCCATCAGCGGAGCAAACAGGCCGATAAAACCAATCACCCCAACGGCATTCACCAACATGGCGCTGAAGATAATTGCCACTGCCAGCGCGCAGAAACGCGCCATCGACAGCCCGAGCCCAAGGTTGCGTGCCACGCCATCGTCCAGGCCCAGCAGCGTCAGTGGGCGCAGCAGCAGCACAGCCAACAGCCCGGCCACCAGCAGGCGCGGCAGAATAAATTGTACGTTGCTCCAGTCTTGCTGATTCAGCGCTCCGGTACTCCACAGAAACACCCCCTGCAGCTGATCGTAATTGAACAACGCCAGCAGACTGTTGACCGCACCGCAGTACAACCCCAGCACCAGCCCGGCCAGGATCAGCGTCACCGGCGACATGCGTTTGCCCCAGGCCACGCCGAACACCAGCCCACCGACCACTACCGCCCCCACCATGGCGGCCAATTGGCGAGTCAACTCGCCGCCCGGTAACATCCACAACGTAGCGACAGTCAACCCAAGCTGGGCCCCGGCGGAAACGCCAAGCGTTGCCGGCTCCGCCAGCGGATTGCGCAAAACCTGCTGGAACAGCACGCCGACCAATCCCAGCCCGGCACCGGCCAGCAGGGAGACGGACAGCCGCGGCAACAGGCTATAGTGGAACAGCATTTGCTGCACATCGTCGATGTTCGGCGCCATCAACGCCTGCCCCCATAATGCCCAGGGCAGTTGTTGCAACAGGTTGTAGAGCGTCAGGCCGCCAGCCGCAGCCAACAGCAACAGCACCAGCGTCAGCGGGAATGCCCGGATGCGCGCGCTCATGAATAACTCTCCTGCGCCTGCTCCAGCAGATGGCAGAAGCGCATCGCCGACAGCGTTGCCCCGTAGAACCACACCGCGGGCACCTGGCGCAGTTGATTCTGCCGCACGAAGGGTAATGCCTGCCACAGCGGGGTGGAACTGACTTTCTTCAACATTTCCTGATTACCGTGGTCGAGATAAATCGCCCGCGCACTTTTCACCATCGCCAGACGTTCAATCCCTACCACTGCCGTACCCCAAAAGTTGGTTTCCCCTTCCCAGGCATTGATTATTCCAAGCTGATCCATCACTTCCTGGAACAGGCTTTTCTGGCCAATAACCAGCGCATGGCGAGTGTCGATCAGTGAAAACATCAGCAATGGCTGTGTCGTGTATGAATGCAGACGCTGACGCGCATCCTGCATAAAGCGGTCAAACAGAGCCAAATGCTGCACCGCCCGGGTTTCCAACCCCAACCGCTGCGCCAAGGCTTGCAGTGACTGTTTGGCCACCGTCAACGGCTTGCCACTGCCGTCGTTAAAGCTAAAGCTCATTGAGGGAGCTATCGGCTCCAGCTTTTGCGGCGTGGGGCCATAGCCTTTCGACAGCAATATCAGCGATGGCTGAAGCTGCTGTAACAGCTCGAGGTTAGGTTCGGTGCGCTGGCCGACATCAATCACCGAGGCAGGCAACTTTGGCTCTTCCACCCACAGGTTGTAGTTATGGATATCAGCGACGGCCAGGGGGGTGATCCCCAGCGCCAACAGCAACTCAATCGGCAGCCATTCCAGCGCCACAATGCGCGCAAGATCGGGCGGCGTGGCTGCGGCTTGCCCTGGTAAAGAAAACAACAAGGGCGACAGCGTCATGGCCGCCAACAGGCGCCGGCGAACGGCATCGTGGTGAAAATCAGAGGAATCAGGCATCAGTAGACAAAACTCACCGGCGCACCGCCGCTTGGATGTGGCAGCGTTCCCATAGGAATACCGTAAATTTGCTCCAGCACCTCACCCTGCATCAGATCCAGCGGGCTACCCTGTGCAATCATCTCACCGCCGCGCAAGGCCACCAGATGGTCGCAGTAGCGCGCCGCCATATTGATATCATGCAGCACCGCAATCACCGTCAGGCCACGTTGATGACTCAGCTGCTGGATCAGCGCCAACACCTCAACCTGATGAGCGATATCCAGTGCCGAGGTGGGTTCATCCAGCAGCAGACAGCGGCTGTCTTGCGCCACCATCATCGCCAGCCAGGCGCGTTGGCGCTCCCCGCCGGACAGGCTGTCCACCAAACGGTTGGCAAATGGCTTCAGGCCCACCAGCGCAATCGCCTCTTCCACCTGCTGACGATCGTTAGCGCCAAAACGGCCCAGCGCGCCATGCCATGGATAGCGGCCAATCGCCACCAGTTCACGCACCGTCATGCCTTCTGCAGCGGGCAGTTGCTGGGGCAGATAGGCAACCTGACGCGCAAAGGCCTTGCTGTCCCACTGGCTCAGCGGCTGCTGGTTAAGCAGCGCGTTGCCGGTGGAGGGGCTTTGATGGCGACCAAGGATTTTTAGCAGCGTGGACTTGCCGGAGCCGTTATGGCCGATCAGCCCACAAACTTTCCCCACGGGAAAGGTCAGCGACAAGGGTTGCAGCAGCACGCGGCCGGGAACGGCAAAGCTGGCGCTGTCCAGGGTAAAAATGGCGTCGTGATTGGGGTGTTTATCCTGCATAGGTCCTACTTTTTCCGGGGCGACATCACGCCGCCCCGGTGATCCGGTTAGAAGCGGAAGGTTGCGGTGGCGACCACCTGGCGTTCTGCGCCCCAATAGCAGCCGTAGGTGGCGAAGCAGCTGGAGACGTATTCTTTATCAAACAGGTTATTCACGTTGATGCCAATCGAGGACCCCGGCAGATTGAAACGCGCCAGGTCGTATTTTATCGCGGCATCAACCACCGTGTAGTCTTTCACTTTAAAGGTATTGGCTTCATCCCCATAGCTGGAGCCGACATAGCGGACGCCAGACCCCAGGGTCAGGCCACTGATGGCTGTTTCGTGGAAGGTGTAATCCGCCCACAGTGAAGCCATATGTTTTGGGATCGCAGCCGGGGTATTGCCCTGAAGCGTGGTGTCTTTGGAGTACTCGGCATCCGTGTAGGTATAAGAACCCAGCAGGTTAAGGTTGGCCGACAGCGCGGCTTTGGCTTCAAATTCAACACCACGAGAGCGAATCTCACCGCCCTGCACGCTGGCGAATGGATGATCTGGATTAGGGTCAGCCACCTTGTTGTTGGTTTTAGTCAGCTGATAGATCGCCATGCTGGCAGTGATAGGTCGATCTTTCGGCGCATACTTCACGCCGGCTTCATACTGCTTCCCTTTGGAGGCGGCGAAGGTGTTGCCGCTGACATCCGTGCCTGAAGTCGGCTCAAAGGATTCACTGTAGCTGACATAAGGCGCAATACCGTTTTCAAAGACATAGTTCAAGCCAGCCCGACCGGTGAATTCGTTGTCTTTTTGCTTGGATACCGAGTTCTGAGCCAAACGGTTGGTGCTGTTGGTGTCGCTCCAGTCATAGCGTCCTCCCATGGTCAGCACCCATTGATTCCACTCGGCCTGATCCTGTACGTAAAGCCCGGTTTGCTCCTGACGATTGACCTGACTTGCACCACCAGTAATGGTGTAACTTTGGTTGCCGTACTGGGGTGCCACGACATTCAGCGGGGAAGCGGTGCCGTACTGATAGACGACGTCGTTACGCATGCGCATGTAGTCTACCCCCATCAGCAAGGTATGATTAACCTGTCCGGTGGCGAATTTTGCCTGGGCCTGAGTGTCCACCGCAAAGCTCGACAAATGCTCTTTCGAGTTCATCACTCCACGCGTCAGCTCTGCCGGGTTAGTCGGGCTGATGCCCTGACCATAAATGGAACGGTAATCAAGGTCCATTTTTGAGTAACGCAGGTTTTGGCGCACCGTCCACACGTCATCAAAACCATGCTCGAAGGCATAACCCACCATCTGTTGCTTGCGCGAGATGTTGTTATAACCCGGCTCACCGTCGTTGAAACTGGTTGGCAACTTGCCGTTGATGCCATTTTGCACCGTGCCCTCTTTCGGCAGCCAGCCATAGAAGCCCAGGTCAGGATCATCCTGGAAACTGCTGAGGAAAGTCAGAGAAGTACGATCGTCCGGCCGCCAACTGAAAGAAGGTGCGATAGCATAGCGCTTGCTCTTTTCGCCCACCTGCTGCTGATCTTCATCACGTGCCAGGCCGGTCAAACGGTAAGAATAAACACCCTCATCATCCACTGCGCCGCCAAAGTCGAAACCGGTCTGGAACAGGTTGTCGGTACCCATCTTGAACTGAACTTCACGCAGGCTTTCGGTGGTTGGGCGTTTGCTGACCAGGGCGACGACGCCACCCGGATTGCTCTTGCCATAGAGTACCGAAGAAGGACCACGCAGCACTTCGGCACGCTCAAGGAAGTAAGGATCGATCTGGTAAATGGAGTAGTTGTCGTCCTGCAGTTTCAGGCCGTCGAGGTACATATTGGTACCTACCGAACTGAATCCGCGAATGTTCACGGCATCGTAGGCGGTGGAGGCGCCACGGTTGTCCACCATCACCCCCGGCGAATAAGCCAGCGCACCTTTCACCGTCTCCGGCTGGCGCATATCCATCTCTTCACGCGTTACCACGGAAACCGACTGCGGGGTCTTTTCGATCGGCGTATCGGTTTTGGTACCGGTGGCGCTGTGCTTGGCCACATAGGTGCCGACCGGCCCCCAGGCGCTTTCCTGTTGCGGTTGGCTACTGCCCACCACGGTAAGGGTCTCTTCCTTGGTGTCGGCGGAAAATGCCGGCATCGCCAGCGTACCAAGTGCGGCAGCGATAGTTATCGCTAACCCACTGACATGAATGCGGCCCTGCTTGGCCCCGGAAGATGAAAGACGCTTGGTCGACATAGGTGGTTTCTCTGGTAAATTATTTGATGACGAATGTAAACGATAATAATTATTATAAGCGCTGCATTTTATGCGCAAGATAAGCGGAACTGCAAGTAGTGCGGAGGATCTTACTATACGAATACAGGCGGCAGAGATACCGCCTGTTATTGCAGACTATGGCGTGATTATGGGTAAACGCTGCGCAACATCAGGATTGGCGGATTGCGACTCTCCGATGAATCCATGACATATTTACGACCCGTGTCATTGCCAATGATACAGAAAGAAATTTCGGTTTGGTTGTCTTTGATAGCATGTCGTACCGCCTTGTCCACATCGGTGTAACGGAACTTGAGTTCGTTATCCAGATAAAGTTGCCCGGCCTTCGTACCACCGCATTCAGGCGCATTATTCCAGGTCACTGAATCTCCACGCCAGCTATTGCTAACTGGCATGTAATACATCATGCCAGCGGTCTGATCGCTGCCGTTGATCGTGGCATTACGCAGGAAATACTTTACGTCAGTCGCGCTTTCAATGTCTTTTCCCTCAGCCCATTCAGGAAGCTTAAACTTAATCAACCCGATCTGGCGCTTGCTTTGCGTAGACCGATCGTCCGGCCCCTGCGCCCGCACCGTCTTATCATCAGCAAAGTTTTTATCGGCGTCGTCAAGATTAGCGATGGTGGTATCTTCCAGCGCGGTTGAATAGCTGAACGGGATGTTTTTATTACAGGAACCAGGACGGTTCATACAGTGTTCGGTCATATACTGGGCCGATTGCGCGGACCAACCATTCATAAAATCACCATGGGCAGTATAGATCGAGCCCCATTTCTCCACCAACTTGCCATTTTCCATTACCGGATCCAAAGACAACTGAATCTTGGTCATATCAATGGGGTTATCGGTATTAACCTCATAGGCCACATTCATATTTGCTCTGGGGATCTTCACCGGATAATTTACCGAGCAAACGCCGCCTGTTGAATAAACCGCGTTTTTTATCCCTTGCTTCGGTTTCGCTTTCAGGGTCACGCCATCCCAACAGTCTGGAAAACGCAGGCCGATGTTGAACTGCACTATCCCAGGCTTATAGGGGGCGCACGACGAAAATGGCGTCTGCGAATAGCCCGAGGACTTACAGTAATAGTTGAGTACCCAAGGTGTTGGCCCCGTACCACGGTGATTACCGGCCAACAATTCCAACCCTTGAGGTAACGGGCTCAGTGGGTATTCCTCCACATTCTCGCTTTGATAATAGGTTTTCTGGTATGACGGTTTGACAATCGTACCATCCTCCAATCGCAGTGCAGGCACCCAATAAGCGGAACTATCAGCCTGATTATCGCAGGTATTCTCCGGCTGATTTTGCAGGTCAGTGGTTTTAGTAAAGGCATCGGTATGAATATTCCCAAAGAAATCATGCAGCATTGCCATACCAGGCATATCCAGCATCATGATGGCATCATCCGGCTTGGTATGGCTGTAGTTACATATCACATTGGTCTCGGGGGAGCCTGGCCCAACTGACGTAGCCAGAGCATTCTGCGAAAATAGCGAGGTAGTAACCGCCAGCGCCAGAAAGGAAAAAACAAATTTCATTAGAGTGTCCTCTATTTAGAGTCAACAGATACGGCCTTCTCACCGCTGCCGTATCTCCCCCTTTACCTGCTAAAAAATAACTTGGCAGCAAGGTCAGTGAACCAACTCTGTTTTAGGCTTCATCACCGTTAGAGAACATAAAATGCAGGATTAAATTTTATTAAATTACTTAACTCCAGAATAAATAAAATTAAAGGCACAGCAAAAATGCTGTGCCTTTAATAACTATATCAGTTACTTACTTGCCAAACATGTCCTTGATCCAGCCGGCAACACCGTCAGCATCTTTTTGCTCACCCGCAGCCTGCTGTTGCTGCTGCTCTTGTTGCTGTTGCTGAGCCGCCTGGCTTGCCTGACACAGCCCTTGCGGATTGTCGGTCCACACCGGAATGGTGCGCCCGCCACCGCCACAGACAAAGTTACCGCCTGAGTCGATGCCCATCTGGTTGATGCCTTCCGGCGGCTGCAGCATCAGCGGCAGCGGCGTCTGGTTTTCCAGATAGCGGCGATACAGGGTCAGCGCACCGTTGGCACCGGTCAGCTTGGCCGGGCCGTTGTTATCACGACCCACCCAGGCGATAGCCACTTCTTTGCCATCAATACCGGCAAACCAGCTGTCGCGCAGATCGTTGGTGGTACCGGTTTTCGCCGCCAGATTATAGTTGGGGAATTTCACCGACAACGAGCGAGAGGTCCCGCGCGCGACACCCTGCTGCATGGCGTACAACGTCAGGTAAGCCGCCTGCGCCGGCACCACGCGTTCCGCCTGCGGGAAGCTCTGGTACAGCACTGAACCGTCTTCGGCGATCACCGAGCGCACCGCTGACAATGTCGCACGATTACCGCCACCGGCGATGGTCTGGTATTCCTGAGCCACTTCCATCGGCGTCAAGCCAATGGCACCGAGCAGCATGGAAGGTACCGGATTGATTTCCGCTTTCGGAATGCCCAGACGTTGCAGTGTGGCACTGATTTGATCCAGCCCAACCGCCATACCCAGGTTCACCGTCGGGACGTTGAGCGAGAAGGCCAACCCGTCCACCAGCATCACCTGCCCACGGAATTTGCGATCGTAGTTGTTTGGCTGCCAGACGGTGCCGTTCGACAATTTCAGCGTCAATGGCTGATCCGCCAGCCAGGTGTTGAGGCGGTATTTATCCGGCTCGGAAAGCGCGGTCAGGTAAGTGGGTGGCTTGGCCAGTGAACCGACCAAACGGCGCGCCTGCATCGCGCGGTTAAACCCGGCGAACTGCGGGTTGGCACCGCCGACCATGGCGCGGACTTCGCCGCTGAAACGGTCGACAATCACCATCGCCGCTTCCAGATCCTGAACGTGACGAGCCGCCCTCAATGCCGGAATACCGTCTTCGACCGCTTTTTCCGCCGCATCCTGTGAAACCGGATCCAGCGTGGTGAAGATTTTCACACCGGACAGATCGTTAACCTTGTCGCCCAGCTTGGCTTGCAGTTCCTGACGCACCATCTGCATAAACGCCGGCTGTGGTGTGATCACCCCACCTTTCGGCTGCACGCCCAACGGCCTGGCACTGAGCATGTTATACAGTTCGGCATCGATAACCCCCTGGTTCTGCAACAGTTTCAGTACCAGGTTACGGCGCTCCAGCGCCAGTTTCGGGTTACGCCAAGGGTTATACAACGACGCCCCTTTGACCATGCCAACCAGCAGCGCCTGCTGATCCAGACTCAGTTCATCTACCGGGCGACCGAAGTAATACAGGCTGGCCAGCGGGAAACCGCGGATCTGGTCGTTGCCGCTCTGACCGAGGTAAACCTCGTTCAGATACAGCTCAAGGATACGATCCTTGCTGTAACGGTAATCCACCAGCAACGCCATGTAAGCTTCGTTGGCCTTACGCCACAGCGAACGCTCGTTGGTCAGGAACAGGTTTTTCACCAATTGCTGTGTCAGGGTACTGCCGCCCTGCACCGCACGCCCGGCGGTCAGGTTAGCCAGCACGGCACGGCCGATGGAGTATGGGCTGATGCCGTCATGTTCATAGAAGTGACGGTCTTCGGTGGCGATCAACGTATCCACCAGCAGGTCCGGGAAACCGGCGCGCGGGACAAACAGACGTTGTTCACCGTTAGGCGACTGCAACATGGTGATCAGGCGCGGATCGAGGCGGAAGAACCCGAAACTGCGCTGGTTTTCCATGTTCTCGATTTTCGCCAGGCGGTTGTTCTGGAAATCCAGGCGGGCATGGATCTGGCCCTCTTTACCGTCCGGGAAATCAAAGGGACGACGCAGCATCTCAATGCTGTTGGCCTGTACGGTAAATTCCCCCGGACGCGTCATGCGGCTGACCTGGCGGTATTGCATGCCCTCCAGCAGATCGACCATTTCCTTTTTGCTGTACGGCATACCCGGTTCCAGGTTGACCATGCGACCATACACCGCCGCCGGTAACTGCCAGACCTTGCCGTCAATGCGGCTGCGGATCTGCGAATCCAGATAAACGCCGTAGATTGCCAACAGCACGGCAACCACCAGAATCAGTTTGATCAGCAAGCCGAGCCAGCGGCGTTTTTTACGCTGCGGAGTCGCTTTTACCTTACGCGGCATGCGTTCTTCCTCGTCTTCATAATCATCATCTTCATCCTGGTACTCGTCTTCCTCGTAATCATCGTAATCGTCATCTCGACGACGGCGCGGCGGCTTGCGCGACGCGGTGCGTTTTGGTTGTTTCCCTTTGCGCCCGATGGGCTCGCGGTCATCCCCAGCCATTGCTGTTAATCTCCAGACTTGGCGGCACTGCCGGCCATTATAAGTCGCTTAATCTGTCGTGCCGTCAGGCCGCTGAACAGAAGAAACATCTGAATTCATTTACTGATATTTTTTCGTGCGCCGCGTGGGGGCGGTATTCGCCGGGTCGTCCGGCCACACGTGCTTCGGGTAACGCCCTTTCATCTCTTTTTGCACTTCCCGATAAGCGCCCTGCCAGAACGCCGCCAGATCGCCGGTGATTTGCAACGGCCGGTGCGCCGGTGAGAGTAACTCAAGCACCACCGGGATGCGACCTTCGGCCAGCATCGGACTACGTTGTTCACCAAACACTTCCTGTAAACGCACCGCCAGCGCCGGGGGTTTGCCGGCATCATAGCGGATCGGCAGTCTGCTGCCGGTTGGCACAGTGTAATGAGTGGGTAACGCATTATCCAGTCGCTGCTTTTGCTGCCAATTCAGTAACCGCGCCAGCGCCTCGGCGATATTCACCTGTTTCAGCCCGCGCATGTCGCGTATACCACTCAGCGACGGCAGCAGCCACTGCTCCAGTGATGTCAACAACGACTCATCGTCGACCGGTGGCCAGTCAGCCTCCGGCAGCCAGTTCTGCGCGCACTGCAGGCGCAGACGCAACTGTTCGGCGGCGGTGTCCCAGTTAAGCACCGCTACCCCCTGGGTACGCACCCAATTGAGCAGCGCCAGTTGCAGCTCTTCGGCAGCCGGTTTGGCCAACGGCTGCGCACGTAGCGTCAGGCGACCAATCTGCTGACGTTTCCAGGCGCGCAGCGTGCCTTTTTCCTCATCCCACTCCACGGCAGTTTGCTGGGAAACCATTGCCGGCAACTGTGCCGCCAGCACCTCAATCTCCACCGGCAGCGCCAGCAGGATACGTGCATCGGGGCTGTTATGCCCCTGGAGCAAACTGGGAACAATCAACCATGGCGCACGCGATAACGCCTCGTCCTGATTCATCGCCGCGCCCATGCCGTTGGCCAGCAGATAACGGCCATCCTGACCGCGCCGTTGAGCGATGCGGTCAGTGAAGGCTAACGCCAACAGGCGCGGTGCCATCTCGACATCAACCTGTCCGTTTTTTCCTGGCAAACGTCGAGCAAGCTGGGTGGCACGGCGTTGCCAGTTCGGCTGCGGGCGGCTCAGCCAGTAGCCGATATCCATTTGTCCGCTACGCGGAGGCTCTTCCAGTAACGCCGCCAGCGCGGCGGCCGTTGCCAGCCCATCGGCTCCAAGATCCGCGCCGTGGGTCAGCATCGCCGCCAACCGTGGCTCACAGCCCAGTTTGGCCATCTGTCGACCGCGCGAGGTGAGTTTATCGCCGTCATCGATGGCTCCCAGCCGCTGCAATAGCCTTCGGGCTGCCGCGAGCGCCGTTTCCGGTGGCCTGTCGAGCCAGGTCAGTTGCCCAACGTCATGACAGCCCCATTGCAGTAACTCCAGCCAAAAACCGGCGAGATCGCTTTGCAGAATTTCCGGTTCGGCATGCTCTGCCGCCCGTTCTGCCTGCTCTTTGGCAAACAGATGCCAGCAGATACCCGGCTCCAGACGCCCGGCACGGCCTGCGCGCTGGATCATTGACGCCTGGCTGATACGCTGTGTCACCAGCCGCGTGAGCCCGTTACGCACGTCATAACGCGCCACTCGCTCCAGGCCGCTGTCTACCACCAGCCGGATACCTTCGATGGTCAGGCTGGTTTCGGCAATGTTGGTCGCCAACACCACTTTACGTCGCCCGGCGGGGGCCGGTTGAATCGCTTTTTGCTGCTGTGCCAACGGCAAGGCACCGTACAGCGGGCATAGCTCGGTATCGGCCGCCACCTCACCGTTCAACCGCTCCAGCACCCGGTTGATTTCCGCTACGCCCGGCAGGAACAGCAACAGCGATCCTGTCTGTTCCGACAGCAGGCGTTTTACCGCCGCGGCCACGCCGTCCTCCAGCCGCTGATGACTGGCCAACGGCTGATACTGGCGATCAACCGGGAAACTGCGGCCTTCAGAGACCACAACAGGGGCCTGCGGCAGCAACTGTGACAGGCGGGCATTATCCAGCGTCGCCGACATGATCAGCAGTTTTAAATCGTCGCGCAGCCCCTGCTGCACGTCCAATAGCAGTGCCAGCGCCAGATCGGCCTGCAGGCTACGTTCATGGAATTCGTCGAGGATCACCAGCGAGACGCCCTGCAGCTCGGCGTCCTGCTGCAGCATGCGGGTAAGAATGCCTTCGGTAACCACCTCTAACCGGGTATTGGGCCCGCTTTTGCTTTCGGCGCGCATGCGGTAACCCACCGTCTGGCCAGGCTCTTCTCCCAGTTGCTGTGCCAACCGGTAAGCCACGTTTTTCGCCGCCAATCGCCGCGGTTCGAGCATGATAATTCGCCCCGGCAGCCCGGCTTTGGCCAGGATCTGCAATGGCAGCCAGGTGGATTTACCGGCACCGGTCGGCGCATGCAGCAAGACCTGCGGGGCGGATTGCAGCGCAGTGAGTAATTCATCAAGAACCGCGCTGACGGGCAGTGAAGACACAGAACTCTCCGTAGTGGTTAACATTGGACGGCGCACATTGTAGCATTAGACTCCGCCTTTCATTACTTGCCGGGAACCTATGTCCAGCTCGCGCCGCCTGTTTTTCGCCCTGACCTTGCCTGATGCACTGCAGCAACAGGTGATCCGCTGGCGCGCCGAAGCCTTCGCGCCGGACGTCGGCAGACCGGTCGCGGCAGCCAATTTGCATCTGACGCTGGCCTTTCTTGGCGACGTTTCGGCGCAAAAAGAATCCGCGTTGAAAAAGCTGGCCGCCCGTATTAGCCAGCCCGGTTTCAGCATGGTGCTCGATGACCTCGGCCACTGGCCGCGCCCCGGCGTGGTCTGGCTCGGCACCCGCCGTGCGCCGCGCGGCCTGTTGCAGTTGGCGGAGCTGTTGCGATCGCAAGCGGCCCGCAGTGGCTGCTATCAAAGCCCCATGCCGTTTCATCCGCATATCACCTTGCTGCGCAGTGCGACGCAGCCGGTCGCTGTACCGCCCGCTACGCCGGGCTGGGACTTCAGCGCTAACGAATTCGCCCTGTACCAGTCAGTGTTTGAAAACGGCCGCACGCGTTATCAGATGCTTGATCAATGGTCTTTAGCCCACCAGGATACGCCATGATTTTTTCGCCACCATTGCGCCACGCCACGCTGATTAAACGTTACAAACGCTTTCTGGCGGACGTCGTCAGCCCGGAAGGGGAAACCTTCACCCTGCACTGCGCCAATACCGGTGCCATGACCGGCTGTGCCACGCCCGGCGATACCGTCTGGTATTCCACCTCGGATAACCCCAAGCGTAAATATGCCCACAGCTGGGAGCTGACGCATACCCAACAGGGGGACTGGATCTGCGTGAACACCCTGCGTGCCAACACCCTGGTACGTGAGGCGATCGAACAGAATCTAATCAATGAATTATCCGGTTACAGTAAAATAAGCAGCGAAGTAAAATATGGCAGCGAAAGCAGTCGTATCGATTTGTTATTACAGGCAGAAGATCGCGCTAACTGCTATATTGAAGTTAAGTCAGTCACATTATTGCAACAACAACGTGGTTACTTCCCTGATGCGGTAACGCTCAGAGGACAGAAGCACTTACGTGAGTTGCTAAGCGTGGTTGAAAGCGGGCAACGGGCGGTATTGTTCTTTGCTGTGTTACATAGCGGTATTGAGCAGGTCGCACCGGCACATCATATAGATGAGCGTTATGCGACACTGTTGGCACAGGTTCAGCAGTTGGGTGTAGAAGTGGTTTGTTATGGGGCTAAATTATCACCTGACGGTATATCTCTCTGCGATAAGTTACCGTTTTTTATCGATTAGCACTGACCGGGCACCAATAATTCGACAACCGGTTAACGCGTCGCCAAATACGCCTTCCTTCACACCATTGTCAAGCAGGCGACAGGAATAATTGCCAACCTACCTCCCATCTGTTATTTATAGCGGCCTGTTTTTCCCCCACATTGGGGATTCGATAGTGCGTGTGTATGTAGGAGAAGCAACATGCAAGAAGGGCAAACCCGTAAAACCTCGTCCTTGAGCATTCTCGCCATCGCTGGGGTGGAGCCGTACCAAGAGAAGCCGGGCGAAGAGTACATGAACGACGCCCAGTTGTCGCATTTCAAGCGCATTCTTGAAGCATGGCGCAACCAGCTCAGGGATGAAGTGGATCGTACTGTATCTCATATGCAGGAAGAGGCAGCTAACTTCCCTGATCCGGCCGACCGTGCCACTCAGGAAGAAGAGTTCAGCCTTGAACTGCGTAACCGCGACCGCGAGCGCAAACTGATCAAAAAGATCGAGAAAACGCTGAAGAAAGTAGAAGACGAAGATTTCGGCTACTGCGAATCCTGCGGCGTGGAGATCGGCATTCGTCGCCTTGAAGCGCGTCCGACTGCTGATTTGTGCATCGACTGCAAGACTCTGGCCGAAATCCGCGAAAAGCAGATGGCCGGCTAATATACCCAAAATAGTTGGAGTTGCATCAAGGCGGCAAGGGAGCTTTTCCCGATGAGCTTACTCAAGTAAGTGATTAGGGTAAGTGAATGCCGCCAACACAGAGGCAACTTCAAATATGACGGGTATACAGTTGTTACCGCTGCGGCGTGCGCTCTGCGTGCGCCGCACAGAGAAAAGGGAAAGTTTCCCCTCTGATATGCAAGAAAGACAATATGTGGGGCGCTTTGCCCCATCGCCTTCCGGAGATCTGCATTTCGGCTCGCTGATTGCCGCTCTGGGAAGCTATCTCCAGGCTCGTGCCCAACGCGGGCAGTGGCTGGTTCGCATTGAAGATATCGATCCCCCGCGCGAAGTCGCCGGTGCGGCCGATCGTATCTTATCCGCTCTGGAACACTATGGTCTCCTCTGGGACGGCCAGGTCATCTATCAATCCCAACGTCATGAAGCCTACCGCGCTACTCTGGATCAACTGCATCAGCAGGGGCTCAGCTATTGCTGCAACTGCACCCGCAGCCGTATCCAGCAGCTTGGGGGTCTGTATGACGGCCACTGTCGTCATTTGAATCTTGGCCCGCAGGGTGCCGCCATTCGCTTACGTCAGTCCGCCCCGGTTTACGCCTTCCATGACCGCCTGCAGGGCGAGTTGCAGGCCGACCCGGCGCTGGCACGGGAAGACTTTATCATCCGCCGGCGCGATGGGCTGTTCGCCTATAATCTGGCGGTGGTGGTGGACGACCATTTTCAGGGCGTTACCGAAATCGTGCGGGGTGCCGATCTGATCGAACCCACGGTGCGCCAGATAGCGCTGTATCACCAATTACAGGCGCCGGTGCCCGCCTATGTGCATCTGCCGCTGGCGCTGGGCGCTAACGGTATCAAACTGTCAAAGCAAAACCATGCGCCCGCTCTCCCCGACGGCGATCCACGCCCAACATTGGTGGCCGCGCTGAAATTTCTGCGTCAACCACTGCCGGAAAGCTGGCAAGATCTTGACCTGTCGTTATTATTGAGCTGGGCAGTCGCTCACTGGAAGCTCGACGATGTGCCGCGCCGGGAGGCCATTTCCCTGGACGAAAACACATCGGCATTCTCAAAAGAGCCATGGTGAGCTATGATTAGCCGCTATTTTTTGTTAGCGCCATTTTTATCAGACACTATCGAGGTGTACCATTTTTACCCGAGTAGCCAATTTCTGCCGTAAGGTGCTAATCCGCGATGACAAGCAGCCGCGCGATGATGCGCCGGTCAGCGATAAAAACGTAGTCCGCGAAGAAAGCGTGGTGGCGGAACAGCCGGCAGCGCCGCAGCGACGTTCCGTCGATCGCGGCAGAGAAAGCCCTGCCCGCCGGCCGGCACCGCGTAAACGCCCACCTTTTCCTGCCGCCGAGGGAACCGGCTCAATGACCGTGATCCCCCGCGACCAGCATTCCATCTCACGCAAAGACATCAGTGAGAATGCGCTTAAGGTGCTGTATCGCCTGAACAAATCCGGCTTCGAAGCCTATCTGGTCGGTGGCGGCGTACGCGACCTGCTGCTGGGCAAAAAACCGAAAGATTTCGACATCACCACCAACGCGACGCCGGAGCAAGTGCGCAAGCTGTTCCGCAACTGCCGTCTGGTTGGCCGCCGCTTCCGCCTGGCACACGTGATGTTCGGGCCGGAAATCATTGAGGTTGCCACCTTCCGTGGTCACCACGAGCAGCAAACGCCGGAATCTGACAAAAATTCTTCCCAGCAGGCCCAAAACGGCATGCTGCTGCGCGACAACATCTTTGGTTCGATCGAAGAAGACGCCCAGCGCCGCGACTTCACCATCAACAGCCTGTATTACGGCGTCGCGGACTTCACCCTGCGCGATTACGTCGATGGCCTGCGCGATCTCAAACAGGGCGTGATCCGCCTGATTGGCGATCCGGAAACCCGCTACCGTGAAGACCCGGTGCGTATGCTGCGCGCGGTGCGCTTTGCCGCCAAGCTGGACATGACCATCAGCGATGAAACCGCCGAGCCAATCCCGCGCCTGGCGTCCTTGCTGCATGAGATCCCGCCTGCACGTCTGTTTGAGGAATCACTCAAGCTGCTGCAGGCAGGCTACGGTTATCCGACCTATCTGAAACTCTGTGAATACCAGCTGTTCCAACCGCTGTTCCCGCAGATTGCACGTCACTTCACGCCGAGCCAGGACACGCCAATGGAGCGTATTCTGGCGCAGGTGCTGAAGAACACCGACTACCGTCTGCAAAACGACATGCGCGTCAATCCGGCGTTCCTGTTTGCTGCTATGCTTTGGTATCCGCTGCTGGAACATGCGCAGAAACTGGCGCAGGAAAGTGGGCTGGCGTACTACGACGCCTTCGCGCTGGCGATGAATGATGTGTTGGACGAGCAGTGTCGTTCGCTGGCCATCCCAAAACGCATCACTACGCTGGTTCGCGATATCTGGCAGTTGCAGCTGCGTCTGTCCCGTCGTCAGGGCAAGCGCGCGCACAAGCTGATGGAACATCCGAAATTCCGCGCCGCTTACGATTTGCTGGCGCTGCGTGCCGAAGTAGAAGAAAACCAGGAGATGCTGCGTCTGACCGAATGGTGGGGCGAGTTCCAGGAAGCTACACCAGCACGACAGAAAACCATGTTGAGTACTTTGGGTGACGATCCGGCACCGCGCCGTGCGCGTCAGCGCCGCCCTCGCCGTCGGACGCCGCGTAAAGAAGGAGAATAATGATCCGCGTTTATATCGCGCTGGGCAGCAACCTGGCGCACCCGCTACAGCAGGTGAAAGCCGCACTGGAAGCGCTGGAGCATCTCCCGCGCACCCGGTTGATCGTCTGTTCTTCGTTTTACCGCACCAAGCCGCTGGGGCCGCAGAACCAGCCGGACTTTCTCAATGCGGTGGTGGCCCTGGATACCTTGCTGCCCGCCGAACAGTTACTCGATCACACCCAGGCGATAGAACGCAATCAGGGCCGCGTGCGCAAAGATGAGCGCTGGGGCCCACGCACCCTCGATCTGGATATCATGCTGTATGGCGAACAGGTGATCCATACCGATCGCCTGACGGTACCGCACTACGGCCTGAAAGAGCGTGAGTTCATGCTCTATCCATTGGCAGAAATCGCCCCCGAGTTAATCTTCCCGGATGGCGAATCGCTGGCCAGCTGCCTGAAGCATGTACCGCAAAACGGTATGGAGCTCTGGCACCAACCCAGCCAAAAAGCCTGAGTCGGCGCAGGATCTACAGAGCATCTTACAGCAATACCTGAGCAACAAAGCCCCCTTCAGGCCGATTGGCGAAGCTGACCCGCAGTCCGTGCAAGCCGGCAATGCGTTGCACAATTGACAATCCCAACCCGCTACCGGTCTGTTCCTGACCCGGTGGACGATAAAAGCGCTCCCCCAATCGCGCCAGATGTTCCGTCGTCACGCCCGGACCATCGTCTACCACCGTCAACAGACGCTCTGTCAGCCTCACCGTGACCGTACCGCCCGTCGGGGTGTAACGCACCGCATTATCCACCAGATTGCGCACCAGCAGCGACAGCAGCAACGCTTGCCCCTGTAATGGCGCTGGGGTGCCCTTCTGTTCGTAACGCAGCGTGACGCCGGCAGCATGGGCATGGCGATCCTGCTCGGCCAACGTCATCGGCACCAGTTGGCTCCAGTCGACAGCTTCCAGCTCGGCGAGATCTGACAGGGAGTCCAACCGCGACAGCGTCAGCAGTTGATCCACCAGCCGGGTGGCGCGATCGATACCCACCGTCAGATTACCCAACGCATGCTCGCGCATTTGCTCATCATCACCAGCCAGTTGCACCACTTCCGTTTGCACCCGCAGCGCTGCCAACGGGCTGCGCA
This sequence comes from Serratia quinivorans, assembly GCF_946227985.1. GTDB lineage: Bacteria > Pseudomonadota > Gammaproteobacteria > Enterobacterales > Enterobacteriaceae > Serratia > Serratia quinivorans_A. The sequence continues at coordinate 46,086 of NZ_CAMKGL010000013.1, forward strand.
GTTCATGGGCGGCATCAGAAGTAAAACGTCGCTCACGTATCAACAGCGCATTGATTCGGGTAAACAGAGCATTAAGCGCGTCGACTAATGGCCGGACTTCGGTCGGTACCTGACCGGCATCCAGCGGCGTGGCATCGTCCGGTGCCCGTTTACGCAACCCGGCAGCGACAGCGCGCAATGGCCGCAACTCGCGCCCGACCATCAACGCAATCAGCAGCATCAGCATCGGCAGCGTCACCAGCCATGGCACCAGTTGCCCGGTCACCATGCCCAGTGCCATATCCCGGCGATAATCCAACTCCTGCCCCACCACGATGCGATAACGGCCATCCGGACTGGTCAGCCACAGCAGCCGCCAACTGTCGTCATCGCCCTTACGTTCTCCGTCGGTAAAACCTTCGCGGTCGCCGTCAAAACGGAAATCCACACCGTTCTCCCCGTCGTTGAGCAGCATCTTGCCGTTGCGGTCGAAAATGGCAAACGCCAGCGCATCATCATCCTGCTCGCCACGCTTGCCGTGGTGCACCAGTTTTTTGGTTTTCGGCAGGCTACGCACGCTCTCATCTGCCAACAGATCGCCCAGGTTGGCGGTTGCCAGCCGTTTGGCAAACAGCATCTGCTGGGTATCGAAGACTTCGTTGATGGTATTACGGCTCATCTTCCAAGCCACCAGGCTGGCCGCGCACCAGGTCAATAACGCCAGCAGGCTGAAAATCAGGATCAATCTCAACCGCAGACTAAGATGTTTCACGCGTTGTCCCCCAGCGTATAACCCACGCCGTGTATGGTGCGGATAAACCCGTTACCCAGCTTGCGCCGCAGATGATGGATATGGACCTCCACCGCGTTGCTGCTGACTTCGTCGTCCCAGTTGTACAGTTTTTCCTGGATCAGCGGCCGCGCCAATACCCGTCCCTTGTTATGCAAAAACAGCTCCAGCACCGCCAATTCACGCGGGGTCAGCGTGACTGGCTCACCGTTGCAGCTCACGCTACGGGTTGCGGTATCGAACACCACATTGCCATGGACCAGTTGCGGCATCAGTTGACCGTGACGACGGCGGATCAATGCCTGCAGGCGCGCGGCAACCTCCGTCAGGGCAAAAGGCTTGCACAGGTAATCATCGGCACCGCTTTGCAGGCCGCTGACCCGCTGCTCCAGTGCATCACGCGCGGTCAGGATCAGCACCGGTACGTCATGGCCGGCCTGCCGCCACTGACGCAACAGATCCAGGCCATCAAGGCCCGGCAGGCTCAGATCGAGGATCACCGCATCATAGGGCGCGCTTTCCAGCGCATTTTTACCGACCAGTCCATCGGTAAACCAGTCCAGATTAAAGCCCAACCTGGTCAGCCCGGCCTTGATACCGTCGCCGATTAACTTGTCATCTTCTATCAGCAGAATTCGCATGTGCGTCCTTTTTTAGCCATTGCCGCCCATTACACCATAAGGTTCTTAAGAACCGCTTAAGCATTATGATCTGCGCTACCCACCCCGTTAGGGTTACAGTAGAATGACAGCACTTTTTTGCAGCCAGGGCCCTGCGTATGTCGCGCGGCTCTATTCAGGAGACGTAGTGATGAAACCCACCACCGTGACCCATTTGCGCCAGTGGAAGCAGGAACAGCGCAAGTTTGCCTCCCTCACCGCCTACGATGCCAGCTTTGCCAAACTGTTTGAAGAGCAAGGCGTTAAAGTGCTGCTGGTGGGCGATTCACTGGGCATGACGCTGCAGGGCCACGACTCCACCCTACCGGTCACCGTCGCCGATATCGCCTATCATACCCGTGCCGTGCGCCGGGGTGCTCCGGCTTGTCTGCTGTTGGCCGACCTGCCCTTTATGAGCTATGCCACCCCACAGTTGGCCTGCGCCAATGCCGCCGAGCTGATGCAGGCCGGTGCCAATATGGTGAAGCTGGAAGGCGGCAGTTGGCTGTGTGAAACGGTGAAAACACTCACCGAACGCGCGGTGCCGGTCTGCGGCCACCTCGGCCTGACGCCACAGTCAGTCAACGTCTTCGGTGGTTACAAGGTGCAAGGCCGCGATGAACTCGCCGCCAAGCAACTGCTGGAAGATGCAAAAAATCTGGAACTGGCCGGTATCCAACTACTGGTGCTGGAGTGCGTACCGACCGAACTGGCACGCAAGGTCACCGAAGCCCTGACCATTCCGGTGATCGGCATTGGGGCCGGTAACGTCACCGATGGTCAGATCCTGGTGATGCACGACGCATTCGGCATTACCGGTGGCCACACGCCGAAATTCGCTAAAAACTTTCTGGCCCAGAGCGGTGATATCCGCTCGGCGGTGCAACAATATATTCAGGACGTAGAACAAGGCATTTACCCCGCTGAAGAGCACTCTTTCAACTAAAGTGTCCGCGTTAGGAGTTATGGAATGGTAATTATCGAAACCCTGCCGCTGTTGCGTCAGCAGATCCGCCGCTGGCGTCAGGATGGGAAACGCATCGCGCTGGTGCCGACCATGGGCAACCTGCACGAAGGTCATATGCGGCTTATCGATGAAGCCCGCGCGCGCGCCGACATCGTGGTAGTCAGCATTTTCGTCAATCCGATGCAATTCGAACGCCCTGAAGATCTGGCCAGTTACCCACGCACCCTGCAGGAAGACAGCGAGAAACTAACCCGCCGCGGCGTCGAACTGGTGTTCGCACCCGCGCCGGCCGATGTTTATCCGCAGGGGCTGGAACAGCAGACCTATGTCGACGTACCGGGCATTTCCACCATGCTGGAAGGCGCCAGCCGCCCGGGTCACTTCCGCGGCGTCGCCACCATTGTCAGCAAGCTGTTCAACCTGGTGCAACCGGATCTGGCCTGTTTTGGCGAGAAGGACTACCAGCAGCTGGCGCTGATCCGCAAGATGGTGGCGGATATGGGCTACGACATCGACATTGTTGGCGTACCGACAGTACGCGCCAAAGATGGCCTGGCGCTCAGTTCGCGCAACGGTTACCTGACCGCCGAAGAGCGGAAAATCGCGCCGCAGCTCAGCAAGATCATGAATGCGCTGGCCGAACAGCTCAGCAACGGGGAACGCCACGTCGACGAGCTGCTGGAACAAACCGCAGAGCACCTGCGCAACGCCGGTTTCACCCCGGACGAGCTGTTTATCCGTGACGCCGACAGCCTGCAACCGCTGGGAGTGGAAAGCCAACGTGCCGTGGTGTTAATGGCCGCCTGGCTGGGTAAGGCGCGGTTGATCGACAACCAGCAGGTTGACCTGACGCTGTAGGTTTTGCATATTTGGTACCGCTGTTACCGGGAAAGTAATAAAAAATCTACCCTAATGGATTTCGAGTTGCAGCTTGAAAGACGAAGGGTTTAAACGCCACCCCAATCGCCTGTGAAGGCTGATACTCAGTTAGGTAAAGTTATGATACGTACTATGCTGCAAGGCAAGCTGCATCGGGTGAAAGTGACTCAGGCCGACTTGCACTATGAAGGCTCCTGCGCGATTGATCAGGACTTTCTGGAGGCCGCAGGCATTCTGGAATATGAAGCTATCGATATTTATAACGTTGATAACGGTCAGCGTTTCTCAACCTATGCCATCGCCGCCGAACGCGGTTCGCGCATTATTTCGGTCAATGGTGCGGCAGCACGCTGCGCCTGCGTGGGCGACAAACTGATCATCTGCTCCTACGTACAGATGAGCGATGCCGATGCCCGCCAGCACCGCCCGAAAGTTGGCTACTTCGAGGGTGACAACCACCTGCAGCGCAAGGCGAAAGCCGTGCCGGTTCAGGTCGCGTAAAAGTAAAAACGGGCGTTGTCGACGCCCGTTCCTTCCTGATTATTGCACCACCAGCGTTCCTGGTTTATTGGCTATTCTGTCCGCCATGGTCTGAATCGAGTCGGTGCGCAAAATATACAGCCGTTTCAGCGTATAGGGGTTATCCCCCGGTTTCACTTTGCCCTGCACCGTGGTCACTGCCATATGAAAACCGGCGTCTTTTGCGGCCTGTATCGCCCGCTGATTGTAGCCACCAAAGGGGTAGGAGACATACAGCACATGCGGATTAAACTGCGTTAACGCGCGGCGTGAGTGCTCAAAATCGAATTCAATATTGTGCAGCGAGCGGCTCAGCAGGATCGGTTGACGATTACCGTCGGTACGGTGCAGGAAATGGGTATGCGACTGCACGTCGAACACGTCCTGAATCTGCTTCAGCTCGGAAATGCTCATAAACTGCAGCGAGTCTGGATTCCACTTCTGCGGGTGGCGCTTGATGCGTGAAGAAATAATAAACGCCGTGGCGCGAAAGCCGTAGTTCTTCAAGACCGGGTAAGCGTAGCGATAGACCGATTTCAGCCCGTCATCAAACGTCAGCACCACCGCCCTGCCCGGCAGATTGATCTGGTTTTTCAGGTAGGCTTCCAGCTGATACAGGGAAATGGTGTCGTAGCCCGCCTGCTTTAGATAGGTCATCTGGTTGCTGAACGCCACGTCAGAGGTGGTCGTCGAGGTATGGCGGAAGCGCTTGTTCTCTTCGTTTTTCAGCAGATGATGATAGGTCAGGATCGGTATACCGGTGTCAATCTCGCAGTCCAGCTCACTGACATAACCCAGGCGATCGCCAATATTGACCTCATACCAGGTGTTGTTGAGCCGATCTTTCAGCTTGCCGATGATTGGGTAGCGCAGGTTCTGTTCAAGTACACCAAACACATCGCTGGTGTTATCCGCATCGGTATAGACGTTGATCGCCTTCTGTGTGATCAGGTTCTGGTTAGTCAGCGGTTTATTCAACTCCCCCAGGGAGTCTTTCACCTTGCGTGATTTTTTAAGCTCTCGCACGTCGTCTTTATCGATAAAACCCGTACCGTAGCCGAATTTGAACTCGTAATATTCCGCATCCGCCGGGAACACCTGGATCAGTTGCCCCTGCTTCACTTCACCGACCGGAATGACATGCTCGCCAATCAGCGAATAAACCTCACTGTCGCGTTGCGCTTCCATATATTCGGATTTAACGGCACTGTCTTCCGACAACAAATTTGCCAGGCTTGCCGGGGCGACAAGTGACATCAGGATGCCGATCAGCCCAGCCGCTACCTTGTGTTGAGAGCGCATGATTATGTTCGCGTAATAACAAAATGGAGGAAATGTGGAGCGCCAGCATAGCACGATTTGAACAGCGGGGAGAAAGGGGTTATTTGAGCAATTCTATTGATTTATACCCGTCATACTTGAAGCTGCATCTGTGTTGGCTGCGAGCGCTCACCCCAGTCACTTACTTGAGTAAGCTCCTGAAGATTCACGCTCTTGCCGCCGTGATGCAACTCCAATTATTTTGGGTATACGTGACGTATGTTTCAAATCAATAAAAGCGCCCCGTACGCAATGTCCGGGGTCGCGGGTCAATCAGGTACGCAGGCCGCGGCCGCGCTCAATCAGGTACCAGGACAGCAGGTAGAACACCGCAATGAACGCCACCAGCACCGTCATGGTCAGCGTCAACGGCACGTCGCTGATGCCAAGGAAACCATAGCGGAATCCGCTGATCATGTAGACAATCGGGTTCAGTTTGGACACCGCCTGCCAGAACGGCGGCAGCAGCGTCAGCGAGTAAAACACCCCACCCAGATAGGTCAGCGGCGTCAGCACAAAGGTCGGGATCAGGCTGATGTCGTCAAAGGTCGTGGCGAACACCGCGTTGATCAGCCCCGCCAGCGAGAACAAAATCGCCGTCAGCAGCAGCGTGGCGACAATCACCCACCAGGCATGTACCTGCAAAGGCACGAAGAACAGCGAAATCACGGTCACCAGCACGCCGACGCAAATACCGCGCGCTACGCCACCACCGACGTAACCGGCAATCACCACGTGCGTCGGTACCGGCGCCACCAGCAACTCTTCGATATTGCGCTGGAATTTGGCGCTGAAAAACGATGACGCCACGTTGGCGTATGAGTTGGTGATCACCGCCATCATAATCAGACCGGGGACGATAAACTGCATGTAATCAAAACCGTGCATCTCGCCGATACGTGAACCGATCAGGTTGCCGAAGATGATGAAATACAGCGTCATGGTGATCACCGGCGGCACCAGCGTCTGGATCCAGATGCGGGCAAAACGGTTGATCTCTTTGGCCCAGATGCTCTGCAAGGCCACCCAATACAAACGCATCATGCTTTTTCTCCATTACCGTTAACCAGGGTGACAAACAGCTCTTCCAGCCGGTTAGCCTTGTTACGCATGCTCAGTACCTGAACGCCCTGCGCACTGAGCTGGGCAAACAGGCCATTCAGGCCCTGTTCGCGCATCACTTCCACTTCCAGCGTTGAGGTGTCCGTCAGGCGATGGCGGTAACCGTCCAGCTTCGGCAACGGGCTTTTCGCCGCCAGATCGAGGATGAAGGTTTCAGACTTCAGCTTGGCCAGCAGGCCTTTCATCGAGGTGTTTTCCACCAGCTCACCGTTCTGGATAATGCCGATATTGCGGCACAGCATTTCTGCCTCTTCCAGATAGTGAGTGGTGAGAATAATGGTGGTGCCCTGAGCATTAAGCTCTTTCAGGAAGCCCCACATCGAGCGGCGCAGCTCGATATCTACCCCGGCGGTCGGTTCGTCGAGGATCAGCAATTTTGGCTGATGCATCAATGCGCGAGCGATCATCAGCCGGCGTTTCATACCGCCCGACAGCATCCGGGCACGCTCTTCACGCTTGCCCCACAGATCCAGCTGGGTCAGGTATTTTTCCGCCCGTGCCAGTGCTTCGCGACGGGTAACACCGTAGTAGCCCGCCTGATTGACCACGATCTGCATCACCGTTTCGAACGGGTTAAAGTTGAATTCCTGTGGTACCAGCCCGAGCTGACGCTTGGCATTGACGATGTCTTTGTCAATGTCGTAGCCAAACACCCGTACACTGCCGGACGTCTTATTAACCAGCGAGCTGATAATGCCAATGGTCGTGGATTTTCCGGCACCGTTTGGCCCCAGCAAGGCGTAGAAATCCCCTGCTTCGACGTTCAGGTCGATCCCGCGCAATGCCTTGACGCCACCGGCGTAAGTCTTGGTTAACTGCGCTAATTCCAGTGCATAATTCATAAGTTGAAAAGTACCTTGTGACGATGAGTATGCTGCTGCGTATTGTAATGAAGGCGATCTTATCATCAGCAGCGTTTTCACTGAGGCAAATCCGTGCGGAAAATTCAGGTTCCATCCTGCCATGCTGTATAAAAAATGGTTGAATACCCTCTTGCGTGACTGTTCCGATTTCCAAACTGTGACGCTTGTCCTATATTACCCCAACGCAATCTGTCCGTTACAGGTCTATAACCTCCATGAAAGAAATCGAAAAGCTTATCGCTAATAACCATACTTGGTCGGCTAACATCAGCAAGGAAGACCCGGACTTTTTTGAACGTTTAGCTCAGGCGCAAAAGCCTCGCTTTTTATGGATAGGTTGTTCAGACAGTCGCGTTCCCGCGGAAAGACTGACCGGGCTGGAGCCGGGTGAACTCTTTGTTCACCGTAACGTGGCCAACCTGGTAATTCACACCGATTTAAACTGCCTGTCGGTGGTGCAGTATGCCGTCGACGTTCTGGAAGTTGAACATATTATTATTTGCGGTCACTTGGGCTGTGGTGGCGTAGAAGCCGCGGTTGAGAACCCGGAGCTGGGGCTGATCAACAACTGGCTGCTGCACATCCGCGATCTCTGGTACAAACACAGTTCACTGTTGGGTGAGTTGGAACCAGAACAGCGCCTCGACGTACTCTGCGAAATCAACGTGATTGAGCAAGTCTATAACCTGGGCCATTCCACCATCATGCAGTCAGCGTGGAAACGCGGGCAGAAAGTGATGATTCACGGTTGGGTGTACGGGATCCAGGACGGACGTCTGCGGGATCTGGAAGTTGCAGCCACCAGCCGGGAAAGCCTGGAAATGGGCTATCGCAAGGCGATGGCTACACTGCAGCAAGATAAGGGTATTTAATCCTGTCAGGGGCGCGGCAAACCGCGCCCACCGCATATTACTCGTCCAGCAGTACCACTTTGCCGACGTACGGCAAATGGCGATAGCGCTGAGCGTAATCGATGCCATAACCTACCACGAACTCGTCCGGGATCGGGAAACCCACGTACTCAACCGGCACTTCGACTTCACGACGTTCAGGCTTGTCCAGCAGGGTGCAAATCGCCAGTGATTTCGGCCCGCGCAGCGCCAGAATTTCGCGCACTTTATTCAACGTATTGCCTGAATCAATGATGTCTTCGACGATCAGCACGTCTTTGCCACGGATGTCTTCATCCAAATCCTTGAGGATTTTAACGTCACGGGTAGTGGACATGCCACTGCCGTAGCTGGAAGCCGTCATAAAATCGACCTCATGCGGCACGTCGATCGTACGACACAGATCGGCCATGAACATGAAAGAGCCGCGCAGCAGCCCAACCAAGACCATATCACTGCCGCTATCGCGGTAATCTTCGGTGATCTGGCGGCCAAGTTCAGCAATACGGGTCTTAACTTCCTGCTCGGAAATCATTACTTCTACAGTGTGTTTCATAGTTTTCAGGTCAGTTGCCGGAAGAAGGGCGCAGAGTTTAGCATAGCCTGAAGCCGCTGGCGACGCGAGTGCGCCGCCAGTTTTCCAGCGTGGGTTGAATCAGTCGGTTACGGTAAAGCCCAGCATCATGCCGGTATCTTCATGTTCCAACAGGTGGCAGTGGGCCATATAGGCATGATCGCTATTGGCCGGGTGATCAAAGCGCACCAGCACTTCACTGCGCCAGCCTTCGACCCGCACCGTGTCTTTCCAGCCGCTGCGGTGAGCCGCCGGAGGTTTGCCGTTTTCCGACAGGATGCGGAACTGGGTGCCGTGAATATGGAACGGATGCAGCATCATGTCGCCCTCACCCGAAATGGTCCATTTTTCGTATTTGCCGCGCTTGGCCTCAAACATCGGCTTGGTCATGTCGAAGGCCTTGCCGTTGATCATATTGCCGTGGCTGAAGTCGAACGGCTTGGCACCATGCCCCATCCCTTTCATATTGCCGTGGTCCATGCCTTTCATGCCGGCCATATCACCACCGTCTTTAGCCATGTTGCCGTGATCCATGCTCATGCCGGCCATGGCCTGATGGCCGTAACGATCCATCAACGCCTGCATACCCAACTTATCCAACTGCGGATTCATCATCAGTTGCAACCAGCGCTCCTGGATCCCGCTCACCGCCGGTATTGCGGGCAGTTTTACCAGGCTGTCCGGCATGCTCTTGATACCCTGCGCCAGCGAAGGCTGAATATGTAATACCGGCAACGGCTGGTCGAACGGGGCCAGCGTCATGCCCATCTGTTTAACCGGCAGCGTAACAATATCAAAGGGCTTGCCGTCTGAGGCATCCACCAGCACTTCAAAGCGTTCGCCCATCAGCATCGACAGTTCGGTCAGCTTAACCGGCTCGGCCAGAAAACCACCGTCGCTGGCAATCACGTAGAGCGGACGATTATCGCTGGTTGCCAGATTCAGCGAACGCGCGTTACAACCGTTGAGGAAACGCAAGCGCAGCCAACCGCGTGGTGCCACATGCCGCGGATACTGAGCGCCGTTGGTGAACATACGGTCACCGAACCAGCCTACTGCGGCACTCATTACGTCCAGTTGGTATTCAATCTGCGCATCTTTACCCAACCGTTTGTCCTGCAGGATCACCGGAATATCATCCTGCCCCCAGGTTTTAGGCAGCGGCAACTTGCTGCTCTCGTCGTCTTCCAGCAGTACCAGCCCCGCCAGGCCCATCATCACCTGCTGGCCGGTTTTGCCGTGGGTGTGCGGATGGAACCAGCAGGTAGCTGCGGGCTGTTCGACCGTGAATTGCACCCTGCGCGTGGTGCCTGGCTGAATCAGTGCCTGCGGGCCGCCATCAACGTCACCGGGGATTTCAAGGCCGTGCCAGTGAACGGTACTGGCCTCCGGCAAGCCATTGCGAATATCCACCGTCACCGGTTTGCCGCGCTGCAATCGCACCGCAGGCCCCAATAACGCGCCATTAACCCCCCAGGTTTGAGTCACCTTGCCCGGCAGCCAGTTCATTTCGCCAGTTTGCAGCGCCAGCGCTATATTCCCTTGAGCGTCCGGCATCAGCAACGGCGGGATCGGCAACGCAGGCAGCTCGGCTGCCCACACGCCCCGGCTCCACAAGGGTAAAGCACTTGCCGCGCCCAGCGCAGCGGTCAATTTGATAAAATCACGGCGTAACATCGCTGACTCCCTTTTTCAGTGATCGGCACTTAATGCGACACAAGCTGTACTGCAGCTTGAAAGAGTATGGGTATAGATTGATCTGTTCACAGCCTAAACCCTCCCCTTAGCGGAAGGTCAAGCCTTTGCTGCCGGTTATGTTACCTGCAGGTAATAAAATTTGGTGCCTTTACAGGCAAGTGTGATAACGTCTGTGGACAATAAACAGGTCTATTTTCATGATGAAAAAAACAACGTTACTGGTGCTGTTGCTCACCATGCTGGGGTTCTCCAACGCCAGTCTGGCGCTGAATGAGTCTGAGGCGGAAGATCTGGCCGATCTGACGGCGGTCTTTATTTATTTGAAAAATGACTGCGGCTACAACGATTTGCCCAATGCACAAATCAAGCGCGCCATCGTTTATTTCGCTCAGCAAAACCGTTGGGATTTGACCAACTATAATAGTTTTAATATGAAGGCGCTGGGTGAAGACAGTTATCGCGATCTCAGCGGGATCGCCATCCCTACCCCCAACAAATGCAAATCCCTGGCACGCGACTCGCTGAGCCTGCTGGCATACGCCAACTAATCCCCCCGCCTTGCGCTACCTCTGTTTGAAATTCAGCCGTGCATCACCAGGCAGAGTTAGCTATGATGTTGCGCCAATTTTTCATGGCTGTTATTACGGAGTCCCCGCACATGACCCAGAAAGAAATTTGGTATGAAACGCTGCATGCCAACTTCGGCCAGTACTTCTCGGTAGAGAACGTGCTGTATCGTGAGAAGACCGAGCATCAGGATTTGGTGATTTTTGAAAACCCGGTTCTGGGGCGCGTGATGGCGCTCGACGGCGTGGTGCAAACCACCGAGCGCGATGAGTTCATCTATCACGAAATGATGACCCACGTACCGCTGCTGGCCCACGGCCAGGCGAAGAAGGTGCTGATCATCGGTGGTGGCGACGGCGCGATGCTGCGCGAAGTCAGCCGTCATCAGGGCGTAGAGCAGATCACAATGGTTGAGATTGACGCCGGTGTGGTCGAGTTCTGTCGCCAATATCTGCCAAACCACAATGCCGGTGCCTACGACGACCCACGCTTCAAGCTGGTGATCGACGACGGCGTCAACTTTGTTAATCAGACCGATGAAAAATTCGATGTGATTATCTCTGACTGTACCGATCCCATCGGCCCCGGCGAAAGCCTGTTCACCTCAGCATTCTACGAAGGCTGCGCACGCTGCCTGAACGAGGGCGGCATTTTTGTTGCGCAAAACGGCGTGTGCTTCCTGCAGCAAGACGAAGCGGTCAACAGCCACACCAGGCTGGGCCAATACTTCAACGACGTCAGCTTCTATCAGGCGGCAATTCCGACCTATTACGGCGGCATCATGACATTCGCCTGGGCGAGCCAGGATCCGACGCTGCGCCAGCTTGATCTGACAACGCTGCAACATCGCTTTCATCAAAGCGGCTTAAACTGTCGTTATTACAACCCGGCAATTCACGCGGGCAGCTTTGCTCTGCCGCAGTATTTGCTCGACGCACTGAACGTTTCACGTTAAGCGAGAAGATAAAGGAGGTGAACCAAATTGCAAAAGCTAAAACTGCACGGCTTTAACAACCTGACCAAGAGCCTGAGTTTTTGTATTTACGATATTTGTTACGCCAAAACCGCGGATGACCGCGCTGGCTATATCGCCTACATTGACGAGCAATACAACGCCAATCGCCTGACCGAGATCCTGAGCGAGACCTGCTCGATCATTGGCGCCAATATTCTGAATATCGCCCGCCAGGACTATGAGCCTCAGGGGGCCAGCGTCACCATTCTGGTCAGTGAGGAACCGGTTGATCCGAACGATGTCGATACCTCGGAGCACCCAGGCCCGCTGTCAAAAACGGTGGTTGCGCACCTGGACAAGAGCCACATCTGCGTTCACACCTATCCGGAGAGCCATCCGGAAGGCGGTTTGTGCACTTTCCGCGCCGATATCGAAGTGTCGACCTGCGGCGTGATTTCACCGCTTAAAGCGCTGAATTACCTGATCCACCAGTTGGAATCCGACATCGTTACCATGGACTACCGCGTGCGCGGCTTTACCCGCGACGTGAACGGCGTGAAACATTACATCGATCATGAGATCAACTCGATCCAGAACTTTATGTCTGATGATATGAAGGCGCTGTACCACATGATGGACGTGAATGTTTATCAGGAGAACATCTTCCATACCAAGATGTTGCTGAAGGATTTCGATCTGAAGCACTACCTGTTTAATGCCAAACCGGATGCGCTGAGTGCTGCCGAACGTAAAGAGATTACCGATCTGCTGTGGAAAGAGATGCAGGAAATCTATTACGGCCGCAATATTCCGCATCTGTAATATGTAACGGGCGCGGCATGCCGCGCCCTACGCTTAGTATTTCAGCATAAAAGAACGGTAGGCCTTCAGCACCTGCAGGAAGTCTTCGACGCCGCAGAATGAGAGGCTTTCTTCGTCATAATAATTCATCCCCTCCTCCATCTCTTCGCCTTCAAACTCCAGCAGATTGGCACGGATCATCACTTCTTCGCCGTCCATCAGCAATGTGTATTCATGGCCTTCCAACTGCCATTGACGCTCGCTGCCTTTCACTTCCGCCGCACCGGCTTCAATGCGATCCAGCAGGTTAAAATCGCCTTTGAGTTCTTCGTTGATCCAGTGGCCAATCACCTCATGCCCCATCGAAAATCTGACGATCACCTGTCCGGTCACGTCACGCAGAAATTCGTAATCCATAGCACGCCCTCCTGAGCCCTTTCTCTTAGTGTAAACATTAATTCATGACTAACTCAGTGAGCGCTCGCAAAGTTGGCAACTGAGAAAAATAAAACGGGAGGCCAAGGCCTCCCGTTAAACAGTTGCGCAATATTACCCATCATTCTTCGAATTGCAACGGCGTTGGCCGCCTTTGTTCACCCCGGTCATTTGGTCGACCAAACTCCCGGAGATTCACTCAGTTGCCGCCTTGCCGCAGCCCCGAATGATTTTGGGTAACGCGACTTAAACAGCGGTTTGGAAGATCACGCCGTCGGCTTTTTCAGTGTATTGACCCAGTTGGTCAAAGTTCAGATAGCGGTAGGTATCCGCCGCAGACTTATCGACCTGTGCCATGTACGTCTGGTACTCGTCCGGCGTTGGCAGACGGCCCAACAATGAAGCCACCGCTGCCAGTTCTGCAGACGCCAGATAGACGTTAGCGCCAGTACCCAAGCGGTTCGGGAAGTTACGGGTAGAAGTGGAAACGACCGTCGCACCGTCGGCCACACGCGCCTGGTTACCCATGCACAGTGAACACCCCGGGATCTCGATGCGTGCCCCGCTCTTGCCGAATACGCTGTAATAGCCCTCTTCGGTCAACTGAGCTGCGTCCATCTTGGTTGGCGGAGCCACCCACAGACGAGTCGGCAACTGGCCCTTGTGCTGATCCAGCAGCTTGCCGGCAGCACGGAAGTGGCCGATGTTGGTCATGCAGGACCCGATGAACACTTCATCAATCTTGCTGTTGGCCACATCTGACAGCAGACGCGCGTCATCCGGATCGTTTGGCGCGCACAGGATTGGCTGAGTGATCTCTGCCAGATCGATCTCGATCACCGCAGCGTATTCTGCATCCGCATCGCCTTCCAGCAGTTGCGGATCCGCCAGCCATTTTTGCATGCCCTGGATACGACGCTCCAGGGTACGACGGTCGCCGTAGCCTTCGGAGATCATCCACTTCAGCAACACGATGTTGGAGTTCAGATATTCTTCAATCGGTGCCTTGTCCAGTTTGATGGTACAACCGGCAGCGGAACGCTCGGCGGAGGCGTCGGTCAGTTCGAATGCCTGCTCGACTTTCAGCTCCGGCAAGCCTTCGATTTCCAGGATACGGCCGGAGAAGATGTTCTTCTTGCCCTTCTTCTCAACCGTCAGCAGACCCTGCTGGATGGCGTAGTAAGGGATAGCATGCACCAGGTCGCGCAGCGTAATGCCAGGCTGCATCTTGCCTTTGAAGCGCACCAGCACAGACTCAGGCATATCCAGCGGCATCACGCCGGTAGCGGCGGCAAAGGCCACCAGGCCTGAACCCGCCGGGAAGGAAATGCCGATTGGGAAACGGGTGTGGGAATCACCGCCGGTGCCTACGGTATCCGGCAGCAGCATGCGGTTCAGCCAGGAGTGGATAACGCCATCGCCCGGACGCAGCGACACGCCGCCACGATTCATGATGAAGTCCGGCAGCGTGTGGTGAGTCGTCACGTCAACCGGTTTCGGATACGCGGCGGTGTGACAGAACGACTGCATCACCAGATCGGCGGAGAAGCCCAGGCAAGCCAGATCTTTCAGCTCGTCACGGGTCATCGGGCCGGTGGTGTCCTGAGAACCGACGGAGGTCATCTTCGGCTCGCAGTACTCTCCCGGGCGCACGCCAGCGACGCCACAGGCGCGGCCAACCATTTTCTGCGCCAGCGAGAAGCCTTTGCTGCTGACAGCCACTTCTTTGGCAATGCGGAATACGTCGCTGTGCGGCAGGCCCAGCGCTTCACGCGCTTTGGTGGTCAGGCCACGGCCGATGATCAGCGGAATACGGCCACCGGCGCGTACTTCGTCGAGCAGCACGTCGGTTTTCAGTTCGAAGTTGGCAATCAGTTCACCGGTTTCGTGGTTGCGCACTTCCCCCTTGTACGGGTAAATGTCGATCACGTCCCCCATGTTCAGGTCATTGACGTCCACTTCAATTGGCAACGCACCGGCATCTTCCATGGTGTTGAAGAAGATAGGCGCAATTTTGCCACCCAGCACCACACCACCACCGCGCTTGTTAGGCACGTGCGGGATGTCGTCGCCCATAAACCACAGCACCGAGTTGGTGGCGGACTTACGGGATGAACCGGTACCGACCACGTCACCGACGTAGGCCAGTGGGAAACCTTTTTTGTTCAGCAGTTCAATCTGCTTGATCGGGCCAACGCTGCCCGGCTGATCCGGCACTATGCCTTCACGTTCGTTTTTCAGCATCGCCAGGGCGTGCAACGGGATATCCGGGCGCGACCAGGCATCCGGAGCCGGTGACAGATCATCGGTATTGGTTTCGCCGGTGACTTTAAACACGGTAACGGTGATTTTTTCCGCCAACTGC
Source organism: Serratia quinivorans (assembly GCF_946227985.1). Taxonomy (GTDB): domain Bacteria; phylum Pseudomonadota; class Gammaproteobacteria; order Enterobacterales; family Enterobacteriaceae; genus Serratia; species Serratia quinivorans_A. Next base: position 61,469 of record NZ_CAMKGL010000013.1, read on the forward strand.
GGACGCGACAGATACCACTCGGCATCGGCCCAGGACTGCATAATCTGTTTGGCGTGTGGGTTACCCGCCTTGGCTTTCTCTTCCACGTCGTAGAAGTTATCAAACATCAGCAGCGTATGAGACAACGCTTTGGCGGCGATTGCAGCCAATTTTTCGTTGTCCAGCGCGTCAATCAGCGGATGAATGTTATAGCCGCCCTGCATGGTGCCCAACAGTTCAACGGCTTTCTCAGGGGTAATCAGGGGGGAGGTTGCTTCGCCTTTGGCGATGGCCGCCAGGAAACCTGCTTTAACATAGGCGGCTTCGTCGACGCCTGGGGGTACACGGTTAATCAGCAGGTCTAACAGGAATTCTTCTTCGCCTTTTGGCGGATTCTTTAATGATTCAACCAGCGCTGCCATTTGGGTGGCGTCTAACGGCTTAGGGACGATGCCCTCTGCAGCACGCTCGGCTACGTGCTTACGGTATTCTTCTAGCACGACATTCTCCTCGCTCTCATTGTCATTTATTGTGCCTGGCGTTCTCTATTCAAACCGGGTTTAGCGCACGGTATTGATGCCATTGATCCTGACGGGGCACTGCTGTCGATGTCCTGGACTGTAAGTTACAGTGCCCGGTTCCGCTCAGCCAGCATATCAGGATTTGAATTGGTTGTTAATTCGTTCACATAAAAGCAACATTAAATCTTTGCTGAATCGTTGAGTACAGTGTAATCGGCTGCGGTACAGGCCAGCCGGGGCGTGGTAAGCAATGCGATTTAGCCTGACGAGCACAACACAATAGCCATGCACTTACAATGGCTATTGGTCGCGAATAGTAAAAATTGAGATCGGAAGGCACAAAAAAACCGCCGTAAAGGCGGTTCTTTTACTCCGTTCGGTGTTAGCAGGCACCTCACGGGTTTCTTACATCGTTAAAGAACGATACAAGCGCTACCGAGCCAAAGCATTGTGCGCAACATCGTTCAAAAAATCAACTAAACAATGTTATCGCTGCTATTTTTAGGTACTCTCGCGATGGGTCTGTTCTGCCGGTTTAGCAGCCGGTCATCGGGCTTGAGAACAGTGCTGCAACGACTGCGATACAGGCGCTTGTTCCGCCGGGATTTTTCCGGTGAGGTCACGGTGGTCGTGGTTCTACAGGGATCGCGCAATGAAAGGGAGTTCTATGTTTATCCTGCTCATTGTACTGGGATCGGCGTTTGGCGTGAGCAAAGGGGGTTGGTCGGTTAACGGCAACAACCTGACGCTGAATGTGATATTCCAGAACAAGTAAGCTACTGGCCGCTCACTGAGCGGCCTTTTACTGCATTCCGCCCATAAAAAAACGGCCCCTTTTCAGGAGCCGCTTATCAACCGTTCAAACCAGCAGAATTACTTCTTCTTGGCTTTCGGGTTAGGCAGATCGGTGATGCTGCCTTCGTAGATCTCAGCCGCCAAACCTACAGATTCGTGCAGGGTTGGGTGGGCATGGATAGTCAACGCGATGTCTTCTGCGTCGCAACCCATCTCGATAGCCAGACCGATCTCACCCAGCAGTTCGCCGCCGTTGGTGCCGACAATCGCGCCACCGATGATACGGTGAGTTTCTTTGTCGAAGATCAGTTTGGTCATGCCGTCCGCACAATCGGAAGCGATAGCACGGCCAGAAGCTGCCCACGGGAAGGTGGAAGTTTCGTAGCTGATGCCTTTCTCTTTCGCTTCTTTCTCGGTCAGACCCACCCACGCAACTTCCGGCTCGGTGTACGCGATCGATGGGATCACTTTCGGGTCGAAGTAGTGCTTCATGCCGGCGATAACTTCTGCGGCAACGTGGCCTTCATGCACGCCTTTGTGCGCCAGCATCGGTTGACCGACGATGTCGCCGATAGCGAAGATGTGCGGCACGTTGGTGCGCAGCTGTTTGTCGACGTTGATGAAGCCACGCTCGTCAACTTCAACACCGGCTTTACCCGCTTCCAGCAGTTTGCCGTTCGGCACACGGCCGATAGCTACCAGCACCGCGTCGTAACGCTGTGGTTCTGCAGGCGCTTTTTTACCTTCCATAGTGACATAGATGCCGTCTTCTTTGGCTTCTACCGCGGTCACTTTGGTTTCCAGCATCAGGTTGAACTGCTTGCTGATGCGTTTGGTGAAGACTTTCACCACGTCTTTGTCAGCAGCCGGGATCACCTGGTCAAACATTTCGACCACGTCAATCTGTGAACCCAACGCATGGTATACGGTGCCCATTTCCAGGCCGATGATGCCGCCGCCCATAACCAGCAGACGCTCTGGGACAGTTTTCAGTTCCAGTGCATCGGTAGAGTCCCACACGCGTGGATCTTCATGAGGAATGAATGGCAGTTGGATCGGACGGGAACCTGCGGCAATGATGGCATTGTCGAAGTTGATGGTGGTTGGGCCATTTTCGCCTTCAACAACCAGGGTGTTAGCGCCGGTGAACTTGCCCAGACCGTTAACCACTTTCACTTTACGGCCTTTAGCCATACCAGCCAGACCGCCGGTCAGCTGATTGATGACTTTTTCTTTCCAGACGCGCACTTTGTCGATGTCAGTTTTCGGCTCGCCGAAAACGATGCCGTGTTCGGCCAACGCTTTGGCTTCTTCGATCACTTTGGCAACGTGCAACAGGGCTTTGGAAGGGATACAGCCCACGTTCAGGCAAACACCGCCCAGAGTGGAGTAACGCTCAACCAGAATGGTTTCCAGACCTAAGTCAGCGCAACGAAAAGCAGCAGAGTAACCTGCAGGGCCCGCCCCAAGTACCACGACCTGAGTTTTAATTTCAGTACTCATCATGACCTCTTAATTGATTGTCCGGCGGGTCTGACGTCATTTTTATTACTAATCGATCTCATAACGCCCTTCATCCACCGGGACGCTTACACCGCCAGCAGTTTACAGAATTGTTAATAATCTGCAAAGCGTGTTCGAGTGACCCGTGTCTCAACAATTTTGTCGAGTCATGCAAAAACCGACAAAACTGCTACTGAAGTGATAAGGGCGCAGCATGCTGCGCCCTTTTTTCATTACATCACCATACGGCGGATGTCAGCCAGCATGTTGTTGATGATGGTAATAAAGCGCGCACCATCTGCACCGTCAATAACACGGTGGTCGAAGGAGAGCGACATTGGCATCATCAGGCGCGGCACGAACTCTTTACCGTTCCAGACCGGCTCCATAGCAGACTTGGAGACGCCCAGAATGGCCACTTCCGGTGCATTCACAATCGGTGCGAAGTGAGTCGTCCCGATACCGCCCAGGCTAGAGATGGTGAAACACCCGCCCTGCATTTCGCCTGCTGTCAGCTTACCGTCACGCGCTTTTTTGGAGATAGCCATCAGCTCGCGGGACAGTTCAGTGATGCTCTTCTTGTTCACATCCTTGAACACCGGAACCACCAGACCGTTTGGCGTATCAACCGCCACACCCACGTTGATGTATTTCTTCAACGTCAGCTTCTGGCCATCTTCGGACAGAGAGCTGTTGAAGCGCGGCATCTGTTCCAGAGCAGCAGCAACGGCTTTCATGATGAACACCACCGGGGTGAACTTCACGTCCAGCTTACGCTTGGCAGCTTCTTCGTTCTGTTGCTTGCGGAAAGCTTCCAGATCGGTGATATCGGTTTTGTCGAAGTGAGTCACGTGCGGGATCATCACCCAGTTACGGCTCAGGTTGGCACCAGAGATTTTCTGGATACGACCCAGTTCCACTTCTTCGATCTCACCGAACTTGCTGAAGTCCACTTTCGGCCAAGGCAGCATGCCTGGCAGACCGCCACCGGCAGCAGCAGCCGGAGCCGCTTCTGCACGTTTGACCGCGTCTTTCACGTAAGTCTGAACGTCTTCGCGCAGGATGCGGCCTTTACGACCGGTACCTTTCACTTTCGCCAGGTTTACGCCGAACTCACGCGCCAGACGGCGGATGACCGGGGTAGCGTGCACATAAGCGTCGTTCTCAGCGAACTCGCCTTTGGCAGCAGGTGCAGCCTGTTGGGCCGGTGCAGAACTTGCAGCCGGAGCCGGTGCAGCTTCTGCCTTCTGGGCTGGAGCGGCAGCAGGCGCAGCGCCTTCTACTTCGAACACCATGATCAGGGAACCGGTTTTCACTTTATCGCCGGCGCTGATTTTGATTTCTTTCACGGTACCTGCGAACGGTGCCGGCACTTCCATAGAAGCCTTGTCACCTTCAACGGTGATCAGTGACTGCTCAGCGGCAACTTTGTCGCCCACTTTAACCATCACTTCGGTGACTTCTACTTCGTCGCCGCCGATGTCCGGTACTGCAACGTCTTTGGCCGCAGAAGCCGCCGGTGCTGCAGGAGCAGCCGGAGCTTGTGCCGCAGCCGGAGCGGCAGCAGAAGCGGCGCCAGCCACTTCGAACACCATGATCAGAGAACCGGTGGTGACTTTGTCGCCGGTGGCGATTTTGATCTCTTTCACGGTACCTGCGAACGGTGCCGGGACTTCCATTGAAGCCTTGTCGCCTTCAACGGTGATCAGGGACTGCTCGGCTTCCACCTTGTCGCCCACTTTCACCAGGATCTCGGTCACTTCAACTTCGTCAGCACCGATGTCCGGTACCGCAACGTCTTTGGCAGCAGCGGCAGCTGGCGCAGCAGCAGGTGCTGCGGCAGGTTGCTCTTCAGCCTTGGCAGCTGGTGCGGCCTGAGCCGCCCCTTCCGCTTCAAAGATCATCAGCAGTTTGCCGGTTTCGGTTTTATCACCGACGGAAACCTTGATTTCTTTAACCACACCCGCCTGCGGGGATGGGACTTCCATGGAAGCTTTATCACCTTCAACGGTGATCAGCGATTGTTCCGCTTCAACTTTATCGCCCACTTTCACCAGAATCTCGGTGATTTCCACTTCGTCTGCACCGATGTCCGGTACTTTAATTTCGATAGACATTCTTCAGTACCTCTTATGCCAGACGCGGGTTAACTTTTTCTGGGTTGATGTCGAATTTCTTAATCGCATCAGCTACCACAGAAGCTTCAATTTCACCGCGTTTAGCCAGTTCACCCAGTGCAGCAACCACAACGTAAGAAGCATCAACTTCAAAGTGGTGGCGCAGGTTTTCGCGGCTGTCTGAACGACCGAAGCCGTCAGTACCCAGAACGCGATAGTCGCTGGCTGGAACGTAAGTACGAACCTGTTCTGCGAACAGCTTCATGTAGTCGGTAGACGCAACCGCCGGCGCTTCGTTCATCACCTGAGCGATGTAAGGCACGCGCGGAGTTTCGGTTGGGTGCAGCATGTTCCAACGCTCACAATCCTGGCCATCACGCGCCAGTTCAGTGAAGGAAGTCACGCTGTAGATGTCAGAACCCACGCCGTAATCGTCTGCCAGGATCTTCGCCGCATCACGAACGTGACGCAGGATAGAACCTGAACCCAGCAACTGAACCTTGCCTTTGCTGCCTGCCAGAGTGTCCAGCTTGTAGATACCTTTACGGATACCTTCTTCTGCACCCTGCGGCATAGCCGGCATGTGGTAGTTTTCGTTCAGCGTGGTGATGTAGTAATAGACGTTTTCTTGCGCGTCACCGTACATGCGAACCAGACCGTCGTGCATGATCACTGCCACTTCGTACGCGTAAGCTGGATCGTAAGAGATACAGTTAGGAATAGTCAGAGACTGGATGTGGCTGTGGCCGTCTTCGTGCTGCAGACCTTCACCGTTCAGGGTGGTACGGCCTGAAGTACCGCCTACCAGGAAGCCGCGCGCCTGTTGGTCGCCTGCTGCCCAGCACAGATCACCGATACGCTGGAAACCGAACATCGAATAGTAGATGTAGAACGGGATCATTGGCAGATCGTTGGTGCTGTAGGAAGTCGCTGCGGCCAACCATGAAGAGGCTGCGCCCAGTTCGTTGATGCCTTCCTGCAGGATCTGGCCTTTCTCGTCTTCTTTGTAGTAAGCAACCTGCTCACGGTCCTGCGGAGTGTACTGCTGGCCGTTCGGGCTGTAGATACCGATCTGACGGAACAGACCTTCCATCCCGAAGGTACGAGCTTCGTCGGCAATGATTGGAACCAGGCGATCTTTGATCGACTTGTTCTTCAGCATCACGTTCAGGGCACGCACAAAGGCGATGGTGGTAGAGATCTCTTTGTTCTGCTCTTCCAGCAAGGAGCTGAAGTCTGCCAGCGCTGGCATTTCCAGCTTCTCGGTGAACTTCGGCATGCGGGTAGGTACATAACCGTTCAGCGCCTGACGGCGTTCGTGCAGGTATTTGTACTCTTCAGAATCTTTCTCGAAGGTGACGTACGGCAGTTTTTCGATGTCAGCATCGGCAACCGGCACGTTGAAACGATCGCGGAAGTGGTGAACCCCTTCCATGTTCATTTTCTTCACCTGGTGAGCAATGTTTTTACCTTCCGCGGTTTCACCCATGCCGTAACCTTTGATGGTATGGGCCAGGATAACGGTTGGTTTGCCTTGGGTGTCCTGCGCTTTTTTCAGTGCAGCAAAGACTTTCTTCGGATCGTGACCACCACGGTTCAGCGCCCAGATCTCTTCGTCGGTCATATCTTTGACCAGCGCAGCAGTTTCCGGGAAGCGACCGAAGAAGTGCTCACGTACGTAAGCGCCGTCTTTGGATTTGAAGGTCTGGTAGTCACCGTCCAGGGTTTCGTTCATCAGTTGGATCAGTTTGCCGCTGGTATCTTTACGCAGCAGTTCATCCCAACGACCACCCCAGATCACTTTCAGTACCTGCCAGCCTGCGCCAGCGAAGATGCCTTCCAGCTCATTGATGATCTTGCCGTTACCGGTGACCGGGCCGTCCAGACGCTGCAGGTTGCAGTTGATGACGAAGACCAGGTTGTCCAGCTTCTCACGGGTAGCGATGGTGATCGCGCCCTTGGATTCCGGCTCATCCATCTCGCCGTCGCCCAGGAAGGCGTAAACGGTTTGAGCAGAGGTGTTCTTCAGGCCACGGTGTTCCAGATATTTCAGGAACTTCGCTTGATAGATGGCGCTGATTGGGCCCAGGCCCATGGAAACGGTCGGGAACTGCCAGAATTCCGGCATCAGTTTAGGATGCGGATAAGAGGACAGGCCTTTGCCGTGAACTTCCTGACGGAAGTTATTCATTTGGTCTTCGGTCAAGCGGCCTTCAAGGAAGGCACGTGCGTAAACGCCCGGAGAGATGTGGCCCTGGAAGTAAACCAGATCGCCGCCATCTTGTTCGGTGCGTGCACGGAAGAAGTGGTTGAAGCAGACTTCATAGAAGGTCGCAGAAGATTGGAAGGAAGCCATGTGGCCGCCCAGATCCAGATCTTTTTTGGAAGCACGAAGAACGGTCATTACCGCATTCCAGCGAATAGCGCTGCGGATACGACGCTCAAGATCCAGGTTACCAGGGTAAGCAGGTTCGTCTTCCACCGCGATGGTGTTGACGTAGTTGTGAGCCGCAGCACCGGCTGCAACGCTAACACCGCCTTTACGGGCTTCACCCAGAACCTGATCAATCAGAAACTGAGCTCGCTCAACACCCTCTTCACGGATGACCGATTCGATCGCCTGCAGCCAGTCGCGGGTTTCGATCGGATCCACGTCATTGTTTAAACGTTCTGACATGGTGGTATTCCTTATCTGTCTAATGGTTTGTTTTGGAGCCTGTCTTCCTGTGTTCTGAGGCAAAACACACGAAGACAGGCCCATCAGTTTAGTTGCCGCTTACTTAAATGCTTAATTAAGCACTTCGAACGCAAACCCCGCAGGCTGGTGTGCCCTGAAGAGAACCGCTCTTAATCCTTGCGTTGCTGGAGACGCCGCAGCGATCTCTCGCGTCGGGTATGCTCCCGACTGAGATCCAGCAAGATTTCCTCGATAAACGCCAAATGGCGGTGCGAGGCTTCACGAGCTTTTTCTGGCTCGCGTGCCACAATCGCCTCAAAAATTCCGGCGCGGTGGCTGCTCACTTTTGCCAACATCTCACGGCGCGAGTAGAGCAATTCAAAGTTCTGACGCACGTTCTGTTCCAGCATCGGCCCCATACAGCGCAGCAGGTGCAGTAACACAACGTTGTGGGCAGCTTCGGTCACGGCGATTTGGTATTGCATGACCGCGTCGGCTTCGGCGTCGAGATCGCCGCTGTCCTGGGCCTGCTGAATCAGCATATGGCAATCGCGGATGCGTGCCAGATCTTCGTCGGTACCGCGCAACGCCGCGTAATAGGCAGCAATGCCTTCGAGGGCATGACGGGTTTCCAACAGATCGAATTGTGATTCAGGATGGTCGGCCAGCAGTTCAGCCAGCGGATCGCTAAAGCTCTGCCACAGATTAGTTTGTACAAAGGTGCCACCGCCCTGACGGCGCAGGAGCAGCCCTTTGGCTTCCAGGCGCTGGATAGCCTCTCTCAGAGAAGGACGGGAAACATCAAATTGTTTCGCCAGTTCACGCTCCGGGGGCAGTTTTTCGCCTGGACGCAGTGTTCCCTCGAGGATCAGATGTTCGAGCTGCTGCTCGATGACGTCTGACAACTTGGGTTGGCGGATTTTGCTGTAGGCCATGGGTGATTTCTTCTCTGCGAATGGCGCGGAGTCAATTGGTAATACCAATTTCAAAAACGTGACGGTAAAGTAACAAAGTATTCACCTCCTGTCCATATGGGCCTTGATCGAAATCAGGTTACCCGCACATTTTAACACCTCAATACCAGACCTGCTGCAAACCGCTAACGCGCGCTTGGTAATACCATTTACGAGGTAGGTTTTTGATTTAACTTTTGCGAAACCTGCCGTCAGGCAGACTGACGTCTCTAAAGTAGAATTCTATTGCATGTTTATTAAGCTTTAACGAATACCTATTTGCATCGCAAAAGGTGCGTTCGACCGGTTAATATTTCGCCACCGACCAACCGCAAGCGCTAAATTATTTTTGCGCATTATGTGAGTTAATGCTTATTTCATGCATTGAATCCCCCCTGTCGTCACACAACCCGCATTTTGTTTCCTAAACTGCTGAAATCTTAATCACTCACCACATAAAGCAGGTGCAAACTGGCGCACATAACATTATTCTTTGCCAAACGGTAGCGGCTCCGTGGAATTAATAGATATAACGCCGTAAATAAAACAAAACACACATCGTAACCACTGCTTTACAGCATGTGAGTAATTCTGCAACGACAGAGGGTTTCATTGATGGATGGTCAACAGCATGATGGCGACCAGCTGAAACGCGGCCTTAAAAACCGCCATATTCAGCTTATTGCACTAGGGGGCGCTATTGGTACCGGGCTATTTCTCGGGATCGCGCAAACAATAAAGATGGCCGGCCCTTCGGTCATTCTCGGTTATGCCATTGGCGGCTTTATCGCATTTTTGATCATGCGCCAACTGGGTGAAATGGTGGTAGAAGAGCCGGTGGCCGGTTCCTTTAGCCACTTCGCCTATAAATACTGGGGCAACTTCGCCGGCTTCGCTTCCGGCTGGAACTACTGGGTGCTGTACGTCCTGGTTGCCATGGCGGAACTGACCGCGGTGGGGATCTATGTGCAGTACTGGTGGCCGGAGATCCCGACCTGGGTGTCGGCAGCCGTATTCTTCCTGGCGATTAATGCCATCAACCTGGCGAACGTGAAGGTGTATGGCGAGATGGAATTCTGGTTCGCCATCATCAAGGTGGTGGCGATTATCGGCATGATCGTGTTCGGTGCCTATCTGCTGTTCAGCGGCATGGGCGGCCCGGAAGCCACAGTGACCAATCTGTGGGCGCAGGGCGGGTTCTTCCCGAACGGCGTCATGGGGCTGGTGATGGCGATGGCGGTGATCATGTTCTCGTTCGGTGGGCTGGAGTTGGTGGGCATCACCGCGGCAGAAGCCGATAACCCGCAGAAAAGCATTCCCAAAGCGACCAATCAGGTAATCTACCGCATCCTGCTGTTCTATATCGGTTCACTGACCATTCTGTTGTCGCTGTACCCGTGGGGAAAAGTGGTTGAAGGCGGTAGCCCGTTCGTACTGATCTTCCACGCGCTGAACAGCAACCTGGTAGCAACGGTGCTGAACGTGGTGGTGTTGACCGCCGCGCTGTCGGTATACAACAGCTGCGTCTACTGCAACAGCCGCATGCTGTACGGCCTGGCAAAACAGGGCAACGGGCCGAAAAGCCTGCTGAAAGTCGACGGTCGCGGCGTCCCTGTCATTGCGATTGCCGTTTCCGCCACCGCCACGGCGTTCTGCGTACTGATTAACTACCTGATCCCCGGCCGTGCCTTCGAACTGCTGATGGCGTTGGTGGTGTCGGCACTGGTGATCAACTGGGCGATGATCAGCCTGGCGCATCTGAAGTTCCGCGCAGCCAAGAACCGCGAAGGTGTTGAACCGAAGTTCAAGGCCTTCTGGTATCCGTTCAGCAACTATCTGTGCCTGGTGTTTATGGCCGCTATCCTGGTGATTATGTACCTGACACCAGGGATCCAAATCTCGGTGTTACTGATCCCGGTTTGGGTCGCCATTTTAGGCATCGGCTATGCCATTAAACAGCGTAGCCAGCGTGCCGTCAGCGCATCCGGCCGCGGGTAACCAAGCCAAAAAACCGGATAATCTCTAATAGAGTAAAAGGGGCTCCGCACGCTGAGCCCCTTCTTGATCAAGGCTTATTTCGTGCTCAACGGTGATGTCCGCCGGCAAGCCGCTTTCCCTCCGGGCATAGACAGGAAAACAGCCTTAAGGCATGGCAGGGGACTTATGTAGCAAGCCATGACAGCATAACAAGCGGCAAGAGGGCGTAAAAGTTGAATACATATAATGCGGTATTGCGTTGCCATACGACCCTAACGTAGGGTCCGATAGTGGGAACGGGTCGTGTCCTGATTGGCATTGCCCGGTGGCCTACAGTACGCTTTTACGTTGGTGATAAACATATTTCATATGCCCTTATTCATGCGTGATAGGAATAATAAGGGCATAGTGAATTTCCACACTATATCCATGGATAAAACGCATTAGGTACTCAAGGAAGAGATTATGGCTGTTATTCCATTAGTGCCCTCGGTGGCTTTGATGTGCTTGCGAAAAACTTACGCGAAGCGCGTAAGCAGGGCCAACCACGAAGCATGGCGCTTCCCAGCACCTATTATTGGTTTTACCAACAGGTCAAAAATCGGGCCCCCTGGGACTATAAGCAACAGAATCGCGCATTGGCTAACTTTGATAACTTCAACTATGGCGCTACAGGTACGGCGGCCGGTATCCCCGCTGATATTCTGTTGATGGGGGCTGGATTCGCTCAATCCCTGGCAGGGACATCACGACCGGAATGGAGCCATTGGTACCAACGACCTCCTTACGGTGATGCCCCTCAAGATCAATACTGGATCAAGCAAGGAATTGATTATGCAAATCGGCATGGTTATTAGCTGGGCTCATCGGTTGTTGACAGCTGGTTTGTTGGTTATGGCTATCTCCATGGTGGGGTATTGGTATTTCACCAACGACTCTTATGACGATAGGCTCTACAGCAAAAAGCAGTTGACTGACGATATTTGGCTTTATGTCACCGAATATCAGAATGCGGGTGCCACCGATACGGATGTATATCGCTACTACTTGAATAAAAAGTTGGAGGGAGATCCTATTAAAGCGCTAGGTGAAAGCGCCCCTATTCTAACGGCTGATCGAGCCGACGCCACCATCCGTGGCGATGGTCATCGAATCATCATTAGTTTTTCCGGCAAAGTGTATTCCTTTACGAATTCAGCGTTTTTCTATGTCGAAAACAGCCAGACTCCCATTATACCTACCATTGACTTTTCTGCGCAGGGGGTCAATGCATGGCGATGAACTATGCAACAGGTTGAGCGGGTAACCAGAATCACATGATGGTTAACACGCTTTTTTTAATCGCCAGTTCGGCCCTGGGCACAACAGCTTTACCCTGGATGAACAGGGGAAAGATATCTTGGTTTACCATGCGCGTAATTACACGGAGATCAAGGGGGATCCGCTCTATGACCCAAATCGTCATACACGGATTAAACCGCTGGAATGGGATGAGGAAGGAATGCCGGTATTGGGTGAACCCCCGGCAGATAATCGTTAATAAAAAATGGCTCGATATGCCGAGCCATTTTTCCATTGAAGCTTATTTACGCAGCGCTTTCACCTGTTCGGCCGTCACATCCGCCGGCAACCCGCCCCAGGTCACACGCAGGTAGTTCACCAGTTCCGCCACCTGTGCATCATCGAGACGTTCGCCAAAGGCCGGCATACTCTGCATGCTTTCGCCGTTAGGGAACTGCTGTGCCGGTAAACCGTCCAGTACCGAGACAATCAGGTTTTTAGCATCCGGCTGGCGCAGCGTAGCGTTATCACGCATCGCTACCGCCACATGAGGCTTACCCTGGCCTTCCCGCGCATGGCAACCGGAGCACTGATCCTGATAGCTGATGCGCCCGGCATCGCTGCCCTGACCGATTTTAACCGGCACAGCCGCCGGCGGCTGCTCACCCATCAGATAGGTCGCCAGCGCCTGGTGGTCTTCCGGCGTCAGATGACGGGTACTGAGACTCACCACCATATGCATCTCACTGAAGGCAGAACCCTGCGGTGCCAGACCGGTGGAGAGGAAGCGGTTTAGATCGTCCGGCGTCCAGCCACGCTGCGCCAACCCGTGCGGAGTGATATTCGGTGCCATAAAGCGCCCAAGATCACCGCCCTGCATAGGTTTACTCAGATCCATTTGCCCCAGCATACCGCGTGACGTGTGGCATTCCCCACAGTGGCCCAGCGTATCCGCCAGATAACGGCCGCGTTGCCACTGCGCCGAAGCCCCCTGCGAACTGGCCGGCAGCGGATCCTGACTGCGGAACAGCAAATTCCAGCCAATCAGCGCCATGCGCTGGTTAAACGGGAACGGCATGGCGTTTTCCGGAATGGCGACATCCACCGCCGGACGGGTCATCAGATAGGCATAGATGTCATCGGCATCCTGACGCGACATCCCTTTATACGAGGTATAAGGCATCGCCGGATACAGATGACGACCGCCCGGTGCCACGCCTTGGGTCACTGCCAGGAAGAAGTCGTCCTTGGTCCAGCGGCCAATCCCCTGATCGGCCGAAGGCGTCAGGTTACTGCCATAGATAGTGCCAAACGGCGTATCCAGCGGATAACCACCGGCCATTGGCGCGCCACCACTGGCGGTGTGACAGGCAGCGCAGTCGGCGGCCTGCGCCAGATAGCGGCCCCGGGCAACCTGTTCGGTGCTGGCGGTTACCTGCTGTACCGGGCCGTCATAATGGCGATTTTCACGCCACCACAGCACCGCGATGACGATAATCACCACCAGCAGGATCAGCAGTGCGAGACGTTTTTTCATTGCGCCGTCTCCTTCACCAGGCCAGGGGTTTTCAGCACCACGTCGCGTACCGCTTCGTAGTAACGCACATAGCCGGTACAGCGGCAGATATGGCTGTCCAGCGCCTGTTCAATCGCGCTTTCCAGTTGATCGCGGGCAATCGGTTCCCGCTTGAGTTTCTCGACAAAAATAGTGGCGGCGTTAACAAAGCCCGGCGTGCAGTAGCCGCACTGGAAGCTGTAATGCTCCAGGAAAGCCTGCTGGATCGGGGAAAGCTCGACCACTTCACCCTGCTCATCCACCTTGGCGTGGCCTTCGACGGTACGCACCTTCTTGCCGCTGAAGAAATGCGCGCCGGTGATACAGGTACGCACTTCCTCACTGGTGCCACTCGGATGATCGACAATCGCCACGCAGGCGTGGCAGATCCCCTGCCCGCAACCAAGGCGTGAGCCGGTCAGGTCGAGGTACTCGTGCAGGAAGTCGATCATCATCAGCCCTTCCGGCACTTCGATCGGGCCGTACTGCTTTTCATTGATGGTCAGGGAAATCGGCTGGGTTTTAATGCTCATTGTAATACCTCACGAATATTTTCTGCACGAACGGGCAAATCACGGAAACGGTGGCCGGTAGCGTCGGCGATAGCGTTAACCAGGGCCGCAACTACCGGGATCATCACCACTTCGGCCATGCCTTTGGGTGGATCGGTTTCCGACAGCGCGGGCAGGATGTCATCGGTCTGTTTCCAGACCGCCACATCGCTGGCGCGCGGCAGATGGTAACGGTTAAAGTTCCAGGTACCGTTACCGGGCCCGTCCTCGTACAGCGGTAAATATTCGTGCAGCGCATGGCCAATCCCCATCGCCAGGCCGCCCTGCAATTGGCCGGAAACCAGTTCCGGCACAATCAGGTTGCCGCACTCCATGATTGAATGGTGGTTCAGCAGTTCCACCTGACCGGTAGCGATATCCACCGCCACTTCCGCCAGAGTACCGACGGCGCTGTAATAAGTGACCGCCGCGTTATTGCGTTGGGTTGGTGGATAGTAGGCCTGGCTGCGCGACAAGGTTTTAAACTCGCCATTGGCATTGCGCACCGCCAGCCCGTCAATCGGCAGACGCTCGCTTTTGCCACTCAGGCTGAAGTCCGCCTCGGCCCACTGCCAGCGGTTAAATACGTGTACCGCCGCACCGGTGATACCGCCCATCTGGTAGGCTTGTTTCGCCAGCCGCTCCAGGCTCAGCACTTCCATGCCGGCCGCGGTCAGCCCGCCTTCCACCCAGCGCGCATCTTCTCTGCGCACCACCAGAGGTGCCGCCTGGCCGCCACCGGGGCCGGATTGCCAAATGGCCATCGCCGCCGGCCACAGGCCGTGATCGAATATCAGCCGCGCCGCTTCGCGCGTGCTGTGGGAGAAGTAATATGCCGAGTTGCTGGCGCTGGACGGTGAGCAATAGCTTGGCGTCCAGGCCGGGTTGGCCTGCAACTTGTCCTGTTCGGCCTGCGACATGATGTAAGGATCGCCGCTGGTGACCATCGGCAGTACCGACCAGTCGGTCACCGAGAAGTGCGCCTCATCTGCCGGTTTGCCCAGCCACTGTGCACACAGCACCGATTGTGAGGTCGACATGCCGGTTCCCATCTCGGCCCCGCTGTGATGCAGCATGATGCGCCCGTCTTCCCCCAGCTCGACGCGAGCGAACGAGGTCTCAGCCCCGGTGCCGAAGTCTTTTTGCACGCAGCCAAAGCCGACGCCATAGCGTTTGCCCGGGTTCCGGCTCTCAAACTCCGCCTTACGCTGGGCACGTTGCAGCCACATCTCATGCTTGGCAGCCTTTTCCAACACTTCATCGGCACGAATGGCCCCGGCCGGGATAGCGCCCTGGGTATTTTTCATGCCGGATTTGAGCACGTTGCGCAAACGGAACTCGATCGGGTCGATCTTCAGCTCGGCGGCCAGTTCATCCACCATCATCTCGGTAGCGGCCATGCTTTGCAGCGTGCCGTAGCCACGTGCCGATCCGGCATCAATGGCGCGCGAAGCCAGCCCCACCGATGACAAATCGCTTTTCGGAAAGTAGTAAATCGACTGTGCCGCCGTCGCCGCCACCATCACCACCGACGGCGTAAAGTTGCTGCGGCCACCGCCGTCTGCCGTCATTTCGCCGTGGAATGATTGCAGTACGCCGGTTTGACGATTGACCGCAATGCGGTAATTCATGTCGAAAGCATGGCGTTTCAGCGCCGTCTGGAACTGTTCGAAACGGTCATTGGCCAGGCGTACCGGGTACCCGTCGCCGTACATCGCCGCCACCGCGCCGTAGTACGGGAAGTTATAGTGATCTTTCGAACCGTAACCCACGGTGTAGCACGGGTGCAGAATCAGCTGCTTCACCGGCGGATTGTGTTTGGCCAACATACGTGGCATTTCGTCGGCCACTTCCTGCGGTGACTGGGTCGGCACCACCAGATGCAAAGTCTGCGTCGTGGCGTCAAACCAGCCGTTGGCGTTATCCGGCTCCAGCGCTGAGGTATCGACGGACTGCGTGGTATAGCGACGCGACATCACCAGCCAGTCTTCCGGTGGCGTTTGCAGCTCATTGGCTATCATGCCGGCGTAATACATCCCTTCCTGATCCAGCTTGCCGCCCTCGCGACCTTCCGGCCAGACCGGCAGGTGTTTCTTCATCGATACTGGGAAAATCGGCGTGTCTTTCAGGCTGGAGAAGCGATCGTCGTCGAACGGCTTATCGCCGCCGACGCGCACATAGCGGAAAGTGCCCCAGGGATCCCGCTCCAGCGGGCCGGTTTCCGCCCCGTACTTAAGGGTTTCTTCGCGGAATTTCAGCTTGTCTTTGGCAAAGCGGAAACGGGCGAAATCGTGATAAATCAGAATTGCCACCGCCTGGCCAAGATAGGCCGGAGTTTTGCCGATCGGCAGTAACATATCGTCGCCGTAGAACGCCGGGAAGGCCAGGCCGTCACGCGCCAAATCCTCCGCCGTTACCAGTCGGTCGGGCTGCAGGTCATCCCCCAGCAACGAGAGATCGATACCCTCGAACAACCGGTCGGCCTTGGTGACACGTAAAATAAAAGCGTGCGCCTGCTGTTGCGGCCAGTGCGGCATATCAACCGCGCGAATGTCGCGGGCGAACACCTTCTGCCCCATCACCTTGGCACGGCCATCGATGCGAAAGCGAATACGCTTTTCATGGGCGTCCCAGTTCGGGGACTGAAGGATTTTTTGCTCAAACAGTGCGGCGTAGGCACGGCTGTACAGTGGCGCGAGGTATACAGATACCCCCGCAATCACGGCGCTTTTGATAAAGCGGCGCCGCGACGGGTTAAAATTGCTCATAAAAAGTCCTTTGTTTCTTTATTTTATTTTTGTGTTCAGCGGTGGTGTTGCGCAAACGCTGACGACCTTGCCGTAGACGTCATAAGCATATGCTTATAACTAAAATTATGTGATGATTAACATGCCGTTTTCAAGAAAAACACATCTCAAAAACACATATTTCTAGTAAGGTAATAATATGTTGCGCAAATTCGGACGAGCCAAATGACAGCAGGCATAGTGATCGCCGCTGCTGGACGTGGGGAGCGTTTCTCTCTGGCCGGGGGCGAAGGCAATAAATTGAATGCCGAGTTTGCAGACGACTCCGGCCAGCAGCGTTCCGTATTTGAACAAACGCTACGTCAGGCGCTGGCCTCTGGTCTGCCGGTATGGGTAGTCACCCGGCCGGATAATCACCAGGTGCAGCAGGTGTGCGCCGCCTATCAGGTGGCTGTCACACTACTGGCAAGCTCTGGCCTCGGGGAGTCCATCGCCGCCGGCGTTAACGCCACCCCGCATTGGCAAGGCTGGCTGATCCACTTAGCGGATATGCCTTTGGTTACGCCGACGGTTTTCCGGCAGGTGGCGGTCGCCCTACAGCAACACGCCATCGTCCGCCCCATTTTCCAGCAGCAGCCGGGCCATCCGGTCGGGTTTTCCGCCATTTTTCGCAAACAACTGGGCCAATTGCGCGGTGATAATGGCGCCCGTGAACTGCTTAAAGGGCAGCCAGTGTTCCTGCTTTCTCTTGAAACGTCCGAGGTGGTGCAGGATATTGATCTTCCGTCACAGCTACCGGCCAGCGAGTAAATCATCTATGCAACATCTCGATATCAGCGTGGTCAACCAGGCGATAAGCTGGCTGAAGCAACAACCGGTGTGGCTGTGCACCGTACTGAGCACCTACGGCTCCTCACCGCGATCGCCGGGGGCCATGTTGGTGGCCTCCCAGGGCGGGCATTATTGCGGGTCGCTGTCGGGGGGCTGCGTGGAAGAAGATTTTCTGCGACGCGTGGCGGCCGGAGAATATCAGGCGGCCAGCCAGGTGATCCGTTATGGTGAAGGGGGTCTGGAGCCTAACGTGGCCCTGCCGTGCGGCGGCGTACTGGAAGTGCTGATCGAATTCCTGCCTGCCGGCGACGACAGTATTGCCTATCTGACAAAAATTGCCGGTGCACTAAATGGACACCACGCGCTGGTCAAACGCCTGACCTTGCCCGATGCCTGTACCAGCCTGACATTGACCGACTTTGCCAGCGCCACCCAGGTAGAACGTCGTGGCCCGCTGGTCACTTTGCATATCGCCGCGGCCCCGCGTTTGCTGATCGCCGGATTATCCAGCGTAGCGCTGTACTGCGCCGACTTCGCCAGCTCACTGGGGTTTGAAGTGTTGGTCTGTGAGAATCGGCCGGAGGCGCTGGATAATTTCGCCCCACAGCTCAGAGCCAACGTCACACTGTTGCGCCAGTTCCCGGCCAAGTTTATTGAAGACGGCGGCTGCCACGCCAATACGGCGATTGTGGCGTTGACCCACGATCCGCGCATGGATGATTTGACGCTGATGGAAGCGATTCACACCCCGGCATTTTACATCGGGGCCATGGGGTCATTGCGCAACAGCGCACGTCGACGCCAGCGTCTGCAGCAAATTGCCGAATTCAGCCCACAGGAACTGGCACGTATTCATGCCCCGATCGGGTTGCCACTCGGCAGTAAAACCCCGGCGGAAATCGCCTTGGCGGTGATGGCGGATATCGTGCAGCAGAAAAACCGCACTACCGCAGCCCTATCTGTCAACCAAGCGGTGTCACTGGCACCAGATGCTGGAGCTCAAGCTGCAGCTCCTCCCGCTCGTTCAGCGAATAGTTGAACATGGTCAGGTCAGGCCCCTCTCTGCGGGCCAGGCCCAGTTCCGGTAATGCCTGGGTGTAAATCTGCACCACATGCTCGTGCAAGGTCACCGGCTTGCCGGAATAACAAAAACGGCAAAAATCACCGTGGATTTCCGACCATGGCTCAAGCCCGGCCTCATCACTGACCGGACAATCCGCCGCAACACCGAGCGCATATTCCACCCTGACCTGCTCTCCATCGGGTATAAACTGAGTAAGCGAATAGGTTAACGCCGGTCGGCTGGCCACCGAGTGATAGAATCGCTCTCTGATTTTGCTGCGGATATGCAGATGCGACTTATCCAAATCGGCAATGTCGAGGTGATAAGCGTAGCTTTTCCCTTTGATCGCATACTGCCCTTTGGCCACCTTAATGCGGTCAACCTGAATGTCGCCGGGATAGTTGGCTGACAGCGAACGAACCAGATGACTGAAGTCCTGCTTGCGGGCATGGCGATAGACGCTGGGAGATTCGGCAAAGTGCTTTTTGAAGCAGCGGGAAAAGGTTTGTTGATTATCAAATTGATATTCAATGGAAATATCGAGAATGGTTTTTTGCGTGAAGCGCAAGGCAAAAGCGGCGAGATACAGGCGACGGGCGCGAATATAGGAGGCCAACGACAAACCGGTCTGCGTCTTGAACATTCGCTGCAGATACCATTTCGAGTAGCCTGATTTGGCAGAAACGATATCCAATGATAGCGGGTTGGTCAGATTGTCTTCAATCCAGACCAGCAATTCCCTGATATGATTTTCTTGCGTTTCCATGTAGTTGCCGAGCCTTCTGTGCCAAATATGCCTTTATGCGTGTATTACTGCTGCGCACGTAGGGTATACAGGTTAAAACGCGGCGTCCAGCGGGCTACAGGACTTTACACAGGCCTGAGCAAGCCTGAAACTTGCCGCCCGACCGCGGACGGCAAGTATTGACGAAAGTTATTTCACACAGCGCGAACACTGACCGGCCTGGATCTTCTGGAAGAAGTCATTGCCTTTATCATCCACCAGAATGAACGCCGGGAAATCTTCCACTTCGATTTTCCAGATGGCTTCCATCCCCAGCTCAGGGTATTCGACACAGGTCAGGCTCTTGATGCTTTGTTGCGCCAGCACCGCCGCCGGGCCACCAATACTGCCGAGGTAAAAACCGCCGTGTTTGTGACAGGCGTCGGTCACTTGCTGGCTGCGATTGCCTTTGGCCAGCATGATCATGCTGCCGCCGTGGGACTGCAACAGGTCAACGTAAGAGTCCATACGTCCGGCGGTGGTTGGCCCCAGAGAACCGGAAGCGTAACCGTCCGGCGTTTTGGCCGGGCCGGCGTAGTAAATCGGGTGATCCTTAACGTACTGCGGCAGACCTTCGCCGTTATCCAGGCGCTCTTTCAGCTTGGCGTGGGCAATATCGCGGCCCACGATAATGGTGCCGCTCAGCGACAGGCGAGTAGACACCGGGAATTGCGACAGCTGCTTGAGGATATCGGCCATTGGGCGGTTGAGGTCTATCTTGACGGCTTCGCCTTCCCCGGCCTGACGCAGTTCTTGCGGAATAAACTTGCCCGGATTGTGCTCCAGCTTCTCCAGCCAGATGCCGTCACGGTTAATCTTGCCCTTGATGTTACGGTCAGCGGAGCAGGAAACCCCCATACCCACCGGACATGAAGCGCCGTGGCGCGGCAGACGCACCACGCGGATATCGTGCGCAAAGTATTTGCCACCAAACTGCGCGCCCAACCCCAGATTCTGCGCTTCTTTCAGTAACTCTTCTTCCAGCGCTACGTCGCGGAATGCCTGGCCGTGCTCGTTGCCCTCGGTCGGCAGGCCGTCATAGTACTTGGTCGAGGCCAGCTTGACGGTTTTCAACGTCGCTTCGGCCGAGGTTCCACCGATAACGAACGCCACGTGGTAAGGCGGGCAGGCTGCGGTGCCCAGCGTGCGCATTTTCTCGACCAGATAATCCTTCAGCTTGCCCGGGGACAGGAGTGCCTTGGTTTCCTGGTAAAGATAGGTTTTATTGGCTGAACCGCCGCCCTTGGCGATACACAGGAATTTGTATTCTTCACCGTCAACGCTGTAGAGATCGATCTGCGCCGGCAGATTGCTGCCGGTGTTGACCTCGTTGTACATATCCAGCGCGGCGTTTTGCGAGTAGCGCAGGTTGTCTTCGATAAAGGTGTTGTACACCCCACGTGACAATGCCTCTTCGTCACCGCCGCCGGTCCAGACGCGCTGGCCTTTTTTGCCGACGATGATGGCGGTACCGGTATCCTGACAGGTCGGTAAAATACCCTTGGCGGCGATTTCTGAGTTACGTAAAAATTGCAGCGCAACGTACTTGTCGTTTTCGCTGGCGTCCGGATCCTTAAGGATATCGGCCACCTGCTGCTGGTGCGCCGGGCGCAGCATGAATGAGGCGTCATGGAACGCATGTTGAGCAAGGAGGGTTAACGCTTCGGGAGCTACTTTCAGCACTTCCTGGCCTTCAAACTCACTCACGGAAACGTGGTCACGGCTCAACAGATAGTATTCGGTATCGTCTTTTTTCAGCGGGAACGGATCTTGATAATGGAACGGTTTATTCGACATTAATCTCTCACTTGCAACATCAGCTGCGTTAAATTCACACTTACTCAGCCAGCTCGGGGCAGGCCGCGTCAAAAAACTCCCCACACCTTACGTATTTTTAATCAGTCGGTTATTGCGCTAAATCGCATAATTCCCTCTGATTTGTAGGGGCGCTGTATACTGCGCCCGTGTTAATCGGGACGAATATATTCGCACCTACAGGCAGGGACTCGACATGTACGGTTTATTATCCCGCAGTTAACACAATGATTACAATCCATCAGCGTCGATCGGGTTATCAAAGCGGTGAAAAACCTGCCTGGCAGGCCGTTGGCGAATTAGTTTTACCTCTATTGCCAGCCGGCGCGCCATTGCTTAAGCTAGCCGCAATGAACAAAGTAAGAATCCCCATTGCGCTGCAACAGGCGGTGATGCGCTGTCTGCGAGAAAAACTGCAGCTGGCCCGTCAGCACTTTTCCGTCGAGTTCCCCGAGCCCAAAGTCGTTTACCAGCAACGCGGAACCAGCGCGGGCACCGCCTGGCTGCAAACCTGGGAAATCCGACTGAATCCGGTGCTGCTGATGGAAAACCAACAGCCGTTTATCGATGAAGTAGTGCCGCATGAACTGGCGCACCTGCTGGTATTCCGCCAGTTTGGCCGCGTGCCACCCCACGGCAACGAATGGCGCTGGATGATGGAAAGCGTGTTGCAGGTACCGGCCAGCCGTACCCATCAGTTTGAGATTGCCTCGGTGCAAAGCAAAACCTACCCCTACCGCTGCGGTTGCCAGCTACACCAGCTGACCGTGCGCCGCCACAATCGGGTGATGCGCGGAGAAAGTGAATATCGCTGCCGTCAGTGTGGCGACAAACTGAAATTTTTCGCCGGCGAGCCCATTTAGCGAAACGATTTATACGTTAAAACAAGCAAATATCGTCGTTTGCTACGGCTGCGAACTTCCGCTACCCTGCCTGCTTTTCCAATTTTGAGCTGTTTTGGAATATGCTTCGCAAAATTTTATTTATGGTGGTTCTCACTGCCGGGGCCGCACAGGCGCACGGCATCAATAACTTTTCTCAGGCCAAGGCGGCCGCAGCTAAAATCAATCAGGACGCCCCCGGCTCTTTCTACTGCGGCTGCAGCATCGACTGGCAGGGTAAAAAAGGCATTCCCGACCTGAACAGTTGTGGCTACCAGGCGCGTAAAAACGCCCAACGTGCGCAACGTATCGAATGGGAACACGTGGTACCGGCCTGGCAGTTCGGTCACCAATTGCAGTGCTGGCAACAGGGTGGGCGCAAAAACTGCAATAAAGACGCCGATTACCGCCAAATCGAAACCGATTTGCACAACCTGCAGCCGGCAATAGGTGAAGTGAACGGCGATCGTAATAACTTTATGTACAGTCAATGGAAAGGCGGCGAGGGTCAGTACGGCCAGTGCCCGATGAAAGTGGACTTCAAAAATAAGCAGGCCGAACCGCCTGCCCGCGCCCGCGGTACGATCGCTCGTACCTATTTCTATATGCGCGACCGTTACCAACTGCGGCTTTCACGCCAGCAGACCCAGCTTTTTGAGGTATGGGATCGCCAATACCCAGTCAACCAATGGGAATGCCTGCGCGAAGCACGCATCGCTAAGGTACAGGGCAACCATAATCCCTATGTTCAGCAGGCTTGCCAGCAACGAAAGGGCTAACCTACTATATACCCGTCGCCTTTCAAGCCGCAGCGTTGTTACCTGCACTCGCCCACCCCAGTGACTTACTAAAGTAAGCGCCTGGGGATGAACGAGCTAGGCGCCTAGCTGCAACTCGAAATTCATAGGGTATAGCCTCTGTTCTATCAGGCAAACTACACCCTTAAGTCAGGATCGAATATTCAATGCGTATACCCCGTATTTATCATCCGCAGCCATTGATCGACAACGCGGAAATCGTCTTAAGCGAAGACGCCGCCAACCATATCGGGCGTGTACTGCGCATGAACGCCGGCCAGGCGCTGCAGTTATTCGACGGCAGCAATCAGGTGTTTGACGCCGAGATCACCCGGGTCGACAAGAAAAGCGTGCAGGTGCAGCTCAGCGCCGGCCAGTTGGAAGACCGTGAATCACCGCTTAATCTGCATCTGGGCCAGGTGATTTCTCGCGGTGAGAAGATGGAGTTCACCATTCAGAAATCCATTGAGCTGGGGGTTAACGTCATTACCCCGCTGTTTTCCGAACGCTGTGGCGTTGCGCTTTCCGGCGAACGCCTGGCGAAAAAAATTCAGCAGTGGCAGAAGATTGCCATCGCCGCCTGCGAACAGTGCGGCCGCAACCGCATCCCGGAAATCCGCGAAGCCATGCAGCTGGAAGCCTGGTGTGCCGAGCAGGATGACAGCCTCAAGCTTAACCTGCACCCGCGCGCCAGCCACAGCATCAACACCCTGCCGCTACCGGTGGAGCATGTCCGGTTGCTGATTGGGCCGGAAGGCGGTTTATCTACAGGCGAAATTACGATGACCACAGGCCACGGATTTACTGATATCCTGCTGGGGCCACGCGTTCTGCGTACAGAAACCACAGCGCTCACCGCAATTACCGCTTTGCAGGTACGTTTCGGCGATCTGGGTTAAAGGAGAAAAGATGATTAAGCTCGGCATCGTGATGGATCCTATCGCCTCCATCAATATCAAGAAAGACACCAGCTTCGCCATGCTGCTCGAAGCGCAGCGCCGTGGCTGGGAACTGCACTATATGGAGATGGACGATCTCTACCTGCACGCCGGTGACGGCCGCGCCCGCACTCGCCTGCTGAGCGTGAAGGAAGATAAAGAGAGCTGGTTCAGCTTTGGCAGCGAGCAGGATCTGGCGCTGCAGGATCTGGACGTGATCCTGATGCGTAAAGATCCACCGTTCGATACCGAATACATCTACGCGACCTATATTCTCGAGCGCGCAGAGGTCAAGGGCACGCTGGTAGTCAACAAACCGCAGAGCCTGCGTGACTGCAACGAAAAGCTGTTCACCGCCTGGTTCCCGGAACTGACGCCGGACACTCTGGTCAGCCGCAGTGCGGCGCACATCCGTAAATTCCACCAGCAGCATGGCGACATCATCCTCAAGCCGCTGGACGGCATGGGTGGCACGTCGATTTTCCGTGTGAAGCAGGATGACCCTAACCTGTCGGTGATTATCGAAACCCTGACCGAACACGGCAGCCGTTTCTGCATGGCGCAGAACTTCATTCCGGCGATCAAGGAAGGCGATAAACGCATTCTGGTGGTGGACGGTGAACCGGTGCCTTACTGCCTGGCGCGCATTCCGGCGCAGGGCGAAACCCGTGGTAACCTGGCCGCCGGTGGCCGGGGTGAAGCGCGTCCGCTGAGCGAAAGCGACTGGAAAATTGCGCGTGCGGTAGCGCCGACGCTGAAAGAAAAAGGGCTGATTTTCGTTGGCCTGGACGTGATTGGCGATCGACTGACCGAAATCAACGTCACCAGCCCGACCTGTGCACGCGAAATCGAAGCGGCCTTCCCGGTGTCTATCACCGGTATGCTGATGGACGCGATCGAAAAGCGTCTGGCAGCGAAGTAATCTGCAGTGCGGGCGGCGTTGTCGCCCGCTATCCTGACGTCCCGGCTTGAAAGGCGTCGGGGTCTACCCCTATGAATTTCAAGTTTGCAGCTAGGCGGCCAGTTCGCTCATCCCCAGGCGCTTACTTAAGTAAGTCACTGTGGGTGAGCGGGCGCAGCTAACAACGCTGCAACTTGAAAGGCGACGGGGATGGCCGCATACTGGCGGCTGTTTAACTTACCACCACTTGATTATTTTAAATAACACCATGAATTTACAGCACCATTTTCTTATCGCTATGCCATCACTTCAGGATCCTCGCTTCAAACGCTCGGTGATTTACGTCTGCGAGCACAATGAAGAGGGCGCCATGGGCCTGGTGATCAATAAACCGGTGGAGCAGTTCACGGTGGAAACGGTGCTGAGCAAACTGAAGATCATGCCACAGGCGCGTGATCCGGCGATCAGCCTGGATAAGCCGGTGTTTGCCGGCGGCCCGTTAGCGGACGATCGCGGCTTTATCCTGCATACGCCGCGCAAGGGTTTCGGCTCCAGCATTCAGATCTCGCCGGATACCATGATAACCACCTCGAAAGACGTGCTGGAAACGCTGGGCACCCCGGAGCAGCCGGATGACGTGCTGGTCGCGCTCGGTTATGCCGGCTGGGAAAAGGGCCAGTTGGAGCAGGAAGTGCTGGAAAATGCCTGGCTGACCATTGAAGCCGACACCGACATTCTGTTCCATACGCCAATCGCCAGCCGCTGGCGCGAGGCCGCCAACCGCCTGGGCATCGACATCTGCAGCATTGCCAATCACGCAGGACACGCCTGATGATCAACCGTACCATTATCGCCTTCGACTTCGGCACCAAGAGCATTGGTGCCGCCATTGGGCAGGAACTGACTGGCAGCGCCCGTGCGCTGGCCGCCTTCAAAGCACAAGACGGCTCGCCGGACTGGCAAAAGATCGAAAAGTTGCTCAAAGAGTGGCAGCCGGATCTGGTGGTGGTCGGTCTGCCGCTGAATATGGACGGCACCGAGCAACTGGTGACCGAACAGGCTCGCAAATTTGCCAACCGCCTGCACGGCCGTTTTGGCGTGCAGATCGCGCTGCATGATGAACGCCTGAGTACCGTCGAAGCCCGCGCTAATTTGTTCGACCGTGGCGGGTTCCGCGCGCTGGACAAGGGCAGCGTGGACTCCGCCTCGGCGGTGGTTATTTTGGAAAGCTGGTTTGAGCGGCAGCTGAGCTAACTTTTTCAGCCGGTGCAAACCGGCTGAACATAATGGCGCCCGCCGTCGGTACCACTTCAATCTCGTCCTCCGGTAACGTCCACCCCTCCCGCAACCTATAAGTATCGAGCGACAGCCGATTGACCCGGTACGAGGTCAATGAACCGACAATCGCATAGCCGCGCCAGTCGGTGGTCACGCCGTATTGGTTATCCACCCCAATACCCGGTGAACCCGGCACACTGACCAGCGCTATGGTTTCACCCAACGATTGCCCCAGCGTCACGCCCTGGTCGGATACAATCATGCTGCCGGAAAGTTCGGCATTCTGCTGCCGATAATCAAGCCCGCTCGAATATCCCACCCGCAGTTGACCGGCGTTGTATTGGTAACCGGCACTGAGATCCTGACTATTGCCTTTTTGCTGCGTCTGGGTGGTACTGGCGGCGTAGTTGAGGCTGTAATCCTGCAATGCCGTCCCGCTGATACCCAGACGGCGGCTATCTTCGCCATTCTTCACCAGGGTATGATCGTAGTTAAGCCTCACCCGCGGCAGCATTATCGCGCTCATCGGGATAGAGAACGACAGGGCGAGCAGGGCCTGATCTTTACCGTAAGAGCGTTGGTTATATTCGGCACGCAGGTTCACGTCCAACTCCCCCCAACTGCTGCTCACGCCGAACTCAAGACTGGTCTCGCCTTTCTCCTGCCCGCGCAGGGTCTCTTGCACCAGCGTTAAATAGGCGCTGTCAGAATCCGTAATAAACTGGTTGTAGCTTGCCTCGAGGCGATATTTTTTTTCAGCGTCAAAATCACCGGTAAAAATGCCGTCCTCCCAATCCCACCAGTAGGTTTTCTGCTGATCTATTGCCTGATTGAAAGTGCGGTAACTTTGCTTAGGCGGATAATACTGCGCCAACAGGCTGAAGGAGGACTCCCATTGAGGCACCGCCTTGGTATAACGCAGCCGGGCCATACCCCCTCGGTCTGGTTTTTGCCGCCGCGGCTCCACCGCAGATGAATAACTGTAGTCGATTGACAAGGCTCCCCACTCATCCAGACTTTTGCCCACGCCGGCGGCGGCACTACGATAGAGATCTGAGGTGAGAAAACCGCCGTACAGCGTCAACTTATAGGCCAGGCCGCTGCTGAGCGACATTTCACCGAATACCGGCTGCGCCTGTTCAGTGCCGTGGTAGGGCTGATATTTGCCGACGGTGGCGTCGTACTTCCAATGGTAACGGTGCACCAGATTAGGCATCGATGAATAGGGGATCCGCCGTTCGGTTTCGGTACCGTCACTTTCCTTGATGATCACTTCAATATCACCGTCAGGGGCCGGAGGATAAACGTCCTTCAGAATAAAGGTGCCGGGCGAAACAAAGGTCTGATAAATCACCACGCCGTTCTGGCGGATCTTCACCTGCGCGTTACTCCGCGCGTAGCCACGTACCCAGGGTGAAAAAGCACGCAGGCCATCCGGTAACATCCTGTCGTCCGACACCAGGCTGATACCGCGATACTTCACACTGTTGAACAGCGTGGAAGGGGTGTTGTTATCGCCCAGGGTCAACTGAGAGCGCCAGGCTTTGATATCACGAAAGGCAAACGCCCGGTCGGTATACCATGCGGGTTTGCCCCAGGTTTCTTCCTGATAAACCGGCTCATAGCGCAAACGCCAGGCACCAAGATTCACTCCGCTGTTAATATCCACGTTCATCCGGCGACGGCGATCGGTATTGCGGTATTTTTCCCCCTGATAGTGGCTGTAATTGAGCCGATAATCGACGAACGCGGCATTTATGCCGTCATCCCAACGGCTGGTGACCACGCCATTTTCCGTATTGGTGACCAGAGCTGCGGGGATCACCAGCGTCAGTAGCTGCGCATCCGGGTCAAAAAACTGTTTTATATTTCGTTGCAGCAATGCTGGCGGCATCACGCAGCCCTCGGCAGAGAAATACATGGCGGCGACATCGGCATAACGCATCCCCCATTCCCTGAGCAGGGGAGCGGTAATGCAAACATCCCCACTCGGGGTCTGATCAAACCCGATACGCCCATGGTAGGCATTATTGACAATAACGTAGATTTTATTGGATTCGGCCAGGCAGGCAGGTGCCACTAACGCCGTCAGCAGCAAGGATGTGCGTAAATAGAAAAGCATGGATGGTTAACACCGGCTTTTTAACCCAATAAAAAAGGCGCTTTACGCGCCTTCAGACTACTGACAAAGCCCGTTATTAGGGAGAGCGTGCCGAAGGGGTCGTAGCGGCTTGCCCGCCGGAGCGCCCCTCGGTGCGCTAGGCCCGGGTATCTCGGATTCAAAGACAACTTTGTCATCAAACTCAAGGCGCTTTACGCGCCTTTAGCCTTGAGCCAAAAAGCTTAGCCTTGCAGGGCGGCCAGTTCGGCACGAGCCTGACGCAGGTCGGCGGTGATTTCGTTGACGTCAGACTGTTTTTCCTGCAGTTTTTTCTCATACTTGGCAACTTTCTTCGCGTCGCCACGCGCCTGCGCTTCGCCTAAATCAGCCTGCACCTTGCTGACATCATTTTGTTTCTGAGTCAGCTTGCGCTCCAGCTTGTCGATTTTTTGCTGGCCCTTGGCTGCCAGGCCACTGTCGGTGCAATGGGCTTGCAGTTCATTCAACGCTTTTTGCAGGCCGGCCACTTTGTTGCTGTTGCCGTATTTCTGCGCTTCTCTGATCTGGTTTTCAATCGCCCCACGTTTGGCATTACAGTCGTTACCTGCTGCAGAAGCCACGGAAGCAAAACCTGCACCCAACGCCAGAATCAGTGGCAGTGCGATTAATTTAGTCATTTTTTTCATTATCATGTCCCTTTTCAACGGTAATAAGTGGGGAGCTCTCCCCTCCTTCTTGTCGGACAGATAATAGATTTCTGCGGGTGACCTAAATAGCGTAAAACGGCTTCATTCCGCTGTAGGAAAGGACTATTCGTTTGTAGTCCGCACAGCGGTCAACGACAGGCATTGCTGCAGCGCCGCGACCAATTCGTCTGCCGCTTGCAACACAGCCGCCATATTCTCGTCAGTCGTACTCGTCATCAGCCACCGGCAAGCCTCAGCCAGCCGATCGGCATTCACTAAACGAGCAGCCCCCAATAACTTATGCGCCACCTCAGCTATCTGGCCGTTCTCTGCCGACAGGTTATCCCGCTGTGCATTGAGCAACTCGCCGTCTTCTTTCAGGCTTTCAATTAGCGTTTCGGCAAACTCGGCAAATACCCCTGCCGCACGCAGCTCTGCGGGTAAGGTTGCAGGGTCAAAAATCCAGGCTTCTTTGCCCGTTTGGCTGGGTATTGCTGACAGAGGGCGAAGTTTTTCGGTGAGGATCTGCAGGTTCACCGGTTTGAACAGACAGTCATCCATTCCGGCTTGCAGGCAGGCTTCCCGGGCGCTGCCCTGCGCATCCGCCGTCAACCCCCAGATGCTCACTGCCGATAGCCCTCTCTCACGCTCATTCAACCGCAGTCGGCGGGTGAAGTCATAACCGTCCATATTCGGCATATGGCAATCGGTGATCACTAAATCGACCGGTTGCCCCTCCAGCGCCTTCAGGGCCTGCACGCCGTCCTCAACCGGGATCGGATGATGCCCCAGGAAGCGCAATTGCTGCGTCAGTAACAATCGCCCCGCACGGTGATCTTCCACCACCAGTATCCGTAAGCCAGGCCGCTCAACGGCGGGGACCGATGCCACCATTGGCTGTGGTACTACCGCCATCAGCCGCGGAATAGACAGAGAAACGGTCACCTCAGTGCCAATTTCCGGCTCGCTGACCAGCGTAATGGTGCCTCTCATCATGGTGACCAGTGTGCGGCAAATATAAAGCCCCAGCCCGGCGCCATGGCTGCCGGCCATATTCTGTTCTTGAGAAAACGGCTGGAACAGCAGCGATTGGGTGGTTTCCTCAATGCCCTTACCGGTGTCAATTACTCTAATACGCATTTCCAGACGCTCATCACTGATGGCATCCACCAGCGCACTGAGGGTGACCGTCCCCCGTTCGGTGAATTTAATCGCATTGCTGACCAGATTTGAGATCACCTGTTTAAACCGAACCGGGTCGATCAAGATATCCCCGGCTATCTCGGCATCAATGTCCAGTTTAAAGCCCAGACCTTTTTGGCGGGCGACACCGTCAAACAAAATGGCAACTGACTCAATCAACTGCCTTAAATCGGCCCGCTCCGGGTGCAGCACCAAACGTTCAGACTCAATGCGTGAGATATCCAGAATGTCGCCAATCAGTGCCAACAGTGAATGTGCCGAACTATGGGCAATGTTCAGTAACTCGATGTTCGTTTCCCCCCCGCGCTGTTGCTGGCGTAACACCAGTTCCAGCATGCCAATAATGGCATTGAGCGGGGTGCGGATCTCATGGCTCATGGTAGCAAGAAAGGTGGTTTTCGCCCGGTTGGCGCGGTCTGCCAATTCCTTGGCCTGCTGCAATTGCACAATCAGTTGCTCGCGCTCGGTCACGTCAAACCAGCCGCCCACTTTACTGACACAGTGCCCCTCTTCCGCCATCAGCAGCGTGCTCCATTGCTGCAAAATATGGGGCTGTTCACCAAAGGCCAGCTGCCGGGTGATCAGCAACGCATGGGGATCCTGCTCATTCAGGTTCAGCGCAATATCTTCAGCACCGGAGAGGCTGAGTTGAAAACTTTCCAGGCTATGACCTACTGCCGCCGGCGGAACCAGCCCCAGCGCCTGATAAAAACGGGCATTGGCCGAAGTGATTTTTTCTTTTAAATCGGTGAGATAAATCGGTAGCGGCACGGCATCCAGTAACTTTTGCTGATGCAAAGCCATCTCATTGCGCAGTGCCACCAAACGCTGTCGATGTCGCCGGTGATAAAAAACCCATATCACCAGCACAAACAGCAATAGGATGACCAACGCCAACAGCAACGGACGGTAATACTGGGGCAGTAAAGCCCCTTCAATACTCTCGCCGCTCATCAGATAAGCATTGTTGTACCAGTTGCGGGTCATGGCATGAATATCCTCCGGCGGAATATTCAGTAATGCCTTGTCGAGAATGGTTGCCAGCGGGTATTCACTGCCGGAAACACCCATAACAAAACGTGCAGGTTCTGAATCCAACCCGCGAAGGATCTGCAACCCGGGTTGAGAACCATGGGAAAGCAGGAAATCTGCGCTGATCATCGGCAGCACCAAGACGTCGGCACGGTCGTTGGTCAACGCTTTGATCCCGTCGTAGGGCGTCGCTACCGGAACAATGCGGCTCTGCGGGAAATGCTGGCGCAAGAAAGCATCGAGTGGGTGACCCCGCACCAACGCTATACGCTGCGGCTGTAAATCGGCTTTTTGTGCCTCATGGCCCACCAATACCCAGGAATTAAACAGATATGAACGGGTGGTCAACAGCCCGTTGGGCCACACCGCATCCAGGGTTACGCCGGCGACCACATCGGCTTTGCCGCTCTTAACTTCCTCCAGCGACTGTTGCAGTGAGCTGGCTCTAATAACATCGAACCTCAATCCCGTGCGGGCAGCGATCGCCTCAAGCACATCCGCCGTCAGCCCATGAAAATACCCTTGCTCGTCAAAGAAATTCAGTGGTGCAAAATCATCGTTAACCACCACCCGCACCCGAGGATTATCCTCAATCCACTTGCGTTCCAGTGAGGTAAACAACAGGTGTTTTCTGGCGGAGGCCATCGGCGCCCCACCGCTCCAGCGGCTTTGAATTGCCACCACCGCGCTGTCAGGCAGGGCTTCCAGCACCCGGTTCAAGATCCTTTGCAGGCGGGCATTACTTTTATCAACGCCAAAAGAGAAGCCGCTGGCCTCTTCCTGTGGCAACAGTTGTAAACGCAGATTATTCAGGTTCGCCTGGTTGATCAGATAGCGGGCGGAAATGGCATCCCCGATAAATGCATCGAGATTATTAAAAGAAAGAGCCTCCAGTGCACGTCGTGATGAGTCATAGACTTGTGTGCTAGCGTCAGGAAAGCGCCCGAATAACGCTTTGCGGTTAAGGTACAAACTTTCAATGCCCACCCGCCGGATCGGCGTACCATGTAACAGGCTGTCCGTTCGCTCTACCAGAGCCGGGCTGGCATTGATGTAAGGATGGGTGAGCAACAGACCATATTTCTGCCTGTCTTCGTCGCTGGCATTGGCGATAAGGTCCACTTCCCCTTTGGCCAGTGCTGCCATCAGTAACTGATAGCTTTCATAGTAGTGGACGCGTACCTGAATATTGAGGTTATAGCCGATAATGCCCAGATAGTCGGCATTGATACCGCCATAGTCATGCAGCCCGGTGGTGATGTCATAAGGTGGATAATTGGGAGCTGCAGTGCCATAGATAAGCATGCGTTTCTGACGCAACCATTGCCAGTCGCTGCCCTTTAATCCCGGTTCGGGTAATTGAACCTGGCTACGGCTATCCAGGTTTATTTCCCGAAAGCTTTGGTTTACCTCCGCTGATGCGCCGCAGCAAAACAACAGCAATATTAAAAATAACCTATTCATCATTGCGGCGACTTTTTTTATTGTGAAGGAAGTTCGCCAGCCCATCGGCACCTTGCACCTTTAGCTTATCCATCAGACGCGTCTTATAGGTACTGATGGTTTTATTACTTAATAGCAAGCGGTCGGCAATCTCTTTATTGCTCAAGCCATCACTTAAATAACGCAGCACGGTCAGTTCGCGATCGGAAAGTCGGTCCATGAGGTCTTCATTCTGCGCTGGTGCATTTAACAACGACGAAAATGTCCCCTGCGGAAAACAATGATAGCCCTGCAGCACTAGCAGGCACAGCGGTACCAGTTGGCTGACATCCTGCTCTTTGCTGAAAAAACCGCAGGCACCGGCACGCCAGACGCGCTCGGCATAGATCTCCGCAGGTAAGCTGCTGTAGACGATAACCTTAATCGAACCATTCATTTGGCGAATGTGTTGCAGTATTTGCAAGCCATCCATCTTGTTCAGCATAATATCGAGGATCACTAGCTGGGGCTGCAGCTCTTTTATTTTTGCCAATGCCGCCATTCCATTGGTAGCAGTTATAATTGAGTTATTTCCTAATGGGGCGAGAATGGCCTTCACGGCAAAGCAAATTGCCGGGTGATCGTCAATAATCAGCCAGGTATGCATAAGGATATCCTTATCCAATAGACAGCGTTAAAAACACGCAAAAACACTTCATCAAAGATTTAATGAAGTGCATAAATTAATATTTTTAATGGGTTATTACAGAATAGCCAATGGGCATTGCCATCAGACACGGTTATTTTAGCGATTGTGGCATTATAATATTCCCTGCGCAACCCGCTGCTGCAGGCCCTGTTCAAAGGTCTGCATTCCCGACTGACCGCCGGTTTGCAGCACGTTGGCCAATTGATGGGTTTTGCCTTCACGGATCATGCTGCTGACCGCCGCCGTTGCCGTCAGCACCTCAAAAATTGCCACCCTGCCGCCTCCGGGCCGGCTTAACAGCTTTTGTGCAATCACCGCCTGCAGACTCCCGGCCAGTTGGGCGCGTACATAGGGCTTTTCTTCCGCCGAAAAAACATCCACCAGCCGATCCACCGCCTGTGGCGCACTGCGGGTATGCAGCGTAGCCAACACCAGATGGCCGGTTTCCGCAGCGGTCAGTGCCAGGCGGATGGTGGTGGCGTCGCGCAGCTCTCCCAGCAGGATCACATCCGGATCCTCACGCAGTGCAGCCCGCAGCGCATCGTCAAAACTATGGCTGTCGCGCCCCAACTCCCGCTGCTGAATCAAACACTGCCTGCTGCGGTGGATAAACTCAATCGGATCTTCCAGCGTGAGAATATGCCGCCGCTGGTGCTGATTGATGTCGTCAATCATCGCCGCCAGCGTGGTGGATTTACCGCTGCCGGTCGCCCCGGTCACCAGGATTAGGCCGTCTTCACGTCGCACCAACGCGGGGATAATGTCAGGTGCTGCCAATGCTGCCAGGCTCGGGCACTGGCCCGCTATCAGCCGCAAGGCAACGGAGACGCCCAGATTTTGCAGAAAAAAATTGGCGCGCAGCCGGATATCGCCCGGCAGCGAAAGCGCCAGATCCAACTGCCCCTGTTGTTGTAACTGCTGTCGCTGTAACGGCTGCAGCACGCCGTTGCACAGCAGTTGCATTCTGGCTTCGCTCAGTATTTCCGCCCCTTCCAGCGGCTGCAGTTCACCATCAATGCGCAACATCGGCCGATGGCCGGTACAAAGGTGCAGATCGGAAGCATTATGCTTTACACTAAGGGCCACGAATTCATCGATATCCATATCAATCTCCTGGGTCAATAATGAGCACTATCCAACAGAATCTGCAGGATGTCAGAAACCGCATTACCGCGGCCGCTCAAGGCTGTGCACGCGCTCCAGAAGAAGTTACGCTGCTTGCCGTAAGCAAAACCAAACCTGTGGCGGCGATCGCAGCAGCCATCGCGGCGGGTCAGCGCGCCTTCGGCGAGAACTATGTTCAGGAAGGGGTGGATAAGGTTCAGCATTTCGCCGCACAGCCGGAAGGCGCAACGCTGGATTGGCACTTTATCGGCCCGTTGCAATCCAACAAGAGTCGACTGGTGGCGGAGAACTTCGCCTGGTGTCATACCATCGATCGGCTGCGTATCGCCTCGCGCCTGAATGAACAGCGCCCGGCGGACATGCCGCCGCTTAACGTTCTGATCCAAATAAATATCAGCGATGAGCAGAGTAAGTCTGGCATTGTACTGGCTGAATTGCCGGCGCTGGCAGAGGCGGTTGCCGCCCTGCCCAACCTCAGACTGCGCGGGCTGATGGCTATTCCAGCCCCGCAGGCGGATTATCAGAGCCAGTTGGCGGTATTCGGCCAAATGCGCGACGCCTTTCTGGCCCTGCAGCAGCAATATCCGCAGGTAGATACGCTGTCGATGGGCATGACCGATGACATGACGGCGGCGATTGCCGCAGGCAGCACCCTGGTGCGTATTGGCACCGCCATTTTTGGCGCCCGTGATTATTCACCAGTTTAATATGCCCTATGGCTTTCGAGCTGCAGCTTGAAAGACGACGGATATACAAATTAACGAGGGATTCTAATGCAGCATCGTAAGATCACCTTTATTGGCGCCGGCAACATGGCGCGCGCTATCATCGCCGGCCTGGTGGCGGGCGGTTATCCGGCCAAATCCATCAGCGTCTGCGCGCCTTCGGCAAAAAACCGTGATGCGCTGGCGGCAGACTACGGCATCATCAGCAGTAGCGATAACCTTGCCTGTACACGCGATGCGGATGTCGTGGTACTGGCGGTAAAACCGCAGATGATGGCCGACGTGTGCCAGCCTCTGCGCGATCAGGTCGATTTCAGCGGTAAGCTGGTCTTGTCGATCGCCGCCGGTATCCAGGTCAGCCGTTTTTATCAACTGCTGGGTGACAAGCTGAACATCGTGCGCATCATGCCCAATACTCCATCATTGGTGGGCAAAGGCATGAGCGGCCTGTATGCGCCGCAACAGGTCAGCCAACAGGACCGCGACTACACCAGCGATTTGATGGCGTCAGTCGGCAAGGTGTGCTGGGTGGAGGACGAAAACGGCATTAATAGCGTGATCGCCGCAGCAGGCAGCGCACCGGCTTATTTCTTCCTGTTTATGGAAGCCATGCAGCAGGAAGCCGAACGTATGGGCTTCGACAGCCAGACTGCCCGTAATCTGGTGCAGCAGGCGGCCTCCGGCGCGGCCGCGCTGGTGGAAGCCAACCCGGATACGCCATTGTCGACCTTGCGTGAACAGGTTACCTCCAAAGGCGGCACCACCGCCGAAGCACTGCGCGTCTTCAACGAGCAACAGCTGCCGGCAACCGTGGCCAAAGCCATGCAGGCGGCAGTTTCCCGCGCGCAGGAAATGGAAAAATCATTTTAAATAATCGAGAGTTAAGGAGAAGGGCTACTACATGCTAACGCTGACTTTTTTGGTCAAAACCGTTATTGATCTGTACGTCATGGTACTGTTGCTGCGTATCTGGATGCAGTGGACGCGCGCTGACTTTTACAACCCATTCGCCCAGTTTGTCGTGAAGATCACCCAACCGGTGATCGGCCC
This sequence comes from Serratia quinivorans, assembly GCF_946227985.1. Lineage (GTDB taxonomy): Bacteria > Pseudomonadota > Gammaproteobacteria > Enterobacterales > Enterobacteriaceae > Serratia > Serratia quinivorans_A. Next base: position 97,466 of record NZ_CAMKGL010000013.1, read on the forward strand.
ACTGCGCCGTATCATTCCATCCCTGGGGCCGATCGACAGCGCATCGCTGCTGCTGGCGTTCCTGCTGATGACCATCAAGTACCCGCTGCTGTTGCTGATCCAGGGCGGCGCAATGTCGCTCAGCCCGTATAACCTGCTGTTTGGCCTGATCTCGCTGGTGAAGTCTGCCGGTTACCTGATCTTCTGGGTCATGATTATCCGCGCGCTGATGAGTTGGATAAGCCAGGGCCGCAGCCCAATCGACCAGTTGATGTACCAACTGACCGAACCCTTGATGTCCCCCATCCGCCGTATTCTGCCGGCCATGGGCGGCATTGATTTTTCGGCGATGGTGGTGATCCTGATCCTGTATCTGATCAACTACCTGGGCATGGATCTGTTCGGTGAGATCTGGTTCCTGCTGTGAGTGCAGTAACCTCGGTGCTGGACGGGCTGGCGATCAGGCTATATATTCAGCCGAAAGCCAGCCGCGACCAGATTGTCGGTTTGCATGGCGACGAACTTAAAGTCGCCATTACCGCCCCGCCGGTAGACGGCCAGGCCAACGCGCATCTGATCAAGTTTCTCGCCAAACAGTTCAAAGTGGCGAAAGGCAACGTCATCATCGAGAAAGGCGAACTGGGGCGGCATAAACAGTTACGCATCGTTAATCCGCAACAGATCCCCGACGTGGTCGCGGCGCTAATCGAATAAATTTCAAGGTAGTCATCATGCAAAAAGTCGTTCTTGCCACCGGTAACCCGGGCAAAGTGCGCGAACTCGCCGACCTGCTGGCCGATTTCGGGCTGAATGTGGTCGCACAAACCGAACTGGGCGTAGAATCCGCCGAGGAAACCGGCCTGACGTTTATCGAAAATGCCATTCTGAAAGCCCGTCACGCGGCGCAAATCACCGGCCTGCCGGCGATCGCCGACGACTCGGGCCTGGCGGTGGACGCACTGGGCGGTGCGCCGGGAATCTATTCTGCGCGTTATGCGGGCGTTGACGCCTCTGACCGGCAAAACCTCGACAAACTGCTGGTGGCACTGAAAGACGTACCGCAAGGCAACCGTGGCGCTCAATTCCACTGCGTGCTGGTGTATCTGCGCCACGCCGAAGACCCAACGCCGCTGGTGTTCCACGGCAGCTGGGCCGGTGAGATCACCGACACCGCGGCAGGTGAAGGCGGTTTCGGCTACGATCCTATCTTCTACGTCCCGGAACTGGGCCGTACCGCCGCCGAACTGAGCCGCGACGAGAAGCGCGCGATATCGCACCGTGGCAAGGCGCTGAAACTGATGCTGGAAGCCATGCGTAATGCTTAAGTTGCCTCCGCTGAGTTTGTACATTCATATCCCGTGGTGCGTGCAGAAATGCCCCTACTGCGACTTCAACTCGCACGCGTTAAAGGGCGAAGTCCCGCATCAGGAATATGTCGATCACCTGCTGGCGGATCTGGATGCCGATCTGCCGCTGGTCGCCGGACGTGAAATCAGTACCATTTTTATCGGCGGCGGCACCCCCAGCCTGCTGAGTGCCGAAGCAATGCAATCGCTGTTGGACGGCGTGCGGGCACGTATCCATGTCGTTGAAGGCGCTGAAATCACCATGGAGGCCAACCCCGGTACCGTGGAAGCCGACCGCTTCAGCGGCTATCAGCGCGCCGGTGTGAACCGCATTTCTATCGGGGTCCAAAGCTTCAGCGCCGAGAAGCTAACTCGTCTGGGGCGCATACACGGCCCGGAAGAGGCCAAACGCGCAGCGCACCTGGCCACCGGTCTCGGCCTGCGCAGTTTTAACCTTGATCTGATGCACGGCCTGCCGGACCAGTCGCTGGAAGAGGCGCTGGACGATTTACGCCAGGCGATTGCCCTTAATCCGCCGCACCTGTCGTGGTATCAGCTGACCATCGAACCCAATACCCTGTTCAGCTCGCGTCCGCCGGTCCTGCCGGACGACGACGCGTTATGGGATATTTTCGAACGCGGTCACGAGCTGCTGAGCGCCGCCGGTTATCAGCAGTATGAAACCTCGGCCTATGCCAAGCCGGGCTATCAGTGCCAGCACAACCTCAACTACTGGCGCTTTGGCGACTATCTGGGAATTGGCTGTGGCGCACACGGCAAACTGACCTTCAGCGATGGCCGCATTCTGCGCACCGCGAAAACCAAACATCCGCGCGGTTTTATGCAGGGCAAGTATATGGACAAGCAGCATGAGGTGACGGCGGCAGATCGCCCGTTCGAGTTCTTTATGAACCGTTTCCGCCTGCTGGAGGCCGCGCCGCGTGCCGAGTTCGTCAACTACACCGGGCTGGATGAAAGCACTATCCGCGCCCCGCTGGACCAGGCACTGGCGAAAGGCTATCTGGAAGAAACGCCGGAATATTGGCAAATAACCGAGAAGGGCAAGCTGTTCCTTAACTCGCTGCTGGAGCTGTTCCTGGCGGATTAATAGCAAAAAGCGCTGAATTATCAGCGCTTTTTTATTAATTCAACGGACCTGTGTCTCAGGCCGCCTGATGGGGGCGATGTGTCACATCGCCACGCCCCTTTAGCAAACCCTCAACGGAAATATCTTCATCCAACGCATCCCAATGGATCCCACAAGCACTCAGCTCATAGCAAACGCGTTGTTCATCCGTTGCATTCAGCAACCGGGGGAACCATGTTAGCGGAACACCAATAATTCTGGCATCGCTCAGTTCCACCCACATTGTCACCTCATCAAAGCGGACAGCTTTAGCTGAAATACTCATTCCAGGCCTCCAAAAACAGCGACTGGTGATCTTCAATAATTCCAGTTAACTCTTTTAATACTCTGGAATTAAACCCATCATTGCGTGCCAGTTGCACAACCGGCGTCAACCAGAACTTGGCTTCCGTCCCCGCGTCTCTGACATGAATATGAGCTGGCTCTAACGGATCGCCTTCATTTGAGTAAAAGAAAAACTTATACCCTTTAAAACGAAATATCACTGGCATCAATGCAAAATCCTTTTGGCAATTGATTATAGTTTAGCCAGTTTGTCAGATAGTCGTCAGCAGGTCAAAAAACGCTCCGATAGTGATAAAGCTAATGTTACTTCAACGCGTTAAGCAGGTCTTTACGCTGGTTTTCCAGACCGGTAACGCGGTTACACACGTCGTGGCCGAAGTTCTGGAAGTCCTGCTCCTGGTTGTTCCATTCGTTCTGAATCGCTTTTTGCAAGCCACCCAAATTGCCCATGATCGCCTGCAACGGATTTCCGCCGCTGTTGGCCGCCTGCTTGACGCCCATCTCGTTCAGGCTGTCCTGCAACACGCCGCCCATGCTCTGCTGCACCAGATTACGGCCATCCTGCTCAACCTGGTCAATCGCCTTGTGGTGGAAGGTCAGGCCGTCGCTGCGGTGTTCGATGATGCGGTTCATCTGCTGCTTAAGCTGGTCATTGAGCGTTGTCAGGCGGTTACGCACGTTGCTGTCGCTGCCCAGCTCCTTGACGATCACCTTGTCCAGCGCCACACGCGCTTTTTCCAGATGCTGCTGTGCACCCTTGTCGATCCACGGCAGCTCCTTACGCAATGCACTCTGGTAGCTGAAGGCTTTCTGTCGCTGGCTGTCATTCAGGCCCAGGGCCTGACCGTTGCGGGTCACATCGCCATCCGCTGAAATTTGCAGGTTGCCGCTGGCGCCTGTCACCTGCACGTTCTGCGGGCTGATAATCACGTCGTCCTGGGGTTTAACGCTGCACTGATATTCGGCATGTGCCTGTGAAGCAGTCAACAGCAGTAAGGCTAACCCGGTTTTCTTTAACATATTTTCTCCTGACTCCCTTCCGTGGTGGGATTAAAAAATCGAACGGCTAATCCGTTGAGACAACAGTTCCAGCGCCGCAGTTCCCGCCAGTGAGTTACCGGAGGCATCCAGCTCCGGCGACCAGACGGCGATCGACAGTTCATCGGGAACGATAGCGACAATACCGCCACCGACACCGGACTTGCCCGGCATGCCCACGCGATAGGCAAACTCCCCCGCGCCATCGTACATGCCGCTGGTCATCATCAGCGCATTAATCTGGCGCGCCTGCAGTGGGCTGATCACTTCACGCCCGCTCAGGTCACGACCGTGATTGGCCAGGTAAACAAAGCTGCGCGCCAGCTCCAGGCAGCTCATCCGCAACGCACAGTAATGGAAATAGGTTTGCAGTACGGTGAGCACGTCGTTTTCAAAGTTACCGAACGACTTCATCAGATAGGCGATTGCCGCATTGCGATCGGAGTGTTCAAACTCGGAACGGGCGACTCGCGAATCATAGGCCAGGTCTTCTTCACCCGCCAGTTGGCGCACCACTTCCAGCATCCGCTGTTTGGGAGCGCTGAGCCGGGTTTGCAGCATGTCGCACACCACCAGCGCACCGGGGTTGATAAACGGATTGCGCGGTTTGCCCTGCTCCATCTCCAACTGCAGCAGCGAGTTGAACGGCAGACCGGAAGGCTCTTTGCCGACCCGCTGCCAGATCTCGTGTTCCTGATAACGCGTCAGCGCCAGCGTCAGGCTCAGCACCTTGGAGATTGACTGAATAGAGAAGCGCTCGGTGGCGTTACCGGCCTGAAACATTTCGCCGTCGACGGTACAAACGGCGATCGCCAGACGATCGGACGCCACTTCCGCCAGCGCCGGAATATAGTCCGCGACCTTGCCCTGGCCAATCAGCGGGCGCACCTGTTGCAGGATATCTTCCAGCAACGCGTTATCCAATGTCGTTACCACCTAGGTCACACTCCGGACAAAATAAAGGTGCCGTTAAGGCACCTGAGTTTGATGACAAAGTTGTCTTTGAATCCGAGATACTCGGGCCTAGCGCACCGAGGGGCCATTATGGGACACGTCCATGTGTCCCACCCTTCGGGCCGACTGAAAGTCGTTCCAATTTGCTCCCGGCAAATTGGTCGGCAGCTAAAGCCGCTACGACCCCTTCGGCACGCTCTCCCTAATAACGGGCTTTGTCAGTAGTCTGAGGTACCGTTAAAACCCCTTACAATCAATGAATACAGCGCAAAATCAGGCCGAGAAAATCAATCCCACCAGATATCGAACAGATCGCTAACCTTAACGTCGGTCAGCTTGCGCGCTTCCAGCCATTTCTTGACCAGCTCGCGCTGTTCGTCGGTACAGTGGCCGATAGTCTGCAGGCAGATCAAACCTTCCCACTGCAGATAGCCACTGCCGTCAAACGCCATGCCGTTCGGCTCGATCACTTCGTCGATGAAAGCGTCCAGCGTGCCGTCGATATCTTCAACCGAGGTACCTTCGGCAAAACGCCATGCTACGGAGAAACCCAGCTCCTGAAACTCTTCAATGTGTAACTTTTTACGTAAACGACGACTGCGGTTCTTAGCCATTATTCTTTCCTCTCAAACATCAAATCCCAAACGCCATGTCCCAGACGCTGGCCGCGTAATTCAAATTTTGTCAGTGGGCGTGAATCCGGGCGCGGCACGTAATCATTATCGCTGGAAAGATTACGATAGCCTGAGATCCCGTTCATAACCTCTAACATATGTTCTGCGTATGGCTGCCAGTCAGTGGCCATATGGAATACGCCGCCGACTTTCAATTTGCGCCGCACCAGTTCAACAAACGGCGTCTGTACGATGCGACGTTTGTTGTGGCGCGCTTTATGCCACGGATCGGGGAAGAACAGCTGCACCATGTCCAGCGAACCATCCGGGATCATATTCTCCAGCACCTCAACCGCGTCGTGACACATCACGCGCAGGTTGCTCAGTTCCGCTTCGGTAGCGTCGGCCAGGCAGGCGCCCACGCCCGGCGAGTGTACTTCAATCCCCAAGAAATTCTGCTGCGGGTTATGGCCCGCCATGGTCACCAGCGAGGCGCCCATGCCAAAACCGATCTCCAGCACGGTCGGCGCATCGCGCCCAAACAGTGCGGTGATATCGACAGGTTCAGCCTGATACTCCACGCCCATCACCGGCCAATAGTTGTCCAGCGCGTGCTGCTGGCCTTTGGTCAACCGCCCCTGGCGGCGGACAAAACTGCGGATACGGCGCATCGCACGGCCGTTCTCATCAAATTCTGGGGAGATGACGTCATTAATCATAGTGCTTTCTGTCTGTTTGGCTGCCAATTAGGGAAACGCGCATTATGCAAAGATACATTGGTTTAGCAAGTGTTCATCTTGTGTCCCTGCCGTGCGACGTCGGAAAGTTCCGGTTTACAGCATCATGACTCTATGCTGCAATCGCGCTTCATTTTCTGCCGGATATCGAATCTGCTTATGATGCAAGCACAACAGTTCGCACAGGTGGTGCTTGACTGGTACCAGCGTTACGGCCGTAAAACCCTGCCGTGGCAGCTTGATAAAACCGCCTATAAAGTATGGCTCTCTGAGGTCATGTTGCAACAAACTCAGGTTGCCACCGTGATCCCTTACTTTGAACGCTTTATGGCACGTTTTCCCAACGTGCGTGCGCTGGCAGAAGCGCCGCTGGACGAAGTGCTGCACCTGTGGACCGGCCTGGGTTACTACGCCCGTGCTCGCAACCTTCACAAGGCCGCGCAGACTATTGTCGCACAGCACGGCGGCGAGTTCCCGACAACCTTTGAAGAAATCCACGCCCTGCCCGGTATTGGCCGCTCAACTGCCGGTGCGGTACTGTCATTGGCACTCGGCCAGCATTACCCGATCCTCGACGGCAACGTGAAGCGCGTGTTGGCTCGCTGCTATGCCGTCGAAGGCTGGCCGGGCAAAAAAGATGTCGAAAACCGGCTGTGGCAGATCAGTGAAGACGTCACCCCGGCGCAGGGCGTCGGTCAATTCAATCAGGCGATGATGGACCTGGGGGCGATGGTCTGCACCCGTTCCAAACCCAAGTGCGAGTTGTGCCCTCTCAACCTCGGTTGCATCGCCTATGCCCATCACAGTTGGGCGAAATACCCCGGTAAAAAGCCCAAGCAGACTCTGCCGGAGAAAACCGCCTACTTTTTATTGCTGCAACACGGCGAACGAGCCTGGCTGGAACAGCGCCCGGCCGTCGGCTTATGGGGCGGCCTGTTTTGTTTCCCGCAGTTCGGCGAACGCGAAGAGATGGAACTCTGGCTGCAACAACGCGGTCTGAAAAACAATCGCCAACAGCAGTTGACTGCATTTCGTCATACTTTCAGTCATTTCCATCTCGATATCGTGCCGATATGGTTGGAAATGAACGACGCGGCGGCCAGCATGGATGAGGGCGCCGGTCTCTGGTATAACTTGGCGCAGCCGCCATCGGTCGGGCTGGCAGCGCCGGTTGACCGCCTGTTACAACAGTTGGCGAAACAGTCACCACGCCAGCAGGGTTTATTTGGCGATAGCGCCATTGATGAGGAATTAGCATGAGCAGAACCATTTTTTGTACCTTCCTGCAGCGCGACGCCGAAGGGCAGGATTTTCAGCTTTATCCAGGGGAAGTCGGCAAACGCATCTATAACGAGATCTCGAAGGAAGCCTGGGCAGAATGGATGAAAAAACAAACCATGCTGATCAACGAGAAAAAACTGAACATGATGAACGTGGATGACCGCAAGCTGCTGGAAGCGGAAATGATCAAGTTCCTGTTCGAAGGGCACGACGTGCACATCGAAGGCTATACGCCACCGAGCGAATAACGCTGTTGGGGCCAGGCGCTGGCCCTCTTCAATACTTCCCGTATACGGCTTTAAGATGAAGAAAATTTTAGCTCTGCTAGTGATAGCGCCTTTGCTGATTTCCTGTTCCGGCAAAAAAAGTGAAGAAGTTAACGAAGCCCTGGTCAAAGACACCAACGGCTTTGAGATCCTGATGGGCCAATTCGCCCACAACATCGAGAATATCTGGGGTCTGAACGAAGTTCTGATCGCCGGGCCAAAAGATTACGTTAAATACACCGACCAGTATCAAACCCGTAGCCACATCAACTTTGATTCTGGTGCCATCACCATTGAAACCATCGCCACCACCGATCCTGCCGCCCACCTGCGCCAGGCGATTATCAGCACCTTGCTGATGGGGGACGATCCGGGTTCCATCGATCTGTATTCCGACGTCAACGATATCCAGATCAGTAAAGAGCCGTTCCTGTACGGCCAGGTACTGGATAACAAAGGCGCGCCGATCCGTTGGGAATGGCGTGCGGCGCACTTCGCCGACTATCTGGTACAAACCAAGCTGCAAAAACGCACCTCCGGCCTGCACGTGATTTACTCGGTCACCATTCAACTGGTACCGAACCACCTGGACAAGCGTGCGCATAAATATCTGCCGATGGTCCGCAAGGCATCGGAGAAGTACGGAGTGGAAGAATCGCTGATCCTGGCGATTATGCAGACCGAATCGAGCTTTAACCCGTATGCGGTGAGCGGTTCAGATGCGTTGGGTCTGATGCAGGTGGTACAGCACACCGCCGGTAAGGACGTATTCCAGATGCGTGGGAAATGGGGCAAACCAAGCCGCAGTTACCTGTTCGATCCGGAGAATAACATCGACACCGGCACCGCCTATCTGGCCATTTTGCAGAACAACTATTTGGGCGGCATCCAGAACCCAACCTCGCGTCGCTACGCGGTGATCACCGCCTATAACGGCGGGGCGGGCAGTGTGCTGAGAGTGTTCTCCAGTGACAGAACCCGCGCGGTGGGTATTATCAACGGCATGCAACCGGGCGACGTCTACCAGACGCTGACCACCAAACATCCGGCCAGTGAATCACGCCGCTATCTGGTGAAGGTGAACAACGCGCAGAAGAGCTATCGACGCCGTTAATCCCCCCGGTCAGGGCGGTCTTTCCCGTCGCCCTGGCCACCAGCCCCCTAAGCGATACTGTAGCCATTACGGCCAAGCGCCTTGGCGCGATACAGAGCCTGATCGGCTGCTGCCAGCAGTTGTTCACGGGTCTGTCCCGGCTGCCATTGCGCCACCCCCTGGCTGACCGTCACCCACTGCGCCACCTCAGAAGCCGCATGCGGCATCGCCAGACCGGCAAGCAACCCTTCTATCCTCTTCGCCACCTGGACCGCTTCACGGGCGTCAGATTTTGGCAGCAGGACAATAAACTCCTCACCGCCGTAGCGGGCTACCAGATCCTGCGAACGCCGGGTGGCACTTTCCAGACAGGCCGCTAAGCGGATCAGGCACTCGTCCCCCTGCTGATGACCATAGTGGTCGTTGTATTTTTTGAAAAAATCGACGTCCAGCAGGATCAGGGAAAACGGTGCCTGCAGGGTTGATTCCCGCAGCAGAACTGCATCAAAGTAGTTGTCGAAATAGCGTCGGTTGGCGATGCCGGTCAGCGGATCGCGGTTCGCCAGCTTGCTCAGGCGCTCAATCAGCCGTTTGTTTTCCTGCTCACGCTCGATCGCCAGTTGGAACCATTGCTCCAGCCGGCTCTGTGCCGAATAAATCAAAAACAGCATCAGCGCATAGGAGATCAGGTTCACCAGCGAAAATGCACTGTTGATAAAGATGTTTTCGGCAATCGCCACCAGCAGCACCGGAATGCTGAACAGGAAAAACAACCGCGGGGACAGATAAAAAGCGATCAGAGAAGAAAACAGCAGGCCGAGTGTTAACGGGTAAAGCAGATTAATACTGTCGGTGACGATCAGATGGTGAAAAACACCGCACCAACACAGGGCCAACAACAGAATACAAACCACCCCGCCACGCCAGACGGCCTGTTCACCTCGGCAGGCCAACTGACGCAACGCAACAGAGGACAGAGCAGACACCAATACCACACCGCAGATAGCCGGTGCGCCACGCAACAAAGCAATCAGAGAGTGCTCGCCAAATGCTTGGGCACGCTGAAACAGTAGATAGAGCGCCAGTAGCACGTTGACCAATAAGAACCAGTTAAAATTGCGTAGCGTCGAACGTCTTTTCTCTCTGCCGACCCAATCGAGATAACCCTCTTCTTTCATCATCTTATTCCGCTACTGAACACTTTTACCTAAAGGTAGCGCCAGCACTCGGCTTTGTCATCCCGAGCCAGGATGATTTAAAAGCGGCCCCTGCGGGCCGCCCAAGACTATTGCTTGATCATATAACCGAAGATACGTTTCCAGCCGTGATCCTTTTTCTCGATATACACGCCCTGCAGCTCCGGTGAGAAGCCGGGCAGCCGGTTGATGCCGTCTTCCAGCGCCAGGAAGTAACGTTGCACCGCCCCGCCCCACACTTCCCCCGGCACCACGCACAGCACGCCAGGTGGGTATGGCAGCGCGCCTTCCGCCGCAATGCGGCCTTCCGCCTGGCCAATCGGCACCAGTTCGACGTTGTCGCGGATAAACTCCACGTTGGCATCCTGTGGGTTCATCATCACCTGCGGAAAATGACGCTGGCGGAACATTTCTTTCTGCAACTGTTTGACGTCAAAGCTGACATACAGGTCATGCATTTCCTGGCACAGCTGGCGAAGGGTATAGCCGCGATAGCGCTGTTCATTCTTGCGATACACCGTTGGCAGCACCACGCTCAGCGGCGCGTCTTCTTCCACATAGCGTTCGAACTGCACCAGCATCTCCACCAGTTGTTCCATCTTGGCCGGGCTTTCCGCCGGGGTCAGCAGGAACAGGATCGAGTTAAGATCGCATTTCTCCGGCACTATGCCGTTCTCACGCAGGAAGTTGGCCAGAATAGTCGCCGGTACGCCAAACTCGGTGTACTGACCGGTTGCCGCGTCAATGCCCGGGGTAGTCAGCAGCAGTTTGCACGGATCGACCAGATACTGATCCTGCGCGTACCCTTCAAAACCGTGCCATTTTTCATCCGGCACAAAGTTGAAGAAACGCGCATCGTTGGCGATCAGATCGGTGTCGTAATCCTGCCAATTTTTACCCGCCACCTGCGGCGGAATAAACGGCCTGAGCTGCGAGCAACGTTCCAGCAGTTGCTTGCGCGTCTCGATACCCAGCTTCACGCAGTCCAGCCACATACGGCGACCAGCGGCCCCGGCATGCATCTTGGCGTTAACGTCCAGCGCGGCGAACAGTGGGTAGAACGGGCTGGTAGAGGCATGCAGCATGAAAGCATTATTGAGATGCTTGTGGTTGCAGTGGCGCTTTTGGCCCTTGATGTGATCGTCTTTCTTGTGAATTTGCGAGGTCTGCGAGAAACCGGCCTGCTGCTTGTGTACCGACTGGGTGACAAAGATGCCCGGATCCAGTTCATCGAGCTCCAGCAACAGCGGCGAGCACTCTTTCAGCATCGGAATAAAGCCTTCGTACCCCACCCAGGCAGAGTCAAACAGAATGTAGTCACACAGGTGGCCGATGGTATCGATCACCTGACGGGCGTTATAAATGGTGCCGTCGTAAGTACCGAGCTGAATAATCGCCAGGCGGAACGGGCGTGCTGCGTCAGCTTTCTCTGGCGCCACTTCGCGGATTTGCTCGCGCAGGTAACGCTCATCAAAGCAGCGCGAATCTATGCCGCCAATAAAACCAAACGGGTTACGCGCGGTTTCCAGATAGACCGGCGTTGCCCCGGCCTGGATCAGTGCACCGTGGTGGTTGGACTTGTGGTTGTTGCGATCGAACAACACCAAATCACCACGGGTCAGCAAAGCATTGGTCACGACCTTATTGGCGGCAGAGGTACCATTGAGCACGAAATAGGTTTTATCGGCGTTGAATACCCGTGCCGCATGCTTTTGTGCATCCTTGGCCGAACCTTCGTGGATCAACAAGTCGCCGAGCTTAACGTCGGCGTTGCACATGTCGGAACGAAAAAGCGTTTCACCGTAGAACTCAAAAAACTTCCGGCCGGCCGGATGCTTACGGAAAAACTCGCCGCCCTGATGGCCCGGGCAGGCAAAGGTTGAGTTTTCCATTTCCACATAGGTTTTCAGCGTCTTGAAAAACGGCGGCAGCAGCGCCTGCTCGTAGGCATCGGCGGCAGCTTCGAGCTGTGCCATGTAGAACGCCTTGCTGGCGCCTTCCAGCGCAAAAACACCGCTGATCAACGGCAGGTAGTCCGGAGAGAGATGCTCGTCCCCTGCTACCGCCACAAAGGTCGGGATCTCGAACCCGGTCGCTTTGAGCTGCGCCAGATGACCTGCGTTGACGTCATCAACCGACACCACTAACGCGGCCACGTCGGTGTAGTCCGTTTGCTCGATGCGGACGACCTGACGCAGTGTTTCAATGGTGGCAACCAAACTGGCGCTGGTGGCTATTTTCAATTCTTTCATTGTGCTAAGTCTCAAACGGTTAAGGATGAGGTGGTGCCACGGGGCACGGTGATGGGATAACAAAGATTATCCCGGCAAATTGATGTCCGGCGTTGCAGCATGGAGCGTAAACGCAACTATCCAAAATAATTGGAGTTTCATCAAGGCGGCAAGTGAACACGTCCCGATGAGCTGACATCAGTCAGTGATTCGGGCGTGTGAATGTAGCCAACACAGATGCAACTTCAAGTATGAAGGATATATCGGGGACTGGTATCGGCAGCGTCCAATAGACATCAGTAAAATCAGAACCGCAGCTCTATTTTTAATAATGCCTAACAGCGAGCATCAGATAGCCTTACCGCATGGCAGGCTGGGCGTTTTTGACGGATTGCGTTCGGGAAGGGTAACGGTTGAGTAACGGCATCATTTGATGTCTGGTGCGCAGTGGCGCTTGAGTAACAAAACCAGTCATGCCAGTAACCCTCTGACTTAAATGAGCGCAAACACCGTTAAGAGACGAAGAGTGCTAAAATTTGCGCAATGATTGCATGTTTTTTTATGAGGTTCAAGTGACAATTATGCTGATTTAATTACGGAAAAATAACGATTAACATGTTGTAAATTAAAGAATAAAAAAAATACAGAAAAATCAAAATGGTATAAATAGACGTTTTTTTTGCATATCTATCACCAAACAACACCACTGACTCTCACCTTCCCCACCTACCATTGCATGAAAATAGAGCAACCGATCGGCTTTGTGACAGAAAGCGATTGACGATTTCCGGCCAATAGGGTTAAATGCGCCCCGTTGCCCGGATAGCTCAGTCGGTAGAGCAGGGGATTGAAAATCCCCGTGTCCTTGGTTCGATTCCGAGTCCGGGCACCACTAATTCTGCATGAAAGCACGCTGGTTAGAGGTAACCTCTTTAACGGGCGGAACAAAGGAACTAGCAAGTTGATATCGCAGTGTTTTTCGAATTTGCACACTCGATGTTAATAACTAGGCTCCTCTTAAAAAGGATGCCTGTGTGCTAGCACAGGCGTCCTTTTCTCGATCGCTGTTGATTTTTACAGCTTGTTAAAGTTATGTCAAGGCTAGCCTGATCTCTTCCTCACGCATTGGTATTACGTCCATATACAGTGATAATTCATCTTCTAACGCTTGACCGGTGATCTTCAAATCTAGTTCGACATATTCCATAGTTGTACTGACACTTCGATGCCCCAGCAAACCTTTAACCATGGCCAAATTTCGGTCCGGTGACTTCATCATCTCGGTCGCCAGAGTGTGTCTGAATCGATGTGGACTCACCTTAAAACCGCATTCTTTCGTTAGCCTGGTGAAGAATGAGCGAACAGGTTGGATTGCCGGCTCTGAGTCAACTTCACCTAATGGATTCAAGAATCGCTCTACATCAAATAGATAATCAGCTGGTTCGGCCCCTTGCGCTATAGCGCGGTCAACAAGTATTCGCATCCTTTCCCGGACAAAGCTCACAATAGGAACTAACCACTCGCGATGTGTTTTACTGCCTTCTTTACACAGCAACATCGAGTTAGTCTCCAGGTCTACATCCATGAGCCGTATATGTAATAACTGATTTTGCCGCATCCCAGTCGAACGCAACACATCAATGACGGTCCGCCAATACCACACAGGAAACAGCGCGCAGGGACGGCATTTACCTACCCGCAATTTTTCTCGCTCTTCAAATTGTTCTAACACCAGATTCACTTTTACCAGTTGGTCACGGTTCAGTATTTTTTTTCGCTTGCTTCCCGGTGGCACTTGCGTTTCATTCAGCGGATTTTCCTCTAAATTGAGCCATTTTTTCTTTATTCCCTGATTGTAAATAGCACGTAAGTGCCGAGCTTTATTATTCCATGTACTGGTTGTTAACCCCCTACCCAGCATATCTCTACGCCATAAAATCAGTTCTCGGTTTGTGACTTCTTCCGGTAACGTGTCATACCCAATAAATTTCCTGAAAACAGCAACTACTCTACGATAGCTCTTTTCAGTTTCAGGCCGTAACGCCTTCGAGAAAAAATACTCTTCGAGCAAAGTATCCCAATCCATAACACGCGATTTATGCATGATATCCCCCCTGTTTAAATAGAAGCCTTGCGAACATTCGGTGATCACAAGACATGATTAATCCCTATCAAGGGATCACCAATACCGGACTATCGTCAGGCAGCTTTTTCCCCCGATAGAGCAAACTTGCTTTAACGAGGTAACCTTTGGTTCGTTTAAAAGCACCTGTGCGTTCTGATGTTTCATACAGGTGTGCAAAATAAAATCGTTTACCCTTAACCCGGCGATGTTTCTCCAGGCGTTCAAAGTCTTCCTGCAGGGCTTCTCGTTGAGAACCTTCCAGGCCAGCCTGTTTCAGGTACAAATAAAAAACTCCAGGTACGGTGATAAAAACAAAACCGGAAACAAGATGAACCCTTGCGCCGACGGAATTGGTGGGGATCTCATTAGAGTTGAGTCCATCAGCTAACCACCCCCAAAAAGCCTCTCCGGGAGTTGTAGCCCCATCGCCTTCAATACCCACTTTTTGTGATTGCGAGGGAACAGGGTCAATAGTTTGAGGGGAGCAAACTTCGGTTGTTGAAAATACCTCTTCGGGAGCGATATTATCGATATCGTCTGACTCCTGGTTTATTTCGGCAGCCTCAACTACCTGAGTCACCTCAGCAGTACATACAGGACTATCGGCAGGCATAAGGCCTTCATCTTCGTGAGGGGCGTCCCCGAACTCCTGTTCTGTCTGGTTCACCGGAGCAGACACCTCAACCGCCATTAATGACAACAGAGCCTGCATATCCTCCTCAACGCCGACCACCGCTTCAGACGCCAGGACCATCTCAGCCAAAGGCTTATCGTTGACCGGTGCATCCAGAGCAGAGCTCAGTAATTCCGTCGTCGCTGTCTCTTCGGGCTGATTTAATGTCTCCGCCTGCAACGGCTCCTCAACGAGCGGTGTATTGGTGCTGCTGACTGCACTTTGCAAATCAACTGCGGGTACTGAAGAGGTGATATTTTCAGTAGGCGGCGCCACCGACGGTAAGGCTACGGTCAATGTGTCGGAGATAGATACCGGCGAAGACGATACGAACAAACCATCGCCCCGCGCCAGCTTGGCCGCGTCCAGGATAATGTCGTCTATCGCAGATAATGCGCTGGGTTGTCGGGAAGCGATCGCCATCAACGAATGTGTAGCCGCCGGCAATGTTGATAGCCAATCGATGACCTCTGCAGGCAACAGCCGTGCCGCAATCATTGCACTTTGACTTGATGCCAATGCAGGGGCTGACGGAGTCACCCTGAGGCGAAAACGGTAGGGTTCGCTCGGCACCGTCAGACCAGGTAACCAGGCACGGCCACTTTGGAACTCACCCTGCAGCTGGCTTAACAATGGCAGGTAATGCCAAAGCGCAGCGTAAAACACCACGACATTCCACTGCACATTCTGGGCTGATTGCTCTTCTGGCGGCGCGCCTGGTGGCAGCATGTGCCCTTTGGCCAGACGCACCGCATAGGTCGTCGTCTGCAGGGTAACATCAACTAACCCCCCTTCCCTGGCATACTCACCCTGCGGCGCTGCCGGCAACACCTGCATCAGCGTGACCAGCTTGTGAAGTGGTTGCAGGTAAAACTGCTCGTACAAATCCTTTGGCAGTGCACTGTTCTCCCACAGCTGCTGCAGGCACTGTTTACGGGCTGGTATGTCCAGCAGCTGCGTGGCGGACTGCGGCATAAAATACCCCGCCGGCCCCGCAGGTGATGAGGCTTTGCTCCTGGTCGGCATTTCTGGAGTGCCGACCAGCAGCGCCTTGATGGCCTTCAGCATGCTGCCGTGCCCCCTTCTCTGTCATCCACGACTTCATCGTCGAGAAGCGTCTGCAGCAACGCGTTCGTGACCAGGGTTTTCCGCGCGCGGGTGACAGCCACGTACAGCAAATTGGTCTCATCGGTGCGTTCATCCTCGGGTAACAGCGGATCGGTGATATCGATAAAGTCTTCATTCAGGACAACCACCGGCCACTCCAGACCTTTACTGCGGTGTGCTGTAGAGACAGTAACCTGAGCCTTGGCCTCGTCAGTGACCGCATGCTCACGCATCACCTGCAGCTTCTGCGGCAACGGGAAATACTGCTCAAGAAGCCGTAGTCCCTGGTTCATCTCCGGGTCTTTGCTGGCTTTGGCTACCGACTCGTATTCCTCAAAATCACGGTAGGCTCGCGACAAAGTCGGCGAACGCATACGTTCAGGCATATCTGCAGAAAACCAGTACAGGTCCTCCAGTTCCTCGGTCTTGTAGCCGGTAATGTCACCGATCCAGAACACCTTTTTGCCGGCCAGGCTGGCGTCAAGTGCTGTGCCAATCACCCCGGCAACGGTACGGCTTAACACCGTCACATGCTGGTCCTGCGCTTCCGCCGTGAGAGAGGTCAACACTCTGTCCTCTCCACCATCACCAATAACAGGCAGGGTTTCGCCCTGGCGGGCCAGCAGCATGTTGGCCACTCTGGCCACCGCAGGTCCAAACCGGAAGCTGTGGGTCAGGTTCAACCGTTCCGCATCAACCAGGGCCGGTGCATCAAGTGCATTCTCGGCGCCACGGAACCGATAAATTTGCTGATGACGGTCACCGACCAACACCACGCTACAGCGCTGCGACAGCACCAGGCTCTGTGTGACCGGATTTGCATCCTGAGCCTCATCAAACAGCAGCGTCTGCCAGCGCTTCGAGAGGTCTGGTTGAGAGATTTGGTACAGCTTGAGATAGACATCGTGCGTGACAGGAAACGTGCCGTCCTGGCGCACAGATTCGCGCCAGAGCTGTTTCGCTGCGGTCAGGATTTTCTCTGCAGAGAGTCCGCTGCGAGCCTCTTCATCAGGCAGATGTTGCCCCCCAAATTCGTTGTCGGCACTGCACAGAAAGGCACTGAAGGTGGTGATCGCCGTTCTGGCCAGAGGCCAGTGACGGGTATTGAGTTGACGTGCGACGTCAGTGATCCGCAGATTCCCCGTTAACCGCTTCTCGTAATGCCGGCCGAAATTTGGCCAGGCCAACTGATGTGAGGTCATGCACACAACATTAAACGGGAATTTCTGAACCGCTTCATCCCTGACGGCACGGCTATAGGCGAGATAAAGCATCTTGATGTCAGGATTGGCCAGAGCAAAGCGCACCAGGGTTGATGTTTTGCCCGTACCGGAAAAAGCCCTGACCACCAGTTTGGTTCCAGACCAACCGATGATGGCGGCCTGTTCAGGTGTATCACAATAAGACATCAGCAGAACTCCGTAAATCTTGACCGACGCTTATGCTGCGCAGGTCAATACGGCAATCACCACAGAAAAACCTTTTCCGAGTTGAAAAGGTTTCCTGTGATTAGCCGCTTTTAGGTTGATCGTAAGTCATCAACCCCGCATTGCTGGAGTCTGTCAAAGAAATATAATAGGCAATATCAATATGTTCAGAGTTGATGCCAAAGCTAAATATTTTAATTTTTATCAGGTTTCCCTGGTGCCAAATACTACAAAGTTCAGGTGATTTTATTACGGGGTGTTTTGGCAATTCACAAAATTCGTTCACGTGTGAAAACCCACCCTCACTGTTATTGCGCATCCATCTTCAATATACGGAGTCACCTCCAACGTTGAGTTAGCGCTTTCTCTAGTGTTGTGCGCTGTAGCATCACCTGAGCGTTATGCTCATTCCGCAAGGAGCTAATCATAACGCTCAGAAGCTTCAGTTCGGCATCGCGGCCTCCACACTCAGGGGCATAGGTAACAGCCCCATATACAGGGCGGTTTTGGTCAGTTCTCTGAATTATACTGCTTTATTCTAAGTGGCCATTTTCCCAACCAATGCATCGGTGTATACATCACCAATCGACGTTCATTTGCCAATACATTCCCAAGTACAATTTCACCGGGTATGCCAAGTGATGATAGCTGGATATATGCCATCGACACAGCCACTGTATCGATGTCAACGCAGGAAACCCACATATGCTCTGAAGGTTCATCCCCCAACGCCTGCATCTCCACTGCAGCTGCAGTGGAGATGCCGCCGGCACCACAGCCAGGTTCACTGATGGTGACAAACGGCTGAGTTAGCAATTTTTGTTCCAGCCCGGTGAACTGCAGCTTGGCTATCATAGATGCCACGCTCCAGGGCGTGAAAAACTGCCCACGGTGTTTATCCCCGAGCTCGAGCTGCATGAACGTCATCCCCAGAAAATCACATGCCTGAGCATTCAGCGCAATTCGTACTAGGCCAAGTAAGTGCGCCAGGCGCTCGGCGTCTTCACGTTCATACCCTTTGATGATGTTCAGATACTGTTTCTCCAGTCCTTCGTCTGGACAGAAGCGATTATGCATCGCTATTGCGCCACACTGAACAAAGTCGGAGAAGACCTTATAGGGGTCAGTTTGGATATCGAAAATTATTGTACGTTAAGGTTGTTTTTTGACCTTTCCACTTTAACTGGCCTTAGCCGACGAAACTTACCGGAAGCCGGTATCCATCGTCCCGAAGACAAAATTACCGGCACGGTCACATCGTCCATCACCTATACGGGTGCCGATGTCTCCCGGTGAAGCGGCCACTGGGGTAATTAAAGCGCTGTTGAGATCATAGAAAGCCAGCCTTGGCGCGAATCCCATCAGCAGAATATGACTTTGTTCAATCAGTGCAAAGGAGCCAAGGCGTTCAGGCAGCGACCAGCGCATCACAGCATCATTGCCTTCTTCTATGACGAGCAGTTCACTGGCTTCAATGTCAGTCCAGTAGAGCCTGCGGGTTCTTTCACACCACATAGGACACTCTCCAAGCGTATTCCTGACCTCAGCTGCAATTGAAAACATGATAATCCTCCGGATGAAAAGGTCGTACTGCGCGATGGTAAAAGTGGATAACGCAGTTACTGCAGAAAACGTGCAGAGAGCCGATCGCCGAAAAGCATGACGGCAAGTCCGATCAGCATGACAACCATTCCCCCCAGCCTGAGTAACGAAACCGGACGCCGCACAGCCCCCAGCAACCCATAGTGGTCAATCATCTGCGAGGAAAGTAACTGTCCGACAATCGCCAGCCCGATCAGAGCTGAAAACCCGATTTTCGGCGCAAGCACGACATAGCTGAACAGGGCACATGCGCCTATCATTCCGCCCGCCAGACTCCAGAGGGGTTGCGACGGGATCGCTGCTAGCGATGTCATCACCCCTCCCCTCAGCAGCGCGTAAACCCCCAGACTGAACGCCCCCGCCGTAAAGGAAAACAGCGCCGCAGTGACCGGGTCGCCGCCCAGTCCCTTTGCCAGCTGGCTGTTCAGGGTCGTCTGCAAGGTGATCCCCAGGCCTGCGGCAAAAGCGATTACGTAATAGATCATGCCCATGCTTTTCATCCTGGTCAGTCGGCCTGCACCAGCGGCAGGAAGGTGTCAGCAAAAATGTCAGGCTGGTAGCCAGAGGCTGCAAAAAGGTGCTCACGCGACTCATCAATCGCCGCACGCAGTCGCGCGCTATCTACGCCCAGCACCTTACCGTTCTGTTTAACGATGCGTCCGCCGATCATGACGGTGTCGATGTTGCTGCGCTCGGCGGCATGAACCACCGTGCCAAAGGCATTGCCAGACGGGTAAAGATTGAGATCACTGGAGCTAATCAGCACCAGGTCGGCTTGTTTGCCTGGCGTCAGGCTGCCCACTTTGTCCTGCAGCCCTGCACAGGCAGCGCCATCAAGAGTCGCGGCCTTAAGGAGTTGCGCCGCCGGAAGCGTTTTCAGCGCATGTTCTGAATCGCAGCACTTCTGCTGATGCATGCCCATCACGCGCTGCAGGTAAAAGGCGACACGCATCTCCATAAACATATCGGTGCTGTACGACGTTTCATTGTCTACGCTCAGGCCAGGATTGATGCCATGACGCTGCGCGGCCTCTATGGCGAACATTCCGCTTTCGATGCCATAGTGCGAATCTGAGCGCGGGCAGACGTTCACCCGGACACCGGCCTCCCGCAGAATTTTCCATCCCTCGTCAGGCAGCGCCGTGCAGTGATTAAAAATATTGTCCGGACCCAGCAGCCCCTGCTGATGCAGTGATTTAAGTTCAGCTCCCATCTCCGCACCAAAGAACTCAGTGACAATCGACAGTCCCAATCTGCGGGCCTCGGCCCACAACTCCGGCTCCAGTTGCGCCATGACGGCGAGAGAGACCAGGCTTTCAGGGTTGTCGGTGAAATACTTGTCCTGCAGACGCTGCCAGTTTCCCGGCCAGTGCGCTTTATCCCATTCGCCAGCTACCGGTGCGCCGGAAGCATGAATGGCACGAATGCCGGTATCAAGCAGGGCCTCGACGGCGGCATCGGAATGCGCTGCGGTTCGGCTGTTGTGCGAGTTATCGATCATCGTGGTGATGCCCGAGTCAATAGCGCCAAGCGCCGTCAGCAGGTTGCCAATATAGATATCGGCAGGACGGTAATATTTAGCGAACGAGAAGTGTGTGGCATTGCTGTAGTCGTCCAGGCAGGTAGCGTTTGGGTTAATGCGGCGCAGCTGTCCTTCCCATGCGTGACGATGAGAATCGACCATTCCCGGCATGGCGATCATGTTAGTGGCATCAATGACATGCGCACCCGGTACATCAAGGTTCTGGCCCACGGCGGTAATCGTTGAGCCGTTGATGAGAATATCGCCACGCTCAATGTTACCGACGTTCTCGTCCATGCTCAGTATCGTCGCGCCACGAATCAACGTAGCTTGTGAAGTGACATTCTGATTATTAACAATATTTCTGATGTAGTCGGTCATTAAACCTGCCTCTTTCCTGATTAATGGGGAAACGATACGCCACGTCATTAGCCTGAAAAAGGTGCTTAAAACGTTTTCATAATTCATAATTCTCGAACAATCAGACTCACTTTTACCCAGGAGCAGGACGATGGATCGGATTCAGGCTATGCAGGTTTTCACGCGGGTTGCTGAAGCCGGGAGTTTTGTACGTGCGGCAGAAACACTGTCACTGCCTTCTTCCACCGTCACCAGCACGATTAAAAACCTGGAGAAATACCTGCAGGTGCGTCTGCTGAACCGCACGACAAGGCGGGTCAGCCTTACTCCTGAAGGCCTGCAGTATCTGGCGCAATGCCGGGAGATCCTGTCACTAATTGAACATAGTGAATCCAGCCTGACTGATTCCATCAGACGCCCTCAGGGGCGGCTGCGGGTTGATATGCCTGGTGGGATCGCCCATTTCATCGTCATGCCCAATCTGAAAGACTTTTACCGGCTTTATCCGGATATTTACCTGATGATTGGCGTCAGCGACCGGCAGGTCGATCTTGTTCAGGAAGGAGTGGATTGCGTCATCCGAACCGGGGAATTAACTGACTCCACACTGGTTGCCCGTCCGCTTGGCCGGTTTCGCTGGGTAACCTGCGCCTCTCCGGACTATCTCAGGGAGTACGGTGTCCCTGAGACGCCGGAAGCGTTGTCACAGCATCGGGCGATTCATTACTTTTCCGGTTCGGTAAGGCGCACTAATGAACTGCGTTTCACACGAGGCACTGAGCCCTTCTCTGTTCAGGTTGAGGGGGATGCAGCCGTTAATGAAACGGGACTCTACATCAGACTGTGTCTTGAAGGTTTTGGGCTGGCACAGCTTGCTGAGAATGTGATTTCGGAGAATCTGCAACAAGGCAAACTGGTCGAGGTTCTGGCGGACTGGCAGCCACCCTCCGTGCCGGTGACGATGCTCTATCCGCATCAGCGTTTTCTCTCTCCCGCCGTGCGTGCTTTTGCTGACTGGGTCGCTGGACTTTTCAACGAAGGAGCAGGTGAGAAACGGTCTTCCCGGTAAAAGACGGCTCCGGTAACAGGAAAACGCTTCAGAACGACAATTAATAGCATCCTCAGCAGAGGAACCGATCGTTTCCCCTGCTGTGTCAGCTAATTCAACCCAGCTGCTGTACAGGCTCCAGGTGAGCGTTTCGTCCGGCAGCCATTCCAGTGCAGGCACCTGCGACTGCGATTGCTGCGGTCATCAGTAATGGCACCGTCCAGCCTCCGGACAACTCCTGTACTTTGCCCAGCAACAGCGGACCCATCGCAGCCATCAGATAACCGACACTCTGAGCCATGCCTGACAACGCGGCAGCATCACCGGCGTTTTTAGTACGCAGCCCAATGAAGGTCAGACCCAGCATCATGCTGGCACCTGAGCCGAAGCCGAGAAGCGCAGCCCAAAGCATCGCCAGATTCGGCAAATACAGGATGCCGATAAATGACACCGCGGTTAACAGGCTGACGCCAGCAGTAGCTAATTTCTGATCGTTAAGACGACGCAGCGTGGCTGCCAGAATCAGGCCGGGAATGGCGGTGGTAAGCTGAAGGATGCCATGTACCTCACCAGCCTGAGCTGAGGAGAGTCCACTGTCCGTAAGAATGGCTGGCAGCCAGCCGACAGCAACATAAAACGGCATCGCATTCAGGCCCATAAACAAGGTGACCTGCCATGCCAGAGGCGAGCGCCAGACCGCGACGGTCGCCGCTTTTTTCTCACCCGCTGCTGGCAGCTGATGCTTCTTTTTTAACTGAGGCAACCATAAAAGCAACGCAAGTAGCGGTGCTATAACCAGCATGGCTAACGCGATGTTCCAGCCCCAGCTCTGCGTCAGAGGAATGACAATGGCAGAGCCAATTGCGCCAGCGGCGCCCATGGTGATGGAATATGCTCCTGTTACGGAAGCTACGTTGCCAGAAAAGTCACGCTTTATAAGGCTAGGTAGCAGGACATTGCCCAGGGCAATCCCGATACCTATCAATATGGTTCCGCCATAAAGCGCCCAGACACTGCCTGTGGAGCGAAGCAGGATACCCGCTGAAATCACGACCAGGGCACCCAAAAGGGTGCGCTCCAGACCGTACTTCCGGGAAATCGATGCACTCAGGGGAGAAAATGCGGCAAAGGCCAGTAAAGGCAGTGAGTTAAGCAACCCAACGGCAGTGATACTTAGTCCAAAATAATGGCGAACGGACTCTAAAACGGGTGCGATAGCGGTAAATGGAACACGCAGGTTAATGGCAATAAAAAGGATGCCGATCACAAGTATAATTGGAGACCACTTGTTCGTAGTGTGGGACATAAATTTTGCTTTCTCTGGTAAAAAGAAAGACTTTAAAGGACGCATGAGTTACAGAATATAGATAATCTGACAACATATAACTAAATCATGCCAGTTAATAAAAAAACGGTGACCTCACCGGATGAGTTTAATGCCGATGCTTTCAGTCAGGCTGCTATCGCGCTGCATGTATCATCGTCAGGCGAGTATGCAGGTCAGAGTCCGCACGCTCACCGTAAGGGACAACTTATTCTCTCTTTGCGCGGTGCAGTGAGCTGTAAGGTTCAGGATGCGCTGTGGCTTGTTCCACCGGGACATGCTGTCTGGGTTCCGGGAAAAATCCCCCACAGTTGCCGGGTCACGAAGAATACAGACACCTGCTTTTTATTTATCGAGCCCGGCGCGGCAGCGATGCCGGAAACCTGCTGTACCCTTGCTATTACTCCTCTGGTCCGCGAGCTGGTTCTGTTTCTGGCAGAGCAGGAACATGCTTATTCGCCTGACAGTAAAACCGCGAGGCTGGCAGCCGTGCTGCTGGAACATATACCGGATGTGCCAGTTAAAGCGCTCCACCTGCCTGTATCCGATCATCCTAAAATCCGGAATATGGCTGAGGCACTTTTTAATGATCCTGATGAGCGGAGAACGCTAAAGCAGTGGGCTGCGCATCTGGCTACCAGCGAACGATCTCTGGCCAGGCTGATAAAAAATGCGACAGGAATGAGCTTTGGTCGCTGGCGTCAGCAACTGCATTTAATGATTGCACTGAGCCATCTGGCAGAAGGCCAATCCGTGCAGCACGTAGCCGGAACGCTGGGATATGATTCGGTCAGCGCGTTTATTACAATGTTCAGGAAAGCGCTGGGTAAATCGCCGACACAATATTTTGCGTCCCTAAACTAATGCAACCCAACACAAACCGGATTTTTACAAAGAACGCCAGCGTCCGCTTCACGCTCAAAGCTGCCCGTCAACGAGGTTAATCTCCCTAACTGCAGCCCGGGAGTACAAAAAACGACCTTAACGTACAATAATGCTTCAGTAAACGTCAACATGGTGAACTCCTTTAACAAGGGAGTTCACCCACAGTGGGAGAACTCCCCCACGGGAAAAAAAAGACCACCGAACATCGGTGGCCATAGGTTAATGCGTTAACAAGAGTCGGTGATTAGCCGGCTGCTGCATTCGGTGACAACGGTACCGAATCCTTGTCGGCGTAGGTCAGGTGGATCACTTCACCGGCCTCAACCTCAGCCGCTATTCGTCCGCCGTCGACATGCTCGCCGCGGTCGTAGCGATCGTAACCACTGCGTTCCGCATCAGGCATGTACCAGGTATGTTCCACCTGGCAACTGAACCGCTCCGACACTGTCCCGATAACCTCGCCGGCTGGCGGGTACCACGGGGAATCAAAGTGCACCGTCAGCGTGTTGATGCCGTCCCGCATACAACCGGCATTATGGCCTGATGGCCATTCGACGCCGTACTGCCGGCCATAGAGATCGGTCGTGGTCGGCACATCACGTAACAAAGCGCCTGAACCATTCAGTTCGGTCGCCAGACGCGTCGGGATCAGCATCAGCATATCGCAGGGTGCGGTATACTCAGGCATCATGCCCAAACGTTCCCAGCATATGCCGGCATCGATGTCAGGACTCACCCCCACCAGGCCGAACCAGTCCGCATACTGGCGAGACAGGACATCCGCCATACGCTCCTTCGCGACGTTGGGGATATTCTCCCATTTCACGGCGTCAAGACCCGACTGGCGGTAGAGACGCTCAATCAGACGGATGTTCTCGGTCGTTAACGTGACATCCGCCTTCAGCAACCCGAACCAGTGTTCAAAGGCCAGATTCTGAGGCGATGCGATCCCCGGGTGCATTAATAAACCCGGGTAAGGCACGTAAACGCCGGGTTTTGTCGTAGCTGGCTTCAGTATGCCGGCGCAGCCGGCCAGGAATAGCCGGCAGCTCTGCTGAATGGCGTGCCGGTAGTCAGGCACAACATGGCCATTGACCCATTGCTGCAGTTCATCCACAAAAACGGATTGGCCCGTGATCACTAAACGGTTTTTGCACCAGTTCGACATGGTCTTTCTCCTCTCTTAAAAAAAAGAGGGAGCTCTCCCCAGCGGGGGAAAGTCTCCCCCGTTGGGTCAGGTGTTACCTCATGATGGCCAGGACGATGATACTGCCCTGCCCTTAGTGGCCTTGCTCGCCATAGTGAGCCCGGTATACCTGGTGTTCGTCGCCATCAGCGACCAATCCCAGCTGTACCAATAATCCGCGCTCCCACGAGCCCGGACGTCGGCTACCATCGGCAATACAGGCCAGAATGTAATGGATCAGGCCCTCGACACTCTCAAGCTGAACGGCCGCGCCACAGGTCTGCTGAAGCTTCAGCATGTACGCCAGCTCGCCGGCAATCTCAGGGTCAACGGTGACCTGCAGCCCCTTGTTGGTGGTTTTAGTCATCGGTTATCTCCTGTTCTGTTTCACCGATCACGCCCAGCTCTTCCGCCTGACGCAGATACGGTGATGATGGGGTAAAGGGACTGGCGCCCAGGCGTACCAGGTGGTATTTATCCACCAGGTTGTTGATCGCCTCAAACGGCCGCACTCCCGCTTCCTGTAAAGCCATCACGCACTCCGCTTCACACAGATCGGTATCGTTTAAGGCCAGGCCAAAGTATTTGGCCAGTAACCTGCCGGCAATGGTCTGCCAGTAACGTTGTTCAATCGTCATCACCAGACTCCTCATGCCGCAACGGCAGGATCGGTTGTCACCGCTTCCGCCAAGGGTTTCAGTAAAAACTCTGACGCCTCACGGGCCTGTTTTGCCGCACGAAACAGCGCGCGCTTATCTTCACGCAATACCCTGAGCCAATGTTCAAGGTAACTGTCGTGCTGGATGTCGCCAAAGACGCCAAGCTGTGCGCACATAAAAGCACTGCCCAGCTCCGCCACCAGTTCCTCGAACGCGTATACCGGGTCCCCGAACGCCCGGGAGGAAGACGTGATCCCCTCCCGGTTGAGCCGTGTTGCATGACCGGTGCTGTGCACCAGTTCATGCAATAACGTCGACCAGTAATCCGCCTCGGTTCGAAATTGCTGAACCTGTGGCAGGACAATCTGGTCGCGACCCGGCGCGTAATAGGCTCTGTCCTGGTAAACCTGTTCAACCCGAACGCCACAGGCGTCAACGAGGGTGCTGACCTGAGCCTGTGTTTTCGCATCGACCAACGCCCCCTCCTCTTCCGGCTCCTCTGCCGGCGTAATGCCGACAACTTCCGGGAGGTCGTCGCATTGGGCAACGTTAAACAGGTACAACGGCTTCAGCATGGGTATTCGCATTTTCAGCGGGTTCCCCTCTTCGTCAAACAGCTGCCGGCCGTCAGCATCCTCCACTTGCTTGTCCCAGGGTTTGAATACCACGGCCAGCGTCGCGGTTTCGCCGGCACGCACATACCCACCAACGGCTTCCGCCTGCTTGTAGGTGAGCCAGCGATTGGAGTGAAAACCCCTTTCGTCCGCGGCCATCCATAACAACAGCACATTCACGCCGCTGTAGTGGTAACCGGTCGTGCCGTTCTGCGGCATGATGGCCGTCGACGCGCCGCGGCCCTTGTCGGTCCGCCAGGGCTTGCGCCAGGGCAAGGTTCCCGTCTCGATGGCGGCAATGATTTTGTCCGTAACCTGTTGGTACAGGTCAGTACGTTCGCGACGGGCTTTTGCCGGCCGACGTGATGATGATGTTTTTTTCATGGAGTGCTCCTCGTAAAAAAGGCGCATTCCTCCCCTAGCGGCGAAGAATACGCCCCAGGGGACAGAAAAAAGTGGTTAGAGAGCGGGGTAACGCAGTGCCCCTTTCGGGTTTACCGTGTCAACACGCTGTTTCAGCCGTTCGAACATGGCCAGATAGTCTTCCCGATCGGCGGGCTTTGCCCGCTTGCAATCGGTATGACAGGCCGTGGCCAGCAAGTTGATGGACCGCTCACGCCAGTGTTTAAACTCATCCTGGCTGACACAAACCGAGTAATGGACCTCGGCCAGCTGCAGCATGCGGGCGGTTATACGACGGAAGTCGGCGACACACACCCAGTTAACCGTGGCAACGTGCATATAGACCGTTTCGGGTAACAGGTGGATCCAGAGCTCATGGCCTTGCGACAGTATTCGCTCGATACAACTGTCGTTCAGCATCAGCTCCTCGCCAAAGTCGTCGCCGCCAGCGAGCCGCCGGGACGTTTCATACCAGGCTTCATCCTTTTCGGGATGGCAACCGTCGGCATACGCCAGGTGCTTGATACGGCCGGTGGCGTTTCGTTCGCCCACAGCAGGCATCAGATAGACGCCGTCGTCTTTGGCCAACACCAACGCACACTGATTGGCGCGGACTTCAGCCACCACGGCGCGCAGTTCTGCAGGGTTAAAATGCAACATGATAAGTCTCCTTAAAAAGCGGAGACGACTTCCCCTGGAGGGGAAGCCCCTCCAGGGAAATAAAACGTTATGGCCAGCGCGGTGGTGTTACCACGAAGCCCGGAAGTAAAGGTGATACCGACTAAAATCGAAACCGGTAAGTACGCTGTTAACGTACGTTTTCAGTAAGTCGACCTGCATCCAGTACACATCGCAGTAGTCGCGAGAGTCATCAGGGAACTCCTCATGGCAGTTCGCTTCATTCAATCGTGACAACAGCATCTGCAGCATCTGGATGTCATTGCGGTCGAACGCCATCAGCTCACCGCTTTTGACGTCCCCGACACTGTTGGCCACCCAATGCATCAACGCAGTAAACCCGCGAAAATGACAGGAGTGAACCAGCAGCGGCGGATGGTAGTGGTTACACGTTTTGTGGTTGTATATTCGCGGCGCCTGCACACAATCACCGCCGTCCTCCAGCCACGCTGGTGAACACGGCACCCAGTCGCCAACGGGTGTCCAGTCGCCGTTAACCGGCAACATCGGATAGTCAGCCTTACGCTGACGGAAAAAGTTGATATCAAGCCCCATGGGTCACTCCTCTCGGTATACGGACAGGAGCTCCCCTGCAGGGAGGCCCTGCCGGGTGAATAAAAAAATCGCGACTATGCCGCCGAATGCGCCTGATTCAAACGCGCCGCCAGCACGTCATCCATGCCGACAATAACGCACCAGCGACAAAGCAGTTCATCGGGATCATCGTTATGACTGCTATACCCTTCCAAATGGTAAAGAATGGAGTCATCAGTCAGTGCCGCCTCATCCACTTCACCTGGAGCAATAAGTTCTGGGCGTTTGAGGTGGTGGCGCAACCAGAGTAGTGGCAACTCCCATCCTGGATATTTGGCGAGTTTGGAGTCGTTCCGCTCTATCCGTACAGAGCCAGGGCACAGGTTATGAATCAGTGTCAGAACCAGTCGGTGAAAAAAGTCGGGGCGCTGAAAGAACCCCACACGTTCTTCGACGTCAGGCACCGGTTGCATCGGACTATTTTCCTCTGATTCCGGTGATACACGTAAACCGGCCGTTTCGAAGATCATGCCATCAAACAGCTGGCCGGCTTCCGTGATACCTTCTGGCCGGGCTTCATCCGGCAACAACCAGAACACCTCGGTTACCGCCAGGGTGAAATCAATCCACTCGTCCTGGGACGGTGGTGCGACAAAATACACGTTCATACTCACGATAAATCCTCCGGTAACAAAAAATTGGGGGGATTTATCCCCCTGACGGGAATAAATCCCCGTCAGGGTGTGTGTCTGTCAGGCTGCCGTGCCGATCACCAAACCTCGAGCTCGCCAATAGCTATGTCGGCTTCGACATAACGCTTGCCTTGCTCCACGGCCTGTGTCCAATAAGACGCATGAATATCTTTGCTCAGTGTATCCAGGCGAGCCATAAGCGCTTGCCCGTTAGCGGAAAGTGTCGATATATAGCCGTACTGCATGACCAGCAGGAAACCACCAAAGGCCTCTCCCGCATTGATAACGGCATTTTCCACATCATTCAGCTCAGTGGGGTCTTCACGTTCAATACCCAATCCCAGGCGCTGGCAAGCCCGTATACTCATGAGCTTACCTTCAACCAGGCAAAGGAAATGAAACGCATCAAGCGCGGTTTTCACGTCAAGTACGTTGGGTAACTGGGTATGCATCGATAAATCCTCCACAAAAAGAAAAGCGGGATTTATCCCCATAACGGGTGTAAATCCCCGTCAGGGTATTAAGTGGGTAAACCGACAGCTCTAAAAGCGGTAACGCAGTCTGGCCAAATGCTCAGCATGTTGGCTAGCGAGTCGGTAAGCTTTTCTGCGCTCGGTATGTTTGCAAGCCAGCACAACATGGGGGCTTGCGTAGGTATATTCGCCTTTGTACCAACCTTTGCGCAGCGTCAGCAACGCGCTGACCGAACCATCATCACTGCAGATAACATGCGCGCGAACGGCAAAATTACCTGCTGCATTGACGTACCAGTCAGTAAAACGCGGCGGCGTCATGCGAAAAGGTATTCGCTGGACAGCCGATTTGACACGGTGCAGGGTTGAGAAGAAATCAGGAACAACTGAAGAAGTAAAAACAGACATGGTGTTTCTCCTGTAAAAAAGGGAAACACCGCTCCCAGGGGAAAGGTATTTCCCCTGGGATTGGATTGCGGTAACCGCAATCGTCAGTACATCAGTCAGTACCTTCATCACCGTTAAGTGATCCCTGTTCTCAAAGGTTAAACAGGGTTACCGCCACTGGGGCTTCCTCTTTCAGGCTACGAGGCTATTGGCAGTCACCCGAAGGCGTTTCTCACAGACCGCTGAAACTTTGGCTGGCACTCACCCGAAGGCGCTTCTCACCGAGTGCTGAAGCATTGGCTGGTTGTCCGAAGACAACAAGTAAGCCTGTTCATTTTCGAATCAAAAGAGAACAATGTCAACCACAGGAGAACTAAAATGCAGCCAGGTTATGTTTCTTAAAAAAATCAAGCTATATAATCAGTGTTCGAATCCTGACACTATCAATATCACGTCAACATGTTAAATATGGAAAAAAACTGTTATTAACAGCAACCATTAAAACCTACCAAATGTAATTGCAAACACATCAATAAAGAAATTATTTTAATATGGGACATGGCATAGTCCTAACCGAACAAAACCAACAAAAAATAAATATATTTTCACACCTGCAACCGTAACGTGAAAGTCATTCCCCCTTCTGGAGCGATTTCCGCATCTAGGCTCCCTCTATGTAACTCACAAATAGCACGTGCGATAGAAAGTCCCAACCCACTACCGCCTGAAGATCTCGCTCTGGAGCTTTCAGCGCGAGCAAAACGTTCAAACATATGCGGTAAAAACTCACTGCTTACCCCGGGCCCGTAATCACGGAAACGTACTGCTAGAAAACCGGGTTCGTCACATAAGCTGATCTCCTGATGCCGCCCCTCTTTGGCATAACGCAATGCGTTATCCATCAAAATGATAAATACCTGCCCCATACGATAAGGATCGACCAAAAGACTCGGTGAGGTATGTGATTCCAGAGTGAAAGTAAAGCCTTGTAGTTCAGCCTGCGGCCTCAACCAGAGGATCCGTTCTCTAAGTAATTCAACAATATTAACCGGAGACTTATCCAGTAACAGTTGCCCCGCCTGCGCCATGGATAACAGGTACAGATCATCAATCAAACGGTTAAGATGATGAAGCTGACTCATGACAAGGTTAAGCTGCTTCGTTTCACAAGGAAAAATGCCATCAATCATTCCCTGCATCCGTCCGGTCGCTGCAGTAAGGGGAGAGCGTAGCTCATGGGCCATTGCCACGTGAGAAGCCTTGAGTTCACGTTCATATTGCGAAAGGCGCTCCGTCATCGTATTAAAGTCGTTAGTCAGGTTGATGAGCTCTACCGGCGCTCTTCTTTCCAGCCCGACACGATGCGAAAACTCCCCTTCAGAGACCTTCCTCGCTATTTTCGCAATACGGGTAAATTGGCGTGATAGCGGACGGGCAGCATATAGCCCAAGGATAACAATTGTCGGTATAGCGACCAAAACTAGGGAACAAAGCAGCATCAAGTCAATAGAGGTGGCAGAAGGATTAGAGAAGTTTACGCCATACCAAGCATCCACCAGTTGATGATAGCGTGTGATATTAATGTCTGGGTCTGCCAACAGTTTCTGCATCTCTTCCCTGGTAGACTCAGGCATAGAGTGCAGTTTCCAAAGATATACCAGACGATAAGCACCCCACATACAACTGGCAATAATGATCACGCAACCAATAGCCAGTGAGAGGACCCGCAATAAAATCCAACGCGATAAAGATGACGGTTTGTGTGACTTGTCCATACTTACCTGAACCTGTATCCGAAGCCCCTGACGGTGAGCAGCACTCCAGTGACGCCGGCATTCTCCAATTTTTTACGTAGCTTATAAATATGCATGTCCATCACTCGCTCCATAGCCTCACTTTCTGGTAAACACTTTTCTAGCAACTCCTGACGTGAAAAAACCTTGGTAGGTGCACGTAAAAGTGTCGCCAACAAGCTGAATTCTGTCGGGGTTAGCTCGAGATTTTGGACTTTATCAGCGGAGGTTTCGACGGAGGCCACCATCGATTCAGTATCAAGGCGCAATGAGCCAAAAGACAGGCTCTCTTTCACATGATTTTGATAGTAATAGCGTCGCATTACCGCATGCACACGGGCCATCACTTCCCCAGGATGATAAGGCTTGACGATATAGTCATCGGCACCATAACGAAGTGCACCGATCTTATCCGTCGCATCCCCCATTCCGGTGATCATAATGACGGGAGTGTCACTCTTTTTCCTTAACTGGCTCAAAATTTCCGTCCCGTTGATACCCGGCAGCATCATGTCAAGCAAGATTAAGTCAGGCTTCAGGCGCTGAACCATCTCCATCCCTTTAGAACCATCCCCAGCCACTGAGACATGGAAATGCTCCCGTTGTAGATAAGCTTCCAGCACCTGTGCGGCATCACTGTCATCTTCAATAATCAATACATGTTTTTTGTCCATAACGTTTTCCTGACTACCAATAAATCCCTCTCATTCCTGTATAGTTACTGGCCGCTTTTACAGCCAGTAACTATGCGAAATTATGTCATGTTCAGCGTCATTGCTTGTCGAGTTGCTTAATAATCGCATCGAACCCCGCACGAGTATAGGCATCCACCCCATTGTTATCTGCCTGCGGCAAGCTGGATTGCTTCACAATCACCACGTTTGCTGTCGGATCAATGTATACCCATTGACCGTAAACACCAATTGCCGTATAGGCATGATGAGCGTTATTGCGGATCCAGAATTGGTCCTTATAGCTCCAGCCAGCCCTTCTGCCGCAGATCCACTTTCCGCAAATACATTAATATCGCCGCCAGAAGTGATGCTCTCTATGGCCTTGTACGGCAGGATTTTTTCCCATTAAATTCACCTTTATTCAATAACATCACGCCGACCTTAGCCAGATCTATTGCCGTAGCATTCACACCGCCGCCACAGGATGGGGTGCCTGATTTATCAACCAACACGAAGGCACCTCTGCTCATACCTAGTTTAGACCACAACCGATCTGACAATAACGTTTCAAATGTCTCCCCTGAGGCACGTTCTGTAAGCCAGCAAAGTACATCCGTAGTGGGAGTCACATAATGGAACTTATCACCATGTTTTCCCTGCTTTTTCAGTGTAGTTAAGAACTGACGAATAGTCCTCGGCCCATGGTCATTTTTGAGCTCAGGAGCCGCACCTTTCAACTCAGGTATATAATCCATGACCTTAGCATCCCTGTTTAACTTCCCTTCAGCAACGAGAAAGGTGGCCAGTATCCCGGTAAGTGATTTTGATACAGACATTACCAGATGGCGAGTGCGACTACTTTGCCCATCGAAGTAATTTTCGTATCTTATTTCGCCATTTTTTATGACGAAAACGAATCTGTTCGTGTCTGATGCAACATATCTGCGACAGTTTTTCGAAAAATACGATGAATAACCGGATCTTCAAAGTCGAAATTTATTTCGTTCATATTCAACTGAGGCTTACCTGTTCCAAGCGAGTAAACCGGCGTACCTGCAGTATCAATACTTTTATGGGGGAAAAACTCCTTTGCATGTTTAAAACTGTAACGATTATTTCTCTGGCTCAGCATGTTGTATTGCTCGATACCAAGTTCAGTACGTGTTTTGCCGGCACTAGAGATATTCTCACCTAGTCCGATAACGGAAGCCGAAGACTGGGCATAGACTGATGAAGTCAAACACAATGACATAATTATGGAGAAGAGTATCTTTTTCATTCAATGCATCCTGGTTATAATCCAGCACGAATTAAATACCGTTACTATCAAGATACTGCTAATCAATTGTCAATTTTTTATCAACTTGTGATTTTAATTGACATTCATTAGCATATTCCCACGATAAGCTCTACGCCCATAATTATTAATCCATAACAGTTTCAAACGACACTTTTTGCTAGGATGCCTTAGGTGTTTTTCCTGATTCATCATCAATAAGTTGATCTAAGAACCCCACCTCTACTATCATTCCTCAAGGCACACTGCTGGCAGAACCAGAAACATCCCCCCATCTACGGACTCAAGATGGATTTCATCACCAGATCTGTAAACGCTTAGCAGCCAGCAACTCAGTCAATCTGACTGGGAATCCCTGCCAGCGATAAAAAAACAGCTATTCGGTATGTATCATGGTGCATCAAGAACACTTTCGGGTAAGTGCTTGACGTGTCTGCTCACTAATGGCATCGGTAAGTTCATAACGCCGCCGATATACAGCACGTTTTTTACTCGGCACATCGCCTAACCTTTTCCTGATGATATTAATAGGTATCGAATAATAACCATGACTGTCTATATTTCCGCCAGACATTTCCCAGAAGGAGTCATAATCAGCATGCAAATGTTTAACCCTGTTTTTATACCTGACAGCCTGGTATACATGAAGTTTATTGGATACTGCGAAAATTTTATCCACGCTGAGCAGACTGGCAACCTGAATTAGAGACTCCAGAACAAGCCTCTTTGGGAACAAACCATACAGATTTTTTGTTGCCTGCTGGACAAGTTCTTGAGCGTTGT
Source organism: Serratia quinivorans (assembly GCF_946227985.1). Lineage (GTDB taxonomy): Bacteria > Pseudomonadota > Gammaproteobacteria > Enterobacterales > Enterobacteriaceae > Serratia > Serratia quinivorans_A. The sequence continues at coordinate 131,878 of NZ_CAMKGL010000013.1, forward strand.
CATTATTAGGCCCCTGTAACCCACCTATAATTACAGACCTTTTGTTATCGCGTAAGCAAAGCACAAACGTGATTTCCGCCAGCATTTGTCCGGAACCGTCTCTCAGAATGATGCTGGCTTCCCCTTCTCGATCCAGCCTACATGTCGAAACAAACTGAAGGATAAATAGTTGATCATCTTTCCCCATAAACTGACACAAGCAGAGTCCGTCGGGCGACAGATGGCTCTTGAACGCTTCAACATCCAGGAAAGAGGTCAGCATGCTGTAATGGTAAAGGATGGCTTGCATCCTTTCTCCACTGGATAAGGCTGCGCTTACATACGGGCGGTGGATCCGACAGGGTAACCGGGGCTGATTTTGCAAAAGCTCATAATAAAGCGGATGACTCGTAAGAAGACTCAGTAACTGATAAGTTTTCACCGGCATAAGCAGAGAACGAGAAAAAAATTTAAATCGAAAGTGAGGAGAGTTCCAGAACCGGTGCGGCTGCAGATTACCGATAGATAAGGCCATGTAAAGTCCAAGCGGTGATTCAGGAAGTGAAACTGCTGTACGATTGTTTGAAATGTGAGACATTATGATATTCCGAAGCTAGCGCCTTCTACTTCATCAATACTGCAAAAAATAAATTCAGGTGTTCGTGCAGAATCAATGAGGTGAAATCGTATTTTATGATTACAGGGCACACTAGCGTGAAATAATCAATGACTGGTCAATACAACATCAATATTCAGTCAACAAAAGACACCAGATAATAAATTGATCAATGAATGAAAAACATGATTAAACATCTGAAATAATTAAGGTAACAGTGACAGATTACGATCTGCATCCTACAGACCAATCGCTGGAAAGCACTCACCAGGCCAACCCCGGCCGAACATTTTCAGGTTAGCACCCTCCTAAAACTCTGAAGCTGGGTACCCCGAATCGGGCGTGGTCGATGGATTTTGTTATGAAGGCACACTCATTGGAGACAAGTTATCCGGTTGATCCACTATCATTCACCGGGTCCGGATCGCCTTCAATGATTAAGACATGTTTCACAGACTCACATTGATTAAACATTGATAAACCCTTGTCGATTTCTTTATTATTTGTGGCGATACTTCCGGAGTTGTTAACAAGCATAATTCACTCTAGGAGCTCGTATGAAGGGGATAAAAAGGACACTATCGGTGATATTGTTTTTGCCATTTGTAACTTATGCATCATCTGTCGAAAATAAACATGAGATAACCGTTGGAATAGGAACACAGTATGCACCTACGTATATTGGAGCCGATAAATATGACGTGACAAACGCACCTTATTTTGAATGGACCAACGGGAGCTGGTTCGTGAGCTCAGAAAAAGGTATTGGGATTACTCATTCCTTTGATAATGGTTTATACTTGGGGCAGGCATTGGGGTATACATGGGGTCGAACAACTGATGGTGATTCGTGGTTACAGTCTGGCTCCGACCACCTCAAAGGAATGGGGAAAATAAACACAGCATTAAACTCAACAACAACTCTCGGTTGGTGGATGACTCCCTGGATTGGCGTTGAAGGAACCATTATCGCCCCCCTGACTGAAAGCCAAGGAGTTAATTACAACATAGGTGTTAATGCTGTTTTATTTAATGATGACAGCAACACGCTAACAGCCAGTGGCGTCATGCATTATGGCGACGCTCGTTATAATAACACCTGGTTTGGTGTTAATGAGAAGCAAAGCCGAAATTCAGAGTTCAAGAGTTTTAACTCTACAGGGGGCTTATACAGTGTCGATTATAGTATTAACTGGCAACACTTATTTAATGAAAACTGGTCTGGTTACGCGGCTCTACACTATACTACACTGGCTAACCATGTGAGGCACAGCCCCATCGTGCAGAAGGATGATTATTTCACTTTCACAATAGGTGCATTTTATTCTTTCTAATATGATAAAAGTATTTACGTAACTTTTTGTAACGTCGCAGCCCCGTGAGAGCTGCGACCTTTTTCACTACTCAATCAATATCGTTTTTAAAATACACTTGTTTAATATAACGTCCTCGTCCGTCTCCATGCCCTAAATCCATCGAGACCAATGCATTTGCTTCATCTCTGCTCATGCCATTTTTGATATGATGTGTTACAGCATCCCTTGCATAAGCATATCGCAAGCTGTGGGGGGCATCTTTTCCAGTCATACCTGCGTCACGCACGATATTTCTGTATCGTTCTATCGCCGTATGCAGAGACGGCTTATCAATCAGTTTCCCTCTATTCTCACCACAATGTTTTATCGCTTTATCCAAAATAGCCAAAATCTTCTCACGATTAAACACTGTTGTTTCCCTAGCGCGTCCCCCTTTTGTCCCGAAAATCACCTTAACCCTATCGTTGCCATTCAAGATGGCTTGCTTCCAGGTTTTTAGTGATTTGGCGGACTGGACTGTTTCTGAATAGACCCGGATTTCCTAGACGGTTCCGTGCCTCATGAACCAGGCACTTTCATAAACTGCAGGGGGTTGATCCTCACAGGCACTGTGGCGGCGTTTAGCATTATAAAACATCTCTACATAATCGAAGA
>NZ_CAMKGL010000014.1 GCF_946227985.1 Serratia quinivorans
AAACAACTTATTGCTTGGTCACTCTTCAAGACTTGATATTTTTTCGAACCCGAAGGTTCTGGATATCGTCTTGTGGAGTGCCCACACAGATTGTCTGATAAATTGTTAAAGAGCAGTGAGTTAGCCGCCGTGGCGCGCTATCTCGAGGTGGCGTATATTACGCTTTCCTCTTTCAGAGTCAACCCCTAAATTTCAGGATTTTTCTCTTCGAACCCCGGAGACTCTGTGAAGTTGTTCACATGTTCCGTGTCGATGGAGGCGCATTATAGGGAGCTGGTTCAGAATGACAAGGGTTTATATTCACTTTCTATCTGACCGCTCACTATTCACGCACAACGCCTACTAAACCCGCTTTTTGATGGCTTCGGGCAGATCTGCCAGGCTGTTTATCACCCAATCTGCCAGTTTCTCACCTTGTTCAGTGACAGGTTTGCCGGTACGCACCAGCACCTTGGTCCCGACGCCTGCCGCTATTGCGGCCTGCATATCTTCCGGTTTGTCGCCAACCATATAAGAAGCAGCCATATCAATGTTCAATTCCTGCTGCGCCTGCAACAACATGCCCGGCTGAGGTTTACGGCAGTCGCACACCTGACGGAACTCTTCTACTACTGCATCAGGATGATGTGGACAGAAATAGATACCGTCCAGGTCAACATCGCGATCGGCCAGCGACCAGTCCATCCACTCGGTCAGGTACATAAATTGGTCTTCGCTGAACATGCCGCGCGCGATGCCGGACTGGTTGGTCACCAATACCAGAGCAAAGCCCATCTTTTTGAGTTCGCGACAGGCGTCAATCACGCCATCTATAAAGTGGAAATTATCGATTTCATGAACGTAGCCATGATCGACATTAATCGTGCCATCACGATCGAGGAAAATTGCTGGAACGCTTTGTGTCACCGGTTTGCTCCTGAGGGCCTGAAAACGCCGACAGTATCGCATGTTTTACCCGGCACTGAGAACGGCAGAGAACAGCGTTGATCGTTGACTTGGACGTCTAGACGCCTTAACATCTGACTCATACCTTGGTCCACGCCAGGGTTTACTTTTATCTAGCCACGGGCAACCACGCTAAAATAAGAAGAATATGATTAAACTTTCTAACATCACCAAAGTGTTCCAGCAGGGTTCGCGCACCATTACCGCGCTCTCTGACGTGACTCTTCACGTCCCTGCCGGGCAAATTTATGGCGTTATCGGTGCATCAGGCGCCGGTAAAAGTACGTTAATCCGCTGCGCCAACATGCTTGAGCGCCCTACCTCCGGCCAGGTACTGGTTGACGGACAGGATCTGACCTCGCTGTCCGAAGGCGAACTGACGCGCGCACGACGTCAGATCGGTATGATATTTCAGCACTTTAACCTGTTGTCTTCCCGCACGGTGTTTGGCAACGTTGCATTGCCGCTGGAGCTGGACAACACTCCACGCGCTGAAATCAAAAAACGTGTAACCGAATTGCTGGAACTGGTCGGGCTGTCAGACAAACATGACGCCTATCCGGCCAACCTGTCAGGCGGTCAAAAACAACGCGTAGCGATTGCCCGTGCGCTGGCAAGCCAACCCAAAGTCCTGCTGTGTGATGAAGCCACCAGCGCGCTGGACCCAGCAACCACCCGTTCAATTCTGGAACTGCTGAAAGACATTAACCGTCGTCTCGGTCTGACCATCCTGCTGATCACCCATGAAATGGATGTAGTTAAACGCATCTGCGATCAGGTTGCAGTTATCAGCCAGGGTCAGTTGATTGAGAAAGACAGCGTCAGCGAAGTGTTCTCGCACCCGAAAACTCCGCTGGCCCAGCAGTTTATTCAAGCCACACTGCATTTGGATATCCCGGACGACTATGCCAAACGCCTTGCACCGGAACGCAGTGGCGGCCGTCAGCCCCTTTTGCGTCTGGAGTTCACCGGCCAATCCGTTGATGCGCCGCTGCTGTCAGAAGCCGCTCGTCGTTTCAACGTTAACAACAACATTATCAGTGCACAGATGGATTATGCCGGCGGCGTTAAATTCGGCGTGATGTTGGCAGAGCTGCATGGCAGTGATGAAGATGCGCTGGCAACGATTAAGTTCCTGCAGGAAAATCAGGTAAAAGTAGAGGTTCTGGGTTATGTCTGAGGCAATGATGTGGTTAATGGCTCGTGGCGTGTGGGAAACCGTCATGATGACCTTTGTCTCCGGCTTCTTCGGTTTCGTACTCGGCCTGCCGGTTGGTGTGCTGCTGTATGTGACCCGCCCGGGGCAAATCGCGGCCAACAACACGCTATATAGAACGCTGTCCGGGCTGGTGAACGTTTTCCGTTCCATTCCGTTCATTATTCTGTTGGTGTGGATGATTCCATTTACTCGTTTGATCGTCGGTACCTCGATCGGTCTGCAGGCAGCTATCGTACCGCTGACCGTAGGCGCGGCACCGTTTATTGCCCGTATGGTGGAAAACGCCCTGCTGGAGATCCCCTCCGGTCTGGTGGAGGCCGCCCGCGCTATGGGGGCGACCCCGATGCAAATCATCAAAAAGGTGCTGCTGCCGGAAGCCCTGCCGGGTCTGGTTAACGCCGCCACTATCACCCTGATCACTTTGGTGGGTTATTCCGCCATGGGTGGCGCAGTCGGCGCAGGCGGTCTGGGACAGATTGGCTATCAGTACGGTTACATCGGTTATAACGCCACAGTAATGAATACCGTATTAGTATTACTGGTGGTGCTGGTCTATTTGATTCAGTTCTTCGGTGATCGGATCGTCAAGGCCGTCACCCATAAGTAGTTTTTACAGCAACTGCGCTCACACAGCGCATTTCAAATGCGAGTCTAATGAGGAAGGGATATGTCGTTAAAATTTAAATCCATCGCGGCAATCGGCGCACTGATCGGTACTCTGGCTCTGGCAGGCTGCGGTCAGGAAGAAAAAGATCCGAACCATATCAAAGTCGGCGTCATTGTCGGTGCTGAACAGCAGGTCGCTGAAATCGCGCAAAAAGTGGCGAAAGAGAAATACGGTCTGGACGTCGAACTGGTGACTTTCAATGACTACGTGCTGCCAAACGAAGCGCTGAGCAAAGGGGATATCGATCTGAACGCCTTCCAGCACAAACCTTACCTGGATCAGCAGATCAAGGATCGCGGCTACAAACTGGTGTCGGTCGGTAACTCCTTCGTTTACCCGATTGCCGGTTACTCCAAGAAAATCAAATCGCTGGACGAACTGAAAGACGGTTCTCAGGTTGCGCTGCCTAACGATCCAACCAATCTGGGCCGCTCCCTGCTGCTGCTGCAGAAGGTTAACCTGATCAAACTGAAAGACGGTGTTGGCCTGCTGCCGACCGTATTGGACGTGACTGAAAATCCGAAAAACCTGAAGCTGGTTGAACTGGAAGCGCCACAGCTGCCACGCTCCCTGGACGACCAACAAATCGCTCTGGCGGTGATCAACACCACTTACGCCAGCCAGATTGGCCTGACGCCGGCAAAAGACGGCCTGTTTGTAGAAGATAAAGACTCACCGTACGTTAACCTGCTGGTCGCCCGCGAAGATAACAAAGACGCGGAAAACGTGAAGAAGTTCGTTCAGGCTTATCAGTCTGACGAAGTCAATGAAGCGGCCAACAAGATCTTTAACGGTGGTGCAGTTAAAGGCTGGTAATCATTAATTACCGAATTTATTCCTATAATTGCAAGGCGGGCTCCGGCCCGTCGAGAGAGTTGGCATAGTTCTTTGCGGCTAAAAGTAATGATTTAGTCCTAATGAAAACAAAGAATTAGATCTTCTGAATTACCCCAAACATCCGAAAACCACGTTTTTCGGGTGTTTGTCTTATATCTAGACGGGCTCCGGCCCGTCTTGTTATTTCCACCATAGATTGCTTCAATAGCGCCACTTAACTATTCCATCAAGGCAGAGGAATCTCAATGCGTGCTTTACCTCTCTGTTTGTTAGCGCTTGCGCTGGCAGGGTGTTCGTCGCAGCGTTTCGCGCCCCCGTCAACAAACAGCACCAGCAAACCGGCAGTAACCACTCCGACCAAAACCACACCAGCAGCGCGTCCGGCACCGGTTAAACTGTACAAAAGTGCAGAAGAATTAGTGGGCAAACCATTCCGCGATCTGGGTGAAGTCTCTGGTGAATCCTGCCAAACAACCGTTCAGGACTCACCACCGAATCTGGCGACCGCCCGTAAGCGTATGCAAATCCGCGCCTCTTATATGAAGGCTAATGCCGTGCTGTTGCATGACTGCCAGATTGTCAGCGGTGTTGCCGGCTGCTACCAACAGGCCATTTGCCAGGGTTCAGCGCTTAACGTTTCGTCCAAATGACCGAATTTGTTTTCAACCAGATCGGTACCATCCGTTCACCGTATAAAGAAAAGTTCGCCGTCCCCCGCCAACCGGGGTTAGTCGAAGACGGTGGCGGTGAGTTGGTGCTGCTGCCGCCCTATAATCAGGCGGAAGCGGTACGCGGACTCAGCGAGTTCAGCCATCTGTGGGTGATGTTTATTTTCCATCAAACCATGGAAGGTGGCTGGCGCCCTACAGTCCGGCCACCCCGCCTCGGCGGTAATGCCCGGATGGGGGTTTTTGCCACCCGCTCAACCTTCCGCCCCAATCCGCTCGGTATGTCACTGATCGAATTAAAAGGCGTACGTGTGCAGGGCGGTGAAGTGGTGCTGGAGTTGGGCAGTCTCGATCTGGTTGACGGCACGCCGGTAGTAGACATCAAACCCTATCTGCCGTTTGCCGAAAGTCAGCCGCAGGCCCGCGCCGGGTTTGCTCAGGCCGCACCTGCCGGGGATATCCCGGTATGCTTTGCTCCAGAGGCGGAACAACAGCTGCTGCAACATCAGCGGCGTTATCCGCACCTGCGGCGCTTTATCAGCCAGGTGCTGGCTCAGGATCCGCGACCAGCCTACCGCAAGGGGCAAGCAGCAGAACGGGATTATGCCGTCTGGCTACTGGATTTCAACGTGCGCTGGCGAGTGGTGGGTCAACAAACCGAGGTGCTGTCTCTCGACCTGCGTTAAAATTCCACCGTCTCTCTTTTGACAACCCGCTCGCACTGGTAAACTAAATTACTTTCGAAAATTTTGGCTGCCCTACTACTGGCAGCCGGTTGCAATTTGCAGTTCTAACGGAACCAAAACACCATGCGTACTAGCCAATATCTGCTCTCCACCCTGAAGGAGACACCTGCCGATGCCGAAGTGATCAGCCACCAGCTGATGCTGCGCGCCGGGATGATTCGCAAGCTGGCCTCCGGTCTTTATACCTGGCTGCCAACCGGCCTGCGCGTTCTGAAAAAGGTTGAAAACATCGTTCGCGAAGAAATGAACAATGCTAACGCGATCGAAGTCTGCATGCCGGTGGTACAGCCAGCCGATCTGTGGCAGGAAAGCGGCCGTTGGGAACAGTATGGCCCTGAACTGCTGCGCTTTGTCGATCGCGGCGATCGTCCATTCGTGCTGGGTCCAACCCACGAAGAAGTGATCACCGACCTGATCCGTAACGAGATCAGCTCTTACAAGCAGCTGCCGCTGAACTTCTTCCAGATTCAGACCAAGTTCCGTGATGAAGTCCGCCCACGTTTCGGCGTTATGCGCTCGCGCGAATTCCTGATGAAGGATGCCTACTCGTTCCATACCTCACAGGAATCGCTGCAGGCAACCTACGAAGCAATGTACGAAGCCTACAGCAAAATCTTCAGCCGTATGGGCCTGGACTTCCGTCCGGTACATGCCGATACCGGTTCGATCGGCGGTAGTGCATCACACGAGTTCCAGGTCCTGGCCGACAGCGGTGAAGACGATATCGTGTTTTCCACCGGCTCCGACTTTGCCGCCAATATCGAACTGGCAGAAGCGGTTGCCCCGGCTGAGCCGCGTGCGACAGCCAGTGAAGAACTGCGCATTGTGGATACCCCGAACGCCAAGACCATTGCTGAACTGGTAGAGCAATTCCAGCTGCCGGTGACGAAAACCGTCAAGACACTGCTGGTGCGTGCTAAAGAAGAGAGCGGCCACAAGCTGGTTGCCCTGTTGGTGCGTGGCGATCACGAACTGAACGAAATCAAAGCCGAGAAGCTGCCGCAGGTTGCTGCTCCGTTGGTCTTTGCTACCGAAGAAGAGATCCGCGCTATCGTAGGTGCGGGCCCAGGTTCACTCGGCCCGGTCAATTTGCAGGTTCCCGTGGTTGCCGATCGCAGCGTAGCAGCGATGAGTGATTTTGGCGCCGGCGCCAACATCGACGGCAAACACTACTTCGGTATCAACTGGGAGCGCGATCTGCCGCTGCCACAGGTTGCCGATATCCGTAACGTCGTTGAAGGCGATGCCAGCCCGGACGGTAAAGGCACACTGCTGATCAAACGCGGTATTGAAGTGGGCCATATCTTCCAGCTCGGCACCAAATACTCGGAAGCAATGAAAGCCACCGTACAGGGCGAAGACGGCCGTAATCAGGTGCTGACCATGGGTTGTTACGGTATCGGGGTTACCCGCGTGGTCGCTGCCGCTATCGAACAGAACCATGACGAACGCGGTATCATTTGGCCGGACGCTATCGCGCCATTCCAGGTGGCTATTCTGCCAATGAACATGCACAAATCCTTCCGCGTGCAGGCGCTGGCGGAGGAGTTGTACAACACTCTGCGTTCCCACGGTATCGACGTGATCCTCGACGACCGTAAAGAACGTCCAGGCGTGATGTTCGCGGATATGGAACTGATTGGCGTACCGCACTCTATCGTGATCGGCGACCGTAACCTCGACAGCGAAGAGATTGAGTATAAAAACCGCCGTGTCGGCGAGAAGAAAATGATTAAAACCGGCGAAGTCATTGATTTCTTGCTGGGGCAGATCAAGCGCTAATCCGCTATCGCAGAAACTAAAAACCCGCCTAGGCGGGTTTTTTTATAGCGGTTATTTGCTGTCGCAATTTTTACTGCGGTCGAAGGCTATTTTACCGTCCGGCACCAGCGCCTTCTCGGTTAACCCCTCTTCCATTGACGGCTGAACGCTAAAGTGACCATTCAGAGTCAGGAACACCGGTTCGCCCGGCGTTTTGTAGGCCTTGGCATAACCCTGCTCCAGCGCGATAGTATTGTCGACCGGGAAAGTTTTGCCGGTGGCGCAATCTCTGAACACCGCTGCATCCGCCATGTAGGTGTAGCTGCCTTTCAGCGACATCGGCGTTTTAGGCAAGGCTTTTTCTACCGGTTCAAGCCGGTAATTCAACTGCGACTCAATCGGCATGCCGGTTTGATCCAGCATTTCCAAACTTTTACCCGCCGGGCGGAAATAACGCTTGTCACCACGGCTGTCGGTCAGCACCAACTTATCGGCGGTACGCGCCCATTTACCGTAGTCGGCAAAGGTTTGATCGCCGTCTTTGGTGCCGCGATAGGTTTCCTGCAGGACGAAAGTACCGTCTTTATCAAGGAATAATGCGGTATCCAAACCACCGCAGTCAGCGCAAGGCAGCACCCCCTGATAACTTTGTTGCATCGCCCGAAGCGGTTGTTCTTTCGGCTGGAAGTGGTTATTACATCCCAGTAACGAAAGTGCCCCTGCCGCTAAAAACAGGGCCAGTGTTATTTTCTTCACAGTTATTCTCCTACTGTGTTCATGTGTCCTTAAGTGCGGATCTTGCCGCGCAGCGCTTTAGTCGCGCCTTTCCGTACCTTGCCTTCCAGACGACGTAATTTTGCCCCTTTGGTGGGCTTGGTCGCTCTGCGAGTTTTTTCTACCACCATCGCCTGCTGGATCAAAGTGACCAGTCTGGCCAACGCCGCCTCGCGGTTTAATTCCTGACTGCGATATTCCTGCGCTTTGATAATCACCACGCCATCGGCGGTAATTAAATGATTATTCAGGGCCAGCAGCCTTTCCTTATAATACTCTGGCAGGCTGGATGCCCGGATGTCAAAGCGCAAATGGATAGCCGTTGAGGTTTTGTTCACGTGCTGGCCACCCGCGCCCTGCGCACGGATCGCCGTCAATTCCACTTCGTTATCCGGTATGGCTACATTTCTTGACAGTTCAAGCACCGGTCATACCTGCGCCTGTTGCCACTCGGCAAACTGGATTTCCAGACTATTCTGAGCGTCAGAAAGCCAGATAGTTCCCTCTTGCAGCGTGGCCTGCAGCGTCATATTGCGGCTGGCCAACGCCGCCAGTTTGGCTAATTGTTCATCATCCAGGAAACGGATGCTTAGGTTTTTGTGGTTTGCCACTTTGCCTTGCATCGATTGCCACCACACGTGGCCGGCACGTTCGCCGTAAGCATACAGCACCACTCGCGGTGACTGGTTGCAGGCCTTCTTGATGCGTTTTTCATCCGGCAGGCCCATTTCAATCCACATTTCCAGCCCGTTATGATCGTTACGCCGCCAGATTTCCGGCTCATCATCAGCGCTCAGGCCTTTGGTAAATACCAGACGCTCATCGGCATGACAGATCCAGGCCAGCAGACGCAGCATCATGCGCTGTTCAGTTTCAGAAGGATGTTGGGCCAGGGTAAGCGTGGCGTCGTGGTAGAAGTGACGATCCATATCAGCGATATTGACCGTGGCTTTATAAATAGTAGCTTTCAGCGCCATGGGTGACCTCATTATTATCAGGCGACAGTGTACTAGATTTGCCCCAACCGCGGCCAGCACGGCCGGGCAAAGCCCGGTGCGAAAGCCGCGCTGAGGTGCTAATAACTCCACAATAGCTGTGCTATAGTCGTCTAGGATAGAGTCAAGCTCCGAGTGCCTGCGCCTCATCGCTATAAGGCTTCGATGACGCAGAGGTTCTTAAGGGAGGAAACTGTGCAACAATACTGTGAGTTAGTACGCCGTTTTTACGCTGAGATCGGCAGTGGTGATCTCGGCTACGTGCCTGATGCGTTAGCATGTGTATTAAAGGCATTGGACGAAGTTGCTGCGAATAGCACGCTACCGTCCTCCGTTAGGGAACAGGCGGCCTTTGCCGCCGCTAACTTATTGGTGAGCGACTATGTTGATGAATGATGAGTACCAATCCATCAATTGCGATGACTATGAAAGCCTGGAACTCGCCTGTCAGCATAACTACATTCTGAAGCTGGAGTTACGCGACGGAGAAAAATTCGAAGGCAAAGCCACCGAGCTGAAGTTTACCAAGGGCGTTGAGTACCTGATTATCGATCGGGCCGGCGACGCTCTCAGCTTGCGTCTGGATCACATCCTCAGTTTCAGTCATCCGGAAATCGGTACCGTAGTCGTCAGCCTGTCTGATTGATTTAGCGGTAACGCCATCCCAACAGGGCAGCCCAACGGCTGCCCTCGTCATTTATGCCCTTAGGCTGGCTAGGGTTTGAGACTGGCTAGGGTTTGAGACTGGCCTAGGGTTTGAGACTGGCCTAGGGTTTGAGACTGGCATAGTAGGCCGCCAGATCGGCAATATCCGCATCAGACAGCGGGGAAACATAAGCTTTCATCACTTCCGCCTGCCCCCCGTTACGCTCGCCTTTCTTATAAGCCTGCAACGCATGTTCCAGATACATGGCGTTTTGCCCAGCCAGATTCGGGTACATCGGCATTGACACCTTCCCTTCAGCCCCATGGCACGCCATACAACTGGCGGACTTATCCTTCCCCGCAGCCGCATCGCCCGCCGCCATTGCAGGCAGGCTGAACAGACCTAATATCACCGCCATTGCGCTCACAAATTTCATCATGGTTCCTCAGTCTATTATTATTTTTTACGCCAGTGCAGCCGCCATGGCTGCTGCCCTTCAGGCGTTTGTCCGGCCTCGCTGACAAAGATCCCCAGCGCCGCAATAAGCTGGTCATCATAATAGATCAACGGAGTACGCTCACGCTGCCACGGGGGAATACCCAACTCCTGCCACAATTTTTTGATCGGACGAGAATGCGCGCGACCAAGGATTCGGTGTTTACCCTGAGCGCTAAAACGGATGCTCACTTTTTGCTGTGATTGCGGTGCACGCAGACAAATGTCACCTTCCCCACTGAGCAGTTCGCCCAATCCATCCGGTAGCATAAGCGGATCGCCCAATGACCAGCTTAGACTGATTTCACGCAGATCGGCCATCAGCGGCAACAGATACAAACGGCGGCGGAAGCGGCGGAACTGATATTGTCCCAATTGCAGTTGAGGTTCGGCGTCCTCGCGGCTGAGCGCCACTTCTTCCCATAACCGCTGCAACTGTTCGCGAGAAGGCATGGCGACGCCAAATAGCGAGATCCAACGGCGTAACAAGGCGAAACGTCGGACCGGTGAGCAGGTCAGCAGGCCTTCAATCGCCAGCGCACGGTCTTCGTCGAGCAGCTGGTGCAGTTGCTCTGACAGCAACTCATCCAGCAATTGCTCTTGCTCGGCACACAGGCTGGCACTGCGTGCCGTCGCTGAAGCAAAGTGCGGCCAGCGCTGATTCAGTAGCGGCAACACCTGCAGGCGCAAAAAGTTGCGGTCGAAGCGTGAGTCCTGATTACTGTCATCTTCAATCCAGCTGAGCTGATGTTGCCGCGCATAGGCCTCCAACTGCTGGCGAGAGTGGCCCAGCAGTGGACGCAGCAAATGATTATTCCCCAGCGACGTCTGTGCAGCCATGGCCGACAGGCCCGCCGGGCCACTGCCACGCTTTAGCGCCAGCAGGAAGGTTTCACATTGGTCGTCAAGGTGTTGCGCGGTAAGCAAGATTTCATCAGCCGCCAGCGTGCTGGCAAAAGCCGAGTAGCGGGCCGCCCGGGCTGCGGCTTCGATACCGCCCTGCTGGCTATCAACCTGCACGTGCTGAACCACCAGGGGTAGCTGCCAGGCAACGCATTGTTGCCGACAGTGTGTTACCCACTGGTCGGCAAAAGCACTCAGGCCGTGATGCACGTGCACCGCGCGAAGCTGCAAGTCCGGCAATTGCTGCCGTAACCCTACCAGCAGATGCAACAGCACGCTGGAATCCAGCCCGCCACTGAATGCCACCAGCAAGTGCCGGTGTGCACCCAATTGACGGGCAAGCTGTGCGGATAATTGATTGTTATTCATTGATTAGGCTTAATGACGTCCAGATAGCTGCACGTTAACCCCCGTCATACCATCAATCAAGCATTAACCGCACGCATATGACGGCCGGACAGCAACCACCACATGGCCAACACCGCCACCACTGCCGCCGTACACCCCATCGCCCACCAGCCAATTTGAGCAAACAGGTGAACATAGGCCTGTGCCGTCGCCCCCGTAGCCGGATCTTCGGCGGTTTGACCGGCGATAATACCGGCCAGATAATTGGCTATCGAGCCGGTGGTCAACATATAGATGCCGGTCAGCACCCCGGTAGCACCGGGGATATTCAGTCGGGTAATCTGTGCCATGGCGACCGGATCGATAAACAGTTCGGCAAGCCCCATCACCGACAACCCGGCGATCATCAGGCTCATCGAGCCCTGGCCGTAACGAGCGTTAAGCGCCATCAGGGTAAAGCCCACGCCAATCAGCAGTAAACCAAAGGCAAACTTTCCCCAAATCCGCAGAGTGCGGCGGCCATTGCCGTTGCCCCGCACCAGCCAGGCCAGCATCACACCGCCAAACATCACGGCAAAAGCGTTAACCGACTGGAACAATGCGGTCGGCACCGTCCAGGAAAACCATTGGCGGTCGACAAAGTGATCGATAAACAGGCTGATCGAACTACCGCCTTGCTGGGCAAAGGCCCAGAACAAGGTGCCCAACAACATCAACATCACTATCTGCCACAGCCCGCGGCGCTGCACCTTTGTTGCCCGGACCATAATGCGGATAACCATCACGACGGCGGCGGCACACACCAGCATCAGTAATTGACCGGCCAGGTCGTAAATGAACAGTAAAGTGAAGAACAGGGGGGCCAATAACAGTATGGTGCTCAGCCATACCCAGTTAGGTACCCGCAGCGTGGTGACGCACATCTGCGCCCGGTCCACACCGCGCGTATGGCTGAAATGACGGCTGCCGAACAGGAAGATCGTCAACCCGGCCAGCATGCCGATACCCGCCAGCGCAAAGCCGACGTGCCAGCCGTAGCGTTCTGCCGCCAACCCGCAGGCAATGGGCGCCAGGATCGAGCCCACGTTACCGGCGGCATACAGCAGTGAAAAGCCCCCTTCCCGGCGCGAGTCCTGCGGTTGATACAACTCGCCCAGCAGGCAGCTGATATTGGATTTAAACAGGCCGTAGCCACAGATGATGATCGACAGCGAGAGGTAGAGTGATTGTGTCGATACGGCGCTCAGGCCGAGCACAATATGGCCCAGCGTCATCAATACCGCTCCGGCAATGACCGCAACGCGGTTGCCCAGCAGGCGATCGGCAAGCAGGCCGCCGAGGATCGGCGTAACGTAGACCAGAGAAGCGTAGGCGCTATAGAGGCTAATGGCGCGGCTATCGGAATAACCAAGTTGGTGGGTAAGATAGAGAATAAGTAACGCACGCATGCCGTAAAAGCTGAAATATTCCCAAATTTGTATGGCTACGACATAGTAGATTGCGCGCGGCTGTGAGGGTGTTTTCATGGTTTTCTCCCATCAGTCGGGGAACGACAAAAGGGGAAGCGCAAGCACCTCCCCTTGTTATTTCACTTATTTATCGTTTTTCAACACCTTCACGGTGTAACGTCCATCCGCCTGGCGATAAGCGCCGTGGATATCGGTTTCGAAGCCTGGATAATGCGCGCCGATCTCGCACAGCATTTGCAGGAACTCCAGTACCGGACGGCTTTCCTCGGTGAGCATTTCACCCGGCATGACCAGCGGAACACCTGGTGGATATGGCAGGATCATGTTGGCATTCACTTTGCCCACCATATCTTCCAAATAGACCTCTTCCACTTCGCCGTGCAGTTCCTTCTGGAAGGCCTGGAACGGGTTCATTACCATCGCCGGCAGCACTTCAAAGGCGCGGTACATCAGATCCGGCAGGTTATGGTGTTTCACCAGGTTGTGGATATTCTGAGCCAATTCCTGGATACGCATGTTTTCATAAAACTCTGGTGCCTCTTTGTACAGCGATGGCAACATGTTTTTCACCCGCAGGTTCAGGTCGAACGAGCGTTTAAAGTCAGTCAGGCCGCGCAGCAGGCTGAGAGCTTTGGTTTTATCGATACCGATGCTGAACAGGAACAGCAGGTTATACGGGCCGGTTTTCTCAACAATGATGCCGTGCTCATCAAGGTACTTGGCAACCAGGCTGGCCGGGATACCAAACGACTCCATTTCGCCATCTTTGCTCATCCCTGGCGTCAACATGGTGACCTTGATTGGGTCAAGGTACATATGTTCGTTATCAATACCTTTGAAACCATGCCATGCACTGTCAGAACGCAGCGGCCAACACTCGGCTTCATCAATATGTTCCGGCTGCCAAACGTCAAAGAACCAACCTTCAGATTCGACATTCAGACGTTTTATTTCCTTACGGAACTTGATAGCTCGTTCAATTGAACCGTTAATCAGACGCTTACCGGCATTGCCTTTCATCATCGCCGCTGCGGTTTCGGTAGAAGCCACGATGCCGTAGTGCGGTGAAGTGGTGGTGTGCATCATGTAGGCTTCATTGAAGGTTTCTTCGTTGATGTCTCCTTTCACGTGGATCATCGAAGCCTGTGAGAACGCCGCCAGCAGTTTATGGGTGGATTGGGTTTCATAGATCACTTTCCCTTCCACGCGGCCGCCGCTCATGCCGCACTTGCCTTTGTAGATCGGGTGGAAGTTGGTGTAAGGCACCCAGGCAGAGTCAAAGTGGATGGATTTCACATCCAGCGTGCTCTTGATGAAATCGGTGTTATACAACAGACCATCGTAGGTCGAATTGGTGATCACCGCGTGTACCGGCCAGGTGGCGTTAGGGGTCTCTTTCACGCGTTTGGCGATGGTGGCACGGGAGAATTCGCTCTGTGGAATACCACCGAGAATGCCGTAAGCGTTACGAGTTGGGCGGAAGTAGATCGGCGTAATGTCGCTCATCATCATCAGATGGGTCAGCGATTTGTGGCAGTTACGGTCAATCAGCACCGTGCTGCCGGCAGGTGCAGAGTACATACCAACAATTTTGTTGGCGGTAGAAGTGCCGTTAGTCACCATATAGCTGCGTTCAGCGTTGAACACGCGGGCAATGTATTCTTCGGCTTCTTTGTGCGGGCCGGAGTGGTCCAGCAATGAACCCAGCTCAGAGACCGAAATTGACACGTCGGACTTCATCGCGTTCGGGCCAAAGAAATCGTAGAACAGGCTACCGACCGGGCTTTTCTGGAAGGCGGTACCGCCCATGTGGCCAGGAGTACAGAAGGTGTATTTGCCTTCACGCACGTATTTGAACAGCGCTTTGGTCAGCGGTGGCAGGATGGTGTCCACGTACTCATCGGTGTTCTGTTTGATCTTGTCGGCAATGTCGTTGGCCGCACCGAGCGCATATTCAAAGAAACGTACCTGCATGCGCAGATCGTTAAGGCTGACGTCCAGGGTTGAATAGGTGTTGGCAAAGGCATACAGCGGCATGTACTCATTCAATTCGCTGATTTCTTGGCACAGCTCAAGATTGTATTTATCCCAGTCGAAGATCACCCCGCACAGACGGGCATTATTCTCGATCAATTTGAGCAGGTCTTCGCGGTCGTTCGGGTAAACAATGCGGAAGTTCAGTTTTTCCAACGCGTTGTGCAGTTCGCGGATGGGCTCTTCTTTGAAGTAGACACCCATGTGGTTCATGATAGCAATAACGTTCATAATCATTTCTCCAGGTAATGCGAGCCCCTTGCCATCACGGATGACAATTGTTGTTGCAAGGGGCTGAATTAAGAAGTGGGTCAGTACGTGCTTAGTGCGCTTTGGCCGTCGAGCTGTCGTCGATGGCTACAGCATTGGCTTTCGCTGTCTGACGGGTATTCATTTTGCGGGCGTAGAACATCAGGATGATCAGGCTGATGATGAAGGTACCGGCCAGTTCGAACGATTCGGCACCCATCAGTGCGATGAAGCAGAAGCCACACCCCAGAACCGAGGCAATCAGGCTCAACAGGTTACGGATATTGACGCCTTCAAAGCGGATCAGATCTACGCAAGAGTAGAAGTAAGGCAGCATGGTCAGCAGCACCGCAATACCGGTCAGCATGCCGAACAGGTCGGAAGCTTTACCACCACCGGAGCTCATGGCGGTAATCAGCACCATCAGCGCGGTCATTTTGCAGCTTGCCAACAGCAGGCCTTTTCTAGGAATGCCGTTCTTGTCCAGTTCGCCGTACACTTTCGGGAAGTTACCGTCGTTGGCGGCACGAACCCCAGCCTGGCCAACCAGCATCATCCACGAACCCAGTGAAGTCAGGCAGGCAAAGGCGGTGAAGGCAGAGACCAGTGGTGCTGCCCAGTTACCCATAATGGCGGAGGCGCTGACGGCGAACGGTGCACCGCTGGCAGCCATTTGGCTCGCGGGGAACATCCCGCTCATCACCTGAGTGGCCGCAATGTAGATAATCCCGGCCAGCGCGGTACCCAGCATGGTTGCCAGCGGTACGGTACGTTTCGGGTTTTTCACCATGCCGGTGCTCACGGCGGCAGATTCTACGCCGATGAACGCCCACAGGCACAGCAGAATACTTTTAATTACCGCATGGCTGTCGGTGGTACCGGAAGTGTTCCAGTTAGCGTGGTAGGTTGCCGCGTCGAACCAATGCCAGCCGGCAGTCGCGGTCACAATCACCGGGATCAGCACCAACACCAGGCCGAGGGTGGTCAAACGGCTGACCCAGGTCCCGCCGAGCAGGTTAATAAAGGTGAACACCCACAGGATGGCGATACAGGCGATACCTGCCGGCACCGGATTGTTCAGCTCTGGGAAGAAGGTAGAAAGGTAAGAAACTGCGGTAATGCCGATGGCCAAATTACCGATCCAGTTCGCATGGTAATAAAGCACGCCGGTCTGGAAACCAAACGCCGGGGAAATTTCACCCGCGTAAGCAATAGGGCCGCCCTGCTGGGGGTTTTTGGTGGCCAGACGCGCATAGACATAAGCCAGTGACATCGCGCCAATAATAGAGATTACCCATCCCCAGATTGCGATAGAACCGAGGCTTGCCAGGTTCGCGGGTAATAAGGCAATACCGCTCCCCATCATATTACCGGCAACCACACCGGTGCAGGCAATAAGCCCTATTTTCTTGGATGAACCCATGGTCAGTTTCTCCTGATTTTGATTTCTTATAAGTCTTGGCCGTTATGCAAATTTGCTAATGACCGGACTTGATAGTCAGGATGCTAATGATTGGCGGGAATAAAGTCCTAAAGATAAAGTGATATTACGCTCATGATCATACAAATGATAAACTGAGGTTTTTCATTAACACATCAAGAGATAAACACGTGCTCAAGAAAAGATAAACAACCAATAAAAACAACAAAATAGCATTGTTATTTTCACTAACAAATGAAAATAAAAGAGAGAAACAAATCAACCAATGAGTTAATAGGGTTTAACAAATAAAGCACAATAAATAACACCGCCAGTCAAACAATCTGACTCGGCGGTGTGGATTAATTAGGTTGCTTATCCGGATTGTAGTTTTCGAGGTAGGGAACTACGGTGTTTATTGAGGTATGGAAGACGGCATTACGGATCCAATGCAAGGTATTCTCGCCCGGACGCAGGTTAAATGCCGTGATATAGGAGTCAGCAGCCAGGCGATTGTAGCCCTGCATTTCATAAACTTTGCCGAGTAACACATAATTCATCCAGGACATCTGCAACTCAATGCCTTTATTTATCGCCTGATAAGCCTCATCGATTTTCCCCTCCCCCAGCGCCCGTATCGTATGGATCTGCTGAATAACGGGGCTGTCTTTTAAAGCGGGCAGCGCATCCAGGCGTGCTATCTCCGTATCCAGTTGCGCCAACTGCACACTATCAAAAGGTTGATAAGAGTTACGCAGTAAGTCTGCCAGCGCTTTTTCCGCCGCAACATAAATAAAGCCCGGTGACGATTTCACCATATCACCCAGCATGCTACTGGCATGGGTCAAAGAATCGATGTCCCCCTGGATCAATAACTGATGTGCCTGGTAATACTGCTGCAGTTCCGGGCCGGAGTTTGGCAAGAGTTTCATCAACCGCTGCTGCAAGGGGGCCGGCCACGGCTGATTGAGGGCCACAGACAGACTGCTCAGGAAGTCTTCCTGAATTTTCAGTTGATTGTCTGTAGTAACAAAGTAACGCTTATCCAACATGATCGAGCTGTCTGCATTGTCCACCAGCCGTACCGACAGGAAACATTGCTGCGCGCGATAATGGCGCTGGTTGACGAACTCAATGGTCAGCGATTTACCCGAACTGCTTGGTCCGGTGTAGTTATAGTTGGTCTGATCGTGTACCAGGAAAGTGGAATAGGTGTTTAGCGAGTCCGTGACGACTTCGCTCAGGCCGACGACATAGGAAAGTTGCGGCGTCCAGTTACTGCAGCTGTTCCCCCCCTGAATGCGGATATCAATGTCACGCGGGTTCATCAGCACCGGCATGGTGGATTCCGGTATGCGACGCGACAGAGTTGCGATGGCCACGAACACCACGCAGGCGCTCAACGCCGCCAGGAAAGCCAGCCAAACCCAAAACGGTGATTGACGATAAAAAGCCACCTTCGACTTTGCCGGGGGAGTTTTTGTCTGGCTGGGTTTTGGCGGCTCATAATCAGCGCCATCGTCTTCACTGCCATCTTCCGGCTCATGAGTGATGACCGCCACCCGCGGTAGCGCAGGTATGCTTGCCTCTTCCCCTTCACACCACATCACTGGCGCAGCCAGTTTATAGCCGCGCTTGGGCACGGTAATAATGTATTCCGGGCTGTTGCTGTCACCGTCCTTCAGGTATTTGCGCAGTTCGGAAATACTCTGCGTCACCACATGATTGGTGACGATGTTGCGCTTCCAAACGTTATCGATCAGCTCATCGCGGCTCAGCACCACATCCGGGTGTCGGGCGAAATATTGCAGCATATCGATTAAGCGCGGTTCCAACGCCAGCTGGCGCCCGTCACGGCTTATTTTGTTGTCTGCGGGAGTAACCAACCACTCGCCAACGCGAAAAACGGGTTCTTGCATAGTGAAAATAACTCAAAAGGGGGTGCGGCAAGCGCGGGATAATACCATATGAGCGCCCGGCCTGCGTCTATATGCCCCGATTAAGCATTCATACCTCATATAATTCTAGAGGCAAGCCATCGGGATCGCTGAAAAAAGTAAAACGTGACTGGGTATAAGGATCGATGCGTATTGGCTCGCAAACCACGCCAGCAGCCTGCAAATGCTGGATGGCCTGCTCGATGTCCTCGACGCTGAATGCCAGATGGCGCAGGCCACAGGCCTCCGGACGACTGACACGAGCCGGAGGTGACGGGAAGGAAAACAGTTCGATGCTGTATTGACCATTGAGTGCCAAATCGGCCTTCCAGGAGTCACGTTCTTCGCGATAAAACTCGCCAAGAAGGGTGAAACCCAGGATATCGCAATAAAAATGCTTACTGGCCGCATAATCCGAACCAATGACGGCAATGTGGTGTATCTGACGGAGTGCCAACATAATGTGTCTCATTATCGGTGTGATGAGGCACGGTATCCGGCGACAGTAGCGACGTCAACGAAAAAAGCCCCGCATATAAGACGGGGCCGTCATTCAGAAATCAGCAACGCAACAGGCCGATTAGGCTTTAAGATCGGCCAGTGCAGCACCGTAGTTGATGTGCAGCACCTGTCCCTCCACCACGAGTGCCGGTACGCTTTGTACCCCGGCTTTTTCTGCTTCGGCGATACGCGCCGGTTTTTCACCCAGATGCACCACATCCACTTGCACATCCTGGCTCAACAGGCCCAACAACTGCTGCTCTGCGCTGACGCAAACCGAACAACCGGCATGATAGAAAACGGCCTTGGTCATGATAATTCTCCTTGGTTCTGACTGTGTGGGCGAAATTAACTCACCCATATAGTTTCGATTCGAAACCAAATGCACAATAAATCCCCCATCACGACTTGTCAATATAGTTTTTAATCGATACTATTTTCCCACGCTCGCGAGGATCCCATAATGAGACTGTTTGATTTATTGGAGCGGCTAAATAGCCTGCAGCGCAGCTGGTTGCGCAGCCATGAAGAGCTGGAAAGCCTGCCCCCGGTGCAATTAAGTGCGTTGTACTATCTGGCACGCTGCAACCATTACTCCAACACGCCGATGGCGGTGGCGGAATATCTTGGCCTGACCAAGGGTACGGTATCGCAATCGCTGAAAAAGCTGGAAAGTAACGGCATGATCGCGCGCACTGCGGACGAGAAGGACCGCCGCAGCGTCAGGCTAAAGCTGACCGACAAATCACGCGTATTGATGGATGCCCTGTTCCCACCGGCCTATTTGCAGAATGCACAGGATGCCATGCAGCAAGACGGCGGACAGTTAGTGGAGTTGCTGACGCAGTTGTTACGCCAGTTGCAAAAGCAGGATGATAACGTGGCGTTATTCGGCGAATGCCATCGCTGCCGCTATCACCAGCGGCAGGATGGCCACCCATTTTGTGGCCTGACGCAGGAACCACTGCCGGTAAGTAGCGTAAACCTGATTTGCCGGGAATATGCTTAAGCCAACGGCATTTTCAGCACCTTCACCAGGTAACGCCCGTCCTCGGTCAGTTTCGCGCCGTGGATATCGGTTTCAAAGCCCGGATAACGCTCACCGATCGAGCACAACATCAGCAGGAAATCGAGCACTGCACGGCTCTCTTCGGTGATCATCTCGCCCGGCATCACCAGCGGTACTCCTGGCGGATAAGGCAGGATCATGTTGGCAGCCACCTTGCCGACTAACTGATCCAATTCGCAGGTTTCTACGTTACCGCGTACCTGTTGCTGGAACATCTGGTGCGGCGTCAGCTTCATTTCAGGCAGTACGTCAAATGCCCGCTGCATCAGCCCCGGCAGATCGTGCCGACAGATTAAACGGTGGATCCCGGCAGCCAGATCCTGAATACGCATATTGCGGTAGAAATCCGGGTCTTCCGCGAACAGATCCGGCAGCATGTTCTTCACCCGCAGGTTGAGATCGTAAGCGCGTTTAAAATCGGTCAAACCGCGCAGCAGGCTCATCGCCTTGGTTTTATCGATGCCGATGCTGAACAGGAATAACAGGTTATAAGGCCCGGTTTTTTCCACTACGATGCCGCGTTCGTCCAAATACTTCGCCACCAGCGCCGCGGGTATCCCGCTCTCTTCCAGCATGCCCAGCTCATTCATACCCGGCGTCAGGATAGTGACCTTGATTGGATCGAGGTACATGTGGTTGCTGTCGGTATTGCCGAAACCGTGCCAATTATCATCCGGGTTCAGTGGCCAACACTGCGCCTCGTCGATCTCCTCCGGCTGCCAGATGTCGAAGAACCAGCTATCGCTCTCCTCCCGCAGCCGCTGCACCTCACGGCGGAAATGCAGTGCGCGCTCCACCGAGCGATTTATCAACCGCCGCCCTGGATTGCCACGCAGCATCGCTGCGGCAGTCTCCATCGATGCCACGATGCCGTAATTCGGCGAGGTGGTGGTGTGCATCATATAGGCTTCGTTAAAGGTGCTTTCGTCGTAGTCACCCTTAATGTGAATCATTGAGGCCTGCGAAAACGCCGCCAGCAGTTTGTGCGTAGACTGGGTTTCGTAGATAACCTTGCCGGGCGTGCGCTCGCCGCTCATACCGCTCTTGCCATCGTAAATGGGATGGAAGTTGGTATAGGGCACCCAGGCCGAATCAAAGTGAATTGAAGGTACGTCCAGCGTCTGTTTGATGTAGTCGGTGTTGTACAACAAACCGTCATAAGTGGAGTTGGTGATCACCGCATGTACCGGCCAACTGGCATTAGCCGTCGCCGCGACCCGGCCGGCAATGCTCTCGCGAGTAAATTCATGCTGCGGGATACCACCGAGAATGCCATAGGCATTGCGCAGCGGACGCAGATAGATAGGCACGATATCGCTCATCATCAGCAAATGGCATAAGGATTTATGGCAGTTGCGGTCAATCAATACCGTACTACCGGTCGGCGCCGAATACATGCCGACAATTTTGTTGGCGGTGGAGGTGCCGTTGGTCACCAGATAACTCTGCTCGGCGTTAAAAGTACGGGCAATATACTCTTCGGCTTCCAGATGCGGGCCGGTGTGATCCAGCAGCGATCCCAGTTCCGTCACAGAGATTGAGACATCTGCTTTTAACGTGTTGGCACCGAAAAAGTCGTAAAACAGGCAGCCGACCGGGCTTTTCTGAAAGGCAGTGCCGGCCATGTGGCCTGGAGTACAGAAAGTGTATTTCCCTTCGCGCACATAGTTGAACAGCGCCTTGGTCAACGGGGGCGTAATGGTATCTATGTATTCGGCGGTGTACTGCTGAATACGCTGCGCAATATCATCCGCCGCATTCAGAGCGTACTCAAAGAAATACAGCGCCATGCGCATTTCATGCAGGCTGACGTCGAAGGTGGAATGCGTATTGATGAAAGCATACAACGGCAGATATTCATTCAGCTCATTGATGTCGCTGCACAGCTCCAGGCTGTAGTCGTCCCAGTCAAAAATCACCCCACAAATGCGCGCGTTGGACTCGACCAGTTTTAGCAAATCACCGCTGTTTTTCGGATACACCAGTTGGAAATCCATTGCAGTCAGTGCGGTGTGAAGCTCGCGGATCGGCTCGTCTTTGTAATAAACGCCCGCTGGGCTCATGATCGCGATGATATTCAACGGCTGCTCCTGTCAGTTAACCACCAATCGTCTATAACAACATGAAAAAACCGTGCTGTGTACCCCAGAGCCCCTTTTCAGCAGCCAAAAAAAAACCGCCCGAAGGCGGTTTCTTGCAACGCATGACAAAACTCAGCAGTAGCCGTAGTTCATCAGGCGCTGGTACCGACGGTTGAGCAACTCTTCGTTGTTCAGGCCATCGAGATCTTTCAGGTCAGCCAGCAACTGTGCTTTCAGCGCGGCTGCCATTGCAGGAACGTCGCGGTGAGCAGAACCCAAAGGCTCCGGGATCACCGAATCGATCAGCTTAAGCTCTTTCAGACGCGGTGCGGTAATGCCCATCGCTTCTGCAGCCAGAGGTGCCTTATCAGCACTCTTCCACAGAATGGATGCACAGCCTTCCGGTGAAATCACCGAATAGGTGCTGTATTGCAGCATATTCACTTTGTCGCCAACGCCGATGGCCAATGCACCGCCAGAACCGCCTTCGCCGATCACGGTGCAGACAACCGGGATGTTCAGGCGAGACATTTCACGCAGGTTATGGGCAATCGCTTCTGACTGGCCGCGTTCTTCCGCGCCCACGCCCGGGTATGCCCCTGGGGTGTCGATGAAAGTGATCAACGGCATTTTGAAGCGAGAAGCCATTTCCATCAGGCGCAACGCTTTGCGATAGCCTTCCGGTGCCGGCATGCCGAAGTTACGGCGGATTTTCTCTTTGGTTTCGCGGCCTTTCTGGTGACCGATGATCATCACCGGGCGACCATCCAGACGCGCAATACCACCGACAATCGCTTTATCATCGGCATAGGCGCGATCGCCAGCCAGTTCTTCGAAGTCGGTGAAGATGTGTTTGATATAATCCAGGGTATAAGGACGGCGTGGGTGGCGTGCCAATTGGGCAACTTGCCAAGCCCCAAGATCGGAAAAAATCTTGCGCGTCAGCTCAACGCTCTTTTCACGAAGGCGCTGAACCTCTTCGTCCAGATTAATATCTAATTTTTCGTCTTGACGGCTGACTGCAGTCAGCGAGTCAATTTTCGCTTCCAGCTCTGCAATCGGCTGTTCAAAATCAAGAAAATTCAGACTCATAGCATTCCTATTTTAGTCAAATTCCAGTTCCACCTGCTCATTACCTACCAAAGTCCGCAAATCTATCAATAAGCGGTCGGTGGGCGTCACGCGCCAGGTTGCGCCAAAACGCAGCTTGGCCCGCGCATCTTCCCGTTGATAGTAAAGATGCACTGGAATCGTCCCCGAGCGATGGGGTTCCAAAGACTGACGGAGACGGTTCAAAAGCTGGTCATCAATTTGCCTGTCCGTCAGCGAGATAGCAAGTCCGCGAGCGTATTTTTCACGGGCTTCACTGATGTCCATTAGCTCGCGGGCGGTCATTTTAAGCCCACCGCTAAAGTCATCAAAGCTGACCTGTCCACTGGCGATCAGGATACGGTCTTTTTCCAATAAATGCTGGTATTTTTCTAAGGCATCGGTGAATAACATTACTTCCAGACGGCCTGAACGGTCATCCAGCGTACAAATTCCGATGCGATTACCTCGCTTGGTAACCATAACCCGTGAGGCGATCACCAGCCCAACAGCGGTCGTCATCTTGCCCCGATCCGTCGGGTGCATATCTTTCAAACGCTGGCCACCGGCATAGCGTTCGATTTCCTTCAGGTACTGGGTGATCGGGTGCCCGGTGAGGTACAACCCCAGCGTTTCCCGTTCACCGTCCAGCACCACCTGCTCCTGCCAGCGGGGCACGTTGGCGTAGGATTGCTCCACCTGCTCCGGCGCCTCCGCCAGTACGCCAAACATGTCCACCTGGCCGATAGCTTCGGCTTTGGCATGCTGATCGGCCGCTTTCAGCGCATCGCCCAATGAATTCATCAGCGCAGCGCGATGCGGCCCAAGGCGGTCGAATGCCCCGGACATGATCAGCTTTTCCAGAATGCGGCGGTTCAGTTTTTTGATATCGGAGCGCGCGCACAGGTCAAACAGATCTTTGAAATAGCCCTGCTCGCCACTGTTACGCGCTTCAAGAATAGCTTCAATCGGCCCTTCCCCGACGCCCTTGATAGCGCCGATGCCGTAAACGATCTCGCCTTCATCGTTAACGTGGAAATGGTACTGCCCGCTGTTGATGTCCGGCGGCAGGATTTTCAACCCCATACGCCAGCATTCATCCACCAGGCCCACCACCTTATCGGTGTTGTCCATATCGGCGGTCATTACCGCCGCCATAAACTCGGCCGGATAGTGCGCCTTCAGCCACAATGTCTGGTATGACACCAGCGCATAGGCAGCGGAGTGCGATTTGTTGAAGCCGTAACCGGCGAATTTCTCCACCAGGTCAAAGATTTTTACCGACAGTTCACCGTCGATACCGCGTGATTTTGCCCCATCTTCGAAACCGCCACGCTGCTTGGCCATCTCGACCGGGTTCTTTTTACCCATTGCACGACGCAACATGTCCGCGCCACCCAGCGAATAGCCGGCCAGCACCTGGGCAATCTGCATTACCTGTTCCTGGTACAGGATGATGCCATAGGTAGGTTCCAGTACCGGTTTGAGCGACTCATGCTGCCACTGAATATCCGGGTAAGAGATCTCTTCACGACCGTGCTTACGGTCGATAAAGTTATCTACCATGCCAGACTGCAGCGGCCCAGGGCGGAACAGCGCCACCAGTGCGATCATATCTTCGAAGCAGTCGGGCTTCAGGCGTTTGATCAGATCTTTCATGCCGCGTGATTCAAGCTGGAAGACCGCAGTGGTCTCCGAACGCTGCAGCATGTCGAAGCTTTTCTTGTCTTCGAGCGGGATAGCGGCGATATCGATCGGTTCCAGCCCGGTCTTCGCGCGGCGGGCGTTGATCATCGCCAACGCCCAGTCGATGATGGTCAGGGTACGCAGGCCCAGGAAGTCGAACTTCACCAGCCCGGCATATTCCACGTCGTTCTTGTCGAACTGGGTTACCGGATGCTGACCTTCTGCATCGCAGTACAAGGGTGCAAAGTCAGTGATTTTGGTCGGTGCGATCACCACACCACCGGCGTGCTTACCGGCGTTACGCGTCACCCCTTCCAGCTTGCGCGCCATGTCGATCAGCGCTTTGACTTCCTCATCGGCCTCGTAAATTTCCGGTAACTGCGGCTCGGCGGCAAAGGCTTTCTCCAGCGTCATGCCCGGATCGGGTGGCACCAACTTGGAGATACGATCGACGAAGCCGTACGGGTGCCCCAATACGCGGCCCACGTCGCGAATAACCGCCTTCGCCGCCATGGTACCGAAGGTAATGATCTGGGATACCGCCTCACGGCCGTACATCTCCGCCACGTGATCAATCACCAGATCGCGTTTTTCCATGCAGAAGTCGACGTCGAAGTCGGGCATCGAAACACGTTCCGGGTTAAGGAAACGTTCGAACAGCAGGTCAAATTCCAGCGGATCAAGATCGGTAATTTTCAGCGCATAAGCCACCAGTGAACCGGCACCAGAACCACGGCCTGGTCCTACCGGCACGTTGTTGTCTTTCGACCACTGGATGAACTCCATCACGATCAGGAAGTAACCCGGGAAGCCCATCTGGTTAATTACTTTCAGCTCAATATCCAGACGTTCGTCGTATTCAGGGCGGCGCTGAGCACGCACTTCCGGATCCGGGAACAGGAACTCCAGTCGATCTTCCAGCCCTTCCTTCGACTTAAGGACCAGGAAGTCTTCGGTGGTCATATCACCGGTTGGGAACTGCGGCAGGAAGTATTCGCCAAGGCGAATTGTCACGTTACAACGCTTGGCGATCTCTACGCTGTTGAGCAACGCCTCCGGGATGTCGGCAAACAGCTCACACATCTCGTCCTCGTCACGCATGTATTGCTGCGAGGTATAGTTACGCGGGCGCTTGGGATCATCCAACGTGAAGCCGTCGTGGATGGCAACGCGGATCTCATGGGCGTCAAAGTCATCCGCTACCAGAAAACGCACATCGTTGGTGGCCACTACCGGCAGCCCACGTTCGGTCGCCAGGGCTACCGCTGCATGCAGGTAGTTTTCTTCGTCCGGCCGTCCGGTACGGATCAGTTCGAGATAGTAACTGTCGGGGAAGTACTGCTGATAAAACTCCAGGCACTGCTCCACCTGAGGCTGGTTGCCACGCAGCAAAAACTTGCCGACGTCGCCCTGACGGGCACCAGAGAGCAGAATAAGCCCTTCACGGTGCTCAATCAGCCAGTCGCGATCGATTATTGGGCCGGCGGCGCCGTAACCGCGCTGATAGGCGCGGGAAATCAGCAGCGTCAGGTTTTGGTAACCTTCATTATTGGCGGCCAGTACGGTGAGCTGCGCCAGCTCGTCGCCCAGCACTTCGCTTTGCACATGAAAATCCGCGCCGATGATCGGTTTGATCCCGGCGCCGTGCGCGCTGCCATAAAACTTCACCAGACCACACAGGTTGGTAAAGTCGGTAATTGCCAAAGCGGGCATGGCTAACGCGGCGGCTCTTTTCACCAAGGGTCCGATCTTGGCTAATCCATCAATCATGGAGTAGTCACTATGAACGCGCAGGTGAATAAAACGAGGTTCGGCCATATCCAGATACCTGAATCTAGGGGCTCAGCAAACTGAACCCGGGTTAACTCTATCGCGTGCCCGGCCCGGCTAGGGCCGGAAGGTTACAGCGCCAACACCCTTCTAACCGGGGCAAAGCTGCGGCGATGATGCTCGGTCGCACCCAGCGCGGCCAGCCGCTCCAGATGGAAAGCGGTTGGGTAGCCTTTATGCTGCGCAAAGCCGTAGTCCGGGAATTCCTGATCCAACTCGGTCATTTCGCGGTCACGCGTGACCTTCGCCAGAATGGACGCGGCGCTGATTTCTGCCACGCGGCTATCTCCCTTCACCACCGCCTGCGAACGCATTGGTAATTTAGGACAACGGTTACCGTCGATCAATACCATGTCCGGCGCGATATGCAATCCGGCGACCGCTCGCTGCATCGCCAGCATGGTGGCATGCAGAATATTCAGTTGATCGATCTCGTCCGGCTCGGCTCGCCCCAGACTCCAGGAAAGTGCCTTCTCGACGATTTCGTCATACAGCGCCAGACGGCGCTTTTCACTGAGTTTTTTCGAGTCCGCCAGCCCAATGATTGGCCGCGCAGGATCGAGGATCACTGCGGCGGTCACTACCGCCCCGACCAAAGGGCCACGGCCGACTTCGTCCACGCCGGCAATCATCGTGGCGACAGGATAAATGAAGGGTTCAATCATGCTTTTGCCAGCTCCAACACAGCCTGAGCGGCCTGTTCATCGGCACCACAACGGATGCTTTGGTGCAAGGTTAGGAAAGTCTGTTTCAGTTCGTCGGTTTGCGGGCTGTCTTCCAGCAATGGCATGACCGATGCCGCCAGCTTGTCCGGCACGCAGTCGTGCTGTAACAGTTCGGTGACGATCTCACGACCGGCCAACAGGTTGGGCAGTGAGACATAGGGTGTCTTCACCAACCGCTGCGCTATCCAGAAGGTAAACGGCTTCATGCGGTAACCCACCACCATCGGACATTTGGCCAGCATGCACTCCAGTGCCGCCGTCCCTGAGGCCAGTAAAGCTGCGTCGCTGGCGATCATCGCCTCACGGCCCTGGCCATTGAGCAAATGGACCCTTAACTCAGGTGCCACTTCCGCCTTGATGCGTTCGAACTGCTCGCGTCGCTTGGCGTTTACCAACGGCACCACCAGTTCCAGTTCCGGATAGCGGGTACGCAGCAACTGGGCCGTCTTCAGGAAGTCAGCGCTAAGCATCTCGACTTCAGCACCGCGGCTGCCCGGCAGCAGAGCCAGACAACGCGCATCAGGGGCTATGCCCAGTTTAGCGCGCGCAGCCTGTTTGTCCGGTTGCAGCGGCATGGCGTCGGCCATGGTATGGCCAATAAACCGACAGGGAACATTGAAACGATCGTAAAACGCTTTTTCGAAAGGGAGAAACGCCAACACCAGATCGGTGGCTTTGCCTATTTTGAAAACACGCTTTTGACGCCAGGCCCAAACGGACGGGCTGACATAGTGAATAGTGCGGATGCCGCGCTGTTTCAGGCGACCTTCCAGGGTGATATTGAAGTCCGGCGCGTCGATACCCACAAACACGTCAGGCGCGAGATCGCTGAACCGGCGGGTAAGATCCTTACGGATCTTTAACAGGCGTGGCAGGCGCTCAAGCACCTCGACCACGCCCATTACCGCCAGCTCTTCCATTTCGTACCAGGTTTCGCAACCTTCGGCCTGCATCAGCGGGCCGGCGACGCCAACAAAACGCGCGTCGGGGATCTGCGCCTTGAGCGCGCGAATTAAACCGGCGCCAAGAATGTCACCGGAGGTTTCTCCGGCGACCAATCCGATAGTCAATGGGCGATTTTGCATAGGTCAGCGAATAATACCGCGAGTTGAACGGGTGAAGAAATCGAGGTATTGCTGCACCACTGGCTGTTCTTTAGCCAGTGTTTCGATTTCTGTCTTCGCCTCATCCAGCGTTTTTTCACTGCGATAAAGGATCTTGTAGGCATTACGAATCGCCTGCATTTCATCCTTATCAAAACCACGACGCTTCAGGCCAACGGCGTTAACGCCGAATGGTGTAGCGTGGTTACCTTGTGCGATGACGAAAGGAGGCACGTCTTGAGCAACCCCGGAGCAACCGCCAACCATCGCATGCGCACCGATAATGCAGAACTGATGAATAGCCGTCATGCCGCCGATAATAGCGTGATCATCGATTTCAACATGACCGCCGAGCGTGGCATTGTTAGCCAGCACGCAGAAGTTACCGACCACGCAGTCATGCCCAATATGAGTATTGACCATCAATAGATTATCGCTGCCCACTTTAGTCAGGCCAGTGCCCTGCGCTGTGCCGCGATGGATGGTGACGCTTTCGCGGATGCGATTACGGTCGCCCACTTCAACGCGTGTTGGTTCACCCGCATACTTCAGATCCTGATTCACTTCACCGATGGAGGCGAACTGATAGATCTGATTATCGCGGCCAATCTTGGTAATACCGTTCACCACAACGTGGGACTTCAGTACCGTGCCAGCGCCGATTTCCACCTGGGAGCCGACGTAGCAGAAGGGACCGATATGCGCGCCAGCGCCAATAATGGCACCTTCTTCAACTATTGCGCTAGGGTGGATAAAGGCGGTTTCGTCAATCACGGATTAAGACTCCCGGCTGCGCGCACACATCATGGTTGCTTCGCAGACAATTTTGCCGTCGACGGTCGCCACGCCTTTAAAGCGCGTCAAACCACGACGAGTTTTCTCAAAGGTGACTTCCATGATCATTTGATCACCAGGCACTACCGGGCGTTTGAAGCGGGCTTCGTCGATACCGGCAAAGTAATACAACTCACCCGGCTCCAGTTTGCCGACGCTTTTAAACGCCAGAATACCGGTGGCCTGCGCCATGGCTTCCAGAATCAATACGCCTGGGAAAATCGGCTTACCAGGGAAGTGTCCCTGGAAAAACGGCTCATTTACAGATACGTTCTTCACCGCACGCAGGAATTTGTGTTCCTCAAACTCGAGGACGCGATCGACCAGCAAGAACGGGTAACGGTGAGGAAGCAACTCTAAAATTTCTGCAATATCCAGAGTATGAGTGTCAGTAGTCAAAATACTCTTCCTGTCTCTAAAAACTGATGGCATCAACAACACGGCCTGCGCTGCCCCCAATAAGGAGGAAGTCATGCAGGCCGCAAATTAACAACTCTTTGCGCTTTTGGTCTCATGACCAACGCGTTTCGTTTTGTACCCAGCGAGGCGGGCGGTAGTGATTAGTCTTTTCCGACTTTTCGTTCGACAGCTTTTAAGCGCTTGCTAATCTCATCGATATTCATCACCAACGCAGCGGTTTTACGCCAAACTTTGTTGGGTTGTAACGGAATGCCCGAAGAGTATACCCCAGGTTCGGTGATTGGTCGCATAACCATTCCCATTCCGGTGACAACAACCTTGTCGGCGATCTCCATGTGACCGTTGATCACGCTGGCTCCGCCGATCTGGCAGTAGCGGCCGATTTTCAGGCTGCCCGCCATGATAACACCGCCAGCAACGGCAGTATTGTCGCCAATCACCACGTTATGTGCAATCTGGCATTGGTTGTCGATGATAACACCATTCCCGATCTGGGTGTTATCCAGCGCACCGCGGTCAATGGTGGTGCAAGCGCCAATCTCGACGCGATCGCCGATAATTACCGTGCCCAACTGAGGGATTTTTATCCACTCACCACGTTCGTTGGCATAGCCGAAACCATCAGCACCAATCACAGTGCCTGACTGGATCAGGCAGCGTTGGCCGATCTCGACTTCATGATAAATTGTTACGTTCGCCCACAGACGCGTACCCGCGCCAATGCGCGCACGTTTGCCGATGAAGCATCCAGGGCCGATAATCACGTTATCGCCAAGGACTGCGCCCGACTCGATCACCGCATTGGCACCAATGGCAACATGCTGACCCAGTGTGGCTTCAGGTGAGATAACCGCGCTTGGCGCGATATCCTGAGCCGGGGACGGCGTGGTATCCATCAGTTGCGCCATGCGCGCGTAAGTCAGGTAAGGGTTTTTAACCACCAGCGCCGCAGAACGGCAGTGTGGTAAATCCGCCTCGGTAAGCACTACTGCGCTTGCCTGGCAGGAAGCCAGCTGCTCTTGATAGCGGCTGTTTGACAAAAACGTGATTTGGCCAGCCTGTGCCGAATGCATAGAAGCAATGCCGGTGATGACGAGATCGCCATCACCGTGCAATTGTGCATCCAACTGCTGCGCTAGATCAGCCAGTCGAATTGAAGGCATGTTGTTATTTAACCTGTTTCAGCACGTCAGCAGTGATGTCTTTAGAAGTCCCTGCATAGGCAACAGCGTTAGCATCGATAACTACGTCGTAGCCTTCTTTGCTGGCAACAGATTTCACAGCATCCTGAATACGGCTCAGGATTTTGTTACGCTCTTCCATCTGACGGCGACGGTTGTCCTGCTCAAAAGCCTGTGCTTTCTGAGAGAACTGCTCGCGCTGTGCCATCACGTCTTTTTCCATCTTGCTGCGATCGCTGGCTTTCATGGTAGCGCCATCACGCTGCAAACGTTGCATTTTGGTCTGAAGGCTACGCTCCATGTTCTGAAGCTCACCCGCACGGCCTTTAAACTCGTTTTCCAGCTGTTTAGCTACGGTTTCACGAGCCGGCAACTGTTGGAAAATGCTGGAGACGTTAACTACAGCGATCTTATCTGCTGCCTGAACGCCAGCTGAAGCAGCCATTGCTAAACCGAGGCCTGCGGCACACAACCACTTTTTCACTATAAACTCCTTACCATCACCCATTTGTGTCATATGACACTTGAAGTACACAATCTGCCAGACTTATCCCGCAAAACAATGAGAATCATCTCTCTGTGTTCTGACGGGCGCCTGGCATTTGCGATTATTAATAACTGCTATGCCCAGAAGCCGGACCTGTTACCAGGTCTTGCCAATGTTAAACTGGAACTGTTCGGACTTGTCGCCTTCGTATTTCTTGATCGGGTTGGCATAAGAGAATACCAACGGACCCAAAGGTGACATCCACTGCAAAGCGATACCGGCAGAAACGCGGATGTTGCTCGCTTTACTGTAGTCCGGAATATCGTACATGCTAGTTTGAGCAGTATTCTGCCAGTTGGTATCCCACACGGTACCTGCATCCACGAACAGTGAAGTACGCACTGAGTTGGCGTATTTCTCACTGATGAATGGCGTTGGTGTGATCAGCTCCATACTGGCGACAGCCATGGCGTTACCGCCCACTGCGTCGTCCGAATTACAAATCGGGGTACCGTTACTGCAGCTATACGAGTTGGAGTTGTAGTATGCCGCTTTTGGACCGATGGTGTTGGAGCCGAAACCACGCACGGTGCTGGAACCACCGGCATAGAAGTTTTCGTAGAACGGCATTTCTTTGCCGCTCAGACCATCTGCATAACCCAGACGGCCACGACCCAACAGCACCCAGGTGCGGTCATCATTGATCGGAACATACTGCACGCTGTCTAACGTCAACTTGTAGTATTCGTTATCTGACCCTGGAATGGTGACTTTACCATTGAGCGTTGTGCGGTTACCCGAGGTTGGGAAATAGCCACGGTCAAGGTTGTTGTAGGTCCAACCCAGGTTCAGCGTGAAGTCATCGGCAGAATAGCTGGCACGATCTGTGGTGTTAGGGTTCAGCCCCATCGAGTCCAGATAACGCCACATGGCAATCTGCGGCTGCATGTTCGACAGGCCGTTATGCACATAACCCAAGCCGGTACGCAACGAGTTGTTCTCGTTGATAGGGAAGCCCAGGGTACCGTCTATACCGTAACTCTTGTTGGTATAGTCGGACAGGTCCGCGTCATCGGCTTTAAAGTCGTTATAGAAGATACGGCCACCCAAACTCACACCGTCAACGGTGAAGTACGGGTTGGTTACCGACAGCTCGGTGTAAGTCTGGTAATCGTTCTTGGTACCGCTGATGCCGACGGAATAGCCGGTCCCCAGCCAGTTGTCCTGCTGAACACCCGCCTGGAAGCTCACGCCGCTCTCGGTGCCGTAGCCGACGCCGAAGTTGAAGGTACCGGTGTTACGTTCTTTCACCTTATAGGTGACATCAACCTGATCCGCAGTACCTGGCACGCGTTGGGTTTCAACATCTACCGTTTCAAAATAGCCTAAACGGTTCAGACGTTCTTTGCCCTGCTCTACCTGAGCATTACCCAGCCACGCACCTTCCATCTGACGCATTTCACGGCGCAGTACGGAATCTTTACTGGTGTCGTTGCCTTCAAACTTAATGCGACGGACATAGAAACGGTTACCCGCATCAATATTCACGTGCAGCTTCACGGTTTTATCCGCGTCGTTGATTTCAGGCTGGGTAGAAACACGCGGGTAAGCGTAACCGTAACGGCCCAACATCGTTTTGATGTTGTCTTCCATTTTGGTCACTTTACTGCCGTTATAAAGCTCACCTGGCTCAATCTTGGTCAACTGGGCAACTTCCGCCGAGTGGCCGGCCAGATTACCGTTCACCACTACGTCAGTGAGCTTGTATTGCTCGCCTTCAGTGATATTGATGGTGATATAGATGCCTTTTTTGTCCGGCGTCAGGCTGACCTGAGTCGAATCAATATTAAAGCGCGCGTAGCCGCGGTCCAGATAGAAACTGCGCAGGGTTTCGAGGTCACCCGCCAGCTTTTGCTTCTGGTATTTGCGATCGCCAACCACGTTCCACCACGGCACTTCATCACGCAGTTGGAAGCGTGAAATCAGTTCATCATTGGTGAAGGCATGATTGCCGACAATGTTGATTTGTTGAATTTTGGCGGAAACCCCTTCCGTGAACACCAGTTTCAGGTCAACACGGTTACGCGGCAATGGCGTGACAACGGCTTTCACCGAGGCACTGTATTTACCGACGCTGTAGTAGAAGTCTTCCAGCCCTTTTTCAATGCTGGATATCGTGGTGCGGTCGAGCGCTTCGCCAACCCGGACGCCAGAGGCTTCCAGATTTTGCTTGAGCATGTCATCTTTCACCGACTTGTTGCCGGAGAAAGTGATGCTGGCAATGGTAGGGCGTTCCTTAACCTGAACAATCAGCGTATTACCATCGCGCAGCACGCGAACGTCCTCGAAGTTGCCAGTGGCAAACAAGGCACGGATGGTATTACTGATATCATCGTCAGTGACGGTATCGCCTACGCGAACCGGCATGTTGAGTAACGCCGCACCGACGGCGACTCGCTGCAGGCCTTCGAAATGAATATCCTTCACTACGAACCCGTCTGCACCGTATACGGTGGCGCTGCCAAACAGCAGCGACGCTATGAGCAACTTTTTCATCGCCATCGTTGTTATGCGTTCTTCCTAACCTATCCCCGCCCCTAAAGACGAGAAAAATCATTGAAAAGTGCAAGACCCATTAAAAGCACCAACACGATCGAACCTATGCGGTAACTGTAGTCCTGTACTCGCTCGGAAACCGGCCCACCCTTCAGCTTTTCTATCGCCAGGAAGAGGAGATGCCCACCATCTAACACCGGTAATGGGAACAGGTTGATGATACCCAGGTTGACACTGATCAACGCCAGAAACATCAGATAATACACAAACCCGACCCCAGCTGACGCCCCTGCTCCCTGTGCAATCGAAATCGGGCCACTCAGGTTGTTCAGCTTTACATCACCGGTTATTAATTTACCCAGCATTTTGACCGTAAGGCTCATAAGCTGCCAGGTCTTGTCCCCGGCCTGATACAGCGCCGGGAAAGGTCCATACTGGCGAATCGTCTTGTACTCGTCCGGCAGCGGCAACACTTTCGGAATGATGCCGGCAAAACCCACCGATTTGTCTTTTCCCACCGGCTTTGTATCCGGTATCAGCGTCAAAGACAAGGGGGCACCGTTTCTTTCGATCTCTAAAGCCAGCGGTTGCCCTGGACCGTTGTGTATCCGTTTCACCAACGTTTGCCAACGACCCAATAGCTGACCATCGACTTTAACGATCCTGTCCCCCGCTTGTAAACCCGCCTTTTGCGCTGCCGACCCCGGCTGCACTTCGGCAAGGACAGATTCTATCTGCGGGCCGCGTGGAATGATACCCAACGCCACCACGGGATCCTGTTTGTCCGGCTCAAAATTCCACTGGCGCAAATCCAGGGTTTTGGTCACCACTGTGGAAGAACCAAACGGCGCTATACCTACTGCGGTTTCTGCGTCGCCAATCTTCGCCACCAGTGCCAGACGAACTGATTCCCAATCAGGCGTTTCGATGCCATCTACGGACTTAAGTTCCATTCCAGGCGAAATTTCAGCGTGGGCCGCAATCGATTGAGGAGCGATTTCACCGATTACCGGGCGGAAACTGGGCACGCCGATAATGAATACCAGCCAGTAAGCAAGGATAGCAAACAGGAAATTGGCGATAGGACCGGCACTGATGATAGCGGCGCGCTGCCAAACGGTTTTGTTGTTAAACGCCTGATGGCGGAGTTCGGGTGCGACCGAATCAACTCGCTCATCGAGCATCTTCACGTAGCCGCCAAGCGGGATCAGGGCAACAACATACTCCGTACCCTGACGATCGGTACGACGCCATAAGGCACGGCCAAAGCCGATGGAGAAGCGTTCTACACGGACGCCGCAGCGACGGGCGACCCAAAAGTGCCCGAACTCGTGCACGGTGATCAATACACCGAGCGCAACAAGAAACGCGACTAAGTTCCAGAGCACGCTGATCATAATCCCTTCACTCCCCGCCATTGACGGATTAAAACACTAACAGCATCATGCAGGCAAATACAGGCACTGCTGCGGTCAGGCTATCGATACGATCCAGTATGCCGCCATGACCCGGTATCAAATGGCCGCTGTCTTTGATACCCGCTTCGCGTTTGAACATGCTCTCGGTAAGATCGCCCAGCACGGAGGCCAGCACGGCAATCACCGAACAAATCAGTAAGGTTGTCGGCACCACATTGAGCGGGGCATAACGACCAAACAGCCAGGATATCAGGGCCGAAGTAATCAGGCCACCGACCAACCCTTCCCAGGTTTTCCCCGGAGAAACTTTGGGGGCCAGCTTATGCTTACCAAACAGTTTGCCGAACATGTAGGCACCGGAATCTGCGCCCCAAACCAGCAACATCACATACAGCAGCCACCAGGCACCGGTGAAGTGGTTTTGTTCATAGCCGAACTGACGCAGCGATAGCATACCCCAGAAGAACGGCACTATGGTCAGCAGACCGAAAACCAAACGTATCGGGCGTGAGTTACGCCACAGTGCAGCCGAGCCGGGATAGAACAGCACCAGCAGCAGTGCCGCCAGCCACCAGGCCATTGACAGCCACAGCGACCCACCTACCTGAGGTAAATGGACCGACTGATGATAGGCCGGAATACTGAGCATCATCAACGCCAGCAGGAAGCCGCACAATATCGCCAACCAGATACGCTGCGAGCGGGAGGTAAATCCGGCCAGTTGGCCCCACTCCCAGGCAGCTAACATGCACACCACGAGTGTTACCAGGGCAAAGCCCACCGGCGGCAGCAAAAACAGCGCCGCGATAACAATCGGAATTAAGATCAGAGCAGTTATGAGGCGATACTTCAGCAAAAGTTCCCCCTAGGACGCATTGGCGCCGATAGGTGTTGTTCCCCCGAAGCGACGCTCGCGTTGTGCAAATGCATTCAGCGCACCTTCAAAGACAAGTTCATCAAAATCAGGCCAGAGTACATCAGTAAAGTAAAGTTCGGCATAAGCAATTTGCCACAGCAAGAAGTTACTGATGCGATGTTCGCCACCGGTACGGATCACCAAATCCACCGGCGACAGATCGTTCATGCAGATCCGCTCACCCAGTAACTCTTCGCTGATTTGATCCGGACGCAGTGAACCGTCCTTCACCTGCTCAGCCAGTTCCCTTACTCCCTGAATAATATCCCAACGGCCGCCGTAGTTGGCAGCAATGTTGAGCGTCAGGCCATCGTTATTTTCTGTCAGTTGCTCGGAGCGACGGATCCGCTCCTGCAAACGCGCGCTGAAACGGCTGATGTCGCCGATCACTCGCAGTCTGACGTTATGTTTATGCAGGCTTTTTACTTCACTGTCCAAGGCGCGGACGAAAAGCTCCATCAAAGCAGAAACTTCCTGCACTGGACGATTCCAGTTCTCGCTGCTGAAGGCATAAAGCGTGAGCGCATCTAAATGGTTGTTGGCGGCAAAACTGACCGCACGACGTACCGATTTCACCCCTGCTTTATGACCGAAGACACGTAACTTACCCTGACGCTTAGCCCAGCGCCCATTGCCGTCCATAATAATGGCGACATGCCGTGGCCCCAGAGTGGACAGATTAGCCTCTTGTTGATTTGCGGACGACATAACTCGTACTTATTTCCTCAATAGAAATACAACTGCCCTTCCGGAACATCAGGCCCTTACGCGCAAAAAAAGCCGTGTGCCCGACACGGCTTTTCAGTCTGCCCTGCGACAGCCGATAATCTGCGCTGCGCTGCCGGCTTTCGAGATGTCAATCAGGCCATAATTCAACGGTATAACCGCTGAAAGGTGGCGCAGACTATACCACCTCAGCAAGGCCTGAACAAACTGCCCCACTGCGGCACGCGTAATTTGCGAACAAAATAGGATAATTGCCGGTATCAGTTACACAGTGATTTAACCAATCCAACCGCAACCTCTCGCGCCTGGCGATCTATTTCTAAGACCGCATCAATGCAGGACGGTTCCGGCAGTGACAGCCGTTCGAGTGCTTTTTGGTTCACTGTCGCAATATCGGTAAAGCGAATCTGTTCCTGCAGGAAAGCTGCCACAGCCACTTCGTTGGCCGCGTTCAGCACGGTAGTTGCCGCCTGGCCCGCATCAAAGGCCTCAATGGCCAGATACAGGCAGGGATAACGTTCCCGTTCAGGTTCGGCAAAGGTCAGCGAGCCGATGCGGCAGAAATCCAGCGCTTCCACACCGGAATTAACCCGCTGCGGGTAAGCCATCGCATGGGCGATCGGCGTACGCATATCCGGCGTGCCCAATTGGGCCAGCACGCTGCCATCGGTGTAACGAACCATCGAGTGGATCACCGACTGCGGATGCAGAATCACTTCCATTTGTTCGGCCGAGGCGTTAAACAGCCAGCGGGCCTCGATATATTCCAGTCCTTTGTTCATCATGGTGGCGGAGTCTACCGAGATCTTGCGCCCCATCGACCAATTTGGGTGGGCACAGGCCCGATCCGGCGTCATCGTGGCGAACTGCTCCAACGGCGTAGTACGGAAAGGGCCGCCGGAACCGGTAAGCACGATGCGCGACACACCATGACTCTCTAATGAAGAGTATCCCAACTGACGCTGAATGCTCTCAGGCAAACTCTGAAAAATGGCGTTATGTTCGCTGTCGAGCGGCAGTAACTGCGTCTTGCTCTGTTGCACCGCGTCCATAAACAGACGCCCGCAGGTGACCAGCGATTCTTTGTTCGCCAGCAGCACCTGCTTGCCGGCACGAATTGCCGCCAGCGTTGGCAGCAGTCCGGCAGCGCCAACAATGGCAGCCGTGACTTGGTCGACGTCGTCCAATGCCGCCAACTCACAGGCCGCCTGTTCGCCCGCCATCACCTCGGTGGCAATACCATTTTCCGCCAACAGAGTACGCAGTTCACGCGCAGCGCCTTCGTCCGCCATCGCGGCATAGGCCGGGCGAAACTCGATGCACTGTTGCGCCATGACCGCTACATTGCGGCCGGCAACCAGCGCTTTAATCGCAAAACGGTCGAGATTTTCCCTGACCACGGCCAGGGTACTGGTCCCCACTGAGCCGGTGGAACCAAGAATAGTCAGTTGCTTCATGAGCTCACTCTGAATAACTGTCTGATGAGATCGGAGGTGCTCCAGTGTGTAACCTTGGCCACCACTTGTCCATGATCAATCAGTACGATGAAACGGGATCTGCGCCACAAAAAACAAAGCGCCGCCCAGGCGACGCTTTTTCTGCGCGGTGCTGATTAGAAATCCATCAGCTCTTTTTCTTTTTCCGCCAGAGCGGCATCCAGCAGTTTGATATAGGCATCAGTCAGTTTCTGAACGTCATCCTGTGAACGACGATCTTCATCTTCGCTGATTTCTTTGTCTTTCAGTAGCGCTTTAACTTTGTCGTTGGCATCACGGCGCACGTTACGCACTGCTACACGGCCCTGTTCTGCTTCGTTACGTACTACCTTGATCAGGTCTTTACGACGCTCTTCCGTCAACGGAGGCAGAGGAACGCGGATCACGCTACCGGCTGAGCTTGGGTTCAGGCCGAGGTCTGAGGCCATAATGGCTTTTTCTACCGCTGAACCCAGGGAGCGATCAAACAGGTTGATGGCCAAAGTACGGGAGTCTTCAACGGTCACACTGGCCAGCTGACGCAGCGGCGTGGCGGAACCATAGTATTCCACCATGATGCCGTCCAGGATGCTTGGAGAAGCACGGCCGGTACGAATTTTACTGATTTGGTTTTTGAATGCTTCTACGCTTTTTTCCATGCGTGAATCAGCATCTTTTCTGATTTCATTAATCACGTTGCGAACCCTTGAAAGCTGGATACTTGGCAGGCCATACCACAGTATAGCCCGTGAATTTTACTCAAGGAAAGCGCGCTACGCCTGGCGTCACCCGCTCCCGCTAAATTTTGCAGACCCGCCTTATTTGCTGATCAGCGTGCCTTCGTTTTCACCCATCACTACCCGGCGCAGCGCACCCGGCTTGTTCATGTTGAATACGCGGATTGGCAGACCGTGATCGCGAGCCAGCGTAAATGCCGCCAGATCCATCACTTTCAGCTCACGTTCCAACACGTCCTGATAGGTTATATGTTCGTACAGTGTGGCATCCGGATTTTTAACCGGGTCAGCGGAGTATACACCATCCACTTTAGTCGCTTTCAATACCACATCCGCTTCAATCTCAATCCCGCGCAGGCACGCCGCAGAATCAGTAGTGAAGAACGGGTTGCCGGTACCGGCGGAGAAGATCACCACGCGATTATTACGCAGCAGGCTGATCGCCTCGGCCCAGCTGTAGTTGTCGCACACGCCGTTCAACGGAATTGCCGACATCAGGCGAGCGTTCACATAGGCACGGTGCAGTGCATCACGCATAGCCAAGCCGTTCATCACGGTAGCCAGCATTCCCATGTGGTCGCCCACTACGCGGTTCATGCCGGCTTGTGCCAGGCCCGCGCCGCGGAACAGGTTACCGCCGCCAATAACTACACCGACCTGAATTCCCAGTTCGACCAGCTCTTTAACTTCCTGAGCCATGCGATCCAAAACGCTAGCGTCGATACCAAAA
The DNA here is from genome assembly GCF_946227985.1 of Serratia quinivorans. Lineage (GTDB taxonomy): Bacteria > Pseudomonadota > Gammaproteobacteria > Enterobacterales > Enterobacteriaceae > Serratia > Serratia quinivorans_A. The sequence goes on from NZ_CAMKGL010000014.1 coordinate 39,678, forward strand.
CCTTCTGCACCTTGCAGGGCTTCGCCACTCAGTTTAAGCAGAATACGCTGATATACGGGTTTTGCATTGGTTGCCATGGTGATCTGTCCTAAGAAGCAGTATTAGTATTGGGGATTTCAGCCGATGAAACGCGCCTGTGCTGTGTATCATGCCACAGGGCTTGCCACCGGTGTAATTCTGGCTGGATAAAATGGAACCGCCAGACGGCGGCCCCATTAACAGTCATTAAGACTGCTTGCTCATTGCTGCAACTTCAGCAGCAAAGTCATTCTCAACTTTAGCGATGCCTTCGCCCACTTCGAAGCGGATGAAGTTAACCACGTCAGCGTTGTGCTCTTTCAGCACCTGGCCAACGGTTTTGCTTGGTTCGATAACGAAAGGCTGACCGGTCAGGGAAACTTCGCCGGTGAATTTCTTCATGCGGCCTTCAACCATTTTCTCAGCGATTTCTTTCGGCTTGCCAGACTGCATGGCGATGTCCAACTGAACCTGGTACTCTTTTTCTACCACTTCAGCAGACACGTCTTCAGGCTTAACGAATTCAGGCTTGCTTGCCGCAACGTGCATGGCAATTTGCTTAACCAGCTCTTCGTCAGCACCGGTAGCTGCGATCAGAACGCCGATACGCGCACCGTGCAGGTAGCTACCCAGCACTTCGCCTTCCAGGGAAGCAACGCGACGGATGTTGATGTTCTCACCGATTTTTGCAACCAGCGCTACACGTTCTTCTTCGAACTGTGCTTTCAACACTTCAACGTCAGTGATTTTGCCAGCAAAAGCAGCATCCAGCACTTTGTCAGCGAATGCCTGGAAACCGGCATCTTTAGCGACGAAGTCAGTCTGGCAGTTAACTTCCAGGATCAGACCGTAGTTGCCTTCAATCTTGGTTTTGATCACGCCGTCAGCAGCTACGTTGCCTGCTTTTTTAGCCGCTTTGATCGCACCAGATTTACGCATATTTTCGATTGCCAGCTCGATGTCGCCGTTAGACTCAACCAGAGCTTTTTTACAATCCATCATGCCAGCGCCAGTACGCTCACGCAGTTCTTTTACCAGAGCAGCGGTAATATCAGCCATTTCTTTATTCCTCGGTTATCTCGCGTGGAGATTTACCCTTCATCTTTCGAGCTGCTACTGCGTTGGCTGCCGTCTCTCACCCCAGTCACTTACAGGCGTAAGTTCCGGGGGATTCGTTCAGTTGCCGCCTTGTCACAACTCGAAATCTATTGGGTATGGTTCTCATTCAGATAAGCAAAGGGAGCCTATAAAGGCCCCCCTAACCAACATATTCAATACCTGGTTAATAAGGGCTCAGTGACGAGCTTGCCTTATTATTCAGCTTCTACGAAGCTTTCTTCCGCTTGAACGGCCAGATCTTGAGAACGACCTTCACGGACGGCGGCAGCAACGGCAGTCAGGTACAATTTGATTGCACGGATTGCATCGTCGTTACCAGGGATGATGAAGTCAACGCCGTCTGGATCGGAGTTGGTATCAACGATAGAGAATACCGGGATACCCAGGTTGTTGGCTTCTTTGATCGCGATGTGTTCGTGATCAGCATCGATTACGAACAGAGCGTCAGGCAGACCACCCATGTCCTTGATACCACCCAGGGAGTTTTCCAGCTTGGCCAGTTCGCGAGTACGCATCAGCGCCTCTTTCTTGGTCAGCTTGTCAAAGGTGCCATCTTGAGACTGGATTTCCAGATCTTTCAAACGCTTGATTGACTGACGAACGGTTTTCCAGTTAGTCAGCATGCCGCCCAACCAGCGATGGTTCACGAAGAACTGATCGCAGGTGTTAGCATATTCTTTTACCGCTTCGCTTGCTGCGCGCTTAGTACCAACGAACAGGATCTTACCTTTACGGGAAGAGATCTTGGTCAGTTCAGCCAGTGCTGCGTTGGCCATTGGTACAGTTTTTTCCAGGTTGATGATGTGAACCTTGTTACGTGCGCCGAAGATGAAAGGCTTCATTTTCGGGTTCCAGTAACGGGTCTGGTGACCAAAGTGTACACCGGCCTGGAGCATGTCGCGCATGGAAACAGTTGCCATGATTAAACCTCTATAGAGTTAGTTGGGGTTATGCCTCCACGTATCCCATAACGCCGACCCTGGCGATGAAAAATCACCTCAGGGCACCCCGGCGGATGTGCCGATACGTGTGTGTTATTTACACAAAGTGAGTGCAGTTAAAGTATTTTCGGCCTATTCCGCCATTATCACAAGGAAGATGTGCGGATCTGCCGGCGCGCTTTATACCATAAACCCACCCCAGACACCAACTTTTGTTGCCGGGGAAAGGTCTGCGAGAAATCAAATTTGGCAGCCTCAGGCCGGGCTGATACCATAAGAGACTGCTTCTTATTTCTTTCTGTTGTCGGCGAGCACGACACCTGCGGACGAATTTCATGGCAATCTCAATTAAAACACCTGATGACATCCAAAAAATGCGCGTCGCCGGCCGATTGGCTGCCGAAGTGTTGGAAATCATTGAGCCGCACGTCAAACCTGGCGTGACCACCGGCGAACTGGATCGTATCTGTCACGATCACATCACCAACCAGCAGCAGGCGATCTCTGCCTGTCTGGGCTACCACGGCTTCCCGAAATCCGTGTGTATCTCGGTGAATGAAGTGGTCTGCCACGGCATCCCTAGCGATGACAAAGTCCTGAAAGACGGCGACATCGTTAATATCGACGTTACCGTCATCAAAGACGGTTTCCACGGTGACACGTCTAAAATGTTCATCGCCGGCAAACCGACCATTCTGGGCGAGCGCCTGTGTCGCATCACTCAGGAAAGCCTGTATCTGTCGCTGAAAATGGTGAAACCGGGTATCCGCCTGCGCACGCTGGGCAAAGAAATCCAGAAATTCGTCGAGGCCGAGAATTTCTCAGTGGTTCGCGAGTACTGTGGCCACGGCATTGGCGAAGTGTTTCACGAGGAACCGCAGGTGCTGCACTATGACGCTGACGACGGCGGTGTGGTGTTGCAGGCAGGTATGGCCTTCACCATCGAACCGATGGTCAATGCCGGTGATTACCGCATTCGCACCATGAAAGACGGCTGGACGGTAAAAACTAAGGATCGCAGCTTGTCGGCGCAGTATGAGCATACTATTGTGGTCACGGATAACGGCTGCGAGATAATGACGTTGCGCAAGGATGACACCATCCCCAACATCATTACGCACGAGATGTAAGCGCCGCGGCGTTTTGCCGCGATGCATGATGTCACAGGCCGGCTTTTGCCGGCCTTTTTTATGGGCTGCGTATTATGTCTGAAAACTTTCGCCAACAAGACACCTCGGTCATTTCGCCACAGGCCGTACCGGTGCAGCCTGAATATCCCAACGCCTATGGCGATGAGGAGATTAACTGCATCGCGCTGAAACAACGCCTGGAGCAGTTCCAGTTATGGCTGGCGGCAGCGTTCAACGCCGGTTCCAGCGCCGAAAGCCTGGTGGCGGCCCGCAGTGACTTTATCGACCGCCTGCTGCGCCGTCTGTGGGGCTTCTACGGGTTCGAGGATATTCCGGAAACCGCGCTGGTTGCCGTTGGCGGCTATGGCCGTGGTGAGCTGCACCCGCTCTCGGACATTGACGTGCTGGTGCTCAGCCAGCGCCGGCTGAATGAACAGCAATCCCAACGCGTGGGGGAATTTATCACCCTGCTGTGGGATCTGAAGCTGGAAGTCGGCCACAGTGTGCGAACGCTGGAAGAATGCCTGCTGGAAGGGCTGGCGGACCTGACCGTCGCCACCAACCTGATTGAATCGCGGATGATCTGCGGCGATGTCGCGCTGTTTCTGCAAATGCAAAAACATATCTTCAGCGATGGCTTCTGGCCCTCCCCGCAATTTTTCCACGCCAAGGTGGTTGAGCAGCAGGAACGCCATCAGCGATACCACGGCACCAGCTACAACCTGGAACCGGATATCAAGAGCAGCCCCGGCGGCCTGCGCGATATTCACACCTTGCTGTGGGTCGCGCGTCGTCACTTTGGCGCCACCTCGCTGGACGAAATGGTCGGCTTCGGCTTTCTCACTCAGGCCGAGCGCAACGAACTGAACGAATGCCAGAGCTTCCTGTGGCGTATCCGCTTTGCACTGCACCTGGTGTTGCCGCGCTACGATAACCGTTTGCTGTTCGATCGCCAGCTCAACGTGGCACAGTTGCTGCGTTATGAGGGGGAAGGCAACGAACCGGTTGAACGCATGATGAAGGATTTTTATCGCATGACGCGCCGCGTCGGCGAGCTGAATCATATGCTGCTGCAGCTGTTCGACGAGGCAATTCTGGCGCTGGATGCGACGGAAAAACCACGTCCGCTGAACGACGATTTCCAACTGCGCGGTGATCTGATCGATCTGCGTGATGAAACGCTGTTTATCCGCCAGCCGGAATCCATTATGCGGATGTTCTACCTGATGGTACGCAACCGCGAGATCAAAGGCATTTATTCCACCACCGTGCGCCAACTGCGTCATGCGCGCCGCCATTTGAAACAGCCGCTGTGCACCATTCCTGAGGCACGCGAACTGTTTATGGCCATTTTGCGCCATCCAGGCGCGGTCTCACGGGCGTTGGTGCCGATGCACCGCCACAGCGTGCTGTGGGCCTATATGCCGCAGTGGGGCAAAATCGTCGGGCAAATGCAGTTTGATCTGTTCCACGCCTACACCGTCGACGAACACACCATTCGCGTCCTGCAAAAGCTGGAAAGCTTTGCCGATGCCGAAACGCGGCCGCGTCATCCGTTGTGTGTCGAGCTGTATCCGCGCCTGCCGAATCCGGAACTGCTGCTGCTGGCCGCACTGTTCCACGATATCGCCAAAGGACGCGGCGGCGACCATTCGATCCTCGGTGCGCAGGACGTGTTGGAGTTTGCCGAAGTCCATGGACTGAATTCCCGCGAAGCCCAACTGGTCGCCTGGCTGGTGCGTTGTCATCTGCTGATGTCGGTGACCGCCCAACGCCGCGACATTCAGGATCCGACCGTTATTCAGCAGTTCAGCGCCGAAGTACAGAGCGAAACCCGACTGCGCTATCTGGTCTGCCTGACGGTGGCAGATATTTGCGCCACCAACGAAACCCTGTGGAACAGTTGGAAACAGAGCCTGCTGCGTGAGCTGTATTTTGCCACCGAAAAACAGCTGCGCCGCGGCATGCAAAACAGCCCGGACCTGCGCGAGCGCGTACGTCATCATCGCCTGCAGGCTTTGGCGTTGCTGCGCATGGACAATATCGACGAGGAAGCGCTGCACCGCATCTGGAGCCGCTGTCGCGCCGACTACTTCCTGCGTCATTCACCCAACCAGTTGGCCTGGCATGCACGCCATTTGCTGGCCCATGATTCCACCAAGCCGTTGGTGCTGGTCAGCCGGCAGGCAACGCGCGGCGGCACCGAAATTTTCATCTGGAGCCCGGACCGCCCTTACCTGTTTGCCGCCGTGGCCGGTGAGATGGATCGCCGTAATCTGAGCGTACATGACGCACAGATCTTCACTAACCGTGACGGCATGGCAATGGATACCTTTATCGTGCTGGAACCGGACGGCAGCCCGCTGGCCCAGGACCGCCACACGGCGATCCGCCACGCCCTGTTGCAGGCCATTACCCAGCGGGAGTATCAGCCACCGCGCGTGCGCCGGCCGTCTTCCAAGCTGCGTCATTTTAGCGTGCCGACCGAAGTCAGCTTCCTGCCGACCCATACCGACCGCCGCAGCTATCTGGAACTGACCGCACTCGACCAGCCAGGTCTGTTGGCTCGGGTGGGTGAAGTCTTCGCCGATCTCGGCCTGTCGCTGCATGGCGCTCGCATCTCCACTATCGGCGAGCGGGTTGAGGATTTATTTATTCTGGCCGACAGCGATCGACGCGCCCTTAACCCGGAAACGCGCAGAAAGTTGGAACAACGGTTGACAGAGGCCCTCAATCCAAACGATAAAATGTGATATACCCTAAATAATTGGAGTTGCATCAAGGCAGCCAAAGTGGGAGTCCCCAAGAACTTACTCAAGTAAGTGACTGGGGTGAACGCACGCAGCTAACACCGGTGCAGCTTCAAGTATGACGGGATACAAGTAACTTTTTCGTAGACAACATCAGGACAGAAAACAGCATGCAGCAATTACAAAACGTTATTGAAAACGCCTTCGAACGCCGTGCGGAAATCACCCCGGCGAACGCAGACACCGTAACGCGCGAAGCGGTAAACCAGGTGATCGCCCTGCTGGACAGCGGCGCCCTGCGCGTTGCCGAGAAGATTGACGGTCAGTGGGTAACGCATCAGTGGCTGAAAAAGGCCGTGCTGCTTTCTTTCCGCATCAATGACAACAAAGTGATGGACGGTGCCGAAACCCGTTATTACGACAAAGTCCCGATGAAGTTTGCCGATTACGACGAAGCGCGCTTCCAGAAAGAAGGCTTCCGCGTGGTACCGCCAGCCACCGTTCGCCAGGGTGCGTTCATCGCCCGCAATACCGTATTGATGCCATCCTACGTGAACATCGGTGCCTACGTTGACGAAGGCAGCATGGTGGATACCTGGGCAACCGTCGGCTCTTGCGCGCAGATCGGCAAAAACGTTCACCTGTCCGGCGGCGTCGGCATCGGTGGCGTACTGGAGCCACTGCAGGCCAACCCGACCATCATTGAAGACAACTGCTTTATCGGTGCGCGTTCAGAAGTGGTTGAAGGCGTGATCGTGGAAGAAGGTTCAGTGATCTCCATGGGCGTGTACCTGGGCCAGAGCACCCGCATTTACGACCGTGAAACCGGCGAAGTGCACTACGGCCGCGTACCGGCCGGTTCGGTAGTGGTTTCCGGTAACCTGCCGTCCAAAGATGGCTCTTACAGCCTGTATTGCGCAGTAATCGTCAAGAAAGTCGATGCCAAGACGCGCGGTAAAGTCGGCATTAATGAGTTATTACGTACCATCGACTAAGCTGAATATAGCGGGTGAATCACCCGCTATTTTTTTGTCTTCATTACGTGAGCAGTCACAGTCTCTGGCGCGGTTATTCGCCATAATCCCAGACCGTGGAATATAGTCTATTTATAAGGTGGCGCTATTATGTATGACAACCTGAAAAGCTTAGGAATCAATCAACCGGAAGATGTCGATCGCTATAGCCTGCGTCAGGAGGCCAATAACGACATTCTTAAGATTTATTTCCGCAAGGATAAAGGCGAATTCTTTGCCAAGAGCGTGAAATTCAAATATCCGCGCCAGCGCAAAACGGTCGTCGCGGACAATGCCGGCCAGGGTTACAAAGAAATCCACGAAATTAACCCGAACCTTCGCTACGTCATTGATGAATTGGATCAGCTATGCCAGCGCGATCAGGTGGAAGTCGATCTGAAGCGCAAAATTCTTGATGACCTGCGTCATCTGGAAGGCGTGGTCTCCCACAAGATTGCCGAGATTGAATCCGATCTGGAAAAACTGACTCGCGGTAAGTAAGAGTTCAGCGAACTGGATCTACTGGACTTCATTTTTACCCTATGAATTTCGAGTTGCAGCTAGGCAGCCAACTTGCTCATCCCCAGGAGCTTACTTAAGTAAGTAACTGGGGTGTGCAAGTGCAGCTAACAACGCTGCAACTTGAAAGGCGACGGGTAAATCTATTTCAGCAACGTACCCCATTTCTCGACCCATGGGCAAGAAACCACTTCCGGTTCAGGCTGTTCCATTGCATCAATTTCCAGCACTTCACCCACGCGGGTGGCCCCTTGCTCCTGCAGTAACGCATCAAACGCACGCCCGGCACCGCAGAAATTGTCGTAGCTGCTGTCACCCAGTGCGATCAGCCCATAGCGCAGCTCCGGCTGGTAGCCGACCTGGTCACGGATAGCGTGAAACAACGGTGCAATGCTGTCCGGCAAATCACCCTGGCCGGTCGTTGAAGTAATCACCAGCGCGTAGTGCTGACGGTAAAACTGCCAGGCCTCAAGCGTGCCTTCTTCAAACAGTTTGACCTCGTGGCCCTGCTCACTGAGGATAGTTTCAGCCTCTTCCGCCACCAATAATGCGTTGCCGTAGACCGTTCCCACGAAGATTCCAACCTGAGCCATTGCCCCTACTCCCTTATATTTCTTTGAAAATGATCAGTTATCCTGACCGCTAGCCGGGGGAAACTCAACCCTGGCAAGCTCAGGGAGACTCTCTGTCCAGCCAAACTGTGACATTACACCCTGCCAGGGTTCATCCCAACGTGCAGAAAGATGCAGCGGTTCACCGGTCACCGGATGATTCAGTTGCAGATGGCTTGCATGCAGCATCAGGCGTGGACAGCCAAAATGCTGGGCCATACCCCGGTTCTGGTTCAGGTCGCCGTGTTTGCTGTCACCAATAATCGGATGGCGGATATGCACCATATGGCGACGCAACTGGTGCTTGCGGCCATTTTCCGGCTTTAGTTCAACCAGACTGTAGCGCGCGCTTTCGTAACGGCCAATCGCCACCGGCATTTCTACCTGCGCCAGCGGCCGGTAATGAGTGACCGCCGGCTGTGGGCCTTTGTCTTTCGTGGCAAACTTGTCGGCGATTTTGTCCAGCTCTTCCGTCAGCGGATAATCAATGGTCGCGCCTTCCAGCACGTAACCACGCACCACCGCGTGGTAGGTTTTCTGCATCTGATGCTGTTCAAACTGCTGCGACAGCAACCGCGCTACCTCACTGGACAGCGCCATCAACAGCACCCCGGAGGTAGGCCGATCGAGGCGATGCACGGTAAACACGTGCTGGCCAATCTGATCGCGCACGGTTTGCATCACAAACCGGGTTTCATGGCGATCCAGCCAACTGCGGTGTACCAACCACCCGGAAGGCTTGTTCACCGCAACCAAATGCTCATCCTGATAGAGAATCTCAAGCATTATTGCAGCTCTTTATTCAGCATGTTATCCAGACGCTGCAACAGCACCAACAGCGGCATACAGTTGGGATCGTTATCTTTCAACGCCTCTTCGAAATAAGGCGTGATGGCAAAACGTGTCGGCAGCGGCGCTCCCGCATCCAGCAACGCATACATGCGTGGCAGAAAGACCCATTGCAGCCAGGCTTCGGCCGACATGCTGTCAACGCAAAACGGCTCGGGGCTGGCGAAGGCTTCAGGCTCGGGTGGCGTAGCTTGCCACAGCGCCAACTCTCGCATTGACTGTTCAATCGCCTGCAAACTAAGGCGAACCTGATTTTGTATACTCATCTGCATTCCCGATCTGTTTAAACCATGATATTCAGCGGCGCGGCTGAAAGGCGGCAAAGCATAGCATTTTACTTTTTATAGCCCAAATCCAGCTGAGTTGATGGCCGAGATGGATTTGGACTGGTGGCCGGAACGGCCACACGGCACAATGTGTTCACCGAATAAACCACACAGATTAGACAGATGCCCGCAATCACACCGACAAAAAATCACGCCACGCCCGGCAAAGCCATGGTGGCTTCAATCACCGGCTACGCCATGGACGGTTTTGACCTGCTGATCCTCGGCTTTATGCTGCCAGCCATCAGTATTGAAATGGGGTTAAGCTCCTCCGCTGCCGGTTCACTGGTCACCTGGACGCTGATCGGCGCGGTACTGGGCGGCGTGATCTTCGGTCACCTCAGCGATCGCTTTGGCCGCATCCGGGTGCTGACCATTACAATTCTGATGTTCTCACTGTTTACCGGTCTGTGCGCGCTGGCGCAAGGCTATTGGGATTTGCTCGCCTACCGCACGCTGGCGGGCATCGGACTCGGCGGTGAGTTCGGTATCGGCATGGCGCTGATCGCCGAAGCCTGGCCGGCAGAGAAACGCAATCGCGCCTCGGCCTATGTGGGTATGGGCTGGCAGCTTGGCGTCTTGGCGGCGGCGTTCCTTACCCCACTGCTGTTGCCCCATATCGGTTGGCGTGGCATGTTCCTGGTTGGGCTGTTACCGGCGCTGGTGTCGTTCCTGATCCGCCGCACTCTGGGTGAGCCCGAAGAGTTCGTCCGTCAGCAAAAAACCGGCCAGCAACTGTCATTCGCCCAGCGCATACAACTGCTGTTCAAAGATCGTGCTACCAGCAAGGCCAGTATCGGCATTTTCATTCTGTGCTCGGTGCAGAACTTCGGTTATTACGGGCTGATGATTTGGATGCCGACCTACCTGGCAAAAAACTTCGGTTTCTCACTGACCAAATCCGGCCTGTGGACAGCCGTCACCGTGATCGGCATGACATTTGGCATCTGGCTATTTGGCGTATTGGCCGATCGCTTCAGCCGCTGGAAGATGTTTATCTGCTATCAGATTGGTGCGGTGGTCATGGTGGTTGTCTACGCACAGCTTAGTGACCCAACGTTGATGCTGTTTGCCGGTGCGCTGATGGGGTTATTCGTTAATGGCATGATTGGGGGTTACGGCGCATTGATCTCCGATACCTACCCGGTTCAGGCGCGTGCCACTGCACAAAATATTCTGTTTAACCTGGGACGAGGCGTCGGCGGACTGGGGCCATTGGTCATCGGCGCGTTGGTGACACAGGTATCCTTCACTGCGGCGATCAGCCTGCTGGCGGCTATTTATTTGCTGGATATCTACGCCACGCTGTTCCTGTTACCGAAAAAACAGGGCGATGGCGATACGCTGGGTGCGATTGGTTAATAAATGAGATGAATGTAAGCAGGGTTAAGTATTCTTGATACTTAAAACATGAACCCTATAAAAAGTTGAGGGCACTGCGCTAACAGTGCCCTCGGTTCGTTTTATAGCAGTCCCGCTACACAGTGTGCTCCCTGCTCAATCCTTGAAAACTTTTCCTGCGGCCATCCTGACCAAAACCATCCTGGCTCTATCCTGTAGCATCATCCTGACGCGGTTCCTCAGTCTTCATGACCCGCCAGCCATCCTGTGCCAGCTCTCAATCTCCATCCTGGAGGTGTCCCTGGTTTCAATCCTGAAACATCCTGGCATCTCCTGACGCCGTCCTCCGCTCATCACTGAGCGCATCCATTTCTTCATCCTGAAGCTGCACCATCCTGATGCTTTCCATTCCACCGTATCCCTTCCGGTTGAACATAAGATCGCTTAATTATCTCGGGTTCACAAGAGCTTACTGGCTGGCTGACAGGAAATTAATGCTAAGAGTTATCCTAAAGAAAATCTAACCAATTGATCTGGATAACAATAAACCCCACCTAAGCGACTGCGAGGGAAAAATTAAAAGCGATCTCTCACAGCCCGTGTGAGAGATCTCGCACACGGACTTCGGAACAAAAAGGCTCAAACCCCCAACGTCGGGCGCAATGCATCGAGGAAATTGCCCAACGAAGCCGCCAGCAAAGTGCGTTTATCACTGCCAAACTGCTCCAAAACCACATTGCCGCTGACGTTACACAGCGAGACCATGGTCATTTCTGATTCGGTGGTTGCCAGGAACAGCGTTGGCGACAGTTTCAGGCGCTTTTGCGTCACCAGATGACCGATCAGGTTTTCCTGCAGACGAATAAAGTCGTCCTCGCTCCACACCTGCAACAGAGTCACATGGTGTTCACCGAACTGGGCGCTCATGTCACCGGCATACTGCTGGGTATAAAACAGGTTGATATCCGGCTGCAAGCGCAGCTCGAGCGCGGTCTCTACCTTTTCCAGCGTCGCCGCCGGGGTAAACGGTTGGGGCAACCACAGTGCTTCGTCATCACGATTTTCTACCAGACAAGGCGACGGCACGCCGTACAGATCCCGGCTGGCTGGGGCATGCCCGCGCTGTTGCTGCCAAAGATCAATATAGCGCTGGGTAAATTCACGCAGGGCGTGCGGTACATCATGGTCCATATTTGTTCTCGCATACGGTAAACTGGCAACCATTGTACCTATCTATTACCAAGGTGACAGCAGATGTCCTCCTACCAAGACCATCACGCCCTGTCGGCACTGACGCTGGGCAAAGCCACCGCATACCGCGACCATTACGACGCCACGCTGTTGCAGGCGGTACCGCGCAGCATGAACCGCGAGCCGCTGGGATTGTATCCGGACAACCTGCCGTTCCACGGGGCCGATATCTGGACGCTGTACGAACTCTCCTGGCTGAACGACAACGGCTTGCCGCAGGTGGCCGTCGGAGAGATCAGCCTGACTGCCGACAGCATCAACCTGATTGAGTCCAAAAGCTTCAAACTTTACCTCAACAGCTTTAACCAAACGTCTTTCAGCGACTGGGAGACGGTGCGCAATACCTTGCAACGCGATCTGTCTGCCTGCGCTCAGGGCGAGGTCAGCGTCTCATTGTTCCGCGTAGATCAACTGGAAGGTAGCCCGATTGCCCGGTTAGACGGCGAATGCATCGATAACCAGGACATCCGTATCGATAGCTACGAGTTCAATGCCGATTATCTGCAAAACGCCACCGGCCCCCTACAGGTGGAAGAGCAGTTGGTCAGTCACCTGTTGAAGTCCAATTGCCTGATCACCAACCAGCCGGACTGGGGCTCGGTGCAAATTGATTACCGTGGTGCGCAGATCGATCGCGAGGCGCTGCTGCGTTATCTGGTGTCTTTTCGTCATCACAATGAATTCCACGAACAATGTGTCGAGCGCATCTTTAACGACCTGATGCGTTACTGTCAGCCGCAAAGCCTGACGGTGTATGCGCGCTACACCCGTCGCGGCGGGTTGGACATCAATCCATGGCGCAGCAACACTGATTTTGTCCCGTCACATGGCCGCCTGGCACGCCAATAGTGCGAAACAGTGCTCAACAACTGAGCTAACGAGCGGTTTGTATTGGTAAAAAACAGGGGACGGCGGTAAGGTTAAATCAGGAGCGCTGGGCATTCCGGCTGGCAAACGATGATGTTGCCGCCGTGCGCTAACGATAACGAGATGCTGTTCTGCTGCGTATGGATTACTACTGCCCCTTTCCGGGTGCAAAGGAGTTACCTTGATTACACACATCAGCCCGCTTGGCTCTATGGATTTGCTGTCGCAGCTGGAAGTAGACATGCTGAAGCGTACCGCCAGCAGCGATCTATACCGTTTGTTCCGCAACTGTTCGCTTGCCGTCCTGAACTCCGGCAGCCAGACCGACAACAGCAAACAGCTGCTGTCACGCTACGAAACCTTTGATATTAACGTCCTGCGCCGTGAGCGTGGGGTCAAACTTGAACTGGTGAATCCGCCGGAAGACGCCTTTGTCGACGGGCGAATCATCCGTTCCCTGCAGGCCAACCTGTTTGCTGTGCTACGCGATATCCTGTTCGTTCACGGGCAGATCGACAGCGCCGGCCGTTTCCAGCATCTGAATCTGGAAAACTCGGCCCACATTACCAACCTGGTATTCTCTATCCTGCGCAACGCCCGCGCGCTGCACCTGGATGAAGATCCTAATCTGGTGGTGTGCTGGGGGGGTCACTCGATCAACGAAAACGAATACCTGTACGCCCGTAAGGTCGGCAGCCAACTGGGCCTGCGTGAGCTGAATATCTGTACCGGCTGTGGGCCGGGTGCCATGGAGGCACCGATGAAAGGCGCGGCCGTAGGACATGCCCAACAGCGCTACCACAACAGCCGCTTTATCGGCATGACCGAGCCGTCGATCATCGCCGCTGAGCCACCAAACCCGTTGGTCAATGAGCTGATTATCATGCCAGACATTGAAAAACGCCTGGAGGCCTTCGTCCGTATCGCCCACGGTATTATCATCTTCCCGGGCGGTGTCGGCACGGCAGAAGAGCTGCTTTATCTGCTGGGGATCCTGATGAACCCGGAGAACAGCGAACAGGTGTTGCCGCTGATCCTCACCGGGCCGAAAGAGAGCGCCAACTACTTCCAGGTGCTGGATGAGTTCATCATGAACACGCTGGGAGACGAAGCCCGCCGTCACTACACCATCATTATCGACGATCCGGCCGAAGTGGCGCGTCAGATGAAAAAAGCCATGCCGCTGGTGAAAGAGAACCGCCGTAATACCGGCGATGCCTACAGCTTCAACTGGTCGATCCGCATTGCGCCGGATCTGCAACTGCCGTTTGAACCAAGCCATGAAAATATGGCCAATCTCAACCTGTATCCCGACCAGCCGGCCGAGCAGTTGGCTGCCGCGCTGCGCCGCGCGTTTTCCGGCATCGTCGCCGGCAACGTGAAAGAAAATGGCATTCATGCCATCGAACAGTTTGGGCCGTACAAGCTGCACGGCGAACCGCAGATGATGAAGCAAATGGACAGTCTGCTGCAGGGCTTTGTCGCCCAGCACCGTATGAAATTGCCAGGCACCGCTTATGTGCCCTGTTACGAAATAGTTGCCTAGTTCAGCCAGGCCTCATTTTTAACCGCAAACCCTGCCGATACACAAAATCATTCAAGTTGCGTCGAGGCGGCAACAGAATGAATCCCCGGGAGCATAGATAACTATGTGACCGGGGTGAGTGAAGGCAGCCAACAAAGAGGCAGCTTGAAGGATAAAGTGTCTATACACCTACTGATTGTTGACGCCCTCAACCTGATCCGCCGCATACACGCCGTGCAGGGTTCCCCCTGCGTGAATGCTTGCCAGCACGCACTGCAACAGTTGATTCAGCACAGTCGGCCAACGCACGCCGTGGCGGTGTTCGATGAGGATGACCGCAGCGAAAGCTGGCGCCACCAAATCCTGCCCGACTACAAGGCCGGACGTTCACCAATGCCGGACAATTTGCAGCAGGAAATGCCGCAGTTACGGCAAGCATTTGAAGCGCTTGGCGTTGCCTGTTGGCACTCTCCGGGCAATGAAGCGGACGATCTGGCGGCAACGCTGACCGCCAAGGTTGCAGGCGGCGGCCATCAGGTGACCATAGTGTCCACCGACAAAGGCTATTGCCAGCTGTTGGCACCCAGCGTGCAGATCCGTGATTATTTCCAAAAACGTTGGCTGGATATGCCGTTTGTGCAGCAAGAGTTCGGCGTATCGCCACAACAATTGGCGGATTACTGGGGGCTGGCAGGAATAAGCAGCAGCAAAATCCCCGGCGTGGCGGGTATTGGACCGAAGACGGCGGTATTACTGTTACAGCAGGCAGGTTCGCTCGATGGGTTATATCAGGACCTGGAACAGGTGCCGGAGAAATGGCGCGGCAAGCTGGAACAGCACCGTGAGATGGCCTATGTCAGCAAAAGCGTCGCTACCTTGCGCACCGATCTGACGTTAACCGGCAACCTGCAGCAACTGCGGTTACCGGTTTAATCACGGGCGCTGAAGACAGCGCCCTGTCATTTAATCGCGCTCGTCGCGACGCCCTGCCACGGCCGACCACATGCGGCGAACGTGCACGGTAACTTCTTCACGATCGTGATACAGCTGTTTGGCATGAATTTCTGAACTGATGCCCGCTGAATCCAACGCTTCCTTGATGGCCAGCAGATTCTGCGAAACCTCTTCGTAACGTTTTTTCATCGGCAGTTTCAGGTTGAAGATCGCCTCACGGCACCAGCCTTTCACCAACCACTGGATCATCAGGCTGGTTACCTTCGCCGGCTTCTCCACCATGTCGCACACCAGCCAGTAAATCTTGCTGCTGGAGGGCTCATATTTAAAACCGTCGGCGCGGTGGTGCGTTACCTGGCCGGTATCCATCAGGCTCTGTGCCATGGTGCCATTATCCACCGCGTGCACCATCATGCTGCGTTGCACCAGTTGATAGGTCCAGCCACCCGGACAAGCCCCCAGATCGACCGCGTGCATGCCGCTGGCCAAACGTTCTTCCCACTCATCGGCAGGAATGAACACGTGGAACGCCTCTTCCAGCTTCAGGGTAGAACGGCTCGGCGCATCGGATGGGAACTTGAGACGTGGAATGCCCATATAGAATGGTGAGTTGTTGTTGCTGAAGGAGTAACCCACATAACAACAACCCGGAGCGATAAAGAACACATGCACCACTGGACGGGTCTTGTTCTCACGCGCCATCAGCACCTTCTGCTCACGCATCGCAGTACGCAACGGCACCGTCAGCTTACGGCAGAACTTCAACAGTTCTTTGCTTTCGTTGGTATCTGGCACTTCCACGCGCAGCTCACCGCCACGATCGACCACGCCAATCAGCATGCCGACAATTGGAGAAACCCGATCTTCCGGTGGTAAATCGCGCAGCAACTCGCCAACCACCAATATCTGACGGGCAAAGATCAGCTCCCTGAACGGGATTTCCTTCGCCAGACGATCGGCGTCATCCGGCTGGTAGCACTCGAACAGCACGTAGCCGCTGTTGTCTTTTACTCTGGCGAAACCGAATACTTCCAGTTCGGCAGCCTTGGCGGTAATTTCTGCCGCGCACTCTTTTTCAAAGCCTTGACGGCAATACAACGCAAGTCTATTCATGGCGCTCGGCCTTTTTCCTCAGACGCAAAGCGCCAATCAACATCAATACCCAACCGATCAGGAAACACACGCCGCCAATCGGCGTGATGTAAACCCAGAACTTCAGGTGTGACAGCGCCAGACAGTACAAACTGCCGCTGAACAGTACGGTGCCGAGCGCCAACAACGCTCCGCTCCAGTAAAACCACAGGCTGACGCGGCGTTGCATTGCCACCGCCAGCGCCAGGATCGCCAGGGTATGGAACCCCTGATAGTCCAGTCCGGTACGGATCCAGACCATCTCATTGGCACCCAAGGTGCCACTTAATACGTGTGCGCCAAACGCGCCCAGAGCAACAAATACAAAGCCACTGATAGCGGCAAAAATCAGCATTGAACGACTGCTCATCGTTATTTACCTTTATTGAAGAAAACCGGCTGCGTCATCGCGGCGACCGGCCTCATTGTTCGTAGCGAAAGCGGAACTTTTCTTGTTCGCTGGCTGCCCGAGCCAGGATCCACTGACGAAAGGCGGCTATTTTACCCAGTTCTGCCTGGCTGTCATGACATACCAGATAAAAAGCATTTTTACTGACCAAAACCTCGTTAAACGGACAGACCAAACGCCCGGCTTCAATCTCGGTCTGCGCCATCACGTTATTCACCAGCGCAATTCCCTGCCCATGCACCGCCGCTTGAACCACCATCGCGCTATGGCTAAAAATAGGCCCCTGCTGCACATTAATGTGCTGCAACCCCAACTGCCGGGTATAGGCCAGCCAATCGCGGCGTGAAGTATCATGCAGTAGCGTGTGATAAGCCAGATCGCTCGTCATTTTTAACGCATGTTCCCCGGTCAACAGGCTGGGTGAACACACCGGCAACAGATATTCCGCATATAAACGTTCGGCTCGCAATCCGGTCCAGTTGCCACGGCCATAGAAAATAGCCACGTCGACATCATCCGCCAGCTTGTCTTCTTCGCGGTCCACCGCCTGGATACGCACGTCGATTCCCGGATAAGCTGAGTTAAAGCCGGACAGGCGTGGCACCAGCCACTGAATAGCAAAACTCGGCGGCAAACTGACGGTTAATGCCCCCTTGGCGCTGCGGGCCTGTAGCTTGCGGGTGGCCTCATTAATTGAGGTGAAAATCTCCTTGATATCAAGGTAGTAACTTTGCCCTTCTTCCGTCAGCAACAGCGAACGATTGCGGCGCCGAAACAGCTTCAGGCCGAGGAAGTCCTCCAGCGACTTGATCTGGTGGCTCACCGCGGCCTGGGTGACAAACAGTTCTTCCGCCGCTTTGGTAAAACTCAGGTGACGAGCAGCCGCGTCAAAAACCCGCAGTGCGTTAAGAGGTGGTAAGCGTTTAGACATTTATTAGCTACTTTTGTGTAACAATAATCCGAGTGATTCGGCATAAAAAATCAGGCGGCGTTATCTGCCGTGCGATAGGTACCTGACAGCAAAGCGCTACCATTAGTTTTTTTAATCCGAGTCATTATAAATTGTCCGTTGAGCATGCGCCAGTAAATACCTATAGTGGCGGCACTTCCCGGGCCGGAACGAAAAGGGAGTGGGTGTCGAGGACGCCGATGAACTTTTGGCTTGTGGTTGTGATGTTGTGTTTGCAAATTGTCTGGCAATCCAGACGTGGTAGCTAAGCTACTGTTTTTCACTTCCTGTACATTTACCCTGTCTGTCCATAGTGATTTTATGCAGCACCGCAATCTTTGCGGTGCTTTTTTTTGCCCGACGTTATTGGTCTTTTTCAACCATTTCCTTCACGTCTGAACGGTTGATCTGCTGCTCAACGCCGTTGGCGTCTTTATAGCTGATCATCCCTGTGTCGTTATCCAACGAGGGTTTTCCTTTAGCGACAATGGTGCGTCCATCATTGGTCTGCATCACGTAGTTGCTGGAACAGGCGGCCAGGGTAAACGTTAGCATCAGGGCAGAGATAACTGCGGCTGTTTTCTTCATTGTGGACTCCTTGTAGTTTTAAATGCTGTAAAAACCTTTTATGTTATTTAACGCCATGACTTAGTGCGCACCTAACAGCATAACAAACTTATCTATAATTTCCAGACGATGAATCCTAATATGCGGGATAGCTTGTCTCTGGCGGTAAAATAAGACAGGATCGGCCATTGACTCAAGCCAGTGACAATCAGGTTATGACACCTTTTAATCCCATCGCTTTTCGTAATCAGTTTCCTGCCTTGCAGCAAGCGGGCATTTATCTCGACAGCGCCGCCACCGCGCTGAAACCGCTGGCGGTCATCAATGCCACACAGCAGTTTTACCGCGACGATGCCGCTACCGTACACCGCAGCCAGCATCGGGCGGCGCAGGATCTGACCGCACGCTTCGAGCAGGCTCGCCAACAGGTCGCGACGCTGGTCAATGCTCCTTCAGCCGAGGACATTATCTGGACCCGCGGCACCACCGAAGCCATCAATTTGGTAGCGCAGAGCTATGCTCGCCCCCGCCTGCAGCCCGGTGACGAAATCCTGGTGAGCGAGGCCGAACACCACGCCAACCTAATCCCCTGGCTAATGGTGGCGGAACAAACCGGCGCTCGGGTGGTGAAATTGCCGTTGGGTGCAGACCGCCTGCCGGATCTGACCCAGTTACCAGGCTTGCTGAACGATAAAACCCGCCTGCTGGCACTGGGCCAAATGTCCAACGTCACCGGCGGTTGTCCTGATCTGGATCTGGCCATCCGGCTTGCCCATAGTGCCGGTGCTCTGGTGATGATCGACGGCGCGCAGGGCATCGTCCACTGCCCGGCTGACGTTCAGCAGCTTAACATCGATTTCTATGCTTTCTCTGGGCATAAACTTTATGGTCCGACCGGCATCGGTGCGCTATACGGTAAAAGCGAATTGCTGGCACAGATGGCCCCCTGGCAAGGCGGTGGCAAAATGCTGACTCAGGCGTCCTTCGACGGCTTCACGCCGCAAAAACCGCCACACTGTTTTGAAGCCGGTACGCCGAATATCGCCGGTGTGCTGGGGTTGGCCGCCGCATTGGAATGGCTTGGTACGCAGGATCTGGCGGCAGCCGAGCAATACAGCCGCGAGCTGGCCGATCTCGCCGAGCGGCGATTGGCGCAACTGCCGGGGTTCCGCAGCTTCCGTTGTTCGGGCTCCAGCTTACTGGCGTTTGATATTGTCGGTATCCATCACAGCGATATCGTTACCCTGCTGGCAGAACAAGGTATCGCGCTGCGTGCCGGTCAGCACTGCGCTCAGCCACTGATGGCGGCGCTGGGTGTCAGTGGGACGCTGCGCGCCTCCTTTGCGCCATACAACACGCGGGAAGACGTCGATACCCTGGTAACCGCACTGCACAACGCCATCGACCTGCTGGCCGATTAAATGAACCCCGGAGACGCTATGCTTGCCCCCCATCCCTTTGGACGCGAAATCACCGCCGAAGCGCTGATCGAGAAATTTACCGCGCTGAAACAGTGGGAAGATCGTTATCGCCAACTGATCATGCTGACGAAACAATTGCCGCCGCTGCCAGAGGCATTACGCGCAGCGGAAATGGAGTTGAGCGGCTGTGAAAATCGGGTCTGGCTGGGGCATCAGTTACTGGCGGACGGCACGCTGCATTTTTATGGCGACAGCGAAGGCCGCATCGTGCGCGGCCTGTTGGCGGTACTGCTAACGGCGGTAGAAGGAAAAACGCCGCAGCAGATCGCGACGATGGATCCCCTGGCGCTGTTTGAACAACTGTCGTTACGTGCTCAACTCAGCGCCACCCGCGCCAGCGGGCTGGCAGCACTGGCAGCTGCCGTGAAGGAAATGGCCGCTCGCTATGCCTGACGCGCGGCTTTCGCCACCATCTTCTTCAGCGCATGGGAAACGGCGACAAAACCAAAGGTAGCGGTCACCATGGTTGCCGCGCCAAATCCCGCACTGCAATCCATTCGTTTTGGCCCTTCCGCGGTACTGCGTGATGCGCAAACGCTGCCATCCGGCTGTGGGTAAACCAGCGGTTCGCTGGAAAATACGCAGTCGATGCCCAGTTTGCCCTTGCTGTTTTTCACCACGTTGAAATCATTTTTCAACCGCTCACGCAGCTTGGCCGCCAGCGGATCCTGGATGGTTTTGGCCAGATCGACCACCGCAATCTGGGTCGGATCTATCTGACCACCTGCACCGCCGGTAGTGACCACCGGGATCTTGTAACGACGACAATAGGCCAGCAACGCGGCCTTCGGTCGCACGCTGTCAATCGCATCGATGACATAGCTAAAATTGTTATTCAGCAGCTCTGCAACGTTGTCCGCAGTAATAAAGTCGTCAATGCAGGTTACCCGGCATTCCGGGTTGATCGCCAGAATACGTTCCGCCATCACTTCCGTTTTTGACTGACCCACATGCTGACGCAGCGCGTGGATTTGGCGGTTGGTGTTGGTGACGCAGACATCATCCATATCAATCAGCGTAATGGCACCGATACCGGTGCGCGCCAACGCCTCTGCCGCCCAGGAGCCCACGCCACCGATGCCAATCACGCAAATGTGCGCCTGGGCAAACAGCGCCAGGGCCTGCTGACCGTACAAACGTGCCGTGCCGCCAAAACGCTGCAGGTAGGCTTCAGAATAGGCTGTGCTCATAACGCTTTAATACCTTAACATTGCAAATGATAAGGGCCGGAAATCCGGCCCTTGCGGGTCAATCTATCGCTGTATGGCTTAGGGCTGTTAGCGGGTAACCAACAGCGAACCACCGGAGGCGGAACTGTTCTGGCTGGTGAACAACGGCGTGTTAACGTTGGCGCCTTTCAACACCCAAACGCGGCCGTAGTGGTTGTAAAAACCGGCCGAGTGACCGGCATCCGGCCCGATGCCCTGGTACATATCGAAGTGCTGGCCTTTGATCGCCCCACCCACGTCCAGAGCCACCATCAGGCGCATTTCATATTTTCCCGTGAATTTACCCTTGTTGTCCAGTAACGGCACCTCTGCCAGCAGCGTGGTACCCGCCGGGATCAGTGAACGGTCGGAAGCCACCGACGCCTTGGCAACCAGCGGCACGGCGCTGGCACCCCGCACCGGCGCAAAGGCTTCAGGACGGAAGAAGACAAAGGAAGGGTTTTGCTCCAGCAACTCGCGCACTTCGGCGGCGCTGTGAGTATCCGCCCATTGGCGTATCGCCTGCATCGACATATCCGCCTTGGCCACTTCACCGCGATCGATCAGCACTTTACCAATGCTGCGATACGCATGGCCGTTCTTGCCGCCGTAGCCGAAGAACACCAACGGCTGGCCGTTGCCATAATCCACATAACCACTGCCCTGGACTTCCATCATAAAGTTGTCCATCAGCGAGTTGGTGTACGCCACAATATAGCGATCATCCAGCGCGCCCGAGTAAATGCCCGCGCGATCGGGCAGACGGCCTTTACCTTTTGGCGGCATGCGGTACAGCGGGTAACGGAACTCGCCCTGTTGGGTATAACGGGCCTGCAGCACCGGCGTGTAGTAACCGGTAAACTGCACGTTGCCATAGCTGTCCACGCCTTCCATTTGGTAAGCGCTGAGGCCGTATTGGCTCAAAGTGCGAGTGTCGGCACCGGATGCCATCCAGCTTTGTACCGCCTGGAAGGTAGTGTTGTTGCGATTAAAAAGTGAAGGAGAGGCGTATTTAATCTCCATCAGCTGATCCGAGTAATCCTTGGCATTAACCGGTACGCCCCTGGCGTTGGGTTGGTTCACCAACTCCAGCGACTGATCCAGGTGACCATCCTTATATTGTTGTCCCCGGTCGGTCGGCTTGGAAGAACAGCCCGCCAGTACTGCTACCATTAACCCGCCCAGCAGGTATTTGCCCCAACGTCCTTTCATCGCGCACACTCTCTACATATATGATCTACCGGCGAACGATAACAAACGCCCATAGATAAAGGAATCGCCGCCAATAAAAAAAGCCCCAGGGGCAATAACGCTGAAAAAGAACGCAGATTGCGGACTAATCCAGCAGAAAGACTGTTTTAGTTCAATTAAATGCAAAAAGGGTTGCAACAAAATGCACGGAGAGTATAGTGCGCTTCCATCGGACGCGGGGTGGAGCAGCCTGGTAGCTCGTCGGGCTCATAACCCGAAGGTCGTCGGTTCAAATCCGGCCTCCGCAACCAACCGATATTGCCAGAGGCAATATCAAGTAAAGTGTTGGATTCGATGAAAAAAGAAAGTATTATACGGACGCGGGGTGGAGCAGCCTGGTAGCTCGTCGGGCTCATAACCCGAAGGTCGTCGGTTCAAATCCGGCCTCCGCAACCAACAGATACTGTACCAGCGGTATCACATGAAGTGTTGGTTTCGATAATACAAGCATTAAGACGGACGCGGGGTGGAGCAGCCTGGTAGCTCGTCGGGCTCATAACCCGAAGGTCGTCGGTTCAAATCCGGCCTCCGCAACCAATCTTAATGACTACAAATAAGCACCTTAACGGGTGTTTTTTTGTATCTGAAATCCACCAAAAATCGACCGGGCAGCCGCCCAGTCGTTTCTGCATTAGCCTTACCCTCTGCGCGCTACCGCACCACCGTTGGCAAAGTACGCCTTGATACCCGCCAGAATAGATTCCGCCACCTGCTGCTGGAAATGCGTGGTACGCAGCTTGCGTTCTTCTTCGATGTTGCTGATAAACGCCGTCTCTACCAGAATCGAAGGGATGTCCGGCGCTTTCAATACCGCAAAACCGGCCTGATCGACACGATTCTTATGCAAACGGTTTATTTTGCCCATCCGGTTCAGCACTTCCTTACCGAATTTCAGGCTGTCATTGATGGTCGCGGTTTGAATCAGATCAAACATGGTGTGATCCAGATAGCGGTCACCGCTTTTGCTTACGCCGCCGATTTGGTCCGATTCATTTTGGGTCTGCGCCAGGAATTTCGCTGCCGAACTGGTGGCACCTTTGGTCGACAGCGCAAACACCGATGACCCACGTGCGGCCCGGCTGGTAAAGGCATCGGCGTGGATGGACACAAACAGGTCGGCACGCTGCTTACGCGCCTTCGCCACCCTCACCTTCAGCGGAATGAAGACGTCTTCATTGCGCGTCATAAACACCTTCATATTCGGCTCACGCTTGATTAGCGTGCTTAGCCGGCGCGCAATCTGCAATACGATGTCTTTTTCACGCGTTTTGAATTTACCAATTGCCCCGGGATCTTCGCCGCCGTGACCGGGATCCAGCATGATGACAATAGGTCTGTCACGCCCTGCCTTACCGGCCTGTGGCGCTTCCGCCGGTAAGGTACGCTCAAGATCGCCCTTGTTGTAATCTTCCAGTAACGCCAACAGCGGATCATAGTCTTCACCGCTGCCGCCCTTGCTCGGGTACAAATCCATTACCAGACGATTGCGGTATTCCGGCACCGGCGCCAGAGTAAACATATGCGGGCTGACGCTGCGCTTAAGTTCCAGCACCAACCGAACGGTGTTTTGATCAAACTGACCGACGCGCGCCTGTTTCAGGTAGGGATCGTCGGCACGAACCTGGCCCACAATGCCCTTCAGCACGCTGTTGAGCTGCACGCCTTCAATATCCACCACCACGCGATCGGGATTGGTCAGCGCAAACTGCTTATATTTCAGTTCAACGTTGGATTCGAGCGTCACCCGGGTATAGGTGGAAGAAGGCCAGACGCGTACGGCAATGACGTGCGATAAAGCAGCGAAACCTGTGCGACTCACACTCAGCAACCAGCTTGCGGCAACCCCCTGTAATAAGCGACGGCGGCCCAGATTGTGATTTGAGTTTGGCATGCGGCTCCAGCAGTGGTAACAGATTAAAACAGATGAAAAAAACACCAGTTAACAGGAATGCCGAAAACTTTAACCAATCATTCCGACGCTGTCATCAGAAAATCTTTTTATGGTTTTTCAATTTATTAACGATTCAGCGCCCCCGGCAAAGAAATAGAGATAATTTCTCACTTGCCATCAGGGCAAGAAAAGAATAAAAATACAAAAATATCGTATAAATATGCAAATGAGGTTTGGCCGTGAAGGAACGTAGTACAGAGCTGGTCCAAGGATTCCGTCACTCAGTTCCCTATATCAACGCCCACCGTGGCAAGACGTTTGTCGTTATGCTGGGTGGCGAAGCCATAGAACATGAGAACTTTGCCAACATCGTTAACGACATCGGGCTGCTGCATAGTCTGGGTATTCGTTTAGTCGTGGTCTATGGCGCGCGGCCGCAGATCGACGTCAATCTGGCGCAGCATAATCTCGAACCAATTTATCACAAGCACACCCGCGTCACCGACGCCCATACGCTGGAGCTGGTTAAACAGGCTGCGGGGCTGCTGCAACTGGATATCACCGCCCGGCTGTCAATGAGCCTCAACAACACGCCATTGCAGGGCGCGCATATCAACGTGGTCAGCGGTAACTTTATTATCGCCCAGCCGCTGGGTATTGATGACGGTGTGGACTACTGCCACAGCGGCCGCATCCGCCGTATTGATGAAGAAGCCATTCACCGTCAGCTCGACAGCAACGCAATCGTGCTGATTGGCCCGGTGGCCGTTTCCGTCACCGGCGAAAGCTTCAATCTGACTTCGGAAGAAGTGGCAACCCAGTTGGCCGTCAAGCTGAAGGCAGAGAAAATGATCGGCTTCTGTTCGTCACAGGGGGTCACCAATCAGGAAGGCACCATCATTTCCGAACTGTTCCCCAACGACGCGCAAAAACGCATCGAAGAGCTGGAAGAGCATGGCGACTATCATTCCGGCACCGTGCGTTTCCTGCGTGGCGCGGTGAAGGCCTGCCGCAGCGGCGTGCGCCGCAGCCACCTGATCAGCTATCAGGAAGACGGTGCGCTGGTGCAGGAACTGTTTTCACGCGATGGTATCGGCACCCAGATCGTGATGGAGAGCGCTGAACAGGTGCGCCGGGCAACGATTAACGATATCGGTGGCATTCTCGAGCTGATCCGTCCGCTTGAGCAACAGGGTATTTTGGTGCGTCGCTCACGTGAGCAACTCGAGATGGAGATCGACAAGTTCACCATTATTGAGCGCGATAACCTGACCATCGCTTGCGCAGCGCTGTATCCGTTCCCGGAAGAGAAGATTGGCGAGATGGCCTGCGTTGCGGTTCATCCTGATTACCGCAGCTCGTCACGGGGTGAAATGCTGCTTCAACGGGTGGAGAGTCAGGCACGCCAGATGGGCCTGAGTAAACTGTTTGTGCTGACAACGCGCAGCATCCACTGGTTCCAGGAACGTGGTTTCACGCCAGCGGAAGTCGACGTGCTGCCGGTTGAGAAACAGGCGCTGTACAACTACCAACGCCGTTCCAAGATTTTGCTGGCGGATCTGTAATTGTTGGCAGGCGCAGCGTGCTGCGCCCATGAACGCTTAAGCCTTGACCTGCAATCGCTCCGCCAACCCGCTACGGCGCTGGGTCGGGGTGCGGATCGCCCGCATCAAAACCGTATCGATGGCGTACAGAGAAAGCTGCCTGCGAGCGCGGGTGATCGCGGTGTACACCAGTTCACGGGTCAGCACCGGCAGGAAATGATTGGGCAGCACCAGTACCGTATGGTCAAACTCCGAGCCCTGTGACTTGTGCACCGTCATCGCATAAGCGGTTTCATGCGCCGGTAAACGGCTCGGCTGCACCGACTTGATGCTGCCGTCCGGCAGTTGAAAGTGAACACGGAGTTCGCCGCTCTCATCCCGCAAGGCAATGCCAATATCGCCATTAAACAGCCCCAGAGCGCTGTCATTGCGACCAATCATCACCGGACGGCCGGAATACCAACGCCCAGCGGCTCCCGGCTTACGCTGGATCAGGCCGGCACGTTGCAGCCCCGTCTCAATGCGTTCATTTAATCCGGCGATGCCGAAAGGCCCCTCTCGCAGCGCGCACAGCACCTGGAAATGACCGAACGCCGCCAACACCGCCGCGGCGTCCGCCCCTTCGCCCACCAGCCGCAGATAATCACGATAACCCGCCACGCAGGAATCCAACAGCGCCTGATAGTCTTGCGTTTCCGCCAGTGGATAACCGCTAACGTCAGCGAAACTGCCGCTGAGCGCCGCCATTGCCCGCTTGCCATCGCCAGCGTTCACGGCAAAGGCCAATTGACCAATGCCCGAATTGGCATCAAAACGGTAGCTTTTGCGCAGCAGACACAAACTGTCGCGCACCGCAGCTTCCGCCAGGGCAGTTTGCCCCTGCAGCAGGCAGCCGGTCAGCCGAGAAAGTTGCTCCGCACGCGCCACGCTGTAACCTTGCTCGGCAAAGCGGCAAATATCGCCCAGTACCGCCCCGGCCTCCACTGAAGCCAGTTGATCGCGGTCGCCCAGGAAGATCACCCGTGCCTGAGTGGGCAAGGCGGCAATCAAACGCGCCATCATAGGCAGGTCGACCATGGAGGCCTCATCGACCACCAGCACGTCCAGATGCAGCCGATTGCCACTGTGATATCGCATACGCTGACTGTTGGGCTGAGCGCCCAGCAGGCGATGCAACGTGGAAGCTTCAATAGGGAACAACGCACGCTGCTCCGGGGTTAGCGCCAGTTGTTTGCCGGCGCTGCCCAACGATTCGGTTAAACGCGCCGCCGCTTTGCCGGTAGGCGCCGCCAGTTGAATGCGCAAACGCCGCCCTTCGTCGAGCTGCACCAGCGCCGCCAGCAATTTGGCGACCGTGGTGGTCTTACCGGTGCCCGGTCCACCCGAAATCACCGCAATACGTCGCGTAGCGGCCACCGCGGCAGCAATTTTCTGCCAGTCGGGTTCATCGGTCGCCTCACCAAATAATTGGTCGAGAATGGCACGCAGGTCGGCCTCTTCAACCGCCTGAGGCAGGCTGTCGCTGCTGATGCTGTCACCACGGATAAAGGCGGCAACCTCCCCCTCGCTCTGCCACATGCGCTGCAGATACAAGCGCTGCTGTTGTAACACCATCGGCGTCGCGGTGCTGCCGTCGCTCACCGCCGCACTGGCCGACAGCCGCCGTTGCCAACCGGCCACATCCAACTGCCCTGCCGCCAACCACACGGCCTGCGCCAGCTCCGGCAGACGTCCGTCAAAAAGGTTTTCCGGCAACAGTTGCTCCAGCATCAGGCAAACGTGACCCGCGCCAGCCTCCGCGCTGAGGCAGGCGGCAGCCAGCAGCAACTCAGGCTCATCCGCTCCAGCGACTACGCGGGCGAACTGCAAATCTAGCGGACGTAACACGCCAAGCGACTGCGCCTGTTCCAGTAGAGCGATCATGATGCACCCTCCACCGCAGCGGTTTTACCGCTGAATAACAAATCCATGCCTTCCACCAATGGCTCCTGCGGACGGCAGGCAAAAATGCCGTTGCCCGGATGCTGCGCATCCACCCCGCGCAGGAACAGGTAAATCACCCCGCCGAAGTGCCGCTGATAATCATAATCCGGCAACCTATGGCGCAGATAACGGTGCAGTGCCAGCGTGTATAGCTGGTACTGCAAATCGTAACGATGTTCCGCCATCGCCTGCTCCATCGCCGGTTGGGTATAGGCACTGCTGTCTTCGCCCAACCAGTTGGATTTGTAGTCCAGCAGGTAATATTTCCCCTGCCAGCAGAACACCAGGTCGATAAATCCTTTCAGCATCCCCTGCACCTGCTGGAAATCCAACTCAGGACAGCGGGCAGAAAGCGGATCGTAGCTTTTCACCAGCTTATCCAACTCACGCGCCTGCAACAGCTGCTCGATCGGCAGATAAAACTGCAGCTCAGCCTGCTTATGCTGCGGGGCCAGCGCCGACAAAGCGACGCCGGTATCATTAAGCGGGGTATTCAACAGCACCTGCATCCACGCCAGCAGTATCGGTTGCCAGTGTTCGCCAAATCCTTGCTGTTGCAACTGCTCCAGCAACCACGCCTCATCGAGGGGTTGGGTAAAGTCGATCGTTTCAAACAGGCTGTGCAAGAAGGTTCCCGGACCGGCGCCACGAGGAAAAGTATGCGGTGTGAGCGCTGGCTCACTGTCCTGCGCTTGCTCACCGGCGGCATCAACATCCAACCGCGGCAACAAATCCTGCATCAGGCTCGTGCCGTGCTGCTGCAGACCGGTATAGCTGGTCACCCGCCAGAAATCCTGCACCTGACGCGAGAAGTGTTTCGCCGCCAGTTCGGTCAAGTCTGGCGTCTGCGGTTGCCAGGGCTGCTCGTCCAGGCTTTCAACCAGCGATAGCGCAACGCCATCGACGGCCAGCCGTTGCAGACATTGCTGCAGATAAGCCGCATCGCCGACCTGGCCGGCCTGCACCAGATAGCCCAGCGCACTACGGTGTAAATCGCTATCACCCTGTTTCTTGCGGGTCCCCTGAATCAAGGGTGCAATGCCGATACTGCAGTGGTATACCGAACGGGTCAGCGCGACATACAACAGGCGCAGATCTTCCGCCAGCCGCTCCTCCTCCGCCCACTCGATACTTTGCTCATCGGCGTTGAGGTCAAGCAGGGCCTGGAAACTGTGGCGATCGTGATACAGCACCTGCTGCTGCTGGCGAAAATTACCGACGAACGGCAGCCATACCAGGTCGAACTCCAGCCCTTTGGATTTATGGATGGTGATCACCTGCACCAAATGGCGGTCGCTTTCCAGCCGTAGCTGCTGGTTGTCGGACTGCCGATTGGGCTGAGAAATCTGCTGCGCCAACCAACGCACCAGCGCATGCTCGCTGTCGAGCTGTGCAGAGGCTTCCTGCAAT
Organism: Serratia quinivorans; assembly: GCF_946227985.1. Classification (GTDB taxonomy): domain Bacteria; phylum Pseudomonadota; class Gammaproteobacteria; order Enterobacterales; family Enterobacteriaceae; genus Serratia; species Serratia quinivorans_A. The sequence continues at coordinate 68,716 of NZ_CAMKGL010000014.1, forward strand.
AGCTCGCCCAAATGCATCACGTCGGTCAACCGGCGCTCACCGCCGAGGCTGGCCAACAGGTTTTCTGCCAGATGGCGCTGATTCATCACCTCACGCAGCATCGGCAACACGCCGCGGCGCAGCCACAGCGTACGATATTTGTCGAACTCATTGACCAGCGCATCCCAGGCACGCTCATCCCGATTCAATCCGTCCAACGTTGGGGCATCCAGCCCCATCAGCCCGGTAGCCATGGCACTGCGCAGCGTACGTTCCTGCTCCGGCGCCAACACGGCCTGCAGCAGCCACAGCAAATCCTTGGCTTCTGGCGTATCGAACACGCTGTCGCGGTTGGACAGATAAACCGAAGGTATCGCCAGCGCACTCAGGGCGTCGCGCACTAATGCCGCCTCATTGCGGCTGCGCACCAGCACGGTAATGTCTGACGCCTCTACCGCCCGCCGCTCCTCGCCGTCGACCAGCCAGGCCTGGCGGTTTTGCCCGGCGCTGAGCCAGTCGCGGATTTGCGTGGCGCACAGGCGTGCCATTAATTGTTGGTACTCACTAACGCCGACACCTTCCCCCTGCTGCAGCCAGAACTGCATTGCCGGTTGCGGCTGGTTTTGCAGCTCAAACGCCAGCCCCCGATTTTTCTCGGCGGCGACCACCTCAATAAAGGGAATATGGCCGAACAGGAAAGGTTTTTCCACCTGCGCAAACAGATGGTTAACGCTGTCCACCATCGCCGGAGAGGAACGCCAGTTGGTTTCGAGCGTGTAGTGGGCGCTTACCTCTGAACGAGCGCGCATATAGGTAAAGATATCGGCACCGCGGAAAGCGTAAATTGCCTGCTTGGGATCGCCGATCAGCAGCAGGCCGCATTCCGGCCTGCCGACATAGAGTTTTTGGAAGATGCGGTATTGCTGTGGATCGGTATCCTGGAATTCATCGATCATCGCCACCGGGTAGCGCTGGCGGATCGCCTGTGCCAAACGTTCACCACCGTCACTCTGCAATGCACTGTCCAGCCGACTTAACAGGTCGTCAAAACCCAGTTCAGCCCGCTGGCGTTTCTCCTGCTGAATGGTCAATCGTATCTCGCTCAGCGCCCGCGCCATGATCAAATCACGCAGTGTCAGCGGTTCATCGAACAGTTCGTCGATTGCCGCGAACAATGCATGGTGCGGCGGTTCGCCTTTTTTGGTTTTCTCCAACAGTACCGACTGACGGAATTTATCCAACTCCTTCGGCAGCTGATAGTCCTGGGTTTCCAGTACGACCCATTCACCGACTTTGTGCAGCCAGTTAGGCAGGTGCTTGCTGCTGTAACTGCGCTTATCAACGCCGGACTGGCTGATCAACGCCTCCAGTTCGTCCGCCGCGGCCAGCCATTGCGCTTTGATGGCGTCAATACGCGCCACGATCTGCTCATGGCGTATCAGCACCGTTTCTTCATCCTTCGGCGGCCGACGCAGCATGGGTGCTTCGCCATGCAGATAGCCGGAAAGATCGGCCAGCAGCGCTTCCGGCCCGCTCCACTCCTGGCTCACCGCCCGGGCAACGCCAATCGGTAACGGATAACAATGGCGACGCCAAAAGTCAGCACAGGCCTGACGGCGCAGCGGCAGTTCATCCTGCACCAGCGTTTGCTCAAACAGAATGCCGGACTCGAAGGCGTTGTGGGTCAGCATGCGCTGGCAAAAACCGTGGATGGTGTAGATTGCCGCTTCGTCCATCTGCCGTTCGGCGGCCAGCAGCTGCGCGGCAGCATCCGGCAGATCGTCTATCTCCGCCATTAACGAAACAAATAATGGGTCTTTACTGCTGCCACGCACGCAGGCAATACGTAACCCATGGATATTGCTGCGGATACGCCCACGCAGCTCCTCGGTAGCGGCCTCGGTAAAGGTCACCACCAGGATCTCCTCTACCGTCAGCGGCCGGGGAAAGGCCGCTGCCTGGCCCAGGCCAAGCAGCAGGCGCAGATACAGCGCACCGATGGTAAAGGTTTTACCGGTCCCCGCCGACGCTTCTATCAGCCGCTCGCCAAACAGCGGTAACGTTAGCGGATCAAGTCGCTGCGGGGCGGTCTCTGTCATGGCGTCGCCACCTTACGCGGCAGGGTTTTCTGCAGCGCAGAGGCGTTTGGATAAGTTACCCAGTTCGGCTGCACGGCGTAATCCGCCTTCTCTTGCCCACTGCCACTCACCTGCGACAGCACCGCCAGCCCCTGCGGCTTAATCACCGCCTGGTGGAAATAATCCGCCAGTTTGGTCGGCGTCAACTGCTTGATCTGCTCAATCAGCTTATGACGAGTATCAAATGCGAAGTTGCCACGGTCGAAGTCATTGGAGAAACGGCCGGCTTCTTCGCTCAGGGTTTGCGGGCGCTGCTTCAGTTCGTTGATCATCGCCTGCTTATACTGCTCGAAGTCCGCTTCTTTCATCTCGCGCAGGCGTTTCTCGGTTTTCGGGTAGAAATCCTGATAGCGCTGATACAGGTAAGCCGGTTGCTTGCTGTTGCTTTGCAGCAGGAAACCAATCCCCCACTGACGGCCGACGGACATCGGGAAAGCAAACACCGCGTAGCCCAGCTGTTCCTGAGTACGCAGTTGGCTGTAGAACCATGGCTGGATAATTTGACCAAGCAGCGAGCTGTAAGCCATGCCGGTCACTTCGTCGTAGCCGGTCGGCACATACACCGCCGCCAGCGCCGAGTCAGTGCTGCTGCCTGCCCGCTGCAGATTGGCCAGTTGGCTTTTAGTCACTTCAACGTCTTCGCCGTGCCACCATTCAATACCGGTACAACCCAGACGGTGTTTCAGCGTTGAAGCCAGAGTATCCACCTGCTGCTTGCTCATATTACCCACCACCAACAACTCCGGCGTCGCCTCGGCCAGCAGGCTGTCACGGTAGGCCAGCACGTCTTTCAGCGTCAGGGTTTTCAGCACCTCACGGCGCTCGCTGCGTTCGGAATAAGGCACACGGGAAACCATCTGCACCGGCTGGATAGCCAGTTCAAAGGCTTTGCCCTTCTCGGCAGAATCCAGCTGTTCCAGATACCAGGATTTGGCCTGCGCCAGTTGATCTTCGGTCGGTGTAAAGCTGGAGTAGCCCTCGATCAGTGAGGTCAGCAATTGCGGCAGACGCTGGGTAAAGCCGTTGGCGTTGAACTCAAGACCGTTGTTCGGCGAGGTTGAGAAACTCAGCCCGCCAACCGAAGCCTGGTAGCTCAGTTGATCCAGAGAAATCCCGGCCAAATAGTCAGTCAAAGAGAACAACACCTGGTTGCGTGCAGAATCCATGGTTTTTGCATTGCGGAACGCCACTGTGACGTCAGCCTTCGGCTCGTCGGCAAAGTAACGGCTCGGCATATACAACACGCGCAGGCCCGGTTGGTCGACCACCACCTCAGGTTTTTTAAACTCGTGCGAAGGTTTGGTCAGGCTGAAATCATCAGGAATATACGGGTTCAGCGTGGGCAACGACAGGCTGATCCCTTTACCCAGTTGCTGCCACTGCTCAAAGCGCTGCGGGGTGATTTTATCGACCTGATACGGCGCATTGACGAAGTAGGCCATCTTGTTATGCGGCTCATTCGGGCTAACGAACCAGATACGCGCATTTTGTGGCGTCATGGCGTCCAGACGTTCGGCAATGGCCTTGGCGTCATAGCGGTCGGCCAGATAAGGCGAATCCAGCGTATGTTCGACCGGTACGCGCAGCATGGTATCCACCAGCCATTCGATGTAGTCCATATCACGGGTGATAGACGGATAACGGAAATCCAGATTCAGTACGTGGGAAATCTCATCAAAATAGCTTTGCTTGATGCCCTCGCTACGCAACATTTTCAGGTAGTTGAAGATGGCCGCAACCACTTCGTCACGCTTGGCCAGGCCTTTATCGGTCAGCGAGACGCTGATCGAGAATACGCCGCCGTTGCGATCGACCATAGGATCGGCGCCGGCATTGATGGCATCCGCCAACCCCTGCTTCTGCAGCCAGTCAGACAGGGTATTTTGGCTGCGGTTGCCAATCAGGTAACTGATGTAGGTGTCGGTCTTGCTGCGGAATTCGGCACTGTTGTTGTCGATGCGGAATTCTACTTTCAACTGTTTGCGCGGCTGGGCCGGCACATAATGAATAATGATGCCCTGCTGTTCAGGGGTGACCGCCGGGACTGTGATCGGCGGTACGCTGGCGTCTCGGTTTGGGACCTTGCCAAAGGTTTTGACTGCCAGTTCAGCCAGTTCCGGCAATGGCTGGTTGCTGTACAGCACCCCCATCATCAGATTGGCAGAATAATAACGTTGGTAGAATGCCGTCAGCTCATCGTGCAGCTTGCTGCCCGGCTTGTCTTTTAAGGTATCGAGGTTGCCGCCTGAGAAACGCGCGCTCGGGTGAGCCGGATTCAGCGTTTCCGCCCCGACCTGCGCCATACGCATACCGTCACGTGAGCGCGCCATCGTCAGTTCGGCGTTGACCGCATTACGTTCACGATCGGCATTGCCCGGATCCAGCAGCGGCTCGGCGATGGCGTCCGCCATGCGGTCTACCGCCGGGGCCAGCGCGTCGTTTTCCACTTCCAGATAGAACGCGGTGCGGTAAGACGCGGTGCTGGCGTTATGGCTGCCACCGTGCTTCTTCAGGAACTCCGACAGGTTTTCGGGTTGCGGATAACGCTTGGAACCCATCAGTACCATGTGCTCCAGGTAGTGCGCTAACCCAAGCTGAGTGTTCGGATCTTCCAACGAGCCAACCGGCAGTGCCAGCGCCGCCAGTGATTTCGGCGCCTGAGCATCGGAAACCAACAGCACGGTCATGCCGTTCGTCAGCTTGATCGCCTGGTACTGGCGCGGATCGTGATCGCTTTTATTGATCTTCTCCGCCAGTGGTTGCCATCCCTGTGCGGCCCAGCTCAACGGCGCCCAAAACATAACCACTAATACTAACCCGGTGATGCGGGCCAACTGTCTGCGCATATCCAAAATGAACCCCTATTCAGACGCCGTCGCGCCACATCCCTGACGTTGACGGCGTACATCAAAACAACACATCAAAATCTATACCCTATGAATTTCAAGCTGCAGCTTGAAAGGCGACGGGTCTATATGCCTGTACGTTATGTAAGACCGGGACTAACCCCGATAGTTGAATATAACCTTGATTATTTTTACCACCTCAGGGCAATCAGTACCACCGGGGGATTGTTACCCAAGATTATGCCGTGCCACCGGCAACAGATAACGCTCTGTTTCGTCCAGAATTTGCGCTAAATAAATATTGTCCAACTGGCGGAATACCCGCTGCACATAAGGGTCTTCCCCTTCGCCCGGAATACGTTGATCGCCCTGCCAGGTTTGCAGTAGCTTGCCCCGGGCCTTGATTTGCACCTCTTCATCCCAGTCAATCTGCTGCGTTTGTGGTTGGTAGCACTGACTCAGCCACGCCCAGCCGCTTTTGTTCAGCAACAGTAACGGCTGACACAGTCCGCGCTGATAACCCGCCACCAGTTCGGCCAGTTGCTCGCGGGCCTCTTCCAGGCTTAATGCGGCAAAGCGCCAGACAGCCCCTTTGCGCCCGTAAATGCGACTTTCGCCACTCCCCCCGACGCAGCAGTACACCAAATGTTCCAGCCACAGCAATATACCGTCGACTGCCGATAAGGTTGATGGCCGCCAGCGCAGCAGTCCATCGCCTTGTACCTGATGTAACCAGCCGCTGATGCGTACACCGGCAATGTCGATATCCAGTTCCAGGCTGTGCCCTTCACTTCGTTCGGTGCGTACCTGTTCGGCCAGTTCGGTCATCTCTTCTTGTTGTTTCTGCCAGTAAATTTCGCCGAAGGGGCCAAAAGGCAACCCGCCGGCGGCACGCACCCGCTGAAACAGGCGGCTGGCATCCTCGCCGTCAATCAGGGTGTTCAGCAGTTGGCTGTTGAACTGATAGCGGCTGAGGTTATCCAGGGTGAAGGGTTCTTCATCCGGCAGTTCGGTTTCTTCCAGGATGAAACTGACCCCCAGCCGCAGTTGGAAGAAGGCGCGGATCGGGTGGCGGTAGAAGCGCAATAAATCGTCCAGCGAGATCTGAGTTTTCTCATCCGGCAACAGGGGCTGATTAAACGGCGGATGCGCCGCACCGCGCCGATCGGCAGCTGGTAACCACTCTGCCGCATAGCTCTGCGCTTCGGTATCGGGCAGGAAGTTCTCGGCGGCAAACGGCATGCGTGAATGCCAGTTAAGCAAGTGCTTACCCACCAGACGTGCACTGCCATCAGCGTCCAGATGTTCATTGCCCGGTAGACAATAACTTTGCTCCAGGTACTCCAGCAGTTCGGTCACCAACACCGAAGGAAAACGCTCGCTGTTATCCTGAATAGAGCGGCCAATAAAGCTGATGTACAGGCGTTGCTGCGCCGACAAAATCGCCTCCAGGAACAGGTAACGGTCATCATCCCGGCGGCTGCGGTCACCGCGTTTGACCTGCTGCGCCATCAGATCAAAGCCTAGCGGCGGCAGAGTGCGCGGATAAACCCCGTCGTTCATCCCCAGCAGGCAAACCACGTTGAATGGGATAGAACGCATGGGCATCAGCGTGCAGAAGTTGATTTGCCCGGCGAGGAAACGCTGGCTGATGCGCTCCTGATCGAGGCGTGCAGCCAACTCGTCCCGCAGGATAGACAGCGGGACCTCATCGGGATAGCGCGCCGCCAGCCCGAACTCAAACAGCTTGTTCCACTCCCGCTCTATCAGTGCCAACACCACTTCCGTTTCGCCGTCCTGCTCAAAGAAGGTCTCAAGCAGTTGGCGACACAGTGGCTGCCACTCTGGCAAAGAACGCGCCTGCCCCAGCCGTTGCCGCCAACGACTCAGCGCCGCCAGCAGCTCCGCCAGTTGCCCGGCCAGTTCGGCTACCAGCCCGCTCGACTCGTCATAGGGTAAAACGCCCTGCCAATCACCGGCATTGCTGTCCATCGCGTAGCCCAGCAGCATGCGCGTAATGCCAAATTGCCAGGTATGCTGGCCGGTAGCGGGCAGATCCAATTCACGCACGTTGTCGTCATCCAACCCCCAGCGCACACCAGACTCACCCACCCAATGGCGCAGCAGGCGCAAGCCTTCCTCCCGAATGGAGAAACGCGCCGCCAGTGCTGGCACCTCCAGCAAAGCCAGTACCTGTTCTGAGGTAAAGCGGCTCTGCGGCAGATCCAATAACGAGATAAACGCCTGTAGCGCCGGGTGCGCCTGGCTGGCTTTTCGGTCAGAAATGGCAAACGGCAGATAACGTTCGGGCGAGGCGTTACCGAATACCGCCTGAATATAAGGGGTGTAACTGTCGATATCCGCCACCATCACGATGATGTCACGCGGCGTCAGCTCAGGATCATTTGCCAGCATGTTCAACAGTTGGTCATGCAGCACCTCTACCTCACGCTGCGGGCTGTGGCAGGCGTGCAGGCTGATAGACCTGTCGGCCGGATCCAGTCGACGTTTGGTGGCGCTGCTCTCCAGCGTTTCCGGGGTGGTGCCTATCACCGCACTGTTCTTCAGCTCCAGCATATCGTGCTGAATGCCATGCAACAGATTGTCCGCAGGGATATCCACAAAGGCAAAAACCTCTTGTGAGGACTCGATCTGCGAAAGTAAAAAGTGGTGGTCGCGCCCCAGCTTGCCCCATGAGGCCAACAGCGGGTTCGGCAGGTCTTGCTCGCCGGCGTCATTAAACAATGCAGAGGCGTTTTCCGGATCCCTGAATAACGAGTATTCCGTTTTATCGCGATAATGCTGTCTTTTGCGGCTCTGTAATTTCGCCAGGAAGGACTGGCTCTGAATGTCCCCCCAATAGTAGCGGCAGGGGTTGGTGAACATCAGATGAATATCGATATGCTTGCCCAGCGCCTGCAGCGCTTCCAGATACACCGGTGGCAAGGCCGAGATACCGCAGATAAATACCCGTGGCGGCAACCCCGCAGGTGGGGTTTCAGCTTTATCTAACGCGCTGATAAAACGGCGATACAGATTGGCACGATGCCATTCAGGTTGCCCCAGTTCCCGGGTGTATTCGACCAGTCGCGCCCACAGGGGTGCCTGCCACTGCTGTGCTTCCGCCAGTCCGTCAATGCGCTCGCCTTTCTGCCAGCTTTCCAGCCATTGCGGGCGATACACCAGATATTGGTCAAACAGGTCAGCTACCCGGCCGGCAAGCTGGTGGATCTTCCGCTTGTCGCCGTCGTCGGTGAGGTAATGCTGTAGCGGGGCGAATTCAGGCTGAGTGAGCAGATCGGGCAGCAGCCACATCAGTTTCCAGGTCATGGCATCTTTGCTAAAGGCGCTCTCTTTCGGGATCCCCGGTAACACCCGGGTAAACATGTCCCAGATGAAGGTGGCCGGCAGCGGGAAAGCGATGTTGGCAGCAATGCCAAACTGTTCCGCCAGCTGCATCTGTAGCCACTGCGCCATACCGGGGCTCTGCACCAGCACCACTTCCTGTTGAAAAGGATCGGCCAATGGCTCTCTGGCTATCAACGCGCTGGTTAACGTTTTCAGCAAATCCAACTGATTGGAATGATAAACCCTAAACATTGGGAGCTCCCTTAAAACAAAATATCTGCCGGTTCACTGACGCTTGCAGTACCAACGACTGAGTTCCGCCCACTGCCGTTGGGGCGTTTGTATTCTTACCGTCAGCCGTTGGCAGGCGGCTTGCGGGGTGGTTAACCCGGTCTGACGCTGCCATCCGGGGGCCGGTAGCGGTAGCGCGACGTCCACCTGCCCGGTAGCGGCAAAAACGTCCAATTGCTGATGCGCCAACGACCAGGCCTGTCGATACTGCCACTGACGCTGGAACGACTGCAACAGCACCTGATGATACTGTAACAACCCCAGCAGCGACACCGCGAACAGCAACGCGGCAATCAGCACCTCCGGCAGGCTGAAGCCTCGCTGACGCCATAACGCTGCACCCAGCCGGTTACTCCGCACAGTCAGCCTGCTTTTTTTCAGGACAAAAATCCAGCCAGCCGCCGATGTCCGCTCTCAGCCCGATGTCGCCCGCTGAGCCATCAGGCCTGGTGCGTTGATATAATCGCAGCGGTTCCCCACGGCTCACCTGCGCATCACCACGTACCAGCACCATGCCTGCCTGAGAGGATAACTTTGCACAGGCCCGCAGTTCGCCGGTTTGCTGGCACCACCAGCCGTTGGTGGCAAGCCTGCCGCGTGGCCAGGACTGCGCAACCCCCCAACTGAGCGCCGAAGCGGCCTGATTATAAGCCTGTAAATAATGCTTCTGGTCGGCAGCCAGCAGCAAAGCGCTGTCCAGCTGGCGATGCTGCGCATTCAACAGCATCAGCCCCATCACCAGCAGCATCATCACCGCCGCCAGGGTGCTGCCTCCCCGCTGCCCGCCAGCGTTCATGGCAGCGAGGCCATATTAACCGCCCACTGCAGACTGCGTCGTATGCCGCCATCCGCTTTTGAACGGCCACTCAAGGTCAAGGTCACCCAGCGTTTACCGCCTTCGCCCGCATTCACCTTGACGCTGAAGGCTTCAATGCGCACTTCGTCGTTATCGAGCAGACGCTCCCAGCCAGAACCTTGGCAGTGTCTCACCCCACGTTGTCCTTCCAGCGTGCCTTGCCGTAAGCGGTAACCGAAGTATCCGGCGTCGGCGCCAAGAGTTTCCCAGCGCCCACTGCGGGTAATGTCATAGGCGACTATCACGCAACTGCCCACCGCCTCCCCACCCGCCCGGCTAATCAACAAGGGTTGCCCCTGGCACTGGCCTGCACAGAAGCCGGCGCGGCGCAGATCCTTCTCAATGCCAAAAGCTAACTGTCGCAGCACCGATTCCAGCCGATAATGCCGACCAACATCGACACTGTGCTGACGCAGTACCGGATAAGTTTTAGCGGCCGCCAGCGCAATCAGGCTGCCAAACGTCAGCGCCAGCATCACCTCCGGCAAGGTAAAACCACGTTCTAGGGCTGGCATGTCGTAATCCCTCTGATGCTCACGCCTTCACTGCATAGGCGTAGCCGTCCCTTGGCCGACAACACCAACCGCAGGCTACCAGCGCCATTGCTGAGCAAGATGTGCCCGGCCTGCGCATTGTTACGCAGGCCATAAAACCCCATATCCTTTTGAGTAAAACCCGCCAGTTGCACGTCCCGATAGCCGGGGCTGAACACATCATCGCCGAGCGCTGCGCAATCCACCGGCGCCTGGCCGCTACCGATGCACCAGGGATCGCCGGTTTTAAACCCCAGCAGTGCCGTGCGGTTGCGCCAGTTGGCGTCTGCCTGTAACCGGGTGAGAAATGCCAGCAGTTGCTGCGCGGTATGTTCCAGCCGCAGGGCCTGTTGATAATGACGCCAGTGGCTAACCCCCCAGCCGGTCAGCAGGCCTGCCAGGGTTATCACCACCAGCAACTCAATCAGCGTCATCCCGCGCTGGCCGTCAATATTGAAAATCATCTTGTCGTTCATGGCGGCCAGTGTAACCAGGGGCGCAGCAGGATAAAGACGGCGTTATCCGGCCTGAAGCACGCCGCGCAACCTTTCCATGAAACTGACGGGAGAAACCAACAAAATGCGAAGCGGAACGCAGAAACAGCCACGGCAGATCGGCAGAAATAAACAAGGGCGCAACCTGTGCGCCCTTGGGGATCAATCATCGGGTAAAAATCAGATGGCAACCGGTGCCTTGATGGCTGGATGCGGATCGTAACCTTCGATTTCAAAGTCTTCGAAACGGTAATCGAACAGCGATGCCGGCTTGCGCTTAATCACCAACTTCGGCAAGGCACGCGGTTCACGGGTAAGTTGCAGCCGGGTTTGTTCCATATGGTTGCTGTACAGATGCGTGTCGCCGCCGGTCCAGACGAAGTCACCCACTTCCAGATCACATTGCTGCGCCATCATATGTACCAACAGCGCATAGCTGGCAATGTTGAACGGCAGGCCGAGGAACACATCGCAGGAACGCTGGTACAGTTGGCAAGACAATTTGCCATCCGCCACGTAGAACTGGAAGAACGCGTGGCAGGGTGCCAACGCCATCTGATCCAACTCCCCCACGTTCCAGGCTGAAACAATAATACGGCGTGAATCCGGGTCCTGTTTCAACTGGTTCAGCACGGTGGTTAATTGATCGATCTGACGACCGTCCGCCGCCCCCCAGGCACGCCACTGTTTGCCATATACCGGGCCAAGGCTGCCGTTCTCGTCGGCCCACTCGTCCCAAATGCTGACGTTGTTTTCCCGCAGATAAGCCACGTTGGTATCGCCATTCAGGAACCACAACAGTTCATGGATGATCGAACGCAGGTGACATTTTTTGGTGGTGACCAGCGGAAACCCTTCCTGCAAATTGAAACGCATCTGGTGGCCGAATATCGACAAGGTGCCAGTGCCGGTACGGTCGGCTTTAGGGGTGCCCTCGGCGAGCACTTTGTTCATCAAATCCAGATACTGTTTCATTTGTTCCTCACGACAGTTGTTGCTGCGGGCGGCGACGATACGCCCAAATCATCATAATAATACCGGCCACCACCATAGGGACGGACAGGATCTGCCCCATGCTGATTACGCCGTCGAACAGGCCGAGCTGGGCATCCGGCTGGCGGAAAGCTTCGACAATAATACGGAATGCACCATAGCCAATCAGGAACAGGCCGGAAACGGCGCCCATCGGCCGCGGTTTGCGGATAAACAGGTTCAGAATGATAAACAGCACCACGCCTTCCAACAGCAGCTCATACAGTTGGGACGGGTGACGCGGCAACACGCCGTATTGGTTCAGGATAGGCAACAGTTTCGGATCGGCGGCGGCAAGCGCCACGTCTTCTGCACGCGAGCTTGGGAACAGCATCGCCCATGGGGTATCGGTAGTTACACGGCCCCAGAGTTCGCCGTTAATAAAGTTGCCCAAACGGCCGGCACCCAGGCCGAATGGGATCAGCGGGGCAATAAAATCAGAAACCTGGAAGAAGGTGCGTTTGGTGCGGCGAGCGAACCAGAACATCACCAGAATCACCCCCATCAAACCGCCGTGGAATGACATGCCGCCATCCCAGACTTTGAACAGATAGAGCGGGTTATCCATGAACAGCGGCAGGTTGTAGAACAGCACATAGCCCACGCGGCCACCGACGAACACACCGAGGAAACCGGCATACAGCAGGTTCTCTACTTCATCCTTGGTCCAGCCGCTGCCGGGTTTGTTAGCCCGGCGTACCGCCAGCCACATGGCAAAAACGAAGCCAACCAGGTACATCAGACCGTACCAATGCAGAGAAACCGGGCCGATAGAGAAAATCACCGGATCAAATTTAGGAAACGCCAGATAGCTATTGGTCATCTATCACCACAACATGTCTATTATTCTTCCCCATCCGGGGGCGGCAGGTGCCAAACGCGGTGAAACTCAGCGGGAACACTATTTTTCCGTGGCTTTCAACGCAGTTGAGGAAGCGGATAATAGCATAAGCTTAACCGCCTCCGGACTGGCCCGCCGGGAAAAGTTCTGTAAAAAAATCAGTCAGCCCGAGGCCTTACTTGCCACCGCGGATCAAACCGCCCATACCACGACGTTCCATAAATGCCGCCACCTGGTGGCGCACTTCGGTGGTCATTTGGGCATTAAGCACCCGCTGGGTCAGCACTTCGGCGTCGGACAGCTCAATGTGTCGCAGCAGATATTTTATCCGCGCCACGCTGCGGCCGTTCATGCTCAGGTTGCGGTAGCCCATCCCTACCAGCAGCAACGCCCCCATGGGGTCGCCGGCCAGTTCACCACACAGGCTGACCTGCAGCCCGACGGCCCTGGCCTGAACGGCTATCAGCTTCAGCACCTGCAACATGGAAGGATGCAGACTGTCGTACAGTGAGGCCACCCGGGTGTTGTTGCGATCCACCGCCAGCAGGTACTGGGTCAGGTCGTTGGTTCCCACCGAAATAAACTCAACGCGCCCGGCCAGATGCGGGATCATGAAGATCATCGAAGGGACTTCCAGCATGATGCCCAATTTGGGTTTGGGGATTTCATACCCCAGCACCTCTTCTACTTCCCGCCCTGCGCGGTCAATCAACCTGCGTGCCTCGTCGATCTCTTCCAGGCTGGTGATCATCGGCAGCAGTATGCCCAGATTGCCGGTACCGGCATTGGCTCGCAGCATGGCTCGCACCTGGATCAGGAAGATCTCCGGCTGATCCAGGGTTATTCGGATACCACGCCAGCCCAGGCACGGGTTTTCTTCGCTGATCGGCATATAAGGCAGTTGTTTATCGGCACCGATATCCAGCGTGCGTAGCGTCACCGGCTTATTCGGGTACATCTGCAACATGCCCTGATACTGGGCGACCTGCTCCTCTTCGGAAGGGAAGCCGCTTTGTAGCATAAAAGGAATTTCGGTACGGTACAGGCCAACGCCATCAACCCGCCCGCCCAGCAGCTTTTCATGTTCCGGGCTGAGGCCGGCATTAAGCATCACCTGAACTCGTTCGCCGCTTTTGAGCTGGGCCGGTTGCTCAACGTCATCTTCCGCCAATCGGCTTAATTCCAGCTCTTCGCTGATCAGCCGTTGGTATTCCTGCACCAGCACCGGTTCGGGGTCGACCAAAAGTTCGCCGCGATAACCGTCGACTATCAGCAGCCGCTGGCTGAGCAGCGCAGGCTGAATATCCGCGCCCATCACCGTCGGTACGCCCATCGCCCGCACCAATATGGCAGCATGGGAGTTGGCGGCACCGTCGCGCACCACCACGCCGACCAGCCTGTCCTGCGGCATTTCAGCCAGCAGCGTCGCGGTCAGCTCATCGGCTACCAGCACAAAACGCGCCGGCCACTGGGTAGCGCCCTGGGTGGTGTCATCGAGATGGAATAGCAGACGCTGGCCGAGCGCGCGCAGATCGCTGGCGCGCTCACGCATATAGGTGTCTTGCAGGCTGGCAAACTGGGCGGCAAAGACTTCAATCACCTGTTTAACGGCCCATTCCGCCACGGAACCGGCATCAATCTCGGCAAAGAGTTCGCGCTTGAGGCGAGCGTCGTTGAGCAGGTGGGAATAAAGATCGAAAATCGCCGCGCTCTCTTTTTGCGAGCTGGCGGCAAAGCGCTTGCTGAAACGGCGGAATTCCGCACCGGCCTCTTCCAGTGCCTGAGTCAGGCGTTCGCGCTCGCTGGCGGTATCGAGCGTCGAGGCTTTGTAAACCTGGTCGAGAGACGGCTGGCTGCTGTCCTGCCAGCCTTCAGCGACTGCGACGCCCGGCGATGCCGCCAGTGCTCGAATGCGCGTCTGACGATATTGACCAAAAATGGCGTTAAGCTGTGACTGCGAGAGGATCCCGGCCATTTGCGTGGCCAGGGTCACCATGAAGGATTCTTCGCTTTCGTCAAACTGGCGCAGCTCACGCTGCTGCACCACCAATACACCCAGCAACTGGCGGCGATGAATGATCGGCACGCCGAGGAAGGATCGGAAACGATCCTCTTTCACCTGGGGAATGTATTTGAAGCTGGGGTGGCTCTGCGCGTCAGCCAGGTTAATCGGCTCTGCACGGCGTCCGACCAACCCGACAATACCTTCATCAAATGCCAGTGCGATAGCGCGCCCACGCGGTTTTTTTAACCCGCGTGTCGCCATCAGGTAATAGCAGCGGCGGTCGTTGTCCGCCAGATAGATGGAACAGACTTCTGTATCCATTGCCAGACAGGTTTCATTGACCAAAAGATCCAGCGCATCTGTCAGACTGGCCGCCGCGGCCACCTTCTCAACAATTTCTCGCAAGCGCGTGAGCATAGTCGGCTTAACTTAACCTCTCTTCCGGCGATAAGCGGGGGTCTGCCGCTGTGCTGCCTGCTCCTGCATCGGCATCACGGTGACGGCGAATTCTTTCATCACCCGGCGGTAGACGTCGCGTTTGAACGACACCACCTGGCGCACCGGATACCAAAAACTCACCCAGCGCCAGCCGTCAAACTCCGGCGTGCTGCTGCGTTGCATATTGATATCAGCGTCATTGCACATTAACTGCAACAGAAACCATTTCTGCTTTTGGCCGATACAAACCGGCTTTGTGTCCCAACGCACCAAACGTTTTGGCAATTTATAGCGCAACCAGTTGCGGGTTGAGGCCAGGATACGGACATCCTTTTTACTCAGCCCCACTTCTTCGAACAGCTCACGGTACATGGCCTGTTCTGCGGTTTCACCAGGGTTAATCCCACCTTGGGGAAACTGCCAGGAGTGTTGACCGTAACGGCGAGCCCACAGGACTTGCCCCTGACGATTACAGATTACGATACCAACATTCGGGCGGTAGCCATCATCATCGATCACCGGACTACCTCGATAAGCTTAAATTCGCATAGATACCCTGATTGTTTCACACAAGCTACAGGCGGTAAACCACTGCTTTGCGGCGCTGCAAACCGGATAACATTGGGATAACTCACAGATAATGGCAAAGTTATAAACATGCGGAACGATTTACACCGGGTTTTATTCACTTTTTCTGTGGATAGGTATGTGAAGAACTCAAGGGATAAGCCGGTAAAACTCTGGTGAGCCTAAAAACCCCGGAAATACAAAAACAACATTAATCATTTAAAAACATATAGATATGTAATTATCAACAGCCCTATACAGAGCAAAAATGTGATCTATGTCCGTTTAGGATCTTACCCTGGCGAAAGATCCACCAACGTCGTTTTTATCCACAGATTATCCGTATGAGTTACGCACAAATCGGACAATTTCGCAAAAAACTGCCTGCGTCAAGGCTGTAAATCGAACCAGTGATCGGTAAAAATTTGGGTTATCCCATAAATCTGTGGATAAATAGGTGTAAGATCCTGTTTATTGTCGGTGGCTACAGGTGCACAAGCGTCAGCCGGAATTTTTC
The DNA here is from genome assembly GCF_946227985.1 of Serratia quinivorans. Lineage (GTDB taxonomy): Bacteria > Pseudomonadota > Gammaproteobacteria > Enterobacterales > Enterobacteriaceae > Serratia > Serratia quinivorans_A. Next base: position 84,601 of record NZ_CAMKGL010000014.1, read on the forward strand.
CTCTGTCGGGCGAGAGAGAAAAAGTCATGTAAAATCATGCTACTATTATTCTTTTCCCCAGTCCTTTCCGGCCAAAGTTCTCTGTGGACAAATACAGTACGTTTTTCAACCAAATCTAACAGGCTTGTATTATGGCGTTTTTATCTCCTTTGCCCCCTCCTCCTGAAAACGAACAACAGCTGTTTGAAAGGGCGCAGCAGCTTGCCGGCTGTTCCCTGGGCGAACTGGCCGAAGGTGCGCGGTTGGCTATCCCCAGGGATCTGAAGCGTGATAAAGGCTGGGTTGGCATGCTGCTGGAGCAATATCTTGGTGCCATGGCAGGCAGCAAGCCGGAGCAGGATTTCCCCGAACTGGGCATCGAGCTGAAAACCATCCCGATAGACGCCGCCGGCAAACCGTTGGAAACCACCTTCGTCTGCGTAGCCCCCTTAACCGGCAACAGCGGCGTAACCTGGGCCAGCAGCCATGTACGCCATAAGCTGACACGGGTGCTGTGGATCCCGGTAGAAGGTGAGCGACAAATCCCGTTGGCGCAGCGACGTATCGGTTCACCGCTGTTGTGGAGCCCAAACGCCGAAGAAGAAGAGATGCTGCGCCGCGACTGGGAGGAACTGATGGATTTGATCGTGCTCGGCCACGTAGAACGGATCACAGCTCGCCACGGTGAGGTGCTGCAACTGCGCCCCAAAGCAGCCAACAGTAAGGCCCTGACCGAAGCTATCGGCGAACAGGGCCAGCCAATCCTCACATTGCCGCGCGGGTTTTACCTGAAAAAAAGCTTCACCGGCGCATTATTGGCAAGACATTTCTTAATCTGATCCCTGGTGTTTAGGTCGCGTTTACCTAACAGTGTCGCTGTATCAATAAACGCGTATAATTCAGCCTTTGTTTTTTATTAAGGTGTGGCTCGACAATGTTTGAGTGGATTATGGATCCCAATGCCTGGTTAGCGTTAGGTACGCTGACCATTCTTGAGATCATTCTGGGTATCGATAACATCATTTTCCTTTCCCTGGTGGTGTCGAAGCTGCCGAAAGCGCAGCAGAACAAGGCTCGCCGCATCGGGCTCGCCGGCGCAATGTTAATGCGTCTGGGGCTGCTGGCCTCTATCGCCTGGGTGATCCGTCTGACCCACCCGCTGTTTAGCGTCATGGACCACAGTATCTCGGCACGCGATCTGATCCTGCTGCTGGGCGGGCTGTTCCTGATTTGGAAAGCCAGTAAAGAGATCCATGAAACCATCGAAGGTTCAGAGGAAGATCACAACACGAAAGTGCACGGCTTCTTTGGCGCCATCGTGCAGATTATGCTGCTGGATATTATTTTCAGCCTGGACTCGGTGATTACCGCGGTTGGCCTGTCCGACCATCTGTTTATTATGATGGCGGCAGTAGTGATTGCCGTTGGCGTCATGATGTTTGCCGCCCGACCTATTGGCGAGTTCGTTAACCGCCACCCTTCGGTGAAAATGCTGGCGCTGGCGTTCCTGATCCTGGTGGGTTTCACCCTGATGCTGGAAAGCTTCCAGGTCCATGTGCCGAAAGGCTATATCTACTTTGCGATGTTCTTCTCAATGTCGGTCGAAGCGCTCAACCTGATGCGCAGCAAGAAAAATACCGTCTCTGAGTAATTCCCCACGGGAGTGCGCGCCAGCCACTCCCGTTATTATTTTCTGCAGCCCTGTTTCAGCATCACTTTCCCTTATCAAGATAAAGACTTATCCGAAACACGGCGCATACATATTTTGCTAATCTTAAAAGAAGCTTCTTTTTTGCATATATAACTGAGGATCCGCAGGATGAAAAAGTGGGTAATGGCAGTGTCTGCGTTGGTCATCGCCGCCGGTTTGGCGGGATGTTCCAGCGATTACGTGATGGCAACCAAAGACGGCAATATGATCCTGACTCAGGGCAAGCCGGAAATTGATAAAGATACCGGCCTGATCAGCTATAAAGATGAAAAAGGCAACAGCCGCCAAATCAACGGCGATCAGGTTTCACAGGTTATCGAACGTTAAACTCCCCGTCGGCTATCGCTCTCGTGTTGCGTGATAGCCTTCCCCGCACTGAATCCACTTCCCCCATCTTCCCGGCTTGGTTATAGTCGGCAAAGGCAATATCACCACCTTGCGGGTTGTTTGCCACAGCCTGCCATTTGGCTCCTGTTTCACCGGGCGGTTCAGCCCGTAAGCGCTAACATGAAAGGAAGGCCGTTAATGCAATACCACCGTATTCCCCACAGTTCTTTAGAAGTGAGCGTGCTGGGACTGGGCACCATGACCTTTGGCGAACAGAACAGTGAAGCCGATGCCCATGCGCAACTCGACTATGCATTAGCCGCTGGCGTCAACCTGATCGACACCGCAGAGATGTACCCAGTACCGCCCCGCCCTGAAACCCAGGGGCTGACCGAGCAATACATCGGCAGTTGGATCAAGGCACGCGGCAACCGTGAGAAGATAGTGCTGGCCAGCAAGATTGCCGGGCCGGTGCGCGGCACCGACAGCAGCATCCGCCCACAGCAGGCGCTGGACCGCAAAAATATTCGCGTCGCGCTGGATGCCAGCCTGAAACGACTCAACACCGATTATCTCGATCTCTACCAGTTACACTGGCCGCAGCGCCCAACCAACTACTTCGGCAAGCTCAGTTATCAATACACCGACGATAAGGCTACCGTCACGCTGCTGGAAACGCTGGAAGCGCTGACCGAACAGGTGCGTGCCGGTAAAATCCGCTATATCGGGGTCTCTAACGAAACGCCGTGGGGCGTAATGCGTTACCTGCAACTGGCTGAAAAACATGAGCTGCCGCGCATCGTTTCGATTCAAAATCCCTATAGCCTGCTGAACCGCAGTTTTGAGATTGCCCTGGCGGAGATCAGCCAGCACGAAGGGGTCGAACTGTTGGCCTATTCCAGCCTGGCGTTCGGCACCCTGAGCGGCAAGTATCTGAACGGTGCCAAACCGGCCGGCGCGCGCAACACGTTATTCACGCGCTTTAACCGCTACTCTGCGCCGCAAACGCAGTTGGCGATTGCCGAGTATGTCGCGTTAGCCAAAAAGCACGGGTTGGATCCGTCGCAGATGGCACTGGCGTTTGTACGCCAGCAACCGTTCGTTGCCAGCACTCTGCTGGGTGCAACCACGCTGGAACAGCTGAAAACCAACATCGACAGTTTCGATGTGGTATTGAATGAAGACGTGCTGCAGGGGCTGGAAGAGATCCACACCCGCTTTACTATTCCTGCGCCATAAAACACGTCCTGCGCCATAAATAGGATGGGGCGCCTCATCAGCGCCCCATCCGTTATTTTGCCCGCCGCTGCGACAGCCACAGCGCGCTAATCGCCAACGCAAACACCACGCCAAAGCCAATTCCCACGCCGACCACCGGCACGCTGACTTTAACGGCCAGCGAATACAATCCGAGCATCAGCAGCATGGCGGTGTTCTCCCCCAGGTTCTGTACCGCGATCGCATTGCCCGCCCCCACCGAATTTTTGCCCCGTTCCTGCAACAGCGCATTCAGTGGCACCACAAAAAAGCCGCCCAATACGCCGATAATCAACAGCAGCGCATAAGCGTTAAACAGGGTGGTTTGCAGGGCAAATATCGCCACCGCCACGCCGATCAGGATCCCGGCGGGCATACAACGCTTTACCGTCTCCAGCGTGACGAAACGCGCAGCTGCCCCGGCGCCTATCACTATCCCGACCGCCACCATGGCATTAAGCAACGTCGGCGTAGCGTTGTCGGCAATACCGAGTGCCACCGGCACCCACAGCACCAACAGGAAGCGCAGCGTAACCCCGGCCCCCCAGAACAGGCTGGTACCGATCAAGGAGAAACGCGTCTGACCGTCGCGCCACAGCACCACACAGGCGTTGAAGAAAGCCTGCGTCATGGCACGCGGCGTCCAGGAAACGGCAGGATGTGCCGCCGGCAAGCGTGGAATGTACAGATTGGCGATCACCGCCGCCGCGTAGACCACCGCACACACCGCCAGCGCCGCCACGATATGCCAGTCGGCCAATATGCCGCCGGCCACCGATCCGATCAGGATCGCGGCGATGGTGGAAGCCTCCATCAGGCCGTTGGCCTTGACCAGCTTTTCGCCGCTGGTGATCTCGCCCAGAATACCGTATTTGGCTGGTGAATAGGCTGCTGCCCCAACGCCCACCAGGGTATAGCCGAGGAACGGATTAAGCCCGAAACAGATCACCAACGCACCGGCCAGTTTCAGGCCGTTGGCCACCATCATCACCCGGCCCTTGGCGAAGCTGTCGGCAACCTGACCGACAAAGGGCGCGAGGATGATATAGGTGGCGACAAACGCCATCTGCAAAATCGGTTGGCTCCAGTCGGGGTAGAGCTGTTGCTTGATCAATGCCAGGGTGGCGAACAGCAATGCATTGTCACCGAATGCGGACAGAAACTGGGCGCAAATGACGGCGATCATACTGCGTGAGAGCAAAGGTGAATCAGTAGGCAACGTCGGGTTCATCAGGTCATCTCCGGCTGTTCAGCCATGTTACGCAGAGTCACAAAGTCCGGCTTACCGCTGCCCAGCACCGGTAAGGTTTTCAAAATACGGATATCACGCGGCACCATCAGTTCAGGGCTGCCCAATTCACGTGCCACCTTCAATAAGGCTTCACGGGTGATGCCGGCGTCGGTGGTAAACAGCACCAGCGCCTCGCCCTTGCTGCTGTCGCTTTTTACCGTGGCGGCATGCTGCGCTTCCGGCGCGACACGCTGCGCCAGCAGCTCAACGCTTTCCAGCGAGACCATTTCCCCTGCCAGTTTGGCAAAGCGCTTCACCCGGCCGCGGATCACGCAGTACCCCTGCTCGTCCAATGTGACAATATCGCCGGTATCGTACCAACCCGGCTGCAGATTACCCTGCTCATCTTCTGCCGCCGGTGGCTCCAGTTCGCCCGGGCGTTCCACCCGCAGATAGCCTTTCATGATATTTGGCCCCTTCAACTGCAGACGCCCGCCGTTATCGATACCCGGCACCTTCATCAGCCGTGCCTCCATGTTAGGCATAATGCGGCCGACGGTACCCACTTTGGCCGCCAGCGGTACGTTGATCGACACCACCGGCGCGCATTCAGTCACGCCATAGCCTTCCAGAATACGGATGCCGTATTTGTCCTGATAAATCTGTTTGGTGCTATCCGCCAGCTTTTCCGCACCGGCAACCACATAGCGCAAACGAGCAAAATCATACGGGTGAGCGAAACGCGCATAGTTATTGAGGAAGGTCGCTGTGCCGAACAACACGGTGCAGTTACGGTCATACACCAGCTCCGGCACCACACGGTAATGCAGCGGGCTGGGGTAAAGGAAAATACGGCTGCCGGTCATCAGCGGCGTCAGCAGACCGACCGTCAGGCCGAACGAATGAAACAACGGCAGCGATGACATAAAGCGGTCACGCGGGGTGAAATCGGCGATGGTACGGATCTGTTCAACGTTAGCCAACAGGCTGGCATGAGAATGCACCACGCCTTTCGGATTGCCCTCCGAACCCGAGGTGAACAGGATCAGCGCCGCATCGTCAGGCTGTTGTGGCAGCATAGCCCGCGCCGGTTGCAACAGATGGCGCAGGATCCACAGCTTGTCCGCCAGGGTCACCGTATCTTTCAGGTCTTCCAGATACACCCAGTTGGCCTCCGGCACCTGCTCAGGCAAATGGGTCAGCTTGCCCTTTTCCAGAAACTGGCGCGACGTGACGATAGTTTTGAGGCTGGCGGCAGTCATGGCGCTTTTCAGGCCCTTGGAACCGGCGGTGTAGTTGAGCATCGCCGGAATGCGGTTGCGCAGTGAGGCGCCAAATATTGCCGCTACGGTGATGGTCGCGTTCGGCAATAACATGCCGACATGTTCGCCCTCGGCGGTAAAGCGTTGCAGGATACGGCTGACGCCCAGCGCTTTCTTGGTCAGCGTCCGGTAGCTGTCCTCCTTGAAGTTAATATCCTCGATGCACGGCTTGCTGCGGCCATAACGGTGCTGCGCCGCCAACAGAGCCTGAAACAGGGTCTGCGGCTCGCGGGTATCCATCCGCGCCTGCATCATGATCTGGTGCAGCCGATCCCCGGCCAACGCACGGCGATCGCGGGCGCGCGGCGCTACCGGCATCGGCAGCGAGGTCGGCGGTAAAATACGGATGCTGATCTGCGGGAACCAGCGGATCTTGAACACCCCGGCCATGCGGCCAAAGGGGCTGAACTCGGCGCCATCGAGCCGTATCGGCACCAGGGTCGCCCCCGATTTGGCGGCGATAAACGCGGCACCGTCATAAACCTTCATCAGCGAACCGGTAACGGTAATGCGTCCTTCGGGAAACACCACTACCGGCCTGCCCTGTTCTACCGTGCGCACCAGCTGCTTAATGGCCATGGGTTTGGTAGGGTCGAGTGAGACAAAGTCGATATAGGGCCGTAGCCAGCGCATAAACCAGCGATCGCCAATGCTGGCATAGACGGCAAACACCGGTTTGATCGGCAAAAACAACGCCAGCAAAACGCCGTCGAGGAAGGAGATATGATTGGGTGTAATCAGCAGCTTTTGCTGATCGAAATGCCGGACGTCGCCCTCGACACGTACCCGGTACAGCAGGCGGAACAGCACCCGCAGTATAGAAAAGATCATGCCCTTCTCCCCTTGGCCAAGATGAGCGTAAATGGTTGTAGGGAAAAGAATACTATATGGCAGGCAAAAAAAAACCTACGCATCCGCGTAGGTTGGTGCAATTGAAAATGGCTTCAACATACAGAGCATGCTGATTTCTCACCAATCAATACCTCTGGGATCACCTACTCTAGAGAGATGACGATTAAGAAACTACCGACCAATCGCAAGAGTTTTGCTCTAAATGCAACCAGCTGTAAATTTCCCGCAATTTTCGGAAATAACTCAATGAAACTTAAACAGTCCTGGAACAGAAAAATACAAAATCGAATTTTGTGCAGGCGGGATGGCAAGGCATTTGGCAAAAAAAAACCTACGCATCTGCGTAGGTTGGTGCAAATTAATATGGGTTCAACAACAAGTTGCTGAGATTCACCAATCAATACCTCTGGGACGTTCAATTTACCCCGTGCCGGCAAAAGCCAGCCAGCAGGCAATCGCAACATTAAGGTGCAAAGTGTAACCAGCTGTTTATACCCGTCGCCTATCAAGCCGCAGCGTTGTTATCTGCACTCACTCATCCCCAGTTACTTACTCAAGTAAGCGCCTGGGGATGAGTGAGCTGGACGCCTAGCCGCAACTCGAAATTCATAGGGTATAGTCAATTATCGAACGCTCACCTCGACCAGGCAGCTCATGGCGTTCGGCCCCTGGGTGAGCGGCGAGGTGCCGATATCCAGCGTTAATACGTTCGGATTGCCGGACTGTTCCACCTGCAGCCACTGGCTGCCGAAGCCCGGATCAAACCAGGCACCGGTGGCCATCAGTACCACGCCCGGAGTTACGCCATCGGTAATAGCGACGCCCGCCAGACAACTGCCACGCGCATTGCTGACCAACACCTCAGCCCCATCGGTAATAACGCGTTTTGCCGCATCCTGCGGGTGCATATACAGCGTTTCACGACCGGCGGTTTTATTGCCCTGCGCCAAGGGGGCCGGGTCCATCTGACTGTGTAAACGATCGCTCGGTTGGATGGAAATCAGGTGCAGCGGCCACTCTTTGGCCTGCGGCGCCCCCAGCCATTCGACCGGCGGCTGCCACTGCGGGTGCGGTGCAAAATCGGCGTAGCGGTAACCGGCAATTTTCTCACTGAACAGCTCAATCTTGCCGCTCGGGGTTTGCAACGGGTTGGCCTGTGGGTCAGCGCGGAAGTCGTCAAAGAACACAAATTCTTTCGCCGGTGCCGGTAGCTCGACATAGCCTTTACGCCAAAAATCCTCGAACTCGGGCCATTCCACACCGGTACCGGCCTGCGCCTGCCCGCACTGCTGATAGATAGATGCGATCCAGGCTCGTTCATCGCGGTTTTCGGTGAACTGTTCGCGGTAACCGAGTCGCTCCGCCAGATCGGCAAAAATATCAAAGTCGTTACGCGCCTGATGCTGCGGCGCAATGGCCTGATGCATCGCCAACACGTAGCGATCGCGCGATGAACCGCCGATATCGTTACGTTCCAGCGAGGTGGTTACCGGCAGCACGATATCCGCCATTTTGGCGGCCGGTGTCCACCAGATATCCTGCACAATCACCGTATCCGGCTTCTGCCAACCTTCCACCAGCCGGTTTAACTGTTGGTGATGATGGAACGGGTTACCCCCGGCCCAGTGCACCAGATGGATATCCGGATAGTGCAGCGTCTCGCCACGGAACGGGTAAGGTTCGCCAGGTTGCAGCAACATGTCGCAAATGCGTGCCACCGGGATCGCCAACCCGCAAGGGTTAGGCCCCACCGGCATCATTGGCCCTGGCGTATCCACGCGCGGGTTGCCAACGCCGTTCATTGAACCGTGGCCAAACGAGAAGCCGCCGCCCGGTAGCCCGACCTGGCCGAGCATCGCTGACAGGGCAATCATCATCCAATAGGGCTGTTCGCCACGATGAGCGCGCTGAACGGAATAGGAGCAGGTAAGAAAGCTGCGCACGCCTATCAGTTGCTGCGCCAGCAGGCCAATGCGCGCCGCCGGGATACCGGTGATCGCACTGGCCCATTCAGGGGTTTTCGCCACGCCGTCATCGGTGCCGCGCAGATAACTCGCCAGTTGGTCATAACCGGCACAGTGGCTATAAAGAAATGCTTCGTCCTGCGCGCCCCGCCGCTGAATTTCATACGCCAGCGCCAGCATTAACGCCACGTCGGTATTCGGGCGGATCGGGATCCATTCGGCATTCACAAATGCCGGACAGTCATCACGCATCGGGCTGATGTTGATAACCGGGGTGCCTTTCTGCACCAGCTTTTGCAACCATGGCTTGAGCGAGTGCTCCGCCGCGCCACCGGACGATACCTGGGCATTTTTCAGCGCCAACCCACCGAAGGCCACAAACAGCTCACAGTGCTCAACCACACTCGGCCAACTGGTGACGCGCCCGGTCAATGGGGTAAAGGTACCAATTACATATGGCAGGAAAAACTGCGCTGCGCCCCAGCTGTAGTTGCCTAGCTGATCAACGCCACCGCCACCGCCGAAATAAAAGCGCCGCACCAGCGAACGCGCATGATGCAAACGCCCGGCGGATGACCAACCATAGGAGCCGGTAAACAGGCCCGAGGGGCCGTAGCGATCGCGCACGCGGCGGTTTTCTTCCGCCACCAGATCGAGTGCCAGATCCCAGTCAACTTCGACAAAATCTTCGCGGCCACGCAGCGTGCGATCGCTGCCTTCACGCTTTTGCAGCCAGGAACGGCGAACCGCCGGCTTGCGGATCCGTTTGTCGGAATAGGCCATCGGCGCGATGGAGTCGAGCATCGGGGAAGGATCCGGATCGCCTGCGAACGGCTCACAGTGGATAAGCCTGCCGTCTTCAACCACGGCGGTATACGCCCCCCAGTGAGCGAGTTGCGGATAACGTTTAATCGACATGCGGTTCTCAAACAAAATGGGATGCACAAAAGTAACATTAGCTCCCCTGCGCCACCAAAGCACAAATGGCTCTATTACTGAGCTACTCAGGTCTAAGCACAGAATAAATCGCCCATATCTGCAACAGCCACCACAAGTTGCGATCGCCAGCGCTTGCAGCCCCGGGTTTTTTCCGCAAGACTGAGGAATGTAAGCGATTACCCAGGATGTATGACAGATATGGCTACCATAAAGGATGTTGCCAGGCTGGCGGGTGTTTCCGTGGCCACGGTATCCCGCGTAATAAACCATTCCCCGAAGGCCAGCGAAAGTTCACGCACCGCCGTGCTGGCCGCGATGGAACAACTGCAGTACCACCCAAACGCTAACGCCCGCGCGCTGGCGCAGCAATCGACCGAAACGCTAGGGCTGATCGTCTCCGACGTGTCCGATCCCTTTTTTGGCGCTATGGTCAAAGCGGTCGAGCAGGTGGCCTACGCTACCCACAACTTCTTGCTGATTGGCAACGGTTACCATGAAGCGGAAAAAGAGCGTCAGGCGATTGAACAACTGGTACGTCACCGCTGTGCCGCACTGGTGGTTCATGCCAAGAAGCTGACCGATCCTGAATTAAGCGGCTGGATGCAGCAAATCCCGGGGATGGTGCTGATTAACCGCACGCTGCCAGGCTTTGAATCCCGCTGTGTGGCGCTGGACGACCGCTATGGTGCCTGGCTGGCGACTCGCCATTTGATTCAACAGGGGCATCAGCGTATTGCCATCGTCTGCTCCACCCACCAAATTTCCGACGCCGCAGACCGTCTGCAGGGTTATCTCGATGCATTGCAGGAGCATGGCATTGCGGTAGATGAAAGACTGATTGCCTACGGAGAGCCGGACGAAATCGGTGGTGAACAAGCGATGACCGAGTTGCTCGGGCGCGGTAAAAACTTCACCGCAGTGACCTGTTATAACGATTCGATGGCCGCAGGCGCGCTCTCGGTGCTGAGCGACAACAGCGTGGACGTGCCGAGCCAAATGTCGTTGATTGGCTTTGATGACGTGCTGATTTCACGCTACCTGCGCCCCCGCCTGACCACCATCCGCTATCCGGTGGTGGCCATGGCGACCCAGGCGGCCGAACTGGCACTGGCGCTGGCCAATAACCAGCCGCTGCCGGAGATCACCAATATGTTCAGCCCGACGCTGGTGCGCCGCCATTCGGTAGCCAGCATCAATAACGTTTACGAGCAGAACTAGCACAGCTCGCGGTGATAGAGCCGCACCGGGCGGTCAGGGTAATCCAGCGCGTCGCCGATATAGTGCCAGCCGTGACGGTCGTAATAGCCGCTGAAGTCACTGTAGAGATACAGCTCGTTGAAACCGGCCTGGCGGCTGTAGTCCTGCACATGCTGCTGCAGCCGCAAACCCAGACCGCTACCGCGCTGGCTTTCATCGACATACAGCGCCGCCAGCCAGGGCGTCAGATCCTGGCGGCTGATTAAATCACAGCGCCACAGACCGACGGTGCCGACCAGTTCGTCTCCCTGCAAGGCAATAAAAGTGATGGGCAAATCTGCCCCACGCAGGCCACTGTCCACAACGCTGGCGAAAAATGCCCTGCTGTTTTCACTGCCGAACGCCCGCCATAACCAGTCAACCACCTGTTGCCTGTGCTGTGGATAATCCGCCAGAAGCGCAATATTAGTCATCCAGCCCTCCCCTTATTCTCGTTACCTGAAAGCAGTCTACGGGCGTTTCACCACAACGCAATCACCGCGATAAAAAGCCGCGCAGCCAAGGGTTAACCCTATGCTAGACTGAGCATTATTTGCCACAGCGGATGTTGAAAGGGGTAAGCCATTGATGATCACCATGTTGGATGTTTCCATTCGCGCGGGGGTATCTAAAGCCACGGTTTCACGCGTGTTGAATGGCACCGGCCAGGTGAAAAAGAGCACCCGCGACGCGGTGTTCAAGGCCATGGACGACCTGGGCTACCGCCCGAATTTCCTGGCCCAGTCGCTGGCGAACAAAAGCTCCAACAGCATCGGGCTGGTGGTTTCCAACTTCGATGGCCCCTACTTCGGCCGCCTGCTGCGCAAAGCCGCCAAGCTGATCGAGGCCAGCGGCAAGCATCTGATTGTCACCGACGGCCACGACACGCCGGAAGACGAGCTACAGGCGGTGCAACTGCTGGCCGATCGCCGCTGTGACGCCATCATCCTGTATACCCGTTTTATGTCCGAGGCCACGCTGATGAAGCTGCTGGACAGCCTGCCGGTGCCGATCATGGTGATCAACCGCGATCTGCCACAAGCCCGTGCACGCTGTGTGTCCTTCGAACAGCAGGAAGCCGCTTTCCATGCGGTGGATTATTTGATTCAGCAAGGGCACCGCGAGATAGCCTGCATTACCGGGCCGATTGCCACGCCTACCGCACAGGCTCGATTGGCCGGCTATCGGCAGGCACTTGAGCATCACACCATTGCCTTCGACGATGCCCGCGTAGCCTATGGTGACAGCAGCGTACAGAGCGGCCATCAGGCTGTGCGTAGTTTACTGAGCAGGGGGAGCGGCTTTAGCGCCCTGTTCGCCTGTAACGACGACATGGCGGTCGGCGCAATGAAGGCATTGCACGATGCGGGCAAACGCCTGCCGCAGGATGTCTCACTGTTCGGCTTTGATGACGAACCCAGTGCCGCCTATTTGCAACCGGCGCTCTCTACCGTTTATCTGCCGATCGACGTGATGATCGAAGCCGCCATCAGCCAGGCTTTCCGCCTGATTAAAGGGGAGGATATACAGCCACTCACTCCTTTCACCGGTGAACTTCGGCTGCGGGAATCCGTGGTTCCAGGGCCTTACGCCAACTGACTTATCTGGGCGCTGCCGCCGATTGCGCGCCGCGCCGCATTTCCTCCACCGCCATTTCCTTTCCCTGCCACCAGCCCGCATATTGTCATGACAATAACCTTTACACTATATAGCACAAAGGCTATATTCGGAGCGTGACATGTGGCAGGTCGTGACCGTCGAACGATTCGACAGCTGGTTTTTATCATTACACAGCGATGAACAAAAAAGCCTGTTGGTGGGCATCTTTAAACTGCAGGAATTTGGCCCCTTGCTGGCGCGTCCCCATGCCGACACGCTGCATCACAACGGTCAAATACAGCATCTGAAAGAATTACGCATTCAGCATCGTGGTCGTCCGTATCGGGTTTTCTTCGCCTTCGACCCACAACGGCAAGCGGTTCTACTGTGCGGCGGCGACAAAACCGGCAATAAACGTTTCTATCAACAAATGCTACCGATTGCCGTCAGAGAGTTTTCACATTATTTGGCAACCCAGAGGTAACGCAAATGGCCAAACCATTATCAAATCTGATCGATAAGCTCGATCCCGCCGTGGTTGACGCGGCTCGGCAAAAAGCGGACAAAGAAATTTTTGAACTGCGGCTGGCTATGCTGCGGGAAGAACTGGCGGTGTCCCAGGTTGAACTGGCTAAACGGCTTGGCATCAGCCAACCTTCTGTGGCCAATTTGGAAAAACGCGGTAGCGAAATCAAACTCTCTTCGTTGAAACGCTATATTGAAGCCATGGGCGGTACGCTGTCACTGGAAGTCCAACTCCCCAACGGCCAGCACCGGCGCATGTCTCTGTAAAACGGGCGCAGAACTGAACTGCGCCCAAATCATCAGATCAGTTCCAGTGCAATCAGCTCTTCAATGGTCTGGCGGCGGCGAATCAATCGCGCTTCGCCATTCTCAAACAGCACTTCCGGCAGCAGCGGGCGGCTGTTGTAGTTCGATGACATGGACGCGCCATAGGCACCGGTGTCATGGAACACCAAATAATCACCGACCTGCACCGGCGGCAGTTCGCGGGTTTCAATGCCGCCACCGGCCTGCTGGGTAAAGACATCACCGGATTCGCACAACGGCCCGGCAATCACGGTATCGCGCAGCGGCTGGTTGGCAGTATCGCGGCCATCGGCCGGCAGCAGAGAAATATGGTGGTAACTGCCGTACATCGCCGGACGCATCAAATCGTTAAAACCGGCGTCCACCAGCACAAAGTGGCGGCTGCCCATGTCTTTCACCGCGCGCACCTCGGCCACCAGCACCCCGGCTTCCGCCATCAGGAAACGCCCAGGTTCAATCTCCAGGCTTACCGGATGCCCCAGATGCGCAGCAATGCGCTCACGGGCACGGTTCCACAGGCCAAAATAGTGTTCGGTATCAATCGCCTCTTCACCGTACTGATAAGGGATCGACAGGCCGCCACCGGCGGAGATGGCGCTAATATCCTGGCCGAGATCGATCACCTGCTGCACCATGGCATCACATACCCGCTCCAGATGCTGGTAATCCACGCCCGAGCCGATATGCATATGGACGCCAATCAGTTTCAGGCCGTACTGCTGAATTTTCGCCACCGCCTGCGGTAAATCGGCATACCAAATACCGTGCTTGCTGTTCTCGCCGCCGGTATTGGTTTTTTGACTGTGCCCGTGGCCAAAGCCTGGGTTGATACGCAGCCATACCGGGTGCTCAGCAGAAACCTGGCCCAGTTGCTCCAGCATGTCGATCGAACCGACATTAACCGGAATTTTCAATTCGCTGACGCGTGCCAGGGTCGCGTGATCCAGTACATCGGCGGTAAACACGATCTCACTTGGCTCACCACCCGGCTGAAAACCAGCCTGCAGCGCGCGCTCAATCTCCCCCAACGACACCGAGTCCACCTTGACGCCCTGCTCACGCATCAGGCGCAGAATATGGATATTCGAGCAGGCCTTTTGGGCAAAACGAATCACATCAAAATGACGCAGCTGGCTGATGCGCTCGCTAATGATAGCGGCGTCATAGGCCCATACCGGGCAACCAAAACGCTCAGGCAGGGCCAACAGGTTAGCAGCATTAAGGGCAGTCGTCGTATCCTGTAAAGTACGTGGCATAGTAGTGTTCCCGAATCAAAATTTGCTTACCCGTCGTATTTCAAGTCGCAGCGTTGTTAAGTGCACTCGCTCACCCCAGATACTTACTAAAGTAAGCGCCTGGGGATGAGCGAGCTGGTCGCCTAGCTGCAACTTGAAATCCATAGGGTATGGTTGAATACCCCAATATTGCCGCACTCGTTCTTGGGTGGAAAATATCTATTTAGCCAGAGTCTATTCAATTATGATATGGCTTTGCTGATTACGGGAGCTGCCGATGCACGCAATAACGCTACGCCAGATTGAAATCTTCTATGCGGTGATGACCACCGGCAACCTGACCGAAGCCGCTGCGCTGCTGCAAACCTCGCAGCCCACCGTCAGCCGTGAGCTGGCACGCTTTGAGAAGCTCATCCAGCTGCAATTGTTCGAACGGGTACGCGGCCGCTTATCCCCAACGGTGCAAGGCCTGCGGCTATTAGAGGAGGTGCAGCGCTCCTACTATGGTCTGGATCGTATCACCGCCGCCGCCGCCGGTATCCGCCAGTTCCGGCAGGCACAGCTGTCGATTGCCTGCCTGCCGGTGTTCTCGCAATCACTGCTGCCCGCGGTGTGCAAACCTTTTATCGATCGCTATCCGGATGTCAGTTTCAGCGTAATACCGCAGGAGTCACCGCTGCTGGAAGAGTGGCTGTCGGCACAGCGCCACGATTTGGGACTCACGGAAAATACCCTGACCCCGGCGGGGACCGAGCGCATGACGCTGATGACTCTGAACGAGGTGTGCGTGCTACCGGCCGGGCATCCCCTGCTGGCGAAAACGGTGTTGACGCCGCAGGATTTTGCCGGACACAACTTTATCAGCCTGTCGAACACCGACAGCTATCGCCAGCTACTGGATTCGTTGTTCAGTGAGGAAGGGGTCAACCGCCGTCTGGTGATGGAAACCCATAGCGCCGCATCGGTCTGCGCCATGGTTAAAGCGGGAGTGGGAGTGTCGATCGTTAACCCGCTGACGGCGCTCGATTACGCCGGCAGCGGCGTCCACGTGCGGCCATTCAGCGTTGAGGTTCCCTTTACCGTCAGTCTGATCCGGCCGCTGCACCGCCCATCGTCGGCGCTGGTCACGGCCTTTACTCAGCATTTGCAACAGCAGGCGGAGACACTCCCCGCCCGTCTGGCAGCGGTAATTACACGCTAGCCGGGCGCTTGGCGCGGCTGAAGGTCACCAGACAAAGTACCAGTCCCAGCAGCGCAATCCCCGCGGCCGCCAGCGGTACGCTGGTCAGGCCCAGCCCCTGCGCAATCACCACGCCGCCGACCCAGGCACCGATGGCATTACCGACGTTGAACGCGGCAATATTCAGCGTAGAGACCAGGTTGGGGGCTTTTTTACCGTAGGTGACCACGTTGATCTGCAGCGCCGGTACGGCGGCAAACGCGGCGGCGGCCCACAGGAACAGGGTGATCTCTGCCGGGACCATCGAATGGCTGGTCCAACTGAACAGCGCCGCGAAACAGGCGATAACCAGGAAAGTACAGGTCAGGGTCAGCGGCAAACGCCAGTCGGCCAGACGGCCGCCAAGGATATTGCCCAGCGTCAGGCCAACCCCCATCAACAGCAGCGTCCAACTCACGCCATGTGAGGAAACCCCGGTCACTTCGGTCAGCAACGGGGCAATATAGGTAAACAGCGCGAACATGGATGCGGCAAAGGCCACGGTCATCAGCAGCGAAAGCCAGATGCCGCCGCCACGCAGTGCCGTCAGCTCTTTTTTCAGGTCGGTCGGTTGTTCATCCTTGACCGTCGGCAGCTTGCTATACAGCGCCAACAGGGATAATACGCCGATCACCGTCACCGCCCAGAAGGTTGAGCGCCAGCCCAATGCCTGCCCCAGCGCAGTGCCGAGCGGCACCCCCAACACGTTGGCCAATGTCAGACCGGTGAACATCAACGCTACGGCGGAAGCCCGACGGTTGGGTGCCACCAGGTTAGCCGCCACTACAGCGCCAATGCCGAAGAATGCCCCATGGCACAAGGCGGTGATAATGCGCGCCAGCATCAGGAAATCGTAGCTGTAACTCAGCGCGCACATAATATTGCCGAAGATGAAAATCACCATCAGCAGTAGCAGCGTCTTTTTGCGCGGCAGCTTCGCCGTTAGCAGCGCCATGATCGGGGCGCCGATAGCCACGCCAAGGGCATAGCCGCTGATCAACCAGCCGGCGGAAGGAATAGAGACCTGCAGATCCCTCGCGACCTCCGGCAGCAACCCCATAATAACGAACTCGGTGGTGCCGATAGCAAATGCACTTAATGCCAGTGCGAGCAGAGAAACAGGCATGCGTAACGCTCCCAATCAACAAAGCCCCGGCGTCAGGCGCGCGAGGCTGGTAAAAAACACAAAATTATCGGCCAGCCCGACAGGCTGTCCGTGGAAAGGTCAGAGAGGATGTTCAAAGAGCCGGGATATCTATTTAACCCTATAATTATTAAGTCTTATTCACTCTTCTCACGCGACAAAAACTACACGTCGCCCCACCAGTTAACCAGTGACCCAGCCGCGACAGCGCACAAAATGCCCCGATAAACACGCTAACCGCTTGAATGCGCTGATGATGAAAAATGTGTGAAAATGTTACCGCGGCGTTAACGATATCAGCGCAGCGTCGCTCGCCAGCCGACATCGGTGGCAAACCACTCCACTAAAAAGTCCAGCATGGTCCTCAGCGTCGCCGGCATCTGTCGACGGGAAGTATAAATGCCATAAATGCCCATCGACTGGGGCCGATAATCCGGCATCAGCTCAACCAGTTCGCCGCTGGCCAGCAGCGGTGCCGCCGAATAGTACGGCTGCATGGAAATCCCCGCCCCCTGCACCGTTCCCGCCATCAATACCACCGACTCGTTGGCGCTCAGATTACCGCTGACCGCGACTGCCGACTTCACTCCCTGGTGGTCAAAATGCCACAGGCTTTTACCGAAGTAGGAGTAAGTCAGGCAGTTGTGCAGCGCCAGATCCTGCGGATGACGCGGCGTGCCATGCGCCGCCAGGTAGGCCGGAGCAGCGCAAACCACCGAGGCGCAGGAAGACAGCGGTCGGGCGATCAGATTGGGATCCAGCTCATTGGTAATTCGCAGCGCCAAATCGATACGCTCTTCGACCAGATTCACCGTGCGATTATTCATTTGCAGATCCACCGCCACCTGCGGATGACGCTTCAGGTATTGCGCTACCGCGCCCACCAACGCCGTCTGCCCCAGCGACTGCGAGCAGGTGATCCGCAGCAGGCCGCGTAGTTCATCGTTCTGTTCCCCTTCGACCAGGTCTATTTCCCCCGCCAGCGCCAGCATCTGTCGGCAACGCTCTAATGTACGCTCTCCGGCATCAGTCAGACTAAGCTTACGGGTAGTACGGTGCAGCAAACGTGCCCCGGCCCATTGCTCCATCTGGGCCAGATAACGCGTCACCATGGCTCGCGACATTTCCAGCGTTTCCGCCGCTGCAATCATGCTGCCACGGTCAACGATGGTGATAAAAACCTCAGCGGCGGTAATGCGATCCATGATTCGTCCGATTTACGCAATGAATAATTGCTCATTATCCGGTTTTTCTATCGCTTTATGCAACCTAACATCTATACAACATTTAATCGTTACCCAAGGACCTCTGACCATGTTTAACAAATCATTACTGACCCTGGCCTTCGCCGGCATCACCACCTTTAGCGCCTATGCCACCGCCGCCGACACTCTGACCATGGAAGTGTACAACCCGGGTGAGAAAAGCGTATTCCCGGTGTCCTCTGAGATCATCAGCGGCAAACACGAAGTGGCGCTGATCGACGCCCAGTTCCAGCGCAATGACGCAGAAGAACTGGTGAAAAAGATCAAGGCAACCGGCAAGAAGCTGACCACCGTGTACATCAGCCATTCAGATCCGGATTTCTACTTTGGTCTGGACGTGATTAAAGCCGCGTTCCCACAGGCAAAAATCATCGCCTCACCGGGCACCATTGAAGAAATCAACGCCACCAAAGACGGCAAAGTGGCCTATTGGGGCCCGATCCTGAAAGACAACGCGCCGAAAGCGGTGGTGGTTCCACAGGCGTTGCAGGGTGACAGCTTCACCGTTGACGGCCAGAAAGTTGAAGTGAAAGGCCTGACCGGCCCAACGCCGGAGCGCACCTACGTGTGGATCCCGGCGCTGAAAGCGGTAGTGGGCGGTGTTCCGGTCGCGGGCGACAACATCCATCCGTGGATCGCCGATAACCAGACCGTTGAATCCCGCGCACACTGGCAGCAGACGCTGGAAGGCATCAAGGCATTGAAACCGAAAGTCGTTGTTCCTGGCCATTTCCTGCCGGGTGCCGACCAGACGCTGAAATCCGTTACCTTTACCCAGAACTACCTGACCACGCTGGAAGCTGAACTGCCAAAAGCCAAAGATTCTGCTGCACTGGTGGCGGCAATGAAAAAGCATTACCCGAACCTGAAAGATGAATCCAGCCTGGAACTGAGCGCCAAGGTGCTGAAAGGCGAAATGAAGTGGCCGCAATAAGCCCGCCTTAATAAACAGGCTACGGCGTTACTGCAACCCGCCCTTGAAAGGGGGCGGGGATAACGAGGAATAAATATGACCGGCACGACTCTGCATTACATTTTCGATCCGCTGTGTGGCTGGTGTTATGGCGCAGCCCCGCTGGTGAAGGCGGCCAAAACCATTCCAGGGCTGAACATCGCCCTGCATGCCGGAGGCATGATGACCGGCAACAATCGCCGCCAAATCACGGACGAATGGCGTAATTATGTTATCCCGCACGACAAGCGTATTGCGGAGTTAACCGGACAAACCTTTGGCGAAGCCTATTTCAATGGCTTGCTGCGTGATACCAGCGCAGTGATGGACTCAGAGCCGCCGATTACCGCGATACTGGCGGCGCAAGCGCTGGCGGGACGCGGGCTGGATATGCTGCATCGCATTCAGGAAGCGCATTATCAGGAAGGTCGACGCATCGCCGATACGCCGGTGCTGGAAGCCCTGGCAAAAGAGCTGGGCCTGGCTTCTGCCCCGTTCATCGCCGAGATGCGCTTTAACGCCGGTGCCCCGACCGCGCAACACATAGCGCAAAGTCGGGCACTGCTGGCCAAAGTTCAGGGACAAGGGTTCCCGACCTTTGCGCTCGAAGACAGTGAAGGCCAGCTGCGCCAGATCCCGGCGGGCAACTATCTGGGGAATGTTGAAGCCTGGAAAGAATTGCTGAGCGGTGCCGCTACCTGGGCATAAACCGGGTTACCCTGCCCAGACATCCACTCAGTTGGGTGCCTGGGCTATTTATTCGACCCGCACAAAGCGCCCTTCTGCCCGTACGTTAAAACCAAAACCGCAGTCGCCTTGGGTATGCATTTGCAGCGCATCCGCAGTGAAGTGCATCGCCACATCACAGGCTATCGCGTCCTCCGGCTCCCGCTGACGATACAGCGCCTTGCCCTGTTCAATCGGCAACACCTCGGCGAATTCGCCCATATTCGGGCCGTAATACAACCCCATTTGCGGCATGTAATAACCGGAATAGTCGATCAGCCAGCGACCGTCCTGCGGCTTGACCTCCACTTCGCTCCATACGCCGCGCCCGGCATACTGCCAGTAGACGCCGCCCGGCCCGTTCGACGGCGGTTGCTTCGCCAGGCGTTGCTGCAGCAGTTTTAAATTATGTTGGGATTTACTGTCCTGCGGTGCCAATTCCAGATAGGCGCGTGCCTTGAGCAGTTCACCGGCATGCATCAGCGCCAGCGCCACGTTGTTGTAAGCGGTGGCGGTCGCCTGACTGTCCAGACCACAGAACTCGCTCCAGGCGGCCTGATCGCGGAAAACGTCGGCTGCGCGTGGGTAATCACCGCGCTGGTAAGCACTTTTCCCCAGCTCGGCATAGCTCGCCACCTTATGGCAATCGGCATCAATATCCGGCTCATCAATATGTGCCCTGGCCTGAGCGCTGGCAAACGCACCACAGGTCAACAGCAAGGGAACCAACGCCTTCATTACTTTTCCTTTCCGCAGTAAATACCCCAAATTCGGCGCCAGTATAACCGCCATTGCTCCCGGCGACACCTCTGACGATCCAGCCTTAATATTTCAAACGGTTAGCTGCGTTAGAACTGCTTACAGTCCAGGTTTGTTTGTTACTTGTCCGCGGCCCATGCTGAAGAAAATACAGAATCGACGAGAACTCATGAACACGACCCCACTCCCCAAACACGCCGTCTGGCAATTGATTAAGCCCTTTTGGGTCTCGGAAGAGAAACTGCGAGCCTGGTCGATGCTGATCGCCATTGTCGCTTTGTCGCTCGGGCTGGTGTACATCAGCGTGCTGATCAATCAGTGGAACCAGGTGTTTTACGACGCGCTGCAAAACAAAAACTATCCGGTATTCAAGGCACAGCTGTGGCGCTTTACCTATCTGGCGCTGATCTTCATCGTGCTGGCGGTATACAAAATTTACCTGACGCAGGGCCTGCAGATGCGCTGGCGGCGCTGGATGACCGAAAAATTTATGGGCAAATGGCTGGCGCATCAGGCCTATTACCATACCGAACAGCAACAGATCGTCGATAACCCGGACCAGCGTATTGCCGAAGATCTCAATGTTCTGACCCAGTACACGCTGTCGCTGTCGCTTGGGCTGCTTTCCAGTCTGGTGACGCTGTTTTCCTTTATCACCATTCTCTGGCACGTCAGCGGGCCAATGACTTTTGTTATCCATCAGCATGCCGTCACCCTGCCCGGCTACATGGTGTGGTTCGCCCTGCTGTACGCGGTGCTGGGGTCACTGCTGATTTGGTGGGTCGGCAAACCACTGGTCCAGCTCGGCTTTAATCAGGAGCGCTATGAGGCAAACTTCCGTTTTGGGCTGATCCGTATCCGGGAAAACAACGATGCCATCGCGCTTTATCACGGCGAACCGCGCGAAGCGCAACAGTTGGGTGACCGCTTTGACAGCATCCGCACCAACTGGTGGTCCATCATGCGCATCACCCGTCGGCTTAACATCGCCTCTAACTTTTACAGCCAGTTTGCCATTGTTTTCCCGCTGTTGGTGGCGGCACCGCGTTACTTCTCCGGCGCTATCCAGATGGGCGGCATGATGCAGATCGCCTCCGCCTTTGGCCAGGTCCAGGGCGCACTGTCATGGTTTATCGATGCCTTTAGCGATCTGGCAACCTGGAAAGCCTGCGTTAACCGTTTGGCCGGTTTTAACGCCGCCGTGGAGCAGGTACACCATCAGCAACGCGGCATTCAACAGCAACCGGAGAACCACCAACCGCTGATCCTCGACCGTCTCAGCCTGCAACTGCCGGACGGTCAAAGCTTGCTGAGCTCAACGTCGATGACGCTGAAACGCGGTGATAAAGTGCTGGTCGTCGGCCCTTCGGGCTGCGGTAAATCAACGCTGCTGCGTGCTATCGCCGGGATCTGGCCCTACGGCTCCGGCACCATTGGCCGCGACGCGGCCAGCAGCGCCTTATTCCTGCCACAACGCAGCTATATTCCCATCGGCACGCTGCGCGAGGCGCTCAGTTATCCGCATCTCTCAGCCGAATACAGTGATGAGCAACTGCTGAGAGTGCTGGAAAATTGCCGTCTGAAGCATCTGCAACGCTGGCTGGACACCAGTGCCAACTGGAGCCACCGTCTGTCGCCGGGCGAGCAACAGCGGCTGGCGTTCGCCCGCGCTATTCTGACCCGCCCGGACATTTTGTTCCTCGACGAGGCCACCAGCGCGCTGGACGATGAAACCGAGCAGTTGATGTATTGCCTGTTGGTCGATGAGCTGCCGCAGGTGACATTGGTCAGCGTGGCGCACCGCAACAGCGTGGCGAAATACCACCAGAGCTGCTGGCGCTTTAGCCGTGCAGAAGAGAACCAACCGGCCCGAATAGCACCAAGCCCCCTACCTATCGCCGGTTAATCAACCGGGTGGTGCTCATCGCAGCGTCACCCGGCTTGCCTCAAATGCCGTCGGTCTGTACGTCCTCACATTTTACCCGGCGTCTTTCGTGCCACAGGCTGGTCAACCCACGCTTACCGCACTCCAATGCCACTTCGCGGAATTCGTCCAGGCTCAGCCCGTCCCTTTCCAGCATCATTTCCGCCGCTAACTGCATATTCACCCCGGTCAGCACCTCACAATCCCCGTGCGTATCCGCCAGCTCGCTGGCACAGCGAAATGGCGAACCGCCGAGCATATCGGTGAGAAACACCACGCCGTCCGGCTGGGCCACTTCGGCCAACGCCGAGATCAACGCCGCTTTTAACTCGGCGGTACTCATTTGCTCGGGAAAATTGACCGCAACGCAGTACGGCTGCGGTCCCACCACCTGTTCAACCGCCTGCAACAGCCCACTGGCGAAGCCGCCGTGGCCGGTAATCACAATGCCTGGCATAAACCGCTCCTCACAATAAACCGATAAACTTGCCCACCACGCCAATCACCACCGTCACGCCAATCAGCTTCACCGGTGAGAAGCCGCGCTTCATCAGGAAGAAAATCAGCAGCGTAAAGCACAGTGGCAGCAGGTTGGGCATCAGCTTGTCCAGCACATCGGTCTGTAGCGCCACGCTGGCTTTGCCGGCATGCATCACCAGCGGGGTTGAAAGATGAACATACGAAGCCACCAGCGCACCGATCACCGTCATGCCGACAATCGAGGCGGCGTGGGATATTCGCCGGGTATGGGTTTTCAGTAGCGCCAGTGCGCTGGTACCGGCCTGATAACCGTAGTGAGCCAGCCCGAACCGCAGCCCGAAGTGAAACACGTTAAACAGCAGCAGGAAGACGATCGGCCCAAACAGGCTACCTTCCAGCGCCAGCGAGGCACCAATCCCGGCGCAGATCGGCAGCAGCGTCAGCCAAAACAGCGCATCGCCAATCCCGCCCAGCGGCCCCATCAGCGCCACTTTTACCGCGCGAATGGTGGAGATCTTCTCTTTGTTTTGCTCCATCGCCAGCACCAACCCAGAAAGGAAGGTGACGTCAAACGGATGCACATTGATAAACTCCATGTGCATTTTCATCGAGTTAGACAGATCCTGCGGATTGCTGTGGATCTTGCGCAACGCCGGGATCAACTGATACAGCCAGCCACCGGCCTGCATGCGCTCATAGTTGAACGACGCCTGCAACAGCAACGAGCGCCAGGCCATGCGATTGATATCACCGCGGGTCAGAGCCTCGGCGGGCTGGCTATCGACGTAGTCGTCCTGCTCCACCTGGCTGGTGGCCAGCGCCTGCGCCATGCGTTTTTCCGCTTTTTGCGCCAGCAGATCGTCAGAATCATTAAATGCCATCTTCAGCATCCTCCTGGGGTACAGGTTGTTTGAGCGGGTCGGCAGCGGCCCGTTGACTGTTAAAGAAGTCGATCAGGGCGATCGCCAGCGCGCCCAGCGCCACGGCCAGGATCGGCAATTTCAGGAAGGTGACGGAAATAAAACCGAGGATAAAATAGGCCACATAGGTTTTTTTCATCATCACTTTCATCAGCAATGAGAAACCAATCGCCGGCATCATGCCACCCGCCACCGCCAGGCCGTCCAACAGCCAGACCGGGGCCTTTTGCACCATGGCACTGGCCGCGTCGGCACCAAAATAAATCGGCAGGAACGCCACCACAAAATAGAACGCGAACAGGATGCTGATACCGAGGTAGTTCACCCGTTCAATGCCGCGCCAGTTCAGTTCTTTCACCATGCGATCGCAGCGATGCATCATCGGTGAAAACAGGGTGAACAGCAGTGTGATGCAACCCTGTACCGCAATTGAAAACGGTACCGCAACGCCAATCGCCACCTTGGGATCGGCTTTGGTAAGAATGGCGAATGCCGTGCCAATCACCCCGCCGATCACCACGTTCGGCGGCTGAGCCCCCGCCAGCGGCACCATGCCCATCCACACCAGCTCCAGCGTGCCGCCGACCAGCAGGCCAGTATAGACATCCCCCAGGATCAGGCCGACCAGCGGCCCCAGAACCACTGGACGGTGGAAGTGGGTCAGGCCGTCGAACAGATCGACCCCCGCCAATCCGGCCAGCAGTGCAATCAATAACGCATCAGTCAACATGATTTCCCCCACACTCAAAACAGCAGTTTGCCGACGGGCTCACCCGCTTCATCCGGCACCCGGCGCACCTCACACTCGACGCCCAGCGCCGCCAGTTCGCGAAAGGCGGCCACGTCACCCTCATCCAGCGAGACCGTTTTATGCACCTGCCGCTTGCCCTCGGCGAAATGCATGTTGCCGACGTTGACGAAACGGATCGGTACCCCGCCCTGCACCAGCCGCAAAACATCCTGCGGCGTTTTGCACACTAAAAAGATCTTCTGGCGATCTGCCGCCTTGTGGATCACGTCGATGGTTTTCTGCAGCGTGAAGTAACGCGTCTGCACCCCCTCCGCCACCACCATGTCCATCAGGTTCTGCTGCACCGGATCGGCTGCCGCTTCATCGTTGGCCACCACCACCAGATTGGCCCCCAGGGTGTTGGTCCAGGTAACGCCAACCTGGCCATGTACCAGTCGGTTATCAATGCGGGTCATCAGGATATTTGGCATTTCAGTGCACCTCCGGGTAGCAGGCGGCATGATAATCATCGAGCACCTGCGTCACCTTGTGCATCACCCAGTCCTGCGGATCGTCGCTCAGTTCGCCGGCATTCATCGCACGGGCCTGATCGGGCAAATACTGACTTAGCAGCGCCAGCGGTACCGGATTACGGCGCAGATTATCGATCAGCCCCTCTACCGCCTGCTGAACCTGTGGCTGCGGCCAGTAGTAACGCACCCGGTCGCTCAGGCTGTAATGGCGGTCGAGATACTGTTGATGCGGATTGCCGTGGTAGTAGCGACTCCACTGCTGCGGCTGTTCGCGCATCACCTGTTCCAGCGTGGCGCACAGCTGCGCCGACTGATGCTCGCCCAGCCATTCACGTTCAATATGATCCAGGGCGAACAGCGCTTCGCGCAGGGCAAAAGTCAGCGCCGGGCCGACTTTCAGGATGGCGAAATGGTCGCCCACCAGTTGCCGGTAGGCCTGCGGAGGTTGGTAGTCCGTTGAATGTGCCTCGTAGACCATGCCCGGCTGCCGTTCGATAAAGCGGCTAAGTTCATGGGCCCGCTGAGGTTGGTAGTGTTCTACGCTGTGATGATCAAACTCCACGCCCGGCTGGACCACCAGCGCAATGGTTCGCCTCCAGGCGTCGACCAGCTCCGCCCGCTGCCAGGCCAGGCGATGTACCTCAAGCGTTTGCTGCACCGCCTGCGGCGTGGTGACCTGCATGCCTTCCAGCGCCTCCTGCGCGCCGCCCGGCACCGGCACTTCGGTACCTATGACATACACCGGTGGCTCGCCGCCGCTCTCCTGCCAGGCGCGCTCCGCGACGCTGCACAACCGGGCCGCACGCACGGCCACGGTTTCATCATTCAGCGGGAAAGGATCGCCAACGCAGGACATGGAACAATCGAGGTGGATTTTGCGAAAGCCGGCGCGGACATAATCGTCGATCAGCGTTTCGGCCAGCTGCATCGCTTCTTCTGCCGGTCTATCCTGCCAGGCATTGGGGCCGAGATGATCGCCCCCCAGCCACAGGCGGTCACGCGATAGCCCGACTTCATCCGCCAGCTGCCACAACGCATCGCGGAACTGCTGCGCCGTCTGGCCGGTGTAACCACCAAACTGATTGACCTGATTCGAGGTGGCCTCAACCAGCACCGGCGTGCCACGCGCTCTGGCCTGCCGCAGGGCCGCTTTCAGCACCCAGGGGTGAGCGGAACAAACGGAAAATACCCCAACCGGTTTTCCGGCCTTGTGCTGCTCAACAAGCTGTAACAACTGCTGCATGAAACCCCCACGCAGGCGCCGTACTACCGATCGGCGATGACAACCTCCACGCCCAACTCGGTTAACGCCCACTCGTAATCGTCCGGAAGAAGGCTGTCGGTAATCAGCCGATGAATTTGTCCGGCTTCGCGAATCATGCAAAAGCTCTTGCGACCAAACTTGCTGGCATCCGCCACGGCGATGATCTCGCGCGCCACCTCACACATCACGCGATTGAGGTGGGCCTCACCGGGGTGAGGCGTGGTGATACCGGCAACCAGATCGAAACCGTCGACGCCCAAAAACAGTTTGTCGAAGCGGTACTGGCGCAATTGCTGCTCGGCAGCCGGACCGTAGAGCGAGTAGGAGTTACGGCGCACGCTGCCGCCCAACACCATCACCTCCACCCCATCGTTACCTGAAAGCTCATAGGCAATGTTCAGCGCATTGGTCATCACCACCAGATCGCGTCGTCCCTTGAGGAACGGCACTATCTGGGTAGTGGTGGAACCGGAATCGAGGATCAGCGCATCGCCATCACGCACATAGCTTGCCGCTACGCTTGCGATCTGCGACTTCACGTCGCGGTTTAACCGCCCTTTGTCATGCAACGGGCGATCAAAGGCAAATTGCTGATTGAGCATCGCGCCGCCATAAGCTCGCAGCGCACACCCTTTTCGTTCCAGAAAGCGCAGATCGTTGCGGATCGTCACCGTGGATACTGCAAACTGTTTGCTGAGCTGCTCCACGCGCACGCTACCGTGCTCGCATAACAAGTCGATAATGTGTTCACGTCGCTTTGCGGTATTCACTGGCATGAGCTGCGGTCCTCAGGTTTCCGGCCGGGCCGGGGAGAAGATGGCTTTCGCTCTACTGCGCTGGCATTACAGCAAAGCGAAAGCAATGAAATTGTGATCAGGGTTACAGCGCTGTTTTAGCAGAAAAAGGGGCTAAAAACCTTTCGCATCGAAATGAAGTGAAAATATTAAGCGGCAGTGAAAGGCAAAGTGAAATCTCAGGGCGGGCGCGGTTGCCGGGATGCAGCTCCCAAAGCGCAGCAGCAAACGAAAGCGGTGACTTTGCGGGCCGGCTGGCCGACTTTTAGTTCATCAGGTGATCGGGATCACATAACAGCAATTATCCCCTCCCGGCATTGTGTCGCAGACGCCGAAATGGCGCATTTGTCGCAAAACCTGCCCCTTGTCAGGCCAGGGGTTCTTCCCTACACTTGCGCGCAGATATCGGCCCCCTGCCGGTACGTAAGCGTTAACGTCAATCAACGCATCATGCCATGCAGTATTGATTGACTGCCTGCCCTGGTGCGAGGAACCAATGCCCCAATCTGCCTTACCCCCAACGCCTGCTCCCCTAAAACGCAGCCGTTTACGCCATCCATTATTACTGGTCACCGGCATTATGCTGGTCGCGGCCAACCTGCGCGCCGCGCTAACCAGCGTCGGGCCGTTACTGGAACAGATCCAGCAGCAGTTGTTGCTGTCCGCCACCTCGGCCGGTCTGCTTAACTCGCTGCCGTTGATTCTGTTTGCCGTGCTGTCGCCGATGACGCCCGGCCTGGCCAAACGCATGGGGATTGAACGCACGCTGGGTATGGCGCTGCTGCTGCTGGTGATTGGCATCGCGCTGCGTTCCCTGCCGCAACCCGGCATGCTTTGGCTGGGCACTGTCCTGATCGGCGCGGCCATCGCCTTTGCCAACGTGGTCTTACCGACGCTGGTGAAACGCGACTTTCCAGGTCGGGCCGCCGCGATGATTGCCGGTTACGCGGCGGTGATGTCACTGGTGGCCGCTACCGCCTCGGGTCTGGCGGTGCCGCTGGCAGCGCTAAATGGCCTCGGCTGGCGTTTTTCCCTGCTGTGCTGGAGCCTGCCTGCGTTACTGGCGCTGATGGTCTGGCTGCCCCAGTTGCGCCGCCCAGCCACTTCAGCGAGCGCTGATGCCCCCGGAGTTCAGTCTGCGCCGTCCCGTTCCCCCTGGGGCAGTGCGCTCGGTTGGCAGGTGGCGCTGTTTATGGGCTTACAGTCCATTACCTTCTATACCATTATCGGCTGGTTTAGCGCCTTCGCCGCCAGCCATGGCACCTCGCCACAGCAGGCGGGTTTTGAGCTGTTTATCTATCAGGTAGTGGCCATCGCCGCCAACTTTGTGATGGTGTTTATTCTGCCGCGCGCACGCGATCAGCGAGCTATCGCGCTGTGCAGTTCACTGCTGATTTTTACCGGCGTCGCCGGGCTGCTGCTGCTGCCGGCCTATTCTCTGATATGGTTGATTTTTGCCGGTCTGGGGGCGGGAAGTTCGTTGGTACTGGCGCTGTCGTTCTTTGGCCTGCGCAGCAGCCATCATCACCAGGCCACCCAACTGTCAGGCATGGCGCAATCGGTAGGCTATTTGCTGGCCGCGCTGGGGCCAACGCTGTTCGGCCTGTTACATGACCTGACTCAGGGCTGGCAGTTGCCGCTGACCATTCTGTTGGGCCTTACGCTGCTGCAGATGCTGTTCGGCATATTGGCCGGGCGCAATCGGGTTATTCGTTAACGCCGGGCCGGGTGGCCGGTTTCGGTACGGGTTCCGTGGCATCGTTCTGCCAGAGATCGTTGATAAAATCCCGTTGTTGTCGGGTTAACTGCCATGAAGGGGGGATCTTGACCGGGCTGTCATCCCGGGCGCCCCCTTTCTTCTTTACGCGTTTTTTGTCCATCGATTTGTTTCCTAAATAAGCAGCCAATAAATCACGGCGGCGACGGCCAGCCAAAACACCCCGCAGCCGATAAATACGCACAGCCAAGCTTTACGTTTGATATCCGCGTCATCCTTGCTTATCACAGCCGCCTCATCTAATAGATTAAACTAATCAAAATTCAATTATTGATCTATTTAAACGATCAATAAAGAGGTTTATTCCTATGGATATTTAAAAAATATCTGCTAGTCATGTACCTAAAGCCAGGTGCAGGGTAGAAAAACAGCAGGATTAGTCAGGTCATTGGCGCCAGATTTGGGGTGGATTAATCGACAAGCAGCAGTGTGGCATAAGCGGATAGATCAAAATTAAACCACTACTCAATAAATCAAAACACAATTAATCAACATTACTTAAGTTAAATTGGCAACGGTTTAGGCTGGGGGGCGATCCTGAAGTGCGGGGATATGCTGATTTTAGCGGATAGCGCCATGTGGGAAGAATGGATCACCCAGCCCAATAGTGCAGGCCGGGTGATATTAATATCAGTCAATCTGCGAAACCGAGTCCTTGCTGGCACGTTCACGCTCACTGCCGGTCAACTCGCTGAGTCGCCCGTCACGCATTTGCAGCAGCCGATCGGCATGTTCGAAGTAATGGTCGTCATGGCTGATAGCGAATACCGTTTTGCCCAAAGCGCGTAACTGCGGTAGCAGTTCACGATAGAATATTCGGCGAAATTGCGGATCCTGATCCGCCGCCCATTCGTCCAATAGCAAAATATCCCGCTGCTCTGCCACCGCCAGCAACAGTGCCAGACGCTTGCGCTGCCCCTGCGACAGCTGCGGATTAGTTACCCGCAGGCCGTCGAATTGTAATTTGCTTTTCATGTTCAATCGGTTAAGCCAGCTTTCCACCAGTTCGGCATCCGGCTGTTCACCTTCAGGCCCCTGCAAATGGTGGAACGGGTGAAAGTCGGTAAAAATGGCGGAAAACAAGCGGCGATAGTCGGGCATATCAGCCGCAGTTTGTACAATGCCATCCAGCAAGATTTGTCCACTGACCGGCTGATATAACCCGGTCAGCAGCATCGCCAGCGTCGACTTCCCACTGCCGTTACCACCAATCAGGAAGACCAGTTCACCACGTTGCAACCTCAGGTCGATCGGCCCAACGGCAAACCCCGTTTTTTGCTCCGTCGCGCCATAGTGGAACA
Organism: Serratia quinivorans; assembly: GCF_946227985.1. Taxonomy (GTDB): domain Bacteria; phylum Pseudomonadota; class Gammaproteobacteria; order Enterobacterales; family Enterobacteriaceae; genus Serratia; species Serratia quinivorans_A. Next base: position 114,872 of record NZ_CAMKGL010000014.1, read on the forward strand.
TCACATCGCGCAGCTCCAGGGTTTGCCAGGCTTTGGCCGCTGCCGCAGGAAACTCGGGTTGATAATCGGCAAGCCGCAGTGCTTTGACCTTGCCGAAGGCAACTTCGGCACCGATCAGCGTCGGGAATGCCCCCACCGCCTGCAGTAACGGGGTACGCAGGAACAGCAACGTCAGCGAGTAGGTTGCCGCGACGGTGGTATCGGCCCAGCCCAGGCTGTTGGCCATATAAAACACCAAACCAATCGCACCCAGCATCATGATATTCGACCAGTTCACCGCACTGAGATGGTAGGTATCGGCGCGGATAATCTGCCGTCGATAATCTTCTGCATCCGGCTGATAGGCCTGCCGGTACAGCGCTTTTGCACGATCGCGGTTCAATGCCAACTCTTTACGGCCGTCAATCGCAGACTGATAGTGTTCATAGAGGCGCTCTTCGGCCTCACGCACGCTGGTTAAATGACGATATACCCGCGATACCAGGCACCCGCTGCCAAATACCGTCACGGCGACCCAAACCGCGGTGACTGCCAGCATCTGCGGAGATAGCCAGCCCAGATAGGCCGCCGACCCCAGCGTCAGTATCACCCCTTGCACCAACTCTGGCAGGCGAACAAAGGCAATGGTGATATTTCGTATATCACTGGCCAGGCTTGCCAACAGCGATGCGCTGCCCAACTGCTCTATCCGCTCGATATCGGTGTCCAGGATCTGCTTCACCAGTTGGCCGCGCAGTCGGAACACAAAATGGTGGCCGAGCGTTGTCAGCGCCAGCTGAGAACCCAGCGTGACCGCCATCAGCAACGCCAGCAGCCCGAGGAACTCCGGCAATACGGCCAGCGGATTGCCCGCCACCGTCATCAGCCGCAAATTTATAAAGGCGATGATGCCTATACCCAGTGCCGCACTGGCCATGGTCAACGCCATTACCGCCAGAAACGGCCAGCGATACTGGCGGTAAACCACCCGTAGCAACTCCATGAAAAACCCTTAACCTGAAATCTTGAGATGGTTGGCATTGTAAGCGGCCAAAAAGTGATATCAATAATAATTCTCATTTTGTCGCCGACGTTTGCTTCCTGACCCTGAGGATTTACACTGGCGATTACTCCGGGACGAGGAAAACACCCACCGATGTTGCCCACACATGAATATGCCAACGACCTGATCCTGTTCGCCCTGATTGTTGACTGCGGTTCTTTCAGCAAAGCCGCTGAAACCGCCGGTATCACCAGCTCGGTGGTCAGCAAGCGCATCGGTCGCCTGGAAAAGTCCCTCGGCGCACGCCTGCTGTACCGCACCACCCGCAGCCTGACGCTCACCGAAAACGGCCAAAGCCTGTACCGCCAGGCCAAAGAAATTAGCGCAAAAACTCAGGAAGCCCTGAACGTCATCAGTGAAAACAGCGATGAACTGACGGGCATCATCCGCATGTCGGTGCCGACCATTTCAGGGGAATTGTTGTTAAGTGAAAGCGTGGCGGAATTTTGTGCCCTTCACCCGAACCTGAAGGTGGAAATGCGGCTGGAAAATCGCTTCGCCGATTTGGTCAACGAAGGGATCGATCTGGCGATCCGCACCGGCACCCTGCCTGATTCCAGCCTGATCGCCCGTCCGATCCTGAACTCCCGCTGGGTGATCGTTTGCTCGCCCGGCTATCTGCAACAATATTCTGAACCGCAGTCAGCCGGCGACCTGCTCAAGCATAACTGCCTGACCTATACCTATCAGGAAAGTGGCACCGACAACTGGCTGATGAAGCAGCCGGGCAGCAACGAGATTTACGAACTGCAGGTCAAGGGTAATCTGTCCGCCAATAACGCCAGGGCGATCCGCAAAGCGGTGATCGGCGGTTATGGCATTGCCATGGTGCCCCGCTGCATGGTGTACGAGGATTTACAGGAAGGCACCATGGTGGAGGTTTTGAGCGGCCACTGTGGCAAGGTATTAGGCGTTTATGCGGTTTACCCTTACACCCGCAATTTGCCGTTAAAGACCCGTTTATTGACCGAACATATCATCACCGCCTACCAAAATATCAGCCATTATTTTTGAATCTGATCGCAGTATTCCCGTTAAAGGCTATCCGCCAGCCGCGGGATTAGGTGATTTTCAGACATACACTCTGGCCAATTCATGCCTAATCACTGTATTCCCTCGCCTCACAGGGGATAGTTAACCAACTAATCCATTGATTATAAAAACAATAAATGTCATTCCTTTGCTACCGCCATGTCATTATTTCGCTTGAGAACGCTCTCTTGCTGAAAACAGGGCATAGAACCCCGTCGGCTATTGTGCTTAGAATAAAAGCATCCTGGTTATTAACCTTTTCGCTACATCTCCGACCGGCATTAGCACCTAGCGTGACCTCATTACCGGCCTTCATCGTAGAGAGCAAAAATATGATCATCTCCGCTTCAACCGATTACCGGGCCGCCGCACAGGCTAAACTCCCGCCTTTTCTGTTCCACTATATTGACGGCGGGGCCTACGCGGAACACACCCTACGGCGCAACACGGAAGACCTGGCGGGCATCGCGCTACGCCAGCGCATACTGCGCAATATGTCCGACCTCAGCCTGGAAACCAGCCTGTTCGGTGAAAAACTGGCGATGCCGGTGATCCTCGGCCCGGTCGGGTTGACCGGTATGTACGCCCGCCGCGGTGAGGTTCAGGCTGCTAAAGCCGCCGCACAGAAAGGCATTCCTTTTACCCTGTCGACGGTCTCGGTTTGCCCGATAGAAGAAGTGGCACCGGCAATCGATCGGCCGATGTGGTTCCAACTGTACGTCTTGAAAGACAGGGGTTTCATGCGCAATGCGCTGGAGCGCGCCAAAGCCGCCGGGGTGACGACCCTGGTATTCACCGTCGATATGCCGGTCCCTGGCGCGCGATACCGCGACGCCCACTCCGGCATGAGTGGCCCCAATGCCGCCGCGCGCCGCATACTGCAGGCGGTGACCCATCCGCAGTGGGCCTGGGATGTTGGGTTGTGTGGTAAACCGCACGATCTGGGTAATGTTTCGGCCTATCGCGGCAAACCCACCAGCCTGGAAGACTATATCGGCTGGCTGGGTACCAACTTCGATCCCTCAATTTCCTGGAAGGATCTGGACTGGATCCGCGAGTTCTGGCAAGGCCCAATGATCATCAAAGGTATTTTGGATCCGGAAGACGCCCGGGATGCGGTGCGTTTTGGTGCCGATGGCATTGTGGTGTCCAACCACGGTGGCCGCCAGCTGGACGGCGTATTGTCCACTGCCCATGCGTTGCCGGCGATTGCCGAGGCGGTGAAGGGCGATATCACCCTGCTGGCCGACTCTGGCATTCGCAGCGGGTTGGACGTGGTGCGTATGATCGCTCTGGGTGCCGACGGCGTGCTGCTGGGTCGCGCCTTTGCCTATGCGCTGGCCGCCGCCGGGCAGGCCGGTGTCGCCAACCTGCTCGAGCTGATCGATAAAGAAATGCGCGTTGCCATGACGCTGATCGGCGCGAAAACCATTGCAGATATCAACGCCGACTCGCTGGTGCAGGAGCTGCGTTAATCACATCGTTCTGATCATTAGCGTTACCATTGCGCCAACCTTGGTGGGGGTAACGCGGGTAATTCAGCATCCGGCAGACGAAAAGCCTTCGGCAAAGGCACTGCGCAGATAACGGCTGAATTCCGTCACCGCCCGCGAGACCTGAGGCGCATAAGGGCGTACCACATAAAGGCCGTCAGCAAAGGCATCGATCGGCCGCCAGGCCGGTAACACCTCGATCAACCTGCCGTCCGTCAATGCCTGCTGCGCACTAAAGTCCGGCAACAGGGCGATGCCCAAACCTTCCGCTGCCGCATCACGTATCGACTCGCTGTTATTGGTAGCAAACGGGCCACTGACCGGTACCCGAATTTTTTCTGTCTTGCCCTCTGCTGCCTGTTTGGCGACAAAGCTCCAGCTCGGTGACTCACTGCTGCGGGGATAATAAAGACACTGATGCCGTTGCAGATCGGCCGGTGAAACCGGCATGCCTTGCCGTTGCACATAGTCCGCCGACGCCACCGCCAAGGTGGCGGTTGGGCAAAGTCGCCAGGCAACGTGGGTATCGGGCAGGTTGTCACTGTGGCGGATCGCCAAATCGAACCCTTCGCTGGTTAAGGACACCAGTCGATCGGACACCTCAAGCTGTACCCGCACCTCTGGGTTGGCACGCAGAAAACCGGTAATGCGCGGCACCAACTGCTGGCGGGCAAATGCCACCGGTGCCGTCACCCGCACCGAGCCACGCAGCGGCCCGGTCGAATCGCAAATGCCGGAAAAACTCTGCTTTATTTGCGCGAAAGGCTGGCGCAGTTCTTCCACCAACCGCAGCCCGGCATCGGTCAGCCTGACGCTGCGGGTAGTGCGCTGCACCAACGGCACCCCGGCCAGCGTTTCAATCTCTTTGATTTTTTGACTCATCGCCGCTTTGCTGACATCCAGCCGCTCCGCCGCACGGGTAAAACTCCCCTGCTCGGCCAGCACGGTGAGCCAGTGCAAATGGGTCCACAGGGTTTCTACATTGGGATTTTTCATCGTCGACTGTTCATTTTTATAAACAATGAGTTCAAGTATAGCGCTTCTTCCCGCACTGGTGGCTAGCTAAGATAAGCTCTCCAGGGCGAAGATAACTCGCTGCCTCACGTTGAGATTAACCCACTGACAGGATTATAAAAATGCCATTACTTATCTTTGAAGTCATAGAGGGCCGCAGCGAAGCCGAACTGAAGACCCTGCTCGATGCCGCCCACCGTGCGGTGCTCAGCGCCTTTGAAGTCCCGCCGCGTGACAGGTACCAGATTGTTCATGAAAACAAAGCTCACCACATGGTGATTGAAGACACCGGCCTTAACCTGACTCGCACCCGCGATTTGGTGGTAGTACGGGTGATTACCAGCCCGCGGCCCGAGGAGCAGAAACAGCGGTTTTATGCCGATCTCAGCCGTGAGCTGAAGGAGAGTTGTGGGATTGAAGGCAGTGACCTGATGGTGTCTGTCACCACTAACGGCAAAGGTGACTGGAGTTTCGCTAACGGCGTGGCACAGTACCTGACCGGCGATCTTTAACCGGCGGTTCCCCAGGCGCTATCTCCCGCCTGGGGTTCAATGCCCTCAGGACTGCTGTTCGTCGTTATATTGGTTTTGCCACATCGCGGCATAGCGACCATTGGCTGCCAGCAAGGCTTCATGTCGCCCGCGCTCAACAATTTCACCGGCCTCGAGCACGATAATTTCATCGGCATCCACTACCGTCGATAAACGGTGCGCAATCACCAGCGTGGTGTGGTCACGGCTCACTTCACGCAAATGCGACTGGATTTCGCGTTCGGTCTGGGTATCCAGTGCGCTGGTCGCCTCGTCAAACACCAAAATCGCCGGGTTTTTCAGGATGGTTCGAGCAATCGCCACCCGTTGCTTTTCACCGCCGGACAACTTAAGCCCACGTTCCCCCACCCGGGTTTGATAGCCGTCGGGCAGGCTGACGATAAACTCATGTATATGCGCCAACCTGGCGGCCCGCTCGATCTCTTCCTGGCTCGAGCCGGTTTTTCCGTAGCCAATGTTGTAGCCCAGCGTATCGTTAAACAACACGGTGTCTTGCGGCACGATGCCGATCGCCGCGCGCAGGCTGGCCTGTTTCAGGCTGCGGATATCCTGGCCGTCAATCGAGACCGAGCCACCGCTCACGTCATAGAAACGAAACAGCAACCGGGACAGCGTGGACTTGCCCGCCCCCGAGGCACCGACCACCGCGACCGTGTTACCGGCCGGAATAGTGAAGCTGACGTTTTTCAGGATCGGCCGACGCGCATCATAGCCAAAGCTGACCGAGTCGAAACTCACCTCGCCAGCAGTCAGGTGCAGCGCCTTCGCATCCGGCCTATCGACGATCTCCTGCTCTTCCTGCAACAAATCGAACATGTTTTCCATATCGATCAATGCCTGCCTGACTTCGGCATAAATAAAGCCGAAGAAATTCAGCGGCTGATAGAGTTGCAGCAGGTAAGCATTTACCAAAACAAAGTCACCAATCGTCATGCGCCCTTGCACAATGCCCTGCGCCGCCATCGCCATCATCACGATCAGGCCGATGGAAATAATGGCAGTTTGCCCAAGGTTCAGGGCGGTAAAGCTGAACTGGTTTTTGATGGCGGCATATTCATACAACCGGCGCGACATATTGAAACGCTCGGCCTCGAAGTCTTCGTTACCGAAGTATTTTACCGTCTCATAATTGAGCAGGCTGTCGATAGATTTGGTATTGGCATCGGCATTCGCCTGATTAAGCTCGCGCCGAAAGCGACTACGCCAACTGACCGCCATCACGGTAAACAGAATATAACAGCCAACCGTCAGCAAAATGGCCAGCGCAAACCAACCGTTTAACAGATGCCACATGATCACCGCGACCAGGGTGATTTCGAACAGGATTGGGAAAATGGAAAACAGCAGCCGCGAAAGCACTGTCGCCACCGCCTGAGTACCGCGTTCGATCGATAACGATAGCCCGCCGGTTTGTCGCTCCAGGTGAAAGCGCAGGCTCAGCGCGTGCAACTGTCTGAAAACCCGTAGCCCCAGTAATCGGGTCGCATTCTGGCTGACATGTACAAACATCACGTTGCGTAATTCTTCAAATAGCGCCCCGCCGATACGGGCGACGCCATAGGCCAAAATCAGTCCTATGGGGATGGCCAGCATTTTGGCGGTTTCGCCACTCAGGGCGTCGATCATCGCTTTGTACGCCAACGGCACCAGCGTGATACTGATCTTGGAAATCACCATGAAAGCAAAGGCGATAACCAGGTAATAACGTAGTTTGAGGTTATCTTTAGGCCAAAGATAAGGCAGCAGGAATTTCAGCAAACGGGAAGGAGCCATCATCGGATATCTATTATCTCGCTCAACATAGCGGCATCGGTTTTATCTCTATTCTGGCACGTATGCCATGAAAAACCTTACCTAATCCACCGGGACGGCTCTTTTTGGTACGCGAAGAAATACACCGCAGCCATGCATCATCCTCAGGCAGCGTGTTCCACTATACTCATTGATGGACAGTACAGGACATTCACAATAAGGGAGTTACATCATGCTTAACATGAATCATCTTCATTCGCTGAACATCGACGAGCAGAGTTTAAAGAAACAACGCACCCCGCTGTTAATCATCTCGCTACTGTTGTTACTGGGCGGCATTTTCTGCCTGTTCCGTCCCTTTGCCTCCGGTGCGGCTATCAGTATGGTCGTGGGGATTTTCTTGTTACTGAGCGGATTCGGTCTGATTTTCGCCATGGTCGCCAACCGGCTGCAAAATACCTGGCCGATGATCGGCGGCATTCTGCTCGGGGTAGCTTACCTTATCATCGGCTACGTCTTTATCACCAATCCGGCAGTGGGCATTTTCGCCATGTCGGTTTATCTCGCCGCCTTGTTTGCGCTGGGCGGAATTGTGCGGCTGATTGCCGGTTATAAGCTGCGTGAAGTTAAAGGCAGTTGGTTGCAACTGGTGATTGGCATTTTGGATCTGGCAATTGCCTGGCTGCTGCTTAGCGCCGATCCCGTGACGTCGGTGGTATTGGTAACCACCATCGTCGGCATTGAAATGCTGTTCAGCTCTTTCAGCCTGTTCCAGGTTGCCCGGTTACTGAAACGGGCGTGATCCCGCTGCGGAGCCGCCCGGCTCCGCTTTTTGGTTGCCAAACCGTCTAATGACATCGGTACATCAACGACAAACGGCCCGACTAAGAGTAAATTTTCACCCAATACAGGTTCAACTATCCCCCTGACGAAAGATTGAAGTGAGATGATAACGCTATGGAATTCAAGGACTACTACGCCATTTTAGGGGTTAAGCCGGCGGACGATCTCAAGGCAATCAAAACTGCCTATCGCCGACTGGCGCGAAAGTATCACCCCGACGTCAGCACCGAATCGAATGCCGAGGAACAGTTCAAACTGGTCGCCGAAGCCTATGAAGTGCTGAAAGACGACGAACGCCGCGCCGAATATGATCAACTGCGGGAGCACCGTAACGATCCCAATTTTGGCCGCCAGACTCAGCATGGCAGTGCCCATAACGCCGAAGATTTTTCCGACATTTTCTCCTCCATGTTCGGCGAACATGCCCGTGCTCAGCAGCATCGTCAACGACGTCAGGGCATGCGCGGCCAGGATGTTGAAATGGAAGTGGCTATCTTCCTGGAAGAAACCCAGGCCGAGCAAACCCGTACCATTCGCTATAGCCTGCCGGTGTATAACGCTTTCGGCATGGTGGAACAGGAAATCCCTAAAACCCTAAATGTGAAAATCCCCGCCGGCGTTGGCGATGGCGAACGCATTCGTCTGAAGGGCCAGGGCGGACCAGGAACTGACGGTGGCGCCAGCGGCGATCTCTATCTGATCATCCGTATTGCTCCGCACCCATTATTCGACATCGTCGGTCACAATCTGGAAATCGTGCTGCCAGTCGCCCCCTGGGAAGCAGCGCTCGGCGCCAAAGTACCGGTACCCACTCTGAAAGACAGTATCCTGTTGACCATTCCCGCCGGAAGCCAAACCGGGCAGCGCTTGCGCATCAAGGGAAAAGGCCTGGTCGGCAAAAAAGAAACCGGGGATTTGTATGCCGTGATCAAGGTCATGATGCCACCGAAGCCGGACGAAAAAAGCGCCGCGCTGTGGCAACAGTTGGCAGAAGCCCAGCAGAGCTTCGATCCGCGCAAAGAGTGGAGTAAGCAAAATGGCTAACGTAACAGTAACTTTCACCATTACCGAGTTTTGCCTGCATACCGGCGTTTCACAGGACGAGCTAACGGAAATCGTCGGGCTGGGTGTGATTCAACCGCGCGATCCCGAGACTGAAGAGTGGATCTTTGACGATCGTGCCTTAATCACCTTCCATCGTGCAGAGCAGCTGCACCGCGAGCTGGCTCTGGATTGGCCCGGTATTGCGGTAACGCTGACGCTGCTGGAAGAGATTGAGCATTTGCGTAAAGAAAACAACCAATTGCATCAACGGCTGGCCCGCTTCATCGGCAAACCCTGATGGCTCAAAACCAGCCCGTTGCTTCGGCGACGGGCTATGTCAGGCACTGCCTTTATCTATTGTCACAGCTATAATTTTGTTTTCCTTAATTAATAAAAAATAAGTTTTACCCTGCCCTGACCGAACAAATTTTGAGCATAATAAATTCCCCTGAGGCTCCAGATTCTGGGCTAAAAATAAGCGTTCAATGATGCTTAGTCGATGATTATTATGAATACTGTTAATAAAGACATGTCATTAAAAACATGTTATTAAAAACAGTATTGACACCCCTTAAAAAACCAGTAGATTAGTAATCATCAACGGCGTAATAATAGCTTGTTGATAATAGTAAAAGTATTAAAGGTTAGTTATTACAGTTATTTTTGCGATAAAGGCCACGAAGTGTTTTTTGTATGGGCATCAGTATCGAGATAAGCAACATTCTCTATTGATGACGCTTTCAGGCCATGTAGTCAGTACCTACAATCGCAGGGTGTGTACCAAAACGCGATGATGTAAGGCTATGTTCTAATTGTTTTTTGTTTGCGATTCTTCAGTTTTGTGCAACAGATCGCAATAGAGGTGAGGCCACGCATCAAAGAGTCTATATCGCGAGGGGAGATGTACCTGGTTAAGCCATCAATCTTTGAATATCTATTAAGATTGATGATAAACGTAAACTGGTAAATATAGGGGAGGTTTTAGTTCGCCTAATATTATCTGTGATAAACATGTACATTTAATGGTATTACCTTAGCAGTAAGAAATCAGTAAGTTCATTAATGTTAAATTTGAAGTTGATAGTACCTTAAAAGCCCTGGCAACCATTGTCAGGGCTTTTATCTTTTATGCATCAGCCACATGACGATGAAAAGATGTCTGCTACACAACCTGAGCCCTGTCATCATTCTTCAGGCGCTGCCAAGGCAATATTGGCCTGCCAATGACATTAAAAAAATTAATCCTTGCTTAATAAATCAAACCAAGCCTACTATGGCGGCATCGGTTTGGAACACAGACCTTATGAAAGCAGTTTTAGTAAAGCAGTTCTCAGTTCAAGCGTTATCTCTAGATACCCTTCTTCATGAGCCTCCTCCTAAGTGCCCCATAAGTAAAAATCTGCAAAACAGGCCATGTTCGCCACGTTGAGTGGCTCAAAAAATGAAAAGGATATATCTATGTCTAACAAAATGACTGGTTTAGTAAAATGGTTTAATGCTGACAAAGGCTTCGGCTTTATCACTCCACAAGACGGCAGCAAAGATGTCTTCGTACATTTCTCCGCCATCCAGAGCAGCGATTTTAAAACCTTGGATGAAGGCCAGAAAGTCGAGTTCTCAATTGAGAACGGCGCTAAAGGCCCATCTGCTGTTAATGTTATCGCGCTTTAATCGCCGATAATCTCACTAAGACTTACGATAGCGATGAAGGCAGCAGCCTGAGCAGTTAAGCATTAGTGATAAAAAAACCCGCTTTGAGCGGGTTTTTTGCATTTCACACCTAAGAAAAAGAGTGACTCATCAACAAACAGCATTATCCAGCGTTGCCCCCCCCCCGTTACAAGAAGCCATATGCCGCAGCCAGCACCCAACCCATCACGCAAGATACGGACACCCCGATCAACCCCACCATGATGAAACTGTGGTTGATGACGAACCGTCCGATGTTGGTTGTCCCGGAGCGATCGAACTGAATGGCCGCCAGATCGCTTGGATAGGTGGGTAATATATAGTAGCCATAGCAGGCGGGGGCAGAAGCGACGATATAGGCCGGATCAACACCGATAGCCAATGCGACAGGGACAATGGCGGCAAGTGCAGCGGCCTGGGAGTTAACAAACTTGGAAACCAGCAGCAAAATGATAGCGTAGGCCCAGGGATACTCTTTCACCAGGGTTCCCAGAACGGACTTTATCTCTTCCAGATGCGCGCCAAACATGGTTTCGGCCATCCAGGCAATACCGTAAACCGCCACTATGGCAATCATGCCGGAACGGAAAACTTCGTTTTTAGAGATATTGGCCGGATTCGTTTTGGTCGCGATAATAATTACCGCCCCCGCACACAGCATAAACATCTGGATAACCAATACCATGGAAAGTGGTTTTCCATTAATTAATGGCCGCAGTTCAGAAAAAGCCCCCAATAGCGCAACAATAGCTATGGTAGCCAGAAAAATCCACATAGCCACCCAGTTGCTGGTGGGCAATTTCTTATCCAGTAACGTTGCCGTGTCGCCATAAACGTATTTATAGTTTTCCGGGTCTGAAATGAAGCTCTGGAACTTTTCATCCTTATCCAGATCCTTACCCCGGAACCAACTGAAGATACCAATAGCAAGAATACCGCACAGGGTCGAGGGAATAGTAATAGCCAGCAGATCGAGAAACTCGAGGTGTTTACCATTGAAGGTAAAATTACCCAGCATGGCGACCAGCGACACCACAGCGACGGATACCGGGCTGGCTATAATGCCCATCTGTGCCCCGATAGAACTGGCTGCCATCGGCCTTTCCGGGCGAATGTTATTCTTGATTGCCACATCATAAATAATCGGCAAAATGGTGTATACCACATGCCCGGTGCCGCAAAGAATGGTCAGGATGCAGGTAACGAAAGGAGCGACGATGGAGACATATTTAGGATTGCGGCGCAGCATACGCTCGGCAATCTGCAGCATCACGTCAAGCCCACCTGATGCCTGCAACGTCGCCGATGCGGCCACCACGGCGATGATAACCAGCATGACATCCACCGGCGGTTTTCCGGGAGGTAAATGAAAGACGAAAACCAGAATGATTAACCCAATACCGCCGAGCAGCCCCAGTGCAATCCCACCTTTTCTGGCTCCATAAAATAGACAGATCAGTATGACAATAAGTTGAATGGTAAATAACATGCTAACCTCATTATTATTGTTAAGAAGGTTAATAATTAACTTCTTTTCATTTTCATTGAGGGATAGCGATCACATATAGATAGTTTTTTTAGTTAAAAAAAGACCAAATAATCAAGTGAAAAGCCGTTTGTTTAAATGAAGTTATTATTGTTTTTGTTTTGTAAATAAATGGAAATTAAATATCATTAATCTCGGTAAATAAATATAGCTATGAATAGACCCGGATTTCCTAGACGGTTCCGTGCCTCATGAACCAGGCACTTTCATAAACTGCAGGGGGTTGATCCTCACAGGCACTGTGGCGGCGTTTAGCATTATAAAACATCTCTACATAATCGAAGATATCCGCCTTC
>NZ_CAMKGL010000015.1 GCF_946227985.1 Serratia quinivorans
GCATGTGTTAGGCCTGCCGCCAGCGTTCAATCTGAGCCATGATCAAACTCTTCAATTAAAAGCTTGATTTGCTTCAACTCGTGAAGCGATGCTCGAAAATTAACTTTCGTAATAATCAGACCGTTGACGAATCAACCGACTGACTTATTGCTTGGTCACTCTTCAAGACTTGATATTTTTTCGAACCCGAAAGTTCTGGATATCGTCTTGTGGAGTGCCCACACAGATTGTCTGATAAATTGTTAAAGAGCGTTCGTTACTGAGATAACTCTCGGTAACGCGGGAGGTGCATATTACGCTTTCCCGCTGAAGAGTCAAGCTTTTTTCTTATTAAGAAACGGTGTTTTCACCGGCTTGCTTCTTCCTGGCTGGGCGACTGGTTCTCGTTAGAGGAGTCGTTGTTCCCGGTCAGTGGAGGCGCATTATAGGGAGTTCTCAGAACGCCGCAACCCCTAATTTCAATATTTTTTCCGACCGTTGAATGTTTAACCAAAACAGTCTTAAATAGGCAGTTTTTTCAACGTTTTAAAGCCATATCCCTGCAGAACGGGCAATAAAGCGTCAGTGTCTTCATTTAACGCCATGCAATACGCCAGATTATCTTCCTGCGTAAACACCAGATTTTCCTGTGTCGAGATCAGCCAGGCGGTACGACGGGCGATTGCCGCGCCGGAATCGATCAGCCGGGTTCCCTCAGGCAACACCTGCATTAACTCTTCTGCTAATAAAGGGAAGTGGGTGCAACCAAGCACTACGGTATCCGGCGGCTCACGCATGCTCAGCCATGGATGCAGGATTTTCTTCAGCGTTGGCAGCGGTACGGCTTCGCCATGCAGTTTGGCTTCTGCCAATTCCACCAGCTCTGAGGATCCCAATAGCTCGATCTTGCAATCGGTGGCGAAGCGGGCAATCAACTCATGGGTATAAGTGCGCTGGACGGTACCGCGGGTAGCCAGCAGGCCGACGACGCCATTGGCGGTCAGACGGGCGGCAGGTTTGATGGCAGGTACCACACCCACGACCGGGAAGGTAAAGCGTTCACGCAGGGCCGGTAAGGATACGGTACTGGCGGTGTTACAAGCGATGATGACTATCGCCAGAGGATGGCGTTGCTGCACCGCACTGACAATCTCCAGCACGCGTTCAACAATAAACTCTTCGGATTTCTCACCGTAGGGAAACGCCACATTATCGAAAGCGTATATATAGTGCAGGTCCGGCAGCAGTTGCCGAACCTCTTGATACACCGATAACCCGCCGACGCCGGAATCAAATACCAGCACCGTCGGACGGGTCTTCGCGGTGGTGTTAGAAGGTATAGCTTCCAGTGAGGTAGTATTCTCTTCCTGGAGTAGCGTAGCCATAAGCCGTCTCATAATCTTTATCAAACAGGTTGGCGATTCTACCACGAACTGTCAGATGAGATGTGACCGGATACGAAACTGCGAGATCCCACAGGCTGACACCGCCGAGTTTGACCGTGCGCGTAGCGTAACCACTGTAGTCGCCATCATAACGTTCCCCCAGATAATGGTAGGTCACGGCCCAGTCGAAATCATAGACCTGCCAGTCCAGCTCATATTTCACCTGCTGCTTGGCCCGACGGAGCAGAACTTCGTTGGTTTTGGCATTGCGTGGATCAACATAATCATAGCCAATCTGGTGGGTCAACGGCCCGGTATCAAAGGACGCCGTAGCTTCAACGCCTTTAATGGTTGCCTGATTAACGTTGTAATAAGCAGAACCAGAACCGCTGGATGCATAGCTAATAAGATTGTCTATATCGTTACGGTAACCCGTGACACGCCAGGTAACCGGCCCAGTCAATCCTTCAAAGCCTCCTTCCCACTGTTTGCTTTCCTCTGGCTTCAAATCCGGGTTGCCGCCAAAGCTGCCGTATTGTTGCCCCAGATTCGGTGCTTTAAACGCAGTACCGTAGGAAGCAATTGCACGATAACCCTCAACAAACTCCCACGCAGCACTGGTTTGCCAAGTGCCATGCCAGCCATATTGCGAATTATCATCACCCCGCACCGCCCCTTCCAGAGTAAAGGAATCGATCTGTTGCTGTGCCGTCAGATAAAGCCCGGTATTACGCTGACTCTTGCTGTCGGTAATATAAGCTGTGCCTGGCTCAATTTTCTGATCCTGCCAATCAACGCCCGTACTGATGTTACCATTGGCAACCTGGAACGTATTACCCCACTGCACATTGTACTGTGTGGAATCATCCAAAGTTGCAGAAGCAGAATAAGGGCCATACTTGGGATCGTAGTTATAGTCCTTACTGTGGCTATAGCTGGCAATCAACTGAGTGGCATAAATACCGTCCTGGTAACGCAGGCCGCTATCCCAACTTTGGCTATAGAGCTGACGGGTATCCGGCAGTGCGTCTGAATGTGCCGGGTCGGAATAGCTGTAATTACCATCATAAGCCGTACGGTTGTCATAACCGTAGCCGCGAACGAATCCGCTGAAAGCCTCATTAAACTTATGATCAATGCTGCCATACAGAGATTTACTCATGAAACCGTCGCGGTCAGTTTGCGCCGGGTTACCAAAGCTGTCTGGCAGATTCGCCACCACGTCATAGCCTTTGGTATAGGTGTAGTTACCGGCGAGGGTCGCAACCGTGCTGTCGCCCAACTGTTGCTGAGTGGAGGCGTCATAGGCCTGATAGCCGTTTGAACCCATGCCGGCAGAAAGCGTAGTACCGTTTTTTTCACGAGTGGTAATAATGTTGATCACACCGCCGATGGCATCGGAACCATAGACAGCCGAACGCGGTCCACGAATAAACTCGACTTTCTGCACCAGCGAGATCGGAATTTGACTGAGGTCTGAAGAACCACTGACGCCAGCTTGATTCAGACGAATGCCGTCAATCAACACCAGTACATGGCTGGAGTTGGTACCGCGGATAAACAGCGAACTGGCTTGCCCGAGCCCACCATTTTGCGACACATCTACGCCCGGCAGGCGGCGCATCACATCGGTCAGGCTTTTTGCCTGCCAGCGGTCAATATCATCGCGGGTAACGACAGAGGTGGGTGCCAGCACGGAAGAAACGGGCTGTGGAAAACGATTGGCGGAAACCACGAGGTCATCGCTGTTCTTGGCTGTGGTGTTATCTTGCGCCCATCCAGAAAAAGCCGTGATGGAAGAAACCACCGCCAGCAGCGTATTTTTTGTAATTGTCATGAAAAAGCATCCAAACTTAATTGGCGGATGCCGCAGGATCATGGCCGGTAATTCGCGACGGCCACGGACATTGCGACGTAACACCGGCAGGTCTTCGGGCTTGGGAGTTGCGGGCGGCCCGTGAGCTACCTGCACCGGGCGATGACTTCCCATCCTGCAATGGACAGTGTCTGCGTAAAACGCTATCGCCGTGACTTCCCCTTACCGCTGCGCGTCAGCTCCGGATTTGAACCGGATTCCCTTTTCACTCGCTGCTTGAGGCCGGACGACAATGCTACGATCAATGTAAATAGATGTCTAGACTGCTATCAATGTTACAAATAATAAACACGACAAAACTGGACTTCACGGACTGATTCCCTACAATCCCCGCTGATCAATTTTGCCTGACGAGAAGAAACATGACGCCCGAGAATTTGCCTATTGAACGTTACGATGACCAACTGGCGGAGAAAACTGCCCGGCTGAAAACGCTGATGTCACCGTTCACGGCACCCGAGCCGGAAGTGTTCCGCTCGCCGGTAAGCCACTACCGTATGCGCGCCGAATTCCGCATCTGGCATGATGAAGACGAGATGTACCACATCATGTTTGATCAGCAGACCAAACAACGCATTCGCGTCGATAAGTTCCCTGCCGCCAGTGAGTTGATTAACCGCCTGATGAGCGCCCTGATCGCCGCCATCAAGCCAGAGCCGATTCTGCGCCGCAAGCTGTTCCAAATTGACTACCTGTCGACCCGCAGCGGCAAAATCATTGCCTCACTGCTGTATCACCGCAAGCTTGACGACGAATGGCAACAGCAGGCAGAAAAGCTGCGCGACAGCCTGCGCGCACAAGGCTTTGACCTGCAGCTGATTGGCCGCGCGTCTAAAATGAAAATCATGCTGGATCAGGATTATGTAGACGAAGTGCTGCCGGTTGCCGGCCGCGACATGATCTATCGCCAGGTGGAAAACAGCTTCACCCAGCCGAATGCGGCGCTGAATATACAGATGCTGGAATGGGCGCTGGACGTAACCACCGGTTCTAAAGGCGATTTGCTGGAGTTGTATTGCGGTAACGGTAACTTCTCTTTGGCATTGGCGCGTAACTTCGAGCGGGTTCTGGCTACCGAAATCGCCAAACCTTCGGTCGCTGCGGCACAGTACAATATTGCGGCCAACCAGATCGATAACGTGCAGATTATCCGTATGGCAGCGGAAGATTTCACCCAGGCCATGAACGGCGTGCGTGAGTTTAATCGGTTGAAGGGTATCGATTTAAGCAGCTATAACTGCGAAACCATTTTCGTCGATCCGCCACGCAGTGGGCTGGACGATGAAACGGTGAAAATGGTGCAAGCCTATCCGCGTATTTTGTATATTTCATGCAACCCGGAAACGCTGTGCGCCAATCTGGAGACCTTGCAGCAAACCCACAGCATCAGCCGCCTGGCACTGTTCGATCAGTTCCCGTACACCCATCATATGGAATGCGGTGTGCTGTTGGAAAAACGCGTCTAATCTGACAGGGGCGCCATTATTGCTGCGCCCCTGCTTTTAGGCCGCCGTATTCTCATCCGGCGTCTTGCGCGCCTTCAGCTTGATACCAATCCAGAACACCAACGCCACAGAAATGATCGCCGGCAGGAAGTTAGAGCCAATCTGCGGGTATTCGGCACGAACAATCGCACTGTACAACAACACCCCCAGCAGGAAGGTCGCTGCGGCCAGCTTGGGCATGCCGTCCGGCATCGCACGGTGCAGATAACGCTGATGCAAGCAGTAAACCGCCAACACCAAAGTCAGGATAGGGAAAATCGAAAACGGCACCACCGAGCTGAACAGCGCGGCGAACGAACCGTTGATCGACAGGCCGGCAATCAACGCCAGCAGTAAGGTGCCATTCTCACGGCTTGGTTTTTCCATCGCTTTCTACCTTTTATACGTGGGATACAGAAGCTTTTTCTTGCTGGCGGCGATACCAATAATAAGCACCTTTGGAAATCATCCGCAGTTGCAGCACTAAACGTTCCTCAAGACGACGCCGTTGTTCGATATCGATATCCAGCGCTTCAGCACCGGCGCTGAATACTATGGTCACCATGGCTTCCGCCTGCGCTTCGGTGAAACTGCGCGGCATATGGTTTTCCAGCTCGAGGTAATCCGCCAGTTCGGCGATAAAATGTTGGATCTCACGCGCTACCGCCGCACGGAAGGCCGACGAGGTACCGGAGCGTTCACGCAGCAGCAGGCGGAAGGCGTTGGGGTTATTGCCGATAAACTCCATAAAGGTGGAGACAGAGGTGCGGATCACGCTGCCGCCCTTGGCAATACGCTGGCGTGCCTGGCGCATCAGTTGCCGCAGCATCAGACCACTTTCATCAACCATGGTTAATCCCAGCTCATCCACGTCCCGGAAGTGACGGTAGAATGACGTCGGAGCGATGCCCGCTTCACGCGAGACTTCGCGCAGGCTCAGGCTGGCAAAGCTGCGTTCGGCGCTTAGCTGGCTGAAGGCTGCCTCAATGAGGGAACGACGAGTCCGTTCTTTTTGTTGTGCTCTGACGCCCATATGCATATCCAGATAAGATCCATTTTGTCAGTCTAACGCCGTAGACCCGGCAATATAGCAAATTTTATTGCAACAGCATTTATACTAACGCGCCCTATCACAGTTTCCGCCTGCACCATTTGTGCTTTGCCTCAAAAAGCCTAATGGTGATTGGGCACTCAGCGCTATGATGTTAAGATACCGTTGTAATTTTGTATAAGACAGGTCTCTCCCCTATGCAACAGCACTATCAATTTGATGCCATAGTCATTGGCTCGGGCCCTGGTGGTGAAGGTGCCGCTATGGGGTTGGTGAAACAGGGCGCCCGCGTGGCCGTTATCGAACGGTACAATAACGTAGGCGGCGGATGTACCCACTGGGGTACCATCCCGTCCAAAGCCCTCCGCCACGCCGTTAGCCGCATTATCGAATTCAACCAGAACCCGCTTTATAACAATTCACGCACGCTCAGCGCGACATTCCCTGATATTTTACGCCACGCCGATAACGTGATTAACCAGCAAACCCGGATGCGCCAGGGATTCTATGAGCGTAACCAATGCAAGCTGTTCGCCGGCGATGCGCGCTTTATTGACGCCAACACCGTCAGCGTCAGTTATATGGACGGCACCCAGGACACCATCCGTGCCGATCATATCGTCATCGCCTGCGGTTCGCGCCCTTACAACCCGTCGAGCGTCGATTTTAACCATCCGCGCATTTATAACAGCGACTCCATTCTCGAATTAAACCACGAGCCGCGCCACGTGATCATATACGGCGCCGGGGTCATCGGCTGTGAGTATGCGTCTATCTTCCGTGGTCTGAACGTGAAGGTCGATCTGATCAACACCCGCGATCGCCTGCTGGCATTCCTCGACCAGGAAATGTCAGACTCACTGTCTTACCACTTCTGGAACAACGGCGTGGTGATCCGTCACAACGAAGAGTTCGAGAAGATCGAAGGCACCGACGACGGCGTGATTGTTCACCTGAAATCAGGCAAGAAAGTAAAAGCGGACTGCCTGCTGTATGCCAACGGCCGGACCGGTAACACCGACTCACTGGGGCTGGAGAACGTCGGTCTGGAGTCAGACAGCCGTGGCCTGCTGAAAGTGAACAGCATGTACCAGACTGCGCTGTCGCACATTTATGCCGTGGGTGACGTGATTGGTTATCCGAGCCTGGCATCTGCCGCTTACGATCAGGGCCGCATTGCCGCGCAGGCGATTGCCTCTGGTGAAGCCAGCGGACATCTGATTGAAGACATCCCGACCGGTATTTATACCATTCCGGAAATCAGCTCCGTCGGTAAAACCGAACAGGAACTGACGGCGATGAAGGTGCCGTATGAAGTGGGCCGCGCCCAGTTCAAGCATCTGGCGCGTGCGCAGATTGCCGGGATGAACGTCGGCAGCCTGAAGATCCTGTTCCATCGCGACACCCTGCAGATCCTTGGGATACACTGCTTCGGTGAGCGTGCGGCGGAGATCATTCACATCGGCCAAGCGATCATGGAACAGAAAGGTGAAGGCAATACTATCGAGTATTTCGTTAATACTACCTTCAACTATCCGACCATGGCCGAAGCCTACCGAGTGGCAGCGCTGAACGGCTTAAACCGCCTGTTTTAGCGTGGTACCCAGGTAGTTTTGCATGTGCTCGCGGATCGCCTCGGCCAATTGCTCATAACGACTGCGCAATGGGGAGCCGGGGCGGTACACCAGCGCAATGGTGCGCTTGGGTTCAGGTTTATAACAGTCCAGATAACACACGCCGTCACGCTCGCGCTGTGGCGGTACCGCCAATGAAGGCAACAACGTAATACCACTGCCCGCCGCAACCATATTGCGCAGCGTTTCCAGGCTGGTCGCCCGGAAATGGGTATCCTCGTCGGCACCGGCCTGAAAGCAAAAGCCCATTGCCTGATCGCGCAAGCAGT
Source organism: Serratia quinivorans (assembly GCF_946227985.1). Taxonomy (GTDB): domain Bacteria; phylum Pseudomonadota; class Gammaproteobacteria; order Enterobacterales; family Enterobacteriaceae; genus Serratia; species Serratia quinivorans_A. Next base: position 7,679 of record NZ_CAMKGL010000015.1, read on the forward strand.
GACCATCTTCCAGCATCAGCAGTTTTTCCCCTGCCAAATCCGGCATCGCCACGCGGTCACGCTGTGACCATGGGTGATCGGAGTACACCGCCAGCTTCATTGGCTCATCAAACAATGGGACTTCGATAAAGGCTTCGGTTTCCTTCACCAACGCCAGGATCGCGCAGTCCAGTTTACCGCTGTCGAGTTGCGCCAGCAGCTGTTGGGTTTGCGCCTCATGCAGGTACATTTCCAGCTTGGGAAAGGTTTTATGCAGCGTAGGGATGATCTGCGGCAGCAAATAAGGCCCGACGGTCGGGATCAGGCCGATATGCAACGGCCCGGACATGGCTTCACCCTGTTGGCTGGCCATCTCTTTCAGAACTTTGACTTCGCGCAGCACGGTACGCGCCTGCTCCACCAGCAACAGCCCCGCCTGGGTAAATAACACCTTGCGGCTGGTGCGTTCGAGCAACATCACACCCAGTTCGTCTTCCAGCTTGCGGATCTGCCCACTGAGGGTGGGTTGGCTAACATGGCATGAATCGGCGGCACGGCGGAAATGCCGGTGCTCGGCCAAGGCGACCAGGTACTCTAAATCACGAATATTCATTGTTTCCCTCCAGACCACGATAGCTCATGGCGATAGATAAGATAGCAATGAGCGATTAGATCTATCAAGCCCCGGCGGCAATAATGTGTCCCAACAAAGCGGCATAGCGCTGAAAGCTAAAAATTATTTTTCCTAATTAAGGGGTTAATTCATGTTTACCAGTCAAGAAGGCAAAAAAGTTCCTCAGGTAACCTTCCATACCCGTCAGGGTGACCAATGGCTCGATGTGACGACCAACGACCTGTTTAAAGATAAAACCGTCATCGTGTTTTCGCTGCCAGGTGCCTTTACTCCGACCTGTTCTTCCAGCCACCTGCCGCGTTACAACGAGCTGTCCAGCGTATTCAAACAGCACGGCGTTGACAGCATCCTGTGCGTTTCTGTGAACGACACCTTCGTGATGAACGCCTGGAAAGCCGATCAACATGCTGAAAACATCACCTTCGTGCCAGACGGCAACGGTGAATTCACCAAAGGCATGAATATGCTGGTCGAGAAAGCCGATTTGGGCTTCGGCCCACGTTCATGGCGTTACTCGATGCTGGTGCGTAACGGCGTAGTAGAGAAAATGTTCGTCGAACCCAACAAGCCGGGCGACCCATTTGAAGTGTCTGACGCCGACACCATGCTGAAATACCTGGCACCAGAATTCAAAGTGCAGGAGTCGGTTTCACTGTTTACCAAGCCGGGCTGCCCATTCTGCGCCAAAGCCAAACAAATGCTGCAGGAACGTGGCATCCAGTATGAAGAGATCGTACTGGGTCAGGACGCGACTACCGTCAGCCTGCGCGCCGTCAGCGGCCGTGCCACGGTACCGCAGGTGTTCATCGGCGGCCGTCATATTGGTGGTAGCGATGACCTGGAAACCTTCCTGTCAGCCTGATTAATCAATAATAACGAAGCCAACGTGAACTTTGGCGGGCTCCGGCCCGCCCTTTTTTTAGCTTTCAGGAGCGGATATGAAACAGTTGAATGTTGACGTCGCCGTTATCGGTGGCGGCACCGCCGGTCTGGGCGCCTATCGCGCTGCCAAGCTTTCGACCCCCAGTGTAGTCATGATTGAGGGCGGGGCCTACGGCACCACCTGCGCGCGCGTTGGCTGCATGCCATCCAAATTACTGATCGCCGCCGCCGAGGCGGTGCATCAAATCGAGCGTGCGCCGGGCTTTGGCGTGTATCCCGCGGGCAAAACCACCATTAAGGGTCGTGAAGTCATGGAGCGCGTCAAACGCGAACGCGACCGCTTCGTCGGCTTTGTATTGGAAGGTGTCGGCGAGATCCCGGCGGCCGACAAAATGAGCGGCTACGCCCGTTTTATCGACGACAACACCCTGCAGGTGGATGAACATACGCGCATCGTGGCACAGCGCATTGTTATCGCCACCGGCTCCCGCCCAAGCTGGCCCGCGCCCTGGAATGCACTGGGTGACCGACTGATCGTCAATGACGACGTCTTCAACTGGGATGATTTACCGCAGTCGGTGGCGGTATTCGGGCCAGGCGTGATTGGCCTGGAACTGGGTCAGGCGCTGCATCGTCTCGGGGTTGAGACCAAAGTGTTTGGCGTTGGCGGCGCCGTCGGCCCGTTGACTGACGGCACGGTGCGCAACTACGCCGCTAAAACCCTGGGCGAAGAGTTCTATCTTGATGCCGATGTGAAAGTGGAGATGATGCAGCGCGAAGGCGACAAAGTGTTTATCCGCTATCAGGATTTACACGGCAAGCCGCAGGAAATCATGGTGGATTACGTACTGGCCGCCACCGGTCGCCGACCGAACGTCGATAATCTGGGCCTGGAAAATACCGGCCTGCGACTGGATGCCCGGGGAGTGCCGCTGGCCGATCGCCTGACGATGCAAACCAGCGTGCCACATATCTTTATCGCCGGTGACGCCAGCAACCAACTGCCGTTGCTGCACGAAGCCAGCGATCAGGCGCGTATTGCCGGGAGCAACGCCGGCAGCTTCCCGGAAGTCAGCCCTGGCCTGCGACGCAGCGCAATCTCGGTGGTATTCTCCGATCCTCAGATTGCCATGGTTGGCTCCACCTTCCGTGAACTGAGCGAGAAATTCAGCGCCTGTGGCTGTTTTGAAATCGGTGAGGTATCGTTCGAGAATCAGGGACGCTCACGCGTGATGCTACGTAATAAAGGCATTCTTCACGTCTACGGCGAACAGGGCACCGGACGTTTCCTCGGTGCAGAGATGATGGGCCCGGAGGTTGAGCATATCGCCCATCTGCTGGCCTGGGCGCATCAGCAGCAAATGACCATCAATCAGATGCTGGATATGCCGTTCTACCATCCGGTGATCGAAGAAGGCCTGCGCACCGCGCTGCGCGATCTGCAGGCCAAACTTAAACTGGGTGAGGCCGAGGCCGAACGCTGCCAGCGCTGCCCGGGCGAGTAATCCTTCTAAAAACAAAGGGCGCAGTTCAAAACCATGAACTGCGCCCTTATATATTGAGTAAGCTATTTTAAGCCAAACGCTGTTTCGCTGCGGCGATCGCGCTGGCGACCTGCTGAGGAGAAACGCCGCCTTTGGCTGAACGCTTATCCAGGCAGGATTGCAGTGCCAGGATCGGGTACACATCTTCGCCAATCACTGCGCTGAATTTCTGCAAATCAGTCAACGGCAGGGCTTCCAGCGCCTTGCCCTGACGAATGGCTTCTACTACCGCCTCACCAACAATATGGTGCGCCTCACGGAACGGCACGCCTTTGGCGACCAGATAGTCCGCCAGTTCGGTCGAGTTGGCGTAACCCTGCTCCGCCGCTTCTTTACAACGCGGACGTTTCACCTGGATACCATCCAGCACCAGCGCCGCCATCTGTAGGCAATCCATCCAGGTATCAAGCGCGTCGAACAGCCCTTCCTTGTCTTCCTGCATGTCTTTGTTATATGCCAACGGCAGGCCTTTCAACGTCATCATCATACCGGTCAATGCACCCTGCACGCGGCCACATTTGCCACGGATCAGCTCCAGCGCATCCGGGTTTTTCTTTTGCGGCATCAGCGATGAGCCGGAAGTCACACGGTCAGACAGATCGACAAATGCAGCTTCACCACTGTTGAAGAAAATCAGGTCTTCGGCAAAGCGCGACAGGTGCACCATGCTGATAGAAGCATTGGATAACAGCTCCAGCACGTGGTCCCGGTCGGAAACGCTGTCCAGGCTGTTGCGGGTGGCCGAAGCAAAGCCCAACCAACCGGCCAGTTGTTCACGGTCGATCGGATAGGCGGTACCAGCCAGCGCACCGCTGCCCAACGGGCTGACATCCAGGCGCTTCAGCGTGTCCTGCAGACGGCTTTCGTCACGCGCCAGCATTTCCACATAGGCCAAGCACCAGTGGGCAAAGGTCACCGGCTGCGCACGCTGCAGGTGGGTATAACCCGGCATCACTGCGTCCTGATTGGCTTCGGCAGTTTCCACCAGCGCCTGTTGCAGTTGCACAATGGCCTGATGCAAATCGCCGATCTGCTGTTTACACCACAATTTCAGATCGGTCGCGACCTGATCGTTACGACTACGGCCGGTGTGCAGTTTTTTGCCCAGATCGCCGACTTGGTCGATCAGCTTCTGCTCCACCCAGCTATGAATATCTTCTGCATCGCTGCTGACAATCGCCTGCGGATCGGCCTGCACTTCTGCCAACAGCCCATTCAACGCCTGCTCAAGCTGCTGCTGCTCGGTTGCCGTCAATACGTTGACGGTGACCAGCGCTTTCGACCAGGCCACCGAACCCACAATGTCCTGTTCCGCCAGGCGATAATCGAAGCGCAGAGAATCGTTTAATTGTTTGAACCGCTGATCTGCCGCCTGACTGAACCGTCCGCCCCAAAGTGCCATACCGTTACTCCTGTACCCGTCATACTTCAAGCTGCAGGTGTGTTGGCTGCGAACGCTCACCCGAATCACTTACCCCTGTAAGCTCATCGGGACTCTCGCTCTTGCCGCCTTCCTGCAGCTTGAAGTATTTAGGGTATAAATTTTATACGAAAAGGCGCAGCACGCTGCGCCCCTATCAAGTCACGCCGAATAATGAATAAGTTACTTGTTCTTTATCTCGTTCAGCGCGCGAATGCGTGAAGAGAGTGAGAACAGACGGATAAAACCGCCCGCGTGGCTATGATCGTAAACTTCGTCTTCGCCGAAGGTCGCGAACTCTTCGGAGTACAGGCTGTTGGCGGATTTCTTCTGAATCGCCGTCACCTGGCCTTTATACAGCTGCAACACCACTTCACCGTTAACTTCTTCGGCCAGCGCTTCGGCGGAGGCCTGCAGTGAACGACGCAGCGGAGCAAACCAACGGCCATCGTATACCACGTAAGACATTTCCAGGCCCAGTTGCTCACGCCATTTGAAGCTGTCGCGATCCAGAACCAGTTGTTCTACGCCACGCAGAGCCGCCACCATAATGGTGCCGCCCGGGGTTTCGTAGCAGCCGCGGGATTTGATGCCCACCAAACGGTTTTCTACGATATCGATACGGCCCACGCCGTGCCGGGCACCCAGCACGTTCAGGGTTTCCAGACATTTGTACGGGCTCAGCGCTTCACCGTTAACCGCCACTACACACCCTTTCTCTACGGTGATGGTCACTTGCTCGGGCTGATCCGGCGCTTCCTGCGGATCTACAGTCCAGACCCAACAGTCTTTGTTCGGTGCGTTCCACGGGCTTTCCAGCACGCCGCCTTCGGTAGAGATATGCCAAGCATTCTCGTCACGGCTATAGATTTTTTCCAGCGACGCGGTGGTCGGGATATTACGCTCTTTCAGGTAGTCCAGCAGCGCTTCACGGGAACGCAGGTTCCACTCACGCCAAGGGGCAACCACTTTCAGATGTGGGGCCAGTGCGGTATAGGTGGTTTCGAAACGCACCTGGTCATTCCCTTTACCGGTTGCGCCGTGACACAGCGCGTCAGCGCCAACTTTCAGCGCCAGTTCAACCTGTGCTTTAGCGATAATCGGGCGCGCCATGGAGGTGCCCAGCAGGTAGCTGCCTTCATACAGAGCGCCGGTCTGCAGTACCGGATAAACGTAATCACGGATGAATTCTTCACGCAGATCAACCACGTGGCACTCAGAGGCACCGGATTGCAGGGCTTTTTGCTCCACACCTTCCAGATCGCCGCGCTCCTGGCCGATATCCGCCACGAAGGCTACCACTTCGCAGCCACCGTAGTTTTCTTTCAGCCAGGGAATGATGGCCGAAGTATCCAGACCGCCAGAGTACGCCAGAACGATTTTTTTGATGCCTTGGTTTTGCATGGTCTTTTCCTTTTTAATTCTAAATTTAAGCGAGGATCCGGGTGCCAATTGACACGCCGTTAAACAGTGCAGGAAGCTGATCGGCATGGCGCCAACTGGCGATATCTACCGGGCGACCGAGGGTGCGGGCCGCATCGAGCGCCGCATTCACCTTCACCACCATACCATCAGTGATGATGCCCTGGGCAATCAGTTGTTCCGCTTTTTGCGCCGTCATTTCAGCGATGCGTTGTCCTTTTCCATCGAGAATGCCACTGACATCCGACAGCAGGATCAAATCCGCACCCAGGGTAGCGGCCAGGGCCGTCGCCGCCTGATCGGCGTTCACATTCATTAACTGCCCATCGGCGGTAATGCCGATGGAACTGATCACCGGCAGGTAACCGGCACCCAGCAGGGTATTGAGCAGCAGCGGGGAGCCCGGTTGCGCATTGCCCACGTGGCCCAGCGCCGGGTCCAGAGGGGTGACGGTGACGCTGCCACCGTCCGCCAGACTCAGGCCGACCGCGTTAATCTGGTGCTTGATCGCCCACGCCAGCAAGGTTTTGTTGGCGGTGCCGGCCAGCGCGCCGGTAATAATGTCAATCTGATCGGCCGGGGTTACCCGCAGACCATTCTTCTTCACCACCGGCAGGGAAAGCTTTTTCATCAGCTCATCTACCAGGCAACCGCCGCCGTGAACGATCACCAACGGGCGCTGATGCTGCTGGCGGTAGCTGTCCAGCGCGGTAAACAGACGCTCCAGCGCCTCTTCACTGTCTAATAACACGCCACCTAACTTGATAATTAACGGGTTCATCGCTGTATACATCCCACGCTGGTGATTTATTAAAGTAATGACTGGGTTTCAGGGAACCCAAAACGGATATTCAGGCATTGCACCGCCTGAGCGGCAGCGCCTTTCAACAGGTTGTCTTCCGCCGCCACGGCGATCAGATGTTCACCCTGTACGGCAAAGCCGATGTCGCAGAACGGCAGCCCGACGACTGACTTCAACGCCGGTACGCCCTGGTCGTACAGCCGCACCAGCGGTTTGTCGTCATAGGCGGCGTGATAAACGGCAGCCACGTCCTGCGCGGTCACGCCGGCTTTCAGGCGACAGGTAATGGTTTCGAGAATACCACGCGGGAAGTTACCCAAATGTGGCGTGAAGATGACCGGCACGCCCAAATGCGCGACGATTTCCGGATGGTGACGGTGGTTGAAAATACCGTACGGCTGCAGGCTCACCTCACAGAAACTGGTGGTAACGCTGGCCTTGCGGCCTGCACCGCTGACGCCGCTGGTCGCGTTGATCACCGGCCACTGATCAAGGTTCAGCAACTCCTGGTCGATCAACGGTTTCAGCGCCAGCTGCGCCGCCGTCGGATAACAGCCCGGTACGGCGATCAGCTGAGCCTGTTTGATTTTGTCGCACTGCCATTCCGCCAGGCCATATACCGCCTGCTCCAGCAAGTCGGCATGCTGATGTTCAAAACCGTAATATTGGCTGTAGAAGGCGGCATCTTTCACGCGGAATGCGCCGGACAGATCGAACACCACGCAACCTGCGGCCAGGAACGCCGGCGCGATATCGTGGCTGACCTCGTGTGCCGTCGCCAGGAACACCACGTCGATGCCAACAGCGGCGGCGGCTACGTCAACCAGCGGTTGCAAGGGGAGATCGACAATGCCTTTTAACTGGGGGTGCAAATCGGAAAGCAATTTTCCTGCATCTGCACTTTGCGCTGAAACCGCTAAAGCGGTTATGTTCATGTGTGGGTGACGATTAAGGTACGCCGTGAGCTCTGCTCCGGCATAACCGCTGGCACCGACAATCAGCGTATTCAACATGGGGCCTTTCACCTTCTAGACTTGCGTTTGGTCGTATTCGACACAGGTTTCCAGGCTCACCAGCGTTGTTTTGCCGTTCACCCACGAGGTCGAGCGTTGATGTTTTTATAATCATCCGGGAATCGGGTTCCCTTACGCTCCAGCTTATTGTATTTTTATTCACAATAAATGCATGAATATTGATACCAACCTAACCAAAGGCTGTCAACAGTGAAGATGAAATTACCTCCATTTATTGAGCTGTACCGGGCGTTGATCGCCATTCCGTCGATCAGCGCCACCGATGGCGCCCTCGATCAGAGTAATGAAGCGTTAATCAACTTGCTGGCCGGCTGGTTTGCCGATTTGGGCTTTAGCGTCGACGTGCAGCCGGTGCCGGATAGCCGCAACAAATTCAACCTGCTGGCCAGTATCGGTGAAGGCAGTGGCGGCCTGCTGCTGGCGGGTCACACCGACACCGTGCCTTATGATGAAGGCCGCTGGACGCGTGACCCTTTCACTCTGACCGAACACGACAATAAGCTGTACGGTCTGGGCACTGCGGATATGAAAGGCTTCTTTGCCTTTATTCTGGATGCGGTGCGCGACATCGACGCCAGCCAACTGACCAAGCCTTTATACATTCTGGCCACCGCAGATGAAGAAACGACGATGGCCGGTGCACGTTATTTTGCCGCCTCGACCAGCATCCGTCCGGACTTCGCCATTATCGGTGAGCCAACCTCGCTGCAGCCGGTGCGCGCGCATAAAGGCCATATAGCCAACGCCATTCGCATTGTCGGCCAATCCGGCCACTCGAGCGATCCGGCGCGCGGCGTGAACGCTATCGACCTGATGCATGAAACCATTGGCCGCCTGATGGAGTTGCGCAAAACGCTGCAAGAGCGCTTTAACAACCCGGCCTTTGCCGTGCCCTACCCAACCATGAACTTCGGTCATATCAGCGGTGGCGATGCGGCCAACCGTATCTGCGCCTGCTGCGAACTGCATCTGGATATCCGCCCGTTGCCGGGCATGACGCTCGACAACATCAACGAACTGATGCAGCAAACCCTCGAACCGATAAGCCAGCGCTGGCCGGGCCGCCTGAGTATTGAGGAACTGCATGCCTCGGTACCGGGTTATGAGTGCCCGACCGATCACCATATGGTGGCGGTGATTGAGAAACTGCTGGGCACCCGCACGCAGGTGGTCAACTATTGCACTGAGGCCCCCTTCGTCCAGCAGGTCTGCCCGACGCTGGTGTTGGGTCCCGGCTCTATCGACCAGGCGCATCAACCGGATGAATACATAGATACCGGCTTTATCGAACCGACACGCAAGCTGCTGGGTGAGTTGGTCAGCCACTTCTGTCGCCAAAAAGCCTGATACAAGGTAGGGTTAATGACATATCATTGACCTACCTCTTAAGAAGTAGCAAACCAATGAAATAAGCCAGACTGATAACCGGCGCGCCGTAATTAAATTTCAGAAAATGCGCCGATTTTGATGTTTTTTTGCTAAAAATAGTGTCAATTGGCCATTGGACAGGAACGTGGCGAGATGAAACAGGTGCTATTTGCCTGACACGTGAAATTTACTTACAAGATAAAAATCATCTACCCAATAGATTTCAAGTTGTAGCCAGGCGGCGAACGCTTGAATCCCCGGGAGCTTGGATTAACCAAGTGACCGGTGTGAAAGCGCGAAGCCAACGCCACTGCGACTTGAAAAATGAAGGGTAAATACAGAACTGGGTCAGGGGTTATATGAACGAACAATATTCGGCAATGCGAAGTAATGTCAGTATGCTCGGCAAATTGCTCGGCGATACCATCAAAGAAGCGCTGGGCGAGCATATTCTCGATCGCGTTGAAACTATCCGTAAGCTTTCCAAATCTTCACGTGCAGGTAACGAAGCGCATCGCCAGGAGCTGCTTTCTACCTTGCAAAACCTGTCTAACGACGAACTGCTGCCGGTCGCACGCGCCTTCAGCCAGTTTCTCAATCTGACCAACGTCGCCGAGCAGTACCACAGCATTTCACCCAATGGCGAAGCCGCCAGCAACCCGGAAGCGCTGGCGCAGTTGTTCACCCGGCTGAAAGACAAAAAGCTCAGCACCAAAGAGCTGCAAAATGCGGTATCCCAGCTCTCCATCGAACTGGTGCTGACCGCGCACCCGACGGAAATCACCCGTCGCACCCTGATCCACAAGCTGGTTGAGGTCAACACCTGCCTCAGCCAACTCGACCATAACGATCTGGCCGACTACGAACGCAACAAGATCATGCGTCGCCTGCGCCAATTGGTCGCCCAGTCATGGCATACCGACGAGATCCGCAAACATCGTCCCTCCCCGATCGACGAAGCCAAATGGGGCTTTGCGGTGGTGGAAAACAGCCTGTGGGAAGGGGTGCCTGCCTTCCTGCGCGAATTCAACGAACAGCTGGAAAACTCCATCGATTACAGCCTGCCGGCGGAAGCGGTACCCGTCCGCTTCACCTCCTGGATGGGCGGTGACCGCGACGGCAACCCTAACGTGACGGCTGAAATCACCCGTCATGTGCTGCTGCTCAGCCGTTGGAAGGCCTGCGACCTGTTCACCCGCGATATTCAGGTGCTGGTCTCCGAGCTGTCGATGACTGAATGTACTCCGGAACTGCGCGCACGGGCCGGTGGCGATGAGGTGCAAGAACCGTATCGTGAGATCATGAAGCAACTGCGCAGCCAGTTGATGAGCTCTCAGGCTTATCTGGAAGGTCGCCTGAAGGGTGAGCGCGTACTCAAACCACACGACCTGCTGGTGAATAACGAACAGCTGTGGGAACCGCTGTTCGCCTGTTACCAGTCGCTGCAGGCCTGTGGCATGAGCATCATCGCCAATGGCCAGTTGCTCGATACCCTGCGCCGCGTGCGCTGCTTTGGTGTGCCGCTGGTACGTATCGACGTACGTCAGGAAAGTACCCGCCACACCGAAGCCATCGCCGAGCTGACCCGTTATCTGGGGCTGGGCGATTACGAAAGCTGGTCGGAAGCCGACAAGCAGGCGTTCCTGATCCGCGAACTAAACTCCAAACGCCCGCTGGTGCCGCTAAAATGGGAGCCGAGTGCCGACACCCAGGAAGTGCTGGAAACCTGTCGGGTAATTGCCGAAGCGCCACAGGGTTCAATTGCCGCCTACGTGATCTCCATGGCACGTACGCCTTCTGACGTGCTGGCGGTTCACCTGTTGCTGAAAGAAGCCGGTTGCCCGTTCGCACTGCCGGTAGCCCCGCTGTTCGAAACCCTCGACGACCTGAACAACGCCGACGACGTGATGACCCAGTTGCTGAATATTGACTGGTACCGCGGCTTTATCCAGGGCAAACAAATGGTGATGATTGGCTATTCCGACTCGGCGAAAGACGCCGGGGTGATGGCCGCCTCCTGGGCGCAGTACCGCGCGCAAGACGCCCTGATCAAAACCTGTGAAAAAGCCGGCGTGGCGCTGACGTTGTTCCACGGTCGCGGCGGCTCGATTGGCCGTGGTGGCGCCCCGGCGCATGCGGCACTGCTGTCGCAACCGCCGGGCAGCCTGAAAGGCGGCCTGCGCGTGACCGAACAGGGCGAGATGATCCGCTTCAAATTTGGTCTGCCGGAAGTCACCATCAGCAGCCTGGCGCTGTACACCGGTGCGATCCTGGAAGCCAACCTGTTGCCGCCGCCGGAGCCGAAAAAAGAGTGGCGTGCGCTGATGGATGACCTGTCAGACACTTCATGTAAAATGTATCGTGGTTACGTGCGTGAAAATCCGGAATTCGTGCCGTACTTCCGCGCCGCGACGCCGGAACTGGAGCTGGGCAAGCTGCCGTTGGGTTCACGCCCGGCCAAACGCAAGCCAAACGGCGGCGTTGAGAGCCTGCGCGCCATTCCATGGATCTTCGCCTGGACGCAGAATCGCCTGATGCTGCCGGCCTGGCTGGGTGCCGGCGCCGGTTTGCAAGAAGCGGTGAAGGCCGGTAAGCAGGACCAACTGGAAGCCATGTGCCGCGACTGGCCATTCTTCTCCACCCGCATCGCGATGCTGGAAATGGTGTTCGCCAAGGCCGACCTGTGGCTGGCGGAATACTACGATCAGCGTCTGGTCGACAAATCGCTGTGGCCACTGGGCCAGCAATTGCGCGACCAGTTGGCAAGCGACATCAAGGTGGTGTTGACCATCGCCAATGACGCACACCTGATGGAAGACCTGCCATGGATCGCCGAATCCATTGCGCTGCGTAACGTGTATACCGATCCGCTGAACGTGCTGCAGGCCGAACTGCTGCACCGTTCGCGTCAACAGGAACAGCCAGATGCCCGCGTTGAGCAGGCGCTGATGGTGACCATTGCCGGCGTAGCCGCCGGGATGCGCAACACCGGCTAGGTTGAGCGTTGTAAAACACGGCTCCTGTTCGCAGGGGCCGTGTTTTTATCCAACAAAAAGGCGCTGTCATTACACAGCGCCTTTGTCTTAATTCATCAGTCAAGTCAGGCCACGGCCACCGGACGCACGCCCAACGTATGGCAAATGGCGTAACTCATCTCGGCGCGGTTCAGCGTATAAAAGTGGAAGTCTTTCACTCCTTCGCGGCTGAGGATTTTCACCATATCCATCGCGATATTGGCACCGACCATTTTTCGGGTTTCGGCATCGTCGTCCAGCCCTTCAAACATGCTGGTCATCCAGCTCGGCACACGCACGTTAGTCATGGTGGCAAAACGCTGTAACTGCTTGAAATTGGACACCGGCAGAATGCCCGGTACGATTTCCACGTCAATACCGGTCGCCACGCAGCGATCACGAAAACGCAGATAGCTTTCCACATCAAAGAAGAACTGGGTAATCGCGCGGTTGGCACCGGCATCGATTTTACGCTTCAGGTTAATCAGATCCGCCTGCGGACTTTTGGCTTCCGGGTGCACTTCAGGGTAGGCCGCCACCGAGATATCGAAATCGCCAACGTCTTTCAACAAGGCCACCAAATCGGTGGCATACATATCGGGCTTACCGCCGCCCGGTGGCAGGTCGCCACGCAGCGCCACGATATGACGGATACCGCTGTTCCAGTAGTCGGTGGCAATCTCGCGCAGCTGAGCCGGGCTGGCGTCGATACAGGTCAGGTGCGGTGCTGCCTCCAGACCGGTACGCTCCTTAATTCCTTTGATAATGCTGTGGGTACGATCGCGCTCGCCGGAGTTGGCACCATAGGTCACAGAGACAAATTTAGGTTTCAGGCTGCTCAGACGATCGATGGACTGCCACAGGGTGTCTTCCATCTCGCTGGTGCGCGGCGGGAAGAACTCGAATGATACGTTAATCTGACCGTTTAACTCTGCCAGACTCTGATTCAGCGCTTCCCGCTGGTTTGCGTGAAAAAAACTCATACCCTGTCCGCCTCTTATCGATCACTGTTTTGCTTTATCTTATTAAGCGTCTATACGTTTAGACGTCTAGATAGAAAATGCCGTATGTTGACTAAAGAGTCAACAGGAAACTGAGGGGAATAAGATGATTAATCCTCACCCCTAAAGAGAAAGAACTTCACGTTCAGAATAAGAAGAATTATGGCAGGAAAAACGAAGGGCGCGGCGGATCCGCGCCCCCAAGACAATTAAAGCAGTTGCGCCAGACGGTTAAGGTCTGACTGGATCGCACCGGCAGTGACGTCGCGTCCGGCACCCGGCCCGCGGATCACCAGTGGGTTGTCGCGGTACCAGCGGCTTTCGATAGCGAACACGTTATCGCACGGCAGCAACGATGCCAGCGGGTGTTCAGGCCGTACCGCTTCCACACCAACACGCGCCTTGCCATTGGCATCGAAACGCGCCACGTGGCGCAGCACCAGCCCCATTTCACTGGCGGCTTCAAAACGTTGCAGCATCTGCTGGTTCAACGCATCACCGTTTTCGAAGAACTGATCGACGGAGCCCTGTTCAGCCCCCGCAGGCACCAGCGATTCGACTCGCACCTGATTCGGTTCAATGTCGTAGCCCGCTTCGCGCGCCAGGATCACCAGCTTGCGCATCACGTCCTGGCCGGAGAGATCGACCCGCGGATCCGGTTCGGTCAGCCCCTGCTGCCAGGCCTGATCCACCAGCTCGGTGAACGGTACCGTGCCGTCGAACTGCAGGAACAGCCAGGAAAGCGTACCGGAGAAGATACCGCTGATCGCCAGAATGCTGTCGCCGCTGTCGCGCAGGTCACGCACCGTATGGTTGACTGGCAAGCCGGCACCGACGGTCGCGTTATACAGCCAGTGACGGCCGGTTTTGGCAAAGGCATCACGAATTTGGCGATAATTATCGCTGCAAGATGCGCCCGCCAGCTTGTTGGCGCTGATCACATGGAAGCCATAGCTGGCGAAATCCAGATACTGTTCGGCCAGTTCTTCACTGGCGGTCACGTCAAGCACCACCAGATCGTCGAACGGATGCGCACGCATCCACAGGAACAGTGACTCTTCGTCCAGTTCCTGTGCTTCGTCCTCAAAGAACGCCAGGGCGCGGCTGGCGTCCAGCCCGTCGTAATTGAGCAGGCTGCGGCGGCTGTCCACCACGCCCGCCAGGCTGAACTCAAAGCCGCTGCGGGCGGAAATATTTTTCTGCTCGCGGGCAAACAGCTCCAGCCAGCGTGCGCCGATGTTGCCTTTACCGAACAGCACCAGACCAATGCTTTTTTCGGCGCGGAACAGGGTCTGGTGCAGGCCCTGGATCAGCAATGCAGTCGGCCCCTGACGCAGTACCGCGACCAGGCTGATGCCGTCTTCGGCCTGCCAGATAAATTCTACCGGCTGGTCTTTCAACTGTTGATAGAAACGGTGGCTGTGCAGCGGATTCTTGCAAACGCCCGCGCCCACCAGCGCCACCAGCGCCAGGCCTTCACGCAGCCGCAGTTCACCCGGTAATGCCGCTTCCTGCAAGGTACGCAGCACGCTATTCACCACTTCCGAGGTGTAGCACAATTGAACCAGATTACGGTCAGGGTGAATGCCGATCGCCAGCGGTTTGATTTGCGCGCGCTTGAGTACCAAATCCAGCTCTTTCTGCGCCAGTGTGAAGTCATGCTGGCTGGCAACGTTCAGTTCAATCAAACACACGTCGTCATGGCTGGTGACAATCTTCGCGCCGGTGCCGGAGGCCAGCACGCGTTCGATACGCGTTGAGCCTTGTTCCGGCTGATAGCTACAGCGCAGTTGCAGATCGATATCACTGCCGGACACCGGCTGCAGAGTACGAGTATGCAGCACCGGTGCCGCCAGGCGCGCCAGTTCACTGGCTTCATCCAGACGCAGCAGCGGCAGCAGGCAGGCATCTTTTACCTTGCGTGGATCGGCGCTGTACACCCCGGCCACATCGCTCCAAATGGTCACGCGCTCCGCACCGGCCAGCGCGCCGACCTGGGTAGCGGAATAGTCACTGCCGTTACGCCCCAACAGCACGGTTTCACCGGCGTCATTGCGTGAAATAAAGCCGGTCACCACCAGGCGTTTGCCCGGGTGCTGAGCCAGCAACTGTTGCAGCAACGGATAAGAGCGGCCTTCGTCAACCTGAGGTTGAGCGGCACGTTCCGCCCGCAGGAAGTCACGCGCATCCAGCCAGGCGGCCTGCATATCCAGCTTGTTCAGTACCGCCGCCATCAGCCGCGCCGACCAAATCTCACCGTGCCCAACGACCTCGGCATATACGGCGTCGTCGAGCTTCTCGTCCAGCAATACCGCCAGACGCTCCAGATCCTGAATAAATTCGGCGATCAACGGCTCGGCAGTTTCCGGTGGGAGCAGACCGCCAATCAATTCGCTGTGATAGCGACGCAGCGTCTGCTGAACCTGATGCGCAGAAAGACGATCGCTTTGACTGAGCTTCAGCCAGCTAATCAGTTGGTTGGTGGTGCTACCGGCAGCCGATACCACCATCATGTCACCCGGTTGGCTGTATTCGGCCATGATCCCGGCCACCCGCAGATAACACTTCACGTCCGCCAGGCTGCTGCCGCCAAACTTGTGCAGTTGACGCCCGCTCACCGGCCCTGCTACCGCAATTGCATTCATGCTTACCTCGTTGCCGCCGCCTGGAAGGCTCGTTCCAGATCGGCAATCAAATCTTCACTGTCTTCAATACCCACGGAGATACGCAGCAGGCTCTCGGAAATACCGGCCGCCGCACGGGCTTCTGCCGCCATACCTGCGTGGGTCATGGTCGCTGCATGCGAGATCAGGCTTTCTACGCCGCCCAAGGATTCTGCCAGAGTAAACAGCTCAAGGGCAGACAGAAAACGGCGCAGTAGCGCTTCATCACCGTCCAGTTCAAAGCTGAGCATCGCGCCAAAGCCGCGTTGCTGACGACGTGCAATCTCGTGCCCAGGGTTCTGAGGCAGAGAAGGATGATACAGCTTTTTCACCAAGGGTTGCTGCTGTAAATAACT
Source organism: Serratia quinivorans (assembly GCF_946227985.1). Lineage (GTDB taxonomy): Bacteria > Pseudomonadota > Gammaproteobacteria > Enterobacterales > Enterobacteriaceae > Serratia > Serratia quinivorans_A. The sequence continues at coordinate 23,798 of NZ_CAMKGL010000015.1, forward strand.
GACAATCGCATCGGCGTTTTGTTGCGCCGCCTTGATACGTGGCGACAGCGTGCGCATGCCGCGCAGCAACAAATAGCTGTCGAACGCGCCACCGGTCACGCCAATATTATTCGCCCACCACGCCAATTCCACCGCCAGATCTTGGTCTTTGGCAATCACCGCGCCGGCCACCACGTCGGAATGGCCATTGAGGTATTTGGTACAGGAATGCACCACCAAATCGGCACCCAGCCCAATCGGCTGCTGTAGCGCCGGGCTGAGGAAGGTGTTGTCCACCACCGTCAAGGCCCCCACGGCATGTGCCGCAGCGCAAATCGCCGCAATGTCCACCACACGCAGCAGCGGATTGCTGGGGCTTTCAATCAGCACCAGCTTGGGCTTTTGCGCCAACGCCTGCTGCAGCGCTTCTTCATTCCCCTGATCGACAAACAGCACGCGGTAAGCGCCACGCTTGCTCAGGCTGTCGAACAAGCGGTAGCTGCCACCATAGCAATCATGCGGTGCCACCAGCAGATCGCCGGGTTGCAGGAATACCGTGGTCACCAGGTGGATCGCCGACATCCCGCTGCTGGTCATCACCGCACCGGCCCCCCCTTCCAGTTCCGCCAACGCACGCTGGACCACGTCACGCGTCGGGTTACCGCGACGTGAGTAGTCATGAGCACGCGGCTGGTTGAAGTCGGTGAAATTATAGGTGCTGGAAAGGTGGATCGGCGGGACAACGCAGCCGTACTGTTCGTCATCGTTCAGGCCGCTACGTACGGCAATCGTGGCAGGTTTACGCGTCATAGGGTCTCTCGGCTCTCGGGATTGGGATGAATGAGGCCTAAAGATTAATCGCAGTGAGGATAGACGTCAATACATCTGGACATCTAAACTTCTTTGCGTATAGATTGAGCAAAAGCCTAATACCCGCTAAAATTATGCCAGTTTTAGATGACGATACGATGTTAACCCGGAATGCATAGGCGACACCTATTGATCGTCCGCATTCAGTGACCTTGGTCGCGTAAAATTGACATTTATTTAGTGAGAACAGTGAAGATCGGGCATAATTGGCCGGTTTTTAGAATTTTGTAATTTTTCTGACAATTTTAAGGTGTCCCATGGCTGAGTGGAACGGCGAGTATGTCAGCCCTTACGCTGAACACGGTAAAAAAAGCGAGCAAGTAAAAAAAATCACGGTATCCATTCCGCTGAAGGTCCTGAAAATCCTTACCGATGAACGGACGCGTCGCCAGGTGAATAACCTGCGCCATGCCACCAACAGCGAATTGCTGTGCGAAGCATTTCTGCACGCCTTTACCGGTCAGCCGCTGCCGAACGACGAAGACCTGCGCAAAGAACGCAGCGATGAAATCCCGGAAGCCGCGAAACTGCTGATGCGTGAATTGGGTGTGGATCCCGATACCTGGGAATACTAAGTGCCGGTCTGCACTTGCTTGCAGACGGTTAGAAACGAAAAAAGGCGCCGAAGGCGCCTTTTTCATCTGACGATAAGAAATCTTATTTCTTAGCGCCTGGCACGCTGAAACGCTTGTTGAAGCGGTCAACGCGGCCACCGGTAGCAACATCACGCTGCTTGCCAGTGTAGAACGGGTGGCATTCGCCACAAACGTCCAGGTTCAGATCGTGGCCCACTGTAGAGCGGATTTTGATCACGTTACCGCAAGAGCAGTTAGCAGTAACTTCTTCGTATTTTGGGTGGATACCTTGTTTCATGGGAAACCTCAGTTAAGGCCGTGTCGCTATCCAGCCCTGTTTCGCCAGACACCACACGTGGTTGATAAAGAATTTGGTATCGAATTATACCAAAGGCGGCAAATCATACAGAAATTTAAAATGCCGCGCAATCGCAACCGTACATTTGCCGATGCGCAGTGTAAACTGATGGACTATTTTTTTCACTCTGGATGACCCCATGCCTGTTGTTCACGTTGCTTTGCCGGTCCCCCTCGCCCGCACCTTCGACTATCTGCTGCCGCAAGGCCTGCAGCCGGCGGTCGGCGCGCGCGTAGGTGTGCCCTGGGGCAAGCAACGGGCGATCGGCATCGTCACCGGCTGCAGCGAAACCAGCGAATTGCCGCTGGACAAGCTTAAACCCATCGACAGCGTTCTCGACAGCGCCTCGCTGTTCTCACCCAGCCTGTGGCGCATTCTGCGCTGGGCCAGCGACTACTACCATTACCCAATCGGTGAAGTGCTGTTCCACGCATTGCCTATCCTGCTGCGTCAGGGAAAACCGGCAGAAACGGCGCCGCTGTGGCAGTGGTTCGCTACCGAACAGGGCCGCGCTACGCTGCCGGAAAGCCTGAAACGCGCCCCCAAGCAGCAGCAAGCGCTGGCCGCGTTGCTGCAACGTCCGGTCTATCGCCATCAGGTCAGTGAACTGGAATTAACCGAGAGCGCCTTGCAGGCATTGCGCGCCAAGGGGCTGATCGATTTACGCTCTCAGACGGTAGCGACGCAGGACTGGCGGCCCGGTTTTGAAGTGCTGGGTGAACGGCTGCGGTTGAACACCGAACAGGCAACCGCCGTGGGTGCCATTCGCAGCGAAGACGAGCAGTTCGCCACCTGGTTGCTGGCCGGGGTTACGGGTTCCGGCAAGACCGAGGTCTATCTCAGCGTACTGGAAAACATCCTGGCGAAGGGCAAACAGGCATTGGTACTGGTGCCGGAAATCGGCCTGACGCCGCAGACCATTGCCCGTTTTCGCGAACGTTTCAACGCCCCGGTGGAAGTGCTGCACTCCGGGCTTAACGACAGTGAACGGCTGGCAGTCTGGCTACGCGCCCGCAGCGGCGAGGCGGCAATAGTTATCGGCACCCGCTCGGCGCTGTTTACGCCGTTTTCACGCCTGGGCGTGATCATCATCGACGAAGAACACGACAGTTCTTATAAACAGCAGGAAGGCTGGCGCTACCACGCCCGCGATCTGGCAGTGTTCCGTGCCCGCGAGGAAAACATCCCAATGGTCATGGGCACCGCCACCCCGGCACTGGAAACGCTGCACAATGTGCAACTGGGTAAATATCGCCAGCTCAAACTCACCCAGCGTGCAGGTAATGCCAAACCGGCGACACAGCATCTGATCGATCTGAAAGGCCTGCCGCTGAAGGTCGGCCTGTCGCAGCCGTTGCTGAAAAGCATGCAGCACCATTTGAAGGCCGGTAATCAGGTGATGCTGTTTCTTAACCGGCGCGGCTACGCACCGGCGCTGTTGTGCCACGAGTGCGGCTGGATCGCCGAGTGCCAGCGCTGCGATCATTACTACACCTTCCACCAGAATCATCGTCAACTGCGCTGCCACCACTGTGACAGCCAGCGTCCGGTCCCCCACCAGTGCCCGCAGTGCGGCTCGACTCATCTGGTGTCAGTCGGCGTCGGTACCGAACAGTTGGAACACGAACTGGCACCGCTGTTCCCGGAAACGCCGATCACCCGTATCGATCGCGACACCACCAGCCGCAAAGGCTCACTGGAACAGCATCTGGCGGATATTCACCGCGGCGGTTCGCGCATTTTGATCGGCACCCAGATGCTGGCCAAGGGCCACCACTTCCCGGATGTGACGCTGGTAGCACTGCTGGATGTCGACGGCGCTCTGTTCTCGGCCGACTTCCGTTCCGCCGAGCGCTTTGCCCAGCTGTATACCCAGGTCTCCGGTCGCGCCGGCCGTGCCGGTAAGCCCGGCGAGGTCTTGTTGCAGACCCACCATCCGGAACACCCACTGCTGCAAATTCTGCTGCAACAGGGTTACGACGCCTTTGCCAAACAGACGTTGGCGGAACGCAACAGCGTGTTCCTGCCGCCCTATACCAGCCATATCATCGTGCGTTCGGAAGATCACGATAACCAGCAGGCCCCCCAATTCCTGCAGCAACTGCGCAATCTGCTGGAAGCCAGCCCGCTGAAAGACGACTCGCTATGGGTGATGGGGCCGGTCCCGGCGCTGCAGTCGAAACGCGGCGGTCGTTTCCGCTGGCAACTGCTGCTGCAACACCCTTCCCGGCGGGTACTTCAGCAGTTAATGAAAAGTTCCCTGCCACTGGTCAGTACCCTGCCACAGGCACGCAAGGTGAAATGGACGCTGGACATCGATCCGATAGACAGCTGAACCCAGAAAAGTCCGATTCAGTTCATCCAATGCAAACGTTTACCCTTGAAATTGCGAGCGAACGCTAAAAAACCTTCCCAGGTCACACTTTTTATGCAAATTAGGTAACAAAGGCAGGACGTATTCTGTTTAGAATAACTGCGAAGGCAATTTTGTCACCTCCTGCAGGACAGTGACGGAATGTTTGAGCGCGGATGGCGCTAAATGATAACAACACCACCGCACGCCAGAATTTGTGAGCAAACTGAAGTCGTCGCGTTGGCATGGGGCTAACGCAAGGAGAAAGGCGTTGGAACACAAGAAAGAATTATCCATGGCAACCATGAAAGACGTTGCCGAAATGGCGGGCGTTTCAACGGCAACCGTGTCACGTGCGCTGATGAACCCGGAAAAGGTGTCAACGCCGACGCGTCAGAAAGTGGAACAGGCCGTGCTGGCCGTGGGCTATTCTCCTCATGCCCTCTCACGCAATATCAAGCGTAACGAATCCCGGACTATCCTGGTGATCGTCCCCGACATTTGCGATCCGTTTTTCGCCGATGTGATCCAGGGGATCGAGCAAACCGCCGCACAACAGGGCTACCTGGTGCTGATTGGTGACTGTGCTCAGCAGAACCAGCAGGAACGCACCTTCGTCAACCTGATCATCACCAAACAAATCGATGGCATGCTGCTGCTCGGCTCCAACCTGCCGTTCGATGCCAGCAAGGAAGAGCAGCGCAACCTGCCGCCGATGGTAATGGCCAACGAGTTTGCTCCGGAGCTGGAACTGCCGACGGTGCACATCGATAACCTGACCGCCGCCTTCGAAGCCGTACATTATTTACATCAGCTCGGCCACCAGCAAATCGCCTGTGTCGCCGGGCCGGAGCAGATGCCGCTCAGCCATTATCGCCTGCAAGGTTACATTCAGGCGCTACGTCGTAATGGCATTAACGTCGAAAGCAGCTATATTACCCGGGGTGATTTCACCTACGAAGCTGGCGCTCAGGCGCTGGCAACGTTGATGGCACAGCCAAAACCACCGACGGCAGTGTTCTGTCACAGTGACGTAATGGCAATCGGCGTGCTGTCGCAGGCGAAAAAGATGGGGCTGCGGGTACCGCAGGACCTTTCTATTATCGGCTTTGACGACATCAAATTGGCGCAGTATTGCGATCCACCGTTAACCACAGTGGCTCAACCGCGCTACCAAATTGGCCAGCAGGCAATGTTATTGCTGTTGGAGCAGCTACACGGGCAGACCGTGGCAAGCGGCTCTCGGCTATTGGACAGTGAATTGATTATCAGAGGCAGCACCGCTGCTCCTAAACGCTAGTCAAATATTTTAGGGTTCAGTAACATGACGGACTTATCCCCTCATCAGGACACAGCGGAATAATAGTGGCACAAAAAGACTATGTAAGCCGTGGGCGCGCAGCAGGAGCCAAGCGTAAAACCCCCAGCCGTAAAAAACGCAGTTCTCCGAAGGTATCCAAAACCGTGTTGGCGTTGGCCGTCGCACTTCTGGTTGTCTTTATCGGTGGCCTCTATTTCATTACGCACAACAAGCCGGATGACGCGCCGCTGCTGCCTGTGCACAGCACTCGTCCGGGTAACGGCTTGCCGCCGAAACCGGAGGAACGCTGGCGCTACATCAAAGAGCTGGAAAATCGCCAGATTGGCGTGCAAACCCCGACCGAACCTACGGCAGGCGGTGAAGCCAACGCCAAGACTCAGCTCACTGCAGAACAGCGCCAACTGCTGGATCAAATGCAGGCGGATATGCAACAACGTCCGACACAGCTCAATGAAGTGCCGTATAACGACCCTTCACAGGCTGCAGCACGTAGCCGTCAGCAGCAGGTGCAACAGCAGCAGATTCAGCAGCAACAAGTGCAGCAACCTCCGGTGACTCAACCGCGTAACCCGTTTAACAACGGCACGACAACAGCACCGGTACAGCAGCCGACTCAGCCGAAGCCACAACCCAAGCCGCAGCCGGTAACGCAGCCGCCGGTGCAGGTTAAGCATCCAGAGCCGAAACCGCAGCCGAAACCTGAAACCAAACCGGAAGTGACACAGGAAACGGCCAAGCAGGAAACCAAGCCAGAGTCGAAGCAAAAGTGGATGGTGCAGTGTGGCTCGTTCCGCGCAACCGATCAGGCAGAATCCGTGCGCGCGCGCCTGGCGTTTGAAGGCATTGAAAGCCGTATCACCGCCGGCGGTGGCTGGAATCGTGTGGTGCTCGGCCCATACAGCAGCCGGGCGGCTGCGGACAAAACCCTGTCGCGCCTGAAGGGCGTAGGCATGTCAAGTTGCATTCCCCTCTCCGTTGGGGGTTGAAAAGCTTCAATCCCCCCCCATCTATACTCTCAAATGCCTCGTAGTGTCTGCGCAAGCAGATACTGCGAGGGCTTCTTTCCGTCTTCAACGAGGGTCTGCTCGTGACAACAATTGTAAGCGTACGCCGTAACGGCCAGGTAGTGATCGGTGGCGATGGCCAGGCTACCTTGGGCAATACGGTAATGAAGGGCAACGTCAAGAAAGTGCGTCGCCTGTATAACGACAAAGTGATTGCCGGTTTTGCCGGTGGCACCGCGGATGCCTTCACGCTGTTTGAGCTGTTCGAGCGCAAGCTGGAAATGCACCAGGGTCACCTGGTGAAAGCAGCCGTTGAATTAGCGAAAGACTGGCGTACCGACCGCATGCTGCGCAAGCTCGAAGCGCTGCTGGCAGTAGCGGATGAAAACTCTTCGCTGATTATCACCGGCAACGGTGACGTGATCCAGCCTGAAAATGATTTGATTGCGATTGGCTCCGGCGGTCCGTACGCCCAGGCAGCCGCCCGCGCGATGTTGGAAAATACCGAGCTGAGCGCCCGCGAAATTGTTGATAAATCTCTCAACATCGCCGGTGACATCTGTATTTACACCAACCATTTCCACACCATTGAAGAATTGCCTTCCAAAGCGTAAGGATCGAATACTATGTCTGAAATGACCCCGCGCGAGATCGTCAGCGAACTGGACAGCTACATCATTGGCCAGAACAAAGCCAAACGTGCCGTTGCCATCGCCCTGCGTAACCGCTGGCGCCGGATGCAGCTCAACGAGATGCTGCGCCATGAAGTCACCCCAAAGAACATTCTGATGATCGGCCCGACCGGCGTCGGTAAAACCGAAATCGCCCGCCGTCTGGCGAAACTCGCCAACGCGCCTTTCATCAAGGTTGAAGCCACCAAGTTCACCGAAGTGGGCTACGTTGGGAAAGAAGTGGATTCTATTATCCGCGATCTGACCGATGCTGCGATCAAAATGGTGCGTCTGCAATCCATCGACAAGAACCGTACCCGCGCCGAAGAACTGGCGGAAGAACGTATCCTTGATGTGTTGATCCCACCGGCCAAGAACAACTGGGGCCAGGCAGAAGAGCATCAGGAGCCGTCCTCGGCACGCCAGGCATTCCGTAAGAAATTGCGTGAAGGCCAGTTGGACGACAAGGAAATTGAGATCGATCTGGCTGCCGCACCGATGGGCGTAGAAATCATGGCTCCTCCCGGCATGGAAGAAATGACCAACCAGTTGCAGTCAATGTTCCAGAACCTCGGCGGCCAAAAGCAGAAACCACGCAAGCTGAAGATCAAAGAAGCCTTCAAACTGCTGGTGGAAGAAGAAGCTGCCAAGCTGGTGAACCCGGAAGAGTTGAAAGAACAGGCGATCGAAGCCGTTGAGCAGCACGGCATCGTGTTTATCGACGAGATCGACAAAATCTGTAAGCGCGGCGGCCAAAGCTCCGGCCCTGACGTTTCTCGCGAAGGTGTGCAGCGCGACCTGCTGCCGCTGGTGGAAGGCTGTACCGTTTCCACCAAACACGGGATGGTGAGAACCGATCACATTCTGTTTATCGCTTCCGGCGCATTCCAGACCGCCAGCCCTTCGGATCTGATCCCGGAACTGCAGGGCCGTCTGCCGATCCGCGTTGAGTTGCAGGCGCTGACCACCGAAGACTTCGAGCGTATTCTGACCGAGCCAAGCGCTTCGCTGACCGAGCAGTATAAAGCGCTGATGGGCACCGAAGGCGTCAATATCGAGTTCACCGCCGAAGGTATCCGCCGCATCGCCGAAGCCGCATGGCAGGTTAACGAAAGCACCGAAAACATCGGCGCACGTCGTTTACACACCGTGCTTGAGCGCCTGATGGAAGATATTTCCTATGATGCGAGTGAAATTAACGGTCAATCCATTACAATTGATGCGGATTACGTAGGTAATCATCTGGATGAACTGGTAGCGGATGAAGATTTGAGTCGTTTTATCCTATAATCGCTCAATCATGTCCAGTCAGTCATCTGTGGGAGGCATTTTGCCTCCCACAATTATTTCTAACGGACACAGCCACTAACTCTGAAGCGAAAAATGAGCTCATCAACTAGTATCTCCCCGGCCAGAGCCTGGCTTGAAAGTTTACGACCACGCACCCTGCCGCTGGCCTTTGCCTCGATCGTCGTCGGTTCCGCCATTGCCGCCTGGCAAGGTAGCCTGAAACCCGGCGTGGCGCTGTTGGCATTGCTGACTGCCGGCCTGCTGCAAATTCTCTCCAACCTGGCGAACGACTATGGCGATGCAATAAAAGGCAGCGACAAAGAAGACCGCATCGGGCCGCTGCGTGGTATGCAAAAAGGCATGATCACCCAGGCACAGATGAAACGGGCGTTGGTGGTGACGGTGGTACTGATCGCCATCGCCGGCAGTTCACTGATCGCCGTGGCCTGTGAACAGCCCAGCGATGTGGTGGGTTTCCTGGTATTGGGCGGGCTTTCTATCGTTGCCGCCATTACCTATACCGTCGGCAACAAACCTTACGGCTATCTGGGACTGGGCGATATCTCGGTGCTGGTGTTCTTCGGCTGGCTGAGCGTGGCGGGCACCTTCTACCTGCAAACCCACACCTTTGACAGCATCGTAATGCTGCCGGCCACCGCCTGTGGCCTGCTGGCAGCGGCCGTGCTCAATATCAATAATCTGCGCGATATCGAAAGCGATCGCGCCAACGGCAAGAATACCCTGGCAGTCCGGCTCGGGCCGCAGAAGGCGCGTTATTACCATCTGTTGCTGCTGATCGGCGCGGTGGCGTGCTTTACGCTGTTCACGTTACTCAACCTGCATAGCCTGTGGGGCTGGCTGTTTGTATTGGCTATCCCGTTGCTGGTACGCCATGGCTTGCGCGTGTTGCGTGACCCTACGCCAGCCGGTATGCGGCCGATGCTTGAGCATATGGTCAAGGCGGCGTTACTGGCCAATATATTGTTCGCTATCGGCGTGGTGCTCAGTTAGCCATCGAACTGATGATTTTGCCAACAGGGCGAATAAAGGGATATACTGGTTATTCCAGCGGCAAACAGACGTAAAATCCTATGAAATACGATACTTCCGAACTTTGCGACATCTATCACGAAGAGGTGAACGTAGTTGAGCCTCTATTCTCCAATTTTGGCGGGCGTACTTCATTTGGCGGGCAAATCACTACGGTGAAATGCTTTGAGGATAACGGTCTGTTATTCGAGCTGCTTGAAGAAAACGGCCGCGGTCGCGTCCTGGTGATTGACGGTGGCGGCTCGGTACGTCGTGCCCTGATCAACGCAGAACTGGCACGTCTGGCCACCCAGAACGAGTGGGAAGGCATCGTGGTTTACGGCGCGGTTCGCCAGGTCGACGATCTGGAAGAGATGGACATCGGCATTCAGGCAATGGCGGCCATTCCGGTCGGCGCCGCCAGTGAAAGCATTGGCGAAAGCGACATCCGCGTTAACTTCGGCGGTGTGACCTTCTTCTCCGGCGATCATCTGTATGCCGACAATACCGGTATTATCCTCTCTGAGGATCCACTCGATATCGAGTAATCTTCAGATAGGAAAAAGGGCGCCTTAGGCGCCCTTTTCGATCGTGCAATACGGAATCAGACTTCTTCCATTTTGCCCAACAGCGCACGCAGACGGTCTTGCCATACGTGCTGCTCTTCTTTCAGTTGCTGGTTCTCGCGAACCAACGATTCGTGGTTGCCGGAGGCAGCCTGAACTTCCTGTGAAAGAGTGTTGTTTTTGTCTTTCAGCTCTTCAATTTCCATCTGCAGCAGGGTGATGGTATCGATCGCCTGCTGAACTTTTGATTCCAATTTCTCAAATACTTCAAATGACATTCTTCAGTCCCCTCATGATAGCAAGGCGTACATCTATAGGTAACGGCCGCAACTTTGGTTGCAACTGCTGCGAATATGCATCGCGCCAAGTGACACACGCTTTTATTGAAAATAACGCGCCTGTCTCGATAAAACGCTTCTTTCGATAAAAACGATTGTAAGTAGCCTGTCCCCGACTGTCTAGCAACATCCGGCTCAACGCGCAGTCTGTTGCAATTTTCCTGCCGCGACCATCAGCAAAAACTGAAAATACCCACCGTGCATAAATTGGTTTGTTAACGAATGATGGCCAAATCACTGGTCAGATCACAGTTTTATGGAGCAGAAAGAACACAAAACGACGCGAATTCGCTCAATTTTATGACGAAGCACACACATTTTGATTTCGCTATTTCTCGTTTATGTTCGTTAACGATAAATTTACATCACGTCCTCAATTAATAATTGGACGAGATGAAAAAAACTGTACCCATAGGCCAGATCGATACACACCCAGAGCCTATAAACCCATAACCGCCGTTTTGCAGGACAACAACATTATGAGCCAAACCACCAGTCCGACCCTAAAAGGCCAATGTATCGCCGAGTTTCTCGGCACCGGCCTGTTGATATTTTTTGGCGTAGGCTGCGTTGCCGCGTTGAAACTGGCTGGCGCCAGCTTCGGCCAGTGGGAAATCAGTATCATTTGGGGCCTGGGCGTTGCCATGGCCATCTATCTGACCGCTGCCATCTCTGGTGCGCATCTCAACCCGGCAGTCACCATCGCACTGTGGCTGTTCGCCTGCTTTGACGGACGCAAAGTACTGCCTTACATCGTCGCGCAGATCGCTGGAGCCTTCTGCGCAGCAGCACTGGTCTACGGGTTGTATTACAATCTGTTCTTCGATTTTGAAGCGGCCAACCATATGGTGCGTGGCAGCGACGAAAGCCTGGCCCTGGCCGGCATCTTCTCCACCTACCCTAATGCACACATCTCCGTGGGCCAGGCTTTCCTGGTTGAAACGGTGATTACCGCGATCCTGATGTGCCTGATCCTGGCGCTGACCGACGACGGCAACGGCATTCCACGTGGTCCGCTGGCACCGCTGTTAATCGGTATTCTGATTGCCGTGATCGGCGCCTCTATGGGACCATTGACCGGCTTTGCGCTGAACCCGGCCCGTGACTTCGGTCCGAAAATGTTCGCTTATCTGGCCGGCTGGGGCAAAGTGGCCTTCACCGGTGCACGTGATATCCCGTACTTCCTGGTGCCAATCTTTGGCCCAATCATCGGTGCCTGCCTGGGTGCCTTCGGCTACCGCATGCTCATTGGCCGCAATCTGCCGTGTGACGTTTGCGTAGAAGAAGAAAAACCCGCCGCCAAGGCTCAGCAGCGTAAAGCGTGATTGGCACAGTTTTAAAACGGTTAACAACAGCAGGACTAAAATCATGACTGTAGAAAAAAAATACATTGTCGCTCTCGACCAGGGAACGACCAGTTCACGTGCCGTAGTGCTGGACCACGATGCCAATATTGTTGCGGTGTCGCAGCGTGAATTCACGCAGATTTACCCGAAAGCCGGCTGGGTTGAGCATGACCCAATGGAGATCTGGTCATCACAGAGCTCCACGCTGGTGGAAGTGCTGGCCAAAGCCGACATCAACTCCGATCAAATCGCCGGTATCGGCATCACTAACCAGCGCGAAACCACCATCGTCTGGGAAAAAGAGACCGGCAAACCGATCTATAACGCTATCGTCTGGCAATGCCGCCGTACCGCCGATATCTGTGAAAAACTCAAACGCGATGGCATGGAAGAGTACATCCGCCACAACACCGGTCTGGTAGTTGACCCGTACTTCTCCGGCACCAAGGTAAAATGGATCCTCGATAACGTTGAAGGTGCCCGTGAACGCGCCAAGCGTGGCGAGCTGTTGTTCGGTACCGTCGACACCTGGCTGGTGTGGAAAATGACCCAAGGGCGGGTGCATGTGACCGATTACACCAATGCCTCGCGCACCATGATGTTCAATATCCATGAGCTGGACTGGGATGAGCGCATGCTGGAAGCGCTGGATATCCCTCGCGCCATGCTGCCGAAAGTCCGTCCATCCTCAGAGGTGTACGGCCAGACCAACATCGGTGGTAAAGGCGGTACGCGTATTCCTATCGCCGGTATCGCCGGTGACCAGCAGGCGGCACTGTACGGCCAACTGTGCGTTCAACCGGGCATGGCGAAAAACACCTACGGCACCGGCTGCTTCTTGCTGATGAACACCGGCAAAGAAGCGGTACGTTCCAGCCATGGCCTGCTGACCACTATCGCCTGCGGCCCACGCGGCGAAGTGAACTACGCGCTGGAAGGCGCAGTCTTCATCGGCGGCGCATCTATTCAGTGGCTGCGCGATGAGCTGAAACTGATCAGCGATGCAGCCGATTCCGAATACTTCGCCACCAAGGTGAAAGACAGCAACGGCGTGTATGTGGTGCCTGCCTTTACCGGTCTGGGTGCGCCTTACTGGGACCCGTATGCCCGTGGCGCGATCTTCGGTCTGACCCGTGGCGCGAACAGCAACCACATCATCCGTGCAACGCTGGAATCCATTGCCTACCAAACGCGCGACGTGCTGGATGCCATGCAGGCTGACTCCAACACCCGTCTGCAATCGCTGCGTGTGGACGGTGGCGCGGTCGCCAACAACTTCCTGATGCAGTTCCAGTCTGACATCCTCGGCACCCGTGTAGAGCGTCCTGAAGTCCGTGAGTCGACTGCGCTGGGTGCGGCATTCCTCGCCGGCCTGGCTATCGGCTACTGGAATGACCTGGATGAAGTGAAGAGCAAGGCGGTCATCGAGCGTGAGTTCCGTCCAAGCATTGAAACTACCGAGCGTAACTTCCGTTACAGCGGCTGGAAAAAAGCGGTCGCCCGCGCGCAAGCTTGGGAAGAGCACGACTAACGCTGTTTGCGTCAGGTTAACCCCATCACGCGCTGCCTCCGGGTGGCGCGTTTTTTTTGCCCCGCCCCACCATCGCCCGCTGTGATAAACTTTGTCGATATTTTCTCCCTTTCTCATAGACAGGTTTTGCCATGAAACGTGAATTAGCCATCGAATTTTCCCGTGTTACCGAAGCCGCCGCGCTGGCGGGCTACAAATGGTTGGGACGCGGCGATAAGAACGCTGCCGATGGTGCTGCGGTCAACGCAATGCGCATTATGCTCAATAAGGTGGATATCGATGGCCGCATCGTGATCGGCGAAGGCGAAATTGATGAAGCGCCAATGCTGTATATCGGCGAACAGGTCGGCAGCGGCCAGGGCGACGCGGTGGATATCGCCGTCGACCCGATCGAAGGCACCCGCATGACCGCCATGGGCCAGCCCAATGCGTTGGCAGTATTGGCGGTGGGCGATCGCGGCACCTTCCTGCACGCCCCTGATATGTATATGGAAAAACTGGTGGTGGGCCCGGCAGCACGCGGCGCTATCGACCTTAACCTGCCGCTGGCCGAGAACCTGAACAAGGTGGCGGTATGTCTGGGCAAACCGCTGAGTCAGTTGACGGTGGTCATTCTGGCCAAGCCGCGTCACGACGGCGTGATTGCCCAGATGCAGCAACTCGGGGTGCGCGTCTTCGCTATCCCCGACGGCGACGTGGCGGCCTCGATCCTGACCTGTATGCCCGACAGTGAAGTCGACGTGATGTACGGTATCGGCGGCGCGCCTGAAGGGGTCATTTCCGCTGCGGTGATCCGCGCACTGGATGGCGATATGCAAGCACGTTTGTTACCACGCCACCAGGTGAAGGGCGACAGCGCCGAGAATCGACGCATCGGCGAGGAAGAACTGGCGCGCTGCAAAGAGATGGGAATTGAAGCCGGCAGGGTATTGCTGCTGGATGATATGGCGCGCAACGACAACGTGATTTTCTCCGCTACCGGCATCACCAAGGGCGATTTGTTGGAAGGCATTAGCCGTCAGGGCAATATGGCCACCACGGAAACTCTGCTGATCCGCGGCAAATCACGCACTATCCGCCGCATACGCTCGACCCACTATCTGGATCGTAAAGACCCGGCGCTGCACGAATTCCTGCTGTAAATAATCAGGGCGCCGAAGGCGCCCTGTTCGTTTTATACGGTATGTCCCTGATGCTGCATCCGGTGCGATAACGGCCACCAGCACAGCAGAATCAGTAGTGCCATGGCAAACATCAACAGGCCGAGGCTGAACTGCCCGGTCTGCGGCAGCATGGCAGAAAGCCAGGTCGCCAGGCCGGAGCCCATGTTTTGCATGCCCCCAACCAATGCGCCAGCCGCACCGGCCAGATAGGGAAACGGCTCCATCGCCCCGGTAGTGGCCAGCGGGAATAGCATCCCGGCACCAAAGAAGAACAGCGCAGCCGGCACAATCAGCGTCCAGATGTTCATCACGCCAAACCACCCGGGGATCCACATCATCAGGCCGGCCAACAGGCAACTGATCACCGAATGCCACACCAGACTGTGGAAGCTTTTGCCGTCACGACCGGCATACCAGGCACCAAAGAACGCCGCCGGGATGGGCAGAATAAACAGGATACTGACGGTCAGTCCGCTAAGGCCCAATACGCCGCCCATCAGCACGCCGCAGCTAGCTTCAAATACCGCGATCCCTGCCAGAGCACCGATCAGCATCACCAGATAACAGCTAAAAGTACTGTCCGCCAACAGCTTGCGGAAGCTTGCCAGCATGCGCCGCTTTTCAGTCTGCTGCGGTCGGGTTTCCGGCAGCCAGCGGAACATGGCGAAGGCTACACCGGCGCACAGCACCAACAGGAAGGCATAACAGGCGCGCCAGCCAAATATCATCGCCAATGCCCCACCGATGATTGGTGCCAGCAACGGGCTGACCAGAATGCCCATGTTGAGCAGGCTGTTGGCATAGCGCAACGAAGTACCGGCATACAGGTCACGCGGCATGGTTCGCGCCATCACCCCCGCCACACCGGTCCCCATCCCCTGAATGGCACTGGCGGCAACCAGCATCGTCAGGTTCGTGGACAACAGCGCGCCAAGCGCACCCATCATGAAGATCATCATCCCGGCCAGGATCACCGGCCGACGGCCAATACGGTCCGACAGCGGGCCGTAAATCAACTGCGAGAAGCCGTAGGTCATCAGATAAGCCGCCATCACGCGCTGCACGGCACCGGAGCGCACCGACAGATCCTTGGCAATATCAGCAATCACGGGGACATAAATGGTTTGTGCCATCTGACCGACGGCCACTAACAGGGTAAGCATCACCAACAGGTGAAAGTTTTCAATTTTTCTCATTATCTTCGTTAACGTATTAACTCGTCACAGCGTCCCGGTATGGCCCCAAAATCAGCCAGAACGGCGAGCAGCCCTCTATGGCGGCATAAGCTAACAAATTTGATTTTTTTAGCGAGTTTCAGACAGATATTGATCTCCGTCACAGTGGCAGCAAAGCCAACCAGCCTCGTAAATTAAACTGTACGTCTACTGCTTATGGGTTAAAAATGGCAAACTTTCAATAGTTTGGCTTTAGCATTTAATCGATAATTATTTTCATCATCTTGAAATAAAATAACGCCATAGGGATTGGGTTTATGAAGACAACAGAGCTGATTTTATTGCAGTTAAAAACCTTGGGGCCGCATTCCGCCAAAATGCTGGCTGAGCGTCTGGACATCACCCCCATGGGTATCCGTCAGCATCTGCAATCTCTGGAAAAACGTGAGTTGGTGGGTTACGAGGAAGCGCGAACCAAGGTAGGTCGCCCCACACGCTACTGGTCACTGACCTGTCAGGGCCACGCCCAGTTTGCCAATGGCCACGATCGGCTGGCGACAGAGCTGTTGGGATCTGCCCATCAGTTGTTTGGCACCGATGGGGTGGAGCAGTTGCTCAGCGCGCGCGAAGACAAACTTTATCAACGCTATGCTGAAGAACTGTCTGGGGAAGACTGCCATCAGGCCAAACTCGCCCGATTGGTGCGCCTGCGGCAGCATGATGGCTACATGGCCGAACTGTTAGAGCATCCGCAAGGCATGCTGCTGGTGGAAAACCACTGCCCCATCGGCGTGGCGGCCACCGCCTGCAGCAGCCTGTGCAACTCGGAGCTGCAACTGTTTAACCGTTTGTTTGGCCAGGGTTATCGCATAGAGCGTACCGCGCACGCTATTTCCGGCTCACGACATTGCGCTTATTTGATTCGACCATTGGAGCTTTAGAGTATGGCTGACTGGGTTAATGGCAAGGTTACGCAAGTCACGCAATGGACCGACGGGTTGTTCAGCATCACCGTCCATGCCCCCATTGCTCCCTTTATCGCCGGGCAATTTGCCAAACTGGCGCTGGAAATTGACGGCGAACGCGTGCAACGCGCCTATTCCTACGTCAATGCCCCCAGCGATCCGAACCTGGAGTTTTACCTGGTCACCGTGCCGGAAGGCAAACTGAGCCCACGCCTCAATCAGCTGCGGCCGGGTTCCGAAGTGATGGTGACCAAAGAAGCCGCCGGATTTTTCGTGCTGGAGGAAGTGCCTGAATGCGACACCCTGTGGATGTTGGCGACCGGCACCGCTATCGGCCCTTACCTGTCGATGCTGCAGGAAGGTAAAGACCTGGAACGCTTTAAAAATCTGGTGCTGGTGCATGCCACCCGCTTTGCGCGCGATCTCAGCTACCTGCCGCTAATGCAGCAATTACAGCAGCGTTACAACGGCAAACTGCGTATTCAGACTATTGTCAGCCGCGAAGAGGTCACCGGCTCGCTGACCGGCCGTGTACCGGCGCTGATCGAGGATGGCCGGTTGGAAGCGGCGGTAGGATTCCCCCTCAACGCGGAAACCGACCATGTAATGTTATGTGGTAACCCGCAAATGGTGCGGGATACCCAGCAAACGTTGAAGGATCAGCGGCAGATGCGCAAACACCTGCGCCGCAAGCCTGGCCATATCACCAGCGAGCAATACTGGTAGCTTCCGGCCTCATTGTCCGCTGAACTTCACCGGCTCGGCCGGCGGGCCAAAACGGTTGGTATTGGGCGTGCCGACAAAGGCGCCCAAATCGATCATCATCATCACAATGATCAGCGTCGGGATAAAACGCCCGACGCCCCATTGCCAGAGCGGTGCCAGCATTTGCCAGTTACCCGCCGCCAGCAACCACGCCAGGATCAGCAATAATGCCCACCAACCGGCTTTATTACGATCATGCAGCCGTTTCACCAGCACCGCCGCCGTCGGCCATAGCAAGCCCACGATAAAGAATGCGATGGTCTGAATATCCACCAGCTCACGACTGGCAAGAGAAAAAGCCACAACCATCAGCACCAGCCACAGCACCATCCAAATCCAAAAATCACGCCGCCCAATTCGGCCCTTAAACGAAAAGCACCACTGTTGTATTGTCATTGAATCCTGCGTTGTTAGCCTGCCCATATTCTGCCGTGCAGTGTAACATAGGCACTGCCGGGCGAAGATTTCTGCCCTGCATTACGCGGAGTAACGCACAGCTTTCCTGTCAGCAAGCTGATAATGGCGCGGGATCTTTGACAATCCCCCTCGGTTATCGCTTTAATCGGAGCCATCTTTGTTCTTGATGCCGTGTTATACCATGCTGAGAAAAACCATCGCTATCGCCTGCCTGTTGCTGAGTATCAGCAGCGCCTGGGCCGATCCGCCGGATGCCACAGTCAGTACATCACCCACAGCGCCATACCTGCAGGCCGGCGCGCCGACGTTTGATCTGACGGTGGTAAAATTCCGCGAAAAATATAACCGCGACAACCCGACGCTGCCGATTGGCGAATTTCGCGCCATCGCAACCGCAGAGGACGATACGCCACTGCTGACGCGTGCCGCCAGCAAGCTGAATGAAAATCTCTACGCCTCCACTGCGCTGGAAAAGGGCACCGGCAAAATCAAAACGCTGCAAATTACCCATCTGCCGCTGCAGCAAAGCAGCGAAGAAAAGGCTGCCCGCACCATTGCCATCAACTATATGGCCGCACTGATGCGCCAGTTTGAACCGGCGCTGACGGTGGAAAAAAGCCTGAGCAAAGTGGCCAACCTGCTGGAGAAAGGCAAAGGGTCACGCTTTTACCAACAGCAGGTCGGTGCGATCCGTTATGTGGTAGCGGACAACGGCGATAAAGGGGTAACTTTCGCTGTTGAACCGGTTAAGCTGACGCTATCCGAGCCGTAACAGGCGGTCATTTAATGACGAAAAGCAAAGCCTTCGCGCTTAATCATCTCTATACTGTTGGGCAGGTAAACTGCCGGTCCGGCAGTGGTTATTTCGACTCTCGCGTTCCCTTGTTGGAGGAAAAAACATGCGTCATCCATTAGTTATGGGTAACTGGAAGCTTAACGGCAGCACTCACATGGTTAACGAACTGATCGCCGCGCTGCGCAATGAACTGAGCAGCGTTGACGGTTGTGGCGTCGCTATCGCACCACCGGTCATGTACCTGGACCAGGCCAAGCACGCACTGGCCGGCAGCCGCATCGCTCTGGGCGCCCAAAACGTAGACGTAAACCTGTCCGGCGCATTCACCGGTGAAGTTTCCGCCGACATGCTGAAAGATATTGGTGCGCAATACATCATCATCGGCCACTCCGAGCGTCGCACTTACCACAAAGAAACTGACGCTGCGATCGCCGAGAAATTTGCCGTGCTGAAAACTGCCGGTCTGATCCCAGTGCTGTGCATCGGTGAAACTGACGCTGAAAACGAAGCGGGTAAAACCGAAGAAGTTTGCGCACGTCAGATCGACGCCGTACTGAAAACCCAGGGTGCAGAAGCCTTTAAAGGCGCGGTTATCGCCTATGAGCCAATTTGGGCTATCGGTACCGGTAAGTCTGCTACCCCTGCGCAAGCACAGGCAGTACACAAATTTATCCGCGATCACATCGCCAAGCAGGACGCAGCCGTGGCTGCAGAAGTGATCATCCAGTACGGCGGCTCCGTGAATGACAAAAATGCTGCCGAGCTGTTCACTCAGCCGGACATCGACGGCGCGCTGGTTGGCGGCGCATCACTGAAAGCCGATGCTTTCGCTGTGATCGTCAAAGCCGCTGCTGCCGCTAAAAAAGCCTGATTTCACCCGGCTTATAAATAACAAAACCCCGGCAAGCCGGGGTTTTTTATTGGTGCCAATTGAGCATCAACGTTTGCTTATTTCGTCAAACACGCCGCCGGTGGCAAAGTGCACCTTCTGCGCCTGAGTCCAGCCGCCAAAGGTATCATCCACGGTGAAAAGCTTAAGTTTCGGGAACTGGTCGGTAAACTTGGCCGCCACCGCCGCATCGCGCGGACGGTAATAGTTTTTCGCCGCGATGGTCTGCCCTTCCGGCGTATACAGATACTTCAGGTAAGCCGTAGCCACATCACGGGTCCCGCGTTTATCAACCACTTTATCCACCACCGACACGGTCGGTTCAGCCAGAATCGATTCGCTTGGAGTGATAATCTCAAACTTGTCCTTGCCCAGCTCTTTTTCCGCCAGCAGCGCTTCATTTTCCCAAGCGATCAGCACATCACCGATACCGCGTTCAACGAAGGTATTGGTTGAACCGCGCGCACCGGAATCCAGTACTTCGACGTTCTTGTACAGGTTTTTAACGAAGTCTTTCGCCTTGGCCTGATCGTTATTGTTCTGATGCAGCGCGTAACCCCAGGCCGCCAGATAGTTCCAACGCGCGCCGCCAGAGGTTTTCGGGTTCGGAGTGATTACCGAGACGCCCGGTTTGATCAAATCCGCCCAGTCATGAATTTGTTTTGGGTTGCCTTTGCGCACCAGGAACACAATGGTCGAGGTATAAGGCGCCGAATTGTCCGGCAGACGTTTGATCCACTCTTTATCAATGCGCCCGCGCTCGGCGATAGCGTCTACGTCATAGGCCAGTGCCAGTGTCACCACGTCTGCCTCAATGCCATTAATCACCGAAGTCGCCTGCTTGCCGGAGCCGCCATGCGACTGACGCACCGTGACTTTATCGCCGGTCTGTTGCTGCCAGTATTTACCGAATGCGGTGTTGTATTCCTGATAGAATTCGCGCGTCGGGTCGTATGAAACGTTCAGCAATTGGATATCTTTCGCCATGGCGCCGGACGCCAGCAGCATTATTGTCAGACCTACACCCCATTTACGCATACGCATCGACTCGCTCCCCCAGGAAAAATAATCGCAACCTCAATCGGTTGATTTAGCATCAGAGCCTGCCAGAAACTTGGCTATCAATTAAAGAATAAAAAATGTTGGGCTAGACGATTCTGGAATATAACCGCAGCAGGCATAAAAAAGCCTCCGCATGCGGAGGCTTCTGTTGACTGAATTAAAACGGGATCAGTACAGCTTTTTCGCCGTTTCCAGCCAGTCGCCCTTGAATGGACGCTTCATGTTTTCGATCGCATCGATGATGTCGTGGTGAACCATCTTCTCGTTTTGGATACCGACACAGCGGCCGCCGTAGCCCTGCAACAACAGTTCGATGGCGTAAGCCCCCATGCGGGAAGCCAGAATACGGTCGTAAGCTACCGGAGAGCCGCCGCGCTGAATATGCCCCAACACGGTAGCGCGGGTTTCACGCTTGGTTTCTTGCTCGATATGGCGTGCCAGCTCATCGATATCGCAGATATGCTCGGTGATTGCCACAATCGCGTGTTTTTTACCCTTGTCGATGCCGGCTTTGATTTCACACACCAGATCTTCGCGGTTGAACTCAATTTCAG
Organism: Serratia quinivorans; assembly: GCF_946227985.1. GTDB lineage: Bacteria > Pseudomonadota > Gammaproteobacteria > Enterobacterales > Enterobacteriaceae > Serratia > Serratia quinivorans_A. Next base: position 44,815 of record NZ_CAMKGL010000015.1, read on the forward strand.
GCAACACGATGAACTCGCAACCGCCGGCAATCGCCGCCGCCAGCGTCAGATCGCCACAATAACGCCCCATCACTTCAACGATAGAAATACGCTGATGTGAAGAGGAGGTATCGCGCAAGCGGTCAATCGCTTCCACCACGGTTTCAAGCGCGGTGAAGAAACCGATTGTATAGTCGGTACCGGCCACGTCGTTATCGATAGTGCCCGGCAAGCCAATACAAGGGAAACCCTCTTCCGTCAGGCGTTTAGCCCCCATATAGGAACCGTCACCACCAATTACCACCAGCGCATCAATGCCGCGGTTTTGCAGATTTTCAATCGCCTTGGCACGTACGCTGTCATCTCTGAACTCCGGGAAACGGGCTGAACCAAGGAAGGTGCCGCCGCGATTGATCATATCGGACACGCTGTAGCGATCCAATTTTTCCATGCGATCTTCGTACAAGCCAAGGTAGCCATCGTAAATACCAAAAACTTCCAGACCTTCTGAAAGTGCAGCACGCACAACGCCACGGATCGCAGCGTTCATACCCGGCGAATCACCGCCACTTGTCAGTACACCGATTTTCTTGATCATGACTACCTCTGAACTGTAGATGCAATTTCTTAAGAATTCTGTATTCGCCGATTGTCCTGGAATCTCTCCGGCTGTAGAAAATCAGCTTTACGGCTTATTGCTGGATATTATAACAAAAACACCCAGCTGAATTGATTCAAGTCACGCAATATTGCGGTAAAAAACCGCCATGGCACGCTGAGCTAACTCCGCCATTCACCCGTTGCACCAATCTTACAGGCCCTGTATTGATTATAGCTCCCAACGCCCCTGTCGGCCCTCTGGCACTACGGAACAGGGATCCTGGTGGATGAGAACATCCGCCCCGGGGAAACGATGCAACAGTGCCTGTTCCACCTGTTCGGCCAGAAGATGCGCCTGCATCAGCGGCAGCGCGTCGTCCATCTCCAGATGCAACTGGATAAAACGCGTCGGGCCGGACTGGCGGGTCCGCAGATCGTGCGCGCCTTTCACTCCTGGCCAGGAGGAAATCACATCAATGATCGCCTGACGTTCATCATCCGGCAATGCCCTGTCCAGCAGCGATTGCACAGCTTCATTGCCCATCCGCAGCGCGCTATAAAGAATGTAGACGCCAATGGCCAATGCAAACAGCGCATCCGCCCGTTGAAAACCGTACCAGCTTAGCGCAAGCGCTATAAGAATAGCACCATTCATCATGACATCTGACTGATAATGCAGCATATCTGCTCGTACTGCCTGACTACGGGTTTTTCTTACCACCCAACGCTGATAGGTAACCAACAGCAAGGTGCTGAACAACGCCACCACCGTCACGGCAATACCAACACCGGGATCGCGCAGCGTTTCCGGGGAGTACAGATGCTGGAAGCCGGTCAGGAACAGAAACAGTGCCGAGCCGGAAATAAACATGCTCTGCGCCAATGCGGCCAGCGACTCGGCCTTACCATGCCCGAAGGTGTGTTCCTCGTCAGCCGGCTGCAGCGAATAACGCACCACCAGCAAGTTTGTCAGCGACGCGGCGATATCCACCAGGGAATCCACCAACGCGGCCAGCAGGCTCACCGAACCGGTGTGGTACCAGGCGACAATTTTGATCAGTAATAGTATGGAGGCCAACAGGGTGGCAGCTAACGCGGCGGATTTCACCAGACGCGCATATTGCGGTTCCATAACCCATCCTGGTTAAACGTTGAGAGGGCCAATATAGCGGAATGATAGACAAAAAAAACCCCGCCATCATGGCGGGGGAAGACAGGGATGGTGTCTATGGCAAGGAAAAACAGGGACTACTCAGTCATACTTAACTTCTGGGCAGAAGTTTGCTGCAAACCAGAAATTTGTTGCTCCACCTGCTGCATGCGCTGCTGATGTTTCTGGTCTAAAACACTTTTTTGCTGTGGCGTCAGCAGGTTATACATTTGGTTGCGTACTCTGGCCATTTCGACCTGGCGCTTAACCTGTTGCTGAGCCATCTGTTCCGCCTGGGCATACACGGCGGCTTCATCAAATTTGTCTGCGGTCACCAGCTTATGCATGGCTTCCATTTCAGCTACATTGACACCAGGCAGATCGTGGCGGGCCTGGCGCATTAAATCTCGCATTTGCTGACGCTGCTGTTCAGTCAGGCTGACACCGTCAAACATGTGGTGCTGACCTGGTGCTCGGGTCATCGAGTTGTTGCCGGGAGTCGGTACAGTTTCCGATGTAGTGTCAGCAGCAAACGCAGCGGTAGAACCTATTGCCAGCATTGATGCCATAACTAATGCGGTCACCTTACGCATTTTAACTCCTCGTGCTTTCTCACTTTGCGAATCAACGAGGAGCAGTGTACTGCTGCACCTGCAAACATGCGTCAGTGCATGTAAAACTACGTAAAGTCATGGAATGCCAACAGTTGATGACGTATTTTGCGTCAGGAGGAAAAAATACAATGAACAAAATTCTGTTAGTTGACGACGACCGCGAGCTGACCTCGCTGTTAAAAGAACTTCTTGAAATGGAAGGTTTTACTATCGTCGTGGCCTACGATGGTGAACAGGCGTTGTCGCTTCTGGACAGCTCCATTGATCTGCTGTTGCTCGATATCATGATGCCGAAGAAAAACGGTATTGATACGTTAAAAGAGCTGCGTCAGCACCACCAGACCCCGGTCATTATGCTGACCGCTCGTGGCAGCGAATTGGACCGCGTACTGGGTCTGGAACTGGGTGCCGATGACTACTTGCCAAAACCTTTTAACGATCGTGAACTGGTAGCCCGTATTCGTGCGATTCTACGTCGATCCAACTGGAGCGAGCAGCAGCAAAATGTCGATACCGGCGCACCCACGCTGGACGTTGACGGTTTGCAACTCAATCCGGGCCGCCAGGAAGCCAGTTTCGATGGCCAAACGCTGGATCTTACTGGCACTGAATTTACCCTGTTGTACCTGCTGGCACAGCATCTCGGCCAGGTCGTCTCTCGTGAACTGCTGAGCCAGGAAGTGCTGGGCAAACGTCTGACGCCGTTTGATCGCGCCATCGATATGCACATCTCTAACTTACGACGTAAACTGCCCAACCGCAAAGACGGCCACCCGTGGTTCAAAACCTTGCGGGGGCGGGGTTACTTAATGGTATCTGCAACATGATCAACAGTTTGACGGCACGCATCTTCGCCATTTTTTGGTTCACATTAGCCCTGGTGCTGATGCTGGTGTTGATGGTGCCCAAGCTCGACTCCCGCCAAATGACCTCGCTGCTCGACAGCGAGCAGCGGCAAGGGCTGATGCTGGAGCAACATGTCGAGGCCGAGTTGCAAAACGATCCGGCCAACGACCTGATGTGGTGGCGGCGTTTATTCCGCGCCATTGAAAAATGGGCCCCGCCAGGGCAGCGCCTGATCCTGGTCACCAGCGAAGGCCGGGTGATTGGCAACATGCAACGCAACGAAATGCAGTTGGTGCGTAATTTTATCGGCCAATCTGATAATTCCGACCACCCGAAGAAGAAAAAATACGGCCGCGTCGAGCTGGTCGGCCCCTTCTCAGTGCGCGATGGTGAAGACAACTACCAGTTGTATCTCATTCGTCCCGCCAACAGCCCACAATCCGACTTCATCAACCTGATGTTCGACCGGCCGCTGCTGCTGCTTATCGTCACCATGTTGATCAGCGCCCCATTGCTGCTATGGCTGGCCTGGAGTCTGGCGAAACCGGCTCGTAAGCTGAAAAACGCGGCCGATGATGTCGCCCGTGGCAACCTGAAACAGCATCCTGAGCTGGAAGCCGGGCCGCAAGAATTTCTGGCGACCGGTGCCAGCTTCAACCAAATGGTCAGTTCGCTGGAACGCATGATGACCGCTCAGCAGCGGCTGATCTCCGACATCTCGCATGAACTGCGCACCCCGCTAACCCGTCTGCAGCTGGCTACCGCGTTAATGCGTCGTCGCCACGGTGAAGGACGAGAGTTGGAGCGCATCGAAACCGAGGCGCAGCGTCTGGACTCGATGATTAACGATCTGTTGGTGCTGTCACGCGGACAGCAGAAAAGCGAGTTGGTCCGTGAGCGGCTGCTGGCCAATGAACTCTGGGCCAATGTACTGGATGACGCTGGTTTTGAAGCCGAGCAAATGGGCAAGCATTTGGAAGTCACCGCGCCTCCCGGTCCATGGACGCTGTTCGGCAACGCCGGCGCGCTGGACAGCGCACTGGAAAACATTGTGCGTAACGCTCTGCGCTACTCAAACACCAGGATCGCCGTGGCGTTCAGCGCGGATAACCAGGGTATCACTATTGTGGTCGACGATGACGGCCCGGGCGTCAGTACGGAAGATCGCGAACAAATTTTCCGACCGTTTTATCGCACCGACGAAGCACGCGATCGCGCCTCCGGTGGCACTGGCTTGGGCCTGGCGATCGTAGAGGCGGCGGTCAACCAGCATCGCGGCTGGGTAAAAGCGGAAGACAGTCCGCTCGGTGGCCTGCGGTTGGTCTTGTGGCTACCACTGCATCAGCGCTGATCGCCTAGGACAGGCCGGTAAGATTTTGCTATTCTGCGCCCCTCGTCATGAGGGGCTTTTTACATGTTGAACATTGTTTTATTCGAACCTGAAATTCCACCCAATACCGGTAATATCATCCGCCTGTGCGCCAATACCGGCTTTCAACTGCACCTGATAGAACCGATGGGCTTCCCGTGGGATGACAAACGCCTGCGCCGCGCCGGTCTGGACTATCATGAATTCGCCAGCATACGACGTCATGCCAACTACGCCGCTTTTATCGCCAGTGAAAATCCGCAGCGGCTGTTTGCCCTGACCACCAAAGGCACTCCAGCACATAGCGCGGTCAGCTATCAGGCCGGTGATTACCTGCTGTTTGGACCCGAAACCCGCGGTCTGCCCGCCGAGATCCTCGAGGCGCTGCCTGCCCAGCAGAAAATCCGTATTCCCATGCAGGCGCAAAGCCGCAGCATGAACCTGTCTAACGCCGTAGCCGTGGTGGTGTATGAAGCCTGGCGACAACTGGACTATGCGGGCGCGCTGATCAAGTCCTGATCACGCGCTTTGCAGATAAAAACAAGCTGTACATCACGATCCTGATAGGCCGCCCTGTAACATGGCACACGCAGCGCCAAAACATTCGCTGCGGCAGAAGATAATGAGCTATGTTTTGTAAGGTTATCGGTACTCATCATAGGAAATCGTATGAAAAAACAACGCTTGAGCGTTGCCATGGCGGCATTGGCAGTGAGTTTGTTACTGGCGGGCTGTTCGTCCAAAGTGACCACTACAAAGCAGTACTCGGGGTTCCTGTCTGACTACAGCAAATTGCAAGAAACGACGTCGCCAAGCGGCCATAAAACGCTGCGTTGGATCGACCCAAGCTACAAAGAATCCAACTACCGCGGCCTGTATTTCCAGCCGGTCGTCTACTTTCCAGCGGAAAAACCGACCACACGTGTGAGCCAGGATACGCTGAATAAAATCAAAGCCTATTCCGCCCAGCGGATAAAAGCTGCGCTTCAGGATCGTTTTAACATCCTGAAAAGTCCGGCCGGTTCGCGTGTTCTGGTGGCCAAACTCGCCATTACCGCCGTCTCCGCTGAAGATGAAGACATGAAATTCTATGAGGTCGTTCCCGTAGCCGCGGTGGTTGCCGGCACCATGGCTGCCAGTGGCCACAGAACTCAAAACACCACGCTTTATATTGAAGGTGAGTTGATCGATCAGGACACCGGTAAAACAGTGATGGAAGTCGTGCGTAAAACCTATGGCAAAACCGTTAGCAACGACAGCACGCCGGTAACCGCAGAGGATGTGAAAGCGGCGATCGACGACGTCGTCACCGACATCACCAACTTCCCGAAACAGGGTTAACGCCGCATCAGAAAGCATCAGGGGAGCCGAAGCTCCCCTGAATTTGATGATAAACCCCGGCTTAAATGCCGTCGCCGTACTCAAAGCCGTGGTTGGTACCGTTGAAATACTGATCCATATCCATCGAGGGCGTATCGCTTTCCGGTCGACCGACAATGCGCGCCGGCACACCGGCAGCCGTAGTATGGGGTGGCACCGATTGCAGAACCACCGAACCGGCACCGATTTTCGCGCCTTTACCCACTTCGATATTGCCGAGAATTTTAGCCCCGGCACCAATCATTACGCCTTCGCGGATCTTCGGATGACGATCGCCGCTGGTCTTTCCGGTACCACCAAGGGTGACCGATTGCAGAATAGAGACATTATTTTCTACTACCGCGGTTTCACCGATGACAATGCCGGTGGCGTGGTCGAGCATGATGCCGCAGCCAATAGTCGCAGCCGGATGGATATCCACACCAAAAGCGACTGAAATCTGGTTTTGCAGATAGATCGCCAGCGCCTGCCGCCCCTGCAACCACAGCCAGTGGCCGATACGGTATGCCTGCAGCGCATGGAAACCTTTCAGGTACAACAGCGGCGTCGAGTACTTGTCTACTGCAGGGTCGCGCAGGCGCACCGCCAGGATGTCGCGAGCCGCCGAAGCGATCATTTGCTGATCGGCCAGGTAAGCGTCTTCCACCACTTCACGCACCGCGATAGCGGGCATAATCGGGTTAGCCAACTTGTTTGCCAGAATATAGCTGAGCGCACCACCCAGGTTGTCGTGCTTGAGCAACGTCGCATGATAAAAGCTAGCCAGCATCGGTTCACACTCAGCCAGCTCTCTCGCCTCTGATTTGATGCTATTCCAGACCTGCTCTAACTCTTCTGACGACATCAGGTTCCTCTCCACCTTGCAAAACAGGCTGCCTCACCGCATCGCAGTCAGGCAGCCCAATTCAATTGCCGGGTCAGCATGCCGCCCCGCATATCGTTTTTATACCCGTCATCTTTCAAGCTGCAGGGTATCTAGGTTATGCGCTGTGCTTTTCGTCTTTTCTGGTACGCCCCAGCAGGCTCAGCGCAGCTTCCCGGGCATTTTTATGGCAATACAGCACCTGATAAATCTGTTCGGTAATCGGCATTTCCACGCCATAGCGTTGCGCCAGCGCCAATACCTCTTTGGTATTGCGATAACCTTCGACCACCTGACCGATGCTATCCTGCGCTTCTTGTACGCCTTTGCCCTGTCCCAGCATAATACCGAAACGGCGGTTGCGCGATTGATTATCGGTGCAGGTTAACACCAGATCGCCCAACCCGGCCATGCCCATAAAGGTCGATGGATCAGCACCCAGCGCAGAACCGAGACGGGTCATTTCCGTCAGGCCTCGGGTAATCAGTGCCGTACGCGCATTGGCACCAAAACCGATACCGTCAGACATCCCGGCACCGATGGCAATCACGTTCTTCACCGCCCCGCCCAGCTGAACGCCAATGAAATCGGGGTTGCTGTACACGCGGAAACTTTTGCCGCAGTGCAGCAACTGCTGCAGATCTTCGGCAAACTGCGCATCGGTAGAAGCCAACGCAATCGCGGTCGGCAGCCCGGCGGCCAGCTCTTTGGCAAACGTCGGCCCTGATACCACCGCCAGCGGAATAGCCTCGCCCAGCGCTTCGCGCGCCACGTCCTGCAACAGCCTGCCGGTTTCCGCTTCCAGCCCTTTGGTGGCCCACACAATGCGGGCATCCGGACGCAGATGCGGTTTCAACTGGCGCAGCACGTCACCGAACACATGGCTTGGCACCACCACCAGCACATCGCGGCTGGCAGCCAGCGCGCGCGCCAGATCGGCTTCGAGCAACAGGGTATCGGGGAAAGCTACATCGGGAAGAAACGCCTGGTTGCAGCGATCGCGCTGCATCTTTTGGATTTGCTCGGGATTGTGGCCCCACAGCACCACGGAGTGGCCGTTACGCGCCAGCGTAATAGCTAATGCGGTGCCGTACGAGCCGGCACCGATTACAGTCATTGAAGCATTGACGGTGTTCATCAGGCATCCTGATGTGGTGCGGCACCTTCGCCTTCTGACTGCTGCTGCAGGTAGTTCATGAACAGCGCGTCAAAGTTAACCGGTGCCAGGTTCAGCTGCGGGAATGTACCGCGAGAAACCAGGCTGGTGATGCACTCGCGCGCATACGGGAACAGAATGTTCGGGCAGTATGCACCCAGGCAATGCGCCAGCTGCGTACCGTCGATGCCCGCTACGGAGAAGATACCCGCCTGCTGCACTTCACACAGGAACGCAGTTTCTTCGCCCAGAGAGGCCGTCACGGTTACGCGCAGTACAACTTCATACACTTCATCAGCCAACTGGCTGGAAGCGGTATCTAGATCCAGTTTAACTTCTGGCTGCCATTCCTGCTGGAAAACCTGCGGAGCCTTTGGCGCTTCGAAGGAGATATCCTTGGTGTAAATACGCTGGATCTGGAAAGCCATCTCTGTGCTGTTTTGTTCTGACATGTGTGTAATACCCTTGGTTAAACGTCCTTATTGATACTCAGTAACCGGCAGTCATCCGCTTAAAGCAGCGGATCCAGACCACCACGAGCATCGAGTTCATATAAATCATCACAGCCACCGATATGTTGGCCGTCGATGAAAATCTGAGGCACGGTGGTGCGCCCACTGCGCGCAATCATCGCTTCGCGTTTTTCATTATCACCATCAATGGCGATTTCGTTAAACGCGGCTCCCTTGCTGTTCAGCAGCGCTTTGGCGCGATGACAGAACGGACAGGTCGCTTTGGTGTAGATATCAATGTTAGCCATGGATTACCACCTCAAATACGTTAAAGAATTACTTACCGCGCACTAACGGCAGGTTTTCCCCGCTCCAGCCGGCAATACCGTCTTTTAGCGTAACTACGTTTTCAAAACCGGCCTTGCTGAGGTTCTCTGCCGGCTCGCGGGAGGTGGTGCCGTTGGCACAAACCACGATGATCGGCTGAGCCTTGTGTTTTTCCAGCTCGCCCAGACTGCCGCTTTTGATTTCGCTGGCGGTCAGGTTGATGGCGTTGGCCAGGTGGCCTCGGCGGAAATCATCACGGCTGCGGGTATCAACCACAACGGCATCTTCTTTATTAATCAGGCGGGTGGCTTCACCACGGGTGATCTCTTTCACCTTGGAGAAACTGCTCTTGAACGTCATGACGATCACCGCAACCAGCAGGGCGATCCAGGCCAGGCTCAGTATGGGATGCTTGCTAACGAATTGCATAATTTCTTGCAGCATGGGGTGTAACAACTCCCGTTAGTTAAGGGAAAAAATAACTCAAGGTTCCAGAGTATACCTGCCGAGTGCAGCAAATACAGCCAATAAGCAAGCGCTATTGCAGAAACTGCGGGCTACGCTGAGAAATTCACTGTGCCACAGCATAAAAGCCGCCCCTGTTCACCGCAACTTTGATCTCTCTGGGCTCTTTTTAAGCGGTCGCGTTGTAAAATCAGGCGGTTTTGAGAGTGAATAGCCATCCGCCCGACCATGAGTTGATGGCTATTCACAACTTAAAAGTTCATAACGAGGTTAACGCAATGTCGAGTAACAAAAAGCCGATGGTACTGGTGATCCTGGACGGTTACGGCCACCGCGAGGAGCAACAGGACAACGCCATTCTGAACGCCAAAACGCCGGTAATGGACCGTCTGTGGCAACAGCAACCCCACACGCTGATCGCCGCCTCCGGGCTGGATGTCGGTCTGCCTGACGGCCAGATGGGTAACTCGGAAGTCGGCCACGTCAACCTGGGTGCCGGGCGTATCGTTTATCAGGACCTGACCCGACTGGATAAAGAGATCAAAGAAGGCGATTTCTTCGCCAACCCAACGCTGACGGCAGCGGTCGATAAGGCCGTGCAGGCAGGCAAAGCGGTACATATCATGGGCCTGCTGTCACCGGGCGGCGTCCACAGCCACGAAGACCATATTCTGGCGATGATTGAACTGGCTTCGCAACGGGGCGCCAAAGCCGTTTACCTGCACGCCTTCCTGGACGGTCGCGATACCCCGCCGCGCAGCGCAGAAGCCTCTCTGCAACGCTTTAGCGATGCCTTTGCCAAACTGGGCACCGGGCGCATCGCGTCGCTGATTGGCCGTTATTACGCCATGGACCGCGACAACCGTTGGGACCGCGTTCAACTGGCCTACGACCTGCTGACCCAGGCCAAGGGCGATTACCTCACCGATAACGCCGTGGGTGCCCTGCAGGCCGCTTACGAGCGCGGTGAAAACGACGAATTCGTCAAGCCGACCGTGCTGCAAGCCGCCGGTGAAGCCTCTGCCGAATTACATGATGGCGACGCACTGATCTTCATGAACTTCCGTGCCGATCGCGCACGCCAGATCGTCCGCGCCTTTGTTAATGCCGATTTCGACGGCTTCCCTCGCGCCCAAGTCATCAATTTTGGCGATTTCGTGATGTTGACCGAGTATGCCGCCGATATCAAAACCCCTTGCGCCTATCCGCCCGCATCGCTGAGCAATACCTTCGGTGAGTGGCTGATGAAACACGACAAGACCCAGCTACGCATTTCGGAAACCGAAAAATACGCTCACGTCACCTTCTTCTATAACGGCGGCGTTGAAGAGCCGTTCACCGGAGAAGATCGCGTGCTGATCAACTCACCGAAGGTCGCTACCTACGATCTGCAGCCGGAAATGAGCGCAGCCGAGTTGACCGGCAAACTCCTGGCCGCCATTGGCAGCGGTAAATACGACGCCATTATCTGCAACTATCCGAATGGTGACATGGTGGGCCATACCGGTGTCTACGACGCGGCAGTGAAAGCCGTTGAAACGCTGGATAACTGCATCGCTCAGGTGGTCGAGGCGGTTAAGGCCGTTGACGGGCAGTTGCTGATCACCGCCGATCACGGCAACGCCGAACAAATGCGCGATCCGGCTACCGGCCAGGCGCATACCGCTCACACCAGCCTGCCGGTACCGCTGATTTACGTCGGCAAGCCTGCCAACGCAGTCAATGGTGGCAAGCTTTCGGACATCGCGCCAACCATGCTGACGCTGATGGGAATGGAAATCCCGCAAGAGATGACTGGTAAGCCGCTGTTCATCGTGGAATAATCCTTCTCCATGAGGGAAAAGGCGTTTTTTGCACTATCAAGGGTAACCCGAAGCGCAAACGCAGGCAGCCAACCGCTGCCTGAACGCACCGCGCCAAGGAAGTTGACCACCATGTGCGCCAGCGTATTTTACGCTGGCGTCTTGTTGTTGCCGTTAGCCAGCCAGGCCGCGGAGGACAACAAATCCCAGCTCAAAGACATCCAGCAAAGCATCGCCGAGAAAGAAAAGGCGGTTAAACAGCAGCAGCAACAGCGCAGCTCACTGCAGGATCAGCTTAAGCAGCAAGAAAAAACCATCGCCCAGGCCAGCCGCCTGCTGCGTGATACCCAGAGCACATTGAGCCAGTTGGGGAAAGATATCTCCGGCCTGAACGCCTCAATCGCCACGCTGCAAAAGCAGCAGTCTACCCAGCAGAAAATCCTGGCCAAACAGCTCGATGCCGCCTTTAGGCAAGGCCAGCACAGCGCCGTCCAGTTGGTGCTCAGCGGTGAAGAGAGCCAGCGCAGCGAGCGTATTTTGGCTTACTTCGGTTATCTGAACGAAGCGCGCCAGCAAACGATTGAAGAGCTGAAACAAACCCGCGCCGAACTGGCCAAGCAAAAAACCACGCTGGTCGCCAAACAAGGCCAACAGAAATCGCTGCTGGGCGAGCAACAAACGCAGCAACAGAAGCTGGAGCAGGCCCGCGGAGCGCGCAAGAAAACATTGACCGCACTGGAGGCCTCGCTGGAAAAAGACCAACAGCGTCTGGTAGAACTGCGTCAGAACGAAACCCGCATGCGCGACAAAATTGCCCGGGCCGAACGTGAAGCCCGCGCCCGTGCGGAACGTGAAGCGCGTGAAGCCGCCAAGGTGCGCGAGCAGGTTCGCGTCAAAGAACAGCAGGCGAAGAAAACCGGCACCAGCTATAAGCCAAGCGAAGCCGATCGTTCGCTGATGGCCCGTACCGGCGGTCTCGGTCGGCCAAACGGCCAGGCAATATGGCCAGTGCGCGGCCGCACACTGCACGGCTTTGGCGAACAGTTGCAAGGCGAGTTACGCTGGAAAGGCATGGTAATCGAAGCCAGAGAAGGCAGCGAAGTCAAAGCCATCGCCGATGGCCGCGTATTGCTGGCCGACTGGTTACAGGGCTATGGCCTGGTGGTCGTCATCGAGCACGGTAAGGGTGACATGAGCCTGTATGGCTACAACCAAAGCGCGTTGGTCAATGTCGGGGCGCAGGTGCGTGCCGGTCAACCAATAGCCTTAGTGGGTACCAGCGGGGGCCAGGGAACGCCGTCGCTCTATTTCGAAATTCGTCGCCAGGGTCAGGCCGTTAACCCACTGCCGTGGTTGGGAAGATAGATTTGCACTATATCAAAACCCGTACTGTCGTATTGATTGGCTGCCTGCTGCAGGTTTGCGCCGCACAGGCAGGTAAATTATCCATTGTTATCGATGACGTGGGCTATCGGCCACATGAAGAAGGCGCCGTGCTGCAGATGCCAACCGCGATCTCCGTCGCCGTACTGCCCAACGCCCCTCATGCCCGCTTAATGGCCACCCGCGCCCACGGCCAGGGGCGTGAAGTGCTGATCCATATGCCGATGGCACCGCTCAGCAAACAGCCGCTGGAACGCGATACGTTACAGCCGTCGATGAGCAGCGAAGAGATCCAGCGTATTATCCGCAATGCGGTCAATAATGTGCCCTATGCGGTGGGTATGAATAACCACATGGGCAGCGCCATGACCTCCAGCCTGCCGGGCATGCAGAAAGTGATGCAGGCGCTCGACAGCTACCAGCTTTATTTCCTCGACAGCATGACCATTGGCAATAGCCAGGCCACCCGCGCTGCCGCCGGCACACACGTTAAGGTGATCAAGCGCAAGGTATTCCTGGACGATACCGCCAACGAAGCCGACATCCGTCGGCAGTTTAACCGTGCGGTCGAGTTGGCACGACGTAATGGCTCCGCCATCGCCATTGGCCACCCGCGCCCGGCGACGGTAAGGGTATTGCAGCAAATGCTGCCGACATTGCCGGCCGATATCGTGTTGGTAAAACCCAGCTCACTGCTGAATGAACCTCAGGGCGGCAGCGGTGGCAGTTACGTCCCACCAGCGGTCAAACCGCCGAAATCGCAGCCGAAGAACCCGTTCACCGGCGGTATCAAGCAGTGTAAGGTCAAGTTACCGAAGGAAAAAGTCAGTGCAGGCAAGGTCATAAGTGTGATCGGTGAAAGTGTGGCACAGTCGCCGGCCGTAACCTTTATCAAACACCAGTGGCAACGCTGGACGGACTCAACGCCAGACAAACCCAAAGCATAAAAAAAGGGCCGGAATTCCGGCCCTTTTTACATCTAAACAGCAACTTAAACTAATCCCAGCTCAAAACTACTTTGCCGGACTGACCGGAACGCATGGCATCAAAGCCCTGCTGGAACTGGTCGATTGAGAAACGGTGGGTGATGATAGGCGTCAGATCCAGACCAGACTGGATCAGCGCGGCCATCTTGTACCAGGTCTCAAACATTTCGCGGCCGTAAATCCCTTTGATAAACAGCCCTTTGAAGATCACCTGATTCCAGTCGATCGACATATCCGACGGTGGAATACCCAGCATGGCAATACGCCCGCCGTGGTTCATCGCATTGAGCAAGGTACGGAACGCCGGTGGCGCACCGGACATTTCCAACCCAACGTCAAAGCCCTCAGTCATGCCCAGCTCGGCCATTACGTCATTCAGGTTCTCTTTGCTGACGTTCACCGCACGGGTCACGCCCATTTTGCGCGCCAGATCCAGACGGTATTCGTTAACGTCAGTGATCACTACATGGCGGGCACCAACGTGCTTGCACACCGCCGCCGCCATGATGCCGATCGGCCCGGCACCGGAAACCAGCACGTCTTCGCCAACCAGATCAAACGACAGCGCGGTGTGAACCGCATTGCCGAACGGGTCGAAGATAGACGCCAGCTCATCGGAAATATTGTCCGGGATTTTGAAGGCGTTAAACGCCGGGATCACCAGATATTCAGCAAATGAGCCTGGGCGGTTCACGCCCACGCCGGTGGTATTGCGGCACAGGTGTGTACGGCCACCACGGCAGTTACGGCAATGGCCACAGGTGATATGGCCTTCGCCGGAAACGCGGTCACCGACGGTGAAGCCTTTGACTTCCTGGCCGATGGCAACCACTTCACCGACATACTCATGGCCGACCACCATAGGGACCGGGATGGTTTTCTGTGACCATTCATCCCAGTTATAAATATGAACATCGGTACCGCAGATCGCAGTTTTACGGATTTTAATCATGATGTCGTTATGGCCCAGCTCCGGCTGAGGCACATCGGTCATCCAAATCCCTTCTTCCGCTTTCAGTTTTGACAATGCTTTCATGGTTTTACCTTATGCAATAACGCCAAGATCTTTACCGATACGAATGAACGCCGCAATCGCACGTTCAATTTGCTCCGGGGTGTGATCGGCGGACATCTGGGTACGGATGCGCGCCTGGCCTTTCGGCACCACCGGATAGAAGAAACCCGTTACATAAATGCCTTCCTTGAGCAACGCATTGGCAAATTCCTGCGCCAGTTTTGCTTCACCCAACATCACCGGGATGATGGCGTGATCGGCCCCGGCCAGCGTAAAGCCCGCCGCGGTCATTTTTTCACGGAACAGGCTGGCATTGGCCCACAGACGGTCGCGCAACGCGTCACCCTGCTCCAGCAGTTCCAGGACTTTAATCGAAGCGGCAACGATCGCCGGCGCCAACGAGTTGGAGAACAGATAGGGGCGTGAACGCTGACGCAGCCACTCAACCACTTCTTTCTTCGCCGCAGTATAACCGCCGGAAGCGCCGCCCAAGGCCTTGCCCAGGGTGCCGGTAATGATGTCGACGCGACCCATGACTTCACAATATTCGTGTGTGCCGCGCCCGTTGGCCCCGACAAAACCGACCGCGTGGGAGTCATCGACCATCACCAGCGCCTGATATTGATCCGCCAAGTCACACACCCCTTTCAGGTTGGCTATCACGCCGTCCATCGAGAACACGCCGTCGGTGGCGATCATAATGTGGCGTGCGCCGTCGGCTTTCGCCTGCTCAAGCTGCGCGGCCAGTTCGGTCATGTCGTTGTTGGCGTAGCGGTAGCGTTTCGCCTTGCACAGGCGGACGCCGTCAATGATTGACGCATGGTTCAATGCATCGGAGATAATCGCGTCTTCCGGGCCCAACAGGGTTTCGAACAGCCCGCCGTTGGCATCAAAACAGGAGGAATACAGAATGGCGTCTTCCATGCCGAGAAAATCGGCCAGCTTTTGTTCCAACTGTTTATGGCTGTCCTGGGTGCCGCAGATAAAGCGCACCGACGCCATGCCGAAACCGTGGCTGTCCATACCGGCCTTGGCTGCCGCGATCATTGCCGGGTGGTTGGCCAGGCCAAGATAGTTGTTGGCGCAGAAGTTGATCACATGGCGGCCGTCAGCAACGGCAATATCCGCCTGCTGAGCGCTGGTGATGATGCGTTCTTCTTTGAACAAACCTTCGCTGCGGGTAGTCTCAAGTTGTTGTTCCAACTGCTGATAAAAAGACGCGGACATTCGGTTATCTCCAGGATTGGTCTGTTTTCAACATATTTTACTGATTTGTAACCAAACTGACGAGAATCTGCGGGAGAGAATATGAAAATTGCAGCAGATATCACGGCAAAGTGCTGTGGAGCTCGACATCGCGGGATATTCAGAGCCCGTCCGATGTTTGCGACGACATGAAATGCTATTATAAGCAGCATTGAGCGTGGGGCACTGTGTCCCACCGGGCAGAATAACAGGGGTAACCCAATGATTATCGTCACTGGTGGCGCCGGCATGATCGGCAGCAATATCATTAAGGCGCTGAATGACACAGGGTATCGCGATATCCTGGTGGTAGATAACCTGAAAGACGGCACCAAATTCGCCAACCTGGTCGATCTCGATATCGCCGACTATATCGATAAAGAAGATTTCATCGCCAATATCATCGCCGGTGACGATCTGGGCGAAATCGACGCCATCTTCCATGAGGGCGCCTGCTCTTCCACCACCGAGTGGGACGGCAAGTACATGATGGACAATAACTATCAGTACTCCAAAGACCTGCTGCACTACTGCCTGGATCGCGAAATTCCGTTCCTGTATGCCTCATCCGCAGCCACCTACGGCGGCCGCGAAGAATTTATCGAAGAGCGCCAATTTGAAGCACCGCTGAACGTCTACGGCTACTCCAAATTCCTGTTCGACCAATATGTCCGTGAAATTCTGCCGCAGGCGGATTCGCAGATTTGCGGCTTCCGTTACTTCAACGTTTATGGCCCGCGCGAAGGTCACAAAGGCAGCATGGCCAGCGTGGCGTTCCACCTGAACGGCCAGATCAACCGCGGCGAGAGCCCAAAACTGTTCGACGGCAGCCAGGACTTCAAACGTGACTTCATCTACGTCGGCGACGTGGCGGCAGTAAACCTGTGGTTCTTGAAAAGCGGCGTATCCGGCATCTTCAACTGCGGCACCGGCCGTGCTGAAACCTTCCAGGCGGTCGCCGATGCGGTGGTCGATTTCCACCAGAAGGGGGCGGTAGAAAATATCCCGTTCCCGGAAAAACTGAAGGGTCGCTACCAGGCATTCACTCAGGCCGATCTGACCAAACTGCGCGCTGCCGGTTATGACGCACCGTTCAAAACGGTCGCCGAGGGCGTGAAAGAGTACATGGCCTGGTTGAACCGCACCGCTTAAGCTGAAGGGATTTGACGTAGGGTATGAAAATACTGGTTATCGGCCCTTCTTGGGTTGGCGATATGATGATGTCGCAAAGTCTCTACCGCACCCTGAAGGCCGAGCACCCGACGGCAGAAATTGATGTGATGGCGCCGGCCTGGTGCCGTCCATTACTGGCGCGTATGCCTGAGGTCAATCAGGCCCTGTCGATGCCATTGGGCCACGGTGCGCTGGCGCTCGGCGAACGCCGACGACTGGGGCATGCCCTGCGAGCCAACGGCTACGATCGCGCCTATGTACTGCCAAACTCATTCAAATCCGCACTGGTGCCTTTCTTTGCCAAGGTGCCGCAACGCACCGGCTGGCGCGGGGAAATGCGCTATGGCCTGCTGAATGATATTCGCTTGCTGGACAAAACCGCCTTTCCGCTGATGGTGCAGCGTTACGTAGCCCTCGCCTATGACAAACAACGCATTCAGCGCGCCGAAGACCTGCCACAGCCTCTGTTATGGCCGCAACTGCAGGTCAGCGACGAAGAAATTGCCGAAACCACCGCCGCCTTCAATCTGACCGATCATCGGCCGATTATCGGCTTTTGCCCAGGCGCCGAATTTGGCCCAGCCAAACGCTGGCCGCACTATCATTACGCCCGGCTTGCGCAGAAGCTGATTGACCAGGGTTATCAAATCGCCCTGTTTGGCTCCGCCAAAGATAATGAAGCGGGTGAGCAGATACGGGCCGCGCTGGATGATGACTCTCGCGGCTTTTGCATGAATCTGGCCGGGGAAACCCAGCTTGAGCAAGCGGTGATCCTGCTGGCTTCCTGTTCGGCCGTGGTCAGTAACGACTCCGGCCTGATGCACGTCGCCGCAGCATTGAACAAACCGCTGATCGCCTTGTACGGCCCAAGCAGCCCGGACTTCACGCCGCCGCTGTCCAACAAGGCCAAAGTGATCCGCTTAATAAGCGGTTACCATAAGATACGCAAAGGCGATGCCGAGCAGGGATACCATCAGAGCCTGATCGATATTCAGCCACAGCAGGTGTTGGACGCGCTGACGCCGTTACTTGCCGCCAGCGAGGAATAAGCATGCAGGTGTTGATTGTTAAAACTTCCTCCATGGGAGATGTACTCCATACGCTGCCGGCGTTGACCGACGCGATGCAGGCGATCCCCGGCATCCGCTTTGACTGGGTGGTAGAGGAAGGTTTCAGCCAAATTCCCACCTGGCATCCGGCGGTAGACCGCGTTATCCCGGTGGCAATCCGCCGTTGGCGCAAAAACTGGTTCGGCAGCGAAACCCGCCAGCAACGTTGCGACTTTAAACGTGTGGTGCAGGAACGTGACTACGATGTCGTGATCGACGCCCAGGGGCTAATCAAAAGCGCCGCGCTGATCACCCGTATCGCCAAAGGCAGCAAACATGGCCAGGACAGCAAAAGCGCCCGCGAACCTTTCGCAAGCTGGTTTTATAACCATCGCCATGATATCGACAAACAACAGCATGCCGTAGAACGCACACGTGAGCTGTTCGCCAAAAGCCTGGGCTATGACAAGCCGGACAGCTACGGCGATTACGCCATTGCGGCCCGCTTTCTGAGCCATCTGCCGGCCGATGCCGGGCAGTATCTGGTGTTTTTGCACGCCACAACCCGCGACGAAAAACACTGGCCGGAAGATCACTGGCGCGACCTGATTACGTTGGCCGCAGCGAGCGGATTAAAGATTAAACTGCCGTGGGGCGCAGAGCACGAACGTCAGCGCGCGCTGCGTCTGGCGGAAGGCTTTTCACAGGTTGAAGTTTTGCCAAAACTCAGTCTGCAACAGGTGGCCGAAGTCCTGGCAGGCGCAAAAGCCGTTGTCTCGGTTGATACCGGCCTCAGCCACTTGACCGCCGCGCTCGACAGGCCGAATATCACGCTGTTTGGCCCCACCGATCCAGGCTTGATCGGCGGCTATGGTCAGAATCAACACTCATTGATTTCCCCAGAAAAAAGCATGGCAACCCTCACCGCCGACGCAGTCTGGGCAGAGTTGCAAAAGGTTATCGAATGAAAAAGCTGCATGTTATCAATTTGGGGAAAATGGGGGGCGTTGAACGCCTGTTCCTGCAGTACATCAACGACACCAGCGACGGTAGCAATGAGGTGATTTGCATCAGCAGTGAAGTCGGCGAAGAAATACGTCGGCAAATGCCTGACCAAAAAGTTACCTTTGCGAATCGACTGTTCAACGCGCTACCACTACGCTGCCCGCAATTTTTACGCAAATACTTGCTGAAAAGAAAAATCGAGCGGGCCAACGCCGACGTGGTAATCGTTTGGGACCTGATACCGGGCCTGGCAGCAAAACCTAAACGCAGCAAGCTGGTGTATTACGATCACGGCTGTTCATGGCGCTATCCGAAAAACCACAAAACATTACGTTTTCTGGCAATGTTGGACGGCTGCATCTCTGCGTCCTACGCCTCAAAACGGGTTATGGCGCTGCGGTTTAACCTGCCTTGCCCTAATCACGTGGTGATAAATCGGCTGAAAACGCCTTCGGGCATCAGCGATAACCTGAAACCGCTCAGTAAACCGGTCAGGATCGGCACGGCATCACGCTTGGTGAGCCTGAAAGGCATTAGTGTTTCGTTGCTGATGATGCAAGAGCTGCTGCGTCGTGGGCATGACGTGACATTGGAGATCGCCGGCAAGGGCCCGGATCGGCAGGCATTTGAAGCGTTGGCGGAAAAACTCGAGCTGGGTGATCGCGTCACCTTCAGCGGCTTCCAGGAAAACGTAGCCGACTTCTTCAACCGCACGCATATCTACATGAGTACACCGATCACCGAACCCTTCGGCTTATCCTGTATGGAAGCGTTGTATTTTGGCGTACCGGTGATTTTCCCGCAGGTCGATGGCCAACCCGAGGTAATTAAAGACGGGCACTGCGGCATTGGGCTAACGCCTTCGGTGACGATTGAAGAACATCAACGCTTGACCGGAATAGCGGTAGATTTCCCGCACGATGTTTACGATCCGGTTAGCGATACCCTGGTAACGCCGAAACTGCTGTCACACCTTGAGTGCGCGAATGCGGTGGAAAGGCTGATGGTGTCGGAAATCTATCAAAGCATGAGTCAAAATGCGCAACGTTACCCGGCCGAACATTTCAGCTATGCCATGTTCAAAACCGAGTTTGAAGACGCGATGAAATCATTTATTGTCCAACCGTAATGTGAGCCGGAAACCAAGAACCATGCTACTAAAAGATACAATACCGCATCCCGCCTTCAGTTATCTCATCTATCTGGGATGCGCCATCGCCTTTTGCACGATCCCTTTCGGCTCCGATACCGGGCGCAATCTTTTTTATGTCGCCAGCTATATCTCATTTATCGCCGTCTGTTTAAACCTGAAGTATTATTTTAAAAACAAAAGAAACCTTATCGTGCCCATTTTATTTTTCTGCGTCGGCATGGGAAGCATTTTCTGGCTGCAGCACTTCAAACAACCGGGCGATTACATCAATATTTACCGCTCATACATGTCGACCGGCAAGTTGCAGATCGCCACCGCTTTTATTCTGCTCATCGCGCTAAATGAGCGCCTTTGCATGCAGCGCGCATTTATTATTATTGCGTTGGTGGCAGGTATTACGGTCAACGGTTATTCCCTCTATCAGGGGCTGTGGCTGGATATTCCACGTGTAGAACTCAATTTTGATCGTGCCACCGTTGCCGCTTACCTGATTACTGCCATCAACCTGGTGATGATGCAGACAATACTGATGCTACAGACCAAATACCGCATCCCGCTATACATTATCGGATTCCTGGTGACCTTCTCCACACTGGTGATCACCGGCACGCGAGCGGCAATGCTGGTTTATCCGGTTGCCGTTGCCCTGTCGATATTGGCGACAAAGAGTCTGATTTCCCATAAGCATAAAATTCAGTTGATTGCCTCAGTGCCGCTGCTGCTCCTTGTCTGCGGCTTCATCTTTAAATCACAGATAGAACAGCGCATTACCGATTTTAAAACCAATATGCAACTGGTGAATACTCCGGAAATCGATAACTCGGTTATGTCCCGTCTTTCGATGCAAATAATCGGCGTACGTACTGGTACCATGGCACCCCTGGGGCAGTCTGCAGAGCAACGCGGAGAGGAAATCAAAACCATTGTCGCCAAGCAGCCTGAACTGTATGGCGTCATGCCTTATATCAATGTGCATCTGCATAACGAACTGCTGGAGACCTATTCACTCAAAGGTGTTTGGGGCGTGTTATTTTTGCTGGCGCTCTACATTGGCCTCTTCGTTTCTTCACTCAAGCCCTATCGTAATGCGATGCTGCTGGGAGTGACATTCAGCCTGTTTGTCTATGGACTCAGCGACGTTATCTTCTTCAGCACCGAAGGCACTGCCATGTTCTGCCTGGCGATTATCGCCAGCGTGTTATCAGTGAAGAAAACGCCCCCGGCTCAGGATTGAAAAAACATGGATTCATCACCACACCTGCTCAGCTTTATCGTGCCATTTTACAATAACGAAAATTTCGTGGTCGCCAGCCTGAGCTCGCTGTTCAACCAGATTGGTGATGATATTGAGGTAGTTATCATAGATGATGGCTCAACGGACGCATCCGCTTCACTGGTTCGCCAACTATTGGCCGAACGGCAGCATCCGCATGTGACTTTTATCTCGCAGAAAAATGGTGGCATCGCTTACGCCCGTAACATCGGGCTGCATCACGCCAAAGGGCGCTATATTACGTTCCTTGACGGTGATGATTTACTGAGCAGTAACTACCTGACCATCCTGCGGCCATTGCTGATTGCCAATGAATATGACCTGATTGACTTTAACTATCAGAAATTCACCGAAACCCCGCCGGCACAAGCTGTCGAGACAGGCGCTAACTGCAGCACTTATGATTTTGCCAATCGCGGGCTGTCCTGTTTAACCCCATTATTTGCCAACTCAATGTGGCATCTCTGGAGCCGGGTCTACAGGCATACATTGCTGGGGAGCGAGTCATTCGAAAACGGTCGACGTTATGAAGACGTGATCTTCACCCCTTTCCTGTATTTCAAAACCCGGAAGATTGCCCATATCGAGCAGGTGCTTTATTTCTACCGTGACAATGGCCACGGGATCACCCGCAATGTCAAAGCCAAAGACATTGAAGATATGCTGTTTGCTATCAACAAAATGCTGCGCTATATCGACCAACATCCCGGTGATGAACCGCTGCGGCAGTTGGCGGCCTTAATGCTCGCCAACTGTTTTTCTGAAATGAGGGGCATGTCGAAGGTGCTGTATGGGTACTATCACTATCAGCTGGAGGTGCTCCACACTCTTCGCCGGCTGGCTGGCGTATGCCGCAATAGTGATGTACCGCGTAAAAAAATCCTGCAAATGCGCTACGCCCGAATAGATTCCTGGCTGTCAAAAATCCGCTGGCGATTGAAAAAGCGCTAAACGCGCGCTTTATCCAACGACAGATGATCCACCACTTCGGCGTAAATACGCTGCGGCTGGATCACCCCCATCGGGCTTTCCGCCTCCAGTGGCATGGTATAGCCGGTGCGGGAAACCTGAATAATCCGATGAAGTTCCAGATCCTGAATCGGCCCGGTAGAACGTGAATCAGCGGTGACAAACAAACTGATGGTTTTAACTTTCAACGCCACCGCCAGGTGCAGCGGCCCGGTATCGCCGGTGATCAGCACATGGAAACTGTCGATCAGCGTCAGCAGCCCCTGCAACCCCGTTTTACCAATCTGATTGTCGACGCATGTCCGGGTTTCAGGGCTGACCTGGCTCAGGAATTGCTGCGCTTTGCCTTCATCAAAAGGTCCGCCAATCAGTACTATGCGTACGTTGGCCTGCCTGGCCATCAGGTCGTCCGCCAGCCGGACAAAATGCGAGACGGGCCAGCAACGAGACTCGGTAGAGGCCCCAAGCTGGAACCCAATCGTACAGTGCTCAGTGCTTTTGACACCTGGCTGGTAAGGCGCTGGAATTTCCATGGTGGGATCATCACTACGGCAGCCCAGAATTGAAATCAGCTCCAGCTTGCGACGAATAAAGTGACCGTAGTAATGGAAAATATAGTTGGTCAGCCAAGGCTCAAGCCCGCAAATACCTGAGCTGTAGTTATCCCTGATAATATATTTCGCCCCGGATAAGACGGCGCTAATAATGTCATACGGCAGATGTGAGTGCAGGATCAACGCCAAGTCAGGCTGATGCTCGCGCAATGATTTTAGCAACGGGCGCATGGTTTTGATTTTACTGTCCCAGTACACCACCCGATCGTAATAGCGACCGTTCTCGACCAGTTCCTGGTTCTTTTTATGCACCACCAACGTAATGTGGGCGTCAGGGTAGCGCTCCCGCATCGCACGCAGCGCAGGCGTGTTAAACATAAAGTCACCCAGCGCCGTGGTGGAATAGATAACGATATTGTCAAACTGCAGCCGACTGTCGAAAGTCGCCTTGTCCTGGAAACGACCGGACTTTGCGGTATAGCGTCGCAGAAACCAATCCGCGACCTTAATTTTCCATTTTTTCGACATGTCAGTTCACTTTAAGTTGATAATACTCGGCCAGCGTCATGCCTATCGTGCGTTGCTGCAGCCAGGCAAAAAGCTGTTCCAAATCACGATACAACACTTCAATATCCTGCTGTGTTTTAAAGGTCGGGCTGCCGCCAGGCATAAACTCGGACGAATGCAGCATAAACTCAACGTAGTCATGCCCCTGTGTCAGACATTGCTCCGCCACCGACTTCATTTTTTCCAGGTTACCGCCGCTGGGCCGCAGCCAGTTGACCGACGGTGAACGCTGTTTGCCACGCAGGCTATCGTAACCCTGCTTTAGCGTATTCATCAGTGCCGAATGCTTATACTGAATGCTCATCGGCACTTCCAGCAGCGGTGAGGAACCCGCCCTGGCGATATTTTCCGGATCGATAAAATAGGCCTGCGATGGGAAGTTACGGTAGTCGGTGCCGCCGTTGCCTTGTGGATTACCCGGTGAATATTGCCAGTTAACTCGCGGCGTCACCGAGCAATCAACCTGATAGCCGTATTCCAGCAGCAAAGTGGCATAGTATTCATTAAACGCCCAGCGCCCGGCACGGTGGCTGAGCATCTTGGTCTGGAAGCTGTCTTCCAGCAATTTGGTCATATGATCGACCTTGGCGCGGATTTGATCGGCCGGATATTCGATCAGATAGGGTTTATGCCGCCAGTCGTCGTCGGTTAATGGCGTCAGCGGTGGACTGTTCCAGGCATGCAGGTGCATGCCTACTTCCCCGGTATTACGCGCAATCACATCGCGGGCGAACTCGACATATTCTGCATCTACCGCCATTTCATAGTTGGTGAGGTACACCGGCTTAAAGCCATATTTCTCACACAGCGCCTGAAAGCGCGGCAAAAAGCGCGTGTTTTCGGTCGAAATGCGATCGTGGTTTTGCCACAAATTGTCGCCTTCGGTATCAATGGTGATGAGAAACGCCGGTTTAGTCATAAATATCGAGCCTGATATCAACAGAATACATTATGTTACGCAGGGCGTTTCGCCAGGGCAAACGACTTTGCTGCCTGGTTTGGACAACGTTGAAGGCCTTTTGTCACTCCCCCAGGCTATTTTTTCACTTCACGGCAAGAAAACCGAGCAACAGTAGCCACATGCGATCGGGTCATTTAGAATCAAAGATTGGTTTCCCTGAAAGCGACTCATGATGAACGACGCGCCAGCCCTAACTCCTGATACCTCGATACAGCGTATTCTGATCGTTAAACTTCGCCATCATGGCGATATGTTGCTGATCACGCCGGTCATCAATACCCTGCGGCAAAACTACCCGCAGGCACAGATCGACGTACTGCTGTATAAAGAAACCCAGGAAATGCTGGCCAGCCACCCGGCGCTGTCAAACGTCTTCGCTATCGATCGTCAATGGAAAAAACAGGGTACTAAAGCGCATCTGCGCCATGAACTTAATTTGATACGGCAGCTTAAGGCCCAGGGTTACGATCTGGTGGTCAATCTGGCCGATCAGTGGCGCAGCGCCCTGCTCACCAGGCTGACCGGCGCGCGTATTCGTCTGGGTTTCGATTTCCCCAAACGTCAGGGCTTCCTATGGCGCCATTGTCATACCCATCTGGTTCCGGTGAGCGATCACGCCCGGTTGCATACTGTTGAACAGAACCTGTCACTGTTACAACCGCTCAACCTGCCCAATCTTAGCCAACAGGTGACCATGAGCTACCCGGCGCAGGACTGGCAGACCTGCGAACAGTTGTTGCAGCAACAGGGGATTAGCGGTGATTTTATTGTGGTGCAACCCACCTCCCGCTGGTTCTTCAAATGCTGGAGCGAAGAGAAAATGGCGGCCACTATCAGCGCACTGCAGGCCGATGGTCACCAATTGGTGGTCACCTCCGGGCCAGACGCAAAAGAACGTGAAATGGTGGAGCGCATTTTGGCACTTTGCCCGCCGCAGGGCGTAATTTCGCTGGCAGGTCAACTGACGCTGAGGCAACTGGCCGCCCTGATTGACCACGCTAAACTGTTTATCGGCGTAGATTCAGTGCCGATGCATATGGCCGCGGCGCTGCAGACCCCCTGCATCGCACTGTTTGGACCTTCCAAACTGGTGTTCTGGCGCCCCTGGCAGGTCATAGGCAACGTGATATGGGCCGGAGACTACGGCGACTTACCCGATCCGGACGCCATCAATACCGGCACCGATGAACGTTATCTGGACCTTATTCCTACAGACGCGGTGATTGCAGCCGCGCGGAGCACGCTGGCATGAAAGCATTTCGTTTGGCGATCGTTCGCCAAAAATACCGCCCGGACGGTGGCGCTGAGCGTTTCGTTTCCCGCGCCCTTGAGGCGCTGGAACAGCAGGACCTCGATCTGAACGTTATCACCCGCGAATGGCAGGGTGACGCCAATCCAAACTGGCATATCCACCTGTGTAATCCGCTAAAATTCGGCCGCATCAGCCGTGAACGTGGCTTTGCCGAAGCAGCCAGAGCACTGTGGCAGAAAGAAAGCTTCGATCTGGTGCAAAGCCATGAACGCATCCCAGGCTGCGATATTTACCGCGCCGGTGATGGTGTCCATCGCCGCTGGTTGCTGCAACGGGCACGTTTGTTGCCGGAATGGCGTCGTAAATGGTTGTTCTCCAATCGCTATCACCGTTACGTAATGTGCGCAGAACGGGCAATGTACGCTGCACCGGAACTGAAGGCCGTTATCTGCAATGCCGAAATGATTAAGCAGGAAATCATTGATGACTTCGGAGTCCCCGCCGATAAAATCACGGTGATCTACAATGCCATTGATAATCAAAAATTTCCGCCCGCCGATGCCGAACTACGCCAGCAGCTGCGTCTGCAGTATCAGATCCCGCAACAGGCTCACTGCCTGGTTTTTGTCGGCTCCGGTTTTGAACGCAAAGGGCTGGCCGCTGCCATCCGTGCCGTCGCGGCGACCGAAAGCTATCTGTTGGTGGTAGGTAAGGATAAGGCGGAAAAACGTTATCAGGCGCTGGCGCAATCACTGGGCTGCAGCGATCGGGTGCGATTTATGGGGGTGCAGAAACAAACGCTGCCGTTCTACCAGGCCGCCGATGCGCTGTTGTTGCCTACGCTGTACGATCCGTTCCCCAACGTGATTCTGGAAGCCATGTCCTGCGGTCTGCCGGTCATTACCAGCACCACCTGCGGTGGCTCGGAGTTTATCACTCAGGGGCAAAATGGCTTCGTTACCGATGCCCTTGATGTCCCCGCGCTGGTCGCGGCAATCGTAGCGCTACCGCGCCAGGCCCTGGGCTCCGCCATGGGTGAGGCAGCAAGAGCGCGTATCATGTCGGCCACTCCGGCGCGCCTGTCGGAACAGCTGATCTCCCTTTATAACCGGCTGCTGGATTAACTATGCGTATTCTGATGATTATCGACGGCCTGCCTGGCGGAGGCGCTGAAAAAGTGGTTCTGACTCTGTGCCAGGGAATGCAGCAAATGGGTCATGACGTCAGTCTGATTTCATTGCGCGACGTCTGTAACTACCCGATCCCCGCAGGCATTCACTATCAGGTGGTCGCGGACCATAGCCGCTCACCATGGCGCAAACTGACTGAACTGTCACGCCGCGCCGCCGCACTGGATCGGGCGATCGCTGACAATGAGCGCCAACAAGGTGCCTATGATTTGGTGTTCTCCAACCTGCATAAAACCGATCGCATCGTCAGCCGCAGCAAGTTGCTCTCGTCAGACCGCCTGTGGTTCTGCATTCACGGTATCCTGTCGACCTCTTATCTGGGCCATCGCAAGGGGCTGGATCGTTGGCTGAAACAACGGAAAATCACCCAGGTTTACCAGGGCAGAAATATCGTTGCCGTCTCACAAGCCGTGGGCAACGACTTACAGCAGAACTTGCCGATCCGCCCAAACAGGTTGGCGGTGATCAATAATCCGTTTGATATTGCCGCCATCGAGCGGCAGGCGGCGGAACCCTGTGAGCTGGCAGGCAAAGATTATTTGGTACACGTCGGACGGTTTCATCCTCATAAGCGCCACGACCGCCTGCTAAAGGCCTATGCGCTATCGGGTATACAAGCCCCGCTGACGTTGATTGGCACCGGCAGCGAAGCCAGCATAGGGGAAGTGAAACAACTGGCAAACCAGTTGGGTATCGCAGACCGCGTGCTGTTTCTGGGCTTCCAGGCCAATCCCTACCCGTTTATTCGGCACGCATCGCTGCTGGTACTTAGCTCTGACAGCGAAGGCTTTGGTAACGTGCTGGTGGAGGGGCTACTCTGCGGTACCCCAGTGGTCAGTACCCGTTGCCCGGGTGGGCCTGCGGAAATTCTGGAAAAAGCGGGAATGGATAACGCACTGGCGGAACTCAATGAAAAATCACTGGCGGAAAAAATGGCAGATATTTATGCCAATCCACCAGAGATTAATTACCAACAGCTGTTGGGCTATGGACTAGAGCCTATTTGTCAGCAATATCTGGCACTCAAAAAATAAATAAGGCAGGGGATCCCTGCCTCATAGTTAATTAATTTAACGTCTGTATTTTTTGCCAGACGTCTTCCACAGAAACATCAATACAGTCGCCCGATTCGGTTTGCAGAATCTGATAGCGTCCAGACCATGGATGCCAGGATTCTTTATCCGTATCGCCAAAGAAGACCACCATGTCTTTATTCAACGCTGCAGCCAGATGCATCTGCCCACCATCGCTGCACAACACCCTGTCGCATAAATCAAAACCGGCCAGCAGTTCACGCACCGACGCCGTTGGGTACAGCGCCACGCGCTCGCTCTGACATAACGCCAACAACTGCTCTGCGCGTTTCTGATCGCCAACATCGTCCGGCGTTAACGTGCCCTGAGGCGACCAGAAAATCAGTACCGCCGTATTCTGTTCGGCGAGTAAGCGGTTGATAATTTCGGCATAGCGCTCGATCGGCCAACGCCGCTTAGGGCTGCGACTGCTGATATGAACCGCAAAAACTCGCTCGACCGGCGGCAGGCATTGTTGCAAACGCTGCGCCGCCTGCTGGCGTTCTTCCGCCGTCAGGTACACCTGCACCGGGGGGATAGGAATGCGCTGGTCGGTAATCGCCGAAAGGTAGCTGTAGGTGTGCTCTACCTGATGTTTGCCGCTGAAATTTTCCTTACGAAAAGGATGATGGATATCAGGCGTACCCAAATCTGCGCCAATAATATTGCCGATCCCCGCCATTTTTGCCAATCGCAGGCTGTACTTGCAAGGAACCGGGTTAGCCAGGATCGCCGCGTCGAATTTTATTTTACGCAGTTTAAGAAAAATCATCAGGCGTTCGAAATAAACCCCCAGCGTGGTTTCATTTTTCGCCTTGTGCTTTGCCTTTTTATAGACGAAAACCTTTTCAAGGTGCGGGTTATTTTTAACAACATCCTGACTGACTTTATTGATTAACAGATAAAGTTTGGCATCAGGATAGGCAATTTTCACCCCTTCGATCAGCGGAGTGGTACAAACAAGATCGCCAATATTGTCACGGCGAATAATTAAAATATTCTTCATTCCAAGCCTATCAGCGAAATCTCTCGCCTGTTGTCCGAAACTGACACCCAAGGTTACCAAATTAGCGCCTTTCCCTTCCAGTTATGGTACTATTCTGAATAACCCATATAAATGAAATTGATAGAATGTTGCTGCGTTTATATCAGGTACTACTCTACCTCATCCAACCCCTGATCTGGCTCCGCTTACTGTTGCGCAGCCGCAAAGCTCCAGCCTACCGTAAACGCTGGGCAGAACGCTATGGCTTCTGCGCCGGTAAAGTCGTACCGGGTGGCATCATGCTGCATTCTGTCTCCGTAGGTGAAACGCTGGCGGCCATCCCGTTGGTCCGCGCGTTACGCCACCGTTACCCCTATTTACCGATTACTGTGACCACCATGACGCCGACTGGTTCAGAACGCGTGCAGTCCGCCTTCGGTAAAGACGTTCATCATGTTTATCTGCCTTACGACCTGCCCGGCTCGATGCGTCGTTTCCTGGATCAGGTAAACCCCAAGCTGGTCATCATCATGGAAACCGAGCTGTGGCCCAATCTGATTAACGCCCTGCATCAGCGTCAGATCCCTCTGGTCATCGCCAACGCCCGACTTTCCGCCCGCTCTGCCGCAGGCTATAAAAAAATCGGCGGTTTTGTCCGCGATATGCTGCGCCGCATTACGTTGATCGCCGCGCAAAATCAGGAAGATGGCGAACGTTTTGTCGAACTTGGCCTGAAACGCTCACAACTGACGGTAACCGGCAGCCTGAAATTCGATATTTCCGTTACCCCGGAGCTGGCCGCACGCGCAATCACGTTACGCCGCCAATGGGCGCCGCGTCGCCCGGTGTGGATTGCCACCAGCACCCACGAAGGTGAAGAAAGCATTCTGCTGGCCGCACACCGTAAACTGCTGGAAAAACACCCTGACCTGCTGCTGATCCTGGTGCCACGTCACCCGGAACGCTTCTCTACAGCCAAAGAGCTGGTGCAAAAAGCCGGCTTCAGCTACACCCTGCGCAGCAGCGGTGAAATTCCGTCAGGCGGTACCCAGGTGGTGATCGGCGATACCATGGGCGAACTGATGCTGCTGTACGGTATTGCCGATCTGGCCTTCGTTGGCGGCAGCCTGGTAGAGCGCGGTGGACATAACCCGCTGGAAGCTGCTGCGCATGCCATCCCGGTGCTGATGGGGCCACATATCTTCAACTTCAAGGATATCTGCGCCAAACTGTCACAGGCCGAAGGTCTGATCACCGTGACCGATGAAGATTCGCTGGTCAAGGAAGTGGCTACGCTGCTCACCGACGAAGACTATCGCCGCTATTACGGCCGCCACGCGGTAGAAGTGCTGTATCAAAACCAGGGTGCGCTGCAGCGCCTGCTGCAACTGTTAGAACCGCATCTGCCGCCTCGGAGCCATTAAATGAGCGCGCGCAAAAGCCTGTCGGTGGTGATTATCGCCAAGAACGAAGCCGGGCTGCTGCCGGATTGTCTGCAATCCGTAGCCTGGGCCGACGAAATCGTCATGCTCGACTCAGGCAGTCAGGATGACAGCGTCGCCGTGGCCGAAAGTTTGGGCGCCAAAGTATTCACCCACGTCGACTGGCAGGGATTTGGCAAACAGCGCCAACTGGCTCAGAGCTACGCCAGTCACGACTATATTCTGATGATCGACGCCGACGAACGCGTTACGCCGGAGCTGCGCCAGTCAATTGAACAAACCTTGACCGCACCGGACGATAATCAAGTCTACAGCTGCGCACGCCGCAACCTGTTCCTCGGGCGTTTTATGCGCCACAGCGGCTGGTACCCGGATCGCGTCAACCGACTGTACGCCAACCAGCGCTATCGCTATAACGACAATCTGGTGCATGAGTCGCTCAATATCAACGGGGCGAAAGTGGTGCCTCTTAACGGCGATCTACTGCATCTGACCTGCCGCGACTTTTTTGCCTTCCAGCGCAAACAGCTGCGTTATGCCGAAGAATGGGCCAATCAACGCCACCAGGCCGGCAAACGCTGCGGCTATCTCTCGATACTGACCCACACTCTTGGCGCCTTCTGCAAAACCTGGCTGCTGCGTGCCGGCTTTCTGGACGGTAAACAGGGGTTGCTGTTAGCCGTGGTCAACGCGCAATATACTTTCAATAAATATGCCGCACTCTGGGCATTGGGCCGCAACTTTTCAGAGAAGTAAATCATGACCCGTAAAGCCATTTATCCCGGTACTTTCGACCCCATGACCAACGGCCACCTGGATTTGGTAACCCGTGCGTCACTGATGTTCGATCACGTCATTTTGGCGATTGCCGCCAGCCCGAGTAAAAAGCCGCTGTTCACACTGGAAGAGCGCGTAGCTTTAGCCAGCCAGGTGACATCTCATCTGGATAATGTGGAAGTGCTGGGGTTCAGTGAACTGATGGCGCATTTTGCTGCCCATCAGAATGCCAATATTCTGGTTCGCGGCCTGCGTGCGGTATCTGATTTTGAATATGAACTGCAGTTGGCCAATATGAATCGCCATTTGATGCCGACGCTGGAAAGTGTGTTCCTGATGCCTTCCGAAGAGTGGTCGTTTATCTCGTCCTCGCTGGTGAAAGAAGTGGCGCGTCACGGCGGTGACATCGCCCCTTTCCTGCCGGCAGTGGTCACTCAGGCATTGTTCGAGAAACTGGCCGCGCAATAATCAACGCTGGCAGCGTGGGCAGAAGAAAGTGCTACGCTGCCCATGCTTGGCGGATTCAATCGGCGTGCCGCAAGCGCGGCAAGGCTCACCCGCACGACCATAAACCTGCAATTCCTGCGCGAAATAGCCTGGTTTACCATCCGACTGCAGGAAATCCCGCAGCGTAGTTCCGCCCTGTTCTATCGAACGCAGCAATACCGCCTTAATGGTTGCCACCAAGACTTCGGCCTCCACCTTGCTCAGCGAACCTGCAGGCCGGTCAGGCAGGATCCTGGCGGTAAATAGCGATTCACTGGCATAGATATTACCCACCCCCACGACCAGCTTGTTATCCATCAACCAGGGTTTAATCAGCGTCCGCTTGTTGAGTGATTTTTCGTACAGGTAGGCACCGGTAAAGGTTTCACTCAAGGGTTCCGGCCCAAGATGAGCCAGTACATTGCTGGTCGCCAGATCGTCACACCATAGCCAGGCACCAAAACGGCGCGGATCGGTATAACGTAGCGTCATGCCGTTGCTGATCACCAGATCGACGTGGTCGTGCTTCCCAGCCTCAGTTTCTTCCGCCAACATCCGCAGGCTGCCTGACATCCCCAGATGGACGATAATCCAGCCGCTAGCCAGTTCAATCAGCAGATACTTGGCACGACGCTGCACGCTCAGTACCGGCTGGTCGCTTAACGCCAGAATTTGCTCGGAGACCGGCCAGCGCAGGCGCGCATTGCGTACCACGGCATATTGAATGCTATGACCAACCAGGTAAGGTTCAATACCACGGCGGCTGGTTTCAACTTCTGGTAATTCAGGCATCTGGCGCTCTCCTGTCGGTTTTCTACCTTTAGAATGCAAAAAACCCGGCCTGAGCCGGGTTTTTATTAATCCGCTAAAATTATTTAATTTTAGCTTCTTTGTAGATCACGTGCTGGCGGACAACTGGATCGAATTTCTTCAGTTCCAATTTTTCCGGCTTAGTACGCTTGTTCTTCGTGGTGGTATAGAAGTGACCAGTACCAGCAGAAGAAACCAGCTTGATCTTCTCGCGAACACCTTTAGCCATGATGCAGTTCCTTAATACTTCTCACCACGGGTACGCAGATCGGCCAAGACCGTCTCAATACCCTTCTTATCAATAACACGCATACCTTTAGCAGATACACGCAGCGTTACAAAGCGCTTCTCAGCCTCAACCCAAAAACGGTGTGAGTGCAGGTTCGGCAGAAAACGGCGTTTGGTCGCGTTCATTGCGTGGGAACGGTTGTTACCGCTCACCGGGCGCTTGCCAGTAACTTGGCAGACTCGTGACATGTCTATTCTCCAAAAATCAAATCAGCTCGAGCTTCGTATAGAGTATGGCCGCCTCGTCAGGCTTTTAGAGCCCATCTCAGCAAACTTCATACTGAGGAGACTCTCGTCATCAGGTTAGAAACCACACATCAGGTTAGAAACCTGCTGAGATAGGCTCTTACGCCAAACCCAAGATTCTCAAAGGTGGCGTAGTATACGCTCTGAAGCGTAAGTGCTCAAGTCCCGAACAGCTAAAGATCCCAGAAGGATCGCGAAAAAATCGCTTAAAGCCATCCGCGCTCGGCAAAAGAGACACATTCACCCCGACCTATCACCAAATGATCGAGCACTCGGATTTCCAATAACAGGCAGGCATTAACCACTTGCTCGGTTATCAAACGATCGGCATGACTGGGTTCCGCCTTACCCGAAGGGTGATTATGCGCCAGAATAATGGCGGCCGCATTAGCCTTCAACGCTTCACGCACAATTTCTCTCGGGTATACGACAACGCTGCTGATGGTACCAGTAAACATCTCCTGATGGCGAATAACACGGTGCTGATTGTCTAAAAACAGTACCAAAAACACTTCCCGCTCATGATGTGCCAGCAAACTTTGCAAATAATGCTGGGTCATTCTGGGATTAAGCATGACATTTTCCTGCGCCAGATGGCTGGAAAAGAAGCGGAACGCCAACTCGGAAATAGCCTGCAGTTGCGCATAACTGGAGTTCCCCAGCCCCTTGTAGCTGCAAAAAACCGAGTGTTCCGCCGACATCAGGTGGTACAGCGAGCCAAACTGCTCCAACAACTGTTTAGCCAGTTGCATGACGTGCACCCCAGGAAAACCGGTGCGCAGAAAAATGGCTAACAGCTCCGCATCAGACAGTGCCGACGCCCCGTAACGCAATAGTTTTTCCCGTGGTGCCAGCGTGTCCGGCCACAAGGTGATTACCTGACTGCTCATCTTCGCCTCCCTGAAAACGCCACAGCATGCCATGCAGCGGTAAGGCCAACGACAGGTGTTTGATAACATTGCGAAGTACTACGCAAAGCACAATGTAACGCACTGCAGACACAGCGGAATCGCTCACCTGTCTGGCGGTTATGCTAAAATGGCACATCTTTCGGATTCAATCGGACAATCATGATGACGGGACTTTCCGGCAAACATATTGTGCTTGGCATCAGTGGCGGCATCGCCGCATACAAATGCCCAGAACTGGTACGCCGCCTGCGTGACAGAGGCGCCGAAGTGCGCGTGATAATGACCAGCGCGGCGAAAGCCTTTATCACCCCGCTGACGCTGCAAGCCGTTTCCGGCCATCCGGTCTCAGACGATCTGCTGGATCCCGCCGCCGAAGCGGCAATGGGTCATATCGAGCTCGGTAAATGGGCAGACCTGGTGATCCTGGCTCCGGCCACCGCCGATCTGCTGGCGCGCGTCGCCGCCGGTATGGCCAACGATCTGCTGACCACTGTTTGCCTGGCCACCGCAGCCCCCATTGCTGCTGCACCCGCCATGAACCAACAGATGTATCGTGCCGTCGCCACCCAAGCCAACCTGCAAACTCTGCAGGCGCGCGGCATGCTGCTGTGGGGGCCAGACAGCGGTAGCCAGGCCTGTGGTGACATCGGCCCAGGTCGCATGCTCGATCCGCTGGAAATTGTCGAACTGGCCAACAGCCATTTCTCTGCGCCACAAGATCTGCAACATTTAAAGATTATGCTCACCGCCGGCCCGACGCGTGAAGCCTTGGATCCGGTACGTTTCATCAGCAATCACAGCTCCGGCAAGATGGGTTTTGCCATCGCCCACGCCGCCGCTGCGAGGGGTGCGCAGGTCACGTTGATAGCCGGGCCGGTCAATCTGCCAACCCCTCCCAGGGTCACTCGGGTGGACGTTGTCAGCGCGTTGGAAATGGAGCAGGCGGTACAGCAGCGCGCCGCAGCGCAAGATATTTTTATCTCCTGCGCCGCAGTAGCCGATTACCGAGCGGAACAGGTTTCCGATGAAAAAATAAAAAAACAGGGTGATGAAATCATCCTCAAAATGGTAAAAAACCCCGATATTGTTGCCGGCGTTGCCGCGATGACGAAAAATCGCCCCTTTGTCGTGGGGTTTGCCGCCGAAACCCAGAATGTGGAAGAATACGCGCGACAAAAACTGGCGCGTAAGAAACTGGATTTAATTTGCGCTAATGATGTATCGCTTGCAGAGCATGGGTTTAACAGTGACACCAATGCCTTGCACCTTTTTTGGCAGGATGGAGAAAAGCGCCTGGCGCTGAGCGAAAAGGCACTCCTTGGCCAACGTTTAATAGACGAGATAGTCAGCCGTTATGATGAAAAAAATCGACGTTAAAATCCTGGACCCGCGCATTGGCAAGGATTTCCCATTACCGACCTACGCCACCCCTGGCTCTGCCGGCCTCGATCTGCGCGCCTGCCTGGACAGCGCCGTTGAACTGGCACCGGGTGAAACCCAGTTGCTGCCTACCGGCCTGGCTATTCACATCGCCGATACCGATCTTGCGGCAGTGATCTTGCCACGTTCCGGTTTGGGCCATAAACACGGTGTGGTGCTGGGCAACCTGGTCGGCCTGATCGATTCCGATTATCAGGGGCAACTGATGGTTTCCGTCTGGAACCGCGGTCAAAAATCCTTCACTATTGAACCCGGCGAACGTATCGCGCAGATGGTATTTGTGCCGGTGGTACAAGCTGAGTTCAATCTGGTTGAAGAATTCGACAGCAGCGAACGTGGTGCCGGTGGTTTTGGCCATTCCGGCCGCCACTAAGCGATACCCGATTGCCGACAGGGAAACGTCGCCTGAAATCTTGCCACCCCGGAGAGAAGGACAGCTCTACGGCAAGGTTTGGCCGGCTACGATTTCAGCGCAGACCAGGACGCGCGGAGAATACAGGTCGTTAAGGCCGCTGACCCCAGCATCGTAAAAAAGCTATCACATAAGCCGCACAGAGATAATCTCT
The DNA here is from genome assembly GCF_946227985.1 of Serratia quinivorans. Taxonomy (GTDB): domain Bacteria; phylum Pseudomonadota; class Gammaproteobacteria; order Enterobacterales; family Enterobacteriaceae; genus Serratia; species Serratia quinivorans_A. The sequence goes on from NZ_CAMKGL010000015.1 coordinate 80,616, forward strand.
GCAGCGGCCGATGCCCGGGTTTTCGAAAGTCTAAGCAGTTTTAGCAAGGGTCTAATCAGACATGGCAGAAAAAGAAAAAATCAAAAGGAACCGGCGCGAAGAAATACTGCAGGCGTTAGCCCAAATGCTGGAATCCAGCGACGGCAGCCAGCGTATTACCACCGCTAAGCTTGCCGCTAACGTCGGAGTCTCCGAAGCTGCACTGTACCGGCACTTCCCAAGTAAGACACGGATGTTCGACAGTCTGATCGAGTTTATTGAAGACAGCCTGATCACGCGCATCAACCTGATCCTGCAGGATGAGAAAGAGACCTTTAACCGCCTGCGGTTGATCCTGCTACTGGTGCTGGGGTTTGCCGAACGCAACCCGGGCCTGACGCGTATCATGACCGGCCACGCACTCATGTTTGAGCAGGATCGGCTACAGGGGCGAATCAACCAACTGTTTGAACGCATCGAGGCGCAACTGCGCCAGGTGTTGAAAGAACGCAAACTGCGGGAAGGAAAAGGCTTTATCGTGGACGAAACGCTGCTGGCAAGCCAGTTACTGGCGTTCTGTGAAGGCATGCTGTCACGCTATGTGCGCTCCGAATTCCGCTACCGCCCAACGCAAGAATTCGATGGCCGCTGGCCACTGTTGGCGGCACAACTGCAATAAACCCTATGCCGGGCGCGTTTGGTTGCGCCCGGCATAGTAGATCCCGCGTTAAACCCCGTACTGCTCGCGATAAGCACGCACTGCCGCCAGGTGATCCGCCATTTCCGGTTTTTCTTCCAGATAAACAATCAAATCCTTCAGCGTTACGATGGAAATGACCTTGCAGTGATAGTCACGCTCAACTTCCTGAATGGCAGAAATATCCGCGCGGCCGCGCTCCTGGCGATCGAGAGAAATCAATACCCCAGCCAGGGTGGCACCACCCGCGCCAATGATTTCCATCGATTCACGGATCGCCGTACCAGCAGTGATGACGTCGTCCACCAGCATTACACGGCCCTGCAACGGGCTGCCTACCAGTGTGCCCCCTTCGCCATGGGTTTTGGCTTCTTTACGGTTAAAGCAGTACGGCACATCACGCTCATGATGTTCCGCCAATGCGACCGCCGTGGTGGTCGCGATCGGAATACCTTTGTAGGCCGGACCAAACAGCAGGTCGAACTCAATACCGGAATCCACCAGCGCTTCGGCATAGAAACGCCCTAACAGCGCGAGGTCACGCCCGGTATTAAACAGGCCGGCATTAAAGAAATACGGGCTGGTACGGCCGGATTTCAGGGTGAACTCGCCGAATTTCAATACCTGCTTGTTAAGCGCAAACTCGATAAACTGGCGCTGATAGGCTTTCATTACTGCTTCTCCTCGTCTGGTCGGTTAGATCTGTTAATACTGCCGCCCGATCGCCGGGCGTAAAAAAGGCGACCCTTGAGTCGCCTTAATAATTAGTCTGCCAGCGCCGCTTTCTGCGCCTGGAAGATGGTATCGATGCCCCCTCGGGCCAGCGCCAACAGCGCCAATAGCTCATCATGGCTAAACGGCTCGCCCTCGGCGGTGCCCTGCACCTCGATCATGCGACCATCTTCCATCATTACCACGTTCATATCGGTTTCTGCCGCAGAGTCTTCGACATACTCCAGATCGCACAGCGCTTCGCCGTTAACAATGCCGACAGAAACTGCAGCGACCAGCCCTTTCATCGGGTTGGCTTTCAGCTTGCCGTTAGCCACCAGCGCATTCAACGCATCGGCCAACGCAACACAGGCACCGGAGATAGACGCGGTACGGGTGCCACCATCAGCCTGCAAGACGTCACAGTCGAGCGTAATGGTGAACTCACCAAGCTTTTTTAGATCTACCGCTGCACGCAGCGAGCGAGCGATCAGGCGCTGAATTTCCAGCGTACGGCCACCCTGCTTGCCTTTTGCGGCTTCGCGGGCGTTACGGCTGTGGGTAGAACGCGGCAGCATGCCGTATTCAGCGGTGATCCAACCCTGGCCCTGACCTTTCAGGAAGCGCGGAACGCCCTCTTCTACCGTGGCGGTGCACAAAACCTTGGTATCGCCAAACTCAACCAGCACTGAGCCTTCTGCATGTTTGGTATAGTGACGGGTCAGTGTCAGTGGGCGAACTTGTTGTGGTGCTCTGCCTGCAGGACGCATTGGCTCTCTCCGGCTTCTAATCAACGATTGGCTGCGCATTATACGGGCTTAGTGACGTAATGCCTATCCTGCCCGCATCTCCAACGCTATAATCGCTTCATCTTTTCCTATTACGGGTACGCATCAATGATCCGCAGCATGACAGCCTACGCCCGGCGTGAAATCAAGGGTGAATGGGGCAGCGCAGCTTGGGAGCTGCGTTCCGTGAACCAACGCTATCTAGAAACCTACATCCGCCTGCCGGAGCAATTCCGCAGCCTGGAGCCGGTGATCCGCGAACGTATTCGTGGCCGCCTGACCCGTGGCAAAGTGGAGTGTAACCTGCGCTTCGAACTGGATCCGAGCGCACAAAGCTCAATGATCCTGAACGAAAAACTGGCCAAACAGCTGGTTGAAGCCGCCAACTGGGTAAAAATGCAGAGCGACGAAGGGGAAATTGATCCTATCGACGTACTGCGTTGGCCAGGCGTGATGTCTGCCCAGGAGCAGGATCTGGACGCTATCAGCGCACAGCTAATGCAAGCGTTGGACGGCGCACTGGACGACTTCATTATTGCTCGTGAAAGCGAAGGTACCGCACTGAAGGCGCTGATTGAACAGCGTCTGGACGGCGTTAGCGCCGAAGTGATCAAAGTACGTGCCCAGATGCCAAACATTCTGCAATGGCAGCGTGAGCGTCTGGTCAGCAAGCTGGAAGAAGCTCAGGTACAGCTGGAAAATACCCGTCTGGAACAGGAACTGGTGTTGATGGCGCAGCGTGTTGACGTCGCCGAAGAGCTGGATCGCCTGGAAGCGCATGTAAAAGAAACGCACAACATCCTGAAGAAAAAAGAAGCCGTAGGTCGCCGCCTCGACTTTATGATGCAGGAGTTCAACCGCGAATCCAACACCCTGGCATCCAAGTCGATCAATGCCGAGGTCACCACCTCCGCCATCGAGCTGAAAGTGTTGATCGAGCAGATGCGCGAGCAGATCCAGAACATCGAGTGATGTGTTCCTTCGTTCGTTTAAAGCCCGCGTCAGCGGGCTTTTTTACGGCTATGCTCTGGGTAAACCAGCGGCCTGCTCTTCGGTAATCAATCTCTTTTTCTGCAGTTGCACGGCAATGCCCCTGGTGAAGCGTTCAAACTCGCTGCTCATCATCTCCAGCGTCATGCCCTCGGCATGGCTTTCCTGCAACCGCTGTTTTTCTTCTTCGTCCAAGGGGAACGGCCGCCCCTCGAAAATATTCTTCTGTCGCCGTTCCTCAGGCGTTTGCTTGGTTTTCTTCTGGCGCTCAGTTTCACTCTTAAACTCCTCGGCCAGAGTGAACAAAAGGCGTATCGCTTCCGGTGAACAGACCATTGAGGCAGGTTTCAATAACTCGCCGGTATCGGGATTAACGCCGTTAGCTAATGCCCGCAATAAGGTGCTGGTGTTCATCATCCTGAGAAAAATCGCTGATCTTCCACGGCAAAATGTCAGAGTATTTTCTTGCATATTCCTTAATAAAACAATTATTTATCGAAATCCGCTGTGCGTTCTGAGCATCGGGTTCCAAGCCGTTATGCAACAACCATAGAAGAGGAAAACCTTTGCGCGCCATAACGCAAAGAATACATCGGATACGGAACAACGTGGGTTTATGAAAAACTGCGAGCGAGCGGGCACAGGCGGCAATGGGTAACTTATTTCGCTGGCTGAAAGTATTTTATTCCAATTATCACCTAAGGTAATGAAAGGCGGGCCAAGCTGTGGCTAAATGTGTTTTTTTCAAGCCCGCAAGCCGTACGGACCCTTTATGCCGCAAATTCTGCAATTTATTTTTGCCCTGGTGGTGATCATCGCCCTGGCACTACTGGTCAGCAACGACCGCAAAAAAATCCGCCTGCGCTATATTATTCAGCTTCTGGTCATCGAAGGTGCTCTCGCCTATTTCTTCCTGCATTCAGAAAGTGGCCTTAGCGTCATCAAGCACGTCGCTGGCTTCTTTGAAACGCTGCTGACATATGCTGCACAAGGCTCGGACTTTGTGTTTGGCGGCATGAGCAAAGAGGGGTTGGCGTTTATCTTCCTTGGGGTTTTGTGCCCGATTATCTTTATTTCTGCGCTAATCGGTATTTTGCAGCATTTCCGCATTCTGCCGCTGGTTATCCGTGTGGTTGGCACCCTGCTGTCCAAGGTTAACGGCATGGGCAAGCTGGAATCTTTCAACGCCGTAAGCACGCTGGTGCTCGGACAATCGGAAAACTTTATCGCCTATAAAGGCATCATTGGTGATATCTCACCACGCCGCATGTACACCATGGCAGCAACCGCGATGTCGACAGTCTCCATGTCCATCGTTGGCGCCTATATGTCGATGATAGATGCACAATACGTAGTCGCTGCGTTGATCCTTAATATGTTCAGTACCTTTATCATTTTGTCGATCATCAACCCCTATCAGTTGGACGATGAGCCTGAGCTGAAGCTGAGTAAGCTGCATGAAGATCAGAGCTTCTTTGAAATGCTGGGGGAGTACATTTTGGCGGGCTTCAAAATTGCGATGATTATCGCTGCCATGCTGATCGGTTTTATTGCGCTGATTTCTGCGGTAAACGCCCTGTTCTCCGCCGTGTTCGGTATCAGCTTCCAGCAGATCCTGGGCTATGTATTCTATCCGTTGGCCTGGCTAATCGGCATCCCGGCGCCGGATGCACTGCGGGCAGGCAGCATCATGGCGACCAAGCTGGTAGCCAATGAATTTGTAGCAATGATTGAACTGAAGAAAATTGCAGCAGAACTAACACCACGCGGCCTGGGCATCCTGTCGGTATTCCTGGTGTCCTTCGCCAACTTTGCCTCTATCGGTATCGTGGCCGGGGCAATCAAAGGGCTTAACGAGCGGCAGGGCAATGTGGTTTCTCGTTTTGGCCTGAAACTGGTCTACGGCTCAACGCTGGTTAGTCTGCTTTCGGCAGCAATCGCCGGGTTGGTATTGTAAGCCAGCCCCATATCCCGGCCTGCGGGCCGGGACTTTATTCATCAGAACGCGACACAGACAGGAGTATCAACCCGCATCACAGAATCCTGGGCAAACTGTTGCTTATAGCTGCTACGCAGCGCCTCGATATTGGTTTCACCTTCCTTGCCCGGTGCATGGATCAGCATCAACGCTTTGCTGTTCTCGCGTGCCAGCTTGCCGTCATTACCCAGCCACTGCCCTTTGGCATCAAATACCGATAGCCCATCTTTAAAGCGCGGCGTCACTTGCTGGTCAACAAAACGCTGCCATTCTTCTGCGCTAATCACTGGCCCCGTCGGGCGATTCAGACCAAAATACAGCGTGGTTTGCGTCATAGGATCGCCCAGAGTGCAAGTCGCTGACTTTTGCTGTGCGGTGTTTGGAACCGGAGCAACGCAACCGCTCATCAGTAAGACCGCGGTTAAAGCCGTCACCAGCAGGGGAGTATTTTGCATTTATCTTTATGTTCCTTAGTGAATACCATTATCCGATCTGTCGTCGACAAGCCGCCTCGGACCCAATGCAATAAATATAGTCAGCAATAGAAATTAATACAGCATTTCTAATGAATCGATTAGCAATAAAAGGCTAAAAAAGACAATAAACAAGTTAAAAAAACCAATAACGGATTAATTAAAGTAATCCGAAGCGTCACCGGTTAGAAAAACTCAGTAGCGATATATCCCGTCGGAGATTACCCTTCCACCATTACACTCATTCCCGCCCACCCTGTGAATACCTTATGTTACTGAGCATTCTTTATATCATCGGCATTACTGCCGAAGCCATGACCGGCGCACTGGCTGCAGGCCGTCGCCAGATGGATATGTTTGGCGTAATTATTATCGCTTCGGCCACCGCCATCGGCGGCGGTTCAGTGCGCGATATGCTGCTCGGGCATTTTCCACTGGGGTGGGTCAAACATCCTGAATATATCGTTATCGTCGCCATTGCGGCGATTGTCACTACCTGGTTGGCCCCGTTGATGCGCCATCTGCGTCGCCTGTTCCTGGTTTTGGATGCCGTTGGCCTGATTGTGTTTTCAATCATCGGTGCGCAAGTCGCATTGGATATGGGCCATGGTGCCATCATCGCCGCGATTGCAGCCGTGATCACCGGCGTATTCGGCGGTGTACTGCGCGATATGCTTTGTAATCGTATTCCGCTGGTATTTCAGAAAGAAATCTACGCCGGCATTTCCTTTGGTGCCGCCTGGCTGTACATCGGCCTGCAGCACTTCAGCCTGCCACATAACCTGGTCGTGATTATCACTCTGGTCGTCGGCCTCAGTGCCCGCTTGCTCGCCCTGCGTTTTCGCCTGGGCCTGCCAGTATTTAATTACCAGCATCCGGATCATTAACAGGATTCACCTCTGGAGAAAAACCGCTTATTGCCTGGGATTCCAGCGTACTGACCAGCACCAGCAGTGGTGGGTGCTGAAGAAAATCGGCAATCTGCCGCGCCCTTTTTGCACCAATACCGGCAATTGCCCGCCACTCTCCGGCAGACAATTGCTGGACCTGATGCCAGCTTTTCAACGTCACCACTTGCTGTGGGGACAGTGGCGCACCTAAAGCAATTAACCAGCGGGCGAATGGCTGCTGCCGCGCCAACTGAAATTGCCGGTAAATACTCTGCCCTCGCTTATCACCAATACCAGGGGCAGACATCAACTGTTGCGGCGTCAGCACCAGCCAGTCCAACAGATGCCGTACCAACCCCTGTTCGATTAATGCCTGCCAGGTGGATTCACTGACGCCGTGCAGATTTAACCCCTGTCGACCACTTAGCCACACCAGCCGGGCAAGAAATTGCTGACGGCAATCCGGCCGCCAGCTAAAGCAACTCAACGGATAATAATCTTCTGCGGATGGCGCACTGGGTACTGACCTTTCTTTTACCCGCCAGACCACTTTATTCAGATGCGGAATACCATGCCCCTTCAGGCTGATCGCCACTTGATCTCCTGGCGCAACCGCCCACTGCCGCCAACGTGACAGCGAACCGAGATTAACCCGTGCCACCCATTTGTCGTCCAGCCTGACAGGCTCAAGCCTCAGTACCACGGCAATTTTCCCGGTACGACCCACATTGAAATCGACCCCATTGACCTGAGTAACCTGCTGCACAGGCGGATATTTCCAGGCCACGGCCCAATCACCGGGCTTCGCTTGCCAATACTTCCCCTGTGGTGAACGCGCCTGATGAATCACCACACCATCGGTAACAAAAGGCAAAGCAGCTTGGTACCAGTGCTCCCGCCATTGCTGCACTTCCGCCAATGATTTCACCGGTTGCGAGTAAGCCTGGGCCAGAGGGAATCCCATTGCGGCAAGTTGTTGCAAACGCTGCGGCATGGTCTGCGGACCGTCCGGCCAAGCCCAGACAAACAGGCCAATCTGTTGCAATTCCGGCGAAAGCTGCTTTTTCATCAATGCACCGGCAACCTTGGCACGGGCATTGATGCCGCCGCTGATTTTCTGTTGATGACCGTTCACCATCAGGAACAGCTCACCTTGCAGAGTCAGCGTCTGTGGAGCCCCCTTGATACTGGCGGGTACTGCCGGTATCGCACGTACTTTTTCCAGCCAGTTCTCCCCTTTTAGCCCATTTCCCCGACTGATCGCCGCCGCCAGTTCTCCGTCACGGTAAACCAGCGTAATGGCCACGCCGTCCACCTTGGGTTGGACCCAAAGATCGCTGCGGCCATGTAGCCATTGAGCCACAGCAGCCGTATCCGGAAATTTACGCAGTCCGGTATGCGCGACCGGATGCGCCACCCTGCCGATAGGTAAAAGTGGAACAGATTCATCTGCCGGTGCCATCCCGGCGCAACCTTGCCACAGCCGCAGCTTTTTCTGCAGGCTGTCGTACACTTCATCCTCAATTAAACTGTTTCCCTGTTGGTAATAAGCCACATCCCAGCGCTCAAGCTGGTTTTTTAACGTGGTTATCTCCAGTTGCAGCCGCTCAGGTCGCCACATCGGGCAAGTCTCCGCCCACAGCGATCCGCTAAACGCCAAACAACCCAGCAGGATCATCCCGATCCCCATGACACCCTTATGCATTGAGCACCTCCCTGATAACCGGCAGTAAATACGGGAAGTGGAAGCGCGACAATGACTAAAGAGCCGTTCTGCAAAACACCTCGAGAAAAGCAGATCACGTTGCAGAAAACCGCCAAAACTTAGCGATACGCTGCGCAAACCCGCCAGTTTGAGGTTTTTTCAGCACAAAGCGGCGGGCAAAATGCGAGCTAACGCTGCATCCGGCTCGTTAGCCGTGTATACTGTGCGGAGAAAATACACATCCGCTGTTATTGGCATATCAACCGCTATCAACGAACATCATCATGGCTCAAGGCACGCTTTATATTGTCTCTGCCCCCAGTGGCGCAGGGAAATCAAGTCTGATTCAGGCTTTGTTAAAGACGCAACCGCTGTACGACACGCAGGTTTCGGTTTCGCACACCACGCGCGACAGCCGCCCGGGTGAACAGCACGGCGATCATTATTTCTTCGTCTCAAAAGATGAATTCTGCCAGATGATTGAGCAGGATGCGTTTCTTGAGCACGCCGAAGTGTTCGGCAACTATTACGGAACCTCACGCGCTGCCATTGAGCAAGTGTTGTCGACCGGCGTAGACGTTTTCCTGGATATCGACTGGCAGGGCGCACAGCAAATTCGCGCCAAAATGCCACAGGCGCGCAGCATCTTTATTTTGCCGCCGTCGAAGGACGAACTTGGCCGTCGCCTGCGTGGCCGCGGGCAAGACTCGGATGAAGTGATCGCCAAGCGCATGGCTCAGGCCGTGGCAGAAATGGCACACTACGCTGAGTATGATTATTTAATCGTGAACGATGATTTCGATCTGGCCCTGTCCGATCTGAAAACCATTATTCGCGCCGAACGCCTGCGTTTAGGCCGCCAATTACTGCGGCATGACGCTTTAATCAGCAAACTATTGGCAGACTGAAGACAGTTTCAGTATTATGCCCAGTCTTTTCGTCACCTGTGGAGTAGCACAAATATGGCACGCGTAACTGTTCAAGACGCTGTAGAGAAAATTGGTAACCGTTTTGACCTGGTGTTGGTCGCTGCTCGTCGGGCACGTCAAATCCAGACTGGCGGTAAAGATGCACTTGTTCCGGAAGAAAACGACAAGTACACCGTTATCGCGCTGCGCGAAATCGAAGAAGGCCTGATCACCAGCCAAATCCTCGATGTTCGTGATCGTCAGGAGCAGCAAGAGCAGGAAGCCGCAGAGATTCAAGCGGTTACCGCCATTGCTGAAGGTCGTCGTTAATTAGACTGCGAGTCTGCCTTTGTACCTGTTTGAAAGCCTGAATCTGCTGATTCAACGTTACCTGCCTGAGGAGCAGATTAAGCGCCTCAAACAGGCATACCTCGTTGCACGTGATGCTCACGAGGGACAGACACGCTCCAGTGGTGAGCCCTACATTACTCACCCGGTTGCCGTAGCCTGCATTCTGGCGGAAATGCGTCTCGATCATGAGACGCTGATGGCAGCACTGCTGCACGACGTCATCGAAGATACCCCGGCCACCTACCAGGATATGGAACAGCTATTCGGCAAAAGCGTTGCCGAACTGGTTGAAGGCGTATCCAAGCTCGACAAGCTGAAGTTCCAGGATAAAAAAGAAGCTCAGGCGGAAAACTTCCGCAAGATGATCATGGCGATGGTGCAGGATATCCGCGTCGTGCTGATCAAGCTGGCCGACCGTACGCACAACATGCGCACCCTCGGTTCGCTGCGTCCTGACAAACGGCGGCGTATTGCACGTGAAACCCTGGAAATCTACAGCCCCCTGGCCCATCGCCTGGGTATTCACCACCTGAAAACCGAGCTGGAAGAGCTGGGTTTTGAGGCGTTGTACCCGAACCGCTATCGCGTGATCAAAGAAGTGGTGAAAGCCGCACGCGGTAACCGTAAAGAGATGATCCAGAAGATTCTCTCCGAGATCGAAGGGCGACTGACCGAAGCCGGCATTCCCTGCCGCGTCAGCGGGCGGGAAAAACATCTGTATTCCATCTACCTCAAGATGCACCTGAAAGAACAGCGTTTCCATTCGATTATGGATATCTACGCGTTCCGGGTGATCGTGAAGGAAGTCGACACCTGCTACCGCGTACTGGGCCAGGCTCACAGCCTGTACAAACCGCGTCCGGGCAGGGTCAAAGACTATATCGCCATTCCCAAGGCCAACGGCTATCAATCGCTGCACACATCACTGATCGGCCCACATGGCGTACCGGTTGAGGTGCAGATCCGTACCGAAGATATGGATCAGATGGCCGAAATGGGGGTCGCCGCGCACTGGGCTTATAAAGAAAAAGAACAGGGCGAAACCGGCACCACCGCACAAATCCGCGCTCAGCGCTGGATGCAGAGCTTGCTGGAGCTGCAACAAAGCGCCGGCAGTTCGTTTGAATTTATCGAGAGCGTAAAATCCGATCTGTTCCCGGATGAGATTTACGTTTTCACCCCGGAAGGCCGCATTGTTGAATTGCCTGCGGGCGCAACGCCGGTCGACTTCGCCTACGCGGTGCACACCGATATCGGCCACGCCTGCGTTGGCGCACGTGTTGATCGCCAGCCATACCCGCTGTCACAGTCCTTGACCAGCGGGCAAACGGTCGAAATCATCACGGCTCCTGGTGCACGACCTAACGCCGCCTGGCTGAACTTTGTCGTCAGCTCAAAAGCGCGCGCAAAAATCCGCCAGATGCTGAAAAACCTCAAGCGCGATGATTCAGTCGGCCTTGGCCGCCGCTTGTTAAATCATGCATTGGGCGGCAGTCGCAAACTAGCGGAGGTTCCGGCAGAAAATATCCAACACGAGTTGGATCGCATGAAACTGGCGACGCTGGACGACCTGTTGGCTGAAATCGGCTTGGGCAATGCCATGAGCGTGGTGGTAGCGAAAAACCTGCAGGGTGACCAGTCTAATCTGGGGACCTCCTCTGGGGTTCGTAATCTGGCGATCAAGGGCTCAGACGGCGTGCTGATCACCTTCGCTAAATGCTGCCGACCTATTCCAGGCGATCCGATCATCGCCCACGTCAGTCCAGGCAAAGGCCTGGTGATCCACCATGAGTCCTGCCGAAATATCCGTGGCTACCAGAAAGAACCTGAAAAATTCATGGCGGTAGAGTGGGATCAAGACATCGAGCAGGAATTCATCGCCGAGATCAAAGTGGACATGTTTAATCATCAGGGGGCACTGGCCAACCTGACGGCAGCCATCAATGCGGCTGAGTCCAATATTCAAAGCCTGAATACCGAAGAAAAAGACGGCCGGGTTTATAGTGCATTTATCCGTTTAACCACCCGCGATCGCATCCATCTGGCAAATATTATGCGTAAAATCCGTATCATGCCGGATGTGATTAAAGTTAACCGTAACCGAAATTAGCGCTTATGAGCCCTGAACGCTATGCGCGGATTTGTGAAATGCTGGCCACCCGGCAGCCGGATTTAACCGTCTGCCTGGAACAGGTCCACAAACCGCATAACGTCTCCGCCATTATCCGCACCGCCGACGCCGTTGGCGTGCATCAGGTGCATGCCGTGTGGCCAACCCCACGCATGCGAACCCTGGTTTCCTCCGCCGCCGGCAGCAACAGTTGGGTAAATGTCAAAACCCATCCCACCATCGTCGACGCCGTGGCCCATTTGAAAGATCAGGGTATGCAGATCCTGGCAACCAACCTCTCCGCCCGGGCAGTAGACTTCCGCGAGGTGGATTACACCCGCCCGACCTGCGTGCTGCTGGGCCAGGAAAAAACCGGTATTACCGAAGAAGCACTGCGGCTTGCCGATCAGGACATCATCATTCCAATGATCGGTATGGTGCAGTCACTCAACGTGTCGGTCGCCTCAGCATTGATCCTGTACGAAGCACAACGCCAGCGGCAAAATGCCGGTCTGTATCGCCGTGAGCACAGCATGCTCGACCAGGAAGAACAACAGCGCCTGCTGTTTGAAGGTGGTTATCCGGTGCTGGCCAACGTGGCCAAACGTAAAAGACTGCCGCGTCCGCACATTGATGAACAGGGTCAGGTTGTCGCCGATCCCGAATGGTGGGCAGCCATGCAAGCGACGGTACGCAAATGAAAGGACGCCTGCTGGATGCTGTCCCACTCACCACACTTTCCGGCGTGGGTGCCAGCCAGGCGGGAAAACTGGCCAAAATTGGCCTGGAAACCATTCAGGATTTGCTTCTGCACCTGCCACTGCGCTACGAAGATCGCACCCGCCTCTATCCAATAAACGACCTGCAGCCGGGCATTTTTGCCACGGTGGAAGGTGAAGTACTGCGTACGGACATCAGTTTTGGCCGTCGACGTATGCTGACCTGCCAGATCAGTGACGGTACCGGCCTGCTCACCATGCGCTTCTTCAATTTCAATGCGGCGATGAAAAACAGCCTGGCAACCGGCCGTCGCGTAACCGCCTATGGTGAAGTCAAACGCGGCAATCACGGTGCCGAAATTATTCACCCGGAATACCGCATTCAGGGAGAAAGCAGCGAGGTTGAGCTGCAAGAGTCACTGACCCCGGTCTACCCAACGACTGAAGGTATCCGGCAGGCTACGCTGCGAAAGCTGACCGATCAGGCTCTGGAACTGTTGGATACCTGTGCCATCACCGAGCTGCTGCCGTCGGAACTGAGTGGTGGTTTGATGAGCCTGCCACAGGCTTTGCATACCCTGCACCGCCCGCCGCCGGATATCCAGCTGGTTGATTTGGAACAGGGTAAACACCCGGCGCAAAAACGACTGATCATGGAAGAGCTGCTGGCGCATAACCTCAGTATGCTGGCGGTACGCGCCGGCGCTCAGAGCTATCAGGCGCTGCCTCTGATGCCGGATGATCGGCTTAAAACTCAATTTCTCGCCCAGTTGCCGTTTACACCGACCGGCGCACAAGAGCGCGTGGTGGCAGATATTGAAGCTGATATGCAAAAAGGCTTCCCGATGATGCGCCTGGTACAGGGTGACGTCGGCTCCGGTAAAACGCTGGTGGCCGCACTGGCCGCGCTACGCGCTATCGCCCACGGCAAGCAGGTGGCATTGATGGCGCCCACGGAACTGCTGGCCGAACAGCATGCCAACAATTTCCGCCAGTGGTTTGAACCGCTGGGATTGGAAGTCGGCTGGCTGGCCGGCAAGCAAAAAGGCAAGGCGCGTGTCGCACAGCAAGAGGCGATTGCCAGTGGTCAGGTGTCGATGGTGGTCGGCACACACGCCATCTTCCAGGAGCAGGTGAAATTTTCCGGCCTGGCACTGGTGATCATCGACGAACAGCACCGTTTTGGCGTCCACCAGCGACTGGCACTGTGGGAAAAGGGGGAGGAGCAAGGCTTCCATGCCCATCAGTTGATCATGACCGCCACGCCCATCCCACGCACGCTGGCAATGACCGCCTATGCCGATCTCGACACTTCGGTGATCGACGAGCTGCCCCCGGGCAGAACGCCGGTCACTACCGTCGCGATACCCGATACCCGGCGCGCCGATATAATCCAGCGGGTGAAAAGCGCCTGTCTGGAAGAAGGCCGGCAAGCGTATTGGGTTTGTACGCTGATCGAAGAGTCTGAACTACTCGAAGCCCAGGCCGCAGAAGCCACCTGGGAAGAACTGAAAACCGCGCTGCCGGAGCTGAAAGTCGCGTTGATACATGGCCGAATGAAAGCACAAGAGAAGCAGGCGGTGATGCAGGCCTTTAAACAAGGCGATCTCCAGCTGTTGGTGGCGACAACGGTGATCGAAGTCGGTGTCGACGTACCGAATGCCAGCCTGATGATCATCGAAAACCCGGAGCGGTTAGGGTTAGCACAGTTGCATCAGCTGCGTGGCCGCGTGGGCCGTGGTGCCGTGGCGTCACATTGCGTGTTGTTGTACAAAACGCCACTGAGTAAAACCGCACAGAAGCGGCTGCAGGTGCTGCGTGACAGTAATGACGGCTTCGTCATTGCCCAGCAGGATCTGGAGATCCGTGGCCCCGGAGAGCTGCTTGGCACACGCCAAACCGGCAGCGCCGAGTTTAAGGTAGCCGATTTGCTACGCGATCAGGCGATGATCCCTGAAGTACAACGCGTCGCTCGTCATATCCATCAGCAATATCCGCAACATGCCCACGCCCTGATTGAACGCTGGTTACCGGAAAAAGCGCGTTACTCCAACGCCTGATTACCTGCCAAAACTAAGGGCGCCAATCGGCGCCCTTATGGTTTATTGCAATCCGCGAATCAACCTATCGCCGGGAACACCGGCAACAGCAGATACAGCTTAATCACAATCGCGTTGGCGATATCAATAAAGAACGCCCCCACCATCGGCACCACCAGAAACGCCAGGTGCGATGGGCCGAAGCGATCGGTAATCGCCTGCATATTGGCGATCGCCGTTGGCGTCGCCCCCATGCCGAAGCCACAGTGACCCGCTGCCAGTACCGCCGCATCGTAGTTTTTGCCCATCACCCGGTAGGTGACGAAAATCGCGTACAGCGCCATTACCAGCGTTTGCACCGCCAGGATCGCCAACATCGGCAGCGCCAGCGAAGCCAGCTCCCACAGCCGCAGGCTCATCAATGCCATCGCCAGGAACAGTGACAGGCTGACGTTACCCAGCACCGATACCGCGCGTTCAAATACGGTATAAAAGCCGGTAAAGGCCAGGGTGTTGCTGAGGATCACGCCAACAAACAGCACGCAGACGAAGTTTGGCAGTTCAAACACCGTACCATTCAACAGACCGGCGATAAGCTGTCCCAGACTCAGACAGATGGCGATCATGGCGATGGTTTCAATCATGACCAGCGAAGTGATCAAACGACCGCTCTCAGGCTTTTCAAAACCGCTTGGCTGGACGCTGTCATCCGGCGTGCCTTCCGGCGTGGACGAGTGCTTCACCAGATAACGCGCAACCGGGCCGCCGATCAGGCCACCCAGTACCAGCCCGAAGGTGGCACAGGCCATCGCCACTTCCGTGGCATTTTCAAACCCGTAGCGTTCGATAAACAGTTTGCTCCAGGCCGCCCCGGTGCCATGCCCACCGGACAAGGTGATGGAGCCGGCAATCAGACCCATCAGCGGATCCAGACCCAGCATTTTTGCCATGCCGATGCCGATGGCGTTCTGCACCAGCAGCAGGCCCAGCACCACAAACAGGAACACCATTAATGCCTTGCCGCCCGCACGCAATCGCGCCAGGTTGGCATTCAGACCGATGGTGGCGAAGAAGGCCAGCATCAACGGGTCTTTCAGCGACATATCGAAGCTGATTTCCCAGTTAACCAGCTTTTTCAGGGCTAACAACAGGAGCGCCACCAGCAAACCACCGGCGACAGGGGCGGGGATAGTGTATTTTCTCAACAGGGGAATGCTGGTGACACATTTGCCCCCGAGGAGCAAAACCAATGTTGCCGCGACTAACGTGCCATAAGTATCAAGATGAAACATCCAGGTACTCCATGTAAGGGGAAAGATCCAATTAAGAAATAATAAGTTATAGAAAACCGCTTAGTTTTTAAAACTTGATGAGTGCAGGATTAGAAGTAAAAAACGCTGATAACACAAGAAAAAATGAATGAAAATGCGACATAACCGGCGATAAAGCTAACATAACTTTAACGCGCAACCGTTTGCTTTTGTGGGTCAAATCATTAAAATGCCTGCTTTGCCGTTTCTGGAAATGCCACACCATGACCATGCCATCCACCGAGCTCGATGCCGTGCAAAAAGCATCTGCCACTCCCCGCAACAGTGAACTGATTTATCGCCTGGAAGACCGCCCACCGCTGCCGCAGACGCTGTTTGCCGCCGGTCAGCACTTGCTGGCGATGTTTGTTGCGGTGATTACCCCGGCTCTGTTGATCTGCCAAGCACTGGGTCTGCCGGCGCAAGATACTCAACACATTATCAGCATGTCACTGTTCGCCTCCGGCCTGGCCTCTATCCTGCAAATTAAAACCTGGGGGCCGGTCGGTTCTGGCCTGCTGTCCATTCAGGGCACCAGCTTTAACTTTGTCTCGCCGCTGATTATGGGCGGTCTGGCGCTGAAAAACGGCGGTGCCGATGTCCCCACCATGATGGCAGCGCTGTTTGGCACGCTAATGGTCGCCTCCTGCACCGAAATTCTGTTGTCGCGCGTCCTTCACCTGGCACGCCGTATTATCACCCCGCTGGTCTCCGGGATTGTGGTGATGATTATCGGTTTATCACTGATCCAGGTCGGACTGACCTCCATCGGCGGCGGCTATGCCGCGATGAACGGGGGCAGCTTCGGCGCCCCTAAAAACCTGCTGTTGGCCGGTGCGGTATTATTGGTC
Source organism: Serratia quinivorans (assembly GCF_946227985.1). GTDB lineage: Bacteria > Pseudomonadota > Gammaproteobacteria > Enterobacterales > Enterobacteriaceae > Serratia > Serratia quinivorans_A. The sequence continues at coordinate 97,115 of NZ_CAMKGL010000015.1, forward strand.
ATCATTCTGCTTAACCGTCAGCGCAACCCCTACCTGCGCGTTGCCTCGCTGGTGATTGCCATGGCGGTCGGCTATCTGCTGGCCTGGGCCATGGATATGTTGCCGCAAAGCCAACCGGCTCTCGAGGCGGCAGCAATAGTCATCCCAACGCCGCTCTATTACGGTCTGGGCTTTGACTGGAACCTGCTGTTGCCTCTGATGTTGATCTTTATGGTCACCTCACTGGAAACCATCGGCGATATCACCGCCACCTCGGACGTGTCAGAACAGCCGGTCAGCGGTCCGCTGTATATGAAACGCCTGAAGGGCGGCGTGCTGGCCAACGGCCTGAACTCGATGCTGTCGGCCGTATTCAATACCTTCCCCAACTCGTGCTTTGGTCAAAACAACGGCGTGATCCAACTGACCGGCGTCGCCAGTCGCTATGTCGGTTTCGTGGTGGCACTGATGCTGATCGTACTGGGGCTGTTCCCAGCGGTGGCCGGTTTCGTGCAACATATTCCCGAGCCGGTCCTGGGCGGTGCAACCCTGGTGATGTTCGGCACCATCGCTGCATCTGGCGTACGTATCGTGTCTCGCGAACGACTGAATCGCCGCGCAATCATGATCATGGCGCTGTCTCTGGCGGTGGGTATGGGCGTTTCCCAGCAGCCGCTGATCCTGCAGTTCGCGCCGGACTGGCTGAAAACCCTGCTCTCTTCAGGCATTGCTGCCGGCGGTATCACCGCTATCGTGCTGAACCTGGTGTTCCCGCACGAACACGAAAAGCCATAATCGGCCACTCCGACGATTAAACGGTCGCTCGCGGCCGTTTTTTATTGCCTATCAGACCATTGCACTTGAGATGCCCGGCCAATTGCGGCATAAACAGGGTATCTTTTTTGACCGACGCGGATGTAGACGATGAAATTTATCGGGAAACTGTTGCTGACGTTACTGCTGCTGGTAGTGCTTGCCATTGCGCTGTTGTACATCATAGGGCAAACCCGTTGGGCTGCGGGCTGGTTGAGCCGCTGGGTTAGCGATAACAGTGAATATCGCCTGTCGGTAGCGAAGATCTCGCACTCGTGGGACCAACCGGGTCAAATCAGCCTGGAAGACGTTCAGTTAGCGACAAAGAATCAGCCACCCTCGCTGGTCGCCAAGCGACTGGATCTCGGCCTCAGCCTGCGCCAACTTACCGAGCCGCGTTATTTCCATAGCGTAACGCTACGCGAGGGTACGCTTAAGTTACCTCAGCAGAATGCTGTATTGCCGTTACGGGCCGATGTACTGCAACTGAGCAATATGGCGCTGCAATCCAACGATGAAACCTGGCAGCTTAATGCCCAACAGGTCAATGCCGGTATTACGCCATGGCAACCGAAGGCCGGTCATCCATTGGGTGAAAACCATCAGTTCCAGTTCAGCGCCGGTTCTATGACGCTGAACGGCATCCCCGCCTCACAGGTATTGGTACAAGGCGAACTCAAACAAAACCAGTTGCTGCTCAGTAACTTCGGTGCCGACCTGGCGCAAGGTGACTTGACTGGCGTAGCGACCCGTGCCGCCGATGGCAGCTGGCAGGTGGAACGCCTGCGGCTAAGCGGCGTGCGCTTTCAGACCCCCCTGACGCTGGAACAGTTCTGGCAGCGCTTTACTGCCCTGCCGCCGATCACGCTAAAACGTTTTGACCTGATCGATGCTCGGCTGGAAGGTAAAGAGTGGGCATTCAACGACCTTGACCTGTCGCTGCAAAATGTCACCTTCCAGCAGGGCGACTGGAGCAGTCCGGACGGTTCGCTGAACTTCAATGCCAGCGATCTGATAAACGGCAGTTTCCACCTGATTGATCCGATCATGAATATGCGGCTCTCGCCGGCCGGCATTGCCATTCAACAGTTCACCACCCGTTGGGAAGGTGGACTGTTGCGCACTTCCGGCAACTGGCTGCGCGCCAACAACCGGCTGCAACTCGATGAGGTAGCGGTCGCCGCATTGGAATACACATTGCCAATCGACTGGCGCGAGCTATGGTTGCGACAACTCCCGCACTGGTTGGCGGAGGTGTACGTCAACAAGCTGACCACCAACCGCAACCTGATCATCGATATCAATCCGGCCTTTCCGTTCCAGCTAACCGCGCTGGACGGCTACGGCAGTAATCTGCTGCTGGCACGCGACCACCAATGGGGCATCTGGTCCGGCACGCTGAATCTCAACGCTAGCGAAGCAACCTTCAACAAAATCGATGTTCGTCGACCATCGCTGGCGCTGAACGCCAATGACAGCCAAATTAACGTCACCGATCTCAGTGCCTTTATGCCGCAGGGCTTGCTGGAGGCCAAAGCCACCGTTGAGCAACTGCCGGGCAAACCCTTCACGCTGTCGCTGAACGGGCGCTCGGTACCGGTGAACACGCTACAACAATGGGGATGGCAACAGGTACCACTGGAAGGCGACGGCAACCTGCAATTACAGTTGAAAGGCTTGCTAAGCAGCGATGGGCCGTTCAAGTCTTCTTTGCAGGGCCGGTTACAGGCCACCAGCAAGGCGGGACAAACGTTGGAGCAACAACTGCCTTGAGTTTGAAGTGGCCCTCTCAGCACAGAGGGCCACAGTATCAACCTTCGATCGCCTCGCAACCGCCCTGGTCCAGGGGCACTTCCGGCTCGGCGGGCAGCACCATATAAGTGCCTTCAAACACCGCCCCTCGGTCATCGTCACCGAACAGGTGGACTTCAGCCTGCACTCGAGCACGACGACCACGCGCCAGACGCGCCAAGTCACCGCTCAACGAACTGAGATCCGCCACCGCGCGCGGCCGACCGGTGATCGGCTTGCTGTAACGAATATGGGCATCCGCCAGAATAATAGTGCCGCCCAAATGGCGCTCACGCAGCAGCAACCAGATTAATCCCCAGGCGGTCAATGTCGCCAACGAGAACAGGCTACCGGCGAACAGCGTATGATGCGGGTTCTGGTTGCCTATCTCCGGCATGGTGGTGACAAAGCGTTGCCCCGTGTATTGGCTAATGCGCACGCCCATCTTCTCACTGAGTGGAATATGATCGTACCAGGCCTGTTGCAGCTGGCCGCACCAGTCGGGGCGATGCAGAATATCGTCCAGCGTCGCCACGGGTTTTATCATCAGGAAGTGACGAATCGGCGTGGTCTGCGGCGCAGTGATCTCACCCTGATTGACAAAACCCAGTTTGGCAAAGAAATCCACCGCATCTTCACGGGCGCTACACACTACACGCTTCACGCTTTCCTGGCGTGCCACGGACTCCAGTGTCATGGCCACCAGCGTACCCAGCCCCTTGTCCTGCACCGTCGGGTCTACTGCCAGAAAACGAATCGCGGCTTCGTTGTCGGCATTAATATACAGCCGCCCAATCGCGACAATTTTTCCGGCCTCGTCCACCACCATTTGGTGATGCGCCATGGCGTCATAGGCATCCTTTTCCGACCCCACCGGCTGGTGCAGCGGCTTGCGCAGCATTTCCCAGCGGAACTGGTAATAATCCTTCAGTTCTTGTTCTGTTACCGGTACTCGTAGGTGATACATAGACGCCTTCTCTTTGAAAATACTTAAACCTGAAGCCAAAACGTCACCGGGCCATCGTTCACCAGCGCGACTTTCATGTCCGCGGCGAATTCACCGGTTTGGGTTTCTATGCCGCGCTCGCGGCACTGGCCAACAAAATATTGGTATAACCGATCGGCGACCAAAGGTTGCGCACCCCGTGAGAAGCTCGGGCGCATGCCTTTTTGCGTATCGGCCACCAGCGTGAACTGCGAGACCACCAGCAGGCTGCCCCCTGCCTGTTGGACATTGAGATTCATCTTGTCGTTCTCATCGCCAAAGATGCGATACCCCAGAACACGTTCACACAGACGCACGGCCTTCTGCTCGTTATCGTCCTGCTCCACGCCCAATAACACTAACAAACCTGGACCGATGTTGCCTACCGTCTGGCCTTCGACCGTGACGCTGGCATTTAATACCCGTTGAATTAACGCAATCATAACTGCCCTTCTGGTGGCTGAGCCTGTTGTTCCGCCTTCTGTCGGCGGTAGTCGCGGTATTCCCCTATGGTCACCGTGATTTCTGCACCGAGTAACACGATACACCAGCTCCAGTAGACCCAGAGGAATAAAATGGGGATCACCGCCAGCACGCCGTAAATCAACTGATAAGACGGGAACATGGTGACGTACAGCGCAAAACCCTTCTTGCCCAGCTCAAATAACACCCCGGCCACCAGCGCACCAATCAATGCATCCTTGGGCGGCACCCGCACCGTCGGCACAATGCAATACAGCAGCCAGAACGATATCCATGACAGGATCAGCGGAAATATACGCAATACCTGATCAACCAGGCTGTTAACACCGGTTTGCGCCAACCAGTTAAGCGACAGCAGATAGGAACTGATCGCCATGCTGGCACCGACCAACAGTGGCCCCAGGGTCAGTACCATCCAGTACACCGCGAAAGAAAACACGATTGGACGCGTGTTTTTGCTGCGCCAGATGGTGTTTAGCACGCTGTCCACCGAGGAGATCAACAGCAGTGCGGTGACAATCAACCCGCAAGTGCCGACGGCAGTCATCTTGTTGGAGTTGGCGACAAACTGCTCCAGATAACTTTGGATCACATTGCCGGCGGCAGGCATGAAGTTGGAAAAGATGAAGCTCTTCAGTTGGACGCTGATATCGGAGAACATCGGGAAGGCAGCAAACAACGCGAAGACTACGGTCACCAGTGGCACCAGCGACAGCAGGGAGACGTAAGCCAAATGGCCTGCCAGCATAGTCAGGCCATCGCTGTCGACGCGTTTGATCAGCAGCCGCCCAAAGGTGACGCTGGGTTTGATCGCTGAGGGTAGCCTCTTGCGGCGGAAAAATGACATAGCCACTCCTTGATGTCAGTTTATACGCCTTAAGCTTAACCCTTCGTGGTCATTGGGCAAAATAAGCCGGCACCACGTCACTATCGGTCACGTGCACCCCTTTAATACCCAACGCCTCAGCCGCGGCCACATTAGCCGCCACGTCATCAAAAAATACCGCCTGCTCGGGAGGGGTATTTTCTGCGCTTAACACGTGCTGATAGATGTTGGCGTCCGGTTTGCGCATACCGATATCCTGAGACAGGTACAGATGATCGGCGGCTTCGGCCACTTGTGGGTAATGCTGTGGCCAATAGTTGCAGTGCAGGCGGTTGGTATTCGACAGCACCACCACACGGTGACCTTCGCTACGCAGGCGTTTCATGATGTCGATCACTTCCGGGCGCAGGGCGACAAACACCGCCTGCCAACCGGTAGCGAACTGTTCGAAACTGAGGGCGATGCCCATCTCTTCACTGAGTTGCCCGGCAAAATCTTCATCGCTGATTTCACCACGCTCATGCTGTTGGAACAACTCGCCCATAGTGAAACGTTCGGACAAGACCGCCAATGGCGTACCGCTTAAATTACTCCATACACCCAGTACACGTTTGAAATCGATATCGACGATCACATTACCTAAATCAAAGATATACAGCATAGTCCTCTCCTGATGGGCCGGTGAGATTTTACTGTAGCGGGAAAAGCAGAGGCTGAATAGAGAGCAGGTGGAAAAGCGTATAGCACGCGGCAGAAATGGGAAAAGACAGAGGAAAAAACTCAGGGCGCTGGACGCGCCCTAAGTGTTGCAGACTAAATCAGCGATTAAGCTTCTTTAGGACCGCGGCTTGCACGCTTACGATCGTTTTCAGTCAGGTGACGTTTACGAATACGTACGGACGTTGGGGTAACTTCTACCAGTTCGTCATCATCGATGAACTCCAGAGCTTGCTCCAGGGACATTTTGATAGCAGGAACCAGGGTAGTCGCTTCGTCAGTACCGGAAGCACGCATGTTGGTCAGCTTCTTACCGGTCAGGCAGTTCACGGTCAGGTCGTTAGAACGTGAGTGAATACCGATGATCTGGCCTTCATACACTTCTGCACCGTGACCCAGGAACAGCTTGCCGCGATCTTGCAGACCGAACAGGGCGAATGCTACTGCCTTGCCCTGGCCGTTAGAGATCAGCACGCCGTTCTGACGCTGGCCGATTTCACCCTGGCGCACGTCATCGTAGTGGCTGAAGGTGGAATACAGCAGACCGGTACCGGAAGTCATGGTCATGAATTCGGTACGGAAACCGATCAGGCCACGCGCAGGGATCAGGTAATCCAGGCGAATACGACCTTTGCCGTCTGGGATCATGTCCTTAACGTCACCTTTGCGCTCACCCATGGCTTGCATGACTGAACCCTGGTGCTGTTCTTCGATATCCAGCGTCACGTTTTCGAATGGCTCTTGCATGCGGCCATCGATTTTACGGTTGATAACTTTAGGACGGGAAACCGCCAGCTCGAAACCTTCACGACGCATGTTTTCGATCAGAACCGACAGGTGAAGTTCACCACGGCCAGATACGCGGAATGCATCAGCATCTTCGGTTTCTTCAACACGCAGTGCCACGTTGTGCACCAGCTCTTTGTTCAGACGGTCGAGGATCTGACGTGAAGTCACGTACTTGCCTTCTTTACCACAGAACGGAGAGGTGTTGACGTTGAAATACATGGTTACCGTCGGTTCATCAACAGACAGTGCCGGCAGCGCTTCAACCGCGTTCACATCACAGATGGTATCAGAGATGTTCAGCTCGCCCAGACCGGTGATAGCGATGATGTCACCCGCTTCAGCGATAGGCGCTTCGATACGCTCCAGACCCATGTGGGTCAGAACCTTGGCAACTTTACCGTTGCGGGTTTTGCCTTCGCTATCAATGATAGTGATCTGCTGGTTCGGCTTGACCTTACCACGCTTGATACGGCCGATGCCGATAACGCCAACGTAGTTGTTGTAGTCCAGCTGAGAGATCTGCATCTGGAACGGTGCTTCGAGCTCAACCTGCGGTGCAGACACGTGGTCTACGATCGCTTGATACAGCGGGGTCATGTCTTCCGCCATCTCGTTGTGGTCAGTACCCGCGATCCCCATCAGTGCAGAAGCATAGATGATTGGGAAGTCGAGCTGCTCGTCGGTCGCGTCGAGGTTAACGAACAGGTCGAAGACCTGATCAACAACCCAATCAGGACGTGCGCCCGGACGGTCAACCTTGTTGATTACCACGATCGGCTTCAGACCATTAGCAAACGCTTTTTTGGTCACGAAACGGGTTTGCGGCATTGGGCCATCCATTGCATCCACAACCAGCAGCACCGAGTCAACCATTGACATCACACGCTCAACCTCACCGCCGAAGTCGGCGTGTCCTGGGGTATCCACGATGTTGATGCGGTAGTCTTTCCAATTAATGGCGGTGTTTTTAGCGAGGATGGTAATCCCACGCTCTTTCTCCAAATCGTTGGAGTCCATTACGCGTTCGGTGGCTTCTACACGCTCTCCGAAAGTACCGGATTGTTGCAGCAGCTTATCAACCAGGGTGGTCTTACCATGGTCAACGTGGGCAATAATGGCGATGTTACGCAAATTTTCGATCACAGCTTTGCCTCAGGCATTAGAAATAGCGCGCTATTGTACACGTATTAAGCGAGGGACTAAACAAGATCACAACAGTCTCTTATAAACAACTGTGTACAGGTCAGTATGTGATCCCTTTCACGGTGCAAAAAGCAGCATCTGGTGCACTTTTGCACCATTACAGTGCCCCACCGCCCATTGATTGCACCATTTAAGTGCAAAACGTCACTGATGGTGCATACTGATTCTGTGCAAAAGCCGCGCAGAAAGGCGATTAAAGCGCTTTCGCAAAGTTGGCACAGTTTTCGCTTTAGTCTTTTCAAGACAAAAAAAGCCAGTTCCACAGATTCGTTCCACGACGAAGACAATGACAAATCCGGGAGAGTTAAGTATGTCCGCTGAACACGTTTTGACGATGCTGAATGAGCATGAAGTGAAATTCGTAGACCTGCGTTTCACTGACACCAAGGGTAAGGAACAGCACGTTACCATCCCTTCTCATCAGGTAAATGCCGACTTCTTCGAAGAAGGTAAAATGTTTGACGGCTCCTCGATCGGTGGTTGGAAGGGCATCAATGAATCTGACATGGTGCTGATGCCAGACGCCAGCACGGCGGTATTGGATCCGTTCTTCGAAGAATCCACGCTGATCATTCGCTGCGACATCCTCGAGCCAGGCACCATGCAGGGCTACGACCGTGACCCACGTTCAATCTCCAAGCGTGCAGAAGACTTCCTGCGTTCTTCCGGCATCGCGGACACCGTGTTGTTCGGGCCTGAGCCAGAATTCTTCCTGTTCGATGATATTCGTTTCGGCAGCAGCATCCGTGGTTCCCACGTAGCTATCGACGATATCGAAGGCGCATGGAACTCCGGCACCAAATACGATGGCGGCAACAAAGGTCACCGTCCGGCAGTCAAAGGCGGTTACTTCCCGGTTCCTCCGGTCGACTCGTCACAGGACATCCGTTCTACCATGTGTTTGACCATGGAAGAAATGGGCCTGGTGGTTGAAGCGCACCACCACGAAGTGGCAACTGCAGGTCAAAACGAAGTGGCAACCCGCTTCAACACCATGACCAAGAAAGCCGACGAAATCCAAATCTACAAATACGTGGTTCACAACGTGGCTCACGCATTTGGTAAAACCGCGACCTTCATGCCGAAACCTATGTTCGGTGATAACGGCTCCGGTATGCACTGCCACATGTCACTGTCCAAGAACGGGACCAACCTGTTCGCCGGCGACAAATACGGCGGCCTGTCTGAAACTGCCCTGTTCTACATCGGCGGCATCATCAAGCACGCCAAAGCGATCAATGCCCTGGCCAACCCGACCACCAACTCTTACAAACGTCTGGTCCCAGGCTACGAAGCACCGGTGATGCTGGCTTACTCAGCCCGTAACCGTTCTGCTTCCATCCGTATCCCAGTGGTAGCCAGCCCGAAAGCGCGCCGTATCGAAGCCCGTTTCCCGGATCCAGCGGCCAACCCATACCTGTGCTTCGCAGCTCTGCTGATGGCAGGCCTGGACGGTGTGATTAACAAAATCCACCCTGGCGATGCCATGGACAAAAACCTGTATGACCTGCCACCGGAAGAAGAAGCTGAAATTCCAAAAGTTGCAGGCTCTCTGGATGAAGCGCTGGCTGCACTGAGCGAAGACCGCGAGTTCCTGACCCGTGGTGGCGTATTCACCGACGACGCGATCGACGCTTACATCGATCTGCGTAAAGAAGAAATGGACCGCGTTCGCATGACGCCACACCCGGTTGAGTTCGAACTGTACTACAGCGTTTAAGTTTTACCGCGCCGTCTGCGGACGGCGCTCAGATTTAGTTGTCTTTTTTGTTGCCGTGGAAACTTTCTGCCCATCTTCGGATGGGTTTTTTTCTCCACCGTATTTTCTGCAAAACTATTCCGTACCGCACGCATGGCGGATGGAGTAGGATAGATGCACTAAAAAGGTGCAGGAGTCTGCTATATGGCAACTGGCAAGCTGCCCGATGCTGGGCAGATCCTCAATTCTCTCATCAACAGCATCCTGCTGTTGGATGACTCGCTGGCCGTTCATTACGCCAATCCGGCAGCACAACAACTGCTGGCACAAAGTTCCCGTAAACTTTTCGGTACACCGTTACCCGATCTGCTCGGCTATTTCTCGCTGAATGTCGATCTGATGCGTGAGAGCCTGCGCGCTGGTCAGGGCTTTACCGATAGCGAAGTGACCCTGGTGGTTGACGGGCGTGCGCATATCCTCTCCCTGACCGCTCAGACGCTATCTGAAGGCTATATCCTGATCGAACTGGCGCCCATGGATAACCAACGCCGCCTGAGTCAGGAACAGTTGCAGCACGCCCAGCAGGTTGCCGCCCGCGATCTGGTTCGCGGCCTGGCGCATGAGATTAAAAATCCGCTTGGCGGGCTGCGCGGTGCGGCACAGCTGCTGGCCAAGGCTCTGCCCGATCCGTCGCTGACCGAATACACCAAGGTGATCATTGAGCAGGCCGACCGCCTGCGCAATCTGGTCGATCGCCTGCTGGGCCCGCAACGGCCGGGCCAGCACATTACTCAGAGTATTCACCAGGTGGCGGAGCGAGTCTGCCAACTGGTGTCGCTGGAGAAGCCGGATAACGTGACGCTGGTGCGCGACTACGACCCGAGCCTGCCGGAGTTGGCGCACGACCCGGACCAAATCGAACAGGTGTTGCTGAACATCACTCGCAATGCGCTGCAGGCGCTGGGTGACGCCGGCGGTACCATCACGCTGCGCACCCGTACCGCATTCCAGATCACCCTGCACGGCACCCGCTACCGGTTAGCGGCACGTATCGATATTGAGGATGACGGCCCTGGCGTACCGGCGCAGTTGCAGGACACGCTGTTTTACCCAATGGTCAGCGGCCGCGAAGGCGGAACCGGCCTGGGTTTATCCATCGCCCGTAATCTTATCGATCAGCATTGCGGAAAAATTGAATTTAACAGTTGGCCAGGACATACCGAATTCTCGGTTTACCTGCCTATTCGCCAGTGAGGTTTTCTATGCAACGAGGGATAGTCTGGATCGTCGATGACGATAGCTCCATCCGCTGGGTGCTTGAGCGCGCGCTCACTGGAGCGGGCGTGAGTTGCGTGACCTTTGAAAATGGCAATGCGGTACTGGAAGCCTTGGCCACGCAAACTCCTGACGTGTTGCTGTCTGACATCCGCATGCCGGGTATGGATGGTCTGGCGTTGCTCAAGCAGATCAAGCAGCGTCACCCGATGCTTCCGGTCATCATAATGACGGCGCATTCGGATTTGGACGCCGCGGTCAGTGCCTACCAGCAAGGGGCGTTCGATTATCTGCCAAAACCCTTTGATATCGATGAAGCGGTTGCGCTGGTAGAACGCGCCATCAGCCATTATCAGGAACAGCAACAACCGGCACGCAGCCAGCCTGCCAACGACCCGGTGGCGGACATTATCGGCGAAGCCCCGGCGATGCAGGACGTGTTCCGCATCATTGGCCGCCTGTCGCGTTCATCGATCAGCGTGCTGATCAACGGCGAATCCGGCACCGGTAAAGAACTGGTGGCCCATGCCCTGCATCGCCACAGCCCGCGAGCCAAATCTCCGTTTATCGCGTTGAATATGGCGGCGATCCCTAAAGACCTGATCGAATCCGAGCTGTTCGGCCACGAGAAAGGGGCTTTTACCGGCGCCAATCAGATCCGTCAGGGCCGTTTTGAGCAGGCCGACGGCGGGACACTGTTCCTGGATGAAATCGGCGATATGCCGCTGGATGTTCAAACCCGTTTACTGCGTGTGCTGGCAGATGGTCAATTCTACCGGGTCGGTGGATACGCACCGGTGAAGGTGGACGTGCGCATTATCGCCGCCACCCACCAGAACCTGGAGCTGCGGGTACAGGAAGGTAAATTCCGTGAAGATTTGTTCCATCGCCTGAACGTCATTCGCGTACATCTGCCACCGTTGCGTGAACGTCGTGAAGACATACCGCGTCTGGCGCGCTACTTCCTGCAAGTGGCGGCAAAAGAGCTGGGCGTTGAGGCGAAGAATCTGCATCCTGAAACCGAAACCGCCCTGACCCGCCTGCCTTGGCCAGGTAACGTGCGTCAGTTGGAAAACACCTGTCGCTGGTTAACCGTCATGGCCGCCGGGCAGGAAGTGCTGATTCAGGATCTGCCGAGTGAGCTGTTTGAAACCGCAGCGCCGGAAACGGCCGGCCACAGCTTGCCGGACAGTTGGGCTACGCTGCTGGCGCAGTGGGCCGACCGGGCACTGCGTTCCGGTCATCAAAACTTGCTGTCGGAAGCGCAACCGGAAATGGAGCGCACTTTGCTCACTACCGCGCTGCGCCATACCCAGGGGCATAAGCAGGAAGCCGCTCGCTTGCTGGGTTGGGGCCGCAATACGTTAACGCGCAAGTTGAAAGAGTTGGGAATGGAATAGTTTGCGTTGTTAATTATAGAAAACACAATCAAGCGCACAAAAAATCGGCTATTCCAGGCTTTACAGCCGCTCTGCCGGCAGTATGATCGGGGCGCACACTCTGGAGGCTCTCGATGCTGGACTCATTTGTCGCATTCATTTCCCAAGGCGCGGAGCTTGGCTCTGCCGCCAGCCACACGCCGCAGGCAGCCGTTGCTGCGGTGCTGTGCGCAGCACTGATTAATTTCTTCAGTTGAATTTATAATTGAAAAAATGGCCGCTAATGCGGCCGTTTCTTTATCGATCAAATAACCCGAGAGAATTGCTGAGTGCGCGCCTGCTGCCGCAGGTAGATATCAAAACACATGCAAATATTGCGGATCAGCAACCGACCACGTGGCGTGACGTAGATCCCCTGTTCGTCACGCTCCACCAGCCCATCGCGTTCAAACGGTGCCAGCAGTTGCAGGTCTTCGGCAAAATAGTCGGCGAAGTCGATAGCGAACTGTTGTTCTATTGCCAGATAGTCCAGTTTGAAATTGCAGATCAGCGTTTTGATCACCTCACGCCGCAGGCAGTCGTCCTCCGTCATCGCCAGGCCGCGCCATAAGGCATTTCCCTGCGCCTCAACGCTACTGTAATAGGTCTTCAGTTCTTTCTGGTTCTGAGCATAGCTGTCGCCCAGCATGCTGATGGCAGACACGCCCAGCCCCAGCAAATCGCTGTCACCCTGAGTGGTGTATCCCTGGAAGTTGCGGTGCAGTTTCCCTTCGCGCTGTGCCACAGCCAGTTCATCATCCGGGCGGGCAAAGTGGTCCATGCCGATAAACTGATAGCCGGACTCAGTCAGCGAGGCGATGGTCTGCTGCAGGATATCCAGTTTCTGCTGCGCACTCGGCAAATCCGCATCTTTGATTTTGCGTTGGGCTGCAAACAGGTTCGGCATATGGGCGTAGTTGAATACGCTGAGGCGATCCGGGTTGAGTTCCGCCACCCGCTGCAGGGTGTAAGCAAAGCTCTCCGGCGTCTGTTTTGGCAGCCCGTAGATCAGATCAATATTGGTGGAGTTAAAGCCCAACGCCTTGGCGCGAGCGATCAGAGCGAAGATAAAGGTTTCATCCTGCTCACGGTTCACCAGCCGCTGCACTTCTTTATTGAAATCCTGTACCCCCATGCTCAGGCGGTTAAAGCCTTCGCAGCGTAAATGATCGAGCACATCCAGCTCAATCTCGCGCGGATCGACTTCGATCGACATTTCCAAATCGGGCAGAAAATCAAAGTGTTGGCGCAGCATTGCCACCAGCTTGCTGATTTGCGACTTGCTCAGGTAAGTCGGTGTGCCGCCACCCCAATGCAACTGACCGACTTTACGCCCGGCAAACAGAGGCGCGCGATGGGCGATTTCCTGTGCCAGCACCGCCAGATATTCATCGGCCTTATGCGTCTGACGCGTCACTAGCTTGTTGCAGCCACAGAAATAGCAGAGTTTGTGGCAGAAAGGGATATGCACATACAGCGACAGCGGACGTTCTGGATAGCGCGCAGCAGCGCGTTGAAACGCCGCTTCGTCATAGCCCTGGTTGAACTCCAGCGCTGTGGGGTATGAGGTATAACGTGGCCCTGAATAGTTATATTTCTGGATCAGGGCCAGATCCCAGACAATTGCCTGCTCTGACATGCTCACTCCTTCCGGTATCCCCTTTATCTTTTAAACTGCAGGGGTGTTGGCTGCTTTCACTCACCCCAGTCACTTGGTTTACCAAGCTCCAGGGGATTCGTTCTGTTGCCGCCTACCTGCAACTTAAAATCTGTCGGGTTTCTTTTTCCTACCGGGCCGGGAAATGGGCAGTTGTCTACGCTGTCTGGCCGCGGAAGCGCTGCGAAAACGCGTTTTGCGTTTAGACAGCCGCCATAGTTTACCGAATAACCACAGCAGATAACACATCAAGAGTAGGGCTATTGTCAGGATCAGCCACATGACGCGTTAAATTACGTCTTTTGGGTTACCGCCTTTCAGCAGTTTCAGGATATCTTCCCGCTTCTCTTCTTCTTCTTCGTCGTCATCACCCAATTCAATGCCCAATTGCTCCATCAGGGCATCGATACGATCCAGCGTCTGATCAACATATGTCTGATCTTCGGCGCTCAGAGTCTCGCCGTCATCAATGCGATCCAGCAGTGCGTCAAGACGCTCATCATTTTCCAGCTTGGCCAGTTCTTCTTCCGGCGTCAAACGTGGCTTAGGCTTGGCTTCAGCTTTCGGCTTGGGTTGCGGTTTGGCTTTTGGTTTATCTTCAACCACCAGCGCTACCGGCACTTTGCTGCCAATACGTGGATCTTTGGCCTGAGCCGCCGCTTTATTTTTTTGATTAGCAGACTCAACCTGGGTGCGAGAACCGGAAGCGAGACCACGGCGTTTTTTCGCACGCTTGTGTTCACGGGCTTCCTGATCGAGCTCCGCACGGCTTTTCTTTTTGTTTTTCGGCGTCGCCGCGCTGCTGCGTGGGGCGCGAGGTGCTTTTGATGGCTGGTTCATAGCGTATGCTCTTAGGTATGTAGATTCAGTATAGAGATAGATGCTATACGATTGCGGCGGAATCTAGCAGAAAGCGGACAAAGAAAAAAGGCGGCAGGTTAAACCCGCCGCCTATTTGCACCCTCTTTCGAAGGATATTCCTGCTACGCGCTCCGTGCGTACACTCAACATCCTGGTTTTTCCTTTTGCTATAAACGCATTCCCTGCCGCACTACGTCCTTCATCCTGAAAGAAAAATCGTCCATGGCACAATCCATGCGCATCCACTCTTCCTGAGCGCGCTTCCCGCGGGCATCCAAATTGCAGTGACTTCACCATCCTTGTGCTATTCGCATATTCAGATGCAAATAGGTCAATTCCTTCTGGGTTCATCCTGGTACTCCAGCACTTCCTGTGCACGCCATGAGATTTATCACCCTTCCCGGATGTTCCTTAATCCTGCACAGCCCTGTGCTGCAATCTACTTTACGCTATCGGGAATTAGGCTCAAGGTAGCTATCGGGCAATTGGCATAACAAAAAATACAACGGAGAATTAACATTCTGTTTTTAAAGGTAAAGAATAAAAACAGCTTTCGAATAAAGCGACATTGCCCCCTATTCGAATGGCGAATGTCTCACAAGCTCACTTAGGCCTGACTGCCACGCCCTGCTGGCTCGATGCTTAAAAACAGAGAAACACACCATTTTTACCGCTGATGCAGTTATAATCGCCAACCAGTTAGCCATCCTTGCGGAGACGAAAAATTTTGACCAGCAAGAATTACAATTATCATGTGACCCATTTCGTCACCAGTGCGCCCGATATTCGCCATCTTCCGGGGGATGAAGGTATTGAAGTTGCGTTCGCCGGTCGCTCTAATGCCGGTAAGTCCAGCGCGTTAAATACCCTGACCAACCAGAAAGGCCTGGCGCGTACCAGTAAAACGCCGGGCCGTACCCAGCTGATTAACCTGTTTGAAGTGGAAGAAGGCATTCGCCTTGTCGACCTGCCGGGTTATGGCTACGCTGAAGTTCCTGAAGAGATGAAACGCAAATGGCAGCGTGCGCTGGGTGAATACCTGCAGATGCGTAACTGCCTGAAAGGCCTGGTGGTGCTGATGGATATCCGCCATCCGTTGAAAGATCTCGACCAACAGATGATTCAGTGGGCCGTCGATGTCGGTACGCCGGTCATGATCCTGCTGACCAAAGCGGACAAGCTGGCATCTGGCGCGCGCAAGGCGCAGCTCAATATGGTGCGTGAAGCGGTAGTGCCGTTTATGGGCGATATCCAGGTTGAAGCCTTCTCCTCCCCGAAAAAAATCGGCGTCGACAAGCTGAGCCAGAAACTGAACACCTGGTTTAACGAGATCCCACCGGAAGTGCTGCCGGAAGATGACGACACCGCCGGCGAATAACAACGCCCCAGGTGCCGCAGTAGCCGATGTGGAAACGCATCGGCTTTTTTACGCCTGCGATCCGCAAAGTCAGCTTTTTTTCGTTATCTAATTACAGTTTTGACTGAAATCCATCATAAATTCTTATGACCATTTAACGATGGGAACCCAGCGGATGAGCAAATTCAGGGGAGCGAACGGGGAAAAAGTGTTTCGGAGAGAATAGGAAAAACTTATGGCGTGGCTTTGTTTTTACAATAAAAAACGCCCCAGTCAATACTGACTGGGGCGGCTAAATATTCAGCCAAATCCGATTACGTGAAGTAAAAGGTCTGAAAGATAGAACATCTTACCTCTGTACCCTACGCGAGTAACTTTACATGATTTTTTCGCAGTGCAAAAGAATTTTTTGTAGTTTACTTACACAGTTTAGTGCGTAATAACGGCGAGGTTGCGGAAACAATCGCCGTATCTTGTAGCTTAATTACAAAAACTGCTTAGGTTATCGCCAGTTAGCACAGCTATTGAAGGGCTAGCTGACGAATCACCGCATTATCAGTGAGCTTCATCCCAATTGGCACCCACGCCAACGTCGACTTTCAGCGGTACGGCCAACGTCATGCTGTTTTCCATCAGCTCACGAATACGCTGGTTGGACTCCTCAATCACCGACTCATGAACCTCGAATACCAATTCATCGTGTACCTGCATAATCATACGCACCAGTGGCTTCTCCTGAGCTTGCAGCCAGGCGTCCACTTCGATCATCGCACGTTTGATTATATCGGCTGCCGTCCCTTGCATTGGGGCGTTAATCGCCGCTCGCTCAGCCGCCTTACGACGCATGCCGTTACTGGAACTGACATCCGGCAGATACAGACGGCGGCCATCCAGCGTGCTGACGTAGCCCTGACTGGCGGCCTGCTGGCGGGTGCGTTCCATATACTCGAGTACGCCCGGATAACGTTCGAAGTAAAGATCCATATAGCGCTGCGCTTCACCTCGAGGGATCCCTAACTGACGCGCCAGACCAAATGCGCTCATGCCATAAATCAGACCGAAGTTAATCGCCTTGGCACTGCGGCGCTGTTCGTTGGTCACTTTATCGAGCGGCAGGCCAAACACCTCAGCCGCCGTGGCGCGGTGGATATCCTCACCAGCCGCAAAGGCTTTCAGCAACCCCTCATCCTGTGACAAGTGAGCCATAATACGCAGTTCAATTTGCGAATAGTCGGCAGCAACAATGCGGTAGCCTTCAGGGGCAATAAATGCCTGACGGATACGCCGCCCTTCGTCGTTACGCACCGGAATATTCTGCAGGTTGGGATCGCTGGAAGAGAGACGCCCGGTAGCCGTCACTGCCTGATGATAAGAGGTATGTACCCGACCACTCACCGGGTTAATCATCAGCGGCAGCTTGTCGGTATAGGTGGTTTTCAACTTCGCCAAGCCGCGGTATTCCAGGATCACCTTCGGTAAAGGATAATCCAGCGCCAACTCAGCCAGTACTTCTTCGTTGGTCGAAGGCGCACCACCCGGAGTTTTCTTCAGTATTGGCAGCTTTTGTTTTTCGTACAGGATCGCCTGCAACTGTTTGGTCGACGCCAGGTTGAAAGGCTCTTCCGCCAGTTCATGGGCCTGAATTTCCAACTCAGCCAGACGCTTGGTCAATTCAATGGAATGGGTGGCCAAAATGCTTTGATCAATCAGCACCCCGGTTCGCTCGATATGCGACAACACCGGCAACAGCGGCATTTCAATCTGATTGAAAACCGTCAACAGCTCAGCGCTTTCCTTCAATTGCGGCCACATCGCCAAATGTAATTGCAGCGTCACGTCGGCATCTTCAGCCGCGTAAGGTGCTGCCTGCTCCAGTGCAATCTGGTTGAAGGTGAGCTGCTTTTTACCCTTACCGGCAATCTCTTCGAAGGTCACGGTTTTATGACCAAGGTAACGATCGGACAAGCTGTCCATATCGTGACGGCCGCCCACGCTGTCCAGCACATAGGACTCCAGCATGGTATCAAAGGCAATACCGCGCAGCGTAATGTCATAACGCGCCAGCAGGCTCATATCAAACTTCAGGTTTTGCCCGACCTTCAGCGCTTTCTCGTCTTCCAGCAGCGGCTTCAGCGTGGCCAACACATGAGCGCGATCCAACTGCGTCGGCGCATCAAGATAGTCATGAGCCACCGGCAGATAAGCGGCTTCACCCGGAGCAATGGCAAATGACAGACCGATAAGGTTAGCGGTCAGGGTATCCAGGCCGTCAGTTTCGGTATCAAACGCGAACACTTCGGCTTTTTTCAGTTTTTCCAGCCACTCAGCGAAAGTGTCTTCATCCAGAATGGTGACGTAACCCTCTTGCGACAGCGTCGCTTCTGCCGGGGCTTTTCCGGTTTCAGCCACTGCACTGGCAGAAGATTTCGCCGCGCTGGTAGCTTTCACACCGGTACCTTTCTTGCCCTCCAGCCAAACGCCGGCTTCGACATCTGCCAGCCAGCGCTTAAATTCATACTGTTTGAACAACTGCTGCAACGTATCGACGTCCAGCGGAGACACCTGGAGATCGGCGCAGGTAATATCCAGCTCGACGTCAGTTTTGATAGTGGCCAGCTTGTAAGAGAGGTATGCCATCTCTTTGTTCTGTTCCAGTTTGGCCGCCATGGTCTTAGCTCCACGGAAGCTGAGTGTGGCGATACTGTCCAGATTCGCGTAGAGCACATCCAGCCCACCCAGGCCCTGTAACAGCCCCTGCGCGGTCTTCTCACCCACGCCCGGTACGCCTGGGATGTTATCCGAGGCATCCCCCATCAGCGCCAGGAAGTCGATAATCAGCTCCGGTGGAATACCGTATTTGTCACACACTTCCTGCGGGCCGAGAATGGTGTTGTTCATGGTATTGATCAAGGTGACGTTCGGCGTAACCAGCTGCGCCATGTCTTTATCGCCGGTGCTGATCAATACCGCATGGCCGGCCTTTTCAGCTTCCAGCGCCAGCGTGCCTATGACATCGTCGGCTTCGACGCCGGGCGTGACCAACAGCGGCAGCCCCATGGCCTTGACCATTTTGTGCAACGGCTCGATTTGCGCGCGCAGATCGTCCGGCATCGGCGGCCGGTGTGATTTGTATTCTGCAAACAGCTCATCACGGAAGGTTTTTCCTTTGGCATCAAACACCACCGCAACATGGCTTGGCTGGTACTGCAGCAATAAGCTGCGCAGCATATTCAGCACGCCGTACATTGCCCCGGTCGGTTCACCCGCGGAGTTGGTCAGCGGAGGGAAGGCGTGGTAAGCGCGGTAGAGGTAAGAGGAACCGTCAACCAGGATTAATGGGTTTTCTGCAATTTGAGCCATAGCGTTACTTTATCTTTATCGTGATCGGACATGGCGGTAAGCATGCCATAGCTGGCCGCTGGAGACGAACCTTAGCGTGCACTGAAGATGAAAATCATGTGATCTTGCGAAGCGATCCGCAAGATCCTGCCTGTGGATAACTTTGTGCATAGAAAAGACAGCAAATTATAACGATGCGTTTATCGTTATAAGTGGAAATAAAATTCTTATTAAAATCACTGCGTTAAATTGCGTTATTTTAACTGAGGGTAATTATCGACTTTTACACAATTTGTGGATATATCTTGCACCCAATTTTAATGGCACTATTTATCAAGTTTGGCGCCTCAATTACCATAGCACAAGATGAGCAAGTTGCACGAAAACGCAGCAAATGCCTATTTCCTCCTCCTTAAAACAGTTACTGTTAACGAGCGCTTTCCCTCTATGGTTTCTGTTAAAATATTTTTTTGTTCATGCATACCGGCATGTAACGCTGTTGCCATCAACCGTCAGCCCATAACCATGCCAAGATTGTTATCCCCTGTTATTTTTATACTTTCTGCCCTGCTCGCCATTTTGGTGACCGTACTCTGTTCAGTCCCCATCACGCTGGCTGGCATCATTAAGCTACTGGTGCCCTTTCCTGCCGTCTGGCGACGAATCTCAGCCTTTGCCGATTTTATGATGTGGTGTTGGTGCGTAGGGTTGGCACTGCTATTACGTATTAACTGGCAATTGCGTTGGGATATTGAAGGGCTGGAAGGACTGGAACGGAAAAACTGGTATCTGCTGATCAGCAATCACGAAAGCTGGTCAGATATTGTGGTGCTGTGCGTGTTGTTCCGTAACCATATTCCAATGAATAAATACTTTCTTAAGCAACAGCTAGCCTGGGTGCCCTTTGTCGGCCTGGCCTGCTGGGCGCTGGATATGCCATTCATGAAACGTTATTCACGTGCCTATTTGCTTAAACACCCAGAAAAACGCGGTAATGACATCGAAACCACACGACGTTCCTGCGAAAAATTCCGTAAGCGTCCCACCACCATCGTCAATTTTGTGGAAGGATCGCGCTTTACTGAAGCTAAGAAAATTAAAACCAACTCACCCTACCGCAATTTACTGGCCCCAAAAGCCGCTGGCATAGCTTTTACACTCAGTGCATTAGGCAAGCAGTTCGATAAAGTGTTAAATGTCACCCTGCTTTATCCTGAAAATACTGAGCGGCCTTTTCTGGATATGCTGTGCGGGCGATTGAAACGCGTGGTGGTAAGAATTGAACTGCTGCCAGTCGATGAAACCATGCATGGCGATTACTTTAACGATAAGCAGTTTAAGCGTCGTTTCCAGCTTTGGTTGAATACACTCTGGCAGGATAAAGACCGATTGCTGGATAAGTTAAAACAACCGTAAAGTAAAAAAGCCGGCTTAGCCGGCTTTTTTACTTTAAATCTCGGTTACTTCTGCTGGCTGAGGAATTTAACCACTTCGGCGAATTGCTTCACGTAAGCATCCATCGAGCTGGTATCCAGTCCGTCATTTTTAACCATGTATTTGCCGTTAACAAATACCGCTGGCACGCCACGCAGTTGCAGATCTTCTGCAGCTTTCTCCTGTTGAACCACCAGGGATTTAACCACGAAGCTGTTCAAGGCCCCATCATAATCAGCCGCACTCACGCCAGCCTTCACAAACACATTGCGGATATCATCCGGAGTTTGCACGGTCTGGGTTTTCTGCACCGCTTCAAACATCAGCGGGCTAACTTTATCTTCCACACCCAGCGCCATTGCCACAGCCCATGCCTGAGTCAGTTGTTTACCCAACGGCCCCAGGAATTCAACGTGGTACTTGGTCATTTTAGTGCCCGCAGGCAGCGCTTTTTTCACATTTTCGGAAACGTGATATACCTGCTCAAACTGATAGCAGTGTGGGCAATAGAAGGAAAAGAACTCCAGTACCTGAGGTTCACCGGTCACCGGCTTATCCAGGGTTACGTACTGAGCACCATCGCTAAATTGCGCAGCTGAGGCACTGAATGCCATTACCATGCCAACGAGTGCCAACCATATTTTCTTCATAAGACTAAACTCTCCATTGTGTTAAAGCTTCAATACATTGGCATCAGCTGCAGAGGGGGTTCCTGCAACAGCTTAACCTGCTCGGTGAATGCCGCCGTCTGAGATAACCAAAAATCAGACTCCGCCATCCACGGAAAACTTTTAGGAAACGCGGGATCTTGCCAACGCCGAGCAACCCATGCCAGGTAGTACACCATACGCATGGCCCGCAACGGCTCGATCAACGCTAATTCACTTTGATCAAACTCGGCAAACTCGGAGTAAGCTTCCAGCAAAATATCTAACTGCATCAGGCGATCGCGACGTTCACCATGCAACAGCATCCACAGATCCTGTATTGCCGGCCCATTTCGTGCGTCATCCAGATCAACAAACAACGGGCCATCACGCCACAGGATATTGCCCGGGTGGCAATCACCGTGCAAACGTCGTGGTTGCCAGTCCAAATGCCAATGTTGTTTAATTGCCTCGATCAACCTGTCGGTCGCATTCAGGAAATTGTCGCGCTGGGCCTTAGGCAACAGTTCACAACTAGCCAACACCTTACGGGGCGCAGTGAGATATTCCTCAATGCCGATTGTCGGACGTTCTACAAACAGGCTTTCACTACCTACCTGATGAATACGTCCCAGGAAACGCCCCACCCACTCCAGTTGATCGAGATTATCGATTTCATACTGCCGCCCGCCAACGCTGGGAAATACAGTAAACAAAAAACCGCTGTGCGTATGCAGCGTTTTCCCTTGCAGGACCAGTGGTGCAACCGCCGGGATCTCCGCCATGGCAAGATCATGAGAGAACTGGTGTTCTTCACCAATTTGCTCTGCGCTCCAGCGTTCGGGCCGATAAAACTTCACCACGTAACGCTTACGATCTTCGTCCATAAACTGGTAGACGCGGTTTTCATAGCTGTTAAGCGCTGTCAGCCCGGAATCTACACGCAGACCAATGCCCTCCAACGCGTCCATAATCAGGTCGGGCGACAGGGTCTGAAAATTAAAAGCTGAGTTGTTCATAACAACATTCGGTTTCTTTTGGTGACACCACTGTGCCGGGAATGAGAAATAGTAGCATTAATGGCAGGTTTCACGAGTAACTGGTTCACCTTACCGCACGAATGCTAATCCTTTATCACCCCACGGGCGCGAAGCAATGCCGTTTTGAAGTCTTCTTCGTAATCCTTTTTCAAACCGGGGATCTGTTCGGTGCCGGCGCTACCGCGCATTTTCAGGTGATAGATCAGGATATCATCGCTCAGGTCGGCCAGATTGCCCTGGAAACCGGCTTCCTGTGCCAGTTTTTGCAAAAACGGGATAAGGTTGAGATCCGGATCTTCCTGCCAGGCTGGCTGTAGCAGCTCAATCAGCTCATTTACGCGGTGCGTTTTCATCGCAATATCATCCAATAGAATCAATAAACACACAAAGTAACAGGCTTAACAACGCAGTGAAAGAAGCAGCTTGTCAATAAAGGTAAATCCTGATGTCGCACCGTCTTTAGCGCTACAATCAGGGCGTTAGCCATAAATTCAGGATGATAGATATGCATGAGGACATTACCGGCATTATTTTAGCCGGTGGGCGCGCCACGCGTATGAGCGGAGAAGATAAAGGTCTGATTCAGATTGCCGGTATACCACTGTATCAGTACGTACTTTCTCGGCTACGCCCACAGGTAGGCCAGATAGTTATCAGTGCCAATCGCAATCAGGCACGCTATGGCGAAAGCGGCCAGCCAATCATCAGCGATCTGACTCCTGACTTTTCTGGCCCGCTAGCAGGCATGCTGGCCGGATTGAAACACGCGAGCACCGAATGGGTCGTTTTTGTCCCCTGCGACGTCCCCGATTTTCCCGCTACGCTGGTTGATCAACTCTGGCAACAGAAAGGCAGTGCTCTGGCCGCCTATGCCAGCGATGGAGCGCGGGCACACCCCACTCTGGCATTGTTGCATACCAGCCTGGCGCCTCAGTTGAAAGAGTATCTGGACCGTGGGGAGCGCAAGTTGATGTTGTTCCTGGATGCGGCAGGTGCGCGACAAATAGCGTTCAGTGGCCAACAAACGGCATTCCATAATCTTAATACCCCGGAAGACTGCCTGCGCTGGCAGCAGGAAAAAGGACTCACCGATGCATAATGCTCTTCCCCCCTTACTGGCGATTGCTGCCTATAGCGGAACGGGTAAAACCACGCTGCTTAAGCAATTAATTCCTTTATTAAAGCAGCGGGAAGTCCGCGTAGGACTGATCAAACATACGCATCATGATATGGATGTGGATACACCAGGCAAAGACAGTTATGAACTTCGCAAAGCAGGTGCCGACCAAACCTTGGTCGCCAGCGATCGTCGCTGGGCCTTAATGACTGAAACGCCGGAACAGCAACCGTTGGATCTTCAGTATCTGGCCAGTCGTTTTGATCGTAGCAAGGTGGATATGATTTTAGTAGAGGGGTTTAAACATGAGCCCATTAGTAAAATTATTCTCTATCGTGAAGAGATAGGCAGGCCGCTTGAAGATATGTTGGATGAGTTTGTTATCGCCGTTGCCAGCGATAAATCGATAGCGGTCAAGACAAGCTCCTTAGATCTCAACCAGCCGGAGAGCATTGCCGATTTCATCACCGAATGGCTGAAAGGCGCCGCGTAGCGGCGTCTGTTTTTGTTTTTCGCACACAGCAAAAAGGCCATCCTTGCGGATGGCCTCTTGGCTTAATTGATGCCTGGCAGTGTCCTACTCTCGCATGGGGAGACCCCACACTACCATCGGCGCTACGGCGTTTCACTTCTGAGTTCGGCATGGG
>NZ_CAMKGL010000016.1 GCF_946227985.1 Serratia quinivorans
TTTTGAATTCTTCAGTGAAATTTTTGGCTGACATAAACACTCCTTCATTAAGCCTCTATTATGAGGCAAAAAAGTGTCTATAAAACCCGGGTCTATTCACTATAAATTACCCTTAAGACTGCCGACAATGCCGGCAGTGATTAATCAAACGTCTGGGCAATGTTGCTTCAACCATCCCCGAACATCCGTCACCACAATACCCTGCCGAGCATTGTAGGTTTTCGCTTTATCCCAGGAGACACCATCAGCACGGGCAAACGCCAGCCGGTAGGCCGCTGTGAGACTTTCAGGTGACGCAGCCACAGCATCCTGCAAAGCCTGATGATCCTCAACCACCAGCGTATAAGGACATCAGTCATGCTCACCAAGCAGTTCAGCCAGCTGACGGTGGCGCATACCGGCAACCGTTGGTCCCTGAGTATCCTCTATACGCTGGGCACCCATGGGCCTTTACGCCATGCGGAACTGGGTCGGACACTATCCGGTGTAACACGGCGCATGCTGACAAGAACGCTGCGCCATTTGGAGCGTGACGGATTGATTACTCGTCATGACTACCAACAAAAATACCCCCATCCTCACGTCGAATATCAATTAACCTCAATCGGGGAAGGCGTGCTGGTTAATATGCTGCCAATGTGAGAATGGATCCTGTCAAACATGTCCGAGATCCGGGATTCCCGTAGCAAATTTATGGCTGACGCGATGAAGGGTTAAGGTGAAAAGACAGCGCGAAAATTAGGATTTTTACCTAAAAAACAGTTTTAAATTCAATGGAATTAGGATTCATCTTAAAATACACCGGCATATTTATGGATATTAAATGCCAGGGAACAGGATGAACAAAAAGGAGCCTAAACCCGATTACCAGGTTGAATATGGCGAAGAATGGAAACCGGAAAAAACCTCTAAATGGTTTTGGATCATACTCATCGCCATCATCGGTACTCTGGTCGCCATTTCGTGAAGCGCAGGCTCCCCTTCAGTGAGAAGAAATAAAATCTGAAGGAGTCACAGGCGCAGGCAGCGAAAAGTTCTGCCTCATACGCTCAACTTCATTGAGCGGTGTTAGCCCGAAAAGACGTTTAAACTCACGACTGAACTGAGAAACGCTTTCATACCCTACCCGCGCACAGGCTGCCGAAGCTGTGAGATTATTTCGCAGCATCAGCAATCGAGCCTGATGCAACCGCGTAGATTTAAGATATTGCATCGGGGACGTGTTGGTCACGTTTTTGAAATGACTGTGGAATGTTGGCAGGCTCATGCCCGCCTCTTTCGCCAGCGCCTTCACATCCAGATACGCGTCATACTCGGCGTGTAATTTTCGCAGCGCTTTTGCCACTTTGCCAAACTGCCCCTGCGTGGTCAGCGCATTTCGCAACATCTGCCCCTGCGCCCCGGTCATTACGCGGTAATAGATTTCCCGCATCATCGCCGGCCCCAATATCTCGGCATCCAAAGGTGAAGCCATGACCTGCAGAAAACGCAAAACCGAGAGGCTCATAGCGTCATCCATCGGACTCGATACCATACTTCGCGGAGGCTCGCTGGGGTGCGGACGATGAGCATCGAGTTGCAACATCAAATCAGCCGCCAAACTGAAATCCAGCCGCATATAAATCGCCAACATCGGCTCTGAAGCACTGGCATCCGTTTCCATGGTAAAGGGCACCGGAACGGACACCATCAGATAATGCTGCGCATCATACAAATAGACATCATTACCCAAAAAGCCGCGTTTTCTCCCCTGCACCACAATGACGATCCCCGGTTCATATAAAACTGGTGTGCGCAGTAATGGGCGGTTGGAGCGTAGAAAACGCACGTCCGCCAGGGCCGTTAGGTTGTAGCCTTCATGCGGTGTCAACCGATCCAAAAGCTCAATCATCTGGTCCGTAACCGTTGGCATGAAAAAGGTCATAGGCGTCTGAAAAGAGAAGTGGGAAGTCATTGAAGTGTGACAGTCAGCAATGGGCCTGTCCAGATAACTCAGAGGAATAGGCAAACATCAGAGAGGATCCGGGCTACGGGTTTTATCTTGTCCACCCTAATCTGTCAGTCCACCCTACTGAGGATAATGCCATGAATCGATCAAAATTATTTTTCATCACCGGGGTCAGCAGCGGTTTAGGTCGCGCACTGGCAGAAGAAGCGCTTAAAGCGGGTCACCGCGTGGTCGGAACGCTGCGCAACAAGCAGGCCAAAGATGAATTCGAAACCCTGGCACCGGACCGCTGCTTTGGCCGCATTCTCGATGTCACTCATTTCGCTGCGATTGCCCCACTGGTAGACGCCGTAGAGCGGGAACTGGGAGCTGTCGACGTTCTGGTCAATAACGCCGGTTATGGCCACGAAGGGATTATGGAAGAATCGCCGCTGAGTGAAGCTCTCCACCAATTTGAGGTCAACGTGTTTGGCGCCGTGGCCGTAATTAAAGCTTTCCTGCCTTATTTTCGGGCGCGTCGGGCCGGCCATATTCTCAATGTGACCTCCATGGGCGGCTTCATCACCTTGCCGGGGATCAGCTTCTATTGCGGCAGCAAATTTGCCTTGCAGGGAATTTCAGAAACGCTGACCAAAGAACTACAGCCCTTTAATATTGCGGTCACCGCCATTCAGCCAGGATCTTTTCGAACCGACTGGGCCGGGCGCTCTATGGTGCGTTCACCACGCAGCATCAGCGATTACGATCAGAGTTTTGGACCGATCCGTGAAACGCGCGAAAAACGCAGCGGCCATCAACCCGGCGATCCGGTTAAGGCCGCCAAAGCCATGCTGCAACTCATCAACAGCCCTGAACCCCCGGCATCACTGCTGCTGGGCAGCGATGCCGTCATGTATGTGAGGGAAAAGCTGCACCAAATGAACAGAGATATCGATACCTGGGAAACCCTTAGCCGCTCAACCGATGGCTAATACTGCCTGCGTTCATTCTTGTTTACAGCAACATATAGCTTGAAGGTAGTCGGCGCTGGCTAAAAATTGCGTTGGCAATAGTGTCGACTACAATTCAATCGAAATACCTCCCTACAAAGTCAGTCTTGATTCATATTTGAGGTGATTATGTTACATAAACACGAAAACGTAATAAGTATGACTGCACTTAGCCACCAGGCCACCCAACAATTAATGCCGTCGTTTTCTGGCTTGCCCCATACACAACACGCCGACGGCAAGTACCGCTTGCGCCGCTATTCGGTCGTCAAACATCTCAATGGTCATGTGGTAGAAATTGGACCACGCAATTTCGTTCAGTCTGATGAAATCAACCACTTTCAGGGCAACGTGGTGCGCCATTTCGAGCCGATTGACGACGCCGTATTGCAAAGCGCCGCTATGGAAGAAATGTGCAATCTGTTTGCTGAAAGCAATGATTTACCTGAAGGAACGGAAATAGAAATCCATCAGATGCGCGTGGTCGCTATTGATAATGAAACGCAGGTGGCGCCGGAAGGGATACATCAGGATGGTTTTGACCATATCGCCATGATTGGCATCCATCGGCAAAATATTGTCGGCGGCGAGATCATGCTATACGCCGATAATCACCAGCCCCCGTTCTTTAAAAAAGTGTTGGCGGATGGTGAAGCCGTTTTGCTGGCGGACAGTAAACTATGGCATAACGCCACGCCGATCAGCGCCATTGTCCCGGAACAAGAGGGGCATCTTGACCTGTTTGTTCTGACCGCACGTGGGGAAAGAGCATGACATTTACTGCCGAACTCGCCCGCGCCCAGTTTAGTGCGCTGACCCAAAGCTATGATGATAAACCCGTTATCTTTTTCGATGGGCCTGGCGGTTCTCAGGTTTCGCAAAGCGTGCTGGAGAAAATGACCCACTACCTGGGGAAATATAACGCCAATCTGGGCGGGCATTATTTTTCCAGCCATAAGACTACTGAGGTGATGGATAATGCAAGGGAATCAGTGCGCACCTTCTTGAATGCGCCCTCACCCGATAATATCGTTTTTGGCATGAACATGACCTCGCTGACGTTCCACCTCAGCCGCATCATTAGCCGTGATTGGCGAGCCGGGGACGAGATCATCGTTACCGAGCTGGATCACTACGCCAATGTCTCCGGCTGGCAGCAGGCGGCAAATGACAAACAGGTCACCATGCATCAAATCCCACTGCAACAAGCGGATTGTTCTTTGGATACCGCCCGGCTGTGCGAAAAAATCACCGCAAAAACTCGCCTGGTCGCGGTCACTTATGCATCTAATGTCACGGGCAGCATTGTCGATATTAAAGCCATCACCGAGGCCGCCCACCGGGTCGGCGCGCAGGTTTACGTCGACGCAGTGCATTATGCTCCGCATAACCTGATCGATGTGCAGGCGCTGGGTTGCGACTTTCTGGTGTGTTCTGCCTATAAGTTCTTTGGCCCGCATATCGGCATGGCCTATATCGCGCCGCAATGGCTGCAACGGCTGCAACCCTATAAAGTCGAGCCGGCCACCGACATTGGCCCAGGCCGTTTTGAGACCGGCACCCAAAGTTTCGAAGGGTTGGCCGGCGTAACGGCAGCCATTGACTACCTGGCGCAATGGGGCACGCCAGGCGCTCCTTTAAGGCAGCGTTTGCAGGAAAGTTTTGCCGACTATCACCGCCATGAAGAGAACCTGTGCAGGCACTTCCTGCAAGGCCTGCAGAACGTCGACGGCGTGCGGCTTTACGGTACCTCGCAGGCAGACATTCACCGTCGCACTCCGACCTTTGCTCTGACCTTTAGCGGCCATGCGCCTGAGGAAATTGCCCGTCGACTTGGCCGGCACAATATCTGCGCCGGCAGCGGGCACTTCTATGCACTGGGGTTAATTCGGCGGTTGAACCTGCAGGACAGCGGCGGCGTGCTGCGCATTGGAATGATGCATTACAATACTCAGCAGGAAATCGACATGCTGTTTGAGGTGCTCGCCAGCGAACGCTTGATCCATGCGTAAAGTCTATTGGTGGAAACGCCGAGTCGTGAGGACAGATATTGTCTATGGGATCGGAGTCACTCCATGACAGGGGCGCAATGCCCCTTATTCTTTGGGATAAGAAAATTCAGCAGTGACTAAATGTGACTCTAATTTCTCAGATTGAACAGCGTACGCGAAGATATACCGCTCTCCAGATGTAAACTTAAATCCGAACACAGGAAGACACTCCCCCTTCGGTACATAAACAGGCTTGTCATCAAAAATCTTGTGAAGAGAGTCGCTTTTATCGCTGTTGATTTGAATAGCAGTGATCCGTTCCTGTGGCTCCAGTGGCGACACCACACAAACATGATTGTCTTTGATAAATGCCGTTGTAGATTCTCGATCTACCATTCAATCACCAAGCCCAGGGCATCCCGTTAAGAGAAATACGACAGCCAGCAACATTCTATTTTTCATGATTAACGCCCCTTCCCTGTTACGATTTTCTGGTAAAGCGAGGGGACATCCTGCAACTTATCTCCCCCCTGTACATCCCCATTCGCCCAGGTCTCTGATAGTAAGACCACTTACTGATCCCATAAACCAGCAGTAGCCAGTAATCAGCTAAAATAGAGGCTTGCTGTTCAAGAGAATAATCAGTGAGTTTGTCTTTATCCAGTCTGTAGGTATATTCAGCAGCCCAGCTAAAAGCACCCCGCATTCTCACCCATTGCCCGTGTTGGTGTTGCCACACATGCCCCAGTTCATGGATGAAAACATATTTATCTTCGACGAAAACCGAGTTTGCGGAGAAGTCTTCTCTATACATCGGCTTTCTGTACCATAACTCCCCGTTGGGCGTCATCGTGTAGTTCTGTTTCTGTAGGCCGAATGGTAATTAGCTGTCGCAATGAATCCAGACACGGCTATAAACTATCGAATCACCGAACCCCGTGCGAGCCATTGCAATCTCGCCCAACGTCATCCGGCGTAATGTTCCTTCCTCAACCTGTGCGCTCATAAACTGCCCTCCTTGTCTGATTTATTTCAGGTTATCCAAGGTACAGAAAACGTGCAACTAACGGATTTTGGACAATAAAGCCTTATTGCCCGTTGGTGGTAAGACAACGTGCGGAGCCGTCAGGCGACTTCATTAGGGTGTGTCAGACAGTGATACTCATCAGTACCCGAAGGAGCGAGGCCGAACCGCTGGCAGAGCCTACATTTCGTGTGCAGGGACGAAAACCGCCATGAACCTGTTTAGTGACATCGGGCTTAAATGCGCCTTGCTATGAGCTTTCTGCGAGTATTTAGAGCCTAGGGTGGGGCTTAGGTTTCTTGTTTTACTATCGCGGTAAGACGCTGGAACGACCGCCAACGGTTTAATATGCTCGCAGATCAACTACACACCAAACAGTGACATTTACGGATGTAGTTCAATGGCACGGATAGCGTTATAGGTGAGAAATCACCTTAGCTAGAGGTATTTATAAATTAATGCATTGATTTATAAGTGGAAATGGAGCGGGTGAAGGGAATCGAACCCTCGTATGCAGCTTGGGAAGCTGCCGTTCTACCATTGAACTACACCCGCATCGGTGTGCGGCTGTCATTATAACCGGTTATCCCTGCCGGGCAAGCGGAGATAACGCGTAACTGCTGGTGTTTTAAGCAGTTAGCGATAATAGGCACTATCCTCACTCATCAGACGAAAAAAAACCGGCACAGTCGCCTGCGCCGGTTGATATTCATTACTGCGAAGTTATTTCTGTGGGCGCATTGCCGGGAACAGGATCACGTCGCGAATGGTGTGGCTGTTGGTGAACAGCATCACCATACGGTCGATACCGATGCCCAGACCTGCGGTTGGTGGCAGGCCGTGCTCCAGCGCGGTAACGTAGTCTTCGTCGTAGAACATCGCTTCGTCATCACCTGCGTCTTTCGCATTAGCCTGGTCAGCAAAACGCTGCGCCTGGTCTTCTGCGTCATTCAGCTCGGAGAAGCCGTTACCGATTTCACGGCCGCCGATGAAGAACTCGAAGCGGTCAGTGATTTCCGGGTTAACGTCGTTACGGCGCGCCAGCGGCGAAACTTCTGCCGGGTATTCAGTGATGAAGGTCGGCTGAATCAAATGACTTTCCGCCACTTCTTCGAAGATCTCGGTCACTACGCGGCCCAGACCCCAGCTCTTATCAACCTTGATACCGATGGATTCAGCGATAGCCACCGCTTTACCCATATCAGCCAGGTCAGCCAGATCGGTTTCCGGACGGTATTTTTTGATCGCCTCGGTCATGGTCAGCTTCACGAACGGCTTACCGAAGTCGAACACTTCATCACCGTACTGCACTTGAGTATTGCCCAGCACGTTCTGGGTGAGGGTGCGGAACAGCGACTCGGTCAGTTCGATCAGATCTTTGTAATCCGCGTAAGCCATATAGAGTTCCATCATGGTGAACTCTGGGTTATGACGCGGAGAAACGCCTTCGTTACGGAAGTTACGGTTGATTTCGAATACGCGTTCAAAACCCCCTACCACCAGACGCTTCAGGTACAGCTCAGGGGCAATACGCAGGTACATATCGATGTCCAGCGCATTGTGGTGAGTCACGAATGGACGAGCAGAAGCCCCGCCCGGGATCACCTGCATCATAGGGGTTTCGACTTCCATGAAGCCGCGTTCCACCATGAAGTTACGCATTGCCGCCATGATCTGAGAACGCACCTGGAAGGTCTTGCGCGATTCGTCGTTGGCGATCAGATCCAGGTAACGCTGACGATAACGGGTTTCCTGATCGGCCAGGCCGTGGAATTTGTCCGGCAACGGGCGCAGGGCCTTGGTCAGCAGGCGCAGTTCGGTGCAATGGATAGACAGCTCGCCGGTCTTGGTTTTGAACAGCTTGCCACGTGCGCCAAGGATGTCACCCAGGTCCCACTTCTTGAATTCTTCGTTGTAAACGCCTTCCGCCAGATCGTCGCGGGCGACGTACAACTGGATGCGGCCACCGACGTCTTGCAGCGTGACAAAGGATGCCTTGCCCATGATACGGCGGGTCATCATACGGCCGGCAACGGTGACTTCTACACCCAATGCTTCCAGCTCTTCGTTGTCTTTATCGCCGTACGCAGCGTGCAGCTTGTCGGACGTGGTGTCGCGACGGAAATCATTCGGGAACGCAATGCCGTTCTCGCGCAGCGCAGCCAGTTTTTCACGGCGTGACTGCAACTCGTTATTGAGATCCAGCGCCTGTTCGGCGCCTTGTGGTTGTTGCTCAGACATTTCTGTTCCTTATAACCCGGCTTTCAAACTTGCCTCAATGAATTTATCCAGGTCGCCATCTAATACGGCCTGCGTGTTGCGCGTTTCAACGTTAGTGCGCAAATCCTTGATTCGGGCGTCATCCAGCACGTAAGAGCGAATTTGGCTGCCCCACCCGATATCGGACTTGTTGTCTTCCATCATCTGTTTATCAGCATTTTTCTTTTGCATCTCAAACTCGTACAGCTTGGCTCGCAGCTGTTTAAACGCTTGATCCTTGTTCTTATGCTGAGAACGGTCGTTCTGACACTGCACTACGATGTTGGTCGGCAAGTGGGTAATACGCACCGCCGACTCAGTTTTGTTCACGTGCTGACCACCCGCCCCCGAGGCGCGGTAAACGTCGATTCGCAGGTCCGCCGGGTTGATGTCGATATCAATATCATCGTCCACTTCCGGGTAGATAAACACCGAACTGAACGAGGTATGACGACGGCCGCCGGAGTCGAACGGGCTCTTGCGCACCAGGCGGTGTACGCCGGTTTCAGTACGCAACCAGCCGAACGCGTAATCGCCGATGATCTTGATGGTGGCGGACTTCAACCCTGCCACATCGCCGTCGGACTCTTCAATCACTTCGGTCTTGAAGCCCTTGGCCTCTGCCCAGCGCAGGTACATGCGCAGCAACATGCTGGCCCAGTCCTGTGCTTCGGTGCCGCCGGAACCCGCCTGGATATCCAGATAGCAATCAGCACTGTCGTATTCACCAGAGAACATACGACGGAATTCTAATTGTTCCAGCTTGGCAGACAGTTGATCAAGCTCAACGACGGCTTCGTTAAAGGTTTCTTCATCGTCGGCTTCAATCGCCAATTCCAGCAGGCCAGAGACGTCTTCGCCCCCCTGTTCCAGCTGATCGATGGTTTCAACGATGGCTTCAAGCGCTGCGCGCTCTTTACCCAGCGCCTGTGCGCGCTCGGGTTCGTTCCAAACGTCAGGTTGTTCCAGCTCTGCGTTAACTTCTTCTAGGCGTTCTTTCTTGGCATCATAGTCAAAGATACCCCCTAAGAACGGCAGTCCGCACGGACAGGTCCTGAATTCGGTTTTTTACCGGGTTAATTTCAAACATGTTTTTTGCGTTCTTTTACGTTGATGTCGTCGATGGCGAAATGCCATTGGAACCGGTAATTCTAGCGGATCCAGGCGTCAGTTTATAGCCGGTTGGTTAGTTTTTGTGGGGGAAGAAAACATGCCGGGGTTTGGCAGAGCAAACCCCGGGATAAAGCAGCCACAAATCAACGCGGCCAGAGGTGTTGGATCAGTAACTGCACGTTGCGGTTGCCACGGAACTCGTTGACGTCGAGCTTGTAGGCCAGCTCCACTTCGCGCACGCTGCTGTCTGGCCACAGGGTGGTGTCGACGTTGAAAGCGATACCATCCAGCAGTGGGCCGCCGCCAAGCGGTTCCACCATCAGTTTCAGGTGTTTCTCACCTACCAGCCGCTGCTGCAGGATACGGAAGGTGCCGTCGAAGGTCGGTTCCGGGAACGCCTGGCCCCAGGGGCCTCCTTCGCGCAACAGCTCCGCCGTTTCCAGCGAAAGTTCCTGCATCGCCAGTTCGCCGTCAGACCAAATCACCCCTTCCAGCATCGCCGGATCGAGCCATTCCCCCACCAGATCGCCAAAGCGCTGGCGAAACTCGTCGAATTTGCTCTCTTCCAGCGACAGCCCGGCCGCCATGGCATGGCCACCGAACTTCATCATCAACCCCGGATTCAGCGTATCCAACCGCTCCAGCGCATCACGCATGTGCAGACCGGCTATCGAACGCCCGGAGCCTTTAAGAATGCCCTCACCAGCCGGTGCAAAGGCGATCACCGGACGATGAAAACGCTCCTTGATGCGCGAAGCCAAAATCCCAACCACGCCCTGATGCCACTCCGGATGATACATCGCCAGCCCGTATGGCAAGGCGGTGCTGCTGCGCTCCAGTTCGTCGCACAGCTGCAGAGCTTCAACCTGCATGCCCTGTTCAATCTCACGCCGTGTCAGATTGAGCGCATCAAGATCGTTAGCCAACATACGCGCCTGCGCAATGTCATCACTCAGCAACAACGCCACGCCGATCGACATATCATCCAGTCGTCCGGCGGCATTGAGCCGTGGCCCCAGCGCAAAGCCGAGATCGTTGGCTGCCAGCTGACGTGCATCACGATTAGCCACTTCCAGCAATGCCCGGATGCCAGGCCGACATTTGCCGGCCCGGATGCGGTTCAGACCCTGGTACACCAGAATGCGGTTGTTGGCATCGAGCGGTACTACGTCAGCCACCGTACCAAGCGCGACCAGATCCAGCAGTTCTGCCAGATTCGGCATCGCCAACGCACGTTGTTCGAACCAGCCGCTGTCACGCAGGCGGGCACGCAACGCCAGCATCAGATAGAAAGCCACACCGACACCGGCCAGAGATTTGGACGGGAACTCACAACCACGCAGGTTCGGGTTGACGATCGCTTCCGCCGCCGGCAGGGTTTCCCCCGGCAGGTGATGGTCGGTCACCAGCACCTGCATACCTTTGGCGTGGGCCACGTCCACTCCTGCATGGGAAGAGATGCCGTTATCCACCGTCAGGATCAATTCCGCACCGCGCGTTGCCGCCTGCTCGACCACTTCGGGGCTCAGGCCGTAGCCGTCCTCAAAACGATTCGGTACCAGATAGTCGACCGCACTGCCGCCCATGCTGCGCAGCGCCAACACCGTCAACGCGGTACTGGTGGCGCCATCGGCGTCGAAGTCCCCCACCACGATGATGCGACGACTCGCGGCCAGCGCCTGTTGCAGAATGCCAACGGCGGCGTCAATGCCATCCAACTGTTGCCATGGCAGCATGCCTTTGACGCTGCGCTCCAATTCCTGCTCAGCCTGAACGCCACGCAGCGCATATAAACGGCGCAACAGCGGGTGCAGGCTGGCTGGCAGATGGCTATCGTCCGCCGCCGCACGGCGGCGTAGTTGTGTTTTGATGCTCACCGGCGATTAACCACCGGTTTTGGTTGCGGTCTGATGCGCGTCCAGCATGGCGGCCATCTCTTTTGGCCCCTGATACCCTGGGATCATCATGCCGTTTTCCAAAATGATGGCCGGAGTACCCTGAATACCGAACTGCACGCCGAGCGCATAGTGTTTGCTGATGTCGGTTTTACAGGTCGCCGGAGAAACCGCGTCGCCTTTCATGGCGGTATCGAAGGCCTTGGCCTTGTCGGCGGTACACCAGATTGACTGCATGTCTTTCTCGGCCTGGGAATTGAGACCCTGACGCGGGAACGCCAGATAGCGGACGGTAATGCCCAAATCGTTATATTCTTTCATCTGCTGGTGCAGCTTGTGGCAGTAGCCACAGGTGATGTCGGTAAACACGGTGATCACGTGTTTCTGCTTTGGCGCTTTGTAGACGATCATCTGATCTTTCAGCGCTTCCAGCTTGCCGGTCAGCAGTTGGTTGGTGACGTTAACCGGCTCTTTGCCACTGACGTCGTACAACGGGCCTTGCAGAATGTGCTTGCCGTCTTCGGTCACATACAGCACGCCGTTATCGGTCAGCACGGTTTTCAGGCCGGTCACCGGTGAAGGCTGCACGTCCGCCTGTTGAATGCCCAGGCTGCCAAGCGCTTTTTGGATTGCCGCATCGTCGGCATGGGCCGCGCCGGTCACTGAAGCCACCAGCAGGGAGAGCAGCATTAAACCTTTCTTCATTCTTCCAATCCTTTTGAACCCGGCGTGTCAGGCACGCGGGTGGTGCTGTTGATGTAGCTGTTTAAGTCTTTCAGTCGCTACATGCGTGTAAATTTGTGTGGTCGAGAGGTCGCTATGCCCCAATAACATTTGTACGACACGGAGATCGGCCCCATGGTTCAGCAAATGGGTAGCAAACGCGTGGCGCAGCACGTGTGGCGACAACCTCTCGCTGTCAATACCCGCTAGGATCGCATAGTGTTTGATGCGATGCCAGAATGTCTGTCGGGTCATTTGCTGGCTGCGGTTGCTGGGGAACAAGACGTCCAGCGCCTGACCGTTGACCATCCACGGGCGGCCATGCTCCAGATAGTTTTCTATCCAGTACACCGCTTCTTCACCCAACGGCACCAGTCGTTCCTTGTTGCCTTTACCTATCACCCGCACCACGCCCTGACGCAGGCTGACATCGCTGATGGTCAGCCCGACCAGTTCGGAGACGCGCAGCCCGGTAG
The DNA here is from genome assembly GCF_946227985.1 of Serratia quinivorans. Lineage (GTDB taxonomy): Bacteria > Pseudomonadota > Gammaproteobacteria > Enterobacterales > Enterobacteriaceae > Serratia > Serratia quinivorans_A. Next base: position 12,419 of record NZ_CAMKGL010000016.1, read on the forward strand.
CGTACAGCACTTCCAGCATCGCCTTGTCACGCAGCTCCAGCGGCTGATCGACACAGGGCGCCTTCAGCAGCGCATCGACCTGCGCTTCGCTCAAGTCTTTCGGCAGGCGCTGCGGCAGTTTCGGCGAAGCCAGCAGGGCAGTGGGATCGTCGCTACGCATATTTTCGCGATACAGGTATTGGAACAGACGGCGCATGGCGCTCAGCAAACGGGCGGAGCTGGTCGCTTTATAGCCCCCCTCCACCCGATCGGCGAGAAACGCCTGTAAATCCAGCACCTGTGCCTGTAACAGCGAGGTATTTTTCTGATTCAGCCAGGCCCCCAGCGCCTGCAAATCCAATCGGTAAGAGGCCAGCGTATTTTCTGCCAGATTACGTTCGAGCCACAGTGCATCCAGGAATTGCTCAATCAACGCGCTATCTTGCTGTTGCACGCGGTCCTCTCTTTGTTACGTTTATGCCACAGGCATTATGCCTTAAGCCGGTACAAATCGGGTATACTCGCTGCAATTCTACCTACGGCAATATAAACGGTTTACACATGAAGATTGGTCTGTTTTACGGCTCCAGCACCTGCTACACCGAGATGGCGGCAGAAAAAATCCGTGAGATTTTAGGTGAAGACCTGGTCGACCTGCACAACCTGAAAGATGTTTCCCCCAAGCTGATGGAAGAGTACTCCATCCTGATCCTCGGCATGCCAACCTGGGATTTCGGTGAGCTTCAAGAAGATTGGGAGGCAATTTGGCCACAGCTGACCACGCTGGATCTCCAGGGGAAAATTGTCGCCATGTATGGCATGGGCGATCAACTCGGCTACGGCGAATGGTTCCTCGATGCACTCGGCATGTTGCACGATCACATTGCCCCACTGGGCGTACAGTTTATTGGCTTCTGGCCGATCGACGGCTTCGAATTCACCAGTCCGAAACCGCTAAGCGCCGACGGCAAACACTTTGTTGGCCTGGCGCTCGATGATGTGAACCAATACGACATGAGCGAAGAACGTCTGCAACAGTGGTGCGAACAGATCCTGCTGGAGATGGAACCCCTGCTATAATGCCCATGGGCGCGGTAGCCGCGCCCAGTTCGATGCTTATTTCCACAACCGGAAGCGATTTTCCCCCGCGCCGGTTGGCGTTTCTCCGTTCAAGCGCGCCGGATCGGCCACCTGATACCAGTCCAATTTACGCGTCAGCAGCATAATTCCCGCCAAAATAGCGAACAACAGCCCTGCCCCCAGTACCAACGCGTTATCTTCCGACTGCAGCAACAGATACAGCACGCCATACAACATCAACAGACTGGCCGCGAACAGCGCCCCCCGCAGCCAGCCGCGCAGTACCGCACTGAGGTAAAAGGCGATCAGCCCACTGCAGGCGATACTGGCCAGCAGATAAGCGGTGGCGAAGCCAAAATGCTCGGAGAATGCCAGCAGTATCAGGTAGAACAGCACCAGTGCCGCGCCGACCAGCAGATACTGAATCGGGTGCACCCGCAAACCGGTCAGGGTCTCGAACAGGAAGAACGCCATAAATGTCAGGCCGATAAACAGCACCGCATACTTCACCGCGCGCTCGGTCAGTTGATAGTGATCGACCGGTTCAATCAGGCTGGTGCTAAACGTTGGCAGCTTGTCTTCGCCAAGAATTTCGTCGTCGTAATGGAAAGCGCTGTTGATGTTGTTGGCAAACCAGGTGCTGCGCCAGCGGGCACTGAAGCCTTTATCCGTCACTTTGCGTTCGTCCGGCAAGAAGTTACCGAGGAAATTCGGATGTGGCCAATTGCTCTGCAATGTCAATTCACTGCTGCGACCAAGCGGGACCAGAGACAGGCTGCTGGTTCCGGCCAGCGTCAGGGTAAACTCAGCATCCAGCCCCGCTTTTTGCAATGCGGCCAGCGTCAGCGGTGCATGAATACCCTGATGTAACACGCTGACCTGAGTTCCTGGCTCAAAGGGGGTCTGTGACTGTGCGCTGGTAAGCGGTGAGATGCTCTTGATACCGCGTGAATCGCTCAGCGAAACCAGCAGGAAAGGCTGACCCATAGTCACATTGCTGCGCTGCAAGTCTGTCACATCCGGCTGGCCAAACTTCACCTTAAACTGCAGCGGTCCCTGATAGACCTGAGTCTGGTAAATGCCCAGCTTGCGCACCTCCACGTTCGGCTTGCCGCTGACCTGCAAATTCTCGGGCAACAAATAGCGATGATGGCGAATCACTTGTACCACCTTCTGCCCCTTGTCATCCGTCTTCTCTTCCCGCTCGCTGTAAGGGATGACGATCAACGGCCCCAAAATGCGCTGCGCCCGGCTGGTGCTTTCGCTGACCTGCCCAACCACGCTCTGGCGGTAGCCGCTGCGCTCATCAATCACATTCATTAGCATCGTTACCGGGATGATCATTAAAATCATTAGTCCCAGCAGAGTGGTTATTTTCCAAAACAGTACCGATTTCATCATCGTCGCGCTCCATGTAGGTAATGGAGTCACGATAATGCCCTCGGGTGAAAGCAGAATGTGGTTATGTGAAGGGACGGTGAAGTCAGAGCGATACGGTGAAAACAGCGGTCACGCCGTGCGGCTGACGGTTGATCAACTGAATGCTGCCTCGGTGCAAGCGCGCCACTTCCTGCACAAAATTCAGCCCCAGACCGCTGCTTTTCGGCTTATCCGAGCGGGCCAGAGAATAGAAACGCTCGAACACTTTATCCAGTGCATAATCCGGAATGCCGCTGCCGTCGTCACAAACGGTGATCTGGTAATGGCCCTCGTGGCGTTCACCGCGCACCTTGATGCTGCCGCCAACTGGGGTGAAGTCCAGTGCGTTGTCCAACAGGTTGGTCAGCGCCTGGCTAATCAGCAGTCCATCGCCGCTCAGGGTGATATCTTCCACCCCTTCAACCTGGAGCAAAACGCTACGCCGCGTTGCCTGCGCCTCTTTGCCTGCCACAGCCAGACGCACCAGCGTCGCCATTGCCAGTGGCACAAGTTCCAAGGCCGGCCGGCTCTCCAGCCGCGCTTGCACCAGCAATTTATCCACCAGTTGCTGAATGCGCGCACTCTGCTGTTCGATATTGGTCAGAAAACGCTGTGCAGTGGCCGCCGGCGGTTGTTCCTGCAGCAGCTCGGCCGCACCGCGGATCGCCGCCAGCGGGCTTTTCAGTTCGTGGGTCAAGGTATGTACATACTGCTCAATGTAGGCCTTGCCCTCCAGCTTTACCCGCATGCTGTCCAACGCCTGCGCCAACTGGGTCAATTCGTGGCCGCCCATCTTTGGCAACGGCAGGCTTTCACCCTGCGCCACACCGTCAGCGTAGTGCACCAGCCGCCCAATCGAGCGGTTGATCCACCAGACAAAGCCCAGGCCGATCAGCAAGGCAATGCCCAACAGCAGCGCACCGGCCCACAGAATACGGCGTTCGCTGCGCTTGATCACCGGTACCATGGTGCTGTTGGGTTTACCGACGCTAAGCACACCGATGATTTTCCCCTGATCCATTACCGGCGCGGCAACATACATCACCGAGCTGTTTTCATCCTGCGGATCGCTGCGCGTGCTGCGTGCGCCGTACTGGCCAAGCAGCGTCAGATAAACGTCATTCCAGCGTGAGTAATCCTGGCCGAGCGCCTTGCCGCTGGAATCAAAAATGACCTTGCCGTTTTGATCGGTAAGATAAACGTGATATTCGCTGCGATCCTTGCGGATGCCGGCAATATTGGCGCCAATGGGGCGTTGATTGAGTTGAGAGAACGCCTGTGACAGTTGCCCGTGCGCCACGTCGGCGTCCTGCATGTCCAGACGTGCAATCTGCGCCAGCAGGTTGGCAGTGTCCACCAGTGTGCCTTCGGTAGCGCGCCGCACGCCGGGTTTCACTTCTTGCACGAAAATGCTCAGTACGAAATAGCCCGCCACCGCCACAATCAGGAAGTATCCCAACAGCAGGCGCAGGCCTATTCTCATGGCTGGCGGCTCACGCTGTAGCCGAGGCCGCGATGAGTATGGATCGGGGGTTCAGCGGGATCGATGGCGCGCAGCTTGGCACGCAGCGTTTTAATATGAGTGTCGACGGTGCGATCCAGGCTTTCTTCGGCCAGCGCCCAGACGCTTTCCATCAGTTGCTGGCGTGAAAATACCCGGCCGGGTGCCAGCAACAGTGTTTTCAACAGCAAAAATTCGTAACGGGTCAGCAGCAACGGCTGCTGATGGTAATGGATGGCCGCGGCCTGTTCATCCAGGCTAAAAGGGCCGAAGTGATACAGAGCCGGCTGCTGCAGGCGCTGCTGTTTTTGCAAACGGCGCAGAATTGTGCGCACCCGGGCGCTGACTTCTCGCGGAGAAAAGGGTTTGGCAACGTAATCGTCGGCACCGATCTCCAACCCAATCAGGCGATCAAGCTCATCGCTGCGGGCGGTGAGGAATAAAATAGGCAAATCCGCCGACTGCGATAACAACCGGCGGCAGAGTTCAAAACCATTGATGTCCGGCAGACCAACATCGAGGATCGCCAACGCAGGTGCCCCTTGCGCCAGCGCCTGCAATGCCGGTTCACCGCGTTCAAACCAGCGCACCTGAAAGCCTTCGCTCTCCAGGGTATAAATCAGCGTGTCGGCAATGCTGGGTTCATCTTCCACCAGCCAGAGCGTCGGCTTCATCAGGACTCCTCGTCATCACTGGCGGGCGGATACAGCAGGCGTTGACGCAAATGCCGCCAGTCGGCTTTAGCCATGGAGTCGGAAGCCAACCACAGCCGACGGCGCTTTTTGCCCCCCACCGGCTGTAACGTCAACAAAATGCCGTAACGTGGCATCCAGGGCTGTTTTAGCAGTTGCCACTCTTGCCCATGCCAACCCAGGCGTTGATTCTCCAGCAGGCGCAACTCACCCTGTCGCGACGCAATACGCTTTTGGCTGCGAATGCACTCGAACACCACCAGCGTCAGTAACACCAGCCAGATCGGACCATAGCCTTCCGGCCAGGGTGAAATCAGGATCAGCAGGATCAATGCGCCATGTGTCAGCAGCGAAAATAACTGTGTGCGCCAGGAAATACGGACGTCACATCGCCACTGGGCCACGGTCTTTATTTCGCGTCTGGATCAGTGTCACCATTCTCTGCAGTTCACTGTCCTGCGGAGCGCCATGATTCATCAGCCAATTGAAGAGATCGGGATCGTCAGACTCCAGCAGACGGATAAACAGCGCTTTGTCTGTATCGTTCAACAGGTCATATTCATACTCGAAGAAGGGCATGATAGAGATGTCCAGCTCACGCATACCGCGGCGACAAGCCCAGTGGATACGTGCTTTGTTATTAATATCCATGTTGTTATGACTAACCTCTTTTCAGCGTGGCAACGCCATCGCAGGGTTCAACTGACACACTGTATGGCAACGCCGGCGCGATATAATTCCATCAGCCAAAGATCTGTCTGCAAGGGTTACCCTTGGCCGCAAGCCTATAGAGTAACAATTTGACATACTCGCCGGGAAGGACGTTCTCGGTGTAAAGCGTAATAAAGCGCTAAATGTCAAAAAAAGCGCTGTCTGCAAGGCAAGCGTGAATAACAGTTTGCAAAGGCCGCCACCTCTTTTACCATGGGGCCAACACACCTTCAGGTAAGCTAAACGTTAAGCAGGATCTTACTATGGCGTATAAAATTCCATTTCCACCCCGTCAGCCTTCCGCTTCCTCCCATCTGCCCCTGACCCTGATCTCACTGGAAGATTGGGCGCTGGTGACATTGAACGGGCCGGACCGGGTGAAATACCTTCAGGGCCAGGTAACCGCCGATATCGAAGCGCTGCCGGACGATAGCCACGTGTTGTGCGGCCACTGCGACGCCAAGGGAAAAATGTGGAGCAATCTGCGGTTATTCCATCGCGGTGAAGGCTTTGCGTATCTGGAACGCCGCAGCGTGCTGGACAGCCAACTGGCTGAAATCAAAAAGTACGCGGTATTTTCCAAACTCACCATTGCCGCAGACAACGAAGCGGTGTTGCTGGGCGTGGCCGGTTTTCAGGCACGCGCGGCGCTGGCAGGGGTTTTCAACCGCCTGCCGGATGCGGAGCATCAGGTAGTACAGGACGGTGAAACTACCCTGTTGCACTTCTCGCTACCGGCAGAACGTTTTCTGTTGGTCACCACCGCCGCCATTGCCGAACAGTTGGTTGCCAGGTTGCACGAGCAGGCCGAACTGAACGACAGCCAGCAGTGGTTGACGCTGGATATCGAAGCCGGCTACCCGGTGATTGACGCCGCCAACAGCGGGCAGTTGATCCCACAGGCCACCAACCTGCAGGCGCTGGATGGCATCAGCTTCAGCAAGGGCTGCTACACCGGTCAGGAAATGGTGGCACGCGCCAAGTTCCGCGGTGCCAACAAACGGGCACTGTACTGGCTGGAAGGCAAGGCCGGACGAGTGCCGCAGCCTGCTGAGGACGTGGAATTGCAGCTGGGTGAGAACTGGCGCCGTACCGGTACGGTGCTGAGCGCCGCCAGATTGGCCGACGGCACGCTGTGGGTACAAGTGGTGCTGAATAACGATCTCGACGCCGACAGCAAGCTGCGGGTTCGCGACGATGCCACCAGTCAATTGACCATCAAACCGCTGCCATATTCACTGGCGGAAGAAAAATAATCCCCAGGCAGCAGGCTCACCCCTGCTGCCTGATTCCTTACTCGTCCAGTTCGCCGTCGCGCTGCACCAGATAGATCAGCACCAAAATGAGGGTGACAAAGAATCGGAAAGCGTCGGGCACCCCGTTCCATTGTTTTGACATCCACATGCCGAACCACTCACCGCCCACCGACATAAAACCCACCTGCCAGGTCAAAAAACCGAGCGTCAAACCGGCCACTGCCAACGTTTTCTTTCTATTGAAGGCCACTGCGGACAGTTTCAGGCCGCACAACAGACGCAGGCCCCCTATCCAACACAACAATGCGGTCAGGCTTTCCAGCGCAATGATGCCAATATAACCGGCGTGATGCAGCCACGGAGTCTGTATTGAACGGTAAGTGATGGTGGCGTCAGGGAAAATGGTGTCCATCATAAATACATGACGAACAAAGGCGAAGTTGGAGCCGTAGTCCGTGATATTGCCAAATGCCACCAGCGTGGCGAACAGCGCCATCGCGCACACCAGCAACGCTTTGGATAAGCGAACGATCATATTGATGAGTCCTGAAAAGGTTAACGTAAACACCGAAGGTGTAGTTCGCGGGCTCAGGAATGAAAAAATGGGCTTGCTGGATACCCGAAAGAAACAAGCGCCTCTTTTCTAACTGAAAAGAAACGCTTAATCAACATGATATTAACGCCTGCCGAGCGGATATCAGACGTACAGATAAATTGCCATAAAGTGGCACAGGCTGCCGCCGAGCACGAAACCATGCCAAATCGCGTGGCCGAAGCGGAAACGCTTCGATGCATAGAAGATCACACCCAGGGTATAAACCACGCCACCGACCGCCAGCAGCGTCACACCGCCCAGCGCCAGACGAGTCGCCAACTGATAAATCACAATCAGCGACAACCAGCCCATAGTCAGATAGGTCACCAGCGAGAGCGCTTCAAACCGGTGCGCAAACGCCAGTTTGAACAGCACGCCCAGCAGTGCCAAACCCCAAATTACCGCCATCAACCCCTTGGCCAGCGGTGAGTTCAAACCCACCAACAAAAACGGCGTGTAGGTACCGGCAATCAAAAGATAAATGGCGCAGTGGTCAAATTTTTTCAGCCAGTGCTTGGCTTTTTGGTGGGGAATGGCATGGTACAGCGTGGAGGCAAGGAACAGCAGGATCATACTGCCGCCATAAAGACTGTAGCTGGCGATGGCCGTCACGTCAGCGCCGGTATCTACCGCCTGAACCAACAACAGTACCAGGCCGACAATACCAAAAACCAACCCTATACCGTGACTGATGCTGTTAGCGATCTCTTCCGCCCACGGATAGGCCGTGGCGGCCATTTTTTCAGTACCGGCTTTCACTACGCCCGTTTTTCCCATTACACACAACCCCTCAAAACAGCCAACATTGTTCGAAATTACCGCAAGGCAGCTTAACTGAGAATAATTTCAGTGTACACGTGTACGCCAAAATAAAACTGTGTGCGCGTGTAACCATCGAAATCCCTCGCCCGCTGGTCTACAATCGTTCGGCTTCAACCCATCTACCTTGAGGTTTACACCATGTCATCCGCTGTACCCGCGTTAGATTTCGGCTCCATGACCCAGGTCATCCAGTTCCTGATGGAAATCGACAAGTTGAAAAGCGTGCAACGCCGCACCAAAGTGCTGGGCACCCAACGCCAGGAAAACTCCGCCGAACATAGCTGGCACTTTGCTATTGCTGCCATGAGCCTGGCCCCCTATGCCGGTGAAGGCGTAGATATTCAGCGAGTGATCCAGATGGCGCTGCTGCATGACATCGTTGAGATCGATGCCGGTGACGTACTGGTCTACGATCTGGCGGCCCGCGCAGCGATCCATGATGTGGAAGTGGCGGCGGCACGCCGTTTGTTCGGTATGCTGCCGGACACTCAGCGCGAGTATTTCACCGCTTTATGGCAGGAATATGAAGATGGCGAGAGCGCCGATGCGCGCTTCGCGCTGGTGCTGGATCGCACCATGCCGATGCTGATGAATCTGCATAACCAAGGCCAAAGCTGGGTTGAGAACGGCATCAGCCTGGAGCAGGTACTGGCGCGCAACACCACCATCGCCGACGTTCAGCCCGAACTGTGGAAGTACCTGCTACAGCACCTGCAGGACGCACAACGCAAAGGCTGGCTGAAGTAACGCCGTTGCTGTTGTGACAGGCCGGGTGACCCCTTCACCCGGCACGCCATTCACAGCGGCTTGTGAGCCGTTTCCTTCGCCGCAATCACCGCCCACAGTGTGATTAGCAAAGCCAGCACCACATAGGCCGAGATCGCCAGCGTGCTGTCGTAGGACTTGAACAACGAGGCGATAATCAACGGCGCAAAGCCACCGCCGATAATACCTGCCAACGTGTAAGCCAATGACGACCCCGCATAACGCACCCGGGTTGGAAACTGTTCGGTAATAAACGCCGCCTGTGGGCCATACATTGCCGCATGGATCAGCAGACCCACTACCACCGCCAGGCAGATCAGCACCGGCTGGCTGCTGTCAAGCAGCATAAAGAACACAAATGCCCAAACCATCGCCGCCAATGCCCCGCCGATATACACCGGCCGGCGGCCAAAGCGATCGGACAGGGCGCCGAACATCGGCACGGTAATCGCGTTACCGATCGCCCCCAACATGGTGGCAGCCAACGCCAGCGGGCGCGGCAGGTTCAATACCGTAGTGACGTAGGTCAGGGTAAAAACCACCACCAGCGCATACAGCACGTCGGAACCAATACGCGAACCGCCGGCGATCAGCAGCGGACGCCGATGCTGGGTGAAAACTTCGCGGATCGGTGCGTGGGTAACATCCTTCGATGCCTCCAGTTTCAGAAACGCAGGCGTTTCCCCCACGCCACGGCGTAGCCACAGGCCAAACACCACCAGTACCAGGCTCAGCAGGAAGGGAATACGCCAGCCCCACTGCTGGAAATCCTCCGCCGTCATCGCCACCGTCACCAGCGTGATAAGCCCGGTGCCGATCAGCGTTCCGCAGGAAGGCCCAACCTGAGCAAAGGAGGCATTGCGCCCACGCTGATGGGGCTTGCCGTGCTCCATCGACAGCAGTACCGCCCCCGCCCATTCGCCCCCCAATGCAATACCTTGAATAAAGCGCAGTGTCACCAACAGCAACGGGCTCCAAATACCCCAACTGGCATAACCGGGTAGCAACCCCATCAGCGCAGTAGTCACGCCCATGATCACCAGCGTGGTCACCAATACAAAACGGCGCCCCAGCACGTCACCAAGATGACCAAAGACGATACCGCCAATCGGCCGCGATACATAACCAACCGCATAGGTGGAAAACGCCAGAATAGTGCCCACCAGCGGATCGAAAGAGGGGAAAAATACGTGGTTGAAAATCAGCGCCGCCATGATGTTGTAGACGGTGAAGTCATACCATTCCAGTGCGGTGCCAATCGAACTGGCCGCCGCCAGTTTGCCGGTGTTCGGCGGATGGGCGGAAGCATCGGCAGTGGGGGCGTCCGCGATTGACTGTTGAGTGGTTGAAGTGCTCATGATGAAAGCTCCTGTGTGGTCAGCTGCCAGCCGAGGGCATAATGCAGGGCATCGGTGGCGGGGATTTTCAATTGGCCGCAGGCCAACTCACTCAGCCGCTGGCCGGCTTCGGCGCTGCTGCTTTCGATCAGCATCATCGGCAGTAGCCGGCGGTTTTCCCGCGATTCTTTCGGCAGCGGTGAGCTGAGATCCGCGTCCGGCGACAGCAGGCTACTGCGCACAAAACCGGGCTGTTCCGCCAGGAGGCTCCCCAAATGATTGATGCAGGCCTTCAGCACATGCGACTCCACCGGTTCGAGAGTAAGGATAGCCAGATGGCTGCCGCAGCCCTGACCGGTCACCGCCTCTACCGCGCAGACACGACGCATCGGATCGCGCATTTTATCGAGACTCGCTACCGACCAGGGGGTCTGTTCGGTAAACGCGGCGCGGTAGGCCGCCGAGGTAAAGCTGGCCAGGGATTCGGTTTTATACAGCCCGAGGTATTTGCGCCCGCCCTGTAGTGCCTGATAACGCGTGCCCGACAAGAAACCAGGCACCCGCACCCGCTCTTCCACGTGCTCGCGGTCGTACCACTTATTGAAATCCGCCTCGTCCTGCGCGGCGACATCTGTTGCGACAAACAGCATTCCGTTTAGGGAACCGGTCATGGGTACTCTCCTGTTAGCTCAAAGTAAGGCGGGGCCGTTCCCCACCGGAAAATCACGCCTCGGCAAGGCAGCGTTCGATCGCCAGCGCCCAACCCAGCAACGTCTCGTCATGCAGCGGCAGTCCGGCCACCATCAGCCCCACAGGTGCCGTATCGGGCCGTTGGCAAGGCAGCGACAGCGCGCAACCATCGAGGAAATTGATCACCGAAGGGTTACGCAACGCGGCGCCGTTGATACGGAAATAGGCGTCTTCATCCTCTTGCAGCTCGGCAATGGTCGGCGCAACGAAGGGCAGGGTTGGCATCAACAAGGCGTCAAATTTTTCCACTACCGCGGTCACCCGCCGTTGCCAATCGGCACGCAGCATCCGCAATTGCTGCAGATCCTGCTCATCGAGCAGCTGGCCACGACGAATACGCGACAGCACCCGCGGGTCATAGTTTTCGGCATGTTCGCTAATCAGCGGCTGGTGCCAGCGCCAGGACTCCAGCGCGGTGAAACCACCGGCGGCGTTGATCGTTGCCAGCTCGGCGAACTCATGACAGGGAATAAATTCAATCTGTGCCCCGGCCTGCGCCAGCCGCTGGACGCTGAGATGAAAGGTGGCGGTGACTTCATCATCCAGGCCATCCAGCACCAACGTTTGTGGCACGGCAAAGCGCGCCTGACTCAGCGTTTTCTGCTGCGGGTGCAGCGGCTGTTCGGCAATCACGGCATCCAGCGCAATGCAACCTGCAACGTCATGGGCAATCACGCCAATTGAATCCAGTGAGGGTGACAATGGCAGTAAACCATGGCTACTGATGCGCCGGGCGGTGGGTTTATAACCAGTCAGACCACAGAAGGCAGCCGGAATACGCACCGAACCGCCGGTGTCGCTGCCTATCGCGCCAAAGCACATGCCGTCGGCTACCGCAACCGCCGCACCGGAAGATGAACCACCTGGAATACGCCGTACGGGGCGATCCCACGGGTTGGCAGGTGTGCCGTAGTGGGGATTGATCCCAAGCCCCGAATAGGCAAATTCGGTCATGTTGGTTTTGCCGATCACCAGCGCGCCCGCTTGCAACAAACGCGCCACCACGGCGGCATGGGCATTAGCCGCTGGCGCACTGGCCAGTACGCGTGACCCGGCCGCAGTAGCTTCACCGGCGACATCAAACAGGTCTTTGACCGACACCGGTACGCCGTCCAGCGCCGACAAAGGGTTGCCCGCGGCACGCCGCCGATCGGCAGCCAATGCCTGCTGCTGTGCCCAGTCGCTATAAACATGCGTAAAAGTGCGAGCGCCCTCCCCCTGCGGGTCGGCGATTTGCGCCAGCGCGGTAGCGGTCAGTTGCACAGCAGTGAATTCACCGCTGGCCAAGCCGGTGGCGACCTGCGTTAAAGTCAGCTTTTTCATCACGCCACCACCGGCAGTTCTATGCTGCGATAGCCGTGGCTGATGGTACGTCCCAGCACTTCGTCCACCAGTTCCATACGAAACTCGGCCGCCGGACGGATACCGCCAATCGCCGCCACCGTACCGCAGGCCATCGCCAGGCCATCTGGCGGTTGCGGGACCGTCAACCCGCCCTCCGGCACCTGCTGACCACTTAAATAGCGATCCAGCAGATCGCCGGGAGTACGCAGACTGGCAAGGTAACCCTGTTGATAAAGCCGGAACTCGCCGTTTTCTTTGATCCAGGATCGCAGGATCAACGAATCCCAGTGCGCGCTCACCTCACGCAACGGCCAGGCGGTGCGGGCTACCGGCTTGACGCAGATTTGTTTGGACAGCGCGACGCTGTGCGCCTCCAATTGGCGATCGGTATGATCTGAGGCCAGCGAAACAAACAGTTCCCCCTGATGAGTGAAGATCAAGGGCTCCGCTTCGCCGGAGCTGGCATTGCCGATCACTTCAATACAGTCGTTCTGACTGAGCTGGTTAACGGCCACCCGATAGAACAGCGGGATTGCACTGGGCTGGGGCACGCCGAGCTCGGCCAACTCCCTAATATGGTGCAGGATCGCCTCGCGATCCCGGCCGGTCCAGCCGGCGATCACCAGATGGTCGATCTCGACATCCAGCGCCCCGGCACCGCTGGATTCAGGTAAAGTGAAGGTCAGTCTCATGGCATTTGTGCCTCTTTGGTTAAAATACTGTGAAATTTCACTATATCTTTAGTTGCCAAATAAGCGATTTCCATGCCATGTTTTTGTGTACTATGTCTAAAAACTTTCTTCTTGCAGGAGCAGAACGTGATGAGCCTTGACGCAGAGAGCCAGGAACTCCCGACGGCAGAGGAAGCCGGAATGTCACTGAATGAATTGGCCTACCGGCGCTTTAAGCAGGCGCTGGTGACGTTAAGCTATAAGCCCGGTGAATATCTCAATACCGCGCAGGTGATGGGTGAGCTGGATATGGGCAGAACGCCGATTAATCAGGCAATCCACCGGCTGGCTAATGAAGGGTTGCTACAGGTGATCCCGCGTAAGGGAGTGATGGTCTCGCCGCTGTCGATGGATGACGCACTGGAGCTGATTGAAGTGCGACTCGCCAATGAAATGCTGTGTATGCGGCTGGCAAGCAAGCGAATTACCGAACCGCAGGTCGCCGCACTGACAGCCCTCAATCAACAAATCGAAGCCGCCAGCCAGCGCCGCGACCGGGTACAGATGATGACGCTGGACCACCAGTTCCACCAGCAGTTGGCGCAGATCGCCGGGAATAATATGCTGGCGGACATCCTGAGCGTGCTGCACGCCAGGGCGCAACGCTTTTGGGCCAGTACGCTGTCACGCGAAGGTCATATGCGAGAGGTGATCGAAGAACATCGAGCCATTATCGCGGCACTGGCTGCACAAGACGACGCCGCTGCAGCCAATGCCGCAGAGGCGCACATTCTGTCTTTCCGCAGTGCACTGTTGCATGAGGGCTGACACCCTTGAACTGCAAAGGGTCCGCCTAGAGACCGTTTGTAATAAAATTGACTGAATATCTACAACACGAGTATTGGTCATAGGATAATCGGTAATGACTCCTCGCTGGGAAATATGGCCGTCAGCGACACATTGAAACTGGCGCACTATATCCCACCGAAAATTGACATTAGCGGAGTCGCAGCATCCCATGAAATTGAGTTAATAGGGTAATTAGCGGTGACAAACGGGAAATGACGCCTAAAGTCATTTCCCTTTATCCCTGTTAACGGCCGCCGGAGGCCTCGATAAAGCTGCCGGTGACGTAAGAAGCGGCATCGGACAGCAGCCAGGCGATGGCTTCTGCCACCTCTTCCGGGGTGCCACCGCGCTGCATCGGCAGGTTGCCTTTCACCCTGTCAACACGCCCCGGCTCACCGCCACTGGCATGCATTTCAGTGTAAATACACCCCGGCCGCACCGAGTTAACGCGAATACCTTGTGCCGCCACCTCCAGCGCCAGCCCGGTGGTCAGGGTGTCGACCGCCCCCTTTGATGCGGCATAGTCGATATACTCCCACGGAGCCCCTAAACGAGCGGCGGCAGAGGAAACGTTGACGATAGCCCCGCCCTGTCCACCATGACGATGCGACATACGCATCACCGCTTCCCGGCAGCAGAGGAAAGAACCGGTGACGTTGGTAGTCAATACCCTGTTGATACGCTCGGCGGACAGTTGCTCAATGCTCGACTGCTGAAACAGAATACCGGCATTGTTGACCAGTGCGTCAATAGGCCCGAGGGTGGCATCCAGTTGGCTAAACATCGCCACTACCTGGCTTTCATCGCCAATATCGGCCCGCAGCGCCAGCGCCCGATCGCCCAGTGATGCTATCTCCGCGACCACCTGTTGCGCCGCAGCTTCATTCTGCAGATAGTTAACGCCCACCGCATATCCCTGGCGGGCCAGCAGCAGCGCCGTGGCGCGGCCAATACCCCGGCTGGCGCCGGTGACCAGTGCAACTTTAGTCATAGTGTTCCTTTCTCTGATTGGAAAGTCATAACCGGTAACCGGCGCTCAGCAAAGCTACCTTCTTCAACAGAGTATAGATATCCATGCTGCAGAATATCCAAGGGTATTTTTCCACTTTTTTCCCTTATTAAAATAAACCTTATAACTGCACCAAACGACGCAGCTGTTTTTTAATCCGCGGTTTTACGCTTTTATAAAAGGTGAGGGACTGCGCAAGCTGAATATGTGGCATGGGCGAGGAAAACAGGACGGAATGATTCCCCCTTTGCGCGCCAACGTCGGAAGGCGGTATGACCAACACCAACAATAAAATTGCGCCTGTACAGGTAACCGCCGTTGAAAAATTGTCGACACGCATTCGTCCCTACCCTGATGATTTGTGCAGCAATCAGCGTACGCGAAATATATCGACGCTCCCTTAACGCCAAATTAATCCCAGATTAAGGTTTGCTTAAGAACGATGACGCAAAAAGGATGGCGGCGTTGTCTTCCCCCGGTGGTTGTAGTTATATAGCCGCCAGCACAGTGACATAAACCGGATACCCCATGAACATATTGTTAGTGGAAGACGATCTGCAATTGGGCAAGGCCCTGTGCCGTGCATTAGAGCTGGCGGGCTTTGAGCTATGCTGGGTGCGGCTGGTGCATGATGCTCAAACCAGGCTCTCACAGGGTCATTTCGATTTAATGCTGCTGGACCTGACCCTGCCAGACGGGGATGGATTAAAGAAACTGGTTGAGTGGCGGGCCGCCGGACAAAATATCCCGATCATTATTCTGACCGCCCGCGACCGCATCGAAAGCCTGGTCAATAGCCTGGACTCCGGTGCGGACGACTTTCTGGCCAAACCTTTCGCCTTGCCTGAGTTGATATCACGCGTGAAGGCGGTTAACCGCCGCATGGCCGGGTTTGCCTCCCAAACCTGGATCCTGGGCAATCTGTATCTGGACCCAATCAATCACCAGGTGACGCTGGATGACGAACTGCTGTTGCTATCGAAAAAGGAGTATCGACTGCTGCATGAACTGATGCGCTGCGCCGGTACCGTGGTGCGCAAAACCGCACTGGAGCAGAGTCTGTTCGGCCATGGCGACAGCGTGGAAAGTAATTCTCTGGAGGTGCATATGCATAACTTGCGGCGCAAGATTGGCAAGGAAAAAATTATAACCGTGCGCGGCATAGGCTATTTATTAAAAAAAGAGACTCTGGGATGATAAGTTTAAAATCCTTTTTTATGCGCACTATTATTTTCCAGGTTTTAGCCATATTACTGCTCTGGGGCGCATTAATTGGTTGGGTGAAATACTCATATTACCCTGATGCGGAAAAGTATTTAGATAATCAGCAACGCATTGTCGCACGTGGTATTGCCAATATTCTTGACAAGACAGATGTTACCAACCGCAGTTATCTTGAGGTGATTAAAGATATCGAAGTCATGTATATCGACTCGATCAAAAACGGCATGCAGGATGAAATAGACTATCGGCCACTATTTGTGGTTTACGATAGCAATAATCAGATGCTTTACGCCTCACCGTCACAGGAAAAACCGCTGTTCCTGCCGCCGTCGGTGCTGTCCGGCACCATCAGTTACGCCAATGTGAAGTGGCATATTGCCGGCAGTTGGAGCGATAAACAGCAATTTAGAGTGATCGTTGGCGAATCC
Source organism: Serratia quinivorans (assembly GCF_946227985.1). Taxonomy (GTDB): domain Bacteria; phylum Pseudomonadota; class Gammaproteobacteria; order Enterobacterales; family Enterobacteriaceae; genus Serratia; species Serratia quinivorans_A. The sequence goes on from NZ_CAMKGL010000016.1 coordinate 28,851, forward strand.
TTTGACAACCGCACCACTATTTTCGGCAATCCGGCAGAAAGCACCGCGATCCCGCTGTTGGTCACGCTGGCAGCCATCATTGTCACTTTGCTGCTCACCGCCTATCTCAGCCTGCGGCCACTGCGGCAAATTGCCAGAATGATCTCTGACCGCAAGCCCGGTACTCTGTCCCCGATTAATGCGGCCGAACAATATCAAGAAATCCGACCAATCGTTTTGGAAATCAATAAACTGATGGCGCGTATCGATGCTGCCAATCAACGTGAAAAACGCTTTATGGCCGATGCAGCGCATGAGCTGCGCACCCCGATCGCCGCCGTGCTGGCACAGTTGCACCTGTTGACCCAGGTGGCGGATAAAACCGAACGTCAGGAAATCATTGAAGACATGCAGCAAGGGTTGGATCGTGCCGCATCGCTTTCGCGCCAGCTGATTGACCTGGCCAAACTGGAGTCGGAAGACTTCCCACTGAAGATTGAAACGGTGAATATCCACGCGGAAATCGGCAAATGCATTGCCCAGCACGTTCCCTATGCGCTGGAGAAGAACGTCGAACTCTCGCTGGATGGCAGTGAAAATGTGATGATTGATACCGATCGCCACTCGCTGATTACGATTTTTACCAACCTGTTGGAAAATGCCATCAAGTACGCGCCTGACGGTGGCCGAATCGAAGCCAACATCCGTTCGCTATCGCCACTGGGTTGCTACATTACTCTGCGAGACAATGGCCCCGGTATTAACCCTGAATACCACAAACGGTTATTCGAACGTTTTTATCGCGTGCCAGGTACTCTGCAGGTCGGCAGCGGTCTGGGGCTGGCGATTGCCAAAAATCTGGCGGATAAAATCGGTGCGCAACTGCGGGTGGCCGAAGGGCTTGATGAACGCGGCATCGGCTTTGTTATTGATCTGCCAGAGAACTATCTGGCGTCATCAGAGAGTTAAGCCACCATAGCTCCCAATTTCACTGCAACGACATCCGCTTGATTTGCTGTGGTAAACAAATGGGCAACCTGTTGTTTGCCCATAAATATAAAAATAGCTATCCGGTAATGCGGATCACCGAGCGGACGTCGCTTTTCTTGTTCAGATCCCACACTTCAGCGATCTCGGATAAGCCATGCTCCTGAGTGTCGACCGAAATCTGCCCGGTGGCCGCCAACGCCAGGATCTCACTGGCATATCTCTGCATCTCAGCCGCCGGTGGAAAATTGCCGGTGCCGCTACCCATAATCTGCAGTTGGTTACTGCGCAATACTGCCGCCGGCAAGCGAATGTCTGGCCCGGCCATCGACCCAACATTGACCAAGCGAATACCTCGCCCCCCGGCGTAGGAAGACAGGTCGTGGTTGTTCAGCGTGGCCAGCAGCGCTTCAGTCGCCGTACCCCAGATATAATCGACTATCACCTGATATCCGTTCGGCCCTGCGGCAGCAGCGAAAGCCTGGGTTAGCGCATCCCCTTCCAGACTGAGATCCACCGTAGCATCGACATCCAACGCATCCAGCACGCTCTGCCGACGGCCTGCTGCAACAATGCGCCCTGCGCCCGCCTGGCGTGCAGCCGCCACCGCCAGTTTCCCCGAGGTGCCGGTCGCGCCAATAATCAGTACCGTCTCGCCAGCCTGAAGCTCGGCACGCCAGTGCAGCGGCAGCCAGGCAGCGAATGCCGGGTTGATCAAGGCGGCGGCGGTAGCATCATCCACACCCGCCGGTACCGGCACGGTCCAGGAAGCGACGGTACGCTCAGCCAGAGCACCGTGCGGCTGTCGGAATGAGGCAAAATAAACCCGCTGGCCGTCCGGTGTATAACCAACGCCATCGGTTCCAGGCACGATCGGCAACACCTTTGGGCTGGAGTAATGGGTTCCCGCTACCATGGCACGATCCAACTGTTTGATACCGGCGACAATCACCTCAATCAGGGTTTCCCCCTCTCTTGCTTGCGGTTCATCCACATGACCGACAACCGGTGGCTGACCTAACGCGTTTACCATTGCAGCTCTCATCATTGCTCCTTATTCCGTTTGGGTTGCTATGCAGCGACAATAAAAAAGGGACACCGCATCATGCAGTGTCCCTTGATAACACGCTTTGCCGAATGTGTTATGGGGTTTTACTCAACGGCAACTTGCTGAAGAAATCAGAAGCGCCAGTTCACAGACAGATTGCCCTCTAATGAATTGCTGCCCTGACGGAACAGCTCACTGGAAAGCCCGGCCCCCACAGAAACATCTTTATTAAGCTGATACTGCACCCCTGCCTGTGCTGCCAACCCATCACGCCCGGCCAACGTGCTTTTGCTATCGAAAGCAGAGGCGTCATAACCGACGAATTGAGCACGCTGGGTGACATTGTTGCTCAGCAGCTCATGCTGCCAGCCAAGGCGCAGCGTGGCAGACAAGGCCTGTGGCCCCTGATACAGCGCCTCCACGCCCAGCGTGCTTTGCAACGAGTCGGCATAATGGCCTTTAATCTGCATCGGCAAGGTGCCAGAACCTGACTCTTTAATCGTGCGATGGGCGGTGGCGGTATAATCCAGCGCCGCCACCGGGCCGAAGCTAAACGACTCGGTTAATGCAAAATGATACCCGCCACCCAGGGTTAATGAGCCATTCCAGGCCGTCCAGTCGCTCTTGCCGGTACCGCTCACGCCGGCAATATCAAATTGGCGCTTCATCTGATTATCCTCCGCCCCTATGCGCCCCAGGCCATAGGCAAACGGCCCAACCATGGCATCCTGTGCGTAGTTGAACTGCAAGCCAACATCAAAGGAGGTGCTGTGCGTGCGCGCCCGATCGGCGCTTTTGGCGTTGACCGTTTGCCCGCCGACCGCCGCGTGGAAACCGGTGGTCAGGCCCGGCAACAACCCGTTACGTTTCTCGGCACCGAACAGCACACCATAACGCGATGCGTTGTAACCGGCGATCGTGCCCGTATTGTTTTGCCAGTTACCGCCGCCGTACGGCAGGGCAAAACTGATCCAATCTTGCTCGTCGTCCGTTGGCGCCAACGTCAAATTGCGTTCCGGTGCGGTCAAGGCGCGGGTTAACTGGCGTTCGCGGTCGAATGAGGTCTGAATCAGGCTGTTATAAGCCGACGGCTGCAGCTGCGCCAGCGCACTGTTCACCTGCCGACCTTCGGGGCTGGAGAAATCCAGCGCGGTCAGTAACGGCCGCAGGTCGTTCCCCGCCGTCGCCGCGGCACGGGCTAACGCCAGACCCACATTTCGTTCATTCGCATTCTGCGCATATTGACTGTAGGCCGATACACCACGGGTCGCGCTGATTTGATATTGCCCGGCCTCCAGCGGTGCCACATGGAAGCTTAGCGTCGGTGATACCGCCTCAACGCTGAGCCGATCGAATTCACCGTTGACCTGCCCCAATTGCAGCAGCGAAGCACTGTTCAACTGCCAGTTTGAGGCATACCAGCCTTTTACAGGCATCAGCGTCAAAACGCCACCCAGACTGGATTTTCCGCTGATGTGTAGTTGATCGCCACGGCCCAGGCTGTCGAACATCAGTTGCAAACGCCCCTGCGGCCCCTGCCGATAATCACCGTCGATCGACAGCTTACCAAAAGGTGAACCTGTGGTGAGTAAGCCATTGTTGGTAAACCACCCGCCATCCGACAGCGCATAGCGGCTATTGCCCGCCAACTGTGCGCCAGGCTGGATATCCACACTATAAACCTGATGGTTACCGTTCAGCGTGGTTTTCCCGCCCTCGGCTACCAACGCCAGGTTGTCCTTGCCACTAATGTTGCCGTTATAGGTGAAGTCGAAATCATTATCCGCCACGGCGGTCACCTGCCCCAGCGCATCCGGCCGTAGACCGAAGGTTAAACGGGTGAGGCGAGCCAGGTTATTTTCGTCCCGTTGAGCATAGTCAGAAATAATGTCGCCCTGAATATCGGCGCCGCGCATCACGTTAATCGCGCCGGCCAGCGCATTCACTGACTGGTAAATTGCCGCTTTGGCCCCCTTTAGCGAGCCGGTGATATCGAAATGGGAGACCAGTGGCGCAGCCCGGTATTGGGACAAGTCAATGCCATCCCACAGCCAGATATATGAACCACGGTATTCTTTCTCATTGCTCATCAGGTTGTTGCCGAAATCCAGTCTGGCAGCCACACCGTCCTTACCGATCGCCTCCAGGCTACCGCGTTGGATAATCGTGTGGCTATCGCCGTAAGCCACCAATAAGCCGGTGCCGTAGTCACCATTCGCCTGCACGCGGGTACCTGGCGCAATGGTCAGCGTATTGCCCACACCGTCAACCCGAATACCGGCGGCGGCAACACCATCGGCCAACAAGTCACCGCGTTGCTCTACCCGGTTGTTACTGCCGTAAATGTGCAACCCGACACCGCGGACGGCGGTATTGGCTTTACCGTCGAGATACGCAGTTCCTGCAGCATTGCGCGCGAAATACCCTTGCTGGTTAACCACATCCAGGCCACTGCCATACACAGAATGACCGAAGAAGTTACGGCGATCGATGTCGTATCCTATGTCCTGTAGCACCGCCAGTTCGGCTTCCATCATAGAGGTGTAGTTACGGTAGTTTTGATGGCTCATCAGGCTGCGATCCAGCTCACTATGAGCCATGTAATTATGATCCACATCGCCAAACTCGTCGAGGATACGCACCGGAACTCCCGGCATGGCGCCAGCCAGCACTTCCTTGACGTGGCTACCGGCGAAATAGCCCTGATCTTTGCGCAAGTCAAAACCTGAAGGGTCGTCCGGCCCCTCGCATCCTTTGCATAAAATAGCCTGCCCTGGCCGCGCCGGATTACCGTTATCGTCAAACAGATGTGATGTCCAGCTCCCCTGCGTCGTACCGAACTGGGTCACGCCATCATTCGCCACACCAGCGAAGGTGCTAATCCCTAACGCATGGGCAATCTCATGAAATGTGATGACTTCCAGATCAAAGCGGGAATCGGTCGGGACCTGGGCAGGTGAGGCCAATACCGGGGCAAAGTCCAGTTTTCCGATGTGAACTACAGCGTGGGCGCCACTGTTCAACACCCCCGCCTCCTGGCCTTGCAATACCGCCTGAAGTTGGGTCAGGCTGAATGGGGTTTCGCTGACATCAGGGCTCATCGCTCCGGCATTTTGTTCATCAAAGGTACCGACGTTGATCACCCCAGGCAATTGGCCAGCCTTGGGTTTAATGATATCGGCCCAGCGCTGCGCCGCACCGATCACCTGAGCCTTTTGAACGTCATCCAGTACCCAAGATGAGTACAAGGGACCCCACTCATCCGTAAAATAACCGTCGTCGGTGGGAGTGAAGAAATTCAGTTTAAACACCGTTTGTCCGCTGCTATTGCGGACTTCATAACTCTCAACCGCCTGCGCGGAACAGAAGGGTAAAGCCGCAATGATTGCGATAGCCAACCTTTTCATAGAGCACTCCTTGTGAGTTAATCTTCCCTGCAAAAATATTTTGCTGAGACCAATTTAACCACGAGGGTTTAAACGGAAATGAAACAGGGCCGAGTCTTAACTCGGATTGAAAAAAATGGTGGGTAACAGCCTGAAAAATAAAAAAACCGCAATTAATCAAAATGATAAACAAGAAAATTCTTAGATGTTTCACGCAAAAAAAAGCAGCGCATGATGCGCTGCCTCTTGATCCCCATCGACAGAAGAACCTATTCGTATTCGCTCATCGGTACGCAGGAACAGAACAGGTTACGGTCGCCGTACACGTCGTCCAGGCGCTTCACGCTCGGCCAGTATTTGTTCTCACGCACACCGGCGATAGGGAACACGGCCAGCTCACGGCTGTAGGCATGCTGCCAGTCGCTGACCAGTTCCGCCTGAATGTGCGGCGCGTTCACCAGCGGGTTATCTTCCAGCGGCCATTCACCTTTCGCCACACGATCAATCTCGCCGCGGATAGCCAGCATCGCATCGATAAAGCGATCCAGCTCTACCTTGCTTTCCGATTCGGTGGGTTCAACCATCAGCGTGCCCGCTACCGGGAACGACATGGTCGGCGCATGGAAACCGTAGTCAATCAGACGTTTGGCAATATCCATTTCGCTGATGCCGGTCTCTTCTTTCAGCGGACGAATGTCGAGAATACATTCATGCGCCACGCGGTGATCGCGACCGGTATACAGCACCGGGTAAGCGTCCTTCAGGCGGGTCGCAATGTAGTTGGCATTAAGAATTGCCACCTGGCTCGCCTGCTTCAGCCCTTCCGCACCCATCATGCGGATATACATCCAGCTGATGGGCAATATTGAAGCGCTGCCGAACGGTGCGGCGGAAACCGCGCCCTGCTCCGTGAGTACGCCGTCAATCTGTACCACACTGTGGCCTGGAACGAACGGCGCCAAATGCGCTTTTACGCCGATTGGCCCCATGCCTGGACCGCCACCGCCGTGTGGGATACAGAAGGTTTTATGCAGGTTAAGGTGTGAGACGTCCGCACCAATATAACCTGGGGTGGTGATGCCCACCTGAGCATTCATGTTGGCACCGTCGAGGTACACCTGGCCGCCGAACTGATGAACGATCTGGCACACTTCACGGATAGTTTCTTCGTACACGCCATGGGTCGACGGATAAGTCACCATGATACAAGACAGCTCTTCACCCGCTTGCTCTGCCTTGACGCGCAGATCGTGCAGATCGATGTTGCCGTTCTTGTCGCAGGCCACCACCACCACGCTCATCCCTGCCATTTGGGCAGACGCCGGGTTGGTACCGTGTGCGGAGCTTGGGATCAGGCAGATATGACGGCCGGCTTCGTTACGGCTTTCATGGTAATGACGGATCGCCAACAGCCCGGCGTATTCACCCTGCGCGCCGGAGTTCGGCTGCATGCAAACCGCGTCGTAACCGGTCAATTGCACCAGCCATTGTGACAACTGGCCAATCATCTGCTGATAGCCTGCAGCCTGCTCTGGCGGGCAGAACGGATGCAGCTCGGAGAATTCAGGCCAGGTAATCGGGATCATTTCTGCCGCAGCGTTCAGCTTCATGGTGCAAGAACCGAGCGGGATCATCGCCTGGTTGAGTGCAAGATCCTTGCGTTCCAGACGGTGCATATAACGCATCATCTCGGTTTCGCTGTGGTAGCTGTTGAATACCGGATGAGTCAGGATCGGATCCTGGCGCAGCATGCCTGCCGGGATCGACTGGCTATTTTTGCTTACCGCCGCGTCCAGTGCGTCGATGTCCAGACCGTGATTGTCGCCCGCCAGCAAGGCGAACAGCGTTTGTACGTCTTCACGTGAGGTGGCTTCGTCCAGCGTGATGCCTACCGCACCGTGAATGTCGGTACGCAGGTTAATGCCAAAGCTCAGCGCACGTTCCAGCACCGCGGCCTTGTCTTTCACTTCTACCGTCAGGGTGTCGAACCAGGTTTTATGACGCAGTTGCAGGCCGGCCTGTTGCAGCCCGGCAGCCAGAATGTCGGTCAAGCGATGGATACGCCCGGCAATGCGTTGCAGGCCCTGTGGGCCATGGTACACCGCGTACAGGCTGGCAATGTTGGCCAGCAGTACCTGCGAGGTACAGATATTCGAGTTGGCTTTTTCGCGACGGATATGTTGCTCACGGGTTTGCATCGCCATGCGCAGCGCGGTGTTACCGGCGGCATCGCGGGAAACGCCGATAATGCGGCCCGGCATCGAACGTTTGAATTCGTCACGGCAGGCGAAGAAGGCGGCATGTGGGCCACCGTAGCCCATCGGCACGCCAAAGCGCTGCGCGGAGCCGAATACCACGTCGGCACCCTGTTTGCCCGGTGCGGTCAACAGCACTAATGCCATAATGTCGGCGGCCACGCTGGTGCCGATTTTACGGTTTTTCAGTTCCGCCAGCAGTGCGCTGTAATCGTGCAATTCACCGGTAGTGCCAACCTGTTGCAACAGCACGCCAAACACGCCCTGCAGTTCCAGCACCTTCTCGGCTTTATCCACAATCACTTCAAAACCGAAGGTGGCGGCGCGGGTACGTACTACGTCCAGCGTCTGCGGATGTACGTCGTCAGCCACGAAGAAACGGTTGGCGTCTTTCAGCTTGCTGGCGCGTTTGGCCAACGCCATCGCTTCGGCTGCCGCGGTTGCTTCGTCCAGCAATGAAGCAGATGCCAGATCCAGACCGGTCAGATCGAGAGTCACGGTCTGGAAGTTCAACAGCGCCTCAAGACGGCCCTGCGACACTTCTGGTTGATAAGGGGTATAAGCGGTGTACCAACCCGGATTTTCCAGCATGTTACGCAGGATCACCGGCGGCGTCAGCACCGCGCTGTAGCCCATACCGATATAGGATTTGTAGCGCTGATTCTGTGAGGCAATTGCCTTCAGTTCGGCCAGCGCCTGATGTTCAGTAGCCGCATCGCCTACCGGCGGCGGCGCAGGCAGTTGAATGTCTGCCGGCACAATCTGTTGGATCAGCGCGTTGAGCGAGCGTGCGCCCACCGCTTCCAGCAACTGCTGCTGTTGTTCTGCAGAAGAGCCGATATGGCGTTCGATGAACGCACCGCTGTGTTCAAGTTGGCTGAGTGTCTGAGTCATTGCTACAAATTCCTGAATGCTTACGGGGTACGGGATATAGCTTGATCTATAACTAAAACGCCCCGGCCAATGAGCCTGGGGCGTTACAACAGTTACTCGTCGATAGAAGCCTGATACGCACCGGCGTCCAGCAGATTGCCAAGTTCGGCAGTGTCAGAAGCCTTGATGCGGAACAGCCAGCCTTCGCCGTACGGGTCGCTGTTAACCAGCTCCGGGGAGCTTTCCAGCGCATCGTTGGCGGCGATAATTTCGCCGCTGATTGGCGCATAGATATCGGAAGCGGCCTTCACCGACTCCGCCACTGCACAATCTTCGCCAGCGGCAACTTCACGGCCCGCTTCCGGCAGATCGACAAACACCATGTCGCCCAGCAGTTCCTGCGCGTGTTCGGTAATGCCTACCACGTATTCGCCATTACCTGCGTCACGCACCCACTCATGGGAAGATGCATACTTCAATTCTGTTGGCACATTGCTCATAGCCAGCTACTCCTTCGAAGAAATAATTTCCCTGCGTCTTTCACACCGCAGCGTTGTTGGCGGCGTGCGTTCACCTCAGTCACTTACTTCAGTAAGCTCCCGAGGATTCACGCACTTGCCGCCTAGCCGCAGCGCGAAATCCATTGGGAATAACCAATAAAAAAATTAATTAGTCAGTGGCTTACCGGCACGCACGAATCCAGGTTTGGTGACCTTGACCGGCATTTCACGGTTGCGGATCTGTACGATGGCCTGCTCACCGATACCGGCGGGCACGCGAGCCAGGGCAATACTGAAACCCAGGGTCGGTGAGAACGAACCACTGGTGATAATCCCTTCATGCGTCTGGCCTGCTTCATCGGTGAATCGCACCGGCAGCTCATTACGTAATACGCCTTTTTCCGTCATGATCAAGCCGACCAGTTGTTCGGTGCCCACTTCACGCTGTTTTTCCAGCGCTTCACGGCCGATAAACTGACGGTCTTCCGGCAACCAGGCAATGGTCCAGCCCATGTTGGCGGCCAGCGGCGAGATACCTTCGTCCATTTCTTGCCCGTACAGGTTCATGCCCGCTTCCAGACGCAGGGTGTCACGTGCGCCGAGGCCGGCCGGCTTCACGCCCGCTGCCAGCAGTTTCTGCCAGAAATCGACCACCTGCTCTTTCGGCAGGGCGATTTCATAACCCGCTTCGCCGGTATAACCGGTGGTGGCGATAAACAGATCCCCGGCCTGTACGCCGAAGAATGGCTTCATGCCTTCAACCGCGCTTTTTTGTTCCGGGGTAAATAAGGTGGCGGCACGTTCTTTGGCCTGTGGGCCCTGCACCGCAACCAGCGCCAGATCGTCACGCACCGTCAGGGCTACGCCGTATGGGGCTGCGTGTTCTTCGATCCAGGCCAGGTCTTTGTCACGCGTGGCGGAGTTCACCACCAGGCGGAAATAGTCTTCAGTAAGGAAGTAAACAATCAGGTCGTCAATCACGCCGCCGGACGCATTCAGCATGCCGGTGTACAGCGCTTTGCCAGGTTGAGTGAGTTTGGCGACGTCGTTCGCCAGCAGGTAACGCAGGAACTCGCGGGTGCGGGCACCGCGCAGATCCACAATGGTCATATGGGAGACGTCGAACATACCGGCATCCTGACGCACGGCGTGGTGCTCATCGATCTGGGAGCCGTAATGCAGCGGCATCATCCAGCCATGAAAATCTACCATGCGCGCACCGCACGCCACGTGCTGGTCGTACAGTGGGGTTTGCTTTGCCATCTTTTCCCTCATTTCACTCAGAAGCTGAAGATAGGGTGCTGCTACGCAATACGTCAGATAATGGCTCGGGGCCGGATTGCGTGGCGCACTGACTGCCCAACAGAAACGCTGCGCCGAAACGTGCAAAAACTGCGGCTAACCGCCGCGACGCAAACGATACCTTTGTCCTGACGTTATCACCGAACGACCCCATTAACCATAAGTTAAAATAGGTTTGTCGTCGTTCAGGGCCAGTAAAATGTCGGGCTAGTGTGCAGAGTTTTTGACTGGAAAAATGCGCTTTAAGGCACAAAACCAACAATTAAAGCACCAAAAATCCGAAGTTATATAACAAACTCACGGCCGGATGCGGAATTTAGACTTTTGATAACCGAACATGGAATTAGAAAAACTAATGGTAAAATCCGCCTGAAATTAGATTTTTTCAAATGAAGGACTCTATAAGGAAAAGCGATGGGTATCAGGCGCAGGGCTGCGCCTTCGGGAGCGATGTTAATGCGGGGGAAATAAGGCAGAGAGGCCTGGCGACCTCTCTCAGACAGCAGTCAGGCCAGCCACTCCGGCAGATCATTGAGGCCCATCGCCTGACGCACCAACCTGGGCTTCACGCCCGGCAGGCTATCGGCCAGGCGTAGTCCGACATCACGCAGCAGCTTCTTCGCCGGATGGTTGCCATCAAACAGTTCGCGGAACCCCTGCATGCTGGCCAACATGACCGCCGCGCCGTGTTTGCGGCGACGCTCGTAGCGACGCAGATACAGATGTTGGCCAATATCCTTGCCCTGACGTTGCAAACGGCGCAGTTCGGCGATCAACTCGGCGGCGTCCATAAAGCCCAGATTCACCCCCTGACCCGCCAGCGGGTGCACGGTATGTGCTGCATCGCCTACCAGCGCCAGCCGGTGCGCGGCAAAGCTGCGGGCGTAACGCCCGGTCAGAGGGAAGGTCTGACGTTCACTTTCCACCGTGCAGGCACCGAGGCGCAGGTCAAAAGCCATCGCCAGCTCACGGTTAAACTGCTCCGGCTCCAGTTGCTTCAGCCGCTCCGCATCGATCGGCGCCACCGACCAGACTATCGAGCTTAAATGCGGATCGCTGAACGGCAGAAACGCCAGAATGCCATCACCGTGGAACACCTGCCGTGCCGTCGCCAAATGTGGTTCTTCAGTGCGGATGGTGGCCACCAGCGCATGGTGGCGATAATCCCAGAAGGTTAGCGGGATATCGGCATGCTGACGCAGCCAGGATTGGGCGCCATCGGCTCCGATGACCAACCGGGCGGTCAGCATGCGGCCATCATCCAGGGTGATAAAAGCGTCGTTTTCGCCCCAGGCTACCTGCTTGAGCGCCGCCGGGGTAATCAGCGTGACGTCGCTCAGGCTTTCCGCCCGTTTCCACAACGCCTGCTGGATCACCGAGTTCTCAATGATATGGCCGAGATGACTGAAACCGCACTCGTCACCACGAAAGGCTATTTTGCCGAAGCTATCGCGATCCCAGACTTCCATCGCGTTATAGGCGCTGGCGCGCTGGTTGAGGATCTCGTCCCACACGCCAATGTGCTGCAGCAGGCGCTCGCTGGCGGCATTGATAGCGGAAACACGCAGTTCCGGCTGTGGTTGCGGCGGCATCATATCCGGTTGCTGGTGCTCCAGCACCGCAACGCGCAGGCCGCTGCCCTGCAAACCACAGGCCAGAGCCAGCCCCACCATACCGCCGCCGGCGATAACCACGTCAAATGATTGCATGCTGCTTAATTTCCTTAAATGACTCGCTGTGCCATTGCCCAGCGCTTTGGGCGCAGCACGCTACGCCCCTGCGAATACACCGCTTAGCGATCGACCCAGCCCAAAGTACGCTTGGCAAAGGCGTCTCGCACCGCCGGTAACCGGGCCATCGCCATCAGGCCCAGATTGCGCCCGACCACCAGGGGGCCGTAGCGATTGGCGAACAGCCGGATCAGGCCGTCTGTCACGCCGATGGTCGCCTGCTGATCTTGCTGCCGCCGTTGTTGGTAACGGCCCAACAGCGTATAGCCACCGGGATCTTCTCCGGCCTGCTGCGCCTCGGCCAGGGTTTCCGCCAGCGACATCACGTCACGCAGGCCGAGATTGAACCCCTGCCCGGCGATCGGGTGCAGCGTTTGCGCGGCATTGCCCACCAGTGCCAGGCGATGGCTGACATGCTGATTGGCGGTCAATAGGCTGAGCGGATAGCTGTGACGTTTCCCGGCGCGAAGGATGCGCCCCAAACGCCAGCCAAATGCCTGCTGCAATTCACTGATAAAACGTTCGTCGTCCCAGCCGTCAACCTGCTGGCGATCTTCACGCGCATGGCACCACACCAGTGAGCTTCGTCCCTGAGACATCGGCAATAATGCCAGCGGCCCATACCGGGTGAAGCGTTCAAAAGCGCGCCCCTGTGGATGCTCGGCGGTGGTGACATTGGCGATGGTAGCAAACTGCGGATAGTCACTTTGCTGCCACTGCACATTACAGGCCTGTGCCAGCGCCGAACGCGAGCCGTCTGCCGCCACCAGCAGTTTTCCGCTGATGCGCTGACCATTATCCAGCAGCACGTCGGCCTGCTCCGCGGTGCGCACCACATCGACCACTCGGGCCGGGCAGTGCAGCGTAACGCCGGGCGCCTTGGCCAGCAGAGCAAACAGCCGTTGACCGGCGTCGTGCAGCTCAATCACCTGCCCCAACGCGTCAACCTGATAATCCTGCGCGTGCAAATTAACGAACCCGGCGTGGCCGCGATCGCTAACGTGCACCTGGGTGATGGCCGTCGCGCAGTCACGCAGCGCCGGCCAAACGCCGATGCGCGTCAACTGCTGACAGGTGCCCTGCGCCAGGGCAATGGCGCGGGCGTCAAATCCCGGATGGCTGCGGTCGTCCGGTCGGGTCGCTTCGACCAGATCAACCGCCAATCGTCCCTGAGTAAGCGATGAAATGGCCAACGCCAAAGTCGCGCCCGCCATACCGCCGCCAACGATGATTACACTCATGCCATTACCTTGCCGCCGCCATCAGTGCTTCGATGGCGTCAGCGTCTTTCACGACGCTGGCAGTCAGGTTCTCAATGCCGGTCGCGGTGATCAGAATGTCGTCTTCAATACGAATGCCCATGCCGCGATATTGCTCCGGTACGTCGGCATCCGGCGCAATGTAAAGCCCCGGTTCAACCGTCAGCACCATACCCGGCTCCAGCGTACGGTCGCGATCCGGCGTGCCGTAATGGCCGACATCATGTACATCCAGCCCCAACCAGTGGCCAAGGCCATGCATATAGAACGGACGATGGGCCTGCTCGGCAATCAACTGTTCCACTTCGCCTTTCAGGATCCCCAGCTCTACCATCCCGGTAATCATGATGCGCACGACTTCATCATTCACCACACGGATGCTGATGCCCGGCTTAAACATCTCCAGCGCCCGCGTCAGTGACGCCAGCACGATGTCATATACCGCGCGCTGCGGTCGGCTGAATTTGCCGTTGACCGGGAAAGTACGGGTGATGTCACCGGCATAGCCTTTAAACTCACAGCCGGCGTCGATCAACACCAGATCGCCATCGCGCAATTCACTCTCGTTCTCGGTGTAATGCAGGATGCAGGCGTTGTCTCCACCACCGACGATGGTGTTGTAGGACGGAGAGCGGGCACCAAGGCGGGTAAACTCATGATGAATTTCCGCCTCGAGCTGATATTCGAACATCCCGGGACGGCATTTCTCCATCGCGCGGGTATGGGCCAACGCACTAATTTCACCTGCGCGGCGCATGATAACCATCTCTTCGGACGACTTGAACAGGCGCATTTCATGCAGCCACGGACGCCAGTCGGTCAGGGTCGCCGGTGCCTGAAGATTCTGGCGGAAGCCTTTGCGTAGCTTGTCCAGCGCGTTGAACAGAATTTGATCGGCATAGGCGTATTGGCCCTGTGCGTGGTAAACCACGTCCAGGCCATTGAGCAACAGAGGCAATTGGTCGTTGATTTCATTGAACGGCAGAGCGCGGTCTATCCCCAGCTTTGCCGGAGCGGCATCCTGGCCCAGACGGCGGCCAAACCAGGTTTCCGCCGCCAAATCGCGCACCCGGTTGAACAGCACGCTGTGGTTATGCGTCTCGTCACTCTTCACCAGAATCAGCACCGCTTCCGGCTCGTTAAAGCCGGTCAGGTACCAAAAATCGCTGTTCTGACGGTAAGGATATTCAGTATCGGCACTGCGCGTCGCTTCCGGCGCAGAGAAAATAATCGCCGCGCTGGCCGGAGCCATTTTCGCCAACAGCGCCTGACGGCGGCTGTTGAATTCCTGCTGAGTCATCACCTTCTCCTGAAATCAATCTGCCTGTGTTCACGGCCTTAAGGACGTGAAATCGGGTATTTAGTGCAAGGTCGGTTTGGCATTTTCCGGTGCCGTCGGCTTGCGGCGAGTAAATTCGGTGTGGCACAAAATGGCCGCCATCCGCACATACTCCACCACTTCCTCCAGAGAGTGCTCAAGCTCTTCCTGGTCTTCGTCTTCTTCATAACCGAGTTGGGCGATGTTGCGCAGATCGTCAATCGCCTCACCCACCTCGTCTTTCACCTGAGCCAGTTTCGGCTGCATCATGCCGAGCCCGAGCAGGAAGTGGTTCACCCAACCGCTTAGCGCGTCGGCGCGATCGAACACGCTGACCGTCTCACCTTCCGGCATCATCAGTTGGAACATGAAATCATCGTCTTCCAGCGTTTCACGCGTAATTTCATGAAGTTGCTGGAGAGGTTGGCTCAACGCCTGCGGGAAGGCCACGCCTTCGTTAGTCAGATCATACACCAGCGACTGCCAGCCGGCGTCGCGGCTGCCACCGCACAGCAGGCCGCTAATCAGGCCGTGCATTTCTGCTGCGGTCAACGCCACCGCTTGCTGGTTGAGGGCAAGGGTCAAAGATTGGTAACTTGGAAATGTATTCTGTATAGACATGCGTATTCGTCATCGTTGGCAGGATAAGTTCGTGTTATGCTACCACCAAGGTCCGTCGCTGTACCAGATAAGCACGACGCCTCAGTGGCTAGTTATAATCGTGATGTGTCAGATCTCACACACTGCCGGCAGGGAACAAAATGAAGCTAAATACGCATTTTGAAACCCTTTTTTGACTGGTAATGTCTGTCGCAGTAGATTACAACCAGGTACTGAAAAAGGGGTTGTATCTTGGTACCGAGGTATATATAGTGGCGCCCGCTTTAGACGGCCCGGTAGGGGCTGGTTGAGGCTGGCGCGAAATTTAGGCAGGAAGGTGGCATGTCTGCACAACCAGTAGATATTCAAATTTTTGGTCGCTCTTTAAGAGTCAATTGCCCGCCAGAACAACAAGATGCGTTGAACATGGCAGCGGTCGATCTTAACGAACGGTTGCAAGATCTTAAAGTTCGCACTAGAGTCACAAATACTGAGCAGCTCGTTTTCATCGCAGCATTGAATGTTTGTCACGAACTTGCTCAAGAACGGTTGAAAACCCGTGATTATGCGTCCAATATGGAACAACGCATTCGCATGCTACAACAGACCATTGAACAGGCTTTGCTTGAACAGGGTCGCATCTCTGAACGTCAGGATGCACAATTCGAATAACTTAAGTTGCTGAAATCCAAGATTTTGGCAATGAGTAAAAAATTTCTCTGAGATGTTCGCCAGCGGGCCAGTCCCCTGAGCCGATATTTAGTACCAACAGAATGTGATGATCCGCGATCGGTGTGCATGCTCGGCCCGCCGAGAAGCCTTAAGATTGCGACAGCACGTTCACCTTGAACCATGGGTTCAAGGGTTACAGCCTGCGACGGCATCTCGGAGATTCCCCTTTCTCAGCGGTAAGTGTGCTGACTATGTCTTTTCAAGCCCAGTATGCCCAGCAGCGGCAAAACATCCGTAACCAAATCCGTCAGCGTCGACGTGCTCTAACCTCTGAACAACAAAATAACTTTGCCCTGCAAACTGCCGAACGTATCGCTGCGCATCCGCGCATCCAGGCGGCACACAGCATTGCAGTATTTTTGTCGTTTGACGGTGAGTTGGATACCCGTCCACTGATTGAGCGGTTATGGCAACAGGCTAAGCAAGTCTATCTGCCGGTGTTGCACCCGTTTAGCCCCGGCAACCTGCTGTTCCTGCGTTACACCCCGGAAACGCCGCTGGTTAACAACCGTTTCAATATCCTTGAGCCACAGCTCGATGTACGCAACGTCTTGCCGATCGGATCACTCGACGTGGTGCTGACGCCATTAGTGGCGTTTGACCGTTCGGGCCAGCGTTTGGGGATGGGCGGCGGTTTTTACGATCGCACTCTGCAAAACTGGCAACACTTCGGCCCCTACCCGATCGGGTTAGCGCATGACTGCCAGCAGGTGGAACAGCTGCCGGTGGAGCATTGGGATATCCCGTTGCCGGAAATCATTACCCCATCTCAAAATTGGACATGGCAGATAGCCAAATAGAAAAGGCCGGAAAAATCCGGCCTTTATCGTTACAGCACGTTCAATCAGAGCAGCAGACGAGCACGGATAGTGCCGTCAATAGCCTTCATGCGTTGCAGTGCAGCATCAGCACGTTCGGTTTCCGCTTCAATATCGATAACCACATAGCCGATTTCCGGACTGGTTTGCAGGTACTGCGCGGCGATGTTCACCCCTTCTTCAGCGAAGATCTGGTTAATCTGCGTCAGTACGCCAGGGCGGTTTTCATGGATGTGCAGCAAGCGGCTGGCGTTAGGGCCATGCGCGGGCAGTGATACTTCCGGGAAGTTTACCGCCGACAGGGTCGAACCGTTGTCAGAGTATTTCGCCAGCTTGCCGGCCACTTCATCACCGATGTTTTCCTGTGCTTCCTGAGTAGAACCACCAATGTGCGGGGTCAGGATCACGTTGTCGAACTCGCACAGCGGGGAGTTGAACGGTTCGCTGTTGGTAGCAGGCTCTTCCGGGAATACGTCGATAGCCGCACCGGCCAAATGCTTACTGGCCAGAACTTTGCACAATTCTGGGATATCCACCACGGTACCGCGCGAGGCGTTGATCAGAATCGAGCCTGGCTTCATCAACGCCAGCTCTTCTGCGCCCATCATGTTCTTGGTCGACAGGGTTTCCGGCACGTGCAGTGTCACTACGTCGCTCATATTGAGCAGATCGGACAGGTGGCGTACCTGCTGGGCATTACCCAACGGCAGCTTGTTCTCGATATCGTAGAAGAACACTTTCATGCCCAGGCCTTCAGCCAGAATACCCAGTTGGGTGCCGATATGGCCGTAGCCGATAATCCCCAGTTTCTTGCCGCGCGCTTCAAACGAGCCGACGGCCAGTTTCTGCCATTCGCCACGGTGCGCTTTGGCGTTGGCGGACGGAATGCCGCGCAACATCAGCAGCAGTTCGCCCAGCACCATTTCAGCCACGGATCGGGTATTAGAGAAAGGTGCGTTAAACACCGGAACGCCGCGTTTGGTCGCCGCCTTCAGATCAACCTGATTAGTGCCGATACAGAAACAGCCAACCGCCACCAGCTTCTCTGCGGCAGCGAAAACTTCTTCGGTCAGATGCGTGCGCGATCGAATACCGACGAAGTGAGCATCGCGGATCGATGCCTTAAGCGATTCGGTGTCTAACGCACCTTTGTGATATTCAATGTTGGTATATCCGGCTGCCAGCAGATTATCTACCGTGCTCTGATGAACCCCTTCCACCAACAGGAATTTAATCCTGTCTTTCTCCAATGATACTTTTGCCATTTACCCGACCCTATGTTCAGACTTCAGAAGCGGCTGTTGTGAAACAGCACGCATCCAACATAACAAAAATAACGCAGGCGGCAATACAAACGATTGCCCGCCCGTCAGTACAAGGCGCAGCGTTGTTAGCGGTTTCTGGCAGAAAATGCCATAGGGAAAGAAATAGGCAGAAGCTTCGTGGAGCTATCGCTCACAATGTGACATATGTCACCAAATTTGGCGCTTTTAATAAAAGATATTTTAACCAGTGAATTATGCGGCCCGATGGGATCCAAGACCGCATACCTGGAGGGGCACTACATTATTCGACAACCTTCACGCCGTCAGGCGTACCCACCAGCGCCACATCGGCACCCCGGTTGGCGAACAGACCCACGGTCACCACACCGGCGATGCCGTTGATTTTGTTTTCCAGCGCAATGGCGTCCATGATACTCAGATTATGCACATCGAGGATCACGTTGCCGTTATCGGTCAGGACATTCTGACGATACTCCGGCAGCCCGCCCAGCTTCACCAGCTCACGCGCTACGTACGAGCGAGCCATCGGGATCACTTCTACCGGCAGTGGGAATTTACCCAACACTTCAACCTGTTTGCTGGAGTCGACAATACAGATAAATTTGCGCGCGATAGCAGCAATGATTTTTTCACGCGTCAGCGCAGCGCCGCCGCCTTTGATCATCTGCATATGGCGGTTGATTTCATCCGCGCCGTCGACATAAATATCCAGTGAATCCACTTCATTGCTGTCGAAAACATGAATACCGAGGCTTTTCAGCTTGGCGGTTGAGGCATCAGAGCTGGACACCGCCCCTTCGATCTGGTGCTTGATCGAGCCGAGCGCGTCAATAAAGTGGGCGGCGGTCGAGCCAGTGCCGACCCCAACGATGGTGCCCGGGGTAACGTAATCCAGTGCTGCCCAGCCAACCGCTTTTTTCAGTTCATCCTGCGTCATAATATGTCCACTGCCTCTGTACGAAAACGTGTGCGTATTATAGGGTAAATCGCTATTTTTCACTTAGGCAGGATCACACTTCTACACGCCAAGCCGCATTTTTAGGCGCGGTGCGGCAAAATGGCCCGGTGATTTTCCACCTGTAATACACCAGAGATGTGGCATAGTGCCTGCATCAATTTACTTTAAGGGATATCTTTCCGATGAAACGCCCAGACTATCGAACGCTGCAAGCGCTGGACGCGGTGATCCGTGAGCGTGGCTTTGAGCGCGCCGCGCAAAAACTTTGCATCACACAATCGGCAGTATCCCAGCGCATCAAGCAGTTGGAAAACCTGTTTGGCCAACCGCTGTTGGTGCGTACCGTGCCGCCACGCCCGACCGAGCAGGGCCAAAAGCTGCTGGCGCTGTTGCACCAGGTGGAATTACTGGAAGAAGAGTGGCTGGGCAACGATACCGGCATTGATACGCCGCTGCTGCTGTCGCTGGCGGTTAACGCCGACAGCCTGGCGACCTGGCTGCTACCGGCATTGAAACCGGTGCTGACAGATTCGCCTATCCGCCTGAACCTGCAGGTAGAAGACGAAACCCGCACTCAGGAACGCCTGCGCCGGGGTGAAGTGGTTGGCGCGGTAAGTATTCAGCCGCAGCCGCTGCCAAGCTGCCTGGTGGATCAACTGGGCGCTCTGGACTATTTGTTTGTCGCCTCGAAAGGTTTTGCCGAGCGCTACTTCCCGAACGGGGTTACGCGCTCCGCGTTGCTCAAAGCACCGGCGGTGGCGTTCGATCATCTCGACGACATGCACCAGGCTTTCCTGCAGCAGAACTTTGATCTGTCGCCGGGCAGCGTGCCCTGCCATATCGTGAACTCGTCGGAAGCCTTCGTGCAGTTGGCACGCCAGGGCACCACCTGCTGTATGATCCCGCATCTGCAGATTGAGAAAGAGTTGGCTTCGGGTGAACTGATCGATCTGACGCCGGGCCTGTTCCAGCGCCGCATGCTGTTCTGGCACCGCTTCGCGCCGGAGAGCCGCATGATGCGTAAAGTGACAGATGCCCTGCTGGAGCACGGCCGCCAGGTTCTGCGCCAGGATTAACGAAAAAAGGTTCGCCGTAGGGCGAACCTCAGATTACTAACAAAGTCCGTTATTAGGGAGAGCGTGCCGAAGGGGTCGTAGCGGCTTGTCCGCCGAAGTGCCCCTCGGTGCGCTAGGCCCGGGTATCTCAGGTTCAAAAACCACTTCCCCCCTCAATTAGCGAACCTTTTTCTTACTGAAACACGCCTGAATTATTGTGCCGCGTTGCGCTGCAGCTCAAACACCACATCCACCTGATCGTCAAAGTGAATGCTTTGCTGTTCGTAGGTTTGTGCCGCGTCACTTTCCGCTGCCGCACCCGCCGATTTATACATACGCGCTACCGGCATCGGCTGGTAGTTGGCGACATGGTAACGAATGCTGTATACCGGCCCCAGCTTGGCGTTAAAGCCTTTCGCCAATGAAGCCGCCTGCTGTGTCGCGTTCTCGATGGCCTTCTGACGCGCCTGCTCCCGGTAAACATCCGGTTTTGCCACACCCAGCTCAACGGAACGGATCTCATTGAGACCGGATTTCAACGCACCGTCCAGCAGCTCGTTCAATTTGTCCAACTGGCGCAACGTCACCTGTACCTGACGAACGGCACGGTAGCCTTTCAGCACCGACTCACCGGTTTTCAGGTAATCATATTCCGGCTGGGTGCGCAGATTAGCGGCGCTGATGTCTTTCTTCTCAATATTGTTTTTTTGCAGGAAATCAAAATATTGCGCCACGCGCTCATCAACCTGCTTCTTCGCCTGGGCGGCGTCTTTGGATGAAACGCTGACCTCGATTGCCAGGGTGGCGATATCTGGCGTCGCGTCAACGCTGGAGGTGCCCGAGGTCACTACGTGCGGCCCTTCCGGCACTTCTGCCGCCTGCAGCGCCAGAGGTAACGTCCCTAATCCAATCATTGCGGCCATAGCCAATGCTTTAAGCTTCACGGTGTCTCCTTGATGACAGGCTCTAACTGATTACCGGCCTGAAAGGCCAGTTCCTTGGCATCAAAGCTAGCATATCGCACGGGTTTTTGAATTCGGATTAGTGACAAATTCTCATAAACTTGCCCCTTGCCAGGCCAACTGCAAGGCGATGCCCCACATCACCACCCCGACCAATATATTAATGACGCGCTGCGCCATTTGGGTTTTCAGCCACGGCGCCAGCCAGGAGGCCAACAGCGCCAACGCGAAGAACCAAACGATGGAAGCGCTCACTGCCCCCAGCGCAAACCAGGAGCGTACGTCCGGCGTCAATTGCCCCCCCAAACTTCCCAGCACTACAAAGGTGTCGAGATAGACATGCGGGTTCAGCCAGGTCACCGCCAGCATGGTAACCACCAGCCGCCAGCGACTTTGCTTCAGTTCCTCCGCCATCGCCAGCGCCAGTTGTCGGCTAAATGCGGTACGAAATGCTCCCCAGCCGTACCACAGCAAAAAAGCTACCCCGCCCCAGGTCACCAGCGCCAGCAGCAGCGGCGAGCGGCTCAGTAAGGCGCTGCCACCGAAAATCCCGCCGCAGATCAGCACGATATCGCTCAGCGCGCACAGGGAAGCGACCATCAGATGATACTGGCGGCGAATACCCTGATTCATAACAAAAACGTTTTGTGGGCCAAGCGGCAGGATCATCGCGGCGCTCAGGGCGAAGCCCTGCAAAAAGACGGCTAGCATGGTATTCCTCACAGAGAAAAAAGCGCCGTTCAGCGGCGCGTATCGGTCAATACGCGCATCATAGGAGGAAAAAATTATTAGGTGAAATTGATATTTCTAATCAACTATCAGCAAGGCTAATAATCAGGCGGGAATAACAAATCCCAGCTCCTGAGAAATACGCTGTGCGGTCGCCAGCACCGGCTTAATCAGGGCTTTGACACCAATCTGTTGCAGTTTGGCGGTCGGCAAAGAGACCGAAACCGCATAAGGCACCCGCTGTTGAATATCAAATACCGGTGCCGCCACGCAGGACACCCCCAGCTCATTCTCTTCGCGATCCATCGCCATGCCCTGCTTGCGAATATCGGCCAGTTCCTCATACATCTTCGGCAACTCGGTGATGGTATTGCGCGTCAACGTCTGAATTTCATGCTGATGGGTTTGCCAGTAACGATCGGGATAGTCGCTGTTGCCGTAGGCCATAAAAATCTTGCCCATCGCCGAGCAATACAGCGGCATATGCTGGCCGATATAGGCGCGAGTGCGCATCATGCCGGTGGTTGGCTCCAGCTTGTAGATCAAAATGACATGGTCGTCTTCACGGCTGGAGAAGTTAACCGTCTCCCCCACTTCCAGATTGAGCTGTTCCAGATGCGGCGCGGCGACATGGATAATATTCAGCGAAGAAAGCGCCTTCTGACCGACAGAAATAAACTTGGTGGTCAGGCGATAGCTGCCGGGCGACGGCGCCTGAGTGACATAACCGCTGGTATGCAGCCCTTGCAGCAGGCGATGAACCGTACTTTTGTTCATACCGGCCAACTCAGACAGGTGCGCCAGTGGGCAGCCGTTAGGGAAGTTGCTCAGGATCTCAATCAGTTGCAAACCACGGAACAGGCTTTGGCTGCCCAGGGGTTTGTCTTTCTTGTCATCTTTCTCGTCGACAGCTTTCAGGCTCATAGCGCAATTTCTCCAGTGTCGAGCCGCCAGCCAACGCCGCGGCGTGGCAAACGGTCCCTTTGCCGGGAATGTTACCCCAAGGCCCGCATCAGGTGAAGACGGAACGCCGTTTCATTGTCGTCAGCGGGTTAAAAACTCGCAACATTCCGCTAACTTCCGAAGTGAGCTGTGCGTCACAATTCCGCAAAGAGATAAATAACAAATTGTTTTAAAAGGATAATTAAAACTCCTCTGGCTTTGCTTTAGATCGGCAATCAGCATATTATTTTTTGAAATCGAATTTCGTATATTGAAATTTAAAGGCGATATAACCACCAACTGGCATCACGCCGATCGCGGATGCAGGGACCAGGGGCGCATCACATGACACCAGAAAATGCGGAACAACCCATTCTCACCCTCAGCCATATCGTCAAACGCTTTGGCGGTAACGTCGCGGTGAATGACGTCAGCCTGCAGGTGATGCCGGGCGAAGTCCTGGCCTTGCTGGGCGAAAATGGCGCGGGCAAATCGACGCTGATCAAAGTACTGGCCGGGGTTTACCCACGCGACGGGGGCGATATTCAGTTTCAAGGGGCCAGCATAGCCTCCGCCGCGGCGATAAAAAGTGACAGCCGCCAGCCTATTGCCTTTATTCATCAGGATCTCGGGCTGATCGAATGGATGACGGTAGCGGAAAACATGGCGCTGGTGATGGGTTTCCCACGTCGTTTCGGCCTGATCGACTGGCGTGCCATTCGCCGCCGTGCCGTTCAGGCACTGCAGGATGTCGGCATAGAGTTGGATCCCGACGCCAGAGTCTTCGAACTGTCGCGGACCGAAAAATCGCTGTTGGCGATAGCCCGAGCGGTCGCGGTCAATGCCGAACTGCTGGTGCTGGATGAGCCCACCGCCTCACTGCCCGCCAACGATGTGCGCCACCTGTTCGCGGTGATTAACCGGCTACGAGCCAAAAAGGTCGGCATGATTTACGTCACCCATCGGCTGGATGAAGTGATCGAAATTGCCGACCGGGTGTGCGTTATGCGCGACGGCCGTTATGTGGCGGGTGGCAATACCGCCGATTTTTCGCTGCGCGATCTGGTGCAGATGATCGTCGGCGAAGCGATGGCTGACGATCAGCGTGAACCTCTACCCGAAAATCGGCCGCCCGTGCTGCAGCTCAATAACGTGGTGGTCGGTGATATCGGCCCGGTCAGCTTCAATCTGCAGCCTGGGGAAATGCTGGCGCTGGCCGGTCTGCGCGGTGCCGGTCAGGAAGAAATTGGCCGGTTACTGTTTGGCCTGCGTCACGCTGATGAAGGCGAAGTCCGCTTTCGCGAGCAGGGCTACACTGCCAGCAGCCCGCAGCAAGCCATGGCCTGCGGCGTCTCATTGGTCGCAGGGGATCGCACCGGCGAAAGCCTGGTGATGTCGATGAGCGTGCGTGAAAACCTGTTTATCAACCCTGTCGCCAGCGGCCACAAACTGCTGTCACGCTACAGCCGCCGGGCCGAGATCGGTGCCAGTTGGTGGAAAGTCCAGTTGTTCGACGTGCGGCCCAAGGACGTCAATATCGATATCAGCGCCCTGTCCGGCGGCAACCAGCAAAAGGTGGTAATGGCACGCTGGATGCATCTGGCCGCCCCCCTGCTGATCCTGGAAGATCCCACCGCCGGCGTCGACGTCGGCGCACGGGCGGAAATCTACCATCTGTTAAATAAATCCCTGGAGGAAGGCGTGGCGGTATTGGTTATCTCCAACGACTTTGAGGAGATCGCCCATATCTGCAACCGCGCACTGGTGTTTAACCGGGGAAAAGTGGTCGGCGAGCTGAAAAATCAGCAGGTGTCATTCGCCAATTTATTGGAACTGGCCTCCGCCAGCGCCGGGGAAACTCTCGAGACAAGGTTAGAATCTGAGGTGGGTCATGTCTAAAACATCTGTTAAATCAACGGCACTGGAACAAAGAGTCAGCCTGTCGCAGGACGGCGCCGGCCCGTGGCTGATGCAGGTTCTTACCCGCTACGGCCTGCTGTTGCTGTGCATTGCGCTGGTGATCCTGTTTTCACTGATCTCCCCCACGTTCGCCTCCATGCTGACGCTGCAGGCGATCCTCTCCAGCAAAGCAAAAATCGCCCTGTTGGCGCTGGCGGCGACCATCCCGATGATCGTCGGCAAAATTGACCTTAACGTCGGCTTCGGCATCGTGCTATGGCATATCCTGGCCATTACCTTACAGGTGGAATACGGCTTTTCGTGGCAGATGGCGGTGCTGACGGTGCTGGCACTCTCCGCGCTGTACGGCCTGTTGAACGGTATTTTGGTGGCGCTGGCGGATATCGACAGTTTCGTCGCCACCCTGGGTTCCGGCACCGTGCTGTATGCCATTGCGCTGTGGCATTCCGGCGGACGACAGATCGTCGGCGATCTGCCGGACGCCTTTATCGCCCTGCACCACACCGAGATCGGCGGGATCCCGATCGTGGCGTTCTACGTGTTGATCGTCGCGGTGGTGCTGTGGTTGATCACCGAACACACGCCGCTGGGCCGTTGTATGTATGCCGTCGGCGGTAACCCGGCGGCGGCGCGGCTGAACGGCATTTCGGTCAATCGCTTTACCATCGGTGCCTTTATCGCCTCCAGCGTGCTGACCGGCTTTAGCGGGGTGCTGATCGCCGCCGAGCAGGGTGTTGGCCAGGCCAGCGTCGGCATGGACTATCTATTGCCCGCGCTGGTGGGTGCCTTCCTTGGCAGTACCACCATTCGTCCCGGTCGGGTTAACGTCTGGGGCACCGTGGTCGGCATTGCCATTCTGGCTATCGGCATCGCCGGTATCCAACAGTTCGGCGGCGAGTTCTGGGTCGAACCGCTGTTTAACGGTGCGACGCTGTTGCTGTCAATCACGCTGGCAGGCTACGCCCAACGCCGTCGGCTACTCAATCAAAAAGCGGTTCAACGCAGCCCAGCCACTCCGGCTGATAAAAATAACCAAAAAGCGATCAATCCTTAACCAGGAGTTCACCCTATGAAACGTCTTTGGATATTGCCCACCACCCTGCTGCTGGCCGGTGCCGCCTCATCCGCCTGGGCCGATGCCTATCTCGACCAGGCCACGGCGGCGGTCGCCAAGGCCACCGCCAGCGTCACCCAGTGGGATGGCCCCACCAGCGGCCCGCAGTTGCAGGCCAACAAGAAAATCATCTTTATCGCTTCGGACATGAAAAACGGCGGCGTGCAGGGCGTGCAGGAAGGGCTGAGCGAAGCGGCGAAAGCGGCCGGCTGGAAATTGGAAACCCTGGATGGCGGCGGCTCAGTGAAAGATCAGCTGGCTTCACTGAACCAGGCAATTGCCCAGAAGCCAGACGGTATCGTAATCGGCGGCTGGAACCCGAACGTAGCCAAGATCCCGCTGAAAAAAGCCATCCAGCAAGGCATTGTGCTGACCGGCTGGCATGCGGTGCCTGAGCCGGGGCCAATCGCCAGGTACAACGTGTTTTACAATGTCACCTCCGACTCCAATGACGTAGCTCGCATCGCCGCCCAGTATGCGGTGGTGCAGTCCGGCGGCAAGGCCAGCGTGTTGATCTTTACCGATTCGCTGTACCAAATCGCGCTGGACAAAGCCAACGTAATGAAAGAGGAAATCGGCAAATGCAGTGGCTGCAAGGTGGTCGAGTTTATCGACACCCCGCTGGCGGATACCGCCAACCGCATGCCGGCCATGACTTTCAGCCTGCTGCAAAAATACGGTGACCAGTTCCAGTACGCGCTGGCCATTAACGATCTGTATTTTGATTTTATGGCCCCGGCGCTGAAAACCGCGGGCAAAGGCGGCAACAATGCGCCCTACAGCATCTCGGCCGGGGACGGCTCTATTTCCGCCTACCAACGCATCCGCTCTGGGGGTAGCCAATCGGCTACGGTACCGGAACCGCTTAAACTGCACGGCTGGCAACTGCTGGATGAGTTTAACCGCGCCTTCGCCAAACAGCCGCCTTCCGGCTACGTCACCCCGGCGCACCTGGTGACCCG
Organism: Serratia quinivorans; assembly: GCF_946227985.1. Taxonomy (GTDB): domain Bacteria; phylum Pseudomonadota; class Gammaproteobacteria; order Enterobacterales; family Enterobacteriaceae; genus Serratia; species Serratia quinivorans_A. Next base: position 55,566 of record NZ_CAMKGL010000016.1, read on the forward strand.
CGACAATATCGCTGCCGACGGTGGCAGCAGCAACCTGTATGACCCGCAAAATGATTATCAGGGCCACTACAAAGCCATTTGGGGCGTGAAGTAAGCGGAGGCAGCATGAACCCACTGATGACAGGTCGCCCGCTTGAACGCCTGTGTTCACCGGCCATTTGGGCCGAGGGGCCGGTGTGGCTGCCGCTGCAGGATGCGGTGGTGTTCAGCGACGTGAAAGGCAACCGCATGTTCCACTGGTCGCGACAGGGAGAACTGAGCCTGTGGCGCTCCCCGTCGCACTATGCCAACGGCAATGCGCGCGATGCCGAAGGACGGGTGATCAGCTGCGAACACGGGCGGCGCGGTATCAGCCGCACCGAAAGCAACGGTGAGATGCAAATGCTGGTCGATCGGGTAGACGGCAAGCGCTTCAACTCCCCCAATGACCTGGTGGTTCGCTCCGATGGCACCCTTTGGTTTACCGACCCGCCCTATGGCATTACCGGGGATGAAGAGGGTTACAAATCGGAAAGCCAGATCATCGGCTGCTACCTCTACTGTTTTGATCCGCGCGACGGCTCGCTGAACATTGCCGCCAGTGACCTGCAGCGGCCAAACGGCCTGGCGTTCTCACCGGATGAGTCACTGTTATATGTGGCGGACATGTCGATCGTTGATTTCCCGACCCTCGGGCGCAGTGAACTGCGGGTGTATCAGGTCAATGGGCGTGAACTGGACGCCGGTCGGCGTTTCGTCAGCGTAGCGCCCGGCTTCCCGGACGGCTTTTGTGTTGATGCGATCGGTAACCTGTTTTGCAGCTGTGCCGATGGGGTACTGATCTTCAACAGCCAGGGGAAACAGCTCGGTAAGATTGAGGTGCCGGAACGCGTCTCTAACTGCACCTTCGGTGGGCCGGACGGCAATGAGTTGTACATTACCGCCACCACCTCGTTATACCGCATGGTGCTGAATACTCGCGGATAACGGGGAAAAATGATGTTGGCAGAGCGGGCCTGTTCCGCTCTGCTTTGCCACGTCTGAAGCACGCCAACGCCCCAAAATGTGTTGTCGATCACAAATCCATCAGATTAATTTAACACACTGTTTTATATAAATAACTTTCTCCTCCGTCGCTTTGACTTCGTTTAACCGCAGGTATAGCATTTATTTGAAATGCAATTCCGTATAATGAAATTCAGAGAACATAAAACAAACAAATGCACCGTGGCGGAGAATCAGCATGAGAGTGAGTTACACCGATCTAAAGCAGCAATTCAAACGCGTGCTATTGGCGCGGGGCGTGGCGGAAGGCACCGCCGATGACTGTGCCGGTATGTTCGCCGATACCTCCGCCAGCGGCGTTTACTCCCACGGCGTTAACCGTTTCCCACGTTTTATTCAGCAGTTGGACGCTGGCGATATTGTGCCGGACGCCGAGCCCAGCAAGCTGCTGTCGCTGGGTGCAATTGAGCAATGGGACGCCCATCAGGGCATAGGTAACCTCACCGCCCGCAAAATGATGGATCGCGCCATGCAGTTAGCCGACGGCCACGGCATCGGGCTGGTGGCCCTGCGTAATGCCAACCACTGGATGCGCGGCGGCGGCTACGGCTGGCAAGCGGCAGAGAAAGGCTATATCGGCATTTGCTGGACCAACTCAGCAGCAGTGATGCCGCCCTGGGGGGCCAAAGAGTGCCGCATCGGCACCAATCCATTGATCGTCGCGGTGCCGGGTAACCCAATCACCATGGTGGATATGTCGATGTCGATGTTCTCCTATGGCGCGCTGGAGCTGAACCGGCTGGCGGGCAAAACCCTGCCAGTGGACGGCGGCTTTGACAACGACGGGCAATTGACGCGCGATCCGGCCACCATTGAAGAGAACCGTCGCATTCTTCCAATGGGCTACTGGAAAGGATCGGCGCTGTCGGTCGTGCTGGATATGATCGCCACCCTGCTTTCCGGCGGATCTTCAGTCGCGGACGTCACCGAGGACAACAGTGACGAGTACGGCGTGTCACAGGTGTTTATCGCCATTGAGATCGAACGCTTGATCGACGGTGCCACTCGCGATGCAAAACTGCAGCGCATCATGGACTACATCACCAGCGCCGAACGCGATAACCCGGAGGTGGCTATCCGCCTGCCGGGCCATAAATTCCCACGTATTCATGCAGAAAACATGCGTGACGGCATTCCGGTGGATGAGCGCGTCTGGGCGCGCATTCAGGCGCTGTAACAGGAGAAACACCATGATCTTCGGCCATATCGCCAATACCTCAGCGGAGCACTACCCGGCACCGGTGGCTCACGCCATCGCCTATTTGCAAGGCACGGATTTCAGCGCACTGCCCGCCGGACGTTATCAGGATCCCGCGACCGGCTATGTAGTACAGGTGCTGGATCTGCACACCCAGCAACCGAGCGCTCTGCGGCCCGAAGTGCACCGTCAAAATGTTGATGTGCAGTTTCTGGTCAGCGGCAGCGAATTGATCGGCGTGGCGGCGGATCGTGGCGATAACCCGATCCACCAGGAATTACTGGCGCAGCGCGACATTATTTTTTATCAGGACGTCGCGGATGAATCCTGGTTAACCATGCAGCCCGGTAATTTTGCGGTATTTTTCCCGCAGGATGTTCATCGCCCGGCCTGTATTCATCAACAACCCTGCGATATTCGTAAAGTAGTGGTGAAAATACCGCTGGCATTATTTAGCGCCTGACCGACAGCAAAGAAATCAAAGATAAAAATCATCGGCCTACGGGCGGGTGTGGGCGCCCCTGCGCCTTAAACCACCAAAACAATAAAATCTGACCCTACAGGTGTATATATGAATATTGCCTCTGTTTCTGTCACTCAAAACCCGGCGATCCCCAAATTACGCTGGCTGCGGATCGTGCCGCCGATCCTGATCACCTGCATTATTTCCTATATGGACCGGGTGAATATCGCCTTCGCCATGCCCGGTGGTATGGATGCCGAGCTGGGTATTACCGCCTCGATGGCCGGTTTGGCCGGCGGCATCTTCTTTATCGGTTATCTGTTCCTGCAGGTGCCCGGCGGCAAGTTGGCGGTGTACGGCAACGGCAAGAAATTCATCGGGTGGTCGCTGCTGGCCTGGGCGATTATTTCGGTGCTGACCGGGCTGGTCAGTAACCAGTACCAACTGTTGTTCCTGCGCTTTGCCCTGGGTGTCTCCGAGGGCGGCATGTTGCCGGTGGTGCTGACCATGATCAGCAACTGGTTCCCGGACAAGGAACGCGGCCGTGCCAACGCCATCGTCATTATGTTCGTGCCGATCGCCGGTATTCTCACCGCCCCGCTGTCCGGCTGGATCATCACCGTCTGGGACTGGCGTATGCTGTTTCTGGTGGAAGGCGCGCTGTCGCTGGTGGTAATGGTGCTGTGGTACTTCACCATCAGCAACCGTCCGCAGGAGGCCAGGTGGATTTCAGCAGCGGAAAAAGACTACCTGATCAAAACGTTGCATGACGAACAGCTGCTGATCAAAGGCAAAACGGTGCGCAACGCCTCGCTGCGCCGGGTGTTGGGCGACAAGATCATGTGGCAGCTGATCCTGGTTAACTTCTTCTACCAGACCGGGATTTACGGCTACACCCTGTGGCTGCCGACCATCCTCAAGGGGCTGACCAACGGCAACATGGAGCAGGTCGGCATGCTGGCGATTCTGCCCTACATCGGTGCCATCTTCGGCATGCTGGTGATTTCCTCACTCTCCGATCGTACCGGAAAACGCAAAATCTTCGTCGCGCTGCCGCTGGCCTGCTTCGCCATCTGCATGGCGCTGTCGGTGCTGTTGAAAGATCACATCTGGTGGTCTTACGCGGCGCTGGTCGGCTGTGGGGTATTCATCCAGGCCGCCGCCGGGGTGTTTTGGACCATTCCTCCCAAACTGTTCAATGCCGAAGTGGCCGGTGGGGCACGCGGCGTGATCAACGCGCTGGGCAACCTGGGCGGTTTCTGCGGCCCTTATATGGTCGGCGTATTGATCAGCCTGTTCAGCAAGGACGTCGGCGTTTACAGCCTGGCGGTATCACTGGCCATTGCCTCGGTGCTGGCGCTGATGCTGCCGAACAAATGCGACCACAGCGCGAGGGCCGAATAATGGACTATTGGTTGGGGCTGGACTGCGGCGGCACCTTTATCAAAGCCGGGCTGTATGACCGTCAGGGGGCTGAGCTGGGCATCGCTCGCCGCAACCTGGAAATTATCTCGCCCCAGCCCGGCTGGGCGGAGCGGGACATGCCTGCGCTGTGGCACACCGCTGCCGAGGTGATCCGCGAGCTGCTGACCCGCAACCAGATTGCCGCCGGGGATATTCAGGCGGTCGGCATCTCGGCGCAGGGCAAAGGGGCGTTTCTGCTGGACCAGCAAGGGCAGCCACTGGGCAATGCCATGCTGTCTTCTGACCAGCGCGCACTGACGCTGGTGCAGGAATGGCAAAAACGGGGCGTGCCGCAAGCGCTGTATCCGCAGACCCGGCAAACGCTGTGGACCGGCCACCCGGTGTCGCTGCTGCGCTGGGTTCGGCAACATCAGCCGGAACGTTACCGCCAGATCGGCAGCGTGCTGATGGCCCACGATTATCTGCGCTACTGCCTGACCGGCGAGTTGGCCTGTGAAGAAACCAATATCTCCGAATCCAATCTTTACCATATGGCCGACGGTCGCTATGACCCTGCGCTGGCACAGCTGCTGGGCATTGGCGACATCATGCCCACCCTGCCGCCGATTGTCGGTTCGGCCGAAATCGCCGGACGGATCAACGCCGCCGCTGCAAAGACAACCGGGCTATTGGCAGGTACGCCAGTGGTCGGCGGGCTGTTCGATGTGGTGTCCACCGCGCTGTGCGCCGGGTTACACGACGAAACGCGGCTCAACGCAGTGATGGGCACCTGGTCGGTTACCAGCGGCATTACCGACAAAATCACCGACGGTTTCGACCACCCGTTTGTTTATGGTCGCCACGCCGAAGCCGGCAAATACATTGTGCACGAAGCCAGCCCAACCTCTGCCGCCAACCTGGAGTGGTTCTGCCGACAATGGGGGCTGCAGGACTACGCCCAGCTCAACGACTGGGTGGCAACGCTGCCGAAAGCCGACAGCCGCCTGCTGTTTGTTCCCTTCCTGTACGGCTCCAACGCCGGGCTCGGCCTGAGCGCCAGCTTCCACGGCATGCAGGCCTTCCACCAGCGCGAGCATTTGGTACAGGCGATTTATGAAGGCGTGGTGTTCTGCCATATGACCCACCTCAACCGCATGCGGCAACGCTTCCCTGCGGCTACCGCGCTGCGCGTCACCGGCGGTCCGGCCAAATCCGCCCCCTGGATGCAAATGTTCGCCGACGTCAGCGGCCTGCCGGTGGAACTGCCGCAGGTGGAAGAAACCGGCTGCCTGGGGGCAGCCATGGCGGCAATGGTCGGCAGCGGCGTATTCAGCGATTTCACCGCCGCCCAGCGAGCGCTGGCACCGCGCATCGAACGGGTGCTGCCGGACTCAGCAGCAGCAGAGGCTTACGGTAAAAAATATCAATGTTATGAGGCGCTGATAGCCACGCTGCAAACGCTCAATCAACCCGGTAAGGAGGCCCTATGAGCAACAAACCGCGTCTGCAACTGGCGCTCGATCACACCCGGCTGGACGCCGCCCTGCAAACGGCAGAACGCCTGCAGCCGCACGTCGACATTATCGAGGCCGGCACCATTTTATGCATCAGCGCCGGTATCCAGGCGGTGAGCGCGCTGCGTGAACGCTGCCCACAACATACGCTGGTGGCCGACCTGAAAGTGGCCGATGCCGGTGGCACGCTGGCGCAGCAGGCCTTCAGCCACGGTGCCAACTGGATGACGGTGATCTGCGCCGCGCCGTTAGCCACCATGAGCAGCGCGCTGGAGGTGGCGCAACAGCACCAGGGCGAGATCCAGATTGAGCTGTTCGGCCGCTGGACGCTGGACGATGCCCGGCAGTGGCGCGAGCTTGGCATCCGCCAGGCTATCTACCACCGTGGCCGCGACGCCCAGGCCAGCGGACAAACCTGGGGCCGGCAGGATTTGGATCTGATGAAAGCGTTGTCGGATCTGGGCATTGAGCTGTCGGTCACTGGCGGCATCACCCCGACCGATTTACCGCTGTTTAAGGACATCGCCGTCACCGCTTTTATCGTCGGCCGGGCGTTGGCAGAAGCGGCCGATCCGCTGGCCGCTGCCGGTCAGTTCCGCACCGTCATTGATGACATCTGGAGAAGTTGATATGCGCCAGCACCCATTGGGAATTTATGAAAAAGCCCTGCCGAAACACCTGACCTGGCCCGAGCGTCTGGCGCTGGCCAAGGCCTGCGGTTTTGATTTTGTCGAAATGTCAGTGGATGAAAGTGACGAACGGCTGGCACGCCTGAGCTGGAGCAAAGAACAGCGACTGTCGCTGGTCAGCGCCATGCTGGAAACCGGTATCAGCATCCCGTCGATGTGCCTGTCCGGCCACCGCCGCTTTCCGTTCGGCAGCCATGACGATGCGCTGCGCCAACGCGCCTTCGAGGTGATGGAACAGGCGATCCAACTGGCGAAGGACGTGGGTATCCGCACCATCCAGCTCGCCGGTTATGACGTCTATTACGAACAGCAGGACGAAAGCACCCTCGCCCGCTTCACCGAGGGCATGCAATGGGCGGTCGAACGCGCCGCCGCCGCCCAGGTGATGCTGGCGGTGGAAATCATGGACACCGCGTTTATGAACTCAATCAGCAAGTGGAAGGCATGGGATACCTGCCTGGCATCGCCGTGGTTCACGGTCTATCCGGACGTCGGCAATCTCAGCGCCTGGGGCAATGACGTGGCGCAGGAGCTGGCGCTGGGCATTGACCGCATCGCCGCCATCCATCTGAAAGACACCTATCCGGTCACCGAAAGCTCGCCGGGACAGTTCCGTGACGTGCCCTTTGGCGAAGGCTGCGTCGACTTCGTCGCGCTATTCCGCACGCTGAAACAGCTTAACTATCGCGGCGCTTTCCTGATCGAGATGTGGACCGAGAAAGCCGAAGAGCCGGTGGCTGAAATCGTACAGGCACGCCGTTGGATCGAACAGAAAATGCAACAAGGGGGTATGACATGCTAACGCTGTCGCAGCTGAAACAACAGGTACTGGAAGCCAACCTCGACCTGCCGCGCCATAACCTGGTGACCTTCACCTGGGGCAACGTCAGCGCGGTGGATCGCGAACGCGGGCTGGTAGTGATCAAGCCTTCCGGCGTGGAATATGAACACATGGTGGCCGAGGACATGGTGGTGGTCAGCCTCACCAGTGGGCAAACCGTCGAGGGCAGCAAAAAGCCCTCCTCGGACACCGCCACCCATCTGGCGCTGTACCGTGAATTTGCCGATATCGGCGGCATCGTACACACCCATTCGCGCCACGCCACCATCTGGGCGCAGGCCGGGCTGGACATCCCCGCCTGGGGCACTACCCACGCCGATTATTTCTACGGTGCCATTCCCTGCACCCGGCTGATGACCGAGGACGAAATTGCGCAGGATTACGAACTGGAGACCGGCAAGGTGATTATCGACACCTTCCACCGACGCGGTATCAGCCCGAACGCCATTCCGGCGGTGCTGGTCAATTCACACGGCCCCTTCGCCTGGGGCAAGGACGCGCACAGCGCGGTACACAACGCGGTGGTGCTGGAAGAAATTGCCTATATGGGGATTTTCTCGCGCCAGCTGACGCCGGGCATCGGCAGCATGCAGCCCGCGCTGCTGGATAAACACTACCTGCGCAAACACGGCAAGAATGCTTATTACGGGCAGTAGATTGGCCGGGGCCCCATGATGGTTTTCGGGGCTTAACACTCTCTAATCGCGGTAAAAGTGCACGGCAATGTTTTTATCACCTACCGCCTTTTTCAGCCCCTCTGGCGCAATAACCTTGCCAATGGGGGTGTAGCTGTAGGATGTCTGAAACGTTTCGTAAAAAAGTACCAGGGTCTGGTGGCCGTAGAGCATCAGATCCCCTGCATGGAGGGCGCCCGGTCTGCTCTGGCGGGCGGGTAAGCTATGAGCGAGATCGGCAAATTTCTCATTGCCGTTAAGCTCTTCCATGTTCAGCGTCAGAGGGAGTTGTTCAACAAAAGCCTTGGCCGCCGCTGTATCCGACAACGAAATTTCGTATGTCTGCTGATTGATGCTCATATTGATTGTCATAGGGTTTTCCTTTTCCGTCTGACCTGGGGTAATGGCATAAACGGGAAACAGGCCATTCACGACCAGGCAAAGTAACAGAAAGCACGGTTTATTCATTCCGTCTCCTCCGAAATATGCCGCGCCTTTTCGGGCGCGGCTTTTGTCATTATTTCAGGTTAGTCTTGAAGAACGATGTCAGCTTAGCAAAAGGGATCAGGTCAGTGCGGTCATACAGATCGACATGGCCAGCCCCTGGAACCACAAACAGTTCCTTCGGCTGCCCGGCGCGTTTATACGCATCTTCACTGAATTCTTTCGAATGTGCCTGGTCGCCAGTAATAAACAACATTGGGCGTGGTGAAATGGTTTCAATATCATTGAACGGATAGAAATTCATAAACTTGCCGATGCTGCTCAACACAGGCTTCGTAGTCAGTTCCTCTTTATCGCCCTTAGGCGTATAGCCGCCGCGCTCAGTACGGTAGAAGTCAAAGAATTCACGCTGGATTGCCGGTGTAGCATCATCCAGTTTATTAACCGTTCCAGGGATGTAAACCGTAGCGCCGCCTTTAAATTCGGCAAATCGCTGTTCGATGGCAGACTTAATAAAGGCCTGGCGTTGCGCTAACGACTGAGAATGGTTCAGTCCATTACGGAAAGCTGAACCCATATCGTACATGCTGACCGTGGCGATCGCTTTCATGCGAGGGTCTATTTTGGCGGCGCTAATAACAAAGCTGCCACTGCCGCAAATACCCAACACACCGATTTTCTCTGGATCTACATACGACTGCGTGCTCAGGTAATCGACTGCCGCGCTGAAGTCGTCAGCATAGATTTCCGGCGAGATTAAGTGCTGCGGTTTACCTTCACTTTCCCCCCAAAATGATAGATCAATCGCCAGCGTCACAAACCCCTGTTCCGCCAGTTTTTGCGCGTACAGGTTTGAACTCTGCTCTTTCACTGCGCCCATCGGGTGGCCAATAACGATCGCCGGATTTTTCACATGACGGTTGATCTCTTTCGGAATAAACAGATTGCCGACGACGTTCATCTGGTACTGATTTTTGAAGGTCACTTTTTCCAGTATGACCTTATCGCTTTGGTAGAAGTTGTCCGCGCCATTGGACATATCGGCAGCAGTGACGGCGAACGAGCTGATTAACAGCCCCAGCGCCAGGGTCATATTTTTCATGAAGCTAATCCTCTAATATGTGTTGTGTTTTTGACGTGCGGTGAGAAAGGTCAGTGCGGCCGCGATGAGAAGCAACCCGCCGCTCAGGGCAAATGTGCTTTGCCAGCCGAGATGGTCAAATGCAAAGCCACCGGCGGTGGATCCCAGTGCTATGGCAAGCTGAATGGCTGCCACCATCAGCCCGCCGCCCGCCTCAGCATCATTCGGCAGCGTTCGTGCAATCCATGCCCACCATCCGGTTGGCGCAGAAGTCGCAATCAGTCCCCAGATACCCAGCAGGGGGGCAACTACCCAAACGCTGTGCCCGGCCAGGATCAACATCCCGGCAATGCTCGCCATCAGCAGAGGAATGGCAATCAGTGTCGGGTAAAAACCGGCTTTCAAAAAAGCGCCAATGAACAGTGTGCCAATAAAACCCGCCACGCCGATGATGAGCAGAATGAGGGTTAAGGTGCTGACATCGACCCGGGTCACCGCCTCAAGGAACGGGCGTAGGTAGGTAAATAGCGCGAACTGGCCCATGAAGAACAGTCCACAAGCCAACAGGCCAGTAGGTACACCGGGGTAGCTGAACAGACGAAAAATAGAGCCGCGTGACTGGCGGCCTTTATCGGCTACCATTGAGGGCAGGCTGAACCACTGCCAGATGAAGGCCACTATCGCCACCGGCAACAGACAGAAAAAGGCCCCGCGCCAGCCGATGGTTGCCCCCAGATAGCTACCCAAAGGGGCTGCCACAACGGTAGCCAGCGCATTACCCCCGTTAAAAATGGCTAATGCGCGTGGCACCAGACGCTGAGGGACCAGGCGAATGGCGGTCGCAGCGGACATCGACCAGAATCCCCCGATAGCGATACCAATCAGCGCTCGCCCCACCATATAGACCAGGTAGCTGGAGGACAGGGAGATAATCATCCCCGACATTGCCATCAGAACCGTCATCCCTAACAGAAGAACTTTACGGTTCAGATTTCCGACAACGCTGGACATTGCCAGGCTGGTCAATAGCGCCAGCCCCCCGGAAATGGCAATGCCCTGCCCTGCCAAGCCCTCAGTCACGCCCAGGTCCCTGGCAATGGGTGTCAGCAAGCTGACCGGCATAAATTCCGACGCAATCAGCACAAACACACACAGGGTCATGGCAAAAACGCCGCTCCAGCATGCGCGCTCTTGGTTATGCGGTGTTTCACGGCTCAATGTGGACATAATCAACCTCTCTGACGATCCCCAGGCCAAATTCAGACAAGCCGGGGGCGGACGCTATTCACCGGAATAGCGACTCAAAATGTGTATCAAGAATGAAGAGCGATAGTTGTTTATCGCCGAGGTTATCTCTTACTGAAATTTTCACACGACCGGTGTAGGCTGACTAGCTAATGAATACTTAATGGGCTTATAAGCTGTGGTTATTAATCCTGAGGGCCTAGCTAATGAAACGTAACCTGAATGACCTGCTTTATTTCGTTACCGTGGCCCGTGAAGGGAGCTTCACGCGTGCAGCGGCTCATCTGGGTGTGACGCAACCGGCCCTCAGCCAGGCGATTTCAGCCCTGGAAGAGCGTATGCAGATCCGCCTGCTCACCCGAACCACCCGAAGCGTCTCGCCTACGGTTGCCGGAGAACGTCTCTTGCAGGCTATCGGTAATCGCTTCGACGAGATTGAAGCTGAGCTGGATATGCTCACGGAGCTGCGCGATAAACCCGCAGGCACCGTGCGAATCACCTGCGGCCCGGATGTCCTGCGCACCACACTGCTGCCAAAACTGGCGCCGCTGCTGCATGAATACCCGGATATCCGTATCGAGTTCGATGCTAACCACGGCTTCCGCGATATCGTCGCCGACCGTTTTGATGCCGGGGTTCGCCTGGGAGATACCATCGATAAGGATATGATTGCCCTGCCGATCGGCCCGAAAATACGCATGGCGGCCGTCGCCTCGCCGGACTATTTTTCACGTTATCCCATCCCGCAAACGCCTCATGAACTGACGCAACATCAATGCATTAATCAGCGCATGGTCCGATCTGGCGGGCTCTATGTCTGGGATTTTGATCAGGATGGGGGCGATCTGAATGTGCGGGTGAGCGGACAGCTTACGTTCAATACATCCGAACATATTGTCGATGCGGCGCTGGCAGGCTTGGGTATTGCTTTTCTTCCGGAAGAAGAGTTTGGCTCACACATCAGGGAAGGCCGCCTGCTCCGTGTTCTCGAAGCCTGGTGTCAGCCTTTTCCCGGATACTACCTCTACTATCCCAGTCGCAAGCAAGTCTCTCCCGCATTTTCATTGGTGGTTGATGCCCTGCGCATATCCCGGAAACGACATCCGGTAAATTTAATCAAATGAAACAGAGAATTGGGATAAGCCTTCTGGCTCTAAAATTGTTGGCATGATGCTTTCGTCACAACGCCAGCTTATGACAGCAAGCTGCCCACAGGCGGTTTTGAACGATACAGGGTCGTCATTCGCCTGTCGGTTTAAAATTCGTTATCATCCGCCCTCACTCTCCCGCCGGTTGGCCTGATGTCCAAGATTATCGATACCTTTATTGCCCCGCCATGCCATGAACAGATCGAGATCCTCTATCAGGATGAGAGTCTGCTGCTGATCAACAAGCCCAGTGGGCTGCTCAGCCTCTCGGGGAAAAATCCGCAAAATCTCGATTCGGTGCATCATCGGCTGGTACAGCAATTCCCCGGTTGTACCCTGATCCATCGCCTGGATTTCGGCACTTCGGGGTTGATGGTGATTGCCCGCAATAAGGCTATCAATGCCGCCCTCTGCCAGCAGTTCAGCCAGCGCACCGTAACCAAAGTGTACAGCGCACTGCTGTGCGGACATCTGGACGACAACCAAGGGGTGATAGACGCCGCGATTGCCAAAGATCCGGCGTTGTTCCCGCTGATGTCGATTTGCGCCATCCACGGCAAACCCGCGCGATCCGGTTATCGGGTCGTTGAGCGCTTTTATCGAGAGTTGGAAGACGGAACGTCGCTGCCATTGACGCGGGTACAGCTAACCCCGGAAACCGGGCGCACTCATCAACTGCGCATCCACTGTCAGCAATTGGGCCACCCTATTTTGGGCTGTGACCTGTATGGCGGTCTCCTGCTGCCCGGCACCGAACGGACAGCGCGGCTGATGCTGCACGCCAGTGAGCTGCATTTTGTTCATCCCATAACTGAAGAGCCGATCAAAGCCTATAACGCCAGCCCGTTCTGAAGGAGAAAGGCGTTATGGCGCAGGCTGCCGTTTAAGGATGTAACTCTGCAACGGTCATCGTAAAGATAAGCTCTTCATGACTGTTATTGGCATATTGATGCGGGAAATCCGTTCTGGCTATGGCAGAACAACCGGCAGGGACCATCAACGTTGTCTTATCGACAACAAGCTGGAGCGTCCCTTGTTCCACATGCAGTAGTTCGCATGTACCAACAGGGTGACCGGGTGAAGCGAATTGCTCTCCGGGATACATATGCCAGCGCCAGAGTTCAACCATATCCGGGCCACTGGTACCAGCCAGCAACCGTGCGCTCCCGCCCTTTTCACCTACCCATAGAACCGGAATGTCATCCTGTTGGATCACATGGACCGGTGGCTTGCTGGCTACATCGACGATATCGGCTACGGACACCCCCATGGCAGCGGCAAGCTTGCACAAAATGGCGATGCTGGGGTTAGCCGCTCCTTTTTCGATTTCTACCAACATGCCCTTGCTGACACCCGCACGTCGAGAAAGCTCATCCAATGAGAGTTTTTTTTGTTTCCGGAAGGCTTTGATCCGTCCGGATACCGCTGCGCTGACTGAATGGATGTCAGCGCCCGGATCGGTCGATTTATTGACTTTAATGGTCACTGGTCGATATCATGTAATAAATTAGTCATTATGGAATTATCCAATGTTTTCTGTTACTCCGTCAATTAATAGCGATATTGCCAATATCGCGCCGGGATTTCGGGCTATCAGCATTCTCGTCAAAGCGGCACCGGTCATACGTCCAGAAGTGGGTGAAATTGCATTGAAACAGGCCTGTGAGCTGGTTGCAGCGGGAGCACCTGAATGGGCAGAACCTCATCTGGCAGCCTGGGCGGAAGTTTTCAAACACTTTGGTGCAAAACCCAAGCGGACCCCTTGTTCCGCCGAAGCACTTCGTAAAAGAGTTCTGCGGGATGGCAACATGCCTGGAATCGATCCGGTGGTAGATCTCTATAATGCGGTCAGTCTGCGTTATGCCATCCCGGTAGGAGGGGAAAATCTGGCCGCCTATGTGGGAACCCCGCAGTTGACCCTAGCAGATGGCAGTGAGTTGTTTGATACGGTGAAAGAGGGCCAACCGGCTCACGAGTCTCCCGAACCCGGCGAAGTGGTGTGGCGAGATGATATTGGGGTGACATGCCGACGCTGGAACTGGCGGCAAGGGACAAGAACCCGTCTGAGCGTTGAAAGCCAACAAATGTGGTTTATTCTGGAAAGTTTGCCCGAGATGCCCCTGACAGCCTTACAGGAAGCCGGGGAAATGCTGATTAAAGGGCTGCAGGATATGATGCCGGAGGCTGAAATCCAGCAGAAACTTATTGGGCAGGGAGCTTAATAATAAAATTTTGTGATTCTGTCTGGCGGTCTCTCTCCTGGAAAGACTGCTTGATTTTTAAGTTAACGGGCACATTGTTTGGTGGGTTTTAAACACGAGATACGACAAATACCGCCTCGGCCAGCAATTAAAAAAGGGGCCAAGGCCCCTTTCCGTTATTCCGCTTTCGCGGTGGTCGCATCGTTGCGATACAGATGAACGTCCATCTGCGGGAACGGAATACCGATGTTGTTGGCATCCAGTGCGCGCTTGAAGTTCTCCATCAGATCGAAGTACACGTTCCAGTACTCGGCATTGGTGGTCCAGGAGCGGGTCACGAAGTTCAGTGAAGAAGGCGCCATCTCGTTCAGACGCACGGTCACGCCTTTGGCGTGCATGATGCGCTTGTCAGCGGCGATCACATCGCCCAGTACCTTTTTCACTACATCGATGTCGGCGTTATAAGCCACGCCAACCACGATATCCACACGGCGGTTCGGCTCGCGGGAATAGTTGATGATGTTACCGGCGATAATTTTACCGTTCGGTACCACGATGGTTTTGTTGTCTGCTGTGCGCAGCGTGGTGGAGAAAATCTGCACCTGGTCGACGGTACCGGCTACGCCGCCCAAGTCGACGTACTCACCGGCACGCAGTGGACGGAAGGCCACCAGCAACACGCCTGCGGCGAAGTTGGACAGCGAGCCCTGCAACGCCAGGCCGACGGCCAAACCTGCGGCACCCAGCACGGCGATCACCGAAGTGGTCTGTACGCCAACGCGCCCCAGCACCGCGATAAAAGTGAAGGCCAAAATGCCGTAACGCGCCATGGCCGACAGGAAATCCGCTACCGTGGCATCAATGCCGCGCAGCTTCATCACGCGGTTTACCGCATTGCTGACTACCCGGGCAATGACCGAACCAATGATGAAAATAACAATTGCCGCGACGATGTTCACCGCATACTGAATCAATAAATCCTGGTTCTGCACCAGCCAGTTACCGGCACCATTAATGCCGTCTACTACATTCAGATCTTTCATTCGTGTCGTCCTAACTTTTCCCTAAGGGGATAAACTCGCAAAAAAACTGACATCTGGCGTCAGTCGGAAACCACCGCCCTAGGTTAACTAACATTTCCGCAGCATGCCAACCGTAAGCGGCAAAAATCGCCGAACTTCCTCTATGCTGAACATAGCGCTATCGCCTTTTTAACGATAAGGAACTTCGCTCGTCATGCACATGCCATCGTCGATTCAACACTATTGGCGGGTTCGCCCCAGGCTGCTGCTTTCCGTCGCGGCGGGCATTCTGTGCTACCTGCTGCTGCCGGACAGGCTCGGTCAATTGCAACGCCTGATGCTCGGCTGGAACCTGCTGGCCTGGTGCTACCTGCTGTTTCTCTGGCGGTTGATGCTGGTCAGCACGCCGAAGCATATCCGCCAGCTCGCACGCACGCAGGATGAAAGCGCCAGTAAAGTGCTGGCGCTGGTCAGCATTGGCTGCATGGTGAGCATTCTGTCGATTCTGTTTGAGCTGAGTACCACCAGGCAGGTCAGCGACTCGCTGAAAACACTGCATCTGGCGCTGACCGGTGCCACGCTGGTGGTGTCCTGGCTGCTGCTGCCCACCTCGTTCACCATGCACTATGCCCATCAATTTTATCGTCAGGGCGCGCAGCAAGATCCGCTGCCGCTGTTGTTTCCCGGTGACCTCAAAGAACCGACCTATTGGGACTTCGCCTATTTCTCATTCACCATTGCCGTGGCGTCGCAAACCGCCGACGTGGCGGTCGGCGCGGCCGAAGTGCGCAAGGTCGCCCTGCTGCAATCGGTGATTTCCTTTGTCTTCAACCTGGTGATTTTGGGGCTGTCGATTAACGTCGGCGCCGGCCTGCTGAGCTAGAAACAAAAAAGGCTCCCCGAGGGGAGCCTTGATATCAGCAGCTAACCGAGATTACAGAACGTCTACTGCGTTCAGATCTTTGAAAGCCTGTTCCAGACGAGTAATCATCGAAGTCTGGGCTGAACGCAACCATACGCGTGGGTCGTAGTATTTCTTGTTCGGCTTGTCAGCGCCTTCTGGGTTACCCAGTTGGCCTTGCAGATAGCCTTCGTTCTTTTTGTAGTACTGCAGGATGCCGTCCCAGGTTGCCCATTGGGTATCGGTATCGATGTTCATTTTGATCACGCCGTAACCTACGGACTCTTTGATCTCTGCGTCGCTAGAACCGGAACCGCCGTGGAACACGAAGTTCAGGCTGTTGTGCGGCAGGTTATATTTCTTGGAAACATAGTCCTGAGAATCTCGCAGGATGGTCGGGGTCAGTTTCACGTTGCCTGGCTTGTAAACGCCGTGCACGTTACCGAAGGACGCCGCGATAGTGAAGCGTGGGCTGATCGCATTGAGTTTTTCGTATGCGTAAGCCACGTCTTCTGGCTGAGTGTACAGGGAGGATGCGTCCATATGGCTGTTGTCCACGCCATCTTCTTCACCGCCGGTGCAGCCCAGTTCGATTTCCAGGGTCATACCGATTTTCGCCATGCGAGTCAGGTATTTGCTGCAAATTTCGATGTTTTCTTCCAGGGACTCTTCAGACAGGTCGATCATGTGGGAAGAGAACAATGGTTTGCCGGTAGCGGCGAAATGCTTCTCGCCAGCGTCCAGCAGGCCGTCCAGCCATGGCAGCAGTTTCTTCGCGCAGTGGTCGGTGTGCAGAATAACCGGCACGCCGTAATGCTCAGCCATCTGATGAACGTGGTGTGCACCAGAAATCGCGCCCAGAATTGCTGCACCCTGTGGAACGTCAGTCTTCACGCCTTTGCCGGCGATAAACGCGGCACCGCCGTTGGAGAACTGAACGATAACCGGAGCGCGTACCTTCGCGGCTGTTTCCAGCACGGCGTTGATAGAGTCGGTACCTACACAGTTAACTGCTGGCAGAGCAAAGTTGTTCTCTTTAGCTACTGCGAATACTTTCTGAACGTCATCACCAGTGATGACACCCGGTTTTACGAAATCAAAAATTTTAGACATGTTACTTTGTCCTGTTTCGTCGGCCGTAGATGGATGTAAATCGATTTTTCATGCCGCGCCGCCTATGCCGCGCGGTATAAAATAAACGGGCTGCTTTCGCCTCCCGCTGTCTGAATTACTGCTTGGCGCGCTCTTCCAGCATCACTACTGCCGGTAACGCCTTACCTTCCACAAATTCCAGGAAAGCACCGCCGCCGGTAGAGATATAAGAAATTTTATCTTCAATACCGAACAGATCGATAGCCGCCAGCGTATCACCACCACCCGCGATAGAGAATGCTTCGCTGTCTGCGATAGCGCGTGCGACAATTTCGGTGCCCTTACGGAAGTTAGGGAACTCGAATACGCCAACCGGGCCATTCCACAGAATGGTTTTGGCTTCTTTGAGCAACTTGGCCATAGCCAGCGCGGTTTCGTCACCGAAGTCCATGATCTCTTCATCATCGTTGACTTCACTGACTTTTTTCAAGGTAGCAGGTGCAGTTTCAGAGAACTCCGTACCTACGCGAGAATCGGTAGGAACCGGAATTTTAAACTCGTCACGCAGTTTTTTTGCTGCATCGACGAAGTCAGGTTCGTACAGAGATTTACCAACGTTATTATCGATAGCCACGAAGGTGTTGGCGATGCCGCCGCCCACGATCACCGTATCGGCGATTTTCACCAGCGAGTTCAGCACATCGAATTTAGTCGAAACTTTAGAACCGCCAACCACGGCAACCATTGGGCGAGCCGGGCTTTTCAGCGCTTTACCCAGGGCTTCCAGTTCTGCAGACAGCAGCGGGCCCGCACAGGCAACAGGAGCGAACTTGCCCACGCCGTGGGTGGAAGCCTGCGCACGGTGCGCAGTACCGAAGGCGTCCATCACGTACACGTCGCACAGCGCCGCATATTTTTTGGATAGGGTTTCGTCGTCTTTTTTCTCGCCCTTGTTGAAACGGACGTTTTCCAGCACGACCAGTTCACCTTCTGCAACGTCAACACCTTCCAGGTAGTCTTTAGCCAGACGAACCGGGTTTTTCAGGTGTTCTTTCAGATAGTTGACCACAGGCAGCAGGGAGAATTCTTCGTTGTACTCGCCTTCGGTAGGACGACCCAGGTGGGAAGTTACCATCACGCGGGCGCCTTGTTTCAGCGCAGCTTCAATAGTCGGCAGGGAGGCACGGATACGTGCATCGGAAGTCACTTTACCGTCTTTCACTGGAACGTTCAGATCGGAGCGGATCAGAACGCGTTTACCGGCCAGATCCAGATCGGACATGTTAATTACAGACATGGTGAACCCTCTTGGTTGATTCTCTAGAAACTATAAAGTTGCCTGAGCGGCGCATCGGACATGCCGATGCCGCCGTACTAGAAACCGCTTGCGGCCATTGCCCGTGTTGTATCCAACATCCGGTTGGCAAAGCCCCATTCATTATCACACCAGACCAAGGTCTTGATCAGGTGCTGACCGCTGACCCGGGTCTGCGTACCGTCAACGATAGCGCTATGCGGGTCATGGTTAAAATCGATCGAGACTAATGGTAGTTCCGTATAGTCAACTATACCACGAAATGATCCCCGTGCGGCCATTTGCAGCAGCTGGTTGACCTCTGTCACTTTCACCGCCGAACTGACGCTGACGCTGAGATCGATGGCCGTCACGTTGATGGTCGGCACGCGTACCGAAATCGCTTCGAAGCGATCGCAAAACTGCGGAAAAATACGGGTGATGCCCGCGGCCAGCTTGGTGTCGACCGGAATAATCGACTGGCTCGCCGCGCGGGTACGCCGCAAATCCTGATGATAGGCGTCTATCACCGGTTGATCGTTCATCGAAGAGTGGATGGTGGTCAGGGTGCCTGATTCGATGCTGTAGGCATCGTCCAGCAGCTTGATCACCGGAATAATGCAGTTGGTGGTGCATGACGCATTGGAAACAATACGGTGTTCCGCCAGCAGCGTCTGATGGTTGACCCCAAATACAATGGTAGCATCCAGATCGTTACCGCCAGGGTGAGCGAACAACACTTTTTTCGCCCCCGCCGCCAGATGGGCCTCGCCATCTGCCCGGCTACCGTACACACCGCTGCAATCGAGCACCACATCAACGCCCAGCTCCCCCCAGGGAAGCTGTTCCACCGCCGGCTGATGCAGCAAGCGAATGGTGTCGTCTCCGACGGTCAACATGTCGCATTCCTGGCGAACATCCCAGGCAAAGCGGCCATGGCTGGAGTCGTATTTCAGTAGGTGGGCCATCCCTTCGGCGTTTGCCAATTCGTTGATCGCCACCACGGAAATTTCCGCTCTTCTTCCCGATTCATACAGTGCGCGTAAAACGCTGCGGCCAATGCGGCCAAAGCCGTTTATCGCTATGCGGATTGTCATGCTGCTCCTGAAAAAGGGCCTTCTCTCACCGGGCGTGTTCACCGTGATCGAGAGGGCGCTGACTGGGGTATCTGGATAACCCGCATAGAGTACGTTAGCGCACCACCCGCTGTGAATCCTCGCATCACATTATTCCTTCGGCCCGGCACTTGTTTCACCGGCCTCACTCCAACGTTTCTGTTGAAAACAGCCACAACTGAAACGCTTCAGCCGAGCATAAACCAAAGTTTTGCCAAAAGGAACAGATGCGACAGCCTGCCTGGCAACCGGACGACACTTTGCGGGAATAAGATGATCTAGCGCACACTTTTCCATGGCCAATTCTTAGCGACGCGCCAGATATTCTGACAATAACGAGGTCTCGCCATAATGCTGACGGAAATATTCGCGCAAAAATTCGACCGTCACCCGCACCTTGGCCGAGGTCGCCAGACGCGAAACGTACACCGCCCAAATATCTGCCGGCTGGTAGTAGTCCGGCAGGAGATGCACCAACCGGCCTTTTTCAATGCTCTCCCTCACGTCCCAGAACGAGCGCAGCGCCACGCCCTGCCCGTCCAGACACCATTGATGCACAATTTCACCGTTGTTGGATGACAGCCCGCCGGTCACTTTCACTGCCTCCTCGCCCTGCGGCCCCTGTAGCCGCCACAGCCCAAAAGGATGATCGCGTTCCTTGATTGCCAGGCAGGCACGTCCGGAAAGCTCCCCCAGATTCTTGGGCGTCCCACAGCGCCGCAGGTATTCCGGCGAAGCGCACAAAATACGCTGGTTCTGTGCCAGCTTACGCGCGATCAGATTGGGCGCAATGTCATCACCAATGCGGATATCCAGATCAAAGCCTTCACTGACCAGATCCACCAGCCGATCGGAAACATCCAGGCGCAGCTCCAACGCCGGGTACTGCCGCGACAAGGCCGACAGCGCAGGGCCGACAAAACGCCGGCCGAAACCAAAGCTGCTGACAATACGTAGCGTGCCCTGTGGTGCCTGCCGGGCATCGGAAAGCTCATCCATCATTTGGTCAACGTCATTTAGAATGCGCAACGCCCACTCATAAATACGTTCACCATCTTCGGTGATTGCCACCCGCCGCGTGGTGCGGTGCAATAAAGACACCCCCAGCGCCTTTTCCAGCAGGGCGATGCGTTTGCTGATGAACGCCGGTGAAACCCCTAACTCGTCGGCGGCAGCGGCAAATCCGGCGCGACGTGCCACTAACACAAACACCCGCAGGTCACTGAGGATCGGAATATTATTCATGATTCGTGTTTTATGTTTCACCGTTTCCAGCATTGATTAACAGTTAGTCAATTATAGGATGGGGGGGATGTCAATTACCTCTACCTACAAGTGAGACCCTATGAGCAAAAGCTATAAAATCGCCGCCATACCGGGAGACGGCATCGGCCAGGAAGTAATGCCGGAAGGCATTCGCGTTTTACAGGCTGCGGCGACACGCTGGGATCTGTCCCTGCAGTTTGAAACCTTCGAATGGGCCAGCTGTGATTATTATCTGCACCACGGCAAGATGATGCCGGACGACTGGTTCGAGCAACTGCAAGGCTTCGACGCCGTCTATTTTGGCGCCGTCGGCTGGCCGGACAAGGTGCCGGACCACATCTCATTGTGGGGATCACTGCTGAAGTTTCGCCGCGATTTCGATCAATACGTGAACCTGCGTCCGGTGCGGCTATTCCCCGGCGTCCCCTGTCCGCTGGCAAATAAAAAACCGGGGGATATCGATTTTTACGTGGTGCGCGAAAATACCGAGGGAGAGTATTCCTCACTCGGCGGCCGGATGTTTGAAGGCACCGAGCGTGAAATGGTGATCCAGGAATCGGTATTCACCCGCCACGGCGTTGATCGCATCTTGAAATACGCCTTTGAGCTGGCACAGCAGCGTCCCCGCAAGACGCTCACCGCCGCCACCAAGTCCAATGGTATGGCAATCAGCATGCCTTACTGGGATGAGCGTGTGGCGGCCATGGCGCAGCAATATCCGGAGATCTGCTGGGACAAACAGCACATTGATATTCTGTGTGCCCGCTTCGTGCTCCAGCCCGAACGCTTTGACGTGGTGGTGGCTTCCAACCTGTTCGGCGATATCCTGTCCGACCTTGGCCCCGCCTGCGCCGGTACCATCGGCATTGCGCCTTCGGCCAACCTCAACCCCGAACGCAGCTTCCCGTCGTTGTTCGAACCGGTGCACGGCTCCGCGCCGGATATCTTCGGCAAAAACATCGCCAACCCGGTTGCCATGATCTGGGCCGGTGCCATGATGCTGGACTTCCTCGGGGAGGACGAACCACGCTACCGTCAGGCCCATGACGGCATTCTGGCCGCCATCGAACAGGTTATTGCCAACGGGCCGCGGACGCCGGACATGCGCGGCCATGCCACCACTCAGCAGGTCGGCCAGGCGATCGCCGCCCTGCTGCTCTCTTAACGTTCCTGCCCTAAACCATCCGCAGGGTGTTACCTAACACCCTGCGTTGTCTGTCCCACTTTGTCTTGCGATTTGTACTGCAGCATCGCCGCTGAAAACCACACAAATTCTCACGGCAAGATCACAACAAATTATTCACATACTGTGTTTTATCCCTTCACAGATCCCCTAATTGTGGCATTCGGCTAATTTGTGCACACTCAAAAATGTTAAGGAAGGGTAACTATTTGCGGTACCAAAGGTATCGAACATCCGCCCTACGTGGTCTGACAAAAGAAATGGCACGATGCCAAAAAGGCCGATGCGCAAGGTTAATTGCCTGCCTCTGCCCACCACAAATACAGGAGTTCACACCATGGAGAGCGCCCCTAAAAAGGATGTCATGCTTATTGCCATCAGCCTGTGCAGCATCACGCTGATTGCTATTTTCCTGATGCTATTCCCGGCTCAGTCCGAACGGGTCGCCAATACCATTTTCAATGCGGTCACGCGGCTGTTCGGTTCCATCATTCAGGTTCTGATGCTGCTGGCTCTCCTGGTGGTGCTTTATTTGGCATTAAGCAAATACGGCAATATCCATTTGGGCGAAGGCAAACCGCAGTACCCCACTCTGGCCTGGCTGTTTATGTTCATCTGTGCCGGGTTAGGTTCCTCCACCCTTTACTGGGGCGTGATGGAATGGGCCTATTACTACCAAACGCCGGGGCTGAATATTGAGCCACGCAGCCCAAAAGCGTTGGAATATAGCATCAGCTATTCGTTTTTCCACTGGGGACTGAGCGCTTGGGCAACCTACGCGCTGGCCTCATTGATCATGGCCTATCACTTCCACGTGCGTAAAAACAAGGGATTGAGCCTGTCTGGCATTATTGCGGCCATTACCGGCGTACGCGCCAATGGGCCGATTGGACGAGCCGTAGACCTTATTTTTCTGGTCGCAACGGTGGGCGCACTGACTATCTCGCTGGTATTGACCGCTTCCACCTTTACCCGTGGGCTGACAGCGTTAACCGGCATTCCCGACACCTTTACAGTGCAGGCTACGGTGATCCTGCTGGCCGCGGTGATTTTTTGCCTCAGCTCCTACGTCGGCATCGACGGTGGCATGCAGCGGCTGAGTAAAATGGTCGGCTGGGGCGCTTTTCTCTTCGCTGCGCTGGTACTACTGGTCGGCCCAACCGAATTCACCATCAACAATACCGTTAACGCCATCGGCCTGACGGCGCAGAACTTCCTGCAAATGAGTCTGTTTACCGACCCTATGGGTGACGGTAGCTTTAATCGCAGTTGGACAGTGTTCTACTGGCTGTGGTGGATTTCTTATACACCGGGCGTCGCCATGTTTGTGACCCGAGTTTCTCGCGGGCGCAAGATCAAAGAGGTCATTTGGGCCTTGTTGTTCGGCAGCACCCTCGGCTGCTGGTTTTTCTTCGGTGCGCTGGAAAGTTTCGCCATGCACCAATTCATCAGCGGCCAGTTAGACGTGCCGGAGATCCTCAACACTCAGGGAGGCGAAACGGCAGTGCAAATGCTGCTGATGTCACTGCCGCTCGGTAAACTGTTCCTGGCTGGTTATCTGTTTATCATGATTATTTTTCTGGCGTCACACATGGACGCCGTTGCCTACACCATGGCCGCCACCAGTACCCGCAATCTGCAAGAAGGCCAAGATCCCAGCCCAATGCTACGCCTGTTTTGGTGCGTAGTGATCACCCTGATTCCACTGGCGATCCTGTTTACCGGTGCCTCACTGAACACCATGAAAACCACCGTCATCCTGACCGCTCTGCCGTTCCTGGTAGTACTGCTGATAAAAACCTACGGTTTCTTCCGCTGGTTAAAACAGGACTACGCCGCCACACCGGCAAACCTGATTGACAGCAGCCCCCCCGTGCAGAGCGAGCCGCCGGCCGTCAGCCCGGTAAGCAACTCGACTAGCGTCTGAATCCCCCTACGGAATAAAACCAATAAGAGGAAGGTTAACCATGAGCAATCTGACCCCTGCATTCATCTTACCCAAAGACTTCTGCGCCGATGCCAGCGAGGCATACACCATTCCGGCCCAGTTCTATACTCACTCGACGGCGTTCGAACATGAGAAAGAGCAGATATTCGCCAATAGCTGGATCTGCATCTCACACGGCAGTGAAGTAGCTCAGCCAAATGATTACATCACCCGAGAAATCATCGGCGAGAGCATTCTGGTGGTACGTGGCCGCGATAAGGAACTGCGCGCCTTTTATAACGTCTGCCCGCACCGCGGCCACCAATTGTTGACGGGTGAAGGCAAAGCCAAAAACGTCATTACCTGCCCCTATCACGCCTGGGCGTTCAAACTCGATGGTGAGCTGGCACACGCACGCAACTGTGAAAACGTACATAATTTCAATAAAGACAACGCACATTTGATGCCACTGCGCGTAGAAGAATACGGTGGGTTTATTTTTATCAATATGAACTCACAAGCCGGCAGCGTAGAAGATCAACTGCCTGGACTGGCAACCAAGGTGCGCGAAGCCTGCCCGACAGTGGACGACCTGAAACTGGCGGCGCGCTTTACTACGCATACCCCGGCCAACTGGAAAAATATTGTTGATAACTATCTCGAATGTTACCACTGCGCACCGGCGCACCCCGGCTTTGCCGACTCTGTGCAGGTCGATCGCTACTGGCACACCCTACACGGCAACTGGACGATGCAATTTGGCTATGCCCGCCCTTCCGAGCAGTCATTCAAATTCGAAGAAGGCAAAGACGCCAGTTTCCACGGCATCTGGTTATGGCCATGCACCATGTTCAATATCCCGCCGTTGGAAGGCATGATGACGGTGATTTATGAGTTCCCGGTCGATGCGGAAACTACCCTGCAGAACTATGACATTTACTTCACTAATCAGGATCTGACCGCCGAACAGCAGCGGCTGATCGAATGGTATCGCGACGTGTTCCGTCCGGAAGATCTGCGGCTGGTCGAAAGCGTGCAGAAAGGACTGAAATCGCGCGGTTATCGCGGCCAGGGACGCATTATGGCCGACGGTGCAGGCAGCGGCGTCAGTGAACACGCCATCGCGCATTTCCATAATCTGGTGGCTCAGGTATTCCAATCTTGAATGCGTCAGGGTCTACCCGCGCTCTGGAGTTTAGATTATGTCCCGCTATCAGATGTTCGAGGTCAGCGTTATCGATATCGAACCCATTACCGCACAGGTAAAGCGCTTCACTCTGGCGGACCGACGGGGGCGCCCCTTGGCTGCGTTCAACGGCGGCAGCCATATCATCGTACAGATGCAACAGGGGGAACGGCGTTACAGCAACGCTTACTCCCTGCTCAGTTCCCCTTTCGACTTACAGCAGTATCAGATTGCTGTGCGGCGCGAACCGCACTCTAAGGGGGGATCGGATTTCATGCACGACAACCTGCGGATTGGCGATACGCTGACCATCAGCACGCCGAATAATCTGTTTGCGCTGGCGCCGGATGCGGAATACCACCTATTGATTGCGGGCGACATCGGTATCACACCGTTCATGGCGCAACTGCATGAACTGCATCAGCGTGGCCAAGGCTACCGACTGCACTACTGCTTTCACAGTGAGGAACATAATGCCTTTCAATCTCAGTTGGAAACGTCACCGTTTGCCGAGCATATCCACTGCCACATCTCTAGCCAGGGTAGCCGTTTGGATCTGAAGCATCTGCTGGCCGATGTAGAACCCAGCGCTCATATCTACGTATGCGGCCCTCCTTTGCTGAACGAAGCGGTATGGCAGACGGCCTCGGCGTTGGGAATTGCTCCAGCACGTCTGCATCGCGAAGCCTTTAGTGCCGCTGACAGTCAGGGCGGTGCCTTCACCCTGGTGCTGGCCCGTTCGGGTATTGAACTGGAGGTGGCAGAAGGCGTCACTATTTTACAAGCGCTGGAAAACAGCAAAGCGGCAAAGGTGGAATGCCTGTGTCGGGAAGGGATTTGCGGCACCTGCGAAACACGGATTATTGAAGGTGAGGCCGACCACCGCGATCAGTACCTGAGCGAGGAGGAACGACAAGCACAGCAAAGCCTGCTGATTTGCTGCTCACGGGCCAAGGGCAAACGGCTGGTACTGGATTTGTGATTCAGTGAGCCGCGTCCCTGGACAGGACGCGGCTAGTTGGCGGGCTAAACTTTAGGGAAAATCCACAGGTGCTCGGGCGGCAGGGAAAGCCGACACAGTGTCTGACCACGCACTTCGGTGCCATAAGCGCGCACCACGAAATCCTCGGCGACGGTGCGGAACAGGTACTCCCAACGATCGCCGAGGTACATGCTGGTCAGCAACGGTAGCTCAAGTTGATTGCCCTGCGCATCATCTCCCAGGCGCACGCGCTCCACGCGGATCACCGCCGTGGCCTCTTCGCCGGCTTTTACCCCTGCCCCCGCCATGCCCCACAGCGCCCAGTCTTTGCCTTCAATGCGCGCTTTGCCCTCACTCACCTCGGTAACCTTGCCGTGCAGGCGGTTATTGCTGCCCATAAACTCGGCGGTAAACAGGGTCGACGGCGATCCGTACATTTCCTGCGGCGTGCCCTGCTGCTCGATCTTTCCGTTGTTGAGCAACAGGATGCGATCGGAGATGGCCATTGCCTCGTTCTGATCGTGAGTCACCATCAGCGCCGAAAGCCCCAGTTTGATGATCAGCTCACGCAGGAACACCCGCGCCTCTTCGCGCAGCTTGGCGTCGAGGTTAGATAACGGTTCATCGAGCAGAATAACCGGCGGGTTGTACACCAGCGCCCGTCCAATCGCCACGCGCTGTTGCTGGCCGCCGGACAACTGATGAGGATGACGCTGGCCCAAATGCCCCAGCCCAAGCTGGTCGAGCACGCCCTGCACCCGCTGGTTGATTTCCGCCGAGGCGACTTTGCGTAATTTCAGCGGGTAGGCGACGTTTTCAAACACCGTTTTATGCGGCCACAGGGCATAGGACTGAAACACCAACCCCAGGTTGCGCTCCTCCGCCGGAATTTCGCTGCGCGCGCTGCCGTTGTACACGGTATTGTTGCCAATGATAATGCGGCCCTGAGTCGGTTTCTCCAGCCCGGCAACCGCACGTAGCAGCGTGGTTTTACCACTGCCCGACGGCCCCAACAGCGAAACTACCTCGCCACGCTTTAAATCCATCGAGACCCCCTTCAACACCGGGTTGTCGCCGTAGGTTAAATGCAGATTTTCTACCGAAAGTTCAATCATGTAATTTCACTCCAAAGCGCAGGGCAATACCCAGACCCAACACCACCAGCAGGATGTTTATGAACGAAAGAGCCGCAACGATATCGATGGCGCCCGCCGCCCACAGGGAAACCAGCATCGAACCTATGGTTTCGGTACCCGGAGACAACAGATACACCCCGGTGGAATATTCGCGTTCGAAAATCAGGAACATCAGCAGCCAGGAACCAATCAGGCCGTAACGCGACAGCGGGATGGTGACGTGACGGGTGATTTGCCCCCGGGTCGCGCCGGCACTGCGCGCCGCTTCTTCCAGTTCCGGGCCGACCTGCAGCAGCGTCGAAGAGATCAGCCGCAGGCCATAGGCCATCCACACCACGGTGTACGCCAGCCAGACGCTAAAGATGGTGCTGCGCAAGGACCGCAGCCAGACGATCAGATTCTCCCGCAGCCACTCGGCCACCGGCAGCGCCGACAGCCAGCCTTCTTTCAATGACTTGTCCAGCCACATCGGCAGGAACAGGAACACCCACAGGAACGCCAGCCCCGCCAGCAGGCCCGGTACCGCACGCGGCACCAGCACGCTGTAATCGAGGAAACGGGTAGCCCCGTCGGGTTTGCGGTGCATGGCAATGCCGATAAACAGATAGCAAACCACCGCCAGCGCGCCGCCGAATACCCCAATCGCCATCGAGTTGACGATCGCTCGCAGCAGGTTGGGTTGCTGCCAGATGGTGCGGAAGGTGTTGAGCGACAGCTCGTCCCAGATTGAAACGCCCACGCCCCAGTTGGAGATAAAGGCGCGCAGCACCACCCCCACCAGCGGTACGCCGATGGTCACCGTCAGCCAGAACACCACCACCGCACCGGCGACCCAACGCCATTTGCCCAGCGGCAGCGCCCGCGCCTGCGACGCCTTGCCCTTGACGGTAACGAAGCGGTTAGCGGTGCGCATCAAACGGCGCTGCAACATCACCAGCGGAATGGTGATGCAGATCAGCACCACCGCCACCGCCGCCATCAGATGGTAAGACGGCGTGCCCAGCTTATTGGTCAGTTGATACAGGTAAGTCGCCAGCACCAGGTTGCCTTCCGGATCGCCCAATACCAGCATCAGGCCGAACACTTCCAACCCGAGGAAAAACAGCAACACCCCAGCGTACAAAATGGACGGTCGCACCATCGGCAAACTGACCGCCGTCATCACCTGCAAAGGCGAGGCACCCGCCGTGCGCGCGGCCTCCTCCACGTCGGAACCCACGCTGCGCAAGGCCGAAGAAATATAAAGATAGGCGTGCGGCACGTGCGTCAGTCCGGCGATCGCCACGATGCTGGCCATCGAATAGATATTCCAGGGTACGAACCCCAGCAGCGATTCCGCCCACAGCGAGAAGAAGCCCACCGGCCCGGCGGCCACCACATAGCCAAACCCCAGGACCATCGGCGAGACAAAGATCGGCACCAGGATCAGCGGCTCAATAAAACGGCGGCCGGGCAAATCGGTTCTGACCATTAAAAAAGCCAGAATACCGCCCAGCGGAATGGCGATCACCACCAGGCCGAAAGCCAGGATAAACCCACTTTTCAGCGCCTTGTAAAAATCCGGATCGGTGAAAATAAACTGGAATGCCTCCAGGCTGAACACCTTGGAGGGGGAGAAAAAGGGAGCGGAGAGGAAACTTTGAATCACGATAAACGACAGCGGCACGTAAATAACCAGTGCGGTTATCAATACCACCAAGCCGCGCGGCAGGCTTTGCCACTTTCTGCGCCATGCTTCCATAAATATATCCCGATGGTTGTAAACGACGACGACCAAAGGGCGCGCGCCACAATGGCAGACGCGCGTCCGTATCCTGCTATACCCAAAATCATTGGCGCTGCATCAAGGCGGCAAGAGCGCTTATCCCGATGAGCTTACTTCAGTAAGTGATTCGGGTAAGTGAGTGCAGCCAACACAGAGGCAGCGCCAAGCATGACGGGTATATTATTTTGCTGCGGCGGTACGCCATTGCTTGATGTAATCCAGGCGTTTGGCCGGCTGCAGATACTCCAGCAGGCTTTCATCTACCGGGATCGGTTTCAGCGCCTTACCGAGCATTTTGGTCATGCCGTCAATGTCGTTTTTACCTTCGATATCATTACGAATCGAAGGAATGTCGGCCTGGTTGGCAAGAATGCTCTGGCCCTTTTCCGACAGCACATAGTTAAGCCACAGTTTTGCCGCGTTGGCGTTAGCCGCTTCTTTGCTGATGAAGGACACACGCGACAGCACCAGGGTGTAATCCTTCGGATAAGAGATGCCCAGCGAAGGGTCGGTTTTGGCACGGGCTTCGGCGTAGGAACCCAGGATGTTGAAACCAATCAGGTTCTCCCCGGATGACACCCTTTCCATCATGGTACCGGTAGAAGATTGCACCGCCAGCCCCCCTTTGGCGACGTCAGCCAGGGTGGCAAAATAGTTCGGATCGGCCTTGAAATCCTGTACCGACAGCATGAAACCCAACCCTGACTTTTCAATGTCATAGGTGGTGACTTTCTTTTTGAATTTATCGGTCTGGCTGGCAATCAGCTTGGCCAGCGCGGCATGAGAGTCCGGCACATCGCCCTGCGGGATCAACCGTTTGTTATAGATGAAGACCACCGGTTCGTAGGTGGTGCCGTAGGCTTTTTCTTTCCATACCGCCCACTTGGGTAATTGGCCCTGCTCTGGTGAAGCGTATTCCTGCGCATAATCGGTCGCCAGCTTCAGCGCGGTGTCCATCGACGAGCTCCACACCACGTCACCGCTGGTGCCACCCGCCGCCTGTTCGCTGATATAGCGGTTGTACAGTTCGGTGCTGTTCATGTCGTTATATTCGACTTTAATACCAGGATACTGCGCTTCAAATCCCTGGATCAGCGGGCCGGCAGCCTTGGTATCTGTGGTGGAATACACCACCACCTTGCCCTCTTTCTTCGCGCCATCCACAATTTTTTGATAGTCGGCTGGATAGCCTGCCGGAAACTCAGCGTAAGCAGGCACCGCGCCCAGAACAGCCATCGCCACCACCGACGCGCCGATTTTTGTCAACATGATCAACTCCTGGCTACATTTAAGAAACCAAAAATTAACATATAGTTAATAAGTGTTCTTAAGCAACGCCGTTGATTTTTTATCTTCGTGTTTTGTGAGGTTGGCCGATTTTTGGTCAATAAAAAAGCCCGCTTCAGCGGGCTGTTTGCGAATAACGGCGTTAAAAATCGATGCTATTACACTAAATTGGATCGCCGTAACAGACGGATCCTTTGCACAATGGCCACCCCAAGCAGCGTCAACATAAACCCCGTCAATTGCACCAGTGAGAGTGCTTCGCCAAACAGAAAATACGCCTGCAGCGCGGCGGCCGGGGGCACCAGCAGCATCAGCGCGGTGAACAGCGGCTGGAGGCCGCCGATCAACGACATGACGCCAGCCGCCAGACCGTTGGCCACTGCCCACCAGCTGGCAGCAAGATACACGCCGTTCATCAGCATTCCGGTAAGCAGGTGCATGATCAGTTGTCGTCCCTTAGGCCAGACGCAGTGGGCGGCCAACAGGGCGAACACCGCGGCGGCGATCAGGAAACGAAAGGTCAGAAAGAGATTGGGGTCTGCATGGTCGGCCACCGCGCGGGCGGCTATAAACCCGGTCGACCAGATCAGTATCAGGAAAAACGGCGCAATAATGGATTTGCGTCGATAGAAGCTTTCCTTGCCGGTAATTACCATAAAGATACCTGAATAATGCTGTTGATGGTTCACGACGAAGCATACTAACTAATTTAACATTTCCCTAACATCGTTTATTACAGGAAGTTTTGGCGACGAAATTGGCGGAAAAATAGCTCGGCGCAATTATGTGAAAACCATAAACCTGATGAGCTTATGGGCCGAAAGCCGGTTGAGGATGGCCATGTCTCGTTTAAATATGATTCTTTCAACCCACACGCAGAAATATTACTTGCCCTCGACATGCTTGCCAGCGCTGGCTAACGCTTTGCCTGATATAAAAAAACCCGGCATCGCCGGGTTTTCGTCATCATGTTCAGGGCGCAGCCTGCGGTACCCCTACTTACGGCTTATTTCAGCAGTGCCTGCGCCTTGGCCACCACGTTCTCCACGGTGAAACCAAACTCTTTGAACAGCTGCTCTGCCGGGGCAGACTCACCAAAGCTGGTCATGCCCACGATGGCGCCGTTCAGGCCAACATACTTGTACCAGTAATCCGCGATACCCGCTTCTACCGCCACACGCGCGCTCACCGCTGCCGGCAGCACGGATTCACGGTACGCCGCATCCTGCTTGTCGAACGCGTCGGTGGACGGCATGGAGACCACGCGCACCTTACGGCCCGCCGCGGTCAGCTGGTCTGCCGCTTCCACGGTGATACCCACTTCCGAACCGGTGGCAATCAGAATCACGTCCGGCGTACCGGCGCAGTCTTTCAGCACATAACCGCCACGGTAGACGTTGGCCAGTTGCTCTGCGCTACGCGGCTGCTGGGTCAGGTTCTGACGTGAGAAAATCAGCGTGGTCGGGCCGTCGTTGCGCTCGATGCCGTACTGCCAGGCCACCGCCGACTCCACCTGGTCACATGGACGCCAGGTGCTCATGTTCGGGGTCACGCGCAGGCTGGCCATCTGCTCAACCGGCTGGTGCGTCGGGCCGTCTTCGCCCAGACCGATGGAGTCGTGGGTATAGACGAACAGGTTGCGGATTTTCATCAGCGCCGCCATACGCACCGCATTACGGGCGTATTCCACGAACATCAGGAAGGTCGCCGAGTACGGCAGGAAGCCGCCGTGCAGCGCGATGCCGTTGGTGATGGCGGTCATGCCGAACTCGCGCACGCCGTAGTGGATGTAGTTACCCGCCAGGTCAACGTTCAGCGGTTTCGAGCCGGACCACAT
>NZ_CAMKGL010000017.1 GCF_946227985.1 Serratia quinivorans
CGGCTTCAATTTTGAATTCTTCAGTGAAATTTTTGGCTGACATAAACACTCCTTCATTAAGCCTCTATTATGAGGCAAAAAAGTGTCTATAAAACCCGGGTCTATTCAGTCCGCTGCTTGCACGGGAAGGTGACGGGCATATGCTGGTGTTGCACAGATAGATCAGTTGCTTTATGTCTATCTGCTTTATTTCCAGTTGGTTACATCAACAGTTTTACAACATCATTAATTTATGTACTAGTTCTAGTTGATGTACTAATTAAAATCTTGACTAAAACACAACCAATAGATTGTGGGAGCATTGAACTATTTTTTTCATGAGAATGGCAAGCTTTGCTTTAGCCAGCCACTCCTCACCACTTCACCGAATTACATAGGACAACCGCGGCCACAACAAACCCCACCGATACCAGAGAATCACGCCGACCTTTCCTCAACTATTGACAATATATATCCCCCATTGTGATGCTCCGGTTGCTTACACCAAAGCACGGCGCGACTTGGTTTCCTTCCCAATTTTCCTGGTCGCGTCACCCAATGGTGACCAAAGTCAATAATACTGTCCGTCCCGCAGGCGTTCACTATAAGGACTTTGGTTGCCTCCCAACGGCAGCGCTTAGTGAGTTCATGCAGTTCTAACGCTGTGCCGCAGGGCCTGTGTGCACTGAGCGCTACCACCCAATGGAGGCACACACATGACGACCCCTTACGGTCGTCCGAAGAATCAGTGAAAACATTCAGTGTGCTGCTGCCAAATAATGGCGGTATCTAGGTTAACGTAACTCTTCGCGGAGTTCAGATATAAAAGCAACCAAGTGCTGCCCCCCCCCTACCAATGGTGACGTCTGGGCAAATTACTGGGTTCTTATCCGTCGCGCTCCAACTAGTTCCTGCAGCCCAGACGTTGCCTACCCCATCAATACCAGCATCTGGATAACCTTCCGGGCTACAGTAATCAGTCGAGTATCTTACTGTATTCTTGGTGCTACGGCCCTCTATTGACAAAGAACATCCCCCATTTTTACTTTCCTGCTGCTTGCAAAAGCATGGTGCGGGATAGGCTTATGCCGTAGACGGTCCCGCACCACCCAATGGCTGCTCATTTCATCAGAGGGTACGGGGTATCTTTCCTTTTTTACCGACGTGCGGATACCTACCAGCCACCAACAATGGTGATCTTCAGCTTAACCAGCTAACGGGTGTTGGCACTTCTCGTGGGCTGAAGGTTGCAACCAAAGCCCCCAACTACCCCTTACATGCAGAAACAGTGTCTCAATTGACACCCTTTCCCTCCCATCCATAGCCTTAAACTTTCCCATTGATTAAGAAAAATAAAATGAACGACAAAACAATGTTATATGCAGCACTCATTCTTTTATTTATTTCCATATGCTCACTTTACAATCATCACAAGCAATCAAAAAAAAGAAAACTTAACATCAAGCACAAGTAACAATTTTGACGCGGATTCTTACTTCAGCGCATCACAAATTAAATTATGCTTCGTACTGATGATAATGGCATGTCTGTCTCATCACTTCATAGCGTTCAGACTACTGGCATTAGCAACTCAAGCGCTGGAGAGTCACGTTTCTAACGCTATTTTCTTGGTTGGCACATATGTTTTGGAAAATCACTCTCTTCTGCTGGCTAGGTTTTAACACTATAGCCATCATCGCAATTTGTGTTGGTTATTATCGTTCATGCAAGCCCTGACCTACTCCGGTTTATCCGGCCACGAATATCCGGCGATCGGTATCAACCCGGCTCAGCAGTACGCTGACCCTGACCCAAAATCCTGCTCCATTCAGAAACAGAATTCCGGCATGATAATGACTCCCCTGAACGGAGGATGTGCCGATGAAAAAGTCACGATTCACCGAAGAGCAGATTGTTTTTGCCCTGAAGCAGGCTGAACTGGGTACGTCAGTGCCGGACGTCTGTCGCAAGCTGGGCATTTCGGATGCCACTTTCTATACGTGGCGTAAAAAATACGGCGGCATTTCTCCTTCGGAGCTGAAGCATATGCGGCAACTGGAAGAGGAAAATCTGCGGCTGAAGAGGCTGGTTGCCGATCTGAGCCTCGACAAGGCGATGCTGCAGGACGTGCTGGCAAAAAAGAGCTGACGCTGGCACGCCTGCGCGAATGGGTCAGGGATTTGCAGTCCGCTACGGTGCCAGTGAGAGACAGGTCTGTTTTGCGCTGCAGGTCTGCCGCAGCTCGTTTCGATATCGTTCTGTGGCCGCCGACGACAGCGCACTGCGGCTACGCATCCGTGAGATAACCGAAACCCGGGTTCATTACGGGTACCGCCGGGTACACGTGATGCTCAGGCGGGAAGGCTGGCGCGATAACCACAAAAGAATCTACCACCTCTACTGTGATCAGGGTCTGTCGCTGCGCCTCAATCGACCCAGCGCCGACAACCGCAGCCTCAGGGTCTGTATCCGAATCACGTCTGGGGTATGGATTTTGTCTCTGATGCGTTGTTTGACGGGCGACGACTGCGCCTGCTGACGGTTATCGACCTGTACACCCGCGAATGCCTGGGGACCTGCGTGGGACAGAATTTGCGTTCAACAGAAGTGGCAGAAATGCTGAACAGCATAGCGCTCAGACGCCCTTTACCTCAGTTGCTGAAAACCGATAATGGTTCTGAATTTGCAGGGAAAATGCTGGACAGATGGGTGTACGAAAGAGGCATCAGAATCGACTTCTCACGCCCGGGAACACCGACGGACAATGCGACGGTGGAGTCCTTCAACGGCAGGTTACGGCAAGAATGTCTGAACGAGAACTGGTTTATGTCTTTGGAGGATGCACGGTGCAAAATCGAGGCCTGGCGCATACACTATAATCAGAGGCGTCCCCATTCTGCGCTGGGCTGGATGACCCCGTCAGAATTTGCTGAGAAGTCTGCCGGTTGCCAGAATACACAACCAACATGAAGCCGGTTATTCCTGATTATGACTGGATCATATTCGGGGTCAGGGTCATCTTCACAGACTGAAAAGCTATGTTTGGAGCGGCCAGTGGGAATCGAACCCACATCATCAGCTTGGAAGGCTGAGGTAATAGCCATTATACGATGACCGCATTTCTGGTGCCGACTACCGGAAGCAAACTTGTGACCTCCTGATTACAAGTCAGTTGCTCTACCTGCTGTAGTTAAGTCGGCTTTGGTCCGCCATCGATGCTTTGAACCCCGAGCCTGCTTAAATGCACGTACTTCCCATTAAGCTAATGGCGACTTGCTGGCCCTTGCTGGCCCTTGCTGGCCCTTGCTGGCCCTTGCTGGCCCTTGCTGGCCCTTGCTGGCCCTTGCTGGCCCTTGCTGGCCCTTGCTGGCCCTTGCTGGACTTGAACCAGCGACCTGGCGATTATGAGTCGCTCGCTCTGACCAACTGAGCTAAAGGGCCTGTGATAAAATGAATGGTACGAACGTGAAATTATTGCTGGCAACCTCTAATTAATGACTCGTTACAATATCGCATTAATTCGCCCCCTCCCCTGAAGCAGAAACTCCCACCAAAGCGATTTTTCTATGATTCGTACAGGATAAGTTCCCGGGTAACGGCAGCAACACCGATACGTTCCGCAAGCTTCGTTGACGAATTCAACCGTGTGTTGTTTACGGGGATTCTGTACTAACTTTTTGGTTATGTTGAAAAAAGTTGTTCGCGTTACATTCAGAGGTCAATTAATCGGTGTTTTTTAGGTTTCCTTGTAAAGGGAATACCGTGCTAAACAGACATATAATCAGCATGGGAAATTTAATAAAAACTTATCCAAACTCCTAATTTTGAAAAAAAACATTGACGCGAGTAACAACCATTGTTCGAATAGTATTGTAGGCAGAAGTTAGCACCTCCAGTGAACAGAGCAGCTAATCCAGCCCCTGGAGAGATAGGTTAATCAACTGTGGTATTTGCATGGATAAGATAGGTGGCTTAGCTTTTTGGTCATGTACTCAATAATTTCATTATAGAGTGAAACATTATGACCATTGCTAAAACCTAAATTAATGTTGCCAAGAACACGTTGTCTGTTCATGGTATAGACTACAACAGAAAACTGTTAGAATTTATTTATATTAAATTCGCCTTAATTATATAGGATAAAATTCATGGATATTAATGGAAATGCAGCATGGGGTCCTAATGATGCTCCGGTTTTTATTGTTTTAGGGCAATCAAATAGCTATGGACATAACACTTTATTATCAGCCAGTGAACAGATCCCCCCCCAGGATTAACTAATGTCTTTACACTATCCCAATATGATGTTTATAGTATTAATTTTCCCTCAATTCGCTGGGAGAGATTAACAACTTTAGGTGACGCAAATATAGGTACGCCAGCAGGCTCTAGTCTGGGAAATCAAAATAATCCAGTTAATGCTGCTAACAGCCTTGCTGCTTTGTGGCAAAATCACATGACTACCGGAAATGCCCTGTCTTTGCCTGACCTTTATGTTATTTTAATGGGATGGGGTTCTCAGGGAATGTATCAGGGAACAACGGGCGATAACAGATGGTCACCTGACAGAAATAAATTGGATGTTGAGTCACTTTATCCTCGGGCATTAAGAACATTACGAATGGCAATGGATTCATTGCGGACCTTGGGAAAAAACCCCAGGATAATTGCCATACAGTGGAATCAATGGGAATCAGAAACACTGAATGCACCGGCAGCAATGGCAAGTACCATGAATTTTAATAGAATAGTAGCTGGTATTAATGATGCTTTAGGGAATAACGATATCTTCTGGCGTTTTTTCTATCCGTTATCGGAAATCTATAATACAGAAAATACTAATATGGTTATTCAATCACTGGAATCTATTGTAGCGACAGACCCTACTCGTCGGGAATTCATAGACCCTCGTAATGCTGATCACTATAATGGTGTTGCACCAAACTTTGGTATATTTGGACCTGATAATGTTCATTACAATGCGACAACTCAAAAATGGTTTGCCGAGTTAGAATGGGAGCGAATTTATTCAGGCTATAAAGGTGTTCCTTTATCCACCGTTCCCTATAGAATAGACCAGTATTGGCTAAACAACCGAGTTTATGAATCATGTTGCTCTGCTACCGAATGGTACCCTAATCGCTCCTCGTCTGGTATTTGGCTGGATTCGGGTAACACTCAAAGTGGTTTGATATTTTTTGACTCACTCGGTTTTACAAATGCATGGAAAGTTACTGAAGATAATGGGAAAAAAACATTTAAAGCAGTTGCTTTATCTGGCGGTTCTCCTGGTAACTGTATGGCAATGGCCACTACGAGTGCGACCGATGGTAAATATGGCTATTTTGAAATGGATTTGTTCTGTTCCCCATGCCCTGAAATCACTATTTGTGCAAGAGCACAAGTATCATCCGGAACCACGTATTGCTCTATTGGTTACGGATACATTGCAATTCAATTAAGTGCTGCATATAACGGTAAACCACAATATATGCCTCCAAATATATCTGTAGGGAAAACTTTATCTGAGGCAACTCCTTATTTGAGCATTTGGAATTTATCAGTTCCACTTAGTATTAAAAGTATTAATTTTAATGAAACGCCATTCGATGGGATCTATAAAAACACCCCAATATTCAGCACCTCTTATACTGGTGCGAATCTTCTTGCTGGCTGGCCTAAAAATACTTGGTCTCGATGGCGTATTGGTTTACTTCCTGAAAATAATGGCACGGTGAGTGTCGAGTGGTATGATACAACTGAGAATAAATGGAAGGTAGCTGTACAGCAGCAAAATATGAATTCATCTTTAAATTCGAATAACACCTTAACAGGACAGTTCTCTATTTTATCTGGTATGTCTTCTACCGCCAAAAATATTGATCAGCAAAACTCCATTTATAATCAAATATTTAAAGATATTTCATTTATTTCATTGGATTAATGAGTTATAAAAATAAACTGTTATCGCGATAACAGAGCAAGGAAATTAAAATTTTAGGGGGTTGAGGCAGATGACGGTTCAAAACTGGTCAGTAATGTGTCGCGGGAAATTATTGATGAACTTGACCCTGGCCCAACATGAGTTCAGCGCTAAACTGGAAATCGCCGTCTTTCTGATCACTTCCCAATATCGGTGCCAAGATAAATCAGAGATCCGGGTCTGTTTGCAGGCTTCGGATAAATTCTGCTGGAGTCTGGTTATTTAACGAGGAATGTGGCTGGTACTGGTTATATTCCTTCCGCCAGTGCTCGATTTTCTCCTGAGCATCTTCCATTGGCAGGAATCCGTGCACGTTCAGATATTCATCACGCAGGCTGCCATTAAATGACTCAACCAGGGCGTTATCTGTGGGCTTCCTGGGGCGTGAGAAGTCCATCGTTATACGGTTTTCATATGCCCAGCGATCTCCAGCGTTTTCGAGATAAATTCACTGCCGTTGTCCGTCTGTAGCCACTGTGGTACAAGCTGCTGTGTCTGCCTGATCCGTTCCATCACGGCGATCGCACCGCGAAGTCCCTGGCCTACCACGATCGCCACGCATTCACGACTAAAATTATCGACTACAGTCAGAGCCCGGGTCCGGCGTCCGTTGAACAGATTATCAGCAACCAAATCCATGCTCCAGCACTGATCCACAGCGGTCACAGCCGGGCGGATACGTCAGTGCCTGGCTGTCACGTGACGCCTCGGGCGTTTTGACCGCAGGTTCAGCCATTCCAGACAGTAAATCCGATGTGTTTTCTTGTGGTTAACCAGCCAGCCCTCGCGACGCAGCATGATATGGATCCGCTGCACACCATAGCGAATGCGGGTTTCTGCAATCTCCCGTATCCGCTGCGTGAGGGCCCGGTCATCGCGGCAGCTGCAGTAGTTGTAGACAGCTCAGCTCTGCATCATCAACCGGCCCCCCCTGCGAACCCCGATGCGGTACGCCGTCAGCAGGTATTCGACCGCCTCGCGTTTCTACACCAGCCTCCGAACTTTTTTCGGATGACGTCCTGCAGCATTTCCTTGTCCAGACTGAGATCGGCGACCAGCCGTTTGAGGCGGTGATTCTCTTCCGCCGACTGGCGCAGCCGACGCAGTTCTGTCACGCCCATGCTGCCAAACTTCTACTTCCTGTTGTAAAACGTGACCTCAGAAATCCCCATCTTTCTGCGCACTTCCTCCACCCGAGTGCCGGTTTCGGCCTGTTTAAGGACAAAGGCTGTCTGTTCTTCGGTATAATGGGTCTTTTTCATGGTTGATATGCCTCCCAGTGAGATGAAAGAAAGACCGGATACTTCACTTTAGCCTGGCACTGTTTTCAGGGAGAAGATCAGGCACGGCTGTGTACGTAGCGTAATTATATGACTTATTTATTGTAGTCGAATATCTTTATTAATATAACCACCAACACTTGCTCTTAATGTTCCGGAAGGTGTTATGCCATTGCCTGGATTACGAGTTCCAGTTGTGACTATGTTTACATTTCCATTGTTATCGGAAAATACAGGGTTGTTGCTTGTAATATGCAAGGACCCTACAATACTTAAGTCAACTTGTTGATTATACAATGGTTTTCCTTTACTATTTGTTAAGTTCAACACTGTATCACACCTGTAGCTTATTTTTGTTGTAGCTGAACATAAAGATGATACTAATTTAATATTTGCCACAATATTGTCATCAGCCAAGGATATGGACAGATTATTATCAATGTATCGGTTTACGAGTTGCTCTTTTTTCGCAGGAACTCCATTAATTGTAATTAATCCTTTCGACAATGCTGCATTAAACTGTATATCATTACCTATATTATCTATTATAAATACACCATTATTTATTCCATTTATAGTAATAAAGTCAATCATTCCTTCAGAGTATGCAATTGACGAGTCTGAAAAATCAAAAAATGATTGCCCTTCACTTCGTGGTGAGAAGTGTATTTCCGCTCTCCCATTAGAAATAGAAAATACAGTATTCGTTATTTGAATAATATCGTAAGAATCAGCATAAAATGAAATTACCGCAGCATCTTCCGCAACTGCTAACAACCCATTAAATAGTGTGTCCCTGCTTTTAAAATTAAAGTGTGAATTGTCTTTTGCATATATTAAAAGGCTTTCACATACATCCTCAGAAAATAAAACCGTGTTTGCTTGCATGTTGGAAATTGATTGTTCTGAAAGACAAATCTTATTATTATTGTTTTTTATATTAAATGTATCAATGATATTGATGTGCAAATTCGAATTTTCTTTTAAGTCTAAGTCAACATTACCTAAAAAATTTAACTTCCCTGTTGGTGTTATGTTTAAATTACAGGCAGAAAATAGATTGAATTTAATATTCTCCATGCTGATGTTGGCATGTCCCATTATGCAAAATTCATCATAAATTTTAATATTTACCGTATTATACGTCGAGTTTCTTATTATAGACGGGTTGATATTAGTTGAGCTATTACCAATTGTTACATCAGGAATATGTGAACCTTCATGCGTATTTATAATGAAGAAAAGCTTACCATTTTCTATTGTAATTAAATCAATGCCATCTTTATAATAAGTTTCCGGCCATTGTAATGCGAATGGTTGTTTTAGATAAGTGACTTCCGCTCTTAGAACAAGTGTATTTCCGGGCGAATTCATTATAAAAGAAGAATCATTCCCTTTATTAAATCCTGTATATCCACCAACAACCCCTTGGCTTTCATAAGAATCATCAAAGATTACATCTGAATTTATAGACCAATCGAAATATTTTTTCATTTAATTTCACCCTTGAATTGTTTAATTTATGACATCGAATTAAAGTTCTGTGTAAGAAATAACAAAAACATTTTTTATATCATTAATATTAGAGAAATCTATTGTCGTGCTAGTGTCGTGAGTAATCAGTTTTTCGTTAAAGTAAATTTGACTATTTTCATTTTTAATTATTTTCTCACCTACATCATTAATAATATATAAGATGTATTTTCCTTTTTTTTGGATTCTTTTATATGGCTCACCTAAAATGAAATCAGAACCTGTATCTACAGCTTCGAAAAGCATGAACCAGTCAGGGTTGTCAGTAGATATTATAACGTCAACAAAACCAGTTGGCGCACAGCCAATCTCGGTATTGGCGTGAGGATTAACAATGTAGTCAATAAAACTATTTTCTGGTGAGGTGATAAAAACACCTATTATCCATTTTGATCTAACACCACCAGGGAATGCAACCTCAGCCTCGCTTGGATTTGTTCCTTCAAGATTTTTACTCACCTCAATTCCGCCAGGGGCATTGCTTAAATAAACAAAATGTGAATTTTCAGGAAATGCACTAGGTAGATAAGTAGGGCTTGACAGAGTATCATAACCATTGGCTACCGGGAGTGAGTAAGAGTAGCTTTCAAATGCCCCAAGATCATATCCAGGAGACATATACAATGAGCCAGCAACTTCAGGAGGAGTTCCTCCACCACCAAAAATAAGCTCTGGTCCTGGATTTTCATTATCGGTTGATGCAAGATATGGTGGACGGTTTTCTTCGTCACCATGAAAAAGTATCCTGTCATTATTATCCTTCCTAAAAATAACAGATCTACCCTTATTGTCATCAAAGACAAAACCCACATTGACATATAAATTCATGGTTGTTTTTAAATAATTAGTGTAAAAATGATTAACATTTATTCTTTCTTTTAATTCATATGGTAAGGTATGATACCAGTAAGGTTCTGGTGATATTTCGCTATTGTCAGGGTAATTATTATCAGGATAAAGCACTGCTGATGATTCTTTAACTATCACTTTATCTTTTAACGAGTAAATTAAAATATTAGTCACATCATTCGGCAATCCTGAAAGATCAGTAAAGGTTCTTTCTTTATTAACGTCAATTGTTATAGGGCTGTCGTAGGCGAGTGAGTTTGCTTTTATCTGATATGCATCCGCCTGGCTATCAGCAGGCCATGCAATATATTTTTTTTATTGTTCCATTAGCATCACGGTAACTAGTAAATATCCTTACAACACCTTGGGCTGTATCTTTATTTATATTCATGAGAAAGTAATTCCTTATGGTTACTTATACAATAATAATTTTTAACAGAATTAAGACGCTATAAATACATCCTTCATCTTTCAAACTGGATCACATTAGGTTTTGGATCATTTACTCAATGAGATGATGTAGCTAAACATGCCATCTTCTTAATGTGAGTTTTAGTCCCAATCATTATAAGAGGCTGTTATCTGACGATGCCTTTTAATACGACGAAACCCTCATTTCCCTCTTTTGACAACAGACACCAGCGGGGCCTGTTCGAAAAATTCAGTCTTCCCAGCCGCTGCACACATCGTTCGCCCGAACGGTAAACGCAATGCGCCATCCGGAAAAGTCAGTACCGCAGTGTCAGGTGTCACACAATTATTTCCGTCGTATACATCACTCGATACCCAGCGTAGCTGTATGACAACCTCCGCGCCGGGCGCAACCATGAGCGGCAAGAATACAGGCCCTGGATGCATCCCGCGTGGCAATCGACGCTCAGCAGTTAACAATGAGCCGCTCCCCTCTTCAAACTCTAATGCTGGAAATGCATTAACCTGACAGGCTCGAACACCAATGTTACGTAATATTAATAGAGTGCCACTTTGTGACATACCATCGAACTCCCCTCCTCTGTCATCAAAATGAGTATTGAACTGGGTAACCCGACATATAACATCATTGTTCGGTGCAGTCGTCGCCTCTACTGGTGCCGACACCATTATGGATTGCATAAAAGCAATCGCAATGGCGAATCGCCAACCGTGAAAAAAGTATATCGTTTGCATAATAACGATTGCCTTACTTAGATATGACTAAACTTCCGGTGAGTCAGGGGAGCCGCTGAGCCAATGTTAATTAAGGACAAAAGCGCTAGCGGGTATTACCGAAAATTTGGGGAGTCCATGTTGACTCGTTCTTATCCTTGGTTCGTGGATAATAACGGTCACTATAACACTGTTTTTTATGAGAATCACAATGTACACCATTGCTCAACGTATACTCCCACAAATTGACATTGATACTGTCACCGATAATCATTGTTAGTTTCTTTTGTGCTTGGCGGCCCAAGTATTTGGTTGTTAATCCCATAGAAATACCTTGATTATCTACACAAAAATTGGAAACTTTATCGCACACAACACCTTTATTTGGGGAAAATACTGCTGCTGCAAACGTTGATGTCGATAACCCCAGTAGCACAATCATCAAAAATATTTTTTCCATTTAATATTCCTCTTTATTAAAAATAGCGGTGGGAGGTCTGCGTAAAGGTATTCCCTGATTTACGCGGGTCTAAATCCATTACTGGTGATCCTTTTCCGAGCCGGAATATCATGAGATCCATGTTATGAATCTCAAGCCCAGAGGTCAGCTCAAAGATATATTTTCTCTGTGTAAGATCTATAATCGTCCGGTATTCAGTGGCGTAGGTGCCGACGCCCTTATAAGGGGCATCGTAAGGAACGGAAACATTCCGTAAGACTGACAATAATTTTGAAATAGCCATATTCGAATAAGCCGGTGTTTTCAGCAAGTGACTAAAGTAGGTGGCACGGGTGAAGCGTGCTGTGGGTGACACATTACCCGATAAGGGGAGAGCACTGTCAGGGTGGGTCATATCGATATTTTTCAGCAGGCTGAGTTGCGTATCATAATCTGGGTCATTGGTGACGACCGTCCAAGTTTTACTATGATGGACATACATTTTGCCGTTCAGATATTCCACAATGGCTGAATCACCTTGAGCATCTTCCAGTACCAAATGTAGGGCGGCTTTATGACCCTGTGCCGCTATCATGACCACCTGGACATTTTCCAATGCAGTGAGAGCTTCCTCTACCGTTGCAGCATTATCAAGTACATATTGTGCCCAGAGCCCTACCTGTAGTCCTGGTACAGCTGGAGTTCGGAAGGGATATTGCGTGGCGTTGAGGTACAACAGGTGCGCCCCTAGCCCTTTCTCATTAAATCCGTCAATAGCGCCAACACCATAAATACTGGTGACCAAGCTGGCATATTTTGACGTCCAGATGGCAGGGTTCTCCACTGCGGTATTATTCCCATGTAGACCTCCATAGCGGTGGCGTCCGCGGGGAAATATCAGGAGTATGGGATCTGTACTTTCTGTCCAGTCTATTGTTCTTCCGACCAATATGCCTGTCCTGCCACTATTCCAGAGGATACGAGTGCACGCGTGTACTCCCGAAGCCCATCCTCTGACGATGAAAATGCATAACGTGGCTAGCATTAAAAGCAAAAAACGCACTGTTTGCATATTGAATTCCCTTACGCCTATGTCAAGGATGCTGTTATTCACCCGCAAAAATTAAACATTTACTTAACATTTGCAGCATGGAACAGGGAGGAGTCGGAATTCAGTGACTTCTGTCGCATTTATCAGGACAAAGACTGGTTTGCAGTGCTACTGCCTTTGAGGTGACCGGGGACGCGCGTATTTTATACCCGCACGCGCGGCGCATGGTGGCTGAAATTGACGCACTAACCCGCAGTTTTAAAAAAGAGCGGGACCGGCAACCTATCCTGATTGGTGTTGAACAAGACATCGCTGCCCACCAGATAGCGCACTTTGTTAAACGGGCTCAAGACC
Organism: Serratia quinivorans; assembly: GCF_946227985.1. Classification (GTDB taxonomy): domain Bacteria; phylum Pseudomonadota; class Gammaproteobacteria; order Enterobacterales; family Enterobacteriaceae; genus Serratia; species Serratia quinivorans_A. The sequence continues at coordinate 12,615 of NZ_CAMKGL010000017.1, forward strand.
GGGAATTAAATTTGTTGTTAACGCTGGAGTCGGGGTGTGTGGGAGACGTTCGTTTTGGCTGCGAGGAACTACGGTGCGAAGATGAATTGTTTTTGCCGTTATTTGACGAGCAGTTTGTGTTAGCCATTCCTTCAACTCACGCCTTGGCTGGCAGAGTGTCACTCATCGCTGAGGATTTACATGACCTGTGTTGGATCATGTGTCCGCAGCATGCCTCGCATCAGCGTCTGTTGCCCATTTATGGTGCGACAGCCCATTCGCCAGCCGCTAACGCCAGCACCTTTAGCCTGGCGTTAAATTTGGCTGTCGCAGGTATTGGCATTACGATTGTGCCAGAGTCTTTGGCTCGTGAGCATGTGGGGTTAATTATCAAACCGTTACCCGGCCACTCGCTCACGCGGCGAGTCGGGGTGTGTTATGCCGTCCAGGCAATGACGATGCCGTCAGTGGCCCAATTGCTGCAAAATATCAGTCTCGAAAATGGGTGAAGCCACTACTCAAAGGCAGCACCATGGAAGCACTTGTTTTTCGGCAATGACTAATCATTTGAGGTGGATAGCTGAGACTTTTTTAACGACGAACGCCATAGCGGGAACAAAACAAAGAAAATCCCCAGCAATAAAGGCATTATCATCCATAAAGATGAGGTAGATATTCTGTGTTTTCTAACAATATCTTCTAGTGACACGGCGATTAAGGGGAAAATAAAATAGACCAATGACGCATAGAATGGGGTTGCTCTTTGTTGTAATTGAAAATACGCCATAATTCCCAGTACGCCGGAAACAATGCCGAGATAGGCAACAGACAAAAATGAGTCTACATTGATGACGTGAAAATCGATACGCTCACTAAATACTGCACAAGAAAGAAGCAGCAGAGACGCTCCCAGACAGGGTAAGGCATTATAGGTAAGAATAGAAACTTCCGAACACTGCCTCTTGCATTTTACGTATATTATTGCATGCATAGCCACGGCAATCAGTATTGCTAACACCCCTCGCCAACTCTCAATTTCTACCGTACCTGACTCATTATAAATGATGAACCCTAATGCTAATGTTGCGATAACAACTCCTGTTGACTGCAACAACGTTATTCTCTGTTTAAGGAAAAAGTACGATGAGATCACAATGGCAGCCGGCATTGTTGAAAACAGTATGGAGGCCATTCCTGATGAAACACTTTGTTCACCATAAATCATAAGAGTGAAGGGAATCGCAAAATAAAATACAGTCAGCGCTACCTGGAACCCACGCTTCCCCTCAGGAAACAACAATGGCTTCTTGGATAATTTCGCAATAATAATCAACACGGGCGAGGCCAGTAAGAATCTTAAGCCTGTGGCAAAAATGGGGGGATAGTTGCCACTGCCATTTTCATGGCCAGCCAGGTAGTTCCCCAAGTAAGCGACACGAGGATAAAGAGCGTGAGCGTAACCAGATGTCTACCGTGATATTTCCCTAACATAACCCCTCCTTACAGAATGAAAGTGAAGTAAATAACAGGCAGGGTAGTGTTTTCTACAGTGAATCATTCACAAGTAGAGGTTTGTCACAGTATTGGTTACTTGATGCTTAAATAAGAGAGCGAAACTAAACGGCTGTATATCAACGAATATTAAATGCTGGCTATTGGGGATATAACGCTACTAATAACACAGGATAGCGACACTATCAGTGGGTACGATGGTCGCGTGATTCGATAGTGAGCGCCAAAATGGTAAGGCCCGGTGGTTGGGTGTTTACCAACAGCCGACGACATAGACCAAACACCCCAGTATGACGAACCCTTTTGACAGACAAGGACAGACCACAATGAGCACGCTCCAAGAGCAGTTACAGCAGGTTAGAGGCGCTGGCTGCGCCTCTTGAGCGAGAGGATTATTTGGGGATTAGGACAGGTGAATTGGCAGGATCTAAGTCAAAATATCGCTCGGGTGGTGGCATAGGTATTTGCACCCATGCACCATTAAAACGCTCCGCATTGCTTGCGGTGTAGAGCACGGTGTGTCGAATATTTCTATGCCCCAAATAGTCCTGAATCAGCCGGGTATCATTCCCGAGTTCCGCCAAGCCATATCCACAGGCGTGGCGTAGCATATGTGGGTGAGCTTCAACGGAAAGACCAGCCATAACACTATATTCTCGAATGAGGGTATAAATGCGCTGGCGTGACAAACGCCCTCCCTTACTAGAAAGAAACAACCATGGCAACTGATAGCCAGGTGAGCGACTACGTTCTTGTAACCATAACCTGAGTGCGTGTTGTCCTTCGGGCAATACTGGGTGAGTTGTGCTGAAGCCCCCTTTCAATCGTCGGATGTGTAGCTTCTGGGACAGTTGGTCATAATCTGACAACGTGAGTCCCGTAAGTTCGCTGACCCTCAATCCATGGATGAAAGCCATGTACACCATGCACCAATCGCGCCTGGTGCTCTTCTTTTCTGAAATGGCATGCAGTAAAGCGGATACCTCCGCTCCGGTGAGATATTTTCTTTTTCCCATGTGTAAAACCTCAAAAGTGACTTCTATGTGATTGAGTTTTTTTGTAGTGCAGGGGAAAGCGTAGCAGGGAATGGTTACCGCCTAATAAAATCCATAAAATATGTATGGTTGATCACCATTGGACGTCAACCACCTTAGCTTCACCATTGCACAAAAATGTCAATTTTTCATAGATGTAACATCACAAATGCAGCCATGCGATTTTTTTAACCCAGCCTAAATGGTAGGCTACGATAAAAATGCAGGGAGAGGAGCTGGGTCTCACTCCCACCATGGCGCAGAGTGTCGATAGCCCTTTCCGGTTAGCGATATATCCTATATGCCAAAGCCACAGACGCCTTGCAAACGGGATGCGCTCATATAGCACACGATGAACAGGCTGAAGCCCTCAAACCGGTGTCATGAAATGAATAAGCAGTGTTAGCGGAAGCGTGGTAAGCACTGGAACCATCGGATTTTAAATACATATTATATATATGGATATTAATATGGGTTTTTATCATGAAACAATAAAGCGCGTCTGTTTTTCTGCTTTTTAGTCTTGGCCTATAGATGCCTTTGGCACTCGATACTTCGGCTATGGTCATGCGGTGCCGAGGCCGTCCGCCCATGACGCTTTCACAGACAGATCGCGGTTTGGTGACCATCTCGTTAGCCAACTCAAAGCTGACGTTCAATTATCTGCGAGATTGCTCCGGCTTACGTTAACTTTCCGTACTGACATCAATCTTCTATCTTTGTGATTTTCCCTTTACCTGTTCCCAAATAAGCACGGAACGGCGTGGTTTCCTTCCAGATCGTACCACTTCCCCCCAACGGTGAGCACTTAATCAAGCCACCGGACAGACGAACAGTGACTGGCTCGCCCCCCACCATAGAGTGGCAGTGCTTGAATGAAACCTCTAGGTTACAGCCGTCTATGAACAACTTACCGCGTTCTGGGCACTACCGCCATAGATCGCAACCAGCCGTTACATTATGAAATCACCTTCCTATTGACGCACACAATCCCCCGTCCATACATTCGTCTTGCTCTCCGAGGGAGTTACGGTACAGCATCGGTTGGTATCTGGCCGATGCTGCACTAACTATCAATGGTGGGGATCAGCAATATTTTCGTTGGATGTGTTAGCGCGCAGTTCTACGTAAGCTGATACCCACCACTCAATCAATGATAATGCCCAGTTTATACGATCGTGGGTGTATCGATTTCATTTCAGGGCTAAGTGTGATCATCCAAACAATGGCAGCTTTGGCCGCAGGGAAGCACGTAAAAATGGTCTGGTTCTGAAGTCATTATCAGGGAAACATCAATGTCTTTTGAACTAATTACATGCTTTTGGTTAATAGCATCGTCTATCACCATTTTTCTCATGTTACTCGCCCTCAAGCTTAACGAACGCAATGATGACGAAAAGTAGCCCCTTCAAAATCGGATCTACTCCGGCTTATCCTGCCATTTAATATCTGGCGCATCCTCCGAATTAATACGGCTCAGCAGTATGAGAATAGTTAGCTTCAGGTCTTGCATATCACTTCCTCACGCAGGTCCTACTTTCTCCTTCATAGGTATCAATACACGCTGACTCGTTCGGGTACGTCAGCATCACCGTGTTGTTCGACTGAACCTCTGCGTTGGTGGTGCTCGACCCTTTGTACCATTGGCGTGGGTGAATGACACCACAGAGCAAGCAGCCATTCCGACTATAGCTACCAACAGTTACGTGGTAACCAGCAGCAGCTTCCTTTTCCTGTTCAAGAGATTACGCGTTAGCAAAGCTATGAATGAGTGCTAGCGTATACTTAGCGGCGTTTACCCTGCTGGCGATAAGATCAAATCGCTAAATCAGCACCATTAATCACCAACTGTCGGCAACAGGTAGAACTGACCCAATGTTTTGCATCACCACATGTTGAATATTGATCCACCTTTTACTCCAGATTAGCGTCAGCGATAAACTCAGGACCCTAGTTTGTTCTTATCGCCTCGGATAGCTGGGAAAAGCGGCCCTTACCTAAGCGTTAATTATTTAACCTGCACTTGACTGTCCAGCCCGATAATCTCATGATCAGGAAAACCATTATCGTCACACTCGTGATATTAGCAATGACCTTGCTCCCGCATATATCGTGACTGTATATTAAAAAGCACCAGCGGGTACCAAGGTATAAAATGGTGTTGCAGTGCCGGGTGCCTCCCAGTGAGCCTTTGGCCAGCCACCATGGCTCGTGATCTTTTAAGCAAATTCCTGGTTGAATGTGCCGCTGTTTCACCCCAACGCATAGTGGGATTCACTACAACATAAGCAATGTCAGACAGAGAGGACAGAATAATCAAGTGCATTTTTTAACCAATTATTTCACCAGCGAAAAACTTAAGAACAAATTATTGCCTTTCCCTCCCTGCCGTTGCTAAGTATTCAGCAACACGTAAAGGGGAAACTATGAAAATTTTAGGGGTAGTCATCTGTTGGTGCACAGTGTTGATACTCATCGTGAGTTGGTTTATGTATATCATCTATGACTATAGCGTCACCAATTAATGAATAAGTGTTCATAATACAAAGCCTATGGCCCCTATTTTTCAACATTGACTTTTGATTAACCCTGGGTTTGCGTAAATTTATCTGGCGTCTCTACGGACAAGGATGCCCGCACCCCGATGAGCTCTGCGCCTGATGAACCTTAAAAGCCCCCCCCACCTTCAGTGAGCTATTTTGTATTATAGGTTTTTAATCAACCAACAGGCCGTTCATGTCTTCAATAATCAGCTTTCGTAAAACCAGATAGGTAAATTTCAATTTATTTATTTAAAATCAAATAATTAATAATCAATCAAGTATTACTTATAACGCAAGCACACGGTGATGATAAGGGCTCTCCTCTGTCATACGGATCACCGTGATTCAGTTTTGTCAGCAGCGTGGTGTATCTGCCATCAACATATCCCTGATAGCAGAGTCCCATGAACGCTTTTAACCGGCAGTAACACGCTTTTTGTACCCATGTCGGCAAACATAATACCCCAAGACACAGACAAGATAGATTTTACCGCTCATCGGTCTGATGTCGTTGTATAAAAACGTACTTCACTACAAGCGCCCAGCAAAATGTGTCGCGGCTTTTGAACAATGGCCAAAGCTTCAACCTGCCGAGTGAATTTGCAAATAATATTTTTAATTTCAATTAGTTAATGTAACTTACTCTCAGTAGAGGGCAACGCATACTGATATTTTTTACGCCATGTATAAAGTTGAGATTAATATAAATTGAGCTCTTTGGCTGCTTTGGCAACGCTGAGGCAGAACGCCATAGCATGTTCACGAAACTCATGGAGGTAACGATTTCAGACCTTTTTAACATCTGTAGATTGAGCCATTATTCACCTCTGTAAGCAATTTTACTCGCTTAACAGCGTATTCACGATATCTGGGCCAGATCAAAGAGGCTGAAACGCGGCTAATCCAGCAGGAACACGAGGGCAACCATCACAACGGTCGAGTGAATGACCTACACGTCCCTTGACAGCGTTGTCAGTCCCGCCATCGCCTCCCATTTCCTAAACATCTAGCCCGTGATATATACCGTCTGGAGCCTGTCGAAACAAGTTGTCTAGAATGTGGCAGCAATATGTTCATGCCCCCCAGGCATTCAAACGATGGGTGATCCGCGTAGCATTCAACCTACTATTCAAACATCCCCAACAAAGACTGAGTCGCATCGATATCTGCCGTTCCCTTCCACCGAAAACTGTGCTAACCCGTGTATTGTCATCTTTTCGTCCCGTAAAAAAAACAACAATGCTATAACACAACACTCCAGACGCAGTCATGATAAATGCGAGTTAAGTCACTGAATTCTCCAACCTCCCTGCTTGATGTTATGCATAGGTTAAATGAGCATTTTATTTAACCTATGCATAACAACTTCAATTACATGACCGTAAAGGAATTCAATATGCTTAAAGTGCGCTTTTTGCTTTGGTTAATGCTTACCACGTTATCCATTTTCATCGCCGGCGGATGGGTTTCTAGGGTACAAGCCTGCACACGTATCCTCTGGAATAGCGGACGCACAGGCGTATTGGTCGGAAGAACGATGGACTGGCCAGAAAGCACAGATCCCATACTCCTGATATTTCCCCGCGGACGCCACCGCTATGGAGGTCTACATGGGAATAATACCGCAGTGGAGAACCCTGCCATCTGGACGTCAAAATATGCCAGCTTGGTCACCAGTATTTATGGTGTGGGAGCAGTTGACGGATTTAATGAGAAAGGGCTGGGGGCTCATCTGTTGTACCTCAACACTACACAATATCCATCCAGAACACCTGCAGTCCCAGGGCTGCAGGTAGGACTCTGGGCGCAGTATGTGCTGGATAATGCTGCAACGGTAGAGGAAGCTCTCACTGCATTGGAAAATGTCCAGGTGGTCATGATAGCGGCACGGGGTCATAAAGCCGCCCTACATTTGGTACTGGAAGATGCTGAAGGTGACTCTGCCATTGTGGAATACCTGAATGGAGAAATGCACATTCATCACAATAAGGCCTGGACAGTAGTCACTAATGACCCGGATTATGATACACAGCTCAGCCTGCTGAAAAACATCGATATGACTCATCCTGACAGTAATCTTCCACTGCCAGGTAACGTGTCCCCCACAGCACGCTTCGCCCGTGCCACCTACTTCAGCCACTTACTGAAAACACCTGTCGGATCCGATACAGCCATTTCAAAATTATTGTCGGTCTTACGGAATGTATCTGTTCCTTATGACGCGCCCTACAAGGGAGTCGGCACCTACACCACGGAATACCGAACGATCGCGGATCTTACACGGAGAAAATACATCTTTGAACTGACCTCCGGGCTTGAAATTCATACTGTGGACCTAATGAAGTTCAGACTAGATAAAGGAGCACCGGTGATGGAGTTAGATCCTTATCATACGGGTAATACCTTTACGCGGAACCCTCACCCCTTATTTTAAGTTTGTATCGCACTAATGCGTCGTCAGGTAACATGCTGTTTGTTTTATGGTGTTACCTGTCCATGCTACTAATCTAAAATTCCTTCAAACGTCTGTATTATCCCGCCGATATTATCGCCAAAAAATGTTCGCTGGGACCTGGCCTTCGCCCTAAGTCTGCACAATCTAGAAGATATGATGGCCGAATGCGGTATTGAAGTCGACCACGTCAACGTATCGCGTCGGGTCCATCGCCTGATTCCGTTGCTTGTCAAACATTACCGGCGTCGCTGGCGAATGAAATCTATATCGAGTTCAATGGACAGTGGTGTTATCTGTACCTTGCGGTGGACTCGGTCAGCAATACCGTTGACTTTTGCTCCCCCCAACTGCAACGGCGCTACGTTTTTTAGAACAGCTATTTATCAGTACGGGCAACTAGAGGTTGTCACCCTCGACAAATTGGGGTCAACAAGGCCACGGTGGACAGCCTTAACGCCGATAGGCCGAAGGAAGATCGCATTAACATTCGGCAAAGCATATTCCTATATCACTTGATAGAAATTCATATTACGCTCTACTCCAGTTCAAATAAAACATGTCTGCTTATTGCGTCGGTACATACGGGTTATTTGTCGGCCGCCAGAAATTTTCTGATACGATGCTTGAATATTATCTGCTGCCGTGCGTAGTTTTTGATTCTCAATAACGTGTAATGAGAGAGTAATGATGAAAACAAGCAAACTAACGCTGGTTACTCTTACGTTAGCTCTGTCACAGATTGCGGTGATAACTATTGCTCGAGCAGCTGATGAGCACTCCTTTACTAGTGGCTATGCCCAGACCCACTTCAACGCGGATAGGTATGGGGCATATTTTGGCAATACGGGACGCTGCATTAATCTGATGTATCGTGATGAAATAACTGAGGGCTGAGGTTTTATAGCTTCATTTACACACTCTCAACATCCCCAGAGATGGGGGGAGCGGAAAGAACGGCAAACTGGAATATAACAGTTTTGCGATCGGGCCGACCTACCGGATTGACGATCAATTCAGTATCTACGCTTTAGTGGGGGATGCGATTGATAAAACGAAGATCTCAGTCAACGATATTACGGCTCCCTGCACCATCGTAATATCGTGACGGTGGTTGGCTGGCACTTTAACCCGAGAGCAAACTGGGTCACCGATGCAGAGTAATGAGTATACCAAGATTCTTAATGACAAGTGCGGTACTTGGATTTTGGGCTCCGGTTATCGGTTCTAATCGTCGTTGGAATTCAGGGTGAGGCGTGCGGCTCACCCTATTGACAAAATTGGATAAGGGGAAGTGTTTGTGTCACCAGAAATGGATCGTGTGCTAGAGTCGCTGTTTTCGGCGGTATCGGAATTGCGAAATTTGATGTTCACCTGTGAAGAGGGAAAAGACGTGCTGCATCCAGCATTGGATACGCCCGTACGGCAGGAGGCGTATGTCAGCGGGGTCGATCTGGGTAGACGAGCATTATTATTGCTGGAACAACATGCGTATCGTGGCGTGCGTCTTGAACAGGATGTCGTTTTGGCCGGTATGGTAGATACCTTTCGTCAACGTGTGCAGTTGTCATCGTGTGAGCTGGAGGAGATTACTGCTCGGGTGAATGAGCGCGTTGCCCGCGTGATGCAACAATCGGCGTCGGAACACGATTTTGCGTGGAAGAACCGGGTAATGTATGAGCATTTCTTGCAGCGTACCGGGATGCGCTATGGCAAGGATGGTATGTTATACGTGGTGACAGAACCGGGATATGGCCCGCGGATTCAGGACTGTGATACGGTGGCATTGTACCTGACGGGCAGACTGGCGGATGGGAGTTGTTTTGAACCTCGTGGCGCGCTGAGAATCCCGCAGGAAATAGAGGTGCTGCGGCTATGTTCACAATTACGGCACGTGGTGAAACAATTGCGTTGGGGAGGAGAAGCGCAAGTGCTGATCCCGGCGTTTTCGTTAACTCATCGAGTCAGAAGTGATAACGAGACAAATTGTGATGTGAACTTGTCTTTTGATGTCAAGATAAAACGTAAGGGATGAGGAGAAATATACTGCCCTTTTAAATTTTGCCGTAACGCTTAACGTTACAAGAAAATCGCATAAGACGGGGGAGTGAACAGAGCAGGACAAGTAGACCTATAAGAGCAGTTAAAACGACATTGCTCTTCGTATGCCTGGACATTTTGCTAGGAGTGCTGGCGTCTGGGACTGTTGATGCAGCCACGGAACGGGGGACTGGCGTAGGGCAATGAGCCGCTTTATTATCGAGTTCAGTGACCGCCTGGGCGGTCACTTCTGAGAAAAAGCATTTACACAGAGTCGTATACAGGGTCTTCAATGTAGGCGCTCCATGTTGCCGTCCTTCCCGGCTGGCTTAAAATATCTCCGCTTACTCCAACACGCAGTCACTGCCAGTCACTATCTCCGCATCAAAACCGATGGTATCGCATTGTAACCAAACCGTGTCTCCCGGCCTAACCTGATATACCTGCGGTTGCCTTGCCAGTAATGTCATCTCCGCCGGTAAGACCACATCTCCGGTGTCCAGCCACATCACAGGGGTAGGCACACTGTCCAAATAAATAAACCGTACCTGCCCAGACACCCGAACCAAACGGTGGCCAATCCGGGTCTCAAGTGAGTCTGCATTTTCTCGAAAATCCCGTAGCAGCATCGGCGCACTCGTTTCATACGGCGTATCTTCCGGGAGAGCACTCAACGACCTAAAGTCAGAAGAACCAAACCACCAGCCTAGTGCCCCCAAAAAGACGGTAAAAATGACCGAGACTAATAGAGCGTACGCCCCCCGCATAACCTTACCTCCCTCATTTGCACCTGCACATGATGGATTTTATCCATCAAAGGTTGTATGTCCTGTCTCAGTTGACCCGCAGCATCGGATAATACATCGCCCGGGCTATTTCATTGTTTCACGCCACAGACTGCGACGTGTAATACGCCCGACTTGAATGTCTTGATCATCGACAAATCACTCAGACAGTTATCAAGGTATTATCCGTATAAGAGACCCAGTCCAGAGGTTGCTGACTACCCATGATGACTTGAGTTTACTTTACTCTTCATTAATCAAGCATTAATAAGCGGCACCATGCTGCGGCTCACTTTTCCTTACAGATAGCATTAGGCGATAGTGAGCATGAGAGCACATCAACTCCCCCGCATTTATCGTCTCTTCTCCTTATATCCTCTGTATGGAACACCCGACGAATAAATACTCAGTATCTTCCCCGGCAAAGCCGGACTGCTAGAGGAGCGCCTCGAAGGAACTGAAAATCTGGAGCCACCCAGAACGGCTGGTTCTAGGCCCAAGACCATCTATTCCTGATTACGTATGTGTATCCTGACCATTGCCTCGTCGAACCCTGCAGGTAATACTCCCCCAAAAATACAACACGGGGAAAATGGCTTCCTCGACCCAAACGGCGGAATAAAGCGAACAACTTTTATTTTTCAAATATCCCACTACGTCGACACAGAATATTTCGGTGGAATTCTGATGCACAGGTGAACATATGCACGCATTAGGCGTGCTGCGTACTATATTAATCTCCTTTTTAGTTCACTCGCCGCGTGAGAATAGGCCACATGATATATTCCGTCCCGCCGGGTATGGCATAATCTTTGATACCCTTTCGTCACGACCATCTCGACGGAGATTTCAGTTTAGTTCGACCACGGTCCTTTAAAAGTCTCCCGACAGAGCCCAGGCCCCCAGGTTCATTTATGGACGAGAACTTACAGTGTACTTCATCAGCGTGTAGGCAAAAGTCCCTTCCGGTACGCTACTCGGTGGATAAATATCCGATGCAAAACAATAGATGTCCACACTTCCCCCAGCCCCCCCAGCATCAGTGCTTGCTGAACCGGATAAGGCAGTCGCTCACTGTAAATGCCCCGAGTAGACTTGCCCTCTCGCAATATCCGCCCGTCCAGCGTGCTCTCCCGCAAGATGATGTTCAGTGACTCCCCGTCTTTCAGTGGACGGCTACCCTTACGTACTTGCACAAAAAACATCGTCCCGTTACGTTTGAGCAGAATCTTTTTCGCCGTGAGGATCTCAATACGTTTCACCCCAGTGTCATACCTCGCTTTCTCTTTCGCGGACAGGCGTGCTATCACCGCTTCTGACTGGGCATTCAACACGGTCTTATCCAGTTGCAACGTTCCCGTAACCCCATCCTTCACACCGGCCAACAGCATCGGTGTATCCGGCTGCTCCCCCAAATCTGACTGCAGTGCCAAGGTACGACGCAGCAGCTCAGACATCATAACGCCGCTGGCGTAGGCCTGCTGTGCCTGCGGTGTTTTCAGGTCCAGGGAGGGCGCTGCCGGACGGTCCGAGCCCGGGTGCGCTGCCAGTTGTTTGTTCAGATCAGCATTGGTTTCCGCTGTCTCCGCCAGTTGTGCCTGCAACACAGCCATGCGGTCCGCCTGCGCTTTATCGGCCTGCGCCTGATTTGACTGCACCACATTTTGCGCGGCAGACAGTGCCGTTCTGGCCTCATCAGCCGACTTTTTCGCCGCATCCTGAGCCAACGTTAATGCTGTAACCTGCCCCCTGAGGCCAACGTTATCTTTCATCACGCCATCGAGGTGGGTTTGCAATGCTGCCACAGCCCCAGACTGCACTTTAGCGCCCTGCACCTTGTCTGCCTGCATGGCGACAAGCTGCGTTTTCAGGTCGGCAGCGGTTTTCACTGTCTCCGCCAGTTGTGCCTGCAACGCAGCCATGCGGTCCGCCTGCGCTTTATCGGCCTGCGCCTGATTTGACTGCGCCACATTTTGCGCGGCAGACAGTGCCGTTCTGGCCTCATCAGCCGACTTTTTCGCCGCATCCTGAGCCAACGTTAATGCTGTAACCTGCCCCCTGAGGCCAACGTTATCTTTCATCACGCCATCGAGGTGGGTTTGCAATGCTGCCACAGCCCCAGACTGCACTTTAGCGCCCTGCACCTTGTCTGCCTGCATGGCGACAAGCTGCGTTTTCAGGTCGGCAGCGGTTTTCACTGTCTCCGCCAGTTGTGCCTGCAACGCAGCCATGCGGTCCGCCTGCGCTTTATCGGCCTGTGTCTTGCCAGCCTGTACAGTCGCCAATTGGGTTTTCAGGTCAGCGTTGTTTTTTGTGCTTGCGGTGAGACGAGCCAGCATTACTTCAGCCTGCGTCCCCTGCTCCACATTTTTCTTTACGTCGTTTTGCAGAGCCGTGACCTGACTTATCAGTTCGCCGTTACGGGCAATTTGCTTCGTCAGCGACGCCTGCGTGGCAGTGAGTTTCTCTGTCAACACACGAACAGCCCCCTCAGAGGTGATCTGCTGCGCCCTGTCGGTGACCGATTGTTTCAATACCATGTCCAGTCGTGCTTGCAGGGCGGTGATTGCACGCTGCAATACCCGACGCTCTCCGTCCTGAGTGACAGTCTGCGTTTGTGATTGCGCCTGCAAACGGGCAAGCTCTGTCACCAGCACGCTCCGTGCCTCTTGTTGCGCTTTCCGGTCCGCCGTCACCTGCACCAATTGCGTTTTTAGCTGGTTCGTCGCCCGTGTCAGCACCTCCATGCTCTCGCTTTTATCCTGACTGTCACGATGCGGAGGCTGCATTTGTGCCTGTGATTGCACCGCGCTGAGCTGCTCGCGTAACGCGCGTAACTGGGTAGTGAGCGCTACATTCTCTTTTTGTAGCGTCGCCATGTGCGTACGCTCAGCGGAGGATTGCCTGGAAGACGTCCCCTGCGTCGCACGCTGCTCTGAAACTTGCAGGGAGGCATTGGCCTGTGCCAATTTTCGGGTCAGTTCGGCCTTTTCCTGGCGCAATGTGCGAAGCGCTGTATCTGTCGCCTCAGCCGGACCCGGCGAATCGTTCTGGCGCTTATGAACCTGCAACCGGGACTGCAATTGTGCAACCTGCTGTTGCAGATGCTCCTTGTCTGTCGTCAGCGTTTTCAGTTTTGCCGCATCCCTCAGCGACGCTGACACTGCCCCCCCTTGTCGTACCGGGGGCAATGTGGGTACCTGAACCCCCTGAACAGCCGATAAAAAATCCCCCTCTCGCTGACCGGACTGCAAGGGAGCAGCCAGGGCCGCACTGCAATATAGCGACAACCCCCATAACGCCAGTGGTCGCAGCCTGAAGGCCCTCCTCATGGATTAATGCTCCGTCCTGGCATGATGCCTTTTTTCAACTCAACCAACAGCGATTGCGATATGCCATTACAGGCATCATTGACCTTGTACTGGTACAAAGGCGTAATGGTATCGGTGGTGCTGCCTGCCAATTCTCCTGCTATGGAAGCGTAATATTTGGCTGCCTGCAGGTGACGATACAATTCCGCCACTTGTTGCCGATAGGCTCCCCCCCCTAGCTGAGCAAGCTGCTTAGCCTCAAACAGGCAGGTTTCCAACTGCCGCTGCATTCCGGCAGGTAAGGTCATCAACGCCCCACCACGGGGGTCCGCAGACACCGGGGCCGACATCACCGGCCTGACCGGTACCGTCACGGATGCCGATGACGTCGCAGTATTCTTCACATCGCTGACATTTTTCTTAATGGGCAGTGTGCAGCCTGCCAGGCACACCATCCCCGCCAGCACCCCAGCACACTGCATTAACCGACGGGTAATCGCCACCTTATTGTTCTTCATGTCATTATTATCTGTTTTCTTCATGCTGTTACGCCCCGATAAAAATCCTTCACTTTCCGTCAGCCTCCGGCCGGTGAACAAAGCACCAACCCGAATCCCAATGTCTTTGCTACGACCCGCCCCTTCACGACGTCACCCGCAAGTGGCATCATACGCAAAACACAAGGTAAAATACGCCACTCCAAAAACCGATGCAAAACAAAAACATACTACGCCACACATCTCGCTTTGATAAAAGGTTCAAATGCCGCATATTCACGTCCTCGCCTTCAATCTAGAAATGAGCGCGCCATCCCCGTAGACGCGCTCACGAACAGATATCTGCCCTGCCCATCAAACGCTAAAAGCAGATACGGGACTCGTCACTCATCATGCTCAGAACTTCATCGACAACCCGGCCACTGGTCCGTATTGACTAACGTTCCAGTGGAAACCGCCATCCTGATAGTCCTGATGCAGGATGTGAGCCCCCACGCGCAGCATGCTTTCCTTGCCCAAAATCCCCAACCGGTAACCCAGGTAGGTCTGCCCCTGCAGATTGTATTGCCTCCCCCAGGCCCCCACATCCCACTGTGATGACAGATTCCAGCGCTCACTCAGGTCGTAGCTACCGCGTACCCCGACAAACGGCACCGCCCAGGTGTGAGTCTGTTCCAACGACATCCCCTCGCCCCATGCCCGCGCCTGCATCCGCGTCCAGTGCACCCCCATCGTCGGTGCCAGCGTCCGTTCACGGGGCGCCCCGAATACCGTACTTCCCCCGAGATCACGCCGGTAGACTTCATAGAAGCTCCCCAGACTCAACTGGGTGGCGCGTATCGAGGTATCGGCCGAAACACCCGGCGCACGGAACGAGAGGTGTTTGGACAAGTCAAAATACTGTCCGTCAAAAAACATCCCATAACGACCCTTGTTGACCGCGATATTTCCCATGGTGACAAAGTCCAAGTCTCGCACCAGTTTATGGAAAGGGGCCTTGAAGCGGCCAGTATGACCGTCCACGGCGCCATTACCCCGCAGGGATGGCATCCACAGATACGGGCTGAGCGTGACGTGCCAATCTGTGTCGTCCATCGGGAGAGATGCCGCAGTGGCCACCGCTGTCTTGCCGGCAACCACCTCGGCGGCCTGAGCCGGTACCTGAGCCAGCGTCAGCAGGCTGACCACGCTCAACAAGCGGCCGCGAGTGAGTCTATGTTGCATAGTCTTTCTTTCCATGTATCAAGGGTAAATGGCGACAAGGCACTGTCTGTTCCGCCCTGCCGGTGTGCCAGATGGCAGTCATCCCGGGATAACAGACCCGGGATGTGGCATTCAGTACGGCGCTTTCCCTGGGAGGAAGTGCGCAGAGATATCCCCAGCAGCATCACTGTTGCCCGCACGGTACGGGTCAAACTGCATGACTTGCCCCAACGCCGGTACAGTAATCCTGCTCAATTCGGCCCACACCAGGTTCGGCTGGGTGGTCAACTCAAAGAAATATCTCGGTGCGCCCGACTTGAGACTGATGGCGGTGCGATATTCGGTGTTGTATACCGCCATGCCGGCTGCCGGCTTGTACGGGGCCCCAAACGGCACCGACACATTGCGCGTAATGGCCAACATATCCGCAATCCCTTCCCGTTCAGTTTTCGGCGGAGGCAACAGGTGCAGGAAATAACTGGCACGGACCAGGCGGTCCAGAGGGGACACGTTCCCCGGCAGTGCGGTAGAACTGTTTGGGTGTGCAACACTCTCCCCCCGTGCCTCCATGCTACTGATCGTCGTTTTCAGCGTGGCCATCTGCTGGTCGTACGGCGGATCATTGGTGACGACCCGGACATCCCGGCCGTGATGCACAATTTTCTTACCGCCGATATATTCAATCAGTGCCGAGTCACCTGTCGCATCCTCCATAACCAGGTGCACAGCCCCCTTGATTTGTCGCCCATTTGGGCCGGTGACCGTGGCCATCACCACTTGCACCTTGTCCAGCGTCGCCAGAGCCTCCTCCACCGTCGCGGCATTATCCAGCACGTACTGGGCCCACAACCCGACCTGCAGCCCAGGGCGAGACGGATCCCGCGGTCCCAGGTCCGTTTCATTCAGGTACAGCAGATGGGCTGCCAGCCCTTTTTCGTTCACCCCGTCCGCCGCCCCAACGCCATAGATAGTGGTCACCAGACTGGCATACTTCGCCCGCCATTCGAGTGGGTTGTGCCTGACCACCGTGAGCGCCCCCAATTGGCCTCCATTGTGCGCACTACCGCGCGGGAAAAAGGTCAGAACCGGGCTGGTGCTGGTCGGCCAGTCCATGGTGCGTCCTACCAGCACCCCCGCGGAACCTGACGGATCGTCATTCCACAGGACTCGAGTACAGGCCTGTACCACCGGCACCAGACTGACCGACAGCAGCGCCGCGCCCGTCAAAGCAGCGCCAATACGGCTGGCGCGTGAAAAAGATTGTGACTTCATGTTGCCTCCTGTTAATACGGTTTGCACACGCCTTTCCGGCTGGTGAATACATCACCGAGTACATTCACGACAAACGCTGGTAACCCTGTAACGGACCGGCCTCTGACACCTCAATCCTCAACTGCCCCACATAACGCAGACGTTCACGCATCACTAAACGCCGCGGGGAAGCTGTTCTGTCATACATGCGGTACTGAACCTCTCCCGACACCGATGTCAGTACGCCGGGCTGAATGGACCCCGTCTTAATCAACTCAATACGAACGCCACCCTGGGTGATCGGGTGTTGACGCGCGCGACTATTCCATCGCCACGCTGGAACGACCTCGGGGATACCCGCCTGGGCCTGCTTCTCCGATACCACCCTGACGCCCACCCCTGGCAAGTTTGTGCGCACCGTAACAAAACGCTGAAGCGCCCCCCTGACTCCCCAAATTCCTTCCTGAACATCCCCACCGCAACGAGCAATCACGCTACCCTCCGGGATGACCGCAGTGGCAATCACCGTGCCCAGCGGTAGCCCCATCGCGACCCGGACAACCGGCGCGGAAAAATGGTAAGGCGTGACCAGGTCCACAGGTTTATTGCCCCCCAGGCACAACGCATGTCCGTACGCGCAAAACACCAGACTCAGTAAGATGAGCCAGAAAACCGCTATGACCCACTGCCAGCAGCGCAACATCACCTTCACACCGACCGACCCGCGCCGGAGCCCTGGAGGTACATCCCCACATAGGCAACGTGCACACCGCACGCGGTCATTCCCTCCCTCAACGAAGCGGTTTTTTTGCGTTTGTCCCATACCCACCTCATAAGGGGATGATTGCTTATGCCTGGACGGCACGATTCGGCACTGCGCCCCTCCGCCTCAGGGCTTCAGTACGGCCAGGGCTCAGATCCCGACACAAAACGCGGGAATGAGCACCAGTACAACAATCGCTCGCCACCGACACTCACTGCGGGACAAGGTTGGTCTGTTATCGGTAGACAGGCTTACCTCAATGAGCGACTCATCACCGCAATACGCTGCATTTTGACCTTGCCCACAAAGCAGTCATGGCGTATTGGTGCACGTCACGCCATATCTGGGGATGCCCCACCCAGGGACAACGCCCCGTCAATGGGTCCGGGAGAGCACCCACAATACGAGGGCGGACAAACCCAGTACCGTCAGGTTGGGGTAGGCATACAGCACCTCCCTCACCCCATCCATTCCCGCCATTCCCCATTGCATCAGGCTATCCATGACATCATCACCCGCCAGCCTTTCGACTACGCCACGAAGCAGGCACAATCACTTGTTTCTGACAGCGGGCCTGTCGTACCTCGCACCAGAAGCGGTTGCGCACGTCCGGTGCCAACGTCAGGCAAATGCCCCATGCTTCCGCCGCCTGACCGTAATCGCCACTCCGCTCCAGCGCCGCCGCAGTGCATGCAAGGAGCTGATACATCGAATGGGCATCCTCTGGAGAGGACAGGGCATGCCCTGCGCCATCCACGTGTATCACGCCCTGACCGCTGTGATTTTTCATCGAACATCTCCTCGCCACCGCATCACGCCACACAGGGTCCGTACACCCAGTTTTTTCATCGCTGAGCGCTGTTGGTTATATAAGGTTTTTGTTACGGTGCACTTGAGTTTTGCCTGCATGGCAATCGAACGACCGTGATACAATAAGTCATGCAAGACTTCCGCCTCCCGGGCAGTCAGGCTGCAACGCTGTGATGCCGGCGTGCGGGCAGCCAGCATTGCCAACTGCATTCCCGCCCCCCCACTGGCAAAGGCGGTCGCGACATGGACCGGCGAACTACGGGCTGGCAAGACGGTGATGGTGTTCAGGTCAATCTCCTCCCCTAGCAGGTTGCGCAAGGTGGCAAACAGCCAAAATGCAGGCAGGTCGGTTATCAACAGAATTTGGGAGCGTGGCCCATATCGCCCCGTGTGACATCGCAAGAAATGTCTCAGGAACATCATGCCATCGAGCGCCACACCCAATGCCTCAGGCAGGCGATACACCAACATCCGCACTGGCACCATTATCGCCTCGCGTGGCCACCTAAGTTGCTCCCACGGCGAGCCCAAGGAAACAATCTCCCCCCCCAGTTGCTGCTCTGCCAGCGTCACCAATGCCCTTCGCGCATAGGCGCATCCATTAATGACGCAGGAATAGGGTCCATGACCTGAGGGCTGCCGCGAGGTTAGGCACTCCGCGCTGTCCGCCATCGTTTCACTGCCCCCCAGGCCATAGCCATTGGACGCAGGGGCACTGCGCGTCAGGATGATGGAACGTGAGGGGTTCACCACAGACTTAGGCCGCCCGGCAACACGCGTCGCCATCACGATACCGTTTTCGGCGCATTATCGGACAGCAAGACGCGGTACAACACGCCACCTAGCCCCCCGCCGACCAACGGCGCTACCCAGAACACCCACAACTGAACCATCCACTCCCCCCCGGCAAACACCGCAACCGCGGTACTGCGTGCCGGATTCACCGACGTGTTATCCACCGGTATGCTGAGCAGGTGTATCAGTGTCAGGCACAAACCAATGGCCAACGGCGCGAACCCTGCCGGCGCACGCACGTCTGTTACTCCCATAATCACCAGCACAAAACCACACGTCAAAATGACTTCGGAGATAAACACAGCCCGCAGGCTGAAGCCCGCCGGAGACAGGGCGCCATAGCCGTTACTGGCGAAACCGGCATGGACATCAAAGCCAGGAGCGCCAGTCGCAATGAAATACAGTACGCCGGCCCCCAACATCCCCCCAACGACCTGTGCAATGATGTAGGGCATGACCAGGTTGGCACCAATACGCCCACCCGCCCACAGCCCCAAGGTCACCGCAGGGTTGAAGTGGCCGCCGGAGATGTGCCCAAGGGCATACGCCATGGTCACCACCGTCAGGCCAAAGGCCAGTGCGACCCCCGCGAAGCCGATCCCCAACTCCGGAAAACCGGCAGCCAGCACCGCACTCCCGCATCCGCCCAGCACCAGCCAAAATGTGCCTACCGCTTCAGCCATCAGTTTTTTCATCATTACTTTCATCGCCTCGTAACAGGTATTTTTGATGTATACACCCCATCAACATAGGGTGGGGCGTGGTTCAAACCGGTCAGTACCACCGGGCATACTGCCTTTCATTTTTCTTGGCGCGCACGTCACCGCTAGGGGGTCCACGCGCACCCGCATTACAGCCGCTGGGTCAAAGCCAAAAATCCAACCTGGATCCGCTTACCCGCAGCAGGACAGCCCCCATAGCCAACAAAAGTCCCGCGGCAATGAGGCAGACCATAAAACATAGGCCGGTGGTTAATTGGGACTTCCGCGCTGCATTCACCAGAGCCAACGCCTCCCCTCCACTCCAGAGCACGACTGCCCCTTGTACCCAGCAGCGCGGGGGGACATATCCCATGGCGTACCCCCACCAAGCCAGAAACAGAGCCAGAGGCCCCCCGACCCACAACGTTTGGCTGACCGACATTTCGCCGCCCAGATACCGGCGTAGCCCCCCCGGCCGGCGACCAAATAACACGCGATGACGCTGCCCCGGGGAGCCCTGCACGACCAGATAGAGAACACCTGCAAGCCCGAAGACTGCGCAAACCGAAAGAACCAATAATCCAAATATCGGGGCGATTACGGCGGGCATCCGCGAACCACCAGGCCGGATTGCGTGCACATATCGCCCACGACATACACCGGTCGTGCAACCTCCTCCACGGGCCCAAGGTTCCCCCACGTAAGCGCATTCTCCTGAAGGTCGAATATCCACCGTCGGAAAAGGATATCGGCCGTATCCACAGCCGGTATCCACCACTCCCCGCCGGAAACCAGCAATAGCGTGCCACTCACGATAAACACCACCGGGAGCGTCCACTCCTGCACCCAGCGGCATAGTCGCATCGGCCAGGGTTGACGATTGACAACCACGTTGAGCAGTACCCCGCCCCAGACTATGAGCAGTCCCACGCCAGCCGATGGCAGCCACACTCGGGTCTCATGTATCGTATCCAGGGTTTGAACCAACCACGGGATGGCGTATATCGTTGACATCTTTCATCCTTTTTGTGGGGTTCGGGGTATACCTCTTGCTATTTTTACCTGTAAAAATCAGAACACACGCCGGCGCTCCCTTCCCGTACCGGTTACCAGATGCAACGACAGACATAGCGTGAACGGTTTCATCATTTGTCCTCCTCCGGTATCGAGCCACGGAACAACACATTGCACTACGGGTTGTCAGACCTCCGACAGCGATCGATTCACCCCGGTCAAAAACCAGGTTTTCATCGTCTGAACCGTTTTGGATTTTTCCGCATTCGCTCGTCGTTTTTTAGGTTTAGGTTGAGACGTACGTATGACCGGGGCCGTATCCGTCACCGCTGTCACTTCCATTCGTAGAGTACGTACACCACCTGTGCTACGGTGGAGGTGGCGAATACAGGACACCAGATCCGTACGCGCATGCATGATGTAGGACATAACATCAGCAGCACGGCGCTCGGAAATACGAAAAGCCCGGCTGATATCTTCGCGTCCGACCGGCGTACCTAATAAACACGCCCAATGCGCCACCGCCAGGTACAGAGGTATTGCATTAAGCTGCGATACTGAGGAGGGCAGACAATAGTCACCGTGGTTAGATTGTCGCCCCTGTATGATGCCCTGCATCGGTGCAAGCCTGGCATTGGCCGATGTTCTGTCCGTATGCTGTGTGGATGGCGTGTTATCGTCGCCACGGCTTGTTTGCTCATATTTTAAATTCATAGCTATTTCTCCACGTTATTATCGGCAGGACTTTGCCGACGCCAATGAGTAAAAATGAAAATAAAAAACGACGCCCTGGCGGCGAATTAAAAACAAATACTCAATTATCAGAATCAATGGGAATATATTAAAAAACCTATAAACCCACTAGACAACAAATAAGAACGGGTCAATTTATAAAATCAAGGAGCAGGTTTGCGCTATCTGTAGCACTAGATAGCACCGGAAAAACAATCATGACATTTTTAGCTACGTTAATTTATTGCACAACCACATTCACTTTCGCATCAGAATGCAATTCACCTGTCACCAGTGGTTTTGATGTATCACGACACAGTGAGAAATACAGGTGTGTATTTACCACAGGCAGTGGATCATCCGCCTCAAGCGTTTTTAATCTAAATTCAGGGTGTGGCACACCATCAAATTGCATGTTAGAGTTCGAGCAAGTCGCAACAGGATTTATCCCACCCGGCCCCTCTGTTCCTCCCGTGATATAATATCCCCCGAGTGAGGTGCCCAGTTTTTTAACATCATTATTATAAAGATCATAGCTTCCGGCAGCAAAGGTCAAATACATGCCTTTATTTATATCCGGTGAGCCGAGACTAACATCACAACTCGACTTAATATCAATTCCTCTCATATCCAGCTGAACTTTAGACTTGGTGACTAGCCCGGGAGAAAAGGTCACCGGTGGTGGCGGCTGCACAAAACAAGAATGTGGGCGGGGAGTCACTTCCACTGAAACGGCTGCAGTGCCGTTCACTAAATACAAAGATTGCATAGCGCCACCCGAAGTAGCCGCATGGTAGGACTCACACTGCACAGGTAAAGTTATGCTGTATTTGCCAGGCTTTGCGCCGGCCCCTACCTTAACAGTCGACTGCCCGTTCCCAATCAAAGAAGTTGTCACCGTTGTAAGATTCGCGGGAAGTTCAAGATCATGTACTGATTGGATTCCACTTCTCACCTCTAAACCGCTTAGGCCAATTGATGACCAGTCATACGGTCCGAGCGAATCTTGGGTTATATACATTCGGCTAGTCAAGGCCATCAGATCGGGCTCAAGCAACTCGGTGGGTATCCGACGTTTAAACAGAGCATTTGAAATATTACAATCTAAAGCTGGCAATGTAATTAAAACGTTGCCGATGCCTGAGCCTACAGAATTTCCCGCATAAAAACCCATACTCAGGGTACTGTTCGACGTCGGGAAAGGGGCGCGAAAACGTGTTCCGTCCGGACTTACATGATTCACCCCGGCTCCCAGATACCTTGCCACCAATTGAATGCTCTTGCTATCAGTAAGATCGTTATTCCCACTTGGGCCGGATAATACCCAGTTCACTGACGCACTGGAAGTCTGTCCTGGTTGAGGAGTAGGAACGGATACGCTGTCTGCCTGAACCGGAAATGCAACACAGGCAACGATCCCCGCCATACCCAAGCTGATGCTCCGAAGACAACAATTTAACCGCATTTTACACATCAGGGCTTCTCTAGCAGGTAAACATAAGAATGAATGCATATTTCACTCCAACTCCACTGTTCAGTATTATTGCGTTGCCGGCTAAACCAGAAATATTAGTAATAACCCGACGTTTCTATTTTATAACGGTGACGTTACTTCTTTTGTAATATCACCGTTTTCGTCAATGATCTGCCATTTTAGCGTGCTGGCGTTAATTGCCGCCGGGAGAGCATACGTTGCCATAGAAAAAGGCGGTACCATCTGCCGCAGCGTAACTTCCGGCAATGCCATTCCCCCGATATTCAGGGAATAAAACGTTATCCAGTACGGTGTCGGATTATTTATCTGAACCTCGTTATCTTGCCGGCTAAATGTCATGGATTTAGCCGCTTCAACCACTTTCCCATTTTTCAATGCCGTCGGGCGATAAAACAGCTTGACGTTATAGGTCAGCACAACATTTGCCCGGTTATACGAAGCCTCGCCGCCCTTCTCTTCAGACGGAATCAGCTTGAAAGACAATAGGTACAAACTTTCACGATCGTTGACCATCACCGGCCTTGTTTGTATCACCTGGTAGCCATAACGCCCGTCCGGCAAAGCTTTCACCAGGGGTTGTTTCAGGAAAAATGGCCCTTCCTCATTTTTCACCTCGCCGGTTTTTGGATCAATTCCCCTCACCCAGGCTTGCACCAAATAGGTTTCACGCGTTTTGTTGCTCAGGGACACCCCTACTTGACGAACGCCTTCGTTGTAAATGTATCGCGTTCGCTCCGTCCCTACTCCTCCGGGGTTATTCTCCAGGGGGAGTGCCATCGCCATAAAACTTGCCAGTCCCGCCGTAACGATAACTATCCCCGCGACTGCGCCAGACCATCGAATGCTCTTCATGTTTGCCCTTTTATTGACATACAGCAGTGACACTAACCGGTACACCATCTTTACGTTCTGTCGGCAACCTGAACGGAACGCTACAACGGGCGCCTTCCCCCTCTCCCCACTTCAGGTTAATGCGTCCCTCATCCGGCAGCCCCGTCATGAACAGCTGACCATCGCCGCCGACAATGCCACTCGCTGCCTGCTGCCCCTCCTCCAGATTTGTCGAATCCAGCGCAGCTATCGCACCAAATGGCACTGGCTTACCGTTATGTGTGAGCATCAACATTGCTTGGCGCCCCACCTGCGTTCGATAATTCGCCATCACCACTGCACCGCGCGTTGGCACCACCCGAGCTGACGTCAGCTCCATCGCGACATCACTCCCCATATCAACGGGATCCAGCGTCACCTCGGTACTACGGTATGGTGTCAAATACGGCACTATCGCGTAGCCACGCCAGTCCGTTTTTACCCCACTCTGATTACTGACTTTGACACCCGAGGCACCCGGGGCACGGACAATGGCAATGGTCTCTCCCGGCTCCTGGCCCAGCGTAATACCGTGCTGGTGCGCCACCACCCCGCCACTCAGGCCATAAGTAAGTTGTGCCTGATCTTTGCTGTAGTTGTACCCCCCGGTCACGGACCCGACACTGCCGTTATAGCTGCCAGACAGGCTGCCGCCATACCCCTGACCATGATTGCCGGTACTCTGACTCAGGTTATAGTTCAATTGATTATCCGACATGGCCGAGCCGCTGACCCCCACTTGCTGACTGGTATTGTGGTCCTGGTCGGTGTTGAGGGCATAGTTCATGCTCATGTTAGAACTGCCATAGCCGTCCTTACCGGACAGGAAACGACTCAACGGCACGGAAACGTTGAAGTTCAACCTCTTGTCCGTTTTATCGTTGTTATTGCTGTCGCTGTTTTTACTCTGGCTGACGTTCACGCCATAACTCACCCCGTAAAGCGTGGTGTTGTAGCCAGCGGTGTAGGTGCGCTGGGTGCCGTTACGTCCCCAGTAATCACGCTGGGTTCCCGAGAGATACACCGAGCCAAAATTATCCAGCGACTGGTTCAGCGACACCTGGAACTCACTGCGCGGACGGTAGGATGACCAATTAAAGTTATCGTTATTGTCGTCTGTACGCTGCCGATAGGTATTGGCATCCTGGAAACCGTAATAACCTTGCGTAGAATAACGGTAGGCGGCCAGAGTCACCGTGGTACCGGTGTCCAGCATGCTCTTGGAGTAACGCACCCGGTAAGACTGCCCCTGTGAGCTTTCGCCGGTGGTCAAGGTGGCATGAGACTGCGTCGCATCCACGGACATCGCGCCCCACTCCCCCAGACCGACCCCGACACCGCCCGTCGCGGCCCAGTATTTTTGCGCCGCCAGCAAGCCGACATAAGGGGTCACGTTATACGGCATCCCGTAAATCAGCGTGGCCTGGGCAAACTTCGATTCTCGCAGGTTATTCCCTCCACTGTCCCGCAGTTCACCCGCAGTCATCGCATACATCATCTGGCCTTCACGCTGCATAATAGCTACCGATGAATACGCCTGGGTGAAGCGGCGTTCACTGCCATCTTTCTCCTTCACTGCCACCACCAGGTCACCACTGTCAGATGCAGGGTACAGGTCCTTGATTTCAAATGGACCCGGCGGGACATACGTCTGGTAAATCACGTTGCCGTTCTGACGAATAGTGACCTGCGCATTCGAATTTGCCACCCCACGAATGATCGGGGCAAATCCACGCATGCTATCGGGTAACATGCTCTGGTCAGAGACCAGTTGTACGCCGCGGAACGGCACGCTATCAAAAACATCACCCGGCGTTGCGTACTCCCCCGCCAGAAACTCCCCCTGCAAGGATTTTACGTCGTGGGCAATATAACTGTTGATGCTGTTGAAATGTGACTGCGTGTCCTGCCCGTTGCTGTTACGAGTCCAGGATGAATAATTTCGCAGCCGCCAGCCCAAGAGGTTCAGGCCGCTGCGCAGGTTTACATATTGTCCGTCGCTGTTTCCCGCCGAGGTATTGTCCCCTCGGTAACTGGTGTGGTTGCCGGTAATGTTATAATCCAGGATGGCGGCCGGTACGCCCTCATCCCAGCTGTCCGGATCAACATAGCCCCGCGCTCGGCTCTGCATCATGGCCTGCGGAATGGTGATATTAAGTCGCTGCTGTGAAAAGTCGAACTGGGTGCTGGCAGACGCCGCGTACTGACTTAAAGGCACCAGCGCAGTGTGTGGTGCCGTGTCTTTCAGCCCTGGGATGGCTTTATCATTCAGTCCCAGACTGCGGTACTCTTTCAGGGTTAATGATGGCTCCAGTGTCTTCCCCTGGCTGGCCACAAAACTAACATCCCGCGAGGTCATGAACTGACCATTGAGGTAAATGTCTACCCGGTAAGTTCCCGGTAGCTGGCTGCCATTTTCAAACCGGGAGAGATCGACATTCCCGACATCCGCGGCCCCACCGCCAAGCGATAATAAGCGAGGGTTAAAGTAATATTCAGCCTGAGGTTCGCTTGCCATTACATTCTGAGTAAAAATGCTGCCTATGAGCACTTTATATAAAAGAGCCTTGCTAAATTTTTTATTTTTAAATTTATTGCAAGCCTTCATATTTCGCCCTTGCATCAGGAATAGTCATTATTTTCAGAGTGCAACGGACTTTTTCGGTGTTGCACCACCCACATCATTCAACACCGAGTATTCAACATTACCCTTCACTCCCGCAGGGAGGGTGTAATTTTGGCTGTTAAATGGTGGAATCATCTCAGTGTGTTTCTTTATTTCTCTCCCCCCAACGAATAGCTTGCTGAATGTCATGTAATACGGCGTGGGGTTATTAACCGTCAAGACATTACCCTTTTGGGAGAAGCCCAACTGGGTATAGGCCGTTGCGGCAGCCCCCATCAACCCAACAGGGCGATAGAAAAGCTTTAGCTTCATTAAATAGGAAAACTGCAGACTCCCGCCTGTTTCAGACGACTTTTTACTTGACGACGGAATAGCTTTCACGTTCAGCCAATAAATTGATTCGCGGTCCGAAATAGCAATAGGATCCTTGCGAATAATATGCAGAACATTACTGCCCTTTTCTTGCAAATACAGTGGCGGCGTGACAATAAAAGGCGTCTTGTCATTATTCCCTGCGGTTGCCGAACTTAGGCTCACCCAAGACTGGGCCAAAAAAGGGAAATTATCGGCCGTATTGTACACGCTGATTAACACCTCCTTTTTATCCCCAGGATATATCACCCGACTCGCGCCCAAACTAAACCCCCCTTCGGCACGGGCAGTGTTTTGCGTAACAAAAAAGAAAAAGCAAAAAACAAAATAAATGTATTTCTTTCCAGACATTTCAAATCCCCAGTAAAAAACACCCCCCCTGAAACCATCAGAGGGAGCATATTTATTAGTTATAAACCAGCGTTACATTTGCCGTAGACTCCAAACCACCTTCCGTATAATTCTCTGCCGTACGGTAAATATTAACCTGTGCATTTATCGTTGCAGCCTGTTCATTGAAAGCTGTTGTATCTACTTTACCACCTGGTGCAATCGGATTTGTATTTAAATCAGAGGAAACACCAAATGCCGCCCCCTTTCCCATACCTGTATTTTTGATGTAATTTTGCCCAAAATCCACCTTATCAAAATCAAACTTGATCCCAACACTATTTGTGTCTGCCGGACAATTGGTGATATTAAATGTCAGTGGCTGGCTAATCACAACCGCATCCTGAGCAACAGCAGTTAGTGTAGTCTTGGAAATGTCGGCGAATTGTATCGTTTTTGTCAATTGATCCTGTGTAATCAGGCAGCTGGAATCTACAAAGGACCCCGTCACATGTAAACTGCCCGACGTATTATCGACCGCTGCATAAACAGGCACATTTATAATTCCTACCATCAGTACTGAAACAGCAATTGCTTTATTAAAATTCATCATATAAATCTCTCAATCAAAAATTAATCATAGTTGAAAGTGAGGGTGACATTATATTCACCATCCCCAGGTGTTGCTTGCAGCTTCATATCCTGTGCTATTTGTGAGACAAGTTTAATGTCTGTACCGGCAGTCTCTCCTGAAATCGGAAACTTCTGTTCTACATCTGTAGAGTACAGATTAGTAATTCCATCTGCGCCGCCAATCAACATCAACGCGTTAGTTTTAGTTGCACTGCCCGAGGTGTTTCTAACAATATTAGCTGCATTACCAGTCGTATAAAAATGCGGAGTCATTGAGACCTCAGTTATCTCTGGCGGGCAATCAGTCACACTAATTGTATCAGTGTAGACTTTGTACGCTTTGAAGTTACCGCTAGAGGTAGTAGTAACAGTCGGCTGCGCTTTTGACAGCGTACCAAAATCATGATTAATGTTATTGCCGGACAACACACAACTTCCTCCCGTCAGCATTGCATCGAACTTCATGGTCCCGGACAGTCCATTTGTATCATCGGCAAAGGCCATGCCGGATGCTGCTCCGCTCAGAGCGGTGGCGAGCAGTAAAATACGCATATTTTTATTCATTGAGTTTCTCTCAAGTTTTGCCATAGAAAACCCTAAATTCCACTGCGCAACATCGCGTCCAAAACACAGGTAACGACCATCGTTCAGGTTGTCATTTAGGACCATTTTGACAATGTTTGTTACATGCTGGGTGTTTATGCTTTTTAATACATATTAAAAGATAAGAGCACCAACAATGTTAATTTTGGCAGAGAAATATGCTTTCGGAAACAAAAGAGGTGGTGAGGGCATGATTTGAAAAAGATAATAATTACATAAAGTAACTATCAAACAACTGAAGTAAAAGGATTTTTATTATTTCTAGCTGGGGTTTATTTACTTTATTTACAGTTAGATACAAGTTTGTGCGTATTTTTGACAAGCTAATGTGGCAAAAATTCCAGCATGGCTTACACTTGTTGACAGTTTGGTCCTAAATGTAACACTTTGCGTTTATTTTTTGACCGCCAGACATCCTTAAATCGCTCTGCATTACTCGCTGTATACCGCACCGTGTGACGGATATTGCGGTGTCCCAGGTAGTCCTGTATCAACCGGGTATCAACCCCACGGTCAGCAAGAGCAAATCCACACGCATGGCGCAACATGTGCGGATGCGAAACTACAGAAATATTGGCTTTTACTCCCAATCGGCTAATAATTTGGTAGATACGCTGCCGGGTCAGCGGTGTTCCGTTATTCGACAAAAACAACCAGTCACTTTCCGCACCCGGAAAGCTGGCTCGTATCTTTAACCATTTTTTTATTGCCTTAATCTCATTTCGTAACAGGGGGTGGTTAGTACTGAATCCGCTCTTCATCCGCCTTACATGCAACATTCCTTCTTTCAAATCCATATCTGACAACTGCAGATAACGCACCTCACTGACCCGAAAGCCATGAATGAAACTCATATATACCAAACAGTAATCCCGTTCAGGGTGACGGCCCTGTAGCGCCATTTCCAGTAAACTTTCTACTTCGCTCTGCGTCAGGTGCTTACGCTGGCCCATTTTGTTGTCCTCCCAAAAGTATTATTGTGTATTGTATTAAAAACGGAGGGCATTATACTCCTCCGACCACATAGCGACAATGTCCCCCACTCTGCTTGCCCTTCACTCCGTAACAGACACTCACACGCGCTCACCGTCTAACCAGTCTCGCGTGTCCAAGCCGTTAGAAAGCAGGCGGGCGAGACTATCTCATCCCCTGAGCCGTGTTGGCTGTAAGAATGGGCTTAATTCCTCTCTGCCTAGCGCGGCAATGGCGGCTGACCTGCTCCCAGTTGATTAGTACACCCCGATGTTAGTAATGTCTTCATAAGCCACATGAGGACATCCCCATGAAGAAGCGTTTTTCCGACCAACAGA
>NZ_CAMKGL010000018.1 GCF_946227985.1 Serratia quinivorans
ACCAGTTAACTGTTGAACTATCACCATCGGGGTAAGTTGTGGTGCTATCACAGGTAAACAATTGATTGGCTGAAAAATAGTTCCTTGCTACATAATCACGATTACTCGCAGCGTCTGCGCCGGTAACTATATAAATGTCACCTGGATTAACTTGCTGCTTATCAATCCATATCCCCGGATTGCCTTTTGTATTCAGAGGATATTGCTGGTTTCCAACCCACGACCAGTTAACTGTTGAACTATCACCATCGGGGTAAGTTGTGGTGCTATCACAGGTAAACAATTGATTGGCTGAAAAATAGTTCCTTGCTACATAATCACGATTACTCGCAGCGTCTGCGCCGGTAACTATATAAATGTCACCTGGATTAACTTGCTCCCCCGATGTCCATATCCCCGGATTGTTTTTTGTATTCAGAGGGTATTTCTTGTTTCCACCCCACGACCAGTTACCTGTTGAACTATTACCATAAGGGTAATATGTATCACCAATACCGGCATCACAGGAAAACGATTTATTGGCTAAAAAAAAGTTCCCTGCAGTGTAATTTCTATTCCTGGCAGAGTCTGCGTCGGTCACTATATAAATGTCACCTGGATTAACTTTCTGCCCCTGGAACCATATCCCCGGATTACCTTTTGTGTTCAGAGGATATTGCTGGTTTCCAACCCACAACCAGTTACCTGTTGAACTATTGCCATCAGGGTAAGTTGTGCCTCCAGCATCACAAATAAACGATTGATTGGCTGAAAAATAGTTCCCTGCTACGTAAGATGAATTATTGGCATGATCTGCGCCGATCACCATATAAATATCAAATCGATTAACTTGCTGCCCAGTCGTCCATATCCCCGGATTGCCTTTTGTATTCAGAGGATATTGCTGGTTTCCAACCCACGACCAGGTAGCTGTTGAATTATCACCATAAGGGTAATATGTGTCACCATTATAAGAATCACAGATGAACGATTGATTGGCTAAAAAATAGTTCCCTGCTACGTAAGAGGGACCAGTGACGACGTCTGCGGCGGTAACCATATAAATATCACCTGGATTAACTTTTTGCCGCGACGTCCACATCCCCGGATTTCCTTTTGTATTCAGAGGAAATTGCTGGTTTCCAACCCACAACCAGTTAGCTGTTGAACTATTACCATGAGGGTAATATGAGGAAATGCCACCAATATTACAGGTAAATGATGTGGTGGCTAAAAAATAGTTACCGGCAGTGTAAGTACCATTATTGGCAGCGTCTGCGGCGGTAACCATATAAATATCACCTGGATAAACTTGTTTCCCCATCTTCCATATCCCCGGATTGTCTTTTGTATACGCCATATTTAATCACCTTTTTTTATAAAACAAATAATTAGTTGACTATTGCACTGTAAAAATTATCGAAGTTTTTTTGTCAGTGCCGCCTGAACGACTGCAATGCCCCTATAACCTTATCTCCATTGCGATATGAGATAGCAAAATGCTACGGGGAGTTCTTAAGCGTCAACAAAATTTTGTGTATCGGACCTCAGGTGCGCGACCATTGAGTGATATCGGCGTTTACCTGGCAGGTATGTGCGCAAATAGTCGGTTACCACGCTAAGTCAAGAAAAAAACAGTTTTCAACCCCACAAACTCCACCTGCCGTTATTGCAAGAAAATGCAATGCATAGGCGCAAGGATCTGCAAGGATCTTTGCAGGATCAAAACACCATCCGAACCCGCACCACGCGGGATTTTCTGCCCCTATGCAGGGTGCACGACTTTTTATGCATTTACTAAAGAGGGCCGGTGTGTGGGGGATCGCGCGCCGCCACCCCTGACGGTGCATCTGAGTGAGGTTGAGCAGGAGAGCCAGGAGAAGGACAAAAAGCAAAGGGGTAGCCTAGGTACGTCATGAATAATGGCATCACGATGAACCACACAGCGCGTCTGAGGTATGTTTTATAGGGGATGATTTTTCCGGATGAAATGAGGTGAAAATGACAATTGAATAATCATTCAAAAATACGCATGATAAAACAAGATGAAATTTCATTATCAGGATATTATGAAGTGCCTGTGAGGATATTCTCTTTATAGGATGATGCACATGAGAAAGTGGATCGGGGTAGATTTTGGCGGTGTGCTGACAATGTATGAGGTCAGTTAGGGTAAGGGGATGGGCGTCTGCCACGGCCTCACGAATAATAGGGCCGCGGGATCGAAAGGACTTCACGAGATGACGAACCATGTCAGAAGCCCCCCCCAGCAACTAAAGCATGCTCTCCATGAGTTTAAAGATATAGCTACTTGACTTAATCAATCTGACATTGGTACTCATAATTCAGGGTGAATATGGGTATTTACCCACCCGCTATAACAACTAAACAATGGAGATTAATTCATGGCAGTTAGTAAACTTCGGATAATGTATGGACCTCACAATGCCAGAAAGGGTTATTTGATCGCGCAAGGCCCACAAGAATCACCCACTCTTGCAATATATACTTCACCAATCGAAGGTGGTATGGAAAGCGCCGCATTATGGAAAACGGACGTGGATGCTGTAAGCTCATATAGAGCATTGACAAGCGAAAACTACAGTCGCTCAATTGCTGTTGGTAAGGAAGAATTAGCGATCCTGTCTGACAAAGTTGATAAACATTATGGTAATTTGCAATTTATTCTCCATGGTAGCACGGGCAACTTTGACGTTTTATTGAGAGACTTTAAAACTGATTTGTATCTCACAGTAAACAAAGAAAATTTACCTATTTTTTCTAAGATGGATGACAGTAACGTACAGAAATTTGTTTGGAATTTTAGCTGGCAACTATGATTTGACATAATGGAGTGTTTGCCGTTGGTAAGCACTCCATTAGTAAACACATCATTTCAAATTCAACGTGTACTCCGAAAACTGCACAACCTCTACACCGAGCCAATCGTTCAGCTCGCGCATCCGCTCTTGCAGCGGCACCAGTTCGTTACGGACAAATACCTCGCTGGCATCTGTCACACTGCCGAAGCCGCCGGTGTTATTCGGGATGATCCCCATCAGCTGCGGCGGCACCCGGTGCACGCTCAGTTCGTCATCGCGTGAGGTATTTTTGACGTTCAGGAATTCATCTTTGGCCGCCATCTGCGCCAGCGGCATGATCTGCAACCCCTCCTTCTGGCCGTTTGGCGCATAGAGGAACATGCTTTTAAAATTGCCTCGCCCCTTACCGGATTCGATGGTCTCTTTGATATTGTCGATGTCGGTTTGGTTCTGTACCGGGTCAGTTAAATAGAACACCGATCCCATGAAGGTGCCATTGTCGTAATACTTGCGGCGGAACAGCGTCGCCGATTCGTTTAACAGGATGCTGTTTATCCCGCACAGGTACTGTGGCAGGCCGTAAACCTCTTGGGTAAGATCCGGTTCCAGCAAGTGAAAAACGCTACCTTTCGGAAAGGATATGTACCCCTCACCGGTGAGTTCATTACGCTGTAAGGCGATGAAGGTTCCGGGCTTGATACCCCGGCGCATCACCAGCGCCAGCGAGCGCAGCAACTCCAAAGGCTCACCCAGCATATTTCTGCGCAATTCCAGGTACCCGTTACCATACACCAGGAAATCCAGCGCCCAACTGTTGAATTCTTTACGACTTAATAGTGGGTGCGGAATGAACGTACTCGCCAGGATATTGCGCTTCACAAACAGCGCCGAGCCGTGGTGCGGCGTGGCGCGAAACAGCCGCGCCAACCCATCAAAATCAATAGGGGTGTCATACCAAATCCCATTACTGACACACTCCAGGCATTCCATTATGGAGCCATAATTAAGCACCGGCTCAGGCTCACCAAACGTAAACGCCTGCGCTGAGGGTGCTTCTTCCTTCATCGCCAGCACCTGCTGGCGGCCACGATTGCGCTTACTCATCCGATAACCTCAAAACGGAAGCCATTGTTGGCGGAATTGCCTTCGAGCGGCTCATTAAACAGAACGTGCATCACCGCCCAGGCCAGGTCAGCATGGCCGACCGCCCCGGAACGGCTGGCGGCATAAGTGGCACTGCGACCACTGGTCGTCATCACCTTGCGAATAGCCATGAAGGACTGCGCGACGTCAGTATGACCGGCATCGAACGCCAGTCGGCCATGGCGGATCACGTTCAGCGCCTTCAGCACCATGTTAGTTTTTACCTCAACGCTGTACTGGATGCGTCGCGCTGCCGGGAAGAACTTCGAAACCAGCTTCCACACAGCATCACCAATGCCAGTCACATCGATGGCGATATGCTCAACATGGTATTGATCGGTCAGCCCCTTGATGGCCTTGGCCTGCGCCTCGTAGTCATTGCCGTCCCAGCGGTGACGTTCCAGCACGCGGAACTGACCGCCCGGCACCTCCGGCGGCGCCATCACCACGCAACCAGCACTGTCGCCCCCTTCATTGCCGCCGTTTGGGTCGTAACCGATCCACACCGGGCGATAGGCAAACGGCCGTAACAGCAGCGGCTGGAAGTCGGCCCACTCTTCCCAGGCGTCCACCATGCAACGTTGAAGCGCTTCGAATGGAAACACCGAGGTGCTGTCGTCGATAAACTCACACAGCAACAGATTGCGGAACTCTTCCGGCGGGTACTCACGGCGTAACTGCTCCAGGCTGGCCCGGTTAAAACCGCGCGAAATAGCGGTTTCAATTGTCACCACCTGACGCAGTTGGCCGTCTTCGAACGGGCGAATATCGACCAGTGACGCCGGTGACACATCCAGTTCGATCCGCTCATTTTTGGGGCGACCGATGTTAAACGCCTCACCCGACCAGAACGAATAGGCCTCATGGGTCAGCGTGGACGGGGTAGAAAAATAGGTTTGACGGAACTGGCTTTGCATCGCCATACCGGACGCCACCTTGCGCAGCGTCTGGAATTTCGGCACCCAAAAATACTCATCGAAATACAGGTTGCCGGTGTAGCTCTGCGCGGTTCGTGCACTGGTACCGAGAAAATACAGTTTCGCGCCGTTCGGCAGCTTGATCGGGTCGCCGCTGAGATCGAGATCGGCCTCCTGCGCAAACTCCAGTATGTAGTTTTTGAACACATGCGCCTGCGCCTTACTGGCAGACAGGAAGATCTGATCGCGCCCGGTGTGCATCGCATCGAGCAGTGCTTCACGGGCAAAGTACCAGGTTGCCCCAATCTGGCGCGATTTGAGGATGTTGCGAATGCGGTATTCGGTGTTGTGGCCGGCGCGGTACCAGATTTTCTGGTACTCGTGGATCTGCTCGAAAAACACCGACTCCAGCTGCTCAAGCTGCACATCGGTGAAGGCGTTGCGGGTCGGCGGTTTGCGCTTGCCACTGTGGCGGCGCTCGACATTGGGGTTGAGATCGGCTTCTTTGCCGGTGGCTTCGTATTTGGTGATCCGCGCCTGGCGCTCCATCTGCCGGCTCAGTGCATCCAGCTCCTTCAGGTCGGTATCAGTTTTAACCTCCTTCACCACCAACTGACAGTAGCGCTCAGAAGTCGTCATCTCCACGCGGGACAACGGGCTGTAGTTATCCCAGCCGTCGCGCTGCTTCCAGCTGTAGAGGGTATTGGGTTTGACGCCCAGCATCCGGGCGATGCACGAGAGCTTGAGCCCCTGCCAGTAGTGATACATGGCCTGGCGTCGGGGATCGAGATCGGCGGCGGTAACGGTGACTTTCATGCTCATGCCGCAAGCCTACCCGCGCCCGCACCTGACCGACGCCCCGCCGACGTTGTGCCAGCGCTGACACAACGCCACCGCGTTGCCGCCCCGGCTTTGCATCGTGACTATAGCCAAAAATCATTCAGCAAAGCGAGCCACGCAATGGGTAAGAAATCGAAATTCGTGCAGGTGTGCGTCGAAGGGGCCACTACCGACGGTCGGGAGATCAGTCGTCAGGATATTCAGGACATGGCAGATACCTACGATCCGAAACTGTATAACGCCCGCGTCAACCTGGAGCATTACCGCGGCATCATGCCCAACGGCCCGTTCAAGGCCTACGGCGATGTTACCGGCGTAAAAGCCGAGGAAATTCAGGACGGCCCACTTCAGGGCAGGCTGGCACTCAGGGCACAGATTGACGCCACAGACGACCTGGTCGAGATGAACCGCGCCCGCCAGAAGGTGCACTCCAGCATCGAGTTCCACCCCAACTTTGCCAAGACCGGCAAGGCCTATCTGACTGGGTTGGCCGTCACCGACAGCCCGGCAAGCCTCGGCACCGAGATCATGCAGTTCAGCTCCACCGCCGCCGTTAACCCGCTGGCGCACCGCAAGTCCGATCCGGCCTGCCTGTTCACCGCCGCCGAAGAAGTGACGTTCGAGTTTGAGGACATTCCCGACAACAAGCCGTCACTGCTGACCAAGGTGAAGGAAATGTTCGCCAGCCGCGACAAGGCCGGCAGCAGCCAGATGGACGATGTGCACCTGGCCGTGACTGAAATTGCCGAGCACCAACAGCAGCAGGATGAAAAATTCGGCCAACTGACCGAACTGGCGACCACCGTCACTCAGTTGAACGAACAGGTCACGGCGCAGCAAACCGAGCTCACCGCGCTGAAGCAAAAGCTCAGCAGCACCGACGCCAGCCAGTCCTTCCGCCCGGAAGCCACCGGCGCGCAAGCCGAACACATAACAGATTGCTAAAAGGCTAAAAATCATGATCCCAGAAACAGAGTTGGCGTTTGGTCAATACCTGACGCAGCAGGCCAAGCTTAATGGCATCACGACGGCCATCATCACCGCCGGCAAGAAGTTCACCGTTGTACCTTCTGTTGCGCAGCGCATTGAAAAACGCATCCAGGAAAGCAGTAACTTCCTGAAAGCGATTAACATCATGCCGGTTATCAATCAGCAGGGTCAAAAGATTGGCCTGGGCGTCAGCGGACCGGCAGCCAGTAACACGGATACCACCCAGAAAGACCGTATGCCGCGCGATCTCAGTGATATGACGGCACAGAACTATTTCTGCCAACAAACCAACTTCGATACGCTGCTGCGTTACGAAAAAATCGACATGTGGGCCGCGTTCCCGAACTTCCAACCCATTCTGCGCGACAGCATCCTGCAACGCCAGGCACTGGACCGCATTATGATCGGCTGGAACGGGACGCACCGCGCCAAGACCTCCGATCCGGTCGCATTCCCGCTGTTGCAGGATGTCGCGCCGGGCTGGCTGCAAAAATGCCGCGATGATGCGCCGGCGCGCGTTATGACTGGCGGTAAAGATGCGACCAAGGTCGTGATCGGCAAAGACGGCGACTATGAAACGCTTGATGCCGCGGTGATGGATGCGACAGATAACCTGATCGCCTCGTGGTATCAGGATGATCCGAAGCTGGTCGTGATTTGCGGTCGTCAGTTGCTTGCCGATAAGTATTTCCCGTTGATCAACCAGCAACAGCCCAACAGCGAAGCGCTGGCGGCAGACATTATCATTAGCCAGAAACGCATCGGCGGATTACAGGCCGTGCGCGTGCCGTACTTCCCAGCCAACGCTCTGATGATCACCCGCCTGGATAATCTGTCTATTTACTGGCAGAAAGGCACCCGTCGCCGCTGCATTCTGGACAACGCCAAACGTGACCAGATTGAAAACTACGAGTCCGTCAACCAGGACTACATCGTCGAAGATTACGAAGGGTGCTGCGTGATCGAAAACATCGACATGACGCATGCGCCACTGGATGGCAAGGCACCGGTAGAGCAGGAAGACATGGTTAACAACGCGATAGCAAAAGTCGTTGAAGCCATGGCCGCCGCCTTCCAGCGCATCCCGGCCGCAGAAAGCGCCCGCCAGCCAGAGACGCAAGGCACCATCGATGTTGCCGCGGTAGCACCTGTACCGCAATCACCGACCGGGGTACAGGGTGAGCAGGCCAATGCGGAACAACAGGCGGAGACGCCACCGGTGCAGGATAACGCGCCAGATCCGCAGGCTGATGCCAAACCCGACACGAAAAAAGGCAAGTAAATCATGATGACCCCGGCCCGCAAGCATTTTATGCGCGAAACCGCCGCCAGCGTGACCGATGTTGCCCCCTTGTCCCGCATGGAAGCGGGTACCTACAACCTGATGTTGCGCAAGCTGGCAGAAGACAAGCGCAGCCTGGCACGGTTGCAGAGCGGCGATCGCCGCAGCGCCTTCAAGCGCAAGGTGTTGCCGGATTACGCCCCCTGGATAGAGGGCGTGCTGCAATCGGACAAGGGCACGCAGGACGATGTGCTGGTGACGGTAATGATTTGGCTGATTGACATTGGCGAACCCGGCACCGCGATGCCGTTGGCGACTTACGCACTGAAGCACCGTCTTACCATGCCAGGCTATGACCGCCAAACAGCGACCATCATCGCCGAAGAAATCGCCAACGCCGCGCTCACACAGCACAGCCTGTCGCAGCCGCTGGAACTGACTGTGCTGCAGCAAACGCTGGAGCTCACCGCCGACAAGGATATGCCGGACGAAGCCCGATCCAAGCTGCTGAAAGCCCTGGGCTATGCGCTGGAACAGGCAGGCCAGCAAAAGCAGGCCGTGATTGCCCTTGAGCAAGCCCTGCGCCTGAACCAGCGCGCCGGCGTGAAAAAAGACATTACCCGCCTGAACAAGACGGACGAGTAACCGAACCCCCAACCAGGGCGGAACAGCGGCGGCGGGCGCCAGCCTTCGGGCTACGGCAAACAACGCCGCTGTCCCCCGCCCGCCTAATTACCGAGGTTGCATGAACGGATTTATCGCCGGCGAACCCGCAGCAAAAAAAGCCGACATCATCAGCAACGGCGACTTCTGGCCGGCTATTTGCCCGCTGGAGTTCACCGGTGCTATGCGCCTGGATGGCACAGCCACGCCGGAACGCCAGCGCGAGGCGCTCATCACTGCGATGGTGAACGTCAATCGCGAGCTGCAAGCCTGGCGACTGACGCAGCAGGAAGTGGGCTACCTCACCTTGCGGAACGTGCCGTATGACGACCCGGTCGACGGTGACAGCCCCCGAGTGCACAACTACCGCCGGGCGGTGTTCTGCATCGCCAAGGCCAACATCACCGAACGCTACCGGGATTTTGACGCCACCGCCAAGGGTGACCGCCGCGCTGCCAGCCTGGAAAGCGAGGTCGATGATTTGTGGCGGGATGCGCGCTGGGCCATGCGCGAGTTACAGGGGCTCAATCACAACACCGTGGCGCTCATCTGATGAAGGTCGCCGCCCAGCAGCGTGAAACCCTCGAAATGATCTGCTACCGGTACTACGGCAAAACCGCCGGCGTCACCGAGGCGGTGATGGATGCCAATCCAGGTATTGCGGATTTCGGGGTGTTTTTGCCTTACGGCTACGCTGTCGAAATGCCGGACCAGGTCGTCGCACCGACCACCGACACCGTTCAATTGTGGGATTAACACAGCGAGATTTTAGGAAGGTATTCAATGAACAAGCGCAAGAGTACATGGGTTGCCGGCATCCTGCTTGCCGCCGCGATCGTCGTCCTGGCCGCCTGCTCTGCCGTGTCATACACCCGCGTGACCGGACCCAAAGGGGAAGGCGTGACTAATGCCGAGGTACAGCCCAACAACACCGTCGTGCTGCAATTCCCGCACGGCGCCGCCTGCATCGACACCAACCCCGGCGAAAGCAAAGCCTGCACCGGGCAGGGGAAATAACATGCCAAACCTGAAACTCACCGTGTTCACGCTGCTGTCGTCCCTGCTGATTTCCGGCTGCGTCTCGCCGGGATTGGGCGTGCAGGTCACTTCCAGCGCGCCCATGAGCGTGACGCGCGTGACGTTTCACGGCAACACAGTAATTCTATGTCAGGTAGGTGAATAAAAATGCTCAAACCCGCACTGCTGCGCAAGGCCCTGATGGAAGCAGTACCGGCATTCAGGAACGATCCGGACAAGCTGCACCTTTATGTTGAGCACGGCAACATCGTGTCAACGCTGGCGCCGTCGCTGTCCCATGAGTACCAGTACACACTGAGCGTCACCGTGACCGATTTCGGCGGTGACGTGGACTTGGTCATGGTGCCGATCCTCAGCTGGCTGCGCCGGCACCAGCATGACGGCATGGCGAACCCCGACATGCGCCAGGAGGCCTTCCGCTTTGAGGTCGATATTCTCAGCCATGAGAGCTGCGACATTGAAATCGCCCTCAAGTTGACGGAGCGCGTCATCGTGACCGAGGGCGACCTCGGCGTCCTGACCGTCAAGCACGTTGACGAACCGTCCACCCCTTACGATCGCCACGGCCCCTTCCACATGAAGGACGTGCCCGGCAGTGAATGGACGGTGTGACCATGCTCGATGACAATTTTTACGCCATTGATACTTGGCTGCAGGGCTTGTTGACCCAGCTCTCCCCGCCACGCCGCAAGGCCATGAATATTGTGATCGCCCGCGAGCTGCGACGCCGCAACCAAAAGCGCATCACCCAGCAGAAAAACCCGGACGGTTCGCCGTTCGCCGCCCGCAAGCGTCTGCGTGATAAACAGGGACGCATCCGCCGCGCCATGTTCGCCAGGCTAAAAACGGCCAAAAACATGAAGGTGGCGGCAACGCCCAATGAAGCGGCGGTGTTCTTTGAGGGGCGTCGGGGTTATATCGCCCGCACGCACCAGTACGGACTTGAGGACAGCGTCAGCCGCAACGGGCCGCGGGTGAAATATCCCGCCCGGCGCTTGCTGGGATTTGACGACACCGGGGTTAAGGAGATTGAGCGCCAGATACTGGATTTTCTGGGGAAAGGTCTTTAACCCGACTGTACCAGCGCCCACACAACGCCCATCCCGTGAGATTTTCAATACTTTAGCGGCAGACTGCACTCATGAACGAAAATATCACCGAACTTTTACGTCTCCTGCACAACCTGATCAATATCGGCATCGTCGCCGAGGTTCAGGGCAGTAAATGCCGTGTGCAAATCGGCGGCGACCCAGAACGCACCACCGACTGGATCACCTGGCTGACGATACGCGCCGGTGCCGCCAAAGTGTGGTGGCCGCCGTCGGTGGGCGAACAAGCGATGCTACTCGGCATGGGTGGCGAACTGACCACCGCATTTTGTTTCGGGGGGATCTTCAGTGACGCCAATCCCGCCCCCTGTGACCTGCCGAACGCGTTACACATCAGCTTCCCGGATTCGGCTGTGCTGCAGTACAACCCCGACGACAGCAGCTTCTTGCTGACTGGTGCCAAAACCGCCTACATCAAGGTGGAAGAAAAGACCACCTGGGACTGCCCGGACAACGAGTTCCTCGGCAAAGTGACGGCAGAAAGCCTGAACATCACCCAGGGCGGGGAAATGCACGGCGACATCACCCACAGTGGCGGCAGCTTTACCTCCAACGGCATACAGGTGGACGCCCACGGACACAGCGGCGTCAAGAAAGGCGATGACGAGACGGGAGGGCCGGTCAAATGATGTACCTCGGCATGAACGCCGGCAGCGGCGAACCCATCACCGATCTGGATCATATTCGCCAGTCCGTGAGCGACATCCTGAACACCCCCGTCGGCAGCCGGGTGATGCGCCGTGACTACGGTTCGCTGCTGTCGATGCTTGTCGATGCGCCGGCCAATGACGCCATCCTGCTGCAAATGATGTCAGCCACCTACAGCGCCGTCATGCGCTGGGAGCCACGCGTGGTCGTTAAGGCGTTAACACTGGTCACCAATACCCAGCCCGGCAGTTACACCGCCGACCTGGTCTGTAGCCGCAGTGACAGCGACAGTACCTTCACCCTTTCCGCCAGCATCGGAGGGCCGACCTGATGGCTACCATCGACCTATCCTTGCTGCCGCCGCCGAACGTGATTGAGCCACTCGATTATGAGTCCCTGCTGACCGCCATTCAAAGCCGCATCATTGAACTTACCGACGAGAAAGACCGCCCCGCGGTCAGAACCGTACTGGCACTGGATTCCGAGCCACTGACCAAGCTCACCCAGGCATACGCCTACCGTGCATTGCTCCAGCGCCAAAGCATTAATGATGCGGCCCGCGCTGTCATGCTGGCCTACGCCGGCGGTGCGGATCTGGACAACCTGGCGGCCAATTTCAATGTGTATCGACTGGTGATCCGCGCAGCAGATCCGGCAACCATCCCGCCAACGCCGGCGATCATGGAGTCAGACAGTGATTTCCGCAAACGTACCCAGCAAGCCTTTGAAGGGCTGAGCGTGGCAGGGCCGACCGCCGCCTATGAGTTTTTCGCCCGCAGCGCCGACGGCAGAGTCGCCGACGCCAAAGCCTTCAGCCCGTCGCCTGCCTGCGTCACGGTAACGGTATTATCCCGCGACGGTGACGGTACCGCGGATCAGGCGCTGCTCGATAAGGTCACGGCCACCCTGAGCGATGAAGATACGCGCCCGGTCGCCGACCGGCTGACGGTGCAGTCGGCCAGCATCGTCAGCTATAACGTGGTGGCAACCCTGCATTACTACCCCGGCCCGGAAGCCGACCCCATCCGGCAGGCGGCCATCGCCCGGTTGCAGGCCTATATCAATGCCCAACACCGCATCGGCCGCGGGGTGTACCTCTCCGCCATTGATGCGGCGCTGTCAGTTGAAGGCGTGGAGCACGTGGTCATCACTGAACCCAAAGCCGATCTGGTGCTGGATAAAACCCAGGCATCGTGGTGCGCTGCGCCGCAAGTCACCCTGGCGGCAATGAATGACTGATCGCATCCTGCCGACCGGCGCCACACAGCTTGAGCTGCACGCGGAGCAGGCCAGTGCCGAGGTGAGTGCCGCACCGGTACCGCTGCGCCAACTGTGGGACCCAGACACCTGCCCGCTGAAACTATTGCCTTACCTGGCCTGGGCGTTCTCTGTCGATCGTTGGGATGAAACCTGGGATGAAGCCACCCAACGCGACGTGGTGAAGCAATCGTATTTTGTGCACCGGCACAAAGGCACCATTGGCGCACTGCGGCGCGCAGTCGAACCAATGGGCTACGTGATCAGCATCACCGAGTGGTGGCAGAACAACAAAGCACCCGGCACGTTCGAGATGGTAGTCGGTACGCTGGATACCGGCATCACCCCAGAGATGTACACCGAACTTGAACGCGTCATAGGCGACACCAAGCCGTGCAGCCGCCACCTAACCACCCTGTCTATCTCCCTGGAAACCCTGGGCGATGTATGGATTGCCGCCGCCAGCTACGACGGCGACACCATGACCATTTACCCCTATTTGCCTGACGCCATCGAGACAACCTCACCGGCCTGCGTCGGTGCAGCACTCCACGTTATTGACACTATGGAGATTTTCCCATGACCGCGAAATATTTTGCCCTGCTGACCAATGTCGGTGCCGCCAAGCTGGCGAACGCCACCGCGCTCGGCAATGAGTTGGCGATCACCGCCATGGCGGTGGGTGATGCCAATGGCACTGAGCCCACACCAGACCCGGCACAAACAAAACTGATCAACGAGTGCCACCGCGCACCGCTCAACAGCCTGCGCGTTGACCCAAAGAACCCTAGCCAGGTGATTGCCGAACAGGTGCTGGCGGAAACCGTCGGCGGTTGGTGGATACGTGAAATCGGCCTGTACGATGCTGCCGGCGACCTGATCGCCATCAGCAACTGCCCGCCGTCGTACAAGCCACTGATGGCCGAGGGTTCAGGACGCGATCAGATCATCCGCATGATCCTGATAGTCAGCAGCAGCGATGCCGTGGAGCTAAAAATTGACCCGTCCGTCGTACTGGCAACGCGCGAATACGTGGACGACTCCATCGAAGCCCACGCCAAAACTCGCAACCATCCCGACGCCAGCACCACCGCGAAAGGGTTGGTGCAGCTCAGCAGCGCCACCAACAGCACCAACGAAACTATGGCCGCCACCCCCAAGGCCGTGAAAGCCGCTTATGACCTGGCGAACGGCAAGCTGTCCAGTGTCCCCGACGCCAGCACAGCGGCAAAAGGTGTCGTACAGCTCAGTAGCGCGACCAATAGCACCAGCGAAACCCTGGCCGCCACGCCCAAGGCCGTAAAGGCCGCTTATGACTTGGCGAACGGCAAATTATCCAGCGTCCCCGATGCCACCACGACGGCAAAAGGCATCGTGCAGCTCAGTAGCGCCACGAACAGCACCAGCGAGACATTGGCAGCCACGCCCAAAGCGGTAAAGGCGGCTTATGACCTCCCTGGTGCCTCTGGTCTGGGAGTTGGGCCTGTAGCAAAGACCGACGCTTACAGCAACATTGGGCAGATTTACCGGGTCAATAACTCCTCTACCAATAAGCCCCCGGCAACGACAGGCAATGTATCAGCGGGTGTGGTGTGTTTACCGATGGATGCATCACCGTCAGC
The DNA here is from genome assembly GCF_946227985.1 of Serratia quinivorans. Lineage (GTDB taxonomy): Bacteria > Pseudomonadota > Gammaproteobacteria > Enterobacterales > Enterobacteriaceae > Serratia > Serratia quinivorans_A. The sequence goes on from NZ_CAMKGL010000018.1 coordinate 14,311, forward strand.
GGGTTACCTGGCCGTTGTTGGCGGTAGTATGGCTGCGTATGTCGGTTTTTCCGGGGTAGCAGCCGGCGGTATCACCTGGGCGCGAATTTACACCGACAAATACAAACCGACGGCAGCAGATATTAATGCGGCCGACGTTCGAAACAACTTCGCGGCCAAGATGGGTGTAGCACGCGTTATTTCTGGCACAAATAAACCCACATCTCCAGGCGTCTGGAGTGTGGAAAACAGCACATGGACGCCATACCCGTACGGGACTCTTTATGTAACAACCAACAACGCTGATTTGAGCGTAACACCTGGGGATAACAAGTTTATTCACTACCTATTCATTGCTCATGGGGCGGCGAACAAGTTCTACGTAGCTACAGAAGTAAACGGCTCATTTGTCGGCTGGGAAAGTTACCTTTCCAAAAAGGGCGGCACGCTAACCGGCCCGCTGGACGTTGGCGGAAAGATTTCCCTCTCCGACGGGCTGGAACTTGGCAACCAAAAAGCCCCATCGCCCGCCTATATCGATTTTCACACCGACGGAGCAGCAACGGACTATAACGCCCGGATAATTTCCCCGCAGGGGACAACCGAGATTCAGTTGATTGCTGCGGACAGTGCCAATAACGGCAGCGGCATTATTCGCCTGCTGGGCAACAAGAGTGATCAACTTTCGTTCGCCCTCCAGGGCACGGCGCACCGGGGGTTAGCATGGCGTAAATGGGGTAGTGATGACCGCCCGACGGTATTGGAATTGGATGTTGATGGTGGCATCTGGCTTATCAGCGTTGACCACACCAAAGACGACAAGGCCGCACTGGGTGTCAATGGTGTTGTTAGCTGTGAGGGCGTGAATGTTGGCAATGCTCGTATGGCTGCCGACGGCAACATATGGGGCACGTGCTGGGGCGGTGATTACCTGAGTAATTATCTCAATAATAATTTTGTCCGCGGTATAAAAATCGGCCCGCGAGTGACCTTCTGGAGTGGTGCCCCTGGCTGGAGTGACGACTGGGATAACTTAATCCCCCAGGGCGCGGTAAACATTGCGTCACAAACGCATGGCGATGACCGCGTCAACCGCGTGGTGTATGCCTATGTCATGGTCAATATTGGCGGTAATTGGGTTAACGCAGGGTGATGATATGAAATCGTTAGGAAAGTTTACGGCCTATACGCCAACTAAAAAAGAGATGCCCGACCTCATGGAGGGCATCAACTACCTGAAAAACGAAACCGGCATCGACTGGTATTCCATCTCATGGGATAAAAAGCGCACGGGAAAGAACATTTACGTTCTGGCCGATGATAATGGCGATGTCGTCTGCGCCAGCGACCAGGGCGAACTGCTGTTTCCGCAAGGCTTTACGGTGTACGAGCTACCTAAAGAAGAGGCTCCAGACAATCTACTGGGCAAACTCTATTGGAAAGTCGTGGATGGCGAACTGGTGCCACCCAACATCGAATACCTCAACGGGACCACGTTAAAAAGCCAGCGTCAGCGGGAAGCAGATAGTGCCATCCGCCTGCTGGAACGCGCCGTAAAGCACAACATGGCTACCGACGAAGAGAAAGCCCAGCTTGAAGCCTGGGAGCGCTACAGCGTACTGCTGAGCCGTGTTAACCCGGAGGATGCGCCAGATATTAAGTGGCCAACCTCTCCAGCAGAGCAGCCGCCAGGACCGTTAGTCGCCAAGGCTCAGCGTAAAAAGAAGTAAGCTGCAGCACAGACAGAAGCACTGCTGCCCGATGGCGGCGGTGTTGTCTCTCGTACCACACAATGCCGCCCGCGTGAGTCCCCACCCAAACATAGGCATGCTGACGAAAATCCCACATCGGAGTTTCGTCACATGCCTGAAGATTATCATCACGGTGCCCGCGTCGTTGAAATCAACGACGGCGGTCGCACCATTACCACCATCAGTACCGCAATCATCGGCATGGTGTGCACCGCGCAGGATGCTGACGCGACCACCTTCCCACTTGATACCCCCGTTTTGCTTACCGACGTGCAGGCCGCTGTCGGCAAGGCTGGCGTCAAAGGCACCCTGGCCGCGTCATTGCAAGCTATTGCAGACCAAACCCAACCTGTCACCGTCGTCGTCCGCGTGGCAGAAGGCGCTGATGAGGCTGCGACAACCACCAATGTGATCGGCGGTGCAGACGCGAACGGCAATTACACCGGCATGAAAGCCCTGCTCTCTGCCCAGGCCGTGCTCGGCGTCAAGCCCCGCATTCTGGGGGCGCCAGGACTGGATAATAAGGATGTCACCGCCGCTATGGCGGCCATCGCCCAGCAACTGCGCGGGTTCGCGTATGCCAGCGCCTGGGACTGCAAGGCCGTTTCCGACACCATCACCTACCGCGGTAATTTCAGCCAGCGTGAGCTAATGCTGCTTTGGCCTGACTTCCTCAGTTGGAACAACACCACCAACGCCGCAGATATTGCTTTTGCTACCGCCCGCGCGCTGGGGCTTCGCGCCAAGATTGATCAGGACATCGGCTGGCATAAAACGATTTCCAATATCGGTGTCAACGGCGTGACCGGCATTTCCAAGGGCGTGTTCTGGGATTTGCAGAACACCGGTACCGATGCCGATCTGCTGAACAAAGCCGATGTGACCACGCTCATTAACAAGGATGGCTACCGCTTTTGGGGCGACCGCAGCTGTTCAGATGATCCACTGTTTGCCTTCGAAAACTACACCCGCACCGCGCAGGTGCTGGCCGACACCATCGCCGAAGCGCAGATGTGGGCCGTCGACATGCCGATGACCCCGTCGCTGGTGAAAGACATGGTGCACAACATCAATGCCAAATTCCGCGAGATGGTCAGCAACGGCTATCTCATCGGCGCCAACTGCTGGTATGACGACACCATCAACACCCCAGACACCCTGAAGGCAGGCAAGCTCGCGGTCGATTACGACTACACCCCAGTGCCGCCGCTGGAAGACCTGACACTGCGTCAGCGCATCACCGACCGCTACCTGGCGGACTTTGGCAAGAGCATCAACAGCTAGGAGACGCTACATCATGGGATTACCCAGAAAGCTTAAATACTTCAACGTGTTCCTCAACGGTGCCGATTATCACGGTGTTGCCGAGTCCGTCACACTGCCCAAGCTCACCCGCAAAATGGAAGCCTGGCGCGGCGCTGGCATGAGCGGCGCGGTGCAAATTGACATGGGGATGGATGACGAAGCGCTCACCATCAACTGGACGCTGGGCGGTTATGACGCCCTGCCTTACACACTGATGGCCGCCCCCGTGATCGACGCCGTAATGGTGCGTTTCGCCGGCTCCCTCCAGCGCGACGACACCGGCGAGATTTCCGCCATTGAAGTGGTTGTTCGTGGCCGCAACAAGGAGATCGACCCCGGCGACAGCAAGGAAGGCGAGAACACCTCACTAAAAATCACCACCGAGTGCAGCTACTACAAGCTGACTATCGATGGCGTGGACATTATCGAGATCGATAACGTCAACCTGATTGAGAAGGTCGGCGGTAACGACCGCATGGCGCAGCACCGTAAAAACATGGGTTTAATGTAAATTCCGGGGCACAAGCCCCGCCAACAATTGGAGCACCACCATGAGCAAACCCAAAGAAGGCGTTAATGTCACCCTGGACACACCGCTGATTCGTGGTGATAACGAGGTTACCAAGATCCAGCTCACCAAGCCAAGCAGTGGCGCGCTACGTGGGACAACCCTGGCCGATCTGATGTCGCTGGACGTCTCGGCGCTGTGTAAGGTACTGCCGCGCGTAAGTTCCCCAGCACTAACTCAGCAGGAACTCAACAGCATGGATCCGTCTGACTTGGTTCAACTGGGCACGGCGTTCCTGGATTTTTTGTTGCCGAACTCGGTACGGGAAAACCTCCCGCAGGATTAAGCGTCGAGGACCTCATGGCGGACATTGCGTCGGTATTTCACTGGCCGCCATCCGAGATGTACCCCATGACCATCAGCGAGCTGCTCACCTGGCGCGAGAAGGCCGCTCAACGCAACGGTGCAGACGATGAGTGACCGCAAGCTACAACTGCAAGTTTTATTCAACGCGGTGGACAAACTCTCCGCACCACTGAAAAACCTCAAGGCCAGCAACAATAAGCTGGCCGCCGCCACACGCGAAACCCGCAAGCAGATCAAGCAACTGGAAGACCAGGCTGGCAAGGTCGGCACGTTCAACAAGCTGCGTGATGCTGTGGGGCAGAACGCAGTAAAGCTAAAAGAATCCGCCCGCGAGCTTCGCAATGTGCGCCGCGCCTTTCAGGAGACAGAAAACCCCAGCCAGAAACTGACTACGGAGCTGAACAGGCAGACCCGCGCACACCAGAAGCTGCTGAAGGCACAACGGGACGAGCTGGGCAAACTCAGCCAGGTACGCGGCGAGCTTCACCGCAACAACATCGACACCAAAGAGCTGGCGTATTCTCAGTCGTTGCTCAGCAAAAAAACGATGCTGGCGAACGCCGCCATGGCAAAACAGGAAGGCCAGCTCAAGCGCAACGGTGAGATGCTACGCCGGTACCAGAAGGTCAAGGAGGTGCGCAATAACCTTGCCATCAAGGGCACGGGTATGGTTGTGGCTGGCGCCGGTGTGATGGCGGCAGTCATGCCGAGCATCAACGAGCAGTCGAAGTACCAGCAGCAGGTTGATCAGTTTCGCGCCCTGGGCGTGGATGACAAAACCATCAACAACGCCAAGGCCTTTGCCGACAACCTGCACATCGTGGGCAACAGCATCACCGACAACCTGGAAACGCTGAAAGAGGCCCATGCGGTACTGCGTCATTACGACGAGGCCAAAATGGTGACGCCCGAGCTGCTGCAAATGAAGTTCGCGACCAACTTCCTGTCGGCGCGGGGGCTGAGCGAAGAGTCCGCGCACACCCTGCGCGACCAGGCGCCCGCCGTCCTGAAAATCGCGGAGTTGCGCAACCAGATTAATACCCCGGAACAGTTCAAGCAGTCGGTCAACATGTCAACGCAGGCCTTTGCGGCGTCGGGTGGCATGGTAAAACCTGAGGATTATCTGGAGTTTATCAAAACAGGCGGGGAAGCCACCAAGAACCTGTCTCCCGAAGCATTTTACTTCGGCTTCTCCCACATCATGCAGCAGATGGGCGGCGATCGCACTGGCTCGGCGCTTGCCAGTCTGACCTCTGGCTGGGTGGGCAAGCACATTGACGAACGCTCCAAGGATGCGCTGGCATCCCTGGGGCTGGTCGATCCTAAGAGCGTAAAATACAGTAAGACCGGGCACGTCAAGGACTTCAAGCTACTGAATCAGGAGGCCTTCCAGAGCGATCCGACCGCCTACCTGATGCAGGAAGTGCTGCCGCGCATCAAGCAGAAATACCCGAACCTGAATGACGCCGGCATACGCAACATCATTACCAGTCTGACCTCAAATCATAAGGCACAGGACCTGTTGGCACTGATGTACCGCGAACACGGTAACATCGAAAAGCAAGTCACCGCTGGTCGCCAGGCGTATGGCGTTGATCAGCTGGTTAAGCTGGGGAAAAACAACCCCGCCGGCAAAAAGCTGATCCTGGAAAAACAGGCAGAAGACCTTAAAAAGCAGATTGGCGCCGATCTGATGCCAGCCTATGTCGCCGCGCTGGACAAACTGGCGAAGGCGATCAGCGTCGTTAACACCGAGATGAAAAAGCACCCGCGGATGGCAAAGTATCTGATCGAGGGCGTGGCGGGTGTGGGTATTCTGACCGCCGCACTGGGCGGATTGGCGCTGGCACTCGCAGGGATTTTAGGGCCGTTCGCCATGCTTCGCTATATGTGGGGCATGCTCAGCGGCGGCAGAAAATCCGCCAAAGAGATCAAGCTACTCAAGGCCGCGCTGGATGAGCTGAGCGGCGCTGGCGGTAAGGCGGCGAAGAAACCCGGCCTGATTGTTCGGGGGATAAAAATGCTCGTCGGCTGGGCCGGGAAGCTACCGAAGGTCATCAAGGTCGTGAGAGAGGTTGTCGCGGTTCTGGCGAGATCGGCCTGGTTGCGCGCCGCCTCCATGATAGCCCGCGTTGCCAGCATCTTGTCTGGCGCATTCAAGGTGGTGCGCATTGCCGTGCTGGCCTTTGGTGAGTCACTTTGGACGCTGATGGCCAACCCCATCATTGCCGCCATCGCGATCCTGATAGTGGCGCTGGGTGTGGCGGTTTATGAGATGTGGAAACACTGGGACACCGTGAAGCCGTGGCTGCTTAAGTTCTGGAGTGAGATTTGCAGCGCCATGAGCGCGGCCTGGGATTACCTAAAGCAAAAATGGAACGGCATGGTCGACTGGTTCGGGGGCCTGCCCGCCAGATTTAAGGCGTTCGGCAGTAACATCATCAACGGACTGATGAGCGGTATTGACGAGAAATGGCAGGCGCTGAAGGCCAAGATCAGCAAAGTTACCGATATGCTGCCGGACTGGATGAAACCCGGCAGCGATGAAGAACCAGGTAGCGCAGGCGCACCCAGCGCAGCCCCGCACCCCAGCATGACATACGCCCCACTCAAGCACGGCGCTGTCAGTGTGCCGGGATATGGCTCGATGCCGGCACCGGTGAACATCCACGTTTACCCCTCTGCCGGCATGGACGAAAAAACCCTGGCGCAGCACGCGGCTAATGCCCTGAAAAAACACCAGCGCCAGCAGCAGGCATCCAACCGCAGCAAGCTGGCCGACATCGACTAAGGAGCTACAACATGATGATGGTATTGGGGTTATTCGTGTTCATGCGCCAGACAGCGCCCTACCAGAATTTTGAACAACAAATTGGTTGGCGGCATCCGTCCAACAGCCGCGTCGGTCAGCGTCCGGCGACGCAGTTCCTGGGGCAGGACGATGAGACGATCACCTTATCCGGCACCCTGCTGCCCGAGTTCACCGGCGGCACGCTATCACTGGAGGCGCTGCGTTTGATGGCCGACACCGGCTTATCCTGGCCGCTCATTGAGGGCACCGGCTTTATCTACGGCATGTTCGTGATAACCAGCCTCAGCAAAACCCGCACCGTGTTTTTTAAGGACGGCGCCGCGCGCCGCATTGAGTTCACGCTCTCCCTAAAGCGCGTGGACGCCAACCTGCGCCACCTGATGGGCGACCTTAATATCAACAAGTACATACCATGATGGGCCCCAGCGACCTGTTAAGCACCGCGCAGCGCCTGCTGTCGGATACACCGGACTTCACGCTGTTTGTGGATGACAAGAACATCACCACCGACGTGAAGGGCCGACTAATCTCCCTGACACTGACCGATAACCGCGGCTTTGATGCCGACCAACTGAGCATCGAGCTGGACGACACCGACGGTAAGCTGGCACTGCCGCGCCGCGGGGCCAGCATCCGTTTGTCACTGGGCTGGGCAGGACAGAAGCTTGCCGACAAGGGCAAGTTCACCGTGGATGAAATCGACCACAGTGGCGCGCCGGACGTGCTGAGTATCACCGCCCGCAGCGCGGACTTTCGCGACACCCTGAACATCAAACGCAACGCCGCCTATCACCAGATGGCGCTGGGCGACATTCTAAAAACCATCGCCGGCCGTAACAGTCTCTCCACCGGGATAGCGCCGTCTATGGCGGCCATCCATATTGACCACATCGACCAAACCAACGAGTCCGACGCCAACTTTTTAACCCGCCTGGCAAAACTGGAGGGCGCCATCGCCACCGTCAAGGCCGGTAAGCTGCTGTTTATCGTGCCGGGCCAGGCACTGTCAGCAAGCGGCAAGCCGCTAGGGGAAGTGACCATCACCCGCAAGGATGGCGACAGTCACCAGTTCAGCATTGCCGACCGTGACGCCTATACCGGCGTGCAAGCCCACTGGCTGGATACGTTGCAGGGAAGACCGAAAAAAGTGGTTGTCCACCGCAAGAGAAAGAGCAAGCCAGCCACCAAAGACACCATCCCCCACAAGCCCGAAGGTGACTATCTGTCCGGCAGTGTCGGTAACATTCTGGTACTGCGCCACACCTACGCCTATGAAGCCAACGCCCAGCGTGCCGCCAAGGCAGCATGGCAGCGTATCCAGCGCGGCGCGGCATCCCTGTCGATCACCCTGGCAAAAGCCCGCCCCGACCTGTTTCCAGAACTGCCGGTCAACGTTAAGGGGTTCAAGCAGCAGATTAATGATGTCCAGTGGCTAATTAAGACTGTCACACACCAGATGGGCGACAGCGGCTACACGCAAGAGATTGAAATGGAGGTCAGGGCGGAGGATGTCGAGATGGATTAGGAGCTACTTTCGTGACCGGCGAAAAGTGGCTATCATTACAGTGTGACGCCAGCCACCGACTGAGGATATTCAGTCATGTTCAGATGTTATCTTTGTAAACACGTTGCCTACACCCGCACCAGTCGCGAGATGTCCGATCGCACCAAGGAGCGCTATTACCAGTGTACCAACGTGAATTGCTCCGCTACGTTCGCCACGCTGGAGACGGTGGAAAAAGAGATCGCCACCCCCAACCTGCAAAACTACGCCGAGCCGCACCCCACCAAAGACAATCAGATGCACATGCCGTTTGATTGACAGCGCATATCAGTCGTTGAAAACATTAATAATGTACTTAATCCGCCTACCGGGGCGGATTTTACTTATTATTAAGGAACGTAATTATGACTGGTATGGTATTTTGCCGTGGTTGCGGCAAGGAAGTTCACAGCTCGGCACCAGCTTGTCCGCACTGCGGTGCAACACAAAACTTATCAGCCACCGGAAAAAAGAGTCGGATCTCAACCGCACTATTCGCCGCATTTTTAGGTGGATTTGGTGCCCATAAGTTTTATCTTGGTAAAGTTGGGCAAGGCATTTTATATCTGCTCTTTTGTTGGACGTTTATCCCAACGATTATTGCCTTCATTGAATTTATAACCTACTTATGCATGTCTGATGAAGACTTCGCAAAGAAGTATGGTTGAAAATACGCTGCAGCAAAGACAAAGCCGGCATTAGATGCCGGTTTTTTTATGCCCAAACAGGCTGTCTGTGCAGTGGTTCGATAATTGGACGAGGCTTCTGAGACGCCTGCCACAACTCATATTCAGACTGCACATCAACCAAAATCTCAGCACTGGTGCCGAGATGGGAGGATGCTTGAGGCACGTGATCATTAGTCCGCGCACCGTAATTGTGTAGTCACACCATACGAAATAGAGTTGGGACATCAATAACGAAAAGGCCCGCAGGATGCGAGCCTTATTTTCGATGTGGTCAATCAGTGGACACCACCTGAAATAAATTCCTTTTATTTCAATATATTACTGTTATTTCAAAGACGCCCGCAGGCGTCTTGTTTGCAGCACTGATGTAATCAGTTCACTTTAACCGGCATACCGGAACGGGCTTTCATTGCCGCGTCCACTTCGCTCTGGTTAACGGCTGGGTCCATCATCACTTTGCCTACTGGCGCAGAGATGGTCAACGGCACCGGATCTTTCGACTTCAACTGCTCTTCGTTAGCGGAAAGCGGGTTGTGCACTTCCAGGTAACGGGAACCGTCCGGCTCTACGCTGGCTTTGATCGGCTCGTTGATGAATTGCACACGAGTCCCGACCGGCACGTTGTCGAACAAGAACTTGATGTCGTCAGCACGCAGACGCACGCAGCCGTGGCTCACGCGCAGACCGATACCGAAGTTGGCGTTGGTACCGTGGATAGCATACAGACGACCAACGTACAGCGCATACAGCCCCATAGGGTTGTCAGGACCGGCCGGGAATACCGCTGGCAGGATCTCGCCGTCAGCGGCATATTCTGCGCGCATCTTGGCGGTTGGCGTCCAGGTTGGGCCGTCTTTCTTGCGCTGTACCGTAGTGGTCCAGTTCAGCGGGGTATCTTTACCCAACTGGCCGATACCGATTGGCAGCACGATCACCGTGTTGGTGCCTTTCGGGTAGTAGTACAGACGCATCTCGGCGCTGTTGATGATGATGCCTTCACGCGGAGCGTCAGGCAGGATCAACTGCTGAGGGATGGTCAGGGTGCTGCCGGCCTTCGGCAGGAACGGATCCACACCCGGGTTGGCTTCCAGCATATTGCTCAGGCCCATCTGGTATTGAGCGGCAAAGCTCTCCAGCGGCAGCTTGCTGTCTTCCGGTACGGTGATTTGGATGTTCTCACCCACCAGACGGCTGTCTTTGGCAGGTAAAGGATAGACAACGGCGAAGGCAGCTTGGCTGAAGACCACCAGTGCCGTAAACAGGGTTATTAACGCGCGAATGCTCATTTTCATCTTCGTGTAGGTTATGGCCACTGGCAGTTATAGGTTATGTCGGCCCTCTCTACCCAAAGAATTTCAGGTTGCGGCTAGGCGGCTAGTGCGCGAATCCTTGGGAGCTTACTCAGGTAAGTGACCAAAGTGACCGCACGCAGCCAACAACGCAGCAGCTTGAAAGGCGAAGGGTATGACCGGATGCGCATTATATGTGCACATCGACCTAAGTGTGAAACATTACCGGCGCAATATCGAACTTTTTTGTAACCTGGTGCGGCACGAAGAGGAATAACTGTGAAAACCGCCGCTAAAGCGCGGCGATTGGCGGTGACATCAGGCGGATAGGGATCAGATATTCGCAGCGGATTGCCGTACCGCCTGCGCTGCAAACGCCACCCGACGCGGGATAAAAACGCTCGATATCCTTACCCGGCCGCCGTACTGCTTTCATCATGGGAATCGCGGTGTCATACAGCCGGGCGATAAAATTTTGTAACTCTTCAACCTGACCCTGATAGGTAAAGCTGGCGTAGTCGCCCTGCTCGATCAGAACCCTTTCGCCTTCTGCCCGCTCGTCCGCCAACGCCAGGGTATAAGCCATCCGTTGCCTGCCGCGTAGCCTGCTGTCGGCCTCCAGACTGGTGAGGCCATAGACCACCGCCGAGGTTTCGGCTTCCTTCGGCATCATCTGCCGCCAGGCATGCTGACGCAGTTCGTTTTTCGAATGCAGCAGTTGTCCCAACGTACAGCTGCGGTGCTGGGTGTGCCCCATCAATTGCATAGCCGGCAGCGTAATGATCTCCGCCTGGGGTAATGGCGCATCCATCAGCCGCAGCGGAGGCTGCATCCCCAGCCCTGACCAGTCCGCACTGCGGCGATAACCGGCCGGCGGCATACCAAATTGCTTTTTGAAACAGCGGGTGAAGGTCTGCTGGGAATCAAACTGATACTTGTCGGCGATAAAGGCCACGCCGTGGTTGGTAAGCCGCAGTTCGCGTGCGGCGGCCGTCAGCCTCCTGCGCCGGGCGTAAGTCCCCAGGATCTCACCGGTTAACTCTTTGAATAACCGCTGCAGGTGCCATTTGGAATAGCCTGATTTGGCCGCAATATCGTCGAGCGTCAGCGGCTGGTCGAGGTTCTGCTCGATCCAGGCCAGCAGTGCCGTAATGACCTGTTGTTGATACATAGCGCCACCTTATCTGCTGAGAGGGCTAAAACCAGCGCTCACTGTAGCGGTAGCGGTGCTAGACCACATTGCACAATCAGGACATAATGTTTTTCAATTCCGCCAAATTGAGAATTATTCTCATGACCTTTATCACCGAGCCGCGTTTCGATATCGATCAGGTGCCGCGCGCCATTTTTGCCGTGCAGGGTTCCACCATTGATAAAGATTGGGAGATCACCCATCACCGGCACCGCAAGGCACAGCTGATTTATACGGTGCGCGGCATGATCCGTTGCGAGGTGGAAAACGGTCTGTGGCTGGTGCCGCCACAGTGCGCGTTATGGATGCCCAGCAATGTGCTGCATAACGCCCAGGGGGCCAGTGCCAGCGAGTGCTACTGCCTGTTTGTCGATCAGGATGCTATCGCCGGGTTGCCGACCCACTGCTGCACGCTGGCGGTGTCCCCGCTGCTGCGTGAACTGCTGTTCCAGGCCAGCGGGTTCGAACAGTTGTACGACCAACAGGGCCCGGAAGGACGATTGGCCGGCGTATTGTTGGACCAGTTGGTCAAGGCGCCGGTTGAGAACCTGCACCTGCCGGTTTCCAATGACGCGCGCATTCGCCAGTTAACGGAGCGGCTGCTGGCCAACCCGGCGGACAAAGCGACACTCGGCCAATGGGCGCAGCGTATCGGCATGAGCGAACGCTCGCTCAACCGCACTCTGCAACAGCAAATGGGCATGAGCTTTGGCCACTGGCGGCGACAGTTGCACGTGGTGCTGGCGCTGCAACGGCTGACCCAGGGCGACAGCGTGCAGCGGGTGGCGCTGGATCTGGGCTACGAAAGCGCCAGCGGTTTTGTCACCATGTTCAGAAAAGCAGTGGGTAAACCGCCGGCGCGTTATCTGGCAGAGAAAAACGCGGCGGACCGGGCACGAGGGGCTGGGATCGTCATGTAATACCGAGACCGGCCACAAAGTTACTGCGCCAGCCAGCCGCCAGCCAATCCTCCACACTGTGATTTTCACCCCAGTCCGTATTGAAATAACTCCCATTCTCAATAAATAATGATTACTATTCTCAAATATAAAGCCCGGTGCGCCACGACGTGACCGGCAGGACTTTACCTTTAATTCAATGTTGAGCTTTTTTGACCTCAGGGCAACGGCTCTGCGGCGACAGGCTTTTTAACTCCATGGAGAGGTTATGAACTCTGCAACAACTCGCAACCGCCGTTTCGGCACTCGCACCGCTTTCCCACTGTTACTGCTCACTTCAATGCTGTTTTCTGCCCCGCTGCTGGCCCAGGGCGAGCCAGAACTGCTGCGAAAACCGATCGCGAAAGGCGCTTATGAGATGGTCTACAGCCAGGGCGAGAACGCGCTGTATCTGGCCACGTCGCAAAGCCGCAAGCTGGATAAAGGTGGCGTAGTCTATCGTTTGGATCCACAGACGCTGGATATCACCCAGATCATTCACAACGACATCAAACCGTTCGGCGCAGCCATTAACAGCAAAACCGACACGCTGTTCTTCGGCAACACCACCAGTAACTCGGTGACGGCCATAGACGGCAAAACCGGTGAGGTGAAAGGCCGCCTGGTGCTGGACGCGCGCAAGCGTTCCGAGACGGTAAAACCCCTGGCGCCGCGTGAGCTGGTCGCCGATGCCACCACCGATACTCTGTATATCACCGGGCTGGGTGAATCCAGCGTGGTTTGGGTAGTCGACGGCAAGGATCTGACCCTGCGCACCACCATCACCGAGACCGGCAAATACGGCACCGGCCTGGCGCTGGACGCCGCGGCCGGCCGTCTGTATGTGACCAACGCCGACGGTGAACTGGTGACTATCGACACCAAAACCAACAAGATCGTCAGCCGCAAGAAGCTCGATGAGTCCAAAGAGCACTTCTTCCTGAACATCAGCCTGGATCCGGCCACTCACCGCGCCTTTATCACCGACTCCAAGCAGGCGCAGGTGTTGGTTGTCGATACCCGCGACGGCAAAATTCTGAGCAAGTTAGACGTGCCGGAATCGCTGGCGGTGCTGTTCAACCCGGCGCGCAATGAAGTCTACGTAACCCATCGCCAGGCGGGTGAAGTGAGCGTGATTGACGCCAAGAGCTACAAGCTGCTGCAAACCATCAAGACGCCGACCCACCCGAACAGCCTGGCGCTGTCACCGGATGGCCAGACCCTTTACGTCAGCGTCAAGCAGGCTTCCAGCCGTGAGAAAGAGGCCACGGCGCCGGATGACGTGATCCGCATCGCGTTGAAATAACACCGACAGGGGCGCTATAGCGCCCCTTTTATCAATTCAAACCTTAAACCCGACGTGCTTACCGTCCGGCAATTCGATATCCAACCGCAGTGTCCCCCCCATGGCTTCGACATAACGCTTTAATGTCGAAATTTTTAGCTCATTCCCACGCTGCTCGATCGCCGCAACGGAGGGCTGGGAAATACCAAGACTATTCGCCAGCGCCTGCTGCGAGATATTTAGGGCTTCGCGCAACTCGTACAAACGGGTTTCCAACAGCATATCCTCTGCCATTTCCTCGATCCGCTGCCTGCTCTCAGGAGTACGTGAAGCCAACATTTCTTTTAAAGTACCCATTTTGATATCCCTTCAACACAGACTTATCCCGCACGTTTAAATTATAGACTGCAGTCTATAAACACAACGCCATTGCCGAAATTTTAGCCATCGATAGCCAGATGGCTACAGCTTACCCACCAGCCCGTCGGCGTCCTGGATCACCGCTTTTTTGGTCGCACGCTGGTAAAGGCACAGCTCTTTGCCCGGCTTGTTGTGCATAAACGCCTGCGGGTAACGGCCGCTAATCAGCAGCGCCGAGTAACCGACGTCGTCGCCATAATGAATAATGCTCCCGGCGGCTTTGGCGTCTTTCAATCCGCTGGTTTTCAGACAGGCCGCTTGCAGCGCTTTATCGCCACTGGCCCAGGTAGCTTCCGACGACGCCGCGACGTTAAACGCCGTGATGGCGGCGGTAAATACGATTAAAGCTCTGATCATCCCCTTCTCTCCTGAATAACCCAATGATTCGCAGTATATGCGGCGGTTTATTATTCAGCCATCGGACGGCGACGCATTATTTACATTTTTTTTATTCCGGGCAGAAATAAAGTTACGGCGTTTTTACAGACAGTTTTTAGGGCCACGGATAACATCATTACATCGCCAATATGGCCTCACGAGACGGATGTTTCATGTATTCTAATATTATTGGCTTCAACCCCATGCTGGCGGATATTACCGCCGCGCAGCCACGCCCATTTGGCAAAGAAGTTGAACAGTATTTACAGCGTTATCCGGATACCGAACACGTCGATATTTATCTCAACGATTTAAACGGTCAATTCCGTGGTAAACGGCTGCCGGTCGCCGAGTTATTCGCGCTGGAAAAGGGCTGTTATTTCCCTCTATCGATTTACGCCATGGATCTTGGCGGCCAGGTCATTGAAGAAAGCGGACTGGGCCAGCAGGCCGGTGAGCCGGACAGGTTGTGCCTGCCGGTAGCCGGCACATTGCGCCCCTGTGCCCGTGACCCACAGCACCACGCCCAGTTGCTGCTGATGATGAAAAACGCCGAAGGTGAGGCATGCGAACTGGAGCCACGCGTGGTGTTGCAACAGGTGCTCAAACGCCTGCATGCCAAAGGTTACTTCCCGGTGGTCGCGGCAGAGCTGGAGTTTTATCTGCATGACCCGCGGCAACAGCCCGCTGATGCCGGGCAGTGCCCGACGCAAAGTTTTTCTGTCGATGCCCCGGAACGCCACCACGCACTGCTCAATGACATCGAACATCAGGCCAGGCTACAGGCGCTGCCGTTAACCGGCGTGGTGGCCGAGGCGGCCTCCGGTCAGTACGAACTGAACCTGCACCACAGTGCCCGGGTGCTGGAAGCCTGCGACCAGGTGCTGGCCCTGAAACGGCTAACGCGGCAGATAGCGGAGAAACACCACCAGCACGCCTGCTTTATGGCCAAACCCTGCGCGCAATCCGCCGGCAGCGGTTTGCACTTTCATATCAGCCTGCAGGATGAACAGGGCAACAACCTGCTGACCGGCGCTCCAGGCGAACTGAGCGACAACATGCAACAGGCGATGGCTGGAATGCTGGCATTGATGCCGGCCTCGATGGCCATCCTGGCACCGAATGTCAACGCCTTCCGCCGTTTTCGCCCGGGTATGCATGTGCCACTGCGTGCCTCCTGGGGGCACAACAACCGCACCGTCGCGCTACGCCTGCCCTGTGCCGACAGCGCCAACCAGCGTATCGAATACCGGCTGGCCGGTGCCGACGCCAATCCTTATCTGGCGGTGGCCGTCATACTCGGCGGCCTATTGCACGGGCTGGAACAGCCCCTGCCGTTGCCCCCGAGCACCAACGGCTACGAAAACGACAGCGCCGCACCGCTGCCACTCAACCAGCGGGAGGCACTTACGTTGTTTCGCCGCTGTCAGCCGCTGCGCGAGCTGCTTGGCCCGGCATTTTGCACCCTGTGGTACACCTGCAAAACCGCCGAACTGCGCCGCTTTGAAGGGCAGGTCACCGCCACGGAAGTCAGTTGGATGCTTTAACCCGCCGGGTTCTGCATTCATCGGGCGAAGATATTCGCCCCATCATTGAACAAGGAACAAAACATGTCTCGTTTGGTTTTGATCTCGAATAAGCAATGTGACAGCAAAGATTTGGCCTGTGCTACGCAGGCATTATCGTCCGTTGACGCCAGCGATAATGAGCAAGGCCTGTGGCTGGGCTGGAACGGCGACGTGCAGAACTTTGGTGCCGCACCGCTGCGTCCGATCAACCATCAGTGCCGCAGTGGCTATCAGCAAGTGACCTTTCCGCTGTCCACCGAAGAGTTTCACTTCCACTATCAGGGCTACTACCACGATGGCCTGTGGCCGGTGTTCCATAATCATCCGGAGAAGGCACACTTCACCCCGGAGAACTACCGGGCTTACCGGCAGCTCAACCAGCACTTCGCCGATATCGCCTGCGAGTATGTGTGCCCGAACGACATCATCTGCATTGATGATTATCAGTTGCTGCCCTGCGGCCAGGCGTTGAAAGAACAGGGGCTGTTGAACCCCTGCGCGTTCTTCTTCCACTTACCCTTCCCGTCGGCGACGCTTCTCATGCAGATCCCCGAGCATCACGGGTTAATCGAGTCGCTATTTTTCTACGACCTGATTGGCTTTCAGTCGCTGGACGATCGCAATAACTTCCTCAATTATCTGGCCAATGAATATCCGGTCGAGATGCTGCCCGACGATCGGCTGCAGGTTAATGGCCATATCTTTGCCACCGGCATCTTCCCGGCCGGGATCAACGCCCGCAACATCTACTGAACATCGCTGCCCGGTTGGCGTTGCCGCACAGCGCCCAACCACTCACCCCGGGATTTTGACCGCTTAGCTCCCCTATAGCACCGCTGACTGAAATTCAGATGTCTTCCCCTGCCCCAACCCGCAATGATGAGCTGTTCCTATACCTATACCCGAACGTTATCCGCACCCGGGCCACGTGCCTAAACATCTTATAAGCGGATTAACTCACTCATTTTGCAGATTTGAACTAAGGACACCTCAATGAACCGAGAGGGGATTTTAAAACACATACCCTGGATGCTGCTGGGGATACTCGGCGCTTCCTGCCTGGGCGTGGTGGCGCTGCGTCGCGGTGAACACATCAGCGCACTGTGGATCATCGTCGCTTCGGTGGCGGTGTATCTGGTGGCCTACCGTTATTACAGCCTGTATATCGCCACCAAGGTGATGAAGCTGGACGCCTTCCGCGCCACACCGGCGGTGGTCAACAACGACGGCCTGAACTACGTGCCGACCAACAAGTACGTGCTGTTCGGCCACCACTTCGCCGCCATTGCCGGCGCAGGCCCGTTGGTCGGCCCGGTACTGGCGGCGCAGGTCGGCTATTTGCCCGGCACGCTGTGGCTGTTGGGCGGCGTGGTGCTGGCGGGGGCAGTGCAGGACTTTTTAGTGCTGTTCATCTCCTCACGCCGCAACGGGGCTTCGCTCGGTGAGATCATCAAAAAGGAAATGGGGCCGATACCGGGTACCATCGCGCTGTTTGGCTGCTTCCTGATTATGATCATTATTCTGGCGGTGCTGGCCCTGATCGTGGTGAAAGCGCTGGCGGAAAGCCCATGGGGCGTATTCACCGTTTGCTCTACCGTGCCGATTGCCCTGTTTATGGGCATCTACATGCGCTTCCTGCGCCCCGGCCGGGTCGGTGAGATCTCACTGATTGGCATCGTGCTGCTGGTGCTCTCGATTTGGTTCGGCGGCGTGATTGCCCACGACCCGTTCTGGGGCCCGGCGCTGACCTTTAAAGATACCACCATCACCTATACGCTGATTGGCTATGCGTTTATCTCCGCGCTGCTGCCGGTGTGGCTGATCCTGGCGCCGCGCGACTATCTGGCGACCTTCCTGAAAATCGGCGTGATCGTCGGGCTGGCGATTGGCATCGTGATCCTCAACCCTGAGCTGAAAATGCCGGCGATGACCCAGTTTATCGACGGTACCGGCCCGGTGTGGAAAGGCTCGGTGTTCCCGTTCCTGTTCATTACCATCGCCTGTGGCGCGGTTTCCGGCTTCCATGCGCTGATCGCCTCCGGCACCACGCCGAAGCTGTTGGCCAATGAAAAAGACGCGCGCTTTATCGGTTACGGCGCGATGCTGATGGAGTCCTTTGTCGCCATCATGGCACTGGTCGCGGCTTCCATCATCGAACCGGGCCTGTACTTCGCCATGAACACCCCACCGGCGGCCCTGGGCATCACCATGCCGGACCTGCACCGTTTGGGCACCGAAGACGCCCCGATGATCATGGCCTCTCTGCGTGATGTGACGGCCCATGCGGCGGCGACCGTCAGTTCCTGGGGCTTTGTCATCAGCCCGGAACAGATCCTGCAGACCGCCAAAGACATCGGTGAACCTTCAGTGCTGAACCGCGCCGGTGGCGCACCGACCCTGGCGGTGGGTATCGCCCACGTGTTCCACCAGATCATTCCTGGCGCCAATATGGGCTTCTGGTACCACTTCGGCATTCTGTTTGAAGCGATGTTCATCCTGACCGCACTGGACGCCGGCACCCGTTCCGGCCGCTTTATGCTGCAGGACCTGTTGGGCAACTTTGTGCCCTTCCTGAAAAAAACCGACTCGCTGGTGGCCGGTATTGTCGGCACCGCCGGTTGTGTGGGTCTGTGGGGCTACCTGCTGTATCAGGGAGTGGTCGATCCGCTTGGCGGCGTGAAGAGCCTGTGGCCGCTGTTCGGCATCTCCAACCAGATGCTGGCCGCCGTGGCGCTGGTGCTGGGGACCGTGGTGCTGATTAAGATGAAGCGCACCAAATACATTTGGGTCACCGTGGTACCGGCCGTCTGGCTGCTGATTTGTACCACCTACGCCCTGGGCCTGAAGCTGTTTAGCAACAACCCGCAGCTGGAAGGCTTCTTCTTCCAGGCCGGCGAGTACAAGCGCAAAATCGCCGAAGGCGGCGCTGAGCTGACCACCCAGCAGGTCGCCAACATGAACCATATCGTGGTGAACAACTACACCAACGCCGGGCTGAGTATTCTGTTCCTGCTGGTGGTGTACAGCATCATCTTCTATGGGGTGAAAACCGCCATGGCGGCGCACAAAAACCCGAACCGCAGCGATCAGGAAACCCCTTACGTGCCGGTGCCTGAAGAAGCGCCATCTAACGGCGTAACTGAGGGGGACGTCAAAGTTTCACCGCAGCACTGATGGTGATTTAACGGATACCCTGCATATATCCTTCATCTTTCAAGTCGCAGGGGTGTTGGCTGCCTTCGCTCACCCCAGTCACTTGGTAGACCAAGCTCCTGGGGCTTCGCTCAGTTGCCGCCTACCTGCAACTTGAAATCTATTGGATATAATGAGATCTATACCTTAAATACGTAGAGTTGCATCGCGGCGGCAAGCCGGTGAGTCGGCGTAGTCAACAAAGAGGCAACTTCACCTATGGCGGATCTATTATGCAGGGTATTTTCATCAACGAGGGGAAGGAACTATGTTTGGAAATCTCGGCCAGGCGGGTAAGTATCTCGGGCAGGCGGCGCGCATGTTGGTCGGCGTGCCTGACTACGATACCTACGTCCAGCATATGAAAGACAACCACCCGGACAAGCCGGTGATGACCTATAAAGAGTTTTTCCGCGAACGCCAGCAGGCCCGCTACGGTGGGGACGGCAAAGGCGGTATGCGCTGTTGTTAACAAGGACCTGTAATGAAACCCATCGCAGTCACCATTCTGACCGGCTTTTTGGGCGCCGGTAAAACCACCCTGCTCCGCCATATTCTCAACGCCGAACACGGCTACAAGATTGCGGTAATCGAAAACGAATTCGGCGAAGTGCCGATCGACAACGCACTGATTGGCGATCGCGCCAGCCGCATCACCACCCTGAGCAACGGCTGCATCTGCTGCAGCAAGTCCAACGAGCTGGCTGACGCGCTGCTGGACTTGCTGGACGGCGTCGATCAGGGCCAACTGGAGTTCGACCGGCTGATCATTGAATGCACCGGCATGGCCGATCCCGGCCCGATCACCCAGACCTTTTTCTCGCACGAGATCCTCTGCGAACGCTTCCTGCTGGACGGCATCATTACCCTGGTGGACGCCGCACATGCCGATCAACAACTGAACCAGTTCAGCATCGCGCAGGCGCAGGTGGGCTACGCCGACCGTATTCTGCTGACCAAAACCGACGTGGCGCCGGACTGCGAAGCGCTGACCCAACGGCTGCAACAGATGAACGCCCGCGCCCCGGTTTATAAAGTGACGCACGGCGATATCGATCTGGGCGTGCTGTTCGACATAGAAGGCTTTGTGCTGAACGATAAGCTGAACCTGACGCCGCCTGCCCCGCTGTTCCGCCGCATTCCGCAGGCGCAAAACAACATTCGGTCGATTGTCGTGTACCACGACCAACCGCTGGAACTGATGCAGGTTTCAGAAGTAATGGAAGGCCTGCTGTTGGAATACGCCGACAGCCTGCTGCGCTATAAGGGAATTTTGTCGATCCAGGACGAGCCGCGTCGCCTGCTGTTCCAGGGCGTACAACGGCTGTATAACGCCGACTGGGATCGCGAATGGCTGCCCGACGAGGAACGCCGCAGCACGCTGGTGTTTATTGGCGTGGACTTACCGGAGGAGACGATCCGGGAGCGGTTTGCCGGGTTGGGTTGAGAAAATCCTATCAAGTTAAGTGGCGCAATCTGAAGTGCCATCGCAGGTTGCGCCGCGCAGACATAACAGCAGTGGCATGCTAAAATATGAGCAATAACTGAGGATGCCAAAATGCCGCAAAGATCTGTTGTTAGTGTTGCACGTTATGTCCATAAACTTGCAGAAGACCATAAAATTACAGACTGCCGAGACGGCATCAGCCGTATGGCCGCTGCGATTACGGGTCTGGCTGACGATGCGGTCGAATTGGACGACGTTGAGCAATTAATGGTTAATCTTAAGCGCAAAGGCGTTCTTACCAAGTCTGAAATCCTTAACCTCCAGGGGCGTTACTTCCGCGAACAAAGGAATGCACAAAAGAAATTGGCAACATGATTTTTGACCCTTTCGGCGACTTTGACACTGCAGGCTATCTTCAAAATACCTTGCAGCTCAAAGAGCCGGATGAAATAAAAAGGTCAGAACATCTCTCTTTCGAATTAAGTATCGAAGACGCCCTCAGTTACCTCGCCCAAACGAAACGCATCAACTACCTGTCTGTTCTGAAAGTTCACGAAATCCTTTTCTCTGACTTCGACCCTTGGGCGGGAAAGGATCGAAATGAACTTGTCCCTCACCTGGCCGTCTTCAAAGGCTCAGAGAAAAACTCTCGCCATACCGTCTTTGAGCGCCCTGATTCTATTCGTCTGGCCGTTGACTATGCACTGAGACTCGCAGCGGACAAGCAACGCTTTAGAGAACGGCCGGGGGAAGTGATGGGATTACTCGCTTTCGCACATCCCTTTCTTGATGGTAATGGTCGCACTATTTTGCTGGTGTTTATGGAGCTCGCTTTTCGTGCCGGGTTCGCCATTAACGGGTCAGTGACGAACAAAGATGAATACCTCAAGGCTTTGACATACGAAATCAGAGCCCCCTCTCAGAGGCATCTTGACCATTACCTCAAGCCCTTTATTGTCGACATCTCAAGCCGTGACGACTGGCCACAAATCATCGGAGGGATAAAGGGACTGGATGGTTTAGATAAAGAAAACATCTCATACGGCAGTCTGGATGATCCTGAAATCCAAAAGATCTACATGACCTACCGGACGCAGAAATAACCACCCCATTTCACTTGCAGCCCGTCCCACTCATTTAACCTGCCAAATGCGGCCCCGCCGCCACCGAATCGCGCAGCATCAGGCTGGCCGGGAAGCTTGGGCGCTTGCTCAGTTCGCCGCCGTCCAGCATCGACACCAGCCGATGGATGGTTTCCTTAATCATTTCGGACACCGGCATTTTCATGCTGGAGAGTGAGGGAATGGTATAAGGGGCCAGCGGAATATCATCGAAACCTATCACCGACACGGCAGACGGCACCGGGATTTGGCACTCTGTCAGCCGCTTGATGGCGCCGATGGCCATCTCGTCGTTGCTGGCAACAATCGCGCTAAAGGCGTGACCGCCTGCCAACAGCGTATCGACCGCCGCCATGCCGCTTTGCGCGTTCCACTTGCCTTCAACAATCAGCGCGCTATTGACGGCAATACCCTGTTCCGCCAGCGCGGATTTGTAGCCCGAAAGCCGCTCCAGCCCGGTGGGGGAATCCAGAGAACCGGTGATAAAAGCGATATCGCGATGCCCCCGCTCGATCAGCTGCTGCACCGCCGTCACGCTGGCGGCGTGTTGATCGCTGAAGATGCAGTAGCTGTCGTTCAGCCTTAAGCGACGGTTGATGACCAGGATCGGCTGCTTGTGCCGGGAGATGATCTCGTCCATTTCGCTAATCGACAGAAAACGCGGGTAGATGATCACGCCGTCGCAGCGCATATCCAGCAGGTATTCAATGGCGGCTTTTTCTTCTGCGGCGGTGTGCTTGCCGTCCGCCAAAATCAGCTGGCGGCCGTGCTCTTCCATGATGCGCGCCGACTGAAACATCAGCTCGCTGAAGTAGTTACCGCTGTACAGCGTATTGGTCACCACCAGCCCGATGGTCTGGGTGGTTTTGGTCGCCAGATTGCGCGCCAGCAGATTGGGCCGATAACCCGTTTCGGCGATGGCTTTGTCAACCAGTTCACGCTTCTCCGGGCTGACATAGCCGCTGCCGGACAACACGCGGGACACCGTCGCTTTCGACACGCCCGCCCTGTTCGCTACCTCAAGTATTGTTGCCATCTCTGCGCCGTCAAAGTCGATTGAGTCAGCGCAGTCTACCCAAGACGCCCCCGGTTTGAAATGTTTTCACGCCCGCTTCCGTCGCCACCCTTGAACCAAAAGTGACCACCATCACGAAACAAAAAACCAAAAAATCATAATTCTTGCCACTAAACAAATATCACATCATGATTTTGTGAAACCGGTTTCTTATGGGCGTTTCATTCAGATGGAACGGCGGATCGCCCAAGCGCGTACTGATACCCTAAATAATTGGAGCGGCATCAAGGCGGCCAGGGAGTCTCATCCCGATGAGCTTACTCAAGTAAGTGATTCGTGTGAGTGAGCGCAGCCAACACAGATGCAGTTTCAAGTATGACGGGTATACCCATAATCCAAGAGACGATATTCCATGCCGAAGAACTACGCAGAGATCTCACCCGCTATCGTGAAGGCGCTGGGTGGCCTCACCAATATCGAAGCCGTGACCCACTGCATGACCCGCCTGCGGTTCGTGGTGAAAGACAAGGCGCTGATCGACACCCCGGCGCTGAAAGCCATTAATGGCGTATTAGGCGTGGTGCACAGCGGTGAACAATGCCAGGTGATCATCGGCAATGAAGTGTCGAAGGCTTATCAGGCGGTGCTGGCGCTCGGCATGCCGGGTAACTCCCCCACCGCCACCCCGGCAAAACGCAAAATCAGCCTGAAAGGCATTGGTGCCGGCATTCTCGACGCCCTGATCGGCACCATGTCGCCGTTGATCCCGGCCATCATCGGCGGTTCGATGGTGAAACTGCTGGCGATGATCCTGGATATGTTCGGCGTATTCGAAAAAGGCTCGTCGACCCTGGTGATACTGAACGTGATTGGCGACGGCGCGTTCTTCTTCCTGCCGGTGATGGTCGCCGCCTCTGCGGCGCTGAAATTCAAAACCAACATGTCACTGGCGATCGCCATTGCCGGTGTGCTGTTACACCCTAACTTTATCGACCTGATGGCCAAGGCGGCGCAGGGCCAGGCGGTGGAATTCGCCTACATCCCGGTGACGGCGGTGAAATATACCTACACGGTGATCCCCGCGCTGGTGATGACCTGGATATTGTCCTACATCGAGCGCTGGGTCGATCGCATCACCCCGGCGGTGACCAAGAACTTCCTTAAGCCGATGCTGATTGTGCTGATTGCCGCGCCGATCGCGATTGTGTTTATCGGCCCGGTCGGCATCTGGATCGGCAGCGGGATTTCGGCGCTGGTGTACACCGTGCATGGCTACCTGGGCTGGCTTTCCGTCGCCATTATGGGCGCCATTTGGCCGCTGCTGGTGATGACCGGCATGCACCGCGTATTCACCCCAACCATCATTCAGACCATCGCCGAGACCGGCAAAGAGGGCATGGTGATGCCTTCGGAGATTGGTGCCAATCTGTCGCTCGGCGGCTCTTCGCTGGCCGTGGCGTTCAAAACCAAGAACCGCGAACTGCGCCAGACCGCACTGGCCGCTGCCGCTTCCGCCATTGTCGCGGGGATTTCCGAACCTGCGCTGTACGGCGTGGCGGTGCGGCTTAAACGCCCGTTGATCGCCAGTTTGATCAGCGGCTTTATCTGTGGTGCCGTGGCCGGTATCGGCGGGTTGGCCAGCCATTCGATGGCTTCGCCCGGCCTGTTCACCAGCGTGCAGTTCTTCGACCCATCGAACCCGATGAGCATTGTCTGGGTCGGCGGCGTGATGGTGCTTGCCGTGGTGCTGTCGTTCGTGCTCACGCTGCTTTTGGGCTTTGAAGACATTCCGGAAAAGGAAGAGGCCCAAACCACGACTGCTGCCCCCGCGGCGAACACCGCTAACGCTACCCATTAACGCACTATTTTTTACCCTAAATAATTGGAGTTGCATCACGGCGGCAAGGTCGTACATCCCCAGGAGTTTAGTCAGCTAAATGACTGGGGTGTGCGGGTGCAGCCAACACAGATGCAGCTTCAAGTATGACGGGTAACAGAGGATTTCATGTCAGATTCGATTTTCCCCGAAGAGTTTTTATGGGGCGGCGCCTTGGCCGCCAACCAGTCTGAAGGTGGTTATCTGGAGGGCGGGAAAGGGCTGACCACGGTCGATATGATCCCGCATGGCCCCAACCGCATGCCGGTGAAACTGGGCCTGGAGAAGCGCTTTACCCTGCGCGAAGACGAGTTTTACCCGAGCCATGACGCTATTGATTTTTACCATCGCTACCGCGACGACATTGCGCTGATGGCGGAGATGGGCTTTAGCGTGTTCCGCACCTCCATCGCCTGGAGCCGGATTTACCCGAACGGCGACGAGCTGACGCCCAACCCGGAAGGCATCGCCTTCTACCGCAGCCTGTTCGAAGAGTGCCGCAAATACGGCATCGAGCCGCTGGTGACCCTGTGCCATTTCGACGTGCCGATGCACCTGGTGACCGAATACGGCTCCTGGCGCAGCCGCAAAATGGTGGAGTTTTTCACCCGCTATGCCCGCACCTGCTTCGAAGCCTTCGACGGCCTGGTGAAGTACTGGCTCACCTTCAACGAGATCAACATTGTGCTGCACAGCCCGTTCTCCGGTGCCGGGCTGGTGTTTGAGGCAGGCGAGAACCCCGAACAGGTAAAATACCAGGCCATACATCACGAACTGGTGGCCAGCGCGCTGGCAACCGGCATTGCGCATGAAGTGAACCCCGCCAACCAGGTGGGCTGCATGCTGGCCGGCGGCAATTTCTACCCCTGGTCCAGCAAGCCGGAAGACGTGTGGGCCGCGCTGGAAAAAGACCGCGAGAACCTGTTCTTTATCGATGTGCAGGCCCGCGGCGCCTACCCTTCCTACTCTGCCCGGGTATTCCGCGAGAAAGGCGTGAGCATCGCGATGGAAAAAGGCGACGCCGAAATCCTGAAGAACACCGTCGATTTTGTCTCCTTCAGCTATTACGCCTCGCGCTGCGCTTCTGCCGATATGAACGACAACAACAGCAGCGCCGCCAACGTGGTGAAATCCCTGACCAACCCGCATATTCCGCGCAGCGACTGGGGCTGGGGCATCGATCCGTTGGGTTTGCGCATCACCATGAACATGATGTACGACCGTTACCAAAAACCGCTGTTCCTGGTGGAAAACGGCCTGGGCGCGCACGACGAGTTCAATGCCGACGGCGAGATAGCCGACGATTACCGCATCAGTTACCTGCGCGAACACATCCGCGCCATGGCCGACGCCATCGCCGACGGCGTGCCGGTGATGGGTTACACCACCTGGGGCTGCATTGACCTGGTGGCGGCTTCGACCGGGGAAATGAGCAAGCGCTATGGCCTGGTTTATGTCGACCGCGACGACAGCGGCAACGGCACCCTCGCCCGCACGCGGAAGAAGTCTTTCTGGTGGTACAAAACCGTTATTGCCAGTAATGGGGCGGACTTGGGGTAGGTTGGATGCCCAGGAGCCTGAGACCCTCAGGCTCCTGCGGTTGGCTTAACGCAGATTGGGAAGTGTTTCAACCTGCAAAGTCCCGTCCACCTGACCGATCGCGAATGTGGTTACGAACTCACGCGCAGAGGGAAAAACACCCGCCTGTCGCTTTTTGAGGGATAACAGTTTCACTGAGAAATGATATTCCTGCCCTGGCGCAAATACATAGCCTTCGTAAGGGACACACTGATTAGGGGTGATATCACGCAGCGGGTCGAAGAATTTGAAATCACGATGCTCCGCATCATCCAGTCGGAAAAGCGAGATGCCCGCTAACTTCTCATCCCCTTCCGGCATCACGGTCACGCACACTGCGCCAGCACGCAGGCTGACGGTTGCAGGGTAGTCTACAGGAACACGATCGGCCATCGACGGACAACCGGCGAGCAGGAAAGGGATAACAAGGAATAAAGTCCGTTTCATTAACTACCTCCGACGTAAAAATTTAGCTAAAACCTGCTCGTACTGTGAGTGAACTTCATTGGTTTTAGGGCCAATATACACCCGTTAGAACGGACCCTATTTTAGGCACCTTCCTGTACGACATTTTCAATATCGTAGCTGCCGTTGAGCTTTTTCACTTTGAAGTGGGCAATAAAAGCTCTGCCAGATGAGTCCTGCAGGTTTTCTCGTTTCTCAATCGGGATAAAATTCAATCGCATGCTGTACAGCTGGTTTTCCTGAAACGAGTAATCCCCTTGAGTTACGCAGATCCCCTCTTTCGAGTCCTGATTAGCAACTTCGAGCAGTTTTTCACCAGCATCACTGCTGATATAAACCGTATCTGGTTTTTCGTTTTCTTTCGGTAACGAATAAATGCAGATATGAATAGACCCGGGTTTTATAGACACTTTTTTGCCTCATAATAGAGGCTTAATGAAGGAGTGTTTATGTCAGCCAAAAATTTCACTGAAGAATTCAAAAT
>NZ_CAMKGL010000019.1 GCF_946227985.1 Serratia quinivorans
ACCCCTAAATTTCAGGATTTTTTCTCTTCGAACCCCGGAGACTCTGTGAAGTTGTTCACATGTTCCGTGTCGATGGAGGCGCATTATAGGGAGTTCTCAGGAGGCCGCAATAGGTATTTTCGACAAAAACGATCGTTTGCTGCATTCCACAGCAAAACCCCGCTTTATACCCTGTTGTTAACAAACTTATCCACAGAAGTGATTTGCCCGGAAATTTTACGAGCGCCACGCAAACGTTTTCGCTACAATTCCCCGCGACGAAACGCTCCCCTTTTTACGGGGGCGTTACCTGAATCTGTGCCTGATTACCCCTTTATAGAGAGAAAAACCTTTCCTTATAAAGAGTAGAAGGTGGAAATTCACGTAACGCTCTTTTATTGCGACTCCAAAGCCAAGGGATAAAACCATGCAACAACCTCGTCCAATCCGCCGGGCCCTGCTCAGCGTCTCTGACAAAGCCGGTATCGTTGAATTCGCCGAAGCGCTGTCCCAGCGTGGCGTTGAACTGCTCTCCACCGGTGGCACCGCCCGCCTGCTGGCAGATGCCGGCCTGCCTGTTACCGAAGTTTCCGACTACACCGGCTTCCCGGAGATGATGGACGGACGAGTAAAGACCCTGCACCCCAAAGTACACGGCGGTATTCTTGGCCGCCGCGGCCAGGACGATGCCATCATGGGTCAGCATGACATCAAGCCGATCGACATGGTGGTGGTAAACCTTTATCCGTTCGCCCAAACCGTGGCGCGTCCGAACTGCTCACTGGAAGACGCCGTCGAGAACATCGACATCGGCGGCCCAACCATGGTGCGCTCCGCGGCCAAGAACCATAAAGACGTCGCCATCGTGGTAAAGAGCAGCGACTACGCCGCTATTATTACCGAGATGGATAACAACGACGGTTCTCTGCAATACACCACCCGTTTCGATCTGGCCATCAAAGCCTTCGAACACACCGCCGCTTACGACAGCATGATCGCCAACTACTTCGGCGCACTGGTTCCTGCCTACCATGGCGATACCGAGCAGCCTGCCGGCCGTTTCCCTCGTACCCTGAACCTCAACTATATAAAGAAGCAGGATATGCGCTACGGTGAGAACAGCCACCAGCAAGCGGCCTTCTATATAGAAGAGAACGTTCAGGAAGCCTCTGTCGCCACCGCAGAACAACTGCAAGGCAAAGCGCTGTCCTACAACAACATCGCCGACACCGACGCCGCACTGGAATGTGTGAAGGAGTTCGCCGAGCCGGCCTGCGTGATCGTCAAGCACGCCAACCCATGCGGTGTGGCGATCGGCGATGATATTCTGGCAGCCTATGAGCGCGCCTATCAAACCGACCCAACCTCTGCTTTCGGTGGCATCATCGCCTTCAACCGCGAACTGGACGCCGCTACCGCACAGGCCATCATCAGCCGTCAGTTTGTGGAAGTGATTATCGCGCCAGGCATCAGCCAGGAAGCTCGCTCCCTGTTGGCGGCCAAACAGAACGTCCGCGTACTGGCCTGCGGCCAATGGCAACAACGTATTGCCGCCCTCGACTTCAAACGTGTCAACGGCGGCCTGCTGGTGCAGGATCGCGATCTGGGCATGGTGAGCGAAGGCGATCTGCGCGTGGTATCTGAACGTCAGCCGACCGCGCAGGAACTGCGTGATGCACTGTTCTGCTGGAAAGTCGCCAAGTTCGTGAAGTCCAACGCTATCGTCTATGCGCGCGACAACATGACTATCGGTATAGGCGCCGGCCAGATGAGCCGCGTTTACTCTGCCAAGATCGCCGGGATCAAAGCCGCGGACGAAGGCCTGGAAGTCAAAGGTTCTGCCATGGCATCTGACGCTTTCTTCCCGTTCCGTGATGGCATTGATGCCGCCGCAGCGGTGGGTATCAGCTGCGTGATCCAGCCAGGCGGTTCGATCCGTGATGACGAAGTGATTGCCGCCGCCAATGAGCACGGCATCGCGATGATCTTCACCGACATGCGCCACTTCCGCCATTAATCCCTTTTGCCGCGTGCGCTACGGCGCACGCTCTGCGTGGAGCACCTGATGAATATTTTAATTATCGGCAACGGCGGGCGTGAACACGCGCTGGCCTGGAAAGCCGCTCAGTCGCCTTTGGCGGATAAAGTTTATGTTGCGCCGGGCAATGCCGGTACCGCACTGGAAAGCAATCTCGAGAACGTCGCGATCTCCGCTACCGATATTTCGGCACTGGTTTCCTTTGCCCAGAGTCATGATATCGGTCTCACCATCGTCGGGCCGGAAGCACCGCTGGTCATTGGTGTGGTCGATGCCTTCCAGGCCGCCGGCCTGAAAATCTTTGGCCCTTCCCAGGCAGCGGCCCAATTAGAAGGCTCTAAAGCCTTTACCAAAGACTTTCTCGCACGTCATAACATCCCGAGCGCCGAATACCAGAACTTTACCGAAGTTGAACCTGCGCTCGCCTATCTGCGCAGCAAAGGCGCCCCCATCGTTATCAAGGCCGACGGCCTGGCCGCCGGCAAGGGCGTAATCGTCGCCATGACGCTGCAGGAAGCCGAAGACGCGGTGCAGGACATGTTGGCTGGTAACGCCTTTGGCGATGCCGGTCACCGTATCGTGATAGAAGAGTTCCTTGAAGGTGAAGAAGCCAGCTTTATCGTGATGGTCGACGGCGAAAACGTGGTGCCGATGGCCACCAGCCAGGATCACAAACGCGTCGGCGACGGTGATACCGGCCCGAACACCGGTGGCATGGGTGCCTACTCCCCGGCACCGGTAGTCACCGACGAAATCCATCAGCGCGCCATGGATCAGGTCATCTGGCCTACCGTACGTGGCATGGCTGCGGAAGGTAATACCTACGTCGGCTTCCTTTACGCTGGGTTGATGATCTCCGCCGACGGCCAGCCGAAGGTGATTGAGTTCAACTGCCGCTTTGGCGATCCGGAGACGCAACCAATCATGTTGCGCCTGCGTTCTGATCTGGTCGAGTTGTGTCTGGCCGGTGCAGAAGGCAAGCTGGGTGAGAAAACGTCCGAGTGGGATGAGCGTCCTGCGCTAGGCGTGGTGCTGGCAGCCGGCGGTTATCCAGGTGATTACAACAACGGTGAAGTCATTCAGGGTCTGCCACAGCAGGAAAGTGCCGACGGTAAGGTGTTCCATGCAGGTACCCGCATGCAGGGCGATGACGTGGTCACCAACGGTGGTCGTGTGTTGTGCGTAACCGCACTGGGTGAGACGGTGGCTCAAGCGCAACAACGCGCCTATCAATTAGCGGAAGGTATTCAGTGGCCGGGTAGTTTTAGCCGTAAGGACATTGGCTATCGCGCGATTGCTCGCGGCAAATGATCTGAACATCGAGAGTGACTCTGGGCTCCGCAATGCGGGGCCTTTTTTATAGCTGGTCTTCTTTCGGTTCCCAGCGGCAAAAATCATCGTTCGCTACCAGCAGCAGTTCACGCCCTTCCGGCGCATCCAACCAGGCTATATTCACCGGCTGGCTGCTATTGAGGGCACGTCGCGCGATCCAGGCTTCGGCACTGCTATCCAGATCTGGTTTCAACGTTTGACCATCACAGGTTTGTACTACTCCCTGTAGCCAACGCCCCTGCAACAACTTCACCTTACCAGCGCGCAGCGCATTGCTCAGTTCCAGCACGCGTCGTGCCTGGTATTGATACAGCGCAATTTCGTCGGCGGTCAGTTGTTCACGCCGCGTGGCCAGTTGGCGCTGCATAAAGCTTACTCCGCCGTCATCGGCAAAGCGCAATTGAATGGAGTCTTGATCGCCATCGGCGTCAGTGCGTTTGATTTGGCGCAGCTTACCGTCTTGATATTCGTACAGCGTGGTAACGGTGCCCGGACCACGATAAGGGCTATAGACGCTCATCAACACCAGTGGGCGGTGCCGCTCGTCATCTTTACGCCACAGGCGCATAACGCCCTGGTCGGCCACATAACCACTGGCACTAAAGGAAGGAAGATCTGAATGACTGCTGCAGGCGCTCAGGCCAGCGGCAATGCCGATGACCATAAGCGCCTGTCGGATAAACAAAAGGGGCACAATTGCCCCTCTGTTTAATCTTTTCACCAACACGCAGTATTACTTAACTGCGTCTTTCAGTGCTTTACCAGAAACGAACGCAGGCACGTTAGCAGCTGCGATTTTGATTTCTTTACCAGTCTGCGGGTTGCGACCAGTGCGCTCGTTGCGGTGGTTTACCTTGAAAGTACCGAAACCAACCAATTGTACTGCATCACCTTCTTTCAGAGACTCAGTAATAGCAGCCAGGGTGGATTCCAGAGCCAGTTTAGCTTGTGCTTTGGAAAGGTCAGCCTTGTCCGCGATTACATCAATCAGTTGAGTCTTGTTCATAAGTTATCCTTACAGTGTGTTTATCGTTTGCAAAGCATCGAGTGCGACGGATATGCCGATGTACAGCACTCCCTGCATACACGCACCGATAGCCACTTTTTTTCCGCCCCCCAAATGTAGACCAGACAGGGTGCGGATGTGAAGCCTTAAGGCATGACAAATCAGGCGTTAAATCACGTTTTCTTGCCTTATTGCGTTAATTTTATCCCGATATTACTAACCGCGGCCTCGCGGAGGTCAGAACGCAACCCTTTGATCAGTTCCAAATCACGCTCTTCGCAGTCAGCCAACAGGCGGAAAATTTCCCATTGGATGTCCCATTCTTCCTCTACCGCAGGCAAAACTTTGAGCTCATCGTCGGTCATTTCTTTACCGGCCTGAGTCATTTCCAACATCGCCACGGTGCGAATTGACGTTTCGCTGATGGCGATGGCGTGCTCTAGCGTCTCCCCGCTGAGTCGCGAATGGATCAGTTCCCCTAATGCGATACAGGCGTCAATCGCCGGGTAAACGCCGTAAAGATCGTAATCTTCTGCCGAGGGTATCGCCTCTTCCAACTTCTCCAGCTGGCTGTCAAAGTTGACCTTGGCGTCCTTGACCACCAGAGTTTCCCACACCAAATCCAGAATACGGCGGTAAATTGCCGGTTCGCCGAACTCGGTTTGCAGACAGAACATCTGGTAATTCGGATACATACGCTCGCACAAACTGGCCATAAAGGTCAAATGTTGCCAGCTTTCAAGCTTTTCCAGACGTAAATGAATCGGGTTACGTAGCATTATTCACTCTCTTACGCGTTATCTGCGCCGCAGTGTACCCGAAATCGGTCATTGCGACACCTCTGGATGCTGCTGCAGCCAGCGCTGGAAGGCCGGGCGGCGCGAGGCGATGGCGTCGGCCCAGCGTGTAGGTTCCGGCAAACGGTAGCCCGCCATGCAACGTTGCACCCAGGCCAATGCACTGTCGGCACCGACACGATGGCCGGTGGAGATAAACAACGGATTACAGCGCGCCTTACTACGCCATACCCAGCCAAGCTGCTCTCCTTTGTCCTCCAGCGGGGCCAGCGCACCTGTAGCCTCGTCCAGCGGGGCGAACTTACCGCACAGGCGCTTTTTGGCTACGCCGATGGTCGGTACGTTGACCAGCAGGCCAAAATGGCTGGCTACGCCCAGACGGCGCGGATGCGAAATGCCATGGCCGTCAACCAGTACCAAGTCCGGCTTTTGATGCACTTGCTCCCAGGCTGCGAGCAATGCAGGGTATTCACGGAACGATAAAAAACCGGGGATATAGGGCATGGTGGTGGCAACCCGTGCCACCTGATATTCCACCAGTTCCAGCGAAGGATAGCGCAGGATGGCGATGGCGGCGCGGGTTACCGCGCCTTCCTGCTCAAAGCCCACGTCGGCACCGGCGATAAAGGCCGGTGAGTCGACCAAAAAATCATCCTGGCGAATGACTTCGGAGGCGCGCAACCGTTGTTCTGCGCGCAGGGCTTGAGTCTCTATCACATCCAATCCTTAACGATGGTATTTCCCCGACTGCGCGTGGACCGCCTCAACAAAGGCACCGGCGTTCTCCGGCGGCACGTCCAGGTGAATGCCGTGGCCCAGGTTGAATACGTGTCCTTCGCCGTGGCCGAAACCGGCCAGAATGGTTTCCACTTCCTGGCCAATGCGCTCAGGTGACGCATACAGCATGGAAGGGTCCATATTGCCCTGCAGCGCGACTTTGTCCCCTACGCGACGGCGTGCCTCGGCGATATCCGTCGTCCAGTCGAGTCCGAGCGCGTCACAACCTGTTGCCGCTATCGCCTCCAGCCACTGGCCGCCACCTTTGGTGAACAGCGTGACCGGCACACGGCGGCCGTCGTTTTCACGCAGCAGCCCGTCAACAATCTTGTGCATGTAATGCAGTGAGAACTCGCGGTAGTCACGACCGGTCAGCACGCCACCCCAGGTATCGAAGACCATCACCGACTGCGCACCGGCTTTAATCTGGGCGTTAAGATACAAGATGACGCTGTCTGCCAGCTTATCCAGCAGCAGGTGCAACGTAGCCGGCTCGGCGTACATCATTTTTTTCAGTTTGGTGAAGGCCTTACTACTACCGCCTTCCACCATATAGGTCGCCAGCGTCCACGGACTGCCTGAGAAACCGATCAGCGGCACTTCGCCCTTCAGCTCGCGACGGATGGTACGCACAGCGTTCATCACATAACCCAGTTCCACTTCCGGGTCGAACGCCGGCAGCTTGTCAACATCGGCACGGCTGGTGATAGGCGAGGAAAAACGCGGGCCTTCACCGACTTCGAAATACAGACCCAGCCCCATAGCATCGGGAATGGTGAGGATATCGGAGAACAGGATCGCCGCATCCAGCGGGAAACGACGCAGCGGCTGCAGCGTAACTTCACAAGCCAGCTCCGCGTTCTTGCACAGCGACATGAAATCACCGGCCTGAGCGCGGGTAGCCTTGTATTCCGGCAAATAACGACCGGCCTGACGCATCATCCATACAGGGGTCACATCCACCGGCTGACGCAGCAGTGCGCGCAGGTAACGATCGTTCTTCAACTCATTCATTTATGGGGCTCCCTTATTCATCTGCCGGTATTGTAGCGATTTATTGCTCACGGCATAAGGCTACGGTGTCCTCTATCAGGCGACGCGCTACCGTGCCGGGCGGCGGTAATAGCGGCAACCGATCGTAGCGGTACCAACCGGCGTTAAGCAGCTCTTTTGGATCGTGGCGGATCTCGCCGCGGTGGTAATCGGCCATAAAGGCCATCATCAACGAGTGCGGGAACGGCCAGGGTTGTGAGGTGACATAACGCAGGTTTTTGATTTCAATATTACTTTCTTCCATCACTTCGCGTGCGGCCGCCTGCTCCAGCGTTTCGCCAACCTCGACAAAGCCGGCCAGTACGGTATGAATACCGCCGCGATGGCGCACATGTTGCGCCAGCAGGATCTCATCGTCTCGCCGAATGGCAACGATCACGCAGGGGGCGATTTGCGGGTAGTAGCGCTCCCGACAGTTACCGCACAGGCAGGCACTTTCGGTACGGCTAAGATGCATCTCATGACCGCAGTAACCGCAATAGCGATGAGAACGGTAAAACTCGGCCAGTTGTACGCCCCGTCCGGCAAGTTGGAACAGCCCGCGATCGAGTTCTAACAGTTGGCGTACCGAGCCCATCTCCTGCGGCATTGCGTGGCGCACCAGCCAGACCGGCAACCCTTCCCATTCACCAATACTACGGGCCATTCTTCCCTGCAGGGAAAATGACGCAGCCAAACCGCACGGTAATTCACCGTTCGGTAACCAAAGTTTGCTTTCATGGCTGACGATCCACCAGCCATTTTCATTACCCGTTAATGCAAGTTCCATATCGTTGTTGCACAACCTCAGCTTCACTGGCACTCTACAAATCGGCCTTGTTACATTTTAATAACTTACTGTTACGTTTTATTACTTACGGAGTCAAACATGCTCAACCGTTTGGAAAGCCTGACTCAGCGCGTTGGTGGTAGTAATGAATTAGTAGATCAATGGCTTCAGGCACGCAAGCAGTTGCTGGTCGCCTATTGTGCCCTGGTGGGCATTAAACCTAACAAAGAAAAGCATACGCCGCTGAATGAAAAAGCGCTGGAGAACTTTTGCCATAATCTGGTGGATTATCTCTCCGCCGGCCATTTTCATATCTATGACAGAATAATCAAACAAGTGGAAGGCGCATCCAGTCCGAAAATGTCTCTGGCGGTCAACATCTATCCCAAGCTGTGGGCCAATACCGAGCAGATCATGGCTTTCCACGATCGCTATACCGAAGTGGATATCGATCAGGACGTGTGTCTGGAATTACATCAGGCGTTGTCCGACATCGGTGAAACCCTGGCGGCTCGTTTTACCCTTGAAGACAGGCTGATCCAATTGGCAGCTGAAACCTGGCAGCAGGCTGAGCCAGACAAGACGCTGGATCCGGCCCGCTAAAATTTTGTAGTCTTTTTTATTATCCCTCCTATACTGGAGGGCATCTTGTCGGAGTGCCTAGCGCCTGATTTGTTCATCAAATTGGCCAGGCTGAGACCGTTAATTCGGGATCCGCGGAACCTGATCGGGTTAATACCCGCGAAGGGAACAAGAGTAATCTATCGCCACAGGCAGGTGACCCCGATTTGGGATAATCCCGCTTTGCCGGCCAGCATCATTACTCCCTCCGAGCTCCAGACAAGCAACTTTCCCAACCCAACACACTGGTAGGAACTTGCTATGTCTAACGTTAACAAACCCCGCGCTCGTAAAGAGCAACGCGAAGAAGCCCAGCAGTTTATCAACACCCTGCAAGGCGTTGCCTTCCCCAACTCGCGCCGTATCTATCTGCAGGGCTCACGTAGTGACCTTCAGGTGCCAATGCGTGAAATTCAGCTCAGCCCGACGCTGAGCGGTGGCGATAAGGACAACCCGAAGTACGAGCCAAACGAAGCCATTCCGGTGTACGACACTGCCGGCCCTTACGGTGACCCCCAATCCGAACTCAACGTGCATACCGGCCTGGCGAAGCTACGCGCCGGTTGGATCGCTGAACGCGGTGATACCCAAGCCCTCAAAAGCGTCAGTTCAGGTTTCACCCAGCAGCGTCTGGCAGATGAAGGCCTGGATCACCTGCGCTTTGAATATCTGCCGTTGCCACGCAAGGCACAGCCGGGCAAATGCGTGACCCAGTTGCACTACGCGCGTGCCGGCACCGTCACCCCGGAAATGGAATTTATCGCCATTCGCGAAAACATGGGGCGCGAGCGCATCCGTGGCGAGGTGTTACGCCACCAGCATCCTGGCCAAAGTTGGGGGGCCAACCTGCCGGAGAACATCACGCCGGAATTCGTTCGCCAGGAAGTCGCAGCCGGGCGCGCCATCATCCCCGCCAATATCAACCACCCGGAATCCGAACCGATGATTATCGGCCGTAACTTCTTGGTGAAGGTTAATGCCAACATCGGCAACTCGGCGGTGACCTCCTCTATCGAGGAAGAAGTCGAGAAACTGGTGTGGTCCACCCGCTGGGGCGCAGATACCGTGATGGATCTTTCCACCGGTCGCTATATCCACGAAACCCGCGAATGGATCCTGCGTAACAGCCCGGTGCCGATTGGTACTGTGCCTATCTATCAGGCACTGGAAAAGGTGAACGGCGTGGCGGAAAACCTCACCTGGGAAATGTTCCGCGATACGTTGCTGGAGCAGGCGGAGCAAGGGGTTGACTACTTCACCATTCACGCCGGTGTGCTGCTGCGTTACGTGCCGATGACCGCCAAACGCCTGACCGGCATCGTCTCCCGCGGCGGTTCAATCATGGCGAAATGGTGCCTGTCGCATCATCAGGAAAATTTCCTGTACCAGCACTTCCGCGAAATCTGTGAGATTTGCGCCGCCTATGACGTCTCTCTGTCCCTCGGTGACGGTCTGCGGCCGGGTTCAATTCAGGACGCCAACGACGAGGCACAGTTCGCCGAACTGCACACCCTGGGAGAACTGACCAAAATTGCCTGGGAATATGACGTGCAGGTGATGATCGAAGGCCCCGGACACGTGCCTATGCAGATGATCCGCCGCAACATGACCGAGGAGCTGGAACACTGCCACGAGGCACCGTTTTACACTCTCGGCCCACTGACCACCGATATTGCCCCAGGTTATGACCACTTTACCTCCGGTATCGGGGCCGCGATGATCGGCTGGTTCGGCTGCGCCATGCTGTGTTACGTCACGCCAAAGGAACACCTCGGGCTGCCGAACAAAGAGGATGTCAAACAGGGGCTGATCACCTACAAAATTGCCGCTCACGCCGCCGACCTGGCGAAAGGCCACCCCGGTGCACAAATCCGCGATAACGCCATGTCCAAGGCGCGCTTCGAATTCCGCTGGGAAGATCAGTTCAATCTGGCGCTCGACCCAGCCACCGCACGCGCTTATCACGACGAAACCCTGCCGCAAGAGTCTGGCAAAATCGCCCACTTCTGCTCTATGTGCGGGCCAAAATTCTGCTCGATGAAAATCTCGCAGGAGGTTCGCGACTATGCCGCCGCGCAGGAAGCGGCCCAACCGATAGAAGTGCAGCTAACCGGCATGGAAAAAATGTCAGCCGAGTTCCGCTCACGCGGCAGCGAGCTGTACCACAGCGCCGGCAACCTGCAAGAGGAGCTGAGCAATGACTGATATCACCACGCCCTTCCCCGCCACGCCTCACAAGTTGGGGCTATACCCGGTAGTCGACAGCGTTGAATGGATTGCCCGCTTGCTGGAAGCGGGCGTTACCACCCTTCAATTGCGGATTAAGGATCTGCCGGATGAACAGGTCGAGGACGACATTGCCGCCGCTATTGCGCTCGGCAAGCGCTACAACGCCCGCTTGTTTATCAATGACTATTGGCAATTGGCGATAAAGCATGGTGCCTATGGCGTACATCTCGGCCAGGAGGATTTGGATACTACCGATCTGGCAGCCATTCACCGCACCGGGCTGCGTTTGGGGGTTTCCACCCATGACGATAACGAATTGGCCCGAGCTATTGCGGTGAAACCTTCCTATATCGCGCTGGGGCATATTTTTCCGACGCAAACCAAAGATATGCCTTCTGCCCCACAGGGTCTGGTGGAACTGAAACGCCATATTGCCGGGTTGAGTGACTACCCAACGGTGGCGATCGGCGGGATCAGTATCGATCGCGTAGCGGCGGTGCTGGATTGCGGCGTCGGTAGCGTCGCGGTAGTCAGCGCCATTACCCAGGCCGCGGACTGGCGCGCAGCGACCGCACAACTGTTGCAACTGATCGAAGGCAAGGAGTGATGCCATGCTGAACGATCAAGAATTCCTGCGCTACAGCCGCCAGTTGCTGCTGGAAGACATCGGCCCCGAAGGCCAGGAGAAGCTAAAACAGTCGACGGTGCTGATCGTCGGGTTGGGCGGGTTGGGCTCTCCCGCCTCGCTTTATCTGGCCGCCGCTGGCGTCGGCACCCTGCTGCTGGCCGATGACGACAGGCTGCACGTCACCAATTTGCAGCGTCAGATCCTCTATCGCAGCAGCGACGTTTCCCAAAGCAAAGCCGTCCTGGCAAAGCACCAGCTACAGGCACTGAACCCGATGGTCGAATCCATCGCACTGGAACAGCGTCTGCAAGGGGAAATGTTGCAGCGTGCCGTACAACGCGCCGATTTAATTTTGGACTGTAGCGATAACATGGAAACCCGTCATGCGGTGAACGCCGCCTGCATCCAGGCCGGTAAACCGCTGATCAGCGGCAGTGCGGTGGGTTTCAGCGGTCAGTTGCTGGTGATAGAACCTCCCTATGCCCACGGCTGCTACGCCTGCCTGTATCCGGAGCAAACTGAACCCCAACGCAACTGCCGTACCGCTGGCGTACTCGGCCCTGTGGTCGGCGTCATTGGCACGCTGCAAGCGCTGGAAGCGATAAAAATGCTGGCGGGCCTGCCTTCCGCCATCAGCGGCAAACTGCGGCTGTTCGACGGTAAACAACAAAGCTGGAGCACCTTGCAACTCAGTCAGGCCAGCACCTGCCCGGCGTGCGGAGGGACAGCATGAAAATTCGTCTTAATGACCAGCCACTGGAACTGGCGCAGCCCATCAGCATCAGCGCCCTGCTCCAGCAACTGGAACGCCACCAGCCGGGCACGGCATTGGCTATCAACCAAACCATCATCCCGCGTACCGACTGGGCTAACCACCTGGTGCAAGACGGCGATGACATCCTGCTGTTTCAAGCGATCGCCGGAGGCTGACATGCTACAAATCGCCGATACCACTTTCACTTCACGCCTGTTTACCGGCACCGGTAAATTCGCCACCCCAACGCTGATGCTGGAGGCATTACAGGCCTCCGGCTCGCAGCTGGTCACCATGGCAATGAAGCGTGTTGACCTGCGCGGCGGTAATGACGCAATTCTGGCGCCGCTGCAACAACTGGGCGTACGCCTGTTGCCGAATACTTCCGGCGCCAAGACCGCCGCAGAAGCGGTGTTCGCCGCCCGGTTGGCCCGTGAAGCGCTTGGCACCCACTGGGTGAAACTGGAAATCCATCCCGATGTGAAATACCTGCTGCCGGACCCGATCGAAACCCTGAAGGCGGCGGAAATATTGGTGAAAGAAGGTTTTGTGGTGCTGCCCTACTGCGGCGCCGATCCGGTGTTGTGTAAACGTCTGGAGGAAACGGGCTGTGCCGCGGTCATGCCACTGGGCGCACCTATTGGCTCCAACCGTGGGCTGCGCACCCGCGATTTTCTGGAGATCATTATCGAGCAGGCCAGGGTGCCCGTAGTCGTCGACGCCGGCATCGGCGCGCCAAGCCATGCACTGGAAGCCATGGAACTGGGTGCCGATGCCGTGTTGGTGAATACCGCAATCGCCGTCGCACGTGACCCGGTGCAGATGGCACGGGCTTTTCGCCTGGCGCTTGAGGCCGGCGAGCTGGCACGTCAGGCGGGATTGGGCAGTAGTCAGCGTAATGCGGTAGCCTCCAGCCCGTTGACCGCTTTTCTCAGCCAGACAGGAGAGACATTGTGATGGCTGATGATTTCAGTAGCCACTGGCACCGGTTGGATTGGGACGATATCTCGCTGCGCATTAATAGCAAAACGGCACGTGATGTCGAGCATGCACTGAATGCGGAAAAACTGTCGCGCGAAGACTTTATGGCACTGATCTCCCCCGCCGCCGCGCCCTATTTGGAACCACTGGCGCAGCGTGCGCAGCAGATGACGCGTCAACGTTTTGGCAATGTGGTCAGCTTCTACGTACCGCTGTACCTGTCCAACCTGTGCGCCAACGACTGCACCTACTGCGGCTTTTCGATGAGCAACCGCATCAAGCGTAAAACCCTTGATGCCGCCGAGATCGAACGCGAGTGTCTGGCGATTAAGGCATTGGGCTTTGAGCATTTGCTGTTGGTCACCGGTGAACACCAGACCAAGGTCGGCATGGACTATTTCCGCCAGCA
Organism: Serratia quinivorans; assembly: GCF_946227985.1. Taxonomy (GTDB): domain Bacteria; phylum Pseudomonadota; class Gammaproteobacteria; order Enterobacterales; family Enterobacteriaceae; genus Serratia; species Serratia quinivorans_A. Next base: position 13,374 of record NZ_CAMKGL010000019.1, read on the forward strand.
CATTCCAGCGATCCGCCGCCATTTCAGCTCGCTGATGATGGAGGTACAACCGCTGGAGCAGCAGGAGTACGCCGAGTTGAAGGCGCTGGGGTTGGATGGCGTGCTGGTGTATCAGGAAACCTATCATCCCGCGACCTACCTGCAGCATCATCTGCGCGGTCAAAAACAGGACTTTCACTGGCGGTTGGCCACACCGGATCGCCTGGGCCGCGCCGGGATCGACAAGATCGGCCTCGGGGCCCTGATCGGACTGTCCAACAGTTGGCGTACCGACTGCTATATGCTGGCTGAACACCTGTTCTACCTGCAACAGACTTACTGGCAGAGCCGCTACTCGATCTCGTTCCCGCGCCTGCGCCCTTGTGCCGGCGGTATCGAACCGGCATCGATCATGAGTGAACCGCAATTGGTGCAGTTAATCTGTGCCTTCCGGCTGTTCGCCCCTGACGTGGAGCTGTCTTTATCGACACGTGAGTCACCGTTCTTCCGCGATCATATGATCCCGGTGGCGATCAACAGCGTCAGTGCCGGATCCAAAACCCAGCCTGGCGGATATGCCGACGATGTGCCACCCGAGCTGGAACAGTTTGAACCCCACGATGGCCGTACCCCGCAGCAGGTGGCACAAGCCATCAGCGACGCCGGTTTACAGCCGGTGTGGAAAGACTGGGACGGATACCTGGGGCGCAGTCCGCAGTAATCTGCAAATCTTGCAACGCCGTTAAAAAAACGAGGGAAGCGTTGCGCAGAAGCTATCGACATCGCTGGCGAGGCAAATCAGCCCCGCTATAGTGGCGATGCTGGTTGCCAAACCCGGTGCCAGCCGAAACTGTCACCATACTGGCGGTTTCGCCTTACCCTCTCCCGGATCACGTCGGATTACCCTCCCGCGTGACTCCGGGACCTCAGATGTTGATGACCCTGTTGCTCTTCACCCAGCCAGTTCGCAGACAAAAAAAAACCGCCCCCGAAGGAGCGGTTTATCTGGTCAGGGCCCGGCAATGCCGTTCCCCAAGGCGCATTCAACGATTAATCGTTGTTGCCGCCACCCAGGTTGCCAGCATTGAGCAATTCAGCCAGGTTAGCCGTTGCTTCTTCCGCGCTCACCTGCGGAACAACTGGCGTTTCACCCTGTGCTTTACGGCGCATGCGGTCCTGATGATAAGCGTAACCGGTACCGGCTGGGATCAGACGGCCCACGATGACGTTCTCTTTCAGGCCACGCAGTTCATCACGCTTACCGGCAACAGCCGCTTCGGTCAGAACGCGCGTCGTTTCCTGGAACGATGCTGCGGAGATGAAGGACTCGGTCGCCAAGGAAGCCTTGGTGATACCCAGCAGATCGCGTGAGAAGGTTGCCTCGATCTTACCTTCAGCAGCAAGCTGACGGTTGGCAATCTTAACGCGAGACACTTCAGCCTGCTCGCCTTCCAGGAACTCGGTGCCGCCAGCGCTAACGATGGTGCCTTTACGCAACATCTGACGAACGATAACTTCAATGTGTTTATCGTTAATCTTAACGCCTTGCAGACGGTAAACTTCCTGCACTTCGTTGGTGATGTAGCGAGTAACCGCATGCACACCACGCAGACGAAGGATGTCGTGTGGAGATTCTGGGCCGTCAGAAACAACGTCACCACGTTCCACAACTTCACCTTCGAACACGTTGAGCTGACGCCATTTTGGAATCATCTCTTCGTACGCATCGCTGCCGTCCAGCGGTGAGATTACCAGGCGACGTTTGCCTTTGGTCTCTTTACCGAACGAGATAATCCCGCTGATTTCAGCCAGGATTGCCGGCTCTTTCGGACGACGTGCTTCGAACAGATCCGCAACGCGTGGCAGACCACCGGTAATATCCTTGGTACCGCCGGATTCCTGAGGAATACGCGCCAGGGTATCACCCGCACCGATCTGAATGCCGTCTTCCAGCTGTACAATCGCTTTACCTGGCAGGAAGTATTGAGCAGGCATATCAGTACCTGGGATCAATACGTCGTCGCCTTTGGCATCAACGATTTTCAGTGCCGGACGCAGGTCTTTACCGCTACCGGTACGCTCTGCGCTGTCCAGTACGACCAGAGAAGACAAACCGGTCAGTTCGTCGGTCTGGCGGGTAATGGTCTGGCCGTCAACCATATCAGCGAAGCGGATGAAACCACTCACTTCGGTGATAACTGGCATGGTGTGCGGATCCCAGTTAGCAACGGTTTCGCCGCCGTTAACTTCCATACCGTCGCCTTTGCCCATCACGGAACCGTAAGGCACTTTGTAACGTTCTTTAGTACGGCCGAATTCGTCGATCAGCTTCAGTTCGGTGTTACGAGAGGTAATCACCAGCTTGCCTGCGGCGTTCATTACGAACTTCACATTGCTCAGCTTCAGAGTACCCTTGTTTTTCACCTGGATGCTGGATTCAGCAGCCGCACGAGATGCCGCACCACCGATGTGGAACGTACGCATCGTCAGCTGTGTACCCGGCTCACCGATTGACTGTGCTGCGATTACGCCGATAGCTTCGCCTTTGTTGATGATGTGACCACGTGCCAGGTCGCGACCATAGCAGTTTGCACACACACCAAAGTCGGTTTCACAACTAACGACGGAACGGACTTTAACGCTGTCGACAGAGTTTTCTTCCAACAGGTCACAAGTCTTCTCGTGCAGCAGGGTGTTACGTGGCACCAGGATATCAGCCGTACCCGGCTTGATGATATCTTCTGCTGTCACACGACCCAGAACACGTTCGCGCAGTGGCTCTTTAACGTCACCACCTTCGATAACCGGGGTCATCATGATGCCGTTGTGCGTACCACAGTCGTCCTCGGTAACCACCAGATCCTGCGCCACGTCAACCAGACGACGGGTCAGATAACCGGAGTTAGCCGTTTTCAGTGCGGTATCCGCCAGACCTTTACGAGCACCGTGCGTGGAGATGAAGTACTGGAGTACGTTCAGACCTTCACGGAAGTTCGCAGTGATTGGCGTTTCAATGATGGAACCATCCGGCTTGGCCATCAGGCCACGCATACCGGCCAGCTGACGAATCTGTGCTGCAGAACCACGCGCACCGGAGTCGGCCATCATAAAGATACTGTTGAAGGAAACCTGCTGTTCAACAACACCGTCACGGTTGACGACGTCTTCAACAGACAAGTTTTCCATCATTGCCTTGGCAACACGTTCGTTCGCTGCGGCCCAGATATCGATCACTTTGTTGTAGCGTTCGCCGGCGGTAACCAAACCAGACTGGAACTGCTCCTGGATTTCGGCAACTTCGGTTTCTGCTTCTTCGATGATCTCTGCTTTCTTGGCAGGGATTACCATGTCATCGATACCTACTGACGCGCCTGAACGGGCAGCGTAAGCAAAACCGGTGTACATGATCTGGTCAGCAAAGATAACGGTCGGCTTCAGGCCCAGGATGCGGTAACAGGTGTTCAGCATCTTGGAGATAGCTTTCTTGCCCAAAGGCTGGTTAACGATCGAATACGGCAGACCGCGCGGTACGATCATCCACAGGATGGCGCGACCAACGGTAGTGTCGACGATCGAAGTCTGGTGTACAGACTCGCCTTCGGTGTTTTTGATCTCTTCGGTGATACGCACTTTGACACGCGCATGCAGAGAAGCCAGACCGGCGCGGTAAATACGCTCCGCTTCTTTCGGGCCACTCAACACCATGCCTTCGCCTTTGGCGTTAACACAGTCACGGGTCATGTAGTACAGACCCAATACAACGTCCTGAGAAGGAACGATGATTGGCTCGCCGTTCGCTGGTGACAGGATGTTGTTGGTAGACATCATCAGCGCACGCGCTTCCAGCTGGGCTTCTAAAGTCAGCGGAACGTGTACTGCCATCTGGTCACCATCGAAGTCGGCGTTGTATGCCGCACAAACCAGCGGGTGCAGCTGGATAGCCTTACCTTCGATCAGAACCGGTTCAAATGCCTGGATACCCAAACGGTGCAGGGTTGGTGCACGGTTCAGCAGTACCGGGTGTTCGCGGATAACTTCGTCCAGGATATCCCAAACGACAGCTTCTTCACGCTCAACCATTTTCTTGGCGGCTTTGATGGTGGTGGCCAGGCCACGCAGCTCCAGCTTGCCGTAGATGAACGGTTTGAACAGCTCAAGTGCCATTTTCTTAGGCAGACCACACTGATGCAGACGCAGGTATGGACCTACGGTGATTACAGAACGACCAGAGTAGTCAACACGTTTACCCAACAGGTTCTGACGGAAACGACCCTGCTTACCTTTGATCATATCGGCCAAAGATTTCAGAGGACGTTTGTTGGAACCGGTGATGGCACGACCGCGACGGCCGTTATCCAGCAGGGCATCTACCGCTTCCTGCAGCATACGCTTTTCGTTGCGCACGATGATGTCAGGCGCAGCCAGATCCAGCAGGCGTTTCAGACGGTTGTTACGGTTGATCACGCGGCGATACAGATCGTTCAGATCTGAAGTCGCGAAACGCCCGCCATCCAACGGTACCAGCGGACGCAGATCCGGTGGCAGTACCGGCAGCACGGTCAGGATCATCCACTCTGGCTTGTTGCCAGACTGTACGAACGCTTCCAGCAGCTTGATACGCTTGGTCAGCTTCTTACGCTTGGTTTCGGAGTTGGTTTCGTTCAGCTCTTCGCGCAGAGTTTCACACTCTTGCTCCAGATCCATGTTTTTCAACAGGGCCTGAATAGCTTCCGCACCCATCTTGGCGTCGAATTCATCACCGAACTCTTCCAGCGCATCCAGATACTGCTCTTCAGTCAGGATCTGACGACGCTCGAGGTTAGTCATACCGCCTTCGATAACCACATAGGATTCGAAGTACAGTACACGTTCGATGTCACGCAGCGGCATATCCAGCAGCAAACCGATGCGGGATGGCAGCGATTTCAGGAACCAGATGTGCGCAGTTGGTGAAGCCAGTTCGATGTGCCCCATACGCTCACGGCGTACTTTGGTCTGGGTCACTTCAACGCCGCACTTCTCACAAATCACGCCGCGGTGTTTTAAGTGCTTGTACTTACCGCACAGGCACTCGTAGTCTTTTACCGGCCCAAAGATACGGGCGCAGAAAAGGCCGTCACGTTCTGGTTTGAACGTACGGTAGTTAATGGTTTCCGGCTTCTTGACTTCGCCGAACGACCAGGAACGGATCATGTCTGGCGATGCCAGAGCAATCTTGATCGCGTCAAACTCTTCGGTCTTGGTTTGCGCTTTCAGAAACTTTAATAAGTCTTTCACGGATTGGCTCCTGTCGGAGTTAAACCTGTTGGGCGCACGCTGACAAATCGCGCGCCCGTGTGACCTGAACAACCACCCTCAGGCTCCCTAAGGCCGGGAGCCTGAGCCGGAAAAACGATTACTCGCCTTCCAGTTCGATGTTGATACCGAGCGAGCGGATTTCTTTCAACAGTACGTTGAAGGACTCCGGCATGCCTGGTTCCATGCGGTGATCGCCATCCACGATGTTTTTGTACATCTTGGTACGGCCGTTAACGTCATCCGACTTAACGGTAAGCATTTCCTGCAGGGTATAAGCTGCGCCGTATGCTTCCAGTGCCCACACTTCCATCTCACCGAAGCGTTGACCACCGAACTGCGCCTTACCACCCAGCGGCTGCTGAGTAACCAAGCTGTAAGAACCGGTTGAACGGGCGTGCATTTTATCGTCAACCAAGTGGTTCAGTTTCAGCATGTACATATAGCCAACGGTAACCTGGCGCTCAAATTGCTCACCGGTACGGCCATCGAACAGCGTAATCTGACCCGAGGTTGGGATCCCGCCCATTTCCAGCAGTTGCTTGATTTCACTCTCTTTCGCACCATCAAACACCGGCGTTGCGATTGGCATACCTTTTTTCAGGTTCTCTGCCAGACGCAGTACTTCGTCGTCGGTGAAGGTGTTCAGGTCAACTTTCTGGCAGACATCGTCGCCCAGATCGTAAGCCTTCTGAATGAACTCACGCAGCTTGGCCACTTCCCGGTGCTGCTTCAGCATTTGGTTAATCTTCTCACCAATGCCTTTCGCAGCCATACCCAAGTGGGTTTCCAGGATCTGACCGATGTTCATACGTGATGGTACGCCCAGCGGGTTCAGTACGATGTCAACCGGCGTGCCGTTTTCATCGTAAGGCATATCTTCGATCGGGTTGATCTTGGAGATAACACCCTTGTTACCGTGGCGGCCTGCCATCTTGTCACCCGGTTGGATCTGACGTTTAACAGCCAGATAAACCTTAACGATTTTCAGCACGCCTGGTGCCAGATCATCGCCCTGGGTGATCTTACGACGCTTGGCGTCCAGCTTCTTCTCGAAGTCGGATTTCAGTTCGTCGTACTGCTCTGCCAACTGTTCCAGCTGGTTTTGCTTTTCTTCGTCGGTCAGGCCCAGTTCCAGCCAGCGATCGCGTGGCAGCTTGCTCAGCTTTTCAGCTTCAACACCGCCGGCAACCAGCACCGCATGGATACGTGCGAACAGACCAGCTTCCAGGATTTGCAGTTCTTCAGTCAGGTCTTTTTTCGCCTGCTTCAGCTGCATCTCTTCGATTTCCAACGCACGCTTGTCTTTTTCCACGCCATCGCGGGTGAAGACCTGCACGTCGATAATCGTACCGGAAACGCCGTTTGGTACGCGCAGAGAGGAATCTTTAACGTCAGACGCCTTCTCACCGAAGATCGCACGCAGCAGCTTCTCTTCTGGCGTCAGCTGGGTTTCACCTTTCGGTGTTACCTTACCAACCAGAATGTCGCCACCGGTCACTTCAGCACCGATATACACGATACCGGACTCATCCAGTTTGGAGAGCGCAGCTTCACCCACGTTAGGGATGTCGGCAGTGATCTCTTCAGGCCCCAACTTGGTGTCGCGAGACACACATGCCAGCTCCTGGATGTGGATAGTAGTGAAGCGATCTTCCTGAACGACACGCTCGGACACCAAGATGGAGTCTTCGAAGTTGTAGCCGTTCCATGGCATGAATGCCACGCGCATGTTCTGGCCCAACGCCAGTTCACCCAGGTCAGTGGATGGGCCATCTGCCAGCACGTCGCCGCGCTCGATTGGCTCACCCAGATTCACACACGGCATCTGGTTGATACAGGTGTTCTGGTTAGAACGGGTGTACTTGGTCAGGTTATAAATATCGATACCTGCTTCGCCCGCGAGCATCTCGTCTTCGTTAACTTTAATAACGATACGGGAAGCATCCACGTACTGGATCACACCGCCACGTCGAGCTACGGCAGTAACACCGGAGTCAACAGCTACAGCACGTTCCATACCGGTACCTACCAGCGGCTTATCAGCGCGCAAGGTTGGAACCGCCTGACGTTGCATGTTCGCACCCATCAATGCACGGTTGGCGTCATCGTGTTCCAGGAATGGAATCAGTGAAGCACCAACGGATACAACCTGCTGGGTTGATACGTCCATATAGTCAACCTGGTCGCGGCTGAACAGGCTTGATTCGCCTTTGCTACGACAGGTGACCAGATCTTCTACGAAGCGGCCTTCATCATCCAGGTTGGAGTTCGCCTGAGCGATAACGAAGTTGCCTTCTTCAATAGCAGACAGATAGTTGATTTCATCGGTAACCAGACCGTCACGCACGCGGCGGTACGGAGTTTCCAGGAAGCCATACTCGTTTGTCTGTGCGTACACGGACAAGGAGTTGATCAGACCGATGTTTGGACCTTCCGGCGTTTCGATTGGGCACACGCGACCGTAGTGAGTCGGGTGTACGTCTCGAACTTCAAAGCCGGCACGTTCACGGGTCAGACCGCCTGGGCCCAATGCAGAGATACGACGTTTGTGCGTAATCTCGGACAACGGGTTGTTCTGGTCCATAAACTGAGAAAGCTGGCTGGAGCCGAAGAACTCTTTCACCGCCGCCGAAATCGGCTTGGCGTTGATCATGTCCTGTGGCATCAGGGTGTCCAGATCGCCCAGGGACAGACGTTCTTTAACCGCACGCTCAACACGCACCAGACCTACACGGAACTGGTTCTCAGCCATTTCGCCGACGGAACGGATACGACGGTTGCCCAAGTGGTCGATATCGTCCACTTCGCCTTTACCGTTACGGATACCGATGAGCTTCTTCATCACTTCAATGATGTCGTCTTTGCTCAGGATACCCGAACCTTCGATCTCGTCACGCAGCAGAGAACGGTTGAACTTCATACGACCAACCGCAGACAGATCGTAGCGGTCTTCAGAGAAGAACAGGTTCTCAAACAGGTTTTCAGCAGCTTCGCGCGTTGGCGGCTCACCAGGGCGCATCATGCGGTAGATTTCTACCAGTGCGCTCAAACGATCGCTGGTTGGATCGACACGTACAGTCTCAGAGATGTACGCACCGTGGTCCAGATCGTTGGTGAACAGCGTTTCGATACGCTTGTGGCCTGACTGGCTCAATTTGGCCAGCAGATCCAGCGACAGCTCCATGTTGGCTGCGCAGATCAGCTCACCGGTATTGGTATCGATATAGTCCTTCGCGACCACTTTGCCCGCGATGTACTCAACCGGTACTTCAATACTCTGAATTTCGTCTTTTTCGAGCTGACGGATATGACGAGCGGTGATACGACGGCCTTTCTCAATGTAGATCTTGCCGTTGGCTTCGATATCAAACGAAGCAGTCTCACCACGCAGACGTTCTGGAACCAGCTCCATCTGCAGCTTGTTATCACGGATCTCGTAAACGACTTTCGCAAAGAACAGGTCAAGGATCTGCTCAGTGGTGTAGTTCAGTGCACGCAGAATGATGGTCGCAGGCAATTTACGGCGACGGTCGATACGCACAAACAGGTTGTCTTTCGGGTCAAACTCGAAATCCAGCCATGAACCGCGGTAAGGGATGATACGTGCGTTATACAGCACTTTACCCGAAGAGTGGGTTTTACCCTTATCGCTGTCAAAGAATACGCCAGGACTACGGTGAAGCTGAGATACGATAACCCTCTCAGTACCGTTGATCACAAAGGTGCCGTTTTCGGTCATGAGCGGAATTTCGCCCATATAGACTTCTTGTTCCTTGATGTCTTTGACCGTACCTTCCGGAGCTTCACGCTCATAGATGACCAGGCGCAGTTTTACGCGCAGCGGTGCAGAGAACGTCACACCACGGATCTGGCACTCTTTGACGTCGAAGACCGGCTCACCAAGACGGTAGCTAACGTATTGCAGCTCCGAATTGCCACTGTAGCTCTGGATAGGGAACACAGAACGGAACGCGGCTTCTAGGCCGTGCTGCCCTTCAGGATCTTGCTCGATAAACTTCTGGAACGAATCAAGCTGGATAGAAAGGAGATATGGTATGTCCAAAACTTGTGGACGCTTACCAAAATCCTTACGAATACGTTTTTTCTCGGTATAGGAGTAAACCATAGGGTTCCTCAGCTCGCTGGAAAGTCGAACCTATTTGTCCGCCCGGATATAGGACGGTTCACGCAACACCATTTTGTCGACCGGAAAGCGGGAACACTTTCCGCAATACTCGTTTCTATCACGCTTAAATCATTTCGTTGCGTTGTGCGGCAGATTTGGCTGCGGCAGGGAAGGCAATATATTAAGTCGTCGATAGAAAGAAATATTGGGGTTAGCCAGTAGCCAAACAGTGTGAAACTCTACTGACGCCCTACAGCGCAAAAAGGCTGGTGACCAAAAAGTCACCAGCCATCAGTCTGTTAGTTAAAACAGACTGCACTCAGAAAGCAGTGGCTTATTTAACTTCAACTTCAGCGCCAGCTTCTTCCAGAGCTTTTTTCAGTGCTTCAGCGTCGTCTTTGCTGATGCCTTCTTTCAGTGCTGCTGGTGCAGACTCAACCAGGTCTTTAGCTTCTTTCAGACCCAGGCCAGTTGCGCCACGTACTGCTTTGATTACTGCAACTTTGTTCGCGCCGATACCTTTCAGTACAACGTCGAATTCAGTTTTTTCTTCAACAGCTTCAGCAGCAGCAGCAGGACCTGCAGCTACAGCAGCAGCAGAAACACCGAACTTCTCTTCCATAGCGGCGATCAGTTCAACGATTTCCATTACAGACAGAGCTGCAACGCCTTCGATAATTTGGTCTTTAGTGATAGACATAACAAATGTTCCTAAAATTCAGAAATAGTTTAAATACGTAAGCAACGGATAAGAAAAAGGGCTTATGCCGCTTCTTTCTGATCGCGCAGTGCAGCCAGAGTGCGAACCAATTTGCCAGCAGCGGCTTCTTTCATGGTTGCCATCAGGCGTGCGATTGCTTCATCGTAAGTAGGCAGAGTTGCCAAGCGGTCAATTTGTGCCGCAGGGATCATCTCACCTTCAAAGGCCGCAGCTTTAATCTCGAACTTTGCATTCGCTTTCGCGAAATCTTTGAACAGACGAGCAGCAGCGCCCGGGTGTTCATGAGAAAATGCAATCAAGGTAGGACCGACGAACGTGTCTTTCAGGCATTCGAATGGAGTGCCTTCAACTACGCGACGCATCAGGGTGTTACGAACAACACGCATGTAAACGCCAGCTTCACGACCTGCTTTACGCAGTTCAGTCATTTTATCAACGGTAACGCCACGGGAATCCGCAACAACCGCAGACAGCGCGCCTTTGGCTACTTCGTTGACTTCAGCAACAATCGCTTGTTTGTCTTGAAGATTTAATGCCATTAGCTTTTTGCTCCTGGATTTAGCCGGGGGAAATCCCCGGCACTCACATCACTCAACACCTTGTGATAAATCACGCAGTGAGAGCGTTCAAACACGGTGAGCAGAATCCAGCAAAGACAATTTAAAATTTTCTTTAGGCTCTGTCACCGTCTACGCAGGAAGAATTAAGTATCTTGCGATACACCTGCGGTCTTGGACGGAGGCCTGGATAGGCCAGGCTCCAACCGAAAAATCTTTGTTTCGCTGTGGCTATTGCCAATAGCAAAACCTTGGGGGATAAGATTCTAGACAAATCTTAGCCCCAAGTCAAAGCGATAATCGCAGGGCGATTAGTTCGCTACAGCAGTCAGGCCGCTTTGATCGATAGCAACGCCAGCACCCATGGTGGTGGAGAGGCTAACTTTCTTGATGTACACACCTTTAGCCTGAGATGGTTTTGCTTTTTTCAGCGCAACCAGCAGAGCTTCCAGGTTTTCTTTCAGCTTGTCTGACTCGAAATCAACCTTACCGATAGTGGTATGGATGATGCCGTTTTTGTCGTTACGATAACGAACCTGACCTGCTTTAGCATTTTTCACTGCTTCAGCAACGTTCGGAGTAACGGTACCCACTTTCGGGTTTGGCATCAGGCCACGTGGACCCAGGATCTGGCCCAGTTGACCAACAACGCGCATTGCATCCGGAGAAGCAATAACAACGTCGAAGTTCATTTCGCCTTTCTTGATCTGGTCTGCCAGATCTTCCATACCTACCAGCTCTGCGCCAGCAGCTTTAGCTGCTTCAGCGTTAGGGCCCTGAGCAAATACGGCAACGCGAACAGAACGACCGGTGCCGTTTGGCAGAACGGTAGCGCCACGAACGTTTTGGTCAGATTTACGAGCGTCGATGCCGAGGTTAACAGCAACGTCAACGCTTTCTACGAATTTAGCGGTGGCCAGCTCTTTCAGCAGAGCAACAGCTTCGGTGATGTCATACTGTTTAGTAGCATCAACTTTGTCACGGATCACGCGCATGCGCTTGGTCAGCTTAGCCATTTCTTAATCCTCCACTACCAGGCCCATGGAACGAGCAGTACCTTCGATGGAGCGAGTCATCGCTTCAACGTTGGAACCAGTCATGTCCGCAGCTTTGGTTTCTGCGATTTCACGTACCTGAGCACTTGTCACTTTACCTACTTTGTCTTTGTTCGGCTTGCCTGAACCAGACTTGATACCAGCCGCTTTTTTCAGCAGAACTGCTGCTGGCGGGGTTTTGGTAACGAAAGTGAAGGAGCGGTCAGAATAAACAGTAATAACAACCGGAATCGGCAGACCTTTCTCAACGCTGTCAGTCTTAGCATTGAACGCCTTACAGAATTCCATGATGTTAACACCTTGCTGACCCAGAGCTGGACCAACTGGCGGACTTGGGTTCGCCATACCGGCTGCAACTTGCAGCTTAACGTAGGCTTGTACTTTCTTGGCCATTTACAATTCCTCGGTTTGGGTAATAACGCCTCGCAAGAGGCTCCCCGTGTTTCACCTCACTCTAAAGAGCAAGGTCTATAAAAACAAAAGGCGCGAAATTATAGTTCAATTTCGCGCCTCTGACAAGCGGCAAAAACCGCTTGTTGCTGATTAATTGATCAGCCTTTTTCAACCTGAGCGAAGTCCAGTTCCACCGGCGTTGCACGGCCAAAGATGGAAACGGAAACTTTCAGGCGGCTCTTCTCGTAATCCACTTCTTCAACAACACCGTTGAAGTCAGCGAATGGACCATCGCTAACGCGGACCAGCTCACCCGGTTCGAACAGCGTTTTCGGACGCGGCTTATCACCAACCTGCTGCAGGCGGTTCATAATCGCATCGACTTCTTTGTCGCTGATCGGAGCCGGACGGTCAGAAGTCCCGCCGATGAAACCCATTACGCGTGGAACGCTACGTACCAAGTGCCAGCTGGCATCGTTCATCACCATCTGAACCAGTACGTAGCCCGGGAAGAATTTACGTTCACTTTTGCGACGCTGGCCGCCACGGATTTCAACAACCTCTTCCGTAGGAACCATGACTTCGCCGAACAGTTCTTCCATATCATGCAGTTTGATGTATTCACGCAGCGATTGCGCTACGCGACCTTCAAAACCGGAAAACGCCTGAACGACGTACCAACGTTTTTTTGGAGCTTCAGACATTTTAGAACCTCAGGCCAGTAATAAACGATACCAGACGGACCAGAATACCATCCAGCCCCCACAGAATCAGTGACATCACGGCAGTTACCGCGGCAACGATCAACGTGGTATGTAGCGTTTCCTGACGAGTTGGCCAGATCACTTTGCGTACTTCAGTACGCGCTTCGCGTGCAAACGCAACGGTGGCTTTGCCTTTGGTCGTCATCAGCGCCACAGCGCCTGCAACAGCGATAACCACTACAACGGCCAGCGCGCGTAATGGCAGGCTGAAATCACGGTAGAAATAGTTACCGACAATCGCTACAACCAACAGAACAGCGACGATCAGCCATTTAGCCGTTTCCAGGCCGCGCCCGCTCCCTTGAGCCTCGGTATTCGCACTCATAAACCAACCTGTCACAATGAATTCAGAACAGACAACTTTGCCTCGCACTGCAAGGCAAACCAAACCGATCAAATGCTGCTCGGCAGCATTTCGGTGTTTTACGCTATGACGTATTTCAGTCAATACGCTTTAAGAGCCCATCTCACCAATGATTATGACTGCAAAATCGCTGATGAGATAGGTTCTAGTTCACAGCGTAGAAAAAGGGCATCAAATGATGCCCTTTTACCGCGTGTCGCGTCAAACGTTATCAGCGATTAAGCGATAACTTTGGCAACAACACCAGCGCCAACAGTACGGCCGCCTTCACGGATTGCGAAACGCAGACCGTCATCCATCGCGATTGGGTGGATCAGGGTGACTTTCATGTTCACGTTGTCACCAGGCATTACCATCTCAACGCCTTCTGGCAGTTCGATGGTACCGGTCACGTCAGTGGTACGGAAGTAGAACTGTGGACGGTAGCCTTTGAAGAATGGAGTATGACGACCACCTTCATCTTTGCTCAAGATGTACACTTCTGAATCGAACTGAGTGTGCGGCTTGATAGAACCTGGTTTAGCCAATACCTGACCACGTTCGATGTCTTCACGCTTGATACCACGCAGCAGAACACCAACGTTCTCACCAGCACGGCCTTCGTCCAGCAGTTTGCGGAACATTTCAACGCCGGTACAGGTAGACTTAACGGTGTCTTTGATAC
>NZ_CAMKGL010000020.1 GCF_946227985.1 Serratia quinivorans
ACTCCGCGCTGAATTATCAGACGCCGTCTGAATTTGCGGCGGCCTGGAGAAAGGGTAATTCTGATAGTGAAGGATCCGACATTACTAAGTGAGCGTTGTATCTAATCCTGGGGGCAGGTCATTTACTTATGCGTTGGCAAGGGCGTCGGGAAAGTGACAATGTTGAGGATCGTCGCGGGCAGTCTTCAGGTCTGGGTGGCGGTGGTGGCGGTTTCCGCGTGCCACGTGGCAAAGGCGGTATCGTTATTCTGGTGGTGGTGTTGGTGGCCGGTTATTACGGTGTCGATCTTTCACCGCTGTTGAACGGCGGGGACGTTAGCCCGCAAACTCAGCAACAGAGCGCCAGCATCAGTCCAAAAGACGATGAACTGGCCAAATTTACCTCGGTGGTACTGGCTTCTACCGAAGATAACTGGAAAGAAGTTTTCCAGCGCATGGGTAAAACCTATCAGCCACCCAAGTTGGTGATGTATCGCGGCGTAACGCGTACCAGCTGCGGCACCGGTCAGGCGGCGATGGGGCCATTCTATTGTCCGGGCGACAAAACGGTGTATATCGACCTGTCATTCTATCAGGATATGAAAACCAAACTGGGTGCCGGCGGTGACTTTGCCCAGGCCTATGTGGTGGCGCACGAGGTGGGTCACCATGTGCAGAACCTGTTGGGCATTGAGCCTAAAGTGCGTCAAATGCAGCAGGGTGCCAGTCAGGCAGAAGTGAATCGTCTGTCGGTGAAAATGGAACTGCAGGCGGACTGCTTTGCCGGCGTGTGGGGCAAATATGCCGAGAAGCAACAGATGCTGGAAGAGGGCGACCTGCAGGCGGCATTAAACGCTGCGCAGGCGATCGGCGACGATCGTTTGCAGCAACAAGGGCAGGGGCGCGTAGTACCGGACAGCTTCACCCACGGTACTTCGCAGCAGCGCTACACCTGGTTTAAACAGGGCTTCGACAGCGGTGACCCCAACACCTGCAATACCTTCGCATCCCGTTAACATGCATGCCGGAGCCTGACTCCGGCATTTTTTTAGCTCTGGGTCTGGATACTGATGTTACAGGCAATGCAACAACTTATGCAGCAGCAGGGCATCAGACGCCTGCTGGTGCTCAGTGGCGAGCCGCAATGGTGTCGCCAGCAAGCACACCGCCTGGCGACAACCCTGCCGGGTGACTGGCCGTGGGTGGGGGAAAACCCGCCCAGCGGCATGCAGTCGCTGGCCAGTAGTGCGGTACGGACATTGCTGGGGCAGGAACGATTACATGCGGTGTATGACGCGACCGATGGTGTTGATGTTGAAGCGCTGGCCGCGCTGGCCGGTACGCTGCGAGCCGGCAGTTGGTTGTTGCTGTTAACGCCACCCTGGCAGTCCTGGCACCAACAGCCGGATAGCGACAGCCTGCGCTGGAGCGATTGCCCACAGCCGATCACTACCCCGAACTTCATTCACCATCTGCAGCAACACCTGGTAGCGGACAGCGAAGCCACGCTCTGGCGACAGGATGAGCCGCTGACGTTGGCACCTTTGCCAGTACGCCCGCAGTGGCAAGCGCCAAATGGCCAACCGACTTTCGAGCAGCAAGCATTGTTGACGCAATTACTCGGCGCTGAGCCAGGCGTTTGGGTGCTGACCGCCGCCCGTGGGCGCGGCAAGTCAACGCTGGCGGGGATGCTGGTGGCCAACACGCCGCTCACTTGCTGGCTCACCGGACCAAGCCGAGCGGCTACCGAAGTCGCTGGTGAATGGGCGCAGGGTCGCGCGCAATTCTGGGCACCGGACGCACTACTGGCCCATTGTCGCGAACATGATGTCAGCGACGTGGGCTGGCTGTTGGTCGACGAGGCGGCGACGATCCCCGGCCCGTTATTACAGCAGTTGGTTAACCATTTCCCCCGCATTCTGCTAACGACCACGGTACAGGGCTATGAAGGCACTGGCCGGGGTTTCTTGCTCAAGTTTTGCGCCGGGCTGCCTGAGTTTCAGCCGCTGGAGCTGCAGCAACCCATGCGTTGGGCGCCGGGTGATGCGCTGGAGCGTGTCATCGATAACGCGCTGTTGTTCAACGAACTCCCGCCGTGGCAGGCGACGGATAAGCGCGTCAGTATCAGTGGCGCTGAACAAAAGGCGCTGTGCGCCGATCCTCAACGATTAAGGCGTTTTTACGCCCTGTTGAGCAGCGCCCATTACCGGACTTCACCGCTCGATTTACGGCGGTTGATGGATGCACCGGGGATGCATTTTGGCCTGGCGCAGGTTGAAGAAGAAGTCGTCGGCGCGTTGTGGCTGGTAGACGAAGGCGGGCTGAGTGCCGAACTGGCGCACGAGGTCTGGGCCGGCAGGCGGCGACCGCGTGGCAACCTGGTGGCTCAATCGCTGGCGGCACACGGTGGCCAGTGGTGGGCACCGACGCTGCGTTCGAGGCGCATTACCCGAATTGCGGTATTGCCCACTATGCGTCAGCAGGGCATCGCCCGCCGCCTGATCGAGCAGCAGCGTCAGCAGGCACAGGGGTTGGATTACCTTTCGGTCAGCTTTGGTTACACCGAGCCGCTGTGGCGCTTTTGGCAGTCCTGTGGCTTTGAGCTGGCGCGCATTGGCAGCAAGATCGAAGCCAGCAGCGGTTGCTACAGCGTCATGGCCATTCTGCCATTAAGCGAGCAGGGTGAGGCGCTGCGTCATGCGGCGCACAAGCATCTGGCACGTGATTGGCGCTGGTTGCAGCCGCGCATCGATCTGCAACTGGAAATCACCGGTGACGACGGCGACACCCGGCTGGGCGAGGACGACTGGCGTGAACTGGCCGGTTTTGCCTTCGCCCACCGGCCGTTGGAGGCCAGTCTGGGGGCGCTGCAACGTTTACTGTTAGCCAGCGCTTTGCCGCTGCCCGCACTGCGGCTGCATCTGCAACAGCAAACGACGTCGGCGGGTTGCGTGGAGCTACTTGGCTTCAGCGGCCAGAAAGCCTTGCTGCGTCGCTGGCGACAAGAGACGGGAATGGCGCTTGAACAGCTCGATGCGCAGCATTGTCTACGCTGGCGCGACTGGTCGCAGTCATTGCAATAAATTGAAGATGTTGCTCAATAAAACCCGATTTTCCTGAATTCTCAGCGGCGTATAGTAGCTGACAGGAACCCGGGCAGCTGGCGCCGGGCAGAATTTGATCAACACGAGGAGTCACCGATGAAACATGAGCATTTTGTTGTACAGAGCCCGGCAACCCCGGCTGCGCAGCTGATCCTGCTGTTTCACGGTGTTGGCGATACCCCGGTGGCGATGGGCGAGATTGGCCGCTATTTCGCCAAAGACTTCCCGCAGGCGCAGGTTGTCAGCATTGGTGGCCCTTTTGCCTTCGGTAACGGTGGCGGTCGCCAGTGGTTTTCGGTGCAGGATGTGACCGAAGAAAATCGCGCCGGGCGCATTGCTGAAGTGATGCCGAAGTTTATCGAAACCGTGCGTTACTGGCAGCAGCAAAGCGGCGTGAATGATGCCGGTACCGCGCTGGTCGGTTTTTCTCAGGGCTCAATCATGGCGCTGGAAGCCTTGAAAGTTGAACCCAGGCTGGCCGGCCGCATCGTGGCTTTCAGCGGGCGCTTTGCCGGCTTGCCTGATAAAGCGTTCGGTGACAGCGTGGTGCATTTGATCCACGGCGAACAGGATGCGGTGATTGCGGTGCAACATGCCAGAGCGGCAGCTGAGCGGCTGCAGGCTATCGGCGTCGATTTCACGCTGGACGTGGAGGAAGACGTGGGGCATGCCATCAATCAGGGCATGATGAATGACGCTCTGGAACGGCTGCATTACTACGTCCCGCAACGCTACTGGGACGAAGCGATGTTTGGCAAGCGCGGCGATTTGGTGGCTTTTAAATAAACTTCAGGGCGCTCAATGCGCCCTGAAATCATTTTTTCTTCGGCCAGTCGTCGTCGGCGTCCCACTCGGCGTTGTTATCGCGGTGCGGTGGCAGCTCCGGCTTATCGGCCAGATAGCGTTTGACGTCAACGCGGCGTAGCTCTTTGATCCCGCTGATAATCATCCCGACCAGGATCAGCAGGATAACCCACCAATAATCTGCTAACCATTCCATATTCACTCCTTTCCTTCAGGGCGTATAAAACGCGAAAATAGCGATGGCAAATGCTCTTCAAGCCATTGGACACCGGCGACGTCCTTATTTTTCCAGGCCGCCAGCAGCAGCTCCGGCGTCAGCAGATGCTCGGCTTCAAGCGCCAGCGGACGGTAGCTTAGATGCCAGGGTTCTACCGCCACGCCATCACCCTCTTCGGTGAACGGCCGGTAAAAGCCAAATTCGGCCATATGTTCCGTCATCCACTGATTGAGTGGATAAAAATAGCCACCTTGCTCGTATTCCCAGGGCTCCAGTTGCAGTTTTTGCCCGGCAGGCAAGAGCGAAGGATCGTAGACATCCAGATCGCTGCCCCAGTGATGGCGACTGGCGCCCGGCAAGGCCGACCAGCGCAGGATCGCTTCGCAACGTTCGCCGGTGGACAGCAGCGCGATGTCGATTGGCTGACTGTCCTTATCTAATACTGGGCGCTCGCCGCAGAATTTTCCATTCCAGATCGCCTGTTGCCGGCCAAAATCACGAAATGTGCTGGCGGGCTGCAGATCGAAACCCGCCTCCAGTGCCGCCTGTTGCATGGCGAGGAATGCAGCCACGGCGGTGGGCTGCAGCCGGTGGTTACCGCTCAGCGGTGCCAGATGCTCGGTTGAGCACCCGGTCAACATTTCCGGTGTGATCATGCGACCAATTGCTCCATGATGCGCTGATACATGCGGCTCAGTAGTTGCAAATCGGCCGCGTGAACGCATTCGTTGACCTTATGGATAGTCGCGTTGACGGGCCCCAGCTCAACCACCTGCGCGCCCATCTGGGCGATAAAGCGGCCGTCTGAGGTGCCCCCGGTGGTCAGCAACTGCGGCGTCAGCTCAGAGTAGTGTTCGACGGCGTTAACCACCGCATCCACCAGCGCGCCGCGCGCGGTCAGGAAGGGTTGGCCCGACAGACGCCATTCGATGCTGTAGTTCAACTGATGGCGCTCAAGCAGTTCTTCTACGCGCTGTTTGATCGTCGCGTCGGTCGATTCGGTACTAAAGCGGAAGTTGAACTGAACGAACATCTCGCCCGGGATCACGTTGTTGCTGCCGGTACCGGCCTGCACGTTAGCAATCTGCATGCTGGTCGGCGGGAAGAATTCATTGCCGTGGTCCCACTCGATCGCCACCAGCTCATTGAGGGCCGGCATGGCGCGGTGCACCGGGTTATCCGCCAGATGTGGATAGGCAACGTGGCCCTGAATGCCGTGAATGTGCAGGTTGGCGGTGATCGAGCCGCGACGCCCGTTCTTCACCACGTCGCCGACGCGTTCGGTACTGGACGGCTCACCGACCAGGCAATAATCCAGGCGTTCATTGCGCGCCATCAGCGCTTCCACCACTTTCACCGTGCCATGGGTCGCGCTGGCTTCTTCATCGGAGGTGATCAGGAATGCCAAACGGCCCTGATGATGCGGGTTGGCCGCGACGAAACGTTCGGCTGCCACGACCATTGCCGCCAGTGAGCCTTTCATGTCTGCCGCACCACGGCCATACAGCATGCCGTCGCGGATGGTCGGCTCAAACGGCGGGTTGTCCCAGCGTTTTTCGTCGCCGGTTGGCACGACGTCGGTGTGGCCGGCAAACGCCAGGGTTTGGCCTTCGCCACGCCAGGCCCAGAAATTCAGGGTATCGCCGAAAGGCATTGGTTCAACGGTAAAACCAATGGCTTTCAGACGTTCAATCATCAGTGCCTGACAGCCTTCATCGTGCGGGCTGAGCGACGGGCGTTTGATCAGCTGTTGAGCCAGTTCGATAACCGGGCAAGTCATGCTGCCACCTCGGAAATAAATTGCTGGTAACCTTCGGCGCTGAAGCCGAGCAGGGCGTGTCCGTTGCCGTCGTCCAGCAGTGGGCGTTTGATGATTGCCGGCTGCGCCAGCATCAGCGCGATGGCGGCATCGGCATTGTTGCAGGCGGTGCGCTGCGCTTCATCCAGCTTGCGCCAGGTGGTACCGCGAGTATTGAGCAGCGGTTCCCAACCGAGACGTTCGACAAAGCCGCGCAGTTGCTGTTCGTCCAGCCCGTCGGCGCGGTAGTCGTGAAATTGATAAGCCACACCCTGTTCTTCCAGCCAGCGGCGCGCTTTTTTGATGGTGTCACAATTTTTGATGCCGTACATGGTCAACGTCATGGAGTAAGAACCTTCTCTGCAACCTGACACCGGCGCGTGGGGCCGGTGGTAAACCGCCGGTGGCGGTGAAATAAATGCCAGCGACCAGCATGCCGAAAAATGGCGGGGAGTTCCACCGTACAATGGTCTGAAAGGCCGGGGAAAGCTGAAAAAATGCCGTTCGCGTTTATTGCGGTGTTTTTTTGCTAATCTCGATGTGCTACTCAGTTACCCTACATAGAAGAAGACCATGGAAAATTACCGAATTGAAATCACCGAAAGCGGCATTGACGAAATAGAAGCGCTGATTGCAGAAGGGCTGAATCAATATAACGATGAAGTGACCGGCACCAACGATCGTCGCCCGTTAGCGGTAGTGGTGAGGGACCCGAACAGCGGCGAGGTGCTGGGCGGGATTAGCGGGCGTTCATCGTTGGGCATGCTGTTTGTCGATCTGTTCCATCTGCCAAAATCGCTGCGTGGCTCAGGATTGGGCAGTGAGTTGCTGCGTCGTTTTGAATTGGAAGGGCGACGCAGGGGCTGCGTTTCTGCCGTGTTGTACACCATCAGCTTTCAGGCCCCCACGTTTTATGAGTTGAACGGCTGGGCGCGTTTTGGTGAGGTACCCTGTCTGCCGGCAGGCACCAGCCGAGTCTTTATGATGAAGACGCTGTAGATTACTGGCCGGAAATTATTCTCTGGCCTGACGTAATTTATAACTCAGGCTTTTTTTCACCATCGGCCATTCGTGGTCGATGATGGAAAAAACTACCGTATCTCGATAGCTGCCATCCGCATTTTTCTGGTGATTCCTCAGTACGCCGTCCTGCTTGGCCCCCAGGCGCGCGATAGCTGCTCTGGAAACGTGATTATGCCAATGGGTGCGAAACTCAACGGCAATCACCGCCAGAGATTCAAACAGATAACCGAGCAGCAACAGTTTGCATTCGGTGTTGACGGCGGTTTTCTGATGGCTTTTGGCATACCAGGTATAGCCAATTTCAACACGACGATTTTGCCCGTCAGCATGACAAACCCGGGTGGTTCCGATGATTTTTTGCGTGGCGTTGTGGACAACAGCAAACGGCAATGCCCGCCCGGCAAGCTGCTCACTTAAAGCCTGGTCGATATAGTCTTCCACGCTGTCTTCAGTGGGCACCGAAGTAAACCAAAGCTCCCAGAGGCTCCCGTCTGTAGCCGCTTCAACCAGCTGTGGCGCATGTTTTTTACGTAACGGAATAAGGCTGATACTTTCGCTTTTCAGTTCGGTTTCTACCAGCCAGGATGAGTCAGACATATTTTTCAGGTTCCCTTGTTGGATTCACTTTTCGCCCTGAGCCTGGGACCAATGTTTCATTTCTTCGCTGATAAAATAATTGACCAGGTCGCGATACATTTTTTCTATCACCTCCGGATTTAAACCTTGCTCATCGGCCCAGACTCGTCTTTGCAATAGCATGGCCTCAAAGCGCTCTTTGGCGCGCACCGCATCGGGGCTGGTCTTGAATTTGGCTGCCGCCTGTACGTAGGCGAAGCGCCGGGCGATCAGCTTAATGATGTTTTCATCCATCATGTCTATTTCAGCGCGAATATCATTCATGTCCGCACAGTCCTGCGGAGACAGCCGATTTTTAATGTGCAATGGGGAATTCCCTTAAGGTTTTTTCAGCGGACATAACCATTCCGCTGCAGGCGTTCCAAAGCCGCGCTGTCGGCATAGACCATGCCGGTGGTCAGCTCACGGAAGTGATATTTTTTGTAGAATTCCAGCTTGTCGGGCACCGAGTAGATAAACACTTTGCCGAGCGGGGCCAGATCCTGCATCACCCGATCCATCAATTGACGTCCCAATCCCCGGCCCTGAAAATCCGGATGCAGAGCTACGTCGGCCAGATAGGCAACCGAAGTCATGTCGCTAATGGCATGGGCGGTGGCGATCAACTGGCCATCCAGGTAGCCCCAGTAGCAAAATTGACTGTGCTGATAAACGCGCTGCAATACCTGCGGATCGCGTTGGCCCAATCCGGCGGTTTCCAGTAGCCCGGCCAACTGCAGCCAGTCGACGCCGTAGCGATTCGGGTCAGTCACTATTTCCATATCGACCTCGCTTAGCCAATCCGATCCAGATCGGCGGCGTATTGCCGGATCGCACGCTGGTAGCTGCTGATGTCGCTATGCGAGGAGGTTTCCGCCAGCAGCAACAGTAAATCTGCGACCGCTTGTTTGGTTTCGCCCAGGTTGTACAGCGTCATGGCGCGGAACAGGGTAAGTTCTTTGGCCTGAGGGAACTCGCTCAACCCGTCGTCGAAGGCGGCCAGCGATTGTTGGTACAGGCCGAGCGCCCGGTAGGTACTGCCCAGGCCAAGCCAGGCTTCCTGCCGTAGCGTCGCCGGCAAATTGCGCGCCAGCGCAGCGAGGTAGCAGGGAATGGCCTGCTGCTCAAGCCCCTGTACGTCATACAGGCAAGCCAATTGGTAGTGCAACCCGGCGGCTTCCGGTTGCAGCAGTAACTGTTGTTGCGCCAGTTCGGTCGCTTCCTGATAGCGGCCCAACTCTTTCAATTGTTCGACGGTCAGCGTAGGAGACATCACATGGCCTTGGGTGAGTAGGGGTTTTGTATCTTTTGCACGCTACTACGGAAGAATTCATCGCACAAGGGATAAGGCATTACAGGGGGAAGGTTGGCCCCGCGATCCGGGGCCAGTTTTACTGCGGATGGTCAGAACTCGTGTTTGAGCGTCAGCATGAAGTTACGCGGTTCGCCATAGTTACGGGTACTGTAGAAATTAACCTGCGAGTAGTATTTCTGGTCGAAAACGTTGTTCAGGTTAAGTTGCACCGAGGTCTGCGGCGTCAGCCTGTAACGTGCCATCGCATCGACCAGAACGTAAGATCCTTGTTCGGCTTTACGATTGACCATTTCGCCATTTTGGGCTCCGTTGACGTTGGCGTAAACGCTGCTCTGCCAGCGTGCACCGCCGCCCAGAGTCAGGTCGCGCAAGGCGCCCGTCAATTGGTAGGTGGTGAACAGGTTAATGCGCGTGCGCGGCTGCTCGGTGTTGAGATCGACCTTATCCTTGTCTTTCAGCGAGAAGTGCGTGATGCCAAACTGCGCGTTCCAGCCCTGGGCCAGTTCGCCGTTCAGTTCGAACTCAATACCCTTGCTGGTGGCACCCTGGCTCTCATGATAGGTCTGTTGCAACCAGTCCAGATTGGCGGTGTCTTCGTCCAGCACCCCCAGCTTGTCCTGCGTGATGCGAAATGCCGACAGCGACAGATTGAGCCTGTCATTGAGCAATGCGGCTTTGATACCCACCTCTTTGTTCACCCCTTCGATCGGTGCCAGATAGTGGCCGCTGCTGTCGAGCAGATTCTGATCCTTGAATATGTCGGTGTAGCTGGCATAAGCAGAGATCTGATCGGTCAGCTTATAGACCGTGCCGACAAACGGCGTGATCTTGTTTGCGGTGGTGGTCGTGGTGTTTTTAAAGCTGTTGAAGCGGGCACCGAGCACCAGATCCAGCCGGTCGGTTAGCGAAAAGTCAGCGCTGCTGTAGAAGCCAATTTGCCGCGTACGGTAATCCATCTGTGGCATTTTGTCCGACCACTCGGGTTCGCCCAGGCCACCGTTCCAATCCAGTAAGCTGCCGCTAAACAACTGTGAGGCACTGGCACTACGATAGGTGCTGTAACTGTGCTGCCAGGCGGAGGAACTGCCCACCACAAATTTGTGGTTGCGGCCCAGCAGGCTGAAATCACCGTTCAATTTCAGATCTACCGCATGCTGATCGCGGTAACCCTCATAACGCGCGGCATAAGGGCTTGAAGGTTTCACCGCCCAGGTATCGGGATCGATCAGCTCACCAAGGCTCATCGCCATTTTGGCATCGAAAGCCTGACGGCTATGCGTGTAGTTAGCCACGCCTTTCCAGTCGTTATCGAACTGGTGCTCCAGCGTCGCGAACTGGGTGCTGAGTGTGGTATCCCAGCTCGACCAGTCAGAGGCGCCACTGTAGTGGCGATCCCAATTGATCTCGCTGCCGTCGCTGAACCAGCCGGTCGGCAGGGCACCGCCCCAGGTGGAGGCTTTAGGCCGGTTCTGCTGATAATCGGCCCCCAGGCGCAGCAGGGTATCGCGGGTCAGATCGGCTTCCAGCGTGCCATAGATAGTGCCTTTGCGTTCCTGATGCCGGTCCATAAACGAGTGGCTGCGTTCGCCGGCGGCAGCGACGCGCACCCGGACGGTGCCATCGTCATTGAGCGGCGTGCCGACATCGACCGTAGTGCGGTAATGATCCCAGGAACCGGCGGAGAGTTCGACGCGGGCAAAAGGCGAAAGGCTGGAGGCTTTCTTTCTCACCAGGTTGATGGCCGCCCCCGGATTACCGACCCCGTTCAGTAAACCGGCGGCACCTCTGACGATTTCGACATGATCGAGCGTGATCGAGTCAATTTCTGACTCACCGCCGGAATAGCCGGAGTCAAAGAAGGTGGGAACGCCATCGTATTGATAATTATCGACGCTAAAACCGCGGTAATTGAACGAGGAGCGTTCGCTATCGTAGTTACTCTCACTGACGCCGGTGGACCAGCGCAGAATATCCTTTAGCGAATAAGCGTTGATATCGTCAATTTGCTGACGGGTGATGACAGAAACCGACTGCGGCGTATCCTTGATGCTCAGCGGCAAGCCGGTCGCGGTGGTCATCTGGCTGGTGGTGTAGGAGCCGGTGTTCTCGGTGCTGCCGTCATCGCTGAACGGTGAAGCGACCACCTCCAGGGTTTCTTCTTTTTGGGTGCGAGCGGTCTGCTCATTGCCTGCCGCCTGCGCCATCATCACAGGAAGGCACAGCAGTGCGCCACCGGAGAGGCGAATCATAAAACTCGTCATTACCTGCCTCATAGTTCGCCGAGATTAATCTTGAGCAGATAATCCTGCTTCTTCTCCATCTCTTCCTTGGACTGCTTGATGCTGGCAAAGAGGGCATTGCCGTCCGCAGAAAGGGCCAGGCTGTTAGGCAGTGCGGTGGTGGCGATGCTGTTTTTGACCTGGTAGCTATTGCTGTCCACGATGCTGATGCGTTTGGCCTCGCGGTGAGTGATGTAGATTTCGCTGCGGGCCGGGTTGAACAGCACCGCCAGCGAGTTGATCACCTCAATCTGGTGCAGGATTTTGCCGCTGTTGATATCGACAACCAGCACCTTCGGCAAGTCAGGATCGGTGAGGAAGGCACGGCCGGTTTTGCTGTCCAGGCTGATGTTCAAGAAGAAGTGTTTTTTAGCGGGCTCCACCACCAGACGCTTGAGGATTTTATGGCTGTTGATGTCCAGGGTAATGAGCTCACCGCCGCCATTAACGCAGTAGATATGGCCACGTTCGGTGTCCAGAGCAAGACCGGTGGGGTATTCGCCGACGTTGCTGAGGGTGGCGATCTTTTCCCGTTTGGCGGTATCGATCACCCACAGTACGCCTTTCTTCGACGTGCCAGAGACATACAAACGCTGATTTTTCTTATCGAGCACCATTTCACGCGTTGGGATGAATTGGTCATCTTTCACACTTTCACTGAGCTGGACAGTAGCGAGTTCTTTACCACTCTGGGTATCGATCATCGTTACGGAACCGTCCAGGGTGTTGCCGATGTACAAAACATGGCGTTCTTCATCCAGCGCGGTGGCAAAGGCACGGCGTTGGGTAACGATCTTTCCCTCCGTGGCCAGCGTGGCCGGATTGATACGATAGACAATACCGCTGTTTTTACCTTTGGCGAATGAAGGGGTAGAGGCGGCAAACAGGGTGTTGTTTTGGCCATCAAAGGCCAGCTCATACAGGCCGTATCCCACCGGTTTGGTTTGGAAATGGCTTTCTGGCAGCTCAGCGGCCAGCGTTGAGCAAGACAGCAGCAGCATGGCGGAGGTCAGGGTGCTGAAAGAGAAACCTTTGCCTGGGGTGAACAGGGACAACTTCATATACATTCCTTTACATCAATTTACAATTTAAGAATGCTAATGATATTGATAATTAATATCAATATCATTTTTAAATCATATGAAGTTATTGGTGTCGACCTTGGCTGAGCGGCTGGCTGCCAGGGGAATGGCCCACAGCGGCAGATTTAGATCTTTTAAGTGCGTTGTTTGGTGGATTAATAACGGAAGGGAATAGTCGGGATTCGCCATTGATCAGATAAATACGAAAATGTGCACTATCCCCGGTTTTCGCGGGTGGCATCGTTCCCGACGCTCTTCACTTGCTCAAAAAACAGGCGTAGAATTCGCTTCGTCTATTAATTGAGGTTGTAAATTATTATGGTTGATCGTGAGTTGGGAAACTGGAAAGACTTCATCGAAGAGATGTTAGGCAACTGACACTGCGTTGAGGTTGATAACAAGGTTGGTTTATTTGTCCGTGATTAAAGCACCCTGGGAACGAAACGCTCGTTCGAGATAAAGCAGCATCGGTTTCCCGACGCTGCTTTTTTTTACCTGCTATTGCGCGCTGTCTTGCGCTTTGGCGGTTGCTGCCGTCTTACCAGGGAAGCGGCGGCGAACCAGCACAAAGAACAGCGGGACGAAGTAAATTGCCAGCAGGGTGGCGGAAATCATACCGCCCATTACCCCGGTACCCACCGCATGCTGGCTGCCTGAGCCGGCCCCACTGCTGATGGTCATCGGCAGCACGCCGAAGATAAAGGCCAGCGAGGTCATCAAAATCGGCCGCAGACGCATGCGCGAGGCTTCCAGGGTGGCCGACATCAAATCCTGGCCTTTATGGTTTAGCTCGTTGGCGAATTCGACGATCAAAATGGCGTTTTTCGCCGACAGTCCGATGATGGTCAGCATCCCGACCTGGAAGTAAACGTCATTCTCCAGCCCGCGTAGCCAGGTGGCGGCAACGGCACCAATCAGGCCCAGTGGCACTACCAGCATCACCGAGAAGGGAATCGACCAGCTCTCATACAGCGCTGCCAGACACAGGAACACCACCAACAGAGAAATGGCATACAGCGC
Source organism: Serratia quinivorans (assembly GCF_946227985.1). Lineage (GTDB taxonomy): Bacteria > Pseudomonadota > Gammaproteobacteria > Enterobacterales > Enterobacteriaceae > Serratia > Serratia quinivorans_A. The sequence goes on from NZ_CAMKGL010000020.1 coordinate 13,237, forward strand.
CGGTGCCTGCGAGCCGGACAGGCGCTCCTGGTAGGACATGGCTGTCCATTCCAGACCGAAACCGGTCGGTAACTGGCTGACAATTTTTTCCATTTCGGCCATGGCAGCACCGCTGCTGACGCCTTCTGCCGCTTCACCAACAATCTCCAGCGCCGAGCTGCCGTTATAGCGTTCCAGACGTGGAGAGCCATATTCCCAATGGGAGGTGGCAAAGGCGGTGAACGGCACCATGCCGCCCGCGCTGTTGCGCACGAACCATTTATCAATGTCGCCAGGCAGCATGCGGAACGGTGCGGCGGCCTGCACATAGACTTTTTTCACCCGACCGCGGTCGACGAAGTCGTTAACGTAGGTTGAGCCCCAGGCAGTCGACAGCGTGTTATTGATGTCATCAATTGAAACACCCAGCGCCTGGGCCTTGCGTTGGTCAATATCAATCTGCAACTGCGGGCTGTCATCCAGGCCATTGTGGCGCACGCGTGACAGCAGCGGGTTAGCGGCGGCCAGTTGCAGCAGTTGATCGCGTGCCGCCATCAGTTTGTCGTGCCCCAGGCCGGCGTGATCTTCGAGTTCCATATCGAAGCCGGAAGAGTTGCCCAGACCGGTAATCGCCGGTGGACTGCTGGCAATCACCCGCGCCTCGATAATCTGGTTAAATTCTTTGGTGGCGCGATCGATGATATCGAATGAGCTGTTGGCACCGGAGGTACGCAAATCCCAGTCTTTCAAGCGAATAAACATGCGTGCCACGTTCTGCCCGTTCCCGCCGGGACCGGCACCAATGGTGGAGAACACGGACAGCACGTCCTGTTTTTCTTTGGTCAGGAAATAGTGTTCAACTTTCTCCACCACTTTGGTGGTCTGCTGCAGGGTTGATCCCGGCGGCAACTGCACCTGCACGGTGAATACCCCACGGTCTTCCTGCGGCAGGAATGAGGTTGGCAACTTGATAAACAGTAACGCCATACCGCCGAGCAACAGCAGGTAAATCACCATATAACGAACGCTGGAGTGCAGCACCCGTGCCACGCCGCGCTCGTAGCGGTCGGCGTTGCGGTTGAACATGCGGTTGAACCAGCCGAAGAAGCCACGTTTGCCGTGATGGTGGCCTTTGGCAATCGGTTTGAGCAGGGTGGCGCACAGGGCAGGGGTCAGGATCATCGCCACCAACACCGACAGCACCATGGCAGAAACAATGGTGATCGAGAACTGGCGGTAAATAGCACCGGTGGTGCCGCCGAAGAACGCCATCGGGATAAACACCGCCGACAACACCATGGCGATGCCGACCAGCGCACTCTGGATCTGCCCCATGGATTTGCGTGTGGCATCCCTGGGCGACAGGCCTTCTTCGCTCATCACGCGCTCGACGTTTTCCACTACCACGATGGCGTCATCCACCAATAACCCGATGGCCAGCACCATGGCGAACATGGTCAGGGTGTTGATACTGAATCCGCAGGCCGAAAGAATGGCGAAGGTGCCCATCAACACTACCGGCACGGCGATGGTCGGGATCAGCGTGGCGCGGAAGTTCTGCAAGAACAGGTACATCACCAGGAATACCAGCAAAATGGCTTCCAGCAGGGTTTTTACCACGTCTTTGATTGAGGCCTTCACGAACGGGGTGGTTTCATAGGCGACCTTCGCCTCCAGTCCGTGCGGGAAATACTGAGACAACTGGGCGATTTTGTCTTTCACCAACTGGTCGGTTTGCAGTTCGTTGGCACCGGAGGCCAACTTGATGTTCATGCCGGCGGCTTGCATGCCGTTATAGCGGCTGAGATAGTCATAGTTCTCGCCGCCCAGCTCAATGGTGGAAACATCACCCAATGTCACCAGTGAACCGTCCTGATTGACCCGCAAGGTGATTTGTTTGAACTGTTCCGGCGTTTGCAACTGAGACTGTGCGTTAATGGTGGCGTTAAGCGCCTGTTTATCAACGGAGGGCGTACCGCCGAGCTGGCCGACCGCGACCTGGGCGTTCTGCGATTTGATCGCGCTGACGACGTCCTGAGTGGTGAGTTGGTAGCTATTGAGTTTGTTGGGATCGAGCCAGATGCGCATGGCGTATTGCGAACCGTAAACGTCCATACTGCCCACGCCGTTGATGCGGCTGAGCGGATCCTGCAGGTTGGAAACGATATAATCGGCAATGTCCTGCTTGTCCATGCTGCCGTCGGTGGAGACAAAGGCCACCATCATCAGCGTGGTATCACCGGATTTCGACACCGTGACGCCCTGGGTCTGCACGGCCTGCGGTAGCCGCTTAATTGCCGCCTGCAGTTGGTTTTGTACCTGCTGCATCGCCTCGTTAGGGTCGGTACCGGCCTCAAAGGTCAGCGTCACCGTGGCCCGTCCGGTATTGGTGCTCTGCGACGACATATACATCATGTTGTCCAGGCCCGTCATGTTTTGTTCGATAATCTGGGTGACGGTGTTTTCCAGCGTCTGTGCCGAAGCGCCGGGGTAGGTGGCGCTAATGCGAACGTTCGGCGGGGCCAGGTTCGGGTATTGTTCCACCGGTAAGGAAGAAATCGCCAACGCGCCGGTCAGGCAAAGAATAATTGCCAGAACCCAGGCGAAAATCGGGCGATCAATAAAAAAATTGGCCATGCAGCGCGAACCTCGTTATGACTTGTTCTATCTTTAAGACGCATCGGAATTGCGTTTCTCAGTGGCTGGGAAGGATTCCGGCACTAATGCACTTTACGCGTGAAGGGGGAATAAAGCGTGGAGAAAAAAAGGAGATAATGTAAATAACGGTAGAAGAAACCCCCTATTACGCCGTCATTACCGTTAACGTCGCGATTAAGACAATTTAATGACAATCAAGGGCCTGAGTATTCGGGCTTGTCAAAAAATAATCAGGACTCACTTTAATGCAGGAGCAAGGCATGGAAATTAACCCGGTATTTGCCCGTCGTCTTTATCTGTGCTGGCTGATTAGCCACAGCGAACGGCCAAACGTCCCGCATCTGATGGAGCTGACAGGCTGGCCGCGCCGTACCCTGCAAGACGTGTTGAAAGCCTTGCCCGGTATGGGGGTAGAATTGCAGTTTATTCAGCAGGGCGTACGAAATAACGACGGTTTCTATCAGTTGGAAAACTGGGGCCCGATCAACAAGGGCTGGGTTAATCAGCATCATCAGACGCTGCTCGCCGCCATCGAATAAAGCCTCCCCGGCACGCCGGGGAAGGATTATTGACTCTTGTGCTCCAGGTACATCACCGTGGCCGCCACGCGTGAACGTACATCCAGTTTGCGCAGCATATTGCGAATATGCACTTTCACGGTCTCTTCAGAAATGTGCAGCTGCGCCGCTACCTGCTTATTGGACAGCCCACGCGCCACTTCCTGCAGCACGTCCAGCTCGCGTTCGGTCAGTTCGGCAAAGGGGTCGTGTTGTTCAGTACGGGATGACAAATAGTCCGCTACCGCGTCGCTGATCACGTTCTGGCCTTCCGCTGCTGCGCGAATGTGCTCCAGCAATTGTTCCGGTTCGCTGTCTTTTAGCAGGTAGCCGTCGGCACCGGCGTCGATCAACGCGTACACGTCGTTGCGAGAGTCCGATACCGTCAGCACGATAATACGGGCATCCACACCTTCATTACGCAGCGCTTTCAGCGTGTCCAGACCGGACAAACCTTTCATATTCAGATCGAGCAGGATCACGTCCGGCGTGTGCTGCAGCGCGAGCGCAATGGCTTCGTTGCCGCTGCTGGCTTCGGCCAGCACGTTAAACAGCGGATCCAGCCCCAGCAATTGCTTGATGCCGCGGCGCATCAGCGGGTGGTCGTCGACGATCATCACTCGGTAATTCTTCATCACCATGAAATATGCTCCCTGTAGCGAGTAAAGCCACTCAAACGCGCCGTGCAGCACGCTTCACAGTGGGACAGACTCTTATAAAATAGTGGCGATTGGCGCCTCAAACATCCTGAAATAGACCGTTAGACTCAGCTAAACCGTAACGAAGGGTAAACAGTCCTGATTTTATGGCGGGAATGTCAGGCGGACTTCCGTGCCGTCCGGCTCACCCCGCTGGATGCGCAGCGTTCCTCCCAGTCGCGCAGCGCGCTCGCTCATGATGGTCAGACCATAGTGACCTTCAGGTTCATTCAGGCTGGCGATGCCGCAACCGTCGTCAGCAATGCTGATGCAGTTATCGCCCTCGGCCGTCATTTCGCAGCGAATCACGATTTCTTGTGCTTCGGCATGTTTGATGGCGTTAAGCACCGCTTCGCGCACAATCTGTAGCGCATGCACCTGCTGCTGGGCATTGAGCGCCTGGGAAGAAAGCCGACAGTGTAACTGAATCCGCGCGCCGGTAAGAACCTTTAATGGCGCCAGCAACTGGCGCAGTGCGGTGTTCAAATCGGCCTCCTGAATGTTCAGGCGGAAGGTGGTCAGCAGCTCGCGCAGTTGGCGATAGGCGTCGGCCAGCGCCTGGTCAAAATCGGTAATAATCTCTTGTGCTTCAGGGGGGCTGTCCGCCAGTGTACGTTTGAGCAGGGTTAGCTGAATACGCAAAAACGACAGCGCCTGTGCCAGAGAATCGTGCAGTTCGCGGGCGATGGTGGCACGTTCTTCCATCAGCAAAAATTGCATATGTTGTTTTTGCGCGCGGTTAAAATAGATCCCCCGGCTCAGCATATTGGCCACGCTCTGCATCAGGTGCGGATGTGGTGGCTGTTCCTTTTGCTGCCAGCTCAGTTCACCCAGAGGTTTATCGCCCTGGACGATGGCCAGCGATTGCCACGCCAACGTTGCCGAGGCGCTGCCGCTGTGCAATTGCCATTCGCTGAGGCTGTCAGCCACCTTTAGCCGGATGCAGTGCAAATCTTCGCTTTGGCGCACAATATGCAGGATTTGTTCGAACGCCTGCTGGTCTATCTGCCGCACGCTCAGCGCTTGCGAGCAGGTATACAGCACTTCCAGCGTCTTGTTCGCCTGCTGCAGACGCTGGGTTTTCTCCCGCACTTTCTGTTCCAGCGACTGATATAACTTGGCCAGATCGCCTGACATGGCGGTGAAGGCCTGAGACAAAACGCCCAGCTCATTCGGCAGGGTGATATCCAGTGGCGGATGGTTAAAGTCCCGCTGTTGCATGCGCTGGCTGGCATCCACCAGGTGTTTTAGCGGCGCTACTACCTGACGGCGCATAAAACGGATGCAAAACAGCACCAGACCGATGATGGCGATAAAGCCCAGTACGCTGATAGCCGCCACTATGGTCAGTTTCAGCTCGGAATAACGCTGTAGCGCCAACACAAAATGGTCAATCTGGTTAACATAGCCGGCGATATTGGCCTGATAGTCGGCCGACTGGCCAGCCCGGATCTGCTGTGCCAAGGGTTGCCAGGCATGCTGCAGAGACAGGTACTTTTCCCGCACCTCCGCAGGCACGTAAAAACGATCCAGCTTCTGCAGCGCCGGGGCCTGCAGGGATTGCTGATACTGTAATAGATGCTGTTCCAGCTCCGGAGCCGGGCCAGTGAGATCGTAGGCCAGTCGGTAGCTCTGCATGCGCAGCGAACCGGCAATGTTGACCGCTTCGGCGTCGCGCAGGCTGTCAGCCACGGTGGTCAGCGCCAGCCCGGTGGAGAGCACGGACAAAATCACAATGCAAAACAGCGCCTTGGCCAGGCTGCTGGTCACTGAACGTTTAACAAGCAATCATGCATCCTTTTCTCGCGTGCGATGAGTATCGCCGGGTTTCATTCGAAAGCAAAACTATAAGTATTGCAACTAAAATGCGTAGCCTTTGCATTAAATTGGCCTGCCTCACCACAAAATGCAGACGCTATATAATCAATTAGATAGCGGGAGAGTGGAAATTGCAGGGTTAAAATTCTGCCCCGTCGGTAATTGATTGATCTGGCGCAAACTACCCCCGCATTTACCCCTTTAGAGTGATTATATACCCCCCGAACTCGTCTTATCTTACCCCCGTGTTTATCAGGGTTTATGCCTGCCGTTTTTAATGTCTTTAACGACAACTGGAAACTCCTTGGTAACGACTACAATAACAATACAAAAACAGGTTCTATTTATTACTTATTACGCGCGGTGGCGTGTTTGCAATGTCGAGGAAAACAGCATGACCGTATTGTCACGGCGTAACCTGCTCGGTGGACAATGGCGTCAGCCAACCGCAGCGATCCGCCCCCCGTGGTCGCTGCAAGAATTCCTTTTTACTGCCGGTTGCACTCGCTGCCAGGCCTGCGTTCGCGCCTGCGAAACCGGGGTGCTGATGAGCGGCAGCGGCGGTTTTCCCGAAATTGATTTTCAACGAGCGGAATGCACCTTCTGCGGGCGTTGCGTGCAGGCCTGCGAAGAACCGCTATTTCGCCCGTTGGCAGAAACACCCTGGCAGCAATATGCGGTATTCGGTACCGCCTGTCTGGCGCAGCAGGGCGTGGAATGTCGCAGTTGCCAGGATAGCTGTGAGACCCAGGCGATCCGCTTTCGGCCCCGTTTGGGCGAAATGGCTCAACCGCTGCTGGAGGTCACTGCCTGCACCGGCTGTGGCGCCTGTGTCGCCGGTTGTCCGGCCGGAGCTGTCACCCTAACCCAGAGCGAAAATAATGATGAATAACGAATGGCACGTCAGCGGGCTGGTGGTGCAGGCTCGGCCGGAAAAAATTCCACGACTGGTCGCCGACTTGCTGGCGATAGCGGACACGGAAATCCCCGCCCAGGATCCGCAGCACGGCAAGCTGGTGGTAGTGATGCAGGCAGCTTGTTCCCATCAGCTGCTGGAGAAAATTGAGTCGGTACGCAATTTGGATGGCGTACTGGCGGTATCGCTGGTTTATCACCAGCAGGACACTCAAGGTGAGGTAACGCCATGAAACTCAGTCGTCGAGACTTCATGAAAGCAAACGCCGCGGTCGCCGCTGCGGCAGCCGCCGGGCTGACTATTCCCACGGTGGCGCAGGCGGTGGCAGGCAGCGCCGACTCTATCAAATGGGACAAAGCCCCCTGTCGTTTCTGCGGCACAGGCTGTGGCGTGCTGGTCGGTACCCAGAACGGCCGCGTTGTTGCCTCACAGGGCGATCCGGAAGCGGCGGTCAACCGAGGGTTGAGCTGCATCAAAGGCTATTTCCTGCCAAAGATCATGTACGGCAAAGATCGTCTGACTCAGCCACTGCTGCGCATGAAAGATGGCCAGTACCACAAGGAAGGCGAGTTCACGCCGGTCAGTTGGCCGCAGGCTTTCGACATTATGGCCGAAAAGTTCAAGCAGGCCCTGAAAGAGAAAGGCCCAGAGGCCGTTGGCATGTTCGGTTCCGGCCAGTGGACGGTGTGGGAGGGTTATGCCGCCGCCAAATTGCTCAAAGCCGGCCTGCGCTCCAATAATCTGGATCCGAACGCCCGTCACTGTATGGCGTCAGCGGTAGTGGGCTTTATGCGTACCTTCGGCATGGACGAGCCCATGGGCTGTTATGACGATATCGAGCAGGCCGATGCCTTTGTGCTGTGGGGCTCCAACATGGCGGAGATGCACCCGATCCTGTGGTCGCGCATCACCGATCGCCGCCTGAGCAATGAGAAGGTCAACGTATCGGTGTTGTCGACCTTTGAACACCGCAGCTTCGAACTGGCGGACAACGGCATGGTATTCACGCCGCAGACCGACCTGGCGATCATGAATTACATCGCTAATTACATCATTCAAAACAATGCGGTGGATCAGGACTTTCTGAATCGGCACGTCAACTTCCGCCGTGGAGCGACGGATATCGGTTACGGCCTGCGCCCAACCGACCCACTGGAAAAAGCGGCGAAAAATCCGGGCAGCGACGCTTCGGACCCGATGAGCTTCGAGGAATACAAAACCTTCGTAGCGGAATACACGCTGGAAAAAACGGCCAAAATGAGCGGCGTGCCGGAAGACCAACTGGAAGCACTGGCAAAACTGTATGCCGACCCGAACATCAAGGTGGTGTCGTACTGGACCATGGGCTTTAACCAGCACACGCGCGGCGTATGGGCCAACAACCTGTGCTACAACCTGCATCTTTTGACCGGCAAAATCTCCAAACCGGGCTGTGGGCCGTTCTCACTGACCGGCCAGCCCTCCGCCTGCGGCACCGCCCGTGAGGTGGGCACCTTTGCCCACCGTCTGCCGGCCGATATGGTGGTCACCAACGAAAAACATCGGCAGACGGCCGAGCAGAAATGGCAACTGCCGGCCGGCACCATTCCAGCCAAAGTCGGGCTGCATGCGGTAGCGCAGGATCGCGCGCTGAAAGACGGCACGCTGAACGCTTACTGGGTGATGTGTAACAACAACATGCAGGCCGGGCCAAATATCAATGAAGACCGGATGCCGGGCTGGCGCGATGCACGCAACTTTGTGGTGGTGTCGGATCCTTACCCGACCGTCAGCGCCCTGGCAGCCGACCTGATCCTGCCGACCGCCATGTGGGTGGAGAAAGAGGGGGCCTACGGTAATGCGGAGCGCCGCACTCAGTTTTGGCGTCAGCAGGTGAAAGCACCGGGCGAGGCCAAATCCGATCTGTGGCAGCTGGTGGAGTTCTCCAAACGCTTTAAGGTAGAAGAAGTGTGGCCGGCCGAATTATTGGCACAGAAACCGGAATATCGCGGCAAAACGCTGTACGACGTGCTGTTTGCCAACGGCGAGGTCAATAAATACCCGCTGACGGAGATCCCGGCGGATCAGCTTAACGATGAGGCACGCGACTTCGGTTTCTATCTGCAAAAAGGGCTGTTCGAAGAATATGCCGGTTTTGGTCGCGGTCATGGCCACGATCTGGCGCCGTTCGATAGCTATCACCAGGCTCGCGGTCTGCGCTGGCCGGTGGTGGAGGGTAAAGAAACGCTGTGGCGCTACCGCGAAGGCACTGACCCGTACGTTAAAGCCGGAGAAGAAGTGCGTTTCTACGGCAAGCCGGACGGCAAGGCGGTGATCTTCGCGCTGCCGTTCGAACCGGCGGCGGAAAGCCCGGATAAAGAATATGACCTTTGGTTATCCACCGGTCGGGTGCTGGAACATTGGCATACCGGTTCGATGACCCGCCGGGTACCCGAGCTGCATCGTGCCTTCCCGCAGGCGGTGGTGTTTATCCATCCGCTGGACGCCAAAAGCCGCAACCTGCGCCGTGGCGAGAAGGTCAGGGTGTTGTCGCGCCGTGGCGAATTGATCAGCACGGTCGAAACTCGCGGCCGCAACCGTCCGCCAAGGGGGCTGGTGTATATGCCGTTCTTTGATGCGGCGCAGCTGGTCAACAACCTGACGCTGGACGCCACCGATCCGCTTTCCAAAGAGGTCGACTTCAAGAAATGCGCGGTGAAGGTGGAGAAGGTGTGAGGCTGACAAATTGCGCGATGAACACCTCATTTAATGACCCGGGAGCCAAATAAAAATGAAAAGCCCTGTTGTGAAAAAGACGCTTGCCCTGTGGGTGACCTTGTTGTCGCTGGCCTTTGCCGGCCTGGCGTTTGCTGCCAGCGATGTCGATCTCAGTAAGTCTCCGGAAGTCTCTGCGACTGCCAGCGGGCCGATCTCGATGCCAAAGCAGCAGGAACGGATGGCGCTGAACTACGTCAATCAGCCGCCGATGATCCCGCATAGCGTGGATGGCTATCAGATCAGCAAGAACACCAACCGCTGCCTGCAGTGCCACGGCGTGGAACATTACCGCACCACCGGTGCGCCGCGTATCAGCCCGACGCATTTTATGGACCGGGACGGCAAGGTGCTGAGCGAAGTCGCGCCACGTCGCTATTTCTGTCTGCAGTGCCACGTACCGCAAACCGACGCGGCGCCGATTGTCGGCAATGATTTCCAGCCCATGCCGGGCTTTGGGCATTAAGCGGGGGAGCTATGAGCGAAGATAAACACACCACCACTGAGAAAAAGCCCGGCCGCCTGTTGCGGGTTTGGCGCTGGTGGCGCAGACCAAGTCGTCTGGCGCTGGGTACGCTGCTGTTGCTGGGTTTTGGCGCCGGCATCATCTTCTGGGGCGGTTTTAATACTGGCATGGAGGCGGCTAATACCGAACAGTTCTGTATCGGCTGTCATGAAATGCGCGAAAACGTCTATGAGGAATACATGGGCACGGTGCATTACAACAACCGCAGTGGCGTGCGCGCCACCTGTCCGGATTGCCACGTACCGCATGAGTGGGGGCCGAAAATGCTGCGCAAGATTAAGGCCAGCAAGGAGTTGTACGCCAAAGCGTTCGGGCTGATTGATACGCCACAGAAATTTGACCAGCATCGGCTAGCGATGGCGAGCAATGAATGGGCACGCATGAAGGCCAATGACTCGCAAGAGTGCCGCAACTGCCATAATTTTGAGTATATGGACTTTACCGCGCAAAAAACCGTGGCGGCGAAGATGCACGACAAGGCGATAACCGAAGGCAAAACCTGTATCGATTGCCACAAGGGTATCGCTCATAAGCTGCCGGATATGCGCGATGTACCCAACGGCTTCTAAATACTGTTGATGGTAAAAACCCCGTGGTTCTGTATGCGCTACGGGGTTTTTTGTTGCAAATCCGTTGTCACTTCGGCGCTTAATCGCGGTATCCTTTTTGCGTTTCAGCTAACGGAAAAGAAGAAGGGTTCATGTCAGCGAAAATTGAGAATGTGAAAAAAGAGCTGTTGTCGGATAACTGGTATGTGCTGCACAAATATACTTTTGATCTCAAGCGCAAGGATGGCGGTTCCGTTCAGCAGATGCGCGAAGTCTACGATCGCGGTAACGGGGCGACCATTTTGTTGTATAACCGCGCCAAGGGCACGGTGGTACTGACCAATCAATTCCGCATGCCGACCTATGTTAACGGCAATGAGAGCGGCATGCTGTTGGAGGCCTGTGCGGGCCTGCTGGATGCGGATTCGCCGGAACAGTGCGCGCGACGTGAAGCGGTGGAAGAAACCGGTTTTCAGGTCGGTGAGGTGAAGAAGGTTTTCGAAGCCTATATGTCGCCGGGTGGCGTGACCGAAATTATTCATTTCTTTATTGCCGAATACCATGACGACGAACGCCATGCGGCCGGCGGCGGTATCGAAGACGAAGATATTGAAGTGGTGGAACTGCCCTTCACCGAGGCGGTGGCGATGATCGCCGACGGGCGCATGAAAGACGGCAAGACCATTATGCTGCTGCAGTACCTGCAAATTCACCGCATTATGGAATAAAAAACCCGGCATCGCCGGGTTTTCGTCATCATGTTCAGGGCGCAGCCTGCGGCGCCCCTACTTACGGCTTATTTCAGCAGTGCCTGCGCCTTGGCCACCACGTTCTCCACGGTGAAACCAAACTCTTTGAACAGCTGCTCTGCCGGGGCAGACTCACCAAAGGTGGTCATGCCCACGATGGCGCCGTTCAGGCCAACATACTTGTACCAGTAATCCGCGATACCCGCTTCTACCGCCACACGTGCGCTCACCGCTGCCGGCAGCACGGATTCACGGTACGCCGCATCCTGCTTGTCGAACGCGTCGGTGGACGGCATGGAGACCACGCGCACCTTACGGCCCGCCGCGGTCAGCTGGTCTGCCGCTTCCACGGTGATACCCACTTCCGAACCGGTGGCAATCAGAATCACGTCCGGCGTACCGGCGCAGTCTTTCAGCACATAACCGCCACGGTAGACGTTGGCCAGTTGCTCTGCGCTACGCGGCTGCTGGGTCAGGTTCTGACGTGAGAAAATCAGCGTGGTCGGGCCGTCGTTGCGCTCGATGCCGTACTGCCAGGCCACCGCCGACTCCACCTGGTCACACGGACGCCAGGTGCTCATGTTCGGGGTCACGCGCAGGCTGGCCATCTGCTCAACCGGCTGGTGCGTCGGGCCGTCTTCGCCCAGACCGATGGAGTCATGGGTGTAGACGAACACGTTGCGGATTTTCATCAGCGCCGCCATACGCACCGCATTACGGGCGTATTCCACGAACATCAGGAAGGTCGCCGAGTACGGCAGGAAGCCGCCGTGCAGCGCGATGCCGTTGGTGATGGCGGTCATGCCGAACTCGCGCACGCCGTAGTGGATGTAGTTACCCGCCAGGTCAACGTTCAGCGGTTTCGAGCCGGACCACAT
>NZ_CAMKGL010000021.1 GCF_946227985.1 Serratia quinivorans
TTTTGAATTCTTCAGTGAAATTTTTGGCTGACATAAACACTCCTTCATTAAGCCTCTATTATGAGGCAAAAAAGTGTCTATAAAACCCGGGTCTATTCAAAGTGGAAGCCTGGGTGCAACAGCGTATTGTGGATTCACGCGGTCACTGACAGAAATGAAAACACAAAGCCATAAAAAATCGACTTGCAGAGGATGTGAGCCTAGACACGGATCTAACTGCCCGCGACCACAGGTCGATGATCATGGCAAGGTAGAGCCAGCCCTCATTTGTAAGTAAATAGATGATGTCGCCCGCCCATTTCTGATTCGGGCCGCTGGCGTAAAAATCTTGTTTCAGCAGGTTATCTGATACCGGAGGCCTGTGTTCACGGTAGCTAACCGGGCTGAACTTCCGCGCGGCCTTTGCCTGCAGACCCTGACGGAGGAGGTTGGCTGAAATAGTTTTGACATTGAAGCATCTGCCCTGAGCACGTAATTCATGAACCAAGCGTGGTGCAGGTCGCCGTTAGCCTGAGAAAATCGCTGACCATCTGTCACCGAATAGAACAATGGCTAGGCCTGTAAGCGTCACCAGCACCCCGACCAGACGGATAAGAGAAACAGGTCGTTCAAATTGCCTCCATCAGTCCAAAATGATCAATTACCGGCGACGAAATAGTCTGTCCGACGATGGCGAGCCCGAGCAGGACTGAAAAACCAGTTTTCGGTGCGAGCACGACATAGATGAGCAGCGCGCAGGCACCTATCAGCCCGCCTGCCAGACTCCACAGCGGTTGCGACGGAGCTATGTGGATAATCCCCCTCGCAGCAGTGAGTAACCCCCGAGGCTTATTGCCCCGGCCGTGAAGGAAAACAACGTGGTGGTAACTGCATCGCCTCCCAGCCCTCTTGCCAGCTGGCTATTCAGGGTGGTCTGCAGAGTGATGCCCAGGCCTGCGGCAAGCGCGATTAAGTAATAAATCGTGCTCATGCGTTTCATCCCTATCAGTGCGCCTGCTCCAACGGCAGGAATGCGTCAGCAAAGATGTCAGGTTTATACCCAGCGGAGGTAAACAGATGCTGACGTGATTCATCAATCGCCGCACGAAGACGCGTGCTGTCCACACCCAACACTTGGGCGCCCTGTTTGACGATGCGCCCGCCAATCATCACGGTATCGATATTGCTGCGCTCCGCCGCATGAACCACCGTGCTAAAGGTATTACCGGATGGATAGAGATTAATGTCGCCGGTGTTAATCAGGACCAGATCAGCCTGTTTGCCTGGCGTCAGGCTTCCGACTTTGTCCTGCAGCCCTGCGCAGGCAGCGCCATCTGTTAAGGAGCTGTGCTGCCTGAAGCGTTTTCAGAGAATGTGCGGAACCGCAGCAATTCTGCTGATGAGTACCCATCACCCGCTGCAGGTAAAATGCTACGCGCATTTCCATAAACATGTCGCTACTGTAGGACGTTTCATTGTCAACGCTCAGACCGGGGTTGATGCCATGACGCTGCGCAGACTGAATGGCAAACATACCGTCTTCGATGCCATAGTGTGCATCGGAGCGCGGGCAGACGCTTACCCGGACATCTGCTTCCCGCAGGATCTTCCATCCCCGGTCAGGCAGCGCCGTGCAGTGATTGAAAATATTGTCCGGACCCAGCAGCCCCTGCTGATGCAGCGATTCAAGCTCAGATGCCATCTCAGCGCCAAAGAACGCAGTGACAATCGACAGTCCCAGCCTGCGGGCCTCGGCCCACAACTCTGGCTCCAACTGGGCCATGACCGCGAGAGAGACTAGGCTTTCAGGGTTATTCCGGAACTACTTCTCCAGTAGCCGCTGCCAGTTACCCGGCCAGTGCGCCTTATCCCATTCGCCGGCTACCGGTGCGCCGGAAGCATGGATGGCGCGAATGCCGGTATCAAGCAGGGCCTCAACCGCAGCGTCGGAATGCGCTGCAGTACTGCTGTTGTGCGAATTATCAATCATCGTGGTGATACCTGCGTCAATAGCGCCCAACGCCGTCAGCAGGTTACCGACATAGATATCGGCAGGCCGGTAATATTTAGCGAACGAGAAGTGCGTGGCGTTGCTGTAGTCGTCCAGGCAGGTGGCGTTAGGGTTAATGCGGCGCAGCTGTCCTTCCCATGCGTGGCGATGAGAATCGACCATTCCCGGCATGGCAATCATGTTGGTGGCAACAATCACATGATCACCTGACGCGTCCAGGTTATGGCCCACGGCAGTAATAGTCGACCCAGTGATGAGGATATCGCCGCGCTCTATATTACCCACGCGCTCGTCCATGCTCAGTATCGTTGCGCCACGAATCAGCGTTGCCGGTGGCGTGTCAGCCTGATGGTTAACAATATTTCTGATGTAATCTGCCATTAAACTTGCCTCCTTCCTGATTAATGAGGAAACGATACTCCACGCCATTATCCTGAAAAAGATGCTTAAACCGTTTTCATAATTCATAATTCTCGAATAATAAGACTCACTTTTTTATCCGGGAGAATGACGATGGATCGGATTCAGGCTATGCAGGTTTTTATAAGGGTTGATGAAGCCGGAAGCTTTGTGCGCGGGGCAGAGACACTGTCACTGCCAGCTTCCACCGTCACCAGCACGATTAAAAATCTGGAGAAATACCTGCAGGTGCGTCTGCTTAACCGGACGACGAGGCGGGTCAGACTCACTCCTGAAGGTCTGCAGTATCTTGCGCAGTGCCGGGAAATCCTTTCACTGATTGAACACACGGAATCCAGCCTGACCGATTCCGTCAGGCGACCCCAGGGGCGACTGCGGATAGATATGCCCGGTGGGATCGCCCATTTTATTGTCATGCCGAATCTGAAAGATTTTTACCGGCTCTATCCGGATATTTATCTGATGATTGGCGTCAGCGACCGGCAGGTTGATCTTGTTCAGGAAGGTGTGGATTGCGTCATCAGAACCGGGGAATTAACCGACTCCACGCTGGTTGCCCGTCCCCTTGGCCGGTTTCGCTGGGCGACCTGTGCCTCGCCGGACTATCTCAGGGAGTACGGTATCCCTGAGACGCCGGAAGCGTTGTCGCAGCATCGGGCAATCCATTACTTTTCCGGTTCGGGAACCCACTTATCGACATGACGTTTATCACTACGTTTACCGGGATGACCGACAAGTGGTTCTACAAGCTTATTCAGGACGGGGACTTCCCTAAACCTATCAAGCTGGGTCGTAGCTCCCGCTGGTTCAAAAACGAAGTTGAAACCTGGATGCAGCAGCGTATTGCACGGTCCTGTACGTAACCTATGATTCCGTCCGTGACCGCGACCCATCCAATCGACCTGAATCACACTGCCATCCGCAGGAGTTTGAGTTGTTATGGCAGGAGAACCTGCCGTTACCGACAGCTTAATGAGTGAAATCAGAGTGAGGCCAGAGAAGTCTTCACTCTGCGCACTAGAAGTTAGTGGGATTTCCCAAAAATTTTGGTCGTCAATTTCGGTTCCTGCTTATCCTTTTTTCTCGGATAATAACGGTCGGTATAGCACTGTTTTTCCTTCGAATCACAATGTACACCGTTACTGAGCGTATATTCTCCCAGGCTAACCCCCGCACCATCACCCAGGGATTTTTGCAGTTTTTCCTGTGCCTTGCTGCCCAAATACTGGGTCGTTAACCCCATGGAGATACCCTGTTCATCCACACAGAAGTTAGATTTTTTATCGCACACTACGCCTTTGGTCGGAGAAAATAGCGACGCTGCAAACGGAGATGTCGATATTGCCAGTAATACTGCCATTAACATCATTTTATTCATTTAATCTCCTCTCAAATCATTTTGCTGCAGTCCTATGATATCTGTACCTGCTACATTCCAACACACCAAGCATTAGCACCGGTAGCCTTCAAAAAGCAACCAACCAATACGTGATAACCGACAATAAGGTGTTGATAATAAATCACTCATTTGCTAATACTTTGTAACACCACAATAGATGAAGGGAAAATGGGGCATGAGTAAGCGGTTGTATCTCACTTACAGGGAGGTTCAACATATTTTTCAGGCCACGGCGGGCGCCAAACATGCCATACGGGATCGATGTATGATCCTGATGTGCTTCATTCACGGTTTCAGGGTCAGTGAACTTATTGGGATCCAAACCACGGATATTGACTTTCTGAGCAGTAAAATTTATGTCCGTCGCTTAAAAGGGGGGTTAAGCACCACGCATCCGTTACAACTTAGAGAGTGCGAACTTCTCCACACCTGGATGACTAAACGGCGGGATTACGACAAAAAACAGAACGACTGGCTGTTTATTTCTACGACTGGGGGGCAAGTTTCGCGCCAAACATTTTACAACAAGTTGAACCATTACGGGCAGTTGGCCGGTATCCCTGTGCGGGCCCACCCCCATATGTTACGCCATGCCTGCGGATATGAACTGGCTGAGCAGGGGCTGGATACACGCCTCATCCAGGATTATTTGGGGCACCGTAACATCCGCCACACCGTACATTACACGGCTAGCAATGCCGCCCGCTTTGCCAATGCTTGGCAAACCATCGGTCTCCCGCAACATCAGGAAGAACACAAACCCTCGTTCCTTTCCTGGTAACTCCTCTCAGCCATTGCCAGTCTTGCGATGGCTTTTCGAGTAAGTATCCCCCGGCAAGGTCGCGAGCGACTTATTATGGTTTTCTGTTGCTTTGTTCGTACGTCAGGGGAAATGTTTGCAAAACCCAATGTTCGTACACTGCTGCGGGCAAGCGATTTCTTTTAATTTCTTTAGGGAAAGTAAGCCAAACGCGATTATTACAGCTATGGATAATGCTACGATTAATTTCTTCACACAACCTGTTCCATTATTTCCTGCTTCTCATTTGGACCGCGGTCGGAGCTATCTGCTACTCGTCTGAGGAAACACATCTCCTGATCTACGCGCGCGTTAAAATTTTTAGTCTCCCTCTGTATTAGTTCTTCTTTGGTGCAGTTTTTTGGTTATTTGCTTACTGAGCTCATGCTGTTCGCCAAGAACCGGAGCAAGTATTTTTTGCCAGGCTGTACGGTCTTTGTTCTGTTTCCTGTGGCGCTGCGAACACAATACGTCGTTGGTTTTCCTTGGCACGCGGGCGAGCTTTGGTAATGGTTAGTTGTTCCGGTTCATCCAGCGATAAGCCGCGCTGAAGGAAGTCCAATGGCTGCCGTCGGGCGGCTGCATAATCGGCTTTCGTCAGTCCACATATCTGAATAAAGAACGGTGTTTTTAGATCATTTTCTTGTTCCATGCCCTGACCGTGCTGTATCAGACCCTCTCGCATTTTAAAATACCGTACTCCTCGAGTGTCAGAATGATACGACTGGCTCACGTGACCGACGCATTGCCGACACCAGACTTGGTAGCCAAACTGTACGGATACCATTGGTAGAGGCAGAACAAGCGTACTATGCTTCCCAACGAGCTAGCGATATGGCAGCCCGATGACTCAAACAAACTGCTCTCCAAAAAACGAGGCGGTTCAGAGGATTGATCATCACGCCTACCCGATTAAGCCGTTCGGGTTATAAAACCACGGTAACCCCGAGTAGCTTGGCATGACTACGATTAAGTAGAAAGACTCAGAGCCCAATCTGGGGAGCCAGAACGTACTGCAGAGTCGTTGAGAGGATTGAATGCCCGGAGTAAGTCCGTGTTTGAATGTGCTATTCTTCGTCATCGTCATCATGACCTTGCAATTTGAACGCAAGTAGCATGAGAATAACAACCAGCATGGCTACGGATGATGCCATGAGCCAAAGGTATGCAATTAGTTCATAAGCCATTGATGTGTCCGTCCCTGAAAAAATGGCATTAGTCTCTGCCTATCTTCATCCGCTTACTTATGGCCAAAACTGTCATCTATTTGGTGTCAGCGACTGCGAAGATGACGGAAGGCCGGAGCCCACTCACGGCCTGTCATTGATTGGCGGTAACGCCCGGTGCGCAAAATGAAGACCAACACAGGAACGACATTAAACTGGGCGTTACCATTGATAGGTGGTATGGCACGCATCTGATGGTATTCATGACGTACCGTTACTCTCTTGAATAACAATACAAAAATATGGATGGGAGATTTGTGGCGTCAACAGGCGAAGTGGTTACAGAGTGTAACTGTGGGTTGTGAGCTATGGCGGCAGCACTCAGAGTACAGCAACTAACTCGATTGATTATTGTAACCCGGAGGTTAAATCCAAATGCTGCCATTGTTGGACGGCAACCTTCGACTTATGGATTATTGAAAGGGTGGGTAGGTAACGTTTGTACTGTATGGCGGGAATGGGGGTCGCCATGCATGTACCGTGTCGCAACACCGCCTGTTTTTTCAGTAGTGCCGCGCTACACTTTGGTGTTAGCGAAATAGAGAATCACAATGTTAGATGTTAATAGTTACTGTAATTGAATAATTTTCGATAACTTATTTGATCACAAATAGCAGCGTTAATTCGGCGAACTATGGGCCACGGTCCGGTGCAGGTAGGGGCGGGCGAAAATAGGAGTGTTACATCAAAATTCTCTTGCTACGGCAAAGCTGCTACCTGACAGTAATAATTTTAGCTCAGATTATCTTAATCTTACAAGCATGATTTTGAATACAATAGTATTATAACGATACAAAGACTTGTGCGGCACGGGGTTGCTATGCGCAGAAAGCATATTGACGACCAGTACCTCCCGGTAACACGCTGTGAACTCATTTTCACAATGGAGGTAATGGGTATGCGTATGCGTCAATTATCAATCTGCCTGCTGGCGGTTTCATTATTTTGTTTTGGGGTCACAAGTGCCGTGGCCGTACCAACAACACATCTTCCTTTAGCACCTTCCGCTTTTTCTCCTGTCGTTAAGGCAAAAAAAACGGACGCCAAGACCGACGAGAAGAAAGCTTTAAAGCAACAAGCGGGAAAAGTCGCAAAAAATAAAACCCAAAAGAAAGTAACTCATAACGCCGAAAAAGCGGCTCTACGTTCACTAAATAAATAACCGCTATATCTTGACGCAGGAGCAGGCTTATAGCCTCTCCGGCCGTTGCTATCCAAAGGATGATTAAACGATGCAGAGATTAGCCGTTAACACTTTTCTTGGTGTATTGCTTGGATTGAGTGGTGTGACAGCGCAAGCCAGTGACGATACATCCGCAGCCATTGCATCCATTATTACTCGCGGGCCGGGACCGGTAATTAATCCTGAAAACTCAAAATATATGGAAGAGAAAAAATCGGTGATGGCAAAGCAGGCTCAGCCCCATAGGGTTAAGCAGGTTAAACATCATGGCAAGAAAAAGCCCCACGCTAAAAAACATCATAAGAAAAACAGTAATTAACTGTATGAGTGTGATGACCAAGACATAATTGGCGGCGCTGATTAACGGGCGATTTTGACGCAGCCAGAACACCCAATACTTTCCTAAATTTATCAATGAAACGGCCATCAGGCCGTTTTTTGTATTGATTTTCATTGGTTACAGGTAAAGCATAATGTATCTATGTCTTGATTAAGCCAGATACTATGAGTGTCCCCGGGACAAATATCGATACCGAACTAAACCTTTAACAGCGTCAGGAACTGACCCTTCTACCCGTTATCAAACGACGCCGTGGATTTTTCAGGCAGTGACAGCAACAACTGACACATCAGATCAGTCAGGGTCATCCCGACGCTGACCTCTTTGCTACCCGGCGATGTCCCACCTTGTTGTCGACTTGAGATGATACCGATCGGCTAGGTACCGGCAGAGGTTAATGTGTAACTCCGACTGCGATGGCATGGCCGTGATGGGTCTTGTCCCCGGGCGTTGCATCTGGAGAGGCCGCAGGGTTCAAGCCCAGTCGCCGCTATTCACACCACCTGCCTGACAGAACAGAAGACGTCAAGGTAAAAGGGTCCCTTGTGCAGGAATTCTGGACGGGCTACCTGCACGTCGGCAAAGAAATAAACATAGTCCCCGTACCTCTGTGAGAATGAGCACCATTGGTGGCACAGCTCCGGCGAGTTTTTCAGTAGAACTGCGCCGTGCTTATGCAAGACGCGTGGAATTAAAAATGGTTGAGGGAATTTTTCAATAAAAAATGGACTATCATTGGGTTGCGTAAAAATTAGGCATCATAGTGCGTTAGTCTTCTACAAACAAATAAATGCTTGCAAAAGTTAAAATCAGAAATCCGATAATAAGGAGGGCATCCCACCAAAAGTATTTTTTATGAGTCACTGATATTGCTCCTATCAAGGCCGAGGGGGAGTACCAGGTCATTTTTATGTCCGTATTCAGAGAGAAATTACGTTAGCCAGGCACCGCCATTGATTGGTGGCGGTATATGGCATCCAGATAACTATAGTTAAGAACTCTGGTACAAAGTAACTGTAATCACCTGAGTCAGAACCATGCACCCCCATTGGTGCCGTGACTTGGAAGGCTGGGAAGGAAACCAAGCCTCGCCGTGCTTATTGGCGGAAAAGTCACAAAGAGATAGGGCCAATGTCAATACGGAAAGTTTATGTGAGTCTGAGTAACGCCACTGCGTGTGGTTCTAGTGTTAGACAGGATCGCTGTAAACCGGTGCTATCCCTAGGGCTCAAGGCTTGTCATTTATTTCCCTGACACTGGCGAAGTGTGCGGATTAGCATCGTGCCAATATGGAATTTAGCAAAAACCGGTAAATCGACTCAGAATGCTTTCGTTGAGTGTCTTAACCGAAATTATCGTACTGAAATATTACATTATTATCTATTTATAACACTGAGTGCAGTCAGGGAAGTAACAGAGGAATGACTATCGAGATATAACTGTGTGGGTCCCCACATGAATATCGAAAAATATGACTGCGAAGATATGCAAGCTGAAATATCAAGCTATCTAGATCTCAAAAAGTACCTGGATCTTAAATGGGGCTATTTACGGCTAAGACACACAGACTATGTTGGCGTGAAAATAACGCCAACGGTCTGAATGATGAACGTAACGTGGGTTCTGGTGAATATTGATGCGTCGTATGGGGGGAATAAGGTTCGCAAAGGAGGGCATTTTTGTTTGATGATTTATAGGGTCTAAATAAAGTGATTATGCATGAATAAATTAGATATGGTAGGTGAGTCTTGTCAATAAAAAATGCCTGCTACGAGACAGGCATGTATCTCAAGCTTGAGACGAAATGTCGTTATTGCTATCGCGGGTTCAATCGCAAGCACAGCATCAGGCAGAGAGTTCGGACGTGTCAAGCCATCATCTATCAAAGTTTGACATCAGGACCACCCGAGAATTTTGCGGAAAACAGTGATGAATCTACAGTTAACTTGCGTTCTGATTAACGACATGGGGACAAGCTGAATCCCCATTGTTAATTATTTGTAACAAGCAGGGGGTTGCCATTTTACGATACCATTCATAAAGTTTTTTGAAGGTTAATTATTATATGATGGGAGAATGGATAGTATGGCTGATGACGTGGATATTGCCAATGAGGTGGAAATGGAGAGGGTCAATCGACTGCTGGTAAGCAGGATCCGTGAATCGTTGTCTTATATAGGCATGTGTCATAATTGCCTGGAATCATTAGAAGAAGCACATTTTTGCGATGCTGATTGTCGTGATGATTATGAAAAGCGGCTACGCTTTCAACGATAAAGGTAAACGCCACCGCTAATCTTTGGCACGGTGTTCAACATGCTAAGAGAGTGGCGGGAACGGCATCATACCAATGCAGTGTGCCACGGTGCATGTGGTGACACACTTTCCACAGTATGACCACTGTAAGAAGGGAGCTGCTCTTGATTTTACCTCTTCAACGACAAACGTCTGAGCCCCGCAGCAGCCAATTACGCCCGTAAGGCAGTGCCTTGCGGGCATATAGTTGGTATTTTTCAATTACAGCGGGGTTGATAATTAGCGGCCATATCTTGACGAAAACGTGCCTATTGAACGCCACAGTACAGGTGTTATGCACAACGAGCTATTCGAGAAGGAAGGTGAATCGGGCCGGGGGACGTCCGAACTCGGCACCCAGACCCATCGGTTCGTTCACAAGGACTCCCTGAGATAGCCGCGTGTTTTCCATAAGACCTTTATTTTTACCTTCATGCTGATCACCTCCGTGAAAATAACTCTTTCAAAAGGATATCCATTCTAGCTAGCCATCCGGTCACATCATTATTTTCTCCAGGAAGGGTTAAAAGTCTGTGCAGGTTGCGGGTCTGCAAATTCTTGGCTCATTGCGCAGGCGCGCCAAGGGCAGCTCTTTTTGGCCAGCACACCCATGCAACAGGGTTTTGTCTAGGCTCAGGTTAGCACCCAGCGTCGTTAACGTGAGATTTCCTTCTTATTATCACATGTGTTTCAGGTATGAAGGTGAAATCCCGTTGTATTTATTACGTCGCGTATAAACGTGGCATCGGAATTACCCAACTTCCGGCACTAATGTATTCAGCTCAGCTTACTGTAGGGCGAGGACAATTCGTCCTTCAGTGGATCGTGATTGTTTCATCGATACAATCTCAGCTTAGGGGAGTGAATATCATACTGGAATTCTGTTTCTGAAATGGAGCTGGATTTTTTGGCAAGGTCAATGACCTATTTGCCGATCTAGTACGTCGTATGCTCTGTTTGTATAAAGAAATTGACGTTGTGCTCAGGCAATTCGAAAACCTGATTTTTATACTTGTCTTCAAGGCAGTCCAGTTGTTGAGTTGATTGTGTGCTGATTACCTGTCTGGGTGCAGATATTCCTGATGCCGGACAGATATAAGAAACAACCAAAAGCCAGTTTACTGCTTGGAAAACCGATGTCGTCCGTAGATACAATGCTATGAGCTGTAGCTTGAAAAAGCGTGGGCGCGGGATTTTCTGTCTTACGAGGAGTGACAACAGGTGTTGAAGGCGCCGTGACCTGCCCCCAGGATTAGATACAACGCTCACTTAGTAATGTCGGATCCTTCACTATCAGAATTACCCTTTCTCCAGGCCGCCGCAAATTCAGACGGCGTCTGATAATTCAGCGCGGAGTGCGGGCGGCACTCATTATAATCCTGACGCCATTCACTGATGGTTTTCCTGGCATGACTGACGTCACTGAACCAGTGTTCATTCAGGCATTCATCGCGAAAGCGTCCGTTAAAACTCTCAATAAATCCGTTCTGTGTCGGCTTGCCGGGCTGGATAAGTCGCAGCTCCACGCCATGCTCAAAGGCCCATTGATCGAGTGCGCGGCAGGTAAATTCCGGGCCCTGATCCGTTCTTATCGTCGCCGGATAGCCGCGAAACAGCGCAATGCTGTCCAGAATACGCGTGACCTGCACGCCTGAAATCCCAAAGGCAACAGTGACCGTCAGGCATTCCTTCGTGAAGTCGTCTACGCAGGTAAGGCACTTGATCCTGCGACCG
This sequence comes from Serratia quinivorans, assembly GCF_946227985.1. GTDB lineage: Bacteria > Pseudomonadota > Gammaproteobacteria > Enterobacterales > Enterobacteriaceae > Serratia > Serratia quinivorans_A. The sequence continues at coordinate 11,387 of NZ_CAMKGL010000021.1, forward strand.
GTGGCCAATGCGTCCATGACGAAATCCATCGACCAGGTCAGATTGGGCGCCGCCGGACGGAGCAGCGGCAGACGTTCTGTTGCCAGCCCTTTACGACGTCTTCTGCGTTTTACGCCCAGGCCACTGAGGTGATAAAGCCTGTACACGCGCTTATGATTAACATGCAGCCCTTCACGGCGCAGCAACTGCCAGATGCGACGGTAGCCAAAACGCCTGCGCTCCAGTGCCAGCTCAGTGATGCGCCCAGATAAATGCGCATCTGCAGCCGGGCGCTGAGCCTCATAGCGGCAGGTCGACAGGGATAAACCCGTGAGCCTGCAGGCACGACGTTGCGACAGACCGGTCGCATCACATATCAACATCACGGCTTCCCGCTTCTGGTCTGTCGTCAGTACTTTCGCCCAAGAGCCACCTGAAGCGCCTCTTTATCCAGCATGGCTTCGGCAAGCAGCTTCTTGAGTCTGGCGTTCTCTTCCTCAAGCGACTTCAGGCGCTTAACCTCAGGCACCTCCATACCGCCATACTTCTTACGCCAGGTGTAAAACGTGGCATCGGAAATGGCGTGCTTGCGGCAGAGTTCACGGGCGGATACCCCGGCTTCAGCCTCGCGGAGAATACTGATGATCTGTTGGTCGGAAAAACGCTTCTTCATGGGGATGTCCTCATGTGGCTTATGAAGACATTACTAACATCGGGGTGTACTAATCAACTGGGAGCAGGTCA
>NZ_CAMKGL010000022.1 GCF_946227985.1 Serratia quinivorans
GCTTCAGGCCATTTTCACGGCAAAAAAACCAAAATAAAATCAGACATAGTGATATAAAAAAAAAGAACCCACCCGCCAATATAAAAACCATCATCATTTTTTATCCTTTCCGAAAGGGTGTGACCATATCTCATTTCCAGCAGTACCATTTATATCGACCTTCCGTTCAGTCTCTGGAGTTTTAATAGAACCGCTAACACCGAGACCAACACCTACACGGAACGAACCGCCAATACCATCTTTACCAATATTTCCTTCGATAGTAATAGCACCAAAACCAAGACTAGTAGCGTAGTCTTTTTCTGTTTTGAGATTTTTGAAAGAATATGGCCCAAAATCTAGCCCAACAGTTGCATCACTACGTAAACCAATGACTTTTGTTGTTCCAAGGTTGATAGCAATTTTTTCTTCGGTCAAAGCGCCTTCCAAGAACCCGCCAGCAAGATATCCAGCGCTGACTCCAACTTTTGCAGAACCATGAATCTTATATTCATCTCCTAATGTTGGCCCAAAGTGAGAATCCTTAACTGCCTGCTGAATTTCTTCTGGACCCGCGCCCTGTTGCGCCATCCAAGATGCCAAGGATGCATCCTGCTGAACAGCTGGCGGTATAGGGAAACTAAACTGGTCATTATTCTCAGAGGTATTCTTACCGGATTGCCCGCCAGTGACGGCTCCTGCCGTATCACCGCTTGCCAGGCCACCGGCCAAACCGCCCGCGAGCGTGGCCAATGCAGAAACCGTCTGGCGCTGCTCTTCGCTCATTTTACTGAAATCACTGGTACCGAACATCGCCTCGGCAATCGCTTTGGTACCCAATGCCGCCGTCGCAGCGCCCGCAGCACCGGCAGCAGCCGACTGACCTTGTAGTTCTGCCAGTGCGCCAGCCACCACCGCATGCGCGATAATACGACTTTCCTCATTGGGAGCCAGACGGTGTATCTGTTCCGCCAGATAAGGCGCAGCCCCACCGGCAATTGCCGCCTGCAGATCGCCACCGGCCAACCCTTGCACCGCAGCGACCGCTGCCTGCATACCTTGCTGTACCTTACCGCCCGTGCCATAACCCGACTCGCTGAACGCCTGGTTATAGGCCGTCTGGTAAATCTGCGCGTTGATATCGTCGTTGGTGATGACCTTGCCCGGTTTTTCTTTCGCCAACTTGTCTGCCGCGGCCTTGCGATCGGCATCGGTAACGTTATTCATCTTCTCTTTGGCAGCCTTGGTGGCCGTGATCGCCCCCTCGGTCCGGGCGATGTCCATCGCCTGATTGCCGATCTCGCCGATCAACTGCGCCTGCTGCAAGCGTTTCTGCTCTTTCTCTTTATCGAAGACCGGGCTCAGGGTTTGGTTGGCGTGCTCCACGTCGCGGCTCAGGTCGTTGACGTCCTGCGTCTGTTTATCTTGATCGCGAATGATGATGGTGCCGTCACTCACCGCCGCTGGCCTGACAGGATTTCATTTCAGCAGACCATGCATCTATCTGCTTATTGCTCAGATAGTTATTCTCGACAACCGGAAGAAGGTGGCCCTGTGGCTGAAGGATTTTCCGGGCACGCTGAACGATATCGGCGATGCGCCGGTATTCAAGCGCCGTGACGGATGGTGCTGGTAACGGCTGATAAAAGGATCCCGGCTCGGTGGACGGGATTATTTCAAGTCCATAGCTCTCCACCATCAGGTGTTAGCCAAACGACCCCAACAGGTGCCTTAACTAAAAACCACATTCCATATTCATCTAAATCATCATCCTCATCTTCATATGGGTAAGCAGGCCAGGCCTCTTGCAACATTTTTATTTGTTGCTCAACAGGACCAGTCAAAAACACGCCATTCGCAGCTAGTTTAATTTTTTTATCATTCAATAAGTTACCCAAAATAACAAAAAATACTTTTTTCCTGAAAGAGTAGTTATCAGGCAACTCAGAACATTCAACACTGATATGTTGCCATATAGCCCCCATAGACAATCCATAAGAACTTTCGGCAACAGATGTATATATATCATTGATATTTTTAATCATTTAAATTTAATCTCCACCCTTCTTCCACCATTTATAGATGGAGTCATTAAATCTATGGTCCATTTAGCACCAGTTTGTTGTGCTGACGTTGAAAAGTCTCTCAATGTCAAAGTGCTACCGGCAGAAGGTCCTTCTGTGACTTTTATCGAATACACTGTACCTTTACCAGGAACCACCTTAGCTGATGGCATATTCTCTGCCCCCGAAAGTTGCTTAAAGTAAGTCATAACATCAGCGTCAGTAGCTCCTTTAAATACAGGAGCACCTAAACTTAACTGTGGATCTGCAACCATTGTTTTTCCATTAATGTTTAACTGGAAGTCCTTCGGATGTACTGCCGGATTATTAAATTGAGTGGCAAGGTCATCAATTTTTTTCACTGCTTGTTGCTGTAATATCGCCCCAGATGGTTTTCCACTTAAATCAGAACTATTTTTCGCATTTTGCCCGATCCTTTCTAATGCTTCTTTTTCAGCTGATAATTTTCCAGCATTTATAGCTGCCGACTCAGCCTTACCCGCAACCTTAGCCGCAATCTTCTCCGTGATTACCACTCCACCTTTCACTAGCCCAGCACCACCGGCAGCCAAAGATGCAATATCTGTCAGTAGTTTACCACCCTCGACCCCTGCATTGAATGAGCCGCTGGCTCCCGCCTTTTGATACTCAGTGGTCAGTTTATCTATTCTGTCGATATAAGATTGTTTTACTGCGCCGCTAACATTACTTAATACACCATCATCGTCGAATAAGGCAGAGATTGAGTTCCATGTGTCCACTGGGCTTAAGCCCATTTTCACAATGCCTTCTACCGTTTCGTACAGTGAAGCAGGCACGCCCGCGACCATCCCCGCCGCAAAGCTGCCATCCTGACCCGCATCTATTGCAGTCCATTTAGCCTGAGTACCCGCTTTGCATACCAAGGTGCCACACTCAGCTAACTCTTTATCTTTTTGAATCAATTGAGCATCGCTGAGATAGTTATTCTCAACCGCGTTCTTGCCGCTTTGCGCACCTGCGACGGCATCCCCGGTGCCATCACCCACCAACCCGCCTGCCAGTCCTGCCGCCAGCGTCCCCAGCGCGCTAAGCGTCTGTTTTTGATCTTCCGTCAGGTTTTCCGGTTTCACATCCGGGTAAAGCTCGCCCGCGATGTAGCGCGCCATCAGCTCGCCGCTGGCCGCACCAGCTGCACCTGCCAGCGCGCTGTTGCCGCTGGCTTTGGCCGCTACCGCCCCCCACACCGCATGCGCCATCGCGTTCGCCGCAACGTTGGTGCTGCCATCTGCGTTGGTCGTCATCGCCTTGATAACCCCAGCCGCATAAGGGCTAAGCCCTCCGGCCATCGCCTGTGCCAGATTGTTGCCCGCCAGCCCCTGAATCGCCGCCGTAGCCGCCTGCATACCTTTCTGAACCGAACTTCCAGTGCCCCACTCTTTTTGCGCCGCTTTGTAGCTGTCTGTCGCGTGCAGCTGCTCGTTATAGGCTTTCCACTGTTCCTTCGTCGCCCCGTCACCCGGCTCTTTAATCCCCTTTTTCTCAAGCTCTGCCTTGCCCGCGTTGATGGAACGGATATCCCCCTCGGTCCGCGCAATGTCCATCGCCTGATTGCCGATCTCGCCGATCAACTGCGCCTGCTACAAGCGTTTCTGCTCTTTCTCTTTGTCGAAGATCGGACTTAACGTTTGGTTGGCATGTTCCACGTCGCGGCTCAGGTCATTGACGTTCTGCGTCTGTTTATCTTGATCGCGAATGATGATGGTGCCGTCACTCACCGCCGATTGGGTGGTTGAGCTGCCATGTCCGCTGTTATTAGTTAAAATATGGATTCAACAAAAATATCCTTCTCAAGATGACATGCTCTTCTTTGTGTGATTACGTCCATTTATTTCTTAAGATTCCGGAGGCTTATCAGAGGATGATTTTTTATTAGCGTTATACTCATCTATCTTTGCAAAGATCCATGAACCAACACCGGCTGCAACCCCAACGATACCACTAACCACCAAAGAGTCTTTAAAAGATTGCTGAGTAAATCGCAGCTCACCAAACTTTAACAAATTAATACCAACCTTCACTATCAAAATGAATACAAGAAAAAACACAAAACAGTAAACAATGCCAATAAATAATTTATTGATTTTCATATTAAATTAAAACTTATATAGCGCCACATGAAAAATTATTATCATCACGATAAGTAGCAATGAAAGCACTGTATCCTTAGTTTAAAGACACTTTTATTAATTATACTCTTCATCTTTATGGCAATAAAGGGGGGATTCACCCGGAGTCCTAACCACATAAGACGGGAAATCGGTGATTTCTGTCGTCTGATAGGGCTGAATTTCTTGCGTTGCAGGAAGCCCATCCCGAAATCCTTTGGCTACAATCGCCTCACTCGAAGGGCTGACAGGCATTGAGACTTTCAGGCTATCCGGATCGATATAAACCCGTTGACCACCCTCTTCCATGATCACTTTCTGCCGGTAGCTCAGCGTAATCGTTGCCGTTGATGAGCCATGGGGAATAAACATCATACGGACATCGGCATAGCTTAGGTTTTCCGCTCTACTTATGATATGTCCACGAATTTTGGTAGTCATGGGCAGTAAATTTTTACCATTCCCGGCAAGTTCGGCCTCGCAGTTAACAAAGCTGCCGGGCGGATAAGCTGCATCCAGTGTCCGCATTTCTTCACGTGTTATGGCCCCGGCATCCAACGGGCCAAACAATACTATGCCGCCGAACACCGGCAGTAGAGCTGTCTTGATGAATTGTTTCATACCCCCCCCTTCTGATACCAGACAGCAAACCCACCTGATTATTTTCAATATAAAAGCAACCACAAAAGAGTATTTATTGCCAAAAAACCATTAACACAACAAACTCACTTACACACACCTACTTTAAGTAGCAAAAATAAAACCATAATATGTAAAAAAACCTACTCAACCATAAAAAAACATCATTAACAACATTGCCTCCAAAATAAAATAATTCTTTTAGGGCTTCAGCACTACCGTTTCGCTTCACTTGTCTCATAGAAAAAAAACGACAGTGGATAAAAAGAGACACAATCCCCAAAATCCCAAAACCGTAACCCATGATTGATATCGACGTAAAGCCTAAATTATTTTTAACCATAACTGCCCCGCCGATAAAAATTAACGCAACAAACATAGACGCTGCTGCAAAATTTATCTTCCTGCCTCCCCCGCCATAAAATAACTCATCAAAAAAAATGAGTGTAGCCGAAGGCGAACCTGGCTTCAGGCCATTTTCACGGCAAAAAAACCAAAATAAAATCAGACATAGTGATATAAAAAAAAAGAACCCACCCGCCAATATAAAAACCAT
>NZ_CAMKGL010000023.1 GCF_946227985.1 Serratia quinivorans
CGCATTTGTTCATGAATACGATGATGAAAGGAACGCCAACCTGACGACCCAGCAGGATGTGCTCACGGGTCTGAGGCATAGGGCCGTCAGTCGCAGCAACAACCAGGATAGCGCCGTCCATCTGAGCAGCACCGGTGATCATGTTTTTAACGTAGTCGGCGTGCCCTGGGCAGTCAACGTGCGCGTAGTGACGAGTCGGGGTGTCATATTCAACGTGAGAAGTGTTGATGGTGATACCACGAGCTTTTTCTTCTGGCGCGTTATCGATCTGGTCGAAAGCACGTGCAGAACCGCCGTAGGTTTTAGCCAGAACGGTGGTGATTGCTGCAGTCAGGGTAGTTTTACCGTGGTCAACGTGGCCGATAGTACCGACGTTAACGTGCGGTTTTGTACGTTCAAACTTTTCTTTAGACATCGATTGTCCCTCTAAGACACGGATAAATCGGTGGTATCACCACATCAACCAAGCATTTGCCTGTTGAATCCAGAACAGAAAGAAAATCAGGGGGCGAGATTATAAGAAGTGGTGCTGATAGGCAGATTCGAACTGCCGACCTCACCCTTACCAAGGGTGCGCTCTACCAACTGAGCTATATCAGCACATCTTGGAGCGGGCAGTGGGAATCGAACCCACATCATCAGCTTGGAAGGCTGAGGTAATAGCCATTATACGATGCCCGCATCCTGGAACTCGGCTACCTGACTTTTCTGTAGAATTTTTAGATGGGAGAAGGATTGTTCGTCGCTTAACTCTCACCCTTCGGGCCGGCTGCGCGATGCGCTGCACAACTCGAACCTTGCTGAAGACTTTCGCCTTCCCCTTCTGCAATTCAACTGTTGCGAGTTTATCGCTGGCCAGTTAACTGCCGAAGGCAAGATATGGTGGTGGGGGAAGGATTCGAACCTTCGAAGTCTGTGACGGCAGATTTACAGTCTGCTCCCTTTGGCCGCTCGGGAACCCCACCAGATTTTAACTACTGTGACTTGATTGGTGCCGGCTACCGGAATCGAACTGGTGACCTACTGATTACAAGTCAGTTGCTCTACCAACTGAGCTAAGCCGGCATCAAGTGCAGCGCATTCTAGGTAGACCGGACGGCCTATGCAACAAAAAAATTGCGTTAACTGCACTTTCGCTCATAAATCGCCCAATTTTGCCCACTGCCTGGCAATTCACACTGTAAGGCGTACAAATATTCATCAATCACAGTCATCACGCCCTACACTGCAATTGTTCTTTTGCGAGTGTCGTCTACATATTTGACCTAAACAGCAGTTTCACCCCATTCGGCAAGCTGCGAATTGAAGTAGGAATACGCCAAAAGCGACTTCCGCCTACTGCGCGCCGCTTCGCACAATTGAGATAAACTCATACTAATCGCCAACTTTTGCGAAAAAAGTCTACGTCAAAAACGAAGCTGTCTATAATATGCAGCTTGATTATTATCTGGAGTTGGCGTCTGGCGCCTTTCCCAACCTGCGTTAACAGGCAGAATTTGGCTTATGATAAAAAGAGATCAATCTTTAGCGACGCCCTATCTTCAGTTCGATCGTACCCAGTGGGCTGCGTTACGGGATTCGGTGCCGCTGACACTGTCAGAAGAAGAGATTGTTAAACTGAAAGGGATTAACGAAGATCTCTCTTTGGAAGAGGTAGCACAGATTTATCTGCCGCTATCCCGATTGTTGAACTTCTATATCAGTTCAAACCTGCGCCGTCAGGCCGTACTTGAGCAATTTCTCGGTACTGATGGACAAAAAATCCCCTACGTTATCGGCATTGCCGGCAGTGTTGCCGTAGGTAAAAGTACCACTGCACGTTTGCTACAGGCATTGCTTGGCAGTTGGCCGGAACATCGTAGCGTTGAGTTGATCACCACCGACGGTTTTCTGCATCCGAATAAGGTGTTGAACGAACGCGGGCTGATGAAGAAAAAAGGCTTCCCACAGTCTTATGATATGCACAGTCTGGTGAAATTCGTTTCTGAAGTGAAATCCGGCGCTAAACGCGTGACCGCTCCGGTCTATTCCCATCTGATTTATGATGTTGTTCCCGAAGGGAATAAAATCATCGAGCAGCCGGATATTCTTATTCTTGAAGGGCTAAACGTATTACAGAGCGGAATGGATTACCCTCATGATCCGCATCGTGTATTTGTTTCTGACTTTGTTGATTTCTCAATATATGTCGATGCTCCCGAAGAACTACTGCAATCCTGGTATATCAATAGATTTCTTAAGTTCCGTCAGGGCGCATTTTCTAATCCCGACTCTTATTTCCATAACTATTCTAAGTTGCCTGAGCCAGAAGCTGTCAATATAGCCTCTCAGCTATGGAATGAGATTAATGGGCTGAATTTGCAAGAAAATATTCTACCGACACGTGAGCGAGCCAGTCTGATCATGACGAAGAGTGCTAATCACGCGGTTGAAAGCGTTCGTTTAAGAAAGTAATTTAATAATAAGCAAGGGGCCTACCGGCCCCTTATATCTATTGATAATTACTCGGCACTACGTAGGGATATCTCCCCACCAATGAACGGTTTAATCACACCATCCTGGTCGAGCAATAATGCTCCCTGCTGATCAATACCCCGTGCAATGCCAAATATTTGTTGTTCGCCAATTAATAGTTTAACCGGTCTATCGATAAAGTTGTCCAAAGCACGCCAGCGCGCAATAAATGGCGCTAAACCCTCAATCTCAAACTGCTGCAGCGATTGACGCAATTCATTGAGTAAAGTAGCGGCCAATTCATTACGATCGATATTAATTCCCGCTTCCTGCAGGTTTATCCAGCCCTGATTAATCGCATTGGCATTGGTTTCACGCATCGCCAAGTTAATACCGGCACCAATCACCAGCTGGGCCGCATCACCGGTTTTCCCCGTTAATTCGACCAAGATACCTGCCAACTTACGATCGTTAAGGTACAAATCGTTTGGCCATTTAACTCTGACATCTTGCGCCCCAAGCCCTTTGAGTACCTCAGCCATCACGATGCCAATCACCAGACTCAGACCCATTGCTGCTGCAGGCCCCTGCTCCAGACGCCAAAACATTGAAAGATACAGATTAGCACCAAATGGTGAGATCCATTGGCGACCGCGACGACCACGACCAGCCTGCTGGTACTCAGCAACACAGGCATCGCCAGATTGCAATTCGGCAATCCGATCCAGCAAATATTGGTTGGTCGAGTCCACGACCGGTAGCACAGTGACACGCTTATCAACCAGTTGGCCAAGAATACGTTCAACATCCAGCAACTGGATCGGACTAGGTAGGCTATAGCCCTTCCCAGGCACAGTAAACACATCCAAACCCCATTCGCGGATTGTCTGGATATGTTTATTAATAGCGGCACGACTCATGCCCAGCAACTCTCCAAGATGCTCACCAGAATGGAAATCACCATCAGCCAGTATAGAAATGAGCTTAAGGGGAACTTTGGTATCCTTCATGAAAGAACCTCTACGGCGTTCAACTCACCGCCCGCACCGATAAAGCGAACTTCCGGCTCCAGCCATACATCGAACTTTTTCGCTACGGTATTACGTACATGCCGTGCCAGCGCCACCACGTCATGACTGGTGGCATTACCCACATTAACCAGCACAAGCGCCTGTTGACTATGTACCGCTGCACCGCCAATTTGGTGACCTTTCAGCCCACACTGATCGATCAACCAACCTGCAGCCAGCTTCACCTGACCGTCCTGCTGCGGGTAATGCGGCATACCAGCATATTCGACAGTCAACGCTGCTGCCTTTTCACTACTGACCAATGGGTTTTTGAAGAAGCTGCCTGCATTACCCGTCACTTTAGGATCAGGCAATTTGCTGCGGCGCATTGCACATACTGAGTCAAATACCTGACGTGGTGTCACCGTTTCAGGGGCCAGCTTCGTCAGATCGCCATAATTCAACATTGGATCCCATTGCTTGCTAAGACGTAGGCCTACACCAACAATGATATGTCCCTTCTGAAAATGATGTTTAAAAATACTTTCTCGGTAACCAAAGCCGCAGTCTGATGCGGCAATGCGATCGATGGCACCCGTAGTCAGATCCAATAGATCAACGTAGTCACATACGCTCTTGAGCTCGATACCATAGGCACCGATGTTCTGAATAGGTGCAGAGCCGACCAGACCGGGGATCAACGCCAGGTTTTCCAGCCCAGGGATGCCAGTTTCTAAAGTGTGACAAACCAAACCATGCCAACTCTCACCAGAGCTAACGTGGAGAAACCAGGCATCCTCCTCCTCTCGGATGTCGATACCTTTTAATTGATTGATCATTACCGTACCGGAAAAATCATCAAGAAACAGGACGTTACTCCCTTCGCCAAGTACCAGCAGCGGCTCTTGACGCTTCTGTGTTTTCTGCCAAACCTTGATCATTAATTCGATTGTTTCTGCAATGACCAGATGCGCTGCGTTGACCGGGAGCGCAAAAGTATTGTGCTTTTTTAATGACGCGCTTTCAGTAGACATAACGATAAATACCTATACGGAAATGAACCTTCACCTAGTCTACTCGATTCGGCACGCCAGGCTAATATTTGTTTTCAACGATAGGGCTTTTATCTGGATAACATCCACCGAGGGAATACTTTTGATTGTTTTATAAGGTATTTTCTATATAAATGAATTGGGTAATACGTTATAGATAGATACAAAAATGATTAATACAGAGATTTTTTCATAGCTGGGTCTTATTACCGAAAACTCAAGTATCTCACCCAAATTGGCTTATATATATTTAAAGTCATTTATTATGTTTAAACATTTTTGAAATTTATATATTAAAGATAGCCAGCTGGCTTTTATTCTGAGGATATTGTGATGTGGAGGCTTCTAACGAAGCGCTGCGTAGCGGCGTCTGTTTTTGTTTTTCGCACACAGCAAAAAGGCCATCCTTGCGGATGGCCTCTTGGCTTAATTGATGCCTGGCAGTGTCCTACTCTCGCATGGGGAGACCCCACACTACCATCGGCGCTACGGCGTTTCACTTCTGAGTTCGGCATGGG
>NZ_CAMKGL010000024.1 GCF_946227985.1 Serratia quinivorans
TCAGGTGGGACCACCGCGCTATTGCCGCCAGGCAAATTCTGTTTCATTCTCGGCCGTCATTCTCATGACCACCAGAACCAATCTCGGAACTTCGCTGAAAATCTCTCAAATCAAAACACTTTTGGTGTTGTAAGGTTAAGTCTCACGGATCATTAGTACTGGTTAGCTCAATGCATCGCTGCACTTACACACCCAGCCTATCAACGTCTTAGTCTTAAACGTTCCTTCAGGGGAATCAAGTTCCCAGGGAAGACTCATCTCGAGGCAAGTTTCGCGCTTAGATGCTTTCAGCGCTTATCTTTTCCGCACTTAGCTACCGGGCAATGCCATTGGCATGACAACCCGAACACCAGTGGTGCGTTCACTCCGGTCCTCTCGTACTAGGAGCAACCCCTCTCAATCTTCCAACGCCCACGGCAGATAGGGACCGAACTGTCTCACGACGTTCTAAACCCAGCTCGCGTACCACTTTAAATGGCGAACAGCCATACCCTTGGGACCTACTTCAGCCCCAGGATGTGATGAGCCGACATCGAGGTGCCAAACACCGCCGTCGATATGAACTCTTGGGCGGTATCAGCCTGTTATCCCCGGAGTACCTTTTATCCGTTGAGCGATGGCCCTTCCATTCAGAACCACCGGATCACTAAGACCTACTTTCGTACCTGCTCGAGCCGTCACTCTCGCAGTCAAGCTAGCTTATGCCTTTGCACTAACCTCACGATGTCCGACCGTGATTAGCTAACCTTCGTGCTCCTCCGTTACTCTTTGGGAGGAGACCGCCCCAGTCAAACTACCCACCAGACACTGTCCTCACCCCGGATTACGGGGCCGAGTTAGAACATCAAACATTAAAGGGTGGTATTTCAAGGTTGGCTCCACGCAGACTGGCGTCCACGCTTCAAAGCCTCCCACCTATCCTACACATCAAGGCTCAATGTTCAGTGTCAAGCTATAGTAAAGGTTCACGGGGTCTTTCCGTCTTGCCGCGGGTACACTGCATCTTCACAGCGAGTTCAATTTCACTGAGTCTCGGGTGGAGACAGCCTGGCCATCATTACGCCATTCGTGCAGGTCGGAACTTACCCGACAAGGAATTTCGCTACCTTAGGACCGTTATAGTTACGGCCGCCGTTTACTGGGGCTTCGATCAAGAGCTTCGCCTTGCGGCTGACCCCATCAATTAACCTTCCAGCACCGGGCAGGCGTCACACCGTATACGTCCACTTTCGTGTTTGCACAGTGCTGTGTTTTTATTAAACAGTTGCAGCCAGCTGGTATCTGCGACTGGCTTCAGCTCCGAGAGCAAGTCTCTTCACCTACGCGCCAGCGTGCCTTCTCCCGAAGTTACGGCACCATTTTGCCTAGTTCCTTCACCCGAGTTCTCTCAAGCGCCTTGGTATTCTCTACCTGACCACCTGTGTCGGTTTGGGGTACGATTCTGTGTTACCTGATGCTTAGAGGCTTTTCCTGGAAGCTTGGCATCAACTACTTCTGCACCGTAGTGCATCGTCATCACGCCTCAGGGTTGAATGAATAACCGGATTTACCAGGTCACTCCCCCTACACGCTTAAACCGGGACAACCGTCGCCCGGCTAGCCTAGCCTTCTCCGTCCCCCCTTCGCAGTAACACCGAGTACAGGAATATTAACCTGTTTCCCATCGACTACGCCTTTCGGCCTCGCCTTAGGGGTCGACTCACCCTGCCCCGATTAACGTTGGACAGGAACCCTTGGTCTTCCGGCGAGCGGGTTTTTCACCCGCTTTATCGTTACTTATGTCAGCATTCGCACTTCTGATACCTCCAGCAACCCTCACAGGCCACCTTCAACGGCTTACAGAACGCTCCCCTACCCAACAACGCCTAAGCGTCGCTGCCGCAGCTTCGGTGCATGGTTTAGCCCCGTTACATCTTCCGCGCAGGCCGACTCGACCAGTGAGCTATTACGCTTTCTTTAAATGATGGCTGCTTCTAAGCCAACATCCTGGCTGTCTATGCCTTCCCACATCGTTTCCCACTTAACCATGACTTTGGGACCTTAGCTGGCGGTCTGGGTTGTTTCCCTCTTCACGACGGACGTTAGCACCCGCCGTGTGTCTCCCGTGATAACATTCTTCGGTATTCGGAGTTTGCATCGGTTTGGTAAGCCGGGATGGCCCCCTAGCCGAAACAGTGCTCTACCCCCGAAGATGAGTTCACGAGGCGCTACCTAAATAGCTTTCGGGGAGAACCAGCTATCTCCCGGTTTGATTGGCCTTTCACCCCCAGCCACAAGTCATCCGCTAATTTTTCAACATTAGTCGGTTCGGTCCTCCAGTTAGTGTTACCCAACCTTCAACCTGCCCATGGCTAGATCACCGGGTTTCGGGTCTATACCTTGCAACTATTCGCCCAGTTAAGACTCGGTTTCCCTACGGCTCCCCTATACGGTTAACCTTGCTACAAAATATAAGTCGCTGACCCATTATACAAAAGGTACGCAGTCACCCAACTAGTAGGCTCCCACTGCTTGTACGTACACGGTTTCAGGTTCTATTTCACTCCCCTCGCCGGGGTTCTTTTCGCCTTTCCCTCACGGTACTGGTTCACTATCGGTCAGTCAGGAGTATTTAGCCTTGGAGGATGGTCCCCCCATATTCAGACAGGATGTCACGTGTCCCGCCCTACTCATCGAACTCACAATTAATGCATTTTAGTGTACGGGACTATCACCCTTTACTGTGCGACTTTCCAGACGCTTCCACTAACACAAGAACTGATTCAGGTTCTGGGCTCCTCCCCGTTCGCTCGCCGCTACTGGGGGAATCTCGGTTGATTTCTTTTCCTCGGGGTACTTAGATGTTTCAGTTCCCCCGGTTCGCCTCATACGACTATGTATTCATCGTATGATAGTGCAACGAATTGCACTGGGTTTCCCCATTCGGGTATCGCCGGTTATAACGGTTTATATCACCTTACCGACGCTTATCGCAGATTAACACGCCCTTCATCGCCTCTGACTGCCTAGGCATCCACCGTGTACGCTTAGTCACTTAACCTCACAACCCAAAAGTGTTTCCACTTTCGCGCTGTTACATTTGAGAGACTCTATGACAGGTTAGTCCTTACTCCAGTACATCTACGGAGGAGTAAGTTTCAGCTGTCATGTTTCAATTTTCAGCTTGTTCCAGATTGTTAAAGAGCAATATCTTAAACACGACTCATTAAAGTCATCTTTAAGATGTTTTCGGTGCAGCAAGCACCGGTGATAATGTCTTTCACTCATTATCGGAATGGCGTCCCCAAGGGGATTCGAACCCCTGTTACAGCCGTGAAAGGGCAGTGTCCTAGGCCTCTAGACGATGGGGACACGAAATTCCGATCAGACTCACGTCTTAATCGGTTCGTATCAGCATGAGTCAGAGACTCATTACATCAACAGGTAGCGCTTTTGCTCATTACTTTTCTATCAGACAATCTGTGTGAGCACTTCACGCAATCAATATCATTAGGTAAGGAGGTGATCCAACCGCAGGTTCCCCTACGGTTACCTTGTTACGACTTCACCCCAGTCATGAATCACAAAGTGGTAAGCGCCCTCCCGAAGGTTA
>NZ_CAMKGL010000025.1 GCF_946227985.1 Serratia quinivorans
GAGAATACTGATGATCTGTTGGTCGGAAAAACGCTTCTTCATGGGGATGTCCTCATGTGGCTTATGAAGACATTACTAACATCGGGGTGTACTAATCAACTGGGAGCAGGTCACCTGGCTTTCAGCCGACAGCACCACGCCATAACGATTCTTTAATGCTAAACCCAATTCCAGTGCGTCAATGGAATCCAGGCCCAGCCCATCACCAAACAGCGGTGCCTCGGCGTCAATCTCCTCCGGTGTCATACCTTCAAGATTGAGCGTATCAATGATCAATTGCTTGATTTCGGTGCTCAATAAATTCATTCCGCTATATCTCATTATTTGTAGGTTCTGACTGTAAGGCGTCAGTTAAATGCTGGGTTAATCTTCTTGCCGCAAGGGCGGGAGAAACGTCATTTGCATGAATGAATGCGCGGGCGTCGATCTTATCCTGAACGGTGATATGGAACTGCGGTTTTATCGCCGGGATCTTATACCATTTGCCCTGCTTCGTCAGCATGGGGGGATGGCAGTGGATATGCACTACCCGGATATCACATTGCCCCCGCAGCGCAATATTGGCCGCCCCTCGTTGCAGCGTCAGAGCCTTGCCCGGCGTGGTACGGGTGCCCTCAGGGAAGATCAGGATGGTCCCTCCGCTGGCCAGACGTTGATGGCATTGTTCCAAAAGAATATCCGACTGCGCATTAGCCAAATATCCCGCCGCTTTGATCACCCCGCTGACAAATACATTATTCAGCAAGGCCTCTTTGACGATGCAGTCACAGCGCGGCATTTGTGATGCCAGGAGCACATAATCCAACAGGCTGGGATGGTTGGCGATCACCAGGCAGCCGCGATCTTCACTAAAGCGTTCTACATTGTCGAAATGGTAATCCAGCACGCCGAAGAAACGCGTCGTTGCCAGGAAGAAACGGAAACTGTGACGGATTGAGTTCTGCGTTAACCGGCTGCGGCGTGCGGGATCTCGTACCACCAGGCGCATCAGATTAAACCAGACGCCAGACAGTAACAGGCCACCCAAACCAAATAGCGAAAAGCAAAAGCCCGTTGCCACCACCCGCCAACAGCGATTAAACCATGAGGATTGTTCGGAAACCTTTTCCGCAGGGATCGTTGTTGCCATCAGCGTTTCCACAACCAGCCGTGCCGCTGGCCCGGTACCGTGAATTCATCATCAGCACTCAGCCATCCTCGTAGAAACGACAGGCCCTGCGGCTCCTGGTGGTTCACCTGTTCGGCCGTTGTTGCCTGACATTGCAGCGTGCCACCGCTTTCGAGCAGCAGGGCGACAGCATAGGGAACCGAATTTTCCGGCGCGAAAGGCCGGTAAACATCCGGTACGATCCCGTCGAAATCGATTAATAACACCCGTTCCGCACTGCCCGTGGCCAATACGACCTGGGCCTCAATCATCCCCTGCTGGAAGCTGTCTTCGCCGGCGGCCAGTGAAGTGGTCGGCAAAGTATTCTTCGCCATAATAGTCAACCATCCCGCCGCTGTGTTATGTACCGACATGGCAAAATCCGTTGGTGATAAGGGTTGCTGCTGATGCAAGTGCTGGAGTATTTTGTGCGTCCGCTCCAACTCGCCATGACGACTGGTAAAGATTGCCATATCCGCCGGGTAATCATTCAATAAGATCAACCCGCTTTCTACCGCCAGGCGCGTTCCGATACTCATTCGACGCAGTGACATCATGGGAATACGAGAACAACCGGGTAATACCCCCGGGTATTCAGCGGTAATAGCATTATCCGTAGCCCATTGGCGCCATGCATCACGCGTTCCACGATCGGGAGCCATTGCCCACCAACTGAGTATATTCATGTCGCCCGCCATTAAGGGGATTACTGGTCAGAAAAATTCCGTGGGTAAATTTATTATATCTAACCCCAGAATGCATTCCCAAAATTCCTATTTTTTCACGGAATATTCGATTAAACGATTAGGCTTACTTATCGACATAAGTCGACAACACTTGAGAAAAAAGGGAAATATCACGATGATAAGCAGCAGTATTTGTCGAATTTTTCCGATGAGTGTATCTTAATCAGGGATCGTCATGCATCACTTCCCTGCATGATTAATACCTTTCTCATTTACCAACACTCATGGACAAGAGTATGAAACCATTTAAGCTCATTTTAACTGCCGTATTCGCCGCTATGCTGGTTACCGGTTGCGCAGGCACGGCTCCGGTTAAAAACGTCAGCCAAAACATTGCAGATAGTCACAGTAATGCACAGGTGCGCCAGGCGATCCTCTCCGCCGGCTTGAACCGCGGCTGGATTATGAACCCTACCGCAGATGGCGTGATCGATGGCAAGATTTTGCTACGTGGCCACAGCGCAGATATACGTATCACTTACAATACAAATAGTTATCACATTAACTATGTTGCTAGCAGTAATATGGATGCCAAAGACGGAAATATTCATCCAAACTATAATCGCTGGGTGGCCAATCTGGATAAGGATATTCAATTGGAACTTGCGCGCCAGAATATTAAATAACGAAAAAAAATTCATTACCCGGCGGAGATCTACTGTCGGGTATATTATGCTTTATATTGGCATGCAGTTCGGATAATTATTTACTAGAGCAGATTTTCACCGCATAAATCACGCAGCTATATTCAATTTCGTTGAATTTTGCATATGAAAAAGCCCTGAGTCAGAGACTCAGGGCTTATCAAATTAGTGGCGGAACGGACGGGGCTCGAACCCGCGACCCCCTGCGTGACAGGCAGGTATTCTAACCAACTGAACTACCGCTCCACCG
Source organism: Serratia quinivorans (assembly GCF_946227985.1). Classification (GTDB taxonomy): domain Bacteria; phylum Pseudomonadota; class Gammaproteobacteria; order Enterobacterales; family Enterobacteriaceae; genus Serratia; species Serratia quinivorans_A. The sequence goes on from NZ_CAMKGL010000025.1 coordinate 2,788, forward strand.
GTTCTTTCACGTTACATCTTTCGATGTTGCAAAACCGCACTTGGCGATCCTGCTCATTATCGGGTGTCAAGGCCGATAACGTTTAATTGATGCCTGGCAGTGTCCTACTCTCGCATGGGGAGACCCTGACCTGCTCCCAGTTGATTAGTACACCCCGATGTTAGTAATGTCTTCATAAGCCACATGAGGACATCCCCATGAAGAAGCGTTTTTCCGACCAACAGA
>NZ_CAMKGL010000026.1 GCF_946227985.1 Serratia quinivorans
TTTATCTGTGATAGCACCACAACTTACCCCGATGGTGATAGTTCAACAGATAACTGGTCGTGGGTTGGAAACCAGCAATATCCTCTGAATACAAAAGGCAATCCGGGGATATGGATCCTGGGTCAGCAAGCCAATCGAGGTGACATTTATATGGTGACCGGTGCAGACGCTGCCAGGAATGGCTATTATACGGCGCGGAACTATTTTTTAGCCAATCAATCGTTTAACTGTGATGCCAGCAGAGTTTACCCCTATGGTGATTATTCAACAAATAACTGGTCGTGGGTTGGAAACCAGCAATATCCTCTGAATACAAAAGGCAATCCGGGGATATGGATCCTGGGTCAGAAAGCCAATCGAGGTGACATTTATATAGTGACCGGTGCAGACGCTGCGAGTAATCGTGATTATGTAGCAAGGAACTATTTTTCAGCCAATCAATTGTTTATCTGTGATAGCACCACAACTTACCCCGATGGTGATAGTTCAACAGTTAACTGGTCGTGGGTTGGAAACCAGCAATATCCTCTGAATACAAAAGGCAATCCGGGGATATGGAT
>NZ_CAMKGL010000027.1 GCF_946227985.1 Serratia quinivorans
GCGCTCACCGCTGCCGGCAGCACGGATTCACGGTACGCCGCATCCTGCTTGTCGAACGCGTCGGTGGACGGCATGGAGACCACGCGCACCTTACGGCCCGCCGCGGTCAGCTGGTCTGCCGCTTCCACGGTGATACCCACTTCCGAACCGGTGGCAATCAGAATCACGTCCGGCGTACCGGCGCAGTCTTTCAGCACATAACCGCCACGGTAGACGTTGGCCAGTTGCTCTGCGCTACGCGGCTGCTGGGTCAGGTTCTGACGTGAGAAAATCAGCGTGGTCGGGCCGTCGTTGCGCTCGATGCCGTACTGCCAGGCCACCGCCGACTCCACCTGGTCACA